>NZ_CM192979.1:0-4260000 GCF_041228075.2 Xanthomonas sp. NCPPB 2632
ATGAGTGATCTTTGGAGGCGCTGTCTCGAGCGTCTTGAAGGCGAATTGACCGCCGAGGAAGTCCATACCTGGCTCATGCCGCTGCAGGCCCGGGAAGACGCCTCCGGCCTGCATCTGTACGCCCCGAACCCGTATTCGCTGGACACGATTCGCGAGCAGTACCTGGAAAAGATCCAGAGTATCTCGGGACACCTGATCGGCCATCCCGTTACGGTACGCCTGGAAGTCGGCTCGTCCGGCGGCAGGGCCGTGCCGGTGCGCGTGAGCAGTGCCACGCCGTCCCCGTCGCCTTCGCAGCAGGCGCCTCGGGCGCCGGAGGCGCCGCCGGAACCGCCCCATGTCCACAACCTGGACATGCACTACACCTTCGAGACCTTCGTCGAGGGCAAGTCGAACCAGCTGGGCAAGGCGGCGGCGATGCAGGTCGCGATGAATCCGGGCAGGGCCTACAACCCGCTTCTCCTTTACGGCGGCACGGGCCTGGGCAAGACGCACCTGATGCACGCCGCGGGCAACATGCTGCTGCAGAACAATCCCGGCGCGAAGGTGTTGTACCTGCGCTCGGAGCAGTTCGTCAGCGGCATGGTCAAGGCGCTGCAACAGAAGAACATGGACGAGTTCAAGCGCCGCTTCCGCACGGTGGACGCCCTGCTGATCGACGATATCCAGTTCTTCGCCGGCAAGGACACCACGCAGGAAGAATTCTTCCATACGTTCAACGCGTTGTTCGAAGCCAAGCAGCAGATCATCCTCACCTGCGACCGCTATCCCAAGGAACTGGACAAGCTGGAGCCGCGGCTGAAGTCGAGGCTGGGCTGGGGCCTGTCGGTGGCGATCGAGCCGCCCGACTTCGAGACGCGAGCGGCCATCTTGCTGGCCAAGGCGGCAGAGAAGCACATGGAAGTGTCCGAGGACGTGGCCATGCTGCTCGCCAAGCGCATCCGCTCGAACGTGCGCGATCTCGAGGGTGCCCTGAATACGCTGGCGGCCCGGGCCAATTTCTACCGCAAGCCGATCACCACGGATTTCGCGGAAGAAACCCTGCGCGACCTGCTGAACACCCATGCGCAGGCCGTGACCGTGCCCAACATCCAGAAGACGGTGGCTGATTATTACCAGGTCCGCCTTTCCGATCTGCTCTCCAAGCGCCGCGTGCGCTCCCTGGCGCGCCCCCGGCAGGTCGCCATGGCCCTGTCCAAGGAGCTGACCGAGCACAGCCTTCCCGAGATCGGTGAGGCGTTCGGCGGCCGTGACCACACCACGGTGCTGCATGCCTGCCGGACCATCCGCGGTTTCTGCGAGAAGGACGTGCGCATGCGCCAGGACTGGGAGCAACTCATTCGTATATTGACGGGCTGAGAACCTGTGGATAATAGGTGGATGGACGGAGGATGGATTTGGGCCTCGAAGTTATCCACAAGACACCCACATAGCTTCACCGGTTAGACGCGATAGATATGAAATGACAAGCTCATGAAATGTATTAAGTTTTTTGACTTGTCAAGTTATCCACCGCCCTAACAACAACCACTATATAAATCTTAAAAACATTAAAAGCAGGAGTAGGGGTCGCATGCAATTCAGCATCCAGAGGGAAGTTCTGCTCAAACCCCTGCAGCAAGTCGTGGGCGTCGTCGAACGCCGGCAGACGCTGCCCGTGCTCGCCAACCTCCTGGTTCGCGCTTCCGGACAAGAGGTTTCGTTCACCGGTACTGACCTCGAAGTCGAGATGGTCGCCACGACCGCCGCCGACGCTGTCCAGGAAGGTGAGATCACGATTCCTGCGCGCAAGCTGTTCGACATCGTTCGCGCACTGCCCGATGGCGCAAAGATCGACATCAAGCTCAACGGCGAACGGATAGCCCTGAATGCGGGCCGCAGCCGGTTCACCCTGGCCACCCTGCCTTCCAGCGAGTTTCCGACCGTCGATGAAATCGAACTGGTCGAGCGGGTCACGCTGCCGGAAGAAGTGCTGCGCGACCTGATGGACCGCACGGCCTTCGCCATGGCCAACCAGGATGTCCGTTATTACCTCAACGGCATGCTGCTGGATCTGCAGGAGCACACGCTGCGTTGTGTGGCCACCGACGGCCATCGCCTGGCATTGAAAGAAACCAAGCTGCAGAGTTCGGTGTCGGCACGTCGCCAGATCATCATTCCGCGCAAGGGCGTCAACGAACTGATCGGTTTGCTGGAAGCGGGCGAGGGCTCGGTAGAGCTGGAGTTCGGGCGTAATCATCTGCGCGTGCGGCGTGGTGGCGTCATGTTCACCTCGAAGCTCATCGACGGACGCTTTCCCGACTACGAGGCGGTCATCCCGCTCGGTGCCGACAAATCCGCGACGATCGAGCGCGATGTGCTGCGCAGCGCCTTGCAGCGCGCAGCGATCCTCTCGAACGAGAAGTACCGTGGCGTCAAACTGGAACTGACGCCAGGCCGGATCAAGATCGTTGCGCACAACCCGGAGCAGGAAGAAGCCCAGGAAGAAGTCGAAGCGGAGACCGTCGTCGACGACCTCGCCGTGGGCTTCAACGTCGGCTACCTGTTGGATGCGCTCGGTGCGTTGCGTGGCGAGAAGGTGCGCATCAACCTGCGTGATGCGCAGTCGAGCTGCCTGCTCCAGGAGGAGGGCAACGAAGAAGCGCGCCATGTCGTGATGCCGCTTCGCCTCTGATCTACTTCCACGTTAAAGTTCGGCTGATGACGCCGGGGCTGTCTTCGACACCCCGGCGTTTTTCGTTTCGTCGTACCGGCCACCACAGGGCGTCATGAAGTTCGAATCACTCAGGATCGCCGGGTTGCGCAATCTCGACAGCGTTTCGCTGACGCCGGCCGCGGGGATCAATGTATTCGTAGGCCCCAACGGTGCCGGGAAGACCAGCATCCTCGAAGCCGCCTACCTGCTGTCCCATGGGCGATCGTTCCGTGCGGGATCGCGTGATGTCTTGTTGCAACGGGGCGCCGCCGCCCTGTCCGTTTTCGCGGAAGTGCGCGGTAAAGACGATCGCGTACGACGATTGGGTCTGGGGCGCGAGGGAAGCCGGTGGCAGGCGAGGGTGGATGGCGATACGGCGGCATCGTTGGGCGCACTGGTGCAGGAATGCGCGGTGGTCTGCTTTGAGCCGGGTTCCCATGACCTCATCGCCGGGGCTTCCGATGAACGCCGGCGCTTCATCGACTGGGGTTTGTTCCACGTGGAACATGACTTCGTCGGGCAATGGCGTCGATACCAGCGTGCCCTCAAGCAGCGAAACGCGCTTCTGCGAGGCGGTGGCCCCATCGAACCATCATGGATCGAACCCTGGGAGGCCGAACTGGCTTCCACCGGGGAAGCGATGACCGCGCATCGCAAGGCTTATCTGGTCCGACTGTTGCCCCACATCCAGGAATTCACCGCTAACGTCCTTCCCGAACTAGGTCCCTTCGACCTGCGTTATCGCCCGGGCTGGGAGGAGGGTGAGCCCTTGCTGGATATCCTGGCCTCACGACGCCTTCGTGATCTCGCACGTGGACACACCACCGTCGGCCCACATCGTGCTGATTTCACCATCAACTTCGAACAGGCTCCCCTGAGGGAGCACCTTTCGCGCGGCCAGGAGAAACTGACCGCGCTGGCTTGCCTGCTCGGTCAGGCGGCGCTCCACGCAGACATCAAGGGCGAGTGGCCGGTGATATGCCTCGACGATCTTGCGTCCGAGCTGGATCAGACCCATCAAGAGTGGGTGGTAACGCAGCTTCTCGGCCGCGATGCGCAGGTTCTGGTCACGGGGACAGACATTCCCGACGCACTTTCCAGCCAGCCGGTCACTGTGTTCCACGTGGAACAGGGTGCCGTCGTGGCTTTGCTATAATCGACCGACTATGCCGGCGCACCTGCGCCGCATCGGGCCGCACCTCGCGCCATCACCAGGCATCGCATGAACGAACCTCTCGATCCGAACCAGTCCAACGCCTACGATTCCGGCAGCATCAAGGTCCTCAAGGGCCTGGACGCGGTGCGCAAGCGCCCCGGTATGTACATCGGTGACACCGACGACGGCACCGGTCTCCACCACATGGTCTTCGAGGTCGTCGATAACGCGATCGACGAAGCCCTGGCTGGCTACTGCGACTACGTCACGGTGGTGATCGGGCAGGACGGGTCCGTCGGCGTTTCGGACAACGGACGCGGCATTCCGGTGGAAATCCACCCGGAAGAAGGCATTTCCACGGCCGAAGTGGTCATGACCGTGCTGCATGCCGGCGGCAAGTTCGACGCCAACTCATACAAGGTCTCCGGCGGCCTGCATGGCGTGGGTGTTTCCGTCGTCAACGCGCTGAGCGAGCGGCTGTGGCTGACCATCTGGCGCGACGGCAAGGAATATCGTCAGGAATACGCACACGGCGTGGCCCAGGCCCCCATCGGCCCCGTGGGCGACACCACGCGGCGCGGCACCATGGTGCGGTTCCTGCCCAGCCCGGCCACGTTCACCAACAACATCGAGTTCCACTACGACATCCTGGCGAAGCGTCTGCGTGAGTTGGCCTTCCTCAACTCGGGCGTCACCATCGAGCTGGTGGACGAGCGCAACGACCGCAAGGACATCTTCGCCTACGAGGGTGGCATCCGCTCCTTCGTCCAGCATCTGTCACAGCTGAAAACCGCGCTACACCCGACGGTCGTCAGCTTCAGCACGGAAACCGCCGACGGCATTACCGTCGAAGTGGCCATGCAGTGGACGGACGCGTACCAGGAAACGATGTTCTGCTTCACCAACAACATTCCCCAGCGTGATGGTGGTACCCATCTCACGGGCTTCCGCGCCGCGCTGACGCGTACGCTGCAGAGCTATATCGAGAAGGAAGGCCTGGCCAAGAACGCCAAGGTCGGCCTGTCCGGCGACGACATGCGCGAAGGCATGATCGCCGTGCTGTCGGTCAAGGTGCCCGACCCGAAGTTCTCCTCGCAGACCAAGGACAAACTGGTTTCCAGCGAGGTGAAGACCGCGGTGGAACAGGTGGTCAACGACCGCCTGTCCGAGTTCCTGCTGGAGCATCCGGCCGAGGCCAAGGCCATCGCTTCCAAGGCGGTGGATGCGGCACGTGCCCGCGAAGCGGCCCGCAAGGCTCGCGAGATGACCCGCCGCAAGGGCGCGCTCGACATCGCCGGCCTGCCGGGCAAGCTGGCGGACTGCCAGGAAAAGGATCCGGCGTTGTCCGAACTGTTCCTGGTCGAGGGTGACTCCGCAGGTGGCTCGGCCAAGCAGGGCCGCAACCGGCGCACGCAGGCCGTGCTGCCGTTGAAGGGCAAGATCCTCAACGTGGAGAAGGCACGCTTCGACAAGATGATCGCCTCCGCCGAAGTCGGTACGCTGATCACCGCGCTGGGCACGGGCATCGGCAAGGACGAATACAACCCGGACAAGCTGCGCTACCACCGCATCATCATCATGACCGATGCGGACGTGGACGGTTCGCACATCCGCACGCTGCTGCTGACTTTCTTCTACCGCCAGATGCCCGAACTGATCGAACGCGGGCACGTCTACATCGGCCTGCCGCCGCTGTACAAGGTGAAGCAGGGCAAGCAGGAGATGTACATCAAGGACGATGTGGTCCTGAACCAGTACCTGATCTCGGGTGCGGTGGATAACGCGTCGTTGATGCCGGAAGAGGGCGCGCCACCCGTGAGCGGCGAAGTCCTGGAGAAGCTGCTGCACGATTACCAGTCCGCCCTGGACCAGATCGCTCGCCTCAGCCATCGCTTCGACACCACCTCGCTCACCGCGATGATCGAGCACGTGCCGATGGAAGAAGGCCTGTGGGCCGACCCTGTCGCCATGCAGGCCTGGCTCGATGGCATTGCCACGCGCCTCAGTGCCAGCGGCCTGGGCAAGCCTACCTACAAGCTGCGCTTCCGTCCGGCGCTGAACGAGCAGGGCGCCGCCGTCGAAGTGGAACGGATGCAGCATGGCCTCAGCCACACGTGGATCATGCCGCAGGCGTTCTTCGGCGGTATCGAATTCCGCGCCATCCTGGGCATTTCACGTCAGCTCGCCGACCTGCACCTGCAGCCCGGCGCCGTGGTTCGCCGCGGCAATGCCTCGCGCGGCGTGCTCAGCTTCGCGGACGTGCGCAACTGGCTCCTGGACGAAGCCAAGAAGGGCCGCTCCATCCAGCGCTTCAAGGGCCTGGGTGAAATGAATCCGGAGCAGCTGTGGGAAACCACGGTCAATCCGGAAACCCGTCGCATGCTGCAGGTGGGCATCGAGGACGCCGTGGCCGCCGACCAGATGTTCTCGATGCTGATGGGCGAGGCCGTGGAACCGCGTCGCGACTTCATCGAATCGAACGCGCTGAAGGTAGCCAACCTCGACGTCTGACGATCTGGCGTAAGCGTTTACATCACGGAGCCCGATGGCGGTTACGCATCGGGCTCTTTTTTTGACCTGCGTCACAACTCGCAGGGAAGGATGAAAACGCCGTTTTCAAGGGCCATAAGGGCCACAAATTTGCATCGCGCCAACAAACATATAACAAGTCATTGTTTTGACTATTGTTTTTTATCGCACTGCGACTTGTTCTTAGGAATAGAATCAGGTTAACCTCTGTAGTCCCCCGGCACTGTTCTTTGAGCGCCGAGTCCTACAGCCTGAGGTCATTCGATGAAACAGGGTTCCTTCGCAAAGCTCGCGCTCGCCACGGCGGTCGCTCTTTCCCTTGCCAGCGGTGCGGTCAGCGCGCGTGACTCGGCTCCCAAGGACAAGAAAGAAGCGCTGTACCCGAACGCCACGCGTACGGAGCCCAAGCTCGACCTCAAGACCGAGAAGGACCAGAAGGCCATCAACGAGGGCCTGGACGCCGCCAACAATGGCGACAAGGACAAGGCGATGCAGATTCTGCAGCCGCTCGCCGATGGCTCGGGTACCAGCAGCAAGTACGCCCAGGCACTGGCCCTGCAGGGCCTGGCCAACATGAAGTACAACGACGGCGACGTGAAAGGCGCCATCGTCGAACTGAAGAAGGCGCTGGATATCGGCGTCATGCCGAACGACACCTACTTCCAGCTGAAGTACATGTACACGCAGTTCCTGGTGGCTGACGAGCAGTACGCCCCGGCGTTGCAGTCGCTGCAGGAATGGCGCTCGGAAGGCAAGAAGGAAACTTCCGACTCCTACGGTCTCGAAGGCAATATCGATTACCGCCTCGAGAAGTACCCGGAAGCCATCGCCGCCATCACCAAGGCGAAGTCGATGCCGGACGCGAAGCCGCAGGGTTCGTGGGACCAGATCCTCGCCGCCAGCTATGCGGAAACCGGCCAGGGCGACAAGGCCGCCGACCTGGCTTCGGCCGAGCTGGCCAAGAATCCGAACGACCCGACCGCGATGCAGAATGCGGCGTCGTCGCTGATCCAGGCGCAGAAGTATCCCGAAGCGATCGCGCTGCTCGAAAAGGGCCGTGCCGCGGGCGCCTTCAAGGACGAGAAGCTGTACATCAACCTCGCCAAGGTCTACCTGATCGATGGCCAGGACCACAGCGAGCGCCAGGAAGCCAACGCCGGCAAGGCGCAGGCCGTGCTGGAAGACGGTCTGTCGAAGGGCGTGGTGAAGCCCTCCGCCGAGGTCTACAAGCTGCAGGGCGACGCCGCCATTACGGCAGGCAACGAGAGCGCCGCGCTGGCCGCGTACCAGAAGGCTGCTCCGCTGGCGAAGGACGGCGAGGTGTCGCTCAGCGTCGCCCGCCTCCAGCTGCAGAAGAATCAATACCCGGCTGCCGAGAAATCGGTGACCGATGCCATCAGCAAGGGCGTTCAGCATAAAGGCCAGGCCTATATGGTGCGCGCGGAAGCCAAGCGTGGTCAGAAGAACAAGCAGGGTGCTATTGCGGACATGAAGCTCGCGGCGCAGGACCCTGAAACGTCTGCCAAGGCCAACGCCTGGTTGAAAAATGCAGAGAACACCAAGTAAGCGCTTGTAAGGTGCTGAAAAGTGGAGGATTCAATATCGTCACGAATCCTCCCTTCAGGCGCTATACAAACGCCATATGCTGGTGTAACTTGCATATCTTTCCGCTTGCAGAAACCTGCGTTTTCGGCAATGTCAATTGCCAAACGCCGGAAGAGCAGTGCGGGCTCACTTCCGCTTGATTAGCTCTTGATAGTGACTGATGGCCTCAAGTAACGAATCAACCGGCCAAGCGCCGTTCAGTTGGGGGCGCACCAGCGCATTGGCAGTCGCCATTGCGTTGCACTCGTTCGCCTTCCTGCTGCTGGTCGCGCCCATGGCGCCGCCGAAGTCGCAGGAAAAGCAGAAAGAGAAAGTCGTGCAGGTCGATTTTATCGAACCGCCGCCGCCCCCGCCCCCTCCGCCGCCGCCGCCGCCCGAACCCCCTAAGCAGCCGCCGCCGAAGATCATCCAGCAGGTGAAGCCGCCGCCGACTCCGCCGCCGCCGGCTCCACCGCCGCCGGCTGTCGAGGAAGCGAGCTCGAATCCTGTTCCGGCTCCGCCGCCGGCGCCTCCCGCGCCGCCTGCTCCGCCGGCGGATATCGCGCCGAGCGAAAATCTGTCGTACCGTCAGCGTAACCCGCCAAAGTATCCGCCGCAGGCGGTCCGTCAGCGGCATGAAGGTACGGTGGTTCTTCTGGTCCTCGTGGGTGTCGACGGTGCGCCGAAAGACATCAAGGTTGACCAGTCGAGCGGTTTCCGCGAATTGGACAAAGCCGCGGAGGATGCCGCAAGGAACTGGCGATTCAACCCGGGCAAGCGAGGCGGTGCTGCCGTCGAAGGCTATGCACGTGTCCCCGTTACGTTCAACCTAAACCAGCTGTAAGCCCCCACACTTACATCTTTTAAGTTCACGCTTGACTTCCCAAGGGTAGCGTTATGTTGCAAGACACCTCCGCTCAGCCTGCTCAGCCAGGTCAAAACTCCAACGCCGATGCCCTCAAGCAGATGGGCTTCGACCACCTCATTCACAATTTCGACTTCCTCGGTTGGATCGTGTTCGTGGTGCTGGTCGCGATGTCCGTACTCTCGTGGTACTTCATCGTCGCCAACTTCATCCGTAACAGCATGGTGCGGTCCCGCGCCGACAAGGTCATCCAGGGTTTCTGGAACACCTCGTCGACGCAGGAAGCCATTCGTATGCTCGAAGAGCAGCCGAAGGGCGAACCGTTCTCGAAGATCGCGCTCGATGCCGCTTCGGCCGTCGCTCACCACCAGCAGGCTGCTGGCGGTCGCCTCGCCGAAACGCTGTCGCGTTCGGAATTCATCGACCGCGCACTCCGCCAGGCCGTCGCTCGCGAGAGCCTGCGTCTGGAAGGTGGCCTGACCCTGCTCGCCACGGTCGGCTCCTCGGCCCCGTTCATCGGTCTTCTCGGTACGGTGTGGGGTATCTACCACGCGCTGATCGGTATCGCCGCTTCGGGTTCCGCATCGATGGACAAGGTCGCCGGTCCTGTCGGTGAGGCGCTGATCATGACCGCGTTCGGTCTGTTCACCGCTATCCCGGCCGTGCTCGCGTACAACTTCTTCATGCGCTCCAACCGCCTGACCTACGCCAAGTTCGACGAATTCGCGCATGACCTGCACGACTTCTTCGCCACCGGCGCTCGCGTCGAAGGTACGGCGCCGGTCGTCGTCAAGAAGTAAGGAGCTGACCCATGGCTATGTCCAGCGGTGGCAACAGCGGTGGCCCGATGTCGGAAATCAACGTCACGCCGCTCGTCGACGTGATGCTGGTTCTGCTGATCATCTTCATGATCACGGCACCCCTGATGTCCCATAAGGTCCAGATCGATCTGCCGAAGGCTAATCCGAACGTTAAGGATGACACCCCGGTCGAACCGATGGATCTCGCGGTCAAGCCGGACGGTACGTACTTCCTCAATGACGGTGAAGTCAGCGAGGCTGAACTGAAGGCCCAGTTTGCGGTTGCGGCGGCGAAGTCGCCGCAGCCGGAACTCCAGATCCGTGCGGACCGCACCACCGAGTACAAGGTGGTGAAGAAGATCCTTGGCGATGCCAAGGAAGCCGGTATGGTCCACGTCGGCTTCATGTCGACCGGCAAGGAGTAACGAAAATGGCATTCAGTTCAGGCAACTCTGGTGGTCCCATGGCGGACATCAACGTGACGCCGCTCGTCGACGTCATGTTGGTGCTCCTGATCATCTTCATGATCACGGCTCCGATGCTGTCGCATAAGATCAAGATCGATCTTCCGCAGCCGAATCCGAACGTGCAAAACCCAGAGAACCCGCCGGATCCCGTCCGGCTGCAGATCCGCCAGGATGGCTCGCTCTATTGGAACGACACGCCGGTTGACGAGCTTGGCCTCAAGGCCCAGATCGCGGTGATCGCCCAGCAGTCGAACCAGCCGGAACTGCAGATCGACGCGGACGACGCGGCACAGTACGAGGCCGTGGCTCGCGTGCTTTCCGACGCAAAGGGCCAGGGCCTGACCAAGATCGGTTTCGTTAACTCGAACTGATCCATGGTCTGTCCGGTTAGACGAAAACCCCGCCTCTCGGCGGGGTTTTTTTTTACGAGAGAATATCGAGGTAGGCGCGTACCGTTCGCGACAGGCCGTCGTACAAGGCCTCACCGATCAGGGCATGGCCGATCGACACCTCCGCCAGCCCGGGAATGGCCGACTTGAACGTGCCCAGGTTGGCCTGGCTGAGGTCGTGGCCCGCATTCACGGCCAACCCCGCCTGTTGCGCGCGTTGCGCGGTGTCGGCAAACGCGGCCAGCTCGCGCCGCGCGTCGCCCTGCTCGAAGGCCTCCGCGTAGGGCCCGGTATACAACTCGACGCGATCGACGCCGATAGCCCTGGCCTCCGCAAACCCGGCGCCGCCGGCGTCGACGAACACGCTGACGCGGCAGCCCAACTCACGGAACGCGGCCACCACGGGGCGGAGCGTCTCGATGTCGGCCGTGAGATCGAAACCGTGATCGGAGGTGATCTGGCCGTCGCCGTCCGGTACCAGGGTCACCTGGGTGGGGCGTACTTCCCGCGCCAGTTCCAGTAGGCCGGGATAGGCGCCGCGTGCCTCCGCGAAGGGATTGCCCTCGATGTTGTATTCCACGCGCCCGCGCAGCAGGCCCGCGATGACGCGGACATCGGCGGGGGTGACGTGACGCATGTCCGGCCGGGGATGCACCGTGATACCGCCGCAGCCCGCATCGATGCACGTGTGCGCGGCCTTGGCGATGGAGGGTTCGTTGCCACCGCGCGAGTTGCGCAGCACGGCGATCTTGTTGAGGTTGACGCTGAGTAGGGTCATCGACGGTCCAAAAAAAACGCACGCCACCTTCGCGACGTGCGTAATGACTGTCTTCCCAGCATAACGCGCCACCTCCCTGTGGCGCACTCCACGGCTCACACACACACGTAACTGAGACACGGCCGACGCCGAAAAGGTTCAAAGCGAAGATGTGAAGACGCGGACCCGGCGTTCACCCCCACGCCAGGCCACCGCGCCCCGCCTTCCCTCGCCCAGCGGCAGCGCCCGCACCTGCCATGCGTCGGCCGGGCCGAGGTCGCCATCGAACGCGAGTGGCAGCGCCTCTTCCCCGCGGATCGTGAACGCGGCACGGTGCAGGCCGTAGGACAGCCCGCCACCATGGGCCTTCAGCACGGCTTCCTTGGCAGTCCACAGCGCCAGGAAGCCAGCTGCACGCTGATCGTCCGCGAGGCTTTCCAGCCAGGCGGCCTCTTCGGTCGCGAAGAAGCGCCGGGCCAGCTCCAAGGCCCGGGCACGCGGGCGCTCCGTTTCCACGTCCACGCCCAGCAGGAATCCCGCCGGCCCCCGGCCGATCGCCAGCACCGCGACATCGCCGCTGTGCGACCAGCTGAAGCCGAGGTTGTCGAAGGGTGGCGGCAACAGGGGCTTGCCCTGGTCGCCGCGAACGATGTCCGGTGCGCCGGGGCCGGCGTATGCCGCGACGAGCGCCGCGAAGTGGCTATCCCCTCTGCCGCCGGGCCACGGTGTGTGCCAGACATGGATGTCGTCGTCCGCGAGCGGCGGGATAGGTGGGAGCTGGGGCATGGTGACGATGCTGCGTGGGAACGGCAACGACGGCAAGTGCGCCCGCGTGCCTTAGAATCGAAACGCTGTCGAAGGGGGAGCGAGGTAACGTGATCGCAGGATGGCTTCTGCTGCTGGTGGCCCTGCTCTACGTGGGGCTGCTGTTCGTCATCGCCTACGTGGGCGACCGTCGGCCGTTGTATCCGCGGCAACCCCGTCTGCGTCCCCTGGTCTACAGCCTGGCGCTGGCGGTGTATTGCTCGTCGTGGACGTTCTACGGCGCGGTCGGCACCGCGGCGCGTTCCGGGCTGGCCTACCTGCCGATCTACCTGGGACCCCTGCTGTTGTTCGTGCTGGGCTTCGGCCTGCTCGAGCGCCTGGTGCTGGTGGCCCGGGAGCGCAACATCACCTCGATCGCCGATTTCATCGCCGCGCGCTTCGGCAAGTCGCACGGCCTGGCGGCGCTGGTGGCCGTGATCGCCGTGGTCGCCATCATTCCGTACATCGCATTGCAGTTCAAAGCCGTGGCGATGTCGTTCGCCGTGCTCGGCGCCGGCAACTCCGCGTGGTGGTTCGGTGACACGGCGCTGTGGTGTGCCGCCCTGCTCGCCGTCTTCGCCATCCTGTTCGGCACGCGCACCATCGACGCCACCGAACACCACCACGGCATGATGCTGGCCGTGGCGGCGGAGTCACTGGTCAAGCTGCTGGCTTTCGTCGCCATCGGCATCTACGCCTGGCGACATGGCCCCGGCTTGCAGGAAACGCTGCGGGCGCCGCTCCAGCAGATTGAAAAGGGCAGCATGCCGCCCGGCTTCGTGGCGCAGACCCTGCTCGCCTTCTGCGCCATGTTCTGCCTGCCGCGCCAGTTCCAGATCGGCGTGGTGGAATGCGAGGATCCGCGCGACCTGCGCCGCGCCCGCTGGCTGTTCCCGATCTACATGGTGCTGATCTCGCTCGCCGTGCTGCCGATCGTCAGCGCGGGCCTGGGCCTGTCGCAGGTGACCGGGGGCCACGTGGATGCATGGGTACTCAACCTGCCGCTTGCGCACGGCGACACGGGCATGGCCCTGCTCGCCTTCATCGGCGGCTTCTCAGCGGCCACCGGCATGGTGATCGTCGCGGCGGTGGCGCTCGCCACGATGATCAGCAACGACCTGGTCATGCCGATGCTGTTGCGCATCCGTCGCCTGGACCTGGAGAAGCGCGCGGACCTGTCCAGTACCGTGCTGCTGATCCGACGCATCGCGATCGTCGGCCTGGCCGCCATGGCGTACGTTTACTACCGCATCATCGCGGATGCGGAAAACCTTGCCGCCACGGGCCTGCTCTCCTTCGCTGCGGTGGCGCAGTTCGCGCCGGCCATCGTCTCCGCCCTGTACTGGCGCGGTGCCAGCCGCAGCGGCGTGCAGGTGGGCCTGCTGGCCGGCTTTGCCGTGTGGGCCTATACCCTGCTGCTACCCGCCATGACGCGTGCGGGATGGATCGGTACCTCATGGATGCAGGATGGCCCGTTCGGCATCGCCTGGCTGAAACCCACCGAGCTGTTCCACCTGACCGGCTGGGAGCCGGTGACGCACGGCACCTTCTGGTCGCTGCTGACCAACGTCGGCTGCCTGGTCTTCATCTCCCTGCGCTTTCGACCCAGCGTGGCCGAGCGGCTGCACGCGGCGCTGTTCGTCGATCCCTTCGTGCGCAGCGCCGGCGGCGCCGGCGACTGGCGCGGTCGCGTCACCGTGCGCGACCTGGGCACCATCGCCGGCCGTATCGTCGGTGAGCGCGTCACCGCGCGTGCGTTCCATGAATACGGCGAGCGCCACGGCGTGGCACTGGAATCGTCGGATGCCGCGGACCGTCCGTTGATCCAGTTCACCGAACGCCTGCTGGCGAGCGCCGTGGGCGCGGCCAGCGCACGACGCATCCTGATGGGTGCGCTGTCCGGTACCGGACTGGACATCGCCGAGGCCATGGCGCTGCTCGACGAAGCCTCGCAGGAGCTGCGCTTCAACCGCGAACTGTTGTCCACGACGCTGGAAAACGTCTCGCAAGGCATCAGCGTGGTGGACGGCGACATGCGCCTGGTGGCATGGAATCGCCGCTACATGGAGCTGTTCGACTATCCCGAGGGCATGGTCTACGTTGGTCTGCCCGTGGCGGACCTGATTCGCTGGAACGCCGAGCTCGGCGAATGCGGGCCCGGCGAGGTGGACGAGCATGTCGCCAAGCGTATCCGCTACATGCGTGCCGGCTCGCCGCACGTGTTCTCGCGCGTACGCCCCGACGGCACGGTGATCGAGATGCGCGGCCGCGCACTACCCGGCGGCGGCTTTGTCACCACGTTCACCGATGTCACCGCGTACAAGACCGTGGAGCAGGCCCTGATCGATGCGAACGAAACCCTGGAACAACGGGTGGAGGTACGCACGGCCGAGTTGTCGGAGGCGTTGAACGCCACGGCGATGGCGCGACGCGACGCGGAAGCGGCCAATGCGTCGAAGACACGTTTCCTTGCTGCCGCCAGCCACGACCTTCTGCAACCGTTGAACGCCGCCCGCTTGTTCACCTCGGCGCTGCGCCAACATCCCGGCCTGGACACGGAAGCGGCCGGCCTGGCCGAACGCATCGATGCGTCGTTCCGCGCGGCCGAGGACCTGCTGGACGCCTTGCTGGATGTCTCGCGCCTGGATGCCGGCAGCTACCGGCCCGAGGTACTCCCCTTCGCCCTCGCGGACCTGTTCGATTCGCTGAAGCAGCAGTTTGCCGTGGTGGCCGAGCAGCGCGGCCTCACGCTGCACGTAGTGCCGTCATCGCTTTCCGTGCGCTCGGACGCGCAGCTGCTGCGACGCATCGTGGCCAACTTCCTCTCCAACGCGTTGCGCTACACCCGCACGGGTGGCGTCGTGCTGGGGGTGCGCCATGAGGGGGACTACCTGCGCATCGAGGTATGGGATACGGGGCCCGGTGTCGCGCCGGAGCAGCAGGCACGCATCTTCGGTGAGTTCCAGCGGCTGGAGCGTCCGTCGCCGTGGGGCGAAAAAGGTCTCGGCCTTGGGCTGTCGATCTGCGAGCGCCTGGCCGGCATCCTCGGCCATACACTGGGACTGCGCTCGCGGGTCGGGCGTGGCAGCTGCTTCAGCATCACCGTGCCGCGCACGGCGGCGGTATCGCGCAAGCGCGCGCCGACGATGGCGCGTCCCGGCGGCGAGCAACTGCCGCTGACGGTGCTGTGCCTCGACAACGACGACACCATCCTGGAGGGCATGCAGGCCCTGCTGGGCCGTTGGGGCGTGGATTGCCGCGTGGCCATCGACGTACCCGCGGCGCTGGCGGTGCTCTCGAGCACGCACGTGGATCTCATCCTTGCCGACTATCACCTGGGCGAAGGCATGGATGGCGTGGACGCCCTGCAACACATCGGCACGACCATCGTTCCGATGCCGCCCGCGGCCCTGGTCACGGCCGACGGCAGCACGGCGCTGAAGCAGCGTGCGCGTACGCTGGGATACCCGGTGCTGCACAAGCCGGTGCGGCCGGCCGCGCTGCGCGCGCTGCTGGTGGCGCTGGCGAAACGCACAGGTACCGGCGCCGGCGCGGGATGAGTCGATGCCACGCCCGGTGCCGCGCCCTGCGGCGTTTCAGGGTTCCACGGTGTTTCCCGGGAAGGCTTCCTTGTCCACGTCCAGGTGGCTTGCCGCCAGCGCCACCTGCGTGCGGTTGGACACGCCCAGCTTGCGCATGATCGCCGTCATGTGCGCCTTCACCGTGGCCTCGGAGACGCCCAGGTCGTAGGCGATCTGCTTGTTGAGCAAGCCCTCGGCGATCATGCCGAGCACACGGAACTGCTGCGGCGTGAGTGACGCCACACGCGCGGCGACGGCCGCCTCGTCGGGCTTGAGCTCCACGTTGCCACCGACCAGCTGGTGCGGCAGCCACACGTCGCCGTCCAGCACGGTACGCACCGCCTCCACGATCTGTTCGACAGAGGCCGACTTCGGGATGTACGCCGATGCACCATGGCCCAGCGCACGACGCGCCACCTGCGCTTCCTCGTGTCCCGAAACCACCAGCGTGGGCAGCCCCGGGTACTGGCCGCGGATATGCGCCAGCGCGGAATAGCCGCGTGCGCCCGGCATGTGCAGATCCATCAGCAGCAGGTCCGCGTCCGGCAGCGATTCGATCAGCGCGAACAGCGCCGGCACGCTGTCCGCCGTGTGCACGACGGCATCGGGCAACGCCGCCAGCACCGCGCGCTGCAAGGCATCGCGGAACAGCGGATGGTCGTCGGCGATGAGGACGTCGGCCATCAGCGACCGCGACGACACGGGCGGCCGGACATCACCGGATCAACCGCTGGTCGACCAGGTTCTGCACGACGCCCGGGTCTGCCAGCGTGGACACGTCGCCCAGCTGGTCGGGCTGGTTCTCTGCGATCTTGCGCAGGATGCGCCGCATGATCTTGCCCGACCGCGTCTTCGGCAGGCCCGGCGCCCACTGCAGGTGATCCGGCGCGGCGATCGGGCCGATCTCCTTGCGCACCGCGGCCACCAGTTCCTTCGCCAGTTCGTCGCTGCCGGTCTCCCCCGCCTTCAGCGTGACGAAGGCATAGATGCCCTGGCCCTTGATGTCGTGGGCACAGCCGACCACGGCCGCCTCGGCGACCTTGGCGTGCGACACGAGGGCGCTCTCCACCTCGGCGGTGCCGATGCGATGACCGGATACGTTGATCACGTCGTCGACGCGACCGGTGATCCAGTAGTAACCGTCCTCGTCGCGGCGAGCGCCGTCACCGGTGAAGTAGTTACCGGGATAGGTCTTGAAATAGGTGTCGATGAAACGCTGGTGGTCGCCGTACACCGTGCGCATCTGGCCCGGCCACGAATCGGTGATCACCAGGTTGCCGCTGGCGGCGCCTTCCTGCGGCCGGCCCTCGGCATCGACGATGGCAGGCACGATGCCGTAGAACGGCGTGGTGGCGGAGCCGGGCTTGAGGGCGGTGGCACCGGGCAGTGGCGTGATCATGAAGCCGCCGGTCTCGGTCTGCCACCAGGTATCGACGATGGGGCAGCGCGATTCGCCCACCACGCGGTGGTACCAGTTCCAGGCTTCCGGGTTGATCGGCTCACCCACCGTGCCCAGCACGCGCAGGCTCTTGCGCGAGGTCTTCTTCACCGGCTCGTCGCCCTCGCGCATCAGCGCGCGGATGGCGGTGGGCGCGGTGTAGAACAGCGTTACCTTGTGCTTGTCGACCACCTGCCAGAAGCGGCTGAAGTCCGGGTAGTTGGGCACACCGTCGAACATCACCACGGTGGCGCCATTGGCCAGCGGGCCATACACGACATAGCTGTGGCCGGTGATCCAGCCCACATCGGCGGTGCACCAGTAGATGTCGTCTTCGCGCAGGTCGAAGGTCAGTTCGTGCGAGAGGCTGGTATAGACCAGGTATCCCGCACTGGTGTGCAGCACGCCCTTGGGCTGGCCCGTGGAGCCGGAGGTGTACAGGGTGAACAGCGGATCTTCCGCGTTCATCGCCTCGTACGCGCACTCCGCGGACTGGCCTTCCATCAGCGTGTGGTACCAGCGATCGCGCGGCGACTGCATGTGGATGGCGCCGCCGGTGCGGCGCACCACCACCACGGTATGCACGCTGTTCGTGCCCGGCCTGGTGAGCGATTCGTCCACGTTCGCCTTGAGCGGGATCTTCTTGCCGCCGCGACACCCTTCGTCGGCCGTGATGACCAGCTTGGCGCCGGAGTCGGCGATGCGTGCCGCCACGGAATCCGGCGAAAAACCGCCGAACACCACCGAGTGCACGGCGCCGATGCGTGCGCAGGCCAGCATGGCCACCGCCGCTTCGGGAATCATCGGCAGGTAGATCAGCACGCGGTCGCCCTTGGCCACGCCCAGGTTCTTCAGCGTGTTGGCGAACTTGCAGACCTCGGTGTGCAGCTCGCGGTAGGTCAGGCTGCGCGACTCGCCGGGGTCGTCACCCTCGAAGATGATGGCGGTCTTGTCGCCGCGCGTCGCCAGGTGCCGGTCGAGGCAGTTGGCGGACACGTTGAGTTGGCCGTCCTCGTACCAGCGGATGTGCAGGTTGGCCGGGTCGAACGAGACATCCTTGATTTTCGTCGGCGGCACGATCCAGTCGATCCGCGTGGCCATGTCCTTCCAGAAGCCTTCCGGGTCCTGCACGGAGCGGGCGTAGTTGGCCTCGTAGTCGGCCTTGCCGACGCGCGCGGTGGCGGCGAAAGCGGGATCGACGGGATGGATGTCGGACATGCGTGCTCCTGTAAGGACGGCGTTGGGGCTATGAGGGGAAGTTTATCCCCGCCACGCGACCCGAGGGGTCGCACCGGCTACGACTTTGGTCGAGTTTCGACCTTTGGCGAATGGAACCCCGGCCGTAACGGCCACATGCTCGCGCTGCCAATGGTTGGGGAGACCATGATGAAGACGAACCGTTACGGTGGCCGCAAGGCCATCGCCCTCAGTGTGGCCTGTGCCCTGATGCTGCCGATGGCGGCGGTGCCGGACCTCGCCCACGCCCAGTCGCGATCGAAGAAAACCACGAGCCGCGAGGCGGCGCTGGAGTCGCGGGTCAACCAGCTCGAGCAGCAGCTGGCGGAACTGAAGGCGATGATCCAGGAGCAAAAGACGCAGACCACGGAGGCGGCGACCACGGCCCAGGCGGCGCAGGTCCAGTCGCAGCAGACCGAGGAGAAAGTGGCCAAGGTGGAGAAAGTGGTGGCGACCGTCCCCGCCAAGCCCGCCTTCACTACCGGCACGGCGCCCGGCGTGTCGCTGGCGCTGCACGGCTTCATCAACGCCAGCGCCTTCACCCAGAACAAGGCCTATACCTACGGTAACGGCGCCAACTCGGAGTATCCGATCCCGGCCGGTGGCACCAACCGCGCCGATGGTCGCGTCAGCGGCGTGGACGTGCGCAACACGCGCTTCTGGCTGGACTTCACCGGAGCGAAGTTCAACGAGAACTGGGCCGGCAGCGGCCGCATCGAGATGGATTTCTTCGGCGGCTTCAACGGCACCGGTGCCTACGCCGGCTCGCAGCCGGAACTGCGCATGCGCCAGGCGTACATGGACATCGCCAACGCCAGCACCGGCACCACGTTCCGCATCGGCCAGATGTGGGACCTGATGTTCCCGCTCGATTACATCCCGCAGTCGCTGTCGCATATCGCGTTTCCGCTGGGCTACGGCAGCGGCGTGATCGGCTGGCGCTTCCCCGGGGCCATCTGGATGCAGGAACTCAATCACGGTTCCGAAGGCACCAAGTGGCGCTTCGACATGGCCGTGCTGCAGGGCAGCTGGAACGGCCCCGGCACCAACGCGACCACCAACTACCAGACCGCCGGCAACGCGGGCTTCAAGCCGCAGGTGGAGGCGCGCCTCACCGCCAAGGGCGGCAACTGGCAGGCCTTCGTGGCCGGCCATTACAGCAAGGTGGACCTGCACGGCGTGGATGGCCTTACCGCCACGCCGATCAAGAGCAACCTGAAGAGCACGGCGGTGGAACTGGGCGGCCTGTGGACGCCCGGCAAGTTCATCTTCAAGAGCGTGGTGTACACCGGCAATGCGATCGGCGAACTGTTCGGCGACCTCTCGCAGTTCGGCGACATCAAGGACAAGGGCGGTTACCTGCAGGCGGGCTACAAGTTCGATCCGCACTGGACGGTGTATGCATTCGCCTCGGTCAGCAAGCCCGACGAGAACGACGTGCTGCGCTGGCGCGCGGCGAACACCCCCGGCCTGCTGAAGAGCCGCCAGAAAGCGGCCAGCCTGCAGTACACCACCGGGCCGTTCGATTTCAGCGTGGAGTGGATCCACGCCAACCTCGACTCGACCACCACCAACGGCCTGGGCCGGCAGAAAACCGCCGGCAACGAACTCACGCTCAACGGCAACTACCGGTTCTAAGGGGAGCGACATGGCGACTACCGCAAGCGGCCTGCGTGCCGACGGCAGCATCGGCACCAGCCACCGGCGCGTGATCTTCGCGTCCAGCCTGGGCACCGTGTTCGAGTGGTACGACTTCTACCTTTACGGCTCGCTGGCCGCGCTGATCGGCAAGCAGTTCTTCACGGGATTGAACGAGACCAGCCAGTTCATCTTCGCCCTGCTTGCGTTCGCCGCCGGCTTTGCCGTGCGTCCGTTCGGCGCCATCGTGTTCGGTCGCATCGGCGACCTGATCGGGCGCAAGTACACCTTCCTCATCACCATCCTGATCATGGGCACCTCGACGTTCCTGGTCGGCGTGTTGCCCGGGTATTCGACGATGGGCGTGGCCGCGCCCGTGCTGCTCATCCTGCTGCGCCTGTTGCAGGGCCTGGCCCTGGGTGGTGAATACGGTGGTGCGGCGACCTATGTGGCGGAACATGCGCCGCCGGGCAAGCGCGGGCTGTACACCAGCTTCATCCAGATCACCGCCACGTTCGGCCTGTTCCTCTCGCTGCTGGTCATCCTCGGCACGCGACTGGGCCTGGGCACCGAGGCGTTCGAAGCCTGGGGTTGGCGCATTCCGTTCCTGCTTTCCGCGGTGTTGGTCGGCGTATCGGTGTACATCCGCCTGCAACTGCACGAGTCGCCGGTGTTCCAGCAGATGAAAGCCGAGGGCAAGCAGTCGAAGGCGCCGCTGACCGAAGCCTTCGGCCAATGGAAGAACCTGCGGCTGGTGATCCTGGCACTGTTCGGCGCCACCGCCGGCCAGGCCGTGGTCTGGTACACGGGCCAGTTCTATTCGCTGTATTTCCTGACGCAAAGCCTGAAGATCGACGGCACCACCGCCAACCTGCTGATCGCCGGCGCGTTGCTGATCGGCACGCCCTTCTTCGTTTTCTTCGGCTGGCTGTCCGACCGCATCGGCCGCAAGCCGGTGGTGCTGGCCGGTTGCCTGATCGCGGCACTGACGATGTTCCCGATCTTCAAGGGCCTGACCCACTTCGGCAATCCCGCCGTGGAAGCCGCCGCTGCGGCCGCACCGGTCGTCGTCACCGCCGATCCGGAGGCGTGCACCTTCCAGTTCGACCCGGTGGGCAAGAAGACCTTCACCAGCTCGTGCGATGTCGCCAAGAGCG
Source organism: Xanthomonas sp. NCPPB 2632 (assembly GCF_041228075.2). NCBI lineage: Bacteria > Pseudomonadati > Pseudomonadota > Gammaproteobacteria > Lysobacterales > Lysobacteraceae > Xanthomonas > Xanthomonas sp. NCPPB 2632. The sequence continues at coordinate 21,097 of NZ_CM192979.1, forward strand.
TGCTGGCGAAGAAGGGCATTCCGTATACCAACGCCGCCGCACCCGCGGGCACGCTGGCCACGGTGAAGATCGGCGACGCGGTGATCGAATCGTTCGAGGGTGGCAGCCTGGACAAGGCGGCCTTCACCGAGCAGAGCAAGGCGTTCACCGCGAAGGTCGCCGCCCAGGTGAAGACGGCGGGGTACCCCGAGAAGGCCGACCCGGCACAGGCGAACTATCCGATGCTGGTGCTCCTGCTGGCCATCCTGGTGCTCTACGTCACGATGGTCTACGGACCCATCGCCGCGTGGCTGGTGGAGATGTTCCCGACGCGTATCCGCTACACGTCCATGAGCCTGCCGTACCACATCGGCAACGGCTGGTTCGGCGGCTTCGTGCCCACCATCGGCTTCATGCTGGTGGCGTGGAAAGGGGATATCTACTACGGCCTGTGGTATCCGGTGGCCGTGGCGCTGATGACCTTCGTCATCGGGTTGTTCTTCGTGCGCGAGACCAAGGATGTGCCGTTGGAGGATTGACGGTCTGGCGGGCGGTGGCCTGGCAGCCCCGCCCGACCTTGGCCCGCATTCGGCATTCTGCGAACCGTATCCCGGCTTCTGAGACGAAAGTGGCGTACATTTGTACGCATGTCGACCCCTATCCCCCTGTTCCGCAAGCATAAAGGCCGCGGCGCCGCCTCCAACCCGGAAGGCCGGTTCGAGTCCGTGCGTTACCACGCCGAAGACGACGGCTGGCCGCGCGAAGAGGAAGCGCGGCGTCCGGCCACCGAAGTGCGCGAGGAGCTTGCCCGCAGCGTCATCACCCGCAACGACTCCCCGGACATCGGCTTCGACCGTGCCACCAATCCCTACCGGGGTTGCGAGCATGGCTGCATCTACTGCTATGCCCGCCCGTCGCATGGCTACCTCAACCTCTCGGCCGGTCTCGACTTCGAAACCAAGCTGTTCGCCAAGAGCAACCTGGCCGAGGTGCTCCGTCACGAACTGGCGCGTAAGAACTACACCTGCCAGCCGATCAACATCGGTAGCAACACCGATCCGTACCAGCCGATCGAAAAGAAGTGGCGGCTCACGCGTGCGGCGCTCGCGCTACTCAACGAGTGCAACCATCCGTGCACGATCGTGACCAAGAACGCGTTGATCGAACGCGACCTGGACATCCTCGTACCGATGGCGGAACGAAATCTCGTGCAGGTCTTCATCTCTATCAACTCGCTGGACAACAAGCTGGCGTCCAAGCTGGAACCGCGGGCGAGCGCGCCGCACCGGAGGATGAAGGCGGTGGAAACCTTGAGTAAGGCAGGTGTGCCGGTGGGCGTGCTGGTCGCGCCCATTATCCCTGCGCTTAATGAGCGCGATGTTGAGGCGATCATCGAGCAGGCCGGTGTGGCTGGCGCACGATCTATCGGCTACACCTGCGTGCGTCTGCCGCATGAGCTCAAGCAACTTTTCCGCGAATGGCTGGAGTTGCACTATCCAGATCGCGCATCGCACATCATCAGCCTGATTCAACAGATGAATGGCGGAAAGGATTACGACTCAAACTTTGCGACGCGTATGCGGGGGCAGGGAGTGTTCGCGGACATCATTCGGAAGCGGGTGCAGGTGGCGTCGAGGAAGGCGGGGCTGCACCGGGCGTGGGATACGGTGCTGGATACGTCGAACTTTGTGCCGCCGAGGATTCATTCGCCGCAGGGCGAGTTGTTTTGAATCCACGGGCATAATGCCGGCCGTTCGCGGGGACTCGTGCACCGTCCCGGCTATTATAGGTTGCTTGCCGAAGCGACCTCGACTTCGTCTGGACTAAGTCGAGACATCAGTCCGCTATCGATCAAGATCGTCAGGGTGGGGACTAAAGCGCTCATCGATACGCAAACTACGCGCGGACCGGTTAATCTCTATTCTGCCGAGAATGCGGCATGAGGGGCGAAAACAGGGAAGGCGTTCGAGGAGCGGAAAGGCATTGCGCCGTGGCCAACGGCCGAGGCAATATCACGATGCCCGTACGATGGGCCTAATGCTTACATGGACGAAATAGAGCGTATGCAATACGTCGATCGCGGCAACGAGCCGCCACCGCAAACCCTCACCGGCAGCGTGCCGAAAATGCTGCGGGATGAGTTGCTTGTTTTTATGGACCAGTCTGAAGAGCGCCGAGCTCAGTCTTATCCAGGCACTGGCGTATTAAACCTTGAGGAAGGCGGGATGCAGGATGCGCTACGCCGACTGTTCAAAGGGCGATGCGCCTTTTGCGAGTCGAGTGTTGATACCAGAATCCTTAAGTTCCGACCGCGAGGCGAAGCGGAGCCTTACGTTAAGAGTGAGTACGCTCATCTCTATTACTGCTGGCTCGATCTGGCCTGGCAAAACTTCTATCCCGCATGCTATTCATGCATGCCTGAAGAACAGGCTTACTTTCCTGTCAGAGGGCCGCGAGCGGCCATCCCCGGTGTGGAAGTCATCCGCCGCTACGTAGCTCACAACAATGGGTTATGGCCGGCTGACGATTACCCGCCGAAGGAGGACGCGCTTCTACTGGATCCTTGTCACGATCGTGACTTTCAGCGTCACTTTTGGATTGGCCCGGAAGGACTGCTCGAAGGAACTTCCCGAAAGGGTGCGGAAACGATAATTCACTTCCATCTCAATGCATCGAAATTGGTCGATGCGCGTCGGCAACGACATAAGGAATACCGGCATCAGCTCCGGTCGGCGTTGCAGAATCAACGCGGCGTGTCAGAGAAGCTCTTTCGCTTTGATGAACTCGAATTCGGTGGTACGTGGTACCTGTTACTCCGCAGTCTATGGACCACAATCAGCAAACTCACCGGAAGTCGCGCGGCGATCACTAGGCACTCCATAGGCAACGCCTTCCGACGCCTATCTCTAGACGGGCAGGGCTTCATCTTTTTCGATCGCGCCGAGACGCTATTTGACAGGGAGCGGAGTGCACCCTCGAAGCCCGTGACCGCTCCGCTGCGCCGCCCGAGTCACGCGCGTCTGAGCAAGGTCGAGATAGTGCGCTTTAAAGCGATCGAGCATCTTCAGCTAACGATGCCAGATGAATCCGCCAGCCAGAACAAAAGGCGGCGTGCTCCCGCGCTTCTTATTCTCGGAGAGAACGCCACTGGAAAAAGCTCCATTCTTGAGGCGATTGCACTCGCTCTAGCTAAGCCCGCTGCGCGCAATGCACTCAACATTTCTGATAACGATTTGATACTCTCTCACGACTATTTTGGGCAACCTTACATTGCCCCGAGTTATTCGACTCAAGTAACGGTGACCCTTTCAGAAGGAACCGTACATCACGTTAAACAGTTAAATATCGGCTCGCGCATAGTCTTACCTCCGCTGACCAGCAGCGACGAAGAGGTGCCGGTCTTTGCGTACGGCGCATTCCGAAAGTACGGCGATAGTCATTCACGACGTTTCGGGAAGGCCCACATCGCCAATCTGTTTGATGCGAGCGACTTGCCAAACCCCGAGAAGTGGCTGAGCAGGCTTCCCGATGACCGGTTCGCAATGATAACGCGCGCGCTCCGAACGATACTAAGCATCGACGCTGAATTCGATGTGCTCATCAGAGACCCTGAAAAAGGCAAGTGTTACTTGGTCACGGCCTTTCGTGCGGATGGAGAACCGGCGTCCATTGTGCCCTTGCGAAGGGCATCATCCGGGTATCGTTCTGTGCTTGCGATGGCCTGTGATGTTATGCATGGGCTTATGAATCGCAGCGTCTATAGGGATTTCGAGAGCCTACACACGGCACGAGGCGTGATATTGATTGATGAGATCGAAGCTCATCTTCACCCACGCTGGAAGATCGCAATCGTCGACGCACTACGCGAAGCGCTCCCCAATATGACTTTCATCCTGACAACGCATGACCCCCTTTGCCTGCGCGGCATGGACGACAATGAAGTGGTTGTGATCCGGCGCACTGGCCAGGGCCATGGAGTGGTGGAGAAGCTCGAGAACATACCGCCGATAAGTCTTTTACGTGTCGAGCAGCTGTTGACCTCTGATCTGTTCCAGCTTAACTCTACTGATGATCACGCTACCGACAGCAGAATGGCGAGAATCGCGACTCTTTTGGCAGAAGGGTCGCGTGAAGGTCTAGACCGCGATGCCGTTGAGGCGTTTCGGCGCGAGATTGCATCGGCTCTTCCAATTGGAACAAGCGAGGCCCAACGGGTCGTGCAAGAAGCGGTGGCCGAATATCTCCAGGAGAGGGCGTCCATGCGCGCCGAGCAAATGTCCGAGCGGAGGGCCCAGGTAAGGCGCCGCATCATAGACGCTCTTAAGGGGACCGCTTAATGCGCAAGGTGAACCGCGCATCTGTCAAGCGACCCGACTGCCTGGACGCAAAAGACAGCAAGGGTAAGAGCGAATTGATGCGGGCAAAAGCCCATCAGAGGCGAAAAAACCCAAAAGGCGCTTTCATCTATAAGGCGTATCGCCATGACGACGTCAGACGAGCCTTAGCCCTCTTATTCCACGGCAAATGTGCCTACTGCGAGACGTTTTATTCGGCGTCGGCCCCAGTGGACGTTGAACACTACCGTCCTAAGGGGGGTGTAAGCGAAGCCGTAGGCCATCCAGGGTACTGGTGGCTGGCCATGTGCTGGGAAAATCTGCTGCCTAGTTGCATCGACTGCAATAGAGAACGACACCAGCGAGCCGTTCCCGCAGGCACCGAGCTGGCTGACCCTTTCGGATTCGCGACAGCGGCGCTACCGCATGTGAAGTCGGGCAAGCAGGATCACTTCCCACTAGACGAGGGGTGTGTTCACGTTCGTGATGAGCGCGGATTGCTGTCGGCCGAGAAGCCGCTGTTGTTAGACCCGACGGTCGACGACCCGAGGGAACACCTCCATTTTTCCGTGCACGAAGAAACTCCGCTCGGGCTGGTTTTGCCGGGCACTCCTTCCGCAAGCAGCAAGAGGGGAGCCAAGTCGATCGAAGTTTATGGTCTAAATCGCCTGGGCCTCGTGCAAGAACGCACCCGCATACTGCGGCAGTTAGAGTTCATGGGGGGGCTTGCGTTGGAGCTGGGCTGCATCATTCAGGATCTGAGCATGGCCAACATCGCGAATTCACTGCCTCGACCGTCTATTCAAGACTTTCCAGCGCGTCTCAAATTCATGCAGGACATGATACTTGGGCAAATCAATCAAATGGCCGACGGCGCGGCGCCCTATTCGGAAATGGTACGTTCCTGGAAAATCAATTTCATCGAGCGTCTGGGCGGGTAAGGTTATTCTTAGCCGTCACCGATGGTCCGAAATTTGCTGCTCATGCATACTCCGGGAAGCCAAGTTCAATACCGGTGACCGCTTCGTCGTCAACGGCTGGTATCTGAGCAGACACACCACGGCCGCCTTGCCCCGCAAGCTCGTGTCCGCAGCGAATGACTCAACACGATTTAGGACAACCTTTCCACGCGCGATGCCATGGCTTTTGGCACTGCGGGATACACCGCTATGCTTACTTACGCGCGAAGGATGTCTGCGTGAAGCCTTTCGACGGCGACATCCCGACGTCCCCCCAAATTTGAGTAGCGCCCCGGTTTCGAGTTCAATCCCCCACAAGAAGGAGATTGGACGTGAAGAAGCGTTTTTCCGAAGAGCAGATCATTGGCTTCCTGCGCGAGGCCGAGACAGGACCAAATGAAGGCGATTCAGAAGGCTCGGAGTTGCAGAAGGAGCCGCTCCTTAGCAAAAGTCGGTAATGGCGTAAACGCGAGATCAAATGGCGGTCCACTATGATTGACAGCTTGGATGCATCTGCATCCCTCTTGAGGTTGCTCGTCTCAGAAGGGCTTAAGTCTTGGAGTTCGGAAGCGTTAGTTGAGGCTGCACAAGACAAATCTGTGATCGTACGTACGGCAGCGGTTCGCGAACTCCATGCTCGGCCAGATATCGACACGATCTTTGGATGGGCGGTTTTGCTTGCTTCGAGCCCTAAGGCGGAGACAAGGGAAATTGCGGCATTTCTAATGGGCCAGCTCGGCTCGCCGACTATGCCAAAAAGAGAAGCGAGCTACCCCTACTTGGCTGAGATGCTCCACGACAAAGATGACGGTGTAAGGGCGTCTGCCGCATCAGCCATTGGGCACCTCTCTTACCAAGGCATGCCCCAGTTCGTGGAGCAGCAACTCGTTACACGTGCGCGTGACAGAAGTAAGCAGGTGCGCGCCGCGGTCGCGTACGCCCTAGGAAACTCTTCAGGAACTGACAAAGCGTTTGCAGCCCTTCAGTTGCTCCTGAGAGACCAAGACGCTAAATCGTACGCCGAGCTTGGCATGGATATCCTTTCCGCGAGAACGCACGACGGTGCGAATGAGAAGAAGGGCGGCTAAGAGCGTCATCCCTTAGTAGCGGTCATTATCGTCGTCCCCCCAGAACCTTTATGGAGTCTTATGTTGACGGACTAGTCATCCGTCGTTTCTATGACTTGTTATGATTGGTCGATAGCGACTTCGTGATGGGATGCAGAGGCTATGAGTTCGCATAGGTACTCAGTTCAACTTCGGATCAATGGCGACATCATTCCCAATGACGTTACGCGTGAACTTGGGTTGGAGCCAAATCATGTACGAAAGGCCGGTACTGTCGTCCACGGAAGGATGATGAAGCGCTCGCTGTGGTCATATAGCGGCACCTCGGCTGAAGACTTTGTTCAGGAGTGGGACACGCTAGAGGAGGGGCTTCTTCATCTTCTTAACGAGCTCGCGCCTAAGAAGGAGGTTCTTCAACGCTACATAGATCACTACGACACGGTTTGGTGGTGCGGGCACTTTCAATCCAGTGTCGACGGAGGGCCGACTTTCTCCAAGTCGTTGCTGATGAATCTCGCAAGTTTTGGCGTACCGGTTTTTATCGATAACTATTTTTTGGACGACTAGGGAAGCCCTGATTTAATCCCCCGCTTGCGTCAAAATAGTCGAAAGTCCCAGGAATCCCTCGCGATGAAGCAGCGATCCTTTGCCTCCATGAGTTTCGAATCGAAGAAGAAGCCGACGCGGCGGGAGAAATTTCTCGGCGAGATGGACAAGGTCGTGCCCTGGGACGCGCTGCTGGCGTTGATCCTCGTCAGTTATCCGACAGCGGGCCGGCGTGGCCGACCGCCGATGCCGGCGGCCACGATGCTGCGCATCCACTTCATGCAGCAGTGGTACGCGTTGAGCGATCCGGCCATGGAGGATGCGTTGTATGAGATCGAGTCGATGCGGCGCTTTGCCGGGCTGGAATTGAACGACGATGCGATTCCGGACGAGACGACGATTCTGAAGTTCCGTCGCTTTCTGGAGCAGCACGGTCTGGCGGCGAAGATACTCGACGCGGTCAACGCCCACCTGGGGCAGCAGGGCCTGCTGCTTCGCCAGGGCACGATCGTGGATGCCACGATCATCCATGCGCCTTCGTCGAGGAAGAACCGTGACAAGAAGCGCGATCAGGACATGCATCAGACAAAGAAAGGCAACGAGTGGTTCTTTGGTATGAAGGCGCATATCGGTGTGGATGTGGAATCGGGCCTGGTGCACACGGTTACCACCACGCCGGCGAACGTGAGTGACGTCACGGAAACGGACAAGTTGCTGCACGGCGAAGAACGAACCGTTTATGCCGATGCGGGCTACCGGGGAGCAGAAAAGCGTGTAGCGAAGCGGGGGCTTATGTGGCACATCGCAGCGCAGCGCGGGAGAGTCAAGGCGATGCCTGAAGGTGCATGGAAAGAAGCCACCAAGCATGTCGAATACCTCAAGGCCGCGATACGAGCCAAGGTCGAACACCCGTTCCGGGTGATCAAGCGACAGTTCGGCTATCAGAAGACACGGTTCAAGGGGCTGGCCAAAAACACGGCGCAGGTATTGACGTTGTTTGCGCTGTCAAATCTGTGGATGGTGCGACGAACCTTGCTCCTGTCCGCAGGGGAGGTGCGTCTGTGACGCCGAACACAGGCGTTGATCAGGGCTCAGGCTGAACCAGCGACAGGGAAAACAGTACTTCCGCTCCTTCTTTGCCCGGCATCAACTGATGTGCATGCCGTTGCGTATAGACGTCCGTTTTATGCTTCATAGATCAGAGTATCCCTAGATGACTTGTCCTAGCGACGTCCTCCCGGATTTGAGCATGCCCGAACCAAGCTCGGAAACGCCCTAATCGAACGCGACCCGGACATCCTCGCGCCCATGGCCGAGCGCAAGCTGGTGCAGGTGTTCATCTCGATCAACTCGCTGGACAACAATCTGGCGTGGAAGCTGGAACCGCGCTCAAGCGCGCCGCATCGGCGGATGCAGGCGGTGAAGACGCTTCTTGATGCGGGCGTGCCGATGGGGGTGCAGGTGGCGATGCGGAAGGCGGGGCTGCATCGGGCTTGGGATACGGTGCTGGATACCTCGCGATTCGTGCCGCCTCGGGTGCATTCGCCGCAGGGAGAATTGTTCTGAATGAAGGAGTGGGTTGTCAGGGCGAAGCCGGCACCTGGCGGTCACCCGCCGGATCGATTCCGACAACCAGAGAACTCGATGCCGAGAAGCTCAATCGCAAGGGTGTGTCGGCATCCTCGATAGATTCATCGCTCACATCCCGCCCGGTACCGTAATTGATCTGTCGGTCCGGACCCTTCGGGACGCTGACCACGGCAACCAATCGACTTCCCTTGGCCATCAACCGGCCCGCGACAGTTTGACTTGTTATATCGAGTCGCGTGGGCGTGCCAGGCACGAGGAGGTGTCGCGTCGTCCTGTCTTGCACGTAACTGGCCCTGCCGAGAAACGACGAGATATCGCGCCATCGCCCGTCGCTGGTGAGTTCGTACAGGTCGATCGCCAGGTCGAAGTCGTGCTTGTTGGTGGTGACATCGAGCGTTGCCGAGAACAGGCCGGCCACCTCGGTAGGCCGATCGAGCGGCGGGGTCTCGAAGACGAGCGCGTGCCGCACATCGGGTACGTCATGGGGTGGGGAGCCGTCGACATCGCTTCGATCCTTGAAATCCACCCGCAGGTCGGGCGGGTTCTGCCGAGGCTCCGCGGAAAGCCTCAGGCCGGTGCCCTCCTTGTCCCCTGTGAGGAATAGCTTCCAGTGTTCCCCGCCCATGTCGGCGAGATCGTGCACATGCCGCCAGCGATCGGCGCCCATGACTTCGAAGTTCACCCGATCGCTCAGAACGTCGGGCAGCGCGGTACCGCGTGTCGACCCCCCGTTAGTTAGTGCCAACCATAACCCGAGGTTGCCGGATCATTCTGCTGCCTGAATTCTGCGGGCGTCAGCCCGCCTAAGCTGTCGTGCGGTATCTCGCGGTTGTAGTCGGCTAGCCAAAGCTCTGCCCGCTCGCGTACTTCGGTCAGGTTCCGAAACACGTGCATGTCGAGGACACCACGCCGGAAGCTGCCGTTGAAGCGTTCGATGAAGCCGTTCTGCATCGGCCTTCCCGGCTCGATGAAGTCGAGCTTGATGCCTTTGCGTTCTGCCCATTCCGCCAGCGCAAGAGCGACGAATTCCGGACCGTTGTCCAGGCGAAGCTTCGACGGATAGCCGCGCCACGCGGCGACACGTTCGAGCGTTCGGATCACTCGCGATGCAGGAAGATTAAGGTCGATTTCCACAGCGAGTGCCTCGCGGCTGAAGTCGTCGATGACGTTGAACGTTCGGAACCGGCGGCCGTCCCAGAGCGCGTCGGACATGAAGTCGATGGACCAGCTTCCGTTGATCGCCTCGTCGGCCACCAGTGGTAGCTGGTGACGCGTCGGGACACGCTTCTTGCCGCGTCGGCGGCGATTCAACTGCATCTGGCAATACACGCGCCACACCCTCTTGTGGTTCCACGGCAGACCGCGCCGGCGGATGATCTGAAATAGCTTGTCGAAGCCGCGCTCGGGGAATCGCTCAGCCAGCTCCGCTAATAGCCCGATGACGGGCTCGTCGCGATCAGGGCGAGCCTTGTAGCGCAGCGTAGATCGCGAGAAGCCTAGTGCCTCACAGGCCCGGCGCTCGCTCCATCCGTGCTGCTCGACCAGCCAGGTGATGAGCGGGCGCATATGCGCCGGGTCTACAGCTTTTTTGCGATGAGATCCTTAAGCCCGTGGTTCTCCATCGCCAGATCCGCATACATGCGCTTGAGCTTGTTGTGCTCCGCTTCCAGGTCACGCAGGCGATGAACGTCCGACGCCTCCATGCCACCGTACTTCGATTTCCAGGTGTAGTAGGTCGCCTCGGAAATGCCCAGCTCCCGGCACATGTCCTTGACCTGCCTGCCGCCTTCGACCTGCTTCAGCGTCGCAACGATCTGGCTCTCGGTGAATTTGCTCTTGCGCATCGTGGGTCTCCTTGGGGATATTTTGCCCGGAGACCTCGGTTTATGTCTGGAGTAAGTTTACGGGGAGGCGACACACGCCGTTCGCGCACTGTTTCGCGCCAAAAATAACTGAAGAGTTCGCGCCTCGGGATCGGCTACATCGTACGGACATCATTCGCGATCGGGTGCATGTGGCGTTGCGCAAGGCGGATTTGGAGCCAGCTGGGGATGCGATGATGGATACGTCGTGGTTAAAGCATTTGCTGACGTAGCCGATATGGGTAGACATAAATAGCCAAGGACGAAACATGGACAAGGATGACTTTTTTAACTACCAACTTGAAAAACGGCTCGCTGCGCAGAGAGACGAACTGGTTGAGCGGATCCACGCTTTAAACATGGGCCAAGCGCAGCGCTCAGACGCGTTGCTTCGAGACCTCTCAGAGGCTCGCGTGGATCTAAAAAGCACGAAGGAAGCATTAGCGGCAGACTTCGAAAAAGCGAAGCTAGAGGCAGCCCAGCTAGCAGTAGATCGCACGCTCGCAGTTTTTACCGCAGCAAAGAACATTTTACAGATTGGTGCGACAGTACTCCTAGGCGTTGCGTTTGGTGCCGGATATCTAGCGTACAGTTCACTCCAATCGACGACTACGAAGTTTGTTGAATCAAAGGTCAAGGACTGGCTTTCGATTTCGTCGGAAGACTCTCCAGTCAAGACGACTCTGGAAGACCTGCGTACCCATACGCTACTCGACGCATGGACCGTGAAAATCGCAAGGCAGGTAATCGAAGGCCGCCGGTCGTCGGAGGTTGCAGGACTGGGGCCACGCGACCTCGAGCGCATGCGTCAGATCATTCTCGATCCTAGAACCTCCAGAGCGGATTTCTACGATGCCGCCAGGCTGGTCGCCGCTTCTAGAGGAGTATTCCCTGGTTTGAGCTTCAGTCCAGATATGGCCTCCACAGCACAAAAAATATTCTCCGACACAGCATATGACGATGAGCGCCGGGGTGATCTTCTGACGGCTTGGTGGAAGGATGCATCACTTGTACCTCTATCCAAGACGATGCTCGAGAACTCGTCGGTAAAGTACAACAACAGTTGGCTGCTTATGGCCTTCAAAAACCTGTGTAACAGCAGTCGTAAGGACGCAATGAAGTTCGCGGCAAGCCTGTTATCGAGCCGTGACGAGGATCTTCAGAAAGAAGCATCGTCCTTTCTGGCGAGCAACGACCCTCTGAATCGAGACTTGCGGCGATGGGTTAACGATCTCGACGCGAGGAGAAAGGAACACGCAGAGATTACACTCGCGCTACTCGCGTCTAAGACAACAAACTATGTTAAGAAAGAAAAGGACGAAAGAGTTCTGAATGAGGCAGCGGACTGGCTCGTCAGGGCTTTGCAGCAAGGTGCTCAACTTCGCTTGTCCCTTCTCGGATCTCAAGAATACCTGGTTTGGCAGAGCCAAATAAAAGGCGGGACTTATTCCGAAGCACTTGATGACAGTGAAACGTATCTGGAAACGGATGACTTGCTTACTCATGTCCTGCGTAAGTCGGGAACGGCCATACCGAATTTCTTGAAAGCGGTGGCTGCACTTGAAGTAGTCGACGGAGATAGCACGCTTGCATCGATCGAGATGGCTATGGGGAAACACACTATGCTTTCGCTCGAGCATAGACCGACAACACTCAGCGCGGGAGATGTGGTTGGGCTCGTGCGCATCTATCTCAAGCACGATGGCGAGTCGGGCAGGCTCATGGCAACCTGGCGTCAACCGAATGGCGAATTTCAATCTGCGCAGATATTAGATGCAAATGTAGTAGATGCATCGTTTAGTTATGCATATGACAAACACAAGGTTGGCTCTATGGATATGCGAAGGATTGAGCAGTACATCCAATAAACCTTCATTTCACTTTACTCGTATCAGGCTTTGAGGATGGCAAAATAGACCGTTCTGCAACTACCGAGAATTCCTCGGTAGTTCAAACCGAGCGTAGCCTCTCGAAGGTTCAAAGGCGAAGTGCGGCAGTAGGCGAGGAAGTCATCGGACCCGCCGACGAATGTCTACACCACCCAACCTGTGAGTCTTTCCCCGCACGCCTGCTGTTTGGGGCGTAGGATACGGCGCTGCTCTCCCGCAACCAGGCCATGCTCACCATGCGATGGACACTAACGGGCATGTTCATGCTTGCCCTGCTCTGCGCCTCTCCCTCCTGGGCGAAAAGCGCACCCGATCTGACAGCCGCGCAGGCCGCTTCGGCCGCATACGCTCCCACGGTGACGCGGACAATGGCTGCCCGGCCGCCGGTGACGACCGAACGCCGGACGACCCTGGCCGGTCGTACCGTGGTCTACCGCGCCAGTGTCGGCGAGTGGCCGGTCCGCTCGCCGGATGGAACCATCGTCGGGGTGGTCGTCACCGAGTCCTATGTGGTGCCCTCCCTCGCGGGCGCGAAACGGCCGGTCACGATCGTCTACAACGGTGGCCCGGGAGCATCGTCATGGCCGTTGCAGATGGAGGGCCTCGGTCCCCAGCGCTACAACGCATCGACAGGAACCTTCACGGACAATCCCGATAGCTTGCTGGATGTCACGGACCTGGTGTTCGTCGATCCCCTGGGCACCGGTGCCAGCTTTCCGCTCGCCGGCCAGGACGCTTCGGCCGTCTGGAACACACGTGGCGATGCGCGCTCGATCCTCGGCGTTGTCGATGGCTGGCTGCGCGCGAACAAGCGAAGTGATGCGCCCGTCTACCTGCTTGGGGAAAGCTACGGCACCCTGCGAAATGCGGCCATCCTCCACGCGGATGCCGAGACGCCCCGCCTGAACATCGCTGGCGTCGTCATGCTGTCCATGTTCCTCGCCACCCATGTCGACGCGGATATCGAAGCCATCAACCGCCTGCCTAGCCTGGCGGCGGCAGCCTACGCGCACGGTGCCCGGCGTGTGCCGGCCGCGTCCGCGGAACAGGCCTATGCGGATGCCCTGCGCTTTGCCCGCACGCGGTATGCGGCCGCCCTTCAGGAAGGCAGCGCCTTGTCGCAGGAAGACACGCATGCGGCGGCCCAGGCGATGAGCGACCAGATCGGTGTGCCCGCATCCGTCCTGGAAGATGCCCACCTGCGCATCGATCGCCGTGCGTTTGCCCACGCCCTCGTGCTGCCGGTCGGCGGGACGCATGTGGGAAGCCTGGATGCGCGCATCGTGGGTAGTCATGAGATCGATGGCCTGCAGGACCCCTACAGCGATCCATCGATGACCCTGGGAAAACGCTCGCCCCTGCTGATGGAAAGGTATCTTTCCGGTCTGGGATACACGATGGCAGGCAGTTACAGGCCGCTGAACCTGTCCATCAACCAGGACTGGAAGTTTGCCGGGCCCGCCGTCTCGGACGACGGCTCCGACGAGGGGGCGCTGGACGTCGTGCCGTGGCTGGCCGCGGCGATGGCCGCCAACCCACGGATGCGACTGTTCACGGCCGGCGGCTATTTCGACACGGTCACGCCCTATGCGTTGGGCGAGTATCAACTCAACCATAGCGAGATCGACCGGTCGCGTTGGACTGCCCGCGCCTACCCGGCCGGGCACGGCATCGCGGAAGACCTCCCGCAGCGTGCGCGTCTTGCTGCGGACCTGCGCGCTTTCATCGTCGGAGCGCGCTGACCGCGGGGTGCCGCTGCGTATCTAGGCGATCGGTTCCGAAATCTCGATGAGGTTGAGGTCCGGGTCACGCACATAGATGGAGCGGATCTTCTGCGTCGCCCCGGTGCGCTCGACCGGGCCTTCGACGATCGGCCACATCGATGCGTTCAGGTGCGCGATGACCTGATCGAGCGGGATGCTGGCCATGAAGCACAAGTCCAACGCGCCCGGTACAGGTAGATGAGCCTTCGGCTCGAACTCATGGCCTCTCACATGCAGGTTGATCTTCTGGGTTCCGAAGCGGAAAGCCACGCGATCGCCGCGAAACGTTTCCTTCTTCATCTGCAAGACATCGACGTAGAAATGCGTCGTCGCCTCCGGGTCGGTGCAGGTAAGAACAATGTGATCCAGGTGATCGATCATGCTGAGGTGCTCCGGCACGGGGTATGCCCCGTGGATGTTCATGGTCGTCGGATGCCTTGTCGGCCTCGCTGACAGTGACCCAGCCGTAGACGTTCGAGTCGAAGCCAGGGGCGTCGAGTATGCCAGCGGTCTTCAGGCCTCTCGCCTGGTCGACGATGAACCGTAATTTCCTGCGGTATCTGCGCAGGCTCATCCTCCGCCCTTTATTCGACGAATATGCCAATTCAGGTCATATCGTTAGTCGACGTAAGGGCATCCCTGCTCGCCGCAGCGCGCCATAACGCGACCTCGTTGCATGGCATGGTTCTGGCTTGCTATCCGGCTCTATCGAGAGATCCCGACCAAGGCCTAGCCGTGTGGAACCCATCCGCCCTCTTCAAGTCCCACGCCACCCGTAAGCTCGACGCCCTTTTTCGCTCACAGGCCGCCATCGAGTTCGATGTGCACGGCAACATCCTTGCGGCGAACGCCCGTTTTTGCGATCTGATGGGCTACGCCGCGTCCGAGATCGTGGGGAAACATCACTCGATGTTCGTTGCCACGGACATGGCGCAGAGTGCCGACTACGCGGCCTTCTGGGACGGTCTGCGACGAGGCGAATTCCAGGCGGCCGAGTTCCCGCGTTTGACCAAGCGGGGCGATGTGGTCTGGCTGCAGGCCACCTACAACCCGGTGCTGGACGAGAAAGGCAACGCGGTGTCCGTGGTGAAGATCGCGCAGGACACCACGCAGCGAAAGCTGATGGACCTTCATCGTGAGAGCCAGATCACCGCCATCGGTCGATCGCAGGCGGTGATCGAATTCGCGATGGACGGCACCATCCTCACCGCGAACGCCAACTTCCTCGATGCGCTCGGTTACGGGCTGGACGAGGTGGTGGGCAAGCATCATCGCCTGTTCGTCGATCCGCAGGAGCACGACAGTCCGGCCTATCGCGGCTTCTGGGATCGTCTGCGGCAGGGCGAGTTCCAGGTCGCGGAATTCAAGCGCGTGCACAAGACGGGAAAGCACGTGTGGATCCAGGCCACGTATACGCCCGTGCTGGGCCTGGATGGTATGCCAGTGCGCGTGGTCAAGTTCGCCACCGACATCACGGCACAGGTAGCCCAGCGACAAAGCTTCGAGTTGCTGTCGCTGGTGGCTAACGGAACCGACAACTCGGTCATCATCACCGGGCCGGATGGCCGCATTGAATACGTCAACAGCGGCTTCACTAAACTATCGGGCCATGCCTTCCTGGACGTGATCGGGAAGAAGCCAGGGCCACTGCTTCAGGGTAAGCATTCCGACCCCGTGACGATCGGTCGTATCCGCGCCAAGCTGGAAGCGCGTGAGCCGTTCTACGAAGAGATCCTCAACTACGCGAAGGACGGTACGCCGTACTGGATATCCCTGTCGATCAATCCGATCTTCAGCGCCGATGGGCAACTGCGCAAGTTCATTTCGGTGCAGGCCAACGTCACCGAGACACGGCTTCGCGCGCAGGAAGACGAAACCCGCCTTGCCGCCATATGGAAATCCACGGCCACGGCCAACTGGTTGCCTGACGGCACGGTGCTCGACGTCAGTCCGACGATGCTCGGCGTCCTGGGCATGGACACGGCAGACCAGGCGGGTGCGGCACTGGCATCGATCTTCCGCGCGGTCATGGATGGCGAGGGTCGGACGCGTCTGATCGCCGGCGAATCGATCTCCACGGAACTGGCGGTGCATGTCGCCGACCGCTACCTGTGGCTCCAGGCAACCATCAATCCGATCTTCGCCATCGACGGAACGTTCGCCAAACTGATTCTCTATGCCACCGACGTAACCGGGCAGCGCACGACGCTGGAGCGCGTGCGCACCGCAGTCGATGTGATCAACGCTATCGCACTGCAAACACATATCCTCTCCTTGAATGCGACCATCGAGGCGGCACATGCCGGTGAGTCGGGACGCGGGTTCGCCGTCGTCGCCTCCGAAGTACGGCAGCTGGCGAAGAAATCGTCCGACTCGGCGACGGAAATATCGGCACTGCTCAATCGATAGGTGACGAAGGTGGCGGATGCGTGGCGAGGCGTCGTCCCGGCATAATGCCGGGAGTCACCCCACATCCTGGAAACTCCAATGATTGTTCTCGTGACCGGCGCCACCGCCGGGTTTGGCGCCGCCATGGCGCGCCGCTTCGCGTCCACAGGACACCGGGTGATCGCGGCGGGCCGACGCCGTGACCGGCTCGATGCCCTTGCCGACGAGCTGGGCCGGGAGCGGGTCCACCCCCTGCAGATGGATGTCCGTGACCGGCTGGCCGTCGATGCGGCGTTGGCGAGCCTGCCTGCCGAGCTCGCATCCATCGACCTGCTGGTGAACAACGCCGGCCTGGCGCTGGGACTCGAACCCGCGCATGCCGCCGACCCCGATGACTGGGAGACGATGGTCGATACCAACGTCAAGGGCCTCATGTACGTCACGCGCGCCATCCTGCCGGGCATGGTGGCGCGTCGCCGCGGACACGTCATCAATATCGGTTCCATCGCGGCGACGTACCCCTATCCCGGCGGTAACGTCTATGGCGCGACCAAGGCGTTCGTACGCCAGTTCTCGCTCAACCTGCGCGCCGACCTGGCGGGCACGGGCATACGCGTGACCGACATCGAACCGGGCCTTGCCGGAGGGTCGGAGTTCTCGGTCGTTCGCTTCGGTGGCGACGAGGCGCGTGCCGCCGCCGTCTACGACGGAACCAAGCCGCTCACGCCGGACGATGTCGCCGAAGCCGTGTTCTGGGCGGCGACCTTGCCAGCCCACGTCAACATCAATGCGATCGAACTGATGCCGGTAAGCCAGTCCTTCGGCGCCCTGCCGATCCAACGGAACCAGGGGACGACGTCATGAGGTTGTTCCCTCCCACCGACAGGCGTGAAGGCGCGCGCGTCGCGGTGCCGGCTACCCGGTAATGCAGCACGCCTTACTCGAACCGGCGCGACGCGCCAGGTTGGGCTGGGCGGTCGGCTTGCCGGTGCTCGCGATGGCCGCAGGCCTCCATGCCATGCCCGTGACGCCTCTTTCCACCATTCCTCTGCCCGTCGACCATGCGTTCAAGGGACAGATCGACGTATCCGTGGATGCGCGTGACACTGCGCACAAGGTCTTCCGCGTGCATGAGGTCATTCCGGCACAGGCCACTGGCGCAGTCACCCTGCTCTATCCGGAGTGGGAGCTTTTCAGCCATGCGCGCACGATCTCGGCGGCGAGCGTGGCCGGCCTCACGATCGAGGCGGATGGACATCCCCTCGACTGGGTGCGCGACAGCGTCGACATGCACGCCTTCCATGTAGTGGTTCCGTCCCGTGCGCAGCGCCTCGATGTGGACTTCTGAGGGAAACCTCGGCGGTGTTCGGGCGGGCACCGTACGGGCGTTTCGATGGCCTTGTAGTGCTGAACGATGCCGTGGCGTGGTGCGGGACAGCCCTGCGTTCAAGACCGGCATGGCACCGGGCGTGCGTATCACGCAGGTGAACAGCATGGCATTCACCGTGGATGCGTTGTTGTCGGCCGTTGCTGCGTCCGTGCAGCAGCCCGTCTCGTTCGACTTCGAACGAGACGGCAAGACCCATCATGGCGTGCTCGATTCTCACGGTGGACCGCGCTATCCGGCACTGCGTCGTGCGCCGGGCGTGCCGGATCGATTGTCTGCGTTGCTGATGCCGCGCGTGTAATTCACTGCACGGCATCTTCGTCGACTCAGAACTCCCGCCAGGCCGACTCCATTTCCTTCGCCTGCACGGGCTGCCGTGCAGGGGACTTGATCACGGACACAGCGGCCGGGATGGCAGCAACCGGACGTGCGGGTGCGGCAACGGTCGTGCTTGCTGCTGAAGGCGATACCATCGATGCGTCGCTGCCGGCCTGTGCCGTACCGGCGATCCGGAAGAACGCCACCTGCCGAATCAATTCGTCCGACAGTTCCAGCGAATGGCGGCTGGCTGCACTGGCTTCCTCCACCAGCGCCGCATTTTGCTGCGTGACCTCGTCCAGGTCGGTCACGGCCTGGTTGACCTGCTCCACGCCTGCGGATTGCTGCTGCGATGCCGAGGCGATCTCCATGACGATCTCGGCGACACGCGATGCGCCCCCCTGGATCTTGGTCAGTGCTTCACCGGTCTTGCCGACCAGCGCCGCACCCGCTTCCACTCGCTCGGTGGTGCTGCCGATCAGCGCCTTGATTTCCTTCGCGGCCCCCGCGCTTCGCTGAGCCAGGGCACGCACTTCCGAGGCAACGACCGCAAAACCACGGCCTTGCTCGCCGGCCCGTGCCGCTTCCACCGCGGCATTGAGCGACAGCAGGTTGGTCTGGAAGGCGATTTCATCGATCAACACGGCAATCTCGCCGATCTGCCGGCTGGCCTGGGTGATCTGTTCCATCGCCTGCACGGCGTCACCGGCCACATCGCTGCCTGCCAGGGCGTCTTCGCGCAGTCCGCGCGAGATCGCACGGGCGACTTCGGCGCTCTCTGCGTTCTGCTTGACCGCAGCGGCCATTTCTTCCATCGATGCCGCCGTTTCTTCCAGGGAAGACGCCTGTTCCTGCGTACGCGCGGACAGGTCGTCGTTGCCTTCGGAGATATCGCGGGCAGCCTGGTTCACCTGGGAGGCACTCTCACGCACGCCGGAAACGATGGACGACAGCTTGGCGTCCATGACGGACAGCGCACGCAGCGTGTCGCTGAGCTCGTCCTTGCCGGACACTTGCAGCCGGTGATCCAGCTCGCCCTCACTGATCCGCGTGGCCAGTTCGCGAGCGCGAAGCAGCGGGCGCATCACGGTCCGCGTGAGCTTCACGCCGACGATGGCCACGAGGATGACTCCGAGGAATGCCACGGCGAACATGAACACGGCGGTGCGGTGGACGGCGACAACGGCGGCCTCGTAGGTCTCCGTGGCCTGCTTCTTCTCTCCCTTCACGATCTGGTCGATGTCGGCTGTTTCCGCGTCGTAGGCTGCTCCGAGCGGTCCGACCAGCAGCTCTCGCACGCCAGCCTCGTCTTTGACCTTGAGCCCGGCAAGTGCCTTGGCGGTGAGCTGCCTTTCCGTCTGCTGGTGGGCAAGGAAACGCTTTGCCAGTGCGATTTCCTCATCACTGGACGTGTGGGCGGGGTAGTAATCGCTCCATGCCCCATCGATCAGCGCGGTGCTGTCGGCCAGCTTCTTTTCCGCCTCGGCAATGGTCTGCGCATCCATGCGGATGAATGCCCGGTTTATTGCAAGGCGTATTTCGAAGGTGCGAGCCCGTACCCGCGTAGCGTCCATGATCGAAACCATCGAATCGTCGTAGAGCGTGGCTATGCGGCTTTTCATGCTCATCAGCGATGCCAGCCCGATACCACCCAGGAGCAATGCGACGAAGAGTGAAAACGCCATGACGAGTGTAATCTTGAGTTTGATTGTCATGTGCAGTCCTGAAAGTGTCTCCCTCTGACGGCACTCCCGCGGGCTTCTTGATGCAAATCTGGCAGATTTGATATTTCCATTAACTGCGCAGTTGGCTTTGTGAGACGTGGTTCACGTTCTTTCGTGCCATATACCGCACGAAATATGGACTTTCAGCTCAGTGATGCGGAATTGAGCACAGGTGGGCGGCGCGCTGAAGACGCCACAAATTCCGGGTTGAGGCGAGCGATCTTTCGGTGCTGCTCGGCTTTCGTCATCCGAAGCTGCATGGGCTGGAACGCGCTCACGGGTGTCAAAATGACGTGAAAGCGGGCTCTGCGGGAATGAGGCTTCGCATGTTGCTGGCGTTTCGTATCAGGCGTCGACGTGAGCCACGTATCGATGCCAAAGGAATGCAAGGGCGATGGGAAGCAACACGATCTCCGACACGATAGAGAAGACTTGCGCCGCCGTGCCGTAACTTCCCGACATGCCCAAGCCTCCAAAGAACACGAAGAACCACGTCGTCGTCATCGCGATCATCAGTAGTGCTCGTGCCTGATTGCCTTGCGCGATGTTGCGTATGAACAGCGGACAGGCCTTCGCGAAGAAGTGTCCGACCAGCAGCATCGACGGAATCATCAACAGGGGGAACAACGCCAGGCTGCCGATCTGCAACCCGCGTGCGGCCAGCGCAATGTCCGCGTGCGTTGCCAGTGCCCGAATGGGTACGTAACTCCAGACATTACCCGCGCACATCAACAAGAGCCAGAACGTGGCGGCAGCCGTCCGCACCCAGCATCCACGCCATCGTTGTAGGCGCGTATTCGTGGGTGAGATAGCCCACGGCGTGGGTGACAAGGATAAGGATCACCATACGCATGGCGAATCGGATATCGCTGAGCAAGGTAGCCTTCATCGTCATTTCCATCACGCCCAGCCAGAGGCCGCTATCGTAAGTCGAATGCCTCGCCCCTGGGGATGGCAGTCGCATAGACGATACTCCAACAGCCCAATGGCTATAGTCCGGGCAAACCACTAATCGGAAATCCCATGAACCGCATTGCCATCGTCGGCGGCCACGGCAAGGTCGCGCTGCTGCTCATACCCCGGCTCGTGGCCGCGCATCACGATGTGCGTGCACTCGTTCGCAACTCTGACCATGCGCCAGATATTTCCACGTTGGGTGCGCAGCCGTCGGTATTCGATATCGAGCATGCCGACACCGCCGCGATTGCCGTCGAGCTGAAGGGCTGCGACGCCGTCGTCTGGTCGGCAGGCGCCGGTGGCGGTAGCCCCGAGCGTACCTATGCCGTAGACCGCGACGCGGCCATCCGCACGATGGACGCCGCGGCCCAGGCGGGCGTGAAACGCTTCGTCATGGTCTCGTACGTCGGTGCGGGCATCGACCACGTCGAACCGGACAATGGGTTTTATGCCTACGCGCAGGCCAAAGCCGCGGCAGATGCCTATCTGCGTACCACATCATTGCGCTGGACCATCCTGGGGCCCGGCACATTGACGAGCGACGACGCTTCAGGACGGATCGACCTGGTGGAGGGCCCGTCGTCCGCCGGCGACAAGACATCTCGCGCCAATGTGGCGTGGGCTATTGCCAGCCTTCTGGAAGGTGACAACGCCGTGGGGAAGACACTGCGGTTCATCGACGGGGAGACGCCGATCGAGGCTGCGCTTGGCTGACAGGTGACCGCCTGTTCCCTTGCACAGGTGGCGTCATGCGTCATCTGACATCGAGTGCAGCCAGCACCTCCTCCGCCGCCCGAACCCCACTCAGATACGCCCCATGCGCCGTCGAAAACGCACTCTCGTGCGTTGCTTCGCCAGCAAAAAACACCCGCTCCTGATACGGCGTCGCAAGGGTGCGCCGCGCGGACGACCACTGCGGAAGCGCATGACTGTAGGCGCCACCGATTCGCGTGTCGTGCCGCCACTGCGAGGTGGTCAGCAACCGCAGGCTCTCACGCGCCTTCCGCCCGAACAGCGCCACCAGCTCGTTCATCACATGCTCGTAAGCGGCGATCACGCCTTCCTCGGCCAGTTGCCGCGCGCTCGCACCGCCGAGGAAGCACTCGATCATCGGTCGGCCCAGCGGGCGTATGTGGTACGACACCGTGGCCGCATCGTGTGGATTGCCGATGGCGTGCTGCTCGGACGGGAAAGCGCTGTCGTCGAGGATGCGCAGGAAGACCTTTTCATCGTGCCCGAGCGGCAACCGTCCAGCCGCCTCGCGCCAGGGATCGAGGGCGTCGGGCAGGCGGATCGTGGGGCCGCTCAGTACCGCGGTGGAGGCGGTCAGGATCACGGCGCGGGCATGCAGGTCGCCGTGTGGCGTGCCCAGCGTCACGCCGCCTGTATCGGGCAGCAGGAGTCGTTCCACCGGTGTCGACAGCGCGCAGGGTGTGTCCATCGGCAGGGACGCCGCGACCAGCGATCCGTAGCCGCGGACCGGTCGCCAGTTCTCGCCGGTGGCCGCGCCCTCGTAGCGCGCGTAGTCGGCGATGGACAACTTCTCCAGGTCGGCCCCGTTGATGAAGCCGCTCATCGCCTGCAGGTAGGCATTCCATCGGCCGCCCGGGACGAGATGATCCGCCGCGACGTCGCTCGGCAAAGGCGTATCCATGATCCGGTCGTGCCACTGGTCGTAGGCGGCGCGGGCTTCTTCCTGCTCCTGCACGGAAAACCCGGGTCGGGGGATCGAGCGACCCCAGGGCGGATTGTGGCGATCCACGGCGATGCCGGCTTCGTCGGCGATCGTGGTCCACGGGTTGCGATCCGCTGAATGCAGCCATCCGCAGCCCAGGTCGAGCGGCAGGCCATCGATCTTGACAGTGAAGGCGCGTCCGCCGATGCGCGACGATGCCTCGACCAGCAGGACGTTCCGGCCCGATGTTGCAAGGCGGCGCGCCGCGCCCACGCCCGCGGCACCGGCGCCGACGATCGCCACATCCAGGGTTTCGTTCAAGATCGCGGTCTCCGGCGGTGGGGAACCGCCTTTCCCCGGTTGTACTGGCGAGCCCGTGGCGATCCGGTGAGCGGCGGTGCTCAGTCGTCGCGCAGGTGGAGCGCCGGGTCCACGGCCTCCAGTTCCCGCGCGAACCGGGAAAGAAGGCGGGTCAACGTGTCGACATCCGCATCCTCCCAGCGATCGAAGATCTGGCGCGCCATGCGTTCGCGGGCCGTATCGATGGCGGCGTTCATGGCCACGCCTGCCGGGGTGGTGGTGGCTTCGGTGACGCGACGGTCTTTCTGCCCGGGCTGACGCACGATCAGCCCGAGGGATTCCAGTTTGGCCAACTGACGACTGACGGTCGTGTAATCGCGGCCGACGCGATCGGCCAGTTCGCCCACGGCGATCGGACCGAAGCGGCCTGCCAGCACCAGCAGGGGAAACAGCGCGCGATCGAGGCTGACGCCCGCCGCGGCGAGCAGCTGCTCATCGCGCTGGGGGCGGTTCATCACGCCGACCAGCGCCACCATCGCCATGTGCAGTTCGCGGAACGTCGCCTTTTTATGTGTATCTTGCACTTAGTAATCCATCGCCGTAGACTCGTCCTTAATATGTGCATTGTGCACATAACAGGAGCCGAGCATGTCTGTCAA
This sequence comes from Xanthomonas sp. NCPPB 2632, assembly GCF_041228075.2. Lineage (NCBI taxonomy): Bacteria > Pseudomonadati > Pseudomonadota > Gammaproteobacteria > Lysobacterales > Lysobacteraceae > Xanthomonas > Xanthomonas sp. NCPPB 2632. The sequence continues at coordinate 44,494 of NZ_CM192979.1, forward strand.
AACGCACGTGATGATCGCGGGCGCCGGCCCGGCGGGCCTCACCCTCGCTATCGAACTGGCCCGCCGTGGCGTGCCCTATCGTATCGTCGATCGCCGCACCGGGGCGTTCGAAGGGTCGCGCGGCAAGGGTATCCAGCCACGCACGCTGGAAGTGTTCGCGGACCTGGGCGTCGTCGATCGCATCCTGGCGGCGGGCGGGCCCTATCCCAGCCAATGGATTCACGACGCGGACGGTGGGCGGGAAGAGCAGGCCATCGCGACGGCCGGGTCCACGGCGACCGAGCCCTACGGTGCCCCCTGGATGGTGATGCAGTCACGCACCGAAGCGATCCTTCGCGAGCGGCTCGGCGAACTGGGCGGCGCCGTGGAATGGGATACCGAGGTCACGGATGTGGTCCAGGCGGATGCGATACGCGTGGGCCTGCGCACGCCCACCGAGGCAAGCGCGGTCACCTGCCGCTACCTCATCGGTGCCGACGGCGGGCGTAGTACGGTGCGCGGCCTGCTGGGCATCGACTTTCCCGGCAAGACGCTGGGTGTTCGCGCCATGGTCGCGGACCTGCGGATGCGTGGTCTGGACCGGCGCTACTGGCATCGCTTCAACGATGGCGACATGTCCCGGCAACTCGCGCTTTGCCCGCTGCAGGGTACCGACCTGATCCAGTTGCAGGCGCCGGTAGCGGCGGAGGGCGACATCGACACCGACGTGGCTAGCGTGCAGGCGCTGATAGACGAACGCGCCGGCGGCTCCGACCTGCGTGTCGACGATATCGCGTGGATATCGGTGTACCGCATGAGTGCACGTCTTGCCACGCATTACCGCAGTGGCGACGTGTTCCTGGTCGGCGATGCGGCCCATGTGCATCCACCCACCGGTGGACAGGGTCTCAACACGAGTATCCAGGACGCCTACAACCTGGGCTGGAAACTGGCAGCCGTATGCGAAGGCGCAGCGGACACGCTGCTCGAAAGCTACGAAGACGAACGACGCCCTGTCGCGGAAGAGATGCTGGGCTTGTCCACGCGTCTGCTGGATGCCGCGAGGCAGGGCGACATGCGCCGTGGCCGCGACACCCGCCAGCTGGATATCGGCTATGCCCTCGGTTCGTTGCCGTGCGAGTCCCCGTTGCGGCAGCGCGGCCCCCGTGCCGGAGATCGTGCGCCGGACGCCTGGTTCACGACCCGCCACGGCACACGCAAGCGCCTGTTCGAACTCACGCAGGGTCCGCACTGGACACTCATGCTGTTCAACGGCGACGACGCGATCACACCATGGCCTGCCGATGTCGACGTGCATCATGTCGGAGCGGATCGTGAGCTGCATGACAGCGACGGTGTGTTCCAGTCGGCTTATGCGGCAGGCGATGGCGATGCATTTCTCATCAGACCCGACGGCTACATCGGCGCTATCACGGATGCCGCACATCGGGAAACGCTGGTTGATTACCTTCGGGCGTTCATTCCAGCGCACCTGCACGTTTGAGGATAACCGGACGGTCGTCGTCACGCCTTTCCGATGAAACGCGCTCCACGCAACAGATAATCGCAAGCGTTATCCGGCAAGAGATTGTTTCGGCATCACGCGAGTCATCATCCTTCACGCAAGTGAATGGGATACCAAAAGGCATAAGCCATAAGCACGATATAAACGCATAAATAAAGCGCTTTCCTACGTAAGACTACTTAAGCGTAAACCATCGGAAAGACGAACGACGGTTGCCGCATTTGCCCACTGTTTGCCGAATCGTCGATTTCCCACACACCTCCCCGCAAAGCACCCGGAAAGCCACCGCCAGATTTGTGCATCGAAGCGTCGATGCCGGCGCTTAGGCTCACGCCGGAAAGCAAACGCCTGCGCATGCAGGTCTTGCGGACGTCATCGATCGGATGTCCATTCACGGCCCGGAATGTTTCCGGCGCCGTCGTTGAAGTGCGCGCGATCGTCCGTGATGCGGAAGACGCGTGTGCTTATGGGGAGTGTCATGAGCAAGCGCCGTGTAAAACCTGTCCGTCGTCATCCGATCAGCAAGGGCATCGGCCTTGCCTTCGCCTCGACCCTCCTGGGCCTGGTCAGCCAGCAGGTGTGGGCGGATTGCGCGCCGGGCTCACCCGCTGATGGCGTGACCGTGACCTGTTCGGGTGGCACGACCGTGGGCAACCCGTTCAACACGGCGGCCAACAACCTCACGGTGAACGTCACCTCCGACGGCCGCGTGGCACCCGTGCTCGGCCTGCTCACGCCCGCGATGACGCTCTCGGGCAACAACGTGACGCTGAACAACGCGGGCACGATCGATCCCTCGTTCCTCGGCATTCTCAGTGTGCTGTCGAAGGGCACCATCGTCGGTAACGCCAACGCCAGCAACCACGCGATTACCAACACCAACGGCATGTACGGCACGTTTGGCGTGGCGTCGGTGAACGCCGGCGACCTGGGTGGCGTAGCACTGGACATTCGCAACGGCGCCGGTGGGACCACCACGCTGGTCAACTCCGGCACCATCGGCGGCAAGCCGCTGGTCGGCGTGAGCGTGCTTGCCGTGGATGCGCCGGCGCTTGTCGCGTCGGGCCAGGGCAACGTCAACATGACCAACGCCGCGGGCGGTACGGTGCAGGGGCGCATCGCCTTCAACGGCACGTCCAACACGTTGATTAACAACGGACAGATCCTGGGCAGCGTCTACGTCGGTGGCGGCAACGACACTTTCGTGGCAGACACCGCCGCCAGCGTCAGCAGCACCGGCGTCGGCGTGGCGTTGTCCGTACCCGATCTGCTCGGCGTGGGCGTGCTCAATTTTGCAGCCGCGGGCGTGGTCGACGGCGGTACGGGTGTCGATACGCTGACGTTGAAAAGTGCCGCGGGCAACGGTGCCAACACGGCCACGTCGTCGCAGTACATCAATTTCGAAAACCTCAACATCACCGGCGGACGCTGGACCCTGGTGGGACGCCTGGCCAACACCAGCAACCTGACCGGTGGCACGGCGGTGCTCAACACCGCGGACAACCTCGGGGCGACGGCGACCGTGTCGGGTGCGGTGCTGGAATCCGCCATCAACGGACTGGGCGTCACCACGGCACTCAACCTGCAAGGCGCGGGCCTGACCGTGCAGGGCACCAACACCCTGGGACTCGCGGGGGCGATTTCCGGCACCGGCGCGCTGACCAAGACAGGCACCGGGGCGTTGAGTCTGGCCGCGGGCAATACCTATAGCGGCGGCACCACGCTCAACGGCGGCAGCATCCTGCTCGGCGGCAACGGGGCGCTCGGTACCGGTGCGGTCAACGTCACCGGTTCCAGCACGCTCACCGCGTCCGCGGCGACCACGCTGGCCAACACGGTGGCCGTCGGTGGCGGCACTACGCTGACCCTCAACGGAGCGCAGGCGCTCACCCTCAACGGCGCCTTGTCCGGCGCGGGCAACGTGATCAAGGCGGGCGCGGGCACGCTGACCCTGGGCGCGGCCAACACGCTGTCGGGCTCGTTCTCCATCAACGGCGGCACGCTCGCCGTGGGCGCGGGCGGCACCCTGCTGCCGACCCAGGCGGTGACGCTGGTGAACGGCACCACGCTCAATCTCTCCGCCGGTGCCAACCAGACGATCGGTTCGCTTGCCGGTACGGGCGGCACGGTGAACCTGGGTGGCACCACGCTCACCACGGGTGGCCTCGGCACGAGCACCAGCTACACGGGCACGCTGATCGGCACCGGTGGACTGGTGAAGGTCGGCACCGGCGTGCAGACGCTCGGAGGCGGCAATACCTTCAGCGGTGGCGTGGCGTTGAATGGCGGCGGCCTGCTGCTGGGCAACGCGGGCGCGCTCGGCACCGGCGCGCTGAGCGTCGGCGCGAACGTCACCCTGGACACCACGACGGCACTGACCCTTGCCAACAACGTCAGCCTCAATACGGGCGGCACGCTCAACCTGCCCGGCAACCAGGCGCTGGTGCTCGGCGGCGTCGTCTCCGGCCCCGGCAATCTGGTCAAGACCGGCACGTCGCTGCTGACCTTGAACGGCGCCAACACCTTCGCCGGCGGCCTCACCGTCAACGGCGGCGGCCTGTTGCTCGGCAACAGCGGCGCCCTGGGCAGCGGCGTGCTCAACGTCAATGCATCCACCACGCTCGACGGCAGCGTGCCGCTGACGCTCGCCAATGCCATGAACCTGGGCAGCGGTGCCACGCTCAATGTGCTCGGTGGACAGCCGGCGACGTTCAGCGGTGTGTTGAGCGGTAACGGCGGGTTGCTCAAGAGCGGTGCCTCCACGCTCACGCTGAACGGTGCCAACAGCTTCACCGGCGGCGTCAACATCGCCGCCGGCACGCTGGCGCTGGGCGCGGGCGGTACGCTTGCTGCGGGTGGCGCGGTCAACCTCGCCAACGCCGGCGCGGCGTTCGACATCTCGGCGGCAGGCAACCAGATCATCGGCGCGCTGTCCGGCGTGGCCGGCACCACGATCGCGCTCGGCGGCAATGCGCTCACCTTCGGCGACGCCACCGCCCAGACGTTCGCCGGCGTCATCGGCGGCACCGGGTCGCTGGTGAAAACAGGCGCGGGCGTGCAGACGCTTACGGGTGCCAACACGTTCAGCGGTGGCGTCAACCTCAACGCGGGCGGCCTGTTGCTCGGCAACAGCAACGCCATCGGCACGGGGCCGCTCACGGTGAGCGGCAATGCGACGCTGGACGGTACCGCGGCGCTCGATCTGGCCAACGCGGTGAACCTGGCCGGTGCCACGCTCACGCTCCCCGGTACACAGGCCGTCACCCTGGGTGGCGTGGTGTCCGGCACGGGCAGCCTGACCAAGAACGGCACGACGCAATTGACGCTCAATGGCGCCAATACCTTCAGCGGTGGCGTCAACCTCAATGCGGGCAGCCTGCTGCTCGGCAATGCGGGTGCACTGGGCACGGGTGCGCTGAACGTCGGTGGCGCGGTGGCGCTGGACAGCACCACGGCACTCAACCTCGCCAACGCGGTCAACTTCGGCAGCGGCACGTCGCTGGCACTGACCGGCAGCCAGGACGTGACACTCGCCGGCGTCCTCGCCGGCGACGGCAGCCTCGCCAAGGGCGGTACGTCGGTACTCACGCTGAGTAACGCGAACACGTTTACCGGTGGCCTCAGCGTCACCGGGGGTGGCCTGCTGCTCGGCAACAGCGGGGCGCTCGGCACGGGTGCGTTGAACGTGGGCGGTGCGGTGACGCTGGACAACACGGCCGCGGTGGCGCTCGGCAACGCCGTGAACCTCGGAGCAGGCAGCGCGCTTACGGTGCTGGGCAACCAGGACCTGGCGCTCAACAACGTGGTGTCCGGCACGGGCAGCCTGACCAAGAACGGCAACGCGACGCTCAACCTGGCGACGGCCAATACCTTCAGCGGTGGCGTGAACCTCAACGGCGGCAACCTGCTGCTGGGCAACAACGGCGCGCTCGGTACGGGCGCGCTGAACGTCGGTGCCAACGCGTCGCTCGATACCAGCGCAGCGCTCAACCTCGCCAACACCATCGGCCTCGCCGCCGGTGCCAACCTGGCGGTGCAGGGCAGCCAGGCGCTCACGCTGGCCGGCGCGCTGTCGGGTGCGGGCAGTTTGACCAAGAACGGTGCGCAGACGCTCACGCTGGCCACCGCCAATACCTATACCGGCGGCACGACGATCAACGCCGGCACGCTGGCGCTCGGTGCGGGTAGCAGCCTGGCGAGCACCGGCGCGGTGACGCTGGCCAACGCCGGCGCAACGCTGGACGTCTCGGCCGCGGGCAACCAGACGGTCGGCGCCCTTTCGGGCGTGGCCGGCAGCGCCATCGCGCTCGGCGGCAACACGTTGCAGTTCGGCACGGCGACGGACCAGGTCTTCGACGGTGCCGTGTCGGGCAACGGTGGCCTGGTCAAGGTCGGCGCCGGCGTGCAGACCCTCGGCGGCGCCAGCACGTTCAGCGGCGGCGTGACGGTGAATGCCGGCGGCCTGGTCGTCGGCAACGATGCCGCGCTCGGCGTCGGTGCGGTGACCATCGGCGGTGCGGCCACGCTGGATGCGAACGGCCCCGTATCGCTGGCCAACGCCATCGCCCTCAATGCCGGCCTCACCGTGTTGGGCAGCAACGCGCTGACCCTCAACGGCGCGGTCACCGGAACCGGCGGCCTGACCAAGGAAGGCGCGGCCACGCTCACCTTGAACGGCCCCAACACCTACACCGGCGGCACCAACATCAACGCCGGCACGCTGGCACTCGGTGCGGGCGCCAGCCTGGCCAGCAGCGGCATCGTCAACCTCGCCAGCGGTGCCACCTTCGACCTGTCCGCGGGTAACGGCACGCAGAGCTTCGGCACCCTCACCGGTGCGGGTACGGTCAACCTGGGCGCCAATGCCCTGACCATCGGCGGTCCCACCAACGGCGTGTTCGCCGGGGCGATCGCGGGCACGGGCGGCCTGATCAAGGAAGGTACGGGAACGGAGGTGCTGACCGGCGCCAGCACCTTCACCGGCGGCACGACGATCAACGCCGGCACGCTGGCGATCGGTGCGGGCGGCAGCCTCGCCGCCACCGGTGCGGTGAACCTCGCCGCCCCGGCCACGGGCTTCGACATCTCCGCCGGCGGCAACCAGGCCATCGGCCTGCTCAATGGCGTGGCCGGCAGCACGGTGACCCTCGGCGGCAACACGCTCACCCTCGGCGGCGTCGGCAACAGCGTCTACGACGGCCTGATCGCGGGTACCGGCAGCGTGGTGAAGAACGGCGCGGGTATCCAGGCGCTCGGCGGCGCCAGCACGTTCTCCGGCGGCGTGGCCCTCAACGCCGGCGGCCTGCTGCTGGGCAACGATGCGGCACTCGGCACGGGTGCACTGAACGTCGGCGGCAACGCTTCGCTCGATACCGGTGCCGCGCTGACGCTGGGCAACACCATCGACCTCGCCGGCGGCGCCAACCTCGACCTGCTCGGCAGCAACGCGCTGACCCTCGACGGCGCGATCTCCGGTGCGGGCGGCATCATCAAGGACGGTCCGGCCACGGTCACGCTCACCGCGGCCAACACCTATACCGGTGGCACGATCATCAATGCCGGCACGCTGGCGCTCGGCGCGGGTGGCAGCCTGGCCGGTACGGGCGCGGTGAACCTCGCCGGCACCGGCACGTTCGACATCACCGCCGCCGGCAACCAGGCCATCGGCTCGTTGAGCGGCGTGGCCGGCAGCACCGTGGCCCTCGGCGGCAACACGCTGGCGCTGGCGGGTGCGACGGACGCCACCTTCAGCGGCAGCCTGACCGGCAGCGGCGGGCTGGTGAAGAACGGCACCGGCATCCAGACCCTCGACGGCAGCAGCAGCTTCACCGGCGGCGTCACCCTCAACGCCGGTGGCCTGATCGTCGGCAACGATGGCGCGCTCGGCACGGGCACCCTCACCGTCGGCGGCGCGGCCACGCTGGATGCCGCCAATGCGGTGACCCTGGCGAACGACGTGCTGCTCAACGCGGGGCTCACCGTGGCGGGCAGCAACGACATCGTGCTCAACGGTGCGCTCACCGGCGCGGGCAGCCTGACCAAGGACGGGGCGGCGACGCTCACGCTCAACGGCACGAACACCTATGCCGGCGGCACGTTCATCAACAGCGGCACGCTGGCCCTGGGCGCCGGTGCCAGCCTGCTCAACACCGGTACGGTGAATCTCGCCACGGGCGCCGTCTTCGACCTCTCGGCCGGCAACGGCACGCAGGTGTTCGGCACGCTGGTGGGCAACGGCACCGTGAACCTGGGCGGCAACACGCTGACGGTCGGCAGCGCGACGGACGGTACCTTCGGCGGCAGCATCGGCGGCACCGGTGGGCTGATCAAGGAAGGCACCGGCATCGAAACGCTCACCGGCATCAACACGTATACCGGCGGGACGCTGATCAACAACGGCACGCTCGCCATCGGCGCGGGCGGCAGCCTGTCGTCCACGGGCGCTGTGACACTCGCCAACGCGGGCACCGCGTTCGATATCGCCGGCGGCGGCGACCAGGCGATCGGTGTGCTCAACGGCGTCGCCGGCAGCAACGTCACCCTAGGCGGCAGCACGCTCACGCTCAACGGCGTCGGCAACGGCACCTACGACGGCGTCATCGCCGGTACCGGCGCGCTGATCAAGAACGGTGCGGGCAGCCAGGTGCTCGGCGGCGCCAACACCTTCAGCGGTGGCGTCACCCTCAACGCCGGCGGCCTGGTGGTGAACGACGATGCGGCGCTCGGTACCGGCGCGTTGACGGTGGCAGGCGCGGGCACGCTCGACGCGCTTAACCCCGTCACGCTGGCGAACGACGTGGCGCTCGACGCGGGCCTGACCGTGCTGGGCAGCAACGACCTGACGCTCGGCGGCGCCCTCACCGGTGCCGGCAGCCTGACCAAAAACGGTGGCGCGACGCTCACCCTGGCGGGTGCCAACAGCTACACCGGCGGTACGACGGTCAACGGCGGCACGCTGGCGATCGGCGCAGGCGGCAGCCTGGCCAGCGGCGGGGCTGTCACCCTGGCCGGCACTGGTGCCTTCGACATCGCCGCCGCCGGCAACCAGACCATCGGCTCGCTCAACGGCGTGGCCGGTAGCAGCGTGAACCTCGGTGCGAACGCGCTGATCCTCGCGGGCAATGCCGATGCGACCCTCGACAGCACCGTCGGCGGCACCGGCAGCCTCGTCAAGGACGGCACGGGTACGCTCTCGCTGGGCGGCACCAACACCTTCAGCGGCGGCGTGACCCTCAACGCCGGGGGCCTGACCGTCGGCAACGGCGCGGCCCTGGGTACGGGCGCGCTCACCGTCGGCGGCGCGGCCAGCCTCGACACCACGGCGGTCACCACGCTGGCGAACGACATCGCGCTCAACGCCGCGCTGACCTTGCCCGGCAGCAACGACCTGACCCTGGCCGGTGCCATCTCCGGCACCGGTAGCCTGATCGGGCAAGGGGCGATCCGCCTGGCCCTGACCGGCAACAACACCTACACCGGCGGCACCACGATCGGCGGCGGCACGCTGGTGGTCGGCAGCGATACGGCGCTGGGCACGGGTGGCCTCGGCATCGACGGCGCGGCGCTGGAGGCAAGCACCGGCGTCACGCTCGGCAATGCCGTGAACGTGGGCGGCAACGGCGTCACCGTGCAGGGCCCGGCCGACCTCACCTTGAACGGCAGCCTCAGTGGCACGGGCGGCCTGGACAAGGAAGGCACCGGCAGCCTCACCCTGGGCGGTTCGCTGTCCGGCTTCAGCGGCGGCCTCACGGTCAACGGCGGCATCCTCAACGCCAGCAATCCGTATAACGGTGGCCTCACCGTCGGCGGTGCGGGCACGGTCAACCTCGGCGGCACGGGCAACACGGTCACGGTGACCGGTCCGATCGCCGGCACGGTGAACCTCGGTGGTGGCAGCAGCATCGGTGTCGGCTTCGGCCAGTTGCCGGCCGTGACCGGCACCGTCAACGGCACCGGTCCGGGTACCACCGTGAATGTCACGGGCTCGGGCGATGCCACCCTGCCGGGCGGTGTGTTCAACAACATCGACAACCTCAACGTGGGCAACGGGACGCTGTCGATCGGCGCCGGCACCACGGTGAATTTCCCCGGCGGCACGGTCGTGGCGGGCACTGTCGCTGTCAACGGCACGCTGGGCGGGCCGGCTACGATCAATCCGGGCGGCGCGATCATCGGCGGCGGTACCGTCACCGGTCCGGTGGTGGTCGACGGCACGGTGGCACCCAGCGGTGTACCGGGCGCGACCGGCGCGGCAGCGGGTACGGGCACGCCGGGTACGGTGCTGACGGTCGGTGGCCTGACCCTCGGCGCCGGCTCCAGCACCTATATCCGCACGGGCGACAACGGCGTGACCGATGCCGTCGTCGTCAACGGCACGGCGGTGCTGGGCGGCACGGTGACGGTGGAGAACAACGGCACGTCGTTCGGCCCGGTCACCCAGGTCAACGTGATCAGCGCATCGCAGGGCATCACCGGCAGCTACGCCGGCAGCACGATGACGGGCAGCAACCTGCCGTTCCTGGACATGAGCTGGCAGGTGATCGGCAACAATCTGGCGTTGACCTACAGTCAGGCCGGCAGTGGGCTGGGCTCGGGCGGCATCACGTTCGACCGGTTCCCGGGCCTGGGCGCCAACCAGCGCTCGATGGCCACGGCCCTGCAACGGATCGCCGTCTCCGGTGGCGACCCGCTGTCCACCCTGTTGGGCAACGTACGCGGGTTGCGCTCGCCGCAGGTGATCCGTGCCTTCGATTCGCTCACCGGTGAAACCTATGCCTCGGCCGCCAACGCCGAGCTGTCGGGCCAGAGCCAGTACCAGGACACGGTGTTCAACCGCCTGAAGCTCCAGCGTGATACCGGCGAGCGTGGTCCGGCCGTCTGGGCCGAGCCGTATACCTCCAGCAGCAGCTTCGACCACAGTGCGGACGTGGCGCAGACCGACTACCGCATCCATGGCGTAGTGATCGGTGCCGACGCACCGGTGACGCCGGACCTGCGCCTGGGCGTGCATGCCAACGTCGCCAACTCGCGCACCGAGGTGGATCGCCGCGGCGACTACACGGATGTCGACCAGGCGGCGATCGGCCTGCATGCGCTGTACTTCAACGACAGGCAGTGGTGGGCGCAGGGCCTGGCATCGTACGGCTGGCAGAACGCCGACAGCTCGCGGCGCATCGCGGTGGGCGGCTTCACGCCGCAGGCCACGGGCAGCTACGACGGCAAAACCACCAACGCTTCGCTGGAAGGCGGCTACCGCTTCACGCTGGGTCGGGCCATGCACCTCGAGCCCTTCGTCGGCGCGTATTACAGCAAGGTCAAGTACGACGCCTTTACCGAGAAGAATGCCGGCGACGCGGACCTGCGCGTGGGCCGCGCCAGCGCCAGCAGCCTGCAGTACGGCGTCGGTGCGCGCCTGGTCGGCGATGTGGACCTGGGCGTGGAAGGCACGAAGCTGCATCCCATCGTCATGGTTCGCTACCTGCACAACACCCGCGACAACACGGTGTCGGTCAACAATGCCTTCGCCGGCGAACCGGGTGGCACGTTCTCGGTGCAGGGATCGGAGCCGGTGCGCAACCACTGGCAGGCGGGCGTGGGCATGAGCTTCGACATCACGCCCAAGGCCAGCACGTTCGTGTACTACAACGCCGATATCGGCAAGCGCCAGCGCAGCGATGCGGTGAACCTGGGCGTGCGCTGGAACTTCTGACGCGGCCGCTCCCCGTGACCGCCCGTGTCCGCGCGATAACGTCCGCGGACACGGGTCGGCGCCGCCGCTACATGGGCGCCGACCGGCGCAAGCTCTTGCGAAAAGGCCGTTCGGCCGTCTGAAAGCGCGGCCCGCAGTGCGTCCCACCGCGTTTCCCCAGCGTGGCACACCGCTTGCAATGCGCACCCCATCTTCGGGTGCGGGCAAGGGCGGACATGCAAACAAGGTACGTATCGGGCGTTCTGGTGGCGATGCTGGCCCTGGCCGGTGGCTTTCCGGCTACCGCGGGCGCGGAAGACCTGATGGACGTCTACCGCGAGGCGGTGGCCAACGATCCGGTGCTGGCCAGCGCGGACGCGCGCCGGCTGGTGGTGGCGGAAGGCGTGCCACAGGCGCGCGCGGCCTTGCTGCCGCAACTGTCAGCCGGCCTCGAGCTGCAGCAGTTCCATCCCGGCAACATCGGCGTGCAGTCCAGCAACGACGCTGCACCATCCACCACCACGGACGGACACAGCCGGCAACGCGACCTGACCCTGACCCTCGACCAGACCGTGCTGGACCTGTCGAAGTTCTCGCGGGAGCGGCAGGCGGCCTCGACGGCCCAGGCGCAGGACGCGACGTACCAGGGCGAACTGCAGGATCTGTACGTTCGCGCGACCACGGCGTACTTCAACGTGCTGGTGGCGCAGGACCAGGTGGAGGTGTTCCGCTCGTACGAAGATGCCTATAAGCAGCAGTACGACCAGGCCAGCACGTTGTTCAAGAACGGCTTGGCACCGGAAGCCGATCTCACCCAGTCGCGCGCGTATTACCTCTACATCAAGTCGTCGCGCGTGGATGCGGAGACCTCGCTGAAGGATGCGCGGCGTGCGTTGCAGCAGCTGACCGGCAAGGAGCCGGGCACGCTGAAGGCGCTGCGCGAAGACCTGCCGATGGAAGCGCCCACGCCCAACGATGCGAACGCCTGGGTGGAGCAGGCCATGCGTCAGAGCCCGGACGTGATGGCGGCCAGTCACCTGGTCCGGGCGGACGAGCACGCGATCGCCGCGGCCCGCAGCGGCCACCTGCCCACCGTGAACCTCGCCGTGAACTACGACAAGGCCGGTGCATGGCGCGACGGTGTGCGCGGCGGTGCCGGCTACGGCACCGGCACCACCACGGTCGGACTGGTGCTGGCGGTGCCGCTGTTCAGCGGTGGGCTGACCCAGTCGCAGGTGCGCCAGGCGATCCACCAGCGCGACGCGGACGAGGGCGACCTGGAGTCGCTGCGCCGGCAGACGGCGCGTGACACCACCAACTACTTCAACCTGGTCACCGCGGGCATCGGCCAGGTGGGCGACGCGCGCGAGGCGGTGGAATCGGGCAAGAAGGCGCTGGCGTCGCTGCGCGCCGGCTACGACATCGGCACGCAGAGCCTGACCAACGTCGTCGTCGCGATCCAGACGCTGGCCGAAATCCGCACGCAATACACCGCGCTGCGCCACCAGTTCATCCTCAACAAGCTGCGGCTCAAGCGCGCCGCCGGCATCGCCGAACTGAAGGACATCGAAGCGATCAACCGGCTGCTGCAATAACGTTCCGAGCCGATGGCGATCGTGGGCCATTCGCGCATGTGGCGTGCCATTCGCGCACATCGTGCGCTCCTACGGTAGGAGCGCACGATGTGCGCGAAAAGCCAACAAAGCAAAGAAGCCGCCCCTCACCTATCCCACGCCCACGCCCCACCACGCCCCACGCGCCACCAAAAACCCCACGCACCACCAAACACCCAAGGCACCAACCAACCCCATCGGCGTACCATATCCGCTCTTGCCTACACGGGACCCCAGGCCCATGCCGCGCCGATCCTTCCAGACACCGCTTGCGGAAGGTACTTGCCGCATGATCTGCACGATCTCGGCGGCCATGGTCGGTGTCTGCCTGACTGGCGTCGGGCTGCTGCGCGTGTCCAATGCCGTCAGCCGCACCGACAGCTGGGCCGACGACCTGCTCTCGGTCGATGCGATCTTCTTTCTCGTCGCCACGCTCAGCGCGTATTTCGCGTTGCGGACGGAAACCGAGGTGCGCCTGCACCGCCTGGAACGCATCGCCGATGTCGCCTTCATCGCCGCGATGATCCTGCTGACCGCGGCCTGTTTCTTCATCACCTACGCCGTCAGCCTCTGACCGATGCCGCGAGGAACCGCCGTGCCCAGCTGGACCGATCGCCGTGTGCTCGACCTGCTCGCCATCGAGCAACCGCTGCTGCTGGCGCCGATGGCCGGCGCAGGTGGCGCGGCGCTGGCCATCGCCGTCGCCCGGGCCGGCGGGCTGGGCGCGATTCCCTGTGCATCGCTATCCGCCGCGACCATCCACGAGCACGTCGCCGCGTTCCGTGGCGCGGTGACGGCGCCGCTCAACCTCAATTTCTTCGCGCACACGCCGGTCGCGCCCGACGAGGCACAAACACGGCGCTGGCAGGAACGGTTGGCGCCGTATTTCGCCGAGTACGGCGTGGACCCGGACGCCGCGTCCGCCACGGGGGGCCGAGCGCCATTCGACACCGCTCTTTGCGAGCTGGTGGAGGCTTTGACGCCCGAGGTGGTCAGCTTCCACTTCGGGCTGCCCGATCCGGTGTTGCTCCAGCGGGTGAAAGCCGCCGGGGCCATCGTGCTCGCCTCCGCCACCACGGTGGCCGAGGGGCGCTGGCTCGCCGAGCGTGGCTGTGACGTCGTGATCGCCCAGGGTTACGAGGCCGGCGGCCATCGCGGCAATTTCCTTACCCACGACATGGCGGCCCAGCCCGGCACGATGGCCCTGGTACCGCAGATGGTCGATGCTTTGCGGGTGCCGGTGATTGCCGCCGGAGGGATCGCGGACGGTCGCGGCATGGCGGCGGCGCTGTGCCTCGGCGCGTCGGCGGTGCAGGTGGGCACTGCCTTCCTGCGGACGCCGGAAGCCACGATCGCCCCCGTGCATCGCGATGCCCTGCGTGCCTTGCGCGACGACGGTACCGTGGTCACCAACGTACTGACCGGTCGCCCCGCACGCGGTGTGGTCAACCGGGTCATGTGCGAACTGGGGCCGCTCGCGGCCGATGTCCTGCCGTTCCCGCTGGCCGCCGGCCCCCTGGCGCCGCTGCGCGCGGCCACCGAAGCCATTGGGCAGGGCGATTTCCAACCCCTGTGGGCCGGGCAGGCCGGCGCGCTCGCGCGGGAGGTGCCTGCGAAGGAGATCGCGCGTACCATGCTCGCCCAGGCAGCGGCACGGCTGCGACTGGGTTGATGCTCGCGGACCCCATCCGCGAGAGGGGGACGACATGATCGACGATGCGAATGAATGGATTCGGCTGCGCCGCAGCGACGATGCCGAAGACCAACAGCGCGCCATGACCGAGGCCGTGCCCGTCGCGGTATGGGCGCAGGTCTACGAGCGCGCGCCGGACCTGCGGCCGTTCATCGCGGCCCACCGCGAGGTGGCCTTGCCGATGCTGGAGCGGCTCGCCGATGATCCGGACGCGGCCGTCCGCCTCGCCATCGCCCAGCGAAAGGTTGCGCCGGAAAACCTGCTGCGGCTGCTTGCCGATGACGTGAACGAACAGGTGCGCCTCGCCGTCGCGGCCCATCCGTCGACCCGCAAGGACGTGCTCCAATACCTGTCCCGGGTCGACGGCGCCGAGGCGGTACGCGTGCGTGCCAGCGCACGGCTGCGTGCACTCACCCACCCGTCGTCGCATTCCTGAAAACCGCCACGGAGCCGAACCCGCCATGCCTGTCGCCACGGCCGAAAACGTCGGCCATCGCTTCGCCCTCGAACGCCTGCTCAGCGCCCGCGAGCGCTCGTGGGCGGCATTGCGCGATATCGCCGCGCACATCCGTCCGGGCATGACCGAGCCCGAGGCCGCAGTGCTGGCGAAGGAGCGCCTGCAGGCGGCCGGCATGGACCGCATCTGGCATCCGAGCATCTTGCGTTTCGGCGAGAACACGCTGAAGACCTTCCGCCAGCGTTCGGCGCCGGACACGGTGCTGGGCGAGGACGATATCTACTTCGTGGATCTCGGGCCGGTGTTCGACGGCCACGAAGGCGATGTCGGCGATACCTTCGTGCTGGGCGACGATCCACTCAAGCACGCCTGCGCCGAGGCCGCCCGCGAGCTATTCCGCCGGGGCGAGGCGCGCTGGCGCGACGGCGTGACCGGCGTCGCGCTGTATGCGTACCTGAGCGCGGAAGCGCAGGCCATGGGCTGGCGCCTCAACCACGCGACCAAGGGCCACCGCGTCGGCGATTACCCGCACGCCGTGCACAAGGCGGGCACGCTGGGCAACTTCGACGCGGCGCCGGTGCCCGGGCTGTGGATCCTCGAGATCCAGATCGCGCATCCCGAGCTGCCGATCGGCGCGTTCTACGAAGACCTTCTGGTCGCGTAGCTCACCGGGACCGCGACAGGCCCGTCACCGTCAGCGCCACGACCACCGCGCCGAAGGTCAGCACGCCGACGCCATAGACCGCGCCGAGCGCGGCGCCTTCCGCGAGCAGACTGCCGGCATAGGCCACGGTCACCAGCAGCCAGCCGGCAGCCTTCGCCGCACGCGTCCGTCCCGCCGGGAGCGACCGGCCGAACAGATCGCGCTGGTGGCGCGACATGCCCAGGCACAGCAGGGCGAAACCGAGTACCGAAGCCACCAGCGATAACGCGATCATGCATCCGCTCCGGCGGCGATCGCCGCGTGCTTGCGCCTCGCGCCCGCCGGCCGCCTGTACAGCTTCCACGCGGCGGTGCCCAAGGCGGCGGCCAGGGCCAGCATGGTCAGGTCGAAGCCGACGAACACACCGTCGCCGCGCGCCAGGCTAGGCAGCAAGCCGCGCTCGGTGGTCAGCTCGTCCACGACAGGCAGGGCCGCGAAGGCCGCGGCGCCGAGCACGAGCACTGCCAGCCAGGCGCGACGCGGGCGCTGCACGCAGGCGATCAGCAGCGCGGCGCCCCAGCCGATGAAGAAGGCATGCACTTCCCATGTCGCCCGGTCGTCCATGCGCACCGGCAACAGCCGGTTGGCCAGGAAGTGGCAGGCGAAGGCCAGCGGCAGGCCGGCGACGGTGGCGATATTGAGCCGCTCGACCAGCACGAAGCCGAGATGGGGCCGGTCGGGATCGGGGAGCTGGAGCCGCCGTTTGGCCGTCCACAGGACCAGGCCCGTCGCCACCATCAGCGTCCCGGCCAGGCTGCACAGGAAATACAGCCAGCGCAGCGCGTACGGCGCATAACGCCCCGCGTGCAGGCCCACCATCGTGCTTTCGGTGGCGCTAGCGCCACCCTTGGCGGCCGGCAGCGGATGCATGTGTCCCGTCGTGGCATCGAACAGCAGGGTCTTCTCGCGGGCATCCATGGCGTCGCCGCCACTGCGGAACAGGCGCACCACGCCATGCCGGTCGCCGGGCAGGGCGATGTCGATGAAGCCCGGCTGCGCGCCGCCCCACACCTTCCGCGCCTCGGCGATCATCCCGCCGAGGGGGGCCATCGGCGCGGGTTCGCCGGAACGCACCGGCGGCGATTCGCTGCCGAACGCGTCGGCGAAGTAGGCGGCCTTGCTCGGATACGCCGCCGCCACGCCCCAGGGCATGTACAGCGATTGCAGCGTGACCAGGCCGGTAAAGGTGATCATCAGGTGGAACGGCAGTGCCAGCACGGCGCTGAGGTTGTGCGCGTCCAGCCAGGAGCGTTGGCCCTTGCCGAAGCGCAGGGTGAAGAAGTCGGCGAAGATCTTCTTGTGCGTGATCACCCCGCTGACGATGGCCACCAGCATGAACATGGCGCAGAAGCCGACCACCCAGCGAGCCCAGATCACCGGCATGTAGTGCAGGTCGAAGTGCATGCGATAGAGGAACGCGCCGCCCAGGGTGGGGCGCGACACCACGGGCTGCCCGTTGCCGTCCAGCGTCAGCGTGTTGTCGCGCGCCGCGCTGCGGTCTTCACCCGCCTGCCGCCAGTAGACCGTGGAGGCGATGGCGCGCTGGCCGGGCAGGGCGATGGACCAGCTGTCCGCGCCGGGCTGGTGGGCGGTAAGCCACGTCACCGCGCCTTCCGCGGCGCGCGTCGGCTGGCGCACGCCGGTGATTTCCGGCTGCATCCATCGGGTGAGCTCGTCCTGGAAATACGCGCTGGTGCCGGTCGCGAAGATCGCCAGCAATAGCCAGCCGACGAGCAGGCCCGCCCAGGTATGCAGCCAGGCCATCGACTGGCGCAGGCCACCGTTGACCCCGTTCATGCCGCCGCTCCGTGCAGGGACGCCGCCAGCGCCACTGCGAGCGGTACGCCGATCGCCGCCATCCCGATCCAGGCACGTGCCGCGCTGCGCGAGGCGAACGCGAAAATGGCCACCAAGGCGTAGACCGCGAACGAAACGAGCATGCCGGCGACCACCGCCTCGACACGCGCCACGGGCAGCCAGCGTGCGCACGCCGCCGCCACCAGGGCCGCCAGCGCATAGCCGCCGAACACCGCGGCGGTGGCTCGGCCCGTCACGTCCAGCGCCCGCATGGGGGAGATGCCTGTCGTCTTGCGCCTGCTCATTCCGGGATGTCTTTCGCCGTGGTGTGTGCGGAAACGGGTCGACCAGTGTACGCAAATGCGATTCATTCGCAATCTCAGCGCAAGGTATTGCGGTGTCTACCACATGTGCGGCATCATGGTAATGAGATTCGTTCGCGTTAACCGCGACATTCCCCCGCTACGGACCCATGCTCATGATCCTTCCCAAGAAGGCGCTGCCCCTGCTCATCGCAGGGGTATTGGCCTCGCACGCTTCCTTTGCCCAAGACACGAACCGCACCGACAAGGCCGTCCAGCTGGATGCCGTCGACGTGCGGGGCGTCAAGCTAGACCAGGGCTACGCACGGCAGGACGCCGAGGGCGCGACCAAGACCGATACGCCGATCATCGAAACGCCGCAGGCGGTGTCGGTCATCTCCGGCACGCAGATGCTCGACCAGGGCGTGCTGACGGTGCAGGACGCGCTGCGCTACTCGGCCGGCGTGCGCTCCGATGCCTACGGCGTGGACAGCCGTGGTGACGACGCCTTCGTCCGCGGCGCGTCGTTCACCTCCTATCTGGACGGCCTGCGCCAGTCGTTCGGTGGTTCGTACGCACGCACCGAGCCTTATTTCCTCGACCATATCGAGGTGGTGCGCGGCCCCTCGTCCGTTCTTTACGGCCAGGGCACCACCGGCGGGCTGATCGGTCTCACGTCGAAGCGCCCGCAGTTCACGGCGGCACACGAGGTGCAGGTGCAGGTCGGAAACAACGCGCGCAAGCAGGCCGCGTTCGACTTCACCGGCCCGCTGGATGCGGCCGGCCATTGGGCGTATCGCCTGATCGGCGTGGTGCGCGACGCCGACTCGCAGATCGACCACGTGTCCGACGACCGCAAGGCGATCTCGCCCTCGGTGACCTGGCAGCCCGACAACAACACCCGCTGGACCGTACTTGCCAACCTGCAGTTCGACCACAACGGCTCCTCGCTGAACTTCCTGCCGCACGCGGGCACGTTGCTGTTCAATCCGAACGGGCGCATTCCGACGAACCGCTTCGTCAGCGAGCCCGGCTTCGATCGCTACGACACCAGCCAGCGCGCGCTGTCGTCGTTCTTCGAGCACCGCTTCAACGACACGTGGAAGTTCACCCAGAATGCGCGCTACTCGCACGACAACGTGGACTACCGCTCGCTCTATCCGAACGTCTACACCAACCCCGCGTATCCGTTCCTCGACGACGACCAGCGCACCGTGTCGCGCTATAGCTATATCGCCCTCAGCCGACACAAGCGCTTCGTCACGGATACACGCCTCGAGGGCGATTTCGACACGGGCGCCATGCATCACCGCGTGCTGTTCGGTGCGGACCTGGGCTACTCGCACAGCGACAGGCGCCAGGGCAACGGCGTGGACCTCGTCCCGTTCGACCTGTACGCGCCGGTCTACGGTAACGGCTTCGTGCCGCCCGACATCCTGCCGGCACCGTCCAGCCATACGCGGCAGACCGGTCTCTACGTGCAGGACCAGATCAACTGGGGTGAGCACTGGATCGGCACGGTGGGCGTGCGCCATGATCGCGCCACGTTGACCACCGGCGACAGCCGCTCCGTCGACAATGCGACCACCTCGCGCTTCGGCGTGATGTACCGCTTCGACAACGGACTGGTGCCCTACGTCAGCTATACCGAGTCTTTCCAGCCGCTGGACAGCCTGGATTTCTACAACCGCCCCTACGAGCCGTTGCGCGGCAAACAGTACGAAGCCGGCCTGAAATACCAGCCGGTCGGCGGCTCGACGCTGCTCACCGCGACGTACTTCGACCTGCGCGAGGAAAACCGCCTCGCGCCCGATCCGCAGAATCCGCTGAACCAGATCCAGGCAGGCCGCGCGAAGACCCGCGGCGTGGAACTGGAAGGCAGTTCGCGCCTGGGCAGCCATGTGGACCTCATCGGCACCTACACCTGGACGAAAGCGCGGCCGGACGACGGCACGATCGTCGCGGGCCTGCCGAAGAACCAGGCCTCCGCGTGGGGCGTGTACCACGTGAACGACGCCGACAGTGACGGTTTCAGCTTCGGCATCGGTGCACGCTACATCGGCACCAATTACGACGAGACCGGCACGCTCGTGGTGCCGCGCAAGACACTGTTCGATGCGATGGTGGCCTATACGCAGGGGCCGTGGCGCTTCTCCGTCAATGCCGCCAACGTCACCGACCAGGCGTACAGCGCCACATGCCTGGCCCGCGGCGACTGCTTCTACGGCCCGCGTCGCAGCATCATGGGCAACGCCAGCTACCGCTTCTGACCGACCGTGGATTCCGGGCGTCCGAACCGTTATGGTCGGACGTTCGACTCGGGCGAACGGGAGATCGGCATGCGGCCAGGCAGGTTCATCGGGAGCGCGGTGCTTGCCGCGTGCGTATCCTTCGGCGCGCTGGCCGCGCCGCCGCCGGGGCATGCGGGCAACCCGGTCTTCCCCGGCTGGTACGCCGATCCGGAGGCGGCCATCTTCGACGACACCTACTGGATCTATCCCACCACCTCATTGCCTTACGCGCAGCAGAACCACTTCGACGCGTTCTCCTCGCCCGACTTGGTCCACTGGACGAAGCACGCCGACGTGTTGTCGATGCGTGCCATCCCCTGGGCGAAGAAGGCGCTGTGGGCACCGGCGCTGGTGAAGAAGGACGGCAAGTATTATTTCTTCTTCGCCGCCAACGATATCCAGAACGACAACGAGGTCGGCGGCATCGGCGTGGCCGTGGCCGACAAGCCCGACGGCCCGTTCAAGGACCTGATCGGCAAGCCGTTGATCGGCGCCTTCCACAACGGAGCGCAGCCGATCGACCAGTTCGTGTTCCGCGACGACGACGGCACGTACTACATGATCTACGGCGGCTGGAAACACGCCAACATCGTCAAGCTGAAACCCGACTTCACCGGCGTCGAGCCCATGGCCGACGGCACCGTGTTCAAGGAGATCACGCCGGCGCCGGAGTACGTGGAAGGTCCGTTGATGTTCAAGCGCAACGGCAAGTACTACTTCATGTGGTCGGAGGGTGGCTGGACCGGTCCCGACTACTCGGTGGCCTACGCCGTGGGCGACTCGGTCACCGGACCGTTCCGCCGCGTCGGCAAGATCCTCCAGCAGGACCCGAAGATCGCCACCGGCGCGGGCCACCATTCGCTGTTCCATGTGGCGAAGGACGATAGCTGGTACATCGTCTACCACCGCCACCCACTGGGCGACACCAACGGCAACCACCGCGAAACCAGCATCGACGAACTGCATTTCGCGGCGGACGGCAGCATCCTGCCGGTAAAGATGACGCGGGATGGCGTTTCCGCGAAGCCGCTCGTAGGAGCAACTGTCTTTTTCAGGCCTCTACCGTGCCGTGCCATTGAGTCTGATCGCGGGCCATGGCGTTGAGGGTGATGAGCAGTTTGCGCATGCAGGCCACGATGGCCACCTTCGGAGGCTTGCCTCGCGCTTTAAGGGCCTGATAGTGGGCTCTCAGAGGTGACTGGGTGCTGCGGATGGCGGCGAGTGCGGCCATGTAAAGGATGCGCCGCACGAAGGGCCGGCCGGCCATGATCTGGCGGGGGCCGTCCCGCCGCCCGCTCTGCTTGGTGTACGGCGCGACGCCGACCAGCGCGCTGATCTGCCGATTGCCGCGTTGGCCCAGCTCCGGTAGGAAGGCCAGCAGCGTGGCGACGGCGATCTTGCCCAGGCCAGGCACCTGGAGCAGTTGCTCAGCAAGCGGCGCATCGGCGGCTTTGGCGGCTTCCGCCATGAGCCCTTCGAGTGCCTTGATCTCCGCGGTCAGCAGGGCGCCTACCCGCTCTAGCGCCCCTTGGACGACCATCGACTCGCACCGTTTGATCCGGCGGCGGTTGTCGTCGCGCTGCCGGATCAACTGATCCCGGCCCTTCACCAGGCCGCGCAGATGGCGTTGCGCCGGCGTTGGCGGCTTATAGGGCTGCGGCGTGATGGTCTGGGCCATGTGGGCCAAGGCCCTGGCGTCGGCCTTGTCGGTCTTGGCAAACTTGCCCAGGCTACGCACGAAAGCGGTGCCACGATGCGAGGCAATCCGGGTCACCGTATAGATCTGGGCGATGGCATCCAGAATCAGGTTCTCGTAGCCACCGGTGGCCTCCAGGACCACGTGTTGCACGTCCAGCCTGGCCATGACGCGAAGCAGTTTCTTCGCACCGGCTGGGCTGTTGTCGAACTGCTCACAGGCGCCGGTTTGTTCACCGGCACGGAAGAAAGCCACGTCAAGCGTCTTGCTGCTGACGTCGATACCGAGGTAAAAAGTCATCGTCTCGTTCCAGCTAGGGCGGGATAGAGAGCACTTTCCACGGGCCCACGCTTGTGATGTTCGAGCCGTTAACTCGGGCAACTGTTCGGGCTTGGTGGAAAGAAGGGAGTGTGGCGGCCCGGGCTCCTACACGTGCTCAAGGCACCGCGCACAATCGGCCTGCCACACTCCGCTCTCGACTTCGAATCTACCCCATCGAAAAGACACAAGCGCACGATGTGCGCGAAAAGCCAACAAAGCGGTAAAGCCGTACCCCGCACGCGTTGAGCAAGAGCCGGCGGGTAGCCCCCTCGGTGCCACGCCTGCGGCGACCCGCTAAGGAAGGGCCGCTGGCGCGGCCGTGTACCTGATTCGCGCACATCGTGCGCTCCTACCCGCGCCACATCCGGGTCGGGCTTCGAACGGGGGTTTTCGACTCGACATCCTGTCTCGCGAAAATGGCCGGCCGTCCTGGCCGGACCCGCTGCGCGGCCTTCGAAGCCCTCGCCTGCGGCTACCGGCCCCGAGGGGGCTACCCGCCGGCTCTTGCTCCAAAGCGCGAGGCTCTTGCTTCAAGACCTCAGCCCAAAGTCAAAGCGCACCGCACACCATCGAGAGTGCACGGTGCGCACCTTCCGTGACGATCAGCGCCCTGTATCGTCCACGATCTCCACATCCGGGAACGCCTTACGCACACAGGCGACATACTCACCCGGCTTCAGCGCGGAAAACGCCGTCTGGTAGCCGACGAGCTTGCAGCCCGGCTGCTCGCTCCAGTTGTTTTCCCAATACACCGGCAACGCACCGGCGCCACCTTCGGCGAACTGCTTCATGCCCTTGCAACCGAGCACCTCATCGGCTCCCACCGGCACACCGAGCGTGGCGGCAAAGGCGCGGTAATAGGTGATGCGGTTGCGTGACTGCAGGTGCTCGTCCTGGCCGCCGCACTCCACGCCGCCGTTGATGATCTGCGTGGTGACGCCGAAGCCCGGCACCAGTCCCGCCGCGCGGTCGGCCGCGTTGGGCTGCCACGTACCGTCGATCACATGCAGCATGGATGGCTTGGGCGGCTGCGGGTAGGTGAAGAAGAACGTGGCGCTGGCGAGGTTCAGCCAGGTATCGGCCACGCGCTCGGGCGCATCCAGCAGCGTTCGTACGTCACCGTACATGGCTTCGGAAAACGGGCCGTAGTTGTAGTTGTACGACAGCTGCTTGGCTCCGCGGCCGAAGTAGCTCTTGAAGGCGCCATCGGCGTAGGTGCCGCAGGGCCAGGTGTCGGCGATCCACCCCTGGCTGGCGCATTCGCCGTTGTAGCCGCCGCGCGCGCCTTCGTTCCAGCCCATCTCGCGCACGTAGGCCAGCGCCTGGCGGTATTCCTCCTCCGGCCGCCACGATTCGTGCGCGCCGGTTTCCTGGGCGAAGTGCGCGAACATCGTGGCCAGCGTCTTGCGGCAGATCGCTTCCGCATCGCGGCCGTCATCGTAGTCGGCGCACACGGCAGGGAACTTGGCCACGGCCTGGAGCAGCCCGCGATAGGAATACTCCGGCGCACGCAACGGGAACAGGTAGGCGAAGCGCGCCGCGTCTACGATCGATTCCACGCGCCGCACGTTGGCCGGATTGGCGGCGCGGCCGGGCTGCACGGCTTCCACGGAAGCGTTGTCCAGCGTGCGGATGGAAGCGCGAACCGCGCCCATCAGCGGGTCTGTCGTCAGGCGGGATTCGTCGGCCAGCAACTGGCTGAGCAGGACCTCGCGTGGCTTGCCGGGCGGCGGCGGGGGCGGTGGATCGCCCGGGTTGCCCGGATCGCCAGGATCACCGGGCTGGTCCGGCCCCGGACAGCCCGTGGGCGTATCCCTGGCAGCGCGTTCCCAGGGTGTATCCCACGGGTGGGCGACCTGGTCGACGCGGGCGGGCGAATGGCCGGGTTCGACCCACCACTTCGCGCGGAAGACATCGCCCTTGAACGTGACGACGCAGTTTTCGGTGTAGGTCGAGGAAGGATCGTAGTCCTGGGCGAATGCGGCAGGTACGAGAGCGAACGCACACAGGGCGCTCGCGACATGCAACGTGCGGAACGGCGTGGAATACATGCAGCCTCCATGGCATCGGGCAAAGCGGGCCGCAGGCCGGCCCGCCCGCTCACGCTAGCGCGGTGACCACGGGCTGCCCATAGGACTCGTCCGAAAAGCGCGGGTCAGTGTGCGGGCACCGGCGGCTTGCCCATGGCGGCGGTCTTCTGCGCGATCTTCGCCCGGATCGCGGGAATGGCGGCCAGCGCCGCGCGTTCGCCCTCGAGGATGGCGACGTTCTTCTGGTCGAAGTCGGTCGGGCCGATCTGGCCGACCTTCGGGCGGATGACGATGTCGGCGCGGCCCAGTTCCTGTTCGGCCAGGCGGCGTCCCATGATGGTGATGGATTGCCCCACCACGCCCATCATGCTGCCGGGGTTGCTGCCATCGGGCCGTGCGGAGATATCCACGGCGATGACGATATCGGCGCCCAGCTGGCGCGCCGCA
Organism: Xanthomonas sp. NCPPB 2632; assembly: GCF_041228075.2. NCBI lineage: Bacteria > Pseudomonadati > Pseudomonadota > Gammaproteobacteria > Lysobacterales > Lysobacteraceae > Xanthomonas > Xanthomonas sp. NCPPB 2632. The sequence continues at coordinate 69,036 of NZ_CM192979.1, forward strand.
TCCACCGGCACGGGGCTGACCACGCCGCCGTCGACGAAGTGCCGGCCACCGATGTCCACCGGCTCGAACACGCCGGGGATGCTGCTGGACGCGCGTACCGCCTGGCCGGCGTTGCCACGGATGAAGATGGCGCGGTCGCCGTTCTCCAGCTGCGTGGCCACGGCCGCGAACGGCGTGTGCAGTTTCTCGATGGGCGTGTTCTTCACCAGCGCGTTGACGTAGTCCTGCAGCTTCTGGCCCTGCACCAGCCCGCCGGAAAACAAGCGGACGTCGCGGATGTTGCTTTCGTCCAGCGCGAAGGCCTGTTCCTGCAGCTGGAAGGCATCCATGCCCGAGGCATACAACACGCCGACGACGCTGCCGGCGCTGGTGCCGGACACCACGTCCGCGTGGATGCCGCTGGCTTCCAGCATCTTGATGACGCCGATATGCGCAAAGCCCTTGGCCGCGCCGCCGCCGAGCGCCAGGCCGATACGTGGTTTGGCGGCCAGCACGGGTACGGCGGTATCGGGCCGCTGGTCGGGCTTGCTGCCGCCGAAACAACCGCTGAGCAGGGTGGCGAGCAGGAGCGGGATCAGGGTGCGAGCGCGGCGGAGCGTCATGTCGGGGACCAGGAAAGGGGCAGGCGGATCATCGGGCGCGGGCGAGGCGCCCGGGTGACGAGGGGATGGCGTAACCCGGGCGCGGACGGCGCCCGGGACGATCAGTCGCGCGTGTGGTCCGCATCCAGGTGATAACGGGTGGCTACGTCGATCTCGTTCTTCGAGCCCAGGAACACCGGCACGCGCTGGTGCAGGGCGGTGGGCTGCAACGCCATGATCCGTTCGCGGCCGGTGGTGGCCGCACCGCCGGCCTGTTCGACGATGAACGCCATGGGGTTGGCCTCGTACATCAGGCGCAGCTTGCCGGTGCCGCCCTTGCCGGTGATCTTGGCGTCCAGCGGATAGATGAAGACGCCGCCCCGGGTGATGATCCGGTGCACGTCGGCCACCATCGAGGCCACCCAGCGCATGTTGAAGTCGCGTCCGCGCGGGCCGTCGGCACCGGCCAGCAACTCGCCGATGTAGCGCTGCATCGGCGCCTCCCAGTGGCGCTGGTTGGACATGTTGATGGCGAACTCCGCCGTTTCGGCGGGGATGGTGATTGCGCGGCGGGTCAGGACGAAGCTGCCGTGCTCGCGGTCCAGCGTGAACTCGTGCACGCCGTGGCCGAAGGTCAGCACCAGCAGGGTGCACGGACCGTAGACCACGTAGCCCGCCGCCACCTGCTCCGTGCCGGGCTGGAGGAAATCGGAGGTCTTCGGTTCGGTGACGCCATCGGGGCAGCGCAGCACCGAGAAGATCGTGCCGACCGACACGTTCACGTCGATGTTGGACGAGCCATCCAGCGGGTCGAACAACAACAGGTGGTTGCCCTTGGGATACGCGTCGGGAATGGGCTGCGGGTCTTCCATTTCTTCCGAGGCGCAAGCGGCGAGGTGGCCGCCCCAGGCATTGGCCTCGAGCAGGATTTCGTTGGAGATCACGTCCAGCTTCTTCTGGGCTTCGCCCTGCACGTTGTCCGAGCCGGCGTTACCCAGCACGCCGCCCAGGGCACCCTTGCCGGTGGCCACCGAGATGCGCTTGCAGGCGCGGGCGACCACTTCGATCAGCAGGCTCAGCTGGGCATTGATATGCCCCTCGCGCTTTTCTTCGATCAGGAACTGGATCAGCGAAATCGGTTTCGTCATCGGACGGGCTCGGGCGCGAAAACCCGCATTGTCCGGATGTGGCGTGAAAGGCGCCAGAGGGCTGCTGACAGAACGCTGTCAGCAGCCCTGGCGCAGACTCGCCCGCACTGCAGCAGGAAGGGGACGCATCATGCACCGATTCATGGATCGACTCGCCAGGTGGTACGCGCCGCTGGGCAGCCGGGGGCGACTGATGGACGGGTATTACCGTTTCGCGCCTGACCCGCCGCCTCGCCGACGCGCCGCCCCCGCTTCGCACCTGCCTGTCTCGACCACGATCCACGACCAAGGGAGCACCACCGCATGAATCCGAACCGCATCGCTTTCCACCACGCCCCGCAAAGCCGATCCGGCAGCGTCCTCATGCTCCTGGAGGAACTGGGCGCGCAATACGACCTGCATGTGATGAGCCTGGCCGCGGGCGAACAGCGCCGGCCGGCGTACCTGAAGGTCAATCCGATGGGCAAGGTGCCGGCGATCGAGCACCGCGGCGAGCTGGTTACCGAGCGGCCGGCGATCTTCATCTACCTGGCCGATCTTTTCCCCGAGGCGAAGCTGGCGCCGTCGCTGGACGATGCACTGCGTGGCCCCTACCTGCGCTGGCTGGCCTTCTACGGCTCGTGCTTCGAGCCGGCCGTGATGGACCGCTGGGCAAAACACGAGCCGATGCCGGCCATGCAGTCGGCCTATGGCGATTTCGATAGCGTGATGGATCTTCTGGAGGCGCAGCTGGCGACGGGTCCATGGATGTTCGGCGAACGCTTCACCGCGGCCGACCTGCTCTGGGCCAGCTCGCTGTCATGGACGATGGGTTTCGGTCTGGTACCCCGGCGTGACGTGTTCACCGCCTACGTGGATCGGGTGATGGCACGGCCGGCGGTGGTGCGGGCTCATGCCCAGGACGCGGCGCTGGCCAAGGCCCAGGCGCTGGCGGTCGCCTGACGAGAAAGCGATGATGCGCCCATGCGCCGTGCCGACCGCCTGTTCCTCATCATCAACGCCCTGCGCGGGCGGCGCACCGCGCTGCCCGCGCGGCAGCTGGCGATCACGCTCGAGGTATCGCTACGCACGGTGTACCGCGACGTGGCCGACCTGCAGGCCTCCGGTGTGCCGATCGAGGGCGAGGCCGGCGTCGGTTACGTCTTGCGCAAGGGCGCGGACATTCCGCCGCTGATGTTCACCGCAGGCGAACTGGAAGCACTGGTGGCGGGCACGCGGTTCGTCCGTGCGTTCGCCGGCGAGCGGCTGGCGCGCGAGGCGCAGGCCGCCCTGATCAAGATCGAGGCGGTGCTGCCTCCCGACCTGCGCGAGCGCGCCGCGCAGTCGCGCATCTTCGCGCCTATCTGGCGCGACACGTTCCAGAACGAGGTGGCGGTCATGCTCGACCGCCTGCACGAGGCCGTGCTGGCCCACCGCGTGCTGTGCCTGGACTACACCGACGCGGAGGGCCGCGGCAGCACCCGCGAGGTGCTGCCGCTGTGCCTGTCGTTCTGGGGTGGCGCGTGGACCCTGGGCACCTGGTGTCGCCACCGCGATGCGTTCCGCAACTTCCGTCCCGACCGCATCGCCAGCTGCCGCGAATCGGGCGAGGTGTTCGTCGACCAGCCGGGCCGCGACATCGCCGCCTACCTGGTCACCATGCACACCCACTACGCCGGCCTGGAATAGCGCCGCGGCACGCGGCGGGATGCGATGATCGGGGTTTGACCGCCCCCCTTCGGAGCCCGCATGTCCCCCTGGATCCGCGCCATCGCCTTCGCCGGCCTCGTTGCCGGCACCGCCCACGCCGCCGCACCGATGGCCACGCCCGCCGACGCGGCGTTCAAGGCGATCTATACGAAGGAATGGGCCTGGCGCAACGGACAGGCCGGCATCCTCACCTCCGGTGAAGCGCAGCCCGGCGAGGGCCGGCTGGACACGGTGGACGCCGCCAGCCAGGCGAAGCGTCTCGCCTACTGGAACGACGTGCTGGCGCAGCTGAAGCGGATCGATTCGGCATCGCTGAGCGGCACGGCACGCGTGGACTACGAGGTCTACCAGGCACAGATCGCCAACCTGGCCGCCGCGCAGCGGTTCCAGCAGTGGCAGATGCCGTTCAACAGCGACTCGGCGTTCTGGTCGGACATCGGTTACGTGATGCACGGCGACGACCTGCGCACGCGCGACGACTACCGCAAATACATCGACCGCCTGCGCCAGATCCCCGCGTACATGGACCAGGAGATCGCCAACATGCGCCTGGGCCTGGCGCGTGGTTTCACGGTGCCGCGGGCCGTGCTCGACGGGCGTGACGTATCGATCGCCGCCGTCGCCGACCTGAAGAAACCGGAGGACAGCGCGCTCTACCGGCCGTTCACCGCGTTGCCGAAGACGCTTCCGGCGGCCGACGCCGAGGCGCTGCGTGCGGAAGCCCGCCAGGTCATCGCCGGCGACGTGATCCCGGCCTACGGCCGGTTGCTCACGTTCTTCCGCACCGAGTACGTGCCCGGTGCGCGGCCCACCCTGGCAGCGGAGTCGCTGCCCGACGGCAAGGCCTACTACCGGCAGCAGATCCTCGAGTACACCACGTTGGACCTCACCCCGGACGCCATCCACGCCATCGGCCTGCGCGAGGTGGATCGGCTGCACAAGGAGATGGTGCAGACGATGCAGCAGACCGGATTCAAGGGCGACTTCCCGGCGTTCCTGGCCTTCCTGCGCAGCGATCCGCAGTTCTACGCCAAGACGCCCGACGAGCTGCTGATGCGCACGGCGTGGGTGGCCAAGCAGGTGGACGCGAAGCTGGGCAAGTATTTCGGCCTGTTGCCCCGGCAGCGTTTCGCCATCGAGCCGGTACCGGCGGCCATCGCGCCGTATTACACGTCCGGCCGCGGTGGCCCGGATACGTACCTGGTCAACACCTACGACCTGCCGTCGCGTCCGCTGTTCAACATGCCGGCGCTGACCCTGCACGAGTCGATGCCGGGCCACGCGTTGCAGCTGGCGCTGTCGGCCGAGCAGCAGGGGCTGCCCGACTTCCGGCGCGACGGCTATATCTCGGCGTACGGTGAGGGCTGGGCGCTGTATTCGGAATACCTCGGCGAGGAGATGGGCATCTACCACACGCCTTACGAGCACTTCGGCTTCCTCACCTACCAGATGTGGCGCGCCTGTCGCCTGGTGGTGGATACGGGCATCCACCACCTCGGCTGGAGCCGGCAGCAGGCGATCGACTACCTCAGCAGCAACACCGCGCTGAGCCAGCGCGAGATCGCCAACGAAGTGGACCGTTACATCAGCTGGCCCGGCCAGGCGCTGTCCTACGAGCTGGGCTACCTGAAGATCCGCGCCCTGCGCGAGAAGGCGGAGAAGGCGCTGGGCGAGGGCTTCGACCTGCGGGCGTTCCACGACACGGTGCTGTCGATGGGTTCGGTACCCCTGCCGGTACTGGAGCAGCATGTCGACGAATGGATCGCCGCGCAGCGCAAACACTGAGCAGGACCACCCTGCTACCGCGATCTCCACATATGAAGTAACATCGTCTATGTATCCACAAGTGGAGTCGTCGATGCAGCCTGCGATCCATGCCCGTCCGACACCCGTCGCCGATCTCGGCGGCCCGGCGCTGAGGGCGTTCTTCGCGCTGGCGGAACGCTGGAAACTCCGTGGTGCCGAACAGCGCACCCTGCTGGGCGATCCGCCGGAGTCCACCTACTTCAAGTGGAAGAAGCTGCAGGATGGCGCGCCGGGGCGCGACGTGATCGAGCGCATCAGCTACCTGCTGGGCATCTGGAAAGACCTGCAGATCCTGTTCCCCGAGCCCGGCCAGGCGGATGCCTGGGTCCGCAAACCCAACGCGGCCCCGTTGTTCGGTGGCCGCTCGGCGCTGGATCGCATGCTCTCGGGCAACGTCGCCGACCTTTATGTCGTCCGCCAGTACCTGGACGCCCAGCGCGGCTGGAACGGATGATCCCGCTGCCGCCGTCGCGGCGGATACGCTGGGCTCACGCCTACCGCATCGTTCCCAGCCGGTTTCCGCCCGTGGGCCTGTTCGACCGCATCGCCGATCCGAAGGATATCGACGCGGTGATGGCGATCGAGTCGCTGACCAACCCACGCCTGCGCGAGGAAATGGGCGCACTGAGCCTGCTGCCACCCGGTCGCAGGGTATCGGGGCACGGCACTACGCCGATCATGGCCGCCTTCGCCCATATACCGCCCGAGGGCAGCCGGTTCTCGGACGGTCACTGGGGCGTGTTCTACGCGGCGCACACCGTGGCCACCGCCATCGAGGAAACCGTCTACCACCGGGAAGCCTTCCTGGCCGCCACGCGCGAGCCACCGACGGACGTCCAGGTGCGCTGCTACGCCACGTCCATCGCCGGCCGCCTGCACGATATCCGCGGCGGCTGGCCCGCGGAGCACGATCCGGATTCCTACACGGCCAGTGTCGCGCTCGCCCGCCGGCTGCGCGACGAGGGTTCCAACGGCATCGTCTACGACAGCGCGCGGCATCCCGGCGGCGAGTGCGTGGCGGTGTTCTATCCGGACCTGGTGGCGCCCTGCCTGCAGGCCGAGCACTTCATCTATCGCTGGAACGGCCAGCATGTGGAGGCCGTGCTCAAGGTCACCGCGGTGGATCGTCCGGGTTTGCCCCCGGGCGCCTGAGCGGTTACGTTCCTTCGGATGAAACGCCTGATGATCCTCCTCACCTTACTCGTCCTGTCCTTCGGCGCCCACGCCAAGGCCCCCGACCACAGCCAGTGGGAAAGCGACATCCAGGCCTTCGAGGCCAACGACCGGGCCAACCCACCGCCCGCGCACGCCGTGCTGTTCATCGGCAGCTCGTCCATCCGCTTCTGGAAGAGCCTGGCCAGCGACTTTCCGAATTATCGTGTGATCAACCGCGGCTTCGGCGGCTCGGACATGGACGACGCCACGGCGTTCGCCGATCGCATCGTGGCGCCCTACAAGCCGGCCGCCATCGTGGTCTACGCCGGCGACAACGACCTGCAGAACGGCGACACCCCCGAACAGGTGCGCGACGATTTCGCCGCGTTCGTGACCAAGGTCCGCCAGGGCCAGCCAGATGTGCCCATCGCCTTCATCTCGATCAAGCCCTCCCTGGCACGCGTGGCCCTGCTGCCCTCCATCAATGCGGCCAATAAGCTGATCAGCGCCTGGGCCATGGCACAGAAGAATGTCGCGTTCCTCGATGTGGCGCCCGCCATGGTCGACGCGCAGGGCCAGCCCAAGCCCGATCTGTTCATCGGCGACGGCCTGCACATGAATCCGAAAGGCTATGCGCTGTGGGTCGCCCAGGTCCGCCCGTGGCTGGCCGACCACGCCACGGCCGCCGAAGTTAAACAGAGCCCAAACACGACCCCCCCGTGATACGGGAACTTCACGGCAACGGCCTTATCTAAGTATTCGATCGCCGAGAGGCGACCCGTTGGCAGAAGGCGGTTTAGATAGCCTTTTGTCCCGGGTCCCGCTATTTCCCCTGATAGCCTGGACCCGACGTGACCCCGGCAGCTCCTCCCCTGGCTGCCGGGGTTTTATTTTTTGCGATTCCCCTACTACCGTGCCCCAGGCCTATGTAGGAGCGGACGATGTCCGCGAACCCTCACCGCCCCATATCGCGAAAGAAGCCACCCGCCCAGTTCTACCGGCGTTTCCGTGAACCCATCGAAGCCATGCTCCGCTTTCGATGCATGGCCTCATTCGCACCCGCCGTCGTGAGGGATCGCCCACATCGTGGGCTCCTACACCGTTGCCATCCACGCCGTAACGGGATGTGGGCAACGAAAAGGCCAGCGTTGCGGCTGGCCTTTTCACGAATGTTTCCGGGTTTGGGATCGCCCACATCGTGGGCTCCTACACACCCACCCACGAGGCGTGGATGGGTGCGGCGCGGCGTCAGGCGGCCTGCATGCGGCTGTAGGGCCGGATGGACGTATCGAATGCCCGCCATACTCCGTCGTTGCCCTCGATGTTCAACACGATGTCCGACAGCGCGTTGGCGGCCTCGATGCGGCGCGCCTCGGCCAATGCGCATTCGAGCGCATCGTCGCGCGAGCAGAACTCGGCATATTCATTCGCATTCTTCTGGAGCACCCAGAGGCCCGGACCCACGGACTCGAACGGAATATCGAAGACGACCACGACTGAACCCACCCTGTTGACTGAACGTGGGCCCATCGTAAGCGGACGTTCGTTAGGCCGCCGTTGAGGCTCAGTTATCTCCTCCGGAAACGAAGCCTTCCCGGCTGCCCCGATGAAACACGGTGTCCGTCGGCAGCACCTCGGCGGCCGCCACGGCCTGGCCCTGGGCCAGCCGCTTGTATTCCGGGGTGAAATCGGCCGCCGTGGCGTCGAACAACTGGGCGAAGTCGTCGATCACGAAGTAGGCCTGCTGGTGCGAGTCGATCCGGTAGCGGGTGTTCATCACCCGGGCCAGGTCGAAGCCGATGCGGTTGGGCGCGGTCGAGTCGATGGAATAGATCGACTCGCTCTTGGAACTGACGATGCCCGCGCCGTAGATGCGCAAGCCGGCTTCCGTGCGGATCAGGCCGAACTCCACCGTGTACCAGTAGAGGCGCGTGAGGTTCATCAAGGCCTCCGGCCCGATGGCATGGGCCTTCATGCCGCCCTTGCCGTACGCCTGCATGTAGTCGGCGAACACGGGGTTGAGCAGCAGGGGTACGTGCCCGAACAGGTCGTGGAACAGATCGGGCTCGGACAGGTAATCCAGCTGGTCCGGCCGGCGGATCCACCAGCTCACGGGAAAACGGCGGTGGGCCAGGTGGTCGAAGAACACCTCGTCCGGCAGCAGGCCTTCCACGGCGACCACTTCCCAGCCCGTGGCCGCACCCAGCACGCGGTTCAAGTCGTCGAAACGCGGAATGCCGCCGTCGCCCAGGCCGAAGCGTTCCACGCCATCGAGGAATTCCTGGCAGGCATAGGCCGGCAGCAGGGCCCGCTGCCGGCTGTACAGGGTGTCCCACACCTCGTGATCCGTCTTCGAATAACTGGCCCACGGCTGCTCCACGGTGCCGGTGGCGTACACCGGAACGTAACCGCGGTCTGTCTGCTGGTGCTCGACGCGGCGTGGGTTTTCCATGGGGCAACTCCTGGAGAGGTATATCGTGGCGAGGACAACAGATTAGTGCCGGACGCACGCAATAGGCTTGTCTCATTGCGCTAGTTACGTCACAAGGCGCAATATACGTGCGCATATACTTCGAATGAGGTCATAAACGTGCAGGCCAACTTCGACCGGACTGACCTACGCATCCTCGGCGCGCTCCAGGCCCATGGCCGAATCACCAATGCGGAGCTGGCCACCGAGGTCAACCTGTCGCCCTCGGCATGCCTGCGCCGTGTGCAGAAGCTCGAGGCGGACGGGGTGATCGGCGGCTACGGCGCCCGACTGGAGCCCCGCGCGATCGGGCTGGGCCTGCAGGCCTTCGTCCGGGTGCAGCTGTCGCGGCACGAGTCGGCCGCCATCGACGCCTTTACCGAGTCGGTCGCCACCTGGGAAGAAGTCGTTTCCTGCTATGCGCTCACCGGGGACATGGACTACCTGCTCCAGGTCTATGTCGCCGATCTGGACGGCTTCTCGCAATTTCTTCTCGACCGGTTGCTCAACGCGGCCGGAGTGGCCGACGTGAACACCAGCTTCGTGTTGCGGACGGTCAAGGCTTCGACGGCCCTGCCGCTCGGGAACGCCCGCGCTTGACGGCCCCAAGCCCGCGCGGCACAACGAGATTGAGAAATTCCCCTAGCGGCAGGGTCCGCCGGTCGTTAATCTTGTGTGCTTGATGGAACCCGCCGACGCCAACCCGACCCCGCGCGATCCCCTGCGCCCGCTGCGCTATGTGTGGCGTGTGCCGCTGCTGTTGCTGCATATCCTGTTCGGCATCTTCATCTGCACGGCCATCCTCAGCTGGGCCGGTGGCGTCATGAAGGAGGGCAAGGAGCCCTTCGGCCACCGCGCCATCCGCCTGTGGTCCACCCTGCTACTGCGGATCTTCGGCTTTCGCAGCGTGCGCATCGGTACGCCCTTGCCCGACCCGGTGCTGTTCGTGGCCAACCACACCTCGTGGCTGGACATCGTGCTGCTGCATTCGCAGCGCGCCGCGTGCTTCGTGGCCAAGGCCGAGATCGCCGGCTGGCCGCTGGTGGGCTGGATGGCGGCCCGCGGCGGCACCATCTTCCATCGCCGCGGCAGCAATCACTCCCTGGCGTCGGTCATGGCCGTGATGGTCGAGCGCCTGCGCGAGGGGCGTGGCGTGGCCGTGTTCCCCGAGGGCGGTACCGGCCATAACGGCGTGCTGCGGGTGTTCCATGCCCGCATCTTCCAGGCAGCGCTGGACGCCGGGGTGCCGGTACAGCCCGTGGCCCTGCGCTTCGCGCGCCACGGTCGCCGTATCGTGGATGCGGGCTTCCGCGAAGACGAGAGCTTCATGGGCAATTTCCTGCGCCTGCTGGGAGAGCGTCCGCTCGACGTCGAAGTGCATTTCCTCCAGCCCGTGCCGGTGTCGGACGATGGGCGCCGCCGCATGGCGGAGGCCTCGCGCGAGCGCATCGCCCTGGCTTTGGATACCGATACCCCGGCATGAGCCTGCCCAAGGGCATCGACCTGAATCCGCCATGGCCGCTACGCAGCGGTCATGTGCAGACCATGCTTTCCTCCAGCGGCATCCGTCGACGCCTGTTGCCCCGGCGCGCTCACAAGGTGCAGGAAGGGTCGGTCGAAGTGCTGGTGGAAGTGGGCCAGGGCGACCGCCTCAGCGGTCGCTATACGGCGCAGACCACGGGCGGGGCGTCCCGCGGACTGGCCATTCTCTTCCACGGCTGGGAGGGCAGCGTCGATTCCACCTACGTGCTGCAGACCGGCAGCCGGTTGATCGAGGAAGGCTGGGATGTGTTCCGCCTCAACTTCCGCGACCACGGCGACAGCCACGGCCTGAACGAGGCACTGTTCCATTCCTGTCGCATCGACGAGGTGGTGACGGCGCTCGGGCAGATCACCCGCATGTTTCCCTCGCGCGTGGTCGGCGTGGCCGGGTTCTCGCTGGGTGGCAATTTCGCGTTGCGCGCAGGCATCCTCGCGCCCACCCAGGGCGTGTCGTTCGACTACGCGCTGGCCGTGTGCCCGATCATCGATCCGAGCGAGGGCCTGTTTTCGCTGGAAAGCGAAGCACCGTGGTTCTACAACGCCTATTTCATGCACAAGTGGCGCCGCTCGCTGCGCCTGAAGCAGCAGGCCTTCCCGCAGCAGACGTATTTCGAGCTGAACGAGCTGAAGCAGAACATGCGCGACCTCACCAGTTCGCTGGTGTTGCGTCACACCGATTTCGATTCGCTCGAGGCCTACCTCGACGGCTACTCGGTCGCGGGCGATCGCCTGATGGACCTGAACGTCCCGGCCACCATCCTCACCTCGCGCGACGACCCGGTCATTCCCATCGCCGCGTTCCACCAGCTCCGCCTGCCGCCCAACATCGAGCTGGATATCGCCAACCACGGCGGGCACTGCGGTTTCATCCGCGATTTCAGCATGACCAGTTTTACCGACGACTACATCGCGGCCCGCTTCAACGCCATCGCCGGCTGAGTCCCTGGTTTCACTGCAAGGACTACACACGTTGCGTGGTGAAGTGCTGCGATACAACAGGAGTAGCCCATGCGACTGAAGAGCGACAGCATCGAGCACGGCAAGCCGATCCCGGCCACCTACGCGTTCATGGACCTCGGCGAGCCGGTGAAGCCGGCGGGTAACGTGACGCCGCACCTGGCGTGGACGGAGGTGCCGAACACGGCCCGATCCTTCGTCATCGCCGTGATCGACACCGACGTGCCCTCCAAGCCCGACGACGTCAACGTCGAAGGCCGTGAAGTGCGCCGCGACCTGCCGCGCGTGGAGTTCGTCCACTGGCTGATGGCCAATATCCCCGTGGAGTGCCGTGAACTGGGCGAAGGCGCCTGTGGCGAGGGCATCGTGCCGCGCGGCAAGAAAGAGCCGGTGGGCCCGCCCGGGTCGGTCCAGGGCATCAACGACTACACCGGCTGGTTCAAGGGCGATCGTGACATGGAAGGGCATTACCACGGCTACGACGGCCCGTGCCCGCCCTGGAACGACAGCATCCCCCACCACTACCACTTCCATGTTTACGCACTGGACGTGGACACGCTGCCGCTGGAAACCGGTTTCAACCTGGCCGAGCTGCGCGATGTGATGAAGGGTCACGTGGTGGACGAGGCCGTCGTCACCGGCACGTATTCGCTCAATCCGCGGGTTCGCGGCTGAAGCGGAAACGCATGGGACGCCGCGCCAGCCTGAACGGCCTTTGAGCAGGCCGGCGCGGTTTCACGCGGTCTGCGCAGGGTCCGGGACTAAATGGCGTCGCGTCCCATTCTGCCGGAGATTTTCCCCATGCTGCACTACGCTCTCGTTTTCCTCGTCATCGCCATCATCGCGGCTGTCTTCGGTTTCGGCGGCATCGCGGGCACAGCGGCCGGCATCGCCAAGATCCTGTTCATCGTCTTCCTGATCCTGGCCATCATCTCGTTCTTCCGCGGCCGAGGCCGGTAACGTCGGCGCGCGTCGGCGGCTTCGGTCGCCGGCGCTTGCGATGACTCCAGCGTCACCCCTTCCGCTCTAACTTGTCCCATCCCGTCCTTTCGGAGTGCACGTCATGAACAATCCCCTCGACCAGGCTGCCAATGCAGTGAACGCCGCCGCGAACAACGTGTCGGCCGCCGAGCGTATCGACGCGCGCGCCGAGCGTGTGAAGCAGGCTACGTCCGACGCCGTGGACCGCACCAAGGACGTGGTGGATCGCGCCGCCGACAAGGTGGAAAACACCCTGCACAGCGCCACCGACAAGGCGGCCGAGGGCGCCACGCGTGCTGCCGAGAAGGCCGAGGAAGTGAAGGTGCGCGGCAAGGAAGTCTATGGCGAGGCCGTGGACACCGCGAACGACTGGCTCGATACCGCCCGCGACTACGTGCGCGAGAAGCCGGTACAGTCCATCGCCATGGCGCTGGCCGCTGGCTGGCTGGCCGGTCGCATCCTTCGTAACTGATCCTTTGTCCCGGGGGCAATGACACATGCAGGAAGACATTCCCTCGGGGCGTAGCGACGTGAACGAACCGGCCGCGGATAGCGCGGGTCCGGCGCGTCCGTCGTTGACGATGCCCGCCTGGATCGACGACCTGCGTCGGCTCGGTAGTGGCCTGAAGAACCTGTTCGCCGCGCAGTTTGCGTTGGCAGGCGCGGAGCTGGGCCTGGCCCGTGCCGGCATCGTCATGATGCTATTCATGGGACTGGCCGCGATCGTCTTCGCGGTGGCGCTGGGCCTGACCCTGCTGGCGCTCGCCGGCTGGGGCCTGGCGCAGTGGTTCGGCTCGTGGGCCTGGGCGCTCACCGCGCTGGCCGGCCTGCAGCTGGTGTTGCTGGTTGCCGCCATCCTTGTGTTCAAGCGCTGCATGCACTGGATCAGCCTTCCCGGTACCCGTAACGAACTGGCCAGCCTGGCCAGGGAAGCGGTACGTCAGGGCAAGGCGGAAGGCGAAGCCAAGGCAGGGGTGTAGACGATGGGTATTTTCAGCAGCATGGCCAAGGTAACGGCCGCCAAGGCACGCGTCACGGCGGCGCGCGTCGAGGTGGTGGAACCGGCTGCGGCGATCATCGCGCGCGGTTACGAGCATCCCCTCACTGTGGTGGGCATCGCGACCGGTGCCGGTTTCCTGCTCAGCAACATCAAGCTCAACCCCCTCGCCGTACCCGGTGTCAGCGGGCTGGTGGCCGGCGGCACCGCCGACATCATCGGCAAGGTGATTTCCATGGCCACGGGTAGCCTGCTGGGCGATCTGGCCGGAAACGCCGCGGATGACGCGGCCGACGTGGCCGACGACGCGTCATGAGCGATCTGCCCGGGGGGTTGCCCACGCCGTTGTCTTCGACGATGGCGCCGGGAGCGGGAATGGCGACCCTGCCCACCCGGCCCCGTCGCAAGCCCGGCAGCAGCCGTAGCACCCGTCGCATCTCGCGCCACCTGAAGGCGATCCGTATTTCCCTGACCGGCATGATCCTGCTGGCGCTGGTCTATACGGTGGTATTGGGCAAGTCGCTGCTGGTGCCACTGGTGCTGGCAGGCTTCCTCGGCCTGGCCCTGAACCCCATCGTCGTTGCCGCGGCACGCGTGCGCATCCCGCGCTGGCTGGCCTCGGTGACCGTCATGGTGATGCTTGGCGTCGGGCTGGTTTCGGCCATCGCCACGTTGTCCACGCCCGCACTGAACTGGTTCCACGAGGCACCGACGGCGATGCGCGCGTTTGCGCCCAAGATCAAGCCGATGACGCAGCAGATCGAAGCGGCCAGCCGGGCCACGCAGAACCTGGTCGGGGGCACGACCGCGCGCAACGCGCCCCAAGCCGCCGCCGGGTTCGCTTTCACCGCCTGGGACATCGTGGCCGGCGCGCCGAAAGTGCTGGCCAGCGTGCTGACGGTGGCGCTGCTGGTGTTTTTCTTCCTTGTATACGGCGACGAGATCCTGCGGCGTGCCGTGGAGATATCGCCCACTTTTGCGTACAAGCGACACACCGTGAGCATCGTGCGCAGCATCCAGGTTGAGGTATCCAGTTACCTGCTGATGACCGCGGCGATCAACGTGACGCTGGGGCTGGTGACCGCTGGCATGCTCTACCTTTACGGCGTGCCCGATCCCCTGCTCTGGGGCACCGTGGCCACCGTGGCGAACTTCATCCCGTACGTCGGCGCGATCACCACCACCACCGTGCTGGCCATCGTGGGCGTGCTGCATTTCCAGGAACTCGGCCCGGCCATGCTGCCGGCGGCCACGTTCGCCGGCATCACCGCGATCGAGGGCAACATGCTTACGCCGATGCTGCAGGGGCGCCGTTCGCGGCTCAGCCCCGTGGCCATCCTGCTGTGGCTGTTGATCTGGGGCTGGCTATGGGGCATTCCCGGCGCGTTGCTAGCCGTGCCGATGCTGACCTGCGTCAAGCTGATCACCGCCCGGCTCCGCGGGTGGGAGTGGTTCGCGCACATCATCTCGCGCTGAACCCGGTCGCCCTGCCTCGTTACCAGGCGATGGCCCTGCCGTCGCGGCACAACCTGCCGTGGATCGCCTCACGCTCCGACAACAGCGCGGCCCACACCACGCCGCGCGCGCCCTCGGCCACCGGCCGGCCACCGCTACCGCCCAGGGCCGTGGCGGTCCAGCCGGGGGACACGGCGTTGACCAGCACGCCGCTGCCTTCCAGCTCCCTGGCGGCCACCTGCGTATAGGCGTTGAGCGCGGCCTTCGAGATGCGGTAAGACGGCGCATCGTCGCCGCACATGGCATGCGTGGCGCATTCGCTGGACACGTTGACCACGCGACCGTAACCGTGGCGCCGCATCATCGGCAGCACCGCCGAGGTCAGGCACCATGCGCCCAGCAGGTTCACTTCGAGCGCGCCACGTATCGTATCCAGGTCGGGCCGCGACGCGCGGCCGCCCGCGTCGAAATACCCGCCCGCGTTGTTCACCAGGATGTCGAGCCGCCCCAGTCGTCCCTCGATGTTGGCGACGGCCGTCTGGATGTCCGCCGACCGTGTGACATCCAGGCGCAGTGCATAGGCGACACCGCCCGCCTCGCGGAGCGTGCGTGCCGCCTTCTCCGCCCGTGCCACCTCGCGCCCGCCGACGAATACCGTGACACCGAGCGCGGCGAGTTGCCTCGCCACCTCGTAACCGATGCCACGGTTGGCGCCGCTCACCAGCGCGACGCGCTGGCCGAGCGGCGGCTCCACGCCCAGCGGGGTCGAGCGGGGCGTGGCCACCGGCAGCCGATGAAGCGTCGCGGCGGTCATGGCGCCTTAGCCACCTCGCTGCATGCTTCGTTGCCGCAGGCTTGCCAGCCACCGCCGAGCGCCTTGTACAGCTGCACGGCACGCGTGTTGGTGGCCGCCTCGGCTTCCGCCAGCTGATCTTCGGCCGAGAGCTGGGTCCGTTGCGCATCGAGCAGTTCGAGGAAGTCGGTGCGGCCGGCGTCGTAGCGCAGCTTGGCCAGTTCCGCCGCGCGGCGGCTTTCGCTGGCCTGGACCACCAGCTTCTCCACGCGCACCCGCTGCTGGTTGAAACCGACCAGCGCGTTGTCGACATCTTCCAGCGCGGTGAGCACGGTGCGGTCGTAGTTGGCCTGCGCCTCTTCCGCGCGGGCCCTTGCACCGCGCACGCCCGACGCGACGCGCTGCACGTTCAGACCCGACCATGAAATGCTCGGCGCCAGCTGGAAGGCACGCGAGTCGGCACCCCCGAAGTCGTTGCTGCGACCGGCAAGGAAGCCGATGAACCCGCCCAGCGAGATGTGCGGGAAATAATCGGCCTTGGCCACGCCGATGCGCGCATTGGCGGCGGCCAGTTCGCGCTCGGCGATGCGGATGTCCGGGCGTCGTTTCAGCACGTCGTCGGCGCCGCCGATCGCCAGGCTGACATCGATCGGCGTGAACGTGGCCGGCGAGAGGTCGACGTCCAGCTCACCCGGCCGCGCGCCGAGCAGCACCGCGATGCGGAACGTATCGGCCTGGGCCTGGGTCTGGAGTACGGGCAGCTGCGCTTCCACCGCGGCCACTCGGGCCCTGGCGCTGGCCAGGCCCTGTTCGGCGCCGGTGCCGACATCGACCCGGGCCTGGATGACCTTGAGCGAATCCTGCTGGTTGGCGATGTCGCGCCGGGCCACGTCGATCCGCAGCTGGGTGCCGCGCAGGTCGAAATAGTTGCGTGCCACCTCGGCGAACAGCGTGACCTGCGCATCCTGCAGGGATGCCTCTCCGGCCGCGGCATCGGCGCGTGCGGCTTCCACCGACCGGCGAACACCGCCGAACAGATCCAGCTCCCACGACGCATCGAAGCCCGCCTGGTACTGGGTCACCGTGGTGCGCTGGTCACTGAAGCCCGGCTGTTGCCCACGGCTGCGCTGGAACGATGCGACGGTTTCCACGTCGGGCACCTGCTGCGACCGTGCCGTGCCGAGTGCGGCACGCGCCTGGTTGAGCCGGGCCGTGGCGATGCGGAGGTCCGGCGCGCCCTTCGCCGCGCGGACGATCAGCGCATCGAGGGTGGGATCGCCGAACTGTTTCCACCAGCGTGCCTGCACGTCACCGGTGTTCTGGTGCGTGGCGTCGACGCCTTGCAAGGTCACCGGTGCCTGCACGGGTGCATGGTAGTCCGGGCCCACGCTGGCACAGCCGGCGAGGACGAGGGCGGCGAACAGTGCGGTCATGCGAGGAACAAAGGTCATGGCTTACGACTCCCGGGCCGCGTGTTCGAGAAGGCGACGCTCGCGGCGCTCGCGACGGCGTGCTTCGGTGCGCTCGTTCAAGCCGCGGATCAGCACGTAGAAGAGCGGCGTGAAGATCAGGCCGAAGAAGGTGACGCCGAGCATGCCGGCGAACACCGCCACGCCCATGGCATGGCGCATTTCCGCACCGGCGCCGTGCGAGGTGACCAGGGGCACCACGCCCATGATGAAAGCGAACGAGGTCATCAGGATCGGGCGCAGTCGCAGTCGTGCGGCTTCGAGCACGGCATCCACGCGGTTCATGCCGCCGATCTCCGCTTCGCGGGCAAACTCGACGATGAGGATCGCGTTCTTGCACGCCAGGCCCACCAGGACGATCAGGCCGATCTGGGTGAAGATGTTGTTGTCGCCGCCGGTGACGATGATGCCGACGATCGCGGACAGCAGCACCATCGGCACGATCAGGATCACCGCCAGTGGCAGGCTCAGGCTTTCGTACAGCGACGCCAGCACCAGGAACACCAGCAGCACGGACAGCGGGAACACCAGCACCGCCGTGTTGCCGGCGAGGATCTGCTGGTAGGTCAGTTCCGTCCACTCGTAGGTCATGCCGTTGGGCAGGTTGGCCTTGACCAGTTTCTCCATCGCCGCCTGTGCCTGGCCGGTGCTGTAGCCCGGCGCGGCACCGCCGTTGATCTCGGCCGTGGGATAACCGTTGTAGTGCTGCACGCGGTCGGGGCCGTTGGTCTGGCGGACCGTGAGGAACGAACCCAGTGGCACCAGGTCGCCGGCGGCATTGCGGGTTTTCAGGCCCACGATGTCGGACGGCTCGTGGCGGAACGACGGTTCCGCGGACACGTTCACCTGGTAGGTGCGGCCGAAGCGGTTGAAGTCGTTGACGTAGAGCGAGCCGAGGTACGCCTGCATGGTCTGGAACACATCGCCCAGGTCGATGCCTTCGGACTTCGCCTTCTCACGATCGATATCGGCATCGTACTGGGGCACGCTCACCTGGAAGCTGGTGAACAGGTGGGCCAGTTCGGGTGTCTTCTGGCTGGCCGCGATGATCCCCTGCGTCTGCTTGTAGAGTTCCTCGAAGCCCAGGTCGCCGCGGTCCTCGATCTGCATGCGGAAACCGCCGATCGTGCCCAGGCCGTTGACCGGCGGCGGCGGGAAGATCGCGATATAGGCATCCTGGATGCCGGCGAACTGCCCGTTGAGTCGTGCCGCGATCGCCTCGGCGGACAGGTCCCCGGCACGGCGTTCCTCGAACGGCTTCAGCGTGACGAACACGATGCCGGCGTTGGTGCTGTTGGTGAAGCCGTTGATCGACAGGCCGGGGAACTGCACGGCGCTCTCCACGCCCGGGTCCTTCAGCGCGATGTCGCCCATGCGGCGGATCACGCCCTCGGTGCGGTCCAGCGAAGCGGCATCGGGCAGCTGCGCGAATGACACCAGGTATTGCTTGTCCTGGGTCGGCACGAATCCCGTGTGCGTCCGCGCGAAACCGAGTACGCCCAGCGCCACCAGGCCCACGTACAGCACCAGCATAACCGCGGAGAACCGCAGCACCTTCTGCACGCCGCTGACGTAGCCGTGCGATGCACGTTCGAAGCCGCGGTTGAACGGGCGGAACAGCCAGCCCAGGCTGCGCTCCATCCACACGGTGAGCCTGTCCTTCGGCTCGTCGCGGCCCTTGAGCAGGATGGCGGACAGCGCCGGGCTGAGGGTCAGCGAGTTGAACGCGGAGATGACCGTCGAGATGGCGATGGTCAGCGCGAACTGGCGATAGAACTGGCCGGTGAGGCCGCTGATGAAGGCGGCCGGCACGAACACCGCGCACAGCACCAGCGCCGTCGCCACGATGGGGCCGGTGACTTCCGTCATCGCCTGGCGCGTGGCCGCCTTCGGGTCCAGCCCGTGCTCGATGTGTCGCTCCACGTTCTCCACGACCACGATGGCGTCGTCCACCACGATGCCGATGGCCAGCACCAGGCCGAACAGCGACAGCGCGTTGAGCGAGAAGCCGACCAGGTACATCACCGCGAACGTGCCGATCAGCGATACCGGCACGGCCACCAGCGGAATGATCGAGGCGCGCCAGGTCTGCAGGAACAGGATCACCACCAGCACCACCAGCAGGATCGCCTCGAACAGCGTGTGCACGACGGCCTCGATCGAGCCGCGCACGAACACGGTCGGGTCGTAGACGATCGAGTAGTCGACGCCCTGCGGGAAGTCCTTCTTCAGGGTGGCCATCTGCGCGCGCACTTCGTCGGAGATGGCGATGGCGTTCGAACCGGGCCGCTGGAAGATCGGGATGGCCACGGCCTCGCGGTTGTTCAGCAGGCTGCGCAGCGCGTAGTTGTTCGAGCCCAGCTCCACGCGCGCCACGTCACGCAGGTGCGTGACCGAACCGGTGGCGTCGCTGCGCACGATGATGTTGAGGAAATCGTCCTCGGTGACCAGGCGGCCACGCGTGTTGATGTTCACCTGGAACGCGTTGGAATTCGGCCCCGGCGGTGCGTTGAGCGAACCGGCCGCCACCTCGATGTTCTGCTCGCGCACGGCCTTGATCACGTCACCCGTGGTGAGGTTGCGGATGGCCAGCTTTTCCGGGTTCATCCACACGCGCATGCTGTACTCGCCCGCGCCGAACAGCTGCACGTCGCCCACGCCGTCCAGGCGGGCCAGCTGGTCCTTGATGCGCGTGCGTGCGTAGTTCGACAGGTAGAGCATGTCGTAGCGATGGTCGGGCGAGGTGAGATGCACCACCATCGTCAGGTCGGGCGAACTCTTGGTGGTGGTGACACCCAGGCGCTGCACTTCCTCGGGCAGGCGGGGCAGGGCCTGCGCCACGCGGTTCTGTGTCTGCACCTGCGCGTTGTCCAGGTCGGTGCCCAGCGCGAAGGTCACGGTAAGGGTCATCTGCCCGTCGCTGGTGGCCTGTGAGGACGTGTAAAGCATGCCCTCGACGCCGTTGATCTGTTCTTCCAGCGGCGTGGCCACCGTTTCGGCGATGACCTTGGGATTGGCGCCGGGATAGCTGGCCTTGACCACGACGGTGGGCGGCACGACCTCGGGATATTCGCTGATCGGCAGCCTGAATACGGCGATTCCGCCGGCGATCAGGAAAAGCACCGACAGCACGCCCGCGAGAATCGGGCGGTTGACGAAGTATTGGGCGAGTTTCATCGATCAGTCCTGGTTACGCGCCATGGCGAGGATGCGCGTGCCTTCCGGTACCAGCGAGGCCATCGCGACGCGCTTGGCGTTCACGTCCATGCCGGGACGCACGTGTTGCAGGCCGTTGACGATCACCACGTCCTCGGCCGTCAGCCCGCTGTCGACCACGCGCAGGCCGTCGACCAGCGCACCGGTGGCGATGCGGCGGTATTCCACCTTCTTGTCCTTGCCCAGCACGTAGACGAACTTGTTGCCCAGGTCGGTGCCCACGGCCTTGTCGTCGATCAGTGCCCGTGGCTGGGTGGTGCCGCTGCGCAGTTCCACGCGGGCGAACAATCCGGCGGTGTACGCGCCATCGGCGTTGGGGAACACGGCGCGCAGGCGGATGGTGCCCGCGCCGGCCCGCACCTGGTTGTCCACGAAGTCGATCTTGCCGGTATGCGGATAGCCGGTTTCATCCGCCAGTCCCATCCGCACGTCCGGTGCGCGGCCGTCCTGCCGGCGCAGGCGGTCCAGCTTGAGGAAGGTCTGCTCGTCCACGTCGAAGTACACGTACATCGGGTCCACCGTGACCACGCTGGTCAGCGTGTCGCTTGGGGTGACCAGGTTGCCGGCGGTGATCTGGGCGTTGCTGACCTTGCCGTCCACGGGTGCGCGCACCTCGGTGAACGACAGGTTGAGGCGGGCGGCATCCAGGGCGGCCTGCACGGAGGCGACCTGCGCCTTCGCGCTCACCGCCGCGGTATCTAGCCGGTCGGCTTCCTCCTGCGACACGGCGTGCTGCTGGACCAGTTTGGCGCCGCGCGCGGTGTTGGCCTCGGCATTCTTCGCCTCGGCGCGGGCCTGGGCCAGGTTGGCGGCCAGGCGGTCGGTTTCCGCACGATACGGGCGCGGATCGATGGTGAACAGCAGGTCGCCCTTCTTCACCGTGGCGCCTTCGCGAAAATGCACGCTGTCGATGTAACCGCCGACGCGTGGCCGGATCTGGATCGAATCCACGGCCTGGATGCGCCCGGTGAAGCCGCTGGCGTCCGATACCGGGCGCAACACCACCTGGGCCACGGTGACGTCGGGCGCGGGCATCGCCATGGCCGGTTCGGCGGCATGCGAAGGTGCGCCACCGCCGCCGAGCCACAGCGCCGAGGCAACGGCTACCGCGAGGGCGGCCGAACCGAGCAGTATTTTCTTCTTCATGGCGGGGTGTCCTGGATGTGTCGAAATAGGCGGGGGAACGGCAAGGCGGCGGAGCGTACGACCTCAAGCGCGCTCGAGGTCAAGCCGGTTCCACCCAGGTGGCGTAATCTAGGTCTTGCTCCGCAAGCGAAAAATGGGTCTACAATCACCCCGCCTGTGACGCCCAGTCACTAATCAATCCAGCGGGGTCGACCGTGGAAGACTTTTCAGCGATCAGCGTTTTCGTCCGCGTGGTGGAAGCCAAGAGCTTCTCGTCGGCGGCGACGCAACTTGAAATGACCCCGTCGGGCGTCAGTCGGGCGATCTCCCGGCTGGAGGAAAGCCTGGGCGCGCGGCTCTTTTTCCGATCCACGCGTTCGCTGCGGTTGACCGACGATGGCTCCGCGTTCTATGTGCGTTGCAAGGAGATACTGGCCGACCTCACCGAGGCCACCGAAGCCCTGGGCTACGCCAAGACCAAGCCGGTAGGCAAGTTGCGGGTGGCGGCGTCGTCCGCGATCGGCCGCGCCGCGATCATTCCCAACCTCGCGGAATTCGAGCAGCGTTTTCCGGATATCCGGCTCGAACTCACGATGTGCGATTTCCCGTTCGACCTGAACGAAGAAGGCTTCGATTGCGCCATCCGGATGGGCGAGTTGGCCGATTCCAGCCTCATCGCGCGCAAGATCGGTCACTTCAGCAACGTGCTGTGCGCCGCGCCGTCGTACCTGGCGCGCCACGGCACGCCGACACGCATCGACGACCTAAAGGCGCACCGCACGGTCAACTTCGTGCACCCCAGCACGGGCAAGCCCTACCAATGGCAGTTCGATTCACCCAGCGGTCGCGTGTCGGTGGACGTGGATGCGCACATGCTGATCAACGATGGGGAATCGGTGATCCAGGCGGCCATCGCCGGCCTGGGCATCATCCAGGCGCCGCATTGCCTGGCCGCCTCCGCGCTGCAGAAGGGCGCGCTGGAAATCATCATGACCGACACGATCTCCACCGGCTCCAACCTGTGGATCGTCTACCCGCAGAAACGCCACCTGTCGGCGCGCGTGCAGGCGTTCATCGAGTGGACCAGCGAATTGTTCCAGCGCACCAGCACGCCGCAATGCAAGATCGTGGAGCAGCAGCAGGCCGAACTGGCGCGCCTGCGCCAGGTGGCGCTGGCCGAGCCGGAGCCGGAGCCGATCGCCGCCGTGGCCTGACCAGCGGCGCGCCGCCGGTGTCTGGCGTGGGTCAGCCGCCGGCGGGCAGGAACAGCAGCAGGGCGATGCCCAGCACGATGCGGTACAGGGCGAACACCGTGAAGCGATGCGAGCGGATGTAGCCGAGCAGCCATTTCACCGCCACGAACGCGACCAGCGTCGACACGACGAAGGCCACGGCGAGGCCCGTCCAGTCCTCGCCCGCCGCGCCGCCGTGCGTGAACGTCTTCAGCAGCTCGTAGCCGGTGGCCGCGTACATCGTCGGGATACCGACGAGGAAGGCGAACTCCGTGGCCGCGGCCCGGTTGGTGGTGCCGCCCAGCATGGCGACGAAGATGGTGGCCGCCGAGCGCGACGTGCCGGGGAAGATGCCGGCCACCATCTGGGCCAGGCCCACCAGGATGGCGACGCGCCAGCTGACGGCCACCTGGTCGGGGCGATCCGCCGCCACCTTCTCCGCCACGATCATCCACAGGCCGCCGACGATCAGCGCCCAGGCCACGGGGGTGATCGTCTCGGGCAGCTTGAAGCCCAGCTTGGTGACCACCAGGCCAAGCGCCGCGGTGATGAGGAAGGCCACGCCCAGCTTCATCACGTAGTCGCGGGTCTCGGGCTTGCGCCAGTGCACCACCAGGCTCCACAGGGTGCGCCAGTAGATGAAGGTGACCGCGAGGATGGCGCCGGCCTGGATGGCCACATTGAACAGGTCGGACCGGGCCCCGAGCCAGCGCTCCGCAATGAGCAGGTGACCCGTGCTGGAGACGGGCAGGAACTCGGTGATCCCCTCGACGATGCCGAGGAGGATGGCGCTGATCAGGTCATTCACGTGCATTCGGTCCGGTGGCGGAGCAGGGTCGCCTAGCTTAGCGGCACGGGTTCGTCATTCCATGCGACTTGCTTCACTGGATGAACCGTCACGTACCGCCTACGCCGTCGGCTGCTAATTTTCGCCGACGCGATACGGCGGTTTCACGGCCGCCCGCCTGTATTCAACGGACCCTTCCATGCCCAATCCCCATCGGCACCGCCGCCGGAGCGGCGGCCTCCGCGTTGCCGTCCTGTCCGCGGCCTTGATGCTGGCGGCCTGCGCCCCGGCCGTGCGGCCGCCCGCCTTCGTGCCGCGCGACGAGGTGCCGATTGCCGGCCTGCCGACCAGCCAGTCGGGATGGCCGCAGCCGGAATGGTGGAAGCGCTACGGCGACGCACAACTGGACCGCGTGGTGGACCTGGCCATGCGCGGCTCGCCGAACATGGAGCAGGCCGAGGCGCGTTACCGCGCCGCCATGCGGGCGGTGGACTCGGCCAGGGCCGAACTGAATCCGCAGGTACGCGGGCTGGTCAACGGCGGTCACGGCTATAACGACGTCTCTCTCAACGGGCAGATGCCGGGTGCCACGGGTAGCGCGCAGGGCTTCCAGCTGAATCCCGGCAAGAGCTGGAGCAACAGCGGCGCGGCCGGCGCGTTGGCCACGTGGGACCTGGACCTCTGGGGCAAGCAGAAGGCGGCCGTGCAGGCGTCGGTCGGGCAGGCGCGCGCCGCCGAGGCCGAGCGGGCGTCCACCGCCACCTCGCTGCAGTACAACGTGGTCAACACGTACTTCGACTGGCAGGCCCAGCAGGCCCGGCTGGCCGTGGCCCGTCATGCGGCCGACAGCTCGTCGCAATACCGCGGCCTGGTGGAGTTGCGGGTGCACGCCGGCCTGGACGACCCGACCACCCTCGACCAGGCCGATGCCCAACTGGCGCAGACGCGACAGAACGTGGCCCAGCTGGAAGGCGCGGCCAGCCTCGACCTGGCCCAGCTGGCTGCACTGGCCGGCGTGTCGCCGAAGGACCTCGGCAGCCTGACGCCATCGCCGCTGCCTACGCCGGATACCCGGCTGCCCGACGACGCCCGCATCGGACTGCTTGCCCGGCGTCCGGATATCGCCGCCGCGCGCTGGCAGATCGAAGCTTCATCGAAGAACATCGACCAGGCGCGCAAGGCCTACTATCCCGACGTGAGCCTGATGGCGCTCGGCGCCTTCCTGCGGACGTATCCCGATCTGGGCTCCGGCACGCGTACCGACCTCACGCTGGGGAACCTCGGCGCGTCGGTGCAGTTGCCGATCTTCAGCGGCGGCCGCCTGCGGGCCCAGTTCGAGAGCGCGCAGGCCCAGCTGGACAGCGCCGTGGCCCAATACGATGGCGCCGTGGTGCAGGCCGCCAGCGAGATCGCCCAGGGCATCGCGCAATTGCAGGCGCTGGACGCCCAGCGCGTGCAGGTGGATCGCCAGTACGAGGCCACCGCGGCGCAGAAGTCCAAGGCGGCCGATCGCCGGTCCAAGGGCCTGATCGACGATCGCACCTGGCTCAACGCCGACATGCAGCTCGACCAGCAGCGCGACGCCCGCCTGCAGCTCACCAGCCAGATGCTCTCCGCCAACCTTTCCCTTATCCACGCACTGGGCGGCGGTTACCACGCCGACGACCTGCCCGCTCTTCCGGCCACCGCCGCCGGCAAGGATTCCACGCGATGATCTCCGATGACGAAACGCCTGGCGAAGGTAACGGCGACGGCCTCACGCCGCAGCCCTACAAGTACCGTTACAAGTACCTGCACAAGTACGGCGACGAATCGCCGCGCGGTGAGCGCGACGAGCATGCCGGCGATGAAGACGACGACGGCAGGGACGAGGAAAAGAACAAGGACAAGGAAAAGAACGACGGCAAGGACGAGGACGGCAAGGACAAGAAGGAAGACGACCCGAAGGCCAAGCGCAAGAAGGTCATCGTTCTGTCGATCATCGCGATCGTGTTCGTGCTGGCCGGCATCGGCTGGCTGCTCTACTACATCTTCGTGCTGTCGCAGCGCGAGACCACCGACGATGCCTACGTCAAGGGCGATATGGTAACCATCTCGTCCCGCGTGGCGGGCACGGTGGTCGAGGTGGGCGTGGAGGAAACCGAGCGGGTGCACCAGGGCCAGGTGCTGATCAAGCTGGACCCCGTCGACGCCCAGGTCAGCCTGATGAATGCGGAGGGCCAGCTGGCCCAGGCCGTTCGCCAGGCCCAGGCGCAGATGCAGCAGGCCAACCAGGCTGATGCCGCCATCCCGCAGCGTCGCGCCCAGTACGAACAGGCACGCGACGACTACAACCGCCGCCATCCGCTGCTCGAGCGTCGCGCGGTGTCCGCGGAGGAAGTGGACAACGGCAAGCGCCAGATGCAGCAGGCCAAGGCGGCGCTGGACGCGGCCGAGCGCGAGGCCGCCGCGGCGCACGCGCAGGTCGATGGCACCACCGTCGAGACCTACCCGGCGGTGATCCAGGCCCGTTCGCAGTTCCGCAACGCATGGGTGAACAGCGGCCGCAACGCCATCGTCTCGCCCATCGAAGGCTACGCCGCGCGCCGCCAGGTGCAGGTGGGCCAGCGTATCCAGCCGGGTCAGGACCTGCTGACCGTGGTGCCGCTGGCCGACCTGTGGGTCGATGCCAACTTCAAGGAAACCCAGCTGGAGCACATCCGCATCGGCCAGCCGGTGAAGCTCACCACCGACATGTATTCGGACGTGGAATACCACGGCAAGGTGGTCGGCCTGAATGCCGGCACAGGCAGCGCGTTCTCGTTGCTGCCCGCCGAGAACGCCACCGGCAACTGGATCAAGGTGGTGCAGCGCCTGCCCGTACGCATCGCCATCGACGCGGAGGACCTGCGCAAGCATCCCCTGCGTATCGGCCTGTCCACCGACGTGAACGTGGACACACACGACCGCGACGGCCGCGTGCTTTCGGAAACCCCGCGTAGCAAACCGCTGGCCAGCACCAACGTCTACGAGCAGGAGATGGGCGAGGCCGACCAGCGCGCCGAGCAGATCATCCGCGAGAACACGGTGGATGCGACGCCGAAGCCGGTACCGGCCAAGCGCGGCGGCTGAACGATGGCCGGGCAGAACGGCAAGGGCGGGTCCAGGCCGCCGCTGGCGGGCGGCGCGCTGGTGCTGCTTACGGCGGGCGTGGCGCTGGCCACGTTCATGGAGGTGCTGGACATCTCCATCGTCAACGTGTCGGTGCGCACCATCGCCGGCAACGTGGGCGTCAGCAGCAACGAAGGCACGATGGCGATCAGCGCCTACTCGATGGCCAGCGCGGTCATGCAGCCGCTGACCGGCTGGGTGGCGCGGCGCTTCGGCGAAGTGCGTACCTTCATGACATCGGTGGCGCTGTTCGTGGTGTTCTCCGCCCTGTGCGGGTTCTCCACCTCGATGCCCATGTTGATCGTCTTCCGCCTGTTGCAGGGCGCGGTGTCGGGGCCGATGGTGCCGCTGTCGCAGACCCTGCTGCTGAACAACTATCCCGTGGCGAAACGCCCCATCGCGCTGGCGCTATGGGCGATGACGGTGGTGGTCGCGCCGGTGTTCGGACCGATCCTGGGTGGCTGGATCACCGACAACTACCACTGGTCGTGGATCTTCTTCATCAACATCCCGGTGGGCATCTTCGCCGTGGTAGTCACGTACGCCCTGCTGCGCGATCGCGAGTCCAAGGTCACCAAGATGCCGATCGACGCGATCGGCCTGTTCCTGCTCGCCGTCGGCGTGGGCTGCCTGCAGTTCATGCTGGACAACGGCAACGACGACGACTGGTTCACCTCGAAAACGATCACCGTGCTGGCCATCGTCTCGCTGGTCTGCATCACCTTCCTGATCGCGTGGGAGCTGATGCACAAGCATCCGGTGGTCGAACTGCGCCTGCTGGGCAAACGCAATTTCTTCGTGGGGGTGCTGTGCCTGTCGCTGGGCATGTTCGCGTTCTTCGGCGGCACCGTGGTCATGCCGATGTGGGTGCAGGAGGTCCTCGGCTACACCGCGACCTGGGCGGGCTTCGTCGTGGCGCCCATCGGCATCCTGGCCATCGTGCTGTCGCCCATCGTCGGCGTGTTCCAGAACAAGTTCGACCTGCGCCTGCTGAACACTATCGGCTTCGCGGTGTTCGCCGGCGCGTCGTTCTACATGTCCACGCTGAGTACCAATGCGCCCTATGGCGAACTGGCCATTCCGCGCCTGTGCATGGGCGCGGGCATCGCCTTGTTCTTCGTGCCGGTGAACCAGATCATTCTTTCCGGGATGCCCGACGAGGAGGTGGCCAGCGCCTCGGGCCTGTCGAACTTCTTCCGCACGCTGGCCGGCAGCATCGCCACCGCGGTCAGCACCACGATGTATTCCCATCGAACCACGTATCACCATGCGGTGCTGGTCGAGAACGTGAGTGCGGGCAATCGCGCCACCACCGAGTACCTGGACCGCTTCCAGGCACTGGGTGTGCAGGGCCCTCCCGCCAACGCCGCGCTCAACCGTCTCGTGGACATGCAGGCGGCGACGCTGGCGGTGAACGACGTGTTCTGGATCTTCGGCCTGATCTTCGGCCTGGCCATGATCGCGATCTGGTTCGCCAAGCCGCCGTTCGCCTCGGGCGGCACGCCGGGGCATTAGTGCCCCGGGCGGCTTGTGCTAAAACGGTGCGCCGTCACGAGTCGCCTGTGCTCCGAAGCGCGTCACGACCTTCGGGCGAGGTGTGCAAGAAGCCAAAGGCTGTCCGGATCGACCGAAGGCCCTGCACTGTCCGAATATGCTCACACCTGGCACGGCCAATACGTGCTCAGAAGTCGTAGGCAGTCGTCTCGTCGCCACCTTCGACGAACGCGCAGGACGATGCGCGTGCATGGCCGGCCGGCAGCGTACCGTCCACCAGGTAGCGCACGGCGTCGTGTTCGACACACGACGTATCGGACTGCCCCAGCAGTCCGTGCAGTTCGCTGCCGGTGACCGTGATCAGGTGCGCATTGGGATACGTCGGCAGGACCACGCGGCGCGGCCCCTCGATGGGCGTTATGCGGTCGCCGTCGGCGTGGATCATCAGGAAGGGGCGTCCTTCGGCAAGCGTGTCCAGGTCGGGCACGCGTGACGTGCGCGGTCCCCAGTTCGCACAGACCAGCTGGCTGAACGTGTGCAGGCCATCCTCGATCGGATAGGTGAACGCGTCGTTGTCGGCGTGCGCGCGCACGGTGCGCTCGTCACCCCATGACGCTTCGTCGTTGCACAGCACGGCCAGGTTGACGGCGGCGGCGAGCGGATCGTCCAGCACGTCCGTGATGGACTGCAACGGCCTGGGGGTCACATCCCTGTCCTGCGCCATCAACAGGTGCCTGGCCGCCATGCGCAGCACCGGCGCCGTGGCGGCATCCTCGCTGAATTTTTCGCGTGCGGCATACAGGCCCAGCGCCCGCCACCCTTTCCAGCCCTGGTCGTCGAGCCAGCGACTCATGGTCAGGGCGGCGGCGAGACGTTCGGGCGTCGTCAGCATGTCGTGCCAGTACGGCCTGACCGCGGCGTGCAGGACATGCGGCGCCCAGCGCAAGGCGTCCCGATCGGCCGGCTGGCCATAACGCAGCGGGTCCGCCAGCACGGGGCCCAGCACATCCTGGTCGAAATGCTTCTTCTGCGCGTCCATCATCGCGTAGGACGCCTTGGTGTACGACGCGGGAAACACCATGCTGGAATCGAGCAGCATGCGGCCCATGCGATGCGGATACATCGCCGCATACCATGCGCCGACGCGACCGCCGTAGGACGCGCCGTAGAAATGGATGCGTTCCTCGCCGAGGGCGCGGCGCACGTAATCCATATCGTGTACGTGCTGTTCCGTGCTGAGGTAGCGCGCCTCCGGCGAACGCGTGCAGGCGCTGGCCGTGGCGCGGGCGTCGGCGACCAGTCGTGCCCAGTTGGCATCGTCGCGATGCGTCGGCAGGAAGGCGAACGTCGTGGTGAGATCGCGGGTGCAGTCGAGTGTCCAGCCACCGGACAAACCCCGGGGTATCACCGCGACGATGTCGTAGCGATCGACCAGCTCCCGCTTCATGCCATGCAGCGGATCGTCGTGTGGCCAGGAGGCGAATGCCGCACCCAGCGCGGGCACGAACAAGGCGGGCTGCCCGCCGGGGCCGCCGACGTTGACGAAAAGTACGCCCTTGCGGTGTGTCGAGTCCGCGGCGGCCATACGCACGGCGCCGACTTCGATGGTACGTCCATCGGGCTGCACATGATCGAGAGGCACGCGAAAGCGCGCGCAGCTCAGTCGGCCATTGAACTCATTGTCGTTCTCGGTGACCAGTGTTCGGTCGCAGGGCAACCACTGGATGCGCGGAATGTCTTGTGCAGGTGACGCGCACAAAGCGTTCCCTGACAAAACGTACAGGCCAGCTAGTGCCACGGCGAGGCAGCCACTGGAGCGGTGGCAATGAAGAGAAGCAGGCATGCGACTTTCCCTGACGGTGTTCGGGAGTCGCAGTCTGGACGCCTCTACCTGTTTGTGGCAGAAGCCTTTGGTTCTACTTGAACTGAGTAAGTCACGCGCAGGCGTGTAGGAAAACGCCTGCGCTAAGTCGACTTACTTAGCTTTCTTGTCAGCCGGTGGCGAGGGCTGCTTCGACTTATCTGAGTCGCTGGATCGCTTTTTATCGTTGTTACCCGGGTCTTCCGTGTCAACAACGAGCGCGGCCACGTCATCATCCTCGAACGGACTGCTTTGGGGCTTGTCAGTGGACATGAGCATGACTCCTTAGTGGGTGTGATCCATTTCTACGCCACCCTGAGCTGGTTTCCATAGATGCTTATCAGATCTTTTTTTGTTGTTTCAAAGAACGACAGTCACTTAACTTCTGGCAATCCCAATACGCGCACCGATTTAATGGGCCTTCGTGACGTCCGAAGTCACCGAGGTAGTTCAGTAGCGATTGAAATCGAGCGTCTCCGTCAGATCACCCGGCGCCGTCCCGCCAGTGGCGATCATCGCGTCCTCACGCAGTTTGAGCCCGGGCAGTTTCTCCAGCCCGAAGCGACGAGTGAGGAAGCGCGCGATGGAGCCCGTGTCGTAGATGGTGTGCTCCACGTGGCCCTTCTTCGCATAGGGCGAGACGACCAGTGCGGGGATGCGCGTACCCGGGCCCCAGCGATCGCCCTTCGGCGGAGCCACATGGTCCCACCAGCCACCGTTCTCGTCGAAGGTGATCACCACCAGCATGTCCTTCCACTGCGGGCTGTTACGCAACGCATGCACGACCGTGGCGAGGTGGCGGTCTCCGGCTTCCACGTCGGAATAGCCGGCGTGCATGTTGAGGTTGCCCTGCGGCTTGTAGAACGCCACGGGCGGCAGCTTGCCGGCGGCGATATCCGCGAGGAAGCGGTTGGTGGCCGCGGTTTCGCCCAGGCCGCCGTCACGCAGGTGGCGCTTGCGTGCGTCGGTGCCCGGGGCGAGCGATACGAAGTAATTGAGCGGCTGGTGGTGCGGCTGGAAGTTGGGGGTCTGCGGGAAGCGGGCATCGTCGCCGTCGCCCTTGCCGTCGAGGGCTGCCTGGAAACCGCCGGCATACCAGGCCCAGTCGATGTCCTTCGCCGAGAGCATGTCGCCGATGTGCCTGTGCGTTTGCGGTGGCAGCGTGTTGGCGCTGGTGGCGTCGGCAAGCAGCGGATTCTTGCGATCCACGTTGAAGCCGGGCGAGTAGGGTGGCCCGATGGTGTTCACGGCCCAGAAATCGGGCGTCAGCGTGTTGTGGTTGGCGAACTTCGGCTTGCCGTCCATGGCGCTCTTCGGCGAGTCCTCGGCCATCTTCAGGCGATGGTCCAGCGGATCGCCGCTTTCGGTCACTGCGATGTTGAACTGCGCCGGACTCTTGTCCGCCGCGGGATAGAACGGCGGCTGCGCGGCCACGAGGTACTGGTGGTTGAGGAACGAGCCACCGAAAGCGCCCATGAAGAAGTTGTCGCACAGCGTGAACTGCGCGGCGATGTTCCACAGGCGCAGGTGCACCGGCGTGCTGGCGTAGCGGCCCATGGTCAGTGCGCCGTTGTCGCCCCATGCGACGAAGCCGTCGTTCCTGCCACCGTTGATCTGCAGCTGGTTGTTGTAGAAGGCGTGGACGAGGTCGCGCGTGACCACGCCATGCGGCAGCGGTGTGCCGTCGCCGGTATGCAGCGCCCACGGCGCGTTCGGCAGCCCGGTGATGTCCTTCTCGCCGACCTTGTACGTGGCGTGGTCCACCACCTGTTCGTGCGGCACCATGCCGTCCCAGATCGGCGGCAGGGTCTTCAGCGGCGTGCCGTCGCGATCGCGCTGGACCAGGCGCTCCGTGGGCACCGCGCCCAGTGGCTGCTGCAACCCCGGGAAATCGCCGAACAGGTTGTTGAAGCTGCGGTTCTCGGCGTAGATCACCACCACGTTGCCGATGTGCTTTTCGAGCAGCGCGTCCAGCGCGGCGCCGGTCGGTGCCGGCCCGGGCGTCTTCTTGCCCGCCGCGGTCACGTCCTGCACGCCACCCAGCGCCAGCAGCGCGCCGGTGGTGGCCATGCCCCCCAGTAATCGGCGTCGCGCGGTATCGGGGGTATCGGTGTCGTTTTTCTTGGTCATGGCCGCTCGGCGTGCGTCGACCCTGGGTGCGGGCGGACGAAGGGGGTGGGTGGGAGAAGACGAAGGGTAAACGAACGGCGTCCGCCGGTCGCGTCCCAGGCGCGCTCCGGGCGGGTGCAATCGAATCCATCATGCACCTTATTGGTGCAATCGAGCGGATGTCACGCGGGCGTTTTATGATGCCGGGGCCTGAACCGGATCGCTTCCGACCCCACCCCCATTCGAGGTTTGCCCATGTCCGCCGCTTCCAAAGTGCTGAACCTGATCCAGGACGAGGAAATCGAGTTCGTCGACCTGCGCTTCGCCGACATGCTCGGCAAGCACCACCACGTCACGTTCCCCGCTCATGCCATCGACGAAGGCACCTTCGAAGACGGCAAGATGTTCGACGGCTCGTCGATCGCCGGCTGGAAGGGCATCAACGAATCCGACATGGTGCTGATGCCGGACCCGGAAACCGCCCACCTCGATCCGTTCAGCGCGCACAAGCAGCTGATCCTGCATTGCGACGTGCTCGAGCCCAGCACCATGCAGGCCTACGGCCGCGACCCGCGCTCGATCGCCAAGCGTGGCGAAGCCTTCCTCAAGTCCACCGGTATCGCCGACACGGCCTTCTTCGGCCCCGAGCCCGAGTTCTTCATCTTCGACTCGGTGCGCTGGCAGAACGACATGGGCCGCGTGTTCTACGAGATCGGCTCGGAAGAAGCGGCCTGGTCGTCGCGCTACAAGTACGACGGCACCAACAGCGGTCACCGTCCGGCCGTCAAGGGCGGCTATTTCCCGGTCAGCCCGGTGGACACCCTGGGCGACATGCGCGCGGACATGTGCAAGGTGCTGGAGTCGCTCGGCCAGGTGGTCGAAGTGCACCACCACGAAGTGGCCAACGCGGGCCAGTGCGAGATCGGCACCCGCTTCAACACCCTGGTGAAGAAGGCCGACGAGCTGATGACGATGAAGTACGTCATCAAGAACGTCGCGCACCAGCAGGGCAAGACGGTCACCTTCATGCCCAAGCCCATCGTCGGCGACAACGGCTCCGGCATGCACGTGCACCAGTCGCTGTCGAAGAACGGCGAGAACCTCTTCGCGGGCGATCTCTACGGCGGCCTGTCGCAGACGGCACTGTGGTACATCGGCGGCATCTTCAAGCACGCCAAGGCCATCAACGCGTTCGCCAACTCCACGACCAACAGCTACAAGCGCCTGGTGCCGGGCTTCGAGGCACCGGTCATGCTGGCCTACTCGGCGCGCAACCGTTCGGCGTCCTGCCGTATCCCGTACGTGTCCAGCCCGAAGGGTCGCCGCATCGAGATCCGCTTCCCGGATCCCATGCAGTCGGGCTACCTGACCTTCACCGTGCTGATGATGGCCGGCCTGGACGGCATCCTGAACAAGATCGACCCGGGTGCACCGGCCGACAAGGATCTCTACGACCTGCCGCCGGAAGAAGAGAAGAACATCCCGCAGGTGTGCGCCAGCCTCG
The DNA here is from genome assembly GCF_041228075.2 of Xanthomonas sp. NCPPB 2632. Classification (NCBI taxonomy): domain Bacteria; kingdom Pseudomonadati; phylum Pseudomonadota; class Gammaproteobacteria; order Lysobacterales; family Lysobacteraceae; genus Xanthomonas; species Xanthomonas sp. NCPPB 2632. The sequence continues at coordinate 102,557 of NZ_CM192979.1, forward strand.
ACGAGGCCCTGGCCGCGCTCGACAAGGATCGCGACTTCCTCAAGGCCGGTGGCGTCTTCACCGACGATTTCATCGACAGCTACATCGCGCTGAAGATGCAGGAAGTGACCCGCTACCGCGCCAGCACCCACCCGCTGGAATTCCAGATGTACTACGCGCTCTGATCCCGGAGCCGGTACATTCCGGAAAGAGGGGCGCTTCGGCGCCCCTCGCCCGTTCTGGCGCAAGGCACATGTCATGAGAACGCTTTCGATCCGCATGCCCACCCTGGCCCTGTCGGCGTTGCTGGCCTTCAGCGGCACCGCGCCGGCCGCCGATATCCCGGTGTACCGCTACACCGTGGTGCACACGTACCCGCACGATCCGCAGGCCTTCACTGAAGGGCTCTTCTACGACGGCGGCTTCCTCTACGAAAGCACGGGGGAATACATGGGTTCGGGCGTGCGCAAGGTGCGCCTGGACACCGGCAAGGTCGTGCAGCAGCTGGACACCCCGGCGGGCTACTTCGGCGAAGGCATCATTGTCACGGGCGACCGCCTGCTCCAGCTGACCTGGCGCGACGGGGTGGGCTTCATCTACGACCGCAAGACCTTCGCGCCCCTGGGCACGTTCCGCTACCCCGGCGAGGGGTGGGCGTTGACGCGTGACGCTAAGCACCTCTACCTGAGCGACGGCACGCCCACCCTGCGCGTGCTCGACCCGGACACGCTGGCGCAGACCGGCACCATCGAGGTCACGGCCGACGGCGTGCCCCTGCGCATGATCAACGAGCTGGAGTGGGTGAAGGGCGAGATCTTCGCCAACGTCTGGCAGACCGATCGCATTGCGCGCATCGATCCGAAGACCGGCCATGTCACCGGATGGATCGACCTCGGCGGCCTGGTCGACCATCGCCGCATGGCCGATCCGGCCGACGACGTGCTCAATGGCATCGCCTACGACGCCGTCCACGACCGTCTGTTCGTCACCGGCAAACGGTGGCCGAGCGTGTTCGAGATCCGCCTGAAGCGCTGAGGCGCCGGCCTCTTCACCACCCGTTCGCAAGATTGAGTGGATTCTCAGCCCTGTCGTATCGCTTTTGAATAACGCCTGCCGTGACCCACGGCAGCCAGGGGAGACCAGGGTTTGAAGAAGATTGCCTTAGCCGCGATGGCGCTGCTGGCGCCCGTGTGCGCGGCCGCCGCCGATCCATCCGCTGTCGCTTACGACTGGCGCAGCAACTGGCCCACGCATGTCGTGCTGGGCGACGGCACCGACATCGGCATGTCGTTGAAATACCAGTTCGACCTCAATCGCTTCGCGCACGACGATGGCGTTTACGAAGACGCGCAGACGAACCGCCGCAAGGAGTTCGGTATCTTCGCGCGCAAGAAGGGGGTCTACGACGCCACGGCGGTGTTCGACTTCCAGTCGCGCACGTGGCTGGACGTGTTCCTGCGCGTGCAGACCAAGGCCGTGCTGGGCGACGACGCCGGCGCGGTGCGCGTCGGCTTCATGAAGACGCCGGTCGGCTTCGAGGGCAACACCAGCACGGGCAGCACGTCGTTCCTGGAGCCGTCGCTGCCCATGCAGGCGGTTTACGCCAACCGCCGCATCGGCGTGGACTGGGCGCTGACCCGCAAACAGTACCTGGTGCAGTTGGGCTACTACCACGGTGGCAACCTGCAGGGCGACCTGGACGGGCGCATGCTGGCCGGACGCGCCGCCTGGACGCCGCGCAACGCACCGGGCGATGTCGTGCACCTGGGCCTGTCGCTCTCGCGGGAAACCCCGCAAGGCACGACCGACGGCCGGGGGCGCTACACCCCGCCCAACGTGCGCCTGCGCGCGCTGCCCGAGGCCGGCCTCATCACGCAGCGCCTGATCGACTCCGGCACGCTCGGCGTGGCCGACCATGTGGACCGGCGCGGTGCCGAAGGCCTGTGGATCGGCGGACCCTGGTCCGTCCAGGGCGAATACCTGGACGCGCGCGTCAAGCGCGTCGACAAGCCGGCGTACGTCGCGCACGGCTGGTACACGTTCGGCAGCTGGGTCGTGACCGGTGAGTCGCGCGCCTACAACGGCGGCAACGTCGGCGACGTGGTGCCCAAGGGCCCATGGGGCGCGGTGGAGCTGCTGGTGCGCTACAGCACGCTGGACCTGGACGACGGCCCGGTGCTGGGCGGCCGCGAACATGACTGGACGCTCGGCGCCAACTGGTACGTCACCCGTTACCTGAAGCTCCAGGGTAACTATGTCCGGGCGACCAGCGACCGTCGCGACCTGCGCATCGACCCGCACATCGTCGAGGTGCGTGCGCAGGTGATGTTCTGACCGATGCGAAAGGATCACGTCTCGTCGTGCACCGGTGTGGGTGACGGCGTGATCGGTGCCGGCGTCGCGGACGGGGATGGCAGGGTGGGCGTCGGTACGGGCGCCGGCAGGTCGGCCAGCGGATGGATGGGCGTGGCGTCGCAGTCCAGCGTGCGCGATGCCTCGTCGACGCCGACGGTGCCGTCCAGCAGGTAACGCGCCGCCGCGCGCTCCACGCAGGCCGAGGCCGTGAAGTTGAACAGCCCGTGCACCGCGGATCCCTTCGCCACCAGCAACCGCGCATTGCCGAAGCGCGCAAGGATGGCCTTCGCTCCGGCCATGGGCGTGGCCGTGTCCTTCTCCGACTGGAGCAGGAGGAACGGCGGCACGTGCGCCAGTGGTTCCAGGTCGGGTTGTCGTGCACCCGGGGTACCCCAGCGTCGGCACACCAGCTGCTCGAGGATTTCCTCGCCGTCGTTGATCAGATAGGCGGCCGCATTGCGTTCGGCCATGGCGCGGATCTGCACGTCGGACAGGTACCAGGTGGAGTCGTTGCAGGCCACCGCCTGGCGGACGGAATCGCCGTCCTGGCCCATGTTGAACTGTGGCGTGGTGGGTCGGGGCTTCACGTAGAGGCTTGCCAGTTGGGTGGCCGCCCAGCGAATGGCGCGATGGGTGTCGGGGTCGGGGCTGAACGTGGCGCGCCTGATCCGTGCATCGAACTCGCGCGCCCCCGAGATGCCGTCCTGCCTGATCCACTCGGACAGACGAAGCGCGGCCGCCAGCCGGTCCGGCTGGTCGAGCACGTGGAACCAGGCCGCGCGTGCGCGTGCCGGCAGGGTCTCCACGGCTTCGCTGACCGAGAGCGGATCGGTCAGCCCGTAATGCAGCGGTGCCTTCAGCAACGGCGCCAGCACCTCGTCCAGGAAGAACGCGCGCCGCGCGTTGAGCGATGCCTCCAGCGCGGTGCGGAAGTCGTGGGTGAAGATCATGCTCGAATCCAGCAGCATGCGACCGGTGTGCGTGGGGTACATCGCCGCATACCACGCTCCCACCTTGCCGCCGTAGGAGATGCCGTAGAAGTTGAGCGTGGCATCGCCGAGGATGCGCCGGACCATGTCCATGTCATGCACATGCTGTTCGGTGCTGGCGTAGCGCGCCTCGGGCACTGCGGTGCACGCGTCGGCCACCGCCTGCGCATCCTCGATGGCCAGCTGCCAGTTGGCGTCGTCCAGGTGCGTGGGCAGGAAGGCATGCCGTGGCGGCAGGCCGGTCACGCACCGAAGCGCCCAACCGGGTTCCAGTCCGCGCGGGATCACCGCAACCAGGTCGAAGCGCTCGGCAAGCAGGCGCTTGGCCCCGTCACGCGGATCGTCGGCGGCGGTGCGCGACCAGCCCACCGCGATCGACCGGAGCAACGCCGCAGGGTTGGCCCCCGGGCCGCCCTTGTTGAAGAAGATCGCGCCTTGCCGCCGCCGGGGTGACATGGCGCGAACACGTACCACGGCCACGTCGATCTGCCGGCCGTCCGGCGCGACATGGTCAAGGGGCGCGCGCAGGGTGCCGCACTGGAGACGATCACCCAGCGCCGCGGCACCCGGGCCGACCAGCGTCGGTGGACAACTCGTCCAGGCGATCTGCGGATCGGCAAGGCAAGCCACGGGCACCAGCGCAAGGGCGAGCGCGGAAACCAGCCGGCGCGCGGTCATGGCCGTGCCCCGCGCATGGCCATGCGGCCATCGCGTGCCAGCCCTTCCGCCAGGCGGTCACGCCATTGCTGTACCTTCGGGGCCTCGGTGAACCGGTCGACGGTGGGTTGGCCGGCATCGGTCCTCGCGGACGAATCGACCTGGCACTCGGTGAGTTGCTCGCTGGGCACACGGGCGTCGAGCAGGAAGCGGGCACCGGTACGCTCGATGCAAGCCTCATCCGTCAGGGTGAAAACGCCGTGCCGGTCGTGTCCACGCAACACCAGCGCCGAGGCCGCAGGCAGTGCGTTGATCATGTTCAACGCACCGGCGATCGGCGTGAGCGTGTCGAACTCGGAGGCCACGATGAGGATGCGCCCGGCGCGCGCCAGGCGCGCGATCGGCGGCCGCACCGCGTTGGGGCCGGTCCAGAATACGCAGGGATTGAGGAGGTCGGCACTGTGCGCCGCGGGGTAGTCGGCCGCGTAGCGCGCGATGGTTTGCTGCCAGATGCCGGCGTCGCGGATGCCGGGTGTGTCGTTGCAGGGCACGGCCACCATCATCGCCGAGGCGGGCGCCAGCGATGAGGGCAGCCCCATCTGGGTGGGCCCATACACGGCGTAGAGCATGCGCCGCGCTTCGTCGCGGATACGCAGGTTCACGTAGGCCATGGGATGGAAAGCAGCCGAGGCGATGCGCGCAGCCATCGCCTTGCGTGTCAGTCCGGGAGCCTCCTGCAACCAGTCCGCCATGGCCTGGGCGGCTTTCAGGCTTTCCGGCGAGCGGAACTCGCCGGTCCACGCGAAGCGGACACGGTAAGGCAAGCGGGTCATGGCCCCACGCACGTCCGCTTCGCTCGTGCCCAGGCCGTACGTCGCTGGCGCGGCGATCGCCGGTTTCGCCACGAGACGGTCGAAGCGCTCCTGTTCCGCCTTGCCCGAAAGAAGGAAGTTGTCCTCCATGGTGGCGGTGAAGTCCATCGTCGAGTCGAACAGCATCCGACCGACCTTGTCGGGATAGGTGGCGCCATACCACGCGCCCAGCCAGGTGCCGTAGGACACGCCGAAGAAGTTGAAGGTGGTTTCGCCGAGCGCGCGACGAACCAGGTCCAGGTCGTAGACCGTCTGTTCCGTCGTGATGTACGGATGCAGCGGATCGGCGCGGCAGGCGTCCGCCATCCGTCGTTGCAGCAGGTCGAAACGGGCCGTGTTGGCCGCGGTGCGGTCCAGCAGCACGGCGCGGATCACCGGGAATTCGCCCACGCAGTCCAATGGCGTGCTGCCCGGCATGCCCCTGGGAATCACCGCGATCAGGTCGAACGCGTCGGCCATGCGCTTCTTCTCGCCGTGCACGGGGTCGCCGGGTTTGGCATGCATCCAGATGGCGGCCAGGGTCACGGCGAACGTACCGGCATCGCCGCCGGGACCGCCGGGATTGACGAACAGCGCGCCCTGGCGCTTCGTGGCATCGGCAGCGGCCACGCGCACCACCCTAAGCGTGATGTTGCCCTCGGCGGGGCGGTGATGATCGCGCGGCACCCCGACCGTGCCGCAGCGAAGCCGGTCACCCAGCAAGGGGAAAAAGTCGGGGCTGGCGTCGTCGGCCGTGCACGCCGACCAGGCGATATCGCGCGTGGGTACGGAGGGCACGTTGTAAGGCGCGGCCATCTGGGCAGCGGAAGGCACGGCGAATGCCGTGAGCAGGCCGGCCGAGAGGGCCAGTGAACGTCGTGGCGTCATGGGTGCATCCTTGGCGCGGGGAAGCCGGCCGGGGGACGCACACGTTAGTGAGTGGGTGACAGTCGACGTAGCGGGCGATGCCTCGGAGTGATCTGGGCGAGCCCCTGCATCTGCGTGGCGTTTTACTGCATGTGCCAGCCGTGCGAGACCAGCAGCGACTGCCCGGTCAGTGCGTTCGAACCGAAGCCGGCGAGGAACAGCGCGGTCGCGGCGATGTCTTCCAGTGTGGTGAATTCGCCATCCACCGTGTCGCGCAGCATGACGTCACGGACCACGGCGGCCTCGTCGATGCCGCGTGCCTTCGCCTGTTCCGGAATCTGCTTCTCGACCAGCGGCGTGCGCACGAAGCCCGGGCAGATCACGTTGGCCCGGATGCCGTGCGCGGCACCTTCTTTCGCGATCGTCCGCGCAAGCCCCAGCAGGCCATGTTTCGCGGTGACGTAGGGTGCCTTCAACGGCGAGGCCACATGGGAATGGGCCGATCCCATCAGGAGGATGGAACCGCCCCGGCCTGCCTCGACCATCTGGCGCATGGCGGCGCGCGTGGTGAGGAAGGCGCCGTCCAGGTGCACGGCAAGCATCCGCTTCCAGTCCGCGAAGGACAGTTCGACCAGCGGGGCGATGATCTGCACGCCCGCGTTGCTGACCAGGATGTCGACGGGGCCCATTTCGCGCGACACGCGGGCGAAGCCGTCGTCCACCTGGGCCTCGTCGGTCACGTCCATGCCGATGCCGATCGCACCCGGGCCCATCGCGGCTGCGGCCGCGATGGCCTTGTCCCGCGCGATGTCGGCCACGACCACACGTGCGCCCGCGGTGGCATAGGCGGCGGCGATGGCCTGACCGATGCCGCTGGCTGCGCCGGTCACCAGGGCGACCTTGCCGGTGAGATCGTGCATCGCTCAGGGGCCGCCGAGCACGAAGGTGGCGGCTTCGCCCTGCTGCGACGACCCAGCGACCCAGACCTGGAAATCGCCCGGCTCGGCCTCGAAGGTGAGACCGTCGCGATGGGTGAAGGCGAGGTCGCGGCGGGTGAGTTCGAAACGAACCTCCGCGGACGCGCCCGGCGCGAGGAAGATCTTGCGGAACGCCTTGAGCTCGCGCACCGGTCGTACGCGACTGGCGACGCGGTCGTGGATGTAGAGCTGCACCACTTCCTCGCCTGCCACCGCACCCGTATTGGTGACGGTGGTGGACACCACGAGGGTCTCGTCCCAGCCGACGGTGGCCTGCATGCGGGGCGCGTCGTAGGCGAAGGTGGTGTAGCTGAGGCCGTGGCCGAACGGATACAGCGCCTGGAACGTCACCTCGCGATAGCGTGCCTTGAAGGCCGGCGGCTGGTCGGCCAGCTCGGGGCGACCGGTGCGCAGGTGGTTGTAGAAATACGGCTGCTGGCCGGCATCTTGCGGAAAGCTGACGGGCAGGCGGCCGGCGGGGTTGTAGTCGCCGAACACCACGTCGGCGATGGCCGGGCCGGTCTGGCTGCCGAGGAACCAGGTGACCAGGATGGCGTTGGCATCGCGCACGGCGCCCGTGAGCGCCAGGGCCCGGCCGTTCTTCAGCAGCACGACCACGGGCGTGCCGGTGGCGGCCACCGCCTCCGCCAGCGCCTGCTGGGCCGGCGGCACGACGATCTGCGTACGCGATTGCGCCTCGCCGGAGTAGACCTGCGGCTCGCCGATGGCGAGCAGCACCACGTCCGCGCGCTTCGCGGCGGCGACGGCCTCGTCGATGCCGCCGTCGAGCGCCTCCTCGATGCCGCTGCCGGCCACGACTTCCAGCGCGTCGCCGGCGGACAGCGCGGCGCGCAGGCCCGCTTCGATGTTGACGTGGCGCGCCTTGTCGCCGAACAGCGTCCAGCAGCCTTCGAGGTTGTCCACGTCGGCACCGAACGGTCCGATCAGCGCGATCTTCTGGCCGGACGTGCGCAGCGGCAGGATGCCGTCGTTCTTCAGCATGACGATGGAGCGGCGCGATGCGTCGCGCGCCAGCTCGGCATGCGCCGCGTTGTTCGAGGTGTCCGCCTCGACGGAGGCATCGAGCGAACGGTAGGGACGGTCGAGCAGGCCGATGGCGTGCTTCACGGTGAGTACGCGACGCACGCCTTCGTCCAGTACGTCCATCGGCACGTCGCCGGCGGCGACCAGGTCGGGCAGGTGTTCGGCATAGAAACCGCTCTGCATGCTCATGTCCACGCCGGCCACGAAGGCCAGGCGGGTGGCATCGCGCTCGCCGTCGGCAAAGCCGTGGGCGATCAGTTCCATGTCGGCGGTGTAATCGGACACGACCAGACCGGGAAAGCCCCACTCGCCGCGCAGGATATCGGTCATCAGTTCGCGGTTGGCCGACGCGGGCACGCCGTTGATGTCGTTGAAGGCGCTCATGAAGGTGAGTGCGCCGGCATCGACGGCGGCCTTGAACGGCGGCAGGTGCACGTCGCGCAATGTCTGCGGCGAGATGTCCACGGCGTTGTACTCCATGCCGCCGGCCACGGCGCCGTAGGCGGCGAAGTGCTTCGGCGTGGCCAGCAGCGCGTTGTCGGCGGTAAGGTCCGGACCCTGGAAGCCGCGCACGCGCGCGGCGGCGAATGCCGAACCCAGCACCACGTCCTCGCCGGCGCCTTCGGCCACACGGCCCCAGCGCTGGTCGCGGGCGATGTCCACGGCGGGCGCGAAGGTCCAGTGGATACCCGCGGCGGTGGCTTCCAACGCCGTGGCCCGCGCGGTGCGCTCGGCCAGTGCCGGCTCGAACGTGGCGGCCTCACCCAGCGGGATCGGGAACACGGTGCGCATGCCATGGATGACATCGGCACCCAGCAGCAACGGGATGCCCAGGCGGCTTTCCTCGACGGCGATGCGCTGTGCCTCGCGACCCTCCGCGGCGCCCACGCCGTTGAACAGCGCGCCCACGCGGCCGGCCCGGATCTGTTCGCGGATTTCCGCAGCGCCCAGCGCGTTGGCTTCCGGATTGATGTCCGGCGCGAACGGGCGCAGGGCGTCCGCGAAGCACCCCAGCTGGCCGACCTTTTCTTCGACGGTCATGCGGGCGATCAGGTCTTCGATGCGGGGATCACGGTTCATGGTTCGGCCTTGGAAAGCGATGGACACGCGAGCGGACGCGTCAGGCGGGCAAGGATACCGGCATCGCGCCACGATGTGGGCACGTAAATACCGTTACATGTAAACGATTACGCCGTTGGGGCGCAATGACTCCGTGTGGATCGAGCGGCTACGTGCCGACTGGCGCCGGCGTGGAAAACAGGCGCGTCACCGCCTGGTTCAGCGCGGCGGAACCGTAGGGTTTGGCCAGCACCACGCTGTGAGGGTCGGCGGGCAGCCCGGCCGTGCCCGCATGGCCGGTGGCGAAGACGACAGGCAACGTCGGCCGCCGCTCGCGCAGCGTGGCCGCCAGTTCGATGCCGGACATGCCGGGCAGGCCCACGTCGGTGATCAGCAGGTCGGCTTCCGCCTCGTCGAACAGGGCCACGGCACGATGGCCGTCGCCGGCCTCACGTACATCGTGCCCGCGCAATTGCAGCATCTCGACGACGGTGCTGCGGACCAGCCAGTCGTCCTCCACGACGATGATGCGTACCGCGCGGGTGGCCGGCGGCGCGGCCGGCGCGGCGACCTGGGCCGCGGGGTCGCCCGCGTTACGCAGCGCCTGCGCCGAGAGGATCTGGCGAAGCCGTCGCGCCAGCGTCTCGCGGGTGTATGGCTTGCTCAACAACTCCACCCCCTCGTCCAGGCGGCCGCCGTGCACGATGGAGTTCTCGGTGTAGCCCGAAGTGAACAGCACGGCCACGCCGGGCAGGCGTTCGCGCGCCTTGCGCGCCAGTTCGGGGCTTTTCAGCGCGCCGGGCATGACCACGTCGGTGAACAGCAGGTCGATGGGGATGCCGCTGTCGATGATCGACAGCGCGCTCTGCGCATCGCGTGCCTTGAGCACCCGGTAACCCAGGTCGGCCAGCATGGCGACCACGATCTCGCGTACCGAGTCGTCGTCCTCCGCGACCAGCACGGTCTCGGTGCCGCCGGTCACGGGTCCGGCATCGACGTCCACCACGATGTCCTCGGACTGCGTGGTGCGCGGCAGGTACAGCTTCACCGTGGTGCCTTCGCCCGGCTCGCTGTACACCTTGATATGCCCGCCCGACTGCTTGACGAAGCCATACACCATGGAAAGGCCCAGCCCCGTGCCGCGTCCCTCCGCCTTGGTGGTGAAGAACGGCTCGAACACCTTGTCGACGATGGTGGCGTCGATGCCGTGCCCGGTATCGGTCACCGCCAGCAGCACATACTGGCCCGCGGCCACCTCGGCATCGTCCAGTGCATCCACGTAGCTGGTATCGAGGTACGCGTTGCCGGCCTCGATGGTCAGCCGGCCCTGGCCGTCCATCGCGTCGCGGGCGTTGATCGCCAGGTTCAGCAGCGCGTTCTCCACGTTGCCCGGATCGATCAGCGTGTTCCACAGGCCGCCGGCGACGATGGTTTCGACCTCGATGGCCTCGCCCAGCGTGCGGCGCAGCAGGTCGTCCATGTCGCGGATGAAGCGCCCCACGTTCACCACCTTGGGTGCGAGCGGCTGGCGCCGGCCGAAGGCGAGCAACTGCGAAGCCAGCTTGGAGCCTCGAGCGACGCCCGCCAGGGCGTGGCGCACGCGTCGCTCCGCCCGCTCGTTGCCGCCGACATCCTCGGCCAGCAACTGCAGGTTGCCGCTGATGACCTGCAGCAGGTTGTTGAAATCGTGCGCCACGCCACCGGTGAGGTTGCCTATCGCTTCCATTTTCTGGCTCTGGCGCAGGGCATCCTGGGTGCGCATCAGCTCGGCGGTGCGCTCGGCGACGCGCTCCTGCAACGTGGCCGCGAACGTGGACAGCTCGTTCTCGGCCCGCTTGCGCGCGGTGATGTCCATGACGATGCCGATGAACCGGCGCCGGGCCTGCCCTTCGTGGGCGATCACCTCGCCACGGCGGGCGATCCAGCGCACCTCCCCGGTGACCGGGTCGAGACGCCGGTATTCGGTGTAGTCCAGGGGATTGGCACGCTCCAGCCGCTGCGGCGCGGCCTCGTTGCGGTCGTCCGGATGGAGCAGGCGGCTGAGCATGGCGTCGGTGACCGGCCCCTCGGCGGGCAGGCCCCAGATGCGCCGGTACTCATCGGAGACCTCCAGCCGCCCGGTTTCCGGGAACCACTCGAACGAGCCCACGCCACCGGCTTGCTGGGCGATGCGCAGGCGTTCCTCGACCTCGACGCGCCGCGTGGTCTCTTTCAGTACGGCCAGCACGGCCAGGGGTACGCCGGAAGCATCGACGACGGGGCTGAAGTCGATGTGCAGCCAGACGTCCTCCGATTCGCCCGAGCGATTCAGCACCACGTGCTGGTCGCGGTAGGCGAGCGCGCCACCGGCCAGCACCACATCGAGCACGTTGCGGTGGAAGTCGGCCAGTTCGGGCAAGGCGTCCGCGATGGGCCGCCCCAGGATGTCCGGGTGGCGCATGCCGGCAATGGCGCGGTAGGCGTCGTTGTAGAAGAACACGCCGTCGGTGCCGTAGAGCAGCGCCATGGGTGCATCGGCGCGCAGCACCGTGGCCAGCGCATGCTGGAACGCGACCGGCCAGGCGGCGGCCAGGCCCAGGCCGAGGGTCGACCCGTCCAGATCGTGGATCATCCGCCCCAGTTCACGGTCGTGGGGGAGGAACCAGGTGGTATCGGTCGGGGGAACGGCCATGCGGCGGGGCCTTGCGGTGATGGCGGGGGCGACGCGGGATGGTAGCGCAAGCGGCCAGGACCGCCGCCGCCGCCTTCGGTAAGGACTGACCGATAAGCGGATTCGGCAAGACGCATCAAACAGCCGCGCGTGCATCCGGGCCCTGCACCACAACGCGAAGTTGCCGCGCTAGTCTCCCGACGAACCGCAGGAAAATGTGCATGCCAGCGCCACCGAAAGATCCCGTCATCGCGATGCGCGGCGTGGCGAAGGTGTTCCGCTCCGCGGGCATCGAGAACCATGTCCTGACGGATATCCATCTGGAGGTACGGCAGGGGGAATTCCTGGCCGTGGCCGGACCCTCGGGGTGCGGCAAGACCACGCTGCTATCGCTGATGGGCCTGCTCGACGTGGCCACCGAGGGCTCGCTCGTCTTCGAAGGCGCCGCGGTCGAAGGCCTCGGGCGCGCTGCGCGGGCACGGCTGCGCAACCAGCGCATCGGCTACGTGTTCCAGGCGTTCAACCTCATCGGCGACCTGGATGTATTCGACAACGTGGCGTTGCCGCTGACCTATCGCACGTCGATGGGGCGCGAGGAACGCCGGCGGCGTGTGCTGGAGGCATTGGACGACGTGGGCATGACCCACCGGATGCACCATTTCCCCTCGCAGCTTTCCGGGGGGCAGCAGCAGCAGGTGGCGGTGGCCCGGGCCCTGGCCGGCAGTCCGGCGATCCTGCTCGCCGACGAGCCGACGGGCAGTCTCGACCTGGCCAGCGGCGAGCGGATCATGACCTTGCTCGGCCGCCTGCACGGCGAGGGACGCACGATCTGCATGGTGACCCACGAGGAACGCTTCCGCTGGGCGGCCGACCGCACCGTCCGCTTGCTCGACGGCCGCGTGGTGGACGAGAGCAGCTATGCGCAATGGCGTCGCGAGGAGGCCTCCGGCCTGGACGATCGCCGGCTGGCGGAGCCTTTCACATGAGTGGATGGGTGGCGTCCTGCCTGCATGCCTGGGCTGCGATGCTACGGCGTCCCGGCTTCTTCGTCCTGGCCGTGTCGACGCTGGCGATCGGCATCGCCGCGCTCTCCGCGGCGTTGACGCTGGTCGACGCCCTGCTGTGGCGGCCGCTGCCTTTTGTCGACAGCGAACGGGTTGCGCTGTATGGCGCACGCTACCGGGACGACCCCACGCCCATCGCCTCGCCGCGGTATGTCGCGGCGATGGACGATCTGCCGGGAGTGGCCTCGCGCGGTGCGACCCGACTGCCGCGAGCGATGAACGTCATCTTCGACGAACGGCGCTGGCTGCTCCACGGACAGGGAGTGGACGCCGGCTTCCTGGACACGCTGGGCGTCGTCCCGGCCCTCGGCCGCAACCTCACGGACGAATATGGGGCGATGGTCTCCTACGACGTCTGGCAGCAACGTTTGGGTGGACGCAAGGATGTCGTGGGGCATTCGCTCACGGTGGAAGGCCACCGCCTGTCCATCGTCGGCGTGCTGCCGCGGGGTTATCGCTTCCTGACGGACGTGGACGTGGTGGTGCCGCTGGGCATCGCCGGGGCCGACGACGACACGGCCGAGAACCTGATCCCCGTGGCGCGGCTCGGGGCGGGCATGCATGTGCAGGCCCTGTCGGATGCCGTGGCGGCGCGTGCGCGGGCACAGGCCGGCCGTCCGGGCATCGATACGGGCGACGGCGCCGACTTCGGCGCCACCTCGCTCAGGCACGTACTGACCTGGCAGGCGCGTCCGGCGTTGCTGGGCATGCTGGGTGCCGCCGTGGGCGTGCTGGTGATCGCGGGCATTAACCTATCCAACCTCATGCTGGGCCGGGGCCTGGCCCGTTCGCGCGATACCGCCATCCGCATAGCGCTCGGCGCCCATGCATTGACGCCCTGGTCCATCGCCGCCGCGGAAGCCGCGGCGATCGGCCTGGCTGCTGCCGCCCTCGGCGTTCCGCTGGGCGATGTGGTGGTGGACGTCTTCCGCGACGTGGTGCCCGCGGCCTGGCGCAGTACCTCGTTACCCGTCGAGGCGTCCACCACGGTACGTTGGCTCACGGGCTGCGCCGATGCCCTCCTAGTCGCGGTGGCGGCGGCCTCCGCCTCCGTGCACGATCGGATCGACGACCTCCTGCGGGAACGTGTGGCCATCGCGGGGAGCGCCGGGCCCGGGCGGATGGCGCGTTACGCACGCCGCGGCATGGTGCTGGTCCAGGCGGCCATGGCCAGCGCACTGCTGGTGTTCGGCGTGGCGGCCCTGGCCCGATGTCTGCGCCTGGAAAGCATCGCACCGGGCTTCGATGCCAAGGATGCCTATTTCGCACCGTTGCAGCCCGACATGGTTTCCTATCCCGCGCGCACCGATGTGTCGGACCTGTTCGATGCCCTTCGCCGGGACACGTACAGGGCTTCGCCGGATGGCGCGATGGGCTTCACCAACCTGTTGCCGCTGGGCGACGGCCTGGTCATGCCTTTCCTGGACGCCGCCGGTCGCCGGCACTTCGTTCGCTACGCCATCGTGACCCAGGGCGCGGCCGAGGCGATGGGACTGAACCGGTTGCTCGGCCGGGCATTCGATGCGGGCGATCACGCCGGCACTCCACGGGTGGCATGGGTCAACCAGACGTTCCGGCAAACCATGGGTGGTGGCCTGGGCGATATCGCCCGGCCCGACTCGCACCTCGCCCCCATGCCGCCCCTGCGCATCGTCGGCGTCACGGCCGACACGCGCGTCGCCGGCGCCGGCGAACGCGCCGTGGCCACGGTGTTCGTGCCCCTGAAGCAGGTCGATGCCACGGTGTTCACCTTCATTCGCCGGCTCATGCCGATGTACGCGGTCTGGCGTCGTTCGCCGGTGGGCTCGACGGACAATGGCGACGCCTTCGAGCGACGACTGCGCACCGTCGCGCCCGGGCTGGCCGCCGGCGACACCCGGCCGCTGGGCGACCTGGTGCGTGCCGTGACCGCGGCCGCCCGACGGAACGCGGTGCTGCTGTGTGCGCTCTCGCTCGCGGCTCTGTTCCTGGCCGCCGTGGGCCAGTACTCCAGCCAGTCGGTCGACATGGCTGGCCGACGTCGCGAGCTGGCGCTGCGCGTGGCCCTGGGTGCACCGCAGCGGCGCCTGGCCCACGACGTGGTGACGCGTTACCTTTCGATCGCCTGCCTCGGCGCCTTGCTGGGCGTGGCCGGTGTCCTGTTGTCCCGGTCGTATACGCGCGTCGACGACATCGATGGCGTGGTGGTGGCCGTGGCCTGCCTGGTCTTCGTCACCGCGGCGTTGGTTGCCGCGGTGGTGCCGGGATGGCGAGCCATCACCATGGAACCGCTTGCCGTTCTGCGTGGCGGCTGAGAGGAGAACAGATCCGATGTACGGAAACGCCACCGACCCGTCACTGCCGGTGCTGATCGTCGACGATCATCCCGATATCCGCCTGTCGTTGCGCATCCTGATGCGCTCCGAGGGCATCGCCTCGGTGGAAGCCGATTCGCCCGCGGCCGCCTGCGATGCCGTCGTACGGACGAACTTCGCCTGCGCCATCCTCGATCTGAACTACGGCGTGGACACCACCTCCGGACTCGAGGGGCTGGACCTGATCGCACGCCTGCGCCACGACATGCCCGAGCTGCCGATCGTGGTGATGACCGCCTGGGGCAGCGTCGACCTGGCCGTGCGCGCCATGCGGATCGGCGCGGCGGATTTCATCGAGAAACCGTGGAACAACGCGCGCATGGTGCACACCGTGCGCTCGCAGATCGCCCTGCGGCAGATGCGCGAGGAGAACCTCCGGTTGCGCACGGAAACCTCGCTGTCGCGGCAGTCCGCCGATGTGATGCGGGTGTGCGAGTCGTCGGCCATGCGGCGGGTGGTGGAACTGGCCTCGCGGATCGCCGGCGGCGATGGGAACGTGCTGGTGCTGGGCGAGAACGGCAGCGGCAAATCGTTGCTCGCCCGCGAGATCCATGCCTTGTCGCCGCGCGCCGAGCAGCCGCTCATCCGCGTCGACATGGCCAGCCTGTCGGAGGTGCGCTTCGCCGGGGAGATGTTCGGCGAGGAGTTGCCGTCGCCCCGGCCCGGCCGGTTCGAACTGGCGCAGGGGGGCACCCTGATCATGGAAGAGGTGGGCACCATTCCGCCGCCGCAACAGGCCAAGCTGCTGCGCCTGCTGGAGGAGGGCGAGTTCGAGCGGTGCGATTCCCTGCATACGCGGCGCATCGATGTGCGGGTCGTTTCCACCAGCAATGCCGACCTGGAGGCCGCCATCCGGGCGAACCGCTTCCGGCGCGACCTGTTGTACCGGCTCAACGCGATGCAGGTCCGCCTGCCTTCGCTGCGGGAACGCGTGGAAGACATCGTGCCGCTGGCGCGCCATTTCCTGCTGCGCGAGTGTGTGCGGCGTGGCAGGGGTGGCATGGCGCTCACGCCCTCGGCGGAACGTGCCCTGCGCAACTATCCGTGGCCGGGCAACGTGCGCGAGCTGGAGCATGTCGTCGCACGCGCCGTCCTGCTGGGCCGTCATGACGACATCGACGCGGAAACCCTGGGTCTCTCGGCGCCGGAGCCCTTGCCGCTGCTGCTCGACCGCCTGACCCTGCCCGAGGCGGAGGAGATGCTGGTCCGCCAGGCACTGGAGCGGCACGACAACAACCTGCAGCGCGCCGCCGATGCCCTGGGCATATCGCGGCAGTCGCTGTACCGGCGCCTGGAAAAGCACCGCGCGAGGGGCGGGTTCGACCCGGCGGCCTGACGACGATGCCTACCGACGCGTCCAGGCGACCCTTCATCCGCGGCACCGCGCACCTGCGGCTCGTGGCGCCGTGGTGTGCGGCCGCCCTGGCGCCCCTGACCGCGGCGGGCGCGCTGCTGACCGGCATCGGCCTTCCCCTGGCCTGGCGCGTGGTGCTCTTCACCGTGTGCCTGGTCACCAGTCTTGTCCTGCTCGCCGTGATCGCATGGCACATGATCCACGCATGGCGCACGCTGGAGGCGCTGCTCGGTGCGCTGCGCGCAGGCGACTACAGTGTCCGCGCGCGATTGCCTTCCGTGCACCATCCGCTGCGCGGTCTGGTCCACGACATCAACATGCTCGCAGATACCTTGCGTGAAGGCCGGCGCAAGCGCACCGAAAGCCTGCGTTTCCTCGGCAAGACGCTTACCTCGCTGCAGGATCCGGTGTTCGTGGTGGACCGCGACGGCTGCCTGGTGATGATCAATCCCGCGGCACGATGCCTGATCGGCGCGGCTAACGACAGCGTCATCGGGCGCGACATCGCCTCGCTGGGCCTCGGCCCGGTGATGGCGGCGGCGGAGAACACGATCCTGACGTGGGATTTCGCCACGCGTGGTGGCCGCTGGATCGTGCAGCGCGCCGTCTGGTACAGCGAAGGCCACGAGAACACGATGGTGATGATGCACGATGTCAGCGTCGCGCTGGGCGAGGAGGAGCGCGATGCCTGGCAGCGCCTGATCCGCGTGCTCAGCCACGAGCTGAACAACTCGCTCGCGCCCATCGGGTCGCTGGCGGGCAGCCTCTCCGCGCTGCTGGAAGACGAGGGCGGCAAGGCAGTGGAAGGCGAACTGCGCGAGGGCCTGGAAGTGATCGGCCGTCGATCCGAATCGCTGGCACGTTTCCTGTCGGGCTACGGGCGCCTGGCGCGCCTGCCGCCGTTGTGCCCGCGGCCCTTCCGCCTCGACCAGGCCCTGCGGCGCCTTGCCTTGCTGGAGCATCGCATGGACATCGCCGTCGTCGGTACGGCCGTCGTCACGGTGGTGGGCGACGAGGACCAGCTCGACCAGGCCTTCATCAACCTGCTGCGCAACGCTGTGGAGTCGGCGATGCCCCTGGCGGGCGCCGTGCGTGTGGATTGGGCGCTGGCCGGCACGCATGTGCGTATCACCATCGAGGACGAGGGAGCGGGCCTGCCCGGACGCACCTCGCTGTTCGTGCCGTTCTTCACCACCAAGCCCACCGGCTCAGGCATCGGGCTTACGCTTACCCGGCTCATCGTGGACGCACACGCGGGCAGCGTCGACCTGCGCGACCGCGAGGGCGACCGGGGTGCGCTGGCGATCATCCACCTGCCCCTGGGCGACCCGAAAAACGATGTCCGGATACGGACGGACCCGTCCGCTTCCGGACAGGCGTCATGACCGGAATCGCACGGAAACCGTCGATGACTGGCCCATCGTGCGGATTTCCGCGCGTCTGACGCGTTTCTACGTTGTGGCGGCTACTTCGCCCTCCTAGATTGCCGTTGCGCCGCCCCTTTCGCAGGGCAAGGCGCGCTTCCATCGGCCAGGAGAGATGACATGGATCACGTACTCAGATTGCAGATGCTCGACGCCGAACCCGGCGTCGCCGGCGAAGCCGACACCCCTACCAGTTCATGCAGCTGGGGCGCGTGCTCCTTCGCCAACGCCGACGGTTTCGACGGTCACTAGTTTTCCCGTTCGCGCCGTGGCGCGTCCGGGAGGGGGCGCTACGGCCGGGTGGGGACGAAGGCACGCACGGCGGCGTCCGGGTCGTCGCGCGTGCCGGGTTTTCTTCCGTGCAGCATCAAGGACGGACATGCCGGCCGAACGTCGTACCGAACTGCTCTACTACACCGCTGTGGATCGGGATTTCTTCGAGATCCACGGAAACCGCGCGATCGACGAGGGCGATTTCGTCGAGCCGGTACGTCGCACCCTGCCGCCCGACTGGCGCATGCATCGCTCCGGCGTGTGGATGCACTGCCTGCCTCCGGACGCGCCGTTGCCGATGCAGGGCTGGAAGATC
This sequence comes from Xanthomonas sp. NCPPB 2632, assembly GCF_041228075.2. Lineage (NCBI taxonomy): Bacteria > Pseudomonadati > Pseudomonadota > Gammaproteobacteria > Lysobacterales > Lysobacteraceae > Xanthomonas > Xanthomonas sp. NCPPB 2632. Next base: position 120,770 of record NZ_CM192979.1, read on the forward strand.
CACGTGTCCTCGGTGGTGTCCACGGCCGGGATCGTGCTGTCGATCACCGCCGCGACACTGGTGGCCATGGGCGTGGCGTTCAAGTTCGCGGTGGATGCGCGCATGCATGCGTCGATGAACGGCAAGCGGTGGCCACGCGGCGCGTCGGGAAAGTTCATCACCGTCTATCCGAAGAATCCGAAGGCCTTCCGCGAGGTACTGGATGAATTGCAGGCGGTCCTCGCCGGCTTCGTCGGCCCCTACATCCTCAGCGACCGTCGCTGCCCGGGATCGAGCGTCGTGCATTACCGTTTCGGCGGCATTCGCGGCGAGCACGCGGTGTCGGCAGGCGGTCAGCGCGAATATTTCCTCCGTGGCCCACACGGCGAGCGGGAGCCGGATGTCCGCGCCGCCTACATGAACCTGCCCGAGTGGGTGCGCGACCCGTTTCCGCCCGACGTTCCAGCGACCGAGGCATCGACGTTGCGCCTGCATGCCGGCCGCTACGAGGTGCGCAGTGCACTGGCGTTTTCTTCGGCAGGCGGCATCTACCTCGCCGTGGATCGCGACGCGGGCCGCCGTGTGGTGATCAAGGAGGCGCGTCCGCACGTCGGCGGCGCGCAGCCGTCGACCTCCCTGCTGCAGAAGGAATACCGGCTGCTGCGACAGCTGGCGTCGTCTGGCATCACCCCCGCGCCCGTGGCGTACTTCCTGGAATGGGAGCACCACTACCTGGTCGAGGAATACATCGAGGGCCAGACCCTTCGGCGCTGGCTGGCCGCACGCTACCCGTGGCTGAAGACGCGCGCCACGCGAGCCGATGTCGCCCGTTTCCTGCGCGAGGTGTGCGATGTGTTCGCGCGCGTCGCGCAGGCGCTGGAAACGATCCACGAGGCACGCGTCACGCTGGGCGACTTCTCGTTCCACAACATCATGGTCGAGGAAGACGGCCGCGTGCGCATCATCGACCTGGAAGCCGCGGTGGAAGACGGCCTGGACCGTCCGTCAGGCTTGTGCACGCCGGGCTTCGCCTCGCGCTCGCCGCAACGCGACGGTCATGCCAACGCCTGCGCCGAGGATCGTTACGCGTTCGGCGCGAACCTCTTCGCGGCACTGATGCCGGTCAACGCGATGTTGCCGCTGGACCCGCAGGCGGCCCTGCGCTTCGCCCGGTGGCTCTGCGGCGGCATGGGTTATCCGGATGCCATGGTCGACGCCGTCGCCCTGTTGCTGGACGGCGAACCGGCCCGGCGTCCCTCCCCCGTGGTGGTGATGCAGGGCCTGCACACGACGCTGGCCGACCTGCCGGTCGACGACCTTTCGGTGTCGCACCTGCGCGGTGCGGTGGTGCCGGTGGACAACGCGGCGGGCGAGCTGTTCCGTTACATCGGCGAGCGCGCGGCGCATGCGCGACCGGATCGCTACGTACCGGCCGATCCGCAGGTCTTCGAGCGGCACCCCTGGGGTGTGGCCTACGGTGCGGCCGGCATCCTGCATGCCTACCAGCGCAGTGGCCGTCCCGCACCGACCGGCCTGCTCGATTACCTCGTGGCTGGCGCGCGCAGTGGCGAAGACCGCGGCAGCGACCTGATGCACGGCGATGCGGGCATCGCCTGGACCCTGCTCGACGCGGGTGAGAGCGAACTGGCCGTGCGGCTGCTACGCGCGTCATCGGTGGACGGCCCCATCCGCGAACGATCCGGCCTGCACGACGGCTTGGCCGGCTGGGGCCTGGCACGTATCGCCGCGTGGCGCCACACGCGCGACACGTCGTTCCTGGCGGATGCCGTCGCCGCCGGCGAAGCGCTGCTGGTCTCCGGACCGGCCGTGGCCGGCAAGCGCGGTTGGCATGCCGACGATACGTATCGACCCGTGGGCCTCGGCCAGGGTGCGACCGGTGTCGCCCTGTTCCTCCTTCACCTGTCGCTGGCCACGGGCAAGGGCCGTTACCTGGACGCCGGGCGCGAAGCGCTCGCCTTCGACCTCGACCACCATGGTGTCAACGCCGACGGCGAACGCACCTGGCGACGGGAGGTGGACGGCGTGGCGTTGCTGCCCTACCTGCGGCACGGCACCGCCGGCGTGCTGGCCGTCGTGGCGCGGTTCCTCGTCGTGACGGGCGAGGACACCTATCGCGACATCCTGTTGGCCAGTGAGCCCGATCTCATGCGTGGCCACGCCATCTCGCCCGGCGTGGCCGACGGGCTGGCGGGCATCGGCGAAACCCTGCTGGATCTGGCCCGGGCCTTGCCCGACCGGGCCGCGCATTACCTCGGCCAGGCGCATCGCATCGCCGCCGGCATCGAGCCGTTCCTGGTCCGGCGACCCGGGGGGCTCGTCATCCCGGGCACCGAACTGCTGCGCTTCAGTTGCGACCTGGCCACGGGCAACGCGGGCGTGGCCGCTTTCTTCGATCGCCTGTGGCGCGGCGGACCGGCCTCGTTCATGCTCGACGACCACCTGCCGGTCAGGACGGCGCGCGGGGAACCGGTGCTCGCCTAGAGACGAAACTTCGCCTCCATCAGGTAGGTCCGCGACGGGTAGGGGTAATACACGTAGTAGCGGCGATCGGTGAGGTTGTCGACGCCCACGCCGAGGTTCACGTGGTCGCTGGCCTGCCATTGCAGCTTGGCGTCGAAGGTCAGGAATTCGCTGGCGCCGCCGAAGGTGTCGGGGCGGATGTCGCTGTGGTCCAGCGTGTTGTACTGGCGCCCGGAGTACCGCCCGGCCAGCGTCAGCGCCACCGCTTCGGACGCATGCCAGGTGGCCACCAGGTTGGCGCGCCAGCGGGGTATCCGATAGAACTGCTTGCCTTCCGAGGCCGGGTTGCGCCGGTTGCGCACGGTGGTGGCCTGCGTATAGGCCGCGTTGGCCGTCAGGTCCAGCGTGTTCCACACCACGCCGCGTCCGTCGTAGCTGGCCTCGGCGCCGCGCGTACGCACGAGGTCGACGTTCTGCACGTTGGTGACATTGGGAAACACCGTGGTGTCGGTCTGGCTGAACAGCGCGTTGCGGGTGTCGCTCCGGTACAGCGTGAAGCGGGCCACACCGTGCGCCTGGTACCACTCGGCCGACAGCTCACGGGAGAGGTCGTTTTCCGGCTTGAGGTTCGGATCGTTGTTGGTGAACGCGATGCCGTTGAAGCTGCCCTGGAACAGTTCGTTGACCGTGGGGAAGCGGTAGGCCCGGGCACCGGACAGGCGCAGCAGCAGGCTGTCACTGGCCGCATAGGAAAGCGACAGCTTGGGCGAGGTATGCGACTCGTCGCGTTCCGGGTAGGTCACGGCCGCCGCCGCGGTCGCGCGCTGCCCGCCGAAGGCCCGCCACTGTTCGTGGCGAGCACCGCCGGTGAGGCGCCAGCGCTCGTCCAGCTGCCAGGCATCCTGCACGTACACCGCCTGCGTCTGCGTGCTGCCGCCGTTGCCGGCCGTCCGCGTGCCGGCGTCGCCACGCCGCCAGGCCGACAACAGGGAGCTGGCGTTGTCCAGCCGATAGCCGTCGAAGTGATAGCCGAAGCTCACCGTATGCGTGTTGTCGGCCAGGCCGTCCGGCGTGTGGCTGGCGCGCAGGTCCAGCGTGCGCCAGCGGCTGCCGTCGCCCGCGGTAAGCAACCCGCTGCCGTCGTAGGTCACGGCATCGGCCACGCGGTCGCGGTTGCGGTCCATGTCGAAGTACGACGCGTTGCCCTCGATGTTCCAGCCGCTGTCGCGATGCGTGCCCAGCGAGGCGCCATACAGATAGTTGCGGCTTTGCCGCGTGCTCGGCGCGAAGAAATTCGCCGGCAGCGTGTACTGCCGGCCGTCGATGCTCACCGGCCCCGACCACACCGGCTGGCCGGCGCCGTCGCGCAGGAACGTGGCCGTGCGGTGGGACAGGTCCTGGTTCCAGTAACCGGCGGTGATGCCGCCGGTCAGGTCGGGCGTGAAGTCGTAGGTGAGGCGCAGGTGGGCCTCGTCCTGGCGGGTCGCTTCCTGGCCCTCGCTGTTGATGCCGAGCACCTCGCGCGGCAGGCCGTTGGTGCCGGTGTCGGCGATGGCGCCCGTCACGGGCTGGGCGGTGCCGGCGCGGCTCGACCCGTTCTGCGTGGCATAGACCAGCGGCTGGCCGTTGGACTGCAGGTGCGCCACGCCGATGAGGAAGGCGAAGCGACCCGAACGGTCGCCCAGGGTGGCGCTCTGCCGGCTGCCGCCGTAGTTGCGGTCCACACCGTAGGTATCGACATGCTGGGTGAAGGCCTGCACCTCGCCGGTGACCTCGAGCCGCTCGGGCATGCGCGTGGTCATCAGCACCGTGGCACCGATGGCGTTGCCGGGATACAGCGCGGAATAGGCGCCGTAGATCACCTCGACGCGCGCCAGGTTTTCGGGAAACGCCATGGACCAGCGCGGGGGATTGCCCCAGCTGTTGCCGAGCAGATTGGACAGGAGCAGGCCGTCGAGGTAGACCAGCCCGCGCGCGCTCTGCTGGTTGCTGGTGCCGCGCACCGAGAAGGTGGCGTTCTCGTCGCCGATGAACCGCTTGCGGATACCGAACGACGGCAGGTACTTCAGCGCGTCCTCGGTATTGACCACGTTGAGGCGATCCAGCTTCGCCGCATCCAGGGTCTCTACGGCCGAAGGCATGTCGGGGTCGACCCGCGAGCCGTGGCTGGCCGCGGAAACGCGCACTTCGCGCAAAGTGGTCGTCTGCGGCGCGTCGGGCGTGGCGGGTGTATCGGCCGCGTGGGCCGACCACGCGGTGGCGCCGAGGGCGCAGGCAACGGCACGCGCGATGGCGCGCCTGGGGAAGGAAATCAGGGGCATGGGAAGGTCCGTGGGTCGGTGGCGTGCGTTCGTGCGTCGCGTCGAAGGGGGCGATCAGGCGAACACGGCGACCGGTGGACCTCGCGGCGGGGCATGCAGGCAAGGCGGGGATGCGGCACCGTGTCGCCGGGGCACGGCGGCAACGATGCGCACGGCGACGTGCGCCACCGGCCCGACGAAGAAGCTGCCGCCCAGTGCCGGGGTCTGCGCGAACAGGGTGCAGTAGCCACAGGCGGCATCGGCGTCGCGATGGTCGCCGCCGCCGTCGTGCGCGGCGGGCGTGCCCTCGCACCAGGCGCCCAGGTCGGGAAAGGTGAAGGCCGGCAGCGTGCGCGAGATCGTGGGCGCGAGCACGGCGAACCAGACGGCGACGATCGCCATCCAGCCCAGCCAACGCATGCCACCCTGCCATCGACGCACTACGGTGCTCCCTTCGATTCAACCCTGGATAAGGGTCCAGGGATGATGTCACGCCCGGACGCGAAAATACCGCGGCACGTTGTCGCTGTGCCTGCCACGACAGGCAATTCCGGACGGGTTTGTCCTCACGTTTTCCTGTCGCGGCCTCGGTCATGGTGCGCTCCCCCACCGAGGACGCCGACATGCCCGATCTCCGCTACGACTCCGCCTCGCCCGTCCGCGAGGGTTCACCGTTTCCGCGCGGAGCGACCTGGGATGGCAACGGCACCAACTTCGCCCTGTTCACCGCCCACGGCACCCGCGTGGAAGTGTGTTTCTACGACGAGGCCGGTAAGGAGACGGGCCGGATCGACCTGCCCGAGTACACCGACGAGGTGTGGCACGGTTACGTCCCCGGGGTCGGCCCGGGCCAGCTGTACGGCTACCGCGTGCACGGACCGTACGAGCCGCAGCACGGTCACCGCTTCAACCCCAACAAGCTGCTGCTCGATCCGTACGCGAAGCACATCGTCGGCGAGCTGACCTGGGCCGACGAACTGTACGGCTACACGGTGGGCCACCCGGACGGCGACCTCAGCTTCGACGAGCGCGATAGCGCCCCGTTCATGCCCAAGGCCATGGTGGTGGACACCTCGTACAAGTGGATCGAGCACGGCAAGCCGTCGGTGCCCTGGAACCGCACGGTGATCCAGGAGACCCATGTCCGCGGCTACACCATGGGCCACCCGGCCGTGCCGGAGAAGCTGCGCGGCACGTTCGCCGGCCTGGCCACGCCCGAGGTGATCGACTACGTGCGCGACCTGGGCGTCACTTCGATCGAGCTGCTGCCCGTGCACGCGTACCTCGACGACCAGCACCTGCTCGAACAGGGCCTGCGCAACTACTGGGGTTACAACACCATCGGCTTCTTCGCGCTGAAGACCCGCTACATGTCCAGCGGCGACCCGCGCGAGTTCAAGGATATGGTGGCGGCGTACCACCGTGCCGGGCTGGAGGTGATCCTGGATGTGGTCTACAACCACACCGCCGAAGGCAACGAGATGGGGCCGACCTTGTCGTTCAAGGGCATCGACAACGCCAGCTACTATCGCCTCGCCGAAGACAAGCGTTACTACATCAACGACACCGGCACCGGTAACACGGTGAATCTCAGCCATGCGCGCGTGCTGCAGATGGTGACCGATTCGCTGCGCTACTGGACGACGGAGATGAACGTCGACGGCTTCCGTTTCGACCTGGCCACCATCCTCGGTCGCGAGCCCTACGGCTTCGACGAGAACGGCGGCTTCCTCGATGCCTGCACGCAGGACCCGGTGCTCAACCAGACCAAGATGATCGCCGAGCCGTGGGATTGCGGCCCCGGTGGCTACCAGGTGGGCGAGTTCCCGCCGGGCTGGGTGGAGTGGAACGACAAGTTTCGCGACACGGTGCGTGCGTTCTGGATCGGCGAGGAAGGCAAGCTGGCGGAATTCGCCCGCCGCTTCACCGGCTCCGCCGACCTGTTCGACAAGCGTGGCCGCCGCCCGTACGCGTCGCTCAACTTCATCACGGCCCACGACGGCTTCACGCTGCGCGACCTGCTCAGCTACAACGGCAAGCACAACGACGCCAACGGCGAAGACAACCGCGACGGCTCGGACAACAACCACTCGTTCAACCACGGTGCCGAGGGTGCCACGGACGACGAAGGCATCCGCGCCATGCGCCAGCGGCAGTCGCGCAACCTGCTGGCCACGCTGCTGCTCGCGCAGGGCACGCCGATGCTGCTGTCCGGCGACGAACGCGGTAACACGCAGGACGGCAACAACAACGTCTACGGACAGGACAACGAACTCAGCTGGATCGACTGGGAAAACGACCCCTCCGACGGCGGGCTGGCGCAGTCGGTGCGTGAGTTGCTGGCCTTGCGCGAGCGTTACCCCATCCTGCGCCGTGGCCGCTTCCTCAACGGCCGCTACGACGAGGAATCGGGTATCCGCGACATCGTCTGGCTCAATCCCGGTGGCGGCGAAATGCAGCCGGAGCACTGGAACGATCCGCGGGCCCGGTCCATCGGCGTGCTGCTGGACGGCCGCAGCCAGGCCTCCGGCGTGCGCGAGCATGCCGCGGACCAGACCGTGCTGATTCTTATCAACGCCTTCGACGGTGGCGTGGAATTCGCCCTGCCGGAGGGGACGTGGAGCGTCGCCTTCTCCAGCGACGAGGATCTCGTCGTGGACACGGTGGCGCAGGACGGCAAGATGATCGCGCCGCCGCGCAGCTTCGTGGTACTCGCCGCGGCATAAGGATGACGGCGGCCGGCTCCCGCGAGGGTGCCGGCCGCATGGCCGGTCCGGGCGGCTCTTCTTCCGTTGACCGGGCGCTATAAGCCTTCCTATATTGCGAAGCCCCCTTCGCACGGACACTTCATGCCCCTCCGGTCGCTTCTCGCGCTGTGCCTCCTCGCGGGCCCTGGCCTGGCATCCGCCGACGACCTGACGGTATCGGCCGCCTCCAGCCTCACCGACGCGTTCCGCAAGGTGGGCGCCGCCTATGAATCCGCGCACCCCGGTACCCACGTGGTGCTCAACTTCGCCGCCTCCGACGTGCTGCTCCGGCAGATCGCCAACGGTGCGCCGGCGGACATCTTCGCCTCGGCGGATCAGACGGCCATGGACAAGGCCGTGGCCGCCGGCGCGATCGACACCGCCACGCGGCGCGACTTCGCCAGCAACCGCCTGGTGCTGATCGTGCCGAAGGACGCCAGCGTGCGCGTCGGTTCCACGGCCGACCTGCGCCAGCCCGCCGTCAAGCGCGTGGCCTATGGCGATCCGGCGTCGGTGCCGGTGGGTCGTTACACCCAGGCGGCGCTGCAGCAGCAGGGCCTGTGGGACGCGGTATCGGCCAAGGGCGTGCTGGCGCAGAACGTGCGGCAAAGCCTCGATTACGTTGCGCGGGGCGAAGTGGACGCGGGCTTCGTCTTCGCCACCGACGCCACCGTCATGAAGGATCGGGTGAAGGTCGTTGCCACCGTGCCCACGCCACAGCCCATCCGCTATCCCATCGCCGTCGTCGCGCACACGGCGCATGGCGCCGAAGCGGCATCGTTCTCGGCCTTCGTGCAGTCCGCCGAGGGCCGGCGCATCCTGGCCTCGTTCGGCTTCCAGGCGCCCTGAGGCGCTGTGGGAGCGATCTGGATTCCCCTGGCCTTATCGCTCAAGGTGGCGCTGTGGGCCACCGCGATCAACCTCGTGCTCGGTGTCGCGGTGGCCTTCGGCCTGTCGCGCTGGCGTTCACCGGCACGCGATGTCGTCGACGCGGTGCTGACCCTGCCGCTGGTGTTGCCGCCCACGGTGCTCGGCTATTACCTGCTGGTGCTCCTGGGTCGCCGCGGCCCCCTGGGCGCGTGGCTGCACGAGCGGGGTATCGACCTGGTTTTCACCTGGCAGGGCGCCGTGATCGCCGCGACGCTGGTCGCCTTCCCGCTGGTGCACAAGGCCGCCCGCGCCGCCTTCGAGGCGGTCGATCCGCCACTGGAGAGCGCCGCCCGTGTACTCGGCCTGCGCGAGGCCGCCGTGTTCTTCCGCGTCTCGTTGCCATTGGCGGCACGTGGCATCACCGCCGGCGTGCTGCTGGCTTTCGCCCGCGCGCTGGGTGAGTTCGGGGCGACGCTGATGATCGCGGGCAACCTGCCCGGGCGCACGCAGACGCTTTCCGTGGCGATCTATACCGCCGTGCAGGCCGGCGACGATCGCTCTGCGGCGCTCATGGTGGCGGTGACCTCCGTGACCTGCGTGGCCGTGCTGTTGCTGGCCGGCCGGCTCGCCCCCGACCCCGCGCGGCGGTGGCGTCCGTGACGGTCGATATCGCGCTGCGCACGACGCTGTGTGCCGACGAGCGTCGCTTCACGCTGGATGTGGTGCTGCGCTCGGATCATCGCCGCATCGTGCTGTTCGGTCCTTCCGGGGCGGGCAAGAGCCTGACGCTGCGCGCCATGGCCGGGTTGCTGGTGCCGGAGGCTGGTCATGTGCGTGTCGACGACCGCACGCTGTTCGACGCCGGCACCGGGGTGAACCTGCCGGCCCGCCGCCGCGGCCTGTCCTACGTTTTCCAGGACTACGCCTTGTTCCCGCACCTGACCGTGGCGCAGAACATCGGTTTCGGGCTGCGTGGCGGCTGGCTCAATCCCTCCCGCCGTCGCCGGGATGCGCGCGTGGAGCGCTGGCTGGCCGCCTTCGAGCTGGCGGGCGTGGCCGACAGTTACCCGGCGCGCATTTCGGGTGGCCAGCGCCAGCGTGTGGCCCTGGCCCGCGCGCTGGCGACCGAACCGAAGGGCCTGCTGCTGGACGAGCCGTTCGCCGCGCTGGATCCCGCGCTGCGGGGCCGCATGCGCGACGAACTGCTGGCCGTGCAGGCCCGGCTGGACCTGCAACTGGTGGTCATCACCCACGACCCCGCCGATGTGGCGGCGCTGGACGGTGATACCTTCGAACTGCGCGAGGGCCGGGTGGTCGGTCGGTCACGCCCATCCTCGTTGTCGTGGGATCATGCCGCCTTTCCCGGGCAGCGTCCCATGGCAGAGTAATGCGGTGACGGACACCCACGACGCACCCCTCCCGAAGAAGGCCGGCCACCGGGCCGCTCAATACCTGCTGGCGGCGCTGTTCGTGGGCGTGGCCGCCTTCCTGCTGCATCGCTACATCGCGCGGATGTCCTGGCACGACATCCGCGCGGCCCTCGAGCGTATCCCGCGCTGGCATGTGGTGGCGTCCATCGGCGCCACCCTGGTCAGCTGGGGCTGTCTCACCGCCTACGACGTGTTCGCCGTGGAGACGGTGGTGCCGGGCCGGGTATCGATGCGGATGAAGATCTTTTCCGGCGCCACCACGCATGCCATCTGCAACGCCCTGGGCTTCCACGCCATCACGGGCACGGCGCTGCGCTATCGCATGCTGTCCACCCGTGGGGTGGGCGCGGCCGACGTGGCCCGCGTGGTCGGCCTGGTCGGCTTCGCGGTGGCCCTGGGCTTCGCGTCGGTCACGGCGATCGCGCTGCTGCTCGAGCCGTCCATCGCGCACGGCTGGGGACGCTGGCCGGGTGTCGCGCTGGTGATCCTGTTCATCGTGTTGCTGCGCTGGCTGGCGGGCAAGCACGACGAGCTGACCGTGGGGAAGTTCTCCACCCCGGTGCCGTCCGCGCGCTCCGCCGGCGCGCAGATCGCCATCGGCACGCTGGAAATGGTCGCGGCCATCGCCGTCATGTACTTCCTGCTGCCCGTCGACATCGCCGGCAGCTTCCTCGACTTCGCGCCCATCTACGTCGGCGCCATCCTGGCGGGCATCATCAGCAACACGCCGGGCGGCATCGGTGCCTTCGAGGCACTGACCCTGGCGGCGTTCCCGCAGGAACAACGCGCCGCCGTGCTCGCGGCGCTGCTGGCGTACCGGGTCATCTACGGACTGGGCCCGTTCGTCCTCGCCTCGCTGGCGCTGGGTGGCTTCGAGGTGCGTCGTCGTCGCGCCCGGGGCGTGGCATGACCCGCCGTGTGCGTCGGGTGGCCCTGGCCGGGTTGCTGCTGGTTCTCGGGGCGTGCGCCGTGCCCCATGCCCGCCGCACCGATGTGCTGTTCTGGAACCAGCCGCAACGCGAAGCCGCCTTCCGGGCGATGGATACCCATTACGCAAGCAACGTCGTCCACCACGGCACACCGTATCCGTTGCCTGCCGGCACGCCGCTGCATCCGCGCTTCGCCGACGGCACCACGCTCGAACGCTACATGGCCGACCACCACGTGGCCGGCATCATGGTGGTCCAGCACGGCAGGGTGCGCCTGGAGCGCTACGGCCTGGGTGCGGGGCCCACCACGCGGTGGACATCGTTCTCGGTCGCCAAGTCGTTCACCGCCACGCTGGTCGGCGCGGCCCTGCACGACGGGGCCATCCACGGCCTGGACGACAAGGTCATCCGCTACATCCCGGAACTGGCGGCGGGCGCGTATCGCGATGTCACCGTGCGCCAGTTGCTGACCATGACCTCCGGCGTGCGCTGGAACGAGGATTACACCGACCCCGCCTCGGATGTCGCGCGCATGTACGAAGGTACGCGCCAGCCCGGCGTGCCCCTGCTGGTCTCGTACATGTCCGCGCTGCCGCGCCAGTTCGCGCCCGGGCAGCACTGGGTCTACAAGACCGGCGAAACCGATCTGGTCGGCATCCTGGTCACGCGTGCCACCGGCAGGACGCTGGCCGCGTACCTCGCCGAAAAGGTATGGGAGCCCTTTGGCATGGCCAGCGACGCGTTCTGGCTGAAGGACGATGTGGACGGGACGGAAGCCGGCGGCTCCGGCGTCTCGGCCACGCTGGGCGACTACGCACGCTTCGGCCAGTTCCTCCTCGACGGCGGCCGGGCAGGCGGGCGGCAGGTGCTGGGCGAACACTGGCTTGTGGACGCCACCACGAAGCATGCCGACATCGGCGCGCCCGGTCGGGGTTACGGCTACCAATGGTGGACCTACGACGGCGGCGGCTATGCGGGCATCGGCATCTTCGGTCAGTTGCTGCACGTCGACCCGGCGCGAGACCTGGTCATCGTGCAGCTGGCCGCGTGGCCGGTGGCCACCAGCGATGCGGAGGCGCGGGCGCGGGCGGCGTTCGTCGAAGCCGTGATCGCGGGGGCGGGCGACTGAGTCATGCCGGGGGCGTAAACTGTGCCGTCCCCCACCGATCGCAAGGCCCATCCCCATGGCCCTCACCTGGAACGACCTCATCTGCACGCCCGACAAGGACGCCATCGACGCACTGGCCGAGTCCTGGGCGTGGCGCATCGGCGACGGCTACACGCCGCTGTTGTTCACCGCCCTGGGCGACCTGTTCTACGAGGCGGACGAAGGCGGCATCTTCTGGCTCAACACCGGCACCGCCGAACTCGAGCGCGTGGCCGAGAGCGTGCCGGGTTTCAACCAGTTGCTGCGCGAGGAGATCGCGGACGAATGGCTGCTGCCGTCGCTGATCGAAGCCCTGCTGGAGGCCGGCAAGGCGCGCGCCGAAGGCGAGTGCTACACCTACGTCACGCTGCCCATCTTCGCCGAGGGTGAGTACACCGTCGACAACCTCAATCCGGTGCCGGCCATCGAACACTTCGAACTCACCGGCTCGGTGCTGCAACAGATGCAAGACCTGCCCGACGGCACGGCAGTCAAGATCGACATCACGCACTGAGCCCGGTTTCGAGCGCCCAGCGCACCCCGTCCGCCTCGAAGCAGAGGGTGGAGCGATCGCCCGCGTCGCGGCCGAGGCAGCGTTCGATGAAGCGGCTGCCGAAGCCGCGCCCGACGGGGACACTCACGGCCGGGCCGCCCCGTTCCTTCCAGACCAGCCGTAGACGCTGGCCGCCGGCCTCCACGCACGTCCGCCAGGTGATGGAGACCCGGCCCGTGTCGTTGGACAGCGCGCCGTACTTCACCGCGTTGGTCAACAGCTCATGCAGCGCCATCGTCAGGGTGACCGCCTTTTCCGCGCACACGACCAGGCAGGGCCCTTCCAGGCGGATACGTCCGCCACCGGGGTCGAGCGGGGCGCAGGTGGCGGCGATCAGATCCCGCAACGACACCGCCTCCCATGCGCTGGCCACCAGCTGGTCCTGCATGGCGGCCAGCGCGCGGAGGCGGCCACCGAAGCAGGCGATGGCGTCGGCCATCGGCCGGTCCTCGCGAAAGGTCTGCTCGGCCATGGCCTGCACCACGGTGAGGGTGTTCTTCATGCGGTGGTTCAGTTCGTTGATCAGCACGCGCTGGCTGTGCTGCGCGGCGCGGTGATCCGTGACGTCGGTACCACTGGCCCAGTAGCCGGCAAGCCGTGCACCGTGCACCGACGGCGTGCCGTGTTCGGCGATCCATCGGTAGCTGCCGTCGTGCCGGCGCAGCCGGTACTCCAGCAAATAGGGCTCGCGTGCCTCGAAGGCCCGTATGCCGGTGGCCCGATGGCGCTCCACATCGTCCGGATGGACTGACGCCAGCCAGCCTTCGCCGACCGTCTCGGCCATCGACCGGCCGGTGAAGTCGAGCCAGGGTCGGTTGACCCAGTGGCCCAGGCGATCGGCGCCGGTGCGCCGGATCAGGATCGGTGCAACCTCCGCCAGTTCACGGAAATCCGGCTCGTCCGCGCAGCGGGCGCGGTCGAAGGGAAGGGTGGCGCGCTCGCTCATCGTTATTCACCGTCGCTGTCCGCGCGTCGCCTTGCTCCCCCGGCGCGGATTGTCCATGGCGGCCCGGCTGACGTCCGTGCAGTCGCACCGTCCGCTCGTGTGCAAGCGGACGGCGGCACCATAACGTAAGGCTTCTATGCACGATATGAGCGCACGCGCTGGCCGTGAACATCGTCACGCCTGCACGAATGCGTCCGCATTTTCAGAATTATCCTATTGCCACGTTGCCCGATAAACGCCCGAACACGCGCGCCGGTATGCCAGAATCCGGTCGCGGCGGTGTCATCGGGCACGCGCAGGATGTACCAGGGATCACGTAGGACACCCGGCCTGCCGCTTTTGCGGCGGGCGGGCAGGGGCGTATCCGCCGTCACGGGCTGGGCTGCCGTCACTCATGCAAGGGATGGAAAGGGAACCATGGATCTGCTTCGTTTCATCGTGATGTTGCCCGTGCGCCTGGTGCGTGGCCTGTTCTGGCTGCTCGGCCGCCTGTTGCGCCCCGTGTTCGGCGGCATGGCCTGGTCGGCGCCGCGCTGGATTCCCGCTACCGGCCGTGTCGCACGCACGCGTCCGCTGGCGTTCACCGCCAGCGTGGCCGCGGTGCTCGTGGTCGCGGCCGCCGGCTGGTTCGGCTGGCACTGGTGGGAAAACCGACCGAAGCCGGCCGAGCCCAACCGCATCACGTTCGAAGCGCCGGCGCCGACCCTCAGCGACTACGAGCATGTTCCCGCCACCATCCATCCGCTGACGGTGACCTTTTCCGGTTCGGCCGCCCGGCTGGAGTCGCTGGGCAAGCCGGTGACCGACGGCATCGCGATGGACCCGAAACTGCCGGGCCAGTGGAAGTGGGAAAGCGATCGCGTGCTCACCTTCATGCCGGCCAGCGACTGGCCGGTGGGCCGCAAGATCGAGGTCAGCTTCGACAAGGCCAGGGTGTTCGCGCCGCAGGCGGTACTGGCCGAGGACCATTTCAGCGTGTCCACCGCGCCCTTCGCCGCGCGCGTCGTCCATGGCGAGTTCTACCAGGACCCGCAGGACCCCACGCGCAAGAAGACCATCGTGCAACTGGGTTTCAACTATCCGGTGGATGCGGCCCAGCTCGAGAAGCGTCTTTCCCTCGACCTACGCGAGAAAAACCAGAAGCGCGGCAGCGACCTGAAGTTCTCGGTGACCTACGACGAGCACCACCTCAACGCGTTCGTCCATTCGCAGCCGCTGCAACTGCCGCGGGACGACGGTGCCGTCGGCGTGACGCTGGACGACGGCGCGCGCAGCAGCCGCGGCGGCGACGGTACGGAAAAGGCGCTGGAGACCACGGTACGCATCCCTGGGCTGTACAGCCTGAAGCTGGACGAGATGACGGCCACGCTGGTGGACAACGCCCGTTTCGAGCCCGAGCAGGTCGTGGTGATGAGCTTCGGCGGCCCGGTGAGCGATGCCGAACTGGGTAAGCGCCTGCATGCCTGGCTGGTGCCCGACGACGACAAATACGCGGATGTGTCGCGTATCGGCGAGGCCGACCTGCGTGTCTTCACCGCGCTCAAGCCCGAGATCGTGCCGACGGAAACCGACTGGTCGGCGACGCAGAGCTTCCGTTACCACGCCCAGCCCGGCCAGCGCATCTACGTGCGCGTGGACAAGGGCATGAGCGCGTTCGGCGGCTACCTCATGGCCGCGCCGCAGGCGCAGCTGCTGACCGTGCCCGACTATCCGCGCCTGCTGCGTTTCATGGCCGACGGCTCGCTGCTGTCGCTCAGCGGCGACAAGCGGATATCGGTGGTGTCGCGTAATATTCCCGGCATGCGCGTCGAGGTGGGCCGCGTGCTGCCCGACCAGTTGCAGCACCTGGTCTCGCTCAACCAGGGCAGCTACACCAAACCGGAGATGTACGGCTTCACGCCGGACGATATCGTCGAGCGTTTCGTCAGCAAGGTGTCGTTCCCGCAGGAAGGACCGGGCAAGGCCCATTACGAAGGCGTCGACCTGGGCCAGTACCTCGCCGCCGGTAAGCGTGGCGTGTTCCTGCTCAAGCTGTCCGGCTACGACGAGAAGGCCGAGCGGGAAGCACGCGAGCGCCGGGTGAAGGCGGCACGCGAAGCGGCCGCACGCGACGCCGGCGCCGATGCCGACGCGGCCGCCGCTGAAGCGGCCAGGGGCGACGACGCCAGCCATGCGCCTTACGACTGGCCGAAGGACGAACGCCTGGTGGTCATCACCGACCTGGGTGTCATCGCCAAGAAGTCGATGGACGGTAGCCAGGACATCTTCGTGCAGTCCATTCGCAGCGGCGCGCCGGTCGGCGGCGCCTCGGTGGCGGTGATCGCGAGGAACGGCAGCACCTTGTTCACCCAGACCACCAGCGCGGACGGCCTGGCTCACTTCGCCAACCTCAAGGGCTTCACGCAGGAGAAGGCGCCGGCCATGTACGTGGTGCGCCAGGGCGAGGACCTGTCGTTCCTGCCGGTGAGCACGTATGACCGCACCCTGGATTTCTCGCGCTTCGACATCGGCGGCGAGCCCAATGCGCATAGCCAGGGCCAGCTGTCCGGTTACCTCTTTTCCGATCGCGGTATCTACCGCCCGGGCGATCTGTTCCACATCGGCATGATCGTGCGCGCCAACAGCTGGACGCGCAGCGTGGCTGGCATGCCGCTGATCGCCGAGGTGGTCGACCCGCGCGGCACTACCGTGGCGCAGCAGGCGGTGTCCATGGATGCGGCCGGCTTTGCCGAGCTGGATCACACCACGGCGGAAACCTCGCCGACCGGCAACTGGACGGTCAATCTCTACATCGCCAAGGACGGCAAGCCGTATTCGCAGATCGGCAGCACCACGGTGCAGGTGAAGGAATTCCAGCCGGACCGCATGAAGGTGTCGGCAAAGCTTTCCACCGCGGTGGCCGAGGGTTGGGTGAAGCCCGCGCAGCTGAAGGCGATGGTCGACGTGCAGAACCTGTTCGGCACGCCGGCGGCGGATCGTCGCGTCGAAGGCTCGCTGACCCTGCGCCCGGCGTTTCCGTCCTTCTCCAGCTACAAGGATTATCACTTCTACGATATCCGCCGGGCCAAGGAGGGTTTCGAGGAAAAGCTGGCCGACGCCAAGACCGACGACAAGGGCCATGCCGAGTTCGCGCTGGACCTCTCGCGCTACGCCGATGCCACCTACCAGCTGTATTTCCTCGCCAAGGCGTATGAAGCCGAGGGCGGCCGCAGTGTCGCCGCCGCCACGCAGGGCATGGTGTCGTCCAACGACTGGCTGGTCGGCTACAAGGCCGTCGACAACCTGGACTACGTGAGCCGCGACGCCACGCGCACGGTCAATCTCGTCGCCATCGATCCCACGGCGAAGCGGATGGCCCTGAACGGGCTGAAGCAGGCGCTCGTCGAGACCCGCTTCGTCTCCGTGCTGACCAAGCAGGATTCCGGCGTGTTCAAGTACGAGTCCAAGGCGCGCGAGACGGTGATCTCCGAAACGCCGCTGGCGATTCCCGCCACCGGTCTGGATGTTCCGCTGCCCACGGACAAGCCGGGTACGTTCGCGCTGGTGGTCAAGGATGCGCAGGGCAAGGAGGTCAACCGCGTGGCCTGGTCCGTGGCGGGCGAGGGCAACGTGTCGCGCTCGCTGGAGCGCAACGCGGAACTGCAGCTCACCCTGTCGAAGAAGGACTATGCCCCGGGTGAAGCGGTGGATATCGCCATCCGCGCACCGTACGCGGGCAGTGGTCTGATCACCATCGAGCGGGACAAGGTCTACGCGCATGCGTGGTTCCATGCCGATGCGACCAGCAGCGTGCAGCACATCACCGTGCCGGCCGACTTCGAGGGCAACGGCTACATCAACGTGCAGTACGTACGCGATCCGTCGTCCGACGAGATCTTCATGAGCCCGCTGTCGTTCGGCGTGGTGCCGTTCTCGGTCAACATGGACGCGCGGCGCAACGCCATCACGGTGGAGTCGCCGGCGCTGGTGAAGCCGGGCGACACCGTGACCTTCCACGTCACCTCCACCACGCCCACGCGCGCGGTGGTGTTCGCCGTGGACGAGGGCATCCTGCAGGTGGCCCACTACTCGCTGGGCGATCCGCTGCAGTATTTCTTCCGCAAGCGCATGCTAGAGGTGTCCACCTCGCAGATCCTGGACCTGATCATTCCGGACTTCCAGAAGCTGATGACGATGGCGGCACCCGGCGGCGACGCGGACGGTGCCATCGGCCGCCAGCTCAATCCGTTCAAGCGCAAGCGCGACAAGCCGGTGGCGTACTGGTCGGGCATCGTCGATGTGGACGGCTCGAAAGACCTGACCTACAAGGTGCCGGATTATTTCAACGGCAAGTTGCGCGTCATGGCGATCGGCGTGTCGCCGGAGAACATCGGCCGCTTCGAGGGTGCCACCACCGTCCGCGGCGACTTCGTGCTCTCGCCCAACGTGCCCACCACGCTGGCGCCGGGCGACGAAGCCGAGATCAGCGTGGGCGTGGCCAACAACCTCACGGGCCTGGGCGGCAAGTCCGTACCGGTGGCGGTCACCCTGAAAACCGGCCCGCAGCTGCAGCTGGTCGGCGACGCCTCGAAAACACTGAGCCTGGGCGAGATGCGCGAGGGCGTGGCGATCTTCCGCGTGCGCGCCACCGACAAGCTCGGTTCCGGCAACCTGACCTTCACCGCCGCGGCCAGCGGCAAGTCGGCTAAGCAGTCGGTGGATCTCTCGGTCAGGCCGGCGTCGGCCATGCGTACCGACCTCGCCTTCGGGCGGGTGGATGCGCACGGTCGTGCCGATGTGACGCCGCTGCGCGACATGCACGACGAATACGCGCGACGCGACGTGGCGTTCTCTTCGGTGCCGGTGGTGCTGGCCCGCGGTCTGGCGGCCTACCTGGTCGACTTCCCCCACTACTGCACCGAGCAGGTCATCAGCGCGGCGATGCCGGCGCTGGTCCTCGGCAACCGCCCGGAGTTCGGCGACGTGAAGCCGGCCCGCATGCAGGGCGACACCGCGCCGCCGGCCGACCCGGTGGCCGCGTTGTTCGACGTACTGCGCGCACGGCAGAACGGGCAGGGGGGCTTCGGCCTGTGGACGGCCACGCCGGATACGCAGGCGTTCGTCACCGACTACGCCGTGCACTACCTGGTCGAGGCGACCGACCGCGGCGTGGCCGTGCCGCGCGACATGCTGTCCGCCGCCGACACCGCGCTGCGCCAGATCGCGGCCGACGACAGTGGCGACACGCTGGTGCAGATGCGCCAGCGTGCCTATGCGGTCTACCTGCTGACCCGCCAGGGCAATGTCACCACCAACGACCTGGCCGCCGTGCAGCGGCGCCTGGAAGAGGCGTATCCCAAGGTATGGAAGGGCGACCTGGCCGCGGCGTGGTTGGCCGCGTCCTACCAGCTGCTGCACCAGGACCGGCTGGCCGCCGACCTGATCTCGCAACCGCGACGCCTGCTGGGCCGCAAGCCCGCCGACGAGGCGTACAGCTACGCGGACTATTACGACGCACCGATCCGCGACGCCACGGTGTTGTACCTGCTGGCCAAACACTTCCCCGACCAGGCGAAGTCGCTGCCGCCTGAAACCATCGACGCGCTGGTGCGGCCGCTGGCCAAGGGCCACTACAACACGCTGTCCTCCGGCATGATCATCCTGGCCCTCGATGCCTGGGCGAAGGAGACCGGTGGCGACGTCGGCAAGCTGTCGATCGGCTCGGTGGTGGCCAATGGCACCGTCACGCCGATCGGTACGCCGCGCGGCGTGCTGCTGGATGCGCACTGGCCGGCCGCGGCACAGCGCCTGCGTCTGGTCAATGACGGCGACAACGCCGCGTGGTACGGCGTTGCGCAGGGTGGCTTCGATCGCAAGCCGTCGACGGACACGCGCAAGGACGGTCTGGAGATCACCCGTAGCTACACCGACACCAAGGGCAAGGCGATCGACAGCCTGACCACGGGCGACGAGATCGATGTCCACGTGCGCATCCGCTCCACCACCAACGCCCCGGTGTACGACGTCGCCATCGTGGACCTGCTGCCCGGCGGCTTCGAGCCGGTCTTGCAGACGGCGCCACCCGCCGATGCCGCAACGCCCGCGCCTTCGTCCGACGAGGACACGACGACCGCAGACAACGGCGACGCCACGGAGGCCACGGACGCCGACAGCGGCGACGGCCCGGCGGACGCCCAGGGCGAAGGCGACGACACGCCAGCCTGGCGCTCGCCGATCGGTAACCCGGAATCCACCTGGAAGCCGGATTACGCCGACGTGCGCGAGGATCGCGTGGTGGTCTACGGCAGTGCCAGCACGGACGTGCAGGAGTTCGTTTACCGGATCAAGGCGACCAACGCCGGCCGGTTCACGATCCCGCCGGCCTTCGCCGAATCGCTGTACGACCGCGGCACCCAGGCGCGGGCCCCCGGTGGTGGATCGCTGACCGTCACGGCCAAGCCGTGAGCGGTGCGCATGCGATGCGCCGCGTCGTCCACTGACCCGGCGCACCCATGCGTCTGATACGAAGGCTGCGCCGGATCGGCTGGCACAACGTCCTCGTGGCGTTGCTGCTGGCTGCGGCCGTGCCGGTCACCTGCCGGCTGTGGCCGCACGAGCCGCTGCGCGCGTGGCTGCCATCGTCCACGGCGGTCTACGACGCCGACGGCCGGCTGCTGCGCCTCACCCTGGCCAGTGACGATCGTTATCGCCTGTGGGTGCCGCTGCGTGACATCGCGCCGGAGCTCGTCGACGGCGTGCTGCTGCACGAGGACCGCTGGTTCCGCTGGCACCCGGGGGTGAGCGCGTGGGGCATCGCGCGTGGCGCCTGGATGACCTACGTGCGCCACGGCAATCCGCAGGGCGGCTCCACCCTGACCATGCAGCTGGCCCGGCTGATCTGGCACCTGGACACGCGTCGCCCCGCCGGCAAGCTGGTGCAGATGGTCCGTGCCCTGCAGCTGGAATTGCAGTATTCCAAGCACGACATCCTCGAGGCCTACCTCAACGCGGCGCCCTATGGCCGCAACGTGGAAGGCGTCGGCGCCGCCAGCCTGGCCTACTTCGGCAAGCCACCCGCACGCCTCACCCTGCCCGAGGCGCTGACGCTGGCGGTGATTCCGCAGGAACCTTCGCGAGGTGTGCCGGGCAGCGCCGGTGGCGCGTCCGTCATCGACACGGCACTGCGCCGATCGCGCGACCGGCTGTTCGCGCGCTGGGTGACGACGCATCCGGCGGATGCCGCCATGCAGCCGCTGTTCGCCCTGCCGTTCGCCCTGCGCCCGCTCTCGCGGCTGCCGTTCGAGGCGCCGCATTTCGTCGAGCAGGTGCTGGCCGAGCGTCGGCTCGACGGTGACGACGACATGCGCGTGGTGACCACGCTGGACCTCGGCCTGCAGCACAGCCTGGAACGGCAGGTGCGCCAGTACGTCGCGCGCGGCGGCGAGCGCGGCATCCGCAACGCCGCGGCCCTGTTGGTCGATACGCGCGACATGGGGATCAAGGCCATGGTCGGGTCGGCCGACTACGCGGATGCGTCGATCCAGGGCCAGGTCAACGGTACGCAGGCCAAGCGCTCCCCCGGATCCACGCTCAAGCCGTTCATCTACGCGCTGGGCTTCGACCAGGGGCTGCTGCATCCGGAGACGGTGCTGCGCGACGTGCCGTCGGCGTTCGGGCCGTACACGCCCGAGAACTTCGACGGCCATTTCCTGGGACCGGTGACCGCCACGCAGGCGCTCATCCGCAGCCGCAACATCCCCGCCGTGCAGATCGCCGCACGACTGGCCAGCCCCAACCTCTACCAGTTCCTGCACGACGCCGGCATTTCGCGCATGGCCAGCGAGAAACACTACGGGCTGGCGCTGGTGCTCGGTGGCGGCGAAGTGACCATGCAGGAGTTGTCCGGGCTGTACGCCATGCTGACCAACCGCGGCGAGCTGCGGCCGTTGCGCACGCTGGCGGCGCAGCCACGGACCCAGGGCACACGCGTGCTCAGCGAGGAAGCCAGCTTCATGGTGATGGACATGCTGCGGCAGAACCCTCGGCCGGATGATGCCGTGGCCGCGCAGCCCTCGCGCCTGCCGGTGTACTGGAAAACGGGCACGTCGTGGAGTTTCCGCGATGCCTGGACGGCCGGCAGTTTCGGGCCCTATGTCCTGGTGGTATGGATCGGCAATTTCGACGGCGCGGGCAATCCCGCCTTCATCGGCGTGGATGCCGCCGCGCCGCTGTTCTTCCGTATCGCCGATGCGCTGCGCGCCGAGCGTCCGCGCATGGTCGAGCCCGTGCGGCGCAATCCGCCCAACCTGCGCCGGGTGGCCGTCTGCCTGGCCAGCGGCGACCTGCCCAATGCCTGGTGTCCGCAGGTCGGCAGCACCTGGTTCATTCCCGGCAAATCACCCATCCGGCTCAGCACCGTGCACCGGCCCGTGGTCGTGGATACGGCAACGGGCAAGCCGGCGTGCCCTCCCTACGATCCGGCGCGCACACGCACCGACGTCTACGAATACTGGCCCTCCGACCTGGCCCGCGTGTTCGCCCAGGCCGGCATGCCGCGGCGAACACCGCCGGCGCTGCCGGACTGCCAGGGCGGTGGCCAGCTGGCGGGCGATCCGCCGAAGATCACCTCGCCGCTGAAAGGCAGCACCTACCAGATCCGGGTGTCGCGCCTGGGCAGCGAGCGGGTGGCCTTCACCGCCACCGCCGACGGCGCGTCACGCACGCTGTACTGGTTCGTCGACGATGCCTACCTGGGCAGCGTGCCGAGCGGCCAGAGCCTGATGTGGGCGCCGGAGCGCACCGGGCGTTTCCTGGTGCGCGTGGTCGACGACCGCGGCCGCGCCGACTCGCGCGAGCTGGGCATCGGTGTGGTGGAGTAAGCGTTCCGCGGAATCGCTGTGCGTTTCCGGCAGTGGGTGTTCAGCGGCCCCTCGCGATCGTCGATAAGGATGTTCGAGAGTTCACCAGGGGATAACGCCATCATGGCCATCGGTTTGTTCGCCGGCATGCGCCGGGTCGTCGGGGAGTCGCGCACGGGGTTGCGGGGCAAGCTGGACGCGCTGGACCGCACGCAGGCGGTGATCGAGTTCGCGCTGGACGGCACCATCCTCGATGCCAACCGCAACTTCGTCGAGGCCCTGGGCTACGCCGACCGTGCGGATATCGTCGGCCGCCACCATCGCATCTTCGTCGAGGCCGAGGACGTCGCCTCGCCCGACTACGCCGCGTTCTGGGCGCGACTGGCGTCCGGCAAGCCGGATGTCGGCCTGTATCGGCGACGGGGCAGGGATGGCCGCGAGGTCTGGATACAGGCCAGCTACAACCCGGTGCTCAATGCCTTCGGCCGGCCGGTCAAGGTGGTGAAGTTCGCCACCGACGTGACCCAGCAGCGCCTGCGTGCCGCGGACATGGAAGGCCGTCTGGCGGCGATCGACAAGGCACAGGCCGTCATCAGCTTCGCGCTGGATGGCACCGTCCTGGAGGCCAACGACAACTTCCTCGCCACGATGGGCTATGCCCGCGACGAGGTGGTCGGCCGGCACCATCGCATGTTCGTCGACGCCGCCGACCGGGAGGGCGCCGATTACCTGGCCTTCTGGCAGAAACTGGGGCGCGGGGAATACGACTCGGCGTTGTACCGCCGCGTGGACCGGCACGGCCGCGAGGTATGGATACAGGGCAGCTACAACCCGATCTTCGACATGTCCGGGCGCCCGTTCAAGGTGGTCAAGTACGCCACCGACGTGACCGCGCAGACGCGTGCCTCGCGCACCCTGCATGCCTCGCTGGCCGAGCTGGCCGATACCGTGCCGGCTATCGCGGCGCAGGCCCGCGCGACCAACAATTTGGCTAACGCAGCCAGCCGCTCGGCGGTGGACGGCGGCGCCATGGTGGACGCGGTCATCGCCACGATGTCGGCGATCCAGGCCGGTGCGCGCGACATTTCGGAAATCGTCGCGATGATCGACGACATCGCGTTCCAGACCAATATCCTCGCGCTGAACGCCTCCATCGAGGCGGCGCGTTCGGGTATCCACGGCAAGGGTTTCGCCGTGGTGGCGAACGAGGTGCGCATGCTCTCGCAGCGCAGCGCCGAGTCCGCTCGCGATATCCGCGAACTGATCGACGGCACGCTGGAGCGGGTTCGTGAGGGCAGCGCACGCAGTGGCGAGGCAGGCGCGGCCATGCGGGACATTCTGACCTCCGTGGGGACGCTGCTGGAGCGCGTGTCCGACGTGGCCGTGGCGACCACGCAGCAGGCCGGCGGCATCGACAACGTGCGTCGCGCGGTGGCCGAACTGGCCTGACGCGCGAGACGAGGCGTCAGGCGGGCGGGGTATCCGTCGGCGCGGGCGGGGACTGCCAGCGCCGGCCCTGTTCGATCATGTGCAGGCGGATCTCGTCTTCGGCGAGGGCCGCCAGGGCACGCAGGCCATCCGCCTGGATGATGCTCAGGCCCCGCGGTTCGTTACCGAACACGCACAGGGTGCCCAGCACCTGTCCATCCGGACCGCGCAGGGGCTGCCCCGCGTAGAAGCGGATATGCGGCGCGCCCAGGACGAGGGGATTGCTGCGAAAGCGCTCGTCCCGACGCGCATCCTCGACCAGCAACAGCCCGTTACCGAGCACCGCGTGGCTGCAGATCGCCCATCCGCGCGGGGTTTCTTCCACGTCCAGGCCCTGGCGGGACTTGAACCACTGCCGACGCGAGGTCAGCAACGCGATGGCCGAGGTGGGCGCTCCCACGAGCCGACTGGCCAGCCAGGTGATGCGGTCGAAGGCAGCATCCGGCGGGGTGTCCAGCAGCCCGGAGCGGGCGAGCGAGCGCAGTCGCCGGGCCTCGTCGGGATGCACCGGGTAATCCGGGTGCCGCGCCGGGCGCAGTTCGTCAGGCAGCGTGGCGGGCGACTCGCCTGGCGGCGCCATGCGTTCTTCCAGCAGGGCCAGCACGGCACTGCGCCGCATCCGTCGATGACCGCCGGGTGTTTTCCAGGAGGCCAGCGCGCCGCCTTCGATCCACTTCTGAGCCGTGCTCACGGACACCCCCAGCAACTCCGCCGCATCGCGCGTCGTCACGGTGGGATCGTCGGGGTTATCGTTGGGAATTCGGTCGGTCAAGGTAGCCATCGCGCAGTCGTCACGGCTAAAACTAACACAGCCGGCATCGCGCCTCGCGTCCGCCCCACCTTTGGGTCGTTCGTTACCCCGGCCGCACGCGACGCACACCACTTGAACACATGTCGCGGCATCCAATTCGCTCGCCCTTTTCCCTCACCGAAGGATGCCCGCCATGGATGCCCCGCTCGAAAGACAGGTCGCCGCCGCCCACCCCCGGGCGGCCATCGTCACCACCTGCATCCTGGCGGCGCTGGCCGGCCTTATGTTCGGCCTGGACATCGGGGTCATCTCCGGTGCCACCCAGTTCATCCAGGCGGACTTCAAGGTCACCGACCACATGATCGAGTGGATCGTAAGCTCGATGATGGGCGGCGCGGCGATGGGTGCGCTGGGTGCGGGCTGGATGTCGGCATCGCTGGGTCGCAAGCGTTCGCTGATCGTCGCCGGCGTCGTCTTCATCGCCGGCTCGCTGTTCTGCGCAGTGGCCTGGTCGCCCCAGATCCTGATCGTGGCGCGTTTCGTCCTGGGCATCGCCATCGGCGTGGCCACCTTTACCGCGCCGCTGTACCTGGCCGAGGTGGCGCCGGAAAAAGTGCGCGGTGCCATGATCTCGACCTACCAGCTGATGATCACCACCGGCATCCTGCTGGCCTTCCTCTCCGACACGGCGTTCAGTGCCAGCGGTAACTGGCGCTGGATGCTCGGGATCATAGCCGCGCCGGGCGTGCTGTTCCTCATCGGCCTGTTCTTCCTGCCGGACAGCCCGCGCTGGCTGCTCATGCGTGGCCGCCGCGAGGACGCGCAGGTCGTGCTGGCGAAGCTGCGCGGCGACGCGGAGGTAGTGCGGAAGGAAATCGCCGATATCGACGAGCAGCTGAAAACCCGCCAGCACGGCTGGAGCATGTTCGGGCAGAACCCCAACTTCCGCCGTTCGGTGGGCCTGGGCGTGCTGTTGCAGGCCGTCCAGCAGTTCACCGGCATGAACGTGGTGATGTACTACGCCCCGCGCATCTTCAAGGACATGGGCTACGACACCCATGCGCAGATGTGGTTCACCGCCGCCGTGGGCCTGACCAACGTGCTGGCCACCCTGATCGCATTCGCCTTCGTCGATCGCCTGGGCCGCAAGCCCATCCTTTATGCGGGCTTCACCATCATGGCCGTGGGCCTGGGCGTGGTCGGCACCATGATGAGCCTGGGCATCCATTCCCGTGGCGAGCAGTTCTTCACCGTCGGCATGCTGCTGCTGTTCATCGTCGGGTTCGCCATGTCGGCGGGTCCGTTGATCTGGACGCTGTGCTCCGAGGTACAGCCGTTGCAAGGGCGCGACTTCGGTATCGCCGCGTCCACCTTCACCAACTGGGTGACCAACATGATCGTCGGCGCGACGTTCCTGTCGTTGCTCAGCGGCATCGGCAACGCGCAGACCTTCTGGCTGTACGCCGCCCTCAACGCGGTGTTCATCGGGGTCACGTTCTTCCTGGTTCCCGAGACCAAGGGCGTCACGCTGGAGCAGATCGAGCGCAATCTGATGAGCGGCAAGCCGCTACGCAAGATCGGTGGCTGAGTAATGAGAAATCCGACCATTTGCTTGTCCGAAGGCTGAAAAGAGGCTCAGGAAAAAACTTAGATTTTTGAGGTTTATTCCATATGGCTGGCCAGGGAATTCGTACAGAATTCTCGATGCGCTCGCGTAGTCGAGCTCGGCTGCGTGATGCGCGGGGGTGACCCGTGTCTCCCCCTGCCGACGGCCCCCTCCGGGGCCGTTTCTCAAGTCATACAAAGGGTTAATCGGATGAACCTCAAAGCTATCGCTTCCGCCTTGCTGATCGCCGGGCTTGCCGCGCCATCGGCTTTCGCGTCGACCGGCACCATCACCTTCACCGGCGCCATCACCAACGTCACCTGCACCGTCGACGGCGGCACTCCGGGCAACGGTCCGGATTTCACCGTGAACATCGGCTCGGTGAACGCGGCCGACTTCGGTGACGTGGGTACCACCACGGGCAACACCGGCTACCGCATCTACATCGGCAAGGCCGGCGAGACCACCTGCGCCAACGGCACCAAGGTGTGGGCCACGTACGACACCGGTTCCACGGTCGATCCCCGCACGGGTGCCCTGACCACCACGGGTGGCGCGGCGGGTGTGCAGATCCGCCTGTTCGACAAGAACGGTACGCCCATCGACATCTGGAGCGACACCCAGGACGGCGTGAAGGAAACCGTGTCCGACAACCAGGCCGTGCTGGCCTATTCGGCGTCCTACCAGCGCAGCGGCACCGTGGTGGCCGGCGCGGCCAACAGTTCGGTGACCTACACGGTTCGCTACGAACAGTAAGCAAGGAACTCGACCGCCGGCATGCCCGGCGGTCGAACGGCTCACCCGAAGGAACGCCCGTCATGGAAGCAACGAAACGGAATGTCGCGGGGCTGGCGCGCGCGCTGCTGGCGCTGCTGCTGGTCGCCGCCGTACCCGCCTCCGCGGGGGTGGTGATGAATGCCACGCGCTATATCTATGCCTTCCTGCTCGCGGCGTGGCGCATTCGTGGGCACCTGCGCGACGACACGGGGGATGTCTGGACGCGTGCGGCCAACTACCACTCGCGTACGCCACGTTTCAATGCCCGTTACCGGGCCGACCTGATCCGCCGTGCGGCGCACTGGTCGTCGTGGCTGGATCGCCACTTTCCCACTCACGACGCGGTCGTGGACCACCCACCTTAAGGAACGAGGTTTCCATGCATCACCGAACGATTCGCCGTGCGTCGTGCGCGCTGCCGCTGCTGCTGTTCGCCATGCCGGCCATGGCGATATCCAGCGGGTGTTACTGGCAGGCCGACGGCAATTACCAGCTCGGCCAGACCGCGCAGATTACGGTCAGCAACGCCATGGCGCCGGGCACCGTGGTTCGCGACGACGTGGCCTATGGCGACGGTAACCGGCTGGCGAAATGCGCGAAGGGTTACGCCACGCTGGAAGGCGATTACACCGTGGCGCGCGAAGGCGGCATGGTCCCCCTGACTGTCGGCGGCCAACCCTCGGGCTTCGGCATCGAGGTGTACATCCACGACCTGCGCAACAGCCAGCACTATGAGTTTCCGCACCGGTACCAGCGCTATGTCGGATTGGGCGACGCGGTGATCGGCAACGACGCCGTGGTCGGCTATCGCGTCAAGCGCACGGGCGGTCCGGTGCGCTTCGGTCGCGTCGACAGCCGGGTCATCGCCCAACAGTGGTCCTACCAGCCCGGCAATGTCAGGACCCGGGCATTCCGCCACCTCGTGGTCTACGACCTCCAGTTCGTGCGACCGACCTGCAGCATCAGCGCGGAGTCGCTTAACCAGGTCTTCGACGTGGGCACCTACCATGTCGGCAATTTCGCCACGCCAGAGCGCGCGACACCGTGGCGGGCTTTCCACCTGGTGGTGCAGGAATGCGCCGAACCGGTCGGCATGGTCGCCTCGTTCACGTTCGGAAGGGCTGCGGACGCCGACCCGACGGTGAGCGATCTCTTCTCGCTCAGTGGCCCTCGCAACGTGGGGCTGGAACTGGCCAGCGACGACACCCGGACGACGATCCGGCCGGGTGTGCCGTTCCTGGCCAACGCGCTGGGTACGGGACGTTCCTACGACTTCAACGTGCGCCTGCGCGAGACCGGACCGACCGTGCGTGGCGGTGCGTTCCGGCGCCCCATCGTGGTGCAGGTGGATTTCAACTGAGCCGGCGGGGCGGCAGCCCACCGGCCCCGGTGCGGGTCTTCGGCGCTAGAATCGACGCCCCGCACGTACGAAACCACCGCCATGCGCAATCCGCTCCAGGAACAGCTCCTCAAGGCCGGCCTCGTCAAGAAAGACAAGCTGGCCAAGGTCGCGCGCGAGCAGGCCAAGGCCCGCCAGGGCAAGGCCCCCGCGCCGGATACCGCCGATCAGGTGGACGTCCGCCGGCTCCAGGCCGAGCGTGCCGAGCGCGACCGGGCCATCGCCGCCGAGCGCAACGCCGAGGCCCGCGCCAGGGAGATCCGCGCGCAGGTCCGGCAGATCATCGAGACGACCCGGGTCAAGCGCGAGGGCGATATCGCCTATCGCTTCAACGATGGCGAGAAGATCGCCAGCCTCTTCGTCAACGAGGCGCTGCGTGCGCAGCTTGCCTCCGGCAGCCTGGTGATCGCGCGGGCCGGCGATGGCTACGAGCTCATCCCGCGCCTGCCCGCCGACAAGATCCATGCCCGTGCGACGGACATGATCGTGCTCGATCACGGCCGCAAGGACGGCGATCCGCTGCCGACCAGCGACGATGACGACGACTACTACAAGCAGTTCGTCGTGCCGGACGATCTCACCTGGTAAGCCCCATCACCTTGCGCTCGTGCCGTAGCAGCCAGTCCTTCCGCCATAGCCCGCCGCCGTAGCCGGTCAGCGCGCCATCGGCGCCGATCACCCGGTGGCATGGGATCACTATGGCCAGCTGGTTGGCCCCGTTGGCCCGGGCAACCGCACGCACGGCCGTATGGCGGCAGGCGGCGTGCGCGATGTCGCCATAACTCCGGGTACTTCCGGGCGGAATCGCGACCAATGCATCCCATACCGCCTTGGTGAAGGCGGAGCCGTGACGGGCCAGCGGCGTGTCGAAGGCCAATCGCCTGCCCTCGAAGTAGTCACGCAGCTCGGCCTCGATGCGGTCGATCACCGGGGTACGCCCGAACGTGATCGAAGACCGGGTCGCCTCGCGCAACTTCTTCAGTTCGGTGGGCAGCGCCGTGCGGTCGAAGAACTCCAGCAGGTGCAGGGCGTGGGCGTCTGCCACCGCCAGCATCGTGCCGATCGGTGATTCGATCCAGTCGGCCCGGAGTAGCTCCCTGCCGCGCAGTGCCACGGGCACCTCGCCCAGCAGGCGCACGATGGCCTCGCGGAAGCCGCTGCCGGACCCGTAGCCGGCGGACTGCTGGGCGTCGATGACGCTGGCTCCGGTGGCGAGCCGGTCCATGCCCCGCCCGGCGCGCCGCAGGCGGGCCATGTCGAGGAAGGTGAGGCCGAGGTGGCGCTTGAACGCGCGGCGTACGGTAGAGGGGTCGTAGCCCAGTTCGACCAGGTCGCCCTCCGCCCAGATCCGCTCGGGCTCGGCTTCCAGGCGCATGAGCAGCGCCGAGACCATCGGCTCCCGCTGGCTCACCGGGTCCAGCGGCCGGCAGCGTAGGCACGGCCGGAAGCCGGCCTCGAAGCAGGCGGGCACGGAATCGTAGAAACGGGTGTTCTCGAGCAGCGGCTTGCGTGCGGGGCAGGTCAGCCGGCAGAACACGCCGGTGCTGGTGACCCCGACGAACACATGGCCGTCATAGGCGGGATCGCGTTCCAGCAGGGCGCGGTAGAGGGTGTCGCGGTCGGGCAGGTCGAAGAGCATGCGGCACAGGGTAAGCCACCCCGGCGGGCCCCGCCCACGAGAATCGGGCGGGGATTTGCTTTCTGTCAGGCCTTGTTGCGGTCGGTTTCCAGCGAGCGGTTGATGCGCAGCGCCAGCAGCGTGCAGGCCGCACCGGACAGCAGGTAGACGCTGACCGCGGCCAGGCCGAAGCGCATCGACAGGCCCAGCGCCACCAGCGGGGCGAAGGCGGCACCGAACAGCCAGGCGAAATCGGAGGTGAGCGCCGCGCCGGTGTAACGGAAACGCTTGGCGAAGTTGGCCGTCACCGTACCCGCGGCCTGGCCGTACGAAAGGCCCAGCAGGGCGAAGCCGATCAGCAGGAAGGCATCCTGGGCCACCTTGCCGCCGCCGAGCAGCCAGGGCGAGGCGATGGCGAACAGGCCGATCAGCACCGCCATGGTGCCCAGCGTGTTGCGGCGGCCGAACTTGTCGGCCAGCACGCCGGAGGCCACGGTGGCCAGCACGGCCAGGAAGGCGCCCACGATCTGCACGACCAGAACGTTGTTGATGTCCTGCGAGCGGTTAAGCGTGATCCACGACAGCGGGAAGATCGTCACGATGTGGAACAGGGCATAGCTGGCCAGGGCGGCAAAGGCGCCGATGAACAGGTTGTAACCCTGGGCCTGGAACATCTCGATGATGCCGATCGGTTCCAGCTGGCCCTCTTCGAGCAGCTGGGTGTATTCCTCGGTGACTACCAGGCGCAGGCGGGCGAACAGGGCCACCACGTTGATGGCGAACGCCACGAAGAACGGGTAGCGCCAGCCCCAGCCCAGGAAATCTTCACGGGACAGCTGGGTGTGCAGGAACAGGAACAGCGAGCCCGCGATCAGGAAGCCGACCGGCGCGCCCAGCTGGCCCAGCATGGCGTACCAGCCGCGTTTTTCCTTGGGCGCGTTGAGCGACAGCAGGGAGGGCAGGCCGTCCCACGAGCCGCCCAGCGCGATGCCCTGCAGGAAGCGCAGCAGCGACAGGATCACGATGACCGTGTAGCCGCCGTTCGTGTTGGCCGGCAGGAAGGCGATGCAGACCGTGGACGTGCCCAGCAGGAACAACGCGGCCGTCAGCTTGGTGCTGCGGCTCCAGGTGCGCTGGATGCCCATGAACAGCGTGGTGCCGATCGGCCGGGCGATAAACGCGAATGAAAAAATCGTGAAGGCCAGCAGGATGCCGTCCAGCGGGCTGAGGAATGGAAAGAACACCGACGGGAACACGAGCACGGACGCGATGCCGTATGTGAAGAAGTCGAAGTATTCCGAGGCCCGGCCGATGACCACGCCGACCGCGATTTCGCCCGGGGCGACGGGGGCGTGGCTGGTCTGGTGCTGGCGGCGGACGTCCTGCTCGGCGCCGGCGGCGCCCTCGTGCGCATGGGAAATGGTGGTCATCCTGGGTCGGCCCGGGTGGATAGTTGGCTACAGCATAGCGAAGCGGAGGGTCAATGGCGCGTCGAACGGGCACCACGGGACGGCGGACCGACGCCATGGGACAATGTGTCCTATGGCCTTGGCGGCCTGTTGAGCGTAAATTTTAATGTCCCCACGGTTGCCCCCCTCATGCGAATGTCCATGAAGATGTTGCGCGGATTGCTGATCCCCGCCCTTGCCCTGCTCCTGTCGGGCTGCGATGCCGTGCTGTTCAGCCCTTCGGGCGACGTCGCAAGGCAGCAGCGCGACCTGATCATGATTTCCG
The DNA here is from genome assembly GCF_041228075.2 of Xanthomonas sp. NCPPB 2632. Taxonomy (NCBI): domain Bacteria; kingdom Pseudomonadati; phylum Pseudomonadota; class Gammaproteobacteria; order Lysobacterales; family Lysobacteraceae; genus Xanthomonas; species Xanthomonas sp. NCPPB 2632. The sequence goes on from NZ_CM192979.1 coordinate 152,362, forward strand.
TGGTGCTGATGCTCATCATCATCATCCCCGTCATCGTGATGACCTTCCTGTTCGCCTGGAAGTACAGCGAGAAAAACAAGAACCACGGCGGCTACGACCCGGACTGGAACCACTCCACGGTGCTGGAGCTGCTGATCTGGTCCGCCCCGCTGCTGATCATCATCGCGCTGGGCGCCATCACCTGGACCAGCACGCACAAGCTCGACCCCTACCGTCCGCTCGACCAGATCGATGCCTCCCGCCCGGTCGCGCCCGGCACGAAGCCGCTGGTGGTCGAGGTGGTGGCCCTGGACTGGAAATGGCTGTTCCTCTACCCGGAGCAGGGCATCGCTACGGTCAACGAGATGGCCGCCCCGGTCGATCGCCCGATCGAGTTCCACATCACGGCGTCGTCGGTGATGAACGCCTTCTTCGTCCCGTCCATGGCCGGAATGATCTACGCCATGCCCGGCATGGAGACCAAGCTGCACGCGGTGATGAACAAGACGGGCGACTTCGAGGGCATTTCCGCCAACTACAGCGGCGCCGGCTTCTCGGACATGCATTTCCGCTTCCACAGCCTGTCCGATGCCGATTTCGCCGCCTGGGTGGCGAAGGCCAAGGCCAGCGGCGACACGCTCAGCCGCGAGGATTACCTCAAGCTCGAGCAGCCCAGCGAGAAAGAGCCCGTGCATTTCTACGGCAGCGTGGCCCCCAGCCTCTACAACGCCATCCTCAACCGCTGCGTCGAGTCCAACCGCATGTGCCAGAGCGACATGATGGCCATCGACAAGCAGGGTGGCCAGGGCGTGGTAGGTACCTACAACGTCACCTCGCTGGATGCCGCCACCCGTGCGCGGGTGGGCCTGGATACCGCCGGTCCGCGCTACGTGGGTGCGCTGTGCGTCGGCACCGGCAGCGCCGGCCAGCCGATCTCCCCTGCCGGACGTCCGCTTTAACAGCGGCCGCCTGATTTCGATTCAAGCCTTAGCGAGTCCGGTAATGAACATGCCCGATCTAGCCAAACTGATCTTCGGACGCCTCACCATCGAGGCGATCCCGTACCACGAGCCCATCCTGATCGCCACGTTCGCGGGCGTCGCCCTCGGCGGCCTGGTGGTGCTCGGCCTGATCACCAAGTACAAGCTGTGGGGCTACCTCTGGAAAGAGTGGTTCACCAGCATCGACCACAAGAAGATCGGCATCATGTACATGGTGCTGGGCATCATCATGCTGCTGCGCGGTTTCGCGGACGCCCTGATGATGCGCGCGCAGCAGGCGATCGCCTTCGGCGACAACCCGGGCTTCCTGCCACCGCACCACTACGACCAGGTCTTCACCGCCCACGGCGTGATCATGATCTTCTTCGTGGCGATGCCGCTGGTCACCGGCCTGATGAACTACGTGGTGCCGCTGCAGATCGGCGCGCGCGACGTCGCCTTCCCGTTCCTCAACAACTTCAGCTTCTGGATGACCGTGTCCGGCGCGCTGCTGGTCATGGCGTCGCTGTTCGTCGGCGAGTTCGCACGCACCGGCTGGCTGGCCTACCCGCCGTTGTCCGGCCTCGCGGCCAGTCCCGATGTCGGGGTGGATTACTACATATGGTCGTTGCAGGTGGCCGGCGTGGGCACCACGCTGTCCGGCATCAACCTGATCGCCACCATCGTCAAGATGCGTGCGCCCGGCATGTCCATGATGAAGATGCCCGTCTTCACCTGGACCTCGCTGTGCACCAACGTGCTGATCGTCGCCGCGTTCCCGGTGCTCACGGCCGTGCTGGTGCTGCTGGCGCTGGATCGCTACGTCGGCACCAACTTCTTCACGAACGACTTCGGCGGCAACGCCATGATGTACGTGAACCTGATCTGGATCTGGGGCCACCCCGAGGTCTACATCCTGATCCTGCCGGTGTTCGGCGTGTTCTCCGAGATCGTCTCCACCTTCAGCCGCAAGCGCCTGTTCGGTTACGCCTCGATGGTCTATGCCACCGTGGTCATCACCGTGCTGTCGTACCTGGTCTGGCTGCACCACTTCTTCACCATGGGCTCCGGCGCCAGCGTCAACTCGTTCTTCGGCATCACCACGATGATCATCTCGATCCCCACGGGTGCGAAGATCTTCAACTGGCTGTTCACGATGTACCGTGGCCGCATCCAGTTCGACGTGCCGATGCTGTGGACGATGGGCTTCATGGTCACCTTCGTCATCGGTGGCATGACCGGCGTCATGCTGGCGGTGCCGCCGGCGGACTTCCTGCTGCACAACAGCCTGTTCCTCATCGCGCATTTCCATAACGTGATCATCGGCGGCGTGGTGTTCGGCGTGTTCGCCGCCATCAACTACTGGTTCCCGAAGGCCTTCGGCTTCCGCCTCGACCCGTTCTGGGGCAAGTGCTCGTTCTGGTTCTGGCTGGTGGGCTTCTACTTCGCCTTCATGCCGCTGTACGTGCTGGGCTTCATGGGCGTCACCCGCCGCATGAACCACTTCGAGGATCCGTCGCTCGCCATCTGGTTCCGCCTGGCCGCGTTCGGCGCGGTGCTCATCGCCCTGGGCATCGGCTCGTTCCTCGTGCAGATCTTCGTCAGCATCCGCAACCGCGAGAAGCTGCGCGACGTCACCGGCGATCCGTGGCACGGCCGCACGCTGGAATGGTCCACGTCGTCGCCGCCGCCGGATTACAACTTCGCCTTCACCCCGATCATCCACGAGCCGGATGCCTGGTGGGACATGAAGGAGCGCAACCACACGCGTCGCACGGAAGGCTACCTGCCGATCCACATGCCGAAGAACACCGGTGCGGGCATCATCATCGCGGGCTTCGCCTTCGTGCTGGGCTTCGCCATGATCTGGCACATGTTCCTGGTTGCCGGCCTGGCCTTCCTCGGCCTGCTGGTCACCGCGATCGGCCACACGTTCAACTACAAGCGCGACTACTACATCCCCGCCGACGAAGTGGCTCGTACCGAAGCCATCCGCACGGAAGAGCTTGCCGCCCATGTCTGATATGCACGCTACGCCCGCCACCGTCGCGGATGGCCAGGACCTCGAGTTCTGGATGAAGGAAGACCACCACCCGGCCAACGGCACGTTGCTCGGGTTCTGGATCTACCTGATGAGCGATTGCCTCATCTTCGCCACCCTGTTCGCCGTGTACGGCGTGCTCGGCCGCAGCTACGCGGGCGGCCCTTCGGGTGCCGACCTGTTCGAGTTGCCGCTGGTCGCGATCAACACGACGATGCTGCTGCTGTCTTCCATCACCTACGGCTTCGCCGTGCTGGAGATGCAGAAGAACCGCAAGGGCACGATGATGGCCTGGCTGGTCATCACCGGCCTGTTCGGCCTGGCGTTCCTCGGCATCGAGATGTACGAGTTTGCGCACCTGATCCACGAGGGTGCCGGTCCGCAGCGCAGCGCGTTCCTGTCCTCGTTCTTCACCCTGGTTGGCACCCACGGCCTGCACGTCACCTTCGGCATCGTCTGGCTGGTCACGCTGCTGTTCCAGGTGGGTCGCCTCGGCCTCACCGCCGCCAACAAGCGTCGCATCATGTGCCTGTCGATGTTCTGGCACTTCCTCGACGTGGTCTGGATCGGCGTCTTCACCTTCGTTTACCTGATGGGAGTGCTGCCGTGAGCGCGCACATCGAATCGCACGACCACCATGACGATCACGACGACGGCGCCAGCCACAGCACGCTGAAGGGCTACATGACGGGGTTTTTCCTCGCCGTGTTCCTCACCGCAGTGCCGTTCTGGCTGGTGATGGGCAAGGTAATCCCGAATGCGCAGACGCTGGCGATCGTGGTGATGTTCTTCGCTGCCATCCAGATCGTGGTGCACATGATCTACTTCCTGCACATGAACACGAAGTCGGAAGGCGGCTGGAACATGCTGGCGCTGATCTTCACCCTCGTGCTGGTGGTGATCACGCTCACCGGCTCGATCTGGGTCATGTTCCACCTCAACTCGAACATGATGCCGGGCATGACCCACGACATGACCGAGCAACAGGTCAAGAACCTGCCTTGAGCGCGGATGTTCCAACCACGCCGAAGACGCCGCGCCGAACGCGCGGCGTCTTCGTTCTGGGGTTGCTGGCGCTGTGCGGCCTCGTGCTGTTCACCGGCTTCATGGCCCTGGGCACCTGGCAGGTGCATCGCCGGGCCTGGAAGCACGACCTGATCGCCCGCGTGGACCAGCGCGTGCATGCGCAGCCCGTCACCGCACCGGGCCGGCCGCAGTGGTCCACGATCACGACGGCCGACGACGAATACCGGCGGGTGACGGTCACCGGCACGCTGTTGCAGGACAAGAGCGTGCGCGTGCGTGCCAGCACCGAGCTTGGCATGGGTTCGTGGTTGCTGACGCCGCTGCGCACATCTGCCGGCGATGTGGTCCTCATCAACCGCGGCTTCGTCTCCACCACCTGGTGCGGCGGCAAGGCCAGCTGCATGCCAGGGCCCGTCGGTGAAACCACGATCACCGGCCTGCTGCGCATCAGCGAGCCGAAGGGTGCGTTCCTGCAGGACAACGACCCTGCCGGCGATCGCTGGTATTCCCGCGACGTGGCCGCCATTGCCCGGGCGAAGTCGCTTGGACACACCGCGCCATACTTCATCGATGCCGATGCCGCCTCGTCGCCCGGTCATGTCGATGGCAACGACGGTCCCGTGGGTGGACTCACCGTCATCGCCTTTCCGGACAACCACCTGACCTACGCCATCACCTGGTACGGGCTGGCCCTGATGATCCTGCTCGGCGGTTGGGTGGTCTGGAAGGACGAGCGGAAAAGGCGCGCTTCCCGATAGTCTGGGCGGCGTTGGGGGGCTTGGAGGGGTTGGGCTCCGGGGCCTTCGACGCTGGCCTTCGGCGCGGGCTGTAGCGCCGGTATCGTGCATCCGTGGACTGAGCAGCCCTCAGCTCAGGCGGCCCCGGAGCCCAACCCCTCCAAGCCTTCGTACGGTGAGGATCGATCATCGGTGGAGCCTCGGTTATGCTCCGAACTTTCCCAACCGGAATGTGGCGATGACACGGATTTCTCGATGGGCCGCACTGGCTTTGATAGTCGCTACGGTGCCCGCGTTTGCCGCTTCTGCCTCCAAGGGCACACCTCCCGCGCCGCCGGAGGTAGCGGAAACTGCGCCGACCGGCACCACATTAGTGTCCTTCACGACCAGCGGCGACCAACCCGACGCAGACGCAGTGGCCGTATTCGAGACCGCACCGGACAAGGATGGAGTCAACCACCGAACCCTGGTGATGTTTGGAAAGAAGAAAGGCAAATTCATTCCGGACTTTTCCAGCGACAAGCTCATCGCCTGCTCGAAATGCAGCCAATTCCACGACGATCCGTTCGATGGTGACTACGTCAAGGTGGTACCAGGACATGTTCATATCGAGCAGATGGACAGCGGTGAGAAGCCCTCGACGACTTTCCTGGATTTGGTCAGACAGTCGGGCCAGTGGCGTGTGATGAAAGCAGTTCGGGAAACCGTGGTTGCGGGGCGTGGACAGGCAGGATCCAGGAAGCTCGTGCTCCCCATGTCGGGTCTTGCCAAAGACATGGACGCAGAATGGTCGGTGCCAGTTTTCCTCAACACCCTTGTGGTCAACCACAAAAACGGGAAGTTCATGTTCATGCATGGCAACCCCAACCCCGATTCGGTTTGGGAGAAATTGCAGGGGGATTGCAACAAGCAGGACTGCACCGTGCTAATCCAGCAGCAGGACGGCTGCATCTCCCTTGTGCGGGACTCGATGGCTCGCTCGTTCGGTGGCGCAACGACCGATGTCAAAGGCGAAAAGCAAGCTGTGACGCGTGCCCTTGCCGCTTGTAATGCTGCAGGTGGGCAGGCATGCAAAGAAGTTCGCACCGATTGCAACAAGGGTATCTGACGGCCTGAGGGCCATTCTCAAGGAAAAAATATGGACGTTGTGTCAGAGAAAAAGGTGACTCGTCTCGTGGCAAGTCAGGGTATGACTCGCGTTTTCGAGATGGAAGACAGCACCTGGGTGACCGCACAAGACGGGACAGTGTCCTGGCGGAATAACAACCCGGGCAATCTCAAGTTCGAATTCGAAGGAAGTGCCGACAAGACGGTCCACACTAGCCGCTCGAAAGAAAAAGCTTTGGAGCAGGCGCAATCCAGATATGAGGGAATAGTCGCCCTCGACCATTGGGGGAACGCCGTCTTCGAGAGCTACGAGGCGGGACGCGAGGCTCAAAAGAAGCTCGTAGTCGACCAGCACGCAGACCACACCGTCGAAGATCTGGTTAAGGGGTATTCCAAGGCGGACTACAGCGGTACCACGCACCACGACACGCAGGCGAAGACGATCTACGCAACGGCGTTGGCCGAAGGCCACGATCTGCACGGCAAGAAAGTCCGGGACATGAATCCTGACGAGCGCAATGCCCTGCTCGATGGCATTGCTCGTGCTGAGTACTGGAAGGCAGGCAGCACCATTCAATCCCCACCCTTGACTGATGAGCAACTGCGGGCAGCCCTTGGTACACATCCCAAGACCGCCGCGCCTGCGCAAGGTCATGCGGGCGTGCATCGCGCTCACAGGCAAGGCGATCACGGCACGGCTGTTGGCGCACTTCAAACCGACCTCGCCCACCTCGGTTTCACGGCTCGCGATGGAAGCGCCATCCGACCCGACCAACACTTTGGCTCTCGCACCAAGGAAGCTGTCGAGGCTTTTCAGCTGGCACACGGCTTGAAAGCAGATGGCGTGGCGGGCCCAGCAACCAGGGCGGCCATCGACGACGCCAAATTGCACCGCCAAGATGTTCCCACCCTGCTGGATGCCCGCCACCCAGCCCATGGGATCTACGAGCAGGCACATGCGTGCGTGGCGCGCATTGACGAGAGCCAAGGTCGTGCGCCTGGTCTGCATACGCAGAATTTTGCGGGTTACCTGACCTCGGCAGCCATCGCCGCCGGTTACCACCGCATTGACCATGTCGTCCTGAGCGACGATGGTCACCGTGGGTGGGCTGTTCAAGGGGATCTCAAATCCCCATTCAAGCAATACACCGAGGTCGACGTGATGCAGGCCATCCAGACTCCGATCGTGCAAAGCAGCCGGGACGCAGCTGTGAACGTCCAGCACAACGCCCAGCAGCAAGTGCAGGCACAGCAGCAGCAACAGCAACAGCAAGCCCCGCAGCAAGATCAGGTTCCGCCGGTGGGCGGGCCTACGATGGTCAGGTAAGAGACCCGCAGGCGATTTCAATCCGGCGCCCGCCGAACGTCATGGGTAGATGCAGACGCATTACCCCCCGTCCCAGGCGATGCGCGACCTCACCCATGCCCGGGCCGGGTCTCGGCCGCCGAGGGCCGCGCTGGTGCTGGCCCTGGACCATCTTCGGCGACGTGCGGCGCTGCGCCGGCAGGGCGCAGCGCCCGAGCCGCGGCTGGCGTACCTGTTGCGCTCGCTGGCCGCGTTCCGTCGCCAGACCGCCTGGCTGGACCTGGTCGGGCGCTCGCGCACCTTGCGGGCCGCGGCGGCGCTGAATCCCCGGGTCTACGAGCGCTGGCAGCGGCACTACATCTCCCGTGACTTCGACCTCGCCACCTGCGCGCGACTGGTGGAAGCGCATTACCGCTTCATTGCGCGGGAGTGTCCCGAGCGCCTGCGCGAACGGCTGGTGCGGGGGCACGACGTGCGCCTGGCCACGCTGCCGCTCGGCGACGGCAACGTGGCCTACCTGCATGCGCGCGCGCCGGAAGACGAAGCCACGGGCGAACTGGGCCTGTTCCTGCTCAACGACGGCAAGGAAGTGATTTCGTCCTGCACGATCACGTTCGGTGGCGCCGAGGGCCTGTTGATCGGCGCGATGCGCGGCTCGTGGGCCTACCTCGGGCGCGAAGCCATCGGCCGGTTCACCCGGGCTACCGGCGGGCTGCGTCCGCGCGACCTCCTGCTGGCGCTGATCCGTTCGCTGGCCAGCCACTACGGGATCGAGCGCGTGCGTGGCGTGTCCCACCACGCGCATCCGCTGGATCGTCGGGCCGGCGTGACCTTGGCCGCCTACGACCGATTCTGGCAGCGGCATGGCGGCGTGCCCGGGGCGGGCGGTTGCCATGATATTCCCCTCGGGGCGCCGGCCGCCCTCGACGAGGCGCGCACGGCGTTCAGCCAGGACGCCTGCGCCGTGGCCTTGCAGGCGTTCACCCGGACGGGTGGCGCCTAGAAATCGTACGAGCCGGTCAGCAGCACCACACGGCCCTGGCGGATGGGTACGAAGGTCTCGTCGAAATTCACCGCGTACAGCGTGCGGGCGAAGAGGTTCTTCACGCCCAGCGTCAGCTGCCAGTGGTCCCCGTAGCGCGACACGTTCGCTTCCACGCTGGCCTGCCCGGGAATGCCGAAATACTGGCCGTCGTTGCTGGTGCGGCCGATGCTGCGGCTTCGCGCCAGGACGCCCGCGGCGACGCCCCATGGCTTGATGTCGCCGTCGCCGAAGCGATAGCTGCTCCAGACGGCCGCCTGGTGGCGTGGGGAGCCGGTGGGTCGCGTATCGTCGTTGTTGTGGATGCGCGCCTCGGTGACGCTGGCGATGACGTCCAGGCCGTTGGCGATGCGGCCGGACAGTTCCAGCTCCACGCCGCAATTGGTCTGGCCCGGGCCGGGCGTGGCGAAGAACGGGGCCTCCGGCGAGACCAGATCCACGCTGTGGTCCACGCGGATGCGATACACCGCGGCGGTCAGGCGGGCGCGATGATCGAACAGCTCGAACTTGCCGCCCGCCTCCAGCTGCCGGGAGGTGGCCACGGGCAACGGCTGGCCGTCCTTGCCCAGCAGCGGATCGGGCTGGAAGCCGGTGGAGCTGTCCGCATACAGGGCTACCTCCGGCGACAGCTTGTAGACCACGCCCAGCTTCGGAATCCAGCGCGCCTTGCGCAGGGTGCGCGGGCTGCCGTCGGTCCAGTGCGTTTCCAGCCGGTAGGTGGTGCGCCGTAACGCGGCCAGCACGTTCCAGCGGTCGCCGATGACGATCTGGTCCTGCAGGTAGGCGCCGGCGTTGGTCTGCCACGATCCGCCCAGGGTCTGCACGGTGGTGCTCACGGGCGCCAGCAAGGCGTTGAACCGCGCGGAAAATGCCGTGCCGGTGCGCAGGTCGTAGGCCAGTGGCCGCGTTGCGACGAATGCCTCGCGGTCGCCGACCGTCTCGCTGTCGCTGCCATCGGTCTGGGTGGTGCTGCCGCTGCCGCCGTCACCCGCATGGGTGCGGGCCAGGTCGAAGCCCAGCAACACGGTGTGTGTCACGTCACCCTGCCCGAAGCGGCGGGTGAGGTCGTTCTGCCAGGTCCAGTAGGTGCCCGTGTAGCGGAACGTGCGCGCCACCGGCGAGAGCACGGCGTCGCGGGTGCCGAACTCGCTCGACACGTACGACCAGCTGTTGCCGTTGCTGCGCTGGCGCACGTACTGGCCCTGGCTGTGCAGGGTCCAGTCGTCGAACGCATGGTCGAACTCGAACACCGCGCGGCCGGTGCGATACGTCGACGTGTCGCCCGGCGTGCCCGGGACGGAGCGGTAGGGCGAAGCCGCGGACAACGACGGACCCAGCAGCACGGTGTGCTCCGGGCCGGGCACGCGGTTGTCGACGAACTCCACGCCGCCCATCACGCGGGTACGCTCACCGGCCCAAGCGAGCGACGGTGCGAGGTAGGCGCCGCGACCGCCCCCATCGCCACGGGGTGTGGTCTGGCCGCGTTGTCCCGCGGCCACCACGCGGTAGGTGACCGAGCCATCGGTGGATGCGGCGCCGGCCAGGTCCACGCCCAGCCGGCCGCCGTCGTAGCGGCCCGCGGAATAGGTGAGCGTGCGCACCGGCTCCGCCTGGGGCCGCTTCATCACCACGTTGATCGAGCCGCCGAAGTTGTTGTTCTGCGACGCGTCGCCCAGGATGGCCTCGGGTCCACGCAGCACTTCCACGCGCTCGATGCCGATCAGCGGCGGCAGGTCCTCCGTGCGCGCGATGCCGTTGGGCATGCCGTCGGTCATGCCGTGCCCGGCGTCGAAACCACGGATGAGGAACAGCGGCGCGCCGCCGTAGCCGTCCACGTATTGCACGCCGGCGACATAGCGCGCGACGTCGCCGATACCCACCGCCTGCTGCGACGCGATCGCGTCGCGGGTCACCACGGAAATCGACTGCGGTACGTCCATCAGGTGCGCGTCGTTGCGCGTGGCGCTGCGGGTGGTGTCGGCCTTGAAGCCGACGTCCTGCACCAGGCCCTGGACGTCCACCGTGGCCAGCGGCACCACGGCGCCCGGATCGAACGCCACCGCCGGATCGGCGGGTGCCGGCGTCGCGTTGCCGGGTTGCTGGCGCTGGCGTACCACGACCGTGCTGGCATCGTAGGACTCGCGCTCGAGGTCGGTGCCCCGCAGCAGCTGGTCGAGGGCGGCATCCGGGGTGAGCAGCCCCTGGGCACCGGCGGAACGCCAGCTGGCGATCGAGCCGGAGGCGGTCAGCACCTGCACGTTGGCTTGCCTGCCCCAGGCGAGCAGTGCCGTGGTGAGCGGCTGCGGCGCGATGGCGAACGGCCGCGTCGCTCCCGCGGAAGCGCCGGCAGGCGCGCCGATGGCTTGCGCGGCGCGGACGGCGAGCGTCAGCGCGAGTGCGCCGGTAAGCATGCGCCGGCGCCCGCGAAGCGAATACTGCAACACCTGCGGCCCCGGGCGAATGGTCAGCGCGGCTGCGTACCCCGCGTCATGGCGGTCTGACGGGTGAGTTCGAGCCGGTCGGCGTAGGTATCCACACGCAGCGGAAACACGCGCGGCAGCGCCGATACCCAGCTGTCGATGGTATCGACCTGCACCGTGCCGGTAAACGTCAGCCTGCCCAGCGCCGGGTCCGCGATGTGGATGGGGCGTGCGCTGTAGCGGTTGATGTTGTCCACCACCGAGGACAGTGGTTCGTCGACGAACGCCAGGCGGTGCGCGCGCCAGGCGGTGGCCGTGGCGGGATCGACATCGACGATGCGCATGGCCTGGGTCGCGGGATCGAACGAGACTTCGCGGCCGGCGCCCAGTTCCACGGTGCCATCCTCGCCGTGCGCCGCGGAGGGCGACACGCGGACGCGTCCCTCGGTGACCGCGACCGTCACGCGGTCGCCCGTACGCCGCACGTTGAATGCCGTGCCCAGGTCGCGGATGCGCAGCGGGCCCGCGTTGACCACGAAGGGGCGTTCGGCGTGGGTCACCTGGAAGAAGGCTTCACCGGCGTCCAGGTCGATGGCGCGCTCGTCGCGACCGTAGCGTGCCGTGACCGACGTGGCCCCGCCCATCTCGATACGGGAGCCGTCGGGCAGGGCGATGTCGCGGTGGCCGGCCCGCTCACTGGCATAGTGCCCGGCGGATACGCCGGGCAGGGGCCGCCACAGGAGGAAGGCCCCGGCACCGAGCACGACCAGGGCGGCCATGGCCGCCGCCACGCGGACAAGGCGCGCACGCGGGGAGCGCGGCGGTGCCGCCGGTGCATACCGCTGGATGAAACGCTCCCGCATCGACGGCGGCATGCCGCCGACCTCCTCGGCCAGTGCCGAGACGCGCGCGAAGGCCTCGGCGTGGCGTGGGTCGGACTCCAGCCAGTCGCTCCATTCCAGCAGGATGCGCTCCGGGAGATCGGCGGCGCGCAGGCGCACCCACCAGTCGGCGGCACGGTGTTCGAGCGAGTGATCGGCGCTGGGCATGGCGGTCATCAAGGATTCTCCGCGCGATCGCGGCGTTCACGGCAATGCGCCAGGGCATTGCCGACGTGGTAGCGCACCATGCGCTCGCTGAGCTTCATGTCCCTGGCCACATCCGCGAATGCGCGACCGTCGATCACGTGCATGACGAAGGCGCGGCGGGTCTTCGGCGGCAACTCGTCGAGCGCCCGGCGCAGGTCGCGCCACTGCTCGAGCGCCGCGGCGTGCTGCTCGGGAATCGGCGTGACGTGCCAGTCGTCGGCGTCCGGGTCCACCGGCGCCAGCGCACGGACGTTGCGCATGCGCAGGCGGTCCACGGCCAGGTTGGCGGCCGCGCGGAACAGGAAGGCGCGGGGCGAGTCGATCGTCGTGGCGGGGTCCAGCGCCAGCAGCTTCAGGTACACCTCCTGGGCCACTTCCTGGGCATCCGCCAGCGAATTCAGCCGGGCGCGCAGGAAGGCCACCAGGGCGGCATTGTGCTCGCGGAACAGGCCGACTACCTGCGCGGCACGCGTCCCGCCGGGTGAGGCGTCCGCCTCGGATCGATCCATGGGTTGTCTGACCGCATTCATGGGACGGGAATCTATGGTCGCACGGTGGGAAATCGACGCCCGTACGGGCAGGAACGAGCGCCGATTTCCGCACCGGCGAACACCCTAGACGTGCCGGCGGCGGAAAATTGAAATGCCGTCTGCCGCAAAACGGTAAGCCAATCGTCAGCGCAGTCCGGGAAAGGTCGGCTACGATGGCCCCCGACCTGGGCAGCCCGCGCCATCCATGCACTCGAACGACGACCGATCCCGCCGCGACTTCGCCTGGTTCATGCTTATCGCCCTGGCCGTGCTGGCGGCGGGCATCGGCCTGCGCGACCCCTGGCCGCCGGACGAGCCGCGCTTCGCGCTGGTGGCCCGGCAAATGCTCGAATCCGGCCAGTGGCTGTTCCCTCATCGTGGCGCGGAGCTGTATTCCGACAAGCCGCCGATGCTGATGTGGACCGAAGCCGCGTGGATGTGGCTGACCGGCGGCTGGCGTGGCGCCTTCCTGCTGACTTCGCTGCTGTCCGGCCTGGGCACGCTGGCGCTGGTGGGGTATGCCGGGCGTCGTCTGTGGAACGGCCGCATCGGCCTGTACGCGGCGATCCTCGTGCTCGCGACGATGCAGTTCATCGACGTGATCCGGCACGCGCAGATCGACCCGCTGTCGTTGTTCTGGATCACCGCCGGCAACGTCGGCATCCTCGTGCACTGCCTGCGCGGCCCGGACTGGCGGATGTACTGGCTGGGCTGCTTCGCCGCCGGCCTGGGCGTCATCACCAAGGGGGTGGGCATCGTCGCCCTGCTGATGCTGCTGCCGTACGTGGTCATGCGCGTCCGCCAGTGGCCCGGCATCACCCGTACGCAGGGCGATGGCTGGCGCTGGGCCGGCGGTGCGTTGGCCTTCCTGCTGGCGATATCGTTGTGGCTCGCGCCGATGCTGGTGGCTGCCTACGGGCTGCGCACGCCCGAATACCTGGCCTACGTGCAGGACATCCTGTTCCGGCAGACCGCGGAGCGCTACGCCAATTCCTGGCAGCACGCCGAGGCGCCGTGGTTCTTCCTCGGCGTCATCGCGCAAGACTGGCTACCGGTGTGGCTGCTGGTCCCGCTCATGCTGCCGCGCTGGCGCGACGCGTTGCGCCTGCGCGAGCCGCGCGTGTGGATGCCGCTGGTGTCCTGCCTGCTGATCCTGGTGTTCTTCTCCATCCCCCGCGGCAAGCGGGCGATCTACATCCTGCCCGCGCTGCCGATGCTGGCGCTGGCCATTGCGCCCTACCTGCAGGACCTGCTCAAGGCGCGCTGGCTGCAACGGCTGGCGTTCGCTATCACGCTCGCCTGCGGGCTGGTGTTCGGCGGCGTGGGCCTGTGGGCGTTGCTGGCCCATCCCCGCGCCGCGCAGAAAATGGCGGCGCGCTACGAACTGGCCGATGGCGGGCAGGTGTTGTGGATCGCGCTAGTCGTCATCGGCGCGCTGTTTTTCGTCTGTGCCGCCGTGGGGCGGTCGCGTCGGGGCGTGCTCGCCTTGCTGGCCGGCATGGCGGCCGGCTGGATCGCATGGCCGCTGATGACCTACCCGGCGCTCAACGACAACGAATCGGCCCGGCAGGTGATGCAACGGGCCGACCAGGCGATCGGCCCGGACGGCCAACTGGGCCTGGTGCTGTGGCGTGAGGAAAACCTCTTGCAGGCCGTGCGCCCGGTGAAGGAATTCGGGTTCAGTCGCAGCGCCCCGGCGCAGCTGGCCGAGGCCCGTGCGTGGCAGGCGCAGGATCCGGCGCACCGCTGGCTGCTGGCGACCGACGAGGCACTGGACGGCTGCGTGGTGAGCGGCCAGGCGCAACGGCTGGGCACGGCCAACCACCTGGATTATTTCCTGTTGCCGGCCTCGGCGTCCCGGCCGGGCTGCACGCCGCAGCCTTAGGCATGGGCGGGTGTCAGCGGGAAGGCGCCTCGGCGCGGGTGCGCTTCAGCATCCGCTCGTATTTCTTTGTGGTGCGCGAGGCGTTGTGCGCGCGGCTCATCGAGCAGTGCGGGATGATGTTCTTCTCGCCGAAGCCGTCGATCATCACCAGCCGCGTACCGCCGCCGCGCGAATCCTCGCCGTAGACCACGTTCCAGGCGTGCAGGTCGGCGGCGATGACGTTGTGCGCGAGCAGGCGCGCGTGGAAGGCCTCCAGCTCGGCCTGGGTGGTGGCGGTGAAACCTTCGGCCTTCACCCAGTCGTGCAGCGTGATGGCCAGGCCGCCGTCGGGTCCGCGCACCTTCTCGACCACCTGGCCCAGGCCGATGTCGGTCATCTCCAGGCCGACCACGCGGGCGATCGGCACGCTGTCGTAGCCGCCGGTATGGATGGCGGTGACGTATTCGCGGAACTCGCGCACGAAATCCTTGTACGGGCCGCTGCGGGCCAGCCGGCGATACCACGGGGCGGCGTTCCAGCGCTCCTCGATGGACGCACCCGAGATCACCTTGATCAGCAGGTCGGGTCGGTCGGGATGCTGGTACACCTCGCGCACGTGCCCGGTGGCGATCGGCGTCGCCTCGGCCAGTCTGAACATCGCAAAGATCCTCGTGCGGCGGGCCGAAAGCCGGCCGTAAGTCGTTCGTCGGGCGCACAGTGTAAAGTCATGCGCCTGTAACCTGGCATTTTCACACGCGTGGCGACCCGCCGCGCCTGCTCCGGACCTCCATCGTGCGCAAGCTCACCTGGCGTTTCATCGCCGTCGTCCTCGTTTTCCTGACGCTCTCGCGCGTCGCGCTTTCCGCCTGGCAGTGGACCCGCGTCCACGATGCCGGCGGCCTGTGGCCCGTGCTGCTGGGTGGCTGGCGCATCGACCTCTCGCTGCTTGCGATGGTGGTGGCCCTGCCGGCGCTGTTCTCGCCGTGGCTGGGCCACCGGCGCTGGCCCACGCGCATCGCGGCCTGGTGGCTGCGCCTGTGGTGGCTGCTCTATGCGCTGCTGGAAGTGTCCACGCCGCAGTTCATCGTCGAATACGACACGCGGCCCAACCGGCTCTATTTCGAATACCTCACCAGCCCGCATGAAGTCGCGGCCATGCTGTGGAACGGCTACAAGCTGTCGGTGGGCCTGGGCCTGATCGCCTTCGCGCTGATCGCCTGGATCGGCTTCCGCCTGTTGCCCACCCGCCAGCCCGACCGCCGGCACGTACGCGGATGGATGCGCCCGGTGGCTACGGTGCTCACCTTCGCCGTGCTGTTCCTGGCCGCGCGCGGCACCCTGCAGCATCGTCCGCTGAACGCGTCGCAGGTGGCCTTCACCAACGACGCGATGGTCAACACGCTGCCGCTGAATTCGCTCTACAACGTGCTCAACGCCGCCCTGGCCCTGGGCAACGAACGCTCGGCGTCGGCCGTGTACGGCAAGATGCCGGACGACGAGATGAACGCCATCGTGCGCCGTGCGGCCGGCCTGGACGGTGCGCCGCTCGATCCGCAATACCCCAGCCTGCACCGCCAGGAGCCGACGCGGCAGGGCGACAAGCCGCTCAACCTGGTGATCATCCTGGAAGAAAGCCTGGGCGCGCAGTTCGTCGGCAGCCTGGGCGGCGCGGGCTACACCCCGGAGCTGGACAAGCTGTCCAACGAGGGCTGGTGGCTGGAGCGCACCTACGCCACCGGCACGCGCAGCGCGCGCGGCCTGGAGGCGGTCACCACGGGTTTCATGCCCACGCCGGCGGAGGCCGTGCTGAAACTGCCGCGCAGCCAGCGCGACTTCTTCACCCTCGGCGCCTTGCTGGATACCTTCGGCTACCACACGCGCTTCCTCTACGGCGGTGAAGCCCACTTCGACAACATGCGCTCGTTCTTCTACGGCAACGGCTTCAACGAGGTGGTGGACAGCGCCACCTTCAAGACCAAGCCCGCGTTCGTCGGCTCGTGGGGTGCGTCCGACGAGGACATGTTCAACGAACTGCACCAGCGGCTGCTGGACGACGGCGAAAAACCCACGTTGACCGTCGCCTTCTCCGTGTCCAATCACACGCCGTGGGAATATCCGTCGGGCCGCATCACGCCCGAGGGCGAGCCGGCCAGCAACGCGAACGCCGTGCGTTACGCCGACTGGTCGATCGGGCGTTTCTTCGAGCGTGCCAAGCAGTCGCCGTACTGGAACCACACGGTGTTCCTGATCGTGGCCGACCACGATGCCCGCGTGTTCGGGGCCAGCCTGGTACCGGTGCGTCATTTCCATATCCCGGCGCTGATCCTGGGCGCGGGCGTGCCGGTGAAGAAAGACGAGCACATCGTCAGCCAGGTGGACCTGGCGCCCACGCTGCTGTCGTTGATCGGCATCCGCAGCGAGCACCCCATGCTGGGCGCGGACCTGACGCAGCGTTACCCGGACCGCGCGATCATGCAGTACGGCGACAACTACGGTTACCTCAAGGGCGACCAGCTGATCGTGCTGCGGCCCAACCAGGCGCCGACCCAGTATCACTACCTGCTCGACCATGAGTACTCGGCCGACGGCGAGAAGCTGGAGCCGGAAGCGGTCGACCCCTCGCTCGAGAAGACGGCCCTTGCCCATGCCCTGTGGCCCAGCTGGGCCTACAGCAAGCAGCGTTACCGCCTGCCGCCCAAAGGCAAGTGACCCGTAAGGCGCGTGGCCGCCGTGGCGTGCTCAGGCCCGCGGCAAGGCCCGCGCCACCGTCTCGGTGAGCGCCGCGTACGTGAACGGCTTGGCCAGGCGGGGCAAGTCGTCGGCGGCGCCGCCGGCGATGTCCGCGTAGCCGGTCACCAGCACCACGGGCAGGGTCGGGTCGACCTCGCGCAGGCGCTGCGCCAGCTGCGTGCCGGTCATCTGCGGCATGGCATGGTCGGTCACCACGAGATGCACCCGCGTGCGCTCGAGCAGCCGTAGCGCTTCGGCACCGGAGCGCGCCGCCAGCACGCGATAGCCCATCGCTTCCAGCATCTCGATCGTCGTCGCGCGAACCAGGTCGTCGTCGTCCACGGCGAGGATCACCCGGGCCTCGTCCGGGGCCGCCGTCCCGGCGACGGCGGGCGCCGGTTCCGTCGTCCGGCCCGGCGTGGCGGCAGGCGTCTGCGCAGTCACCGCGGGCAGCCAGATTTCCGCCGTGGTACCGACGTCGGGCCGGCTGGACAGGATCAGGGTGCCGCCCAGTTGCTCGGCCAGGCCGTGCACCATCGACAGGCCCAGCCCCGTACCCTTGCCCACGCCCTTGGTGGTGAAGAACGGCTCGGTCGCCCGTTTCAGGGTCGCTTCGCTCATGCCCGAACCGGAGTCGGTCATGGAAAGGCGGACGTAACGCCCCGCCGCCAGCGCGGCATCGTCGGCGGGCACCTGCACCTCGTCGGTGGCGATGGTGATGGTGCCCACGCCGTCCATGGCGTCGCGTGCGTTGACCGCCAGGTTGAGCAGGGCCGATTCCAGCTGGTTCACGTCCGCTTCCACCACCGCCGGTTGCGGGCCGAAGCGCGTCTCGACGATTACGGTGCTGCCCAGGGCGCGCTGCATCAGTTCGGTCATGCCTTCGACCAGATGGCGTACGTCGACGCGCTCGGAGGTCAGCTCCTGTCGCCGCGCGAAAGCCAGCATACGTCGCGTCAGTACCGCGCCGCGTTCGGCGCCGCTGCGCGCATTGTCGACCAGGCGCAACAGCAGGGGGTCGGGGGGCATGCGCTCGCGCAGCAGTTCGAGGCTGCCCTGCACGGCCATCAGCAGGTTGTTGAAGTCGTGCGCGATGCCGCCGGTGAGGTTGCCCAGCGCTTCCATCTTCTGCGCCTGCATCAGGGCCTGTTCGGCGTGCATCAGCGCCGCGGTGCGTTCGCGCACCTTTTCCTCCAGCGATTCGCGGAAGCGCCGCTCGCCATCGCGCACGGCCGCCTCGGCGCGTACGCGCTCGATGTGCGCCCAGGAACGCTCCACCACTTCGGTCAGCAGGGCCATCTCGTCGGGCTGCCAGACCCGCGGCTCGCGCTGGTGGATCGCCATCAACGCGGTCAACCGGCCGCCGCGGATCAGCGGCATGCACACCGTGGCCGCGGCGCCCAGGCCGCCGAAGGCCTCGGCTTCGTCAGCCGGCAGTTCGGCATCGCGGTCGTTCAGCACGAACGCCTCGCCCATGGAGAGCTGTGTCACGGCCCGGCGTCCGAAATCGGTGAGCTTGTATCGCCCCACGATGCTTTGCGATCCCGGCGCCGCCCAGTCGCCACGGATGGTGAAGGCGTTCTCGTCCTCGTCCATGTCGGCATAGGCGCAGATGGACACGCCGAGGTACTTGCCCAGCATACGCGTGGTCGTGGCCAGCAGAGCGTCCGCGTCCGTATAGCGGGCCGTGGATTCGCGCAGCGTGTCCAGGAAACGCAGGCGTGCCTCGTTGGCGCGTATCGACTGTTCCGCGCGCACGCGCTCGGTGGTTTCCACCACGGTGGCTATGACGCCGGCGGGCTGGCCGGATTCATCGATCACCGGTGAATAATCCAGGTTCATCCACGCCGGCTCGGGCCGTCCGTGGCGGTGTAGCGTGAGCTCCTGGTCCTTGTAGGCCAGCGTGCCGCCGGCCAGGCCGACACGCATCACGTTGTCGTTGAACTCGGCCACTTCACTCCAGCCCTCGCGCACCTCGGAGCCGAGCAGGGCGGGATGGCGCTCACCGGCGAACAGGGAGTAGGCGTCGTTGTAGATCATGTAACCCCGCTCGCCCCACAACAGCACGATGGGCACAGGCGAACGCAACAGCAAGCCGGTGGCCGTGCGCAGGCTCTGCGGCCACTCGGCGAGGGGGCCCAGCGCGGTGCGCGACCAGTCGAACGCCTGTATGAGCGCCCCCGTTTCACCGCCGTCGTCCAGCCATGATCGATCGGAAAGAGAATCGGCGGGGTTAGCGGACATAGACGTCACATTCCGTCTGCGGGGCGGTCGGGAGCAAGTCTAGGAAGGCCGATGTGATGGCGACCGCAAGGTCGTGCGAGGGGGCTTCAGTGCGCGCGACCACGGGCCTGGTCGAGCACCCGGCACAGCGTTTCCACGCCGGGCAGGATGGACGGCGACGGCAGGACGAGGGTGGGTGCATCCAGGGCGATCACGTTGCCATGCTTCACGGCGGCGAGGAACGGGGTTTTCCGCCATGCGGCCAGCGATTCCGCCGCGTCGGTGCCGGCGAGGATCACATCGGGATCGCGGGCCAGCACGGCCTCGCGGCTCACGGTGGGCGCCGCCTGGGTCAGGTCGGCGAAGACGTTGCGGCCGCCGCACAGGCCGATCGCATCGTCGACGATCTGGGCATGCCCGATCGTCATCAGGGGCCTGTCCCAGACCTGATAGAACACGCTGATCTTCGTCTTGCCGGCGTACCTCGCGCGCAGGGCGGCCAGCCGCGCGTCGAAGGCTTCCGCATTGCGCTCCGCCTCCGCGGTCGTGCCGGCCAGCACGCCGAAACGGCGGGTAGCATCGGCCACATCGGCCAGCCGCGTGGTCTCGGCGAAGAACACCGGTATGCCCAGGCGGGTCAGCTTCTCCACCTGCGCGGCCGGCGTGCCGCTGCGCCACACCACGATCAGGTCGGGCTTCAAGGCCACGATGCGTTCCAGGTCCAGCATCGTGGCATCGCCCACCACCGGGACGTTCTTCGCCGCCGCCGGGTGCTCGCTGAAGCGCGAGGTGCCGACCACGTAGCCACCGGCACCGGCGGCGAACAACGCGTCGGTGATGTTGGGCGCCAGGCTGACGATGCGATGCGCCGGCTGCGCCAGCGTCACGCGGTGGCCCGCGTCGTCGGTGACGCTCACCGAAGCGGCGGCGGGAAGCGCGAACAGCAGCGCCAGCAGGAGGCAGATACGATTCATGGGGCATTTCCGTCGAGGCGTCCGGCGCGGAAGAACAGCTCGTCGCCGAGCGTCACGCCATGGATGGGATGGTGGAACGCGGCGGACAGGTTCGCGCTGGTGATGACCGCGTCCCGCGGCCCGGCCAGGGCGCCGCCGCGACCGTCCAGCAGCACGGCGTGCGTGGCGTGCTGGTAGGCCAGGTTGATGTCGTGAACGGTGTAGACGACGGACGTGCCGCGCACGCGGGCCTCGCGCATCAGCTCATGCAACGCCTTCATCTGGTGGTGCAGGTCGAGCGACGACAGCGGTTCGTCCAGCAGCATGATGTCCACGTCCTGGGCGAAAAGCGTGGCGATGTTCACCCGCTGGCGCTCACCGCCGGACAGCGTGGTGACGTCGCGGTCGGCCAGCGGTTGCAGCGCGAACGTCTCCAGCGCCTGCCGGGCCGGGCCGGCGTCGTCATCGCCCCACGCCCAGAACGACAGCCGCGGGTGGCGCGCCGATACCACCGCCTCCATCACCGAGAGGGAAAACGCATCCACCACGGCCTGGGGCAGGAAGCCGCGTCGGCGCGCGAGGTCCAGTGGCCGCCAGGCGGCGATGTCACGATCGTCCAGCGACACGCGGCCGCGATCCGCCGGGCGCAACCCCGCCAGCGTGCGCAGGAGGGTGGACTTGCCGGCGCCGTTGGGGCCCAGCACGCACCAGACCTGGCCGGCATCGACGGTCATGTCGAGGGAGGCGACCAGTTCCCGCCCGCCCATGGTCAGGCCGAGCGCTGCGGCGACCAGGCGATGGCTCATCGGCGGCCCACCAGCAACACCATGAAGGTGGGCACGCCGATCACCGCCATCACCGCACCTACCGGCAGCTGGATGGGCTCGGCGACGATGCGTGCCAGCATGTCCGCCACGACCACCACGATGCCGCCACCCAGCGCACAGGCGGGCACCAGCACGCGCTGGTCGTTGCCGACCAGGCGCCGCAGCGCGTGTGGCACCACCAGCCCGACGAAGCCGACGGTGCCCGCCGTGGTCACGGCCACGGCCGTGGCCAGCGAGGCGACGAGGAAGATCGCCGCCTTCACCAGCGGTGGCCGTACGCCGAGGGCGCTGGCTGATTCCTCGCCGCGCAACAGCAGGTTCAGCGGCCGGCCCAGCGGTGCCATCAGCAGCACGCCGGCCAGCAGGCTGGCGATGGGCACCCACGGATCGGCCACGGCGCTCAGGTCGCCCATCATCCAGAACAGCATGCCGCGAAGGTTCCGGTCTGGCGCCAGCACCAGCATCATGCTGACCACCGCGCCGAACCCGGCGCCCAGCATCACGCCGATCAGGATCAGGTCGGTGGCGTCCTCGCGGTGCGCGGCGCGCTGTCGCGACAGCAGGTCGCGGTGGGCGAGCACGAACACGGCGACACAGGCGACCAGTGCGCCGGTGGCGGCGCCCAGCGTCGTGACGACGGCACCCGCGCCGGCCAGCATCGCGCCCAGCGCGCCGACGGACGCCCCACCGGACAGCCCCAGCGTGTAAGGATCGGCCAGCGGATTGCGCACCAGGATCTGCATGAGGCAGCCGGACAGCGCCAGCAGGCCACCCACGCCGTACGCGGCGAGGGTGCGCGGAATGCGCAGCTCCCACACGATGGCGTGCATCGGCGTATCCCCGTCGTGCCACAGCGCCTGCCACGAGGCGGCCACCGTGGACTCCGCCCCGCCCAGCAGCACGGAGATCACCAGCACCGCCAGCGACGCCAGCAGCATGCCCGACCAGAGCCGCACGGCCGAGGCGAACGTGGCCGTGCGCGGCATCCGCGTTGTCCTGCCCTTGCTTGGCACCTGCACCCGGCTCCCGTAGCGGTTTGGCAGGATAAAGGATTCACGCACGCATGGCTTACCATTCCTTTTTTCGTGCGTGAACCGGAGCCCTGCCATGCCCTACCAAGCCGCCGCCGATCGTTACGACGACCTCATGCCTTATCGCCGCTGCGGCCGCAGCGGTATCGACCTGCCGGCGATCTCGCTGGGCCTGTGGCAGAACTTCGGCGGTGCCGACGTGTTCGAGACCGGCCGCGCCATCCTGCGCCGCGCGTTCGACCGCGGGGTCACCCATTTCGACCTGGCCAACAACTACGGGCCGCCGTACGGCTCGGCGGAAGAGAACTTCGGCCGCGTCATGGCCAGCGACTTCGCGCCGTATCGCGACGAGCTGGTCATCTCGTCGAAGGCGGGCTGGGACATGTGGCCCGGCCCGTACGGCGGCATCGGCGGCAGCCGCAAATACCTCATCGCCAGCTGCGACCAGTCGCTGCGGCGGATGGGGCTGGACTACGTCGATATCTTCTACTCGCACCGTGTGGACGCCAGCACGCCGCTGGAGGAGACCATGGGCGCGCTGGCGCACCTGCACCGCCAGGGCAAGGCCCTGTACGTGGGTATTTCCAGTTATTCCCCTGAACTGACGCGCAAGGCCGCGGCCATCCTGGCCGACGAGCGCGTGCCGCTTTTCATCCACCAGCCCAACTACTCGATGTTCAACCGCTGGATCGAGGATGGCCTGCTGGACACGCTGCACGACCTGGGCACCGGCTGCATCGCCTTCTCGCCGCTGGCGCAAGGCCTGCTCACGTCCAAGTACCTGGGCGGCATCCCCGCCGACGCACGCGCCACGCGGGAGGGCTCGCTCGGCAAGGACCAGCTCAACGCGACCAACCTGGAACGCATCCGCGCCCTGAATGTCATCGCCCAGGGACGTGGCCAGACCCTGGCCCAGATGGCGATCGCCTGGACGCTGCGCGATCCGCGGGTCACCTCGTCGCTGATCGGCGCGCGCACGGTGGAGCAACTGGACAACTCGCTGGACGCCGTGAAGCGACTTGACTTCAGCGACGCCGAGCTGGCCGAGATCGACCGGCACGCCAGCGACGGCGGCACCGACCTGTGGAAGGCATCGGCGCAGCTGTAACCGCCCAGCGTGGTCGCCGCGCTCAGTCGGGCGTGACGACCCATGCGGCATAGGCGGGCAAGCGTGCGCCCTCCAGCGTGGCCGTGGCAGGCAGGGATGCGTCGCTGCCGGCCAGGGTCCTGACCTTGCCCGGCATCAGGCCCTTCGCCAGCGGCTGGGCCTTGCCGCTGAAGTTGAGCATCACCAGCACCGGGCGGTCACCGTCGCGACGATAGACCAGCACGTCGGGGTTGTCGGTATCGAGGAAGCGCATGGCGCCGTCGTGCAGCGCGGGGTTGTCGCGACGCAGGGCGATCAGCTGGCGGTGCCAGTTCAGCAGCGAGTCCGGTCGTGCCGATTCGTCAGCCACGTTGATCGCGACGTGGTTGGGATTGACCGGCAGCCAGGTGTGCGGGTTGGTCGAAAACCCGGCCTGCGGTCCCGCCGTCCACTGCATGGGCGTGCGTTCGCCATCGCGGCCCTTGTCCTTCGGCCAGCCCGTGATGCCGACGGGGTCGCGCACGTCTTCCACGCGGGTGGGCGTGGCGGTGGTCATGCCGATGGGCGCGCCGTAATACGTGAGGGCCACGGCACGCGAGGTCAGCAAGGCGGCGGCCACCACCTTGGCGCGGGCGATATCGTGCTGGCCATCGCCGAAGCGGTCGATGGAGCGGGGGTTGTCGTGGTTGTCCACCACCAGCAGCGGCTGCCCGTGAACCTGCTGCGATTCCTGCAGGCGCGTGCGGAACCAGCGCGCGTCGAAGCTGGCCTGCCAGCCGAAGCCCAGCTGGAGGTTCATGGGCAGGTGCAGTTCGGGGGCGTCCTTCGTGCCGTACCACGCATCCAGCTGCGCGATGTCGGGCTCGTAGGTTTCCCCGATCAGCACGCGCTGGCCCGGGTAGGCATCGACCATGGCGCGTAACCGGCGCATCACGCCGTGCACTTCGGGCAGCTTGTCGCTGTACAGCGATTGCAGGTTGGGCTCGCCCTGGGCATTGGTGCCCGAGCGGATGGGGTCGTTGCGCAGGCGGGGGTCTTCGAACAGCGTGGAGATCGCATCCAGCCGGAAGCCGTCCACGCCGCGATCCAGCCAGAACCGGATCGCGCCGAACATGGCTTTTTCCACCGCCGGGTTGCGCCAGTTGAGGTCCGGCTGCTGCACGTAGAATCGGTGGTAGTAGAACTGCTTGCGCGCGGGCACCCATTGCCAGGCCGAGCCGCCGAACACCGACTCCCAGTTGTTCGGCGGTGCCTTGCCGTCGTGGATGTTGCGTTTCTGCACGGCGGACAGCGTGGCGCCGGTGGCATCGATGCCGTCGTTCCACACGTACCAGTCGGCCTTGGGGTTGTCGCGCGACGCCGCCGAGGCCAGGAACCAGGCGTGTTTGTCCGAGGTGTGGTTCATCACCATGTCGAGGACGACGTGGAGATGGCGCTTCTTCGCCTCCGCCTGCAGCCGGTCGAAGTCGGCCATGTTGCCGTACTGCGGGTCGATCGCTTCGTAATCGGCGATGTCGTAGCCGAAGTCCGCCTGTGGCGAGGGGTACATCGGCGCGATCCAGATGGTATCGACGCCCAGCCTCTGCAGGTCGTCCAGGTGGGCGGTGATACCGTTCAGGTCGCCCACGCCATCGCCGTTGCTGTCGCCGAAGCTGCGCGGGTAGATCTCGTAAACCAGGGCGTGCTTCCACCAGGGTGCGCCGGTGGTGCCGGTGTCGGGTGCCGACGGGGCGGCGAGCGCCGCCGTCCCCAGCCACATCGTGCACGCCATGCCTGCCAGTCGGCGAACCATCCCCATCGACCCATCCCCTCGCTTGGAAGACCCCCGATGGTATCCCAGGGGGCGGCTTTTGCCGACGATCCATGGGTCGCCACCGTTCGCGTGTAAAATGGGCGTTTTTTCGCCAGCAGACACCGTGCAACGAGTACAGCGGACAAGCGTCCGTGGCCCCACGTTCATCCGCCTGCTGTCCCGTCTCACCGACGTCGACACCGCGCGTCCGAACATCGCCCTGCCGGACCGGCTGAGCCAGTGGCTCGACTGGACCCACGCGCTTGCCTTGTCGGCGGCGCTGGACGGCACGGCGGCGCCGGTGGCCGACGACGTATCCCGTCCGCTGGCCGACGAGGCGGCGGAATGCGCGCGGGTGCGTCAGGCGCTGGGCGGCGCCATTGCCGGCGCCCGCGAGTTGGTCGCCTCGGGCGACGACACGGGTGGCCTGGCCGACTTCGCCCCGTTCCGCCAGCGTTACCTGGTGCTGCAGCGGTCCATGCAGGCGCAGACGGGCCAGTTGCGGGGTCGCCTGCGCGACAGCGTGGCCTCCGTGTCGGCCGACATGGCGCGCCTGGCCGGGGTCGACGCCGTCATGGAGGCGGCGCTCAGCCCGCGCGAGCAGGCGCTGCTGGGCCAGGTACCGGGCGTGCTGGGCCGGCACTTCGACCGGCTGCGCATCGCGGCCCAGGCCGAGGGCACCGCGGCCTGGCTGGACACCTTCCGCAAGGACATGCAGAGCGTGCTGCTGGCCGAACTCCACGTTCGCTTCCAACCGGTGGATGCGCTGCTCGCCGCGCTGCCCACCCGATAACCGAGAAATCATGTCCCGAACTCCTCTCTACCTCGCCGTCTTCCTCGTGGGCCTGCTGGCCGTGTGCTGGATCGGCTTCGGCTACGTGGGCAGCAACCCGCTGGGCGCGGCCGTCGCGCTGCTGATCGGCCTGTGTTACCTGGCCGGCGCGCTGGAACTGCACCGGTACCGGCAGGCCACGTCCAGCCTGCGCCACGCCGTGGACGACCTGACCGGCACGCCGCCCGGTCTGGGCGCCTGGCTGGAGCGCCTGCACCCCGGCCTGCGCACCTCGGTGCGCCTGCGTATCGAAGGCGAGCGCGTGGCCTTGCCCGCACCGTCGCTCACGCCCTATCTGGTCGGCCTGCTGGTGTTGCTGGGCATGCTCGGCACGCTGCTGGGCATGATGGCCACCCTGCGCGGTACCGGGCTGGCGCTGGAAAGCGCCACCGACCTGCAGGCGATTCGCGGTTCGCTGGCCGCGCCGGTGAAGGGGCTGGGCTTCGCCTTCGGCACGTCGATCGCCGGCGTGGCCAGCTCGGCCATGCTGGGCCTGCTCTCCGCCTTGCTTCGCCGTGAGCGCCTGGAAGTGGTGCAGGCGCTGGATGCGAAGGCATCCACCACGCTGCGCGTGTTCTCGCAGGCGCACCGGCGTGACGAAACGTTCCGCCTGCTGCAGCAGCAGACCGAGGTGATGCCCGCGCTGGTCGATCGTTTGCAGGCGATGATGGCCAGCGTGGAGCAGCAGGGCGTGGCTGCGAGCGAGCGCCAGCTGGCCAGCCAGGAAGCCTTCCACGCCGCGACGGCAACGGTCTACACGGGGCTGGCCGAGTCGGTCCGTGCGTCCCTGCAGGACAGCGTGGCCGAGAGCGCACGGGCGGCCAGTGCCGCGTTCCAGCCGGTGATGGCGGCGACCATGGAGGGGCTGGCGCGCGAGACCTCGGCACTGCACGACACGGTGACCCACGCCGTGCAGGCGCAGCTGGACGGCCTCGCCGCCGGCTTCGCGAAAAGCACCGCCGAGGTGGCGACGATCTGGCACGACGCCCTGGCCCGCCAGCAGGCCGGCAACGCCACCCTGGTGCAGCACCTGCAAGGTGCGCTGGACGATCACGGCGCCGCGCTGGCCAGCCGACACCACGAGGCGCTGGCGGCGGCTGCGGCGACGTTCGACGCGCATACCGCTTCGCTGGTCCACGCGGTCAACCAGTCGCATGCGGAACTGCAGGACGTGCTCGCCTCGCGCGACGCCGCGCGCCTGTCCACGTGGAGCGACGCCCTGGCCGCGATGACCGCCTCGTTGCAGGCGCAGTGGGAAGCCGCCGCTGCGGACGCGATCCGTCGCGAGCAGGCCATCTGCGACACGCTGGAGCGCACGGCCACGGCGGTGTCGGCCAGCACCGAGGCCCACGCCGGCGCGACCATCGCCGAGATGGCACGCCTGGTGGAGGCCGCGGCCGAGGCGCCCCGCGCAGCGGCCGAAGTGGTCGCGGAGCTGCGCCAGAAACTGTCCGACAGCATGCTGCGCGACACGGCCATGCTCGACGAGCGCAACCGCCTGCTGGCCACGCTGGAAACGCTGCTGGATGCCGTCAACCACGCATCCACCGAACAACGCACCGCCGTGGATGCGCTCGTCACCACCTCCGCCGACCTGCTCGAGCGTGTCGGCACGCGCTTCGGCGACCAGGTGGAGGCCGGCGCGCGCCAGCTCGACGCCGTGGCCGCGCAGCTCACCGGCAGCACCGCCGAGGTGGCCGGCCTGGGCGAGGCCTTCGGCAGCGCCGTGCAACTGTTTGGCGAGTCCAACGAGGCCCTGGCCGAGCGCCTGCAGCACATCGCCGGCGCACTGGACGGCGCGATGGCGCGCAGCGATGAGCAACTGGCGTACTACGTGGCGCAGGCCAGGGAAGTGGTCGACCTCAGCGTGTTGTCGCAGAAGCAGATCATCGAGGAAATGCAGCAGCTGGCCCGCCAGCGCACGAGCGGGGCGGCCGACGCATGAGCGACGACGCCGAACTCGACGGCGAAGCCGGCACGCCGATCTGGGCCGCGTTCGGCGACCTGATGTCGGTGCTGCTGGGCGCGTTCGTGCTGATCCTGGTCGGTGTCATCGGCATGCAGTTGCAGCTCACCAGCAAGCTGGACGAAGCGGTGAAGCAGAAACAGGTGGAGCAGCAGCGCCGGCAGACGCTGGAGCAGGCCCTGGCCGCACCGATCGCCGCGGGCCGTGTCACCCTGGTGGACGGCCGCATCGGCATCCGCGGCAGCGTGCTGTTCGCGCTCAATTCCGACCAGCTACAACCGGAAGGCCAGGAAGTCATGAAAAGCCTGGCCGGTCCGCTCACCGATTACCTGAAGACGCGCGACGACGTGCTCATGGTCAGCGGCTTCACCGACGACCAGCCCGTGCACGACGGCAATCGCCACTTCGTCGACAACTGGGAGCTGTCGGCCCAGCGGTCGCTTACGGTCACCCGCGCGCTGATCGCCGCGGGCGTGCCGGCGTCGTCCGTGTTTGCCGCCGCCTTCGGGGCGGAGCAGCCGGTGGGCGCGAACACCAGCGAGGAAGGCCGGGCGCAGAACCGCCGCGTGGAGATCGCGCCGATGCTGCGGCCGTCCAAGCCGGCCGCCGGCGCGCCGTGAGGACTCCGCCGCCCTCGTTGCCTCGCGGCCCGCTCGGCCAGCTGGTCGACGCCCTCGCGGCCGAGCGCGGCAGCACCTCGTCGTATCCCGAGCTGCCGCTGCTGGACGACTTCCAGCGCTTGTGGTCGCGGGTGCGTACCGAAAGCCAGCTGCGCCAGTCGCTGGCCCCGGTGCCCGAGAACGCCGGTCCGCTGAACTCGTCGGCCCTGGTGCACCGCGCCCTGGGCGTGATGCGCGATGTCTCGCCCGGCTACCTGCAGCACTTCCTGGGCTACGTCGACGACCTGGCCTGGATGGAGCGCGTGGGCGAGCGCGGCGGCCCGGCGACCGACGGCGCGCCGCAGGCGGCCACCATCGGCAAGCGCGCGCGGAAGAAACCGCGCAAATAATGCCCGCGGCGGATTACGTCGCGGCCCTGGCCGATCTATAGTTCGCCGATGACGCCGACCGATCTTCCGAACGACACGCACGCACCCGACCACCACCCTGCCGGCCTGCGCATCATCGCGGTGTACAAGGCGGTCAAGACGATCGGTCTCATCATCATCGCCAGCGCGGCGTTCCATCTCGACCAGGAAGACCACTTCCGGCACCTGGTCCATTGGCTGGAACACCTGCCGCTGACCGACAGCAACGACCTGCGCTGGAGCCTGGTGCACCTGCTCGAACAGATGGGGCCGGCCAAGGTCGAGGCGGTGGGCATCGTGGCGCTGGTGTATGCCGCCATCTTCGCCACCGAAGGCATCGGCCTGTGGATGCGCAAGCACTGGGCCGAGTGGTTTACCGTCATCGCCACCGGCTCGCTCGTGCCCGTGGAGATCTACGAATGCATCGTGCGTTTCGGCTGGCTGAAGGTTGCCGTGCTCGTCGCCAACGTGCTCATCGTGATCTATCTGGTTCGCCTCGCCATGCGACCGCGCGGTGGTGTGACCGGCGCATCGGCGCTGCACGCGCGATAACGACAAGGGTGTGACCGATGGACGCACGGGCCTGCGCAACGCAGTGCCCGTGACGCGTGATGCCCGTGCATCCGTGCGGGCTTGCGCAGCGCACGCCGGTTTGCGGCGCAGCTCACAAAAGGAGTGATGCATGGCCTCCTTGCCGATTACGACGGGTCGCGTAACCCGGTCCGCGTGATACATCGTAACTGCACATTCCGAAACCATCGTCGTGCGTCGTCCGTCCACACGTGGTTCGGCAGGTTTCGTTCGTGCGCTCCTCTTTTTATCCACGCCCGGCATGCGCCCGGGCGCCAACGAGTTGCCTCATGAAACCATCCTGGATCTTCAAGCGTGTCTCCCTGAACCTGCATCGCCCCGACGGGGGCATCGACCTGCGACCGTGGCGTCCTGCCACGGCTACGCCGGAACCGGCCGAACCGGACATCGCACGACGGCAGTTTCTTCGCGTCGGTGCCTCCGCCGCGGGCGGCCTCGGCGTGGCCAGCGTGGGCGGTACCCTCGGCCTGTCCTGGCTGTTCGGCGGCACGGCCAGCGCCGGCACGGTGGTTACCGGCGGCATGCTGCCAGCGGCGAACGCCATCGCTGCGTCGGAAACCATCATTCGCGCGCGCCGCGAATTGATCATGTTCCATGGCCAGTCCAACGCGGTGGGCACGGGCGGACGACCCGCGCTGACCTTGCAGCAGATCTACGCCAACGTGACCTTCAACGGCGGCGTGCGTCCGGGCACGGACGCCAGCGCCATGACCGGCCTCGTGCCGCTGGTGGAATACGACGGCGGTCACGGTACGGGGGGCGAGGTCGGCACCAATGCCTGCGCGGATGGCCTTGTCGAATACACCGCGGCCCTTACCGGCGTGCCCGCGGCGTCGCAGTACAGCCGCTATGCGGCCTTCACCAGCGGCGAGGGCGGTCGACCGATCGGCTACTTCGCCAGCTTCCTCGATGACGACAAGCTCGACGGCTACCAGGGCTGGAACAACAGCCGCCTGCGGCTCACCTCGATGCTGCGGCTGATGCGCGACGAGGGCCAGCGCGACGGCGGCAACATCGCCTGGCTGGCCACCACATGGCAGCAGGGTGAAGCGGATTCCACGGGCCGTTCGGAAACACGCGCCACCTACAAGAGCAAGCTGATCGCGCTGGAGCGTGCGCACTGGCAGAAGCTGTGCCAGGTGAACCTGCCGGAGCAGAGCTGGCGCCCGCTGTGGCTGATCGGCCAGGTGTGCAGCCACAACAGCTACGGTGCCATGAGCCTGGCTTTCTGCAATCCGTTCATCGCGCTGGCGCAACGCGATGCGTGCCTGGCCAGTGCGTACCTGCGCATGGTGAACCCGCAGTACCTGTTCGACTATGCCGACGAAGCCGCTGCCGGCCAGCCCATGCTTCACCTCACAAACGAAAGCCATCGGTGGCAGGGGCGTTACTTCGCGCGTGCGCTCTACCAGCTGATCCTCGATCGTTCCGCGGGCATCGCGCTGCGCAATCCCGCGCTCGACGTCGTGGCAGCGGTACGAGTCAGCGCCCGCACCATCAACCTTACCTTCAACGTGCCTTCCGGCGTGCTGACGCTGGATACGCGCTGGGTGGCCCTCACGCGCAACTACGGACTGGATGTGCGCGATGCCGACAATCGCATCGTGCCCGCCAGTCC
This sequence comes from Xanthomonas sp. NCPPB 2632, assembly GCF_041228075.2. Classification (NCBI taxonomy): domain Bacteria; kingdom Pseudomonadati; phylum Pseudomonadota; class Gammaproteobacteria; order Lysobacterales; family Lysobacteraceae; genus Xanthomonas; species Xanthomonas sp. NCPPB 2632. The sequence goes on from NZ_CM192979.1 coordinate 183,159, forward strand.
CACCGACAACAACCTGATCGCGTCCGTCCGCGTGGTCTCGCGCGACACCCTGCAGATCACGCTGAAGACGGACCTGCCTTCCAGCGCCAGCAAGATCTCGCTGGGCTGGGGCGATCCTGCGGAGCCGGCGTCCATCGCCGGGCGCAGCGGCGGGCCACGCACCAACATCCGCGACAGCGCCGGCGACACCGACGTCTACGTGGCCAGCAACGGCACGACGCGTCCCATGCACAACTATGCGCTGGTCGCCGATGTCGCGCTGGGCTGGGTCAGGCGTGTGCAACCCACCGGTGAGTGGCACTTCAACGGCAACGCGCGCAGCGACGTGGTCGACCGGTCCGGCAGCGGCCGCGCGGCGCTCACGCTGATCGGCCGGCCCAGCTTCACCGCGTCGGGCACGCAGTCGGCCAACGGTACGCAGGGCTTCCAGACCGACATCGACGAAACCGCCAGCATGACCTTCGCGGCGGTGTTCTGCAGTCCTTATGGTGTCGGCCCTGGCAGCAATGCCGGGCGCGCGATCAGTACCTTCCAGGGATTCAGCCCGCGCATGGCGGGCCTGGCCCTGCAGCACTCGTACACGCTGGGCGCCACCGACGCGGAACTGACCAGCTTCCGGCTGGCGCTCACCCCCAGCGAGAAAGCCGTGACCATGGGTCCGGGGCAGTCCACCGACACCCGCTACAAGCCGCGTTTCGCCATTGTGTCGGTCGATGCGGTGGCCGGCACCGTGCGTTTCCTCTGCCCGGCGTACGAGGACCAGCCACGCGAGCAGGGCTATCCCGGCCTGCCGGCGCGGCCGCTCAACGGCAAGGTGCTGATCAACGCATGGAAGGACGGGGGCGACGCCGCGGGGCAGGGTGCGGTGCTGACCCGCTACGCCGCGGTATGGAACCGGGCGCTGAGCTTCGACGAGATGCTGGCGGAGTACGACTATGCACGGGGCCTGTTCGGCAGCGTGTAAATCATGGGGTCGCGCGCCCCGTGCGTAGGCAATAAGGCGTAATCTTCGCAAGTGGACCGCGCGTGCGCGGTCCACCCAGCGACGGCGATCCGCCGAAGCCCCTATCGAGGAGACGCCGTGAGCAAGGGACTGGATTCAAAAAAGGGCGAGAAGAAGAAGCCCGCCAAGACCATGAAGGAAAAGAAAGCGGTCAAGGACGAAAAGAAGCGCAACCAGAAGTAACGGCGCGCTTCCCCGACTCAGGCGTGGCTGGAGTAATCCATGCGCCTGAGGTCTTCCAGGAGGGTGGGGCCAGTGGGGTGCCAGTCCAGCGTCTCGCGGGTCAACGCGCTGGACGCGGCCATGTCCAGGCCGACGAACATCCCCAGCCAGCCGAAATGATCCGCCGCCTTGCCGGCGTCGATCGATACCACCGGCACACCCATGCCTTCCCCCAGCACCTGCGCGATATCGCGTGCGGGGATGCCTTCTTCCGCCACCGCGTTATAGCGCGCCCCCGGCGTGCAACGTTCGATGGCCAGACGGTACAGGCGCGCCACATCCAGCACGTGCGCCGCGGGCCAGCGGTTCTGGCCGTCGCCCACGTAACCGGACACGCGCTTCTCTCGCACCACGTCCAGCAAGGGGCTGATAAGGCCTTGCTTCACCGTATCGTGTACCTGCGGCAGCCGCACGACGGCCACGGCCACGCCCTCGGCCAGCAGTTCGTTGGCGGCCATCTCCGACGCGATGCGCGGGTTGGGATGTGCGATGTTGAAGACATCCTCGGTAGCCAGTTCCCCGGGGCCCCGGCTGCCGATGCCGGTGCCCGAGGTGATCAGCAGCGGGCGCCGCGTACCGACCAGCGCCGAGCCCAGCGCCTTGATCACCTGCCTGTCCTTCTCGCAGTTGGCGACGAACCGGCTGAAATCGTGATCGAACGCGGTGTGGATCACGGCATCCGCTTGCGCCGCGCCGGCACGCAGGCTGTCCAGGTCCTCCAGCAGGCCGTGGTGGACCTCGGCGCCCGCCGCCCGCAGGGCCTCGGCCCCGGCGTCGGAGCGGGTCATGCCCAGCACCTGGTGCCCGGCTGCGAGCAGTTCGGGAACGACGCGCGAGCCGATGAAGCCGGTGGCGCCGGTAAGGAAGATGCGCATGGGGATGTCTCTGTCAGGGGTGTCGGGGTACGATGGTCCTGCCCCGCATACGGGTAAAGTAGTGACGTTATCGTGGTATAGAAACCAACAGGCTCGCCATGTCCGACCACCTCGACAATCCGCTGGGCACCTTCCTGCGCGATCGCCGCACGCGGCTCGATCCGGTGAGCTTCGGTTTCACCGGCGGTCGCCGGCGTACCAAGGGGCTGCGCCGAGAGGAAGTCGCGCAGCGCGCCAACATCAGCCCCACCTGGTACACCTGGCTGGAACAGGGCAGGGGTGGCGCGCCCTCGGCCGAGGTGCTCAACCGCATCGCCGCCGGCCTGCTGCTGACCGAGCCGGAGCGCGAGCACCTGTTCATGCTGGCGCTGGGGCGCCTGCCCGAGGTGCGTTACCGATCCTACGATGGCGTGACGCCACGCTTGCAGCGGGTGCTGGATGCGCTGGACGGCAGTCCGGCCTTCGTGCGCACCGCGCTGTGGGATGTCGTGGCCTGGAACGAGGCCGCTGCCGCGGTGTTCACCGACTACGGCCTGCTGCCGCCGGCCGAGCGCAACATCCTCCACCTCATGTTTGCCAATGCACGCGTGCGCGAGCACCAGGACGACTGGGAAAAGGTGGCCCGGTTCGTCGTGGGTGCGTTTCGTGCGGATGTCGCCCGTGCCGGCGCCACGGCGGAGATCGGCCAGTTCGTGGACGACCTGGCCCGGATCAGTCCGGAATTCGAGGCGATGTGGCTCGACAACGATGTGCGCGCGCACGGCGATGGCATCAAGCGGATCCATCATTCGGAACTGGGTGTGCTGGACCTGGAATATTCGGCATTCGCCGTGGATGGCCGTCCGGACCTGCACGTGATCGTCTACAACGCGGTGTCGGAGGCGGATACGCAACGCATTCGCGCGCGGATCGATGCCCGGCGGGCGATGAACGGACGAGCCGCCACGTGACCTTGCGCGGGTGTGTCCTTCATGGATGAAGCACGGCGCGTATCCCACCGCGCGATAGCGGGCGCATTGCTGTTGCTCGCGGTGTTGTCCATCACGGTGCTGGTCGTGCCACAGGCGCGGCAGTCGTCGCCGGCACGGACGGCCAAGCCGGCGGTGAAGCCGATCATGCCATCGGTGGATGTGTGGCTGAGCACGGCGGATCGTCGGCTCAAGCTGTCACCACAGAACGCCGTCGCCATGAGTGCTCGCGACGGGACATCCGCCGACATCGTTATCGACGCGGACACCTCGTACCAGAGCATGACCGGGTTCGGTGCCGCGATGACCGATGCCTCCGCCTGGCTGCTGCGCCACCGGTTGAATCCAGGGCAACGCCACGCGCTGATGCGCGAGCTGTTCGGACCGCCGCCCGGCCTCGACTTCAACATGATGCGCCTGACCATCGGCGCATCCGATTTCTCGCGACATTTCTACACGCTGGACGATATTCCCTTTGGCGAGACCGATCCGGACCTGAAGCACTTCAACGTGGCCGAGAACCTGCCGGAAGTAATCCCGACCGTGCAGGAGGCGCTTGCCCTGCAGCCCGGCCTGCTGATCGTGGCCTCGCCCTGGAGCGCGCCCGCATGGATGAAGTCCGAGGGCAACCTGATCGGCGGCGAGCTGCTGGAACAGTACGAGAGCGTGTATGCCGATTACCTGATCAGGTACCTCGATGCGTACCGTCACTTCGGCATTCCCATCTTCGCGCTCACGTTACAGAACGAGCCGCACTTCTCGCCCATGACCTATCCCGGCATGCCGATGGATGCCGCCACGCGTGCCCGCATCATCGGCCAGTACCTGGGGCCTAAGCTGGCCGGGCGAACGCAGCGCACGCGCATCCTGGACTGGGACCACAACTGGAGCCACCCGGAGGAACCGCTGGGAGTACTGTCGAATCCCGACGTGGCCCGCTATGTCGACGGTGTCGCCTGGCACTGCTACGAAGGCAGCCAGCACGCCCAGGGCACCGTGCATCGCGCCCATCCGGACAAGGACGCCTACATCACCGAGTGCTCCGGCGGCGACTGGGCGCTGAGCATGAATGGCGAACTGCTGTGGTTCACGCGCAATCTGCTGGTCACCGGCACGCGGCAATGGGCGCGTGGCGTCATCTACTGGAACCTGGCGCTCGACGAGGACCACGGCCCCCACTTCGGCGGATGCGCCGTGTGCAAGGGTGTCGTCACCATCGATTCGCAGACGGGCGAGGTCACCCGCAACGATGAATATTACGCACTGGCCCATTTCAGCCGGTTCGTCGCGCCCGGTGCCGTACGCATCAAGTCGAACGATACGGACGCGAGCATGGGCATCGCCAATGTCGCGTTCCGCAATCCGGTCGATGGATCGATCGTGCTGGTAGCGGTGAACATCAAGACCGACGCGCAGCAGCTGACGGTGGCGCAGGGACGCAACCAGTTCGCGTACACCCTGCCGGCGGAAAGCGTGGCTACCTTCGTCTGGCATCCGGACGTGCTGGGTGCGTGGATACGACGTGCGCAGCGCTGGCTGGGGCCGGAGGGGAAGCCGACGCGGGTGGAGTAGGCCGCTGCCGACACGACCCGTCATGCCGCGTCGATTAGACTAGCCGCGCACCTTTCGTATTTCGTCGGAGCTCCTCCATGGTAAAACGTACCCTCACCCCGATCGGCACGCCGACCGACGGCCCGGCGCGCCCGCTTTCGAAAGGCCAGAAGGCCTTCAATACGCTGGTCGAGCGGATCGGCAAGCGTCGCGAGGCGCTGGCCGAATGGGCCACGTTCGACACCGAGTTCCAGCGGAAGTACAACAACGAATTCGTGCCGCTCCTGCAGCAGTACAACGCCGTACGCATCGAGCTGGTCACCCGACTCGATCAGCTGCACGGTCGCAAGGGCCTGACCAAGACCGAGCGCCAGACGATCGCCGATCTGCTGCTGCGTGTCGCCGACGAACTGGTGCGCAGCGTCGACGATCCGGTCGTCGAAGAAATCCTTCGTCGATACGACCCCGTGGATCCGGAGGTAGAGGCCGCCACATTGAACGACATTCGCGAAAGCATGTCCGCGATGTTCGGGGTCGAGATAGGCGACGAGGTCGACATGAGTTCGCCCGAAGACGTCATGCGGCATGTGCAGGAGAAGCTGGACGGGAAAGACGAACGCGAACGCGAGCATCAGCAGGCCCGCGACGAGTACCACGCCAAGCGAAAGAAGACACCGAAGCAGAGTGCTGCCGCCGAACGCGCGCGTACCGAGCAGGACGAGGTCAATCTGTCGATCCGCGAGGTCTATCGCAAGCTGGCCAGTGCGCTGCACCCCGATCGCGAGGCCGACCCGGTGGAACGGGAGCGCAAGGCCGCGCTGATGCAGAAGGTCAACGTGGCTTACGGCAAGAAGAGCTTGCTGGACCTGCTGGAATTGCAGCTGGAGCTGGAACACATCGATCAGTCGTCGCTCGACAATGTCAGCGAGGACAGGCTCAAGCGGTGGAACACCATCCTCAAGGAACAACTCCACCAGCTCGACGAGGAACTGGTGGACGTGCAGATGGGTTTCCTGATGCGCAGCGGCATGGCACCCACCAGGTCCGTTTCACCCAAGACCGTCAAGCGCAGCCTTACCGCGCAGATGACCGGCATGCGTCAGGATATCCGCGTTTTCGAAAAGGACCTTCGCCTCTTCGATGATCCGTCACGGCTGAAGTCCTGGTTGAAGGAGGTCAGGAAGGAGTTGGCTGAGATGGATTATGACGACCTGATGTTCTGAGGTGCGATGCGCGGAGCCGAAGGTGAGCGCCCAGCTAATTTCTGGTAAAATATTACCAATAAAGTTGATATATCGACACTATCAGGTAGTTATATGGTTGATTTTTCGCTCTCCATGCCTTCGGAAATACGTGCCGAATTGGGCCGCCGCGCTCGCGCCAGGCGAGTGGCAGCGAATATTCCCGCCGCCGAACTGGCAGCCCGCATCGGGGTGTCGGATAAGACACTCCTTACCTTCGAACGGACCGGACAATGCAGCCTGGATACCTTCATCCGCGTCCTCGAGTCATTGCATGCGCTGAACGACCTGAGTGCCGTCCTTGTCCCGTCTCAAGGATCTATCGCGTCACTGCGGCTGGGGGCTGATACGGATGGCAGGAAGCGCGCCTACCGAAAGGCAGCGATCGGGAAAGAGATAACGCGATGAAAGAACTCATCGTTGAATATCGCGGTTTCGGCCAGCGCATTCCTGTCGGCACGCTTGCCGATAACGGAAAGTCGGTGCTTTTTGAATACGATGTCGCCGCGATCAACGCGAAGCTCGACCTGTCTCCGATCCGGGCGCCACTTCGAACATTGGCCTACCCCGACCATCAGGGGGACTACCGCCACCTACATGATGTTCCCGGCTTCATCTACGACTCGCTACCTGATGGCTGGGGTTTTCGCCTCATGCACCGGCGCATGCGAGCTGAGGGCGTGGCGGTCGAGAGACTATCGACGCTGGACCATCTCGCGTATCTGGGCCAGAACACCATGGGTGCGCTCGTGTACCTGCCACCCCGCGGTGAGGTAGTCAGTCATGAGGACCTGACACTGCTGCGACTGGCCGAGGAGATTGACACGGTCCTCTCGGACGATGGCTACGAAGTACTCGCGGAAATGGCCCGGGTAGGTGCTTCGCCTGGCGGCGCACGTCCCAAGGCAATGGTCTGTTTCAACCCCGCTACAGGCGCCTTGGGAACGCAAGAGCATGCCGTTCCGGACGGTGAGCCATGGCTCGTAAAGTTCGCCGCCTCCGACGATGCCCCCGATAGTTGTGCGGTCGAAGAGATGTATGCACAACTGGCACGTGCCTGTGGACTGGCTACGATGCCCACCCATCTTTTTGAACTGCCCCACCATCGTCTTGCGTTTGGCACCGCTCGCTTCGATCGCCAGGACGGCCAGCGTACTCATGTGCATTCGCTTGCGGGTTTGCTTCACGCCGACTTTCGCGTCCCCTCGCTTGGCTATGTCGATCTATTTCGGGCTGTGAGGTACCTGACGGGCGATCAGCGGGAGTTGGTAAAGGCCTTGCGCTTGTGCGTTTTCAACGTCCTCATGAACAACCGCGACGATCACGCAAAGAACGTCGCCTTCATCCGGCAGGCCGACGACCGGTGGATTCTCGCCCCTCCCTTCGACCTCACCTACTCTCCAGGTCACCGGGGCGAGCATTTCATGGACGTCAACGGTGCCTCCAAAGCACCGGGGCGCTCCGACATCCTGTCCGCTGCCAGCGCTGCCGGACTACCCGAAAAGCTGGCGATACGTGTGCTGGATGAAATGCTCGATGTGATAACACCTCAGTCCCTGAGGACAAAGATGTTGGATTTCCCGTTGACGCGAGAGACGATGAAAACGTTGGCGAGCTCGCTGGACGCGAACCACGCTCGACTGTACAAGCGTGGTTAGCCGCTCGTCACTTCGGCGAACGGTTAGTGCAATGTAGAGGCCTGATAGAACAAGCATGAGACATCGACTATGACTTATCCGAACGCCACTGACTTAAGGACGTTCATACCAGCCAAAGACTTCGAAGCGTGCAAACGGTTCTACGCCGCCCTCGGCTGGGAAACCTTCGATGTCGGCCCCGGCCTGGCACTGGTACGCCTGGCCGACGAGCAGCATTTCTACATCCAGGATTACTACGTCAAGGCGTTCGCCGAGAACAGCATGCTCCATGTGACGGTGGACGACGCGCAAGCCTGGTACGCGCACGTGGCCTCGGTCCTGGATGAAGGAGACTTTCCGGATGCGCGGGTGCAACCGCCCGCGATGCAGGATTACGGTGCCAGTGTCGTATTCGTGCATGATCCAAGCGGCGTTCTGTTGCACCTGTGTCAGTGGGTCAGGAAGGGCTGACATCCGCATGCCAGGCGGCTAGCCGTTCCGGACTTGCGTCGAATATATGAAGTATATACGATTCGTATATACTCACCACCGGCACCCTTATGGGCATCGTCAATATCGACGACGAACTGCATGACCAGATTCGTCGTGCCTGCACCGTTACGCACCGTTCCATCAATGCCCAGGCCAACTTCTGGATCAAGATCGGCATGCTCTGCGAAATGCATCCGGACATGAGTTTCCAGGCTATCGTCGCGGGCGAACTCAGGAGCGCGGGAGTGACGACACCCTTGCTCACAGAGCGGCACGCGTGATCAAGCAGCCCCACGAAGTGGAGCTCATGGCCCAGGCCGGAGCACTACTCGCGCAGGTCTTCGATGTGCTGGACCACATGCCGCTGGCCGGCCGGTCCACCATGGACATCAACGATCTCGTGGAGCGTATGATCGTCGATGAGCTTCAGGCGCGGCCCGCCAGCAAGGGTCAGTACGACTTTCCCTATGTGCTCAACGCCTCGATCGACAACGTGGTGTGCCACGGCATGCCGTCGCGCGACGATGTCTTGCGCGACGGCCAGATCGTCAACCTCGATATCACGCTGGAGAAGAACGGCTATATCGCCGACTCCAGCACCACGTACCTGGTCGGCAACGTGCCGTATCCGGCGCGTCGGCTCGTGCGCGCAACGTATGCGGCAATGTGGAAAGGTATTGCCGCCGTGCGTCCCGGTGCCCGCCTGGGCGATATCGGTTATGCCATATCCCGGTACGCGCGCGAACAGGGCTATACCGTGGTGAAGGAATACTGCGGACATGGCATCGGCCGCGAGATGCATGAAGATCCGCAGATCCTGCATGACGGCCATGCCGGTACCGGCATGCTTCTGGAAGAAGGCATGACGTTTACGATCGAACCGATGCTCAATCAGGGCAAGGCAGCGATCCGGGCCAATCCCGACGAATGGCCGGTGTATACGCGTGATGGCAAGCTGTCCGCGCAGTTCGAGCATACCGTTGCGGTGACGCGTCAGGGTGTGCGGGTACTGACGTTGCGGCCGGGTGAGTCGGCGCTGTGTGTGCGCTGGACTCAACGGTAGGCGCCATTCACGGATAGGCGGGGCATAGGGAGCTCCCGACAGACTGGCGTCGTGGCTGCCGCCGCTGCGTCAATCCTCCGGACTGGTGCAGGCGGCGTAACGGTCACCTTCCACGTGCGTCACCTCGCCACGGCCTTCGACCATGACGCTGCCTGTGTAGTGCTTGGCGCTGTCGAAATCCACATGCGCCGAAGCCGCCGGCCCCGCCTTGCAGGTGAGCTTCCACGCCAGCGAAGTACTGCGGCGTTGCTGGTCGGTGGCAGTGCACTCGCCCTCCGCTGGCGTCCATGCGGCGAACGTGGTCCAGGGATCGGCACCTTCATCCACGCAATGCCACTGCACCTCGGGTGCACCTGCCTTGCCGTTGACCACGTGCCGCACCTTGATCCGCCACAGCCCGGGCATGGCACCGAAGTCGCCGGGATCGGCGTGGACCGGTGTGACCGCCGTCACGGCGAGGGCGCACGCGGCGGCAGCGGCCAGTGCGGTCAGGGCCATTGTTCCGACTCGCCGTCTGGGTAGGGGAAGCTTCATCATCATCGGACTCCTTGCAAACACGAAAACCCTGCCCGCTTTCGCGGGCAGGGTCGGTATCGAACGAACCCTGCGCGATCAGTCAGCGATCGCGGCGGTGTCGTGGACATCCTTCCGGGTGAAGTTGAACATGTCCATGAGGTTGCCGATGGCCGGTGCGTTCACCGGTACATACGGGTTCTCCTTGAACGACACGGGGTTGGGCAGGTTGTCGCGGCTACGGTTGGAGATCTGGTCCTTCAGGTTCCAGTTGGCCTCGACGAATTTGTCGAACGAGACATGGTCGTAATACGTGTGCACGACCTTGCCGCCGAGGGAGTACTTCGACACCACCAGCAGCGGGATACGCGTGCCGTCGCCGAAGAAGTCGACCGGCTGGATGTAGCCGGAGTCGTAGTAGCCGCCGCCTTCATCGAAGGTCACCATGATCACGGTGTCGTCCCACACCTTCGGGTTGGCTTCGGCCATTTCGACGATCTTGCGTACGTAGCCTTCGAACAGGTCCAGCTTCGACGAGGCCGGATGGCCATCCAGGATGCCGTCAGGCTTGGCGATGGAAACCGCCGGCAGCGTGTCGTTCTGGATGTCGTTGTACAGGTCGTTGAGGTCTTGGTTCTTGGCGCGCAGTTCCGGGTTGGTCATGACCTGGGTGGAGTACAGGAACGGATCGCAGATGTTGCAGAAGGTGCCGCCTTCTCCATCTTCCTTGCCGCCACCGAAGCCTTCACCGTAGTACTTCCACGAAACCTTGTGCTTCTCCAGCAGCAGCGCCAGGTTCTCCTGCGTGGTGGGCGGGATGGTGAACTGGTCGGAGCCCAGCGGAGCCGGCGTGCCGTCACCCAGGTAGCCCGGGTTGTAGTTGTTCACCAGGTAGTAGGCCTTGGGCTTGCAGTCCGTGCCCTTGAACGTCAGGTACGGCAGCGAGCGCAGGTAGTTTTTGATCTGCTTCACGCCCGGCTGGCTTTCGTCGGAGCAATTGACGTACGAACCACCGCTGTAACCGTCCTGCATCCACCAGTTGTTGGTACCGAACTGCGAGTCCGGGTTCTCGATCTGGTTTTTTGGCGGGGTGGCCGGATCGCCGTTGGCGTCGGCGTAGTAGATCAAGGTGCCGTAACCCAGCATGATGTGGTTGGCACCCGTGCCGCCCATCACCGACTGGTGGAAGTTATCGCTCAGCGCATACTTCTGGGCCAGCTTCTTGAAGTACGGTGCATCGCCCTGAGCCATGTTCAGGAACTGCATGGCAGTGGCGCCTTCACCGGTGCTCTGGTCGTTGAAGTTTGACGGTAGCGGCTTGCCGTTGGTGCCCGCACCGATGGTCGTTTCGACCCAGGGGAACAGGTCGTGGCGACAGCCGCTCGGGTTGGCGGCGGTGGAGGCCTTGGTGTCGCAATCGAGCTGCTGCCACATCTGGAAGAAGCGGTGCACGGGGCTGTTGGCGTAGGCGTCGTAGCCGATCGACGCATGCATGTCGACCGGCGCGTTGGCGAGCTTGGCCGGGAAGCGGGTATCGACCACGCGGTTGGGCAGGCCCGTGCCACCGGCAGCGAGCATGTCGTAAGCGTCATCGGGCAGGGCCGGCTCGATGGCCTGTGCCTGCGTCGCGGAAGCGAAGGGTGCCGCGGTGGGTGCGCCACCGGTGTTCATCTGCGGAAGGGTCTTGTACTTGCCGGCCTTCTTGGGCGACATGTCGAACTTGCCGGTGCTCGAAGCCATGTACTGTGTGGCAAGGTCCACGTTCGGACCCGGCGTGCCGTCGGCATTGACGATGCCTTTGGACAGCAGGTTGTCCACCGACTGCCCCTTGGGCGCCGTGTAGGTGCCATAGACGTGGTCGAACGTGCGGTTTTCACCGATCAGCAGGATCACGTGCTTGATCGGGGTAACCGTATTGTCGCTGTTGTCCTGGCCATGGTGAGGCTTGTGCATCAAGACGATGCCGCCGGGAAGACCGCCCGGGTTGTTGAAGGGAGCCACGGGCACATTCTGGCGGAACGGCGCATCGTGGTCGGGCGGCGTGGTGTCCTGCGCGCTGACGACGCCGGCGAGGCCGGCGGAAAGCGCCCCCATCAACAGCGGCAAAAGCCGTGTGCGGTGCAACCGTGTAAGCATTTTGAATCTCTCCCTACCTGAAGTCTTCCCCCTGATGCGTGTCGATAAGGTTGTGTGTGTGGCCTATCGACCAGACTGAGCATCTACCCCGCATGTGACCAATCGTTGGCACACACGCGACAATGCGTGAGTCCGTGATGACATTCGCGTGTCAATGCAAGATATTGCGAACAATCGTTGCGGTCGTAACAAAAAGCGAAGGGCTTCAGACCAGTTCGTAGGGGCGCATCATTTCGTTGTCTTCGTGCTCGAGGTAATGGCAGTGCCAGACGTACTTGCCTGGCTCGCCGTCGAAGCGCGTGATGATGCGGGTGACCATGCCTGGGTCACAGCGTACGGTGTCTTTCCAGCCCGCTTCATGCGCTGCGGGTGGCATCGACGGCCCGGTGAACTTCAGTTCCTTGCGGGCGTTCCACGCGAAGAGGTCGAACGGACGGCGCTCCAGCACCTGGAAGCGCACAAGGTGCAGGTGGATAGGGTGCGCGTCGCCGGTCACGTTGACGAACGTCCATGTTTCCACCGTGCCTTTCTTTGGTTTTTCGCTGATGGGATCGCTCCACATCTTTCCATCAAGCAGCATCGTCATCGGATTGCCGCCGGAATCGTCCTGCTCGCCCAGGGCAAGCACGCGGTCCTGCACCGCCGTGGATGGATCGATGCGCTGCACTGGCCGCAACGCGGCCGGTACCACCGAGGTATCGCGGCGACCCTTGGCGCGAACGCGGAACTCCACGATGCCATCGGCCTGATGGCGTAGCTGCACCGACTGGCCGGCGTACGCACTGAAGTCGACGATCACCTCGGCCCGTTCGGCCGGGTAGAGTTCGATGCGCAGGCGATCGGTGGGCGCTGCCAGCAGGCCCTGGTCGCTGCCGATCTGCTGGAACGGTTTGCCATGTGACAGAGACAGGTTGAAGAAGCTGGTATTGGCCACGTTGATCAGCCGCAGGCGGTAACGGCGCGGCTCCACCTCGAGATACGGATACAGCTTGCCGTTGCACAACACCGCGTCGCCGCGGCATTCGGGCACCCAGGGCGCGTCGGCGTCATCCGACACCGGGTAGTAGAGCTTGCCGCTCCTGGCGAGCAGGCGGTCGTAAAGCATCAGCGGAATGTCGAATTCGCCCGAAGGCAGCCCCAGGGCCTGCTCTTCGTCGTCGTGCACATGGAAGCTGCCGAACAGGCCCGCGTAGATGTTCAGTCGCGTGATGCCCATGGCGTGATCGTGGTACCACAAGGTGGTGGCGTCCTGGTCGCCCGGGCAGAGGGCGGTCGACGATTTACCCGGCACGTACCAGTCTTCCGGCCAACCGTCATTCGGCGCGGATACGCGCGCACCGTGCACATGGGTGACGGTGCGAACGTCGGGTTTCGATTTCTCCGCGCCATGAATGTTGTGATCGATGGGCAGGAAATGCCGGGTGGGAAGCTCGTTGGCCCATTCCACCAGCACCGGCTCGCCACGGCGCGTCATGATCGTGGGGCCCGGCGTACACCCCGCGTAACCCCATTGCGGTGTCGGCGGCAGATCCCGGTGCACCTTGGCACTGAAGGCGCGCATCGGCATGCGATAGAACGGTAGCTGCCGGCCGCCGAACGCGGGGTGGGCACGCTTGCCCGTGGGCACGGCGATCGGTGGCACGGGCAGGGCATCGACGAACCTTGCCATGGTCACCGGGTTGACCAGCGGCACGTTCGGCGCGGCCAGGGAGGGCATGGCCATGCGTTGCTTCATCGGCATGGTCATCGGCATATCCATTGCCTGGGCCACGCGAAACGTGTCGACGAGAACGCATGCACCGGCGAATCCGCCGGCGACGCCCAGGAAACGGCGTCGGGAGTTGTCCATGGGGGTCATCGTTGATGGCTTGTCGAGCAAGCCACCGTAGGTCGCCGTAATGACAAGGATGTTTCAGTCCAGCTTATTGATCATGCGCAAGATGTTGCGGTTTGCGCCGATCCTGCCGCGTGTTTGCGCCCAACTACCGACGTGGGCGACACGATAACCATGGAGCGTTCAAAGTGCGCGATACATAGCGCCTTCGACGCTCGAGAAAAGGTGTACGAAGCGCTTCGAGTCGACGGCTTCCTGAAGCAGCCTCGTCGCGGTGACCCGGTCGCCAAGGGCCAGGGCAACGTAGCCCGCGGCATACGACCGGATCGGTGAAGGGTTTCGACCAAAACCGTGCCGCTCGGGCGTATCGCCTTTTTCGTAGAGAAGGATGCGTAGTACGTCTGCCGGATTATTCATGGATGCGTACCATTCCATGGCCTTGGGCAGCTGATTCACGATGTCCTGGATGCACCAGGGCAGGTTTCGACCGGCTTCGTCGATCGCCCAAACGGTGTCGTTGCTGCCAAGGATAGCTAACGAAGGAAGGAGCCTTCCTCGAAAGTGACACTGGTGTTCCTCTGGCACCTGCTTGCCGGCCTTGATCTTCGGAGGCCACTGCGGAGGTATGTATGCCAGGTACCTGCCAAGGTTGACCCTGAACGAGAATGTGGTGATACCGAGCACATCGGCGTCGTACTTGCTAAACGATTGCAAGTTGAAGACGTCGATGGTGTCGGCGCCATGCCGCCAAGCCGTGCGCGATGTGAACGTGTCGAAGCCTATGGTCTTGAGGCTGGCCCAGATCCTCTGCTTTATTTCCCGGCTGACTGCCTTGCTATCCATCAGGTCAACATCCCGGTGTAGGGTCTCGGTGCCTACCGGTCGTTTTGTTGCAGGCGGAACTGACCGCGGCTATGAAGCGACTCAGGCGGTCGCAGCGACAGGCTTGCTTCCGTCAGCACCCAGATAGCCTAGCACCGTAGCCTTCAGGCGCTCGTCCATGTCGAATAGCTGGTCAAGGCTTTCAATGGGGAATCGCTCCTCTTCCTTCCGGTCATTAAAAAGACCAACGACGAGTCGATTTTCATTGTTGAAGCGTAGGCGGCAAACCGGTTTGCGATTGTTGTCGTCGAATAGAATCGCGCAGTAACTGGCTGCATCCCGCATGAAGATGCGTCCCGGTTTCACAACCGGGCGAAGTATGGCGCGCACGATCTGGAATGCTTCCAGCTCGCTTTCGGTCGTCTCATACCCGTCTTCTTCATCCTCGGCATCCACGTCGGCGACTACCGGAAGCGGCGACAGCATGGGGTCGGGCGTCATCGCACCCTTGAGGCGCTCGTTGATCTTATCGCCGACCAATTGCTGGAATGCCTGCTTTGTGACCTGGGTAAACAGTTCCTTGATCGCACCCCTGAACTGCTTGCCTGCAAGAAACTCGGCTGACGCCAGCTTTACGAACTCTTCCGGGGGGTGAGTCATCCAGTCGCGAAGCGTATTCTGGATAGATCGGGTGTACTTGAGTTGGTTGGCCGTGTTTAGGATGTTTTCTACATCGAAACTCGACTTGGCGAACTTTCGTAGTTCATCGACATCCTGATCGCGGAATTCGAGAATGTTGAACTCGAAAAAGGGCCGCTCATCCATCTTGTTCGATCGCTCGAGATCGGTGAAGAAGCGATACACGATACCGTTGGTCAACACGCCAAAACGCGATTCGGTAACGTGGAAATACCGAAACAGCTGACTTGCGTGATTGATGTGCAGGTCGGCACCGCTTTTCTTGCATTCGAACAGCATGATCGGGACGCCATCTTTCAGGATGGCGTAGTCGACTTTTTCGCCCTTCTTGGTGCCTACGTCAGCAACGAGTTCCGGCGTGACTTCGGTCGGATCGAATACGTTGAAACCGAGCAGTTGAATGAAGGGCATCACCATTGCATTCTTGGTGGCTTCTTCTGTCTGTAGAAGATCCTTCGCCTGGGCCACGCGGGACGCAAGAGCCCTCACCTGATCGATGAAATCCATTTTTTTCCCCTGTGATTTGGTTGAGTCCGTCGCGAACGCGTCGGATTCTGGTCAGGGACTGATGGATTTGCAACGCACTTAAGCGTGAGACACCGATTGCAGGTATTTTGACCGCTTACTTTGCGTATGCGGATTGCAGCATCGTCGCTGCGCATGGTGGTCCGGGGACAGGATGTGACGTCAAGTTGCCGGATATGTGCTGGGGCCGGGACGACTCGTTCCGGCACTGCCCGGTTTCTCGCCATTGCGCGATCTCACATAGTTTGGCCACACCCGTCTCGCATAGTTTGACCGCTAACAGCTAGTGCCAGCCAACTTCTCGAAATTGCGGGATGCGCTTACGTTGCCCAGTCGACACATGTTGGCGCCCATTGCGCCTGGTCTCTGAGCGTGGCGGCCGTGCGAAGTGCGCCTACCTATACGGGATGGTTGGGGCTTGTCGCATGGTGCCGATAGCGCCCCGGGCTGAGGCCGGTTTCGCGCTTGAACGCCAGGCCGAATGCTGCGGCCGAGCCAAAGCCAATCTCGCTTGCCAAGGTCGCGATGGGCTGGCCTTGGCGTAGGGCCACGCGAGCCAGCAGCATGCGCCATTGCGTCAAGTAGGCGATGGGCGCCTGGCCCACCTTTTGCTGAAACCGCTCTGCCAGGGCCGATCTCGAGAGGCCGACGTGGTTAGCGAGTGTCTGCACGGTCCAGCGCATCTGCGGCTTTTGGTGCATGACCGACAGGACTGCCGAAATCGCCGGGTCAAGGCAGCCGCAAAGCCAACTAGGCCCGATATCGACGCGTGCCGCGTAGATACGAAGGATGCGCACCAGGATCAGGTTGGCAACGTTTGCCAACGCGAACCTCGCGCCCGGGGCTGCATGTTGCGTTTCCTCCTTGAGTATCGCCAGGAGGTTCGCCAGGCGCCCTTGGGTGTCCTCGCTTGCTCGAATGTGAATCAGTGCGGGAAGGAAGCGAAGCTGCCCGGCCATATCGTCATCCGAAAAGGTGAACCGTCCGCCGATCGCCATGCTCGATATCGCGCCCGAGCCGACCTCCAAGGCGCCGGAGGGGTCGCCTCCCATTGCGAAGGCAACCGCACCATCGACCAATGGCGTACCCGGCGCCGAAGCGACGTAGTAAGGACGCCCGTCGGTCAGAAGGTAAAAATCGCCCGCGTGCATTCGTATGGGGCTTTCTCCCTCCACACCGATCCAGCGTTCGCCTGCCAGAAGGCTGCCGAACTTCAAGTGTCGGTAGGCTGGATAGCGAGCGCCCCAATCGCCACGCACCGTCACTTGGGCGGAAACGACGCTCTGGATGGTGACGGCACGAAAAAAGCCTGACAGGGGGTCGGTCATGGACGATCGCTTATGAAATGGCGACGACGAAGGATAGACCGTCCGGCTATTGCCGCGCCACCATGACATCCCCCCTCAACGGATGTCTCGCCATGCACTACGCCACCTTGGGCGCCACTGGACTCTTTGTATCGCGCTTTTGTCTGGGCACCATGACTTTCGGTGGCGCGGACACCGCTGCCGGCAATGCCATTGGCCGCTTGGATGCCCGTGAGGCCGATCGCATTCTCGGCGCGGCCATGGAAGCTGGCATCAATATGCTGGACACGGCCGATGTCTATGGCATGGGGGGCTCCGAAGAGGTCCTGGGTGAGATCCTGGCCGGAGCTGGTGGTGGCCACGAAGGCGAGCGCCAGAACGGGTCCGGGTGTCAACGACCTGGGCCAGTCACGCCATCACATGATGGCCGCGCTGGACGGCAGCCTGAAACAGTTGAAGACGGACTATATCGACCTCTATCAGCTCCATAACTTTGACCCGTTGACGCCGGCAGAGGTCGCGCTTCGGACCCTGGATGACATGGTGCGATCGGGCAAGGTGCGCCATGTAGGTTGCTCGAACTTTGCGGCCTGGCAGCTGATGAAAGCGCTGGGTCTCGCGGCGCGGCTCAACCTCGAGCCCTTTGTTTCGATCCAGGCGTATTACTCACTGGCCGGGCGCGATGTTGAGCGAGAACTGCTCCCGCTCGCCCAGGACCAGGGGCTCGGCTTGCTCTGCTGGAGCCCGCTGGCCGGCGGTCTCTTGTCCGGCAAGTTCGACCGTTCCGGCACGAGCGACGCGACGGCGCGCCGTGCACGCATCGCGTTCCCGCCAGTGGACGAGGAAATGGCCTACGACGTCATCGACGCGTTGCGCGTGGTCTCCGATCGTCACACGGCAACACCGGCGCAGGCCGCGCTGGCATGGCTGCTTTCGCGCAAGGCGGTGACTAGCGTCATCATCGGCGTCAAGCGCCCCGACCAGCTGCAATCCAACCTGGGGGCTTTCGATCTGGCCTTGTCGGCGGATGATCTGGCGCAGTTGGATGCCGCGAGTGCCCTGCCGGCGTGCTACCCCGGATGGATCCAGTCCTACAATGCCAAGTCGCGCGTCCCTGAGGGTCATCCTTGGGAGGGTAAGAGCTGGACGCTGGGCGAAGCTCCGGAGTAAGCGTCGCAGCTGCGCGATCTCACATAGTTTGGCCACGTCCGTCTCGCATAGTTTGACCACTCATCGATCGCCCGAGCGTTCTGTCTTTACTCAGGCTCGTCAATTTGTTGAATCCGGAGGAGCCCCCTCTTCGTTCCCGCTCAGACTCCGCAGCCGGTTCCGGTCGCCTAGCCCTTGCCAGGACCAATACGCTCAATTCGGTTGAGCAGACCGCCTGAAGCCGCAGTCGAAAGCCGACATGTCAGGGACCGCCCTGGTTCAACATCCGGCGGACCTCCATAAGCGCGAACCCCAGAAGGTTTGGCCCTTCCCACAACTCGGGATCTGAGGCGCGCGGATCATCGCTGCTCAGGCCGATGCCCCAAAGCCGATCCACGGGACTCGCTTCAACCAACACGCGGTTGCGTGTGCTTAGCAGGACGTCACGCAGCGCCGGGTTCTGATCGAACTTCGCCCGATTACCCTGAACAACAATATCGAAGCAAGCCTCCTTCCAGAGCCGCTCTACAAAATGTCGTACTTCGCGGCCTAGATGTTTAGCTTCTCCCGGAGTACGAGCAACGAGAATTCGCTCGTATATCTGCTGATCATCGAAAAGCATTGCCTTGCTGGCCATCATGAAGTGCTCCGCAGTTGAGAACTCCCGGCCACCGACGGAGAAACTCGCCGGATACCATTGCGAGAAGCATTCCTTCCCGACGACACCCGGGCTTGTCGCTGTATGCCCCCAGAAGAAGACGTACTTCGGCTGGACGCCAACGCGAGTCGCGTTCAATAGCCAGCCAAGGTCGAACGATTCGATGGACATTTGCAGAGAGTCCCGGTTGGAGTCGGCGCGATCAAAGAGGGTCGATGCCCGCTACGGTAGCGGCTGCTTCGCTTGGACGGTATACCTGTTCATGCGGCATGACCAGCAACCCGAGATCGCCGTCCAGATGTGCGCGCTGCATGGCAACAAAGTCCGTGATATCTGTAATGGACAATGCCTCTTCGACGTACCTGGCCAAGGCCGCACCACGCAGCCCCAATTGCACCGCACGGCGCTCCAGCGGCCGTCCGTTCGGGTCATGATCGGGATCCCACTGCAACCGCACATGGGATGATCGGACGGCTTCTTTCCATGCATCGTGCGTTGCGAACCGGCTCTGATCGTATGAAGAGGGCACCGCCGAGTGCAGCAGATCATCGAACAGGCGCCGCGACAAGCGCGCGGCGAGGATGCGCTCCTGATCGGCTTTCTGGGCCCAGCCCGACCGATACATCATCCAAAGAAAGTTGGGCTTGATCCAACTCATACGATCGGTGCTGAAACCGCCGCCAAAGCGCTGGTGCTTCACGGCAAATGCTGCGATCGATGGCTTATACGCTTGGTACACGACGATGGAATCGGCATCGAAGTGCGCCATTATGTGATGGCCGGTCGCAGGCCACCGCTCCAGCTGTGCGAAGTAGTTTTCTACCTTCGCTGAGCCCGCAACGCTGGCATCCAAATGCTCTTCCATAATCACCTTACGTTTTATCCGGAACGAAGAAACACCTCTTTAGACCCTGTTTGTTTGTTGTTTTTCCTAGACCACGTAACACGAGTCAAGCACCGCCTCTTCGCGGCATTCGCCGATGGCCGGAATCATTCTTTTGTGCTCTTCGTCGAGCGCTGATTCGGTTCGATCCGTGCGAGCAGGTCCCCACGCCTCCGCAGCCAAGGGGATGCCTATCGCCTCGGCCGTAGCCGACGCCAGGTCGGCGGTCAGCCAGCGGGTGCCGTTGCGCCACAGGGCGTGTGGTCCCATCTGATCCAGGCAGGTGACTTCGAGTAGCGGACGCGCGTCCAGTATTTCGACGTCGCGAGGATCACCCGCAAGTGGTCGCGTTCCTACCTGTCGATGAGGGGCATGAGAAACACGTTCAAGATCGCGCTCGATGTCGCTGCGCAGCGCGTCTGGGTCGAGGAGAGCGAAGCGCAAGGTGCCTTGATAGGGATTGGGAACATTGGTGGGGTCGCTAAATCCCGGTGCAGGCGCGACAGAAAGTTCCTCAGGCAACGGACCTGCACCGTGACGTGTCCCGTAAGCGCGTGTCACGTAATGCACGTCGAGCGGACACAGCCCGCTCAATCCCGCATCATGCGCCAAGCGTGCAATACCCGGCAGTCCGGTGTGGGAGCGGGTGACGAACGGAAAGTCTCCGAGGTCTTGATCCAATCGCAGCCCTTGCGCACCCTCGAACACCAGCGCTTCCTGATCAGCCAAAATGGCAGGCGCACACCATTCCAGGCGTGCGCCCAGCGACAGCGCGTCGGCTACGAATCGATCAATCAGCGCAGAGTTGTCCACCCATGCATCCAGCGCATCCGGGGGCAGACCAATCACTTCCAATCGGCGCGGCAGATACTCGTGACGAATCGCTGCCAGCTTGGCGCGTATGCGCGCATCGTCAGTCAGGTCGATGCCGCGCAATGCAAAGGGTGGATATTCTGACCGCCCCACGGTCTCCCCAAAGCCCACGCCACAACTGCCGTGGCGACCTGCACCGCGCGCATGCTCCAGCGCCTGATTGATCATGGCATCCCAAGGCACCGATACCGGGGCGCTCGGATCCGCGATCAATCTCGGCACATTCACGCCGCACGCCGCCAGTGCATCAAGCTCCCCATCCAGCAACCACGGATTCAAAACGACTTCGGGACCGAGATATGTGGGGGCGCCCAGGAACGCGCCGCTACCCACCTGGTGAAACACATGCCGATGGCCGTCCGGTGTCACTACCGTATGACCTGCTTGGGCGCCGCTGTTGTAGCGGACAACCCACGGACGCAATCCATCTCCCTGCGCCGCGGCAACGAGTGCATCGACCGTGCGGCCCTTGCCCTCGTCACCGTAGCCAGCGCCGATGACCGCCTGCATGCGCATCACCATGACCTATCCCCGCGCTCAGAATCGCGTCAGCTTCGGCGCCGAGCCTACGGCCACCGCCGGCAAGTTGGACAGAGCGCGCTTCACGACCAGCGCGGTCGCTCCCGACCAGCTCGCCGCCACATCAGCGACGTGTGCGCCCTCGTTGGCCTGGATCGTGGACACCAGCACCTCCGATAACTTGGTGAAATCCGACAGCGGAATAACACGCTGCCCCATCAAGTCGCTCCAGGTGGCAAACACCTGTTCGCGCATGACTGGATTACGGCAGGCATTGCCCTCTTCGACGATGATGTGGAACACGTGATACGAGCGTTCCGCCAGCGCCAGCAGATCGGCGGCGGTGTAATCCCGCTCGACGGCGTCACCAAACACACGCATCGCCTGATCAGGCGTGAGCGCCGGCGGCACCTTTTCATCGCCTACAGTGAAGAGATAGCCCTTCTTGCCGCGCTTGGGCATCGAGTCGATCTTGGTGCGCAGGCCGGCGAAGTACCACGGCAGGTGATACGACTCGCTGTCGTTTCCTCCGCCACGGCCCTCAAGCCATACCGACGCCAATTGCTCGGCAATCCGAAGGTCCGCCTCGAACTGTGTAACCTGCAATGGCGCTGCGTCGAAGAAGGCATCGCCTACGCCCATAAACATCAGGTGCGGATCAGTGACGGGTTTGCGGTTGTAGACCTCTTCGATGAACGTGCCAAGACTACCCTTGATGAGGGCCTCCGGGATCTTGCCCATCGATCCCGTGACGTCGAGTGCCACGATGATTGGCGTCGACTGTGGGTTGGCGTCCGAGTCGAGCGATTCACGGACCTTGATGTCTTTCGGGTCGTACTCTGGGCGCATCCCGCGCGATTCGAAGATGGCGTCACGCGACTTTGTGCTGGTCCTCGCCGAGTAGTGGTCCCAGTCGCTGGAACTCCAACGTGCACTTCCCATGTCAGTTCTCCGGATAGATAAGGTTGGTCGGAAGATTCCAGGCCACGAACCGCGGCTTGCCAAACGTGGCTTGCACGACTTGTTGCCAGGAACGGTATTGCTCAGCCGCCGCGCCGGCGGCCGGGTTACGGGCGAAAGTGATGAGTGATATGGGGGTGTGCGCTGGCGGAGGACCCATGCCTGTCACGTCACCCAACAGTTCGCGAAGAAGGCGGCGGATCTGAATATGGCCAAGTGCGCTGCGCTGCACAGGATCAGCCCGCCACGCAGGCGTGACATCGGCCAACGATCGTGATGGAAGCGCCACCCAACGCTCGCCTATGGCACCCGCACATCCCCATGCCCCCAGGAGCACCACGCGATGCTTGGCCACGTCAATCCATATCGTGGTGGCATCGATAACGGGGTGTGCTCGCCCAGCAAATTCAAGATAGCAGGCAAGATTCCAGAGCCCCGAACCGATCCACGCCACGTGCTCGATGGGCACAACGCCGACGTGAGCCATCACGTCAGCCAAACGAACCAGGTCCGGATTTCGTGGGCGCACCACAAGGATGGAATCGGCGGTGCGATGCAGCGTTGCCACGTCCGGCAAACAGGGGAGCATCTGCTGCTCCATTGCCGAGGATGCAAAGGTCCAACGTGCCGTCTGCGCGACAGAGCGATCGGCGAGATCGGCCAGATCCAATGGCATGACCTCCAGTAGCGTTCGACGGCCGATATAGACGGTGCCGAGTTCGTCGCCATAGGTGGCCACGTACGGCATGGTCCAACGTTTGCCGTTGTCCTCCATCGTGCTCTCAAAAACGGGCCTTGCTTCGGTGGCGCGGCGACCACCAGCGACTGTTCGCGCGGCGCCGGCCACACGCCGGCGTTCGGCCTGGATCCGGGCGAAGACCTCGTCGGCGGCCGGGTCGGTGCAGTGATCAGGATGCCATCGGCCTGCCAGACGCCGAAGTGTCAGCAGTCTGTCGGAAGCGCCGCCAACCAAGGCGGTCTCCCAAAGAGCATCGGGTGCGGAGAGCAGATCAGTGGCAGTGGCGGTGAGGAGGTCCATGGGTGGTATCTTACCAATTACTTGTTATTTGCAACTATCTATCAAATAGGCAAATATATGCGCAAAGGCCATTGTTTTTATTGGTAAAGTTTCCCATATATTTGTATATAAAAAGAAATATGAGAGGACTGGGTCGTGACCAACGACTTTCCCACCCCCATCGTGACCACCGACGTGGTCGTACTGACGCTGAAGGACGGCAGCCTGCAACTCCTATTGGCGCAGCGTGCGGCAGATGCTGAGGTGGCGCCTGGTACCTGGACGCTGCCCGGCGGCTTCGTGCACATCGATACCGATCGGTCGCTGGACGATACGGTGCGTCGGGTATTCCGGACCAAGACCGGCGGCGAGGTGGCGTACCTCGAGCAGTTATGTACGATAGGTAACGCCACGCGCGACCTGCGCGGCTGGTCTCTTTCCGTGGCCTATTTGGCGCTGCTTCCCGAGCACAAAGTCGTGGGCCTCGATTCAGCGCGAACGCGCTGGGTACCCGTACGTCCCTGTCCAGACCTTCCGTTTGATCACCGATCCATTGTGGCCACCGCGCTTGATCGTGTACGCAGCAAGGCTTCCTATTCATCGTTACCAGCGTTCCTTCTCCCGGACACGTTCACCCTACCCGAGCTCATTGCGGTTTACGAGGCGGCACTCGATCAACAGCTGGATCAGTCGACCTTTCGTCGCAAAGTGGCCGAGCAGGGGATGATCATCAAGGCGCGTGGCGAGCGAACACGCGCCGGCAAGGGGCGGCCCGCCCAGCTCTACAAGTTGTCGCGACCGGCGCTCCAGGACTTTGGGCGAGTGTTGTTGTACTCCCGTGAGTCTTGAGGTCCAACGCAAACCGTCCCACTACTCAAAACCGGGGGGACGTCGGGTCTACGAGGGCGGTTTCCGGGTGCCGATGCTCGCGCGTTGGCCTGGTGTCATCGAGCCGGGCGTGATCATCAATGAAACGATGTCAGCCGAAGACTGGATGCCAACCTTGGTCGCGGCCGCCGGTGAACCGCATCTCAAAGAAATGCTCCTCACGGGCTACGAGGCGAGCGGGAGTGTCGACCCCCCGTAAACTTACTCCAGACATAAACCGAGGTCTCCGGGCAAAATATCCCCAAGGAGACCCACGATGCGCAAGAGCAAATTCACCGAGAGCCAGATCGTTGCGACGCTGAAGCAGGTCGAAGGCGGCAGGCAGGTCAAGGACATGTGCCGGGAGCTGGGCATTTCCGAGGCGACCTACTACACCTGGAAATCGAAGTACGGTGGCATGGAGGCGTCGGATGTTCATCGCCTGCGTGACCTGGAAGCGGAGCACAACAAGCTCAAGCGCATGTATGCGGATCTGGCGATGGAGAACCACGGGCTTAAAGATCTCATCGCAAAAAAGCTGTAGACCCGGCGCATAAGCGCCCGCTCATCACCTGGCTGGTCGAGCAGCACGGATGGAGCGAGCGCCGGGCCTGTGAGGCACTAGGCTTCTCGCGATCTACGCTGCGCTACAAGGCTCGCCCTGATCGCGACGAGTGAGCTTGCCCCGGTTTAATGGACACTCAAGTTATGGGGTAGCAGCTTCGGTCGCCGCAGGCGATCGATAGCCGTTGGTCGAGTGTAAGCGCTGCCGGTTATAAAACACTTCGATGTATTCAAAAACCACGTGGCGTGCCTCCTCGATCGAGGCGTAGCGGCGTGGGGCTGCGATCTCGCACTTCAACGTACTGAAGAAGCTCTCAGCCACCGCGTTGTCCCAACACTCGCCGCGCCGGCTCATGCTCACCCGCATACCCAGTCGAGCGAGTTCGGCCTGGTAAGCCGCGCTCGTGTATTGACTGCCCTGGTCGGAGTGATGGAGCACTCCCTGCGCCGAACCGCGCTGGCTTACGGCCATGCGCAAGGCCTGCAAGGGCAAGTCGGTATGCATAGTCGCAGCCGTTGCGTGGCCAATCACTCGCCGGGCGTACAGATCGATCACGACGGCCAGATACATTGGACCCTGTTGCGTGGCGAACTGTGTCATGTCCGTTACCCAGACCTGATCAGGGGCGGCCGTGGTGAAGCATCGATCAACATGGTTATCGGCCACCACGGACACCGTGGCGGCCCGTCGTGATGCCTTGCTTGTACGCCAGCTGCGCCCGACGAGACCGCCCTGGCGCATCAAGCGGGCGGTCGCATGGCGCCCCAGGCTCAGCCCCTGCTCACGAGCCAGATGCCATAGCCGGGGACTGCCGTAAAGCCCTCGGCTGCGCTCATGCAACTGCTTCAGCTGCGCCAGGTGCTGGCGGTCACGAAGCACGCGGGGGCTCGGATGCTTTTGGCGATGCCGCCAGGCATAGAAGCTGTTGCGACCCACCTCGAGCAGCCGGCAGAGAACCACGATGGAGTACGACGCGCTCTCCGCTTCGATAAACCGGCATTTCAGCTCGATTCCTTGGCGAAGAACGCCGTCGCTTTTTTTAGGATGTCACGCTCCATCCGCAGGATCTCGTTCTCGCGTCGAAGCTGCTGTATCTCGGCCTGCTCGGCCGTCAGCGGAACGGCGGGGGGCGATCGCGAAGGCGCTCCAGAACCGGCTTGAGCCTTCTCGATCCAGCGCCTGAAGACACTCTCGACCAGATCCAGGTCACGGCATACCCGAGACACCGGCTGACCTCGCTCAAGGACCAGGGCAACCGCGCCGGCCTTGAAATCAGGTGTGAACTGACGACGAATTCTTTTTGACATGGGACACCTCTGGACGAACCTTACGGCTCACGATGGGTGTCCATCAAATCCGGGCAAGCTCAGAGCCCGTCATCGGGCTATTAGCGGAGCTGGCTGAGCGATTCCCCGAGCGCGGCTTCGACAAGCTATTTCAGATCATCCGCCGGCGCGGCCTGCCGTGGAACCACAAGAGGGTGTGGCGCGTGTATTGCCAGATGCAGTTGAATCGCCGCCGACGCGGCAAGAAGCGTGTCCCGACGCGTCACCCGCTACCACTGGTGACCGGCGAGGCGATCAACGGAAGCTGGTCCATCGACTTCAT
Organism: Xanthomonas sp. NCPPB 2632; assembly: GCF_041228075.2. NCBI lineage: Bacteria > Pseudomonadati > Pseudomonadota > Gammaproteobacteria > Lysobacterales > Lysobacteraceae > Xanthomonas > Xanthomonas sp. NCPPB 2632. The sequence goes on from NZ_CM192979.1 coordinate 209,147, forward strand.
GTCCGACGCGCTCTGGGACGGCCGCCGGTTCCGAACGTTCAACGTCATCGACGACTTCAGCCGCGAGGCACTCGCTGTGGAAATCGACCTTAATCTTCCTGCATCGCGAGTGATCCGAACGCTCGAACGTGTCGCCGCGTGGCGCGGCTATCCGTCGAAGCTTCGCCTGGACAACGGTCCGGAATTCGTCGCTCTTGCGCTGGCGGAATGGGCAGAACGCAAAGGCATCAAGCTCGACTTCATCGAGCCGGGAAGGCCGATGCAGAACGGCTTCATCGAGCGCTTCAACGGCAGCTTCCGGCGTGGTGTCCTCGACATGCACGTGTTTCGGAACCTGACCGAAGTGCGCGAGCAGGCAGAGCTTTGGCTAGCCGACTACAACCGCGAGATACCGCACGACAGCTTAGGCGGGCTGACGCCCGCAGAATTCAGGCAGCAGAATGATCCGGCAACCTCGGGTTATGGTTGGCACTAACCAACGGGGGGTCGACAGTCGGTCACGACCGACACCGTCATGGGGCGATCAGCCATTTCGAAGAACCCCGCTGAGTGGATCGTTCCCGAGTGCCCGAAGCCCTCCCCGCCTGCGGTCATCGTGCCACCTGCCGCGCCCAGCTTCCGTGCGCGCTGAAGGATCCATTGGCCCACGGTATCGCCGTGGATCGTGCGGTTCTCTTGGGTGAAAAACAGAATCCGATAGCCTTTCATCGTGGTGCTCTCCTAATCGAGCGTGGTGGCAACTTCAGGTGTTTCGCACGAGAGCATGAGCACGCGCACCTGCTGAAGCTCGGCCGCGTGCTCTTGGAGGAACTGTTCCAAGATCTCGCGGCGATCCACCAGTTCCAGGCACTGCGGATGTCCCATCGCCGACGCTTCCGGATGGTGGTGCGAGAGCCGCTGCCCTTTAAGGTAGCCGGCATCCACATGGTGGAGGATCGCCTGCTCGATCTTGGCCTGATGCGCCACTCTGAGCAGGTGATGCGCGAGGACCGGGGCACTCAGGTGATGCCAAAACCGCGATCGGCTGGCGCGGGCCGAGGCGGGGAAATACAAACGAACGGCAACAAGGTCGAGCATGGGCACTCCGCTCATGATTTGGGCACTTCGGTGGGCTGGACGTCGCGCTGACGACGCCGATAGGCCGGCAGGTCGCTGAGGCGAAGATCTTCGGGCAAGTGACGCAGGTGCTTGGCGCGGCCCAGCCGCTGGGCGTGATAAATGCCGGTATGCCCGGAGAACAGGTAGCTGGCCACGCAGGCGATGGCCGCAAACGGAGCGATCTGCGGGCCAAACAGTTCGATGGCCATGACGGTGGTGGCCAACGGGGTGTTGGCGGCCCCTGCGAACACGGCGACAAAGCCCAGGCCCGCCAACATGGCAAACGGCAGGTGGAGCAGCGGGGCCAGGCTGTTGCCCAGGGTGGCGCCAATGAAGAACAGCGGGGTCACCTCGCCTCCCTTGAAGCCCGACCCCAGCGAGGCCACGGTGTAACCAAACTTGCCGACGCTGTCCCACCAGGGCAACGGATGGTCAAACGCCGCCACGATGGTGGGGATGCCCAAGCCGATGTAGGCCTGGGTGTGGAGCAGATAGACCGACCCCGCGATCACGGCGCCACCGACAAAGGGGCGCAACGGCGGGTAGCCGATCAGTCGCTTCATCCAGGCCCCTACCCGGTGGGTCGCCGTGGCAAACAGCAGGCCGACCAGGCCGAAGATGACGCCGGCAACGATGACGGCCGAGATCGTCCAGCCCGTGACCGGGGCGATGGTGCCCACGACATACGCGGTGTGATGGACACCCCACGCCAGGCACACCCGATCGGCGACGATCGCGGCGATGACGCAGGGGAACAGCGCGTCGTAGCGGAGTCGGCCAATCGCCAGGACCTCCAAGCCGAACAGCGCGCCGGCCAGCGGGGTGCCGAAGACGGCGGCAAACCCGGCGCTCATGCCTGCCATCAGCAGCACCCGGCGGTCTTCTGGCCGTAACCGGAACAACGCGGTCACCTGATCCGCCAAGGCCCCACCCATCTGGACCGCCGTGCCTTCGCGGCCCACCGAGGCGCCGAACAGGTGCGACACCACCGTCCCGATGAACACCAGCGGCACCATGCGTCGCGGAATGACCTTTCGAGGGTCGTGGATTTCATCAATGATCAGGTTGTTGCCGGCTTCCACCGGCTTTCCCAGCCGGTAGTAGGCCCAACCCACGGCAAAGCCGGCGACCGGCAGCAACGCCATGATCCAAGGCGTGGCTTCGCGGGTCTGTGTAGCCCAGTCGAGGCTGAGCAGGAACCAGGCAGAGGCAGTGCCCGCCAGCACGGCAGCGGCACAGGCCAGTAGCAGCCACTTGCCGATGTGGGGGATCAGTTCCCATTGTTCGAGGGAGCGGAGAGCGCGCATGAAGCATCCAGGTCGTAGAAAATCACCTAGGATCGAGAGCGCGGCACGCAGGCCTACATTCCCGGAAACCAGGACATGTAGGCATCATCAGCCCGTTGCGGGGCGGTTCGCGGAGGAATGCCATCTCCGTGTCGAGAAGCGTAGGGGCTGCCCGAAGGGGCGTCAACCCGGCACGGCGGGCCGCCAGAGCGCACGGGCCGTGAGGAAGCCGACGGCCGTGGCGGCCAGCGATCCGACGACATGGGCAATCACATGGATCGCGACGGCCTCCACCTCCCCACGCTGGAGCAGGAGGAAGGCTTCAGCCGAAAAGGTGGAGAAGGTGGTGAGGCCACCAAGAAAGCCCGTCGTGAGAAATAACCGCCAGGCGATCGGCAGGTTGGGAAGGGCCAAAAACGAAGCCAAGGCTAGCCCCATCAGGAAGGCGCCGAGGAGGTTGGCCGCCAAGGTGCCCGCCGGCAGGTTTGGCCAGAGGTGGTTGAAGGCTTCGGCCAGACCGAAGCGCAGCAACGCACCCAAGCTGGCACCGGCAGCGATGGAAAGCAGGATCAGGGGCATGGCAGCCTCCGGCGGAGCACCCCACGGCCTATCCGTCCGCGGGGTGCGGGTGGATAGGCATCATCAGCCGGAACGGCGGTTGGGTCAGGAGGAATGCCATCTCCTGGACGTGCAAGTTAGGGCTAGAGGTTAACCGATCCGGAGCGGGCGGCGACAGCGCCGAACCTGGGAAAGAATGAGCTCATACCGACTTCGGCTTGGCCTCGGACTTTCAGCAGTTGATGGTGACTTTGGCTTTAAGTGGCGTGTTGGCACACCATATAGGCGCGCTCTAGCCAGTGATTTTTGCTTGTCAGCGCTTATCCCGCGTCAGGATCAGGCAGGTTCCGGAAGGTCGTTAGACGAACTGGAAGCCGACGGACCAATAACACCAGCCAGCGAACCCTTCGGCATCTCGATGTGAGGGAGGTATAGGTGTCGTCCTGCCGGGTGACAAGGCAGTCGACTTCCGCCCAGGTCCGTCGCTGTGTCAGATACACCGCCGACATACTTTTCAACTCGAGCCGGCGCAGGTCCAAGGTGGAGCGGCGACGCCGGCCAGGGTGCGCCATGTTCTTACGATGATCTTTTCTACCGCGTCAATGTGCCAATTCGGCCATACCTGGCAGAGAATTGAGAGCACCTTCGCCGGACCTAGGCGCCTGCGAGCAAGCCAGCCGGTCTTTCGCAAATGCATTAAGCGCCGAAATGCCCGCCGAACCCGCGTGGAGGTTGCCATGCGCGTGGTTGTTTCGCTCGACCGGCATTCCATACCAAAAAGGTATCGAAGCATTGAATGTGAGTATTGGTGTGGAAAGCAAGCGAATCCCAAACTGTTCCCTATGCTCACGGTCAAGCCTTGACCGTCTTTCCGACCAATCCAAGGATCTCCTCATGAAGAACCTGCTGCGAGCCGCCATCGCGTTTGGGCTATGCGCCGCCTCCGTCGGGGCATTCGCCGCCGAGCCCTCCTGTCGCTCCCCCAGCGGAATGGGCATCCAACTGCTGGGCTCAGGCGGCCCCATCTCGGACGATGCGCGCGCTTCTTCGGGCGAAGTGGTGTGGATCGACGGCAAGTCTCGCCTGCTCATCGATGCCGGCGGCGGTACCTACCTTCGGTTCGGCCAGTCAGGCGCCCGTCTCGAAGATCTCCGCTTCATCGGCATCTCCCACTTTCACACCGATCACAGCGCGGACCTTCCGGCGATCCTCAAGGGTGCCTATTTCATGACCATGGACAATAAGATTGCCTTGGTCGGCCCGGACGGTTCGGATGCCTTCCCGAGCATGACGGCCTTTTTCAAGGACATGTTCGGTGGGAAAACGGGTTCCTTCGCCTATCTCGAAGGACTCAAGGACGGCAGCGATGGCCTGCGGCTGACCGTGAGCCCGGTGCTGGATGTCGATCGTCATGCTGAAAAGGCCGCACTTGTCTATCAGGATGCTGAAGTGAAGGTCTATGCCTACGGCATTCCTCACGGTGACGTGCCCACCCTTGCTTTTCGCATCGAAGGAAAGCGCGGCACCATCGTGGTGTCCGCGGATCAAAATGGCAGCCGCCAGGGTTTCATCGACTTTGCCAAAGGGGCCGATATCTTGGTCATGCCGGCCGCGATCGACGAGGACGCCGACACCGCATCGAAGTTCTTGCATGCCCCGCCGAGCATCGTGGGCAAGCTGGCGGCGGCGATCAACCCCAAGCTCCTCGTGCTCAACCACTTCATGGGTAAATCGCTGAAGGACAAGGACGGCAACGTCAAGATCATTCAGCAGTATTACCACGGCCCGGTGGCCGAAGGTCGCGACCTGTCGTGCTTTGAAGTGCCAGCGGGCCCGTGAGGGACGCGAGCACCTGCGCGATGAGAGGTATCCACGGACGTGGGCTTGGCTTACGGCGTGAGTTCGCTGCCACTTTGGCCGCCGCGCCTCCGCGCCGCGATTTCGACTTTCTCGAGGTCGTGCCGGATAACTGGATGGGCCTCGGTGGCGAGAGTGCCGAGACGTTTTCTCTCATCGCGGCGCGATATCCGATGGTGGCTCACAGCTTGAGCCTGTCGATCGGTGATGCCCAACCGCTGGACATGGACTACCTGGACGCCATCAAGGCATTTCTGGATCACCACGGAATCGAGTGGTACAGCGACCATGTGGCCATGTCCCGCGACAGCCGCGGCTATCTATACGACTTGATTCCGATGCCGCGTACGGAGGCAAGCCTGCGCTTCCTCGTCAGCAAGATCAAGGCGGTACAACACCATCTCGAACGTCGCATCGCCCTTGAAAATATTTCCTATTACTACGAAGAACCAGGACAGATTCCCGAAGCGGAATTTTTAACGCGCATGGTCGAGGACTCAGGCTGTGCGTTGCTGTTGGACGTCAACAACGTTTATGTCAACGCGCGCAACCATGACTGGGACGCCCAGGCATTTTTGGCGGCGCTTCCTGCGGATGCTGTGGCGTATTACCACGTGGCCGGGCATGTGGATCAAGGGCTTGGCCGACGGGTGCTCGACACGCACGGCACATCGGTCGTTGACGCGGTGAAGGCATTGGGCGCTTTGGCAGTCGAACGGTTCGGGGCCCGACCGGTGGTGCTTGAGCGTGACAATCACGTGCCCAGCCTGACCGCATTATTGAATGAACTCAATGCCGTGCATCAAGCCATGATCAAGCCGTCGAGGCGGCCGGCATGATGCCGGCGCCTTCCGAAGTGCAGGAAGCCGCGGAGCAACGCTGTCGTGCGGTGCGCGATGGCGATCTGCTTCCTTATGGACCGTTGGTACGCTCGGGGGCATTCGAACTCATCGCGACCATGTTCCCTCGATTTATGGCACACCGTGGTGCCGACGCAGTCATGATAGACATCGATGCATTCTTCAAAACGTTCGGTGCGGAGAGGGCCGCTTTCATCCACTTGGGCACTGAATTTGTCCGTTTCATGGCAGAAACGGCTCCGCATGACGCGTCGAGCATCCTTCTGGAATTTGAGTGGGCACTGTTCGATGTCGAGATTAGCCAGGCGAGCGTGCCTGCATGGTCGGACGACAGTAGTCCTCACCGGGTGCGCTTGAATCCGACCGCACGATTCATCGCCACCCCGTTCGATGTCCTCGCGGACGCCGTGCCCAGCGACGACATCGCCGACGCACACGCTATTCCCCATGCCTACGCGCTCTTTCGCACAGCGCAACACCTGGTGCGGGTTTTACCCTTGAGAGCGGTGGATGTCGCTCAGTTGGAACCTCTCCACACCGACGACCGACCGATGGACGCCGCAGACCCTTGGCTCGTTGAATCATTGGCCCGAGGGCTGCTTGTTCCTATCTATGCCTGAAAGGCATGGATGGCATTCGAAACTTGCATTAGCGGCAGGTCAGGTGGGCTGCGAAGCTATGCCTCACCCCACAGGGCCGCAGCATATGGCGGACCGAATGGCTCTTCGGAGCACCCAACCTGGAGATTGACCATGACCATGAAGCGGAACTTGACCCTCTCGATCGCCATCACCTCTCTGGCCGCGTTGGGCGCCATCGCGGAACCAGCGTCGGCCAATGGCAACACGCCCCCGCCCGCATCGACCGCTCCTGCTGCCTCGCACGGCGGCAAGTGTGCCAGTGGCAAGTGCGGCACCGAAAAGATCTACAGCAAAGCGTCCGTCAGCCAAGACCCGCAAGATCGGCTGGTGCGCACGCGGGACGGCAAATGTGGGCTAACGGCCCAGGGCCATGACGCGCAGGAGACCCCGGCCAAGAAGCTAGCGGAAGGTGTCTGCGGCCAGTAGCACCGGTCAATGGGCGGGATGCGTTCCGCCGTCCCGCTCGTCTTCGGCTCCTCACCGTTATCACGCCGGGCCGAGACGCTACCGCTGATCACCGCAATCCATCTCCACAGGAATCATCATGGCCAAGCCGCCCACACTCCTCCAGCGTGCCCTCGACAAGTCCAAGCAGCTCGACTTCCTCGCGCTGCTGTCCATCCGACTGTATTTGTTGCCTACGTTGTATGAGGGCGCTCATGCGAAGGTCACCGGGTTTAGCGGCGTCGTCGAATGGTTTGGCAACCCCGTATCGCAAGGTGGCCTCGGCTTGCCCATGCCCACGGTGATGGCGTCTCTGGCCACGGGTACGGAGGTAGCAGGTGTGATCTGCATCGCTCTGGGTCTTGCGACCCGTGTCATCACGGTGCCGTTGATGATTCTGATGACGGTCGCAGGGCTTTCCGTCCACTGGTCGCATGGATGGGCTGCCATTGCCGGGAAGACCACCGAGGCAAGCATGCGCCTGGATGGTTTGATGACGTGGCTTGCGCACGCCTTCCCGGGCCGGTTCAATTACGTCACTGAACTGGGCGACCCCGTCATTTTGAACAACGGTATGGAGTTCACCGTGACCTACGCCATCCTCTTCATGGTTCTCTTCTTCTTTGGCGCGGGCCGTTACCTCAGCGCCGATCATTGGCTGGCCAAAGTGTTTCCGCGCTGGCCCAAGTAAGACCGTGTTGATCTGAAGCACTCCTCCGTGAATCGACCAGATGCCGGCCTGGCATACCGCCAGGCCGGCATCTGCCATTTCAGGATCCTAAAAGTGACAGCAGCGCGCGCTCCGCGGGGCCATCGGATGCCCCGGTGCGCCGAACAATGGTCAACGGTCGACGGATGATCAGCGGCTCACAAGGCAGTGGAATCAACACATCATTGGCCAGCTCATCCCCAATGCTGATGGCAGGCAGCCACGCAATGCCACCGCCGTGGATGGTGGCCTGCTTCACCGCCTCTGTATTGCCAAATTCCATGATGGAGCCTCGGCGCACTCCGAGTTCCGTCAGCAGGTCGACGATCAGCTCGCGGGTCCCCGAACCGGTCTCGCGCATCAGCAGTGGTTCGTCATGCAAATCGCTGGGCACGATGCTCTGTGCCTCGGCCAACCTGTGCCAGGCGGCGACGACCGGGAGCAACTTGTCGTCCGCAAATCGCGTGGCTTGCAATCCCGCCACGTGAAGCGGTCCTTCGATAAAGCCAAGCGTGTATCGCATGTCAGCAACCGCTTGGGACACCTGAGCCGTGTTGCCCACGAAAAGTGAGACCATCACGCCAGGGCTTTCGGTGCGAAGTCGCGCGAGGATGCGCGGCAAAACATACGTGCCAATGGTGTTGCTCGCTGCAATGGACAGGTGACCCACCTGTGCGCTCGCCAACTCTTTCATGGCCAGCTTGGCAGCATTCGCGACATCGAACAGCCTTGCCGCGTATTCCGAGAGAACCTCACCCGGGTGAGTCAGACGCATGCCCCGAGGCAGCCGCTCGAACAGCGTAAGCCCCACGCTGTCCTCAAGTTCGCGAAGCTCTCGGGAGAGCGCCGGCTGAGAAATATGAAGGACCTTCGAGGCGGCGGTGATGCTGCCGGTCTTCGCCACCGTGTGAAACACCAGCAGGTGGTGCAAGTTCATCGCCCTAGTCCTTGATGCAGGTATGCATAAATGATATCGCATCGAGTCCAATCTTGCATTTTTCGGCAGGCTGACGACTCGCTATCGTGATGCTCCTCTTCTTTCGGTCTTCCTCAAATGTTGCGTACATCGCTTACTCGCGTTCTCCGCGGTGCTGTCATCTCGTTGACCCTGTTCGCGGCGGGTTGCAACGGGACGCTGCATTCCCGCTGGGTAACAGAGGCGGACACGGTAGACCTGTGGTCGATGCGGATGTCTGAGTTGCCGATTCACCTGCACCGGGATGGTCAGGATGCCGTCGCACAAAATCGTGACGGTACACTATGGGCTGCAAGGCAAGGCGCCGCAGAGATCGAGCGCCACCGGCGGCTCGAGCTGTACATAGGAGGTCACCAATTCCCCGATTATGGCTCGATTTGCAGCACCTCGGCGGTCATGCAGCCTGACGGCGACACCAAGCCTGGGATCTTGACCGTAGCGGCCCTCTGCGATGGACCGCGGTTGGTCGCACTGGCCGAGGACCACCTGAAGACGGAGCGTGCGCAGCCGGGCTTGCCGTTGTATCGGCTCATGGCGCGTCGTCTGCTGCACGCGATCGATATCAGCGTGGCGCAATCGCCCGTCCAGCAATACGGCTAGCCGACCAACGACACCGCGCCGTCGATGTGACAGGGCGCCACGAATCGTCGCAGGCCCATCGATTTTTCTCATCGGCTGGTACGCTGGCTGCGCCGCATCGCATGGAAATACGACCATGACCGTACCGGAACAAGCTCTCCTTCTCGCGCGGTGGCAATTCGCTTTCACCGTTTCCTTTCACATCATCTTCCCGGCCATCAGCATTGGCTTGGCGAGCTACTTGATGGTGCTTGAAGGGCTATGGCTGCGGACCCGACGCACCGTTTACCGAGATCTCTTTTTCTTTTGGTCGAAGATCTTTGCCGTTGGCTTCGCCATGGGCGTGGTGTCGGGCGTAGTCATGAGCTACGAATTTGGCACCAACTGGGCCGGGTTTTCTTCGGTGGCAGGGCCCGTAACAGGCCCGTTGTTGACCTACGAGGTGATGAGCGCGTTCTTCCTGGAAGCCGGGTTTCTAGGGGTGATGTTGTTCGGCTGGCACAAGGTCGGTCCGAAAGCCCACTTTTTCGCGACGACGATGGTGGCTCTCGGCACACTGATTTCAACCTTCTGGATTCTATCGTCCAACAGCTGGATGCAAACCCCACGAGGCTTCACGCTGGTCGATGGGCGGGTCGTGCCAGTGGACTGGTGGGCTATCGTGTTCAATCCATCGTTTCCGTACCGCCTGGTGCACATGTCGCTGGCCGCATTTATCGTCGCTGCCACCCTGGTGGGCGCCTGCGCCGCGTGGCACTTGCTGCGCGGTCGGCAGGACCAGGCCATCCGCACTTCGTTCTCCATGGCACTGTGGCTCCTCTTGCTCGTCGTGCCTTTGCAAATTGTGGCCGGCGACGCACACGGCCTCAATACCAGGGAGCATCAGCCCGCCAAGATCGCGGCCATCGAAGGCCTGTGGGATACAGAGAAGGGTGGCACCTCGCTGAACCTGTTTGGGTGGCCCGACATGGCACGGGAAGAAACCCGGTATGCCGTCCGGGTGCCCCACTTGGGCAGCTTGATTCTGACGCACTCGTGGGACGGTGAAGTCCAGGGCCTGCGATCGTTCCCGAAAGCGGACCGCCCCAACTCCCCATTGGTGTTTTGGACGTTTCGGACCATGGTTGCCATGGGCTTATTGCTGTTGTTGATGGCAGTCATCGGAGCGTGGCTCAGGTGGCGCAGGCGGTTGTACGACAGCCGGGTATTCCACCGATTTGTGCTGGTGATGGGCCCCTCTGGGCTGGTGGCGCTATTGACGGGCTGGATCACCACCGAGGCAGGCCGCCAACCGTGGGTGGTGTATGGGGTACTGCGCACGCGCGATGCGGTATCTGCCATCTCCGCGCAACAAGTGGGCACCTCGCTCATGCTCTTTGTCATCGTCTATGTACTGGTCTTCGGCACCGGCGTTTACTACATGCTTAAGCTCATGGGCAAAGGACCCGACACGGCCGAGGACGTCGCTGAGTCGGTAGCACCGGACACTGGAAAGGGCCTGCCTCGGTTTGATCACCGGCCGTTGTCACGGCCTACCGACCCCATTGACGAGTGAGGTAAGCATGAGCATCGATCTGCCAGTGGTCTGGGGCGGCATCATCGCGTTTGGCGTCTTCGTCTATGTCCTTCTGGACGGGTTTGATCTGGGCATCGGTCTGTTGTTTCCGTTCTTTGACCGGGAGGGTGAGCGCCAAGTGATGCTGAACTCGGTCGCTCCCGTCTGGGACGGCAATGAAACATGGCTCGTCCTCGGTGGTGCGAGCCTGTATGCGGTCTTCCCGGTCGCCTACGCGGTGCTGCTTCCAGCAACATATCTTCCCGTTATCGGCATGCTGTGCGGGCTGATTTTTCGCGGCGTCGCCTTCGAGATTCGGGCCAAAGCACGACGCTCGCAGCGGCTTTGGGACTTGGCCTTCATGCTCGGCTCAGCCTTGGCCATCGTGTGCCAAGGACTCATTCTCGGCAGTCTCTTACAAGGCATTCCGGTCGCTGGGGGCTTCTTCGCCGGGGGAGGATTTGACTGGCTCTCACCCTTCGGATTGCTCGCCGCCTTAGGCTTGCTGGTGACCTATGCCACTTTGGCGTGCGGATGGTTGATTCTAAAGACCGACGGAGAGCTGCAGAGGCGCATGTACGTGGCGATGAAGCCGCTGTCCTGGGCCTTGCTCGCCATGATCGCGGCCGTCAGTATCTGGACGGTGGTCGGTCAGCCCGCTGTGGCGCATCGCTGGTTTGCGCTTCCAAACCTTTTCTTCTTTTCCCCGGTGCCCCTATTGGTGATCGCGTGCGTGCTGGGCATTCAACGGGCACTGCGCTTGCGCCGCGACCGCCAGCCATTTCTGCTGACCGCAGCGATCCTGTTCTTGGGGTATACCGGGCTCATCATCAGCATTTTCCCGCATCTGGTTCCGCCATCACTGGACGTGTGGTCCGCCTCAGCCCCACGGTCCAGCCAAGCCTTTACCCTGGTGGGGGCGGCGATCATCATCCCCATTATCCTCACCTACACGGCCGCTTCCTATTGGGTCTTTCGTGGCAAGGTGCGTCACGATGATCCGGGCTATCACTGATGAGCAATTTGACCGCTTGGCACAAGGTGCGCTGGTTCGTCATGCTCTATGTGGCTGGTGTACTTGTCGTGGCAGCGGTGGCCGCGCTTTTTCGGCTATTGGTACCTCGTTGAACCGCGTCTAACATTCGACCGGTGGCCAGCGCTTGGTATGAGGGTGAGCGGGAAGCGGCAGCGCGACGCTGCGGCACGAATGGGGCTGAGACGGGTCATGCCGATGACGCCAAGATGCATACCATAAAAGGATTGGCGGGTCGCCACGCGTTGATCGATGATGACCCGGGTCGCAAGGATGTCGTCTTCGATGCCTGCGCCGCCGGACGTGACCAACGCTTGGAGTGTATTTATGAGTGATTCCCATTTAACGGCTATTTTGACTGGCGCGCTCCCGTTGCGTCGATTGAACCACCCGCGGGAGGCTATCCGGCAATTCACGCCGAACTGGTTCGCCGCCACGATGGGTACCGGCATCCTGGCTTTGGTCCTCGGGCAAGTACCGTTGAACTTTCCCGTGCTGCACGCCATGGGCGAGGCGCTATGGTTGTTCAACATCGTCCTATACGCGGTGTTCTGCGTGCTTTATGTCGCACGTTGGATCCTCTACCGTGCCGAAGCCGCCCAGATTTTTGGGCATTCCACGGTGTCGATGTTTTTTGGCACCATTCCCATGGGTCTTGCCACGATCATCAACGGCTTCCTGGTCTACGGTATCGGCCGTTGGGGAGAGGGCGTCGTGCCCGTCGCGGAAGTGCTTTGGTGGATTGATGTAGCCATGGCCCTGACATGTGGCGTCCTGATACCGTTCATGATGTTCACCCGTCAGGCGCACTCCATCGATCAGATGACGGCGGTGTGGCTGCTGCCGGTGGTGGCGGCGGAGGTGGCCGGGGCGAGTGGAGGCTTGCTGGCCCCGCACCTCGCCGAGGCGGCTTCCCAGTTCGTGGTCCTGATCACCAGCTACGTGTTGTGGGCCTATTCGGTGCCGGTGGCTCTGAGCATTTTGGTGATTCTCATTCTGCGAATGGCTTTGCACAAGCTACCTCACGAGAACATGGCCGCCTCCAGCTGGCTGTCCCTCGGCCCGATAGGCACGGGCGCATTGGGCATGCTGGTGTTGGGGTCGGATGCGCCCGCCATCTTTGCCGCTCAGGGTCTTACAGCGATAGGAACCGTCGCCTCAGGCGTTGGCATCATTACCGGCTTACTGCTATGGGGGCTCGGCTTGTGGTGGATGCTCATGGCGATGCTCATCACGGTGCGCTACATGCGGGCTTCCATGCCATTCAACTTGGGCTGGTGGGGCTTTACCTTTCCACTGGGGGTCTACACCGTTGCCACGCTGAAGCTGGGGGCCCTGCTCCATCTGAGTTTTTTCAACATCGTCGGGACATGCCTTGGCGCCATGCTTGCGTTGCTTTGGATCATCGTCGCGGGTCGTACCGTGGCCGGGGCTTATCGGGGCGACCTGTTTGTTTCACCGTGCATCGCCTCATTAAAAGCAACGGCGGCTGATTGACGGGTGAGGCGACGGGCCTGGCGCAGCGCGCTCACGATGCGTCGGGCGACCTCGGGATGCTGGTTGACCGACAAAGGGCTAGGATGCGGCATCGTCAAGATGGGGATTTCCGGGCGCCATTGGTGGACGGTGGGTATGGCGCCAGACGCGGTGCGGCCCGCTAGTACGACGACCCGCAGAGCGGGCAACAGCCCAAGCAAAACGGGCAGTGCGGCCAATCCCGCAGCAATGTCTGCCCGGCGAACCGAGCTGACCGGATGATCGTCCGGCGGAAGCCAGGGGATCAGGTTCCAAAGCACCGTCATCTTGCGCGGCACGTTGGCCTCCAGCAAAAACCGTTTGAGATTCTGCTGAGCCGGACCAGGATTGTCCCGAGACACAAACCGCGGTCGCATCGGATGCCGAGCGGGCCGTTCAAGGAGAACGAGCATGGAGGCATGGACGCCGCCGTCGAGGGGGTCAAAGTAAGGCAAGGATTCTCCTGGCCGGGACTGTGCCTCCACGTAACGCGTCAACGATGAAATATGGGCGGCGTGGAGCCCAAGCACCCTCGCGTTCACGGCCTTGGAGTCGTCTAACCGGCGCGTTCTGGCCCCGAGTTTACCCAAATGCTTTTTCTCTTATTGACAGTGCCCGGTGCGTCGCGCCAAACAGCGCGATCGCGCTAGCAAAAAGGCGTAACCGATAGATGGCGAGAATCACCAGCAGGATATAGGTGCCTATAGTGTTTCTGGGCCTGATTATAGGCTGGCCTACCCACGTCGACAATTCCGCGTTCGGCCGCCTAAGCGGTGCGCTCCATGGCGAATAAGCGGGTGGCGTAGTTGCGCATCATATCTCCCGAATGCGTCATCGGTATGCCGCAAATAGCCGTTCGAGCAACACTACGCCAAGTAGGTCTTTGCTACAAAAGCGCCGGCTGGGAAATGAAGGCGTGCCTGGCGACCTTAATGAGGTTGTCAGCCGCAATTATCGCGCAAAAGAGAATAAGCGATGAACGTCATTCATATCAAAATGATATGGCACTACGCAGTAACTTGCATTCGAGTTGCATTTCAGATTGGGGCATCCTACTCACCCACCAACAGGATTATCGACCATGCGCCGTTTTGCCAAGATCTTCGTCCTTGTCAATCTCGCACTTGCCGCCTCCACTGCGTTTGCCCAGCATAACTTTTCAGACCCAGGTTTCTGGACCACGCCGACCATCCAGAGTTACGGCAAGATGCACATGCTGCCCAACGCGGCCTACAAGCCCGAAAAAGATGCGACCTACAAGATCGTGTTTTCGCTGACCAAGGGCTCAAAGACGCCGGCCGACGTGAATCCGTCGCTGGATCACGTGGCCCGCACCGTCAATCTGTATGTCGCATCAGGCGTGCCGGTTTCGCACCTGAAATTTGTGGCCATTGCTTATGGCGAAGCGACGTCGCTGGCCCTGAGTGACGAAGCGTATCGGGCCAAGTTCGGCACTGCCAATCCCAACCTGCCGTTGATTGCCTCGCTGCGCAAGGCTGGCGTGGATGTGGCGGTCTGTGGCCAGGCCGTCGCAGAGCATCAGTTCACTTACGCAGATGTGGACAAGTCGGTCACCACCGCGCTGTCCGGGCTGACCACGATTACCACGCTGGAGCACGAGGGTTACGACCTGATGCCGATGTAAGGATCGGTCCGCCATTTCCTTGTCCAATTCGAATGCGTTTCTTTGGAGATACATCATGTTGAAACAGTCGACTCTGGCTGCCGGTCTGTTGTGCGCACTGTTTACCTCGCTCGCCAGTCCATCCATGGCGCAGGACGCTTCTTCGCAACGTTTCAACGAGGCGTTGTCGCCGCCCTGGCAGAACGGCGCCAACGACGACGCCACGGATCGCGGCTTCGACTTTACCGTGCCTGATGCGGACAATCTCGCCGATTTCCACGGTGACCCGGTTAACCCCAAACTTGCGCTGTACGTCGGTGGCAACTATTTTTTTGCGATGGCGCCGCTAGTGCAGGCGTTCGAAAAACTGCATCCCGAGTTCAAGGGCCGTATCTACTGGGAGACCATTCCCCCCGGTTTGCTGATGAAACAGCTGAAGGCCGGCGGCACGGTTACTGTCGGTAACATGACCTGGACGGTCAAGCCGGATGTCTATCTGGCAGGTCTGAAGAAGGTTCAGCAGTTTGTCGCCGACGGCACGCTCGACGCGCCGGCTGTGCCCTACGTCACCAACACGCTCACCATCATGGTTGCAAAGGGCAACCCCGAGCACATTACCAAGCTGGCTGATCTGGCCAAGCCTAATATCAAGCTGGCCATGCCGAACCCGGAGTTCGAGGGCATTTCTCGCCAGATCACCGATGCGCTGACCAAGGCGGGCGGTCCATCGCTGGCAACCATGGTCTACGAAACGAAGCGGAAGGACGGCAGTACCGTGCTGACGCACATCCACCATCGTCAGACGCCGCTGTGGATCATGCAGGGAAGGGCCGAAGCCGGCGTGACCTGGCAATCGGAAGCGATATTCCAGGAGCAGGCCGGGCATCCCATTTCGCACGTGGATATTCCGGCATCAGAAAACAGCACGGCGATCTACGGCGGTGCGGTGGTGAAAGACGCGGCGCATAAGGAAGCCGGCCGTGAGTGGCTGCAGTTTGTCCGCTCACCCGAAGGGCTGGCCATCTTCGAACGCTATGGCTTCAAGGCCTACGCGGGCGGCGGCAAAAAATAATTCGGGTGTTGACGCTGCATTAACGTAGGGGTACACGGCATGATCAAACGGGCCATCGCTGCAGTCTTCTGTTTCGCTGTATCACTGGGCAGCGCCCATGCGGCGGAAGTCATCCACATCTATGGCCCGGGTGGTCCGGCGCCTGCCATGAAAGCCGCTGCCAAAGCCTATGGCGATGCGCACGGCGTGGAGGTCATCGTCACGGCTGGCCCCACCGACGCCTGGGCCGACGATTTCAAAAAGGATGGCGACCTGATCTACAGCGGCTCGGAAGCGATGATGAGTGACTTCGTCACGCAGTTCGGTGGCGCGATGCTCGACGGGACCATCGAATCACTGTATCTGCGACCAGCGGCTATTCTGGTTCGTCCCGGCAACCCGCGGCATGTCGGTGGCTTCACTGACCTGCTCAAGCCGGGTATGCGCGTCATGGTGGTCAACGGTGCCGGTCAGGTCGGCATGTGGGAAGACATCGCCGGACGTGACGGCGACATCCGCACGTTGCAGGCGTTGCGTCACAACATTGTTTTCTACGCGCCGAACAGCGCCAAAGCGAAGGCGCGCTGGACGCAGGATGCGAGCGTAGATGCGTGGATCATCTATGCAATCTGGGCCAAGGCCAATCCGGGCATTGCCGACGTCGTACCGCTGGATGCCGACCACGCCATTTACCGCGACTGCGGCGTAGCGCTGACGGCCAAGGGCCAGAAGGATGCGGCGACCACCGGTTTCGTGGCGTTTCTGAAAAGCCCCGAAGGATATAAAATCTTTGCCCGCTATGGCTGGAGCGATCATGCGCCTACCCATTGAACTGCGCGCCTGCCTGCTGATTCTCGTCCTTCTGATGACTAGCAGCGTCGCGGCGGCTAACATGACTCAGGGCGCGCAAATTGCAAATGCTGGCAACGGCCATGGCGCTCCGCCCTGTGCGAGCTGCCACGGCGTTATGGGCGAAGGCAACGCGGTGGCAGGCTTCCCCCGGCTAGTCGGTTTGCCGCCTGAGTACTTGCAGAACCAGCTGACCGATTTCGCCAGCGGACAGCGGCAAAACGCCATGATGACGCCTATCGCCAAAGCTCTGTCGGCCGACGAGATGGCATCACTGGCAGCGTATTACACGCAATTGCCGGTTCCGACCAAGGTCACGCCGCTTGCTTCCGGGACTGCAGGTAATACTGCTTCCAGCATAGGCGAGCAGCTGGCTAACCGCGGGCGCTGGTCCGATGGCGTGCCCGCTTGCAGCTCGTGCCATGGTCAGGGCGGCGTGGGCGTGGGCGCGAACTTCCCAGCACTCGCCGGGCAGTCATCGTTGTATCTGGTGAACCAGCTACAGGCGTGGCGCAAGGGTACACGCGATGCCGGTCCGCTGGGCCTGATGGGCGGCATCGCGAAAAAACTGTCCGATGCCGAAGTCCAGGCCGTGGCCGATTACTTCAGTGAGCAGACACCTGCCACACCCGGGGAAAAGCCATGAAAACCTCTTACGTTATCGCCGCCGTTGTCGGTGTACTGGCTATCGCCGGTGGCACCATTTTCATTTCGGGTTACCACGAGGCCGACGAACCAAAGCCGGTCGCGGTCGTCGTTGCCAAACCGGCGGCGCCGAAGCCCGAGAAGAAGCCCTTTGCG
Source organism: Xanthomonas sp. NCPPB 2632 (assembly GCF_041228075.2). Taxonomy (NCBI): domain Bacteria; kingdom Pseudomonadati; phylum Pseudomonadota; class Gammaproteobacteria; order Lysobacterales; family Lysobacteraceae; genus Xanthomonas; species Xanthomonas sp. NCPPB 2632. The sequence continues at coordinate 226,583 of NZ_CM192979.1, forward strand.
CCGCCTTCGGAGGCATCCATGCCAAAGGACGATTTCGGCAAGATGGTGAGCCTGGGCGAACAGATTTTCGAGCACCCGAAAGAGAACGCGCCCGAGTTTGTCGGCAATCAGCTGCACTGCAGCAGCTGTCACCTGGACGCTGGCCGTAAGGCCGGCGCGGCGCCGATGTGGGCCGCGTACGTGGCGTATCCTGCTTACCGAGCCAAGAATGGTCACGTCAATACATTCGAAGAACGCCTGCAGGGCTGCTTCAAGTTCAGCATGAACGGGAAGGCGCCGCCGTTGGGTGACAAGACACTCGTGGCATTGGAGACCTACGCCTACTGGCTGGCGAAAGGCGCGCCGGTGGATGACAAGCTTCCCGGCCGTGGCTATCCGAAACTCGACAAACCTCCGCTGCCTGCCGACTACGCCCGCGGGCAGACCGTCTACGAGGCCAAATGCGCGCTTTGCCATGCCAAGGACGGAGGCGGTCAGATCGCCGCCGATGGCAGCATGGCATTTCCGGCCCTGTGGGGGCCAGGGTCGTTCAACTGGGGCGCCGGCATGGGCAGCATCAAGAACGCAGCAGCCTTCATCAAGGCGAACATGCCGCTCAGTCGCGGTAACACCCTCTCTGATCAGGACGCCTGGGACGTGGCGACCTATATGAATAGTCAGGATCGTCCACAGGATCCGCGCTATCTGGGAACCGTGGAGGCAACCCGCGCCAAGTTTCATGATTCGGCCAGTTCGATGTACGGCAAGACGGTCAACGGTCATGTGCTCGGCAGCGCATCGGTGCCATCCGGCGGTACGACCATGAAAGGCGCGCCCAATCCATGAGCAGTGTGGCGATAGATACACACGGCGACAGCGAACTCGATCTGCCGATCACCGGGACGTTGGCCGGCACCGAACACGGGCTGCTGCGTGCGCATGGGCTTGCGGCCCTGACTACGCTGATCCTGTCAGCGGTCTTCGGCACCGTCGTCGCGATCAAGTTCGTGCTGCCGAATTTTCTTGGTAGCGAACCGTGGGCGACCTGGGGTCTGCTGCGTTACAACCATACGCAGGGCATCATGTTCGGCTGGCTGGGTAACGCGTTTCTGGCTTTTCTGTATTTCGCCACGCCGCGATTGTCGGGACGTGCGGTGACCAGCCGAGGCCTGGGCTGGACGCTGTTCGTGCTGTGGAATTTCGGCATGGTGCTGCCGGGCTGGGCGCTAGTCGAGGCGAACCTGCCGCACTGGCTCTTGGCGATCAAACCACTGGAATGGACCGAGTTTCCGCTGCTCATCAATGCGATGACGGAACTGTGCCTGGTGTTGCTCGGGGTCCAGTTTCTTTGGCCGATCGTGCGCGGGCCTGAGCGCGATCGACTGTACATTTCGGCGTGGTATGCGCTGGGTGGCGGCGTGTTTACCCTGCTGTCGTTTCCGATGGGCAGCCTGATTCCCGAGTTCACTCCCGGCGCCGTGGGAGCGGCGTTCAGCGGCTTGTGGATCCACGACGCGGTCGGCCTGCTGGTGACGCCTTTTATCCTGTCCATGTCGTATTACGTCATCCCCGCCGTGACCGGCAAGCCGGTCTACAGCCACTTTCTGTCGATGCTCGGGTTCTGGGTGCTGTTTTTTGTCTACCCTCTCAATGGCACACATCACTACGTGTACTCGGCCATTCCGATGGATACCCAGCGCGCAGCGATTGCTGCTTCGATGCTGCTGGGCGTCGACGTCATCATGGTGGTGTTCAATCAGCTGATGTCGCTGCGCGGATCCGGCGCCATGGCGATGCGCGACGTACCTCTGCGTTTTGTGACGGTGGGCGTGGTGTTTTACCTGCTGGTGAGCATCCAGGGTGCGGGACAGGCCGCAATGCCTGTGCAGCGGCTGATTCATTTCAGTGACTGGGTAATCGGCCACTCGCATCTGGCGATGCTCGGCTTTGCCAGCTTCATTGCTATCGGTGCCCTGCTGCATGCGTGGCAGCGCACGCCCGGCGCGCGCTATCACAATGGTCGTGCCAATGCCGCGTTCTGGCTGATTCTGGGTGGACTGACGCTGATGGTCGCCGACCTGACGATGGCTGGACTGGTGCAGGGCGAGCTGTGGGGCGAGCACGTGCCGTGGATGGATTCGGTGCGTGCATCGATGCCGTATTGGTGGTGGCGCGTTGTTTCGGCCGTCCCTATTCTGGCCGGCTTCGGTTTCCTGATTGCTGCCATGCTGAGCGGCCCACGTGTTACCGCCGCGGCGCGGGTGCCAGCATGAGCCTGCTGCCGCGCAAACGCTGGTTTGGCGCCGCCCAGATGATTCTTTTTGTGGCAGGCATCGGCTTCTTCGTATTGTCTGTCGTGGCGCTCGGGATCCTGCCTGGTTTACGGCTGGAGAAATCGATCCATGATCATGCGCCGTTGACGCTGGCTCCCTTCACGCCGGCCGAGGCCAGAGGCCGTATTACCTATGGCACCCAGGGCTGCGCGTACTGCCATAGCGAGCAGGTGCGCAGCACGCCCGAGGACGTGCGTCGCTGGGGACCGCCGACCACACCATGGGAAACCAAGTTCGAGTCGCCGCAGCTGTGGGGCACCCGACGAATCGGGCCCGACCTCGCGCGTGAATCCGGAGTCCGCAGCGACGACTGGCAGTTGACCCACCTCTACAATCCACGGCTCATCGTTCCGGGCTCGGTGATGCCCGGCTTTGCCTGGATGTTCAAAGGCAGCCCCAACCAGCCAACCGACGTGGCCAAGGATCTGCTGGCCTATATGAAAACCTTGGGCCGCGCACGCATGCAGGCGGGGAGCGCCGCGCACGATGCGCCCAATGAAGCCATGCCGGGCATGCAGCCTGACAGCGATGCATCGCTGGACGCGAATGGCGCACGCGCGCATTTGGCGAGTCCTGGCAGGGAACTGCCACGGACGCTTTCTCCAACAGGGGTCGCCAATCGGGGGGCAACGCTGTTCGCACAGAATTGTGCAGGCTGCCACGGTGCGCTGGGCAATGGCGCGTCGGTGGCTAGCGCATCGTTGCTGCCACACCCTACCAACCTCACCGTGTTCCGTTACAGCGAAGGCGCTTTTGCCGGCATTTTGCATGATGGAGTCGTTGGTAGCTCGATGCCGGCCTGGCGAGACCTGACCGCACAGCAGGTCGCTGACCTTGGGGCCTTCGTGTCGACACTACATGCGGCCGCAGAACCGGCAACGTCCGAGCCCGGCGGCGTCTCGCGGGGTGTAGAACTGTATGCGCAAAACTGCACGGCATGTCACGGCGTCGGCGGCGGTGGCGACGGTCCGGCATCGCTTGCGTTCAAACCGCGGCCCTACAACTTCCGGCATCTCCAGCCCGACGTGAGCGAGATTGACCGCGTACTCCGCGTGGGTGTTCCCGGAACGGCCATGCTTGCTTTTCCAACGCTCAGCGAACCGGACCGCCAAGCGCTGGCCGCTTATGTGCGCTCGCTATACGGGCAGGCAGCCGAACAGGGTTCGCTGAAAGCCGCGGCGCCAGTGAACAAGCCCTGATGGCGAATGTCACCATCGTTACCTGATCGAGGGACCGCTGCATGTTTGCCTTCATCGTCATTGCCTTGCTCGTATGTGTCCTCGCCGTGGTGCTGGTGTGGTGTCTTTCGCCGGCTTATCGCAAGCGGGTGGAAGAACCGAAGTACCGGTTTCTTGAAATGCAACGTGAATTTTTCGATCAACCCCACACGAGGCTTCCCGAGCAGTCGACAAAACCGCCAGCCGAAAAGTAGCCCTAAAGCACCCGCCTATATGTAGCGCCGGGAGGCGGCGACCCAACCATGCAGCTGTGACAAGCTGCCTTCTGCAGCCAACTTATGCTGAAGTGATCACGAGCAGCCGGCCCATTTATGCTTTCAAAACATCATAAACTGGCCAATCGGGCCAATCTATGCTTTTCAGAACAGTCGGCACTATTCGTCGCAACATGGTGGGCCCACCAGGACTCGAACCTGGAACCAAGGGATTATGAGTCCCCTGCTCTAACCATTGAGCTATAGGCCCTTGCGGTGCGCAAGTGTAACCGCTGGGCCGGGGCATCGAAACGCCCCCGCCCTACATCTCACGTCAGTTGGACATCAGAACCGCATCGATGTCCGGGTTCTGCGCGGCGAAAGACTGCCCGGCCACGGCATCGCTCACGTGCGCGGCGATGTAATCGCAGCCGTCCTTGACCGTCGTCTTTTTCATCGCCGTGGCCAGGTCGAGCAGGGATTGCCTCACCTTCTCTTCCAGCCTGCCACGGTTGGCATCGGTGGCCGAGGCCATCTCCGCCGTCGAGAAGCCCGAAGCCACCATGATCTTGTCGGCCCGCTCGTACTCGGCATCGTGCTTGCGCTGGAACGCCTTCACATAGGCCGTCAGATCGACGCCCTCGGCGCGGCACACATCACCCGTGGTGCGGCCGTTGATCGTGTAGAAGCCAAGGAACCGACCGGCGGCAAACCGTTTCTGGTCAGCCAGCGGAAGCGAGTTGAGATCCTTGGACGCGGCAGCGCCGGCTTCGGCACGCGCCGGCGCGGCAGGTGTCTGCGGGGCAGCGTGGGCGCAGGCAACGGCCAGGAGAAGCGATACGCTGGCGATCCGTGCGGTGGTGAGAAGCTGTGGCATGGTGATTTCCTGTAGCCGGGACAAGGCCTGAGGCCCATTAGAACGCGCCGGGCGCCGTAACGCACGCTGCCCATCCGACCATACGATCGGATGGCGTCAGGGCAAACCGGCCAGCAGCCACGGATACGGCATCAGGTTGCGAGCGCAAAGCGTCTCGAAGGCCGTCCGTCATAAAAAGGCACTAAAGTATCCTAATTGTAACGCTTTTGGTCTTTTTATGTGATACAAGAGTGCGTATATGAGCGAAAAAGCAACTCTCGAAGTTTTCCAGGACGGCCTCTGGGTCGAGGCGGCTGCCATACGCCTACTCGGCCCGCATGCAGCTGGTTGGGAAGTCGCAACAGACACCGCCTACAGCCTGGCATATGCCCTGGAAAACGAGGGCAGGGTTGACGCATCCGCGCTTAGCGCGACGGCACCCGTGTCGCTGGAATCCATCCGCCACACCACGTGGCCTCCGTTCCTGGTCGATCTGTTGCCGCAAGGCTACGGACGACAGGAACTGCTTCGTCAACTGGGCCTTCGTGAGACCGCCGGGGCGTCAGCTGACTGGCAACTGCTCCTGGCCGGCGCGGGCAACCCGATCGGCAACATCCGCGTGCGCGAAGCCGCCGATCGGTTGAAGGCACATGCAGCACATGACCGGAAGGGATTCACCGAGGCCGACGTGCTCGAGCGGGCGGAAGCCTTTAGCGAGCATCTGGTCCGGCACGGGCTTTTTGTAGCCGGATCGTCCGGCGTCCAGGGCGAGTGGCCCAAGATCCTGATGACGCAGGATCGCGAGGGTCTCTACTACCTCGATCATGCGCTTCCCGACGAAGACGTCGCTGCCCACTGGCTGGTCAAATTCGCACGAGGGCCCAATGCCGCTCTTGCCACGATTCTTCGGCACGAAGCACCTTACATGGCGCTTGCGCGGCACCTCGGCCTGGATGTGCACGGGAAGATGCATGGCAGTGCGCGTACGGTATTCATTCCCCGATTCGATCGCACGGTGACGCCGCACGGGGTGCTGCGTCACGCCCAGGAAAGCCTCGCCTCGCTTTGCGGCCTCGCTGGCTTCGGGCTCGTGCCTTCGCATAACGAGGCGCTGCGTCGCCTTGCAACGGCATGTACCAACCGGGATCGCGATGTGGTCGAGTACCTGCGCCGTGACGTCGCCAACATCGCGCTCGGCAACAAGGATAATCACGCACGTAATACGGCCATCCAGCGCCGTGCAGACGGCTACATAGGCCTCACGCCCTTGTTCGATTTCGTGCCGATGATGCTGCACCCCGATGGCATCGCACGTCGCATGCGCTGGGAGAAAGATGACGGCGGCGCGCCCAAGTGGGCCAGCGTCGTCGCTCAGGTGGCGGAAGCAACAGGCGTGGACCAGAACATCCTGGTGCATGCCTTGAGAGAAATGATCGAGCCACTGCGCAGCCTGCGCACCTATGCCCTCGACATCGGCGTCGATGTGGCCATCCTGGATATGCAGCGCGCCGCCATCGAAGACGTCGTCGAACAACTCGAGGCGCTTTGACCCATGGACAAACGCTTCAAACCCCTGACCAGCAGCGAAGAAATGGACGTCCGCCGCGCCCTGCTCGACGACATCAACGCCCACCCTGGCCGCCCGATCCCCGAAGTCATTCGGCAGGTCCGCACCACGCTCCACCTGACCATCGCCGAGTACGCCAAGCTTTGCCGCGTGTCCCCCCGAGGACTGCAGGACATCGAGCGCGGCATCAAGAGCCCCACACTCGCCACCGTGGCCAAACTGCTACGCCCCATGGGCCTGCGTGCCGGCGTCGTGACACGCGAGCGCGCCGAAGCAGCGGAGGCCGCAGCCGCAGCCGCAAAAACGAAAACGCCCGCATAAGCGGGCGCTTCCGACGAAACCCTCAACCCCGATATCAGTCGATATCGAGGAACGAACGCAGGGTTTCCGAACGGCTCGGGTGACGCAGCTTGCGCAGGGCTTTGGCTTCGATCTGACGAATACGCTCGCGGGTCACGTCGAACTGCTTGCCGACTTCTTCCAGCGTGTGATCCGTGTTCATGTCGATGCCGAAGCGCATGCGCAGCACCTTGGCTTCACGCGGGGTGAGGCCGGCCAGCACGTCACGCACGGTTTCCATGAGGCCCGTTTCCGTCGCCGACTCGATGGGCGAGCTGGCGTTGGTGTCTTCGATGAAGTCGCCCAGGTGGGAGTCTTCGTCGTCGCCGATCGGGGTTTCCATGGAGATCGGTTCTTTCGCGATCTTCAGCACCTTGCGGATCTTGTCCTCCGGCATCTCCATTTCCTTGGCCAGCTCTTCCGGCGTCGGCTCGCGGCCGAACTGCTGGAGCATCTGGCGGGAGATGCGGTTCAACTTGTTGATCGTCTCGATCATGTGCACCGGGATACGGATGGTGCGGGCCTGATCGGCGATCGAGCGGGTGATGGCCTGACGGATCCACCACGTGGCGTACGTGGAGAACTTGTAACCGCGGCGGTATTCGAACTTGTCCACGGCCTTCATCAGGCCGATGTTGCCTTCCTGGATAAGGTCGAGGAACTGCAGGCCGCGGTTGGTGTACTTCTTGGCGATGGAGATGACCAGGCGAAGGTTGGCCTCGACCATTTCCTTCTTGGCGCGGCGGGCCTTGGCCTCACCGACGGACATCGCGCGGTTGATTTCCTTGATGTCGGTCAGTGGCAGGTACAGCGTGCGCTCGATGGCGGCCAGTTTTTCCTGCTCGCCGTCGATCACTTCGCGGTAGTTCTTGATGTTGGGCGACCACTTCTGGCGCTTGCGCGACAGCTCGGCGGCCCACTCCAGGTTGCCTTCGTTCGAGGGGAAGCTCTTGAGGAACTCCGCGCGCGGCATTTTCACCTGCTTGACGAAGATGTCCATCAGCACGCGCTCGTGGTGACGGATGTCGTTCACCACTTCGCGCAGCTTGCGCACGAAGCTGTCGATCAGCGCCGAGGGCAGCTTGAGGTTGAGGAACGCCTCCGACATCTGCTCGCGGATCTTCGCGACCTTCTTGTCGTTGATCTCGGCCTTGGGCGCGGTCTTCTGGAACTTGCCGTGCAGCGAGCGCAGTTCTTCCATGCGGCGCTTCACTTCTTCCGGATCGGGACCGGTGGGACCGGCTTCCTCTTCCTCGGCGCCTTCCACCGCTTCCTCGTCGTCGTCGGACTCGACATCGCCCGCTGCCTCGGCGGCTTCCGCTGCCTCGGCCTTGGCCTGGTCGGCGGCTTCTTCCAGGTCGGCGAAGCCGGCCAGGATCTCGCTCAGGCGACGCTTGCCCTCGACGTGCTGATCGTATTCCTCGAGCAGCAGCTGGATGGTCAGCGGGAAGCTGGCCAGTGCGGTCTGCACCTGGCTGAGGCCTTCCTCGATGCGCTTGGCGATGGCGATCTCGCCCTCGCGGGTGAGCAGTTCCACGGTGCCCATCTCACGCATGTACATGCGGACGGGATCGGTGGTGCGGCCCACTTCGGCATCGACGGCCGACAGCAGCGCCACGGCCTCTTCGGCAGCCGACTCGTCGTCGGTGCTGGTGCCGGGGGCGGCGCCGTCGGAGATCGTGTCGGTATCCGGTGCGGAGTCGTGCACTTCGATGCCGACGCCCTTGAGCACCGCCATGATGTCTTCGATCTGCTCCGGATCGACGATGTCGTCGGGCAGGTGATCGTTGATTTCCGCGTAGGTCAGGTAGCCCTGCTCCAGGCCCTTGGAGATGAGCTGTTTGATTTCGGACTGCTGCTCGTGAGCTTTGTTAGTCATGCCGACCGCCGCGGGTTACAGGAACCGATCAGTATAGTCATTTGATGATTTTTTGACCAGTTTTCAAGTGGATCGGACCCACCGATGCAACGCAAGAATCGCGCCAGATGGCCGTTGCCGGCCGGGCGACCGCGTCGCGGTGGGAAGGGAGACAGAGGCCGCAGCCCCCGTGCCAGGACGCCTCAGCGCACCTCCAGACGGAAGGTGACCGGGCCATCGTTGATCAGGTGAACTTTCATATGGGCACCGAAGCGTCCGGTTTCCACCCCCGGCTGGGCGGCCCGGGCCAGTTCGACCAGACGATCGAACCAGCGGCGGGCGTCGTCCGGCGCGGCGGCGGTGGTGAAGCTGGGTCGCATGCCCTTGCGCGTGTCCGCGGCCAGGGTGAACTGGCTGACCAGCAACAGGCTGCCGCCGGTGTCGGCCAGCGCGAGGTTCATTTTCCCGTCGGCATCGGAGAAGACGCGGTAACCGCGCAGCCGTTCCAGCATGCGCACGCACTGGGCCTCGCCGTCGCCCGGTTCCACCGCGACCAGGGCGAGCAGGCCGGCGTCGATGGCACCCACCGTCTGCCCGTCGACATCGACGCGTGCGGATTCGACACGTTGGATCAGTGCAATCATGGCTGGGTTAGCGGCGGCGGGCGGCCAAGCTTAAAGGGTGCAGGCCTCGCGTTACAGGAGGCGGGGCCACGGCAAGCATGTGTGCCTTACACTTCCGCGGATGCGCCCGGATATCTACGTTCTCTATCTCCTGCTGCGGCTGGTCAGCCTCTTCCCGTTGCGTACCGTCCATCGCGTCGGTGCGTGGATCGGTCGCCGTTCGTTGCGCTCCGGCTCGCGCAGCGCGCGTTACAGCGCGGTCAACCTGCGGCTTACCCGCCCCGCGCTCACCGAGGCCGAGCACCGGGAGCTGCTCGTGCGCACCATGGAGGAGTCCGGGAAGTCGGTGACCGAGGTGGCGGCCATCTGGGGCGCCGGTGCCGACCGTTCGCTGGGCCTGGTGCGCGAAGTGGTCGGCGGCGACCTGTTCGAGGCGGCGCTGGCGTCCGGCAACGGCACCATCGTCGCCGCGCCGCACCTGGGCTGCTGGGAACTGCTCAACTACTGGCTGTGCAGCCGGACACCCATGGCCATCCTCTATCGGCCGCCGCGCATCGCGGCCATCGAGGCCCTGCTGCGCAAGGTGCGCGGCAAGCTGGCGCCGGAGCAGGTGCGGGCGGAGGGCGCCGGCGTACGCACGCTGTTCAAGCGGCTGGCCGCGGGCGGCACCGTGGGCATCCTGCCGGACCAGAAACCGCGCGAGGGCGACGGCGAGTTCGCGCCGTTCTTCGGCGTGGAGGCACTGACGATGGTGCTGTTGCCGCGCCTGGCGGCGCGCACGGGCGCCACGGTGCTTTTCAGCTTCGCCGAGCGCCTGCCGGACGGCCAGGGCTTCCGCATCCACATCCTGCCCGCGCCGGAAGGCATCGACAGCACGGACCTCGCGGTGGCCTGCGCGGCGTTGAACCGCGGGGTGGAGCAATGCGTCGAGCGTGCCTACCCGCAGTACCAGTGGCACTACAAACGGTTCACCGCCCACGACCGGCCGGATCCCTACAAGGTCAGCCCTTCCGCGAAAGGCGGTTGAGGAACACCGTCATTTCCTTGCCGGCCTGGATGTCGCCACGCCGTGTGGCGGCTGCGACGCCTTCGCGCCAGGCTTCGGCGGCGGCGTTCTCGTCGTCCTCGGCCAGCAGGGCTTTGCCCAGCAGTTTCCACGCTGCCGAGTAATCGCGGTCGAACGTCAGAGCCTCGCGGAACGCGGCGGCGGCGTCGCGGTACATGCCGTCGCCCAGCAGCGCATTGCCGATCGAGAAGCGCAGCAGCGCGCCATCGCGTGGCCCGCCCATCTGCGCGCGGAGGCGCTCGATCAGGGGATCGGGGCTCATCGGAGTGCCGCCCGCGTGCGCCAGTATTCCTGCGGATAGAGCAGCGTCGGCTGCTTCGGCTCCGCGGGCACGCGGCCCGCCTGCAACGCGGCCAGGGTGGGAGCGTCCCAGATCATCAGCCAGCCGGTACGCGAGGGCTGGATCAGCCGGGCGTAGCGGAAGGCCTCCGTCGGCGGATGCTTGGCATAGGACACGATGACGCCGTCGGGATGGTGGTGCGCGAAGTCGCCCAGGCTGTCGCCGTTGTGTACGGCGGTGTCCTCGTCGTCTTCCACCGGTGTCGCCATGCCCGGCACCACGTTGATGCGCGCGATGGGATGCATCAGGCGACCGGCAAAGTGGTACTGCCCGTTGTACGACACGCCGAGGTTGCCGATCGGGTGTCCGGCGGCATCGGCCTGGGCAAGGTACTGCGATGCCGGCGCCAGGTCGTAGCGGTACCACACGCCCAGCGTGAACAGCGCATTGAGCGACACCGTGCCGATCAGGCCGGCGAAGGCCAGCCGGCGCATCTCGCCACGGCCGCGCAGCAACAGCAGCGCCCCCAGCACGATGAAGATCACGCCGAAGAAGCGGGCATAGGGCGCCATGCCGGTCAGCCAGAGGTTGTCCGGGAAGCGCGAGGGCACCAGCGACGGCATGGCGAACAGCGCGATGGCGAGCACGAAGGCGCCGACCGAGAGCGGCCACGTGCCCAGGACATAACGCGTGGCCAGAACCGCATGCCGCTCGCGCAGGTCGGCGACCGACGCGGCCACCAGCATCGTGACGCCGGCCAGCTCGGGCAGCAGGTAGTACAACTGCTTGCCGGTGACCAGCGAGAACACCAGCAGCGACGGCAGCAACCAGGCCAGCAGGAAGCGCAGCCCGGTTTCCAGCGGCTGGCGCATCAGCGCGACGAGCAGCGGCACTACCACCAGCACCACCAGCAGCTTCTCCAGCAACGGCGGGAAGTGCGCGACGGCGGCGGAGACCAGCGACAGCAGCAGCGCCACGACCGAGCAGGCGATGGCACCGCCGGTGCCCGCGCGCCACGGCCGGCGGAACAGCGTCATCGGCAGGGCCACGATGCCGCGCAGCCAGCCGCTCAGCGGAAACACGATGACCGGCAGGAACAGCAGGTAATACCAGGCGGGGCGGGCGTGGTTCTGCAGGTCGGCGGCGTGCGTGTCGACCACGCGGCCGGCCGTCTGGGTGAAGAACAGCCGCTGGCGGTAAGCCTCGCCGCCCGCCTCGCCGGCGGGCAGCGCCCAGGCCAGCAGGATGGCGAAGCCCAGCAGCAGGCCGAGCACGCCGAAGCCGTACCAGCGGGCCTTGTGCTGGCGCGCCCAGTCGCTCCACAGCGGGCCCAGCAGCAGCGGGAACAGCACGTGCAGCGCCATCACCGGACCCTTGGTCAGCAGGCCGGCGCCGACGAACAGGCCGAACAGCCACCAGCGCGGCTCCGCGCGCGTCGCCGTGGGCGTCAGGGCGAGCAGGGCGGCCAGCACCCACACCACCAGCAGCACCTCGTACATGATCTGCAGGCCGAACAGGAAGGCGTACGCGAGGCCCATCAGCAGCCACGGCGTGGCCTTGGCGACCCACGGGCGTGCCGGGAAAAGCCGGCTGGCCAGCAACGAGGCCAGCACCAGCTGCGCGCCGCCGAAGATCACCTCGAGCACGCGCGGCCAGACATCGTTGACCCCGAACACCGCCCAGCCGGCGTGGATCATCCAGAACAGCAGCGGCACCTTCTCGCTGTACGGCTCGCCGTTGATATGCGGCACCAGCCAGTGGCCGTGTGCCCACATTTCCCAGGCGACGGCCAGGGTGCGCGTGGAAAACATCGGCATGGGGCCGTGGGAGAAGATCGCCAGTAACGCCATCGCGGCCCACAGCGGCAGCCAGGGCCAGAGGGCGCGAAGGTGTTCCGATCGGTTATAGGCGCTGTTGGACAAGGGCGTCGTCACCGCTGAAGGATCGGGAATTCTAAACGCTTCGGCGTGGTAGCAGCGTATCCAGCGCCCGGCCCAGGCGGGCGGGGAAGCCGGACTGGTTGGCCTCATACCACGCGCGTGCCGCCCGGCCGAGGGTTTCGACCTCGGTATCCGCCATGTTGATGGCACGCTCGACGCAGGTTTCCAGCGCTTTTTCGTCGAAGGCCCACAGGGTGGCCGCGTTGAGCGTGCCGTTTTCGTGCGCCGCCACCCGCAACCCGCGGGTGTCGTCCACCAGCTCGTTCATCGGGGCGCCATCGGTGGCCAGCACCACGGCGCCGCAGCTCATGGCTTCCGCGATGTAATGGCCCCAGCCCTCGGCCTCGGACAGGCACAGGTGGAAACGATGCGTGTTCTGCAGGCGATGGATGGCTTCGGCATCCGCCAGGTAGGTCACCTGGTGGTCGAGATTGGCCGGGGAGGGCGCTGGCTCGGAAGCGGCCACCGAGGGCGACTGCAGCACGTGCAGCGTCGGCCACTCCGGATGCCGGCGCCAGACGTCCAGCAGCCGCTGGGTACCCTTCATCCGGCTGCCGCCGGCCAGGTGCAGGAATTCGCGGTCGCGCGGCAGGCCGTCCCGGTGGCAGTCCGCGCTGAGGAAGCCGATGTGCGCCACGGGAAGCCCCATCGCGCCGAACGTGGCCATTGCGCTGTGGGTCTTGCACAGGATGGCGTCGAAGCGCGGCAGGTGGCGGCGGTCCCGCTGGCTCATCCACTCCGGATTGGGGATGAGTGCGTTGCGGCGCGACATCGGCAGGTAGCCCGGATGCACGTGCTCGATGGTGATGCCGAGGTCGTAACGTCGCGGGCCGCGTCCGGTTAGCCAGCGCGCGACCATGGCGGCTCGCTGCACCCACGCACGCCAGGGCCAGCCGCTGTTGCGCTGGGGCGCGCGTGTCACCGTCACCTGGTGACCGAGGCCGCGCAACGCGTTTTCCACCAGGCGGATGTCGTGGGCAAGCCCGCGGCCGTTGTCCCAGGCGATGAGGTTGACGTGGGCCATGTCAGAGCGGCCCGGCGACCGCGCGCCGCCGCTCCAGCGAGCGCGCCACGTGCACGGCCAGGCCCAGGGTCAGGAAGAAGAACAGCGAGTGCGGCATGGCGCGGTAGAACACGTTGTCGGTCAGCCCGCACAGCGCATACATGGCGGTCGTGGAAAACCCCGCACAGGCCGGCATGGCCACCGTGTTGTCGGAATTGAGCGCGTGGCGTCCGAAGTACCCCAGCGAGCAACCGAACAGCGCCACCAGGATGAGCAGCCCGGGAATGCCGCCGGTGGCCGCCCATTCAAGGTATTCGCTGTGCGGATGGTTGTAGCGCTCTACGGACGGATTGACCTGGCCATCGGCGATACGCGCCCGGGTGAAACTGCCGAACTGGTTCATGCCCACGCCGGTCAGCGGATGCGCGATCACGGCCATGCGGGCGGCCCGCCACATTTCCAGGCGCTCGCGCACGGCGCCGGTGGCGTCCTGTTCGCTGTAGGTGGCCACCTCGTCCTTGACCGCGGCCAGGCGTTCCACCATCTCGCCGTGCAGCGTGGTGGCGGCGAGGCCGGCCGCGCCCACACCGATCACCAGGGCCAGCACGCTTTGCCGCCAGCGGCCGGTGCGCCGGCCCTGGATGAGCATCAGCGCCGCGAACACCGGCACGAAGGCCAGCAGCGGGCCACGGCTCTGGGTCAGCAGGGCGCCATAGAAACCGAGCGCGGCGAACACGGCGTGCATCGCCCGCTCGCGGGGGCGCAGCTCGCCGCGCAGGGCCTGCAGGATGGCGACGAGGGCCAGCGTGAGCATGAACATGCCGAACTCGATGGCGCCCCATTCGCCGTTGTTGACGCCGTAGACGCGGTCGATGCCTTCGACGTAGTGCTGTTCGAGGCAGATGAGGCCGAGCACGCCGGCCGAACTGCTGAAGCCGATGCGCATGGCGACGGTGCGCAGGGGCAGCGCGAACGTGCCGGCGATCACCATGAAGGCCAGCACGTGCGAGGTCACGTCGAACTCGCGCCAGTCCACCCCGTGAGCGCTGACGTTGACGCCCCAGAACACCAGCGCGATGGCGGCCGGCACGACCACCGGCGCGGCGCGACGATACGCGCGCCGCACGTCCGGGCGTGCCGCGATGGCCCACAAACCGGTGAGGAACAGGATCAGTGCGGGCAGCGCCTTGGCCTTGACCGGCACGGCGAAGGACAGGGGCATGATCGCGATGAGCAGCGAGACGATCCACGCGCGCCACGGATTCGGTTTTTCGAGCACTCGGCACCTGTCGGAATCGGAACGGTGCGGCGGCTTCGCCGGCACCGGCTCGTGCCGCCGGGGCGGCGCGAGGGCATGTTACTTTAACGGATCGCGGATGCCTCTCCGTGGGCTTCCCGGTGAGCGGCGCCAATTCAGCTTCCGTAAGGACCTGCCCCGCGCATGAAGCTCCTGTTCACCAACTTCCACGCCGGTGACGGCGGCGGGCATACCACCTACCTGATTGCGCTGGCGCGCGGGCTGTGCGGTCGCCACCAGGTGCATGTGGCGGCGCCCCCGGGCAGCCGCCTCAACCGCGAAGCCCGGGTGCTGCCAGGTGTGCACGTGCTGGACCAGCCGTTCCCGAACGGCCTGGGCAAGCTGCCCGCGCGTCATCGCGCGCGCCGGCAGTTGTCCGCTTACCTGGCCGACCATCGTTTCGAGCTGGTCCACGTCAATGGCTCCGCCGACCACCGCCTGGTCATGGCGGCGGCCCGCGGCCTGCCGCGCCGGCCGCCCATCGTGCTGACCAAACACAACTCCAAGCCGATGACCGGTATCGGCCATGCCTGGCGGGCGCGTGCCGGTACCGATGGCGTGATCGCCGTGTGCGAGTACGTGCGTCGCCAGGTGATGGCCTCGCCGTACGCCCGCTGCCGTGTCACTACCGTGTTCAACGGCGTCGATATCGACCGTTTCGCGCCCCGCCCGGCGGACCCGGGCCTGCGTCAGGCCTGGCTGGCCCCGGCCATCGCGCCCGGCGCGCAGGTGCCGCTGTTGATCGGCAGCAACGCCGGCACCTCGCGCTACAAGGGCTGGATGGATCTGGTCGAGGCGCTGGGGTCGCTGGCACCGGACTGGCGCGATCGCCTGCGCGTGGTGCTGGCCGGTGCGCTGCCCGACGAGGCGGACCGGGCCCGTATCCACGCTCTGGGACTCGACTCGCACGTGCATTTCGCCGGCCTGCTCGACGACGTGCGGCCACTGGTGGCGACCCTGGACGCGGGTTTCGTGCTGTCCTGGGACGTCGAGACCATTTCCTTCGCCTGCCGCGAGATGATGGCGATGGAAAAACCGGTGCTGGTCAGCGATTACGCGGGCCTGCCCGAGAACATCGACGAAGGCCGGGACGGCTGGGTCGTGCCGGCGCGCGATCGCCAGGCCATCGCCGCGGCGCTGCGCCGACTGGTGGCGCAGCGTGACCGCCTGCGGGCGATGGGCTTCGCGGCGCGTGCCCATGCGGAAGCCGCGTTCGGCCTCGATCGCTTCATCGACGGCACCGAGGCGTTCTATCGCGAGGTCAGGCTGGCCAGCCTGCCGGGCGCGGCACCGGCCTGACCCGGGCGGATCCGTTCAGCCGGTCTTGCGCAGCAGCGCGTAGTACATGCCGTCCAGGTCGCCATCGCCCGGCAGGATCTGCCAGCCGATGGCGGCGGCCTGGCCCACCGGGAGGGTGAACGACACCACGGTGGCGTCGGTGCGCTCGCCGACGAACGCACCGACCACGCCCTCGTTCTCGGCGCGCAGCAGCGAGCACGTGACGTAGAGCAGGGTGCCGCCCGCGGCGAGCGTGTCCCAGCAGGCGGCGAGGATGCGCCGCTGCTGCGCCACCAGCGCGGGGATATCCGCAGCGCGGCGATGCAGCCGCACGTCGGGCCGGCGGCGGATCACGCCGGTGGCCGAGCACGGGGCGTCGATCATCACGCGGTCGAACGGGCGGCCGTCCCACCACGCGGCGATGTCGCCGGCATCGCCCACCACTACCTCGGCGCTCAGGCCGAGCCGGTCGAGATTCTGCCGGATGCGCGGCGCCCGGCGGCTTTCGGACTCCACGGCCAGCAGCGCGACGTCCGCCCGCTCCAGCGCATGGCAGGCCTTGCCGCCGGGGGCGGCGCAGGCGTCGAGCACGCGGTGGCCGTCGGCCAGATCGAGCAGGTCGGCCGGCACCTGCGCGGCCCCGTCCTGCACGGCGAAATGGCCCGCAGCAAAGCCGGGCAGGCGGGTCACGTCGGTGCTGTGCGGCAGCACCAGGCCATCGGCCAGCCAGTCATGCGGCTGGATATCCTGCCCGGCCTCGCGCAGCGTGGTCGCCAGGGCGTCGCGGTCGGCACGCCGGCGGTTCACGCGCAGCATCAGGGGCGGCTCGTGGTTGGCGGCGGCCATGATCTCGTCGGCGCGTCCGGGCCAGTCGTGCGCCAGGGCCGAGGCCAGCCAGGCAGGATGGGCATGGCGCGTGGCCGGTGTGGCATCCAACTCGGCCAGCAGGGCCTCGCGCTCACGCAGCCAGCGCCGCAGCACGGCGTTGGCCATGCCCGCCAGGCGCGGGCGGCGCAACTCGCGTACGGCTTCCACGGTGGCGGCCACGGCCGCGTAGCCCGGCATCTGCAATACCTCGAGCTGCACCAGCGCGGTGACCAGCAACGCGTGGACGGCCGGCTCGTTGCGCCGGATGGGCTTTGCCAGCAGACGATCCAGCGCCGCATCGAAGCGTGGCCACCAGCGCGCACCTTCGTGCAGCAGCGCGGTGAGCAGGGCGCGATCGCGCGGGTCGGCCAGCCGTGGCAGCGCGCGGTCGGCCACCTCGCGCAGCGAATGCCCGGAGAGGGCGATGCCGGCCAGCGACTCGGCGGCCAGGGCGCGAACCGAAATGGCCTGGCTCACGGACGCGCCTGCTTCAGCTCCGGGCGCGCGTTGAGATAGTCGGCGGCGCCGATCCGGCGACCGCCGGCGCGCTGTACGGCCAGCAGGCGCAAGGCACCCTGGGCACAGGCGATGTCGATACCGTCGCGCGAGGCGCCCAGCACCTCGCCGGGAGTGCTGCCCGGAACGCCGTCGATGGCGCGTGCCGCCCAGACGCGCAGGCGCTCGCCGGCCACCTCGGCCTCGGCCACCGGCCAGGGATCGAACGCGCGCACCTTGCGCTCCAGCGCGTCGGCGGGCTGCGTGAAATCCAGGCGGGCTTCGGCCTTGTCGAGCTTGTGGGCGTAGGCCACGCCTTCGTCATCCTGCGCACGGGCCGCAAGGACCTCGCCGGCCATCGTGCGCCGCAGCCCTTCCACCAGCGCATCCGCGCCCAGGGCCGCGAGCCGGTCGTGCAGGCTGCCGCCGGTGTCGTCCGGCGCGATGGAGGTGCGCCGTTCGACCAGCACCGGGCCGGTGTCCAGGCCCGCTTCCATCTGCATCAGGTCGACGCCCGATTCGGCATCGCCGGCCAGGATCGCCCGCTGGATGGGTGCCGCGCCACGCCAGCGGGGCAGCAGCGAGGCATGCACGTTCCAGCAGCCCAGCGCGGGGATGGCCAGCACCTTGCGGGGCAGGATGAGGCCGTAGGCGACCACGACCATCAGATCGGGCGCGTAGGCGGCCAGGCGATCGCGGTCGGCCTGGGCCTTGAACGATTCGGGTTGCTCCACCGGCACGCCGGCCGCCAGCGCCGCTTCCTTGACCGGGCTGGCCCCCAGCTTGCGGCCACGGCCGGCGGGCCGGTCGGGCTGGGTGTAGGCGGCCACGACCTCGGCGCCCGATGCACGGCAGGCGTCGAAACAGGGAACGGCGAATTCGGGTGTTCCGGCGAACACCACGCGCAACGGACGGATGGCCACGCTCAGGCGCTGGCCTTGCGCTGCTTTTCCATCCGCTTCAACAGCATGCCGCGCTTGAGCGGCGACAGGTAATCGACGAAGACCTTGCCCGCCAGGTGGTCCATCTCGTGCTGGATGCACACCGCGAGCGGACCTTCCACATCGACGAGAACGGGGTTGCCTTCGGCATCCTGGGCGCGGACCTTCACATGCAGGGCGCGGGTGACATCGGCGTAGATGCCCGGGAACGACAGGCAGCCTTCCTGGTAGACCTGCTGGCCGTCCTTCTCGACGATCTCGGGGTTGATCAGCACCATCGGCTCGTTGCGGTCGTCGCTCATGTCGGCCACCAGCAGGCGCTGGTGCACGTTGACCTGCGTGGCGGCCAGGCCCACGCCGTTGGCGGAATACATGGTTTCGTACATATCGGCCACGAACTGCTTCAGCTCGGCATCGAACACGGTGACCGGGGCCGCGACGGTGCGCAGGCGCGGGTCCGGGAACTCGAGGATGGTGAGGATCGACACGGTGTCACCTTGAACGTCTGCGCGGGCCACTGCGGCACCGGATTGCCGACATATTGCGGGCGGATCGGCGGAAACCAGGCAGGGGCAAAGGTAGGATGAGCCTGTATTCTACGCGTGAGCCGGGGGCCCGGCGAGTCACGCCGAGTATTGTGCCCTTTAACGATTCAGTTACACTCGCGACAGCACCGGGGAAGGGGGAAATCCCGCATGATCAAGAAGTTCGCCATGCTGCTCGCCGGCATGTTCTTCACCGTGGCCGTCTACGCCGCGGCTGCCCAGCTACGCCCCGATCATCCGGACACCTACACGGTCCGCCGGGGCGACACGCTGTGGGATATTTCCGCGCGCTTCCTGAGCAAGCCGTGGCTGTGGCCCGAGATCTGGCAGGCCAACCCCCAGGTCCGCAATCCGCACCTGATCTATCCTGGCGATGTGCTCAACCTGTCGATGTCCGTCGGCAGCGGTCCGCACCTCGGCCTGGAGCCGCGCGTGCGCAGCGAGGGCGATGCCGTCACCGCCATTCCGCTCGCCGACCTACGCATGTTCCTCAAGGAAATGCGGGTCATGGGCGCGGACGACGTGGATCGCCTGCCGTACCTGGTCGGCTTCGAGGAGTCGCACCTGCGTGCGTCGCCGGGCAACAAGATCTACGCCCGCGACCTCGATTCGGCCCAGCCGGGTCAGCGCTGGGCCATCGTCCGCCCGAGCAATCGCTTCCGCGACCACGGCACGTACTCAGGCGACAAGGACATGCTCAACAATCCCAGCCATGGCGCCTTCGTGGCCGATGAGCTGGATAGCGACGCCTCGATGGCGCCCAGCCCGTGGCGCGAGGACTCGCGTCACGACACGCACACCGGCCGTGGCGTGGATCGCGGTGTGGAAGTGTCTGTCATCGGCACCGCCGAGGTCATCGCCGTGCAGCCCGAGCACAACGTAGCCAGCCTGGTCCTGGTCGACTCCACGCTGGAAATCCGCAAGGGCGACCGTCTGATGCAGGTGGACGACAAGCCGTACGATCCCTATTTCTACCCGCACGCGCCGAAGGGCCTGCCGCGGGACGGCCGGGTCATCGGCATCGCCGACGGCAATTTTGCCGGCAGCCGCCAGGTGGTCTCCATCTCCGCGGGTTCTGCCGATGGCGTGGACAACGGCACCACCTTCACGGTGATGGACCAGGGCGAGGTCATTCCCGACGAGGTGGGCGGCAACTACGAGCGCCGCGACACCTCCCGCAAGGTCAAGCTGCCGGATGAATTCGCCGGCCACCTCATGGTGTTCCGCACGTTCGACCATGTCAGCTATGCCCTCGTGATGGACGCCTACCGTCCGATCAAGAAGGGCCAGAAACTGGTCATGCCGGAATAACGGCGACACCGGCGGGTCGTTCGCCGATAGCCAGCCCGGCCGGAGTCTCTACACTGGCCGGATGACCGACACCGACGACCTCCGCGCCTGGCTGATCCTCCTGCGCACTCCCGGCGTCAGCGCCCGACAGCTGCGCGAGGGCCTGCAGGCCCGCGGCAGCGCCCCCGCGCTGCTCGCCTGGCTGCTGCGGCACACCGAGGCGCTCGACGCCGAAACCCAGGCCTGGCTGGATCGGCCGGATGAAACCGCCCTGGCCGGCGACCTGGCCTGGGTGAACGGCGGCCACGACCAGCGCCTGCTGCTGTGCACGGAGGAAGACTTCCCCCCACAGCTGGAAGCCATTCCCGATCCGCCGGCCGCGCTGTTCGTCAAGGGCGACGCCACCTTGCTGCTGCGGCCGCAGGTCGCCATCGTGGGTGCGCGCAAGGCCCAGGCACCGGGCCTGGCCAATGCCCGCCGGTTCGCCGCCGGCCTGGCCGAAGGCGGCCTGGTGGTCACCAGCGGCATGGCCGACGGCATCGACGGCGCGGCCCACGAGGCCGCGCTGGACGCCGGCCACCCCACCATCGCCGTCATCGCCACCGGCCCGGACAGGGTCTACCCGCCCAAGCACCACGCCCTCGCCCGGCGAATCGCGGCCGAGGGGGCCATCGTCAGCGAATATTCGCCTGGCACCAGCGGCGTGGCGTACCACTTTCCGCAGCGCAACCGCATCATCGCCGGGCTCAGCCTGGGCGTGGTGGTGGTGGAGGCCGGGCTGCGCTCGGGCTCGCTGATCACCGCCCGGGTCGCCGGCGAGCAGGGCAGGGATGTCTTCGCCCTGCCCGGTTCCATCCACAACCCCCTGGCCGAGGGCTGTCACGCGCTGATTGCCGACGGCGCCCGCCTGGTCCAGCGGCCGGACGAGGTGCTGGCCGCGCTGGCGCCGGCCGCCATGGAACTGGGCGCCCAGTTGCGCGAGCGGCTGGCTGCCGACCAGGCCGCTCCGGCCACCGCGCGGTCCAGGCGCGCTCCATTCGACTGGCGGGCCGATGAGGAATATCGCCGCCTCCTGGACGTCATGGGGTACGATCCCGCTTCTCTGGACGCCCTGGTGGGCACGACAGGGCTCGCCGCCGGGCCACTGTCGTCCATGCTGCTGATTCTCGAACTGGAAGGCGAGGTCGCCTGCCTCCCTGGAAACCGTTATCAGCGCGTGACGTAAGCACGTGCCGCTTGACAGGCATCCCGGCGTTATGGTCCCACTAAATATATACATACCCTGGGGCCCCCTGGCCCCGGCGGTTTTCGGAATCGGTTAACGCATGGCAAAGAACCTGCTCATCGTCGAGTCGCCCGCCAAGGCCAAGACGATCAACAAGTACCTCGGCACGGATTTCCAGGTGCTGGCGTCGTACGGCCACGTGCGCGATCTTCGGCCCAAGGAGGGTGCGGTCGATCCCGAGCGCGGCTTCGCCATGGCCTACGAGGTCATCGACCGCAACGAGAAACACGTCGATGCCATCGCCAAGGCGGCCAAGGCGGCCAGCTGCATCTATCTCGCGACCGACTTGGATCGCGAGGGCGAGGCCATCTCCTGGCACATCAGCGAGATCCTCCGGGAGCGCGGTCTGCTCGAGGGCAAGGACGTGCAGCGGGTGGTCTTCAGCGAGATCACGCCCAAGGCGATCAAGGAAGCCGTGGCCAACCCGCGCAAGCTGTCGCACGATCTGGTCGATGCCCAGCAGGCGCGCCGCGCGCTGGATTACCTGGTCGGCTTCAACCTGTCGCCGGTGCTCTGGCGCAAGGTGCAGCGCGGCCTGTCGGCGGGCCGCGTGCAGTCGCCCGCGCTGCGCATGATCGTCGAGCGCGAGCTGGAAATCGAAGCGTTCCGGGCACGGGAGTACTGGACCATCCAGGCCAGCCTCGCGCACAAGGACGGCGCGTTCGATGCCCGCCTGGTGCGCCTGGACGGCAAGAAGTTCGAGCAGTTCGACCTCACCAACGAGGCCGACGCGATGTCGGCGCGCGTCGCGCTGGAAAAGGCCGCGGCCGGCAAGTTCACCGTCGGCGAGGTCACCAGCAAGGAGCGCAAGCGTCGCCCGGCGCCGCCGTTCACCACGTCCACGCTGCAGCAGGAGGCCGCGCGCAAGCTCGGCTTCTCGACCAGTCGCACCATGCGCATCGCGCAGGGCCTCTATGAAGGCGTCGGTCTGGGCAGCGAGGGCAACGTCGGCCTGATCACCTATATGCGTACCGACTCCGTGGCCCTGTCCAACGACGCCACGGCCGAACTGCGCGACCTGATCGCCAGCGAATACGGCAGGAAAGCCTTGCCTGACGCGGTGCAGGCCTACAAGTCCAAGTCGAAGAACGCGCAGGAAGCGCACGAGGCCATTCGCCCCACCTCCGCCATGCGCACGCCCCGCAGCGTCGGCTCGTTCCTCAACGACGACCAGCGCAAGCTCTACGAACTCATCTGGAAGCGCACGGTGGCCTGCCAGATGGTCCACGCCACGCTGAACACCGTCTCGGTGGAGTTCCCGGTGGCCGATTCCGCGTTCCGTGCCACGGGCACCACCGTGATCGATCCCGGCTTCCTCGCCGTGTACGAGGAAGGCAAGGACCAGAAGGGCGATGAAGACGACGACCAGCGCCGCCTGCCGCGCCTGACCCAGGGCGAGGTCGTGCCGGTCGCCGCCATCGCGGCCGACCAGCATTTCACCGAGCCGCCGCCGCGCTTCTCCGAAGCCAGCCTGGTCAAGACGCTCGAGGAATACGGCATCGGCCGTCCGTCTACCTATGCCAGCATCATCCAGGTGCTGCTCAGCCGTGAATACGTGCTCCTGGAAAGCCGCCGGTTCAAGCCGACCGATGTGGGCCGCGCCGTCAGCCAGTTCCTGTCCGGCCATTTCGCGCAGTACGTCGATTACGATTTCACCGCCCGGCTCGAAGACGAACTGGACGCGGTCAGCCGTGGCGAAGAAGCCTGGGTGCCGCTGCTCGAGCGGTTCTGGCAGCCGTTCAAGACACTGGTAGACGACAAGACCGAATCGGTCGACCGCAACGAAGCCACGGGTGCCCGCGAACTCGGCGACGATCCGAAATCCGGCAAGCCGGTGTCGGTGCGCCTGGGCCGTTACGGCGCCTACGCGCAGATCGGCAGCAAGGACGACGAAGCCAAGCCCACCTACGCCAGCCTGCGTCCCGGGCAGAGCATGCACACCATCACGCTGCCGGAGGCGATGGAACTGTTCAAGCTGCCGCGCAACCTGGGCCAGTCGGAAGCGGGCGACGATGTCACCGTGGGCGTGGGCCGTTTCGGGCCCTTCGTGAAGCAGGGCGCCATGTATGCCTCGCTCAAGCCGGAAGACGACCCGTACACCATCGAGCTGCCGCGCGCCCTGCAGCTGGTGCAGGAGAAGCTCGAGGCCATCGCCAACCGCATCATCCTCGACTTCGGCGACGGCGTGCAGGTGCTGAACGGTCGCTACGGTCCGTACATCACCGACGGCGAAAAGAACGCGCGCATCCCCAAGGACAAGGAGCCGAAGTCGCTGACCGAAGCCGAATGCCGCGAGTTGCTGGCGGCGGCGCCGATCAAGAAGCCACGCGGCGGCCGTGCGGCCAAGAAAACCGCGACCAAGAAGGCCGCCGCCAAGAAGGCGACCACGAAGAAGGCCGTCGCTCCGGGCGACGCGCCGGCGAAGAAGACAGCCGTGAAAAAAGCGGCGTCGAAAAAAGCCGGTGCGAAGAAGTCCACGGTGAAGAAAACCGCGGCAAAGAAAACGGCCGCGAAGAAGGCGTCCACGACGAAGGCCGCGACGAAGAAAACAGCCGCGAAAAAAGCCGTCGGTGCCGCCGCCAAGCCGGCGTCGCCCGCCGCCGACTGACATGCGACGCATCGCTCTCGCCGATGTCGCCCTGGCCGCCGCCCGGCTTCGCGAGGGTGGCGTCCTTGCCTACCCGACCGAGGCCGTGTTCGGCCTCGGCTGCGATCCGCACAACCAGGCCGCCTTCGAGCGGATTTTCGCGCTCAAGGGCCGCCCCTCGTCGCTGGGCGTGCTGCTGATCGCCGCGGATTTCGCCCAGGTCCAGCCCTACATCGATGCCAGCGCGGTGCCGCCGCAGGTGCTCGCGGATATCCGGCGCTCGTGGCCCGGCCCGCACACCTGGGTGTTCCCGCGCAGCGTCGACGTTCCCCCCTGGATCGCCGGCGGGCATGCCGGCATCGCGTTGCGCGTGACCGCGCATGCCCCGTCGGCCGCGTTGTGCCGCGTTTTCGGTGGACCGCTGGTTTCCACCAGCGCCAATCCGCATGGTCAGCCGCCCGCACGCGACCTCGCCACGCTGGAACACTATTTCGGCGATCGCCTGGACGAGGCACTGGATGCCCCGCTGGGTGACCAGTCGCGCCCGACCACCATCCGTGACGCCCTGACCGGCGCTATCATCCGCGCCTGAGAGGGGGGAATCACCGATGTCGACCGCTTGCGAACTTACCGCGCATGACCATGCGCCCACCCTGCCGCTGCTGGTCGGCGCGCCGTCGCGCGTGGTCGCTTGGCGCGACGGCCGGCCCGTCACCGTCGCGACCTTCCTCGCCCACGTGCGCCAGGTGGCGGTATCGCTTCCGGAGGCCGGCAGCGCCGTGAACCTCTGCGAGGATCGCTACGCGTTCCTCGTCGCCTTCGCGGCACTGGTCGTTCGCGGCCAGACCAACCTGTTGCCGCCCTCGCGTGCCGCGCACGCCGTGGACGAGGTGATGGCCAGCCACCCCGGCGCGTACGCCATCGGCGAGCTGGCGCTGGACCCGGCACCGGCGGGCTACCGGCGCATGCCTGTGCTCGACGATGCCGCCGCGTCGGGCGACGATGTACCGGGCATTCCGGCCGATGCGGTGGTGGCCATCGGTTACACCTCCGGCTCCACCGGCAAGCCGAAGCCCAACGTGAAGACCTGGGGCAGCTTCGTCGCCAGCAACGCCGGCAATGCGTCGATGCTGGTCGGCACCATCGGCCGCGCCTTCGATGTCGTGGCCACGGTGCCGCCGCAGCACATGTACGGCATGGAGATGTCCGTGGTCATGCCGCTGCTGTCGGAGGTGAGCGTGCACTCGGGTCGCCCCTTCTTCCCCGCCGATGTCGCCACCGCCCTGGCGTCGATGCCGGAGCCCCGCGTACTGGTGACGACGCCGGTGCACCTGCGTGCCCTGGTGGCGTCCGGCGTGACGCTGCCGCGCCTTGCCGCGTTCGTCTCGGCTACCGCGCCCATGCCGGTCGAACTGGCGGTCGCCGCGGAGGCACGTTTCGGCGCGCCGTTGCACGAAGTGTTCGGGTCCACCGAAACCTGCGTCTTCGCCAGCCGCCGCACGGCAACCGACGATCACTGGTCGCTCTACCACGGCGTCACCCTGCATCCGCAACCGGACGGCACCCTGGTGGAAGCGCCGCAGCTGGCCGAGCCGATGGCGCTGGCCGATATCGTCTCGTTGCACGACGAGGGTCGTCGCTTCCAGCTCCGCGGTCGCAACACCGACCTGCTGGAAATCGCCGGCAAGCGTGCCTCGTTGGGCGACCTCAACCGGCGCCTGCTCGACATCGATGGCGTCCAGGATGGCGTGTTGTTCCAGCTGGACGACGCCGATGCGTCGGGCGTCTGTCGTATCGCGGGGCTGGTCGTCGCGCCCGACCTGACCGAGCAGGCCGTGCTGGCGGCACTGCGCCGCTCGATGGATCCGGTGTTCCTGCCGCGTCCCCTGCGCCGGGTGGACGCGTTGCCGCGCAACGAGACCGGCAAGTTGCCCCGCGGCCTGCTGTTGCAGATGCTCGCCGCACGCGGCTGATAGAATTCCGGGTTACTTGCCCGGAGAAACAGCATGAAGGTCCTCGTTATCGGCGGCGGCGGTCGCGAACACGCGCTGGCGTGGAAACTCGGCCAGTCCGAACGCGTCGACGAGGTCATCGTCGCACCGGGCAATGCCGGCACCGCGCGTGAGCCGGGCTTGCGCAACGTACCCGTCGCGGTCACCGACATCGACGGCCTGCTGGCCCTGGCCAGGGACGAAGGTGTCGACCTGACCGTGGTCGGCCCCGAAGTACCGCTGGTGGCCGGTGTCGTCGACCGCTTCGTCGCCGCCGGCCTGCGCTGCTTCGGCCCCTCCGCCGCTGCGGCCCAACTGGAAGGCAGCAAGGCGTTCGCCAAGGACTTCCTTGCCCGGCATCGCATTCCCACGGCGCACTACGCGGTGTTCACCCAACTGGCCCCGGCGCTGGACCATGTGCGCACCACCGGGGCGCCCATCGTCATCAAGGCCGACGGCCTGGCCGCAGGCAAGGGCGTGGTCGTGGCCATGACGCTGGCCGAGGCGGAAGCCGCGCTGGAGGACATGCTCGGGCAGCAGGCCTTCGGCGATGCGTCGTCCCGGGTGGTCATCGAGGAATTCCTCGAGGGCGAGGAAGCCAGCTTCATCGTCATCGCGGATGGCCGCCATGCGCTGCCCATGGCCACCAGCCAGGATCACAAGCGCCGCGACGACGGCGACCGCGGTCCCAACACTGGCGGTATGGGCGCCTATTCGCCGGCGCCCGTGGTCACCGATGCGGTGTCGGCGCGGGTCATGCGCGAGATCATCCAGCCGACGCTGGACGGCATGGCGGCGGATGGCGTGCCGTTCACCGGGTTTCTCTATGCGGGCCTGATGATCGATCCCGCGGGTGTAGCCAAAGTCATCGAGTTCAACGTGCGTTTCGGCGATCCGGAAACCCAGCCGATCATGCTGCGGCTTCGTTCCGACCTCGTCGACCTGATCGAGGCGGCGCTGGACGGTGCCATCGCCGACGCGACGGCCGACTGGGATACGCGTCCCGCGTTGGGCGTCGTCCTCGCCGCGGGCGGCTATCCGGGCAAGGTGCGGGCCGGTGACGTCATCACGGGCGCCGACGCGGATTTTGGCGCCGACGTGAAGGTGTTCCACGCGGGCACCGCGGACGATGCCCAGGGCCGCCCGGTGACGGCGGGCGGCCGTGTGCTGACTGTCTGCGCGCTCGGCGCCGATCTGGCCGATGCACGAGGCAAGGCCTATGCGGCGGTGGAACGCGTCCGTTTCGCGGATGCGTTCCACCGCCGCGACATCGCCCATCGGGCCTTCGACCGCTAGGGCTACCGTTTGTCCGTCACGATGTGGATCTGCCAGCGCTGGTCGTCGCTTACGCGCCGGTAGTGACTGATTTCATCGTAGATGACATGCGATATGCCGTTGGGGTTGGGTGCGGTGTCGCCCGGGCTCGGCTTCGCCGGATAGGACCACCACGGCGGCAGCAGCGCATGGTGCCGGTTCGGCCGGATGGCATCGTGCAGCGTCGGATCGAACTTCGCGTTGGGCACGCCCTTGCGCAGGTGCAGCCGCCAGCGGTCGCCGCCATTCGCCTTGGAGTGGAGGCGGTCGGCCGACCACATCCATTGCTGGTTGAGCGCGGCGCCGTAGCAGGTTTCGGCGCGTATGGCGCCGTCGGTGAGGTCTGTCGTGAGGCAGTCTCCGCTGGCGCGGTTGCGGTAGGTGCTGTCGATGTCCAGAAACCACTGCTGCTCGCGGCCCGCCAACCCGGCGTCGCAGGTCTGCATGGCGATCTCGGGGGCTGCCGGGTTCGGCTGGGCGAGGCATTTTCCTTCGCCTTCGAGTGATTGCAGGCGTACCGTCGGCTGGTGGGTCAGCAGGGGCGAGTCGAGATCCACGCGCATCGTGAAGTGGGTATCGGAGGCCGGATGGTCCGGCTCGGTGGTTTCGAACTGCCCGCCGGGAAGGGATTCGTCGAAGAAGACCCGATTCACCACCGTGGCGCGCGTCGTCACATCGATCTTCCCCCGCCACTCGCCCGGTAAACGCCAGGACGATGCGGTTTGCAGATGAGCGGACTTCATCATGTTGGTGACTTTCTTCAAGCTGTAGTACGGGTAACCGAGCTTGCTGTAGCCATCCTGGAACCGCTTGTGGTCATGCGCGATGTCGGACGACAGTTCGAAGCTCCACGTCACATGCCGCATGCCGCCCTTACCCCCGTATAGCCTGGCCTGGACCTCGTAATCGGCGGTCGGCACGGTGATCTCATGGGTCTCGACAACCCTGTCGGTACCGGGAAACAAGGTGGGTAGCTTGCCCAGCGCTCCCGCCGCGCCCGAGGGCAGGGTGGTCAGGAAATCCATGATGTTGGCGGGCACGCTGGACCCGCCACCGCTTTCCGTCGACAGTCGGGCGGTTTTCACTTCCGTGGATGGCTTGCCGCTGGTCGGCTGCATGCCGTCCAGCCTGATGGGCACATCGCTGCCGACCGCGGCGATCGAGGTGACGATGTCGTAACGCAACGGGATGAACAGGTGATACCCCTTTTCCGCGTTGAAGTGACCATTCCAAAAGGGGCCGTAGTGCTCGGGCCGTTGCCGGACATCGGTTTCCACCGACAGCACGTTCTCGTCCATACCAGGCCGGATGTCGCGCCTGATCGTGATCTTGTGACTGATCTGCCGATCGCCTTCGAGGTTCGTCTGTGACTCGAGATAAAGCCGTGGCACGTAGCCGGTCGATTCCGCAGGTTGCAGGGAGACCAGCGAGGCAAACAGTTTGAACTGTTTCGGTGGAGGCGCGTACGCCTCTACCCACCGGGAGAAAACCCCCGCGGCCTGGGTGGGGCCGATCTCGTCCGCCACATAGGCGACCTTGAGCGTGTCGGTGGCGCTCCTGACGTAGATCGCACGCCGGGCATCGGCCTGGAAGCCCAGCAGTGACATGGTGTTTTCACTGGTGCTTTCGCGTCGGGTCACAAGCACCGCGAGGCCCGCATCCAGGGCGGACATCATGCGCTGGCGCCCCTCCGCATCGCCCAGTTCGGCGTCGTCCACCCAGACGATACGACCGTCGAAACCCCGGTTGACCCAGTTGTCCGCCAGCCGTGGGTGCGCGTCGGGACTGAGCGCCGACGACAGGCTTGCCAGGGGCACGGTTCGTAGCGGAGGGGCCGCCTGCGCGAGCGGTATGAAGAACGGCAGGAGCCATCCGGCGGCGATGCAGGTTGCGAGCGATCGATGGTTCATGGGCCAATCCTTTGGCGGTGGGGGAGCAGGTGTCTTGCGTCAGCGCTCGGCATCGATCGGAAGGGGTTGCCAGTGTTCTTCCGCGCCGATATCGCGAAACGACAGAAAGCTTGCCGGCACGGCAGGTGACGTTGTCGTCAGGCTGGGAATCACGTCGCCGACGGTCGGTGCCTTGGGATACGACGACCAGGGACGGAGTAGAGGGTGATACACGTGGGTGACGATGTCCTGGTGTCGCGCATCGAAGAGTCACGTCATGACGGGATGAACGGCCAATTCTCCGGTCGAAGCCTGGTCGGATATGTAAGCGCCATGCAGGGCTTCGTGTGAGCGAACCGCTTTCCATGCCAGCCGTCGCTGTCGTCTTGTCCGCTTACTACCCTCGCGTGTCGCCAACGCTGCGATACACTGCCACGACATCCAGAGGTGGCCGCCGGCATGTCCCAGTTCTCCCTTCTCGCCAGGCGCCGCTTCGCGCCCTTTTTCTGGACGCAGGCGCTGGGCGCCTTCAACGACAATGCATTCCGCAACGCCATGGTCATGCTGGTAGCCTTCCAGATGGCGCTGCCCAGGGAGCAGGTGTCGCTCTACACGAACCTGGCGCCCGCGCTGTTCATCCTGCCGTACTTCCTGTTTTCCGCCACGGCGGGCCAGCTGGCGGAGAAGTTCGAGAAGACGCGCATCATCCGCTACGTGAAGCTGTTCGAGATCGCCGCCATGACGATCGCCGCGATCGGCTTCTTCACCCACCACATCACGCTGCTGCTGGTCGTGCTGTTCCTGATGGGCATGCACTCGACGATGTTCGGCCCGATCAAGTATTCGATCCTGCCGCAGGCGCTGGACCGTACCGAGCTGGTCGGTGGCAATGCACTGGTCGAGACGGGCACGCAGCTGGCGATGCTGGTGGGCATGATCGTCGGCAACTCGCTCATGCTGATCGCGGGTTACGGCACCCTCGCCGCGTCGCTGACCACGATCGCCATCGCGGTCGCGGGCTATCTGGTCAGCCGGTCCATTCCCGTGGCGCCGGCCACGGCGCCGGAGCTACGCTTCAACTGGAATCCGGTCAGCGAGACATGGCGTGTGCTGAAGCTCACCCATGAGGACCGCGCGGTGTTCAACGCGATCCTGGGCATCTCGTGGTTCTGGTTTTTCGGCACCGTGATGATCGCGCAATTGCCCAACTACACGCGCGATGTGCTGGGCGGCGACGGGTCGGTCAATACGCTGGTGCTGACGCTGTTCTCGCTGGGCACGGGCGTCGGCTCGCTGCTGTG
The DNA here is from genome assembly GCF_041228075.2 of Xanthomonas sp. NCPPB 2632. NCBI lineage: Bacteria > Pseudomonadati > Pseudomonadota > Gammaproteobacteria > Lysobacterales > Lysobacteraceae > Xanthomonas > Xanthomonas sp. NCPPB 2632. The sequence continues at coordinate 256,939 of NZ_CM192979.1, forward strand.
CGAGCGACTTTCCGGCAAGCGCGTCGAGATCGGCCTGGTGCCGATCGGCGCATTCGGCCTCACCGTGTTCGCGGTCGATCTGTTCTTCGCGCGACCCGACGTGCCGGCCGGGGCCTCGCTCGGCTGGATGGCCTTCCTGGCCGCGCCGGGCGCCTGGCGCGCCGCCCTGGATCTCACCCTGATCGGCGCCTTCGCCGGGTTCTACGTGGTGCCGCTGTTCGCCTTCGTGCAGAGCCGCGCGCCGCGCGAGCGACTGTCGCGCATCATCGCCGGCAACAACATCGTCAACGCATTGCTGATCTGTATAGCCTCCGGTTTCGGCATCGGCCTTACCTTGCTGGGTCTTTCCGTACCGACGATCTTCCTCGTCACCGGCCTGCTCAACATCGCCGTGGCGGTGTATATCTTCACGCTCGTGCCCGAGTTCATGATGCGCTTCATCACCTGGGTGCTGGTGCATACGCTCTACCGCGTCCGCGTGGACGGCCTGAAGAACGTGCCCGAGGAAGGCGCGGCACTCGTGGTATGCAACCACGTGAGCTTCATGGACCCGCTGATCCTGATGGCAAGCGTGCGTCGGCCGATGCGCTTCGTGATGTATTACCGGATCTTCAACATCCCGGTGCTTCGCTTCGTCTTCCGCACGGCGAAGGCGATTCCCATCGCCGGTCGCAACGAAGATCCCGCCCTGATGGATAAAGCCTTCGACGCGATCGACGAGGCCCTTGCCGCCGGCGAGGTGGTCTGTATCTTCCCCGAGGGCGGGCTTACCCACGACGGCGAGATCGCCACGTTCCGCCCCGGTGTCGACCGCATCCTGGCGCGCCGCCCGGTGCCCGTGGTGCCGCTGGCGTTGCGGGGCATGTGGGGCAGCATTTTCAGCCGGCGTGACAGCGCGCTGCATCGGTCGCGGCTGCCCCGCCGGTTCTGGTCGCGGATCGAACTGGTGGGCGGCGAGCCGTTGCCCGCCGAGGCGGCGAGCGCGGCGTCCCTGCAGGCGCGGGTGAGTGCATTACGGGGGGACAAAGGCTGAGCGCCGTCGCCTCAGGCGATCCACGCCGCCAGCACGATCACCGCGACCACGGCCATCCAGACCACCAGCACGCGTCGGATCACCCGGCGGGCGTCCTCCAGTTCGACCAGCGGATCGCTGACATCCTGCGCATAGCCGTCGCCGGCTTCGACATCGGCATCCACGCCGGCACGTGCGACCGCGCCGAGGAAATCCGGCTCCAGCCGTGAGCGTGGGCTGCCCGAGGTGTGGTGCCACTGTCTCCATGCACCGATGACCGCGTCGAAGTCGGACACCAGGGCCATGGCGAAGACCATGAGATGGGCGGGCAGCCAGTCCAGCGCATCGGCCAGGCGGTGTGCCGACGTGCGCGTGGCGCCGTCCAGCGACACCGGGGCGTCGCGACCCAGCATCTGGGCCAGACGGTAGCCGAGCGCGCCGGCCGGGCCCAGCAGCAGGAACCACAACAGCACGCCGAACCGGCGGCGCAGGGCGCCGTAGAACGCGGCCTCGACGATCGCCGGTGCGTACCACGGCAGGGGCGTCTCGTCGTGGCGCAGCGCGTTCAGGGCTTCATCGCGGCGCAAGGGGTCGGCGGCACGCAACACGGCGTCGATATCCGCTTCGATCTCGCGCGGTCCCAGCGCATACGTAAGCACGACGATGGCGAAGACCAGCCAGGCCAGGTCGAAGAAGGGCAGCGAGTAAAGCAGCCCCGAGACGATCGCGGCCAGGGCGACGGGTACCAGCAGAAGTATCGCCACGCGGCCGGGGCCGGACAGGTCGCCCGTGCGCGCGACCCAGCCGCGGAACCAGCGGTCGTCCCGCCAGCGCGCCAGTCGGGGCACGCTCCAGACGACGACCAGGGCGATGAGGATGGCGAGGAGACGTAGGGCCATGGCGAGCGCAATCCGTAGATGGATGACTCGATTGTAGGCGAAGAACTCAGTGGCGCGGCGCGTCCGCCAGCAGCTGATCGAGCGATACGTGCCGCTGCGCCAGCCAGTGCTCGATCAGCCGGTACGACACCGACAGCGGCGGCGGTACGCCCAACTCGCCAGAGCGTATGCCGGCGGCGATATCGTCCGCGGTAAACCAGCGGGCGTCTTCCAGTTCGTCGTCGCGAAGCACGATCTCGCGGGTTTTCGCGGTAGCGGTGAAGCCGACCATCAGCGACGCGGGCATGGGCCAGGGCTGCGACGAGTGGTACGTGGCGTGCAGCACTTCCACGCCCGATTCCTCGCGCACCTCGCGCTTGACGGCATCTTCCAGTGATTCACCCGGCTCGATGAAGCCGGCCAGCGTGGAATAGCGACCCGCCGGCCATCCGCGTTGCCGGCCGAGCAGGCAGCGGTCGCCGTCCTCCACGATCACGATGATGGCCGCGTCGGTGCGCGGAAAATGCATGTGGGGGCCATCGGGGTTGGTGCATTGCACGCGATGCCCCGACGCCACGACGAGGGTCGGCGCCCCGCAGAGGTTGCAGAAGCGCATCTGCCGCTGCCAGTGCGCGATGCCCTTGGCGAAGGCGAACAGGCCCGCCTCGAAGGCGGGAAACACCAGCCCGGCCTCGCGCAGGTTCATGCGCCGTGCGGCGGTCAGGTCGACGAACGTCGCGGCGTGCGCTTCGTCGAGTACCAGGGCGAACCAGGCGCTGCCGGCGGCCAGGCCCAGCAGGGTGGACGGCACGTCGCCGAAGCGCTCGGCGCGCATGGCCGATGTCATCCACTCGGGGTGTTCGGCGTGGGCGGCCACGAACGCCTGGCCTTCGATGTCCAGCACGAGGAAGCGTGAATCGGCTGCGCGTTCGATCTCTTCGACCCAGACCCGATCCTCACGGCGCTCGGCCATGCGGTCGATCTCGAGCCCCGCGAAAACATTGCTCACGCGGTGGCGCCGCTCATGCGCTGAACGAGGAGCCGCAACCGCAGGTCGTCTTCGCGTTCGGGTTGCGAATGACGAACTGCGAGCCGCTGAACGACTCCGCGTAATCGATCTCGGCGCCTGTCAGGTATTGCAGCGACAGGGGATCGACCACCAGCGTCACCCCTTCGCGGGACACGGCCAGGTCGTCTTCGGCCTGTTCCTCATCGAAAGTGAATCCGTACTGGAAGCCCGAGCAGCCGCCGCCGCTGATGTAGACACGCAGCTTGAGCGACGGGTTGCCTTCTTCGTCGATCAGCTCGTGCACCTTGCGGGCGGCGGCCTCGGTGAAGATAAGAGGCGCACCCGCCGTGCGGTAATCCGGCGCGGGTGCCGACGGAGCCATGGGGAAGGGGTTGTTCATGCCGTCCATAATGGCGCCGATCGGCGGCAGGTCAAGCCTCGGATGCCACCGGCGCGGCGGCGATGGCCGCCTGGGCCAACTGGCGGACCGTTACCGGGCCGCGATGGATCATCTTGCCGTTCACCTGCGCGCCGGCTGCCATCTCCAGCACCTGGTAGTGCACGTCCCCCTCGATGCGGGCCAGTGGCGCCAGCTCCAGCCGTTCGGCCGCATCGATATCGCCGGTGACCGCGCCATTGATGACCGCATGCGGCACCTCGATGCGCCCGACCACGCGGCCGGTCTCGCTGATGGTGAGCACGCCGTCGCTGCCTGCCTCGGCGTGGACGGCGCCTTCCACTGTGCCATCCAGGTGCAGGTTGCCGTTGAACGACACGTCGCCCCGAATGACCACGCCACGGGCGATCAGGCTCGTCGCCGCGGCATTGACCGCCGGCCCCTGCGCTTTCCCCTTAGTGCTGAACATCGTTAGCCTCTTCGTTGCGTATGATATCGGTCCACGGCAGCGTGACGGCGACCGCCTCCGCGCCCGCGCCTTTCGCCTGCAGGCGCAGCCGGGTCGGCTGGAAGCCGGTCGGCAGCGTGAAACTGCCCTGGACCTGTTGAAAATACCGGAAGGCGAACGGCAGGCCCTCCCCGGAAACGGCCAGCCCCAGGTCCGTGCCTTCCAGCGTGCGGACTCGATTGTCCTGGATGCCCTCGACGGCGAGGCGGAGGTCGCCCTTGACCGGATCGCCGCCCCGGGCGCTGCGCGTCAAGGTGACCACGAGGTTCCAGGCGTCCGGGCTGCCCTTGACTGCCGTGGCCCGGGCTCCCTGGATCTTCAGGCCGTCATGCTGGCCGCCGTTGCCCACCAGCCGCGTGTAGAACGCCAGGTCGGCGCGAAGGCCGCTGATTTCCTCGTCGCGCTCGGCGAGGTTGCGCCGGAGTTCCCTGGCGGCAATCTCGGCGACCTGGCTGTCTCGCTGCCCGTTGGCCACCTGCTGGCGCAGCGCCTCGCCGCCTGCATCGCCGCCGGCCACCGTGGTCGCTGCGCCGAGGCGATGCGGCTGACGCGCGCTGACCGCCGCCCACGTCACCAGTGCCACGGCCACCAGGCTACCCAGCCAGGCGGCCAGCAGCAGGAGGCGCTTGCGCCGCGCCGCCGAGAGATCCTCGAGGCGGCGCACGACGAAGCGGGGTGGATGGCGTGACGCCATGAGCGGTTCCGTGGAGGATGCGTGAAGACGGGATGGTATCGCCTCTGCGGCTTCAGGCAAAAAGTGAGGGGTTGCGTTCTTGTGTGGGTGGGCTCGCCTTCGGCATCGCGTTGGGCTTGGTGCCTGGGGGCGTTCGAGCAAGAGCCGGCGGGTAGCCCCCTCGTGGCCACGCCTGCGGCGACCCGTCAAGGAAAGGCCGCTCCGCGGCCGTGTATTGATTGCCCTTCGGGCCGGGTCGGGCTTCGAACGGAGGTTTCCGATTCGACATCCTGTCTCAGCGGAAACGGCCGGCCGTCCTGGCCGGCCCCCTTCGGGCTTTTTCCGTTCGAAGCCCTCGCCTGCGGCTACCGGCCACGAGGGGGCTACCCGCCGGCTCTTCCCGACATTGAGGTGGGTTGTTACGCGAGCGGTCGCAGATTTGCGGGGTATGGCGTCAGCGCTTTGTTGGCTTTTCGCCCACATCGTGGGCTCCTACCACCACGGGTAGGGCCGGTTGGGGCATATCCAACGCGTGGTCGGCCGTCTGGGGGGTAGGAGCGCACGATGTGCGCGAATCAGATACACGGCCGCGCCAGCGGCCTTTCCTCAACGGGTCGCCGCAGGCGTGGCCCCGAGGGTGGCCCCCGCCGGCTCTTGCTCCAAGGCCCAAGGCCCAAGGCCCAAAGCGACGCCAAAGGCGAGCCCTCCCCAACAAGCGTACAAAGAAAAAACCGCCTCTCGGCGGTTTCTTCTTCAATGCTTGTCGAGCGATCCAACCTTGCTGAGCATGTAGCGCTCCGGTCCGATGTCCGAGATGAGGCTGAACTGCGTCTCGAGCCAGTCGATGTGCTCTTCTTCCTGGCCAAGGATGAACTTGAAGAGGTCGCGGCTGACGAAGTCGTGGATGCCTTCGCTGTAGGCAATGGCCTCGCGCAGGTCCTTCGTGGCGATCATTTCCAGGTCCAGGTCGCCCTGGAGCGCTTCGACCACGTTCTCGCCGATGCGCAGCTTACCCAGGTGCTGCAGGTTGGGCAGGCCGTCGAGGAACAGGATGCGCTCGATCAGCTTGTCGGCATGCTTCATTTCCTCGATCGACTCCTCGTACTCGTGCTTGGCGAGTTCGTTGTAGCCCCAGTCCTTGAACATCCTGTAATGCAGGAAGTACTGGTTGATCGCGGCCAGCTCGTTGTAGAGGACCTTGTTGAGGAATTCGATGACCTTCGCGTCGCCCTTCATGGGGTGTCTCCCTGGATATTCAGCCGCGACTATACGTGCCGCGGCCAGGGCGTGACGTAACGAGAATGAACACGGTTCGCGTCCGCAAGTGCGGATGCCGCGGGGATCAGGCCGTAGTGGCCAGGAACGGGAGGGAGCGGGTTTCGCTGACCGCCTGGCGCAGGCACTGGCGGGCTTCCGGCTCGCATGCGCCGCAGCAGTCCGAGCAGCCGGTGCGGGCCTGGAGTTCGGCGAACGACTCCACCCCATCGGCCGCGGCGCGGCGAATGGCGTGGTCGGTGACGGCATTGCACATGCATATGTACATGGGTCGGCATTCGAATACGAATGCGAACGATTGTCAACCGCACAAATGTGAAGGCGTGAGCCAGGCCGCCTTACTCGCCGCCGCGGGCCAGTCTTTCCAGTTCGGCCTGCTGGGGACAGGTGCCCACCGTGACGGAACAGACCGTCTCCACCATGGGCGCGAACTGCCGCAGGGCCCGTTCGTAAACCTGGCGCTTGAAATTCACGACGTGGTTGGCGGGGTACCAGAAGTCCACCCAGCGCCAGAGGTCGAACTCGGGTTTCTCGCAGGCATCCAGGCGGAACGCATCCTCGGTGCACTTGAGGCGGAGCAGGAACCACACCTGCTTCTGGCCGATGCAGGTGGGCCGCTGGTGGTGGCGCACGAAGCGGCTGGGCAGCCGGTAGCGCAGCCAGCCACGGGTTTCGGCCAGCACTTCCACGTGCTGGGCCAGCAGGCCGGTTTCTTCCTCCAGTTCGCGGTACATGGCTTCCAGCGGGGTTTCGTCGCTGCGCATGCCGCCCTGGGGGAACTGCCAGCCGTCGCGGTTGACCCGACGCGCCCAGAACAGGCGCCCGTCGCCATTGAGGAGGACGATGCCCACATTCGGTCGATAGCCATCAGCGTCGATCATCCGCCCTCCGCGAAACATCCGCTCCTGCTCGATTCAACCACAGCGCGAGAAGACGGGGCAAGGCGCTACTTGAACGGAAGGCCGTCGCCGATTAAACTGCCCGGCCTTCGTGAGCCTAGCTTGCGAACGACCAGGTTCCACGGCTAGGTAGCTCAGCTGGTCAGAGCGCGGCACTCATAATGCTGAGGTCGGCGGTTCGAGCCCGCCTCTAGCCACCAAGAAAAAGAAAGGCCGCACCCCAGGGTGCGGCCTTTTTTCGTCGGTCGTGCCGGCGAGCGCCCTCAGGCCGCCACGGGTCCCGTATCCGCCGGGTTGCCGGCCGTCCGGTGCCTCGGCCGCGCTGGCGTCGCCGTCGGCGCCTCGAGCACCGCTTTCGCCAGTTCCACCACGTTGTGCACGCGCAGCTTGGCCATCAGGTTGGCGCGATGCAATTCCACCGTTTTCGGGCTGATCCGCAATTCGCCGGCGATCACCTTGTTCAGCTTGCCGCCCATGATGCCGTCCAGCACCTGCGATTCCCTGGGCGTCAGTCCCAGGTCCCGCCGTCGGCTGGCGAGGGAAAGCGACACAGGTGCGGCGGGCTCGGCGGCAGGCAGGGGTGTCAGGTACACCGCCTGGAACGTCCCACCCGATGCTTCGACATGCTGGCGTGTCACCCGATACCGACGGGGTGAGCCTTGGGCGTCGTTGAACGCGAATTCGTCTACGCCCCCCGCCGGTTGCAGGTGCTCGGCGACCCAGCGGGGCCCGGCACGGCCGCGGCCCGCGCCGAATTCGAGGCGGAAGGCGGCATTGACCATCACCGCGCGGCCGCCTCCGTAGGGCCAGACGATGCAGGGCAGTGGAAGGGCGGCAAACACTTCCTCGGCCAGACCGCACGGGTGCGGCCGGTCGAGCGAATCACGACCAAGGCACATCGATGCCTCCTGGTGAACGCGAAAAATCCCCCCGACGGCCCCCCGGATCCGTCGCACCTGTTACGACTGCAACCTTTTCACAGCCGAATGTCCATGAATCAGAGCAGGCGGGCGCTGAAAATGCGAACTGCGTCGTGAAGGCCGTTCACGAAAATCGTCCCGGTCCATGCTCCGCTACACTAAGCGGCCACCCGCGATCGATCACGGCCATGCGCATCTTCAAGTCCTTTACCCTCGAGGCGGCCCATCGCCTGCCGAATGTGCCGGAAGGCCATAAGTGCGCGCGCCTGCACGGCCATTCGTTCCGCGTGGAGCTGCATGTCGAGGGGCCGGTAGACCCGGCGCTCGGCTGGGTCATGGACTTCGGCGATCTGAAGGCCTGCTTCATGCCGATTTACGATCGGCTGGACCATCACTACCTCAACGACATCGAAGGCCTGGAAAACCCCACCAGCGAAAACCTGGCGCGGTGGATTTTCCAGCAACTTCGTCCTTCGGTGCCCGGCCTGGCCAAGGTCGTGGTGCATGAAACCTGCACCTCCGGTGCCGAGTACACCGGCGACTGAGCAAAGCCTGTCGTCGCAACCATTCGTGGTTGCTGCGTTGCCGCATGCGGGTCTACACTCCGGCACCTCCCCCGTTCCGCCGGACGCACACGATGCCCCACGTAAACGGTTACGCCGATCTTGCCCGCTTCGTCGAGCAGGCTACATCCGCGCAAGCCCTTGCCTGGCGCGGCATGGAGCGCGTCGCCGACCTGCACCTGCAGGCGATGGAGGGGCATGCCCGGGCGGCATCCGGCCTCATGGCCGACGCGATGATCGCCACGGATGCGGCGGCGCTGCGCGCCATCCTCGTCCGCGGAGGCGACCTGCAACGGGAAGGTGTCGAGCGCGCGGCCTCCGCCGCGGGCGGCATATTCGATGTGGCCGTGGAGACGGCCACGTCGCTCGGCGCGTTGGCAGGTCAGCCCGCCAGGGCCTGATCCACGCCGCCTCCTTCGCAACGACGCGACGGACCGTCGCGCCGACGGGTGGTTATTGGACTTTCGTCGCTTGTCCCGTCGTTTACGGCGCTGGTATACTTTTCCAGATTAAACCGTGGCCCATAGAACCAAGGTGCCGCCTTCGAGCGAAACCACGGGAGCCTCGCGTTGCTCAATAGTCTTGCCGCCGGTCGTCATCTCGCCTTGCGCGTCGTTATCGCGCAGTTCGTGGTGGCCGTTGTCGCGGGACTCGTGTTTCTACTGCAGGGGCGTGCCGCCGGTATGGCCGCATTTGCAGGGGCCCTGATCGTCGCTATCGCTACCGCGCTGCTTGCCGCGCGAGCTTTCAGCGCGCTGGGCGGAGGCGGAGCGATGTATGCAAGGCTCCTGGCGGGAACGATCCTTCGCTGGATCGTCCTCATCGGTGGCATGGCGCTCATTCTGGTCCAGTGGAAACTGCCATTCTTGCCCGCCCTGGTGGGCCTGGTGGCCGGTTTCACGGTCAACGTATTTGCATTCAGATTCAAGGGTTGAGGCATGGCGAGCGAACCGCAAGGCGGTCTGACCGAGTACATCCAGCACCACCTGAACCACCTGACGGTGAATTTCAGCGCCGATCATTCGACGTTCTGGAACCTGCGTGTCGACTCCCTCGTGGTGTCGTTCGTGCTGGGTGCCATCTTCTGCCTGTGGTTCTGGCTGTTCGCCCGCAAGGCGACCTCCGGTGTCCCGTCGAAGGGTCAGGCCATGGTCGAGCTGGCCATCGAGTTCGTGGACACGCAGGTGAAGGACACCTTCCACGGCGACCGCCGCACGGTCACGCCGCTGGCCCTGTCCATCTTCATGTGGGTGTTCCTGATGAACGCCATGGACCTGCTGCCGGTGGATCTGGCCGGCTGGCTCGTGCATACGTTCGGCGGTGCCGAAACCGCGCATCACACCTTCTTCCGCATGGTTCCCACCGCGGACATCAACACCACCGTCGGCCTCTCCGTCGCCGTGCTCTTCATCGTCATCGGTCATGGCATCAAGGCCAAGGGCGGTTTCGGGTTCGGCAAGGAGATGCTCACCGCGCCATTCCACGCCCACAACCCGGTCGTGAAGCTGGTGCTGGTCATCCCGAACCTGCTGCTCAACGTCGTCGAAACCCTGTCGAAGCCCGTGTCGCTCGCGATGCGACTCTTCGGCAACATGTACGGTGGCGAATTGGTGTTCATGCTGATCGCCGGCCTGATGGTGAGCTGGATCGGCTTCGTGCCCGGCGTCGTGTTCAACACGGCGTGGGCGATCTTCCACATCCTGATCATCGCCCTGCAGGCGTTCATCTTCATGATGCTGACGATCGTCTACATCGCCACGGCGCGTGAACACCACTAACTCACCGCACCGACGTTAGACCCAAGTCCCTTTTCGTTTTTCGTTTCCACCCATTCGTCTTTCTTAGATATCCCAGGAGAACACCATGGAACTCACCGCACTCTTCGCACACGTGCAGGGCATGACCGCTATCGCCATCGGCGTGATCATCGGCCTCGGCGCGCTCGGCGCCTGCCTCGGCATCGCGATCATGGGCTCGAAGTTCCTCGAGTCGGCTGCGCGCCAGCCGGAGCTGGTTCCGCTGCTGCAGGGCCGCATGTTCCTGCTCGCCGGCCTGATCGACGCCGCGTTCATCATCGGCCTCGCCATCGCGCTGCTGCTCGCATTCTCCAACCCGCTGATCGGCGTTCTGCGCACCGCCGCCGGCGGCTAAGCAACACGCTCGTCTTCGTCGCCGTGGCCTGAAGGGCCGCGGCGACCGTCAGTACCCCTGCGTTCGGAGTCTTTGGAGAGATCATGGAAATCAACATGACCTTCCTGGGCCAGATGATCTCTTTTGCGATCCTGGTCTGGTTCACCACCAAGTTCATCTGGCCCCAGCTCAACGGTGCCATCGAAGAACGCCAGAAGAAGGTGGCCGAAGGGCTCGCCGCCGCGGAGCGCGCTCGCGCCGAGCTGAAGGATGCCGACGCCAAGGTCGCCACCGAGATCAAGCAGGCCCGCGTGCAGTCGACGGACATCATCGACAAGGCTCAGCAGCAGGCCAACCAGATTCTCGAGAAGGCCCGCGCCGATGCGATCGAAGAGATCAACCGCCTGAAGGCTTCGGCCCAGGACGAGATCGCCTCGATGGCCCAGCGTGCCCGTGAACAGCTGCGCGAACAGGTCGGTGCACTCGCCGTCCGCGGCGCGGAAAAAATCGTCCAGCGCGAAATCGATCCGGCGGCTCACAAGGCCCTGCTCGACCAGCTCGCTGCCGAGATCTGATCATGGCCCAGGCGCTCACCCTTGCCCGTCCCTACGCACGTGCCGCCTTCGAAGTGGCGCAGGCGTCCGGGTCGCTGGCCGACTGGTCGTCGGCACTGAACTTCGCGGCCCTGGTCGCGGCGGATCAGCGTGTCGCCGGCCTCGGCAACGATCCGCGCGTGTCGCCGGCCCAGCTGGTCGCGCTGCACCTGCCCGAGGGCATGGCGGCCGACACGCCGTTTGCGTCGTTCCTCGACGAACTGGCCGACAACCGCCGCATGGCGCTCCTGCCGGAAATCGCATCGCTCTACGACGACTACAAGCGTGAGTCGGAGTCGACGCTGCGGGTCAAGGTCACGAGCGCGCTGGATCTCGATGCCGCCGAGGCGGACACGCTTCGCGCCTCGCTGAAGCGCCGCTTCAAGCGTGAGATCGAACTGGATACGCACGTCGATCCGGCGCTGCTCGGGGGTGTCGTCATCGACACCGGCGAGCAGGTCATCGACGGTTCGGCGCGCGGCCGCCTGCAACGGCTGGCCAGCGCGCTGGCGCACTGATACGAGCTTCTCATACCACCGGGTGCCGCTCGTGCGGCGCAACCCAAGGAACCGACCATGTCCAGCACCACACTGAATCCGTCCGAGATCAGCGAGCTGATCAAGACCCGCATCGAGCAGTTCAAGCTCGGCGCCGAGGCACGCAACGAAGGCACGATCATCAGCGTGTCCGACGGTATCGTGCGCATCCACGGCCTGGCCGACGTGATGCAGGGCGAAATGATCGAACTGCCCAACGACACCTACGCCCTCGCGCTGAACCTCGAGCGCGACTCGGTCGGCGCCGTGGTGCTCGGTGAGTACCAGCACCTGCGCGAAGGCGATGCCGCCAAGACCACCGGCCGCATCCTCGAAGTGCCGGTCGGCCCGGGCCTGCTCGGCCGCGTCGTCGACGCTCTCGGCAACCCGATCGACGGCAAGGGCCCGATCGACGCCGTGGGCACCAGTCCGGTCGAAAAGGTCGCACCGGGCGTCATCTGGCGCCAGTCGGTCGACCAGCCGATGCAGACGGGCTACAAGTCCATCGACTCCATGATCCCGATCGGCCGCGGCCAGCGCGAGCTGATCATCGGCGACCGCCAGACGGGCAAGACCGCCGTGGCCATCGACGCGATCATCAACCAGAAAGACTCGGGCATTAAGTGCATCTACGTCGCCATCGGCCAGAAGCGCAGCTCGATCGCCAACGTCGTGCGCAAGCTTGAGCAGAACGGCGCGCTGGCCAACACCATCGTGGTGGTGGCCTCGGCGTCCGAAGCCGCCGCGCTGCAGTACGTCGCACCGTACTCCGGCTGCGCCATGGGCGAGTACTTCCGTGACCGCGGCGAAGACGCGCTCATCGTGTACGACGACCTCTCCAAGCAGGCCGTGGCCTATCGCCAGATCTCGCTGCTGCTGAAGCGCCCGCCGGGTCGCGAAGCGTACCCCGGCGACGTCTTCTATCTCCACTCGCGCCTGCTCGAGCGCGCCTCGCGCGTCAGCGCGGAGTACGTGGAAAAGATGACCAACGGCGAAGTGACCGGCAAGACCGGTTCGCTCACCGCGCTGCCGATCATCGAGACCCAGGCCGGCGACGTTTCCGCGTTCGTGCCGACCAACGTCATCTCGATCACCGACGGCCAGATCTTCCTCGAGACCGACCTGTTCAACGCCGGTATCCGTCCGCCCGTGAACGCCGGTATCTCGGTGTCGCGTGTCGGTGGTGCCGCGCAGACCAAGATCATCAAGAAGCTGTCCGGCGGCGTGAAGCTGGCCCTCGCGCAGTACCGCGAACTGGCTGCGTTCGCGCAGTTCGCCTCGGACCTGGACGCGGCGACCCGCGCCCAGCTCGACCGCGGCCAGCGCGTCACCGAGCTGATGAAGCAGGCGCAGTACTCGCCCCTGTCCATCGCCGAGCTCGGCGTGTCGGTCTATGCGGCGGAGAAGGGTTACCTCGACGACCTGCCGGTCAACAAGGTGCTGGCGTTCGAGAAGGGCCTGCATGCCTTCATGCGCCAGAACCACGCCGATCTGATGACGAAGATCGACGCCACCGGCGACTGGGACAAGGACATCGAGGCGACCTTCAAGTCGGCCGCCGACGAGTTCAAGAAGACCGGTAGCTGGTAAGAGCGTAAGGCGCCAAGCGTAAAGCGTCGGTTGCACCATGTAACTGACGCTTTGCCCTCCTAAGTTTTCACGTTTCACGTAACGGCGAGTACCCATGGCTAGCGGCCGCGAAATCAAAACCAAGATCAAGAGCACGCAGAACATGCGCAAGGTGACGCGTGCGCTCGAAATGGTCTCGGCGTCGAAGATCCGCAAGGCGCAGGACCTGATGAAGGCGTCGCGTCCCTACGCGCGTCTCATGCGCAAGGTGATCGCGCACGTGGCCCAGGCCAGCACGGACTTCACCCATCCGTTCCTCACCGAGCGGGAAAAAGTCGCACGCGTCGGCTTCATCGTGGTGTCGACCGACCGCGGCCTAGCGGGCGGCCTCAATTCCAACCTGTTCCGTCGCACGCTGACCTCGATCCGCGAGTGGCAGGACAAGGGTGCCGAGATCGACGTGGTGGCCATCGGCCAGAAGGCCGTGCAGTTCTTCCGTCGCATCAAGGGCGTGAACCTGATCGGCACGGCGACCCACCTCGGTGAGAAGCCCAAGCTGGAAGACGTCATCGGCGTGATCAAGGTCGTGCTCGACGGCTACAGCGACAACAAGCTCGATCGTGTCTTCCTGGTCTACAACGACTTCGTGAACACCATCGTGCAGAAGCCGACCATCGAGGCGTTGCTGCCGGTGTCGCTGGTCGCGAAGGAACTGGAAAGCGCCGAAGGCGATGCCGCCAAGGGCGTCAAGGTGGAGCAGACGCACGACTGGGACTACATCTACGAACCCGATGCGCGCACGGTGCTCGAGCACCTGATGACGCGTTACATCGAGTCCGTGGTGTACCAGGCCACGCTGGAGAACCTGGCCAGCGAACATGCCGCGCGCATGGTCGCCATGAAGGCCGCTTCCGACAACGCCAACAAGGTCATCGGCGAACTGACGCTGGTCTACAACAAGGCGCGCCAGGCAGCGATCACCCAGGAAATCTCGGAGATCGTCGGCGGCGCCGCCGCGGTCTGATCCCAAAGCTATACGCGATGGCGACGCACGGTGCGGCGCCCGAACCGAAACCTACTTAGATTCATCCGGAGCATTCCATGAGCCAGGGTAAAGTTGTTCAGATCATCGGCGCGGTCGTCGACGTCGAATTCCCGCGCGACCAGGTGCCGCAGGTTTACGACGCACTGAAGATCGACGGCACCGAGATCACCCTCGAAGTGCAGCAGCAGCTCGGCGACGGCATCGTGCGCACCATCGCGCTCGGTTCCACCGACGGCCTGCGCCGCAACCTCCTCGCCCGCAACACCGGCGAAGGCATCAAGGTGCCGGTCGGCGCGGCAACGCTCGGCCGCATCATGGACGTGCTGGGCAACCCGATCGACGAAGCCGGCCCCATCGGCGAGAAAGAACAGTGGGTCATCCACCGCGAAGCCCCGTCGTACGACGAGCAGGCCGCGGCCAATGAACTGCTGGAAACCGGCATCAAGGTCATCGACCTGATGTGCCCGTTCGCCAAGGGCGGCAAGGTCGGCCTGTTCGGCGGCGCCGGCGTGGGCAAGACGGTCAACATGATGGAACTCATCAACAACATCGCCAAGGCGCACTCGGGTCTGTCCGTGTTCGCCGGCGTGGGTGAGCGTACCCGTGAGGGCAACGACTTCTACCACGAGATGAAGGATTCCAACGTCCTGGACAAGGTCGCGATGGTCTACGGCCAGATGAACGAGCCGCCGGGCAACCGCCTGCGCGTCGCGCTCACCGGCCTCACCATGGCCGAGTACTTCCGCGACGAGAAGGACGAGACGGGCAAGGGCAAGGACGTGCTGCTGTTCGTCGACAACATCTACCGCTACACCCTGGCCGGTACCGAAGTGTCCGCGCTGCTTGGCCGCATGCCGTCGGCCGTGGGCTACCAGCCGACGCTGGCCGAGGAAATGGGCGTCCTGCAGGAGCGCATCACCTCGACCAAGACCGGCTCGATCACCTCGATCCAGGCCGTGTACGTGCCCGCGGATGACCTTACCGATCCGTCGCCGGCCACCACCTTCGCGCATCTGGACGCCACCGTGACGCTGAGCCGTGACATCGCCTCGCTCGGCATCTATCCGGCCGTCGATCCGCTCGCTTCCAGCAGCCGCCAGCTCGACGCCTCGGTGATCGGCCAGGAGCACTACGACATCGCCCGTCGCGTGCAGGGCACCCTGCAGCGCTACAAGGAGCTGAAGGACATCATCGCCATCCTGGGCATGGACGAGCTGTCGCCGGAAGACAAGGCCTCGGTGTCGCGCGCCCGCAAGATCGAGCGCTTCTTCTCGCAGCCGTTCCACGTGGCCGAGGTATTCACCGGCTCGCCGGGCAAGTACGTCGCGCTGAAGGAAACGATCCGCGGCTTCAAGATGATTCTCGACGGCGACCTCGACCACCTGCCGGAGCAGGCGTTCTACATGGTCGGCGGCATCGACGAAGCCATCAAGAAGGGCGAAGAGATGGGTGCCAAGAAGGCCGCGTAAGCGACCTTCTTCTCCCACTCACGACCAACGGAAGACAAGCCCATGACCCACACCATCCGCGTCGACATCGTCAGCGCCGAAGCCGAGATCTACTCCGGCGAAGCCACGCTCGTGGTCGCCACCGGTGAGCTCGGCGAGCTGGGCATCGCGCCGCGTCACGCGCCGCTGATCACCCGCCTGAAGCCGGGCCACGTGGACGTGGTCGGCACCAACGGCGATCGCCAGCAGTTCTACGTGTCCGGCGGCATCCTCGAGGTGCAGCCGCAGGTGGTGACCATCCTCGCCGATACGGCGGCCCGCGCCGCCGATCTCGACGAGGCCGCCGCCCTGAAGGCCAAGGAAGAAGCCGAGGCCGCCCTGTCTCAGCGCGGCCCGCAGATGGACGTCGCCGAGGCCCAGGCCAAGCTGGCCGAGGCCCTGGCGCAGCTGCAGGCGCTGGAGCGCATGCGCAAGACGCTCAAGCACTGAGCGACGACGCCCGTCGACCAAGGACCCCTCTTCGGAGGGGTTTTTTTTGGTTCTTTTTTCTAGCGTAATCACCGTCTTCATCCGGAACTAACCCGCGCGGCGCAACACTGTCACGTCATTTCCAGGTGATTGCCCCATGCGCACCCGCTACCGCCGAAGCCTCTGGATCATCGGAGTCGTTGCCGTCGTGTTGATCGCGGCCCGCATCGCCTTGCCCTATGTCGTGCTCAACTACCTCAATCACCGTCTGGCCCATATGGGTGCGTACAGCGGGCGCATCGCGGATATCGACATCCACCTGTGGCGCGGTGCGTATTCCATCGACGAGATGTCCATCACCAAGGTGGACGGCAAGGTGCCGGTGCCGCTGTTCAAGACCGCACGCGCGGATATCTCGCTGACCTGGAAGGCGCTGGTGCAGGGGCACTTCCGCGGCAAGATCGATTTCTTCGATCCGGTGGTGAACTTCGTCGACGGCAAATCCGAAGGCGAGAAGCAGACCGGCCAGGGCGTGGACTGGCGCGAGCAGCTGCATGCGCTGGCGCCGTTCCGCTTCGACGAGATCAATGTCTTCAACGGCACCATCACCTTCAACAACTTCGTGTCGAGTCCCAAGGTCGACCTGAAGATGACCGACGTCAACGGCACGGTGACCAACCTCACCAACGTCAAGCGCGAAGGCGGCGACCGCGTGGCGCACATGCACGCCACGGCGAAGGTGCTGGGCGACGCGCCGCTGGAAACCAGTGCCGAGATCGATCCGGTGGAACGCCTGGGCGATTTCCACTATTCGATCTCGATCCGCAACATCAAGCTGGTCAAGGCGAACAGCCTGGCGCGTGCGTATTCCGGCCTCGATTTCGCCGGTGGCGAAGGCGACTTCGTGATGGAACTGCAGGCCAAGGACCGCAAGCTCACCGGCTACGCCAAGCCGCTGTTCCACGGCCTCAAGCTCTTCAGCTGGAAGCAGGACGTGGAGCAGGACAAGAAGGGACCGCTGAAGCTGGCTTACGAAGCGGCTGCCGAGGGCGTGGCCAAGATCTTCAAGAACCATGCGAAGGACCAGTTCGCGACGCGCGTGTCCATCTCCGGCAACATCGACGATAAGAGCGTGTCCACGTCCGATGCCATCGTCGGCATCCTTCGCAACGCCTTCGTCGAGGCCTACAAGCCCAACCTCGAGAACCTCTCCAAACGGCCGGACGACAACTAGCCGACTTGGCACGGCCGCCCAAACGCGCGACAGTGCGGCCCTCGTATCCAGGCAGGCCCGATCGCCCATGACCGCTACGCCCCTTCACGTCCTCGTCCTCGCCGCCGGCGAGGGCAAGCGGATGAAGTCCGCCTCCGCCAAGGTGCTGATGCCGCTGGCCGGCCGCCCCCTGCTGGCGCATGTCGTTGCCGCGGCCCGTGCGCTGCACCCGTCGAGCATCCATGTCGTATACGGCCACAACGGCCAGCAGGTGCGCGACGCGTTCGCTGCCGATACGTCGCTGGGCTGGATCGAGCAGCGTGAGCGCCTGGGCACCGGGCATGCCGTACGTACGGCGCTGGAGTACCTGGACGCCGCGGGCATCCTTGCAGGGCGCGTGCTGGTGCTCTACGGCGACGTGCCCCTCGTCCGGTCGGAAACGCTCGCGGCGCTGGTCGGCGCCCCCGGGGCCCTGGCCATGCTGGCCACGCGGCTGGCCGATCCGCACGGTTATGGCCGCGTGGTGCTCGACGCCGACGGCCGGGTCACCCAGGTCGTCGAGGAAAAGGATGCCGACACCGCGCAGCGCGCGATCGACCGCGTCAACACGGGCATCGTCGCCGGTGACGCCGCGCGCCTGCTCGGCTGGACGCAAAGCCTCGGCAACGCCAACGCGCAGGGTGAGTACTACCTCACCGATGTCTTCGCCATGGCGGCCCGGATCGGCATGCCGGCGGCGTGCGTGCCCTGCGATCCCGTCGAGGCGTCCGGTGCCAACGATCCCTGGCAGCTGGCCGGCCTGGAAGCCCTGCATCGCGAACGCGCGGCGCGCGAACTGGCCCTGGCGGGTGTGCGCCTGGCCGATCCGGCACGCCTGGATGTGCGCGGTACGGTACGTGCGGGCCGCGACGTGGAGATCGACGTCAACGTGATTCTCGAAGGTGAGGTGGTCCTCGGCGACGACGTCCGCATCGGTCCGTTCACGCGGCTGCGCAACGTCACGCTGGCGGCGGGCACGGTGGTGCTCGCGCACGGTGACCTCGACGGCGTGGTGACGCACGGCCCCTGCACCATCGGCCCGTTCGCGCGCCTCCGGCCGGGCACCGACCTGGCGGCGGGCGTCCACATCGGCAACTTCGTGGAGACCAAGAACGCGCGCATCGGCGCGGGCTCCAAGGCCAATCACCTCAGTTACCTCGGCGACACCGTCATCGGCAGCGGCGTGAACATTGGCGCGGGCACGATCACCTGCAACTACGACGGCGTGAACAAGAGTCGCACCACCATCGAGGACGGGGTGTTCGTCGGCTCCAACAGTGCCCTCGTGGCGCCGGTGACACTGCATGCGGGAGCGACGATCGGTGCCGGTTCCGTGATCACGAAGGACGCGCCGGCCGACACCCTGACGATGTCCCGTGCGCGGCAGACGGCCATCGAAGGCTGGACACGGCCTGTGAAAAAGTCCTGATCGACAGGCGGCGTCGAGCGCCGCCTGTCGATCAGGCGTGGCGGTAACGCCAGCCGTCGATCTCGACCAGCAGTTCGGCCCGGCAGATATCGCCATGCACGAGTAGCAGGGGCGCGCCGGGCAGGCGCTGCGCCGCGAACGCGCGCACTGCCGCTTCGTCGGCCGGATGCCGCACGTAGACCTTCAACGGCGCCGATGCACCGAGGCCAACGGGCATGCCCGCCGAATCCAGCAGGGCGTCGAGGTTGCGCAGGGTCTCCGCCAGCTGGGCGTCGAGGTCACCCGCATGGGCCGACGCATGTCCCACGACGGCGGCGGTACCGGAAATCGCCAGTACATCGTCGGCGGGCAGCAGGGTAGCCCGGGCAAAGCTCGGCGGCGTGCGGCCGTACTGGCGCGGATACTGCCATGCGCTGACCTGGCGGGGGTTTTCAACCCGCGTGCCGGGCCGGTCGGTGGCCAGCAGATAGACCTGGAGCAGCCCGGGATCGGCGTGGTGGCCGATGGCGGAGGCGGCGGGAAAGCCCTGCGCGAAGGCATCGCCCATACCGCGGATACGGCCGGTGCAGAAGTGCTTGTAGCGCTCGTCGTCACCGCTGCCCTCGTTGATGGCACCGAGGTAGTTCCAGATGCGCTGCACGTGGCACTCGACCGCCTGCCCGACGAAATCGGACAGCAGCCCATACGCATACGCCGCGGCGCCTTCCGGTCCGCCGTGGTCGTCCTCGTGGCACTGCACCGCGGCATACAGCCAGCCGCCGCCACGCGACCAGCGCAGGTCGCCCTCGCGACCGGCTTCCACCGGGGCATCCACTTCCCAGGATTCCATCGGTGCGTCGCCGAGGGGGCTCAGTGCCACCTGCAGCCAGCGCGGATCGTCGCTGTGGCCGGCATCGGGACCGAAGCCGAACAGTGCCAGGGTGTGGGGGCCCGGCGCGGCCGTGCCGTGACGATAGTGCACCCGTGGCGAGGGCGACGGTGCGGCCGCGAGCGCAGGGCGCTCGCGCATTTCAGTGCCGTGGGGCATCGGTTATTCCATAGAACGCGTTCAGGGCATCATATCGCCCCGCAACGGGCGTGGAACGTGAACGGACAGGCTCGGCGCCTATGAATGGCGTCGGCGAACGGCCCAGGGCGCTGTGGTAAACTCCGCGACCGCTGCCATCCGGGGGGAGGCAGGCATATCCAGGATCTGGAAAGACCACATGGCAACGCAAACCGCAGCACAGCACGAACTCGCCGAACTGATCGTCACGAGCCTCAACCTCGAGTCGGTGCAGCCGGCCGACATCGATCCGGATGCGCCGCTGTTCGGTGGCGACCTGGGCCTGGACTCCATCGACGCGCTCGAAATCGCGCTGGCCGTGTCCAAGCGGTACGGTTTCCAGCTGAAGTCCGACAACCCGGACAACCGCACCATCTTCACCAGCCTGCGCACCCTGTCCGATCACATCGAACAGCACCGCGCCGCGGCCTGACCGTCGTTCCGGTGCGCACGGGATGGGTCGATCCTGCCCCGGCCGTCCACCGGAGATGCCAATGAGCGATGCCGCCGATCCCGCGTCCTGCGTGCGCACCCTGCGCTTCGACGCCAGCCATCCCAGCTTCGCGGGTCATTTCCCGGGGCAGCCCATCGTGGCCGGCGTCCTGCTGATCGAGGCTGCTGCGTCGGCGCTGCTCGCCTGGCGGGGCTTGTCCGTGCGCCAGGTGATCGACGCCAAGTTCCTCGCGCCCCTTCGCCCGGACGAGACGGCTGAGCTGGAGCTTGGCGCGCTCGACAATGGGCGCTTCCGATTCACGGTGCGTCGCGGCGCCGACATCCTCCTGCGCGGCACGCTGGAAGGCGTGGCATGAGCCACTGGCAGCAGCGTGAAGGCGGCGGCGTGGTGGCGATCTGGCTGATCCGGACGGTCGCGCTGGGCTTCGGGCGCCGTGTCGCGCGCCTGCTGCTGTATCCGATCGCCCTGTATTTCTTCCTCCGGCGAGCCGACGAGCGTGCCGCCTCGCGTGCCTACCTGAGCCGTGTCCTGGGGCGTCCGGTGCGGTCCCGCGACGTGTTCCACCATATCCACCTGTTCGCGGGCACCTTGCTGGATCGCCTGTTCTTCCTCGCCCGTGGCGAGCGCGACTTCCGGGTGGAGACCGAGGGGCTGCAGCACCTCGACCGCTGGATCGACGTGGGTCGCGGCGTGCTGCTGATTGGTTCGCACCAGGGCAGCTTCGAGGCGCTGCGCGCGCTCGGCGCCCGACGTCCCGACGTGCCTTTGCGCGTCGTGCTCGACAAGCAGAAAACCCCGGCCCTGACCACGGTGCTCGAAGCGCTGGCGCCCGAGGTCGGTGCCGCCGTGATCGACGCGTCGCGCGGGGGCACATCCGTGGCGCTGGCCATGGCCGAGGGTGCGGCGCAGGGCGCGATGGTGGCCTTGCTGGCCGACCGGGGGCATCGCGATGAAGTCACCCGCCGGGTGCCCTTCCTCGGTACGCCGGCGCCGTTCCCGGTGGGGCCGTGGCTGCTGGCCGGTGCGTTGAAGATCCCGGTGGTGCTGTGCATGGGCATCTACCTGGGCGGCAATCGCTACCGGCTGATCTTCGAGCCGTTCTCCGATGGCATCGCCATCCCGCGTGCGCAACGTGCCGCGGCGCTGGACGACATCATCGAGCACTATGTACGACGGGTGGAACATTACGCACGCGCCTATCCATTCAACTGGTTCAACTTCTACGACTTCTGGCAGGAAGCCGAGGCGGCCGCCGAAACGCCGGTGGCCCATGCTTCGTCCGCGACCGACCCATCCGTCACCAGGCCGGTGCGATGACCGCCGTGCTGGACAGGGCCGACTTCATCGATCTCATTCCGCACGCGGGCGACATGTGCCTGCTCGATGGCGTGCTGGCGTGGGATGCCGCGTCCATCCATGCGGTAAGCACCCGCCACGGGCTCGACACCCATCCCTTGCGCGGTGGGCACGGCCTGCACGCGGTGCACCTGGCCGAGTACGGCGCACAGGCGATGGCCGTGCACGGCGCACTGCTGGCGAAGGAGCAGGGCCAGACCGAACCGAAGCCCGGCATGCTGGTCAGCCTGCGCGGTGTGCGACTGGCCGTCGACCGCATCGACACACTGGTCGGCGCCATCGACGTACACGCCACCTGCCTGATCGCCGACGGCTCGGGCGCGCAATACACGTTCCGCATCGAGCACGATGGCGCGGAGATCGCGTCGGGGCGAGCGGCGGTGATTCACCCGGGCGGGTGAGTCGCGAGTGGCGAATCGCGCACAGCGTGCGCTCCTACGCGGCTTCGACCAGGGTGGGGAACAGTTCGGTGCGGGGGCCTTCGAGGTCGAGCAGGTGCGCGGCGTCGTCCAGCACGGACGGATGATCGGCGGCAGCGCGTTCCACGATGGCGGCGGCGAGCAGTCGCATCATGTGCACGTTGTCGCGCAGGCGCGTCGTCAGTGCTTCCGTGTCCAGGGTGTCGTGCAACGTGGCGTTCATCTGCGCGAACCAGGCCAGCTCGCGCTGGTCGAGCATGGTGCGCGGATTACGTCGTTCCGATACCGCGTGCCAGCGTTGGAAGAAGGCCTGCATGTCCGTGTTGAGCTGTGACGCCGCGGTCAGTTCCGGCCCCAGGGTTGCGATGAGCGAACTGTCCGCAAGGCGCTTCTGGAACACCAGCTGGCACAGCACGCCCCAGTAGTAGGCGTAATCCCAGATCACCTTGATCGGCAGCACCTCGGGATCGCCGAACAGGTTGTACTGGCCGCGGTACATCGACAGCGTGTTCTCGTAGAACGAGAAGAACAGCCGCTCGTAGAGGCGTGCGTGCGGCGCCAGGGGCTCGCCGCGACGGTCCAGCCCGACCAGCGCGGTGATGTAGGTGTTGGAGATGGCGATGAAGTCGCTGCCGGGTGAATAGAACGGATCGAGGAACGCACCGGCTTCCCCGGTGAGCGCCCAGCGATCGGAGGAATACATGCGCGAACAGCTGTACGAGAAGTGCCGGAAGAAGGCGAAGTCGAGCAGCTTGTCGCGTCGCTTTTCCACCTCGCGTGCCACCAGTGGCTGGTGCTCGTGCATCCAGGCGAGCGCACGGTCGAAATCGCGCATGCGCTCGATCGGATGCATGGCGGCATCCGCCACGATGCCGACGGAGTGTGCGCCGGACGACAGCGGGATCAGCCATAGCCAGTATCCCGGGCCACACAGGTGGTTGGTGGAACGCCAGCGTTCCGCGGGCTCGCAACGCGCCTGCCAGTCGGCATCGTTGCACCAGTCGTCGATGGCCAGGCGGTCGTCGATACGGAACCAGACCGCGTTGGCGTGGTGCCCGTTGTCGCGCGTGAGATCGAGCTTGCGGCGGATCATCCCCGCGCGGCCGGAGGCATCGAGCAGCCAGCGGGACTCGGCCACATGGTCAGCGCCCTCATGCTGGAAGCGCACGGTGTGCGGCTCGTCGGACGGGCCGATGTCGAAGCCACGAATCACGGCGCCGGCCAGGAAGGTGATGCCGCGACGGGTCGCTTCCTCGGCAAGGAAATTTTCCAGGATGCCACGGTCGATCTGGTAGCTCGGCGTCGGCAGCACGGCGCGGACGCCCAGTTCCACCACGTCGGCAAGGTCGTCGCGTCCCTGGGAGAAGAAGAAGCGGAAGCCGAACTTGCGGATGTGTTCGGACTCCAGGTGCTCGCGCAGGCCCAGCGTCTCCGCGAGATAGTGCGCGGCGATCTCTACCGTGGACTCGCCTACCTTGTGGGCCGCCACCGGCAACGGATGCGTGTTGCGTTCGAGCACCACGATGCGCATGTCGGGGTATTCGCCGTTCAGTTGCAGGGCCAGCGTCAGGCCGGCGAGGCCCCCGCCGAGGATGATTGCGTCGTATGTCATGCGATCCATCGTGGCGGCCTCTCGAGCGATGCGGTGGTGCGGGTGGATCAATGCGACGGATGCGCGGCGCTGCCGGCATCGACCACGACGGGGTGCGCGCGCGACGAACGGTAGCAGGCCATGACGTTGCCGTAATGGAAGATGCGGCCGATCGTGTAGACCGTGATGCGGGTGACGTCGCGCACCGGCTGGAAATGGCTGAGCCGGAACTCGCCTTCATAACGGGAGGCGATCGGCACGGAGACGACGCCGATGCCGCGTTCGCGGCATGCGGTGATCAACAGCGCGGCCTCGAAGACGAAGTGCTCCGCCGGCAGGTCCACCAGTTCGATCGCGGCGCGGGGGTAGAGTCGCTGGCCACTCTGCGTGTCGGCCACCGGCCGTCCGCATGCCCACGAGATGCCCCAGTCCGCCACGGCATTGGCGCGACGGCGGCCCGGCGGTTGCTGGTCGCGCGCGAGTAGCCGTGCGCCGATCACGATACTGCCCGGGTAGCGCCGATTGGCCTCGAGGATCGCCGGAATGTCGGACGCGCGGTGTTGCCCGTCGCCGTCCATGGTGATGACGTTGTCGATGCCCTGCCTGAGTGCTTCGCGAAACCCGGTACGCAAGGCTTCGCCCTTGCCCCTCCGTGTTTCGTGGCGAAGCAGGGTGACCGGCAGCGCGCCGACGATATCGGGGGTGCGGTCGTCCGAACCGTCGTCGACGACGATGACAGGCATGCCCAGTTCCAGGGCCTCGCCGACGACACGCGCAATGGCACGTTCCTCGTTGAGGCAGGGAATGAGGATGCAGAAACGTTCACCAGCCGCGGTCATACCGAAATCTCCAGATCGATGTGCAGGTCCATCCCATGCGCGGCCGCCACCCGCAAGGCGGTGCGGCTACGACGTGCCAGGGCGCGCAGCAGCGGCAGCGCCTGAGCGGACGGATTGCTGGCCGCCACCGCGTCCATCCACGCGTCGCCCGTGGGCTCGGGCGCGCTGTTGCCCGTGACGGGCATCAGGTCGAGCCGCACTGCCGAACGATCTTCATGGGGCGAAAGGACAAGTGCACAGGCGAAGGGCCCGGTGCTGCCGGTCATCTCGCCCAGTGGACCGGCACCGGCGATGTCGTAGCTGGCGAGCAGCACTTCCCGCTCGTCCGCCACCGCCAGCGTGGCGGCCTCCAGCAGGCCGGCGCCGAACGTGGCCTCACCGCCCGTTATCGCGCTGGAACTGGCGTGACAGTGCGTGGCGATGGTCCAGTAACCAGCCGGCGCGTTGTGCACCGAGTTGTGGAATTTCGTCGGCGACAGTTCGGTCGGCGCGCTGGCCAGGGTGGTGCACATGTAGTCGGTGATGGCCTGGTCGCCGTGGGCGGAGGCGAACACGCAGGGCAACACGGCGGCTTCGAAGCCGCTCATCTGCACGGCCTGGCCGGCGGCGGCAGCGGCAAGCAGCACGCTTTCCGGTGCGCGTCGGCGCTCGTTGGGCGGCAGGGTGTCCGCCACGGGACGCGTCACGGTTGTTTCGGGCGTGGCGCCGTGGTTGACGATCGCCAGGAAGCTCGCCCAGTTGGCTGCGCCCGGCGCCCAAAGGCCCACGCCCTTGACCCATACGGTCAGCGCCGCGCTCATGCCGCCACCCCGGCGCTTGCGAACGCCAGGCACGCGTTGTTGCCCCCGAAGCCGAAGGAATTGCTCAGGGCGATGCGGATATCGCGCGTCTCCCGCTGCCAGGCCATCTGCGGGCCGCACAGTGGGTCGGGAGTGTTCGCGCCGAGGTTGGCCGGCACGACGCCGTCGCGCATCGCCAGCAGGGTCAGTGCGGCTTCGAGGATGCCAGCGGCACCGAGCGTGTGCCCGGTGAAGCCCTTGGTCGAGCTGGCGCGCGTCGTGGCGGGGAAGCGGCGCGCCACCAGCGCGGCCTCCACTTCGTCGTTCTTCTGGCTGGCGGTGCCGTGCAGGTTGATGTAATCCACGTCCGTCGCCATCAGGCCGGCGCGAGTCAAGGCGTCGTCGAGGGCCAGCTCGGCACCGAGCCCTTCCGGATGCGGCGTGGACATGTGATGGGCATCGCTGGCCTCGCCGTAGCCGATCAACAGCGGCAGGTGTTCGCCCTCCACGGCACGCTCCAGCAGGGCGAAACCGGCCGCCTCGCCGATCGAGATGCCGGCGCGCTCCGCGTC
This sequence comes from Xanthomonas sp. NCPPB 2632, assembly GCF_041228075.2. Taxonomy (NCBI): domain Bacteria; kingdom Pseudomonadati; phylum Pseudomonadota; class Gammaproteobacteria; order Lysobacterales; family Lysobacteraceae; genus Xanthomonas; species Xanthomonas sp. NCPPB 2632. The sequence continues at coordinate 282,598 of NZ_CM192979.1, forward strand.
GAACGGTTGGCATGGCGTCGCCGAGACCAGCTCCAGCGAGTTGAAGCCGAACAACACGCTGTCGCACAGCGTGTCGGTACCGCCGACGACCGCGGCATCGATCAGGCCCAGCCGGATCATCCGCTCCGCGTTGGCGAACACCTTGGCGCTCGACGAGCAGGCGGTGGCGACGGTGAGACAGGGCCCCTCGAGGGCGAACGTGCTGGCGACGAAGCCAGCCAGGGAGTGAGGCGTATGCAGCATGGGGCGCCGCAGGTCCGCGGGTATGCGCCCGTCGTCCAAACGGCGGTAACCCTCTTCGGTCAGGCCGATGCTGGCGGTGGAAGTGCCCAGCAACACGGCGACGCGGGAGGCGCCGTAACGCTCGCGCGCCGCATGTAGGGCATCGGCGAAACCATCCTGTTGCAGGGCCAGCCAGGCGAGCCGGTTGTTGCGGCAGTCCCACCCGGCCATGTCGGGCGGCAGCGGTTCGTCTTCGAGGCCCTCGACGCGTCCGATCCAGCACGGTAGCGGCGCGGAACTGAAGTCGTTCGGACGAAGGCCCCCGTGGGACGAGGCGATGGCGGCAGCGTGTGCGTCGAGGCCGCGACCCAGCGCGGAGGTCGCCGTGTACGCGCGTATGGCGAGAGGGGGCATGGAATGAGGCATGTGACGAGCCTATCCTTTTTGACGTCTAGCGTCGCGTGAACGAGAGTCGCAGGTTCGCCCCCGTCGTTGCGTCGCGCGGCCCGAGTGGCCAGACTCCGCTGCCTATGGCCGGCTTACTGAAACCCCTTCGCCGCGGTGTATGGCGCTACCTGAGTGATCGCGACATCCTGGTCGCGGCGGCGGTCACCATGGTCGTCTTCGTCGGCAGCCTCGGCCTGGTCTACGTGGCGCATCTGGTCAATGTCTGGCGCATCGCATGGCGCAGCCCCGTACTGGGCAATGCACGGCGCGCGCTGCTGATCTTCGGGCGCATGCTGGTCCAGGATCGGCCGGAGGCGGACTTCATCGGTCGCCTGGCCCGCGGTCGCGACAACGTCCTGGCCGGCCAGGCCGACCGGGTGTTGCTGCTGGGCGGAAGCAGCGGCGGTTCGATCAGCGAAGCCGAAGCCGGCCGGCGCTGGCTGGCGGCGGCCGGGGAGTGGCCCGGGGATGTCCCGGTGACGCTGGAGCAGATGTCGATCGATTCCCTCGAAAACCTGCGGCACGCGCGTGAACTCCTGCGCCCCGCGCACGCGGCGCCTTTGCCTGCCGTGTGGCTGGTTACCAGTCGCTATCACCTGGCCCGTTGCCTGTATCTGGCGCGCCGGCTCGGCTTCGATGCCGCGCCCATCGCGGCGGAGCCCCGCCTTGCGCTGTCGGGCCGCTATATCCTGCGAATGCTGATGGAAGCGGGCTACCTGATGTGGATCGACATCGGCATGCGCTGGGCATCGCTCACCGGCAACCGGCGGATGGCCGCGCGCATCTCCTGACGCGTCACCGTCGCGCGGCCGCGTGCCGCAGCAGGGGCATCGTCGCGACTTGCTAAGCTTCGGGATATTCCTCCGTACAGGCGCGCCGTCCATGTCCGAACAAGCCGACCTTGCCGAATCGTTCCTGCGCGGGCTGCAGGACCGCATCTGCGCCGCCGTGGAAGCCATCGACGGCACCGCGCGCTTCGAGGAAGACGCGTGGACGCGTCCCGCCGGTGGTGGCGGCCGCACCCGCGTACTGCGCGACGGCGCGGTGTTCGAGCAGGCGGGGGTGAACTTCTCGCGTGTCTCCGGCTCGCAGCTGCCGCCCAGCGCCACGGCGCATCGGCCCGACCTGGTCGGTGGCAGCTTCGTCGCCACCGGCGTGTCGCTGGTGCTTCATCCGCGTAATCCGTATATCCCCACCACCCATGCCAATGTCCGCTATTTCGAGGCATCGAAGGAAGGCGCGGAGCCGGTATGGTGGTTCGGCGGCGGTTTCGACCTCACGCCGTTCTACCCGTTCGACGAGGACATCCGTCACTGGCATCGCACGGCAAGCGACCTGTGCGCACCCTACGGCGATGATGTCTACGCGCGCTACAAGCAATGGTGCGACGAGTATTTCTACCTCAAGCACCGTGGCGAGACGCGTGGCGTGGGCGGCCTGTTCTACGACGATGTCAACGAAGGCGGCTTTGCACGCTGCCTGGATTTCACCCGCGATGTCGGCCAGGGTTTCCTCGACGGCTACCTGCCCATTGTCGAACGCCGTCGCGACACGCCCTATGGCGAGCGCGAACGGGAGTTCCAGCTCTATCGGCGCGGACGCTACGTCGAGTTCAACCTGGTCTACGACCGCGGCACCCTGTTCGGCCTGCAATCCGGCGGGCGTACCGAGTCGATCCTGATGAGCCTGCCGCCGCGCGTCCGCTTCGAGTACGCCTATACCCCGGAAGCGGACACCCCCGAGGCCCGGCTTGCCGAATATCTCACGCCGCGCGACTGGATCTGAGTCCGCGGTTCGGGTTACGGCGCGCTGCCCGAGAACGATTGCGGCGTCGCGCCCTCGATCTTGCCCACCTTGGCCGAGGAGCTGACATAGAGCTTGACCTCGTGTTCGAAGGTCAGCGGGCCCTGGACCACGGCGTTGGGCCCGATCACGATCGTCGGGATCTTGTCGTTGCTGCTTTGCCAGCCCATCCTCGGCTTCTTCACCAGGATGCCGCCCTCGACCTTCGCGCCGCCGTCCAGTGTGATGTCCGCATTGACGGTCTCGATGCCGCCGCCGACATGCGCGCCGTCGAGGGAGATCTCGCCGTTGACGTTGGACAGTTTGCCCTTGACGTCCGCGCCGCGCTCCAGCTGGACACGGCCGTTCACGGTGTGCAGGTCCTGGCTGACGCGGGTTTGCGGATGCAATGACACGGAACCGTTGACCGAGCTGACTTCGGTGGCCGTGGCGCCCTCGGCTAGGTCGACCGAACCGTTGACCGTGCTGGCCTTTTCGACAGTGGCGCGCGCGCCGATCTTCACCGAGCCGTTCACCGTGTGCACGTCGCCGGCGGTCTGCCCGGCGTCGACCGAGGCGGTGCCGTTGATCTTGTTGATGTCGTCGGCGGCCATCGCGGCGCCGGCGCCGGTCACGGAAAAGGCGATGAGAAGGGAAAGAAGGGTACGACGCATGGTGCGGCACTCCGGCAGTGGACTAGGACACCTGAGATGCGCCCAGGCGTCGTAAGGTTTAGCGTGACTTCTGGCAGGGATACCTTACGCGCGTCCGAAGTTGACGCCTCGCGGGCGAGGTTCCACCATCGGATTTTTCTTCCCGACGTTGGATGCCATGTACAAGCTTGTCATGATCCGCCACGGCCAGTCGGCCTGGAACCTCGAAAATCGCTTCAGCGGCTGGGCCGATGTCGACCTGAGCGAGCAGGGCGTGGCCGAGGCCCGCGAGGCGGGTCGCCTCCTGAAGGAAGCCGGCTTCACCTTCGACGTGGCGCACACCTCCTATCTCAAGCGCGCCGTGCGTACCCTGTGGCACGCACAGGACGCGATGGACCTGATGTGGATCCCGGTGGTCACCGACTGGCGCCTCAACGAGCGTCACTACGGCGCACTGACCGGCCTCAACAAGGCCGAGACGGCGGCGAAGTACGGCAACGAGCAGGTCCATGTCTGGCGCCGCAGCTACGACACCCCGCCCCCGGCGCTCGAGGCCGGTGCCATGGCCTTCGCCGACGACGCCCGCTACGAGGGCATCGACGTGCCGCTGACCGAGTGCCTGAAGGACACCGTCGCCCGCGTGCTGCCTTACTGGCACGAGGTGCTGGCCCCGGCAATCAAGGAGGGCCGGAACGTCCTCATGGCCGCCCACGGCAATTCCATGCGCGCGCTGGTGAAGTACTTCGACGGCATCTCCGACGACGACATCGCCGAGCTCAACATCCCCAATGGCATTCCGCTGGTGTACGAGTTCGATGCCGATCTGAAGGCCGTGAAGCACTACTACCTGGGCGACCAGGCCGACATCGAAGCCCGGATGGCCGCGGTGGCCAACCAGGGCAAGGCGAAGTAAGTCGCCCCTTACCTGACATACGTCACCTCGAAACCCTCACATCCGGCCCTGCCGTGGGGCCGGCCCCGGTCGTAAGGTGAGCCCACAGTCCACCCCTGCCGAGGCCATCCCATGCTTGCTCCCGCCGCTATCCCGTTCATCGTCGCCCCGTTGATGGCCTTCGCCGTCTACCGCCGGGTTCGTGGCAGCTTCGGGCGGCAGCCCATCCGGACGAAGCGCATGACCGCCCGCGTGGTCATCTTTGTCCTGATCGCCTGCTTCGCGATGCTTTCGGGTCTGCAGGATATCCGTCTGGGCGAGGGGGCGTTGGGCGGCATCGTACTGGGCAGCGCCCTGGCCCTGATCGGGCTGCGGCTGACCCGGTTCGAATCCACGCCGGACGGCGGCGACTTCTACATCCCCAATCCCTGGATCGGCGGTGCGTTGACGGCCCTGCTGGTCGGCCGCATGGCCTGGCGGTTCCTGGTGCTGGCCCCGGTCGTGGAGGGCGCGGCGCCGATGGCTGCCCACACGCCGCCGCCGGGGAACAGCCCGCTGACCATGCTGGTGGTGGGGCTGACCCTGGGCTACTACGCGGCGTACTACGCTGGTGTCCTGCTGCACCATCGCCGCTTCAAGCGGCTGGCGCCTGCCGCCTGACCCTCGGCGGCGCCGTCAGAGGGCGTCGTTGTCCAGTTCGCCCGTGCGGATACGCACCACCTGATCGAGCTGGCTGACAAAGATCTTGCCGTCACCGATCTTGCCCGTACGGGCCGCGGCCTGGATCGCCTCGACCACGCGCTCGATCTGGTCGTCGGCCACGGCCACCTCCAGCTTGATCTTGGGCAGGAAGTCGACCACGTACTCGGCGCCCCGGTAGAGCTCGGTATGGCCCTTCTGCCGGCCGAAACCCTTGACCTCGGTCACCGTGACGCCCTGGACGCCGACCTCGGCGAGGGCCTCGCGGACGTCGTCCAGCTTGAACGGCTTGATGATGGCGACGACCAGCTTCATGTAACACTCCTGAAGAGCACGTCCGGCTACCGGCGCGCAGACGGTCATTGTGCCATCCGCGATCGGTTATCGTCTGCCCGAGGCATTTTGTAGGGGAAACCCTACACGCCGTGTAGGCGTAGGCCTATAGCGCCTACAAATGAATCACCTAAACTTCTTTCCACGACATCGGGGTGCGCAAGATGGATGTGCAGGGTATCGATCAACTCGCACAGCGGTTGGCATCGTTGGTTCCGCCAGGGTTGGCGCAAGCGCGTGAGGATATGCACGCCAACTTCAAAGATATTCTGGCGCAGGGACTACGCCGCCTCGATCTCGTTACTCGTGAAGAATTCGATGTGCAGAGCCAGGTGCTGGCTCGTACGCGAGAAAAGCTCGACGCTCTGGAAAAGCGCCTCGCCGACCTGGAAGTCAGCATGGCGCAGCACGGCCAGCCAGGAAGGCCGTAAGGCCCGGGACCGCCCCTGATCCGTCACCCTCACCCCGAGAGCGGTCGGGGGCGGTTATTTTTCCCACGCCGGGCACAAGGAGAGGCAAATGAGCGCCGGATCCCTACAGGATCGCAGACGTTCGCCTCCCACCGCTTTGCGTAAGCGGTTACGATATCCCTCGTCATGAGCCTCGCCGTCACTCTATCGCGCGCGCAGGAAGGCGTTACCGCGCCACAGGTCATCGTCGAGGTGCACCTCTCCGGCGGACTGCCGTCCACCTCCATCGTCGGGCTCCCCGAGGCCGCCGTGCGGGAAGCGCGCGACCGCGTCCGCGTGGCCATCCAGAACACCGATTTCGAATACCCCAGTCGCCGGGTCACCGTGAACCTCGCCCCCGCCGAACTGCCCAAGGACGGTGGACGCTTCGACCTGGCCATCGCGCTGGGTATCCTCGCCGCGGGCTCGCAGGTGCCGCGGGAACGCCTGGACGACTGCGAGTTCCTGGGTGAGTTGGCCCTGTCCGGCGAACTGCGGGCCGTGCCCGGCATCCTGCCCGCCCTGATTCGAGCGCGGCGCAGCGGCCGTCGCATCGTGGTCCCGCTGGCCAACGCGGCCGAAGCCGCTCTCATCGGCGAAGGCGACGTGCTGCTGGCCGGCAGCCTGGCCGAGGTCTGCGCCTGGTTGCGCGGTCAGGCGGAGCTGGTCAGTCCGGCCGCCGCGGATTTCTACGACCTGCCCATGTGCGGCCCGGACATGAGCGACCTCCGCGGTCAATACCAGGCACGGCGGGCGCTGGAAATCGCCGCGGCTGGCGGACACCACATCCTGCTGATCGGTCCGCCGGGCACGGGCAAGACCATGCTGGCCGAACGGCTGCCGGGCATCCTGCCGCCCATGACCGAATCGGAGGCGCTGGAAAGCTGCGCTATCCGCTCGCTGTCCGGCGAGGCTATCGATCCCGCCTGCTGGCGCCGCCGGCCTTTCCGGGCACCGCACCACACGGCATCGGGCGTCGCGCTAGTCGGCGGTGGCTCCAGTCCGCGGCCGGGCGAAATCTCGCTGGCGCACAACGGCGTGCTGTTCCTGGACGAGCTGCCGGAATTCAGCCGGCAGGTGCTGGAGGTACTGCGCGAACCGCTCGAGTCCGGGCAGATCGTGATCTCGCGTGCCGCCCGTCAGTGCACCTTTCCCGCCGAGTTCCAGCTCGTCGCCGCCATGAACCCGTGTCCCTGTGGGTACTCCGGCGATCCCTTGCACGACTGCCGCTGCACGCCCGACCAGATCCAGCGCTACCGCGGGCGCATCTCCGGTCCGTTGATGGATCGCATCGACCTCTGCGTGGAAGTGCCCCGCGTGCCCATCGCCGAGTTCGCGGCCATGCGTGGTCCACGAGACGACGACAGCGCCACGGTTCGCAAGCGGGTCATCAACGCGCGGGAGAAAGCGTTGCTGCGTGCGGGCCAGGCCAACGCTGAACTAAGCGTAGCGAACCTGGAGCGCGACTGCGCCCTGCCATCGGCGGAGCGGGAATGGCTGCAGGAAACCCTGGACACGATGGGTGCGTCGGCGCGGGCGTATCACCGGATTCTGCGAGTGGCGCGGACCATTGCCGATATGGAGGGCGGGGCGGGGTGTGTGGAGCAGTCGCACTTGGCCGAGGCGCTGCATTACCGGCGGTTTTGAAAAAGTTGATCCGGCAGACGCCATGTCTTATGTCCGGTTTCGCTTATTACTAGGACGCAAGCAGGTATGCTCCGCCGCTTGCTTGCCCGTCGGCATGAGCCGCCGTATCTAATGCTCCAAGGAGAAAACATGCGTCGCATCCACTGGCTTGCCCTCGCCACCCTGGTCATGGTGTCACCGACGTGCTTTGCCGCCAGTTTCGACTGCGCGAAGGCCAGCACGCCGACCGAGAAGACGATTTGTGCCGACAGCGCCCTGTCCAGCCTCGATACACGGCTTCAGCAAGCCTATAAGGACGCGATGGCGGCCGCCGCGCCTTCGAGCAAGCCAACGCTCGTAACCGAACAGCGTCACTGGAATCGGTACGTTCGCGACGTATGCACGGATGGCACATGCCTCACGCGCGCCTACGAGGCTCGTATCGCCATGCTGTCCACGAACGACAAGTACATCGCCGATACATCGAAGTGCGACATTCCCGAGGGAAAATCGTGCCGCAGCGTCATTACGATGCGTGATACGGGGGCTCGCGTGGATGCGTTCAACAAGTCGTTGGCGGAGAACAAGAAGCCTGGTCGGATCCTTGGGTGCGACAGACTTATCGACCTACCCAGTGGTACGTCCGGTGGCAATCACAGTTATGGTGCCCTCTGTACACTGCAGACCGGTTCCGCGCGCCAGCGTGTGCGCATCTGCAATGACGAGATGGTCGGCCACTTTGCGCTGGAACCGTCGACGGACGACTCAGCAACAGCATTGCTTGAGTTTACCAACAGGCAGTGTTTTGGAGGCTGATAAATCCGTTTCATCCACCGATTCATCGAGTACCAGGAGTTACGATCATGACGGACATGACCACCGACCAGCTGCGCACCATGCTGTTCTCCACTGAGAACGGCAATAACGCGTCGGCACTCAATACCTTCAGCTATGCAGGCGGCGACAAGAGTTCTTATTCGTTTGGCATGCTGCAGTTTGATGTACGCACCGACCATGGTGGCGTCCAGGATTTTCTGCGCGAAAACGGGTTTTCGCAGCAGCAGATTCAGGCCTTGTCGCAGCATGGTGGACTCAGTCAGCAGGAACTCTCGGGCCTGAATGCTCAGCTCCAGGCGATTCCGCAGTCAAGAATAGATGCATTCACCAACTCGCAGCTCGACGTTGCCACCAGTCGTGTCGGTGATGTCGTCGATCGAATCCAGCAGAACAACCCCGCCGTAGGCAACGCCATTGCGGCCGACCCGGCGCTGCAACTGGCCCTTGCCGACTACGACAACCAGTTCACCATCGGCGGCATAGACAACGCCGTGGCGCCAAAAAATTCGATGCTCGCATACCTGGAAGGCAACCCGGTAACGCTTCCAGGCGGAACAGTGCAACTGCATGGCGACACGATCACGCGCGAAGACATCCAGACGTTCATCAACGCGACGCGCTATGGTGTGGACCATCCTACCTCGGTGGCCAATCGCGAAACACGGCTTGAAAACGCACTGACGGCTATGCACCTCGGCACCGGCCAGAGTCAGCCGCTACCCAGCGCGCCTGCCGCCCCTGTTCCGTCATCGTCAGGGACCGTACGGGACGCAACCCTGCGCGAGGGCATGCACGATGACGCCGACGTCCGTGCCATGCAAACTGCGTTGAGCACGCTAGGCTACAAGGACGCCCAGGGCCGCCCACTGCATGCGGATGGCGACTTCGGGCCGGCAACGCGCCATGCCGTCGAAACGTTCCAGCGCGATCACGCTCTGTCAGCCGACGGTGTTGCAGGCAAGGACACCCTGGGCGCCTTGGGGGCGGCCAGCGCGCTACGCAGCACGGTAGCGGGCAACGACATGCAGGCCGCCACCATGGACCAACCCGGCCACGCCGGCAACGCGATGTATACGCAGGCCCTGGCGGCGGTCCATCGCGTCGATGAAGCACACGGGCGCACCCCCGACCAGCAAAGTGCGAACTTTGCCGGCTCGCTCGTCGCGAAGGGTCAAGCGGAAGGCTTGAGTCGTATCGACCAGGTGGTTCTGAGTGAGGATGGCACCCGCGCATGGGCCATCCAGGGCGAGCTGAACTCGCCTTTCAGGCGTGTTGCGGAGGTGGAGACATCGCAGGCAGTCAATACCCCGCTTGCCCGGAGCACACAGGCATTCGAGGAGGCGAATGCGAGGCAAGGCCAGGCGCCGGGGCTTGCCGCTCCGCAAGAGCAGATCGAACAGCAAGCGGTCCGCCAGCCGGCCGTGGCACCGGGCATGTAGGCGACACCACCTTAAACTTATTTCATGTACTGACCAGTTGACGAATGCCGCGACGGCGCGGATAATTCTGTACCAGGCGGTTCTCTAATGAACCGCTTGCCCCGCTCCGGTGCTGGAACCCCTCCCTCCCCCCGCTCCAGCACCGGGGCCCGGCCTTTATCTTCACCAACGATTCCCTATGCTCTTCTTTAACGGCCCGCCTTCGGCGTTGGCCGTTTTTTCTTTCCAAGGCACAGGGAATCACATGGGACTCGAACTCGGCATCCTGCTGACATTGATGCTCGGCATCGGCTTCCTATGCCAGTGGGTGGCCTGGCGGGTGCGCCTGCCAGCGATCCTGTTCCTGCTCCTGGCCGGCATCCTGGCCGGGCCGGTCACCGGACTGCTCAAGCCGGACAAGGTCATGGGCGACCTGCTGTTCCCCGTGGTGTCGCTGGCGGTGGCCGTGATCCTGTTCGAGGGTAGCCTCACCCTGCGTTTCAGTGAGCTGAGGGGGATCGGGCATGCCGTCCGCGGATTGGTCAGCTACGGCGCGGTCATCGCGCTGCTGCTGCTGGCCGCGGCGGCGCACTGGATCGGCGGGCTCAGCTGGGAGCTGGCGCTGCTGTTCGGTGCGCTCACCTGCGTGACCGGGCCGACCGTGATCGCGCCCATGCTGCGCACGGTGCGGCCCAATGCGCGGATCGCCAACATCCTGCGCTGGGAGGGCATCGTCATCGACCCGATCGGCGCATTGTTCGCCGTGTTGGTATACGAGGCGATCGTCTCGCATCGCGAGGGCCATTCCATCCAGGTCTTCCTCGGCACCATCGCGTGCGGCGCGATCGTGGGTGGCTTGTCCGCGCTGATCCACGGCACGCTGCTGCGGCGCCACTGGATACCCGAATACCTGCAGAACTTCGGCACGCTGGCCGCCGTGCTCGCCGCGTTCACCCTGTCCAACACGTTCGCGCACGAATCGGGCCTGCTGGCGGTGACGATCATGGGCATCGCGCTGGGCAACATGCGCGACGTGCACATCGACGACATTATGGATTTCAAGGAGCACCTGACCACGCTGCTGGTCTCGATGCTGTTCATCCTGCTGGCGGCGCGGCTCGACTGGCCGCTGCCCGACGGCGCGCTGCTGGGTGGCGTGCTGATTTTCTTCGTCGCGCAGCTTTTCATCCGGCCGTTGTCTGTATTCCTTGCCAGCCTGGGCAGCGGATTGTCGTGGCGCGAACGGGCGTTGATCGCCTGGGTGGCGCCGCGGGGCATCGTCGCGGCGTCGGTGTCGGCCCTATTCGCGATCCGGCTGGAAAAGGCCGGTATGGCCGGCGCGGACAAGATGGTGCCGCTGGTCTTCCTCATGATCATCGGCACGGTGGTGTTCCAGAGCGCCACGGCCCGTCCGCTGGCGCGCTGGCTCAAGGTCGCCGACCCGGAGCCGCGCGGCGTGTTGATCTACGGGTCCGACATCGTGGCCCTGGAGATCGCTCGCTCGCTTGCCGCCATCGAGGGGCTGCGTGTCGTGGTGGCCGACGACGACTGGAACGGTATTCGCACGGCGCGCATGGCGGGGCTGTCCACCTTCTTCGGTAACCCTTCGTCGCAGGCGGCGGACCGCAACCTCGACCTGGCGGGCATCGGCCACCTGCTGGCGGTGTCGACGCATCGCGAGCTCAATTCGCTGGCCAGCGTGCACTACCGCGAGGAATTCGGCCGCGACAAGGTGTTCCGCTTGCGCAACCTGTCGATCGAGGAAAGCCATGGCCGCGCCTCCCTCGCCGGCAGCCTGGTCGCCACGGCGCTTTTTGCCGAAGACATGACCCATGCGCGGTTCGCCGAGTTGCTGCACGATGGCTGGCGGATCAAGTCCACGCGCATGACCGAGACCTTCGACTGGCCGCACTTCATCGAGGAATACGGCTCGCGTACCGTGCCGCTGTTCGGCGTGGAAGAGAGGGGTGACCTGCGGATCGCGTCCGGCAAGCACTCGCTCGAGCCTCGCCCCGGCTGGACGGTGATCGCGCTGGTGCCGCCGCCGCGCTGACCCGTTGCTGGGCGCCCCCTCATTCCTCAAGCCGCCGAGGCCGACGCCGGATGGAACTGGTGTTCCTCGGTGGACCCACTCAGCGCCGACAATGAGCTGAGCGATCCCGCGATCACCTGGTTGACCGTGTCGAAGTAACCGGTGCCCACTTCCCGCTGGTGGCGAGCGGCCGTATAGCCGTCCTTCTCGGCCGCGAACTCCGCTTCCTGCAGTTCGACATAGGCGGCCATCTGCCGATCGCGATAGCCACGCGCCAGCTGAAACATCGAATGGTTGAGTGCGTGGAAGCCGGCCAGGGTGATGAACTGGAACGCATAGCCCAGCTCGCCCAGTTTTTGCTGGAAGGTGGCGATGGTGGCCTCGTCGAGGTTCTTCTTCCAGTTGAAACTCGGTGAGCAGTTGTAGGCGAGCTTCTTGCCTGGAAAGCGTGCGTGGATGGCTTCGGCGAAACGCCTCGCCTCATCCATATCCGGCGTGGAGGTCTCGCACCAGATGAGGTCGGCATAGGGCGCATACGCGAGCCCACGGCTGATCGCCTGGTCGATGCCCTGCCTGGCTTCATAGAAACCTTCCACGGTGCGCTTGCCGGTCAGGAACGGCTTGTCGTGGTCGTCCACGTCGGACGTGACCAGCGCGGCACCCATCGCATCGGTGCGCGCCACGATCAGCGTGGGCACGCCGGCCACATCCGCGGCCAGTCGTGCGGCGATCAGTTTCTGCACGGCCTCCTGCGTCGGCACCAGCACCTTGCCACCCATGTGGCCGCACTTCTTGGCACTGGCCAGCTGATCCTCGAAGTGCACGCCAGCCGCGCCGGCTTCGATCATGTGGGTCATCAACTCATAGGCATTGAGCACGCCGCCGAAGCCCGCCTCGGCATCCGCGACAATCGGCACCAGCCAGTCGATGCCGTGCCGGCCTTCCGCGTGGTGGATCTGGTCCGCGCGTAGCAGGGTCTTGTTGATCTTACGCACCACGTTGGGCACCGAGTCCACCGGATACAGCGACTGGTCCGGATACATCGAGCCAGCCGTGTTGGCATCGGCCGCGACCTGCCAACCGGACATATAGATCGCCTGCAGGCCGGCCTTGACCTGTTGCATGGCCTGGTTGCCCGTGAGCGCACCCAGCGCGTTGACATAAGGCCGCTCGTGGAGCGCGTGCCACAGGCGTTCGGCGCCGTGGCGCGCCAGCGTGTGTTCCACCTGGATCGTGCCGCGCAGCTTGACCACGTCCTCGGCGGCATACGGCCGCTCGATGCCCTGCCAGCGGTCGTTGTTGGTCCAGTCCAGCGTGATGTGCTCGGCGGTGTGCGTCTTCATCGTTCGGGTTCCTTGGAGATCGGTCAGGCCAGGTGTTCGTAGGCGGGCAGGGTGAGGAAGTCGCGCAGCGTGTCGGCATGGGTGAGTGCGCTGAGCAGGGCGGCCGCGTCGTCGGCGCGCGCGGCGCCGGGCAGCGCGCTGTCGCGCAGGCGATGGGCGTGCGTGGCCAGCGCGTGATCGAACAGGGCGAAGTCGATGTGCGCGTGGTCGCTGAAATCCAGCGGGCCGTGGTGCAGCCACTGCCACAGTTGTACCCGCGCGATTTCGGCCGTGGCGGCGTCTTCCATCAGGTGATGGATGGGCACGCAGCCCTGGCCATCCAGCCATGCCGCGGTATAGCGCAGGCACACTTCCACGTTGTTGTCGAAACCCGTGCGGGTCACGGTGCCGATCGCGGGCGCAATCAGCTGTTCCCTTGACACCGAGACGTCGTCGCGGGCGACATGCAGCTGGTTGGGCGTGGGCATGTGCGCATCGAAGATCGCCTGTGCCACCGGCACGAGCGCCGGATGCGCGACCCAGGTGCCGTCGTGGCCGGCGGTCACCTCGCGAAGCTTGTCCGCGCGCACCTTCGCCATGGCGGCTTCGTTGGCCGCGTCGTCGCCACGGATCGGAATCTGCGCGGCCATGCCGCCCATCGCGAAGGCACCACGCCTGTGGCAGGTACGGATCAGCAACTCCGAATAGGCCTTAAGGAACGGCACGGTCATGGTCACCTGGCCGCGGTCCGGCAGCAGGCGGTCGCCATGCGCGCGGAAGGTCTTGAGGTAAGAAAAGATGTAGTCCCAGCGGCCGCAGTTCAGTCCGACGATGCGGCTGCGCAAGGCATGCAGGATTTCGTCCATCTGGAACGCGGCGGGTAGCGTCTCGATCAGCACGGTGGCCTTCATGGCGCCATGCGGGAGCCCGAGGCGACCCTCGGCGTGGGCCATCACCGATTCCCACAGTGCGGCTTCCTCCATGCTTTGCAGCTTGGGCAGGTAGAAATACGGGCCGCGGTCGCTCTCGTGCAGTGTTCGGGCGTTGTGGAACGCGAACAGCCCGAAATCCACCAGCGCGCCGCTGACCACATCGCCGTCGACCTCGGCGTGGCGCTCGGGCAGGTGCCAGCCACGCGGCCTGACCATCAGCACGGCCGGGCGGTCGCCGACGCGATACACCTTGCCGTCGGCGCTGGTGAACGCGATGCTGCCGTCCACGGCGTCACGCAGGTTGCGCTGGCCGTCCATCTGGTTGGCCCAGGTGGGCGCGCTCGAATCCTCGAAGTCCGCCATGAACACCTTCGCGCCGGAATTGAGCGCGTTGATGATCATCTTCCGCTCCACCGGGCCGGTGATCTCCACGCGGCGATCCTTCAGCACCGCCGGGATCGGCCCAATGCGCCAGTCCCCTTCGCGAATGGCGGCCGTGTCGGACCGGAAATCCGGCAGCTCGCCGGCGTCATAGCGTTGCTGGCGTGCGCTGCGCTCGGCTAGCAGGGCCAGCCGCGTGCTATCGAAGCACCGGTGCAGGTCGGCCACGAAGGCGACGGCTTCCGGGGTCAGGATGTCGTCGTACGCGTTCGCGGCAGCGTCGAACCGCATGCCGCTGCGATGGTCGATCGCGCTTTCGGGAACAGCCATGGGTGGTGCCTCGGGGTAGCGGGTGTGGAACCCACGCTAGCCCTGGGCGTACGATGTTGACAAAGCATATGTTTCAAATATAACTATTAGCGTATTTAATGATTTGTATAAGTCATTGTATGGAAGGGAGAAAATGAGACAATGTCGTCCGTTCCCGCAAGACGCGGTGTAAAAAGCGGTGCCGGCGCAGCCCCGCCCCCGCGCTCTGAAAGTCCCGCGCGCTTCTACTACAAGGGCAATCGGCTCAAGCAGCTGCGTGCGTTCGTCTACACGGTCCGGCTAGGCACCCTCAGTCGAGCCGCCGAAGCCCTCTTCCTGTCGCAGCCCTCCGTGAGCCTGCAACTGAAGGCACTGGAGCGTGAGCTCGGTGCGCCCCTGCTCGAGCGCACGCGTCGTCGCGTCACCCTGACCGACGCAGGCGAGGCGCTTTACGCCATGGCCCGGCCCCTCGTGGAGGGCTTCGAAAACCTCGATCGCGAATTCCAGGCCAAGACGCGCACCACCCATAGCGGCAAGCTGACCGTGGCCGCGGGCTCGTCCACCATCCAGTACCTGCTACCCGATCTCGTGAAGGCCTACCGGGAACGTTACCCGTCGGTGCACCTGCAACTGGCCAACGTGACAGGCAAGGACGGTCTGGCCCTGCTACGGGCGGACGAGGCGGACATCGCCATCGGGTCGATGCTGGACGTGCCCAACGACATCGCCTGGGCACCGGTGTATCACTACGATCCGATGCTGATCATGCCGCCGGACCACCCGCTGGCGTCGAAGCAGGACATCCGCCTTGAAGACCTCTCGCCCTACGGTTTGATCCTGCCGCCGCAGCGCCTGACCACCTTCCGGCTGGTCGACATGGTGTTCCAGCAGCGCCATGTGCCGTATACGGTAGCGATCGAGGTGGGAGGCTGGGATGTGATCAAGCAGTACGTGGCGATGGGACTCGGTATCTCGATCGTCACGGGCATCTGCATCACCGAGGCGGATCGCGAAACCCTCGCCGTGCGCAACCTTCGCCAGTATTTCCCGCAGCGCAGTTACGGCGTGGTGATGCGCAAGGGCAAGTTCCTCAGCCCCGAGGCCCAGGCGTTCATCGATCTGATCCGGCCGGGTTTGCTGACGCACCGGGACTATGACGAATCAGGGCACTCGGGACGCTGATCAGGCATAGAGATCGACCGAGTGGCTTCTTAGATAATCTGTGAGTTCCGTGAGGCTTTGCGCCGCAGCGATCCCCGCTTCGTATTGGCGGATGGCGAGCGCGTATTTCGCATCGTCGACGCCGCGTAGGGTCCTGAGCGCCTCTTTGGTGAGTGCGGTGGGATCGATGGGAGACCGGTAGTCGATCTGAAATTCGCCGAGTTGCGACCACGCGTCATGAGATAAATAGCCCATATGGTGAAGCCTCCCCGAAAGGCGACTCAGTTCGACCGGATTGATCGAACGCATGTTGACGGCGGCTAGCTGACGCTTGAGTGCCACCGGAAGGGTTCTCGCGACATCGGCGGCCACGCCACCTTCGATGGGTGTGTCCTGGTAGCCGAATTCGTTGCTTCTTACCCGCTCAAGCCGCCAGCCGGCACTGAACTTTGCAGGTGTTCTGACCGCGCTGTTCGTTCTCATGGGTCCGCTGTCGACAATTCGCTTTCTTGAGCGTGTCATTGCCTTGCTGAGAAAAATGCAGGCCCGTCTATCGTTATCCGGTCGGGTAGTGCTGCTCTGCTGTAGGCAGGAAAGGCAGTCGTTTGTCTTACGAGCAATGGCGTGTTCGCCGACAGAATGCCCTATCGACGAGCCTTTAATGTTCCGGACGGCATTACCGCCCTTACAGGAAATGGCTCATGAACCGTGTCGAACGTCGTCGTATTTATTGCTGCATCGGGGCCGCCGCGGTCGTTCTGGCGGCGTACACCGTGCCATTACATGCCGCACCGTTCCGCTTCCCGGGCCGTTGCATCGGCCAATTGCCGCAAACGACCTTGAGTGGACGCCTGGGTGCCCATGAAGAGGCGCAGGTCTTCACGTGGAAAACCACCTGCACCGGTCCCTTCTCATCGTCATCGACCGGCCTTGTGATGGTTTCCATCCAGCAGTTCGAAAAAGGCAAGTGGCGCAGCATCGCCCAAGGATATGCTCCGCATATTCCTCGCCTCGGCCCCGGAAGCTATCGCATCGTCGTTAAAAACGATTTGCCGCGGCCCACGAACTACACCGTGCGTCACTCGCGCGGCCTGGGCTGATCTCAAGCGTCGCGGTGCTTCCCGCGATAACCCACGAACAGGCGGCGAATAGTCGTCATGTCCGCGTCCATGTCCCCCGTGGCATACACCAACGGTCCAAGGGTAAAGCTCCGGCTCGGGTAGTCGATAAACACGGGCTGGATGGGCACGCCACTCGCGTGGGCAATGCGCAGGAAGCCGGACTTCCACTGCGTCACCGGTTTGCGCGTGCCTTCCGGCGCGATAGCCACCCACATCGTGTCGTGGGTGGCGAATCGCCCGACGATCTGGTCGACCACGTTGGCTGCGGCGGAGCGGTCGATGGGTATCATGCCGAGACGACGCACGATCGGCCCGAACGGGCCATTCAACACTTCACGCTTGATCATCACGCCGACATCCATCCCCATGGCCGATTTCATCAGCAGGCCCCAGATGCCATCCCAATAGGACGAATGGGGCGCGCCGATGACGATCAGTTTCGACAGGTCGGGGAACTCACCGATCACGCGCCAGCCGCTGCGGGCGATCAGCCATCGACAGAAGCGCATCCAGCGGGACACCGGCAACGCGGGTACATGGGGGCCGAGTACCGGAATGCCGTCCACAGGGCGCAAGCTCAATCGTGGCTCCAGTCTTTCGAACGGCCCTTCTTCGTCTGGCTGCGCTGGGTCTTGCCCGCCAGCCGGCGCTCCTTCGAGGCGCGGGTGGGGCGAGTGGCCACACGTTTCTTCGCGACCACGGTAGCGGCCCGCACAATCTCCGCAAGGCGATCCCGGGCGTCGTCGCGGTTGCGTGCCTGTTCGCGGAACCGGCGGGCCTGGATCACCAGCACGCCTGCATCCGTGATGCGCCGGTCGCCCCGGGCCAGCAACCGCTCGCGCACCGCATCGGGCAGCGACGGCGACGACGCGATATCGAAGCGAAGTTCGACCGCGCTTTCCGTCCGGTTGACGTGCTGGCCGCCCGGGCCGTCGGCGCGCGTGAAGCGCTCGATCAGTTCGGCGTCGGGAATGGCGATGGAGGATGTGACGATGAGCATGGTGGCTGCGGATTCTAGCAGCCGCCCGATCCGTTCCCGTCGTGCAGTGCGGCAGGCCAGGCGTAGGCGTCCTGCCAGCCGAAACGCGCGATCAGGCGATGCCAGGTGTCATCCAGGGGCGCCTCGATGCACATCGGTCGTACCGCCGTGGGATGCACGAACGCCAGCGAGGTGGCGTGCAGCAGCAGGCGATGCGAGGCGAAGTGCTGCCTGAAAAGCCGGTTGTGGTCGCCACGCCCGTGCTGGCTGTCGCCGACCAGCGGATGATGGATGTGCGCGAAATGCTTGCGGATCTGCCGGAACCGGCCCGTGCGCGGTTCCGCAAGCATCAGCGCGTAGCGCTGTGCCTCATAGCGACCGAGGGCAATGGCCACCTCGGTCGTGGCCAGTCGGCGATAGTCGGTGCTCGCCTCGCGACGCGGACCGGTATCGCGCGACCCCGGCAACGGATAATCGATGGTGCCTTCCTCGGGATCGGGCCAGCCGCGCACCACGGCGAGGTATCGCTTGCGCACGCTGCGGCCCATGAACTGCTCGCCCAGCTGCGCGGCTACCTCGGAGGATCGCGCCACCAGCAGCACGCCCGACGTGGCGCGATCCAGCCGGTGGGCCAGGTGCAGGCGGCCGTCGACCTGTTCGCGGAGCAGGTCGATCAGGAATGCATCGTCCGGCCCGACGAAGGTGGACCGATGCACGGCGAGATTGGCCGGCTTGTTGACGGCGACGATGTCGTCGTCCTGATAAAGGATGTCGAGCACGGCGCTCAGCGAACCCGTCGAGGCCAGCCCGCGACGAACACCAGCACGCCGACCGCCGCGGCCGCGATGCCGGGCCACATGCCGCGTGGCGCCAGCGTGCCGACCAGTGCGCCGCAGATCAGCAGCGTGGCGCCCAGCAGGCCGCAGGCGATCAGGCGGCGCATGCGACGTGCGTCGTCGCGCGCCACCGCGAGTGCCAGCGGATCGGCGACGTCACGACGCTGTCCGCTGGCGACCTGCAACAGGGCGTCGCGCAGCAGCTCCGGCGCGCGCGGCGCGGTGCGGACCCAGTCCGGCAGGCGCCGGCGTACATCGCGCAAGGTGGCACGCACGCTGTAGCGCTCGCGCAGGATGCGACGCAGCACGGGGTGCGCCACCGCCCAGATGTCGATGTCCGGGTCGAGCAGGCGGCCCACCCCTTCGATGTTGAGCAGTGTCTTCTGCAGCAGGATCAACTGCGGCTGCAGCGTGAGCTCGAAACGCTGCGCGGTGCGGAACAGCTTCACCACCAGGTCGGCAATGGAGATCTGTGACAGCGGGCGGGTGAAGTAGGGCTCGCACACCGTGCGCACGGCGGCCTCCAGCTCGTCGACGCGAACGTTGGAGGGCATCCAGCCGGCGGCGACATGCAGCTGAGCGATGCGCGCGTAGTCGCGCTCGAACAGCGCGATGAAGTTCTCGGCCAGCCAGTACTGGTCGGCTTCCGGCAGCGAGCCCATGATGCCGAAGTCCAGCGCGATGAAGCGCGGCTCGTCCACGCGCGTGGTGTCCACCCAGATGTTGCCCGGGTGCGCGTCGGCATGGAAGAAGTTGTCGCGGAACACCTGCTCGTAGAACAGGCGCACGCCCTTGGCGGCGAGCGCCTTGCGATCGAGGCCGGCGGCGTCGATCGCCACGATGTCGTCGGCGCTGACACCACGCACCCGCTCGAGCGTCAGCACGCCCTGCGTGCTGAAATCCCAGTGGACCTCCGGCACGTAGAGATCGACGCCGCTGGCGAAATTGCGCCGGAGCAGGCTGGCGCTGGCGCCTTCACGCTGCAGGTCCAGCTCGTTCTCGAGCATCTTCTCGACCTCGGCCACCACCTCCATCGGGCGGATCTTGTCGGCCGCGGGATGCCATCGCTGGGCCAGCTCGCCCAGGGAACGCAGGAGGTCGATGTCGCGCGCGATGCGGCGGTCGATACCGGGACGCAGCACCTTCAGCACCACTTCCCGGCCGTCGTGCAGCGTCGCCGCATGCACCTGGGCGATGGATGCGGAGGCGAGGGCGGTTTCGTCGAAGGCGGCGAACAGCGTGGTCACCGGCGCCCGCAGCTCACGCTCGACGATGGCCCGCGCTTCCGCACCGGGGAAGGGCGGCACCTGGTCCTGGAGCAGGGCGAGGTCGTCCGCGATGTCCGGCGGCACCAGGTCGCGCCGCGTGGACAGCACCTGGCCGGCCTTGACGAAGATCGGACCCAGCTCGGTCAGCGCCAGCCGGAGGCGTACGCCGCGCGACAGACCGCGGGTGTCTACCGCCGGACCGGGCAGCAACGGGGTCAGCAGCTTGAGCGGACGATAAAGGCGGGCGCCTTCGATCACTTCGTCCAGCTGGTACTTCAGCAGGACGGCAAGCACGCGGAACAGGCGCGGGGCAAGGCGGAACGGCGTCATGCGCGCGACTCCCCGAGTGCCCGGGCGAGGCGGGCAAGCCGGGCCTCGGCGCGCTCCGTGCGTTCGCGGACGGCATCCACGCCGTCGAGGAAGGTATCCATTTCGCCCGGGGCCACGGCTACGCGGCCTTCCTCGCGCAGCCAGTCGGCGGTGTCCTCGGTGAGGTGCGAGACGGACTCGCGCGCATGGGCCAGGCCCTCGCGCAGGGCGGTGGCCAGCGGAACGCCCAGCCGGTCGCCGAAGGTCTTCGCGAAAGCTTCCTCTACGTCCGGCGCGTACTGCCGGGCCAGGCGCTCCAGGCGTCGCGCCAGCTCGGCGTCGCCCGCGATGTCCACCTTCCCGGGCGCCACGCCATCGTCGTCGCGGCGCAGCGCCATGGCCAGCAGGCTACCCGGCGAAGCGGCGACGCGCAGGCTGCCGCCTTCCTCGGGCGGCCCCACGCGCAGGCGGCCCTTCTCCACGGTGATGCGGATGCCCAGTTCGGGCCCGGCGAGGTGCACCTGCACGCTGCGGCCGTCGAGCGCGTCGAGTCGGGCACGGGTGTCGGGATCGAGGTCGACCGCGCGGTTGAGCGCGGCCTCCATGGCACGGCCGGCCAGCACACGTAGCGGTCGGGGCAGGAAGCGACGAGGATCGGCGTCGGCCGGGGGACGTTCGGGAGTCATGTCCCGATTGTAGCTTGCGCGGCTCAGGCCGCGCCGTCGAAGCCGGCCTGGCGCCACACCTCGAACACGGCGACCGCCACGGCGTTGGAGAGGTTGAGGCTGCGGTTGCCCGGACGCATGGGCAGGCGCACGCGCTGCCCGGCGGGAAGGGCGTCCAGTACGTCGTCGGGCAGGCCGGCCGTCTCGCAACCGAACAGCAGGGCATCGCCTTCGGCGAAGGTCATCTCGGTATGGAGCTGCTGCCCGCGCGTGGAGAACGCGAATACACGCGGTCGGCCGAGGGCGTCGAGGCAGGCGTCCAGGGTGTCGTGCACCGCCACCCGTGCGAATTCGTGGTAGTCCAGGCCGGCGCGACGCAGGCGGGCGTCGTCGAGTTCGAAGCCGAGCGGCCGTACCAGGTGCAGCCCCGCGCCCGTATTGGCGCAGAGGCGAATCACGTTGCCCGTGTTGGGCGGTATTTCGGGTCGGAAGAGGATGACATGGGGCATGCCCCCATTATGCGGCCGGCGACGCGCAGGTGGCATGCGCGATCGTCGCGTCGCAGGTGACGGCTGGGGCGATCGTGGCCTGCCCGACGGCGGCCAGCTGGATCGGCGCACCCGTGTAGGTGAGCATGTTGCCGACGATCAGGCCGCAGACGAGCATGGAAGCGACCAGCAGGCTGCGCAGGATGAGAAGTTCGTGTTGCATGGTGTATCTCCGACGGGAAACGTTGTGCGATCAGACCATCTGGAAGAGCGTGAACCCGCAGAGGAACATCGAGGTGACCAGCAGGCCGTTGAGCATCATCAGTTCGTATTTCATGGCGTGTTCCTTCGAGGAGCCGGGGCAGGAAGCCGCCCGGCGGGGCATGACTAGTAACGCAAGTGCCGTGCCAGCCTTTGAGTGTCGGCAATGAGTTGATTCGTATGAGGTTTGTCATGTGGCTTCCGACAGATCGCTTGTCCGCGGACACTGACCACCCGCGACCGGACAACCCGCGGACAATCGGGCACCACCGATTGCGCCCGACGGAGCGACCGGGCTAGCCTCCGTGCATCCGGGCCACGAGGGCCCTCTGGAGTCGTGCATGAAGAACCGCCTCGCCCTGCTTGCCGCCGGGCTGATCTCCTTCGTCGGGGCCGCCGCCGCGGCGTCGTCCGCGCCCGACACGATTCCCGACATCGCCTACACGCGCTTCCAGTTGCCGAACGGCCTCACCGTCGTCGTGCATGAAGACCACAAGGCGCCCGTGGTCGCGGTCAGCATCTGGTACCACGTGGGCTCGGGCGACGAGCCGGCCGGCAAGACCGGCTTCGCCCACCTGTTCGAGCACCTGATGTTCTCGGGCTCGGAAAACCGCAAGGGCACCTATTTCCAGCCGTTCGAGCGCGCCGGCGCCACCGACATGAACGGCACCACGTGGTTCGACCGCACCAATTACTTCGAGACCGTGCCTACCACCGCCCTCGATATGGCGCTGTGGATGGAATCCGACCGGATGGGCCACCTGCTCGGCGCCATCGGCCAGAAGGAACTGGACACCCAGCGCGGGGTGGTGCAGAACGAGAAGCGCCAGGGCGAGAACCAGCCCTACGGCCGCGTGGACGAGAACGTCCTGGTCAACACCTACCCGGCCAATCACCCCTATCACCACGACACCATCGGTTCGATGGCCGACCTGGACGCGGCCTCGCTGGCCGACGTCAAGCAGTGGTTCCACGACTACTACGGGGCAGCCAACACCACCCTCGTGCTGGCGGGCGACATCACGGTGGCCCAGGCCAAGGCGAAGGCCGAGAAGTATTTCGGCGACATTCCCGCAGGGCCGCCCGTCCCCCGGCAGCAACCGTGGATCACCCCGCTACAGGCATCCACGCGCGGTATCCAGCATGACCAGGTCGCGCAGGCGCGCATCGTGCGGACGTGGATCGTGCCCCAGCTGGGTACGGACGATGCGATACAGCTCGATCTCGCTACCACGGTTCTCGGCGGCGGCAAGACATCGCGGCTTTACCAGCGTCTGGTCTACCAGGACAAGCTCGCCGACGATGTCAGCCTCGGCATCTCGCCGTTCGCCCTCGCCAGCCAGGTGCAGCTCACGGTGGACGTCAAGGCCGGCGTGGACCCGGCGAAGGTCGAAGCGGCCGTGGCGTCGGTATGGAAGGATTACCTCGCCACCGGGCCCACGGCCGACGAGCTGGCGCGTGCCAAGGTCGCCAACCGCGCGGGATTCATCCGCGGCCTGGAGAAAGTGGGCGGCTCGGGCGGCAAGGCCGTGATCCTCGCCGAGGGACAGGTCTACCGTAACGATCCGGAGGCCTACAAGAAGGACCTGGAGCGGGCGCAGAACGCCACGACCGCCTCGGTGCTGGCGGCGTCGAAGACCTGGCTGACCCGCGGCGACTACACGCTCACCATCCTACCTGCGGCAGCCGGCTTCGATCCCGCCGCCGAGGACAAGGCGGTAACCGGCCTGGGTACATCGCCGGGCCGCCCCACCGCCGTCACCCCGCCGACACGGTCCTATGCCGTCGGCGCGTCCCAGGTCGATCGCAGCAAGGGCGTGCCGTCGGTGGACACCTTCCCCGACCTGTCCTTCCCCACGCTCCAGCGGGGCAAGCTGAAGAACGGCATCGAGGTGGTGCTGGCCGAGCGCCACACGGTACCGGTGACCCAGGTGCTGCTCCTGTTCAACGCGGGCTACGCGGCCGACCAGGGCCGCAAGCTGGGCACCGCCAGCTTCACCTCCGCGCTGCTGGAAGAAAGCACGCGCTCGCTCGATTCGGTGGAGGTGGCACGGCGCAAGGAGCGCCTGGGTGCCATCGTCTCGTCCAGTTGCTCGCTGGATACCTGCAGCGTCGGCCTGAACGCGCTCAACAGCGACCTCACGCCCTCGCTCGCGCTGTTCGCCGACATCACGCGCAACCCCGCGTTCAAGGCGGACGACATCGAGCGCGTACGTGGCCAGTGGATGGCCGGCATCGCGCAGGAAAAAACCGAACCCACCGGCCTCGCGCTGCGCACGTTGCCGCCGCTGCTCTACGGCGCCAACCATGCCTACGGCATCCCGTTCACGGGCAGCGGTACCGAAAAAGCCATTGTCTCGCTCACCGCTGCGGACCTCGCCACCTTCCAGCGCGACTACCTGCGGCCGGACAACGTACGCATCGTGGTCGCCGGCGACACCACCCTCGCGGAAATCCTGCCGCAGCTCGATGCGGTCTTCGGCGACTGGCAGGCCCCGGCCACGGCCGTGCCAGCGCGGAACATCGGGCAGGTGGCGGCCCAGCCGAAGCCGCGCGTCTTCCTGGTCAATCGTACCGATGCCCCGCAGTCGTTGATCCTGGCCGGCCTGCTGGCACCCTCCACCCGTGCGCCCGACGCACTGGACCTGGGCATCGCCAACGGCGCCTTCGGCGGCACGTTCACCTCGCGCCTCAACATGAACCTGCGCGAGGAAAAGCGCTGGGCGTACGGTGCGGGCAGCATGCTCTCCGATGCGCAGGGGCAGCGCCCGCTGCTGTTCTACGCGCCGGTGCAGACCGACAAGACGGCCGAATCGGCGGCCGAAATTCTCAAGGAGGCCAAGGCCGTCATCGGCCCGAAACCGCTCACCGCCGATGAAATCGGCAACATCCAGGCGCAGCGGATCCGCGCGTTGCCCGGTAGCTTCGAGACCACGTCCTCCGTGCTGGGCGCCATCAGTGGCATCCTCATCTATGGCCGCCCGGACGACTACGTGCAGACGTTGAAGTCGCGTATCGAAGGGGTCGACCGTGCCAAGGCCGAGGCCGCGCTCGCCGCCGTCATCCGTCCCGACGCCCTGACCTGGGTCATCGTCGGCGACCTGCGCAAGATCGAGGCCCCGGTGCGCGCGCTCAACCTCGGCGAAGTGCATGTGATCGATGCCGACGGCCAGCCGGCGAAGGACATCGCAGCGCCGGTGTCCGGGCGCGCGGGCAAGGCTAAGGCGCCGCCCGCGACCACGGCAAGGTAATCCCCAGCGAAGGGCGCGGTCGATTCAGATCGCGCCCTTCGCGGCATTTGGCTAGCATGTCCCCCCAACGTTTTTCCGGAGCTCAATCCATGCGCAAGGTCCTCGTTCTCCTCGTCCCGCTCGCCCTCTCAGCGTGCTCGTGGGGCATCAAGCTCGACGACAGCGCGCGCAACGTCCGCACGGCCTGGAACGGCGATGTGTCCAGCTGCCGCGACCAGGGCAAGGTCACGGTGTCCGTGCAGAGCCGCGTCGGCCCCATCGATCGCGACGACCTGAAGGTCCGCGACGAACTTGAAGTGCTCGCGCGTAACGAGGCCGCGAAGATGGGTGCGGACACCATCAAGCCCCTCGGTGAGCCCAACGGTGGCTCGCAGGACTGGGGTGCGTACACCTGCGGTGCCCGTGGCGCGGCTCCGGTGCGAGGCGCTGCTCCGCCAGCATCGCAGCCGGCCCAGAACGCCGCGCCGCAGGGCGGTGGTTTCGAGACGGTTCCGCTCAAGCAGTAAGTGTGTCACTGCGACCCGACGGCCCGGTCTGCCTACGCGGATCGGGCCGTCATCGTGTTTGTCGGGCCCTACAGCAGCGCGCACGCCTTCAAGGTCACCTGACCGGCGCTCTCGGACCCATCCCGGCATGACAGTCTCACCGTCGCGCCGGTCTTGAGGGTGGAGACGTCCGGCCAGGCATCGGCATCGAGGACGAATCGTGGATTCGTCGAACCCTTGCCGCCTTTGAGGGTGACTACGGGCGTACCATCGCCGCCGGCCTCGAGATTGCCCACCTCGCCGGTTACCTCGACGGTACGGTGTGCGAACCGAACGGTGGATGCAGTGCGATCGTCTGCAAAGGCCTGGGCAAGCTCTTGTGCGGACATGACTTCGATCTTCGCTTTCGGCGTGGGTGTGGGCGCGGGCGTTTGCGCCCGGCGAACCACCGCGCCCGCACGGGCGCCTGGCTGCATGGCGCCTTCGGCGGCAGGGTGTCGGCAGCCACTCACGAGGATGACCGTGACGAGGGCCAGAAGCAGGTTGGAAAACAGCTTGGAAGTGTTCATGGTGACTCCTGGACGCCAGAATGGGGGCGGCGGAGCGCTTTTCCAGAGACACGGATGGTCTGGCTACCGGGGTAACCACGTTTACGGGGGAAGGCAGTGACAAGAATCCATGTCTGCATGGCCATCGGATGGCTTGCCATCAGCCAAGCCAGGGGCGGTACGGTGCCCGACTGGAAACCCGAAGCCGACACGATGATGTCGGCGATCCCAGCGCAGGCGCCTGGAGCGAGCGTAGTCGTCTACCGGGAGGGTCGTGAGGTCTACGCCAGCGCCCGAGGGCTCGCCAGCGTCGAGTTGGGCGTGCCGCTGACTATAGACAGCGTCTTCCGCATCGGATCGCTGACCAAGACCGTGACGGCGGCCACCGTCATGCAGTTGCACGCGCAGGGCAAGCTGGACCTGGACGCGCCCATCGCCCGGTGGTTGCCGAGCTTTCCGCGTGCCGACACGGTCACGGTCCGGCAGCTTCTTTCGCATACGTCCGGTGTGAGTGATGCCTGGTCCGCAGCCTTGACCGACGCCATGGACTCGACCGCCCGGTTGAAGGCCATCGCCTCCGCGCCACCCGACTTTGCGCCTGGTAGTGACTGGCACTACAGCAATTCGGGCTACATGGTGCTGGGGGCGATCATTGAGAAGGTCACCGGGGAGTCGTGGTTCGACGCAGAGCGCGATCTGGTGCTGGCGCCGCTTCATGTCCGCGGCGTCGCCTTCCGTGACGACAATGCCGTGGTCCCCGCCATGGTCCCTGGGTATACCGTCGACGCACGTGGCGATATCGCTCGGCCGATCATGTACTCGATTGCCGGGCCGGGCGCCGCCGGTGGGCTGTCGGCGTCCGCGGGTGGCTTCGCCGCGCTGCTACATGGTCTGGCAACGGGATCGGTGCCGGGGCCCGCCGCCTTTCGGGAGATGGCGCATTCTGCGCGCATCGGCCCGGTCGACTTGCCTTACGGTCTCGGCATGGTGCCGGGTCATGTGCAAGGCGTTGTCGTGGCCGAGCACTCGGGTGGCATCGAAGGGTACGTGTCGTACTACGTCTACGTGCCTTCGGCCGACATTGCTGTGGTGGTTCTCGAGAACTCGGATACACCCGCGGTGCAGGCCCGCTCGCTGGCGCGACGACTCACGGCGCTGGCCCTCGGCAAACCCTATCGTAGCTTTCGGGCAATCGACTGGGCGCCGCATCGGCTCGACGCCATTGCCGGTACGTACGTCATTCCCGGTGGCGGCATGCACATTATCGAAGTACGCGCCGGGTCCGCCTGGATGCAACGCGACAATGGCCCGGCGAAAAGACTCGTCACCTCCGCGGACGACATGCTCACCTATGCCGGGGACGGCATCGACTACGTGCAGATCATGCGCGACGCGAACGGCCGAGTGATCGCCATCGACTTTCATGACGATGGAAAGTCCGATGGGCGTAGGGAGCGCCGCCGATAAATTTTATAGATCAGTGGCTTGCCGCAGTTAGCGATGGCGCTCGCACATATCAAGTTCATCTATTGATAGTACATAAATGAACTATATACTTATGAGGTATCCCGGCTACGGACCTCCCCATGAGCGATTTCGCCCGCACCGAAGCACGCCTCGACGTCACTCTGCGTAAATACCCGGGGTTCCCGCGCCAGCCGGCTGTGCTCGTCCGTCTGGTCAAGCACCTCTACAAGCAGGTGCACGACGAAGCCAACGCCGTGATGAAGCCCTACGGGCTGAACCATCCGGAATACAACATCCTGATGATGCTGTACGGCTCGCCGGATAACGCGATGAACCCGTCGCAGCTGGCCGAGGCGGCCGGCGAGAAGTTGGCCAACATCACCCGGCTCACCACCCAGCTCTGCGAGAAGGGCTATGTAGCCCGCGCCGGCAGCGACGAGGATCGCCGCAAGGTCACCCTGACCCTGACCCCGGTCGGGCTGGAGACGATCGCCCAGTTCCTCCCCGACATCGTCACGTTGCTTCACCGCCAGACTCGTAACCTCGACGCCACCGAACAGACGCAACTGGAAGGCCTGCTCAAGAAGATGCTGGCCGGGTTCGGGGAGTGACGGGGGCACCCATGTCCGCCATCGATCTGCAACATGCCACTCCCACCACGCGCCAGGTCGTGGTCGAGACGCTGCGCGAGGAAGTCGACGTCTGGCTGTTCGTCGGCAAGACCCTGCTCGCGTTTTTCCTCACCGGGTGGCTGGCCATGCGGCTGGCCCTGCCGGCGCCGTCCACGGCGATGCTGACGACCATCATCGTCGCCAACCGACAGTCCGGCATGGTGCTGGCCAAGAGTTTCTACCGTGCGATCGGCACGCTGACCGGCGCCGCGGCGGCCATCGTCATCGTGGCCGCCTTTCCGCAGACGCGCGACCTGTTCCTGCTGTCGCTGTCGGTGTGGATCGGCGTGTGTGCCGGTGGCGCCACGCTGTATCGCAACTTCAAGTCGTATGCCTTCGTGCTGGCGGGTTACACGGCGGCCATCGTCGCCATTCCCGTGATCGACAATCCGCCCGGCGTCTTCGATTCGTCGTGGGCGCGTATCAGTGAAGTCCTGCTCGGCCTCATGGTCAGCGGCGTGGTCAATGATGTGGTGTTCCCCAGCCGCATGCGCGACGTCTTGCGGCGCGCGGCGCGCGAGCAGTTCGCGCACTTCGTTGGCTTCGTGCGCGACAGCACGGCCGGAGCGATCGCCCGCGACACCATGGAGAACGCCCACCTGCGCTTCGTACGCGCGGCGGTCACGCTGGAAGACCTGCGCAGCTCGGTGATTTTCGAAGACGCCGAAGCCCGCGCGCGCAGCAGCCACCTGCGCCTGTTCAACCAGCGTTTCATGGCAGCGTCTACCAGCTTCCAGTCGCTGCACCACCTGATCAACCGGCTGAAGCGGGCGCGCCGCGACGCGACCGCACAGGCGTTGATGCGCCTGTACGCGCCGATCGGCGACGCTCTCGACGCACCCATCGAGGCCGGCGCCGCCGCGCGCGTGCTGTTGCCGCGCCTGGTGGCGGCGCGCGACACGATGCGGACGAACACCCCGGCACAACGCGCTGCGCTGGCCGATCCGCAGGACATTCGCGATTTCGACACCGGCGCGTCGCTGCTGGCCCGTTTCGTCGACGAGCTTTACGACTATGTCGATACGGCCGCCTCGTTGCAGACGCCACGGGTGAGCACCGGCGCTGCGGAGCGCGTGCGCTTCGACCGCGGCAACGACTTCCTCGGCGCCGGCCTGGCCACGTTCCGCACAACGCTCACCATGCTGGTGCTGGGGGCGTTCTGGGTGGCCAGCGCCTGGCCGCTCGGCTCCAGTGCGATGTTGCTGGCCACGGTGTTCGCTGGCCTGTTCGCCACCACGCCCAACCCGACGCGGGTGACCTGGCAGGTCATGCTCGGCTACCTCTCGGGCATGGTGGTGGGCTTCATCTGCGAGTTCTTCGTCCTTACGCGTCTGGACGGCTACGGCCTGCTCGTGGTCGGCGTGGCGCCTTTCCTGGCCGTCGGCCTGGTGCTGATGATGACCCCACGCTTCGCATCCTATGGCCTGGGCTGGGCCATGGGCTTTGCCTACATCCTCACGCTGAAGAACATGCAGGTGTACGACCCGGCGCATTTCATCAACGACGCCATCGCGCAGATCGTCGGGCTGGGCGCCGCGGCGGTGTCGTTCGTGGTGATTCCCCCTGCGATCGGCAGCGCCTGGCTGCGGCGGCGCCAGCTGGCACGCCTGCGCGGGCAGGTCGCGCTCGCCGCGGAGGCGCCGTTGCCCGGCCTTCGCCACCGGTTCGAAAGCGTCAACCACGACCTGGTCAGCCAGGTGGTTGCCCAGACGGAGCCCGGCAGTGCCGACTCGCGCACGCTGATCGCGTGGGCCCTGGCGGTGCATGAGACGGGGCGGGCGTTGATCGAACTGCGTCATGACATCGCGCGTCGGGATATCCCGACGGCTCTTCATCCGTACCTGCAGGACACGCTGCGCACCCTGGCCCGTTTCTACGAGAAACCCGACGCGGACGGCTATCTGCTGGCGCGGGACGCGGTCGCCACGGCCATTGCCGGTGTCGGTGAGTACGAGGGCACGCAGCACCTGCTGGCCCATCTGCACCTGGTGCGCATGGCGCTGCTGGACGGGGAATCCGTCCTCGCCGCCTACATGCCCGATATGCCGCTCAGCAAGGAGATCGCCCATGCCTCGTGAAATCGCCCTCGGTGATGCACTCGTGCCGGGACTGCTCATCCTCTTCGTCGTCGCGCTGCTGGTGCTCTGGCTTTTCGACAGTATCGCCGGCCGGTTCGGACTGTACCGCCTGGTCTGGCACCCGCCGTTGTTCCGGCTCGCCGTATTCGTCTGTGTCTTCGGCGCCTTTGCGCTGCTCCTGCTCTGAGTGAAGCCCCTATGAAACTCGCCACCGTCATCCGTTTTGCCGTGACCGCCGTCGTCGTCCTTGTCGCCGCCGTGATCGGGCACGCCCTGTGGAAGCACTACATGTATTCGCCGTGGACGCGCGACGGCCGCGTGCGCGCGGAGATCGTGCGCATCGCGCCCGACGTGGCCGGGCTGGTCACCGACGTGAAGGTCATCGACAACCAGACGGTGAAGAAGGGAGACCTGCTGTTCGTCGTCGACAAGGCGCGTTACGCGAACGCGGTGGCACAGGCCGAAGCCAACCTCAACGCCGCCGAGGCCGCGGCACGCGCCGCGGGCGCCAGCATCAACGCGGCCCAGGCCGGTGCGTTGCAGAGCCGCTCCAACTTCGAGATGTACGCCGCCCAGTCCGAACGCCGGCAGAAGCTGATCAACAACGTGATCTCGGCGGAAGACAAGGCCAACGCGGTGGCCGCCGCCAACGCGGCAAGAGCGGGGTGGCAGCAGGCCCAGGCGAGCACGAAGCAGGCCAGCGCCTCGCAGCAGCAGGCCCTGGCGGCCGTGGCCCAGGCCCAGGTGGAGCTGGCCTCCGCGCAGCTCAACCTCGATCGCACGGAAGTGCGTGCCCCGGTGGATGGCTATGTCACCAACCTGGACATACGCGTCGGCGACTACGCCAGCGCCGGCAGCGCACGCCTCGCCCTGATCGACAGCCACTCGTACTGGATCTACGGCTACTTCGAAGAGACCAAGCTGCCCGGCCTGCGTGTGGGCGATCCGGTCGATATCCGCCTGATGAGCGGTGGCGTGCGGCTGAAAGGCTCGGTGGAGAGCATCGCCCGCGGCATCACCGATGCCGATAACCCGACCGGCAGCGACCTGCTGGCCGACGTGAACCCGACCTTCAACTGGGTGCGGCTCGCCCAGCGCGTGCCGGTACGTATCCGGATCGATGCGGCGCACCTTCCGTCCGGCGTGGTGCTGGCGGCGGGCATGACCGCGACCCTGGTGGTGCACCCCTCGTCTCCCGAGGCGGTGGCGGCGCGTTGATTCAGCTGCGCCGGGGCCGCGCCGGCAGCACCTCGGCGCACGGGCTCAGGCGTCAGGCGGTGCCAGGCGATCCAGCCGCAGCTGCAGCCATTTATCGACGTCGGGCCACTCGGTGGCGAGGATGCTGTAGCAGACGGTGTCGCGCAGCGAGCCGTCCGGGCGGCGCTTGTGGGCGCGCAGAACGCCCTCGCGCTTCGCGCCCAGTTTTTCGATGGCCCGCTGCGAATCCTGGTTGTAGGCGTCGGTGTGGAACTCGACGGCCACCGCATCCAGGCCCAGGAAGGCATGGGACAGCAGCAGGTGCTTGCAGGCGGTGTTGACGTGGCTGCGCTGCCAGCGCCGCGCGTACCACGTGTAGCCGATGGCCATGCGCCGCGGATCGTCGACGATGTCGTAGTAGCGGGTGGTACCCACGATGTCGCCGGAGGCGTTCTCGCGCACCACCCAGGGCAGCATGTGGCCTTCGTCCTGCTTGCGCAGGGCCGAGGCAATGTACGCCTCCATGCGGCCCGGCGCCGGCACCGAAGTGAACCACAGGTTCCAGAGGTCGCCATCGGCCGCGGCACGCTCCAGCGGACCGGCATGCGCCGGTTGCAGCGGCTCAAGCGTCACGTGGCGGTTGGCCAGCCGGGTGGGCGTCAGCGCGACCATTCAGGCATCCAGATCGGGGATGAGCCGGCTTTGGATCCGGGAAATGGTGTCCTTCAGCAGCAACTTGCGCTTCTTCAGGCGGGTCAGCTGGAGCTCGTCGCGGCCGATGGCGGCGGCCAGGTGGTCGATGGCGGCGTCGAGGTCGCGGTGCTCGACCTTGAGTTCGGCGAGGCGTTGCTGGAGCTCGTGAGGATCCTGGACCTGCATGGCGTTGGGCCGGGCGAGGGGGGAAGTCCGATTGTAACCTCCGGCGAGGGCCCCCGCAGCGGCTACAATGGTCAGCCGACCCGTCCCGAACCGCCCAAACGCATGTCCGCCACGCCCGACGCCACCCGCAAGCAGAGTTACGAAGCCGGCAAACTGGCCAAACGCCTGCGTCGCCAGGTCGGCCAGGCCATCGCCGACTTCGGCATGGTCGAGGACGGCGACCGCATCATGGTCTGCCTTTCCGGCGGGAAGGATTCCTACACCCTGCTGGACATGCTGCTGTCACTGCAGGCCAAGGCGCCGGTGCGGTTCGACCTCATCGCGGTGAACCTGGACCAGAAACAGCCGGATTTCCCGGAGCACGTGCTGCCGGGTTATCTCACCGCGCTGGGCGTGCCGTTCCATGTCATCGAACAGGACACCTACAGTGTCGTGACGCGCGTCATCCCCACGGGCAAGACCATGTGCAGCCTGTGCTCGCGCATGCGCCGCGGGGCGCTCTACCAGTGGGCAGCGGCCAACGGCATCACGAAGATCGCATTGGGCCATCATCGCGACGACATCCTCGGCACCTTCTTCCTGAACATGTTCTACCAGGGCAGCCTGAAGGCCATGCCGCCCAAGCTGCTGTCCGACGACGGGCGCCACGTGGTCATCCGCCCGCTGGCCTACTGCAAGGAAGACGACATCGCGGCCTACGCGGAGACCCGCGCCTTCCCCATCATTCCCTGCAACCTGTGCGGCTCGCAGGAGAACCTGCAGCGCAAGGTGGTCAAGCGCATGCTCGCCGATTGGGAAAAATCCAACCCCGGCCGCAGCGAGACGATCTTCCGCGCCATGGGCAACATCGCGCCGTCGCAGCTGACGGATCGCCGCCTGTTCGACTTCGCGGCGCTCGGCGCACGCGAAGGCGCGGCGCGACCCGACGCCCATGCATGGCTCACCGGCGGCGACACCGTCGACGACAACGACTGATCCTTTCCTCTTCCCGCTTCGAGGCCTGCCGACCATGACCCTTTTCTCTTCCGTCGAACTCGCGCCGCGCGATCCGATCCTCGGCCTCAACGAAGCCTTCGGCGCCGATACCCGCACCGACAAGGTCAATCTCGGTGTCGGCGTCTATTACGACGCCAACGGTCACGTACCGCTGCTGCGCGCCGTGCGCGAGGCCGAGAAAGCCCGCCTGGAAGCCCAGCTTCCGCGTGGCTACCTGCCCATCGACGGTATCGCGCTTTACGACAGCGCGGTGCAGAAGCTGCTGTTCGGCGAGGCCTCGCCCCTGCTCGCCGAGCGCCGCGTGGTCACCGCGCAGGCCCTGGGCGGCACCGGCGCGCTGAAGGTCGGCGCCGATTTCCTCAAGCGCCTCGATCCGTCCGTGCCCGTGGCCATCAGCAATCCCAGCTGGGAAAATCACCGCGCCCTCTTCGAAGGTGCCGGGTTCGAGGTGGTGGACTACCCGTACTACGATGCCGCCACGCACGGCGTGGACGTGGATGCGATGCTCGCCGGCCTCGCATCGCTGCCGAAGGGCGCCATCGTGGTGCTGCATGCCTGCTGCCACAACCCGACCGGTGTGGACCTGACCGCCGCCGACTGGACACGCGTCATCGACACCGTGCAGGCGCAGGGCCTGGTGCCGTTCCTGGATATCGCCTACCAGGGCTTCGGCGACGGCATCGAGGCGGACGCCCTCGCGGTGCGCCTGTTCGCGGAGGCCGGTGTGGTGTTCTTCGTCGCCAGCTCGTTCTCGAAGTCGTTCTCGCTGTACGGTGAGCGCGTGGGCGCCCTGTCCATCGTCACCGGCTCGCACGATGAAGCGCTCCGCGTGCAGTCCCAGGTGAAGCGTGTCATCCGCACCAACTACTCCAATCCGCCGACCCACGGTGCCGCGGTGGTATCGGCCGTGCTCAACCACGACGCGCTGCGCGCGCAGTGGGAAGCCGAACTGGGCGAGATGCGCGAGCGCATCCGGACCATGCGTCGCGGCCTGGTGCAGCGCCTGGCCACGCACGGCGACTTCGGTTTCATCGAAGCCCAGCGCGGCATGTTTTCCTACTCCGGGCTTTCCTCGGCCCAGGTGGATCGGCTGCGCACCGAGTTCGGCATCTATGCTGTCGGTACGGGTCGCATCTGCGTGGCGGCGCTCAACGACAACAACCTGGACCGCGTCGCCGCGGCGATCGCCCAGGTCGTCTGACCCGCTCCGCCGCTCCTTTCGTCGGCGGGCGCATCGCGCCTGTCGCGGTCCCTCATTCGCAAGAGAATCGCCGATCCATGTTCTATCGCAATCTCACCCTGTTCCGTTTCTCCGCCTCCGTCGCCGCCGATCTCGAGCGCCTGGACGAGGCACTGCCCGAGCATCGCCTGCGTTCCGTGGGTCCCATGGAGTTGTCCACACGCGGCTTCATCTCGCCCCTGGGTCGCAGGGAAGAAGCCCTCACCCATTCGGTGGCGGCCAACACCATGGTCACCGTGGCCGGTGAGGACAAACTGCTGCCCACATCCGTGGTCAACGACGAGCTGGCCAACCGCGTGCAGAAGATCGCCGAGGAAGAAGGTCGCAAGGTCAGCGGCCGTGAGCGCAAGCGGATGAAGGACGATGTCATGAACGAGCTGCTGCCGCGGGCGTTCGTGCGCACGTCGCGCATGTCGGCCTTCGTGGACAAGAAGAACGGCTGGCTGATCATGGACACCTCCAGCCGCAAGTCCGCCGAGAACACCCTCAGCCAGATTCGCGAGGCCCTGGGCAGTTTTCCGGCCGTGCCGCTGGCACCGGAAGAATCGCCCCGCCTGCTCATGACGCATTGGGTGGCCACGGGGGAACTGCCGGCGGGCCTGGCCCTGGGCGACGAGTGCGAACTGCGCGATCCGGCCACGGCCTCCGGGGCGATCGCCCGCTGCCGTCGGCAGGATCTCGACACCGAGGAGATTCGCGAGCACCTGCGCACCGGCAAGCAGGTGTTCCAGCTGGGGCTGGTGTTCGACGACCGCATCTCGTTCGTGCTGGGCGAGGATCTCATCCTGCGCAAGATCAAGTTCACGGATGTGGTGCTCGACGAGCAGGCCGACAGTCCTGAATCCGCCGCGGCGGAAATGGACGCCAATTTCGCCCTGATGGCCGGGGAATATGCGAGGCTGCTCGCCAAGCTGGAAGAATGGTTCAAGTTGCCGCGCCCCGAGTGACCAGGGCGCCGCGTCGCAGGAATTGATATGGCTTGGTGGGATGTTGGTCGGGATCGGAAAGAGACTCGCGACATGGCATCGGAAGACAGCGACTGGCTGGAACTGTCCACGGCAACCGGCGGCACCATCCGGGTGCTCAAGGCGGCCCATCCGCGTGCCCGTCGCCTGCGCCTCACCGTCACTTCCCGGGGCGCGCGGCTCACCTATCCCCACGGCACCCATACGGCGCAGATGACGGCTTTCCTCCGTCATCACGCCGACTGGCTCGAGCAGAAGCTGGACGAGTTCCACCTCGACGCCACGCCGCTGCCCAGGCTCAAGGTGGGCGTGCCCACCACGTTTCCCTTCCGGGGCGAGGACATCGCGCTGGACTGGGCCGAGGGCCCCTATCCCCGCGTCGATCAGCACGCCGCCGGCATCACCCTGGTGATACCGGGCCCGCATGCGCGGGCGCTCCTCGTCGCGCGTGGCCTGCTGGCCACGCACTTCGAGGCGCAGATCCGGCGTGACGTCTCACGCTGGTTGCCGGCCTACATACCGATGATCAACGCGGCGCCCACGGCCCTGAAGATCCGCCCCCTTAAAAGCCTCTGGGGCAGCCTGGACACGCGGGACAGGATCAACCTCGACCTTGCCCTGGCGCTCGCGCCACCGGTGGCCTTGCGTTACGTGCTGGTCCACGAGTTGTGTCACCTGAAGGTCCGCAACCACTCGCCGCGCTTCTGGCACTGGGTCGAGAGCATCTTCCCGGACTGGAAGGAACAACGTCGCTGGCTTCGCGCCCACGGTAGCGGCCTGAAGATGCAGCTGGACCGGCTGGTGGCGGACGTCGCCGACTAATTCGTCGGCGCCGGCAAGGTGTCGATCAACTGGAACTGGTTCGGTTGCAGCATCACGGGGCGGCCCGGCGGCGTGCGTAGCACGTAGTGGTTGCCCTGCGCGCCCGAGCCGGCCAGCAGTTCGACGCCGCCTTTGCCTGGCCCTTGTCCCCTCACGATGTCCCGCACCCTAAGCTCCACGGCGAAGCCTTCCCCACGCCCCAGCCGGCGGATGCCGCTGCCGTCCACGATGGCATGGGTGGGCGCCTCCGGTGGTACCGAACTGAGCCGCACGCCGAATATGTCGCGCTCCTGCGCCTCGCTCCGCAGCGCCGCCCAGTCCATGCCCGGGTTCGATGCGCCGAAGAAGGCACTTTGCTCCAGGGGTTTTTCGTCGTAGAACCACAGGCGCTCCGGGAGATCCGCTTCGGCGACCCTGCGCAGGCGGCCGGGAAGGGAGGGGCCGATGTCGAACGACGAGCGGATGACCTGCTCGGCTCGGGCCATTGCGTCGTTGAACGTGCTTCGCTGTGCCTCGGTGACGATACGGCGGGTGGGCAGGCGGCGTAGCTCCCGGTACATCTGTTCGGCGACCAACTCACGCTCGATGGCATCGGGGAAGGACTGCTCGAGCTGGTTGAGGTATTCGCTGTAGAACGCGCCGGTGTCCACGCCGTCGGTAGCCGGGCGGCCAGCGGGCTGGCGGGCTGCCGTGCGGCGGTCGGACTGCCAGAGTTCGCCCTGTAGCCTTATCGGCGGCCCCATGGCCTCCGCATCCAGCGGGGGCGTGGAACCCAGGCGCACCGTGCGGCTGGGAGCATGGTAATTCGCTTCGTAGAGCTTGCCGCCGATGGCGACATACGACCTTCCGTCGATGCGATACATGCCGCGCAGATCGGGTTGCCCGGTGGGTGTGACACCTTCCGCCAGGTAACGTCGGTTGGCACCCGACGAGGGGCGCGCCATGGCGCGACTGACCAGCGCGCCGCCCATGGCGCGGAAGTGCACGGCGTAGGGCGCCGCGGACGCATGCAGCACGGAGTTGCCCAGGGAATACGCGGCCAGCGCCATGACATAGCCTTCGGTGGTGTCGACGAACCCGTCGCCGTAGGCGCCTTCGCGGATGGCGTCGTAGGCGCGCCATGCGGCCGGCGCCACGCGGAACGGTGCGGTGAGGGTCGCGATGGCCGTCTGCGCGGGAAGGGCATGGGCCGGATTGCGTCGCCACAGGTCGAGCAGGAATTCCCGGTTGGCGTCGCGCGTGCTGCGTGTCAGTGCGCGCACGTTACGCAGCGCGTGGTCGAACGCGGTGTCGTAGAGCGCGTCGAACGGATCGCCGGCGATGGCCTTGACGCCCGGCGAGACCGGGGACTGCCCACCATCCTTGGACGTATCGCCGTTGAACACCCAGCGAAGGCTGCGGTTGGCATTGAGCCTGAGGCCGTCCCCCTTCTGCAGCGTATCGGCGGATTCGACGGGTAGCCGGTCCAGGAAGTAATCGCGGAACGCCGCATCGCGAAAGAACAGCCGTTCGGCCTCCGTGCGATCGTGGAACTGCCGGAATGCGACACCATCGGGCGCGTCGGGCGTGTAGTAGACCAGCGTGGATTCGCCAGCCGATGCGACAGCGCCGGCACCGCGCGTCATGTCGATCTCGAGCACGTCCCGTAACGGCACATCGTCATGGGTTACCTGGTGCACCCCGGCCGCATCGGGTTGGCCTTGCGCGATCGCATCGAGCAAGGCATCGATTCGCTGTCGCGCCGATGCCGTGAGTCCGAGGTGGCTGGCGCCGGCGTGCTCTCCCCGCCGATACGCGATCTGGGCGTCGATGGCATCGTGGCGCATCCTGGCGGCGCGTATGTCGTGAAAGGCACGACGCCGCAAGGCGGCATCGGGGCCGTCACGCAGGTCCGTGGTGAGCCTGGCCTGGTAGCTGGAGTGGATGTCGAGCCGGTTGACGATCGCACGGATGTAGGGATCGGTGAGCGTTGCGATCGGTTTGCCGTCCCGGCCGTGTGCGCTGAAACGGTCCGCGCCCAGCGACGGGACGTTGCTGTAGGCGGCTTCGATAAGCGAGGCATGCAGGGGTTCCGGTCCGCTGAACAGCGCTGTGAGCGAGGAGAACCGCGCGGAGGGGTCCAGTGAGCGGTCCAGTGTCAGGGTGATGTCATGCGGATCGTCGGGGATGCCCAGCGCGCGTAGTACCCGCCCGAATTGGTCGACGGTGTAGTCGCCCAACTCCGGCGGCGGGCCGACACCCGCGATGGCCTGACGATCGGTGACGAATCGCAGGGTGTCCACGTACTCCGCGCGCGACCGGCGCCAGTCCGCGGCCAGCGTGGCGGGCACGTCGCCCAGGCGTTCGTTCTCGACGGCGGTGCGCAACCGCGCCTCGCGCACGCCGAGGATGGCTTCGATGTCGAAAAGATCCGTGAGGCTCAGCGCCTCGCGGAGACGATCGGCGAACCGTTGCGCCCGTCCGGGCAGCGAACGCTCGAGCTCGAACTCGATCCACGCCTGCTCGATCCTGTCGCGCTGGGCGGCGATGAAGCGATCGACCAGGAGCACGGGTGCGGGCTCGGTCGTTGCGCGTGAATCGACGAAGGGATCCAGCGTTGGGGACAACTTGCCACGGGCGATGCCGGGGATATCGGCCCGCCATGCGAGGGTCCGTCGTACATGCGTCTCGATGGCGGCGTGCGCATGATCCAGGTCGGGATAGCGGTCCCATCCGCGCGCGGCGGTGAACGCGATGACCGGGCCGGCATGGCGCGTATCCGTCACCAGCATCGTGCCCGCGTAAGGCGTATCGGCGAAGGTGACTTCACGCCGTTCGATATCGGCCACCGCCGCCACGCCGCCAGGGCGGATGAAGGCAGCGACGAGGTGGCGGGTGTCGTCGTCGAGCGTGCCGTCGAGACCGCGAAGCGTAGCCAGATCGGACAGCGCATCGGCCAGTTTTGCCGCCAGTGCGGCTCGCCGCGGAAGCACGTGCGCGCCCTCCGCGGCGGTGGATTCGCCGGCCCAGAATCCATCGAGTTGATCGAGGAACGCCGTGACCGTGCCTTGATCGAGCGTATCGGGAACCGCCGGCATGGCGTCCTGTTGCGCGATCAGCCAGCGCTCCGTATCGATGAGCCGCTGTACCGTGTCGATGGCGTCCTGGTGTGTTGCGCGCACCACGGCGGGAGGTGCGTTCGGGGGTATCGCATCCATGCTGAAACCTGACGGGGAGGGTGCCGCAGGTTACGGAATGGGCTTCCTGTTCGTCTGTCAGTGCGCCAGCGCGAAGCCCGTAAGGATCCGCGCCGTCTCGTCAGGCTTCTCCAGCATGGGCATGTGGTTGCACCCGTTCATGACGGTGGCGCCGATGGATGGCGAGTTTTTCAGGCCGGCGCGAAGGGTATCCAGCGCGGACACGTCGATGATCTTGTCCTCGCGGCACCAGACGCCGAGTACCGGCATGGGCAGGCCGCCGATGACCGGGTCCAGGGCATATGCCTGCGCCGGCTCACGCAACTGGTTGAAGGTGCGTTCGATGAAGGTACGATCCTTCTCGTTGCGCGCCAGCAGCGCATCCTCGACACGGCCGGGAATGTGCGGCGGGGTGAGGAAGATCCGTGCAAGCAGTGCTTCGAGGTCGGCGCGATCGTGGAAGACGAACGGGTTCTTCCCGGCCTTGACGTCGCGGACGAAGTCGTTGTCCTTGAAGGTGAGGCCGAGCGAACTCATCAGGACGAGGCTGGCCACCTGGTCGGGGTGCTCGCTGGCGTACACGCCGGCGATCGCGCCCCCCATCGACTGCCCGACCAGCAGGAAGTGCTTGAGTCCCGTGGCGGTGGCGAACGCCTGCAGGCGTGCCGCCTGCGCCGGGATACCGTAGTCGCCACCCTCATTGCGCGAGGATTCGCCCCAGCCGGGAAGGTCGGGCGCCACCACGTGGAAGTGGTCGGTCAGGCCCTTGGCCATCTCCAGCCATGTTTCCTTGTTGGCGGCAAAGCCGTGCAGAAGGACGATGGTGGGACCGGTACCGCCCTCGTAGTACGACCAGGTCGTATCGCCCGCGACCACCTGTTTCTTTTCCATGTGCGCGGACATCGCCAGGCGTGCCGCATCGGCCTTGAGCAGCAGCGAGGGTGCGAACAGGTAAACACCGCCGGCACCGATGCCCAGCACCAGCGCCACGACGACGAGGAACTTGAGCCGGCGGATCAGCAGGCGTTGCCAGAGCGGCCGGCTGGGCGACGAAGCGGGAACGGTGGACTTGGCCATGGGATCGGAAGCCTGAACGAAGGACGCCCCGCAAGATGCGGGGCGTCGTGGCGGTATGCAAGCCCCGTGAGCGGGCTTACTTCTTCGACGTACCGGCGAGGATACGTTCCACCGCCTGTTGCGTCATCGGATGGTAGCCACCCTTCGCCTTGGCGTAGGTGGCCTTGGCATAGGCCAGGCCTTCCGGGGTGCGGGCAAAGGCGCGGTAGACCGGCGTGGTCAGGTAGAGCCGGCCGATACGGGTCATGTGCTCCGCCGCGGCGGGCCAGACGGCCTTGTCGCCGGCGGCAATGGCGTGCGCATACCAGCGCATGCCGATCTCGGCGTTCGGCGTACCGGTAAGGTGCCAGGCCGCATCCAGCGCCTTCATCGTCGCCAGCGGCGGCACGTCGGGCAGGCGGTCGAGGAAGTACATCCATTCCTGGGTGTTCCATCCCTTCGCATCCAGCTTGTCGGCGGCCAGCGTACCGGCGAGGAACGCCGTGCGCTGCGCATCGATGCCGTCGAAGCGTGGCGACGTGGGCAGCGGCGCGTCTTTCGGGATGCCCGGCTGCCAGATCCACGCGCGCGCCTCGGCGTCGCTCATCTTGCCGGGATATTTATCCAGCAGGTTGGCCTTGAGGTAGGCGAACATCGTGTCCGTGTCGATGCTCTGGAAGGCGAAGTGGGCGAAATAGCCCTTCAGATAGGCATCGAACGTGTCGCGACCGAAACGCTGCTCCAGGGTGCGCAGGAACCACGAGCCCTTGTCGTAGGCAACCGAGGACAGCGAGTCGTCGGCACCGACGCCACGCGCATCCGGGGTGAGCTTCTGCGAGTTGGCCGGCATCTCGCCGATCGTCTTCTGCAGTTCGCGCGCGGACAGCAGCGCTTCCTCGTCCGCCAGCGTCTTGCCGTAGACGGCTTCGGTAATCCGGCCCTGGACGTAGGTGGTGAATCCCTCGTTGAGCCAGATGTCGCGCCAGGCGGCGCTGGTTACGAGGTTGCCCGACCACGAGTGCGCCAGCTCGTGCGAGACCAGCGAGACCAGGCTCTTGTCGCCGACCAGTACCGTCGGCGTGGCGAAGGTCATGTTCGGGTTTTCCATGCCGCCGAACGGGAACGACGGAGGCAGCACCAGGATGTCGTAACGGCCCCAGGCATAGGGGCCGTAGAGTTTCTCGGTGGTGGCGATCAGCTTCTCGGTATCCTCGAACTCGTGCGCGGCCTTGCCGACCACGCTGGGCTCGGCATAGACGGCGCTGCGCGGGCCGGTTTCCTTCACCGCCAGGTCGCCGGCCGCGATGGCCAGCAGGTACGACGGAATGGGATGCGACTGGTCGAAGGTGAAATCGCCATTCAGCGGGTGCTTCGCGTCGTTGATCGCGCTCATCACCACGCGCACGTCCTTCGGTGCGCTGACGTGCGCGTCGTAGGTGAAGCGAATGGCCGGCGAATCCTGCAGCGGAACCCACGAACGCGCGTGGATCGATTCCGACTGCGAGAACATGAAGGGCTGTTTCTTGTCGGCCGTCTGCGCCGGGGTGAGCCATTGCAGGCCCGAGGCCTCGGGCGACGTGGTGTAGACGATGCGTACGCTCGCCGGATGCGCCGGTGCCTGGATCGTCAGTTTCGAGCCGAGTTCCTTATCCCGTGGTGCGAGCGCGAAGGTCAGTGCCGCACGTTTACCGGCGGCATCCACGGCGTCCACGCTGACGATCTTCAGGTCGCGCGTATCCAGCACCAGATCCTTCGCGCCGGGGCTTTTCCAGTCCAGCGCCAGCGTGGCCTCACCGGCCAGTTCGCGCTTGCCGAAGTCCAGCTTCAGGTCGAGATCGAGGTGGGTGACGCGAACGGCATCGGGCTGGGCGTAGGAATGCGGGTCGGTGGCGAACGCGACGCCGGGCAGGGCGAGCACGAGGAAGAAGGCGGATGAAAGGCGCATGGAGGCTTCCGTTGGCGGCAAGCCTCCAGTATGCCATCCGGCGCCGGGAGCCTCCCGGCGCCGGATGTCGTCAGGGGGAGGTCGTCGGCAGCGGCGACCACGTGCCCAGTTCGTATTCACCCGAAGCCAGCCATACATCGCGCACGGCGTAGGGATCGGCTGCGGTGGGACGGGGGTTGATGATGACGCCGCTGTTGCCCGGTGCGCCCGTCGTGGACACGCGGAACAGGGGCAGTCCGTCGACACCCGCCCGGGCGCGCACCGCGCCCAGGTCGATCCGTACCCAGCCGCCCGCGAAGGAACCGAGCGTCGCCGTCGGGCCGCCCAGATGTGCGGGCACGCCGGGAACCGCCGTCAGCAGGGTGCCCGGTGGCAGGGTCAGGCCGGCCACTCCGGCCACGCGGCCTTGTGCGAGCACACCCTGGGAGAGCCGGATATCCACCGCGCCGGTGCGCGCCGCGACCTCGCCCGGGGTCAGGTAGACCCACGCGGCATCTGGCCAAGAGGCTGGGGGTAGCTCCACCAGCAGTTGCTGGCCCGAGGCCGTGGCGGCGAGACCTTCCGGCTGCCGCATGGCGACCATTCCCCCGGAAAGGGCCGGACGGTTCGTCACGGCGGTGGTGACGCGTGGCGTGGCGGGACGGGGCGGCGTGGCGAAGGGCTGTACCCGACCGACCGTGGCCGCCGGGCCACGCGGCAGCGCCAGGGCATGCTGAAGGGCCCGATGGAAATAACCCTGCTGTGCGAGGTTGAGTCCCGCGCCGCGCAGGGCGCTGTCCGCTCGCCGCATGCTGCCGTAGATGGTCACCGCCTGGTTGCGGTTGCCGGCCAGGCGATGCAATTCGTCCAGCAGGGCACGCCGTTGTGTGGGGCTGAGCGCAGCGACGTGTGGGTCGGCGCGTTCTTTCGGAAAGCGCCCGATCAGCTTGCGCAAGCGATCTTCGCCACCGCCACGCAGGCCGATCCGGCGAGCGTGCTGCCATGTGCCCGCCGCACTGCGCTCGATCGCCGGGCCCGTGTAGTTTGCGTCGAGCGCGCCGCTGCGGGTGAGCCGCCACGTGCCATGGCCGGCATCGAAGCGCACGCCGTAGAGCCTGCCGTGCTGGCTGATGTAGCGCCCGGTGCCGATGCGCAGGACACCGTCGCTCACCGCATCGGCGTGCACGGCGTCGACACCGTGGGCGATGAACCGCGATTCGAAGAAGCTGTCCGGTGGCAGAACCCGCTGGCGGCTGGGCGCGACGGTAGCCGAACGGCTGCCGCCACGCACCAGCATGCCCGGCAGCCGTATGCCGCGAAGCGGTCGCACGCCGATCACGTTGAGCGACGAATGGTAGGCCTCGACGAAATCGAGAAACGCCTGGGGATGATCGCCTGCCCTCAGATTGTCTTCCATGCGCCACAACGACGGCATGACCTGGGTGGCCTGGCGCAGCGACTGTGCCAGCAGGTCGGCGGCAAGTCCGTGCGCGGGGCTGCTCGTAGCGGTAACGGAAGCGAGCGCATCGGCCGTCGCCGTCCAGTCGGCGGTTTCCGTAGAACGGGCAAGCGTGGCGACATGGTTTTTCATCAGCGCCACCGATGCATCGTACTGGGCGTCGATCAGGTCACCCTCGACGATGCGGGTTTCCAGGTTTTCTTCCATCCGGGTGTAGTGCCCCGCGTTGTCCTGGGCGAAGACCCAGCGATTGCGCTGCGCGGCGTCGGATACCTTGAACCGGCGGGTGCCGTTGGCAGCGGTCTCCGCGAACGCGGTGGGCAGGCGGTCGAGCAGCCAACCCTCGTAGGCCGGATCGAGGAAGAAGTGTCGCGCGGCATCCTCGCGGCTGTAGAACTCGCGAAAAGCGACACCGTCCGGGGCGTCGGGTGTGTAATAGACGACGCGGGAGGTATCGCTTTGCGCCCGCGTACCCACCTCGAAGACGTCGGTCAACGGCACGCCGCGATACATGACCTGACGCGCCACGATGGTATGGCCGTCCACCGTGGCGCGGGATGCCGCATCCGGCGCATCGATCACCGCTTTCGCCCAGCGGTATCCCACGTCGCGATCGCCATG
Organism: Xanthomonas sp. NCPPB 2632; assembly: GCF_041228075.2. Taxonomy (NCBI): domain Bacteria; kingdom Pseudomonadati; phylum Pseudomonadota; class Gammaproteobacteria; order Lysobacterales; family Lysobacteraceae; genus Xanthomonas; species Xanthomonas sp. NCPPB 2632. The sequence continues at coordinate 326,855 of NZ_CM192979.1, forward strand.
GGCGAAGGCGCGTGGCACATCCTGCCGGTAATAGGACAGCCGGCTTTCTTCCAGTTCGAAACGCATGCGGGACTGGTGCAGTTTCCGTGCGATCGACCGTGATGTCCGCGCCTCGGCGGAACCGAGCAGGCGCTCGTCCAGGTAAGCCGCATACCGGGTGCCCACGTCCGCCTCGCGGACGATGTCCGCGATCGCCTGCGATCCCAGTGGTGCGGACAGCGCCGAGCCATCCATGCGCTCCGCGGACAGTGCGGCGGTGGAGAATCGGCCGATGTTTTGATAAGCCAGCTCGACCAGGCTGGCACGCCGGGAGGATGGTGTGCGGAATACTTGCGAGACCAACGCCGGCAGGTCGGTGGCGCGCGGGGTGACGTGAACGGCGATATCGCCGGGCGCGTCGGTGATGCCGTGCGCGGACAGTCGCTGCCGCAGTACGTCGTGCGCGAAGTCGTGCAATGATCGTATGTCGACGAGCCCCGCCGCCGAGCGCTGCTGGCTCGCTTGGGCGAGTGCATCCATGTAGGCGCGACGGGCCTGCTTGCTGGCGGCGCGCACCTCGGCGGGCAACCCGGCCAGGCGCGCCTGCTCGACGGCCTCGCCCAGACGGATATCACGACGCGACAGCATCGCGTGCACGTCGAGGTGGTCGTTGAGGTCGAGTGCTTCGTGCACGCGATCGTAAAGGGCATCGGTCGGGAGCAGGCCGGCGGCGAAGTCGTCCCAGGCCCCGGCGACCCGTTGCTCCTGCACATGGGCGATGCGCGCGACCAGCACGGCAAAGGCATCGGGCCCCAGGTCGCGCGACGAAACGAAGCGGGCATCCAGCTGCGGTTCGATGTCCGCCGGAACGATGCCGGGCAGCTCGTCGGCCGTGACGAGTGCTTCGCGGATGTGCGTTTCGGCCGCCTCATGGAGGGTATCGAGTCCCGGGTACGTCTGCCAGCCCGCCTCCGGGGTGAAAAGCAGGGCCAGATCGTCCACGTCGTGCTTTTGCAGGACCAGTGCCCCCGCATAGGGCGTGTCGCCGATCATCAGCTCGCTGGCGACCAGGTCGGGCGGTACGCCGTCGCGCGAGCGTGCGAGCGAGGCCACCCAGGCCACCGCGCGTTCGTCCAGGGTGCCATCCAGGCCGAGCAGCGTGGCATCGTCGCGCATGGCGGACGCCAGCTTTGCGGCCAGGGCGGTGGCGCGCGTCACGGGGGGTGCTCCCGGCGCAAGGGCGACGGGAGCGCGCCAGTAATCGGTGAGGCTATCGAGGTAGCCGGCCTTGCCTTCCGCGGACGGTTGCGCGGGCCATGCGGGCAGCGCGTCGCGTTGTTCGACCAGCCAGCGCTGCACGTCGGCAAGACGCCCGACCGTGTCGATCGCCGGTTGGTGTTCGCTGTTCGTTATCGCAGGCGGCGCCTGCGGGGGTGTCGTATCCATGTCGCGTCCTTTGCGTGGTGGAAAAACCACGCAAAGCCTAGATCGCGACACACGAGGCGTCTGTCCGCGCAACACGACTACATGACAGGGCTTGCCAGGGAAACGCTGTGGGGAAGGCCCTCAGCAGGCCGTGGCCCACGCCCCGTTCAAAGTTTGTACGCGCGATGGATCGCGACGATGCCGCCGGTGAGGTTGCGCACTTCCACATGACCGAAGCCCGCCGCCAGCATCATGCCCTTGAGCGTGTCCTGGTCGGGATGCTTGCGGATCGACTCGGCCAGGTACCGGTAGCTGTCGGCATCGTTGGCGAACAGGCGGCCGAGGCGGGGCAGGATCTGGAAGGAGTGCACGTCGTACAGACGGGAGAGGACGGGGCTTTGCACGCGGGAAAACTCGAGCACGAGCGCGCGACCGCCGGGCTTGAGGATGCGGTGCATGTCGGCCAGCGCCTTGTCCTTGTCCGTGACGTTGCGCAGGCCGAAGGCGATGGTTACCGCGTCGAAGCTGTTGTCCGGAAACGGCAGCATCTCGGCGTTCATCTGCGCCCAGCGCAGGCCCGCCACCAGGCCGCGATCGGTGAGGCGATCGCGACCGACACCGAGCATGGCGGCGTTGATGTCGCCGACCACCACCTCGCCCTCGTCGCCCACGACCGGCTTGAGCAGGGCCGCGATGTCACCGGTGCCGCCGGCCAGGTCGAGCACGCGGTCGCCGCGGCGTACACCGCTGACCGCGACGAAGTGTCGTTTCCAGAGCCGGTGCACACCGAACGACATGAGGTCGTTCATGAGGTCGTAGCTGCGCGCGACCGAGGTGAATACCTGGCCGACGAGTTTCTGCTTGTCGGCGACGGGTACGTCGCGGAAACCGAAGTGGGTGGTGTCGTGCTTGTCCATCGTGGGATGGTACCCCGTCGGGGGTTCCCGGGCGAGCCGTCGGCACGCCCGGGAGGCCGGGCCGCCCGACGCCTTAGGGGAGGTGCACCGCGGTGAAATCGCCCGCTTCCAGACCGAGGAAGCTCAGCGGGAAGCCGGCGTCCGGCTGAACGACGTAGGTGGTCACGTCGCCTTGCCGGTCCTCGATGACCCGGATGCCGGCACGTCCGTCGGCACCCACCCGTGCGCGGTAACGGTCCAGGTGGATCTGGAGCCATTCGCTGCCGCCGGCTTCACCGACGGCTCCCGCCCGGGCCGGCGGCGGTGCATCCCGTCGCGCCGGCAGGCCCCTCAGGCCCGAGCGGGGCACCGACTGGAGCGGCAGCACGAGCGAGCCATCCGTTCCCAGCGCCAGCAGCCGGTCGCCCGGATGATGCGCGTGCCATACGGAGGCCGGCCATTCCTCGGGGGCCAGGACCCGCCATGACGCGCCGGGAGGCGGTGCGGCCCGTGCGGAAGCGGTTGGGAAGGTGTCGCCCGTGCTTCGCGCAGTGCGTCGTTCCAGGCCGTTCGCTGGCGCATCGTGACGAAGCGCGGCGTCGGCACCGCGGTGACATCCCAGAACAGCAGGTTGGCTTCGGCCGCGTTGTGCAGCCGCCGGCGGAACGCTTGCTCGAAGGTCCAGCGCTGGAACGCGGTCAGGCCGTCCAGTTCGGCGTTTGCGATGCCACGCGTGGCTGGCTGGGGAAACGCGCCGTGCTCGACCCAGCCACCGCGCAGGCCGATATCGGTGCGCAGGCGCCAGCTCCCGGACGCACCCGGTGCCACCGCAGGCCCGGAAAACGCGGCGTCGAGTGCATTCGGCCGCACCAGCCGCCAGCTGTCCAGGGCGGCATCGTGGCGAATCTCGAAGACATGGCCCTGCTGACGCAGGTAGCGCCGGCCGTCGAGCCGATAGATGCCTGCGGCGTCCGGGCGGATCGCGCCGAGGTCGGCGTGCCGGGTCGCGTAGCGGGGGTCCAGTCCATGGTGGGCATCGGTGATGCGTAGTCGGCTCGGCTGGATGCGTCCCTGGCTGCCACCCCGCCGCAGCGACAGCAGGGCCTTGCTGCCGGCCGGGACACTGCCGTGCAACCCCAGCAGACCCAGCGAAGCGGTGTAGGCCTGGGTGAAGTCGAGGAACGCCTGGGGTTGGTCGCCCGCCTTGACGCTGTCGTAGAAACGCCAGGTCGAGCGCAGCGCCTGGCCCACGGCACCGACGGTATCCTCGATCGCGGATGCGGGCCCGCGATGGCCGCCCAGGGCAACGCCCAGGATGCCCGTGATGGACTCCACATCGGCATGTGCCGTGCTCCTGCCGGCCCAGGCCACGTCCCGTGCCTGTCGCACGATCTCCGCATCGAACAGCGCGGTGCGTACATCGCCATCCACCAACTGCTCGGTGAACGGGCCCTCGGTGAGGGTGCCGCGACCGTCACCGGGTGCACTCAGTACCCAATGGGCGCGGGCGGTTGCCTCCGACACGCGAAAGCGCCTTCCACTGCCGTTCGGGCGCGACTCGCCCAGTTCGGCCGGCAGGCGTTGGAGCAGGTAGTCCTCGAATGCGGGTGCGTAGAGGAACTGACGCGCCGCCGTGGCGCGATCGGTGAATTCGCGATACGCCCGCCCGTCGGGTGCGCCCGGCGTGTAAAGCACCACGCGCGACGTGCTGCGCGGATCGCGCACACCGATCACCAGCACGTCGCTGACGACGGCGCCCTGGTACACCAGCTGTCGCACCGTTACCCGATGTCCTCCGATCGTGCGGCGCCCGGCTTGCGTGGGGCCGTCGAGCACGGCTTCCACCAGGCGGTAGCCGCGATCCTCGTGGTCGTCGAGAAACACCGCCGGCTCGTCGGGCAGGTAGCTGGACAGGCGCGCGTCCGCGGCCTCGATCCGCATTCGGGCGTACTGCAGACGCATGGCGGCCGTGCGATAGGGGCGCCCGTGCGGGTCGCCGAGCCGCTCGCGCAGGTAAGCGGCGAAGCGTGGCGCGAGATCGAGTTCGCGGGCCAGTTCGCGCACCGTCTGCGCGTCGGGTGTGGCGCCGGCCGGGCCCGTGACGCGCAGCCGCCGGCCATCGAACAGGCCCGTGTTGCGCAAGGCGAACTCCGCCAGGCTCAACCGCAGCGCGGGAGCGGACGCTGTCGATGTGGGCAGGCTGAGTGCCTCGGTGCCGGTCACCTCGATGACGATGTCGTCGGGATCGATGGTCGACTGGCGCCGGGAGAGCGCGGCGACCAGTTCGCGACGGCTCCAGCCGGCGAGGTCGAGCGGCATGTCGCCCGGATGGTGCCTCGCCGACGCGACGGCAAGCAGGCCGGCCAGCCTGTAGTCGGCCACGGCGTGGCGCCAGACCTGTGCGACACCGGCGGGAACCCGTGCCAGTCGCGCTTCGGCTGCCGCGCTGGTGAGGCGCGCCTCGCGCGAGCCCAGCAGGGCGAAGATATCGGGCAGGTCGTGCAGGTCGAGCGCGGCAGCGGCGTCGTCGGCGAACCGCGATGCATCCACTGCGCCCTCGGCGGGCCATGCATCGGTCAGCTTTTGCGCCTGCAGTTCGACGATGCGCCGTGCCATGACGTCGAAGGCCTGGCCGTGCATGGCTTCGGAATCGACGAATCGCGCCGTGGCGACGACCTGCTGTGCGTCGTCCGCGCGCACGCCCGCAAGGACGTCGCGCTGTGCCATGACTTCGCGCAGTCGCCGTTCGGTGCGGGCGTGGAGGGTGTCCAGATCGGGAAAGGTCTCCCAGCCATGATCGGGCATGAAGAGCAGGACGGGTGATGGCTGGCTGCGACTGACGACGATGACGGCACCGGCGTAGTCGACCTCGCCGACGCGCAGGCTTCGGGCTTCCATATCCGGCGGCAGGTCGCCGCCGGCCGAACGCGCGAACCGGGTCGCCAGGGTGGCCGCATCGGTGTCCAGCGTGCCGTCGATGCGCCCGACGAGGGCATCGTCGCGCATCGTCGATGCCAGTCGTGTGGCGAGGGCCGCGGTACGCGACACCCGCGGCATGCCCGGCGCGTCGTCGATCGGCTGCTGCCACCAGGCGGCCAGTTCGGCCAGATACGTATCGCGGCTACCGGAGCGTGGGTCGGAGGGTACGGCGGGTATCGTGGCCTGCTGTCGGGTCAGCCAGCCCTGAACGTCCAGGAGCCTTTGCAGGCCATCGATGGCCTCTTGCTGGGTGTCGCTGACGATGGCAGGCGGGGCCTGCGGCGGAGTCATATCCATGCTGCATCCTTTGCGTGGGAAATCCCGCCGCAAAGGTTAGGCGTGGCAGTCGCCTGCATCTGTCCCCGCCGACGCGTGCGTCGTGTCGGGGTAACAGGCATCTACGCGCCGGGGTGTTCCTTGTGGCGCGTCTGTTCGTTGGCCACGTGTCGCTCGTGCAGCGACTCCGCCGTGGTCTCGCCCGGATCGGCCGGCGGGCGTGCGTCGAGATCGCGATCGCCGTCGCCACCCGGCGTGATCTTCAGGATCGAGTGACGCACCTCGCGCGCGAGGATGACGCGCGCGTCGCGCACCATGTCTTCGAGGGCGTCGCTGAAATCCAGCTTGCCCGTCTTGTCCGTCCAGACGATCTTCACTTCACGCAGCTTCTGGATGAAGCCGCGGAACAGCGCCTTGTCGAAGAACTCCGGTGCCGACAGCTCGTTGAGCAGGCCCAGTCGCTGGGCCGTGAGCGTGCACGCGGTTTCCAGCTCGCCGGAACTCATGGTGTGCGGGCCGTTCTTCACCAGCGCGGCGATGGCGATGTAATACCGCTCGAAGGCCTGCAGCATGCTGCGCGCGATGACGCGAAGCTGGTACGCGCCATCGTCCTGGCCAGGGCCACGCTCGAGCACGCGGCCGTCGGCACTGGCTTCCAGCAAGCCCCGGCGGACGAAGAACTCGATGGTGTCCTGCACCTGCGCCGCAAAGCCGTCCTGGTCCCACGGCAGGAACAGTTCGCCCTGGATGAACGGGTAGATGAGCCGGCCCAGCCGGATCACGGACGAGCGCGACATGCGCCGGTTGTTGAGGAAGCACGCCGCCACCCACGCGGCGGCCGCGTTGAGGTGCAGCACGTTGTTGCGGAAGTACGACAGCAGCACCGCCTGCTCGCCGTCCGTGACCAGCACGTCGCCCAGGGAGTGGCGTACCCGGCGAATCCAGCCCATCTGCTCGCCATAGGCGACGATGCCCTGCGGGTTCATCGGCGTGATGGTGACCCGATCCGAATACGGCATTTCGACGAACATCGACTTGGTCAGCTCGAGCTGGGCCAGCAGGTCGTTTTCCGCCATCGCGTGCTTGGGCGTGGCCAGCAACACCAGGGCCAGCAGGTTGATCGGATTGACGTCGGCCGCGCGGTTGATGTTGATCTGGATGCGGTCGGCAAGATCGGCGACCACGCCGTTCATCCAGTCCGGGCGGGTGTCTGGCTCCGCGGTGGTTGCGCGCCAGTCGGGGGCGACGGCGTCGAGCATCGGCGTGAGCGGGATCGGCTCGCCGAAGTTCAACGTCACGTGACCGTAGCGCTGGCGCAGCACCTTCAGGCCGCGGATGAGGCCGAGCAGGGATTCCTTCTCTTTCGGCTTGCCCGATAGTTCGCCGATGTAGGACTTGCCCTCCATCAGCTTCTCGTAGCCGATGTACACCGGCTGGAACAGGACGGGACGGCGCGGTGCGCGAAGGAATGCGCGCAATGTCATCACCAGCATGCCGGCACGTGGCGCGAGCAGGCGCCCCGTGCGCGAACGGCCACCTTCGATGAAGTATTCCAGCGGTACGCCGCGGTCCACCAGTTGCGCGAGGTATTCGTTGAACACCACGGAATACAGCGCATTGCCCTTGAAGCTGCGACGCAGGAAGAACGCGCCGCCACGGCGCAGGATCGGGCCCACCACCGGCAGGTTGAGGTTGACGCCGGCGGCGATGTGCGGCGGCACCACACCCGAGTGATGCAGCTGGTAGGACAGCAGCAGGTAATCGGTGTGACTGCGGTGGCAGGGCACGTAGATCACTTCGTGGCCGGGAGCCGCGGCGCGTGCCTTGTCGAAGTGATGCATCGCGATGCCGTCGTACAGCTTGTTCCAGAAGTTGGACAGCAGGAACGAGGACGAGCGCACCACGGGATGCGAATAGTCGGCCGAGATCTCCAGCGCGAAATCGCGCGCGCGACGCTGCGCCTTGGCCAGCGTGATGTTTTCCTTGCTGGCCGTGGCGGCGATGGCGTCGCGGACCGGCTCGGTGGTGAGCACGGCATCGACTACGGTACGGCGGTGGGAGAGGTCGGGTCCGATCACCGCCGCGCGCACGCGCCGGAAGTGGGTACGCAGCACGCGGGCGATCTTGCGGGTCAGCCGCTCAGGCGTGAGGCCATGCGACTCGCCCAGCACGTCGCGCAGGGAGACCGGCGTGGAGAAATGGACCACTGTGTCGCGGCCGTTCAGCAGAAGGGCCAGCATGCGGCGGAAGCGGCCCACCACCAGCCAGTTTTCCGCGAACAGCACGCTGAACCAGCCGCTTTCGCGGGCGGGCGCGCGTCCGACGTAGATCGAGACGGGGACCACCTGGATGTCGCGCGTGGGATCGTCCTCGATCGCGCGGATCAGCTGGCCGAGCGGTTCCTTCGGGCCCCTTGCGTCCGTGCGTCCGAACAGCCAGCCATGCCGGCGGCTCAGCGAAAACACGGAACGGCGCCGGCGGCCGGGCAGCTCCAGCAACTGCATCGGGCTGGGCAGGCCGGCTTCGCGGCAGGCGCGCTCGAGGATCAGCGCGTCCGACGTGCCGTCGCGCTCGATGGCATAGCACACCGCCGCGCCGCTTCTGAGCAACGTGGTCGGTTCGGCCGGATCGCGTTTGATCCGCACCCAGGGTTCGAGGAGACGCCCCAGCAGCTTGAACCACCAGGGTGAACGGGCGACATGGACGTGCGGAGCCGCACTCATCGGGATTTCGGACATGCGGCGATTGTACGGCCTCAGCGCGCCCGGGCGGCTGCGACCGGTGCGGCGGTTGCCCTTGCGGGGGGCGCTGCGGTGGTGGCCGGTGCAGGCGCACTCGTGGCCGGGACGGGCTGGGCAAGGCGTGCGTGGTCTTCACGAACGCGCTGAAGCAGGTCGCTGTCGTACCAGCGGCCGTCCAGCAGCACCAGGGTCGCGTCGGTCTGAATAGGCTTGTCGAGCAGGGTATAGGTGATCTTGACGTGGGCCGAGCCGCCGTTGTTTTCCAGCGTATCGATGCTCACCGAGTCGAAGCTCTTGTCCACGGACAGGCCGTAGACCGCCAGCAGGCGCTTGAAACCGAGCCACCCCGTGGACCAGGTGGCCATCGACTGCTCGAAGTTCATCGTGTGCAGGGCGTCGGGCGTGGAGAGGCCCGCCTTGCGCGCGGTGTCGACCAGGATGCCGATCGCTTCCTTCGCATGCCCCTGGTCGCCCCAGGCAACGGTCTGCGTCCACGGAGCAACGATGTTCACCGCCTCGCGCAACTGCCGTTTCTGCGGCACGGTAAGGTCCTTGGCCTGGTCGATCGCCGTCAGCGCCATCGACTGGCCGACACCCGCGATCAACGGCATCTGGTCCTTGTAGTCACGGTCGAAGCGCACCAGCGTGGGGCGCAGGTCGGCGAACAGTTTTTTCTCGGCGTCCGGCTCGGTCAGGCGTTTCACGCCCGCCTCGAACCTGGCGCGGTCGGCCGGGTCCATCGGCGCCTCGGCCTCGTTGCGGCGCGGCCAGTCCGCGCGCAGGTTGGCGAAATCGGACGGGGGCAGGGCATGGCGCCAGAACATGTCGAACTTGCCGTCGCGGATCAGCTCCAGCGACGCGCGGGTGGCGTCCTCCGGCGAACCGCCGCCCGGCGTACCCGGCGCTTCCGCCTTCTTCTTGTCGCAGGCGGCGACGGACACGAGCAGGGCCAGGAGGGCCGGTACCAGCAGGAGGGAACGGCGCATGGGGGCTTCGACGTCTCGGGACAGCGGGGACGGGGAGCGTACAAGAAAAAACCCCGGAGACTCATCGTCTCACGGGGTTATCCAGCCCGAAGCCGGTAAGGGAAATGGCCTTGCCCGCCTTGCTTTAAAGCACCACGGGTTTCGGCGACGGGGATGATAGTTGGATGGCATTCTTAATGCAATACATTATCTAACACCATCTAAGTTGTTGATTCAATTGATGCGCAGCGCGTCGATCTTTTTCTGCCGGCGCTCGGGGCGCGACAGTTCGAAATCGTTGTCGAACAGCGCCGGCTCCCACGAGCCGTAGGTGGGGTTGGGCAGGACGAACCAGCGTTCGCCGATCCACGCCGTGTAGGGCGCCATGGCACGACTGCGGCCCTCGCGCGTGTTCCCGGGGATGCTGGTGAAATCGCCCAGCTGGTCGCCGAACTGCATCAGCACCCGGTGGTGGGCGCCGATCCGCTGCCGCCGGCAGCTCTTCTCGCTGCCTGCCTGCTCGCAACCGTCGACGACCGTGCCCAGGCCGAGGAAGGACTCCTTGCCGGCGACGGGGAAACCGGCGCTGCGCAGGTTGGCCAGCGTGGCTTCGTCGAGGTCACGGGCCCGGTTGGAAATGTAGAACACGGCGATGCCGTGGTCCGCGGCAAAGCGGGTGAATGCCAGGGCACCGGGCAGCGGCCGGGCTGCCGCTTCCTTGCACCAGGCCGCCCACTCCGCCTCGTTGTATTCGCCGCCGGAACGCACCAGCCGCGCCTGATACGGCGAGTTGTCCAGCACGGTCTCGTCGATATCGAGGATCACGGCCGGCTTGAGGCCCTTCAGCGAGGGGTGCGCGGCGCGGTCGTCCTTCGGTAACGCGTCCCACGTGGGGTCTTGCTTCGCCTTGAGGATTTTCTCCTGCGCCTCGCGAAAGGTCTGCAGGTAGATCAGGTCGTGCTCGTCGGCACGCTGCGACCAGGCCACCGCGTTGAGGTTGTCGTCGGCGGCGGCGCCGATGGCAGGCGCGGCGGGCGTCGCGGATGCGGCAACGACCGTGGCGGGGGCGGTCGGCGTGGCGGCGCGCGGCGCATGGGCGCAACCGCCGACAGCGAGGGCGAGTGCGGCCGCCAGGGCGACCGGAGCGAACTTCATCATGGAAACCCCTTGTCGATCGGGTATCGGCACCCAGGGGGCGGCGATTCTGCGCGCAGTTTACGACAGCCTGACGACGGGGAGCATGCCTCTGGCGCTGCCGCCCCACGTACTGACAGACTGCGGCCTTACTCACGACGAGATCGTCCATGGACGCTTCGCCATCACGGACCCGCGCCGTGCGCATCGCCAGTTATGCCGCCGCAGGGGCCGGCTTGCTGCTGATCCTGTGGCTGCGCCTGCTGCCGGCCCTGCTCGCCGGCCTGCTCGTCTACGAGATGGTGGTCTCCACGGCGCCCTTGATGGGGCGCCGTCTGCCGAACGATCGCGCCCGCGTGCTGGCCGTGGCGGTAATCGGCGTGGTGGTGGTCGGCCTGTTGACCCTGCTGATCCTGGGCGGGATCAGCTTCTTCCGCAACGAGATCGGCAACCCCCAGGAGTTGTGGCAGGACCGCTTGATGCCTTTGGTGGAGCGTGCGCGGCAGCAACTGCCCCCCGCCATCGTCGATCGCCTGCCCGACAGCGTCGAGGCGCTCCGCTACACGGCGATGGACTGGGCCCGCTCGCACGCGCTGGACCTGCAACTGGCAGGCAAGGAGGCCGCGCGCGTGCTGGTACATATCCTGATCGGGCTGATCCTCGGCGCCATCGTCGCCCTGAGCCGCACCCGGCCCAGCCACCAGGTGGGGCCGTTCGCCGCCGAGATGTCGCTGCGCAGCGCGCGGCTCGCCGACGCGTTCCACAACATCGTGTTCGCCCAGATCAAGATTTCCCTGGTCAATACCGTGTTCACGGCGATCTACCTGCTCGGCATCCTGCCCCTGTTCGGTGTGCACCTGCCGCTGACCAAGACGCTGATCGTCGTGACGTTCCTCGTGGGGCTGCTGCCCGTGATCGGCAATCTTATGTCCAACACGGCCATCACCATCGTCGGGTTGTCCGTCTCGCTTTACGTGGGTCTGGGCGCGCTGGTCTTCCTGATCGTGATCCACAAACTGGAGTACTTCCTCAACGCGCGCATCGTCGGTGGGCAGATCCGGGCCCGCGCCTGGGAGCTGCTGGTGGCCATGCTGATGTTCGAGGCGGCGTTCGGGCTGCCAGGGGTGGTCGCGGCGCCCATTTTCTACGCCTACCTCAAGTCTGAACTCGAGGCCGCGCGTTTGATCTGACGTTCATCGTCGTGATGCTGGAATCGCCGCCATTCAAGGAACCCGACATGATCAGCACGCCCGGATCTTCCCGCGCCATCCGCGTGGCCACCTATATCCTCGCGGCGCTGGCGCTGTGGGGCGTGCTGATGTTGCACCTCGTCTCCGCCCTGCTGGCGGGGCTGCTGGTCTACGAGGTGGTCGAGGCGCTGACACCGCTGGTCCGGCGCGTCATTCCGGGTGAACGGGCCCGTCTCATCGCGGTGGGCGTGGTCACGGTAATCGTGGTGGGCGCCATCGTGTTGCTGGTCTTCGCGGCCCTGAGTTTCTATCGCCGCGATATCGGCGATCCGCAGCAACTGTGGGATGCGAAGCTGGTGCCGCTGCTGGACAAGGCGCACGAGCAATTGCCCCCCTGGCTGACCTCGCGCCTGCCCGACAGCCTCAACGATTTCCGCACCCAGGGCATGGGCTGGGCCCACGAGCACGCGGGGGACCTGAAGCTGGTCGGCACCACGGCGGCCCGGGTGACGGCGCATATCCTGATCGGCCTGGTGCTGGGTGCCATCGTCGCCGTGTCGCACGGGGCGGGCGGTCGCCCGGCCAAGCCGCTGGCGTTCGAGCTGTCGACCCGCTCGATGCGCCTTGCCGAGGCGTTTCACAACATCATCTTCGCCCAGCTGAAGATATCGGCGATCAACACGACACTCGCGGCGCTGTTCCTGCTGGTGGCGCTCCCGCTGCTGGGCGTGCACGTGCCGCTGGCGAAGACGCTGGTGATCGTGACCTTCGTGGTGGGCCTGCTGCCGGTGGCGGGCAACCTCATTTCCAACGTGCTGATCGTGGTGGCGGGGTTGTCGGTCGCACTGTGGGTCGGCGTGGCGGCGCTGGTCTTCCTGGTCGTGGTGCACAAGCTGGAATACTTCCTCAACGCGAAGATCGTCGGCGGGCAGATCCGTGCGCGCACGTGGGAGCTGCTGATCGCGATGCTGGTGTTCGAGGCGGCGTTCGGCATTGCCGGGCTTGTCGCTGCGCCGATTTACTACGCGTACCTGAAGAGCGAGCTGGAAGCGGAAGGGCTTATCTGAAGAATCAGCCACCACCCGCCAGCATCGCGCGGATGCGGGCGATGTGGGTGTCGGCGGCTTCCTTTTTCACTTCGGCGTCGGCGTCCGGGTCCTTGCCGTCCCAGTGCAGATCGTCCTGCGGCAGTTCCTCGAGGAAGCGGCTCGGGTCGTTGGAAAGCACCTCGCCGTACTTGCGCGACCGGGCTGAGAAGGACAGCGTCAGCATTTCCTTCGCGCGCGTGATGCCGACATACATCAGGCGGCGTTCCTCGTCGAGGCGGCCTTCGTCGATGGCGCCTTCGTGTGGCAGCGTGCCGTCCTCGCAGCCGACGATGAAGACGAAACGGAACTCCAGCCCCTTCGCCGAGTGCAGGGTCATCATGCGCAGAGCGTTGCCGGGATCGTCGCGGTCGGCGTGACTGAGCAGGGCGAGCTGGGCGGCGATGTCGCCGGTGCGGCCACCGTCGCGGCCCATGGCGCGGAACCAGTCGACCAGCTCGCGCAGGTTGCCGAGGCGGCGCTCGCGCAGCACCTCGTCGGTGGTGGACGCCGCGATCTGCGCGCCGTAACCGGTTTTCTCGATCACGGTGTTGACCAGGTCGGCGGCGCTCTCATGCACGGCGTGGCTGCGCAGTTCATCCATCAGCCGCGCGAAACCGGCCAGTGCCGAGGCGGCGCGCGGTGCGATGGTTTTCAGTGCGCTGTCGCTACGTGCGGCATCCAGCAACGACGCGTTGCGGGACTGCGCCATCTGCCCGAGTTTTTCCAGCGACGTGGCACCGATCTCGCGCTTGGGCACGTTGACCACGCGCAGGAACGCGGCGTCGTCGGTCGGATTGGTCAGCAGGCGCAGGTAGCAGAGGATGTCCTTTACTTCCGCGCGGTCGAGGAAGGAAAGGGCACCGCTGAGGTGATACGGCACGCGGGCGAGACGCAGCGCCTTCTCGATCACGCGTGCCTGGAAGTTGCCGCGGTAGAGGATGCAGAAGTCATCCCAGCGGATGCCTTTTTCCTTGTACTTCTCGTGCAGGCTGGCCGCGATGGAGGCGATGCGTTCCGCTTCGTGGTCGTTGTCCTTGCATTCCAGAACGCGGATGGGCGGGCCTTCGGCATGGTCGCTCCACAGGCGCTTCTCGTGCACGTGCGGGTTGTTGGCGATCAGATGGTTGGCCGCACGCAGGATGCGTTTGGCGCAGCGGTAGTTCTGCTCCAGCTTGATCACGCGCAGGTGGGTGAAGTCGCGCCCGAGCTGGTCGATGTTCTCGGGGTTCGCGCCGCGCCAGGCGTAGATGCTCTGGTCGTCGTCGCCCACGCAGGTGAAGCGCGCCTTGGGGCCGGCGATGGCCTTGAGCAGGCGGTACTGCGCGTCGTTGGTGTCCTGGTATTCGTCGACCAGCAGGTAGCGCAGGCGCTCCTGCCAGACGGCACGCGCGTCGTCGTCGGTTTCCAGGATGCGCAGCGGCAGCCGGATCAGGTCGTCGAAGTCCACCGCGTTGAACGCGGCGAGGCGCTGCTGGTACAGGTCGTAGATGGTGGCTGCTTCTATCTCGCGCGGGCTGCGCGCCGAGGCCATGGCTTCTTCCGGGGACAGGCCGCCGTTCTTGGCCTTGCCCACCAGGTTGCGGATGCCCTGGATGACTTCCGGTTTCACGCCCTTGGGTGACAGCTCCTTGATCATGTTGGCGCTGTCGTCGGCGTCCAGCACGGAGAACCCGCGGCGCAGCTGCGCGCGGTCGTGCTCGATCTGCAGGAACTTCAGGCCCAGCGCGTGGAAGGTGCAGACCGTGAGCGCCTTGGCCGACTGCTCGGAAATGAGCTTGCCGACGCGCTCGCGCATTTCCTTCGCCGCCTTGTTGGTGAAGGTGATCGCGGCGATCTTCTCGGCGGCCAGGTGGCGGCGCGAGATCAGGTGCGAGATCTTTTCGGTGATGACGCGCGTCTTGCCCGAGCCGGCACCGGCCAGCACGAGGAGGGGACCGTCGCAGTACTCGACGGCCGCGTGTTGTTGCGGATTGAGCATCGGGATTCGGGCCGGAAAGGACAGGCGGACGAGACCGTGGATGGTATCAGGTGCCGGCCCGGGGAAAGGGAACGCGACCGTACTCTCAGCGACGGCGAGACTGCCGGCGACGGCGCCAGGCGGTACCATGTGCGGTCACGCATCGGAACGACCGGCATGGCCAAGCTGTATTTCTACTATTCGGCAATGAATGCCGGCAAGACCACCACGCTGCTGCAGAGCGCGCACAACTACCACGAGCGCGGCATGCGCACGCTGATCCTCACCCCGGCGCTGGACAACCGCTACGGCGAAGGCGTGGTGGCGTCGCGCATCGGCCTGCAGGCCCGCGCGCTGCGCTTCGCCGGCGACGAGGACATCCTCGCCATCGTGGAGCGGGACATCGCCCGCCGCGGTCCGCTGCACTGCGTGCTGGTGGACGAGGCCCAGTTCATGAGCAAGGCCCAGGTCTGGCAGCTGTCCGACGTAGTGGACCGGCTGGGTATCCCGGTGCTGGCCTATGGCCTGCGCACCGATTTCCGCGGCGAACTGTTCGAGGGCAGCCGCTACCTGCTGGCCTGGGCGGACAACCTGGAAGAGATCAAGACGATCTGCCATTCGGGTCGGAAGGCCACGATGGTGGTTCGCGTGGATGAGCATGGCCGGGCGGTGACCCAGGGCCCGCAGGTTGAGATCGGCGGCAACGACCGCTATGTCTCGGTCAGCCGCGCGGAGTTCAAGAGCGTTACCGCCGGCGATGGCCGTATCGAGTTGCAGCAATCCGTGCTGCCGCTCGGCGAAACCGATTCCGACGAAGGACAGCCCGCGTGACCGACATGACCCCTGCCGCCCCCTCGTGGCCGCGCCCCCACTGGCAGCCCAGCGACGAAAATGCGGTGCTGCTGTTTTTCGTCTTCGGCGCCTTTCCGGAAGACCTGGCCATCCCCGCGTCGCGCTACGGCAGCGCGGGACTGCCCGACGGCGTGGAGCTGCAACGCTTCCAGAACGCCGTGCTGTCCCGTTGGGAGGGCTATCCCCTGTCCGGCGCGCTGGGCGACCTGCTGCGCGAGGACAGCCCCGAAGCCTTCGCGGCGGCCAAGGCCGCGCCGCACGTCATCGCCATCCGCGGCCGGTTTGCCGACCGCGACGCGCTGGATTACCTGCGCGACACGCTTGGCGTCGTGGCCGCGCTGACGGACATCGGCGGCAAGGCGGTGGTCGACCCGCAGATCCTCAGCCTGTTCGATGCCGCCGGCTGGCGTGAGCACTACCTGGTCAAGGGCGGCGCGCCCACGCGCCACCATGTGCTGATCCTGTGCAGCCCGGAGGAGACCAAGGGGCGTTCCTGGATCCGCACGCGTGGCATGCGCAAGTTCGGTCGTCCGGACATCAGCCTGACGAACGTGCCCGACCGCGAGATCGACCGCGCCGGTGCGCTGGCGGAGCGCTTCGTCGACCTGGGCGCCCTCGGCGCGCATTTCGAGGAAGGGCAGACGGTCGAGGTGGACGGCGTGGCGGGTGGACTGGCCGTGGCCCTTTCGGGCGACGAGTCCGATCCGCTGTTCAACAACTCGCACGCGGCGATGCGCTGGCCGGATTGATCAGGCCTGGCAGGAAGGGCAGTAGAAAGAAGCACGCTGCCCGAGCGTGACGACCCGGATCGGCGAGCCGCACTGTTTACAGGGCTCGCCGCCCCGTCCGTAGACGAACAGCTCCTGGAAGAAATACCCCGGCGCACCGTCGGGCGCGAGGAAGTCGCGCAGCGTGGTGCCGCCCCGGGAAATCGCATACGCCAGGATGCGCTTGATCTCGGCGGCGAGCCGGGCATAGCGCTGCCGCGACACCTTGCCGGCGGCGCGACGGGGATCGATACCGGCGGCGAACAGTGCCTCGCTGGCGTAGATGTTGCCCACGCCGACCACGACCGCGTTGTCCATGATGAAAGTCTTGACCGCCGCGCTGCGTCCCTGTGCCAGGCGCCACAGCACGTCACCGTCGAAGGCGTCGGTCAACGGCTCCGGTCCGATGCCATCCAGCAGGGCATGGGTTTCCCCCGGCATCTGCCACAGCAGTGCGCCGAACCGGCGCGGATCGGTCAGGCGCAGTGCCTGGTCGGTCTCCAGCACGATGTCCACGTGGTCGTGCTTGCCCGGCGGTGTGTCCCGCGGCAGCACGCGCAACATGCCGGACATGCCCAGGTGGAGCAGCGCCGTGCCCGCCTGCGTCCGCAGCAGCAGGTATTTGGCGCGGCGTTCCACGGCCTCGATCACCTGCCCGGGCAAGTGCGAGGTGATCTCCGGCGGAATGGGCCAGCGCAGGTCCGGCCGACGAAGCACCACGCCGGTGACGCGGCGTCCTTCCAGGTGCGGCGCGATCCCGCGGCGGGTGGTTTCGACTTCGGGCAGTTCGGGCATGCGCGGAAGATGGGGCCTGTCGCGGCGGCTGGCAACTGCCACGGAGCCTTGGGAATCAGGGCAGGGGGTTCAGGGCGGCGCGCCGGCGTGCATCGGCAGGGCGGCGGTTCGCTCGGCCCGCGGTAGCGCCTGCGCGGGCACGAAGGCGATGCGATTCCCCACCCTCGCGTAGCGTTGCCTGCCGAGCGCGGCCAGGTCGCCGAAGTCGATGCGCACATCGTCGAGCACCAGCACGGCGATCGGCGGCGCCAGGCCGATCTTCGCCGGGTCGAACGCCGCGGACGGTTTCCAGTCGGACACCGGTGTGGCCGCGAGCGCGGCCAAGTCGCCCAGCCGACCCTGGTCGACCACGCTACCGTTGCCCTCGGCGATCCAGTGGCCGTCGCGTCGCTCGAAGCGCTGGGGGGTGATGCCCTTGAACGCGACCTCGATGCGCGTGATCGCATCCGGGTCGAGCGGCGTCAGTGTATGCGCGCGGGCATCGCTTTCGTCCAGGTGCCATTGCCATGCCACGGCACCGACCAGCAAGGTCAGCACCAGCAGTCCGATCAGCCGGCTTCGCATGTCAGCGCCTCCGGCGTCGCCACGCGATGCCCACGCCCGTGCCCAGCAGCAGGAGGGGCAGGGCGACGAGGAAGCCGAAGGTGAGCGCATTGAGCCCGTCCTGCGACAACGCGATGATGCGGTCGGGGGCGCCGCGCGCCGGCAGGTTCACCAGCACGTCGTCGCCGAGCAGCCAGTCGAGCACGCGCTCGCCCAGGGCCCGGTTGCCGCCGTTGCCGATGTACGTGTTGGATAGGAAGTCGCCGTCGCCGATCAACACGGCGCGCTGTTCGTTGCGATCGGGGCGCGGCGACAGGCGGTTGAGCGCGAAGCCGAAATCCAGTGGCCCTTTCAGCTCACCGGCCTCCGGATGAAAGGCGACGGTCGAGGGGTGCGCGTTGTCGATGCCGCCGAAGGCGGTCCAGCTGCGCTCGCCCGAGCGCAGGAACGGCACCACGGCCCAGTCGTGATCGGACACCTGCGCCAGCGCCGACACCTGCGGAAACAGGGCACTTTCGTGGAATCCCCGGGTGATGGCATGGAAGGGGTAATCGCCCACCACGACCAGGCGGGGGTCGGTGACATTCAGGGTGCTGCCCTGGCCATCCACCAGTACCCCGGGGAGCACCCGCACGCCGAGGGCGTCGGCGAGCGGTCCGGTGCCCAGGTCGTCGTTGCCCGGCTCGGTCAGCCACAACAGGTTGCCGCCGTCGCGCAGGTAGTCCACCAGCGCGGCGACGCTCGCCGCCGGCAAGGGCGCGCCGGGGCTGGCGAGCACGACCAGGTCGGTGTGCTCGGGAACGCCGCGTGTCTGGCTGAAGTTGAGTGGCACGGCACGGATGCCGCGGCGTTCGATCTGGCCCATGAAGGTGCCGAGATCCGCATTGGCGTGGCCATCGGCCTGTCGCTCGCCATCGCCGGTGACGAAGGCGACCACCCGCTCGCCCCCGCGCGCCAGGCGTTCCAGCGCGTTGGACAGGTTGCGCTCGTTGATCGGGCTTTCCACGCGTTGCTCGCGGCCCTGGTAGCGCACCAGCAAGGCGCCGTCGCCGGCGATGCCCAGCTGGCGTGATGCCGCCGGATCGAGGTCGGGATCGACGAAGGACAGGTGCAGATCCTTCTTCTGGCGCGTGTAGCGCTCAAGCACGGCGGCGATCTGCTCGCGCAGCGGGCCGGTCGGCGAGAGATAGCCGATGACCTCGACCGGACCGTGCAGCGCGTCCAGCACGGCCACGCTTTCCGGTGCCAGGCTGGCGCGACCACCTCGGGTCCAGTCTGCCGTCCACACATGGCGCGAACTGAGGAAACCGAGGCAGCCGGTCGCCACCAGCAGGCCCAGCAGCACCAGCCAGCGATCGAGGCGGCGCATCACTGGCGCTCCCGGTCGGCGCCGAGGCGGCGGATGGCGAGTGTGAGCGACAGGGCGATTGCCAGCGCGAACCAGGCCAGGTCGGACGACATGACCAGTCCGCGGATCAGGTGCTGTAGATGGGTCGCCATGGCCAGCCATTCGAGGAAGCCACCGCTTACGCCGGCCGCCTGCGCGCCGCGGTCGATGGTCCAGAGCGCCAGCGTGACGATGAGCGACATGGCCGCCGCGATCGCCGGAAACGCCGTGGCCGCCGAGCAGGCCAGGCCGATGGCCGCCAGCGTCGCGAGAAACAGGCCCGTGCCCAGCGTGGCCGCGGCAAGCTTGCCCCAGTCCGCGGTGGAGGCGGCGCCCACGCAAAGGGGCATGGCCACCGTGGCCGCCAGCCACAGGGCGAGCCAGCCCAGCACCGCGATGTACTTGCCCAGTACGATGCGTGTCGGCGACAGGCCGGTCGATGCCAGTAGCGCCAGGGTGCCCGCACGGCGCTCGCCGGCCAGCTGCGTCATGGTCATCAGCGGCACCACGAGAAAGGCGAGCTTGTCCAGCTCCGCCAGCAGCGGGATGGCGACCAGGTCGGTGAATCCGGGGGCATCGGCACTACCGGCCAGCTTCACCTGGGCGCCGAGGAACTGGCCCAGGCCGAGCACGAACGTCCAGGCCAGCCAGGCGATGGTGAGTGAGGCAAGCGCCCAGGCCAGCGGACGAACCACGAGGCGACGCCATTCCAGGCGAGCGACGGCGGCGACGGTCATGTCCGTCCTCCCGTGGCGATTCCAAAGAACACCGCTTCGACATCGCCATGGCCATCGGCGGCACGCAAGGGGGCGTCGTGCCGGAGCCGGCCCTCGTGGAGGATCGCCACCCGATCGCAGACGGCCACCACTTCGCCCAGCACGTGGGTGGACAGGATCACCGCGGCGCCCGCCGCGGCGCGTTCCCGGATCAGTCGACGCAGTTCGCCGACCTGGACCGGGTCGAGCGCGTTGGCCGGTTCGTCCAGGATCACGAGTACGGGCTGATGGACCAGGGCACAGGCAAGCC
The DNA here is from genome assembly GCF_041228075.2 of Xanthomonas sp. NCPPB 2632. NCBI lineage: Bacteria > Pseudomonadati > Pseudomonadota > Gammaproteobacteria > Lysobacterales > Lysobacteraceae > Xanthomonas > Xanthomonas sp. NCPPB 2632. Next base: position 346,855 of record NZ_CM192979.1, read on the forward strand.
CGAGGCGCTGTCGCTGGCCCTGTGACAGCACGCCGGCAAGACGCCGCCGGAGGTCGCCCAACTGGAGCCGGGCGACGATGGCGTCGGTGGCCGTCCTCGCGTCCTTGCGCGTGGCGCCGCGAAGGCGCGAAAACGCCAGCAGGTGTTCGTCCACGGACAGCTCGGGCCACAGCGGCGCACTCTCGGGCAGCCAGCCGAGCGTCTTCCTGGCCAGCGCGGGCCGCGCGATGAAGTCCTCGCCGTCGATGTCGATCCGGCCATCATCCGGCCGGAGGGCGCCCGCGAGCATGGCGAGGGTGGTCGACTTGCCCGCGCCGTTCACGCCCAGCAGGCCCAGGACTTCGCCGCGGTTCAGGCTGAACGACACGTCCTCGACCGCTTGTCTCCCCGCACGGCGACGCGACACCCGCGACACGTTCAGCAAAGGAGGCGCGGTCATGGCGTGGTGAGCGCGAATGACGCGCAACGACGGACATCGTGTGCGCAAAATGCCGCTACGCATCGACCATGCTGAACGTGTAAGGGATCGGTCATCCTGCGATTGTGCGGAATGGGGTCCGGAAACCACAACAGCGGGCTTCACATTTGGCCCTTTTCCATGCTGGTGGGTACGGGTTTGGCTCGCTAGACTGGCACCTGTACGACACCTTCACTCCCCGCGCGGTACCGACCGATGTTCGACACCCTGCTCGATTTCCTGGCCAACGGCCTCACTCGCGCCAGTTGGGGCGAGATCGCCATCTATGTCCTCGTGGTCACCCAGCTCACCATCTTCACGGTGACGCTGTATTACCACCGCAGCGCCACGCATCGCGGCGTGGACTTCCATTGGACCCTCAACGGCTTCTTCCGTTTCTGGGGCTGGCTCACCACGGGCATGGTGGTGAAGGAATGGGTCGCCATCCATCGCAAGCACCACGCCAAGGTCGAGACCGAGGAAGATCCGCACAGCCCGCAGGTCTTCGGCATCAAGAAGGTGTTCCTCGACGGCGTATCGCTCTATCGCGAGGCCAGCTACAACAAGGCCGACATGGAGAAGTACGGCCGCGGCACGCCGGACGACTGGTTCGAGCGCAAGCTGTTCGGCGCACACCCGTATTGGGGTCCTGTCCTGATGGCTTTCATCGACGTGGCGCTGTTCGGCGTGGTCGGCATGGCCATCTGGGCCGTGCAGATGGCCTGGATTCCGTTCTGGGCCGCCGGCTTCGTCAACGGCATCGGCCACTGGTGGGGCTACCGCAACTTCGAAAGCTCCGACACCGCGACCAACATCTCGCCGTGGGGCTTCTGGATCGGCGGCGAAGAACTGCACAACAACCACCACGCGTTCCCCAGCTCGGCCAAGTTCGCCCTGCGCAAGTGGGAGTTCGACATCGGTTGGGCGGTGATCTGCAGCCTGCGTTTCTTCCGCCTCGCCAAGGTCCTGCGCGTGGCGCCCACGCTGAACATCCGTCCGAACGTGCACCTGCCGGATTCGGAGACGCTCAAGGGCGTGCTGGCGCTGCGCTTCCAGGCCACCACCGATTACTACCGCAACGTCATCCTGCCGACCATGCGCGAGGAAATGACCCAGGCCGGCGACAGCCTGAAGGCCGTGCCGCGTCGCGTGCGCCGGGCACTGGCCGATGGCGGGCGTTGGCTCGATCACGATGCGCGCGAGCGCATGCAGGCGGCCCTGGCCAACCGCCCCGCGCTGGCCACGGTCTGCGAGTTCCGCGCCCGGCTGGTCGCGTTGATGGAAGAGCGCGGAGGCGACAAGGCGCTGAAGTCGCTGCAGCAGTGGATCGCCGAGGCCGAGGAAAGCGGCATCCGCTCGCTGCAGCAGTTCGCTCAGCGCCTGAAGGGCTATTCGGCGGTCGGCGCGTAAGCGCGAACGGTCAGCGGTTATTGGAAAGGCTCGCCATCACTGGCGGGCCTTTTTTACGGTTTTTCGCCGCGCCCTCCTAGCGACGGTGGCTCTGGCTCTGGCTTCGGCTTCGGGACGGGCCCGGGTCATCCGTGAAGAACCCTTTTTTCTTCACTGACCGCGACTCGTTCCCGGCCAGGAACGACGAGCCAAAAAAAACCCGCCTCGCGGCGGGTTTTTCAGGAAGATCGAAAAGCGCCAGGCGCTTATTTAATCTTGCCTTCCTTGTATTCCACATGCTTGCGGACGACAGGATCGTACTTCATGAACACCATCTTTTCGGGGGTGTTCTTCTTGTTCTTCGTGGTCGTGTAGAAGTGACCGGTGCCCGCGGTGGAAATCAGGCGGTGCTTATCGCGCTTGCTTGCCATGGTTGATCTCCTTAGATCTTTTCGCCGCGGGAACGGAGGTCGGCCAGCACGGCTTCGATGCCGTTCTTGTCGATGGTGCGCAGCGCGTGGTTGGAAACGCGAAGCTTCACCCAACGGTTCTCGCTCGCGACCCAGAAGCGGCGCTCGTGCAGGTTCGGCAGCCAGCGGCGGCGGGTCTTGTTGTTTGCGTGCGAGACGTTGTTGCCGCTCTGCACGCCCTTGTTGGTGACTTGGCATCTACGGGCCATGATGACCTCCTTTAGATTCGTTGGACCGCCCTTTGGCCAGGGTGGCGACGGCCCAGCCACGGCCCGGGTTGCGGGACGCCATGTGATGGCTGGAGGGGGTGGAGCATCCCGTTCGACAAGGCCCGCATCACATGACGGACGTGCCCGACGTATCGGGTCGGCATAGGGAAGCCGGGCATTCTCTCAGAATCCCACCCCGCCACGCAAGCCGGACTGTGCGGCGCGCCGGGTTGTGTGAAACAATCCCGGCTTTCGTGCCAGCGGCACGTATCCCGCCCATACGACGCCTTCGAGGATTCAAGCAATGGCAGACATCACCGTCAACGGCCAGGCCGGCCAGCCGCAGCTCATGCTGCAAAAGATCTACGTCAAGGATGCCTCCTTCGAAGCGCCCAACGCGCCGCAGGTGTTCCAGGAAATGGGCGAGACGGAAACGCAGCCGCAGGTGCAGCTCAACCTCGGCCACAAGGCCGTCGACCTGGGTAACGACCTGTTCGAAGTGGTGCTCAGCCTCACGCTCACCTGCAACCTGGGCGAGCGCACCGCCTACCTGGCCGAAGTCCACCAGGCCGGTATCTTCGGTATCGGCGGCTTCACTGCGGAAGACCGTGACGGCATCCTGGGCTCCTATTGCCCGAATCTGCTGTTCCCCTACGCGCGCCAGATGGTCTCGGCCATGATCCAGGAAGGCGGCTTCCCGCCGTTCCTCCTCCAGCCGATCAACTTCGACGCCCTGTACGCCGAACAGCAGCGCCAGCAGGTCGAAGGCGCCGGTGCCCATCCGCTCAACAGCTGAGCGATGAACGCCGCTTCCCGACCCACCGTCGCCGTCCTCGGTGCCGGTTCCTGGGGCACGGCGTTGGCCGCGCTGCTGGCACGCAACGACGTCCCCACCCGGTTGTGGGGGCGCGATGCGGACGTACTGGCGGCGATGGCCGCCTCGCGGCGCAACGTGCGTTACCTGCCCGACCTGGATCTGCCGCCGGAACTCACCTACGACGCCGACCTGGCCAGCGTGTTGCGCGGGGCCGACATCGTGCTGCTGGTGGTGCCCAGTCACGCGTTCGCCGCACTGCTCGACCAGATCGTGCCGATGCTCGAGCCGGGCGTGCGTATTTCATGGGCCACCAAGGGCTTCGAAACCGGCACCGGTCGTTTCCTGCACGAGCTGGTCGGCGAGAAACTGCCCGGTCGACCTGCCGCGGTGGTCACGGGGCCGTCCTTCGCGCGCGAGGTCACGGCCGGCCTGCCCAGTGCCGTGACCGTGCATGCCACGGATGACGCTTTCGGCAAGGAACTGGCCGTGCTGCTGCATGCGCCCAATTTCCGGGCCTATACCGGTAACGACATCCTGGGCGCGGAGCTCGGTGGCGCGATGAAAAACGTGCTGGCCGTGGCCACGGGCGTCGCCGACGGCATGGAACTGGGGCTCAACGCTCGCGCTGGCCTGATCACCCGCGGCATGAACGAAATGCTTCGCCTCGGCGTCGCCCTGGGCGCCCGGGCCGAAACCCTGATGGGTCTTGCCGGCCTGGGCGACCTGGTGCTGACCTGCACGGGTGATTTGTCGCGCAACCGTCGTCTCGGCCTCGCGCTGGGTCGGGGCATTCCCCTGGCCGAGGCGATACGCCAGATCGGCCAGGTCGTCGAAAGCGTGGTAACGGCCGACGAGGTGGCCCGCCTCGCGGGGTTTCACGGGCTGGACCTGCCGATCTCCGCCGCCGTGCGCTCCGTGCTCCATGGCGAGGTCACGCCCGAGCAGGGGCTGCGCACGCTGATGGGCCGCGAACAGAAGGCCGAATACCCCGTCGACCTCTTTCCGCACCGCGCACCGGCCGCATGAGGCATCTCCCGGCTGGCTGAACCGGGACGGTCCGCGGGGTAAAAAGTCCTACGGGCACGCCGTGCCGCCTTTGCTAAGCTTCCTGTTTTGGTCGCGCCGAAAGGCTCGCATACGGATGCATCAACCGGACGACAAGCGCAGGCGTCACGCCATGGCCGACGGGTTACCCGTGGCATGGCAGCGCGCGCTCGTCGAGCCGGCGGCGCCCGAGCCATCGGCCGGGCGTATCGTTCTCGGCTTCTTCCTCGAGGGCGTCAACGACGACCACGAACCGGCCGCCCGCCTGGATGTTGCGCCGGTGCTGCTGACGCTCGGCGAGGAAGGGCGCTATTCGCGGCCCACCCCGCTGGACAGCCGCCATCTTCCCGATGCCGCGCTCACCGTGGCCGAAAAACGCCTGGCCTCGACGGTGCTCGGCCTGCCGCAAACCCTTCGCAAGAGCCGCAGCTACGCGCGCTTCGCCGGTGCACTGGGCGACCAGCTGTTATCCGAGGTGCTCGATGGCGCGCCATGCTTTTTCGGCGGCGTGGCGGGACTCAAGCTGTCGCGCGGCCAGCCGCACGCACTCAGCTGGCGCTGGAATCTGGAGAAGGACGGCAGCCAGAAACTGCAGCCGGCACTTCCCGCCAGCCAGCGGCTGTTCCGCGTCGGCTCGCTGTGGTTCCTCGATGCCGAGCACGCGGAAGTGGGCCCGCTGGAGGGCTCGCCCGACGAGGACACCTGGCTGGACCTGCCGCCCCTGCCGCCCGAAAGCACGGCCGCTTTCATGACCGGTGTGGCGGGTACGCGCATGGGATCGCGCCTTCCCGCACCGCAGGTGTTCGGCGACATGCGCCGTGCCGAGGTGTCGCCACGGCCCGTGCTGGTACTGCACGCGCTGACGCGGCACGCCCGTCTTGCCGCCGGCACCCCGCCGCTGGCGTATGGCCGGCTCGCCTTCGATTACGCCGGCGAACGGCTTCCGGGGCGCGGCGGCGAGCCGCTGGTGCGCCGCGTGCGTAACGGTGCCTTGCTGGAGATCGCGCGGCGTCGGGCGGAAGAACTCGCCTCCATGGAAACCCTGGAAGGTGCGGGCCTCAATCCGGCCGTCGATACCGAGGGCCTGCCCTGGGACATGGCCGACACGCTGCCCGACGATGCCTGGCTGTTTCCCGGCAAGGGCTATGCCGGTGCGCTGGAAGTGAACACCCCCGCGCGCTGGCTCGCATTGCGTCCCCGACTCGAAGCCGACGGCTTCGTGCTGGAATACGACCGCAGCTTTCCCTTCGAGGTGCTGGAAGGTCCGGTGCATTGGTACGGCAAGGCTCACGAGGACGACGCCGACCGCGCCTTCGACCTGGAAATCGGCATCGAGGTGGAGGGCAAGCGGGTCAACCTGCTGCCCGCCGTGGCCCATGCACTGGCGGAGCATCAGCTCAGCCTGAGCCCCACCCCGGGCGAGGCGGAGGATTCCGTCTGGTATGCACCGGTGGACGAGCGTCGCCGCGTGCCGGTGCGCCTGAAGGAACTGCGCGGTCTGCTGGCGCCGCTGGCGGAATACCTCGAAAAACCGCGTCAGCAATTGCACCTGCCCCGCGTGCAGGCCGGTCGCCTGGAAGAACTGGTGCAGGCCCTGCCCAGCGGCGGTTCGTTCGAGGCGCCCGAGCGCCTGCGTGGTTTTACCAAGCGCCTGCGCGAGGCGGCGGAGCGTGCCAGCGATGCCGTGCCGGAAGGCCTGCGTGCCGAGTTGCGCGGTTATCAGCGTGACGGCCTGCGCTGGATGAACGCGCTGGCCGAGGCCGGCACGGGCGGCGTGCTCGCCGACGACATGGGGCTTGGCAAGACGCTGCAGCTCATCACCCACCTGTTGGCCCTGAAGGAAAGCGGCAACCTCGAGTCGCCGGCACTGGTCGTGGTGCCGACCAGCCTTGTACCCAACTGGTCGTCCGAGCTGGCTCGCTTCGCTCCTGGCCTGCGCGTGCTTGCACTGCATGGCCCGCAGCGTGCCGAAACCTTCGCCCATATCGGCGAGCGCGATGTCATCCTGACCACGTATGCGCTGCTGCCACGCGATGTGGAGACGCTGAAGAAACAGGCGTTCTCGCTGGTGGTGCTGGACGAAGCGCAACAGGTGAAGAACCCCCGCACGCAGGCACGCCGGGCGCTGCTCGCGATGAATGTGCCGCGCTGCCTCTGTCTCACCGGTACGCCGTTGGAGAATCACCTCGGCGAACTGTGGTCGCAGGTGGACCTCGCCGTCCCCGGCCTGCTCGGTGACGAAGGCGCGTTCCGTCGGCACTATCGCGCGCCGATCGAGAAGCACCAGGACATCGAATGCCAGGACCGCCTTAACCGGCGCATCGCACCTTTCATCCTTCGTCGCACGAAGGCACAGGTGGCCTCCGAACTGCCTGCCAAGACCGAGATCACGCGCCGTGTGGTGATGGAGTCGCGCCAGCGCGACCTTTATGAAAGCCTGCGCCTGTCACTGGCGGAGGAGCTGCGCGAGGTGATCGCGCAGCGTGGCATCGCGCATAGCGGCATCGTGGTGCTCGACGCCTTGCTGAAACTTCGTCAGGTCTGCTGCGATCCGCGCCTGGTGAAGCTCGAGGCCGCGCGCGGCGTGCGCGACTCGGCCAAGTTCGAACTGCTGATGGACATGTTGCCCGCGTTGCTGGCCGAGGGCCGTCGGGTGCTGTTGTTCAGTCAGTTCACCGAGATGCTGAAGCTCATCGCGGCCGAGCTCGATCGGCGTCGTATCAGCTACGTTACGCTTACCGGCGAAACGCGCGATCGTGCCGAGCCGGTGCAGCGCTTCCAGGAAGGCGACGTACCGCTGTTCCTGCTTTCGTTGAAGGCGGGCGGCGTGGGCCTGAACCTCACCAGCGCGGACACCGTCATCCATTACGACCCCTGGTGGAACCCCGCCGCCGAAGCGCAGGCCAGCGATCGCGCGCACCGCATCGGTCAGGACAAACCGGTATTCGTCTATCGCCTGATCACCGCGGGCACGGTCGAGGAGCGCATCGAGGAGCTGAAGGCGCGCAAGGCTGACCTGGCCGATGCCGTCCTCGAAGGCGGCGGCAGCCGGGAGCGGCTGAGCTTCGACGAGAGCGACCTCGACGCCCTGCTGGCGCCTCCCCTCTGATCGGAAAGACTGTTTTTTCGGCAGATCAGCTTTTTGCTGCGTAATCTATCGTCTCGATACTTGTAATCCATAGGTCACATGTGTAACTTATGAGTTACGTTGCGCGGCATGTACGAGATTGCCGAAAGTGAAACGTTCCGCCGCTGGTTGTCGTCGCTCCGCGATCGGTCGGCCGTCACGCGCATCGATGTCCGGATCCGCAGGCTCTCGCTCGGCTATCTCGGTGACGTCAAGCATGTGGGCGAGGGCGTCCGCGAGATACGCATCGATCACGGACCGGGCTACCGGGTCTATTTCATCCAGCGTTCGGGCGTGATGGTCATCCTGCTCTGCGGTGGAGACAAGACTTCGCAACAGCGTGACATCAGGAAAGCCACGGCACGTGCCGCCTCATGGGACAAGCAAGCATGCAAGAGAAATTCACTCGCTGGGACCCCGTCGAGCGCCTCGTCACCGAGGCGGATCACATGGCCTATCTCAACGCCAGCCTGGACGACGATCCGGGTGATGGCAGCCTCATTCGTGCCGCGCTGGGCGATATCGCCCGGGCGCGTGGCATGAGCCGCGTCTCACGCGCGGCGGGCCTGTCGCGCGAGGGGCTGTATCGCGCCCTCTCGGCGGAGGGCAATCCGGAATTCGCGACGGTCATGCGCGTCATGCGCGCGCTGGGGCTCCAGCTGCGCGCGGCATGACGCATGGCGGCTGCCGCCTGGGTGTCAGCGGCGCAGCGGGGTGCCGCCGGCTTCCACGATGGCCAGCGCCGCGCCACCGATGAGGCCCGGTTCCGGGTTCATGATCGCCTGCGTCGGTACCTGTTCCATCGTGTCGCGGAAACGACCCTTCGCCTCGAAGCGCTCGCGGAACTTGCCCTTCTGGATCCACGGAAGAAGGATCGGTGTCATGCCACCGGTAAGGTACACGCCGTCCCAGGCACCCAGGGTCAGCACGAGGTCGCCGGCCACGCTGCCGAAGATGCCGGCAAAGGTTTCCACGGCGCGGTCGCACATGGCGCAACTCTTGTCCGTAGCCAGCTTGGTGATTTCTTCGGGCGTGATGTCCGCGCGCGGCTTCTGGCCGGAGATCTCGCAAATCGCCTCGTAGAGGTTGACCAGGCCCTGGCCGCAGATCAGGCGCTCGTTGGAGACGCGGCCGTAACGCAGGTTCAGCACCTTGAGGATCTCGATGTCCTCGGCGCTGTGCGCGGCGAAGCCGGCGTGGCCGCCTTCGGTCTGCAGCACGCTGACCTTCTCGCCGCGAATGAGCAGGCCACCCACGCCCAGGCCGGTGCCCGGGCCCACCACCACGAAGGTCTGCTCGTCCTTGGCGCCGATCTTCGGCACCGGGACGGTACCCACCTCCACCAGGTCCTGGTGGCCGCTGGCGTCCTTCGCGGAGCTCATCAGCATGACCGCCATGGACTGCGCGGCAAAATCGTTGACCAGGTGCACCCATTCCAGATCGAGCTCGGCTGCGAGGTTCTTCGCCGAGATCGCCCACGGGTTGTTGGTGACCTTGACCGTCTCGCCGTTGTCGATACGGCCGGCCGCGGCGATGATGGCGCGCTGCGCCTCGTGGCCGGTTTCCTTGAAGTACTGCTTGGCGGCATCGCCAAGGGAGGCGTAGTCCTTGACGTGGTAACGCCGGATACTTTCCTGGATAAGTGGTTGATCCGCTTCCGGATGCGCGATGCCGAAGCGCACATTGGTGCCGCCGAGGTCGGCGAGCAGAGTCGGCGCCGCGGCGCTCACGTTGGACATGTTTTTTCAGACCTGTCAGATCACGGAAGCCCGCAAGGTTGCCTCGCGCGGGCGCTGGCGTCCAGTGACGGTTTGCTCCACGCCCTCTTCACACGCATGGGGCGTTCAAAAACGGTGGCGCGCGACCGACACTTTGACGTAAACGTTTACGCGGGCAGAATACCGCATCGCCCGTGTCCATGGCGGGGCATTTGCCCCTCGGATGCGGGTCAACGGGAGAGTAAGTGATGGCAGCAGTTCGCCTCGACAAGGTGCGCAAGGTTTATCCGAACGGCCATGTGGCCCTGAAGGAGGCGAGCTTCGACATCGCCGACGGCGAGTTGCTGGTGCTGGTCGGGCCGTCGGGCTGCGGCAAGACCACGCTGTTGCGCATGATCGCCGGGCTGGAGTCGATCTCCGGCGGCACGTTGAGCATCGGCGACCGCGTCGTCAACGACGTGCCGCCGAAAGACCGCGACATCGCCATGGTGTTCCAGAACTACGCGCTTTATCCGCACATGACCGTGCGCGAGAACCTCGGCTTCGGCCTGCGCCTGCGCGGGGTGGACAAGGCCGAGATCGATCGTCGAGTGGCGGGTGCCTCCGACATGCTGGGACTGGACGAGCGCCTGGACCATCGTCCCGCGGCCCTGTCTGGCGGGCAGCGGCAGCGTGTGGCGCTGGGGCGCGCGATGGTGCGCGACCCGTCGGTATTCCTGCTCGACGAGCCGCTGTCCAATCTCGATGCCAAGCTTCGCCTTTCCACCCGTGTCGAGATCGCGCGCATCCACCGCCGCGTGGGCGCCACCATGGTGTACGTCACGCACGACCAGATCGAGGCGATGACGCTCGGCCAGCGCATCGTGGTGCTCAACGGCGGAGTCATCCAGCAGCTGGATACGCCGATGAACCTCTACAACAAGCCGGTGAACCTGTTCGTCGCGGGCTTCCTCGGCAGTCCCGCAATGAATCTCTTCCACGGCACGCTACGCCGCGAGGACGGACTGCGCCTGGTGATGAAGGAGGGCACGCTGGCCCTCGGCACGCAGAGCGACGTATTGGCCGCGTACGTGGACAAGCCGCTCATCGTCGGTATCCGCCCGGAAGACCTGCTCACCGTCGACGATCACCCCGGTGTCGAGGCACGGCTGCACGCGCATGTCGACGTGGTGGAGCCGGTCGGCAACGAGGTGTTCCTCAACATGCGCCATGGCGGCGACGAACTCGTCTCCCGCGTGCCGCCGCACTCCACGGTGCGACCGGACAGCGAGATCGCCCTCGGCTTCCACCGTGAGCGGGTGCATTTCTTCGATACGGAAACCACGAACCGTATCGAGGCCTGATCCACAAACAGCGTGTTGGGTGGTTATTAATGCGAACCATTCGCATTAACATGGCGCGACGTCGCACCTCCGGGTGCGGCTCCCCTTGACCGGCGCCAGCCGGAGGCAGGACGCCTCCTTCGCAAGCTCCCGAAACGTGCCTCATCGGCACGACCTTGCGAAGGACCTATCACGTGTTGCCAAAGCATGCCCTCGCCGCGCTGATCGGCGCGGCACTCTCCTGTTCGCCCCTTGCCCATGCCAACGGTCGCGACGCCGCCGATGCAGTAGCCGCTACGACCACCGACGAGCTGCCGCGCATCACCGTGACCGCGATCGGTTCGGCATTCCGTTTCGATGTGCCGGCCACCGTGTCGGTCATCGATCGCCAGGCCATGGATCGCCACCTCGTCGTCGACATACGGGATCTCGTGAAATACGAACCTGGCGTCTCGGCCGTGGGCACGGCGGGGCGCTGGGGCCTCGACAGTTTCAATATCCGCGGCCTGGGCGGTAACCGCGTGGCCATCCTGACCGACGGCGTATCGGCTTCCAGCGCCTTCGGCTTCTCGACCACGGGCATGCGTGCCGGACGCAGCTTCGTCGACCCGGACACCCTGAAGAGTGTCGAGATCGTCCGGGGCCCCGCATCCGCCCTTGACCCTTCGGACGCACTCGGCGGCACCGTGCGCTACACCACCAAGGACCCCGCCGATTACTTGCGTGATGGCAAGGATGTCTACGTATCGGTGAAGGAGCGCTACGGCAGTGCCGAGCGCTCGCTGGGCACGTCGCTGACGCTGGCGGGCGGCACGCCGAAGAACGGCATCGTGTTCGTCGCCGATCATCGCGAAGCGAACCAGCTCGGCAACACCGGCGATGTCGACACGGCCAACTATCTGCGCACTCGCCCCGATCCGTTGACGCAGAACACCACCAGCGTGCTGGGCAAGTATGTGCATGTCGCACTGTCGGGGCGCGAGGATCGCGTCACGGTCGACATGTACCGCAACCGCGTCGATACCGACGTACTCAGCGGGCTGGGCCAGGCCGGCACCACGCGGCTCCTGGCGGATGTCGCGGCCGACCGTGCCACGCGCACCCGCGTTTCGGTGGGGCAACGATACGCCGACATCGACCTGGGCATCGCCGATCGTGTCGAGTGGGACGCGTGGTGGCAGACGTCGGAAACCCAATCGAGCACGCGTACCCTGGCCAATGTGCCCTCGCGCGCCGCGACCTACGATCGCCTCTACCTGAGCGACCTGAGCGAAAGGCTGTGGGGCGGCAAGCTAACGCTGTTCCGTTCGCTTCAGGGTAGCGACGTCGACCAGCGTATCGCCTATGGCATCGAGGCCTCGCGTACCACGCCGTCGGGCGAGCTGAATGGTCAGGGCAGAAACGTGGCTACCGGCGTCGTGTCGAGTCGTTCGCCGTACATGCCGGAGAACTACCCGCTGCGCTTCTTCCCGCGCAACGATACCGATCGCTACGCCGTTTTCGCGCAGGACGAGCTCGTCCTGATGGACGGCCGGTTGCGTGTCACGCCCGGTGTCCGCTGGGACCGTTATGCCTTCAGACCCGACCGGAACGATCCCTACTACGACGGCGCGTTCGTCCAGGATGGGCTCGGCAACGTGACGAAGAGCCGATTCTCGCCAAAGCTCGGCGCCACCTACGCGATGGCGGAGAACGTCGAGCTCTACGCGAGCTACGCGCAGGGTTTCCGCCCGCCGCTGTACAGCGAACTGGCGGTGGCATGGGGTACGCCACGCCTCTACGGCATCGTGCCCAATCCGACGTTGAAGCCCGAGACCAGCAGGGGTATCGAGATCGGCGTGCGCGGTAACGGCGAGCTGGGCTATTTCTCGGCAAGCACGTACTACAACCGCTATCGCAACTTCATATATGGCGGCTACACGCTGGATCGAAGCCAGTGGCCGCAATGGGCGCTCAACCAGAACCTGCTGATCGTCATGCAGGCGGTGAACTTCCCTCGCGCCACCATCAAGGGTGCCGAAGCCTCCGGCGGCCTGATGCTCGGTGCCTTGAGCGACGCGCTGCGCGGCTGGCGCATCCAGGGCAGCCTGTCCGCCGCCAGGGGTGACAAGCAGGTCTATGGCGTCGGCGGCACGTCGCCCTTGAACAGCGTCGATCCCTTGTCCGCTGTCGTGGGTGTGTCCTACGACGCATCGACGTGGGGCGCCGAACTGATCGGCAAGGGCGTGCGCCGCAAGTCGCGCCTGGACGATGCCGACACGTATCGCGCGCCGGGTTACGCGACGATCGACCTCTACGCGCACTGGAAACCCATCGCTGCGCTGGAGCTGATGGCCGGCGTCACCAACCTGGCCGATCGCAGGTACTGGGACTGGGGCTCGTTGCACGGCGGCGTGTTGACCAACGTGGCCACCGGTGGCGGTGTGGACGACGCCCAGGTGCGCAACGCACAGATCGAACGCCTGACCATGCCGGGGCGTGCCGTCTCGGTATCGGCCCGTTACACCTTCTGAGGATACGACCATGCAGCAGATTCCCGTATCGGCGCCATTACGCCTGGACATACCCGCGCTGGTGGACGGCTGGCGACGGTTGCGCGACGCCGAACCCGGGCTTCGCGCCCGCGACGCGGCGCAACGCCTGGGCGTGAGCGAGGGCGAACTCGTGGCCAGTCGCGTCGGCGACGGGGTTACGCGACTGGAGGGTGAGTTGCCGGGCCTGATCCGCGAGATTCCCTCGCTGGGGCGTGTGATGGCGCTTACCCGCAACGCGTACTGTGTGCATGAAAAGCAAGGCCGTTACGAGAACATCGATATCGGCGGCACCATGGGCATCGTGCTTGCGGAGGATATCGACCTCCGCCTTTTCCTCACCCACTGGCGTTACGGTTTTGCGGTTCGCGAATCGGCGCGCGGACGCACGCTGGAAAGCCTGCAGTTCTTCGACGGCGACGGCAAGGCTGTGCACAAGGTGTACCTCACCGAACACAGCGATCGTCCGGCCTGGCGCTCGCTGGTGCATCGCTACACGGCGGCCGTGCAGTCACCGCTCATCGATTGCGTGGCGGTGGCGGACCCGCTTCCGGTGCAGCAGTCGGATGACGAGGTATCCGTCGATGCACTCCGCGATGGATGGCGTGCGTTGCGCGACCCGCACGACTTCTTCGCCTTGCTGAGGAAGCACCGGGTGACCCGCACGCAGGCCCTGCGGCTGGTGGGGTCGGAGTTCGCCAGCCGGGTGGACGATGGCACCGTGCGCCGGGTGCTCGAAGGCGCGGCGGCGGGTGGCGAGCCGCTGATGGTCTTCGTCGGCTCGCCGGGCGTGGTGCAGATCCATACCGGCCCGGTGCGGAAGGTGGCGATGGCCGGGCCCTGGCTCAACGTGCTGGATGACGACTTCAACCTGCACCTTCGTGCCGACGCGATTGCCGAAAGCTGGATCGTGCGCAAGCCGGTACCCGAAGGCATGGTCACGTCACTGGAACTGTACGCGGAGGACGGCACGCAGATCGTGCAGGTGTTCGGCCGGCGCAAACCGGGCGTGCCGGAGCGCGACGACTGGCGGGCGTTGCTGGCAGCGGCAGGAGCGGCGGCATGAAGACGACCCGTGTCTGTCATCTCGCGCTTGCCGCCCTGCTCGCGTGCGTGTCGCTCACAGCGAACGCCGCGTCGCGCATCGTCGCCCTGGGCGGCGACGTCACCGAGACCCTCTACGCCATCCACGCCGAAGGCAACCTGGTCGCGGTGGACAGCACCAGCACCTGGCCCGTGGCGGCCACGTCGCTGCCGCAGGTCGGCTATGTGCGGCAGTTGAGTGCGGAAGGCGTGCTCGCTTTGCGCCCCGACCTGATCGTGGCGACCCACGATGCCGGTCCGCCCGCGGCCCTGGCGCAGCTGCGCGAGGCGGGTGTGCGCACCGCCTCGTTGCCCGCATCGCGCACGCCGGAGGACATCGTTGCGAAAATCCGCAGCGTGGGTGCGCTCACCGGCCACGCGGCGGACGCGGAGTCGCTGGCGCGCAGCGTGACGCGCACGTTCGCGACACTGTCGGCTGCGGTGGTTGCCATGTCCCATCATCCCCGCGCGGTGTTCCTCATGTCGACAGGGCAGGGCAGCCCCATGGCCGCCGGCGCGGAGACGGCCGCCGACCGTGCGCTGGTCCTGGCAGGGGCCCGCAATGTCGCCGCGGGCATCGACGGCTACAAGGCCGTGTCTCCCGAAGCACTGGTGGCCATGGCGCCCGACGTCATCGTCCTCATGCAGGAGCGCGAAGCGGCGGTCGGTGGCATCGCGGGTGTGCTGGCCCTGCCGGGTGTCGCCGATACGCCGGCCGGCAAGGCCCGGCGGGTGTTCTTCGTGCCGGGCCAGGCGCTGCTCGGTTTCGGCCCGCGTACGGCCGACGAGGCCCTCGCGCTGCAACGGCGCTGGTCTTTCCTCGCGCCATGAGCACCGTGGTGGCCGTGTTGCCGACGTTGACGTGGCGCCGCCTGGCGCTGCCGGCGCTCGTCCTGCTGCTCGTCGTGGCGGTGCTGTGGAGCCTCTGCCACGGCGCCATCGACATTCCGCCGCGCGAGGTGCTTGCATCCCTTCTGCGTGCGATGGATGGCCTCGCGGCGCGCGGCGACGACGCGGTGGTGCTCGGCCTGCGGCTGCCCAGGGTGCTGTTGGCGATCCTGGTCGGCGCGGCGCTGGCCAGCGGCGGGGCGACGATGCAGGGCCTGTTCCGCAACCCGCTGGCCGATCCCGGTCTGATCGGCGTGTCCGCCGGCGCGGCCCTCGGCGCCGTCGGCGCGATCGTGCTCGGTGGCCAGGCCGGCTCTTGGCGGGTCGCCGCCGCGGCGTTCGTGGGTGGCCTGGGCGCGACCTCCTTCGTCTACGTGCTGGGCCGCCATCGTGGCGGCGTCAGCCATCTCCTGCTCGCCGGCGTCGCGGTGAACGCCATCGCCATGGCCGGGGTCGGCCTGCTGACCTATCTGGCGGACGAAAACCAGCTGCGCGACCTGACCTTCTGGTCGCTTGGCAGCCTGGGTGGCGCGAGTTGGTCGCGGCTGGCCACGGTGGCCCCGTGGATACTGCTGCCATTGCTGTGCCTTCCCTCCGCCGCGGCAGGGCTCAACGCCCTGTTGTTGGGCGAGAGCGAGGCGACGCTGCTCGGCCACCGGCCCGAGCGCCTGCAGCCCTTCCTCGTGGGTCTGGTCGCGCTGGCCGTCGGTGCCTCGGTGGCCTTTACCGGCGTGATCGGTTTCGTCGGCCTGATCGTGCCGCATCTGCTGCGCATGGGCTTCGGCCCCGACCATCGCTTGCTCCTGCCGGCCTCCGCGGTGGGCGGTGCCACGCTGCTGGTGGCGGCCGACGCGCTGGCACGCACGGTCGTCGCGCCCGGCGAACTGCCGATCGGGGTGCTCACCGCGCTCGTCGGTGGGCCCTTCTTCCTCTGGCTGCTGCGCGGGCGCGGCAACGGTGCGGCGCGGTGACGGCGCTGCGGGGGCGGTTGGCGACTCGCCACGTCGACCTGGTTCGCCAGGGACGGCACATCCTGCACGACGTGTCGCTGACCGCGGCGTCGGGCCGGCTGCTGGTGTTGATCGGCCCCAATGGCGCGGGCAAGAGCAGCCTGCTGAAAGTGCTTGCCGGCCTGACGCATGCGAGCGGGGGCGTGGCCACGCTCGATGATCGCGCGTTGTCGGCATGGCACCCGCGCGACCTGGCCCGGCGACGCGCCATGCTTTCCCAGCGCGTGGATCTCGACTTCGGCTTCACCGTGGAGGAAGTGGTGGCGCTGGGCCGCGGGCCCCACCCGGCCGACCGGACGCGCGATGCCGGCATCGTCACCGCGGCGCTGCACGCGGCCCATGCCTGGGCGCTGCGTGGGCGGCGTTACACGGTGTTGTCCGGTGGCGAGCGCCAACGCGTGCACCTGGCCCGGGTGCTGGCGCAGGTATGGGAAGGGGCCAGCCACGGCGCGTGGCTGCTTCTGGACGAACCCGAGGCCGGGCTCGACATTGCCCATCAGCACTTCATCCTGCGCCGGGCCCGCGCCCTTGCGACCCAGGGTTTCGGCGTGGTGGCCGTGCTGCACGACCTGGCACTGGCCGCGCGCTACGCCGATGAGGTGGCGTTGATGGCCGGCGGTCGCCTGCTGCGGCAGGGGTCGCCGGGGGCGACACTCGATCCGGCGCTGCTCTCGGAGGTGTACGGCATCGCGCTGGTCCGCGGTGCGACGTGCGGTATCGAGGTGGCCTGAGGCCTGCGACCCCGTGCCGCCACCGCGATCGCGGTCGAGGCGTAAAATGGTGGCCTTGCCCACCCACAGGCCACCCTTCATGACCTTCCCCGCCGTCCGCATGCGTCGCATGCGCCGCGATGCCTTCTCCCGCGCCCTGATGCGCGAGACCGTGCTCACCGTGTCCGACCTGATCATGGTCGCGTTCGTTGTCGATGGCGAAGGCGTACGACAGCCGGTGGCCTCCATGCCGGGCGTGGAACGGCTCTCGATCGACCAGCTGTTGAAGCTCGGCGAGGAGTGCGTGGCGCTGGGCATCCCGGCACTGGCCCTGTTTCCGTCGGTGGGCAACGAGGTGAAGAGCGAAGACGCCGCCGAGGCCTGGAACGCACAGGCGTTGTTCCAGCGCGCGACGCGGGCCCTCAAGGAACGTTTTCCCGACCTGGGCCTGATCGGCGACGTGGCCCTGGACCCGTACACCACGCACGGCCAGGACGGCCTGATCGACGCCGACGGCTACGTGATGAACGACGCCACGGTGCAGGCGCTGATCCGGATGTCGCTGGCGCAGGCGGAAGCCGGCATGGATTTCATCGCCCCGTCCGACATGATGGACGGGCGTATCGGTGCCATCCGCGATGCCCTGGAGGAAGCCGGCCATATCCACACGCGCATCCTGGCGTATTCGGCGAAGTACGCGTCCAGCTTCTACGGCCCGTTCCGCGACGCCGTGGGTTCGTCGGGCAACCTGGGCAAGGGCAACAAGCACACCTACCAGATGGACGTCGGCAACAGCGACGAAGCCCTGCGCGAGGTGGAGCTAGACCTCGCCGAGGGTGCGGACGCGGTGATGGTGAAGCCCGGCCTGCCTTACCTGGACATCGTCCGTCGGGTGAAGGACACCTTCGGCGCGCCCACCTTCGTCTATCAGGTCAGCGGCGAGTACGCGATGATCAAGGCCGCCGCGCAGAACGGCTGGCTGGACGAGAAGGCCGTGGTCATGGAATCCCTGCTGGCGATGAAGCGTGCCGGCGCGGACGCGATCCTCACGTATTTCGCGGTGGACGTGGCGCGCTGGCTGAAGAGCTGATGCGCCGCATCGCTGGCCGATCGTGCGAGGCCAGCGTGTTCGCTCGCGTGACATAATCCGGAACGATCTTCCGGGAGTCGCAGGATGGATGGACATCACTTTCTCGAGACGGCCGTCGTCTTCCTGCTGGCGACGGTCGTGGCCGTGCCCCTCACGAAGCGCTTCCGCCTTGGCGCCGTGCTCGGCTACCTGTTGGCAGGGGTGGTCATCGGGCCGTCGGTCCTCGGTCTGGTAAACGACACCGAGGGTGTCGCGACGATCTCCGATTTCGGCGTCGTGCTGATGCTGTTCGTGATCGGGCTGGAACTGTCGCCATCGCGCCTGTGGGTGATGCGACGCGCGGTATTCGGCAGCGGCAGCCTGCAGGTCATTACCTGCGCGCTGGCGCTCGGCGCCATCGGCTATTTCCTGTTCGGCCTCACCTGGAAAGCCGGCGTCATCGTCGGCGGCAGTCTGGCCCTGTCTTCCACGGCCTTCGGCCTGCAGATCCTGGCCGAGCGCAAGGAAGCCGGTTCGGCCTACGGTCGCCAGGCCTTCGCCATCCTGCTGTTCCAGGACCTGGCCGCCATTCCGCTGATCGCCGCGGTGCCCCTGCTGGGCAGCGCCGTGGCCCACGATGCGCACGGCCCTGACCTGGCCAGCGTGCTGCGGGTGGTCGGCACCATCTTCGGGGTGATCCTGGGCGGTCGCCTGCTGTTGCGCCACGTGTTCCGTTTCGTCGCCCGCGCCAAGAGCACCGAGGTGTTCACCGCGACGGCCCTGCTCGTGGTCATGGGCACGGCATGGCTGATGGAACTGGCCGGCATCTCGGTCACGCTCGGTGCCTTCCTGGCCGGCCTGCTGCTGGCGGATTCGGAATACCGGCACGAACTGGAATCCAACATCGAGCCGTTCAAGGGGCTGCTGCTCGGGCTGTTCTTCGTCAGCGTGGGCATGTCGGTCGACCTCGCGCTGCTGGTGGCCAAGCCGCTCCTGGTGTTGGGCATGGTGGTCTTGCTGCTGGCCGTCAAGGCGATGCTGATCGTGCCGCTGGGCCGGCTGATCGGCGCATTGACCACTGCCGATTCCGTGCGGCTTGCCGCCGTGCTGGCCAGCGGCGGCGAGTTCGCGTTCGTCATCCTCAACCTCGCCCAGCAGAACCGCCTGATCGACGACAGCCAGCGCGGGTTGATGGTCATGGCCATCTCGCTGTCCATGGCGCTGACACCGCTGCTGGTGCTGGCGGCTTCCCGGCTGGTGCACGAGCGCACGCACACGCCCGACCGCGCATTCGACACCATCGAGTCCGATACGCCGCGGGTCATCATCGCGGGCTTCGGCCGCATGGGCCAGATCGTCGCGCGTATGCTGCGCGCGCAGGACATCCCGTTCGTCGCCCTGGAAAGCTCGGTGGAGCAGGTGGATACCTCGCGGCGGTTCGGTGGCACGTCGCTGTTCTTCGGCGACCCCGCGCGTCCGGAAATGCTGCGTGCGGCCCAGGCCGACAAGGCCGAGGTGTTCGTCATCGCCACCGACGATCCGGAGGCCAACATCCGCACCGCCCGGCTGGTCAGGCGGCAGTATCCGCACCTGAAGATCATCGCCCGTGCACGTAACCGCCAGCACGCCTTCCGCCTGATGGACATCGGCATCGAAGAACCCGTGCGCGAGACGTTCTACTCCAGCCTGGAAATGACCCGCCACGTGCTCCAGTCGCTGGACATGCCGGCGGAGGTCGTCGACAGTCGTATCGCCCGTTTCCGCAAGCACGACGAGCAGGTGCTGCGCGCCCAGTACCTCGTGTACGACGACGACGCGGCGCTCATCCAGTCCTCGAAGGAAGCCCTGCACGACCTGCAGCAGCTGTTCGAAGCCGACGCCGTGGACGAGCGCGAGCGAGACGGCTGAGGCAAGCCTTCCGCCAGGACGCACGGCATACAACGCGCATCTGACACACGACACGGTATTTGTAGGAGCGCGCGATGCGCGCGACATCTCTTCGCGATATTCCCCCAAGGGAGCTGGCGCGCCAGCATGAAAGGCACCGCGAGAAGATGTCGCGCGCATCGCGCGCTCCTACAGGGGGTGTCGCGTTTACGTGAGGGGGCGCTTCAATCCGGCTGGGCGGGTTGCCGGAGTGTCTGGCGCACGCTGGGCACGGTGCCGACACGGTTGCCCAGTTCATGCGCGATGTCCACATAGCCCAGGTGCCGTGCGACATCGCCCGCGGTGCGGCCGAAGCCATCGGCGGCGTTGCGATTGGCGCCACGCTGCAGCAGCACGCGCGCCGGCCCGAGCAGGGCGTGCATCGCGCTCGCGTGCAGCGCGCTGACACCTCGATGGTCGGCATGTTCGATCCGGGCGCCGGCATCCAGCAGCACCGGCACCAGGGCGCCGAGGTGAGTGGCATCGGCAGGGGCGCCCGGGCGCAGGTTCGCACCCAGCAACATCAGTAGCGGGGTCACGCCGTCCTTGTCGGCCTTGTTCGCATCGGCGCCCTTGCCGATCACGGTGTCCAGCAGGCGCCGCGCACGCAGGCTGTCGCTGCTGCCGAAGCAGTACTGCGCGGCGGCGTGCAGGGCCGTGTGACCGTGGGCGTCTTCGGCTTTCGCATCGGCGCCTGCGCGCAGCAGCATGTCGGCGATCTCCGGATAACCCAGCGCGGCGGCGATCATCAGCGCCGTGGTCTCGCCCGGCAGTCGCTGGTCGGCCGATACGCCATGCGCAAGCAAGGCCTCGACGATGGTGTCGCGGCGCGCGTTGACGGCCGCCGCCAGCGGCGTGATGCCCGAGGCCGCGGCGAGGGTCGGGTCGGCGCCTGCCTGGAGCAGGTGGTCGACGACGTGACGCTGTCCGGCACCGGCCGCGCGGAGCAGGCCGGTCGCGCCCTGGTGGTCGCGTGTGTCGACGGGGAAACCCAGCTCCATGAGTCGGTCCACGGCTTGCGCGTCGCCTGCGGCGGCGGCGGCCGGCAGATCGTCGGCACGCAGGGGGCGACGCGGCAGCGGCCACGCCGTCCAGCTCAGCCAGCGCTCGACGTCGCCATGCCCGATGCCCAGGCCGTAGGGTGTTTCGCCATTGACGTCGGCGGCCTCGGGGTCGGCGCCGTGCGCCACCAGCAGGCGTACCAGTGGCAGGCTTTCGCCGCCTTGCTCGAGCGCCGCGTGCAGCGGCGTGCGCCCTCCTGCGTCGCGCACGTTCGGATTCATGCCGCGGGCGAGCAGGGCGCCCAGCAGCGCGCTACGGCCCGTAGCGGCGGCCATGTGCAGGGGAGTGCGTCCGCGGGCATCGGCCCCGAACGGATCGGCACCGGACTCGAGCATCGCCAGGGTCAGGCGTTCGTCGGCTCCGTCGAGGCGGCAGATCGCCTGGCCGAGCAGACCCGCGCCGGCCGGGCTGGCGCCGGCACGCATCAGCTGCAGCAGGGCGTCGGCCGATTGCGGCAGTTGGGGTAGCAGTGCGTCGAACAGGCGGCGTCCGGCCTGGGGCGCGTCGTCGGGTGCACCCAGTCGCGCCTCGGCATGCAGGCCGTGGTCGAGCAGCCATGCGCGCGCCGCCTCGAAACCGGACCCTGCAAGATCGACATAGAGCGCCGCCAGTTCCTCCACGGGCCACGCGCGGACCTTGATGGTGAACGTGGAGGCCACGGCCCAGTGCCCGAAGCGCAGGGCGTCGTAGAGGTGCAGGGGCGAATCGGCGCCGGCCTCGGGCACGACCGACTCGCTCAGCGATGTCGGCAGCGGCGTTTCCGGATCGAGCAACGCCACGAAATCCCAGCGCCCGGCACCGGCCGCGTGGTCCAGCGCGCTCCTGCCGTCCGCGCCGGGGTCTTTCGGCTGCGCGCCGAGGGCGAGCAGCGCACGCACCGTGGCCGCCTGCGCGCGCGGCGACTGGCAGGCGAGGGTGAGTGCGTCGCGGCCGTGGCCATCGCGCGGCGACGCGTCCGCATGGGCGTCGGCCAGCAGCTGCACGATGCCGTGCGCCCCGGCGCGCGAGGCCTCCATGAGGGCCGTGGTGCCGTGACGATCGGCGAGGTTGGGTTGCGCGTGCGCCTGCAGCAGTGCGCGGGCGATCTGCTCGTGCCCTTCGGCGGCGGCGGCCATCAGTGCCGAGCGGCCGTGGGCGTCGGTGGCGTTCACCGCCGCCTTGTAGCGCAGCAGCACCTTGACGCCCTCGGCGTCGTCATCGGCGATGCCCGCCGCGGCGACCAGCGCGGGCTCACCGCCCACGGGCGACGCCTTGGCGCCATGCTCCAGGAGAAACCGTACCAGCGCCCAGTTGGCGGCGCGGCAGGCGATCGCCAATGGCGTGTCGCCGGCGGCGTTCACCGCATCCACTGGCGCGCCGGCGTCGAGCAGCATGGCCGCGACGGTGGGCTCGGCACTGAGCACCGCGCCGTGCAGCGGCGTGTTGCCCTCATTGTCGATGGCCGCCGCATTCGCGCCATTGCTGAGCAGGGTGAGTACGGCCTCGGGCCGGCCATGCCAGCTGTCGCGTGTGGTGGCGTGCAAGGCGGTAACGCCCTGGTGGGCGCGATCGACGGTGGCACCCCGTGCGATCAGTGCTCGAAGCAGGCGTGAATCGGGGGACAGTGCCGCCAGTGTCAACACGGGGCGCTGGTCGCGGTCGCCGGGCTCGGCGCCGGTGTTCGGTTCGGCACCCGCTTCGACCAGGGCGACGGCGCGGGCGATGTCACCCTCGCGGGTGGCCAGCAGCAGGGCACGCTCCCGCACACCCGGCTGGCTTTCCTCGCTGCTGAGCACGGGAATGGGCGCGGGCGGGGTCGGCACAGGGCGTTCCGCGTCCTGCCCGATGTCGTCGCGGCGCGGCGCACTTCCGCGAGTCGCGCCCAGGCGCCCGCGGCGATCCGGGAGCAACGCGCGCAGGGTGCGATTGGCGATCACCATGCCTGCCACCGGCAACAGCACCACGCCGTAAAACGCAAGCGCGACCAGGCGCATTTCCGAAGGAAACACCCCATACAGACCGGACAGCGCGACGGCGCAGAAGGCCAGCACCAGCAGGCTGAATGCCGCCGGGAGGAAATGGGAGAAGAAACGCTCCTCGGCGGACAGGTGGCGGCCGAAACTCACCGAGCGCGCCAGTGCCGTGAAGATCCACGAGGCCGTTCCGCTGTCTTCGGGATAGGCGTCGTCCCATAGGTAGATCAGGCCGAACGCCGGCCACGTTCGCCAGAGGGCGGCAAGCGCCACCACCAGAGTGGCGGCCAGCAGGAGCGCCGCGCCCAGGCTGGGGGCCTGGGTGAGCTTGAGCAGGGGCCACGCCACCAGCACGAAGACCACGAACGTATACGCGGTGAAAATCACCACGTAGGCGGAGCCCCGGCGCAGGGCCGTGCGCAGGTAGCTGGTTTCGGGGTCGAAGCCGATCGCGTGGCACACCGCGCCCATCACCAGCGCGTTGGCCAGCAGAAGGGGAATCAGCGCCAGCGGCGACGCCGTGAGGCCGGCGCAGGCGACCGCGGCAAGGGCGGGAATGAACCAGGTCAGCGCTTTGGGCAGCGACGGTCGACGACGTTTGGGATTGGCCATGCGCGGGAGTATACGGACGCGCATGGCCGTACGCGGTAACGCGGCGTTAACCCTGGCGATGCACCACGCGCCCGATGCGGTTTCGGCCGCTCAGGCCCGGACGAGCATCTGGTCGGGGTCGATCTCGCGGTTGTGGTTCGGCTGGTTGCAGACGGTGAGGGTTTCGCCCGGGGGTGTCTGCAGGTGCCAGCCGCACCCGGCCAGGTTGATGAGCACTTGCTCAGTGTCGTTGTGCGGCAGCTTGCGCTGGGGGGTGAGTTCCACCTCGAGCACGAACCGGAGTTCGCCCAGCAGGAGGACCAGCGGTTCGGGAAGCATGTCGAGGCCGTCCCGGCGGGTCATCCAGACGTAGGTATCTGGCTTGCGAAGGCTTGCGTAGACATAGCAGTGCATGACGGCGGTCTCGCTGGCGGTTCGAGTACCTAAGGTAGCAAAAGGCCGGAGTCCGCGGGCGCGTGCGGACCACATTCCTGCAGATTTGTTGCACCGGCACTTGCAAATTATTCGTCAAGTCGTCCAGAGTTCCCCCGCAGATTGTTAAACGCGCGTATGAAAACGAGAACTTTTCCGTTGCGCGACTGTGACATCGACTCAGACAGAACAAGCAGGAGCCCCACCATGCAGACGTTGATCCGTACCCGCCCGTTGGCCGTCGCCGCCCTTTCGCTGGCCATCGCCGGCGCGCTCGTGGCTCCGCAGGCCGCCCACGCCAGTGCCTTCCAGCTGAAGGAAAACAGTGCCGCTGCGCTCGGCCGCGCTTTCGCCGGTTCCACCGCGGCAGGTGACGATGCGTCCGTCATCGTGAACAACCCGGCCGCCATGAGCATGCTCAAGGGCACCACGTTCCAGGCCGACGTCACCGGCATCAACTTCAGCACCAAGTTCCACGGCACCGCCACCGACGCGCAGGGTCGTCCCATTTCGGGTGGCAACGGCGGCGACGCGGGCACCACCATCCCGGTGCCGGCCTTCTACGTGGCCACCCAGGTCAGCGATCGCTGGCACGTCGGCTTCGGCCTGACCGCGCCGTTCGGCTTCAAGACCGAATACGACGGCGACTGGAAGGGTCGTTACAACGCCATCAAGTCCGACTTCAAGTCGTATGACGCCACCCTGTCGGCCTCGTTCGACGTCACCGACAACTTTGCCCTGGGCGTCAGCGCCATCGCGCAGAAGACCACGGCCGAACTGACCAGCGCCATCAACTACAACACCGTGGGCCTGGGCCTGATCCAGCGCGCCGCCGCGGCTGGCCAGCTCTCGCCTGCCGTGGCTCGTGCCCTGGCCGGCCAGTACGCCGCCGTGGTGCCGCCGGGCAGCGATGGCGTGGCCAAGATCAAGGGCGACGACTGGGCCTACGGCTGGCAGGTCGGCGGTCTGTGGAGGCTGACCCCGAACGACCGCATCGCGCTGAACTACCGCAGCAAGATCAAGCACACGCTGGAAGGCACGGGTAACTTCACGATGCCGAGCAACGTCTCGGCCGTGCTTTCCAACCCGACCGTCGGTGCCCTGCTCGGTAGCGGCCAGCCGCCCTTCACCCACACCAACGGCACGGCGGGCTTCACCACGCCGGTGGTGGCCACCGCCAGCTTCTGGCACCAGGACGTCAAGTTCGGCCTGGGCTTCGACCTGTCGTGGACCAAGTGGGACGAGTTCAAGGATCTGACGGTCGATTACTCGAACCCGAACCAGCCGTCCACCAGCGAGAACTACAGCTGGCGCAACAGCTACTTCCTCTCGGCCGGTGGCGAGTACTACCCGACCGACAAGCTGACGCTGCGTGCCGGTATCGCCGTGGACAGCACCCCGACCTACGACGACACCCGCTCGCCGCGCGTGCCCGACTCCACCCGCAAGTGGCTGGCGTTCGGCGTCGGCTACAAGGCCACGGAGAACTTCGAGCTCAACGCCGGTTACGCGCACATCTTTGTCAACAAGGCGCACATCGCGGGCGTCACCGACGCGACGAACGACCGCCTGATCGGCGAGAGCGACGACAAGGGCAACCTGCTCAGCGTGTCGGCCAAGTACCAGTTCTGATCGCTTCGGCGATCGGCTGAGGCCTGATACGAAAAAACCTCCCCGGCAACGGGGAGGTTTTTTTTATGGGCGGATCAGCCGCCGGCGCCGCAGCACTTCTTGTATTTCTTCCCGCTGCCGCACTTGCAGCTATCGTTGCGCCCGACCTTGGCGTCCTCGCGACGCAACGGACGCCCGTGGTCCGGGTGACGTCGGCGATACAGCGCCGCCAGCTGGAACGGTATCTCGTTGAGCAGCGTCATCCGCTCTTCAAAGGTCGGCAGCGGCACGGCCGGCGTACCGGGGTCGGGATCGGTCTGGTCGGCGGTGAGGGTCAGCAGCATGCCGACGAAGGGGTAGGTGGTTTCGTCCAGCCACTCGGACCAGGCTTCCTCCCAGGCGTCGATGGCGAAGCGGAAGCCGAGCGCCCAGTCGCTGGCCAGCGGAAAGTCGCCGTCGTACTCGCTGATGTCCTCGAGTTGCTCGAACTCCTCGGGGGAGTCGACGAACGGCAGGGAATCCTCGCCCAGCAGCGCCGGGTCGCCAGCGACGCGCGCCTCGATCACCGCCCAGAATTCCTGCATGAGCAGGGCCGCTTCTTCGCCCACGGCATCGGACGGCCACGGCATGGCGTCTTCCGACTCGACGACCGCCATGCACTCGTCGACACCGACCTCGGCCGGCCCGACCAGGGCCGCGCAGAACAATCCGTCGAGGGTTTCGAGTGAGTGGCGGTTTGTCGACGCGAGAAGATCGTCGAGGCGGCCGAGCCGGGTTTCGGTCATCTGCATCGCTGGGGTCTCAGTAGGCGTAGTCGCGGAAGACGGGATCGACACTGCCGTTCCATGGGCCATGGAAAAGCTCGAGCTTGGTATCGGCCTGGGTCTTGCCGGACAGGGCGATCTCCTCCAGCGGCTCGAGGTATACCGACTCGTCCACGCCGCGCTGGCCCAGGCGGTTGCGGCGCTTCAGGCCGTCACGGGCGATCTTCACCGCTTCCAGTGACAATTCGCGCACGCTGTGGTCGCGGAAGCGCAGGGCGAGCGCTTCCTTCGGCACGCCGTCGCGCAAGGCATGGCGCTCGGCCTTCGTGAAGTCCTTCACGAGATCCCATGCGGCATCCAGTGCGGTGTCGTCGTACAGCAGGCCCACCCAGAATGCCGGCAAGGCACACAGCGAATTCCAGGTACTGGTGTCGGCGCCGCGCATCTCCAGGTATTGCTTGAGGCGTACCTCGGGGAAGGCGGTGGTCAGGTGGTCGGCCCAGTCCTTCATGTCGGCCCGTACGCCAGGCAGCGCCGGCAACTCGCCGCGCATGAACTTCTTGAAGTCCTGTCCGGCCAGGTCGACGTACTTGCCGTCGCGGTAGCTGAAGTACATCGGCACATCGAGGATGTAGTCGACATAGCGCTCGTAGCCGAAGCCGTCCTCGAACACGAAGTCGAGCATGCCGGTGCGATCGTTGTCGGTATCCGTCCATACATGCGAGCGGAACGACTTGTAGCCGTTGGGCTTGCCCTCGGTGAAGGGCGAGTTGGCGAACAGCGCGGTGGCGATGGGTTGCAGCGCGAGCGCGACTCGGAACTTCTTCACCATGTCCGCCTCGCTGGAGAAATCGAGGTTGACCTGGACGGTGCAGGTGCGGGTCATCATGTCCAGGCCGAGCGATCCGACCTTGGGCATGTACTCGCGCATGATCTTGTAGCGCCCCTTGGGCATCCAGGGCATCTGGTCGCGGCGCCATTTTGGCTGGAAGCCCATGCCGAGGAAGCCGATGCCGAGTTCTTCCGCCACCGAGCGCACTTCGCGCAGATGGTCGGTCACCTCGTCGCAGGTGTCGTGGATCGTTTCCAGCGGCGCACCCGAGAGCTCCAGCTGCCCGGCGGGTTCGAGCGTAATGTTGGCCATGCCCTTGGTAAGCGCTACCGGCGTGTCGCCTTCACGGGCGACATCCCAGCCGAAGCGCGTGGCCAGCGTTTCCATCAGCTGGCGGATACCGGGGCGATCGCCGTCGAATGGCGGCGGGGTCAGGTCGTCGGTATAGAAGCCGAACTTCTCGTGCTCCGTGCCGATCCGCCAGGCGTCGCGTGGCTTCTCGCCCTTGGCGAGGTACGCCACCAGGTCGTTACGGTCGCCGATGGGCGTGCTCTTGGCGGCGCTGGGGATGGACACAGGGGCTTTCCTTGAAGAGGGGGCTTTTGGCCGATGCCGCCCACATGGGGGCAAACGCCCGACGGTAAAAGGTGTGGCGTGACGGCGCAGGGTAACAAATGCTTTTGTGAGGTAGTGAAAACGAAGAGGCCGCCCTGGGGCGGCCTCTTCGCGAGCTTCCGGTGAGGCGCGGTCAGCGCTTCATCGAATTGAAGAACTCGTCGTTGGACTTCGTGTTCTTCATCTTGTCGAGCATGAACTCCATCGCCGTCAACTCGTCCATCGGATGGAGGAGCTTGCGCAGGATCCAGATCTTGGCCAGCAGGTCCGGGTCGATCAGCAGGTCTTCGCGGCGCGTGCCGGAGCGGTTGATGTCGATGGCAGGATAGACGCGCTTCTCGGAGATACGCCGGGACAGGTGCACTTCCATGTTGCCGGTGCCCTTGAACTCCTCGTAGATCACCTCGTCCATCTTCGAACCCGTATCGGTCAGCGCCGTGGCGATGATCGTCAGGCTGCCGCCTTCCTCGACGTTGCGCGCCGCGCCGAAGAACCGCTTCGGACGCTGCAGGGCGTTGGCGTCGACACCACCGGTGAGCACCTTGCCGGAACTGGGCACCACCGTGTTGTAGGCGCGGGCGAGGCGGGTGATCGAGTCGAGCAGGATCACCACGTCCTTCTTGTGCTCGACCAGGCGCTTGGCCCGCTCGATCACCATCTCGGCCACCTGCACGTGACGCACCGCGGGTTCGTCGAAGGTGGAACTGATCACTTCGGCGCGGACCGTGCGGGCGATTTCCGTGACTTCCTCGGGGCGCTCATCGATCAACAGCATGATCAGATGGACGTCCGGGTGGTTGTACTGGATGGCCTGCGCGACGTTCTGCAGCATCATCGTCTTGCCGGATTTGGGCTGGGAGACGATGAGGCCGCGCTGGCCGCGGCCGATGGGTGCCACCAGGTCGAGGATGCGCCCGGTGATGTCCTCGGTGGAGCCGTTGCCGCGCTCGAGCTTGAACGACTTGCGCGGGAACAGCGGCGTGAGGTTTTCGAACAACAGCTTGTTCTTCGACGCCTCCGGCGGATCGCCGTTGATGTCGTCCACCTTGAGCATCGCGAAGTAACGCTCGCCTTCCTTGGGATGGCGGACGCGTCCGGTGATGTAATCGCCAGTGCGCAGGTTGAAGCGGCGGATCTGGCTCGGCGAGACGTAGATGTCGTCCGGGCCGGCCAGGTACGACTCGTCGGCCGAGCGCAGGAAGCCGAAGCCGTCCTGCAGGATTTCCAGCACGCCTTCCGCCCAGATGCCGCCGCCCGACCGGGCATGGGCCTTGAGGATGTTGAACACCACATCCTGCTTGCGCTGACGGGCCACGCCCTCGCGCACGCCCAGCGACTCGGCAAACTCGAGCAGCTGGATGGCGTTTTTGCGTTTGAGTTCGGTCAGGTTGATCAGGCGATCGTTGCTGCCGGCATCGGCGTTCTCGTCGTCGTCGACGGGGTAGCCGTTGTTATTGTTGCTGCGCGGATGCTGGTAGTTGCCACCGCCGCCATTGCCGTTGCCCGGATTGCCGCCACCGCCACCACCGCCCGGACGGGGCGGGTTGCGCTCGTTGCGGCGACGACGGCCGCGGCCCTCGCGCTCGGCATTGTTGGCGTTGTTGGCGCCGCCGTTGGGGTTGGGGTTGGCGCCACCGTTAGGATTGCGATCGGCACGGTCGTTGCGGTTCTGCTGCGGGCTGGGGTTGTCGCCCCGCGCCTGCGTCTGGCCGTTCTGACCGCCCTGGCCGCCCTGCGGCGGGTTGGCCTGGCCACCGTCACGGGAATCGCCTTGCGACGACGCCGGTCGGGCGTCGGCGGGCGGCGCCGAGGTGTTGCCAAGCTGCAGTTCCGCCTGGGGGGCGGGCGCGGGCATCGGTGCGGGCACCGGTGGCAATGGCGGCGGGGCCTTGACCGGAGCCGGTGCGGGAGCACTCGTTTCTACCGCCTGCGTTTCGGCAGGCGGCGCCTTGCGGCGCGTACGGGGACGCGGTTCGGTCGCAGGCGTGTCGCCGGCGCCCTTGGCGTCGTTGGAGTCTTTGGTTTCGATATCGGACACGGGCAAACCTCACGGGGCGCCGTTAAAAGAAGAGGGGAGAGGGTTCGCGGCTGGGGGACAAGCGGTGTCCCGGCGAACCCCTAGAGCCTAGCATCGCGTGAGGCGCGACGTAAAGCGCCTCACGCGGTGGCTCGGGTCATGCGATAAAAACGGATCAGAGGGCGCCGTCGATAAACTTGGCCAGTTGGCCCTTGCCCACGGCACCGATCTGGGTGCCCGCCACCTTGCCGTCCTTGAACAGCATGAGGGTGGGAATGCCGCGCACGCCGAACTGGCGCGGCGTCTGCTGGTTCTCGTCGATGTTGATCTTGACGATCTTCAGCTTGCCTTCGTATTCACCGGCCAGTTCGTCGAGCAGCGGCGCGATGGACTTGCAGGGGCCGCACCATTCCGCCCAGAAATCGAGCAGGACGGGGGTGTCGGAATCGAGGACTTCCTGCTGGAACGCAGCGTCGCTCGTATGGGTGATCTTGTCGCTCACCGTGATCTCCAAAAAGGGGTGACTGGGGGGCTTGACGACCGTGACGCTCACATCGGCTACACTAAGGCGCCTCATGTCGCGGGTCGCACCGGAAGCGAAGGTCCTGGCCATTGCAGCCTCGAGCCCTCATTCCAACGCAACTAGGGGCGCGCTTCAAGCGTTTCAAGGGCGCCGACGGGATGGTTTCCGTTGACATAGGTAAGAAGGTTACTCGTTTTCCAGCCTTTTCACCTATGCCAGCGGAAGCCGTCGGGTCGCGTGCCGCCGCCTCCGGCCATCGTGCGCCGGGCGCGTCGTAAGGCCGCCGGTGGCAACCGGCCGCCCCCGACTCTCCCGTGACGCCGGCCGGATCACCCACCGTCCCCCGACCCCAAGCCGGTCGCCGGGGATGCTGCCGCGCATGCGCGTGGCGCGACGACAGGCCATTCATACCTATGTCCGAAACCGTTCTCACCGACGTCTTCTACGAAAACCTCGACCTTCATCCGCTGCTCCACCAGGGTCTGGCCACTGCGGGCATCACCCGCTGCACGCCCATTCAGGCACTGACCCTGCCGGTCGCCCTCCTGGGGCGCGACGTCGCCGGCCAGGCGCAGACGGGCACGGGCAAGACCTTCGCCTTCCTGGTCGCCCTGATGGACCGCCTGCTCAAGCACCCGGCCGCGGCGGACCGCAAGGATGCCGACCCCCGTGCCCTGATCATCGCGCCCACCCGCGAACTGGCCATCCAGATCGAGAAGGATTTCCAGACGATCGGCAAGGCCACCGGCCTGCGCAGCGCGCTGATCTACGGCGGCGTCGACTACGACAAGCAGCGCCAGCAGCTGCGCGACGGCTGCGACATCATCATCGCCACGCCCGGCCGCCTGCTCGACTACTACAAGCAGGACGTCTTCGGCTTCGGCGCGGTCGAGGTCATGGTCATCGACGAAGCCGACCGCATGTTCGACCTCGGCTTCATCAAGGACGTGCGCTTCATCTTCCGCCGCCTGCCGGCCCGCGATAAGCGCCAGGTGCTGCTGTTCTCCGCCACCCTCAGCCACCGCGTGCTGGAGCTGGCCTACGAGCACATGCACGAGGCCGAGAAGCTGGTGGTGGAGACGGAAAACGTCACCGCCGACCGGGTCCGCCAGGTGGTCTACTTTCCGTCCAAGGAAGAAAAGATGCCGTTGCTGCTCAACCTGCTCGAAGAGAGCAAGACCGAGCGGAGCATCATCTTCGTCAACACCAAGGCGGCCGCCGAGCGCATCACCGATCGCCTGAAGCGGCACAATTTCCGCGTCGGCGCCATCTCCGGCGACGTGCCGCAGGTCAAGCGCCAGAAGCTGCTCCAGCGCTTCCAGGACGGCCAGATCGACCTGCTCGTGGCCACCGACGTGGCCGCACGCGGCCTGCACATCCCGGCGGTCAGCCACGTTTTCAACTACGACCTCCCGCAGGACGCCGAAGATTACGTGCATCGCATCGGCCGTACCGCCCGCCTGGGTGCGGAGGGCGACGCGGTCAGCTTCGCCTGTGACCTGTATGCGATGGGCCTGCCGGACATCGAGACCTACATCAACCAGAAGATCCCCACCGCGTCGATCGACGCGAAGATGCTGGTGATGCCGGCTCCGCGCCCCCGCGCCGACGGCGTACAGGACGAAGTGGACGATCCCAACGACACCGGCGGCCACATCCCCACGCGCGGCGCGCCGCCGGAGAAGGGCGGTCGTGCCGGCCGCGACGGTCGCGGCGGGTCGTCCCGCTCCGGCGAACGCCCGGCCAGCCGCGAGCGCCGGCCGCGTCCGCCGCGCGAGGACCAACCCGTGGGCGGGTTCACCGCGGTATCCACCGAGGTGCCGATGACCACCGTCGTGGTCGCGGAGTCGGTCGAGGAGCTGCCGGCGGCTACCGAGGCCATGGCTGCCGATGGCACGGTGAAGAAGCGTCGTCGCCGTCGCGGTGGCCGTGGTCGTGGCGCACGGGAAGGCCTCGATGTGGTGGCCGATGGCCAGCACGTGGCCGAGGCGGCGGCAACGGCCGATCGCCCGGCGGCGTCGCCGGGCGCGCGCCACAAGGACGAGGGTGCGGCCGAGTCGAATCCGGGGCGTCGTCCGTCACGCCAGGTGGCGGCGAACCGCCCCGCTGGCACGCCGGCTCCCGCGGAAAAGACGCACGAGAAAAAGGTCGGGTTCTTCCGCCGCATCGGTCGCCTGTTCGGCAACCGCTGAGGCGTGTGCGGGCCGCCTCCATGAAGGCGGCCCGCAAAACCGTCACGACATCCCTTATCCTCTGAGGCTGAACAGCCAACGGGTGACGCGGTGATCGGTTTCGATCTGGTGAGCAAACGATACGAGGGCGATCACCAGGCCCTTACCGACGTCTCTTTCCAGGTCGCCGCGGGCGAGATGGCCTTCGTCACCGGCCATTCCGGCGCGGGCAAGAGCACGCTGCTCAAGCTGCTGGCCATGATCGAGCGCCCCACCAACGGCGTCGTCACCCTCGACGGCCAGAAGCTCAACACCGTCCGCTCGGCGGATATCCCCCGCATCCGCCGCAAGCTGGGCATGGTCTTCCAGGATCACCGGCTTCTGATGGATCGCAGCGTGTTCGCCAATGTCGAACTGCCGCTGGTCATCGCCGGCATCGCACCCGCGGATCGTTCGCGCCGGGTGCGCGCGGCGCTCGAGAAGGTCGGCCTGCTCAGCTACGAGAAGCAGTTGCCCGATGCCCTGTCCACGGGCGAGCAGCAGCGGGTGGGTATCGCGCGCGCCATCGTCGCCAAACCGGCCGTGCTGATCGCCGACGAGCCCACCGGCAACCTCGACCCCCAGCTGGCGATGGAGATCATGACCCTGTTCGCCGAGTTCCAGCAGGTGGGCACGGCCGTGCTCGTCGCCAGCCACGACCTCATGCTCATCAAGCGCATGAAGAAACGCGTGGTCGTGCTCGACCACGGCAAGCTGGTGGCCGACGTGCCAGCTACGGAGGTGGTATGAACGCCGCTCGCGACACCCGCCGCCCCGCCGAACCCGCCAAGACCCAGCGCAGCGAAGCGCGCCGGGTGGGCGCCTGGCGCGAACACCACGCATGGAGCCTCTCGATCAGCCTGCGGCGTCTGGCAGCGCGCCCGCTCAGCACGCTGCTCACGGTGGCGGTCATGGGCGTGGCGTTGGCGTTGCCGCTCGCGTTCTACCTGCTGCTGGGCAACGTCGAGCGCATGGGCGACGCCCTTGGCCGCAACCAGTCCATCAGCGCTTTCATGAAGCCGGGCCAGAACGGTGCCATGGCCGAGACCGCGGCCTCCGCGTTGCGTGGGCGTCCCGAGGTGGCCGAGGTGGTGGTGCGTACCCCGAAGGACGGCCTGGACGAATTGGCCGAGGTCCAGGGCTTTTCCGGGTCGCTGCAGTCGCTGGACGTGAACCCGTTGCCCTACGTGCTTTCGGTGCAGCCGCGCAGCGGGCTGTCCGCCGAGGATGCCGGACGCCTGGTCGAGGCGATGAAGGCCACGCCCGGGGTCGACATGGTGCAGGACACCGGTGCGTGGCGACAGCGACTGGACGCCCTGCTCGGCGTCGGTACGCGCGCCGTGAGCCTGCTCGCCACGCTGCTCGGCATCGCCGCGCTGCTGGTCGTGGGCAACACCATCCGGGTGGATATCCAGAGCCGCAGCGCGGAGATCGGTGTGCTGCTGCTGGTGGGCGCCAGCCGGCCCTTCGTGCGTCGGCCCTACCTTTACGCGGGCCTCTGGCTCGGCTTTCTCGCCGGCGTGCTGGCGGTGGTGCTGGCCGTGACGCTGGAGCTGGCCATGGCCGGGCCGGTCGGGCGCCTGGCGGCGGCGTACGATGGCAGCGTCAGTTTCGGTGGCCTGCCGGCCTGGTTGCTGCTTTCGGTCCCGTTCGCCTCGGCCCTGCTCGGCTGGCTGGGCGCGCGGCTGGTCAGCGCGCGGCAGATCCGCCGCGCCGCGGCGGTCTGAAAAAAGGGGAATCCGGGTGGCGACTCACATCGGTTCGGGCGTGGCTGGTACGGCCCCGCGGATGCTCCTGGTCGACGGCTCCCGGGTCGTTCGCCAGCTCATTTCCCGTGTCGTGACCGCGGAAGTGCCGGGCGTGGAGATCGTGGGCGTGTCCACCGGCGCGGAGGCCCAGGTCGAGTTGCAGCGCGGGGTGTTCGATTTCGTCACCGTGGCGTTGCGCCTGCCCGACATGGATGGCCTGGATGTGGCCCGCTTCGTGCGCGAATCCGCGCCGCAGATCTACATGCCCATCGTGGTCGTTTCGGGCGACGTCGAGGAGCGCCTCCATCGGCGAGAACTGGGCGAGTTCGTCACCGATTATTTCGACAAGTCGCTGGGCTTCGAGGCCCTGGCTGAATTCATCCGCGGCTATGTCCGTCCGGAAGGGGGCGCCGAGGGCGAGGTGCTCTACGTCGAGGACAGCCGCGTGGTCGCACTGGCTACCCGCCGCATGATGGAAAAATACGGCCTGACCGTGCATCACGTGATCAGCGCGGAAGATGCCCTGGTCCACCTGCACGAGGCGAAATCCCGGGGGCGGATGGGGGCGGACATCGTGCTGACCGATGTCAGCCTGAAAGGCGAGCTCACGGGGGGCGACCTGGTCGAGCGCATCCGCAACGAGTTCGGTTACGGCAAGGGGCGGTTGCCGACGCTCATCATGACCGGCGACGAAAACCCCGCCAACCAGGCCGCGCTGCTCCGCGCGGGCGCCAACGACCTGGTCGAGAAACCCGTCGAGGAAAAACTGCTCATCACCAAGCTGCTGTTCCAGCTGCGGGTGGCGCTGCACCTGCGCGAAAGGACACGCGATTGAACGACCGCATCAAACTGGAACCGTCCTGGAAGGAACGGATCGGCCCTTACCTCGACCGGCCGGACATGCTGGCCCTGTCGCACTCCCTTCGGGACGAGAAGGCGGCGGGCAAGGCGATCTTCCCGCCGGGCCCGGAGATCTTCAACGCCTTCGCGCACACGCCTTTCGACCGCGTACGCGTGGTCATCCTCGGCCAGGATCCCTACCACGGCCCCGGCCAGGCGCACGGGCTGAGCTTCTCGGTGCGCCCCGGCGTGCGGGTGCCGCCGTCGCTGCAGAACATGTTCAAGGAGATTGAAGGCAGCCTCGGCATTCCGCGGCCCGACCACGGCTGCCTCACCCCCTGGGCCGACCAGGGCGTGCTGCTGCTCAACGCGGTGCTGACGGTGGAAGCGGGGCAGGCCGCATCGCACCAGGGCAAGGGCTGGGAAGGCTTCACGGACGCCGCCATCGACGCGCTGAATCGCGAGCGCGAAGGCCTGGTGTTTCTCCTGTGGGGAAGCCACGCCCATAAGAAGGGCCAGCTGATCGACGGCAAGCGCCACCTGATCCTGCGCAGCGTGCATCCCTCGCCGCTGTCCGCGCACCGCGGTTTCATGGGGTGCGGGCACTTCGCCAAGGCGAACGCCTACCTGGAATCCCGCGGCGAGGCGCCGATCGACTGGTCGCTTCCAGCGAAAGCGGAACTCTTGCCCCAGACGTGACAAAGCCCGCGAGCCTGGGCTCGCGGGCTGGGTGAGATCCGAGGCGCTTGTCATCGCGCTTCGGTCTGCCTCGGCGACCACCCGAAGGTCTCGTCGAGGTCTTGAGGTCGGGCGAGCCGACTGACACGCAGGACGTTAAGGGGGCGGCACGCACACGGTCAATGGGTTAACGTTCGAAACATCCGTTTTTCAGAAAAGTTCGAAGATGTACCCGAGTGCCTCGCGAATCTGGCGAAGTATTAGCTCGTCGACTTCGGCGCCGCCGTATACCGGCCGCCCTGCATGGCGGCGAGCGTTGGCCAGACTGAGTCGTTCAAGGCTGACCGTGGTGACCATGTCGCACTTGGCCCAGCGTTCTCCCGGCTTGTCGCTCCAGCCATGAGGCATGGCGTCTGCAGGAACAAGTACGTGCCAGCGACGTGGAACGTTCGGTCTGGTCATGCTCACCGGCACCACAGTCGCCAATCCGTGCCGTCCTCGTAAAATCCTGCTTACGACAATGACAGGGCGGTTTTTGACCATCTCGGCAGCCGCAGCCATGCCGGGCGCTGGAAAGCGACAGATCGCCAGGGTGCCGGCTCGAGGGGGAAACCGCAGTGCCATAGCCGCAGGCTAGGTGGGCAGTGAACCCTTTAAAGCCAGCCCTGTGGCCCAATGACTGTAGGTACGACGGACTCGCCCTGTCCCCTCGCGACGGCTTCGCTGCCTTCCAGCGAGCAGGTATCCGTCTGCCTCCTGAATACCCCGGCCGGTCCATCTGGACAGGCCCAGGGTATTTCTGTACCATTGCGTACAGTTAACCGATGAACTTCGGGCTGACTTAGCACTCTCACATCGGGACTGCTAATCTGCATACAGACTTTTTGGAGGTTCCACACATGTCCCAAGCTCTCGTTACCCGTAACTACGGGCTCCCGAGCGTCGTCGGCAGTCTGGATTCCTACATCTCGGCAGTCCATCGCATCCCGGTGCTCAGCCTTGACGAGGAGCAGTCGCTGGCGCGTCGCTTCCGTGACGACGCCGATCTGGACGCCGCCAAGCAGCTGGTCATGTCCCATCTGCGCTTCGTGGTCCATGTGGCCCGGGGCTACAACGGCTACGGCCTGCAGCTGTCGGACCTGATCCAGGAAGGCAATATCGGCCTGATGAAGGCGGTCAAGCGCTTCGACCCCGAC
The DNA here is from genome assembly GCF_041228075.2 of Xanthomonas sp. NCPPB 2632. Classification (NCBI taxonomy): domain Bacteria; kingdom Pseudomonadati; phylum Pseudomonadota; class Gammaproteobacteria; order Lysobacterales; family Lysobacteraceae; genus Xanthomonas; species Xanthomonas sp. NCPPB 2632. Next base: position 383,696 of record NZ_CM192979.1, read on the forward strand.
CAGGGCGTTCGCCTGGTCAGCTTCGCGGTGCACTGGATTCGCGCGGAAATGCACGAGTTCATCCTGCGCAACTGGCGCATCGTCAAGGTCGCCACCACCAAGGCGCAGCGCAAGCTGTTCTTCAACCTGCGCAAGAGCAAGAAGCGCCTGGGCTGGATGAACGCGGAAGAAGTGCGCGTGGTAGCCCACGACCTGGGCGTTCCCGAAGCCACGGTGCGCGAGATGGAATCGCGTCTTTCCGGCCGCGATGTGGGCTTCGAGGCCCCGGCCGACGCCGATGACGACGACAAGCCGGCACCGGCCGCCTTCCTCGTCGACGAAGGCGCCGATCCGTACGACAACCTCGCCGAGGAAGATGCGAGCAACAACCAGATGGGCGCGCTGTCGTCGGCGCTCGGTAACCTGGATGCCCGCTCGCGCGACATCATCCAGCGTCGCTGGCTGGCCGAGGACAACAAGGCCACGCTGCAGGATCTCGCGGACGAGTACGGCGTATCCGCCGAGCGTATCCGCCAGATCGAAGCGAACGCGATGAAGAAGATGCGCGTCGCCATCGCTGCCTGAGTGCCGCGTTGGGCGTAAGATCCGGAACGGCCCCTCGGGGCCGTTTTCCGTTGTTCCTATTCGTTTTGCTCGGGAGTCGCTGCGGATGCCGAAGGCACTGGTCATCGAGGACGATGAAGTCACCGCGCGTGACATCGTCGCGGAACTGGCCGCGCACGGCCTGACCGCCGACTGGGTGGCGAATGGTTGCGATGGCCTGGCGCGCGCCCTGGCCGACGGCTACGACATCATCACGCTCGATCGCATGCTGCCCGGCATGGACGGCATCGACATCGTGTCCGCGTTGCGCCAGCGCCGTATCGATACGCCCGTATTGATGATCAGTGCCTTGTCCGACGTGGACGAGCGTGTCCGCGGACTGCGCGCCGGCGGCGACGACTACCTCACCAAACCCTTCTCGCCGGACGAACTGGCCGCGCGCGCCGAAGTGCTGCTGCGCCGGCGGCGGCCCAGCGCGAATGAGACCCGGCTGCGCGTGGCCGACCTGGAGCTCGACCTGGTCAAGCACAACGCCATGCGCAACGGCCAGCCGCTCACCCTGCTGCCCACGGAGTTCCGCCTGCTCGAATTCCTCATGCGCAATGCGGGGCAGGTGGTCACGCGGCAGATGATCTTCGAGCACGTATGGGGGTTTCATTTCGACCCGGGCACCAATGTCATCGATGTCCATATCGGACGCCTTCGCCGCAAGATCGACGGTAGCGGCCAGCCGCCGCTGATCCGCACCGTGCGCGGATCGGGATACCTGCTTGCGCCCGCTGACTGACGCCTGGCGTTCCGCCACCTCTCGACTGATCCTCATCTACGGGGCGCTTTTCGCGATCTGGTGCGTGGTGTTGCTGGGCGTGGTGCAGTGGGAAACCTCGCGCTACCTGACCGGCGTGGTCGACCAGATGCTGGCCGCGCGTATCCACTACCTGGAAACCACCGACCCGCACCGCCTGCCGGAAACCGTGGAAGCCGCCAGCGCCGTCGACGTGCAGGGCTTCATGTGGGTGGGGCTGTTCGCTGCCGACGGCCGGCGTATCGCGGGCAATATCGCGCACGTGCCGGCCGAGCTGACGGAAGACGGCGTGGTGACCTCGGTGCAGGCCAACGTCCTCGCCTCCGCGCACCGCTCACCGCTGCGTGCCCGCGGCGTCACCCGCCTGTTGCCCGGTGGTCAGCGCCTGGTGGTGGCCAAGGACAGCACCACCATCGATGGCCTGGGCGCGATCATCCGCCGCGGCCTGCTGTGGGGGCTGTCGCTCACGCTGATCCCCGGCGTGTTGGGTGGCGTGCTGATCGCGCGTGGCCCCGCGCGGCGCATCCGTGCCATCCAGCAGGCGATGGCGCCCATTCGCGAGGGCGACCTCAGTGTCCGCCTGCCCGTCACGCGCGGTGGCGACGAGGTGGACCTGCTTGCCGCCACCGTCAATACGGCCCTGGGCGAGATCGAGCGACTGCTCGGCGAGGTCAAGGGCGTGACCGACAACATCGCCCATGACCTGCGGACGCCGCTCACGCGCGTGCGCACGCGGCTGTATCGTCTGCAACAGCAGTTTGCCGCGTTGCCCGAAGGCGATGCGCTGGAGGCGTGCGTGGCCGACATCGACACCGTGTTGGGGCGATTCCGCGCCTTGCTGCGCGTGTCGGAGCTGGAGGATCGCCAGCGCAGCGCGTGCTTCGAACCGCTCGACATCGGCGCCGTGCTGCGTAACGTGCACGAGTTCTACGCCCCGCTGGCGGAGGATCGCGGCCACGATTTTCGCCTGGAAGTGGGTGCGCTGCCGCCGCTACGCGGCGATCCCCAGCTCATGTTCGAGGCGTTCGCCAACCTCGTCGGCAACGCCATCAAGTTCACGCCCGACCACGGCACGGTGTGCATGGTGGCCTTGACGGATGCCTCGGGCGAGGCGCGCATCGACATCGCCGACACGGGCCCGGGCATTCCCGAGGGCGAGCGCGAAGCAGTGTTCCGGCGCTTCTATCGTGCCGACGAAACCCGCGCCAAGCCGGGTTGTGGCCTGGGGTTGGCGATCGTCAGCGCCATCGTGAGGTTGCACGGTTATTCGCTTGCGGTCGGTGGCGACGAGCGCGGCGCGGTGTTCTCCGTGACGTGCCCCGCCGTGCCAGCCTAAACAAATCTTAACTACGGCCTGCGGGCCCATGGGGGCAAACTTCGCCGCGACGCAGCATTCGCGCACGGAATCCTTCTCCCATGATCGGCATCGTCCGGATCGCACTCACGCGACCGTATACCTTCATCGTCCTCGCGTTGTTGATCCTCATCGTGGGTCCTCTGGCGGCGCTGCGCACGCCGACGGATATCTTTCCCGAGATCCGCATTCCGGTGATCGCGGTGGTGTGGCAGTACACCGGCCTGCCGCCCGACCAGATGGCCGGCCGCGTGACCTCGCCGTTCGAACGCGTGCTCACCACCACCGTGAACGACGTGGAACACATCGAAGCCAACTCGATCCAGGGCTTCGGCATCGTCAAGATCTTCTTCCAGCCGACGGTGGACATCCGTACGGCCAACGCGCAGGTCACCGCCGTCGCGCAGACGCTGCTGAAGCAGCTGCCCCAGGGCATCACGCCGCCGCTCATCCTCAACTACAGCGCATCCACGGTACCGATCATCCAGCTGGCGCTGTCCGGCAAGGGCCTGACCGAGCAGAACCTGGGCGACCTGGGCCTCAACGTCATCCGTCCGCAGTTGACGTCCGTGCCGGGCGCGGCCATTCCGTACCCCTTCGGCGGCAAGACGCGCCAGGTGCAGATCGACATCGATCCCGGTGCGCTGCAGGCGCGCGGGCTGTCCGCGCAGGATGTGGCCAACGCCCTGGCCGCGCAGAACCTCATCACGCCGGTGGGCACGCAGAAGATCGGCCGGTTCGAGTACACGCTGCAACTCAACAATGCGCCCTCGGTGATCGACGAGCTGGGCAACCTGCCCGTGAAGACCGTGGACGGCGCCACCGTGTACATCCGCGACGTGGCCCACGTGCGCGACGGCTCGCCGCCGCAGACCAATATCGTGCATGTCGACGGCAACCGCTCGGTGCTGATGACGGTGCTGAAGAACGGTTCCGCATCCACGCTGGCGATCATCCAGGGCATCAAGGACCGCGTCGCCGGGCTGAAGGAGTCCGTGCCTCCCTCGCTGGAGATCAAGCCGATCGGCGACCAGTCGCTGTTCGTCAGCGGTGCCATCGAGGGAGTGGCGCGTGAGGGCGTGATCGCCGCCGCGCTGACCAGCCTGATGATCCTGCTGTTCCTTGGCAGCTGGCGCTCGACCGTGATCATCGCCACGTCGATCCCGCTGTCCATCCTGGGTTCGATCGCCGGACTGGCTGCGTTCGGCGAGACCATGAACATCATGACGCTGGGTGGCCTGGCGCTGGCGGTGGGCATCCTGGTCGACGACGCCACCGTGACCATCGAGAATATCAACTGGCACCTGGAGCAGGGCAAGGACGTGGAGACGGCGATCCTCGACGGCGCCGCGCAGATCGTCACCCCGGCCTTCGTGTCGCTGCTGTGCATCTGCATCGTCTTCGTGCCCATGTTCTTCCTCAACGGCGTGGCGCGCTTCCTGTTCGTGCCGATGGCCGAGGCGGTGATGTTCGCGATGATCGCTTCGTTCATCCTTTCGCGCACGCTCGTGCCGACGATGGCGAAGTACCTGCTGCATCCGCATACGCACGACGATCCGCATGGCGAGGGCAAGGCGCCGTCGCGCAATCCGCTGGTGCGCTTCCAGCGGGGGTTCGAGTCACACTTCGAAGCGGTGCGCGAGCGCTACCACGGGCTGCTCGGCATGGCGCTCGCCCACCGCAAGGTTTTCGTGATCGTCTTCATGGCGTTCGTGGTGTTGTCGTTCGGCCTGGTGCCGATGCTGGGCCGGAACTTCTTCCCGTCGGTGGATTCCGGTCAGATCCTCATGCATGTGCGGGCGCCGGTCGGCTCGCGCGTGGAGGAAAGCGCGCGCATCTTCGCGCAGGTGAGCAACGCCGTGCGCCGCATCATCCCGCGGGAAGAACTGGGTACGCTGGTGGACAACATCGGCCTGTCCAACTCGGGTATCAACAACGCGTACAACAACACCGGCACCATCGGTGCGCAGGACGGCGACATCCAGATCGCGTTGAACGAGGGGCACGCGCCCACGGCCGATTACATCCGCACGCTGCGCGAAAAACTGCCGCGGGAATTTCCGGGTACGACGTTCTCGTTTCCGCCGGCGGACATCATCAGCCAGATCCTCAACTTCGGCTCGCCGGCACCGATCGACCTGCAGGTGCGCGGCCCCAACCTGTCGGCCAATTTCGCCTACGCCGATCGCCTGTTGCGTGACATCCGTCGCGTGCCCGGCGTGGCCGATGCGCGTATCCAGCAATCGCAGGCCAATCCCACCCTCAACGTGAACATGGACCGCAGCCAGGCCCAGCAGGTCGGCATCACCGCGCGGGATGTCACCAGCAGCCTGGGCGTGAACCTGGCCGGTTCCAGCCAGATCGCGCCCACCTACTGGCTCAACCCGCAGAACGGCGTGTCGTATCCCATCGTGATGCAGACACCGCAATACGCCATGGACTCGCTGGCCGACCTGCAGAACGTGCCGGTCACGCCCAGCAGCGGCACGGCGGGTTCGCAGATCCTCGGTGGCTTCGCCACCATCGAGCGGACGGCCACCAACGCGGTGGTCAGCCAGTACAACATCCAGTCCATGGTGGAGATCTATGCCACCACGCAGGATCGCGACCTGGGCGCCGTGGCCGCGGATATCCAGGCCATCATCGATGCGCACAGGAAGGACCTGCCCAAGGCGTCGAGCGTGGCCCTGCTCGGCCAGGTGCAGACGATGAACAACGCGTTCTCCGGGCTGATCTTCGGTCTGCTCGGTGCCATCGTGCTCATCTACCTGCTGATCGTGGTCAACTTCCAGTCGTGGAGCGATCCGTTCGTGATCGTCACGGCGTTGCCCGCGGCCATCGCAGGCATCGTCTGGATGCTGTTCGCCACGCACACCACGCTGTCGGTGCCCGCGCTGACCGGCGCGATCATGTGCATGGGCGTGGCCACCGCCAACTCCATCCTGGTGGTCAGCTTCTGTCGCGAGCGCCTTGTCGAACTCGGCGATGCCACCGCCGCGGCGCTCGAGGGCGGCTTCGTCCGCTTCCGCCCGGTGCTGATGACCGCGCTGGCGATGATCATCGGCATGGGCCCGATGGCGCTGGGCCTGGGCGAGGGCGGTGAACAGAATGCGCCGCTCGGCCGTGCGGTGATCGGTGGCCTGATCTTCGCCACGATCGCCACGCTGCTGTTCGTCCCCGTCGTTTTCAGCATCATCCACGGCCGTCGCGGCCATGCGTCCCCCACACCACCGGCGAAGCCCTCCGGAGAGCCTGTCCATGTCGCCTGATACGTTGCATACCCCACCGCCGCGTCGTCTGCGCATCGTCGGCATCATCGCCGTCATCGTGGTGCTGGCGATCGTCGTCGCCGGCGTCGCTACGCGCGCCAACGACTCGCGCAAGCTGAGCACCTGGACGGACGAGCAGGCCGTGCCGACGGTGAACGTGGTCGAGCCGCAGGGTGGGCAGGGCGGCGGCGAGCTCAATCTTCCCGGCCGGTTGCAGGCCTATGCTCGCGCGCCGATCTACGCGCGCACCAGCGGCTACCTCAAGTACTGGAAAGCGGACATCGGCCAGAAGGTGAAGGCCGGCGATGTGCTGGCCGAGATCGAAACGCCGGATCTCGACCAGCAGCTGCTGCAGGCGCGGGCCGACCTGGCCAGTGCGCGCGCCAACGAGGCGCTGGCGCAGACCACGGCGAAGCGTTGGAAATCCATGAGCGATTCCGATTCCGTCTCCCGGCAGGAAGTGGATGAGAAGACGGGCGACTACGAGGCCAAGCATGCGCTCGCCACCGCGGCGCAGGCCAACCTGGAACGTATCCAGGCGCTGAAGGGGTTTGCCCGGCTCACCGCGCCCTTCGACGGCACCGTGACGGCGCGCGAGACGGATGTGGGTGCGCTGATCAATGCGGGTGGAGGGGGCCAGGAGCTGTTCGTCGTCTCGGACACGCGCAAGCTGCGCATGTACGTCAACGTGCCGCAGAACGACGCGCCGTCGATCAAGCGGGGCTCGACCGTGAAGCTCACCGTGCCGGAATACCCGGGGCGTACCTTCACGGGTATCGTGGAATCCTCGTCGTCCGCCATCAATGCGGCCACGGGCACCACGCTGGTCCAGGTGTCCGTCGACAACGCTGAAGGCACACTGCTGCCCGGTGCCTACGCCAGTGTGACCTTCGACCTGCCCGGTAACGCCGCGTTGTTCAGTGTTCCTGCCAGCGCGCTGGTATTCGACGACCGGGGGCTGCGCGTCGCGGTGCTCGATGCGCACGACAAGGTGAGCTTCCGCACCGTCACCGTCGCGCGCGACATGGGCAAGACCGTGCAGCTGTCCTCCGGGATCGCCCAGGGCGATCGTCTCATCGAGAGCCCGCCCGACGGACTGGCGGATGGCGACACCGTGCGGGTCAACGCGCCGAAGAAGGCGGAGGGTGTCCATGCGCCGGCCTGAGCGGATCGTGCTGGCGGCCCTCGTCACCGTCGGCATGACGGCGTGTTCGCTGGCGCCGCCGTACCGTGCGCCGGAGGTGCCCGTGGCACCGCAGTACGCCAATGCCGTGTCGCCGTGGACGGAGGCGAAGCCCGCCGATCGCCTGGCGCGCGACAGTTGGTGGACCCTCTACGGGGATGCCCGACTCGATGCGCTGCAGGTGAAGCTGCTGGCCAACAACGCGTCCCTCGCCGCCGCGCTGGCGCATTACGAGCAGTCGGAAGCCGTTCTGCGGCAGGTGCGCGCAGGCCTGTTCCCACAGATCGGCCTGAATGCCAACGGCACGCGCAACCGCGAGTCGGACACCCGGCCTTTGCGCGGTGCCACGTCGCCGTCCTACTACGACTCGTACACGATCGGTGCGCAGCTGGATTACGAAGTGGACCTGTGGGGGCGCGTGCGCGATACCGTCACCGCGGGCAAGGCCGAGCAGGTAGCCGCCGGGGACGATCTTGCCGCCGCGCGCCTCAGCCTGCAGGCGCAGCTTGCCGACAGCTACCTGCAACTCAACGGTTTCGACCGGCAGGTCACCGTGCTGAAGCAGAGCATCGACGCGTTCGCCCGGGCACTGAAGCTGACGCAGTCCCGGCATGACGGCGGCATCGCGTCCGGCCTGGACGTTGCGCGTGCACAGACCCAGCTATCCAGCGCGAAATCGCAGCTGACCCAGGCGCAGGCACAACGCAGCCTGGTGCTGCATGCGATCGCCGTGCTGGTGGGCGATACGGCCTCGAACTTCCAGCTCGCGGCCGACGACGGGCAGGTCAAGGTGCCGACCCTTCCGCTGGAGGTGCCGTCGCTCATTCTCCAGCGTCGCCCGGACATCGCGGCGGCAGAGCGACGCACGGCCGCCGCCAACGCGCGCATCGGCGTGGCGAAATCCGCGTTCTACCCACAGCTGACGCTGGACGGGCAGGGCGGCTGGCAGAGTTCGTCGTGGGGCAGCATCGCCACGGCGCCCAACCGCTTCTGGGCGATCGGGCCGACGCTGGCGCTCAACCTGTTCGACGGCGGTCGCCGCAAGGCCGTGGTCGCACAGGCGCAGGCGGCCACCGACGAAGCCGGGGCGCGCTACCGCGACGTGGTGCTCAATGCCTTCGCCCAGGTCGAGGACAACCTCACCCTGCTGCGCGACCTGGGTGCGGCACTCGTCGACCAGCGCGCCGCCGCCGATGCGGCCCAGCGATCGGTCGACCTGTCGATGAACCGCTACCGGGAAGGCGCGGTGGGCTACCTGGACGTGGTGCAGGCGCAGACGACCGCGCTGGATGCCCGCCGCAACGTGATCGACCTGGAAACACGTCAGCTGCGCGCCAGCGTGCAGCTGATCCGCGCCCTGGGTGGCGGCTGGTCCGCGTCCGCCACCTGATCACGCGTCCGGGCTTACACTGGCCGGATGCAGAACATTCTCGACCGCCAGAAAGCCGCGCAGCTCGCCGAAGGCCCGCCTTCGGCAGAGACGCGCATAGACCGCCTCGATCGTGCCATCGGCCTGCTGGTCGATAACGCGGACTCCATCACCCAGGCGCTGAGCGAGGACTTCGGCCACCGCAGCGTGGATGCCTCGCTGTTCACCGATGTGGCGGCGTCCATAGAACCGTTGAAGCACGCAAAGCGCCATGTGCGGGCGTGGATGCGCCGCGAGCGCCGCGCGGTGTCGCCCGCACCACTCGCGTTGCTGGGTGCGCGTGCGTGGGTGGACTACCTGCCCAAGGGCACGGTAGGCGTTATCTCGCCGTGGAACTTCCCGTTCAACCTCACGTTTGCGCCACTGGCGGGGGTGCTCGCGGCCGGCAACCGCGCGATGATCAAGCCGTCCGAACTCACGCCGCGTTGTTCGGCGCTGATGCAGCAGATGATCGGTGCTGCATTCGACGACACCGAGATCGCGGTGGTGACCGGCGGTCCGGACGTGGGCGAGGCGTTTTCCCGGCTTCCCTTCGACCATTTGTTGTTCACCGGTGCCACCTCGGTGGCGAAGCACATCGTGCGTGCGGCGGCGGAACACCTCGTGCCGGTGACGCTGGAGCTGGGCGGCAAGTCGCCGGCCATCGTCGGTCGCGATGCCGATCTTGACCTCTCGGCACGTCGGATGATGTTCGGCAAGACACTCAACGCCGGGCAGATGTGTGTGGCGCCGGACTATGCGCTGGTGCCGCGCGATCGTGTCGAGGCGTTTGTGGCCGCGCTTTCGCGGGCGGCCGGGGTGATGTTTCCGACGTGGCGGGACAATCCTGACTACACTGCTATCGTCAACGATCGGCATCATGCGCGATTGATGGGTTACCTCGATACGGCGCGTGCTGGTGGTGCCACGGTACGCGTCCTTGTTCCCGACGAGACGGATAAGGAAGGTGCCGTACCCGCCAGTCTTGACGTCGGTGCGTTGGCTGCCAGGGCGGATCGCCGTATCCCGCCGATGGCGGTGATCGACGCCAACGACACGATGGACGTCATGCGCGACGAGATCTTCGGGCCGATCTTGCCGGTATTGCCCTATGATGGTATCGACGACGCCATCGCGTACGTCAACCGGCACGAACGGCCGCTCAGTCTTTATTATTTCGGCAACGATGTGGCGGAGCAGGAGCGCGTTCTGTCACGCACGGTGGTCGGTGGCGTCACGATCAACGATACGGTGATGCACCTGGCGATGGATGATTTGCCGTTCGGTGGTATCGGCGCGTCGGGGTCGGGCGCCTATCACGGCAAGACGGGGTTTCTTACTTTCAGTCATGCGCGGCCGGTCTACCGGCAGGCACGTTTCGACGTCACGGCAATGCTCAGGCCGCCGTATGGCTCGGCGATAAAGCGACTGATGCGGTTGAAGATCCGACGTTGAAACCTTAGTCGCGTCACGTGCGTGCATGTGTAGGAGCGGACGATGTCCGCGATTCACCGTGACCTGCATGAGGAAACGCCGGCAATGGTATGTGGTACGGCTTCGTTCGCAATAGGAGCTGTTGAGGGATCGCGGACATCGTCCGCTCCTACATTCTGCGTTAGCGAGCTCGGGAAAAAGGGGGCGTGGGTCGGCCCCTCGCGGCCTGTATACAGGCCGGCACGTTTACACGCGAAGGCGATGCTCAGGCGGCCGTATGGCGCGGCTATGACGCAACTGATGCGGTTGAAGATTCGACGTTGAGCTGAGGGCTTAGTCTTCACGTCGAAGTGCTCGTCGAGTACAGCGAGAAAGACGCGCGATGGCCCACGCCAGGGCCATGTTAAAGATAACGGCGAGTACCAGGCCGCAGATGCCGATCTCACGCATCGACGCACCGCTATGCCACAGCCATCTCTCTGCAGCCCACTGGCCCAAGATGCTTCCGGGAAGGCCCAGAGACCATCTGGCGATCCAAAGAGCGGGTTGAAGTGCGGCAATGAATCGCAGTGCGTCCAGGATCACCATGGCGAGTTGTAGCAGACCGACGATCGTCAGTCACTGCTTCATCTCTCACCTCGTTCGACTAGGGCGAATGAATATCGCCCACTATGTCGGTGGCGATAGAGTGTTTCGAAACGAGTCCGGTCACTGGTGATCAGGTACACCTGAATCGTGGTGACCTTCTTCGAATAACCATGCACCATCGTTTTCTCCCTGCTCCAGCAACCGATAGGCTTCGTGCACGTCAGCGTCAGGGGGTATATCAATGGCGTAAAGACGATGCTCGGGCTTCCCGCCCTCTTCGTACGTGCACCCCAGGATTTCCAGGGCAGGCCATCGCGTCTTGAACTCTGCTTCCTGATGTTTTCCGTTGAGAAGAATTCGGTACGTCGAGTGACCGCTTCTCTTCTTGACGTGCGTAAACAGCCAGCGATCAGAGCCTGCATCGGCAGCCACGACATCGAGATAGCTCACTCCGTACACATAAAACGGGGAGTTCTCGAGGCGGAAGCCGCCTTCAACCGGCTCCGCGAACAGGATTTCAACCTCGTCGTCGCGAGACATTTCAGGGGGAAACTCGATTTTTATCATGACTTGATCCCATCGACGGGAAAGTCTTGGAGATCGAGTGCAGGGAAACCAACGCTTCCTTTCGATTCACCACCGAACGCTTTCTGGTTCTTTACGTCGAATGCCGCAAGCAACTGTTCCTTCACGAACAAACCGACGATGTGCTCATCACGGCTCCAGCGGATGGCTAAGTCGTCGATGTCATGTAGGCAGGGTCCGACGGAAACACACACGGCGCCGATGATCGTCTGGCCTTCTGGGCGGTTCGGATCATAGAGGTAGAAGTACCCCACTTCGTCGTCGTGCTCGTACACTCCGGCCAGACTTCCTTCGGAATTTAGCTGGCTTTCAAAGATCTCATTCTTGTCAACCGACATGCACTATTCATTCCCTTATAATTGGCTCTTCATAATCCAGTGACCCAAGACTTGCCTCACTTTCTAGAAAAGCTTGAACTTCGGGAAGACTCTTCCTTGGAACCGACACGGAAAGAAGTTTCCGCTCAGCCCAGTACTCAGTTTGGCATCCAAAACTTTTCAGTTTTAAACTTACGCGCTCGTGCTTCTCAGGGTTAAAAAAAACGATTCGTACCAGTGAGAGCGGGACTTTTGTCACGACCTCACGAAACCATAAAACGCCATCCCTTTCTGTCACTGACACGACGTCACCTAAATTCGCGTCGGTAGCAAAAAATGGAATATTATCTACAGTAAACAAGCCCTCACGCTCGGTGGGTATAGCCCACACTGATTCCGATCCCACGCCCGGGAAACCGTCTTCGTCCTGTTGTACGTGAAAGAAGAGCTTTATTTGTTCTTTCATTAATCCGCGCCTTTGTCCAGGTTACAGTCGCGGCAGAGTACCTGACCATTCGATGGTGAGCCATCTCCGTTCTTCGACTTGGCTATAATGTGATCGACATGTGCTTCGTTTCCCGGAGGCGTCACTCCTTTTTGACTTTGCAGCGCTGGAACCGTCTCACGACCACATGCTTCGCAGACAATCTTGCCCTCATGTGCAGCTGCATTTATCTCCTTGACCTCTATCTTACCCATCCGTGTAAAAACCTTGCCTGCCCGCTCGCCCCCGGAAGTGCCTAATCGGATGACGCTGGCGGCTGGGCCGCCACCTTCCGGCACAATTCCGATGGCAGCCGCTGCGATATTGACGGGCGATGGGTCCTGCACGGCCTCAACTATGTTGGCCACGTCTCCAATTATGGGCAGGGATGTGAGGACTATTCCCGTAAAAGTGGCACCCGCGCCGGGATTTAGAGCGACTGCGTGTACTTGGGAATCACTCCATCCTGCAAACGCTTGGCGACCATCAGGATCGATATTAAGTGTTGGATTGTTATTCGCGTAGGTATAACGAGCAGGAGTAAAGAGGTTGCCTGCTTTTGAAGGCATGGGGTCATTGCTTAGAAAGCGCCCTACCTCCGGATCGTAATAGCGGGCCTGCATATAAACGAATCCGGATACAGTGTCGTTAACATGCCCCGTATACCCCGGCCCCTGCTCCGGCGTACCCAGCGCCTGCGTGCCGTAGGGCCGGTAATCCGTACTGCTAATGATGTTGCCCGACGCATCTGCCTTCGCCAGCACCGTTCCCTGCGGACTCGTGTAGTAGTAGGTAATCGTCTCCGCCGCATGGGCAACCCCCATGCTTGCGCAAACCATCGCCATCAAAAGCAGCAAGGCTGTTAGCCAAGCCGACCCCGGCCGCAGGCAACGACGAACGATCGACATCGCGGAAGTCTCCATCATCATGTTCCTGTGCCGGGCCATCACGGACTCACACTGTTCGACGGGCTGTAGGCCGAGCAGCCCACGGCGTTGCATGCGCGCACCTTGTAGGTAAGCGTGACGCCAGGTTGCTGCAACGAGCTATAGGATAGAGCCGAGCCGTTGTAGACCTGGGTGTTGTTTTCCATCAGTTCGTACCGCGTGGCGGATGACTGCGCTGTCCACTTGACCAGCACCGTGGGCTTGGTTGGGCCGTGGTACGTCGTGGTTAAGGTTGGCGCCGGCGGCGCAGAGGGCACCAGTGACACCGTTACCGTCGTTACATTGCTCCAAGGCCCGCACGACAGGTCGTTGCACCCCTGAACCTGATACGCATAAGTGCCGTTGCCACGACCTGACGTAGACCAACTGGTCGAGGCATTCCATTGGACACGTTGGAACCCACTCCCGTTTACCGACTCGCCAAGGTTGTAGCTGGTTGCATCACTTACGGTGGACCAACTGATCGTGTATGCACCCGTATTACTGGTACCACCACCAGTGATGGTCGGGGTGCCCGGTGGCCGCATCACGATCACACCACCGCTGGTCGCATAACCGCCGCAGCCGTTCGCGTTGCAGGCACGCACGCGATAGGACCAGTTGCCTGAGGTGCCTTCGTTCACGGTGGTGGACGTGCTTGTCCCGGACCACACGTTGGCCCAGTTGCCGTTCGTGCTGTGGTCCACCTGGTACGACGTGGCATACGTCGTCGCAGGCCAACTCACCGCCACGGCACCAGTCGAATTGGCCGGCACGCTGATGCTGGCCGGCGCTGGCGGGATATGCGCGATGGTGACAACGGACGACACCGTCGGTGTGCTACAGCCGTTCGCATTGCATGCAGACGCGCGGAACTGATACGTCGCATCGCCCGGCCCATTGTAGAAAGCGCTGGTCCCCGTTCCCGTATAAAGCGTCGCCCATGGACCACTGTTGGTGGAACATTCCGTCTTGTAGCTCGTCGTATTGCCCGTCGCCGACCAGTTGACCGCGATGTTCGAAAGGTCACCGGCTGCCGCGGCCGATATTGACGCGGGCGAAGAAGGAGCCAGAACGGACGGCGGGATGACGAAGGTGCCGGACTGTGCAAGAAGATTATTGCCGCCACCCGTCAGCGAGATGCCATGGACGTAAATCGCTTTGCCGGCATATTGCACACGCTGGGCGTCAGTCAAGGGGATGCTGAAGCGGTGCTTGGTTCCGCTGGAATGACAGGCAGTCTGCACGGCTGTCTCGCTGGGTTGATTCGCCGTGTAAGCACCGACGCCAGTGCCGGAACCGGCGGGTCCACCGACATACAGATGCACATCGATCGACTGGGCCAACCCACTGGCACACGCCCAGCCACTGATGGTGGCATTGGCCCCGGTCGTCACCCCGTCGATGTTGCCCATCACCGCCGACGTCGACGCTTTTTTGCTGGCAACCAGTGTCTTGCCAAGGTGGATATAGTCGGTGCCATTGGCCGTGGCTTGGTCGTACTGCCAGACCAACTGTCCGGCACTGTTATACGCGTAGTACGTTGTGCCTGACGGGGTCATCGATCGCACGCGACGTCCGGCAGCGTCGTACAGGTAGTCACCCTTGCCTGCCAGACTCAGCAGGCGGTTGGCTATGTCGAAGTTGAGTGCCGCACCATCCTTGATTACCGTGTTCCCGCGTGCATCGTATTGGAACGTATGCACGGTGGTGCCGCCGTTGGTGATGGTCGTCAGCCGATTGTTGGCATCGTATCCATACGTGTTGAGCCCGCCGCTGTTGCCAATGCTGCGCAGATTGTTGAGCGTGTCGTAGGTGTACGTTTCGGTACCCCACAGGCCACCTGCCGCGGCCGATGTCAGCCGGTTTAGATTGTCGTAGCTCATGGTGCGAGACCGTTGACCACTACCGACTCGATCATTGATCTGTGTCAGATTTGAAGCTTCGTCATAAGTGAAGTCTTCGCTCACCGCCAGATTCGCAGCGGTACCGAACGTGAAATTACGCAGCAGTTGACGTGCGTTGGGTTCAGCGGAATAGAGCGCACCGTTACTCAGTCCGTAGGTCTTCGTTTGACCATCGGGCATATAGGTTGCTCCACTGGCAAAGCGTCCAGCTGTCGTGGGTTGTCCCAGGGCATTGGGATTGACCGCCACATTTTCGCCATCCGGGTACTGGGTGTTGCTCACCTTGCCGTTGGCGTCATAGCTGTAGCTGAAGGCCCATGACCATCCATCCACGGCCAGAACCTCAGCCGTTAGTAGGCCGAGTTTGTTGCGACCGAAACTCCAGGTCACCGTGCCGGTGCTATTGGGAGACGGGCCGCTGGTCGCCGCCGTCGCCGAGGCGGGATTGCCCAGGCGGTCGTAGCTGAAGCTCGTCGCCAGGGTGCCCTGGGGATACATCACCGCCGTGACTCGGTTCATGCCATCGTACGAACGCTTGACCTTGGCCGCATCGGTCGCCTGATCGTAGCCGCAGCCTGATCCATTGAAGGCGATGCCGGATGCCGTCCACGACACGTTGCTTGCAGCGTCATAGGCCGTGATGGCACTGCCTGTTTCAGGCTCCCATGAGCGGCACAGGCGGTGCTGAGCGTCGTAGGCCATCGTCTTGGTAACGCCTCCTTGGGCCAACGACAAGGGATTGCCGTAGACATCGCGGGCGATGACCTGAGTTACCCCTTCTGGCGCATCGACACGAACAGGTCTGTCATAGCCGGGCGCATCGAAGGCCTGGAACGCGGTCACCGTGGCGTTGCCTCGTGCATCAGTGTCCTGACGCCGACCACCTGAAAGGTACTGTGTGTTTGTCGTCAGCACCTTGTTCAGCTCCGAAGGCTGGGTCGTGCCGGTGGCACGTCCCAAGGCGTCGTAGACGGTAGATACGCCAACAGAGATGGCGCTACGGTCGGGCGCACCGTCCACGGGATAAGCCACAAACGTCTTGCGGCCTTTCCAGTCGTACTCCGTGCGATCGGAGACATAAAGGGCGCCGGTGCCCACCTCGGATTTGCCGTTCATCACCGGACGCAAGAACACGTCGAAGTCGGTGCGCTCGGAATAGTTGGCCTGCGTCACCGTACGCACCCAATGGCTACCTCCCATGCCCCGGGCGTCACCGCTCAGCGAGTAGCCAAGCACGCGCGGCGCCCAAGCTACCGTGTCACCAGCGGGGTAGTCGATGCGGGCGACACGGCCTATCGCGTCGTACGTGTATTGGGTAGTTGCTCCTGCCTGGTCGGTGATCGAGGTAATCTGACCAAAGTCGTCAACCGCGATGGACTGACTGGTGCCATTGGGATGGTCAGGGCTTTGGTCGGGATAGGCGATGGACTGAGGAATCCCCCGCTTGTAATTGCTCAGCGTCGTCGTGTGCTGGTTGGCATCGGTGAAACTGGCCAGCTGACCCTGCGCATTGAACGCGTAGTTCATCACTGCCTGACCGAAGACCGCGCGGGAGGCCAGTGTCAGGGTGGACGCATCGTAGGTATTCCGGCTGACCACTTCGCCGGTGGTGAGGTTGCTCTCCTGCAAAGGCAGCCCGATGATGCCCCTAGTGGTGTCATCCTGGTAAGCATGCGCTTCGTCCACCGAGTAGCCGAAACTGCTATTTCGCCGTGTGGTCGCCGGACGCGCATAGGCATCGAACGTCAGCGCCTGCCACGTATAAGTGTCGCCATCCTGGGCTATATCCTTGCGTGCCAGGGGCACATCACTTTGCTGCCTCTCACGGTTGGCGTAGATGTTGAATCCGAGACCATAACTGGTCGGCCACGGCCCTTGACTTGCGGACGCGTAAGCCAGGGTTTCCGTGCGCACCGGTGCCCCGCCTGTGCCCCCATTGAAATATTCGGTCTTGAGTGCCTTGCCTTCGCTGGCATCGGCACGATTGCTGAAGGTGAATCGAGTCGTGTTGCCTGACGGGTCGATCATCTCCGAATACGACGTCGTGCTGCATCCGGAATTCTGGCAGTCCTTGCGCCAACTGCCGGCAGCCACGGGATAGCTGTACGTCCAGTTCAGCGTTCCGATGCCCGCACCGCTGAGCGACTTGGCTCGAACCGCCAGGTTGTTGGTATAACGCGGGGCATGCTCGGTGCCGTTTGTTGTCGCATTGGTGGCGTCGCAGTATTCGAAGACATCCGAGCGGGCATGGCGGGTGGGACGGAGCTCGAAGCGCCCCGCTGCGCCTGACGGGCCGGTAATCGTCCCCACCTTGCTTATGCTTTCATCTGGCGCTGCGGGATCCAGGCAATGACCGGTGGGAGTGGTCGACTTGACGTCATAGGTCAGGTCGCCAAGGTTATAGGCCCAGCCACTGCCATCAGGCAGCGTCACACTGGATAACACAGAGCCGCCGAATACAGCGGTGTAGCCATAGGTCCAGGTGCGCGTGGCATTGGCGGTCACGACATTGATGTGTGCCACATGCAGGCCGTCGCTCGTGTAGTCGAGCGTGACCTGCCGGCCGTCGCTGCCGTCGATACGGGTCAATTTTGCACCGTTGTAGGTGTAGGTTAGCGCGTTGCCAAAACGATCCTCTACACGCGTGGCCATCATCAGGCCCAAGCGCCGGAGAATGCGATAGCCGCGTGCAGGACGATAAACGAGCTGGTTGAGCCACACCTTCGTTCCATCCGGCCCCTTGGCCAGGAAGGCTTCACCGGCCTCGCCGTTGGCCGTCGATGCAAGGCATCCCAGATGCCATAACCCCTTGGAAACCGCTACGTAAGTGGTGCCATCTTGTGGTGCTGCCGGAGATGTCGTTCGGCGAGACAGCATGTCCTCTGACGTATTTCCTGGGGTGTAGAGGGTGTATCCCTCGTTCCACCAGTCGTCCGAAGCCAGCGGATCACTGCCAGGTCTACCTATCCGTTGCGCAGGTGGTCCGACGAAGGTCGAGCAACGGTCGGTTCGGGTTGAGGAGTTGACCAGCCAGCCGATCTGGTTGGGTCCCTGGATGATCGTCGACGCGTTGGAGGTCATCGTGGTCAGGCGGGGGATATCCAGTTCCCAGTCGCCAAATGCGGCATCGTTCCAGCGCACCTCCGCATCGCCGTCCGCATGGAAGGTGCGACCCAACTCGATGGTCGGACCATTGCCGGGAACGGTGACATCCACGACATGTAAGGACAGGCTGCCGTCGTAAGGGTTGATCGACTCGCCGAATGGCGTTTCGCCCAAGGGTTGTATTTCCGTATCCACCTTGACGAGCTTTTTGTACTCGTCTTCGGGGTTGGTGGTGGCTGTCTGGGCCACTCCGACGAAAGGAAGTAGCGCCAGCACGAACGCCAGCCCAAAGGAACGCGCGACACGGGTCGTCATGACCGTCGGCCTCTACACGATGATTTTTTTTGCGTGACGGTGAATCCGTCGCGCCCCCTTGAAGCGTCGGCTACCTCCCCAGGCAACCGTGTGTCGTATCGTAAAGATTCACGTGAGCGGTTCGCAAGCCTTCGCGATGAATAAGTCAGCTCGGGCGCTAGGTCAGTCGATCTAGGCCGATTAGCCTAGGAGCCTGCTTCGTTCTGCGCTCGGAGACGCCGGCAATGGTGTGGCGGTGCGGCTTCGTTCGGGGTAGGGGTGTTGAGGGTTCGCGGACATCGTCCGCTCCTACAGTGGCGCGCCGGTTTGGCGTGGGGCGGGCATGAAAAAGGGGCCGACGTGAGTCGGCCCCTTTTTGGGTTCAGCGGTGAGCGGGTTTTACAGCTTCGCGCCCAGCAGTTCTTCGAGCTTGCGCTGGTCGACGGCGAACTTGCGGATGCCTTCGGCGAGCTTGTCGGTGGCCATGGCGTTTTCGTTGTGGCCCCAGCGGAACTTGGCTTCGTCGATGCGGCCCGGCTTGTCTTCGCGACGGCCGCTGTCCTTCAGTGCAACCGGCAGGTCGCTGGTGTTTTCTTCCAGTTCCTTGAGCAGGTTGGGCGAGATGGTCAGGCGGTCGCAGCCGGCGAGGGCCTGGATCTGGCCGATGTTACGGAAGCTGGCACCCATCACGACCGTCTCGTAGCCGTGCAGCTTGTACCAGTCGTAGATGCGACGCACGGACTGCACGCCGGGGTCTTCCGCCGGTTCGTAGGTCTTCTTGTCGGTGTTGGCCACGTACCAGTCGAAGATGCGGCCGACGAAGGGCGAGATGAGGAACGCGCCGGCCTCGGCGCAGGCCACGGCCTGTTCGAAGCTGAAGAGCAGCGTGAGGTTGCAGTTGATGCCTTCCTTCTGCAACTGTTCCGCAGCGCGGATGCCTTCCCAGGTGGAGGCGAGCTTGATCAGGATGCGCTCTTTCTTGATGCCGATGTCTTCGTAGAAGCCGATCAGGCGCTTGGCTTTCTCGATGGATGCATTGGTGTCGAAGGAGAGGCGGGCGTCGACTTCGGTGGACACGCGGCCCGGTACGATCTTGAGGATCTCACGGCCGACCAGCACGGCGAGGCGATCGCCAGCGTCGGTCAGCTGCTGGTCGCGGCTGTTGCCCTGGCTCTTCGCCCAGTCGATCGCCTCGTCGATATAACCCGAGTAAGCGGGGATACCGGCGGCGGCCAGCAGCAGGGACGGGTTGGTGGTCGCGTCTTCCGGCTTGTACTTGGCGATGGCGGTGATGTCGCCGGTATCGGCCACGACGGTGGTGATCTTGCGCAGTTGCTCGAGCTGAGTGGTCACGTTGAGGGTTCCGTTACCTGATAAGACCCCTATTGTCGCGCCGTTCGGCGTGAAGGGACAGGCATCCGCACGTATCGGTTCAGCAAGTTCAATACAGGTCGACGGGATCCACGTCGAGCGACCAGCGCACCTTGCGTGCCGCGGGCAAGGCTACCAGCGCCTGCTGCCAGGGCCGCAGGAAGCCGTGCAGCCGTGCGCGCGTACGGGCTTCGACCAGCAGCTGCCCACGGTGGCGCCCGGCCCTCAGTGGCATGGGCGCGGGCATGGGGCCGGCGACGCGCAGGTCGGCCGGATCGCCCAGGGCCCCATGAGCCTGGGCCAGGAACTCGTCCACCTCGGCACGACCGTGCGCATCCGCGCGCAGCAGCACCTGGTGCGAAAGCGGGGGCAGGTCGAGCAGGCGACGCTCCTCCAGCAGCTCCGTCGCCACCGCGCCATAGCCGCCGCGCAGCAGCGCATGCAGCATCGGGTGGTCGGGGTGGTGGGTCTGCAGGAGCACGCTGCCCGGTTTGCTGGCGCGGCCAGCCCGGCCGGCCACCTGGACCACCAGCTGGGCCAGGCGCTCGCTGGCGCGGAAATCGACACTGTGCAGGCCTTCGTCCACGCCGACGATGGCCACCAGGGTGAGGTTGGGCAGGTCATGGCCCTTGGCCAGCATCTGCGTGCCGACGAGGATGGCCGGCTTGTCTTCACGCAGGCCGTCGAGGATCTGGCCGAAGGCATCCTTGCGCCGCGTGGTTTCCCGGTCGATGCGCACCACCGGTACCTCGGGGAAGCGTTCGACGAGGGCTTCCTCCAGCCGCTCGGTTCCCTGGCCCTGGGGACTGATGTTGGCCGAGCCGCAGGCGGGGCAGGCCGTGGGCACGGCGGTGATGTTGTCGCAGTGGTGGCAGATCAGGCGGCGCCGGCCGGCGTGCAGGGTCATGGGCCGGTCGCAGCGTGGGCAGTCCGCGTGCCAGCCGCAGTCGTAACACAGCAGCACCGGCGCATAGCCGCGCCGGTTGCGGAACACCAGCGCCTGCTCGCCGCGCTCGACGCAGGCGGCCACGGCGTTGATCAGGGTGGGCGACATGCCATGGTCCAGCCGCTGGGCGCGCATGTCGACGATCTGCACGCGCGTGGACTGCGTGGCGCCCGGTCGGCCCTTCAGCACCAGCCGCCGGTAGCGGCCGGCAGCGACGTTGCCCAGTGTTTCCAGCGAGGGCGTGGCCGAACCGAGCACCACCGGCACGCCGTGCGCCCGCGCACGCACCAGCGCCAGGTCGCGTGCGTGGTAGCGGAAGCCTTCCTGCTGCTTGTACGAGGCGTCGTGTTCCTCGTCGACGATGATCAGGCCGGCAGCGGGCAGGGGGGTGAACACAGCCGAACGGGTGCCGAGGACGACGCGGGCGCTGCCGTTGCGGGCCCGCAGCCAGGCGCGGGCCCGCTCGCCCTCCGCCAGGTTGGAGTGCAGCACCTCGATTGCCACGCCCAGTCGCTCGCGCAGGCGGCGCACCGTCTGCGGTGCGAGGCCGATCTCCGGCACCAGCAACAGGGTCTGCTTGCCTTCCGCCAGCGCTCGCTCGATGAGGGCGAGGTAGACCTCGGTCTTGCCGCTGCCGGTGACGCCGTCGAGCAGGTAGGGCTGGAACCCGCCGAAGCCCTCGGCGATGGCCGCCACCGCAGTGGCCTGTTCGTCGCTCAGGGCCGGCCCGGGTGCGCGGGAGAGTACGGGGCCGGCGTCCTCGTCGTCGTGGCGGACCACCAGCGCCGCCTCGGCCAGTCGCCTGGCTGCCGCCCGCCAGTCCGGCAGGGCCAGGCCCAGTTCGTCGGCGGCCCGGGGGCCGTCGCGCAGGGCGTCCAGCAGCGCGGCGGAGCCGCCCTTGCGGCGCTTTGCCTCGAGGGCCACGTGTCCCTCGGGCGTCAGCGACCAGGTTTCGCGTCCGGTGGCGGGCAGGGCGCGTGGCTCGCGCAGGGCCAGGGGCAAGGCGTTGGCAAAGGCCTCGCCTGGTGCGGCGGCCCAGTAATCCGCCGCCCAGGCCAGGGTCGCCATCAGCTCGGCGTCGAGCAGGGGCGCGTCGTCCAGCACCTCGGTGACCCGTTTCAACCGCTTCACCCCCACCGCCGCCTCGGCGGCGGGGTCGACGACGATGCCCACCATCTCGCCACGGCCGAACGGCAGGCGCACGCGCGAACCCGCCCTGGCCTCGCCTGCCGCGGGAGGCAGGTAATCGAACAGGGTGAGCAGGGGTACCGGTAGGGCGACGCGGAGAACGAGTGTCATGCCAGGCCTAGTTTACCGGTGTGTGCCGATTCCGCTGGTCAAGGTTTGACCAGCGGGCCATGGGCTTGGACCCCATTGGCACCACGGCGGAGAGGAAACGCAGGTAAGTGCCCGCCGTCGGGGAGGTTTCCATGTTATCCACAAGCGCTGTGGATAAGTCTGTGGATGAGCCGCGGATGGAGGGTGCCCAAGGCGCATGGCTAGGCCCTTCCGGTTAGCTTGCGTACATTTTAACCAGACTGAAATAGACTTTAGTTTCAGTGGCTTGCAAATCGGTCATGCGAGGCGTTCACAAAGCTTCGGCAAAACCTTGACAAAAGCGAAGGGCTTGCCGCGCCTGTGTACAACCGTCGCCGGGCGGGAAAAAATCCTAGTGGCTCATGCCTATGAGGAAGGCCACGGCGACGACGACGAGCAGCAGCCAGAAATACAGGCTTCCGATCAGCCAGTACTTCAGCAGGGTGATGCCCCAGCCCTGCCGATAGACGCGTTTCTGCATCAGCAGCAGGTAGACCGGCATCCATACCCAAAGGGCGAACTGCACCAGGCCGATCAGGCTGCCACCCACGGCGAGGTGGGGCTGGATCGCGGTCCGTGCGAAGCCGAGCAGGGTCAGTGCCATCAGCGACAGGAACAGGAACGCGTGGCTGTGCAGGGCCACGATCACGTGTTCCATGTACAGCCGGCGCCGGAACACATAGAACAGCTTGAGGATCAGCGCAAACAGCGGAACCATCACGAACATGGCCTGGGGCAGCACCGAGAAGAAGCCTTCGATGATCCGGTGCATGGCTTCCTGGCGCTGCTCGCCGCCGTTGAGCACGGGGATCAGGTTGGCCTTGAAGTGGGCCAGCGCGGTGTCGATGCGCCGGTTGACCGGGGCGGGCAGCCAGGCGATGTCCATCTTGGTCCGATCGCCAAACCAGCTTTCCACCTTCTGTTCGCCGGTGCGTCTCGCCTCCGGTACGGGCTCGTCGGCCTGGTCGGGCAGGGGCGCCGCGTTCAGCTGGGTCAGGCGCGCGTTGGCGGCCTGGCGGATGACGCCGGCCGCCATGCCCAGGCTGGCCTTGGCCGCGGCGGGCATGACCGGGTCGTCGCGAAAGTCATGCACTTCGCGGATCTGGTCGTCGTAGAGGGTGTGCACCTCGTCAGCGGTCCTGGCCGACGCAAAGGCTTCCAGCGCGCCTGCCGGGGCGGGCTTGCCGTCGTTGCTGCCGAACTTCGTATCACCGATGGCCAGGTGCAGCAGGAAGAACGCCAGCAGGCAGAACACGAACATCAGGCGGAACGGCGCGATATAGCGCACGCGGCGGCCCGAGAAATATTCCAGGGTGAGGTAGCCCGGCCGGCTGAACAGCGGCGGCAGCGTATGGACGATGCGTTCGTCCATGTGGAAGAAGATATCGCCTGCGTCTTCCAGCATGTGCGAGACGGGCTTCAGCACGCTGCCGATGGACTGGCCGCACGCGTGGCAGAACTCGCCCTGCAGCGGCGTGCCGCAGTTCGCGCACATCCGCCCGGCCGATGGCTCGAGATCGTTCATTCCGTGGGTTCCCCTTGTCCCCTGCGGGGTCGGATGATCGCACGGGGAACGCTACAATGGACGGCCCACACGTCATTGCCCTCCCATGTCCCTCGACCGTGCCCGCGCCCGTCGCGAGATCGGCGCCACCGTCCGGTTGGCCCTGCCGATGATCGCCGCGCAGCTTTCCGCCATCGGCACCAACGTCGTCGACGCCGTGCTTGCCGGGCACCAGGGTGCGCATACGCAGGCGTCCGTGGTCACGGGCGCCAATATCTGGGTGCTGGCGATCGTCACCGGCATCGGCACCATGATGGCCGTGCCACCCACGGTCGCCCAGCTCGACGGGGCAGGGCGTCGCGGCGAGGTGGGCGCGGTGTTCCATCAGGCGCTGTACATCGCCTGGGCGCTCGGCCTGCTGCTGGCCGTGGCGGTGTGGCACGCCTCGCCGCTGATGGACGTGTTCGGCGTGGTCGAGTCCATGCGGGCGGACGTGCGTGCCTTCCTGCACGCGATCTGCTTCGCGGCGCCGGCGCTCACCACCTATTTCGCCCTGCGCGGGCTGTCCGAGGGGCTTTCCATGCCCCGTCCCTCCATGTACTTCAGCTTCGGCGGCCTGCTGGTGCTGGCGCCGCTGGGTTACGTGCTGATGTACGGCAAGCTCGGCATCCCGCCGATGGGCGCCCGCGGCAGCGGTATCGCCACGGCGATCGTGCTCTGGCTGGAAACCATCGGCTTCGGCATCTACGTGTTCCGCCACCGCAACTACCGCGACCTCAACCTCCGCCAGCGGATGGCCCCGCCGGACCGTCGGCAGATCGCCCAGCTGCTGCACATCGGCGTGCCCATGGCCGTCACCCTGCTGATGGAGGCGGGGTTGTTCGTCGCCGTGGCCCTGCTGATCGGACGGCTGGGCGAAACGGTCACGGCCGGCCACCATGTGGCCCTCAACGTGGCCTCGGTGGCCTTCATGATCCCGCTGGGCCTGTCCATGGCGATCACGGTGCGGGTCGGCAACGCCGCCGGTCGGGGGGATGCCGTCGGGGTGCGCTACGCGGGCATGTCCGGCATCGTGCTGGTGCTGGTCACGCAATGCGTATCGTCCGGCATCATGCTGCTCCTGCCCGGCCCCATCGCGCGCCTCTACACGGGCGATCCCGCGGTGATCGCCATGGCCTCGCAGCTGCTCGTCCTGGCGGGTCTGTTCCAGTTTTCCGACGGCATCCAGGTCGCCTCCAACGGCGCACTGCGCGGCCTCAAGGACACCCGGGTGCCGATGGTCATCACCCTGTTCGCCTATTGGGGGGTGGGCATGCCCATCGGCTGGTGGCTGGCGTTTCCCCACCAGCTGGGCGCCCGCGGCATGTGGATGGGCCTGATCGCCGGGCTGAGCATGGCCGCCGTGTTGCTGTTCGCGCGGTTCTGGCGCAGCAGCGCCCGGGCCCGCTGGCGCGACGATCCCGACAACGTGGCGCCCGTGTCTTTCCACACGTGATGCCGACGACCCGACGCGCTACGCTGCACACCATCATCAAGGAAGCCACTTAGATGTCGGATCGCTACGACGCCGTGCCCCCGCCCCTGCCCGATCGCCCCCAGACGGTCCCACCGGTACCGCCGGCGGCGCCGCGTCGCGGCGGCGGTTTCGGCCGCTTCATGCGCAAGCTGGGCCGGGGTATCAACCTCACCCGGCTGATCGTCATCAACGTGTTCTTCTTCGGCCTGCTGGCACTGGTGCTGCTGGGCCTGTTCGTCGGCAGCCGCGGTGCCCGGGTCACCGACCAGACGGTGCTGGTGCTGGCGCCCGAGGGCGCCCTGGTCGAGCAGTACAGCGCCGATCCGCTGTCGCGCGCGCTGGGCCGCATGTCGGGCGACGCGGTGAAGCAGGTGCAGGTGCGCGACATGGTGCGCGCCATCGACGCCGCCGCGAAGGACGCGCACGTGACCCGCATCGTGCTGCGTGCGGACCGCCTGCAGGCCGGCGGCTTCGCCTCGCTGCGCGAGGTGGGCGCCGCGCTGGATCGCTTCCGCGCCACCGGCAAGCCGGTGCTCGCGTGGGGTGTCAGCCTGGACCAGAGCCAGTACTACCTCGCCTCGCATGCGGACAAGGTCTACATCGACCCGCAGGGTGGCGTCATGGCCACGGGCCTAGCCAATTACCGCCTGTTCTACAAGGACCTCCTCGACCGCCTGGGGGTGCAGGTGCACCTGTTCCGCGTCGGCCAGTTCAAGAGCGCGGCGGAGCCTTTCATCCTCGATCACGCCTCGCCGGAATCGAAGGAAGCCGACGCCTTCTGGCTCGGCGGCCTCTGGTCCACGTGGATCGACGAGGTGGCGGCCCGCCGTCACCTCGATCCCGCCGCGCTGCGCGCCGACGTGGACAACCTGGCCGATCGCGTGCGCGATGCCAAGGGCAGCCTGGCCGACCTGGCCGTCGAGGAAAAACTCGTCGACGGCATCGCCACCGAGCAGCAGTTCGTGCAGATGCTGCGCAAGCAGGGCGTGCCGGCCGGCAAGAAGGAACAGGGTTTCCGCCAGGTGGACCTGAGTGGCTACCTGGCCGATCGCGGCCTGTCCAACGCGGACATGCTGGCGACGGGCGACGGCGTCACGGTGGTGGTCGCCGAAGGCGAGATCACCGGCGGCAAGCAGGCGCAGGGTTCAATCGGTGGCGACTCCACGGCCGCGCTCATCCGCAGCGTGCGTAACGACGGCCGCACGAAGGCACTGGTGCTGCGCGTGAACTCGCCCGGTGGTGAGGTGTATGCCGCCGAGCAGATCCGCCGTGAGGTCGAACTCACCCGCGCCGCGGGCATTCCCGTGGTGGTGTCCATGGGCGACGTGGCCGCCAGCGGCGGCTACTGGATCTCCATGAATGCCAACCGCATCTATGCCGAGCCCAACACCATCACCGGCTCCATCGGCATCTTCGGCATGTTCTTCTCCGTGCCCGACACCCTGGCCAAGCTGGGCGTGAAGAGCGACGGCGTGGCGACCGGTCCGCTGGCCGGCGCGTTCGACGTCACCCGTCCGCTGGACCCGAACGTCGGCGTGCTGATCCAGAGCATCATCGACAAGGGCTACCGCGATTTCGTCGGCAACGTGGCGAAGGCGCGCGGCAAGGACTTCGCGTCCATCGACGCCATTGCGCAGGGCCGCGTCTGGACCGGCCAGCAGGCGCTGGAACGCGGCCTGGTCGACAAGCTGGGCAACCTCGACGATGCGATCCGCGATGCGGCGCAGGAAGCCCACCTGGGCAAGGATGTCCACGTGCGTTACGCCGAGAAACCGATGGGCGCGTTCGAGCGTTTCCTGACCAACGTGGGCGACAGCACCGAGGCGCGCGTGGCGATGTCGTGGGGCGTACGCCTGCCGTCGTGGGTAGCGATGCTGCCGAAGCTGGCGCCGGAGTTCGCCTTGTTCCGCACGGCGCAGGCGGGTAAGCCCAACGTCTACGCCTACTGCTTCTGCTCGCCGCGGTAAGGCTTATTGCTCTTGTGCGCGGAGTGCGGCGTCCTGGGCCTTGGCCTGGGCGTCCACCGTGTTCTGCACGTCCTGGGCTTTTTTCTTCTGCGCCTCGAGTGAGTCCCATGGCGTCTGCACGCGTGCCTGGGGCGCCGGCGGTTCCTGCGCGGGCGTAGGCGGCTTGGAGCATGCTGCGCAGGCAAGCGCGATCGATACGGGTAACGCTGCACGGATCATGGTGGGCACCTCCTCGAGGAATGCCTCCGAGTCTCGCGCGCAGGGCGCATCAGCGCAATCGCGCGCCGTAGAATCCACCGGTGCACTGCACTTCGATGGGCCAGTCGAACAACGCCGAAAGCTGTGTGTCCGTCAGCAGCGCCGCTTTCGGGCCCCGGGCGAACAGTGCGCCGTCTCGCAGCATCACTATCTGCTCGATCTCCGGCACGATTTCCTCGACGTGGTGGGTGACCAGCACCAGGGTGGTGCCCTCGCGGGCCAGTTGGCGCAACAGTTCGACGAAGCGCCGCCGTGTGCCGGGGTCCAGTCCGGCGCTGGGCTCGTCCAGCAGCAAGGCGCGGGGGCGGTGCACGAGTGCCCGCGCGATCAGCACACGGCGGGCCTCGCCGGTGGAGAGAGTGCCGACGTCACGGTCGGCGAGATGAGTCGCGCCGACGCGCCGCAAGGCCTCGGTGGCGCCTTCGCGCATCGTGTGGCTCACCTCGTGGTCGAGGCCCAGCGTCGTCGCGGCGAAGAAGCCGGAAAGCACGGCATCCATCGCCGTGTCGCTGGATGCCTCGAACTCGCGGCGCAGGTCCGCGGATACTACGCCGACCAGGCGGCGCAGCTCGGCCACGTTCCAGCGGTCGCGACCGAAGACCTGCACGACGGGCGAACGATCCGCATGCACCAGCGGATAGAGACGGCGCTCGATCAGCTTCACCAGGGTGGACTTGCCCGAGCCGTTGGGCCCGAGGATGGCCGTGTGCTGCCCTTCGGCGATGACCAGCGACAGCGCATCGAGCAGTGTCCGACCGTCGCGCACGACGGTGGCCCGGTCGATCGAGAGCAGGGGAGTCTGGACGTCCATCCCTGGAGCATACCTTGTAGGATGCGCTCAACGACGGAGACCTTTCATGCATCCACGACTTTCCAGCTGGCGCCTCGACGGGCGCACCGCACTCGTCACCGGCGCGAGCAAGGGCATCGGTTATGCCTGCGCGCGCGAACTGGCCGCACTCGGCGCCGACGTGTTGCTGGTCGCCCGTGACGAACTGGTCCTGCAGGAAGTACGCGACGAACTGGCCGACGAGTGTCCCGATGTCGAGATCCTGGGCATGGCGGCCGACCTTGCCGAGCAGGAAGACCGCCTCGCCGTGTTCGACTGGGTGGTGGACCTCGACGTGGATCTTTCCATCCTGGTCAACAATGTCGGCGGCAACACGCCACGTGCCACGCTCGACTACGAAGCCGACGAATACCGCGCTTTGTTCGAACTGAATGTCTTCTCCGCCTTCGAGATGAGCCGGGCCGCTTACCCGCACCTGATCCAGCATGCCAATGCGGCCATCGTCAACGTCGGCTCGGTGTCCGGCATGACACACGTGCGTACGGGTTCCCCCTATGGCATGACCAAGGCCGCGCTGCACCAGATGACCCGCAACCTGGCCGTCGAATGGGCCGAGGACGGTATCCGGGTGAACGCCGTGGCGCCGTGGTACATCCGCACGCAGCGCAGCGAGCCCGCACTGGCCGACACGGAATACCTCGAGGAGGTGCTCGATCGCACGCCCATGGGCCGGATCGGTGAACCCGAAGAGGTCGCCGGTGCGGTGGCCTTCCTCTGCCTGCCGGCCTCCAGCTACGTCACCGGCGAGATCGTCGCGGTGGACGGCGGGTTCCTGCGTTACGGTTTCTGATCGCGCGGGCGATCAGCCGCAGCCCGCCAGTTGCCGGCTCAGCGCGGCATCTTTCGCTTCCAGCGGCGGGCGGTCGCTCTTGAAGGCGTTGCGCAACGCCTTGCGGTTGGCATCCGCCTCGTCGTGCAGCACACGGCAGGTCTCGTCCACGCTCAGGCGACGGCAGGTGTCCTGCACCCAGATGTAGTTGGTATTGGTGAGCACGCCGACGCTGCCCCTGCCACGATTGAGCTCCGGCGCCGAGGCGATGGCGGCATTGCGGCCGCTGTAAGCCTCGCCGAGGGTGCCGCCGAAGTCGCCCACCACACCCGACGGCGCGAGGTAGGGCTCGGTGTTGCCATCCGGCCGCGTGTACGGCGTGCCGTCCGTGGCGCGGATGCAGCCGTAGAGGCGGGGCGGCGGCGCGCCGGGCATCGTGGGCGCCGCGGCATCCGGTGCCTGTGCCGTCTCACCGTCCGGGGGCATGTCTACCGGCGCGGCTACGCTACGCGTGGCCGCCGGTGCGGGATCGGCCAGCCGGATCGTCTGTTGCTGCTGGGACTTCGGACACGGGGTCTGCTGGTAGATGACCTGGCCGGATGCCATGCACTTGTAGACCGTCTCCGTGCGCGTGGCGCCGCTGGCCAGCATGGCCAGGGCGACGAGGACGATGTGCCTGCCGTGCACGGTCAGAACTCGGCGACGTGGTCTTCGCCGGCCAGGCCGAGCGTCATCGCGCCTTCGCCGACGTTGACCATGCCGGTGATGCTCATCGGGCTTTCGAGGATCTCGACACCGGCGTCGCCGCAGACACGGGTGAGCGGGTGGTAGCCGGGCAGGTTGCGCATGTCGTCCAGGTCGCCGCCGTAACTCAGCGATAACGACGGCACCAGGAGTCCGGCCTGCACGCGGCGTGACGCGTACTCGAACAGCGACTGCGCACCGTGTTCGAATCCCCGCACCTTGCCCACCGGGCCGGTCTCGCCACGGTGCGCGCGCAGGATGGGCTTGATATCCAGGGCGGTGCCGAGCATCGAGGTCAGGAAGCTGACGCTGCGATCGCCCTTGCTGCGCGCACGCGAGCGCAGGTAGTTGAGATCGCGCGGCAGCATGTAGCCGTACGAGCAGTCGGAGATGTGCGCAGCGCGCTCGCGTACCTCGGCGGGCGATTTGCCGGCGCGGATCATGCGCAGGGTCTCGGCGATGGCCGGGCCGGAACCGGCGAAGATGTTGCGCGTGTCCACGACGCGCATCAGGAACGGCCCCGTCTGCCCCGCGGCCTCGCGAATGGGCCGGTAGTTCTTGAGGATGGCGAAGCTGGCCTTGATCACGTTGTCGTGGATCGGGCTGCGCGTGGCCATGATGGTCAGACAGACCACGCAGTCGAACTGGGCCACCATGTGGTCGAGCACCAGGTTTTGCACGTCCTCGACCGAGCTGGCCTCGGTTTCCGCCGAATGGCTGCGACTGCCCAGCTTCTGGTCGAGGAAGCGCCGGATCTCGTCGGGGTCGCGGTCGTCCTTGAATCGCTGGCCGTCCACCTTCACCGTAACGGGCATGACCGCGATGCCGTTGTGCTCGATGAATTCACGCGGCACGTCGCAGGCCGCATCGATCGCCACTCCGATTCGCATCGGCACCCTCCATCCACGGCCGCAAAGCCTCGCGGTGCCCGAAACGCCCGCTGCGTCCCATGTCCTCCGCTGGGCCGGATGCTACACTCCGCCGATTGAATTTGGCACTCCGCCGGCGTGGCGTCGCCGGTAACCGCGCCGTCGGAACGTGAAGGTGGCCTTCGCCGCCGGCGCACGCGCAACCGGATTCCGCATGAAAACCAAGAACGAGATCGTCTCCAACTGGCTGCCCCGCTACACGGGCACCCCCCTGGAGGCCTTCGGCAGGCACATCCTGCTGACCAACTTCGGCCACTACGTGGAGCGCTTCGCCACCGATCACGGCGTGGAAGTGCGCGGTCGCGACCGCGCCATGCCCAACGCCACGGCCGACGGCATCACCCTGATCAACTTCGGCATGGGCAGCCCCAATGCCGCGACCATCATGGACCTGCTCAGCGTGATCGAGCCGGAGGCCGTGCTGTTCCTGGGCAAGTGCGGTGGACTGAAGCGCAAGAATGCCATCGGCGACCTGATCCTGCCCATTGCGGCCATCCGCGGCGAAGGCACCTCCAACGATTACCTCTTGCCCGAGGTGCCGGCCCTGCCGGCGTTCCAGCTGCAACGCGCGGTATCGACGATGATCCGCGACCTGGGGCACGACTACTGGACCGGCACCGTGTTCACCACCAACCGCCGCGTATGGGAACACGACGAAGCCTTCAAGGATTACCTGCGGCGCACGCGCAGCATGGCCATCGACATGGAGACGGCCACCATCTTCGCCGCCGGCTTCGCCAACCACATTCCCTGCGGCGCACTGCTGCTCGTCTCCGACCAGCCCATGATTCCGGAAGGCGTGAAGACCGAATCCAGCGACGCGGCGGTCACGGCCAACTTCGTCGACCGGCATATCAAGGTGGGCATCGAGGCCCTGAAACTCGTGCGTCGGCACGGGCGCAGCGTGAAGCACCTGCGCTTCGAGGATGAAGCGGACTGACGTGAGGTAAGGCCCAGGGGCGCGGCGCCGGCCATCGAAATGCCGGCGTTCCGCCGAGAATGTGGCGCGCGTCACGTTTCACGCGGGTACCCCTCGAACTCAGAATTCTTCTATATCGCTCGCCTCGGCCGGGTCCTAGCGTTCCCGCTTCCTTTCATGGGGGCAATGCAATGAGTCAGGCATTTCGGCTGGACGATCACGTGCGTGAGTATCATTACGACTACGCCACGACACTGGACGGGATCATGGACGCGGCCCAGTGCGCACTGCTGGTCGAGCGGATCAATACACTCATCGACGCAGGCCAAGTGAAGCTCGTGGATCACGAAGGGCGGGGCACCGATGCCGTCTCGGATACAGGGGGTCGCTATCTTCATCACATCTTCGAGGGCGACGACGTACGCCGCCACTTGCCGGAATTGATGACCGTCTATAGGGCGATTCTGCCCCTGGTTGCTGCAGTGAGCAGCCAGGAGGCAGTTCTCTCTCCTTATCCCCGGTCGGACGTCAATATCAAGGTCTACCCGCCGGGCGGCGGCACGTTGGGCGAACACTACGACACCAACGGCATCACGGTACTGCTCTTCCTGACGGACAACCGCGAGGCGCCGCTGCGCATGCAGATACCGCGCGCGCATCCTTCGCGGGGCGCGTGGGTGGAGCGACGGACCATCCATGCCCGCGCCGGTACCCTCCTGGTGATGAAAGGCAGGGAGGTGCTTCATGATTGCGAGCCGACGGTGAGCGAACAGAAAATCTCCGTGGTCCTCAATTATTACGTGCGTGGCGATACATGGCGTCACGCATCTTTTGACGATTTCGTCTACGACGGTGTGGCACCTGCCTGAAGGACTTTGACGATGCGCATGCGCGATCTGCTGCTCGGGGTGCTGGTTACCATGATCTGGGGCAGCAACTTCTCCGTGATCGAAGTCGGTCTTCGCGATCTCGATCCCTTCCTGCTCACGGCGCTGCGGTTCCTCATGACCGCCCTGCCGCTGATCTTCTTCCTTCGCCGGCCGGCGAACGTGCCGCTGGCTGCGGTGGCTGGCTACGGCGTACTGTTCGGTGTGGGGCTATGGTTTGTTGTGAACCTTGCCATGTCTCAAGGGATGTCGCCGGGGCTATCGTCACTGGTGCTGCAGTTCGCCGCGTTCTTCACTTTGCTGTTGAGTGCGTTGGTTTTCGACGAGCGGATCCGTCGGCCGCAGGTCGTCGGGATGGTCCTCGCCGTGGGTGGCCTGCTGCTGGTCATCGGCTACACGCAGGGTGCTGCCACCGTGCGCGGCGCACTGCTGGTGCTACTCGCCGCACTCAGCTGGAGTGTCTGCAATCTGCTGGTGAAGCGGTACAAGCCGGCGGACATGCTGGCCTTCATCGTCTGGTCGAGTGCCTTCGCCGCGCCGGCGCTGTTGCTGCTGACCGCCTGGGTGCGGGGTGCCGCGCCCTTCGTCGCGCTGAGCCATGGCGTCACGCTGGCCGCGGTCGGATCGATCCTTTTCCAGGCCTATGTCACGACAATCTTCGGCTATTTCGTCTGGAATACGTTGATGAAGATCTATCCGGCGGCCACGGTGGCGCCACTGTCGTTGCTGGTTCCCGTGTCGGGTATCGCCACGTCGTGGCTGGTGTTTGACGAGCATTTTGCGCCGGGTGTGTGGGGTGGTGTGGGGGTGATGCTTTGTGGGGTGATCGTGTTTGTGCTTGCGCCTAGGTGGGGGCGTCGGGTGCGGTGATCGCGGACATCGTCCGCTCCTACAGGCAGCGGTGAGGCCGGGGCGAAAAAAAGCCGCCCGTGGGAGCGGACGGCGATTCGGGGAGGTTTGCAAGGTGGCGCGCCATGTAGGGTGGCGCGCGCCTTGTCTTCTTGTCGTGGTGCTTAGAGCGAGAAGTCGTACTCGGCCGACAGCTGCACGTAGCGCGGCTGCTGGAAGCTGGTCGGGATCTTGTACGTGGTGCCGGACAACGAGTTGCCGTTGTTGTCTTCGCCTACTTCGTTGATCGTCGCCGTGTGCTGCTTGTTGAAGATATTGAACACGTTGGCCGAAATGGTCAGGCCCTTGGCCCAGTCGGGCTTGTAGGCCGCATTCAGGTCGATGTTCCAGTAGGTCGGCGTGCGCCCCACCGAGCCGCGCTGCACTACGAAGCCGTTGCAGTAGAGGTACGCACCGCCGCCATAACCGCCGATGGTGCCGTCGATCGGGTTCAGGCCGTAGCAGTTTTCCGGGCGACCGGTCTGCAGCAGCGCGTTTGCACCGACCAGGAACTGCGGCGAGATCTGCCATGCGCCGTAGATCTTGAACGTGTGCTTGCGGTCGTTGGGCAGGTAGCCGTTGGTGCCGGCCATGATCTCCGGGTAGTCGAACAGCTCGGTCGTGCCGGTGTCCGCCTGGCCATTCGCCGAGTCCACGCCGCCTTCCGAATTGCCGCGGGTGTGCGACCAGACGTACGACGCCTTCATGTACCAGGTGTTGTCGAAGTTGCGCTCGGCGGTCAGCTGCATCGCCATGTACGAGCGCTTGTACTTCGGCTCACCCACGACGGCGCCGGGCAGATGGATGTCGTACAGCGTGCCGGTGGCATCCACGGGCGTGCGCAGGGTGACGGAACTGCCAGGATTGAAGATGTAGCAACCCGGCACATTGGTCGCGGAGGGCGACAGGTTGGTGGTGTCGAGGTTGAGGCCGTACTGCGCATTGGCCGCCGCGGCGATCGGGCGGAAGTCGCACGAGTCGTCGATGCCGGTCAGGATCTTCCGGTAGATCGCCTTCGCGCCGAACGTCCAGTCGGCTACCTGCTGCTGCGCACCGAGGATGAACTCGCGCTGCTTGAACGGCTTCAGGTCCTTGGTGGCCACGGCGCCCGGGTTGGGCACGACGCCGGCTTCACCGTTGGAGTACTGCGTCACGGCGCGCGCCGGATTGGCTGCCGCGTAGGCGGCCGGCACCGGGCCCAGCCCGGTCGGCGCCCCGGTGGTCGGATCGATGCCCGTGTAGCTGAAATAGTTGATCTGGTAGAGCGAGGCTGCCGCACCACGCAACGCCACGTTGCCGTCCAGCGGCAGCGAGTAGTCGCCCGCGCTGCCGTAAACCTTCAGCGAGGAGTCGCCGTGGACATCCCACGAGAAGCCCAGGCGCGGCTGCCAGCTGTGGATCTGGCTGACGTAGGTCTGCCCGAGGCTGTTGGTGTTGTTGAAACCATCGTTGCGCACGCCGATGCGGGCGACGAAATTGTCGGTGACGTGCCAGTTGTCCTGCAGGTAGTACGACTTCTGCGTGATGCCGACCTTGGCACCCGTCGCGAACACGGCCTGCTTGACGACGTTGTCCGACGGGTTGAGCGTCGCATCGTAGCCCAGGATCGAAGCGGGAATCGGCTGGTAGGTATAGGTCGAGCCACCCTCGTAAGCCGTACCCGTGTCGGTCGTGAAGTGATCGCGTGCCCAGCCGGCCTTCAGGTCGTGATCGCCGAGGTGGTATTCGAAATCGATGCGACCGGCGTTGCGCTTGTCCTCGCCGTTGGGCGTGGTCAGCTCGCCTGCCGATGTGAACGAGCAGTGCGGTGCCGCAGAGGCGGAGCCGGCGACCACCGGATTGCGCTGGTCCACGATCACCGGGCAACCCGGGGAGTTCACGGCGTCGAAGATGTTGCCGTCGTACTGCTCGAGCGTGCCGTCCGCCGTGGTCGCGCGTTCGACGCGACGGTTGGTGCTCTTGCCGTACTGCGCCGACACCGTGAAGTCGTCCGTGATGTAGCTGGTGTACTTCAGGATGTTGTTCATGCCGCCGGTCTTGTCGTACTGCTGACCGAGGTAGTCGCCGCGATGGGGCTGGCCGTTGTCGTCGTAGTTGTAGCCGTAGATGCTTTGCTGTTCCGTGCTGGTGTCGCTGAAGCCGGTGTACTCGAGGATGTTGTTCTCGTTGATGTTCCAGTCCAGCTTGACCAGGTAGCGCGGGTCCTTGAGGGTCGTCTTGTTGAAGCTGCCACCACCGGTGGAGTCGCCGTAGTGCTCGTCCGCCGTGCGCGTGCCGCCCACCAGGGCGAACATGAACAGCTTATCCTTGATCAACGGGCCGCCCAGCCAGGCGTTCCAGCGCTGGCCGAAATCGGTGGCGTTGCCACTGCCGTTGTTGCCCACCACATAGTTGCTGTTGTGGCGGTTGTTCTGCAGCAGCGATCCATTCTGCAGGTAGATGTTGGGCTGGTTGGCCTGCAGCTGGTACGGATTCCAGGTGTAGTCGACGCCGCCCTTCCACTCGTTGGTGCCGCGCTTGGTGTTGACCGAGATCACGCCGCCGGTGGAGTTGCCGTATTCGGCGCCGTAGCCGCCGTCCTGGATCTCCTCCTGGTCGATGGCCTCGAACGGCACCTGCGCGTAGGTCAGGCTCTGGAAGAAATTGGTGACGTTGAAACCGTTGACGTAGTAGCTGTTCTCGGCCACGGAGGCACCGCCAAACGACGCCAGGTTGCCGAACGCGCTGTCACCCTTGGTCGCACCCGGGGCCAGCAGCGCCACGGCGGTCTGGTTGCGTGCCAGCGGCAGCTGCTTGATCTGCTCGGCCGTCATCACCGTGTTCGTCTGGCTGGACGTGATGTCGATCGGCGGCAGCGCGTTGGCGGTCACCGACACCGTGGTCAGATCTTGCGGGCCGCCGGCGGCTGCGTTCGATGCGGGCGCGACAAGGTTCAGGTTGAAGCCCTGGCCCGCCACGACGGTGACGGTCTGGGTCGTGTTCTGGCCACCCTTGACGGACGTGATCTTGTAGTCGCCCGGCGGCAGCGACGAAATATTGAAGCGGCCGTCGCTTCCGGCGGTGGCGCTGCGGCTGAGGCCGTTGCCCTTGTTGGTAGCGGTGATCTGGGCGCCGGCATCGGCCGTACCGTACACACCGCCCACAGTGCTTTGCGCGAACGACGCGGCACTGACGATTCCGAGCCCGACGGCAATGGACAACGAAAGCGAACGCCGCCGTGCGCGGTCCGATGAATGACGCAACTGCATGTAGATCTCCCCGGCCACAGGCCCATTGGTTCAAAGTCGCGCCGCCGTCGGCAGAAGGCGGTCGCGGTGTCGTGACGAAAACGTATGGCCGTCCGGGCCCCCTTGTTGGCGTCGACATCCTCCGCGTCGAAGCGCCGCGTGCGTGGTTAACGAAACCGCAACAAGCAGGCCGAAGCTAAGTCGCGGCGACGTATGCACTCAAGGCGATTTGCATGAACGGATTTCCTTGCGCCACTTGCCTGCGCCCCGATCGCATGGATCAGTCGCTGCCGTCGGATGGGCCGATTGGCGTTACGTGGCCCCGTATCCCGGTTCCAGCCGCAAGAACACGCGATGCGCGAGCGCTCGGCGATAAAGAAAATTTCATGGAAGAAGGTTCCTGCGCATGGCTTGCGGGGCTTCCCTACCTTTCAGAAGGCTTTCAAGCCGGCGACGACGGCCTTGCCTGATGTGTGTCCCATCGCTAGTTTCCCCGGATGTCACTCGTCATCACCATCCTCGTACTGCTCCTGGTCATCGCGCTGTCCGGGGCGATCGTGCGCATCCTGCCCGTCCGGCTACCGCTGCCGCTCATTCAGATCGCGCTGGGTGCCTTGCTGGCCCGCCCGTTCGGCATGCACGTGGAGTTCGACCACGAGCTGTTCTTCCTGCTGTTCATTCCGCCTCTGCTGTTCGCGGACGGCTGGCGCATCCCCAAGCGGGAGTTGTTCCTGCTGCGCGGGCCGATCCTCGCCCTGGCCATCGGGCTGGTGTTCTTCACCATCGTCGGGGTGGGCTACTTCGTCCACTGGATGATTCCCACCGTGCCCCTCGCCGTGGCGTTCGCTCTCGCCGCCGTGCTCTCGCCGACCGATGCCGTGGCGGTCACCTCGATCAGCGGCCAGTCGCCCATGCCCTCGCGGCTGATGCACATCCTGTCGGGCGAGGCGCTGCTCAACGACGCCTCGGGGCTGGTCGCCCTGCAGTTTGCCGTGGCCGCGGAGCTCACCGGCAGGTTCTCGCTGGTGTCCGCCGCGGGCGACTTCGTCGTCATGGCGCTGGGGGGTATCGCCGCGGGTCTGCTCGTCGGTGTCGGCTTCGGTCTGTTCCGCCGCCGGCTGGTGCGCTGGAGCGGCGAGGTGGACCCGGCCGCCCAGGTGGCCTTGCTGCTCCTGCTGCCGTTCGCCGCCTACCTGCTGGCGGAGCATTTCGGTGCGTCGGGCATCCTCGCGGCCGTGGCGGCGGGCATGACCATGAACTACACCGACGTGCTCAAGGGCGGCTATGTGGCGACGCGCATGCAGAACTTTGCCGTGTGGTCGATGGTGGAGTTCGTCTTCAACGGCATGATCTTCCTGCTGCTCGGCCTGCAGCTGCCGGCCATCGTCGGCGGTGCCAAGGTCGACATCGCGCAGGCGGGTGGCGGCCCCCTCTGGTACCTGATTACCTATGTGCTGGCCATCACGCTAGCCCTGGTGGTGCTGCGCTTCCTCTGGGTGTGGGTGTCGCTGCGCTTCGTGTTCATGCGGGCACTGCACCGTGGCGAGAAGCGGCCGAAGGTCGGCACGCGCCTGATCTGGACCACCGCGCTGGCCGGCGTGCGCGGGGCGATCACCCTGGCGGGCGTGCTGTCGCTGCCGCTGATGAAAGACGTGGGTGTGGCGTTTCCCACACGCGACCTGATGGTCTTCCTCGCCTCGGGGGTCATCCTCAGCACGCTGGTGCTCGGCGCCATCGGCCTGCCGTGGCTGGTGAAGGGGCTGAAGATTCCCGGCGAAGACCCACGCGTGCGCGAGGAGCGCAAGGCGCGGGCGCTGGTCGCCGAAGCGGCGCTGCGCAGCATCGAGCAGGAGCAGCGGCGCGTGGCGGAGGAGGGTGACGAGCATGCCATTGCGCTGGCCTCCCGGGTCGGCGCGCGCGTGATGGGCGACTACCAGCAACGCCTGGAAGCGGCGGGCGAGGAAGGCGATGTGCCGCACAAGGCCCGCGCCGAGGCGGGCACCGAACGCGCGATGCGCGTGGCCGCGTTGCGCGCGGAGCGCCGCGAGCTCTACGAGCTGCGGCGCAAGCACGCCATCAACGACGAGACGCTGCGTACCCTGATGCGCGAGGTGGACCTGGCCGAGGCCTCGTTGACCGGCCTGCATGCCGGCTGATCCGGTTCACAGGCCGAAGAAAAGCTCGCTGGTACGCACAGTGGACGCGGTGAGCGCCGCGGGCGTCTCGCCACGGTCCCGGGCCACCTCGTCACGGATGTGCGCGAGGTACATCGGTTCGTTGCGCCGGTCCTTCGGCAGCGGGCGCACCGTGCGTGGCAGCAGGTAGGGGGCATCGGTTTCCAGCATGAGGCGGTCGGCGGGTATCGACCCGACCAGCTCACGCAGGTGGGCGCCACGGCGCTCGTCGCAGATCCAGCCGGTGATGCCGATGTGGCAGTCCAGGGCCAGGTAGTCGCGTAGTGCCTCGCCCGTGTCGGTGAAGCAATGCACGACCGCGGCCGGCAGGCGGTCGCGGTAGCGCGTGAGGGTGGCGAGGAAGTCGTGATGCGCGTCCCGCTGGTGCAGGAAGACGGGCTTGCCCAGGTCGGCGGCGATCGCAAGTTGGCGCTCGAACACCTCCCGTTGCACTTCGCGCGGCGAGTAATTGCGGTTGTAGTCCAGCCCGGTCTCGCCGATCGCACGAACTTCCGGCTCCCGGCCCCAGGCGCGCAACAGCGCGTCGGTGGCGTCGTCGTAGTCGATCGCGTGGTGCGGATGGACGCCCGCCGTCGCAAAAAGCCGGCCGCCGCTGGCCTTCGCCAGGGCCAGTGCGTGCTCGCTGCCCTCTCGCGACGCCCCCGTTACCACCATCCGACCCACCCCGTGCGCCGTCGCGCGCGCCAGCACGTCGTCAAAATCTTGACGGAACGATTCGTGGGTGAGGTTGGCGCCGATGTCGATCAAGTCCATGAATTGGTTCGCTTTGGGACAAGGGTTTGAATGCGGTGTGCGCGTGTTATTGCCGCGCAACACCATGAATTAAAACATGTATGGACGTCCGATCACGGCAATTGCGGGATTTCCCGTCAACGGCTGTCCGGCGCCGATCGAGGTGTCGTCAAAATATTGACGTTCGTATTTTCCTACTGTTAGGTTCAACGAACGCCGTCAGGGAGACGGGCATCAGGGGACGTCAGAAGGATCTCAAAACAGGTGTCTCAAGGGGACGTCGTCACACACGTCGAAAAAGGGAAGGGGGCCGGTCACCGGTCGCCTGCAGCAGTACCACGGGCAGAGGGTAGTGCAGATGGTAAATCGCATCGTCGCGGGGACGCTCGTCGCCTCGCTTCTCCTGGGCGTTACGCCCGGTCTTTTCGCCGCGGGGACGAACGCGCCCCAGGCCACGTTCGATGTCAGCAGCCTGCGGGCGCCGACCGGCTACGACCGTTTCATCGTCACCTGGCGTGACGGCACCACGCAGCGCATCAGCGCCTCCGCCGCCACGCAGGCGATCGGCGCGGCGCTCTCGCGCACCGCCACCACCACCAGCCAGCTGCGTGCCGGCAAGGTTGCCACTACGCAGGCCGTCTACGGACGCAGGCTCGCCACGGGTTCCGATCTCGTGCGCACCTCGCGCAAGCTGTCGCGCAGCGAAGCCGACGCGTTGATCCGGCAGATCGCCGCCGATCCCGCGGTCCGGCATGTCGAGCCCGACGCGATGATGCAGAAGATCGACGACATTCGCGCCACGGCGGTCACGCCGGTGGTGGTCGACGATACGTACTACGCGCGTTACCAGTGGCATTTCCGTCCGGCCTCGGGCGCGGCCGAGAAGATCGGCAGCGACACCACCAGCTTCGCCAACCGCGGCGGCAGCAACGTCGCCAACGCATGGAACCTCGCCGACGGTTCGGGCGTTACCGTGGCCGTGCTGGATACCGGCATCACGCAACATCCCGACATCGACCTGTCGCTGGCCGATGCGGGCTATGACTTCATTTCCGACGGCTTCGTGTCGGGTCGCTCGACGGATGCGCGCGCACCCGGCGGCTGGGACACCGGCGACTGGACCACCGAGGACAAGTACCTGCTCGCCAATGGCGGCTGCATCGATCCCTCCGCCGGCGACCAGCAGGAAGACTCGAGCTGGCACGGCACGCACGTGTCCGGAACGATCGCGGAGCTGAGCAACAACGCCACCGGTATGGCCGGCATCGCCTATAAGGCGAAGGTGCTGCCGGTGCGCGTGCTCGGTCATTGCGGCGGCTACACCTCCGACATCGCGGACGCGATCGTCTGGGCCTCGGGTGGACATGTCGACGGCGTCCCCGACAATGCCCATCCCGCGCAGGTCATCAACATGAGCCTGGGCGGCGGCGGCTCCTGCGCATCCGATGCGGTGACCTCCGACGCCATCGCCTCCGCGATGTCGCGCGGCACGACGGTGGTCGTCGCCGCAGGCAACTCGGGCGACGACGCGGCGAACTACTCGCCGGCTAGTTGCCCCGGCGCACTTACCGTGGCCGCCAACGGCATCTCGGGCAAGCGTGCGTTCTATTCCAACTACGGCAGCACCGTGGCGCTGTCCGCACCCGGTGGCGGCATCTACGCAAACGACGGCTCCACGGGCTCGACCGTGCAGGCGGGTTTCATCTGGTCGGCGATCAATGACGGCACGCACGAGCCCACCACCGCCAGCTACGGCGGCATGGCGGGGACCTCGCAGGCCACGCCGCACGTGTCCGGTTCCGTGGCCCTGATCCTCTCCGCCACGAAGGCGGCCGGCCTGGCCACGCCGACACCGGCCGCCATCCGCACGTTGCTCACCGCCACGGCGCAGGCGTTTCCGGCCACGCCGGACAAGCCGATCGGCGCCGGCATCCTCGATGCGTACGCCGCAGTGAACGAGGCCCTCGGTAACAACCCGGGCGAGCCAGGCGGTGACGCCACGACGCTGGCCAACGGCGTCGCACTGCCGGGCCAGGCCGGTCGCGCCGACGGCGTGCTGGTCTACCGCATCGACGTGCCCACGGGTGCGCGCTCGCTCGCCTTGCGCAGCTTCGGCGGCAGCGGCGACGTGTCGCTCTACGTGAAGGGTGGTGAGGCCGCGTCGTCGAGTGTCTACGACTACCGGTCGATCAAGCCGTCGACCAACAACGAAGCGGTGACGGTCGCCCGTCCCGCGGCGGGCAGCTGGTACGTCACGGTGGCAGGCGTGAAGGATTTCGCCAACGTCACGGTGCAGGCGAGCTTCACGGCGCCATGAACCAGGGCCGCCGACGCGTCATGCGTCGGCGGCCCTGCGGGGATTTTTTTACGCTGGCGAGGGGGTCTTCGCCGGTGGGCGTGCAGGGAGGGGTCCCGGCGCCGTCTTAGGGAGGTATCGGCAATGCATTCACCAACACTGGCACAGGCCCTCGGCCTGGTGCTGACGGGCATCTTCACCGTGGCGGGCGCGGCAAGCGCCGCCGAAACGTCACCGGCCGCCGCACCGCAGACCGTCGTGGTCCAGGGCGTACAGGTCGCCATCGACCCTTCGACCGGTCGACTGCGTGAGCCCACCGCCGCCGAGCGCGCCTCGCTGGCCAAGGCCTTCCAGGCCAACGGCGGCAACGCCACTTCGTTGAGCGCGCAGCCGCGCACCGCCGCGGAGGCGCGTTCCACCTTCCGCACGCTCAGCCTCGGCAACGGCGTGCACGCCAAATCCGTGCGCGTGCCGCAGGAACTCATGAATAGCGTGGTCGCCGAACGCATGCCCGACGGCAGCGTCGCCGTGCACCACGACGACCACGGCGTGCAACCCGCGACGAACGCACCGGAGGTGACACGATGATCCGCCGCAACCTCCTGTTCACCGCACTGGCCGCCGCCAGCCTGTTCGGCAGCATCGGCGTCGCCCAGGCCGCGGAAATCAAGATCGTCAACCAGGACACGGGCACTGGCAAGGGCCTGGACGATCCGACGCCCGTCTCGCCGGTCGGCGGCAACCCGGGTACCACGTACGGCAAGCAGGCCCTCAACGTCTACCTGTTCGCCGCGGACATCTGGGGCGCCGTGTTGCAAAGTGACGTGACCATCGTCAACAACGCCACGTTCAAGCCGCTGTCGTGCGACGCGACCTCCGGCGTGCTGGGTTCGTCCGGCACCACCAACATCTATTACTTCGACGACACCAGCACGCTGCCGGCGGGTGCGGTGCGCAACACCTGGTACCACGCCGCGCTGTTCGACGCGCTGACCCACGAGGACGGTTCGCCGGGCGAGGCGGATATCCAGAGCCAGTTCAACGGTGCGCTCGGCACGACCGGATGCCTCGAAGGTTCCAAGTGGTACTTCGGCCTGGACGGCAAGACGCCGGCGGGCTCGATCAACTTCCTCAACGTCGTGCTGCACGAGATGGCCCACGGCCTGGGCTTCTCCGGCTTCAACAGCCTGACCACCGGTTCCGGTTACGTGGGCGACGACGGCGTGGCCCGTCCGGACATCTATTCGTCCTTCGTCTACAACGATACGCAGATGAAGAAGTGGTACGACCTGACGCCCGCGCAGCGCGTCACGGCGGCACTGGACGACGGCAAGCTGGTGTTCACCGGAGCGACGGTGAAAGCCGAAGCGCCGCTGGCCCTCGGCCTGCCCAACGTGTTCAAGGTGACCGCACCCGCCGCGGCCGCCGGTGAGTACGGCTATTCGCAGGCGGCCTTCGGTCCGGCCGCCACCTCGACCAACTTCACCGGCAGCCTGGTGCAGGCCGCACCGGCCGACGGTTGCACGGCGATCACCAACGCCTCGGCGCTGGCGGGCAAGATCGCCATCATCGATCGCGGCACCTGCGACTTCACCGTCAAGACGCTGAACGCGCAGGGCGCCGGCGCCACCGCCGTGCTCATCGCCAACAACCAGGCCGGCGCGATCACGCCGGGAGGCACTCCCGCCTCGCCGGTGACCATTCCGGTGATTGCAGTCAGCCAGGTGGACGGCAACAAGCTCAAGGCCAACCTGTCGGGCCTCACCGGTACCGTGGGGCAGGGCACTG
Source organism: Xanthomonas sp. NCPPB 2632 (assembly GCF_041228075.2). Taxonomy (NCBI): domain Bacteria; kingdom Pseudomonadati; phylum Pseudomonadota; class Gammaproteobacteria; order Lysobacterales; family Lysobacteraceae; genus Xanthomonas; species Xanthomonas sp. NCPPB 2632. The sequence goes on from NZ_CM192979.1 coordinate 427,001, forward strand.
GCCTGGCCGGCGCGGATGCGCAGGGCAACGTGTTGCTCTACGCCCCGACCACGCTGGCGCAGGGCTCGTCGTTCTCGCACTACGACACCCGCCTCACGCCGAACGCGATCATGGAGTACGCGATCAACCAGGACCTGGTCGGCCAGATCGACGTGGACCTGACGCCGGCCCTGTTCCAGGACATCGGCTGGGGCCTCAATCGCACCTCGCAGAAGCTGCTCACCTGCGACACCGGTATCCCGACACTCGTTCCGGGTGGCGTGATCATCGGTGCCAACGTGATCTCCAACGCGAAGATCCTCGCCGGTGCGGCCGCCACCGTGGGCGACTACCGCGCCGCGGTACGTGGCTATGCCACGCAGCTCGCCAGCGACGGCCTGGTCACGGCGGCGCAGGCGTCCAGCCTGAATGCCTGCCTGTCCGATGCGCAGACGCAGGCGCAGTACACGGCGTGGGGTCCGGCCACCGCACCCTCGGCCATCGTGCTGAGCAACAACGCCGCGCTGGGTAACCAGAAGGGCGCGCTCGGTGCCTCGGTGGCCTACCAGCTCACGGTGCCGGACAACGCGAAGACGCTGACCCTGCGCACCTACGGCGGGTCGGGCGACGTGTCGATCTCGGTGGCCGATCCCAAGGGTGTGGTCAAGGCGCAGCCGAACCGTCCGGGCAACAGCGAGCCGTTCACGGCGAGCAAGCCGGCCGCTGGCGTGTGGACGCTGACGGTGAAGGGCGAAGCGGCGTACTCGGGCGTCACCGTCCTGGGTGCGTACACGCTCTGAGGACGTGACGGAACGCGGCTCCGGTTCGCCGGGGTCGCGCTCCACGAGGGGGCCCGCGACGCGGGGCAAGGGGCTTCGAAAAAAGACGTATGGACGGCCGAACGATGCTTGTCGTCGGGCCGTATGGACATTCTCGTCCGGCATGTGACGACGGACGGACGACGGGCCGCGCGCAGCGCGCCCGCGCACCGATCGCGCATGGCGGATATCTGGGAGGAAAGTGACGTGAACACCATTTACAGCAAGGTTTGGAACGCATCGCTCGGCATGTTGGTCGTGGCATCGGAACTGGCCCGTGCCAGGGGCAAGGGCGGCGCCTCCCGACGTCTGCGCGCCACCATGGCGGCGCTGCCGCTGGTGGCCGGCGTGATGCTGGCGCTGGGCAGCGGGCCCGTGCAGGCCAGGGACAACGGCACCGTGTGCGGCGGCTTCCTGCTGGGCCTGCAGGGCAAGGCACCGGCCGCCAAGGGCAACGACGCTTTCGCCTGCGGCCAGGCCGCGAAGGCGATCGGCGATTTCAGCATTGCGCTCGGTACGGATGCGAAGGCCAGCGGCGCCGCCAGTTCCGCCGTGGGCCAGGATGCCCAGGCTACCGGTGATTTCTCGTCCGCGATCGGTCAGGGCACGCGTGCGTCGGGTGTGGACAGCACGGCGGTGGGGCAGGGCGCCAACGCCGCCTCGGTGGGCAGCACGGCGATCGGGCGTGGCGCCCGCGCCATCTCGAACAACGCGGTGGCGATCGGCAGCGACAGCATTGCCAACCGCGCCAACAGTGTGTCCGTGGGCCGCGCGGGTGCGGAGCGGCAGGTGACCAATGTCGCCGCCGGTACCCAGGCCACCGACGCGGTGAACAAGGGCCAGCTCGACAAGGTGTCCACGACCGTGACCGGCGTCTCCCGCAGCGTGGACACGCTGTCGAAGCGCGTCGATGGCGTGTCGGGCGATGTCACCGCGCTGGCCGACAGCGTCAGCGACGCCACCCATTACTACAAGGCGAACGGTGCGGGTGACGGTAGCGACGATGCGCAGGCGGTCGGCGATTACGCCACGGCCTCGGGCTCCGGCGCGTTCGCGAACGGCACGGGTACCAGCGCGTTCGGTGCCGGTGCAGTCTCGACCGGCGCGTTCGCCACGGCCACCGGCTACGGCGCGGTCGCCTCGGGCCAGAACAGCGCGGCTTACGGTTCGGGCGCACAGGCCTCGGCCAACGGCACGACGGCGATCGGCGCGCAGGCGCTGGATGCCGACGGGAAGCCGTTGATCACGTATACCTCCACTGGTGAAGCGGTGGGACCGGCGACGGCCTCCGGCCTGGCCGCCACGGCGATCGGCGCCAGCGCGCAGGCGGAAGGTGCGTATGCGACCGCACTGGGCACGGCGGCGTTCGCCCAGGGCGAACAGTCCACGGCCAGTGGTTTCCTGGCTCAGGCCTCGGGCACCGGCGCGACGGCGACCGGTTCGCAGGCGTTCGCCGATGGCGAACTGTCGGTGGCGAACGGTTACGGTTCCTCGGCGTATAGCGCCGGTGCGGTGGCGGTGGGTGGCAGCGCCAGCGCGTCGGGTGCGGGCAGCGTGGCGATCGGTAACGCGGCGGAAACCGGCTTCGGCCTGTTCGGGCTGGAGGCGGAAAACGCGGTGGCGCTGGGCAGCAACAGCTGGGCGCTGGGCAACAACGCCACGGCGCTGGGTGCGAACGCCTGGGCGCTGGGCGAGAACTCGGTGGCCCTGGGCGCCGGCTCGCAGGCGGAACGCGACAACACGGTGTCGGTCGGCGACGTGGGCAGCGAGCGGCAGATCACGAACGTCGCCGCGGGCACGGAAGCCACCGATGCGGTGAACAAGGGGCAGCTGGACGCGGTGTCCACCGCCACGGCGGATGCGGGCCATTACTTCAAAGCGAACGGCAACGGCGACGGCTCGGACGATGCGCTGGCCTCGGGCAACTACGCCACCGCGGCGGGCTCCGGTGCATTTGCCGGGGCCGATGGCGCTACGGCGTTCGGCAGCGGTGCCGTCGCGACCGGCGCGAATGCCACCGCCAGCGGTTACGGCAGCCTTGCCACGGGTGCGGGCAGCGCGGCCTACGGTGCCAACGCCGAGGCGTCCGGTGCGGGCTCCACCGCGACCGGCGAGGGCAGTGCTGCGTTCGGTGACGAATCCAGCGCGCACGGCCACGGCGCGATCGCCGATGGTGCCGGTGCGTCGGGCTACGGCGCGGGCAGCCTTGCCAGCGGCGACTACGCCACGGCGGTCGGCCAGGGCGCGATCGCCCAGGGCACCGGCTCGTCGGCGATCGGCAGCGGTGCCAGCACCAATGCGTCGTTCGCCACGGCCGGCGGTTACGGTGCGTCGGCCTCGGGCCAGAACAGTGCGGCTTACGGCTCGGGCGCACAGGCCTCGGCCAACGGCACGACGGCGATCGGTGCGCAGGCGCTGGACGCGGATGGCAATCCGCTGATCACGTACACCTCCACTGGTGAAGCGGTGGGACCGGCGACGGCCTCCGGCCTGGCCGCCACGGCGATCGGCGCCAGCGCGCAGGCGGAAGGTGCGTATGCGACCGCACTGGGCACGGCGGCGTTCGCCCAGGGCGAACAGTCCACGGCCAGTGGTTTCCTGGCTCAGGCCTCGGGCACCGGCGCGACGGCGACCGGTTCGCAGGCGTTCGCCGATGGCGAACTGTCGGTGGCGAACGGTTACGGTTCCTCGGCGTATAGCGCCGGTGCGGTGGCGGTGGGTGGCAGCGCCAGCGCGTCGGGTGCGGGCAGCGTGGCGATCGGTAACGCGGCGGAAACCGGCTTCGGCCTGTTCGGGCTGGAGGCGGAAAACGCGGTGGCGCTGGGCAGCAACAGCTGGGCGCTGGGCAACAACGCCACGGCGCTGGGTGCGAACGCCTGGGCGCTGGGCGAGAACTCGGTGGCCCTGGGCGCCGGCTCGCAGGCGGAACGCGACAACACGGTGTCGGTCGGCGACGTGGGCAGCGAGCGGCAGATCACGAACGTCGCCGCGGGCACGGAAGCCACCGATGCGGTGAACAAGGGACAGCTGGACGCGGTGTCCACCGCCACCAGCGATGCCGGTCATTATTTCCGGGCCAACGGCGCGGGCGACGGCAGCGACGATGCGCAGGCGGTCGGCGATTACGCCACGGCCTCCGGCTCGGGTGCGTTCGCGGCGGGTACCGGCGCGACGGCCACGGGTGCGGGCGCGGTCGCCACCAGCGATTTCGCCACGGCGAACGGCTACGGCAGCGTGGCCAGCGGGAAGAACGCGGCGGCCTTCGGTGCCGGTGCGCAGGCCACGGGCGCGGGTAGCGTCGCGGTGGGCGGCAACGCCATCGACGCGGACGGCAATCCGTTGATCTCCGACACGAACGGCAACCCGGTCGATACCGGGGCCACGAGTGCGGGCGTGGGCGGCACGGCCATCGGCGCAAGCTCGCAGGCCAGCGGTTTCGCGTCCACGTCGGCCGGCGTCGGTGCTTATGCGGCGGGTGCGCAGTCCACGGCGCTGGGTGCGGTGGCGAATGCCACGGGCGATTACTCGACCGCGGTCGGCACCTCGACCACCGCCTCGGGCGCGGGTTCGGTGGCGGTGGGTGGCCCCGGCAACCTGCCGGGCCTGGGCCTCGTCTATACGGGCGCCACCGGTGACAGCGCCGCGGCCTTCGGTGCCGGTGCGCAGGCGACCGCCGATTACGCGACCGCCCTGGGCGGCATCGCGGCCGCCGAAGGCGTGGGCAGCACGGCGCTGGGCTATTTCGCCTATGCGCCGGGTGACAACGCCACCGCCCTCGGCATCAACAGCTGGGCATCCGGGGCCAGCAGCGCGGCCGTGGGCGACTTCTCCACCGCACGCGGTGCCGCCAGCGTCGCACTGGGCGCGAACAGCCTGGTCACGACCCCGGCCACCGGCGCGGTGGCGATCGGCAGCGGCGCGACGGCCACCGCGGCGAACAGTGTGGCGCTGGGTGCCGGCGCCAATGCCGATCGTGAGGGCACGGTATCGGTCGGTGCACGGGGCAGCGAACGTCAGCTCACCAACGTGGCGGCCGGTTCGCAGGGCACGGATGCCGCCAATGTCCAGCAGCTGACGGACCTGGCCGGCAGCGTCAGTTCGGCGGCCCACTATGTGTCCGCGACGGGTGCCGGTGACGGCAGCGACGATGCCAGCGCCACCGGCGCCTTCGCCACCGCTATCGGTGCGGGCAGCCGCGCCAGCGGTGACCTGTCGACGGCGCAGGGCGCGTTCGCGACGGCCAGCAGGACGTCCGCCACCGCGATCGGCACCTCGGCCAACGCTGGCGCCAACAGCGCCACGGCGATCGGCGACAGCGCCCGCGCCCTCGGCGTGAATTCCGTGGCCCTCGGTGCCGGCTCGGTCGCCACGCGCGCCAACACGGTCTCGGTGGGAGCGGCCGGTGGTAACCGCCAGATCACCAACGTGGCGGCGGGTACGCAGACCACGGACGCGGTGAACCTCGGTCAGTTGAACACGGCGATGTCGGGGGCCTTCTCCGGCACGTCCAGCCTTGCCGGGAACACCATGGCTATGGCGCTCGGCGGCGGCGCTACGATGGGCGCCAACGGCTTCGTCGGTCCCGTATACAAGGTGCAGGGCGGCGCCTACAGCACGGTGGGTGACGCGGTGGGTGCCCTGGACGGCGCGCTTTCGTCGATCGGTACGCGGGTGAACAAGCTGGAGTCCGCCACGGGCGGCAGCACGATCCCCGGTGCGACGCCGGTACGGCGCAACGCGGTGGTCTCGAACAGCGTGGCCAGCACGACGGAGACCACGGTAGCCGACGCGGCCGCTTCCGCGCCGGTGACGGCGGCCGCGGCGCCGGTCGTGGCATCTGCACCCGTGACTGCCGCCGCCGTGGCGGAAGGCACGGGCGGCGGCACGGCGATCGGCACCGGCAGCTTCGCCAAGGACCCGACCGACCTGGCCGTGGGCACCAACGCCACGGTGGGTGCCGACAACGGTACGGCGGTGGGCACGGGGGCCACGGTGACGGCGGCCGCCACCAACAGCGTCGCGCTGGGCGCCAACTCGGTGGCCGACCAGGCCAACACGGTGTCGGTCGGCAGTGCGGCCGCGCAACGTCGCGTCACCAACGTCGCCGCCGGCACCGCCACCACCGATGCCGCCAATGTCGGCCAGGTGGACCAGGCGGTCGCTACCGCAAAGTCGTACGCCGACCAGGGAGACGCCACGACGCTGACCAGCGCCAAGGCCTATACCGATCAGAAGTTCGGCGATGTGGTCAGTGGCGGCGCGTTCGACGACTACAAGCGCCAGGTCGATCATCGCTTCAACAACCTCAACGACCGCCTCAACCGGGTGGGCGCCATGGGTGCGGCGATGTCGCAGATGGCCTTCAGTACGCAGGGGGTCAGCGGCGACAACCGGCTTGGCGTCGGCGTCGGCGGGTACAAGGGGCAGGGAGCCCTGTCGGTCGGCTACTCGCGTAGCCTCTCGCCGCGCGCCAGTCTGACCTTCGGTGCCGCCGTCAGCGGTGGTGAGTCCTCGGGTGGCGTGGGTGTGGGCGTTGGCTGGTAATTAATGCCGGTAAGTGCCTACACGGCACGGCCAAGTCCTTGAAAGCCGGCGGCAACGCCGGCTTTCTCTTGTTGCGCCGTGTCGCGAATCGGACGCGGCCGGGTCGCGATAGACATGGGGTCTGTGCTACCAATAGCGGCCCGGGCGGTCAGGAACGAACGCGCGGCAAGACGTAAACCTGTAGACCGTATGGAGTTGGCATGTCTGCGACGACCGAACACGAGGACATGCTGACGGGCGCACCCGGGGAAGCGCAGGTTTGTGCGCACCTGGTCGCGCACGGTCGCCTCAAGGACACCGATCTCGCGCGGGCGCGCCGCCTGCACGACGAAACCCCCGACGGCACGCTCACCTCGCTGATGGCCAGGCTCGGCCTCGTCTCCGAACGCGACCTCGCCGATGCCTGGGCCGACCTGCTGCGCCTGGACCTGCTGGCCGCCAAGGATGCCCCGGAACTGCCCCCGGCCGATGTCGAGCTGTCGGTGCGGTTCCTCAAGCAGTACCACGTGGTGCCCGTGCGCGAGGGCGACGACGGCCTGGGCCTGCTCGTCGCCGATCCGGCCGATCCCTACCCGCTGCAGGCCGTGCGCCTTGCCACCGGCCGCGACGTGCAGCTTCGTGTGGGGCTGCGCTCGGAAATCGACGACCTCATCGAACGCTATTACGGCCAGGGCCGCTCGGCCATGGGCAGCATCGTCGAAAGCCTGGACGGCAATGCGGCGGAAGAAGACGACGTGGAGCACCTGCGCGACCTCGCCTCCGAGGCGCCGGTCATCCGCCTGGTCAACCTGATCCTGCAGCGCGCCGTCGAGCAGCGCGCGTCCGACGTGCACATCGAACCGTTCGAAAACCGCCTCAAGGTGCGCTACCGCATCGACGGCGTGCTGCATGAGGTGGAAGCGCCGCCGTCCAGTTCCACCGCAGCGGTGATCTCGCGCGTGAAGATCATGGCGCGGCTGAACATCGCCGAGCGCCGCCTGCCGCAGGACGGCCGTATCCAGCTGCGCGTGCAGGGCAAGGAACTCGACCTGCGCGTGTCCACGGTACCCACTGCCTTTGGCGAGTCGGTGGTCATGCGTATCCTCGATCGCGAGTCGGTCATCTTCGATTTCGCGTCGCTGGGCTTCACCGACGCGTTCCGCGATCGTTTCGTCGAGGTGCTGGATCGCCCCCACGGCATCCTGCTGGTCACCGGCCCTACCGGCTCGGGCAAGACGACCACGCTGTACACGGCGTTGTCGCAGATCAACACCACCGATGTGAAGATCATCACCGTCGAAGACCCGGTCGAATACCAGATCGAAGGCATCAACCAGATCCAGGTCAAGCCGCAGATCGGGCTCGACTTCACCGGTGCCCTGCGCTCCATCGTGCGCCAGGATCCGGACGTCATCATGATCGGCGAAATGCGCGACCTGGAAACCTGCCGCATCGCCATCCAGTCGGCGCTCACCGGACACCTGGTGCTTTCCACGCTGCATACCAACAGCGCGTCGGGCGGCATCACCCGCATGCTCGACATGGGCGTGGAGGATTACCTGCTCGGTTCCACCGTCAACGGCATCCTGGCGCAGCGTCTGGTCCGCCGCCTCGACCCGGAAACGGCGTTGCCCTACGAAGCCCTGCCCGAAGTGATCGAGCAGTTCGAGTTGCACAAGTACACCGACGAGCGTCCCATCCGCTTGTGGAAACCCGGCACCAGCGCGGTCAACCCCACGGGTTATCGGGGCCGTCGGGCCATCATGGAATTCCTGGTCATGAGCGATCCGCTGCGCCGCCTGGTGATGAAGCGTGCCGACGCGGGCGAGATCGAACGCCAGGCCCGCGCCGAGGGCATGCGCACGATGTACGAAGACGGCCTGGCCAAGGCCGTGGCCGGCATCACCACGATCGAGGAAGTCCTGCGCGTCACGCAGGAATCCTAGGCCCCCACGCATGAGCATGTTCCGCTATCGCGCCATCAGCGCCGCCGGTGAGGCCCTTACCGGTCGCATGGAAGCCGCGTCCGTGGCCGATGTGGTGGCACGCCTGCAAGACCAGGGCCACACGCCGCTCGAAGCCGCGCCCGCCGAGGGCGCGGCTTCCGGTGGGGGTCTCGCGGGCATGTTCCGCAAAGGCACCTTCACCGGCGACCAGCTGGCCCAGTTCACCCACCAGCTGGCCACGCTGCTCAGCGCCGGCCAGCCGCTGGATCGCGCCCTCGGCATCCTGCTCGATCTTCCCGAGGGCGAGCGGGCGAAAAACCTGGTCGAGCGCGTTCGCGACCGCGTGCGTGGCGGCACCACCCTGTCCACCGCACTGGACGAGGAAAATGGCGTCTTCCCGCGGCTATACGTCAGCCTGGTGCGGGCCGGCGAAGCAGGCGGCTCGCTGGACGAAACCCTGCGGCGTCTGGCCGATTACCTCGAACGTGCGCAGGCGCTGCGCGGCAGCATCGTCAACGCATTGATCTACCCGGCCTTCCTCATGGTCGGCGTGCTCGGCTCGCTGGTGCTGCTGCTCGCCTACGTCGTGCCGCAGTTCGTGCCGATCTTCGCCGACATGCAGGTACCCATTCCGCTCATCACCCAGGTGGTGCTCGCCATGGGCACGGTCATCAGCAACTGGTGGTGGGCGATCGTCCTGGTGATGGTGGTTCTCGGACTGTTCCTTCGCCTGCGACTGCGCGATCCGGATACCCGGCTGGCCTTCCACGGCCGGCTGCTGACGATGCGTGTGGCCGGCCCCTTGCTGCTGAAGGTGGAAACGGCGCGCATCGCACGCACCCTGGGCACGCTGCTGAAGAACGGCGTGCCGCTGTTGTCGTCGCTGGCCATCGCCCGCCAGGTCACCGGCAACCGCGCGCTCGACCAGGCGCTGGAGCAGGCGGCCGAGCGGGTCAAGGGCGGGTCGGGCCTCGGCAGTTCGCTGGCCCAGACCGAACGCTTTCCCCGCCTCGCCCTGCAGATGATCCAGGTGGGCGAAGAAGCCGGCGCGCTCGACACCATGCTGCTCAAGGTGGCCGACACCTTCGACGTGGAAGCCAAACGCGCCATCGATCGCCTGCTGGCGGCACTGGTGCCGGCGCTCACCATCGTCATGACCGTCATGGTCGCCTTCATCATGGCGGCTATCCTCCTGCCGCTGCTCAGCCTCACCAGCAACATCAACTGATCCGACCCGTTTCAAGGAGCCCGACCCATGCGTGTCAACCGTACCCTTCGTCACAGCCACGCCCGCGGCTTCACGCTGCTGGAAATGCTCGCCGTGATCGTCCTGATCGGCATCATCGGCGCCATCGTCGTGACCCAGGTCGGCAAGAACGTCGACAAGGGCAAGTACGGCGCGGGCAAGGCGCAGCTGACCACGCTGGGCCAGAAGGTCGAGAACTACGCGCTGGACAACGGCAGCCCGCCGCACTCGCTGGACGACCTCACCACCAAACCGGCCGATGCGCAAAACTGGCAAGGTCCCTATGCCAAGGCGTCCGACCTGAAGGATCCGTGGGGCCATCCGTTCGGCTACCGCTACCCCGGTGAGCACGGCAGCTTCGACCTGGTCTTCTACGGACAGGACGGCAAGGCGGGCGGCGACGGCTATTCGGCCGATGTCGGCAACTGGCAGTAAGCCGGCGCGATTCCCGGACCGGCCATGCGCGCGCGCGGATTCACGCTTTTCGAGATGCTGGCCGTCATCCTGTTGATCGGGATCGCGGCGGCCGCCGTGTCGATCCCGGTCACGCAAGGCCTGGCCAGCGCACGGGTGAACGCCGCCAGCGGTGAACTCGCGGCCGCCTTGCGCTGGACACGCGCGCAGTCGATCGTGAAAGGCGAAAGCCTGGCGCTCGAGATCGATACGTCCGCGGCGACTTACCATGCCCCGGACAAGCCCGTGGTACACCTGCCCAGGGACATGCGCGTGGCGATCACCAGCGCGCGCGAAGACCAGGCCAACGCCACCACCGGGCGCATTCGTTTTTTCCCCGACGGCAGTTCCACCGGCGGGCGTATCACGCTCACGCGTGGCGATCGCCAGTGGCACGTCAACGTGGCCTGGCTCACCGGCGCCATCCAGGTGGTGGACAGCCGATGACACGCATGCGCCGCCAGGGCGGTTTCAGCCTGCTCGAAGTGATCGCCGCGATCGCCGTGCTGGCGATCGCGTTTGCCGCGTTGATGCAGGTGGCGGGCAGTTCCATGAGCCTGACCGCGCGCGCGAACGAGCGAACGCAGGCGGCGTTGCGTGCGCGCAGCCTGCTCGACGGCGCCTTCGTCATGGAGCCCCTGCACGAAGGCAGCAGCGAGGGGCGGATCGACGATGTCTACCGCTGGCGCATGAACGTCAGTCGTTACCAGTCACCGGGCGATCGACCCGCCGCGGACGGTGTCAGCCCGGCGGCCCTGCTTTATCGACTCGACCTGGACGTGATGTGGGGCCCGCAGGGCAACGAGCGGCACGCGCGCTTCGCCACGCTGCGTATGGGCAGCCCCAACCAGGATACCCCGCCATGAGGCGGCAGCAGGGTTTCAGCCTGATGGAGGTGCTGGCCGCGCTCGCGCTGCTCACCATCGTGCTGCTGGGCGTGTATTCCGGCATCAGCACCGCGTCGCGCATCGTGCGCAGCGGTGGCCAGGCGATCCAGCGGATGGACGAGATCCGTTCGGCGCAGGGCTACCTGCGCAGCGAGATCGCCCAGGCGCTGATCGTGCCGTTCGGCGAAACCGACGACGGCGATCCCATCGTGTTCTCCGGTGACGCCAGCACGCTCCGCTTCGTTGCGCCGATGCCCGGTTACCTGTCGCGCCTGGGGCCGCAGCTGCAAACGGTGGCGCTGGTGCGCGACGGCACCCAGGGCTACCGGCTGGAAGTGGCGCTGGCCATGCTCCCGCCCAACGGGGGCGATCCGAAACCTCTCGGCGAGCCCGAGGTGCTGCTGCGCGGCATCCGACGCGGCACCTTCTCCTATCGCGGCATGGACGACAAGAACCAGCCGGGCGACTGGCAGGACACCTGGGACGACGGTCGGCGCACGCCGTTGCTGGTCAGGTTGTCGCTCGACGTGGGTGGCAACGTGGTCTTCCCGACCCTGGTCGCGCCCATCCGTCTCGACCCCACGGCGTCGCGCAACGGGTTTTCGCTGACGCGCGGCGGGCGCGGGCCGGTGCTCCGGTGATGCGGCGCAGGCAACGCGGCGTCGCCCTGCTGATCGTGCTATGGGGCTGCACGCTGCTGGCGATCATGCTGGGCGGCTTCGCCGCGCTCGCCCGCACCGAGGGCTTGCAGGCGCGCTACCAGTTCGCCCAGACCCGGGCGCACTACGCGGCCGAGGCGGGCCTGGTGCGCGCCATCCAGGCCTTGCAGTCCCCGGACATCGATTCGCGGTGGGTCGCGGACGGGCGGCCTTATCTGTTTACGTTCGACGATGCCAAGGTCACCCTCACCATCATCGACGAAGACGGCAAGGTCGATCTCAACGCCGCTTCCGACGACGTGCTGACCGGCCTGTTCAAGGCGGCGGGCGCCCCCGACGACAAGGCGAGCCGGCTGTCCGCGGTCATCCAGGACTGGCGGCGGGCGGGCGACGAAGCCCTGCCCAACGGCGCCAAGCTGCCGCAGTACCAGTCGGCGGGACTCGACTACGGCCCACGCAACGGTCCCTTCGCGACGGTGGAAGAGGGGCGCATGGTGCTCGGCATGGATGCGGCGCTGTGGGCCCGGGTGGCTCCCGTGCTGACGATCTGGTCGGGCCGCGAACGGCCGAACACCGAGCACGCGCCGCCACTGGCCCTCGCCGCCATACCGGGCATGGGCACCGCCGGTGCCGCGGCGGCCCTGGCCGCGCGCGGGCAAACCACGGGCGCCGTGGCCGCGGGCGGCAACGGTGTCACGCACACGATACGTGCGCAGGCGATCCTTGACGACGGGACTCGGAGTTCCCTTACATCGACGATCCGACTGCGTGGGATAAGATCCGGAAACCAGCCCTACGCGGTATTGCGTTGGCGCGAAGGAGACGAGGAATGAGCGCTTTGCAGGACGCCTCCCAGTTGCAGCTCGAGCGCTTCCGCCGCGCGTGGCGGGGCAGTGCGCTGCCTGGGCTGCTGCGCTGGTGGGGTGGCGAACTGGCCGCCCTCATGCCCGTCCGCTGGCGCGAGGCCTTCGCCGGTGGCGAGCGCTGGTACGCGGTGGAGCGCCACGGCAACGGCTGGCAGATGCGCCGTGCGGGCGAGTCCACGCCCGTGGCCGAGGCCGCCGACGCCGACACGCCGGAGCACCGCGCCGCCGTGCTGGCCGGGGCGCTCGCCGAGGCCGATCCCGCCGACCGGCGCGTGGCCCTGGTGCTGCCCGCGGCCCAGGTGATGCGCCGCCGGCTCGTGCTGCCTCTCGCGGCGCGCGACAACCTGCGTCAGGTGGTCGGGTTCGACCTGGACAGGCAAACACCGTTCCGTGCGGAGGATATCCACTACGGCGTGCGCGAGATCGGCGCGGCCGGTACCGAGGGCCGTTTCATCGCGGAGCTGGCGGCCACGCCGCGCATCGCGCTCGATCCCCTGCTCGACGAACTCGCCGGCCTGGGCGTCATGCCCGATCGGGTCGATGTGGCCGAGGGGTACGACCTCGCGGGGGTGGACCTGCTGCCGCCCGCACGGGCACCGCGCCATGTCGATCGCCGCCGGCGCCTCAATCTCATACTGCTGGCAACCATCGTCCTGCTGGCGATCGCCACCATGGCGATGTGGCTGCACAACCGCACGCTCGCGCTGGAGACGATGCGCGCCGAAGTCGAGTCCATGCAGGGCGATGCCCAGCGGGTCAAGGCTCTTCGCCAGAAGCTCACCGACAGCGCCGGTGCGTCCGGTTTCCTCGCCCGTCGAAAAACCGAAACGCCGGCCGTCCTCCCCGTCCTCGACGAACTCACGCGCCGACTCCCGGACGACACCTGGCTGGAGCGCTTCACCCTCAACACCACGGGCCAGCTCGGCTTCCAGGGGCAAAGCCCCCAGGCGGCGCGCCTCATCGATGCGCTGAAGGGTGCACGCACCATCGGCGACCCCAGCTTCCAGGGCACGATCCAGTCCGATCCCACCTCGGGCAAGGAGCGTTTCTACATGCAGGCCAAGGCGATCATCCCCAAGGCGGTGGCACCCACGGGCACCGCTGCGTCCGCGGGTCCCGCCCGCACCGGCACCACGGGCACATCCACGCAGCGGGGCGCACGTGGCGCCGCCGCCGCGTCCACCGCCAGGGAGGCACCTCATGCGCCTTAAGCCCGCCGAGTCGCGCATCGCCGCCATCCTGCTCGCGCTGGTCGTGCTCGTGCTCGCCTATTTCATTTTCATCCACTGGTGGTTCGTGGCACCGCAGGCCGCCATCGCGGATGAGATGGACGATCTGCGCGACACGCAACGGCGCTACGCCGCCGCCATCGCCGAGCGTCCGCAGCTGGAAAAACGGCTGGCCTCGCTCGAACAGGGGCAGACGCGTAGCGATGCCTTCCTGCCGGGCGACGACACCAACGCTGCGGCGGCGGGTCTCATGCAGCGCATCGTCGACGTCGCCGCCGCGCACAAGGAAGACGGCGCTTGCGACGTGGTGCAGAAGATGCCCGTGCCCAGCCAGGAAAAAACCGGCGACCCCTACCGCAAGGTCACGGTGAACATCAGCCTGCGTTGCCAGATGCAGCCGATGACGGCCGTGATCCACGACATCGAGAACGCCACGCCCTATCTTTTCATCGAAGATTTCAGCATCTATCGCAACCCGGTGGCGGCGCGTGCCGGCGGCGCTGCGCCGATGGAAGTCCAGTTCACCGTGTCGGGTTACATCCATGCCGCCACCGCGGCGAAGGCGGCCACATGAACGCGGCCGGACAACGGCGACTGACGCCCCTGCTGGCCGGTGCGGCCCTGGTGCTTGCCGCCACCCTGAGCGTCTTTGCGCTGGGCGTGGGGCGGGGCGTCCGCTGGGACGAACCGGGCGATCCGCAGGCACTGCCTGCCACCCGCCCGGTCGCGATGCCCACGCCGGTGCCGCTCGCGCGCTTTGTCGAGGTATGGCAACGGCCGCTGTTCATGGCCGACCGCAAGCCGGTCGCGTCGGCGGGTGACGACAACAGTGCCAGCAACATCGGCGATCTCGAACTCACCGGCATCATCATGACGCCCGGCCTGCGCATGGCCTTGCTGCGCGACAAGGGCAAGGACGTCACCGTGCGCGTGAAGGAAGGCTCGCCCCTTGCCGAGGGCCACTGGACGCTCGCGTCGCTCACGCCGCGCAGCGCCGTGTTCGACAACGGCGGCGAGCACCGCGAACTCACGCTCAAGGTCAGCGCGCCCGATGCCCTCGCCAAGGATGGAAAGCGTTCCGGCGTGCCGTCGGGTCAGCCAGGTCAGCCGGGCCAGCCTGGCCAGCCCTCGCCGTCACTGCCACCGGGCGCCATGCGCATCGAGCAACCGCAGGCATCGGGCATGACGGGTCCGGCACTGCCGCGGCCGGTCGACGCCGGTGCGCGGCAGGCCCCGCCGCGCCAGGACGACGAAGCCCTGCAACGGGCCCGCATCGATGCGCTCAAGCAGGCGGTACAGAAGCGCCGCATGGAACAGCAGCAACAACACCCGCAGGCGCAGGACTCGCAATAGCGGGCGCGTCCCGCGCCCCCAAGGAAGGAGGAGCAACATATGAAACCATGCACACTCGGCGCGGCCGCCTTGTCGGCCCTGCTGATGGCCGGCTGCGCCTCGCATGCGTCGCGACCGGCATCCACCGAGCTCGAACGCGAAGCCATGGCGGGCACCGAGAGGGCAGCGCCCGAGCCATCGCCCCTCAACGATTCGGTCGACGCGGACAGCGCTGGCGGCGCAGCAGCCTTGCCCGATATCCACGCGGGAAGCGGCCGCTTCATCCGACCCCAGGCACGCGCGGCGCCGTCGCCGTCGGCGAGCGGCAGCGGCGCCGTCACGTTCAACTTCGAGGACCAGCCGGTCGAAGCCGTGGTGAAGGCCATCCTCGGCGATCTGCTGGAGGCCAACTACGCCGTGCTTCCGGGTGTGCGCGGCACGGTGTCCTTTTCCACGGCGCAGCCCGTTCCTCGCGACCAGGCCCTGCCGATCCTTGAAACCCTGTTGTCGTGGACGGGCAACGCGCTGGTCCGTGAGCACGGCCGCTACAGCATCCTGCCGTCGGCCCAGGCCGTCGCCGGTCATCTGGTCCCCCGTCTTGGGGCTGCCGCGCCGGCGGCGGGCCTCGCCGCGCGAATGTATCCCCTGCGCCACGTCGCGGCACCGGAAATGGCCAAACTGCTCGCGCCGTTTGTCCTGCCCGAAGCCATCCTGCTCGCCGATCCGGCGCGTCATGTCCTGGTGCTGGCGGGAACGCCGGACGAACTGGCCAACTACCAGTCCACCATCGATACCTTCGACATCGACTGGATCGGCGGCATGTCCGTGGGCGTGTTCAGCCTGAAGAACGCCGCCGTCACCGAGCTCCTGCCCGCGCTGGAGTCCATGTTCGGCAAGGACAGCGGCAACCCGGTTGCCGGGCTGCTTCGTTTCATCCCCGTGGAACGGACCGGCAGCATCGTCGTGATCGGTGCGCGCGAAGCGCATGTGAGCCAGGTGGGTGAATGGATCGCGCGGATCGACGGGGGTGGTGGCAACGAGCCGAGGCTGTTCGTCTACGACCTGCGCAACCTGCCGGCGACCGACGTCGCCCGCTACATCGGCAACGTCTTCGACGCGACAGTCAACGGCGACCAGGGGGGCGTGACGGCGCACGGCCTGGGCGGCATCGACGACGGGCGGATGCTCTCCGGATCGGGCGAGGCGGGAAGCGAATTCGACGATATCGATACCGGTGAAGATTCCGCTTTCTTCCAGGGGCCGACCACGGGCCCCTCCTCGTCGCGAGGCCGTGCCAGCGCCATCCGCGTCACCGCGATCGATGCGAACAACCAGCTGATGATCCGTGCTCGGCCCTCGGAGTGGGCCGAGGTGCGCAAGGCGATCCAGCGCCTGGATGCGGTGCCGCTCCAGGTGCAGATCGAAACACGCATCCTCGAAGTGCAGTTGCGCGACGCCTTCCGTTTCGGAGTGCAGTGGTACCTCGAGGGTCTCGCCGGCGGCAGCGGGGCGGTGGCGCAGCCGGGCAACCAGCAGCAATGGGCGCTGGGTGGCGGTGTCGGCGCGTTGCCCACGGGGCGGCCGGACACGCTGTTCTACTCGTTCGTCAGCAGCGAGTTGCAGGTCGCGTTGCGCGCGATGGAGCACAGCGGACATACGAAGATCCTCTCCGCGCCCTCGCTGGTCGTGGTCAACAACCAGAAGGCACGTATCCAGGTCGGCGACCAGATCCCGGTCACGCAGACGTACGTGACGACGAACGCCGGTAGCGGCAATCCCGTCGGCAAGGTGGAGTACAAGGACACCGGCGTGATCCTCGACGTACGGCCCCGGGTCAACCCGGGTGGCCTGGTCTATCTCGACGTGGCCCAGGAAGTCAGCCGGGCGGGCACCGATACCACGGCGACCAACCTGCCGATCATGAAGCGCAAGCTGACCACCCAGGTGGCCGTCCAGAACGGTCAGACGGTGCTGCTGGGCGGCCTGATACGCGAGCTGGACACGGCCAGCCGCACCGGCGTGCCGGGTCTGTCGCGCGTGCCCCTGCTGGGTGCGCTCTTCCGCAACCAGGACAAGAGCGGCATGCGTACGGAACTGGTGGTGCTCATCACGCCGCGGGTCATCGCCAACAGCACGGAGGCCAAGCGGGTGCTGGACGACTATCGCCGGTCGTTTCGCTCGTTGCGTCCGCTGGATCGCGTGGCCGCAGGGGGTACCGCCGCCGCCGCGGCCGGCGAGGGCTGAGAAAGCGGCAGCGAGGGGCCGGCTTGCGTACCATAGCCGGCGCATGACGCCCACCTTCCCCATCACCCCATGGCTGCCCGACATCGTCGCTTCACTGCAGACGTGCAACCGACTCGTGCTCGAAGCGCCACCCGGTGCCGGCAAGACGACCCAGGTGCCGCTTGCGCTGTTGCACGCGCCCTGGCTCGGCGGCCAGCGTATCGTGATGCTGGAGCCGCGCCGCATCGCCGCGCGCGCGGCCGCCGCGTTCATGGCGGCGCAACTCGGCGAAGACGTGGGTGGCACCATCGGCTATCGCATCCGCTTCGAAACACGCGTCGGGCCGCGCACGCGCATCGAGGTGGTCACCGAAGGCATCCTCGGTCGGATGATCCAGGACGATCCCACGCTGGAGGGCGTGGGTTGCATCCTTTTCGACGAGTTCCACGAGCGGCACCTGGCCGGCGACCTGGGTGCCGCGCTGGCGCTGGACGTCCAGTCCAGCCTGCGTCCAGATCTCCGGTTGCTGGTGATGTCGGCCACGCTCGACGGCGAGCGCATCGCCCAGTGGCTCGATGCTCCGCGGCTGAGCAGCCCGGGGCGAAGTTTCCCCGTGCGGATCGAGCATGTGGCCGCCCGTGCGCAGGAGAGCCTGGAACAGCACCTGGCCCGCGTCGTCACGCAGGCGCTTGCCGAGAACGACGGCGATGTCCTCGCCTTCCTGCCCGGACGCCGCGAGATCGAACGGGCGCGTGGGTTGATCGCGCGTCGCGACGATGCCCTCGACGTGGTCGCCCTGCACGGCGAACTGTCGCTTGCCGAGCAGCAGCTCGCCCTGGCACCGTCGGAGCCGGGCGTCCGTCGCGTGGTGCTCGCCACCAACGTGGCCGAATCCAGCGTGACGTTGCCGGGCATACGCGCGGTGGTGGATGCCGGCCTGGCCCGTGAGCCCCGTTTCGATCCGCCATCCGGGTTCGCCCGCCTGGAAACGGTGCACATTTCCCAGGCGTCGGCCGACCAGCGCGCGGGGCGTGCCGGGCGCGTGGCCGCGGGAACGGCGTATCGCCTGTGGTCGCAGGGCCGGCGTCTCGAGGCTTCGCGCACGGCGGAGATCGAACAGACGGAACTGTCCGGGCTGGCCCTGGAACTCGCCGGTTGGGGTAGCGACGCGCTGCCCTGGCTGGATGCGCCCCCCGCCGGTGCGATGAGCCAGGCCCGCGAGCTGCTGCGGCGCCTCGGTGCCCTCGATGGCGCCGGGGCCATCACGCCGCTCGGCCGCGACATGCTGGCGCTGGGTACCACGCCGCGGCTGGCCGCGGCGGCACGGCGTGCACCCGTCGTGCGCCGTGCGTTGGCGGCCGATCTGCTGGCGCTCGTGGAGGCCCGTTCGCCCCTGCGCGGCGAGCACGGCCGTAGCGACGATTTCCGCCAGCGCGTGGCGGCCTTGCATCTGTGGCGCGACGGCGGCGCCCGTGGCGCGCGTGCCGCGT
This sequence comes from Xanthomonas sp. NCPPB 2632, assembly GCF_041228075.2. Classification (NCBI taxonomy): domain Bacteria; kingdom Pseudomonadati; phylum Pseudomonadota; class Gammaproteobacteria; order Lysobacterales; family Lysobacteraceae; genus Xanthomonas; species Xanthomonas sp. NCPPB 2632. The sequence goes on from NZ_CM192979.1 coordinate 445,652, forward strand.
CCGCCGATATCGGCGCGCTCGCCGCGATCGAGAAGGCCGCGTCGGGTTGGCGTCGACGTCTCGATGTCCGTACCGCAGCCAGCGGTGTTCCCGATGCCCATGCGGTGGGCGATCTGCTGGTGCATGCGTTCCCGGATCGCGTGGCGCGCCGCGACGACGTGCAGGCGTCGCGTTACCTCCTTGCGAATGGACGCGGCGCGCGCCTGCACGACAACAGTGCACTGCACGGGGAACCGTGGATCGTCGTGCTAGACCTGCGCCTGGAAGCCCGTGACAGCCTGATCTTTGCGGCGGCACCGTTCGATCCGGACCTGCTGGAGCGTGACTACCCCGACCGCTTCGTGACCGAACGCATCCTGCGCTGGGATGACGAGCGGCAGATCGCCGAGGCTTTCGAAGAGCGGCGCTTCGACGCATTGCCGATCTCACGCAAGGCGTTGCCGATGCGCGGCGACGATGCCATTCCCGCCTTGCTCGCCGCGATCCGCTCGCGCGGCGTGGCGGCATTGCCCTGGAGCGACGGCGCACGTCGCCTCCGCGCGCGGATCGGCGCCTTGCGTCGGTGGCGTCCGGAATTCGGCCTGCCGGATGTCGGCGACACCGCCTTGCTGGCCACGCTCGATCAGTGGCTGGCGCCCTACCTCTCCGGCAAGCGACGCCTCGACGCCCTGCAGGCCACCGAGCTGTCGGAAGCGCTCGGCGCGATGCTCGACTACGAGCAACGGCGCGCGCTGGATGCGCATGCGCCCGAAGACCTCAAAGTGCCCAGCGGCATGACCCGCCGCCTCGACTACGGTGAACGCGACGACGATCCCGGTGCGCCGCCTGTGCTGGCGGTAAAGCTGCAGGAACTGTTCGGCCTGGCCGACACGCCACGCGTCGGGGACGGACGCATCGCCGTCATGCTCCACCTGCTGTCGCCTGCCGGACGACCGATCCAGGTGACCCAGGACCTGGCCGGTTTCTGGGATCGCACCTACCCGGAAGTGAAGAAGGAACTGAAAGGCCGCTATCCACGCCATCCCTGGCCGGACGATCCGTGGACGGCGACGGCCACCCATCGCGCCAAGCCTCGCGGGACCTAGCACGGCAAGGTGCCGTGCGATTTTCCTACACGATCGACTGGGCCCGCCCGCTGCCGATGCGTAGCGCGATCGGGCTCAATGACGCACCCTCTGCGGAGACCGCACGATGCGCCTCATTCGACCAGCGGCCCTGGGTACGCTGACGTACCTTGGCCTGGCCTTGCTCGCCGTATCCCCCAACGTTGCTGCGACGCCGACCGGTGCCCGCTTCCATCGGCCACCCCCGCTCGGCGACGAGTACCTCGCATGGACCAAGCGTTCCCTGTCGCAGATGTACGCGTATGACCTGGGCGATTTCTCTCCGTTCCACAGCGATGCGGAGTGGACCCACGAATACCTGCACGACCCGGCGTCCATCTACAGCGACCTGCATCCCCGCCTGTTTTCCTCGGACAACGCGGGGGCACCGGTGGCGATCGCCTTTCCGGCCAGTCGGCGGATCGCCCGGATCATTGCCTGGGATCTCGGGCTCGACAAGGCACTGCCCGGGTTTCAGGTCCTGCCCGACTATCCCGGGCCGACGCCGGGCCATCTCACCCTGGACATCGCGGCCAACCTGGACAAGGCCGGCGTGGATATCGCCTGGTTCCAGAAGGCCTATGTGCTGGGCGGCAACAACGTGTTCGCGCTGAATGCGGAAGTGGCCGTCGCCTTGCAGACGCTGCACGACTGGGTGGAGGCGACCCCATGGGCGGATCGTGAAGCCCTGGGCGTGGACGAAGAGGTGCTGCGACGCTTCACCTCCGCGCAGTCCCTGGATGCCGTGCGCGACGAGGATCTCACCTATCTTGCCGATATCCTCCGCGCGGAGCTTTCGGTTCGCGGTGCCGGTGGCAAGACCGCACGCGGCCAGCGTGAACTGCCGACGCCGCTGCGCATCGCCCGTGTCGCCGCGGCCTATCGCGCGTCCAACGCGGGTTATGCCGCCTGCAACCGTGACGGATCGAGAAACGACCGGGCGGGTGACACGCCGGAACGCCTGGATCGTCCCATCTGCTTCTCCGATGCTACCGACCGGGCGGTGTATCGCTGGTACCGCGCCACGCGCCGTCACCAGCTGGCGCAGTTGCCCGAGGTGTATGGGGACGCGGCAGCCTCTGCCGTGCGGCTGATCGATCAGTTTGCGAGCATTCGACCCGCCTGGGCCGGTGCCTACACCGAGCAGGCACTGGACTGGTCCAACCATGCCGAAGTGGTCGAAGCCCAGATCGCACTCGACAGCGAGGTACCAGGCGATGTCGACATCGCCTTTTATCGACTCGTCGAACGCGCCAATCTCCTCATCTGCCGGAAATCCACGCCGTGATCCATCGTCTCGTTCGTTTCAACGTCCTTGCCCTCGGCCTCCTGCTTGCCACCCACGCGGCGGTGGCGGCGCCGATCGTCAAACGCCTCATCCACGACGACCCGCGACACAGCGTCGGCGCACGCGTGCTTGCCTCGTTCGTGGCACACGCGGAGCCGGCGCGATCGTGGTACGTGGACGTCCTGGACGGTCGTCGTCCGGATATCGCCCAGTTCGCCGGCTTCTCGCGCCCGTGGCAGACGGCGACCTTCGTCAGCTTCACCTACGAATACGCCGTCGACGGCGTCACGCATCGGCGTGTCTACCATGCCCGCTCCGGTCACAACGAACCCCAGACCGGCCTGCCCGGCGCAACGGCAACCCGGCCGTATGCCAACTATTTCCTGGACAGCACCGATGTCATCGCTTGGGCGGCTCCGCCGCCTCGCGGCAGCGAGGTCACGTCGTCGCCGGTGCGCGGCGATACGTACGAGGACGCGCGTAAGCGCGATGCGGAGCTGAAAGTGGCACGGCGCATCGAGCGCGACATCCGCGATGGCCTCGTGGCGGCCGGCGGGCGGTTGAACGGTTACAGCAGCCAGGTACCGTGCCCGTCGTGCGAGGCAGCGTTGCAGGCGCTATCCGACCGGCAGGGCATTGCCGTGCATGTGTCCTACCTGGCCCATGGCAGTCCGGCCTACACGCGCTTCGACCGCCAGCGGCACCAGTACCTGACCTCGATCGAGGTGGCTGTCCACGGCGGACAGCTGAACCTGCTTAACCAGGCGGCCGACTCACCGTCGGACCGGGTGCCCGTGGATTGTCTCGACGCGCCGGGCGACGGCGAAGTGGACGATGGCTGAGCCTCCCGGCGCGGCTCAGCCCAGGGGGCGCACGCGAAACGTGCGGCCCTTGATCTTGCCGGCGCGAAGGCGCTCCATCGCCCGGTTGGCCAGGTCGCGACTTATCGCCACGTAGGCCCGCGTCGCGAACACGTCGATCTTGCCGATGTCCTTCGCGTTCAGGCCTGCGTCGCCCGTCAGCGCACCCAGGATATCCCCGGGGCGCATCTTGTCCTTGCGGCCCCCGTCGATGACCAGCGTCTTCATGGGCGCCAGGTTGAGCACCTTCTTTCCCTCGGGCTGCGCGCGCGCGGGGTGGCGGGGTAGCGTGGTGCCCAGGCGCTCCTCGATGGCCTTGATCTTGGGCAGCTCGCGCGAGCCGGCCAGCGAAATGGCCATGCCGTTCGCGCCGGCACGGCCGGTGCGCCCGATGCGATGCGTGTGCGTGTCCACGTCGTGTGCGACGTCGAAACTCACCACCAGCGGCAGGGCCGCGATGTCCAGGCCGCGCGCGGCGACATCCGTGGCGACCAGGATGGAGCAGCTGTGGTTGGCGAAGCGCACCAGCACTTCGTCGCGGTCGCGCTGTTCCAGATCGCCGTGCAGCGCCAGGGCGGAGAACCCGCGACGATCGAGCTCCGCGGCCAGGCCTTCGGTGTCCTTGCGCATGTTGCAGAACACCAGCGTGGCTTCGGGTTTCTCGTGCGTGAGGATGCGTGCCAGCACGTCGGCCTTCTGCGCGGGCTCGACCTCGACCACGCGCTGCTCGATGGTCGGCACGGCGTTCGGTTCGTCCGCGGTGACGGTGACGGGATTGCGTTGCACGCGACCGCTCATCGTGCGGATGTCGTCGGGATACGTGGCGGAAAAGAGCAGGGTCTGATGGTGCTTCGAGATGCGCTTGACGATGTCGTCGATCGCTTCCTCGAAGCCCATGTCGAGCATGCGGTCGGCTTCGTCCAGCACCAGCAACTGGATACCGCCGCCGTGCAGGCTGCCTCGCTTGAGGTGCTCCTGCACGCGGCCCGGCGTGCCGACGACGATGTGCGGATCGTGCTCGAGCGAGGCCAGTTGGGGTCCGAGCGGCATGCCGCCGCACAGCGTCAGCAGCTTCACGTTGGGAATGTTGACCGCCAGCCGCCGCAGCGCCTTGCTGACCTGGTCGGCCAGTTCGCGTGTGGGGCAAAGCACCAGCGCCTGGAGTCGTATCTCGTCGGGGTCCAGTCGCTCCAGCACGCCCAGGCCGAAAGCGGCGGTCTTGCCGCTGCCGGTGCGTGCCTGGGCGATGACGTCGCGGCCTTCGAGGATCGGCGGCAGGCTGTCGCGCTGGATGGGCGTCATGGACGCATAACCCAGGCCATCCACGGCGGTGAGGAGGGAGGGCTTGAGGGGCAGGGAAGCGAAGGTATCCATGCATGCATGATCGCACATCGCCCCCGAACGCCCGCTGCGCCTCAGCAGTCCGGTGCGGCCGGGCCGGTCGCCGTGTCGTCCCCGGTCGAGCCTTCGGACACCCGTGGCAGGCGGGGGGTGCCGAGACGGAAGGACCGCTGCCGCCAGGACACGCCCTTGAAGGTGCGGCCCATCGAGCCGGCCCCCAGGTCGCGTCTGACCTGGGCCGCACGGGCACCGCCTAGGACATCGCGCGCCAGCAGGGGCGCGCCGCTGTTCGCATCCACCAGCAGGCGCCCCTGCAGGCGGGCGCGACCGGAGGCAATCAATGCCCTTTGCTCGCTGCCGGGTATGGAACCGTACATCTGCGTGACGTCGACCTTGACGCCATAGGTACGTGCAAAGTCGCGCATGGCATCGCGGCACGATCCGCAGGTGGCGCCGCCGATCGCGCCACGTACGCTGCCCCCGCGAGGCACCACATGGGCCTGGATGTCGTGCTCGATGGCGCGAAGTGCCTTGAATTCGGCATCCAGTGGGCCCTGCATGCCGGGCACGGCATAGCTTTCGAGTGCCGACCCCGCGACGGGAAGGATGCGGGAGCGTACGTTCAGTGTGTCGAAATCGGCATAGAGCACATCGTCGCCGATATCGGCATCGACCATGCTCCGGGTCTCGCCCGGCGCATCCGCCTCGATGTCGTCATCGAAGTCACGGTCCAGGGGGCTGTTCGGCGAGGCGGGCGAGCGGGGCGGCGTGGGTGATCCGCGAGGCGTGTCGCCGGAGAAGATGTCTTCCGCGACCATGCTCAGCGGTCGGCCGTCCATCGCGTGGTAAACGCGCACATGCTCCATGCCTCGCACGGTGTAACGGTACTCGAAGCGGGCGACCCTTGCTTTCAGCATGGCTTCTTCGAGGTTCTCCCAACGGATGGCACGGTACTGGTCCGGGTAGCCTTCCACGATGAGTCTGCGCATCGCGTTGACGAAATATTGGCTGCTGTGTTCGAGCTGTGCGGTGATGTTGCCCTGGTCGAGGCCCATTGCGACGACGGTCACCCCGGGCGCGGCGTGGGCATGGCTCGCCATGAGGGCCGCGAGGGCACCCACGAGCGAACAGGGAAGGCGGCATGGCATTGGTTTCCTCCTAGAGCGGGCAGGCAAGCAGGTTCGCGGATTCGGACATGGCGTCGGCGTCGGCGGAGCCGATGACGTCTGCCGTGGCGAGTTCATCCGCCACCGTGGCTTCGACGAACTCCATCGCCCCGGCCAGGTCGATCAGGGCGAGGACGAGGCCGGCCACCCTGGCCAGCCGCTGCAGGCCACTTTCACGAGGCTCCGGCACTTGCCTTGTCTGCCTGCGGTATTCGTCCACGTACCAGGCATGCACCGCCCGGTCGGTGGCGGCGACGAAGCACAGGGGGCGGTCGTCGGCGCCCCCTGTGCCGGCGGAACGCGGATCGGGCGAGGCATCGCGCAGGCACGGCGCCCGGCCGATGTAGCCCTGCGCATCGCGGTAGGCGGCGGCGGTGCGGGCCACGCGATAGGCGACCGGCAAACCGCGTGATTCGGCACCGGCGGCGTCGCTGACACGCGGGTGGATCAGCCGGTACTGGACGATCGTGGAAAGGTAGTCCAGGTCGTAGTCGCTCAGTTGACCGCTATGCTGGGCACGCATCACACGGGTGAAGACGCCGGGATCGACACCGCTTGCGGTCCATGCCTCCGGTGGCGTGGCAACCACCTGCGCACGCAGGATTTGCATGCCCACCGCGTAGATCGCCGCCTTGGTCGAATGGTGATAGCCGGTGAGGTCCAGCATGTGCCAGAAGATATCCGGATCGACCTCGGCCTTGCTGGCGCTGGCGGAAACGAAGTCGTCGCGATAACCCGCATTCGGCGTGATGTCGATACGCGGGCGCGCACGCGTCGTGCCCAGATCCCGCCGCAGGACGTCGAGTGCCTGCGTAGTATCCATATGGCCATCGGCAACGGCGTCGAGCACGGCCGGCCAGTCGATGTCGTTCGTGAACGCTGGTTGGTCGGCCGGCGCGCTGTAGGCGGAGCCAGGGTCCGCCTGCAGATGCGCGGCGATGTCCTTACGTGAAAGCGACGCCTGGCCGCTCCCAAGGCGCTCGATCCGAATCCGTTGCCACTGCGCCAGGATGTCCGTTCCGGTGACGGATGCGACTGCGGTGGCCTGCGTCGTGAGAGAGATCGCGGCCAAGGCGGCAATAAGGCAATACGTTCGCACGTCGGCGTCCTCAGTCGCAGGCTTCGGCGAGTTCGCCTGTCGAGGCGGCTTCGGCACGCTCGATCACGCTTACATCGCTCCATTGCGCACGCGGGTCGATGCGCTTGCCCTTGACGAGGGTCGTATTGGCGTACGCCGAGCGCCTGGACTTCAGCTCCATCGATGCACTTTGGCTGCGCCCCTTGGCCGTGGTTTCGTCGGGTGTCGCATATCGCTGCCTCGAGCCGGGCGGGTTCAGGGTGGGCTCGGTGAGCTGATAGACCGTACCGTCGATGTCGCGGCTGGTGCCGAGGATATCGAAGGCGTTCCGGCAGGATTCGCAGACCGTCTTGCTGACGTAGCCGGTGATCCTGCCGCCGCGTGGAACGATGCCATCTTCGATATCGGCATCGATGCGACGCACGATCTTCACCTCGGCGTCCGTGGCGTGCGACTTGCCATCGCCGATATCGACGGCCTCGATATCGGTTTTTCCGTCAGGCACTGCGGCGACCCGCACGTCCGTTGGTGTATCGGGCGGATAGAACACGTGCTCGTTCACATCTCGCTGGACATCGCTGGCGACATCCCGCAAGTCTTGCGCGACATCGCTCAATCCCTGGTCGGTGCCGGCCGTGTCCGTTCCACCCGACTCGGTGGCCGACGACCCGCCCGCCTTGATCTTCCTTTTGGCAAGGTTGGCAATCACGGCCATGGAGCGTCCGCTGCGTGCGTGATATGTACGGATATACGGCACACCGTCTTTTTCGTAGCTGTACTCGACGCGTGCGATGGTCGCGCCATGCATGCTGCCTCTGACGCTCTTGAAGAACGAGGTGGGCCCATTGCCGAGAAGTTGGCTGCGCTGGCTGGTCAGCATGGCCTGCATCGCATCGACATGCAGTCGGCCCTCCGTGTCGAGCAAGTCGACCACCGTAGACCCCTCGGCCTTCTCTATTTCGATGGTGCCGGCGAAGGCCAGCCAGGGCGTGATTGCGAGGCAGGCCGCGAGGATGAAGTGGCGAGCGTGTGGAAAGTGGCGTGTCATCGGGTGATCCTGCAGCTGAGTCGGTTGGCTCGGTCGCTGAGCCGTTCGGCGGTGTCCTCGTCGATGGTCCCTTCGGCCGCCAGTTCATCGCCGACGAGGGCGTCGGCGATTTCGACGAACGAGACCATGTCCATCAGGACGAGGACGGTGCTGAGCAGATGGACGAAGCGCTCGAAGCCGTGGTGGGTGTTCTCGTGGATGCGCAGCTTCAGTGCTTCGATGCGCAGCTGCCGGCGGAACCACGCTTGCACGCCGCGGTCGGTGGCGGCGACGAAGCAGAGCGGCCGATTGAATCCCAGCGCCTCCGGTCCGGTCGGTTGTCCCGGGGCGGGGGCGTCGCCCGCGCAATACGCCCGACTGCTGTAGTAGCCCTTGCTGTCGGCATAAGCCGCCGCCGCGCGAGCGAGGCGATAGGCGGCGGGCAACCGTTGGGCCAGGGTGCCCTCCAGCGGTGCGTCACGTCGCTGGATCGCGCCGCGCAGAAGATCTGAGAGGTAGCGAAGGTCGGACTCGGGAAGGCGTTCCGGATGGGTCTGGCGCAGGTAGCGCGAGAGCACGTCCGGCTTGATGGCCCTGCGGCCGTAGTCGGAGGGATCGTGGGCGGCGGCTTGCTCGCGCAGCAGTTGCAGCGCGAGCGCATAGCCCGCAGCGGCGGTGATCGACGCGCCGTTCATGTCGAACGCCTGCCAGAAGATGTCGGGGTCGATACCCGCCTTGATCGCATTGGCAGCCGCTTCGCGGCTTCGGTAGGCGCGCTGCGCCTCCGGGGTGACGTGTACCTCCCTTCCCGGCCGGCCCTTGGTGAAGCCGGACTGGAGTTGCAGCGCGGCAAGCGCCCCGACGGCGTCGTCGTTACCGTCCGCGCTCACCCGGTGGACGTAGTCGGGCCACCAGATCGCATTGGTGAACCGGGGCGACTCGACGAGGTCGCTGTAGGGCGAGGAGGGGTTCTCCAGGAAGCGCGCGGCAAAGGTGGCCGTGTCGGCCGCCAGGGCCTGATCCACGCCCTTGTGCCGTATCTCGGCACCCAGGAACACCTGGTAGGCATCGATGGTGGCGGGTGGCGAGGCCGCTCCAGCGGCGGTGCTGTACAGGGCGGCGACGAGCGCCGACCCGATGAGTGACTTCATGTCGGGAGGAGTCCTTGAGGAATGCTACTGGCCGTGTCCTACGGCTAGGGCATTGTCGTTCAAGGACGAATCTTCACCTGTCGGACGATGCCGCGATCAGATGTGGGTCCGTGCCGATTGCCGCTGCTGGCCTGCTAGAAATGCGTGCGCCGGGGCAGCAGGCCCGCCAGCTCCTGCTCGGTCAGGTTGCGCCACTGCCCGGGCTTCAGGTGGCCGAGCTTGACGTTCACGATGCGCACGCGGCGCAACTGGGTGACGCGGTAGCCGAACTCCGCGGCCATCAGGCGGATCTGCCGGTTGAGGCCCTGGGTGAGCACGATGGCGAAGCCGAACTTCGCGATCTTGCGTACCTTGCATGGCTGGGTCATCTGCCCATGGATTCGCACCCCCCGGGCCATCCCCCGAACGAACTCGTCGGTCACGGCCTTGTTCACGGCCACGAGGTATTCCTTCTCGTGGTGGTTTTCCGCGCGGAGGATCTCGTTGACGATGTCGCCATTGTTCGTCATCAGGATCAGGCCTTCGGAATCCTTGTCGAGGCGGCCGATGGGAAAGATGCGCTGCGGGTGGTCGACGAAGTCCACGATGTTGCCGTCGACGGTCTGGTCGGTGGTGCAGGTGATGCCGACCGGCTTGTTCAACGCGATGTACACACCGCGGTTTTTCGCCGGGCTGGCGATCAGCGTGCGTGCGACCACTACCTCGCCGTCCACCTTCACCACGTCGCCGTCGAGGGCCTTGGCTCCCATGCCGACGACCGCATCGTTGATGGTGACGCGCCCGGCGACCAGCATTTCGTCGGCCTCGCGACGCGAGCACCGCCCGGATTCGCTGATGTACTTGTTGACGCGCATGGCTTACGAACGCATACCCACGCCGCGGCCGAGCAGGCGCAGCGCCACGGCGGACAGGCCGGCGACGAACACTGCCATGACCGCGAACGCCGTGCCCACCGGCACGTCGCTGACGCCCAGCACGCCGAACCGGAACGCGTTCACCATGTACAGGATCGGATTGATCATCGACAGGGAGCGCCAGGGCTCGGACAGCAGGTCGACCGAATAGAACACACCGCCCAGGTAGGTCAGCGGCGTGAGGATGAAGGTCGGCACCAGGGCAATGTCGTCGAACTTCTTGGCGAACACGGCGTTTACGAAACCGGCGAGCGAGAACACCGTGGCGCCCAGCACCACCGAGAGGAAGGTGATCAGGGGGTGCGACACGTGCAGGTCGGTGAAGAACAGCGCGATCACAAGCACCAGCGCACCCACGGTGACGCCGCGCACCACCGCGCCGATCACGTAGCCGAGCAGGATCACCCAGTTGGGCATCGGCGACACCAGCATTTCTTCCACGTAGCGACCGAACTTGGCGCCGAAGAACGACGACGAGATGTTGCCGTAGCTGTTGGTGATGATGCTCATCATGACCAGGCCGGGCACGATGTACTGCATGTAGGTGAAGCCATGCATCTCGCCGATGCGGCTGCCGATCAGCTTGCCGAAGATGACGAAGTACAGCGTCATCGTGATGGCCGGCGGGATCAGCGTCTGCGTCCAGATGCGCGCGATGCGCATGATTTCACGACGAACCAGGGTGCCCAGCGCAACGAGGTTGTGGGCGGCGCTCATGCCGCGTTCTCCCGGCCATGCTCCACCAGGCGGACGAAGAGTTCCTCCAGCCGGTTGGACTTGTTGCGCAGCGACGTCACGGTGATGCCGTGGGCGGACAGCGTGGCGAACAGCGAGTTGAGGTCGTGGGAGCGGGACATTTCGGCTTCGATGGTGTGGGCGTCCAGCGCGCGGAGCACCACGCCCTGTGGCGTGGGCAGGGAGGCGGGCATGCTGGCCACGTCGAGCATGAAGGTCTCCACGTCGAGGGTGGCCAGCAGGCTTTTCATCGAGGTGTTCTGCACGATGCGACCGCGGTCGATGATCGCGATGTTGCGGCACAGCTGCTCCGCTTCCTCCAGGTAGTGCGTGGTGAGGATTACGGTGGTGCCGGCTTCGTTGATGGCCGAGACGAACTGCCACATGGACCGGCGGATCTCGATGTCCACACCCGCGGTGGGCTCGTCCAGGATCAGCAGCTTCGGCTCGTTCATCATCGCGCGGGCGATCATCAGCCGGCGCTTCATGCCGCCCGACAGGGTGCGTGCCTGCTCGTGCGCCTTGTCCCACAGGCGCAGTTCCTTCAGGTACTTCTCGGCGCGGACCGCGGCTTCCGCGCGGCCGATGCCGTAGAAGCCGGCCTGGTTCACGCAGATATCGAACGGCTTCTCGAACTGGTTGAAGTTGATTTCCTGGGGCACCAGGCCGATCAGGCGCATGGCCTCGCTGCGCTGCCGGTGGATGGACACCCCGAAGACCTCGGCATCGCCCGAGGTGGAGTTCACCAGCGAGGAAAGGATGCCGATCAGCGTGGACTTGCCGGCGCCGTTCGGCCCCAGCAGGGCGAAGAAATCCCCGGGCTGCACCGTGAGCGAGATGCCCTTGAGGGCTTCCACACCGTTGGCGTAGGTCTTGCGGAGGTCGTGGACGTGTAGAGCGGGAGTGGTCATGGGCTGCGCCGGGATGACAAGCCGCTTATTATAGCGGGCTTTGCCGGGCCCCTCTGTCGCCTGGCGTCAACAGGGAGTTTCCATGGCCGACCCCTTCCAGCTTCGTCTGACCGACAGCTTCATGCTCGCCCCCGCGGTGCGGCACCTGTCCTTCGAGCGGACGGACGGCCAGCCCCTGGCTTTCGTCCCGGGCCAGTTCCTGCAGGTCCATTTCCAGTACGACGACGGCAAGCCGACCAAGCGCAGCTATTCCGTGGCCACCGTGGGTGACGGCGGCAGCCCGGTCGGGCGCATCGAGATCGCGGTGAGCTATGTCGAGGGCGGCGCGGCCACCAAGCTGCTGGGCGGGCTGGAGCACGGCCAGATCGTGGACGCCAGCGGCCCTTATGGCCGATTCTGCCTGATGGAGGGCGACACCAACGCCCGCTACATTCTCATCGCCACGGGCACGGGCGTCACCCCCTACCGGGCCATGCTGCCGCAGATCGCGGCCCTGATCGCCTCGCGCGGCTGCCGTTTCGTGCTGCTCTACGGCGCCCGCAACGAGGGCGAGCTGCTCTACGGCGAGGAGTTCGAGGCCTTCGCGCGGACGCACGAGGGGTTCACCTTCCACCCGTGCCTGTCCCGCGGCGCCCGGCCCAACCCGCGCCCGCACGACCGCGCCGGCTACGTCCAGGACATGCTGGCCGAGCTGGAGCCCAGCGCCGGGGACGACATCGCCTACCTGTGCGGCAATCCCAACATGGTGGACGCCGCCTTCGCCGCGCTGAAGGACCACGGCCTGGCGGTGCAGCATATCCGCCGCGAGAAATACATTTCCTCGCGCTAGACTCGTCAACCATGCATGCCTACGTCGTCCCGCCTCACCTCTCTGCCGAGATGCTACGCTACGCGACGCTCGACCAGCGCCTCCTGGGTGCGGTGCGGGCGATCCGTATCCTCCCGACGGTGTCGTGGTCGGCCTCGGTCGAGGAGCGCCTGATCGCGGAGTTCGGCGCGGGTCGCCTCTCGATTCCCGACATTCACTACCACCCGCCGCAGTTGGTTGAGACGCGGGCGGAGCTGGAGGCGATCGAGGCGGAAGCCGGCGAGGACCATCCGATCGCCGATTACCTGCGCCGCACCGCCGAATCATGGCGGATCGCCGCGCAGATGCTCGAATCGGCCGGCACGGACGGCGTCACCCGCGCGTCAGTGGCGTTGTATGGCCGCCCCGGCGACGCGATCCCCGGCAGCAACCGCAGCAACCTGGACGCGGCCCGCTACTTCGTCGACCTGGCCGACGAGCTGGGTGCCGACCTGGAAACCGAGGACGCCTCCGGCAGCATCCCCGCCGACGAGCTTCGCCGCGACATGGCGGCGCAGCTGGATGCCTTCTTCTCGCCCGGGGTGATCTCGGTGGAGGTCGATCCGGAGCTGACCGCCAAGGCGGCGGCCGGTGCGACCCGCATCCGCCTGCGTGGCGGGGTGCGCTTTACCGAGTACGACCGCCACCAGCTGCTGGCCCATGAGGCTTTCGTCCATTCACTCACGGCGCTCAACGGCCGCGAGCAGCCCGTGCTGGCGTCGCTGGCGCGCACCTCGCCGCGTGTCACGGCCACGCAGGAGGGCCTGGCGGTGTTCGCCGAGCTGATGTCCGGCGCCATCGATATCTCCCGGCTCAAGCGGATCAGCCTGCGCATCCTGGCCATCGACATGGCCCTGAACGGGGCCGACTTCGTCGAGGTGTTCCGCTACTTCCGGGCGTGCGGACAGACCGTCGCCGACAGTTTCCACTCCGCGCAGCGTGTGTTCCGTGGCGTGCCGCTGGGCGGCGGCTCGGCCTTCGCCAAGGACAACGTCTACCTGACGGGCCTGCTGGCGGTGCATACGTTCTTCCGCTGGGCGCTCCGCCAGCGCCGCCTCGACCTGCTTCGCAACCTGTTCGCGGGCAAGCTGGCGCTTCACGACGTGATGAGCCTGGAAGCCCACTTCGGCACCGGCGACATCGCCGCGCCGCGCTACCTGCCGCCCTGGATGCAGCACGTGCACGGGCTGGCCGGGAAGCTGGCTTTTTCGTTGTTCGTCAACCACATCCACATGGCGGGTGTCGAAGCCGAGGAAATCTCGCTCGGCCTGTGAACGCGGCGCCCGGACTCTGGCCCTGCGGCGGGTGCGGCCTGCTCAGCCGATGCGGAAATCGCCCGGCGACACCGCGAAGAAGGGCCGCCAGTCGCAGCGCACGCGCAGCCTGGCCGCGTCGGTGGCCCCCAGGTGGGCGGGAAGGGTGACGTCCGCTTCGCCGTCGTTGCGCTCGTCGACGGCCAGGGCGGGCGTTAGCCAGGACAGGCCCCCGTCCGGCGACAGGTCGATGACGACGAAGTGGCACGAGATGGGCGCGGTGTCGGTTCCCGCCACGTCCCACCCCACCCGCACGCGCCCTCCTGCCAGGGCCGTGCTGCCCGCCGTCGGCGCGGTGACCGCGAAGGCCCGGCCTGTGTCCACCACGCGAAGACGCGTATCGGCCGACGCGACCGTGGCGCTGTCGCCGCCGTTGTCGCGCACGGTGAGGCGGAAGGCGAGCGGGCGTGACGTGGTGGGCAGGGTTTCGCCGGGTTCGGCGGCCTCGTGCCCGAGCACGGCGGCCATGCGCGGGAACACTCGCTGGCTGACGGGCGAGGGCGGGAACGAGCGGAACAGCGGGCCGGCGCCGGCGTCGTGCAAGGGGCCGCGTTGGCCCGTGCCGGGATCCATCTGCTCCCACGTGTAGGTCAGGCGGCGACCGGGCATGGCGGGCTCCACGCGCGCTTCGAGCGTGAAAGGTGTGCGGGCCGGTATCACCGCGGTATCCGCCAGCGATTCGGGATCGATCCAGGGCGCCGCCACGGCGCGAAGTCGCCTGGCGGCGCAGCGGCCTCCCCGCGAGGCCAGCCACGCCTGCATCTGCTCGATGCTGGCGGCGTGGAAGTAGCGATCCGACCGGGCCTGTAACCACTGGCCCTCACCGCCGCAACCGGCGGGCGCGTAGCCCATGGCCGTGCTGCCGCCGCCGGGCTCCACCGCACGGTCGTCCAGGGTGTCGTGACGGCAGCCGTTCGCGGTGGGCCAGGCGCCGAGCTGGCGGCCCAGGGTATGGATGAGATAGCCGGTGGCGAAGGGTTCGCTGGCCGGCGCCGGGTGACCGCTCCAGGCCGCGGCCTTGTGCGTGGCGAAGAAGTCGGCGTCGCGCGCGTCGCTGCAGGAGGTGCCGACGTGGCTCTCGCCGCCCGTGTAGGTCAGGACGGCGTGCCCGATGTCGTAGCGCCCGGCGCCGATTTCCTTATCGATGAGCATGACCGCGGCCATGCCGGGATCGTGGGTCTCGAACGGGTCGCGTTCCGGATCGGGCCGGATGATCCGGTCGTTGCGGTCGACCAGGGTGAAGTGCACGCCGACGTCGGTTTCGAACACTTCATTCGCCTGGTTGACGGCGTGGGCGATCTCCGCGAGCGCGGTGTCCACCGTGCCACCCGTGCGGGCGACGTAGCGGCTGCCGGCCGCCACCGCCAGGCGGAAATCGTGACGGAGCGCGCCGGCGCCACGGGCCAGTGTGGCCGTGACCGGCGCGCTGGCGTCGGGGGAGGTCGAGGAGGCCGCCGACGCGCTGCCCGGCATGGCCGACATGCCCGCAGGACGCGGTATCGAAGATGCATGCCCCATGTGCTCACGCCACGCGGCCTGTCCGGGCCGGAACGTCCAGGTGTGGCTGCCGTCGCGGATACTGCCACGCATGCCCGATGGCGAAAGATCGAGGCGAAGCGTGCGGCCCTTGTCGTCGGCACCACGAAAGCTGCGCAACCACGGATGCCGCTTGAGCAAGGCGGGCGGGAGCGTGCGGGAGTCGCGTATCCGGAACGGCCATGCGGGGCCGTCGTCGACGCGAAGTGCAACGGTAGCCTCGCGCGAGCCCTGCGCGGGCAGGGCGAGCAGGCGCCGTCGCAACGCTGCTTCGTCCAGGGGTGGCGGGGACGCGGTGGCAAGCGTGGGAAGGAGGATGCAGACATGCGTGGCGGCGATGACCAGACGTTTCATGACAGTCCCTGTGATGGCGTGGGCCGGTCACGGTAGGTCGGTCGGGGCGGCAGGTCTGTCGGCCTTTCAGGTGAGTAAACGTAGGTTTTTCATATCACTGGATGTCGCAATGCAACACACCCCGAGGCCGGATCGTCGCGGTCGCGGTGCTAACATCGTGTGCTACCGGCGCGCGGTACCGTTCGCGCCGGCCCCCTCTCCCCAAAGCCCCCACAGGACGCCATGGCCATCTCCGAGGAACTGAGGCAAGCCGCTCTCGAATACCACCGGCTTCCGCGCCCGGGCAAGATCAAGGTCACGCCCACGACATCGCTGCTGACCCAGCGCGATCTCTCGCTGGCCTATTCCCCGGGCGTGGCCGCCGCGTGCGACGAAATAGTCGCGCATCCGTCCGCCGCCGCGGAGCTCACCGCGCGGTCCAACCTGGTCGCCGTGATCACCAACGGCACCGCGGTGCTGGGCCTGGGCAACATCGGTGCGCTGGCCAGCAAGCCGGTGATGGAAGGCAAGGGCGTGTTGTTCCAGAAGTTCGCCGGCATCGACGTATTCGACATCGAGATCGACGAGACGGACCCGGAAAAACTGGTAGATATCATCGCCAGCCTCGAGCCCACCTTCGGCGGCATCAACCTGGAAGACATCAAGGCACCGGAGTGCTTCATCGTCGAGCGCAAGCTGCGCGAGCGGATGAAGATCCCGGTGTTCCACGACGACCAGCACGGCACGGCGATCATCGTGGGCGCCGCCGTGATCAACGCCCTGATGGTGACGGGCAAGAAGATCGAAGACGTGAAGCTGGCCACCACCGGCATGGGCGCTGCGGGCATTTCCTGCGTGGACATGCTGGTCACCCTCGGCCTGAAGCCGGAAAACATCTTCGCCTTCGACCGCGACGGCGTGCTGCACACCGGGCGCACCGACCTGGACCCGGACAAGCAGCGCTACGCGCGGGACACCGACAAGCGCACGCTCGCCGAGATCGTCGAGGGCGCGGATATCTTCCTGGGCCTGTCGGCAGGCGGCATCCTCAAGCCGGAGATGGTCGCCACCATGGCCGCGCGGCCGATCATCTTCGCGCTGGCCAATCCCAATCCGGAAATCCTGCCCGAAGACGTCAAGGCCGTGCGCCCCGACTGCATCATGGCGACGGGCCGGTCGGATTACCCCAACCAGGTCAACAACGCGCTGTGCTTCCCGTACCTGTTCCGCGGCGCGCTGGACGTGGGCGCCTCGGTGATCAACGAGCCGATGAAGGTGGCCTGCGTCAAGGCGATCGCCGAGCTGGCGCGTCGTGAAGCCTCCGACGTCAGCGCGCGGGCGTACGGCGGCAAGCCGCCGAGCTTCGGCCCGGACTACCTCATTCCGCAGCCGTTCGACCCGCGCCTGCTGATCCAGCTGCCGCCGGCGATCGCCCAGGCGGCGATGGACTCCGGCGTGGCAGAGCGCCCCATCACCGATTTTCCCGCCTACATCGAAACCCTGACCAGCTTCGTCTTCCGCACCGGCCTGCTGATGAAGCCGGTGTTCGAGCGCGCCAAGGCCGATCCCAAGCGCGTGGTGTATGCCGAGGGCGAAGAGGAAACCACCCTGCGCGCGGTGCAGACCGTGGTCGACGAAGGCCTGGCCAAGCCGATCCTGGTCGGTCGCCCCGACGTGATCGAGAAGCGCATCGCACGGGCCGGCCTGCGCCTGCGTCCGGGCGTCGATTTCGAGATGTGCAACATCCACTCGGACCCGCGTTTCGAGGACTACTGGCGCCTGTACCACTCGATCATGGAGCGCCGTGGCGTCACCCCCGCGTCGGCCAAGGCGGTGGTGCGTTCGCGTCCCACGGTCATCGCGGCGCTGATGGTGGAGCGCGGCGAAGCCGATGCGATGATCTGCGGCCTGGTGGGCACCTACCAGAGCAAGCTGGAATACATCGCCGACATCATCGGCCTGGACGAGGGTGTTTCGGAGGCCTCGGCCATGGCCGCGGTGGCGACGGAGAAGGGCACCTTCTTCTTCCTCGACACCTACGTGCAGGAAGATCCCAGCGCCGAGCAGATCGCCGAGGCCACGCTGCAGGCGTCCATCCGCCTCAAGCTGTTCGGCATCCAGCCGAAGATCGCCCTGCTGTCCAGCTCCAACTTCGGCAGCCGCGAGACGCGCAACTCGCGCAAGATGCGCGAGGCCCTCAGCCTGATCCGCAAGACGGTGCCCAAGCTGGAAGTGGAAGGCGAGATGCAGGCCGACGTGGCGCTCAACCCCGAGCTGCGCGAGCGGATCTTCCCGAACTCGCGGCTGGAGGGTAAGGCCAACGTGTTCGTCTTCCCGAACCTGGACGCTGCCAACACCGCCTATAACATGGTGCGTACCTTGTGCGACGGCGTGGTCATCGGCCCGATCCTGATGGGCGTGGCCAAGCCGGCCCACATCCTGACGCCCCAGGCCACGGTGCGCCGGGTGGTCAACATGACCTCGGTGGCCTGCGTCGAGGCGCAGATCCGCGCCGGCAAGCCGAGGACGGTCGTCAACGACTGATCGTCCGGTTTGCCACGAGGCAAATCCCCATACCGCCGCGTATGTGAATACGTTGCGGTATCATGGAAAGGTTTTCCCGCTACCCCGCGGGCTCTTCAGACCCCCATGAGCGCGCGTGACGCGCCAGCGGAGCTTCCATGGACCAGATCGACGATATCCTGAACCAGGATCTCGACCCCACCGAGACCCGTGAATGGGTCGAGTCGCTCAACGCCGTCATCAACCACGACGGCACCGAGCGCGCGCATTACCTGCTGGAGCGCATGGTCGACTCCACCCGTCGCGCGGGCGGCTACCTGCCGTTCGACCCGACCACGGAGTACGTCAACACCATCCCGCCGCACATGGAAGCGCGCAGCCCCGGCGATGCCGCCATCGAGTGGCGCATCCGCTCACTGGTCCGCTGGAACGCCCTGGCCACCGTGGTGCGCGCCAATCGCAAGCCCGGCGACCTCGGCGGTCATATTTCCAGCTTCGCCTCGTCGGCCACGCTGTACGACGTCGGCTTCAACCATTTCTGGCGCGCGCCCAGCGCGGACCACCCGGGCGACCTGGTGTTCCACCAGGGCCACTCGGCGCCCGGCGTCTATGCGCGCTCGTTCCTCGAAGGCCGCATCAGTGAAGACCAGCTCGACCTCTTCCGCATGGAAGTGGAGGGCAAGGGCCGTGGCCTGTCGTCCTACCCGCATCCCTGGCTGATGCCGGACTACTGGCAGGTGCCCACCGTCTCCATGGGCCTGGGCCCCATCCAGGCCATTTACCAGGCGCAGTTCTGGAAATACCTCGAGCACCGCGGCCTCATTCCCAAGTCCGATCGCAAGATCTGGTGTTTCATGGGCGACGGCGAGTCCGACGAGCCGGAATCGCTCGGCGCCATTTCGCTGGCCGGTCGCGAAGGCCTCGACAACCTCATCTTCGTCATCAACTGCAACCTGCAGCGCCTCGACGGTCCCGTCCGTGGCAATGGCAAGATCATCCAGGAACTGGAAGGCGTGTTCCGTGGCGCCGGCTGGAATGCCATCAAGGTGGCCTGGGGCAGCTACTGGGATCCGCTCCTGGCCCGCGACACCTCGGGCAAGCTGCGCCAGCTGATGATGGAAACCGTCGACGGCGAGTACCAGGCCTGCAAGGCCTTCGGTGGCGCCTATACCCGCGAGAAGTTCTTCGGCAAGTACCCGGAAACCGCCGCGCTGGTCGCCAACATGTCCGACGACGACATCTGGCGCCTCAACCGTGGCGGTCACGACCCGCACAAGGTCTACGCGGCCTACCACGCGGCCGTGAACACCAAGGGCATGCCGACCGTGGTCCTTGCCAAGACGGTGAAGGGCTACGGCATGGGCGCCGCCGGTGAGTCGCAGAACCCGGCGCACAACCAGAAGAAGATGGATCTGGACGCCATCCGCGCCTTCCGCGACCGCTTCAACATCCCGGTATCCGATGACAAGCTCGAAGACGTGCCGTACTACCACCCGGGCAAGGACTCGGAGGAAGTGCAGTACATGCTCGAGCGCCGTCGCGCGCTCGGTGGCTCGCTGCCGCAGCGCCGCCGCAAGTCCGACCAGTCGTTCAAGGCGCCTGACCTCGCCTCGTTCGAGCAGATCACCAAGGGCACCGGCGATCGCGAGATCTCCACCACCATGGCGCTGGTGCGTGGCATGAACCTCATGCTGCGCGACAAGGAGCTCGGCCCGCGCATCGTGCCGATCGTGGCCGACGAGGCCCGCACCTTCGGCATGGAAGGCATGTTCCGCCAGATCGGTATCTACGCGCCGTTCGGCCAGAAATACCGTCCGCAGGACGCCGACCAGCTGCTGTACTACCGTGAGGACCAGAAGGGCCAGGTGCTGCAGGAAGGCATCAGCGAGGCCGGCGGCATGAGCGCCTGGCTGGCCGCTGCCACCAGCTACAGCATCAGCAACGTGCCGATGCTGCCGTTCTTCATCTATTACTCGATGTTCGGCTTCCAGCGCATCGGTGACCTCTGCTGGGCCGCCGGCGACATGCGCGCGCGGGGCTTCCTCATCGGCGGCACCTCGGGTCGCACCACGCTCAACGGCGAAGGCCTCCAGCACGAAGACGGTCACTCGCACCTGCTCTCCGGCGCGATCCCGAACGTCGTCTCCTACGACCCGACCTTCTCCTACGAGCTGGCCGTGATCATGCAGGACGGCACGCGCCGCATGATGCAGGAGCAGGAAGACGTCTACTACTACATCACCGTGATGAACGAGAACTATGCCCACCCCGACCTGCCCAAGGGCAGCGAGGAAGGCATCGTCAAGGGCATGTACCTGTTCAAGGACGGCGGTAAGGCGAAGAAGAACGAGCCGCGCGTCCAGCTGATGGGTTCGGGCACGATCCTGCGCGAAGTCATCGCCGCGGCCGAGTTGCTCGAGAAGGACTTCGGCGTGTCGTCGGACATCTGGTCGGTGCCGAGCTTCTCCGAGGTCCGTCGCGAGGGTTTCGACGCCGAGCGCTGGAATCGCCTGCATCCGGAATCGCCGCAGCGCGTGCCGTACATCACCGGTCTGCTTGCCGACCGCCAGGGCCCGGCCATCGCCGCGACCGACTACGTCCGCGAGTTCGCCGACCAGGTGCGTGCGTTCATGCCGGACGGCATGCGCTATACGGTGCTGGGCACGGACGGCTACGGCCGTAGCGATACCCGCGCCCACCTGCGCAGCCACTTCGAGGTCGATCGCTACTGGATCGCCCAGGCGGCCCTGTCCGCGCTGGCGAAGGAAGGCAAGGTCAACGCCAAGGACGTCAGCCGCGCCATCAAGGAGTACAAGCTCGACATGGACAAGCCGAACCCGATGACCGTCTGACCGGGCCCGCGCCCTTTACACGCCACCCCGAAGGGGCCGGAACTATCCGGCCCCTTTTTTTGGCGATGCCCCGTTCGGCATCACGCACCGTCCATGGCGTTGCCACGACGATGCTGCTATTTCTCTTTCGCATACGACTTCGGATATCCGCCATGCGCCTCGTGTTGCTTTCTGCCGCCGTCCTTTCGCTTGCCGCCTGCGCCACCACCGCTCCCGACAGCGGGTCGCGTTCCCGGCTGCTGTACATCGCCGGCACCAAGGCGCCATGCACCCCCGGCGCCGTGAAGAACGACTGCCTGCAGTACCGCGAGACGCCGAAGGAGCCGTGGCACGTTACCTCGGCGCCCCTCGAGGGCCTGGACTGGAAGGCAGGCAACGAGTACCTGTTGAAGGTCACCGAGGTTCACGTCCGGTCGCCTATGGCGGGCACGTCGCCGGTGACGTGGCATGTCGACAAGGTGGTCGAGCAGCATCCCGTGGCGGAATGATCGGTCGGGATTGTTTTCAGGCCAAAAAAAGGGCCGGACGATGTCCGGCCCTTTTTTCGTGATCCGATGCGGAAGATCAGTCGTCGCTGCGCAGCGCGTGGCGGATCAGCAGGAACGTGCCGATCGCGGCGGCGGCGATGCCGATGGTGACGCCCGGATTGCGGCGAACCTGCTTGCGCAGACGGCGGTACTGGTAGCTGGCCTCGTCGGCGAGGTCTTCAGCCATGTAACGCGCCCGCTTGCTGGTGCTCTGGCTGGCGAACTTGTTGGTGATGCGGCGGGTGCGGTCGAGCAGGTCGCTACCGGCGCCGTGAGCCTCGTCGGCATAGTGACGGACGCGTCCCGACACATCGTTGACGGTGCTTTCGACCTGACGCGCAAACTCGCGATTTCTGCTCATGGTGGATCCCTCGTCATGTGATTCGTACGGGAACCGACTGTGAGGGCGCCCCCGTGAGCAAGGTGTAAATACGCGCCGGTCGGTTGAGCCGCGATTCAGCCGGTCGGCTTCGGCGCAAAATCGTAGTCGCCGCCGCGTTTCAGTGCGGCCTGGTAGGCCGGACGGGCGTGGATGCGTGCCAGGAAGCCGGTCAGTCGTGGGCGCGAGGCGTCCAGGCCGCCGCGACTCGCCGCCGCTTCCAGCGGAAAACTCATCTGGATATCCGCGGCGGTGAAGTCGTCTCCGGCAAACCAGCCCGACGCGCCCAGTTCGTTTTCCAGGTAGTCCAGGTGCAGGTTGAGCTGCGGATCGATGAAGGTCTTCTGCGCGCCCTTGGCCATCAGGCGTGCCACGGGCTTGGCGAAGAACGGCACGGGCGCCGTTTCCATCCGTATGAAAACCAGCTTCAGCAGCAGCGGAGGCATTGCCGAGCCTTCCGCGTAGTGCAGGAAATACGTGTAGCGCCGCGCGTCTGCCGTGCCGGCCGCGGGCCTGAGGCGCCCCTCGCCATAGCGGTCCACCAGGTACTCCACGATCGCACCGGACTCCGCCACGGTGATATCGCCGTCGACCACGATGGGCGACTTGCCGAGCGGGTGGATGGCGCGCAGCGACTTCGGTGCCAGCATCGTTTTCGGGTCGCGCTCGTAGCTCACGATCTCGTAGGGCAGGCCCAGCTCTTCCAGCAGCCAGAGGACGCGCTGCGAGCGCGAGTTGTTCAGGTGATGGACCGTGATCATGGCGACATCTCGTGGAGAGGAGCCGGCAGGGTAGCAGCGTGCGATGCAGGCGATGTAGACATTCCATCGACGCGCGCGGAGTAGCGTCGGCGTTCATGTCGTCCAACAGGAACCTTGCCATGAGCCGTGAAGCCGAAACGATCCATCAGGGCGCGGGGGAGATCGATCGCCTGCATGCCCTGATCGCCGAGTTGCGCGACAATGCGAAAGTGACCCTGCACCTGCGGGATGGATCGAGCCTGACCGGCATGGTCGCCGTGGTGCCTACGGTGCAGACTTTTGTCGATGCGGAGGGCACCGAGGGCATCAACGGCGTCGTGAAGCTGGTCGATGCGGCACGGCCCGCATGGTCGGCGACCGTGCCGTTGGACACGATCGCCCGGGTGGAGCACCTGGACTCGGTGGTCTACGGCACGTCGCAAAGCTGACTGACGGCGCGGTGCGTCGGTATCAGCCCGCCGCGGTGAGCGACTCGCGGAGCTTTTTCGTCTGCTCGGGGAACGCCTTGCCCTCGGTGGCCACGGTATCGGCGACCACCTTCTTCGCCTCCGCGTCGCGGTGCAGCGCCTTCAGCGCCTTGACGCGATAGGTCGCCACGCTGATGCGATTGGCTCCATAAGCTTTCCTGGCCGCCTCATCGAGGTAGGGCAGGCCGCCTGCGGCATCGCCCGACTCCACCAGGCGCTTGCCGTAGCGGTAGCTGTAGACGTAGTCGTCCGGATAGGCGGCAATGAGCTGCTTCTCGAAGGTATCCAGTTCGGCGCCGGCCTTGGCGCGGACCAGGTACACGCGCAGGTTGTCGGCGACGTTGCGGTCGCTCTTCAGGTCGCCGTGCAGTTTCTCGCGGCTGAGGTCGATCGCCTTGCGCAGCACGGCCTGCTCGCCGGCGGCGTCGTTCAGTGCGGCATCGAGGTCGGCGGCCGTGAGCACGGCGCTGCGCTGGTCGGCGCAGGCAGGCGTGGCGGTGAATACCTGCGTGGCGAGGAAGGTCTCGTAAGGCGCCTTTTGCGGGGTCAGGGCCGCCTGTCGTGACTCGGGGTAGTTGGCCGCCGTGGCCTCGAGGAGGTCGTCGAGCACGTAGGGTCGATCGCAACCGATATCGCCGGCGAGGATGGTCTTCGCCGCGGCCGCGATGGCGGGATTGGCCTTCTTGTCCTTGGCTTGCAGAAGCAGCAGGCGCTGCTTGGCGAGGGCGACGCGTTTGTCCTTGTCGGACACGTTGCGTACCAGCGGCGGCAAGGTGTCGAACCAGGCCATGCCTTCCGTGCCCTGGTAACGCTGCTGGTAGGTATCCAGCACGTCGGCGACCGCCGCCATCGATCCCTTGCTGGCGTTCGCTTTTTGCTTCGACAGGCGCGCGTCACCGGAAAGCAGTCCGTCGACCTCCTTGTAGAAGACGTCGCGCGGGCGCTCGGCCAGGATGCGGCCGAGTTCTTCGCCATCAGGGCCGATGGCCACGTAGGTCGGCAGGAAGTGCACGTTCCACTTCGTCATCCAGGCCTTGTCCGCGGGCTGGTCGGCATCGGCTTCGTAGAACACCACCTTGGTGTTGAGGTCGGTCCACTCCTTGCCGTTGAGCACGTGGCTGGCCATGAAGTAGCACGAGTAGCACCACACCGCCTGGAAATCGACGAGCACCGGCTTGTGCTCTCGCTTGCCCTGCGCCAGGGCGGCGTCCAGGCTGGCGGGGCCCTGGTGGCCGGCGAAAGCCGGCCCGGCAAGGGCGAGAAGGCTGGTGGCGAGCAGGCGCTTCATGGCGGGCATCCCCTTTGGCGGTATAGACGTCCCTAATAACACGTTTCGGCGGGCGTGTCAGATCGTGCCGCTGGCGCCCTCGATCGGTGTCGGTTCGGAGACGAGCCCCTGGCGCCGGCGTAGCGAAGGGAACCACCACATCCATAGCCCCACCACCACCAGGGTGCCGATGCCGCCGATGAGAGTGGCGTTCACGGCCCCCAGCGCAGCGGCGAGGATGCCGGACTCGAATTCGCCGAGCTGGTTGGAGGTATTGATGAAGATGGCATTGACGGCACTGACTCGGCCGCGCATGTCGTCGGGTGTCTCCAACTGCACGAGTGCGCCGCGAATCACCATGCTGACCATGTCGAAGGCGCCCAGCGCGAACAGCGCGCCGACCGACAGCCATAGCGATGTCGACACCGCGAACACCAGCGTGGACAGGCCGAAGCCTGCCACGGAGGCGAACATGATGGGTCCGACGCGGCGCTCAAGCGTATTCCGCGACAGCCAGATCGACATCAGCAGGGAGCCGACCGCGGGGGCGGCACGCAACAGGCCGAGGCCCCAGGGACCGGTGTGCAGGATGTCCTTGGCGAAGATCGGCAGGAGCGCGGTGGCGCCGCCCAGCAACACCGCGAACAGGTCGAGCGAGATCACGCCCAGCACGGCGGGCCGGTGGCGGATGAAGTGCACGCCGGCGAAGACGCTTTTCAGCGTGGCCGGCTCGCGCTTCGGCGGCGCATGGTCGTAGGACAGGCGCGACATGAGTACGATGGCGACAAGGTAGAGCACGGCCGACACGCCATACACCGTGGCAGGGCCGGCGATGTAGAGCAGGCCACCCAGCGCGGGTCCGACGATCATCGCCGCCTCGCCGGCCGCGGCCGTGGAGGCCATGGCCCGGGGCAGCACATGCGTGGGCACGATGGCGGGCAGCATGGATTGCAGGGCCGGGAACTCGAACGCCTTGCCCACGCCGATGACGAAGACCAGGGCCAGGATGCCGGCCTCGTGGAGCCGCCCGGTAAAACTGAGCACGGCGAGTGCGGCGATGGCCAGCCATTCGATCGCCTGGCAGAGGGTGACGATGCGGCGCCGGTCGAACTGGTCGGCCACATGGCCCGCGGGCAGGGCGAGCACTACCGAAGGCACGAACTGCGCGAGGCCGATCAGCCCCAGGTCCAGCGCCCGCCCCGTGATCTCGTAGACCTGCCAGCCCACCGCCACCGACATCATCTGGAACGCGAAGCTGGAGGCGTTCTTGGCGAACCAGAACTGCAGGAAGGCGCGATGGTGCATCAGGCGCTCGGGCGCCGGCGGCGTGGACGACATGAAGCGTTTCCTTCGAAGGCTTGCGCCAGTCTACCTGCCGCCTTGCCACCGGCGGTTCCTGCGGCGAAGCTAGGGTCCTTCCCTGTCGGAATCGCAAGATCATGCGCCGAATCGCCACCCTCCTCGCCGCCACCGCCCTGCTGGCCGCGTGTTCCTCCCCGTCCGACCCGGCACCCACGGCACCGGCGGCGACGTCACGGGCCGACGAGGCGGCCAAGAAACTGGAGACCTATCGCCAGTTGCTCAAGCTGCACAACGACGGACCCGCCGTGCAGCTCGGTCACGAGATCGTCGACAACTATCCGGACACCCCGGCCGCGGCCGAGGTTGGCAAAACCCTTGCCGGGCTGGAGTCGGGTTACAAGGAGGCCAGCGAGAAGGCCCGGCTGTCGGCGTTGTGGCTGTACCAGACCTCGCCGATGCAGGGGGGAACCCAGAGCACCGCGACGATCACGTCCAGCCGACCGTCCGGCGAGGAAAGCGTACGCCTGATCCTGCGGCGGCACACCGCCTGGGGGCAGAGCGTGTTCCTGTATGCCACTGCCGGCAAGGGCTTCGTCTGCAAGGGCGATTGCACCCTCAAGGCCACCTTCGACGGCAAGGCGAAGACGATCAAGGCGTTCCGTCCGCCCACCGGCGAGCCAGCGCTGCTGTTCCGCAACGACGCCGCCTTCCTGAAGGACCTGGCGAAGACGAAGCGGCTCACCATCGACGTGGTGACGGTAAGCCGCGGTGAGACCACGCTCACCTTCGAGACGGGCGGTTTCGACAACGACAAGTGGACGCCGTTGCCGAAGAAGAAGTGATCAGTGCAGGAACAGCTTCTCGGTGATCCGGGTCAGCGGCCATTCCAGCATGGCGTTGACCCGGGCCGGGAGGTCCAGCGGACGCAATAGCATCTTTACCGTCATCTCGGCGGGGATATGGCGCTTGAGCAGCCCTTCGGCACGGCCGATCACGCGGCGGAACTCCGCGTCGTCCGTGGCCTTGTCGGGGTAGCGCACGTTGAAGACGTGGCGCAGCGCGATATCGCTGTCCTCGTTCTTGATCTCGTTCAGCCGTTTCAGCAGCACGCGCAGCGTGCGGAAGCGGCCGATGCCGTCGCGCTGCCGGTAGATGCGGAAGTGCTGGTAGAAGTGCTTGTAATGCCGCACCTCGTCGCTCTTGATGTAGTTGGTCAGTTCCCGCAGCACGGGTTCATCGGTGACATCGTTGAGGGCGCGATAGAGGCTGGCCGTGCCGGTCTCGACGACGCAACGCGCCGCCAGTTCGAGGCCACGGTCGGGTTCCAGTTCCTCGGCCGTGCATACCGAGCCGTAGTGCGCGAAGAAGTTCCTGAAGCCTTCGTCCCAGTCGAAGTCGGGCCACACGTGCCGCACGTAGGCGGCCAGTGCGCGCCCGTGCTGCATCTCCTCGTGCTCCCAGTGGTCGCGCAGCCAGGATTGCAGTTCGTCGTCACCGGCGAAGTGGTCGACCAGGTTGTGCGTGTACAGGTCGGAACCGCTCTCGACGAAAGACGAGCTGCACAGCAGGAGGAAGAGGTCTTCGTTGTGCCTGACCTTCTCGACGTCGATACGTGAGAAATCCAGTTTTTCGAGCGTCCATGGCAAGGTGGCGGCGTAGCTCACTTAGGGTGTTCCTCGATCGCTTAAGCATGTCGCCCCCGTGGGCGTTGCCGAATTGTGACAAAGCCGGGCGATTAGCGCACCACGGTCACCGGCACATGCGCCCTGGCGAGTACATCGGTGGCGGTGGAGCCCACCAGCCAGCGGGCCAGGGCGCCGCGCTCGGTGTGCCCGATGACGATATGGTCCGCGCCGTGTTGGGCGACGTAGGCGAGCAGGGCGTCGCCGGGCGTGCCGTGGACCATGTCCACCACCACGTCCAGGCCGTCGCCGCCATGCAGGGCGGCGATCTCGGCTCGCAAGGCGTCGAGCTGCTCGGCGCCGTTGTCGCTCATCAGCAGGGCAGCTGTATCGGCGCCGTTTTCGAGCTGCCGGACGGACACCACGTGCACGCTGGCCTGGGCGCAGGTGGCCAGTTCGATGGCGAAGTGGAAGGCCCGGCGGGCGGTTTCGGAGCCGTCGTAGCCGACAAGGATCTTCTTGGGCATGGGAGCATTCCTCTGGGTGAAGGCACGAGTCGATGGTAGGTCGGTCGCGGCGACCCACCAAGCGGTTCACCGCCTGTGCACATAACCGGCGCCTACATGAACAAGCGTTCGAGTGCTCCGTGTTTCTTCACATTCGTGAGCGGAGAATCCGCCCTCACACAGTCCCTGCCACTCTTTCTTACGGAGAACGAACATGATCAAGCGCATCGCGGGTATGGCCATTATTGCAGTGGCGGCGGCAGGTGCTTTCACGGTGCAGCCGGCACGCGCGGAGTCCACCGCCGCGACCAAGTGCCACATGACCTTCAGCACCACCGGCTGGGCGGCCATCTACAAGAAGGCCGACGGCCGCGGCCACGTGCGCTGCGACAACGGCCAGAGCGCCGACGTGATGATCCACGTGCGCGGTGGTGGTCTGACCGCCGGAAAGTTCAGCATCGAAGGCGGCAAGGGCGAGTTCACCAACGTCAAGGGCATCAGCGAGATCTTCGGTGAGTACGCCTCCGGCGGCGCCAACGCCGGTGTCGTGAAGAGCGCCGAAAGCGCCGCCATGACCAAGGGTGAAGTGTCGCTGGCCGTTACCGGCACGGGCCGCGGCTTCAACCTCGGCGTGGACCTGAGCAAGTTCGAGATCGAGCGCCTGGGCAAGTAAGCCAAGCGCCGCGACTCCTGAAGGGCACCCCACGGGGTGCCCTTTTTTTATGACTTTTCCCCGGCCATCGCCGATACACTCGTGACCTTTCCCGTCCTTCGAGGTTTGCCCATGCGTCGCCTCCTCAGCGTTATCGCCCTGTCCCTGGTTACCTTCGCGGCCTGGGCCGCCGCCCCCGTCGTCGGTGACAAGGCGCCCGATTTCCGCCTCCAGGACCAGAAGGGCGACTGGCATACCCTGGATACCCACAAGGGTAAGTGGCTGGTCATGTATTTCTATCCGAAGGACTTCACCGCCGGTTGCACCACCGAGGTCTGCACCTTCCGCGACGACATCGCCAAGCTGCACAAGGCCGGTGCGGACGTGGTCGGCGTCAGCCTGGACGATGTGAAGTCGCATGCCGAGTTCGCCGAGAAGTACCACGTGCCGTTCCCCCTGCTGTCCGACGCCGATGGCGCCACGGCCGTCAAATACGATGTGCTGAACAAGACGCTTGGCATGAAGTACGCCCGCCGCGAGACCTTCCTGATCGATCCCGCGGGCAAGATCGTCAAGGTCTACAAGGATGTCGATCCCGAAAAGAACTCCGGCCAGGTGCTTTCCGACCTCGACCAGTTCAAGAAGGCGGGTGCCTGAGCGTGTTCCAAGCCGCCCGGGGCGCCCGTCACGCCCGTCCATTCGCGCCGTGGCGCATTGTCGTCTGGCTGGTGATGCTGCTGGCCGCGGCCGGCTTCGTGGTCAATGCCTATGCCGGCTTCGTCTTCGGCCAGGCCGTGGGCACGATGAGCACCGCGGCGGTGGCGGGTGGTCCCGACCCCCGCATCGCACTGCTGTGGTCGCTGGGCTACACGCTGGCGGCGTTCGCGATCATCGTCGTCACGTTGTCCACCCTGCGCTGGCGCGACTGGGCACGTGGCGCCATGCGTATCGTGGCGCTGCTGCTTATGGTGTGGGCCGCCTACACGGCATGGTTCGCCTACGGACAGTGGCAGCAGCTGGGCATCGTACTCGGGCAGGCCGGCTTGCCGCCGGACCTCGTGATGGTGGCGGGTCGCCAACGCAGCATCATGCTGGCGGGTGTGGTGCTGAAAGTGGTCTCGGTACCGCTGCTGGCGTGGCTGGCCTGGGCGCTGGGCAGCCTGCGTGTGCGCCAGCAGTTCATGGTGCCTGCGCTCTGACCGGTTCAGCGGCCATTCGCCCCGCCGACGCTATCGAATGGCTTTAGCCGGGATGTATCCATGACCGCACGCCTGCTCGTTCTCGCCCTCGCCGTCGGATTCGCCGGCGCCGCGACGGCCCAGGACATCGACCATAGCTGCCGCATCGCAAGCAGTTACGACCTGACCGTCCGTCCGGACTCCCTGGTATTCGATCGTGCGCAGGGGGCTCCGCGCAGCGTCCGCATGCAGGACGGCACCCTTGTCACCGATGGCAGGAGCGTGGCGCTACGGCCCGACGAGCAGGATCGCGTGGCACTTTTCGAGCGCAACGTCCGCCTGCTGGTACCCAAGGCCAAGAGCCTGGCCAGCGATGGCGTGGACATCGCGGCCAAGGGGGTGCGTGACGAAGCCGCCACGGCCGCGCCGGGGGCGGCCGCCAGTGGCGACCTCGACCGCGCACTGTCCGCGCGGGTCACCGACATCAAGCGGCGCATCGCCGCCAGCCAGAGCACCCGCGACTGGCAGGAGGACGCCATGCGCGCCTACGCCCAGGAGATCGTGTCGGATATCACGCCCATCCTCACGGAGGACGTAGGTGGTGAAGCCATGCAACTGGCGATGAACGGTGACTTGCAGGGAGCCGCCGCCCTGCGAGATCGCGTGGCTGCGGTATCCAGCGGCGGGCAGGCGCGCGTTCTCGCTCGGGTGGAAACGGCGCTGAGGCCGCGCGTGCAGGCGCTGTGCCCTTCCGTCCAGCAACTTCTGGACCTGCAATCGGGCCTGCACGACGCTTCGGGTCATCCGTTACTGCTGCTCGAAAGCGGCGAATGACCCCAAGCTGACCAAAATTGCCGGCATTTATGACCGGCTAAGTCCAGGAGGTCTAACGTCCTCCCCATGGAACGTACTTCGATCCGTGTCGTGAATGGGCTGATCCGCCGCGTCATAGCGGACCGCGATCTGTATCGCCAGGCGTCACGGGGCGTCAGGGAACCCGGCCTCAAGGCCATCCTCGAAGAATCGGCCGACTCACTGAACGCTATCGCTGGCGACCTTCAGGGCCAGGTGTCCGCTACCGGCGGGAAACCCGCGCTGGCTGGTGGTGCCATGAGTGGAGTCAGGCGTACCGTGGTCGAGGCGTCCGTCAAGCTCTCCCACGACCCTGACGTGACCTGGATTCGTACCCTGGAGCAGATGGAGCGTCGCCTGCTGGACGCTTTCCTCAAGCTGGAGGCGTCGTCTGGCGACCGGGCGACGGTGGGCAGGCATATCGCGCGCCTGCGCCTGCTTCATCTGGACATGAGCAACCTTGGCGGCGCAACCGGCCGCTGAGGAGCCGCCAAGCCGGTTGCCGGTATTCAGGCCACTGCGCGCAGGTGGTTGATCGCGCGCATGTCGCGAAGCGTACGATGCATGACGGTGTCTGCAGAGACGCGTACCCGTCGAAAACCCAGCAAGGTTTCCCTGTCGGCGAAGTAGTTGGCGAACGCGATCGCATCCGCTGGATCGGACCGCACCGCAATCTGCGTGCCCTCGCGGTAGATGCCCCAGCACTCGCCCGTCTGGGCGATGTGGTACTCGATAGCCGGTCTGCGCATGATGCCATCCCCCGTGGTGTGGTTTGCTTATCGGGAAGGGTGGTGCATGGCGGCAGCGAGGTTAATCAGACAATTCTGAAAAATCCCGATATTTTTTGAGCAAAAACTCAATCCGTGAGCTGTCGCGCCACCGCGCCCCGCAAGCGTCCGACGAAGCGACGCAGCATGTCGTGGACGCAGGCCAGCCGGAGCATGGCATCGGCCCGGGTCGCCTCGACGCGGAGCCGGGTCTCCAGCATTTCCAGGTGCGACGCCTCGGCTGAGGCGCCGAAAACCCGCATGCCGCCCAGGATGCGATGCAGGTGACCGGCTGCCGTGTCCGCCGTCGCCGATGCGCGGAGGCGATCCATCGCGTCGTCGAGATCGGCCTCGAAACGATCGATCATGGCTGGCATGGCGGTGAGGTTACCAAACATGTCGCGCCACAGATCGACATCCCACGCGTCGACCTCGCCGGTCCATTCCTCATCTTTGCCGGCGACGCCGGAGGAAACGGGAGCCAGCGCCTCGCGCAAGGCGGCGAGCCGGAGGGGCTTGGTCACGAACGCATCGGCACCCGCCTCCATGCAGCGTTCGCGTTCGCTCATCATGACGTCCGCGGTCATGACCACGATGCGCAGGGTGGCACCGCGCTCACGCAGGGCCCGGATCAGCGCGTGGCCGTCCATGCCGGGCATGTGCAGGTCCGTGAGCAGCACATCCACTGGCCATGTGCCGGCAATGGCCAGTGCGTCGGCGCCGTCTACCGCGATACGGCAGCGATGCCCAAGGCGCTGGAGTTGGGCCGCCACCAGTTCCCGATTGATGGGGTGGTCCTCGGCGACCAGCACGTTCCGGGCGATTGTCGTCGTCACCCTTCGATCCTGGGGCGGCGGCACGGCGTGCGCAGGCATCACGGCCAAAGGCAGCACGCATTCCACCGTGACCTTCGTACCTACCCCGGGCAGGCCGCTCATGGCGATATGCCCGCCTAGCAGTTCGACGAGGCGTCGGCAGATCGCCAGCCCCAGCCCGCTGCCACCGAAGCGACGGGTGATCGACGCCTCGGCCTGGCTGAAGGGAGAGAACAGGTGAGCCACATCCGCTTCGGCGATGCCCATGCCGGTATCGGTCACACGGAAGCGCAGCCGCTGGCAGGCGTCATCCGCATCGACGACATCGAGGTGTACATCGACGCTGCCATGCGCCGTGAACTTCACCGCATTGCTCACCAGGTTGACGATGACCTGGCGAAGACGACTGCCGTCTACCATCACGCCCGGCGCCACTCGCGGGTCGACATGGGCCGCTATCCGCAGACCTTTCTGTCCGGCTTGCCAGGTGAAGAGATCAACGATGCCCGCGATCAACTCGCGCAGGTCCACGGGGGCAGGATCGATGGCGAGATGGCCCGCCTCGATCCGCGAGAAATCCAGGATGTCGTCGAGGATCTGCAGGAGCGCTTCGGCCGAGTTTTCCGCGGTTTCGAGCATGCGTCGCTGCCCGGATTCCAGGTCGGTCCGGCCCAGTATCTCGAGGGTGCCCAGGACGCCGTGCATCGGCGTGCGGATCTCGTGGCTCATCGTGGCGAGGAACAGGCTCTTCGCCTGCGTGGCTGCTTCGGCCGCGCGCTTGGCCGCCGCCAACTGGACCGACTGCCGGTGGCGTTCGGAAATGTCGATCCAGTAGCCCGTGAACTCGGTGCCGCAGGCGACGGTGCGCGGCAGCGCATGCGAGGCGACCCAGCGTTCGGGATTGCTGTCGCGCACACGCAGTTCCGCATGCAACGGCTCGAGGGTTGCGGCGCTGTGCGCCATGGCGGCGAGCAGGGTGGCCTGGTCGCGTTCGTCCACGCGCGTGAAGGCCCGGCGCTCGTCGGCCATGATCGTGGCCGCATCGATGCCGAACATGGGTTCGGGGTTTCCGCCGACATAGACGAACGTGATGGGGCCACCTTGCCGATACAGGAAGCGATAGACGACGGCCGGCATGTGCCGCGTCACGTCGGCCAGTTGCGCCTCGCTGCGCAGGCGCAGGCGTGTTTCGCGGCGAAGCCGCAGGTAAGCGTAGGACACGGCCAGCAGCAGCAACACGACAGGTGCGCCAGCCGGGCCGGCCTTGCGGGCGATTTCCTTCCACGATCCGCCCCATGTGTACTGCGAGCGCAGCCAGGTGTTGCGGATGGCCTGCGAACGACGTTCCGGCATACGCGCCAGGGCTCGGTCGATGAGTGACGCCAGGCGCGCGTAACGGCGGGCGACGGCCATGGTGAGGGCCGCGTGCTCGTCCGTGGGGGCGGCGAGCTTGAGTTGCGCCGGATAATCGCGTCGGATCTGCAATTCCGCGGTGGCGATATCGCCGACATAGGCATCGGCGTCGCCCGCGGCCACGGCCTGCAGTCCCGCCGCCGTCGTCCTCACGTCGATGGCGATCGCCCCGGGTATCGCCGCCACCGCGGCAGCCACGGCGCCTTGCGACAGGTTGGCCGCGATGCGTCGTCCGGACAGGTCGTGAACGTCGCCGATGGTGGGGAACGCCTCACACGTGACGATCATCACGGGGAATTCGGTATAGGGCTGCGAAAACACGAAGTGCCTGCCCAGTTCGCCGTTGCGTGGCGACGCCGCGGCAAGCAGGTCGATGTCGCCCGCGGACGCCGCGCGCACCGTCGCCGGCCAGTCCGCGGTGACGACCGTGCGGGTTCGTACGCCGAGCGCATGGAGGGCCGCTTGCAGGTAATCGATGGAGAGGCCGTCGGCTTCACCATCGCGATCGAGCAGCGACAGCGGTGCGGCCGTGGGATCGATGCCGATGCGCAGTATCGGTAGGTCGGCCAGCCAGCGTCGCTCCTCGTCGTTCAACGGCACGTCGATGGCAGGCGTATCCGAGTGGCGTGCATCGTCGCGTGCTGAGGGCATCGCCCATGCGTAGGCGTCCGCCGCGTGCGTTTCGGCCTGCCATTGCGACGCCGATGCCAGGGGTGGGTGACCGTCCGCGTATGCGACGCCGACGAGGGCCTGCCATGCGATCGTGATACAGCTTGATTTGACCAACATTCTCAATCGCGTCATGGCGTTCCTTCGACCACGCACGGAGCTTTACTGTAATCTCCGCCGTGCGAAGAGATGTAACACATGGTGTCCTTGCGCTGAGAATCGTTCAGTGTCGCTCGCGAGAAATCAATGATTTAGGCGGTGCCTTTGCCTATAAGCTTGCATTAACTTCGCACATAAAGTTGCAGTGCAAGGGACATCTCGCGCATAAGTTTTCAGAGCAATTATCCGGGAGCGATTGCGACGGGTACGGTCACGCGCGAATTGGTGAACTTGCCGAAGGAGCTGTGTCCGTAGGAAACAGGAGTCGCTACTACGCCGGAGTGAAAGTATCGCAGTCGTTGCTGCACGACCGACGTTCCGTATTGACGTCCGGATAAGAAGCTTGGCGGTTCCTGGGTCTTCTACTACGTCAGAATAAGGTCGCAAAACATACCAATTTCCTGCGGAAGCCTCTTGTCCGCGATTGGCACCGGACCCAGCCGAAGGTGGCCAACCAACGGGCGCACACGTCACGCCAGGCCTGGCAACGACAGTCTCCGCGCGCTGCTTGTAGAACGCCGCCTCGATTTCTATCGGGGAGTCACCCGCCTGTCCTGTCGGCGAAAGCGGCTGCCCGAAGAGGATTGTAGAGCTGCACTCGGAGGACGCCATCGAGTCGTCGCAGCCTCGGTGCCCGTCGAAACCCCTACCGCCGAGCGGCCCTGCTTGCTAGTGTCGCACCACGCCTCCAGGTAACGGCATAATGTCGAACGGACTCTCAGCCCCGACCAACGCAAGCCAAGCTCCCGAACTGGCCTGCACCTTCATGCACCTAAGCGATCTTCACGTTGGCATGTCTTCCGACGCGTGGCTCTGGCCGGCCGTTAAAACTGCCTTCTTTGCGGATCTTAAGCTTCTCTTGGCTCGAGTCCGAGCACTCGATCTCGTCATCTTCTCGGGCGATCTTGTGCAGCGTGCGGCCAGTGACGAATACGACAAGCTTCTAACGATACTTGAAGAAATTTGGGCGGTTTTCCGCGATTTGGGACTTAACCCAGTTCTCTTTCCGGTACCCGGAAATCATGACCTTGAGCGCCAACCTGCGACGGATATGGGCGGCAAGATCATGCGCGCCTGGTGGTCCGATGCCAGCACGGCCGAAGCGTTTTGGGCAAAGCAGCCAGGCTATCGCGAGTTCGCAAGCCGTTCGTTCTCTAACTACGAACAGTTTATGACGCGGCTTAGTGCGTCCTCAATTCCCACCCCTGCGCTTGT
Source organism: Xanthomonas sp. NCPPB 2632 (assembly GCF_041228075.2). Lineage (NCBI taxonomy): Bacteria > Pseudomonadati > Pseudomonadota > Gammaproteobacteria > Lysobacterales > Lysobacteraceae > Xanthomonas > Xanthomonas sp. NCPPB 2632. Next base: position 481,181 of record NZ_CM192979.1, read on the forward strand.
CCGGGGGGAACTCCCGGGCGATATCGCTGCTGAAGTCATAGTAGGCGAACATCACATCGGAATCATCGGTTTGAACAGTGCGTGGCTCCAGGTCGGGGATGGTGACTACAAGGGTCGCTTGCACGTCGACCCCCGCCAGATCATGGCCTTAACTGAGAACGATCCAGATTCCTGGACGAAGAGGCACGCCGTCAACCTCTTGGTCACGCATCATCCGGAGAGCTGGCTGCATCCGGACAGCCTCGCCTCTTGGCGGGCCGATATCTATTGCGGTCAGCGATTCGATTGCCATCTGTTTGGCCACATGCACGAGCAACGCACGAGCGCGCTCACGGAAGGCGGTTACTCGGGCAGTCCCCTGCTCCAAGGAGCATCGCTGTTCGGACTTGAGTGGATTGAGCACGGTAGGACCGAGCGCATCCATGGCTATTCACTGGGCCAGATAATCCTGACCAACGAAGGTCGCACAATGCGTCAGTGGCCGCGTGAAGACATTGTTGGCGTTGACGGAGCGAGGAAGCTGGTTCCGAACTTGAAGTACAACCTGGGCGACGATGGTTCATTTGACATTCGTTACCGCAATGACGGCGCAACACCTGCAATGCCCTCAGTCAAGCCAAAATTCGACGTCGAGGTCGATCAGGGCGTACTGGACACACTTCGACGCGTTTTGCCGCGCTCGGAGCCGGCCAAGCACGTTCGGGTAGTCGAACAGCAGATGGGCCTCGAGGGACTCTCTAAACGCAGAATGATTTGGTTGGTCGCTGAATGGGGGCTTGGCTCCGACGAATTTCTGGACGCGATGCTTCAGCAAATCTCGGCACTCAAGCCAAAGATCTTTATCTTCGATCTCGGTCAGTATCGCGATCGTGACGGCATGCTTGATGGCATATTTCGCGACCTTGGAGCGAGCTTCCAACGAGTTTGTGATGCAATATCGAAAGAGGTCAATGCGGTTGTCATCTTCGATGACATCGAGGTTGCGACTGGCGGCGGAAGCGCAAACATTGGTTTCTTGGAGGACCTCGATGGTCTCGCGGAGGCAGTGCTTCAGTATTGCCCCAATGCACAATTGGTACTTCGATCGAGGCGGCGCCCCGCGCAGACTGCTCTCAGTGTCGTCGAGCTGACGGCCCTGAACGAACTTGATGTGATGCTCTATATCCAGCACCACCCCGCCGGCGGTGCCGAGATGGCTACCGAAGGGTTTGTGCGAAAAGTAATGGGGCACACGGACGGACTGCCGCCGCGCATCGACGAAGCGCTCAAGGATGTCGAACTTTTCGGCTTGGACGGGCTCCACCTGGTCGACAGCGACGTCGTAGGCAAGGCCGCAAGTTCACAGATACCGCCTCCTGGGCTGGCGGGGACAATTGCACAACTCAAGGATGAGCTAGAGAGCCTGGCAAACAGAGCACTCAGTCTCCTTTCAGTGCTTACGCTGTTCCCGCGCGGGGAGTATTTCGATGCGATCCGTCGCTTCGACCACACGAAGCCATTCTTTCCCCGAGACGTACACCGGCTTCGGGAGCTCGGCCTTGTGGATGTGACGGAGAATGTTAACTTGGGGAGCAGCGCGTTTGCGACCTCGGGGAAAGCCCTCGTCGTGAAGCGTCCGGTGCGCGAGTATTTGACAGGCTTGTTGCCCGCCGATGCAGTTCAGAGGCTTAACCGTGATGCGCTAACTCTTTATTTCGGCGAGCTGTGGTCAGGCGGATCGCTGAAGCCACCGAAGGGCATGCGTTTTGACGAGCGCACCTGCGAAACGTGGAGAATTGACAACGCGACGTTGCTTATCCTTCGGGAAGCCAAGGATGCTATCGATGTGGGTGCGGCCTCACGCATCGCCAATGCCGCTGTTCTTGCCAATGCCTACTGCACGGCCCTACATAATGGACAACACTATGGAAGTCTCATTCGGGCGGCCCAGGACTTCCTAGCAATCTATCGCGATCTCGATGGTCAGGACCAACGCCGGGCCAATATTGAATCCCTCCTCGGCCGAGCGCTTCGCATGAGTGACAATCATGCAGAGGCAATCGTCCATCTCAAGCGGGCCCTAGAGGCTGATATTCCGAATACTGCACAAAGCGGAGTGCTGATTGCGCTGACTCTTGCATCTGAATCCCTCGGCAAGATGGCGGATGCCGTTTCATACGCGAAACATTGCATCGCTCTGGACAAGAACTCCAACGAAGCATTGCAAGCGAAGTCGATCATCCTAGGTATCGAAAGCGTGGGTGATCCGGCGAGAATGCAACGCATGCTTCGGCTTGCCGCAACGGCGCAGCGGCGCGGCGTAACTACGATTGCGAATAATCTCCGATTGACATGCATGTACGAGGCGCGGACTGATGATGAGCAGGTCAAACTTGCTCGAGAGGTTATTGCGGAATCGAGCAGCTCGTCCAGTGAGGACTATAATGTGATGAGGGCGTCGTTTCGCCTGTGCGAAATCACTGTGTCCAGGGGTAAAGCACTTTCCGACAAGGACTTGATGGGTGTCATAGCCGGATACCACTACCTTCTGAACGAGTCGATGGACACGCTCTTTAATCTTGCTCACAAGATCCTTTGGCGCCACTTTGCGATCACGGGCGACATTGGAAATATACTTAGCTTGTTCCGTCACAGCTCATTTAAGTGGCATTTGCGAGGTAAGGGCGGCGAGGACAGAAAATACGCGCCCGAAGCTTTGGCTTTGCTGGAAAGCCAGCTTCGTAGCGCATCGTTCCGGTCGAATCGCGAGGTTGTGTACTTGGTCATCCGGTCGGGCCAGAGCCTGAAGGCCTAGGCGAAGATCTTTTAAGGCCCAAGTGAAATCACACGGAAGTCCGCAGACAAAGTTCCGATCCGTGCATCGAGGCGCTCATGATGATTGTGGATTCGTCCGCCGGAAAGCCTGCCCGGTCTAGCCGCTGCTTTTGTCTTTCTCGTTTGTGGGCATCCGGAATGGGCTTATCACGACGTCAGGCGGCCCGAACTCAAACTCAAGGGTATCGTCGTCGTCCTCGCCGGGCACGATGGTCACCTTCGAAATCATTTGGCCGTGGTGCAGAAACCTGAGGAAGTGTTCCTGCCAATTTGGCGGCGGCAACGGTGCCTCCGCCGGAGCTTCGAATGGATTGAGGCCGTGGGAACCGGCGCCCGAGAGGTTCTAACATCACTCGCCTCCCGAACGAAGGTATTGCCAGACATGAAGTGCTACGCGTCGTGCATGAACAGAAGTGGGCTTGCATAATGGAGCAAGGCGTCCAGATCGGCCAAGTCGGCGAGCTTTAGTGCTTGGCGCAAACGCTCAGCACGGCGGCAATGCTCCGCGTAGTCACCAGGGGCTGTGGTTCGGTGCTGATCCCAAGTCAGGCTGTCCTCGAGTCCAAGCGCTAGGCCTTCAAGCGCAACAGCACTCACCGGCGCAAAGCGACGGGGATTCAGCGTGTGAAGCAGCAGAGCGATGAGTGGCGCGGTGAGACGCTCAGGCGTCTCAAGATGGGCCTGGAGCGTCCGAAACGCCTCGTCCGGCGCAATGACGTGGGGGTCACCCAAAGCAGCTAGGCCTGCGCAGAGCGCGTCGGGTGAAACGCTGGCGGTTGGTTCGGGGTGGTCACTCACAGAACCAAGAAGGGTCAGCACATGGTGCGCCAGAAGGTGATCATGCCGCTGCAAAAACTTGCTGCCTCCTGAGCCATGGAGACGAATTAACTCAAGCATGCGTCGCCGCACAATCTGCATCGTACGTTTGCGCTGGCGGCGCTGCTGCACCAAGCCCGATCCAGACGGATCACTCTTCATGACAGTGGCGAACTCCGCCAAGATCTCTAGTCCAGAAGGCCCTGGCCCGCCACCGGCGCGGCGCAGGCGCTTCAATCGGCCCAGTGCATCAGCCCGTGCCCCGAAGCGCACCAGCGCCTCCAGGTCGATGTCCTCCACAGGCACCCATCCGCCCGCGCCGATGACCGCATCCACATGCTGCTGCGTGTCCAGCAGGATCGCGCCCACGGCATCTTCGACCACCACGGCCCGGTGAGTCCATGGCGGGCTTTCAGTCGGCTGCATGGGGGGCACCGGGATGAGCGCGATGCAGCTGCCGTTGCGTTGAATAGCACACCGGCTGAACATCTCCTCTGACGCAACGCCGGCGGGCTGCGCATAAAAGGTTCGCGGAAAGCCTTGCGCGAGGGCATGTACCCTCCGAACCACCCGGCGATCCCATCCGATGTGGTCATGGATGAGCAAGCAACGGATGACCACGCCCGCCTTCAGTCGGCGTTCGAGCACCTCAAGCAGCCGCTCGCTGAACACGTCCGAATTCAGCGACAGCACCGCCTCGACCCGGCGCGCTCGCGCGATCAATGCAGGCATGAGGTCGCTCAAATGATGCAGTGCACTGGAGCGCGTCGGTGGTTCCACTGGCCTTCCTCTTGATGCAGGCGCATTAAATCGTCTTATAACTACCGGCAAACGAGCATTGGGCGGCGCGTTGGCTCTCGAGTCACAGGAAGTCAACCCGTCACGCTGCCTTGCGAACACAGATTGACCGAGATCGCTGGGTCCATGGCATCGGCGGGGCCACCGAGCAATAGACAAGCATCGATTATTTACGCGGCGCTCCCGTCAAAACGGTCGCACAGCAGGCTCCTGGGCGGCGCTTTGGAAGATTCCTTCCAGCAAGATTCGTCGCGTCCGCGCGATATACGGTCCGGTCTCGGCGAGCGCTCGATCACGCAAATGGTCGCTCAACGAAACGACGGAACGCTCGTGATCACACAAGGCGGCCAGCACATTCGGTCCCTTCGGGCGCTCGGACGCATCAGGCGTGCTGTAGCAGAGCGTCTTATCGGGCCCATCAAAGCGACCAATGTAGATTTCGACACGGTCGTCGTGCTCGGCCTCCACCATCGCAGCCGCTTTAGGAAACGGAGCGCCTGTCCCATCGTAAGCCTCAAGCCGTCCATCCGGTTGATGGACCACGAAAGGCAGATGCTGGATGCGAGACGACCAAACGTTATAGGTATCTTCGTCCCGCACCGTTTGCGTCTCGGTGCGGGTGGCGCAGCCAGCAAGGGCCACAGCGATCGCCGCTAACCCAATGGGGCGGAACAGCGTGCTTAGCGTGAGGCGCATACAAGGAATCTCCTAAGACGATGGTTTCGCTGTCCAGCGACAGCGGAACAGATGACGGCGCCAGCACGACCAGGTAGAGCGCGAGCGCTCCGGCTATAGGTCTTGCACCTGCCGCTACCGCTTCAGTACGGCAGCGGATCTGGCTCTTGCGCAACGCTTTCCCAAATGCCGTTGAGCAGCAGTTTGCGTGCACGAGCGATGTAAACCGGTCGTGTGGCAATTACGCGCTCCCGCGCACGATCAGCGAATGAGACGACGGATCGATCGCGATCACACAGCGCGGACACGACCGTTGGACCCTTTGCATCGGGCACCGACGCGGGGGCACCTGAGCACAAGGTCTTGAGCGGGCCGCTGAAATGCCCCACCCAAATTTCCACGCGGCGCCCGTGCTCGGCCTCGACAGCCGTTGCGGGCTTGCTGAAGATGTCGCCGCGGTTGTCAAAGGCGGTCACGGCACCGTCGGCATCGTGAAACACGAACGGAATGTGGTCCATCCGCTTGTCCCACAGGTCGTAGGTGTCTTTTTCCTTGACCGTGCTGGTCTCGGTGACTGCAGCACAGCCGGTCAGAACACTCATCACCAAGAACACAGCCAGAGCACTGCGCACAGTCGTGAGTCTGAATTGCATCGGATAGATCTCCTCGGATGGACGACGCGCGAGCCCGTCAGAACGTCACGCTAAACAGTGATAAGCGCCTCGGGTCAGCGTGCGCTGACCTGCGGTTCGTCTTGAGCAGCGGCGCGCCATCCGCCACCCAGAGCACGGATCAGATCTACGCTCGCCTGCAGCTGCCGCGTGCGCACCAATTCAGCAGTGCGCTGCGCCTTGAGCGCCGCGGTCTGAGCCGTGACCACCTCCAGGTAGCTGACGACGCCCTCGTTGTATCGGTTGGTCGCCAAGGTCTCGGACTGCTTGGCGGCATCGGCCGCTGCCATTTCCTGCTGGCCTTCCCGGCCTAGCTCCTGGAGCAAGGACAGGTTGTCTTCGACTTGCTGGAACGCGTGCAGCACCAGGCCGCGGTACTGCGCTGAGGCCGCAGCAAACTCCGCTTTGGCTTCCGCCTCGCGGCCGCGCCGCACGCCGCCGTCCAATAAGTTGAGAGAGGCCAACGGCCCAAGGCTCCAAAACTGGTTGCTGGCCGCCAGGAGATTGCCGTGCCCCACGTCCTGCCAGCCCAAGGCGGCACCCAGGCTGATGGTCGGGTAGAACGCCGCGCGCGTGACCCCAATGCCAGCGTTGGCGGCGAACGCACGGCGTTCGGCGGCAGCAATATCGGGCCGGCGCTCCAACAAGGTCGAAGGCACACCCAGCGGAATGCTTGGCAGGGTCAGAGCCGTGGTCTGGGCGGCCAAGAAAAAGGTCGAGGGGGATTCGCCGACCAACGCCGCGATGGCGTGCTCGGTGAGTGCCCGCTGCACACGCAGCTCCGTTTCTTGGGCCTGGGCATCGGCGTATTGCGCGTTCGCGCGTGCCAGATCTAGCCCCGACGACACGCCCCCATCCATGCGCTTTTGCGTGATCGACTGGCCCTTGCCGAACGCGGCCAACGAATCCTGGACGATGCGCAGCTCCACATCGTCACCCCGCAATGCGATGTACAAGTCCGCAAGGCGCCCCTGGAGGCTCAGGCGGGCGGAGGCCAGGTCCGCCTCCGCCGCAACGCTACGCGCCTTGCCTTCGGCCACTTCATTGCGAATCCGGCCCCATAGGTCCAGCTCGTAGCTGGCACTGAAGGCGACCGTCCGCGTGTCGTATTCGTTGGGCTGGTTGGAGCCCCGTAGCGGCCGGTTATCGGACTGCCGCGCGTTGGTCGGTGTGGCGTCGATGCCTGCGTGGGGCGACTGCTGCGCCCCCAGTTCCTGGAGATAGGCCCGCGACGCATCCAGACGGGCCAAGGCCACGCCGATGTCGGGGTTGTTGTGGTCCAACTTGGATTCGAGGCCATCGAGGGTGGGATCGCCATAGACCTTCCACCACGGGCCGCGCGCAACGGCGTCCTTGGGATCGGCCTGCGTCCAGCCTTCGGGATTGGCAGCACCCTTAAAGGCCTCCGGCAGCGCACCGGCGTTGGGCTTCACGTAGTCCGGCGCCAGCGAGCAGCCGCCCAGCGCCACGAACAAGACCAATGCTCCACCACGGATTGCAAGATCATGCTTTCTTGGCATGGTGGCTCTCGTCGGTGGCAGCGGGTGCCAACTGGACCAGATCGCCCTGGCTCAGCGAATCCGTTGGGTGGTCGATGATGCGGTCGTCCGGCTGAAGGCCTTTGTCGATCTCCAGCTTGTCGCCCATGTCCATCGCTATGTGCACATCCCGCAACACCACATGGTTGTCCTTGCCCAGCACCGCGATCTGCGGTCCCTGCGCGCGGAACAGGAGGGTCGTGGCCGGGACGGTTACGGTGTTGGCGTCGGCGTGCGTGGAGAACTGCACTTCCGCGAAGTCGCCAGGCAAAAGGTCCTGGCGCGGATTGTCGACCTTGAACTGAGCCAGCAAGGTGCCGGAGGCGCGGTTGATGGCCCGGGACGTACCGATGAGCGTGGCGTCAACGGTCTCGCCGCCGTGGCCCAGCACCAGCAGTTTCACCTTCATGCCCGGAACGATGGAGGAGGCGTAGCTTTGCGGCACCTGCGTGTACAGCCGCATCTTGCTGGTATCGGCGATGGAAAAGAGTGGCTCGCCCCCGTTGGTGTTCGCCGTGATGAGGTCGCCGATGTCCGTGTTGCGCGCCGTGACCGTCCCGTCGAACGGCGCGACGATGCGTTTGAATGATTCCAACGCGGCCAGGCGGTCCACATCGGCCTGAGCGCCCAGCTGATTGGCGCGCGCCGTCTCTGCTTCGCTCGACTTTTCATCCGACTCTTGCTTGGACACCGAATGCGAAGCGAGCAGGTTCTGCCAGCGCTTGGCGGTGGTGTCGGCCAAGCGCACATTGGCTTGGGCGCGCACCAACTCGGCTTTGGCCTGTTCGAACTGCTGATCCAGTTCCGGCGTGTCGATGAGCGCCAGCACCTGGCCGGCTTTGACCTTTTCGCCGATGTCGACATTCCACTGCTTCAGATACCCCCCGACCCGCGCGTGGATGGGGGTGGCAATCCATGCATCGAGGTGACCCGGCAGCGTCAGACCTTGATTGGCACTGAGCGCGGAGGCCGAAATGACCTGCACGCTCGGCGTGAGTTGCGCCTGGGTCCAAGTCGTCAGCTCGTGGGACTCCACGGACCGCAACGACAGACCGGCGATGACCCCGATGGAGGCCAGGCCAATCCCGATGGCCAGAATCAAGCGGACACGGGGAGGCCGCCCGGGTATCGCGGCGGTGGCTTCATGCGACATGGGAGTGATCTCCGATAAGCGGCTGTTTGGAAGAGGCGGGAGCGGGACGGCCGTGCACGATCGCGAAGATGACCGGCACGAACAGCAAGGTGGCAAGCGTGGCGAACATGAGGCCGCCGATGACCGCACGCCCCAGCGGTGAGTTCTGTTCCTGGCTGAGCGCCATGGGCAGCATGCCGATGATCATCGCGAGCGCCGTCATGCACACCGGACGGAAACGGGTGAAACCGGCCTCGAGCGCCGCCTTGACCGGGTCCCCATGCTCGGCCAACCGCTCGCGGCAGAAGGTCACCACCAGGATGGCGTTGGCCGTGGCCACCCCCATGCACATGATGGCGCCGGTGAGCGCGGGCACGGACAAGCTCGTGTGCGTGAGAAACAGCATCCAGACGATGCCAGCGAGCGCCGCTGGCAAAGCGGTGATGATGACGAACGGGTCCATCCACGATTGGAAATTGACCACGATGAGCAGGTAGATGAGGACCACGGCCCCCACCAGACCGAACAACAGACCGCTGAAGGCTTCGTTCATCGTGCCGACCTGCCCGTGCAGGCTGACCAGGGTGCCCTTCGGCCGCTGACTTGCAAACTGCGCCAGAACCTTTTCCACATCACTGGCCACGCCCCCCAAATCCCGGCCTTGGATGGACGCATAGATGTCATACGACGGCATGATGTTGTAGTGAGACACCACCGCATCGCTGGGCCCACGGGTGAAGCTCGCCAGACCACCCAGAATTTGCGTGGCACCGTTGCCTGAGGAGGTCACCGGCAGCGCCTTCAGATCCGACATCGAGTCCATGAGGTATTGCGGTGTGGAAGCCACGATGGCGTAGGACACGCCGTTTTTCGGATTGAGCCAGAAGGCCGGGGCGACCTGCGAGCTGCCTGCCAGAGACGCCACCATGCTATTGGTGACATCCCGCTCGGTGATGCCCAACCCATCCGCCCGTACTCGGTCTACTTTGACGTTCAACTGCGGGTAGCTCGAGCTTTGCTGCAAGCGGACATCGACGATGCCATCTACCTTGCGCAGCTCTTTCATAATTCTTTCTGCGTAGGCTTCGTTGGCCACGCGATCACGTCCGGCGATGGAGACATCCAGCGGCGAGGGCGAACCAAAGTTAAGGATCTGACTGGTCATGTCGGCCGGCAGGAACGCGAACTGGGTGCCGGGGAATTCGCGCGGAAGCTTCTCGCGCAGTTGCTTCATGAAATCGGCCGCCGGCCGATGGCCTTCCTTCAAGGCGATCTGGATATCGCCGTCCTGCGAGCCGATGGTACCGCTGCTGCTGTAAACCAGGTTCACGCCGCTCAGCGGCAGGCCGATGTTGTCGATGATGGTGTCGAGCTGATCGGGCGGAATGACCTCGCGGATCGCGCGTTCGATGTGATCGAACTCGGCGGCGGTCTCTTCGACCCGGGTGCCCATAGGCGCGCGCACATGCATCGAGATCGATTCCGAATCCACGGTCGGGAAGAAATCCCGACCCAATGCAGGAATCAGCGCAAAGGACACCACGACGAACCCGAGGAAGCCGACGACAAAGCGCTTCCGGCTGTCGAGAGCCACCGCCAGCAAGCCGTAGTAGCCGTCGCGGACTTGCGTGAAGCGCTGCTCAAAGCCCATCTGGAACCGCAGCAGCCCGCGCACTACGGCACTGCGGCGCTTGCGACCGTGCTGGTCGCCCTCGTGATGGTTGAGATAGGTGTCCTCGGGATGCGCGCCCTCCCCGCCTTCCAGATGGTGGGGCTTGAGCAAGAACATCGCGAGCGTTGGCACCAGCGTGCGGGACAGTATGAAGGAAGACACCATGGCGAAGATCACCGCCAGGGCCATCGGGCGGAACAGGAAGCCGGCGATGCCGTCGAGCATGAACATCGGCACGAAGACGATGCAGATGCACAGCAGCGACACGAAGGCCGGCGTCACGATCTGCTTGGCGCCGTCCATGATGGCGTCCATGACGCCCTTGCCTTGTTCCAGATGCCAGTTGATGTTCTCGATGGTCACCGTGGCGTCGTCGACCAGAATGCCCACCGCCAACGCCAGGCCGCCCAGGGTCATCACGTTCAAGGTCTGTCCGAACAGCGACAGCAAGGCAATGGCCGACAGGATGGACAGCGGGATGGACAACGCGATGATGACCGTCGAGCGCCAGCTGCCGAGGAACAGCAGAATCATCACGGAAGTCAGAAGGGCTGCGATGACGCCCTCGCGAGCCACCGAGGCCACGGCGGCTTTGACAAAGATGGACTGATCGCTCAGCAGATGCATCTGCAGCGACTTGGGTTGGGTCTCGGCAATGAGCGGCAACAGCTTCTTGATGCCGGCCACCACGTCCAGGGTCGACGCGTTGCCGTTTTTCAGTGCGGGCATCAGCACGGCGCGTTTGCCGTCCACGCGGACCACATTGTTCTGCGGCGGCGCGCCGTCGCGCACATGGGCCACATCGCCGATGGTGATCGTCGCGCCGTTGACGGTCTTGATGGGCAGGTTGTTTAGCTCATCGATGGCCGTTGGGCTGTTATTGAGTTGGACGTGATACTCGTAAGTCCCAATCTTGGCCGTGCCCACGGGGATAATCTGGTTCTGTGCGGCCAAAGCGTTGCCCACGTCCTGCGCCGAAAGGCCTTTGGCCGCCAGCGAGCGCGGATTCAAGTCCAGCGTTACTTGCTTTTGTTTGCCGCCGTAGGGCGTGGGAATGGCCACGCCGGGCACGGAAATCAGCGTCGGTCGCATGAAGTTCTGCGCGATGTCGCGGATGGTGGCTTCCGATAAGATGGGGCTAGACAGGGCCATCTGCAGCACCGGCACGGTCGAGGCGTTGTAATTGAGGATGAGCGGCGGCGTGATGCCCGGCGGCATCTGCTTGACCACCGTCTGCGAGATGGAGGTCACCTGCGCTGTGGCTGTGCGAATATCCACGCCCGGCTGGAAGAAAATCTTGACGATGCCCACGCCCGGCAAGGACTGCGACTCGATGTGCTCGATGTCGTTGACCGAGGTGGTCAACTGGCGTTCGTAGTAATAGATCACGCGGCCCGACATCTGGTCCGGCGGCAGGCCGTTATAGGTCCACACCACGCTGATGACCGGGATACCGATGTTCGGAAAGATGTCCGTCGGCGTTCGCAAGGCGGCCAGGGGACCGGCGATGAGGATCAACAGCGCCAGCACGATGAAGGTGTACGGACGCGAGAGGGCGATGCGAACGAGGGCTAGCATGCCGCGAGCCCCTGAGCCAAGAAAGAGGACGGCGTCTTGACGCGGACGGGTCGCTGGGCATGGCGCGGTGGCGCAGAAGGTTTCATCGGCGGTGTCGCTCGGATCTGACCCGGGCAGAAGTGCCCTGGGTCATTATCCGAACCGATTCTTGTGGAAACCTTTTGTGTTTCGAATCTGGCGCCAGGCGCTCAGCGTCTACTGGCGTCGTTGGTCAGTGGATCCATGAGGATGTGCACCAAAAGCCCATTGCCCAACGGGGCCTCAAGCAGCGCAATGGACCCGTCGTGAAGCTCTACCGCGCGCTGGACGATGCTGAGCCCCAACCCGTATCCGGGCTCCTTCATGTCGGCGCCACGATATCCCCGTTGAAAGGCGGCCTCCCGACGGTCCTTGGGAATGCCGGGCCCGTCATCGGAGACCGCAATCAAGACCTTGCCGTCCAGGCGACGCACAGCCACATCGACTTGGCCGCGCTCTGGGGTATAGCGCAGTGCGTTTTCAATCAGGTTGCGAAACATTGCCGTGAGCGCAACCTCATGGCCCGACACCCACAGCTCGGGCTCGTCGTGGTTGAGGCTCAGTGAAATGTCTTTCTCGGCGATGACCGGGGCCAGCTCTTCGATGACTTCAGTGGCCACCATGACTAAATCCAATGGCACGCGGTGTTGTGAGGCGGCGCCGGCTTCCAAGCGCGCGATCGCAAGAATTTGCTCGATGCGGCGCCCCAAGCGGACCAAGCTGCGCCGAGCGTTGCCGAGGGTGTATTGAACCTCGGCCGGGTCGTCGGCAATGAGCGCGCTTTCCATGTGAATCATGGTGGCCGCCAGTGGCGTGCGCAGCTCGTGCGCCACATCTCCAGCGAATCGGTGCTCGCGTTCAACCGCGTCTTCCAACCGCTCGAGCTGTTGATTGAGCGTCACAATCAGCGGCTTGATCTCGTCCGGCGAACGATCAATGGAGATGAGCTTGCGGCTGCCCGGTTCGCGCTCTGCCAGCAGTTCGGTAAGCAAAGCCAATGGTTTGAGTCCCTGCTTGACCGCTAGCCCTGCCAGCAGGGCCAGCAGGGGCAACCCGATGATGAGCGGCAACGCGTGCTCAAGGACCAGCCCATGCGTGATATCGGACCGGTTTTCCGCACGCTCGCCGATGCGCACAGTAAGATTGAACCGATTGGTCAGCGTGAACAGCCGCCAGCGCACACCGTGGTATTCGGCGTCGCGAAACCCTCGCTCGTTCGGGGCCGGCGGGGGCAAGTCCGCCAGGTTGGCGGTTGCCGCGACCAGTTTGCGCTGAGGGTCATACGCCTGAAAGCCGACCTCGGGCTCGTAGTTGCGTGGATGGACCGAGACCACGACGGTCCCCTTTTGCGCCTCGGTGGCGAGCTGCAGGGTCTTCGCAGGATCCTGCATCCCGTAGTTGCCATGCCCATATGCGATAAGGGTGCCCAGCGTTCGCCCGGCTTGCGCAAGTCGCCCGTCGAGGAGCTGATTCATCTCGTGGAGTTCGCGCTGGTAGCTGACGGTCCCCAGCGGGATGAGTACGGCCACCTGGACGAGGATGATGAGCCAGGTGAGGCGCGCGCGCAGGCTGCTGAAGGTCACTTGGGCTCCCGGGGCATCATGTAGCCAATGCCGCGCACCGTGTGGATAACCTCGGAACTCAACTTCCGACGTAGCCAGTGCACGTGCACTTCAATGGCGTTGCGATCCACCACTGTGTCGTACCCGTAGACCGACCCTTCGAGCGTTTCGCGGCGCACGATGCGCCCTGCCCGCTCGGTCAGGATGCGCAGCACCGCGAACTCCCGCCGGGTCAAGGTCACCAGTTCGCCCCGAAAGGTTACGCCCTTCGTGGCCAGGTCGAGCACCAGACTGCCCACCTCCACTCGATTTTCCACCAGGCCCTGCGCGCGGCGGGTCAGTGAGCGAATGCGTGCCGCCAGTTCTCCCAAGTCAAAGGGCTTGACCAGGTAATCGTCTGCGCCCAGATCCAGGCCCTTGATGCGCGACTCGGTCGCATCCCGAGCGGTCATCACCAGGATGGGCGTCTTCACCCCCGCGCGGCGTGCTTCGAGCAGCACTTCCAAGCCGTCTTTCCCCGGTAGGCCCAGGTCGAGCAAGATCAAATCGATACCCGTGTCGGACAACGACGCCGCGCCTTGCCTTCCGTCGGTGAGCCACGTCACCGCGTAGGACTGGTGCTCAAGCGCGTGCTTGATGGCCTCGCCCAACTCGATATCGTCTTCCAGTAACAGGATGTGCATGCGGTACGGGCTCGAGGGACGAAAGCGACCATGATCGCCGGGGAGTCTTTTGCCAACCTTTTGTGCCCCAGCATCCAGTCTACGCCAGGGCCGTGACGCGGTGTCCGGTGTCAACCGGGTCCTGTAGGAGCCCGAACCCCGTGTGGACCGCGGGGCGCCCTGGCCACGCTTGCCCCGCCCCAACCGGCCGATTAGGCTCCCCATCGACCGACTACTGGATTCCCATGACCGCCCCGCTGCCCGCCTTGCTCGCCGCCCTGAACCGCGCCATCGAAGGTGTTGAGCGCAATGACGACCCTTGGCTGCGCTCGATTGCCATCACGGCCCTCCAGCGCGAGTTGGGGGACCTCGGCTATCGGGTGCCCGTGGACCCCGACATCGCCCTCCCGCTCCAGCGCATTGCGAGCATGGTGGCGGATCTTCATGCGGGCCGTTCCGCCCCGCCAGAAGGGGATGCCTCCCCTGTTGAACCCCTTGGCTCGCTCACGGAACTGAGAAAGGCGGTCGGCGACTGCTCAACCCTGACCATCTGCGATCCGTATTTGCTACAAGGGCTGGCCGGGATTTCCCCTCAGGCGCACGTCATTGATCTCGATGCTGCCCTACCGCCAGGGTTGACCCAGCTCGAGATTTTCGTCAAACCCGGGAAACGCCACCCTACAATCGCCACGGGCCTGCACGAGGTGTGCGCCAGCCGCGGCATCGCGCTCATCCATCGGCTCACCCAGGACCTCCATGACCGGGTATGGGTGTTTGACCACCGCCGGGCATTTGCCATCGGGGCATCGTTCAATGGCTTGGTCGACCGGTGCGCATTCATCGTTGAGCTGCCCCGGGAAGCGCGAGATCGCTTCTTAGGAAAGCTCAAGGCGCTGCGGCCCAACGCCCGGTGGGCGCCTGGGGTCAGCAAGGGCTCCGGCGAGGCGGAGGTCGGCGACACGGACGGGTAACCCGCACGGCAAGGTGCGCTGGCACAGGGGCGGCCTGCCGCGCAAAAGAAAAGCGGCGGGCCATGCCCGCCGCTTGTGCCGTCCTTGGGTCGAACTCCTTTCCGATGGTGGTATCAGAACGGGTAGTAGCGGAAGCTGGTGAAGACCATATCTTCCTTCGCCTCCGGCGAACCACCGACGCCCTCAAACGCTGTGCGAACAGTGTGCGAGTACTGTGCACCGAACTGGGCCTTGCCGAACTTGCCCTGGTAGAACTTCCACCAGAAGCCCAGCGTGCCGTTCCAGATCTGCTTGGTATTGCCCACGCACGTGCCGCCTTCGATGTCGCAACCGGCGTTGTTGTACGCCTTGTTGCCATAGCCTAGCGCCACGCCGTTGTATGCGAAGTCCTGCTTCTCTTCGCGTTCGCGGCCGCCAAAGCCGTAGATATCCAGGTCCGGCGAGGCGTGCCAGGTCAAACCGGCCAGCAGCATGTTTTCCTTGATCGGCGCGATTTCACCGTTCGGTTTGAAGGTCACGTCCGGCAGCTGCGCCGAACCGTAACGGCCGATGCCACGACCCTTCATGCCGGTAAACTGGAAGTCGAGCACCTTGTCGACGACTGGCAGCAGCATGCCGACGCCAAAGCCTCCGCCGTACACATTGTGGTTGCTGTTGCCCGCGCCCGAGTTGTAGCGGTTGTAGAACGCGCGACCCAGACCGAAGATTTCGTAATGACCGAAGCCGGGATCGGCCGCGAACTTCACGATCACATCAGGGATGTGGTTGATCGAAAGCGTGTTGGCCGAGTCATAGCCCGAGCCGGCCGTCGTGTTGTAGATGGAGGTGACCGGAGCTTTGGCTTGGTTCGGGCTGACGTAGAAGGTCGTCTGCGGATTCTCCAGCGAGATACCTAGCCAATACTGCTTGTTGAAGTCCTTCACCAGGCGGATCTGAGCCTGACGCGCCCAGGCGAAGCCAGGCAGGTACTGCGCGTCGATCTGCGGCGGAGCAGCCTCGTTGCGGGGAGTGATGCCCTTGCTGTTGAGCGTCAGCAGCGACCAGTTCTGACCGGCCAGCAGGTGCAGGCCCGGGTTGTCCCAGTCCACCGTCATATAGACGTTGCGCTCGCGCGGGTTGAACGAGTTGGACTCGTTCTGGTTGGCGGTCTGCGCGCCGCCCAGGAAGTCGGCCTCGATGTAGCCAGCGACATGGGTGTCCGGGCTTACATCACCCTGGGCCAGCATCGACACGCGGCTCTGGCGTGCGCTGAAGCGGCCTTCCGACATGCGGCCGACGGAGGAGTTCTTGTACGGAATCGCGTTCCAGTTCGACGCGATATCCGCGCCTTCCTGATGCGTACGGTAAATTGACTCCGCCGCCAGGAAGCCACCGAGGGTCAGGTTTACGCCCTTGTAAGAAAGCTTGTCCGAAGACTTCTTGGCAGCGGCTGTGGCATCGGCAGCAATAACCTGCGTGTCGTTGATGACCTTGGCGGTCTCGATCTGCGCGTCGGCTTGGGCATCCTGCTTCGCCTGGAGGTCGGCCACCTGTGACTGAAGGGCGGCGAGCTGCGCCTGCAGCTGCTGAAGGGTGGCCGCATCGATCGTGACGCGGCTCGGCTGCTGCGACTTCGGCGTGGCCGCGAGGGTCGCGAAGCTCGTCAGGCCCAAACCGGCGGCGATGGCCACCGTGAGCAACTTGGAACGCATGGGATTTCTCCGCTGTATGGAATGTGTGTGGACCCCTGTGCCCCCGCTGAGTCTTTTCTGTCCGAAAATCCTCAAGCAGGGCCAACAGCGTGAAGGATGAGTTAAACGCTTTACGCTTCTATGGCTGATTTGTGACAGTTGGAAGACACGGTCACCGCTCGGCGGACCAGGCCGGCTGGAGACGGGCCCCTCGCGCAGGGAAGGAGCCCCTCTCGGGGTGCGCCATATGCTCACCGAGCATTAGCCTCGAAATGAGCCTCGCCGTTGCCGGCGCTGGCGCCGTGTGGCCGCGATGGGGCTCTGGAGGTCAATCGTCGACGCTGGGGTTGCGTTCTGGGGATATGCAATTGGCTGTCACGCGCCAGCGCCAATGACCCGCTCGTTCGGCGAACTGCGGCGCCGCTAAACTAGTCCGAATCCCGTTGTACTAAACGATGCCGCTTCGAGCCTTCGCGCCCGCGTCCAGTCAAGCACCTGAATTCGCAGGTCGCCGCCGCTCACGGCGAGGTCACCACATTGACCCAGCAAGCCCATGAGGCGAGCGACCATATCCAGCGTTTGCGGTTCACCTTGGCCGACGCCCACCGAACCCTCGCAACGACCGAATAAGTCCTGCGCGAACGCGATACCACGATCGTCGGTCTGCATGAGCGTATGGCTGGCCTTGAACGACAGCTGGCCGAGCACGAGGAACACTTGGCCTCGGTCGAAACCAAACACGCCCAAGCACGCGATGCCCTGGATCACTTCCGGCAGGCCTCCAAGGAGCAGCGTGAGATCGATGCCCGTCAGCACGAGCAGGCGGTGTAAGCCCTGCAGGTCGAATTGCGTCGCGCCACCGACAGCTTCGCGACGAAGAACCAGGGACTGTTGGCGCTTAATCGTGACAACGCCCGGCTCACCGAGCAAGCCGGACAGCAAGACAAGGACCTGCGAGAAGGTCGGCGGCACTTCAAGCAGCTCAGGAGCGGGCTACCGAAGCGAATGCAATGCAGCAGAGGAACCGATCGCTCGAAAAGCGTATCTGCTACATGACGGCGAATCTGGAGACCATGCGCGGCGAGCAGTCCGTGGCGCGCGCGCAGTGGGACGTCGAACGAATCGCTCTGTCGGAGGCCTTGCGAGACGCGAAGGCGCAAGGGGACCGCTGGGGGACCATCGAATCCATGTTGTCCAGTCTTCAACCGCTCCCGGGAGCGGTGCCTAACGTCTCGCCGTCGACCTGACCACCGGGTTCCTCAGGTGACCTACCGCGTCGTTATCGTTTGGTCATACGATGGGACGCCCGCACAAGGAAAGCACGTGCATGAAGAAGGTGATCCCTTGGCTTCTCTTCGGATTGGCAGCTGACTGCGCCATGGCGGTCGCTGTGCATGCCTACTGGCTCCCATCACCCGCAAGCCAAACGCTTGCGGCTTGGGTGCAGGCGTTCGGCTGAGTACTAGCCATCGGCATCGCCTACCTAGTGAGAGCGAAACAAAGCCGAGCCGCGATCGATGCCGTTACCGCCGCGCAGCGCGCAGCGACTGAAACACGAACGCGGGGCCAATTCGCGGTGGTTGAAGCTGCCCATACTATCGCCGAGCAGATTCGAGGGGCTATGTGTCATGAAGACCCGTCAATCGCCCTCCTTGCCGTCTACAACAAGATCGTCACCCAGCGGCTTGTACAGGCACGTGAGCGTATTCCGGTTCACGAGGTCGGCGCGGAGGCGGGTGTGGGTGGGATCTTGAGCATGGCTAACAAGTTCGTGCTGATTGAAGCGGCCCTCGAAACCTACATCGCCGGCCCTTCAAAGCATCCGGTTATCGGCAAGCACGTCGACGAGTATTCCGGTGATGCTTTCACCCAGGCGAGCATTATAAAAAATGGCACAGCCGTGCTGATAAAAAATGTCGGAGTGCATCTCGATCGGATTGCCAAGGATTACGAAGCGGTGCGCGCCGCAATGTTTCCAGCGGGCCCACGATGAAACGTTCAAGAACCGCGCCCGCGCTTCCGTCGCCGTCGCCGTCGCAGTGAGCTTCCCACCGGGTGAAAACCGTGCACAACTACCGACCGAGTAGTTCAGCCCTTCTCACGTGGGAGGCGGACATCTTGAAGGTTCGTGACTTCGAAATGATCATGGTCCTGTTCTACGTGCAGCAGCTAAAGGAATTCATACTTGGTGCCATAGAGAGCCCGGACAAATCAGCGGCGTTGACCGATTAGCCGCTGGTAACGCACAAACCAAGGAGGGTAAAAAATTAGACCGTGCGCGCGCAGTACTTGTGGCTGAGTACGTGATAACCCAAGCCGAGAGCGATGAGAACTTCAAGCTATTGGATTACCGCAACGATATCGGTTGCGCCGTTCAAACTGACGGTTGATGTTGGATCATAGGCGTCATAGGGATTTTAGTTCAACAACTTACGAGCCACAGTGCGCTCTTTTACCGATTCTCGGCCGATCCTTTTAGATACGACTTTGGCATGGCCCATCCTCGATGTAATGAACGCAACGTACCAGCTGTAACGTTAGGTTCGAGGCCTAAACACGGCCCTCCTTCGGGACTGCATCTGTGGACGGTGCCTTGGCTTCCGGCGCTTCGCGTCTGTCGCAGACCGTCCAGTTTGGCCGGTACGATCTGCAGGTAGGTGTTTAAAGTCGAACATTCTTGACTGACTGCAACAAGCCAATCGAACCAAACGTGGCCCCGTCGCTATTCGCATCAATCCTGCCTTCAAGCAGCGCGTCCAGCAGCGATAGTTTTCGGTGAGTCTGCGTAGTCGACCGTAGTAGCTCAAGGAGATTGAAGGGGCCGATGGGTCCTTCCGAAGGACACCGATCGATTGCGAGCGAACAGAGGCGCTCCAGCACCGACACGGCATCGCATCCGTCGATGTCGAGCGCATACTTTCGTACCAACGGGCTGTCGATGATGGCCGAGACGAGCGCACTTCCGAGGCCGAAGCGCTTGCCCGCCAAGCGATGATCCCCCGTCGTTCTAACGTACCAGTCCCGCCGCCTCACCGCATCAAGGTTAATTGCCCACTGTCGGAGTCGCGTTTGGGGCTTCGCAATGATACCGGCTATCACGTCGTCCATCCGTCCGCGGTAAATCTCACGCAACATCGTGTGGTGTGGAATGCCAATGAGGGCGGCTCCATCGGTCGTACTGCCGAATCGACGTTCGGGCCAGGGGCCCCTGCATCCATCGGGCGCATTGATCTGCCCATAGCAGTTTCGATAGGCAAACCTCATGAGCTCGTTGATAAGGAAGCGAAGACGGTCTTTCTCATTGATAAGATCAAGCGTAATAAGAAAGCGACCGACTTCTTCCCGGAAGGTCGGTAGCTGGTGCATAGCTCTGTCTCTAGTGCATCGATCACGCATGAATCGATGGAGGCCCATTGGCCAGTTTACTAATGCGCTGGCTGCGGCCGGTATGAGCTTACTCCGACGCGAGTATGCCTTGACATAACGCCCCTTTCCCTGCTCCTCGGAGATGTTAATTAGAACTCCAATGGTGGAGACTAGGGTCTCCGGACCGCACGCGTATAACTGTTCAACCGGCAGTCCAGCCCCTAGAGCAGTCGATAGCCCGCAGCCGCCGCCGAATGTGGTCTCTATGACTTCCGCGAGCGCAATTGCGCCAATGTCTCCGGACTTCGTCTTGAGAGCCGAAAAGGGATTGCCGCAGCGGCACGCGGTGAGCGAGGAGCGTCTGAATTGAATAGATTCGCCGCAAGCCCCGCACTGCTGCACGAGTTTGCAGCCGTGGACCGCGCAAGCGTCAACATAGAGAAGGTCCCACCATGTCCTCCAATAGGGACTCTCTGCGAAGCACTGTGGACAGAGCTTCGTTAGAGGGAATATCGCATTCTTCGCGTGGATGACGCGTCCTGCGATCACACCGAGGTTCTTATCCCCCTGGTCCAACAGTTGATCCATCTCCTCCGTATGGAATGGGAGCCGTCGACCCAGAAGGGTCGGAAGTTTCGCGATATCGGACGATACAGAGAAACTGCCGTGCACTCTCCGCCGGCCGTTGCAAAGGTTAGCAATAAGGCTGTGTCCCCGATGACCATTTGCCTCGGTCAGCCTCAGTATGTAGCCATAGGGCGATTCATCCCAGAATGGATCGGGGGTAAGCGTTAGCGCTCCAGCGTCCAGTTCGGGCGTCATTTCGCTGAGGTATCCTTCGGTTTTCGCGCCGTTTCGCGCCAATTGCGCGGGAAGTCAATCGACTCAACAGTGTTTCCATGACTCGATGTAAGAACTCTTCCCTCAGCGATCGCCGTAAGGAGCGACAATTTATGTTCGACACGCACATTTGATTGGATGAACTTCGCGAGGTTGATGAACTCAGCTTGGCGTGCGTTGCGGGATTTCTCGACTAAGAGGTCCACAAATGCCTGGACAACGGACCGGTTGTCGAGTCCGTGTGCAGCCAAGCGAAATCGCCGAACAAAATACGGCTTCGTGACACGAGTAACCAAGGACACCGGAAGTCCGCTGTTCCTTCCAATGACACGATTGGAAACATTTCGATGGTATTTCCATGCGGAGCGGCGAACGGCATCCAGGTCTAGAGCCACCTGGCCGCGTACGCCTGTGGAATTAACCACATAGGGGTCCAGCTTGCCAGAAGCTTTGAAGCGAGCCGCGGTTACATTGGAAACATTAAGAATGACCGCCGCATCACGATAGGAGCCAAAACGACGTGCAGGTAGACGACCCTTCAGCCGCTCAGGCGCCCTTATCACCCCGTAGCACATGCGATAGCCGAAGCGGACGATCTCATCCTCAACGAAGTCGAGACAACCATCCTCGTTTGCGGCTGCTACTGGTCTCAACAGATAGGCCATGTCTCGGTGGTAGCTTGGCGCAGGCCCGTTCGGCGAGCGCAAGTCGCGCATCTGACCTAGATAGTGGTGGAAACCCCTAGGCCAGTCGACGAGTGCAGCTGCCGCGTACCTCAGCAGCTCGTGCCGCTTCGTATATTCTCTGACATAGTGATTTTCATGATCTGAGGTGGCTGCGCAGGCTAACGCTCCAACCAGATGAATTGCGGCATTGAAGCTGCAATTCGCAAGCTGATCGACGGGAAAGGCTAAGGCCCGGGCAGTGAACAAATCGCTACCACCTCCCAGTTTCCACTCGACAATTTCGGCTAGCCCGACGATTGCTCGCTCAGCTGATATCGTCCTTGCGCTCGAAAACGTCTCACCACAATCGCAGCGGTCCATATGCGATCGTTTGAGTTGGATAGGGGATCCGCAACGCTGGCACTGATGGAGTAAACAGCAACCGTGAACGGTGCACGCATCGTACGCAATCACATCCCACCACGTCCGGCAGTAGTCCTTTTCTCTCATGCACTGTGGACAAGTTTTTGTGCCGACAGAAACGACGTTTTTTGCGCGCACGACACAACTGCCGCAAAGTGAGAAGGCGCTGCCCCCTGCTAGGGCGGACGTCACTTCTGGATTCAGGAATGCGGGGGCGCGCCCCAGCGCTCGGCAAATAGTTGCTATCGCCGCGACACCGCCCGCTCCACCGTACAGATTCACGCCGAAGCCGACGCCGATGAATCGCAGTCCCCGATGGCCGTTAACCTGGCTGAGCCTCAAAAGATAGGTATAGGGCGATTCGTCATCATGACGACTCGGTGTAATCGTGAGGACTGCTGCGTTCATCTAGAGGCCGACTTGGGCCAACCGAATCTTGGGCGTGGGTACTGAGCCGCGTCGTGGCCGCGGAACCCTGGCGGCGATTTTCTTGGCCATTGCTATCCGATCTTCCACACCTTTTGCCAAATCGAACCTAGGCAGAAACGGGTTGTACTGATCGCCGTCGAAGGCGGCTTTGCTATGGGCTATGGCGAAGTCAGCTAGACGAATGACAGCGGCCTGCTTGTCGACGGCGTCCCAAACTACCTGCTGCAACAGGTTTGCCACCAGACCCACGAGGCCACCGCTAGATAGATAGATGCGAAAAGCCATTTCCGTAGATTCCAGCTCGGGCATGTCCAGTTCTGGAAGGTTCAGGCGAAATCCTTTGAGAAGGCCCGCAAAGCACTCGCGAGAGTCGTGCTCCGCCCAATCGAACCGTGGCATGACGATGGGACTGAGATGACGTCGAATGAGTTGTTCGTTCGATCGCACAACGGTCATGGCATCGTACAAGCCGGCACCGACAAGGCTGATATTCGACTCAGTGACGATCTCTTTAAGGCAATCGGCGGCTTCGTACACGGCGAAATCGGTCTTCTTATCGACCATATGTTGCAAGTCATCGACAAGTAGAAGACGCACGCCCTGTCCCTCTATAAGGGTGGCTATCCGCATACTCTTAGTGCCAGCCGTGCCGTGGGTCGGCTTTGGGTCACCTAACGCCTTGAGTAACCGCTCCATGAGGCTGATCGGCGTCGGATTCGCGGGTGTCTTTGCGAACAGGACCGGGCGCACAACACCCGCAGCCGTTCGGCTCGGAGGATGACGTTGGCGAAAAAGCTCGAGTACAGCTGTCTTTCCTGTACCGGTTTCACCGACGAGTAGGAGGTTGGCCAAAGCTCCCAGCATGCTACCTCTATACACTTGATCGAGCCTTGCCAGGGCTCCGTCGCAGTAGGGTGTTCCTATGCGCGTGTTGCTTACCCGCGCAAGCAGTTCGGGCGGGAGGGTCTTACGCGCCATCGTCGGGTCCTCGGGAAAGGAGCGGGAAGTCGGGCACGTCGATCGCGGTCGCCACACTTTGTTGCAGATCGGTCGGATCGGGTCGCGGTGCTTTAAAGCCGTCGTTCGGTTTCGCGGATCGCTCCGGCGGGATCGCCGGGCGTTCTGTGAATCGGCCACGTCGCTTGCGCAGGGCTTGTTTCAACTCGCGCTCATCCTCCGCAATAAGCAGACGGATCGCCTGACGTGATTCGGCGAGCGAGAGCTCTTTCCCCTCGTTGCGCACCACGCGCTGCATTTTTTTGGCCCGGTTGTGCTGCCAGCGCGTCGTGCCCGATGCGTAGTCAATGTCTAAACAAGGGACGCGAATCCAGACGTCGGTTCCTGGAAGCTCCACATTGATAAATCCTAAGTCCTCGTCACTTACCCAGATGTCGACTTTAAGAATGGACCCTAAGTTAGCTCTTACTAGGGCCATGTCGCGCGAGTTGTAGATCAGCTTGTCAAACTCCACTCCCTCGTGGTCGAGCTGTCTTCCTTCCACACGACGGAGAAAGAGCCGTTCTAAAAGTACGGATTTGGAAGCCATCGGGATCTCGTGGTCGCGTGCATACGCGTTCCAGATGTCGACCGGGGCGCGCCCGAAGAGGCCAGGACGACCCTTCCGAAGATGAATGTCGACGATCCATCGCATGAGAATCTTGTCAAAGGTCGAACGTCGAAGCAGGAGGTCGCGTCCGGGCGTGAAGTTGCACCTCTGTAGCGCATTCTCCATCGTGCAACCGGGAAGCTTTTGAAGAAGGTCAACATCCATGGAGCGTATATGTCTCTCAATGTTCGGCTTTGTCCATGGCGACTTACGCGGGCAGAATTCCAAGACAGAATTCATCTCCCACGCCGCCTGCCTAAACGCCGACGCGTGTTCCTCTAGCCCGTTGTCGACGACATAGGTCTCGGCTATGCCGAAGCATGGCCAGTCGCCCTTTACGTCGTAGGGCTCAAGTAGATCAATCTTGGGTGTGATCGAGGACTTCATGCAGCGCGCGACGCTTACGATGCTTGGCACCTCCGGCCCCGCGTAGATTCCGGTTAAACCACCGATAGCCGGGTCGTATGCCATCGAGGCATTTGCTCTGCCCCACGGAACGAAGTCCTCATCCAATAGCACGATGGACAGCGGAGTATGGTCGACTTCGCACCTTTCCAATGGGTGACTCGTCCTGACGCCGCCGAGGCCGGCGCGGCGGATGGCGAGCGCGGCATCTCGACCGTGCCGTGCGGCAATCATGTCGGAGTCCGGGATTTCAGAGATGACCCGTTGAAAGGCTCGCCGCGCCGGTATGGGCATACGATCACATTTGGGGCGGCTGGCGTTGGCAAGTCGAATCTTGTCTTGCACTTCCTGCACAGCAGCTGTAACGCTCAGCCGCGGCGAACATTTCATATAGCTGTTGTCTCGGACGTCGCGCATGAGATCCATCACCTCGGCGCTATAGCGATCCCCAGAGCGGCCTTTGCGATGGTGTTCGGATATTAGAGCGGCGATCGGGTCGGCCGCTCCTTTGGCTGCCGCGCACCAATAAGCGACCGATCTAATCTTCGGTGCCCGGTCGGGCCAGCCCAGTTGCCTGTGAATCGCTGCGATAGCAGCTTCCAGATCCGAACTTCTAAGCCCCCTCGTGCCATTAACGTAGTTCAGCCGCATCTCCGCTTCGTGGCGCGCGCTGGCCCCGCTGTTGCTCAGGCCTGCATCCTGCGCCTTTTCGGATAGTTGGTTCGCCAGTGGATCGTTGGGGTGCCTGGATGGATCCTCAACGGAGCAAAAGGCCAACTCCTTTCGCTCGTAGGCGCGCAAAAGATCGAGGTCAGTTTGCGCGTCAATTAACCCTGTAGAGATTTCAACGAGCTGCCATCTACCGTCAGGCAGTTTTGCGGTCATCTTGCACAACGCACCGCGAAGGCGAATCAGCTGGTTTTGGCGTAGTGATGCAGTGGCCATGGAAAGCGAGCCTCAGTGTCTCCGCGATCGACCAACGAATTCCGATCCAGAGGAACATTCCAGTCGAGCGATAGGGCTCCGGCGTAAATAGCCGAGTAGATTCCCTGAACGACTTCAATGGACCTATTTCTTGTAGGGTTAATTGCTGCCACCAGGTAGTTGATGGCACACGGGCCCTTCGATATAACGATTCGCATCTTCCGATCGTCTGAGGGCGACAAGCTCGCGTTGCGCGCCGCGCGAAGCGTTTTAGCATTTTGGACGTGGAACGTGCGGTCTAGTTCCCCGCGCGTTAGGAGTCGATAGACTATGCCGGCTTCGCCCAAGATATCCGTGAGGTGTTCAGTGCGAGCGCGTATGCCGAGCGACTGGCCCTCATCGTCTCGCTTACACTCCACGAAATATAGCCCCTGCGGCAACCAGATCGCGAAGTCCGGATAGTGTATGTGGCGCTCGCCCCGCCAGAGGAAGTCGATCAACGCCGGCTGTTCCTGGAAGGCGAGGTTTGCCATCGAATCCAGTATTAGCGCCACATCGCGCTCTTCCGTCGACTCGCAGTGGATTTCCCTGCGCCCATGTCTATAGCCCGGGACGACAAATCGTCGACGCATCCCGGAGCGAGTCAAGACGCGTCTACATCGACCACCGATCTCGGGCCATGTCATGCGAAAGGAGGGATGATTCCAACGATTTCCTTCGAAAGAAACACCCGTAACGTAGTGCGACAGCGTCGTGTAGGGGACGACAGCGAATCCGTTGCCTGCAGGGAAACGAAGCTCGTCGACAGTACTGTCGATATTGTTCGACTGATCGACTCGTTGAACGGCCACTGTTACGCCTCGCCCGAGCATCTGACAGAAGCATTCTCCTACCTGTGCTTCATGTCAAGCGTAGAAGTACTGCCCGAACTTTGCGTCGATGCCACTCGTGTTTACCGCGCACCATGCGTAGTGCTGCGAACGTACACCCGCTCACCCGCCCCCGGGCGATTCGGGACACTGGGCATGGTGTCAAAGTGGCCACTCGCCATGGACATGACCGATTCGTCGCAGACGGTGAGACGTTTTGCGCGGAAGCTACCGTTGCGTTTCGTAGCCCGTGCGGAGCTGACCTTCGTCGACATGACCAGGCCTGGGCCGCCGGATCCGACTACAGGACTGCGTAGCCAAGAAATGCAAGGTGATCGGCACACTCGCTTGGAGAGTCACAGATGGACGTCGAAAAGATTCACGTCGGTTATTACATAAGGCACCTCCATGAGGGGGCCAGGTATCTGACCGTAGGGCAGGGTCCGCTCGTTAAGGCGATGGCTCTGGCTCACCTGTCGCCTTGCTTCATCGTGTTAGCGAACTTGAAAGCGCCGTACGAAGAGCGACCCTCTACGTTGTCGAAGATGGTGCGTGACGCCAGAAGTGGCGAGCTCCTGGAGACATTCGCCCGGCCCGTCGACATCAATTCAGTAATCGGTTGGCTTTTAATAGGCGGCGATTGCTATATCCGAGCTTCGGTCGACGCCATTAGAGCGGGCGAGCTTATTCCACAAGGTGACCGACGTTCGTTATGGTTCGAGTACGACCGTGCGTCCGGGGCACTCGTTCAATCCGGACACGCGGCCGGTAACCGGATGGAGAAAGCTTGGACCGAGCCGTGGCCCGATGACTTGGTAATTGTCCACTTCGCTGGCGGCCACGAGTCTTTGTCGATGCTCACCGACGGTGTTGGCATCGGAGGATTGGATGATCTCAACGGTGTGTGGACAGGTCATCCCAGTAACTGGCCGCCACGTTAATTTGGGAACTCGTCGGTATGTTGGCAATCGGCTACGTCGGATCGAATCCGAGCGCGTCAAGCGCGTCGGCCATTCGCAGCATTGCTGCGCCGTATCCTGGGGACGGGGCGGTGCCCAACGGTCCTAGAAGAAGCAGTAGACGAGTAGCTTCGAGGGCGACGTCAATGTAGCCAGCCTCGTTGGCCTGCATGGCGATTAGCTGCGCTCTGAACCGGGCTTCATCGATGTCTAAGGTCAGTGCGGCGTCACCCATTGCGGCAGCTTCGCGAACCAGTCCGGCGATGAGCAGGATTTTGTACTCCCTAGAGTTCATCGGTTCAGTATATCGATCGTCTGGGCCTCGTGTGGCCCTCTAACGCCGAGTGCCCCGCAAGTGAGGATGACTTTCAGCTTTTAGGGGACCAGCCGATACATCACTTCCACTATGAGAATGCGCCTGGAAGAGGAATGAACGATATGGACATTATTAGCTATCTTCGTACGCACTCACTGTCTTGCATTCGAATGGCAAGCCATTCAGCCCCGAGAATATTGCTTAGCCTCGTGGCCGTCGCGAGCATTCTGGCGTCCGGATGCGCGCCGTACTCTGCGCGAAGCATTTACCCAAGCGGCTGGAGCAACGATACCAGCGAGCAGGCGTACGCTTCGTGCTCTCTCTACCACTTGCGGCCCGATATGCCAATCGAGGCAAATCTCATGCTTTTGGTTCGCACCGGGAGGTTGACAAGTGAGGAGGCTAATCGCGTAAGGGATGGTCGCGTGCGCGTCGGCGACTCGGAATGTGCGGCGTTCGCCGCGTATGGCATGGACCGGAGCGTGAATACTTTTCTTACGAACAAGGACCACGCGCTCGTGCAGCGGGAGGTCACATACCGGTGCTGGAACAGTACAGCCCCATGCCCCGGAATCGTGATCCAAATTGTTGACGGAAGAGTGACCGACATCGATCGCCTAGTCGAGAGGCGCTGACGCTCGGCGACCGACGGGGGCAACCATGACCTGTTGGTCGGCTCCTCGAACTTTCTATAACAATGCCGACTATAAATGCATAGCCTGGGTCGCCCCGTGAATCTGTCCTCGAAACGTATTACGAAGTCATTCCTAGAATCTCGGCCCTTTAAGGTCGTCTATCTTCTAGGCACAGTGCTCTTCGCCAAGCCTGAAGATTTCGCGCTGCGGAAGGGCGCACCCCGCCCGCGATACGCTCGGTATAAGTGGATAACCACCTTGCCGCTGGTCCCAGCGCCAATCTTTGCCAACTCTGTTAAATCGTTCCTCATCTGGTTTGGCTTTCATCAATATGCGGCTGTTGGAACGACCGATGCATCCGTCGATCTTTTCCTCTCGTACGTTGACTACATTGCCTACGGCATGATCGCCTGCCTTGTAGCGTTGATCTACGCGCTTGCGTTTCTCCGGTGGGCATTCCACAGAGCCCTGGCCGGGCGGTGGATGGCCTCGGACGGCAATGTCTTTGTCGCGCCCTATCGATATTTTATCGTGAACACTTCCGCCGGAGCTATTTGGTTCGCGTTGTACTCCTCCGGTGTGCTGTGGCTGATGAAGCGCTTTGGCGTGGATTTTCGGCAAGGGCTAGCCGAGGTAGTGCAGGCGCACCCTAACGTAACCGTGGCGGCATTCTTGGCCTTGGGCATTGTTATCCGCCTTTCGTCGGCAAATCGCCGCAAGGGTATGATCGCCGTGTACGGCGGGGTAGAACGCAGATTGCACATGGCCGACGGTATTATTTTCATCATGGCCCTTGTCGGTCTCGTGTCCATTATGGCGACACACCCGGGGGGCTAGGGTCGCGGCTGTCGCAACTAGACGGGCTGTAGAATAAGATGAATTCGAATCGGGGCAATCGCTGCCACAGGGAGAAGGGTCGAATGAGTGTGACGCCACGTGGTATGTCAGTGCAGGAGGCATATCGAGAGTATGTCGCCGGTAACTTCATGGTAAATCGCCAATACCAGAGAAAACTCGTTTGGACCGTTGCTGAGAAGGCCCGGCTGATCGACAGCATATTGCGCGGCTACCCTATTCCTCTCATTCTTCTTGCTACGCAGAATCAAGAGGATGGCTCTAAGGTCTTCGAGATCGTCGATGGAATGCAGCGGTTGAACGCTGTTTTCTCGTTCATAGAGAACCAGTTCTCTTCGGACGGACGATATTTTGACGTTGAACAGCTCGCTAGGGCGAAGCAGGTCTCGGAGGAGGGCCGCTTTGTCGCGACCACGGATGCTGATCGGCTGTTGGACGCACAAGCGTGCGCCCGTCTGCTCGAGTACACGTTCGCAGTCACAGAGTTCCCCGTCGTCGACCCGGAATCCGTCAACGACGTGTTTGGGCGAATCAATGCGTACGGTAGACAGCTCAGTGACCAGGAGAAGCGCCAGGCAGGCGTTATATCGCCTTTTGCTAACTTCATTCGTGAGATCGCGGCCGAGCTTCGCGGCGATGCATCCGCTACCTACTTAGATCTTGCTTCGATGCCCCAAATCAGCATCGACGTGCAGGGGGACGACGACAATAGCTACGGAGTTCGTGCGGACGCGACGTTCTGGTGCAAGCAGGGAGTGATTCGGAAGAACCAGCTAAGGGAGGCCGAAGACGAGCAGATGCTTGCCGACCTTGCTGTATCCATTCTTGAGCAGCGTCCATTCGCTTTCAGCGGTAGCGCGCTTGACCAGTACTACGACCCTCAATCGGAGGCATCTCGGGATATAAATGCTCGCATGTTCGCGTATGGCGTGGATGCATTGAAGAACGCGATTGTGACCACGTTTTCCGTTGTGAGGGAAACCGTTGAAAGATATGACTCGAGTCCGAATACCCTCCGTA
This sequence comes from Xanthomonas sp. NCPPB 2632, assembly GCF_041228075.2. Lineage (NCBI taxonomy): Bacteria > Pseudomonadati > Pseudomonadota > Gammaproteobacteria > Lysobacterales > Lysobacteraceae > Xanthomonas > Xanthomonas sp. NCPPB 2632. The sequence continues at coordinate 511,070 of NZ_CM192979.1, forward strand.
GGGTCATCCACCCTGACGCGGGCGGCAACCCAATTAAAACCGGTTTCTATGCGATCTTTATGGCCTTCTACGAGCTTTGCCTCAGGGAGGGAAAGACCCCTTTCGACGGTACCGGGATCATGCGTGCTCTTTCGAATCTGCAGGGGCGGCTCAACGTCGCGGCGGGTCAGATTCGCTCGGGACCGCGGCAACAGAACATAGCGATCACCAAGGGGCTTATCCAGGAATTCTTCGAGGAGAGAAACCCAGGTGTCGCCCAGCAAGGGATGGGACTGGCAGTTCGCTTCGAGAACGCCTTACGAAGATCGAAAGTTGAGACTGCAGCTTACGAATGTAAGCAGGGCTTTTGTTCCCTATCGCCCGGCAGGGAGCTAAACACCGATCTATTGGATCGCTTAGTGGAAACTGCGTGCGGAATCGCTAACATTGGTCCTCAGTCCAGCGGCGCGATTTTTGTGGGCGTCGCGGACAATGGCGCCGCTGCTGATCGAATCAAGGCTTTGGATAACGTCGATGCGCTGATGGTCGGAACGAGGTTCGTGGTCGGTATTGAGAGGGAGCTGACGCCGCTAAATCAGACGCTGGATGCATACAAGCAGCGCGTGGTTTCGCATTTTCAGAATTCTGGACTTAGCGAGCCACTGCGCTCATCCGTCTTGGGACTCATAGACTGCATCGACTACAGGGGCAAGTCGGTGCTATGCGTTTGGGTTCCCGCTCAGCGTGCTGTATCGGTTGTCGACGACAAGGTTTTTGCTCGCGAAGGGTCGAACACTTTGCGACCTGATGGATTTCGAGCGATGCAAGCCGTGGCAGCGCGATTCGACTGATCGACACGCGTGGCTCGTTCTAGTTGGTCCGCGCAGAGGCGGCGGCGCACTTTGTGAGGAGCACGGGTGCCGGAGTTCCTTCATCCACTGCGAGCGTAAGATCTGTCGAAGGCGGTAACGTATGCAGATATCCCCTGGTGACCTGGGTGACCAGATCGACCAGGGGCGATTTCGCCAGAGCTATTGAGGAGTTTCTCGCTTCGCCCGCGACCTATCGATGCTCTTTTTCCGGTTACTCTGTAGACCACTGGACCCAGCGAAGAGTGTATCCGTCCGGCCAAGTCATCTATCTGGCGACAGGGATGATCGTCCATTAAGTAGGTTCGACAGTGCGGGCCGCCCGACCCCCAGCAGCTGCGCCGCGGCAGTCACGCTGAGCGCGGGTGGAATTACTTCCTCTCGAATGTGTTTGCCAGGATGCTGGTTGGTCGACATGGTCCGTCCCGGCTGGCTGCGATCCGCCCAGTTATAATGTTGCCTGTCGCGTTACGCAATACACTCGCTAGCAACTTGAGCGCTTAGGGCCCTCGGGGCGACCCCGCGGCGTGCTCCCGGGCCACCGGAAGACAGCGCATCGGCGTAGATACGGGCCTGTGTCGCCATGCCTGGTTGAGCTCCGTCGTCCCGACCCTTTAAGTCTTCAAAGCTAGCCGGCTGCGTGTACCTATATGTTTAACTGAAGACTCCTGGCGACCCAGCCCGCCGCGACCTCGCCCGAGTGTTCCATAGGTTATGTCAATGGAAAGCTCAGATTTAAGAGAGGCAAAGAATGTCTGGTTGGAAGAGAATCCCGGGATAACACTCCTGACGACAGGTCCAACCAAGGAACGCTCTCGAAGACGTCGTGCCAGATGTAGAACCGGTGTACGGAAAGCCTGCCCCCCGAGAGCCTTAGGGCGACACGCACTGCGTCCGCTTTGCGGTTCCAAAAGCCTTCGCTTTCGCCCTGGACCGACGGGTCGAAGACCGGCGACAGATGGTCGCGTGCCGCTAGTCTCCCTACATGCCGTGACGCCCGTGCTCCCGACCGAATCGCTGCAATCTTTTACGCAAATTACTGCAACCTTTTAGGCTAAATATGAAAGCTTTTACGCAATAGGACACATGGCATGGAAAACGGCTGCGCGTTTCCGCCGTCGAGGGAAGACATGGTTCTGCGAACGATCATTGCCGACGATCATCCGGTGGTCCTGATGGGCACGCGTGCCGCGCTCGAGGCGACGGGGGATATCGAGGTGGTCGGTGAAGCCGCCAACGGCGACCAGTTGCTCGACCTGTTGACCACGCGCCCCTGCGATGTCGTGGTCACCGACTTCTCGATGCCGGGTGGACGACACGGTGACGGGCTGGCCCTGATCGACCTGATGCGTCGTCGTTATCCCCGGCTTCCCGTGGTCGTGCTCACCATGGTCAACAACGCCGCGGTGCTCCAGGCCATGCGTGCGCGCGGCGCACTCGGCCTGTGCGACAAGCGGGCACCGTTGAAGGAGGTCGCGGTGGCGGTCAGGCAGGCCGCGGCCGGACGCCCCTACCTCAGCGACACCATTCGTCGCCAGTTCGACATCGCCGGTGTCCAGGCGCCGTGTGACGCGTCGCGCCTCTCCGCCCGCGAGATGGAGGTGGTCAGGCTATACGTCGGGGGGATGTCGATCACGCAGATCGCCGAACGCCTCAGCCGTAGCGTCAAGACGGTCAGCCGGCAGAAGCGGGATGCCATGCGCAAACTCGGCCTCGATCACGACAGCCGCCTGTCCGAATATGCCCGCGAACGAGGCATCGCCTCCTGACCCTGCCGAAGGTCATGCCGTGACCTCAGGCCCATGCGTGGGATGCCGATGGGGTTTAAACCAAAGGCAAGCCGCGCGCATCCAAGCCGGTGTCATCTCCCAGGGAGCAGGATCATGCGCCATTCGCCGATTGCCGGAAGCCTTGCCGTCGCCCTTGCGTTGTCCGCCACGACAGCTCACGCCGGCACGATCAACTTCAGCACGGACACCTGCAAGAGCGATTACTCCACCCCGTACGACGTGGATGTCACGGATGCGGGTCTGTCGTTCCATCGCAAGACGGGCGCGCCGGCGGATATCTTCCTGCACGACGGCAGCGTTCGTATCGATGGCCGCCAGACGACGGTGTCATCCGCCGATGCCGACGCGCTAAGGCGCTACGAGGCCGGCGTGCGCAAGCTGGTCCCCGAGGTTGCCGCCATCGCGCGCGAAGGTGTGCAGCTCGGCTTCTCGGCCATGACCACCGTTACGCTGTCCTTCGCCGATGGCGAGCAGCGCGCCAGCCTGCTGGAAAAGCTCAAGCGCAAACAGGCCCAGGCCCTGCGCCAGATCGACGAAGGCGTGGGCGCCGGGCACTGGTCGAACGACCACATGGCGGAAACCGTCGGGGGCTCCGTTTCCGATACCGTCGGCGAACTGGTCGGCTCGGTCACGTCCAGTGCCGTCACGGCCGCCCTGTCTGGCGATGCGAGTAAGGTCGCGGCGCTGCAGGCCCGTGCCGAGTCGCTCGAAAAATCGCTGGACGGCGCCATGGACAAACGGTCGAAGGCGCTGGAGCATCGTTCCGACCAGATCTGCCCGCAACTCAACGACCTGGCCGATCTCCAGCGTGGCTGGACGGTACGTCAGCCGGACGGCAAGCCGTTGGAGCTGATGACGATCAAGCCCAAGGACAGCAAGAAGGACGGGACATCGGCAGCGAAGGACGGCGCCAAGGTGGCATCCCGGTAGCCGGCCCGATTGGGCTAGGCACGTCGCTGCCCGCCTGCGGTTGCGCGTGCCGGCGGCCGGCCCAGGCGACGACTCAGGGCAGCGCGTCCAGCCAGGCCACAATGTTGGTCACCGTGTCGCCGTGGAACGTCCGGTACATCTCCTCGGTAACGTAGCCGATGTGCGGCGTGGCCAGCACGTTCGGCAGGTCGCGGAAAGGGTGATTGGCCGGTAGCGGTTCGGTCTCGAAAACATCCACCGCGGCGCCGGCGATGCGTCCGGCTATCAGTGCATCTACCAGGGCGGCCTCGTCCACGATCGGCCCGCGTGAGCTGTTGATGAGCCGCGCGGTCGGTTTCATGGTCGCCAGCTCCACCGCGCCGACGAGGCCTCGCGTCCGTTCGCTGAGCCGTGTGTGGATGGTGAGAAAGTCGGATCGCGAGAACAGTGCCCGCTTGTCGACGCGTTGTACGCCGAGCTCGCTGGCGGTTTCGTCCTCGAGGTTTTCGCTCCATGCGATGACATGCATGCCGAAGGCCTGGCCGATCCTCGCCACCGCCGAACCGATACGGCCCAGGCCCAGGATGCCGAGTGTCTTGCCATGCAGTTCGCTGCCCAGTCCGACCTGCCAGCCGCCGGTGCGCACGGAAGCCGCTTCGCCGGCGATGTCGCGCGCCAGCCCGAGGATGGCGGCCCAGGTGAATTCGATGGTGGGCGTGGACGCGTAGCCGGTGTGTACCACCGTGATTCCATGCGCCGCCGCGGCCTCGGTGTCGATGGACGCGTTGGCCGCTCCGGTGGAGGCGATCAGCCGCAGGCGGGGCAGGGCGGCGATCAGGGCGGCTGTCATCGGCGTGCGCTCGCGCATCACGCAGATGACATCGAAGGGGGCCAGTCGACGCACCAGCGCCTCGTGATCGTGCAGGTGGTCGTGGAAGACGGTGAGTTCCGCCCTGGCTTCCACGGCCGACCAGTCGGCGCTGGTGCGCGCGACCTTCTGGTAGTCATCCAGCACCGCCACGCGAATCGGGTCGTTCATACATGTTCCTTGTCAGCCGGCCGGCTGGATCAGGTCCCATCCGTTGCCGTAGAGATCGTCGAACACCGCGACCGTGCCGTAGGGCTCATGGCGCGGTGTTTCCCGGAAGCGTACGCCGTGTGCCTGCATGCGCGCGTGATCGGCGGCGAAGTCGTCGGTGTGCAGGAACAGGAAGACGCGGCCGCCACCCTGCTTGCCGACCTGGGCGCGCTGACCGTCGTCGATGGCGCGGGCCAACAGAAGCTTCGTCCCTTCCGAGCCCCGCGGCGCGACCGTGACCCAGCGCTTGCCCTCGCCCTGGGGCGTGTCCTCCACCAGCGAGAAGCCCAGTGCATCGACGAAGAACGCGATGGCCTCGTCGTAATCGTGGACGAGGAAGGTGATGGCGCCGAGGGACTGCATGGATGAATCCTTGGGGTGGGGACAAACAAGCATCGGAGTTGCCGGCGCTGGCCGCAAGTCCGCTTGGCTCGTTCGCGTGTCCTCACGTGCTGGGGTGCGTGGCCTGACATCACCCGTCTGAGTGTGCTGGCTTTGTTTAATTGAGTGCGGGTGCATCCTCGTTTTGCCTCGTAAAACACTTTTTAGATGAGGTGCATAGCAAGCGGAACAAACGAAACGCTCGGGTACTTGGTGGCTCTACGACCTTGAACCTCTCACACCGAAGGAGATCGATATGAAACGACTTGCCATGCTGCTGGGTCTTGGCCTGGCAGCAACCGGAGTTCTTCACGCGGAAGATGCCGGAAATAATATGGACGCAGCTACGCGGCGCGTACTGCTTGATGTGATGGTAGCGCCCATCCACTCGAAGGCTGAGCTCGACAGTTATCTCGAGACGCATCCTGATTCGCCGATTCATCGGCTAGGCGCATCCGCCATGGAAAGCTTTCTGGAATCGCTTGTCTTCGCCAGAAAAGGACTCGGGTCTTATTCCTATACCGAGTTGGAGGGGATGCCCGCATCCGACGTATATCAGATTCTCGCGCTGTTCGGTCTTCAGTCGGACACCGGATCGATTCGCCGTAAACGCTCATTGAGCGAAGATGACCGAATGGTGGAGTCTCAGTTCCGGCGATCGAATCCTCCTCGCAGCCCTAATCGGGCCTGCTGGGTCATTCCGAATAGTCCCGGCGGATGCCATCCCGATCCTGGCCGCAGGTGCTCTGCGATATGCCCTCGCTAATTGATATCCGGGTGCAGCCACATGTCCGCTGCGCCGCTGCGGTATTCATCGCCTCGACCCTCGCGGTCGGGGCCTCCGCCGCGGCGACTCAGGCCGATTCCCCGGCGGCGCTTTGGCAGGAAACGGCAGAAATACGGCGTAGTGACGCAAGTATCTCTGCAAAAGCAGATGCAATGTTTTGGTTGTACGAGAGATCCATTGCAAAGCAAGTGGAAGATGTGCGCGGACTGACTGATGAGAATATCCACGAAATGTTTCGGGTCAGCGAGATAGCTGAGTTCTACGCCCGTTTCGGTGACTACGCGAATCGCGATATCTATCTTTCCGTTTTGTTGCGTGTCGCGCGCGAGCTGGAGCGGAGGGGAATCATCGAGGCGTCTGAGGTCGAATCGCATTACGATCTGCTTGTGAATGCAAGGAAATTCTCTTTGGCTTCGGACGTACGACGTGCGCATGCTTCGGCTCAGCTGGCGGCGTTGCCGAAGGTATTTCAGCCCGCCCGTATCGACAAAACCCTCGCGGCGTCATATCGCGCAGGAGAGGGTGGAGCCTTGGTTCTTTCGAACGTCGAATTTCCCAGTGACGCGTATGTCGTCGTGGTAGCCGGCTGCCACATGGCTCGTCATGCCGCAAAAGCCATAGTGGAAAGTGCACAGCTGAGCCTCTTGTTCGAGGAAGCAAGTGTTCTCTGGGTGACAGATTCATCGGTGCAGCTGGATTCGCAGATGCTTGATGAGTGGAACCTCGAGTTCCCTGATTTTCGTCTGCAGATTGCCTACGACAACGCTGCATGGAAGGATGTGAACTTTGAAACGATACCTACGTTCCACTTCTTCAAGGCGGGAAAATTGATCGACACGCAGGTGGGATGGGATCTGGATAAAAGCCCGAGCTTGTTGCTGGAGTCCTTACGCAAGATCGGGCTCGGTACGTCTGAGGCTCGCTGATGCGACGAGAAGACTCGCCTTCAAGCGAAGACTTTCGTCTACTCGTGATGCCCGTGCGCATCGTCCGCAGCGATCCCGCCACCGAGGCCAAGCCCTGCACCGGCCGCCATGCCGCCGCCCATGCCACCCCCTGCTCCGCCGCCTTTACCTGCGCCACCGCCTTCACCCTTTGCGCCGCCATCGGCCTTCCCCTTCGCCGCCACCACGCGTGCGGGTCCCTGGTTTGGAATGGCGATCTTCCGCGATACCGGTTCCAGGTCGAGGACTTTGCGGATGAAGTTACGCAGCGAAACGACGAGGTCGTGCATGTGCACCGGGCGTCCCTCGACCATCTCGGTGGCGGCTCGGGCTGCCAGCGCCACCTGTTCTTCGGTGCCTAGCAGGATGATGTCCGACAGCGCGGCTTCCACTGCATCGCGAATCCGACGTGCCCGGTCCGAGCCCAAAGCGAAGTCACCCGCCGCGCCTTCAGCCGAGGCGGCACGAAGTCGCAGGTCGCGCATATGGGTGGGGTCGACTGCGAGGTTGCCGGTGAACGAGCCGCCCAACGTCTTGTAGGCAGCGATCAGCGTGCGTAGTCGCTCATTGATCTGCCTGTTTTCCCGCTCTCGGCGTTGCTGAACCGTCTGCATGGCCAGCAAACGGATGCCCACGCCTATGAGGGTGATGACGGCTAGCCCGAAGAGGGTGGAGAGCAGGCCCTGCCATGAACTGAAGTCGAGATTCCGCATGCTCGCCATTTTCGCCCAGGCCGTGCGATTTCCTTGCGAAGAGAAGCGTGCTGCCCACCTTCGCCCCTGCGCGTCGGCCGTCCGGCATCGGGGATGGCGTGAGCTGACGCGGCTGTGCGCCGGTCTGGACCTGGACCATGTGTGCGCGATTCGGCACCACTCGTGCCCGGTCAGCGTCTTCGCGATGTGCCGTACAATGGCCGACCATGGCAATGAACGAAACCGGTCAGGTCCATATGCTGCTCATGATCGACAACTACGACTCCTTCACCTTCAACCTCGTCCAGTACCTGGGCGAGCTGGGGCAGGAGGTCAAGGTGGTTCGCAACGACGCCCTCACCGTCGCGGATATCCGCGCGCTGGCGCCCTCGCGCATCATGATCTCGCCGGGCCCGGGCACGCCGGCCGATTCGGGCGTCTCCGTGGATATCCTGCGGGAGCTGGCCGGTGAGTTGCCGATCTTCGGTGTCTGCCTGGGCCACCAGGCCATCGGGCAGGTGTTCGGCGGCAAGGTGATCCGGGCGCGAGAGATCATGCACGGCAAGACCTCGCCCGTGCGCCACCGGGGGCAGGGCGTGTTCGCCGGGCTGCCCGACCCGTTCGAGGCCACCCGCTACCACTCGCTGGTGGTCGAGAAGGGCTCGGTGCCCGATTGCCTCGAGGTCACCGCCTGGACCGAGCGCGAGGACGGTTCGATCGACGAGATCATGGGCCTGCGCCACCGCACGCTGGATATCGAGGGCGTGCAGTTCCATCCGGAGTCGATCCTCACCCAGCACGGTCACGACCTGTTGCGTAATTTCCTCGGCATGCCGTTGCCGCTCGCCGCGTAACGACAAGGATTGACGCGCCATGCCGATGACTCCCTCCGAGGCGCTGCAGCGCACGATCGAGCACCGTGAGATATTCCACGACGAGATGATCGAGCTGATGCACCAGATCATGCGCGGGGATGTCAGCCCGCTGATGACGGCCGCCATCCTCACCGGCCTGCGGGTGAAGAAGGAAACGGTGGGCGAGATCACCGGTGCCGCGCGTGTCATGCGCGACCTCTCGGCCCGCGTGGATGCCGGCACCCACCCGCATTTCGTCGATATCGTGGGTACGGGCGGCGATGGCGCGTCCACGTTCAATATCTCCACGGCATCCATGTTCGTCGCCGCGGCCGGCGGCGCGCGGGTGGCGAAGCACGGTGGCCGCAGCGTGTCGTCCAAGTCCGGCAGCGCCGACGTGCTGGAGGCCCTGGGCGCGCGGATCGACCTGCTGCCGGCCCAGGTGGCCGTCTGCATGGCCGAGGTGGACATCGGCTTCATGTTCGCGCCGAACCATCACCCCGCCATGAAGGTGGTCTCCCCGGTGCGGCGCGAGATGGGCGTGCGTACCCTCTTCAATATCCTCGGCCCGCTGACCAATCCCGCCGGAGCGCCGAACATCCTGATGGGCGTATTCCATCCGGACCTGGTCGGCATCCAGATCCGTGCGCTGCAGGCGCTGGGCGCGAAGCACGCCCTGGTGGTCTGGGGCCGCGACGGCATGGACGAGATCTCGCTGGGCGCGGCTACCCTGGTAGGCGAGCTGCGCGACGGCGTGGTCCGTGAATACGAGATCGAGCCGGAGGACTTCGGCCTGGCCATGGCATCCAGTCGCAACCTGCGGGTGGAAGACGCGGCCGGCTCGATGACCATGCTGGTGGACGCCATTTCCGGCGTGCCGGGGGTGCCGCACGACATCGTCTGCCTCAACGCGGGCGCCGCACTGTACACGGCGGACGTAGCGCCCACGATCCAGGCCGGCATCGATCTCGCCCGCACCACCATCGCAAGCGGTGCGGCTCGTGCAAAAATGGAGGCGTTCGTAGCCGCCACCCGGCGGCTCGGCGCCTGAGATCGCCGGGAATCCCCCTCTGCCCGGCCTTACCCAAGGAAGCGCTCCGATGCCCGACATTCTCCATCGCATTCTCGCCCGCAAGGCTGAAGAAGTAGCCGAGCGCAAGCGTCACCGATCCCTGGACGACCTGGCGGCGATGATCGCCGGCCTGGAACCCACGCGCGGCTTCGTGGCCGCCATCGATGCCAAGCTGCACGACGGCCAGCCGGCGGTGATCGCCGAGATCAAGAAGGCCAGCCCGAGCAAGGGGCTGATCCGTGCCGACTTCAACCCGGCGGAGATCGCCCGCAGCTACGAGCAGGGTGGGGCCGCGTGTCTTTCCGTCCTCACCGATGCCGATTTCTTCCAGGGTCACGAGGATTTCGTGCGCGAGGCGCGCGAGGCCTGTTCGCTGCCCATCCTGCGCAAGGATTTCATCGTCGACGAATACCAGGTGTACGAGGCCCGCACCATCGGTGCCGACTGCATCCTGCTGATCGTCGCCGCGTTCGCCACCAAGTCGGGCGACGATGTCGTGCATGACGAAAAGGCCCTGCTCGAGCTGTCCATGCTCGCCGCCGAGCTCGACCTGGATGTCCTGGTCGAGGTCCACAACGAGGAAGAGCTCGATGTCGCGCTCAACCTCCCCGTGCCCCTCATCGGCGTCAACAACCGCAACCTGCGTACGTTCGAGACCTCGCTGGGCACCTCGCTGCGCCTGAAGGAACTCGTCGGCGACGGCACCCTGGTGGCCGAATCCGGTATCCACAACCGGGAAGACGTCAAGATGCTGCGTGATAAGGGCATCGACTGCTTCCTGGTCGGCGAAGCCTTCATGCGTGCCCCCGATCCCGGCGCGGAACTGCGCAATCTGTTTGGCACGCCCAGCCTGCCGCACAAGCACTAAGGGGCGGCATGGACCAGGGGAACGAAACGGCGGGGGCAACGCCCCCCGCCGCCGACGTGCGCCGCGTCGTCCTGTTCGACTTCGACGGTGTCATCGTGCGCCACCAGACGCTGGAACTTTATTTCCGCGACTGCCTCTCGGGCGCCGGCCGCTGGCGCCTGCTGCTCGGCCTGCCGTTGCTGCCCTTCGTTCCGCTGCTGATCCCCACCGTGGCGGGTAGCCGCATCCTCGGTCGCGCTTTCCTGCGCATGGTGACGTTCGGCCGGCGCGAGGCCACCTACCGACGCCGGGCCGCCGCCTTCGCCCGGGCGTATGCACGGCGACCCGGCGTGTTCCTGCGCGATGCGGTGGCGACATTGCGCCGGCATGTCGCGCTGGGCGACCGGGTGGTCATCGTCAGCGGCAACGACCTCACGCTGGTCGAGTCCATCCTGGACGAGGTGAGTCTGACCGGTTACGAGCTGATCGCGTCGTCCACGCGGGGCGGGCTGCTGGGGGTGCATTTCACCGTGCACAACGTCGAAGGCATGAAGGTGCGCAGCCTCGACAAGGCGGCCATACCGCGGCCCTGGGCTGTGGCCTATAGCGATTCCCTGTCCGACCTGGCCATGCTGCGCGCCGCCGACAAGGCGGTGCTGGTCAATCCATCACCGAAGATGGAGAAGAAGGCCCGCCGCGCACTGGGCGGCCAGCTGGACGTATTGCACTGGTTCTGATCACGCCCGGGCCTGCGCCTCAGCGCAGGACGTACGAACCCAGCTGGTAAAGGCTGATGCCGACGATCAGGCAACCCACCGCCACCATGACGTAGCGTGGCGGCAGGTGCCTGACCAGCCACGCGGCGATCGGCGCGGCGATGACGCCGCCCGTCAGTAGGCCCAGCACGATGGGCCAGTGCTGCACGCCCATGTGGAAGATCAGCGTCGACGAGATGGCGATCGTCACCACGAACTCTGCCGCGTTCACCGTGCCGATGGTCTGCCGCACGTCTCCGCCCCTGGCCAGCAGGGTGGAGGTGGCGATCGGCCCCCAGCCACCTCCGCCGATGGCGTCGAGCAGCCCGGCGCAAAAGCCCAGGATGCCCTTGTGCCGCACCCGATGGCGCGAGACGGTGCGGCCCGTGGCGCGCACCAGCACTACGACCCCGAGGATGAGCAGGTAGGCATAGACGAAGGGCTTCAGCATGTCGCCGTCCACGCTGGCCAGGAACCACGCGCCCAGGATGCCGCCGACCACGCCGGGGATGGCCAGCCGGCGGAAGGTCTTCCAGTCCACGTTGCCGAAGAAGGCATGTGCCCCGCCGGATACCCCGGTGGTGAACACCTCGGCCGTGTGGACGGTGGCGCTGGCCACCGCCGGGGGCAGGCCGAGTGCGAGCAGCACGGCGTTGGACACGAGTCCGTAGGCCATGCCCAGCGCGCCGTCGACCAGCTGGGCGAGCAGGCCGACGCCGGCGAAGATGAGGAACTGACTCCAGTCCATGCGCCGTCGTTTTCTTGGGGATGGACACACCATAGCCCACCGGTGTGCGTGCCGGGCATGAAGGGATCGCCGTGCTCGCTTGCGTGCGGCATCCCGCCGCCGCTAGCCTCGGTCTTCGACCCCCTTGCGCGGATGCCCGATGTACCTCTCCTCCCTGCGTGAACTTGCGCTAGGCAGCCGGCTCAAGGCGCTCAGCGATCATTTCTACCAGGCGGTGGACGAGGTTTACCGGGCCTGCGACGCGGGCATCGAGTCGCGCTGGTTTCCGGTCTTGCGCTTCCTGCGCGACGTCGGCCCCACCACCGTGACCGACGTGGCCTCGGCCATCGGCCAGACCCATTCGGCGGTCAGCCAGCTGGCGGACCGGCTGGTGGAGGCGGGCATGGTGGTTCGCCAGCGTGACCCGCGGGATGGCCGGCGCAGCGTGCTGGCGCTGACCGACGCGGGGGAGTCGGCGCTCGGTGCGCTGGGGCCGGTGTGGCTGTCCATTCGCCGCGGCATGGCGGCGTCCATGGGGTCCCGGGGGCTGGCGTTGCTGGAGGCGATCGACGGCTGCGAACAGGCCCTGGCCGAGCGCCCGCTGGTCGCGGCCATCCTCGAACAGCGGGCCGCGCTGGCCAGCGAAACCGTACGGATCGTGCCGTATGCCCCGGCGCTGGCGCCGCATTTCCAGCGGCTCAACCAGCAGTGGCTGGAACGTCATTTCCGCGTCGAGGACGTGGACCGCGCCCTGTTCGCCGATCCCGAGGGCAAGGTGCTGGCGCCCGGTGGCGCGATCCTGTTCGCCGTCTACGCCGGCGAAGTGATCGGTACCTGTGCGTTGCTGCACCACGGTGGCGGCATCTACGAGCTGTCGAAAATGGGCGTGGACGAGAACTACCGGGGGCTGGGCGCGGGCCGCAGGCTGCTCGACGCGGCGATCGCCTACTACCTCGCCCGGACGGGTACGGAGCTGTTCCTGGAGTCCAACAGCCGGCTGACCCGGGCACTGGACATGTACCTGCGCGCCGGCTTCGAACGGCAGCCGACGCTACGCCCCGGCTCGCATTACGAGCGCGCGGACGTCCACATGATCTACCGGGGCCGCTGAGTCGTGCCGCGGGGGCGGCTCATCGGGTACCGCGTACCACGATGGTCTTGCCGGCCACGTCGATCATCCGCTCTTCCTCGAGCTGCTTGAGCACGCGGCCGACCATTTCACGTGAGCAGCCCACGATCCGGCTGACCTCCTGGCGCGAAATGCGGATCTGGGTGCCGTCCGGGTGGGTCATGGCGTCCGGCTCCTGGCACAGGTCCAGCAGCGTGCGGGACACCCGGTTGGTCACGTCCATGAAGGCCATGCGGCTGACCTGGCGCGAGGTGCGCAGCAGGCGATGGGTCAGCTGGGAACCGATGGCGAACAGCAGCTTGGGGCATTCGGCGGCCAGCGGGCCTTCCAGCAGCTGGAACAGCCGCTCGTAGCTGATCTCGGCCATCTCCACGGCGGTGCGGGTGCGCACCAGCGACTCGCGCTGCGCCTGCTCGACGAACAGGCCCATCTCGCCGATGAACTGCCCCCGGTTGATATAGGCCAGGATCAGCTCACGGCCTTCCTCGTCCTCGGTGCAGACCGCCAGCGAGCCTTCGACGACGTAGTAGAGGGTGTTGGCCGGGTCGCCCGGGCGGATGATCGCCGTCTTGCCGGGATAGCGGCGGCGATGGCATGCGTCCAGGAAGCGGCCCATCGCAATGGGGTCCGGCGCAAAGCCCGTCGGCGCTTGCGAACGTTCGAAAGCCTGTTGAAGCAAGTATTTGAGTTGGGCCACAGCTGATTCCGATGGGTCGCAATGGCATGGCAGCCCCGGATGAGTGTATGCCGACGGTTTTCCGTCAGGCGTCGCCTACTTGCCATGTGTCGGGGCGATTATTGCAGACAACCGGGGCACAAAATCCACAAATTAAATCGATCCACCCCGGGCGTGTTCAATTCCTGAGCGTCTTGCCCCATAATTTCACCCCCTCGGCGTAAGGACCCTTTGTCTTATGCCGTACACAAGCGCCGGGCAGAATGACGCCCCGTCGCTTACATCATCTGCGGGGACCCTAGCTGCTAACCCGCGTCTACTGCTGGCCGTTCCTCCCGGCCTCGGAGAGTCGCTGTGGTCAAACCGCTCCCCCGCCTTCGTCTGCAAGGTTTCAACAACCTCACCAAGGCGCTCAGCTTCAACATCTACGACATCTGCTACGCGGTGTCCGAACAGCAGCGCCAGAACTACATCGAGTACATCGATGAGCAGTACGACGCCGATCGCCTGACCCAGATCCTCACGGACGTGGCCGAGATCATCGGTGCCAACATCCTGAATATCGCTCGCCAGGACTACGACCCGCAGGGCGCGTCGGTCACCATCCTGATCTCGGAAGAGCCGGTGGTCGAGAAGCTGGGCCGCGACACCATCTCCGGTGCCGTCGTCGCCCACATGGACAAGAGCCACATCACCGTCCATACCTACCCGGAAACGCACCCGCACAACGGTATCGCGACGTTCCGCGCGGACATCGACGTGGCCACCTGCGGCGTCATCTCGCCGTTGAAGGCGCTCAACTACCTGATCGACAGCTTCGAGTCGGACATCGTGATCGCCGATTACCGCGTGCGTGGCTTCACGCGCGACGTAAAGGGCAAGAAGCACTTCATCGACCACAAGATCAATTCGGTGCAGGACTACCTCGCCAAGCACATCCGTCAGAAGTACGAGATGTTCGACGTGAACGTCTACCAGGAAAACATCTTCCACACCAAGATGCACATCAAGGACTTCGACCTCGACACCTACCTGTTCGAGGCCCAGGCCGACGATCTTTCCTTCAAGGAGCGCCAGCGCATCGAATCGTTGCTGCGCCGGGAGATCGAAGAGCTCTTCCACGGCCGCAACCTTATGTAACCTTGGAGAACCCCGCGAAAGCGGGGTTTTTTCTGCCCGCTCCCTGGTCAGGCGGGTGCCGTCGCCCGGATGAAGTCGATGAAGGCGCGCAGAGGCGCGGGTACCAGGCGTCGTCCGGGGTAGTAGAGGAACGGGCCCGGGAACGACAGCCACCAGGGTGCCAGCACGGGTTCGAGCGCGCCGCTGTCCAGGTGCGGCCGCAGCCAGTCCTCGAACAGCATGACGATGCCCGTGCCGGCGATAGCGGCATCCACCGCGAGGTCGGATGCCCCGCCCACCCTGACCACCAGGGGGCCGGTCGGCTCCACCCAGACCGTTTCGCCGTCCTTCTCGAATTCCCAGGCGGGCATGTTGCCGCTGGCGAAGCGCCCGCGCAGGCAGGCGTGGTCCAGCAGGTCCCGCGGGTGCGCCGGGCGTCCATGGCGATCCAGGTAAGCCGGCGAGGCCGCCGTGGCGAAACGCTGGACCCGGGGCCCGATCGGCAGGGCGATCATGTCCTGCTCCAGGCGCTCGTCGTAGCGGATGCCGGCGTCGCAGCCGGCGGCCAGCACATCGACGAAGCTTTCGTCCGTGAGGACTTCGAGCCGGATATCCGGATAGGCCGCCAGGAAAGCCGGGACGAGGGCGGGCAGGACCAGTCGCGAGGCGCTCATGGGAACGTTCAGGCGCAGCGTTCCGGCCGGGCGATCGCGGAAGCTGTTGACGACATCCAGCGCCTGCCCTACCTCGGCCAGGGCCGGCGCCAGGCGATCGAGCAGTCCGCGGCCGGCCTCGGTCGGTGCCACGCTGCGGGTGGTGCGGTTGAGCAGGCGGACCCCGAGGCGGGCCTCCAGGCGGCGGACCGCCTCGCTCAGGACAGAGGCGCTGCCGCCGCTGACGCGTGCACCTTCGCGAAATCCCCCGGCGGTCGCGACGGTGACGAAGGCATGCAGGTCGCCGAGGTCCGCTTTCATGGTCATCTCCGATCGGTTCATTGTGCGGCAGGCGGGACAAGCTGTGCCGATTGTGCTCGCTTATCGACTTATCCGTCGGTGCCTAAGCTAGGCACTCACTCAACCGGGAGTTCCTCCATGACCACGATCCAGACGTCGGGCACATTCCATCTAGGCGACCTTTCCGTCCATCGGCTGGGCTAC
This sequence comes from Xanthomonas sp. NCPPB 2632, assembly GCF_041228075.2. NCBI lineage: Bacteria > Pseudomonadati > Pseudomonadota > Gammaproteobacteria > Lysobacterales > Lysobacteraceae > Xanthomonas > Xanthomonas sp. NCPPB 2632. Next base: position 526,835 of record NZ_CM192979.1, read on the forward strand.
GGGGCGATGCAGCTGGCCGGCCCGGGGGTGTTCGGCCCGCCGAAGGACCGCGATGCCGCGCTGGCCGTGCTGCATGCCGCGGTGGAACAGGGCGTGGACCATATCGACACCAGCGACTTCTACGGTCCGCATATCACCAACCAGCTGATCCGCGAGGCCCTGCACCCCTACCGCGACGACCTGGTCATCGTGACCAAGATCGGCGCGCGCCGCGACGAGAAGGGCGGCTGGCTGCCTGCTTTCTCCCCCGGGCAACTCACCGCCGCCGTGCACGACAACCTGCGCAACCTGGGTCGCGACGTGCTCGACGTGGTGAACCTCCGGGTGATGTTCGACACCCACGGCCCCGCGGAAGGGTCCATCGCGCCCATGCTGGAAACCGTGGCGGGCCTGCAACAGCAGGGCCTGGTGCGACACATCGGCCTGAGCAACGTCACTCCGACCCAGCTGGCCGAAGGGCGTGGCCTGTGCGACATCGTCTGCGTGCAGAACATGTACAACCTGGCCCAGCGCGCGGACGACGCGTTCATCGACGACCTGGCCGCGGCCGGTATCGCCTACGTGCCCTTCTTCCCGCTGGGCGGCTTCAGTCCGCTGCAGTCGGATACGCTGAACGGCATCGCCACACGCCTGGGCGCGACGCCCATGCAGGTCGCCCTGGCGTGGCTGCTGCACCGGTCGCCGAACATCCTGCTGATCCCCGGTACGTCATCGGTCGCCCACCTGACCGAAAACCTCGCTGCCGCCTATGTCACGCTGGACGCCGACGTGCTGCGCGAACTGGACGCCGTGGGCAAGGCGGCCTGACGGAACATCCCTTCACGCGTGCGTGCCTAGGATGGTGGGCATGCGCGCGCTGCTGCTTTTCGCCCTTCTGCTGTCCCTCCTCGCCCTCGTGTGGACGAGGGGCTGGCGCCCGCCGGATCGCTACAACCCGTGGGCGCCAATGGACCTGACCGCGCCGCCGGACGCGTTTCTACGCTACAAGCTGGATCGGCTCGGAGGTAACCCGGCGATGTGCCGGGCAGCCCTTCGCCATGCCGGTGCCGACGTCGTACCGCTTGCCGACCGCGAAGAAGCCAGCGGCTGCGGCTGGCGCGACGCGGTGCGCGTATCCGCCCTGGGCGAGGCGCGGCTGGCTTCGCCGGTCGTGCTCACCTGCCCGCTGGCCGCCGCGATGGTGCTGTTCGAGCGGCGCGCGCTACAGCCGGGTGCGGAGTTGGCGTTCGGTTCTCGCGTGCGCGTGATCGAGCACGTGGGCAGCTACGCGTGCCGCAATATCTATCACCGCGACGATGAGCCGTTGAGTCGCCACGCGCGCGCCGACGCGATCGATCTCACCGCGTTCCGCCTGGCCGATGGCCGGCGCGTGGTCGTGGAGCGTGACTGGAGCGCAGCGCGCGAAGGGCGTTTCCTGCACGGGCTGCAGGCCGAGGGTTGCCGCTATTTCGGCGCGTTGTTCGGGCCCGATTACAACGCCGCCCACCGCACGCACTTCCGTGCGCAGGGAAGCGGCTACGGGGGCTGCCGCTAGATACGGTACGCCACGGTCTTCATCACGGCGGACGCCGCCTGCATCAGTCGAGGCAGGGGCCAGGGCAGGGCGATGCCGCCGCGTGCCTGCGCCGCATCGGCGTGGCGCACCTCGTCTTCCTGCATGCGCGCGAGGATGGCGCGGGATCGTTCGTCCTGCGGTGGCAGGCGCGTGAGGTGCTCGGCGAGGTGCGCTTCCACCTGGCGCTCCGTTTCCACCACGAAACCCAGGCTGATCGGATCGCCGATGGCCGCGGCGGCGACACCGATCGCGTAACTGCCCGCATACCACACGGGGTTGAGCAGGCTGGGGCGGCTGTCGAGCTGGCTCAGCCGCTCGGCGCACCAGGCCAGATGGTCGGTTTCCTCCCGCGCGGCATGCATCAGGTGTGTGCGGGTTTCGTCGGTGCGGGCCAGTGCGGCCTGGCCGACGTAGAGTGCCTGCGCACACACCTCGCCCACGTGGTTGATCCGCATCAGCCCGGCCGCGTGGCGACGCTCCATCTCCGACATCGGTGCCTCGGGCACGGTATCGCCGGGCGAGGGGCGGGCCGCTTCCGGCGAGCCCGCGACGGCCTCCATGGCGCGCTCCACGCCGGCCAGCAGGCGATCGAGGGGGCTGAGCGTGCGAACGGACATGATCGAAACTCCTGACGAAACGGGACACCTCACGTTACAATGCGCGGGTAACGGGAAAAGGTGAAGTCGCTGCGGCCGCTTGTCGCGCATGTCGTACCTTCGCTTCCCGAGGCTTGTGAAACGGCCCGTTCATCATGTTATGATTGTCGGCCCGAAGCTCACCTGCACGGTGGGCTTGCGCGATGAGGGAAAAGTCCGCTATTCTCTCGCGCCTTTGCTTTCACCGATTCCGTGTTCCGCCCATCAAGGCGGCAAACCAGGTATTTGAAATGAAAACGTTCACCGCCAAGCCGGAAAGCGTCAAGCGTGATTGGTTCGTGGTCGATGCCACGAACAAGACGCTCGGTCGTCTCTCGACCGAGATCGCGCGTCGCCTCCGCGGCAAGCACAAGCCCGAGTTCACCCCGCACGTCGATACCGGCGATTACATCGTCGTGATCAACGCCGGCAAGGTGGCTGTGACCGGTGCGAAGCTGGACGACAAGATGTACCACCGCTTCACCGGCTACGTCGGCAACCTGAAGACCACCAGTCTCAAGGATCTGCTCGCCACGCACCCGGAGCGAGTCATCGAGATCGCCGTCAAGGGCATGCTGCCGAAAAACCCGCTGGGTCGCGCCATGTACCGCAAGCTCAAGGTGTACGGCGGCGCCGAGCACCCGCATACCGCGCAGCTGCCCCAGGCGCTGGAAATCTAAGGAAATAACATGGCTACCCAGCAGAATTACGGTACCGGCCGCCGCAAGACCTCCGCCGCCCGCGTCTTCCTTCGCAAGGGCACCGGTGGTATTGTCGTCAACGGCAAGCCGCTTGATCAGTTCTTCGGTCGCGAGACCTCGCGCATGATCGTTCGTCAGCCGCTCGAACTTACCGAAAATGTCGATAAGTTTGATATCATGGTGACGGTAGCAGGCGGTGGCATCACGGGTCAGGCCGGTGCGATTCGTCTCGGCATCTCCCGCGCCCTCGTCGAATACGACGAAGCGCTGAAGTCGCCGCTGCGCAAGGCCGGTTTCATGACCCGCGACGCCCGTGAAGTCGAGCGTAAGAAGGTCGGTCTCCATAAGGCTCGTCGCGCCACGCAGTTCTCGAAGCGCTAATCCCGCTTCAAAGTTCGACGCTTCAAGGTCAGAGCGCGTCGAAACCCGGTTTATTGGGAGATCGTCTAACGGTAGGACGACAGCCTCTGACGCTGTCTATCTAGGTTCGAATCCTAGTCTCCCAGCCAAACAAGAAAGGGCCCTGAGCAATCAGGGCCCTTTTCTTTTGTCCCGAGGATCGGCACAGGCCTCCTTGGGACGTTCCTCGACCATGCGTCGATCGTGGCACGCGATGATCGCCTCGGCGCGCCGGTGGAGTGCGTCCGCGCGAGCGATGGCACGCCGTGCATCCATGACGGCCAGCCACGTGCAGAGGGTCAACGAGAGGATCGTCGAGCTCATGCACAGCAGCAACGCGGCACGCGTAGCCGATCGGGTGCGCGTGGATCGCGAATCGTCCGTGCGGTCGGCCTCCGGGTGCTCGTCCCTGGGCGGCGCGCGGTGCATGGTGGCAACGGGACGCGTATAGGACAGCGTCACCGCAAAGCACGCCTGGTTCTGCAACCAGCGTGCGGCATGTCGCGTCGCCATGGGGCGGCATACGCGGGCGCCATCGAACAGCCATTGCACGGCACCTGCACTGCCGCATCGATGCGCCTGCCGGTCCGTGAGATCGGTGATCGGCGCGACGATGCGATAGCCGCGCTTGCGCACGGTAGCCACGTAGCGTGGTGCCCTGGCGTCGTCACCCAGTACCTTGCGCAGCATGGCGATCGACTTGTGCACCGGATTGTCGCCGTGGAATTCGCCGGGCCAGCATCGATCGAGCAACCGGTCGATGCTGACGACATCGCCGGCACCCTCGACCAGGCACAGGAGCACATCGAGATGCTTGGGCTCGAGCGACGCTCGCACCTCGCCGCGCTCCAGCACGGCCTGGCGCGGACGCACCGTCCAGTCGCCCAGCGTAAACGCATCGGTGGCGTCTCTAAGTGGTTTCATCGCTTGGTTGCGCCGGTGACAACGGCCTTAACTCCTGGTCGGCACGGGAAAAAGGGGGGCTCGTAAGGTTTCCGGAAGGACAGGGCGTGGCCACGACAGCCACGCTCCGTCACTCCTCCCCCGGAAGCATCCCCATGTCATCCCTGTCCATGAATCCATGCGTCACCCATGCAACGCGTGTCCCGTCGATCCGTTTTCCTGCCGGATCAGGTCCGGATGGACGTCTGAACGTCATCCTCGCGGACGAGCAGGCCGTCGTCCGCGAAGGTGTCGCCGCGTTACTGACGAACCACGCGCATGTCGCCATCGTCGGCAGCACCGGTGACGGCGACGAATATGCGCGGCTCGGCATGCGCGACGACATCGACCTCATCATCTTCGGCAACCTGCCGACAGGATCGCGCGGCATCGACGTCGTGCGTCGCATTGCCGCGTGTCGGCCACAGCTACGCATGCTCTGTCTCTCATCCCGCGACGACGCATCCTCGGTGCGCGCCGCGTTCGACGCGGGCGTGCACGGCTATGTGGCCAAGCGCTGCTCGTTCGCGGTGCTTGCCGAGGCCATCGAACGCATCCTTCGCTGCGGCTGCTACGTCAGTCCCGATATCGCGCATGTACTCGTGGATGGTTTTCGTTCGCGATGCGGCATGCCGGATGCACGCGTCACCCGCCTCAGTGCACGCGAGCGCGAGGTGGCAAGGCTATATGCCGAAGGTCTCGCCACGCGCGAGATCGCCGAAAAGCTTCACGTCAGCATGAAGACGGTCGGTACGCATCGCGATCATGTGATGGAGAAGCTCGGCGTGCGTGGCATAGCGAGGCTGACGCGCTACGCCATTCGTGAGGGCCTGGTAGCGCTGGATATGTGATCGATATCGTAGCCCTCGCCCACCCGACTGCAAATCAGTGCTCGACCGATATGCGTTACGCGAGTGGTCGCGCATAGTTCACCCAACGGCAGACAACGCCAAGGAAGCAAAACATCATGGCCGATTTTCATCGATTCGCTCCCATCCTCTTCAGTCACGAAGGCGGTTACGTCAACGACCCGCACGATCCGGGCGGCGCCACGAACCGCGGCATCACACTGGCGACGTTCGCGCATTGTGCCCGTGAACTCCTGGGCGTCGCTCCCACGCTGGAAGCGCTGCGCGGACTCACCGAGATGCAGGCCGCGACGATCTACAAGGCGTTGTACTGGGACGCAATACGTGGCGACGAGTTCGCCTCGCAGCACCTGGCCAACATGGTGTGCGACTTCCAGGTCAACGCGGGAGCCGCCTCGGCACGCCTACTGCAACGCGTGCTCAATCGTCTCGATGCGCAGCCACGCCTGCACGTCGATGGCAGGGTGGGAAAAGCGACGCTGACGGCGTTGCGAAATACGGATACGCATCGTGTGCAGGTGCTTTTCCAGGAAGGTCGTCGCGACTACTACCGCAACCTGGTCACCCTGCGGCCAGGCCTGGCGCGCTTCCTCAAGGGCTGGTTGCGTCGCGTGGATAGCTTCGACATGGTTGCCGACACGGCGCGGGGTGGCTGACGGATGCCTACGCAGACACCGCTACCCGGCCTGATCGAAGCCATGGCCAGTGCCGTCATCGACGCCCAGGATCGCATCGAAAAAAGGCAGATGGCCTACCTGGGCGACTATTTCGACGAGGACAACCGGCCCAAGAGCATCGTGATCCGCATGCCGTCCATGCGTCCGGATGCGACAGAAGACGACGAAGACCTCTACCGCGCGCCGCTGCTTCCCCTGGTGTCCACGAACCTGCTACGCATCAAGGATGTCGAGATCAGCTTCGATGTCGATATCGGCAGCCTCACCGATGCCGCCGCGGATGCCGTGTCGGAAGGGGACACCATCAAGGACGCGCTCGCCTGGGGTCGGCGTGGCGAGCGCAAGCGTCCCACCGTGCATGTCGACACCACTATTCGTTCCAGCGAGCACACATCCGGCTCGGTGCACGTGGTGATGCGTGTGGAGGGTACCGATCCCACGGAGGGCACGGCGCGCCTCATGAACCACCTGGCACAGACCCAGGGCGTGTTCCAGACGTTCAGGTACGAGGAGTGACTGCACCCGCGTACCGGACCGTGATGCACATGGCGTGTGTCACGTCGTAAACCACAGAAAAGGAGTTTCATATGACCGAAATGGTCAACATCGCCCAGCAATTCCAGGGCCTGCCGATGGGGGATCTCATCGGTGCGCCGCTCGGCGCCGCCTGCGATGCGCAGATCAAGCTCGCGCAGGCCACGGCGGACTTCATCCGCACCGTGGGTTTCCAGAAGAGCGCCGACGGTACCTCGGAAGAAACACGTACCGCGGCGTTTCGCTTCAAGCGGCCGGTGGTCAATCCCGACGGCACCAGCGGCGAGGAGGAAGTATCGATGGACGTGCCGCTGCTCTCCATCGTCAAGGTACCCAACCTTGCGGTGAGCACGGTGGACATCACGTTCGACATGGAAGTGAAGTCGTCCTTCTCGGAAACCAACGAGAAGAAGAAAAACGCCGATTTCAGCGTGGAGACGGGGTTCAAGATCGGTGCTTTCTCGCTGAACGCCAAGGTGGCCGGGTCGGTGTCCTCGCACATGCAGAATACGCGTTCGTCGGACAACTCGGCCAAGTACCACCTCAATGTTAAAGCCGAGGACAAGGGCATGCCTGAAGGCCTGGCACGCGTGATGGACATCATGCAGACCGCGTGCGAGCCGCGGGTCAGGAGCCTGACTCCGCCCGCCACCGAGCCGAAACAGGAAGCCGCCGTCGCCTGACGGTGACGTGGCGACCGCGGCGCAGGGACGCGTCGCGGTCCAAGACGCGAAGGAGCAAGCATGTTCGATCTATCCGACGTCCGCTTCGTCAAGCGCATCGTCGTTGGCAGCAACAACCCGAGCCAGATGAGCACCGAGGACCAGGTGGAAGAGGCGAGGGCGCTGTTGAATCGCTGTCTGAGCGAGTCGCCCAAGGGGAGCATCGTGGGCCTGGAAAAGAGTTTCACCATCCTGCAGATCGGCGAGCACCAGGTCGTGTTGCAGTGGATCTGCTATCACGTCGGTTTTACGCGCAAGCCCGTGTGGCTCGGCGACGAAAAGTAAATCAAAAAAGGAGGGAGGCGACCTATGTCGATATCAACCAAGGGGCGCATTGCGATGGCAATCGTCGCCGGTCTGTTCGTTTTCGATGCCGGCGCATCGGCGCCGCCAATCGCTAACGGCACCGTATGGGCAGGCGTGGCGAACAGCGCGAAGGGCAAGACCATGCATGTAGTGGCGGGGTTCGAAGGCGACTCGGTATCGATGCGTTTCGGCGAGCCGGCGGCCTGCCGCATCGTTGCCGCCGCGCTGGACGCGCGTGCGGATGTCCATACCTATCGCTTCAAGGTGTCGCAGAACGGCGGTGCGTTCTGCAGGCAACTCTATCCCGGCGAGCTGACGCTTACGTCCTTGTCGACGGGATCGATCGGCGTGCGCTTCGATCGTGGCGAGATGGCGTGGAGCGGCACGCTGGAACGTGTCGGGGACCCATGAGGAGACGATGATGAGCATGGAAGGCATCGCAAGTCTGTGGTTGCTCATGGCCGCGGTGGGGGGCGCGATCATGCCCGTGGCGTTGTACGGCGGCAAGTCGCAGGGAAGGGCCATCGTCCGTGTGGTTTGCGGCTCGATGCTTGCCGTGTTTCTTTCCCCTGCGCTGCACAAGCAGTACCTGCCCGATGCCGACCTCGATCTCAAGGCGGCCGTGGCATTCCTCGTCGGCTGCTTCGGTCTCAACGTGACGATCCTCGCGCAGAAGCTGCTGGATCAATACGGCGAAGCCGCGGCTAGCCGGTTTCTCGGTGGCATCTTCAAGGGAGCAGACAAGTGATCGTGGCACTCATTCTCATCAACCTCATCTCGTGTTGCCTGATCGCGATCAGTGCCTTGTGGCTGGTTACCGATAGCACCAAGGCGAGAGGGGCACGGATCTGCTGCGGCATCATCTGCTGCGGTTCCCTGGTCAACGTGAACGCGTTGTGGGTGGCCTTCGCCAACATGCAACCCAGCCATCCCATGACGTGGCCGACCGAAGCCGTGCTCAATGTCGGGGCTGCGGTACTGCTCGGGCGCTGGGCTCTCAAGGGTTGGCTGGCACGCGCCACGGAGATCGAAACCGTGCCCTGAGTGTGAAGAGACTCCAGCTGTGAGCGTATTCGGCAGCCGTCCCGTGGCCACCGGAAGCGTTGAGGGACAGTGGACGCGTCGGTCGTGGATGTCCCGCGACCGACGCGTTCATCAATCCCCCAGAGGAGTCATCCATGCACAGCCATGTCCGTTCCACCCTTGCCGCTCTCGTGGTCGCCACGCTCGGTCTTGGCCTCGCCCATGCACAAAACCAGGCGCCCGCCGCATCGTCGGGCCTGGGCCAGTCCTGGCCTGGCACCACTGACGTCAGCCTGAGTCCGAACTACCACGTCTACGTGTTCCAGCGCGGGACCACGCGCTACATCCAGGTCAACGACACCACGGGCAAGGTACGGGGTGCCGTGGCCCGCACTCCCTATGCGCTGCTCGGTACACCGGTCGGCTCGGATGCCACGAACGTGGCGACGCCGGACGAGCCGCTTCCGGTCGCCGCGAGCACATCCGGCGAGACGGTCTACAAGGATGAGACGGTGCAGGTATTCATCGCACCGCAGGCCGATGGAACCGTACGGTTGATGGCGGCCCAGGCGGACTGCAAGAACGCATCGGAGTGCACGTCCAAGGGCCCGTAACGATCAGGGGCGGTTTCAGCCCGTACGCGAACCCGCCCCCTGAATAGCCGGAACGTGGCTCGCCGCCATTCGGCGAGCCACTCGCACGCCGAACAGCAGGGCGGTCGACAGCACGAAGGCAATCACCACCTGCGCACGGATCATCGACGGGTCCTGCAGTTCGAACGAAGTACTGGCCATGGCGGCGCTGGCCAGCAACCCCGTGATGGCCGTGCCGTGCCAGCCATGGCGCAGGGTGAGCGCGAGGACGGGAACGGCCATGGCGATACGTGCCACCTGGAGCCAGGCGCCTTCCGTCAGCGAGGCGGCCACCATGGCGCCGACCAGGCATGGCACGGTGATCAACACCATGTCGCGCATGAGCGGGCTGGTTATCGCGTCGCGCCAGTTCACCTTGTGTCCGGCATCGATCAGCCGCTCGCGCAGAGCGAGGATCGTAGGGGTCAGCGCCAGCGCACCCAGGTAGCATCCCAGCAGCCAGGCCAGCACGATCTGGGCGGTGAGATCGGGAGGGGGCGAACCGTCGCCCGGCTTCACGGTCAGGTAGGCCACGATGTTGCCGGCGGTCACCGAAAGCGAACAGAGCAGCGTAGCGGCCAGGATCATGCCCATGTTGATCCTGCCGTCGGCGCGAAGCAGGGACGCCCGCCGCTGCACCCAGATCACGGCGGGCATGCACATGACGATCGGAGGAAACGAGTTGAGCACGGCCCACATCACGCCCAGCATGGAGGCGTGCAGTGCCGACATCTCGGCGATCGGCAGGAACTCGCCGACCGCCAGGGCCGGCCAGAAACGACGGGGCACCAGCAGAAGGCACGCCAGGCGCAGGCCGGCCGGGAGCATCCAGTGCGAGAACGAGACATTGCGGGTGAGCTCGTAGCAGGCCGCGTATGCGCCCGCCACGGCGATGCTACGCCCCCAGTCCAACGGATCCGTGTTGTTTACTCTCACATCCGCCCCCCACCAGCCTCCCGATTGGATCGATCGAAGTCGCCGGAAGCGGCACTTTCCACGATCCACGGTTCTAGTCTGAAGGGTTATCGGCGCCGTCGCTATCGAATGGAGCAAAATTTGACAAATTTGCCGATTCGGCACGCGGAACGCACCCATCGCTACACTCAGCCCATGACCGACGATGCGCATTTCACCCATGGATTGGCCGGCGACCAGCAGGTTCCGGACTGGCCCCCCCTGGCTGCGGACGAGGTCTCGTCGGTATTGGCAGGCTATCCCGCGCTGGGCGCCACGGGCAACATCCTGTGGCACAGCCCGCGTCCGCTGTCCGCGGCGGCCCGGGTCGCCACGGCGGGTGGCGAGGTCTTCGTCAAGCGGCATCACCGGCGGGTACGTGACGTCCCATCGCTGAGCGAGGAACACCGCTTTGCCGCGCATGTGCGTGAACGGGGCATGCCCGTGCCGGCGGTGCTGGCCGACGCCTCGGGTCGCTCCGCCGTCGAGCGGGGCGACTGGGTCTACGAGGTGCACCGGTGCGCCGTCGGCACGGACGTCTACCGCGAGGCGTTCTCGTGGTCGCCCATCGGCGGGATCGCGCACGCAAGGGTCGCCGGCGCCATGCTCGCCCGCCTGCACCTTGCCGCCGAGGGCTTCGACGCGCCCCAGCGCGGCACGCACCTGCTGGTGGCCCGCGCGGATATCCTCGGCGCAAAGGATGCGCTGGGCACGCTGGCGGACCAGCTGCCGGTGCGGCCGGCACTGGCCGCCTATCTGCACGAACGCGACTGGCGCAGCGAGATCGCGGCGGCCGTCCAGCCCTGGCAGGCGCGAGCCGCCGCCGGCGTCGCCCGCCAGGCGCCCCTGTGGACGCACGGCGACTGGCACGTCTCCAACCTGTGCTGGAGCGCCGCCGGCGACGCGGCTCGGATCACCGACGTGCTGGACTTCGGCCTCTGCGCATGCACCTTCGCCCTGTTCGACCTGGCCACCGCCATCGAGCGCAATGCCATCGCCTGGCTCGAACTGGGGCAGGGACCCATCGCTCGCACCGACCTGGCGCTAGCCCTGGTGGACGGCTATCGCTCGGTGCGTCCACTGACCGACGACGACCTCGGTGTCCTCACCGACGTACTGCCCGTGGTGCACGTCGATTTCGCGCTGTCCGAAGTGGAGTATTTCGAGGGCGTCACCCGCCGCCGCGACCATGCCGACGTGGCCTACCGCACGTTCCTCCTCGGTCATGCGTACTGGTTCGCCAGCGCTGAAGGGCAGGCGCTGCTCCACACCCTGCGCCACGCCGGTCGTGCTTTCGTGGTTCAATAGGCGTTCTAGAAGCGGGGGTGCCGGGCGAATGCCGGGCTGAGAGAGTCCCTTGGAACCTGACCCGGTTAGTACCGGCGTAGGGAGCTTGCTGCACCACGGACGTCCTTGCGGGCGGCGCGGTGCGCCGTCGCTTCGTTCCTGCCTGCGAAGACGACAATGACCCTTTCCCGCACCAGCCTTGCCCTCGCCCTGATCGCGCTCGCCCCGTCGGCATGGGCGACCGACGACACCGCGCCGCCCGCGCAGGCGCGTACGTTGCCCACCGTCGATGTGCACGCCAACACCGCGGACGGGTATCGCGCGGCGGATTCGCAGCTGGATACGTTCGGCAGCTTCGGCAGTGCCACGCTGCACGACACGCCGGCGGCCATCACCGTCATCACCCGCGCGCAGATCGACGATCGCCAGCCGCGCTCGCTGAGCGAGCTGGTCCGCGGCGACGCCGCCATCAACGATAACTACGCGCCGGCCGGTTACTACCAGGACGTATCCATCCGCGGGTTTCCGCTGGACCTTGCCACGGGCTTCCGCTTCAACGGCATGATCATGTCGGCGGAGCAGTTGCAGGCGCTGGAAGGCAAGGAGCGCGTGGAAGTGCTGAAGGGCCTGGGCGGTCTGGAGGCCGGCGTCGTCGAGCCGGGTGGGCTGATCAACTATGTGAGCAAGCGTCCGGCCGAGGTGCACACGCTGACGCTGGGCACCGATTCGCATGGCTCCGCGTACCAGGCACTCGACCTGGGCACATGGTTGACGCCCACGTTTGGCGTGCGCGTCAACGCCGCCAACGAAAAGACCCACGGCGTCATCGAGCATACCGATGCCCGGCGCAGTTTCATCTCGATCGGCGCGGACTGGAAGATCGGCGACCGGGCCACGCTGCTGCTGGATACCGACTACCAGACCAGCGGCGGGCGCTCGGCCTCCGGTTACCAGTTGCTCGGCGGCACCGCTATCCCGCCGCACCCGCATCGCACGCGCCTGCTCGGTTACCAGCCATGGCAGCGCCCGGTCGGCATCCATTCGAGCAACACCTCGCTTCGCTTCAACTACCGGTTCAGCGACACCTGGAACGCACAGGTGTCGGCGGGACACAGCCATACGGTGATCGACGACAACGTGGCCTTCGCCTACGGCTGTTTCTATGCCGCGTCGTGCGCCTCGGGCGCCACACCGGGTTATTTCTTCGCGCCCAATGGCGACTACGACGTTTACGATTTCCGCAGCCCCGACGACACGCGGCAGAACGATGAAGTGCGCGGTGTGGTCACGGGCAGCTTTGCCACCGGGACGCTGGACCACGAGGTGAACCTGGGTGCCACGGCGTTCCGGCGTACCGTCGACCAGCGTCCCTACGTCTACGACTATGTGGGTACGGCCAACATCGACGATCCGGCGGTGCCGGTGTTCGACCCCTCGCCGAACCAGCCCGGCGCGTCGGTGCGCCGACTGACCAGCTGGCAGCGCACGCTGTTCGCCATCGATCGTGTGCACCTGGGTGAGCAGTGGCAGATGCTGGCCGGCGCGCGCCTGGTGCGGCTGGACGAACGAGCCTACGACAGTGCCGGCGCCCTGGAACGCGCGACCCGCCAGACCAAGACGCTGCCGCAGGCCGCCGTGTTGTGGCAGCCCACCGCACCCTTGACCACTTACCTGAGCTACGGCGAAGGTCTTTCGCTGGGTCGCGAGGCCCCCTACTGGACCTCCAACGGCGGCACGACGCTGGCACCTTTGCATTCCCGCCAGGCGGAAGCGGGCATCAAGTACGCGGTGAACGATGCGCTCGACCTGCAGGCCGCGCTCTATCGCGTCCGTCAGTCGTACCAGTTCGCGCGCCCGGATGGCACGGCGGAAGGCTTCACCTTCGTGCAGCAGGGGCAGGAGGTCCACACGGGCATCGAGATGAACCTTGCCGGCCGTGTCACCGATCGCCTGCGGATCACTGCCAGCGCCAATGTCATCCGCGCGCGCGCGGAAAACACCGGCGCACCCACGTATGAAGATCACCAGGTGGTCAACGTGCCGCGGTGGCGCACCGCTGTGTACGCCGATTACAGCCTGCCCTTCGCGCCCGGGCTCGCCGTTCTCGGTGGCTGGCGGTATGCCAGCAGCAACGTGGCCACGCCCGACGGTTCCACCCGGGTGCCGGCATACCATGTGGTCGACGCCGGTTTACGGTATGTCACCGCCGTGGGTGGCCATGCGATGACCTGGCGGCTCAATGTCGACAACGTCTTCAACCGGTTCTACTGGCGCGACACGGGCACGTCCGGTGGCGATGCCTACCTGTTCCCCGGCCTGCCGCGCCTCGCGCGCCTGTCGGTGACCTATGAGCTTTGAGTTGTCCGGCTTCGAAGTGGCCGCCGCCGTGGTCAGCGCGGTGGCCGTGTGGCTGACCGCGCGACGCCATCCCTGGTGTTGGCCCGTGGGCCTGGTGTCGGTGGTCGCCTACGCGTGGATCTTCATCGACGCGAAGTTGTACTCGGACACCCTCCTGCAGGTGATCTTCGCCGCGTTGATCCTCTACGGCTGGCATCGCTGGCGGCGTCACCTGGACGACGACGGTCATGTGCGCGTGGCCGCGCTGGAAAGTCGCCGTGCCGCGTTGCACCTGGCGGTGGGCACGGCGGCCGCGCTCGCGCTCGGCTACGCCATGCACCGCTGGACGGATGCGTCGCTGCCCTGGCTGGACGCCGGGCTGACCGCTTTCAGCCTCGTCGCCCAGTGGTGGCAGGCGCGTCGGCACGTGGCCGCCTGGTGGCTGTGGATCGGGGTGGACGTGATCTACGTCGGCGAATACATGTACAAGGCGTTACCCGTCACGGCGGTGCTCTATGCCGCGTTCGTGGTGCTGGCCGTGCTGGGTCTGCGCGCGTGGCGCCGCGAGCCCGCGGTCGGCCCGGCGTCGGCGACCTGAGCCGCCTCAGAGCTTGGGAATGCGAATGCGGCTGACCATCAGCGCACCGGATACGGCGAACATGAGCGACAGCGGATGCAACGTCAGCGTGGCCAGTCGCACGCTGCCCAGCCACATCGCGTCGTGCAGCGCGCCGGCGCCGGCCGCGGCGCAGAGCACCGCCACCAGCAGGATCGAGGTGGGGATGGGCGTGCCCTCGAAGTGGGTGACCTTGCCCTCGTCGTTGGCCAGGCCTTCCGCGGTGACGTTGTAACGGGCCAGGCGCGAGACGCCGCAGCAGACGAACATCAGCAGGATGGCGCGATCAAGGCCGCCCTGCATGCCGCAGCCGTAGCCGATGACGGCGGGCGCGACGCCGAAGGAGATCACGTCGGCCAGGGAGTCCAGCTCACGGCCGAGCAGCGAGGCCCGTTGGCGCCAGCGGGCGATACGCCCGTCGAGCACGTCGAACACCAGCGCCAGCAGCACCAGGCCGCACGCCATGTAGAGGTGCCACACACCGCCTTCCTGAAGGTAAGTCATCGTCGAGAACAGTGCACCCACGCCGCTGGCCGCGTTGCCGAGCGTGAACCAGTCGGCCAGCGCGAAGTCGCGGATCATGGAAAACGGTCGCGGTTTCGGGTTCATCGGCGGGCTCGGGTGGGACGGGGCGCCAGTCTACAAGGCTCGGCGGTCGGTACGGCGTGCATGGGCAACGCGAAGCCGCCCGATTTTTCAGAATCCTTCCATAGTCCGGCGCGGTATCGGCGGGCATGATGTTGCTGTCGCCGCCGGTGGCGCGGTGTGGCTCAAGGATTTGAGCCCGGCCGCCACCGGCGAACGTCAGCGGCCGGGCGTGGGACGCGTCCCGGCCGCTTCTTCCTTCAGTGCCTGGGCGATGCACCCCAGTCGTTCGGGCCAAACTTCAGGTGAAGCACCGCGTGCGTGCTGTCGTCACCCGGTGGCTTGTAATCCAGCGAGGTGCAGCCCGTCGCCAGCTGGCGACGCGCCGCGGTCACCATCGCCTTGCTCATCTGCGTGGCGTACGTCGGTCCACCCGGTCGGGACATCGCAATGGCGATGCCGAAGCCATCCGGGCTCACCCCGTCGGTGAAATCCGCCGGAGCGCGCTGGCCGCTGGGCAGCGCCACGATATCCATCTTCCGCCCGCAGCCGCCGACACTGACGATGTCCACGCCATTGAGCAGGCTGCCGATGAATCCGTCCGCACGTTCGGCCAGCGAGTCGACCGCCTCCACCGTCGTGCTCAGCCGGATCTTGATGTAGTAAAGCTTGCGATAGAACAGGTAGGCGCGCGAGGTGAGCATGTCCTGCTGCGCATCGAACACGATCGGCAGGAAGCGGCCCTGGAGTTTCCTGCCGCCGCCCAGCATGGCTGTGTACGGAGCTTCGTCGCCCCACCACACGTTCCGGTAGATTTCCTGGCGCTCGGCATAGGCTACCGACTCGCGAAAATCGTCGGCGGCCTGCTTGAGCATTTTCGTCGTGTCGCCTTCACCCGCGGGATAGATGAACACATCGGCGATGATCCAGTCGGCGTCGTCGAGGTGATAACGCAGCGATACGCCGGCGGCGATATCGCCCTCGTCCGCGTAATTCTTCACCGCCGTGAGGCTGGCGCC
Organism: Xanthomonas sp. NCPPB 2632; assembly: GCF_041228075.2. Lineage (NCBI taxonomy): Bacteria > Pseudomonadati > Pseudomonadota > Gammaproteobacteria > Lysobacterales > Lysobacteraceae > Xanthomonas > Xanthomonas sp. NCPPB 2632. Next base: position 542,628 of record NZ_CM192979.1, read on the forward strand.
CGGGAGGCGCTTGAGCGCGACGATCCATGTGTCGTCGACGACGCCACGATGGCTCTGTGCGTCGGGAAACACCATCGGCGGCGCCACGGGCGCATCCTGCGCCATCACACCGGATGCGCTTGCCAGCCCGAGCACTACGGGAAACGCCTTCCACCGCCACATCGTCAAACCAACCCCTGAAAAGAAGTACCCGATCCCCGTGCGTGCACTATAGCCATCCGCCGGGCTCAACGGGAGCGGGTGGACGCACGCAGACGCCGACGAAGGAACGCCAGCGTCAAGGTCTCCAGCTTGCGCGATGCGTGGGCCCCGGTCGGCGGCACATGCCGGTGCAATTCGCCGTCGAGCCACCCCGCGAACACCTCCGGGTGGATGTATGAGGCGCGGCAGACCGCCGGTGTGTTGCCCAGGACCGCCGCCACCTGCTTCACGGCGCCGGCGAGGGTGGCACGCAGCGCCGTTTCGCCACCCTTTTCGGGATGCGGCGTGCCGGCCAGCGTGGCTACCGCGTTCACCGTGCCGCCCCAGGTGCGGAAATCCTTGGCGGTGAACTCGCCGCCGGTCACCTCGCGCAGGTAATCGTTGACCATGCCCGAATCGATGGGCTGCCGGTGCCCGTCATCGTCCAGGTACTGGAACAGCCGCTGCCCCGGCAGTTCCTGCACGCGGCGCACCGCCTTGACCAGGCGCGGATCGTCCAGCTGCACGTCGCGCCACTGTCCGCTCTTGCCACGGAAATGGAAGTCGATACGGCCGCGGTGCACGGCGACATGGCGCGACAGCAAGGTGGTCAGGCCGAAGGATTTGTTCTGCTTGGCGTAGACATCGTTGCCGATGCGGATCATCGTTTCCTCGAGCAGGCTGACGATCAGCGCCAGCACTTTCTCCCGGGGCAGGCCGGGCAACGCCAGGTCCTTGCGTAGCCGCCGCCGCAGCGTGGGCAACACCTTGCCGAATTCCAGGATGCGCTCGAACTTGCCGCGGTCGCGCATGTTGCGCCATTCCACGTGGTACCGATACTGTTTGCGCGCCCGCGCGTCACGTCCGGTGGCCTGCAGGTGGCCACGCTCGTCCGGGCAGATCCATACGCGGCTATAGGCCGGCGGAATGGCCAGGGAGCGAATCCGGGTGAGCACCTGCTCGTCGGTGATCCGTTTGCCTTTCGCGTCCAGGTAGGCGAAGGCACGGCCACGCTTGCATCGCGTGATGCCCTGGTCGGTATCGCAGACGTAGACGAGGCCCGCCGCTTTCGCGTGGGCCTGTTCGGCGGAGACGACCACGAGGGCGTCGGAGGGCGGCTTTCGGGACATGGCCGGAGTGTGATCCGGCGGCCGATCAAGGCCCGGTGAACGCGGCGTCAGCCCACGCGGCAGAACACCGCCTTGAGGTAGCGGTTCTCCGGCACGTTGCTCGCTACCGGGTGATCCGCGCCGGCGCCATCCACGTGAAGGACCTGGATATCACGGCCCGCGTTGAGGGCCACGCGCCGGATCATCTCCAGGAAGTCGTCCTCGCCGACCAGGCCGGTGCACGAGCAGGTCAGCAGGATGCCGCCGGGGGCCAGCACATCCAGCGCCGTGCGGTTCATGGCGAAGTACTTCTTCAGTGCGTTGACCACCTGGTTGCGGTCGCGGGTGAGCTTGGGCGGATCCAGCACGATGGCGTCCCAGGTGTCGCCCCGGGCGATCGCGGCGCGCAGCCATTCGAACACGTCGCCCTGCTCGAAGCTGGCCTCGACACCGTTCATGCGGGCGTTCTCGCGGGCCACCTCGAGGATGGCGGCGTCCGCATCGACGCCGATGGCCGAATGTGCGCCGGCCTTCATCGCGTGTACGGCGAAGCCGCCAGCGTTACAACACAGGTCCAGCACGCGACGACCCTGGGCCAGCCGGGCGAAGCGCAGCCGGTTGTCGCGCTGGTCGGCGAAAAAGCCGGTCTTGTGGCCCAGCCCGGGCGCCGCGTGGAACGACAGGCCGTGCTCCTTCACGTCGACCGCGGCGGGCGCGTCGTTGGAGCGCACGTCGAAGGATTCCTGGCGCTGCACGTGCTGTTCGGCGAACCAGTACAGCGAGGCGCCGGGGAAGTGCTTCTGCAGTTCGGCGTGGACGACCTCGCGGAAGCGCCACATGCCGGCCGCGAAGTACTCGACCACGAGATGGTCCGCGTAGCGGTCGACCACGAGGCCCGACAGGCCGTCGCCCTCGCTGTGCACCACGCGCCAGGCGTCGCTCACCTCGTCCAGGCGCAGCAGCTCGCGCCGCAGTTCCACCGCGCGCGCGATGCGCGCGGCGATCCAGCTTTCGTCCACGGGCTGGTCGGGATCGGTGGTGAGCAGGCGCAGGGCGACGCGCGCATGCCCGTTCCAGAAGCCGCGGCCGACGAAGCGGCCCTTGGCGTCGTGCACGTCGACGACGGTGCCGGGCGGCAGGCGATCGTCGGGCTTGACGATCTGGGCGGACCAGACCCACGGGTGGCCGGGCAGGCGGTCGGTCTTGAGGCGGATGACGGGCAGCGAGGACGTGTTCATCCGCCCATGATAGCGGGGATGCCGCGGTTCAGCGGCCGATACGAAGCACCAGCCAGGAAACCAGTGCCAGCACGTTGATGCCCAGGTGCGCGGCCGAGGGCCCGCCGAGCGCCAGCAGCCAGCCGTGCTCGGCGATGGCCCAGTCGAAGCCGAGATGCGGCGAGCGCTGCAAGGTCAGCGATACATTGGCGAACGCGCCGCTGGACAGCGCGTAGCTGAACACCGGCGTGGCCACCAGCGGCGCCTGCAGGAACTGCGCCCAGATGGACATCGAGGTGCCACGCCCGTCGTTGCTGGCCAGCAGCACGCCCGCCACGAGGATGAAGCCGAACAGCAGCACGCCCAGCACGGCGACGATGGCATCCACGCCGCTGAAGCGGCCGTTGAGCAAGCGCTCGAACTGGTGGACCAGGCCGAACAGGCCGCCGGCGATCTCGAACACGGCGATGACACGGGTGAAGAAGGAATTCAAAGGCGGTCTCCACGAAAACGGGGGGTACAAGGGCAGGAACGAAAAGGCGGGCGGGTATCAGAGGTCGTCGGCGATGTCGTGCAGGTCGGCGATGTGCTGTTCCCACCAGCGCGGCTCGGCCGCGAACGGAAACGCGGCGGGGAACGCAGGATCGTGCCAGCGCTCGGCGATCCATCCGGCGTAGTGCACCTGGCGCATCGCGCGCAGGGCCGGCACCAGCGCCAGCTCGGTGGGGTCGAAGTCGCGAAACTGGCCGTAGCCCTCGAGCAGGGCATCCATCATGGCGTCGTCGCCGGCAAGCATCCACAGGTCCTGCACGGCAGGCCCCATGCGTGCGTCGTCCAGGTCGACGAAGTGCGGTCCCGCGTCGGTCCACAGCACGTTGCCGGGGTGGCAGTCGCCATGCAGGCGGATGCGGCGCACGGGGCCCACCGCCTCGATGCGGTTCGCCACGGCCTCCGCGACACGCTCGGCGGCATGGCGATAGGCGTCGAACAGATGGGCGGGCAACAGATCCGAGCCCAGCGTGGCCCGCACCGGCGCGTCGATCATCGTCGCCCGGTCCAGCGTGCCACGGGCGCGGAACGGCTCGCGTGCGCCGAGGGCATGCATGCGGGCGAGCAGCCGGCCCAGCCACATGAGCTGGTCGGGCGATTCCAGCGAAGGCGCCCGCCCGCCGCGGCGTGGATACACCGCGTAGCGGTAACCGGCATGGACCAGCATGCTGCGACCGTCGAACACCAGCGGGTCCACCATCGGCAGTTCCGCCCCAGCCAGCTCGCGGGCGAAGGCATGTTCCTCCTCGATGGCCGCATCGGTCCAGCGGCCCGGACGATAGAACTTCACCACTACGAAACCGCCGTCTTCCAGTCCCACCTGGAAGACGCGGTTCTCGTAGCTGTTCAGCGTGAGCAGCCGGCCATCACTCCAGCGGCCGGTGGCATCCACGGCCGCGAGCACCACATCGGGCGAGAGGGCGGCGTAAGGCGCGCCTTCGCTCACGAGCGCAGGTTTCCCGGCGCGCCGCCGCGCGCCGCGACCACGGCCATGGTCAGGCGTGACAGGCAGACCAGCTTGCCGTCCTCGTCCTCGATGCGGATCTCCCACACCTGCGTGGTCCGGCCCAGGTGCGCCGCACGCGCCGTACCGGTCACCAGGCCACCGCGCACGCCGCGGATATGGTTGGCGTTGATGTCAAGGCCAACCGCCACCTGCTTCTCGACGTCCAGCGTCAGCAGGGCCGCCGAACTGCCCAGCGTCTCGGCCAGCACCACCGACGCGCCGCCGTGCAGCAGGCCGAACGGTTGCTGCGTGCGGTGGTCCACCGGCATCGTGCCCCGCAGCCAGTCGTCGCCCGATCCGATGAAACGGATGTCGAGGGTTTCCATCATCGTGCCGCGGCTCCAGCCGTTGAGTCGGTCGAGGTCGACAGGGTCTTTCCAGATGGCCATATGCTGTGTCGTCCCATGGGCAAGCTGTCATTGTCCTACAATGTGCGGGTGCCCACCGTAACCCTGACCACGTCCGGCAAGCGCTTCGACGCCGAAACCGACGAAACCGTGCTCGAAGCCGCGCAGCGTGCGGGCATCGCCTTGCCGTACTCGTGCCGTGGCGGTGTCTGTGGCAGTTGCAAGGCCACTCTCGTCGAGGGCGATTGCGGCTACCCGCACCATCCGCCCGTGGCCTTGTCCGCCTCGGAGAGCGAGCAACACGCCATCCTGTTGTGCCAGGCGGTGCCGCGTGGCGACATCGCCATCCGCGTGCGCGAGATCGCGTCGGTGGAGGACATTCCCCACCGGCGGCTGGACACGACGGTGGCCGAGCGGCGCATGCTCGCCCCCGATGTCGTGGGCATCTGGCTGAAGCCCGTGGACGGCCAGCGCCTGAACTGGCTGCCCGGCCAGTACCTCGATGTCATCCTGACGGACGGCAAGCATCGTCCGTTCTCGATCGCCAGCGGTCCGCGCCGCGATGGCCTGATCGAACTACACGTGCGCCACGTGCCGGGTGGCGGATTCACGTCGTGGGTTTACGAGTCGTTGCAGACGGGGGATCGCCTGGCCATCGAGGCACCGCTGGGTACCTTCGTGCCGCGGGAGGATGCCGAGCGTCCGATGCTGTTCATGGCGGGTGGCACTGGCTTCGCGCCGGTGAAGGCCATCGTCGAGCACTTCATCGCGCTGGGCACGCGTCGCCCGATGCACGTGTACTGGGGCGCGCGTATCGCGGCCGACCTCTACCTGCGCGACCTGGCCCGCTCCTGGGCGGACAAGGTGCCCAACCTGACCTTCACGCCGGTGCTTTCCGATGCCGATGAGGCGCGGGCCGGCGGCATGCGCGAGGGCCTGGTGCACGAGGCGCTGCTGGCCGACCATCCGGACCTGGCCGACGTGGACCTCTACATGAGCGGCCCGCCGCCGATGATCGCCGCCGGGCGGCAGCGATTCGTCGAAGCGGGCTTGCCGGAAGACCGGCTGTATTTCGATTCGTTCGACCTGGCGCCCGACGTGCTGGATGCGATCCTGCGCAATCGGGCCGGCATCCACGGCCTTTAATACGGGAGCGCCGGGGTTACCGGCGTTCGCCGGAGCTTCTAGCGTTTGCCCTTGGCCGTGGGCAGCTGTGCGGCCTGCCAGGCGTAGGTGCCGCCCTCCAGCACGAACACGCGGGCGAAGCCGGCCTTGATCAGGCGGTTGGCGGCCTTGCCCACGCCACGGCCGTCCTTGTCGATCAGCACGACCGGCATCTCCCTGGCCTTGCTGAGGTCTTTCTGCGTTTCCGGATCGAACTGGCTCATGGCCACGTTCTTCGCACCGGGCACGTGCGCTTTCTCGAAGTCCGCGCTGGCGGAGAGGTCGATGATGAGCGGGGTGTCGCGGTTGATGAGCTGGGTGAGCCCGGCCGGCGTCAGGCTTTTCCACTTGCGGAAGAGGCGGGACACCTCACCGCCGATCAGCACGGCCAGGATGACCACGAACAGCGCCACCAGGGCGGTATGGTTGCTCACGAACTCGGGCAACTTGTGCAGTACGTCGTTCATCGGGTCTTCCGCGTGCCAACAGGGCTAAACGGTCGATTATAGCGGCTTCAGTGCACCGTGAAGTCCGGCAGCCCGGTCATCAGTCGCCATTTGCCCTTCTCGCGGTCGTAATGCCAGCGCTGGCGGTCCACGATGCTGCGCTCCGCCTGCGTGTTGATGTTCACCACGCTGATCTGGACCACCTGCACCACCTCGTCTTCGCCGTCAGGGCGCGGGCCGCCGCCCTCGTCGTAGCCGGTGACGCGCAACTGGGCCAGGCGACCCTGCTCGATCGAGCTGAGCGGATGTTCTTCCGTGTAGGTCGGGTCGATGTAGACCTGGGCGCCGGTGAAATCGCCCCAGCGGATCGAGCCGGCATAGTTCTGCAGGGTCGTGGTCAGCGCCTGGTTGCGCTTGTCCGTGGCGCAGCCGGCGAGGCTGAGCAGGGCGAAGCACAGGGCGGGCAGGGCGAGTCGGCGCATGGCGAGGTCCTTCGGGGCGTCGGCCGGCATTATGCCCGGCGTTTGGCTACGAAGCGTGCGTCCATGCTGGCCAGCGGCTTGCCGTCGTCGCCCGGCACGATGCAGGTGAAGTCCGCGCGGGCGCGGCCCTTGCCGTCCAGCATGGCGAAGAACGACGTCCAGCGCGCGCCGGGCGCCAGCCGGGCCTCGGCGCGCAGATCGGTCCAGACCGGGTCGAGGTAGCGCACCGTCGAATCGGCCACGAACACGTCGCAGTCGCTGCCACGTCGGCGCAGCATGGTCTCGACCAGGCTCCAGCAGGCCAGGGTCATCAGGGTGACCAGGCTGCCGCCGAAGGCGCAGGCCTTGTCGTTGATGTTGGGGGCCAGGGGCGCGGTCATGACCAGACGCTCGCCATCGAACTCGGCAAGACGCACCTGCATGGCCTGCGCGAGGGGGATGCCGTCGAGGATGAAGCGCTCGAGAAGGGCGAGGTCGTGGGTTGTCGAGGTCATAAGCGGCCAAGTCTACGAGGCGAGGCAAACCGTTCGCATCCGTATGGCGACCCAACCTTCGGCATTGGTGCAGCCGACCCCATGTTCCTATGCTCCCGTATCACTTGCCGGATGCCCCTCGTGAGCCGTACCCAGCCGCTTCGCAACGTCACGGTCGTCATCACCCGCCCCGCCGGCACTGCGGGGCCGATGAGCCGGCGTGTGCGCAAGCTGGGCGGTATTCCCGTCAGCGTGCCGGGTCTTTCCCTGCGCGCCACCGAAGACGCCAGCGCCGTCGATGCGGAACTGCGCCGGGCGCTGGAGGGCGACGTGCTGGTGTTCACCAGCCCGGCCGCCGTGCGCTTCGCCGCCGATGTCCTGCCTCTCGCCACGCGTGCGGTGGTCATCGCGGTGGGTCGCGGCACGGCCCGCGCCCTGCGCACCGCCAACCTGCCGGACGCCCGGTTTCCCGAGGCCTCGCAGAACAGCGAGGGCGTGCTGGGCCTGCCCGAGCTGGCCGACATCCAGGGCCGGCGGGTGGCCCTGATCGGCGCGCCGGGCGGGCGCGGGGTGCTGCGTGAACAGCTGGCGGCACGAGGTGCCCGGCTCAGCGAGATCCATGTCTACCATCGTGTGGCACCGCGGCTGGATCGCCGCCACATCGATCCCCTGCTGAAACTCACCCGGCGCTCGGCGGTGCTGCTGTCCAGTGCCGAAGCCCTGGATCACCTGCATCGTGCGCTGATCGCACCGGCATGGCGCCGGCTGGTCCAGGCCGTGGCCGTGGTCAGCAGCGAACGCCTGCGCGATGTCGCCATGGCGGTGGGCTTCGAGCGCGTGGTGGTGGCCGATTCGGCCATGCCGTCGGATCTCCTCGCCGCGGCCAGCCAGGTGTCGTTCACGCGCCGTTGAGGGATGTAGTCCGTGCGTTGGCGTATGGCCTGCTAGCATGCGCCCCATGACGACCGAGACCCCACCGAGCGATTCCGTTCCGGCGCAGCCCGCCCCGGCCGCCGTGCCCCCGACCGCGCGCGCCACGCGTGCGCCCCACCCGGCGCCACGTCGCGGCGGCGGCGCGCTGGCGATAGCGATCCTGTTCTCGCTGGCCGCGCTGGGCGCCGCCGGTTATGCAGGCTGGACCGTCTGGACCATGCGCCAGGATATCGGCGCCGCCAATGGCCTGCGGGGCCAGGTCGACACGCTGCAAGCCGCGGTGGACGGCCTGCGCGACGACAACGCCAACCTCCGGCGCCGCGTCGGCGATACCGATGGCGTGAACCGCTCCGCGCGCGAAGCGATCCAGGGCGTGTCCGAGCGTACGAAAAATCTTGAGGATGCGGTCGCCAACCTGTCCGAGCGCAGCCTCAGCGGCCATGACGCGATGTTGCTCGATGAAACCGAATCGCTGCTGCGCATGGCGAAGGAACGCTTCGCCCTGTTCGGTGATGCCAACGCTGCGCTGGCGGCCTACGACCTCGCCGACACGACGCTGGCCGCGGTGAACGATGCCGCGTTCTCCACGGTGCGCCAGAGTCTGTCCGCCGAGCGCCAGGCACTGAATGGCATCGCGCCGCCGGCGCGGGCCAGCGACCTGGCGACGCTGGCCGACCTGCGCGCCCAGCTGCCCACGTTGCCGCTGAGGAACAGCGATGCGCCGGCCGATGCCACCCAGGATCGTGGTTTCTGGCAGCGTGCCGGCGATGCCCTCGGCAGCATCGTCAAGGTCAGCCATGACGACGGTACGCCACTGGGGCTGGCGGATGATCGCATCGCCCGCGAACTGGCGGCGCTGGATGTCGCCAACGCCGAAGCGGCGGTGCTGGCGTATGACGACACCGGCCGGCAGGCTGCCCTGAAGCGGGTGGACGCCACGCTGTCGGCACGTTTCGACACGGCATCGCCTGCCGTGCAGGCCGCCCGGTCGCGGGTGGCTGCGCTGCTCGCCAGCCAGGCGAAGGGTAATGCGCCCAAGCTTGGCGCCGCGCTGACCGAACTGCGCAGCCTGCGCTCGGTGCACGCCCTCAAGGGTGGCGACACCGCCGCGCCGGCCCATGCCGCCAGTGCATCGGCGCCCGCCGCGACAGCGACTCCGGTGGCCCCGGCCTCGACGCCCCCTGCCGCGCCCGCGCCCGCCACGTCGGCGGCGTCCGCCCCGAAGGCCACGCCATGAAGCTCTGGCGCTGGATCGTCGGTCTGATTCTCGTCGCGGCCATCGCCGCGTTCGCGTGGCACTGGGTGGCGGACGATCCGGGTTACGTGCTCATCCACCTGCGCGGCACGAATGTGCAGATGACCGTGGTCACGGCCGTGGCCATCCTCCTGCTGGCCTGGGCCGCCATCACGCTGCTGGTCGCCCTGATCCGCTGGCCGTTCGGCGCCATGACGCGGCGCCATCGCCACCTGAGTCGCCGCCGCCTGTCGGACGGGCTGGTCTCGCTGGTCGAAGGCCGTCACGGCGAAGCCGAGCGCGACCTCAACCGCGCGGCGCGTTATCCCTCCGTGCGTGGGCCGGCCCTGCTGGCTGCCGCCGAAGCGGCGGAGCGGCACGGTGAATCCACGCGCGCCCTTGAGACACTGGACCAGGCCGCGCAGGAAACGCCCCGCGCGGCGCGTGTGCTGCGCGCACGCCTGCTGCGTCGCGCGGGTCGTGCATCGGAAGCGGCGGCCTTGCTGGCGCCCGAAGCCGACAGCGGCGCGCTGACACCCGCGGGCTGGATCGAGTTCGCCGAGGCGTCGCTGGAAACGGGCGAAACGCGTAACGCCGTGAGGGCCATCGAGCCGCTGCAAAAAAGCAGTGAACTGGGCCCCCGCGCCATGGCCGAACTCGAGTCGCGCGTCGTGGCCGCGTACATCGCCGGCACGCCCGACGGCGCCTCGTTGTCCGCGGCGTGGTCGCAACTGCCGAAGGGCCAGCGCCGCCTTCCCGCGGTGGTCGACGCGTATGCGCGGCACGCCGCACGGCATGGCCAGACCATGGCCGCGATGGACGAGATCGAAACCGCGCTGCGTCGCGAATGGTCGCCGACCCTCGTGGCGACGTACGGCGGCATGGGCGCCGAAGACATCGACCAGCGCCTGCGCAAGGCGGAAGCCTGGATCGACACGCATCCCAACGATGCCGCCTTGCTGACGGCCGTGGGCCGCATGTGCGTGCGCGTGCGCCTGTGGGGCAAGGCCAGGCCGTATCTCGAGCGGGCGCTTGCCATCGCGCCCAGTGCCGATGCCTGGGAGGCCCTGGGCGACGTGTACGTGGGCGAGGATCACGCCGACATCGCCCAGCGTTGCTATCGCAATGCCCTGGCGCTGGCACGTGGCGAGGCCACCGAAGCCTTGCCCGAGGTTCGCTCGCGTCGCATCGATACCCGCGTAACGGCCGTGGAAGAGCGCGACCAGCACGGCGTGCCGCGCCTGTCGCCCTGAGTCAGCGAGGGGGCACCGGCGGATGCCAGTGCCCCGCGCCCGCGCAGCGATCGGCCCGCGTCTTCAGGCGTTTTACGTCCTCGGGTAATCGGTCTTTCAGCGCATCGGGCTTGTCGAGTTCGACGTAGAGTTCGACGCACTGACGCGGTGTATCCGCGGGCACCGTCGAGTAGCCGTACGCTGCGGTACCGCCCTGGCGCAAGCCGGTGGAGACGAGGTTGGCGATGCCCACCAGCGCGGCCAACACGAATCCGCTGACCGTCAGACGGGTGGATCGTTGCCCGGACCGCTGTCGTGCTCGCGCCACGTGGGCGGGCAGGTAGGCCGAATCCGGTGCGGCCATGCGTGTCAGTTCGTCGCGTGTCGAGGGCGACTGTGCATCGAACAGGGCCTGCCATGCGCTCAGTGTGGCCGCCGAGAGGTGCAGGCCGATCCACGCCGGATAGCGCTGGTAGAGACGTGCCACGTCGGGCCAGTCTCGCAGCAGCGAGCGGTCCAGCCCCGCTTCCGCGCGGACGAAGCGCGCCAGCCATGCCTCGCGCCAGCCGCTGTCGAGCTGGGCCCAGGCATCGCGCTGCACCATCACGGTTTCGATCCAGCGGCCACGTTCGCCCAGGGAGGCCAGGTGGCCGACCTCGCGCCAGTGGCACTGGTCCTCCATCGCCGCGAACACCGCCGCGCGATGGCCGATGCGCTGCAGGCCGATCAGGTCGATCAGGTGTTCCTCGAAGCGTCCTGGCGCGTCGATGTACTGCGTGCGTACTTCGGCCAGGGCCTGCGTGAGCGAGGTCGCCACCTCATCGGGCCTCTGCGCCGCCACGTCGGCGGCAAATCGCCAGGCCAGGACGATCGTGGGATCGGTCGCGGAAGCGACGGCCTCGTCATCCACGTCGTCACCCGACGGGACGGTGACATCGGCCGGTGCGTTGCCGGACTGTGGTGCGTCGACAGGGTCGACCGCCTCGCACGGCATCTCCGCTGGCGCCTCGACGGCAGCTTCCGCTGCCGCGGCGTCGGCGGCCATGGCCTCGCACCACGCGCGAGCCGCCTCGTAGGCCTCGCGCAGGTGCGCGAACCCCCGCGGGTCCACCGCCGGGTCGATACGGCGCAGCGCCGCCGCGTAGGCGCGGCGGACCGCCACGCGATCGGCGTGCGCGGGCAGGCCCAGCGCCTCCAGGTGCCACGGTGTCGGCGTGGGCGTGCTCATTCCGAGGGTGGCACCGCGAAACGGTGGTCGTGTTCGATGGCGTCGACGGCTTCGCGGAACGCGGTGCTGTCCCGGGAAATCAGTCGCGGGTCCTGCGTGGCCAGCACCTGCTCGAAGCGCAGGATGCGCTCGCCCAGACGCTCGCGCACCTCACCCAGCAGCTGTTCGTAGAGCCGGTCCGCCCGCGCGAGCAACGTGCGGTTCTCCAGCGTGTCGCGTGGATGGATCTTGAGTTCGGCCAGCGCCGCCAGACGCCGGGCCACTTCGTCGGGGGGCATGTGCGCATCGCCGCTCTCGATCACCGCGCGCGCCACCTCACCCGTGGCCACCACGGTCACTTCCACCTCGAGCAGGCCGTTGACGTCATAGGTGAACCGCACATCCACGCCCTCGGCATGACCGGGGCCGGGCGACAGCGGCACGGTAACCTCGCCCAGCGCGATATTGTCGCGGACCATGCGCGACTCGCCCTGGTAGACGCCGATGCGGATCTGCTTCTGCTGCGGCGATACCGGAACGAATCGCTGCACGCGGCTCACGGGCACCACGGCGTTGCGTTCGATCACCGGCGCGTAGAACCCGGGCGTCTGCGAGCCATCGTCGAGGAAGCGGGCCACCTCGGTGCCGAGCGTGTAGGGGCATACATCCGTCATCACCCGCTCGTCGAGCGCCTTGTCCTTCATCTTCAGCCCGGCCTGCACGGCGGCGCCGAGGGCGACCACTTCATCGGGGTTGTGACCCACCGCGGGAAAACGACCGAACATCCGCGTGACCAGCGCGCGGATCATCGGCATGCGCGTGGCGCCGCCGGCCAGTACGATGTTGTCGAGGTCGGCCGCGCGAATGCGCGCGTCGCGCAGGGCCCGCTCGATCGGGCGCCAGAGTCGGTTGAGCAGCGGCTGCGCCGCCGTCTCCAGCATGCCGGTGTCGACGGCGACCAGCACCGCGGTGTCCTGCCAGGCCATCTCGAAGGCAACGCTTCCGCGGGTCGTCAGCGCATGTTTGGCGGCCTCGGCACGGGCCGACAGACGCTGCATGAATACGGCATCGTTACGCGCCGCTTCGGGCAGGCCCTGGGTAAAGGCGAGATCCACGATCAGCGTGGTGACATCCTCACCGCCGAGCATGTTGTCGCCCGCGCTCGCCCGCACTTCCATCACGCCGTCGAACATCTCCAGCACCGATACGTCGAAGGTGCCGCCGCCCAGATCGAAGACGAGAAACTGGGTTTCGCCGCCGCCGTCGTCGTGCAGGCCATAGGCGAGCGCGGCCGCAGTGGGTTCGTTGAGCAGCCGCTCAACCTTTAGTCCGGCCAGTTCGCCGGCAAGACGCGTTGCCTTGCGTTGGGCATCGGAAAAATACGCCGGCACCGTGACGACCGCCTCGGTAACGGGCTGGCCGAGGTGAGCCTCCGCGTCCGCCTTCAGCGAGCGCAGCACGAGGGCGGACAGTTCTTCCGGGCGGTAGTCGCGGTCGCCCAGTCGTACGCTGCGCGTACTGCCCATGTAACGCTTGAACAGCGAGGCGGTGAGCTGGGGATGGGTCTGCAGGCGCTCGCGGGCGGCTTCGCCCACGAGGACACGGCCGTCGTCGTCGATGCCCACGCAGGACGGCGTTATCGTGCGGCCGAGGGCATTCGGTATGAGCCGCGGCACGCCGTCGACCCACGCGGCCACGAGGCTGTTGGTGGTGCCCAGATCGATCCCGACGATCATGTATCGCTTTCCCCCGGCGTCCATGGGCCGCGTTGCGGCCCCGGCCGATCGATGGCCCTGGCGCCCCTTACAACACGGTCAGATTGGCGTAAGCGTAAACCAACCACTTGCTGCCGGCATCCTCGAAGTTCACCTGCACACGCATGTGCGAACCCGCACCTTCGGCGCTGACGAGGGTGCCTTCGCCGAACTTCGGATGGCTGACGCGCTGGCCGAGGCGGATGGGCGAGGCCTCCTCCAGTGACGAACCACCCGAGAAGCGGTCGGCGTAGGCAGGACGCGACACCTGCACGCGGGGGCGCAGTTCGTCGATCAGCTCGGGCGGGATCTCGCCGAGGAAGCGCGAGGGCCGCGCCAGCATCTCGGTACCGTGCATGCGCCGGGACTCCGCATGGGAGAGGAACAGCCGTTCACGCGCGCGTGTGATGCCGACATAGGCCAGGCGGCGTTCCTCCTCGAGGCGGTTTTCTTCCTCGGTTGAGCGCTGGCTCGGGAACAGGCCTTCCTCCATGCCGACCAGGAACACCACAGGAAACTCCAGGCCCTTGGCCGAGTGCAGCGTCATCAGCTGCACGCAATCGTCCCAGGCCTCGCCCTGGCCTTCGCCGGCTTCCAGCGTGGCATGCGAGAGGAAGGCGGAGAGTTCGTTGAGGCCGGCGTCGATGTCCTCCGGCGTCATCTCGAAGCGGCTGGCCACGTTGACCAGCTCGTCGAGGTTCTCGACGCGCGCCTCGCCGTTGCCGCGCTTGTCGTTCTCGTAGAAATCGCGCAGCGTGGTGTGCAGGATCGCGTGCTCGATCTGCTCGGCCAGGTTGAGAGCGGTGGGGGATTCGTCGCCGCTGACGTTGTCGTGGCCGCCGAACGTGCGCGCCAGGTTGTCGATCAGGCCGATGAACGCCTTCAGGGCATTCTTGGCCCGCCCGGCCAGGCCGCCGATGGAGGCCTCGGTCAGCGTGGCTTCCCACATCGAGCTGCCGTCGCTGCGTGCACGGCGACGCAGTTCGTCGAGCGTGCGGTCGCCGATGCCGCGCGGCGGCGTGTTCACGGCGCGCTCGAACGCGGCGTCGTCGTGGCGGTTGGAGGCGAGGCGTAGGTAGGCCAGGGCGTCCTTGATCTCGGCACGCTCGAAGAAGCGCAGGCCCCCGTAGACACGGTAGGGCAGGTCGCGCTGGATCAGCTGTTCCTCGAAGTTGCGCGACTGCGCGTTGGAGCGATAGAGGATGGCGCAATCGCGCGCGTTGCCGTGCTCGGCCACGTGCTCGCGGATGCGCTCGATGACGAAGCGCGCTTCGTCCTGCTCGTTGTAGGCCGCGTACAGCGCGATGCGCTCGCCCGCGCCGCCGTCGGTCCACAGCTGCTTGCCCAGGCGCCCGCCGTTGCGCGCGATGACCGCGTTGGCGGCGTTGAGGATGGTGGACGTGGAGCGGTAGTTCTGCTCGAGGCGGATCGTCTTCGCGCCCTGGAAATCACGCAGGAACTGCTGCACGTTCTCCACCTTGGCACCGCGCCAGCCATAGATGGCCTGGTCGTCGTCACCCACGACGAACACTTGCCCGGTGCTGCCCGCCAGCACGCGGATCCAGGCGTACTGCAGCGTATTGGTGTCCTGGAACTCGTCGATCAGCAGGTAGCGCCAGCGGTCCTGGTAGTGCTTGAGAACCTGGGGATCCTTCAGCCACAACTCGTGCGCGCGCAGCAGCAACTCGGCGAAATCCACCAGACCGGCGCGCTGGCACTGCTGCTCGTAGGCCTTGTACACCTCGACGAAGGTGCGCGTCACCGGATGGTCGCGGTGCTCGATGCCGTCGGGGCGCTTGCCTTCGTCCTTCCAGTTGTTGATCTGCCAGGCGGCCTGGCGCGGCGGGAAGCGCGCTTCGTCCAGCCCCATGCCGGCGATCACCCGTTTGATCAGGCGCTGCTGGTCGTCGGAATCGAGGATCTGGAAGCCTTCCACCAACCCGGCTTCACGCCAGTGGCGCCGCAACAGGCGATGCGCGATGCCGTGGAAGGTGCCGACTGTGAGTCCCTGCGTGCCGCCCGGGATGATGCCATCCAGGCGGGAGCGCATCTCGCCTGCGGCCTTGTTGGTGAAGGTGACCGCCAGGATGGCCCAGGACGGCACACGCTCGACCTGGGTCAGCCAGCCGATCCGGTTGATCAGCACGCGGGTCTTGCCGGAACCGGCGCCCGCGAGGATCAGGTAATGCCCGGGAGGGGCGCTGACGGCCTCCCGCTGGGCGTCGTTGAGATCGTCGAGAAGGTGGGATACATCCATCCGCCTAGTGTAGCGAATGGGCTCCCACCGTGGCCCGGCTGCTTAACGCTTCTGGGCGATACCCGCCACGGCGACGATGCCACCGATCACGATACCCGCGATACCCACCCACTGCGGGATGGACTTGTCATGGGTGGCCTCGATCTTGGCCGAGCCGATCGAGGCGACAGTGTCGGTCTTCTGGTAGCTGCCGTTGCCGATGGTGACCCAGATACCTGCCGCGACAAGAATGATGCCAACGACGATAAGACCTGCGCGCATGTGGTTTTTCCCTGTTTTGATCGGTGGCGGGAGCATGCGTTGACGAATGTGAGGGCGGCGTGGGGATGGTCTGTGCTCGTTCGGCGCAACGAGCGCGTTATGTAGCGATCTAGATGGCGCGCCTTCGTGAGAACACTCTCAATGTCCTTATTTCTCAATACTTTAGGTGTTTACAGGGCGGCCGCATATCGGCATGCTCCGCAACTCGACAAGGGAGCGCGGTATGAGGAAGTCGATGTTGGCCATGGTGGCTGTATGCGCGGTGTTGTCTGGCTGTGCCGATAAGGCTGTGCCGCCATTTGCGAGCGCACCGTTTTCCGTGGCACGAACTGGAAACTTCTTGAGCATTCCGTTCACGGTGCCTCCGTCTGCTCCGCTGGAGTACACGTACATGCTCTCCTTCAAATACCTCATGCCAGAGATGGGCGATCCGTTGCTCATGTTCTGGAGCAGGCCGCGGGGTGCACACCTGTTCTTAAAAGTGAGACTGGTGTCCATGGGCGAGAAAGGCAGAGAGGAGGATGTCGTCCTTCATGACTACGACAATCAAGACGGGAGCGTTGAAGCCGCCCGTGCTTACGGACCAGACGTTTTCAACGTCGATATACATGGCACCCGGCGCGATATCGTCGATATGGAGATCGTATTTTTCAAGCTTCCACATTATGGGAGCTATCGGTTTGATGTCGAAACGGTTGACGATCTAGTGATCTTCGAGCCGATTGCATCGTGGTTGACTGTTGAACGACAGTACCGTCATGGCAAGTGACGAGTGCACGGATGCGAGAGGGGGCACCTTCAAAGTCTGCGCAGTAGTGGTGGGCGCGTCGAGAAAGCGACTGCGAATGTCTAGTGCCAGGAGCGGCGTCCTTGTCCGGGCGTTGACACGTACGGCGGTAGTTCTTGGGCTGGCGTGGTGCGTCGGCGCATGTCACAAGGGCTCTTTTCCTCCGCTTGCATCTGTGCGGTTCGATGCGAGCAGGGCGGGGGAATCTGTAAGCATTCCTGTAACCATTACTCCGGACAACGCAAACATCCACAACGTCTACATGGTTGGCTTCTACATAAAGGATGGAAGTTTGCATGGGCCGGCGGACCAACTGCGAGGATCTCCGCCCAAAGCCAGGCTTTATCTCCGGGTGCGAATCTTCCGCCAGGTCGAGGGCAGTGAAATTCCCGTCGACGTCAACGATTACGACTTCGATTACGACATCCGAACTGACACCTATACATTCCTGCCTTCGATGTGTGAGCGAGGAACAGACATCGCGTACGTATCGTCAAGTGGACAGCTCCGAGACGTTGCGCATATGCAGGTCGTGTCTTTTCGCTTTCCTGATTATGGACGTTATCGAATCGAGGTATCGACCGTGTCGGATATGCCGATCTTAGGAGCCGTTCCGACTTGGCTGACAGTCGAACGCGAATTCCCCCATGGAAAATAAGGTGACTAATGGATAATCGGCGATACACGGTAACTATTCACGCCGCCGCTCCCGGAACTCCGATCCGTGGAGACCGTGGAGCCGCGGCGGTGGATATCTCGGCTATGGATCGATCTATCACGGGTCACGTTTTTTACACCATAACCGACGGGGTTGAAAAAAAGAGCTGGGGATTTGCTCCGGAAAGTCACGGCGATATCAATGGTCCTGGAAGGCCGTTTAATGATGACGATAAGCGATATATGGATCCATTCTTTGAGAGAACGATGGAGATATCAAAGGATCAGTACGACAAGTTATACGAGTTCGGCCCAAACCCCGGCCGCTTCGGCTTCGACCTGACCTACAAAGACATTCGAAACAATTGCGTGGACTACACGTGGGCCGCGTTGAATCATGCTGGCATCCAGCGCACGCACGGGCACATCGGTCACCTCGAGCCACATGGGGTGGATGGGAAGCACAGTTACCTACCGATCCTCACGCCGAACGACTTTCGTACCATCCGTGATCCCGTGCCCGGGAGTGATCTGAACAAAGAGATCTCACGGGAGCTTCCAAAACGTGATTGGACGCAGGCGCCTTTCGGAACGTTCGATCGTCCACTCACCGCCGTGAGCGACGATCCCTTTGAACGTCTCTACGCGGCAACGGTTGCCAACGACGACAAGGCGTTCGAAACGATTGGCCAGGAATACCTGCAATCCCCGGAGGGCCAGGCGTTCCTGCAAGCCGGCCAGGAAGCGAATCGCCAGCAGGATCTGGCCCTGCAGCAGGCACAGGCACAAGCACAGGCTCAGCAGGGTCCGGTAATGAGTATGACGATGTAAGGAGCGATACATGGACGAAAAGGATGTGAGGTCGCTGACGGTGAAACTGGCGGCGGTGACGGACCGGATTGAGAAGCGCATGGACGGGGTGGCACGCGAGACGATGCGCGCGAGCCAGGCCATGGGCCTGCAGGCGCAACAATCGCTGGCGGCCTCGGAGCAGGTATCGGCGGGCGTGCATCGCGCGGCCAGCGACGCGTTGGACGGCGGCACCCGTAAGGCGATCGAGCGATTTAGCGAGGTGGTGCGCGCATCGGAACGTCGGCTGGAGGGTGCGGCCCAGCGGCTTGAGGCGCGCATGCTTTCGGTGGGCAAGCTGCAGGCGGCTTTTGCGTGGAAGGCGTTCGCTGTGTCGGCGCTGGGGTCGGTCGCGTTGATCGGCGTCGCGGGCTATGCGCTATGGGAAGCACACGAGGCATCGCGTGCCACGCGCTGGGTGAAGCAGATCAACGCCGCACAGACATCCGGCCGGCTCGGCCTCTGCCCGAGCGGTGGCGACCACGTTTGCGCGAAAGTCGACAAACGCTGGGTACGCCTCGATCCGTGAGCGGCGGCCCCAGCACCAAAAAAAGCTTTTTTACGTATGACTTGGCTTTACATCACCAGTTTATAATCATCGGTAACCCTGGACGTAAGTCGTGTGTCTGGCCGCTTGCGCCATGATCGATTTCCAATACGACTAGATGCTCATCGCCATGAGCAATGTCAAATCCTTGCAGCTGGTTTGCGCAATTGGCGGGTGCAGAAAAAGCCTGGCTGTAGGGGGTGGTAACCCGTACAGATGTCATGTCGCGAAAGCCGTTGGCGTGTTCTAACGGCTGGGCGCGCTCAATCGGAGCCTCATCGGGTCTCCTGGCAAACGAAAGAAAAAACCACATCGGTTCGGATACAGGCGCATATCCCACGTCGACTTTCAGGGCAGGTGGTAAGTAAACAGGTCGATACTCCCAAGCCGGAAATGCTGGCTTCTCGCCTGCGGTGGATGGTCTGAAGCAAACGCCGAAGGGCGCGGCGACTCCATCCGCGCACTTGAAGCGATCAAAGAGCTGGGTTGGTGCTGTTAACTGACTTTGAGCTTCTGACTCATCGACAAGATGTAAAAGCTCGATGAAAGAATTTCGGAAGAAGAATCTCCGATTGGCAGTGCCTTGGCCTGGATGTGTGTTCGGTGCTCCTTCGATGAGTCCAAGGGCTGTCAGCGCATCAGCGCCTCGACCGTCATCATCCACACAGATAAAAATGTGATCCAGTTCCATCGTCGATTCCCTTTAGTCCTGTGATGTGATCGCCCAATTATGGGCTGTATCAACGTCGCCGCCAAAACGCGCAGTTGTTTGGGCTAGTGGCAACCGTGTCGTTGGCCAGTTCACTGAGCGGACGCCGTGTTCACGGCCTCGAATACGTCTTCAAGACGATTCGCGCCGCCTTTCACGGTCATGGTGAAGGACCAAAAAAAACCCCGGAGGCCAGGGGAGCCGCCGGGGTGGGGTGGATAACCCGATCCAGGGGATGATCGGGTCGTCCTGAGGGTGGTCCCAGGGAGGTGGAACCCACCGATGGGACGCCGTTGCGTGCGCCCGAATATATAGACGCCCGAATACGGACAAAGTTTCAGTCTGACCGAAAGAAAGTTGGGGAATAATTATTTCCCCTTCCCAATCAATCGGTTGTAGGTAGGCTCAATGCGCCTCGTCCCAGTTCGCGCCCACGCCGATGTCCACCTGCAGGGGCACGCTGAGCGTGGCGGCCGCCGTCATGTGCGTTTCGATGCCGGCCCGGATCTCGTCAACCGCGTCCTCGCGTACTTCGAAGACCAGTTCATCGTGCACCTGCATGAGCAGGCGTACATCGTCGCGCGGGGCGATCCACGCGGCCACGACGATCATGGCGCGCTTGATGATGTCCGCGGCGGTGCCCTGCATGGGCGCGTTGATGGCCGCGCGTTCGGCGCCAGCACGGAAGGCCTGGTTACGGGAGGTGAGGTTGTCCAGGTACAGGCGGCGGCCGAACAGGGTCTGGACGAAGCCGTCGCGGTGCGCCTGCTCGCGCGTGGCATCCATGAAGGCACGCACGCCCGGGTAGCGGGCGAAATACAGGGCCATGTAATCGGACGCTTCGCCACGGTCCACGCCGAGCTGCTTGGCCAGTCCGAAGGCGCTCATGCCGTACATCAGGCCGAAGTTGATCGCCTTGGCGGCGCGACGCTGGTTGGTGGTGACCTCCGCCGCGGGCACGGCAAACACCTCGGCCGCCGTGGCGCGGTGCACGTCGCCGCCGTCGCGGAAGGCGCGCACCAGGCCTTCGTCACCCGACAGGTGGGCCATGATGCGCAGTTCGATCTGCGAGTAATCGGCCGCGACGATGCGCCAGCCGGGCGGGGCGACGAAGGCCTGGCGGATGCGCCTGCCTTCCTCGGTGCGCACGGGGATGTTCTGCAGGTTGGGGTCGGACGAACTCAGCCGGCCGGTGGCCACGGCGCCCTGGTGATAGCTGGTGTGCACGCGGCCCGTGCGCGGATTGACGATGCCGGCCAGCTTGTCGGTGTACGTGGAGCGCAGCTTGGCGAGGCCCCGGTACTCCAGGATCAAGCGCGGCAGCTCGTGGGTCTCGGCGATCGCCTCCAGGGCTTCCTCGTTCGTGGACGGCTGGCCCGTGGGTGTCTTGACCTTCGCGGCCAGGCCCAGTTCGTCGAACAACACGGCCTGCAGCTGCTTGGGCGAATCCAGGTTGAACTCGTGACCCGCCGAGGCGTGGGCCAGCGTCTGCAGCTCCAGCATGCGCTTGCCCAACTGCTGGCTCTGCAGGCGCAACACGTGCGCGTCGATCAGCACGCCGGTGCGCTCCATCTTTGCCAGTACAGGCACCAGCGGGATCTCGATGTCCTGGTAGACCGCACGCAGCGAGGGTTCGGCTTCCAGCTTCGGCCACAGTGCGTGGTGCAGGCGCAGCGTGATGTCGGCATCCTCCGCGGCGTAGCGGCAGGCCGTGTCGCAGTCCACCTGCGAGAACGGAATCTGCTTGGCGCCCTTGCCGGCCACCTGCTCGTACTTGATCGTGGTGTAGCCCAGGTAACGTTGCGCCAGGGAATCCATGTCGTGGCGCGTGGCGGTGGCGTTGAAGATGTACGACTCCAGCATGGTGTCGTGCGCCAGGCCGCGCAGTTCGATCCCGTAGTGCGACAGCACGTTGATGTCGTACTTGCCGTGCTGGCCCACCTTGCGCCGGCGCGGGTCTTCGAAGATCGGCTTGAGCGCACCCAGCACGTGATCCCTCGGCAACTGCGCAGGCGCGCCGGGATAATCGTGGGTGAGCGGGATGTAGGCCGCCTTGCCCGGCTCCACCGCGAGCGAGACGCCGACGATCTCCGCCTGCATCGCATCGATGCTGGTGGTTTCCGTGTCGAAGGCAATCAGCGTGGCAGTCTCGAGCTTCTCCAGCCACGCGGCGAAACGGGCCTCGGTGAGCACCAGTTCGTACTCGCCCGCGTGCGACAGCGACGCGTCGGGGGTGGCGACGAGCGCGCCGGCCGGCGAAGCGGCGATGGCCCCGGCACCACGCACCGGCGCGTCGACACCGGCGTCGAGATCCTTCAGCGCCGCCTTGAAGTCGTAGCGCGCATAAAGCTCGCGCAGTGCTTCCACGTCGCGATCGCGCAGGGCGAGGTCCACGGGGGCGAATTCCAGCGGCACGTCGGTGCGGATCGTGACCAGTTCGCGCGATAGCGGCAGTCGCGGGATGGCCGCGCGCAGGTTCTCGCCGATCTTGCCGCCGATCTTGTCGGCGTTGGCGAGCAGGGCGTCGAGGTTGCCGTACTCGGCCAGCCACTTGGCGGCGGTTTTCGGGCCGCATTTTTCCACGCCCGGCACGTTGTCGATGCTGTCGCCCATGAGCGAGAGGTAATCGACGATCTGGTCCGGGCGCACGCCGAATTTTGCGATCACGCCGTCGGTATCCAGCGTGGTGTTGGTCATCGTGTTGATCAGCAGCGTGTGCTTGCCGACCATCTGCGCGAAATCCTTGTCGCCCGTGGAGATGATCGTGTCGATACCCTGCTCGGCGGCCTGGCGGGCCAGCGTGCCGATCACATCGTCGGCCTCCACGCCGGGCACGCACAGGATGGGGAAGCCGAGCGCCCCGACGATCTTCATCATGGGCTCGACCTGGGCGCGCAGGTCGTCCGGCATCGACGGACGGTTGGCCTTGTACTCCGGGTAAAGATCGTCGCGGAACGTGCGCCCGGGCGCATCGCAGACGAACGCCACGTAGTCGGGGCCGGATTTCATCGTCGTGCGCAACATATTGACGATGCCGAACAGTGCGCCCGTGGGCTCGCCGAAGGCGTTGGTCAGGGGCGGCAGCGCGTGGAAGGCGCGGTACAGGTACGAGGACCCGTCGATGAGCGTGAGTGTAGGCATCCCCGGATTCTCTCATGGCCGGTCGCGCAGGGTTTGTTCACGTGGAAAGCCGCTGTCGCCTTGCTATTCTCGGCACCCCGCCAGGAGAGACTTCCCATGAACCGCTCGCCCATCCTCGTCGCTGCGCTTGCCCTCGCCCTGGCGCTGCCCGCCTTCGCCCAGACCGCCACGAAGTTCGCGCCGCTGCCTCCGCCGCCGGGCCTGAACGATCCGGGCGTCAAACCCGGTGAGCCGGACCGCTCGGGCCAGAAGCCCGTGGACCGCCCGGTCACGTACGACGAGGCGCAGGACGGCAAGTCCACCCCGGCTACCTCCGATGCCCAGGGCGTTCGCTCTCCGGTGGACCTGCCGGCCATGCAGGACCACGGCGCAGTGGACGCGCGCGGCCAGCAGGCGCCGCAGGTGACCGTGCGCCAGCAGGGCGACGACCGTGTTGAGGAATACCGTACGGGTGGCCGGCTGTTCATGGTCGTGGTGACGCCCAAGAACGGCGTGCCGCAGACGTACATGGCCGACCCGGACGGCAAGTTGCACAACGACCCGAAGAACGGTCCGGTCAATCCGGTTTATTACAAGGTGTACGAATGGGGCGCGGCGCCCAAGCCCGTCGACAGGAATTGACCGATGGGCCCCAGCGTCATGCTCTCTGGATCGGGGGGCATGACGCTGGCGATGCCTGGTAGGCCGCTCAGCCGTCCAGTTCGGGGTAGTGGCGGAAGATACCCGTGGTGTTGAATGGCATGCGGCGATCGGAGGCCAGGTAGGCGGCTATGTTCGGGCGGTCCGCCACACGGCGGGCCAGGTCGCGCAGCAACGGCAGCGCCTGTTTCGCCATGGCCTTCGGGAAGGCGTATTCGAGTCCCGTCATCAGCTGGAACAACGACAGGTCCACGTACGAATGCTGGTGCAGCACGAACCGGCCGCCGCCACGCTCCAGTGCCTTCTCGAAATAGCCCAGGTATTTGGGAATACGCAGCTCGCGAAAATCCTTCGCTCGCTTCTTCGCCTCGTCGCGCTGGTCCTCGTAATACTGTGCCGTGGATACCGGGTGATGCGTATCGTGCGCCTCGGCCACGATATCGCTGACGGTCAGCTGGAGTTGATGGGCGTACAGGCGCCTGGACTCGCTTTCCGGCACCAGGTCGTGCCGCGGGCCGAGGTACTGCAGGATATTGGCGACCTGTGCGATCACCAGGTGGCCCGACTTGAGGAACGGCGGCGCGAACGGCAGCGCCCCCTCGTGCTGGCCTTCGAGGAAGGGCGTCATCGCGTCGTCGCCCTCGATGCGTGCCACATCGGTATACGTGGCGCCGGCATCCTCCAGGCACAGGCGGACGAATTCGCCACGGCCCTGCAGTCCGGTCCAGTAATAAAGCGCGTAGCTCATCGGCGGGCTCCTGCGGTAAAGCGCCGAGCATGCGCACCCTTCGTTTAAGTCCGCGTGAGTGCGATGTCGCGAAAGGCTTCCCATACCGTCTGCGCCGGGGGCGACAGCGAGCGTGCCCGACGTCGCACCAGTGTCACCGCGCGGCCGCGGCGTGGCGTGAGCGGCGCGGTGACCAGTCCGGAACGCAGGGCGTCCAGCGAAAGCCGGGGCGTGACGGTGATGCCGAGCCCCGCTTCCACCATGCGGAAGGCGGTATGGGGATGACCTACCTCGAGTACCACCCGCATGGGGATGTTCGCCTTCGCGAAAGCGGCATCGATGAGGCGGCGGCTGCCCGATGCATGATCCAGCAGCACCAGCGGCTGGTCGGCCAGCGCCTCCCATGGCACGGTGCGACGCGTGGCGAAGGCATGATCCGGTGGCAAGACCACGACGAACGGGTCGTGCATGAGGGTCTCGGTGTCGAATTCCTCCACCGTGGCCGGCTCCACCGTCAGGCCGAAGTCCACCTCGCCGCCACGCACGGCATCCAGCACCTGGGCCTGGTTCTGGTCGCGCAGGATGATCTCCAGCGCCGGGTGGTGCCGCGCGCACCAGGCGATGCAGGGTGGCACCAGCCCGGCCGCCAGGGTGGGTACCGCGGCGAGGCGCACACGGCCGCGTAACGGATCGGCCTGGGTGCGCGCATGCGCCAGCACGCCGTCCAGTTCGTCGAGCACGCGTGCCAGTGCCTGTTCCAGGTATCGGCCGGCCTCGGTCGGCACGACTTCGCGGGTGCTGCGATCGAACAGGCGGACATCCAGTTCGCTTTCCAGGTCGGCGACCAGGCGGCTGACGGCCGGCTGGGTGAGATGCAGTGTCTCGGCCGCACGCCGGAAATGCCGCTGGTCGGCGACAGCGAGAAACGCACGCAACTGGCGCAGGGAGACATTCATGCGATTAATGTATCACCGGATCAGATAAAACGATTTGCCTTATCAAGTGGCCGGCGCTGCAATAGGTGCCTTGTTACTCCCAGGCCATCGCCATGCGCCGTTTCCTTCCCGACGGATTCACCCTGTCCCTGATCGCCACCGTGATCCTGGCCAGCCTGCTGCCTTGCCGCGGCAGCGCAGCCGGTGTGTTCGAGGTGGTGACCGACATCGCCATCGCCCTGCTGTTCTTCCTGCACGGCGCCAAGCTGTCCCGCGAGGCCGTGGTGGCGGGCATGACGAACTGGCGCCTGCACCTGACGGTGCTGGCCAGCACGTTCGTGCTGTTTCCGCTGCTTGGCCTGCTGCTGAAGCCCATCCTGTCGCCGCTGGTCACGCCAGACCTTTACTTGGGCATCCTGTTCCTGTGCACGCTGCCCTCCACCGTCCAGTCGTCCATCGCGTTCACCTCGATCGCGCGGGGCAACGTGCCCGCGGCGATCGTCTCGGCGTCCGCGTCGAGCCTGCTCGGTATCTTCATCACGCCGCTGCTGGTCGGCGCGATGATCGCCGGCACCGGGCAGGGCGGTCTGTCCTGGCACTCGGTCGGGGCCATCGTGCTGCAGCTGTTCGTGCCGTTCGTGGCCGGGCAGGTGACGCAGCGCTGGATCGGTGGCTGGGTGCGTCGGCACGCCACGTTGCTGACCTATGTCGATCGCGGTTCGATCCTGCTCGTGGTCTATACCGCGTTCAGCGCGGCGGTGCTGCAGGGGCTATGGCACCAGTTGCCACCGCGGGTGCTGGGCGGGCTGGTCGTGGTGAACATCGTGCTGCTGGCCTGTGCGCTGCTGGCCACGCGCTACGGGGCGCGGGCGCTCGGCTTCGCCGCGGAAGACGAGATCACCATCGTTTTCTGCGGCTCGAAGAAAAGCCTGGCTTCGGGCGTGCCGATGGCGAAGGTGCTGTTCGCCGGCCATCCGCTGGGACTGATCGTGCTGCCGATCATGCTGTTCCACCAGATCCAGCTGATGACCTGCGCGGTGCTGGCGCGGCGCTATGCACTGCGCCGCGACCCGGTGCAGGACCTCAGTGCCGGAAGTGGCGCACGCCCGTGAACACCATCGCCATGTCGTTCTCGTCCGCGGCGGCGATCACTTCGCTATCGCGCATGGAACCACCGGGTTGGATGACCGCACGGATGCCCGCGGCGGCGGCGGCGTCGATGCCGTCGCGGAAGGGGAAGAACGCATCCGAGGCCATGGCGCTGCCGGGCACCGTAAGGCCGGCTTCCTCGGCTTTGATGCCGGCGATCTTCGCGCTGACCACGCGGCTCATCTGCCCGGCGCCGATGCCCACCGTGCGGTTGTCCTTCGCGTAGACGATCGCGTTGGACTTGACCATCTTGGCCACGCGCCAGGCGAACAGCAGGTCGTCGATTTCCTGTGCGCTGGGCTGACGCTTGCTGACCACGGTCAGCTCGTCGCGGCCCACTTGGCGATGATCGGCGGTCTGCACCAGCAGGCCGGAGCCGACGCGTTTCACGTCGTGCGTATTGCGGCCGTCACCGTGGGGGATCTCGAGTACCCGCACGTTCGCCTTCTTCGTCGCTTCCTCCACCGCGCCCGCATCCACCGCCGGGGCGATCAGCACCTCGACGAACTGGCGTTTCAGGATCACCTTCGCCGTGGCCGCATCCAGCGGACGGTTGAACGCGATGATGCCGCCGAAGGCCGAGGTGGGATCGGTGGCATAGGCGAGTTCGTAGGCGGCGAGCGGGTCGGCGGCGACGGCGACGCCGCAGGGGTTGGCATGCTTGACGATGACGCAGGCCGGCGCATCGAACTGGCGCACGCATTCCCACGCGGCATCCGCATCGGCGATGTTGTTGAACGATAGTTCCTTGCCCTGCAGCTGGCGGAACGTGGCGAGCGTGCCGGGCGCGGGGTACAGGTCGCGATAGAACGCGCCGGACTGGTGCGGGTTTTCGCCGTAGCGCAGGTCCATGACCTTGACGAAGCGTCCGTTGGACTGCTGCGGGAATTCGGCGCGCGAGGCGACGGCGGTGTGCGTGTCGTCGAGGGTGACGCCAGACAGGTAATCGCTGATGGCCGCGTCGTAGCTGGACACCCGGTTGAACGCAGCCACCGAGAGCGCGAAACGCGTGGCGCGGGACAAGCCGCCCTGGCCTTCGATCTCCGCGAGCGCGGCGTCGTATTGCGCGGGGTCGGTCAGCACGCCGACGTCGTTCCAGTTCTTGGCGGCGGCACGCAACATGGCGGGACCACCGATGTCGATGTTCTCGATCGCGTCGTCCAGCGAGCACGCGGGATCGGCCACGGTGCGTTCGAACGGATACAGGTTCAGCACCAGCAGGTCGATCGGCAGGATGCCGTGTTCGGCCATCACGGCGTCGTCGGTGCCGCGGCGGCCGAGCAGGCCGCCGTGCACGCGCGGGTGCAGGGTCTTCACGCGACCGGCCATGATTTCCGGGAAGCCGGTGAGATCGCCCACGTCGCGCACGGGGATGCCTGCGTCGCGAAGTGCCTTGGCGGAGCCGCCGGTGGAGAGGATGTCGATGTTCGCGGCCGCGAGGCGGCGGCCGAGTTCCGTCAGGCCCTGCTTGTCGGAAACGCTGACGAGCGCGCGGCGTACGGGAACGAGATCGGGCGTGGGCATGGGCACTTCCGGGGCGGAAAGCGCTCCATTATAGCCGCCCGGATGGCCGTGCGGCTTGGCCGTGGCGGCACTCAGGACAGGCCGTGGGCCGCCAGCTTCTTGCGGAGGGTGGCACGATTGATGCCGAGGGCGACGGCGGCGCGGCTCTGGTTGCCTTCGTGGAAGGCCAGTACCTCGCGCAGCAGCGGCCCTTCGACCTCGCGGATGACCAGGGCATGCAGGCCTTCACCACCTTCGGTGTCACCGATGTCGGCGAGATAACGAAGTACGGTGCGGCTGACACATTCGCTGAGGGCGCTCTGCATGGAGGTCTCGTTGGCGGCCTCGCCGGCAGTCAGTCTCACAGCGTTCAAGGCATTCCCCTCTCGCAGGCCGGGGCGCGGGTCCTCGGTCGGTTCTTGATGATGATGGTCGCTTGGGCTACGACTGGGACACGCCGTGAACGGGGGTCTGACGTCGCGAAGGGAACCGAGTGTACTCGTCCCGGGCGGTGAAGTGCAGGCTTGCAAAAAGAAAATTTATTTGCCGGTTCAGTCGAACGAAAACGCGAAGGCGACCGCGCGCTGGCCCGGGTCTTGCACCTCGAACACCATCGCGGTAGTGGCCCCGCCAGGCAGGCCGCGCTCGCGCACATCCGCGTCGCCGACGTAATCGGCCGGCTGGAATCGCCGCATGGCCAGGCGTTGTCCGTTGGCGTCGGCAAGCACGATGGTGACGACGGGGTAGGGCTGCGCGAACGAGGCGTCGTTGCGGACGCTGGCGGTAATCAGCAGGCCGTCGCGCACGGAGGGATGCTGCTCGACATCGCGCGCCAGCAGGCGGAACTGGGATGGCGCCGCGACCAGCGGCAGGTGGCAGCCGACGACGGCGCAGCCGGCCGCCAGCAGCGGGCCCATGGTCGGATCGGCGACGAGCACGTCGCGCTTGGCCCAGGCCAGTTGCGCGCCCAGGCCCAGCATCAGCGCCACGCAGATGACCACCCACATGGCGGTGCGCCAGGAATGCCGAGGCCGCCGCGCGAACCGCGGCGTAAAGGTGAGGCCGGAGAAGTCGGTGGCGTCGTCGCCCGGCTCGTCGTCCGTGGGCGCGGGAGTAGCCGGCAAAGGCTCGTCGGGCAGCGCGCGGGGGCGGAATACCGCCACGCCGGCCGTCGGCGGCTCGCGGTCCAGCGCGTGTTCGTCCAGCCGCGTGAACGGCTCGGGCGGCAGCTGGCCGGCCAGGGTGCCGAGCGCGTTGAATACCGTGTCGCAATGCTCGCAACGCACGCAGCCGTAGGCGGGCACGAGCGCCGCGGCGTCGAGCTTGTAGACGGTGAGGCACTCGGGACACTGCGTGTACATCGTTCGATCATAACGTGCGGGCCCGCTAGAATCGTCTCCCCCGTCCACCGATTGGCCACACGATGCCCTGGCTCGAACTTTCCCTGACGATCCGCGCCGCCGAGCAGCCGCGCGTCGAAGCCGCGCTGGAGGACCTGGGCGCGCTGTCCATCACCTTGCAGGATGCGGATGCCGAAACGCCCGACGAGGAAGCCATCTTCGAGCCGGGCGTGGGCGAGCTGCCCTTGTGGAACCAGATCGTGCTGAACGCGCTGTTCGAGGCGGACGCCGATCGTCGCGGCCTCACGGCGGCGATCGCCGACGACCTGCCCTTCATCGAGCCCGCGCAGATCGCATGGCGTGACGTGGGCGACCAGGACTGGACGCGTGTGTGGATGGAAGACTACAAGCCGATGCCCTTCGGTCGTCGCCTGTGGGTGTATCCGTCGAATATCGAACCGCCGGTCGATGGCGACATCGTGGTCGTTCGCCTCGATCCCGGCCTCGCCTTCGGCACCGGCACGCACCCGACCACGGCGATGTGCCTGGAGTGGCTGGACGGCCAGCAGCTGGCCGGCAAGTCGGTGCTGGACTTCGGTTGCGGCTCGGGCATCCTCGCCATCGCCGCACTGAAGCTGGGCGCAGCGCGTGCCGTGGGCATCGACAACGACCCGCAGGCCATCGTCTCCTCGCACGACAACGCGGAGCGCAATGGCGTACAGGCCGACCTGGCCGTCTACCTGCCAGGCGAAGCACCGGTCGAACTCGCCGACGTGCTGGTGGCGAACATCCTTGCCGGCCCCCTCGGCGATCTCGCGCCGACCTTCGCCGCGGCCGTGAAGCCGGGCGCGCCGTTCGCGATCTCGGGCATCCTCTTCGGCCAGCACGAGGAACTGCTGACGCGCTATGCGGAATGGTTCGACAACCTGGAAATCCGCCAGCTGGAAGATTGGGTTCGCATCAGTGGCCTTCGCAGGCGTTGATCACCCCAGGTGATCCGCGTGGCGTAGGAGCGCACGATGTGCGCGACATGTTTTCGCGGTGACCATGGGCTGGCGCGCCAGCTCCATGTCTTGGCCTCGACACATGTCGCGCACATCGTGCGCTCCTACAACCGTGGCGCTGGCGCTGGCGGTGCGGTCGCGGGTGGCGGGTGGCGGGCCGCACGCTTGCCGGTGCGCAACGCAAAAAAAATCCCGCCGTTTTGGCGGGATTCTCGTATCACACCGAGGGCGGCGTTTCCTTTTGTTCGGCCATGCGCTTCTCCAGGTAGTGGATGTTCTGTCCACCGAGTTGGAAGCCGACGTCGGCCATGATGCGCTGCTGTAGCGGGATGTTGCACTTCACGCCTTCGATCACCGTCTCGTTCAGTGCCATGCGCATGCGCGCGATGGCGGTGGCGCGGTCGGGGCCGTGCACGATGATCTTGCCGATCATCGAGTCGTAGTTGGGCGGGATGCGGTAACCGTCGTAAAGATGGGTATCCACACGCACGCCAGGGCCACCCGGCGCCTCGAAACGCTTCACCGT
Organism: Xanthomonas sp. NCPPB 2632; assembly: GCF_041228075.2. Taxonomy (NCBI): domain Bacteria; kingdom Pseudomonadati; phylum Pseudomonadota; class Gammaproteobacteria; order Lysobacterales; family Lysobacteraceae; genus Xanthomonas; species Xanthomonas sp. NCPPB 2632. Next base: position 572,992 of record NZ_CM192979.1, read on the forward strand.
GCCGGGGCTGGGCATGAAGGTGTCGGGGTCTTCGGCGTTGACGCGGCACTCGATGGCATGGCCGGTGAGCACGATGTCTTCCTGGCGGATGGACAGCTTCTCACCGCCGGCGATCAGCAGCTGCTCGCGCACGAGGTCGATGCCGGTGACCAGCTCCGTCACCGGATGCTCCACCTGGATGCGGGTGTTCATCTCGATGAAGTAGAAACGGCCACCTTCGAACAGGAACTCGAACGTGCCCGCGCCGCGGTAGCCGATACGCAGGCAGGCATCGACGCAGACCTTGCCGATTTCCGCGCGCAGTTCCGGCGTGATGCCGGGTGCCGGGGCTTCTTCCACCACCTTCTGGTGACGGCGCTGCATCGAGCAGTCGCGTTCGCCCAGGTGGACGGCATTGCCCTGGCCGTCGGCCAGCACCTGGATCTCCACGTGGCGCGGATTTTCCAGGAACTTCTCCATGTACACCTGATCGTTGCTGAAAGCCGCCTTGGCTTCCTGCTTGGTCATGACGATGGAGTTGGCGAGGTGGGCCTCGGTGCGCACGACGCGCATGCCGCGACCGCCGCCACCGCCGGACGCCTTGATGATGACCGGGTAGCCGATCTCCAGCGCGATACGCGCGTTCTCGTCCACGTCGTCGCCCAGCGGGCCACCGGAGCCGGGCACGCACGGCACGCCGGCGGCCTTCATGGCGCGGATCGCCTCGACCTTGTCGCCCATCAGGCGGATGACGTCGGCGGTGGGGCCGATGAAGATGAAGCCCGACTGCTCGACCTGTTCGGCGAAGTTTGCGTTCTCGGACAGGAAGCCGTACCCCGGATGGATCGCACCGGCGTCGGTGATCTCGGCGGCGGCGATGATCCGCGGGATGTTGAGGTAGCTGTCGGCGGAGGGGCCTGGGCCGATGCACACCGATTCATCGGCCAGGCCGACATGTTTCAGGTTGCGGTCCACGGTGGAATGCACCGCGACCGTCTTGATGCCCAGCGCGTGGCATGCGCGCAGCACACGCAGCGCGATTTCGCCGCGATTGGCGATGACGACCTTCTCGAGCATGGGTGTGGCCTCAGGCGATGACGAACATCGGTTCGTCGAATTCGACCGGCTGGCCGTTCTCGACCAGGACCGCGACGACCGTACCGGCCACGTCGGCTTCGATCTGATTGAACATCTTCATGGCTTCGATGATGCCCAGCGTTTCGCCGGCCTTGACCTGCTGGCCCACGCTGGCGAACGCCGGTGAGCCGGGGGTGGAGGCGGCGTAGAACGTGCCGACCATCGGCGCCTTGACGACATGGCCGGCAGGCAGGCCGGGTTCGGCGGCCGGAGCGGGCGCGGCAGCGGCGGCTACCGGTGCGGCGGCGACAGGCGCCGGCGGGGGCGGTGCCGCGTACATCGGCTGGGCGACGGCGGTGCCCTTGGGCACGCGCGACAGGCGAACCACTTCTTCGCCTTCCTTGATTTCCAGCTCGGCGAGGTTCGATTCCTCGAGCAGGTCGATAAGCTTCTTGATCTTGCGCAGGTCCATGGGGCAACCCTTAGTCGGTGGTGGAGGTGCGGGCGCCTGAAGGCGCGCCGCGAAGGGGGGTGTCAGGCGGCGGGCACGGCCAGGCGCAGCAACGCCGCTTCCAGCGCCAGGCGGTAGCTGTCGCCGCCGAAGCCGCAGATCACGCCGGCGGCGATGTCGGACAGGTAGGAATGGTGCCGGAACGGCTCACGCGCATGCGGATTGGACAGGTGGATCTCGATGAACGGGATGGCCACGCCGGACAAGGCGTCGCGCAGCGCCACCGACGTATGGGTGAACGCGGCGGGATTGATCAGGATCCAGGCCATGCCTTCGTCGCGGGCCTGGTGGACCCGCGCGATCAGCTCGTGCTCGGCGTTGGACTGGAACCAGCTGATGTCGTGGCCGGTGCCCTGCACGCGCGCCTGCAGCGAGTTGTTGATGTCGGCGAGCGTTTCGCGCCCGTACACCGCGGGCTCGCGTACGCCGAGGAGGTTGAGGTTGGGTCCGTGAAGGACGAGGATCCTGGCCACTGTTCACCTGCCTTGGGTCCGGAGTTCCGGAACGCCGCGCAGTGTGCGCCTGTCGCCCGGCCTTGTCCAGTTCGGTGAAGATCGGCGCAGTTCGCTGGAGATAGCGACTTTCCAGACGCCGCCGTATGGTCAGGCCTTGGGAAAGAGCGCGCGCCAGCCGTCGTGGCCGAGTGCGTCCAGGGTGGTCATGTTGGCTTCGAAGATGCTTGCCGCATCCGGGAACGCGGCCACGGCACGGTCGATGCTGGCCTCGCGCAGCAGGTGCAGGGTGGGGAACGGTGAGCGATTGGTGTAGTTGGTGATGTCGTCGGGCGCCGTGCCTTCGAACTGGAAGTCCGGATGGAAGCTGGCGACCTGGATCTGGCCGTCCAGCGACAGCTCCGCCACGGTGTCGTCGGCGATCTCCAGGAAATCGTTGAAGTCCATGAAGTCGCCCAGCACGCAGGGATGGATCAGCAGCGTGGTGTCGACCACTTCCGGATCGGTGTCGCGCAGGAACTTCAGTTCGCGAACCAGTTCGTCGTGCAATGGCAGCGGTTGCTCGGCGTCGCTGACCACGAAGCGGACCTGGCCCTTCTTGTGCACGGCCTTGGCGAAGGGGCACAGGTTGAGGCCGATGACGGCGCGTTCGAGCCACTGGCGGGTGGCCTCGATCGTCTCGTCGGCGGTGGGCATGGGGTCCATGGGGCAGGGTCTCCGTAGGGTCAGGGCGCGAGCCACGCGTCGATATCGGTTTGACTGAGTGCGCCCACCCGGCGTTTCAGGATGCGGCCGTCTTCGCCGATGAGCACGCTGTAAGGCAGCACCCTGCGGGTATTGCCCAGCGACAGCGACCCGCCGGGTGCCTGGCCGTCGATCAGCAGGATCGGATAGGCCACGGGCTGCTGCGCAAGGTAGCGGCGTACATCCGTTGCGGTGTCCTCGGCCACGCCAAGGATGACGACGCCCGAGGCGCGGGCGCCCGTGCGATCGTGGGCAGCGTCCAGCAAGGGCATCTCACGACGGCAAGGCGCGCACCACGACGCCCAGAAATTGACCAGGATGCGTTTGCCACGCCATTCGGACAGGCGATGCGCCGTGCCCTCCAGACCGACGTAGACGGCGTCGGGCGGCAAATCTCCCGGCCCGGCCACCGTTACGCCCTCGGGCGGTGGCGGGTCCTGGAGGCGGTGCTCGACATACCCGCCCAGCGCCGCGCCAGCGATGGCCAGCACGACGATCCAGAACGTCGGCCCTCGCGTCATGGGTGCGACGCGGTATCGAGCGCACCTGCCACGGTGTCGTAGGTGAGCACGGTGGACAGTTTCCGGCCGTCGCCACCCCCCTTGGGATAGACGACGTAGAGGGGCACGCCGACGGAATGGTATTGCTCTAGGAATGCGGCGATGGTCGGGTTCACGTCGGTCCAGTCGCCCTTCATGTAGACGGTGCCGGTGCGTTTGAGCAGGTCCTTGAACGCATCGGTGTCCAGCACGGCTTTCTCGTTCGCCTTGCAGGTGATGCACCAGTCGGCGGTCATGTCGACCAGCACGGGCGTGCCGGCCGCGCGCAGTTCCGCTAGCCTGGCCGGCGAGTAAGGCACCGAGCCGTCGGTCGCCGTCGCCGACGCGGTGGCGGCCGGCAAGCCGTGCACCATCCACAGCGCGGCCAGCGCGCCGGCGGTGAGCAAGGCCGTGAATACCCACGACAGCCCCGCGCGGCGGCTGCGGCCGTACCACCACAAGGCCATCGCCAGCAGCACGGCACCGGCGAGCACCAGGGCCGTCGCATCGGCACCGCGCTGCTTGGTCAGCACCCACAGCAGCCACACGGCGGTGAGGTACATCGGGAAGGCCAGCGCCTGTTTCAGGGTCTCCATCCAGCGACCCGGCCGCGGCAGCAGCCGGGCGATGGCCGGCACGAAACCGATCAGCAGGAAGGGCAGGGCGAGGCCCAGGCCCAGGGCGAGGAAGATCAGGAAGGCGACGGGCACGGATGCGGCGAACGCGAACGCGATGGCCGAACCCATGAACGGCGCCGTGCACGGGCTGGCCACCACGACGGCCAGCACGCCGGTGAAGAAGTCGCCCGAGGGGCCTGAGCGCGAGGCGAGGCCGCTGCCCAGGTTGCCCAGCGACCCGCCGATCTCGAACACACCCGACATGGAAAGGCCGACGGCGAGCATGACGTAGACCAGCAGCCCGATGGCGACCGGCTGCTGGAACTGCGCACCCCACTGGATGCCGTGTCCGGCCGCGCGGATACCGACGATGACGACACCCAGGGCGGCGAAGGCGACCAGCACGCCGGCGGTGTACCAGAGGGCGTGCTTGCGCGCCGCGGTCGGGCTTTCGCCGCTTTCCAGCACGGTGATGGCTTTCAGCGAAAGCACCGGCAGGACGCAGGGCATCAGGTTGAGGACCAGGCCACCGAGCAGGGCCAGGCCGATCGCGGCGAGGATGCCGACCGGTGCATCCGTGCCGGCCGGGATCAGGTCCTTGGGCGGCGGTGTCGGAGCGACGTCGGCGGGTGTCGTCGCCGGCGTGCCGGTCGTCGCACTGGCCGGTGCGGCGACGATGACGGCGCCGGTGGCCAGGTCGACATCGAGGCGGCGGGTCATCACCGGATAGCAGATGCCGTTTTCCAGGCAGCCCTGGTAGGCCACCTCGAGCTGGAGCTTGCCGTCCTTCGCGGCGCCTGCCAGCGGCACCGGCAGTTCCACCTGGTCGAAGTAGACGATGGTGTCGCCGAAATGCTCGTCGTGGTGCGCCGTGCCGCTGGGCCAGTCGGGCTCGCCGGCGGTGACCCCGGCGGGCGACACGACCTTGATCTGGGTCTTGTCGCGGTAGAGGTAATAGTCCTTGGGCATCGTCCAGCGCAGCAGCAGGGCGTTGCCACCCTTGACCAGCGCCTCGAAGCGGAACGCCTGGTCGGCCGGGAGGGCCTGGGCATCCGTCCCGGGCAGCGCGGCGGGCCTGCCGAGTAGCGCGGCGCCGGCGCCGGGTGCCGTGGCTGCCGTCGTTGTCGCCGGCGCCGCAGTATGGGCCGCCGGGATCGTCGAGGGGGCGCCGACGGCGAGCTTGAGGTGCTCGGTATGCGGCGGGTAGCAGATCTTCGGCTCCACCTCGTGGCAGCCCTGGTACTGGACGTCCAGCGCCACCGTCTTCGTCGCGGCATCGGCCAGCGTATAGGGCAAGGTGGCCTGGATGTCGCCGTGGTAGATCTCCACGTCGCCCAGGTATTCGTCGTGCTTCTTCAGTCCGTCGGGCAACGCCGGGGTACCGAGTGTCAGGGTCGTCGGGTCGGTCGGCTTGATGACGATCCGCCCGCGATAGAGGTAATAGTCGGGCGCGATGCGCCAGTGCAGCTTCACCGTGCCCGGCTGGCTGGCATCGGAGGTGAGCTGGAACGCCTGGGTGACCGGCAGCAGGCCGTCCTCGGCATCCTGGGCGAGCGCGGGCAGCGTGGCGAGCAGCAGGACGAGGGCGACGAGGTTCCGCGTGAAGCGGGATAGCGACGGCATGGGACTCTCCGGGAAGGCGTTGGACATTATGACCGGGCCAGCCCGGTCTGGCTTGCACGCGCGTCCGGGTAACTATTTTCCGCCCGCGCCCTTGAACCCGACGTCCGCGCCGCCATCTGTCGAGCATCCAGAAAGACTTCCGGTTGACGCATTCTTCTGGCTAAAATTCTGGCACTCACCCTGGCCAAGTGCTAACAGGGTGGTAACAAATCCTTTCCCGTCAAACACATGTTTGGAGAAGTCATGAGCAAACTGCGCCCGCTGCACGATCGCGTCATCGTCAAGCGTCTCGAAGAAGAGCGCGTCTCGGCCGGTGGCATCGTCATCCCCGACAGCGCCACCGAGAAGCCCACTCGCGGCAAGGTCATCGCCGCCGGTACCGGCCTGCTGCTCGCCAGCGGCCAGCTCCGCCCGATGGGCGTGAAGGAAGGCGACGTGGTCCTGTTCGGCAAGTACGCCGGCCAGGAAATCAAGGTCGACGGCGAAGAGCTGGTCTTCCTGAAGGAAGACGACATCGTGGCCGTTCTCGAAGGCTGATCTTCCAAAGCATGCCTGGCCCTGGCGCGGTAGCCGCGCCTGCCGGGTCGCAAGATCAAGAACCCGTTACCCAATTCAAATTTTGAGGCAAAAATTTTATGGCAGCTAAAGAAGTCCGCTTCGGCGAAGACGTTCGCGCCCGCATGCTGAAGGGTGTCAACACCCTCGCCAATGCCGTCAAGGTCACCCTGGGCCCGAAGGGCCGCAACGTCGTGCTCGAGAAGAGCTTCGGCGCCCCGACCGTCACCAAGGACGGCGTCTCGGTCGCGAAGGAAATCGAACTCGCCGACAAGTACGAGAACATCGGCGCGCAGATCGTGAAGGAAGCCGCCTCGAAGACCTCCGACGTGGCCGGTGACGGCACCACGACCGCGACCGTCCTCGCCCAGGCGTTCATCCAGGAAGGCCTCAAGGCCGTGGCCGCGGGCATCAACCCGATGGACCTCAAGCGCGGTATCGACCAGGCCGTCATCGCCGCGGTCGGCGAGCTGAAGAAGCTCTCCAACCCCACTGCCGACGACAAGGCCATCGCCCAGGTCGGCACCATCTCGGCCAACTCCGATGCGAACATCGGCGACATCATCGCCACGGCGATGGGCAAGGTCGGCAAGGAAGGCGTGATCACGGTCGAGGAAGGCTCGGGCCTCGAGAACGAGCTGGACGTCGTCGAAGGCATGCAGTTCGACCGCGGCTACCTCTCGCCGTACTTCATCAACAACCAGCAGTCGCAGCAGGTTGAACTGGACGACCCGTTCATCCTCATCCACGACAAGAAGATCTCCAACGTCCGTGAGCTGCTGCCGGTGCTCGAAGCCGTCGCCAAGGCCGCCAAGCCGCTGCTGATCGTGGCCGAGGAAGTCGAGGGCGAAGCTCTTGCCACCCTCGTCGTCAACACCATCCGCGGTATCGTCAAGGTCGCCGCCGTCAAGGCGCCGGGCTTCGGCGATCGTCGCAAGGCCATCCTGGAAGACATCGCCAACCTCACGGGCGGCACGGTCATCTCCGAGGAAGTGGGTCTGGCGCTCGACAAGGCCACCATCACCGATCTGGGCCGCGCCAAGCGCGTCGTGATCACCAAGGAAAACACCACGATCATCGACGGTGCCGGCGATGCCGAAGGCATCCAGTCGCGCATCAAGCAGATCAAGGCGCAGATCGAAGAGACCTCGTCGGACTACGACCGTGAGAAGCTGCAGGAGCGCGTGGCCAAGCTGGCCGGTGGCGTTGCCGTCATCAAGGTCGGTGCCGCGACGGAAGTCGAGATGAAGGAAAAGAAGGCCCGCGTCGAAGACGCCCTGCACGCCACGCGCGCAGCCGTCGAAGAAGGTGTGGTCCCGGGCGGCGGCGTCGCGCTGATCCGTGCACTGAAGGCGCTGGAAGGCCTGAAGGGCAAGAACACCGACCAGGACCTCGGCATCGCGATCACGCGTCGCACGCTGGAAGCACCGCTGCGCGCCATCGTCACCAACGCCGGTGAAGAAGCGTCGGTCATCGTCAACCAGGTCAAGGCCGGCGAAGGCAACTTCGGCTACAACGCCGCGACCGGCGAGTTCGGCGACATGATCGCCTTCGGCATCCTGGATCCGACCAAGGTGACCCGTTCGGCCCTGCAGTTCGCGGCCTCGGTCGCCGGCTCGATCATCACGACCGAAGCGGCCGTAACCGAAGTGCCGAAGAAGGACGACGGCGGCGGCCACGGTGGCCCGGGCGGCGGCATGGGCGGCATGGGTGGTATGGACTTCTAAGTCCCGCCTTGCATCTTGTTCCACGAAGGCCCCGCGCAAGCGGGGCCTTTTTTATGCGCCGAGCAAATGCGTCTACCGATCAACCGGTTGCTGTGCGCATGGCCTTAAACGCCTGGCGATCGGGGTTGCGACCCGCGGCGTGGAAGGCTTATCTGGGCGCCCATCCCGCGCGCAGGAGCGCCAGCCATGGCAAGGAAAGCCCGGTACTCGTTGTTCATCGTTTTGTCGTTGTGCGTCGCCTGTGCACGGCAACCATCCCGTCCACCGCATGCGCAGCCCGTGGGCGCGGAAGTGGCCGCCGCGCTCAATGCCCGCTATGACGACGTGCCGTCAGCCTGTGACGGCGGCCAACGGGCCGCGTACTTCTGCAGTGGCGTGCTGATACGCAATGCGGCGCTGGGGGCGAGCTATCACTTCTGGAATCCTCGCCCCGACGACGCGTACTACGGCGTGTCGTTCAGTTACTTTCGCCGCGACGTCGGTTCGCGTGAGCTGTTCGGCCAGACGGCGGGGTTCATCGTTGCCCCCGCGGATCGCTGGAGCGAGAACGGTGGCTACGTGTGGCAGATGAAGTGCTCGTTCCCGTACGACGCCGTTACAAGCCTGGAACGAGGTGCCTACGGATGCGGCGCCAGCGCGGAATACCCGGTGGACAGCCGCCCCTGCGCCGAGCAAGGCATCGTCACCACGCAAGCCTTCGCACAGCACTATCTCTCCGTGGCGCCCGAGCCGGAGAATCCGCCCGATGCGTTCCGTCGCCGGGCGTTGCATCAGTGCTCGTTCGGCGTGGATGCCTTCTCGTTCGAGCTGAGTATCCTTGCCCGCCAGGGCGGTCGACTGGAGATCCGATCCAGGCGCTACATGGAACTGATGATCGCGGAGTGGCCGCAGGACATTCCGGCCCGGCTGCCGATCGAGGCCGTCTTCTACGCGGCGGAGCGTGGGGCCGCCGGTGTCGAGGAAGCGCGTAAGGGTCAGCGCGATTTCGCATCAGCGACGGGGCGTGTACTACCCATCGTGAGACTGGATGGCAACGACGCGGCTCCCCCTTTCAGTTATAGGGAGGACGACCAGGCCCCCGATGTGCGCCACCGCTGATACGTCGGCAATTGGCCGGGTACGGGCGGTGGCGCAAGGGGCCCTGTCGCGCAACGGGCTCAGTACGAGATCGTGGCCGAGGTCGCCGTGGTGCTCAGGCCGTAATTGCATTGGGGATTGATGCCGGAGGTATTGCTTCCCCGCCACGGCGGCGAGGCGACGCGCGTGTTGTTGCGGTCGTACACCTGGATATTCCGGAACGTGATGGGGCCGCCGGGGTACTCGCCGCAGGTGGAGACGTTGTAGACCTCCAGCACGCCGCCGAAGACCCAGGTCAGGTCGGCATACGGGTTGGTGGTCAGCGAACTGGTCTTGCCGGTGGTGGTGTTGCGCGAGTCGATCTTCCACGTGGAGCACGACTGGCCCGCCGCGCAGGTGGAGTAGGTATCGCCCACCACGGTATCGCCGACGCTCGCGGGGATCGGATCGCTATGGAAGGTGGTGCCGTCGACACAGCAGTTCCAACTGGCCAGGGTCCATGCCTTGTCGTTGTAGCCGTTCCAGCCCAGCACGGGCTGGAGGATGGACTTCACCGTGGGCAGCTGTTCCAGGCCCGGGAAGAAATAGATGACCTGGTCGTCTTTTGTCGTGGGGGCGCTCGGCACCGTCCATGTGGCGACGATACGGCCGATCGGCGTGCTGCTGGTGTAGTTCGCCGACTGTACCCAGCCACTCTGTTCCGGTGGCGGGGTCGCCGCGCTGCGCAGCGTGCGCCGACCGTCGGCTTCGATGCGTTCGCCCTGCAAGGTGTAATTGGCCTTGCCGCAGGTAGCCGCCTTTTCCATGGTGCCCGAGGCGCGTCGGATCATGCCGTTCGTCTGTAGTTCGTCCCCGGCATGCACGGTGGCCACGCAATCGGGAGAGAAATAACCGTTGGGCGTGACGACGTAATCGTCGGGAATACCGGCCGGTTTGGCGTTGCCCGGCATCGTGCCGACGCGAGTGAGTCGGGCGACCGATGTGGACGGCGACGTATCCGTCGCGCTGGCGACCGATGCAAGGGAGAACATGACGGCGACCATGCCTGCGCGCGCCACGACCTTGCCGATGGAAGCGAACCTTTTCATGCGTACGACTCCTGCGTTGAAAGGGCGTCGTCCCTGTGCCGTCGACCAACGGTGATCGGCGCGCGTCCCCCCGGCTCCCGCACCGCGCTGGGTGCATGACCAAGCTATCGATGCGATGACAGGTGTTTTGTGACGCAGCACACCGGATAGCCGGCATGGATCGGCAATCGGGCTGTAAATTCGGCACACATCCGCAATATGTTGCGAAGGTGGATTATTGCCCCGCGCCGGCTCCCGCGGCTGGCTCGGCCTCGCCCGGTTGACGGACGATCGCACCCGTCGCGTCCGGTGGCGTGTAGCTGGCCACCAAGGGGTCGAGCTTGCGCTTCATCCGGAGCATCGCGATGTTCTTCATCGACGTGTCGGTGAACGTCTGTCCGGCATCTTCCGGGGCCTCTTTCGCATCCGGTGCGTGGGTCAGCGACGCCAGCTGCTGGCCCACGACCTGGGTGAGGGCGAAATAGGGGTCGTCGTGTATGCCGGCCTGCTCGAGCAGCTTGCCGGGAAGCATCCATGCCGCCAGGTCGGCCTTGACAGGCGCCGGACCGTCGCCATGCGCATCGATCAGCACATAGGGCACCGTTTGCGTCAGCATCGTGTCGCCGTTGACGAAGCCGGCCTTGTCGTAGGTTTCGACCAGGGCGGGTAGGTGGTCGCCGTAGAACAGCAGCAGCGTGGGGCGCTCACGTTGCTTGAGCAGCGCCGCGAGGCGCCCCAGTTCCGCGTCGGCGTGACGCATGTGATAGATATAGTTGCGCAGTTGCAGTTTGGCGTCGTCGCTTATGCCGTCAGGCACGGAGATGGCATCGCGTTCCTTCGTGTCGATGTTCACCGATGCGTCGTAAGGGCCGTGGGCTTCCATGCTGATGGCGAAGACGAAGCGCGGCGGGCCGGCATCCTTCAACTGGCTCATGATCTCGTCGGTCATCGCGCTGTCGGCCATGTATTGGCCGTCCTTGCGAAAGTCCTTAGGGAAATCCGGCTGCGATACGAAACGGTCGAAGCCCAGCGACTTGAACGCCGCGGTGCGGTTCCAGAAGCCGGCATCGTTGCCGTGCACGGCGACGGTCTCGTAGCCATGCGAGCGCAGGACGCGGACCATGCCCGGCATGACACCGGCCTGCATCTGCAGGTAAGGAAACTGCATGGTCGGGAAGTAGCGCAGCGACAGCCCCGTCAGTACCTCGAACTCCGTGCGGATGGTGCCGCCGCCGAACGTGGGTACGTGCAGTTGCCCTGTGCTGGCGTGCTGGGCCAGGCGGTGCAGGTTCGGCGCGAAGTCCTCGTGCTCGATGCCGCGAATGACGGCGGGATCGAAGAAGGACTCGCTCTGGATCACCACGATGTCCGGCGTCTGGCGTGCATTCGTCGCGGCGCTGGTCATGTGCTGGCGCAGCTGCGCATCGGTGGCCGCGAGGAACTGCTGTGCCTCGGCCGGATCGGCCTTCTGCTTCTTGCCGGCGTTCTGCAGGCGGAACTGCATGAGCGTGGTGACCACGCCGTTGTATCCGGCGTTGGAGGCGGCCGACCAGGGCTGCATGCCCAGACGGTCCTTGTTGTACATCGCCGACCAGGCCGGCACCCCGGCGGCCAGCGTGCCGATCAGCGCGAACAGGGCCAGTCCGGAAACCAGCCTGCGGCCGTGGGTGCGCCTTGCGAACAGTGGCGGCTCTACGCGGGCGACCAGGGCGATCAGCGCGACGACGCCGAGAATGGCCAGGTAGGGCAGCGGGCTGGCGGGCAGGTAACCGCCGAGCAGGTGCAGGCCGCCGTTCTTCAGCTGGCCGACCATGCGGAAGTCAGCCGGGAGCAGGGGCGAGCCCAGGTTCTTCATCTTGATCGCGCTGACCGCCAGGACCGCACCCTGCACCAGGAAGGCGATGCCGAAGGACAACCAGGCGCGACGGGTGAGCACCAGCAGCAGCGAGGCCAACAGCAGCCCCGGCAGCGCGTTGGCGAACAGGTGCCAGGGGCGCTCCGCCCATGCGCTGCTGGCGACGCCAGGGTTGCCGTCGAGAAAGCCCGTGTAGAGGACGAACGCGACCGCCAGGCACAGCGGCAGGGCGACCCGTCCGGCGATGTCACGCCCATGTGATGAAAGGAGAGTCATAGCGTCCTCGTATCGCGCCCCCGTCGTGAGGGGATCGGGACTGTAACGTAATGGACATGAACCGGTTGTCAGGCGGTCATCGAAATGTCATGACAAAAAAGGTCATGATTCGCAAGAAAAACCTCAGTTTTGCGAACCCGGCCGCGACGGGTCCGCCTCGGGCACAATGACCATCCCATGAATACTTCCACGCCAGTGCCACGCGAAAGTCCCGAACTCCGCGCCCTCATCGACCATCGCTATGCGGACGTCATGGCGGCATGCCGCGCGGCGCGCGTGCCGCTGCATGACGACGCCGGCGTAGCCGAGCGCATCCGCCGCACGTTGCTGGCCTCGGATTTCGCGTTCGATGTGCTGCGTCGCCAGCCTGAACTGCTATCCCCGGCCGGCCTCGAGCGCCTTCGCGGCAATCCGGATGCCAGCACCCGCGCCGCCTCGCTCGACCTGCCGGCCGACGAGGAACACTGCATGGCGATGCTGCGGCGGTTCCGGCATGCCGAGGCGTTGCGCATCGTGTTCCGCGACGTCAATGGCCTGGACGATGTCGACGACACCCTGGCCTCCACCAGCGCGCTCTACGAAACGTTGTTGTCGGCTGCGCTGCGCTGGTCCGAGCAGTCGCTGCACGCACGTTACGGTCGCCCGCGCGACCCGGCGGGCGTGGAGCAGCGCATGGTGGTGGTGGGTTTCGGCAAGCTGGGTGGCAACGAACTGAATTTCTCATCCGACATCGATCTGGTGTTGGCCTATGCCTCCGGTGGCGAGACCGACGGCGCGCGTCCCCTCGACAACGGCGAGTACTTCATCCGCGAGACACGCCAGCTGGTGCGCCTGCTCGCCGAACCCACCGTGGACGGCATCTGCGCCCGTGTCGACCTGCGCCTGCGCCCATTCGGCAACGCGGGGCGCCTGGCGCTACCGTTCGCCGCGATGGAGCAGTACTACCAGCGCGAGGGCCGCGACTGGGAGCGCTACGCCTGGATCAAGGCGCGTCCCGTGGCCGGCGATCGTGTCGCCGGGCGCGAGCTACAGGACATGCTGCGGCCGTTCGTGTATCGGCGTTACCTCGATTACACGGCATTCGCCGGCTTGCGCGAGATGAAGTCGCTGATCGACGCGGAAGTCGCGCGCAAGGATCTGGCCGGCAACCTCAAGCTGGGGCCGGGCGGTATCCGCGAAATCGAATTCGTGGTGCAGCTCACCCAGATGATCCGTGGCGGGCGCGATCCCGCCTTGCGCGTGCGCGGGCTGCTGCCCGCCTTGCGTGCCTGCGAGGCGAAGGGTTACATCCCGGCAGCGCGGGCGAAGCTGTTGCGCGAGGCCTACCTGTTCCTGCGCCTGCTGGAAAACCGCGTGCAGATGCTGCGCGACGCCCAGACCCACGATATTCCCGACGACGAGTTATCTCGCGAACGGCTTGCGCTGGGCATGGATTACCCCTCGTGGAACGCGCTGGCTGAGGTGCTGGCCGGCCATCGCGACGCGGTATCCGCCGAGTTTGCCGCCGTGCTGGTGCCGGAGGCCGGCGGCAAGGCGGTGGCGCCCGCCGCCGACGTCGAGTTATGGAGTGCCGCGAGAGACGAATCGCTGGTGGGGGCTACCCTGGAGGCATCGGGTTTTCGTCCGGGCCACGATGTGGCCGCGGAGCTGGTGAAGCTGCCGCGCGCCGCGTCGGTGCGATCGATGTCGGCACGCTCGTCCGAGCGGCTGGAGCGGTTGATGCCGCAGCTGATCGGTGCGGCCCGGGGCAGCGCCTCGCCAGCGGCCAGCCTGCTGCGCATGCTGCGTCTCGTGCAGGCCGTGGCGCGACGTTCGTCCTACCTGGCGCTGCTTGATGAGCAACCCAGCGCGCGTCGCCGCGTGGCCCATGTTTTCGCCGATAGCGCGTTCCTTGCCGAGCGTGTCATCGCGCAACCGCTGCTGCTCGACGATGTGCTCGATCCGCGCATCGACCAGTTGCCGCTGAAGCGCGCGGACATCTCGGCGGAGATGGCCCGTTCGCTCGGCACGCTGGACGAGCGCGACGCGGAGCACGAGCTGGAGCGCATCAACGAGTTCCGCTCCAGTATCGCGTTCCGGCTGGGCCTGGCGTTCAACGACGGCCGGGCGGACGCGACAGCCACCGCGCGGCGCCTGGCCGGCCTGGCGGAGGCCGTGGTCGCGGCCGTGCTCGCCCTGGCCACGCGGGAGCTGACCGCGCAGCACGGGCGTCTTCCCGGTGAGGGCAGTGGCTTCGCGGTGCTGGGCTACGGCAGCCTTGGCGGCGAAGAACTGGGCTTTGCCTCCGACCTCGACCTGGTGTTCGTCTACGACGGCAAGCGCGCCAATGCGATGAGCGACGGACCGCGCCCGGTCGACGGCACGCGCTGGTACCAGCGACTGGCCCAGCGGGTCATGCACTGGCTAAGCGCGCAGACCCACGCGGGCAAGCTCTACGACGTGGATACGCGCCTGCGGCCGGACGGCTCCAAGGGCCTGCTCGTGGCCAGCGTGGATGCCTTCGAGGCCTACCAGCGCGACCGTGCGTGGACCTGGGAGCACCAGGCGCTGCTGCGTGCCCGGCCGGTGGCGGGGGATGCGCGCGTCGGTGGCCTGCTGGCCGAGATCCGCCGGGACATCCTCGCCACGCCGCGTGACGCCGCGCGCGTCCTCGCGGAGGTGAACGCGATGCGCGCCCGCTGGCGTGGCGAGCGCGATCGTTCCGACGCCGGCCATGTCGATCTCAAGCAGGGCGGCGGTGCCTTGATCGACATCGAGTTCATCCTGCAGGGCATGGTGCTGGCGCATGCCGCCACGTGCCCCGCCATCCTGGATACGCCGGCCAGCAGCCCGCTGATCGACGTGCTGCGCGAGCAAGGGCTGCTGAGCCAGGCGCAGGCCGATACGCTGCATGTCGCGCATGCCGACCTGCTCCAGGCCGGCCTCGCCTGCACGCTGGACCTCCGGCCGCGCATCGCCACGCGCACGCCCTCGCTGGATCGGGTGCTCGCCGGGGTCACCCAGGTGGCGGGCGAGCTCGGTTTCGCCTTCGCCGCCACCGACGCGGCGCCCCGTCAGGCTGTCTGAAGCCGGTGGCCGGCGTTATGCTGTGCGGCCGTCCACGGACCGATACCCCGATGAACCGACTGCCGCTGCTGATCGACACCGACCCCGGCGTGGACGACGCGCTGGCCATCCTGATGGCCCATGCGCACACCGACGTCACCGCCCTGACGGTTGCCGCCGGTAACGTCGGCCTGGGGCACACGGTGCGCAACGCCTGCACCCTCGTGGAGCTGATCGGCGCGACCACGCCGGTGTTCGCCGGTTGCCCGTCGCCGCTGGTGCGCGCGCCCGACGAGGACGCCGCGTTCGTGCACGGCGCGGACGGCTTCGGCGATGTCGGCTTCGCCGAGCCGGCGCACACGGCGCATGCCGAGCACGCGGCCCTCGCCCTGATCCGCCTGACCCGCGAGCGCCCGGGCGAGCTGACCCTGGTGGCCCTGGGACCGTTGACCAACCTGGCCCTGGCCGTGCGGCTCGATCCCTCGTTTCCCGCACGCGTCAAGCGCCTGGTCGTCATGGGCGGCGCGGTCACGGGGCACGGCAACACCGGCCGGATACCCGCCGAGTTCAACATCGGCTTCGATCCGGAAGCCGCGCACGTCGTCTTCGAGGCGTTCGAGGGTTTCGATCTGGTCGACTGGGAGGCCACGGTCCGCCATGCCTTCCCCGACGAGGTCTACGACCGCTGGATAGCGGCGGGCGACCACCGCGCCGCCTTCTTCGAGAAGATCTTCGGCACGGCGCGCCGCTTCAACGCCGCCCACGAGCGCACGGGTTTCATCGCCGCCGACGCGCTGGCCATGGCCGTGGCGCTGGACCCCGCGATGATCGTCCGCGCGGAAACCCGCCATGTCGCCATCGAACTGGACGGGCGGCTGACCCGTGGCGCCACCGTGGTGGACTGGCAGGCTCGACTGGGTGGGCGCCCCAACGCCCGGGTGGTGCTGGAAGTGGACCACGATCGCTTCGGCGAGTTGATCGTCGGCGCGCTGGGCGTCGCGCCGGTCGCGTCCACCTAGGTTTCCTGGGCCGCCGGTTGCGAAGGCCCCGGGTGCGGGCTACAATGCCGCTCTTTTCACCCCGCTATTTCTCAGGTTCAAGCCATGAAAGAGAACATCCATCCGAAGTACCAGCCGGTGGTCTTCCAGGACCTTTCCTCCGATTTCGCGTTCCTGACGCGTTCGACGATGTCCTCCAAGGACACCGTCAAGTGGGAAGACGGTAACGAATACCCGGTGATCAAGCTCGATATCTCGAGCCATTCGCACCCGTTCTACACCGGTAAGCAGAAGACGCTGGACGTCGGCGGTCGCGTCGACAAGTTCCGTCAGCGCTACGGCAAGAAGTAAGAAGCGCATCATCCGCGCGCCGCCTGCGGGGTGGCGTGTCGCGAGGATAAAAAGACACGGGGCAGGCCCACGGCTTGCCCCGTGTCTTTTTGCGTGCACGGTTTACACGTCGGGCTAACGGACGTTAGAAGGGCCTCTGTGTGATAATGGGGAACTTCGGTCGCGGGTTGCGACCGGTACGGCGCCTTCCCCAGGGGGTCGTTATCCCAACCATGGCTACGTCGCTTTCCCGCGGGAAGGCGGCGGGAACAAAGCACAGAGGAGCTCGCCGTGTCCGACGCCAAAACCGTCAAATTGGTCGATGAATCCAACAAGCCCGTGAGCGAACTGCCGGTCATCGGCGGCACGCTCGGCGCCGAGTGCGTCGACATCGGCACGCTGTACAAGGACACCGGTTACTTCACCTACGATCCGGGTTACGGCAGCACCGCCAGCACCAAGAGCGCCATCACCTATATCGATGGCGACAAGGGCGTGCTGCTGTACCGCGGCTACCCGATCGAACAGCTGGCCGAGAAGTCCACGTTCCTCGAGACCTCCTACCTGCTGCTCAACGGCGAACTGCCGAACAAGACCGAGTACGCCGCGTTCGAGCACGACATCACGCATCACTCGATGATGCACGAGAACCTCAAGTTCTTCCTGCGCGGCTTCAACCACGACGCGCACCCGATGGCCATGCTGGCCGGTTCCATCGCTTCGCTGTCGGCGTTCTATCACGACAAGCTCGATGTCGATAACCCGGAAGACCGCAAGCTCGCCGCCGTCCGCCTGATCGCCAAGATGCCGACCATCTCGGCCGCCATCTATCGTCACTCGATCGGCTGGCCGACGCGTTACCCGCGCAACAACCTCGAATACGTCACCCGCTTCCTGCACATGATGTTCGAAGTGCCCAGCGAGCCGCTCGAACTGAACCCGGTGGTCGCCAAGGCGCTCGACCTGCTGTTCATCCTGCACGCCGACCACGAGCAGAACGCGTCGACCTCCACGGTTCGCCTGGTGGGTTCCACCGGTGCCAATCCGTACGCGTCGATCGCCGCGGGCATCACGGCACTGTGGGGTCCGGCACACGGCGGCGCCAACGAGGCCGTGCTCAAGCAGCTCGAGGAAATCGGCTCCGCCGACAAGGTCGAGACCGCGGTCAAGCGCGCGAAGGACAAGAACGATTCCTTCCGCCTCATGGGCTTCGGCCACCGCGTCTACAAGAACTTCGATCCGCGCGCCAAGATCATCCGCGAGATGTGCCACAAGGTGCTCGAGGAACTCGGCGTCAACGATCCGCTGCTCGATGTGGCCATGAAGCTGGAAGAAGCCGCGCTGAAGGACGACTACTTCGTGGAGCGCAAGCTTTATCCGAACGTCGACTTCTACTCCGGCATCATCTACAAGGCGCTGGGCATCCCCACCGAGATGTTCACCGTGATGTTCGCCATCGCGCGCACCTCCGGCTGGATCGCCCACTGGATCGAACAGCACGAAACCCCGGGCGCGCGCATCGGCCGCCCCCGCCAGATCTACACTGGCGCCGACGTTCGCGACTACATCCCGAACGACAAACGCTAAAAAAGGGGCCCGCAAATGCGGGCCTTTTTTTAGCGCGGTAGGAGCGCACGCACGTGCGCGAACCCTCAGACCCCATCGTGCGAATGAAGCCTGACTTCCGCATGTGCAGGCGTTTCCGTGAGCCCGGTCGGAGATGCGGTTGCTTCGTTCGGCGCTTGGAAACGCCTTTATTTATGCAACGGGCGGCTTCACTCGGAGTAGCAACGTTTGGGGTTCGCGCACATCGTGCGCTCCTACATGTGCAGGCGTTTCCGTGAGCCCGGTCGGAGATGCGTTTGCTTCGTTCGGCGCTTGGAAACGCCTTTATTTATGCGAAGGGCGGTTTCATTCGGAGCAGCAACGTTTGGGGTTCGCGCACGTCGTGCGCTCCTACCCGGCTAGCAGGGCCTCGACCATCGAGACGGTGGCGCGGCGCATGGGGCGTTCGTCCACGCGGTCGAGCGGGGCCTGGCGCAGGGCGTCCATGGGCAGCACGGTGAGGTCGAAGGGGATGCCGTCCGCGCCGAACAGCAGCACGGGGTGTTCGCTCTGCGTGTCGTTGGACCAGCGCAGCCGGCGTGTCTGGGTTTCCAGTGGAATGCCTTGTTCCTGCAGGAACAGGACCGGTGCCTCGGGATCGTCGCTGAAGAGATGCAGGCAGACGGCCGAGTGGTCGTCGGCGGTGCCTTCCAGCACGGCGCCGACCAGTCGCGCATCGAAGCCGCGCAGGAAGCGCATCGCCTCGATCGCCGCCTCGCGACGTGCCCGCAGCGCCTGCGGCTGCGTGTCGGCCTGGAACAGGCGCTGGTGTTCGCGCAGCGCGTCCTCGATCTCGTGGTTGCGCGGCAAGGCCTGGGTATCGACGATGCCCAGCCGCTCCGCGGCCTTCAGCTTCGCGTGGTGGAAGTCACGGATGCCATGCTCGCTCATCAGGCGGGCCGCCTCCTGGGCGACCAGGACGCGATGCCGCTGCGCCCGGTCCTGGGCATGGATCTTGTGGTGTTCGCCTCGTGCCATGACTCACCCCCGTGTGGTGTGTATGCGTACGTTTGCCGTCAGAAGATGTCGTAGGCGTGGTCCTGCTGTTCCTCTTCCTGCTTCTGTGCGGCCTGCTCGCGCAGACGGTCGACATCTTCCACCTTCATGACTTCGCTCATGCCGCCCGGCGAGGGCAGGCCGGAGCCGGGATCGATCTGCACCGTGGCGATGCCCGGGGGCATGGCCAGCGTATGTGACGGCTTGTCCTTCAACACCGCGCCCATGTAATCCATCCAGATGGGCAGGGCCGCCTTGGCACCGAACTCGCCGCGACCCAGCGAACTGAAGTCGTCGAAGCCGACCCACACGGCCGTGGAGATGTCGCCGTTGAAACCGACGAACCAGGCGTCGCGGTGATCGTTGGTGGAACCGGTCTTGCCTGCCAGGTCGTCGCGACCGAGCGCACGTGCCGCCGAGCCGGTACCGCGCTTGATCACGTCCTGCATCAGCGAGGTGATCAGGTAGTCGTTGCGCACGTCGATCACATGCGGCGCCAGCTTCGGCGCCTGCGCCGTGTTGTCGTGGGCGTCGGCAGGCAGCACGGCATCGCCGGTACCGACACCAGCCGCGGAACTGCTGGCGGCGGGCTTGGCCGGGATCAGCGCCGTAGATGCCTGGGTGGGCGGGCCGGCCGGCGTGGGGTTCAGCATGCGCTCCTGGCACTCGGCACAGGCGCGTTCTGGGTTGGCCACGTAGACCGGCTTGCCGTCGCGGTCGTCGATCCGCGAGATGAAATACGGCGTGATGAGGTAGCCGCCGTTGGCGAACACCGCGTAACCGCGTGCCATGCTCATTGGCGACACGGAGGCCGTGCCCAGGGCTAGCGACAGGTTCTGCGGCAGGGCGTCCGGCGTGAAGCCGAAGCGGGTCATGTAATCGCGGGCGAAGCGGATGCCGATGGCATCCAGCAGGCGCACCGAGACCAGGTTCTTCGACTGGACCAGGGCTTCGCGCAGGCGCATCGGGCCGGCGAACTTGCCGTCGTCGTTGGCCGGCGTCCACATGCCGTCGGGACGCGACGGGTCGGGGAAGGCCACCGGGGCATCGTTGACGATGGAGGCGGGAGTGAAGCCGCGCTCGAATGCCGCCGAATACAGATAAGGCTTGAAGCTGGAGCCCGGCTGGCGGGCGGCCATGACGGCGCGGTTGAACTTCGAGCGGACGAAGCTGAAGCCGCCGACCAGCGCACGGACAGCGCCGTCTTCGGGGTCGAGCGAGACCAGGGCGGCCTGCACGGCGGGGATCTGGGTCAGGCGCCAGGGGCCCTTGGACGGTTCCGGACGGGCCTCAGTGCTCACCTTGGCGGTGTCCGACGCGCTGGCGGTCTCGGAGAGGTCGTCCTTCTCGCTGCGGATCAGGCGGACGATGTCGCCCCGCTTGAGCACGCTGTCCACCCGGGTCGGCGCGGCGCCCGCACGGCCTTCGTTGACGTAGGGACGGGCCCAGGCGATCGATTCCAGGCTGATGGTTGCGGTCTCCTTCGCGGACAGGTACACCGTGGCCTCCTTCGCGCCCGTGGCCGTCACGATGCCCGGCATCATGCCGGCCACGCTCGTGTAACCGGCGAGAACGCGGTCGTACTCCTCGGGGCCAGCCTGGGCCGCCAGTTCTTCGTGGCCTTCCGGGCCGCGGTAACCGTGGCGGCGATCGTAGGCGGACAGGCGCCCGCGCAGGGCATCGTTGGCCGCCGCCTGGCTGTCGCTGGGCACCGTGGTGCGCACGACGTAACCCTCGGTGAGGGCGTCGTTGCCCAGTTTCTCCAGCACCTGCTGGCGGACCATCTCGGCCAGGTAGGGGGCGTCCACCTCGATCTGCTGCTCGTGCGGGAAGGCGTCGTTAGGCTCCTTCACGGCCTCGTCGTACTCCGCCTTGGTGATGAAGCGGTTGGAGAGCATCTGGCCGAGCACCCAGTTCCGGCGGTTGACCAGGCGGGTGGGGTTGTTCAGCGGGTTGACCACCGAGGGCAGCTGGAAGGTGGACGCCAGCGACGCGCACTCGGCCACGGTCAGCTGGTCCAGTGTCTTGCCGTAGTAATACGAGGCCGCGGCGGCCAGCCCGTAGGACCGGTGCCCGAGGAACATCTTGTTGATGTACAGCTCGAGGATCTGGTCCTTGGTCAGCTCGTTCTCCATGCGCAGGGCGATGAACACCTCCGTCAGCTTGCGGGAGTAGAGCTTCTCGGGGCTGAGGAAGAAGTTGCGGGCCACCTGCTGGGTGATCGTCGAGCCGCCCGGGCCCTTGTCGCCACCGGAGAGGATCACGTGGATGCCGGCGCGGGCGATGCCGTGCCAATCGACGCCGGGATGGCTGTAGAAGTCGCCGTCCTCGGCCGATAAGACGGCATTCTTGAGGCGAGCCGGCACGTCGGCGATATGCACCGGGATGCGGCGGGTCTCACCGAAGGAAGCGATCAGGCGTCCATCCGAGCTCAATACTCGTAAGGGAACCTGCATGTGGTAATCACGGAGCACCGCCACGGAGGGAAGGCGCGGCGCCAGGAGCCAGTAGGCGACGCCGATGGCGCCTACCACGAAAAGGATGCCGGCCAGGGCGAGATACAGCCCGATGCGCAGCAGACGCTTGAGAATTCGCATGGAAGAGAGGGTTCACCGGCGTGAGGGTCGTGGCGGAGTATAGAGCTTCGCCGGGAGGTGGGGCGGTCGCCCCGGGTTCGACGCAAGGTGAGGGGTTTTCGCTAACCCAGTGACGCTATTTGTGAATTAGTGCCGGCAAGGGCCAAAACAGGCCGTTGCCAATCCGTTAAGATTTCGATCTAATGCCATCGCGCCGAAGACCAATTCCGACAAGGCGCGGGGAAGGGGGAAACGTGGGGCTCTTTACACCCAAAGCGGCGCCGCTCATCGGTGTCGATATCAGTTCGACCGCGGTAAAGCTGCTACAACTCAGTCAGGCCGGTGGGCGTTACCGCGTCGAGCATTATGCTGTCGAGCCGTTGCCGCCCAACGCCGTTGTCGAAAAGAACATAGTCGAGGTCGAGGCGGTGGGCGAAGCCATTCGCCGCGCCCTGGCCCGCTCCGGCTCCAAGCTCAAGCACGCGGCCGCCGCCGTGGCGGGCTCGGCCGTGATCACCCGTATCATCCCCATGTCGGCCGATCTGTCCGAGGACGACCTCGAAGGGCAGATCCAGGTCGAGGCCAACCAGTACATTCCCTACCCGATCGAGGAAGTCAGCCTCGATTTCGAGGTGATGGGCCCGGTCCGCGACAATCCCGAGATGAACAACGTGCTCCTGGCGGCGTCCCGCACCGAGAACGTCGATATGCGCATCGCCGCGCTCGACCTGGGCGGACTGACCGCCCGCGTGGTCGACGTCGAGGCCTTCGCCATGGAGAACGCCTTCGGCATGGTCGCCGACCAGCTCGCGGTGTCGCGCGATGCCCTGGTGGCCGTCGTCGATATCGGCGCCACCATGACCACCCTGGCCGTGCTGAAGAACCAGCGCACCATCTACTCGCGTGAGCAGGTGTTCGGCGGCAAGCAGCTGACCGACGAGATCATGCGTCGCTACGGGCTGTCCTACGAGGAAGCCGGTCGGGCCAAGCGCAAGGGTGGCCTGCCCGAGTCGTACGAGATGGAAGCGCTGGAGCCGTTCAAGGAATCGCTGGTGCAGCAGGTCAGCCGCCTGCTGCAGTTCTTCTTCGCGGGCAGCGAATACAGCCGCGTGGACCAGGTGGTGCTGGCCGGCGGCTGCGCTTCGATCGACGGCATCACCGAATTGCTCGAACAGCAGCTGGGCGTGCCCTGCGTCGTCGCCAATCCACTGGCGCGCATGGCCCTGTCCAACCGCGTGCAGGCCCAGACCCTGGCCCAGGACGCCCCCGCGCTGATGATCGCCGTCGGCCTCGCCATGAGGAGCTTCGACTGATGGCACGGATCAACCTACTTCCCTGGCGCGCCGAACGCCGCAAGCAGCGCGAGCGCGAGTTCTACATCCAGCTCGGCCTGGCCTTCGGTGCCGCCCTGGTCGTGCTGATCGGCTGGTCGCTGTGGATGGATGCCCGCATCGACAACCAGGCCGAGCGGAACACCTACCTGACCGGCGAGATCAAGCAGCTCGACGACCGCATCGAGAAGATCAAGGACCTGGAAAAGGTCCGGGCCGACCTGCTCCAGCGCAAGCAGATCATCGAGGAGCTGCAGGCCAACCGTTCGCAGATGGTCCACCTGTTCGACGAACTGGTGAAGACCATCCCCGCGTCCGCGCGCCTGTCCGGCATGAAGCAGTCCGGCGATTCGATGTCGCTGGACGGCGTGGCGCAGTCCAACTCCAGCGTGGCCGAATACATGCGCAACGTGGAAGCGTCGCCGTGGATGGGCCATGCGGACCTGCGCAAGACCGAAAACACCCATGACGCGTCGCGCATGCCGTATTCGTTCGGCCTCGACGTGCACCTGAAGACCCCGGGTGACACCGCCCAGGACGGCGCGCCGGCGGGCACCGCCACGGTGGCCGTCCCGACCGCCGCCGTACCCGCACCGCTGGTCCGGGCCGCCACGGCCGTCACCGCTGCGCCGGCGGCGACCGCCCCATCGGCTACCGCACCGGCGCCCGCGAAGGCCGCCACCACGACGATGTCGCCGGCGACCATCCCGCCGGCCGCGGCCGCTCCGGCAGGAGTCAAGCCATGAAGTTCTTCGACGATCTGCGCAACCTCGACCGGCACAACGTCGGCGGCTGGCCGAAGCCCATCAAGACGTTCTTCACCGGCCTGGTGTTCGTCGTGGTGATGCTGGGCGGCTGGTATTTCCAGATCAGCAGCCAGCAGGACGACCTGGCCTCCGCCGAATCGCAGGAAGAAACCCTCAAGGGCCAGTTCTCGCAGAAGCAGGCCAAGTCGGCCAACCTCGAGGCCCTGGAGCAGCAGCTGTCCGACATGCAGGACATGCTGCGCACCCTGCTGCGCCAGCTGCCCAGCAAGACGGAGATGCCCGAACTGCTGATCGACATCTCGCAGACGGCACTGGCCGCGGGCATCGAGACGGAGCTGTTCCAGCCCGGTCCGGAAACGCCCAAGGACTTCTACGCCGAGAAGCCGATCACGCTGCGCATGGTGGGAACCTACCACCAGTTCGGCACCTTCATCAGCGGTGTGGCCTCGCTGCCCCGCGTCGTGATTCTGACGCTGCACGACGTGTCGCTCAGCCCGAAGGCCGGTGACGCGAAGAATCCGGGCAACGGCCAGCTGGTGCTGCAGGGCACAGTGAAGACCTATCGCTACCTCGAGGACGACGAGACCCCGCAGGCGAAATCCAAGCTGCAGAAGGCGACGCCGTGATGAAACGCCATGACGCCTTGACCCGCCCGCTGGCGATCGCCCTGTTCGGCGCTCTCTCGCTGGCCGGCTGCACCAAGGGCACGTCCGACCTGCGCGAGTGGGTGGATGCCGAGAAACACAAGAAGGGCGAGCCGATCCCGGCGCTGCCCGTGATCCGCACCTTCGAAACCTTCGCGTACCAGGACCAGGGCGCGCGCGATCCGTTCAGCCCCAGCACGGCGGAGATGGACAGCAACGTCGCCAGCGGTCCGCGCCCGGACGAAAACAGGCCGAAGGAACCGCTGGAGATGTTCGGCCTCGACAGCCTGAAGATGGTTGGCACGGTTGGTGCTGGTGCCAGCCTGGAGGCGCTCGTGAAGGACCCCGGTGGCGTGATCCATCGGGTCCATCGCAACGAATACATGGGTCAGGCCTACGGTCGCATCACGTCCGTGGGTGAGGATCGGATCGATCTGGTCGAACTGGTGCCGAATGGCTCGGGCGGCTGGATGGAGCGCCCGGCAAGCATCGCGGTCGGCGAAAAATAAGAACTCGGGGATGACGCACATGACGACCAAACTGAATCATCCGCCGGGCAGCGCGCGTCACCGCGCGCGCCGATGGATCCTCGGCACCGCGCTGGCCATGGCGGGTGCCTTCGCCGGCACCGCCTCGGCGCAGAACACGTTGCAGAACGTGAGCTACGACGCGCAGCCGGGCGGCCGCATCGAACTGCGGCTGGCCTTCTCGGAGCAGGCGCCGACGCCCAAGGTCTTCACGACCAACAATCCACCGCGCATCGCCATCGACCTGCCGGGCACCACCAACGCCTACAGCACCCGTCACCTCGACATCGGCAAGGGCTCGACCCAGGGCGTGTCGGTGATCTCCGCGGCCGGCAAGACCCGCGTCACGGTGGAACTGTTCCGCGAGTCGGCCTACCGCACCCGTGTGGAAGGCAAGACGCTTTTCGTCACCGTGAACAACGGTCCGACCGGCGCCACGACCACCACCGCCACCGTGAGCGACCCGACCAAGGCGCTGCCTTCCAGCGCCGGCTCGCCGGTGTCCAACATCGATTTCCGTCGTGGCCAGAATGGCGAAGGCCGCGTCATGGTGACGCTGGGCGGCACCGGCACCACGCCGGAAATGCGCCGCGAGGGCGACCACGTGATCGTCAGCCTGGCCGGCTCGTCGCTGCCGCCGAAGCTGGCCCAGCGCCTGGACGTGCTCGACTTCGCCACCCCGGTGCAGTCGATCGAGTCCAAGGCGTCGCCGGGCGGCGCCCGTCTCGACATCCGCACCAAGGGCGACGTGGACGTGTCGGCCTACCAGAGCGGTGCCGACTACGTGGTCGAGGTGGCCCCGAAGAAGGCCGCCGCGCCCACCGGCAAGGCCGCCAAGGGTCAGGACCCGACGTATTCGGGTTCCCGCCTGACGTTCAACTTCCAGGACATCCCCGTGCGCTCGGCCCTCCAGCTGATCGCCGACGAGGCCAAGCTCAACCTGGTCGCCTCCGACACCGTGGGCGGCAGCGTCACGCTGCGTCTTGTCAACACGCCGTGGGACCAGGCGCTGGACGTGATCCTGCGTGCCAAGGGCCTGGACAAGCGTCGTAGTGGCAACGTCATCTGGATCGCCCCGCAGGCCGAACTGGCCAGTTACGAGCAGAGCCTCGCCGATGCCCGCCAGAAGGCGCAGGATTCCGCGGAGCTGGTCTCCGACTACATCCCGATCAGCTACGGCAAGGCCGAGGACATCGCCAAGCTGCTGACCCAGGGCAGCATGACCAGCACCGGCGGCGGCGCGTCCACCAGCGGCTCGCGCGGTTTCCTCTCCGGTCGCGGCAGCGTGTCGTTCGACGACCGCACCAACACGTTGCTGATCAACGATACGCCGGACAAGATCCGCGACCTGCGCGAGCTGATCGGCACGCTCGACCGCCCGGTCCAGCAGGTGCTGATCGAGTCGCGCATCGTCGTAGCCACCGATACCTTTACCCGCGATCTTGGCGTGCGCTGGGGGGTGCAGGCGTTCAACCACAATAACGCCAACCAGGTCGTCGGCACGTCGCCTGACCTCAGCAGCGGCGGCACCGGCACTACCGCCGGTGGCGCTGGCGGCCTCGTCACCAGTGTCCGCAACAGTGACGTAAATTACGGCAACGCGGTCAATCAGTACAATGCCAACGGCGGTACGGGCACGCTGCCGGTCCGCGATCCGTACACGCTGCCGGGCGGCTACAACGTCAACCTGCCGGTGTCCAACCCGGCGGGCAGCATCGGCCTGGCGATCCTGGGTGCCAACTACCTGGTGGACCTGGAGCTTTCAGCCGCGCAGACCGAAGGCCGCAGCGAGCTGATCTCCAGCCCGCGCGTGATCACGGCCAACCAGCAGGAGGCGATCATCAAGCAGGGCCAGCAGATCGGCTACGTGACCTACCAGGCCTCCAGCTCGGGTGGTGGCGCGCAGAACGCCACCGTGCAGTTCAAGGATGCCGTGCTCGAGCTGCGCGTGACCCCGACGATCACCGCCGACAGCCGCGTGTACCTCAAGATCAACGTCAAGAAGGATGCGCTGGCCCAGTTCGTCACCAGTCCGGGCGGCGGTTCGGTGCCGCAGATCGACACCCGCGAGATCAACACCTCGGTGCTGGTCGACAACGGCCAGACCGTGGTCCTGGGTGGCATCTACGAGATCACCAAGACCAACACCACGAACAAGGTGCCCGGCCTCGGCGACATACCGGGCCTGGGCGCGCTGTTCCGTCGCACCAGTCGCGGTAACAACAAGGCGGAGCTGCTGATCTTCGTGACGCCGCGCATCCTGTCCGATACGTTGCAGTAACCGCGACTCACGTATTCATCAAGAGGCGAAGGATTGCATTCGCCTCTTTTTGTTTTGCACGGTAGGAATGTGCAGGCAGTCACACGGCCCCAAAGTATTGCGGCGTATTGTCAGCGGGCCCTCAATGCCGAGGGCGATAAGGATCGTCAACGCGAGAGGATACGTCTGATGAGATTTTCGGGAACATGGATCAACCTTTGTTTGGCATGCGCACTAGGCTTCGTTGCGCTTCAACCTGCGCATGCCAGCACCTCTGAGGAGACGGTCGGTGCGTCTGCTATCACGCAGGCTGCGGCCATCACGCAGTGCAGCAATCAAGCGCTTCCGGCCGGCTACGTTGTCGTGGCCTCGGATGTCAATGGCGCATGCCCCGGAGCAGGGGTCTATCGCTGGTCTCTCTCGCCGGCGTCCAACGGCATCCAGGCATGTTTCGGCTCTGGCTATCCGGCACCCTACTTCATTACCGGCATCAATACCGTTAGTTCGATCTGTGCGGGGTTTCAGGGCGCCATGACGCTCAGGTTAGCCGCCAACAACCTCGCAGTGTGCTCTCCTAGCGTCATATGGAGCCCTTACGTCATCACGGCGAATGCTCTGACGACGGGTCAATGCGGTGGCTATGGCATCTCCACCATTGCGCAGGCATCGGAAGGTCTGGGCATGTGCAGCAACAGTTCCGCGCCCGCCGGCTGGACGGCGAGTGCCGGCGTTCAAGCGAGCCAGTGCCAGCCGTATCTTTTGCAGACGCTCCATCGGGTGGCGGCGTTCGCACCGGGCCTCGATCAGGCTCCGCGTTATGTCCCGCAGGGCAATACCGCGGTAATGACCTCGACCGGGTCCTAGTCCTACCCAGTGACCTCCCTGTGGCCCAGTCGGGTGACGAGGCTGCTCCGGGCCACAGGGATTAAACTTACCGGGCTGACTGTGGTCTCATCGGTCTTCCACCCGATACGAGATCCACCGATGTCCGAGACGCCGAACGCCACGACCCCGCTCCAGGAGGCTTTCCTCCGCCTGCGTGAGGAACTGACCCGCGGCATCATCGGGCAGCCCCACCTGGTGGAGTGCCTGCTGATCGCCTTGCTGGCCGACGGCCACCTGCTGGTGGAAGGCGCGCCCGGCCTCGCCAAGACCACGGCCATCAAGGCCCTGGCCACCCGCGTGGAAGCGGACTTCCACCGTATCCAGTTCACGCCCGACCTGCTGCCGGCCGACCTCACGGGCACGGACATCTTCCGCCCGCAGACCGGCAGCTTCGAGTTCGAGCGGGGGCCGCTGTTCCACAACATCGTGCTGGCCGACGAGATCAACCGCGCGCCGGCCAAGGTGCAGTCGGCCCTGCTCGAGGCGATGGCCGAACGACAGATCACCATCGGCCGCCGCACGTGGCCGCTACCGGACCTGTTCATGGTCATGGCCACGCAGAACCCGATCGAGCAGGAGGGCACGTTCGCGCTGCCCGAGGCCCAGCTGGATCGTTTCCTGATGCACGTGACCATCGGCTACCCGGACGCCGAAGCCGAGCTGGCCATCCTGCGGCTGGCGCGCCAGCAGGCCCGCGAGGCGATGCATCCCGTGCCGCCACCGGCCTACCTGTTGCAGCCCGCGGATGTGTTCGCCGCGCGTGACGCGGTGCTCGCCGTGCACATGGCCGCGCCGCTGGAGCTCTACATCACCCAGCTGGTGGTCGCCACGCGCGAGGCCGGTAAATACGGTCCGGAACTGGCGCGCTGGATCGCCTGGGGCGCCAGCCCCCGCGCCACCATCGCGCTGGATCGCTGCGCCCGCGCGCACGCGTGGCTGGCCGGTCGCGACTTCGTCGTACCCGAAGACATCCACGCCATCGCCCACGAGGTGCTGCGCCACCGCGTGCTGCCCAGCTACGAAGCCGAGGCGGAAGGCGTGCGCACCGATGCCGTGATCGATCGCCTGCTGGACCTCGTGCCGCTGCCGTGACCGCCGTCCCTGCCGTTGCCGATGGGCGCGTCCACGTGTCGCTGCCCGAACTGATCGCGTTGCGCTCCAGCGTGGCGCGCGCCCCGGCGCCCCAGGTCGTCTCGCGTGCGCCGCGCAGCGGGCAGCGTCCTGCGCGGCTGCACGGCCGTGGCATGGATTACGCGGAGTCGCGTGTCTACCAGGCCGGCGACGATGTTCGCCGCATGGACTGGCGCCTGACCGCACGCAGCGGCGTGGCGCATACGAAATTGTTCCAGGAAGAGCGCGAAGGACGCCTGCTCGTGTTGCTCGACATGAATGCCAGCATGCGTTTCGGCACGCGTACCCGCTTCAAGTCGGTGCAGGCCGCGCGTGCCGCCGCGATCGCCGCGTGGTACGCGATGCGCGGCTCGGAACGCGTCGGCGTGCTCGCCTTCGGTGGCCAGCGCCAGCTCGTCCGGCCGCAGGGCGGTCCACGTGGTGCGCTGACGGTGCTCGGTGCCATCGCCGGGTGGGATGCGCTTCCGCCGGACGCCGACGAACCGCTTTCGGGTGCCCTGCAACGCGCCGGTCGCCTCATGCACGGCGCGTCCCGGGTGCTGCTTGTCAGCGATGGTTTCGCCGTCGATGACGCGGCACGGGGGCGCATGCTCGGGCTGATCGGCAAGGCGGAGGTGTCGGTGCTGGGCGTGGCCGATGCGCTGGAACTGGCCGAGCCGCCGGCCGGCCGCTATCCGATCGCCTACCGCGGCACCCACTACGATCTGGCGCTGCAGGGCGACCGGCAACGTGCCGAGTTCGCGCGCGGACTCGGCGAGGGCCAGCGCAAGCTCACCGCGCTGGCAGGCGGGCTGGGCCTTCGCGTGCGTTCCATCGACACCAGCGAGGATCCCCTCGAGGCGATCGTCGCGTTGCTCGGCACGGGGAGGGCGCGTTGATGCCCGACCAGGGTCCGGTACTGCGCGACATCCACGTGCCGCACGTGTCCGCCTGGTGGCCGCTGGCGCCAGGCTGGTGGGTGCTGCTCGGCCTGCTGCTGGTTGCGCTGGCAGCAGGCGCGATCGTCTGGCGTCGCCGCCGTGCGTGGCGACGGCACGTGGACGCCACGCTCGACGAACTCCGCGAGGCCCGTGCACGGCATGACGCGGACGGCGATACCGCGCGCTTCGCCGCGGCGGTCAGTCAGTTGCTTCGTCGCGTTGCCCGCACGCGTGAGGCGCGTAGCGTCACGCTGCGTGGGGATGCATGGCGCGACGCGCTGGCGGCGATGGCGCCACACTGCGACGTGACTCGTCTTGTACAACTCGATACAGCGATCTACCAGCCGGCCGCGTCGCTCGACGTGCCGCTCGTGGCGCGCGACGCGGAAGCCTGGATCCGCGCGGTGATGCGTCGTCGTGCTTCGTCCGCCACACCGGGGAGGGCATCGCATGTTCCTGCCTGACTTCGCCTGGCCGTGGATGTTCCTCGCGCTGCCATTGCCTTGGCTGCTGCGTCGCGTGTTGCGGCCGGTTCGGCCCGCGCAGGCGCTGAACCTGCCGCAGCCCGGCCTGGCGCTGACGCAGGCCGCGTCGATGCGGGCCCCGTTCGCGTCCACGCTGCTGCTCGGGCTGGCCTGGCTGTGCCTGGTGACCGCCGCGGCGCGTCCGCAGCAGCTAGGCCCACCGGAACCGCAACAGCGCAGCGGTCGCGCAATGATGCTCGCCGTCGATCTTTCCGGAAGCATGTCGCTGGACGACATGCGCCTGGCCGGTCGCGCGGTCACGCGTTTCGCCGCCGTGGAGGCCATTGCCGGCGACTTCATCGACCGCCGCGCGGGCGATGAACTCGGGCTCATCCTGTTCGGCTCGCAAGCCTACCTGGTCACGCCGCTCACCTATGACCTCGATGCCGTGCGTGCGCAGTTGCACGGTGCCGTGGTCGGACTGCCGGGTCGCGAGACGGCGATCGGCGATGCCCTGGCCGTGGCCGTAAAACGACTGGCCAGCCTTCCGGAACAAGCGCGCGTGGTGGTGTTGCTCACCGACGGCGTGAACAACGCCGGGTCCATCGCCCCGCGCGAGGCGGCCCGTGCAGCGAAGGCGGCGGGCGTGCGCATCTACACCATCGGCATCGGTGCCACGGCGATGCGTGTCCCCGATTTCTTCGGTAGCCGCACGGTCAATCCGTCGGCCGATCTGGACGAAGGCATGCTCACCGATATCGCCAATCAGACCGGCGGTCGTTTCTTCCGCGCCACCGACACCGATGAAATCGCGCAGGCGTATCGTGCCATCGACGCCCTCGAGCCGTTGCCGCAACAAGGGGCCGCCCTGCGTCCGCATATCGAACTGTTTCGCTGGCCGTTGCTGCTGGCGCTGGGTCTGCTGATGGTCGGCGCCGCGCCGCGCTATCTGGGTGGGAGCGCACGTCGATGATTCCCTCGATGGCCGACTTCCATTTCCTGCAGCCGCAGTGGTTGTGGCTGGCGCTGCTGGTTCCGCCGATCGCCTGGCTGGTCGGGCGTCGTGGTTCGTCGTCGCGCGTGCTGTCGCGACTGGCCGATCCTGCCCTGCTGCCCTATCTGCTCGACGGTACGCCAACGGCTTCGCGCGGACCGGCCGTGGCCGTGGTTGCCGCCGGGTTGCTCGCCGTGCTGGCCCTGGCCGGCCCGACCTGGAACCGCCAATCGCAGAAGCTCTTCGCCGAGCACGCGGCGCAGGTGGTCGTGGTGTCGATGTCACCGCACATGCTGGCCAAGGACATCGTGCCGGATCGACTCAGCCGCGTGCGTTACAAGGTTCGCGAGTTGTATGCGGCCAACCGCGACGGGATGAACGGACTGATCGCCTACACCGGCGAAGCCTTCATCGTCGCACCGCTCACCACGGATGCGCACAGCGTGGACGACCTGCTGACGGCGCTGTCCCCCGACACCATGCCGGTGACCGGCGACGACCCGGCCAAGGCGATCGACATGGCGGCCGACCTGGTCCGTCATGCGGATCTTCGCGGCGGCTCCATCGTGCTCGTGACGGATACGGCCGATCGCTCGGCCGTGGCGGCCGCGGCGCGTGCGCGTGCCGCCGGTGCACGTGTCTCCGTGCTCGGTGTCGGTACGCTGCGAGGCGGCCCGGTACCGACGCCGGACGGCGGTTTCCTCAAGGACGACAGCGGCGCCATCGCCCTCGCGGCGCGTGACGATGCCGCGTTGTCGGCGGTGGCCGCTGCCGGCGGCGGTCGCTTCGTTCCGCTGGCGGATAGCGGCACCGACGTCACTACCCTGGCCGGCATGCTGCACGACGACGGCCAGGGCAAGGCGGTGGACGGCGCACAGGCCGGCGCGTGGCAGGACCGTGGTCCGTGGCTGCTGCTGCCCTTGTTGCCGCTCGTCGCGCTGGCGTTTCGTCGGGGCTGGATGCTGGTCCTGTTGCTGGCCTGCCTGCCGTGGTCGTCACCGGCACGTGCCCACGGCGTGGTCGATGCCTTCCGCACGCCCGACCAGCAAGCTGCCGCGGCCCTGCGCGAAGGTGACGCCAAACGGGCGCAGGCGCTGGCGCGCAGCCCTGCCTTGCGCGGCGCGGCGGCTTACAAGGCCGGCGATTTCGCCGCGGCACAACACGCTCTCCAGTCCGGCACCGACACCGATTCGCAATACAACCTCGGCAATGCACTGGCGAAGCAGCAGCACTACGAGGAAGCGCTGGCGGCGTACGATCGCGCGCTGAAGGTCGATCCGCACAATGCGGATGCTGCCGCCAATCGCGCGGCGGTGGCCGACTTCCTCAAGAAGCAAAACGACGCGTCGAAAGACGGGAAAGACAAGCAGGACACGAAGAATCAGCAGGGCAACAAGGACCAGCAGGGCAAGAACGGCAAGAACGGCAAGAACGGTCAGCACGGCAACGGCGACAAGAACGACGCCGGCCAGCAGGACCCGAAGAACGCGGGCGAGGACCAGAAAAACTCGTCCGGTAAGGATCAGCCGCCCGGCAAGGATGGCCAGAAACCCGGTGACGATGGCAAGGACGGCAAGGACGGCGAGGACGACAGTGCTTCCGGGAAGGATGGCGACAAGGCTGCCGACAAGACGTCGCCGCCGCAGGGCGATGCGGCCGCCAAGTCCGCGGCCGAGAAAGCCGAAGCCGAGCGTGCCCAGCAGGCGTTGAAGGAAAAGATGGACCAGGCCATGTCCGGGAAGGCCGCTGCGCAGGACGCGAAGAAGGATGATGGCAAGCCGCACGACCTGGGCGCGTTGTCCGCCGGCGATGCGGCATCGAAACTGCCACCCGACGTGCAACGCGCGTTGCTGCGCGTGCCCGACGATCCGGGCGGCCTGCTGAGAAGAAAATTCATGCTCGAGTACCAGCGTCGCCATGGTGCGGAGCCGGAGGAATGACGATGCGCCGCCTGCTCCTAGCCTGCCTGTTACTTTGCCTGTCGTTCGTCGCCCTTGCGCAGGCGGTGGCGCCGACGGCTTCGCTGGATCGCGCCTCGATCGATGCGGGCGATACCGTCACGCTCAACATCGAGCTGGGCGATGCCGCCGGAGACACGCCCGACCTGTCGCCGCTGATGACCGACTTCGTCGTGCTGGGTACCTCGACCAACCGTAGTCTCAGCGTCGTCAACGGCCGCCGCGAGGCGCATACCATCCTTGGCATCGCACTGCGGCCGCGGCACGAGGGCCATCTGACGGTACCGGCCCTGGCCATCGGCGGGCAGCAGACACAGCCGCTCACGCTGGATGTGTCGCCGGCCGGCAATGCGTCGAACGCGCCCGCGGATCGGCCCGTGGTGCTGGAGGCCAAGACCGACCCGTCGCAGGCATACGTGGGGCAGCAGATCGACTACACGTTGCGCCTGTATTTCGCGGTCAACCTGGCCGACGGCCAACTGGATGATCCCTCCGCGGAAGGCGCCGAGATCCGTCGCGTCGGCCAGGATGCCAATTTCCAGACCACCCGCGGCGGTCGCCGCTTCAACGTGGTCGAGCGGCATTACGCCATCTTCCCGCAGCATGCGGGCCCGCTGGAGATCCATCCGCCGAGTTTCCAGGGCACGGCGGTGGATGCTTCCGATGCCAGTGCGTTCTTCGGTACCGGTTCACCGGTCAATGCCGTGGCCGAACGCAGCATCGTCCAGGTGCGCCCGCGGCCAGCCAGCGCCACCGGCGGTGCATGGATCCCGGCGCGCGAACTGACGCTGGCGCTCGACGGCCTGCCTGCGGACGGCAAGGCGCGCGTGGGCCAGCCCATGACGCTGACGATGCGCGTCGATGCCACCGGCATGCCGTTCGAGGCGCTGCCGGCGCTGTCGTTGCCGACGCTCGATGGCGCGGACGTCTATCCCGACAAGGCGGTGACCGGCGGCGGCGCAAGCGGCCCCTGGATCACCGGGCGACGCCAGCAGGGCTTTGCCGTGGTACCGACGCGGCCGGGCACCCTGCATATTCCCGCTACGACGTTGCATTGGTGGAACGTGGTGACCGACACCGCGCAAGTGGCGACCCTGCCCGCGCGCGACATCGAGGTGTCGCCCGCGGCCGGCTCCGCCGCGGCACCTGCGGGGACGCCGCCCGCTGCCGCGGCAAATGCGCCGTCGGCAGGGTCTGCTGCATCCACACCGCCCCCGTCGTTGCCCGCGAGCGGCGTACCCTGGCCGTGGCTGTTCGTCGGTGCGTGCGTGCTGTGGCTGCTCACCGTGGTCGCGTGGTTCGTCATGCGGCGCCGCAAGCCCGGAGCACCGCCTTCGGCGCGCCCCGCCGCAGCGGCGCCCACCCGCGAGCGACCGGCTCGCGAGGCTTTTCTCAAGGCCGCGGCGCATGCCGAATCCGCCGCGATCGAGCGGGCGCTGCTGGCCTGGGCAGCCAGCGCGCAGCCATCCGCGCGGACGCTGGGCGCGCTTTCCGCGCTCCTGGCGCCGGGCCCGCAGCCAGCGGCGATCGCCCAGCTCCAGCGAGCCCGCTTCGCCGGCGCGGAAGTGGATCGGGACGGCCTGCGTCAGGCGTTCGTGGACGGGTTCGCCTGGAAAGCCGCGCCGCGTGGCGGCGACAGCACCGTGCTGCCGCCGCTTTACCCGCGCTAGCCGCGCAAGGCGTCGGCCAGCGCGGCTTCATAGACGCATGTCATGGCCGCGCCGAACGTGCAGAAGATCACCTCTTCGGGCGCCCAGGGCGCCTCGTGCACCGTCCGCACCGCCAGTCGGGCGGCGCTGTCGGGCGGATAACCGTAGACGCCCGCGCTGATGGCCGGGAAGGCGATGGACGCCAGGCCGTGCTCCCGCGCCAGTCGAAGGCAGTTTTCATAGCACTGGGCGAGTTGGGCCGGCTCGCCGTGTCCGCCGCCATGCCACACCGGACCCACCGTATGGATGACGAAGCGGGACGGCAGGGCAAATCCCGGGGTGATCCGGGCTTCGCCGGTGGGACAGCGTACGCCCCGGGGGTGCTCCGGCAAGGCCCGGCAGGCCGTCAGCAGCGCCGGGCCCGCGGTGCGATGGACGGCGCCGTCCACACCGCCACCGCCCAGCAGGGACGGGTTGGCGGCATTGACGATGGCATCCACCGCCAGGGTGGTGATGTCCGCCTCGCGAATGGTCAGGCCCATAAGGCAACTCCTTGTGACGGCACGGCGCCAATTGGCTACGATGGTCGTCTGTCAGTTCTGTATTGTCCCCGAAGGTTATGGCCGACCCGATCAAAGTTGAAGACATCTCGTTCGCCTACCTGATCAACGACGTGACCTTGCTCTTCCGCAAGCACTTCGATCGTCGGGCGGTGCGCTTCGGGCTGACCCGTGCGCAATGGCGGGCCCTCAAGGCACTGCATCGGCTGCCGGGCATGCGCCAGAACGAGCTGGCGGAACAACTCGACATGGAGCCGATCGCCGTGGGCCGCGTCATCGACCGCCTGCAGGCGGCCGGATTCGTCGAGCGCCGGGCGGACCCGAAGGATCGCCGGGCCTGGCGGCTGCACGACACCGAGCAGGCCCGTGGTGTGATCGACGACATGGAAGACATTGCGCGCGGCCTCCGTCGCGACGCCACCCAGGGCATTTCGCTGGACGACCTCCAGGTGATGCTGGCGGTCCTGGACCGCATGAAGGAAAACCTCCAGGCGCTGGACGGGCCGGGCGAAGAGAACTGAGCCGGTCAACCATCCTGACGGATATGCGTTAGCGTTTACGGTTAATCGAAACCCCACACCCATGTCCGCGTCCCCGGATGCGGCGACCGAAGCCCGAAGGCTCCGGCCGGAGCACCCATGCAGCGATCCCCAGGGAAGAAGCTCGTCCTCATCGTCGGCCTGCTGGTCGCCGCCGCCGTCGGCATCGCCGTCTGGCGGCATGGGGCGGGACACGACGACGCGCCGAAGACCCTCGGCGGCTCGCGTCCGACCGCGGCGACACCGGTCAAGGCGGCCCAGGCGCAGCGCGGCGAGATCGACCTGTCACTGAAGATCATCGGCCGTGCGGAAGCCTATTCCACCGTGAACGTGCGCTCGCGCGTCAGCGGTCAGCTCGAGACGCTGGCCTTCACGCCGGGCACCCACGTGACCAAGGGCCAGTTGCTCGCGCGTGTCGATCCGCGCCCGCTACAGGCCGCACTGGACCAGGCGCAGGGCAAGGTGGCCAGCGACGAAGCCCAACTGGCCAAGGCCGAGGCCGACATGGGCCGCTACCAGAGCATGCTGGGCAAGGGTTTTGTCAGCCGCGCCGATGTCGACCTCTACAAGGCCAATCTCGGCGTGGCCCGTGCGGCGCTGGTC
Organism: Xanthomonas sp. NCPPB 2632; assembly: GCF_041228075.2. NCBI lineage: Bacteria > Pseudomonadati > Pseudomonadota > Gammaproteobacteria > Lysobacterales > Lysobacteraceae > Xanthomonas > Xanthomonas sp. NCPPB 2632. The sequence continues at coordinate 609,873 of NZ_CM192979.1, forward strand.
AGCGACCGTGCCGCGGTGCGGGCCGCTCAGACCCAGCTCGATTTCACGACGATCAAGGCCCCGTTCGACGGCGTGGCCGGTTCGCCGCTGGCCTGGCCGGGCGCCACCCTGACGGCCGACACCACCGACATCGTGGTGCTCAACCAGGTCGATCCCATCCGTATCGCCTTCGCCATTCCCGAGGACAGCCTGGCCGCCGTGCGCAACAGCGTGCGGAGCGGGCCGTTGACGGTGCGGGCGAAGATCCCCGGCGACACGGGCGCACCGCTGCAGGGCGACCTGGAATTCATCGACAACGCCGTGGACGTCACCACGGGCACCATCGTCCTCAAGGGGCGCTTCGCCAACGCGGATGCCCGGCTCACGCCGGGGCAGTTCGCCGAGGTGACCCTGCCGACCACCCGGCTGCGCGACGCGATCAGCATCCCGGTGATCGCGCTGCAGAGCTCGTCCGCCGGCACGTTCGTCTTCGTGGTCAAGCCCGACCAGACCGTGGAGCAGCGCCCGATCACCACGGGCGCCACCACGGCCGACCTGGTGGTGGTGGACAAGGGCCTGCAGCCCGGCGAACGCGTGGTCACCGAAGGCCAGCTGCTGTTGGTCGACGGCGCGCGCGTGCGCGTAGACGAGGGATGAGGGCGTCGGGATGAACCTGCCGGAACTCTGTATCCGTCGGCCGGTGATGACCACGCTGCTGATGGCCGCCCTGGTCATCTTCGGCATCGTGGCCTATCCCAGGCTGCCGGTGAACGAACTGCCCAACGTCGATTTCCCGACGATCAACATCAGCGCCAGCCTGCCGGGTGCCTCGCCGGAGACCATGGCATCGTCGGTGGCGACGCCGCTCGAGGCGCAGCTGTCCACCGTGGCGGGCATCGATTCGATGACCTCGTCCAGCTCGCTCGGCTCCACCACGATCACGGTGACCTTCGCGCTGGACCGCAGCATCGACGGTGCGGCCCAGGACGTCCAGGCGGCCATCTCCGCCGCGCAGCGCCAGTTGCCACAGGACATGCCGACCCCGCCGACCTATCGCAAGGTGAATCCGGCGGACGCGCCCATCCTGTTCCTCACCATGCAATCGTCCACGCTGCCGTTGTCCACCGTGGACGACTACGCCGAGACCGAACTGGCCCAGCGCTTGTCGATGGTCGACGGCGTGGCGCAGGTCAGCGTCTACGGTTCGCAGAAGTACGCCGTGCGCATCGCGGTAGACCCCGACCGGCTGGCGGCCACCGGTATCGGTGTCGACCAGATGGCCGCCGCGATCGCGTCCGCCAACGTCAACAAGGCCACGGGCTCGCTCAACGGCAGCCGCCAGTTGCTGTCCATCCGTTCGGACGGCCAGCTGATGCGCGCGGCGGATTACGCCCAGGTGGTGGTGGCGTACCGCAATGGCGCGCCCGTGCGCCTGTCCGATATCGCCGTGCCGCGCGACAGCGTGCAGGACGACCAGAAGGCCAGCTGGTTCAACGGCACACGCGCCATCACGCTGGCCATCCAGCGCCAGCCCGGCGCCAACACGGTGGAAACCGTGGATCGCATCCTCGCGCTGCTGCCGGATTTTTCACGCACGCTGCCGCCCTCGGTCAGGCTGGACGTGATGTACGACCGCTCGGTATCCATCCGCGACTCCGTGCACGACGTGCAGTTCACCCTGGTGCTCGCGGGCATCCTGGTGGTGCTGGTGATCTACCTGTTCCTGGGCAATGCGTCCGCCACGCTGATTCCCGCCGTGGCCCTGCCGATCTCGGTGCTGGGCACGTTCGGGGCCATGTTCGCACTGGGCTACAGCCTCGATAACCTGTCGCTGCTGGCGCTGACGCTGGCGGTCGGTTTCGTCGTCGACGATGCGATCGTGATGCTCGAGAACATCATGCGGCACATCGAGATGGGCGAGGCGCCGTACGAGGCCGCCATCAAGGGCGCCACCGAGATCGGCTTCACCATCTTCTCGATGACGCTTTCGCTCGTGGCGGTATTCATCCCCGTGATGTTCATGGGCGGCATCGTGGGCCGCCTGTTCCACGAGTTCGCGGTGGTCATCAGCGTGTCCATACTGATCTCCGGGTTCGTGTCCATCACGCTGACGCCCATGCTGTGCAGCCGCTTCGTCAAGGCGCACGCACACGACAAGCGCAGCCGTGTGGTGATCTGGTTCGATCGCGGGTTTGGCGCGGTGTCGGACGGCTATACGCGTACGCTGGCCTGGTGCATGCGCCATCCGCGCGTGGTGTTGCTCGTGTTCGCCCTGAGCCTCGTGGCCACGGGTGTGCTGTTCGTCGTCACCCCGAAGGATTTTATCCCGGCCGGCGACAGCGGCCAGCTGCGCGTGACGACCGAAGGGCCCACGGATATCTCGTTCAGCGCCATGTCGGCACGGCAACAGGTGTTGGCGAAGATCGCCAAGGACGACCCGAACATTGAGGCGGTGATGTCGAGCGTCGGTGCCGGCGGCGCACGCGCCACGGTTAACGCCGGCTCGCTCTTGCTGCGCTTGAAGGATCCCGCGGCGCGCGGACACACCACCCCGGACGAGATCATCCAGTCGTTGCGCAAGCGCTTCGCCGACGTGCCCGGCATCCGGGCCTATATACAGAACCCGCCGGCGATCCAGGTGGGCGGTCGCCAGTCGAAGGCGCAATACCAGTACACGGTGCAGTCGACCGATCTGCAAGCGCTTTACGCCTGGTCGGGCAAGCTGGTCGCGGCGTTCCAGAAATTGCCCGGCTTCCAGGACGTCACCACCGACCTGGACCTCAACAGTCCGTCGATGGTGGTGACGGTGAACCGTGACAAGCTGGGTCCGCTGGGCCTGACGATGTCACAGGTGCAGACGGCCCTTGGCGACGCCTTCGGGGAGAACCAGATATCCACGATCTACGGCGCGGCCACGCAGTACTGGGTGATCCTGCAGGTGGAACGTCGCATGCAGGACGATCCGGCGGTGCTTTCCCGTCTTTACGTCACCTCCGACACGGGCAGGCTGGTGCCGCTGAGCACCGTGGCGAAGTTCGAGCGCAAGCCGCAGGTGCTCACGGTCAATCACCAGGGCCAGCTGCCGGCCGTCACCGTGTCGTTCAACCTCGCGCCGGGCGTGTCGTTGAGCGACGCCGTGCAGCGTATCCAGCGCGCGACCACGGCGATGAACCTGCCGGGCACGCTCAGCGGCAGCATCCAGGGTACGGCGCAGGCGTTCCAGGACTCGGTCAAGGGCATGGGCCTGCTGTTGCTGCTGGCGGTGTTCGTGATCTACCTCGTGCTCGGCATCCTCTACGAGAGCTTCATCCATCCGTTGACGATTCTCTCGGGTCTGCCGGCGGCGGCGGTCGGTGCGCTGCTGACGCTGGTGCTGTTCCACGCGTCGCTGGACCTGTTCGCCTTCGTCGGCATCGTCATGCTGGTGGGCATCGTGAAGAAGAACGCGATCATGATGATCGACTTCGCGCTGGAGCTTCAGCGCGACGGCGGCGTCGCACCGTACGAGGCGATCTTCGAAGCCTGTCGCGTCCGTTTCCGGCCGATCATGATGACGACAATGGCCGCCTTCGCCGGCACGCTGCCGATCGCGCTGGGCATCGGCGCCGGTGCGGAGACACGCCGGCCGCTGGGATTGGCCGTGGTCGGTGGCCTGGTCGTGTCGCAGATACTGACGCTGTACCTCACGCCCGTGATCTACCTCTACATGAATCGCCTGCAGGATCGCCTCGCGTCCCGCCGCCCCGCGCCGCCCGCTGTGGTGTAGGAGCGCACGATGTGCGCGAAAAACGCCGCGATAACCTTTGATCGTGCGCGCCAGCTTCGAGGTTCGGCCTCAAAACATGTCGCGCACATCGTGCGCTCCTACCCCGGGTGTGTCGCGACCCGGGCTGTCGTTGAAGGTCAGTCGTGCGCGCCGTCGCTGGCGAAGGCGCCGGGGGCGGAGCCGAAATCGCCGTTCGCCTGAGCGGCCATGTACGCGAATGTGGCGTACACCGCCACGTTCTGCGCCAGGGCCTTCGGGTCGATCTTGTCCAGCGTGTCGTTGGCGTTGTGGTGGTAGTCGAAGTAGTCGGTGCCGTCCTGCGTGAGCGACAACGCCGCCATGCCCCTGGCGTGCATCTGCGAGAGGTCCGAGCCGCCGCCGCCGGGCTTGCTGGCGTCATAGGTGACGCCGATGGGCTCGAGCACCTTGGCGATCTGCGCGATCGCGTCGCGCGCCTCGGGTTTCACGCTGGCGGTCATGCGCCAGATGCGACCCGCACCGAAATCCGACTCCGTGCCCAGCTGGAACTTTGCTACGTCCTTCGCATGGGCTTCGGCATACGCCTTGCCGCCCCACAGGCCCATCTCCTCGTTGGCGAAGGCGATGACGCGGATGGTGCGGTCCGGACGTTGAGGCATGTCCTTGATCAGCTTGGCGGCGGCCGCGGCGATGGCCACGCCGGCGCCGTCGTCGATCGCACCCGTGCCGAGGTCCCAGGAATCCAGGTGGCCGCCGATGGCCACGACCTGGTCGGGATACTTGCGACCGGTGACTTCTGCGATGACGTTGGTGCCTTCGTACGTGCCGGCAAAGCCGACGTCCAGGTCGAGGTGCAGCGTCACCGGCTTGCCTTCCTTGAGGATGCGTTCGAGCTGGTCGGCATCCGGCAGCGACAACGCGGCGGCCGGAATCGCCTGCTTCGGATCGGTGAAGCCGGTCACCCCGGTGTGCGGCGTGCGGCTGTGCGGATCGGTGCCGGCGGAACGCAGCAGGAACGCCGCGGCGCCCATTTTCGCGGCGAGCACCGGGCCGCCTGTGCGCGTGGCCGAACCCTTGCCGTAGTCGTGCCCGTCCTTCTGCTGTTGCATATGCGTGGACACGTAGACGATCTTGCCCTTGACGCTGGCGGGGTCCGCGCGCTTGAGCGCATCCAGGTCGTCGAAGCCGACCACATCGGCGGTCAGGCCGCCCGCGGGTGTACCTGCGGAATACCCCAGCGCGGTCAGCGCCAGCGGCTGCGGGAACGGCGACACCACCTGGGCGTGCTCGCTGCGGCGCTGCCACAGCGGATAGCTGACCTTCTCGGTGTAGACCTTGTCGAAACCCATGGCCTTGAACTTCGCCACGGTCCAGGCCACCGCGCGCGCATCCGCGGCGCTGCCGGCCAGCCGTGCGCCCACCTCGGTGGTGAGGCCCGAGACGAAGGCATAGCCGGTGTCGTCGTTCATGGCGCGGTCGCGCAGCTGGCTGGCAGCGGCGATGGCGTTGTCCGGGATGGCGGTGGCCTTGTCGGCGGCATGGGCGGAGAAGGCGAGTGCGACGCACGCGGCAAGCGCGTGCAGGCGGAACATGGAACGCATGGTGACCCCCGAGGACGGTAAAGGTCGATTATGACCACGGCACGGGGTGCCGCCGCGTAGGTCGAAAGTCATGGACCTACGACTGCGGCAAGGCCACCACGGCGCGCAGGCCGCCCTCCTTGCGATTGCGCAGCACGATGCTGCCGCCATGATCCAGCACGATGGCGCGCACGGTAGCCAGGCCCAGCCCGATGCCGCCGGTGTCCCGGTTGCGCGAGGATTCGAGCCGGAAGAAGGGGGCGAAGACCTGCTGCTGCATGGTCTCGGGAACGCCCGGGCCGTCGTCGTCCACCTCCAGCAGGCACTCGCCATGGCCGGCGCGCAGGCGCAGACGGACGCGCTGCCCGTATTTCAGGCCGTTCTCCACGAGGTTGACCACGGCGCGACGCAGGGCGACCGGGTCGCCGTCCAGCGTGACCGGCGGACCGGGCACAATCGAGACGTCGTAGCCGACATCGACCAGATCGTCGGCGACGCTCTCGACCAGGAGGCGGAAATCCAGCGGCTGTCGCTGCGTGCCCAGCGAACGGTCACGCATGAAATCCAGTGCCGCCGAGATCATGGTCTTCATCTCGCGCAGGTCGGCATCCACCTTGCTACCGAGCGGCTCCGGCAGTCCATCCAGACGGAACGACAGGCGCGTGAGCGGTGTGCGCAGGTCGTGCGCGATGGCGGCGATCATGTGCGTGCGCTCGTGCAGCAGGCGATTCACGCGCCCCTGCATGGTGTTGAAGGCATCCACGGCGCGCCGCATTTCCGGTGGGCCATCGCGCGGTACGGGTGGTGCACCGGTATCCGCACCCAGGCGTTGCGCCGCCTCCGCGAAGCGGTGGATGGGCGCGGACAGCGCGTGCGCGAACCACCAGGCCAGCGGCAGGAGGATCAGCACGCCGGCGCCCAACAGCCAGACCAGTTCTTCCTGGAGCAGGTTGGGGAACGTCTCGGCGGGAACCCGCGCGACGCGCCAGCGCCCATCGGGCTGCTGCCAGCCGACCACCGAGGCGGCGCCCAGGGTCATCCGCATGCCGCCGCGGTGCCGATCCATGCGACTGTCGGTGGCATAGACACGGAGGACATCGGGATGCACGCGCAGCAACATGGCCAGGCGTGGCAGCAGGTGGGCCGACAGGCGCGCGTCCGTGCCGTCCGGCGCCACGGGCGCCGCCGCCTGCGTCAGTACGTCCAGATCCGCCGGTATCGGCGGCATGAAGTCCGCGCCCGGTGGCAGCAAACGACGGTCGTCGCCGCCGGCGGCGTTCATGGCACGCGCGTCGGGGGCGGCGCCCGGGCCGGCGACACCCGCCGGGTCGGGCGGCATGTCGTCCATGCGCAGGGCGGCCACCACGTCGAACAGGCTGGCGATGGGCGGCAGCATCGGTGGTCGCCACGCAAGGATGCCCAACCCGATACCCGACGAGACCAGCAGGGCGCATAACGTCAACAGGAAGGTGCGCACGAAGATGGATGGTCCGGCCCCTCGGCTCACAACCGGGTCACCTTTGGCAGCAGCATGTAGCCCTCGCTGCGCACGGTACGGATCATTTCTTCCTGCGCCCTGTCGTTGAGTTTGCGCCGCAGCCGGCTGATCTGCGTGTCGATGGCCCGGTCGTATACCTCCGCACGGCCGCCATGGACCAGGTCGAGCAGCTGGTCGCGGCTGAGGATGCGCTGCGGGTGCTCGACGAACGCGCGGAGCAGGGCGAATTCGCCGTCGGACAGGTTGATGAAGATGTCCGTGGGATCGCGCAGGTCGCGCCGCGTGACATCCAGCCGCCAGCCGGCGAAACCGTACGGGCGTGCCTCCGCGGCATGCACCGCTTCGCCCCGGCTGCTGCGACGGAGAAGCGCACGCACGCGGGCCAGCAACTCGCGTGGGTTGCACGGCTTGGCCAGGTAATCGTCGGCGCCCACCTCCAGGCCGATGATCCGGTCGGTGTCGCTGCCCAGGGCACTGAGGATGATCACGGGAGGCCCCTTGGCCGCGGCGAGCCGCCGCGCGGCGCTCAAGCCGTCCTCGCCCGGCATCATCACGTCGAGCACGATGAGGTCGGGGCGCTCGCGCTCGATCGATGCGGTCATGGCCGCGACGTTCTCCGCGGCGCGCACGCGATAGCCGTGGCCGCCGAGGAAGCCGGCGATGAGTTCGCGCAGTTCGGGATCGTCGTCGACGACCAGGATGAGGGGATGGAGGTCCATGGACATGGGGATTAGATACCAGACGCGACCGCGCGGCGTTTGCCGACGCGGCAAAAGAACCGACACACAACGGACACACAGCGACATTCTTCCGTGACGCCAACCGCTTAGCGTAAGCCACCGCACAACGCCATCCAGGGAAGACCATGCCGCCGTTCGCGCCGCCGTGCCCACTCGCTTATCGGAATCGCCGCCTTGCCGTCCCTATCGTCTGTTCTTGCCACGTCGCCACCCGTCGACGAGGGTATCGCAAATAATCGCCTCCTGGCCCGTCGCTTCTGGCAGGCGCTGGTCGAGCGCGCGCCCAGCCGCTTCGAGACCAGCGCCCTGATCGACGGGTATGCCGGTGAACGCCTGCGCCTGGGCGTCTTCCGCCACACCCCGCACGTGCTGACCGAGAACGCGCTGCCCCCGGAGCACCGGCAGGCCGTGTTGCTCAGCCTGCAACTGGATGGCCGCGCACGTATCGAGCAGCACGGCCGTCATGGCGACCTCGCCGCGGGCGACTTCTGCCTCATCGACCTGTCGCGACCGTTCCGCCTGGACGTGGGCCGATGCACGGTGCAGGCGATCCACCTGCCGCTGGCGGCGCTGCGTGACGTCATTCCCCGGCTGGCCGACGCGGCTGCCATCGGTTTGCCGGGACACCTCGCTTCCGTAGGCTTCCTTCGCGTGTTGTTCCAGGAAATGTTCGCGCATCCCGCGGGCCTGACCGAAGCGGTGGCCGATCGGCTGGCCGATGCCGTTCCGCACCTTCTTGCGGCGGCGCTGGAATCGGTGGGTGCGGAAGGCGATGCGTTGCCGCGCCTGCGTCACTACCACAAGCGCCAGGTACGCCAGTACGCGCGCGAGCACCTGGCCGATCCCGAGCTGTGTATCGACATGATCGCGAAGGGCGTGGGCCTGTCGTCCAGCCATTTGTTCGAATTATTTTCCGACGAGAGCCTGACGCTCATGCGCTGGGTACGCCTGGAACGCCTGGCCCGCTGCCAGCGCGAGCTGGCCGATCCCCGACTTCGCCATCGGAGCATCGCGCACATCGCGCATGCCTGGGGCTTCGGCGACATGACCAACTTCAGCCGTTGTTTTCGTGATCACGTGGGTACGTCGCCGCGGCGGTTTCGCCAGGCCGCCATGCTCGGCCCGATACCCATGCTCGATGGTTCGGACGTCCAAACATCCAACGAATGACCGAATGACGCGGCAGTTTCCGCCGAATGGGTGCATGTTCTTAACACTAGATTGATGTCGTGGCCATGCGGCCACTGAACGTTCCGCATCGAACCACACGCCATGGGCAGTGGGGGAGAGCGCCTTGCCGGGCGCGCGCCCCGTGGCGTCGCACATCCTAAATTTCGGGGAGAGTTCCACAGTGAAGAATCCGACATCCATCCGGCTCAGCCGGGTCAGCCTGGCGCTGGCGATGGCCCTGGGCAGCACCGTCGCCCTGGCCCAGTCGACCACCGGCAGCATCTTCGGCCAGGCGCCGGCGGCCGAAGGGGAAACCGTCCAGGCCAGGAGCAGCTCCGGCGTGACCCGCGAGGTGACCGTGGGTAGTGACGGCCGTTACACCGTGGGCTCGCTGCCGCTGGGCACCTATACCGTCTCCCTCGTGCAGGGCGGCAAGGTGTTGGACACCCGCAGCGACATCACGCTGCGGGTAGGCTCGGGTACCGAGGTGTCGTTCGCTGCCGCCAGCGGTGCCACCACCAGCCTGGGCGCGGTCACCGTCTCGGCCAATTCGCTGCCGGCCATCGACGTGTCCAGCGTGGACGCGCGCACCGTCATCACCTCGCAGCAGCTGGCCCAGTTGCCGCTGGCACGCAGCGCCGAGGCCATCGCACTACTGGCACCCGGCGTGGTGCCCGGTTACAGCGGCTTTACCAGCGGCACGACCGGTTCGTCGCTGGTCTCGTTCTCCGGTTCTTCGGTGACCGAGAACGCGTATTACCTCAACGGCTTCAACACCACCGATCCGCTCAGCGGTTTCGGCGGCATCAGCCTGCCTTACGGCGCCATCGACCAGCAGGAAATTCTCAGCGGCGGTTACGGCGCCGCTTACGGACGTTCCGATGGCGGCGTGATCAGCCAGAGTGGCAAGCGCGGTACCGACGAATGGCACTTCGGTGCGCAGGTGCAGTGGACCCCGGCGTTCGCCCGCGGCACCAGCCCTAACAGCTACTACGTGGCCGGCGCCAATGACGGCGAGATCTACCGTCGTTATTCGCAGGATAAATCGTGGGAAACCACCGAGAGCGCGTATGTCGGCGGCCCGCTGATCAAGGACAAACTGTTCTTCTTCGCCGCGGTGGAAGGCGACAAGCGGTCCGGCGACAGCGTGGGCGCGGTGACCTCGTCGTACAACACGCAGTACCAGTACAGCAATCCGAAGTGGTACGCCAAGGTCGACTGGAACATCAACGACAACAACATCCTCGAGCTGACCGGCGCGTCGACGAAAACATCGTACAAGGGCAACCTGTACAACTACGACTACGACACCAAACAGACCGGTGACCTCAACAGCTTCGACACCTCGACCAAGAACAGCGCGCAGGTGTCCATCGCCAAGTACACCAGCTATATCACTGACGACATCACGCTGACCGCGTTGTACGGCAAGCAGAAGATGACGTATTTCAGCCAGACACCGGGCTACGATCCGTCGTTGACGTACATCAACGGCTCCGAGTTCGAGAATCCCGCCATCACCGGCGGCAACTCGATCGTCAACTCGCAGACGGTGCTGACCGCGGACAATCCGAACCACCGCGCCACCAGCAACAACCTGCGCCTCGATTTGTCCTGGAAGCTCGGCGACCACACTGTCACCGCCGGTATCGACAACCTCAACTCGCACGATATCGACGATGGCCAGACGGGCAGTGCATGGATCTACGGGTTCGGCGATCCGGCCACGCCGATCAGCGGCACACCGTTCGTCGCGGCGCCCAACACGGGTGCGGGCGGCGAAACGGGCTACTACGTATCCAAATACCTCTATAGCACCTCGGCGTCCGTGCGGGTGAAGCAGCGTGCGCAGTACATCGAGGACAGCTGGCAGGTGGACGATCGCTGGCTGGTGAAGATCGGCCTGCGTAACGACCAGTTCACCAACTACAACCCGAACGGCGACGCCTACCTGCGCATGACCAAGCCGCAATGGGCGCCGCGTGTCGGTTTCAGCTGGGACGTGCATGGCGACTCGTCGCTGAAAGTGTACGCCAATGCCGGCCGCTATTACCTCGCCATGCCGGCCTCGGTGGCGCTGCGCGCGGCGGCGGGTTCGCTCTACACCAACCAGTACTACACGTACACGGGTATCGATGCCAACGGCAATCCGACCGGGCTCACCCCGCTCGCGTCATCCACCGGCGGCGCGGTATCGGCCAACAACGAGTACGGCCAGGCGCCGGATGCGAAGACGGTCGCTTCCAGCAACATCCGTTCCGAGTACCAGGACGAATACCTGCTGGGCTTCACCCAGCAGATCAACGCCGACTACGTCTGGGGCATGAAGGGCCAGGTGCGCAAGCTGCGCAACATCCTCGACGATATCTGCGATACGGGCACCATTGCGGCGAAGGGGGCGGCGCTGGGTTACGACATCGATCCGACCACGCTCAACGGTTGCTACCTCTCCAATCCCGGCCGTGCCAACACCTACCGCATCGTCAATCCTGCCGGCGGCTACTACAGCATCGACGTGACGAAGGAAGACTTCGGCATGCCGCATGCCAAGCGCAGCTACTACGGGCTGGAGACCTTCCTCGAGCATCCGTTCGATGGCACCTGGCAGGCCAAGATCGACTACGTGTATTCGAAGAGCTACGGCGACAGCGAAGGCCAGGTCCGGTCCGACATCGGCCAGTCCGACGTGTCGGCCACGGTGGACTGGGACTTCGGCAAGGTGATGGAGAACTCCAACGGCCTGCTGTCCAATGACCGCAAGCACCAGCTGAAGATCTACGGTTCGTGGCAGGTGGCGCCGGAGTGGATGCTGTCAGGCAACATCGCGCTGCTCTCGGGTACGCCGAAGACGTGCCTGGGTTACTACGGTGCGGACGAGAGCAACCCGGTGGGCTACGGCAGCTACTACCACTACTGCGGTGGCGTGGCTTCCGCCCCCGGTGCCGCGGGCCGCCAGCCTTGGCAGCACATCGTGTCCTTGTCCGCCGAATACCGTCCGGTCTGGGCCGACAAGAAACTTGGCTTCAACGTGATGGTCTACAACCTGTTGAACGAGTCCGTGGCGACGTCCACGTATGCCCTCTACGGCAACAGCAAGGCGCTCAACACCAACTACGACCGCATCAATTACTTCAGCACGCCGCGTTATGTCCGCTTCGGGATCAACTACGACTTCTGATCGGGCGTTTGGCTAGGTCATACCAACAATAAGCGCCGCGAGTCCCCCGACTCATCTACTGCGGCGCAACGATCTCCCCAGATAAGGCCGCCGGGCTCCCACCTAGCGGCCTCTTTTTTTTGTGCGTGGCGTTGGGCTTGGATCGCGGACATCGTCCGCTCCTACCGCGCGCGCATAGGCTCGGTGGCGGGTTAGGGGCGCGGGGGCTGCTGTTTGAGCAGGTCGCGGATCTCGGTGAGCAGCACCACGTCGGCGGCGGGGGCGGCGGGTTTGGCTTCTTCGCGGCGGGTGAGGCGGTTGATGGCCTTGACCACGAGGAAGATGGCGAACGCGATGATGATGAACTGGATCAGCACGTTGATGAACACGCCGTACTGGATGGCCACTTCGGCGGTCTTGTTCGCGGCGTCGGCGGGCTTGAGCACCCATTTCCAGTCGGAAAAATCGATGCCGCCGATCAGCCAGCCGATGGGCGGCATGATGATGTTGTCGACCAGCGACGTGACGATCTTGCTGAAGGCCGCGCCGATCACGACACCGACCGCCAGGTCGATCACGTTGCCGCGCAGGGCGAATTTCTTGAATTCCGCGACGATGCTCATGGGTGTTCTCCTTGGGGTCGGGACGTCGAACGTAGGAAACTAACGGGCGGGATGTAAGGAGTTCGCGAAGTCAGACCACGCGGCCTTCCAGCGTGGCGATGCCTTCGAGCGTGGCCCGGAAACGATCGCCGCGCACGAGCGCGGCCACGCCGGCCGGGGTGCCGGTGTAGACGATGTCGCCTGCCTTGAGTTCGAACAGCTTCGACAGCGCGGCGAGGATTTCCGCCACGCCCAGCACCATGTCGCCCAGCACCGCCTGCTGGCGCAGCTCGCCGTTGATCTCCAGCGCGATACGGGTGGTGGCGTCGGGCGAGGCCTGGTCGGCGGGCACCAGGGCGGAGACGGGCGCGGAGTGATCGAACGCCTTGGCCACGTCCCACGGTGCGCCCTTGGCCTTGGCCTGCGCCTGCAGGTCGCGGCGGGTCAGGTCCAGGCCCACGCCATAGCCCCACACCGTGGCGGCGGCCTGTTCGGTCGTAAGGTTCGAGCCGCCCGAGCCCAGCGCCACGACCATTTCCACTTCGTGGTGCAGGTCGTTCGTGGCCGAGGGGTAGGGCACGTCGGCGCCATCGGTGACGAGGGCGTCCGCGGGCTTGGTGAAGAACATCGGGTTGGCGGCATCGACCGAGGCGCCCATCTCGCGCGCGTGGTCGGCGTAGTTGCGGCCGATGCAGAAAACGCGGCGGACCGGGAAACGTTCGGTGCGCCCCGTGACGGGGATGCTCGGCGAGGCCGGCGCTGGGATGACGGTATGCATGGGCAAAGGGTATCAGGTGACAGATGTCACGGCGGATGGTTGATGGGCGGCGGTAGTGCGGGTCCCGTCCGGGCCGGATGATCGTGTTGTCGATCCGCATTGCCAGGGGCCAGGGAACATGAAAGCGAACGCCGAGCTGCTGCGCCAGCTCAAGATCGACAGGTCGCAGAAGGAATCGCCGGGGGGCGAAAACGGCAAGCCGGCGCGTATCGTGTGGTGGCTGCTAGGTATCGTGTCGCTGCTGCTCGTCCTCGCCGCCGTGGCCTGGCTCGTCGTCCGACGGCCTGTCGCGATCCAGGCGGCGCCACCACCCGCGCCGACCGCGGCCGTAGCCCCAACCTCCGTGGCGGACGCCGGCACCGTATTGCAGGCCACCGGTTATGTCACCGCACGCCGCCAGGCGACGGTGTCGGCACAGATCACCGGCACGCTGACCGAGGTTCTGATCGAGGAAGGCGACCGGGTGACGAAGGGTCAGGTGCTGGCCCGGCTGGAGGACAACGCGCTGCGCGCCAGCCTGAAGGCCAGCCGTGCCAATGCCGCCGCGGCGCGTGCCGGCGTGGCGCAGAGCCAGGCGCAGCTCGACCAGTCGCTGCGCGACGCGGATCGCCAGGAGGCACTGGTCGCTCGCGGGCTGGTATCGAAACAGCAGGCCGAGCAAAGCCGCACCCAGGCCGCCACATACCGCGCCCAGCTCGACACCTCACGCCGCCAGGCCGACGCGGCCGACGCCCAGGTGGGCGTGGGCCAGGTCAATCTCGACTACACGGTGGTGCGCGCGCCGTTCGATGGTGTGATCACCGACAAGGCGGCGCAGGTCGGCGAGATCGTCTCGCCGCTGTCGGCGGGTGGCGGCTTCACGCGCACCGGCGTCGGCACCATCGTCGACATGGATTCGCTGGAGATCGACGTGGACGTCAACGAGGCCTATATCGGCCGCGTGCGGGCGGACATGCCGGCCGAGGCCGTGCTGGATGCCTATCCGGACTGGAAGATCGGCGCCCATGTGATCGCCATCGTGCCCGCGGCCGATCGCGGCAAGGCGACGGTGAAGGTACGCGTCGCGCTGGAGACGAAAGACGCCCGCATCGTGCCGGACATGGGTGTGCGCGTCTCCTTCCTCGAACGCCGTGCCACACCCGTCGCCGCCGTCACTGCTCCCACCACCGTTTCCTCGCCCTGACCGTCCGGAGATCCAAGCCATGACTACCCTGATCGACATCCAGGACCTTTCCAAGGTCTACGAACGCGGCCGGCAGAAGGTCGAGGTGCTGCACGGCGTGAACCTGAAGATCGAGGAAGGGGATTTCCTTGCCCTGATGGGGCCGTCCGGTTCGGGCAAGACCACGTTGCTGAACCTGATCGGCGGGCTGGATACACCGACCGCCGGCAGCCTTGCCGTGGCCGGTGAGCGGATCGACCGGCTGGGTGCGGGTGCACTGGCCCGCTGGCGCGCGGCGCACGTCGGCTTCGTCTTCCAGTTCTACAACCTCATGCCCATGCTCACCGCGCAACGCAACGTCGAGCTGCCGCTGTTGCTGACGAAGCTGTCGGCCGCGCAGCGACGCACGAACGCGTCGATCGCCCTGCAACTGGTGGGACTCGACGATCGCGCGTCGCACAAGCCGTCGGAGCTCTCCGGCGGCCAGCAGCAGCGCGTGGCCATCGCCCGCGCGATCGTCTCCGATCCTACCTTGCTGGTGTGCGACGAACCGACCGGCGACCTGGACCGGCAATCGGCCGAGGACATCCTGGGGTTGCTGCGCGAGCTCAACCGCGAGCACGGCAAGACCATCGTGATGGTGACCCACGATCCCAAGGCCGCCGAGTACGCCAACCATACGCTGCATCTCGACAAGGGCAGCCTCGTCGAACATGCCGCGGCCTGAGCAAGGAGTTCCGCATGAAATACATGCACCTGATCTGGGCGGCGCTGTTCCGGCGCAAGACGCGTACCTTCTTCACGCTGGCGTCGATCCTCGCGGCCTTCCTGCTGTTCGGCATGCTGGATGCCACGCGCGCCGCGTTTTCCTCCGGCGATGGCGTGATCGGCGTGGATCGCCTGATCACCGCGTCGCGCTATTCCATCATCCAGTCGTTGCCGGTAAGCCTCACCACGCGCATCCAGGCGATCCCGGGCGTGAAAGCCGTGGGCACGGCCAACTGGTTCGGTGGCATCTACCAGGACCCGAAAAACTTCGTGCTCAGCTTCGCGGTCAGCGACAACTACCTGGATATCTACCACGAGATCGACCTGCCGGCGGACCAGCGCAAGGTGTTCGAGGCCACGCGCACCGGCGCCATCGTGGGTGAGGCGCTGGCGAAGCGATTCGGCTGGAAGGTGGGCGACAAGGTGCCGTTGCAGTCGACCATCTTTCCGCAGCGCAATGGCGACAAGACCTGGCCTTTCGACATCGTGGGCATCTACAAGCCTGCCCCTGGCGCGGCCAACGGTACCGACCAGCAGTTCTTCTTCCACCACAAGTATTTCGAGGATGCCAACGCGTTCCAGAGCATCGGCACGACCGTGGGCTGGTACGCCGTGCAGCTGACCTCGGCGGACAAGGCCGACAGCGTGGCCAGGGCCATCGACGCGTTGTCCGCCAACTCCGACCACGAGACCAAGACGCAGACCGAGCAGGCGTTCAATGCATCGTTCGCCAAGCAGCTGGGCGATATCGGCCTGATCGTCTCGGCCATCATGGGCGCGGTGTTCTTCACCCTGATCCTGCTGACCGGCAACACCATGGCGCAGGCCGTGCGCGAGCGCACCAGCGAACTGGCCGTGCTCAAGACCATCGGTTTTTCCAGCCGCAGCGTGCTCGGCATGGTGCTGACCGAGGGCATCCTGCTGCTGGTGCTTGGCGGCGTGCTTGGCCTGGCCCTGGCGGGCATCGTGGTGCCCATCGTCGCCAAGGGCAGCGGCGGCATGCTCAATCTTCCGCCCATCGGCTTGCAGACCTGGCTCACGGGGCTGGCGCTAATGGTGGCGATCGGCGCGCTGGTCGGCGCCTTGCCCGCCCGCCGCGCCATGCGCCTCAACATCGTCGACGCGCTCGCAGGGCGCTGAGGAACCGTCATGAATCGCATCAAGAAAATCGGCTTCGGCCTGTTGACACTGGCGTTGGCCGCCGCCTTCCTGGGCGTATGGATCGCGTTGCCCTGGCAGGGCATCGTGGCACTGGGCCTCGCCTTCACTGTGTGGATGGCGCTCAGCCGGCGTGGCCGGCAGACCTGGCAGGTGACCCGCGTGGGCCTGGCCACCGTGGTGCAGCGCCTGGGCTCGTCGTCCGTCGTCGTGGTCGGTATCGCGGGCGTGGTCGGTGTGCTGGTGGCCATGCTGGCGATGAGCGACGGCTTTGCCGAAACGCTGCGGGCCACGGGTAACGACCGCACCGCCATCGTGTTGCGCGGCGGTTCGCAAGCCGAACTCAACTCCATCCTCGATCGCGACAGCGCCAACGTGGTGATGCAGGCGCCGGGCGTGAAGAAGGATGCGAAGGGTCGGCCGATCGCGTCCGGCGAGCTGGTGGTCGTCGCCAATCTTCCCCGCAAGGCCACGCCCGACACCGATGCCAATGTGCCGATTCGCGGCGTCGGCGCGGATGTGTGGGCGTTGCGCGACCAGGTGAAGATCGTGGCGGGACGCACGTTCCAGCCGGGCCTGCGCGAACTGATCGTGGGCAAGGGTGCGCGCGCGCAATTCGCCGGGCTGGACATCGGCAAGAGCATTCGCCTGGCCGGGCAGACGTGGACGGTGGTCGGCGAGTTCACGTCCGGCGACGCGCTGGAGTCCGAGCTGTGGGGCGACGCCCAGAGCGTCGCTTCGGCGTACCGCCGCGGCAGCAGCGTGCAGTCGGTCACGGTGATGCTGGACTCGCCGCAGGCGTTCCCGGCCTTCAAGGCGGCGCTGGCGGCCGACCCGCGACTGAAGGTGGACGTCAGTACCACGCAGGCCTATTTCAGCAAGCAGTCCGAGGGCCTGACCAAGGTACTGCGTGCCGTCGGCATCACGGTGGGGTTGATCATGGCGATCGGTGCCATTTTCGGTGCGCTCAACACCATGTTCGCCGCCGTGCAGGCGCGTGCGCGGGAGATCGCGACGCTGCGGGCGATCGGTTTCCGCGGGCTGCCGGTCGTGGTGTCGGTGATGCTGGAGACGATGTTGCTGGCGCTGGTGGGTGGCATGGTCGGCGCAGGCGTTGTGTGGCTGGTCTTCAACGGATATACCGCCTCCACGCTGGGTTCGAATTTCAGCCAGGTGGTGTTTCGTTTCCACGTGGGCGGCGCGTTGCTGTGGACGGGCATCAAGTGGGCATTGGCCATCGGCTTCATCGGTGGCCTGTTTCCCGCACTGCGCGCGGCGCGCGTGCCGGTGACCACGGCGCTCCGCGAACTGTGAACTCAGTCAGCCCGCGGGCCCTTGCCGGGCTCGCAGGCATCGCGTTCGAGGTTCCATCGTCCGTCCCGCGCGTCGCAGGCGTCGATGTCGGACAGCCGGGCGTCCAGGTCGGCATACATGGTGTCGGTATCGGGCCGGAAACGCTGGCACGACGCGATGGCCGCCACGCCGATACCCATGACCGTAAGGCCGCGCGCGACGCACAGGCGTCGTCGGTGCGCTTGCCGATTACGCGTTGCCAGGCTGCCTGTCATGCCGTTCTCCCGTAGGTGAAACGGGCAGCCTAGGCGGGCGGTCGCGCACCGCCCATCGAATAATTCTCAAAAACGCGGGCGCGGGCGCAGGTCGAGAACCGTGTCACATTCGCCGGGGCGAAACTCAGGCCTTGCGTGTTCGCATCAGCGTGATGATGCCCACGCCCACGAGGATGATGGCCATGCCGGCAAGGTCGAACGGGCCGACGTGCTCGCCGGCCAGGGCTACGCCGAACAGCACCGCCACGGGGGGATTCACGTAGGCGTAGCTGGTGGCCAGCGCGGGGCGCACCGTTTTCAGCACATAGAGGTAGGCGCTGAAGGCGACGATGGACCCGAACACGATGAGGTACGCCAGGGCGAGCGTTGCGCCGACCTGAGGATGGGCAGGCAGGCGCTCGCCGTGCAGCAGCGCGAGGAGCGCCAGCGACACGCTGGCACAGAGCATCTGCGCCGCGGTGTTCATCGGGCCCGAGGGCATGTCCTGGCGTTTGGACCATACCGAGCCGAAGGCCCAGGCCATGGCCGCGCCGATCAGGGCGATGGCGCCCAGCGGTGAGGCGGAAAGCCCGTCGCCCAGGTTGAGCACCACGACGCCGACGAAGCCGAGCAGCAAGCCCACCAACTCGCCGCGCGTGGGCCATTCGCGATACAGGCCACCGAACGCCGCCGCGAACAGCGGCATGCTGGCCACCGCGACGGCGGCGATGCCGGAGCCGACCGACTGCTCGGCAAAGCACACCAGGCCGTTGCCGCCGGCGAGCAGCAGCGTGCCGACGATGGCCGCGTTGCGCCATTGGCATGCGGTGGGCAAAGCCACCCCGCGCAGGCGCAGCACCGCGAACATCAGCACGCCGGCGACGGCGAAGCGGATCGACGCCAGCAGGAACGGCGGGTAGCTGACCAGCGCGTAGTGGATGCCCAGGTAGGTGGAGCCCCAGATCAGGTACATCGACAGCAACGACAGCGGCACCAGCCAGCGCGGGCTGGCCAGGGGGAGGGCGGTAGGGTTTGCGTGGCACGTGGCGTCGGACATGGGGAACCCGGGGGCAGGCACACGCCGCATCGTGCGGCGCGGAGCGGGGAAGATATCGCCGTCGCGCATGGCGCGGTAGCGAAACGTTTGCAGGTCAGGCTTGAGCGGCGCTCACGGCACGCTCGATGGCCAGCAGCTGTCGCTTGATCTCCAGGCCCCAGCGCCAGCCGCCCAGGCTGCCGTCTTCGCGGATGATCCGGTGGCAGGGCACCAGCAACGCCAGCTTGTTGCTGCCGCAGGCACGCCCGATGGCACGGGCCGCCTTGGGCACGCCCAGCTGTGCGGCAAGCTCGCCGTAGCTCAGCGTCTCGCCCTGCGGTATGCGCGTCAGGGCCTCCCAGACCCGCCACTGGAAAGCCGTGGCGGCGACATCCAGCGGTGGCATGGTGGGCATGTCGCCATGCATCCAGCCCAGGTCGCGGCTGACCCGGGCGATGACGGCGTCCAGCCAGTCGTCGCGGCCGGCATCCACGCGCTCGTGCTCGGCAAGGGGGAACTCCGCCACCAGCCGTGCATGCAGGGCGTCGTCGTCGTCACCCAGCGTCACGGCGCAGACGCCGCGCGCCGTGGTGGCGACCAGCAAGCGACCCAGGGGCGTATCCGTGGTGGTGTAGCGAATGGTCGCCCCGGCGCCACCGGCGCGGTAACTGGCCGGGGTCATGCCCAGGCGCCGGTCGCTCTCTTCGTACACGCGGCTGCCGGAACCGAACCCGGCCTCGTAGACGGCATCGGTGACGCTGGCCCCCTCGCGGAGCGCGCCACGCAGCTGGTCGAAGCGACGCGCGCGGGCGTACTCGGCGGGGCTGACACCGAAGCGACGGCGAAAGGCGCGTTGCAGGTGGGTCGGGCTGAGCCCCGCGAGGGTGGCCAGCGTGGCGAGATCGCTGGCGCCGCCACCGTCATCGAGCGCGGCGCGGACCCGCTCCAGGGCATCGTCGGCGGTAGGGCGCATGGCGGGAACCTGGGTTTTCATCGTGGCCTCCGGGTGGGAGGAGCCAGCGTAGACGCGGGCCTGTGCCCGCCACTATCCGCTTCTTGCGCGGGCGGCCTTAATGATGGACCGGCTGGCGCTCGCGGATGACCACGAATTCGCCTTCCAGCACCTTCGGCTCGTGCGGTGCACGCGCAGCCGAGGGTTGCGGCACGGGGTGCCCGCCGCCACGGGCCAGCTTCCACTGGCGGACGGCCAGGAAGACCAGGCCACCGGCAAGCATCACGCCGATGACGACCACGCCGAACACCAGCAGCACCCCGAGCACGGCCAGGCCGGCCACGACGGACAGGACGCGGGCCAGTGGGTTGCGGGAACGACGAAGGGGCGGGAAGACGAAGCGCATTGGTTAAAAATCCGTATGGCACAATGACATGCGTGGTTGCCGCGTTACCTTGGGGCAACCCACCCTCATAGACAAGTGCCATGACTCCCGACCTCTACGCCGTACCCCTCTGCCTGCTGGCCGACATTCCCGATGGCGGCGCCGTCGAAGCCGAAGCCCTCGTGCAGGGCGAGGTGGAGTCGTTGCTGGTATACCGCCACGGGGACGAGGCGCACGCCTACCTCAACGTGTGCCCCCATGCGGGCCGCCGGCTGGATTACGCGCCCGGGCGGTTCCTGGTCCGCAACGGCACGATCATTTGCGCGGCGCACGGCGCCACCTTCGCGGCCGACAGTGGCGACTGCACCCAGGGCCCCTGCCGCGGCGACCGTCTGCGCGTGGTGCCCGTCACGGTGGTCGAGGGTGCGGTGCGCCTCACGGCTGAGAAACCTCTCAGCGGTACATGAGGTTGATCACCACCAGGGTGATTACCAGTACCAGCACCGTCAGCGGCAGCCCCACCCGCAGGAAATCCTTCGCGCGATAGCCCCCAGGGCCCGCGATCATCATCAGGGCAGGGTGGCCCGAAGGCAGCAGGAAGGTATTGGACGACGACACCGCGACAATCAACGCGTAGGCCGATGGGTTGCCGCCGGTGCTGACCGCCACGCTGATCGCCAGCGGTACCATCATCACCGTGGCGCCGACGTTGGACATCACCTGCGAGAACATCAGGGTGAGCACGGCGATGCACAGCTGCAAGGTCCATTGCGGCGCGCCGCCGAGGATCGCCAGCACTTCCTGCGCCAGCCACGACGCCGTGCCCGTGGAGTCCATCGACCAGCCCAGCGGAATCAGGCAGGCGGTGACGAAGATGGTCTTCCAGTTGATGGCCTTGTAGGCCTCGTCCATGTTGAGCACGCCGGTGAGCAGCATGCCCACGGCGCCGGTCATCATGGCCACCGACAGGTCGAGGTGGGTGAACAGCGCCAGGCACTTGGCCAACACGAAGAAGCCCACCGCCTGCCAGATCTTGCCCGGGCGCTGTTCTTCCTTGGGAATGTCGGTGACCACCACGAAGTCGCGGTCTTCCTCGG
The DNA here is from genome assembly GCF_041228075.2 of Xanthomonas sp. NCPPB 2632. NCBI lineage: Bacteria > Pseudomonadati > Pseudomonadota > Gammaproteobacteria > Lysobacterales > Lysobacteraceae > Xanthomonas > Xanthomonas sp. NCPPB 2632. Next base: position 631,227 of record NZ_CM192979.1, read on the forward strand.
CCAGCAGCAGATCGCGCCATTTGCTGTGCAGCACCAGGGTATCGCCGGCGCGCAGGCTGACCGCGCGTACATCCTCGCGGAACACCTCGTCTCCGCGGTTGACCGCCAGCACGGAAATGCCGAAGCGCTTGCGCAGGCGCAGTTCGCCCACGGTCTGCTTGATGAAGCGCGAGCTGGGCGGCACCACCGCCTCGGAAATACCGGCGCGCGTGGTGTTGAACTGCTCGCCTAGCTGGCGCATGCGCATGGATACGCGGCACAGCTGGTTGTTGGCGAAAGCCTGGATGGCATCTTTCGGCGCCAGCACGCCCAGCACGGTGCCCACCCAGATCATCTGGTCGGACGGCGGCGCCACGCGGCTCTCGTTGCCGTTCTTGATGGCCAGAATCAGCGGTGCGCCGTGCAGTTGCTCCACCTCGCCGATGCTCATGCCCACCAGCGGGCTTTCCGCCGTGACGGTGAGCTCCGCCGTTTCGCCCGCGATGCCATAGGTATCGGCGAAGTAGCTTTCGGTGCGGCCGGGGGTGACCTTGAGGCGCTCGTCCTCACGCTCGGGCAGCAGCTTGCGGGTGAAGAAGTAGAAGAACAGCACCCCCACCACGGCCAGCACGAGGCCCACCGGGCTGACACTGAACAGGCCGAAGCGGGGGATGGTGTGCGCCCCGGGCGGCAGGTTGCTGTTGGCGCTGGCGATCAGGTCGTTCAACACGATCAGCGGCGAGTTGGCGATCAGCGTGGTGTTGGTGGCCGTCAGGATGCAGAAGGCCATGGGCAGCAGCAGGCGCGACATCGGCACGCCGGTGCGGGCCGACAGCCGGCTGGTCACGGGGATCATCAGCGCGGCCAGCGCCTGACTGGGGATCACCGCGCTGAACAGGCTGGTGACCGAGTTGACCACCACGCCCAGGCGCGATTCCACGCCACGCGCCATGCGCATCACGAAGGCGGCCGTCAGGTTGAGCACCCCGGCGCGGTCCAGGCCGGCGCCCATGATCATGATGGCGATGATGGCGATAACCGCGTTACCGGCAAAGCCGTTGAACACCTGATCGCCGGGAATCAGGCCAGTGAGGCCGATGGTGACGACGACCAGCAGGGCGACGAGGTCGGCCCGGATCCACTCCAGAACGAGCATGAGCATGGTGAAGCCCACCAGGCCCAGCACGAGGATCATTTCAGGCGTTAGGGTCAGTGCCACGAGCCGGGGGTCCGGGTCCGGTCGTTGGAGGCGTGCGGTGGCATGGTGTTGCCAGGCGGCTATCGATGCCGCAAGAGTATACGCGTCGGGGGTGGCTCCCGGCTGAAGAAAAACGATGACCCGCGAGCCGCCGGGGCGGCCCGCGGGTCATCGTGCATCGTCAGCGGCTGAGGTTGCTCACCGCCAGGTCCACGATGGAATCGCCACGGCCGCTCATCACCGCCTTCAGCGCGTAGAGGCTGAAGCCCTTGGCCTGCTCGGCGGTGATCTTCGGCGGCATGGACAGTTCCAGCCGGTTGCTGACCACGTCCAGCAGCGCGGGGCCGTCATGCGACAGCACCTCGGCGATGGCCGAGGGCAGGTCACTGGCTCGGGCGACGCGGCGGCCATGGATGCCCATGGCGTTGGCCATGGCGGCGAAGTCGGGGTTCTTCAGCTCCACGCCGGTTTCCAGCAGGCCCGCAGCCTTCATCTCCATCTCGACGAAGCCCAGCGTGCCGTTGTTGAGCACGATGACCTTCACCGGCAGGCCTTCCTGGGCCAGCGTGATGAAGTCGCCCATCAACATGGTGAAACCACCGTCGCCGGAGAGCGAGATCACCTGCCGCCCGGGATGCGACGCCTGGGCGCCGATCGCCTGTGGCATGGCGTTGGCCATCGAGCCGTGCACCCACGAGCCGAGCAGGCGACGCTTGCCGTTCATCGCCAGGTAGCGCGCGGCCCACACCGTCGGCGTGCCGACATCGCAGGTAAAGATGGCATCGTCCTCGGCCAGCTCGCTGACCAGGCGGGTCACCTGCTGCGGGTGGATGAGGTCGTGGCCCGGCTCGATCCGGGCCAGCTCGTCCAGGCTTTCGCGGGCCCGTGCGTAATGCGCCAGGCAGCGGTCGAGGTGGCCGCGCACGCGTCGGGGCTCGATCCGCGGTAGCAGGGCGCGGATGGTTTCACCCACGTCGCCCACCACGCCCAGGTCCAGGCGACAGCGTCGTCCGAGGTTTTCGGGGCGGATGTCCACCTGCGCGATCGTCGCGTCTTCCGGATAGAACTGGCGGTACGGAAAATCCGTGCCCAGCATCAGCAGGGTGTCGCAGTCCTCCATCGCGTGGAAGCCGGAGCTGAAACCGATCAGGCCGGTCATGCCCACGTCGAAGGGGTTGTCGTACTCCACGAACTCCTTGCCGCCCAGCGCGTGCACGATGGGCGACTTCAGCGCATCGGCCAGGGCGATCAGGTCGTCGTGCGCGCCTGCCGTGCCACGGCCGCAGAGCAGCGTGATGCGCTTGCCCGCGTTGAGCAGGTCGGCCAGGGCATCCAGCTCGCGTGCCGCCGGTACAACCTTCGGCGACGGCGGCAGCAGGCCGGCCACCGGGGTCACGGTCTTCACCGGCGACTTGCGCATGGCCACGTCGCCCGGGATCACCACCACGGCCACGCCACGCTGGCCGACGGCGGCGCGGATGGCGGACTCCAGCACGCGCGGCATCTGCGATTCGTCGGAGACCATCTCGCAGTACACGCTGCACTCGCGGAACAGCTCGGTGGGATGGGTTTCCTGGAAGTAGCCGCTGCCGATCTCGGCACTGGGAATATGCGCGGCGATGGCCAGCACCGGCGTACGCGAGCGATGGCAGTCGAACAGCCCGTTGATCAGGTGCAGGTTGCCCGGGCCGCAGCTGCCGGCGCAGACGGCCAGTTCACCGGTGAGCTGCGCTTCGCCACCGGCAGCGAACGCGCCGGCTTCTTCGTTGCGGACATGGACCCAGTCGATGCGCTGGCGCTCGCGCAGCGAATCGGTGATCGCGTTGAGGCTGTCGCCTACGACGCCGTAGATCCGGCGTACGCCGGCTTCTTCCAGGGTGGCCGCGATGAGGTCGGCAAGGTTGGCGATGGACATGGGGCACTCCGTGAACGCGAAGCCCCGCATTAAGCGCCTCCGACGGTCAACGCACCGTCGTCGGGCGCGCCGCCGCTTCTCGTGGTTTCATGCGATCAGCCGTGCCACTCGTAGAGGTAATCCCACACGCCATGGCCCAGGCGCGTGCCGCGCCGCTCGAAGTGGGTCTCGATACGCCAGGCGGGCCGCTCGGCGGATTGGCCCGGGCCGACGCGGTTGCGCCAGCCTTCGGCGGCTTCCATCGTCTCGCGCATGTGCTCGGCGTAAGCCTCCCAGTCGGTGGCCAGGTGCAGCAGGCCGCCGGGTGCCATGCGCGAGGCCAGCAGCTGCACGAAGGCCGGCTGGACCAGGCGACGCTTGTTGTGGCGCTTCTTGTGCCAGGGATCGGGAAACCAGATCCGCACTTCCGACAGGCTGCCCGGCGGGATCTCGTGCTCCAGCACCTCGACGGCGTCGTGCTTATACAAGCGCACGTTGGTCGCGTCGCGCGCGGCCAGCACGTTCATCAGGCGGCCGACACCCGGCCCGTGCACTTCCACGCCGATGTAGTCGCGCGCGGGGTCATGCTCGCTGGCCCAGGCCAGCGCCTCGCCGTTGCCGAAGCCGATTTCCAGCACGCGCGGCGCATCGCGCCCGAAGACGTCGTCGGGATCGCGCACGCTGCCGTGGTAGTCGAGGCCGAAGCGGGCCCAGTGGTCGTCGAACGCGCGCTGTTGCGCAGGCGTCATCCGGCCTTCGCGCAGCACGAAGCTACGGATACGGCGGTAAAAGGGGGCGTCGCCGGCGGCGTCGTCGCGGCTGTCGTCGTCGGGGGTGGTCTGCATGCGCCTAGTGTAACGTCAGCGCCCGTTGTTCCACCCACCGCCGCGCATGGGGATGCCCGTGCCGGGCTGGTTCCCGCTGCCCATGCCCGTGCCGGGTTGCGGCGCGCGGCTGTTGGTCGTGCCGATGCCCGGTTGGACGGGCGGTAGGTCGTCGTGGCCGTTGCGCCAGCCCGGGTTGCCGCGGTTCCAGCCGTTGCCGCGATCGTCCCGGTCGCGGCGGTCGTCCTGACGGGAGCGGTCCGGCGCGAGGGTCACGCCCGCGCCGGTGGCGTTGGATGATCCGCTGCCGCGCGCGGGGAGCATCACCGTATTGGAGGTGGTCGGCGGACGGCTGCCGTTGCCGTGGTCGCCGTGGTCGGGCCGGCCGTGGTTCCGGTCGCGATCGCGATCGTAACGGTCGTCGTGGCCGTAGCCGTTTCCGTAGCTACCGCCGTAATTACCGCCGTAGTAGCCCCCGTAGCCGTCGTTGTACGGCGCGTCACGGTCGCGGTCGTAGCCGTCGTCTATCAACGTGGGCTGGTCGCCGACATAGAGGTGTGGCGGCTGGGGGAGGGAGCCGGTGCTCACGGTTTCCCGCCGCACCGGGACGGCGGGGCCGGAAATGTAGCTGACCCCTGGCTTGGGCATGTCGGCGGTGGACACCGTGCGCGACTGCGCGAAAGTAGCGCCGGCGGCACACAGCGCGAGCGCCGAGAAAGCGGAAAGCGTTAGTGCGCGATGCATGAGCCGACCCTCGTCAGATTCCCCGGCACGATTATGCGCCGGTCCCCGGGGCGCCGGGGGAGGCCGCCTGGGTGCGTTCAGGTGGACGCCACCTTTCGCGGGTGAGGGGTCTCGTATTACCATCGGTGGCCGATGCGGGTGTAGCTCAATGGTAGAGCTGTAGCTTCCCAAGCTACTGACGAGGGTTCGATTCCCTTCACCCGCTCCAGCTTCGGTTTTTTCGAAGCTAAGTGCTTTATCTGCAACGTCTTTTTCGGCCGACGCAGCGAACCTGAAACGCCCTCCCGAGGTATCGTTTTAGGTATTGTTTTCCGTGCCAAAGCCACTTCTGTTCCACCGACCCGCTGGCCTCTATGTGCGCTTCCGCATGCCGACGGACCTGCGCGACCGCGTGGGCTCGCGCTTTCTGGCGCGCCCACTCCGGCAAGTGCCCGGAGAATCAGCCCGGCTGGCCGCGGCTCTGCTGGATATGGCACTCTCCAACGCATTCAGGAGGATGCGACAGGGAGGGGTCGTGGTTGACATTGACAGCTGCTTAAAAACGCGGAGAACGCTGTCCAACTCACCATCGGTGATGGTTCGGCTTCCCAGCGGCACGCATCTGACCAATGTGCGCATCGACACGCCCGAGGACGAGCGGCAGTTCCGTGACCTGATGGCGGCATCGACGCCATCCAGTCCGGCGCAGACGGCCCGCGGGACGGCCAGTCTCGAGCGCGAGGGCACCATCGCGACGACTTTTTTGCGCATCAGATGGAGGTGCACCTAGCCGACCTTGAGCGCGGTGGGCGACAAGAAGACGCTGATGGAAAGCCGCCACACGCTGTCACTGTTTCGCGGCATCGTGGGGAACAAGGTGGTGCGTGAATTGACAGCCGACCACTGCATGGCCTTCTTCGATGCCGTCGCCCGCTGGCCCCGGCATGCGACAAAACGGCAAGAGTTCGCTGGGTTGGGTTCCTTCCGCACTATCAAATCCACCATAGCCCAATCTCCACCTCATCCTGCCTGCCGCGAGCCGTCGTTCACGTTGCTATGCGCAGACGAGCAGCGATGGGCACTTGGTGCAAAGCGAGTTGGCGAATCTGAGCGTGGGGCCCGATACAGCGCCGGTGACGAGGTTAGAGGTTGACTACGTTGCCATGCCTGCTGCCAGAAAGCCGCCCGTGAGCCCCCTCTCAACGGGTGCGTTGGTTGCTGATCCTCAGAGCCCTAGGGCACCTCAGAAAGTGGTCATTGCAACGCTGATCGCCATCGCAACCAGCAAGCCATATGCCACGTAAACCTGCACAAGAATGCGTGAAAGAAAGCTCGAATCCCTGGGAGCCAGTTCGGATCGGTGATGTTTCAGCCGCCAGAGAAATGCGGTGCCTTGGGTGATGAGAGAAGGCTTTCCCACACGCTCGTAGAGCGCTGGATACCTCTCTTTCAACCTCGTAATCAAGCGAATGATGTTGACCGAAACCACTAGCGTGGCGATGGCCCCTAGAGCCCATATTGAAATAAAGATAGGTGTCGACATTAGTGGCAGCCGCACGAATTGGTCTTGTTGGTGGTGACCCAAGAGCGACCAATGTCAGACGATGCTCCTTCCGAAAAGCCACCCTGCGAGCCCGGAGAATAACCTGAAGACAACGCGCTACCTATCCTTATCTTGCTGATGCCAGCTCCCGCGCCAAAGGCTACCCCTAACCCCTGATAGCTGAATCCGCCATTGAATACAGACCCGTCCGTATTCCCAGGAGTGTTGTCGGCCAGAGTATAGGATGAGCCGGAAAAACTGATGGTGTCGACTCCCCGTAAACTTACTCCAGACATAAACCGAGGTCTCCGGGCAAAATATCCCCAAGGAGACCCACGATGCGCAAGAGCAAATTCACCGAGAGCCAGATCGTTGCGACGCTGAAGCAGGTCGAAGGCGGCAGGCAGGTCAAGGACATGTGCCGGGAGCTCGGCATTTCCGAGGCGACCTACTACACCTGGAAATCGAAGTACGGTGGCATGGAGGCGTCGGACGTTCATCGCCTGCGTGACCTGGAAGCGGAGCACAACAAGCTCAAGCGCATGTATGCGGATCTGGCGATGGAGAACCACGGGCTTAAGGATCTCATCGCAAAAAAGCTGTAGACCCGGCGCATAAGCGCCCGCTCATCACCTGGCTGGTCGAGCAGCACGGATGGAGCGAGCGCCGGGCCTGTGAGGCACTAGGCTTCTCGCGATCTACGCTGCGCTACGAGGCTCGCCCTGATCGCGACGAGCCCGTCATCGGGCTATTAGCGGAGCTGGCTGAGCGATTCCCCGAGCGCGGCTTCGACAAGCTATTTCAGATCATCCGCCGGCGCGGTCTGCCGTGGAACCACAAGAGGGTGTGGCGCGTGTATTGCCAGATGCAGTTGAATCGCCGCCGACGCGGCAAGAAGCGTGTCCCGACGCGTCACCCGCTACCACTGGTGGCCGGCGAGGCGATCAACGGAAGCTGGTCCATCGACTTCATGTCCGACGCGCTGTGGGACGGCCGCCGCTTCCGAACGTTCAACGTCATCGACGACTTCAGCCGCGAGGCACTCGCTGTGGAAATCGACCTTAATCTTCCTGCATCGCGAGTGATCCGAACGCTCGAACGTGTCGCCGCGTGGCGCGGCTATCCGTCGAAGCTTCGCCTGGACAACGGTCCGGAATTCGTCGCTCTTGCGCTGGCGGAATGGGCAGAACGCAAAGGCATCAAGCTCGACTTCATCGAGCCGGGAAGGCCGATGCAGAACGGCTTCATCGAGCGCTTCAACGGCAGCTTCCGGCGTGGTGTCCTCGACATGCACGTGTTTCGGAACCTGACCGAAGTACGCGAGCAGGCAGAGCTTTGGCTAGCCGACTACAACCGCGAGATACCGCACGACAGCTTAGGCGGGCTGACGCCCGCAGAATTCAGGCAGCAAAATGATCCGGCGACCTTGGGTTATGGTTGGCACTAACTAATGGGGGGGCGACACACGCTACTTCTCAAAAATCCGCCTGACCCTCCAATCCGCCGCCAGCTTTACCCCCGACGGGGTCTCCCACACTGCGTGGACCCTGAGCCACGCGGAGAACGGAAAGCCCTACTGGATAGGAGAGCGAAAGCTGTTCGCCTCGACCGCCGAGCTCTGGGCGGCATGGAAGGCCCACCAGCTCTCCCTCCATCTCCAGCATGCCCAGGCCCTGCGTCTGGTTCGCTTCTATCTCCGAAACGAGCCCGACCATGTCGAACCCTTCAACACCTGGTTGGACTACCGGGCTGTGGCGCGTCACGCGCAGTTCGACGAAGTCGATACACAGTGCTGGCCCTGGAGTGCTGCCACCGTCTCCCTCGACCGCAGGGACCGCCTGAGCACGCCAGGCTGGCCTTGGTCGGATAACCCAACTCCTGCGGTCATCCGCCGGTGCAGCCAACGCTCGGCGGGCCACGGCTGGGCGAGGCGGGCGGTGAGGGTGGCTGACTTCGACCGACAGAGCGCGACCCGCTACATCGCCGCAGTGAAATCCTTGGTGCAATCGGAGCGCCGACGGATGTTCGACCGCAAGATGCGGAAAGCGGGCTTGCGGGAAGCGCGGACGGCTCGCCGGCTTTGATTTCGAAAAGGGATGACCGACGGGCAAGGAGGCCCACTTTTATGGATATGCAGCTCCAAAGGCTTTTGCAGGATGCTGCGTGGGATGGTGACCACGTCACCGTCGCCCTGCTCATTGGCCACCCCGATGTCGACCCCGCCGGCCAGCGCTCAGCTGCGTTGCTCCATGCGGCGCATCGGGGGCACTGGCGATGCGTAGAGCTGCTGCTGCCTGTGAGCAATCCCCTTGAGCACCGGTCCGAACCCCTTCTCAGGGCCGCCCGTGGACGAAGCAAGGGCCACCGTCGATGTGTGGCGCTGCTGGCGCCATGGTCGGACACCAGCCGGTGGGAACCGTGGGAATGGGACGAGGTTGGCCCATGGGCGGTGAATCTGCTCCAGCGAACGAATGTAGGTGTTCCCTGACAGACGCAGCGGGGCAAGGTCGGCAACATATGTATTCAGCCGCCGAAGGGAAAACCGTCGCATGACCAAACTGCTCGCTCATGTCGTCCTTGCAGGCCTTGTGCTGGGCACCGCATTTTCCTTGCCCGCCGTGCATGCCGAAGACGGCCAGGATGTCTCACTCGAAGAGATGCTTGCCAAGCCTTGCCCCTCGGCAGCACAGTGGCTGAAGACGCGGGAGGCCCAGGTTGCCTCCCTGCGTCAGGCAAGCGCCAATTCCAAGCCCCGCGACACCGCGCTGCACGACGAGCTCCTGAAGATGGAAGCGGACGATGTCCGCGTTCGCACACCTCTCCAGCAAGCGGGTGAACATCCGTCCCAGGCTGTCGTCCAGGCGGTGATGGACGTGGACAAGCGCCACCTCGAACGCCTGCGGGCCATTACGGCACACGGGTTGCCGACGCGCGACGCCATCGGGGAAGACGGGCAGGCGGCGCTGTTTGTTCTTGTGCAGCACGCAGACATGGACCCTGCCTTGCAAGAGCGCGTCCTGGCTGAGAATGCAAAGCAGGGGAGCACGGGGTTTGCCCCGGACAATGCTGCCATGCTGGCTGACCGTGTCGCCCTTCGCCTCGGCAAGGCGCAGCCCTATGGCTCACAGCTCGGATACGAGAACGGTCACCTCGCGCCGAGAAAGCCTGTTGATGACCTCGGTGAGGTGGACAAGCGGCGAGCGGCGGTCCATCTCATGCCGATGTCGGATTACATGTGCATGATGGGCGTGCTGCAAGGGCCTCACTAACTGGACCTGCCTGCCGCAGGCGGGTCGACCCCAGCCAACCGGTGCCCGTTTGCCCGCCGCCGACCTTCAGTGGATGCGCGGACGACCGCTTTTGAGTGCGTTTTGGGCCTAATCGATGGCGAGAGACAACGCTTCGACTGCCTGACCACATCCCTTTTTGGGAGAAGAACCCGGAGGACCGAGCACCTCGGTGACGCGCAGTGCAGCGGTGACTACGTCGGCATGCCCCGCGTCGGCTGCGAGGGCCGCGAGCCGGTGGGCGATGGCGCGCGCCACCGGGAACTCCATGTTTGCCACCCGAGGGTCTTGCCGTCTGTCGGTACCTGCCTACACCCTATCGGAAAAGCAGGGCGGAGCCATTCGGCCCGGTGAGTCGATTTCTGACGATACCCATCCCGTGATGCCAGCCACTTCCCGGATGACCTGAAATTGCGCCACGGTTTTGACCTCCGCTCGACGGAGGGAGAGGTACATCCACGCATACGTCAGGAGTGTGGCCAGCGATTTTCGAGATGCCCATTCGGCCGGCCTGACACCACAGGAGCAACGATATGGCAAAGTCACCCGTTCCGAATGCACCGAGCAAGAATCCGGGAAAGCCCTCAGGTGGCGGACGCGGCAACGCGCCGAGCAAATCGGGTGGGGCACAAGGTAAAAAGTCATAGAGGTGTGTGTCCCCTATGAGTCCAAGGTGGCGGCAAGACCAGGGACGGTCGAATCCATCGGGCGGATGGAGCGCGAGCTTGCCGCACTCCAGATGCAGACCTCAGCCGTGGAAGATTCCTATGGCCCAGACGTGCTGCACCTGACCATCGTCAAGGGACATCTGGGCAAGTGGCTGGGCAACGCGTCGGTCGTTCGCTGGCTTGCCCGCCACCGGCCGGAGTATCTCAAGGAGTTCCAGAGGACTTCCGAAACTGCGGATGTGGGGGCGGGATAGGCAAGTGTCAGCGCTGCTTTTGTACGAGCATCGCCAGATACAAAGCGCTTTTATGAGTGATGAAACGTTTTCCGTTATCCCTAGCAGTCCCGACCTTTCCCAGCACCAAAACATACGCACCTGAAAGTTCTTCGAGGTTCCCGGCTTTCACCATTTCCAGAAGGACTTGTTTGTCGGCTTCCGGTACGCGAATGCTTGGCTCGGTCAGTCCTCCGGTGTTGAGATAAATTGCGCCGTCCTTCCCGTGCCGCGCGTCTGACAGAGATCCCCAGAAGCCTCTGTACTGGCCTGCGGGAAGGCTGGCAACCTCACCGAAGGGCACAAAGAATTCCCTCGCGGGCATTTCGATGACACCCGTGAGCTCAATGATTTGATTCGAGGTGGCTAGTCCGTGGCCCTCAACGAGGGCCCTCAGCATCGCCCGAAGCCGCTTGTACGTTCGAGAACGCTGCTCTCCATTTGCGCCGCCGAAGAAGCGGCCCTGACCATGCTGTCGGTCGGACGGGTTGCCTCCGGGCGCCCCTGCGCTCCCGACGTCCAGGCGAAGGTCGACCACGATGCGGTCGCCTGGATTCAAGCGCTCGTCTTCGCCATCCCCGCCATCAACGCCCCAGCCACCGCCTTCCTGGCTTGCCAGGCTGCATCCGGGCTTATGGGGACGGCCTCCAAAGCAGGGCGCCCGTCCATCCGCAGATTGTTTGCGGAAAAAGGCTGGCCCTTCGCACTCTGCGCAAACGAGGTTGCGCCGATAATTCTCCAGGGTTACCGGAGCCAATTTGGAGAAGTCGAACGCGGTGTAAGGCTTGTCGTCGAGTGTGCAGCGAGCGTGGTCCATATGCGCCTTCCATGTGGGTGTCCATGGGGTCGGCTCTCTGGGAGATTTCTGGAGGCAACAACCGCGTTTGCGGCCGATTACGCGTATAGGTTGTTGCCAGCCGAAATCGTCCGCCGGACTTGCTGGTATCCTTCCGACATAGTCCCGTTCTGGGTATCGCACCGCCCAACCCCTTGTCTGGCCTGGTTATTGAGGCAGCTCAGCGGGTTAAATGATGAGCCAGGGTGTTCCCTTCACCCGCTCCAATCCTTCCGTTAGGCCGCTGCAACTGCGTGCTAGCAAAGGATTTTTTGGAGCGCGAAGGCCACCTCAAACCGACCTTTCCGAGGTACTGTTTGAGGGACTGTTTCGATGCCGAAGCCCTTGTTGCTGCGTCGCCCAAGCGGATTATTTGCACGCTACTGGGTGCCCTTGGCGCTGCGGGAAGCAGTGGGGTCCAAGACCATTGTTCGATCGCTGGGCAGCTTGCGCGGCGATGCCGCGCGCCTGGAAGCCGCCCGGCTTGGGTATGCTCTGGCTCATCGGTTTGCCGAGATGAAAAGCCAGAGGTCAGCACGGATGCCCACCCCGCCTTCTGTCCAGCTCAGTGAGCGCATAGACGCTTACGTGAAGACGCACGCTGCCGCGCGCCGGCCGTTGGAGCTGTTCCTGGCGCTGGTGGGAGACAAGCCTGTCGCTGCGCTGTCCGCCGAGGATGTGGATCGGTTCGCGACGCAGATGTTGGACTGGCCCCGCGACGCCGGCCGCGGCGCACTGTTCAAAGACGCTGCCCCGCAAGAAATCCTCGCCCGAGCCAAGCGCGCCCGCGTGGATCCGATTGTCCCGGAAACGTGGCGCCGGTCCGTGGCGACGGTGCGCGTGTTCGTGACCGCGTTGATCGCCCAGGCTGAATTGGATCCGGATTTCATCCAGGCATTCGACCGCTGGATCGGCGCACGCGCGCGGGTGAAGGCACCCGAAGGTCCGACGGAAAGGATCTTGGATGCGGCCTATTCCTACACCTGGCGTGCGGACGGTTCGCTCGACGTGCATGCAGACACCGAAGAGGACCATCGTCGCGTCATGGAATTGCACGACCGGGTCAGTCGGTCGGCGCCGCGGGGATCTTCGTCTAAGGCGGTTCGATCGCTGGGCGAGGCCCGCGATCTCTTCCTGACCCAGTTTAAGGAGAGGAACCCGGCGGCGGCGACCGTGCATGAAACGGTGGCGACCTTGGGGTTGTTCGTGGACATCGTGGGGGCGGGTAAGCCCATGGATGAGCTGGGCGTGGACGACGTGGACGCCTTCCGTGCGGTGTTGGCGGTCTGGCCCGCGCGTGCCAGGGTGCTTCCGGCTTACAAGGGTCTGAGCACGCGCGACATCATCAAGAAAGCCAAGAAGGAGCAACCGCCCGGCATCAACGTCCGCACGAAAGACAAGCACCTGGACAACGTGCGCAAGTTTTTCGGCTGGGCGGTGCAGCGACACGAAATGACCCACAACCCGCTGTCGGGAGTGCGTTTACAGACCAAGGCGCAGAAGGCCACACTCACCCGGCGGGGTTTCACTCAGCCCGAGCTGGCGGCGCTCTTTGCGCCCGAGCTGCGGGCGGCCCATGCGGCCACCCCGTCGTATTTCTGGCTGCCGCTGCTTGCGTTACACACCGGTGCGCGGTTGCGCGAGCTGGCTCAGCTGCGCCTGGCTGACGTGCACGAAGTGGGTGGCGTCTGGGGCGTGGACATCAACTACCACGCTGGACCGCTGAAAAACCCGCAGAGCCAACGGTTCGTCCCCTTGTCGTCCGAGGTGCTGGCGCTGGGCTTCGTTGAATATGTCGCCGACGTCCGCGCGCTGGGCTTTGATCGCGTGTTCCCGGATGGCTCGTGGACTGCCAAAAACGGGCCCGGTGACAAAGTCTCCAAGTGGTTCAATCGCGGCTACACCGGGGCCGCGGGGCTCCACGACCCCGCACTGGTCTTCCACTCGTTCCGACACACGTTCGCGGATGCCGCCGACGGGGTCGGTTTGACCGAAGCACAGATTGGGGCGTTGACCGGGCATCAGTCCGAAAGCGTGCTGGGGAAGCACTATATACGCCACAAGACGCTGGCGACGCGGCAGCAGCATGTGGACACCATCACACGTCAGTTCGGGCTTCCGCCCTTGGCTGCCTACAAAGCTGGGCAATTTGCCCTGGTGTTTGGGGTCTTGAAAAAGAAACGAAAACGAGACGAAGCAGTGGCGGCCCGGGCCATTCGGCGTGGACAAAAGCCAAGTTGAAGACGGAGCGAAGCCATCACACCATTGACTTATTTCCAGGCAAGCTTGACCAGCGAAATCAACCCGCGGAGAGATGAGAAATGGAAGAGAGCAATAATCAACCACCATTCGTTGAAGAAATTTTGGGCCCTTTCTATCTCGGGGATGGAGCAGAGCCTTACGAGGCCGCGCGCTACTCGATAGTGAGACGGTTCCCCGACGGCACCACACGGCTCCTGCGCGATGAGTTTTCGGTCTTGCAGTTCGGCTCCGTGGTTTTTGGTCCTACATCTGAGCGATGCACAGCAGATGAGGAGGCGAAGAAGCGAAACCGCGAGGCTGATGCGAAAGTCGAGCTGCCCAAAAATACTAAAAGGACTCTCGGTGAAGCCGCTCAGGACATCCTCAAAAACCGCGCTGTTGGAGGCGGTGACGTAGATCCCAATGGTCCTCCAAACGCGCTAATTTCCAGGCGCTCGCCGTAAGGTCGTCAGCCGTTGTAGTCGTCGTTTTCAGGTGTGGCTGGTGTCCCGCTGTCAGCATGTGCAAATTGATAGCCGACAGGATAGTTGTGCTTGTATTGCCAAGTGTGCACCCACTCCGGGTTTTTCCAAGCTTCGTTGCATAAATGGAGCGCGCGGTCGGCGGCCACGATGGCGTCATCCGGTGCCATGTGGCACAGGAGGTTGGTGAACGCAGCCAACCAAAGCTGCTTCATGGTGGGCTCGTGCTCAGAGAACGTCAGAGTGTGTTTCATCGTTGGGGGCTCCTTTGGTCGCAAGCTAGCGGATCAGCACAGCCTGTCAAGGAGCATCCAGACATACGAAAGATCGAGCGAAAGAGCGCGTCTTAGTGATCTTCGATCACAACGCTAAGGGCCACAGCAAACGCAAAAAACCGCGAAACTCTGCGGTTTCCCACGATCTGAGAGCACCATCACAAAAGCAATAAATGGCGTCTCAACCACAATTGACACTTTCTTTTCGTCTGCTTACATCAATGGCGTGGGGTCGGGCAGATGCTTACTCGGGTCGGCGGTCTCTTCATCTAGGTCAGGATGACCGCTCATCGCCGCGCTGTGCGGGGGTGATACATCAAGGATTGATGGATGTCGCAGCATGCCCGCCCCCACCTCCAAACGCACAACCGTAGCGCCGGTCACTCAGCAGTGGCCGGCGCTGCGTATCGTCTGGGCCTTCGCCTCTACGACGAACGCACAAAGACATGGCATGACTACCGCAAGCGCGCGCTAGGCGAAGAGGTCGTGCGTGCCCTGACGGTGGCGCCGCCGGGTGCACCCGCTTGGGCCACCGATCCGGCGCAGCTTTGGAACCGTGTGGAACAAGCAGAGAGACGTAAAGACGCGCAGATCGCGCGAGATTATCGAATTCCCGTTCCCTTCGGTCTATCCGATGACCAAGCCGGGAACTTGGCGGAAGAGCTCGCGCGCTACATCTCGGTGCAGTTGCGGACCCCGGTCTCGATGGGGCTGCATCGAGACGCCGAGCTCGATGTCCAAGGCAACCTGAAACCCAAAGAGCGGCAGGGCTACCATGCGCATCTCTACTTCCCAACGCGCGAGCTGTCGGATGTGGATGAAAGTGAAGGGGCGACGGGATTTGGCGCCAAACTCTCGATGCTTTCCAACAAGCGAACCTCGTCCGCCATCGTCGAGCAACTTAACGCCAAGTGGGCGGAACTGGCAAATCGGTTCACCGCAGAGAACAACTTGCCCGCAGACTACACGCACCTGAGCTACGAACGGCAGGGTCTGCCGATCGTTCCCCAGCCGGTCGTCGGTCCCGCGGCCACCGCAATGGAGCGCAAAGGTTTCTTCACTCGCAAGGGGGACGCCTTGCGCGAGATCATCGTCATGTCTGAGGTCTACAAAGCGGCTCAGGCGGCCGGCCTGACGGCTCAACACGAAGGCGCCATCGAGGTCGCCCGTCTCATCAGAGCGGCGAATGCAGCGACGCCGGTGCCCGTGCCGCCGTCGTCGCCATCGGACGAGCCAATTGCATTGGATACCCATGAGGTCAAAGAAACAGCACCGGACCCAGCACCGGTGCTGCCGCGCCGAGGCGCGCGCCCGAGCCCGTGGGACGGCCAAGGGCCGGAAACGCTCCTCCATCGCTTCCAGGCCGTCGTGCCGGCTCCTGACGGTCCAGAAGCCAGCGAAGCAGTCAGGCGGCTACACCAGGCAGTTGGCGTCATCGAACGCGTGCTGGCTGTGCTGGTCCTTTTGGCTCGACGTCTGCGCGGTATGAATGACGACCGTGAGAGACGGATGGCGGCCAAACTCAGCGTCGACTACGAGCTCGACGGCGCACGGGCGGAACGGTCTGTGGCCGAAGAAAGGGTGGTGGAGTGGGAAGCAAACCATCCTTGGCAAATGCGCGCTGCCAAAGCCATGCCAGGCTCGGACGGTAAGCCGAGAGAATGGCGTGCCCTCCACGACCAGGCGTCCGTGAAGAACGCTCGCGTCCAGCGACTGAAAAGCACCGCTCGTGCCCACGTCAGCGCGCTGGACGACATCGACCAGGCGGCGAACGTGGCAGTCGACGAACAAGCACAGCAGGCCGCCCGCCTTGACGACGCTGTCAGCGCGTTCGTCGAGATCAATCCAGGCTTGGCGCCGCATCTCCTGGCGGCGGCATACGACGACGAACGCCCGTGGTTGGAACCGGCAATCGCGTCGCGTGTCCCCGAGCCGCCGGGCAACGCCGCTGTCGACCTTCCCGAGCCAGAGGCTTTGAAACTTCGCCTTCGGACATCCATGCGAATTTCGTGACCCAGCCGTTGAACGCAGGAGCCAAACGACGGAGGATGGCCTGCAAGGGGTCAGGTGCCATATGCGGAGCCAACCTGTCCTCAAACCAGTGGAGACAGGGAATGACGGTCGCATTTCGGGGCGGTTCGAAGATTGAAGACAAGATCGCCTTACGAGCGCATCTTGCTAACTTATTGAGGCTGGAAAACGTCGGAATGCTCCTCGGAGCCGGGGCTTCGGTGTCGGCCGGCGGAAAGGTCGTCAAGGACCTGTGGGATGCGTTCGTCGAAGAATATGCTAAATCGGCGGAATGGTTGGCGGACGAAGGCCTTGTCAGCGCCGAAGACGCTGACATAAAGGGAACTTCCACTCCTAACATCGAACAGCTTGCTGATCGCTTGGGCATCGCGCTGGCCGAGTGGGCAAGGGTCAAAGACGACAAGTTGGACGCAGGCAATGCCGTTAAAGCTGATCTGCATAGAGCGGTCGTCAAGGCTGCCATCCTCAGCGAAGCTTGGTGGGAGAGCGTTTCGGGCGTCGGTTATGACGATGACGGGTTGCGGGACCACAGGACGATCCTGCAAAAAATGACGGCTGCCCGGCAGCCTGGCCAGGCTTCGCCTTGGATCTTCACGACGAACTATGACCTGGCGATCGAATGGGCAGCGGAGTCCATCGGCATGTCGGTCTCCAACGGCTTTATAGGAACGCACGCTCGCCGGTTTTCACCGCAGAGCTTCGACCTTGGCTTCCGCAACACGCAGGCCCGTGGTGAGGCGCGCTTCGGCGTTTACAACGTATACCTGGCAAAGCTGCACGGCTCTCTGACGTGGAGAGAGCACGACGACGGATTTTACGAAGAGCAGGCGGCCGGAGCATGGCATGGCATCAAGGCATTTCTCGAAAATGACGAGGAAGAGCTAGGCGCCCTGGTCTTGCCTAGCGCGGCCAAATACATGCAGACCATCGGATTTGTCTTGGGCGAACTGTTGCGCAGGTTTGCCGAGTTTCTCGCGCGCCCCCAATCATGCCTAGTCATTGTCGGCTACGGCTTTGGCGACGAACACATCAATCGGCTGCTGAGTTCTGCATTGTTGAACCCAACGTTGCAACTGGTCATCTATCTTCCCGAGTTTGTGGGACTGGATGCACAGGAGGACCTGCCGGTCGCGGTCCGTAGGTTGTTGTCGCTTGACAGTCCGCGGGTGACGATCGTGGGAGGCGGTGCTGAGGCGTATCTGCACGCCTTGGCAAACGACCTGCCTGAGCCAACGATTTATGACGAGGACCTGCGCGACCTGGAACGACGCCTCCGAGAGCCGGAAGAGCGCCGTGACGAAGTCGGACTGCCGGAATGAAAAGTCGAAACGCGGTTGGATACGTTGTCCAGGTTGACGGGACCGAAGTGACGCTCAACCTCCTGGATGTCCATCGTGGCCATCTGGCCGCGCACAGCCAGGGCGTGTCGGTCGTGACGGACATCGGAAGTCTGTTGGCGCTTGATGCCGGCAGTCGTCTGCTCATCCTCAAAGTTTTGTCACTAACTTTTGCCGAGCCAAAGGAAGCGCATCGCATTGGTGCTGCTGGCGCGACGGCCGGCGAACCACTTCGTCAGATCAAGGGCCTGATTGTCGGACGACTGGCAGCGGCGGAAACCACTTACGAGTTCATATCCGACTCCCTGTCGACGCCTCCCTTGGGTGCAGAAGCATTCCCGTTGACGGAGAAAGAGCTAACGGCGGTCCTCGGAAGCCACCGCACCCTGAAAGCGCCCATCCATCTCGGCGACGATCTGAGGGGAGGGGGGCCGTTGATGGTCGGCCTTGAAGACCTCATCAGCAGGCACGTCGCCGTCCTCGGAAGTTCAGGGCAGGGAAAAAGCTGCTTCACCGCCGCCATCTTGCAACAGGTGGTCCAGTTTCCGGGCGCCCGCATTGTCATCTTTGACATCAATGGCGAATATGAAGATGCGTTTGACCCGGCAACGCTGCCCGAGCAGGCGATCAAGGTCACACGCCTGGGCGACGAAGGCGCGCAAGGCCTTCGATTGCCCTATTTTGCTCTGGGCCGCCTCGGCTTGCAGAGGCTACTGATCCCAAGTGACAAGACGCAGCGTCCGGCACTGACCTTCGCCATCGAGGCTTTGAACAAGGTTCGATGGTTCCAAGATCGAAACGGCGTCGGACTTGCGGGCGATGCGGCCCCCACGCTGTTTGATGACTGTCGAGCCGACGGGGCTACTGCCGCGGCGCAGAGCATGCAGCGACTTCGCGACAACCAAGCGGGGACAGCGAATGTCTGGCCACCCATGGAAGCTTTATCGGCGCTTATCGCTGAGAGCCATGCGTTGGTCCCGGGCCGAAACGGATTTGAAAGAAACGCCTTCAACTACGGCAACGTCGCGCCCCTGATCACTCGTGTCAATCGGTTCGTGGAAGATCCGATGTTTAGCGCGGTGGTGGACGTGGGTGGCGGCGCCGGGCACAGCGTTCCTCTGAGTTGGAAGAGTGAGTCAACCGCCCTTGTGGACAAGATTTTCGGTGGCGCGGAAGTGGAATGGCGCGTGCACATCGTGGATCTGAGGAAGGTCGCCCACGATTTGACACCGTTTGTCCTGGGAGCGTTATTGGAGCTATACGCTTATGAGCTCTTCCACCGTGGGCAAGAGAACAAGGTTCCGACGATGCTTGTCCTGGAAGAGGCGCACCACTACCTGCGTCCTATGGGCACTGGCGACGAGGCCGTCGCTAATTCCTTAGCTTACGAGCGTTTGGCTAAGGAGGGGCGGAAGTTCGGTCTAGCGCTTTGGCTGAGCACGCAGAGGCCGTCAGAGGTCTCGCCGACCGTCCTTTCGCAGTGTAATAACTGGATCTCTTTCAGGCTCACGTCTGACAAAGATCTGGCGGCCGTGCAGGCGGCGAGTGAATGGGCAGACCGGCGTGAAGTCCGGCGAATTGCCGGATTGCCCCGGCAGACAGCCATCGCGTTCGGGGGTAGCCTGCAAATGCCATCTTTGATGCGTGCACCCACCGCTAATCCACTTCCTCGTTCTCAGGATGCTGCGTTCGACCTTTGGAACTCCCGTGCCGACGAGTATCACGAACCGCTCGGAGAGATCGATGCGTGACGTAGAGATCAAAGCAAACCTTGCTCGGCATCGGGCACATCCAGAAGTGTCTCCCGAAATTTACTTTCATGGGTTGTGCACGCAGCTTGGTAACCGGGTCGCCCCAAAAACGAAGATCTACCTTGACACTTGCTATTGGGTGGTGATGCGAGAAGCCAGCTCGGGAAAGCCTAGGCAACCCGAACATGCGGTTCTTTTGGATCTGTTGCGGCAACTTGTTCGGTCGGGCCGCGCGGTTTGCCCGGTGAGTGATGCTGCTTATATCGAGACGATGCAGCATGCCGCCCTGGAAGTCCGCCGTGCCACAGCGGCCGTGATGGATGAGCTCAGTGATGGTGTCTGCCTACGCACGGAGCCTGAGCGGGTCAGTATGGAGCTGAAACGATTTATGGACGACCCGGCGGGTTCGGGAGGGGTGGAACCCGCTCTGACATGGGTGAAGCCTGGGATGGTCCTTGGCGCTCGTGTGCCATTCGCCGAGGCGTTGGACGCTCGGAACAATCGAGTGACCCAGAAGTCATTCATCGACTTGATGTGGAATATGACATTTCTCGAAATGGCCGACCACGACCGAGACAAAGACTTTTCCTCCGTCATGAACAGCAGCGCCTCTCGCATCAACGAAAAAATGGTCGAATACGCGCCCGAAATCGGTAGCTTCAAGCAAGCCTTCGCGGCAGAAGTGTCTGGCACGATCAAGTTCTTCGATGACGCCGCCGCCCGTTTGTTTCTTTCGGATCGCCTCCCCGGCTTTACCGAGGCCGAAGTCGAAAAATTCAAAGACAGCATGCAGACCATGTTGTTTAACGTCTTTCGGTTGAGACCGAAGCTCATGGCCAAGCGGGTTCCTACGCTCTACGTCCACGCCGCGTGTCACGCAGCCATTCGATGGGACAAGGGGAGGCGTCTCAACGGACACTGGCTGCTGGATCTGCATCATGCGTGCGCCGCAGCCGGCTACCACGATGTCATGTTCACCGAGGCGCCACTTCGAGCGCTGATGTGCAGCGGTCATTTGAAACTCGACAAAGAATTCAACATGCCTGTGATCGCGAATGCCACTGCGGCAGTGAATTACCTTCGCGACAAACTGACTGTCGACAATGGGCAGCCGGCCGGGGCGCCACGTGACCTTCGGCCGGCGCCAGGCGTCATTTGAGACGCCCTAAGTGGTAGGTCCCATACACGCGATCCAAGCGATCGGTCCGGCTTTCTTCAATGCTCGCGCGCCGGAAGGCATCTTCATAGTCCTGCGGGCGATAGGCATCTATCGCGAGCTCAGGAAAACGAATGGCTCGTATGTCATGCACCAGTTCACCCGGCGTGGCATGTTTGACGTAGTGCGTTCGGAGCACGCTTCTGCCAGCGCTGTGCCCAAGCATGATGGCAAGCCGTGTATCGGTGACCCGCGAGCGTTCCCCAAGTGTGGCGAAGCAGTGCCGAAAGGAATGAAACGTCTTCGACCGTGCCGTAATCCCGCAATGCTTGCGTAAAAAGTTTCGATTGAACCAGTCTCCAATCGTGTCCCCAGGGCCGCTTATGCCCCACACGAGGCCTGGGAAAAGTGTGTTTCGCTGCCATCGCCGGGCCTGATCCACGAAGTCAAGGAACCCGCACTCCAGGATGGTGGGATGGATAGGGAGCGCCCGGCGGGAGTTGAAATTTTTGAGGCGTTGGCCCGGGCGGTCACGAGTGATGTCGAAACACCAATGCCCATCCAACTTGATGATGTCGTCTACATACAATTGCCCGATCTCGTTGAGACGGAGCCCATTGTAGAGCGCGATGATCGGGGCCCAATACATGTGGGGTGTCGAAAGCTTTCGTGCCCGAAGGACTTCAAACATCCGGCGCAAGTCGTCGTCGGTGAAGGGCTCTCTGTGCCGGCCCAAATCCTGATTGCGTCGGTAAAGCTTCACGCCGAAGAGAAGGCCGGGCATGGCTTCGTTTCTGAGTTCGAGCCATCGAAAGAATGCGCGGAGGCGATCGATGTGCTTCTGCCGCGTTCTCAGGTTCAGTCGAGCGCCACCGATCCGCTGGGCCTTTGCGAGGACCTCCGGAGCGCGCATCAGCCGGAATGCGCGACGCTTGCTGGCATTTGGTGGCCAAAGGGTCAAAGCATCCTGGAAGACGTCAGCGTCGGCGACGTTGAGCTCGCGAACAGGTTTGTCCCCCACGAGTTCGTAGAAGATCCGCAGGGTGTAGATGGTGTCGTTGATCCCAGAACGGTTGGCATCTCGATGTTCCATCGATTGGATGAAGCGGGCCATGCGGTCGGACAGCATGATCTCGTCGGGCAGATAAACACGCGTGGCGGGTCGAGGCATGAGAAAGGTCGCCGGCGCTGGGACGACGTCACGGGCGGGAGGCGGCGCATCTTGCGTTGGTGACCTAAGCGTCAGCTGATCGAGCCCCAGAAGCGCGAGATGATGATCGGTCGGTCGGATGCCCCGGGTAGGTTGGGGGCGGCGGACGCCCTCGATGGTAACGTTCGTCACAGGCATCCCTGCTTTGTCTTCCAGGGCCTCCAAGACTTGGCGAAGAGGGCGGTTGGTTCGAACCGTCACGCGACGTCCGTCAGACGCGTGGGCGTAATACCGCCGCGACTTCTCGGGGGCAGGCGCGTCACCGAGGCCCGCGACGATCATGTCGGCCTGAGCAACGTTGGCGGAGTGGGGTGTCTGCCGCGAGAAATCAGCGGGCAAGCCGGGGGCGGACCGCAATGAGCGGCCATATGGGGGCTGGGATGGCATGGTGTCTCCGGGTGAGGCGTTTTGGGGGAAGCCATCTGGCTTCCGGGGACGGGTGTCCACGCCTCCATCCAACGAGAAATTTGGGAGATGTCAAGCCTCCTAACCCAATATTTTCATGGGTTTAGAACGAATCGGCTTGGGGGCTCGCCTGCAGCGCTAGCAACGCTAAGCTGCCGCGGAATTCTCAACGAACGTCGTCCGCTTCACGATACAGCCCAACAAGCGAAGCGCTTTCACCCGGCGCCGATCCACGCCCACGGCGGTCTGTTCGGACCACGCCTGCTGTGCCAATCGTGCGATCACCGCATCGGCGGTCGCGAGCGGCGGATCGTCATTGCCGATGTAGTCGAACACGTGCGTGTCGAGTTTCCCGGCCGCATGCAGCGACCTCAACCCCACGAGCAGCCGCCCCATCTTCGTCGGCCCGATGTAGCGATCGAACATGCCTGCTAACAGCATGAGCCGATCTCGTTGTGTGTCCCGTGCCAGGCGGGGATCAGCTTCCAGCAACGCGAGGAGAAGGGCTTGCTTTGGTCGCAGCGGAACAACCTCTGACTTCACATCAGCCGTTGCTTCCGTTGTCGCCATGGCGTCTTTTCCTTTCTCGCGTTGCTGGATTTCACTAATTGTGGAGGTGAGCAGACCCCATACCCAGGTTAGGTAACTGTATGGCGCGTCGGAAGCCGATCACGTCATCTTCCACCCGCCCCACACCCACGGATATCTGATTTTCACGGCGACCTCGTGCGCGGAAGTCCTGAAATGCGCCGTCAGCCAGTCCCGGCATCGAAGCAGCATATGCTGCTTTACAGGGGCCGCGCCGACAGGAAAGCACGAAGTATCTCGACAAGCGGCTGCAAGGCTGCGTTGTTCGCATCGATCAGGTATCGATCAATCTCACTGGCGGTCGCTATTTTTTTCTGCTGTAAGAAATTGTAGAAATCCTTTTCGCTGGTGAAGTTTTTTCTGTCGGTCTTGAATGGAAATTCTTGTTTGGACTGGCTATCGGCGTAGACGGCCTTCTCAACGCTCTCGATCGGGGTAACGTAGATCCCCGCCGACTTCGCAAACTTTTGATCCTTTTGGTCTCCATCGAGGATGGCGATCACGTGCTCCGTAGGAGCTAAGAAGTTTTCTTTGGCATTGTGCTTCATCAGATCGACGACCCGGGGTGCGCCGCCTACAAACACGATTTTGTGGGAGAAGAAGCTGTCGGGACAAAACTTGGCGATGATCGCCTCGATAAACCCGAGAAGCACGACGTCTTCTGTGAGGATGTAGCGATCCCATCCTTTAAAGCCGAACAATCGAGCCTTCACGTAGCTGAAAGATGCGGGTTGTATCGAAACGTTCCCTCCGTCGACCTCCATGTAATTAAGTTCGGAGTCTTCGAGGGTTTGCATGACGGCCAGGGAGTGCGTCGTGAACAGGATCGTTCGTTCATATTTAATGGCGAAGGATCTGAGCCAATCGGACATCTTCGCTTGCGCTGCGGCGTCCAAAGAAAGGTCGATTTCATCAATGACGATGAGCTTGGCGGACCCTTTGATAGATCGGTAAAGATTGATCAGAAAGTATTCGCCTGAGCTTAGGTAATCTTCCCTAATGTAAGTCCCGTCCTCTCTAACGATGGCAAAATAGCTCTTTCCCTTGTGCTTCACCTCAGCCAAGTTTGAATACAACGCGGTCCCATAAATTGCCGTCAAAAATTCGATGAGTTCCTCGGGCTTGGTGTAGCGTGTGAGGGCGAGAGCTTTCCTTATGTCCAAGTCGGCTTCGCTGGCACTTTTGAAGTAGTTGAAGCGATTTCCATGAGGCATGGGCAGCTCAGCGGAAATTAGGTCCCGCATACCCTTAGGTATGCTGCCCTTGCAATTGATGGATCGGATGCCTTCATCGTAGGAGAAGACGATCCTCTCTCGATCTATCTCATAGATGATCTCGCTGTCCTTGGAAAACGCCCTGGGACTGGCTGTCCGAACGAATGTGTCGGCATTTGACAGATTGCGCAGCGCGCGCACTAAGGTCGTCTTGCCCGCGCCATTTCGCCCCACCACACAGACGAGGCCGCTTGCGTCAAGGTCGACTTCAACCGCCAGACTGGAAATGTGTTGGATGGATTTGAGAGTGACCCTTAGTGTCGTCACGTTGCTGACCTGTGCAGGAAGCTGTCGATGACCGTAGTGCCAAACTTCACGCGCAGCTTTTCGAAGTAGTCTGGGTCGGCGTCATGCGCATAGCTGATGAGGCCGCTCAGTCTTTCCAGGCCATCTTCAATGCTTTCATCTAAGGTTTCCTGGAAGATTTTCGCCAGGCGATTTCTATCGGTGATGTAGAAATGCAGCTGGTATTCGATTTTCTCCCTCACCTCACGGTCAATGACAATCTTCCCCGTCGGCAAGATGACCAGGCCAAGCACTTTCACTTTCCGACCGATGGTGGTGAGCTTGCTTTTCTTCTCGTTGAGACGAAACGTGTCGCCCAACTCGCTTGCCAGGCAATCGCGGACCACGTGTGGCGCGTCGTGCAGGCTTTCTCGTTCCTGTGCGGATATCACAATGTCATCGGCGTAACGGGTATAGACCCATTGTCGCTCTTCGCAAAGCAGGGCCAGTTTGGTATCGAACCGGAGCAGACAAGCGTTGCTCAACGTTGGGGATGTTGAGAAACCGATAGGCAAACTCCCGTCCACCGTGATGAGGTCGACGATGTGATCGATATGCTTTGGCAGGTCTTCTATGGGTGTCTTCGCGTTCTCCAAGACTACCTTCACCATCGAGGCGCTGATGCTGTCGAAAAACTTTTCGAGATCAGTTTGATAAAAGGCGCGACCGTCACGATGGGGCGCGACCGCATTGGGAAGCGAGGTTCCTTTTCGATAGGCGAAGGAAACCGTTTCGTTCACTGGAAGGTAATCGAGCAGAAAACCATTCAAGAAGTAATGGAAGTCCCGCAACGTCTGCGATGCTTTGTAAATAGTGCGCCGATTCCACTTGACCGGTGTGCGATGTTCGGCAGGGTTCAGCCGCAGAAATTCTTCAAAATCGTGTTTACCGTGATACATGGCGTCGAAGAGCTGACGTAGCGGTCTTGGGCTCATGGAGCATGGTCTCGAAATGCGGGCTTCCTTAGACCAAGCCTACCCGATCACGGGCGGCAGATACGAAATGCCCGGCCGGGCGAAAGCCTGCGGCCGGGCATACGTAAATAGATGAAACGCCCTAGGGACCAGACATTAGACCGGAGCTGCTCCTGGTCGCTGGTATGGTGAAACGCTAGCACGGCCGCGCGAATTTCGCAATTATTGGGTGGGCCGCGTCTTGGAATGGATGTGGGCGGTTCGACTAGCACCTTGATCTACGCTCTGGCGTTGCTGGTTGGGCGGGTGCGGGCGGCGTTACAGGAGCCCTGGCAGCCGTCGGGCAATTTCAGCTACCACTGCGTGCGCTTGCGTTTCGGTCAGACCACCAGCCAACACCGTCGTCCGTCCACCGTGCTCGACTTCCACTGTGTAACTCACCTGGGTCAGGAGTTGCGCGGTGACCGCGGCCATCTGTGAGACCCCGGCGGCGACGCCCACGCCGCCCACCACCACGGTGGCGCCGCTGTGGGTGTTGCCGCGACGGATCGCGTAGATCTGGCCGGGCGCCACCAACGTGCCGTTGGGCAAACGGATGCCCTGGGCCGACACCTGAAACGGCCTGCGTTGAACCTGGCGGTTCGCGTCGTGCCCTGCCCGGAACAGTTTGCTGATCAAAAGACCCGAGCCGATCCATGAGGCCAGGCCGAATATCGCTGGGAGCGGGGAGTTCGGGTCGACCTTGGCGCCCAACAGCGCGCCGGCCACCCCAGCGGCCAGGGCCATCATCCAGGAGATCACGCTGACGCGCCCAGGGAGCGGTGCGGGCGTGGTGACGATCGTCGTCCAGCCGTTCTCCTCCGTGACGCTCAGCGGCGGATGGTTTTCAGCGTGCCGCGCGGCTCGCTTGGCGTTCAAATGCTGGACGACCAGGGCGATGACGAAGCCGATGGCGATGATGGCGAGAAGTTTGATCACGGCGTGGGCTCCTGCGCATTCATGGCGCTGGGATCGACGCTGATCACCCACAGGAGCTTGCCGCTGTGAGTGTCGATGGTGGGGTTGGCGTGGTTCATCCACCCGGTGAGCCACATCAGGCGGACCAGGATTTCATGGTATTGCCGAGCGAGCGGGCCACTTTCGCTGCCTTGCCCGAGGTAGAAAAGCATGTGAGGGGGCAACGGGCCGGCGCTGCGCACGTCGCCGGGAGCCGTGTCCGCATGGCTCATTCCTTGGATGTTTTGCGCCGTGTTGATCGCCACCAGGCCTTGGCCGCCGCCGGGCGCGTCTTCGGGTGCCGTCATGTAACGGGTCTGCCCCATTTGGTCGGTGAACGCCAACGGGGCGTTGCAGATGTTGAAGGTCTCGATGGTGCGATCTTTCGCTGACCGCCAGACCGTGGCTTCCGCCCGCCAGCAGGCCTGATCGGCACCGGCCTGGGTAAAATGCACGGCCACTCGCGGCCACGCGTCACCCATCCTGTGGCGGTCGAAGATCCCGACGATCGCGCCCGGAGATGACGGGTTGATCGGTCGGTAGTAAACGCCCGTGGTTGTGGCGGGTCCGGCCACTTGCCCGGAGGTGGCCGAGGGGTTGCCGGTCCCGAAGACCGATGATGCCGCGTGAGATGCCGTTGCCCCAGCCTTTTGAAGGAAGCTTCGAAGGCCTCCGGTGGTCTGAGCTTGCGCGTGAACTGTCAGGAGTAGAGCGGCAACGGCCACCCAAGTGGCGATCCGGTGGAACCGGCGGTTAGGCATGTGAAATCCCTCTGTTGTGCGGGGAACGTTCCGTGATCCCAGGGGCCCCGCGGCCCTCCCTGGCGCGGCCAGAGTAGCGTCGTCAAATACGTTCTAGTTGAATAACGACTAACCGACTATCCATTACCGGAATAAGGCTTTGACCGGTATAGCTTTATGACCCGTCAGCTCCCCGGGGTAGGTCATGGCTATATCCAAGAGAACGGCGGCTCAACCCGCCAAATCGCTGTATCGACCTGAGAACCAGCTCGTGTTGGGCGTGCTTCGGGCGCTCAGGGAGAGGACGGGCCTGACCCAGACGGAGTTCGCCTCGAAGCTGGGCAGGTCCCAGACCTACGTGAGCGCGGCGGAGCGCGGATCACGGCTGGACACGTTGCAGATACGAGACTGGTGCCTGGCCTGCGGGACCGATCTAGTAGGCTGGGCAACAGAGGTTGAGCAAGCCTTGGGCGCAAGACCGACGGCTAAGCGCAAGACGACGAAATAGAGCCTTTCTGACAGGAGCCGCGAGATGAAGGTTAAAGAGCTGATCGCCCACCTTAACCAATTTGATCCGAACCTTGAAGTGCTGTGCGCGACAGAAGACGAAGGCTTGGTTGGCGCGAATGAGCTGGTGCGGTTTCTCGACATCCAAGAGACGATCAGCGTCGTTGAGGGCAAGACGGGACGCGATGACAGCGGTTCATTCACATTCTCATTCGAGAACGGCCCGGGAACGCGCAAGATCCTTGTGATTGACGTGACGTCAGTCTTCTAGCCTCGAAACACAGAGGGGGGATCAAAGGCAATCGAATTCGCAGAGCTTGGGCTGGCGTCGATCATCTTGGAACTGGATAGTCGACTGCGGCCCCAATTCAGCGATGAGCTTGCCCTTCGGGCCGGCCGAGGCAGAACCTCGGACGTTGCCGATGTTCTGCCTCGGCCTCCAAGTTAAATCTCCGTGCCTGCAAGCTGGCGGTAACTTGGTATCGCAAAATTGGCTGCGGCCACCACCGCGGTGGCAACGCTAAGGATTGTTATGACCGTTGGCACCATCGTGATCGACTTGGATCCTGACCGGACCGACAGCGACATCTGCGACGATCTTTTGGAACACCACGTGGTCATCGTGGAAATTGGCACGCGACCCACGAAGATGCACAGGGCGCAGGCCATTTCAGAAGAGTTGAAGCAGCGCCCGGAGCGGCGGGGGAAGGGAGAGGACGATGATGTGTTGTTGTTGACCTATGTGGTCAACAGCGAAGGACGCATTTGCACATACGGCACTCTGGACGATCCCGACCATTGTGACGTCTTCGATGTGCTGTTCCTCACCGATGTGGACGGTGCTGGAACGGAGGGCGTCGAAACCGCCATCGAGAAATTGACGGTGGAGTGGCGCAAGAGGGGCAAGCCCAATCGATACACCACCTATTTTGAATACGACCTAGAAGACGACAAGGAAGAGGCCTGAGCCACGGCCGCGGGGGCTAAGCCTCGTTGGGGGCTGGCGCTCCGTGGCGGCGCGCTGATAGCCTTATTCCCCTGCGGGTATTGTTTGAGGTCCTGTTTCGAGCACCAGATTTGCCGTGGTTATGTGTGTGGAAACAACGGCTTGCGGTGGTGTTTTCGACAGGTCCCTTCACCCGCTCCATCGACCCTTGTGGCCCTTGCGGCACAACGGGTTCGGGCAATCAGCTATACCCGGAAACGGCCTTCAAAAAAGGTATGGTTTGAGGTATCGCCGTCGTGCCAAAGCCCCTTTCCTGCGTCGCCCCGCCGGACTCTATGTCCGCTTCCGTGTGCCTGCGGACCTGCCGTGATGGTGCTTGGGGTTTTAGTCGAGATTGCCTGTATCGGTGCGGTCACGACGTTCCCGGACGAACGGACCGCACTGCTCGGGATGGCACAAAGGACGGTTGTCGTCATCGACGGAATTGGCATCGTGGCTCTTTTGGTGTTGCTGGCATTACCCCTGATTCGCTGGCGTCACTGGCTGATGACCGCGTGACGCGGGTGATCGGCGCCTACAACCATCAACTGAAGCCGGTGCAGTCCCTTTCTTCCCACGACCTTTAAGACCTCAAATCGGTCGAGCGTTTCTATGCTGCGCGGCCGACGGATGTACAGGGTTATTTCGGCTCCCTGTGATGACAGAGCATGCAGAGCGCGGTGCCCGAGACGCGTTACGAGAACAGTGAGAGTCCTGACGACTCAAATCACGACAAACATGCCAGCGAGGTCATCGACATCCTGGCGTGGTCTGCGAAATACCGTTGGTCGAAAAACAGCAATGCTTATGAAAAAAAACTCGTCTGGACTCTCAGGTGTGTCATGCCGGTCGAGATTGCCTCGGCGGTCATCTTTTCTGCGATGCGGACACTTGCGGGCCGACATCGTTTGAACCTGGACTCGGGATTCTGGGCTGTGACGTTCGACGTCACTACCTGGGTTGGAATGGTTACTGGGGGGCTGATTGTTGTCAGCATGCTGTGGCTTCTCTGGCTGCGCCGGGAATTTCTGGTGCAAGACCAGGGGCGACACATCCAAAAGGCCTACGGGCTGCATGCGGAACAGGCCAGAATACTTGGCAGCTATCCAGTGATGGTGCTGGAGGGCGTGAGCCGCTTTTATGACAGACGCCCTTTCGTGGTTCAGGGCCTGTACTCGATACTGTTTGGCGGCAGCACACTGACCCTGGCTTCGGTAGGGGTGCTGTTCGGCCTGGTAAAGGCATTTCTCGACCTGCGTGCCTTGGGACCGGCGGGCGGCGACTTTCAGGTTGACCTGTGGATGGGCCTCGCCGTCGTGCTGTTGATTGCCGCCATCGAACGGTGGGTCAGGGCGAGGGGAGACCATGCACGTGGTCTCCTGACTGAAGCCATCGTGCTTGCAGCCATCCGGGAGGGCGGGGCCAACGACACCCGCCCTCCCGGTGCCGTCATCTAACCATTGAAGGACCGGCCGCCTGCTGCACCTGGTCCTGCTGTTGGCCTTGCTGCTGTTGCTGGACCTGCGCCTGCTGCTGGGCGTTGTTTTGTACATGCATGGCCGCCTCCTGACTGCTTTGCGCCAGCGGGGTCTGGATGGCCTGCATCACGTTCACCTCGGCCAACTGCTTGAAGGGGGAGTTGAGCTGTCCCTGGACTGCCCATGCCCTGCTTGCATCGTCACTCAAGACGACGTGGTCGATGCGTTGCATGCCCAATGCTAGGGAGGAGCTTGTGAGGGTGCCGGCGAAGTTCTGCGTGTGCGGACCAGGCGCTCGACCCTGGCTCTCGTCAATGCTGGCGACGCAGGCATGCGCCTGCTCATACATCCCGTTGGCGAGATGGCGGGCATCGAGGAGAGTCGGCACGGACGGTGCTGCCTGGGCGTGGGTCTTGGCCTCCGTGATGGCGGCAAGGGTGGCAGGTCCAGCAACCCCGTCGGTCTTGAGGTGGTGGTCCTGCTGGAACTGCCGCACCGCCGCCTCGGTTCCCGGCCCAAAGGCATGGTCAGTCGCGAGGGGACGACCCTGGGCATCCTTGTAGCCGAGTTCATTGAGGTTTTGTTGCAAGGTGCCCACGGCGTCTGAGCGGTCGTGCAGGCGAAGGCTGTGACCTTGCTCGTGGTGCGCACCATGCTGGGGGCTGTTGCCCATCGTCTGGAGCTGTTCGAGCGAGATGGACCCGTCTTTGACTCCTTGAACGAGCTCAGGCGTGATAAGGGTCGCCCATTGCTTCGAGCGGTCAATGCGCGCATCCGCGCCATTTTCCCCACCATTGATGGCCACCCCCGACGCATAGGCGTCCGTGCGGTCAGCCTCGGGTACCTTGTCTTTCCAGTAGGCGATGGCAAGTTTGGCCGCCATCTCCGGCTCACTGGCAGGCTCGGGATGGTTTTTGAGGTCCACCCCGAACTTCTCGCCAAAGCGCT
The DNA here is from genome assembly GCF_041228075.2 of Xanthomonas sp. NCPPB 2632. NCBI lineage: Bacteria > Pseudomonadati > Pseudomonadota > Gammaproteobacteria > Lysobacterales > Lysobacteraceae > Xanthomonas > Xanthomonas sp. NCPPB 2632. The sequence continues at coordinate 662,053 of NZ_CM192979.1, forward strand.
CGTAGTTGTCTCGGCCCGTGTACTGGAAGTAGCCACGCCCATGGAAGGTCCACCCGTCCCCGGGGTTGGTGTTTCGCAAGTCCGCCCGGTTGTCGTAGAGGATGTGGGCCATCTGCTTGGGGTCTTTGCTCTCGATGGCCGCCTGGATTTCCTCCCGGGTATTTCGGGTGCCAGCGCTTTTTACAGCACCCACGACCTGCTCGACACTGCGGTAGCCAAACCGCTCATCCATGGTGGAGAAGCTCCCCGTCTCCACCGAGGCATTGCCCATCACATTGCTCAGTTCTTCCGGGGAAGTGACACCGGATTCAATAAAGCGCTTGAGCAGCAGGGCAGAGCTGGCATTGAACTGCGGCATGGTCTGCTCCTAGTGCACGACGGCGCGGTGGGTATGCAGCGCTTCACGGATGGCTTTCGGTGAGAACGCATCGATGGTCAGCAGCGGGAGGGTGGCGGGGTAGTCGAGGACGGACTTGTAGACGATGACCCCGGACTCACCGTTTTCAACCGAGGTGGCCTCAACGTGTTGGAGATGCCAGCCGTGTTTTTGCGCATCCCATGCAAACGCATAGGTGGTCCCCCCGCGCGACAGTTCGTTGAAATAGGTGACCGAGGTGGGGGTGACTGTCAGGTTGTGGGACAAAGCCATGGTGTCGGCGTTTTTGGCGGACTCGTTGTACCGGCAATCGACCACCTCGCCATTTTTGGCCGAGACAGCATACGTCGCACCCGTGGCACGCAGCAGCCATAGCTCACAGGTATTTTGGGTCTTCGGGTCGGGCTGGACATGGCGGACGACGAGAGCGCCGCCGGCGCTATCCGCACCGAAGGGCTTTGCCGACTGGAAGGCAAGGACTGTGTCGCCGGTAACCATCAGCGCTTGGATGTTAGCCGGAACGTTGGACGGGGGCGTGGCGTGGACCGGAAAGGCAAGGCCAGCCAGCAGGGCGCCAGACGTGGCCAGGGAAAAAAGAACAGTGCGGCGAGGAGACCCGGAAACGACAGGGATGGGCATGGCAACTCCTGTAAGTGGCAAAACGAAGGACTGGACTGGCCACCAAAGCCTACCTCAGCAAGCGGGTTTCCTGCTGAACCAAACGCTCCATCGGGAATCGATCAGGCTGGCCCTTGTCGTCATTACCCACGGTGATGGTCGCGTCGATTTTTGCGAGGAAAAGACCCCTCTTATGCGCCTCGCCGGTCAGGCACTCCACGACTTCCTCGGCGTTTCCGCCGGGGAACTCCATCGAGCCGATCTGGACGAGAGCCGCACAAAACGGCTTCGCTGGCTCATAACCGTCGTGCACGCATGCTTTTTCGTCCAGGGAGAAACTCGTCTGGTCCGATGTCTTGAATGACGAGCCCCAGATGGCGTTAAAGACGATTTTGCGCGTCTCGCCAGCATGTACGGAATGCACGAAGGACTTCAACGGATCGCACAAGCGCTTGTCTGCGGCAAACGATGGCTGCGCAGCGACGCCCATCATCAACACGGCCACCAGGATGAGCAACCGTTCGTGGAGCATAAGGTGCCTCTTCGTCAGCGCGTTTCGTTCATCACTCGTCCGCAGGCGGTTCCCACAGTTCGACCTTGTTACCTTCCGGGTCGATCACCCAGCCAAACTTGCCGTGCTCGGAGTCATCGACTTTATCGAGGACATGGCAGCCCTCTCCGCGAAGAACCTCGATCAGCGAATGCAGGTCCTCCACGCGATAGTTGATCATAAAGGTGTGCCCATCGGGCACCTGCTCATCGCCGGATGAAATCGACCAGACGGTTGTCCCGTTGATCGGATTGCCATCGCCATCGTCCCATCGGAAGGCTGTGCCGCCCCATGCCTGGACATCGATGCCGAGGTGCCTCTGATACCACGCACGGAGGGCCGGCGCGTCCTTGGCCTTGAAGAAAATGCCGCCGACACCGGTGACTCGTTTCATGCAGAACCCCAGGGTAGGCTGAGCTGTGGCTAGCCGACTAAACCGCGAGTAGCGCACGGTAGCGCTACGGGTTCGCGGACGCTTCTCGCTCCGTCACTTCAACCGCGCCCTTTCATGAACATCACGATCAGGACGATGCAGAACAGGACCATCGCCAGAAGCCGCGCGATCCACGGAACGATGAGCCAACCGACGAGCATGCCAACGATCTTGCTTGCCACGTTGCTGTTCAATACGCGATCACTCTTGACCTGCCCGCGCACTGGATGGCCGCAGTGTGGACAAGCCGCCGCTTTGTCGGATACATCGTGTCCGCATTCTGGACATTGAATCAGTGCCATAGTTGATCACTCTCGCGTAAGGCTTGGAGTTACGGCACAGCGCATTCAGGTGGGATGGAAATCGTCAATCCCGGTCACATCATGCCGTCATTACCGACGATGCGCTTACGTCCAGGAGCGTAGCACCCAATGAGCAGACGATGCCAACAGTCCGCCCAGGAACTCGGCGGCTCGCTGCACTACAAATGCCTGAATACGCACTACCGAAACTCTGAAGTGCAGCGAGGGCGATTGGGTGTGCTGGACATTTTTTTAAGGATTGCGCGTCAGTCGTTCCGGCATGCCTTCCGCGCGGCTCGATTCGAGCGGCAAGTCGTGACTTCCTGCACTTCGCGGTTCGACCCACGCCACCTATGGTCGGCTTATGGTGCGCAGGCGTTCTCGCCGGAACCTGTCGCCGCTGGATACCCTTTCAGGATCGCTCATGCCCAAGATGTACCAAGCGGCTGCCATGCTCTGCAGCCTCGTCGCGATGAACAGCGCACGTGCGGCACCGTCCGACGGCCAGCTGCTTCGAACCCAGGTGCAGCAGGCATACCCGTCGCTTCGATTTGTCGAACGCTACCGGCATGATTTCCCCTTGGAAACCCAGGGGCAGGCCTTCTGGGCACCCGATGCTCCGTTAGCATCCGTGAATACCGCGGAACAACTCACTAGCGCGTTGGTTGCCCTTGAAGACCAGCACGTCGCGCTGGCGGGGAAGAACGCCGGCAAGTCCGAGACGCTGGGCGTGCTGTTTCGCACAGCCAGCGACGGCAGCATGGTCGTCTGGCGGGTCTTTGGCACCGACGGCGCGGAGGCCACGGTGACCGAGGGCGATCGCGTCACGGCCATCAATGGCCAGGACGCCGGTGCGTGGCTGACTCATGCGGCTACCCTGACGTTCGGTGGTCACCGTCGAGGCCGATACGCGGAAGCGGCGACGGAGCTGGGTATGGCGACACCAGTCGTCCACCGGGTGGCTGGCCTTGGAAAGCAGGTCACTCTGCAGTTGCAGGACGCCAAGGGTGGCGTCAAGACAGTCGATCTGCCGTACAAGGCGGTAGATGCGATCCTGGCGAAGGCCATGACCCGTGCGATCAACCGTAGCGACCTTCCCCGACAGTTCACCCTTCAGGGCCTCCGCATCGGCACGCTGCGCGTCGGCGCCTTTGCCCCTCAGTACGACGATGCGTTCGTGGCCGCCTCCGATGCGGCCAGCGAGCTTCCAGGGGCTACCGAGACCACGGCGATGCTTGCCGGCTATTGCGCGGTGATGCACACCTTTATCGGTGATGCCGAACTCGCTGCCAAGGGCGCCGACGTTCTCGTGCTGGATTTACGCGGCAACCTCGGTGGTTTCGATCGGGAGGCTCGGCTGATGGCGGATGCGCTCGGGTCACGTCCCCCGGTTACCGCACTCGATGTCTTCCATGGTTCCAGGGCGGGAACCGTGATGTTGAAGAAGGAACAGCCGGACCCGAGCTGCGGGCACGTCGCTACCAAGGCACGGCGCGTCGTGTTGGTCGATGCAGGCACACGGTCGGCTGGTGAATTTCTCGCCAGTTGGCTTTGGGCGTCCGGAGCCACCGTCGTCGGCGAGAGCACCGTGGGCGCAGGTGGCGGATACGAGTTCGGTGGTGCATCCGCCGATGCATTGCCCGGATCGGGGTATGCCGTGCGGTTGTCAGGCAACCTGACGGTCTTCGACCCCTCCGGATCACTTGCCGAGGGCAGTCACCCGGAAGAGGCATTGGTAAACACGTTGGCGCAGGATGGATTCGCACCCAGCCGAACGCGACCCTATACGTTCCAGTCCATCGGGGTGCGCCCTGATGTTGCGATCCCGACCACCTTCGCCGATTTGCAGGATGGCGGGCAGGCAAGTCTGGTCAAGGCGATTTTGCTGGGACGAAATACCCCTAAGCCCTAAGTGTGGGTGCGTCGTTATCCAACAAAATGCGCTCTGCCAGTTCGCCATGTCCTGGCTTCGCCAGCGGATCCGACCGACCTGTCGAGGTTTGGTCCGCGGTATCGCTATGTCCGGGTTTCGTGATGAACTACGGGCCACGAGATCCGGATATGGGAAGATCGAGCGATGCGGACATTGCCATTGTGGCTGTCGATAGGGCTCCTCGTGGGCTGCGGGGCGTCGGACGACCGGGAGCACGCGGCCGCGCCGCCGCCGGTGAGCCATGAAACACCGCGCGAGATGCCGCAGGCTGTGCGCGCGGCCGACGTCACCGCCCCCGACGACACCGCGCCCATCCCCGATTTCCCGGTCATCCCCACGATCGTGGTGCCGGACATCCTGGGCGTGACCCCGGCGCAGCGGGCGCTCGAAGCATCGATGAAGGATGCCATCGATCCCGTCGCCGGCATCAGCGTGGCGCCTGCGCGTTGCGGCACGGACGGCACGCTGGTGAACGACGGTGGCATCACCAGCGTGGACGCACAGGGCAACCTGCTTCGCAACGGTAAGGACGGCGTTTTCAAGATCGGTGCGGATGGTACCGGCACGGCCAACTTCGAGGGTGGCGTGGTCAGCGTCAACGCCGATGGCAGCGGCACCATCAACGGGTCGGTGGGCGACGGCGCCGACGCGATCGTTCAGGTCCATGCCGATGGATCGGGTACGTACAACGGTCCCGCTGGCATCATCAGCCTGGACGGTAAAGGCGCAGGCACCTGGAACGGCAAGGGCGGCGTGATCCAGAACCACGGCGATGGCAGTGGCTCATGGAACGGCCCGGAGGGCCTGCTGACCATCAACGCGGACGGCTCGGGCACCTGGAACGGTCCCCACGGGCTGCTTCGCAACAACGGCGACGGCACCGGCCAGATAGGTACCCCGCCGCATCCCGTGACGATGGCGCCGCTAGCCAGGGTGGTGCCAGCGGGACGCTTCCCCCCGATGAAGCGGTTCGCGCCGCCCGGCGCGCCGTGCGGCTACCTCATCACCCTGAGCGATCGTGTGTTGTTCGATTTTGACAAGTCGGCGATACGCCCGGATGCCGCGCGCATTCTGGATGCGCTGGCCGGCGCCCTGTCCCATGTGCAGGCACGCGACATGGAGATACGTGGCCATACCGACAGCAAGGGCAGCGACGACTATAACCAGCAACTATCGGAGCGACGGGCGGCGTCGGTTCGCGACGCGTTGGTCCAGCGAGGATTGTCGATCAAGGCTACGGCAAAGGGTTACGGGGAATCGAAACCCGTCGCCCCGAACGAAGTCGACGGCAAGGACAATCCCGCCGGACGGCAAGCGAACCGGCGCGTCGAGGTATTCGTGCGGACCTAGGGCGGCGTTTCCCTGGGCACGATGGCCATGTAGCTTCGTCCGTCAGGAACCGATCCGGTTGTCCTTTCCGTAGTCTTGGACGACGGCGGTGCCGTCCTGCTGGATGACCTCGTTGTTGCTGCCGTGCAGCGTGGCGGAGCGGATGGACAAGGCGCGCAGGCGCGTTTCGCGGCCCGGCACGCGCAGCTCATCGACATGGCCGACCTGAAAAGTGCCACGGTCTCCAAAGATCTCGACGGTCTTCAGGTCGCTCGTCGTGACGACCTGGGCATTGGCGCCGACCACCCTCAGACCTTCCGCATGCTCGATCTGCAGGTTTCCGTAGGCACCCAGCAGCGCGACCATGCCGCAGTGCCCACGCAGGATCAGGGTCGCATGCTGCCCGGTGATATCGACGTTGCGGTTCTCGCAATTGATCGTGCCGGTGGTAGAGGTGACAGACAGTGTCTCGCGTTCACCGTCGCCGTCCCCGGCCTGCGTCGATGCCATGGAGGGCACGGAGGCAACCGGTGGTATGGGATCGACCTGGGGTGCGGCGGGCGGTGCAGCGGTGCTGTCGGCCGATGATGCCGATGGTTGCGTGCACGCGGCAAGCGCTAGCCATGACAGGTAAAAAAGCGGGCGAAGCGTCATCGCGATCTCCTTGTGGGCCAGGCCGTGGCCGCACGGTGGCCGGGTGTTCCGATAGTGCTTTGCGTCCCGGAAATCGTCCAGCTACCGCCACGCGATCGTTCATCATTCGCGTGGAAGACCATGCAGGGGGGGCAACGCGGGCAAAGCAAAGGCGACGGTAAAAAAACCGTCGCCTTTTTGGATACTTGCCGCGTAGCCCTCGGGCCTCGGCAACCCCGGAGCGCGTCGTGCGCGCCGAGGCTCGCTCGATCGCGTTAGCGATCAGCGCAGGCGTTCATCCACGACCACCACATAGCGGCGGCCCGCCAGCGCGCCGCCCAGGGCAGCCGCCATGGCACCCAGAATCAGTGCGATCGCCGCGCCCAGGGACGCCTTGGCGGCAGCCTTGGCTGCGACGTCGGCGGCCTCACGAGCCTTCACCTCGGCCTCGGCCTTCGCCTGCGCGATCTTGGCCTTGGTCTGCTGGTACTGCGTGATCCAGGTGTCCACGCGCTGCTCGGCTTCCTGCTGCGACACGCCGGTGCGTGCCATCACCACGTTGACCAGGGCCTGCTTGTCCGCCTGCTGCACGGTGTCGCTACCCGAGGTGATGATGCGCTGCGCCACGGTCTGCACGTCTTCGCCGGTGTCGCCGTTGGCCTGGTTCTGGGCCGCGTCGTTGAGCTGGTTGGCCGCGCCGTTGGCCTGCTGCTTGAGGGCATCGGGCTGCAAGGCGGGCTTGCCGGTCTGTGCCAGCAACTGATTGGCCTGACCCTTGAGCGAATCCATCGTGATGCCGCTTTCCTGCAGTTGGTTCTTCGCTGCGTCCACCACCGGACCCGCGGCGGCGGCAATACCGCTGCCAGCCGCGCTGGCGGCGGCACCGGCGGCGGTGGCCCCACCCTTCACGATGGATGTGACGGCGGTGGCGACCAGATAGGCACCCAGCAGGCTGGCCAGACCCCAGGCGACGAGGCCGTGGAGCATGGCGTCGGTGCGTCCAGGCGCACCTGCGAGGTGGCCGGCGACCCAGCCGCCGGTGAACAGGGCCAGTACGCTGCTGACGCCCCACCAGACCGCGGCACCGATGCCTACGCTGGAGGCATCGGGCGAATCATGGGCCAGGGCGTCGGTCGTGCTGAAGCCGATGCCTGCGCCAATGAGGCTGAGGACGAGCTGGATGACCACGGCCATGATGACGCCGGCGAAGATCGACCCCCACGAGATCCGACGGATAAGTGACACGTCGCCTTCGGTGATGCGGGAGCCTACAGGGGCGCTGTAGCCGGATTCGGAGCGGATGGTATTCATGGAAGTCCTTTTGGCCATCGGCCAGACGAGAAGGGCCGGCGTCGTTGTTAGGGCGATCCGGTGCTGTGCGGCGGACAGTGTCCTGCCGCACGTGAGCGCGTCGTGTGGGCGGCGTGTCGTCAGGTATCGCGCGGATGCTCCGAGGCTTGGCCTTTCACCATGAGAGAAGGACGGTTAGCAGGGAAAGGCGTTGAGGAGTTTCGTAACCGCGACGCTGGAGGCCAGCGCCGCAAGCCAGCAGACGAGCGAGCGGGACGAACTACACCTGCGCCTGACCGCCGTCGACGAACAGCTCGATGCCGTTGACGAAACTGGCATCGTCCGATGCGAGGAACACGGCGGCGCGCGCGATTTCGATCGGCTCACCCACGCGTCCCAGTGGCACCTGGGTGGCGAGGAAGTCGAGCAGCCCCTGCTGCTGGGCCGCATCGGGACCGGCGAGGTCCACCAGACCCGGTGTGCGCGTCGGCCCGGGGCTCAGGGTGTTGAAGCGTAGCTTGCGGCTCTTGTCGACATCCAGGATCCAGTGACGGACCAAGGCGCGCACGGCGGCCTTGGATGCGCCATAGACGCTGAAAGCGGGCGTGCCTTTCGTGGCGGCGGTCGACCCGGTGAGAATGACCGAGGCGCCTTCGCCCAGAATGGGCAGCATCGCCTGTACGGTGAACAAGGTGCCCTTCACGTTGCGGTCGAAGGTGTCGTCGAAGTGCTCTTCGGTAATAGCGCCCAGCGGAAGCATCGAGCCGCCGCCCGCGTTGACGAAAAGCACATCGACGCGCCCGTGCCGGGCTTTGATGAAGTCGACCAGATGCTGCAGATCGGCACGTTTTGTCGAGTCCACCGTGATCCCGGTGGCCTGCGGACCGATGGACGCCGCTGCGGCATCCAGCTCGGCCTTACGGCGGCCGGTGATGTAGACCGTGGCGCCCTCGAGGGCGAACTGGCGGGCCGTTTCCAGGCCGATGCCGGTGCTTCCGCCCGTGACGACGGCGATCTTGTTTTCAAGCTTGCGCGACATGGTGGTACCTCGATACGCGTGGGTTGATGAGCACAGGTTATCGACGTACCGGTATGAACGAAATAGAATCAAATGAAAACTATCGTTGCAGAAATGAATGTCAAAGCTTCCTGACTTCGAGGGCCTCGCCCTGTTCGCCAAGATCGCCGAGTGCCGGTCGTTCGCAGCGGCGGCCCGTGATCTCGACCTCTCTGTGCCGACGCTTTCGCGCGGCATCGCGCGTCTTGAAAAGCGGTTGGGTGCCCGCGTGTTCAACCGGACGTCCCGCCAGCTGGCGTTGACGGCGTTCGGCACGAGCCTGCTGGGGCGGGCGACGCAGCTGTACCGTGACGCCGAGGAAGCGGAGGCACTGGCACGCGATCAGTCCGCCTCTCCGCGCGGCACGGTGCGCCTGGCTGTGCCGATGACCTTCGGCGTGCACTGGATCGCGCCGATACTCCCCGGGTTGCTCGAGCGTTATCCCGAACTGTCGATCGACCTGCATCTGTCCGATGCCGTCGTCGATGTCATCGGTGACGGCTTCGACGCCGCGCTCCGCATCGCCTCGCTGCCCGATTCGTCACTGGCGGCGCGACGCATCTGCGAGGTGTCCCGCTACACGGTGGCGGCCCCGGCCTATGTCGCGCGGCACGGCGAGCCAAGGCATCCACGCGATCTGGATCCAGCGCACTGCCTTGCTTATGCATTCCGCGCGGGCAGCGACGTGTGGCGCTTTCGGAATGGACGCAAGAAGGAAGAAGTCGTGCATCCCATGGGGCGGTTGCGTGTAACCAACTCGGAGGCCTTGCTGCCGGTGTTGCTGGCGGGGCAGGCCATCGCCGCGCTGCCCGAATTCATCGCAGCGGAATACCTGCGCGATGGACGCCTTGTTCCATTGCTTGCCGAGTGGCAGCAGCCGGGCGGCGGCTTGTACTTCGTTTCGCCGACCACACGCAATCGGCCGGCGAAAGTGGAAGCGGTGGCAGACTATTTCGCGGAGGCCTTGGGCGATCCGGTGTGGCGCGGGCCTGTCCCGTCGAGGAAATGAACGTATCAAAAGCGACATCATCCGGTGTGACGGACTAAGCGCCATCACTCCACGTGATAGAGCACCGCGGCACCGGGCTTGGCCTCGAAGGCCGGAACGATGCGCTGCGTAATCTCCTCACCTTGGGCATTCCACACCAGGGTGGCCGACGGATACGCATCCTTACGAGTCATCGCATCGATCTACTTCACGATCAACTCCGAGCTGCCCTTTACTTCAGGGTTCCACTCGAACACGTCAACACGACCATAGAAGACAGCGGGTGCGTCGGCATCGAGTGCAAGGAGTGTATCCACGTAAACGACGATTACAAAGCATGTCGAATTTCTGTGAATTTTCCGGTCGTCCGTGCGCCTCTGCGCCATTTATGAAGTGCGAACGAGACGTCTGTGCGGTATTCGTCGCATCTGGCATCGAATACCGACCAGGCGTGAGCGCCCGCATCATCTTTCGCTTCACCCTCAATATTTGTTACCGCGCGCCGATAACCGATGAATATCCAGCATGCCATCCGCAACGGATTTTGCCTCTACTAAATCGGTAACTCCCACTTTTCTCGGAAAGGGCAGTGCCAGCACTTCTAGAAGATAACTGCCAAAATGAAAAAGAATCACATGAGCGTCACGCAGCGGCTGTTGCTTACGTTTTCACTTTTTTCTGCCGCGCTCGTCGCATTGGGTGTTGTTGCCGTAACGGTAACGTCCGGCTTTCAAGATCGCTTTGAGTATGTCCAGGCCAACGCTATCCCCTCGATCAAGGATCTGGGGAAACTGATCGATCAAAGCAACGAACTCTCCATTCTGCTCTACGTGCATCAAAGCCAGACAGATAACAACAAGCTGCCGGAAGTGGAAGCTCGTATTCAGCATCAGATAGTCGGGCTGAAAGACCTGACGAAATCGTATCTGACGAACGACATTTCGAGCGCGGAAGACGAAAGGCTTACACACGTCGCGTTTGACAACATCCGAAACACCGAAGAAAAGCTCCCTGCCTTCCTGGCCGCGTCCCGAGCACATAACGATGCCGTGAGTCTGCCTCTCATCGAAGGTAAAGACGGCGTTGGCAGTACCATTCGCCAGCTTATTTCGGACTATCAAAAACAGCTTGTCATCAACATCGAGGTCGGTGAAGGCCTGCGCCTCACCAACCACAGCATCTTCAGCAAGACCGTGTGGGGCATTGCCGCAGGTGTTTCGGCCACTATCTTGCTGCTCGGCTTCTTCGCACTGGTCACCATTCTTCGGGTGCGCGGAAGTCTTCGGGATATCGGTAACACCATGACCGTTGCAAGCGAGCGCCTCGACCTTACGGTCAGCGCCGATGCATCCCGTAGTGACGAAATAGGCACCATGGCGCGCGCGTTCAACCGCCTGATGCAACGGGTGTCCGAAGCACTCGTATCGGTAAATGTCGCTTCCCAGTCGGTCAGTAGCGCGTCTTCTCAAATTGCAGCGGGCAATGAAGATCTCTCATCGCGAACCGAACAGCAGGCCGCGTCTTTGGAAGAGACCGCTGCCAGCGTGACTGAACTGCACGAGACCGTCCGACAGACCGCCGACAACACGCGTCAGGCAAGCCAGTTGGCTGGCAGCATGAATGACTTGTCGAAGAAAAGTGCCTCGTCACTCGATACGATGCTGGCTACCATGGGTAACATTCGCCATAGCTCGCACAAGGTCAACGACATCATCACGCTGATCGAAGGCATTGCCTTCCAGACCAACCTCCTGGCGCTGAATGCCGCGGTGGAAGCGGCTCGTGCGGGTGAGCACGGCCGGGGTTTCGCTGTCGTTGCCGGTGAGGTGCGAATCCTCTCCCAGAACTCCACGAAGGCTGCACGTGAGATCAAAACACTGATTGGTGCCTCCAACGAACTGATTGAAGAAGGTGTCAACCAGGCGAGCGACGTGGGCCAGAACATGAACTCCATGGGCGTGGCCATCCAGCAGGTCACTCATCTGGTCAACGAAATCGCCGCGGCGGCGACGGAGCAGAGCCAGGGCATCGGCCAGGTGCGTCAGGCGGTCAACCAGATGGATGACGTCACCCAGCAGAACGCTGCGCTGGTGGAGGAAGCCTCGGCGGCCTCCAAATCGTTGAAGGGGCAGGCAGATGCCCTCGCCAGGCTGGTTGGAGAGTTTCGCGTCAGTCAGGACAACGAGCAGCGCGAGACACCGGCTGAATCCCTGCCGCCGCTAGCCGTGCTGTTGCCGGCATAAACGTAGACAGCGCAGCCATGGCTGCGCTGTCGTCTGCCAGCACATGCTCGCGGATCGGGTCAGGTTCCCTATCCACTGATATATCGTTTGGGCAGGGCACTTTGGGCGAACACCTCGGCATAACGCCTGCGACCGGCTCGCGTCGGTCCGATAATGTGCATGAGCATCGCCCAGCGGACGGGGTCGCGCGTTGCGCCGATACCTCCGATGCGTGGACCGCCGCCCAGACATCGCCGCACGTACCGCAGCAGGCTCGTGCCGGTCGATACATCCAGCACGATGAGACCGGTCGCGCGGGCAAGACGCTTGGGTAGCAGGCGCGAATAGTTGCCTTCCATCACCCAGCGGTCTTCCGCAATGGCGGCATCATGCAGTGCCTGAAAGGCTTCTTCGTCCCGAAGCGTCCACGGTGTACCCGGCACGTGCCGCAACTGGTCGAGGTGCACACACGTCAGATCATTGGCGCACGCAATGGTGTGCGCCAGGGTTGATTTACCCGCATTGGATGGCCCGAGGATGCAGATGCGCGGGCCGAGTTCGTTCATCAACAGCCTGTCACCCTCGTTCATTACGCCATGCGACCCCCGAGCCTCCGACACAACGGTTCGCCCAGACATTGTCGCACCAGCGTAGATCATGATCGATGGCGCCCCGCTTAAAAACGGGCCGATAGTCCAACATAGAACTGGCGATCGGGTGTTTCACGGGTCATGCCGACATTGGCACCCACATCGACCTGCCAGGCGGGCGTGACGAGGTAGCTCAGCGCCACATCCGCCGAACGCTGGCGTACCGTGCCAGAGGGATCGCGGTTGACCAGGTCCCACACTTCCACGGCGAGGGTCATCCGGTTGCCCAGCGGGTGGGCGACATTGACCAGGTTGACCAGCGCCGCATGGTGACCCGAGCCATCGAGATCGGCCAGCACATCCACTTCGGGGCCCAGCGTCAGTGCGAAGCCACCCGGGAGTGGAAAGGCGACAGGCAGAGCGATGCCGCCTTCCCAGCGATCGTTGCCGATGCCATGCGCTGCGGTAGGCGCTTTGACGAAGGGGATGACTGCTACGGAGACAGCATCGGTATCCACAAACCGATGCTTCAGTCGCAGATAGGTGTCGCCACGACCGGACGCGTGGCTGCGCGCATCGCTTGCCTGGTCGCGCGTGTCCACGGCGATGTGCGGCGACCAGCTGAGTTGTATGTCGGTTTTATCGTCGAGTCCGTACTTCAGCGTCGGATTGATGATGTTGACCGTACGCGTGGTCGTCGATGCCTGATGATCGCGCGTGGTGTTGCCGATATCGATTTCGACCTGGGCGGAACCGGCAGGCACGGTGCACGTCGAGTTGGCCTTGGTCGGCCGGTCGGTGCAGAGGGGCGTTGCGGCATCGTCGGCGAAGGATGGTGCCGACATTGCCAGCAGGGCCATCGCAAGACAGGCGGCCAGCGCAGGCGTCCGATGGCGGAGGCGGGTATATGAATTCATGGGGTGCGGGATATCGGAGGCAATCGGTGCCGGTACGCGCAAGTTATTGCGACACGCCGTAAAAACAATAGGTTTCCTGGACGGGATGCCGTAAACAACGCGCAAACTTACGGTTCGTCGCGCGTGCGATCGGCGTTACAGTTCGGCCGGACATTTTCCGGAGAAGGTCATGGGCAGACACATCGCGGGTTATCGGGTTCTGATGGCCATCGGTGCGTTCCTGACGCAGGCAGTGCATGCCGACGACTGGCCGAAAGACGCCTCGGGGCGGCCGGCCTCGGGCGAGGCTATCGTGCAGGTCACCGTTGACGCTGACGGACATGCGAGTCACGCCCGGATCGTTCGCACGACGGGCAATGCGGACCTGGACCGCAAGGCGCTGTCAGTCGTCGAGGCGCACGCCTTCAACCCACCCGTCCAGCATGGGACCCGACGGAGTGTCGAGGCGATCGTACCGGTCAAGCTCGATCCCTCCGGCGCCGCGGTGGCGCATGCCGCTGTGGCGCCCCAAGCCTAGGGAAGAATGTCGGAATCTGTGTAGGGGAATGCCTACACAATTGCTGGGCCTAGGCCTACACCGCTCGCGGTCGCTCTTATCCATAATCCTGCGGACGACGACCGCCTGAGCAGAAGGATCAAGGACGATGTGGGCACTCCAGCATCTGGAAAACAGCCAATGGGCGTTGCACGGCGTGCGCGCCGCAGCGGCGGCCTTCCCCTGGTGGCGTCAGTACTGCGCCCGCTGGAATCCGGCGCGCCGTCGTCTCTGGATCGCGGCCGGCGTCATACTCACGCTGGTCTGTCTCGGCTTCCTCGCGCACGATCTCTACGTCCCCTCGCCGACAGGCGTCGGTTTCGAGGAGTCGTAGCGCTGCGGGGCGCGCGTCGTCCGGGCCGTTCACGAAAGCGTACCGATAACACGCCTACCCTCGCCGGACTTTCCTCCCCGGTGTCCCATGCCCGCAACCCTTTCCCGTCAGCTTTTCCTGGTCTGGGTGCTGATCCTTGCCGGCTGCGTCGGCATGGCCGGTTTGCTGTTCGCCGCCTGGCAGCAGTCCGGCAGCATGCAGCTTGCCCAGGCGCGACAAACCCTGGACACCGATTGCGCGTCCCTGGTCGCCCGCTATAACGGTGCCAGTGCGGACGCGCGCTCGGAGTCGCTGGCCAACGGCCTTGCCAACGTCGTGGTGCAGCTGGTGCTGGCGGACCAGGACGGCATCGAGGGCGGCGTCTGGGACAATCGCACGGGTTTCGTCGCCTACGCCTACCCCACGTACCAGGGCTCTGGCAGCAAGTCCGACGTGCCGGACGCGGAGCGGGGCAACCTGGCGACGACGGCCGCAGCGGCCCTGTCGCGGCACGAGGCGGTCGGCTATACCCGTTCCGGGAAGCGCGAATCGCTGTTGATCGCCGCCTGCCCGATCGACGCGTACCGCGCGGGATGGACCATGACCCACCTGGCCCGTGCGCCGGGTCGCTCGTCCGGATTGTTCGCGGCGGCGGCGGGCGTATTGCTGGCCCTGGCGCTCGCTTCGGCCGGTGCGCTGGGCGCCATCATGCGGCGCTGGTCACGACGCTTTGCCGCGGTGGAGCACGCGCTGGCGCACAGCGACGCCATTCCCGACCTGCCGCGAACGGGCGCGCCCGAGCTGGATCGCCTGGGCGAGACGGTGGTGCGCTATGCGACCCGGCTGGCCGAGAGCCACCGCGAGGCGGCCACGCTGGCCAGTCAACTCAGCCGTCATGAGCGCCTGGCCTCGCTGGGTCGCATGACCGCCACCGTGGCGCACGAGATCCGCAACCCCATCGCCACCCTG
The DNA here is from genome assembly GCF_041228075.2 of Xanthomonas sp. NCPPB 2632. Lineage (NCBI taxonomy): Bacteria > Pseudomonadati > Pseudomonadota > Gammaproteobacteria > Lysobacterales > Lysobacteraceae > Xanthomonas > Xanthomonas sp. NCPPB 2632. Next base: position 677,108 of record NZ_CM192979.1, read on the forward strand.
CGCCTGGCGGCCGAGAACGCGCTGGCGATCACGCCCGAAGCCCTGTCCCCGACCACCCACGCCTCGCTGGACCTGATGCTGGCACAGGTGGGCAAGCTGGATGCCCTGGTGGAAACGCTGCTGCGCATGGTGCAGCCGGTGCGCGTGGAGCGCGCCGAGGTGGGCATCGCCGAGTGGGCCCGGCGCGTGCTGGCCGAACTGGGCGAAGGGCAAGCCGCCGTCGCACTGCGCCTCGGCGACGGGGCGACCACCTGGTCGCTCGATCCGGCGCAGATGGAGCGCGCGGTCGACAACCTGCTGCGCAACGCGCTGCGTCATCGTGCTACCGGCAGTACCGTGAACTGGTCCATCGAGACCACGGACGGGCGGCTGGTGATGATCGTCGCCAACGTGGGCGAACCCATGTCGCAGGAGGTTCGCGACCACCTGTTCGAACCCTTCGCCACGGACCGCATCGACGGTAACGGCCTGGGGCTGGCACTGGTACGCGATATCGTCGAAGCCCATAACGGAACCGTCGGCCATGCATGGCACGCCGGCCAGACCGCTTTTCGCGTGGAGCTGCCATGGCGCTGATCCTGCTCATCGACGACGATCGCGATTTCGGGGCGACGCTGGCTGTCACCCTGGGCTCGATGGGGCACGAGGTGATCGTGGCGACGGACGGCAGCGCAGGGCTGGCCATGCTGGCCGACTCGCCGGTCGAGCTCGCCTTCGTCGATTACCGCATGCCGACGATGGACGGCATCAGTTTTCTGCGCCAGCGGCAGGCGGATGCCCGCATCAGCGCCATTCCGGTCATCATGCTCACTGCTTTCGCGTCGGGCCAGAACACCATCGACGCCATGCGCCTGGGTGCGTTCGATCACCTCACCAAGCCGATCGGGCGTGCCGAACTGGCCGACATCGTGGCGCGTGCGCTGGCTTCCGGACAGCGGACCAGCGTGCCGGCCGTGACGGCCGACGACACCGAGCTGGCAGGGGGCAGCCAGGGGATGCGCCAGGTGCAGAAACGCATCGGACTGGCCGCCGCCAGCGACGTGCCGGTGCTGATCACGGGCGAGACGGGCACGGGCAAGGAACTGGTCGCGCGCGCCCTGCACCGGGCCAGCCCGCGCGCCGCACGGCCGTTCGTCGCGGTGAACTGCGCGGCCATCCCCGCCGACCTGCTCGAGAGCGAACTGTTCGGACACCGGCGCGGCGCGTTTTCCGGCGCCTCCACGGAGCGCGAGGGCTATTTTCGTGAGGCCGATGGCGGCACGCTGCTGCTGGACGAGATCGGCGACATGCCGCTGCCCATGCAGGCGAAACTGCTGCGTGTGTTGCAGGAAGGCGCCGTGACGCCGCTGGGCAGCAGCCAGCCGGTCCGTGTGGATGTCCGCGTGCTGGCCGCCACGCATCGCCGCATCGGTGACCTCATCGCGGCAGGCACGTTCCGAAGCGACCTGTTCTATCGCCTCAACGTGCTGCCGATCGAACTGGGCGCGTTGCGCGAGCGCCCCGAGGACATCCCGGCGCTGGCCGATCGTTTCCTCCAGGAAGACGGCCGGCCGGGCAAGCAACTCACGGAGGCCGCCCTGGCGCTGTTGCAGGCGTATGCGTGGCCCGGCAACGTGCGCGAGCTGCGCAACGTGATGGAACGCTGTCGCGTGCTGGTGGCAGGCCAGCGCATCGACGCAACGGATCTCGCGCCGATGCTCAACACGGCAGTGCCGGCCGCGACCATTACCGTCGATACCGATTCCGCGTCCGAAAGCCTGCCCGATGCCGTGGCACGCCTCGAGCGCACGATGATCGTCGACGCCTTGCGCGAGGCGCGTGGCAACCGTGCGGAGGCAGCCCGACGGCTCGGCATCCGGCGCCAGCTGCTCTATCGCAAGCTGGTGGATTACGGGCTGGAATGATGTCCTGCGGGCGGACATCCGAGTGTCCCGGAAAGGGACATCGCCGCCGGCACCCGACGCGCACGGCCGCGCCGCAGGGCGTTCCCAGGGTTGGCACGGCGCATGCATCGACCTGATGCGGCCTCCCCACCGCACCTCGGAGTCGAACATGAAAACTCGCGTTCTTTCCTTCGCCATCCTCGCCGCCTGCGCAGGCATGACGGCAGCCGCCGCCACCGTCGCTCCGTCGCCCGCCGCGCCCCGGCCCGTCACGGCAGCCCAGGCCCAGCCGCCGGCACCGGATCAGGCCGCACCGCTTCCGCCGCCGCCCCCGCCGCCGATGGCCTCGTCCCAGCGCAGCGTGCAACTGAACGGTCGCATCGCTCGCTTCCTGGTCAACCCCAACGGTGAGGTGGACGGCGTGCTCCTTGCCGACCACACGCAGGTCGATTTCCCGCCGACCCTCGGCGCGTCGCTGACCGCCAAGGCCAGGACGGGCGACCGTCTCGACATCGACGGTTTCCGGGTGGGTACGTTGCCGCTGATCCGCGCCGCGTCGCTCGGCCTGCCCAATGGCGACAAGCTGGTCTATACGCCGCCCGCCGTTCCGCCCGCACCGCCGCTCCCGCCGGCCCTCCAGCCGATGGACGCGCAGGGTCGCGTGACCCAGGCACTGCTGGGGCCCATGGGCGAGGTCAACGGCGTGGTCCTCGATAGCGGCCCGATCGTGCGGGTGCCGCCGCCGGCTGCGGTGGACAACCCCTTGCTGCAACCGGGCGCCCGCCTGAGCGCCAAGGGTTTTGGCGTGGAGTCGCCCTTCGGCAGGGCCATTCAGGCCACGGCGATCGGCGCTTCCCCCGGTACCGAGCAGCCGCTGGTGCCGCCGCCGCAGCCGGGTCAGCTCCCGCCGCCGCCCGCCCCCCCGGCGCCGGCGCAGACGGTGCCGGGTCCGGCCAACACGGTGGGCATGGTTCCGCCGCCCGTCCGCTGAGCCGAGCACCGCGTTACACGGCCGCCCGTTTTACGGGCGGCCGTCCTGCTTTCCCTTTTTACTGGAGATACCCATGCATCATCTCGACCCCGATCGCCTGCCGGTGATCCGCGGCGCCCTGGACCGTTTCCTCCTCAACGGTCACGGTCTCATCGACGGCCTGTTGCTCGATGACGGCATGGAGGTGCACACGCCGCCGCACCTTTCCGCCGCGATCGAGAAAGCCATCAAGCCCGGCGCGACCATCGAGGTGCGTGGCGTGGCGCTGCGTGACGTCGATCTCGTGGTGGCCGTCGCCATCGACCCGCCCCGCGGCAAGCGGATCGTGGACGAGGGTCCCGCCAAGGGGCACGACAAGCCGAAAGTGGCCGATGACGGTTCGCGCTGGTCGTACGAGGGCACCGTGGAGCGGTTGCTGCACGGCCCCAAGGGCAACGTGCACGGCGTGCTGCTGGACGATGGCGTGATCGCGCGCATTCCGCCCCATGCCGCCGATGCGCTGTCGAAGCATCTCGTGGTCGGCCGTGGTATCGGCGTGGAAGGCCGCTGGCTGGATACGCCGCACGGTGCGGTGATCGAAGTAGAAAGCCTTGGCAAGGATGCGGGCTCCGTGACGGCGTTGCCGAAGAAGCCCAAGCCCAAGCACTGATCCAGCCGCTTCCGCGCCCATGAAAAAGGGCGGCGCGTCGACCACCTCGGGGGTGATCGGCGCGCCGCCCTTTTTTATCGCCTCAGCCGCCCTGCATGGCCGCTTCCGGCATGCGCACCGCACGGGCCCGGCTCGGGAACGCGTGCCGCACGATGCGCCAGATCACCTGGCCGAACTGTTTCGGCAGCGAGCCGGTGTTGTAGTGCTGGCCGTAACGCGCGCAGATCTGCTTCACTTCCACTGCCATGGCCGCGTAGCGGTTGGCCGGCAGGTCGGGGAAGAAGTGGTGCTCGATCTGGTGGCTGAGGTTGCCCGACATCACGTTGAGCAGCTTGCCACCGGCGATGTTCGACGAGCCGCGCAGCTGGCGCAGGTACCAGTGGCCACGGGTTTCGTTGCGGATGGTTTCCTTCGGGAACACTTCCGCATCGGCGGTGAAGTGGCCGCAGAAGATGATGACGAAGGTCCACACGTTGCGCATGCCGTTGGCCACCATGTTGCCCAGCAGCACCGGCAGGAAGAACGGGCCCGCCAACAGCGGGAACACCAGGTAATCCTTCAGCAGCTGGCGGCCCATCTTGCGGCCGACCGGACGAAACGCCCGGCGCAGTTCGGCGCCCTTCATCTTGCCGGCGAACCAGCGGCCCACGCGAAGGTCCTGGATCGCCACGCCCCACTGGAACAGCAGCATGAAGACCACCGCGATGAACGGCTGCATCAGGTAGAACGGGCGCCAGCGCTGTTCCGGGAAGATGCGCAGCAGGCCGTAGCCGATGTCGTCGTCCATGCCGCGCACGTTGGTGTACGTGTGGTGCTGGAAGTTGTGCGTCTTGCGCCAGGCATCGCCCGTCGCGACGATGTCCCATTCGTAGGTCTTGCCGTTGAGCTTCGGGTCGCCCATCCAGTCGTACTGGCCGTGCATCACGTTATGGCCGAGTTCCATGTTTTCCAGGATCTTCGACGCACCCAGGCACAGCACGCCCAGTATCCATGCGGGCACCAGAACGGCATGCACGAAGGCACCGAGGAAGAGCAGGGCGCGTCCGGCGACGCCGGTCCAGCGCACGGCGGCCACGATGCGGCGGATATAGCGTGCATCGCGCGCGCCGACATCGGCGGTGACGCGTGCGCGCAGGGCGTCCAGTTCGTCGCCGAACGACTGCAGCTCGGCAGCGGAAAGAATGCGGTTGGTGATACGGGCCATGTGATTTCCTTAGAGGTCCAGGACCAGATCGGTGCTCGGCGCGCTGACACACAGGCGCACCTGGGTCGACGGTTCGCCGTTGTGCATGCCGGTCAGCGTGTGCCGTACCGTGCCGGACTCGCGTCCACAGACGCAGGTGTTGCAGATGCCCATGCGGCAGCCGTGCGCGGGACGAAGGCCCTGCGCTTCCAGGCCTTCCAGCAGCGACCGGCCGCGGGGGAGGGTAAGGGTGCGACCGCTGCGTGCCAGATGGACCTGGACCTCGCCTTCCTCGCCGTCGACCAGGGCCGGCGCACTGAATGCCTCGGCATCGAATCGCGCCACGTAGCCGTGCAGCCGCGTGCGCGCCGCCTGGACGAAACCACCCGGACCGCAGGCCAGCACATGGCGCGTGGCAAGGTCATCCACCGAGGTCAGCGCGATGGCGTCGATGCGCTCGTCGGGGGCGTTTTCATCACGCGTCAGCAAGGTGCGCACCCGCAGGCGCGGGTGCGCGGCGGCCAGGGCCTGCAACTCGTCCACGAAGCAGAGTTCGTCGCTCTGCCGGGCCCAGTACATCAGGTCGACCTTGACCGGCATGCCCTGTGCGGCCAGTGAGCGGACCAGCGCCCGCATCGGCGTGATGCCGCTGCCGGCGGCCAGCAGGAGCAGGTCGTCGCGCGGAGCGGGGAGGGTCATGTCGCCGAACGCCTGGCCGAGCGTGACCACGTCGCCGATCCACGTCTTGCGGGCCAGGTGGCCGCTGACCACGCCGCCCGGCATGGCCTTGACCGTGATGGCCAGCGTGCCGTCGTCCAGGGGCGTGGGGCTGTAGCTGCGGACCAGCCGGCGACCTTCTATCTCCACGCCGACGTTGACGTGCTGACCCGGAAGCATGCCGCGCCAGTGGCGATTGGGCCGCAGTACCAGGGTGACGGCATCCCGGCCGGCCGGCGTGCGCGAGAGAACGCGTGCCATGGGCTGTTCGAGGGTCCACAGCGGATTGAACCGCGTGGCCCAGAAGTCGAACAGGGCAGGGGACACGGCGCGCCGGACAGCGCGTTGCAGGCGGGGTGACTTCGGAACGGGGAGGGCGTTCATGCGTTCACTATACGCCCATGTTTACGAATGTCTATACAGTTGTGCAGTGACGAGGGGGGAGTATGATCGGGTCTTGCCCGCCATCGCCGCCTCATGACCTCGATCATCCTCACTCCGTCCCTGGCCAATCCGACGCCGCCACGCAAGGTCGGTATCGCCCGTGAGGACCTGCTGGCCGCCGCGCTGAAGCTGATCGGCCCCAACCGCGGACTCTCCACGGTCAGCTTGCGCGAGGTGGCCCGCGAGGCCGGTATCGCCCCGAACAGCTTCTATCGTCAGTTCCGCGACATGGACGAGCTGGCCATCGCGCTCATCGACCTGGCTGGCCGATCGCTGCGCACCATCATCGGCTCGGCCCGCGAACGCGCCACGTCCACCGATCGCAGCGTCATCCGCGTCTCGGTCGAGACGTTCATGGAGCAACTGCGCGCCGACGACAAGCTGCTGCATGTCCTGCTGCGCGAGGGGGCGGTGGGCTCGGACGCCTTCAAGCAGGCGGTCGAGCGCGAACTGATGTACTTCGAGGACGAGTTGCGGGTCGATCTCATCCGCCTTGCCGCCGCGGAACGCGCCACCCTGCACGAGCCGGCACTGGTGTCCAAGGCGATCACCCGGCTGGTCTTCGCCATGGGCGCGATCGCCATGGACCAGCCGCCCGAGCACGATCCGCAGGTGATCGAGCAGATCGCCAAGATGCTGCGGATGATCATCACCGGATCGCGCGTGCTGGACCAGGCGGCCGGTTAGATCCCTTCTCCCGGCTGACGAATCATCCACACGGTGTGGCCGATGATCGCGCGGTCTCATTCCTCAGCTGCCGCCAGGGTCCGCCATGTCCGAAACCATCTTCGAAGCGTTGCGCGAAAGCCACGCCACCCAGCGCTCCCTCGTGCGCAAGCTGCAGCGCTCGGAGCCGGGCCCCCACCGCGTGGAGTTGTTCACCGCCCTGCGTATCGAACTGGCGGCACACGAGGCGGCCGAGGAACGCTACCTCTACGTGCCCATGCTGATGGACGATCGGGGGCTGCATTCGTCCCGCGACGCCCTGGCCGATCACCACAAGATGGACGATCTGATCGAAGAGATGCAGACACGCAGCCACGCGGGCCGTAGCTGGACGGCCAACCTGGCGAAGCTCTCGGACGAGCTGCACGACCACCTGCGCGAAGAGGAGAAGATCTTCTTCCAGCTGGCCGGCAAGATCCTCAGGGAGACGCAGAAGACTTCCCTGGCGAAGAAATACCGTAAGGATTTCGCCGGGCACGAGAAGCGCCTGCGCGCCGAGTGACCCGTGACATCGCCGCCGGCACCGGCCCGCGGCGATCCGGCAAGCTGCCGGTTTGCCTCGTATAGCTCATGATGTGACCATCGTGGACTTTCAGGGACAGGAGAGTCCGTTGCTCAAGACACTTATCTGGCGACCGCTGCATCGACTTGTCGACTTCGTTTCGGGCTCGGCCGTGGGTGGCCTTGTGCTGATGGGGTCGGCGGCGCTCGCCATGGCGGTGGCCAACTCGCCCTGGGCGCCGGCGTATTTTGCGGCGTTGCATGCGATGGTCGGGCCACTGAGTGCCCTGCACTGGATCAATGACGGCCTGATGGCGGTGTTCTTCCTGCTGGTGGGCCTGGAGATCAAGCGCGAGTTCATAGACGGCGAGCTGGCCTCCAACCCGCTGCGTGTGCTGCCGGGGCTGGCGGCATTGGGCGGGATGATCGTGCCCGCGGCGATCTACCTCCTGGTCAATCGCGGCGATGCCGAATCCATGCGCGGCTGGGCCATTCCCTCGGCCACCGACATCGCCTTCGCGCTCGGCGTGGCCGCCTTGCTGGGTAGTCGTGTGCCGGCCTCGCTGAAAGCCTTCCTCGCCGCCCTGGCGATCATCGACGACCTGGGGGCGGTGGTCATCATCGCGGTGTTCTACACGCCGGGTTTGTCCACGCTCTACCTCGGCCTCGCCGTGCTGGCAGTCGTGGTCATGGCGCTGATGAATCGCCTCGGCGTCGCCCGCCTGTGGCCCTACCTGCTCGTGGGAGCGGTGCTGTGGGTGCTCGTGTTGAAGTCGGGCGTGCACGCGACGCTGGCCGGCGTGGCGACGGCGCTGTGCATTCCCCTGGCCGATCGCCAGGGACGCCTGCCCTCGGACGACGACTGCACCCATTCGCCGTTGCTGCGCCTGGAGCATGCCTTGCACCGGCTGGTCCCGATCACCGTGCTGCCTTTGTTCGGCTTTGCCAACGCCGGCATTTCCTTCGCGGGCGTGGGGCTGGCGCAGTGGCTGGCGCCCACCACGCTGGGCGTCGGTCTGGGGTTGCTGCTGGGCAAGCTGGTGGGCGTATTCGGTGCGGCATGGCTGGCGATCCGGCTGGGCTGGGCGCGGATGCCGCGGGCCGCGTCGCGCATGCAGCTGTTCGGCACCGCCTTGCTGTGCGGCATCGGCTTCACGATGAGCCTGTTCATCGGCATGCTGGCGTTCCCCGATCATCCCGACTACCAGGATGAAGTGAAGCTGGGCATCCTCGCCGGTTCGCTGCTGGCGGGGCTCGCCGGCTGGATCGTGCTGCGCATGGCACCCGCCTCCACGGAAGCGGCGGTGGACGGCTGACGCCGTGCTGCCTTGTGCCTCGCGGTATGCTCCGGGGTCACCGTTCACCCCTTAGAAGGAGCCTTTCGTGGCCGATCGCAAAGACATCGAATGCTGGCTCACCGACATGGACGGCGTGCTGGTGCACGAGAACAAGGCCTTGCCGGGCGCGCCGGAACTGATCCGGCAATGGCGCGACCAGGGTAAGCCGTTCCTGGTGCTGACCAACAATTCGATCTTCACGCCGCGCGACCTCAGCGCGCGGTTGCGCACCTCGGGCATCGACGTGCCGGAAGATCAGCTGTGGACCTCGGCGCTGGCGACGGCGGCTTTCCTCAAGGCGCAGTCGCCGGGCGGCTCCGCGTTCGTCATCGGCGAAGCGGGCCTGACCACGGCATTGCATGAGGCCGGTTTCATCATGACCGATACGGCACCCGACTACGTGGTGCTCGGCGAAACGCGCACGTATTCGTTCGAGGCGATCACCAAGGCCATTCGCCTGATCGGCGCGGGTGCTCGCTTCATCGCCACCAATCCGGACGTGACCAGTCCCAGCGCCGAGGGGCCGCTGCCGGCGACCGGTGCGGTGGCGGCGCTCATCACCAAGGCGACGGGTAGGCTGCCTTACATCGTCGGCAAGCCGAACCCCATGATGTTCCGCTCGGCCATGAATAAGCTGGGCGCGCACTCGCACAACACGGGCATGATCGGCGACCGCATGGACACCGACGTGGTGGCGGGCATCGAGGCCGGCCTGCACACGGTGCTGGTGCTGAGTGGCATCGCCGATCGGGCGGAAGTGAATCGTTATCCCTTCCGTCCGGCGGAAATCCTCGAATCGGTGGCGGACCTGCTCGAGGATTGAGGATCGCTTACTTCGACGGCTTGGCGGCGTCCACGGGAGCGGGCGCCTCCACCTTGGGCAGCGTCATCTTCTGGCGCTGGGTATCGATGCGGCGCTCGCGGGCCGGCAGATCGAGTTTCTGCGGCTTGCCGCTGGCCAGGGCCTCCATGATGCCCTCGACGATCAGCACGTCGATCAGGCCTTCCTGGCCGTCCGGCTCCGGGTCTTCGTTGCCCAGGACGCATTCGGAGAAGTACTTCAACTCACCGCCGAACTGGTCGGTGGCCGGCGGTGCCAACGTATGCTTCATATCACCGACGCTGACCGTCTGCTCCAGCGACTCGCCGTAGGTGAAGCAGGGACGCATGTGGACGCTGCCCTTGGTGCCGGCCGCGTAGAACGCGTCCACGGCGTGGCCGTAGTACGACACCGAGAACAAGGCCACCCGATGGCCGGGGAAGCGCAGCGTCACCGCCACAGTGTGATCGAAGTCGCCCAGCCCCGAGTCCGGGTGCCGCAGCCCCACCGCCGACACCACCTCGATCGGATCGGCATCGAACACGTAGCGCGCGGCGTTGATGGGGTAGGGCGCCATGTCGAATACCGGGCCGGCCTTCGCGCCGTTGGTCGCACGATGGTTCGTCGGATCGACCATCTGGGCGAACGTCGCGCTGAAGGTGTGCACCTGGCCCAGTTCACCCGAACGGATGCGGTCGATCAGCGATAGCGTGGACGGCTCGAAGTGGAGCCGGTAGGCCACCATCAGCTTGGCGGTGGATGCGGCCGCCGTCGCCAGGATCTCGCGGCTGGCCTCGCTGCTGATCTCCAGCGGCTTCTCCACCAGCACGTGGATACCCGCCTTGAGCGCGGGAATGACGAACTCGGCGTGCCGCCAGTTGGGCGTGGCGATGTACAACGCGTCGATCTTGCCGGAGGCGAGCAGCTCGTCGAACTGGTCGTAGCTGTAGACGCTGTCGATGCCATACCGCTCGGCCACCTTGGCCGCCTTCGCCGTGTCGCTGCTGACCAGCGCGGTGACGACGGAGTTACCCGTATGGTCCACGCCGGGCAGCATGGCTTCCTGGGTGATGTCGCCCAGGGCGACGAAGCCGTAGCGGACCTTACGGTCGGTCGGGGTGGCGTTGGTTGCGGACATCGGATGCTCCTGGAAGATCGATGCACCAGTATGGAATCGCGGGTGTTCACGGCACGTGGTAGCCAGGCGAACGAAATCGTGAAAACGTGCCCCGAACGGCAGCCTACGTTGCTTCCACGCGGCGACCTGCCAGAATGGCGCGTCCCGGAGAAGCCCATGTCCCACGCGCCCGCCCCCAAGTTGCCCGCTGCGGCGGAAGCCCGTCGCCTGGCGGCGCTGTCGTCGTTCGGCATCCTCGATACGGAAAAGGAATCCCCTTTCGAGGACATCGTCCGGATCGCGTCCTATGTGTGCCAGGCGCCGATCTCGGTGGTCAACCTGATCGATGCGGAGCGGCAGTGGTTCAAGGCGGAGATCGGGCTGGGCGTACGCGAGACGCCGCTGGACACCTCACTGTGCGCCCATGCGATCCTCGAGCACGATCTGCTGGTCGTTCCCGATACCACGCGGGATAGCCGGTTCGCCTTCAACCCGCTGGTCACCGGCGAACCGGGACTACGGTTCTACGCCGGGGCGCTGCTCAAGACCGCGGACGGCCTGCCGCTGGGCACGGTATGCGTCCTGGACACGAAGCCGCGCACGCTCGACGACTTCCAGCTCGACACGCTGCGCCGGCTGGCCCGGCAAGTGATGACCCAGCTGGAACTGGGCCGCATGCTGCGTCGCTCGGAGCGTCGTGGCGATCACCTCGCGCGCCTGGTGGCGACCGCCGGCCACGACCTGAAGGCGCCGTTGCGCGCGGCGCTTTACGCGATCTCCCGTGTACGCGGCACGGTGCCCGACGACCAGCTCCCGCGACTGGACGGGGCCAGCGCCGACCTGCTCGGCATGGACCAGCAACTGAACCGCCTGCTGGCGGCCACGCGCGTGGATGCCGGCGGCGATACGGTGGAGCTGACCCCGGTGATGCTGGGCGACGTCTTCGACGCGCTGGACACCACCTGGCGCCGTGCGGCGCAGCGCAAGCGCGTGGCGCTGACGATCGAGCCCAGCACGGCGGTGGTGCTCGCCCACGGGCTACTGCTGGAGACGGTGCTGGGCAACGCGCTGTCCAACGCCGTGAAGTACACCCCCGACGGCGGCACGGTGCGCATGGCGGCGCGGGCCATCGACGGCAAGGTCATCATCGAGGTCGAGGACACCGGTTGCGGCATCGCGCCCGACAAGGTCGAGGAACTGTTCGCCGCATTCCGGCAGGCCGACCCGCAAGCCGAAGGCCTGGGCCTGGGCCTGTGGCTGGTGCGGCAAAGCGCGGACGCACTGCGCGCGGAGGTGCGGATTCTCCCGCGTGAGGGTGGCGGTACCTGTTTCCGGGTGGGTCTCGACCAGGTGTCCGGCCCCGCGGCCACCGAGGCAGCCTGAGGCCGCCCTGCGTCGGGATCAGAAATTCGCGCCGATCGACAGCGTCGCGAAGTCGTGGTCGGCCAGCGTGTCGTACGTGGGATGCCCGAGATAGTTCGTGTAGGTGAGGTTGGCGAACCAGGTGGTGTCCAGGGTGGCGCCCACCCCCAGGGTGACCTGCTTGCGGCCGCCCACCAGCTGGCCGTCCACCGAATAACCGTGCACGTCCTGGCCCACGCCCAGGCTGGGCGACACCATCCAACCGTGTGCCACGGGATAGGCCAGCGCGGTCTTGAGGCGATAGCCCCAGGCGGACCGCGTGTAATAGCCGCCGTCGTGGCAACCCGAGGGATTCTGGATAGCTGGACAGGCGCCGCCGTAGCCTTCGCTGGAAAAGCCCCAGTGGAAGCCACGCCCGTAGCGCACGTCGGTCAGGCTGGGCAGGTCGGTATGGCTGTAGGCCAGCTCGGCGGCAAAGCTGCCGCTGGCCGCGCCCAGCACCCCGGTGAAGGCGCGCGTGGTGTTCAGCAGCAACTGCGTGCGGTCGTGGCGGTCGGAGCCGGCAAGCACGCCACCCGGTGGCAGGCGCGTGTTGCGTGCGCCGATGGGGCCGCCGCTGCGCGTCAGCGCGGCGAACATGTCGGCGGTGTTGATCTGCACCGGCAGGTCTTGCGTGTAGCTGGCCTCGCCCGCGATCTTCCAGGCACCCACGCGCGTGCTGGCGGAAACGCCCCAGAGACGGATGTCGTCGGGGTAATCCCACAAGACGTGGATGGAGGAAAGCCGTGCGGACAGCTGGGCGTCCGCCAATGGGGCGCCGGCGGCCAGTAGCAGCGGCACGACGGCGTTGTTCTGCTGCGTGGGATCGATCGTCGTGGCGTCGAGGATCGGCAGGCGCGAGTTGTAACGCATGTAGTACACGGCCAGGTTGGTCGCCGGGCGATCGAAGGTGTAGCGCAACGTGGCGCCGTACTGGCCGTGATCGCTGCCGTCGCGCGTATCCGCGCGGGGCAGCACGCCACCGACCGCGTACTGGTAGCCGTCGCTCAGCCATCGTCCCGCACCCGGGCTGTAGGCGTTGATCGGGTAATAGGCGTTGCTCTCGATACCGCCGCAGCCCGGATCCACGCCCAGGTCGGTGCCGGAGAAGAACGTGCCGCAGGGGTCCAGTTCGGCGGGTCGCCACTTCCACTGGTAGAACGCTTCCACGCTCCAGTGTGGATCGAAGGTCAGCTTGCCCCAGAGCATCTCGACCGGCAGTTGCGCTTCGGTGGCCGGATCCGTCCCGGGCCGGTGCAGCGTGGTGTAGTCGGTGGGATTCACCTGGTTCACGCCCTGCATGAACAGGCCCTCGCCCCATTTCACCGTCTGCTTGCCCAGCCGCAGGTCGAGCGCCGCCTGGTCGTCCAGCGCGAAATGGCCGTACACATACGCGTTGAGCCACATGAAACCGGAGAAGCGGTTGGACTTCGACAAGCCGCGGTCGTCCAGTGGCCGATCGGCGGCGAACGCACTGGCCCCGCTGCCCTGCGGCACGTCGTGGTGTTCGAGCGTGGGGTCGGACCAGACGCGCGCGCTGGCGGCGAGGCCGATGTTCTCGTACTTCAGGTCCAGTGCGCTGGTGACCTTGAACAGGCTGGCGTAGACATCGTTCTTGCCGTAGTTGAGGTTGCCGTCGTCGGCCGTGTCGGCGCCATCACCACCCTTGGGTTTGCCGTCGGATCGGAAGCCCTTGCCGACCAGGTGCTTCGACGGATCGTTCAGGCGCACGCCGGTCCCTGCCACGATGCGTGTCTTGAGCGTGCCCTGCACCTGGCCATCGGCGAGCGTGAATTCGGTGGCTTGCAAGGCGGTGGCGAACAGCGCCGTCAGCGGGGCCGCCGCGAGTAGCCATCGGCGTGGATGCATCGTTCGTTCCCTGGAAAGCTTGACGGCATTCTAGACATGGCAGCTATATTGGGCGCAAGGCGTCTGGACGTCCGTCTTCTGCGACTTTCGTCGCAGCTTTACTCGTTTCCCTCGTATCCGGCGAATATCGCTCATGAGTGCAACCCTTCCCGATGACACCCTCGACGCGCGCCCGCTGGATCGCCGCGATGCAAAAACGCTGGTGCTTTCCGCGCTAGGAGGCGCACTGGAGTTCTACGACTTCGTGATCTTCGTGTACTTCGCGAAGACCCTCGGCCACCTGTTCTTTCCGCCGGGCGGTTCGGACTGGCTGGCCCAGTTGCAGGCCTTCAGCCTGTTTGCCGTGGCCTACCTCGCGCGGCCGCTGGGCGGCATCGTCATGGCGCACTTCGGCGATCGCGTCGGCCGCAAACGCATGTTCACCCTCAGCGTGTTCCTGATGGCGGTGCCGACACTGTTGATCGGTGTACTGCCCACCTACGCCAGCATCGGCCTGTTCGCGCCGGTGCTGCTGACCTTGCTGCGCGTGGTGCAGGGCGTGGCCATCGGCGGCGAAGTACCCGGTGCCTGGGTTTTCGTGTCGGAGCACGTGCCTTCGCGTCGCAAGGGCCTCGCCGTGGCCAGCCTCTCCGCGGGACTCACCTTCGGCATCCTGCTGGGCTCGCTGCTGGCCGCCTACCTCAACGCGCACATGTCGCCCGAGGCGCTCATGGACCATGGCTGGCGCATCGCCTTCATCCTGGGCGGGGTGTTCGGTTTCATCGCGGTCTACTTGCGGCGCTGGCTCAGCGAGACGCCGGTGTTCGCGCGCATGCGCGAGCGCAGGCAGCTGTCCGAAGAACTTCCTGCGTGGGTGGTGGTGCGCGATCACCTGCCGGGCGTACTGCTGTCGATGGCCGTTACCTGGGTGCTCACGGCCGCCATCGTGGTCGTCATCCTGATGACGCCCACGCTGATGCAGACAGCGTTCCACGTCAATGCCACGAGGGCGTTCACCGGCGGCAGCATCGGCGCCTTCACCCTCTGCCTGGGGTGTGTGGGTGGTGGCTTGCTGGTGGATCGCCTGGGTCGCGGTCGCGCCATGCTGATCGCGTCGGTCGGCCTCATGCTCAGCACCTACGCGCTGTATTTCGACCTGCAGGCCGGTGGGGAACACCTGTATCCCCTGTACGCCCTGGCCGGAGTCTTCGCCGGGGTGGCCGGTGTCGTGCCCGCGGTGCTGGTCGCCGCCTTCCCGGCCGCGATCCGCTTCTCTGGCATTTCCGTGTCCTACAACGTGGCATATGCGATTGCCGGCGCAGTGACCCCCCTGGTTGTGGGCTACATGGCCGGCTCGGCTGGCGGCATGGGTCCGGCGCATTATGTTGCGCTGGTGTCGCTGGTCGGCGTCGCCGCCTCGGTCTACATGATCGTCGACAAGCGCCACGCCGTATCGTCCTGACGCCCGACGCGACACGGGGCTTCACGTCGATTTCATGCGGGTGACGGCGTGGCTCGCCGCGGCCTTTGTCATCCTGGTTGCGCAGCGGTCCGGGCTTGGGCATGCTTTCCTCATCGTGCGTCGTCCCTGGTGACGACCACGCCGGTTTCCCGCGTTCCCTTTCGCCCCCACACACGTCGCACCAGACCCCATGACTGATGTCATCACCCTCGGCTGGCGCGAACGGCTCGCACTTCCGTCGCTCGGCGTCACCGTCCTCAAGGCCAAGCTCGATACGGGCGCGCGCACCTCGTCGCTGCACGTCGAGTGGCTGGAGGTGGACGAGCGCGCCGATGGCGCATGGTTGCGTTTCCAGGCGCGGACCACCCGCAAGGGCGGGCTGTCCGACCCCTGCGAGGTGAAGGCCACCGGCCGGCGCAATGTCACCGACTCGGGCGGCCATCGCACCACGCGCTGGTTCATCGATACCGAGATCGAGCTGGCCGGTCGTCGCTTCACGGCCGAGGTGAACCTGACCGACCGCCGACACATGCTTTTTCCCCTTTTGCTCGGCCGGACGGCGCTCTTCGGACGTTTCCTGGTCGATCCCGCGCTTTCCTATTCGCAGACGCCGCGCCGCGTCGTCCGGGACCCTTCATGAAGCTCGCCATCCTGTCGCGCAACGCGCGGCTGTACTCCACGCAGCGGCTTGTCGAGGCGGCGCGCAAGCGTCGTCACACGGTACGCGTGATCGACCCCCTGCGTTGCTACATGAGCATCTCGCCCAGGTCGTTCGCCATCCATTTCAAGGGCAAGCCGCTGGGTCCGGTGGACTGCGTCATTCCCCGGATCGGTGCCTCCAGCACGTTCTACGGTACCGCGGTGCTGCGCCAGCTGGAACAGATGGGCGTGTACACACCCAATCCGTCGGATGCGGTGCTGCGCGCGCGCGACAAGCTGCGCTGCCTGCAGCTGCTGGCGTCCCGTGGCATCGACATGCCGCTGACCGCCTTCGGCGACAACCCCGACAACCCCGACGACCTGCTGGCCATGCTCGGCGACCCGCCGCACATCATCAAGCTCAACGAGGGCACCCAGGGTGCCGGCGTGGTGCTGGCGGAGAAGAAATCGGCCGCGCAGAGCGTGATCGAGGCGTTCCGCGGGCTGTACGCCAACTTCCTCGTCCAGGAGTTCATCCGCGAGGCCAACGGTAGCGACCTGCGCTGCTTCGTGGTCGGCAACGAGGTGGTCGCGTCCATGCAGCGCTCGTCCGCGCCGGGCGAGTTCCGGGCCAATCTGCACCGCGGCGGCAGCGCGGCCCAGGTGGAGCTGTCCGACGACGAGCGCCGTGTGGCGATCGAGGCGGCGTCGGCGCTGGGCCTGGAGGTGGCGGGCGTCGACCTGCTGCGTTCCTCGCGCGGTCCGCTGCTGCTGGAAGTGAATGCGTCGCCGGGCCTGGAAGGCATCGAGCGCAGCACCGGCGTGGACGTGGCCGGCGCCATCGTGGCGCACTGCGAGCAGCGCCTGGCCGCCCGGCCGGTCGCGCCGAAGCCACGCAAGCCCAAGGCGCCCAAGGGGTTAACAGCGATTTAAACGCCGCTGACCTATAAAGGTGCCACTGTGATTCCGCGGGGCGGAATGACGGTATCGGGGCAGTAGTTCTTTCGGCCCGGGCGGTCCTTCCGCCCGGGCCTCTCTTTTAGTGCTGTCCGCTTCACGGGTTCCCCGTTAAGCTTGCTGTCGCAATACTCTCAAGATTCACAAGAGCGACCGCCCAACGGAGTGCCGCATGCGCGTCCTGGTCATTGAAGACAACACCGACATCGCGACGAACATCGGGGATTACCTCGAAGATCGCGGCCATGTGGTCGATTTTGCCGGCGACGGCGTCACGGGCCTTCACCTGGCCGTGGTCCACGACTTCGACGTCATCGTGCTCGATCTCACACTCCCGGGCATGGACGGCCTGGACGTCGCCAAGAAATTGCGCCACGAGGCGCACAAGCAGACCCCCGTGCTGATGCTCACCGCCCGCGACTCGCTGGAGCACAAGCTCACCGGCTTCGAGTCCGGCGCGGACGACTACATGACCAAGCCGTTCGCCCTGCAGGAACTGGCGGCCCGGCTGGAGGTGCTGGCACGCCGGGGCAAGGGCCCGCAGAGCCGCGTGCTCAAGGTCGGCGGCCTCACGTACAACCTCGATACCCTCACGGTCAGCCGCGAGGGCAAGTCGATCCAGCTCAATCCGATCGGCCTCAAGCTGTTGCAGGCGCTCATGGAAGCCAGCCCGTCGGTGGTCACCCGGCAGGACCTGGAACAGCGGGTCTGGGGTGAGGAACTCCCCGATTCCGATTCCCTGCGCGTGCACATCCATGGCCTTCGCGCGGCGATCGACAAACCCTTCGAAAAACCGTTGATCCATACGCGTCACGGTATTGGCTATCGCATGGTCGATCCGGATGCGGTCCAGACGTAAGCTCCGTTTCCGCCTGATCGTCACGTTCACGCTGTTCGGGTTCGGCCTGAGCGCGCTGTTCGCGTACGCGGCCGTCAACATCCGCACCCGCGTCGAAGAGCAGCTGATCAACTCGGCGCTGCAGGACGAGGTGGACTCGATCAATGCCAAGGTGCGCGCCAATCCGGCGGAGCGCCCGCCGTTCGACATCATCAAGGGCGCGACCTTCAGCGACCGCACGCTCTACAAGGCGCCGCTGAACTGGCAGTCCTTGCAGACGGGCGTGCACGACGTCTACGAGGACGGCAAGGACGGCAAGCCCCGCCACTACAAGGTGGCCGTGCGGCGCGAGGACGGCATCATCAGCTTCATCCAGTTCGACGTCTCCCGCGACGAGCTAGGCAAGCGCCAGCTGGTCACCAGCGTGGTCGCGGCGGTGTTCCTGTTCGGGCTGTTCTCGCTGGTGCTGGGCGTGTGGTTGTCGTCGCGTGTGCTGCGCCCGGTGACCGATCTGGCCCGGCGCCTGCGCGACTTCCGCCGGGTGGGCAAGGCCGAGGCACTGGCCCCGCATTTCGCCGACGACGAGGTGGGTGAACTGGCCGTGGCGTTGGACGAATACGCCACGCGGCTGACCTCCGTGGTGGAGCGCGATCGCGAATTCAATTCCGATGTGAGCCACGAACTGCGCACGCCGTTGGCGGTCATCGCCAGCACCACCGAATTGTTGCAGGGCTCGCCCGACCTTACCGACAAGCTGCGCGAGCGGCTCAAGCGCATCGAGCGGGCATCGCGCCAGGCCACTGAGCTGATCGAGGCATTGCTGCTGCTGTCGCGCGCGGAACGCCGCGGCCCCACGCGCGGCGAGACCACCGACGTGGCCAAGGTGTCGGCGGACGTCATCGAGAGCCAGCGCCCCCAGATGGGCATGAAGCCCATCGAGATCGAGCTGATCGCGGACGGCAGCGTGACGGTCAATGCGCCGGCCTCCGTGCTGTCGGTGGCGCTGACCAACCTGATCGGCAATGCGATCAAGTACACGATGGAGGGCAAGGTCACCGTGCGCGTGCTCGACGGCCGCGTCGACGTGATCGATACCGGCCCCGGCATCAAGCCGGAGGACGCCGAAAAGCTGTTCCAGCGCGGCATCCGCGGCGAAAGCGCCACGGGCGGTGGTGCCGGCCTGGGCCTGGCGATCGTGCGTCGCCTGTGCGAACTGTATGACTGGGACGTGTCGCTGCGGCCGCGTCCCGACATGGCCGGCGCGATCTCGACCATCGATTTCCGCTGATCTAGCAACAGTCACTGTCACCAAGCTTTCATTTTACTGTCGCACCATCCGGGGCTCAACGGCGCGAGAAGTGCGGTCCTCAGGGGAGGAACATGCCACGGCGCCCGAGCATGTAAGGACGCCCCTTGTTCAAGTATTCCGCTTTGGCCGTTGCCCTGGGCATGGCCCTCGCCTCCGCCGCGTACGCTACGGATAACGACACCACCCCGCCGCCCGCGACCACCGGTGGCACCGCCGGACGCGAGAAGGCCCAGGACCTGGACACGGTGTCCGTCATCGGTAGCGGCGAGACGCGCCAGGTGCAGCGCCTGCGGACCACCGATCAGAAGGCGCTGCCGCCGGGCACCAGCCTGCAGAAAGTGCTCAACACCTTGCCGGGCGTCAATGCGCAGTCCGCCGATGCGCTGGGTACCAACGAGCAATCCATGACGCTGAGCCTGCGCGGCTTCAGTGGTACGCGCCTGGGATACACCCTCGACGGGATGCCTCTGGGTGACAGCGCGTACAACAACTACAACGGCCTGTCGATCAACCGCGCGCTGATCTCCGAAAACTTCGCCGGTGCGGAGCTTTCCGAAGGCATCGGCAACCTCGGTACGCCTTCCACGAGTAACCTGGGCGGCACGATCGCCTACAGCTCCAACGATCCGGCGAAGACGATGGGTGGCCGCGTGGCCCAGACCTTCGGCAGCGACGCCAACCGTCGCACCTTTGCGCGCTTCGACACCGGCGAGCACGACGGTTTCTCGATGTACCTGTCGGGCGCGCGCACCACGTCGGACCTGTGGAACCACCAGAGCGTATACAACGGTTCCACCACCAAGCAGTTCAACGGCAAGGCGGTGTGGGACTTCGACTGGGCGCGTTTCACCGCCTTCGCCGACACCTCGCGTACCTCGCAGGCGGATTATTTCTACCTGTCCAAGAGCGAGCTGGCGCGCGGGCTGGGTTACGACTGGGGTGGCTACGCCCCCAACTGGCAGCGAGCCATCGGCAAGGCGTACTGCAATGCCGGCACCCTGAATGCGCGGCGCTGCGACCGCAGCGGCGCGGACACGGATGCGGACGGTGCCTTCACCGCGGGGCAGATCCTGCGTGACGACAACCTGTACTACCTCGCGGGCGATTTCTTTCCCAGCGACACGGTGACCCTGCACGCCCAGGTCTACCATCACGAGGACGCCGGCGAAGGCCACAACTGGAACAGCGGTACCTACTCGTATCCGGGTACGCCGCAGCAGTTGCCGATCATTTTCCGCAACACGCTCTACACGATCAACCGCTCGGGTGCGATCCTCTCGGCCGCGTGGGACTTCGCCAACCATCATCTCGAAGGCGGCGTCTGGTACGAGCACAACATTTCCAGCGCCTCGCGCTACAGCAGCTATGTCACCAGCCCGCGCGACCTCAGCGGAAGGATCGACACCCAGCCCAACCTGGGCGTGTTCGACCAGCGCACGGTGTGGAACACGCGGCAGGCCTTCCTGCAGGACACCATGCGTTTCCTCGACGATGCGCTGACCGTCGACGTGGGCGTGAAGAGTCCGCATGTCACCTCCGACGCGCAAGCGCTGCCGGGCGTGGCCAGGACACCGATCAGCCCGACGTCCAACAACCAGTTCGCCACCGGCAAGCTGAGCGCGAGCAAGGCCTTGCTTCCGCAGTTCGGTGCGCGCTACAAGCTGGCGGAGGGCCAGGAAGTGTTCGCCAGCTTCGCCAAGAACATCGCCATGTTCCAGGGTGGTTTCAAGCTCGGTCCGCAGGCGGTCAGTCAGTCGATCTGGAACAGCCAGGGCGACCTGAAGCCGGAGAAGTCGCGCAGCCTCGAGGCCGGCTACCGTCTGGAGCGCGACGGCTTTGCCGCATCGCTGGCCGCCTACGATGTGCGCTTCGACAATCGCCTGCTGCAATACAACCCGTGCGATTCGCGCCAGCCGGTCGGCGCCAATTGCGGCAACCGCTTCTACAACGTGGGCGGCGTGAACAGCCGTGGCGTGGAAGCCACCTTCGTGTGGCAGCCGACCGATCACCTGCGCTGGTACAACTCCGCGTCGTACAACCGCTCCACCTATGCCGGTGACTACACGCAGGCCGGCGTGGTGCAGCACACCCGCGGCAAGACGCAGACGGACACGCCGGGGCGGCTGCTGGCCACGCAACTCGACTGGAACCAGGGCCCCTGGTTCGCCTCGTTGCGCGGCAAGTACACCGGTGAGCGCTTCTATACGTACACCAACGACCAGGGCTTCGGCGGCTTCACCACCTGGGATATGTCGGCGGGTTACGACTTCGGTGCGTTCTCCGTGGCCAGGGACGTGCGCCTGACGCTCAACGTGACCAACCTCACGAACAAGCGTTACGCCAGCAACCTGGACTCGAGTGCCTTCGTGCCGAGCGACCCGAACGGCACCGCCTATGTCTTCCACGCATCGGCGCCGCGCCAGCTGTTCGCCACGCTGGACGTACGATTCTGATGCGTCGGGTGATCGCGGGACTGGTTGCCAGCCTTGCGCTGGGTAGCCTGCCGGCACAGACCCTCGAGTTGCGTGTGCCTGATCTGGCAACGACGCCACTTCCGCGCAGCGTCGGAATGGGTGGCATCACCTATGTCGATCGCGGCCTGGTGGCCGCGGGCTCGCTGCCGGCGGGCACGGTGGATTTCCTCGGCGACACGCTGGGCTCGTTTTCGTCGCTGGCGATCCAGCCCGGCACCTGGAAACGTGAGGGCGATACGTACACCGGCGTGTTGTGGACCTTGCCGGATCGCGGGCGCAACGATCCCGAGCACCAGCTTTTCTTCGATTACCGTGGGCGCCTGCATCGCTTCAGGCTCACCCTGCGCCTGGGCGACACGCCGCAGCTGACGTTGCTGCCGGACGGCGGACGGGAACTGCGCGACTTCGACGGCCGGCCCTTCACCGGCGCCGAGCCGGGGCAGGGTATTCGCAGCGAGCATGGCGTCGTGTTGCCGTCGCCGGCGAAGGGAACGGGTGCCGGCAAGGTCTCGCTCGACGCCGAGTCGTTGCAGTTCACGCCCGATGGCGGTTTCTACGTCGGCGACGAATACGCGGCCAACGTGTATCGCTTCGACCCGCGTGGACGGCTCACCGGCATCGTGGCGCCGCCGGTCGCGGTGCGCCCGCGGGATGCCACGGGCCGCCCGGACTTCACGTCGCTGCGTCCGCCAGCGACCGGCCGGCGCAACAACCAGGGCGTGGAAGGCATGGCGCTGTCGCCCGACGGCACGCGCCTGTTCGTGGTGTTGCAAAGCGCGCTGGTGCAGGACAGCGCGCCCGGCGACGCGTCCGGCCGCACGCTGGCGCGCGTCGTCGTCTACGACACGAGCCGAACCGCGGCGCCGACGACGCCCATCGCGCACTACGTGGTGCGCCTGCCGTCCTACACCGATCGGGGTGACGGCGGCAGCCCGAACCGCACCGCGGCGCAGAGCGAGATCCGCGCCCTCGACGACCATCGCTTCCTCATGCTGGCTCGCGACGGTAGCGGCTACGGCGCCGAGGGCAAGCGGCCCATCGTCTTCAAGAGCGTCCTGCTGGTGGATACCGACGGCGCCACCAACCTCGCGGGTACGTCGTACGAAACCGGCAGCACGCCCGTCATCGATGCACGCGGCGTATTGCGTGCGGACATCCATACGGCCACCACCCTGCCGTTCGTGAACCTGCTGGATCCGGCCAACCTGGCCCGTTTCGGCCTCGGCGTACAAGCGGATGAGGCGGGCAAGGCACAACTGTCGGAGAAATGGGAGGCGATGGACCTGGTGCCCACGCTCGATCCAGCGCATCCCGACGACTGGTTTTTGCTGGTCGGCAACGATAACGACTTCATCGCACGGCATTGCGTCATGGACGGCCAGCGCTGCGATTCGGACATCGACAACGACAACCGCATACTCGTGTACCGGCTGAGCTTGCCGGGCATGCGTTCCTCCGTTGCTTCCCCCCACCGATAAGGGTCACGCGCATGATGAAACGTACGGTTCTCTCGCTGCTTTCGGCCAGCCTCCTGCTGGGCTCGTTCGCCAGCCACGCCAACAGCCCGGCCTATGTCGACAGCAAGGAATACAAGGTGCTGCTGGACGCGTCGCGCTTTGCCAGCAACCCGTCCAGCGCGGCCGGCACGCTGCTGCAGAACCTGTCCGCACGCCTGAGCGCGTTGGGTTTCGACAAGACGGTCGGTGGCGGTTTCAGCGCGGGCAACCGTGACACGCTGGCCTATTACGACACGGCGCACAGCTGCTCGCTGATGAAGGCGGGCTACTCGGTGCGCACGCGCGCCGGCGACGACCAGGACATCCAGTTCAAGTTCCGCCATCCGGACGAGGAACTATCCTACGCCACGGACGTGTCCGGCGTCGGCAAGAACAAGAAGACCAAGCTGGAAACGGACGTCACCCCCGGCGGCCTCGTGCTGGCGCATTCGACCAAGCAGGATGCGACGACCACGCCCGGCACGGTGGCGGACCTGATCAAGCAGTTCCCCGGCGCTTCCGCGTTGTCGTCGCTGTCGTCGTCCACGCTGTCGAAGGTGGCCGGCGTCACCGTGACCCAGCAGGAATACGATGGCCCGACCGCCGACCTGGGCCAGTCCGTGGCCGAGTTCACGCTGACGCTGTGGTACGTGGACGGCGCAACCACGCCGGCACTGGCCGAGTTGTCGTTCCGCGTGGACGCGGATGCGGACAAGTATTTCACCACGCCGGTGCTTCAGCGATCGCAGGTGCTGAATACGGCGATGGGCTCGATCGGCAACGGCTGGAACATTGCCAACGACGGTGGGAAGACGAGCTGGCTGTATGCCTATCGCTCGTCGTCGTTCCCGAACGGTTTCTGTAACTGATTCACCCCTGCGGCGGGCCTTCGTGGCAGCTGGTGGCGTTGCACAGGATCTCGATCGGTGCACCGCCACTGTCGCAACGGCTGAAGAAGTGGGCGTTGTCCCCGTCCACGCTGCGCACGCGCAGCAGGCGCTCGCACTGGTGGGCGGATGCCACATCCTGCGCGGCCTCGAACATCGGCTTGCCGATGCGGTTGTCCAGGGCGGCCAGGCCGTACTCGGTCTTCACTGGCGCGACTGGCGCGGCCATCGACGCTGATGAGGGCACCACCTCGCTTTGCGGCGCGGTCACGCGGGCTGCGACAGCGTCGGCATGGGTCGGCGCAACAGTGGCCGAAGCCGGGGCCGGGGCGACGATGGCGTCGTCGGGAGCCCGGAGCGTCGGCGCTTCGGTCACGAGCAGCTTGCTCTCGCGGACGCCTTTCTGGCCCTTGGTTTCGTCGACGCGGTGCAGCAGCGAACTGGCTGCCCACATGCCGACCTTCACCTCCTGCCAGACGTAGTACACCTGGCCCGCAGTGGTGGCCAAGGATAGGGTGGAGTCCGTTTCGCCCTTGGACGTAATGATGTGGTCGCCGCCGGGAACGGCAACTTCAAGGAAGCTGTTGGGACCGGTGTCGCCCACGGCGATGCCATCGACGAGGACCGGAAGCTTGATTGCGGTACCGAGGATCTCATTGCGGTAGATGTAGACCAAGGCCTTGTCAGGAACCGGTGCGAAACGCTTCGCCCTGGCATCGGCATCCTGGCCGGCCTTGTGTACGCTGGCGCAACCGCTGACGGCGCACGCGGCGGCTATCGCCCAGACGGCGACCTGCTGGATTTTCATTCGTTTTCCCCCTGTGGAATGCGGAACATCGCGCGCAGGGCATCCCCCTGCGCGCGATGTTTTATCACAACGGCTCGAGCCAGCCCCAGCGGTCGGTCGTCTTGCCGCTGAACAGCCCGAAGAACTGCTCCTGCAGGCGGCGCGTGATCGGGCCAGCCTTGCCGCTGCCGATCTGCTTGCCGTCGACCGAGCGGATGGGCGTGACTTCCGCCGCCGTGCCGCACATCAGGATCTCGTCGGCCAGGTAGAGGTACTCGCGTGGCAGGTCGCGCTCGACCACCTCGAGGCCGTCCTCGCGGGCCAGCGTCATCAGCGTGTGGCGCGTGATGCCCGTCAGGATCGACGCACTGGCCGGGGTGGTGTGCAGCGCGCCGTCGATGACCAGGAACAGGTTCTCGCCGGCACCCTCGCTCAGCAGACCCGTGGAGGCGAGCGCGATGCCCTCGCCGAAGCCGAGGCGGCGCGCTTCCCGCGCGATCAGCTGGCCGGACAGGTAGTTGCCGCCGGCCTTGGCACCGGCCGGGATGGTGTTGGGTGCGAACCGCTGCCAGCTCGACACGCAGGCGTCGATGCCGTTCTCCAGGGCCTCGGGACCGAGGTAGGGGCCCATGGGCCAGGTGGCGACGGCCACGTCGGTCGGGCAGTCGGCGGAGAGGCCGAAACCGCCCAGGCCTCGGAATGCGACCGGGCGCAGGTAAGCGGCCTGCAGGTCGTTCTTCTTCACCACCTCACGGCAGGCGGCCGCGAGTTCCTCGAGCGAATAGGGGATCTCGATGTCGTAGATCTTCGCGGACAGGTACAGCCGCTTGAGATGATCGGTCAGACGGAAGATCGCCGCGCCGTCGGGCGTCTTGTAGCTGCGGATGCCTTCGAAAACGGACGAGCCGTAATGCAGCGCGTGGGCCATGACGTGGACGGTGGCATCGCGCCAGGGCTTGATCTGCCCGTTCTGCCAGATCCATTCGGGGTAATTCTGCGACATGTGAGCGCTCCGGAGGGGACCGCCCATGATAACGGGTGCCAGGCGGCGGCACATGGCGCGTTGCGTCAGGGCGAGGCGGACGGCTGGGGGCGAGGACGCAGCCACAGGCATCCCGAATCGCGGACCACGTCGAAATGCGTGTGGCGCGTGGCCAGGCCGCCCCCGGGTACGGAGGTCGCGACGTCGATGCCGGCCGCCTCATCGCCATCCAGCGACACCAGCGGTTGGCGGATGAGTGCCTCGATGCCGCGGATGCCCTCGGCTGCGCTCTGGCCCGACGCGTTCCACAGCACCAGCCCACCGATACGATTGGCGCTTTTCAGGGCGAAGGCCTGGGCGATGCTTCCGCGCAGGTCGGCCAGGCTCTTGGCGCAGAGCAGCCCCACCGAGGCGCCATCGGCGACGGCGCCACCTGGCCGGGCCGACGTAGCCGCGGGCGGCAGGACCGGAGTGGCGCCGATGGTCCCGCAGGGCTGGTCAGTGAACGCCGGGCGCCCGTCCGTCCCCACGCAACGATGAATGGCCGTCTGCGCGGCGGCAGGCACGGCGATCGCGAGCAGGGTGCAGAGGGTGGGAAGGGCGCGCTGACGGTTCACGGGAGGCATGCGAGAAAGGGGGTGACCATCGTCTCCCACGACGCCTCCACGGACGGTGACGGACGGCAACGGAGGGCGAGGGGCGCGACCGGTCCGGTAGGGGGGCTCTGGTAAAGTGGCACATCCCACCACGCAGCGGCCCACACCTTCATGGCCCCGACCCCCGCCGACACGTCGCGCTTGCCGATCTCCCTGTGCGTCATCGCGCAAAACGAAGCCGACCGTATCGTCGCCTGCCTCGCCTCCGCCGACTTCTGCGACGACGTGGTCGTCGTGGACGGCGGCTCCCTGGACGCGACCGTCCCGCTGGCCGAAGCAGCGGGCGCGCGCGTGATCCACCGCCCGTTCGACGGCTTCCGTACGCAGAAGGATTTTGCCGTCGCCGCCGCGCGCAACGACTGGGTCCTTTGCCTGGACGCGGACGAATGGGTGGACCCCAGTCTTCGCGCGGCGATCCTGGCCCGCTTCGCCAAGGGCACCGGCGACACCGCCGCGTTCCGCATCGTCCGGCGCAACCGCTTCCTCGGCAAGGTGATGAAGCACGGCAACGCGGGCTCCGATCGTGTCGTGCGCCTGTTCGACCGGCGCACCGCGGGCTGGCACGGTGCCCGCGAGATCCACGAATCCGTCGTGGTCAAAGGCCGCACGGAAACCATCGACGGCTGGCTCGACCACGATCCCTACCGTTCGCTGTCGGCCATGCTGGCCAAGCAGGAACGCTACGCGCACCTCATGGCCGAAGAGGCCTTCGCCAGGCGCAAGCGCACGGGCCTGGCGCAGATCGTGCTCAGCCCCGCGTTCCGTTTCCTCAAGGGCTATGTCTTCCGTGGCGGCTTCCTCGACGGCTGGCGCGGGCTGATCTATGCCCTGCTTCGCGTGGAATACGTTCGCCGCAAGTACGTGAAGCAATACCTGCTGCAGAAGGGCTTCAAGCCCTGAGGGTCACCGGTCGAACAGGGCCGCGCGATCGCGCCAGGCCTTGTAGCGACGCACGGGATTGAGTGGTTTGCGACCAGGCCGCGCCGCGCCGCCGGCAAGCATGGCTTCGGTCGCATCGAGCACGCGCTCGCTCGAACGCCCGTCGCGGTAAGGGTGGATGTCGTCGCCGTGGGCCTCGAGTGCCGCCATCAGCGGTGCCGGGTGCGACAGCGCCACGTCGATGGCCGCATCCACCTCGGCAGGCGTCGCCACGTCCAGCATGAACGGCTCGGGCCGCCGGTTCGCCACGGTGACCACGGGTTTGTCCTGCACCGCGAATTCGTGGATCACCGACGAGGTGTCGCAGACCAGCACGTCCGCGGCGCGTTCCATGTCGATCAGTCGCTCGGCATCCAGGTAGCGCGCATTGGGCGCCTCCAGCGCGCGATAGGCCTGGATGAGTGCCGGCTCGGACTTCGGGTGCAGCGTCAGCAGCCAATGGCGGTCGCCACGGGCGATGAGCGAACGCAACGTCTCCCGCATCGCCGGTGCGCAACTGAGGCGATGACTGAAGGTGGAGGCGAACATCACCACCGGTCGACCATCACCTGCAATCAGTGGGCTGGGCTTGTGGCCGAACAAGGGATCGAGCTTGGGCCAGCCCGTCTCGACCACGGCAAAGTGGCCGTGCTGCGCCGCCAGTGCCTGGAAGGGCAGCGTCGTCGCCGGCCCCTGTGTCGTATACAGATCGAAGAAGCCGCGGATGGCGAAGTGGCCGCGATCCGGCTCACGCTTGTTCGCGTTGAAGCCGTGGAACACCTGCACCTTGAGCCCCGGGATGCCGGGTGGCGCCCAGTTCGCGGCGCAGAACGTGGCATCCGGTGCGAAGGCGCGTGCTTCGGACAGCTGGCGCAGGCGCACTTCGTCGTTGCTCAGCCGGGCCGCCACGGCATCGGTCGTCAGCCAGCGCACCGCGATACCCCGCGCCATGGCAGCCGCTGCCAGGGGGCGCAGGATCGGCAGCGCATAGGCTTCGGTAGCGAACATGACGCAGGCGCGCATGCAGGAATTCCTGGTGGGTCGGTGAACGGGCCGAAGTATAGAAGACGACGCCTCTATAACCGGTCGAGCACCGCCGTCGTCGCGCGTGCACGGTTGATTGTGTAGAAGTGCAGGCCCGGTGCGCCGCCGTCGATCAATCGGCGGCACAGTTCGGCGACCACGTCCGCCGCCAGTTCACGCACCGCTGCCGCGTCGTCGCCATGGGCCTGCATGCGCTTGACGATCCACCGCGGAATCTCCGCGCCGCACTGCTCCGAGAACCGGCGTAGCTGGCTGAAATTGGCGATCGGCATGACGCCGGGCACGATGGGGATACTCACGCCGAGGCGGGTCACGTCTTCCACGAAGCGGAAGTACGCATCGGCATTGAAGAAATACTGCGTGATCGCGCCATCCGCGCCCGCGTCCACCTTGTCCCGGAAATGGCGCAGGTCGGCCAGGGCGTTCTCCGCCTGCGGGTGCGTTTCCGGATAGGCCGCCACCTCGATGTGGAAGTGATCGCCGCTGTGCTCTCGTATGAAGGCGACCAGCTCCGCCGCATAGCGGAAATCGCCTGGCGTGGCCATGCCCGAGGGAAGGTCGCCGCGGAGGGCGACGATGCGCCGGCATCCCGAGGCCTTGTAGGTATCGAGCAGCTCGCCGATCTCGGCCCGCGTGCCGCCCATGCAAGACAGGTGCGGGGCCACTGACAGCCCGTGCTCCTGGCGCAGCTGTTTCACGGTCCTGTCCGTGTAGCTGAGGGTCGAACCGCCGGCACCGAAGGTCACCGAGACGTAGTCCGGCTCGCTCTTCTTGAGCCGGGCGACGGCGGCATCGAGCTGGACGCGCTGCTCTTCGGTCTTGGGCGGGAAGAATTCGAAGCTGATCGCAGGCATGGTCGGCATCCAGGAGGGTCGCCGTCATTGTATATATCTTTATATCTCGATGGAAAGATGCCTGTTAGGGAAGGTGCCTCCGCCCTGTTGCACGTCCGTTCAACCGGTAGCCTCTAGAAACAAGGCATCCAGGAGACCCGTCATGATCGCTTCCCTCGCACTCGCCACGATCATCGCTACCAAGGGACTCGCCGCCACCGGCGCTTCTCCTCGGGCGCCCACCGCCTGCCGCGCCGAAGACCTCGCCGTGCGCACCGACGCGGGCGACGGCGAATTCAACGGTATGTCACATGGCGGCACGCGGCTGATCGTGCGCAACACGGGTCGCACGCCTTGCCTGCTTCCCGGCCTGCCGACGGTCGTTTTTCTGGATGCCTCGGGCGCCGAGCAACCGACCCTACGCAACGCACCTCCCGGCATGCATCCCGGTCCCATCGTGCTGCCGGTGCGCCTGGCGCCGGGCACGGAGGCGGTGACCACCCTGCGCTGGATAAGTGGTGAGGTTTACGATCGGAGCCGCTGCTTCACCTCGGCGCGTGTCCGCGTCCGTTTCGGCGCTACCGCGGTGATCGAGGGGCCAATGCAGGCGCATGTGTGCGCGCAGGGCGATGCGCCGGCGAAGGTCGAGCAACCGCCGATGACATCGAAGCAATAGAAGGTTCGTCGCGCGTTACCGGAAAGGAGGCGTCGGGCGGTCACCCTCTGCTCCCGGGCAGCGGCCGCAAGCGGCCGAACTCGCTCAGAGGATGACCACCCAGCGCCTCATCGCCGCGCCCTACGAGGGACGATGGCTCTGGCTTCGGCTTCGGGACGGCCCCGGTCATGCGTGACGAACCATAAAAAAGGCGCCCGAAGGCGCCTTCCTTTTTCAACGATACGAACCGTCGATCAGTAGCGGTAGTGATCCGGCTTGTACGGGCCTTCCACCGGCACGCCGATGTAGTCGGCCTGGTCCTTGGTCAGCACGGTCAGCTTCACGCCGATCTGTGCGAGGTGCAGGCGAGCCACTTCCTCGTCCAGCTTCTTCGACAGGCGGTACACCTTCTTCTCGTAAGTATCCTTGTTCTTCCACAGGTCGATCTGCGCCAGCGTCTGGTTGGAGAAGCTGTTCGACATGACGAAGCTCGGGTGGCCATGGGCGCAACCGAGGTTGACCAGGCGACCTTCAGCCAGCATGTAGATGGCGTTGCCCTTGGCGAAGGTGTAGCGATCCACCTGAGGCTTGATCGTCTCGCGGGTGACATCCTTCGCGCCGTTAAGGCGATCGATCTGGATCTCGTTGTCGAAGTGGCCGATGTTGCAGACCAGGGCGTTGTTCTTCATCGCCGCCATGTGCTCGAGCGTGATGATGTCCTTGTTGCCCGTGGTGGTGACGTAGATGTCGCCCAGGCCCAGGGTCTCTTCGATCGTGGTGACCTGGAAACCTTCCATCGCTGCCTGCAGGGCGTTGATCGGGTCGATCTCGGTGACGATCACGCGGGCGCCGAAGCCCTTGAGCGAATGGGCACAGCCCTTGCCCACGTCGCCGTAACCGCAGACCACGGCGACCTTGCCGGCCACCATGAGATCGGTGGCGCGCTTGATGCCGTCGGCCAGCGACTCACGGCAACCGTAGAGGTTGTCGAACTTGCTCTTGGTGACCGAATCGTTGACGTTGATCGCCGGGATCAGCAGCTTGCCGGCTTCGGCCAGCTGGTAGAGGCGATGCACGCCGGTGGTGGTTTCCTCGGAGACGCCCTTCCACTCGGCGGCCACCTTCTTGAACCAGCCCGGACGCGCGGCGGCCGTCTTCTTGACCAGATCCTTGATGACCTGCTCCTCGTGGCTGCCGCTGGGGGTGTTGACCCAGTCGCTGCCGTCTTCCAGCTCCACGCCCTTGTGGATGAACAGGGTGGCGTCGCCACCGTCGTCCACGATCAGCTGCGGGCCCAGCTCACCCGGGTGGGTCAGCATGTCCAGCGTGCACTCCCAGTACTCCTCCAGCGACTCGCCCTTCCAGGCGAACACCGGCAGGCTGTCGGCGGCGAGGGCCGCGGCGACGTCGTCCTGGGTGGAGAAGATGTTGCAGGAGGCCCAGCGCACGGACGCACCCAGCTCGCGCAGGGTCTCGGCGAGCACGGCCGTTTCCTTGGTCACGTGCAGCGAGCCCGACAGGCGCACGCCCTTGAGCGGCTTTTCGTTGGCGTAGCGGGCGCGGATCTGCATCAGGCCCGGCATTTCCTCTTCCGCCATGCGGATGCGGCGGCGGCCGAGGGCGGCCTGCGAGATATCGCGGACCTTGAAATCGTCGAAGGCTTGGTCTTTGGTAACGGCGTTCATCTGGCGTAGCTCCGGGAGTTCACGGGGGCGCCGTTTGGTGGGACGCCGCGTCGAGCCTGGCCAGGGGACGATGCCCATGGTCGCAGCGCCCCTCGACGGGCAAAACGGTCCGGCGATTATATCGCGGAATCCGGATGCAAGGATGAACACGTTTTTCGGTACTCTCGGGGTTTCGTCTTACGTGAGAGTCCGATGGAAGCTGCGCGCGATCCCGAATTCCTGCCCCACGACGGCCCCCTGCGCGAGGACGTGCGCCGCCTCGGTGCCCTGGTGGGCCAGATGCTGGCCGAGCAGGGCGGTCAGCCCTTCTTCGAACGGGTGGAGCATGTACGCACCGCGGCCATCCACCGCCGGCGCAGCGGAGCCGCCGTGGACGCCCTGGCCGATACCCTGACCGGGCTGGAGGCCGCCGACGCGGAGTCCCTGGCCCGCGCCTTCGCCACCTACTTCCAGGCGGTGAACACCGCGGAGCGCGTGCATCGCATCCGCCGCCGTCGCGATTACCAGCGCGAGGGCGGGTCGGCCCAGCCCGAGTCGCTGGCCGCCGTGCTGGCCCGGCTGAAGAAGGACGGGGTCGGTCGCGAGGAGCTGGCTTCCCTGCTGGACCGGCTCGACGTGGAGCCGGTGTTCACGGCGCATCCCACCGAGGCGGTGCGCCGGTCGTTACTGGAGAAGGAACAGGAAATCGTGCGCGCGCTGGTCGACGAGTTCGATCCTTCGCGTACACCGCAGGAGCGCCGTGACGACGACGCGCGCATCCTCATGGCGCTGTCCTCGGGGTGGCAGACCGCCGAAGCATCGCCGGTGCGGCCCAGCGTCCAGGACGAGTTCGATCACGTCGGGTTCTATATCGCCCGGCCGATCTACCGCGTGCTGCCGGCCCTTTACGAGGCGCTGCGGCAGGCCATCGACGAGACCTATGGCGAGGGCATCACGATTCCCCGCCTGCTCCGCTTCGCCACCTGGGTGGGTGGCGACATGGACGGCAACCCCAACGTCAACGCCGACACCATTGCCGCCACGCTGTCCGCACAGCGCGCACTGGTGCTGGAGCGTTACCTCGAAGACGTCACGGCGCTGGGCCGCCTGCTCAGCCAGACCGACGATCGCGTGACCCTGGACGACACGCTGGCGCGGCGCCTGCACACCTACCGCGACGATCTTCCCGAGGCGGCGGCGCGCATCCGCCCGCGTCACGCGGACATGCCTTATCGCACCTTCCTGGCGTTCGTCGCGGCCCGCCTGGAGGCGACGCTGCACGAGGGGGCACAGGCCTACGCGGATGCCGATGCGTTCATCGACGACATCGCGCTGATCGAGCGAAGCCTGCTCGATCACGATGGCCGCCATGCCGGCGCTTATGCGGTCGGCCGCCTGCTGTGGCGCGCACGCACGTTCGGCTTCCATCTGGCTCGTCTGGACGTGCGTCAGGACGCCCGCGTACACGACGAGGCGCTGGGTGCGCTACTCGACGACGCCGAATGGGCGCAGCGCGACACCGGGGCACGGGTAGAGGCCCTGAGGCCGTATGCCTCCGGCGAGCTCGCCTTCACCGCCGGCGAAAGCCACGACGCGGCGGAGATGCTGCGTGCCGTGTTCGCGACGCTGGCGGACGCGCGGCAGCGCTACGGCACCGAGGCCACCGGCCTCTACATCATCAGCATGGCCGAAACCGCGGCCGACGTGCTGGCCGTGCTGGCGCTGGCGCGTCGGGGCGGTCTGGTCGACGACGGTCGCGTGCCGCTCGACGTGGCGCCGCTGTTCGAGACCATCGACGACCTCGCCGGCGGCGCGGCAACCTTGCAGGCGCTGCTGGACGACCCGGTCTACCGCGAACACCTGAAGGCTCGCGGCGATCGCCAGTGGGTGATGCTCGGTTACTCCGACAGCGGCAAGGATGGCGGCACGGTCGCTTCCAAATGGAGCCTGCAGCGCGCCCAGGTCGAATTGCTCGAGGTGGCCGCGAAGGCCGGTATCCGCGTGGCCTTCTTCCACGGTCGTGGCGGTTCGGCCAGCCGTGGCGGCTCGCGGATCACGCCTGCGCTGATGGCCTCGCCGCGCGGCTCGGTCGGCGGCGTGTTGCGGGTGACCGAGCAGGGCGAGGTGATCCATCGCAAATACGGGATCCGCGCGCTGGCCGTGCGCAACCTGGAGCAGACCCTGGGCGCCGTAATGCGGGCCTCGTTGCGTCCGCGCGAGACCGAGACCCGCGAGGCCGGCTGGAAGGACCTCATGGCCCGCCTGTCCGACGAAAGCCGCAAGGCCTACCGCGCTTTCGTCGATACGGAGGGTTTCGTCGACTATTTCCGCGGCGCCACGCCGATCGACGTGATCGAGCGCATGACCCTCGGCTCGCGCCCGGCGCGTCGACGCAGCATGAAGGGCGTGGAAGACCTGCGCGCCATTCCCTGGGTGTTCTCGTGGACCCAGTGTCGTGCGGTGCTCACCGGCTGGTACGGCCTGGGTAGCGCGCTGGACGCCGTGGCGAAGGAATGCGGCGAAGACGACCTGGTCCGCATGGCCCACGAGTGGCCGTTCTTCTCGACGATGCTCGACGATGTGGAGATGGTGCTGGCCAAGGCCGATATCGACATCGCGGAAGCGTTCTCGCGCCTGGCCGGGCCGCTGCACGAGCGGTTCTTCCCGATGATCCGCGCCGAATTCGAGCGCACGGTGGCCTGGGTGCTGAAGCTGAAGGGCGCCAGCGAGTTGCTGGCCGGTGACCCGCGGCTGGCTACATCCATCCGCCTGCGCAACCCGTACGTGGACCCGATGAGTCTCTTGCAGGTGGACCTGCTGCGCCGCTGGCGGGCGACGGAGGGTAAGGACGATGCGTTGCTCAATGCCCTGGTGGCCTGCGTCAATGGCGTGTCGCAGGGGTTGCAGAACACGGGGTGAGATCGGGCGCGCGACGCGGCAACGATGGGACTTGCCGCGTTGCCGCTTTGTTGGCTTTTCGCGCACATCGTGCGCTCCTACCGGGGCGAGGCCGGGTAGGAGCCCACGATGTGGGCGATGCTTTTAACGCCCCTCAACCCTCGAGCTCTTCCCACCGCGCGAACGCCACATCCAGCTCGGCCTGCAGCTTCGCCAGTTCGTCGTTGGCGCGGGTGATGGCCGCGGCATCCTGCTGGTAATACTTCGGGTCGTTCATCGCCTCGGTGCGCTTCGCGATCTCGGTCTCGAGCTGCTCGAGCTTCGCCGGCAGCAGGTCCAGCTCGCGCTGTTCCTTGAACGACAGCTTCTTCTTCGGCGCGGCCGGGGGCGGCGTTGCCGCAGCGGGCGCCGGTGCGGAGGCCTTTGCGCTGGCGGCGCGGGCCGCCTCGATGGCCGGCTTCTGGCGCAGCCAGTCGCTGTAGCCGCCGATGTACTCGCCGACTTCGCCGTCGCCTTCCAGCACCAGCGTGCTGGTGACCACGTTGTCGATGAAGTCGCGGTCGTGCGACACCAGCAACAGCGTGCCGGTGTATTCGTTGAGCAGCTCTTCCAGCAGTTCCAGCGTCTCGACGTCGAGGTCGTTGGTCGGTTCGTCCATCACCAGCAGGTTGGACGGCTGTGCGAACAGCTTGGCCAGCAGCAGGCGGTTGCGCTCGCCGCCCGACAGTCGGGTGATCGGCGCGCGTGCGCGCTCGGGCGAGAACAGGAAATCCTGCAGGTAGCCGATGATGTGCTTGCGCTGCCCGTTGAGCTCGATGTACTCACGCCCTTCGGCCACGTTGTCCAGGGCGTTCGCGGTGTCGTCCAGCGTGGAGCGGTGCTGGTCGAAGTAGGCTATCTGCAGGCTGGTGCCGAGCGTGGATTCGCCGGTTTGCGGCTTCAGCTCGCCCAGCAGGATCTTCAGCAGGGTGGACTTGCCCGCGCCGTTGGGGCCCATGATGCCGACGCGGTCGCCGCGCATGATGGTGGTGGACAGGTCGCGGAGCAGCGTGCGGCCGGCGTAGCCATGGGTGACGTGCTTGAGGTCGACCACCTTGCGGCCCGAGGCCTGCGCGCTGCCCAGGGTGATCTTGGCCGTGCCGGTCTGCTCGCGACGCTCGGCGCGCTCGCGACGCAGGGCCTTCAATGCGCGGACGCGGCCTTCGTTGCGGGTGCGGCGCGCCTTGATGCCCTGGCGGATCCACACTTCTTCCTGGGCCAGCTTGCGGTCGAAATGCGCCGTGGCTTGCGCCTCGGCGTGCAGGCGCTCTTCGCGGCGGCGCAGGTAGTTGTCGTAGTCGCCCGGCCAGCTGGTGACGTTGCCGCGGTCGATCTCGACGATGCGGGTGGCCAGCGCGCGCAGGAAGCTGCGGTCATGGGTGATGAAGACGATGCTGCCGGCGAAGCCCTTGAGGAAGGTTTCCAGCCAGGCGATCGCCTCGATGTCCAGGTGGTTGGTCGGCTCGTCCAGCAACAGCAGGTTCGGGTCGCGGACCAGTGCCTGGCCGAGCAGCACGCGGCGCTTCATGCCGCCGGAGAGGTCGGCGAAGTCGGTCTCGGCCGGCAGTTCCAGGCGCTCGATGACCTGCTGCACGCGGGAATCCAGATCCCACGCGTTGTGTGCCTCGATCTGCGCCTGGACATCGCCCAGGGCATCCATGTCGCCTTCTTCCAGAAGGTGGTGGTACCGCGCGAGCAGGTGGCCCAGCTCGCCCAGACCCTCGGCCACCACGTCGAACACGCTGCCGGTGGTGTCCTGCGGCACTTCCTGCGTCAGACGCGCGATGCGCGTGCCGCCCTGCAGGCGGATCTCGCCGTCCTCGGCATGGATCTCGCCGGCGATGAGCTTCATCAGCGTGGACTTGCCCGCGCCGTTGCGCCCGACCACGCAGACGCGCTCGCCCGCGTCGAGGGAGAGGTTCACCTGTTCGAGCAGGAGCGGACCGCCGACGCTGTAGTCGACATTGAGCAATTGAATAAGAGACATACCCGCGATTGTAACCGGGTAGCGGGGCACGGGGTGGATCGGTCGCGCTGTACGAAGGGGGTGTAGGAGCGCACGATGTGCGCGATGGGCGGTGCCGCGTCGCTACGTCGCTACGTGGCCGCGTCGCCGCCCTGTTGGCTTTTCGCGCACATCGTGCGCTCCTACGCCCCTGTGCCGAGGGTATAGCGCGTGTGCTGGCGCCAGGGGGTGCCGGGGCGGAGCACGACCGCCTCGGCCTCGGGGCTGTTGATCTGGTCGGGAAAAGCCTGGGTTTCCAGGGCGAAGCCGGCGAATGGCCCGTAGACCTCGCCATGGCGATCGAGCTGGCCGGCGAGTTTCTGCCCGCTGTAGAACTGCAGTCCGGGGCGGTCGGTCGCCACGGTCAGCCGGCGGCCGCTGGCGGGTTCGCTGACCACGGCCACCGTGCGTGGGGTCGCGCCGGCCGGGCCCTGCGGTACGTAGCAATGGTCGAACCCGCCGACCAGGCGCAACTGGGGATCGGGCCAGTGCAGGCGTGAGCCGATCGGGGCGGCCTCGCGGAAATCGAAGGCCGTGCCGGCGACATGCTGGCGTCCCACGGGAATGGCGCCGGCATCGATCGCCAGGAACTCGTCGGCGTCGATCCGCAGCATATGGTCACGGATATCCGGCCGGCGGTCGTTGAGGTTGAAATAAGGATGGGCGGTGAGGCTTAGCGGCGTCGGCGCATCGCTCGTGGCGACATAGGTCAGGTCCAGCGTGCCCTCGTCGTCCAGGCGCACCTGCAGTTCCACGCTTACCTCGCCGGGAAAACCGCCGTCGCCTTCGGGTGAGACCAGGCGCAACACCAGCGAATCGCCATCCGGTTCGACATCCCAGCGCTGCACGTGGAAGCCCTCGTGGCCGCCGTGCAGGTGGTTGCCGCCATCGTTGCGGTCTACGCGGTAGTCGATGCCGTCCAGCCGGAACCGGCCGCCGCGGATGCGGTTGGCCCAGCGGCCCACGATGGCGCCCATGTAGGCGTCGGAGGCTAGGTATTGGGCTGCGTCGGCGTGTCCGAGCAGCACCTCGCCCATCCGGCCCTGGCGGTCCGGCGACTGCCAGGAGAGCAGGGTGCCTCCCAGGTCGGCGATGTCGACCTGGGCGCCGCGGGCGTTGCGCAGGGTCCAGCGATGGAGCGGGCGGCCGTCGGGGAGGTGGCCCCAGGCGGTGGCGTTGGATACGGGCATGGATGAAGCGTTCCTTGCGGAAGGCGGTCAGGTGGCCGCCGTCTTGCGATGGAGGTCGAGGTATTGGCGTGGCGTGCAGTCGTACTCGCGACGGAATACCGCATACATGTATTGCAGCGACGTGAAACCGCAGCGCAGCGCGATGTCGCCCAGCGGCACCTCGGAGTGCGCGATCAGGTCGCAGGCGGTGTCCAGCTTGTGCTTGAGGATCACCTGGTGGACGGTCTGCTTCAGTTCGCGCTTGAAGTGTTCCTCGAGCACGGTGCGGGACACGCCCACGTAGTCGGCCACCTGTTCGGTCTTGATGCCCAGGCAGCCGTACTGGCGGATGTAGTGGCTGGCGCGCATGACGTGCGGGCTGCGCATCGGCTGGAACCGGCTGGACACCTGCACGTTGATGCCTACCGGCGGTACCAGCACGCGCGAGGCCGAGCAGTCCACGCCGCGCAGCATCTGGTGCAGCAGGTGGGCGGCGGTGCGGCCCATTTCCTCCGCGCCCTGGATCACGGAAGTGAGCGGAATGCGGGTGAGCAGCTGCGCCATGGGGTCGTTGTCGATACCGACGATGGCGATCTGTTCGGGCACGGCGAAGCCGCCCATCACGCACGCCTGCAACAGCTGGCGCGCGCGCGCGTCGGTGACCGCGATGATGCCGATCGGCTTGGGCAGCTCCGCCAGCCAGGTGACCAGTTCCTCGACCGCATGGCCCCAGCCGCCCGCGCTGGTGGGCGAGCCCTCGTACAACACGCCGTCCACCGATTCCTCGTCGACCATGGCCTGGAAGGCGTGCTCGCGCTCCTGGGCCCAGCGGCTGCCGGGGCTGCGGGGAATGCCGTAGAAGGCGAATCGCGTCAGCCCCTGCTCGATCAGGTGATCGTAGGCCAGGCGCACGAGGCGGACGTTGTCGGTGGCGATGTATGGCACGCCGACCGGGTAGTCGGCGGCGTCGCGGTACGAGCCGCCGACCGCTACCACGGGGATGTGCAGGTCGCGCAGCGCATCCGGGGCCTCGGGATCGTCGAAGTCGGCGATGACGCCGTCGCCACGGAACAGGTGGATGTCTCGCATGCGGCTGCGGAAGTCCTCTTCCATGAAGAGGTCCCACTCCACCCGCGTGCTGTTGAGGTAATACCCGATGCCGGCGATGACCTGGCGGTCGTACACCTTGTTGGCATTGAAGAGCAGGGCGATGCGGTGCGGTGCCATGGCCGCGAAAACTAGCAGGAATCGCTGTTTCCGGCCATGACGCAGCGCGGCAAAGAAAAGTACCGGGGCGGCGAGGGAAATCGCAATTGCGCCGGATGCCCTGGGCTAGTCAGCATCGACACGATTCGTCCCCATGTTTGTCAAGGATTCGTTATGTCGTACTTTTCCCATATTCCCAACATCGCCTTCGAGGGCCCCGGCTCGGACAACCCGCTGGCGTTCCATCACTACGATGCGAAGAAGCAGATCCTGGGCAAGAGCATGGCCGAGCACCTGCGCCTGGCCGTCTGCTACTGGCACACGTTCGTGTGGCCGGGCTCCGACGTATTCGGCGCGGGCACGTTCGAGCGTCCCTGGCAGACCGCCGGCGATCCGATGAGCAAGGCCCGCGAGAAAGCCGATGCCGCCTTCGATTTCTTCTCGCGCCTGGGCACGCCGTTCTACACCTTCCACGACACCGACGTGGCACCGGAAGGCGCCAATCTGGCGGAGTACCGCAACAACTTCGCCGCCATGGTCGACGTGCTGGAACAGAAGCAGGCCGAGACCGGCGTCAAGCTGCTGTGGGGCACCGCCAACGTGTTCAGCAACCCGCGTTACGCCGCCGGCGCCGCGACCAACCCGCAGCCGGAAGTGTTCGCCTACGCGGCCACCCAGGTGCGCCACGCGATGGAAGCCACGCACCGCCTGGGCGGTGAGAACTACGTGCTGTGGGGCGGCCGCGAGGGCTACGAGACCCTGCTCAACACCGATCTGAAACGCGAGCGCGCGCAGCTGGGCCGCTTCCTCCAGATGGTGGTGGAGCACAAGCACAAGCTGGGCTTCAAGGGCACGATCCTGATCGAGCCCAAGCCGCAGGAGCCGACCAAGCACCAGTACGACTACGACAGCGCCACGGTCTACGGATTCCTCAAGGATTTCGGGCTGGAAAACGAGATCAAGACCAACCTCGAAGCCAACCACGCCACGCTGGCGGGGCATTCGTTCCAGCACGAGGTGGCCACCTCCATCGCGCTGGGCCTGTTCGGTTCCATCGACGCCAACCGTGGCGATCCGCAGAACGGCTGGGATACCGACCAGTTCCCCAATAGCGTCGAGGAACTCACGCTGGTGACCTACGAGATCCTCAAGGCCGGCGGCTTCACCACGGGCGGCTACAACTTCGACACCAAGGTGCGTCGCCAGAGCAGCGCGGCGGAAGACCTCTTCCACGGCCACATCGGCGGCATCGATGCGCTGGCGCTCAGCCTCGAGCGTGCGGCGAAGATGATCGAGCGCGACGCCATCGCCGATTTCAAGGCGAAGCGTTACGCGGGCTGGGATGCCGAGCTGGGTGCGAAGATCCTCAACGGTGGGTTTACCCTCGCATCGCTGTCGGATGAAGCCATGACGCGTGACATCCAGCCGAAGCATGTCTCCGGCGGCCAGGAGTTGCTCGAGAACATCGTCAACCGCTATATCTACGGTTGACCGGGAACCCGTCATGGAAGCAAAGGAACGCATGTACCTGGGCATCGACCTCGGCACCTCATCGGTCAAGGCGGTGCTCATCGACGATACCGGGGCGGTGCGGGCCAGTGCCTCCAGCCCGCTGGAGGTATCCCACCCCAAACCGCGCTGGTCCGAGCAGGACCCGGCCACCTGGTGGACCGCGACCGAAGCGGCCGTGGCCGAAGTGCTCGAGGGCACCGATGCCCGCCGCGTGGCCGCCATCGGCCTGTCCGGGCAGATGCACGGGGCCACGCTGCTGGACGCGGACGATGCCGTCCTGCGTCCGGCGATCCTCTGGAACGACACCCGCGCCGATCGCGAATGCCTCGAACTGGAGAACGTGCCCGGGTTCCGCGAGATCACCGGCAACGTGGCGTTCCCCGGCTTCACCGCGCCCAAGCTGGCGTGGGTACGCACGCACGAGCCGGACATCTTCGCTCGGGTGGCGAAGGTGCTGCTGCCGAAGGATTACCTGCGGCTCCGGTTGACCAGCCAGTACATGACCGATGCGTCCGACGCCGCCGGCACCCTGTGGCTGGATGTCGGCAAGCGCCAGTGGAGCGACGCGATGCTGGCCGCCACGGGCCTGGATCGCTCGCACATGCCGGAGGTGTTCGAAGGCAGCCAGCCGGCGGGCCGGCTGAGCCAGGCCCTGGCCGATCGCTGGGGCATGGACACCGTGCCGGTCGCGGCCGGTGGCGGTGACAATGCCGCCGGCGCCGTGGGCGTCGGCATCGTACGCAGCGGACAGGCAATGCTCTCGCTGGGTACGTCGGGTGTGTACTTCGCCGTCTCCGACGGTTTCCGCGCCAGTCCCGAACAGGCGGTGCACAGCTTCTGCCACGCGCTACCCGATACCTGGCACCTGATGTCGGTGATGCTCAACGCGGCCAGCTGCCTGGACTTCACCGCGCGGCTCACCGGCTTCACCGACGTACCCGCCCTGCTCGCCGAGGCGGAGGCGTCCGGTCTCAAGGCGGACGGCCCGATGTTCCTGCCTTACCTCACCGGCGAGCGCACGCCGCACAACGATGCCCACGCCCGCGGTTCGTTCACGCACCTGGTGCCGGGCACGTCGCGCGCCGACCTGGCCAACGCCACGCTCGAAGGCGTGGGGCTCGGTCTGCTCGACGGCCTGCTCGCCGTGGAATCCACCGGCCTGGTGGCCGACGAGGTCACGGTGATCGGTGGCGGGTCGCGCAGCGCCTATTGGACCCAGATGCTGGCCGACATACTCGGCAAGAAGCTGGTGCTTCGCAGCGGTGGCGAGGTGGGGCCGGCCCTGGGCGCGGCGCGCCTGGCCCGGCTGGCCGTCGATACCGACGCCACGCTGGACGAGGTCTGCCCGATGCCCGAGGTGACCGCCGTGCGCGAGCCCGATGCAGCGCGTCATGCATATTTCCTGCAAACGCGTCACCCTCTGTTCCGCCGCTCGTACGAGCGTTTGAAGCCGCTGTATTCCGACGCCCCCTGAGGCGCGTTTTTTCCACCCCGACCGGGGGTGTACCCAAGCATGGAGATGAGCATGAAGCAGAAGGCCCTATACACCCTACTCGCCGTTTCGATGGTCGGCGCCGGCATCTTCGGCGCTCCGCAGGCGCACGCCAGCAAGGAAAAGCCGGTGATCGGCTTCTCCATCGACGACCTGCGCGTGGAGCGCTGGACCAAGGATCGCGACTACTTCAAGGCCGCGGCCGAAGCCAAGGGCGCCACCGTGTCGGTGCAGTCCGCCGACGCCAACGAGCAGAAGCAGATCCAGCAGATCGAAGGCCTGATCGCACGCAAGGTCGACGTCATCGTCATCGTGCCGTTCAACGCCAAGACGCTGACCAACGTGGTCAAGTCGGCCAAGGCAGCCGGTATCAAGGTGATCTCGTACGACCGCCTGATCCTGGGTGCGCCCGTGGACGCCTATATCTCGTTCGATAACGACAAGGTCGGCCAGATGCAGGCACAGGGCGTGGTCGACGCCACCGGTGGCAAGGGCAACTACTTCCTGCTCGGCGGCGCGCCGACCGACAACAACGCCAAGATCCTCCGCGAAGGCCAGATGAAGGTCATCGACCCGCTGGTCAAGAGCGGTGCGGTGAAGATCGTCGGTTCGCAGTGGACCAACGAGTGGCTGGCCGCCAATGCGCAGAAGATCATCGAGAACGCGCTCACCGCCAGCAAGAACGACATCCAGGGCATCGTCGCCTCCAACGACGGCACCGCGGGTGGCGCCATCGCCGCGCTGAACGGCCAGAAGCTGGCCGGCAAG
The DNA here is from genome assembly GCF_041228075.2 of Xanthomonas sp. NCPPB 2632. Taxonomy (NCBI): domain Bacteria; kingdom Pseudomonadati; phylum Pseudomonadota; class Gammaproteobacteria; order Lysobacterales; family Lysobacteraceae; genus Xanthomonas; species Xanthomonas sp. NCPPB 2632. Next base: position 719,415 of record NZ_CM192979.1, read on the forward strand.
GTGGCCGTGTCGGGCCAGGACGCCGACCTCGCCGCGATCAAGCGGATCAAGGCCGGTACGCAGACCATGACGGTGTACAAGCCGATCAAGACGATCGCCACGGATGCCGCCAACCTCGCCGTCGACCTCGCCCAGGGCAAGACGCCCAACTTCACCTCGAAGATGAACAACGGCACCGGCGACATCAACACCATCCTGCTGTCGCCGACGGCGCTGACCAAGGCCAATGTCGACCTGGTGGTCAAGGACGGCTTCTACACCCAGGCGCAGGTCGGCCAGTAAGGCGTCAGGCGCAGGGCGTTAAAGCGTAAGATCGGGACGCCCCGCCCTGGTGCGGGGCGTCGCCATGAGAGAGGAACACCGTGAGCGAATACCTGTTCGAGATGCGCCAGATCGTCAAGGAGTTTTCCGGCGTGCGCGCGCTCAATGGCATCGACCTGGCCGTGCGGCCCGGCGAGTGCGTCGGCCTGTGCGGCGAGAACGGCGCAGGCAAGTCCACGTTGATGAAAGTGCTTTCCGGCGTGTATCCCTACGGCACCTGGGAAGGCGAGATCCTGTTCGACGGCAAGCCACTGCAGGCGCAGTCCGTGCGCGACAGCGAACACGCCGGCATCGTCATCATCCACCAGGAGCTGATGCTGGTACCGCAGCTCTCCGTCGCCGAGAACATCTTCCTGGGCAACGAGATCCGCAAGTTCGGCGGCGTGATGGACTACGACGCCATGTACGCCAAGGCCGAGGCCCTGCTGGCCCGGCTGAAGCTGAAGGATGTCAACGTCGCGGCCCCGGTCATGAACTACGGCGGCGGCTACCAGCAACTGTTCGAGATCGCCAAGGCGCTGGCCAAGAATGCGCGCCTGCTGATCCTCGACGAACCTTCCTCGTCGCTCACCTCGTCCGAGACCGACACGTTGCTGTCGATCATCGAAGACCTGAAGCGCGACGGCGTGGCCTGCGTCTACATCTCGCACAAGCTGGATGAAGTGGCGCGGGTCTGCGATACGGTCACGGTCATCCGCGACGGCAAGCACATCGTCACGAAGCCCATGAGCGAGATGACCACGCATTCCATCATCACTGCGATGGTGGGCCGCGAGATCGAGAACCTGTTCCCGAAGATGGACCACGACATCGGCGAGGTGATCTTCGAGGCGAAGCACGTCACCTGCTGGGACGTGGCCAACCCGAACCGCAAGCGGGTCGACGACATCTCCTTCGCCGTGCGTCGCGGCGAGATCCTCGGCATCGCCGGGCTGGTGGGCGCGGGCCGCACGGAGCTGGTCTCGGCCATCTTCGGTGCCTACCCGGGCCGCTACGAAGCGGAGCTGGTGCTGGAAGGCAAGCCGGTGAAGATCCGTTCGCCCGAGCAGGCGATCAAGGCCGGCCTGTCGCTGGTGCCGGAAGATCGCAAGCGCCAGGGCATCGTGCCGCTGCTCGGTGTCGGCGATAACATCACCCTGGCCACGCTGGCGCATTACGCGCACGCCGGCCAGATCGATCGCCAGGCCGAGCTGCAGGTGGTCGACGCCGAGATCAAGCGGCTGCGTGTGAAGACCGCCAGCCCCGAACTGGCCATCGTCGGCCTGTCCGGCGGTAACCAGCAGAAGGCGGTGCTGACCAAGATGCTGCTGCCCGGGCCGAAGGTGTTGATCCTCGACGAGCCCACGCGCGGCGTGGACGTCGGCTCCAAGTACGACATCTACAAGCTGATGTTCGAGCTGGCGGCGAAAGGCGTCGCCATCATCATGGTGTCCTCGGAAATGCCCGAGGTGCTCGGTGTGAGCGATCGCGTGCTCGTCGTCGGCGAGGGCAAGCTTCGCGGCGATTTCAAGAACGTCGGTCTCACCCAGGAGCAGGTCCTCGAGGCTGCGATCTCCCATGCCGCCGAAGGCCCCGCTCACGCGGCCTGATCCTTCGAACCCTTTCACGCGCCACCACGGAAGCTCCTCCATGCAGGCCCAGCAAATCCAGCAACTGTTCGTCCGCTACAAGATCCTCGCGCTGCTCATCGCCGTCGCGCTCATATGGGTGTTCTTCCACGTCAAGACCGACGCGGCGTTCATCACGCCGGGCAACCTGTCCAACCTGTTCCGGCAGATGGCCATCACCGGCATGCTTGCCTGCGGCATGGTGTTCGTCATCATCGCGGGCGAGATCGACCTGTCGATCGGCTCGCAGCTCGGCCTGCTGGGAGGCGTCGTCGCCATCCTCACGGTCAACCAGGGCTGGGGTACATGGCCGTCCATCGGCGTGGTGATGCTGCTGGGCCTGGCTATCGGCGCGTTCAACGGCTTCGTGGTCACGAAGATGCGCGTGCCCTCGTTCATCGTCGGCCTGGGTGGCATGCTGGCGTTCCGCGGCATCGTGCTCTACATCACCGGCAGTTCCACCATCGCGCCGGCACCGGACGACCTGATCCAGCTGGGCCAGGGCTTCGTGCCGGTTGAGATGTCGCGCTGGATCGGCGGCGTCATCTTCCTCGCCATGGTCGCGTTGACCGTCCGCCGTCGGCTGCGCCGGTCGAAGCTCGGCCTGCAGCAGGCCGCGACGTGGATCGACGTGGTCAAGCTGGTGGCGATCGGTGCGGTCATCTTCGCCTTCGTGCGCACGCTCAACGACGCCAACGGCATCCCCATCCCGGTGATGATCCTGCTCGGCCTGCTGGCGGTGTTCACCTACGTGTCGACGCAGACGGTGTTCGGCCGGCACATCTACGCCGTCGGCGGCAACATGGAAGCCACGCGCCTGTCCGGCGTCAACGTGGCCCGGGTCAAGCTGGTGGTGTTCGCGCTGATGGGCCTGATGTGCGCCTTCGCCGGCATCATCACGGTGGCACGCACGGGCTCCGGTTCACCTTCCGCCGGTACCGGCGGCGAGCTGGACGCCATCTCGGCCTGTTTCATCGGCGGCACCTCCATGCGCGGCGGTTCGGGCACGGTCTACGGTGCGCTGATCGGCGCCCTGGTCATGGCCAGCCTCGACAGCGGCATGCAGCTGATGGACGTGGACAATTCCTGGCAGATGATCATCAAGGGCGCCATCCTGGTCCTCGCCGTGTGGGTGGACGTCCTCTCCGGCTCCAACCGCAACGGCTGATCGCCCATAACCACCATGTAGGAGCGCACGATGTGCGCGATGGGTGGTGACGGAATACATAAACCTTCCGCATTACCCGTTCGCGCACACCGTGCGCTCCTGCGTGGGTTGGCTATGCCTCGTTATTTGTCGAGGTTGCGGGCCATCTTCAGGTGCTGCTTCAGCGTCGGCAGGGTCTTCTTGGCGAACGCCTGCAGCTCCTTGTTGGACCCCTTCTCTGCTTCGACCTCGAAGATCGCCACGGCCTTTTCGTGGTCGGCCACCATCACCTTGGCGAACTCCTTGTCGAAGGCCGCACCGTTCATGCGCTTCAGCGCATCGATGTCCTTCTGGTTGGCCGGCGGCGGTGCTTCCGCGGTGGCGTAACCACGATCGCCGGCAGCGAGGCCCTTCAGTTCCTCGCCCGCCTTGGTGTGGTCGTCGATCATCTTCTGGCCGAAGGCCTTCACCTTCGCCGAGCCGGCGTTGGTCTGCGCCAGCTTGCCCAGTTCGACCTCGGTCAGGCCCGCGCCGCTGGCGTTGGTGACGAAGCCGGCGTCGGTGGCGCTGCCACCCTTGGAATCCTTGACCTGGGCATGGGCGGCGAAGGGCAGGGCGGCCACCAGCAGCGTGGCGGCGAGGAAGCGGGGCAGGGTACGGGACATGGTGGATCCTCCGATAACAGGGCCCAGATGTCGCATTCCGGCCATGAAAGGCTCGTGACCTTGCCGCACCGGACTGCCGCGCGCCGCCGATGCCACCAACGAAAACGGGCGCCCGAAGGCGCCCGTTACGTCATGCGTATCGCGTGATTCTTACTTGACGCGAGCGACCTTCGCACCGAGGCCGGCGGCCTCGCGCAGGATGTCGGCCTTGTCGGTCTTCTCCCACGAGAACGCCGTGAACGTGTTGCCGTTCTTGTCGGTGATCTCGTAGGGCTTGCGGCCGAAGTGGCCGTTGGAAGCCGTCGGCTGGTACATCGGGTGCACCAGGTCGAGCATCTGGATGATGCCGTACGGGCGCAGGTCGAAGTGCTTGCGGATCAGCTTCTCGATCTTGTCGTCGGCGATCTTGCCCGTGCCGAAGGTGGTGACCGAGATGGAGGTGGGCTCGGCCACGCCGATGGCGTAGCTGACCTGGATTTCGCAACGGTCGGCCAGGCCGGCCGCCACGATGTTCTTGGCGACGTAACGCGCGGCGTAGGCGGCCGAACGGTCGACCTTGGACGGATCCTTGCCCGAGAACGCACCGCCACCGTGACGGGCCCAGCCGCCGTAGGTGTCGACGATGATCTTGCGACCGGTGAGGCCGCAGTCGCCCACGGGACCGCCGATCACGAACTTGCCGGTCGGGTTGATGTGGAACTTGGTGCCCTTGTGCAGCAGCTTGGCCGGCAGCACCGGCTTGAGGATCAGCTCGCGCACGCCTTCGATCAGGTCCTTCTGCTTCACGTCCGGATCGTGCTGGGTGGAGAGCACGACGGCGTCGATGGCCACTGCTTCGCCGTTTTCGTAGCGCAGGGTGACCTGGCTCTTGGCATCCGGGCGCAGCCACGGCAGCGGCGAGTTCTTCTTCTTGCGGACTTTGGTCTGCTGCTCGACGAGGCGGTGGGCGTAATGGATGGCCGCCGGCATGTATTCGGCGGTCTCGTTGGTGGCGTAGCCGAACATCAGGCCCTGGTCGCCCGCGCCCTGTTCTTCCGGCTTCTTGCGATCCACGCCCTGATTGATGTCCGGCGACTGCTTGCCGATCAGGTTGAGCACGCCGCAGGTCTCGCCATCGAAGCCGACGTCCGAGGAGTCGTAGCCGATGTCGAGGATGACCTTGCGGGTCAGCGCTTCCAGGTCGATCCAGGCGCTGGTGGTGATTTCACCCGCGACGATGGCGACACCGGTCTTCACCAGCGTCTCGCAGGCCACGCGTGCACGCGGGTCCTGGGCCAGGATGGCGTCCAGGACGGCGTCGGAGATCTGGTCGGCGATCTTGTCCGGGTGGCCTTCGGAGACCGACTCGGAGGTGAAGAGGTAATTGCTCATCGAGGGTATATATCCTTCTTTACGGATAAAGAGATAAATGGGGCGCGCCATGATACACCCCCCATCGCCGGTTTGCAGCGGGGGAGGGTACGCCTCGACGGTGACGATTGCATGGATGTTCAGGGGCCGGGCCCGATTAACCGGACCCGCCCCTTCCGTGTAGGAGCCCACGATGTGGGCGAACCGTCTACGTAGCTATGGCGAAAAAAGCCGACCTCGTGCCCAGGCGAGCGTTTTCAGACTCGCCTGGGCGCTTTTGAAGCTGCTTCGTTCGTCGCACGGAAACGCCGGCATGGATGCGGTCCATGGCTTCATTCGCCGGGTGTGGTCTGAGGGTTCGCCCACGTCGTGGGCTCCTACCGGTCCTTTTATGCCGCCGTCGTCAGCTTTTCCCGGGCCGTTCGGGCGACCCAGACCATGCCTTTCAGCGCCTCGGCCACTTCCGGCCAGTCACGGGTCTTCAGGCCGCAATCCGGATTGACCCACAACTGGTCGGGTCGCAGCACCTTAAGTGCCCGGTCCAGCAGGTCGGCCATCTCGGCCTCGGCCGGTACGCGGGGCGAATGGATGTCGTAGACCCCGGGACCGATGCCGTTCGGGTAGCGGAAGCGGGTGAAGGCATCCAGCAGTTCCATGCGCGAGCGGCTGGTCTCGATGGAGATGACGTCCGCATCCATGGCCGCGACGGCCTCGATGATGTCGTTGAACTCCGAGTAGCACATGTGGGTGTGGATCTGGGTAGCGTCGCTCACGCCGCCGGCCGTGATCCGGAACGCGTCCACCGCCCAGCCGAGGTAATCGGCCCAGTCGGCGCGATGCAGCGGCAGGCCCTCGCGCAGCGCGGGCTCGTCGATCTGCACGATGCCGATGCCGGCTTTTTCCAGGTCGTGCACCTCGTCGCGCAGGGCCAGCGCGATCTGCCGGCAGACCTCGGCGCGGGGCAGGTCGTCGCGCACGAACGACCATTGCAGCATGGTCACCGGGCCCGTCAGCATGCCCTTCATGGGCTTGTTGGTCAGCGATTGCGCGTAGCTGGACCAGGCGACCGTCATCGCCGCCGGACGGGCCACGTCGCCGTAGATGATCGGTGGCTTGACGCAGCGCGAGCCGTAGCTCTGCACCCAGCCCAGCGAGGTAAACGCATAGCCCTGCAGCTGCTCGCCGAAGTACTCCACCATGTCGTTGCGCTCGGGCTCGCCGTGCACGAGGACATCCAGCCCTACCTCGTCCTGGAACGTCACCGCGCGGCGTACTTCGTCACGCAGCACAGCCTGGTAGGCCTCGTCGTCCAGCTTGCCGGACCGGTGGGCGGCACGTGCGAGCCGCAGGTCGGCGGTCTGCGGGAACGAGCCGATGGTGGTGGTGGGCAGGTCGGGTAGCCCGAAGCGCTCACGCTGCACGTTGGCCCGGAACGCATAGGCCGAACGGCGCTGGCCGAACTGCGGTGTCAGCCCGCGCACGCGCGTACGCACCTCGGCGCGCACCACGTCGGGCGAGCGGCGACGCGCCTCCACCGTATCGTGCTGGCGGGCGAGCACGCGTTGCGCGGCCTCGTCGCCGGTCGCGGCATCGGCGTAGCGGCGCAGTTCGACGATCTTCTGCCGGGCGAACGACAGCCACTCGCCGATCGCGCCGGGCAGGCGCTTTTCCTCGGCGGCGTCGATGGGCACGTGCAACAGTGAGCACGAGGTGGACAGCCAGAGCCGATCGTCACCCAGGCGCTTGCGTGCATGGGCGATGCGCGGGCCGATGATCGCGGGGTCGCTCAGCCAGATGTTGCGGCCGTCGAGCACGCCGGCGGACAACACGCTCCCGGCGGGCAGCGCGTCGATCACCTGGTCCAGTTGCCCGGGCGCGCGGGCCAGGTCCACGTGCAGGCCGGCCACCGGCAACGATGTGGCCAGGGCCAGGTTGGCCCCCAGTTCGCCGAAGTACGTGGCCAGGAGGATACGTCCGCGCTTGCGCTCGCCGATGGCGGCGTACGCCGACCGGTACGCCGCCTGCCAGGCCGGGTCGAGGTCCAGCACGAGGGCCGGTTCGTCGACCTGTATCCAGTCGGCACCTGCCTCCGTCAGCGCGTCGAGCAAGCCGCTCCAGGCCGGCAACAGGGCATCCAGCAGGGCAAGGGGATCGCTGCCGTCCACGGTCTTGGCCAGGCGCAGGAAGCTCAACGGCCCCAGTAGCACCGGGCGCGCCGTATGGCCCGCGGCCACGGCCTCACGGTATTCCGCCACCGCCTTGTCGGCCCGGGTGGCGAAGACCTGGCCCGCGTGCAGTTCCGGAACGATGTAGTGGTAGTTGGTATCGAACCACTTGGTCATTTCCAGTGCGTGCAGGTCCACCGTGTCGTCCTGGCGACCGCGCGCCATGGCGAAGTAGCCGGCCAGGGCGTCCCGCGTATGCAGGTCGCGGTAGCGGTCGGGGATGGCATCCACCGCGACGGCGGCATCGAGCACGTGGTCGTACAGGGAAAAGTCGTTGACCGGCACGCTGTCGGCGCCGGCCTCGCGGGCGAGTTGCCAGTGCCGCTCGCGCAGCTGGCGGGCCACCGTGAACAGGGCCTCGCGGTCGGTGTCGCCCCGCCAGTGGCTTTCGAGGGCGCGCTTGAGTTCACGGCGTCTGCCGATGCGGGGAAAACCGGGGTAGGTAACGTGTGGCATGTGGATACGTCCTCTTCGTGGCAAAGAGGAGGGAAGGGCGGCCCGCTGCCGGATACGCGCGCGCCGCCGCACGCAGGTGCGCGGCGTCGTGGGTGTCATGCGGCGTGCCGTCGACCTTCGCCCCCGCGGGCGAACCGGGCCACCACGCAGGCGCGGTGGGTCCAGGTCGTGCGGAGCGCGGGTACCCATGACGGTACCCGCGCTCAGGCCGGCGGCAGGTCTTCGGGCTCGTGGATGTGGCACCGGGAAAGGTGCCGCCTTGCGCGTCGCTTCCCGGATCGTTGTTCGATCCAGTGCCTGTGACGCGTTCGTCTCCACATACCGCTGCGGGGCAGCGCCGGATTCGCACCGGCTTCCCTCTTAGCTTTTATCTCTCCATTCGAATAGAGAGATAAAGACCGCTGGCGAGCGAAGACTAGCCTGCGTGACGGGGCCAGGTCAACGCGGGCGGCATGCATCGCCTCGACATGCCGGCCGCGAGGATGCGCCTGGACATCGACGGGAGGCAGGACATGGCGGGGCGACACATCGTGATGGCGACGGTCGGGTCACAGGGCGACCTGTTTCCCTTCCTGGCGGTGGGCCGGGAGTTGGCGGCGCGCGGGCACCGGGTCACCGTGGCCGCGCACGCCATCCATCGCGAGGCGGTGGCGGACGCTGGTTTGCGCTTCCTCCTGGCCAGCGGCATCGCCGAGCCGGAGGACAAGGCCGCCTTTGCCGCGCGCGCGTTCCACCCGCTACGCGGCCCGCGTTTCGTCGTTCGCGACCTGGCGGCTGCGGATGTGGCGGCGAGCTACCGGGCGCTGGCGCCCGTCTGCACGGATGCGGACGCCATCGTCACGACCACACTGGCCTTCGCCGCGCAGATCCTCGGGGAGACCACGGCTGTCGCCTGGCTGTCGGCGGTACTGTCGCCGGCCGCGTTCCTGTCGGCGTACGATCCGCCCGCCACAGGCCTGGCGGTGCTCGACCGCTTCCTGCGCGCCACGCCACGCCGCGGTGCCTGGCTTCGCCGTCTGGCCGAGCACGTCACGGCACCGTGGACGCGCCCGGTGCGCCGATTCCGCCAGTCGCTCGGCCTGGCGCCGGTATCGGCAGGGGGCGATCCCTTCCACCGCGGCCAGCACGCGCGCGACGGTGTGCTGGCGATGTACTCCCCGTTGCTGGGGCAGGCGCCGGCCGATGCCCCGGCGCGCACCGTGGTGACCGGCTACTGTCGTTACGCTCCCTCCCGGGGCAGCCTGCCGCCACTGCTCACGGCGTTCCTCGACGCCGGCGATCCACCGCTGGTGTTCACGCTGGGCTCGGCCGCGGTCCACGCGGGCGAAGGCTTCCTTCGCGAAAGCCTGGGTGCCGCCGCGATGCTTGGCCGCCGCGCCGTGCTGCTGACGGGATCGCCGGAAATGCGTTCGCGCCTGCCGACCGTGCTGCCCGATGGCGTGCTTGCCGTCGAATACGCCGCGCACGGCGCCCTGTTCGAACGTGCCGCGGCCGTCGTGCATCACGGCGGCGTAGGCACCACTCAGGAAGCCCTCCGCGCCGGCTGCCCCTCCCTGGTCGTGCCGCATGGGTTCGACCAGCCGGACAACGCGGCGCGAGTGGTTCGACTCGGCGTGGGCGCCGTGTTGCCAGCGGCTCGTTATCGTGCGGATCGCGCCGCCGCGCGGTTGCGCGAGTTGCTTGCCGACGAAGGCGTCGCCCTGCGCGCGCAACGCGCGGCTGCGGCTATCCGGGCGGAAACGGGTGCGTCACAGGCCGCCGACGTTATCGAAAAGGCGATCGAAACGCGGCGGCATTCACCCGCCCCTTCGACAGCGCGCTGATCGCAACCGCCACGCGTCGGTGCGCGGCGATTGCGCGTCATTTGGGCAGGGCATGCATCATTCGAAGCCCGCAATGGCCCTGGGCGTATAAGCGCCCTCCAGCGTGGCGATCTCGTCGGCGGTCAGCGTAAGCTCGATCGCCGCCACGGCATCGTCCAGGTGCTGCGGCTTCGATGCGCCCACGATCGGCGCGGTAATGCCTTCGCGCTGCGCGACCCATGCCAGAGCCACCTGTGCCCGCGGTACGCCGCGCGCTTCCGCCACCTGCTTCACCGCCGAAACGGTGGCACGGTCGGCATCTTCCGTGGCGCCGTAAAGCGTGCTGCCGAACACATCGCTCTGCTGCCGGGTGCTGTCTTCGTCCCAGTCGCGCGTCAGCCGTCCGCGTGCGAGCGGGCTCCACGGGAGCAGCGCGCGGCCGACGATTTCCTCGGAGGTGCCATCCGAGTAGGCGTTGGCGGTATCGAACGTATTGATGCCCAGGTCCAGCGCCTTGCGCAGGAAGGGGCGGCTCTGCGCTTCATCCAGCGTCCATGCGTGGTTGCCGCGGTCGGGCACGCCGTAGGTCATGCAACCCAGGACGACGGGGGAGATTTCCAGGCCAGTGCGGCCGAGTTTCACGTAGCGCATGGGTAGGGACTCCATGGAAAGAAACAGCGATCTTGGCGGATGTCACGTGGACGTGGCATAGAGCTCCCGTGACATCCCCGCCGCTGCTTTTGGCGTCTTCGCGACGCCGCTCGACCGGATATAGTCTTCGTAATCTTTCGATGGCGTGCTTGAAAGCGTCGTGCATGCCCCTATGTCATGCGCACGACGCTATGGTGTCATCCCTGCCAACCTTTGAAGAGCGCCACCCCATGTTCCGTTGCAAGCACGATTTGAAGCACCGCCTATCGATCGCCCCTGGGGCGCGTCGCGGGTGCGCGCGCTTCGTGCGGTGCGGCACGCCCTCCTAGGCGGCCGGCGCCAGCAGCCTGTCGACAGCACCCGCAAGGGTGCTTTTTTTTGACTTTTTTTCGTCGTCTCCGGAGTGCACGTGCCATGAAGAACCGCCGCGACCCCCGATCCTGACCCGTCCGGCTCCGCCAGGGGCGGCGGTCGTCGGATCGGGGAGTGCCTCGCTTGCCCCCTCGTCCACGCCCCTGGCGATCCCTTCAGGACACTGTCACCCATGAACACCGTCAACCGCGATACCCGCATTCCCGTCGACCGCTGGCGCAACCTTGGCATCATCGCGCACGTGGATGCAGGCAAGACCACGCTCACCGAGCGCCTGCTTTACGCCTCCGGCGCGATCCATCGCACGGGTGAGGTGCACGACGGCGCGACCACCACCGACCACATGGAGCTCGAGCGCGAGCGCGGCATCACGATCGGTGCCGCGGCCGTGCGCGCGCAGTGGACGCCGGATGGCGGCGAGCCGCATCGGCTTACCCTTATCGATACCCCGGGACACATCGATTTCGCGATCGAGGTGGAACGTTCGTTGCGCGTGCTCGACGGCGCGGTCACCGTCTTTTCCGGCGTGGCGGGCGTGCAGCCGCAATCGGAAACGGTGTGGCACCAGGCACGCCGCCATGGCGTGCCGCTCATGGCGTTCGTCAACAAGATGGATCGCCCGGGGGCGGACTTCGATGCCGTGGTCGCGCAGATGCGGGACACGCTGGGCGCCCGCCCTTGGGTCGTCGCGCGGCCGGTCATCGAGGCCGAACACATGACCGGCCTGGTCGACCTGGTCGGTGAGCGCACGTGGCGCTTCGATGCCGCCGGTCCGGCCGGCGTGCACGCGTGGGATGCCGCCGAGCGCGCCGTCCATGCGGCCGCGCGTGCGGACCTCGTGGCCGCGGTGGCCGATCACGACGACACGCTCGCCGCTCTTTGGCTGGCGGACGAACCGATCACGGCGAACGAACTGCGCGCAGCGTTGCGCCGCGGCACGCTGGCGGGCATCGGTTCGCCGGTGTTGGCGGGCTCTGCGTTCCGCAACGTCGGCATCGAGGCGTTGCTCGATGCGATGGTCGACTATCTGCCGTCGCCGGTGGATCGTCCGCCCGTGGTCGCGCATGCCGACGACGGTGACATCGCGGTGCTGCCCGATGCGCAGGCGCCCCTGGCGGCGCTGGTCTTCAAGGTGGTCCACCAGGCGCATGGCCCGCTGGCGTTCGTGCGTGTCTATGCCGGACGCCTGCGCGTCGGCGATGCGGTGTGGCGCAGCGGCACCGATCGCGTCCAGCGCGTGGGCCGGCTTGCCGTCGTGCGTGCCGACGAAACCGACGCCGTCGAGTTTGCCGAAGCGGGCGACATCGTAGCCGTCGCCGGCTGGAAGGACGTCGCCACGGGCGAAACGCTGGCCGACCCGCATCGCCCGGTAAGGCTGGAGACGATCCAGGCGCAGCCGGCCGTGCTGTCCTGGCGGTTGTCGCCGGAGCGCTCCGCCGACCTGCTCAAGCTCGGCAACGGCCTGGCGCGACTGGCGCAGGAGGACCCGTCGTTTCGCGTGGGCACCGATCCGGATACCGGCGAGACGCTGGTCTGGGGCATGGGCGAACTGCACCTGGAGGTGATGGTCGAGCGCCTTCGCCGCGAATGGGGTGTGTCGGTACGTACCGGTTCGCCGCGCGTGGCCTACCAGGAAACCCCGGCGAAGGCCTCCGGTCCGGTCGAAGGCAAGCTGGCCAAGCAGACCGGCGGCAGCGGGCAGTACGCGCGTGTCGTGCTGTCGCTGGCCCCGACCGGCGAGGCGGGCAATCGCTTCGAGGACCGCAGCACTGGTGGCGTCATTCCGAAGGCCTTCCAGTCGGCCGTGGAGAAGGGCGTGCGGTCGGCGCTGCTCGAGGGCCCGCGTGGTCACCCCGTGGTCGGTGCCGGCGTGACGGTGCTCGACGGCCAGGCCCACGCGGTGGATTCGAACGAGGCGGCCTTCCATCGGGCCGCGCAGATGGCAGTGAAAGCCGCCCTGGAGGCGACAGGCACGGTACTGCTGGAGCCGGTGATGCGGGTATCGGTCAGCACCCCGGGCACGGCCGTCGGCGATGTGCTCGGCGACCTGCAACGCCGTGGCGGGCATATCGTCCAGCTCACCGAGGCACAGGCGCGCACGGCGATCGAAGCCGACGTGCCGCTGGCCCGGCTGGATGGCTACAGCACCGCGCTGCGTTCGCTGAGCCAGGGGCGCGCATCGGCCACGGTGGCGTTCCATGCCTACCGTCCGGCGTCGGCGCAGGAGGTGTCGCATGCGGGGCGTGCTGCCGTTAGTCTTGGCGGATGATTGCCTATCCCGATGCCGTGACGCGGTTGCTCGCCGAATGCAGGACGCTTAGCAGTGAGCATCCAGGGCTCGACAAGGCGGCGGGGCGGGTCCTCGCCGCCGATGTCGTCAGCCCGCTATCGCTACCGGGGTTCGACAACGCGGCCATGGATGGCTACGCGTTACGGGCCCCCGGGGCCTCCATCGCCGCCGGTACCGGCTATCGTGTGGCCGCCATGCATGCCGCGGGCGATGGCGCGCCGGCCTACCCGGAAGCAGAATGTTGCGAGATCGCCACCGGGGCGCGCATGCCGGAAGGCTTCGATAGCGTGGTGCCGCTGGAGCGCTGCGAGCGCGACGGCGATCGCGTACGTTTTCTTGCGGACGAACCGCGGGGCCAGAACGTGCGCACCGTCGGTGGGGACATCCGTTCGGGCAGCGTCGCCTTGCACGCTGGCCGGCGTATCGATGCGTCGGCCGTCATGCTGCTGGCCGCGTTGGGTATCGACGGCGTCGATGTCGTACGGCGGCCGCGTGTGGCCATCATCGCCACGGGCAGCGAGTTGCATCCCGCCGGTGCGCTGCCGGCCGGTGGCATCCACGATTCCAACGGCCCGTTCCTCGCGGCCAGCTTGCTGCGCTGGGGCGCCGGGCTGGTCTTCCGTCGGCAGGTTCCCGATGTCGGTACGGCTTTCCACGAGGCCATCGCCGACGCCCTGGTGGCCGGTGTGGACCTGATCGTCACCACGGGTGCCGTGTCGGCCGGTCGGTTCGACTTCGTTCCCACCACGCTGTCGGCACTGGGCGCGCATACCCTGTTCCACAAGGTGGCGATGCGGCCGGGCAAGCCGTTGCTCGCCGCCCGCTTCGACGACGGCCCGCTGGTGCTCGGCCTGCCGGGCAACCCCATGGCCGTCGCGGTGGGCTATCGCTTCTTCGTGGCGCCGGTGCTGCGCGCGATGGCGGGCTTGCCTCCCGAACGCCCGCAGCGCGTGCGCGTCGCGGAAGGCGTGAGCTTGCGCGAGGGCCTGCATCACTTCGCCCTCGGTCGATTCATCGATGACATCGATGGCGAAACGAGGGTGTGCGTCATGCCGGCTCAGGCCGCCTATCGCATCGTGCCTTACACGCAGGCGGACACATGGCTGTCCGCGGCGGATGCGTTCAACGGAAGGGTGGATGCGTGGCCCCTCGACCCGGCGGATGCTCGATGATCCTCGGCTTGGTGCTTGCCGGCGGCCTGTCCTCGCGCATGGGGCGTGACAAGGCCGGACTGGTGATAGACGGTGCCACGCTGTTGCAGCGCGCGATCCTTGCATTGCACGCCGCCGGCGCGGCCATCGTCGCGGTCAGCGGCGATCGGCCTGGTGGCATCCCCGACCGCTGGCCGCGCAGCGGCCCCGTCGGCGGTATCGCCAGCGTGGCCGACCACCTGCCCGACGGAGAATTGCTCGTGGTGCCCGTGGACATGCCGCACCTGGGCGAGCCCCTGCTCGCGCCCTTGCTGGCGTCGGCAGGCATCCACGCCACGAGTTGCTGGCAAGGCCACCCCCTGCCGATGCGCCTGCGCCTGGATGCGATGTCACGCACGGCGCTTGAGGAGCTGATGACCCAGCCCGGTCCGGCATGCTCGATCGCCGCGCTGCAGTCGCGACTGGGTGTGGCCATGCTGCCACTCGACGCAGCGGTGACGCCGCGACTGGTCAATTGCAACACACCCGATCAATGGCGCGAGGCGACGGCATGAGAGTGCAGCTGGAGAACCACACGATCCGCGTGCGCATCGACGAGGACGAACTGTCCGTCCTGCTGGAAAACGTCGCCCTGCTGGGTTCGACAGCGTTCGGCACGGTGTTCACGATGCGCTACGCAGTGGATGCCACCGATGGCGCGGCATGCGTGCTTTCAGGCGATGCGCACGAGTGGCGGATGGAAGTGCCACGCACGGCGTTGCAGGAACTGCAGGCGCGGCTGCCTAGCAAGGACGGCCTGGTGTTCGAGATACCCGGCCATGAGACCGTCGCCACCACGGTGCGTTTCGATGTGGACGTGAAGGACAGCCTGCGTCGGCGGCGCGGTTGATCCCGTCCCCTTAAAGTATCCGCTGCGGCCGCGTGTAGACGTTGAAGCGCCCCGGCCGTGCGAAGCCGATCAGGGTCACGCCGCAGTCGGCCGCCAGATGCACCGCCAGCGCGGTAGGCGCGGAGATAGCCACCACCACCGCGATACGTGCGACGGCGGCCTTGGTCACCATCTCGTAGCTGGCCCGGCTGGTCAGCACCACGAATCCCTGGTCGGTGTCGATGCGCGCCGCCAGCAGTGCGCCGATCAGCTTGTCCAGCGCGTTGTGCCTGCCGACGTCCTCGCGCACGCTGAGCAGGGTGCCGTCCGGCAAGGCCCAGGCGGCGGCGTGGACGGACCCGGTGAATGCGTTGATGGGTTGCGACCCGCGCAGGGATGCCAGGGCGTGTTCGATGGCGGAAGGTGTGATCGACGGGCCGGCCCCGACAGGGCGCGGATGCCGCACCACGTCTTCCAGCTCACGGCTGCCGCAGATGCCGCAGCCGCTGCGGCCGGGCAGGGTGCGCGATGGCGGTTCGACAGGACGCTCGCGCGGCATGTGCCCCACGGTACGCACGTCCACCGTGACGCCCTCCAGCACTTCACGAATGTCGATCGACGTGATCTCGTCGATCGACGCCACCTTGCCTTCGGTCAGGGCGAAACCGCGGGCGAAGTCCTCGAGGTCGTGCGGCGTAGCCATCATCACTGCGAACGGTTCGCCGTCCACATGCATCGCCACCGGCACTTCCTCGGCCAGCCGGTCGTCGTCCTGCGTGGCCGCGCCGCGCTCGAAGCGCAGCACGGGTCGCGTCACCCATCCGGCCGTCGACTTACGATCAGGCAACGGCATGCGCCGCCGCCCGTTCGATCCGCACGGGCACCGATTTATAGGCCGGCGTGCCGGAGCGGCGATCGTGGCTTTCCAGCGCGATCAGCGCGTTGCCCTCCGGGTAGTACATGGCCACGGAGCCCGGCGCGATGTCGTAGGCCACCGCCGTGAACCCGCGCACGGCGCGTGCCTTGCCGTCGGCCACGTTGGCGCCGGTGGCGAATACGTCGATGCGATCGCCGTGTTTCAGTCCGCGTGCGGCGAGGTCGTCGGCGTGCAGGAAGATGACGTCGCGCCGCCCGGTCACGCCGCGGTAGCGGTCGTTGAGGCCGTAGATGGTGGTGTTGTATTGGTCGTGCGAGCGGATGGTGGTGAGCATCAGGTCGCCCTCGGCCAGCGGCGCATCCTCGTCCAGCCCGCGAGCCAGGAGGAAATGCGCGCGGCCGTCCGGCGTGTCCCAGGCGCGCTCGCTGGCGGCGACGCGCAGGCGGAAACCGCCGGGTGCACCGACGCGCCGGTTGAAGTCGCGGAAGAGCGGAAAGACCTTCTCGATGTCGTCGCGGATCAGGTTGTAATCGCCGATCAGGCGGTCCCAGTCCACGCGGGTGGCGGGCAGCGTGGCCTTGGCGATGCCGCCGACGATCCACGGCTCGGAGCGCAGGTGTTCCGACGCGGGTTTCAGCGTGCCGGCGGACGCATGCACCATCGACATGGAATCCTCCACCGTGACCGCCTGCGGCCCGGTGGCCTGCTCGTCCAGTTCGGTGCGGCCCAGGCAGGGCAGTATGAACGACTGCCGGGCCAGGATCAGGTGCGAGCGGTTGAGCTTGGTGGCGATATGCACGGCGAGGTCGAGGCCACGCATGGCGGCGAAGGTTTCCTCGGTGTCGGGCATGGCCACGGCCAGGTTGCCGCCCAGCGCCACCAGCGCCTTCGAGCGGCCTTCGCGAATGGCGATCACCGCGGCGACGGCATCGTGGCCATGCCCAACCGGTGGCTCGAAGCCGTAGGTGCTGCGAAGGCCCTCGTTGAGCGCGGCGTTCGGCTTCTCCGTGATGCCCACGGTGCGGTCGCCCTGCACATTGCTGTGGCCGCGCAGCGGGCAGATGCCGGCGCCTTCGCGGCCGATGTTGCCGCGCATCAGCAACAGGTTGGCGATCTGCTGGACGTTCTCGGTGCCGTGCGCGTGCTGGGTGATGCCCATGCCGTAGCAGACGATCACCTTGGACGCACGGGCATAGATGGATGCCGCGTGCTCGACCTCCGCGCGCGTCAGGCCGGAGGTGCGTTCGATGGCCGCCCAGTCGGTCGCCTCGATGTCGGCGACCAGCGCCTCGAAGCCGGTGGTGTTGGCGGCGATGAAATCCCGGTCGATCACGCCCGGCATGCCCTCGGCGAGGGCCCTGGCGTCTTCGACGAGCAGATACTTCATCATGCCCTTGAGCACCGCCACGTCGCCGCCGATCCTCAGCTTGTAATAGGTGGAGGCGATGCGCACGGCGCTGTTGGTGAGCATCTCCACCGGGTGTTGCGGCGAGGTGAAGCGTTCCAGGCCCCGCTCGGGCAGCGGGTTGAGCACGACGATGGGCACGCCGCGCAGCGAGGCCTCGCGCAATGTAGAAAGCATGCGCGGATGGTTGGTGCCGGGGTTGTGGCCGATGCAGAAGATCGCGTCGCAGTGATCGAAATCCTCGAGCGTCACGGTGCCCTTGCCCGAGCCCAGCGATTCCGGCAGGCCCACGCTGGTGGCCTCGTGGCACATGTTGGAGCAGTCGGGGAAGTTGTTCGTGCCGTATTCGCGAACGAACAGCTGGTAAAGGAACGCCGCCTCGTTGGAGGCGCGCCCCGACGTGTAGAACTCGGCCATGTCCGGCGAGGGCAGCGCGCGCAGGGCGGCGCCGATGCGCGCGAACGCGTCGTCCCAGGCGATCGGGCGGTACGTATCGGTGTCGGCGTCATAGGCCAGCGGGTGGGTCAGCCGGCCCAGGCCCTCCAGGGCGTAGTCGGTCAGGTTCCACAGGTCGGCGACGGTATTGGCCGCGAAGAACTCCGGTTTTACGCGTTTCGCCGTGGCTTCCCACGACACCGCCTTGGCGCCGTTCTCGCAGAACTCGAACGAGGAGGTTTCCTTTGGATCGGGCCAGGCGCAACCGGGGCAGTCGAAGCCCTTGGGCTGGTTGACCTTGTGCAGCGCGATGGACTCGCGGGCAAGGGCCATCTGGCCGCTGAGCGCGCGGGCGACCGCGCCGAGCGCGCCCCACCCACCTGCCGCACCGTCGTAGGGTTCGATGCCGGGAATGTCGTTCTCGCTCATGCCTGTGCCTCAGGTTGACCCGCCTGGCGCCATTCTACGCGCCTGTGTCGGCGAGGAAATTGAACGGTGGCCGAGGGCATTCACGCGGCCTTGCCGGGTGCTGCCCCAACCTCCGCGCCGCTCGGCGCCCCTCCCCGTCGCCAGGAAGAATCGAACGTGCCAGCCCAACCGCTCGCAACCGTGCTGCACGATGACGCCCCCGCGCCGCGTGGACTGCCCATCGGCGATCTCCGGGGCTTCGGCCGCGTGGGCGACGACGCGTCCCTGGCCTGCCTGGCGCTCGACCGTGCGCGGGGGGCCTTGCAGCCGTCGCATCCCGACCGCGCCCTGCTGGCGCTGCACACGGACGGCCCGGTCGAGTGGACCGCCGCTTACGTGCCCGGCACCCAGGTGCTCGAAACCACCGGGCGCATGGCGACGGGCGAGGTGCGCGTGGTGGACTTCATGCCGCTGGCCGAAGGCCGCCCGGGGCAGGGCGAGTCGGTGCCGGCGGGGCGTTTCGTTCGCCTGGTCAGCTGCACGGAAGGCGAGGTGGCCTTCCGGCTGGTGTGCGCCGTGGCGGTGGACGCCGCGCCCGCCCTGGAGGCGCGCACCGTGGACGGCTGGTACGTGGCGTGTTCACGTCCGCTGGACTTCGCCGACGAACTGGCTGCGACGCATGTGCGGCTTGCCGCCGGCGAAAGCATGGCCATCGTGCTGGCGGCCGCACCGGTGGACGGCGGTGCCGCATTGATCGCGGATACCTTGCACGGCCTGGGCGACACCATCCATTACTGGACCTGGTGGAGCGACCGCTGCCGTTACAAGGGTTCCGACTTCGAGGAACGGTTGCGCGACGTGCTGGCGTTGAAGCTGTGCTGCGCACCCGGTGGCGGCATCGTGGGTGAACATCCCGGCACGGGCGGCTTCGCCGCCGCGCCGCTGGTGGAATGCTCCCGTGCGGCGGCCCGCTTCCTGGACCTGGGTTATCGCCAGGAATGCGTCGACCTGCTGAACCACGTGCACGGTCATCGGCCTGCCGTGGACCAGGTCAGCTGGGCCTCGGACGAGGGCTTCGCGGACACGCTGGCCCGTTATATCGAGCGCTATGGCGATGCCGGCCTGCCGGAGGGATTGCGCCAGGCGGTCGTCTCGCCGGATGCCCCGCTACAGCGGGCCGTGTAGGGTCGATGCCTCGGGTCAGGCCGCCAGCGACACGCCGGCGGCCAGTGCATCGAAATACTCGCGCATGAGCCGCAGCTGCGACGCGGCGTCCTCGGCCTGGTTGACCACGTGGCGGAAAGCGGCGTTTTCCGGGCGGTCCTTCGCGTACCAACCCAGGTGCTTGCGGGCGATGCGCACGCCCATCCGTTCGCCGTAGAACGCATAAAGCTGTTCGAGATGGCCGGCGAGGATGTCGCGCACCTCGGCAGGCGACGGCTCGGCGAGGAAGCCGCCGGTTTCCAGGTGATGAGCGATCTCGCGGAAGATCCACGGCCGGCCCTGGGCGCCGCGACCCACCATGATCGCGTCCGCGCCGGTGGCGGCCAGCACGTGCCGTGCCTTCTCCGGCGAGGTGATGTCGCCGTTGGCCATCACCGGAATGCCGACCGCAGCCTTGACGGCGGCAATGGTGGCGTATTCGGCGTCACCCTCGTATTTGTCGGCGCGCGTGCGGCCGTGCACGGCCAGCGCCGCGATACCGGCGTCCTCGGCGATGCGCGCGATGGTCAGCGCGTTGCGGTGTTCCCGGTCCCAGCCGGTGCGGATCTTCAGGGTGACCGGCACGTCCACGGCGCGGACCACGGCATGCAGGATACGCGCGACCAGGGGTTCGTCCTGGAGCAGGGCGGAACCGGACCACACGTTGCAGACCTTCTTGGCCGGGCAACCCATGTTGATATCGACCAGCTGGGCGCCGTTGTCGGCGTTGTACTTCGCGGCTTCGGCCAGCATGCCGGGGTCGTAGCCGGCGATCTGCACGCTGACCGGCTCCGGCTCGCCCTGGTGGTCCATCCGGCGCAGCGATTTGGGGGTGTTCCACAGGCGCGGATCGGACGCAGTCATCTCGGACACCGCCAGGCCCGCGCCCATGCGCTTGCACAGGAGCCGGAACGGTTTGTCGGTCACGCCCGCCATGGGTGCGAGCACCACGTGGGGCGCGATGGTGTAGGGGCCGATGCGCATGGCGTGATTTTACGCGATCCGCGGCACGACCGTCGTCGGGCCCGATGGGTCGGGATCAAGTCCCACGCCGGCCGGCCGATATGCTTCCATGGCACCAAGGGGCTGAAGCCGGATCATGGGTACGGGTGTGGAACAGGACATCTGGGAGCGTAAATACCACCTCGCACTGGAGAGGATGGAGCGCGACGAGCGCGATTTCCGCGAGCTGGAGGAAGGCCTGCGCCGCCTCGCCGTGCGCCTGGCCGCCCTTGCCCGGGGCCAAGGCAGCGACATCGACGGCCTGCTCGACCGGCTGAACGAGGCGCTGCGCGACTCCCCCCAGCCCGCCCTGCTGGATACGCTGCTGGAATCCTTGTCGGAAGCCGTGGCCGGGCTGGATCGCCTGCCGCCGGCGGTGAACGACGATGCCCCGGCCGCGCCCGCCGTCTCCGTGGTCGCCGCCGCGCCGGCTGCGCCCGCCGTCGCGGCAACCGAGGCCGTAGCACCCTCACCCTTGCAGCAAGACAGTGAGGTGGTGGCGTCGCTGCGCACGGATATCGCCCGCCTGCAGGACCTACTGGCCGCGGTCAGCTCGCGTCTCGGCGACATGACCCGCTACCTCGCCGCCGAACTGGCCTATGGCGAAGCCACCGCGGGCGGCCGCGAACTGGATGCCACGGTGCGCGAGGAAATGCGCGCGCTGGGCGAAAGCACCCTCACCGCGACAGACCTTGGCGCCCTTCAGGCGGAGGTCAATGCGCGCCTGTCGCTGATCGACACGCACTTCCGCGAGTACCGCGACCGCGAGGACGCCCGCATGGCCGCCTACCGCGACCGCGCCGAGCGCATGCGCGACCGTGTCGAGGAGCTGGAAACCCAGGCAAGCTCGCTGCAGGATTCGCTGCGCCGCGAGCACGCGCTGGCGCTGACCGACCTGCTCACCGGCCTGCCCAACCGGCTGGCCTACGAGCGTCACATCGAAGCGGCCCAGGCGCGGATGCGCGAAACCGGCGCGTCGCTCTGCCTGGCGGCGCTCGACATCGACCATTTCAAGACGATCAACGACAGCCTGGGCCACGCCGCCGGCGACGCCGTGCTGCGTATCGTGGGCCAGACGCTGACCCGCGAGCTCCCTGATGCGGCGTTCGTGGCGCGTTACGGCGGCGAGGAATTCGTCGTGGTATTCAGCGGCATCGAACGCGATGCCGCCCTCCAGGCTGCAAAGGCGCTGTGCGCCCTAGTGGCCTCACTCGCGTTCCATGCCAGCGGAAAGCCGGTCACCGTTACCATGTCCGGCGGCGTCGCCTGCTTCGGCCGGAACGACACGACCACCGAGGTGTTCGAACGCGCCGATCAGGCACTGTATTCGGCAAAACGCGCAGGCCGCAATCGCTGCGAAGCAGGCTGATCCCGCTTTGGCGCACGCCGCACGATGTACCACGTGTTTGTAGGAGCGCACGATGTGCGCGACATCTTTTCACGATAAGGTTTTCGTGTGCCGTGTGCCGTGTGCCGTGTGCCGTGTGCCGTGGAGCAAGAGCCGGCGGGTAGCCCCCTCGGTGCCACGCCTGCGGCGACCCGCTAAGGAAGGGCCGCTGGCGCGGCCGTATATCTATTGCCCTTCGGGCCCGGGTCGGGCTTCGCACAGGGGTTCTCGACTCGACATCCTGTCTCGCGAGAACGGCCGGCCGTCCTGGCCGGCCCCCTTCGGGCCTGATCTGTGCGAAACCCTCGCCTGCGGCTACCGGCACCGAGGGGGCTACCCGCCGGCTCTTCCCGACACTGAGGTGGGTTGTGACGCGAGCGGTCGCAGATGTGCGGGGTATGGCGTCAGCGCTTCGTTGGCTTTTCGCCCACATCGTGGGCTCCTACCCTAGGGGTAGGACAGGTTGTGGCATATCCCACGCGTGATCCGCCGGCTTGGGGGGGGGGGTAGGAGCGCACGCACGTGCGCGAACCCTCAACGTATCTAAGGCGACCGATGCCATGTAAAGCAGGCAAGCGAGCGTTCCCAGCCACGAAGCGAAACCAGGCTCTTCGCTCTTCCCACACGCAACCTCAGTGTCAGGAAGAGCCGGCGGGTGCCACCCTCGTGGCCGGTAGCCGCAGGCGAGGGATTCGAACGGAAAAGGCCCGAAGGGGGCCGGCCAGGACGGCCGGCCGTTTTCGCGAGACAGGGATGTCGAGTCGAAAACCCCCGCTCGAAGCCCGACGCGGCCCGTAGGGCAATCAATACATGGCCGCGGAGCGGCTTTCATTGACGGGTCGCCGCAGGCGTGGCCACGAGGGTGGCACCCGCCGGCTCTTGCTCCAACGCAATAAGGCCCAACGCGATGCCGAAGGCGAGCTTTCAAACCCGCAAAAACAAAAAAACCGCGCAGGCGACAGGGAGCAACTCCCCGCCGCCCGCGCGGCTGTCTTCGCACAAACCTGACGAACGATCAGTCGCGGCGCGCGAGCAGCATGCCGACGAGGATGCCGACGCCGAAGCCGCTCAGGATCGCGCCGAGCGGGCGATGGGCAACCGCATCGCGGACGGTGTCGACGGCTTCGCCGGCCTTGGCCTGGACGCGGCCGGCCGTCTCACGGATGGCGCCTTCGCCTTCCATGCCGTGGTCGCCCACGAGGGCGCCGGCGGCACGCTGCACACGGCCGCCGACAGTGTTGGCGGCGCCGCGGATCTGGTCTTCGTTCATGGTTTTTGCTCCAGGTGGGTTGGACGAGGGCCGACAGTGCCTTGTCGTAAGTGCACGAAGCGACAAGACCTCGTCGACTCCGTTCATTCACCGGGTCCATGCGGCGACGCGCCATAATCGTGGACTTCCGGTTCGACGAAGGGTCCATCCGCCCATGGAAGCGAAAAAAGACAAGCCATCCTCGTCCGGCGCGGCCGCCAGGCCCGCGGCGGTCGTGACCCGGTGCCCTGTCCGGTTCACTGTCCTCACGCCGCGGTTGCTGCGACTGGAGTGGAGTGCGGAGGGCCGGTTCCGCGATGGCCGTACGCAGGTGGTCGTGCACCGTGACCTCGATGTGCCGGCGTTCCAGGTGACCGAGGACGACGCGTCCCTCCAGATCGACACTGATCGCCTGAGCCTGCGCTACGACAAGGCCGGCGGGCGCTTCCAGGCCGGCAATCTCTCGGTGCGCCTGCGTGGGCACGGCGACGCGGACGTCGTCTGGCATCCGGGCGACATGCAGACCGCCAACCTGGGTGGCACGTACCGCACGCTGGACCGTTACGACGGCGACACCTGGCAGGACGGCAGCACCTTGCCCCTGGAAGAGGGCCTGCTCGCCCGCGATGGCTGGCATGTGGTCGACGATACCGAAAGCTTCGGCCTGGACGACGACGACTGGGTCACGGCGCGTCCGTCCGGCGAGCGCCAGGACCTGTATTTCTTCGGTTACGGGCACGACTACACGGCGGCCCTGGCCGATTTCGCGGCGATCGCCGGGCCGCAGCCGATGCCGCCGCGGTTCGTGTTCGGCTACTGGTGGTCGCGTTACTGGAATTATTCGGACCAGGAGCTGCGTACGCTGGGTGCGCGCTTCGTCAAGGAACGCATTCCGCTCGACGTGCTGGTGCTGGACATGGACTGGCACACCACGCCCGGGCTGTCGTTGCGCCCGGGACACGAGGAAAAGGATGTCTTCGGCGAACAGTCCGGATGGACCGGCTACACCTTCAACCGCAGCCTGTTTCCGGACCCAGTCGCATTCATGCAGTGGGCGCATGGCCAGAAGCTGCGCGTGACGCTCAACCTGCACCCGGCCTCGGGGGTGATGCCGCACGAGGAAAAGTACCAGGCGATGGCCGATGCGCTGTCGTGGGATACCTCCACGCAGGCGCCCATCCCCTTCGAGGGCACGTCGCGTTCGTACATGCGCGCCCTGTTCGACACGGTGCTGCACCCGCTGGAGCGGGAGGGTGTGGACTTCTGGTGGCTCGACTGGCAGCAGTGGCCCGAGTCGAAAGCCCATCCGGGCCTTTCAAACACCTGGTGGCTCAACCACGTGTTCTTTACCCAGATGCAGCGCGAGGGCGACCAGCGCGGGCTGATCTACCATCGCTGGGGCGGCCTCGGTAACCACCGTTATCCGATCGGTTTTTCCGGCGACAGTGTGATCTCCTGGACCTCGTTGGCCTACCAGCCGCACTTCACCGCCATGGCGTCCAACGTGCTGTATGGGTACTGGAGCCACGACATCGGCGGGCACACCTTCCACAAGCACATCCCGCGCCCGGAGCGGCACCTGGAGCCGGAGCTCTACGCGCGCTGGATGCAGCTGGGCGTGTTCAGCCCGGTGTTGCGCACGCATTCGGCCAAGGAGGCCAGCCTGCACAAGGAGCCGTGGCACTTCGGGCCGCCCTATGGCGATGCCATCTTTGCGGCCATCCGCCTGCGTTACCAGTTGGCGCCGTATATCTATGCAGCCGCGCGGCAGGCCTACGAGACGGGCCTGTCCATCGTGCGGCCGATGTATTACCACTGGCCCGAGCACGACGAGGCGTACACGCACCCCTCGCAATACATGTTCGGCAACGACCTGCTGGTGGCGCCGGTGACGGTGCCCGTAGGCGCCGACGGCACCGCGCCGTTTCCGGTCTGGTTGCCGCCGGGTCGGTGGTACAGCCGTGACGGCGCCGACGTTTTCGAGGGTGGCCGCGTGCTGGCGCAGTGCTACACCCTGGAGGAAACGCCGGTGTTCGTTCGCCACGGGAGTGTCGTTCCGCTGTACCCGGAAGGCATGCGCGACCTGGCCAAGGTGCCGGATGAGCTGATCCTGCAGGTGTTCCCGGGCGCCGAGGGCCACACCGAACTTTACGACGACGACGGCGAGAGCCAGGGCTACCGGCGTGGCGAGTGCTCGCGCATCCGTTTGGAAAACCGCAAGGATGCCACCTCGCACCGGTTGCACATCGCCCGCAGCGAAGGCGACTTCCCGGGCAAGCATCCGGTGCGCTCTTACATCGTGCAGTTCCTGGATGCGGGCATGCCGGACAGCGTGGAGGTGGACGGGCGCGTGCTGCCTTACAGTGCGCAGCCGAAGCAGGGCACGTGGCTGTTCGACACGGCGTGGTTGTGCATCCGGATCGATCTCGGCCCGGTGAGCATGGACGAGGCGCACGAGGTGATCGCGCGTGTCCGTCCGGCGCATGTGCCGACGTCGGGCCTGCTGCGACGCATGCGGCGTGCTGCCGATGCGGTGCTCTACCTCAAGCAGGTATGGGGCGACATCTCCGCGCTGCCCGACGAGGTGGACCTGGCCAGCCAGGCATCTCGCGTGCTGGCCTATGCGGTGGAGCAGGGCGACGACGCCGGCCGTGGCGATCGCTTCATGGCCGCGGTGGCCGCGTTCGAGTCCCGCTACGCGGCGCTGCCGGCGAGCGTGGCGGCGACGCCGATCGACGATGCCCTCAAGCGCGGCTTCGTCGACGTGCTGGAGCGCTGAGCGTGCGTCTTCGCCGCGGCCTTTGGCTGTCGTCGTTGCTTTCGGGCGCGGTGGCCTTCGCGGCCGTTTTCGCTGTGCAAGCGCAAGCCCAGGCGCAGCCGCAGCCGCCCGTGCGGGTGGGTTCCAAGGCGGACAACGAAGGCGCGGTACTCGGCCAGATCGTGCTGCAGGTGCTGCGCCATGCGGGCATTCCCGTCATCGATCGCACGCAGCAGGGCCCCACCTCGATCGTGCGCCGGGCCCTGCTCAACGGCGATCTGGACGTCTATCCGGAATACACCGGCAACGCCGCCTTCTTCTTCCATCGGGAAAACGACCCGGCCTTTCGTGACGCGGCGCAGGCGTGGGCCCTCGCCGCATCGCTGGATGCGGCGGCGAACCAGCTGATCTGGCTGCGCCCCGCGCCGGCCGACAATCACTGGGCGATCGGCGTGCGCGCCGACCTCGCCCGCACCCGGCGGCTGCGCACGCTCGACGACTTCTCGCGCTGGGTGCGTGCGGGTGGCGACGTCTACCTTGCCGGATCGGCCGAGTTCGTGGAAAGCGACGCGGCACTCCCGGCGTTCCAGTCGGCCTACGGGTTTACGCTGCGTGGTGACCAGTTGCTGGTACTGGCCGGCGGCGATACGTCCGCCACGATCAAGGCCGCGGCCGAGGGAACCTCCGGCGTCAATGCCAGCATGGTCTATTCCACCGACGGCGCACTGGCCGTCACCGGGCTGGTCGTGCTCGACGATCCCAAGCACGTGGAAATGGTCTATCAACCAGCCGCTGTGGTGCGCGATGCCACGCTAAGGCGCTATCCCGCCATGCGAACGTCCCTGGAAGCCGCATTCAGGCCGCTGACCGTCGAGGTGTTGCGCCGGCTCAACGCGCGCACGCAGATCGATGGCGAGCAGGCATCGGCCGTGGCAGCGGATTACCTGCGCACGCAGGGCCTGTTGTGACGCTGCGGGGTGCGGCGTTGCCGGTGATCGTGCTGACGGGAGCGGGAGCGCTTGCCGCCGTGTTCGCCGACTTCCTGCACGTGGCGCCGAACCGCCTCCTCAGCGGTCCCGCGGCCAGTCCGCACGTGTGGGTGCTGGCGACGGTATGGCTGCTGGCGGGCGCGCTGGGCACGGTGCGCGTGCGGGGTCGTGCGTTCATCACCGCGGTATTGGCGTGGGCCGGCGTGGTCGGTTTGCCGCTGCTGGCCGGCATGGACGCGCGGGCCCTGCTGGAGGGCGCCGCGACCGGTACGCGTATCCAGCTGGGCACCGGGTTCTGGGTGATGTGGCTGGCAGCGGCCTTGCTGTTGCTGGACCGGCTGTCCGCGATGCCCCGGCCGATACGCGTGCTTGCCTGGGTCGGCGTGCCAGCGGCGCTGGCCGGTATGGCGATGGCCGGGACGTTCGATAGTCTGGCGTTGCTGCGCGAATACGCGGCACAACGCGCGCCGTTCGCCGACGCCTTGCTGACGCATGTGCTGCTCGCGGCCGCCACGCTGGCGATAGCGCTGCCGATCGGTGCGCCGCTGGGCTGGTGGGCATGGCGAACGCGGCGTACCGACGGGGCGCTGGTCGGTGTGCTGGCGTTCCTGCAGACGGTGCCCTCGCTGGCTTTGTTCGCCTTGTTGATCGGGCCGTTCGCGTGGCTGGCCGGCAGGTGGCCCGCGCTGGGCGCGCTGGGTTTCGGCGGTACGGGGGCCGCACCCGCGGTCTTCGCGCTGGTGCTGTATGCGCTGTTGCCGGTGGTCCGCTACACCGTGGCCGGACTGGACGCCACGGCGGCGGATACGCGCGAGGCGGCGCGCGGCCTGGGCATGACCCGGCGGCAGGTGCTGCTGCGTGTGCAATTGCCGCTGGGCTGGCCCGTGCTGCTGGCCGGCTTGCGCATCGTGGCGGTGCAGACCGTGGGACTGGCGACGGTCGCTGCCCTGATCGGCGCGGGCGGGCTGGGTCGTTTCGTTTTCCTCGGCATCGGCCAGGGTGCGACGGACATGGTGCTGCTGGGTACCCTGGCCATCATCGCGCTGGCGCTGGCGGTCGACCTTTTCTTCCAATCGTTGCTCGTGCTGACGGAGCGCCCCGCATGATCGAGTTCGAGCACGTTCGCACGTCGTACGGTACGCAGGTGGTCATCGACGATCTCTCGCTGCGTATCGAGGCGGGCGAGTTCTTCGTCCTGGTCGGGCCATCGGGTTCGGGCAAGTCCACGCTGCTGCGCACGGTCAACCGGCTGGAACACGTAGACAACGGCACGGTGCGCGTGGACGGCAAGGATGTGACGACGGTCGATGCCGAGACGCTGCGCCGGGGCATCGGATACGCCATCCAGTCGGTCGGCCTGTTCCCCCATCGCACCGTGGGCGAAAACATCGCCACCGTGCCGCGTCTGCTCGGTTGGAGCGATGCCGACATACGTGCGCGCGTCGGCGAACTGATCGACCTGCTGCACCTGGACGAACCCGGCATGATCGATCGTTATCCCGATACGCTGTCCGGTGGGCAGCAGCAGCGTGTGGGCGTGGCACGTGCCCTGGCCGCGCGACCCCCCGTCGTGTTGATGGACGAGCCGTTCGGCGCACTCGATCCGCTCACGCGCGAATCCCTGCAACGCAGCCTCAAGGCGATACAGCGCGACAGCGGCACCACGTTGCTGTTCGTGACGCACGACATGGACGAGGCGTTCGGCCTCGGCGACCGGATCGGCCTGATGCTGGAGGGCAGGCTGGCCCAGGTCGGCACGCCGTTGCAATTGATCCGCGAGCCGGCGGACGAGCGCGTGCGCACGTTCGTCGGCGGCGCGCGGGTGCGCCTGCGTGAGCTGGCCGTGCGTTCGGTGCGCGAGGTGCTCCGCGTCGGCGAGCAAGCCGACGGCGACGCGCTGGATATCGGTATATCGCTGCAGGACGCGCTGGCGGCGATGCTCACGCAGGGGCGTGACTGCCTGCCTGTGGACGAGGGTGGCCGGCGGGTGGGTGTGGTGCGCCTGGGCGATCTCGTGGCACCGCTTCCGTGAGGGTGCTGTTGCCCGCCGCGGTCCTGCTGGCGTTGGTGCTGGTGCTGCCGCACGCGGCGCCGTTGTTTCACGCGGCATGGCCGGCGCTGAGTCATCCGGTGTACGTGCGCACGTCGTTCGCCGTGCTGACACTTTCCCACGTGGCCCTGGTGCTCGCCGCCACCGCGGTCGCGGCAATCGCCGGGCTGAGCCTCGGTGTGCTGGTGACGCGTCCGATGGGTCGTTCGCTGCTACCCACGGTACGTGCGGTGGCGGTGATCGGGCAGACGTTTCCGCCGGTGGCGGTGCTGGCCATCGCCGTGCCGCTGCTGGGCTTTGGATCGGCGCCCACCTTGCTGGCCCTGGCGTTGTACGGCGTGATTCCGGTGCTCGGACAGACCGTCGCGGGCCTGGACAATGTACCCGCGGCTGCGCTGCATGCCGCCGACGGCATGGGTTACGGCCGCTGGCGTCGCCTGCGGGAGATCGAACTGCCGCTGGCCATGGGGCCGATCATGGCCGGCGTACGTCTGTCGGCCATCGTCGGCGTGGGAACGGCGACCATCGGGTCGACCGTCGGCGCCACGACGCTGGGCTCGCCCATCGTCGAGGGGCTGGTCGGCAACAACACCGCCTACGTGATCCAGGGCGCCCTGCTGGTCGGTGCGCTGGCACTGACCCTGGACGGTGCGCTGCAATACCTGGAGCGGCGCCTCACCCGCCCCGCCCCAACACCCGACCGCATCATGTAGGAGCGCGCACGCGCGCTCCTACATGGCGTTGTCGTTGTTCAGCACGTTGCCGTTGTGCAGGGCGTTGTCGTGGTGCCACCGCCGGCGCCCTGGGACGCCGGCGGCGGTCGCTTACCAGATTTTGACGCGTTGCGTCGGGTCGAGGTACAGCTTCTGCCCGGGCTTTGCCTTGAATGCGTCGTACCAGGGGTCGAGGTTGCGCACCGTCTGCGCGCGGAACTCGCCGGGGGCGTGGCCATCGCCGATCACCTGGGCCCGCATCGCCGCGTCGCGGGTCTTGCTGCGCCACGATTGCGCGAAGGCGAGGAAGAAGCGCTGGTCGCCGTCCAGGCCGTCGATCACCGGGGCCGGCTTGCCGTGGAGGCTTTCCTTGTAGGCGGCATAGGCGATGGTGAGTCCGGAAAGATCGGCGATGTTTTCACCCAGGGTCTGCTGGCCGTTGATGTGCAGGCCGGGCAGCGGTTCGTACGCGTTGAACTGTTCGACCAGGCGCTGGCCCGCATCCTTGAAGTGCTTCTGGTCGGCGTCGGTCCACCAGTTGGCCAGGCGGCCCTGCGCGTCGAACTCGGCGCCGGTGTTGTCGAAGCTGTGGCTGATCTCGTGCCCGATCACCGCGCCGATCGATCCGTAGTTGGACGCGGGGTCGGCCTTCGGGTCGAAGAACGGTGCCTCCAGGATGGCGGCCGGGAAGTTGAGCGCGTTCTGCAGCGGCAGGTTCACGGCGTTGACCGTCTGCGGCGTCATCCACCATTCGTCGCGGTCCACCGGCTTGCCCAGCTTGGCGACCTGATGCCGGTACTCGGCCAGTTCGGCGCGCTGGTGGTTGCCCAGCGCGTCGTCCGGACGAATCTCCAGCGTCGAGTAATCGCGCCAGGTGTCCGGGTAGCCCACGCCGACCTTGATGGTGGCGATCTTGGCCTTGGCCTTCTGCCGGGTGGCCGGCGACATCCAGGCGAGCGTGTCGACGCGTGCATCGAACGCCTTCAGGATGTTCTTCACCATGTCCTGCACTTCACTGCGCGACGACGCCGGGAAGTACTGCTTCACGTAGATCTGGCCCACGGCATCGCCCAGGTCGGTGTCGACGCGGCCGATGCCACGCTTCCAGCGCTCGCGCTGCTGCGGCGTGCCCGTGAGCACCTTGCCGTAGAAGCCGAAGGCGAGGTCGTCGTAGGCCCTGGGCAGCAGGCCGGACGCGTTCTCGTTGAGGGTGTGGAAGCGCAGCCATGCCTTCCAGGTGTCCAGCGGCTCACTGGCGACCAGCGCGGCGAACTTCGTCACCGTACCGGGCTGCCAGACGATGAAAGTCGGCTGGTCGTCGAGCGCGGCCGCCTTGAAATACGCGTTCCAGTCGATGCCGGGCGCCTTGCTGGCGAAGGCGGTGCGCGGCCACGGATTGTTCGCCTTGTGGATGTCCTCGCTGTCCACGATGGATTCCTGCGCCTGCGCGATCTTCGTTTCCAGGGCCATGACGGCCTTGGCCTTGGCGGCGGCGTCGGGCGTGCCGGACTGCTTCAGCACGGCCTCGACGTAGGCGGCGTACTTGCCACGCGTCTCGACCATGTCCTTGTCGGTTTTCAGGTAGTAGTCGCGATTGGGCATGCCCAGGCCGCCCTGCAGCAGGTAGGGCATGTTGCGCGTCGGATCTTCGAGGCCCTGGGCGACGAACAGGCCCAGCAGGTGGCCCGTGTCGAGGTTGGTCGCATTGATCGGATCGACGTCGGCGCGCAGCTGGGCGCCCAGGGCCGTGGACAGGGCGGCCTTGTCCCCGATCGCATCGATCGCGTCCAGCGCCGGCTTGAGCGGGGCCAGGCCGGCTTGCTCGATCGCCGCCTGGTCCATGTAGGCCTTGTAGTAGTCGGCGATCAGGCGCTGGTTGCTGCCGGCCGCCGGATGGCCTTCGCCCGCGGCCTTGATCAGTTCGGCGTTGCGTTTCTCGGCCTTTTCGAACACTTCGAGGAACACGCCGGTGCTGGCACGGTCGGCCGGAATCTGCGCGGTCTTGCGCCAGTTGCCGTTGGCGAAGCCGTCGAAGTCGTCGCCGGGCTGCACCGAGCGGTCCATGCCCTTCAGATCGACGCCCACGGGTTGCGCGGCCATCGCCGCGGCGGAAGCGAGGCCGCAGGAAATAGCGGTCGCGAGAATCCGGTGGAGATTTGCCATGGACGAGTCCTACGAAGGAAAGGGCGCCCACCATAAACCGGGAACCGTGCGATGTGTGCATGACCGATGGGCCAGGGCGGTGGCGGCCGCCTCGCAGGAAAGCCCCGCGGGGGATATGCCCTAATGATCGTCCGGCCCCGCAAGGGGGTCGGCACGGGCCGGCCGCGGGTCACCCCCGGCTTGTCCGGACCTTCCAGTGCTAGCAGATCTTTAGGGAGATCCATCATGAACGCACGTTTCGAACTCACGGGTCCACAGACCGACATCGCAAGCTATCCCACCTGGACCCAGGACATGGTGTCCTCTTGTGAAGATGCCCGACGACAACTCGTCCGCCACGACATGTGGGAAGCGATGAAGACGGCGACGCTCGATCCGGTGACCACGCGCAACTTCATGGTCGGCGTGTGGCCGGTCATCGAGCGGTTTCCGGGTTACATGTCGCACAGCCTGCTCAAGACACGGTACGGCCGCAGCCCGGGCGACGACCTGGCCCGCCGGTGGCTGGTGCGCAACATCCGCGTGGAGCAGAACCACGCCGAGTACTGGCTCAACTGGGCCGAGTCCGCTGGCGTGTCGCGCCAGGACGTCCTGACCGCCGAGCCGCCCAAGGGCAGCCAGGTGCTGGCCAACTGGTGCGAAGAGGTCAGCCGGGACGATTCCCTCGCCGCGGGCATCGCGGCCACCAACTATGCCGTGGAAGGGGCGACCGGGGACTGGTCGCAGATCATCTACGACAGCCAGGCCTACGCGGAGAGCCTGCCGATTTCGGGCCGTAAAGCCGGCCTGCGTTGGCTTCAGCTTCACGCGGCGTATGACGATACCCATCCATGGGAAGCGCTGGAGATCGTCTGTACCCTGCTGGGATCGAACCCGCCGGTGGACCGGATCGAGCACATCAGGGAATGTGTGAGTCGCAGTTACGTCGGCATGAGCATCACGCTCGACCGTTGCATGGATGCCGCAGCCCCGGTTCGCACGTCGAACGTGGTTGCCGCGTAACTCGCATGTTGGGCGTCTTATGGCGCAATATCACGTTAGTGCGAGACCTGAGGAAGCGATGCGTCGTGTAGAGGCCATTCACCCCCAACCGCTGTCGAGGCGCCTCAGGCCGCTGGCCTATGCGCTCGTGGCTGTCGTGGGCCTCGTTCTCGCGTTGACGTGGGTTGCCCTGCAGACCCAGGTGACTCTCGCCGGTTTTCTCAACGGCGAGAGTCTTTGGGCCAAGGCGCAGAAACAGGCGGTGATCGACCTGGACGAATATGCCGCGCATGGCCGGCCGGGCGACCTGGCCGACTTCCGCCGCAACTTTGCCGTGCTCATGGCCGACCGCGGTTCCCGCGATGCCATCGCCAGCGGCCGTTATAGCAAGCAAGCCGTGGAAGAGGGCTTCGCCCGGGGCGGTGTTATCCCCGAGGCCATTCCCGGCATGGTCTTCATCTTTCGTTACTTCGACGGCATGCCCTATGTCCGCGAAGCCATCGCCCAGTGGCGCTCCGTCGACGCCAGCCTGGCCGAGATCGACCGGATCGCCCAACGGCTGGAGTACGCGTACAGCACCGGTACGCCGGCGCAGGGCCTGCTGGATGAAGAGCGCCGTCGCATCGCCGCGCTCAACACCTATATCGAACCGCGCGCCAAGGCGTTCTCGCTCGATATCGCCAACGGGGCTTCCTGGCTGGGGCGCGTGTTGTTCTTCACGGTGCTGGGCGTGGCGGCCCTGGCGTCGCTGCTGTGGCTGCGCATGGCCCAGCGGATACTCGCCGGCATCCGTGGCACCGAGGAGCGCTACAGCCTGCTGTTCGACAGCGCCGCGGATGCGATCTATATGGTGGACGAGGCGACCGGGTGCATCCTGGACGCCAACCATCGCGCCGCCGCCTGGGCTAGCTGCCAGCCTGGGGAGCTGATCGGTCTCCGGCTGGCCAGCCTGTTCGTCGAGGGCTCGGTGTATGCCGGCGTGGGCTCGCTGCGCAACGCCGACGGCAGCGTACGCCCGGTGGAAACCCAGAGCAGCCTGGTGGTGTGGGGCTCGCGCCAGGTGTCGCAGGCCATCGTGCGCGACATTTCCGACCGGGTGGCCATGGAGCAGGAGCGCAAGATCGCCTCCGAAGCCCTGGCCAGCATCGCCGAGGGCGTCATCATCGCCGATGCCGACCGCCGGGTGACCACGGCCAACGCGGCCCACACCAAGCTCACCGGCATTCCCCTGCAGGTGTTGCGACGCACGCGCTTCGACGCCACCCGCAGCCTGCCCGACGGCCGTCCGCTGCCGCAGAGCCTGTGGGACGACATCGCGGCGGGCGACAACTGGCTGGGCGAGGTGGAGAGCCGGCGTGCCGACGGCACCACTTATCCGGAACTGCTCAGCATCAGCACCATCCGCGACAGCGAGGGGCGTCCGCAGCACTACGTGGCCGTCGTGTCGGACATCACCGCGCGCAAGGCCGACCGCCAGCGCCTGCAGCACATGGCCAGCCACGACCCGCTGACTGGCCTGGCCACCCGCTCGGAATTCGAACGACGCTGCGCCGAGGCCATCACGCGCGCCGCCCATCAGCGCGGGGCGGTCGCCGTCCTGTTCGTCGACCTGGACGCCTTCAAGGTGGTCAACGACAGCTACAGCCATGCCACCGGCGACGCCCTGCTGATGCGCGTGGCCGAGCGCATCCGCGCCCAGCTCGCGCCGCTCGATGTCGCCGGCCGCATCGGCGGCGACGAGTTCACCGTGCTGCTCGCCGACCTGCGCTCGCGCGAGGAGGCCCTCACCGTGGCCGAGGCGATCCTTGCCGCGCTGGCCCGGCCGTTCGACCTGGGCGACTACGAGCTGTTCGTCAGCGCCAGCATCGGTATCGCGGGCTATCCGCTGGACGGCAACGACGCGGTCACGCTGATCGCGCATGCCGACGCGGCCATGTACGTGGCCAAGACCGAGGAGCGCAACGCGCTGCGGTTCTACACGCCGAAGATGCACGCCGATGCGCGGCGCCGCCTGAAGCTGGCGTCCGAGCTGCGCCAGGCGCTGTCACGCAAGGAGTTCGTGCTGGTGTTCCAGCCCAGCGTGGAAATGAAAACCGGGCGCATCGTGGCGGTGGAAGCCCTTATCCGCTGGCGCCACCCCGATCGTGGCAACGTGCCGCCGGACGAGTTCATTCCCATCGCGGAAAGCCTGGGCCTGATCCGCCAGATCGACCAGTGGGTACTGGGTGCCGCGTGCGCGCAGCTGAAGCGTTGGGACGATGCCCATCTGCCGTCGCTGCGCATGGCGGTGAACGTGTCGGCAAGTTCCTTCGGTCATCCGGACTTCCTGCCCGCCGTGAGCGAGGCACTGCGCACGGCCGGCATCGCGCCGGAGCGCCTGCTGGTGGAACTGACCGAAAGCGCGATCCTGCGCCTGGGCGAAGACACCGAGCGCTCGATGCAGTCGTTGCACAACCTGGGCGTGGGCGTGGCCATCGACGACTTCGGCACCGGCTATTCGTCGCTGGCTTACCTCAAGCTGCCTGCCGTCGCTTACCTCAAGATCGATCGCTCGTTCGTCACCGGCCTGCCGGACAACAGCAACGATGTGGCGATCACCGAGGCGATGGTGGCCATCGCACGCAGCCTCGACCTGCATACCATCGCCGAAGGCATCGAGACCGAGGCTCAGCACGAATTCCTGCTGCGTGCCGGCTGCCAGGAGGGGCAGGGGTTCCTTTATTCGCGACCGTTGCCACCCGACGAGATCGAACGACTGCTGGCGCCGAACAAGGCCGCCGGTGGCAAACGGCTGTCACTGGTGCCGCCGCGCAGGGCATGATCGATCCGGGGCTTCGCATCGGCATGACCGGGCCCCATGTACAACGGTCGACGTACCCGCGCTAAGGATGCCCCGTGCCCCACGATTCCCTTGTTTTCCTGTTCGACGTCGATAACACGCTGCTCGACAACGACCGCTTCGGCGCCGATCTCGCGGCGCGCCTCGAGCAAGCCGTCGGTGTCGACGGCCGCGACCGCTACAACGCCATCGACAAGGAGATCCGCAGCCAGGTCGGCTACGCGGATTACCTGGGCGCGCTGCAGCGGCTGCGCGGCAACGACGGCGCCACGCCATACATGGACCTCGCCTTCTTCCTGCTCGATTACCCGTTCGACGCGCGTCGCTTCACCGGTGCGCTCGAGGCCGTGGATCACGTACGCACGATGGGTCGGCCGGTGATCATGTCCGACGGCGACACGGTGTTCCAGCCGCGAAAGATCCGCCGCGCCGGCTTGTGGGATGCCTTCCGCGGCGACGTGCTGATCTACGTGCACAAGGAGGACATGCTCGACGACCTGCAACGCCGCTACCCGGCCGACCATTACGTGATGGTGGACGACAAGCCGCGCATCCTGGTCGCCATGAAAGAGCGGATGGGCGACAAGGTCACCACCGTCTTCGTCAGGCAGGGCCACTACGCGGCCGCCGCCGGCGCCGACCTCGAAGCCACCCCGCCCGACATCACGATCGACGCCATCGGCGACCTTGCCTCGATGCCCGCTGAGAGGTTTTCCCACGCCACCTGACCCGCCAGGATCGCCATGACCTTGCATCCAGCGGGGGGTTGCATCCGGCGCGGGGTGGGTGGGTAGGCAGGTGGGTGGGTAGGAGCGCACGCACGTGCGCGAACCCTCAGCTCCGAACCAAGGCGAATGAAGCCAAACGTCTAAACGAGCCAGCGTTTCCGTGCATCCGACGTGCGCTCGTCAGACGCCCCAAACCGCCCGCATCCCGCATGAGTACGGCATCGTTCGCCTTATATATGCTGAGGGTTCGCGCACGTGCGTGCGCTCCTACAACGACGAACCGACGAACCGACGAACCGACCTCCCCACCTCCCCACCTCCCTATGTCCTTCACCCCGCATCGAACGCGCCGCGTATCCATTCCACGGTATCGCCTTCGAAGGCCAGTACATCGAAACGACAGGGGCGGTGGGCGTCGTGCGGATGCCAGCCCAGCCACAGGTGCGCGGCGCTGATCAGTTTGCGGCGCTTGGCGGCGGTGACCGACGCCGCCGCGCCGCCGAAGCGGGCGTCGCGTCGGTAGCGCACCTCGACGAAGACCAGGGTCGGACCTTCGCGCATGACGAGGTCGATCTCGCCATGGCGGCAGAGGAAGTTGGCCTGTACCAGTCGCAGGCCGCTGGCGCGCAGAAACGACAACGCCGCGCCCTCGAAACGATCTCCGGTGGCGCGGCGCGGTGTGGCGGTCTTGGTTGTTGCGGTCACGCGAACCTCCCGGTTCGCGCCGGCGGGATCAGGCCCCGCCGCTTTCCACGCTGGGAGCCGTTGCCGGCGCTTCGAGCTCGAGGCTACCCGCGACCGGGCGGGCCACGCCGTCGGCGAAGCGCGCCCAGATGAGTACGCGCCGCACCCTGCCGAACTCGTCCGCCACCAGCTGTCCCGTCGCGCCCGGCAGGTAGCTGCCCGGGTGGCCGCGCATCCAGTCGATGTAGGGCACCAGGCCCCAGGCGTCCATGCCGAAGGCGAACAGGCGAGCGGTGACGCCGCGCGTCGCCGGAATGGCGTTGCTCAACTCGCTGCGCCGGGCGAGGCCCGGTTGCGCGTCGAACAACCACGGCGCGTCGCAGAATTCCACGCCTTCCAGGTCGCGATCCGCGGTCGGATCGTCGCTGCCACCGTAGACATGGGAAGTGGCGAACACAGGCAGGGTGTCCTTGGCCAGGCGCAGCTGCGGGATCAGCAGGCGTGCCTGGGGCGGCTTCATGCTGATGAAGACGCCGCTGGTGTCGGGGTCCTGGCCGACCGGCTCGGACAGCTGCGAGGCAAAGTCGATGCTGCCGGAGTCGAGCGTGATCTGGGCCGCCAGCGTGCCGCCGCGTGCTTGCCACTCGGCCTTGAAGGCGTTGCCGGCACGACGGGCGAAATCGTCCGTCGACACGATGACGGTAGCCGTCTTCATGCCACGGTCCGCCATGTGGTCGGCCACCTGCGCGCCTTCGGTCTCCGGGATCAGGCCGAACTCGTTCGCGCCCGACGGCGGCAGGTTCTTGTTGTCGTTCGGGTAGTTCAGCGTGAGCATCGGCGCAGGCAACGCACCCTTGGCAAAGATGGCCGACACGCCATCGCGGTTGAGCGGGCCGACGACGAAGCGTGCACCCTCGGCCACGGCCTTGTCGTACGCGGCCACCGCATGCGCGGCGTCGTTGCCCGAGTCGTACACGGCGACTTCCGGTCGCGCGGCACCGGTGCGGCCGGCATCCACGTAGTTGGTGAAGAAGCCGTCCCGGATGGCGGCGCCGGCACCGGCGAGCGGGCCGCTGAGCGGCAGCAGCAGGGCGACCTTGCCAGGCACCTTATAGCCTTCCCTCACGCCCTTGTCGCCGCTGACCGTGCCCACGGCCTGATCGAGCACGGCCGGCGAGCGGGACACGCTGCCGAGCTGCGACTGCGCTTCCACCACCCACGGCTTCATGGGGTCGTTGGCGGACAGGGCGGCGCTGCGGTCGGCCAGCGGCTGCGCGCCCAGGCCGGTAAGCAGGGCCAGGATCTGCTGGCGGTTCTGCTCGCGGTCGATGCCACGCAACTGACCGTCCAGTTCCACCCGGGTCTGCGCCGCGCTCCAGGGGTCGTTCGACGCGGCCTGCGCACGCGCGCGAAGCTCGGCCAGCCGCTGCGTCACCTGGGGCGATACGCGGGAGGCGGGCTTGCCGGTCAGCGACAGCGCCGTGGCCGGATCGTTGTTCTTCAGGGCGATCTCGGCGCGCAGCGCGTCCAGTCGCAGCGAGTCTTCGCCTTCCAGTCGCGGGCGACGGATATCGGCCACGATGGGGGCGGCCCGATCCAGCGCGCCTTCCTGGCGGTACGACTCGGCGGCCAGCAGCTTGTAGTAATCGCGGCGATCGCCGTCCTGCGCGGCCAGGGCAAGGTAGGCCTGGGCGGCCTGGTCGAACTGGCCCTTGATGTACATGGCCTGCGCCGCCTGCGTCGCCTCACCCGAGGGGGCGGCACCGTGTGGCTGGACACCGCCCTGGGTTACGCAGCCGGCCAGGCCGGCGCAGATAAGGAGGCCGAGGATCGAGGCACGAATCGGTCGCATCGCTAGTGATTCCTTGATGGTCACGTCGGCCCCTGACGGCGCCGAAACGACCGGATCATAGCCCATCGCCCCGCGAGGCCGGCGTGAGGCAGGAAGGAGCTTATGCCCCGTAGAGCGCCTTGCGCGGCGCGCCGGTGATGGCGGCGGCGAGCTTGGCTGCCCGGGCGGGCGGCAGTTCGTCCTTCAGGATGGCGAAGACACGCAGGCCCTCGGCCAGGCGTTCGTCGTCGCCGGTCTCGCGACCGGCCACCATCACCACGAACTCGCCGCGCTGCTGGTTCGGGTCGGCCGCCACGCGCTCGACCAGCGCCGCCAGCGAGCCGTCCAGCACCGTTTCGAACATCTTGGTGAGCTCGCGTGCAACGACGGCCTCGCGGTCGGCACCGAACGCCTCGCGCATGTCTTCCAGGGATTCGAGGATGCGATGCGACGACTCGTAGAAGATGAGCGTGCGCGACTCACCGGCAAGCTCGGCGAGGCGCCCCCGCCGGGCCCCGGCTTTGGCCGACAGAAACCCCTCGAAGACGAAGCGGTCGCTCGGCAGGCCGGCCACCGACAGCGCGGCGATCACGGCGCTGGGGCCGGGCACGGGGCTGACCTTGAGTCCGGCCGCGCGGGCAGCACGCACCAGGCGGAAGCCCGGGTCGCTGATCAGCGGCGTGCCCGCATCGGACACCAGCGCCACGTCGTCGCCGGCTCGCATGCGCTCGACGAGGCCGTCGACGGCGGTGCGCTCGTTGTGGTCGTGCAGGGCCACCAGTGGCGTGTCGATGCCGAGGTGCTGCAAGAGCGGGCGGGTGTGCCGGGTGTCTTCCGCGGCGATGACCTTCACCCGCCGCAGCGTCTCGATGGCGCGGGCGGCGATATCGTCGCGGTGACCGATGGGGGTGGCGACGACATGGAGCATGCCGGGGCGTGGTTGGGTCATCGGTGCATCCGGTGGGCGTGGCTGGGCATTGTAGAAGTGGATGTGGGGGAATGGGCGTTGATGCTCTGGAGCCGTGGAGCCGTGGAGCCGTGGAGCGCTGGAGCGCTGGAGCAAGAGCCGGCGGGTGCCACCCTCGTGACCACGCCTGCGGCGACCCGCTAGTGAAGGGCCGCTGGCGCGGCCGTTTATTGATTGCCCTTCGGGCCGGGTCGGGCTTCGAACGGGGGTTTTCGACTCGACTTCCTGTCTCGCGAAAACGGCCGGCCGTCCTGGCCGGCCCCCTTCGGGCCTTGTCCGTTCGAATCCCTCGCCTGCGGCTACCGGCCACGAGGGTGGCACCCGCCGGCTCTTCCTGACACTGAGGTTGCGTGTGGGGAGAGCGCAGAGCTGGGTTTCGCTTCGTTGCTGGGAACGCTCGCCTGCCTGTTGCTCATGGCATCGGTTGCCTTAGGTACGTTGACGGTTCGCGCACATGCGTGCGCTCCTACCCCCAAGCCGGCAGATCACGCGTTGGATATGCCACAACCTGTCCTACCCCTGTGGTAGGAGCCCACGATGTGGGCGAAAAGCCAACAAAGCGACGACGCCATACCCCGCATCTCTGCGACCGCTCGCGTCACAACCCACCTCAGTCTTGGAAAGAGTCGGCGGGTAGCCCCCTCGGTGCCGGTAGCCGCAGGCGAGGGATTCGCACAGATCAGGCCCGAAGGGGGCCGGCCAGGACGGCCGGCCGTTCTCGCGAGACAGGATGTCGAGTCGAGAACCCCTGTGCGAAGCCCGACCCGGGCCCGAAGGGCCATAAGAATACGGCCGCGCCAGCGGCCCTTCCTCAGCGGGTCGCCGCAGGCGTGGCACCGAGGGGGCTACCCGCCGGCTCTTGCTCCAAGGCCCAAATCCGAACACGATGCCGAAGGCGAGCCCCAGCACAACACCCAACCCGTCGCCGATATCGCGTTATGCCGTACAATCCGAGATGGAGTCGGCCGGACAGTCGCGTCGCGCCTTCGGGCGTATCGAGGAAAGTCCGGGCTCCATAGGGCAGGGTGCCAGGTAATTCCTGGGCAGCGTGAGCTGACGGCCAGTGCAACAGAGAGCAGACCGCCGATGGCCCCGCAAGGGGATCAGGTAAGGGTGAAAGGGTGCGGTAAGAGCGCACCGCGTGCGGGGACAACGTCGCATGGCACGGTAAACCCCACCCGGAGCAAGACCAAATAAGGGGACTATGACGTTGCCCGCGTCGTCCCCGGGTAGGTTGCTGGAGCCTGGCGGTGACGCCAGGCCGAGAAGAATGACTGTCGCGTCGCAAGACGTACAGAACCCGGCTTACAGGCCGACTCCTTCTCTTCTTGTGACGGCGCCGTCTCGCGACGGCGCCGTTTTCGCGTGTGGAATACGGGTGAATGCCGTCGTCACATCGGTGGAGGCCGGGTTGAGTGAACGTGAGTTCAGCCACGCCGCCCATTTCACGCGACGCACACACCGTAAATCACGACGTGAATCGCAAAAAACTCCAATGATTCAACCACCTCCCGCCCCTTCCTCATAAACGGCTGGAATTGGTCATGAACCTGCCCTTTCTCCT
This sequence comes from Xanthomonas sp. NCPPB 2632, assembly GCF_041228075.2. Taxonomy (NCBI): domain Bacteria; kingdom Pseudomonadati; phylum Pseudomonadota; class Gammaproteobacteria; order Lysobacterales; family Lysobacteraceae; genus Xanthomonas; species Xanthomonas sp. NCPPB 2632. Next base: position 760,553 of record NZ_CM192979.1, read on the forward strand.
TGATTCACAAGAAAAATTTCCTTGACAGTCTCAGGTGCCGAGACTATCGTGGGCCCCAGTGTGAAATCGTGGGTTTCGGTGGGGCGGCCAGCAGACAATGTTCCAAGGTGAGACAGCCATCACGATCGACGACAAGGGTCGTCTGACGATCCCGACCTCGTATCGGGATCTCGTGGCCGACGCCTGCGCGAACCGTCTGGTGATCACCTACAACCCCTTCGATGCCGGTTGCCTCTGGATCTTTCCGTACGCGGAGTGGGAACAGGTGCGCGACCAGGTCAACGCGCTGCCCAGCGTCAAGGCCGTCCATCGCGCGTTGCAGATGAAGCTGGTGGGTGCCGCGTCCATCGTCGAACCCGACGGGGCCGCACGCATCCTCCTTCCATCCAGTCAGCGGGCGGCGGCGGGGCTGGAGAAGAAAGCCGTCCTGCTGGGTATGGGCAACAAGTTCGAGCTTTGGAGCGAACAGGCCCACCTCGCGAAGATTCGCCAGACCATCGGCGAAGAAGACATCAGCGACGACATGGCGGAACTGCGGTTGTGACGAACTAATTCGAGGTGCTGGTGGAACGGGAGCGGGATGTGGCGATGGCGGGGCGCGATGTGCACATCCCGGTGATGCTCGACGAAGCGGTGGAGGGCCTCGCCTTGCGCGGTAACGGACGCTATCTGGATGGGACGTTCGGTCGCGGGGGCCATGCCTCGGCGATCCTTGACCGTCTTTCGGCCGAGGGCCGCCTGTTCCTGATGGATCGTGACCCGTCGGCCATCGCCGTGGCCGAAGCCGGCCTGGCCGCCGACCCGCGTGTCGCGCTGCGCCACGACAACTTCGCCACCATGGGCGAATGGCCCGCCCTGGCAGACGGCCTCGACGGCATCCTGCTCGATCTCGGCGTGTCTTCGCCGCAGCTGGACGATCGCAGCCGCGGCTTCAGCTTCATGGCCGACGCGCCGCTGGACATGCGCATGGACACGACGCGCGGCATCAGCGCCGCCGATTTCCTTGCCGAGGCCTCGGAATTCGATATCGCCGATGTGCTCTGGCGTTTCGGCGAAGAGCGCTTCAGCCGCCGCATCGCCAAGGTGATCGTCGAGCGCCGTGCCACCGCCCCCATTACGCGCACCGCGGAACTGGCCGACCTGGTCGCCGGTTGCGTCGGTCGTCGCGAGCCGGGCAAGAATCCCGCCACGCGTACGTTCCAGGCGCTGCGCATCCGGGTCAACGCCGAACTGGATTCCGTCGAGCGTGGCCTGGACGCCGCACTCGAGCTGCTCCATATCGGTGGACGCCTTGCCGTGATCAGCTTCCATTCGCTGGAAGATCGCACGGTGAAGCAGTTCATCCGCTCGCACGAAGGCCGTGTGCAGGGCAGTCGTCGCGGCCCGCCGACCGAAGCGAAGCTGGCCCGCCTGAAGTCGGTCGGCAAGGCGATCTTTCCCTCCGACGCCGAAGTGGCCGCGAACCCGCGTTCGCGTTCCGCCGTGCTGCGCGTCGCGGAGAAGCTTGCATGAAGGTCTTCGGCGCCATCTGCCTCTCCCTCCTGCTGCTGGCGGTCATCGCCAGCGCTATCGGGGTGGTGTGGACGCGCCACGAAAGCCGCGTGCTGTTCGTCGAACTGTCGCGGCTGCAAAGCCAGAAGGACGACCTGGGCGTGGAGTACGGGCGCCTCGAACTGGAGCAGGCCACCTACGCCGAGCCCAGCCGCATCGATGCCGATGCGCGCGGCAAGCTCGGAATGTTCACGCCGAAGCCGCAAGACATCCAGTTGGTGCGTCGATGAAGGCCCGCTACGGCAAGCCCGTCGTGCCCAGCCGCCGTCGCGGCCAGGGCCCCAGCCCGCGCAAGCGCATGACCGTGATCGTCGCGCTCTTGTGCGTGGCTGCCTCCGGCCTGGTGGTGCGCGCGTTCGACCTGCAGGTGGTCCGCAAACAGTTCTACCAGGACCAGGGCGATGCGCGCTTCCTGCGCGAGATGCCTATCGCCGTGTCGCGCGGCACCATCTTCGATCGCAACGGCGAGCCGCTGGCCGTGTCCACGCCGGTCGCCTCGATCTGGGCCAATCCGCCGGAAGTGCTGGAGAACGCCGACCGCATTCCCGAGCTGGCCAAGGCGCTGCACGTCGACGCCGACGACCTGAAGCAGAAGATCGAACAGCGCGCGGACAAGGAATTCATGTACATCGCCCGCCAGCTGCGTCCGGAAGACGCGCAGGCGATCGTCGACCTGAAGATCCCGGGCATTTCATCGCAGCGCGAGTACCGTCGTTACTACCCGTCGGGCGCGGTGAACAGCCACATCCTCGGCTTCACCAACATCGACGACCACGGCCAGGAAGGCCTGGAACTGGCCTTCGACGAATGGCTGTCGGGCAAGCCCGGCGCCAAGCGGGTCATCCGCGATCGCATGGGCCATGTGGTGGAAGACGTCGAACTGGTGCGAGAGCCGCAGCCGGGTCGTGACATCACGTTGTCCATCGACCGCCGCATCCAGTACCTGGCGTACAGCGCGTTGAAGGATGCGCTGGAAAAGAACAAGGCCGACTCCGGCTCCATCGTGGTGATGGACGTCCACACCGGCGAAGTGCTGGGCATGGCCAACCTGCCGTCGTTCAATCCGAATGCCGTGCGCGGCAGCTCCCCGGGCGACCGCCGCAACCGCGCGGTCACCGACGTGGTCGAGCCGGGTTCGACGATGAAGGCCTTCACCATGGCCGCCGCGCTCACCAGCGGCAAGTACACGCCCACCTCCCCGATGATCGAGACCTCGCCGGGCACCTGGATGATGGGTGGCCACCCCGTGCGCGACACGCACAACTGGGGCACGCTGACGCCCACCGGCGTCATCACCAAATCGTCCAACGTCGGCGCCGCCAAGATCGCGATGACGCTCGACACCGATTTCCTCTACTCCATGTGGAAGTCGTTCGGCATCGGCAACAGCACGGGTAGCGGATTTCCCGGTGAAGCGGCGGGCTACCTGCCCGTCAGCCGCACCTGGAAGCCGATCGAAAAGTCGCGCATGGCCTACGGCTACAACCTGAGCGTGACGCCGCTGCAGCTAGCCACCGGCTACGCTGCCATCGCCAACGGCGGCGCGCTGCGTGCGCCCAGCTTCATCAAGGGCGCGGACAACCCGCCCAACCAGGTCATCACCCCCGAGGTGGCGCACGAACTGGTCCGTATGCTGGAAACCGTGCTGCAGCCGGGCGGTACCGGCTACGGTTTCGCCTCCGTCGCCAACTACAGCGTGGCCGGCAAGACCGGTACCTCGCACAAGTTCTCCGTGGGCGGGTATTTCGCGAAGAACTACATCTCGCTCTTCGTCGGCATGATCCCGGCGAGCAATCCGCGCCTTGTCACCGTGGTGGTTATCAACGATCCGCAGGGCGGCCATTACTACGGCGGTTCGGTGGCGGGTCCCGCGTTCGCCCAGGTGATGGAAGGCGCGGTGCGCCTGCTCGACATCCCGCCGGACAACGTGGGTCGCTGGTATGTCGGCGGCCCCAGCCAGGGCGGCCTGATCGGCACGGCCAACGCGCCGCCGCCGCAGGCGGACGACAGTGCGGCGGAAGAGGTGGTGCCGTGACCCTCGCCCTTACCGACCTGCTCCGCGATATCGCCGACGCCCCGGGCGCCGGCGATATCGCCGTGTCCGGTCTCTCGCTGGATTCGCGCGAGGTAACGGCCGGCCAGGCCTTTGTCGCCCTGCGCGGCGGCAAGGGCCACGGTATCGACTTCGCCGCCACGGCCGTGGCGCAGGGCGCCGCCGTGGTGCTGGCCGAGCCGCCGTTCGCCGCGGTGGACGCCGGCGTGCCGGTGATCGCCGTGGACGGCCTGCGCGAGAAGGCCGGTGCGCTTGCCGCCCGCTTCCATGGCGACCCGTCGGCCGTGCTCGACGTGGTCGGCGTGACCGGCACCAACGGCAAGACCTCCACGGTGCAGCTGATCGCGCAGGCGCTGGCATTCCTCGGCCGCAAGCCGGCCACCATCGGCACGCTCGGCGCCGGCCTGCACGGCGCGATCGCCGAGGGCGAACGGACCACGCCCGACGCCATCAGCATGCAGGCGCGCCTGGCCGAATTCCGCGACGCCGGTGCCACGCACGTGGCGATGGAAGTCTCCTCGCACGCGCTGGAGCAGGGTCGCGTCAACGCCGTGGCGTTCGACATCGCCGTGTTCACCAACCTCACCCGCGACCACCTGGATTACCACGGCACGATGGAAGCCTACGGCGCGGCGAAGGCCCGCCTGTTCGCATTCCCGGGCCTGGCCGCCGCAGTGATCAACATCGACGACCCGTTTGGCGCGAAACTGGTCAAGGGCCTGCCGGAAGGCGTGGTCCGGCTGCGTACGTCCATGGCCACCGACAGCACCGCGAAGGATGCCGAGGTACGCGCGGACATCGTGGTCACCTCGGCCAAGGGCCTGTCGTTCAACCTGGATACGCCTTGGGGCATGCGCACGGTGCGCAGTGGCCTGCTGGGCCGTTTCAACGTGGCCAACCTGCTCGCCGTCGCGGCCGTGCTCGGCGCGCTGGGCGAGCCGTTCGAGCGTATCCACGCCGCGCTGGAGTCCCTGCAGCCGGTGAACGGACGCATGAGCCGTCTCGGCGGCGACGGGCGCAAGCCGCTGGTGGTCGTGGATTACTCGCACACGCCCGATGCCCTCAAGCAGGCGCTGCTGGCGTTGCGTTCGCATACCAAGGGCAAGCTGATCTGCGTGTTCGGCGCCGGCGGCGACCGCGACCAAGGCAAGCGTCCGCTTATGGCCGCCATCGCGGAGCGCCTGGCCGATGTGGTGATCGTCACCGACGACAACCCGCGCACCGAGGACGGCGATGCCATCGTCGCCCAGATCGTGGCCGGCTTCGCCCATCCGGACACCGCGATGGTGGAGCGCGACCGTGCCCAGGCCATCGCCCTGGCCCTGGCCGATGCGAAGGCCGACGACGTCGTGCTCATCGCCGGCAAGGGCCACGAAACCTATCAGGAAGGCCCGGACGGCAAGCGGCCGTTCGACGACTTCGCCGTCGCCCGCGAGGCGATGGAATCCGGCAAGAAAGGAGCCCGCGCATGATGCGCCTGTCCGCCGTCGCCCTCTGGACCCGCGGCCGCCTGCATGGCGCCGATGTCGAGGTGAGCGGCTTCTCGATCGATACCCGTACGCTGAAGGCCGGCGACCTGTTCGTGGCGCTGCCCGGCGAGCGTGTGGATGCGCATGACTTCGTGGCGGCGGCCGCGGCGCGCGGTGCCGTCGCCGCGCTGGTCACCCGTCCTGTCGACGCGTCGATCCCCCAGGTGATCGTCGACGACACCCAGGCCGCCCTGGGCGACCTGGCCAGCGCCGCGCGTGCCAACAGCCATGTCCGTGTCGTCGGCATCACCGGTTCCAATGGCAAGACCACGGTGAAGACGCTCACCGCGTCGATCCTCTCGCGCCACGGCCACACGCACGTCAACGCCGGCAACTTCAACAACGAGATCGGCATGCCGCTGACCTTGCTGGCGATGCCCGAAGGCACGGAATACGCGGTGCTGGAGATGGGTGCCGGCAAGCCGGGCGACATCGAGTACCTGGCCGCCATCGCGCGACCGGATATCGGCCTGGTCACCTCCATCGCACCCGCGCATCTGGAGCGGATGGGCACGCTGGAAGGTGTGGCCGAGACCAAGGGCGCGCTCTACCAGATGCTTTCCGCCGACGGCGTGGCGATCATCAACGCGGACGACGAGCGCTTCGGCGGTCTGTTCACCAACCTGGCCGGTGCGCGCCGGGTGCTGCGTTATGCGCTGAACCATCGCGCGGACATCGGCGCGGATATCGTCGAGGAGCGCATCGACGGCACCCATTTCGTGCTGTCCACGCCGCACGGCGACGGCGATGTCCACCTCCCGCTACCCGGCCGGCATAACGTGGCCAATGCACTGGCCGCCGCGGCGATCGCGATTGCGCTGGACGTGCCGGTGGCGCGCATCGTCGAGGGCCTGGAGCAGGTGCCGCCCGTGGCCGGACGCCTCCAGCGTGAACCGATGGCGGGTGGCTGGACGCTCATCGACGACAGCTACAACGCCAACCCCGGTTCCGCCGCCGCCGCGATCGACACGCTGGCGCTGGCCCAGGGCGAGCGCTGGCTGGTGCTCGGCGACATGGCCGAACTGGGCCCGGACGCGCTGGCGCTGCACGCGGGCATCGGCGATCTCGCGCACCGCCGCGGTATCGAACGCCTGCTCGCCACCGGTGCCAAGAGCACGGCGGCCGTCGAGGCGTTCGGTGCGGGCGCACAGCATTTCGCAACGCAGGAGGCGCTGATCGAGGCGGCCTGCGTGCAGGTCCACGAGGGCGTTACCTGCCTCGTGAAGGGGTCACGTTCCTCCGGCATGGACCGGGTCGTGGCGGCGATGAAGAAATACGCTGAAGGAGCCTCCGATGCTGCTTGAACTGGCGGAATGGATGGCTCGGCACTTCGCGTCCGTGCATCTTTTCCAGTACATCACCTTTCGCGCGATCATGGCGGCGCTCACGGCGCTGTCGGTCTCGCTGCTGCTGGGTCCGTTGCTGATCCGCAAGCTGGCCGCGCTGAAGGCGGGGCAGGTGGTGCGCAGCGACGGTCCGCAGACCCACCTGTCCAAGGCCGGCACGCCCACCATGGGCGGCCTGCTGATCCTGTTCGCCGTGGGCATCGCCACGCTGCTGTGGGCCGACCTGTCCAATCGCTACGTGTGGGTGGTGCTCGCCGTGACGCTGCTGTTCGGCGTGATCGGTTTCTACGACGACTACCGCAAGCTGGTGCTGAAGGACAGCCGCGGGCTGGCCAGCCGCTGGAAATACTTCTGGCAGTCGGTGTTCGGCCTGGGTGCCGCGGTGTTCCTCTACCAGACCCATCAGCTGCCGGCGGAGACCGCCCTGTACGTGCCGCTGTTCAAGCAGGTGGCGATCCCGCTCGGCCTGCTGTTCATCGTGGTGGGCTATTTCATCATCGTCGGGTTCTCCAACGCGGTGAACCTCACCGACGGCCTGGACGGGCTGGCGATCATGCCGAGCGTGCTCGTGTCCGGTGCGCTGGGCATCTTCGCTTACCTCGCCGGCAACAAGCTGTTTTCCGAATATCTCGGTATCCCCGCCATCCCGGGCGCCGGCGAGCTGGCCATCTTCTGCAGCGCTCTGTCCGGGGCCGGCCTCGGCTTCCTCTGGTTCAACACGTATCCGGCCCAGGTGTTCATGGGTGACGTGGGCGCGCTGGCCATCGGCGCGGCGCTCGGCTGCGTGGCGCTGATCGTGCGCCAGGAAATCGTTTTGCTGGTGATGGGTGGCGTGTTCGTCATGGAAACCGCCTCGGTGATGCTCCAGGTCGGCAGCTTCAAGCTGCGCGGCAAGCGCATCTTCCGCATGGCACCGATCCACCATCATTTCGAATTGAAGGGCTGGCCCGAGCCGCGGGTCATCGTCCGTTTCTGGATCATCAGCGTCGTGCTGGTGCTCATCGGTCTCGCCACGTTGAAGGTGCGCTAAGCGATCATGTTCGGCTTCGGAAACAAACAGGCCAAACGCCGTCAGGGCCCCCGCGGGAGCTTCGATCTCCCGTTGCTCCTGGCCGCGCTGGCCCTGGCGACGCTGGGCGTGATCATGGTCACGTCCAGCTCGATCGCGGTGGCCGACGGTTCGCACCAGGGTGCCTTCTACTACCTCAAGCGCCACCTCGTGTTCCTCGTGCTGGGCGGCTGCCTGGCCGCGGCGGCCATGCGCACGGAACTGAAAGTGCTGGAAAAGCACAGCTTCCTGCTGCTGCTGTTCGGCGTCATCATGCTGCTGATGGTGTTCCTGCCCGTGTTCGGCATGCGCATCAACGGCGCGCGTCGCTGGGTGAACCTGCTGGTGACCAGCTTCCAGCCCGTGGAAGCGGTGAAGCTGATCCTGGTCGGCTACCTGTCCAGCTATCTGGTCCGTCATCGCGAAGGTGTCGAATACGACCTCTTCGGCGTGGTGAAGCCGGTGGGCGTGGCGGGCCTCATCGTGCTGCTGTTGCTGGCCCAGCCCGACTTCGGTTCGGCCGCGCTCGTGGTCGCCACCACGGTGGGCATGGTGTGGCTGGCCGGCGCGCGCATGCGCAACCTGCTGGTGCTGGCGACGCCGCTGGTGCCGGCGCTGATCTACGCGGCCACCGCCGAGGACTACCGCATCAAGCGCCTGACGTCCTTCCTCGATCCGTGGAAGGACCCGTTCAACGACGGTTTCCAGCTGACCCAGGCGCTGATCGCCGTGGGTCGTGGCGAATGGACCGGCGTGGGCCTGGGTTCCAGCGTGCAGAAGCTGTTCTACCTGCCCGAGGCGCATACCGACTTCATCCTTGCCGTGCTGGCCGAAGAATTGGGCCTGGCCGGCATCGTCACGGTGATCTTCCTCTACATCGTGCTGGTGGGCCGTGGTCTGTACATGGGCCTCAAGGGCGTCGAGCTCGGCCAGCGCTTCTCCGGTTACGTGGCCTACGGCATCTCGCTGATGCTGGGCTTCCAGGCCATGGTGTCCATCGGCGTGAACCTGGGCGTGCTGCCGACCAAGGGCCTGACCCTGCCGCTGATCAGCTCCGGCGGCTCGTCGGTGCTGATGACCTGCGCCATGGTCGGCGTGCTGCTGCGCGCCACCTTCGAGATCAACCGCGCGGAAGACGCGCGACAGACCGCCGTGCGCCTGCCGGCCAACGCCGTGCCGGATTCGGCGGCGTTCGGGGGTGCGGCATGACGCGCCCGGTGCTGATCATGGCCGGCGGTACCGGCGGCCATATCTTCCCCGGCCTGGCCGTGGCCGACGAACTGCGTTCGCGCGGCATGCCCGTGGCCTGGCTGGGTGCCGAAGGCGGCATGGAAACCCGCGTGGTGCCCGCGCACGGCCTGGACCTGCACACCATTGCCGTGGGCGGCTTGCGTGGCAAGGGCCTGAAGACACGCCTCATGGCGCCGGTGATGCTGGTGCGAGCACTGTTCGCGTCGCTCGCGTTGCTGCGTCGCCTGCGTCCGGCGTGCGTGCTGTCGATGGGCGGCTACGTGGCCGGACCGGCCGGCGTGGCCGCGCGCCTCGCGGGCATCCCGCTGGTGGTGCACGAGCAGAACGCCGTGGCCGGTTTCACCAATCGCAAGCTGTCTGGCTTCGCGCGCAAAGTGCTGACCGGCTTCCCCAACGTGCTTCCCAACGGCGAGTGGGTGGGCAACCCGGTGCGTTCACGCATCGCCGCGTTGTCACCACCCGAGATGCGCATGACCGGTCGTACGGGCCGTCCGCGTCTGCTCGTGCTGGGCGGCAGCCTCGGTGCGCGGACGCTGAACATGGCCGTGCCCGCGGCGCTGGCCGAGCTTCGCCGGATGGCCGATAACGGTCAGGGCGACCGGCTGGAGCCGGAAGTGGTGCACCAGACCGGTGAGCGCGGCCTCGAAGACGCCCGTGCCGCCTACGCCGAAGCCGGTATCGCCGCCAATATCGTCGCCTTCATCGACGACATGGCCGGTGCCTACGAGTGGGCCGATGTCGTCGTCTGCCGCGCCGGCGCACTGACCGTGGCCGAACTCTGCGCGGCCGGCCTCGAAGCGCTGCTGGTGCCTTTTCCGCATGCCGTGGACGATCACCAGACCGCCAATGCGCGGGCGATGGTCGATGCCGGCGGTGCGCGGCTGGTGGCGGACGCTACCCTTGCACAGAGCGGTGCGCGCGACATGCTCGCCCACCTGCTATCCGACATGCTGGCCGATCGCCGGCAGATCCTTTCCGCGGCCATCGCGTCCCGCACGCTGGCCAAGCCCGACGCCGCATCCACGATTGCCCGTCATTGCATGGAGGTTTCCGCATGACGCCCGGTCGTTTGCGCGCCCACGACGATTTCATGACCTCGTTCCGCCGTGTCCACTTCATCGGCGTGGGCGGCGTCGGCATGAGCGGCATCGCCGAGGTGCTGTCCAACCTCGGTTACAGCGTGTCCGGCTCCGATCGCGCGCCCTCGGCCACCACCGCGCGCCTGGCCGGGCTCGGCGTCACGGTGTGCATCGGTCACGAGGCGGTCAACATCGACGGCGTGGATGTGGTCGTCACCTCCAGCGCCATCCGCCAGGACAATCCCGAACTGGTCGCCGCGCTCGCCGCGCGCATCCCCGTGGTGCCGCGTGCGGAAATGCTCGGCGAGCTGATGCGTTTCCGTCGTGGCATCGCCATCGCGGGCACGCACGGCAAGACCACCACCACCAGCCTGGTCGCCAGCGTGCTGGCCGAGGCCGACTACGATCCGACCTTCGTGATCGGTGGCCAGCTCAATGCCGCCGGTGCCAATGCGCGCCTGGGCACGGGCCAGTATCTCGTGGCCGAAGCGGACGAATCGGACGGTTCGTTCCTGATGCTGTCGCCGGTGATGGCGGTGGTCACCAACATCGATGCCGACCACCTCGAGAACTACCAGGGCGATTTCGCGCTGGTGAAGAAGGCCTTCAGCGATTTCCTGCATCGCCTGCCGTTCTATGGCATGGCGGTGCTGTGCATCGACGACGAGGAAACCGCGAAGCTGGCGCAGGACACCTCGCGCCGTGTGATGACCTACGGCGTGGACAACGCCGGCGCCGACGTCACGGCCACCAACGTCCGCCAGATCGGCTTCGAGATGCACTTCGACCTGCACCTGCCGGGCATGGACGGTACGCTGCCGGTGACCCTCAACCTGCCTGGCCGGCATAACGTGCAGAACGCGCTGGCCGCGGCCGCCGTCGGCTGGCAGCTCGGCGTCGAGGCGGAAGCGATCGCGCATGCGCTGGCACGTTTCGAAGGCGTGGGCCGTCGCTTCCACCGGCGCGGCGAGATCGCGCTGGATAGCGGCAGCGCCTTGCTCGTGGACGATTACGGCCACCATCCGCGCGAGCTGGCCGCGGTGTTCGCCGCCGCCCGCGGCGGCTGGGCCGATCGTCGCCTGGTCGTGGCCTTCCAGCCGCACCGCTACAGCCGTACGCGCGACCTGCTCGACGATTTCGCCAACGTGCTGGCCGAGGTCGACGTGCTGGTGCTGACCGAGGTGTACCCGGCGGGCGAGTCGCCCATTCCGGGCGCCGACGGCAAGGCACTGGCCCGTGCAATCCGTGCCCGTGGCAAGACCGACCCGGTGCTGGTCGACCATCCGCGCGACCTGCGCGACACGCTGTCGGCGCTGGCGCGCGACGGCGACCTGATCATGCTGCTCGGCGCCGGCGACATCGGCGCCGCCGCCATCGACCTGGCCGGTGTCGGCCACCTGAGGACTTCTCCGTGAACCGCTCCGACCGCTTCCCCCGCATCGTCAACGACGCCGCCGGTTTCGGCCGCGTGGCCGTCGTGCTGGGCGGCAATTCCGCCGAGCGCGAGGTGTCGCTCGACTCCGGCCGTGGCGTCCTCGAGGCGCTGCGTTCGCTCGGCGTGGATGCACACCCCATCGATGGCATTCCCGCCTTGCTGGATGCGGTGCGCGCCGGCCATTTCGCCCGCGTGTTCAACATCCTGCACGGCGCGGGCGGCGAGAACGGTGAGCTGCAGGGTGCCTTGCAGTCGCTCGGCGTGCCCTATACCGGCTCCGGCGTACTCGGTTCGGCGCTGTCGCTGGACAAGGTGCGCGCCAAGCAGGTGTGGATCGCACTCGGCCTGCCCACCCCGACATTCAAGGCGTTGCCACGCGGCGCGGACGTGCATGCCGCGGCCCGCGAGGTCGGTTTTCCGCTGATCGTGAAGCCGGCCTGGGAAGGGTCCAGCGTGGGCGTCACGCGCGTGTTCGACGAAGCCGGCCTGGATGCGGCCGTCGAACTGGCCCGCCGTTACCCGGGCGACATGCTGATGGAAGCGCTGATCGAGGGCGACGGCACCGAAGGTGGCGAGTTCACCGTCGGCATCCTGGGCCGCGAGGTGCTGCCCACGATCAAGATCGTGCCCCAGGGCGAGTATTACGACTACAACGCCAAGTACGTGGCCGAAGACACGCAGTACCTCGTGCCCGGCCTGTCCGGTGACGCGGAAGACGCCATGCGCGCGCTTGCGGTGCAGGCTTTCGACGCGCTGGACTGCTTCGGCTGGGGGCGCGTGGATGTCATGCGCGACCGCCATGGCAAGAACTGGCTGCTCGAGGTGAACACCGCCCCGGGCATGACGTCGCATTCGCTGGTGCCCAAGGCGGCGGCCGTCGCCGGGCTGAGCTACGCCGAGCTGTGCTGGCGCGTGCTGGAAACCTCGATGGAACGGGAGGCTGCCCGCGCATGAGGGGTTCCGCCGCCACGCGTCTGGTTGCCTGGGGCATCGCCATAACGCTGGTGGTGTTGCCCGTGGTCGGCGTCATGCAGGGCTGGTTCGCCGCCGGTCGCTGGCCCGTTACGCAACTGAAGGTGGAAGCGGAGTTCGCCCACGTCAGCGCGGAGCAGATCCGCAGCGCCGTGCTACCCAGCCTCGGCAAGGGTTTCTTCGCCACCGACCTGGAAACCGTGCGCCACTCCATTGGCAGCCTGCCGTGGGTGGAGTCGGTGGAAGTGCGCAAGCGCTGGCCGGATACGCTGCTGGTTCGCATCTACGAGCGGCAGCCGTTCGCGCGCTGGAACGAGGATCGCCTGATCAGCCGACAGGGCCTGGTTTTCGATGCGCCGGGCGCCGACCAGATGGGCGACCTGCCGCGCCTTCGCGGGCCGGATTCGCGCCTGGCCGAAGTGGTCAGCTTCTACGCGCAGGCGCAGAAGGCATTCGAAGGCCGCACCGGCCTGTCCATCGTCGGCGTCAGCCTCAGCGAGCGCGGCAGCTGGAGCGTCACGGCTGAAAGTGGCGCGGAGATCGTGATCGGCGACCGTGAGCAGGCCGACCGTCGCCTGGCGCGGTTCCTCGATGTCTACCCCCAACTCGTCGCCGGTCGGCATGGCGGTTTCGCCTACGCCGACCTTCGTTACACCAACGGATTCGCCATCCGGTGGCCGCAGCCGGAAACCACGGCCACACCCAAGGTCGGAAGTTGAGCAGGATCATGAGAAACAAGAACGACAAACAGCTCGTCGTCGGCCTCGACATCGGAACGTCGAAGGTCGTCGCGATCGTGGGCGAATACGAGCCTGGCGAACCGATCGAAGTGATCGGCATCGGCACGCATGTGTCGCGCGGCATGAAGCGCGGCTCGGTGGTGGATATCGAATCGACGGTGCATTCCATCCAGCGTGCGGTGGAAGAGGCCGAGCTGATGGCCGGTTGCGACATCCGCTCGGTATACGCCTCCATCTCGGGCAGCCACCTGGAAACGCGCAACTCGCACGGTACCGCGGCCATTCGCGACCGCGAGGTCATGGCCGCGGACCTGGAGCAGGTGCTGGAAGCCGCCAGCGCGGTGGCGATCCCCGCCGACCGCAAGGTGCTCTACAAGGAGTCGCAGGAATACCGTATCGACGGCCAGGACGGCATCCGCCATCCGGTCGGCATGAGCGGCGTGCGCCTTGAAGCCAGTGTGCACCTGGTGACGGGTGCGGCCAGTGCGGTGCAGAACATCTCCAAGTGCATCCAGCGTTGCGGGTTGTCCGTCGACGAACTGGTGCCGGCCGCGGTGGCGAGCGCGAAAGCGGTGCTGACCGAGGATGAACTCGAACTCGGCGTGTGCCTTGTCGACATCGGCGCGGGCACCACCGATATCGCCATCTATACGCAGGGTGCGATTCGTTATACCAAGTCGCTACCGGTCGGTGGCGACCAGGTGACCAACGACATCGCCTACGGTGTGCACACACCCACCGCTCACGCGGAAGAGATCAAGATCAAATACGCGTGCGCGCTTGCGCAGCTTGCGCATGCGGAAGAAACCATCCAGGTCCCCAGCGTCGGCGATCGCCCGCCGCGTCGCCTCGCACGACAGGCATTGGCCCAGTCGGTGCAGGCCCGCTACGAGGAAATATTCGAGATGGTGCAGGACGAACTGCGCCGCTCGGGTTACGAAAGCCTCGTCGCCGCCGGCATCGTGCTGACCGGTGGCGCGTCGCGGATGGAAGGCGCACTCGAGCTCGCCGAGGAAATCTTCCACAAGATGGTGCGCGTCGGCGTGCCCCAGCATGTGTCGGGCCTGGGCGACGTGGTCTCCACGGAGCTGCATTCCACCGGCGTCGGCCTGCTGCTGCACGGGTCGCGCTCCACGGGTGCCGCGCGCCACACGCATTCCGCCGCCGGCAATGTCGGCAGCATGGTTGAAAAGTTCCGAAGCTGGTTCACCAAGAATTTCTGAGCGTCGTATCGAATTAGTCGGTGCCCGATGGAAGGGGGGCGCCGGGGCAGCAGGATGGCCCGCAACCCATGGCCGACAGGAGTCGGGCAAGGGACATAAACCAAAAAAACTAAAAGTTCTGCGGAGGACGGGAAATGTTTGAACTCATCGAAAAGCTGGCACCGAATGCGGTCATCAAGGTCATCGGCGTGGGTGGTGGTGGCGGTAACGCCGTGGCCCACATGGTCAACTCCAATATCGAAGGCGTCGAGTTCGTCGTCGCCAACACCGACGCGCAGGCGATGAAGAGCTGCGCCTCGCGCACGCATCTCCAGCTGGGCGGCAACGTCACCAAGGGCCTGGGTGCGGGCGCCAATCCGGAAGTCGGCCGTCAGGCCGCGCTGGAAGACCGCGAGCGCATCGAGGAAATGCTCGAAGGCGCGGACATGGTCTTCATCACCGCCGGCATGGGCGGCGGCACCGGCACCGGCGCAGCGCCGGTCGTCGCGCAGCTGGCCAAGGAAAAGGGCATCCTGACCGTCGCGGTCGTGACCAAGCCGTTCCCGTTCGAGGGCCGTCGTCGCATGCAGGTCGCCCTCAAGGGTATCGAGGACCTCTCCCAGCACGTCGACTCGCTGATCACCGTGCCGAACGAGAAGCTGCTTTCGGTGCTGGGTCGTGAAGTCACCCTGCTCAACGCGTTCAAGGCCGCCAACGACGTGCTCCAGGGCGCCGTGCAGGGCATTGCCGACCTGATCACAGCCCCGGGCCTGATCAACGTCGACTTCGCCGACGTGCGCACGGTCATGAGCGAGATGGGCATGGCGATGATGGGCTCCGGCACGGCACGCGGCGACGACCGCGCCCAGGCCGCCGCCGAGGCCGCGATCAACAACCCGCTGCTCGAGGACGTCAACCTGGCCGGTGCCTGCGGCATCCTGGTCAACGTCACCGCCGGTCCGAACCTGACCATGCGCGAGTTCGACGAGATCGGTCGCGTGATCCACGACTTCGCCTCGGAAGATGCGACCGTGGTGATCGGCACCTCGCTGGACCCGGAAATGCAGGACGACGTCCGCGTCACGGTGGTCGCCACCGGCCTCAACCGCGTCGGCGCCACGGCCAAGCAGCCGGTTCGCCAGCCGGTGCAGCAGCAGGTCGAGATGCGCCAGCGTCCGCGTCCGGTGGTGCTGCGCACGGGTACCGGCAACGAAGTGGTCGACTACGCGCAGTCGGACGCCGTGCCGTCGGTGCGTTCGGAGCCGGCCCCGTCGAAGAACGCCGAGCCGGCGATCGATTACCTCGACATCCCGGCTTTCCTGCGTCGCCAGGCCGACTGACGCACCACCCCAAGGCACGTTAAGGACAACGTGAGGACGACCCGGCACGACGCCGGGTTGACCGACGCTCCGCCGCCGTCCCGTCCGGGCGGCGGAGCGTCCCCGTTTCGCCGACGGAAAAGCGGACCGTATTTCAGCAGCTTGTAAATGCTTGACAGGACGAACAATTCGGTCGCACGGGCGGTGAGAATCGCCTGTCCTTCATGCTGAAGGAACAGTGAAGCGACACTGGACTGTACCGTCTGGTTTGTTTATTCACAGGTTAAGACTGTGTTAGCATGACCGCTACTTTAGGCTGCTGCCAAGAAGGTTCGACCCAACATGATCAAGCAGCGCACGCTCAAGAACATCATTCGCGCCACGGGCGTCGGTCTCCATACCGGCGACAAGGTGTACATGACGCTTCGTCCGGCCGCGCCGAACACGGGTATCGTGTTCCGCCGCACCGACCTCAATCCCCCGGTCGAGCTCAAGTCCCGCCCGGAAAACGTCGGTGACACGCGTCTTTCCACGACGCTGATCCAGGGCGAGGTCCGCGTCTCGACGGTCGAGCACCTGCTCTCCGCGATGGCCGGCCTGGGCATCGACAACGCGTATGTCGACCTGTCGGCGCCGGAAGTGCCGATCATGGACGGCAGCGCCGGTCCGTTCGTTTTCCTCATCCAGTCCGCTGGCATCGAGGAACAGGACGCGGCCAAGCGTTTCATCCGTATCAAGAAGCCGGTGATCGTCAAGGACGGCGACAAGTGGGCCAAGCTGGAGCCGTTCGACGGTTTCAAGGTCGGCTTCTCGGTCGAGTTCGACCACCCGCTGTTCAATAAGCGCAACTCGCAGGCCGAGATGGATTTCTCGACGACCTCGTTCGTCAAGGAAGTCAGCCGCGCCCGTACGTTCGGCTTCATGCGCGACATCGAAATGCTCCGTGAGCGCAACCTCACGCTGGGCGGTTCGATGGACAACGCCGTGGTGCTCGACGACTACCGCGTGTTGAACGAAGACGGCCTCCGTTACGACAACGAGTTCGTCAAGCACAAGATCCTCGACGCCATCGGCGACATCTACATGCTCGGCCACAGCCTTATCGGCGCGTACTCCGCGCACAAGTCGGGGCATGAGCTCAACAACAAGCTTCTCCGTAGCCTGATGGCCGATGCCGCGGCGTGGGAAGAAGTCAGCTTCAAGGACCCGGCCAAGGCGCCGATCTCCTACGCCCATCCCGCCCAGGCGGTTTGAGCCGAAGCCAAGACGACACATCAGCAACACGAAAAACCCGCCCACCGAGGCGGGTTTTTTCGTTCGTTCGCGCATGCGTTTGTGTTGTAGGAGCGCACGATGTGCGCGACATCTTTTCGCGATACGGTTTTCGTGTGCCGTGTGCCGTGTACCGTGTGCCGTGTGCTCTGGCGCAAGAGCCGGCGGGTAGCCCCCTCGGTGCCACGCCTGCGGCGACCCGCTAAGGAAGGGCCGCTGGCGCGGCCGTCTATCTATTGCCCTACGGGCCGGGTCGGGCTTCGAACGGAGGTTTCCGATTCGACCTCCTGTCTCAGCGGAAACGGCCGGCCGTCCTGGCCGGCCCCCTTCGGGCTTTTTCCGTTCGAATCCCTCGCCTGCGGCGACCGGCACCGAGGGGGCTACCCGCCGGCTCTTCCTCAAACTGAGGTGGCGTGTTGGGCGAGCAGCGCGTGGGGTGAGCGAGTAGCGGTCGGGGTACGGCGTCAGCACTTTGTTGGTTGTTCGCGCACATCGTGCGCTCCTACCCCGAAGGTAGGGCCGGTCTATTCAACGCTTGATCCGTCGGCTGTGTGTAGGAGCGCACGCGTGTGCGCGAACCCTCAACACCACCCAAGGCGGCTGATGCCGTGCGCATCAGGCAAGTGAGCGTTCCCAACAACGAAGCGAAACCTGGCTCTTAGCTTTTCCCACACGCAACCTCAGTCCGTGAAAGAGCCGGCGGGTGCCACCCTCGTGGCCGGTAGCCGCAGGCGAGGGCTTCGAACGGACAAGGCCGCGCAGCGGGGCCGGCCAGGACGGCCGGCCATTTTCGCTGAGCCATGGATGGCGAATCGAAAATCCCCGGGCGAAGCCCGACCCGCCCCGAAGGGGAATAGACAAACGGCCGCGGAGCGGCCCTTCCTTAGCGGGTCGCCGCAGGCGTGGCCCCGAGGGTGGCACCCGCCGGCTCTTGCCGTCGCCGCCCACCCCGGCTCCTGCTCCAGGCATCTCAACCCAAGCTCCCCGCGGATGTGAACGTGGTGTGCACGGCAGGTGCCCCTCCCGTGAATGCATGCTATAAAGTTCGCCACCTCATGGAGGCGGTATAACTTACGCATTCACCATGGCGAACGCTAAGTGCTTGATTAATCTTCGTTGTCTGCCTGGAG
Organism: Xanthomonas sp. NCPPB 2632; assembly: GCF_041228075.2. Lineage (NCBI taxonomy): Bacteria > Pseudomonadati > Pseudomonadota > Gammaproteobacteria > Lysobacterales > Lysobacteraceae > Xanthomonas > Xanthomonas sp. NCPPB 2632. Next base: position 778,480 of record NZ_CM192979.1, read on the forward strand.
AGCCAGGTAGAGGAAGAGATCCCGCAGGGTGGGATCGGACAGCGACGCCGCGGCGGACCGGAGGTGACTGGCCGCACCGGCGGAAAGCGGCCTGTGCCGGTCGGGAATGACCTCCACGGGCGGCAAGGGTGCCACTTTCACGGCGACCGAGTAGGCCTTCGCGCCGATGGCGCGGGCGGCTTCGAGGATCTGCGTCTGGTAAAGGCGCACCCGCGAAGCCCATGCCGACGATGGGGCCAGGAAGACGAGTCGGCCATCGCGCAGGTCCGCGAAGCGGATGTGGTCGCGCATGGGCGAGGGCAGGGTCGCGCGCAGCTGGCGGTCCAGTTGGTCGAGTTCGCGCGCCTTGGCGGCGAGCGACGCGACGGGTCCCACGTCCACGATGGATTTCAGTCCACGGGTGGCATGGCGGGACGGCTTGGACGGCGGTGGCATGGGCCGATGGACTTTTCGATGTGGAACGTATGCAGATCATACTCGTGTCACGCGGTCAGAAAGGACCGAAAACGCTGGACCTCTCCTGCCGGCGCCTGCGCTGCAAGATGGCCGCTGTCGCCCTGGCCGGTGTGCTGGGCATTGCCTGCGTCGGTGCGGTCGTCGCCCTGGCCGTGGCCAGTCCCCGAGGCCGTGCCCTCGGTCATATCCAGGGTCTTCAGCAGCAGGTGGGCGACCAGGATGCCCAGGTGGCACAGATCCGGCGGGACGCCCAGCGAGACCTCGACGCCCTGGCCGTGAAGCTGGGCCAGTTGCAGGCCCAATCCATCCGCCTGAACGCGCTGGGCGAGCGCCTGACCCAGGTGGGCAAGCTCGACGCCGGCGAGTTCGACTTCGACGAGGTGCCGGGGCAGGGTGGTCCGGAACCGACCGCTGCTGGCGACGCCTATACCCTGCCAGGATCGCTGGATCGCGGTATCTACCGGTTATCGGGCCAGTTCGATACCCAGCAGGTCCAGCTCGAGGCCCTGAGCGACATGCTCATGGATCGCCGGATCGAGTCCAGCCTGCGGCCGACGGGCATGCCGGTGAACGGCTACATCTCCTCCTACTTTGGCGGTCGTCCCGATCCTTTCAGCGGGCACAGTGCCCGGCACACGGGCATCGACATCGCCGCCCCGACGGGTACGCCGGTGACGGCGGTCGCCGAAGGCATGGTCACCTTTGCCGGTCAGCGCAGCGGCTATGGCGATGTCGTCGAAATCGACCACGGCAACGGGTACATGACCCGTTACGCCCACAACAGCGCCATCGTCGCCACCCCGGGCGAGCGGGTCAGGGTGGGCGACGTGATCGCCAAGGCCGGTTCAACGGGCCGCTCCACCGGCTCCCACGTCCATTTCGAGGTCTGGTACCACGATCAGGTAGTCAATCCGCTGGCCTTCGTCCGCAGCCACCGCTGATCCGGCCTTGAATCCGTGGCGGCATGCCGCCACCCCGAGGAAAGCCAGGGGCGGGCGTAGTATGATCGTCCCTTCGTGCCGCTCGGCTTAAGGCCTTCCGGCGCCCTTTTTTCGTTTCAGATCCGGATGATCGATGTTCAATCGTGCACTGACGAGTATTTTCGGCAGCCGTAACGAGCGTGTGCTGCGCGACCTCTCCAAGACGGTCAAGCGCATCAACGCCCTGGAGCCCGAATTCGAAACGCTTTCCGACGATGCGCTGCGCGGGAAAACCGAGGAGTTCCGCGGCAGGCTGGCTGCGGGCGAGGCGCTCGACAAGCTGCTGCCCGAAGCCTTCGCGGTCACCCGCGAAGCGGCCAAGCGCGTGCTCGGCATGCGCCATTACGACGTCCAGATGATCGGCGGCATGGTGCTGCACTCGGGCCGTATCGCCGAGATGCGTACGGGTGAGGGCAAGACCCTCGTCGGCACGCTGCCGGTGTACCTGAATGCGCTGGAAGGCAAGGGCGTTCACGTGGTCACGGTGAACGACTACCTGGCGCGTCGCGACTCCGCCCAGATGGGCCGGCTGTACAACTTTCTCGGCCTCACGGTCGGCGTCGTGTACCCGGGCATGGACCACGCGGACAAGCGCGAGGCCTACCAGTCGGACATCACCTACGGCACCAACAACGAGTTCGGCTTCGACTACCTGCGCGACAACATGGCGCTCAGCAAGGAACAGCGCAACCAGCGCGGCCTGCATTACGCCATCGTCGACGAGGTGGACTCCATCCTCATCGACGAGGCCCGCACCCCGCTGATCATTTCGGGCCCGGCCGAGGATTCCCCGCAGCTGTACATCGCGGTGAACAAGATCGTGCCCCGCCTCATCCGGCAGGAAAAGGAAGAGGCCCCGGGCGACTACCTTGTCGACGAGAAACAGAAGCAGGTGCACATGTCCGAAGAGGGCATGGAGCACGCCGAGCAGCTGTTGCGCGAGGCGGGTGTCATCGAGCCGGACAGCGGTCTGTACGATTCGAAGAACCTGGCGGTGGTGCACCACCTCAACGCCGCGCTGCGCGCGAACGGCATCTACCAGCGCGACGTGGATTACATCGTGCGCGACGGTGAGGTCATCATCGTCGACGAGTTCACCGGTCGTACGCTGGCGGGTCGCCGCTGGTCCGACGGCCTGCACCAGGCGGTCGAGGCGAAGGAAGGCGTGCCCATCCAGCGCGAGAACCAGACCCTGGCGACGGTCACGTTCCAGAACCTGTTCCGCATGTACAAGAAGCTGTCCGGCATGACCGGTACGGCCGACACGGAAGCCTACGAATTCCAGACCGTCTACGGCCTGGAGGTCGTGGTCATCCCGACGCACAAGCCGATGGTGCGCGTCGACAATCCGGATTCCGTGTTCCTCGGTCCGGATGCCAAGTACAAATCGGTGATCGCCGACATCAAGTCCTGCCACGAACGCGGCCAGCCCGTGCTGGTCGGCACCGCGTCCATCGACGTCTCCGAACTGGTCTCCGGACTGCTCCGGCAGGAAGGCATCGCGCACGAAGTGCTCAACGCCAAGCAGCATGAGCGTGAGGCGCACATCGTCGCGCAGGCCGGTGCGCCGGGCGCGGTCACCATCGCCACCAACATGGCCGGTCGCGGTACCGACATCGTGCTGGGCGGCAGCCTCGAGGCGGCGCTGGCCACCTTGCCCGAAGAAGCCTCCGACGCCGAGCGCAAGCAGGTTCGCGAGGACTGGAAAACGCGTCACGACCAGGTGCTCGCTTCCGGCGGCCTGCACATCATCGGTACCGAGCGCCACGAATCCCGGCGTATCGACAACCAGCTGCGTGGCCGTTCGGGCCGACAGGGCGATCCGGGCTCGTCCCGCTTCTACCTGTCGCTGCAGGACAACCTGATGCGCATCTTCGGCGGCGAGCGCATCGGCCGCTGGATGCAGATGTTCGGGATGAAGGAAGACGAGGCGCTGGAAGATCGACTGATCTCCCGTCAGATCGAGAAGGTGCAGCGCAAGGTCGAGCAGCACAACTTCGATATCCGCAAGAACCTGCTGGACTTCGACGACGTCGCCAACGACCAGCGCAAGGTGATCTACGCGCAGCGCGACGAACTGCTCGAAACCGACGACATCTCCGACATGATCGGCGACATCCGCCAGGACGTCGTGGTTGCCCTGGTGCGTCGCTTCGTGCCGGCGGACAGCATCGACGACCAGTGGGACCTCGTCGGCCTCGATCGCGAGTTAGCCAGCGAACTCAACCTGCGCATCGACCTGCCGCAGTGGGTCGAGGCACAGAAGGAAGTGGACGCCGAAGGCATCCTCGAGCACGTGCGCGAAGCGGTTGACGCCCTGTTCGCCGAGAAGGAAGCCCAGATCGGCGCGGAGACCATGCGCTCGCTCGAGAAGCACGTCATGCTCTCGGTGGTCGACAATGCCTGGAAGGAGCACCTCGCCAGCATGGATTACCTGCGCCAGGGCATCTATCTGCGCGGGTATGCGCAGAAGCAGCCGAAGCAGGAATTCAAGCGCGAGTCGTTCGAGCTCTTCTCCGAAATGCTCGATCGCATCAAGGGCGAAGTGGTGCAGATGCTCGCGCGTATCCGCGTTCGCAGTGAAGACGAAGTGCTGGCGATGGAGGCGGAGCAGCAACGTGCGGCCGACGGCCAGGCGCTGCAATTCCAGCATGCGGATGCGCAGGCCGCGGGTTTGCCCCAGGGTAACGGCCCGGCGGAGGTCGCCGCGCCGATCATGCCTTCCGTCGTCAACGATGGTCCGAAGGTTGGTCGCAACGATCCCTGCCCCTGCGGCTCGGGCAAGAAGTACAAGCATTGCCACGGCCAGCTCACCTGAAACAGGGTGGCCCTGCCTGATAAAAACAAACCCGCCGAAAGGCGGGTTTGTTTTTATCAGGCAGTCGGTAGTTATCGGTCAGTCGCCGCCGCCCTTGGGCTTCTGCCGATGCGGCTCGGCATTCACGGTGATGTATTCCGGTTCCTCGGTGTCCAGGCGCAGGGCGGTGAGCTGCCCGCCCCAGACGCAACCGGTGTCGATGGCATAGACACCCAGGCCGGCGAACCGCCCCAGCGCGGACCAGTGGCCGCAGACGATGCGGGTTTCGCGGCGACGCATGCCCGGCACTTCGAACCAGGGATACATGCCCGGCTTCTGCGTGCCGGGCGTGCCCTTGCCTTCGAAATCGATCCGTCCGGTGACGTCGCAGTAGCGCATGCGTGTCAGCGTATTGATGGTGGCGCGATGGCGCTCCACGCCCTGCAGGCGATTGTTCCAGCCCGGCGGGCGATTGCCGAAAAGGTTTTTCAGCAGTCGCTGGTGACGTGGGCCACCGAGCTCGCGCTCGACGTCAAGGGCCGCGCGCTGGGCCTGGCGCAGTGTCCACATGGGCGCCATGCCCGCATGGATCATGGTCCAGCCCAGGGCCTCGTCGTGGTGCAGCAGCTTCTGCATGCGCAGCCACTCGAGCAGCACCGGGGCATCGTCGGCGAACAGCACTTCGCGCAACTCGGGGTTGACCCGTTGCTGCGCGTCCTCACGACGCTGGCCGATGGCGAGCAGCGAGAGGTCGTGGTTGCCCAACGTGATGATGGTGCTGTCGCGCAGCGAGTGGATCAGCCGCAGCGTGGCCAGCGACTCACCGCCGCGGTTGACAAGGTCGCCGCAGAACCAGAGTTTGTCGTTCGTCGGGTCGAAACGAAGCTTCTCCAGCAAGCGCTGGAGTTCGGGGTAGCAACCCTGGACATCGCCGATCGCGTAGACGGCCATCAGTCCTGTCGCTCCGTCGCGCCGTCGTCGGCGCGGGCATGCACACTATCCATGGCTTCGATCCTAGTGGAGCGTGCGTGGGATCGAAAGCACGAAGGGCGCGATCGGGGCATCGAAGTGCGTGCCGTCGTCCGCCACCATGCGGTAGCTGCCTTCCATCGTGCCGACCGAGGTCTCCAGTACGGCGCCGGAGGTGTATTCGAACGATTCGCCGGGCCGCATCCACGGCTGTTCACCGACCACGCCGTCGCCGCGTACTTCCTCGACCTTGCCGTTCGCATCGGTGATCACCCAATGCCGTGTCAGCAGCTGTGCGCCGGAATCGCCGGCGTTGCGCAGCGTGATCGTGTAGGCGAACACGTAGCGGTTGTCCTTGGGCTGCGACTGGTCGGGAACGAAGCGGGTTTCGACCTCCACGTCGATCGTGTAGGGCTGTTTAGAGTTCATGGAGGGATTGTCGAGCACGGGAAGGGGGTGGGCAAGTATGCCCTGAACGCGCTCAGCCCGCGTTTGCGAGCTTCACGAAGTCCATCGGCGCCAGTGTCTCGGCGCGTGCACGCGGATCGATGCCGAGTTCACGGATCGTCGACTCGTCCACCAGGCCCTTGAGCGTGTTGGAGAGGGTCTTGCGGCGCATCGCGAAGGCGGCCTTCACGATCGTGTGAATGCGTGCCGGATCGCCCGTGGGCAGCGCCTCTTGAGGCAGCGGAACCAGGCGGACCACGGCGGAGTCGACCTTCGGTGGCGGCCGGAACGCGCCCGGTGGCACGGTGAACAACGGCGTCACCTTGCAGGCCAGCTGGAGCATGACACTGAGGCGCCCGTAGACCTTGCTGCCCGGCTCGGCGGCCATGCGGTCGACCACTTCCTTCTGTAGCATGAAGTGCATGTCCTGGATGGCTGCGGCGTGGGCCACGCAATGGAACAGGATCGGGCTGGAGATGTAGTAGGGCAGGTTGCCGGCAATGCGCAGTCGCTCGGCGCCGAGTTCACTGGCCAGCGCCGTGAAATCGACCTTGAGCACGTCCGAGTGCACGATGCACAACTCGCCGATGGCGGCCGCGCGGGCCTGCAGCCCGGGAATGAGGTCGGTATCCAGCTCGATCGCCGTCATGCGCTTCGCCACGGCCAGCAGGGGCATCGTCATGGCGCCTTCGCCCGGCCCGATCTCGACGACGGTGTCGCCATCCCTGGGTGCGACGGACGCGACGATGCGATCGATGTAGCGCTTATCGTGCAGGAAGTGCTGGCCGAAACTCTTCTTGGGGCGTGTGTTCATGGCGTGGCCCGGTGGCGGGCGAGGTCGATGGCGAGACGGGTGGCGGCGAACAGGCTGGCCGGATCCGCGCGGCCGGTGCCCGCGAGGTCCAGCGCCGTGCCGTGGTCTACCGAGGTACGGATGTAAGGCAGCCCCAGCGTCACGTTGACGGTTCGGTCGAAGGCTTCACTCTTGAGCACGGGCAGGGCCTGGTCGTGATACATGGCCAGCACGGCATCGTAGTGCTCGCGCATGGCGGGAACGAAGGCCGTGTCCGCCGGCAGCGGGCCGAGCAGGATCATGCCTTCGTCGCGCAGTCGATCCAGCAACGGGATGATGGTGTCCAGTTCCTCGCGGCCCATGTGGCCGCCCTCGCCCGCGTGCGGATTGAGGCCGAGCACGGCGATGCGCGGGCAGGCCAGGCGGAAATCCTGCACCAGTGCGCGCGCCACGATGCGCAGTGTGCGCTCGATGCGCGCCGCGGTGACCGCCGCAGGCACCGCGGACAGGGGGAGGTGGGTCGTGACCAGGCTGACGCGCAGTTCGGGGCTGGCCAGCATCATCACCACATCGACGCCCGCGCGCTCGGCGAAGAACTCGGTGTGGCCGCTGAAGGCGATGCCACTCTCGTTGATGCTGGATTTCTGCACGGGGCCGGTGACCACGGCATCGAACTCGCCCGTGGCACACCCATCGGCGGCCGCGGCCAGCATGTCCAGCACGTGGCGAGCGTTGCGTGGGTCGGGGCTGCCCAAGGTCTCCAGCGCTCCCAGCGGCACGTGTCGCACGCGGACGTGCCCGGGTGTCCGGCTGCCGATGCGCTGACCGTTATCGTCGTCGATATGGAGCGTGATGCCGGCGGCGGCGGCCGCGCGGCTAAGCAACTGCCGGTCGGTCATGGCGACGATATCGGCCTGGAGATCGCTGGCCGCCAGGCGGGCAACCAGCTCCGGACCTACCCCGGCAGGCTCGCCGGCGGTGACGGCGAGCCGTGGCAGGGTGGTCGCGGTCATGGTGGTATTACGGCGTGGAGGCCGTGCTTGCCTGCTTGTCGTTCGGGTCTTTCAGCTCGGGCACGCGGATATCGACGAAGGATGTGGAACGCAGCTCACGCAGGTAGTTCTCGTAGGCTTCTTCCGCCTTGCGGTTGCCGATGGCCTGACGGGCCTGGTCGCGCTGCAACTGGTCGGTCAGGTCGCTCTGGCGCGAGCCCAGGCGCTGCAGGACGATCCAGCCGGCATCCGTCTGGATGGGGTGCGAGACCTCGTTGTCCTTCAGCTGCTCGACCTGCGTGGCAATGGCCTGACCCCAGGCATCCTTGGCGAACCAGCCCATGTCGCCGCCGTTGTTCGCCGTGGTGTTGTCCTTGGACTCATCCTTGGCGAGCTTGGCGAAATCTTCTTTCTTGTCGACGATGCGGGTGTACAGGTCCTGCGCCTTCTTCTCGGCCTGCTCCGGCGTGACCAGCTCGGACGGCTTGATGAGGATCTGACGGGCGTGGTACTCGGTGACGATCTGGCGGCCCGGCGCGCGCGTGTCGACCAGCTTCAGGATGTGGAAGCCAGTGGGACCGCGCAGGGCGGCGGTGGTCTCGCCCGGCTTGAGGGTGGCGACAGCGTCCGCGAAGGCGGGCGGCACTTCGTCCAGGCGGCGCCAGCCCAGGTCGCCGCCGTCCAGCGCGTCGGGCGCGTCGGAGAAGCGGATGGCTGCGGCGTTGAAGTCCATGCCGCCCTTGATCGCCTTGATCGCCTCGGCGGCCTTGGCTTCCGCCTGCGCGATGTCGGCGGCACCGCCATTGGCGGGGGTGCTGATGGCGATGTGCGCGAGGTGGACCTCGCCGGCCTTGTAGCTCGGGCTGGCCAGCAGGTTGTTGACCTCGGCGTCGGTGACGGTGACCTGGTCGCGCACCACGCTCTCGTGCAGCTTCTGGGCGATGATCTGGTCGGACAGCTGCTGGCGGAACGCTGCGTAGCTGTAGCCGTCCTGCTCCACTGCCGCACGCAGCTGGTCGAGGCTCATCTTGTTCTGCTGGGCCACGTTGGTGGCCGCCTGGTCGATGTCCTGGTCGGACACGTGGATGTTCTGGTCGTTGGCGCGCTGGACCTGCAGCTTCATCAGGATGAGGCGGTCGAGCACCTGGCGGGCCAGGACGTCCTTCGGCGGCAGCTGGCCCGGATTCGAGGCGTACTGGCGGACGATGGCGTTGATGGCCTCGTCCAGCTCGCTCTGCAGGATGACGTCTTCCTCGACCACCGCGACGATGCGGTCGATCGAACCGTTGCCGGCGGTCGCGCCCGACGTCGTCGGCTGGGCCGAAGGCATCAACTGGGCATGGGCCGGGGGCATCGCCACCAGGAGGGAGGCGGCGAGCAGGGAGTACGAGAGGATCTGCTTCATCGAATAGGGAGCCCGGGGCACCTGCCCCACTTATTGATAGCCAAGGATAGCACGGCGCAGGTAGGCGCCCGATTGCGGGTTGAGCGAGCCCAAGCCCTTGAATTCCACCTCGAACATCACCGCGTTGTCCGTCTCGCGCAGGTAGTCGTGTACGTAGTGGCGACCGAGCACGCGGAAGGCGACGCAGCAGCTGTCGTACTCGATACCCACCGCGGCTTCCAGGGTCCGGTGCGAGTAGTCGAAGGTGGTAAACGGGAGGCCGCCGTTGAAGGTGACCGGCACGATGTCCCGGCGGGCATAGACCCAGCGGGCCAGCGCGCGCCAGCGCTCCGACACAGGAAAGACCACGGATGTGTCGAATTGTTCCATCACGCCGCGGCGGTACCGGTAGGAGAAGTTGACGATGCCGTCGCCCTTGATACGGCGCTGGACCATGACCGTCGCCAGGTCGGTGTTGCGCCCGGAGTTGTAGATCATGTTCTGGTCGTTGACGTAGGTGCTGGGCTGCTTGTTCGGGTTCCACTGGTAGGAACTGTTCAGGCGCCACTTGTCGTTGAACTGAACGCCCAGCTGGGCGACGTAGTCGGACCGGCTGAAGTCGGTCGGCGCGACGCCCGGCATCTGCACCTTCTGGTCGCTGAAATACTTGATCTGGCCAATGCTGGCCGACAGGCGCTCGACGCCGGTGTCATCGAGCAGTCGCGTGGTCAACGCGGCGGTCAGGTTGTTCGCATCCATCTGGCGATCGGCGCCGGAGAAGCGATTGGTCGTGAACAGCTGCCAGAAATCGAACGACATCGCATTGGTGTCGAACGTGGGCAGGTTGGACTGGTTGCGGTACGGCACGTAGAGGTAATACAGGCGCGGTTCGAGGGTCTGCGTGTAATTGGTGCCGAACAGGCTGGTCTGGCGATCGAAGATCAGGCCGGCGTCGAGGCTGCTGATGGGGACGGAACGCGACGGGCTCTGCTGCGCGAAATGGTAGTACTGGTAGTCCGAATCCAGACGGTAATCGGTGTAGCGATACTCGACGCGTGGCCGGATGAACCAGGAGGCGCCCGAGAAATCGGCGGCCAGGTAGGGCGCAAGGTCGAGCCGGTTGCCGTCGACTTGGCCCAGCTTGCCGAGATTTTGTGGGGTGAACGGCTGCTTGTCGATCTTGCGGAAAGCCACAGCTTCCGAATCGACGCCCACGTCGAGCCAGTTGTTCAGCGGTGCCTGCAGATTGAACGTCGCGCGCGGCCAGCGGCGGTACGGCACCACCCAGTTCGGCAGCCCGGCGTCCACGTTCTGGTAATCGTCCGCGCCCAGTGAGGCGCTCCAGTATTTTCCACCCTTGGTGACATAGGCACTGGAACTCAGGATGCCGACAGCCGACTGATAGAGGTCGTTGCTGAAATCCCGGAAATACTGGTTGTCGGATGCGCGGTTGATGTTCGCCACGAAGCCGAAGCCGGCGCCGAGGTTGGTCGAGTTGGTGATCTGGACCAGATAGCGCTTCGTGGAGCCGTCACGATCGCTGGTGCCGCTCTCGTCCTGGTCCGGGCCCTTGTCGTGCGCCATGTATTGCAGGTCGAACGTGCCGTTGGAGCGCGGCAGCAGGTAGCGGAACTCCGTGCCCAGCAGGAAGCCACGGTCGCTGTAGTAGCCCGGCGTGATCGTCGCGTCGTAGTTGGGTGCGATGTTCCAGTAGTACGGCAGGTTGAGATACATGCCCGAACGGCTGGACGAGCCGAACGTCGGGTACAGGAAGCCGCTCTTGCGGCGATCGTCCAGCGGGAACGTGAAGTACGGCAGGTACGCGACGGGCACGTTCATGACGCGCATCGTGGCGCTGCGCGCCTCGCCGACGCCGGTTTCCTTGTTCAGGATGATCGTCTTGGCGCGGAACTCCCACTTGCGGGAACCGATGTCGCAGGTGGAGTAGGACGCCATCTGGAAGCGGCCATGCTGCGGGTCGATGATCTTCGCGTGGTCGGCCACGCCATTGCCGCGCGATTGCAGCAACTGGTAGCGCACGTTGTAGGCGTCGCCGTCGTTGGGCGTGGTGGTGCCCGTCATGCGGTCGGCGGAGACCAGCATGCCGGCCTCCTGGTACTTCACGTTGCCCTTGGCGTCGTAGGCCGTGGAATCGGAGTTGTAGGTGACGTCGTTGGCGCGCAGCACCTGGTCGGCGCGCTCCAGGCGGACGCCGCCGGTCATGTGGTAGAGGTTGGGCTCCGGGCTTTCGACCTTGACGCCGCTGGCGTTGCCGTCGTCGATGCCCGAATGGACATCGGTCACCGCTGTGTCGCGCAGCGTGCTGTCTCTGGTGACGCCGGGCTCATAGAAGTCGAGCATGGCGTTCGGACGGCACAACGCGTAGCTGATCGGGCGGGGCGGGCAGATGAACGAGCCCAGTGGACAGGTCTCCGCGGGCGCCATGGCGGCGTTCGGCGTGGAGGCCACCGGTGTGACAGGCACGGTAGACGCCACCGGTGCCACGGCGCGCGTTTCACCCTGGGTCGGGGCGCTCTGGGCCTGCGCCTGCCAGGCAGGGGCCGAAACGATGAGGGCGACGGCGGTCGCCAGCAGGCGGCGTTTAGGCAGGATGCTGATGCGTGACGTCACGGGCTCGGTCTTATCCGGGTTACGAAAGGCGGCCAACTTAGCAGAATCCCCTATGCGGCGGCACGATGGCACGTCACCCATGAGCATGAACCCCATCCTGAGGCGCGGCGTCGATCGCCGCTCCGGCCCCGCGAGCTTACACCGCCGACTCAGCCGCGCGGGCGGCGCACGTGCTGCCAGAGCACCTCGCCATGCCCGCTGCGCCTTGCCAGGACACGGGCGAGAACAAAGAGGAGGTCGGAGAGCCGGTTCAGGTAGCGCTGCGCCTCGGGGCGGATGGCCTCGTCGCGGGACAGGGCCACCACATCGCGCTCGGCGCGCCGGCAGACCGTCCGGGCGACGTGGCAGGTGGCGGCCGCCATGCCGCCGCCGGGCAGGATGAAATCCTTCAGTGCCGGCAGGTCGGCATTGAAGCCGTCGAGGACGGTTTCCAGGCGGTCGATGTCCGCGGCCTGGATCATCGCCATGCCGGGGATGCACAGTTCGCCGCCCAGGTCGAACAGCTCGTGCTGGATCTGGACCAGGGCCTCGCGGACATCGTCGTCCACGCCATCGGCCGCCAGCGTCAGGCCGATCGTGCTGTTGAGCTCGTCCACGGTGCCGTAGGCGGTCACCCGCAGGGAATCCTTGCCGGTGCGGCTGCCGTCGCCGAGGCCGGTGCTGCCGTCGTCGCCGGTGCGGGTGTAGATCTTGGAGAGTCGATTGGCCATGGGCGCATTCTAGCCAGCGCGGCAACCCCTGCGGCAGGGGGCCGCAACGCCGGCGCATTCACGCGGCGGCGGTATGATTCCGCCATGAGCCCAACACCCGAACCCATCCTCATCGTCGGCGGCGGCCTGGTCGGTGCCAGCCTCGCCATCGCGCTGGACGCGGCCGGCGTGCCCGCCGTGCTGATCGAAGCGGCCGCCCCCACGGTCGGGCAACAGCCCAGCTACGACGAGCGCAACCTCGCCCTGGCGCGCGCCACGGTGAACGGCCTGCGTGCCATCGGCGTCTGGGCGTTCGCGGAGCATCGCGCCACGCCGATCACGCATATCCATACCAGCCGGTCCGGGGATTTCGGCAGTGTTCGCATGAGCGACGACGACGAAGGCGTGGACGCGCTCGGCTGGACGCTGCCCGCGCGCGAACTGGGTGCGGCGCTCCTGGCCCGCCTCGACGGGTGTCGGCACCTGACCCGGCTGGCGCCTGGACGGGTGGAGCGGATACGTTCCGAAGGGAATGGCTGGGCGGTGGAAGTGGCGACGCAGGGCGGCGTACGCACCCTGCACACGTCGTTGCTGGTCGGCGCGGACGGCACGCATTCCGGGGTGCGCTCACAGCTGAGTATCGCCACCCACGAGTACGACTACGACCAGGCTCTCTTCGTCAGTACGTTCACGCCGGAGCGCGATCCGGGCGGGCGGGCCTTCGAGCGGTTTACCGATGCCGGCCCGGTGGCGGTGTTGCCGCTGGCGGATCGACGCATCGGGGTGGTCCTGACCGTCGCCGCCGACCAGGCCGATGCGGTGGCGGCCATGGACGATGCCGCCTTTTGCGCGCTGGCGCAGGAGCGCTTCGGCTGGCGGCTGGGGCGATTGACGCGTCCCGGCAAGCGCTCGCCCTATCCCATTCGTCGCGTGGCGGCGTCCGCGGTCACGTCCGACCGCGCGGTGCTGGTCGGCAATGCCGCGCAGACGGTGCATCCCATCGGCGCACAGGGGTTCAATCTGGGCCTTCGCGATGCCCTGACCCTGGCCGAGTTGGTGGCCGTGGCCGACGACCCGGGCGCCCCGTCGCTGCTTGCCGAGTACGCAAGCCGCCGGACGCCGGATCGCGACGGCACCATGGCCATGAGCCACGGCCTGGTTCGCCTGGCCTGCCTCGACCAGCCCCTGCTGGGTCCCTTGCGTTCGCTGGCGATGCTGGCGCTGGATCGCGTGCCACCGTTGCGCCATGCGCTCGGCCGTCGCGGCATGGGGTTTCGGGCGAACGCGCCGTTCGCCGTGCGCGAGCCGACGCCATGAGCGACCTCGGCATGACCCCCTCGTCGCGTCGCCGCGGCGGTCCGCTCGACGTAGCGGTCGTCGGCGGTGGCATGGTCGGTGCCGCGGCGGCGCTGGCGCTGGCCCGGGCGGGTTTTGCGGTCGCGCTCGTCGATGCTCGCGAACCGGCGGCATGGCGTGCGGAGGACGAGGTGGACCTGCGCGTGGTCGGTCTCGCCCCGTCGTCGGTGCTGCTGCTGGACGCATTGGGCGCCTGGGCCGGCATTCGCGACGCACGTGCCTCCGGCTACGAACACATGGCGGTCTGGGATGCCGAGACCGGCGCCGCGTTGCGTTTCGACGCCGCCGACGAGGGGCGCGACGTGCTCGGCTACATCGTCGAGAACACGCTGGTGCAGTCGGTCCTGTGGCGTGCCCTGGACGACGCCGGTGTCCAGTGCGTCGTGCCCGCGGCGGTGGTCGGCTACACCGAGCGTGAGGATCGCGCGCAGCTCGAACTCGACGATGGCCGGTTCATCGCGGCACGCGTGGTCGTGGCCGCCGACGGCGCCGACTCGCCGCTGCGCGCCATGGTGGGAATCGACACCCACGGACACGACTACGCACAGCGTGGCGTGGTGGCGCATGTCACCACGGCGCATCCCCACGAGCGCACGGCCTGGCAGCGCTTCCTCCCCTCCGGCCCCCTCGCCCTGCTGCCGTTGGGCGACGGCCGCAGTTCCATTGTCTGGACACTGCCCGATGCCGAGGCCGATCGGGTCATGGGCCTGGACGACGAGGCCTTCCGCGATGCGCTCGGCGTGGCCAGCGACTTCCGGCTTGGGCAGATCCTGTCGGTGGGCCGTCGCGCCGCGTTCCCGCTTCGCCTGCGCCTGGCCGACCGCTATCAATCCGGCCGCACGGTACTGCTCGGCGACGCGGCGCACGCGGTTCACCCCCTGGCGGGGCAGGGCGTGAACCTCGGCCTGCGCGACGTCGAGGCCTTGCGCGATACGCTGGTCTCCGCGCGCGATGCCGGGCGTGATATCGGCGCGTCGCACGTATTGCGGCGTTACGCGCGGCGGCGCGGCAGTGCCAACGGCATCGATGCCTGGTCGTTCGATGCCCTGGGGCGGGTTTACGGCTGGACGTCGCCCCCGCTGGTCGCGGCGCGTGGCCTGGGCATGCGCCTGGTGAATGCACTGGCGCCGCTCAAGCGGCCGCTGGCCAGGCACGCCGCGGGTCGCTGACCGGACGACTGGCCGTGACGCCCCCGGGGCGCCTATGCTGGGCGCTTTCCGGGGAGTGATGCCGATGCGCCGCACGCTGCTAGCCTTGTCCTTAATGGTTATTGGTTCCATGGGCGCCGCTTCCGCGGCCATGGTCGCGCGGCCGGTCCAATGGACCGATCACGGCGTGACCTTCAAGAGTGTCCTCGTCTACGACGATGCGGCGGCCGGAAAACGGCCCGGCCTGGTCATGGTGCCGAACTGGTTCGGCGTCAACGACCGCGCCGTGGCCAAGGCCAAGGAGATCGCGGGCAAGGATTACGTCATCCTCCTGACCGACATGTACGGCGGCGATATCCGCCCCACCTCGGAGGCCGAGGCCGGTGTCGCGGTGAAGCCGTTGTACGCCGACCGCACGATCATGCGCCAGCGTGTCACGCGCGCCTTCGATGAGCTGAAGGCCCAGGAAAAGAACGCGCCGATCGATCCGATGCGCCTTGCCGCCATCGGCTTCTGCTTCGGTGGCTCGGCCGTGCTCGACCTTGCGCGCACGGGCGCCGACCTGGCCGCGGTGGTGAGCTTCCACGGCCTGCTCTCCACCGACGATCCGAAGCTCGCTTCGCAGATTCATGCGCACGTGCTGGCGCTCAACGGCGCGGACGATACCAACGTGCCGCCGGAGCAGCGCGCCGCGTTCGAGGCAGAGATGCGCGGGGGCAAGGTGGACTGGGCCTCGACCGATTTCGGTGGCGCCGTGCACTGCTTCACGGAGAAGGAAGCCACCTCGCCAACCGGCAATTGCCGCTACGACGACAAGGTGGCCAAACGTGCCTACACCGCTATGCGGGCGTGGCTGAGCGAGTCGTTCGCCGCGCGGAAATAATCCGTCAGAAGCGGCGTTCGACCGAGTAATCGGCGAGCGCCGCCAGTGCGTCGCGGTAAGGCGAGGCGGGCAATGCGGAAAGCGCTTCGCGCGCCGCCGTGGCATGGATCACGGCCTTCTCGTACGTGCGCTCGATCGCACCCGAATCCCGGATGGCCGACACGATGCGGTCGAGCGAGTCCAGTCCGCCGTGCTCGATGGCATGACGGAACGACGCCAGCTGCTCGTCGTCGGCCACCTGCATGGCATAGATCAGGGGCAGGGTGGGCTTGCCCTCGGCAAGGTCGTCGCCGATGTTCTTGCCCAGGGTTTCCGCATCGGATACGTAGTCGAGCAAATCGTCTGCGATCTGGAAGGCATAGCCCAGTTCCAGGCCGTAGCGCCGCAGCGCCACCACCTGTGCCTCGGGCAAGCCGCCCAGCACGCCGCCGAGTTCGGTGGCAGCGGCAAACAGGACGGCCGTCTTCCGTTCGATGACGGCGAGGTAGGCGGCTTCGTCCACGTCCGCATTGCCGATGTTGAGCAGCTGCAGCACCTCGCCCTCGGCGATGGTGTTGGTGGTGTCGGCCAGGATGCGCATGATCCGCATGTCGTCGAGCTCGACCATCAGCTGGAACGAGCGCGAATAGAGGAAATCGCCTACCAGGACACTGGCCGCATTGCCCCACAACGCATTGGCCGTCTTGCGTCCGCGTCGCATGTCCGACTCGTCGACGACGTCGTCGTGCAGCAGCGTGGAGGTATGGATGAACTCGACGATGGCGGCCAGCTTGGCGTGTTGCTTGCCCGCATAACCCGCCGCGCGTGCCGCAAGAACGTGCAGCATCGGCCTGAGCCGTTTGCCGCCGCCGGCAACGATGTGGTCCGCAATCGCATTGATCAGGACCACATCCGAGGACAGCCGCTGGCGGATCAGTGCGTCGACGTCCTTCATGTCGTCGGCGGCCAGCGCACGGACGTCGGCGAAGTCGAGGGAGGTCGAGCGGGATGCTATGGAGTCCATCTATCGGGTCGCGTGCGGCAAATCAGCCCACAGTATAGGGTCTGCTACGTGGTTTCGCCGTGGATTCGGATGGGGCCCGTATAATCGTCGGTCGACGCCCCTCGCGGGTGATTCGCCCGGACCCTGTCGGTGAGCAAACTCAGTTCCCTGGAGCGGCGTAGCGCGCTGACGCTGGCGGGCGTCATCAGCCTTCGCCTGTTCGGGCTTTTCCTGATCCTGCCGGTGTTTTCCGTGTATGCGCGGGCCCTGCCGGGCGCCACGCCCTGGCTGATCGGGCTCGCCCTGGGCGTCTACGGCATCGGGCAGATGTGCCTGCAGATTCCCCTGGGGCTGCTGTCGGACCGGATCGGTCGCAAGCCGGCCATTACGCTGGGTCTGGTGGTCTTCGCGGTGGGCGGTATCGTCGCGGCGCTTTCGCATACGTTGACCGGCATCGTGCTCGGGCGAGCCCTGCAGGGCATGGGGGCCGTCGCTGGCGCCGGGACGGCACTGGCCGCCGACCTCACCTGCGAGGCCAACCGCGGCAAGGTGATGGGCATCATCGGGGTGAGCATCGGCATGTCGTTCCTGCTGGCGCTCGTGCTCGGGCCGCCGCTCGAGGCGATCGCTGGTCTTCCGGGGTTGTTTGGTTTGACCTCGCTCCTGGCGGTCGCTGCCATCGTCATGCTCTGGTGGCAGGTGCCCACGCCGGCGTGTCAGGCGTTACCGATGACGGTGACCTGGCGCACGTTGGCATCGATGTTCGTGGACACGCGCATGCTCGTCCTGAACGGATCGGTCTTCTTCCTGCATGCGTTGCTGACGGCGTCCTTCGTCGGGCTGCCCTTGCTGCTCACCGACGTGCTGCACCTGCCCGTAGCGCATCACTGGATGCTCTACCTGCCCGTGTTGACCCTGGCCGCGGTGGCCATGGGAGCGCTGCTGCCGCGGATGCGTGACATCGAGCGCGCGACCCGTGTGATCGTCGGCTGCGTCTTCGTACTCGGCCTGTCCCTGGCTGGCATGGCGTGGGGCGGCAACCACCTGGTCGTCCTTGGCGTGGCGGCTACGTTCTTCTTCGCCGCCTTCAACCTGCTGGAAGCCGCCATGCCCAGCCTGGTGTCGCGCCTGGCACCCGCCGCGCTGCGGGGTGCGGCCATGGGCGCGTACTCCACGTCGCAGTTCTTCGGTGCGTTCGTCGGCGGCGCGCTGGGTGGGCTGGCACTCGGAAGGCTCGGCCTTTATGGCGTGTTCGGAGGCGCGGCGGCGTTCACCCTGCTCTGGTTGCCGCTCGTGGTGTACGGGACGCGGCGAATCGCGGGTATGCCGGGCGTGGCGGCAGACGAGTCCGTCTGACGCTTTACGGTCTTCGGCTGTCATCCCCTTTTCAGAATAGCCATATCGATTCACGCAGGAACGTGCGGTCAGACTTGGCCTGCGCGTCGTATTTCGTTCGTCATGCCGCGCACCCTTCTCTCCTTCCAAGAGGTTGCCGTCCATGTACAGGAAACCCGCTTCTTCGATGTTCGTCGCATCGTTCGCGCTCGTCGCGTCCCTGCCCGCGCTGGCGCAAAACGACGGCACCATTCAGATCACCGGACGCATCGAAGCCACCACCTGCAAGGCGGAAAACGTGATGCCCGGCACGGGAGCGGCCAGGAAGGTCGTGGCCCTCGACCGCATCAGTGCGGCAAGCCTCGCGACGGTCAACCAGACCGCGGGCGATCGCGGCTTCGTCATCCTGGTCGGTGGCAACGACGAATGCGTGGATGGCCTGAAGGCCAAGGTGCGGTTCGACCCGGCCAGCCCCTTGCTCGATCCCGTCAGCGGCCATCTCAAGGTGGAGCCGGCGGTGGATGCGGCGACCAACGTGCAGGTCGACATCGCCGACAGCACAGGCAAGTCGATCAACCTCTACACGCAGGATTCCCCCAGCGTGGAGATCAGCGAGCACAAGGCGTCCATTCCGCTGATCGCGCGTTACATCAGCCTCGGCGGTGCCACGGCGGGCACGGCCAACTCGAGTGTCGGCTTCCAGATCGTCTACGACTGATGTCACCGATCCTGCGTACAGGAGTTCCCATGCGCCTTCTTCCACTGATTGTCGTTGCCAGCCTGTTCTCTCCCTGCGCGGATGCCGCTGTGGTCATCAGCGGCACGCGCATCGTGTTTCCCGCGCAACAGCGCGATGTCGCCGTCCGTATCCAGAACAAGGGTGAGGAAGCCGCGCTCGTGCAGGCATGGGTCGATGACGGCGACGAAGCGTCGACGCCGCAGAGCGCCAGGAGTCCTTTCGTCATGACGCCGCCCGTGTTTCGTATCGATCCGGGCCAGGGCCATACGCTACGTATCGTGCACGCGGGCGATGCGCTCCCCACGGATCAGGAGAAGCTCTACTGGCTCAACGTACTGGAAATCCCGCCAAGAGCCGAGGGCGCTGCCGACCAGAACCTCCTGCAGTTCGCTTTCCGTCACCGGTTGAAACTTTTCCACCGGCCGGACGGCCTCGCCCTGCCTGTCGTGCGTGCCACGGAAAAACTGCAATGGTCCCTGGTGCGCGAGGGAGATCGTCCTGCCGTGCAGGTACACAACGCCTCACCCTATGTCGTTTCGTTCAACGACGTGACGCTCCTCGCCGACGATGTAAAAGCCGGGTCCTGGTCGCTGGGTGGCGGCATGGTCGAACCCGGTGCCACGACGCGGCTTGCCCTGCCGGACACCGCGACAGCCGGGCAACACGCACGGGTGTCTTTTGCATCGATCAACGACTTCGGTGCCCTCGTTCCTGGGCAGGCCGACGTGACGCCATGAAGAGGAACGTCATCCCATGGCTCCACGACGGCACCCGTGGCATGTCATCCCGCTGGTGGCGGGTATGCTTGCCCTGCTGGCGCGATGGGCGCATGCCCAGGATGGCAAGGCGGTCGACTTTGATGCCAGCTTCCTGCCGGGCGGTGCGGCAATGACGGTCGATCTGTCGCGATTTCGTCGTGGTAACGCCGTGCTCCCCGGCGTCTACGAAGTCGATCTGTGGCTGAACGACGAGTGGCAGGCACGTCGCTCCATGCGATTCGTCGAGCGTGAACCGGGAAGCGATGCCGTTCCCTGCCTTGCGCGTGCCGAACTGGAGCGTGCCGGTCTGGCGGCAACCAGTATTCCCGGTGACGACGATCCCTGCGAGCCGTTGGGCCGTCGCGTCCCGGGCGCGCGTACCCATCTGGACGTTGCCGAGCAGCGCCTCGACGTCGAGATTCCGCAGGCCCTGCTGGTGCGTCGGCGGCGCGGCGTCCCTCCCCGCCATCAGTGGGCCCGGGGTATCGCTGCCGGGCTACTGGGTTGGCGTCTCAACATGCAGGACGCATCGTCCCGTGGACGGCACAGGCGCTCGATGTTCCTGGCCGACGATGCGGGGCTCAACATGGGGCCATGGCGGTTACGGCACTCGGGTGCGATGACCGCTCGACGCTATCGCTCGACGCAGACGTTCCTCCAGCATCCCTTCGAGGCGATGGATGCGTCGTGGCGCGTGGGCGATCTCTCGCTTGCCGTCGATCTGTTCGAGCCACTTCGGGGCAGAGGCATCCAGCTGGCCAGCGATGCCCGGATGAACCCACGCGGCACCCTCGGCTACACGCCCGTGGTTCGTGGCGTCTCATCCAGTCGGGCCCGCGTGCGCATTTCCCAGGGAGGGACGCTCCTCAGGGAAGTATCCGTTCCCGCGGGTCCCTTCGTACTCGACGATCTTCCCGCGTCCGCGCAGGGTGGCCACCTGGTCGTCGACATCGAGGAGGAGCGAGGTGGCCACCGTCAGATGCGTGTGCCCTATTCGCCCATGCCGGAACTGCTGTCCGAAAGCGAGCACCGTTTCGCGGTGGCCGTCGGCCATTCGCAAGCGGCAGGTCGGCGTGATGCGCCCTTGGTCCAGGCGCTCTGGCGGCAGGGGTTTTCGCACGGTGTGACGCTGTACGCGGGTCATCGCCGCTTGCGGGATGACCGCTGGCTGGCTGCCGGTGCGGCCATCGATACGCGCCACGGCGGTTTCTCGCTGGATGGCATGCAAGCCAGCGGTCCCCGGGGCCGCTCCGGCGAATCCCGCTGGCGCGGTCGCTACGGCGTACGCTGGCGCGACGACAGCCTGTTCTCTGCCAGCGTCACGCATGGCATCACCCATCGCGGCGTGCCGAACCGGCGCAAAACGCGGATGCCCCGCGCGCGACGCGCGCGCGAGCAGCGCATCGACATGCTTTACCAGCGGTCGCTCGGGGAAGGCGGTGGTGCTCTGGGCGTCGGCCTGTCATACCTCTCACGGTCGGGCGACGCTTCCGTCTCGGACCTCGCGCTGACATGGAGTCGCCTGTGGGCCTCCGCAGCGCTCGACCTGTCGGTCCGCCGACGACGTCGTGGTGCCGCGGGCGACGGACGTTCTGGCGCCACGGAAGGGCAGGTTTCCGTTTCGGTGCCGCTGGGCGGAGGTGCGCGCCATGCCCAGGCTCGATTCGCCTGGCGCGCCGACGAGCATGGCGGTGAGTGGCAGGCAGGCGTAACGGGAGCTACCCGGGAAAATCGTGGATGGGGGTATGCCGCGTCGATGGCCTCGGGTAAAGCCACAGGCGAGCGCCTGGATGCCTCGGCATCACGTGCGTCGGGCGGCGGGGACATCGGCCTCGCCATCAGCCGGTCGACCGGTTCATCGTCCGCGTCGCTGTCCGCGTCGGGCGCAGCCATCGTCCATGCGGGGGGTGTGACGCTCGCCCCTCACCTGGGTGAGGCGATGGGACTGGTCCGTGCGCGGCATGCCACGGGTGCGCGGCTGGCCGCATCGTCGGTCGGCCAAATCGATCGTCGTGGCTATGCCGTGCTTCCCGACCTGGCCCCCTACCGCTGGAACCACGTGGACATCGACCCGACGGGTCTGCCTCTGGGTATCACGTTCGGCGCCACGCAGGCACGGGTCGTCCCCACGGCGGGCGCGATCGTCCTGCTGCCGTTCGATACCGAGGCCCACCCCACGGTCCTGATCGCCGGGCGTATGCGCGATGGCACGCCGCTGCCTTTCGGCGCCGAGGTGATCGATGGCCAGGGTCGCTCGATGGGCTTCGTCGGGCAGGGTGGCAGGGCACTGGTCCGCTGGGATGAACCCCCCCTGCCCATTACCGTCCGCTGGTCCGGCGCGGGCGCGGGCCGCTGCGTCCTGAGCATGACGGCTGTCCGACAGCAGGGCACGCTCGAACAGCACGAAGGAGATTGCCAATGAGGGTCGGGAACCTCGGCACGAGACGCGCCCATCGGGGCCGCGTAACGCTTGCCCTGGCGGCCGCGCTGGTCTCGCCGATCGCGTGCGCCGACGACACGCTGGATTTCGAGGTCACGGGGGCCGTGATCCCGTCCTGCGTCCTCTCCAATGTCCGGCTCCGGATCGATCTGGGGAGTGTGACGTTTGCCGACCTGGGGCGGCTTGGGGCGACAAGTACGTGGCGAGGCGGCTCCTTCATCGGAGTGGACTGCATCGGGGCCTCGCGGGCCACGGTCACCGTACGTGCGCCTGCCTATGCACCCGACCCGCGATACCTCGCCGTGGCCGGCGGGGCGGGCGGCGTCGCTATCGAGCTGCGCACCGGCACGGATGACGCCGTCTTGCCCGATGGCACGACCCCGGTGGGGTTCGAGTGGGGCCAGGGAGAGGCGAGGCTGGCCTTCGAGGCCCGCTATGTGCGCGTCGGCCCGCTACAGGCGGGTGCCGCCGGCGCCTCTGCCGTGGTCCAGATCAGATGGGAATGAGACTGGGCCCACACAACGGCCCGGCGGACGCCCGCCATCCAGTGTTTGCGGTCATGGCGGCCATCGCCCAAACTACCCGGTCGTCCTACGATATGAATTACGAGGGAAATCCATGGCACGCGGCATAAACAAGGTCATTATCGTCGGCAACCTCGGCGCGGACCCCGAGACCCGTTACACCGGCAGCGGCACGGCGATCACCAGCCTGCGCCTGGCCACCTCGGAGGCCTGGACCGACAAGCAGAGCGGTGAGAAGCAGGAGCGGACCGAGTGGCACCGCGTGAAGCTGTTCGGCAAGCTCGCCGAGATCGCCGGCGAATACCTCAAGAAGGGCCGTCAGGTCTACATCGAGGGCTCGCTGCGCACCGACAAGTACACCGACAAGGACGGTATCGAGCGCTACTCGACCGACATCATCGCCAACGAGATGCAGATGCTCGGTGGTCAGGGCGGTGGCGAAGGCGGCGGTGGCGGTAACTTCGCCGGTGGTCAGGGCGGCGGTGCGCGCCAGCCGTCACGCGGCAACTTCGGCGGCGGTGGCGGTGGCGGTGCCGCTGCGGGTGGCGGCGGTGGCGGCCAGCAGCGTGGCGGCGGCAACTACGGCGGCGGCGCCGGTGGTCAGCAACGCGGCGGTGGTGATGACTACGGTCAGCCGCGCGGGGGCAATGCGCCTCCGCAGCGCTCGGCACCGCCGGTCAACGAAGGCTTCGACGACGACGATATCCCGTTCTAAGTCGTATCGTCCCGTTCCGAGCGTGTCATGGGCGCCCTTCTGCAGGGGCGCCCGTTTTATTTTAGGCGCCCGTTGGTTACGTGTCCCATGCGAGCTCCCGGACACCGCACTAGCGTTACTTGCGGCCCATGTAACCGGACAGCACGTCAAGGCCCTCCGCGAGATCGGCGCGACCGAACCCGATGCGGAAGCGATCCGTCGGTGTGGGCGTCAAGGTAGAACGGTAGTGGGTTGCCGGCAGCAGCAGGACGCCGGTTTCTTCGACCAGTGACTCCGCGAATGCGTCCACGCCTTCCAGGCCGAGATAGCGTGGATAGGCGATACAGCCGCCATCCGGTCGATACCACGTAAAGCGATCGCGCCACGTGGCGAAGAACGTGTCAAGCAAGGCCAGGTTCGCATCCAGAAGACCACGCTGGCGTTCCAGGATGACGTTGGCCGCCTTGAGGGCGATGAGCGCGAGGTGTTCCGATGGGCCCGCGTTGCAGATCGACGTGTAGTGCTTGTAACGCTCCATGCGCTGTAGCAGGGAACGGTCGGCGCAGGCAATCCAGCCGATGCGCAGTCCGGGCAGGCCGTAGGCTTTCGACATCACGCCGAGCGAGATGCCACGTTCGTACACGTCGGCGACATGGGGCAGGTGCACGCTGCCGCTGGCGCCCAGTCCCCGATAGACCTCGTCGCTGAACAGCCAGATACCATGTCGGCGGCAGAGCGCGACCAGGGCGTCGAAGCGTTCGCGCTCGAGGATCTTGCCGGTCGGGTTGTGGGGAAAATTGATCGACACGAGCCGTGTGTTGGGCTGGATCGCCGCCGCAACGGCGTCGATGTCCAGGGACCAGTTGTCGTCGGGATCGAGGGCCATGCCGGTAACCGCGCAAATCGCGGCAGGTACGGTTTCCGCGGACTGGTAGTTGGGCGTGACGACGATGGCATGGTCGCCCGGTTCCAGCAGCACGCGCATGGCGACATAGATCCCTTCCTCGGCACCCGCGAAACAGAGCACATCGGCTGCCTGTCGTTGCTCGTACGTGGCGGCGATGGCCTCGCGCAACGCTGGTTCGCCATAGGTCTGGGTGTAGCCGAGCGAAAGCGATTCGAAGGCGATGCGATCCGCTGGTTCGGCAAGTTCGAGCAGGGCCGACAACGTCATGCTCTGTGCATCCGAGGCGGCCAGGTTATGGCGTGCACGGAATTCCCAGCGCGAAAAATAGGTTTCCAGGCGGAAGTCGGGAAGGGCGGTCATGCGAAAATCTCCGTGCGGCCGCGAACTATAAGACCTGCGGGTCGGGTTTCTCCAGCGGCCTTCCCAATGGACGGCCAAACGATCGATGGCATGCATGTTCCCATCTCGTTAAAGTGGCGGCATGAATTCCCGCCCCGTCCCTCTCTGGCTGCCGGCCCTTGCCGTGCTCGGCTCGGTCACGTCGTTGTGCATCGGTACGTCGTTTGCGAAGACGCTGTTTCCGCTTATCGGCGCCGAAGGCACATCGGCCCTGCGGGTGGGTTTCTCAGCGTTGGTACTGCTGGTGGTGTGGCGACCCTGGCGGTGGCCGTTGAACCGGCGCGACGCCGGTTTCGTGGTGCGCTATGGCTTGACGCTCGGTGTCATGAACCTGTTGTTTTACATGGCGCTGAAGACCATTCCCTTTGGTGTGGCCGTCGCCATCGAATTCAGCGGGCCGCTGGCGGTCGCCATGATCGGTTCGCGCCGTGCGGTGGATTTTGTCTGGCTTGCCTGCGCTGCGGTCGGGCTGGCCATACTGCTGCCGCTGGGTGGGCGGAGTACCGTCGATACGACCGGCGTGATGTTTGCCCTGGGTGCGGCGGTTTGCTGGGGCCTGTATATCGTCTTCGGTAAACAGGCCGGGCACCTGCACGCCGGCCATTCCGTGTCGCTCGGACTGGTGGCGGCGAGCCTCGTCGTCGTGCCGTTTGGCGTGATGCATGCCGGTGCGGCCTTGTTCGAGCCGGGCGTGCTGCTCGCGGGCCTGGGCGTGGCGGTGATATCGAGCGCCATTCCCATGTCATTGGAGATGATGGCGTTGAAACGATTGCCGAGTGAGACCTTCGGCATCATGGTCAGCCTGGAGCCTGCCGTGGCCTCCTTGCTGGCGATGCTGCTGCTCGGCGAGATACTCGCGCTGTCGCAGTGGCTGGCCATCGGCTGCATCGTGCTGGCGTCCATCGGCAGCACCGTTACCGCGAAGCGTTCCGTGGCGGTGTCCCCCGAAGTCGTGGGGTGATGACGTTGTGGGCTGAGGCAACCCGATGCTCCGGATCGCCTTGCGGCGATCCGGAAACATGATTCACCAGACCCGTCGGATACCCAGGCTGCCCGTGACGCGACGGTAGCCGTTGGCACCGAAGCGCGTTTCGACATCCGTCCACATCCGCCAGTGCGTGGCACGGAGGAAGGTGAGCCCCAGTTTTATGGCGTACGCATTGCGTGGCACGCCCGGGGAAAATGCGTCGCCGTCGAAGCGGGTGGCATCCAGGTGGCCCAGGCGACGCAGCCAGCTGGCCGTGAAGTAGGGCGACGCCGTGTGCCCGGACGGCGTGTGCCAGCGCGCCGCACCACGAAGGCCCAGGCGTGCGGTGGCCCCGCTACCGTGCAGCGGAGCCACTTGCGTGCCGTTGGCCTCGCGATGCGCGCCACCGCTCAGGCGCATGGCCGTAACTTGCGCCTGCGGCTCCAGGTAGACATCGGTATCGGGATTGAGCGCGCGGCGCCAGCGTCGGCCTGCTTCGATGCTGGCACTGAGGTTGCCGCTGCCGTAACGCTCCATGCGCAACGCACTGCCCTCCACGCGCTGACTGAGGTGGGCGTATTGGGTCCACCCGCGGACGTAGATGCCGTTGTCGGTGCGGATACCCGCGTACAGCCCACCTGCCGAACCGCGGACGCGGCCTTTGGCGGCGTAGCCCGTGACACGGGACCGGGCGCCTGTGTCGGCGCGGCCCGTCGATGCCATGACGCCGGCGTAGCCCTCGGCATCCGAGGCGCCGCGGAGAAGGTCGGCGCCGAGGGTGAGTTCGCTCGATCCGCTGGTCGACGCGAGTTGGTCGCCGATGTCGAACGCCGTGTGTCGGCGATCGAAGCGCACCCAGACACTCTTTCGGACATCGTCGTGCTCGTCGTCCTGGCCACCGCCGATCCCGCCCTGGAACATGTCCAGCGCGGCAGCCTGGTTGGCGCGATAGGTGCCAACCTCCGGACGCAGGACGCGCGGTGTCTCCGGCAGCGGTGGCGGTGGAAGCACGTCCGCCGGTAGATCGATGTCAGGGTTTTCCGGTGTCGGCGTGACGGGGGGCTCGATCGCCGGATCGACGACGGGGTCGGGCTCGCGCGACGAGCGCAGGTACCAGTTGCCGTCGCCTGGCGCGCGCGCCGAACCCTTGTGCAGAAAATACTCGTAGGCACTGGCGACAGCGCGGCCGTCCAGTCGAAAGACCGCATCGGAGCGACCATCGATGCGGATCAGCGGAATACCGTCCACGGTCTCCGCACCGGTACCGCCGAGAGAGGTGACCGCAATGCGCCCGGAGCCGGAGGCGTTGCCCCGCACATGGATGAGATCGGCGGGTGAGCCATCGTCGCCCAGGCGCGCGCGCATGACGAAAAGGCCGTCCTGTCCGTGGTAGTCGCCCCGGATCGTCAGGTGGAGAAACGTGCCCGCGGCAGCGGGAGCGAAAGCCAGCGTGCCTTCCCGGTGGTGCAGGTTGGCGATCTCGCTGTCGGCCGTGACGTTCCACGTGCCACCGCTGTCGAGCGTGAGATCGCGGACGATGGTGGTGGCGCCGGTCCAGGAGGCACGACGGCTGATGGCCAGGGACAGTCCGCTGGCCTGCGCGGAAGGCGAAGTGGATGGGCTTGCGGTGCGAATGTCGCCAAAGGCCTGCGCATTTTCGTCCAGGACCACGGTGAACGGAAGCGAGGACGCCGGATCGACATCGATCAGGCCGTGTTCGGCGCCGTCGAGGCGTGCTCCATGGGCGAAGCGTACGGTGCCGGGATCGCGAAGGCGGAGCACCGCCGTGTGCTCGCTGCCGATGGTGCCCCCGTCGACATATAGGCTGCCGCCGCCCAGCACGACGGCGCCATACGCGCCGGCACCGTGCGTCATGATCTGCGTATCGTCCGCGCGGACGGTGCCCTGACTGGTAGCAATGCCGTGTGCGGTGGCGCCGGTGGTGGTCACCGTGGCTTCTATCAGGCGGACTTCGCCTCCGCCCAGGGCCTGCACCGCGTGCGCGGAAATGCCGGCCGTCTTGAGCGCCGTGCCGGTGAGCGAGACGAGGGGGCTGCGGCCGGCGTACTCGCCGCCCCGGGCGTTGACGGCGTACGCCCGGTCGCCGCGCGTGGATACCTCGCCGTCGATCAGCACGACCGACGAGGCGCGATCGTCCACGCCGGTCGCGCCCGCACCCGCGGTGTCGATCCGTGTGCTTTCCAGGCGCATGTTGGCGCCGTCGGCCGTGGTGACGCCACGTGCGTTGTCGCCGGTCGTGGTGAGTGAGGTGTCGAGCACGGTGACCGTGCCGCTTTGCTCCTGCCCGGCCAGTGCCGGCGCATAGGCTCCGTGGGTGAGGATGGTGCTGTCGGCGATGGTTGCCACTGCCTGGGCGCCGATGTTGACGCCCGCCGCGCCCTCGCCCTGGGTCGTGATGGTGGCGCCCTTGCTGGCGCGCAGCGATGAGTCGGCCCCGGTGGCCTCGGCGCCGTGCGAGGTTTTTCCCGTCGTGAGAACCTGCGTACCCGCCAGCGAGAAGCTGCCACCGTTTTCCGCGAGCACGCCGATCGACGTGTTGCCGGTGGTGGTGACGCTGCCCCGGATGAACTGCCCGTCGGCGCCGTCCTGGTTGAAATAGGCGCCGCGTGCGACGCCGGCCTCCGTCACGAGGGTGACATCGCGCAGTGCGACATTCGCGCGTCGGGTGCCCTGGACCCAGAGGGCCGCGGAACCACCGCCGTGGGTTTTCAGGGTGCCGCCGGTCATCTCGAACGTGCTGCCCGCCCCGCGTACCTCGACGGCGCTGGCGGAGCCGCCGTAGGTTTCGAGGGTTGCCCTGCGCGCGGTGGCGCCACCACCGCCCCTGATGAGGAGCACGGATTCCGACTCACCCCGGGTTTCGAAGGCCTCGCCCGGGATGTCGAGGATGCCGCCATCGACGACCCAGGGTGGCGGTGCCGCACCGGCGACCGGTGCCAGGACGGCACTGACCATGGCGGCGAGGTAACGCCGGCGCTGCGGCTTGCGCCGCGGGGTGCGGGAGGGGTGGGGGGTGCTCACGAGGCCTTTCTCCTTGTCTGGTCATCGGCAGGGCGCCGATGGCAACTTCCAGCTGACAGGATAGGGACTGGCTTCCGAGGGGGGAACGCGATTATTCTGAAAATGTCTGCGAGCACGTCTAGCGCTGCGCCGCCGGACATCCACGCTTCATTATCGTCGTTGCATCCTAGGAGAGCCTATCTTCGGACGGTTTCGTCGAGGATGCGAGTTCCAACCGCCTACCGACGCGGCTACTCTGGGGCATGCTGCCTTCCAGGCAGGATTTCCACGACGTACCCGTTTATGTATTACACATTGAGGAGCAAAGAATCATGAAGGTCATTTCCATCGCCGCCCTGGCATTCGTCGCCGTCGCCGCCCTGTCGGGCTGCAACAAGTCGGAAGACAACGCCGCCCCCGCCGACGCCCCGGCTGCCGCCGCCACCGCACCGGCTGCCGCTCCGGCTTCGATGCCGGCCGACGCCCCGGCTGCTGCCGCCACCGCACCGGCCGCCACGGCTACTGCCCCGGCTCCGGCTTCGACCGCTCCGGCCCAGTAAGTTCGTCCATCGTCGGAGTCCTTCGGGGCCTGATGAGAAAAACGCCGCTCTTCGGAGCGGCTTTTTTTGCACGATCGTCGTGCTTGCCCCCTTTGGGGCGTGGCCGTCCCGACCCCAATGCGGCACGCTAGGGCGGTTGCCTGCCGCCCTAGGACTCCGCTGCCATGACCTCCCGCCCGCTCCTGCCGCGCCTGCTGGCGCTTTCGTTCGCCGTGACCGCCGGCCTGGCCCATGCCCAGACCGCACCGATGACGCCGGATATCCCGGCGAGCTTTGCCGGTCCCACTGCCGCCGACGACTTCATCAAGCGGGTGGTCGAGATCCCCATGCGCGACGGGGTCACGCTGCATACCGTGATCGTGATGCCACGTAACGCCCACCGTGCCCCCATCCTGCTGACACGCACACCGTACGACGCCGATGGCCGGACCAGCCGGGCCGACGCCAAAACGATGCGCGACGTGCTGCCGCAGGGTGACGAGGTGTTCGTCGATGCCGGCTATATCCGTGTTTTTCAGGATATCCGTGGCAAGTACGGTTCCAAGGGCGACTATGTCATGACCCGCCCGCTGCGTGGTCCGCTCAATGCATCGGCGGTGGATCACTCCACCGACGCCTACGACACCATCGACTGGCTGACGAAGAACCTGCCCGAGTCGAACGGCAAGGTCGGCATGATCGGTTCGTCCTATGAGGGTTTCACCGTCGTCATGGCGCTGGTCAACCCGCATCCCGCCCTGAAGGTGGCCGCACCCGAGAGCCCGATGGTGGATGGCTGGATGGGCGACGACTGGTTCCATTACGGCGCGTTCCGGCAGACCAACTTCGACTACATCGCCGGCCAGAACGCACGGCGTGGCAAGGGCGAGACCATCAGCCGGGCCGGTTACGACGACTACACCAATTTTCTCCAGGCCGGTTCCGCTGGCGATTACGCCCGCGCGGCCGGTCTCGACGCGCTGCCTTACTGGCGAAAGCTGAGTGAGCACCCGGCCTACGACGCCTATTGGCAGGCCCAGGCACTCGACAGGGAAATGGCGCGACAGCCGCTTGAAGTGCCGGTGATGTGGATACAGGGCTTGTGGGACCAGGAGGATATGTGGGGCGCCATCCACAGCTACGAGGCGGTCGAACCGAAGGACCGCGCCAACGACATGAACTACCTGGTCATGGGGCCGTGGCGCCACAGCCAGGTCAACTACGACGGCTCGTCGCTGGGTGCGCTGGCCTGGGACGGCGACACCGCGCTGCAGTTCCGCCGCGACGTCCTGTTGCCGTTCTTCAACCAGTATCTGGTCGACGGAGCGCCGAAGGCGAAGACGCCTCCCGTGCTGATCTACAACACCGGCGAAAACCACTGGGATCGCTTTTCGTCCTGGCCGCAGGGAAAAAAGACCCGGCCGCTGTACCTGAATGCCAATGGAAAGTTGTCGTTTGAGGCGCCGAAGGCCGGTACGTCGGACTACGATGCATATGTGTCCGACCCCGCCAAGCCGGTGCCCTACGTACCGCGCCCGGTCCATTTTGCCGATCGTCAGTCGTGGACGACGTGGCTGGTCCAGGACCAGCGCTTCGTCGACGGCCGCCCGGATGTGCTGACCTACGTGACCGAGCCGCTCACCGCACCCCTGCGTGTGGCGGGCGCGCCGCAGGTCGACCTGTACGCCTCCACCAGTGGCACCGACAGCGACTGGGTGGTGAAGCTCATCGATGTCTATCCGGAAACCAATGCCTCCCGTCCCGCCATGGGAGGCTACGAACTGGCGGTGTCGATGGACATCCTGCGTGGTCGCTACCGTGAGGGCTTCACCGAGGCGAAACCGCTCACGCCGGACACGCCCCTGGCCTACCGCTTCGGCCTGCCCACGGTGGATCACACCTTCCTGCCCGGGCATCGGGTGATGGTCCAGGTGCAATCGTCGTGGTTCCCCCTCTACGACCGCAACCCGCAGACCTTCGTGCCGAATATCTTCTTCGCCAGGCCTGCCGATTACCGCAAGGCCACGCAGCAGGTATGGCATGCGCCGGGCAAGGCCAGCGCGATCGAGCTGCCCGTGGTGGACGGCGCGAAATAAGCGTTGGCGTTACCTGCACGCCGTCGGGGCGATCCTCGGGGCTTACCCGCCGCCCGAGGATCGCCCGCATGGCACGCCCCATCTGGACCGGTACGTTATCGTTCGGCCTGCTCAACGTGCCGATCCGACTCATGTCGGGCGAACGTCGCAACGACCTGCATTTCCGCATGCTCGACCAGCGCAGCAACACGCCGGTGCGCTACGAGCGTGTCAATGCCGAGACCGGCGAGGAAGTGCCCTGGAAGGACATCGTCAAGGCCTTCGAATACCAGAAAGGCAGCTACGTGGTCCTCGAGCAGGAGGACATCAAGAACGCCGCCAGCGATGCCCACGAGACGGTGGAGATCGACGCCTTCGTCGATGCCGGGTCCATCGCGCCGTCGTATTTCGAGAAGCCTTATATTCTCCTGCCGGCGAAGAAGGCCGAGAAGGGCTACGTGCTGCTGCGCGAAACCCTGAAGAAGACCGGCAAGATCGGCATCGCGCGTGTCGTCATCCGCACGAAGGAATACCTGGCCGCGGTGATGCCGCAGGGCGACGGCCTGGTGCTGAATATCCTGCGCTACCAGTCCGAGATCGTGGACCTGAGCGATTACGACCTGCCGGACAAGGCCGCGACGGCCTATCGCATTTCGCCCCGTGAAATCGAGATGGCTGCCGACCTCATCCAGTCCATGGCAGCGGATTGGTCGCCCGGTGATTACCGCGACGAATTTCGCGACAAGCTGCGTGGCGTCATCGAGAAACGGCTCAAGAGCAAGGGCGTCACGACGACCGTGGACGACGATGACGACCGCACACCGGAAAACGCCACCACCAACGTGGTGGACTTCATGGCGCTGCTGAAGAAGAGCCTGGGTGCGAAGACGCGCACGCCGGCAAAGAAGACGCCGACTGAGAAGATGCCGGTGAAGAAAGCCGCCAACGGCAAGGCTGCGACGAAGAAAGCAGTGGCGAAGGGCGCGGCGAAGAAAGCGGCTCCCGCCAAGGCAGCGGCCGCGAAGGCTGCGCCCGCGAAGGCGGTTGCGAAGAAGAATCCGGCGCGGAAGGGGACGTCACGTAAGGCGCCGGCCAGGCGGCGGGCGGGGTGATACGGTGCGGCGATTATCGTCGCGGGTCTGGCGGGTATGGGTTGTCTTGGACGGGTGGCTTTGGGATGGGGTGTCTAGAGCCCAGAGCCTGGAGCCGCTTTGGCGGGCGGTCCGGAACCGCCCGCCAGAACATGATTTGCGGCTTCCCTCGCGGTAGGGCCATTGAGGGATCGCGCACAACGTGCGCTCCTACGCGGTTTTTTGCATGCGGCGGAGGGAGGCCATGATCTCGTAGCAGGCGCCCATGGTGTGGTAGTCGGTCTTGCCGGCGGGGCTCTTTTCGTCGTCGTATTTTTCGTTGTTGCGCTTGAGGATGCGATACCAGGCGCCGTACGTGTGATCGACGAAGTGCTGCCAGCTGTAGGCCCAGATCTTCTCGTAGGCCTCGTCGTACTTTTTCTCGCCCGTGGTTTCGAACAGCAGCTGCGCAGCGCCCAGCGATTCGGCCTGTACCCAGAAGTACTTGTCGTCGTCGCAGACATCGCCCTCGGGCGAGAAGCCGTAGGCGATGCCGCCGTGCTCGTTGTCCCAGGCCTTGTCCAGCGCCTCGTCGAACAGGTGCTTCGCGGTGGGCACCAGCCAGTCCTTATGCTTCGGCGTGCCCTTGGTGTAGCGATCGAGCATCATCAGCAGCTTCGCCCACTCGGTCTGGTGGCCGGGCTGGAAACCCCAGGGGCGGAACAGGTGCTTGGGGTTGTCGAGGTTGTATTCCCAGTCGATCGTCCAGTCGCTGTGGTAGTGCTCCCACACCAGCTTCTGCGGGGTGAGCCCGGCCTGGCGCTGGGTCATGTGCTCGGCCAGGAGCAGAGCGCGATCGAGGTAACGATCCTCCTTCGTGGCTTCCCACGCGGCGATCATCGCTTCGGTCATGTGCATGTTGGCGTTCTGGCCGCGATAGCCGGTGAAGTTCCAGTCCTTGTCCGCCTCGTCGCGGTACAGGCCGTACTCCGGCTCGAAGTAGCGCTTCTCGAGCAGGTCCCAGATCTCGCCCTGCCACGCGCGCGCTTCGTCGAAGCCGACCTTCACGCCACAGGAATAGGCCAGCAGCATGAAGGCCAGGCCGTAGCAGTGGTTCATCTGGTCGTCGCGCTTGCCGTCGGCGATCGTCCAGGCGTAACCGCCGGTCTCCGGGTTGAGGTGCACCTCGCGCAGGTAGGTCAGGCCGTGCATGACCAGGTCCTTGTCCTCGGGCTTGTTGAACTCGAGGTAGGCCATGGCATGGTTGAAGACGAAGCGCGTGCTCGACACCAGGTGGCGATGGCCGCGGTCGTAGACCGAGCCGTCGTCCTTGAAGTACTGGAAGAAGCCGCCGGCCGGATCGACCTCGTTCGGCTTGTAGAAGGCCATGGTCTTCGCGACATGGTCGCGGAGGACGTCGACGGAATGGAAATCGGGGCGGGGGACAGTCGTCATGCGTGCTTCTCCATGAAGGCCTTCACTTCGGCCTGGTCGGGAATGGCGGTGAACGAGCCCTTGCGGGTCGCGGTGATCGCACCGCAGGCGGCGGCAAAACGGATCAGCTCGACCAGGCGGGCTTCATGGGCGATTAACGCGTCGAAGCTGGCCGGGGTGACGCCCTCGTGGTCCAGACGCGACAGCAGGCCACCGACGAACGCATCGCCCGCGGCCGTGGTGTCCACGGCCTCGACGGCATAGCCGGACAGCTCGCCGCTTGCCGCGCGGGTAAACCAGCGCATCGGTTCACCACCGTCGGTTACCAGCAGCAGGCGGGCCTTGCCCTCCCACAGCCGGGCAAGCACGGCGTCGTCGGTGTCGGCGTCGGTGTGGATGAACGCGAACTCCTCGGCGCTGAGCTTGATCAGGTCCGCCTCGTGCAGGGTCTCCCACAGGCGGGGCAGGGGAGCTTCGTCCTTCGGCCACAGGGCCGGCCGAAGGTTCATGTCGAAGCTGACCAGCGCCCCGGCCGCGCGGGCGCGGCGCATGCCCTCGACCGTGGTCGCGGCGATCGCGGCCTCGGTGAGCGAGTTGGAGCAGACGTGGAAGATCGACAGGTCGTCGAAGGCCTGGGCGCGAAAGTGCTCGGGACGGAACAGCAGGTCGGCCGCGGGCGGACGATAGAAGCTGAAACTGCGGTCGCCCTTGTCATCGTGCGCGACGAAGGCCAGCGCGGTGCGCGCCTCGTCGGTGCGCGCGACATCGTCGGTACCGACGCCGAGGTCGGTCAGGCTCTTGAGCAGGAAGTCGCCGAACATGTCGCGGGCGAGCATGCCGGCAAAGCGGGCCTTGGCGCCCAGGAGGGCGGAGGCGACCGCGACGTTGGCGGGGGCGCCACCGGCGAACGGAACGAAGGCGGGAGGCTGACCGGCGCCGCCCTGGGGCTGTGCGTGGAAATCGATCAGCGCCTCGCCGAAGCAGAGGATGGAAGACATGCGTACGCGTGTCCTTGGGGACAGGGAAGGGGAAGCACGACGGCCGGCGGGGCGCCGGCCGTCGTGACGAGCGTCAACCGGCCTTGGCGGCGACCGGGACGTTGCGGATCTTCGAGCCGCTCAGGCCGTAGAACACGATGTACGCGTAGCAGATGAGCGGGATGAAGAAGGCGTGCTGCAGGCCGATGTGGTCGGCGACCGCACCCTGGATGACCGGGATCAGCGCGCCGCCGACGATGGCCATGATCAGCAGGCTCGACGCGTTGCTGGTGAGCGGACCCATGCGCTCGATACCCAGCGAGAAGATCGTCGGGAACATGATCGAGTTGAACAGGCCGATGGCCACGATGCTGTAAACGGCCACGGTGCCGGTGGTCATCATGGTGGTGATGACGAGCAGCACGTTGATGGCGGCGAACACGGCCAGCAGGACGCGCGGCGAGAACTTGGCCAGCAGGGCCGAACCGATGAAGCGGCCGACCATCGCGCCACCCCAGTAGAAGGCGACGTGCGACGCGGCGACTTCGCCCGTCATGTTGCCGATCTCAGGCAGCTGCAGGTAGTTGATCATGAAGCTGCCGATCGAGACTTCACCACCGACGTAGAAGAAGATACCGAGCACACCGAAAAACACGTGCGGGGTCTTCAGCGCGTCCATCAGCGAGTGGTGGCCTTCGTCGGCCTTCTCGGTGGTTTCTTCCAACTTGGGCAGGTTGAACAGATACACGCCGATCGCGATCAGCACCAGCACCACGGCCAGGCCGATGTACGGCACCTGCACGGCGCTGGCCTCGGTCGCGCGGTAGGTGACCTGCTCGGCGGCGCTGAGCTTGGCGATGTCGTCGCTGCTCTTCACGGCGTTGGACAGGATCAGCACGCCACCGAAGAACGGAGCGAGGAAGGTGCCGAACGAGTTGAGGGCCTGGGCGAGGGTGAGGCGACTGGAAGCCGTCTTCTCGGGACCCAGCAGCGCGACGTACGGGTTCGCCGCCACCTGCAGCACCGTGATGCCGGTGGCCAGGATGAACAGCGCGCCGAGGAAGATGGGATAGACGCGCATACCGGCGGCGGGCCAGAACAGCGCCGCGCCGATGCCCGCGATGATCAGGCCGGCAACGATGCCCTTCTTGTAGCCGAGCGCGGCCACCAGCTTGCCCGCAGGCAGGCCCATGATGAAATACGCGCCAAAGAAGGTGAACTGGATGAGCATCGCCTGGAAGTAGTTCAGCTCGAACACACCCTTGAGGTGCGGGATCAGGATGTCGTTCAGGCAGGTCAGGAAGCCCCACATGAAGAAGATCGTGGTCATCACGCCGAGGGCGAGCGGGAAGTAGGTGTAACGGGTGTCGCCCGTGCTCGTCGACGACGAGGTGGGCAATGGCGTGGATCCGGTGGCCATGGGGCGCTCCAGGTGGTGGGTCAGGGTGAAGAGGGCGGGCAACTGCTTTCGCGTACGACCAGCCGTACCGGCGCGATCGTATAAGCGGTGTCCGTCTCGGGGTTGCGAAGGCGTTCGAGGATGAGTTCGGCGCTGCGCCGGCCCAGGCCGCGCGGATCGACCGCGACGGTGGTGAGGGGCGGCACGCACACCGAGGCCTCCGCCACATCGTCGAAGCCGGTCAGGGCGAAATCCTCGCCCGGGCGCCGGCCGCGCTTGGTCAGGCCGAGGATCAGGCCCAGCGCCACGGCGTCGTTGTAGCAGACGGCCGCAGTGGGCGCCGGGTCGCGGGCGAACAGTGCGCCGGTTTGCCGGGCGGCTTCCAGGCGCGTGGGCGCGCTTTCCACCAGCCAGGCGGGATCGACCGGCAGGCCGGCGTCCTGCATGGCGCCGGCATAGCCCTTCCGACGCTGGGCCACCGAGCTGGAATCGCGGTGGCCGCCGAAGAAGGCGATGCGACGATGGCCGAGGCCGATCAGGTGTTCGGTGGCGAGTCGGGCGCCGTGCTCGTTGTCCATCTCCAGGGTGTCCCAGCGATGGGCGCCTTCGTCGTCCGGCAGCTCGCGGTTGAACACCAGCAGGGGCGTGTGCATGCCGACCGCCGCCAGCACCTGCTCGCCCTCGCTGCCTTCGGCCGGCGAGAGGATGATGCCGGCGGGGCCGTGTTCGATCAGGGAGTTGAGCACGGCCTGCTGGCGGTCCGGCGATTCGCCGGTATTGCCCAGCAGGGTGACGTAGCCGGCGCTGGCCAACGCCTCGTCGGCGCCCGCCGCGAACTCGGCGAAGAACGGGTTGCCCAAATCGTTGATGACCAGGCCGATGCTGGAAGACGTGCGCCGGCGCAGGTTGGCCGCCGCACGGTTGTAGACGTAGCCTTGCCGTTTGAGCTCCGCCTCGACCCGCGCGCGCGTCGCGGAGTTGACCAGAGGGCTGCCGCGCAGGACCAGCGATACCGTGGCCCGCGACACATCGCACCCCAGCGCGATGTCGGCGAGGGTCACCTTGCGGCGTTGCGGGGCGATCCTCGGCATTCAGGGCTCCTTCAAACGATCTAAACCGGGCGATCATCGCGCGGTGTGGTCTGGGATGCATCACGCACTGCAACATGCATGGGCCGGCTATCTTTGCTACGTTCGATCCGTTTGTCACGATCCAAACGATCGTGACCGCTCGTCAAGCGTTCATTCGAGGGGATCCATCCATGCCGAACTCCGCCCGCCTGCGTCGCGGCCTGCTTTCCGTCGCCCTGGGCCTCACCCTGCCGATACTTGCCGCCGCCGCCACCGACAGACCCACCAGCGCCTTTTCGGCGGTCGATCCGATGATCGGCACGGGTGGGGACGGTCATACCTTTCCGGGCGCCACGGTGCCCTTCGGCATGATCCAGCTGTCTCCCGACACGGCGATGCCGGATTTCAAGCACGCCTACAAATGGGCCGCCGGCTACCAGTACGGCGACACGAGCATCCTCGGTTTCTCCCATACGCATTTCTCCGGCAGCGGCCATTCCGACCTGGGCGATGTCCTCGTCATGCCCGTTGCCGGTGACGTGAAGCTGGACCCGGGCTCGCCCGACAAGCCCGGCAGCGGCTATCGCTCGCGTTTCGACCATAAGACCGAACGTGCCGAGGCAGGGTACTACGCCGTTACGCTGGCCGACTACGGCGTACGTGCGGAACTGACCGCCGGTGCCCGGGTAGGCTGGCATCGCTACACCTTCCCGGCCGGCAAGCCGGCGCACCTGCTGCTCGACCTGCGGCCGAGCATCTACGACTACGACGGCAAGGTGCTGTGGTCGTCGCTGCGCGTGCGCGCGGACGGCACGGTTACCGGCGGACGCACCACGCGGGGCTGGGCCCCCGGCCGCCAGCTGTATTTCGCCATGCGTTTCAACCAGCCGATGACCTCCCGCGCGCTGAAAAACCGCGAGGAGGCGATCGCCTACCGCGGCTTCGGTGGGCCGGGCAACCGTGCCGACGACACCGACGGCATCAGCGGTCGCGCGCTGGAGGGCGTGTTCGACTTCGGGAACCTGGGCACGCCGCTGGTGGTGAAGGTCGCCGTGTCCTCGGTGAGCGAGGACAACGCGATGGCCAACCTGGACACCGATGGCCAGGGCTTCGACTTCGACGCGCGCCGCGCCGAGGCGCGCGGGGCGTGGGAAAAGGTGCTGTCGACGGTGGACGTGCAGGCACCGGCGGACACCCGCCGCATGTTCTACACCGCGCTGTACCACGCGATGATCTCGCCCAGCCTGTCGATGGACGTCAACGGGCAGTACCGCGGCCCCGACAACCAGGTGCACACCGCCAAGGGCTTCGACTTCTATTCCACGTGGTCGCTGTGGGACGTATACCGCGCGCAGCAGCCGCTGGTGACGCTGCTGCGCCCCGACATGAGCAGCCAGTTCGTCAACTCGCTGATCGCGGCGCGCGAAGCCAGCCCCTTCGGCATCCTGCCGATCTGGGCCTACCAGGGCATGGAAACCTGGTGCATGGTCGGCTACCACGCCGTGCCGGTCATCGCCGATGCCTATATGAAGGGTATCCGCGGGTTCGATGCCGACAAGGCGCTGGCGGCGATGGTCGCCAGTGCCACGTACGGTCCCTACGGAGGCCTGGACGATTACATGAAGCTCGGCTATGTGCCGATCGACCGGCAGCCCGAAGCCGCGTCCAAGACCGTCGAGTACGCGTTCGACGACTGGTCGCTGGCGCGCATGGCCAAGGCTATGGGCAAGGACGATGTCGCCGCGACCTTCATGAAGCGTGCCGGCAACTGGAAGAACAGCTTCGACACCCGCACCGGCTTCCTTCGCGCGCGCAAGAGCGATGGCGCCTTCCGCGAACCGTTCGATCCGTCGTCGGCCGCCTATGGTAGCGATTACACCGAAGGCAACGCGTGGCAGTACTCCTGGTACGTGCCGCAGGACGTCGCCGGACTGATCGCGGCCCTGGGCGGAGCGGATGCCTTCGTCAAGAAACTGGATTCGGTGTTCGATGCCAAGGTGGACCCCAAGTCGTTCGCCCACGTCGAGGACATCACCGGCCTAATCGGCTGGTATGCGCACGGCAACGAGCCCAGCCACCAGGTGGCCTACCTGTACGACTACGCCGGCCAGCCCTGGAAGACGCAGGAACGTCTGGTCCAGATCATGAAGACGCAATACTCCCCCACGCCCACTGGCCTGGTCGGCAATGACGACCTGGGCCAGATGTCCGCCTGGTACATCTTCAGCTCGCTGGGCTTCTACCCGGTAGCGCCCGGCAGCAACGAGTACGTGATCGGGCGGCCGTTCGTGGCGAAGGCCACGCTCAACCTGCCCGGCGGCAAGCGGTTCACGGTGTCCACCGACCGGCTCGATGCGGCCCACCCCTATGTCGGCCGGGTGACGCTCGACGGCAAGCCGCTGGACCGCACCTTCATCCGTCACGAGGAGATCGTGGCCGGGGGTGAGCTGCACTTCACCATGCAGGCGGAGCCGGCAAAAGGCTGGGGCCAGCAACCGGGCTCGGCGCCTTACTCGATGACCGGGGCGGCTCCCTGAGCGCGCCTTCGGCAGGACTCACGGGACCTTCACGTCTTTTTGGGCATTAAGCACGCCTTCCATCCAACGGGTGCGTCACTTATCCCGCCGCTGCCGGACCGGCACGTGGCGGGAAGGGGCGTACCCGTTATCGCGTCCCCAGGGTGTGTCCTTGCGTCACCAGCGAATCGAAGTACCCAGCGTCTATAATCCATGTCCTTCAGGGGCAGGATTCGTCGCGGGGATCACGACAGCATGATCGTAAGGATGGGGGCGCGCTGGCGTATCGCGAGTCTGCTCACGGCAGTGCTCGTCATCGTGGCCTTGCCGTACGCGGTCAATCGGTCCAGTTCGGATGCCGCCCTGTCCACCCGCGACTGGGTCACCCATACGGCCGAGATCAAGGCGGGCGTCTATCGCGTCGACGCCATCC
The DNA here is from genome assembly GCF_041228075.2 of Xanthomonas sp. NCPPB 2632. Taxonomy (NCBI): domain Bacteria; kingdom Pseudomonadati; phylum Pseudomonadota; class Gammaproteobacteria; order Lysobacterales; family Lysobacteraceae; genus Xanthomonas; species Xanthomonas sp. NCPPB 2632. The sequence goes on from NZ_CM192979.1 coordinate 818,284, forward strand.
TGCGCGGCAGCGAGGCGGCGGCGTACAGCCTCCTGGCGGGCGCGCCGGCCGACCCCCAGCTGGAAGAGCGGCTGTCCGCGAACCGCAAGCTGGTTCCCGGTCTGATGAGCGACCTGCGCCGGATGATGTCCGACAATCCGCAGCAGCTCACGCGGCTGGGCGGCCTGGAGGCGATGGCGAACAGCCGGGCGACCCTTTGCGAGCGGGCGATGGACCGGCTCAGGGCGGGCGATCGCGAAGGCGCATTCAAGGCCATGGAGGACATACGCGTCCTCTTTCCCATTCGCCAGACGGTGATCGACCTGCTGGCGGAGGAATCCACGCTGCTGGAACAGCGGCGCATGCAGGCCCTGGATTCGGCATCGGACAACCGCACGGTGCTGCTGATCGCCTCGCTGGCGCAGATCGCGCTGCTGGCGATCGTGGTGGTGGTGTCCGAGCGACAGATCGCGATCCGCCTGAAAGCGGAGGTGCAGGCGTCCGACGCCGTGAATCGCTCCCAACTGATCGTGCAGGCCGTGCGCGAGCCCATCGCCATGCTGGACGCTTCGCTGCGTACCTTGCTGGTCAATACGGCGTTCGCAGAGCTGTACGGTTTCGACCGTGAGCGTGACAGCAAGCTGCCGATCAACGAGATCGGCGAAGGCGCATGGAGCGACACGTCGCTGTTGCAGCGCCTCAGCGACGTGGTGGCGCGCGATCGCGAACTGTGGGATTACGAACTCACCCAGCGCACCGTGGACGGCATCGACCGCTTCGTGGTGATCAATGCACGCCGTATCGAAGAGTCGGACAACGATGCGCCGGCGGTCTTGCTGACCGTCAGCGACATCACGGCGCGAGCGCTGGTCGAGCAGAAGGTCAGCGAGCTCAATCGCCAGCTCGAGGGCAAGGTGGAGCAGATCTCCGACGTCAACCGCGAGCTGGAGGCCTTCAGCTATTCCGTCTCGCACGACCTGCGTGCGCCGCTGCGGCACATCGCCGGGTTCGCTGGCAAGCTGGAAGCGCACCTGGCCGACCGTTCCGACGACCGGGTCAGGCACTACATCGACGTCATCACCCATTCCTCCCGCCGCATGGCGCAGCTGATCGACGACCTGCTGGTGTTCTCCCGCCTGGGCCGCGGCGCGTTGCGGCTGCAGGCGGTGGATATGCAGTCGCTGGTGGAAGAGGCCCGCGCCCTGGTTGAAACCGAGGCGCGCGACCGCCAGATCGAGTGGCGGATCGCTCCCCTGCCCATCGTCGTCGGCGACGAGAACATGCTGCGCACCGTCTGGCAGAACCTGCTGGGTAACGCGGTCAAGTACACCGCCAACCGCGAAAAGGCGATCATCGAGGTCTCCCTCGAGCGCAGCGCGGCGGGTGACTACGAGTTTTCCGTGCGCGACAACGGCGCCGGATTCGACATGCAGTACGCAAGCAAGCTGTTCGGTGTCTTCCAGCGCCTGCACCGCGCCTCGGAGTTCCCGGGTAACGGTATCGGTCTGGCCAATGTGCGCCGCATCGTTGCGCGACATGGCGGGCGGACCTGGGCCGAGGGCGAGACGGACCTCGGCGCGACGTTCCACTTCTCATTGCCGGCTTCCGATAATGCGGACGCCCACACAGGTGACACATGATCGACGCCAAGGCCAAGCTGCACACGATCCTCATCGTCGAAGATTCGATGGCCGATGCGGAAATGGCGATGGACGCCCTGAAGGAAGCGAAGCTGGCCAATCCCGTGGTGCACGTGGAGGACGGCGTGGACTGCCTCGACTGGCTGCACCGCCGCGGCCCCTACGCGACACGTGAGCCGGGCGACCCGGCGGTGATCCTGCTGGACATCAAGATGCCGCGCAAGGATGGCCTGGAGGTCCTCAAGGAGTTGCGAACGGAAGAGCGGTGGCGCCGCCTGCCGGTGGTGATCCTTTCCTCGTCGCGCGAAGAGAGCGACCTGGCCCGCAGCTGGGACCTCGGCGTGAACGCCTATGTGCTCAAGCCGGTCGACGTGCAGCAGTTCTTCACCGCCGTGCAGACGCTCGGCCACTTCTGGGCGGTGCTGAACCAGCGCCCGGAAGGCGATTGAGCCAGGAGCCGGGCGACTGACATGGGTGGGCAGGACCAGAACCGGAAAGTGCGCATCCTCCAGGTGGAGGACAACGAGCTCGATGCGGAGCTCATCCAGGCCGAGCTGGAGCAGGACGGGCTCGACTACGAGGTGTTGCTCGTCGACGACGAGGCGGCGTTCCTCGCGGGCCTCGACGACTTCGACCCGCATATCGTGCTGTCCGACCTCAGCCTGCCCACCTTCAGCGGTGAGCGGGCCTTGCAGCTGCTGCGCGAACGCAATACCGCCATACCCTTCATCTTCATCTCGGCCACCCTCGGTGAGGAAGCCGCTATCGAGGCACTGCGCAACGGCGCCACGGATTACATCCTCAAGCACAACACGGCGCGACTGGCGTCCGCCGTAAGGCGTGCCCTGCGCGAAGCGGAAGAGCAGCGCGGTCGCGCGCGTGCGGAGCAGGAACTAATCCGCGCGCAGCGCTTCGAGAGCCTGGCCCTGCTCGCCGGCGGCCTCAGCCACGACCTGCGCAACCTGCTGCAGCCGCTGTTGCTGGCCGGCGATACGCTGGAAGACTATGCCGACGACCCGCGCCTCGCCCGCCTGGGCACGCTGGTGCGCGACTGTGGCCGCCGTGGCCTGGAGATGGTGTCGTCGATGCTGTCGTTCGCGCGGGGCGCGCGGCGCGCGGAACAGGTGCGCCTGGGCGCCCTGCTGGATGCCTTGAAATTGCTGTTGCAGGGCAGCGTGCCGCGCACCGTCGACATGACGATCGAGGTCTACGACGCGGATGTCACCTTCGAGGGCAACCACACCGAACTGCAGCAGTGCCTGCTCAACCTCAGCCTCAACGCTTTCCAGGCCATGCCTGCCGGCGGCACGCTGCGTATCGAGACCGCGCAGGCGAGCCTGGCGGACGACTTTTTCCTCGAAGGCGAGCAGCCGCACCCGGGCCGTTACCTGCGCCTGTCCGTGATCGATACGGGACTGGGCATGCCGCCGGAAGTCCTGTCGCGCCTGTTCGAGCCGTTCTTCACCACCAAGGAGACCGGCACGGGCCTCGGCCTGCTCTCGTGCAAGCGCATCGTCGCCAGCCACGGCGGCCTCATGCGCGTGCGCAGCGTGGTGGGTGAAGGCACGCAGTTCCACCTCTACCTGCCACTCAACAGCGAGGACGAGGATGCCGCCCCGGCGTCCATCATGGATGCGTCGCTGCAGGGCGAAGCCGAGCGCGTGCTCGTGGTCGTCGAGGAAGCGGTGCAGCTGTCGTTGCTGGTCGACACGCTGGATGCGTATGGCTACCAGGCTGGCGCCAGCCAGAGTGGCACGGCCGCGCTGCAATGGATCGAGGCCCACGGCGTGCCGGACCTCGTGGTGATGGACGCCGATATGAACCTGTTCACCGGCGTGCGCACGCTGGCCGCGCTGCTCGAGCACGGCTACAGCCGCGCGGTGCTGTTGCTGGCCCGTCCGGACGCCCCGCCCAACCTCGACGAACTGCCGCAGCTGGATCACCTCTACGTGCTGCACAAGCCGATCCAGTCGCGTGCCCTGCTGCGCAAGGTGCGTGAGGCGCTGGAGGCGAGCGAGAGCAAGGGCGGCTGATTCCGTCCATTTTTCAGAATCCTTCCATATCGATGGAAGGGGTATCCGAATAACGTCTTCCCCGATACGTGCCTGCGTCCACGCAGGCTGCCACGGCTTCGGGGAGTGCGATGTTCTGGGATATGCAAAAGGAAGCCGACGCCATCGTGCGTCGCATGACGATCGCCACGCGCCTCGTCGGCTTCATCGTCGCCAGCCTGGCGCACCTCATGGCATCGCTGTCGCTCCTGCTCTGGCAAACCTCCTGCCTGTATCCGCGATGCGTGGAGGGCCTGACGTTCGACCTCGTGCGCGGGGTCATGCAGGTGCCGCTGTTCATCACCCCCTGGCTGCGGCTGCCGTCACCCGATGAGGATTTCCAGCGCGGCTGGGCGCTGTTCGGCTGCCTGATCCTCAACGCCATGCTGGCGGTGATCGTCTACGGCAGCCTGACCGTGGCGGCACGCCGTGGCTACGCCTGGTGGCGCATCAGTCGATCCCGAGCTTCTTCAGCTTGTAGCGCAAGGCGCGGAACGTGATGCCCAGCTTCTTGGCGGTGGCGGTCTTGTTGTACCGCGATTCTTCCAGCGCCTTGATGATGGTGTCGCGCTCGATGTTGGAAATGAAATCTTCCAGCGAGCCATCGGCGCCGCCGGCCGAGAGTCCGCTGGCCGGCGGGGGAGCCACGCTGCCCGAGGCGACATCCGCACCGGAAGGCGAGGGTGCCGCCGTACGCTGCGGCAGCATCAGGTCCTCCGCCTCGATGGCATCGCCTTCGCACATGGCCATGGCGCGCTCGAGGATGTTCTCCAGTTCGCGCACGTTGCCGGGGAACTGGTAGGCCTCCAGCGCGGCCAGCGCTTCGGGTTGCAGCCGGCCGGGCGCGCCGCCGCCGGATTCCACGGCAAGCTGGCGCAGGACGAACTCGGCCAGCTTGGGTACGTCGCCGCGGCGCTCGCGCAGCGGCGGCACGCGCAGCTCGATCACGTTGATGCGGTAGAACAGATCCTGGCGGAACAACCCTTGTTCGACCAGCAGGGCCAGGTTCTTGTGCGTGGCCGAAAGGATGCGCACGTCCACGGGGATCTCGTCACGGCCGCCGATGGGGCGCACGGCTTTTTCCTGGATCGCCCGCAGCAGCTTCACCTGCATGTGCAGGGGCAGTTCGGCCACCTCGTCGAGGAACAGCGTGCCGCCCTGCGCTGCCTGGAACAGGCCCTCCTTGTCGGCATGGGCTCCGGTGAAGCTGCCCTTGCGGTGGCCGAAGAACTCGCTTTCCATCAGTTCCGACGGAATGGCGCCGCAGTTCACGGGCACGAAGGAGCCGGCCGCACGCGGGCCCAGCTCATGGATCAGCCGGGCGACCAGTTCCTTGCCCACGCCCGATTCGCCGCCGATGTACACCGGCGCCTGGTTGCGCGCCAGTTTGACGATCTTGCCGCGCACTTCGGTCATGACCGGCGAATCGCCGATCAGGCGGTCGGCACCGGGTGCGCCCTTGGCGCCGCTCTCGGTCCGGCGTTCCTCGGACAGGCGCAGGGCCGTGCGGACGAGGCGGCGCAGGAGGTGGATATCCACCGGCTTGGACACGAAGTCGAACGCGCCCGCCTTGAGGGCGGTCACCGCCGCATCGACGTTGCCGTAGGCGGTGATCATCGCCACCGGCATGTCCGGATGGTTGGCGGCGATCAGCTCGATGATCTCCTGGCCGCTGCCGTCGGGCAGGCGCATGTCGGTGAAGCACAGGTCGTAGCGACGGGACGCCAGGGCGTTCCGTGCTTCGGTGACGCTCCCCACGGCGTCGACGTCGAGCTCCATGCGCCCAAGGGTGATGGTCAGCAACTCACGGATATCGCGTTCGTCGTCGATGACCAGTACGGACTGCTTGCTCATGAGTTCCGAAAGGTTCGGTGATGACAGCCAATGTAACCGTCCTGGCGTCCCGCGCAAAGGGCGCCGTTCACGCCCTGGCCGCCAGGGGCACGGTCGCCGCCGTGCGGGCCGGCGGTGTGAGGCTGATCCGGAAGCAACTGCCGCCGCCGGCCACGCGTACATATTCCAGGGCCGCCTGGTTGGCCTCGGTCATCTGCCGGGCAAGGTAAAGGCCCAGGCCCGTGCCGTATTCGTGCGTGGTAAAGAAGGGCTCGAAGATCTGCGCGGCCACCTTGGGCGGAATGCCCGGCCCGCGATCGATCACCTCGAGGATGGGAATGCCGGCCTCCGAGTGACGGGCCACCAGCATGACGCGGGCGGGCTCACCCGGCATGCGCCCGTAGCGCAGGGCGTTCTGGACCAGGTTCCAGATCACCTGCTGCAGGTGCTGGGGGTCCGCCACGGCGGCCACGGGCTCGCTGCCCGAGACGGCGCGAAGGATATCCGCGCCCAGATCGTTGCCCAGGCGGTATTCGGTGACGAAGTGGTGCACCCACTGGCTCAGGTCCAGCGTCTCCGGGCGCGACCGTTCGCGGCGGGACAGCTGCAGGATGTTCTCGATGATCTCGTTGAGTCGCGAGCAATGGTTGTTGATGATCTCGACCATGCGCAGGTCGGTATCGTTCATGTCGGTGGATTCGGCCAGCAACTGGGCCGAATAGTGGATCGCCGCCAGCGGGTTGCGGATCTCGTGGGCGATCGACGCGGACAGCCTCCCCAGCGAGCTGAGGGTCAGTTCCTCGGCACGCCGTGACACCAGCGAGGTGTCGTCGAGGAAGATCAGGACATGGGAGTCGTCGTTGGGTGCCAGCCGGGAGAACCGGGGGATCACCTCGGGAGTGCCGTCGGCCAGCATGGTCGCGCTCTCGTCCAGCTTGCCGGACGTGCGCCAGTGGTAGAGCCGCCGCGACAGTTCCGGCGCCAGGCTGCCCAGGTCGCGCTGTTCGGCCGACGGGTTGCCCATCAGCATCCAGGCCGACTCGTTGAGCTGGTGGATGCGGTTGCCTTCGTCGACCAGCAGCACGCCGGTCTTCATGCGCCGGATGATCAGTTCGTTCACCTGGGACAGATTGGCCAGGTCGATGCCGCGCTGCTCGGCCAGGGCCTCCGACGCGCGGATATTGCGACCCAGCATGTAGCACAGCGAAGCGCAGGCGAAGTAGGCCGCGCCGAACAGTCCGTATTCCACCAGTTCGCGGTCGCCGGCGGTGGGGTCGTTCAGGTCGAACAGGCAGTGGCCCAGCATGGCCAGGGTGGCCAGCGCCGCGAAGAACATCGACAGCCGGAAGGGCAGCAGCAGGGCACCGGTGGCCATGTTGACCGCCAGCATCATGGCCACGCCCATGCGCACGTCGTGCATGAGGATCAGGGCGAACAGGGCGGCGGCGATGTCCAGCGTCAGGCCGATGGAGACGATCAGGACCGGGCGGTGCAGGGAAATCCGGGTGCGCGAGACCATGACCAGGGCGGCCAGCAGATAGGCCAGGGCGAGCAGCCGGGCGGCCAGGGGCTCCGGCAGGGCCGGCCAGTTCATGTGCTCGGGGCGGAACGCCAGCGCGGTATAGACCGCGGCCTGACCCAGCCGGAAGTAGTTGAAAAAGAACAGTTCGTGGCGGGCCGTGTTTTGTACGGCGCGCGAGCTGGAGGCGCTGGTCGGCGCGGGCGTGGACACGTGGATGGTTCTCCGCCTGTGGCCCCCCGGGGCCTCGATGAGGGCCAGTATAGGCGGGGCGGGGGGCGCGGCAACACACGGTTCCTGCAGCCCGGACCGGCCTTCCCGGGGCGAATGTCGCGGCGCCCCTTTCCATCCGGGGCGCCTTCCGGGAAAATACGCGGCCGTATTGCGTCATTCTGGCGTGATCGATCGAAGCATCCCCCACTCCCGTGCAGGCCGCTCCTGGCCCGCATGCATTCACACGCTTCTCCCGTTCGCTCGAGGTATCGAATGAATTTCCACGAGTACCAGGCTAAAGAACTGTTCGCCAAGTACGGCATCGCCGTGCCGCCGGGCAAGGTTGCCAACTCTCCCGATGCCGCTGTCGACGCCGCCAAGCACCTTGGTGGCTCGCAGTGGATGGTCAAGGCCCAGATCCATGCCGGTGGCCGCGGCAAGGCCGGTGGCGTCAAGTTCTGCCGCAGCCTCGATGCCGTCCGCGATGCCGCTAAGGGCATGCTCGGTACCAACATGGAAACCTACCAGTCCGCCGGCCGTGCGCTGCCGGTGAACCTGGTGCTGGTGACCGACGCGACCGACATCGCGAAGGAACTCTACCTCTCGATCCTCACCGATCGTGACACCAAGTCGATCTCGTTCATCGCCTCCAAGCATGGCGGCGTCGACATCGAGCAGGTGGCCGCCGAGACCCCGGAAGACATCCACACCTTCCAGGTGGATTTCGTCGAAGGCCTGCAGCCGTACCAGTGCCGCGACCTCGGGTTCAAGATGGACCTGAACCCGAAGCAGGTCGGCCAGCTGGTCAAGATCATGCTCGGCCTCTACAAGCTGTTCAATGAGAAAGATCTGGCCCTGGTGGAGCTCAACCCGCTCGCCGTGCTCGAGGACGGCAACCTCGCCGCGCTCGACGGCAAGGTCAACTCGGACGACAACGCCGAGTTCCGTCACGCCGACCTGGCCGCCATGCGCGACCTCACGCAGGAAGACGCCGCCGAAGCGGCCGCCGTCCAGCACAACCTCAACTACGTCACGATGGACGGCACGATCGGCTGCATGGTCAACGGCGCCGGCCTGGCGATGGCCACGATGGACGTGATCAAGCTGGCGGGCGGCGAGCCGGCCAACTTCCTCGACGTCGGCGGCGGCGCCACCAAGGAGCGCGTCTCCGAGGCGTTCAAGCTCATCCTCTCGTCCGACAAGGTCAAGGCCATCCTGGTCAACATCTTCGGCGGCATCGTGCGTTGCGACCTGATCGCCGAGGGCATCATTGCCGCGGTGAAGGAAGTGGGTCTGCAGATTCCGGTGATCGTGCGCCTTCAGGGTACGAACGTCGATGAAGGTCGCAAGCTCCTGGCCAACTCGGGCCTGGCGATCACGCCGGCCGACGATCTTAACGATGCGGCCCAGAAGGCCGTGGCCGCAGCGGCCTGAGGAGCATATTCAAATGAGCGTCCTGATCAACAAGAACACCAAGGTCCTCGTCCAGGGTTTCACCGGGCAGCAGGGTACCTTCCACGCCGAACAGGCGATTGCCTACGGAACCAAGGTCGTCGGCGGTGTCACGCCGGGCAAGGGTGGTTCCGAGCACATCAACCTGCCGGTCTTCAACACGGTGCGTGACGCGGTCGACCAGACTGGCGCCGACGCGTCGGTCATCTTCGTGCCGCCGCCGTTCGCGGCCGACTCGATCCTCGAAGCCATCGCCGGTGGCATCAAGATCATCGTCACGATCACCGAAGGCATTCCGGTGCTCGACATGATGCGCGTCAAGAACGTGCTGAAGTCGCACCCGGACGTCGTGCTGGTCGGTCCGAACTGCCCCGGTGTCATCACCCCGGGTGAGTGCAAGATCGGCATCATGCCGGGCCACATCCACAAGCCGGGCAAGGTCGGTATCGTCTCGCGTTCGGGCACCCTCACGTACGAAGCGGTGTTCCAGACCACGAACGAAGGCCTGGGCCAGTCCACCTGCATCGGCATCGGCGGCGACCCGATCAACGGTCTCAACTTCATCGACTGCCTGAAGCTGTTCCAGGACGATCCGCAGACCGAAGGCATCATCATGGTCGGCGAAATCGGTGGCAGCGCGGAAGAAGATGCGGCCGAGTTCATCAGCCAGTACGTCAAGAAGCCGGTGGTGTCGTTCATCGCCGGTGCCTCGGCGCCTCCGGGCAAGCGCATGGGCCATGCCGGTGCGATCATCTCCGGCGGCAAGGGCACGGCGGAAGCCAAGTTCGCCGCGCTCGAGAAGGCAGGCGTGACCACGGTCAAGTCCCCGGCCGACCTCGGCAAGACCCTCGCGGGTCTGATGAAGTAAGACACGTCGCTCGCCTCGGCGAGTGTCGGAAAAACCGCGGCCTCCGGGTCGCGGTTTTTTTTGAGAAATCGTCGCCCGTAGGAGCGCACGCACGTGCGCGAACCCTCGACCTTCCGCCACCGAATGAAGCGATGCACAGCATCGGACCCCGCGTTTCCTACACCCGGACGTTCCATACCCTGCGTCCGACTTCATCCACAACCTGTGTGGACATCGACTGCATAACCATGTGCATAACTCCGAATCCGCCTTTGGTAACAGCGACTTGAGTTGCACTGATTAGTTAGTGACCAGTTAGCGTCGACTTCGTAAAGCTTTATCCACAGCGGATGTGGATACCGCCTGCATAACCGTGTGGATAAGTCACTTTTTGCCTTGGGTAGCGTTCACTTGCGTTCGGTTGGTCACTCTGTGACCAGCTACAGCGCAGGTAGATTCCACGCATCACGAAGTCGTCCGTACTCTGTACGCGGCAACAAAACGAACACCGGCTTCTTCTTCGGATCGAGCCAGCCGAGCAAACGTTCCATCGCGTCGTCGGTCATCGCCGTGCAGCCTGCGGTGGGCGATGTCGGCGATTTCCACAGGTGCGCGAAGATGCAGCTGCCCGCGCCTTTGCGACCCGCGGCGTTGTGCTCGATGACAAAGCCGATCCGATACGCGTGGTCGCCATGGAAGTGCAGGTCGCGGCGCATGGGCTCGGTCGCGCCGGCGACTGCCTCTTCGCCCACCTTCCTCTCGTCGACCAGCTGGTTGTAATAAGGCGAACTGCCGACGTCCACGCAATAGTCCGAGGCGGTCAGGCCGCGGTACGGCAGGGCCGTGGTGTTGCTTTCCGCGTAACCGAACGCTTCGCCGATGCGAAAGATACCGGCCGGGCTGCGACCGTCGCCCTCGACCTTGAGCGGGCCCTCGGTCGGTGCCGGATGCAAGCCGATACCCCAGGCGCTGCCGTGCTTGCCGATAGTGACCGGCACCGGCGTGCCGAGCGCATGCCAACCGCCCGCATCGCGCTCGTAACTGCGCAGCGTGCCATGGTCGGTGTTCCAGTCATCCGTGGTCACGACGATCATCTGCCGCGAAACGGACCAGGCCACCGGGGCTTCGAAGGCGCTGGCGCCTGCGGCCAGCGAGACGAGGAAGCCACCGAAGAGGACGGAAAGGAAACGGTGCATACGTTCACCTTGATGAGGGCAAGGGTTCAGAGGGGTTCGAGTCCGCGGACGGCGCGGACACCCAGGCCCGGCATATCCGAGAGGGTGATCCGCGATTCATCGAAATGCGCGCCGCCGTCTACGGGGTCGAACGCGCACAGCGACGGGCCGTCCAGGTCCACGCGGGTGATGATCTGCGATCGCGCGGCAGCCACGTGCGCCGCGGCAGCCACACTGACGCTGCTTTCCAGCATGCAGCCCATCATGCACGGCACGCCGTGCATCCCGGCAAGGTCGGCGATGCGCAGGGCATTGGCGACACCGCCGGCCTTCATAAGCTTGATATTGATGATGTCCGCGGCACCCCGGCGGATCACTTCGAGTGCTTCGTGCGGACCGAAGGCGCTTTCATCGGCCATGATCGGCGTCTCCACATGACGGGTGACGTAGCCGAGGCCATCGAGGTCGCTCGCCTTGACCGGTTGTTCGACCAGGTCCATCGGTACACCGGCGTCTTCGAGTCGCCGTATCGCCCGTACGGCCTGTTTGGCCGTCCAGCCCTGGTTGGCATCCAGGCGCAGAAGCGCGCGGTCGCCTACCGCGGCGTGAATGGCCCTGACCCGCGCGACATCGTCATCGGTGTCCTTGCCGATCTTGATCTTCAGCGCGCTGTAGCCGCGCGCCAGCGCATCCAGGGCGTCGTCGACCATGGTGTCGATCGCGTTGACGCTGATGGTGAGGTTGGTGGTCAGCTGCGTGCATCCGCCACCGAGCAAGCGGTAGAGCGGCGCGCCGTGGTGCTGGGCCCACAGGTCGTGAAGCGCGATGTCCACCGCGGCTTTTGCACTGTGGTTGCCGACGATCGACGCCTGGATCAGCCCCGCGACGCGATTGAGGTCGGCGATGTCCTCGCCGATGAGTCGCGGAGCGATGTGTTGCGTGATCGCTGTCGTGATCGAGCCGAGGGTCTCGCCGGTGATGGCGGCCGTTGGGGGTGCCTCGCCGTAGCCGATCCGGCCATCGTCGGCCTGCAGCGTGACCACGACGTCCTCGACGCGGTCCACCTCGCGCAAGGCCGTCCGGAACGGCGTGCGCAACGGTACGCGGAGCAGGGCGACGTGGCATGCGACGATCTTCATGGCCACCTCAACGGATGCGTACGATGCCGGTCATGCGATCGAGGAAGCTCGTGCGCTCGTCGAACATCAGCGGCAGCAGCGGCGTCACGGCCACTTCGTTGAGCTTGATGCGGCGCAGGCTGCCATCGGCCTGGTGCAGGCCGATGCCGCCCACGTCGTGGATGACGTACGGTTTTCCATCGACCTTGCCGATCACCATCATCACGTGGCCCGGGATGTAGACCAGGTCGCCGACATCGAGCGCCAAGGCGGCGGCCAGGCGCGTCTCGTGGTCGTCCTTGCCGGTATACAGCGTGTGCGCGAGGCCCGGGCTGGATGCCTGGTCGCCCGTATTGCGGGGCATCTGCACGCCCATGCTGCGGTAGACGTCGGAAACGAAGCCGCTGCAATCGCGCCCGTCGAAGTCATGTCCCCAGCCGTAGCGCTCGCCGAGGAAGCGGAAGGCCTGGCGGATGATGTTCGCCCGGGTCAAGCGGAGGTAATCGGCGGCCGACGGCTGGTTGCGCTGGAGCAGGGCGGGCCGGAACGACAGCTGGCCTTGCGCGTCGCGTACTGGCAGGCTCAGTACCCACGATGTGTAGGGATGCTGGCCGTTGACGGGCTGATCCGCAGGCAGCGAGGTGTCCAGCGGCACGCGCGTGCCCATGTCGAGTGGCAGGGCCGACAAGGCAGGCGCCTCCGGCGTGAAGACCGTGCGCGGCATGGCGCCGGTAATGACGCGATAGGGCGTGGCATCCGCATGCGTGAACACCTGCGTCGCGCTGCCGTAGGCGATGGCGTCGGCGGGCGTCCACGCGGCGTAGCGCGTGCTGATCGCGAACACCCAGGCACCGTCCGCACTCGCATGCACCACCGCGACCGGATCGCCGGGAAACAGCGTGCTTTCCTGGAAGCGGTCGATATCGGTGTCGCCCGGCCGGCTGAACACGCGCAGCGCCGTCGCATGACTGCGCAACGGCGTGCGGCGCACGGCCATGCCGTAACGCGGCGTTATCCGGTCGGGCACCGCATCCGACGCGTCGTTGGCCAGGACGGCTTCCAGGACCGGGCGGGGCAGGGGCCGGCCGTCCGTGCCGAACAACGGTGACGTGGGACGCTTCGACACCTTCGCCAGTAGCGCCGCCACCTGCGCGTGCGTGAGCGTGGCCGGCAGGTGTCGAAGGTCGTGCATCGACGGGTCGACGCGCAGCAGCGTCCGGTTCAGCGCGTCGATGGCCGCGCGATCGAGCACGACACCGTCGGCGTCCGGCAGGCGCGACACCCAGTAGTCCGCCGAAAGCTGCGCGTCGAGCACACCGGGGATGGCCGTGGCGCCGCTGGCCGGCGGCTCGTTCGCCGCGGCGGTACGATCGGCGGCAGGGCACGCACCACCGCATGCCATGACGATGGCGACGGCGAGCAGGGCATGGCGGAACAGGGGCATGCGTGGAATTCCGGTCAGGCGGCGAGTCGGGACAGCACGGCGGCGACGACGAGGCCGAAGCCGGTGCCAAGGATATAGCCCAGCAGGGCCAGCAGGATGCCGACGGGCACCAGCGAGCGGGCATAGGTGGCCGCCAGTACTGGTGTGGCGGCGACCCCGCCGATGTGGGCCAGCGAGGCGATGCCACACAGGTACAGGTCGAAGCGGAACAGCCGCGCGGCCATGACCAGCAGGACGGCATGCAGGGCGATCACCGTGACCCCGCACAGCAGGTACACCGGCGCGGCCGCGATACCGGCAAAGCTGCCCTGCGAGGCGAGCACGGCGACGACGCAGACCAGCATCGCACTGGATACCGCCGGGGCACCGGGCAGGCGCGCCAGCGGTGTCTGTGCCAGCACCAGCCCCGCAAGCGTGGCGACCAGGATCGTCCAGGTCGTGGCCGAGACCATGCCGCCGACGGGAAGCCGTGCGCCGGCGGCGGAGGCCAGCGTCGCTGCCAGCAAGGCGATGCCCAGCCACAGCAGCACGCCTTCGGTCGTCGCGGGTGGCCGCGGCACGCTGTCCGCCATCGCCAGGTCGGCCATGTCGGCGCTCGAGGTGGCCCGGGTCCAGCGATTGAAGGCGGGGGCCAGGCGCGCGACCGAGAACAGCACGACCACCCACATCGAGTAGCACAGGGCGTCGGTCAGCAGCGCGGTGGCCAGCGAGGTGTCGGACATGCCGATGGCCTGCTTGACCGCTATAAGGTTGGCGGTGCCGCCGACCCAGCTCCCGGACAGGGCGGCCAGCGGTTTCCAGCCATCGCCGGGCAACCAGTGACGGTAGAGCAGGAAGGTGAGGACGAAGGCGACGAACAGGCTGGCCGAGGTGCAGGCGAAGACGCCGAGCACGCGAGGCCCCAGGCGGACGATGGCCCGTACGTCGCAGCCGATCATCAGCAGGAAGATCAGGGCCGGGACCAACTGCGCCACGATGGCCGACTGGGCGGCGCGTATCTCGACCGAAGCGGACCACAACCCAGCCATCGATAGCGCCGTGACGCTGAGATAGGTGAGCACGATAGGCGGCAGGATGTCGAAGATCTTCCCGCCATGGCGTCGCTCGATCGCCGGCCACACGCCCGCGACGAGGAACATGACGGCCAGGTAGGGCCACACCGTTGAAATCATGCACTGCTCCCTCGGCGAACCCCCATGATGTCAGCAATCGCGGGACGCGGCAGCATGGCAGTATGGCGGCATGACGAGACGAACGATGCCCTTCGCGCTGCCGGCCCTGGTCCTGGGCATGCTTCCGGCGATGGCGGGAACGCCGCCGTTGTCGCATGCGCGCACGCCCGCCGAGGCGGGCCTCGTCGATGTGCGCCGGCAGGTGCCCGACATCGCCCAGGATATGAAGTACGCCGGTAGCGACAACTTCACGGGCGCGCCGGTGCCGGGCTACCTCGCGCCGGTCTGCCTCCTGCGTACCGCGGCGGCGGAGGCGCTGGCCCGGGTAGAGACCACGCTGCGCCCTCAGGGTTATCGCCTGCGCCTGTGGGACTGTTATCGCCCGGCACGCGCCGTGGCGGCCTTCGTGCGCTGGGCGGGCCGGCCCGACGAGCCGACAGCCAAGGCGTTGCATTACCCGAACCTCGACAAGGCGCAGTTGCTGGGCGAATACATCGCGCCGGTATCCGGCCACAGCCGTGGCGCGACGGTCGACCTCACGCTGATGCAATGCACCGGCCCGCGGTGCACGCCGCTCGACATGGGTACGGACTTCGATTATTTCGACCCGATGGCGCATACGGACGATCCGCGCGTGACGACGAAGCAGCGCGAGAACCGGCAGCGCCTGGTCCGGGCCATGGCGGCGCAGGGCTTCGTCAACTATCCGCAGGAATGGTGGCACTTCACGTTACCTGGTGCCGCGGAAGGGGCGGTCATCTACGACGTGCCGGTGAGGTGACGCCGCGCGGGTACGGCGATGCCTTATCCGGTGCCTTATCATAGGCAGTCCCCGCGGCCGTACGGATCTGCCATGTCCACCTTTCGCTTCGCCCTGGCCCAGTTCGATTTTCCGGTCGGCGCCACTGCCGACAACGCGCGGCGGGTCAAGGCGCTGGCCGATGAAGCACGCGACCGCCTCGGCGCCTCGCTGATCGCCTTCCCCGAGCTCACCCTTTCCGGCTACCCGCCGGAAGACCTGCTGCAGCGGCCCAGCTTCCTCGAAGCCTGCCAGCGCGAACTGCATGCGCTGGCGCCGACGATCCGCGGCATCTCCGCCGTGGTCGGCTACCCGGATGCGCAGGGCGAGGTCTACAACGCCGCCTCGTTGATCCGAGAAGGCGAGCGCGAGTGGACGTATCACAAGCAGGCGCTGCCCAACTACACGGTGTTCGACGAGAAACGCTATTTCCGCCATGGCGGCGACACGCGGGTGTTCGCGATGGAGGGCGTGCAGGTAGGCATGCTGATCTGCGAGGACATCTGGGAGGCCGAGCCGGCGCGCCGGGTGGCCGAAGCGGGCGCGGAGCTGATCCTGGTGATCAATGCCTCGCCGTGGGACAAGCGCCAGGCCGCCACGCGCGAGGCCCTGCTACGCGATCGCGCCCGCGAGACCGGCCTGCCGATCGCCTACGTCAACCTGGTCGGCGGGCAGGACGACCTGCTGTTCGACGGGCATTCGTTGCTGGTCCAGGCCGATGGCGAGATCGCCGCGCGCGCGCCGTCGTTCGAAGAACTGTTGCTGGCCGTGGACTACGACACCGACACGCGGCGCCTCACCGCGGTCGACTGGCCGGCGCCGGACACGCGGTCGCCGGAGGCGCTGATGTATGCGGGCATCGTCCGCGGCATCCGCGACTACATCGGCAAGAACCATTTCTCCGGCGTGTTGCTGGGTTTGTCCGGCGGCATCGATTCCGCGCTGACCCTGGCCATGGCGGTGGATGCCCTGGGCAAGGACAAGGTCACGGCCATCATGATGCCCACGGAGTACACCTCCGACCTGTCGCTGCGCGAGGCCAAGGCCCAGGCCGAGCACATGGGTGTCGAATACCACGTGCTGCCCATCGAGGGTATCTACGGCGCGCTGACCGAGACGCTGGCGCCCGTGTTCGCCGGCCGGGCCACGGACATCACGGAAGAAAACCTGCAATCGCGCACGCGCGGCGTGCTGCTGATGGCGATGTCCAACAAGACCGGCAGGCTGTTGCTGTCCACGGGCAACAAGAGCGAGATGGCCGTGGGCTATGCCACTCTATACGGCGACATGTGCGGTGCGTACGCGCCGCTGAAGGACGTCTACAAGACCGTGGTCTATGCCCTGTCGCGCTGGCGCGCCGCCATCGATGGCGCCATCCCCGCCGCCGTGATCGAGCGACCGCCCTCGGCCGAGTTGCGCCACGAGCAGACCGACCAGGATTCCCTGCCGCCGTACGACGAGCTGGACGCGATCCTCGAGCGGTTCATCGAAGGCGAGGCCTCGGCCGAGGACATCATCGCCGCCGGCCACGACGATGCCACGGTGCGCCGGGTGATCCGCATGGTGTTCGTCAACGAGTTCAAGCGCCGCCAGGCCGCCCCCGGTCCCCGTGTCACCACCAAGGCCTTCGGCCGCGAACGCCGCTACCCGATCACCTCCGGCTGGCGTTGACCGGCGGCGTGTCCTGAAACGAAAAACGCCGGCCCTGGGCCGGCGTTTTTCATGGCGCCCCGGGTCGACCCCGGGGGACAGGACTCAGTGGTGACCCGAGAACGGGATCGCCTTGCGCCATACCGAGGGGTGGTGCGGCCAGGTCGGGTCCGTGAGGTACGGGTGGTCCGGGTAGTTCAGGGCCAGTACCTTGCGGCTCTGTTCCGCCAGCGGCTGGCGATCCAGGGCCAGGTAGCTGCGGGTCAGGATGGCCAGGGCGTCGGCCGTCTCGGGCGACTGCTGGTAGTGCTCCACCACGTACTGCGAACGATCGGCCGAGGCGATGTAGGCCTTGGTGCGCAGGTAGTACTCGGCCACGTTGATCTCGAACCGGGCCAGCTGGTTGCGGAGGAAGATCATCCGCTGGCGGGCGTCGGTAGCGTAGGCGCTGTTGGGATAACGGCGCGTCAGCTGGCTGAAATCGTCGAAGGCGGTGAGGTTGAAACCCTGGTCGCGACGGGTCGAACCCGAGTTGTCGCGCTGCAGGTAACGCTCGATGACGCCGCCGGTGCGATCGAAATTGATCAGACCGCGCAAGTAATAGGCATAATCTGCATGCTTGTGGGTCGGGAACGTCTTGATGAAGCGGTTGATCGTCGAGTAAGCGTCGTCCGGCTTGTTGTCTTTGTACTGCGCGTAAGCCAGTTCGATCTGCGACTGTTCGTTGATGTCACCCGAGGGGAAACGAGCGATCAGTCGCTGGTAAGCCTTCTCGGCCGCGGAATAGTCGGAGTGCTCCAGCGAATTGTGGGCATTGGCATAAAGCCGGTCGACCGGCATCGTGTCGATCGTCTCCTTCTTGCTGCGGAACATCGAGCAGGCGCTCATCGACAGGGCGAGGACGAGCAGAATGGTGATCTTGGTTGCACGCATTGAGAGAGTTCGGATGCTTAAGCGAATGGGCATGATAGCCGAAACCGGCCTTCGGCCGGGCGGGTCGGTATGACGACGGTCCGGCATGAGGCCACGATAGCGGTAACGGCCGCTGGACGGCGTTTCGACCAGACCGTGGCCGAGATGTTCCCCGATTACTCCCGATCCCGCCTCACCGGCTGGATCAAGGAGGGCAAACTGTTGCTGGACGGGGCCCCGGCGGCTCCCCGGCACCTCGTCCGCGGCGGTGAAAGGGTGCTGCTGGAGGCCGAGCTGGAGACGGAGGTCCACGCCCAGCCCGAAGATATCGCCCTGGATATCCGCTACGAGGACGACGACCTGCTGGTGCTGGACAAGCCCATGGGGCTGGTGGTCCACCCGGGGGCGGGCAATCCGGCGGGCACCTTGCTCAACGCGCTGCTGCACCACGCCCCGGCCCTGGCGGAGCTGCCCCGCGGCGGTATCGTCCATCGCCTGGACAAGGACACGGCCGGCCTGATGGTGGTCGCCAAGTCGCTGCCCGCGCATACGGGCCTGGTGGCGATGCTGTCCCGGCACGACGTGCGTCGCCAGTACGAGGCCGTGGTGCTGGGCACCATGGTGGCCGGCGGCATGGTGGACCAGCCGATCGGCAGGCACCAGCACGATCGCCTGAAGCAGGGCGTTCGTGACGTGGAGGACGGCGGCAAGGAGGCGATTACCCATTACCGCGTGCGCGAGCGCTTCCGCTCGCACAGCGTCCTGCAGTGCAACCTGGAAACGGGGCGCACCCACCAGATTCGCGTGCACATGGCGCATATCGGCCATCCGCTGGTCGGCGATCAGCTCTACGGCAATGGCCTGCGCCTGCCGCGCGGGGCCAGCCAGGAACTGATCGATGCGCTGCGCGGCTTCCGGCGCCAGGCGCTCCACGCGGAGAAGCTGGCCTTCGAGCACCCGATCACCGGCGAGTCGCTGGAGTTCGACTCCCCGCGTCCCGCCGACCAGGAAGCCCTGATCGCGTCGCTGCGGGTCGATACCCAGTTGCACCCCATCGAGGACTGACCATGCCGCGCAGCTGGATTCGCCCCGAGTGGACGGTGCCCGACACGATCGGTGCGGCGGTGGCGACCCGGCAGGGCCCGGGCGTGTCCAGCGGGGCCTACGCCCGGTTCAATCTGGGCCTGCGCTCCGGCGACGCCGTGGACGCGGTGCGGGCCAATCGCGCCGCGCTCGTCCCCGCGCTGGGCCTGCCCGAGGCGCCACTATGGCTGCGCCAGGTGCACGGCACGCAGGTGGCGGGGGCGGCCACCGCCGATGGCGACGAGCCGGAGGCGGACGCCGCGGTGGCGCGTGGCCCGGGCCGGGTATTGGCCATTCTCACGGCCGACTGCCTGCCCGTGCTGTTCGCCTCGGCCGATGGCGAGACGATCGGCGCCGCCCATGCGGGCTGGCGTGGCCTGGCGGCGGGGGTGCTCGAGCGGACCGTGGAGCACATGGCGGCCTCGGGCATCCAGGCGTGGCTGGGGCCGGCCATCGGCATGGCCTCCTACGAGGTGGGTGAGGAGGTCAGGGCGGCGTTCGTCGATGTCGATGCGGCCGCGGCGACGGCCTTCGAGGCGACCCGGCCGGGTCACTGGCTGTGCGATCTCTACGCGCTGGCACGGTTGAAACTGGCCGCCGCTGGCGTGGACCGGATATCGGGCGGCGGCTTCGACACCTTTCGCGACGACAGGCTGTACTCCTATCGCCGCGACGGTGCGGCGAGCGGGCGTTTCGCGACGCTGATCTGGACCCGCTGAGCGGGCTCAGCCCGGCGCGGTAGTCATCGGCGCCTGGACGTAGAGCTCGGGCTTCACCTTGGGCGGTTCCATCAGGGCGTGCAGGAATGCGTTGCGCCAGGTGGTGATGTCGTTGCGCTCGAGCACGTCCATCATCGACTGCCAGCGCATGCGGCGCTCCTTGAGCGGCATCTCCAGTGCCCGCTTCAGCGCCTCGGACACTTCGTCCAGGTCCGACGGGTTCACCAGCAACGCGGCATCCAGCTCCTGGGCCGCGCCCGCGAAGCGCGACAGCACCAGCACGCCGGGGTCCTGCGGATCCTGGCAGGCCACGTATTCCTTGGCGACCAGGTTCATGCCGTCGCGCAGGGGCGTCACCAGGCCGACCTTGGCGACGCGGAAGTAACCGGCCAGCACCTTGTGTCCGAACGACTTGTTGACGTACCGGATGGGTACCCAGTCGGGCTCGGCATACTGGCCGTTGATGTGCCCCGCGCTGCGTTCCAGTTCGCGCCGCAGCGAACGGTATTCCGGCACGTCGGAGCGCGAGGGCGGGGCGATCTGCAGCAGGGATACGCGTCCGCGCATGTCCTTCTGGTCGCGCAGCAGGCGCGCAAAACCTTCGAAACGCTCGGGCAGGCCCTTGGAATAATCCAGGCGGTCCACGCCGATGATGAGCTGTCGGTCGTCGATGCTGGCCCGCAGCTTGGCCACGGCGCCGCTGTCTTCCGCCCGATGGGCCAGTTCGACCGCTTCGGCCGTGTCGATGCTGATGGGAAAGACGCCGGCACGGAAAATACGCCCGTTGGCGGCGCGGATGCGCCCGCCCGTGCGCATCGCCGCACCCAGTTCGTGCAGGAAATAATCCTCCAGCGCGCGCAGGTCGCGCTGGGTATGCAGACCCACCAGATCGTAGGAGGCGAAGGATTCCAGCAGTTCGCGGTGGCGCGGCAGCGTGATCAGCAGGCCGGCAGCCGGCAGCGGCGTGTGCAGGAAGAAGCCGATCCGGTTTTCCACGCCCAGCTCGCGCAGCATCGAGGCCAGCGGGATGAGGTGGTAGTCGTGCACCCAGATGACGTCGTCTTTCTTGATCAGCTTCGCCACACGCCTGGCGAAGGCCCGGTTGACCCGCAGGTAACCTTCGAGGTGGTCGCGGCGGTAATCGACCAGGTCGCCCCGGTAGTGGAACAAGGGCCACAGGGCGCGGTTGGCGAACCCGCTGTAATAGTCGTCATGGTCCGCCTTGGACATGTCGATGGTTGCGTAGTCGATATGCCCGTCGCTGACCTCGTGCAGATCCTTGCCGGTTTCGGCGGCGATGTTGCCGCTCCAGCCGAACCACAGGCCGCCCATCTCTTGCAGCGCCGCGTTCATGGCCGAGGCGAGGCCGCCGGTCTGCGTCTGCTTGGGCAGCGCCACGCGGTTGGATATGACGACTAGTCGGCTCATTGTGACCTTGCGGCTCCCTGCGTCAGTCTGGCTTTCACGGAATCGAGCCAATGGTGGACATCGGCCGGGCTAGACAATGTGAAAGCGGCTTGCGACGGGGTGCGCGAGCCGATCCGGATGGACACGCCGCCCTGCGCATTGACCACCGCGAAGGCGTGCTCGTCGGTCAGGTCGTCACCCAGGTACACCGGCCGCCGGCCGGCGAACGGCGCGGCGGCCAGGAAGGCCGCCACGGCGATACCCTTGTCCATGCCGCGCGGCTTGAACTCGAAGACGTAGCTGCCGGGCTGCAACTCGAAACCCGGAAAGCGCGCGGCGATTTCCGGGGCGCGCCGGGCCAGGTCGGCCTCGCGTTCGGGCCGCTCGCGGCAATGCAGCGCGACGGACCAGCTCTTGTCCTCCACTCTTACCCCGGGCATGTCGGCGGCCACGGCATGCACCGTCTGGCGTAGTCGGGCCAGTTCCGCCTCGTTCACCGGTACCGTGGTCAGCCGGCCCGCGCCGTCGCGGCGCTCCAGGCCGTGCTGCCCCGCCGCGGCCCAGCCGGGCCGGTCGAAGATGGCGTCCAGCCCGGCGATGGCGCGGCCGCTGACCAGGGCCAGCGCGCCGTCCAGTCGATCGTGCAGCGTGTCCAGCGTGTCCATGAGGCCATCGGCCACCGCCACCGCGTCCGGATCGTCGGCAAAGGCCAGCAAGGTGCCGTCGGCGTCGAGGAACAAGGCGCTGCCGGTGTCGATCAGATCGACGGGCGGAGGGGGCAGGGTGTCGCGGGCGGCTGTCACGGCGTCTCCATGGGGCGGCGGTTCCCCGAGCATGCCGGCCCGGGTGTGAAAAAAGTGCTGCGCATGGCCCGTTGAAGGCTCGCAAAATCACCCGCATGTCTTGCGCCAGAGGCGGTTGCGGGCGATGCGCCCCCGACGCGCCATAACCTTTCCAGGGAGACATCGACGATGCGAATGGACAAACTCACCTCGCGCTTCCAGCAGGCGCTGGCCGATGCGCAGTCGCTGGCGGTGGGCCGCGACAACAACATGCTCGAGCCCGTCCACGTCATGGCCGCGCTGCTGGACCAGCAGGGCGGCTCCACTGGCCCGCTGCTGACGCAGGCCGGCGTGAACGTGCCGGCGTTCCGCCAGCGGGTCGGCGAGATACTGGACCGGCTGCCACGCGTCAGTGGGCAGGAAGGCAACATCAATATAGGTAACGACCTCAACCGCCTGCTCAACCTCACCGACAAGCTGGCGCAGCAGCGCGGCGACCAGTTCATCGCCAGCGAGCTGTTCGTGCTGGCCACGCTGGAAGACCGCGGCGAGGTGGGCGGCGCGCTGAAGGCCGCGGGCGCCACGAAGGATCGCCTGGAAGTGGCGATCGAGAAGCTTCGCGGTGGCGAGAAGGTGCAGTCCGAGAACGCCGAGGAACAACGCCAGGCGCTCGAGAAATACACCATCGACCTTACCGAGCGCGCCGAGGTGGGCAAGCTGGATCCGGTGATCGGTCGCGACGAGGAAATCCGTCGCACCATCCAGGTATTGCAGCGCCGGACCAAGAACAATCCCGTGCTGATCGGCGAGCCGGGCGTGGGCAAGACCGCCATCGTCGAAGGGCTGGCCCAGCGCATCGTCAACGGCGAGGTGCCCGAGGGCCTGCGCGACAAGCGCGTGCTGTCGCTGGACATGGGTGCGCTGATCGCCGGGGCGAAATTCCGCGGCGAGTTCGAGGAGCGGCTCAAGGCCGTGCTCAACGACCTGTCCCGCCAGGAAGGCCGGGTCATCCTGTTCATCGACGAGCTGCACACCATGGTCGGTGCCGGCAAGGCCGACGGCGCGATGGATGCGGGCAACATGCTGAAGCCGGCGCTGGCGCGCGGCGAGCTGCATTGCATCGGTGCCACCACGCTGGACGAGTACCGCAAGTACGTCGAGAAGGATGCCGCGCTGGAGCGTCGCTTCCAGAAGGTCTACGTGGGCGAGCCCAGCGTCGAGGACACCATCGCGATCCTGCGCGGCCTGAAGGAGCGCTACGCGGTGCACCACGGCGTCGAGATCACCGACCCGGCCATCGTCGCCGCCGCGACGCTCTCCGCGCGCTACATCCCCGACCGCCAGCTGCCCGACAAGGCCATCGACCTGATGGACGAGGCGGCGTCGCGCATCCGCATGGAGATCGACTCCAAGCCGGAGGAACTGGATCGCCTGGAGCGCCGGCTGATCCAGCTGAAGATCCAGCGCGAGATGCTGAAGAAGGAACACGACGACGAATCCCGGCAACGCCTGGCCCAGCTGGAAACCGACATCGAGGCGCTGGATCGGGAATTCTCCGACCTGAACGAGGTATGGAAATCCGAAAAGGCCATGCTGCAGGGCGCGACGAAGATCAAGGAACAGATCGAGCAGGCCCGGCTCGAACTGGAATCCGCGCAGCGTCGCCAGGACTACGGCGCCATGAGCGAGATCCAGTACGGGCGCCTGCCCGCGCTGGAGGCCCAGCTGGCCGCCGCCCAGCAGGTGGAGAAGCACGACTTCACCCTTTTGCAGGACCGCGTGACGGCCGAGGAGATCGCCGAGGTGGTCGCGCGCTGGACGGGTATCCCGGTCAACAAGATGCTCGAAGGCGAGCGCGAGAAGTTGCTGCAGATGGAAAGCGCTCTGCATGAGCGCGTGGTCGGCCAGGACGAGGCGGTGCGTGCCGTCTCCGATGCCATTCGTCGCGCGCGCGCCGGGCTGTCCGATCCCAACCGTCCGTACGGCTCGTTCCTGTTCCTGGGGCCCACCGGCGTCGGCAAGACGGAGCTGTGCAAGGCGCTGGCGGATTTCCTGTTCGACACGCAGGACGCGATGATCCGCATCGACATGAGCGAGTTCATGGAGAAGCACTCGGTGAGCCGCCTGGTCGGTGCGCCGCCGGGGTATGTGGGTTACGAGGAAGGCGGCTACCTGACCGAGGCGGTCCGTCGTCGTCCGTACAGCGTGATCCTGCTGGACGAGGTGGAGAAAGCCCATCCGGACGTGTTCAACATCCTGCTGCAGGTGCTGGACGACGGTCGCCTCACGGACGGGCAGGGGCGTACGGTCGATTTCCGCAACACGGTCATCGTCATGACCTCCAACCTGGGCTCCCACCTGATCCAGGAGCAGGCGGGCGACAGCGAGGCGGACTACATGCAGATGAAGGCCTCGGTGCTGGGTGTGGTGCAGGGCCACTTCCGGCCGGAGTTCATCAACCGGCTGGACGACCTGGTCGTGTTCCGCGCGCTGGACAAGGCGCAGATCCGCTCGATCGCCCGCATCCAGCTGGGTTACCTGGCGAAGCGGCTGGCCGATCGGCAACTGTCGCTGGATATCACCGACCGGGCGCTGGACCTGCTGGGCAGCGCGGGTTTCGATCCCGTGTACGGTGCCCGTCCGCTCAAGCGGGCCGTGCAGCAGCAACTGGAGAACCCGCTGGCGCAGCGCATCCTGCAGGGGGCGTTCGTCCCCGGGCAGACCATCCGGGTGGATTCGGACGGCAACCACCTCACTTTTGCGACAATGCCCGCCTGATTACCGAGGTTCCACCCGATGCCCATCTACGAATTCCAGTGCAAGGCCTGCGGCCACCGCTTCGAGCGCCTGCAGAAGATGTCCGATGCCGATCCCACGGTGTGCCCGGCCTGCGGCGAGCCGCAGGTGGGCCGCATGCTGAGCGCGCCGCAGTTCCGCCTGGCCGGCGGCGGCTGGTACGAGACCGACTTCAAGAAGGACGGCGACAAGAAGCGCAACCTCGTGGAGGGCTCGTCCGGTGCGCCCGCGGCGGCGCCCGCGGCGGCGGCGCCCGCTCCCGCCGCCGCTTCCTCCCCGGCGCCGGCGTCCAGCCCGGCGCCCGCCAAGTCGTCCGGCGACTGACCCGCCGCTGACCCGGCGCACGACGGCATCGTTTTCCTGCGATCCGTTCAAACATCATTGCGTATGCGTCCGATAGTTTTTGCACACACACATCGGAGGTCAGGGGCATGAAACGCATTCTCGGGTTGGTCGCCACGGTAGCGCTGGGCGCGGGGCTGTTCGGTACGCCGCACGTGGCGCACGCCCAACGCGGTGGCGACACGGTCAACTGCTACAGCGACAGCGGTCGCCGCGCCTATTGCCAGGTGCCCTGGCGGGACGCGCGCCTGGTCCGGCAGGATTCCCAGACGCCGTGCATCCGCGGGCGCAACTGGGATATGGATCGCGGCGGCCTGTGGGTCGACGACGGTTGCCGTGGCATCTTCCAGGAAGCCGGTGGCTGGGGCGGTGGCCGGCCTGGCTGGGGCGACAACGGTGGTCGCCCGGGTTGGGGCAACGACCGTGATCGCGATCGCTATCCGCCCGGTTACGGCAGGCCCGATGGCGGTCGTCCCGGTTACGCCGGCAACAGCGGCCAGATCGTTTCGTGCGACAGCGAGGACAACAAGCGCGTGCTGTGTCGCTGGCCGGTGGGCCCCGGTGCACGCCTGGTCGAACAGAACTCGGACGCCGCCTGTCGCGAGGGCTACAGCTACGGCTTTTCGCCCCAGGGCATCTGGGCCGATCACGGCTGCCGCGCGAAGTTCGATATCGGCCGCTGAACAGCCCGTTCCGGCGCTTGGCAGACCCCGGTCGTGATACGATCCGGGGTCTTTTCCCACGAAGCTTCAAGCGCATGCGCAGTCATTTTTGCGGAGCCATCGACGAGTCCCTGGTCGGCCAGGAAGTCACCCTTTGCGGCTGGGTCAACACCCTCCGCCTGCAGAGCCACGTGGCCTTCGTCGACCTTCGTGACCACGAGGGCATCGCCCAGGTCGTGATCGAGCGCGAGAACGCCGCGGCCTTCGCCATTGCCGGCGAGCTGGGCAACGAATTCGTCATCCGGGTCACCGGCCAGCTCCGCCGCCGCCTGTCGGCCAACGACAAGCTGAAGACGGGCACGGTCGAGTTGCTCGCCGACACCGTGCAGATCCTCAACGAGGCCCGTGACCTGCCGTTCGCGCAGCACGAGACGCCGAACGAGGACATGCGGATGACCTACCGCTACCTCGACCTGCGCCGTCCCGAGATGCAGCAGATGATGCGCACGCGTACCGCGCTGGTGCGCGAGCTGCGCCGTTATCTGGATGCCGCCGGCTTCCAGGACATCGAGACCCCGATACTGACCAAGGCCACGCCGGAAGGCGCGCGCGACTACCTGGTGCCCAGCCGCGTGCATCCGGGTCAGTTCTACGCGCTGCCGCAGTCGCCGCAGCTGTTCAAGCAGATCCTGATGATGGCGGGCTTCGACCGCTACTACCAGATCGCCCGCTGCTTCCGCGACGAAGACCTCCGCGCCGATCGCCAGCCGGAATTCACCCAGCTCGACCTGGAGTTCGCCTTCGTCGAGGAACAGGACGTCCAGGACTTCGTCGAGGACCTGATCCGCCACGTGTTCCGAGAAGTGCGCAAGGTGGAACTGGACGCCGCGTTCCCGCGCATGACCTACGCCGAGGCCATGCGCCGCTTCGGTTCGGACAAGCCCGACCTGCGCATTGCGCTGGAGCTGACCGACATCGCCGAGGCGGTGAAACACGTCGAGTTCAAGGTGTTCTCCGGGCCGGCCAACGATCCGGCCGGCCGCGTGGCCGCCCTGCGCGTGCCGGGCGCGGCGGACCTCTCGCGCAAGGACATCGACGGCCTGACCGAATACGCCGCCCGCTACGGGGCAAAGGGCCTGGCCTGGCTCAAGGTCGACGATCTGGCCAAGGGTCGCGAGGGCATCAACTCGCCGGTGGCCAAGTTCCTCGACGACGATGCCCTGGCACAGGTGCTGGCGCTCACCGGCGCCGCCAATGGCGACATCGTGTTATTCGGCGCTGGCGCCTGGAAGACCGTGACCGACTTCATGGGCGCGCTGCGCATCAAGCTCGGTCGCGACCGTGGCCTGGTCGAGGACACCTGGAAGCCGCTGTGGGTCACCGACTTCCCCATGTTCGAATACGACGACGAGGAAAAACGCTTCGTCGCCCTCCATCACCCGTTCACCGCGCCCAAGGTCGACGACATCGCCGACCTGCGCGAGCACGCGGTCACGGCGGTCAGCCGTGGCTACGACATGGTGCTCAACGGCAACGAGATCGGTGGCGGCTCCATCCGTATCCATCGCCCCGAGATGCAGAGCGCCGTGTTCGGCCTGCTGGGCATCGGCGCCGACGAGGCCGAGGCCAAGTTCGGTTTCCTGCTCAAGGCCCTGCGCATGGGCGCCCCGCCGCACGGTGGCCTGGCCTTCGGCATCGACCGCATCGCGGCGCTCATGGCCGGTACCGAGTCCATCCGTGACGTCATCGCCTTCCCCAAGACCACCAGCGCGCAAGACCTGATGACCGACGCCCCGTCGTCGGTGTCGGAGCCCCAGCTGAAGGAACTCCACGTCCGCGTCGCCGCGGAGGCGCCCAAACCCTGACTTCGGTCGGGCGCCCCGCCATGAGTGACTCGCCCATCGACGTGCTGTTGCTGCATGGCCTGTGGATGCGGGGGTTCGCCATGGCGATGCTCAGCCGTCGGCTGCGCGACGAAGGGTTCCGGGTCCACCCGTTCGAATACATGAGCGTGGTCGCGCCGCCGGAACAGGCCATCGAGCGCCTGCGCAAACGGATCCGCCACCTGGCACCGGAGCCCGTGCATATCGTCGGGCACAGCCTGGGCGGCATCCTCGCCCTGCTGGCCTGCCGGGACGAAGCGCCGTCGCCGGCCCGCATCGTCTGCCTCGGCTCGCCGCTCAACGGCAGCGCCGCGGCACGGGGCCTCACCCACCGCTGGGGTGGCGACATGCTGCTGGGCCAGGCCAAGGGCCTGCTCGGGCACGGCCTGGACCGATGGGACGGCGCGCGCGAGGTCGGCATGATCGCCGGCCGCATGCCCGTTGGCCTGGGGGCGCTGGTCGGCGAGATCGGCGAAGAGCACGACGGCTCCGTGGGCGTGGAGGAAACCCGTCTGCCGGGCCTGTGCGACCACTGCGTGCTGGAAACCAGCCACAGCGGCCTGCTGGTCTCGGCGGATGTGGCCAGGCAGGTCGTTACCTTTCTCCGTGAAGGACGCTTTGCCGCCCCCCTTAGCCCCCCGGCCTGATTGCAGCTAGAATCGCGCCTCGTCCGTCCGGTAAGTCCAGGAATCGAACATGGGTAGAGGCCCTTCCATCGAAGGTCGCAAGAACGCCGAAGACGCCAAGCGCGCCAAGGTGTTCACCAAGCTGATCCGCGAAATCACCATCGCCACCCGTGGCGGCGTGCCCGACCCCAACGGCAATCCGCGCCTGCGCGCGGCCGTCGACAAGGCCCTGGCCGCCAACATGACCCGGGACACCATCGATCGCGCGATCAAGCGCGGTTCGGGTGCCGAGGGCGGCGCGGACATGCACGAGATCCGCTATGAGGGCTACGGCCCGGCGGGCACCGCGCTGATCATCGACTGCGTCACCGACAACCAGACCCGCACCGTGGCCGACGTGCGCGCGGCGCTGACCAAGCTCGGCGGCAACCTGGGCACCACCAACTCGGTGGCCTTCCAGTTCACCCGCGTGGGCCAGGTTCTGGTGCACACCGGTGGCGACGCCGGGGTCGAGGGCAAACTCGAAGAAGCCGCCATCGAGAACAACGCCGAAGACATCGTCATCGAGAACGGTGTCGGCACGGTGCTGCTCGCCGCCGATCCCATCGCCGTGGAAGCCATGCGCAAGGCGCTTGTCGCGGCGGGTTTCGAGGTCGACGGCTCCGACGTGGTCATGCGCCCGAACGGCCCGCTCGTCACGCCCACGGGCGAGGCGCTGGAGCACTTCGAGAAACTGCTCGACCGGCTCACCGCGCTCGACGATGTCGACGAGGTCTACCACAACGCCGTTCTCCCGACACAGGATGCGGACGAGGCGTGAGGCCTCCTGCTCCCTATCGTCTTGCCTACTAACCCGCTGTCATGACCCGCATCCTCGGTATCGATCCGGGTAGCCAGCGTACGGGCGTCGGTGTCCTCGATGTCGCCGACAACGGCACGCTGACGTACGTCTGGCACGGCGCACTCGCCGTCAGCGGGGAGGCCACCTTCCCGCTGCGGCTGAAGCGAATCTTCGACGAACTGGGTGTCATCATCGCCACGCACGCGCCGGCCGAGGCCGCGATCGAGAAAGTGTTCATGGCGCGCAATCCCGATTCCGCCCTCAAACTGGGCCAGGCGCGTGGTGCCGCCATCTGCGCCGTGGTCAACCAGGGCATCGTGGTGCACGAATACGCGGCCACCGAGGTCAAGCAGGCCGTGGTCGGTACCGGCCGCGCCGACAAGACCCAGGTCCAGCACATGATCGGGATGCTCCTCGGCATCAAGGGGCCGCTGCAGGCCGATGCCGCGGATGCGCTGGCGATCGCCATCGCCCATGCGCACACCCGGTCCAGTATCGAACGCGTGGGTATCCCGCGCACGGCATGGAGACGTCGCCGATGATCGGCCGCCTGCGAGGCATTCTTATCAGCAAGCAGCCACCCTCCCTCCTGATCGAGGTGGGCGGGGTCGGTTACGACGTCGATGCGCCGATGTCCACCATCTACGACCTTCCCGCCACGGGCAAGGAGGTCATCCTGCTCACCCATTACGCGGTGAAGGAAGATGGCGTGGCGCTGTACGGTTTCCTGCGTGAGACCGAGCGGGCCATGTTCCGCAACCTGCTGAAGGTGAGCGGCATCGGCGCGAAGATCGCGCTGGCCGTGCTGTCCGGCGTGTCCACCGAGGAACTGTCCCGGCAGGTGCATGCGGGCGACGTGGTGGCGCTGACCAAGATCCCCGGCATCGGCAAGAAGACCGCCGAGCGCATGGTGGTCGAGTTGCGCGATCGCGTGGATGCGGTCGGTGTCCGCCTGCCGGCGGCACCGGGCACGGGCGATGCCATCCCGGTGGACCCGGTAAGCGAAGCCACCGTGGCGCTGCAACAACTGGGTTACAAGCCGGTGGAAGCATCGCGTCTGGTACAGAAGGCGGCCGCCGAAGGCGATACCGCCGAGGCCATTATCCGCAAGGCGCTCCGCGCCGCGCTGGGAAGCTGAGTCATGGGTCATCACAATCCCGCCGAAGAACTGCAGAACGCCCGCGGCAAGAAACTTGCCGCGCTGGCGCTCGGGGCCATCGGCATCGTTTTCGGCGACATCGGCACCAGCCCGCTGTACACCATGAAGGAAACCCTCGGCACGCACGGCATGACGCCGCAGCCTGCCGCGGTGCTCGGCGTGCTGTCGCTGATCTTCTGGTCGCTGCTGATGGTGATCTCGCTGAAGTACGTCACCTTCGTGATGCGAGCCGACAACAAGGGCGAGGGCGGCATCATGGCGCTCATGGCGCTGGCGCAGCGCAGCGTCAGCGGATCGCCCCGCGCGCGCTGGGTGCTGGCCGCCATCGGCATCTTCGGCGCGTCGCTGTTCTACGGGGACGGCGTGATCACGCCGGCCATGTCCGTGCTATCCGCGGTGGAAGGCCTGGAAGTGGCGGCCCCCTCGCTGGATACCTACGTGGTGCCCATCTGCCTGGTCATCCTGGTGGCGCTGTTCGCCATCCAGCGGCACGGCACCGAAATCGTCGGCAAGGCCTTTGCTCCGGTCATGACCGTGTGGTTCCTCGTGCTGGCCTGGCTGGGCCTGCGTCAGCTGGTCATGCATCCGCAGGTGCTGTGGGCGTTGAACCCGTGGTACGCGGTGACCTTCTTTACCGAGCACGGCCGTTCCGCCTTCATCGCGCTGGGTGGCGTGGTGCTGGCGCTGACCGGCGGCGAAGCGCTCTACGCCGACATGGGTCACTTCGGCAAGAAGCCGATCCGTCTGGCCTGGTTCTTCTTCGTGCTGCCGGCGCTGCTCATCAACTACTTCGGCCAGGGCGCGCTGCTGCTGCACGACCAGACCGCGATCGAAAACCCGTTCTACAAGATGGTGCCCGAGAACCTGCTGTACCCGATGATCGCGCTGGCCACGGCCTCGGCGGTGATCGCCTCGCAGGCGGTGATCTCGGGCGCCTTCTCGATGACCCGCGAGGCGATGTCGCTGGGCTACTCGCCACGCATGGCCGTGGTGCACACCTCGCACGAGATGTCGGGGCAGATCTTCGTGCCCTGGGTGAACCGTCTGCTGATGGTGCTGGTGTTCCTCGCGGTCATTGGTTTCCGCTCGTCGAACAACCTCGGTGCGGCGTACGGTATCGCCGTGACCGGCACCATGACCATGACCACGCTGCTGGCGCTGGTCGTCGCTCGCCGCCGCTGGAACTGGCACTGGGCGGCCGTCATCACGGTCGGCGTCATCTTCCTGGTCATCGACCTGGCCTTCTTCGGCGCCAACGCGCTGAAGATCGCCCATGGCGGCTGGTTCCCGCTGGTGCTGGGCGTGGTGATCTTCACCGTGATGACCACCTGGCGGCGGGGCAGGGACCTCGTGGTCCGCGAGATCAAGCAGTCGGGCCTGGCGCTGGAGCCCTTCGTGGCGAACATCGCCGACCATCCGCCGCTGATCGTGCCGGGCACGGCGGTGTTCCTCACCGCCAACCAGAACTCGGTGCCGCACGCGATGCTGCACAACCTCAAGCACAACAAGGTGCTGCACGAGCGCAACGTGCTGCTGACGGTCGAGATGCTGGAAACGCCCGTGGCCGACTTCGACGAGCGCATGGAAGTGATCGAATACGGCGGCGGCTTCTTCGGCCTGCAGCTGCGCTACGGCTTCGCCGAGGATCCGAACATCCCGCTGTCGCTCTCGCGCGCGAGTGCACGCGGACTCGATTTCGACATGATGGATACGACGTTCTTCCTGTCGCGCGAGACCATCGTCGCCGACGCCCGCCGTCCCGGCATGGCCCTCTGGCGCGACAAGCTGTTCGCCTTCCTCGCCCGTAACGCGATGCCGGCCACGGCCTTCTTCCAGATTCCGGGCAACCGGCTGATCGAACTGGGCGCGCAGGTCGAGATATAAGCAGCGGTGGTCGCAGCATCGCCAAGCCGATGCTGCGGCCAGCCGAGCAATAGCATGTCGCCGTCGGTGTGCGGGTCGTGCCCGTTATCACGTCGGCGTCTTACGTCCACAACGTAGCGACCGATTCCTATCTCCAAAGTACTCCACGATTTCTAGTCTGAATTCGCCCGATGGAGGGCGATTCAGGAGTGTGGAATGCGAGCCAAACCGCTCATCGTTTTACTCACGTTGCTGATCGTGAGTTCCGAGGCATCGGCGTCTGTCAAATGGCTGAGTCGCGCCAATTGCATCGCCGGAACCATCAATGAGTCGATTACCTACGATCGACCCGCGTTACGTAGCCACTTCATGTACACCCAGGGTACCCACGTGGGTTTCGGTGCCGTGGCGGGTCATGTCGTGACGGCGGACTGGAACATGACGTGGCGCTCTTATGCCGGGGACCTCGCGGATGCGTCGCGCAACACTGTGCGCGGCGTCCACGTATTCGGGGATGACCTGCGATTCCTGCAGACTCAGTATTCCATTGCGACCGACTGCAATCTGACGGAGTGGTGAAATGAAGAAGATTCTCTATGTTTCTTTCCTGTCGGCTTCCCTGTTCTCAGCATGTGCCTCGGCCTCGTCGACTCTGGTCGACGTTCCTGCGCAAAGCGGTAATTCGTCCGCAGTCTCGGATGATACGTCGGCCACAAGCGAGGGCGACCTGGACATTTCGCGCATCCCCATGTCCCCGGGGCTTCACGTGGTGCCGCTGAATGAATCGCCTTTCGTTGGCGCCCTTGCCGCGAAGATCGAGCAGGATATTGCCGAGCAGTCTTCCAGGGGCGTACACACGGCTGAGGATGTCCCGGATGTGCGCGCATCGCTTGCCCATGTCCGCAGCAGCGCCCTTGGCGGCAATGAGGAAGTCTTTACGACGTTGTCCCAGGTCAAGCCGCATCTTTACTATGAGCCGGCATCGATCTCCCAGACCTTGCTCGAGGGGCTTCCACTGGTGGATGTGTCCACGGCGGGCGGGAATAGGGATGGTCGCTGGACCGGCCTCAGTCGTTCATGGGAAGTGGCCGGGCTCGGACTGGTACAACTGGACGAGTCCGAATACGCAGACGGCGGCGGGTCTGTTACGGTCATCAAGGAGTGGCTCAACACCGATATCAACGGTCAACCAGGCACCATCCAGACCATGCGTGGGCCTGACGGCGCCACGCAGGTCTCGCTGGGCTGGGTCACCGGCCACAAGGTCATGAGGTTGAACCTCCAGCCTGTCGACCCCGATGCACTGGCACCCAACCAGGAAGCCTTGCTTACCATGGCTCGTTCTATTCGATACTGACCCGCGCCTGGCCTGACAAAGCGGATCGGGCAGTCGGTTCGACCTGTCCGGTCCGCGAATCCTGCCATAATGTGAGGATGTCCGAGCACCGAATCATCTCCACCGCCGCCGCCATGGATGACGACGCGCTGGAAGCCAGCATCCGTCCCAAACGCCTGGCCGAATACCTCGGCCAGCAGACGGTGCGCGAGCAGATGTCGATCTATATCGAGGCCGCGCGGCGTAGGCAGGGCGCACTCGACCACGTGCTCATCTTCGGGCCGCCCGGCCTGGGCAAGACCACGCTGTCGCACGTGATCGCCAACGAGCTGGGCGTCAACGTCCGCTCCACCTCCGGGCCGGTGCTGGAACGCGCGGGCGACCTGGCCGCGTTGCTGACCAACCTGGAAAAGAACGACGTCCTGTTCGTGGACGAAATCCATCGCCTGTCCCCCGTGGTGGAGGAAGTGCTCTATCCGGCCATGGAAGACTTCCAGATCGACATCATGATCGGTGAGGGCCCGGCCGCCCGCTCGATCAAGCTCGACCTGCCGCCCTTTACCCTGATCGGCGCGACCACGCGCGCGGGCCTGCTCACCGGCCCGCTGCGCGATCGCTTCGGTATCATCCAGCGGCTGGAGTTCTACAGCGTGGATGAGCTGACCGCGATCGTCCGCCGTGCCGCGAAAATCTTCGGTATCGAGTGCGAGCTGGAGGGCGCGATCGAGATCGCCCGTCGCTCCCGCGGCACGCCGCGTATCGCCAACCGGCTGCTGCGCCGGGTACGCGACTTTGCCGAGGTGCGTGGCGACGGCATCATCACCCATGCCCTGGCCCGTGCCGCGACGGACATGCTCAGGGTGGACGCCGAGGGTTTCGACGACCTCGACCGTCGTCTCCTGAGCACCATCATCGAGAGTTTCGACGGCGGCCCCGTCGGTGTGGAATCGCTGGCGGCCGCCCTCAGCGAGGACCGCGGCACCCTCGAGGATGTGGTCGAGCCCTACCTGATCCAGCAGGGCTACCTGATCCGCACCGCGCGTGGCCGTATGGCCTCGGCCAAGGCCTGGCGCCACCTCGGCCTGAATCCGCCACCGCGCCAGGGCGACGCCCCTGACCTGTTCCTGGGCGACGCATGAGTGTCTTCAGCTTTCCCGTACGCATCTACTGGGAAGACACCGATGCCGGCGGCGTGGTCTACCACGCCAACTACGTCCGTTTCCTGGAGCGGGCGCGCACGGAATGGCTGCGGGCGCAGGGCATCGACCAGCTGGCCCTGCGCGAAACCACCTCGCTCGGCTTCGTGGTCCGCGAGATGCACCTCGATTTCCTGCGGCCGGCCCGTCTGGATGATGAACTCCAGGTCACGGTGGACGTCAAAGAGCGGCGTTCAGCCAGTATGCTGTTCGGTCAGGAGATCGTGTGCGGGGGCACGACGCTGTTGCGCGCCACGGTGCGCGTGGCGTGCGTCAACCTCGTCACCATGCGACCTGCCCAGATACCGGCCGGCTTGTTCCTCCAAGCCTTCCCACTTACCTAAAGCCCCAGATACCCGGCGGAGAGCCTTCAAGCGATGAACGGTGGACTGAACATTTTCAAGCTGGTTGCGGAAGCAAGCCTGCCGGTGCAGCTGGTGATGCTGCTTCTGCTCGTCTTCTCGTTCCTGTCGTGGGTCATCATCATCCGCAAGTACAGCCAGCTGAAGACGGCCCACGACAACGCCGAGACCTTCGAGGATCGCTTCTGGTCCGGTGCCGACCTGGCGGCCCTGTTCCGTGAGGTGGGCAACCGCGAAGGCCAGAGCGGCATCGAGAACGTGTTCGAGGCGGGTTTCCGCGAGTTCGCCCGCCAGCGCCAGCGCCGGGCCGGCGATGCGGACCGCATCATGGAGAGCTCCGAGCGCGCCATGCGCGTGGCCGGTACCCGCGAGATCGGCAAGCTGGAGCAGAACCTCGAATTCCTGGCCAACGTCGGCTCGATCAGCCCGTACATCGGCCTGTTCGGCACGGTGTGGGGCATCATGGGCGCCTTCCAGGGCCTGGGCGAGATGAAGGACGTCACCATTTCCGTGGTGGCCCCGCACATCTCCGAGGCACTGATCGCCACGGCCATGGGCCTGTTCGCTGCCATCCCGGCGGTCTGGGCCTACAACCGCTTCGCCACCAAGGTGGAGCGTGTCGCGTCGCGTTACGAGGTGTTCCAGGAAGAGTTCTCCTCGGTGCTGCAGCGCCAGATCCACGCCGACGACGTCGCCTGAGCCCCCGCCATGGCCACGCGTAACGTGCACCGCCGCCACAAGCGGAAGCTGAAATCCGAGATCAACGTCGTGCCGTACATCGACGTGATGCTCGTGCTGCTCATCATCTTCATGGTCACCACGCCGATGATGAACCTCGGCGTGGATATCCAGTTGCCGCAGACCAACGCCAAGTCCCTGCAGGACAAGAAGGACCCGGTCGTCGTTTCCGTCGACGAGGGTGGCCAGATATACCTCACCGCCAACGGCACCAAGCGCGAGCCAGTCAGCGCGGACGAGTTCAAGAGCAAGATCACCGCCTTCCACGATGCCAACCCCGAGCTCCAGGTCCTGGTGGCGGGCGACCAGCGCGTGGGCTATGGCAAGGTCTACCAGATCCTCCCGATCCTCCAGGAAGCGGGCGTCTCCAAGATCGGCCTGATGAGCCAGCCGGAGTCGGGCGCGCAGAATGGAAAACCGTAACGGTACGCCGCGCGCGGTTGTCCTCGCCGCGCTCCTGCACATCGGCATCGTGGCCTTCCTGGGCCTCGCGATCATCCCGTGCTCGGACTACGAAAAGTGGGCCGATGCCCTGGGCTTGCCCGCGGAATGGAACCCGCTGAAGTGTCCCGCGCCGATCCAGCTGCCCGGCCAGATCATCGAGGCCACGCTGATCGGCCCCACTGGCGCGCCGCCGCCGAAGCACACGGCCAAGCCGGTGCCCAACACGGTGCCGCCGCCGCCGGCACAGCCCACGCCCACGCCGCCGCAGCCGGAGAAGCCCAAGGTCGAGACCCTGCCGCCGCCGCCGAAGGTGCCGGCCCTGAAGGACCAGGAAAAGGTGGTCGACGACGCCGTGCAGAAGGCTGAGGACGCCAAGCGCCTGCAGGAAGAACAGCAGCGCCAGCGCCAGGCCGAGCTGGATGCACAGCAGGAAGAGAAGAAAAAGGAAAAGCAGAAGCAGATCGACGAGATCTTCAAGCAGCTGGACGCCGCCAAGTCGCAGACGAAGCAGGCCGACAGCAAGAAGAAACAGGCCGAACAGCAACTGCAGGATCTCGCCAATGCGAAGGACGACGGGCGTGAAAACCTGCCGTACGCCGACAAGGTCCAGACCGGCCAGGCCGGCAAGGACGACAGCAAGCAGGCCCTCTATATCGCCGCGATCCAGAACGCCGTGACGCCCAACTGGTTGCGCCCGGACAACATGCCGGATGCTCCCTGCATGGTGCACATCACCCAGATACCGGGTGGCCAGGTGCTCAGTGCGAAGGCGGATGCCAGCTGTCCGTACGACGCTGCCGGCCGGGCCTCGATCGAGAACGCGGTGCTGCGTGCGCAGCCCTTGCCGTACCAAGGCTTCGAAGACGTGTTTCAGCGCAACCTCACCTTCACGTTCCGGCCGCAATGATCTAACGCGCCCCGTCCCGGCAGGCGCCGGGCGGGGCGGTTCATAATCGGGTCATGCTGGCATTCGCCAGCGGGTTAACATGCCGTCGCCGTCCCTCATTCCCAGGTCGCAATGAATCCGCCCATGCGCAGAATGCTCCCCCGCCTAGCTCTCCTCCTGGTTGCCCTGACTGCCTTCGTGGCCGGTCCGGCAGCCGCCCAGTCGCTGAACGTCGACATCGTGGGCGGCCTGAAGACGGCCACTCCGATCGCCGTCGTGCCGTTTGCCCAGGCCGGTGGCGCGCCACTGCCTACCGACGTGGCCGACGTGATCCGCGCGGATTTCAACCGCTCGGGCAAGTTCCGTTCGCTGGACAAGGCCGACATCGTCGAAACGCCGTCGCAGGGCGCGGACATCAAGTTCGCCACCTGGCGTCTGCTCAAGCAGGATTTCATCACCATCGGCCGCATCAGCGACGCTGGCGGTGGCAACCTCAAGGTCGACTACGAGCTGTGGGACGTCAACAAGCAGCAGAGCCTGCTGGCCCAGTCGTTCACCGCACCCGCCGGCGACCTGCGCGGCGTGGCCCACCAGATTGCCGACCAGATCTATGAAAAGATCACTGGCGTGCGCGGCGCCTTCTGGACCCGCATCGCCTACATCACGGCCGTGGGCGTGGGTAACAACGCTACCTACTCGCTGATCGTCGCGGATTCCGACGGCTTCAATCCGCAGGTGGTGGCTCGCTCGCGTGAATCCCTGCTCTCGCCGGCCTGGTCGCCGGACGGCAGCAAGATCGCGTATGTGTCGTTCGAAAGCGGCAATTCGGCGGTCTACGTGCAGAACATCTCCACCGGCTCGCGCAGCCTGATCGCCTCGCATCCGCGTGGCATCAACAGTGCGCCGGCCTGGTCGCCGGACGGTCGCAAGCTGGCCGTCAGCCTGTCGTATGTGGGCAATCCGGAGATCTTCGTGATCGACGTGGCCAGCCACACCGAGACGCGGCTGACAAACAACTTCGCCATCGACACCGAGCCGACCTTCACCCCGGACGGCCAGAGCATCCTGTTTACCTCCGATCGCTCGGGCAAGCCGCAGATCTACCAGATGTCGGCTTCCGGCGGCGCCGCCACGCGCCTCACCTTCCAGGGTGGTTTCAACGCCAGCGCCTCGGTCAGCTACGACGGCAAGCAGATTGCGATGGTGCAGGGCAACGGGAACGTGTATCGTATCGCCATCATGGACCGCAGTCTGGGCGGGCAGGTGCGCTTCGTTTCCCCGGGTAACGTGGACGATTCGCCCAGCTTCGCGCCCAACGCCAGCATGCTGCTTTACGCTGCATCGCAGGGTACGCGTGGTGTCCTGTATGCGGTTTCGGCAGACGGTGCCGTGCGTCAGCGCCTTGTCCTTTCGGACGGCGACGTGCGCGAGCCGTCGTGGGGACCCTATCGACAGCGCTGACACCACGTTCCTATGGGAACGTGGTATCGGTAACGTCCAGGGAGGGGCGCGGGCATCCGCGCCCTTTCTGCGGACGACAATTAACCGGCGGGCGCCGCAAGGCGGTTGCCGGAGCGAAGACGCAGGGTGCGGGACAGCGCCCCGTCGGCGTAGATGTAAGTAGAAAAACAGCCGGACAACCGGCGGTGCCTGTCCCGAACCCGAAAACCGACTGTCGGAACTCAACTGTTTTAAGGAACGTCCCATGAATAAGACTGTTACTGTCACCCTGGCTGCCCTGCTCTGCGTGGGCGCGGCCGCTTGCTCCAAGAAGCAGGTCAAGCCGGTCGCTCCGACCGAATCGCAGCCGGTCGCTCAGACCCAGGCTCCGATGAACGACGGCAAGTACCAGCCGTCCGACCTCGACACCGACGCTTGCCTGCGTCAGCGCGTCGTCTACTTCGACTTCGACAAGAACGAAGTGAAGCCGGAGTTCCAGCAGATCATCGCTTGCCACGCCAAGTACCTGCAGGATCGTCCGCAGTCGGCCATGACCCTCGAAGGCAACACCGACGAGCGTGGCACGCGTGAATACAACCTGGGCCTCGGCGA
The DNA here is from genome assembly GCF_041228075.2 of Xanthomonas sp. NCPPB 2632. Taxonomy (NCBI): domain Bacteria; kingdom Pseudomonadati; phylum Pseudomonadota; class Gammaproteobacteria; order Lysobacterales; family Lysobacteraceae; genus Xanthomonas; species Xanthomonas sp. NCPPB 2632. The sequence continues at coordinate 857,265 of NZ_CM192979.1, forward strand.
GCGTCGCGGCAATGCCGTGTCCAGCGCCATCCAGGCTGCCGGTGGTTCGGCTGGCCAGGTCAACGTCACCAGCTACGGCAAAGAGAAGCCGACCTGCCGTGAGCACAATGATGACTGCTGGTCCAAGAACCGTCGCGTCGAGATCGTCTACACCGCGAAGTAAGTGATGAAGAAGACTCTGGCTACCAGTTACATGGCCAGGCTTGGCATGGCGGGCGCACTTGCGTCCGCCATGCTTTTTGCTCTGCCCGTCACCGCCCAGGACACCCGTCTCAGTCTCGCCGATCGCGTTGCGCGGCTGGAGCAGCAGTCACAGGCCCAGGCCGGCACGACCACCCTGGTCAACCAGGTGAACGATCTGCAGCAGCAGGTCTCCCAGTTGCAGGGCCAGATCGAAGAGCTCCAGCACCAGAACCAGCAACTCCAGGATTCCCAGAAGGCACAGTACGCGGATGTCGATTCGCGGCTGGGTCGTATCGAAAAGGGTGGTGCACCGGCCCAGCCGGCCGCCGCCGCACAGGGCACGCCGTCGCCGGCGCAGCCCCCGGCCGCCTCAGCGCAGGGCAACGCCGTTCCGGGTGCCGCCGCCGCGGGCGCCGCCGCTGGCAGCACCGCTGCCGCTGCTGCCGCAGGCGCGCCCTCCCAGCCGGCCAATGCCGACCAGCAAGCCGCGTACGACGCCGCGTTCAAGTCGCTGCGCGCGGGCGATTACGTCACCGCGTCGCGTGGTTTCCGCGACTTCCTGGTCAAGTACCCGGATAGCCCGCTGGCCCCCAATGCCTATTACTGGCTGGGCGAGTCGTACTACGTGACCATGAACTACCCTGTGGCCATCGAGGCCTTCCAGCGCCTGGTGAAGCAGTATCCGCAGAGCGACAAGGTCTCCGACGGCCTGCTCAAGGTCGGGTATTGCCAGATCGAGCTGAAGCAGCAGGATGCCGCCATCGCCACGCTGAAGCAGGTCGGCACCAAGTATCCGGGCACCAAGGCCGCCGGCCTCGCACAGGAACGCCTGCGTCGCCTGCAGCGCCAGACGGCCAACTGATCCCATGACCGGTAGCACCGTACTACCGGCGGCTGTCCCGCCGGCTTCGCCCGTCGCGGAGCGGCTGCGGATCACCGAGATATTCCACTCCGTGCAGGGTGAGGCCGACGCCATCGGCTGGCCCACGGTATTCGTACGCCTTACCGGATGCCCGCTGCGTTGCGTGTGGTGCGATACCGAATATTCCTTCCACGGCGGCCAGTGGCACGACATCGATGCCATCGTCGCCGAGGTGGCCCGCTACGGCGCGCGCCATGTCTGCGTCACCGGCGGCGAGCCGCTGGCGCAGAAGCGCTGCCACATCCTGCTGCGCAAGCTGTGCGATGCGGGCCACGAGGTCTCCCTGGAAACCTCCGGCGCACTCGATGTGGCCGATGTCGATCCGCGCGTCCGTAAGGTCATGGACCTGAAAGCCCCGGATTCCGGCGAAAGCGCGCGGAACCTCTGGTCCAACCTCGATCACCTGTTGCCGCACGACCAGGTGAAGTTCGTCATCGCCAGTCGCGGCGACTTCGAATGGTCGCGCGACATCGTCCGCGAGCACGCGCTGGATCGCCGCGCGATGGTGCTGTTTTCCCCGGTGTGGGGCAACGTCCAGCCGCGCGAACTCGCCGAGTGGATCCTCGCCGAACGCCTGCCCGTGCGCTTCCAGCTGCAGCTGCACAAGCTGCTGTGGAACGACGCCGCCGGCCACTGATACGACTGCAAGGGTATTGCCATGAATGCTTCGACCTCTCCCCGCAAGGCCGTGATCCTCGTGTCGGGCGGCATGGATTCGGCGGTCACCATCGCCATGGCCCGCGAGCAGGGTTTCGAGGTGTATGCCCTGAGCGTGGCTTACGGTCAGCGGCACAGCTCCGAACTGGAAGCGTCCGCGCGGGTGGCCGGCATGCTCGGTGCCGTGACGCACAAGACCGTGCACATCGACCTGCGCAGCATTGGCGGTTCCGCCCTGACGGCGGACATCGACGTGCCCAAGGACGGCGGCGAAGGCATCCCCGTGACCTACGTGCCGGCGCGCAACACCATCATGCTGTCCATCGCGCTGGGCTGGGCCGAGGTGCTGGGCTCGTCGGACATCTTCTGCGGCGTCAATGCCGTGGATTACTCCGGCTACCCGGATTGCCGCCCCGCATTCGTCGAGTCGTTCCAGGCCCTGGCCAATGTGGCCACCAAGGCCGGTGTGGAAGGCGCGGGCATCCGCATCCATGCCCCGCTGATGCAGATGGGCAAGGGCGACATCGTGCGCGAAGGCATGCGCCTGGGTGTGGATTTCTCGGCCACGGTCAGCTGCTACAAGGCCGATGCGCAGGGCCGGGCCTGCGGGCACTGCGATGCCTGCCGGTTGCGCGCGGAAGGATTTGCCAAGGCCGGCGTGCCGGACCCGACGCACTACGCCTGATGCGCTGAATGCCAGCTCATGTGATTCCCAGGCCCATTTTCGGCAGCAGAAAGAGGCGCTTGCAAAAGTGCTGATAAGGTCGACGCATGACGTGGCTCGGTTTCAATTGCCATGACAACGGCGAGGGCTTTGGACCTCTGTCATCCGTACGTGCCGAATCGATGGGGACATGGAACATGAAGAAGGCTTTGCTTATAGCGACAGCTGCGGTTTACTTTGCGTATGCATCGTCCGCCATGGCGGCGGTGAGTGATAAGCAGGATGCGCAGGCCATGCTCACAGGCGGGCCCTTTACGTGGGTTGCCTATTTCAGCGTTCTTAATCCACCCTCGCGTTGCGTCACGGCCACGGAGGGTGGACAGGTAAATCTCTCGATCTGCGATGGCGGCCGCTATCAGATGTGGAGTCACTCGCAGAATCAGCTCGGCGACGAGATCCGCAACGTGCAGTCAGACCTTTGTTTGCAGGGTGGCAGCCCCAGCAGCCCGTCGGTCACGACACAGGCCTGCAACGGCGGAAACGCACAACGGTGGGTTTTGACGCAGGATCGCCTGGGCTGGTCCATGCGTAATGTTTCCACTGGGTACTGTCTCGACACCAACGGAAGCGCTGTCCTGCAGATTTATTGCGGTCTGGGTGACCCGGCGCGCCAACGTTGGATTCAGCAATAGGGATACGAAATGCGGAGCGCGCCGCTTTCGGTAAGTCACTGACGCGTATGGTGGGTCGTGCCGGATTCGAACCGGCGACCTACGGATTAAAAGTCCGCTGCTCTACCAACTGAGCTAACGACCCATACGCGGCAAGCCGGCTAGTTTAGTGATCCGGCCGGGACCGCACAACCCGCCAGGCACGCCGGTTCAGATGGTGGCGACCAGGGCCTGAACGTCACGGCCCGCGGCGCGCCATGCACCGATGCCCCCGGTCAGCGGTCGCACGTTGCGGAAGCCCAGCTTGCCGAGCCGTTCGGCCACTTTCGCGGCCGATACCTCGTTCGGGCACGAGCAGTAGATCACCACGGCACTGTGCCTCGGCAACGTGGCGATATCCGCCTCCGCCGTGGCGAAATCGAACAGCCGCGCGCCCGGGATCACGAAGGGGTCGTCGCGCCGGCTGATCGCCGTGCGCACATCCACGATCAGCGCACCGGGTTCGTTGGCGAGCAGGAGCGTCAGCTCGTCGACGGAGATGCGCGACCGCCGCATCCGTTGCAGGAGCAGCACACGTCGCGCATAGCGGAAGCCTATCCAGAGCACCATGACCACGGCGGCAACCGCGGCCAGGCCGATGCCGAACTCTCGCAGGGCGATCAGCACCGCGTCGATCTGCCGGTAGCAGAGCATGCCGACCGACAAGCCCACCGCGATCCACAGCGAGGCGCCGAGCAGGTCGTAAAGCGTGAAGCGGGCGAAGCGCGTGTCCCCCGCGCCAGCGATGGGGATGGTGACCAGCGACAGGCCGGGAATGAAGCGCGAGATCAGCAGCAGCTTGACCCCACGTTTTTCGAAGAAGCCGCTGGCGCGCCGTACGCAGGTATCCGGCGAGAGCGACACCCGGCACAGGCCGTCCAGCACGCGGTAGCCGAAGTGCCGCCCGGTCAGGAACCAGGCCAGGTCGCCCAGGAAGGCGCCGGCCAGCGCAGCCATGAAGGTGGCGACAACCAGGACGGGGTTATGCGAGGCGACGAGGGTGCTGCCGACCACGATGAGGGTGGGCATGGCGGGCACCGGCAGGCCGATCGCTCCGGCGAACACGCCAAGGAAGGCTACCGTCGGTGCCGCGTCCGCCCAGTTGATGCTCGCCACGCTGCGTACCTCGGCCCATGTCCGTCAGTTCCGACACGATACGCCGGTGATGTTTCGCCGGACAGACGGCCAGGCCTTTCGGCCTAGGCCTTTTGGCAGCGGCGTATCACGGGTGGGTCGACAGGTCGTCGTCCAGGGTGCTCATGTCACCCAGGTGCTGCGCGGCCACCAGCGCCTCCAGCCGGTTGCGGACATGGAGCGCGCGGAAGATAGCCGCCAGGTGGATCTTGACCGTGCCCTCGCTGATCTCCAGCTCGCGCGCGATCAGTTTGTTCGGCCTGCCCTTGGCCAGCAGCTTCAGCACGTCCTGTTGCCGATCGGTCAGGATGCTGGTGAGGCGGTCTTTCAGTGCCATGCCTTCGCCGGCGTCGCGCTGCATGATGAAGGGTGGCGCAACGTCGGCGGCGGCCTTCATCGCCTCCGGTGGTACATAGACACCACCACCGACCACCAGCCGCACGGCATTGAGGATGACGTCCGGCGGCGACGATTTCGGGATGTAGCCCTGCACGCCCAGTTCCAGGACATGCCGGATCGAGGACGAATCCTCCGTGCCGGACAGTACGATGACCGGACGCATGCGTGCGATGCCGGTTTCGTCTTCGGCCTCACGCATCGCGGTCACGGCGTGCTTGATGTGTTCAACACCATCGGCGCCGGGCATGGCCATGTCGATCAGGGCGATGTCCGGAAGGGGACCGTCGCTGAGATGCTTCTGAAGCTGGGCCACCGTCTGGGCTTCGACGAAGGTGACGTGATCACCCAACTCGCGAAGCTTGAGCTTCACTCCCTCGATGATGAGTCGATGATCGTCCGCGATCAGTACGTGCATACAGCTCCTCCGCCTGCACGATCGCAGGCTTCCCCGTTCCCGCGAACATAGCCCTGTCGATGGCCGTCGGCAAGCCGGCCATCCGGCTCAGGCGGGCGCATGATGGACAGCCCAGGCGGAAACCATTACTTCATGCAGGCGATCCGGGGATACGGGCTTGAACAGCACGCGCGTTGTTGCCGTATCCACGCTTTGCAGGAAGTTCACGCGCGTCTCGCCGGTAATGAGCACGCGTGCGAAGGGCGGTGGGTCGCCGGGGCGTCGCCGGTAATAGCGATCCAGCAGCGCGATCACGTCCAGGCCGGTGCCTTCGCGCAGGCGCAGGTCGGAAATCACGATGTCGGGTGGCTGCATCCACTGGTGAACGGCCTCCATGGCCTGCTGTGCATCTTCGGCAGTCATTACCTCGCAGCCCCAGCTGCCAAGGAGAAAACTGATGCCGGCCAGGATGGAAGGCTCATCGTCGATCACGAGCACGCGCATGCCGGCGACATCGCGTGTCGCCGCCGGTGCCTGCATCGGAGGCTGGTGGAACTCGACGATACCCGGGCGTGCTTCCGGCAGGGTCAGCGAGAACACGCTGCCCTTGCCGGGACGTGACCGCACCGATGCCGTGCTGCCCAGCAATCCGGCCAGTCGCTGCACGGTGGACAGGCCCAGTCCGAGACCACGCCGGGTGCCCTCGGGGCGACCGGCCTCCGGGCTGCTTTCCACGCGATAAAACTCGTCGAAGATATGCCGCAGGTGGTCGTCGCCGATGCCGATGCCGGTGTCCCACACGTCGATCCGCACCCGCCCGTCCATCCGTTTGCGGGCACCCACCAGCACGCCGCCGCAGCGCGTGTAGCGAAGGGCGTTGCTGACCAGGTTGTTGAGTATGCGGGCCAGCATGGTGCGGTCGCAGCGTACCCACAGTCCCGTGGTGCGGACGACCAGGCGCAGGTCGTGCTGCTCGGCGACCATGCGGAAGTTGACGCTCACTTCCTCGAACACGTCGTCGAGGGCCACGTCGCGCAGGACGGCCGGCATGGCGCCGGTCTCCAGGCGGGACAGGTCCAGCAACTCGCTGAACAGGTGATCCAGTGCCTCGACGCATTCCTGGATGTGCGCGATGCGGTTGAGCCGGAGCGGGTCGAACTCGTCCACCGCCAGGCCCGACGAAAACAGCGTCAGTGCGTACAGCGGCTGACGCAGGTCGTGCGAGGCGGCCGCGAGGAAGCGGGCCTTGGCGACGCTGGCCGCTTCCAGCGCGGCGTTCTTGCGGGCCAGTTCCTCGGTGGCGGCGGCGATCTCCCGCTCCATGCCGATCTGCGCATGCAGCAGTTTGGACGCGGCGCCGTTGAAGCCGCGCTGCAGGTCGCCGATCTCGGTGTCGTCGGTGACGGGCACCACCACGGTGCGGTCGCCCAGGCCGAGCTGGCGTACGGCAATGGCCAGGTTGCGCAGGGGCGCGCTGAGCCAGCGCGCCGCCGACCACCCGATCATGGCCGCGATGAACAGGCTCAGCGCCAGCCAGAGCAGGGCGTTGTGCATGCTGACGCGCTGCGCCTCGATGGCATCCTCGATGCTGACGTCCACCGTGACCGAGCCCACCATCCGGTGGGTGAGCGGATCGAGCACCTCGCGGGCGACGGTGAGCGTATCGTCGTCCCCGGCGGTGCCGTTGACCCGGTCGGCAAGGATCTCGCCATCCCGGTCGCTGATGCGCACGCGGGACACCTGCGGCAACTGCACGATGGATTGGGCGATGCGCGCGATCTCACGGCGCTCGCCGGTACGCAGGGCATCTCCGGACACGGAAGCCGACTGCTGCGCGATCGCATCCGCCGTGGAGCGGCCCATCTCGTGCAGGTTGTCCATCTGGTGGCTGGTGAGCATCGTGACCAGCAGCACGGCGCTGATGGCGGTAGGCACCAGCGCCACGCAGGTCAGGCGCTGCACGAGCGACGTGCGGCGCCAAACCCTTTCCAGCCCTGACGACGCCGATACGTCACGCATGACATTCCCCCCGACGGCCCCTTGCCTGGCGCCGCGAGGCTACAGCCTAGCGCAGTTGTCCGTGTTCAGGCGCGCCGGCGGCGTGCCCGTACCGACCGCACCAGAAGGGGTAACAGGCTGACGACCACGAAGGCGCACAGCGGAAGCAGGATGCGGACATCCAGCAGGCTGAAAGGGGCCGCTCCGCCGAGGGTGGAGGCGAGTCCCGCGCCGATCGCGCTCTCGATCACCAGCGATACCGTACCGCCTAGCCAGGTGGCCCCGATGAACAGCCACACCGGGCAACGCAGCCAGGCCAGGGCGACGGTCATCGCACCCAGAGGCACCACGGGGACGAAGCGCAGGGCGAAGGTGTAGCGCACCGGATGCCGTGCGAAGCCGCTGCGCAGGCGCGCCGCGAAGGCCGGCGGGGCCCTCCCGCCGGAGCGAAAGGCATGGCGGCTGGCCACGAAAAGCAGGAGCGAACCCGCGACGAGGGCGACCGACGACAACGCGCTGCCCTGCACGATGCCGAACAGCAGTCCTCCGGCCAGCACGATGACGATGGTGCCGGGCACCCCGGTGGCGATCGCCAGGGCCAGTACGCCCGCGTAGCCGACACGCGACAGCACCGGGTGTGCCGCGATGCTTGCCCGAAGCATGCCCTGTTCGGCCAGCAGGTGCTCGGGATGGAAGCGATCCAGGGCGCCGCTGGCCAGCATGACGACGCCGGTCAGGATCATCAGCACCAGCGGCAGGGCGGCACGCCAGCGGGTCATCGGAGGCGTGGGCCGCTCAATACGTGGCTCCGGAAGCACCGTAGCGGCGCAGGACCTCCCGGGCATCGTCGCGGCGGATATCGCGACGCACGGCGATGCCGCGACGCTCCAGCTCACCCACCCAGTCGGCCGGAAGCGGACCCTCGTCGAACGCGGTCAGTTCCTCGACATCCCCGGAACGGGCGCCGATCAGCAGCTCGTCGATGCCGGCCCACACCGTGGCGCCGAAACACTGGCAGCACGGCTGCGAACTGGTGGCCAGCACGAAGCGCGAGCCGTCTTCGTTGAGGCGGAAACGCTGAAGGCGCTGCTGTGCCGTCATGTACGCCATCATTTCGGCATGCGCCACGGAGCAGCTGTGCGGCACCACGCGATTGACGCCGATCGAGACGATGCGATCGGCGCCATCGAACACCACGGCACCGAAAGGCCCGCCGGTTGCCAGGTCGACGTTGCGCGACGACAGGTCGATGGCCAGGCCGACCTTGGCCTCGTCGCCGACGTAGGGCACGGTGGTATCGACCGCTTCGTGCACCCAGGCGGGCAGGGTGAGATGGACCTGTGCGTACAGCATCAGGCCTGCTTCGCCCAGGAATCGCGCAGCGTGACGATGCGGTTGAACACCGGCGCATCGGCGCGGTGGTCGTGCATGTCGGCCACGAAATATCCCAGCCGCTCGAACTGCACGCGCTCCTCCGCGGATGCCACGGCGGCCGCCGGTTCGACGTAGCCGCGGACGATGCGCCGCGATGCCGGGTTGAGGTGATCCTTGTAGGTCTTGCCGTCGCTGTCGTCGTCGGGGTCGGTGACGTCGAACAGGCGGTCGTACAGGCGGATCTCCGCCGGCACGGCATCCCGCGCGCTCACCCAGTGGATGGTGCCCTTGACCTTGCGGTCGGCGCCGGGCATGCCGGTGCGCGAGGCGAGGTCGAGCGTGCAACGCAACTCGGTGATCTGGCCGTCCGCATCCTTGACCACCTCGTCGCAGCGGACGATGCCGACGCCGCGCAGGCGGACTTCGCCCTCCGGCTTGAGGCGATGGAAGCCCTTCGGCGGCACTTCGGCGAAGTCGTCGCGCTCGATCCACAGCTCGGGCGAGAACGGCACACTGCGGGTACCGAAGCTGTCGTCCTTCGGATGATTGGAAAAGGTGAGCGTCTCGGCGTGCGCGGCCTCGATGTTGGTGACGACCAGCTTCACCGGGTCGATCACGGCCAGGCGTCGCGGGGCGGCGCCGTCGAGATCGTCGCGCACGGCGCCTTCCAGAACACTCATGTCGATGGTGCTGTTCTGCTTGCTGACGCCGATGCGCTCCCAGAACAGGCGGATGCCCGCGGGGGTGAAGCCGCGGCGGCGGACGCCGGCGATGGTCGGCAGGCGGGGGTCGTCCCAGCCGTCCACCAGGCGCTCGGTGACCAGCGTGATCAGCTTGCGCTTGCTCATCACCGTGTAGTTGAGGTTGCCACGGGAGAACTCGATCTGGCGCGGCTTGCTGGGTGCGGTCGGCACGCCGGCGGCCACCAGCGATTCCCACAGGGCCGGGTCGTTCGCGAGGTCCACATGGTCCACGCACCAGTCGTACAGCGGCCGGTGGTCTTCGAATTCCAGGGTGCACAACGAATGCGTGATGCCTTCCAGCGCATCGGACAGCGAGTGCGCGAAGTCGTACATCGGGTAGATCGGCCAGGCGTCGCCGGTGTTCTGGTGGTGCACCTTGCGCACGCGGTAGAGCGCCGGGTCGCGCAGGTTGATGTTGCCCGAGGCCATGTCGATCTTCGCGCGCAACGTCTTGCTGCCGTCGGCGAACTCACCGGCGCGCATGCGCTGGAACAGGTCGAGGTTTTCCTCGATGGCGCGATCGCGGAAGGGCGAATTGCGGCCGGGTTCGGTCAGCGTGCCGCGATACTCGCGCACTTCCTCGGCCGAAAGGTCGTCCACATAGGCCACGCCCTTGCGGATCAGCTTCAGCGCCGAACGGTAGAACACCTCGAAGTAATCCGAGGCGTGGCGCAGCTCCGCCCAGTCGAAGCCCAGCCAGGTGACGTCGCGCTGGATGGCCTCGACGTATTCCACGTCCTCCTTCGAGGGGTTGGTGTCGTCGAAGCGCAGGTTGCACACGCCAGCGTAGTCGGTGGCCAGACCGAAGTTCAGGCAGATCGACTTGGCATGGCCCAGGTGCAGGTAACCGTTGGGCTCGGGCGGGAAGCGCGTGCGGATGGTCGCGTGCTTGCCGGCGGCGAGATCGTCGCGGACGATCTGGCGGATGAAGTTCTGCGGCAGGACGGGCGTTTCGGTCGACATCGCTTGGACTCGGCAGGTAGGGCACGGCAAACGCGGAAGTTTACCTTCCTTGGGCGCGGCACGCTTGCCGCCGGGGGTGGGCGCGGGGTAGCTTGGCGCCATGTCGCCCCTTTCCGATCTCGTCCGGGATGTTCCCGACTTTCCTCGTCCGGGCATCATGTTCAAGGACATCACCCCGCTCCTGGCGGATGCGGTGGCCTTTGCCGCCTGCATCGACGCCTTGTGCGCGCCCTGGTTCGGCAAGGACATCGGTGCCGTGTGCGGCATCGAGTCGCGCGGTTTCATCTTCGGCGCCGCCATGGCCCGGGCGCTGGACGCCGGCTTCGTGCCCGTCCGCAAGGCCGGCAAGCTGCCGCCGCCCGTGGTCGGGCTCGACTACGGCCTGGAGTACGGTCTGGATCGCCTTGAAATCGGGGCGCAGGCCATCGCACCCGGCGAGAAGGTCATCGTGGTGGACGACGTGCTGGCCACCGGTGGCACCCTCGAAGCCGCGCGTCGGCTGGTGGAGCGGCTGGGAGCCGAGGTCTGCGGCGCCAGCGTGGTGCTGGAGCTGGCCGGGCTGAACGGGCGTTCGCGCTGGGCCGGCGACGCACCGCTGTACGCCCTGATCGGGTCCTGAGGCGCTCAGCGACGGGCTGGCCCTTCTTCGCGCAGGTCTTCCACGAGCACGATCTCGCATCCGCCGGCGCCGGTGTCTTCCCGCGTCAGCGAGGTGTTCCACTGCCAGCCGTCGTCGCGTCGCACGTCCACCAGGAAACCGTCGAAATGGACCACGTCGCCCGGGCGCACGTGGCGCAGCTGTCGCGCGGCGTTGTCGTTGGCGGGAATCATGTGCATGTTGGCGCTGGAGTCCTCGATCTCCTTGCGGGGGATCGGGAAGTGGTCGGTGTACCAGAAGTAGAAGCGGTTGGACTGCGAGATGCGGATCTTGTCCAGCACCGCGGTGTCCGACATGCGGCCCCAGCCCAGCGCGAGATCCGTGGGGGCGATCGGCGCGAGGTCGTCCAGCTGGTAATCCTCGCGTGACAACACCCGCCCGGTCATGGCGAACTTCGCGCGCGGCGCCAGCGTGAAGTGCCCTCGGGTGACCGCCGTGCCCGGGCCCATGTCTTTCTGGTTCGGGATGTCGCCGGCGAGGATGCCCGGGGCGTCGTGCACCGGGTGGTGCTGCCACCAGGCGTAACCGCCCCAGCCACACAGAACGAGCAGGAGGACGAGCCAGAAGCGCATGCCGCGAAAACCGTCAGTAGGATGATGATGGGCCAACGCCCGAGACGCGTTCCGGTTGACGTGGCGGCGTGCCTCGCGGATCGAACAAGGTGGCGGGAAGGTCGCGGACGATAGCCGCAAGCGCCTCGAAAAACGGCGTCATCGCCGAGCTCTTGCGCCATAGCATGGCGATCCGGCGGCTCGGTGCCGGCGCGGCGAAGGCGATCAGGTCCACATTGGGCGACTGGGCCACGGGGGCCTGCACGGCCAGTGCGGGCAGCAGCGTGATACCCACGTTGGCCGACACCATCTGGCGCAGCGTTTCCAGGCTGGTCGCCCGGAATCCCGTCTTTTCACCGGCACCGGCCATGTGGCAGACCTCCAGGGCCTGGTCACGCAGGCAGTGGCCGTCCTCGAGCAGCAGCAGGTTCTGGTCCGAAAGGTCGTCCATGCGCAGCGGCGCGTGGCCGGCGAGGGGGTGTCCGCTGGGCACGGCGAGGACGAACGGTTCCTCGAACAGGAACTCCACGTGCAGCGAGTCGTCGTGGACGGGGAGGGCGAGGATGCCGGCATCCAGCGTGCCCTCGCGCAGCATGTGCAGCACCTGTTCGGTCTTCTCTTCGCGCAGCAGCAGTTCCAGGCGAGGAAAACGCGCCCGCAGCGGCGGTACCACATGCGGCAGCAGGTAAGGCCCCAGCGTGGGAAAAATGCCCAGGCGGATCGTGCCCGATTCGGGATCGCGCGTGCGCTGGGCGATCGACTTGATCTCGTCGATCTGCGACAGCACGCCGCGGGCGCGCCGGGCGATTTCCCCGCCCGTTTCCGTCAGCAGCACTTTTCGCGGGGTACGTTCCACCAGCGCGACACCCAGTTCGTCTTCCAGCTTGCGGATCTGGGTGGACAGCGTGGGCTGGCTGACGAAACTGGCCTCGGCGGCTCGACCGAAGTGACGGTGTTCCGCAAGGGCGACGAGGTACTGCAGGTCACGCAGGTTCATGGCGACGGCTCGAGGCAGATCAATAGATGCAGCCTATCACAGTGATGCCTACAATCGATTTGAGATAATCGTCCCCGCGGGCTAACCTTGGTGTTCAGTCGCGTCACCAAGCGCGCAATGAATCCAACAACCTGTAACGGAGAGTCGTAACATGCTGACCATCGGCGATAAGTTCCCGGAATTCAACCTGCTTGCCGTGAACGGCGGCCCCCTGGCCAACAAGATCGAAGACGCGTTCACGACCATCACCGACAAGTCGTACGAAGGCAAGTGGAAGCTGGTGTTCTTCTATCCGAAGGACTTCACCTTCGTCTGCCCGACCGAGATCAAGGGTTTCAGCGACCTCAATGAGAAGTTTGCCGACCGTGACTGCCAGATCCTGGCCGCCTCGACCGACTCCGAGTTCGTCCACCGCGCCTGGCGCATGGACCACGCCGACCTGAAGGACCTTTCGTTCCCGATGCTGGCGGACATCAAGAAGGACCTGACCTCGGCCCTGGGTATCCTCACGGCCGACGGCGTCGCCCAGCGCGCCACGTTCCTGGTCGATCCGAACAACGAGATCCAGTTCGCCTACGTCACGGCCGGTTCGGTCGGCCGTAACCCGGACGAAGTGCTCCGCGTCCTGGACGCCCTGCAGACCGACGAGCTGTGCGCCTGCAACTGGAAGTCGGGCGAAGAGACCCTCAAGGTCGCCTGATACGCCAACGGTCGTAAGTCCCGCGCCGCTACGCTCCCTCCCCCCCGCGTGGCGCGGGCAGCCCCACGGGCGGTGAAGTTCGCTTCGCCGCCCGTTTTTCTGAAGTGGCCTGGAAACGATCCGTGCCATCCGCGCGAAGCCGCACCGTGCGTGCCGCGACCGTCCGCGCCCTCTTTCCCCTTTTTCCTTAGACACAAGGTGCATCCCATGAGCGTCGCCGATCTTCGTAGCCAGATTCCCGACTATGCAAAGGACCTCAAGCTCAACCTCGATACCGTCCTGAGCGAAGCGGGTGCCCCGGGCCTGAACCTTGCCCAGATCGCCATGGTGGCCCTCGGTGCCGCCTATTCCACCCGGCACAAGCCGCTCACCCAGGCCATCGCCGCGTTCGCCGCGGAGCACGCCTCGGCCGAGCAGGTGACCGCCGCCAAGGGCTCGGCCGCGATCATGGGCATGAACAACATCTACTACCGCTTCCAGCACCTGGTGAGCCACCCGGAATACGCCAGCATTCCCGCCAAGCTGCGCATGAACGTCATCGGCGCCTACAAGGGCGATGCCAAGAACGATTTCGAACTGGTCTCCCTCGCCGTGTCCGCCGTCAACGGCTGCGGCATGTGCATCGATTCGCACGACAAGGTGCTGCGCGACGGCGGCGTCTCCGTGCAGGCCATCCAGAGCGCCGTACGCATCGCCTCCGTGATCCACGCCGTCGGCGTCGTCCTCGAGCAAGCCGAAGCGGCTGGTTAATAAAGCCATGTAGGAGCCCACGATGTGGGCGATGCTTTACCAAGGTTGCCTCAAGGTCGCCTCGCCACGATGTAGGCGATGCTCCTGTTTCATGCCGCACCGCAACGACAAAAGGGTGCCTTCTGGCACTGTGTCAAAAGTCACCCTGTTCGCAGGATGGGGGATTACCCAACGGGGAGTCCCACCCATCATGCGTCGTTTCGTCCGTCCTCTCGTTCTCACCGCGCTCGCCACCTGCTGTGGCGCAGCGCTCGCTGCCGGCACGGACGCCGCGGCGCCGCTCGGTCACCTGCCGACCTGGGCCCAGCCGGAAAGCTACAAGCTCGCGTTCAAGGTCGATCCCAGGCAGGAAGACTATTCCGGCTCCTCGACCATCCGCATCAAGCTGGCACAGCCCTCCGATTTCATCTGGCTGCACGGCAAGGACCTGAAGGTCTCCAAGGTCACCGTGACCGACGCCGCCGGCAAGACGCACACCGGCAAGTACATCGTCGCCGCCGAGAAGGAAGGCGTGGCGAAAGTCGAACTCGGTGCGAAGCTGCAGGGTGAGATCACCGTCGCCATCGCGTTCACCGCGCCGCTGAACAAGCAGCTGCAGGGCCTGTACAAGGTATCCCACGAGGGCGTGCCCTACGCCATGACCCAGATGGAGCCGGTGTCGGCACGCTATGCCTTCCCCGGTTTCGACGAGCCGTCGTTCAAGGTGCCGTTCGACCTCAGCCTGACCATTCCGTCCGACGACCAGGGCGTGGCCAACACCGCGCAGGTCAAGGAAGAGAAAGCCGCCGCCGGCTGGAAAACCCTCACCTTCTCCACCACCAAGCCGCTGCCCACCTATCTGGTCGCGTTCGCCGTGGGCCCGTGGGACGTGGTGAAGGGCCCGGATATCAGCCCGACTGCCTACCGCGCCACCGCCACGCCGCTGCGCGGCATCGCCGCCAAGGGCGAGGGCCATCGCATGCAGCACGTGCTGGGTGAGACCAACGCCATCATCCACACGCTCGAGGACTACTACGGATTCGGCTATCCGTACGACAAGCTCGACCTGCTCGCCGCACCGGACTTCAGCGCGGGCGCGATGGAGAACGCCGGCCTGGTCACCTTCCGCGACTGGCTGCTGCTCATCGATCCGGATTCCGCCGCCCAGTACGTGCGCGGCTCGTTCAACGTCAACGCGCACGAACTGGCCCACCAGTGGACCGGCGATACCGTGACGATGGCCTGGTGGGACGACCTGTGGCTCAACGAGGCGTTCGCCACCTGGATGCAGCAGAAGGTCACCAGCAAGGTGCATCCGGAATACCGTGCCGACCTGGATCGCGTCCGCGGTGCCCAGGGTGCCATGAACAACGACAGCCTCGTCAGCGCCCGCAAGATCCGCCAGCCGATCACCGGCAACGGCGACATCGAGACCGCGTTCGACGGCATCACCTACCAGAAGGGCGCCGCCGTCCTCGGCATGTTCGAAGGCTACGTCAGCGAGCCGGTGTTCCAGAAAGGCATGCGCGCCTATATCCAGAAGCACAAGTTCGCCAATGCCACGGCCGACGATCTGATCGACGCGATCGCCGAGGCCGCGGGCCAGGGCGATGCCTTCAAGAAGGCGTTCCGCAGCTTCCTCGACCAGTCGGGCGTGCCGTATGTCACCACCGAGGTGAAGACCGAAGGTGGCAAGACCGTACTGCACCTGGCGCAGAACCGTTACCTGCCGCTGGGCAGCACGGGCGACGCCAGCCGCGTGTGGGGTGTGCCCATGTGCGTGCGCTACGGTACCGGCGCGGGCGCCAGCAAGGTCGCGTGCCAGTTGCTCGACCAGGCCACCGGCACGATGGTGCTCGACGGCGCGGCGAAGAACACCTGGGTCATGCCCAATGCCGACGGTCGCGGCTACTACCGTTTCGCGCAGGGCAAGGGTGACCTCGCGGCGTTGGCCAAGGTGGTGGGTACGCTCAGCGACGCCGAGCAGCTGGCGTACGCCGATGCCGTGCGCGCGGCGTTCCAGCACGGCGACATCGATGCCGGCGACGTGCTTGCCGCGATGAAGCCACTGACAGCCTCGAAGACCCGCGAGGTGTTCACCGCCCCGCTGATGACCTTCGACTGGATCCTCAACCACGAAGCCGTCACCGATGCGCAGAAGAGCCACCTGCGCCAGTGGGCGGTCGATGCCTACCTGCCGAAGCTGAAGGGCCTCGGCTTCCGCAAGAAGGCCGGTGAAGCGGACAACGACACGCTGACCCGCACGGCGCTGGTGGGCTTCCTGGGCGACGACGACATCGCCGAGCCCTCGGTACGCGCGGAGATGCTCAAGCAGGGCGATGCCGCACTGAAGACGAAGGATGGCCACCTCGACCTCGACGCGGCCGACCCTGACCTGCTGGCCGATGCGCTGGGTGTGGCGGTGCAGGAACGTGGCGCGCCGGCCGTCGATGCGCTGATCGCGGAGATCCCCAAGACTTCCGATCCGGCCAAGCGCAACGCGATGCTTTCCGCGCTTGCCTCCACCAAGGACGCGGCGCTGGCCAACAAGGCACGCGACTTCGCCCTGGGCAAGGATGTAAAGGTCGGCGAGATGGCGGCGGTGCTGCGTGGCGGTCGTGCCACGGAAGCCACGCGTAACGACCTGTGGACGTGGTTCACCGCGAACTACGACAAGATCGTCGCGCGTACGGGCAGCTTCGCCGGTGGCCAGCTGCCGGCGATGGCGGCCGGTGGCAGCTGCTCCAAGGCGGAGGCCGATCGCATGGATGCGTTCTTCAAGCCGCGCCTGGGCCAGGTCAGCGGTGCCGATCGTGGCCTTGCGCAGACCAGCGAACAGACATTGCTGTGCGCGGCGCTGAAGGCCAAGCAGGACCCGAAGGCGATCACGCGCTGATCGTCGAATCACTCAGGTAGTAGTCGAAGGCTGGGCGAGAAATCGCCCGGCTTTTTTTTTGCGTATAACTGTGGGCTGTCCGGAGCCGGAGCCGGAGCCGCGGTCGCTCGCATGGTGCGGCGACGAGGCGCCGGGTGGTCACACTCTGCGCTCGAGCAGCGGCCGCAAGCGGCCGAACTCGCTCAGAGCGTAACCACCCGCCACCTCTGCGACGACAGAGGTCGGCGGGTGCGCAGAGCAAAGCGTTGGCGACCTTGGGCGGCTCTACACGGGAGACTCGGTCTTGGGCAACGCAGCGCGCGTTGCTTTCACGACCGACGTATCTCTCGCTGTACTAGGTGGAGAAACCTTTTCAGGGGTCAGCGGACCTGGAAGTCGATCCGCACCGGACCACCCACGCCGTTCGGAATCACCATGTACTGGAAGTTGCCGCCCTCGCGGCCGCTGGCATCCCAGGTGCGTCGATAGCCGATGACGGTGCCGCGGCCATGACATGGTCGCGGTTGTCCGTTGACGTTGCAAAGCGCCTCACTGCGGATCTCGCGCAGAGGACTGCCTAGCAACCAGGCTTGGGCGCCGTGACCGTAGCCTATGTCGTCCGTGGTGATCTGCATCCATGTGCCGCCGTGATCCCGAATAGTGGAGGGTCGGCCGACGACGGCTTCGGCTCCACCGGCGGCTGAGCTGACCAACGACACGTAGGCGCGAGACAAGTTGTTGCCTTGTGCCCATGTGGCGGTGGGAGTGGCGACAACAAGGCATGCAACGGTTAGAAGAAATTTCACGAGAGGTCTCCATTCGGGACGTGATGCCCGTCATGAATAATGGGGCACGCGTCGAAATGCGTTGAGCGGTACACGCACACTACACGTGTCATCGGACGCTCGTTTTTGGTGGTCTCGTGCTTACGTGTCGTCGATGGGTGTCGAACGATGTAGGTAGATCTCGTGACGCGTGTCCAAGGTCTGTTTCCCATGCTTGATATCGGGTCTCTTTAAGGCTCGCAAAGAAACAGGAAACGTTGATGTACGTTTTTTCGTCGGCAAGCACTACTCCCGTCGCATCCGTTCCTGTTCCTACGCGGGAGCCATTGCCCAAGTCGGCCATTTCCGAGAAAGGCACTTTCGCTGGAAGCGTTCAACAACGTATCGACTTCTCCCATATGACGCCGCGACAGCTTCACGCCTACATAGATGAGATGATCTTTGCCGATCAGATCAGCCCTGACGACGCGGGGTCGCTATTTGGCTCGATTCCCCTTGAGTGGTATGAGGAGCGTCCCGATACGCCGATCGACGTCATGTCCAATATCAAGGACATTGCCGACTTCGATCGAAATAACGGTTACCCGGAACTCGCTCAGTGGTACGACGGACTTCTGGAACGTATGAAAACCATGGAAGCCCGCTCGGTGCATATCTCGATACGGGCATGAGCATGACGCTGCCTTCCGAGGCATCCTCGGCAGCAGCGCCTGTAGCGAAAAGGCGCTGCTGTGCGCGGTGCTGAAGGCCAAGCAGTACCCGAAGGCGATCACGCGCTGATCGTCGAATCACTCAGGTAGTAGTCGAAGGCTGGGCGAGAAATCGCCCGGCTTTTTTTTTGCGTATAACTGTGGGCTGTCCGGAGCCGGAGCCGGAGCCGGAGCCGCGGTCGCTCGCATGGTGCGGCGACGAGGCGCCGGGTGGTCACACTCTGCGCTCGAGCAGCGGCCGCAAGCGGCCGAACTCGCTCAGAGCGTAACCACCCGCCACCTCTGCGACGACAGAGGTCGGCGGGTGCGCAGAGCAAAGCGTTGGCGACCTTGGGCGGCTCTACACGGGAGACTCGGTCTTGGGCAACGCAGCGCGCGTTGCTTTCACGACCGACGTATCTCTCGCTGTACTAGGTGGAGAAACCTTTTCAGGGGTCAGCGGACCTGGAAGTCGATCCGCACCGGACCACCCACGCCGTTCGGAATCACCATGTACTGGAAGTTGCCGCCCTCGCGGCCGCTGGCATCCCAGGTGCGTCGATAGCCGGTGACGGTGCCGCGGCCATGACATGGTCGCGGTTGTCCGTTGACGTTGCAAAGCGCCTCACTGCGGATCTCGCGCAGAGGACTGCCTAGCAACCAGGCTTGCGCGCTGTGGCCGTAGCCTATGTCGTCCGTGGTGATCTGCATCCACGCGCCGCCGTGGTCACGTACTGTTGCTAATCGATCTTTGACAAACTCGGTTCCGCCTTTGGCGGATGTCACCGAATAGACGTAAGCATTGTTTAGGTTGTTGCTCTGAAGCCCTGCTTGCACCGGTGACACGACGAGCAGGCTTGCTGCGATTAGCAATGTTTTCATTGAAGTTCTTTAAGGACGACCAAGCCGGTCGAGGCTGATGGTGCGGATACACCGTTTTCGGCGATGTCGGCCGAGAGTGATTGCTGGTGTAAGCCAATGCACTTCGCCCCCGTGCCTAACCTTGTTTCCTTTTATCGTGTAGGTTTCTTCCGCGACACGTGTCCCGCATCTGTTGCCTGACGTGCTGATCTGCTTTCGTTGTCTATCTTTCTGGAGAAGCGAATCGTGGAAATATCTTCAATGAAGACCAATCAACTCATTACAGGTGCAACGACTATGAAGACCCCGGTGAGTCGTGCCGTTGATGTCGATCAATCAGAGCTTTGTGCGCGTTCGACACAACAGGTCGATTTTTCACGTATAACGCCGCGGCAACTGCAGGCCTATCTTGATGACATGATCGCGCAAGACAAGATCGATCCTGATGACGCCACGTCTATGTTCAATTCCATTCCAGGTGAGTGGTATACGGATCAACCGGATGTACCTATCGATTTTTCTTCAAACATCAAGGGCATCGCCGAATTCGATCGAAACAACGGCTATCCGGCACTGGCTGCCTGGTATGAAGGACTCGCCGAGCGCATGCGGATCATGGAAGCTCGTTCGGTGCATGTCTCGGTAATGGCCTGATGGAAGGCGCGCATCGCGTCGTGAAGGCCCGCGCCGCGGCCTTGTGTCTGAGTCTGGTATTCCCACCTTTTCGGGTGATTTCCTTTGTGTATGTCGCTCGCAGACGCCATGTTCATCACGTCCTTATCCACCGTCCCGCCCTTTAGCGCTGGCTTACATGCGAATTCTCTTCAGAAACCTCCATCCGCGCGGTCGTCTGAGGAAGAGCAGTCGGTTCGCATTTCAGCAAAAGCGTAGCGCTAAGGTACAGAAGTGCTTTGCTCTCCATCCCCGCCTGCCTCTGTCGTCGCAGAGGTGACGGGTGGTCACGCTCTGAGCGAGTTCGGCCGCTTGCGGCCGCTGCTCGAGCGCAGAGTGTGACCACCCGGCGCCTCGTCGCCGCGACATGCCAGCGACGCCGGCTTTGGCATTGGCTTCGGGACATACCCCCGTCACACGGCGAAGAACCTTTTTTGCTCCCGTCACCCCTCCATCCGGACATATCGGATCCTGCAATCCAGGTACGTGCATCAACTTGGCCCGGCCGTCCGCCCCTTACGCTAACCTTGCCCCATGCCACCCAGACCATCCACGCCGCCGCGCCTTGCCGCCGCCACCGCCCGCGATGTCGCAGAAGCGGCGGGCGTGTCCATGTCCGCGGTGTCGCGT
Source organism: Xanthomonas sp. NCPPB 2632 (assembly GCF_041228075.2). Taxonomy (NCBI): domain Bacteria; kingdom Pseudomonadati; phylum Pseudomonadota; class Gammaproteobacteria; order Lysobacterales; family Lysobacteraceae; genus Xanthomonas; species Xanthomonas sp. NCPPB 2632. Next base: position 877,553 of record NZ_CM192979.1, read on the forward strand.
ACGTTTACCGTCGGCGCCAGCGTCTCGGCGAAAACACGGCAGCGTGTGACCGAGGCGGCGGATCGCCTGGGCTACCGGCCGAACCATCTGGCCCGCAGCCTGATGACGGGGCGGACGAAGCTGATCGGGCTGGTGTCCAATCACTTCGGCAACCCGACCTTCATGGAGGTCTTCGACCTGTTCACGCGTGAGTTGCAGGCGCGAGGTCTTCGGCCCCTGCTGGCGAACCTGGGCGAGGACGACGACGGCCAGGCGGCCATCGACATGGTGCGGCAGTACAACGTCGATGCCGTGCTGATCGCCACGTCGGCACCGCCGGCGGGCTTCGCGGCATCGTGTCGCCAGGCGGGCCTGCCGGTCGTGCACGTGTTCGGCCGCCCGGGGCGTTCGTCGCCCGTGCCGGTGGTGACGGTGGACAACGTCGCCGGTGGACGCCTGGTGGCCGAGGCGATGCGCCAGCGTGGTCTGCGTCGGCTGGCCTTCCTCGGCGGCTCCGCCCAAGACGCGTCGACCGTGGATCGCTGCACCGGCTTCGCTGCCGCGGCTGGGCGTTCCCTGCGACACACCGTCCACGCGGGCAACTACACGCACGAGCACGGCCAGCGGGCGATGCATGCGCTGCTCGACAGCGATGCCGCCATCGACGGCGTGTTCTGCGCCGACGACGTCCTGGCCCTCGGGGCGATCGACGCCTGCCGCGAGCGCGGCCTGGACGTGCCGGACGACATCAGCGTCGTGGGCTTCGACGACATGCCGCTGGCGGCGTGGGCATCCTATGCACTGACCACCGTGCGCCAGCCCATCCGCCCGATGGTGCTGCACGCCATCGAGCGCATCGTTGCCTGGATGGACGATGTCGACGCGGTGCCGCGCAGCAAACTGTTTCCCTGCGAGCTGGTGTTGCGCCGAAGCCTGCGCGAGCGCTAGCCCACATCGACCCAGCGGCGCTCGCGGTTCGATACCAGCGCCGCGTCGATCACCCGGTCCACGGCGTAACCGTCGCGGAAGGTCGGCCAGACCGGCATACCGGTGGCTACGGCCTGCAGGAAGTCGCGCGCCTCGATCACGATCTGTTCGTTGTAGCCGGTGCCGTGGCCGGTGCCCTGGTTGAAAGCCAGGTAGTCGGGATGCGCGGGGCCCATCAGCAGCTTCTGGAAGCCGCGTCGCGCAGGCTCGCGGCTGGCGTCGTAAAGCCAGAGGGCGTTCTGGTCTTCCTGGTCGAAGGCAAGGGCTCCCCGGGTGCCGGTGATGCGGTAGGTGTAGCCCATCTTTCGGCCGGCGGCCATGCGGCTGAAGCTGAGGCTGCCGGTTGCGCCGTCCGCGAAGCGCAGCAGCATCTGGCCGAGGTCGTCGTTCTCCACGGGCTCCGGCCCCATGTCGCCCGCGCGTGTTGCCTGGACGATGCGGGTATCAGCGACCAGGCTGGCGATGGGTCCGACGAGTCGAAGGCAGGCGTTGACGATGTGCGAGGCGACGTCGCCGAGCGCGCCGGCCTCGGTGCCCGTGGCGATGCGTGTGCGCCACGAGGCGGGTAGGGCGGGGTCGTGCAGGTAATCCTCGACATGCTCCGCGGTCACCTGGATCACCTCGCCGATCTCCCCGGAGGCGATGATCTGCCGGGCGAGCTGGCTGGCGGGCGTGCGGATGTAGTTGAAGCCGACCATGTTGGCGATACCCGAGGCTTCGACCGCCTCCGTCATGGCCAGTGATTCGCGCACGTTCGCGCCCAGCGGTTTTTCGCAGAACACCGGTTTTCGTGCGGCCACGCAGGCCATCACCATATCGAGATGGGTGCGTGGTGGGGTGGCGACGATCACGGCGTCTACCAAAGGGTCGTCGACGAGTTCTCGCCAGTGGCCGGTCGAGCGACGCCATCCCCAGCGTTGCGCATGCGATGCGGCGCCTTCGGCGGTGGAGGTGGCGAGCATCTCGCACACGGGCCGCAACGGTGTGTCGAACGTTGCCGCCACGCCGTGCAGCGCCAACGTACGGGCCTTGCCCATGTAGCCCGCGCCGATCAGGCCGATCCTCAGGTCGCTCATCGCGTGGTTTTCCGGAGAGGTGAGCATCGACTCTACGTATGCTGCGGTGCAGTTTGCAAGCGCTTGCAATTCGGCCTAGCGTAGTGTCCGACCCGTCAGGAACGGTCGACACGTCAACGCGCCCCGCGCAGGAGTTGCCATGAATGCCTCTGCCCAGCCTGCCCACCGCCCCGCGGTCGAGCTCCGCGTCTTCACCGAAGACACGCTCGACATCGGGTTCATCGTCAACGAGCTGCTGGATGGCGCCGGTGCGATCACCTTGCGCGGCCTGTTCACGCCGGCGGAGGTCGCCGAGGCGCGGGCCATCGTCATGCGCGAATCCGATGCCGATCAGCGCGGCGACAAGGTCACGCACTTCCAGGGCGATGCGGAGCGGGCCGGTCGGCTCAACCTGCAGCGCCGCGTCTGGAACCTGCTGGCCAAAGGCGAGGTGTTCTCGCGGATGGCCGCGCATCCGGCGATCATGCAGGTGATGCGCGCCTTCATCGGCAGCGAGTTCATCATGGGATCGATCGCCGCCAATCGTATCCTTGCGGGCGGTCCGGGGCAGGAGCCACACATCGATTACCCCTACTGGGATTACCACTCGCCGCAGACGCATCCGGCGCGCATCCATTCGCGCTTTCCGCTCAACGCGCAGGCGACCATCATGCTCGACCCCTTCACCGAGGAAACGGGTGCGACGGCCTACGTGCCGGGGTCGCAGCGTGACCTGCATTACCCGCAGGACGACGATCGCTTCTTCGAACGTTGCGAGCGCATGCTCGGCCAGCCTGGCGACACCGTTATCTTCTTCGGCGCCGTGTGGCATTGCGCGATGCCCAATCGAAGCACCGTCGATCGCTCGGCGATCATCACCCAGTACCTGCCGAAGTTCGTCAAGCCGATGGAAGACCTGCCGGCCTCGCTGCCCGCGGCGTTCGTCAGGGATGCCAGTCCGGATATCCGCCAGTTGCTGGGGTTGAACTACCCGTACCCGGAGGTGCTGGATGCGGCACGCGGCGGCAACGCCGAGGGCCGCGACGTCATGAAGGCGCGCTGAGGCCGGGTGGCGTCAGTGCCCCGCGGGAACGGGAACGGCAGCGGCAGCGGCAGGGCGAGCCGCCGGCTGGTGAACCCGCTGCTGGACGAAGCGGACCACATCGTCCAGTACCGGCGGGGCGTCCTTGCCGCCGCGAAGCGCGAACAGGATGCCCATGTGGCCCATGTCGGGGTACAGCTTCACCTCTACCGGCTCACCTTGCGCCTGGTAGCGCCGTTGCAACGACAGTGCGTTGGACGGCCTGACGGTGGAATCGTCCTGCCCTTGTAGCAACAAGGCGGGCGGCTCGTCGCCATCGACGAAATTGACCGGTTGCGAACGTGCCTGCTCCGCCGCGGTGTGCCCGAACATGTCGATGAAGTCGTCCTGCTTCAGTGGCAGGAAATCGTACGGACCGGCCAGGCCGATGAAGCCGGCCAGGTCGCGGGGGCGCATGCCGACCATCGCCAGGCGGCGCTCGTCGGTCGCCAGCATGGCGGCGATGTGCCCGCCGGCGGAATGGCCCATGACGACGATGCGCGACGGGTCGCCACCGTACTCGCCCACCCGGTCGTGCGCCCAGCGTACGGACTTGGCCGCATCGCCTACGAAGCCGTCCAGCCTCACCTTCGGCCAGAGGCGGTAGTCCGGCACGACGGTGACGATGCCGCGGGCCGCCAGGGCCTCACCCACCCATCGATACCACTGGCGTTTGCCGCTCTTCCAGCTGCCGCCGTAGAAGAACACCACCACAGGTGCGTTCTTTGCCTGCACGGGACCGTAGACGTCGAGCGCCAGGCCCTCTGTCGGGTCGTAGACGATGTCGTGGTGGGCCACGACGCCGGTGGAGGACTGCCGCGCGTTGATCGCGCCGAACAGGACGGACTGGCAGCCCGTAAGCAGAAGGGTGCCGAGCGTGACGAAGAAGAGTCGGGTCATGAACAGAGCTTACGGACCCGCCGTGAAAACGGATGCACGACGCGGGATCAGCGGTCGAGGGCCACCTGATGGCGCCCGATGAAGTTCAGTGTGTCGTCGAGTACGGGGGCTGTGGCCCGTCGCGGCCCGAAGGCGAGCAGCAGGCCTTCGTGGCCGAGGCCGGGATAGAGACGCAGTTCCACGGGCTCGCCCTGTTGGCGGTAACGGCCTTCGAACGCGACGGCTTCGGCCGGCGATACGATGGTGTCGTCCTCGCCCTGGAGGATGAGCGCGGGCGGTTCGTCGCCGTCCACGAAGTTGATCGGCTGCGACAGGGCCTGTTCGGCGGGGCTGTGCCCGAAGATATCGGCGAACGCCGGCTCGTCGAACGGAATGAAGTCGTAGGTGCCGGCCACGCCGATGACGCCGGCAAGCTCGCGGGGCCGCATGCCCACGGCGGCCAGCCACTGCTTGTCCACGGCGAGCATGGCGGCGATCTGCCCACCGGACGAATGCCCCATCACGAATTCGTCGTGCGGATCGCCGCCGAACGTGGCGGCGTGGTCGCGCGTCCAGCGCACGGCTTCGGCGGCATCGTGGAGAAACCCTTTCATCCGCACGGTCGGCCACAGGCGGACGTCGGCGACTACCGTCACCACGCCACGCGCGGCCAGGGCCTCGCCCATCCAGCGAAACCACTGCCGCCGGCCGCCCATCCAGCTGCCGCCGTAGAAGTACACGACGACGGGTGCATGCCGGGCGTGGGCGGGCGCGTAGACGTCCAGTGCCGTGCCTGTCGCGGTGTCGTAGATGATGTCCCGATGCGATACCACGCCATCGGTCGGCTGGCGCAGGTTCACCGCGTCGAAGAACGCGCCCTTGCACCCGCCGAGGAGCAGGACCAGCAGGAGGAGGGCGGCGCGAAGCAACATGGCGCGATTGTAGCCGCGGCCACCTTACCGGCGTCTTCCCAGGGTGCGCGGGCTAGAATGCGTCGATGACCGATGTCCGCACCCTCCTGCGCCAGTCCACCATCGACCTCGGCGATCGCCTCGAGGCCGAGCTGCTGCTGGCGCACGTGGTGGGGGTAAATCGGGCCTGGTTTTTCGCCCATGCGGACGACGCTCTGGATTCCGCCATGGCGGAACGGTTCGCCGGCCTGGTGCAACGGCGCGCCGCCGGCGAGCCGGTGGCTTATATCACCGGCACCCGCGACTTCTGGTCGATGACGCTCGAGGTCACGCCCGCGACGCTGATCCCGCGCCCGGATACCGAGCGGCTGGTCGAACTGGCGCTGGAACGCCTGCCGCGGGGCGCGAGCGTGGTCGACCTGGGCACCGGCAGCGGGGCCATCGCCCTGGCGCTGGCGAAGGAACGGCCCGACCTCTCGGTGACGGCGGTGGACGCCAGCCTGGCGGCGCTCGAGGTTGCCAGGCGCAACGCCGAGCGTCTCGGCCTGACGCGGGTACGGTTCCTCGCCGGCGACTGGTTCGCGCCGCTGGCGGGCGAGCGTTCCGACCTGATCGTCAGCAACCCGCCCTATATCGAATCGGACGACCCGCACCTGGATCAGGGGGACCTTCGTTTCGAGCCTGCCAGCGCGCTGGCCTCGGGCAGCGACGGCCTGGACGACATCCGGCGTATCGCAGCCGGTGCGATAGATCATCTGCGTCCGGGTGGATGGTTGCTCGTGGAGCATGGCTGGAACCAGGGAGAGGGGGCACGCGCCGTGCTCACATCGTGCGGCCTCCTCGACGTGTTTACAGCGCAGGATCTCGAAGACCGCGACCGGGTATCCGGGGGACGCTGGGCACCAGGGGCGCCCTGAAAGGAATTCTCCGCATATCGCCACCAATTACGGCTTCGAGAAGCGACACCCCGCGCCTTCACGAAAAATATACATCCCGAGATTTAGTGTGTATTATACACACCATGACCTCCGCTGACCTGATAAGGCTCCTCAAGGCTCATGGTTTCCACGCAGTGAGCATCCGGGGGAGCCATCACAAGCTTCGCAATGCAGCGGACGTGACGGTGATCGTGCCTCACCCAAAAAAAGAACTGGGCAAGGGTCTTGTCGCGGCCATCAAGAAACAAGCCGGGATAGTCTGAGCCCTGCATCTGGAGAACACCATGCGCTATCCCATCGCCATCGAACCGGGCAGTGGCACCACGGCTTATGGTGTGATCGTGCCTGATCTTCCCGGCTGCTTCAGTGCCGGTGATACGCTCGACGAGGCGGTAGCGAACGCTGAAGAGGCCATTCTCCTGTTTCTCGAAGACGCCATAGAAGGCGGGAAAATGCCTCCTAAAGCGTCCTCACTGGAAGCCCTGCGCTCCCTCGTCGACTTTCAGGGATGGACATGGGCACTGGCCAGCGTTGACCTGTCCAAGCTGAGTACGAAGGCCGTACGTGTCAACATCACCGTGCCCGATCGTCTCCTGAGCGCGATAGACGCCTATGCCGAGCGCCACGGAGAAACCCGCTCCGGATTTCTTGCACGTGCGGCCATGGAAGCGATGGAAGTCGCTTAAGCGCTAGCCAGCGCTCGCCACATCCTTGGCGACGAACTGCGGGAACCGCGCCAGGATGGCGCGGCGGATCTGCGGCAGGTCGAGGCCGGCCATGGTCAGGACCTCCTCGCGGCTGCCGTGTTCCAGATAGACGTCCGGAAGGCCCAGGTGCAGGATCGGCTGGGTGATGCCGTTGGCGGCCAGCAACTCGGCCACGCCCGCGCCGGCGCCACCCGCTATGGCGTTGTCCTCCAGGGTGACGAAGGCCTCGTGCGTACGGGCCAGCTCAAGGATCAGCTCGGCGTCCAGCGGTTTGACGAAGCGCATGTTGACCAGCGTGGCATCGATTTCGCCGGCGATCACGGCGGCGGGCGCCAGCATGGTGCCGAAGGAAAGGATCGCCAGGCCGTGGCGACCGCGTCGGCGCACCTCGGCCTTGCCGATCGGGTAGGTTTCCAGCGTCTCGGCCATCTTCGCGCCCGGGCCGGTGCCGCGCGGGTAACGGATGGCGGCCGGCCCCTTGTAATGGAAGCCCGTGCTGAGCATGGTGCGGCAGTCGTTCTCGTCGGCCGGCGCCATGATCACCATGTTCGGCAGGCAGCGCATGAACGACAGGTCGAAACTGCCGGCATGCGTGGCGCCGTCCGGCCCCACCACGCCCGCGCGGTCGATGGCGAAGGTGACGTCGAGGTTCTGCAGGGCCACGTCGTGGATGGCCTGGTCGTAGGCACGTTGCAGGAAGGTGGAGTAGATCGCCACCACCGGCTTGGCGCCCTCCACGGCCATGCCAGCCGCCAGCGTCACGGCATGCTGCTCGGCGATGGCCACGTCGAAGTAGCGCTGCGGGTATTCCCGCGAGAAACGGACCAGGCCCGAGCCTTCGCGCATGGCGGGCGTGATGCCGAGCAGGCGCTCGTCGCTGGCGGCCATGTCGCACAGCCAGTCGCTGAAGATGTCGGTGTAGGTAGGCTTGGCCGGCGCGCCCTTCTTCACCAGTCCGGCGACGGGATCGAACGGGCCGACGGCGTGGTACTCGATGGGGCCTTTCTCGGCGGGCTCGTAGCCCTTGCCCTTGGTGGTCATCACGTGGATGAGCTGGGGGCCGGGCAGGTCCTTGACCGTTTCCAGCGCCTGCACCAGCTGGGGCATGTTGTGCCCGTCGATGGGGCCGGTGTAGTGGAAGCCCAGTTCCTCGAACAGGGTGGACGGCACGAACATGCCCTTGGCGTGTTCTTCCCAGCGCTTGAAGAAGCGGCCGAAGAAGGACTCGCGCGGCATGGCCTTCTTGGCGCGCTCGCGCAGGGCGTTGAGCCGCCGGCTGGACATGGCGCGGGCCATCATCTTGGTCATGGCGCCGACGTTTTCGCTGATCGACATGCCGTTGTCGTTGAGGATCACCAGCATGTTCGGTTCGACGTCGCCGCCGTGGTTAAGCGCCTCGAAGGCCATGCCCGCGGTAATCGCGCCGTCACCGATCACGGCCACGACCTTGCGCGGATCGCCCCGGCGCTGCAGCGCAATGGCCATTCCCAGGGCGGCCGAGATCGAGGTGGACGAATGACCGACGCCAAAGGTGTCGTATTCGCTTTCCTCGCGGCGTGGGAACGGCGCCAGGCCGTCCTTCTTCTTGATGGTGGTAATGCGGTCGCGCCGACCCGTGAGAATCTTGTGCGGGTAGCACTGGTGGCCCACATCCCAGACCAGGCGGTCGCGCGGGGTGTCCAGCACATGGTGCAGGGCCACCGTCAACTCGACCACGCCCAGCCCCGCGCCGAAATGGCCACCGGACGAGGCCACGGCCTCGATCAGGTATCGGCGCAGTTCGTCGGCGATCGCCGGAAGTTCGTCCACCGGAAAACGCCGGAGGTCCTCCGGCGATTCGATCTGCGCCAGATAGGGATAGCGGGAAAGGTCGTTCATCCCCGTATTGTTGGCCTCCGGAGGAGCCGGGGCAAGGGATGGGGTGTGAAAGTTTGCGGGCGAAGCCGGGGCAGGGCTCAGGCGGGGCGCCGATCCCGCGGTAAATGACTGACCAGGAACTGCATCTGGTCGGCAAGGATATTGCGATTGGACAGGATCAGGTGCTCGACCCAGCTGGGTCGGTAGGGCACGGCCAGCAGGGGCATGTTGGCCTGCTGCGGGGTACGGTTGCTCTTGCGCAGGTTGCAGGCCAGGCACGCGCTGACCACGTTTTCCCATTCGTCGGCGCCGCGCTTGGACAGGGGAACCACGTGGTCGCGGGTGAGCTCGTGACGCGTGTAGTGGTGGCCGCAGTAAAGGCAGATGTGCCGGTCGCGTGCGAACAGGGCGGTGTTGGTCAGGGCCGGCGCCGGGTCGATCGCGTGCTCGCGGCAATGGCCCGTGCTGGCCACGATGGGGTGGAGGTCCAGCGTGCTCTGCAGGCCGTTGGCCCGGCTGGTGCCGCCATGCACGGTGAGGCACGGGTCGCCCAGGGTCCAGGCCACCACGCCACGGACATAGAGGCAGACCGCATCCTGCCAGCTGATCCAGTCGAGGATGCGGCCGGCGGCGTCGAGCGAGAGCACGCGCGTGGTGTGTAGCGCGGTTACCCTCGGCAGGTCTTCGTGTAGCACTTCCATCGTCATCGGGTTTCGTCCTTCACACGTGCGAAAGAGCGTTCCAGTCAGCCGAACTCCGTGCGGATCGGCTAAGCGATCCCACCCCTGTGAAGCGGGTTTGCCCGAGCATAGCCGATAATTGCGACCGAATTGCACACGCCCGGTATGCTTCTTGCGGGGCTGTGGCGGTCATGCGGCACTGATATAGTGGGGGTTCGTATATGCCTGCGCGGGTTTGGAAGGGGGGCCGGGGTGGCTTCCCAGGTCCGGCGGGTCCATGAGGGTTTCACAGTGGCTGAAGTGCTTTTCTACGAGCGTCCGGTTCCCCTGAACCGCACTGCGCATCGCGATCTCCGCCTCAAGGCGGTGAACAACATCCGTTTCGCGGCCACCGCGCATTCCGTGCCCCTCACGGGCGTCGAGTTCGCGCCCGCTTCGCGCGACGTCCCCATCCTGTTCGCCGGCAACAGCATGGAAGAAGCGGGCCCGATGGCCCTCCTGGGCCTGCGCCAGGGTGAAAACCTGCTGGTCGGCGAGAACGGCTTCTGGGAGCAGGGCCTGTACATCCCGGCCTTCGTCCGCCGTTACCCGTTCGTGCTGGCCGAGAAGCCCGCCGGCACGGAAGGCGACGACTTCACCGTGTTCCTCGACGAAGCCTACGAAGGCTTCAACGAAACCGAAGGCGAGCGCCTGTTCAACGAGGACGGCACCGACGCGCCGGCCCTGACCAACGCCGTGAACTTCCTGGGTGAATTCCAGGACCACGTCGCCCGCACGCAGTGGTTCATGGGCAAGCTGCGCGAGCACGACCTGCTCGAGCCGCGCACCATCACCCTGCAGAAGGAAGGCAAGGGCATCAACCTCAACGGCCTGTTCGTCATCAACGAAGAGAAGCTGCGCGCCCTCGACGAGAAGGTGGCGGGCGAGTTCCTTCGCGAAGGCGCGTTCGGCTGGATCTACGCGCACCTGGTGTCGCTGGCCAACATCGATCGCATGGCCGCACGCCTCGACGTGCGCGAGCAGAAGGAAGGCTCCGTCGCGAAGGTCTGATTGCCTTTGTCGACTGCCGAAGAAAAAGCTGCCCCCGAGGCAGCTTTTTTTTTAAAGCGGATATCCCGGTCGACTATCGATAGCCGACGGAAAAGACTTCATCCAAGGCAGCGATGATGCGATCCGCTTCATCGGTAAGTGACGTCAGGGGCTCGCCAAGGTCGGCACGTGGCACGTTCACCAAGCCCAGCGGCTGAAGCACGACCGCGATGCCCTGGATATTGAAAGTGGGGTTGAAACGAGCGTTTTCTACACGACCGAATTCCGTCGCCCGTACCAGAGGCACGACCAGACGCCGGTGGGATGCCTTGAAAGCATTGCACTGGACGGCTACCACGAAGGGGTATTCACGCGTTCTTCGACCTGGGTTGGCGAACACGTGGAACTGGTCACTCATAGATCGAGGAACTCGTCCCCAAAGGAACCGTTCTTGTCCAGAAACTCGTTCCAGCCGCGCGCTGCACGGTCCAGTGAAGCGGCACGGTCCGCCGCTGCCCCCCGACGCGATTGCAGGAAATCAATCAGCAGGCATTCGACCTGGGCCGAGAGATTGTCCGTCTCTTGCCGTACCTGGGAAACAAGGTCCGAGTTGAGAGTCAGGTTGACCGGTTTCTTCGGTGCCGCAGGATCAACGCCGATGAGTGCAAGCATGACGACCACCTTGGTGAGATAACGGCTCCAAGCTATGCGCATGGATGCGCATAGTCAAGCTTTTTCACCGTACCGGTTTGGCCAGGCGCATCAGGTCGGTGTCGAAGCCATGTTTGACGTACATCTCGCGCGCTCGCTCGTTGCCGGGGAACACGGCCAGGGTTACGAACTGGCAGCGGTGCTCCTTGGCCCAGGTATAGGCGTGGTCGAGCAGGAACGTGCCGACGCCGTCGCCTTCGTGCTCCTTGGCCACGGCGATATCGGAGATGTGGCAGTTGTCGCGGTGGGTGAAGAAATCCTTGGTTTTCTGCAGGTGGACGAAGCCGACCGGCTCGCCGTCCTGGTTCTCGGCGACGAAGATGTAGCTGTTGGACGGCTGCTCGTCGAGGTGCCTGACCAGGTCGGCTTCGATGCCCTTGAGGCAGTCCGTCTTCGTGCGGCCGTTGGGCAGCGGAAAGTCGACGAAACGATGGATCAGGCCAAGGATGAACTCGTCATCGTCGCTTTCGGCGAGACGGATCAGGAACGGGGAATCGCTCATCGTGTCGGGCGCCGCTGCGGTGGGGAGACTGGCCGGTAGCCTTTTCTACACCTTCGGGGGGTGTGGGAAAAGCCCCCTTTGGCGGTGCGGCGAGGGGGCGCTGCCGCGGGATCGCCGGCATCGCCGCCTCCTACAAAGGGGCGCGGCGATCAAGACGGGCAAAAAGGATGCCGCACCGATGACGCCATGCGTCAGAGCAATTCCGGCAGGGTGGCTACGCCGGCTTCGATCGCGGCCTTGTGCATGTGGATGCGCGGGAGGATGCGGCTGAAATAGAAGCCGGCGGTATCGCGCTTGGCCTGCTTTCCGTGCGCGGACAGGCGTGAGCCCTCGGCGGCCAGCACGCTGCGGGCCCAGCAGTAGGCCAGGGTGACGTAGCCGGACAGGTACAGGTAATCCACCGCGGCGGCGCCGAGTTCTTCCGGGTTGGCCTGTGCGTTCCTGGCGATGGCCTGGGTGAGATCGCCCCAGGTCTTGGCGGCGATCGCCAGCGGGCCGATGAAGGGCCTGAGCGTGTCGTTGTCCTGGTGCGCCTGGCAGAACGCCGATATCTCGCCGAGGAAATGCTTCAGGCCCGCACCCTGCAACTGCATGACCTTGCGGCCGAGCAGGTCCAGCGCCTGGATCTGCGTGGTGCCTTCGTACAGCGTGATGATGCGGGCATCGCGGACGAACTGCTCCATGCCGTGTTCGGCGATGTAACCGTGGCCACCGAAGATCTGCAGGGCTTCCTTGGTGCACTCCTGCGCGGCTTCGGTAAGCAGGCCCTTGGCGATGGGAATCAGGAAGGAAAGCAGTTCGCCCGCTTCCTTGCGTGCCTGCGGATCGGGATCGCGCGCTTCGATGTCGCCCTGCAACGCGGCATAGGCGGTGAGCACACGACCGCCCTCGACGAAGGCGCGCTGGGTGAGCAGCATGCGGCGCACGTCCGGGTGGACGGTGAGCGGATCGGCCGCTTTTTCCGGCAGTTTCGCCCCGGACAGTGCACGCATCTGCAGGCGCTCGCGGGCGTAGTGCAGGCTGTTCTGCAAGGCGCGCTCGGAAACCGCCAGGCCCTGGATGCCCACCGCGAGGCGCGCGGCATTCATCATCGTGAACATCGCCACCAGGCCCTTGTGCGCCGGCCCGACCAGCCAGCCCTCGGCGTCGTCGAAGTTCATGACGCAGGTGGCCGAGCCCCTGATGCCCATCTTGTGCTCGATGGCGCCGGCCGTCACGGCGTTGCGTTCGCCGAGCGCGCCGTCCTTGCCGACCTTGAACTTCGGCACCACGAGCATCGAGATGCCGCGGCTGCCGGCGGGTGCGTCGGGCAAGCGTGCCAGCACGAGGTGCACGATGTTCTCGACGAAATCGTGCTCGCCCGCGCTGATGAAGATCTTGGTGCCGGTGACGCGGTAGCTGCCGTCGTCGTTGGGCTCGGCGCGGGTCTTGAGCAGGCCCAGATCGGAGCCCGCCTGGGGTTCGGTGAGGCACATCGTGCCGGTCCAGCGGCCTTCCACCAGCGGCTTCAGGAAGACCTCCTGCTGCCAGGCATCGCCATGGTGCTCGAGCGCGTCGGTGGCGCCGTGCGAGAGCAGCGGGTAGATGCCCCAGGCCAGGTTGGCCGAGTCGATCATTTCCTTGGTCAGCGCGCCGAGCACGATGGGCAGCCCCTGGCCGCCGAACGTCTCGTTGGCGGTCAGCCCGGCCCAGCCGCCATCCGCGTACTGACGATAGGCTTCCTTGAACCCCTTGGGCGTGGTGACCGACGCGGTGGCCTTGTCGTAGTGGCAACCTTCCTGGTCGCCACTGGCGTTCAACGGTGCCAGCACCTGTTCGTTGAAGCGCGCCGCTTCGTCGAGCACGGCGTCCAGCAGGTCGCGCGCGTGCGCTTCGCCGCCATCCAGGCGGGCCAGCACGGCCTCTGCGCCCAGCACGTCGTAAAGGGCGAAACGCATATCGTCGAGGGGGGCTTTGTAGAGCGTCATGTCGGGGTCCTGGCGTCGCGGCGGGCGCGGCTGGGTGGGATCAGGGAGAGCGATAGGTATCGGGTATGCCGGGCACCGGCGACAGCCAGTTGCGCCCGTGCACCTCGAAGGAGCGGGGCGCCTTTTCCTGCTCCGGCAACGCGCCGATATGGCCGTCGATGGTGTAGGGAAGCGAGCCGGCGCTGCCCTTGGCAGCCAGTTCGGTCAGCGCGCGGCTCATCTCCGGCGTGGGCACGAGGTCCATGCGGGCCACGTCGGCGGCGAACGAGGGGATGTCCTGGTCGACCTTCACATCCATCAGCACGCCGCTCAGGTCACCGACGCGCAGGGTGCCCTGAAAGCTCTGGAAGGCCATGCCGCCGTAGCTGTTGTTGCGGATGCGCAGCGTCAGGTGCCAGACGCCGCCCGGCTTGGCGGTGACCTCCTGCAGCGTCACCGCGGGGGGGAACACGCTTTTCCTCGCGGGGCCGCAGGCAGCCAGCAGCAGCACGCAGGCGATGGGCATGAGGCGGGCAAGGCAGGTGCGAACGGTCGGGATCATTCCCTGGGTTTCCACGGGCAGCGACGAACAGGGGCCGATGGTAGCGCCGGGCCCCCGGGCGCGCGAGACATGCGTTTCAAACGCGGTTCCCAAGCGGGGAGGTAGCAGGCATCATCAGCGCTTATCTTCCAAGACACCGATTGCCGCCCATGACCCGACGCATCGCCGCACGACGTTCGCCCATTCACGGAAACGGCGTCTTCGCCACCGCGCCCATCAAGGCCGGCGAAGAGATCGTCGAATACAAGGGTGACATCATCACCCACGCCCAGGCCGACAAGAAATACGGCGATGGCGGTGAGACCGGACACACCTTCCTGTTCACGCTCAACGAAAAATACATCGTCGACGGCAACAGCAACGGCAATACGGCCCGCTGGATCAACCACGGCTGCGATCCCAACTGCCAGGCCGTGATCGAGGAAGCCGTCGAAGGCAAGCCGTCGAAGAAGGATCGCGTGCTGATCGAGGCGCTTCGCGACATCGCGCCCGGCGAAGAACTCACCTACGACTACGGCATCACGCTGGACATGCCGCACACCGCGCGCCTGAAGAAGATCTGGGCCTGCTTGTGCGGTTCGCCAAAATGCATCGGCACGATGCTGAAACCCAAGAGCAAGGCCGCGGCCTGACGCGTCCGCCGCGACTGCTCACGATGCGGCGACACATGCGCGACGCCGTGCTCATGTCGTCGCATCCATCCTCGGACCACACTTATCCGAGGAGACATCCATGGCGAACACATCACTCGACGGCCGTCGCATCGCGGTGCTTGCCACCGACGGTTTCGAACAGTCGGAGCTGACCGAGCCGAAGCGCCTGCTGGAAGAAGCGGGTGCCAAGGTCGATGTCATCGCGCCGGGCGGCGCATCGCAGATCAAGGCCTGGGACAAGAAGGACTGGGGCATCAGCGTGAACGTGGACGTCGCGCTCGATAAGGCCGATGCCGGTTCCTACGATGCGCTGGTACTGCCCGGTGGCGTGATCAATCCGGACAACCTGCGCACGGACGATACCGTGCTCGCCTTCGTCAAGGCGGTGGCGTCGTCGGGCAAGCCGGTGGCGGCGATCTGCCACGGCCCGTGGACGCTCATCAACGCCGGCCTTGTCGATGGCAAGAAGATCACCTCGTGGCCCTCGCTGAAGCAGGACCTGAGCAACGCCGGCGCCCGTTGGGAAGACAGCGAGGTGGTCACGGACGGTAACCTCATCACCAGCCGCAAGCCGGACGACATTCCCGCGTTTGCCAAGGCCGTGATCGCGTCGCTGGCCGGCTGAGCCCGTGTTGTGACGCGGGAACCGCGGGCCCCGCCATGACGGGGCCCGCTTTGCGTCGGGGCGCAAGGGGAATCTTCGCCGTTCCACGTGGTCAGAAAGCCCGGGCACACGCCCTGCTTACCCCTGACGGGCTAAGCTCCGCGACTTTCCATGGCCCGAAGGGACCCCACCGCGCGTGCACTACCCCGGCAAGGCCCCTCCGTCGTTCGTCGAGACCCACCGGCTCCCCGCCGGTGACGAGGCGTGGCCGAACGGGTTGAAGCCGCTCGATCCCGACACGCTGGCCGCGCTGCGCGCCATGCGGCAACGGCGACCCGCGCCGCGTGACAGGTTGAGCGTTTCGCTGGCCGTCGCCGCCGCCATCGTTCTCCATCTCCTGCTGATCGTCGTGGTCAGCTACGAGATGCAGCCCCGGGTGCAGATCGGCTTCTATGTGCCGCACGGGCCGCCCGACGTGCTCGAGGTGCGCTTCATCGACCGGGCGCCGCCTCCCGCGGCCCCCGCAGCCGCCCCGCCGCCGCCGGTTACCGAGCCGCCGCCGAAGGTGCGCTCGGCCGAAGCCACGCGTCCCGAACCGCCGCCGCGCAAGAAGAAACCGGACGAGGCCACCCCCACCGTGACGCCGCCCGACGCGGCCCCGACGACGGCGCCCGCAGCCAGTGGCGTCTTCAGTGCCGACGGCTCGATCGCGCTGCCCAAGGGGACGCCGGGATCGGGCGGCTCCGATTACACGCCGCCCCGGCCGACGGATGCGGCGGGCGTGATGTCGCACAAGACCACGGTGACCTATACGCAGACCCGGTTCGAGAAGGACTGGGCGCCACGCGACGAGAACGTGCTCAGCCAGGGCATGCGCCGGGCCATCGAAAAGACCACGGTGAAGAAGACGGTGGACCTTGGGCACGGGGTGCGGGTGAACTGCTCCACGGTGTTCTTCGTGCTGCCCGTGGGCTGCGGTGGCGAAGACCCGTCGAAGGCGGCGCACAAGGACGGCGACACGCGCCTGAACATGGCGCCGGCCAACCCGCTGGTGAAGGACCTGCCCGGCGCCGTTCCCGCGCGTGGCGAGGCGGAGTGCATCGCCGCCTACCGCCGGGACGAGCGCGTGCCCGAAGGGTGTCCGACCGATACGCCGCTAAAGGCGATGGACCAGGAGAACGCCGAGCGGGCGCGACGCACGGGGAACTGAGGTCGCCCACGCAGGGCGCGATTGTGCGGCGCCGCGGGAGCGGGGACACTAGCGCCCGATGCCGACCCTCCTGCCACCGGACAACGCGCCGGACGCCGATCCTGCACCGCCCCTCGCGCCGCGCGACGCGGCGCTGCACGCGATCGTCTACCGCCAGCACCTGCGCCGGAAGCCCGGTGCCAGCGGGCGGCGTATCGCCGGCTGGGTCGGCACCCTGCTCATCCACCTGGCGTTCCTGTTCGGGATGATCCTGGGGCCGGCGTACGATGTGCTGCCGCCGCCCCCGGAGCCGGCGCATCCCGATGCGCTGCAAGTGCGGCTGATCGACAAGCCACCACCGCCCGTGCCGCCTGTACGCGGCACGCCGTCCACGGCACCCGTGGCGAAGGTGAAATACACCACCAAGTGGTCCACCGCGGCCAGTCGCGCGGCGCAGGGCGCGCATGCCTCGGCCGTCGCCGCGGCGCGCACGCCGTCGCGTCCCGCCGTGGCCTCACCGGCCGCGCCGGCACCGAAGGTGAAGGCCGCGCCGAAGCCGGCCGCGCCGCCACCCAGCGTCGTCGCCGTGGCCGATCGTCCCGTGGTGCAGCCGAAGGCGCCGCCCCCGCAGCCGGAGCTGGAAAAGGTGCCCGTGCCGACCCAGGCACCCCCGGACCTCGCGATGGACACGCCCCAGCCGACCGTCGTGCCGCCGCGGTTCCAGCCCGAGCCCGTGCGTCGCCCCCAGGCCGAGGGACAGGCCCCGATGCCGCCGCCGGCCTCGCTGTCGATCCCGCCGACCCCGGCCGCGCAGATGGCGGTGACCCCCGCGCCACCGACGATCACCGCCGAACGGACCACACCCGTGCCGACCACGGCGATGACGCTCGCCACAGTGCCGCGACCGGAGGTGGAGACCAGCGCCGCACCGCCGACGCCCCAGGACGCGCCCTTGCCCAAAGTGTCCACGGAGGCGGCCGTGCCCCATCCCGACCTGACCGTGGACACACGCCCGGTGCCGCCGCGTGTATCGGTACAGAGCGTCGTGCAGGCCCTGCCCGTCGAGGCCGAGTCGGAGCTGGCGGCCGTGCCGTTGCCGGATGCCGTGACCAGGCCGTCGGTCTCGGCG
Source organism: Xanthomonas sp. NCPPB 2632 (assembly GCF_041228075.2). NCBI lineage: Bacteria > Pseudomonadati > Pseudomonadota > Gammaproteobacteria > Lysobacterales > Lysobacteraceae > Xanthomonas > Xanthomonas sp. NCPPB 2632. The sequence continues at coordinate 894,952 of NZ_CM192979.1, forward strand.
CCGGTAAGCGCCGTGGAACGCCCTGCGGTGCAGGCGCCTGCCGTCACACCGGGGGATATCCAACGCCCGGTGGCTGGCGCGGATACCGCTCCCGCGGCGCCCGGACAGGCACCGGGCGATACCTCGGCCGGCCAGTCCACCGCCCAGGCGGCCGCCACGCAGGGCAAGCAGGGCAGTCATTCCCCCGCCGAAGCCGTACAGGGCCAGTCGGCCGGCAAAGCCTCGCCTGGCGACGTCGACGTGTCCGGTTCGAACACGCCGGGGGCATCGCAGGTGTCCGGCAAGCCGGGTGCGGCGAAGGGTGCGGACGAGGGCACTCGACTGACCGGCGCCGACGGCACCTCGCAGCGCAGCGACGGCGTGGCAGGCGGGCAGGGCGACAAGACCGGCCCGGTCGGCGCGTATACCGAACTGAAACCGCGCGGCAACCTCATTCTGCAGAACGGCGCGCGTGTGCACGTCGACTACAAGGCCACCCGCTTCGACAACGACTGGACGCCCAAGGGCGAAAGCTCGGTCGACACCGCGCTTCGCCACGGCGTGGAGGCCACCACGGTAAAGGCCACCGTCTCCTTGCCTCGCGGTATCCGCCTCAACTGCACCGCCGGTCCGGGCAATGCCGGTGCGAAGGGTGCGGGCAGTCCGGGCATGAGCGCGATATCGCTTTTCACGCTGGGCTGCAGTGGCGGCGACGGCCCGCCGAAGCCGGCCAGCCAGGACGCCGTGGCCCGCACGCAGACCATGGCGCCGGCAAAACCGCTGGCCGAGAACCTGCCGCCGGCGAACAGTGCCACGGTGGCCGCTGCGCCCGCGGCGTTCGACAACACAGCGCTTTGCACTACCGCACGCGTCACCGGTGGCCCGCTGCCGCCGGGCTGCGAGGCGTCGATCAAGATCAACGTGCCCGTGGCCTCACCGGCGTCGGGCTCGTGGGTGCCGGCGAGCGATCAGTTCAAGTAAGCGGCCGTCATGGAGCCAGCGGGCGTATCTCGGTGCCCGCGGCCATGTCGTGCAGCGCGCGGCGGCGACGGTCCACCAGCGCCGGAAGCAACAGGATGGCCCAGCCGACGAGCGGCGCCCACAGCGCCGCGCGCAGCGAGGTCAGCGGAAAGATCAGTACCAACGCCAGGGGCAGTGCCGCGACGGCTAGCCGCACGAGGCCCCGCCCCCAGCCGACCGGTTCGCCCCGCGCATCGGTGACGCGGATGCGCCATGGCCGCATGCCCAGGGTCTGTCCGCCGCGCACCCACGACAGCAGGAAATACATACCCACGACCACGCCCTGCAACGGCTGATACCACCAAGTCAGCGGGCGGCCGTGCGTGCCGAACAGCTGCCCGCCCGTGGCCATCTGCGCGAGCAGGCCCACCACCATGACGATCGCCACGACCGCGAGCGCGTCGTAGACGATCGCCGCAAAACGGCGCCAGACGGGGGCGGGGGCAGCGGCGGGTGATGAGGGGGGTGGCATGCGCGGGCCTCGCGGAAACGAAGGGCCATTGTAGAGGCGGCCGCGGTGACATCCGCCACCGTCGGACGCATGCGATGATTCCGCCATGCCCACGGAAACTCCGACACCCGCCACCCGTACCGATGCTGTCGTGGATGCCGATGACGCCCGCCTGATTGCCCGCTTCATCGAGCGCATCTGGTCGGAGGATGGCCTGGCCGAGCGCACGCTGGAGGCGTACCGACGCGACCTCGAAGGCCTGGGGCGCTGGCTCGCCGCGCGGGGCAAGTCGCTCGCCACGGCCGGGCGCGAGGATATCTCGGCTTACCACGGCAGCCAGCCGGTGGCCGTGCGCAGCATGGCGCGGCGGCAGTCCGCATTCCGCCGGTTCTACACGCAGCTGGCGCGCGACGACGGTGCCACCGACGATCCCACCTTGCTCATGCAGCGACCGCGGATGCCGCGCGGGTTGCCCAAGGCGCTGGCCGAGCGCGAGATCGAGTCGCTGATCGTCGCGCCGGATGTGTCGACCCCGCTGGGCCAGCGCGACCGCGCCATGCTTGAATTGATGTACTCCTCCGGCCTGCGTGTGTCCGAACTGGTCGACCTGCCGCTGGCGGGACTGAACACCCGGCAAGGCGTGTTGCGGGTCACCGGCAAGGGCGACAAGGATCGCCTGGTGCCGGTGGGTGAAGAGGCGTTGCGCCACGTGGAGACGTACCTGCGCGAGGCCCGCCCGGGACTGGCGAAGGGCCACGGCCAACCGGCGGCGCTGTTCCTTTCCCGGCGCGGCGGCGCGCTCACCCGGCAGATGTTCTGGACCCTGGTGAAGCGCTATGCGGTGCAGGTCGGCATCCCGTCGAAGCGTGTGTCCCCCCATGTGCTGCGTCATTCCTTCGCCACGCACCTGCTCAACCATGGCGCCGACCTGCGCGCCCTGCAGATGCTGCTGGGCCACAGCTCGCTCAGCACCACGCAGATCTACACGCTGGTCGCCAAGGAGGGCCTCAAGCGCCTTCACGCCCAGCACCACCCGCGTGGCTGAGAGCCGTGCCACAATCCGGGGAACCGAAAGCGGCGACCGTGTTCAAAGTCGGTCCCGCATCCCCACGGTGACAGATGGAGTCGTACCGATGTTGAAGAAGATCCTCCCGGCGCTGCTGGCTGGCGCGGTCGCCATGACGGCGCACGCGGCCGATGACACCCAGGCCGTGCGTGCCGCCGTCGAATCGCTGGCCCCCGGTATCAAGGTGGACAGCATCGCCGCCGCGCCCATGCCCGGTTTCTACCAGGTAGTGGCCTCCGGGCGCATGGTCTACGTCAGTGCGGACGGCCGGTACATGCTCAACGGCAACCTGATCGACCTGAAGGCCAAGACCGACCTGAGCGCCGCCAGCTGGGCCGCCACGCGCAAGGTGGAGCTGGCCAAGGTGCCGGCTTCGCAGCGTCTGGTCTATGCCCCGGCCAACCCGAAGCACACGGTCACGGTGTTCACCGATGTCGACTGCGGTTTCTGCCGCCAACTGCATGCCCACATTGACGAATTCAACAAGCAGGGTATCGCGGTCGAATACGTGTTCTGGCCGCGCGAGGGCCTGAAGACCACCTCGGGCAACGACACTCCGTCGTATACCAAGGCCGTATCGGTCTGGTGCAGCGCCGATCGCAAGAACGCCTTCAACCAGGCCATGAGCGGCGCCACGCCCAAGGCCGCCACCTGCGCCAACCCGGTGAAGGACGAATTCGAGCTGGGCGAGCGGCTCGGCGTGAACGGCACCCCCACCATCGTGACCGAGAACGGTGACGTGGTCGGCGGTTACGTCACCCCCGCGCAGTTGCTCCAGGCACTGCAGGCCCCGGCCGGCACCGTCCGCGGCGGGTGATCCTGCGCGGCCGATGTTGCCGCGCAACATCATGTAGAATGGGCGTTTTCCTTCAGCGCCTATTCTCCCCCGCATGATCGCACTCGACGGGCAGAGCGCCCTCTCACCGTTTCGCCTCGAACGACTGAACGCCCACCTGGATGCCCTGCATCACGGGACGCGGGTGCAGGCCGCCTGGTTCACTTATTTCGTCGATGTCGCCGCCCCGCCGGAAGGCGAGGCCCGTGCGCGCCTGCTGGCGGTGCTGGAGGCGAAAGCCGCCGCGCCCGACGATGCCACGTTCTGGATCGTGCCGCGCCTTGGCACGATCTCGCCGTGGTCCAGCAAGGCTACCGACATCCTGCATGGCGCCGGTTTCGACGTGCGCCGCGTGGAGCGCGGCACCGCCTGGCGGGTCACCGGCATGCCCGAGGCCGACCACCCGGCCCACGCCGCGGTCATGGCCTCGTTCTGCGATCCCATGGTGCAGTCGCCGCTCGCCCACCTCGACGCCGCCAACGGCCTGTTCCTGGTCGGCGAGCCGGGTCCGCTGGGCCATGTCGACCTGGGCGACGATGCCAGCGCGGCCCTGTCGGCCGCCAACCGCGAGCTCGGCCTCGCCCTGGCGGATGACGAAATCGCCTACCTGGCCGAGCGCTACGCCGAGATGGGTCGCGCCCCGACCGACGCCGAACTGATGATGTTCGCGCAGGCCAACTCCGAGCACTGCCGGCACAAGGTGTTCAACGCCACCTGGACGCTCGACGGCCAGGCGCAGGACATCTCGCTGTTCGGCATGATCAAGAACACCCACCAGCACTCGCCCGAGCACACGTTGTCGGCCTACCACGACAACGCCGCCGTGATTGCCGGCTACGACGGCCAGCGCCTGTTCGTCGATCCGGCGGACGGCGTGTTCCGCAAGGTGGCCGAATCGGCGCCGTACGCGATCAAGGTCGAGACGCACAACCATCCCACGGCCATCGCGCCCTGGCCGGGTGCGGCCACCGGTGCCGGTGGCGAGATCCGCGACGAGGGCGCCACCGGTCGCGGCGGCAAGCCCAAGGCCGGCCTCACCGGGTTCTCCGTGTCGCACCTGCGCATCCCCGGGCTGCCTCGGCCGTGGGAAAAGGAACGCCCGCTGCCACCGCGCATGGCCTCGGCTTTCGAGATCATGCGCGACGGCCCGCTGGGCGCCGCCGCGTTCAACAACGAGTTCGGCCGTCCCGCGCTGGGCGGCTATTTCCGCACCTTCGAGCAGGAAACCGGCGAGAAGGGCGTGCGCCGCGGCTACGACAAGCCGATCATGATCGCCGGTGGCCTGGCGGCCATCCGGCCGGACCACGTGCAGAAGCGCAAGGTGCGGCCCGGTGACAAGGTCATCGTGCTGGGCGGTCCGGCGATGCTGATCGGCCTGGGTGGCGGTGCCGCGTCCTCGGTGTCCTCGGGCACGTCCAGCGCGGAGCTGGACTTCGCCTCCGTGCAGCGCGACAACCCCGAAATGGAACGCCGCTGCCAACAGGTGATCGATGCCTGCTGGGCGCGTGGCGACCACAATCCCATCGTCAGCATCCACGACGTGGGCGCGGGTGGTGTGTCCAACGCCATTCCCGAGATCCTCAACGACGCCGGCGTCGGCGGCATCATCGACCTGTCGAAGCTGCCCTGCGACGACCCCACGCTCTCGCCCATGCAGGTGTGGAGCAACGAGTCGCAGGAACGCTACGTGCTGGCCATCGGCGCGGAAGACCTGCCGCTGTTCGAGTCGTTCTGCTCGCGCGAGCGCTGCCCGTACGCGGTGGTCGGCGACGCGACGGAAGAAGCGCGCCTGATCGTCCGCGATACGCGGCGCGACATCACCGTGATCGACCTGGGCATGGATGTCCTGTTCGGCAAGCCGCCGCGCATGCATCGCGATGCCGTGCGCGTGAAGCCGCGCGTCGACCTGGTCGCCGATCTCACCGGCATCGGCATGAACGAGGCGCTGCTGCGCGTGCTTCGCCTGCCCGCCGTCGGCAGCAAGAGCTTCCTCATCACCATCGGCGACCGCACGGTCGGCGGCCTCAATGCCCGCGATCCCATGGTCGGCCCGTGGCAGGTGCCGGTAGCCGATGTTGCCGTCACCATGACCGACTTCGACGGCTATGCCGGTGAAGCCATGGCGATGGCCGAGCGTGCGCCGGTGGCGCTGCTGTCCAGCGCCGACGCCGCGCGCATGGCCGTGGGCGAGGCGATCACCAATCTGGCGGCGGCCTCGCTCAAGCTGGACGAAGTGCGCCTGTCCGCCAACTGGATGGCCGCGGTGAACCACCCCGGCGAAGACGCCGCCCTGTTCGACGCGGTCAAGGCCGTCGGCATGGAGCTGTGTCCGTCGCTGGATATCTCGGTGCCGGTCGGCAAGGACTCCCTGTCCATGCAGACGGTATGGACCGACGAGACCGGCAAGGCGCAGAAGACCGTGTCGCCGGTGTCGCTGGTCATCACCGGCTTCGCCCGCGTCGACGACGTGCGTCGCACGCTCACCCCGCAGCTGAAGACCGACCGTGGCGATACCGAACTCTGGCTGATCGACCTGGGTGCCGGCCGCGATCGCCTCGGCGGCTCCGCGCTCACCCAGGTGTTCAACCGCGGCGGCGGCGTGCCGCCCGACCTCGACGACCCGAAGCGCCTGCGCGCCATGTTCGAGCTTATCCAGGAGGCCAATCGCTCCGGTCTGCTGCTGGCCTATCACGATCGCTCGGACGGCGGCGCCATCGTCACCTTGCTGGAGATGGCTTTCGCCGGTCGCTGCGGCCTGGAACTGCGCCTGGACGGCTGGGCCGACGCCATGCTGCGCGCGCTGTTCAACGAGGAACTGGGCGCGGTGGTGCAGGTGGCCTCGGCCAATCGCGAGGCCTTCGAAGCCCTGGTGGTGAAGCACGGTCTCACCGGCATGACCCACATGGTCGGCCGTCCGAAGGAAAAACTGGGCATCAAGCTGCATCTGAACGGCGAAACCCCGTTCAAGTGGAACTGGACCGAGCTGTTCCGCGCCTGGAACGAAACCAGTTACGCCATGCAGCGCCTGCGTGACAACCCGCACAGCGCCGACCAGGAAAGCGACTGGCGCCTCGACGATGCCGATCCGGGTATCTCGCCGAAGCTGACCTTCGACCCCTCGGTGGACATCGCCGCGCCGCTCATCCTTTCCGGCAAGCGGCCCCGCGTGGCCATCCTGCGCGAGCAGGGCGTCAACGGCCAGGTGGAGATGGCGGCGGCGTTCGATCGCGCGGGCTTCGACGCCGTCGACGTGCACATGACCGACCTCGCCAGCGGCCGTCATCACCTGAAGGATTTCGTCGGCCTTGCGGCCTGCGGCGGGTTCTCCTACGGCGATGTGCTGGGCGCGGGTCGCGGCTGGGCCACGTCCATCCTCTACAACGACGCGCTGCGCGAGCAGTTCGCCCGTTTCTTCGAGGACGGCACCCGCTTCGCACTGGGTGTGTGCAACGGCTGCCAGATGATGTCGCAGCTGAAGGACATCATTCCGGACGCCCGCCACTGGCCGCAGTTCCTGCGCAACCAGTCCGAGCAGTACGAAGCGCGCGTGGCCACGCTGGAAATCCTCGATTCGCCCAGCGTCTTCTTCCGCGGCATGGCCGGCTCGCGCATTCCCGTGGCCGTGGCGCATGGCGAAGGCCGGGTCTATTTCCCGAATGTGTGCAGCCCGTCGAAGAGCCACGGCGTGGCGCGTTTCGTCGACAACCGTGGCCGACCGACGGAAGGCTACCCGCTCAACCCGAACGGTTCGCCGGGCGGCCTGGCGGCGTTCACCGCGGCGGACGGTCGCGTCACCATCATGATGCCGCATCCGGAACGCGTGTTCCGCAGCGCGCAGCTGAGCTGGCACCCGGAGCAGTGGGGCGAGGATTCCCCCTGGATGCGGATGTTCCGCAACGCCCGCGTCTGGGTCGGCTGATCCGCCGCACGCCACGGTGACCACGTCCGACCTCACCAGTGTCATCGTCGTCCTCGCGGACAGTGGCCCGTTCACCCGCGAGTGCGTCGAGCACGCACTCGCCAGCGATGTGCCGGTCGAGGTCGTCGTCGTCGACAACGGCTCGGCCGACGGCGTGCCCGAATCCCTGGATCGCGCGTACGCACGCGACGAGCGCGTCCGTGTGGTCTACAACCGGGCCAACCTGGGCTTCGGCGCGGCGGTGAACCGCGGCGCGCTGCATGCGCGCGGCGAGCGCCTGCTGGTATTGAATCCCGACTGCCTGGTGCAGCCCGATACCCTGGCGCGCATGATCGCCTATATGGACGTCCATACGGGCATCGTGGGCGCGGTGGTGTGCGACAGCGAAGGGCATCCCGATCCCGCATCGCGGCGACGCGATCCCCTGCTGGCACGCGCACTGCGTACGAAGCTGGGGCGCGGCGGCGATGGCGGCATCGACATCCGCGGGCCGATGCCCCAGGGCGCCGAAGAGGTCGAGATCGTTTCCGGCGCCATCCTGCTGATCCCGCGCAATGTGTTCGAGCGGGTGGGCGGCTTCGACGAAACCTTCTTCCTCCACTGCGAGGACATGGACCTGTGCCGTCGCGTGCGTGACGGCGGTTATCGCGTGCTGCTGGCCGGCGACGTACAGGTGCTGCACGGCAAGGGCGGGTCCAGTCGCCACCGGCCGGTATTCGTCAGTCGGCACAAGCATCGCAGCATGTACCTGTGGTTCCGGCGCCACGACCCGGCCGCGCGCAACCCGTTCGTGCGGATGGTCGTGTGGCTGGGCATCTGGGCGCACTTCGTCGTCAAGATTCCCGGTCAGCTGTCACGCCGGCGCCGGTGAGCGCCGCAAAGGGCACCGGCGTCGCCACTTTGGGCCTGCTCGCCGTCACGGCGATCTGGGGCTCCACCTTCGTGCTCATCAAGGATGTCGTCGGCCGCATGGCGGTGGTCGATTTCCTCGCTGTCCGTTTTGCCATCGCCGCCGTCGTCATGCTGGCGGTGTTCGCCGTGCCGGTGTGGAGGCTGGGCCGCGTCGAGCGCTGGCGTGGCCTCGGGTTGGGCGTGCTCTACGGCTTCGCGCAATGGTTGCAGACCGAAGGCCTGGCGCTCACCTCGCCCAGCGTCAGCGGTTTCGTCACCGGCATGTATGTCGTCATCACGCCCATCCTCGCCCTGCTGCTGTTCCGCCAGCGCATGCCGGTAAGCACCTGGTTCGCCGCCGTGCTGGCGACGGTGGGGCTCGGCGTGCTGGCGTTGAACGGCTTCACCGTCGACCTGGGCGTGCTACTGACGCTGGCGTCGGCGGCGCTGTATGCGCTGCATATCGTGGGGCTGGGCCACTGGTCGAAGCCCGGCAGCGCGTTCGGCATGTCCGCGGTGCAGATGGTCGGCATCGCCGCGGTCTGCCTTGCCGCCACCGCTCCCCACCACGGTCCGGCGTGGCCGCCCGACGGCAAGGCATGGGTGGCGGTGCTGTACATGGCGCTGATCGCGGGCGCGTTCGCCCTGCTGGTGCAGACCTGGGCGCAGGCGCACATGCCCGCCACGCGCGCGGCCATCGTGATGACCACCGAGCCGGTATTCGCGGCGGGGTTTGCCGTGGTGCTGGGGGTGGATGCGCTGACGGTGCGGATGGTGGTCGGTGGCGGTCTGGTCTTGGTGGCGATGTATCTGGTGGAGCTGGCGCCGCGTTTTCGTCGGCGGCGGTCGGCGGAGGCGTTGCATCATGAGGTGGGGTAGGGGGGGGCGTTGCATCATGAGGTGGGGTAGGGGGGGCGTTGGAGCAAGAGCCGGCGGGTAGCCCCCTCGGTGCCACGCCTGCGGCGACCCGTCGTGGAAAGCCGCTAGCGCGGCCGTGTCTTTGATTCGCGCACATCGTGCGCTCCTACCCGCGGCCGTTTGTCTATGGCCCTTCGGGCCGGGTCGGGCTTCGCACAGGGGTTCTCGACTCGACATCCTGTCTCGCGAGAACGGCCGGCCGTCCTGGCCGGCCCCCTTCGGGCCTGATCTGTGCGAAGCCCTCGCCTGCGGCTACCGGCCTCGAGGGGGCTACCCGCCGGCTCTTCCGAAGACTGAGGCAGGTTGTGACGCGAGCGGTCGCAGAGTTGCAGGGTATGGCGTCACCGCTTTGTTGGCTTTTCGCCCACATCGTGGGCTCCTACCCCACGGGTAGGGCCGGTTGTGGCATATCCAACGATTGATCTGCCGTCTGGGGGTAGGAGCGCACGCACGTGCGCGAACCCTCGACACACCTAAGGCGACCGAGGCCATGCAAAGCAGGCAAGCGAGCGTTCCCAGCAACGAAGCGAAACCCAGCTCTTCGCTCTTCCCACACGCCACCTCAGTTTGAAGAAGAGCCGGCGGGTGCCACCCTCGTGGCCGGTAGCCGCAGGCGAGGGCTTCGAACGGACAAGGCCGCGCAGCGGGGCCGGCCAGGACGGCCGGCCGTTTTCGCGAGACAGGATGTCGAGTCGAAAACCCCCGTTCGAAGCCCGACCCGGCCCGTAGGGCAATAAGCAAACGGCCGCGCCAGCGGCCCTTCGCTAGCGGGTCGCCGCAGGCGTGGCCACGAGGGTGGCACCCGCCGGCTCTTGCTCGAAGCGCCCGAGGCCCAAAGCCTCGCCTACTTCACCGTAGAGAATTTATACGTCATGGTGTTCTTGTAAGTCTTGCCCGGATCGAGCCGAGCCGACCCAAAGTCAGGCTGGTTCGGCGTATCAGGATAGATCTGCGGTTCCAGCGCAAAGGCATCGCCCTGGCGGTAGATGCCGCCCGACTTGCCCGACGTGGTCGCGTCGAGGAAATTGCCGGAATAGAACTGCAATCCAGGCTGGGCCGACCACAGCGAAAGCACGCGGCCGCTCTTCGGGTCGGTGACGCGCGCCACCTCACGCGGCTGGGCCGCTTCCTTGCGTGAGATCACCCAGTTGTGGTCGTAACCCTTGCCCAGCACCAGTTGCTGTTCCTTCGCATCGCGGATGTCGCGGCCGATCGGCTTGGCCTTGCGGAAGTCGAAGTCCGTGCCGGCCACGTTGCGCACCTCGCCCGTGGGAATGGCCGTGGCGTCGGTCGGCAGGTAGGCGTCGCCGGCGATCATCAGTTCCTGGTCCATCACGCTGCCGCGGCCTTCACCGGCCAGGTTCCAGTAGGTGTGGTTGGTGATGTTGACGATGGTCGGCTTGTCGGTGGTGGCGGTGTATTCGATGGTCAGCTGGTTCTTGTCGTCCAGGGTGTACTTGGCGGTGGTGGTGAGCTTGCCGGGATAGCCCTGGTCGCCGTCCGGGCTGACGTAACTGAGCGTGACGCTGGGCGTGGCCCCGGATTCCACCTTGTCCACCGTCCAGATCACCTTGTCGAAGCCCACCTTGCCGCCGTGCAGCGAGTTGGGGCCGTCGTTGACCGGCACCGTGTACTGCTTGCCGTCGAGGGTGAACTTGCCCTTGGCAATGCGGTTGGCGTAGCGGCCCACGGTGTCGCCGAAATACTGCGGCTTGGCGAAGGTGCCTTTCAGGTCGGGATAGCCGAGCACCACATCGCCGGGCTTGCCGTTGCGGTCGGGCAGGTCCAGGGCGTAGAGCGCGGCACCCAGCGAAAGCACCTTGGCGGTGATGCCGTGGCCGTTGGTGAGGGTGACCAGGGTGACGTCCTTGCCATCCGGCGTGCTGCCGAAGGATGCCTTGGACGCCTCGCCGGCCAGCGCGGCCGCCGATGTCGTCGTAAGCAGGATCGCCGAGATCAGCGCGGATAGCGGTTTCATCACAGCTTGACTCCCTTGAGTTGGTGGTGTCCGACATGACCATATTTGTCGGACAAATGACAAGCTGCGCTGCGTCATCCGGTAACACCGTTACGTCGTTAGGATGGGCCCTCGTCCTGAGGGGGTGGGGTCATGGCAGCAAGAGCAGCGGGTGCGAAGAGCCTGCATGCGCGGGTGATCGAGGAAATCGGCGAGTCCATCGTCGGTGGTGTGCTGCGTCCGGGCGATCCGCTGCCGGGCGAGGCGGTGCTGGCCGAGCAGATGGCGGTCAGTCGAACCGTCCTGCGCGAGGCCTTGAAGGTGCTGGGTTCCAAGGGCCTGATCGAGACCCGGCAGAAGACCGGCATGCGGGTGCGCGACCCGCGCTATTGGAACCACCTGGACGCCGACGTGCTGGGCTGGCGCTGCGCGTCGCTGCCCACCGACGATTTCGTCGAGAAGCTGGTCGAGATGCGCGAGATCATCGAGCCGGCCGCGGTGATGGCGGCGGCGCGTCGCCGTCGGCCCGAACAACTGGAAGCGATCGCCGCCGCGCTGCAGGGCATGCAGGAAACCGACGACCTGGACGACTGGGCCGCGGCCGACCTGCGTTTCCACGAGGCCGTGCTGGAAGCGACCAACAACGAACTGCTCAGTGCCTTGTTCGCGGTGATCGAAACGGCCCTGGCAACCTTTTTCGTGATGTCGGCCCGCACCGCACCCGACATTGCCTATGCAGTCGCCCAGCACCGGGCGGTGTACGAGGCGATCCGCCGTCGTCGCCCCAACGAGGCGGCCAAGGCAATGCGCACGCTGATCGCGGAATCGCGCACCAACATGCGCAAGAGCCGCCGGCACTGAGCCGGCCGGGCACCTGGTGGACATCCGGGCCCGGCTCCACGGTCGTCCCTCAGCAGCAGCGACCGCCCGTGCCGCGATAACGGGCTTCCTGCCGTTCGCGGAAAAACTGCTTGTACGTGGGCACCTCGCGCTCGGGATGGTGCTCGCGCAGGTGCTTCACGTAGACATCGTAATCGGGCACGCCACAGCAGAGGCGGGCGGTCTGCACCACCCGTTTCCACCATGAGCGCGGTGTGCCGGCGGCGGTCTGGTTCATGGCATGTCCTTATTGGGCGACGCTGGACAAGGCGACCCGGGGTTCTTCCTGGGCGGTCGGCCTGTCGACCTGCCAGGCGCGCAGCACGGCGCGTATGGAGAAGAACAGCATGGTCAGTACCAGCAGCATGAACATGGCGGTGAGGGCCATGTCCACGCGGTTGTTGGTGACGATGCGCTGCATGGCGTCCGCGGTTTTCGCCGGCGGCAGCAGGGTGCCCGCGGCGGCGGCATCCGCATACTTCTGCGCGGCGGCGGTGAAGCTGATCTTCGCGTCGAACAGCTTCTGCCAGCCGGCGGTGAGCGTGCAGATCACCAGCCAGGCGGCCGGCACCGCCGGCACCAGCACGTAGCGCTGGCGTTTCAACTTTACCGTTACCACGGTGGCCAGCATCAGGGCGATCGCCGCGAGCATCTGGTTGGCGATGCCGAACAGGGGCCACAGGGTGTTGATGCCGCCCAGCGGATCGACCGCGCCCTGGTAGAGGAAATAACCCCACAGCCCCACGCAGATCAGCGTGGCCACCACGTTGCCCAGCCAGGAGTCGGTCTGTTTCAGCGGCGCCCAGGCCATGCCGGCCAGTTCCTGGATCATGAAACGACCCACGCGGGTGCCGGCGTCGACGGTGGTGAGGATGAACAGCGCTTCGAACAGGATGGCGTAGTGGTACCACAGGGCCATCATGCCTTCGCCCGGCATGATCCCGTGCAGCAGCTGCGCCATGCCCACGGCTAGCGTGGGGGCGCCGCCGGCGCGGCCCAGGATGGTGCTCTCGCCGATGTTGCGAGCGGTGTCCGTCAGCTCCGCCGGCGTGACTACGAAGCCCCACGCGCTGATCGCCTGCGCGGCGGACTCGGCGGTGGCGCCGACCAGGGCGGCCGGCGAGTTCATGGCGAAGTACACGCCCGGGTGCAGCGACGAGGCCGCGATCAGCGCCATGATCGCGACGAACGCCTCCATCAGCATGCCGCCGTAGCCCACCATGCGGGCCTCGCCCTCGTTGGCGAGCAGCTTGGGCGTGGTGCCGGAGGCGATGATCGAATGCCATCCGGAGACGGCGCCGCACGCGATGGTGATGAACAGGAACGGGAACAGGTTGCCCTGGAAGACCGGCCCGCTGCCGTCGATGAAGCGGGTGACCGCCGGCATCTGCAGCGTGGGTGCGGCGAGGAAGATGGCCAGGGCGAGCAGGGCGATCGTGCCGATCTTGAGGAAGGTGGACAGGTAATCCCGAGGGGCGAGCAGCAGCCACACCGGCAGCACGGAAGCGAAAAAGCCATAGCCGATCAGCCACCAGGCCAGCGACCGGGCGTCATAATCGAACAGGGGAGCCAGCGTCGCCGAATCGGCCACTGCCTTGCCGTACCAGATAGATGCCAGCAACAGCACCAGGCCGATGATCGACACTTCGAGGATGCGGCCCGGCCGCACGTAGCGCAGGTACAACCCCATCAGCAGCGCGATGGGGATGGTCGCGGCCACGGTGAACGTGCCCCACGGGCTGTGCGTCAGCGCCTTCACCACCACCAGTGCCAGTACCGCCAGAACGATCATCATCAGGACGAGGATGCCCACCATGGCGATGACGCCGGGCACCGCGCCCAGCTCGGCGCGCAGCATGTGACCCAGCGAGCGACCGTCCCTGCGCAGGGAAAGCCCCAGGATCATGAAATCCTGCACCGCGCCGGCGAACACCACGCCGATCAGAATCCATAGGGTGCCGGGCAGGTAACCCATCTGCGCCGCCAGCACCGGGCCGACCAGGGGGCCGGCGCCGGCGATGGCGGCGAAGTGATGCCCGAACACCACCCACTTGTCGGTGGGTACGTAATCCAGCCCGTCGTTGCGCAGCACGGCCGGCGTGGCCCGGCCCGGGTCCATGCGCAGCACCTTGTCTGCGATCAGGCGGCTATAGAAGCGGTAGCCGATCAGGAACACCGCGAGGGAGGCGGCGACCAGCCAGATGGCATTGATCGGCTCGCCCCGGCGCAGGGCGACGACGCCGAGGCACCAGGCTCCCACGATGGCGATGGCCGCCCACAGGATCTTGCCCGCGGGACCGGGTTTCGGGATGGCGCTGTGCATGGTTCGGTGCTCCCCTTGCGGATGCCACAAGGGTCGTCCGGCGCGCGATGGGGGTCAATCGCCGTGGCGCCTTTCGGGCATTAGCCATTGGTCGAATGGCCTCGCGGGCATTCCGCATGCCGCGGGCACGCGAAAGACGCTTGAGCCGGCGGCCTTCCGCCGCCATGCTGGTGTCATCCCCACTCCCCGGGCACGACGATGATTCGCGACATTCTGAAGATGGGCGACGAGCGCCTGCTGCGCATTGCGGCCCCTGTGCCCGACGCCATGATGGGCACGGCCGAGCTGGACGCCCTGATCCAGGACATGTTCGACACCATGTATCACGCCGGCGGCGTGGGCCTGGCGGCGCCGCAGATCGGCGTCGACCTGCAACTGGTCATCTTCGGTTTCGAGGCCAGTGAGCGCTATCCGGACGCCCCGCCGGTGCCGCAGACGATCCTGCTCAATCCGCTGATCACCCCGTTGTCGCAGGACATGGAGGAAGGCTGGGAGGGCTGCCTTTCGGTGCCCGGCCTGCGCGGTGCCGTGAATCGTTACTCGCTGATCCGCTACCAGGGTGTGGATCGCAACGGTGCGCCCGTGGATCGCACGGCCGAGGGGTTCCACGCGCGTGTGGTGCAGCACGAGTGCGATCACCTGATCGGGCGGCTGTATCCCTCTCGCATCACGGACTTCGCGAAGTTCGGCTATACGGATGTCCTGTTTCCCGGCATGGACATCGGCGACGACTGAGAAAGTTCGCGGCCGCGGAGGCCTATTCGGCTTCCGCCAGCGCCTCGACGATCACCAGCAAGGCCTTGCGCCGCTCCTTGGGCAGGCGGCTGACCAGTCCGACGAGGCGCAACTGCTCGCGCGAATCGGCACGGTAGAGGGCGGGGCTTTCACGGACGCCGGTGGCGCCGTTCGGTGCGCCCCGGCCGGTGGCCAGCCATTCGAAGTTGACCCCGAAACGGGTCGCCATATCGATCTGGCGTTCCAGTTCCGGCAGGCCCAGATCGCTCAGCCACTTGCGTGCCGTCTCCCGACTGACGTCGAAAAGATCGGCCAGCTGGGTGATGCGGCCGCGGCCTTTCTTCACACCCGCCATGTCCAGCGCGACATGCAGGCGTTGGGAAAAACCTCGGTTCATAGGTGGCATGACTACTCCGGTGGAACGCGGTGGCGCCGTGAGCCGGGTATTGTTGGTTAGCGTACAGCGCCAGCGTAAGGCTTTTGCAGTTGCCAAGTAGTGCAATTTGCGACTGCTTTTTGTTCCGTCTAGCTATGACGGAACGAGTTGATCAATTTTCTCAATTCGTCGGCCGCGCGATGTGCTACGTCGGCGAAGTCCCCATCGGCGCCAGCGTAGATGATGGCGCGCGAAGATGAAATCATCAGTCCATCGCCGGTGGACGTGCCGCCATGTCTCATCACGGCTTCCACATCGCCACCCTGGGCACCGATGCCTGGCACCAACAGCGGCATGTCGCCGACCACGGCGCGCACCTTGCCGAGTTCTTCCGGCCAGGTAGCGCCGGTCACCAGGGCGCAATTGCCGTTTGTGTTCCATTCGCGGGCGACGGTTTCGGCGACGCGGAGGTAGAGCGGCTGCCCGCCGCAATCCAGCGCCTGGAAATCCTTGCCCCCCGGATTGGAGGTGCGGCAGAGCAGGATCACGCCCTTGTCGGCCCGTTCCAGGAACGGTGCGATCGAGTCCTGGCCCAGGTAGGGATTGAGGGTGACGGCGTCGGCGTCGTAGCGATCGAAGGCCTCGCAGACGTAATGCGCGGCGGTCGATCCGATGTCGCCGCGCTTGGCATCGAGGATCACGGGGATGCCGGGCTGCGTCGCGTGGATATGCGCGATGACCCGCTCCAGCGCGTTTTCGGCACGCTGCGCGGCGAAATGGGCGATCTGCGGTTTATAGGCGCAGACCAGGCCGGCCGTGGCATCGACGATGGCCCGGCAGAATTCGAAAATGCCCTCGTTGCCGGACAGGCCGGCAGGCAGGCGGCCGGGCTCGGGATCGAGGCCGACGCACAGCAGGGAGTCGTTGCGACGCCAGGCGTCCCTCAGGGAGGTCATGAAGTTCATGGATGGCTTCGCTCGATAGGGATGTGTGGACGTCTTTACATAAAGGCACCGTAGGAGCGCACGATGTGCGCGATGGCTTTGTGGCGATTCGCCACATACGCGATTCGCCATGCGGCCATCTGCACATCGAAGTGCATGACCGGCGCGATGGCGGGTGCCGCATCATCGCGCTGTTGGCTTTTCGCGCACGGCGTGCGCTCCTACGGCGGTGTTGGTGTTGGTGTTGGTGTTGGTGTGGGTGGTATGGGTATCTGTGTCAGACCAGCTTCTTGTACTTCACGCGCTTCGGGCCGGCGTCGTCGCCGAAGCGGCGCTTCTTGTCGGCTTCGTATTCGTTGTAGTTGCCGGGGAAGAACTCCACGTGGGAATCGCCTTCGAACGCGATGATGTGCGTGGCGATGCGATCGAGGAACCAGCGATCATGCGAGATGACCACGGCGCAGCCGGGGAACTCGAGCAGGGCGTCTTCCAGCGCGCGCAGCGTTTCGACGTCCAGGTCGTTGGAGGGTTCGTCCAGCAGCAGCACGTTGCCGCCCTGCAGCAGGGTCTTGGCCATGTGCAGGCGACCGCGCTCACCGCCGGACAGCTGGCCGACGATCTTCTGCTGGTCGGTGCCCTTGAAGTTGAAGCGGCCGATGTACGAGCGGGACTGGATCTCGAAGCTGCCGATGGTGAGGATGTCCGAACCGCCGGAGACTTCCTGCCACACGTTGTTGGTCGGATCGAGCGCATCACGGGACTGGTCGACGTAGGCCAGCTTCACCGTGTGGCCGTGTTTGACCTCACCGGTGTCCGGCTTCTCCAGGTTCATGATCATCTTCATGAGCGTGGACTTACCGGCACCGTTGGGGCCGATGATGCCGACGATCGCGCCCGGCGGGATCTTGAACGACAGGTCTTCGATGAGCATGCGGTCGCCGAAGGACTTGGTGACGTTCTTGAACTCGATGACCTCCTGGCCCAGGCGCTCGCCCGGCGGGATGAAGATCTCGTTGGTTTCGTTGCGGCGCTGGTACTCGACCGAGTTCAGCTCCTCGAAGCGGTTGATGCGCGCCTTGCCCTTGGACTGGCGGCCCTTCGCAGCGGTGCGGATCCAGTCGAGCTCCTTCTGCAGGGCCTTCTGGCGTGACTTCTCCTGGTTGGCTTCCTGCTTCAGGCGCTCGCCCTTCTGCTCCAGCCATTCCGTGTAATTGCCCTTCCAGGGGATGCCGCGGCCGCGATCGAGCTCGAGGATCCACTCGGCGGCGTTGTCGAGGAAGTAGCGGTCATGGGTGACCGCGACGACCGTGCCCGGGTAGTCGTGCAGGAAGGTTTCCAGCCAGTCGACCGACTCGGCGTCCAGATGGTTGGTCGGCTCGTCCAGCAGCAGCATGTCGGGCTTGGACAGCAGCAGGCGGCACAGCGCGACGCGGCGCTTCTCACCGCCGGAGAGGGGGCCGATCAGGGCGTCCCACGGTGGCAGGCGCAGCGCATCGGCGGCCACTTCGAGCTGACGCTCCAGGGCGTGCGCGTCGTTGGCGGCCAGGATGCCCTCCAGGGCTTCCTGCTCCTTGGCCAGCTTGTCGAAGTCCGCGCCTTCCTCGGCATAGGCGGCGTAGACCTCTTCAAGGCGCTTCTGCGCGTCCAGGACTTCGGATACGCCTTCTTCCACGGCTTCACGCACGGTCTTGTTCGGGTCCAGGTCGGGTTCCTGCGCCAGGTAGCCGATCTTGGTGCCGGGGTTGGCCCGGGCCTCGCCCTGGAAGTCCTTGTCCACGCCCGCCATGATCCGCAGCACCGTGGACTTGCCCGAGCCGTTGATGCCGAGCAGGCCGATCTTCGCGCCAGGGAAGAAGGACAGGGAGATGTCCTTGATGATATGGCGCTTCGGGGGAACGATCTTGCTGACCCCGTTCATGGTGTAGATGTATTGCATGCGGCCTCCGGAAGGCGCGGCCGCCTGCCTTCCGACGGGGAAGGGGGCGTCGACGCGTGGGTACAAACCCCCATTATAGCCGTTGTCCCGGGAGAGCACGCCTCCCGGGAGCGGGGTTCCTGTGCCCTAGAGGCGGGCGCGCAGGTAATCGCGGATGTTCTGGTCGTTGGCCTTGGTGTAGACCTGGCACGCCGCCTTGCCGATGATGTTGTCGGCCATGTTGGTCACGCAGAAGAAACGGTTCTCGGCGGCCTCGTGCGTGGCTCCGATCAGGTGGCCCACCTCGTGCGCGAAGATGTGCCGGTGGCCGCGGTTGCTGATGATGGCGGCGCGAAAGGGCTCGATGGCGCCGCCGAGTACGCGTGAGGGAAAGTTGCGCGGCGGATCGGCTACGAAAAGGACGAAGCGCGAAAGGTTGTCCACGTGGCCGCCGCTTTCCCTGACGTAACGGGCGCCGGCCACGGCGACATCCGAGATGCGTTTTTCGGCTTTGCCGGCGTGGTAGTCCAGATCGGTAAGCCCGGGAATGCGGTCGCGCAGCGACACCCTGATCGGCATGCCGGGGCGTACCGTGGTCTCCATGTCCTTGATCCACCAGGCGGCGTACCAGTTGAGGAATTTTGCGTAGTTGTCCTCGCCGGAACGGTCGTGCAGAAACACCCACACGTGCAGTGTCTTCTCCGCGGAGGCGTCGCCGCCCCCGTACAACTCGGTCAACTCGTCCGGTGCCTCGCCGTCGGCCATGTGAAGCAGATCGCTCCCATCCAGCCACGGCCATGCGCCCGGGCCGGCGGCATACCGGGACATACGGGGCGCGGGGGCGGGCGTGTCGTCATCGTCCACGGCCACATCCACGCGCTCGCCCACCCGGACGACGCTGGCCGACCGGCCGTCGACCCTGGCCAGGTACATGGTTCCCTGTGAGCCGTCGGGAAAGTCGAGGTGGGTGGTCAGCCGCTCCAGCACGGTGATCCGCTGCGGCGCCGTACCCGGCGGGGACAGCAGCACATCGCAGGGCAGGCCGTCGGCAACCTGCCGGTCGAACGCCGCGGCAACCTCGGTGGACCGGGCGGAGGCGGAAGCCAAGGGCGTCCATGCGGCCAGTCCGGATGCCATGGCGATCGTGAGTACGAGTGTTTTCATGGGTGGGTTTCCTTTCCCTGGGCGGCGGGATGCGACCGCAGAATTAGCCTACGCACAAGCCAGGGCAGTCACCCTAGGAATCTGCTGGGACGGTTGTAGGCGCCGGGCTTGATAGTTAGTCCGTAAACGCTGATGAAGCGCCTCGGGCAACATGGCCGGCGGCCACGTACAGGCATCGCCGGGTGGTGAGGCGAAGGAACGCGTAGGCGGCTACCGCCAGCCGTGTCGGTCCGACCATCTTCGCCTGTCGATCTGCGTATCGTGATCTTTCCTGCCTACAAGGATGTCCGCATGTCTGCCGTGCTCCGTCTCGCCGGGCGTCTTGCCCTGGCCTGCGTTTTTCTGCTGCCCGCCGTGGCGCACGCCGATCCCGACCCTCAGGACGACACGGCCAGTCTCGTCGCACGCTTCGATCGCGCCGTCGCGTCAGGGCTGCCCTTCAGCATCACGTTGCCGGCTACGACGGCTTCGAAGCCCGCGCCCGGGCGAACCCGTCGTGCCGTCCAGGAAGGCATCGTCGTCGAGCGACGGCTTCCGGTCGATCTGCGCCTGCCCGCAGCGGTTGTCGCGGTCATGTACGCCGGACGGCTGAACGGGGAAAAGGCGGTGTTCACCCGCGGCGGGGACAGGCTCGACATCTCGGTGCCGAGCAGGGCCGGCGTGGATGTCGTGGTCTTCCGGTCCGGGTGGGACAAGGTGGAATGGCATAACTATCCCGCCGGCGTCGGCTACGTCGACGAGCCCGAGATCCGTTTCCAGGGCGAGCTTTCGATCCCGCCCGACCATATCGAGGACCCACTGGCCTACCACCCGACCTTTCACGTCTTCCTCCACGACGACCTGGGCAGCGGTGGCGATCCCGCAGACCTGCACGCCCGGCTCGGCGCATGGTGGCTCGAGGACCTGATGACGGTGCTTCCCGGCGAGTCGCAGATCAGTCTCCGCTATCACTCGCGGATCGCCTGGATCACGGACATGGACTACGAGCACGTCGATGTCCTGGATCGTTTCGCCCGTGCGCTCAAGCTCGTCGCGCCCGCGCTCGGGCTGCCTTACGGGCGGTCCTACAAGCACAAGTTCCTGCTGCTGACGGCCCGGCCGGCGATCGGCAGGGCCTCCGGGTTGGCCTTGCAAGGGCAGAGCGAAGCGACGGCAAGCATCCAGGGGCGTCTTTCCGTGATGGCGCACGAGTTCGGGCACACGCTGGGCGCCACCCACGCGGCCGCGGTCACGGGGCGCTACCCAACCTACCCGTGGAGCCTGCTGAACTGGTACCAGTGCGATAGCAACATGCACCCGTCGGCCCCCTCGACGTTCAGTTGCCTGGCCTATTCCGCCGACAACGAAAGGGCCATCCGGTCCTACCTGCGCCACGGTCCCACGTCCGAGCGGCCGGAGCTCTGGCTGGAACGCCGCTGACCCCGATGGGCTGGCAGTGGCCGCAAACCCCGGCGGGCGCTACACTTTCGGTCTTCATTCCCCACCCGCGACCCGAGGTAGAGATGTTCCCCAAGGATGCAACGATCGCCGGCTATGACGACGAACTCGCCAGGGCCATCGCCGACGAGACCCGTCGCCAGGAAGATCACGTCGAACTGATCGCCTCGGAGAACTACGCCAGCCCCCGTGTCATGGAGGCCCAGGGCTCGTCGCTGACCAACAAGTACGCCGAGGGTTACCCCGGCAAGCGCTACTACGGCGGCTGCGAATACGTGGACGTGGCCGAGAAGCTCGCCATCGAGCGCCTGAAGAAGCTGTTCGGCGCCGATTATGCCAACGTGCAGCCGCATTCCGGCTCGCAGGCCAACCAGGCCGTGTACTTCGCGCTGTTGCAGCCGGGCGACACCATCCTGGGCATGAGCCTCGCCCACGGCGGTCACCTGACCCACGGGGCCAAGGTCAACTTCTCCGGCAAGATCTACAACGCCGTGCAGTACGGCATCGATGCCGAGACCGGTCTGGTCGACTACGACGAGATCGAGCGCCTGGCGATCGAGCACAAGCCGAAGATGGTGGTGGCCGGATTCTCCGCCTATTCGCAGGTAATGGACTGGGCGCGCTTCCGCGCCATCGCCGACAAGGTCGGCGCCTACCTGTTCGTCGACATGGCGCACATCGCCGGCCTCGTCGCCACGGGCCACTACCCCAGCCCGATCGACCACGCCCATGTGGTCACGTCCACCACGCACAAGACCCTGCGCGGCCCGCGCGGCGGCATCATCGTCGCCAAGGGCCTGGGCGAGGACATCGAGAAGAAGCTGCAGTCCATCGTGTTCCCCGGCATCCAGGGCGGCCCGCTGATGCACGTCATCGCGGCCAAGGCCGTGGCCTTCAAGGAAGCCCTGGAGCCCGAATTCAAGGACTACCAGGGCCAGGTGGTGAAGAACGCCAAGGCCATGGCGAAGACGCTGATCGAGCGCGGCTACAAGGTCGTTTCCGGCGGTACCGAGAACCACCTGATGCTGGTCGACCTGATCGGTCGCGAGGTGACCGGCAAGGACGCGGAAGCGGCCCTCGGCAAGGCGCACATCACCGTCAACAAGAACGCCGTGCCGAACGATCCCCGTTCGCCGTTCGTCACCTCCGGCCTGCGCGTGGGCACGCCGGCGATCACCACCCGCGGCTACAAGGAAGCGGACACGATCGAGCTCACCCAGTGGATCTGCGACGTGCTGGATGCGCCGGGCGACGACACCGTCATCGCGGCGGTGCGCGAGAAGGTCACGGCTCAGTGCGACCGTTTCCCGGTATATGGCTGATCGATGCACTGTCCGTTCTGCCAGCATGAAGACACCCGCGTCATCGACTCACGGCTCACCGAAGACGGGAGCACGGTGCGTCGTCGACGCGAGTGCCCCCAGTGCGGCGAGCGTTTCAATACCTTCGAGACCGCCGAGCTGAAGCTGCCGGTGATCGTCAAGTCCGGCGATCGTCGCGAGCCGTTCGACGAGCACAAGCTGCGCGTGAGTTTCGAGCGCCCCCTGCAGAAGCGCCCCGTGGCCAGCGACGCGGTGGATACCGCGATGCGCGCCGTCATCAACGACCTCCGCCGCCTCGGCGAGCGCGAGGTGCCGTCGCGCCAGGTGGGCGAACTGGTGATGCGCGAACTGAAGGAACTCGACCAGGTGGCCTACGTGCGCTTCGCCTCGGTGTATCGCCGCTTCGAGGACGTGCACGCTTTCCGCGAGGAGATCGAGAAACTCGAGCGCGACCTCCCCTCGATCGAAGGCCTGCAACTGCCGCTGCTGGACGCAGCCAGGCGCGGGCGCAAGGGCTGAGCATGTCGCGCCCGTTCTTTCCCGCCATGGATCACCTCCACATGGCGCACGCCTTGCGCCTGGCGGAGCGCGGCCTCGCCACCACCCAGCCCAACCCGCGCGTGGGCTGCGTCATCGCCCGCGGCGAGACTGTGCTCGGCACCGGATGGCATGCGCGCGCGGGGGAGCCGCATGCGGAAGTCTTCGCGCTGCGTGAAGCCGGCACGGCGGCACGCGGTGCCACGGCCTACGTCACCCTGGAGCCCTGCGCGCACCACGGTCGCACGCCGCCCTGCGCCGATGCGTTGATCGCGGCGGGCGTGGGCCGTGTGGTCGTCGCGCACGAGGATCCATTCGACCAGGTCGACGGTGCCGGTATCGAAAAACTTCGCGCCGCCGGCATCGGCGTGCAGGTGGGCCTGATGCGCGACGCCGCGCACGAGCTGAACATCGGTTTCTTCAGCCGTATCCAACGCGGCCGTCCCTGGGTGCGCGTGAAGCTGGCCATGAGCCTCGACGGCCGCACGGCCCTGGCCGACGGCACCTCCAAGTGGATTACCGGCGAGGCCGCCCGCGCCGATGTGCAGCGCTGGCGTGCCCGGTCCTCGGCCGTTCTTTCCGCCAGCGGCACCGTGCTGGCCGACGACCCGCAACTGACCGTTCGCCTGCCCGACACCCCTGGATACGTACCGCCGCTGCGTGCCATCGTCGATACCATGCTGCGCACGCCGGCCGGTGCCCGCGTGCTGGACGGCACGGCGCCCACGCTGGTGTTTCATGCCCCGGATGCGCACGTGCCGGCCCACCTGGCCGATGTGGCGCGCGTGGCGGTACGTCGTGACGACCACGGCGGCCTGGAGCTGCGTGCCGTGCTGCACGAGCTGGCCCGGCGCGACGTGAACGAGGTGCATGTCGAGGCAGGCCCGGTCCTGTGCGGCGCCTTGCTGGCAGCGGGGCTGGCCGACGAGCTGCTGGTCTATGTCGCGCCGGTCCTGCTCGGCAGCAGCGGGCGCCCGATGCTCACCCTGCCGCCGCTCGACGACATGGCCTCGCGCTGGCGCCTGCACACGGTGGACCGCCGGCAGGTGGGCGACGACATGCGGTTGCAGCTGCGGCCGGCGTGAAAACCTATCCGCACGTCCGCTGGGGCATCGTCGGCTGCGGTGCCGTCACCGAGACCAAGAGCGGCCCTGCGTTTGCGAAGGTGAGCGACTCGTCGCTGGTCGCCGTGATGCGGCGTGACGGCGACAAGGCGCGCGATTATGCGGCTCGCCACGGCGTGCCGCGCTGGTACGACGACGCGGCGGCGCTGGTCGCCGATCCCGGCGTGGACGCCGTATACGTCGCCACACCGCCGTCCAGCCATCGCGAGTACGCCCTCATGGCCATCGCCGCGGGCAAGCCGGTGTACATCGAGAAACCGATGGCGATGGACCACTCGGAATGCACGGCGATCCTGCAGGCCGCGCGGGCGGCCGGCGTGCCCGTCTTCGTGGCCTACTACCGGCGCGCGCTGCCGCGCTTCCTGCGTATCGCCGCGCTGTTGGCCGAGGGCGCGATCGGCACGCCGCGCCTGGTCAACGTGCTGTTGCACCATCCGCTCGAGGCACGCTACCGCGACCCGGCCAACCTGCCCTGGACGGTGCGTCCCGAGCTGTCCGGCGGCGGCATCTTCGTGGATATCGGCTGCCATACGCTGGACATCCTCGATTTCCTGCTCGGCCCCATCGTCGAAGCGCGTGGCATGACCGCGCACCAGATGAACGCTTATCCGGCCGAAGACGCCGTCGCCATGGCCTTTCGTCTCGGCAGCGGCGTGCTGGGTACCGGCTTGTGGAACTTCGCCGCCGACCGCCGCGAGGATCGCGTGGAGATCGTCGGCGATCGTGGCCGGCTGGTCTTCGCCACCTTCGGTGACGGGCCGATCGAACTCGAGGCCGGCGAGCGACGCGAAAGCATCCAGGTGGCCAATCCGCCACACATCCAGCAACCGTTGATCGCCACCATCGTGGCGACGCTGACCGGCAAGGGCGCCTGCCCCTCGACGGGCGACTCGGCGGCGCGCACCAGTCGAGTGATGGACCAGGTGCTCGAGGGCCACCCACTGCCGCCCTGACCGTTGCAATCGGCCCTTCAGGCCGCATGCTATTCTCAGCCGGCTGCTTTCCTCGGGAAGCGGCCTCCACAGCGTCTTCAGGGCGGGGTGCAATTCCCCACCGGCGGTAGGTTTCCGTGAGGAAACAAGCCCGCGAGCG
Organism: Xanthomonas sp. NCPPB 2632; assembly: GCF_041228075.2. NCBI lineage: Bacteria > Pseudomonadati > Pseudomonadota > Gammaproteobacteria > Lysobacterales > Lysobacteraceae > Xanthomonas > Xanthomonas sp. NCPPB 2632. The sequence continues at coordinate 919,836 of NZ_CM192979.1, forward strand.
CTCCCGGTCCTGCCGGGAGGTCAGCAGATCCGGTCGGATGCCGGAGCCGACGGTTACAGTCCGGATGAAAGAAGACGGCGTTCGCGCGTCCCTGGCGGGGCGGGCGGCGCCATGCGCCTTGGGGCGTTTTTCGCTCACCACCGCGGGAAACGTTTCATGAAAATCCAGTACCTCGTCGCCGCCTTCCTCCCGGAAGGTCGCTGACATGTTCACCGGCATCATCCAGGCCGTTGGCCGCATCGCGCGGCTGGAACCGCGCGGCGGCGACGTACGCCTCGTCGTCGATACCGCTCCCCTCGACATGACCGACGTCGCCCTGGGCGACAGCATCGCCGTGTCCGGTGTCTGCCTCACCGTGGTGGCCTTCGACGCCGCCAGCTTCGCGGCCGATGTCTCCAACGAAACCCTGGCGCACACCACCCTCGGCAAGCACAAGGCCGGCGATCCGGTGAACCTGGAGAAAGCCCTGCGCCTGGCCGACCGCCTGGGCGGGCACATGGTCTCGGGGCATGTGGACGGCGTGGGCAAGGTGGTGTCCGTGGCACCGGACGGCCGCTCCTCGCGCTGGACCTTCGAGGTGCCCGGCGAGATAGCCCGCTACATCGCCCACAAGGGTTCCGTGTGCATCGACGGCACCAGCCTCACGGTGAACGAGGTGGGCGGCAACCGCTTCGGGGTGAACCTTATCCCCCATACGGTGGCACATACGGCTTTCGTCGCCCGGCGTCCCGGCGATGCCGTGAACATCGAGGTCGACGTCGTCGCGCGCTATGTCGAGCGGCTGCTCACCGGCGGCGATGCCCCGCGCCTCGACGAGGCCTTCCTGAAACAGCACGGCTTCGCCTGAGGAACCGCCCCGCATGTCCTTCAACACCATCCCCGAGATCCTCGAGGACCTCCGGCAGGGCCGCATGGTCGTCATCCTCGATGACGAAGACCGTGAAAACGAAGGCGACATCGTCATGGCCGCCGAGAAGGTGCGGCCGGAAGACGTCAACTTCATGGTCCGCGAGGCGCGGGGGCTGCTGTGCCTCACGCTGACCGAGCGACATACGCGCCAGCTGGGGCTGAAACCCATGGTCAGCGACAACACGTCTCCGTACCACACCAACTTCACCGTTTCGATCGAGGCGGCTGAAGGCGTCACGACGGGCATCTCCGCGCAGGACCGCGCGCACACGATCCGCGTGGCCGCGGCGAAGGACGCGAAGCCCGCCGACATCATCATGCCCGGGCACATCTTTCCGCTGACCGCACAGGCGGGCGGCGTGCTGATGCGCGCCGGGCACACCGAGGCCGGCTGCGACCTGGCCGCGCTGGCCGGGCTGGAGCCCTCGTCGGTGCTGATCGAGATCCTGCACGACGACGGCTCCATGGCCCGGCGCCCGGAACTGGAAGTGTTCGCGGCGAAGCACGGCCTGAAGATCGGCAGCATCGCCGACCTGATCCGTTACCGCCTCGAAACCGAGAAGACGGTGGAACGCGTGCACGAGGAGGACGTCGATACCGAGTTCGGTCCCTTCCGGCTGATAGCCTTCCGCGACGCCATCCGTAGCGGCCTGCACTTCGCGCTGACGCGGGGTGACGTGGGCGACGGCGAACCGGTGCTGACGCGGGTGCATGTGCGCAACACGCTGTCGGACGTGCTCCACCTTCGCCGCGACGACCTCGGCCAGACCGTGACCGATGCGCTGCGGCGCATCCATGACGCGGATCGTGGCGTGCTGGTGGTGCTCTCGGGCGAGGACAGCGCCGACGCGCTGCTGGGCCGTCTCAAGCGTGATGTGGTGCCGACACCCGCGCCGCGGGACGACCAGGAGTGGCGGCAGCTCGGGCTGGGTGCCCAGATCCTGGCCGACGTGGGTGCCAGGCGCCTGCGCGTCATGGGTACGCCACGCCGCTTCGTCGGCATTGCCGGCTTCGGCCTGGAAGTGGTGGAGCAGGCCGGCTGATCCGCCCACGGGTTGCCATCCACACCGCGACCCTCTATTGCTACCGCCCTGTGCCACGACCTCGCGAGACCATGCTTCCGACCTACGACATCCGCCTCATCGCCCCTTCCGGTTACCCGCAATCCGCCGAAGCCATGCGCCGCGGCATCGCCCGGCTGGAAGCGGCCGGCCATCGCGTGACCGGCCAGGAGGTGCTTGCGCGACGCATGTTGCGCTTTGCCGGCAGCGACGCCGAGCGCGCCGCCGACCTCAACGCGCTGGCCGATCCCGCGCGCGAGCTTCCCGACATCGCCCTGGCGATCCGCGGCGGTTACGGTGCGCACCCGCTGTTGCCCCTGCTCGATTACGAGGGGCTGGGCCGTCGCCTGCGTGGCGCACCGGTGGCGCTGGTGGGCCTGAGCGACTTCACCGCGGTGCAGTGCGCGTTGTATGCGAAGAGCGGCGTGGTCACCCTGGGCGGGCCCATGCTGGGCGGCGACTTCGGCGCGGCCAGCCTCGATGCCCACACCTGGGCGCATTTCTGGGAGACGCTGGCCGCGGAGGAAGGCCAGGCGACGTGGGATGCGCCGGAAACCTCGGACATCCACGTGGAAGGCACCCTCTGGGGCGGCAACCTGGCCATGCTGGCGGGTTTGGTCGGCACACCGTATTTCCCGTCGATCGACGGCGGCATCCTCTACGTGGAGGACCTGGCCGAGCCGCCCTACCGTGTGGAACGCATGCTCTACCAGCTGCTGCACGCCGGCGTGCTGCGTCGCCAGGCGGCGCTGGTGGTGGGCGACTTCATCAACTACCGGGTGACCGAATACGACAACGGCTACGACGTGGACGTGGCGCTCGACCGCATTGCCGCCGCCAGCGGCGTGCCGGTCGTGCGCGGGCTGCCTTTCGGCCATGGCCCGCGCAAGTTCACCCTGCCGTTCGGCGCGCCGGGTCGGCTGGATGTGGCCGCCGGACAGTCCCGCCTCACGTTTACCGGCCACCCCCGGCCGAAAACCCCGTAAAATACCCGGCCGCCCGGCGGCCGTTTCGCCACAGGACATGCGTACATGAAGATCATCGAAGGCGATTTCGCCACCCCGAAGGGCCGTTTCGCCATCGTCGCGGGTCGTTTCAACAGCTTCGTCGTCGAGCCGCTGATCGAAGGCGCGCGCGACACGCTGGTCCGCCACGGCGTGAGCGACGACGCGATCGACCTGATCCGCGTGCCCGGCGCCTGGGAGATCGCGCAGGCCGCCTACAAGGTCGCCGGTGCCGGCGGGTACGCCGCCGTGATCGGCCTGGGTGCGGTCATCCGTGGCTCCACGCCGCATTTCGACTACGTGGCCGGTGAGGCCGCCAAGGGCCTGGGCCAGGCCGCGTATGCCTCGGGCGTGCCGGTGGCCTTCGGCGTGCTGACCACCGACAGCATCGAGCAGGCGATCGAGCGTGCCGGCACCAAGGCCGGCAACAAGGGCAGCGATGCCGCCATGGTGGCCATCGAGATGGCCAACCTCTATACGAAGCTGGCCCGATGAACAGGCCTCCGCACGGGATCGACCTGGCTGCCCGCTCACGCGCGCGCCGTCGTGCGCTGCAGGCGCTGTACGCGTGGCAGGTGGGCGGCGCCAAGATGGGCAACGTCATCGAGCAGTTCCGCCACGAGCAGGACATGGTGGTGGCCGACCTCGAATACTTCGAGGACATCCTGCGCGGCGTCGAGCAGCACGTGAAGGAACTCGACGCCGGCATCAAGCCGTTCGTCGATCGCGAAGTGGCGCAGATCGATCCGATCGAACTGTCCGCCCTGCGCATGGGTGCCTACGAGCTGAAATACCGTCCGGACGTTCCCTACCGCGTCGTCATCAACGAGGCGGTGGAAGCCACCAAGCGGTTCGGTGCCGACCATGGCCACAGCTATGTGAACGGTGTCCTCGACAAACTCGCGACGCACTGGCGTACGGCCGAGAAGCGATCCTGAGCCCACCGCGAATCCCCGCGGGACAAGGAACCTGCATGGAATTCGACCTGATCGACCGCATCCGCCGTCACACCAGCGTCCATCGCGACGATGTGCTGACGGGGATCGGCGACGATGCGGCCGTGGTGGCCGTGCCCGCCGGGCGTGAACTGGCGATCGCGGTGGACACGCTGGTGGAGGGCATCCATTTTCCGCCGGGTACCGATCCGGCGGACATCGGCTGGAAAGCGTTGGCGGTGAATCTTTCCGATCTGGCCGCCATGGGGGCCACGCCCGCGTGGGCCTTGCTGGCGTTGACCACGCCCGACGGCGACGAAGCCTTCTTCGACGGCCTGGCCCGCGGTTTTGCCGAACTGGCCACGCCGTATCGCCTCGCGTTGATCGGTGGGGACACCACGCGTGGGCCGCTGACGGTCACCGTGGCGGTCCACGGCTTCATCGCACCGGGCGAGGCGTTGCTGCGTTCCGGCGCGCGCGTGGGCGACGCGGTGATGGTCACCGGCACGCTCGGTGACGCGGCGGCCGGCCTGCGTTGCCTCGAGGAAAACGACATCACGCCCTATGCCGGCATGATCGAGCGGCTGAACCGGCCGGTGCCGCGCGTGTCGGCCGGGCAGGCGTTGCGCGGGGTGGCCACCGCCTGCATCGATATCTCCGACGGCCTGGTGGCCGACCTTGGCCACATCTGCACGGCCAGCGGCGTGGGCGCGTCCATCGATGCCGCGTTGCTGCCGCGATCGTCCGCGCTGCTGACGCATTTCGCCGAGGCCGACGCGCAGGACTTCGCGCTGGGTGGCGGCGACGACTACGAGCTGTGCTTCACGGTACCCGCCGACCAGGCGGCCGAGGTAGGCGCCGTGCTTTCGCGGCTCGGCTGCGGTGCCACGCGCATCGGGCGCATCGTCGAAGGCGCGGGCGTGCGCGTGGTCGATGCCGTGGGCGAAACACTCGCGCCCGCGCGCAGCGGCTGGAACCACTTCGCGGCATGAGCACCAAGTACGTCCTCGATCCGACCGACCGCCGCCGCCTGCTGGCCTCGCCGGCGGGCTGGCTGGCCTGCGGGTTCGGCTCGGGCCTGGCGCCGAAGGCGCAGGGCACGTTCGGTTCAGCGGCGGCGATCCTGCCGTGGCTTCTGCTGCGCGACCTGTCGCCGCTCGCCTGGCTGGCCGTCCTGGTGGTGAGCTTCGCCATCGGCGTGTGGGCGTGCGAGGTCGCCGGGCGCATCCTCGGCGTGGCCGACCATCGCAGCCTGGTCTGGGACGAGTTCGTCGGCCAGTGGATCGCCTTGCTTCCCGCGCTGCTTGCCCCTTGGTGGGTGGTGCTGGCCGGGTTCGCCTTGTTCCGCCTGTTCGATGTGTGGAAGCCCTGGCCGATCGCGTGGTTCGATCGCCGCGTGAAGGGTGGCCTGGGCGTCATGCTGGACGATGTCATCGCCGGCCTCTTCGCCGCGGCCGTGCTGTCGCTGGTTCTCTTCTTCGTTCGCTAGGAATGTCCCGATGGAATACCGCCGCCTCGGTTCGACCGGCCTCAAGGTGTCCGCGCTGTCTTTCGGCGCATGGGTGACGTTCGGCCGTCAGGTCGGGCGCACGCAGGCCCGAGAGCTCATCGCGCTGGCCTACGGCCGCGGCGTCAACTTCTTCGACAATGCCGAGACCTACAACGCCGGTGACGCCGAGCGCCTCATGGGCGACGTGATCGCCGACCTGCGCCTGCCGCGCGATGCATACGTGGTATCCAGCAAGGTCTACTTCGGTGCGGTGACCGATCCGAAACCCACCCAGCGCGGCCTGTCGCGCAAGCACGTGTTCGATGCATGCCATCAGGCGTTGCAGCGCCTGCGCGTGGATTACCTCGACCTGTACTTCTGCCACCGTGCGGATCCCGATACGCCGATCCTGGAAACCGTGCTCGCCATGGATGCCCTGGTCCGGCAGGGCAAGGTCATGTATTGGGGCACCAGCGAATGGACGGCCGCGCAGATCGAAGAGGCACATGGGCTGGCCCGCGAGCACCACCTCATCGCGCCGTCGATGGAGCAGCCGCAGTACAACCTGCTGCATCGCGAGCGGTTCGAGCGGGAATACGCGCCGCTGTACGAGCGCTACGGCATGGGCACCACCATCTGGTCGCCGCTCGCGTCGGGCCTGCTGACGGGCAAGTACAACGACGGCGTGCCGGACGATTCGCGCCTGGGCCAGCCGGGCAATGCCTGGCTGCGTGACGAAAAGCTCGCCAACGACGGGGCTTGGCTGCACACCGTGCGTGCCCTCGCGCCGATCGCCGCCGACCTCGGTCTGCCGATGGCCACGATGTCGCTGGCCTGGTGCCTGAAAAACCCGCACGTCTCCACCGTGATCCTCGGCGCCAGCCGCACGTCGCAGCTGGAAGCCAACCTGGGGGCGCTGGATGCGGTGCCCCTGCTGGATGACGACGTGATGCGCCGCATCGACGGCGTGTTGGGTCAGAGGTCGCCGTAGAGCGCCTGTAGCGCGGCGATGGCGGCCAGGCCCGCCGTCTCCGTGCGCAGGATGCGCGGGCCCAGCCTCAGGCCGGTGAACCCGTGCGCCGCCAGTGCCGTGCGATCGCGCTCGCCGAAACCACCCTCCGGTCCGATGGCGAGCAGTGCGGGGCCGGCGAGGGCGAGTTCCCCCGGACGCCGCGTGCCCTCGGGCAACAGGGCAAGCCGCATGGCGCTGTCGTCGCCCAGGGCGGCCAGCCAGGTCGCCATGGGCACCGCCGCGTCCACCTGCGGCACGCGTGCGCGACCGGATTGCTCGCAGGCGCTGGCGGCCACGGCGCGCCAGTGCAACAGGCGCTTCTCGCCACGCGCGGCATCCAGTTTCACCTCGGACCGCTCGGTGAGGATCGGCACGATGCGGGCGACGCCGAGTTCGGTCGCCTTCTGCACGATCAGGTCCATCTTCTCGCCGCGCGCCACGCCCTGCACCAGGGTCAGCGCCAGGGGCGATTCGTTATGCACGGGGCGGCCCTCGCCCACGTGTGCCACCACCTCGCGCTTGCCGACGCTGGCCAGCGTGGCGTCGAATTCCATGCCGTCGTCGCCGGAGAACAGCACCACCGGCGCACCCGCTTCCAGGCGTAGCACGCGGGCCACATGCTCGCCTGCCTGGGCGGGCAGGATCAGGTCCTGCCCGCTGGCCAGCGGCATGTCGACATGGATGCGAATGCTGCGCATGGTGGCGTCCCTCGGTGGCAAACCGTCATTGTAGCGACGGCGTGCCGCCGCTAACGGGTGGCGGTGTCGATGCCGGCGATGGCGGTATCCACCATGAAGTCGATCTCGTCTTCCGTAATGGCGTAGGGCGGCATGAAGTAGACGATATCGCCCAGCGGACGCAGCAGCGCGCCGTGGGCCAGGCCGTGGCGGTACACGCGCAGGCCACGGCGATCGCCGGCCGGGAACGGTGTGCGCTTCGACTTGTCCGCGACCATCTCCACGGCGGCGATCATCCCGGTCTGGCGTACCTGCGCCACGTGCGGATGGTCCGCGAGCGGAGCGATCCGCTGCGCCATGCGCGCGGCCAGCACGCGGTTGCGCTCCAGCACGGGATCGTCGCGGAAGATGCCCAGCGTGGCGGTGGCGGCCCGGCAGGCCAGCGGGTTGCCGGTGTAGCTATGCGAGTGCAGGAAGGCTTTGCCCGTCGCGTATTCCGCGTAGAACGCGTGGTACACGTCCTGCGTGGTGAGCACGGCCGATAACGGCAGGAAACCGCCGGTGAGGCCCTTGGACAGGCACATGAAGTCGGGCGAGACGCCGGCCTGCTCGCAGGCGAACAGCGTGCCCGTGCGGCCGAAGCCCACGGCGATCTCGTCGGCGATGAAGTGCACGTCGAACTCGTCGCACAACGCGCGCAGCCCAGTGAGATAGGACGCGTCGTACATGCGCATGCCGCCGGCGCACTGCACCAGCGGCTCGACGATCACCGCGCAGGTTTCGTGCGCGTGGCGTTCGAGGATGTCGCGCATCTGCGCGAGGCGGCGGGTGGCGATCTCGCGTGGCGTTTCGCCCGGTTCGCCTTCGTAGGTGTCGGCGGAAGGGGCGAGCTCCGGCGTCAGCAGCAGCGGCGCATAGGTTTTCCGGTACAGCGCCACGTCGCTGACCGAAAGGGCGCCCAGTGTCTCGCCGTGGTAACTGCCGGTGAGCGCGATGAACCGGGTCTTCTCGCCGTGGCCCCGGTTGAGCCAGTAGTGGAAGCTCATCTTCAGCGCCACCTCGATCGCGGCGGAGCCGTTGTCGGCCAGGAACACGCGATCCAGGCCCGGCGGCGTGATGCGCACCAGTTCCTCGGCCAGTTCCACGGCGGGGGCGTGGGTGAAGCCGGCGAAGATCACGTGTTCCAGCTTGTCGAGCTGGTCCTTCACCGCACTGGCGATGCGGGGTTCCGCATGGCCGAACAGGTTGGTCCACCAGGAACTGACGGCATCGAGGTAACGCCGGCCGTCGGTGCCGACCAGCCATGCCCCTTCGCCGCGTGCGACGGGTACCATGGGCAGGGTTTCGTGGTCGTGCATCTGGGTGCACGGGTGCCAGAGGACGGAAAGGTCGCGCGCGACGAGCGTGTCGGCCGCCTGGGAAGCGAAAAGGGTCTCGGTCATCGGCCCATCATCGCCCCCGGGCCGCCGTGCCTCAAGTAAGGAGTGTCGAGGTGATGGTTTGAAATGGCTTCGTCGGGTCGCCCTGGGCGTCGTCGTGCTGCTGCTTGCCGGCGGCCTGTTCTACTGGTTCCTGCCTGCCGGCGTGGCCGTGCCGCTGTTCGCCGCGCGCGCGAAGGGCGTGGTGCTGGACGACCTGTCGGGCACGCTCTGGGATGGACGCGCGGGTCGCATCACGGCGCGTGACGGCCGCGAACTGGGCCAGGCCAGCTGGCGCCTGGGGCGGGACGCCATCTTCGGTCGCATCCACCTGCAGCTGCACATGGACGGTCGTGCCGGGCGCTTCGACGGCCACCTGGAGCGTACCGATCCCGACACCGTGCACTGGACCGGCGTCGATTTCCGGCTGGATGCAGCGGCGCTGGCCGGTCCGGCTTCCCCGCAGGACCTGGCGCCGCTGGGCGTCGTCGAAGGCCATATCCCGCAGGCCGACCTCCAGGGCAACTGGCCGCTGGCGCTGGACGCGGTCATCCGCTGGCACGCCGCGGCCGTGCGCACGCCGGAAGGCGTCGTGGCGCTGGGCAACCTGGCCCTGAAGGCAGCCAGTGTTGGTGGCGTGCTGCGTGCCACGCTGGCCGACGACGGCCAGGGGCCGCTGGCCGCGAACGCGGCCCTTGCCGCCTCGCCCCTCGGCTGGCGCCTCGACGGCCGCCTGGCCCCGCGCGCCCCCGACACCGCGCTTTCGCATTTCATCGCCCGGTTCGGCCCGCTGGGTCGCGACGGTGCCGTCAACCTCCAACGCAAGGCCGGGCTCGCCCCCGCGAACACGCCATGACCGATACCCTCGACACCGCGCTTGCCGCTGCCCGGGAAGCCGCGCAGGCCGCGGCGGAGATCATCCTGCATTACTGGCGCTCGGGCGTGGAGGTGATCGTCAAGGGCGACGACACCCCGGTGACCGCCGCCGATCGCGAAGCCGAGATGGCGATCCGAGGCATCCTGGCCGCGGCCCTGCCGGAGGCGGGCATCTACGGCGAGGAATACGGTGCGGACGACACCTCGCGCGAGTACCTCTGGCTGGTGGACCCGCTGGACGGCACCAAGAGTTTCGTCCGCCGCACGCCGTTCTTTTCCACGCAGATCGCGCTGATGCATCGCGGCGAACTGGTGCTGGGCGTGTCCTCGGCCCCCGTGTACGGCGAACGCATGTGGGCGGTGCGTGGCCGTGGCGCCTTCCTCGATGGCGAGCCGGTCCGCGTGGCGCCTACCGCCCGACTGGCGGAGGCGTCAATTTCCACGGGCAACGTGAAGACGCTCACGGCCGACCGCCGCTGGGATGCCCTGGGCGGCCTGATCCGCGACAGCAACCGCATTCGCGGCTACGGCGATTTCTGCCACTACCACCTCCTGGCGCGCGGCTCGCTCGACCTGGTCATCGAGTCCGACGTGAATATCCTCGACATTGCCGCGCTGGCGGTGATCGTCACCGAGGCCGGAGGCGTCTTCACCGACCTGTCCGGTGCCGCGCCGGGTCTCGACACGCGCAGCGTGCTGGCCGGCACCCCTGCGATCCATGCCGAGGCGCTGGTCCGGCTCACCGACGGTACAATCGACCGATGAACAAACGCCCGACGATCCTTGCGACGCGCGATGCGTCCACCACGCACTTCCGTCACGCGGAGGAAGTGGACCTGGAGTTCTCCAACGGCGAGCGCCGCACCTTCCAGCGCCTGAAAAGCAGCGGCCACGGGGCCGTGCTGATCGTGCCCATGCAGGACGCGGACACCGTGCTGCTGGTGCGCGAATACAGCGTGGGCGTGGACCACTACGAACTGGGCGCGCCCAAGGGCCGCATGGATGCCGGTGAGACCGCGGAGGAAGGCGCCAACCGCGAACTGAAGGAAGAAGTGGGTTTCGGTGCGCGCAAGCTCACCTTCCTCGGCACGCTGTCGCTCTCGCCGGCCTACATGACCCACCGCATCCACGTGGTGCTGGCCGAAGACCTCTACCCCGAGCGCCTGCCCGGTGACGAGCCGGAAGAACTGGAAGTCGTGTCCTGGCGCATGGACAACCTGCACGAACTGATCGCCCGCGAGGATGTCACCGACGGTCGTTCCATCGCCGCGCTGTTCATGGCCCGCGAGTACCTCGCCGGTCGCTACAAACCGGTATGACGGTGGCGTACGCGGATTGGCTCGACCCGGTCTGTGCGATCGCGCGCCAGGCCGCCGATGCGATCCTGGCCATCTACGCGCACGACTTCGAAGTGGTGCGCAAGGACGACGACTCCCCGGTGACCGCGGCGGATCTCGCCGCGCAACGTGTCATCGCCGAAGGCCTGCACAGTCTCGCACCGGGCGTTCCCGTGATTTCGGAAGAAGCCCTGGCCGCGCCGTGGTCCGAGCGTCGCACCTGGCGCCGCTACTGGCTGGTCGATCCACTGGATGGCACCCGCGAATTCGTCAAGCGCAACGGCGAGTTCACCGTCAACATCGCGCTCATCGAGGATCACAGACCGGTGCTGGGCGTGGTGCTGGTCCCGGTCTCGGGCGATCTGTATGCCGCGGTGTCCGGTGGCGGTGCCTGGCGCCAGCGCACGGTGGGTGCGCCTCGCGAGGCGCTGGCCACACGGCCGGCCAACGGGCTGCTGATGGTCACCGGCAGCCGTTCCTACGGCACCGGCCGCACCATGACGCTGCTGGATCGCCTGGGCACCCACGAGACCTTCGCCCTGGGCTCGTCGCTGAAGTTCTGCGTGATCGCCCGCGGCGAGGCGGATATCTACCTGCGTCTGGGCGCCACCTCGGAGTGGGATACGGCCGCGGCGCAGTGCGTGCTCGAGGAGGCCGGCGGCGCGGTGCTCGACCTGGCCGGGCGCCCGTTCCGCTACAACACGCGCGATTCGCTGATCAATCCCGAATTCATTGCCTGCGGCGACACCACAGTGGACTGGGCGGCGCGCCTGATCGATCCGGACGACGCGGCATGAGCCGGCCCGTGGACGACCTCATCGCGATCATGGCGCGCCTGCGCGATCCGGCCACGGGCTGCCCGTGGGACGTGAAGCAGGACTTCGCCTCCATCGCGCCGTACACCATCGAGGAAGCGTACGAGGTAGCCGACGCGATCGACCGCCACGACATGCACGACCTGCGCGACGAACTGGGCGACCTGTTGTTGCAAGTGGTGTTCCACGCGCGCATGGCGGAGGAAGCCGGGCACTTCGCCTTCGGCGACGTGGTGCAGTCCATCTGCGAGAAGATGGTCCGCCGCCATCCGCACGTGTTCGACGAGGTGACGCATGAAAGCGACGCCGCGCGCTCGCGCGACTGGGACCGGTTGAAGGCGGAAGAACGCCGCATCAAGGGCGGCGACGACACCAGTGCGCTCGCCGGTATCTCGCACGGCCTGCCCGAATGGCAGCGTGCGGTGAAACTGCAGAAGCGTGCCGCCAACGTCGGCTTCGACTGGCCCGATCATCGACCGGTGCTGGACAAGATCGTCGAGGAAATCGACGAGGTGCGCTACGAGTTCGACAACGGCGCGGACGAGGAACGCCTCGCCGACGAGATCGGCGACGTGCTGTTCGTCGCGGCCAATCTGGCCCGGCATGCGAAGGTCGATGTGTCGCGCGCGCTACGCGGTGCGAACGCGAAGTTCGAACGCCGCTTCCGCGGCATGGAAGCTATGGCCGCCTCTGAAGGTCGCACGCTGGCGTCATACACGCTGGAAGAACAGGAAGCCCTCTGGTCCCGCGTAAAAGCCATGTAGGAGCGCACGATGTGCGCGATCCCTCGGCCGTTATCATGCGAATGAGGCGAGATATCGGCACAGGCGGGCGCTTCCGTGAATCCGGTTGTTAAGGTAGGTGTTGCCTCGTTTGGCGATCGGAAACGCCTCGCCTGGATGGATGGTGCGGCATCACCGCTTTGTTGGCTTTTCGCGCACAGCGTGCGCTCCTACGCTGCGCATGGATGGGGGGTGCGGCTTCGTCGCTTTGTTGGCTTTTCGCGCACAGCGTGCGCTCCTACGGCGCGGCGGGTGTAGGAGCGCACGATGTGCGCGATGCTTTGATGTGCGCGATGCCTTCGGTTTATTTCGCGTCAGGCGTCTTGGCCGCCATGCGCTGCTGCATGTGTTGCCTGAAGGCTTCCATGTCCTGGTGGCGTTTCTGGTCCTGGGCGAGGTTTTCGTCCAGGCTCTTGCGCAACGTGGCGATGGCCGCATCCACGTTCTGCGGTTGCATCTGCGCGCGGGCCAGGTGACGGTAGGCGTAGTCGCGGACCATCGGGTTCTGCGACTTGGCCAGCACCTCGTTGTATAGCGCCGGCAGTTCCTTCTGGCGGCCGGTGCTCACGTAAAGGCGCTCGAGCGAGCGGAGGTCGCCGATGACGCCGGCGTTCTGCATGCCGCCGTGGCCGTGACGGCCCCAGCCGCCGCGATCGCCGCGGCCGTGGTCGTCGCCCTTGTTCCACTTCGGGCCACCTTGGGGGCCCTGCGCGGCATTCGCGGGCGGCGCCATGCGCGCGGTCGGGGTGGCTGGGGCCTGGGGAGCGGCATCCTGCGCATACGCGAAGGCGGCCGAGCCGGCAAGGAGGAGGGAAGCGGCACTGGCGAGAAGGGTCTTGCGTTGCATAGGGTATCTCCCGGTTGGACTTGCACGATGAAAAACGTGCCGCCCGGCAAGCCGTTGACCAAGTCGTTGCCGGCCGCTCAGGTTCGCGTGAAGGGCCTTGCAACCTTTTTCGCGCGGGCGGCATCCATCCCTGGTTGCAACCCATCACTGAAGGGGATTCCCCATGCGCCACCTGGTTCTCGCCTCGCTCCTGCTGCTGCCCGCTGTCGCCCTGGCGGACAACGTGCCCTCCTGCGCCTTCCATGCGGACCGCAATCTCGATCTCGACCTCTCGGGGGTGCGCTCCGTGCGCTTCGTGGTCAACTCCTACGATCTGTCCGTCCAGGGTGGATCGGCCGCAGGCAAGGGCACCCTCCGCGGCAAGGCCTGCGGCTCCGATCAGAAGATCGTCGACAACCTGATCGTCACCCAGGAAAAGCGTGGCGACACGCTGGTGGTGGAACTGACCGAGAAGGACAAATCGTGGTCGGGTGGCTGGGGCAACCACTACAGCTACCTCAAGGTGGAAGCCACGATTCCCGCCAGCCTGCCGGTGACGGTCGAAGCCGGCTCCGGTGACGTCAAGCTGCGCAGCATCGCCTCGCTGGACGTCGGCGCCGGGTCCGGCGATATCGAGGCATCCGACGTCAAGGGTGCCGTGCATGCACGCATCGGATCGGGCGACGTGAAGGTCGACGGCGCCGGGTCGATGAGCGTGGATTCGGTCGGTTCGGGTGATCTCACGGCCCGCCAAGTCCATGGCGACGTAAGGATCGGCACGGTCGGTTCGGGCGATGCCAAGCTGACCGACGTGGATGGCAGCGTCGACGTGGGGTCGATCGGCTCGGGCGATCTGGGCGTCGATGGCGTAAAGGGCAACCTGACCGTGCGCACGAAAGGCAGCGGCGACATCGAGCAGCACGGCGTCGCCGGCAAGGTGAGCATACCCGTCAGCAAGGACGACTGACCCCGGTATGCGCTGCGCGGTGTCGCCTTGTACATCCAGGCGACACCGCGTAACGCTATGATCCCGCCCTCTTTGGCGGAATCCATTCCATGACGTGGCTACCCGACTCGTTGCGCAACCTGCGCCGCGACGTGCTTTTCCTTGTCCTCCTGGCGGCTGCCGTGGCGTTCGCGGTGGCCCAGCCGTCGCGGATCTCGAGCTGGCCCGGCCTGGTGGACTGGCCGACCATCGCCACCCTCACGGGCCTGCTGATCCTGACCAAGGCGGTGGAACACAGCGGCGCGCTGAACGTCGCCGGCCGCTGGCTGATCGACCGTACCGCCACCCGGCGGATCGCGGCGCTGGGCCTGGTCGCGCTGACCGCGCTGCTGTCGATGCTGCTGACCAACGACGTGTCGTTGTTCGTCATGGTGCCACTCACCCTCAGCATGTGTCGCATCGCCCGCATGCCAGCGACGCGCCTGGTGATTTTCGAGGCACTGGCCGTGAACGCCGGTTCGATGCTCACCCCGATCGGCAATCCGCAAAACCTGTTCCTGTGGCAGCAATGGGACAACGGCTTCGGCGGCTTCGTGCTGGCCATGCTGCCGCTGGTGGCGATCGTGATGGTGCTTCTGCTGGTGGTGACCGCCGTCGCGTTTCCCGCCAAGCCGCTGGAAGTGCATGAAAGCAGCGAGCAGGCGGTGGACCGGGGCATGCTGGTCACCGCGGCGGCCCTATACCTGCCTTTCTTGGTGCTGGCCGATCTGCACCACGAACTGTGGGCGCTGCTGGGCGTGCTGGTCGTTTTCCTGGTTTTCCGCCGCCGCGTGGTGGCCGCGATCGACTGGGGGCTGCTGCTGACCTTCGTACTGATGTTCATCGACCTGCGCATGCTGGCCGGCCTGGAGACGATCCGCTCGTTCATCGGCGGCCTCGGACTCGATACGCCCTGGCACCTCTACGCGACGGGTGCGCTGGCCTCGCAGGTGGTGAGCAACGTACCCGCGGCCATCCTGCTGGCGGAGTACTCGCACGACTGGCGCACCATCGCGTTCGGCGTGAACGTGGGCGGCTTCGGCTTCGTGCTGGGCTCGCTGGCCAACCTGATCGCCCTGCGCCTGCTGGGCGAGCGCAAGGCCTGGGCCACGTTCCACTTCTGGTCCGTGCCCTTCTTCATCGTCGTCGGCCTGATCGGCTGGGCGCTGTTGTAGGAGCGCGCGATGCGCGCGAACCCTCAGGAGGGCTATGGCGAATGAAGCCGAACGCCAAATCGAGCGGACGTTTTTAGACGCCCGACAAAGCCGGCTTTATCGGGCGTAACGCCGGCTGGTGCGTCGCGTTCGGCATCGTTCGCCATAGGAATGGTGAGGGTTCGCGGACATCGTCCGCTCCTACACGCACACATATGCCGGACGTGATCAGACCGGCCGGTTACCCTGCGCGCCGGTGTTGCTGTTGCCCTTATCGTGCGCCTTGATGAAGTCGCGTACGTCGGGATACACCACTTCACGCCAGCGGCGGCCGCTGAAAATGCCGTAGTGGCCGGCACCTTCGATGACGATGTGTTTCTTGCGCTTCTTGGCGATGCCCTTGCACAGGCCGTGCGCGGCTTCCGTCTGGCCGGCTCCCGAGATGTCGTCCAGCTCGCCTTCGATGGTGAGCAGGGCGGTGTTCTTGATCTTCGCCGGCTGCACCAGCTCGCCGTGGATTTCCCACGTGCCCTTGGGCAGACGGTGCTCCTGGAACACGGTCTCGATGGTGTCGAGGTAATACTCCGCCGGCATGTCGAGCACCGCGTTGTATTCGTCGTAGAACTTGCGGTGCTGCTCGGCGTCGTCGAGGTCGCCCTTGCGCAGGTTTTCGTAGAAATCCCAGTGCGACATGACGTGCCGGCTCGGGTTCATGGCGAGGAAGCCGGCGTGCTGCAGGAAGCCTGGATACACCTCGCGGCCCGCGCCAGGGTACTGGTAGGGCACCTTGTGGATCAGCTGGTTGCGAAACCAAGACAGCGGCCGCGTGGTGGCCAGGTTGTCGACGCTGGTCGGGCTCTTGCGGGTGTCGATCGGTCCGCCCATCAGCGTGAGCGTGGCCGGGGTGGCCTCGCCGCGTGCGGCCATCAGCGAGACCGCGGCCAGCACCGGCACGGTGGGCTGGCAGACCGACACCACGTGCGCACGGTGCACGCCGACGTGACGGATGAATTCCTCGATGTAGGCCACGTAGTCCGCCAGTGAGAACGAGCCGGCGTCGAGGGGAATCATGCGGGCGTCCACCCAGTCGGTGATGTACACCTTGTGGTCGCGCAGCAGCGTGCGCACCGTATCGCGCAGCAGCGTGGAGTGGTGGCCGGACAGCGGGGCGACCACGAGCACGGCGGGGTCGTTCTTCATCGTGTCGACCGTGGCCTGGTCGTCGGAGAAGCGCTTGAAGCGCTTCAGCGTGCAGAAGGGCTTGGCCAGCGCCACCTGTTCCACGATGGCCACGTCATGCCCGTGGGCATGCACGCTGTGGATGTCGAACTGCGGTTTTTCGTAGGCCTTGCCCAGCCGGAACATCAACTCGTAACCCGCGGCGGCGCGGTCGGCGCCAGGCATGCGGGCAAACGGGCTGGCGGCATCGCCGAACATCTTCGCGCTCGCCTCGGCCCAGTAGGTCAGCGGGCTGAGCATCGAGCGTTGCCATTCGTGCATGAGATAGAGCATGCCGATTCCGGAAGGGGCGGGGAGGGTGGCGCATCATAACCAGTTGCGCCGCGCCATGTGTAAAGCCCCTGTTTTTACTCGATTTAAGTGGCGGCCTTGCGGCAGACCAGCAGCACTTCGTCGACCCCGGGGCCTGGCTCGAAGCCGGGCGTGAAGGCCAGCGCCTTCTGGAACCGGATGCCCAGCGGCATGAAAACGCGGTTGTACCACCACATGGCGCGTGCCCGCTGGTGGGTCAGGTACCACTGGCCCAGATCGAGCAGCTTCGACGATTTCGGCTGCATGCCGTAGACGGCGCTGCGCTCGATCGTGAAGCCGTGACGGGCCAGCAGGTCGCGGATGGCGTCGGGCTCATAGCGGCGGTAATGCCCGACGAAGTCGTCGAACGCCGTCCACGCCTCGGGGTGCAGCGGCACGGAGATCAGCAGGCGGGCGCCGGGCTCGGCGACGCGCGCCAGTTCGCCCAGCGCCCCCTCGTCGTCCACCACGTGTTCCAGGATGTCGAAGGCGCAGACGAAGTCGAAACTGGCGTCCCGAAAGGGCAGGGCCCCGATCATGGCGTTGGCCACGCGGGCGCCGTGACGGCCCAGCTCGGCCAGGGCCGGGCGGCTGAGGTCCACGAACTGGGTGCCGTCCAGGGGCAGCCGCGGGCGCAGGCCCGGGGCCACTTCCAGGCGGCGGGTGGTCTGCGCCGTCAGCTCGGCCACCAGCGGCCACGTGTTGAAACGGTCGGGCGAAAACAGCTTTGCCTCGGACCACAGGGCGTCGTAGAAGCGCTTGTTGCTGCCGATCAGGTCGGCGTCGGTCCGCGTGGCCGTCGAGCCCGAGGTGAATGATGCGATGGTCATGCGTTACCTCGGGCGGGACGGGGAGTATCAGCGCAGGCGGGACAACTCGCGCAGCAGGGGCAGGCGCCTGATACGCACCGCGGTGGCGCGGAACACGGCGTTGGCCAGCGCGGGTGCCGCCGAGGGTACACCGATCACGCTGGCCCCGGTGGGCTCGGCCGTGGACGGCACGATCACCGTTTCCACCTCGTAGGGCAGCGGCTGGGTGGCCGCCACGGGGTAATCGCGGAAGCCGGTCTGCTGCACCCGGCCATCCTTCACCGTGATGGCCAGGTTGAGCGCGGTGGACAGCGCGTCCATGGTGGCACCCTGTAGCTGGGCCTCGAGGCCCAGCGGATTGATCACGCGACCGACGTCGGCCACGCAGACGGCACGGTGGATGTCGATGCCTTCGCCCGACGGGGCCACTTCGATGGCATGGGCCACGTAGGCACCGAACACATACGAGCAGGCGATGCCGAGGCCGTTTTCGCTGCGCAGCCAGCGGCTCCAGTCGATTTTCTCGGCAGCCAGTTTCAGCACATTGGCCAGGCGAGCCGTATCGATCGGGCCGCCGCGACCGCTGTAGGGCAACTGGCGCCCGTCGCCCAGCATGCCGAGACGGAAGTCGAGCGGGTTCACTTTCAGCAGGTTGGCGATCTCGTCGATGAAGCTTTCCGACGCGAAGGTGGGGGTGACGTTGGGCGAACCGCGCCACTCGCCGCGCGACAGCTGCGAAGGCAGCGGGTACCAGTCGCTGCGGAAGTTCGGCACCAGGCCGGCCGGCAGCGCGTCGGCCACCAGCTCGGACTGCCACAGTCGGTTGTCGGGCGTATTGCCGCCCGCCAGCACCGAAGGGCTGGCCATGCGCTGTTGCCAGCCCACGAGGGCCTTCTTGCGATCGATGAAGGCATTCAGACGATGCACGGCCAGCGGACGGTAGTAGTCGTGGGCCAGGTCGTCGTCGCGTGTCCACAGCAGCCGCACCGGGCGGTTGCGAATGGCGTCGTCTTTCTTCGCCAGCGCCACGGCGACGGCCTCGGCGATGTAGTCCTGCTCGAGGCGTCGGCCGAACGCACCGCCGCCACGCGGCACCTGGATGTCGATCTGGTCAGGCCGGAAGCCGGTCATCCGCTGGACCACCGCATAGGCGGCGCGCGGCGACTGCGTGGCGGCGATGACGGTGATGCTGGTGTCCGGATCGAGGCGGACGACGCAGTTGGGCGTTTCCGCGGTGGCGTGGGCCACCCACGGCTGGAAGTAGGTGGCTTCGAGCGTGCGCGCGGCTTTCTTGCGGATGGCAGCGATGTCGCCGTCGCTGCGCACGGTGCTGGGCGTGGCGGCATCATCGGCGAACAGTTCGAGGGCTTTCTGTTCGAGCGTGTAGCTGTTGGGCTCCGGCGTGGCGCCCGGCTTCCACTTCGCCTTCAGTGCGGCGCGCCCGGACAGGGCGGACCAGGTGTCGCTCGCCAGGACGGCGATGGCCGGGGCCTGGGGCGTGTCACCGGGCGCCTGGCCCTGCTCCGGCGTGATGTCGATGATGTCGTAGACGCCCTCGACCTTCTTCGCGGCATCGCGATCCGCGCTGTCCAGCGTGCCACCCGGGTAAGGGCAGCGCGCCAGCACGGCGACCACGGCATTGCCGACGGTGTCGTCGGCGGCGTAGCGCAGCTGTCCGGTGACGGCCGCGCGTGCATCGACATCGCCAGCCGGCTGGCCGATGAGGCGGTACTGGTCGGCCGCCTTCAGCGGCGGCGGGGTGGAGGGCGCATCCACCGACGCGGCCGCGGACGCCAGGTCGGCATACGAGAGGCGGCGACCGTCGCTGGCGATCACCGCGCCGTTCTCGCTGCGCAGCTGGTCGGCGGGCAGGCCGAGCCGCCGCGCGGCGGCCTGTAGCAGCAGCCAGCGACCGAGCGCGCCGGCCTGGCGCAGATCCGCCCAGGCGGCGGGAATGCTGGTGGCATCGCCGCTGCGCTGGCGTCCGTAGATGAAATCCGGCTCGCCGTTGCCCGATCGCACGCCCAGGCCCAGCGGTTCGACGATCACCTGCGACCAGTCGGCGTCCAGTTCCTCGGCGATGATCCGGGCCAGCGACGTGGCGGTGCCTTCGCCGTTGTCCGGGTCGCGCACGCCGATGTACACACGGCCGTCGGCGGCCACGCGCAGGTAGGGGCCGACCTGCGCCCATGCATCGCCGAGCAGGCCCAGCGGCGGCGGACGATCGAGCGCTTCCGCCGTGCCGATGCCGATCACCAGCGCACCGGCGGTACCGGCGGCGTACTTGAGGAAGCGGCGACGGGACAGCCTGACTTCGCCGCTCATGCCTTGCCGTCCTTCATGGTGCCGGCCGCGCGCTTGATCGCCTTGCGTATGCGGCCGTAGCTGCCGCAACGGCAGAGGTTGCCGATCTTGTCGATGTCGTCGTCGGAGGGATTCTTCTGCCGGGAGAGCAGGTCCACCGCCGCCATGATCTGGCCGGGCTGGCAGAAGCCGCACATGATCGCGTCCTCGTCGATCCAGGCTTGCTGCACCGGATGCAGCTTGCCGTCCTTGCCGGACAGGCCTTCGACCGTGGTGACGCGCTTGCCGGACAGCTTGGCCATCGGGGTGTGGCAGGCCGCGACGGCGCGACCGTCGACGATCACCGTGCAGAAGCCGCAGTCGCCCTGGTCGCAGCCGTACTTGGCGCCGGTGAGGTGCAGCACGTCGCGCAGGTACCACAGCAGCGGCATGGTCTTGTCGCCGGTGTGCCTGTAGCGCTTGTCGTTGACGATGAGGTCGATGCCTTCACGTACGGGCGTGGGCGCCGGTTGCGCGGCATCCTGCGGGGTGGGAACGGGTACGGGCGACGTCGGACCTTGCTGTGCCATCTGCTTTCCTCAGCTTAACCGGGTCATTGTGGCATCGGTGCCCGTGATCAGCGAGCGAGTTTACTGAACAGGCGTCGCCAGACCGCGTAGACCGGCAGGCCCGCGAGCACCACCAGGCAGACGACGCCCGCGCTCAGCGGTTTGTCCAGGGCATAGGCCACCACCACCGCGACCACCGTGGCCATGAAGACCAGCGGCAGCAGCGGATAGGCCGGTGTGGCGAAGGCCGGGCGTTCGCCACCGTGGCGGCGATACCAGAACAGCGTGGCAATGGTGACGGCGTAGGCCGCCCAGTCGCCGAACGCGGCAAAGTCCAGCAACTGGCCGTAGTTGGCGCCCAATACCAGCACGATGGCCCACGCCGCCAGCGCCATCAGCGCGATATTGGGCGTGCGGTAGCGCGGGTGCAGCCGGGCCACGCTGGCGAAGAACAGGCCGTCCTCGCCCATGACCTGCAGCACGCGGGCGCCCGCCACCAGGGTGATGTTGCAGAAACCCAGCGTGGACACGGCGATACCGATGGCGATGACCCGCGCACCGGCCGTGCCGAACACGCGGCTCATGACATCGGCCGCCGGGGCCTGGCTGGCGGCGAGCCCGTCGTGGCCGAGCACCGCCATATAGGCGTAGTTGGTCAGGACATAGGCGGCGATCACCACCAGCATGCCGAGCACCAGCGCGCGTGGCAGCGTGCGCTGCGGGTCGCGCACCTCGCCGGCGAGGTTGTTGAGGTAACTGAAACCCGAGAAGGCGAACAGCACCGGAAGCAGCGCGCTGGCCAGGCTGCCGCTGGTGGGCACGACCCCCGGCGCCAGCGCTTGGGTGTTGCCCACGCCGGCGAAGGCCAGCCCGGTGACGACCAGGGCGGCGATCGCCAGCAGCTTGAGGATGGAGAAGACGTTCTGCACCTGGGCGCCGAAGCGGATGCCGAACAGGTTCAGTCCGGTCACGAAGATCAGCGCGCCCACGGCCAGCGGCTTGACCAGGTCCGGCGACAGGCCGAACACCGAGGTGGCATAGGTGCCGAAGATGGTGGCCACCGCGGCGCTGCTGCCACTGTAGATCACCAGCAGCATGGTCCAGCCGAACAGGAACCCGGCCAGCCGGCCGAAGGCTTCGCGCAGATAGACGTAGCTGCCGCCGGCCTGGGGGCGCCGCGCGCCCAGTTCCGCATAGCAGAGGCAGCCGATCAGGGTGAGCAGGCCACCACCGACCCACAGCCCCAGCAGCACCCAGCCGGACGACGTGCGCTGCGCGACGATGCCTGGATTGAGGAAGATGCCACCGCCGATGATGCCGCCGACGACGATGAGGGCGGCATCCATGAGCGTGAGGCGGCGGGCGTAGCCGGGATTTTCCATGGGTCGTGGTCGGGTTTGGGCAAAGACGGGAGGATGGCTTGGGATGGCGGGTTTGTAAAAGGTTCTGGGAGGTTGATGTGGCGGGCTCGCCTTCGGCATCGCCTTTAGCCTCGGGCGTTGGAGCAAGAGCCGGCGGGTAGCCCCCTCGGTGCCACGCCTGCGGCGACCCGCTAGGGAAGGGCCGCTGACGCGGCCGTCTATCTATGGCCCTTCGGGCTCGGGTCGGGCTTCGCACAGGGGTTCTCGACTCGACATCCCTGTCTCGCGAGAACGGCCGGCCGTCCTGGCCGGCCCCCTTCGGGCCTGATCTGTGCGAATCCCTCGCCTGCGGCTACCGGCCCCGAGGGGGCTACCCGCCGGCTCTTCCTCAAACTGAGGTGGCGTGTTGGGCGAGCAGCGCACGGGGTGAACGAGCAGGGGTCGGGATACGGCGTCAGCGCTTTGTTGGCTGTTCGCGCACATCGTGCGCTCCTACCCCGAAGGTAGGGCCGGTCTATTCACGCCTGATCCGCCGGCCGTGTAGGAGCGCACGCACGTGCGCGAACCCTCAACACACCTAAGGCGACGGACGCCGTGCACAACAGGCAAGCGAGCGTTCCCAGCAACGAAGCGAAACCTGGCTCTTCTGCTCGACTCCAAGCAACCTCAGTCGCCGAAAGAGCCGGCGGGTGCCACCCTCGTGGCCGGTAGCCGCAGGCGAGGGACTCGCACAGATCAGGCCCGAAGGGGGCCGGCCAGGACGGCCGGCCGTTCTCGCGAGACAGGATGTCGAGTCGAGAACCCCTGTGCGAAGCCCGACCCGCCCCGAAGGGGAATAGATAAACGGCCGCGGAGCGGCCCTTCATTGACGGGTCGCCGCAGGCGTGGCCACGAGGGTGGCACCCGCCGGCTCTTGCTTCGAGGCCCAGCTCTTGCTCCAACACCCCCCCCAGCAGATTGCGTTTTTTCCGTTGCAGCGCAACACTTCAAAGGATATGCCGCACCCTCGGCAGCCCGCTTTTCCCACCAGCCCAAAGAGTCCCGTGAGCGAAAACGCAAACGCGCCGTTGCCTGTCAACGCGCCCTGGATCGTCATGAAGTTCGGCGGCACGTCGGTTGCCACGGCCGCACGCTGGCGCAATATCCTCGAGCTGGCCGCCAGCCGTCGCGCCGAAGGCGCGCGTGTGCTGATCGTGGTCTCGGCCCTGTCCGGTATCACCGACGGCCTGAAACAGCTTTGCACGCATCCGGACCCGAAACGCCGCTCGGACGCGGCCTCCGCACTGGCCGATCGCCACCACGCCCTGCTCGCCGAGATGTCGCTGGCGATGCCGGAAACGCTGGGCGCGCGCCTGGCCGACCTGGCCGCGCTGGCCGACGGCGGTGCCGGCGAGCTTGGCGAGCTGGCCTGGCAGGCGCGCACACAGGCGCATGGCGAACTGATGTCCAGCGCGCTGGGCGCGGCCTTCCTCAGCGCGAACGGCCTGCCCACCACCTGGGTGGATGCGCGCGAATGCCTGCATTCGGTGGCCTTGCCCAACCAGAACGAGCGCACCCGCGTGCTGTCGGCCATGGTCGAGCCGCACCACGACGCGGCGCTGTCCGAACGGCTGGCGGTGCGTGGCGAGGTGTTCATCACCCAGGGCTTCATCGCCTGCGACGAGCACGGCCGCACCGTGCTGCTCGGCCGCGGCGGCTCGGATACCTCGGCGGCGTACTTCGGTGCGCTGCTGGCGGCGGCCCGCGTGGAAATCTGGACGGACGTGGCCGGCATGTTCACGGCCAATCCCCGCCAGGTCGCCGGTGCGCGCCTGTTGCAGCGCCTGGACTACGAAGAGGCCCAGGAAATCGCTTCCACCGGGGCCAAGGTGCTGCATCCGCGTTGCCTCTCGCCGCTGCGCGAGCCGCGCGTGCCGTTGCTCATCAAGGACACCAACCGGCCGGAGCTGGAAGGCACCTTCATCGGTCCCGAGATCCGCGAGCACGCGCCCAGCATCAAGGCGATCAGCGCGCGCAAGGGCATCACGCTGGTGTCGATGGAATCGGTGGGCATGTGGCAGCAGGTCGGCTTCCTGGCCGATGTGTTCGACGCGTTCCGCCGGCACGGCCTGTCGGTGGACCTGATCGGTTCGGCCGAGACCAACGTCACGGTGTCGCTGGACCCGACCGAGAACCTGCTCGATTCCGATGCCATCGCCGCCCTGGCCGCGGACCTGGCACGTGTGTGCCGGGTCAAGGTGATCGCGCCCTGCGCGGCGATCACCCTGGTCGGCCGCGGCATGCGCTCCATGCTGCACAAGCTGTCCGGCGTGCTGGCGGAATTCGGCCAGTTGCGCGTGCACCTCATCTCGCAGTCGTCCAACAACCTCAACCTGACCTTCGTGGTCGACGAGGACGTGGTCGACGCCATGCTGCCGCGGCTGCACGAACTGCTGATCGGTGCCGGTGCCCTGCGCACGGACGACAGCATGGTGTTCGGTCCCTCGTGGCAGGCCCTCTACGGTGCTGGCGACCAGGCCCTGCCGGCCGCCGCGTGGTGGCAGGCCGAACGGCTGAAACTGGTGGAACTGGCCACACAGCGCACGCCGCGCTACGTCTACCACCTGCCCACGGTGCGCGCCCAGGCGCGTCGGGTGAAGTCGCTGCAGGCCGTGGATCGCGCGCATTACGCGGTCAAGGCCAACACCCACCCCGGCATCCTCGCGGTGCTGGCCGGGGAAGGCTTCGCGTTCGAGTGCGTATCGCCGGGTGAACTGGCCGCCGTGTCGGCGGCGGTGCCGGAAAGCACGCCGCTGCTGTTCACCCCCAATTTCGCTTCCCGTCGCGATTTCGAGAGTGCCCTGCGCACGCGCGCCACGATCACCATCGACGCGCTGTATCCGATCGAGCACTGGAGCGACCTCTTCAGCGGGCGGGAGATCATCCTGCGCGTGGACCTGGGCCGCGGGCTGGGACACCACGACAAGGTGAAGACGGGCGGCACCGGCAGCAAGTTCGGGGTGCCCATCGAGCAGGTGGACCGTTTCCTGCGCCTGGCCGACGCGGCCGGCGCGCGGGTGATCGGCCTGCATGCGCACCTGGGCTCGGGCATCCTCGACGCCGCGCACTGGGGCGAGGTGTACTCGCAACTGGCCGCGTTGGCCGAACGCATCGGCACGATCACGGTGCTGAACATCGGCGGCGGCCTGGGCGTGCCCTCGCACCCGGGCGAAACGGCGCTGGACATGGCTGCGCTGGATCGGGTGCTGACCTCCGTGCGCCAGGCCTATCCGCAGTTCCAGTTGTGGATGGAGCCCGGTCGCTACCTCGTCGCCGACGCCGGCGTGCTGTTGGCGCGTGTGACCCAGGAGAAGGAGAAGGGTGCGAACGTGCGCTACCTGGGCCTGGACACGGGCATGAACAGCCTTATCCGTCCCGCGCTGTACGACGCCTGGCACGAGATCGTCAACCTCACGCGCCACGGCGAGCCGGCCACCACCATGTACCAGGTGGTCGGCCCCATCTGCGAATCCGGTGACATCCTCGGCTCGGATCGGCGCTTGCCGGCGTCGAGCGAAAACGACGTGATCCTGGTGGCGCAGGGCGGTGCCTATGGCGCCGTCATGTCGTCGCGTTACAACCTGCGCGACGAAGCCGACGAGGTACTGCTGCCATGACCGCCACGCTCACCGATCCCCGCGGCAGCGCCTGCTTCCGTTTCGTCCGTCATACCTTCGCCGATGGCGTGGTGGAGCTGGTCTACGCCTTCGACGACGGCGTGGAGCTCACCGAGCGGGTGACCTTCCCCGGTGCGCCCACCGTACCGGTGGAACGCGAGGCCGCGTTCGCCGCGGCCCTTCGCCTGCTGCACATCGTGGCCGGTGTCAGCTATTACAAAGCGGGCATCCCGCCGTCCATCGTGGTCGAAGGGCCGCCGCTGGACGAAGCCACGGCCAGCCTGGCCGATGCGCTGTACCTGCACGGCCTGGCCGAGTTTGCGTACCGCAACCGGCTCGACCTGCGCGGCCGCATCGCCTTCCCGTTCGAGCGTTCGGTGCACCGTACCGCGCCGGCGGTCGGTTTGCCGGCGCGATCGCTGCTGCCTATCGGCGGCGGCAAGGATTCGGTGGTGGCCGTCGAGGCGGTGAAGTCGATCGGCGGCGACGCCACGGCGGTGTGGGTGGGCAACTCCCCGCTCATCGCCGAATGCGCGGCACGCACGGGGCTGTCCACGCTCAATGTGTCGCGCGAACTGGCGCCCGGTTTGTTCGAGCTCAATCGCCTGGGTGCATGGAACGGGCATATCCCGGTCACCGCGATCAATTCGGCCATCCTCACGCTGGCCGCGCTGCTGTACGGCTACGACTCCATCGTGTTCGCCAACGAGCGTTCCGCCTCGGTGGCCACGCTGGAATACGACGGGCAGGAAGTGAACCACCAGTGGAGCAAGGGCTTCGGTTTCGAGAAGACCTTCCACGACTACCTGCATTCGCACGTGGCCGCGGACCTGGACTACTGCTCGCTGCTGCGGCCGTGGTCGGAACTGGCGGTGACCAGCGCCTTCGCGCGACTGGGCACCGGTTACTTCGACGTGTTCTCCAGTTGCAACCGCAATTTCCGCATCCTTGGCCCCAAGCCGGCGGATCGCTGGTGCGGGCAATGCCCCAAGTGTCACTTCGTGTTCCTGGCGCTGGCACCGTTCCTGGCCAAACCGCGGCTGGTGTCGATCTTCGGCCGCAACCTGCTCGACGACGACGCGCTGGCCGGCGCGTTCGATGCCCTGCTGGAATACAAGGACCACAAGCCGTTCGAATGCGTCGGTGAAGGCGCCGAGGCCCGCGCCGCGCTTGCCGCGCTGGCCGAGCGTCCCGAGTGGCGCGAGGATGCGCTGGTTTCGCGCTTCCGTCGCGAGATCGTGCCGCAACTGGACCCCGGCGAACTGGCCCTGGAGCCGTGGTTGCAGCCCGGTGCCTCGCACCTGGTGCCGGAACGCCTTCACGGAGCGCTGGATGCGTTGGGCTGATCTTGCGGGACGGCGTGTCGCCGTGTGGGGCTTCGGTCGTGAGGGCCGCGCGGCACTGAATGCGCTGGCGCGGCACCTGCCGGGCCAGCCGGTCGACCTCTACTGTGCAGCCGACGAAGCGGAAACGGCGCGAGCCGCGTATCCGGCGTTGCGTGTGCACGAGGCCGCGCCGGATGCCGATGCTCTCGCCGCGTACGAGGTCGTCATCAAGTCGCCGGGCATTTCGGCCTACAAGCCGGAGATGCTCGCCGCGCAGTCGCGTGGCACGCGCTTCACTTCCGGCACCGCCCTGTGGTTCGCCGCCAACGTCTCGGCGAACACCATCGCCGTCACGGGCACCAAGGGCAAGAGCACCACGTCGGCGATGATCGCGCATCTCGCCCGTGCGCTGGGCGTGCGCACGGCGCTGGCCGGAAACATCGGCCTGCCGATGCTCGAACTGGACGGCCAGACGGCCGACCTGTGGGTGATCGAGCTGTCCAGCTTCCAGACCGGCGAGGCCTTCGGCGTGGGCCTTGGGGTGGTTACCAGCCTCTACGAGGAACACCTCGACTGGCACGGCTCGCGCGAGCGCTACGTCGACGACAAGCTGAAACTGCTGGCGTCGTCGGGACGGGTGCTGGTCAATGCCTTGCAGCCTGCCTTGTTGGCGCGTGCCGCGCCGCATCCGGGCCTGCACACCTTCGGCGACGTGGCGCACTGGCACGTGGCCGATGGCTGGATACGGCGTGGCGACGAGAACGTAATCGCTGCCTCGCAGGTGTCCGCGCCCGGCCTGCACAATGCGCTCAATGCCTGTGCCGCGCTGGCCGCCCTCGAGATCATGGGTTTCGATACGCGAGCGGCGGCGCCCGCGCTGTCTTCTTTCGTTCCCTTGCCGCATCGCCTGCAACCGTTGGGTGTGCGTGACGGCCTGCGCTGGATCAACGATTCCATCAGCACCACGCCGCTGGCCAGCCTCGCGGCACTGGAAAGCGTGGGCGACGCGCGTGTCGCACTGATCGTGGGGGGGCACGACCGTGGGCTTGACTGGACGCCCTTCGTCGAAGCGATGCGGCAGCATGCCCCGGCGGCGATCGTCTGCCAGGGCAGCAACGGGCCCCGCATCGCCGAGGCGCTGGAGGCGGCGGGCGTGGCGCAGGTGCATCGTGTGGCCGATCTTTCCGCCGCTGTCGCGGCTGCGCGCAGGGTGCTCTACGGCGATGGGGTGGTGTTGCTTTCGCCCGGTGCACCCAGCTTCGACCAGTTCCGCGACTACGCGGAACGGGGCAAGCGGTTTGCCGCATGGGCTGGCTTCGACACGGAAGACGCCACCCTCAAGGGGTTGGGCGTGCTTTGACCGGTCAGTCCGTGGTCGCCGCCAGCAAGGTGCCGACCACCGCGGCAAGGGCGGCATAGAGTTCCGGCGGCACGTCGTCGCGCAGGCGCAC
The DNA here is from genome assembly GCF_041228075.2 of Xanthomonas sp. NCPPB 2632. NCBI lineage: Bacteria > Pseudomonadati > Pseudomonadota > Gammaproteobacteria > Lysobacterales > Lysobacteraceae > Xanthomonas > Xanthomonas sp. NCPPB 2632. The sequence goes on from NZ_CM192979.1 coordinate 948,100, forward strand.
CGCCGCCAGCAACGTGGCGACCTGCGGGTCCAGGTGCGGGGCGAGGCCCATGGCCTGCGCACGCTCCAGCATCGCCTTCACGCCGTCGGCGTCCACGCGTTCGTTCTTGCCGCTGCTGGTGGGCGTCGCAAGCCGCAGCGTGACGCTGCGTCGCGGTGAAGGCAGGGCCTGGTTCATGCGCGCGCTTCGAGAAGGACAGCGCTATAGGCGCTGGTGGGCACGGGCAGGCCATGCATGCAGGAGAAATGGTCGAGCTGGAGGCCGCTCTTTTCCATCGTGCGACGCAGGGGAACGAATTCGTTTTCGAGGCGTGCGGCCGTCGGCCCGTGGTCTGCCCATAGGCGTACGGACACCCGCGGGGCGCGAAGCTGGATTTCGCCCTGCACCGCGCCGAGGGTCGGCGGGTCGATGGCGAAGCCGATGGTCCACAGACCTTCCGGCTCGCCCGGACCGGCCTTGCCTTCCTCGATGCGCAGCTGGAGCACGTCATAGCCGCGCACGCCGGCCAGGGGTACCTCGACCATCCACACGCCGGCCTGGGGATGCGACTCGAGCTGGGCGATTTCCACACGCGACAGCGCGGCGCGGGTATCCGTGCGCAGCTGGCTGACCAGGGTGTCGACGTCGTCTTCGGTGATGGTCAGGTCGTCGGCACGCGCCTGTGCCACCAGCGCGCGCTGTGCGAGCGGCGGAGGCGTGTCGCTGAGCGGACGGGGCAGGGCACCGAGAGGGCCTTTACCGGTACCCATGGCCAGCGTCCCGCCCATGCCGGCGGCAAGGCCGGGCGCACGGGTGGGGGGCAGGTCGGCCAGCACCCGGCGCAGCACCATCAGCGCGGCCTTGAAGTCGTCGGAGGCCGGCAGTTCGGCATGCGGCTCGGCCAGCTGGGATTCCAGGAAGACGCCGCTACGGGCGATGGCTTCCTTCATGCCCGTCGGCGTGCCGACATCGTCGGGGCGGCTGATCGAGGCTTCCAGTGTGGCGAGGGCCGCGCGTAGCGGTGCGGGAAGCGACCGGGCAACCGGGCTGCGGGCCAGCGCGGCCAGCGCGCCGAGCAACGGAGCATAGCCGTTCTGTTGCGGAAGGCGCTCGCGCAGGCCCTGCAAGGCCACGCGTTCGTCGGTCGGCGCGAGCAGCACTTCCAGTTGCGGCTGCGCGCCCTGGGTGAGTACCCGCACCTGGAACTGCGAGGGCAGTTGCGTACCCGTCGTGTCGGCTTCGACCGTCATGCCACCGATGTCCAGCAGCAGCTTGCCGATGTCGTTCTGGCCGATCACCCGCGCCGTGAGCAACGTGCCCACCCGCCATGCGTCGGCGGCGGCGGTGGTGCCCGCAGCCGCGCCGGCCCAGAGCTGGGCGGCGACACTGGTCGGCTGGATGATCAAGGGCAGTTACTCCCGGGGCCTGTGCGAACCCCGGTCTGGGCTCGCTCCTGTGGTGAGGGGATCGGCGGAAACTCGCGGAACTTTAGGAGCATGCCGACATGGCGTGACGCTTAAACGGCAATGGCCTCTCCCGTTACACTAGGCGGATGACCCAGCTCCCCTTCGACCTTCTCGCCACCGACGGCGCGGCGCGGCGCGGCCGTCTCCGCTTCGGCCGCGGCACCGTGGAAACCCCGGCCTTCATGCCGGTGGGCACCTACGGCTCCGTCAAGGCCATGACCCCGCGCGATGTCCTGGACACCGGTGCCGAAATCATCCTCGGCAACACCTTCCACCTGTTCCTGCGCCCCGGTCTGGAGATCGTCGGCGAATTCGGTGGGCTGCACCGGTTCATCGGCTGGGACAAGCCGATCCTGACCGATTCCGGCGGTTTCCAGGTGTTCTCCCTGGCGCACAAGCGGAAAATCACGGAGGAGGGGGTGACCTTCGCCTCGCCGGTGGACGGCTCCAAGGTGTTCCTCTCGCCCGAGGAATCGATGCGTATCCAGAAGGTGCTGGATTCCGACGTCGCGATGATCTTCGACGAGTGCACGCCGTACCCGGCCACGGAAAAGGTCGCCTCGGATTCCATGGAGCTCAGCCTGCGCTGGGCCGAGCGCTCGCGGCAGGCCTTCGACGACCTGCGCAACCCCAACGCGCTGTTCGGCATCGTCCAGGGCAGCACGTACGAAAACCTGCGGCATCGCTCGGCGTCCCGTCTGGTCGAGATCGGCTTCGACGGCTACGCCATCGGTGGCCTGGCCGTCGGCGAGCCCGAGGCGGAGCGCAACCACACCCTCGACCTTACCCTGCCGATGCTGCCCAGGGATCGCCCCCGCTACCTGATGGGCGTCGGGCGGCCGGAGGACATCGTCGAGGCCGTCCGCCGGGGCATCGACATGTTCGATTGCGTCATGCCCACCCGCAACGCCCGCAACGGGTTTCTCTTCACCCACGAGGGCACCCTGCGCATCCGCAACGCCAAGTTCGCCGCCGACACCCGCGTGATCGAGGAAGGCTGCGACTGCTACGCCTGCGCCAACGGCTTCTCCCGCGCCTACCTGCGCCACCTGGATCGCTGCAACGAGATCCTGGGCAGCCAGCTGGCCACGATGCACAACCTGCGCCACTACCAGCGGCTGATGGCCGGACTGCGCGGCGCGATCGAGGCGGGCACGCTGGACGACTTCGTGGCGGCGTTCTACAGGAAACGTATTCAGTAAATTATTTATAAGTTTTGTTGTTACTGACACTGGTTTCGGAATTAAAGTGCAAACAATGAAGACCTGGAGATGGCGATCATGAGCATTAGAACTGACGTATGGACGAAGTCGGCGGTTCTAGATATTAAGGGGTACCTGGATACGATCCCGATTAGTTCTGAAGCGGGGATGCTTAATGGACTTGCTGGAATCGTACTATTTTATTGGTATATAGCTAAGTCAATTCCAGGGCTGGACGTAGAAGAAAGATTCGATGAACTTACGAGTTATCTTCAAAAAGCGTACCGAGCGGAGCTTCCTTGCACTGTTGATCGCGGTCTTCCCGGAGTAGCTTCAGTTTTAGAATTGATACTCCAAGAGCAGGGGGATTCGAACAATATTGACTACAATTGTGGCGTGGATACTGCCCTCCTTGCGCGTGTTTCTGTAGAAGCTTGGGACGGAGAGTTGGAGTTTGTCCAAGGGCTTGCAGGTATTGCTATGTATGCGGCTCGTCGGGCGCGGGTTGGTAGATGTCACGCACTCTATGCAAAGATCATTGATCTATTCGACATTTCTGCAACTCGTTTTGGCGGCGACCAACTTGCTTGGGCCACACCTAGCAGCTCCCGTTATTTATTGCAAGACGATGGGAAGGTTGAATTCAATTTAAGTTTGGCGCACGGCACTCCGGCAGTGATAGCATCGCTTATTCCTGCGATTGAAATGACTGTAGCTAAACTAAAAGTTAGCCGACTTGTACGATCTGGCTGTTTGTGGCTTTTGAATCAAGCAGACTGGGATGCGTCGCACGGAAGTATTTTCTCAACCGTGGCCGGAGCGTCCAAATGCTCCCGCCTTGGTTGGTGCTATGGCGATCTTGGAATAGCTGTTACCCTCGCTAGGGCGGCCATCGCTCTTGGTGATGAGGAACTAAAACTTGCAGCTCAAAAAATCGGAGCCCATGCTGCAGGTCGTACTACGGCCGAAGCAGCGCAAGCTCAAGATGCCGGCCTTTGCCATGGGGTGTCCGGGATCGCGCTAATGTTTGATATTCTTTCGTCCAGCTTAGGGGGAGATGTCGAGCTTACAGCAGCCGCTGATCGATGGTGGACAGTCCTTCGAGGCAACTATTTAAAGTCAGGACTGACGGCGTTTGATGCTTTGCTTCCAGTTGGCGAGGCGCGGCAGTTTGTACCGAACGCTGGGTTTTTGGTTGGCTATGCAGGTGTCGGTCTAGCCATCATGTCGATGCAAGCCAGGGAAACGCCATGGCGGGATCTCCTACTGCTCGGCTAACTGCAGGGTGGATGCAGAATTCGGATTTGTGGTATGGACAGATCCCGTTTCGCTGATGCATCATTCATATGTCGCTCAGGGACGGAGCTTTTCTAAGTTGAAAGCATCCCAGGGCGGCGGATCTGACGGCTTAAAGGTGTTTTCATATTTAGGGAGAGAGATATATGAAGCTCAAGCTCGATAAGCAAGAAATTGTTAACCTTTCCGTGGGTGAGATTGTCGGTCAAGCTGACGATAATCAAATCCGTATGTGGAGTGATGGCGCACATTGCGTTACTTGGTTGTGGCACTCGTGCTCGAGTGAATGCCTCTGTAGCTAAAATTAGGAAAGCCCCCTGCTAAATAGGGGGCTTTTTTTTATTGTTTAAATTCTTCGACTTTCTGATAAAAGATAGCGGCGAAGAAAATCATAGACTGCGTACTCGTTTTTGCGTATATCAGTTATGAAAATGCGATTATTCGTCATGTGTAAGAAACTTGCCGCTACATCAGCTAGTGGTTTCGTTAACAGACCTTTCGCGTCAAGATCGCGATAAGTTTTACCAAGGCTGATCAGCGGTTCGTGCGAACGTTTTAGATGATCTCTAATTTGTTTCGTGGACGTCTCTATAAAAACATCTTCACAACATAAGTCTCTGTACCGTCGCCCAATCTGTTTTCGCATTTCGCTAGTCTCGCAAAATTCTTTTGCAAACGATTCTCTAATTTTGCTAACTAGTGCGAGTGATTGCTTTCTTGAAAAGCCCAAGCAGTCTAGAATACTTAGTGACGATAGGATCGCAATACGCCAACGATTGTTTTTGTCCACAGCTCGGAGTAATGCCAGCGTAGCAACGCTATCTAAAGTGAATACTTGCTCTGCGAGTTTAATGGCTATTTCACCACCGTAACGATGATACTCAGGAAAGTAAGTAAACAATTCGATTCGCTCAACTTTTCTTGACGCTAAATGCGCCGACAGCGCATTATTTAAGTACGGCAATACGGTCTCGCTTAAGACACTTGGCTGGCCCTTGAACCTTATCCTTAAGTGAAAGTCCGGATCAGCATAACGCAGATAGAAGAATTCGCTTATAAGCTCATGCTTCTTGAGATCATGTACTAAAGACGCAATGACACTAACGAGGATTGAATCAAGTACGGAAAACGCTCCGTAAAGCTTGACACATATCCACTCTGAGCCTGGCGCGTATATGTGCCCATAATTGTTGTTCAATCTTACGGCGGAAGGTTGAAGTCCGCGATGAGGGCGTGAGAATTCGTTAGTGAACGGTACAACGATCTCGTTTACAACCTTCTGTGATCCTTGTTCGCTTATTTGCTCAGAAGATGGTGAGTGTATGCAGTGAATAACTTCGTGCAGCGTGACATCTTCATGCCGGCGAGATTCTTTGAGTAGAAGCTCGACCATCGGTACGCTATGGAGATTCACAGTGAGTACGTTGTCCCGATCTGCGAAGGACACGTTTGGTGTCAAAGAATATTTCTCGACGAGACTGAGCCATGCTTTACGGCGCTTCTCTGGCGCTGTTAGGTTAATAAGTTCGTTGCGCGGTATACACCACCGTCGCGCGCTGAGGATGACATTTCCATACATTACCCTAGGGATTACGCGTGAGTTGCGAATTATTCTAGGAAGATCAAAACTAGGCACAGCATGAACCTGCCCAGCGATCAAGGCGAGTAGCTTGTAAGGCGACATCGCATTAGTAGTAAAGTTATGAGCAGTAGACAGTCGGGGTACAATGCGTTTCTTTAGTCGTTTGGACCAAAGTACCACCTCCCTTCCGACGACCCCTAACCATATATCATCCACGCCAATGCGTTTTTCAAGTGGAAGGCTAGACTCACCTAGAAATTCTATTTCAAAATCGGACAGCCTGGGACGTGCAAGGATATTGCCCGCGCGTCCCTGAGGTAGGTGGATTATTTCGGCAAATATAACATCAGGTGAATGCTGGTCTTCACGCTTCAAATGGCTTCTGGCGGCTTCTAGTAAATCGTTGGTCAGATGACAGAATCGACCAATTAAATTCATGCCGGATGGTCCGGATGAATTCTTGTAGTGAATATACTGCTCGCCCTCCCCGTGAATAGCAGCCAATATGCTAAAAGAATAAGCTGCAACTTTCATTCGTTCTGCATTGCGCTTGTCGCCAGTCAACTTAAGATCAATAGATTCCTGCATTAAATTTGACGGCGTTCGGAGAAATTCGATAAGGCGCTGTTGAAGTGGATTCATCGCTGAAATTGCGCTTTCTTCGTTATATATATCTTCCGGAAATGGAACTCCTGCAAGAGCTACATTTTCGTACTCAGTGTTTTGACCGAAGCTAAATCCCACTTGCTCATCGACAGCTTGCAGAAGTGGTATAAATTGACCGTCATGCCTAACCTTAAACTCTTCTATAAATCGACCCATTACCGGAGAGATTTCTTTTTCGTCTCGAACCATCAAGCTTATTGCATCGGATAAATCTTGAAAGATTTTTCGATCTATAGTTGACGACTCCATAACTAAGCTGAGATCAGTCTGAAAAAGATTTCCTTCACGGCGATCGGGAATCAATTGTTTAGTCGAATATAAAGCATCCTCGTATGCGGCTGTTACATCTAATGGATTGCCATCCATTCGAGACATGGCATCGATGGTCATCTTGAGGTAACTGGCTTCGCTCGTTGCTCCAATGGCTTCTAGGGAACGGAGCAGGGAGCCTTCTGGTGAGTTTCCAGTAATGGCAAGAGGAATTCTAGGATAGATTAATCCTTCCTCCGACATTGATTCCGCAAATTGTTTTGCATCTTGGATACTCACATCAGATGAAATTGAAGCTAATAAGCTTGCGATTTCATCCGAGGTGGCTCCGCTTCCAGCTGCTTCAAGCGCTGCGTTGACAAATTCATCGACTACGATGCTGCTAAGTCGATATTTCTGCATGCCGTCGAGCTCAAAGCCCTCGGTGTAATGTATGTCGGAGCCGATTTGCCGCACGGTAGGATTTGCCATCAGTGGCAAATCGCATCGCGATGTAGCCACCTGTTTGCGCAATCGATTAAGAAAGGCAATGTCGAGGCGTGTAATTCTCTTATCTGCCTCTCGATGCATTATTCGCAGTGACGTTGAATCACTAATAGTTGCTAATCCAACTCCGGCGAACAAACCAAACGGCGTGGCTCGAGTAGTCATCCGAATCAAATATTTCAAAACGGAGTGTCTAAACTCACCGAATCTATGGGCTCCATCACTCCGTGCTTTATCTAAGCGATCAAGAAAAGATGGGCTCGCGACCCGCAGGGCTTGACGCACATACGATTGATCAACCCATGCAATTAGAAAGTCGTCAATAGATAGATGGTCGTGCGCTGCTGTAAAGAACACGTCAAGCGGTATACGCGAAGCGCGTATGACTACAAATTGATCGAGGGTTGCGGTCACGCAACTTCCTTTTGCATGGTGGTACCCAAATGCTTACATGGTGACCAGACCTGCGCAAGCTGGCTGCGGGGTGCTGGTTGGCGTGGATAGGTCATGCAATAATAGGCGGAGAAAAAATTTTCCCAAACTTTTAATGGGTTGCAGCAACTTATGACTACCTTTCCTTTCGTCAGTGCTCAGGCCACTGCCCCAGCTGCTGGCGCGGCACAGGGCGCGCTGGGCTTTTCGCCGTTGATCATGATGGCGGTGCTGTTCGGCATCTTCTATTTCATGATGATCCGCCCGCAGATGAGGCGGCAGAAAGAGCATCGCGCGCTGCTCGAGGCGTTGTCCAAGGGCGACGAAGTGGTGATGAGCGGTGGCATGGCCGGCCGGATCGAGGACGTGGGCGAGGCGTTCGTGCGCGTGGAAATCGCCCCGGGCACGGTGGTCCAGGTCCAGAAGAGCGCCGTCACCCAGGTGTTGCCCAAGGGCAGCCTCAAGAAGTCCTGAGCTTTATCGCATAGCGTCAGCTGCGGCCGGCACCCGGCCGCCTCCATGGAATGTAAGGCATGAGTGATTTTCCACGCTGGAAGTACGCGTTGGTCGTGATCGTGTTGCTGTTCGGCATCGTCTATGCGCTGCCCAACGTCTTCCCGCCGCAGCCGGCCGTGCAGATCTCGGGCAACCGCGGCAACGCCGTCGACGCCGGGCTGAAGACGCGGGTCGAGGGCATCCTGGCGGCCGCCAAGGCGCCAGCGGTGAGTGTCGATGTCGCCGGTTCCGACAAGGGCGATCGCCTCTTGGCCCGCTTCAATGACGCCGACTCCCAATCGAAGGCATCCGATGCCCTGCGTGGTGCCTTGGGTGACGACTACACGGTGGCGCTGAACCTCGCCTCGACCGTGCCCTCGTGGCTACGCTTGATCAACGCGTTCTCGATGCCGCTGGGCCTTGATCTGCAGGGCGGCGTCCACTTCCTCATGGAAGTCGACGAAAACGCCGTGATCGACAACCAGGAAACCCGGTACGCGGACGATATCCGCTCGATGCTGCGGGACAAGAAGATCTCCTACGACGCGGTGTCGCGCAATCCGCGTGGCCAGGGCGTCGGCGTGGTGTTGCGTAGCGATGCCGACCGCCAGGCGGCGGCCAGCGCCATCAGTGCCGAATTCACCGACCTCACGGTCAGCGACGGCCCCTCTACCGGCAATCGCTTCACGCTCAACGCGGTGGTCAAGCCGGCCCGCCTGCGCGAACTGGCACAGAGCGCCATCACCCAGAACGTGACGACGCTGCGCCAGCGCGTCAACGAGCTGGGCGTGTCCGAGCCGTTGATTCAGCAGCAGGGCCAGAACAAGATCATCGTGGAGCTGGCCGGCGTGCAGGACACCGCGGAAGCCAAGCGCCTGATCGGTGCCACGGCCACCCTGGAATACCGTGCAGGCCTGTATACGCCGCAGCAGGCCATGGATGCCGCGCGCAGCGGCAGCGTGCCGCCGGATGCCAAGCTGTATTACGGGCGCGATCGCCGCCCCTACCTGCTCAGCAAGACGGTGATCGCCACGGGCGACCAGCTGACCTCGGCCGTGTCCGGCCGCGACCAGCAGAACGGTACGCCCAATGTCAGCGTCACGCTGAACAGCGCGGCCGCGCGCAAGATGCAGGATTTCACCAGCGGCAATGTCGGCAAGCCGATGGCGGTGCTCTACATCACGCGCACCAACGACATCAAGATGGTCGACGGCAAGGAGGTCAAGACGCCCAAGACCACCGAGGAAGTCATCAACTACGCAAATATCAGCGGTCCATTCGGTGCTAAATTCTCGACCAACGGCCTGCCCAGCGACGCCGAGGCCTCCGACCTCGCGCTGCTGCTGCGCGGTGGTTCGCTGGCGGCACCGGTGGATATCGTGGGTGAGAGCGTGATCGGCCCCAGCCTGGGCAAGGACAACATCGACAAGGGCTTCAAGGCGGTGATGCTCGGCCTCGGCCTGGTGCTGATCGCCGCGGCCATCTACTACAAGCTGTTCGGCCTGGTCGCCGACATCGCGCTGTTCTTCAACCTCGTGCTGCTCATCGCGGTCATGTCGCTGATCCACGTGACGCTGACCATGCCCGGCATCGCCGGTATCGTGCTCACCCTGGGCATGGCGATCGACGCCAACGTGCTGATCTGCGAACGCATCCGTGAGGAACTGCGCAACGGCTCGTCGCCGCTGGCGGCCATCCGCACCGGCTACGACAAGGCCTGGGCGACCATTCTGGACGCCAACGTGACCCACCTGCTCGCCGCGCTCGGTCTGATGACCATGGGCTCGGGTCCGATCAAGGGCTTCGGTGTCACCCTCTTCATCGGTATCCTGACCTCGATGTTCACGTCGGTAACGGTAACCCATGCCATCACGGCGCTGATCCACGGCGGCCGCAAGCTCAAGACCCTGTCGGTCTGACGGGAGGACGCCATGGAAATCTTCAACCACAACTCGAACTTCAACTTCCTCGGCCTGCGCAAGTACAGCATCGGCCTGGCCATCCTGCTGATGCTGGGCTCGATCGGCCTGATCCTGACCAAGGGCTTCAACTACGGCCAGGACTTCCTGGGCGGCGTCTCCGTCGTGGTGGACTACGCGCAGCCGATCGAAGTCAACGAGGTGCGCAACACGCTTGAAAAGGCTGGCATCGAGAACCCGCTGGTGCAATCGGTCGGCGGCACACGTGAGTTCAACGTGCGTCTGCTGCCCAAGGACGACAAGGGATCGGCCACGCTCGCGGGCGAAGAGGCCGCGACGAGGGTGTCCAGCGATATCATCGCCGTGCTGAAAACCACCCGTCCCGACGTCACGATGAAGAGCAAGTCCTTCGTCGGCCCGCAGGTCGGTGAGGAACTGCGCAGCGACGGCATCGTCGCCGTGGCCTTCGTCATCATCGGCATCATGGGTTACCTGTGGATCCGCTTCGAGAAGCGTTTCGCCATCGCGGCGCTGGCCACGGAAGTGCACGACGTGCTGGTCACCCTGGGCATCTTCGCTCTCACCCAGCGCGAATTCGACCTGACGGTGCTCGCCTCCGTCCTGGCCGTGGTCGGCTACTCGATCAACGACAAGGTGGTGGTGTTCGACCGCGTCCGCGAGCTGTTCCGCTCCAGCCGCAACGCCACGCCGGAAGAGGTGCTCAACCGGTCGATCAACAGCACGCTGTCGCGAACGATCATCACCTCGCTGTTCACCGGCATCACCATGGCGGCCCTGTTCTTCATCGGTGGTCCGGTGGTGCACGGCTTCGCGATCACCATGCTGATCGGTATCGTGGTGGGTACGCTGTCGTCCATCTTCGTCGCCAGCCCGATCCTCCTGTGGCTGGGCGTGTCCAAGCAGGACCTGATGCCGGTGACCAAGGAAGACCCGGAGCTGGCTCGCCGTCCGTAAGGCAGGCCGGTTGCCGTAAAAGAATAAACCCGGCCGAGGCCGGGTTTATTTTTGACGCATCACCCCATCCCTGAGATCAGAAATCTTCCCTGTCCTCGGTGGCGCCTTCGGCATCGTTCGCGAGCGTGACGACGACATAGGCGGAGCCCACAAGCGATGCGCAGAGCCAGGCGTAGACCATCTGGATCGCCGTGCGCGGGATCGCCATGGCGACCCTGGGCGCGAGGGCCAGGCCGGCGATGCCGGCCACGGCCAGTACGGCGGCAACGGCCCACGCCAGCCGCCGCGACGGCAACGTGGTGGTGATAACGTTCATAGCTGTCTTGCCCCTGTTTCGCTGAATCACGCCCGTCGTGAAGTCTTTGTGAGGGCGCTTGATGTACGAAATACTCTACAAAATCCTGCGAAGCAAGCGGCTTTTTCTGAACGGGTTCCTTGATTTCCGTCGACATATGTGAAGGATATCGGGCAACCCTTCGGCCCCGCTGGATTTTCCGCTCTTTCCCGAGGTTTTCGATCCATGGCACAACGTGAATTTCCCGGCTTTACCCTGAAGAGCAGCGCCACGCGGGAAGGCTCGCGGTATACGGCGCTCATCGCGTCCTATCCGGCCAACGGCAGCTTTCCCTCGTTCTTCGCCGTCTACGAAAATCGCAGCTTCCGCGATGAAACGCGTGCCGCCGAGGCGGCCGACAAGGCGCTGGGCCTGGTGCTGGGCGTGGACGACGATGGTGCCCCGGCCTTTGCGGAAGGCGAGACGGGTTTCGATGACGAACCGGCAGCCGAATCGGAAGACTGAGCCGTTGCGCAGGTCGGGTACACCGGCGTGTCGAAAGTCGTTACGTGGCACACCGCAGGCCGGTCGCGCAGGTCATACTGGCCGCCTGGATCGCGAGGGGTTACGGACGGGTCATGACTAGCGTGGATGGGCTGTACAGGCAATTCGTCGATGCATCCGCCGACTGCATGAAGGAGCTCGACAGCGAGGGCGTCATCCGTTTCGTCGCGGGGCAGGGCGCCCAAAGCCTCGTGGTGGATGACCCGGAGCGCCTCCTGGGCACCCGCTGGGTCGATCTGTGGCCCGAGGAAGCACGCGGCATGGTGGCGGGGGTGCTCGACCGCGCCGCCGGCGGCGAGCGGGTGGACTTCGTGGCGGCGCGCCCGTCCAACGCCGGCAGCGCCCGTTGGTGGGAAGTGATGATCGCCCCCGTGATCGCCCACGACCGGCTCGACCATTTCATCGTCATCAGCCGGGATGTCACCGAGCGGGTCGAGGTGCAGGCGGCCATCGAGGCGATCAACGAGCTGTTGCAGGAGCGCCTCAACGAGACGGTGGCGCGCTCGGCCAGCGCGTCCACGCGGTATGGCACCCTGATGGAGCGTTTCGAGTCCGAGCACGGTGCGCGCCGTGATGCGGAGAACCGCCTCGCCGGGGTCAGCGAGCAGCTGGCCATGGCCCATCACGGCCGCGACCTGGCTGAGGCCAGTGCCCTGCAGGCGCAGAAGCAGCAGGCCATCGGTCAGCTGGTCAGCGGTATCGCGCATGACTTCAACAACATGCTGCAGACGGTGATCGTCAGCCTGTCCGGGCTGGAGGAAGACGCCGCCGAATTGAATCCCCGCCATCGCCGCATGTTGGCCTACGCGACGGAGGGTGCCCGGCATGCCACGGCGCTGACCCGGCGGCTGCTGGCGTTTGCGCGGAACCAGCCCTCGCGGCCCGAACCGGTGGACGTGGGTAGCCTGGTCAAGGGTTTCGCGGATTTCGCCCGGCATGGCATGGGCGGCGGCGTCGGGGTGGACGTGGTGTGCGCCTCCGGCCCGCTGCCGGTATGGCTCGATCGCCAGGGCCTCGAGCAGGCACTGATGAATGTGTGCCTGAACGCCCGCGACGCCATGAACGGCCATGGCACCATCGTGATCGAGGTGGGTGAGCGCATGGGCGATACGCGCTTCGCCGCCGCGGTCGGCGAGCACTCCACCCTGCGCCAGGTGTTCGTGAGCGTGGCCGATACCGGCGGCGGCATGTCGGAAGAGGTGCGCCAGCGCCTGTTCGAGCCTTATTTCACCACCAAGGCGGGTGGCTCGGGCCTGGGCCTGGCCCAGGTCTACGGCACCGTGGCGCAGGCGGGAGGCGGCGTGGAGATCGAAAGCGATGCCGGCATCGGTACGCGCATCCGCCTGGTCTTCCCTCATTACCCCGGTTCGTTGGAATCCGGTGACTGAACCCTGACCCGGCGCTGACGAAACGACTCAACTCACGGCCCGGTCTGCCGATACGCAAAGGGTTAGGAGGAAGCAAGTCATGCTGGTCATCATCGGGTCCATTGTCGTCCTCGTCTCCGTACTGGGCGGCTACGTTCTTTCACACGGGTCCATCGGTGCCCTCTGGCAACCTTACGAGTTGCTCATCATCTTCGGTGGCGCCATCGGTGCGTTCATCAGTGCCAACTCACTCGACATCGTCAAGGCGTCGGCGAGCGACGCCGTGGCGTTGCTCAAGGGCCCGAAGTACCGCAAGCAGGATTACGTCGACCTGCTGTCGCTGCTGTACGACATCTTCATCAAGATGCGCAAGGAAGGTCAGCTCGGCATGGAGTCGCACATCGAGGATCCGGCCAACAGTTCGCTGTTCTCGGCCTATCCGCGCCTTGTCGCCGAGCACCACCTGATCGACTTCATCACCGACTGCCTGCGCCTCATCGTGGGCGGCAGCATGGATCCGCACGAACTCGAGCAACTGCTCGACGTCGAGCTGGAAACCCATCACCACGAGGCCGCCGCGCCGGCGCACGCCGTGCAGAAGATGGCCGATGCTCTGCCGGGTTTCGGCATCGTGGCCGCCGTGCTGGGCATCGTCATCACGATGAAATCCATCGACGGCGAAGCCGCGGTCATCGGCGAGCACATCGCCGGCGCGCTGGTGGGCACCTTCCTCGGCATCCTGCTCTGCTACGGTTTCATCGGCCCGCTGGCCGCCGCGATGGAAGCGCGCGTCAATACCGACGGCAAGGCCTTCGAGTGCGTCAAGGTGGCGCTGCTGGCCAACCTGCGCGGCTACAACCCCATGGTCTCGGTGGAGTTCGCGCGCAAGTCCCTGCAGTCCGGCACGCGTCCCACCTTCCAGGATCTCGAAGCCCACCTGAAGGCCGCGCGGTAACCGTCGATGAGCGAGCTGAAGCAGGTCATCATCGTCCGCAAGAAAAAGGCGGCCGGCCATGGTCACCACGGTGGCGCGTGGAAAGTCGCCTATGCGGACTTCGTGACCGCGATGATGGCCTTCTTCCTCGTGATGTGGCTGGTCGGCGCGGGCACGAAGCAGCAGCGCGCCGCCGTTTCCGAGTACTTCAAGAACCCCAGCCTGACGCCGGGCCAGTCGACCATGGCGCCGTCGGGCAAGATGGGCCCGGGTGGCGCCAGCACCAGCATGATCAAGCTCGGCGGCGCGATGGACCTGCCCAAGGGCCCGGGCGACCAGCAGGCCTTCGCCAAGCCGTCGTCGGCGGCGGCGGAACAGGACAAACAGGCCAAGGCGCAGGAAAAACGCCGCCTGGAGCAGCTGATGAAGGACCTGCAGGAGGCCATCGCCAAGAGCCAGGCCATGGCGCCCTACAAGGACCAGCTGCTGCTGGACATCACCTCCGAAGGCCTGCGCATCCAGATCGTCGACAAGCAGAACCGTCCGATGTTCGACACCGGCAGCGGCGCGCTCAAGCCTTACACCGTGCAGATCCTGCACGAACTGGCCGGCTTCGTGAACCAGGTGCCGAACCAGATCAGCATTTCCGGCCATACCGACAACGCACCCTATATCCGTGCCGACAGCGCGTACGGCAACTGGGAGCTCTCGGCGGATCGGGCCAACGCCGCGCGCCGTACTCTGACCGACGGCGGTATGCAGCCGGACAAGGTGGCGCGCGTGGTGGGCCTGGCGGCGTCGGTGCCGTTCGACAAGAACGATCCGTCCGCGCCGATCAACCGCCGCATCAGCATCGTGGTGATGACCCATGAAGCGGCCCAGGCCGCGCTCTCGTCGGATGTCGCCAGCACCGAGCCGCCGACGCTGCCGCCGGTGCCGACGCTGCATCCGGCCGAGGCACAGCATGCGGTGCATGACGCAGGTGCCGTCGCACCCGCCGCGGAGGCGCCTGCCGCCGTCGCCGGCAACACCAACAACGTTGCCGTGGAAGCTTCTCCGCGCAGTTGACGCGGCGCCATCGTGGCGACGCCAAAGTCACTTGCAACGGTCATCTTCCCCGGTCAGTATCGGTCATGCACCAGGGGGAGGAGTGGCAATGGAAAACCAGAACAAGTTCAGAGTGGTCGCCAAGGCGGTAAAGCACAGCGGTGTCGATGGCGAGCAGGTGTATCGCGCAAGTTACCGCATACTGGATCACGTCGGCGAAGAGATCGAAGCCAATACGGGCACGCACGATTTCAACGACATCACCAGTGCGTTCAACCAGGCCTTCGCCATGGGACACGAACGTCTGCGTGAACTGAGCACGGTGACCGTGCAGTAAAGCAGCGCCTGCGTCTATCGCACCGCGCGAAGTTCATCCAGTTGCGCAGGCGTGCCCACGTTGCGCCAGAAGCCTTCAAACTTCTCGCCGTGCAGGCGCCCTTGTGTCATGGCCCGCCGGTACATCGGCAACAGCTTGAACGCGCCCGGCGCTTCGTCGGCCACCAGCTCGCGCCGGTACACACCCACGTTGCCGAAGGTGAGGCGTTCGGCAACCGCCGGTGCATCACCGTCGTCGTGGAGCGTGCCGTCCGCCAGGGCGAAGTCGCCCGCCGGATGGAAGTCGGGGTTGGGCACCATCACCAGGTGTGCGAGTCCCTGCGGTTCGCGGGGCAGTGCGGCGTAGTCGATGTCGCTCCAGATATCCGCGCTGACCACGATAAAGGGCTCCGGCCCCAGCAGCGGCAGCGCGTTGAGCATGCCACCGCCGGTTTCGAGCGGTTTCGGCCCTTCGTAGGAATAGCGGATGCGTATGCCCCAGCGCGAGCCGTCGCCCAGCGTCTCGGGAAATCGGTCCGCCAGGTGCGACGTGTTGATGACGACGTAGCGCACATCGGCGGCAGCCAGCTTCTCCAGGTGATGCACGATCAGCGGCTTGCCGTGGACATCCAGCAGTGGCTTGGGCGTATGGTCGGTCAGCGGACGCATGCGTTCGCCGCGGCCGGCGGCAAGGATCAGCGCGTGCCTCACGGCTGGCGTGCCCGGGTCAGGTCGCGCTCGCCGATGCGTGCCTCGATCAGGTCGGCCAGGGGCGCCATGTCCGCATGGCGCCGCGCCGTGTCGAGCACGTAGCGCCATACGCGAGGCAGGTCGTGCAGGTAGCCCGGCTTGCCGTCGCGATAGCAGAGGCGGCAGAACAGCCCCAGGATCTTGATGTGTCGCTGCAGGCCGGCCAGGTCGAACCAGCGGCGGAAGCGATCGGCATCGACAGTGTCATCGAGCAGGCGCGCATCCAGTAATCGAAGGCGGTAGGCCTCCACCCAGCCCTCCACCCGCTCGTTGTCCCAGACGATGTACGCATCGCGCAGCAACGAGGCCAGGTCGTAGGTGATCGGCCCGGACATCGCACCCTGGAAATCGATGACGCCCGGCGAGCGTTCCGCCGTGACCAGAAGGTTGCGGCTATGGTAATCGCGGTGCATGAAGGCGCGCGGCTGCTCGGTCAGCGTACGCAGGATCACGGTGAAAGCCTGCTCCACGATTTCCCAGTCGGCGCAGTCCAGGGTCACGCCCAGGTGCCGCTCCAGCAGCCAGGTCGGCATGATCTCCATTTCCATGGTCTGCCACGCGTGATCGAACGCGGGCAGGCCGGACGTATCCACGCGCGATTGCATGCGCAGCAGGGCGTCCAGCGCGTCGCCATAGAGTGCATCCACCGTGGTGTCGGACAGCTCCGGCAGGTAGGTGCGTGTGCCCAGGTCCTCGATCAGCAGGAAGCCCTGGGCCAGGTCGGCCACCATCACCGTCGGCACGTGCAGGCCGGCGGCGGCGAGGCGCTGGCCGATGGCCACCCACGGCGCCGGGTCTTCCTGGGCGGGCGGCGAATCCATGACGATCACGGGTTGCCCGTCGACATGGCCGCGCCAGTAGCTGCGGAAGCTGGCATCGGCGGAGGCCGGCTCGAGCGTGAGCGAGGCTTGCCCGGTGGCGTGGCGCGCCCACGCGAGGCGGGCGACGGAACGGTCGTCGGTAGCGGTCATGGAAGATCTGTGCAGGCGGTCGTGCAATGAGCTTAGAGGCTTTGCGCAGGCGTGTCATGGCGCCACGGTTTGGCCGACAAGTGGTATTAAGCCGTCGCTGCGCCGTGTACGCTTCGTTTCTTTGGAAACCCGGGCGCACCATGGCTCTCATCCCTGATCCGCGGATCGGCATCATCGGTCTCGGCTACGTCGGACTGCCGCTGGCGGTGGAGTTCGGCCGCCACTTCGATACCCTCGGCTTCGACATCGCCCCCGCTCGCCTCGCCGAATTGCGCGCGGGCCACGACCACACGCGGGAGGTGACCGGCGATGCGCTGACCGCCGCCGCGAAGTTGCGCTACACCGGCGATGTCGCCGACCTGTCCGACCGTAACGTCTATATCGTGACGGTGCCCACGCCGATCGACGAAGCCCAGCGCCCGGACCTGGAGCCGCTGGAAAAAGCCTGCCGCATGCTGGGTGGCCTGCTGTCGCGGGGCGACCTGGTGATCTTCGAGTCCACGGTGTATCCGGGCACCACGGAAGAGATCTGCGTACCGATCCTCGAAGCCGGCTCCGGCCTGGTCTTCAATGTGGATTTCCATTGCGGCTACAGCCCCGAGCGCATCAATCCCGGCGATCACGCGCGCCGCGTCGTGGACATCCGCAAGCTCACCTCGGGCTCCACGCCGGAAGCGGCCGATCGCGTCGATGCGCTCTACCGCACCATCATCCGCGCCGGTACGCACAAGACATCCTCGGTGCGCATCGCCGAAGCGGCCAAGGTGATCGAGAACGTGCAGCGCGACGTCAACATCGCCCTGGTCAACGAGCTGGCGCTGATCTTCAACCGGCTGGGCATCGACACGGGCGAGGTGCTGGACGCCGCCGGCACGAAGTGGAACTTCCTGCCGTTCCGTCCCGGCCTGGTCGGCGGCCATTGCATCGGCGTGGACCCCTACTACCTTACCCACAAGGCCGAGGTCACCGGCTATCACCCGGAGCTGATCCTCGCCGCGCGACGCATCAACAGCCGCATGGGCACCTATGTGGCCGATCGGGTCATCCGCCTGATGAGCGAGCGCCGCCTGCATATCGTCGACGCGCGCGTGCTGGTGCTGGGCTTCGCCTTCAAGGAAAACTGCCCCGACCTGCGCAATACGCGCGTGATCGACATCGTGCGCGAACTGAAACAGTCGATGGCCCATGTCGATGTCTACGACCCCTGGGTGGACAACGAGGAGTGCTCGCGCGAATACGGCGTGCGTACCGTGGATACGATCGAGGAGGGTGTCTACGACGCGATCATCGTTGCCGTTGCCCACGACGAATTCCGTGCCTTCGGCGCACCGAAGATCCGCGCCTTCGGCAAGCCCGGCGCGGTAGTCTACGACGTCAAATCGGTGCTCCCCCAGGATAGCGTCGACGGGCGACTCTGACCCCGCCTCCCGTCCCCCCCCCGCGTTGCTCCGCACCCCGTAGGAGCCCACGATGTGGGCGAAAAAACCTACGATTCGCGACCCGATATGAACGCCACCACTCGCAACAACCAAGACACCCCCGCATATGTATTGACTCACCCTCGCCAAACCACGACGGTGTGTCAAACCACCCACCGGAAATCCGCATGAAGACGCGCATCGCAGGCAACGGCACCACCCATCGTTCGCGTTTCCTGGCCCTCATGGTCATGGGTGCCGCTTTCATCGCGCCGCTGGCCGCGCATGCCGACGGTCACCGTCCGCCCCCGCATCATCCGGTGCACCATCGTCACCAGGTCTGCAAGCCGGTACGTGTTTCCGATCACCACGGGCATTACCACAGTGTGCGCCGGTGCCATTGGGTGAATAGGTAAGTTTTCGGTTGCTTTTGACTTTGGTCGTCGGCGGGCTTTGGCTCGCCTTCGGCATCGGGTTGGAGCGTGGCCCTTGGCGCCTGGAGCAAGAGCCGGCGGGTAGCCCCCTCGGTGCCACGCCTGCGGCGACCCGTCGTGGAAAGCCGCTAGCGCGGCCGTGTCTTTGATTCGCGCACATCGTGCGCTCCTACCCGCGGCCGTTTGTCTATTGCCCTTCGGGCCCGGGTCGGGCTTCGCACAGGGGTTTTCGACTCGACATCCTGTCTCGCGAGAACGGCCGGCCGTCCTGGCCGGCCCCCTTCGGGCCTGATCTGTGCGAATCCCTCGCCTGCGGCTACCGGCACCGAGGGGGCTACCCGCCGGCTCTTTCCGACACTGAGGTGGGTTGTGACGCGAGCGGTCGCAGAGGTGCGGGGTACGGCGTCGTCGCTTTGTTGGCTTTTCGCCCACATCGTGGGCTCCTACCCCAGGGGGAGGGCCGGTCTTGGCATATCCAACGCATGATCTGCCGGCTGGGGGGTAGGAGCGCACGCACGTGCGCGAACCCTCAACGTATCTAAGGCGACCGATGCCATGTAAAGCAGGCAAGCGAGCGTTCCCAGCAACGAAGCGAAACCAGGCTCTTCGCTCTCCCCACACGCAACCTCAGTCTGCGAAAGAGCCGGCGGGTGCCACCCTCGTGGCCGGTAGCCGCAGGCGAGGGGTTCGAACGGACAAGGCCGCGCAGCGGGGCCGGCCAGGACGGCCGGCCGTTTTCGCGAGACAGGATGTCGAGTCGAAAACCCCCGTGCGAAGCCCGACCCGCCCCGAAGGGGAATAGATAAACGGCCGCGGAGCGGCCCTTCCTTAGCGGGTCGCCGCAGGCGTGGCCACGAGGGTGGCACCCGCCGGCTCTTGCTCCAAGGCTCCAAGCCCCAAGCCCTCAAGACAAGTTGTACCCCCGCTCCTCATGCAGCGCGATATCCAGACCCACCTGTTCCTGTTCCTCGTCCACCCGCAGCCCCATCGTCACGGCGATGCCCTTGAAGATGACGTAGCTGAGCACGGCGCTGTACGCGACGGTGAAGCCGACGCCCTTGCACTGAATCCAGAACTGGCCGCCCAGGTCGGTGACCGTGCCGAAGCCGCCGAGCAGCGGAGCCGCCAGCGGGCCGGTGAGCAGGGCGCCGATGATGCCGGCTACCGCGTGCACGCCGAAGACATCCAGTGAGTCGTCGTAACCGAAGCGACGCTTCAGCTTCGTTGCGCAGAAGAAGCAGACCACGCCCGCAACAAGGCCGAGCACCAGCGCGCCACCCGGGCCGCAGGTGCCGGCTGCCGGGGTGATCGCGACCAGGCCGGCCACGGCGCCGGAAGCGATGCCGAGGACGCTCGGCCGGCGATGGGTCAGCCATTCGATGGCGGTCCAGCCGATGGCCGCCGCGGCCGTGGCGATCTGGGTGACCAGCATGGCCATGCCGGCGCTGCCGTTGGCCGCGACGGCGGAGCCGGCGTTGAAGCCGAACCAGCCCAGCCACAGCATGCTTGCGCCCACCAGCGTGTAGCCGAGGTTGTGCGGCGGCATCGGTGTGTGCGGGAAGCCGCGGCGCTTGCCGATGACCAGGCAGCCGACCAGGCCGGCGATACCGGCGTTGATGTGGACCACCGTGCCGCCGGCGAAGTCGAGTACGCCCAGGTCGCCGAGGAACGAACCCGGACCACCCCAGACCATGTGTGCGATGGGCAGGTAGACCAGGGTGAACCAGAGCGCGGTGAAGACGAGCAACGCGGAGAACTTCATGCGCTCGGCGATGGCGCCGACGATGAGCGCGGGCGTGATGATCGCGAAGGTCATCTGGAACATCACGAACACGCCTTCCGGGATGGTGAGGTAGAGGCTGTCCGGCTTGAGTCCGGCCAGCATGGCGTGGCCCAGTCCGCCGACGAACGAATGCAGGTTGGTGCTGCCGGCGACCATGCCGGTAGTGTCGAAGGCGACGGAGTAGCCGTAGACCACCCACAGCACCGTGACCAGCGCCGTGATGGCGAAACACTGCATGAGGACGGACAGCAGGTTCTTGGCGCGGACCATGCCGCCATAGAACAGCGCCAGGCCCGGGATGGTCATCAGCAGCACCAGCATCGTGGCGGTGAGCATCCATGCCGTGTCGCCGGAGTCCAGATGGGCCGGTGCGGCGGTGGCCTGGGCGAAAGCGAGGCCTGGCGCGACGGTGGCGGCCAGGGTGGCGAGCAGCGTGCGGGTGAGCTTAGAGGGCATCGCCGTCGACCTCCTGCGTGCGGATACGAATGGCCTGCTCGAGGTCGATGACGAAGATCTTGCCGTCGCCGATCTTGCCCGTGCGGGCCGCGGTGGTGATCGCCTCGACGGCCCGTTCGAGCTGGTCGTCGGTTACGGCGATCTCGATCTTCAGCTTGGGCAGGAAGTCCACGACGTACTCGGCCCCCCGATAGAGCTCCGTGTGGCCGTGCTGGCGACCGAAGCCTTTTACCTCCGTGACGGTCATTCCCTGGACGCCGACTTCCGCGAGCGCCTCGCGTACGTCGTCCAGCGTGAACGGCTTGATGATCGCGTTGATCCACTTCATGTGCCGCGGCTTCCCGTTCTGGTTGAATGGGAAAGGACTGAGCACGATGCATGCCATGCGTTGGGATGGGCTAACCCCTTGATGGGTATGGCATGCCGGACGCGGGGTGCCTATGCTTCATGTCGCTCGCACCAATATGCGCATATTGGTGCACCAATAGGGTGCATTTGGTGCCGTTATTGCGCCGAAGGGCTCGATACAGTACCATTTTGGTCCGGTATTGACTGTGCCCCTTCCCCCATGCTTCGTGTCAGCCGATTGACCGATTACGCGACGGTGGTGATGACCTGCATCGCCGTCCACCCCGCCGACGTTCTGAGCACTGCCCAGATCGCCGAAGAAGCGCGCCTGGAATTGCCCACGGTGTCGAAGGTGCTGAAGCTGCTGGGCCACGCCGGCCTGGTGGAGTCGTTCCGCGGCGTCAATGGTGGCTACCGGCTGGCGCGTCCGGCCGAAGCCATCAGCCTGGCCGACATCGTCGAGGCCATCGAGGGCGCCATCGGCATGACCGAATGCAGCGTGGCGCAGGGCCAGTGCGAGCGCCAGTCGCAATGCGGCGTCAGCGAAAGCTGGCGCTCGGTATCCGGGGCCATCGGCAGCGTGCTTCGCGCCATGACCCTCGCACAGATGCTGGCCGATCGCCCCGCGGCGTCGGCGAAGGACGCGACCCCGGTCGCGCAGGCAAACGCATGAATGAGAGTGAGAACATGACACGCGACGTGGTAGCCCCGGTGCACGACAACGCTGAAGTGGTGGAAGCGCTCAACCGCCGCTACGAGGCGGGTTTCGTCACCGACATCGAATCGGACAGCCTTCCGCCCGGCCTCAGCGAGGACATCGTCCGCCAGCTGTCCGCCATCAAGGGCGAGCCGGAGTGGATGACCCAGTGGCGTCTCGAAGCCTATCGCCACTGGCTGACCATGCCCACGCCGGACTGGGCCAAGCTCGACATCGCGCCCATCGATTACCAGTCCGTCAGCTACTACTCGGCGCCGAAGGCCGGCCTGAAGTCGCTCGACGAGGTGGACCCGAAGCTGCTGGAAACCTACGAGAAGCTGGGCGTGCCGCTGCACGAGCGTGCCCGGCTGGCCGGTGTGGCCGTGGACGCGGTGTTCGACTCGGTGTCGGTGGGCACCACGTTCCGCAAGGAGCTGGCCGAGGCGGGCGTCATCTTCTGCTCCATGTCCGAAGCCATCCGCGAGCACGGCGACCTGGTTCGCCAGTACCTGGGCAGCGTGGTGCCCACGGGCGACAACTACTTCGCGGCGCTCAACTCCGCCGTGTTCTCCGACGGCAGCTTCGTGTTCATTCCGCGGGGCGTGCGTTGCCCGATGGAACTGTCCACCTACTTCCGCATCAACGCGATCAACACCGGGCAGTTCGAGCGCACGCTGATCGTCGTCGAGGACGACGCCTATGTGTCCTACCTCGAAGGCTGTACCGCGCCCATGCGCGACGAGAACCAGCTGCACGCGGCCGTGGTGGAACTGGTCGCGCTGGAGCGCGCTCAGATCAAGTATTCCACGGTGCAGAACTGGTACCCCGGCGACGAGAACGGCGTCGGCGGTATCTACAATTTCGTGACCAAGCGCGGCGACTGCCGCGGTGCGGATTCCAAGATCTCCTGGACGCAGGTCGAGACCGGTTCGGCGATCACCTGGAAGTACCCCAGCTGCGTGCTGCGCGGCGATCGGTCGGTGGGCGAGTTCTACTCGGTGGCGCTGACGCACCACCGCCAACAGGCCGATACCGGCACCAAGATGATCCACATCGGCAAGGGCACCAAGTCGAAAATCGTCGCCAAGGGCATCAGTGCCGGCCGCAGTTCCAACAGCTACCGCGGCCTGGTGAAGATCGAGAAGGGTGCCGACGGCGCGCGCAACTACACGCAGTGCGACTCGCTGCTGATCGGCAAGAAGTGCGGTGCGCACACGTTCCCGTACATGGAAGTGAAAAACCCCTCGGCCATCGTCGAGCACGAGGCCACCACGTCCAAGATTTCGGACGACCAGCTGTTCTACTGCCTATCGCGCGGCATCGGCGAGGAAGATGCCGTGTCGATGATCGTCGACGGCTTCTGCAAGCAGGTGTTCCGCGAGCTGCCCATGGAGTTCGCGGTCGAGGCCAAGAAGCTGCTCGAGGTGTCCCTCGAAGGCGCGGTGGGCTGACGATGGGTATCGCCGGTTCCGCCCCGGGCCTGACCGACCTGCGCGCGCTGCTCGCGGCGCTGGAGCCGGCCCTTGACCCCGTGCCGAAGCGTTTCCTGCACGCCTCCCACGAGAAGGCGCGCCAGCGCATGGCCGATGCGCTGATGATGTTCCGTGAAGCCGAAGGCACCACGCTGATCGTCGATGTGGATCCCGAAGCGGACGTCGCCGGCGAGCGCATGCTCTGGGCGCGCATCACCCTGCGCGTGCAATCCAGTCTTACCGCGGTAGGCATGATGGCCGCCGTTTCCGCCGCGCTCGCGAAGCGTGGCATTCCCTGCAACCCCGTATCCGCGTTCCTGCACGATCACCTGTTCGTGCCCTGGGAACGCCGCGACGACGCGCTCGATGCGCTCTCGCACCTCACGCCCTGATGGACAGCCACGTCATGCACATGCTCACGATCGACAACCTCCATGCCCGCGTCGAAGGCAAGGAGATCCTCAAAGGCCTTTCGCTCCAGGTGAAGCCCGGCGAAGTGCACGCCATCATGGGCCCCAACGGCGCCGGTAAATCCACGCTCGGCAACGTGCTGGCGGGGCGCGAGGGCTATGAAGTCACCGAGGGTTCCGTGCTGTTCAACGGCGTGGACCTGCTGGCGCTGGACCCGGAGGAGCGCGCCGCCACCGGCGTGTTCCTGGCATTCCAGTACCCGGTCGAGATCCCCGGCGTGAACAACACCTATTTCCTGCGCGCGGCGCTCAACGCGCAACGTCGTTTTCGCGGCGAGGACGAGCTGGATTCCATGCGTTTCCTCAAGCTGGTCCGCGAGAAGCTGAAGGTGATGCAGATCTCCGACGAACTGCTGCATCGCGCGGTCAACGAAGGCTTTTCCGGTGGCGAGAAGAAGCGCAACGAGATCTTCCAGATGGCCGTGCTCGAACCGAAGCTGGCCATCCTGGACGAGACCGACTCGGGCCTGGACATCGACGCACTCAAGCAGGTGGCCGGTGGCGTCAACGCGCTGCGTTCGCCGGATCGCTCGTTCCTGGTCGTGACGCACTACCAGCGCCTGCTCGACTATATCGAACCGGATTTCGTTCACGTGCTGGCCGGTGGCCGCATCGTGGAGAGTGGCGACAAGGGCCTGGCGCTGAAGCTGGAAGAACAGGGTTATGCCTGGCTCGCCGAGGCGCATCCGGAACTGCGCAAGGTCGATCTTGCCGGGGCGCCGGCATGACCAGCGCGCCGTCCCCGTTCGTGCGGGCGGCACTGGATGCCGCCGCCGGCGTGCCCGCCACGGGTATCGCCTGGGTGGATGCCGCGCGTCATGACAACCTGCAGCGGTTCGCCGCGCATGGGCTTCCCGGTGCGCGCAGCGAATCGTGGAAATACACACCGCTGCGCGCGCTGTCGCAGCGCGCGTTCGGTCTGGCCGATGCCGACGCCGCGGCGAACTTCGCGATCGGCCCGGCCTCGTTCGCGTTGCCGGGCGTGGACGGGCCTCGTCTCGTCTTCGTCGACGGTGTGTTTCGCGACGACCTGTCCGTCACGAGTGCGCTCGAGGGTGTCTCGCTGATGACCTTGGGTACGGCGCTGGCAACCGAGGCCGAGCCGCTGCGCTTCGCGCTGGCGGGTCGCCTGCGCCACGATGCCGACGACGCGCTCGCGCAGCTGAATGCGGCGCTGGCGACCGACGGGGTGGTGCTCCGCGTCGTGGCGGGTGCCCGGTTGGCGTCGCCCGTGCACGTCGTGCACGTGTCCAGCGGCGCGCAGCCCGATACGGCCTGGCATGTCCGCATGCTGGTCGAGGTGGGCGAGGGCGCCCATGTCGATCTGGTCGAGCATTACGTGTCGGCCGGTGAGGGTGTGCAGCTGGGCACCGTGGTCGCCGACCACATCGTGCACGCCGGTGGTCACCTCGGCCTGGTGCTGCTGCAGCACGCGTCGGCCTCCTCCACGTTGTTCCGCCGTGGCCATGTGAGGCTGGAGGCGAACGCCTCGGCCATCGTGCATGCGCTGGAAGTCGGCGGCGCGCTGGTGCGCCACGAACTGACGGCCGAACTGGTCGGCGATCGCGCGCGGTTCGAATCGCGTGGCGTGTTCGCGCTGGACGGCCGGCAGCATACGGATACCCAGCTGGAAGTGCGTCACGAGGCGCGGGACACCACGTCCGACGCGCTCTGGCGGGGCATCGCCAACGGTCGCTCGCGCGGCGTGTTCCGTGGGGCGATCGTGGTCGCCGAGGGTGCCGACGGCAGCGATGCGTCGCTCAGCAACAAGAACCTCCTGCTCTCCGCCTCTGCGGAAATCGACACCAAGCCCGAGCTCGAGATCTACGCCGACGAAGTCAAGGCCGCGCACGGCGCCACCATCGGCCAACTGGACGAACGCTCGCTTTTCTACCTGCGCTCACGCGGCATTCCGCTCGCCCAGGCGCGCAGCCTGCTGACCCTGGCGTTCTGCCGCGCGGCGCTGGAATCGCTGCCGAACGAGGCCTTGCGCGAGCACCTGGGCGATTTGCTGGTCGCGCACCTGCCGACCGGGCCGTCCGCCGACTAACGAAGTACGGAGCCAGCCATGAACGCCAAGCCCGAATCCGTCGTCCTCCCGCTGGACGTCGAGCGCATCCGCGCCGACTTTCCGCTGCTGTCGCGCACCGTGCACGGCAAGCCGCTGATCTATTTCGACAACGCCAACACCGGGCAGAAGCCGCTGTCGGTGATCGAAGCGGTAGATCGCCACTACCGCGAGCGCAACGCCAACGTGTCGCGCGCCGTGCATGCGCTGGGCGAGGAAGCCACGGCCGCGTACGAGGGTGCGCGCGACGCGCTGGCCCGCTTCATCAACGCGCCCTCGCGCGACGAGGTGATCCTCACCTCCGGCACCACGCAGGCGATCAACCTGGTTGCCTACAGCTATGCCATGCCGCGTCTGCGGCCCGGCGATGCGATCCTCACCACGGTGATGGAGCACCATGCCAACATCGTGCCCTGGCAGCTGGTGGCCGAGCGAACCGGTGCCACCGTCAAGGCGGCGCCGATCGATGCCGATGGCGAACTGATCCTCGACGCGTTCGTGCGCATGCTCACCCCCGAGGTGAAGCTGGCCTGCGTCACCCATGTCTCCAATGTGCTGGGTACGGTCAATCCGATCCGGGAGATCGCCCGCGAATGTCGCAAACGCGGTATCCCGCTGCTGGTCGACGGTTCGCAGGCGGCGCCGCATCGGCCGATCGACGTCCAGGCACTGGGCTGCGACTTCTACGCGGTCACCGGCCACAAGATGCTCGCCCCGACGGGCACCGGCGCGCTGTGGGCGAAGCGGGAACACCTCATGGCCATGCCGCCGTTGTTCGGCGGTGGCGAGATGATCCGCGAGGTACGTTTCGACGGCACCGTGTTCGCCGATCCACCGCATCGTTTCGAAGCAGGCACCCCGAACATCGCCGGTTTTGCCGGCGTCAGCGCCGCCATCGATTACATCCAGGGCCTCGGCTTCGACCGCGTGAGGGCGTACGAACAGGACCTGCTGGCCTATGCCACGCAAGCGCTGGAAAGCGTGCCCGGCATGCGGATCTTCGGCCGTGCGAAGGACAAGGAGCCGGTCATCTCGTTCCTGATCGAAGGCGCGCATGCCAACGACATGGCGACGTTGCTCGACCTGCAGGGCGTAGCGGTACGCTCGGGCCACCATTGCGCCCACCCGCTGATGCAGTTCTTCGGCGTCCCGGCCACGCTGCGGGCGTCGTTCGCGTTCTACAACACGAAGGCCGAGGTGGACGCGTTCATCGAAGCGATCGCCAAAGTTCGCAAGCTTCTGGTGTGACTGACATGCACGCCTTTCGTACCGCCTCCGCCGCCGACGCCCCGGCGATCGCCTCGCTGGTCGAGTCCGCCTACCGCGGCGATGCCAGCCGGGCCGGCTGGACCACCGAGGCCGATTTCCTCCATGGCCGGCGTACGGATGTCAGCGAGATCGAGGACCTCCTTGCCGGTGCCGATGGCCGGTTCGTCCTGCTCGAGCGGGGCGACGAAGTTCTCGCCTCCTGCTACATCGAGCGTCAGGGGCCCGTTTGCTATTTCGGCATGTTCTCCGTGCATCCACCGGCCCAGGGCGCAGGGATCGGGCGGCTGGTCATCGACGAAGTGGAGCGCATCGCCCGCGACGAGTGGGCGAGCGCGCGCATCGAGATGACCGTGATCGACATCCGCGCCGAGCTGATCGCCTGGTACGAACGCCGCGGTTATCGGCGCACCGGCAAGACCAAGCCCTTTCCCTATGGCGACGAACGTTTCGGCCTGCCGCAGCGTGACGACCTGCGTTTCGAGTACCTCGTGAAGGATCTGCGCGCATGACGGCCTGGGTGCGCGTCGGCACGCGCGGTGAATTGCTGCCGGGTGAGCACCGGGTCGTCTGGGATGGCGACACCGCCATTGCCGTGTACAACATCGATGGCCAGCTTCATGCCATCGAGGATGTGTGCACGCACGACGGCGGCGAGCTGGCCGGCGGTCCCGTGCTGGGCTTCGAGGTGGAATGCGTGCGTCACGGGGCGCGTTTCGACCTGCGTACCGGCGCGGTCACCTGTCCGCCCGCCTACGAACCGGTCACGGTGTTTCCGGTGCAGGAAACCGACGGCGTCATCTGGACGCGCGACGACCGCTGATCCCGCGTACCCGGCCGGCGAATGGGCGCGGCAGGGAACTCTTGCGCGGGTAGCCTGTCTGCCTACGGTCCGTAACCGGCGCCTCGCATGGCGAAGGGGCAGGGCGCGGGCCATCGAGGCCCGGTGACATCCATCTTTTTCGATCGTCCCGCCGTCGTCCGGACGGCCGCTGTGCTCCACGGCGGTCTTTTGGTGCGTCGGTATCTTGGGCATCTGAAAGTTGGCGCTAAGGAACGCCGTGCACTATCGCCCCGATGTCTTGGACTGGAATGTGAACATGCTGGGTTGGAGCCATCGGGCGCTGTGTGTCGTATGCGCGCTGAGCATGACGGCATGCGGACCCGTGGGCGTGAAACTTCCCGTCGTCCCGCCCGCCACGCCGGCGGCCTGGGATGGCTTGCCTGCCTCCGCTCCGGCCGCGCCCGACATGACCGGCTGGTGGAAGGCCTTCGGCGATCCCGCGCTGGACGCCCTGGTCGCACGGGCACTGTCCGAGAACCTGGATATCCAGGCCATGACCGAGCGTCTGGAGGCTGCCCGTTCGCTCGATCACCACGCACGCGATCCCTACCTGCCGGCCCTGCGGGCCAAGACCGAGGACCTTACCGAACCGGACGCCAGTGCGTCGTTCTTCGCCGCCGGCTTCGACGCGACCTGGGAGCTGGGCCTGTTCGGTCGGGCCACGGGTACCCGGCGAGCTGCCCAGGGCACCCTGATGACGCGCCAGGCCGACGTGTGTGCCGCGCGCGTGACCGTGATCGCCGAGGTGGTGCGCGACTGGGTAGAACTGCGCGCCGCGCAGAACCGCATCGCGCTGCTGGGCGACATGCGCGATGCGGCGTCGCGGCGCATGGCACTGGTCGGCAAGCGCGCGGACCTGCACCTGGCTTCCCCCGCCGACGTGGCGCAGGCGCGGGCAGAAGTGGACCGGGCAGCCCAGGCGATGCTGGACCCGGCCAATGCGGCGGACACCGCTGCCCGCCGGCTTGCCGCGTTGCTGGGCAGGCTGGCGCCCGATCCGTCGTGGAACGCGCCGGGCGAGGTGCCGCGCCTGGGGGCGTGGAAGCTGGAAGAAGCGCCCGCCGAACTGTTGCGCACGCGGCCGGAGATCGCCGCCCTCGAGGGTGACGTTACCCGCATGGCGGGCGAACTGGGCCTGGCGCGTGCCGACATGTATCCGAACATCGGGCTGGGCGCCTCCATGATCTGGTCGACCGAAGTCATCAGTTATCACCGGACGCGGAACACGACGGGCATCGCCTCGCTGGGGCCGATCCTCGACATCCCCCTGTTCGACTGGGGCATGCGCCAGTCCATCGCGCATGCGAAGAAACACGAATTCAGGGCCACGCTGCTGAACTACCGCCAGTCGGTCCTGCAGGGTGTCGCCGAGGTGCAATCCGCGCTCGACACGCTCGGCCGCGAGGCGGAGCGCGAGCGCCTCGGCGATGCCCTCTTGCAGTCGGCTGCCACCGACGATGCCGCCGTGTCGCGTCGCGCGGAACTTGCACTGGCCAGCCAGATCGACGTCGCCCGCAGCCGTGCCGCCGTGGATAACGCGAAGGTGGCGGTGATCGATGCGCGCACGTCGCGCGCGCTGGCCTATGTCGCGCTGTTCAAGGCCGTCGGCGGCGCGCCGCTGGGCCCCGACGGCACGCCCGACGCACAGGCTGCCCGCTGATGGTGCCCCTGGCCCGCAAGACGCTCGTCCACGAATGGCGACGGTTCCTGCCCGCGGTGCTCGCCGTCGGCTTCGCCGGCTTGTTGCAGGTGCTGCAGGCCGCCCTGGTGCTGGGCATCTTCAGCAGCGCCAGCGTGTACGTCACCGGGTCGTCCGCCGATCTCTGGGTGGGCTACCCGGGAACGCAGAGCGTGGACCAGGGGCGCGCCATCGATCCGGACGTCGAAATGCGGATGCGCATGGACCCCGCCATCCGGCAGGTGGAATCGTACGTCTGGCTGGACGCCGACTGGCATGGTGGCAACCACACCGGCGGGGTGTCGGTCTACGTGTCCGGGATCGACGTGCGTGCCGACGGCATGATGTTCGCGCACGTGCTCGACGCGCCGCTACGTGCCCGTCTCGCCGAACCGGACAGCGTGGTGATCGACCGCGCCGACCTCGACAAGCTGGGTACGGCCGTGGGCCGCACCGCCGCCATCAACGGCTACCCCGTGCACGTGGTGGGCGTGACGTCGGGGCTGCGCGCGCTGGGCGGCGTCAATGTGGTGGCCTCGCTGGAAACCGCGCGACGCCTCGACGGCGATGCCCGGGCCACCGCCCGGCCCACCTACCTGCTGGCGCGCGTTGCCCCGGGTATCGACCCGTCTCCCGTCGCCGCGCGCCTCCGCGGTGCGCACGGCTTCGGCCCGTACGACGCGTGGACGGCGACGGATTTCGCCCGCCGCTCCGTGAGCTACTGGATGTTCGACACGGGCGCCGGCACGGGCGTGCTCTTTCTCGCTGGCATCGTCTTCCTCGTCGGTGCCGTCATCACCAGCCAGACGCTGGTCGCCGCGGTGACGGGCTCGGTGCGTGAATACGCCACGCTCAATGCTCTGGGCGTAGGTCTTCCGGCCTTGCGTCGCATCGTCCTCGAACAGGCCTTCTGGGTCGGTGCGCTGGGCCTGGCCGGGGCGGCCCTGGTCGGCGTGGTGATCATGGCCGTCGCCCAGGCGCAGGACGTGCCGGTGCGCCTCACGGTACCCGTCACGCTCGGCTGCGCCGTGCTGGTCATGGCGCTGGCAGGGGTATCCGGTCTCGCGGCGATGCGCAGCATGCGCCGTGCCGATCCAGCCACTCTGCTGCGGTGACGCGATGAACGACACGACTCCGCCCATGCCCTCGTCGGCTCCCGTGCTCCATGCCCAGGGCCTTTGCAAGTCGTTCGGCAACGGACGTGTGCAGACGGCCGTGTTGCACGATCTGTCCGTCGACATCCACGCGCGGGAACTGACGCTGATTTCCGGCCCTTCCGGCTGCGGCAAGAGCACGTTGCTGGCCATCCTCAGTGGCCTGCAAAAGCCCGACGGTGGCACGGTGACGGCCCTGGGCGGCAGCCTGGGCGGCCTGGATCGCCGTCAGCTGGAGCATTTCCGCCTGCGGCATACGGGCTTCGTTTTCCAGGGTTTCAACCTGTTTCCCGCGCTGACCGCGCTGGAGCAGGTCGAACTGCCCTTGTATTACCTCGGCCTTGGCGCGGCGCAGGTGCGCGAACGCGCCTTGCGCGCACTGGACGAGGTGGGCCTGACCCATCGCATCGCCCTGTTGCCGGCCGCACTCTCCGGTGGCGAGAAGCAGCGCGTCGCGGTGGCACGCGCCATCGCCAAGGCCCCCGAACTGCTGTTCGCGGACGAGCCCACCAGCGCGCTGGATGCGGCCAACGGGCAGATGGTGATCGACATGCTCCACCGCATCGCGCGGTCGCACGGCACCGCCGTGCTCTGCGTCAGCCACGACCCTCGCCTTCTCGGCCACGCAGACCGCGTGTTGTCGATGGAGGACGGCCGTATCCTCGCCGACCGCCGGATCGTGCCCGACGCGCCGGCGGTACCGACCCATCCGGAGTTACCCCCGTCATGAACGTGACGACCGTGTGCCGCGCTTTGTCCGTCCTTGCGTTTTCGATCGGCGTCGCCGGGTGCTCGGGTCACGCCGATGCACCGCAGGCGGATGCCGCGGCGACCGCGACCACCTATGCGGCCGTGGCCCGTGGCCGGGTCGACATCGAAGGCGGCGTGCTGGCCTTGCCGATGCCACGCGACGGCGTGCTTGCCCGTGTCGACGTACGCGAGGGCGATCATGTGGCGGCGGGGCAGGCACTGGCGTCGCTGGACGACACGGCGGCACGCCTGGATATCGATGCGGCCGTGGCGCATGAAGCGCAGGCAAAGGCTCAACTGGCCGGCTATACGCAGCGCATCGACGCCGCCAGGCGTCGCAGCCGGCGTCTCGCCGCGGCGGCGGCAGCCGGCGCCGGCGACGGACAGAGTGCCGACGATGCCGCCGAAACGCTGGCGCAGCTCACCGCGGCGCAGGGCACCGCACGCGCGGAGTGGGAGCAGGCCAGGCAACGTGTGGCCGCCGCCCGTTACGAGAAAACCCGCTTCGTGCTGCACGCCCCGGTCGCCGGCACGGTAACCCGCGTACACACCGGTCCGGGAGCCGGCGTTACCGTGGCCGCGCCGCTGCTGGTGCTGCTGCCCGACGCGCCGCGCATCGTGCGCGCCGAAGTGAACGAAGCCTATGCCGACGACGTCCACGTGGGCATGAAGGCCGATGTCACGCCGGAAGCCGGCGCCACGTCGTCGATGAAGGCGACCGTGATACGTGTCGGTTCGGTAGTCGGTCCCGGCACGCTCGAAGACGACGCCCAACTGCGCGCCACGTCGCGCACGGTGGAATGCGTGCTCGCCTTCGACGCACCGTCCACGTCGCGGGTGGGTCAGCGTGTGCTGGTCCGGTTCGACCGGGCTACGACTCAGAAGTGATAGACGAACGCCACGGTGCGCGACAGCTGGGTGCGCGAACCGTATCGTGCGACGAGCGGACTCGATGCGGCCCCCGCCTGCAATCGGCCATAGACCAGTGCGAGTGCGATACCCGTGTGCTGGCTGGTCGGAATGAAGGCGTCGTATTCCAGCGAACGTTGCTCGCTACCGGCGCCCGGTCGATAGGCCGCTACGCCAAGGGCCGCACCCTCGTCGGGTGACAGGCCGTAAAACCGGCGCATGGCGCTTCCGTTCGTGCCCGTCCATTGCACTTCCAGCGAGTGCTCGATCAGCCACAGGTCGGGCAGTTGCCAGTCCACGTAGAGGTCGAGATAGGCGCCGGCACCATCGGTGTCGTGGCTCAGGTGCGTGCCCAGAGTCCAGCGGGTGTCGGGCGCGTACTCGATGTATCCGCCGGCCTGCAGCCGCGGCGATAGCGGGCGAACCTTGCCACCGAGAGCCCCGAGGTCGTGCGTGGTGCGGCCCCAGCGATAATCGCCGTAGAACCCGCCATGCCAGTGTTCGCCGCGGATCGCATCGAGGGTGACGCCATCGTTCGTCGAGAATTCGCCGACGTCGGGCAGATCGATGTCGATATACGGCAACGGCTCGACGCGATCGCTGCGTGAGCCCAGCCACGACGGCATGCGTTGCACCGCGGCGCCGAAAGCATAGGTAGGCACCTCGCCGGCGAAGGCGGGCGAGGTGATGCCGGCCAACGCGGCGACGACCAGGGCGAGACGGTGGAGGAGGGCCATGGTGGCTATCGTAAAAGACCGGAGGGCGTCGTCATAGCCGCAGTCATCGAGCCACGCCGGCTTCCTTCACGTGCGTGAATGCGTAAAACAGGCGGGAATTCCATGGGAAAGGGGTGCGAAAGGATTTACGCCTAGCCTTCACATACCCTATGAACCGGTCTGCGCAAGTGGATAATTCGATCGCCTGGAACATCCTGTGTGACTTCGACGGCACGATCGCCGTCGAGGACGTCATAGACTCGCTGCTGGACCGTTTCGGGCGTCCGGGCTGGGAAGTCCTCGAACGCGACTGGCGTGCCGGTACCATCGGTTCAGCCGTCTGCATGGCGGGTCAGGTCGCGTTGCTCGACATGAGCCACGACGAACTGTCGCGACACCTGGACGGTCTGCACATCGATCACGGTTTCGCGTCTTTCGTACACGACACCGTGGCCCTGGGCGTGCCGATGGAAATCGTCAGCGACGGTCTCGACCACGCGATCAAGGCGATCCTCGCCAACCACGGCATCGCCCCGCTGCCCACCGTCGCCAACCATCTGCTGCAGTCCGGTCCGCGCGGATGGAACCTCACCTCGCCGTTCAGCGTCGGCGGTTGTCGTGCCGGCACCTGCAAGTGCGCCCGTGTCGATGCGGCACGCTCGCGCGGCGGCAAGACCCTGCTGATCGGCGACGGCGCCTCCGATTTCTGCGCGGCCGACCGGGTGGACTTCGTGTTCGCCAAGAACCGCCTGATCGAGCACTGCCGCGCGGCGGGCATCCCGTACGCACCGATCTCCTGTTTCAGCGAAGCGCGCGAACTGCTCCCCGAGCTGCTCGCCGGTCGCCTCCCGCCACACGCCGTCATTCCCCTTCACGCGACGATCTCCCAGGAACTCCCCGCATGAACATCCTCTCCCGCAACCCGCAGGTCGTGATCGACGACGCGACGCTGCTCGCCGACGAAGCCAAGTACTGCTCCTTCGGCGACACCGTGCACTACGTGGATCCGCCGAAGATCTTCCGCCACGCGGAAGGCAGCTACATCTACGACAGCGAGAACATCCCGTTCCTCGACCTGCAGATGTGGTACTCGGCCGTCAACTTCGGTTACGGCAACAAGCGCCTCAACGATACCCTGAAGGCGCAGATCGACCTGCTGCCGCAGGTGGCCAGCCAGTACCTGCACCAGGGCAAGATCGAGCTCGCCAAGACCATCGCGGTGGATGCGAAGCAGAAGTTCGGCCTGGACGGTCGCTGCCACTTCAACGTGGGCGGCGCGCAGGCGGTGGAAGACTCGCTGAAGCTGGTGCGTAACGCACGCGGCGGCAAGAGCCTGATGTTCGCCTTCGAGGGCGGCTACCACGGTCGTACGCTGGGCGCCTCGTCGATCACCTCCAGCTACCGCTACCGTCGCCGCTTCGGCCACTTCGGCGAGCGCGCGCAGTTCATTCCGTTCCCGTATCCGTTCCGCCGCCCGAAGGGCATGACGCCGGAAGAATACTCCGATGAGTGCGTGCGCCAGTTCGCGCGCCTGTTCGAAACCGAATACAACGGCGTGTGGGATCCCAAGGTCGGCGAGGCCGAATACGCCGCGTTCTACGTCGAGCCGATCCAGGGCACCGGCGGCTACGTCATCCCGCCGAAGAACTTCTTCATCGACCTGAAGAAGGTGCTGGACAAGTACGGCATCCTGATGGTGGTCGACGAAATCCAGATGGGTTTCTGGCGCACCGGCAAGCTCTGGTCCATCGAGCATTTCGGCGTCAGCCCCGACGTGCTGGTGTTCGGCAAGGCCCTGACCAACGGCCTCAACCCGCTGTCCGGCATCTGGGCGCGCGAAGAACTGATCAATCCTGAGATCTTCCCGCCGGGCTCCACCCACTCCACGTTCAATTCCAACCCGCTCGGTACCGCGCTGGGCCTGGAAGTGATCAAGATGGGCTACGAGCTGGACTACGGCACCCGCGTGGCCGAGAAGGGCAAGCACTTCCTCGACGGCCTGCGCGACCTGCAGAAGCGCCACAAGGAAATCGGCGACGTGGACGGCCTCGGCCTGGCGCTGCGTGCCGAGATCTGCACGGACGACGGGTTCACGCCGAACAAGGCGCTGCTCGACCGCATGGTCGACATCGGCCTGGCCGGTGGCCTGACCCACCAGGGCAAGAAGATCGGCCTCGTGCTCGACGTCGGCGGCTGGTACAAGAACGTGATCACGTTCGCGCCGTCGCTGGACATCAGCCATGACGAGATCGACCTGGCCATCGCACTGCTCGACCAGCTGCTGACGCTGGCCAAGCGCGGCTGATCACCGGTCGCCCGGCGATGGCTTTCGTGAACCAGCTCGAGCCGGATGCCTTGCTCGGGCACTTCGAACGCCATCCGCCGCACGGGTTCGTCCCGCTCCGCGCGGCGGACGGTTCGCCATTGTTCGTGGCACCGTTCGATCTCCTGACCACCGCCGACGATGCACTGCGTCGGCGCGTGGCGGGCTTGCCTTTCCAGTCCCTGCTCAAGCGCCTGCTCACGCCGCGCACCTGCTTCGCGGGCAGCACCGTGTCCGAGTATTCGCTGTTCGACGCGGACAGCGATCCCGTCGCCGTGGCGGCCGGGTGGGCGGGCTCGTTCGGCGCCGACCATCCGCTGCTGATCGTCAAGGACCTGGCGGTGGATTCGCCGCTGACCTCGGTGCGCGATCGCGCGTGGACACGCCGCTTCATCGAGGCCGCGCGTGAACACGGCTACATCATCGTCGAGGGCCAGGCACTGGCCTATGTGCCCATCGATTTCACTTCCATCGACGACTACCTTGGCCGACTCTCGGCGTCGCGACGGAAGAACCTCCGGCGCAAGCTTCGCTCTCGCGACAAGCTCCAGGTGGCCACGCTCGCCACCGGCGAGGCCTTCGCCGCGGACGATACCGTCGATGCCTTCTACGCGCTGTTCGAGAATGTCTACGCGCAGAGCGAGGTGCACTTCGACAAGCTGTCGCGCGAATTCTTTGCCGCCGTGTTGCGCGACCCGGGTGGTCACGTCTTCACCTACCGGGTGGACGGCGAGCTGATCGGCTGGAACCTCTGTTACGAGCACGACGGCAAGCTGCTCGACAAGTACGTGGGCTTCGCCTATCCGGTGGCGCGCGAGATGGATCTCTATTTCGTCAGCTGGTTCGTCAACCTGGAATTCGCGCTCCAGCGCGGCTTGCGGTTCTACGTCGCCGGCTGGACGGACCCGGCGGTCAAGGCGTCGCTGGGCGCGCGTTTCCACCTCACCCGCCACGCCGTGTTCGTGCGCCAGCCACTCCTGCGCGCCGTGCTTCGCCGTTTCGCCCATCGCTTCGAGACCGACAGCCAGTGGGAGGCCGCGGATGCGCAAGCCCGTCATACTTGACCTGGATGGGTCTGTCGGTGCGCTGCCGGGAAGGCTGGTGCTGCCGCTGCGCGAATGCGAGGAAGCCATCCGCTTCGGCTGTTCGCTGTCCACCATGCGCCGCTTCGCCGCCGACCTCCGCGACACGTTGCCGCGCGAACACGGCACCGTGTTCCTCGGCAGCGGCGATTTCCACCACCTGACCTGGCCGCTCGTGCAGCGCGTGCCCGGGGCTTCGGGCTTCCAGGTGGTGGTGCTGGACAATCACCCGGACAACATGCGGTTTCCCTTCGGCGTGCATTGCGGCTCGTGGGTGCGTCGGGTCGCCATGCTCCCGCGCGTCAGCCATGTGCACGTCGTCGGCATCACGTCGAGCGACATCGGCCGCAAGCATGCCTGGGAGAACTACCTCGGCCCCTTGCGCGCCGGCAAGCTCACCTACTGGTCCACCGGCGTGGATACGCGCTGGGCGGACACGATCGGGCTTGGTGCGCGCTTCCGCGCGTTCCCCACCAGCCAGGCCATGGTGGATGCCTTCGTCTCCCTGCAGGCGCACGGCACCGAGCCGGTGTACCTGTCGATCGACAAGGATGCCTATGCGCCCGAGGTGGCCATGACCAACTGGGACCAGGGCACGCTCAGCGAGGCCGGTGGTGAGGCCATCCTGGCCACGTTGCGGGGGCGCGTCATCGGCAGCGATGTCACCGGTGAGATATCCCGTTACACCTACGCCAGCTGGTGGAAGCGCAAGCTCAGCGCGATGGACGGCCAGGAAACCATCGACGAGGCACGCCTGGCTACCTGGCAGGCCCAGCAGCACGCGTTGAACCTGCGCCTGCTCGCGGCTATCGGTGCCGACGCACCGGTTACCAGCGTCCGATCAGGTGTTGCACCAGCAGGCTGCTGATCGCCACCGCGGCCCATACGCCCAGGCCCAGCAGGATCG
Organism: Xanthomonas sp. NCPPB 2632; assembly: GCF_041228075.2. Taxonomy (NCBI): domain Bacteria; kingdom Pseudomonadati; phylum Pseudomonadota; class Gammaproteobacteria; order Lysobacterales; family Lysobacteraceae; genus Xanthomonas; species Xanthomonas sp. NCPPB 2632. The sequence continues at coordinate 985,865 of NZ_CM192979.1, forward strand.
GGCGGGGGCCTGTCGCCGCCATGCGGCGCAGGTCGGCCGACAGGCCGATGGCGGTCAGCGCGAGCACGATCAGGCATTCGGCCACGAAGTGGATCACCGGTAACAGCGCCTCGGGCACCAGGCCGGCCGTGCGGATGCCCGACGCCACCAGGAACCAGAGGATGAACCAGGGAAAGATCCGGGCCAGGCTGAAGTCGCTGGCGCCGCTGCGCTTCTGCCGCCACGCCACGATCAGGGCGATGCCCAGGCTGATCGGAATGATCAGGGTGGCGCGGGTCAGCTTGACGATGGTGGCGTAGTCGCCCGCGGCGTGGCTGAAGCTGTAACCGGCCGCGACCACCGACGAGGTGTCGTTGATCGCGGTGCCTGCCCACAGGCCGAAGCCGAGGTCGGACAGGCCCAGCAGGTGGCCCAGCAGTGGAAACAGCAGGACGGCTACCAGGTTGAAGAGGAAGATCGTGGAGATCGCGAACGCGGTGTCGTGTTCGTCCGGCTTGATGATCGGCACCACCGCGGCGATGGCGGATCCGCCGCAGATCGCGGTGCCGACGCCGATCAGCACCTGAAGCGTGTCGTGCACCCGCAGCGCGCGACCCAGCAGCCAGGCCGCCAGGCCCGCCACGGTGACCGTTACCAGGGTGACCGACAGCGACTCGAGGCCGGTATGCGCCACCTGGGTCAGGCTGAGCCCGAAGCCGAGGGCGATGATCGACCATTGCAGCACCTGCTTGGAGGCGAAGCGGATGCCGTGCTGGAACGACGCGGGCGGCGGCGCGACATGGCGCACGAGGATGCCCAGCACGATGCCGAACACGGCGCCGCCGATGAGCGGCACCAGGCGACCCAGGCCGAAGGCGACCGCGGCCACCGCCACGGCGAGGAGCACGCCGGGCAGGCGCGACGGGGTAGTGGCGGGAAGGACTGGCATGGCGACGACTCCTGGACTGGCACACATTGTCCCGTCGACGGTTCGATAAGGATATTGAAAATGACTTATCGAGCGTATAAATAAATCTTATGCAAGCGATCAGTCCACGCCAGTTGCAGGTATTCGTCGCCATCGCTCTTTCCGGCAGCGTTCGCGCGGCCGCCGGGCGCCTGTTCCTCAGCCAGCCAGCGGCCAGCATGGCGCTGGCTGAGCTGGAGCGGCAGCTCGGCGCCGCGCTGTTCGCGCGCGAGCGCGGCCGCCTGCGGATCAACGATCGTGGCCGCGAACTGCTGCCCCTGGCCCAGGAACTGGTGGAGCGCCACGCGGAGTTCGGCCGGCGCGCCGCCGGCAACGTGGCCGAGCTTACCGGCGAGCTGGGCATCGGGGCGAGCAACACGGTGGGCAACTACCTGGTGGGGGAGCTGCTCGGGTCGTTCACGGCGATCCATCCCGGCATCGCCCTGCGCCTGGGCGTCGCCAATACGGCGCGCATCGCGCAGGGCGTGCTCGATCACGATTTCGATATCGGCTGCGTGGAAGGCCCGGTGACACATGCCGCCATCGAGGCGCGGCCCTGGCGCGACGACCGGCTGGTGGTCTGTGCCCGTCCCGGGCATCCGCTGGCGGGAAAGAAACGGCTGCGTCGCGACGATTTCGCCGGCGAGCGCTGGGTGCTGCGCGAGCGCGGCTCGGCCACGCGCGCCCTGAGCGAGCGCGCGCTGGCCGAACTGCCCGAGGGGCGTACCGTGCTCGAACTGGACCAGGCCGAGGCGATCAAGCAGGCCGTCATCGCCGGGCTCGGTATCGCCTGCCTGCCCGAGGTGGCGATCGCCGATGCACGGGCGGCCGGGCGGCTGGTGGTGTTGCCCACGCCGTTCCTCGACCTGCGGCGTACGCTGACGCTGTTGCTGCACCGGCAGCGCTATCGCGGCGCCGTGCTCGAGGCCTTCCTTGCTACGCTTGCACCGCGCGGCAGGCGCGACGCGGCGATGGCGTGAGGCGGCGGAATCAGGCCAGCACGCAGCGGTTCTTGCCGCTGCGCTTGGCCTCGTACATCGCGCCGTCGGCGATGGCGACGATCTCGTCGTAGGCCTCGCCGGGGCGGAACATGGTGACGCCGATGCTGGCGCCGATGCGCGCCGGGATGCGCACGTCACCGACGGTGAGCGTATAAGGCTCGGCAATCGCATCGCACAGCGCCTGGCAGCGCGCCAGTGCGCCGGTGGTGTCGCCCGTGTCGTGCAGCAGCACGGCGAACTCGTCGCCGCCCAGCCGTGCGACGGTATCGGTGCCGCGCGTGCGTGCATCGATACGCAGGGCGATGGCCTTGAGCAGTTCGTCGCCCGCGGCATGACCATGCCCGTCGTTGATACCCTTGAAGCCGTCGATGTCGATATAGGCCAGCGCGAATGTCGTGCCGCCGCTGTTGCCTTCGGCAATGGTGCTTTCCAGCCGTTCGCGGAACAGCAGCCGGTTGGGCAGCCCGGTGAGTGCATCGTGCGTGGCCTGGTGGCGCACCAGTTGCTCCATGCGGGCGCGTTCGGCCACTTCGTCGGTCAGCTGCCGGTTGCGGGTGGACAACTCGTCCAGCGCATCCTGGAGCAGTGCGCGTGCGCGATACAGCTCGAGGAAGATCTTCACCTTCGACTGCAGGATCACGTCGTTGATCGGCTTGGCGATGTAATCCACCGCACCCGCCGAATACCCCTTGATCCGGTTGATGTCGTCCGCGTAGGCGGCGGTGACGAAGATGATCGGCGTTTCGCTGGAGTGGTCGTTTTCCGAGATCAGCTCCGCCACCTCGAAACCGTCCATCTCCGGCATGTTCACGTCCAGCAGCACCAGCGCGAACCGGTGATCAAGGCACAGCGCCAGCGCCTCGTTGCCGCTGGCCGCCTCAAACACGTCGGCCTCGGCACGGGCCAGCAGACGCCGCATGGCGACCAGGTTGGCGGGAGTGTCGTCGACGACGAGGATCTTTGGGCGGGTCGGGTTCATGGCAGGCACAGTTGGTTGAGTCGCTCGGCGATGGCGTCGAGGGCGAGGCAGGCATCGGCACCGGCACGTTCCAGGCCCGCGAGGGGCATGACCCGGGCCTCCGCCGTGGCGGGGTCCTGCACGATGGCGTAACCGCCGGCGTGGCGCACGGCGGCAAGCCCGTTCGCGCCGTCGGAATTGGCTCCGGTCATCAGGACCGCCACCAGGGTGTCATACCAGGCATCCGCCGCCGTCTCGAACAGCACGTCGATCGAAGGGCGCGCATAGGCGACCTTGGCGTCGATGCTCAGGGAAAAGTGCAGGCTGGGCTCGACCAGCAGGTGGTAGCCCGCCGGGGCGACATGTATCACGCCCTTGTCCACCGGCGCGCGCTCCTGCGCCTCGACCACCGGCAGCGGGCTGATCCGCCCCAGCAGTTCGACCAGCAACGAGACGTCGGCCGAGCCGGTATGGCAGCACAGCACCACCGGCACGGCCAGCCGCTTGTCCAGCCCGGGCAACACGCGCTGCAGGGCCGACAGGCCTCCGGCGCTACAGCCCATGACGATGGCCTGGTAGGTGCTCATCGGGCCAGTGGCCTGGCACCGTTACCGCCCACCTGGTACACGCGCAGGCCATGGTCGACGTCGGAGAAACCGGCGGCCGAGGGCGAGAAATCGATGTTCTCCCGCGTGCCCAGGCAAAGGAAACCACCACGCACCAGGCTGTCGCGGAACAGGCCCAGCGTGCGGTCCTGCAGGTGGTTGGTGAAGTAGATCAGCACGTTCCGGCAGAGGATGAGGTGGGCCTCGCAGAACACCTCGTCGGTGACCAGGTTGTGGTTGAAGAAGGTGACGTTGCGACGCAAGCGGCCGTCGAGCTTGATGAAGTCGTAGCGGGCGCTGTAGTAGTCGCTCAACGAGCGCTGGCCGCCGGCCTCCATGTAGTTGCGCGACCAGTCGCGCGCCTCGCGCGTGGCGTAGATGCCTTCGCCGGCGGTGACCAGTGCCGCATCGTTGAAGTCGGTGGCGTAGATGCGCGAGCGCTCGTACAGGCCGGCTTCCTCGAGCAGGATGGCCAGCGAGTAGACCTCCTGCCCGTACGCGCAGCCGGCCTGCCAGATGTTGATTTCCGGGTAGGAGGCCAGCACCGGGAAGACCTTGTCGCGCAGCACGCGGAACACGGCCGGGTCGCGGAACATCTCCGACACGGGTACCGACAGTCCCTCGATGGCCTTGGCCAGGAAACCCGGCTCGTGCAGGAGGCGGCGGTTGAGTTCGCTGATGCTGCCGGTGTCGTGCGTGCGCACCAGCTGCTGCACGCGACGCTTCAGCGACGCGGGGGCGTACTCGCTGAAGTCGTGCCCGTGGCGCAGCTGCATGGCGCGCACGAACAGCTGGATCTCGATGTCCTCGATATCCATGTCAGGCACGGGGTGGCAGCCACACGCGGATCATCGACAGCAGGCGGTCCACGTCGATCGGCTTGGACAGGTAGTCGTTGGCGCCTGCTTCGAGGCACTTCTCGCGATCGCCGCGCATGGCCTTGGCGGTCAGCGCGATGATCGGCACCTTGGCCACCGCGGGCCGGGCACGGATGGAGCGCATGGTTTCGTAGCCGTCCATCACCGGCATCATGATGTCCATCAGCACGAGCTCGAGGCCGGTGTCCTTGTCCAGCGTGTCGAGGGCCTTCTGGCCGTCCTGCGCCATCACCACTTCGATGCCCTTGGCCCGCAGCACCTTGGACAGGGCGAACAGGTTGCGCATGTCGTCATCCACCAGCAGCAGCCGGCGGCCGCGCAGGTCGGCCTCGTCCACGCCGCCCGCGGCCGAGGTCGCCTCGCTGCGCGCGCTGCCGCCATGCCGGATGGAATGCAGGAAGAGGCTGACCTCGTCGAGCAGGCGGTCCGGCGACCGGGCGCCCTTGACCACGATGCTGTCGGTGTACTGGCGGATCTTCATGCTCTCCTCGCGGCTGAGGTCGCGGCCGGAATACACCACCACCGGTGGGGTGTTCCCGCTGCGTGACAGTCGCTCGAGGAATTCGATGCCGGACATGCCGGGCAGACCCAGGTCGAGCACGATGCAGTCGTAGGGCGTGTCGCCGGTCTTCGAGAGCGCTTCCTCACCGGAGGCGGCCTCCTCGATGATCACCATGTCGTCCTTGAGCAGCGTGCGCACGGCGGCGCGCGCGCTGGCGTCGTCGTCCACGACCAGCAGGTGGCGCGTGCGGCCTTCGGCGAAGTGGAGCAGGCGATCGAAGGCGTCCCCGATCGACTCACGGCTGACCGGCTTGGTCAGGAAGCCCACGGCACCCAGTTCGAGGCCGCGCGAGGCATCGTCCGTAGCGGAGATGAAATGCACGGGGATGTGCCGTGTGGCCACATCGCCCTTGAGTCGCTCGATCACCGTCCAGCCGTCCATGCCCGGCAGCATCACGTCGAGCAGGATGCCGGTGGGGCGGTACTGCTTCGCCAGCGCGAGGCCGGTTTCCCCATCGGCGGCGGCGAGCACGCGGTGCCCCTTGCGGTGGATCATGTCGGCGAGGATCCGCGCGAACGCCGGGTCGTCTTCCACGACCAGGATGATGGTGTCGCCCGGGGCGATCGCACGGCGGTCGTCGTCGATGTGCTCGGCCAGCAAGGCCGGCGACAGCGGCAGCGTGGCTGCTGCCGCGGCCTGCTGGCGCGGAACGGGCTCCGGCGCGACGCCGGTGTCGGGCGCGTTCTCGGGCAGCAGGATGGTGAAGGTGCTGCCTTCGCCCGGCTCGCTGACCAGGGTGATGTCGCCACCGAGCAACACGGCGATGCGGCGCGAGATGGCCAGGCCCAGCCCGGTGCCGCCGTACTGGCGGCTGGTGCTGGCATCCACCTGCTCGAAGGCATGGAACACCCGCTGGAACTTGTCCGCCGGGATGCCGATGCCGGAGTCCGTCACGGCGATGGCGATGGCCTGGGCGGGGTCGAGGCCTGCCGGCAGCGACGCGTCGGGCGCAGGCCGCGAGATGCGCAGCGCCACCGTGCCGCTGGCGGTGAACTTGAACGCGTTGCTGAGCAGGTTGTTGGCCACCTGTTCCAGCTTGGCGCCGTCGGTACGGATGGATTCCGGCAGGTCGGGTGCCAACTCCACGACGAACGCCAGCTTCTTTTCCTGGGCGACGTGGTTGAAGGTGCGTCCGAGCGTCCGCGCGAGGTCCGCGATCGGGAACGTGTCGACCATTAGCTCCATCTTGCCGGCCTCCACCTTGGACAGGTCGAGGATGTCGTTGATCAGCCGCAGCAGGTTGGAGCCGGCATCGTGGATGATCCGCGCCGATTCCACCTGTTCGCCGGTGAGGTTGTCCTCGTCGTTGTCGGCCAGGCTGCGCGAGAGGATCAGCAGGCTGTTCAGCGGCGTGCGCAGCTCGTGCGACATGTTGGCGAGGAATTCCGACTTGTACTGGCTGGCGCGGGCCAGCTCCTCGGCTTTTTCCTGGGTCTCGTGCTGCAGGGCCTGCAAGGCGTCCTTCTGCTCGTTGAGGGTCACGCCCTTTTCGCGCAGTTCCTCGTTGGACGCGTGCAGTTCCTCCGTCTGCACGCGCAGTTCCTCTTCGGAGGCGACCAGCCGCTGCGACTGCTCCTGCAATTCGTTGGTCTTGGCTTTCAGCTCGTCGTTGGTCGTGCGCAGGTCTTCCTGCTGCGAGCGCAGGGCTTCCTCCGATGCGCGCAGTTCGTCGGCCTGGGTCTGGGTGTGCTCCAGCAAGGTGCTGGTGCGCAGGGCGCGGGAGAGGTTTTCCAGCGACAGCGCGACGATCGGCATCAGCTCGTCCAGCAGGCGCTGCTGGATCGGCGAAAGGTGATCGAAGCTGGCGATTTCCAGCACGCCCAGCAGGTTGTTGCGGGACAGCACGGGCATCATCACCACGCTGCGCGGCGAGGCTTCGCCCGTGCCCGAATGGATGCGCGTGTAGTCGTCCGGCACATCCTGCAGCACGATGGGCTGCCGCCCGAGCGCCGCCTGGCCGACCAGGCCTTCGCCCAGCGCGTACTCGGTGGTGACATGGCGACGCTGGCGGAAGCCGTAGCTGCCCAGCATCTCCAGCGTGGAGGTGTCTTCGCGGAACACGTAGAACACACCGACCCCCGCCTTCAGCGTGGGCACCAGTTCGGCGAGCAGGGTGTCGGCGAACTGCCTGTATGTGGTGGCCACCTGCAGCCGGTTGGAAATCGCGGTGACCGCCGACTTCAGCCAGTTCTGGCCGGCCGTCTCGATGGACATCTCCTTGAACACCTGCAGGGCCCGGGCGATCTCGCCGATCTCGTCGCGGCGGGTGAGCTGGCGTACCTCGATGCCGTGATCGTGCGCGGCCAGGCGCGTCATCAGCTCGGTCATGCGGACGATGGGGCGGGTGATCAGGCGGAAGGTCATGGCGATGACCGCCATGCCGAACAGCAGGCAGACCACGAGGGAAACGATATCGATGTAGAGCGTCGCCGTAAGTACGTCGTCCAGCGCACCGTTGCGCCTTTCGAGCAGAGTGCGCTCGGTCGAGGACATTTCGTCGACCATCTTGCGGATGTCGCTCATCAATACGGTGCGCCGCGCGAAATACTCACGACGAATGCCGTCCCTTGCGAACGCGGCCTCGGGTGTGACCGCCGCACCGATGGCCCGCATCGGCTCCAGCCCGAGCCGCACGGCTTCCGCCTTCCAGCGGTCGAGCATCTCCTGCACACGGTCCAGCCGCGCCTGCTGGAGGGGGTTGTCCGCCGTGAGCTGGCGTACCTGGGCCAGATGCCTGCCCAGATCCCGGTCGGCCTGCTCGAAGTCGGCCCACTCGTTATCGCTCTGGCTGAGCATGAAGCCGCGCGCGGCGACCTGGCGGGCCTGGGCATCGTCGTCCACCTCGGCCAGGGTGAGCAGCACCACATAGGTGTGCGTCGACCAGGCGCGGGTGTCGTTCTCCCGGTGCAGGGACACCAGGTTGGCGATGCTGGACGCCACGAACAGGGCCAGCAGCGCGCCGATGGCGAAGACGATCTTCCGCTGGAGGGGCTGGTCGGCCAGCCAGGTGCGCTGCTTTTCTTGGGATGACATGCAAGGACCGGTAGGAGGGCGGAGGGATGACGTGCTGGCCCGTTAAGGTAGTACACCCAACCGTGCCGGGCTTCCATGGCGTCGTGCAGATTATCGGCTACAGGTCACACGACTGAAGGCGGGGCCCGGCGGCGCCACGGCGGGGGTACCAGCGTGCCGCGGCGGATCGCCACGGCAAGACATACGGCTGTGGCGATCGAACAGATGCACAGCGCCACCACGGAGGCTTCCGCGCCGAAGCTGCCGCCCGTGAGCCAGTCGGGTCCCTGCATGTGCGAGGCGAGCAGGCCGCGCTGCTGGAAGCCGGACACGGGGATGCCGTAGAACGGCCCCTGGGCGATGTTCCAGGCCGCGTGCACGCCCATGCACAGCCACAGCGAGCGGGTCAGGTTGTAGAGCAGCCCGAACAGCAGCCCGGCTTCCAGCGCGATGGCGATGGCGCTCCATGCGGTGGCGCCGGGGTTCCAGGCGTGCGCGCCGCCGAAGAACGCAGCCGAGACCAGCAGGGAAACCCAGGTGCCCAGTCCCTCCTCGACGATACGGAACAGCACGCCGCGGCTGATGATCTCCTCGCCCACCCCGGCGCCCACGCCGGTGACCAGGATGGGCCCCAGCCAGGCCACGTCGTGGTTCACCCCGTCCACCACGAACGCGCCCAGTGCGTAGAGCGCCCCGACCACCAGCGAAAAGAGCAGGGCACCGCCGAGCAGGCCCAGCGCCACGTGCGGCATCGCCTTGCCCGGCGCCAGTTCGTCGATCCGCCGTCCCTCGATCGTCCGCACCAGCAGCCAGTACGCGAGCACGACCGGCAGCAGCCGGAAGGCCTCGATCAGGGGCGTGACCTGGTCGAAGGGCAGCCTGCCGCGCGGCAGGCCGAGGCCGGCATAGATGTGGCCGGCGATGAAGCCGAGCACGGTCAGCGTGACGACGAACGCCACGATCCGACCCAGCGGCGAGCGCAGCAGGCGCAGTGGCAGGGAGGGGTGGGCGGCGCGGTCGGGCGGCAGGGACATGGCGGGGCTCGTGACAGGTATTCGACGGCAGTCTACGCAGGCATGATGGCGCTCCGATACCCGATCGTTCCTCCTGGAACCCGCCGCATGGCCATACCCTCCGAACACGATCCGTCCAGCCCCTCGCAGCGGCGCGAGCAGACCTTTCCCCACCTCGACGAAGAGATGGCGGCACGGCTGGTCGGCTACGGGGCGGAACAGACCCTCCCCGCGGGCACCGTGTTGTTCGAGCGGGGGCAACGGCGGGTCGATTACTTCTTCGTGCTGGAGGGATGCATCGAGGTCTATGACGTGCACGAGGACGGCACGCCCGACATCATCGTGGTGCACGGCCCGAGGCAGTTCACCGGCGAGGTGGACCTCTTCAGCGAGCGCCAGACGATGGTCGGCGGTCGCACCGGCGCGGAAACCCGCCTGGTCAGGCTCGATCCCGCCCAGTTCCGCAAGCTGGTGTCCGGTGAGCCGGACATCGGCGAGATCATCATGCGTGCCTTCATCCTGCGCCGCGTGGGGCTCATCCAGTCCGGGCAGGGTGGGGTGACGCTGGCCGGATCGGCGCATGCCGCGGATACAGTGCGACTGCGCAGCTTCCTCATCCGCAACGGCTATCCCTACCGGTTGCTGGACACCGATGTGGACGACGACGTGCGCCACCTGATCGACGGCTTCGGCCTGGACCCGCGCGAATGCCCCGTGGTCATCATGCCCGACCGGCAGGTACTGAAGTGTCCGACCACGGTGCAACTGGCCGACCACCTGGGCATCACCATCCCGCTGGACAGCGACCACGTGCACGACGTGGCGGTGATCGGCGCGGGTCCCGCCGGCCTTGCGGCGGCCGTCTACGCGGCGTCCGAGGGCCTGGATACGCTGGTGCTGGAGGCGCTGGCTCCCGGCGGCCAGGCGGGTACCAGTTCGAAAATCGAAAACTACCTGGGTTTTCCGACCGGCATCTCCGGCCAGGCGTTGGCCGGCCGCGCCCAGGTGCAGGCCATGAAGTTCGGCGCCCACATGGCCGTTGCGCGCTCGGTCGAGGCCATGGACTGCTCGACGCACCCGTTCCGGCTCACCCTGGACGACGGCATGGTGGTGTCGGCGCGGTCGGTGGTCATCGCCACGGGGGCGCGTTACCGCAAGCTGGATACGGTGGACTACGAGCGTTTCGAAGGGCAGGGCATCCACTATGCCGCCACGGCGATGGAAGCCACGCTGTGCGCGGGTGCCGAGGTCGTGGTGGTCGGTGGCGGCAACAGCGCGGGGCAGGCGGCGGTGTTCCTCGCACGCACGGTGGCGCACGTGCACGTACTGGTGCGCGGCAGCGGGCTGGCGGCGACCATGTCGGACTACCTGGTCCAGCGTATCGCGCAATCGCCGCGCATCACGCTGCACACGCATTGCAAGGTCGATCACCTCGACGGCGATACCTATCTTCGCGAGGTGGGCTGGGCCTGCAACGACGGCACGCAGACCCGGCGGAAGGTCGGTGCGCTGTTCGTGATGATCGGTGCCGAGCCCAACACGGCATGGCTGGACGGCTGCCTCGACCTGGACCGCAAGGGCTTCGTGCTGACCGGCCGGGACGCCGACGGATACGCCACGCCGTCCCCCTTCGCGACCACCCTGCGCGGCGTGTTCGCCGTGGGCGACGTTCGCTCCGGGTCGGTCAAGCGAGTCGCCTCCGGCGTGGGCGAGGGCTCGGTGGTGGTGCAGGCGGTGCACCGCTTCCTCCATCCCTCGCCGGTTTGAGGATCACATCTCGATCGAGGCGGCGTGCTCGCGCGTGGCCGAGAAGCGCACGCCCGGCCAGCGTTCCTGGGCCAGCTGCAGGTTGACCCGCGTGGGCGCGAGGTAGACCAGTTCGCCCGCGGCGTCGATGGCCAGGTTGCCGGCGTTCTTCTCGCGGAATTCCTCGAGCTTCTTCGGGTCGTCGCAGTGGATCCAGCGCGCCGTGGCCACGCCGACCTGCTCGAAGGACGAGTCGACGTTGTATTCGTCCTTGAGCCGGTAGGCCACGACGTCGAACTGCAGCACGCCCACCGCGCCGAGGATCAGGTCGTTCGACATCAACGGGCGGAAGAACTGCGTGGCGCCTTCTTCCGACAGCTGGGCCAGGCCCTTCTGCAAGGCCTTCATCTTCATCGGATCGCGCAGGCGCGCGCGGCGGAACAGCTCCGGCGCGAAGTTGGGAATGCCGGTGAACGACAGCGGCTCGCCTTCGGTGAAGGTGTCGCCGATGGTGATGGTGCCGTGGTTGTGCAGGCCGATCACGTCGCCCGGGTAGGCGCGCTCGACGATCTCGCGGTCCGATGCCATGAAGGTGAGCGCATTGGCGATTCGCACCTCCTTGCCGGTGCGTGTCTGCTGCATTTTCATGCCAGCGGTGTAGGTGCCCGAGCACACGCGCATGAAGGCCACGCGGTCGCGGTGCGCCGGGTCCATGTTCGCCTGGATCTTGAAGACGAAGCCGGTGAGTTTTTCTTCCTCGGGCCTGACCTCGCGGGTGAGCGTGTTGCGGCTGCGCGGCGACGGTGCGTGTTCGACGAAGAAATCGAGCAGCAGCTGCACGCCGAAGTTGTTGACCGCGGAGCCGAAGAACACGGGCGTCTGCTTGCCGGCGAGGTAGGCGTCGATGTCGAACGGGTTGGACGCACCCATGACCAGTTCCAGTTCCTCGCGCAGTTCGTCGAGCGCGGCCTGGCCGATGGTGGATGCGAGGTCGGGATCGTCCAGTCCCTTGAAGATGGTGGAATCCTGGCGCGTGAAGTTCTTGCCCGGCTCGAACACGTGCACTTCGTCCAGCACCACGTGGTACACGCCCTTCAGGCGCGAGCCCATGCCGATCGGCCAGGTCACGGGCGCGCAGGCGATGCCCAGCACCGACTCCACTTCATCGAGCAGATCGATCGGCGAGCGACCTTCGCGGTCGAGCTTGTTGATGAAGGTCATGATGGGCGTGTCGCGCAGGCGGCACACTTCCATGAGCTTGATCGTGCGTTCCTCGACGCCCTTCGCGCAGTCGATGACCATCAGCGCGGAATCGACCGCGGTCAGCACGCGGTAGGTGTCCTCGGAGAAGTCCGCGTGTCCCGGCGTGTCGAGCAGGTTGACGATGGCATCCTCGTACGGGAACTGCATGACCGACGAGGTCACCGAGATGCCGCGCTCCTTTTCCAGCGCCATCCAGTCGGACGTGGCATGCCGGGCCGCCTTGCGGCTCTTCACCGAGCCGGCCATCTGGATCGCGCCGCCGAACAGCAGGATCTTCTCGGTCAGCGTCGTCTTGCCGGCGTCGGGGTGGCTGACGATGGCGAAGCTGCGCCGGCGGCGGGTTTCGGTGAGGTGTGCGGACATGGTCGGGGTCGCTGTGGAGGCTAACCGCCGATTCTAGCAGGGGTGCCGGGCGGAGGCGCCGGGCCGGGCAGCGGTGGGGCCGTCCGCGGGGGGGGGCGCCCGCACGGGCCGCGGCCTGGCCGCTGGCGATCGTCGGCCCGGCGTCCCTCCCGGCGTCCCTCCCGGCGCCACGCGGCCCTGCGCGGCCAGTCGTCCGGTATGTCCGGGCTGTCCGTGGGGGTGGTTCCGTTCGGTTTTTCCTTTCGGCGTGGCCGGTCGGAGGGCATGGGCGGCAACGGCTGCGCGGCGCGACCCGCAAGTTTTCACCGGAATGGATGTCTGGACATCTGGACGTCTAAACGGCTGTTGACAGTCATCGTGTGCAGGCGTATCGTCGGTTTCACTCATCGAGACCGGCTGAGGGACAGGCCCTTTGAAGCCGGGGCAACCTGCGGATTTCCGCGACGGTGCCAACTCCTGCGGGACGTGCCAGTCACGTCAGCCGATAGATGGGATGTCCGTTGCGGGCACGCTTACGCGTACCCGTGGCTGCCAGTCCGCATATCGTCTTTCCCGCAGGGCTCGATCCCGAACGCAGGAATCCGACATGCCCGCTGAGCCCCTCACCGTGATCTCCCTCCCCGAAACGGCCGCCACCGTCGCCGCGCCGCGTGGCGCCGCGGACCTCACCGAGCAGCGCGGCGTGCGCCGGGTCTCCTTCCAGCCGAAGTACGGCAGCGCGGCGGTGGCGGTGGATGTCCGCTACCTCTGGTGCGGTGCACCCCACGCGCCCACCGTGATCGTCCAGGGCGGCATCTCGGCCGATCGCGACGTCTGCACCGGACGTGAGCGCGCCACGGGCTGGTGGCAGGAACTGGTCGGCCACGGCGCCGCCATCGACCTCGCCACGTGCCGCGTGCTCTCCATCGACTGGCTGGCCCCGGACGACCTGGGCGCCGACGTGGCCTCGGTGTCCAGCGAGGACCAGGCCGCCGCCCTGGCCGCCCTGGTCGATGAACTGGGCATCGGTCGCGTGCATGCCTTCGTCGGCTCGTCCTACGGTGCGATGACCGGCCTGGCCTTCGCGGCGGCCTACCCCGAGAAGCTGCGTTCGCTGGTGCTGCTGGCCGGCGCACACCGCCCGCACCCCCTGGCGACGGCGCAGCGCTCCGTGCAGCGCGGGATCGTCCGCCTGGGTATCGCCTCGGGCCAGGTCGACGAAGCTCTGGGCCTGGCCCGCCAGCTGGCCATGACCACGTATCGTGGCAGCGAGGAGTTCTCCCGCCGTTTTGCCGCCGGCCCGGAACTGCGCGACGGCCGCTTCCATTTCCCGGTGGAGGATTACCTGGAACACGCAGGGCGTCGCTTCGTCGAGCGCTTCGACCCCGAGCGGTTCCTCGCGCTCTCCGAATCCATCGACCTGCACGACATCGCCCCCGAGCGGGTGTCCACCCCGGCCACCCTGGTCGGTTTCCCGTCCGATCGCCTGGTGCCGCTGGCCGATCTGTGTGAGCTCCAGCGCCGGCTGGCCGGTACCGCCTCGCTCGAAGTCGTGGATTCCCCCTATGGCCACGATGCCTTCCTCAAAGAAACCGTGCAGCTCGCTCCCGTGCTGCGTCACGCACTCAACGACTGTCGCGGAGACCGCTAAGCCATGACCCAAGAATCCCGCCTGTGTACCCGCGCCGTTCGCGCCGGCATCGAATCCGACACGCAGCACGGCGCCGTCGTGCCCCCCCTGCACCTGTCGACCAACTACGCGTTCGAGGGCTTTGGCCGCAAGCGCGCCTACGACTACTCCCGTAGCGGCAATCCCACCCGCGACCTGCTCGGCGAAGCGCTGACCGAACTGGAAGAAGGCGCGGGCGCCGTGGTCACCGGCAGCGGTATGTCGGCGGTCGCGCTGGCCCTGGAGCTGGTGCCGTCCGGCGCGCTGGTGCTGGCCGCGCACGACTGCTACGGCGGCACCTGGCGCCTGCTGGACGCCTGGGCGAAGAAGGGGCGCTTCCGCGTCCGTTTCGTCGATTTCACCGACCCGACCGCGCTGGCCGACGGCCTCGCGGAGAAGCCGGCGCTGGTGTGGGTCGAGACGCCTTCGAATCCCTTGCTGCGCATCACCGACGTGCGCCATGTCGCCCAGGCCGCGCACGCCGTCGGCGCGCTGGTGGTGGTCGACAACACCTTCCTTTCGCCGGCGCTGCAGCAGCCGCTGAAGCTGGGTGCGGACATCGTCGTCCACTCGACCACGAAGTACATCAACGGCCACAGCGACGTGGTCGGTGGCGCGGTGATCGCCGCCGACCAGGCCGTGGCCGACCAGCTGAAGTGGTGGGGCAACTGCAACGGCCTGACCGGTTCGCCGTTCGACAGCTTCCTCACCCTGCGTGGCGTGCGCACGCTCGCCGTGCGCCTGCGTGCCCACGAGGAGAATGCGCATCGCATTGCCGCACGCCTGGACGCGCACGACGCCGTGTCGCGCGTGTTCTACCCGGGGCTCGCGTCGCATCCGGGCCACGCGCTGGCGCAGCGCCAGCAGAAGGGTTTCGGCGCGATGCTCAGCTTCGAGATCGCGGGTGGCACCGACGCGATCGAAGCCTTCGTCGACGGGCTCCGTTACTTCTCCCTGGCCGAATCGCTGGGGGGCGTGGAGAGCCTGGTGGCGCATCCGGCATCCATGACCCATGCATCGATGGCTCCCGAGGCACGCAAGGTCGCCGGCATTTCGGACAGCCTGCTGCGTCTGTCGGTCGGTATCGAAGATGGCGACGACTTGCTCGCCGATCTCGAGGAAGCGCTGGCGCGCGCCGCGGCCGTGGCGTCGGTGGTTTCCAAACGCAAGGCCGGGGCATGAGCTCGGCCGTCGTCGCGCCCCTGGCGCCCGCCGCGCCGCGTACGGCGGTCGTGCTGCTCGGCACCGGCGTGGTCGGCCAGGCCTTGTTGACCCTGCTGGCTACGCCGGCGGCACAGTCGCTGCGCCTGGTGGGCGCGGCCAACTCGAAGCGCCAGCACGCGGCGCCGGACGGCCTGTTGCCGGGCGATGTCGCCGGTTTACTGGCCAAGGGCCGGGACGGACGTGAGAACGCGCCCTTGCTGGCCGCCCTGGACGCAACGGGCGCCTCGCGCAAGGTGGTGATCGACGCCACCGCGTGCGCGATCGAGGCGGGTCGCCATGCCGGCTGGCTGTCCGCCGGCTACCACGTCGTCACCGCGAACAAGGCGCTCGCCGGCGGGCAGCTGTCCGGTTGGCGCGCCTTGCAGGGCGCCACGGCGAACGGCAGCGTCTATGGCGATGCCGCTACCGTGGGGGCCGGCCTGCCGGTGCTGTCCACGCTGCGCCGCCTGCGCAACTGCGGCGACAGCCTGCTCACCCTGGAGGGTGTGTTTTCCGGATCGCTGTCGTGGCTGTTCAACCAGTACGACGGCAGTCGCCCGTTCTCGTCGCTGCTGGCCGACGCGCGTCGCCTGGGCTTCACCGAGCCGGACCCGCGCTCGGACCTTTCGGGCGAGGACGTGGCGCGCAAGCTGCTGATCATCGCCCGCAATGCGGGCTTCGCGCTGGGCAGCGACGAGGTGGAAGTGGAAAGCCTGGTGCCCGAGACCCTGCGTGGCGTCGATACGAAAACCTTCCTCGAACGCCTGGACGAACTGGACGAGCCGCTTCGGCTGCGGCATGAGCAGGCCAGGGCCAATGGCAAGGTGTTGCGCTACCTGGCACGCCTCAACCAGCGTGGCCGGGCGCGCGTCGGCCTGGTCGAAGTCGGCCTCGACCATCCGGCCTCGCGGCTCTCCGGCACGGACAACCAGTTCGCCCTGACCACGACGCGTTATCACGCCACGCCGCTGGTGATCCAGGGGCCTGGCGCGGGGCCGGAGATTACGGCGCAGGCGCTGCTGGGCGATGTGCTGGG
The DNA here is from genome assembly GCF_041228075.2 of Xanthomonas sp. NCPPB 2632. Classification (NCBI taxonomy): domain Bacteria; kingdom Pseudomonadati; phylum Pseudomonadota; class Gammaproteobacteria; order Lysobacterales; family Lysobacteraceae; genus Xanthomonas; species Xanthomonas sp. NCPPB 2632. The sequence continues at coordinate 1,002,099 of NZ_CM192979.1, forward strand.
GCTTTGAGGCGAGGCTGAGGTGTGTTCGCTGCTAACGGCGCGTGTGTGGGTGTTTCGCGCACATCGTGCGCTCCTACAACGCGCGCGCGGACGCCATGTATGGGGCGCGCGCACGGATGCCATGCACGGGCCCGCGCGCACGGACGCCATGTAGGAGCGCACGATGTGCGCGAACCGGTATCGCCAGGAACACAAAAAAACCGCCCCGAAGGGCGGTTTTTCGTTTACCGGCGGCCGGTGACTTGCCCGGCCTCGTCGGCACTGGGCGGGAGCACGGGCTCACCGCCGCTGTCTTCGTCATGGTGGAAGCGCGCGGCCTCCACCATCGGTGTGCGCCAGCCGGAGGCGACGCCCCAGAAGTAGAAGATCACGCCGATGACCGCGACCACGGCCAGGTCGTAGCCGTAGGGCAGGTAGTCGTGTCCGCCGAACGTCTTGCTGCCGGCCCAGGAGACAAGGGCGAGCACCGGCAGGTACACGATCAGCCACCAGGCGCCCTTGAGGTGGCGGTGGAAGTCTTCCCAGCCCGACTTGGCGGTGTAGTAGAAATAGATCGGCAGCGCGACGACCATCAGCAGGATGATCTCGCCGGTGAGCGGCCACTTCGCCCAGTACAGCAGTTCGGTGGCGAAGATGAAGGCCATCGCGGCCAGGATGGGCAGGCCGGCGATGCGCAGCGGCCGCTTCAGTTCCGGGGCGGTGCGGCGCAGGGTCATGACGCTGACCGGGCCGGTCAGGTAGGAGATGATCGTGGAAACCGAGATCACCGCCGCCAGCGTGCCCCAGCCGCGGAAGAAGAACAGGAAGATGAAGCTCACCACCAGGTTCAGCCACATCGCCGGACGCGGGATGCCGAAGCGCGGGTTGATGTGGCCGAAGATCTTCGGCAGCTGGCCGTTGCGCTCCATGGCGTAGATCATGCGCGCCGTGGTGGCGGTATACGTGGCGCCGGTGCCGCTGGGGCTGATGAAGGCATCCGCGTACAGCAGGATGGCCATCCAGTTGATCATCAGCGCGGTGGCCAGCTGTGCGAACGGCGAGGCGTACTCGAGACCGGCCCAGCCGTTGCCCAACTGCTCGGGCGGCACGGCGCCGATGAAGGCGATCTGCAGCAGCACGTAGACCACGGTGGCCAGCAGGATCGAGCCGATGACGGCAAAGGGCACGCTGCGGCCGGGGTTGCGGGCTTCGCCGGCGAGGTTCACCGGGCTCTGGAAGCCGTTGAAGCTGAAGACGATGCCCGAGATGGCCACGGCGGTGAGGATCGAGGAGATGTCGATCGCGTGGTTGCCGCCGTGGGCGCCGATGTGGAAGTTGCCCGGGTTGTAGCTGGTGTAGATCAGCGCGATGCCCGTGGCGGCGGGCACGACCAGCTTGAACACCGTGATCGCCGTGTTGCTCTTGGCGAACAGCTTCACGCTCCAGAAGTTCAGCAGGAAATACACCACGACCAGCACGGCCGCGATGGCCAGGCCCGGGGGGGTGAGTTCACCATGGCCGGCGGTGACCACGTACAGGCCCTTGGTCCACTGCGCCCATTCCCACGGCCAGGAGGCCATGTACTGGACGGAGGCCTCGGCCTCCACGGGGATCACCGAGACGATGGCGATCCAGTTGGCCCAGCCGGCGATGAAGCCGACCAGCGAGCCATGGGAGTAATGGCCATAGCGCACCATGCCGCCGGATTCGGGGAACATCGCACCCAGTTCCGCGTAGGTCAGCGCGATGAACAGGATGATGACGGCGCCGATGATCCAGGCGTACACGGCGCCCGGGCCGGCCAGCTGCGCGGCGTGCCAGGCGCCGAACAGCCAGCCCGAGCCGATGATCGAGCCCAGGCCGGTCAGCATCAGGGCGAAGGCGCCGACGTCGCGGCGGATATGGTGGTTGGACATACAGACTCCGGTCGGACGGGGCGGGGAAAATCCACCCCGGGGCGGCACAAGGGCCGGATCATGACAGCCCACGCCGCGCCTGTCAGCCATCGTTCACCCCGGTACACGGGGCGCCGCATCGATATACACTCGCCGACGCGGTAGGGCTAAAGGGGTTCGGATGCGATCGAAGGTAGTCGCCAGCGGCATGTTGTTGCTTGCCTTCACGGCATGCGGCGTTGCCGCAGCCGATGAGGTCTGGAGCGACAAGGGCCGGCTGATCGATTCGGAGTCCTACGACCGCACCGCCAAGGGTTTCTACTTCACGCTATACCCTGGCGAAGACCCGGTGGAATCCGTGCGGCGCTGCGCCATGACCATGCGAGAACTCGGCCATCTGGCCTCGGTGTCGTGCTTCGCGTACACCAGCAAGCAGCGCTTCGACACCCGCCGCGGCAAGCTGAGGATCTGCTACACCGCCGTGGCCAACTGGTGGGGCGAGGACGAGCCCGTGCGCGTGGAGACCGTGGAGCGGCTGCCGAGGGTGTGTCCCACGCGCTGATGCGCCCCCACCGCGACATCGTCCAACCTGCCGGGGGCATAATCGTCCAACGTGCCGGGGCGTAATCGTCTAACGTGCCGGGTCGTAGGAGCGCACGATGTGCGCGAAAAGCCAACAAAGCGGCGACGCGGCAACGCACCTAGGGCCTACCCCAACCCAACACATCGCGACCACGCAGATCGAAATCGCGCATATCGCGATCACTTACATCGAAATCGCGCATATCGCGACCACGTACATCGGGATCGCGCACATCGTGCGCTCCTACGACGGCGTCGCGTGTCCCGGATGCGGCGTCAGCATTCGATGACGTTGACGGCCAGGCCGCCGCGGGAGGTTTCCTTGTATTTGTCCTTCATGTCGCGGCCGGTGTCGCGCATGGTGGCGATGACCTTGTCGAGCGAGACGTGGTGCTTGCCGTCGCTTTTCAGGGCCATGCGGCTGGCGTTGATCGCCTTGACCGCGCCCATGGCGTTGCGCTCGATGCAGGGGATCTGGACCAGGCCGCCGATGGGGTCGCAGGTGAGGCCCAGGTTGTGTTCCATGCCGATTTCGGCCGCGTTCTCCACCTGGGTGACGCTGCCGCCCAGGGCCGCGGTCAGGCCGCCGGCCGCCATGGAGCAGGCCACGCCCACCTCGCCCTGGCAGCCCACCTCGGCGCCGGAGATCGAGGCGTTTTCCTTGTAGAGGATGCCGATGGCCCCGGCGGTGAGCAGGAACTCGACGATGCCGTCTTCCGAGGCGCTGGGGCAGAAGTGGCGGTAGTAGTGCAGCACGGCCGGGACGATGCCGGCGGCGCCGTTGGTCGGCGCGGTGACCACGCTGCCGCCGGCGGCGTTCTCTTCGTTCACGGCCAGCGCGTAGAGGTTGACCCAGTCCAGGATGGTGAGAGGGTCGCGCAGCGCTGCTTCGGGCTGGGCCCGGAGTTCGGCGGCCATGGCCGGGGCGCGGCGGTTCACCTTCAGCCCGCCCGGCAGCACGCCGGGGGAGCGCAGGCCGCGCGCCACGCAATCCTGCATGGCCTTCCAGATGCGCAGCAGGCCCGAGCGGGTCTCCGCCTCGGGGCGCCAGATGCCCTCGTTGCGCACGACCAGCTGGGCGATGGTGAGGTTGTGCTCCTTGCACAACGACAGAAGCTGGTCGCCCGTGGAGTACGCATAGGGCTGCTCGCTGGTGTCGGCCACGATGCGGTCTTCCGCCGCTTCATCGGGATTGACCACGAAACCGCCGCCGACCGAGTAGTAATCGCGCGTGGCCAGTTCGTTGCCCTCGGCGTCGTAGGCCGAGAAACGCATGCCGTTGGTGTGGAACGGGAGTTTCTGTCGCTTGTTGAAGACCAGGTCGACCTTCTCGTCGAAGGCGATCTCGTGGCGGCCGAGCAGGCGGATGCGCCGCGAGGTGCGAATACGTTCCAGCGTGGCGGGAATGGTGTCCGGGTCGACGCGATCGGGCCACTCGCCCTCTAAACCCAGCAGCACGGCCTTGTCCGTGCCGTGGCCGCGGCCGGTCATCGCCAGCGAGCCGAACAGTTCGCAGCGTACGCGTGTCACGCGATCGAGCACGCCTTTTTCGTCCAGCCAGTGCTCGGCGAAGCGCGCAGCCGCGCGCATGGGCCCCACCGTGTGCGAGGACGAGGGACCGATGCCGATCTTGAAAAGGTCGAAAACGCTGACTGCCATGGCTGGATAGGTTGGCTATGGGGATAGCCGGCTATTCTACGCCCCGACGCCACTGGCCCCATACACCTGCGCATGTCTGCCTTCACATTGTTCCAGCGCGACGATTGCCACCTGTGCGACCAGGCTCTCGAGGTGCTGGCGCAGGCCCGCTTCCCGGACTTCGCTTCCGTGTGGATCGACGACGATGCGACGCTGGAAGCCCGCTACGGGGCGCGCGTGCCGGTGCTGCGGCGCGACGATGGGGCCGAGCTGGGCTGGCCGTTCGATGTGGCGGCGGTGAAGGCTTTCGCGGGGTGACGACTACCCGCGAAGCCGCTTCATGATCTCCTCGCGGGCCTCGCGCAGGATGGAATCGCGATCCAGCCCCGCGACGATGTCGGCGACGGCGCGCTTGGCACCGTGCTCGCCCCAGGACTTGCCGGCCACCAGGTAATGCTCGGCGGCGCGGCCGATCAGCACGGTGGCGTACCAGCCCAGCGCGCCCTGCGCGGCGGCCGTGACCACGACCGACACGCCGCCGCTGACGCCCTTCAGTGCGGAGGCCACCAGTTGCATGCCCCAGACCGCGCTCATCAGCGCCGCCAGTTGCAGCGAGATGGTCGCCACCAGTCGGCCGGACTCGCTGCGGGTGAGCGGCAGCCCGTAGACACGGCCCAGCTGCACCACCATCGCCGCATCCAGGCCGCCGGCCAGCAGCAGGTCGGCGACGGGTACCGGATTGAGCGCCACGGCCACGGCCTTGGCGATGCAGTACTGGCGGATGACGCCGGAGGCGACGTCGCGACGCGTGACGGCGATGCGCTCGCTGATCTGGTCGGTGAGCCGACCGGCGAACAGGCCCGCGTTGATCGCCGACAGGGTCTTGCCTTCGCGTTCGGCGATGGCCAGCAGGCGCGACTTCAAGACGGTGACATCGGCGGGCACGGCCTCGTGGGTGGTGTGCTCCCTGCCGGACGCATCCACCTCCACCAGGCGGCGGGGCGGCGGGTGCGCGGCCACACCGATCACGTCCTCGCGCCTGACCAGGCCGCCGGTATGCTCGCGCAGGCGTTGCAGCAAGCCGTCGAGCTCGTCGTCGCTGTAGCGGTCGATCTTGTTCAGGGCCACCAGCAGCGGCCGGCGCGTGGCGGCAAGCGTGCGTAGCGCGTCACGTTCCTCGCGGGTGAGGTCGCCGTCGGCCACGAAGACGATGAGGTCGCTGACCTCGGCCACTTCGTAGGCCAGTTTTTCGCGCGCCTCGCCACCCAGTTCGTTGATGCCCGGCGTGTCGATGAGCACCAGGCCCGCGTTCGCGGCTTCGTCCAGGCGTGCGACGTCCGCCTCGGTGGTGGTGCCGTGCAGCACGCCGACGGTGAACGCGTCGCGGCCCAGCAGCGCGTTGCCCAGTGCCGACTTGCCGGCCGACACGCGACCGAATACGGCCACGTGCAGTTCCTCGCGCTCCAGGCGATCGAGCATGGTCTCGATGCGGCGGAAGTCCGCCGCCATGGCTTCGCGCACGGCGGGCGGAATGGTCGGGTCGTCCAGCAGGCCACGCAGGCTGGACGCCACGCTGCCTCCGCGTTCGTCCGGCGCCGGCGCCGTGTCGGCACGCCGGCGAAAGCGGCCGGCCAGGCCGCGGAGACGATCGCGCAGGCCTGTCACGCCGGCTTACTTCGGCTGCAGGTTCAGCGAGCCGTTGACCAGCACCTCGTCGGCGATGGTCGAGGTTTCCTTGTAATCGCCGCTGCCTACGCCGAAGTCGAGGCGCTTGAGCGTACCGGTGACCGACAGGCGCGCACCGCCGGCATTGGGCGAGAAGGCGACCTTGAGGGCGAGCGGGCGGGTGACGCCATGCAGGGTGAGGTTGCCGTTGGCGATGACATCGCCCTTGGCATCCTTGCTGAAGCCGGTGGTGACGTAATGCGCCGTGGCGAACTTCTTCACGTCGAAGAAATCGGGGCCCGGCAGTGCGCCGTCACGATCGCCGTCGCCGGTTTTCGCCGTGGCCATGTCCACCGTCACGTTGAACCGTGATGCGGCCAGGCTGGCGGCGTCGTAGCTGATCGCGGCGTCGAACTTGCCGAACGTGCCGTCGAACTGCTGGCCCTGGAACTTGCCGCTGAAGCCCAGCGTGCTGCCGGGACCGACCTTGTAGTCCGCGGCGGAGGCGGCGAACGGCAGCGCGAGCGCCAGGCTGAGGACGGCAAGGCGGCGGATCATCGGGGTCATGGTGTATCTCCGGGAGGGGTGGGGATGCCGCGCCTTGCGCGGCCGAAGGGCAGCATGCGGCGGAGCGTATCGTCGCGGTCGAGGAGGTGGTGCTTCAACGCGCCGCCGACATGGGCGACCAGCACGGCCAGCAGCAGCCAGAACAGCCACACGTGCACGGTGCCCAGCGTGTCGGACAGGGCCGGGTTTTTTTCTACCAGCGCGGGCAGGTTGAACTGCTTGAAATATTGCAGCGGAAAGCCGTGGGCGGAGTTGAACGCCCACCCGGTAAGCGGGATGGCGGCGATGAGCAGGTAAAGGACACCGTGCACCGCGTGCGCGGCCAACTGCTGCCAGCGCGGTGCCGGCATGTCGGGCGGACGGCGGTCGATCGCGCGCCAGAGCAGGCGCAGCAGGAACAACGCGAGCACCGTGAGGCCGATGGACTTGTGCAGCGCGAACATGTCGATCTTGCGCATCGACGGCTTCAGGCCGTCCATCCAGAACGCGAACGCGCCGTTGCCCAGGATCAGCAGCGCCGTGACCCAGTGGAAGGTCTTGGCGAGGGTGCTCCAGCGGGTAGCGTCACTGCGCAGGGGCATGGGTGTTGTCCTTTTCGGTGGTGGTGGCGGCCGCGTCGCCGCGGATGGCTTCGATCTCCAGCCACACGGTGACGTCGTTGCCGATCGAGTTGGCGTTGGAGGTCATGCCGTAGCGCGTGCGGTCGAGGATCACCGAGGACGAGAAGCCGGCCACGGTGTGCATGCCGTAGATGGTGGTGCCGACCCGGTTGACGCGGAAGGGCAGGTCGAGCGGCAGCGTGACGCCGCGCAGGGTGAGCTTGCCGTGGACGACGCCTTCCGCGTCGTTCTTCTTCTCCACCGAATCGCTGACGTAGCGGGCCGTTTTCGCACGGTCGCTGTCGAGCAGCGCGCTGCCGCGTACGGCCTTGTCCCAGGCCGCATCGCCCATGTCCACCGAGGACAGGTCGATCGTCGCGTCCACGGAGGATTTCGACCAGTCGTCGCGATCGAAGCGGATGGTGCCGTCGGTGACTTTCAGGCGGCCGAACGAGCGGGAGAAACCGTTGTGCTCGACGTTGAAGACCACCTGGCTATGTACCGGATCGATGCGGTACGCGGTGGCTTCCGCATGGGCGGCAAGGGGAGCGACACCGAGAAGCAGCAGGGGAAGGGCACGGATAGGGCGCATGAGTGAGCCGGGAGCGGGTCGGGGCCGCGTGGCGGCCGAGGGGGGCAGTGTGGCCGAGCGCGGGCCGGTTGTCAGTACGGCTGCCGGGAACAGATCGTTCACTCTGTGCCTCGCAAGGCCTCGCCGGTCAGCTCCGCCAGGCGGCGCAACCGGGACCCGCTGGCGTCGCCGAGCAGTTCGCGCATGCGTTCGCCGGCATCCGCCTGGTCGAGCGCCTGCCGCTCGGCCAGCGTCGCCGCCAGCGCCCGCCCCAGGCTGTCGAAGATCAGCGCATAGGCGAACGCATGCAGAACGCCGCCGCCCAGCGTGCCCAGGCCCGGAAACGCCTTGAGCGCATTGCCGGCCACGGCCAGCACCACCGAGGTGCCCGTGCGCAGCGTGAGCCGGGCTTGCTTCAGCAGGTTCTCGATGTCGACATCGGTCACGCGGATGCCGTGCAGGTCGGCCAACGCGCGCACCATGCCGGCGGCCAGCGCGCCCTGGATCACCAGATCGGTGCCCGGTGCCACGGCGGCCATGGCGCCGACGATCGCCCGCCGGGCGTAGCGGGTGATGATGCGTTCCGCCTCCGCGGCACGGTGCATCGCCTCGTGCTCGCCCGTTCGCTCGTGGATGCGTGCCAGCACGGCGTTTTCCCGCAGCGGCTCCAGCCCCTGCGCGCCCGGGGCGACCAGCCGCGCGATGGCATCCCGCAATGCCGCGACGTCGGGTATGCGCTGGCGCGTCACCGCTTCGCTGCGGCCGTCGGCCAGCCGACGGGTGAAACGTTCCTCACCGCCCGCGCTGATCGCGACCACCGCATCGGGCACGCCGCCGGCCTGGTCGCGCACGTGCCGAAGCACGCGTTCGCGATCGTCGCCCGACCACTGGTCGGCCTTGTTCACCGCCAGCACCAGCGGCTTGCCGAAGTCGCCCAGCCAGCGCAGTTCGTCGCCCTGTGTGCGGGTGAGGTCGCCGGCGCAGACATAGACCACGGCATGGGCGCGGAGCGCCTCGTCGCGTGCCATGCGCTCGCGCGCGTCGCCTCCCGCTTCCGCGGAACCGGGCACGTCGGCCAGCAGCCAGGTGTCGCCACGCGGTGCCGTGCCTTCGTAATGGGCGACCTCACGCGTGGTGCCGCCGCGCGCGTCGCGCTGGGGCTGCGCGCCGGGCACCAGTGCCGCGATCAGCGAGGACTTGCCGGTGGAGATTTCGCCGAACACGGCGATGTAGAGCTGCTCGCTGGCGCGGCGACGGTCCAGCTCGCCGAGTTCGTTGCGGATTTCCTCAACCTCGGAACCGGCGTCGCGCAGGGCGGCCAGGCGCGTTTCGAGGGACGCGCGATCCGGTGCGACGACCGGCCCACGTGGCTTGCGTGGTCGCAGCCACCAGATGCCTGCCGCGATGCCGGCCAGCACCAGGGCGATCATGCCCATGCCGACCAGCCAGCGCATGCCCGTGGGCAAGCCCATGAAACGCTGGGCCAGCGCGAGTGCGCGGTCGAAGGCGGCCAGCAGCAGCCAGGCGAATGCGGCGATCCCGACAGCCGCGATGAGTAGACGCAATCGGCGTGACATGCGTCCATTCTAGAGGCAAGCGCCCACGCGAATGCCTACATCGCCGTGCGGCGTCAAGCCGTACAGCTTTCCGCAGGTGCATGGCATGATCGGGATCGCACCAGGAACCCGGCGTATGCACCGCACGCTTTTCACGAGATGGATTCTCGTCGCCTTCATCGTCATCGGTGGGGCCACCCCCCTTGCGGCAGCCACCACGATGGCGCCGATCCCCACGCCCCAATTCCGCAGCTACGGCCTGCATGAAGGCCTGCCCAGCAGCAAGGTGCAGGCGGTGGTGCAGGACGCCCGCGGCTTCATCTGGGTGGCCACGGCCGCCGGGCTGTCGCGTTTCGACGGCGTGGCATTCACCGCGCCGCGCGTGGGCGCCGGGCAGGGCGGGTCGTTAAACGTCGGTGGCCTGTCCGCCCTGTTCGTCGACCGCGACGACCGGCTCTGGATCGGCGGTCCGGAACTGGGCCTGGGCCGCTACGACCCGGCCACCGGCAGTTTCGTGCAGTGGCGCGAGGGGCTGGCCGGCGAAGAAGTGCACGCCCTGGCGCAGACATCGGACGGCCTGGTATGGATAGGGTCCTCCCGCGGGCTGGATCGCATGCGCGCGGACGGTGGCGGGCCGCGGCACGTGGCGTTCGCGGCCAGGGCGGCGGCGGTGCATGTGCTCCACGTGTCGGCCGACGGGCGACTCTGGGCGGGCGGCGAGGCGGGACTGTTCGTGCGCGAGGCGAACGGCACGTTCAGTCAGGTGTCGTTCGCCGAGGGTGCCGCGCCCGTGGTGCGCGGTATCCACGGCAGCGGTGCGCAGATGCGCGTCGCCACCGACCGCGGGCTCTTCCGTCCCGACACCGACGGACGCATGCATCGCGATCGCCGCGTACCCGCCACGGCCGTCCATGCGACGCTGGCGGACAGCCACGGCATCCTCTGGATCGCGGCGGCGCAGGGCCTGTCCATGCTCGACCGGTTCGATCGCCTGCACGAGGTAGCCGGTGCATGGACGGCCCTGGGCGGCCTGCCGGGACGCACGGTGCGCGGCATGCTGGAAGATCGCGAGCACGGTCTGTGGTTCGCGCTGAGCGATGGTGGCCTGGCTTACCTCGGTCCGTCCTGGGACGACTTCACCCGCTTCGCCCACGTCGCCACCGATGCGCACACCTTTCCCGGCCGCACGGTCACCGCCGTGGCGGCCCGCGAAGGCGGCGGGCTGTGGGTCGGCGGCCTGCGCGGCTGGGTCCGTGGTTTCGACCCCGCCACCGGACATACCGGCGAGGGCTTCGAGCTGGGTGCGCCGCGCATCCAGTCGTTGTGGGCGCTGCCGGGAGGGCGCCTGCTCATCGGCACGGTCGACGGGTTGTCCTTGGCGGCCCACGGAAAAGTCAGGCCGGTGTTGCGGTCGGTCGTGCATCGCCCCGTGACGTCGATCGTCGCGGCGCCCGGCGGCGGCGTCATCGTCGCTGCGCTGGGGCAGGGCCTGCTCGAGGTGGATGCCGGTCTGCGACGTGCGGTGCCGCTGGTCTTCGCGGGCTCGCCGCGCGGCTGGCTGGATACCCGGCAAATCGACATCGTCGATGGCGAGCTCTGGCAAGCCAGCGTGGCGGGCCTCGCCCGACGGGACCGTATCAGCGGGCAGATGCGTTTCGTCGAAGGGGTGCCGACGGGCCGGATCAGTGCGTTCGAGCCCGACGACGACGGCTTCTGGATCGTACGGCCCGATGCGCTGGAGCACTACCGCTGGCAGGGCACGCGCGCCGAGCGCGATCGGCACGTCGGCGGCGTGGAAGGGTTTCCCTCGGCGGACATCCTCAACCTGCGCCGGGATCGCGCCGGGCGGCTGTGGCTTTACGGCCAGACCGGGGTCTGGCGATTCGACCCCCGCCTGGGCCGGTTCCGTTCCTTCGGTCTGGCCGACGGGCTGGCCAGCGGTGAGTTCACCCACGCCACCACCGTGCTGCTCGACGACGGCAGCATGTATGGCGCCACGCTGGGCGGTCTGGTGGGCTTTCGTCCGGACGGTCAGCGCGACCACATCCGGCGGCCGCCCATCGCGGTGCTCGGCGCCACGGTGTCGCGGCACGGCCGTCGCGAGACCGTGCCCATCCACCGCGGTGTGCTGCGATTGCGTTGGGACGACCGCGATGCGCGCGTCATGGCGCGCGTCTTGTCCTTCGTCGACCCCGATCGCAACCACCTTCGTTTCGAATGGCGCCAGGGCAACGCGGCGAAGGTCATGCACGCCGGCAAGGAGGGTGAGCACGCGCTGGAAGGCCTGTCGCCCGGCCATTACACCGTGGCCATCCACGGCGCCGGGCGCGACGACCTCAGCACGTCACTGCCCGCCTCCATGGTCGTCTTCGTCGAAGCCCCGCCCTGGCTACGCTGGTGGGCATGGACGACCTACGTGCTGCTCGTCTTTGCGATCGCGTTGACGCTCGTGCGCGGTACGCGCCGGCGGCTACGCCAGGGCATGCGCATGCGGCTCGCCGAGCACCAGCGGCGCATGGCCGAAGAGGCGAACGCGGCCAAAACCGACTTCATGGCCACCCTGGGCCACGAGATCCGTACGCCGATGACGGGTGTGCTGGGCATGGCCGAACTATTGTCGCGCACCCCGCTCGACGAGGCGCAGCGCAGTTACGTCGATGCGGTGCGCCGCTCGGGCGACACCCTGCTGCGGCTGGTCAACGATGCGCTGGACATCACGCGGATCGAGGCGCGCCGCCTGGTGCTCGAATCCGAATGCGTGTCGCTGCGCGCGGTGGCGGACGAAGTGGTGGCCCTTGCCGCCGCCGCGGCGCACGAGAAAGGCCTGGCCCTGTCGGCCAGCGTGGCGGCGTCGGTGCCGCCGGCCGTGCGTGGCGACACCATTCGTCTGCGCCAGATCCTGCAGAACCTGGTGAACAACGCGGTGAAGTTCACCACGGAAGGCGGCGTGTCGTTGCAGGTGGCGGTGGATCGGGGCGGCTTGTGCCTGAGCGTCGCCGACACCGGGCCAGGCATGTCAGCCGAGTTGCGCGCGCGCCTGTTCTCGCGCTTCGAGCAGGGCGACACGCCCCGGCGTGCCGACGGTTCCGGTCTGGGCCTGGCGATCTGCCACGAACTGACCACGCTGATGGGCGGCACCATCGACGTCGCCAGCGAACCCGGCCGCGGTAGTCGGTTCACGGTAAGCCTGCCACTGGTGGCCTGTGCCTGCGCGGGCCGTGCGTGTGCGCCGGCATCGCCCGCGCGCAACGACACCACCGGCTGGCGCGTGCTGCTGGTGGAGGACGATGCCGTGGTCTGCGAGGTCATCGCCAATCTGCTGCGTACCCGGGGGCATGTCGTGACCACGGTGGGCGACGGGCTGGCCGCCATGAGCGAAGTGTCGGCCGGTCGCTACGATGTGCTGCTGCTGGACCTGGACCTGCCTCTCGTCGACGGCTTTCAGGTGGCACGGATGATCCGCCGCATCGACGCGCTGGCCACGTTGCCGATCGTCGCCGTGACGGCACGCTCCGCCGGCGATGAAGCCGCCGCGGTGCGCGCGGCCGGCATGGACGCCCTGTTGCGCAAGCCCATGAGCGGCGACGACCTGGCCGCGATGCTCGAGCGTGTAGGCAGGACGCCGCTGGTCGCGGCGTCCTGATCGGCCAGACGCTAACCGAAGCGCCTGAAATAGGCCAGGGCACCGACCACCAGCAACGTGGTGGGCAGTAGGTTGGCCAGCAACGGCGGCATGCCGTACACCGTGCCGAAGTTCACCATCGCGCCCTGCAGGAAATACCAGCCTATGGCCAGGATGATGCCGATGAACAGTCGCTTGCCCAGGCCGCCGGAACGCAGCGAGCCGAACGCGAAGGGCATGGCGCACAGCACCAGCACCAGCGTGTTGAGCGCGAAAAGCGCGCGGCCCCAGAACGCCACGGCATACACACCGGAGTTCTGGCCGTTGTTGTCGAGGTAGCGGATGTTGCGCCGCAGGTCAGCCATGGACAGGTATTCGGGATGGATCACCGACTGCTCGAGCACGTGCGGATTCAGGCGCGAGGCCCAGGTCTGCGTGTCCACATGCGATGAGTGGGTGCCCTGGTCGTCCAGCGTGGTGGTGCGGACGTTGCTCATGATCCACTTGTTGCCGTCGTGAGTGGCGCTGTCGCCGTGCGAGAAGATCGAGAGCTGGCCGTCCGGCGTGAAGCTGTAGACGCGCACGTCCACCAGTTTCACCGTGGTGCGGTCGCCATCCTGCACGGCGATGGCCGACTTCGCGTTGATTATCTTGCCGGCGTCGCGGGCCCACAGGCCGCTGCTGGTGGAACCGAGGTTGCTCGAGCGCATGCGTACCTGGATCGCCTGGGCATGCTGGTCGCCATAGGGCGCGGCGGTCTCGCCCATCACCACCACGGCCAGGGTCAGCACGGCGATGACGCCCGCCGCGGAGACGGCGATACGCAGCTTGGACATGCCGGCGGCGCGCAGGGCGGTGAGCTCGCCCGTGGCGGCCAGGCCACCCAGCCCGAGCAGGCCTCCGATGAGGGCGGCGTTGCTGAACATCTGGTAGAGACGACGCGGCAGCGTCAGCATGATGTAGGCAATGGCGTCGTACAGCGAGAAGCCGTTCTTGCCGATGTTGCCGAGCTGGCGGACGAACTGCAGAAGGGAATCGAAGCCGGCCAGCACCAGCCATACCAGCAGCAGCGTGCCCAGTACGCTCATGGCGATCAGGCGGTCGGCGCGCTTGACGGTCAGGGTGGCCATCAGACGGCTCCCTTGATGCGGCGCGGCGAGTTCTGCTTCCAGAAATACCAGGCGGCCACGCCGAACACGACGAAGTGCAGTATCCACACCGGCACCGAGGTGTGCAGGTGGCCCTTGATGATCTGCGCGCGGGCGATCAGCTGCCAGATGACGTAGAGGAAGTAGGTGAGCACCGCGATCAGCAGGCGACCGTAGCGGGCATCGCGCGGTGCCTGCTTGGACATCGGCAGCACCATCATCATCAGCACCAGCGTGCTGACCGGGGCGGCGAAGCGCGAGACCAGCTCACCCAGGGCCTCCGGGGTGCCGGCCTTGAACAACTGGGCCATGGTGGACTCGTGGGCGGGATCGGTGTCTTCGTCGTCGTCCACGATGGAGGACAGCGAGGCGTCGTTGCGCTCGTATTTCATCCGCCGCCAGTTGTCCGCCGCCAGAGGCACCTCGAACTGCCAGCCGTCGTAGAGGGCGAGGAAGCGGTTCTGGCCGTCGCTTTCCTGGTACATGCGGCCGCTCTTGGCACTGACCACACGCACCTGCGGGTTGCCGTTGCCGTCGGTGCGGTCGGTGGCCAGGAAGGTCTTGCCCAGCACCGTGCCGTCGCGGCTGAGCGTATCGACGAAGATGATGCCGCCCTTGCCCGGCAACTCGGTGAAGCGGCCGGCGTCCAGGCCCGCGGCGATCACGGACTTGTTGGCCGCGGCGATCACCTGGTCGGCCGTGCGCGCGGAAAGGGGACCGAGCCACAGCGACACCGTGCCCACCACCAGCGTGGCCATCACCGCCAGCAGGGTGGCCGGGCGAAGCATGCCGCGGGGGCCCATGCCGGACGAGGCCAGCACGTGCATCTCGCTTTCGCGATACATGCGGCCCAGGGCGATCAGCGTGCCCAGGAAGGCGGACATCGGCAGCAGGGTCGAGAGCAGGTCGACCATCTGCAGGCCCAGCACCTCGAACATCACGCTGGGCTGGATACTGCCGTTGGCGACCTTCTGCAGGACGTTGGCGAAAGCGCCGCCGGAGAAGATGACGAGCAGGACCACGGCCGTCGCTATGACACCGTAGGCAAGTTCACGCAGGAAATAGCGGTCGAGGATGCTGAGCATTTGGTAGAATTGGCGGTTCGTGCCGCGTCAGTCCTGGCCGGCAAACCTCAAGTCTAGCCTGTCCGGGCCCCGGCGGGCTTTTACAGGACGATTAGCTATGTCAGTTCAGTTCAGCCTCGGTTCCAGCGCTCCCGACTCGGCCGCCACCCCGGTCGCGGTGGTCGGCGTGTACGAGAACGGTGTCCTGACCAGCGCCGCGGCGCGCATCGATACCGCGGCCCAGGGCGCGATCAAGCGCCTGGTCGAGGCCGGTGACATCACCGGCAAGGTCGGTAACCT
Organism: Xanthomonas sp. NCPPB 2632; assembly: GCF_041228075.2. Taxonomy (NCBI): domain Bacteria; kingdom Pseudomonadati; phylum Pseudomonadota; class Gammaproteobacteria; order Lysobacterales; family Lysobacteraceae; genus Xanthomonas; species Xanthomonas sp. NCPPB 2632. The sequence goes on from NZ_CM192979.1 coordinate 1,017,285, forward strand.
GGTCACGCTGCTGCACCCGGCCGGCGTCGCCGCGGCCCGCGTGCTGGTGGTCGGCCTGGGCCCGCAGAAAACCTTCGACGCGGCCCGCTACCAGCGCGTCACCCTGGAAGCCGCCCGTGCCGTGGGCCGCCTGCCGGTCACCGAGGCCACCAGCTGGCTGCCCGAGGTCGAGGTCCCCGGCCGCGACGCCGCCTGGCGCGTCCGTGTCGCCGCGCTGGCCACCGACCACGCCGCCTACCGCTACACCGCCACGGTGAAGCCGCGCGACAAGGCCGTGCCCGAACTGGCCTCGGTGACCCTGGTCGGCCCCGCCGATGGCGAAGCCGGCCTGGCCGAGGCACGCGCCATCGCCGAGGGCGTGCGCTACGCCAAGGAACTGGGCAACCTGCCGCCCAACATCTGCAACCCCGATTACATCGCCGACCAGGCCAGGGCCTTCGCCGATGCCCACGAAGGCGTGACCTTCGAAGCCCTCGATCGCGCCGACATGGAGCGTGAAGGCTTCGGCTCGCTGCTGGCCGTGGCCCGCGGCTCGGCCAATGCCCCGCGCCTGGTCATCCTGCAGTGGAACGGCGGCAAGGACGGAGAGCGCCCCTACGCGTTCGTCGGCAAGGGCATCACCTTCGATACGGGCGGCGTCAGCCTCAAGCCGGGCCCGGGCATGGAAGAAATGAAGTTCGACATGTGTGGCGCCGCCGGCGTGCTCGGCGCGTTCGTCGCCGCCGTGAAGCTGAAGCTGGCGGTCAACCTCGTGTGCGTGGTCCCGGCCGTGGAAAACATGCCCGACGGCGACAGCTACCGCCCCGGCGATGTGCTGACCAGCCTGGCCGGCATCACCATCGAGGTGCTGAACACGGACGCGGAAGGGCGCCTGATTCTCTGCGACGCCCTGACCTACACCGGCAAGCGCTTCGACCCGCACACCATGATCGACGCCGCCACCCTCACCGGCGCCTGCGTCGTCGCGCTGGGCAAGCATGCCAGCGGCCTGATGACCAAGGACGAATCGCTCTCCGCCGAACTGCTGGCGGCCGGTGAGGCCACCCTCGATCGCGCCTGGCGCCTGCCGCTGTGGGACGACTACCAGAGCCAGCTCGATTCCGGCTTCGCCGACGTGGCCAACATCGGCGGCAAGTACGCCGGTGCGATCACGGCGGGTTGCTTCCTGGCCCGTTTCACCGAGGGCCGTCGCTGGGCCCACCTCGACATCGCCGGCACCGCGTGGGACGAAGGCCGCAAGGGCATGGCCACCGGCCGTCCCGTGCCGCTGCTGACCCAGTGGCTGCTCGACCGCGTCGCCGCGGCCGGCTGATCCCGCACCCATGCCGCGCGCCGACTTCTACCTGATCGACAAGCCGCGTTTCCGCGAGGATCCCCTGCTGCTGGTCTGCGAGCTGACCCGGCGCGCCTTCGGAGCCCAGCAGCCGACGTTGATCCTCACCCGCGACTTCGAGCAGGCCGAGGCCATCGACGAATACCTGTGGGCGTTCGACGAGAACGCCTTCATCCCCCACCAACTGGCGGGGGATGACGATGACGCCAACACTGCGGTGCTGATCGTGCCGCCCGGCGTGGAAACCGCCGACCGGCCGATGGTGATCAACCTGCGCGAGGTCTGCGCACCGGGTCAGTTCGACCGCGTCCTCGAGGTGGTCGCCGCCGACCCCGCCGAGCGCGAGGGCTCACGCTCGCGCTGGACCGAATACAAAAAAGCCGGCTTCGAAGTGAACAAGCACGACATGTAGGCCCGCACGCTGTGCGCGAACGACCCATGTAGGAGCGCACGATGTGCGCGAAAAACCAACAAAGCGGTAAAGCCGTACCCCGCACGCGTGGAGCAAGAGCCGGCGGGTAGCCTCCTCGGTGCCACGCCTGCGGCGACCCGTCGTGGAAAGCCGCTAGCGCGGCCGTGTCTTTGATTCGCGCACATCGTGCGCTCCTACCCGCGGCCGTTTATCTATGGCCCTTCGGGCCCGGGTCGGGCTTCGAACGGGGATTTCCGACTCGACATCCTGTCTCGCGGAAATGGCCGGCCGTCCTGGCCGGCCCCGCTACGCGGCCTTGTCCGTTCGAATCCCTCGCCTGCGGCTACCGGCACCGAGGGGGCTACCCGCCGGCTCTTCCGAAGACTGAGGTGGGTTGTGACGCGAGCGGTCGCAATCGTGCAGGGTATGGCGTCGCCGCTTCGTTGGCTTTTCGCCCACATCGTGGGCTCCTACCCCAGGGGTAGGACAGGTTGTGGCATATCCAACGCGTGATCTGCCGGCTGGGTAGGAGCGCACGCATGTGCGCGAACCCTCAACACACCTAAGGCGACCGATGCCGTGCGCAACAAGCAAGCGAGCGTTCCCAGCCACGAAGCGAAACCTGGCTCTTCGCTCTCCCCACACGCAACCTCAGTGCTGGAAAGAGCCGGCGGGTGCCACCCTCGTGGCCGGTAGCCGCAGGCGAGGGATTCGAACGGACAAGGCCCGAAGGGGGCCGGCCAGGACGGCCGGCCGTTTTCGCGAGACAGGGATGTCGAGTCGAAAACCCCCGTTCGAAGCCCGACCCGGCCCGTAGGGCAATCAATACATGGCCGCGGAGCGGCTTTTATTGACGGGTCGCCGCAGGCGTGGCCACGAGGGTGGCACCCGCCGGCTCTTGCTCCAAGCCGCCGGCTCTCGCTCCAAGGCCGACCCTCCTAGAGCCAGCCGCTCAACCCCCCAGCTTCCTGGCCTGCTCCCGCATCGCGTCCGCCTGCCGTGTCCAGTCGGCGATGCGCTGGCGCTCCTGCGCCACCACCTCGGCCGGTGCGTTGGCGACGAAGCTGGCGTTGCCCAGCTTGCCTTCGCACTTGCGCACTTCACCTTCGATACGCGCGATCTCCTTGGCCAGGCGCGCTTTCTCCGCACCCACGTCGATCAGGCCTTCCAGCGGGATCAACGCACGCATACCGCCAACCACGGCGGCGGCTGCGGCCGGCTCTTCACCTTCGACCCAGACAGGCGTCTCCACGCGACCGAGGAATGCGATCTGCGCGGCGAACTTGCTGGCGCGTGCGCGATCGGCGGCGTCGCCGTCGGCGAGCAGCAGCGGGATGACCTTGCCCGGGGCGATGTTCATTTCGGCCCGGATGCGGCGCACGCCGGTCAGCACGCCCTTGACCCATTCGATCTCGGCCGTGGCGGCATCGTCGCCTTCGATATCGGCGGCTTCCGGGTAAGGCTGCAGCATGATCGTGGTGCCCTCGATGCCGAGCAGCGGACGCACGTGCTGCCAGATTTCCTCGGTGACGAAGGGGATCATCGGATGCAGCGCGCGCAGCAGCGTTTCCAGTACATGCACCAGCGTATAGCGGGTGGAGGCGATGGCGGCGGTGTCGGTGCCGGCCAGTGCCGGCTTGGACAGTTCGAGGAACCAGTCGCAGAACTCGTTCCAGGTGAACTCGTACAGCGCCTGTGCGGCCAGGTCGAAGCGATACGCGGCGAGTTGTTCCTTCACCGTGGCCAGCGTGTCGCGCAGGCGCGTGAGGATCCAGCGCTCGGCCTCGGTCGCCGGGGGCACGGGCGCGATGCGGGTGTCCTCGCCGAGGTTCATCAGCACGAAGCGCGAGGCGTTCCACAGCTTGTTGACGAAGGCCTTGTAGCCGCCGGCGCGCTCCAGGTCGAACTTGATGTCGCGGCCATGCGTGGCCAGCGAGGCGAAGGTGAAGCGCAGCGCGTCGGCGCCGAAGGCGGGGATGCCTTCGCCGAATTCCTTGCGCGTGGACTTCTCGATCTTCTCGGCCATCTTCGGCTGCATCAGGCCGCGGGTCCGCTTGGCCAGCAGGTCGTCCAGGCTGATGCCGTCGATGATGTCGAGCGGGTCCAACACGTTGCCCTTGGACTTGGACATCTTCTGGCCGTCCTTGTCGCGGATCAGGCCCGTGACATAGACATCCTTGAAGGGCACCTCGCCGGTGAAGTGGTCGGTCAGCATGATCATCCGGGCGACCCAGAAGAAGATGATGTCGAAACCGGTGACCAGCACGCTGGACGGCAGGTAGCGGTCGAAGCCCAGCTCGGCCTGCCGCTCGGGGTTGGGCCAGCCCAGCGTGGAATGGCTCCACAGCCCGGACGAGAACCAGGTTTCCAGCACGTCGTCGTCGCGGCGCAGCGCGCCGGTATAGCCCTGCGCGGCGGCCTTTGCCGATGCTTCGGCATCGTCGCGGGCCACGATGACGGTTCCCGTGTCGGTATACCAGGCGGGAATGCGATGGCCCCAGGTCAGCTGGCGGCTGATGCACCAGTCCTGGATGTTGCCCAGCCAGTGGCGGTAGGTGCTGATCCAGTTCTCGGGCACGAACTTCACGTGGCCCTGCTCGACCAGTTCCAGGCCACGGGCGGCCAGGGTGTCCATCTTCACGAACCACTGCCAGGTGAGATACGGCTCGATGACCTGGCCGCTGCGGTCGCCGCGCGGCACCTGCAGCTTGTGCTTCTTCGTCTCGACCAGCAGGTCCGCCGCTTCGAGGTCGGCGAGCACGGCCTTGCGTGCGACGTAGCGATCCATGCCGCGGTATTTCTCCGGCGCGGCGTCGTTGATCCTCGCCTCGTCGGTGAGGATGTTGATCATCGGCAGGTCGTGACGCAGGCCGACCGCGTAGTCGTTGAAATCGTGCGCGGGGGTGATCTTCACGCAGCCGGTGCCGAAATCCTTCTCGACGTAGTCGTCGGCGATGATCGGGATCTGCCGATCGGACAGGGGCAGGGCGAGCATCTTGCCGACCAGGTGCGCGTAGCGTTCGTCGTCCGGATGCACGGCCACGGCAGAGTCGCCCAGCATGGTTTCCGGACGCGTGGTGGCGACCACCAGCTCGCCCGAGCCATCCGCCAGCGGATAGCGGATCGACCACATGGAGCCGTCTTCTTCCTCGCTGACCACTTCCAGGTCGGAGATGGCCGTTTTCAGCACCGGGTCCCAGTTGACCAGCTTCTGGCCGCGGTAGATCAGGCCTTCCTCGGAGAGGCGGACGAAGGTCTCGACCACCGCCTCGGACATGCCCTCGTCCATGGTGAAGCGCTCGCGCGACCAGTCGCCGGAGACGCCCAGGCGGCGCATCTGCCGGCCGATGGTGTCACCGGATTCCGCTTTCCATTCCCACACGCGGGCGATGAACGACTCGCGGTCGAGGTCGGCGCGCTGCTTGCCTTCGGCGTTGAGCTGGCGGGTGACCACCATTTCGGTGGCGATGCCGGCGTGGTCGGTGCCCAGCTGCCACAGGGTGTCGTAGCCGCGCATGCGGTGGTAGCGCACCAGCGTGTCCATCAGCGTGTGCTGGAACGCGTGGCCCATGTGCAGGGTGCCGGTCACGTTGGGTGGCGGCAGCATGATCGTGTACGGGGTGCCCTTGCCGGACGGCTTGAAGCAGCCGTCGGCTTCCCAGCGGGCGTACCACTTCGACTCGATCTGGCTGGGCTCGAAACTCTTGTCCATGTGTGGGCTCTCGGATCGCGCCGCGAAGGGGCGCGCTTTGGAAGACGAAAAGACGGCCATTGTAGGCGATACTTGGCGGATGACTGAACCGGAAGTGGCCGCGATCCTCGGCGCGGAGGGCCCCTTTGCCCGTGAAGTACCGGGATTCGCCCCGCGCGAGGCCCAGCAGCGCATGGCCGAGGCCGTGTCCACGGCGATCGCGGAGCGCGACGTGCTGATCGCCGAGGCCGGTACCGGCACCGGCAAGACGTTCGCCTACCTCGTGCCCGCCCTGATGTCGGGGCGCAAGATCATCGTTTCCACCGGCACCAAGGCCCTGCAGGACCAGCTGTTCTTCCGCGACCTGCCGCGCGTGCATGCCGTGCTGGGCAGTCGCGCCCGCACCAGCCTGCTCAAGGGGCGGGCCAATTACCTGTGCCTCTACCGGCTGGACCAGTCCGTCCGCGAAGGCAACCCCGACCGCCAGCTGGCCTCCCAGCTCTCGGCCATCCGCGCGTGGTCGGCCCGCACGCGCCGCGGCGACCGCATGGAAATGGTCGATATCCCCGAGGACTCCCCGGTATGGCCGCGCGTCACCTCCACGCCGGAAAACTGCCTGGGCACGGAGTGCGCGTTCTTCGACGACTGCCACGTGGTCAAGGCCCGGCGCGATGCGATGGAGGCCGATATCGTGGTGGTCAACCACCATCTGCTGATGGCGGACCTGGCCCTCAAGCAGGATGGCTTCGGCGAACTCCTGCCGGGCGCGGACGCGTTCATCCTGGACGAGGCCCACCAGATCCCGGAACTGGCCGGCCAGTTCTTCTCGCAAAGCGTCAGTGCCCGGCAAATGACCGACCTGGCCCACGACGCGCTGGCCGAGGCGCAGGGCGTCACGGGCGCCACCAGCCAGCTGCTGGAGCCCGTGGAAGCGGTGCGGGACCTGATCCGGCGGCTGCGCCTGGCCATGGACCCCTTGCCGGCGAAGGGCCCTTTCGGCGCGCTGGATCGCGACGGCGCGGTGCATGGGCTTCTGACGGAACTGCGCGACCTCATGGCCGCGTTGTCCGATCTGCTCGGCGCGCTGGGCGAGCGCTCGCGCTGGCTGGCCAACGTGTTCGAGCGGGCGCAGATGCTCAGCCTCCGCCTGGACCGCATCGCGGAGGAACACTCCGCCAGCGACGTGCGCTGGTACGAGACCTTCCCCCGCGGCTTCGCGTTGCACGCGACGCCGCTGGACCTGGCATCCCCGCTGCGTGCCATGCGGGCCTCCACGGATGCGGCCTGGATACATACCTCGGCCACGCTGTCGATCGCGGGCGATTTCGGCCACTTCGCCCGCCAGCTGGGCATCGAGGATCCACGCACCCTGCATGTCGACAGCCCGTTCGACTATGCACGGCAAGCGCTCGCCTACCTGCCCAGAGACCTCCCCGATCCCGCAGCCCGCGATTTCACCGACAAGGTGGTCGCGGCGATCCGGCCGGTGCTGGACGCCTCGGACGGTCGCGCGTTCCTGCTGTTCACCTCGCACCGTGCCCTGCGCCGGGCGGCGGAGTTGCTGGAAGGCCGCGTGCCGTGGCCGCTGTTCGTGCAGGGCAGCGCGCCTCGCCATCGCCTGCTGGAGGAATTCCGCGCCAGCGGCCGCGGCGTGCTGCTGGGCGCGGCCAGTTTCTGGGAGGGCGTGGACGTGGCCGGCGAGGCATTGAGCGTGGTGGTGATCGACAAGCTGCCGTTCGCCATGCCGGACGATCCGGTGTTGCAGGCGCGCCTGGAAGCCCTCGACGAAGCGGGCATCAATCCCTTCATGGGCTGGCAGGTGCCCACCGCGGTCATCGCGTTGAAGCAGGGCGCGGGCCGCCTGATCCGCGACGTCAACGATCGCGGGGTGCTGGTGCTGTGCGATCCGCGCCTGAGCACCAAGGGCTATGGCCGCCTGTTCCTCGCCAGCCTGCCGCCGATGCCGCGCACGCGCGAACTGGCCGACGTCACCGCGTTTTTCGCGACGCCCTGACGCCCGCGTTCGGCCTGTTCTTGCCTTCGTAAGGCCATGTCCCCGACGTGTCCACCGCCCCTGCGGCCCCCACCATGGACGTCACTGTCGATGAAGGAGAACGCCGATGTTGCGCTGGACGCAGACGATCACCGCCAAGGTGCTTGGCATCGGGCTACTGGCCCTGCTCATGCTCATTCCGTTGACCCAGGCCGACGGGCTGGTGCGCGAGCGCCAGTCGATGCGCGATACGGCCGCGGTACGCGTGGCCGATGGCTGGGGTGGCCCGCAGACGATCGGTGGTTTCGTACTGGCCGTGCCGACGCACAGCGAAACCCGTGACGCCGAGGGCAAGCTGGTCGCCAGCCGCAACGATACCGAGATCGTGCTGGCCGATGAACAACGCACCGTGGCCGATCTTGCGGTCGAGAAGCGTCGGGTCGGCATGTACGAGGTGCCCGTCTACACCGGCGACGTGACGCTCAGCGGGCGCATCCTTCCCGACGACCTGCACCGTTTCGCCGACGAAAGCGGCGCGACGTGGTCGATGGATCGCGCGGAATTGCGCCTGCTGATCGCGGACGTTCGCGGGCTGCAGCACATCGCCATGGCCACCGTGGACGGCAAGCCGGTGCGACTGGCCTCGTCCACGGCCCGCCTCGGGCCCTACACCGTGTTGTCCGTGCCGGTGGCGATCGACCCGGGCCGCCGCACCCCGCTGGATTACGCGGTGACGCTGCGCATCGCGGGGACGGAATCGTTCTCGGCGTTGCCGCTGGCGCGCAACAACAGCGTGAGGATACGTTCGCCCTGGCCGGACCCGAGCTTCATCGGTGCCCTGCTGCCGGGTACGCGCCAGGTGAGTAGCCGAGGTTTCGATGCCTCGTGGCAGGTGCTGGATCTGAATCGCGCCTACGGACAACACTGGAGCGCGAGCGACGACGACGTGGGCAAGCGTCTCGACCCCTCCGCCCTCGGCGTCAAGCTGTACCAGCCGGGCAGCGTGTATCAACAGAACGACCGCGCCGGCAAATACGGCCTGTTGTTCATCGCGCTCACCTTCGTCGCCTTCTTCCTTTTCGAAGTGCTCCGCGGCCTGCGCCTGCATCCGGTGCAATACCTGCTGGTCGGCGCCGCGATGACCAGTTTCTACGTCCTGCTGCTGGCGCTGTCCGAGCAGATCGGTTTCGGACCGGCCTATGCGGTGGCCTCCGCCGCGGTGGTGCTGATCGTTGGTGGCTACGCCGTCGCCGCGTTGCAGGCCCGGCGTGCCGGGCTGACCCTCGGGGGCGTGCTCGCGCTGGTTTACGCCATACTGTACGGCCTGATCGGCGCGGAACAGTACGCGCTGCTCATCGGCGCGGTGGTACTGGTCGCGGTGGTCGCCGTGCTGATGTACCTGACCCGCCGGATCGACTGGTACGCCCAGGGCGTGCCCTTCAACCCCACCCCGGATACGCCATGAACTTCCTCGCCATCGAAACCTCCACGGAAGCCTGCTCCGTCGCCCTCGTCCACGGTGACGTAGTGATCGCGCGCAGCGAGATCGCGCCACGGCGGCACGCGGAGCTGGTGCTGCCCATGGCGGACGAACTGCTCGCCGAGGCCGGCCTGAAACGCGAGGCGCTCGACGGTATCGCCGTGGGTCGCGGCCCGGGCGCCTTCACCGGCGTGCGGCTGGGCGTGTCGCTGGCCCAGGGCATGGCGATGGCGCTGGATGTGCCGGTGGTCACCGTGTCGTCGTTGCAGGCGCTGGCGCTGGAGGCCCCGGAAGACGACGCTGCGATCCTCTCCGTGATCGATGCGCGGATGGGCGGTATCTATGTGGCTGCGTGGCGCCGCGAAGACGACGGCAGCGTGACGCTGATCGACCGCGAGCGGGTGGACACGGCCGAGGCGCTGGTGTTGCCCGAGGCGTCGGCCTGGCACGTGGTCGGCAGCGGCTGGGCCACGTATGAAGCCGTGCTGCGGGAGCGCATCCATGCACCGATCCGTTCGGCGGACGGTGCGCGCTTTCCGCAGGCGCGGCGCGTCGCCGAGGTGGCGGCACCGTTGTTCCGCGACGGCAAGGCCGTGGCGCCCGAGCTGGCCCTGCCGGTGTACCTGCGGGACAAGGTGGCGCTGACGCTGGTGGAGCAGGGCAAGGCCTGAGGCGAGGCCCGTTCAGCGCGTGACCAGTACCGCCTCGATCACCGCGCATACGTGCTCGAAGCACGCGTCGTCCAGCCACAGGCTGTTGGTGATGGTCAGGGTGCGTGCGGCGAAGTCGCGCGCGTGCGGGATGTCGTCGGCGCCGGGCATGGCCTCGAGATAGTCGTAGTCGGGCAGGGCGTGCACGAACATGCGCGCCACGCCGTGGCGCGATGCCCATAGCCGCTTCAGCACCGCGTCGCGAGCGGCTTCGTCGGGCAGGCGCAGCATCAGGTAAGGCCAGGTGCCGCCTTCGTCGGTGAACACGTGTACGCCGGGAATCGACGCGAGCGCTGGCAGGCGCGCGGCGGCCTGGGCCCGCGTGGCTTCGATGAAACCGGGCAGGCGTGCGAACGCGCGCGCACCCACCGAGCGACGCCAGCGTCCCACGCGGTGCAGCGGAAAGTCCGCATGGAAATCCTCCCCGGCCGCGGCCACCAGGTCGCCGCGGCGAAGGGCGCGCCGCATCGACCGACCGTAGGCCAGGCCCATGCCCGAGGGACGGTAGAGTGCCGCGTATCCGGCCAGCTCCAGCGAGCGGCGGATCTCCCAGCCCGGGTGCCAGCGCACCACGCGATGCGAGGCGCGCCGGAAGCGTTCGCGCCAGACATCGTCCTGGGCGACCAGTAGGCCGCCTTCGAAGATCGACAACCCCTTGCCCGCCGCCAGGCTGTAGAAGCCGATGTCGCCCAGCGTGCCGGCAAAGCGTCCGTCGATACGCGCGCCCAACGCCTGGGCCGTGTCCTCGACGGTGAGCGCGCCCACGGCATGGGCGATCGTGTTGGCGCTGGCCACATCGGCGGTGCGTCCACCCAGGTGGGTCGGCACCACGGCCAGGGTCTGCGGGCCGCAGGCCGCTTCCAGTCGCTGGGGATCCATGTCGAAGCTACCGGGCAGCAGGTCGACCAACCGCGGCACCAGGCCGGCGCGGCGGATGGCCAGCGGCACCAGCGGGCAGGTGAAGGCGGGAATGGCCACTTCGCGTCGCGAGCGGGCGTATTCTGACAGCGCGGTGAGGGCGACGGTGAGCGCCGCGGTGCCGGAGCACTCCAGTTGCGTCTCTTCCACGCCCAGCCAGGACGCGGCGAGGGCCGTCAGCGGTGCGCGGACATCGCCGCCGAAGTCGGCCATGCCCAGCGGAAGCCCCGCTGTGGGCGGTGTTTCGGGGTCAGGCCGGAACCACATCACGCACCGTTCCGTCGCCACGCTCGGCGAAGGCCAGGCAGACGATGCCGGCCACGATCGCCACGGCGCCCGCGATCTGCGTGGGCGTGACCGGTTCGGCGAACACCCACCACGACAGTAGCATCACGCTCACCACTTCCAGGTGGGAGGCGGCGAACGCGGGGCCGATCGGGGCATGCTTGAGCAGGCTCATCCAGGTGAGGAACGCACCGATGTAGCCGACCACGGCGCCGTAGATCCAGGGATGGGAGAACACACGGGCGATCCACGCCGTGCTCATTTCCACCGGCAGCGCCTGCGTACCGGCGATCTTGAAGCAGACCAGGTTGAGCGTGTCGAAGGCCAGCAGCAGGCCGAAGCCGATCAGGTAGAAGCGTTTCACGAGCCGGCTCCCACGATGGCGACGCCGGCGGCGACCAGCAGGATGCCGGTGACGCGCAGGGGGCTGAGGCGTTCGCGGAACAGCACGCGCCCGGCGATCATGATCGCCACGATGTTGATCGAGCCCAGCAGCACGCCCTCGGACAACGGCACCAGCGACAGGAAGGCGATCCAGACGAGGAACTCGGCCACGTAGCAGCCGATGCCGGTCCAGATCCACGGCCGTGCCAGCATGTAGCGCCAACGTGCCAGGCCGTCACCCGCGCGCTCGTCGCCCGCGGCCGCCTTGAACGCCAGCTGGCCGCCGGTGTCCAGCACGACGTTGGCGATCCACAGCGCCAGCACCAGCCCGTGCATCGCTCAGGCCGCCATGCGCGTGGGCCGCGCGTCACGCGCGATGCGGCCGAAGAAATCGGCGGTGCGTTCGATCAGCATGCGGCGTTCGCGGTCGATCGTGATCATGTGGTAGCTGTCGCCCAGCAGCAGCATCTCGATCGGCCCACGCACCCGCCGGGTCACGAGGTCGGCGTTGGCCAAGCTGGCCACGTCGTCCTCCGCGGCATGCGCCACGAAGCACGGCGCCGTGACCTCGGGAAGCCGGCGACGCACGTCGCGCGAGAGTTCCACCATCTCGGCCAGGGCGTGCCACGGGTTGCCGGGCAGGCCGGCGGCCGCGCTGTCGCCGGAGAACATGGCGTTGCTGACCTGCGCGCGCAGGCGCTCGTCGCGGATGCCGTAGGGCGGCTGCTCGATGAAACTGCGATGGCGCCCGATGCCCATGCGCTTGATCCACGGCAGCAGGAAGGACAGCCGGCCGCGCCAGCCGATCGACCAGCCGTCGTAGCGGAAGGTGGCGCCGAACACGCCTACGCCATCCACCCAGGTCGGCTGCACGGCGGCAAGGCGCAGGGCCAGTACGGCGCCCATGGACAACCCGGCCACGAACAGGCGGTCGACCCGGCCGCGCAGTTCGTCCGCGGCGGCCTCGACGCTGGCATACCAGTCCTGCCAGGTGGTATCCAGCAGGTCTTCCTCGCTGCCGCAGTGACCCGCCAGTCGCACGCCCACGACGGTGAAGCCTGCGCGGTTGAGGCCCTTGCCGACCATCCGCATCTCGTTGGGCGTGCCGGTGAGGCCATGGATCAGGAGGACGCCATCGCGCCCGCCTTCGAAGTGGAATTCCGTCGGGTGGCTCACACCTGACCTCATGGGATCGTTGCTGTTGGGTGCATGGTGCCGTGGCGTGGTTTCAGCCGGCTTTCCGGTCAGGCGGCCGGCAGGGCGGGGAAGCGCAGCTCGACGCGCAAGCCGCCCGACGCGGCGTGCATGAAGCGGACCCGTGCTGCGTGGCGCTCGGCGATGCTTTCGACGATGGCCAGGCCCAGCCCCGTGCCGTCCTCGTCCGCCCCGGGTACCCGGAAGAACCGTTCGCCCAGTTGCTCGAGGAACACGTCCGCCACGCCGGGGCCGTCGTCTTCCACCGCCAGCACCGCATCGTCGCCGTCGCGCGTGGCGGACACGGTGACGCTGTGTCCGCGGCCGGCGTAGTGGAAGGCGTTATCCACCAGGTTGTCGATCACTTCCTGCACCTGCAGCGCGTCGCCCCGCACGTGGATGGGCGCGTCGGGTCCCTCGTAGCCCAGGTCGACGCCCAGGCCCAGCGCCTGGTGAACCCGCACGGCCACCGACTCGGGCACGATCACGGCCAGGTCGATGATCGCCATGCCGTCGTGATCGGGCAGGTCGGGCGACTGCGTGCGGGTCAGCGCCAGCAACTGCGCCGAGGTGCGGGCCGCGCGCGCCGCCAGCCGGTGCACGTGGCGCAGGGCCTCGTCGCGCTGGGTGGGGTCGGTGATCGCCTCGTAGCGTTCCACGTGCAGCTGGATGCCGGCCAGCGGCGTGCGCAGCTGGTGGGCCGCGTCGGCGATGAAGCGTTCCTGCAGGCCGATCATGTTGCGCATGCGCGCGAACAGGTCGTCGATGGTGCGGGTCAGCGGCAGTATCTCGATCGGCACGTCTTCCTCGCCGATCGGCCCGAGGTCGTGGCCACGTCGACCCAGCCGCGCCGTCAGGGGTTCCAGCACGCGCAAACCGTGGCTGACACCCAGCCATACCAGCGACAGCACGGCCACGATCAGCAGGGCCTCGATGGGCAGGGTCAACAGCAGGATCTCGCGTGCGCGGGCATGCCGGTCGCGCAGGTTCTCGGCCACCGTGATGGTCAGCACGTCGCTGTCGTCGTGGCGGTTGGGCACGCGCATGATCGCGCCGCGCAGCGGCCGGTGGCCCAGGAAGGTGTCGTAGAGCAGGGGCGGGGCGTCGGTGGCTACCGGTTCGCCGGGGCCGGCGAGGTCGGCGTTGCCGATCATCCGGCCGTGCCGGTCGCTGACCACCGTGTAGTAGTTGCGTCCGTCGGGGTCGTATTCGAGCAGGAAGCGGGCCTGCGCGGTCAGTTCGCCGCGCAGCGCGTCGTTGCCGATCATTTCGGACAGCGTGAGTGCCGAGTCGGACAGGTCGGCATCGTGGACACGGTTGGAGTAGGCCAGTGCCGCGAAGTAGGCGACCACGGCGTCCAGCAGCAGGACGCCCAGCACCGGCACGAGGAGGAAGGTCAGCAGGCGCCGACGCAGACTCGGCCTGGCGGAACGCTGCGTCGCATGACGCCGTTCAGGCATCCGCGGATTCTTCGAGCAGGTAGCCCAGGCCGCGGATGGTGCGCACGTTGGTGCCCGACCCGTGCAGCTTGCGTCGCAGGCGGTGCAACGCGATGTCCAGCCCGTTGTCGGTCAGGTCCTCGTCCCAGTTGCACAGCGCCTCGACCAGCTGGGCGCGGCTGGTGACCTTGTCCGCACGCGTGGCCAGTGCCTCGATCAGGCCGAACTCGCGGGCCGTCAGGTCCAGCGGTGCCTCGTCGATCCAGGCACGGTGGCCGGGGATGTCGAGCCGCAGGCGGCCGATACGGAACTCCGGCGTGCCCTTGCTGGTGCGGCGACGCAGCAACGCACGCACACGGGCGTCGAACTCGGCCAGCGCGAACGGCTTGACCAGGTAATCGTCGGCACCCAGGTCGAGCACCCGCACGCGTTCCTTCAGGCCCTCGCGTGCCGTGATCACCAGTACCGGCAGGATGGCGCCCCGTTTGCGGGCCCGGGCAAGCACGTCGCTGCCGTCGAGCAGGGGCAGGCCCAGGTCGAGCACCAGCAGGTCGTAGTCGTGGTCGCGCAGGGCGTGGTCCGCACTGGCCCCGTCGGGCACATGGTCGACGGCGTGGCCACCCTGTTCGAGGGAGGCCCGCACGGCGGCGGCGATGGCGGCGTCGTCTTCGGCAAGGAGTATGCGCATGGTGGGCAAGGATACGCTGGGTAACGGACGTGCGCACGTTGTCGCGACAGGCTTTCCCGGCCTGAACCATCCGGCACGATCCGTACGCAGGCTCAGGGGTTGGAGGCCTCGGTCCCGGATTGCGCTGAAGCGTATCGAGGCGTCGTCAGACTACGCGCAACGAGACGACGCCGTTGGCGTAGCCCTCGACGCGCAGGGCTGTGAGGTCGGTGATCCAGTCCACGTCCGCGTCGATTTCCTCGGGATGGTCGCCGGCGATGGCGATGACTCTCGCGCCGGCGGCACGCCCCGCGTCGATGCCTGCGCGGGCATCCTCGAACACCAGGCACTCCTTCGGTGCGGCACCCATGCGTGTCGCGCCCAGCAGGTAGCCCTCCGGATGCGGCTTGCCCTCGGTGACGATCTCACCGGTGACCATGCGCGGGGGCGGCACGATGCCGGCAGCGCCGAGGCGTACCGTGGCGAGGGTGGTGTCGGCCGAGGTCACGATCGTCCAGGTTTCCGGGGGCAGGGCCGCCAGGAGATCGAGTGCGCCGGGAATCGGCACGATGCCGTCGACGTCGTGCACTTCCTCGTTGTACAGCCGCTTGTAGACGGCATCCACGTCCATGCCCGGCGTGGCGAACATGCGCACGGAGTCGAGCATGCGTACGCCGTGCAACCTGGGCAGGACGACATGCCAGTCGAGGCCGTGCTCGTCGCACCAGCGTTTCCATATCCTCTCGACCAGCACGCGCGAATCGATCAGCGTGCCGTCCATGTCGAAAAGCAGGGCGCGGGTCTGGATGAGCGTGCCCGGTTCAAGTCGCATGATGTCTCCGTAGGGGGATGGGCTTGCCACCATACCCCACAATTCCCTTGCAGGTAGGAGCGCACGATGTGCGCGAACCCAAATCCCCTCTATGGCGAATGAAGCCATACCCACCTAATCAAAACACATCGCCTCATTCGTCACGATCACGCGTGAGGGATCGCCCACATCGTGGGCTCCTACCCGCACACGGGGCGGCCGTGGAATGAGGCCACCGCGCGAACGAGGCCATAGCCCCGCCGATGAAACGGTGGTTTCGGGATGCGTCAGCGCGCCGGTTGCGCCACGTGGTTGCGGATTGCCTCGGCGAGGATCGTGTTCACTTCCTCGGAGGCCTTGCGCGCTGCTTCCGACTGCCTGCGTCCCCACTCGGCCATGGCCTTGCCCTGTGCTGCACGCTGCTGTCCGATCGCCGCCATCTTCTGCGCGACGGCCGCCTGCTCGCTGGCGATGGTGGCATGGCCTGCCGCATAGGCTGCGCCATCGCGAGGACCGGAAGGACCGACTTCTCGAGAGACCAGGCTGGCCTGTTGTGCCGAGAGCTTGGCCATCTGCTCGTTGAGCATGGCCTGCTGCCGTTCGAGCATGGACTCCTGCCGGTCGATGTCGGCCTGCTTTCCCGCGCCTGCCTCGCCCATGTCGGCCGGGTGCGAGACTTCCTGGTACGCCTCATGGATGCGCTTGATATACGCCGGATCACGCAGTATCCAGGCCTGCGTACCGCGCCGGTACCAGACGAACGACCTGGCGTCGGCGCGATACGCGGCCTCGGCCCGTGCGAGGTCGCTCGCGGTGCCGGTGGCGACGTGGATGTCGTCGGATGAGAAGACGAAGCCGTCCGTGGGCTGCCCGTGGATTTCCGTGATGTCGGTCGTGCGCGATGTCGAGGCTGCCGGCGTGGCGGGTGGGACGGGTGGCACGGGTGCCACGGCGGTAGGCATCGGCGCGGCCGGAGCGGCTGGCCGCGCGGGTAGCGGATCGTTCGTCGTCGCAGCGGCGGGTGCCGCGGCGAATGCTGCACGGGCTGGCGCGGGCTGAGTCGCCTGCGGGGCGGCTCCCACGCGCCACGGGAAGACGCCGCCGAGGGCGAGCACGGTGACGAGGCACAGGGTGAGCATGCGCGGATGGGTGTCGTTGGCCTGGGCGAGCATGAGCAATCTCCGTTTCAGCGTGCGGAAAGTGGGTGACGCGCCGGGAAGCGCATGGTGGGGACGCGGGGCGACGCCCATGCGGACGAGCAGACGGCCGTATGTTTTTGCCAGGGTGTCGCCGCGCGACACCACCAGCGCGTCGCAGGCGGCCTCGCGGCACAGGGCGTACTCGCGCACGGCCACGTGCACCAGGGGGTGGAAGAAGAACAGCGTGCGTGCCGTGGCCGGTATCCAGCCGAGCATCAGGTCGCCGCGGCGGACATGGGCCAGTTCGTGCATCAGGGCGAGGTCGAGTTCATCGTCGGAGAGGTGGTCGTGCAGGGGCAGCAGGATGGTGGGCCGCCAGAAGCCGATCACCTGCGGGGAATGCACTTCCGTCGACACCGCCAGGCGGGGCGATCGGCGCAGCCCGAGTTCGCGAGCGCGGCGGGCGCACAGCGTTTCCACCCGTACGTCGTCGTGAGGCATGGCGCGCGCGGCCACGCCGGCCAGCGTGCGCCAGCGCAGTACGGCCACCACGGCCTGTACGATCACGCCCAGTGCCCAGGCGAACAACAGCATGGCCGCCCATGAGAAGCCTGCGTCGCCGATATCGTTACCTGCGGGAGTGACGAGGGCCGCCGCAGGGAATGCGCCCGGCAAGGTCAGCGGCATGACGGCGGTGGCGTCGTCCGCCGCAGTGACCGTGGCGATCGCAGGCAGGACGGGCAGGGCGATCAGGGTCGGCGAGATCACGCCGACCACCAGCTGGGCACCCAGCAACCACCACAGCACGGTCCTGGCGGAGGCCGACATCGTTGGAACGAGTCGACACACGGCGTAGATCGCGCCGCAGAGGAGGATCGCCTGCAGCGACGCGTGGATCAGTCGCGACAGCATTTCATCGAGAAGCATGCCCATGTCAGCGCTCCTTCCGTCGGGATTGCAGTGTGTCGACGAGGGCTTCCAGTTCGGCCAGTTCGGTATCGCTCACCTGCCCACGCTCGGACATCCACGCCACGAAAGGCGAAACGGAGCCCTGCAGGGTCTTTTCGACAAAGCGCGCCACCGCCCCCGTCATGACCTCGCCGCTGCCGTTGGTCACGCTGTAGCGGTACATGCCGTCGATGCGCCGGCGGGACAGGTATCCCTTCGCACGCAGTCGCTCCATCATCGTCAGCACTGTCGAGCGTGCCAGCCCGCGGCTTTCGCCATAGCCGGCGCACACCTCGGCCACCGACGACCGCGGGGCCTCCTCGATGTAGTGCAGGAGGGCCAGCTCCTGGTCGCCCACGCTCTTGCTGCTCATGCCGCCACTCCTGACTACAGATGTAATCAGCCTGCGCCCTGACGACAGGTGTAGTCAACCGTGACCATCGGCCTATATCCGCACCGAAACGCGAAATGCGAAACGACGCGCGGGGTAGGAGCGCGCGCTATGCGCGAACCCTCATGCTCCGGTAGAACGAATGAGGCGATGCCTCGGTGGGGGTGGCGGTGGCTTCGTTGGGCGCTCGGAAACGCCTATGCTTTTTATGGGCATGGCTTCTTTCGCGGTAGTAAAGCTCTCGGGATCGCCCACATCGTGGGCTCCTACCTCCGGGGTTTGGGGAGGGTGGTGAACACATCCACAAAAAAGCCTCCGCCCGGGGGGCGGAGGCTTCATGGGTACCCTACGATCGCGGAAGCGCCAGGCTTCCGCGATGGATCAGGCAGCCGCGTCCTTGAGCTTCTTCAGCGGACGGACCTTGACCTTGACCGAGGCGGGCTTGGCGGCGAACCAGCGCTCTTCACCGGTGAACGGATCCTTGCCCTTGCGCTTCGGCTTGGCGGCGACGGCCACCGAGGTGATCTTCAGCAGGCCGGGCAGCGTGAACGTGCCGGCGCCCTTCTTGTGGATCGAGGCGCTGATGGCGCTCTCGAGCGAGGCCATGACGGCCTTGACGCTCTTGCTGTCGACGCCGCTCTGCTCGACGATGTGCGAGACGAGCGTGGACTTCGAGAACGCATCCTTGATCGGCTTGAGCGCGGCCGGGGCCTTTGCAGCCTTCACGGCGCCCTTGGCGGGAGCCTTGGCAGCCTTCTTCGCCGCCGTTTTTTTGGTCGTGGCCATGGTTATCCTTGTCACTTGAATCGAATGAGGCGGCCTTTCCGGCCGGTGCCCAGCGGGCGACTCACTCTAGCGTTGCTTTCGCCCGCTGAAAATAGGGTCCGGGCAGTTTTTTTGCATTTCGAGCCCTTTTTTTACGGTCCCGTGTGATGCAATGCGGAATAACCGCCGCCACGCCGCCTGCACCGCGCATGAGCACGGCGCAGGCATGGCCTCACGACATCCCCGCAAGCACCTTGTCCAGCGTGATCGGATAGTCGCGAATCCGTACGCCGCATGCGTTGTAGACGGCGTTGGCGATGCAGGCGCCGGCCCCGGAAATGCCCACCTCGCCCAGTCCCTTGATCTTCAGCGGGTTGGCCTTGTCGTCGAGTTCGCTGAGGAAGATCGCTTCCATCGGTCCGATGTCCGCATTGACCGGCACGTGGTACTCGGCGAAGTCGTGGTTGACGAATGCGCCGTAGCGCGGGTCCATCACGATCTCTTCCGAGAGGGCGGAGCCGACCCCGAAGATCATGCCGCCCAGCGCCTGGGACCTGGCCGTTTTCGCATTGAGGATGCGGCCGGCGGCGAAGACACCCAGCATGCGCCTCAGCCTTACCTCGCCGGTGTCCACGTCGACGCCGACCTCCGCGAAGAACGCGCCATAGGAGTTCTGGTTGTAGTCCGTGTTGTTGCTGCCCGGCTCGATGCCGCCCTCGGCCTCCACCCCATGCTGCCCGGCCAGGGCGGCATAACCGACGCGCTTGTCGCCGCCGGATACGTGACCGTCCTCGAAGCGGGCCTGGGTGGGATCGATGCCCGCGGAGTGGGCCAGCTTGTCGCGTAGCTGCATGCATGCATCGTAAAGCCCGGAACCGGCACTGGCCGCACCGAACGAGCCGCCCGAGCCCGGTGTGTCGGGAAAATCGGAGTCGCCCAGCAGGATCGTCACCCGGTCCAGCGGCAGGCCGAGCAGGTCGGCGGCGATCTGCGTGAACACCGTGTACGAGCCGGTGCCGATGTCGGTCATGGCCATGCGTGCCGTGAGGTGCCCATCCGCATCCAGGTGCACATGCGCCTTGGAGGCCTGCAGCATGTTGCCGCGTATGCCGGACGACATGCCCATACCGACCAGCCAGCGCCCATCGCGGACCTGTGCCGGTGTGGCGACGCGCTTGTCCCAGCCGAAGCGACGTGCTCCGTCGCGCATGCATTCCACGACCTGCCGCGAGGAAAACGGCACCCCCAGTTCGGGATCGACAGTCGGCTCGTTGCGTACGCGCAGCTCGATCGGATCGATGTCCAGCTGGATCGCCAGTTCGTCCATGGCGCCTTCCAGTGCCAGCAGGCCGACCGCCTCGCCGGGCGCGCGCATGGAGATCGCCGGGGGCAGGTCCAGGTCGGTGTGCCGATGCGTGTTCAGCCGGTTCTCGCCGGCATAGCGCGAGCGGGTGCCGAGCACGGTCGGCTCGAACTCGTCATTGCCCGGCTCGTTGCCCGACCATGCCTCGTGGGCCTCGGCGAGGATGCGCCCCTCGCCATCGGTGCCCAGGCGCACGCGCTGGATGGTGTTGGTGCGGTGGCCGACCACGTGGAACAGTTGCTGTCGGGTCAGCACGAGCTTTACGGTGCGTCCCGTGGCCTTCGCCGCCAGGGCTGCCAGCACCGCATCGGGCTGAACGTCCAGCTTGCTGCCGAAGCCGCCACCGATATAGGCCGACAGCAGGCGCACTTTCTCCGGGGGTACGCCGAAGGTCGCGGCCAGCACCTTGCGCCCCGGCGTGGGCATCTGGTTGGAGGTCTCCACGGTCAGCTTGCCATCGTCCCACTGCGCCACCGTGGCGTGCGGCTCCATCGCCGCGTGGAACTGGAAGGGCGTGGTGTAGGTGACGTCCAGCGTGTGCGTGGCCGAGGCATAGGCGGCCTCGAAATCGCCCTTGCCGGTATCGGCCTTGGCGAACGACAGGTCTTCGGGCTTGCGCGCCTTGTCTTTCTCGGCGGCCAGTTCGAAGCGGCCCGGCTTCGCCTCGTAGCCGGCCTCGACCAGCGATGCGGCGTGGCGCGCCTGCTCGTACGACTCCGCGATCACCAGGGCAATGGGCTGCCCGTAATGCTTGACGGCATCGCCGTCGAGTTGCGGCAACGCGTCGTCGGATGAGGTGTCCTGCTCCGGCACGTTGTCCGGGGTCAGCACCTCGACCACGCCCGGCGCCTGCCTGGCGGCTGTCGTGTCCAGATGCGCCACACGACCCACGGCGATGGTGGCCAGCACGGGGAAGGCATAGGCGACCTCGCCGATGCCGCCGTGCTCGGCGGCATAACGCGCTTCGCCGCGTACCTTCAGGGGGCCGTCCACCCGGTCGATCGGCTTGCCGGTGAAGCCGTCTGGACGATCGTCCAGCGGTGTGGTGCCGACGGTTTGATCCATGCGAATCGTCATGCGGCGGTCCTCCCACTGGCTTCGATCAGAACGGCGCCCAGCGTGCGCCGGACAAGCGGTACCTTGAAATCGTTGCTGCCATGGCCTTGGGCTTCAGGCAGCGCTTTCCCGGCGAGGGCGCGCAGCGAAGCCTCGTCGGTGGCGGTGCCGTGCGCGGTGGCCTCCCAGGCATCGTCACGCCAAGGCTTGTGCGCCACCCCGCCGAAGGCCACGCGTGCCGAGACCAGGCCGCTGTCGCCGACATCGACGATCGCGGCGATCGACACCAGCGCGAATGCGTAAGAAGCACGGTCACGCACCTTGCGATAGATCTGCCTTCCCGCAGGTGCGGGCGGCAGCGTCACGTGCGTGATCAGCTCGCCGTCCTGCAGCACGTTCTCGATATGCGGGGTGTCACCCGGTAGCGTGTAGAAGTCGCCGATGGGAATGTCCCGCGATTCGCCCTGTGCCGATACGGTATGGACCACGGCATCGAGCACCCGCATGGCCACCGCCATGTCCGAAGGGTGCGTGGCGATGCAGGCCTCGCTGGTGCCGACGATGGCGTGGATGCGGTTGTAGCCGCCGATGGCCGCGCAACCGCTGCCGGGCTCGCGCTTGTTGCACGGCATGGCGGTGTCGTAGAAGTAGTAGCAGCGGGTGCGCTGGAGCAGATTGCCGCCGGTGGTCGCCTTGTTGCGCAACTGGCCCGACGCACCGGCCAGCAGGGCGCTGGCAAGCACCGGATAGCGTTCGCGCACGCGCACGTCCGCGGCCAGGTCGCTGTTGCGCACGAGGGCGCCGATACGCAACCCGCCGTCCGCGGTGTCCTCGATGCCGGCCAGGTCCAGCCGGTTGATATCGACCAGGTGGTCCGGGGTTTCGATGCCCAGCTTCATGAGGTCGAGCAGGTTGGTGCCGCCCGCGATGAAGCGGGTGTGCCGCTGCGCACGGGCCGCATCCGTCGCCGCGGCTGGGCTGGTGGCGCGCTCGTAGGTGAACTGTTTCATGCGTCGGCCTCCGCGGCATCCGCGATGGCGGCGACGATGTTGGGATAGGCGCTGCAGCGACACAGGTTGCCGCTCATGCGTTCGCGGATCTCGTCGTCGGTCAGGGTGGGTCGGCTTGCCACATCGGCGGTGACGGCACTGGCCCAGCCGGCGCGCACTTCCTCCAGCATGCCGGTGGCGGAGCAAAGCTGGCCCGGGGTGCAGTAGCCGCACTGGAAGCCGTCGTGCTCGACGAAAGCCGCCTGCAGGGGGCTCAGCGTCGCGCCGTTGGCCAGGCCTTCGACCGTGGTGATCGACTCGCCGTCGTGCATCACGGCGAGGGTGAGGCAGGCGTTGATCCGGCGGCCTTCGACCAGCACGGTGCATGCGCCGCACTGCCCATGGTCGCAGCCCTTCTTCGAGCCGGTCAGGCCGAGGTGCTCGCGCAGTGCGTCCAGCAGCGTGACGCGCGGATCGATGTCGAGTACGTGTTCCGCGCCGTTGATGCGCAGGCGGGTGGATACGCTTGGGGATGTGTTCGGCGGCATGCCGTTCTCCGTGGGTGGGCGACGAGATGCGCCGCTGCCTGGGTGAACCACGGTTTTAGAGGGAGCTGCGTGAAAGAGGCGGGGTGGAAGCGTGCCGCCTGCTTCCCGCCGTTTTTACATCGACCGGATCATTGCCGGTCCAGCAGGCCGGCAGCTACCGCACGGGCCACGTCGTCTTCCGTGTCCAGGTCCTGGGCGAGCGCCTCGTTGCGCACGCGATGGACATCGTGCCCGGCCCAGAGCGCACGAAAACCACGGTCGCCGTGCAGGGTGGCGGCGCGTGCGAGTGTCGTTGCCCGCAAGACGGCCGGCACGCCCGCGGCATCGCCATAGGCGGTGACGGTGTCCTGCGTGCCATCGTGCTCACGCAGCAGCCGCTCCAGGTGTACCTCGTCCAGCGCCAGCTGGTCCACGACGACGACCAGCACGGGGCCGTCGCGGCCGGCGAGCGCGTCGGCGGCGAGGTGCAACGACGACGCCATGCCCGTCGCCCAGTGTGGATTGAACACGGGCAGCGCGCCGTTCAGTCGGCCGCACAGGTGCTCGGCGTGCGCACCGACGACGGCGATGGTCTTGCCGGGCCGCGTGGAGGCTACCAGCCGCGAAATGCGACCGACCAGGGTTTCGCCGTCCCGTGTCAGCAACTGCTTGGGCCGCCCCAGTCGGAGGCTGCCGCCAGCGGCCAGGATCACGGCATCGTGGCGGCCGGTCACAGGTGCCGCGCGCGGTCGCGCTGGCAGACCTGCGCCAGGATGGACAAGGCGATGCCATGCGGTGTCTGCGCGCCGATGGGCAGGCCCGCCGGAAGGTGCAGACGATCCAGCGCCGCATCGTCCACACCGTCGTCGCGTAAGCGGTCCACGCGTGCACCGATCTTGTTGCGGCTGCCGAGCACGCCGACGGCGAAGGCGGCCGAGCGCAACGCATGCGAGGCCACCGCGTGATCCACTTCCGCGTCGTGGCTCAGAGCGTAGATGGCGGTGCGGTCGTCCACCCGCAGCGCGTCCAGCGCCACGCCCAGCGCGCGCGGGTCGTAGTCCGCCAGGGTCACGCCCGGGGGCGGTTCGGTCGGGCCATGGGGTCGCAGCAGCACCACCTCCACGCCCATCGCCGGGGCCAGTCGCGCCACTGCCAGGGTGACCGGGTCGCCCCCAACGGTGACCAGTCGCAGCGGCGGCAGGCGCACGTCCGCGTAGCGGTCGTCATCGGGATCCGCCATGCCGTCGACGATCGTCCAGTCGCCGGTGGTACGGTCGGTCAGCACGGTTACCGTGTGGCGCTCGCGCCGGGCGGCGGACAGTGCGTCGACGTACCGGGAGGGCTCGCGCAATTCGCGGACGAAGATGCCGATGCGCCCGCCGCACGTGAGCTGGATATCCAGCACCGGGCTGCCCACGCCGTAATCGAGCAGGCGCGGCCGGCCCTCGGCCAGGGCGGCCAGGGCCTCCTGGGCGACGGCGGCTTCCACGCAGCCGCCGGAGACGTAACCCGCCACGCGGCCGTCGGCGGCGATCGCCATCTCGCTATACAGCGGCCGTGGCGAAGGGCCGGCCACGTCCACCAGCGTAGCCAGGGCCACGCGGCCTGCCTGCGCGTACTGGTCGAGGGTGGGCAGCAGGTCGTCGACGAGGGCGTATTCCGGCCAGGCGGGCCAGGCAGGCGGGGACGGGGGATTCGAGGCGTTCATGGATGAAGTCTGGCACGATGGCATGTGAAGGCCGGGCGGGGTTTGGACACATCCCGCCCACGCGCAACGTGGTTTCCTGAGGCGACATGTCCCCACTCATCGACCGTCACGGCCGTACCAAGCGCAAGCTGCGGATATCGCTCACCGACCGCTGCAATTTCCGCTGTACGTATTGCATGCCCGAGCATCCGGACTGGCTTCCCCGGAGCACCCTGCTTGCGCGCGAGGAAGTGGTTCGCCTGGCCGGCCTGTTCGTGGACAACGGCATCGACCAGATCCGCCTGACCGGTGGCGAGCCCTTGCTGCGTCGCGACCTGCTCGAATGCGTGCGCGATATAAACGCCCTGCGTGAGCGGGGCCTGCGCCGCCTGTCGATGACTACCAACGCCTCGCGCATCGCCCCGCGTGCGGCCGAGTTGGTGGCGGCGGGTATCGACGACTTCAACGTCAGTCTCGACGCGGTCGATCCGGATACGTTTCGCCGGCTGACCCGGCGTGAGATCGCCCCGGTGCTCGATGGCATCGCCGCGCTGGTCGATGCCGGTGCCCGCATCAAGCTCAACGCGGTGGTGATCCGCGGCGACAACGACAAAGACGTGGTGCCGCTGCTGGAATGGGCCATGGCCCGCGACATCCCGCTGCGCTACATCGAATACATGCCGCTCGACGCGCCCGGACAATGGAAGCGCGATGCCGTGGTATCGGAGGCCGAGATGCTGGCGGCCATCCGTGCGACGCACCGCGTCGACGACCTGCCACGTGGCAACGATCCGTCCACGCCCTACCTCGTGGACGGGCGTTATTCGCTCGGCGTCATCTCCACTGTTTCCAATCCCTTCTGTTCCACCTGCGACCGCCTGCGGCTGACGGCCACGGGCGAATTGTTCACCTGCCTGTTCTCGCCCCTGGGCACGCCGCTGGGCGCGCGCATGCGCGAGGGCCTTGCCGACGACGTGCTGGCCGAGCAGGTCCGGCGCGCGGTCTGGCTCAAGGATGCCGGTTACGCGTCGCGTCCTGGTCCCGTCGACCGGCCGCTGACCATGCACGCCATGGGTGGATGAGCGCTTTCCTACGGATTTGCCATGACATCGATCATTTTCGAACTCTTCGCCAACCTGGAGCGGTTGGCCGGCCGACACGAATGCACGGTGGAGATCGACGACACGGTAGCCACCGTGGGTGACGCCGTGGCGCGGCTCGCTGTCGCTCATCCGGCCCTGGCCGCGTCGCTGGAGCGCTGCGCCTGCGTATCCGGTGACACCATCGTGCGCCGCGCGGACGCGTTACCGGCCGACGGCCGCATCGCCTTGCTGCCGCCCGTGGCCGGAGGCTGACCCATGACCCATGCCGTCCTGACCCACGCCGCCGTTGCGGTGGACCCGTTGCTCGAACTTCACGCGCATCCCGAGTGCGGTGGCCTGGCCCTGTTCATCGGTACCGTGCGAGACCATCACGAAGGACGCTCGGTGCGCCACCTTGCCTATACCGCCCACGAGCCGCTCGCCGAGAAAGTGATCCGCGACGTGGAGCAGGCCACGCGCGACCGCTACGGGGTGCCTTACGTGCGAATCGTCCATCGCCTGGGCGATCTGTCGATCGGGGATATCGCCATTGTCTGCGTCGTGCGCGCGCCGCATCGTGCCGAGGCTTTCGACGCGTGCCGCTATGCGGTGGACGCGGTGAAGCATGGTGCGCCCATCTGGAAGGAAGAGTTCTACACCGACGGCACCAGCGCGTTCGTGGAGGGCTGCTGCATCCGCGACGACCTGGACGACCAGCCGGCGCCCCACGCACACCACCACTCTCCGAATGCGAGCCACGGATGAAAGACGTCAGCCAGAAACCCGATTCCCTGCGGATCGCGCGTGCCACCGCCACGCTGCATGCGCCGGCGGCCTGCATCGATCTGCTGCGCAGCGGCGAGACCGAAAAAGGCGACCCGCTGAAGACGGCGCGCGTTGCCGGCATCCTTGCCGCCAAGCGGACCGACGAGCTGATTCCGCTGTGCCACCCGCTGCCCATCCACCGGGCCGACGTCACCTACGAACTGGCCGCGACCAGCGTGCGCATCGTCGCGGAGGTGCAGACCATCGGCCCGACCGGTGTGGAGATGGAGGCGCTGACCGCCGCCAGCCTGGCCGCGCTCACGATCTACGACATGCTCAAGCCGTACGCGGAGCCCGACGAACTGCACATCCAGGATTGTCGCCTCGAGCGCAAGGTCGGCGGAAAATCGCACTACCGTCGCGCACTGGCGTCGCCACGCACCGCCGCGGTGGTGGTGCTTTCAGACACCGTGGCCAGCGGTGCCAAGCCCGATACGGCCGGCGTCTTCGTCCGCGACGCGCTTGTCGATGCCCACTTCGCTCCCGTGGCCTATACGGTGATCGGTGACGACGCGGCGACCCTGCGCGATCGCGTGCGCGCACTGGTCGACGAGGGCACCTCGCTGGTCATAACGGTGGGTGGTACCGGTCTGGGTCCCCGCGACATCACCGTGGATACCGTCAGGCCCATGCTGGACGTGGACATCCCCGGCATCATGGAAACCGCGCGCGCCTTCGGCCAGCAGCGCATGCCCTACGCGATGCTTTCGCGGGGCGTGGCCGGCTACATCGGCGACACGCTGGTGCTCACCTTTCCGGGTAGCCGGGGCGGTGCCAGCGAGTCGCTGGCGGCCACGCTGCCCGGCATCGTGCACCTGCTGGAAACGGGGCGCACGGGAGGCAAGCACCCCGGCGGCTACGGGGAGGCCAGCTGATGGCACTCCTGCCGCTGGCGGAAACCTTCGCGCATTACCGGCAGCACGTCGGCCCCTTGCCGACGCAGCGGATGGCCCTGGAACTGGCGTTGGGATCGGTGCTGTCCGAGCCCGTGGCCGCCCTGGTCTCGCTGCCGCGTTTCACCCAGAGTTCCGTCGACGGCTATGCGCTGCGTGTCGGCGACGGCCGGAACGAGCGTGTGCTCATCGGCACCTCCGCCGCCGGCGATCCGGCCGACGTCGTGGTCGGGCCCGGCCAGGCGGTGCGTATCCTCACCGGCGGCGTGTTGCCCGCAGGCGCCGATGCCGTCGCCCGCCAGGAGATCGTCGAACGTACCGGGGCTGGCATCGTGCTGACCGCCGCCGTGGTCGCCGGCGAGGCGATCCGTGTCGAAGGCGAGGAACTGATCGCCGGCACGATCATCGCTGCCGCCGGCCAGCGCGTGACGGCCGGCCTGGTCGCCGCGCTGGCGATGGCCGGGATCACCGAGGTGGAGGTATACCGGCGTCCGCGCGTGGTGGTGCTGGTGACCGGTGATGAAGTGGTACGTGCGGGCGAGCCGCTGGCGCCCGGCTTGGTCTACGACGCCAACGGGCCGCTGTTGCGCGCATGGTTCGTCGAGCAGGGCTACGGCGAGCCGGTGGTGGCCTATGTCCGCGACGATGAAGCGGCGCTGGAAGAAGCGATGAGCGCCGCGCTGGACAGTGCCGACCTGGTCGTGACCAGCGGCGGTGTGTCGGTGGGCGATCGCGATTTCGTTCCGGCCGTGGCCGAACGCCTGGGCGTGCGCAAGGTGTTCTGGAAGGTGGCGCAGAAGCCGGGCAAGCCGCTCTGGTTCGGCATGCGCGAGGGCAAGGCCCTGCTGGGCATGCCGGGCAATCCCGCGGCCGTGCTGGTGTGCCTTACCGTGCATGCGCGCGCGGTGCTGGCGCGGCTGGAAGGTGAAACGGCCGATCAGCCGGCGTGGTGCCAGGGCCTGCTGGCCACGGCCGTGGATGCCGACGACGAGCGCGACCGCCTGGTGCGCATGCGACTGGACATGAGCGGTGGCATGGTTTCACTGGCGCTCCTGCCGAGGCAGGAGTCGCACATGCTCAGCAACATGGCCACCGCGCAGGCGCTGGTATGGCTGCCTGCGCGGGCCGAGCCCTTCGCGGCCGGCGAACGCGTCGCCTGGCTACCGCTCTGAACGAGGGCCCGGCAGCGCCGGGCCCGCCGTCATTACCAGGCCTTGACGTCCGAAACGACGACCGTGTAATCGGTCATGTCCGGGGAATAACGGAACAGGCGGCCGAGGTCGAAATCGACGCTCTTGCCCGGTTCGATGTTGGACGTACCTGCAGGCCAACCCTGCTTGCTGGCGACGACCTTGCCCGACGCGTCCTTGGCATCGATGCGAATCTGCGCAGCGGCGGCTTCGGTGCACTTGTTGACCAGGTTGCCCTTCATGCTGAAACGCGGCTGGCCCGAACCCTGCTGGAGCTTCACGCCGAAACCTTCGACGGCGAAGTCCTTGGCGGCGCATGCGGCATGGGCGGACAGCGGGGCGGCGACGAACAGCGCGACGGCGATAGCGATCTTCTTCATGGGTGGTGTTACCTGTCGATAGGGAAAGGCTGACACCCGCTCGTGGGAGAGGGCGTTAGCTGTCGTATCGGCAGGTGGTTCGGAGACTTTAGGCTTTGGGGCCTTGGGTCGTGGAGCAAGAGCCGGCGGGTGCCACCCTCGTGGCCACGCCTGCGGCGACCCGCTAGGGAAGGGCCGCTGGCGCGGCCGTCTATCTATTGCCCTTCGGGCCGGGTCGGGCTTCGCACAGGGGTTCTCGACTCGACATCCTGTCTCGCGAGAACGGCCGGCCGTCCTGGCCGGCCCCCTTCGGGCCTGATCTGTGCGAATCCCTCGCCTGCGGCTACCGGCCACGAGGGTGGCACCCGCCGGCTCTTTCGCAGACTGAGGTTGCGTGTGTGGAGAGCGAAAAGCCGGGTTTCGCTTCGTTGCTGGGAACGCTCGCCTGCCTGTGGCGCATGGCATCGGTCGCCTTAGATGTGTTGAGGGTTCGCGCACGTGCGTGCGCTCCTACAGGGTCGGCGGATCAGGCTTTGAATAGACCGGTCCTACCTCCGGCGTAGGAGCGCACGATGTGCGCGAACAGCCAACAAAGCGCTGACGCCGTAACCCGACCCCTGCTCGTTCACTCCACGCGCTGCTCGCCCAACACTCAACCTCAGTTTCGGGAAGAGCCGGCGGGTAGCCCCCTCGGTGCCGGTAGCCGCAGGCGAGGGATTCGAACGGACAAGGCCGCGTAGCGGGGCCGGCCAGGACGGCCGGCCATTTTTGCTGAGCCATGGATGGCGAATCAAAAATCCCCGGGCGAAGCCCGACCCGCCCCGAAGGGGAATAGATATACGGCCGCGGAGCGGCCCTTCCCTAGCGGGTCGCCGCAGGCGTGGCACCGAGGGGGCTACCCGCCGGCTCTTGTCGCCACACCCGCCCCCGAGGGGCTACCCGCCGGCTCTTGCTCCATCGTCCCAGCCACAGCAAACAAATCCGCCATCGGCTCCACATCCGGCTCGAACCATCTACGCACGGGCGCAAAACTACGACGGTGCGCATCGCAGGGCCCGAGGCGGGCGAGGGCGTCCAGGTGCTCGGGGACGCCGTAGCCCTTGTGGCGGGCGAAACCGTAGCCGGGGTGCAGGGCATCCAGGGCGTGCATGTGCCGGTCGCGGCTGACCTTGGCCAGGATCGAGGCGGCGCTGATGGCCGGCTCGGTCGCGTCGCCGCCGATCACCGCGCGGCCTTCGCAGGGCAGGGTGCGCGGCAGGCGGTTGCCGTCGATCAGGGCGATGTGCGGCGCGTGCTGCGCCAGGCCCAGCAACGCGCGGGTCATGCCGGTCATCGTCGCCTGGAAGATATTGATCCGGTCGATTTCCTCGCGTTCGACGAAGATCACGCTCCAGGCGATCGCCCGTTCCACGATGCGGCCGTAGAGTTTCTCGCGGACGCTTTCGGTCAGCTGCTTGGAGTCGTTGAGGCCGCGGATCGGGCGGGTGCGGTCGAGGATGACCGCGGCCACCACCACCGGACCCGCGAGCGGCCCGCGGCCTGCCTCGTCGACACCGGCCACGACGAGGTCGGGGGCGAGCTGGGAGCTGACGTTGCGCTTGCGGGGCATGCCGAAGAGCCTAATGCGCCACGGCGCCGGCGGGCAAGTCCGCCGGGCGCATGAGCCCGGCGATCGCGTCGGCCGCGTGATCGGCGGCGCGGCCGTCCAGGCCGCCGCGCAGTTCCTGGTGCAGGAACTCGAACGCCGCGACGATGGCACCGCGGCGTTCGCTGTCGCCGAGCAGTTCCAATGTGGCGCGGGCCAGGTTGTCGGGTGTGCAGTCGTCCTGCATGAATTCCGGCACCAGGCGCTTCTTGCCCAGTCCGCAGGCGCGGGCGAGGATGTTGGGCAGGGCGTAGACGTCGGTCTTGAGCATGCGCAGGGCCATGGCGATGCGGTAGCTGGTAGGCGAGACGCGATAGCCCACCACCATCGGTCGCTTCGCCAGCATGGCCTCCAGTGTGGCCGTACCCGAGGCCAGCAGCACGGCATCGGCCGCGAGCATGGCCTCGTGCGCCTGGCCGTCGGTGAGGATCGGGGCTACGCCGGGGAAATCGGCGAGCAGCGCGCGCAACTGCGCATGCACCCGCTCGTTGGCGGAAGGCACCACGATGCGCAGGGTGGGCATCGCCTCGGCCACGCGGCGCGCGGCGGCGATGAAGATGGCGCCCACGCGCTCGATCTCGCTTGGCCGGCTACCCGGCAGCACGGCCAGCACGGGCACGTCGTGGGGCAGGCCGAGGGCGTCGCGCGGGCCGGCGCGGTCCGAGACCATGGGAAAACGGTCGGCCAGCGGGTGACCGACGAAGCGTGCGTCGATGCCGTGCTTCGCGTAGATCGGTGGCTCCATGGGGAACAGGCAGAGCACGCGATCCGCGGAACGGCCGATCTTCTCGGCACGTTTCTCGCGCCAGGCCCAGACCGACGGGCTGACGTAATGCACGGTGCGCAGGCCGGCGGCCTTGAGCTTGCGCTCGACGCCGAGGTTGAAGTCGGGCGCATCGATGCCGACCACCACGTCCGGGCGCAGGTCGAGCAGTTTGTGCAGCAGTGCCTTACGGAGGCGAAGCAGCCGGGGCAGGTGCCTGACCACTTCGCTGAACCCCATGACCGACAGCGCGCGGATGTCGTACCAGGAGTCGAAGCCGCGCCCGAGCATGCGCCGGCCGCCGATGCCGACGAAGCGGGCCGTAGGGTGGCGGGTGCGGAGCGCGTCGATCAGGTCGGCGCCGAGCTGGTCGCCGGAATCTTCCCCCGCGATGAGGGCGATGACGGGCGCATCGGCGGAGGAGGGGGGCTGCTGCATGATGTAAAGATCTCCCTCGGTCGGTAGCCGACCTGGCGAAGTGCCGACGCCCCCTGGCGCCGGCGGGTGTTACCGGGCGAGCGAGCGCTCGCTGCGATCGAGGAATTCGAGCATCTGGCGCACGTCGTCGCTGACCTCGGCCTGCGAGAGCAGTTGCTCGCGCGCCTCGGCCAGCGGCAGGCCGGCCATGTACAGCGTGCGGTAGGCACGCTTGATGGCGGCGATGCGCGCGGTGTCGAAGCCCCGGCGCTTCAGGCCCTCGCTGTTGATGCCGCGCGGGCGGCCGCGGGTCTCGTTGGCCATCATGACGAAGGGCGGCACGTCGGAGCCCACCAGGCAGCCCATACCGATGAACGCATGCGCGCCCACCTTGCAGAACTGGTGCACGCCGGAGTAGCCGGACATAATGGTCCAGTCGCCGATCTCCGCATGGCCGGCCAGCGCCGAGTAGTTGGAGAACACCACGTGGTTGCCGACCTGGCAGTCGTGCGCGATGTGCACGTAGGCCAGCAGCCAGTTGTCGTTGCCGATGCGCGTGATGCCGCCGCCGTCGCCCGTGCCGCGGTTGATCGTGACGAACTCGCGGATGAGGTTGCGATCGCCGATGATCACCTCGGTGCGCTCGCCCTGCCATTTCTTGTCCTGCGGGGCGCCACCGATGGAGGCGAACTGCGAGATGCGGTTGTCGCGGCCGATGACCGTGGGGCCCTCGATCACCACATGCGGACCGACGGTGGTTCCCTCGCCGATGACCACGTCCGCACCGATGACGCTGAAGGCGCCGATGCTGACGTTGTCCGCGATGCGCGCCGATGGATCGATCTGCGCGGAGGGATGGATCATTTGTCGCTCCTTGCCGCGCACATCAGCTCGCAGCAGGCCACTACCTTGCCGTCCACCAGCGCGCGTGCCTCGAACAGGCCCATGCCGCGGATCAGCCGCTTGAGCGACACCTCCAGGCGCAGCTGGTCGCCCGGTGCGACCACCGCCGAGAAGCGCGCGTTGTCCACCTTGACCAGGTAGAACAGCGGGCTGCCGCTATGGCCGTCCATCTTGCTGGTGATCTGCGTCAGCAGGCCGGCGGTCTGGGCCATGGCCTCGACGATGAGCACGCCCGGCATCACCGGATGTCCGGGGAAATGCCCCTGGAAGAACGGCTCGTTGATCGTGACGTTCTTGATCGCCGCGATGGACTTGCCCGGCTCGATCTCGATGACGCGGTCGACCAGCAGGAACGGGTAGCGGTGCGGCAGCAGTCGCTGGATCTGCTCCACGTCCACGGGAAGCGTCACGGCGGCTTTCGGTTCGGTCATTGCCCTTTGTCCTTTTCCAGCGCCGACAGGCGGCGCGCGTATTCATCGAGGTGTTTCATGCGCGCCGCGTTGCGCCGCCACTGGCGGTTTTCCTGCAGCGGGCTACCGGAGGAGTATTCACCGGCTTCCCTGATCGACGAGGTGACCAGGCTCTTCGCCGTGATGGTAACCCGGTCGGCCAGTTCGAGGTGGCCGAGCACGCCGGCGTTGCCGCCAATGAGGCAGTAGCGGCCGATTTTCGCGCTGCCGGCCACGGCCGAGCAACCGGCCATGGCGGTATGGGCGCCGATATGCACGTTGTGGGCGATCTGGATCTGGTTGTCCAGGCGCACGTCTTCTTCCAGCACGGTGTCTTCCAGCGCGCCGCGGTCGATCGTGGTGTTGCTGCCGATCTCGCAGTCGTCGCCGATGCGCACGCCGCCCAGTTGGGGAAGCTTGATCCAGTGGTCGCGGTCGAAGGCCAGGCCGAACCCGTCGGAGCCGATCACCGCGCCCGGGTGCACGAGGACGCGCTTGCCCAGCGTCACGCGGATCACCAGGGTGACCCGCGCGACCAGGCGGGAGCCGGTACCGACCACGCAACCCGGTCCGATGGTGCAGTGCGGGCCGAGGATGACGTTTTCCTCGATGACCGCGTTGTCCTCGATGACGCAGCAGGGCCCCACCGATGCCGTGGGATGCACGCGGGCGGACGGCGCCACGACGGCGCTGGGGTGGATGCCGCGCGGGGCGGCCGGATGCCGTTCGAACAGCGCGGCAATGCGGGCGTAGGCCACGTAGGGGTCTTTCGCCACCAACGCGGCGCCGTTGCGCAAGGGCAGCTGCTCCGCGCCGAGCACCACGATGCCCGCCTGCGATTCGGCCAGCTGCGAGGTGTATTTCGGGTTGGAGAGGAAGGTGAACTGGCTGGGCGTGGCGGCGGCCAGCGTGCCGACGCCGTCCACCGTGGTGGTGGGGTTGCCGTGCGGCTCCAGTTCGAAACGCTCGGCCAGCTCGGCCAGGGTGTAGTGCGGATTGCCGCTCAAGGGAGGCTCCCAAAAAAAAGGGGTGGCGCTTTTGGCGGCCACCCCCTGATTGTATGTGGTGCGTAGGTGCGTTTCTGTCTTAGAACGTGTTGCCGAAGGTGAACTGGATGCGCTCGACGAAGCGGCTGTCGGCGTCCTTCTTCCGGAACGGCACGGCGAAGTTGATGATCAGCGGGCCGATCGGCGCCTGCCACTGCAGCGACAGGCCGGTGGAGGCACGCAGTTCGCTGGCGTCGAACGCGCCGTAGTTCTTGTACACGTTGCCGACGTCGACGAACCACGACACGCGGGCGGTGTTCACGTCCTTGAGGAAGGGCAGCGGCAGGAACATCTGCGCCGTGCCCAGTACCTTGAACGCGCCACCGACCGGCTGGCCGTAGCTGTAGTAGCCGCCCGAGCACTTGCCCTTGGCATCCGGCGTGCCCGACACGCTGCCGCCGTCGCACAGGCGGGGACCCAGCGTGTTGTCCTGGAAGCCGCGAACGTCGCGGACACCGCCGGCGTAGTAGTTCTCCCAGAACGGGAAGTCGACCTTGTCGCCCTTCTGGTAGGTGACGATCGGGTTGCCGCTGGCATCCTTCGCGAGCGTGCCGTCGGCATTGGTCTGGTAGACGGTGTTGCTGTACGTGGTGCCGTAGGTCTTGCCGTAGCCCACCTGGCCGTCGAGGTAGAGCACGAAGCCCTTGCCGATGGGCCAGTAGTGGTTGGCTTCGCCGAACAGCTTGTAGTACTGCACCGTGGAGCCGGGCAGCGCGCCGGAGACCGACGCCGTGAACTGGCCGCCGCGGGTGGGCGCCCAGTAGCTGTTACGGGTGTCGTGGGTGTAGCCGAGGCTGGACGTCCACGAGTGGATCGTCTTGTTGCCCAGGGCGTTCTGGTACCCGACCAGCTCACGTGGCGTATAGAACGACGTGTTGATCAGGTTGGAGCTGACGCCCAGGCTGGTCGACACCGAGTCGAAGTCGGTGATCGGGAAGGACAGCGTGGTCTCGAACGACTTGGTGCTGTACGTGTAGTTCGCCAGGTCGGTATCGCCGTAATCCAGCTTGCTGTAACCGAGGTTGTAGCCCAGCTGGATGCCGGAATCCGTGAGGTACGGATTGGTGTAGCTGGCGTTGACGCGCTTGTAGTACGTGCTGGTTTCCGCACCGACCGAGAAGCGGTCGCCGGTACCCAGGAAGTTGTTCTGCGACACGGACGCCGACAGGATGATGCCCGAGTACTGCGAGTAGCCGACGCCGAACATCAGCGAGCCGGCCGATTGCTCCTCGACCTTGGCGGTCAGGTCCACCTGGTCGACGGTGCCCGGCACGAGGGCCTTGTCGATATCGACGGTCTTGAAGTAGCCAAGGCGCTGCAGGCGCGTCTTGGAGCGGTCGATGGCGCCCTGCGAATACCATGAGCCTTCCAGCTGGCGCATTTCACGACGCAGCACCTCGTCTTCCGTACGGGTGTTGCCCTGGAAGACCACGCGACGGACGTACACGCGCTTGCCCGGCTCGATGAAGAGCGTGAGGTCGGCGGTGCGCTTGTCCTTGTCGAGCTTGGGAATCGGGGTGACCTTGGCGAAGGCGTAGCCGATGTTGGCGAGGATGCCCTTGATCGCATCGTCGCTGGCTTCGATCGCACCGCGGTTGAAGGTGTCGCCCTTATGGATGAAGACCAGCTTGCGCAGGGTTTCTTCCGGCAGGATCAGCTCGCCGAGCAGCTTGACGTCGGAGACGGTATAGACCTCGCCTTCCTTCACCGAGGTATCGACGTACATTGCGCGCTTGTCCGGGCTGATCGCCACCTGCGTGGAATCGATGCCGAAGTCGGCGTAGCCGCGGTTCATGTAGTAATTGCTGAGCTTCTCGAGATCGCCCGAGAGCTTTTCACGCGAGTACTGGTCGTCCTTGGAGTACCACGACAGCCAGTTGCTGGTGTTGGATTCGAAGCCTTCGCGGATGGCCTTGTCGCTGAAGGCCTTGTTGCCGACGACGTTGATCTCCTTGATCTTCGCCGCCTTGCCTTCGCGGATCTCGATGTCGATGGCCACGCGGTTGCGGTCGAGCTGCGTCACGTGGGGATCGACCGAGACGTTGTACTTGCCGCGGTTGTAGTACTGGCGGATGAGTTCCTGCTGGACGCGGTCGAGCGACAGGCGGTCGAAGGTCTCGCCTTCGGCCAGGCCGATCTCCTTCAGGCCCTTGCGCAGGTCGTCTTCCTTGATGTCCTTGTTGCCGCGCAGCGTGAGCTTGGCGATGGCCGGGCGCTCGACGACCTTGATCACCAGGATGTCGCCCTGGCGGTCGAGTTCGACGTCGCTGAAGAATTTGGTCTGGTACAGGGCGCGGATAGCGGCCTGTGCCTTGTCGTCGCTCAGGGTCTCGCCCTTTTCGATCGGCAGGTAGCTCAGCACCGTGCCTTGCGCGATACGCGTAAGGCCATCGATGCGGATGTCGGAAACGACGAACGGCTCGAAAGCGGCAAGCGCATTGGCGGACAGGGAGGCGAGCAGGATCAGGGCGGCGATACGCTTCATCGTCGATTCCGTTGGGTTAATTCCAGCCGACGGCGGACGAGGCCGGCGACCGAAGAGGAGCACGCGCCGGACTCATGCCAGGCGTCGTTCGGTTGCGGGAGCAGGGAGCGCCCGTGACCTGGGTGATACGTTTACGAAACAAGCAGTCGCTGGATGTCGTTGAAGAACGCCAGCCCCATCATGGTGAACAGCAGGGCGATGCCTACATATTGGCCGGCGATCATGGTGCGCTCGCTGACCGGGCTGCCCTTGACCAACTCGATAAGGTAATACAGCAGGTGTCCACCGTCCAAGACCGGGATGGGCAGGAGGTTCAAGATCGCCAGGCTGAGCGACACCAGGGCGAGGAAATTCAGGAACCAGCCCAGCCCGCGGCTGGCCGAATCGTTGGCCACCTGGGCGATGCCGATCACGCCGGACAGGTTCTTGGTGGAGGCCTGCCCCGACAGCATCTTGCCGATCAGGTTGAAGGTGGAGGTGGTGCCCGCCCAGGTGGCGCGCAGCGATTCACTGAACGCGCGGACCGGGCCGTAGCGCAGGGTGGCTTCTTCCAGCGGCTGGCGGCCGACACCGATCAGCCAGCGGGTGGGCTGGCCCTGCTCGGATTTCATGCGGGCGGTGACATCGACGATGCGGGTCTGGCCATCGCGCTGGATGCCCACGGCCAGCTTCGGCGACACGGCGGCCTGTTCCGGCACCAGCCTGGTGAACGCCGGGAAGTCGACCACGGGCTTGCCGTTGACGCTGACGATGCGGTCGCCCGTGCGGATGCCGGCGGCGAACGCCGGATCGCCCGGCACCACTTCGCCGACCACGGGCGGCGACTGCAGCCCCAGACCCAGCTGCGTGATCCGCTTGACCAGGTCGCCGTTGTCGGTGAGGTTCTGGATCGGCAGCACCACGTTGCGCTGGGTGCCGTCGGTGCCCTGCACATGCACGGGCAGGGGTTCGTTGCCCAGCAGGCTGTCGACCAGGCGGTCGGTGGCGTCGCTCCAGGTGCCGACGGCCTCGCCGTTCATGGCCAGGAGGCGGTCACCCGGGCGGATGCCCGCCTGCTCGGCGATGCTGCCCTTGTCGGCGGCCACGATGGGCGCGACATCGGGCTTGCCGATCATGTACATCGCCCAGAAGGCGACGACGGTAAAAATGAGGTTGAAGGCGGGACCGGCGGCGACGATGGCGATCCGCTTCCACACCGACTTGCCGGTGAACTCCTGCCCGCGGTCGGCGGGATCCACCTCGCCCTCGCGGGCGTCCAGCATCTTGACGTAGCCGCCCAGCGGAATGGCCGCGATCTGGTATTCGGTGCCGTCCTTCGCCACGCGACGCCACAGCGGCCGGCCGAAGCCCACCGAGAAGCGGAGCACGCGGACGCCACAGCGGCGCGCGACCCAGTAGTGGCCAAATTCGTGGAAGGTCACCAGCACGCCAAGCGTGACCAGCAGCCAGAACACGGAACCGAGGAAGGGACTCATCAGGAGGGGTGGGTCTCGAAGAAAAAACGTTGGAGTGGAGCGAGTTTAGCAGTAAGCGCGGTGGAGCACGCCCCGGGCGGCCCGTCGCGCTTCCCCATCACGCTCAACGAGCGTCTGGACATCGACCACGGGTTTGGCCGGCAGTTCCTCAAGAACCCGCTCGACGACGTCCGCGATACCCAGGAAGGGCAGCGTGCCGGCGAGGAAAGCCTCCACGGCGACCTCGTTGGCGGCGTTGAGGATGGCGGTGGCGTCGCCCCCGGCGCGCAGGGCGTCGAAGGCCAGGGCCAGGCAGCGGAAGGTGTCGATATCGGGTTTCTCGAAGTCGAGGCGGGCGTGCGCGGCGAGGTCGAGCGGCGCCACGCCCGCCTCGATGCGCTCGGGGTAGGCCAGCGCGCAGGCGATGGCGGTGCGCATGTCCGGGTTGCCCAGCTGGGCCAGCATCGAACCGTCGAGGTAGTCCACCATCGAGTGGATCAGGCTCTGCGGGTGCACCACCACGTCGATGGCATCCACCGGGGCGGCGAAGAGGTGATGCGCCTCGATCACCTCCAGGCCCTTGTTCATCAACGTGGCCGAATCGACCGAGATCTTGCGACCCATCGACCATTTGGGGTGCGCGCAGGCCTGGTCGGGCGTGATCGTGCCCAGGTCGGCCCGCGTACGGCCGCGGAACGGCCCACCGGAGGCGGTGAGGACCAGCCGGCGCACGCCGACCCGGGCGAGGTCGGGGCGACCGCCGGGCAGGCACTGGAAGATCGCGTTGTGCTCGGAGTCGACGGGGATCAGCTCGCCGCCGCCCGCGCGCAGGGCCTCCAGCAGCAGCGCGCCACCCATCACGATCGCTTCCTTGTTGGCCAGCAACAGCCGCTTGCCCGCATGTGCGGCGGCCAGCGCGGAATCCAGCCCCGCGGCGCCGACGATGGCCGCGACCACGGTGTCGCACAGCGGCCCGGCGGCGGCGGCGCTGACTGCCTGCGCGCCGGAGGCGATATCGCAGCGCACCCCGGCCGCGGCCAGGCGGCGGGCCAGGTCCGCTTCCATCGAAGGGTCGGCCACGATCGCCAGTGCCGGACGGAAACGTGCGCAGAGCGCGGCCAGGGCTTCGGTGCCACGGTTGGCCACCAGTACGGTGGCGCGAAAGCGATCGGGATGGCGGGCGATCACGTCGAGGGTGCTGCCCCCGATGGAGCCCGTGGCGCCGAGTACGGCGACGTTACGGACGGTCATGGCTCAAAGGCCCAGCATCAGCTTGCCGGCCACGAAGATCGGCAAGGCGGCGAACACGCTGTCCAGGCGATCCAGCAGGCCACCGTGCCCGGGGAACAGCTGGCCCGAATCCTTGACCTCGGCGTGTCGCTTCATAAGGCTTTCGAAGAGGTCGCCGACGATGGCCACGGCCACCGTGAGCAGGCCCAGCACGCCCAGGCCCACCAGGTGCGGCGCATCGTTCACGCCCAGCAGCCAGCCGCCAAAGACGGCGAACGCGCTGCCGCCGACC
This sequence comes from Xanthomonas sp. NCPPB 2632, assembly GCF_041228075.2. NCBI lineage: Bacteria > Pseudomonadati > Pseudomonadota > Gammaproteobacteria > Lysobacterales > Lysobacteraceae > Xanthomonas > Xanthomonas sp. NCPPB 2632. Next base: position 1,056,500 of record NZ_CM192979.1, read on the forward strand.
AGGGCGCCGTAGACGCCGGCCCAGGTCTTCCCCGGGCTGATCCGCGGGGCGAGCTTGCGCCGACCGAACTGGCGGCCGGTGAAATAGGCGCCCGTATCGGCGGCCCAGACCACCACGAGGGCGAGCAGTGTCCACCAGTTGCCGTGGTCCGACGCGTGCAGCGCCATGGCGGCGGCGAAGGTCGGTACGATGACCAGCACACCGGTGCCGATCTTGAGCAGGCGGTTTTCCGAGTTGGGTGCGGCCGCGAAGGTGAAATGCCGCAGCCAGAAGCAGCAGCCGATCCACCAGATCACGCCGGCCAGGGTGATCGCCATCAGCAGGCCCGGCGTGGCGACCAAAAGCACCGTCAGCAGGATGGCGGCCGCACCGGCCACCACGATGCCGCGCCCCATGGGCGTGCGGCAACCGGCCAGCAGGCTCCACTCCCATGCGGCGCCGACGAAGACCACACCGATGGCCGCGGCGAAATACACCGTCGGCGGCAGGAGGATCATCGCAAGGACCAGCGGGAGCAGGATCAATGCGGTGGTAACGCGTTGTTTCAGCATGGTGTTCCGGCGTCAGCCCGTGGCTACCTGTTCGCCGGTGCGGCCGTAGCGGCGCTCGCGGCGGGCATAGTCGTCGAGGGCCTGATCCAGGCAGGCTTCGTCGACGTCAGGCCACAGGGTGTCGGTGAAATAGAGCTCGGCATAGGCGATCTGCCAGAGCAGGAAGTTGCTGACGCGCCGCTCGCCGCCGGTGCGGATGAACAGGTCCAGCGGCGGCTGGTCGGCCAGGCAGGTGTACGCGGCCAGACGGGTTTCGTCGATGTCGCCGATGGCGAATTCGCCGCGCGCAGCCGCTTCCGCGGCCAGGCGCGCCGCGTTGGCGATGTCCCAGCGTCCGCCGTAATTGACCGCCACGTTGAGCGTCAGCGCGGTGTTGGCATCGGTGCGTTGCATGGCGCCGAGCATGCGCTGACGCAGCTCCGCCTCGAAGCCGTCCAGGTCGCCGACGAAGCGCACGCGCACGCCGTTGCCGTGCAGTTCGTCCACTTCGCGGTCGATCGCCTTCAGGAACAGCTCCATCAGCGCCGAGACCTCGGTGGCCGGGCGCTGCCAGTTCTCGCTGGAGAAGGCGAACAGCGTGAGCGACGCGATGCCGCGCCGCAGGCAGAACTCCACCGCCTGGCGAACGGCTTTCTGCCCGGCATGGTGACCGAACGTGCGCGGTCGCAGGCGCTGCCGGGCCCAACGCCCGTTGCCGTCCATGACGATGGCGAGGTGGCGGGGAACCCGGCCTTCGGGCCTGGCTGCCATGGTGTCGGGCCGATGGCGCGTCAGAGCGCCATCAGCTCCTTTTCCTTTTCCTTGACCACGTCGTCCACTTCCTTGACGAACTTGTCCGTGAGCTTCTGGACGTCGTCGTCGGCGCGCTTCTGGTCGTCCTCGGTGATTTCCTTGTCCTTGAGTAGCTTGCCGATGTGCTGCACGGCGTCGCGGCGGACGTTGCGGATGGCGATCTTGGCGGCTTCGCCTTCCTTGGCCACGCTCTTGGCGAGCTCCTTGCGGCGCTCCTCCGTCGGCGGCGGGAAGTTGAGGCGGATGTCCATGCCCATGGTGGTGGGCGTGATGCCGAGATCGGAAGCCATGATGGCCTTCTCGATCGGGCCGACCATCGCCTTGTCGAACGGCTTGACCGACAGCGAGCGGGCATCGGGCGTGCTGATGTTGGCGACCTGCGACAGCGGCGTGGGCGAGCCGTAATACGGCACTACGATGTTGTCGAGGATCGACGCATTGGCGCGGCCGGTGCGGATCGTCTTCAGGTCGTGCTTGAGGGAGTCGATGCTCTTGCCCATGCGGGTCTCAGCATCTTTCTTGATGTCGTTGATCATGGGCCGTTTTCCGGTGGAACGAGTCAGCAGGCGAGTATAGCAGCGAGCGTGCCGGAGGCCGTGCCGCACTGCGCCAGGGGGAGGTCGGCGCCGCTTCCGGCGCCGGGCTCGGTCGGCGTCAGCCGGCGTTGACGAGGGTGCCGACCGGCTCGCCCTTCATGATGCGCATGAGGTTGCCTGGCTTGGTCATGTCGTAGATGCGCAGGGGCAGCTTGTTCTCGCGGCACAGGGCGATAGCGGCGGTGTCCATGACCTCGAGGCGCCGCTCGATCACCTGGTTGTAGGTCAGGTGGTCGTAGCGCTGGGCGGTAGGATCGCGCTTGGGGTCGGCCGAGTAGATGCCGTCGACCTTGGTGGCCTTGAGGAGCAGGTCGGCGCCGACTTCCACGGCGCGCAGCGCGGCGGCGGAGTCGGTGGTGAAGAACGGGTTGCCGATGCCGGCGGCGAACAGGGCCACGCGGCCTTTTTCCAGGTGACGGATGGCGCGACGGCGGATGAAGTCCTCGCAGACCTCGTTGATCTTGATGGCGCTCATGGTGCGGGCTTCGCCGCCCAGCTTCTCGATGGCATCCTGCATGGCCAGCGCGTTCATCACGGTGGCGAGCATGCCCATGTGGTCGCCTGTGACACGATCCATGCCCGAGGCAGCCAGGCCGGCGCCACGGAAGATGTTGCCGCCGCCGATCACGACGCCCACCTCGACACCGGCATCGCGTACCTCGAGGATTTCCTTGGCCAGGCGCTCGATCACCTTCGGATCGATGCCGTAATCCTCGGCTCCCATGAGGGCTTCACCGGAGAGCTTGAGCAGGATGCGGCGGTGTTTCAGCGGGGTGCTCATCGGGGATCTCCAGTTTGTAAGGGGCAAAACAGGCTTAGTTTAGCGCGTGCACAGTTGTTACAGCTATGTGAATCCGCGGTGGGATGTCACGTTTTTTGTGCTTTGTTGCTAGCATTTGATTTGGCTCTGTTGAAGGCTCGCCTTCGGCATCGCGTTGGAGCGTGGCCCTTGGCGCCTGGGGCAAGAGCCGGCGGGTAGCCCCCTCGTGGCCACGCCTTCGGCGACCCGTGAAGGAAGGGCCGCGTTCGCGGCCGTCTATTGATTGCCCTTCGGGCCGGGTCGGGCTTCGAACGGGGGTTTTCGACTCGACATCCTGTCTCGCGAAAACGGCCGGCCGTCCTGGCCGGCCCCCTGCGGGCCTGATCCGTTCGAATCCCTCGCCTGCGGCTACCGGCCACGAGGGGGCTACCCGCCTGCTCTTCCCGAGACTGAGGTAGGTTGTGACGCGAGCGGTCGCAGAGGTGCGGGGTATGGCGTCAGCGCTTTGTTGGCTTTTCGCCCACATCGTGGGCTCCTACCCCACGGGTAGGGCAAGCCGTTGGAATACCCAACGCGTGATCTGCCGTCTGGGGGGGGGGGGTAGGAGCGCACGCACGTGCGCGAACCCTCAACGTATCTAAGGCGACCGAGGCCATGAGCAACAGGCAAGCGAGCGTTCCCAGCAACGAAGCGAAACCAGGCTCTTCGCTCTCCCCACACGCAACCTCGGCGCTGGAAAGGGCCGGCGGGTGCCACCCTCGTGGCCGGTAGCCGCAGGCGAGGGCTTCGAACGGACAAGGCCCGAAGGGGGCCGGCCAGGACGGCCGGCCGTTTTCGCGAGACAGGGATGTCGAGTCGAAAACCCCCGTTCGAAGCCCGACCCGGCCCGTAGGGCAATAAATAGACGGCCGCGCGTAGGAGCGCACGATGTGCGCGAACCAGATACACGGCCGCGCCAGCGGCCTTTCCTCAACGGGTCGCCGCAGGCGTGGCCACGAGGGTGGCACCCGCCGGATCTTGCTCCAGGCCCAAGGCCCAACGCGATGCCGAAGGCGAGCCCGCCCAGCCAGTTGCCCAAACAAAAAAAAGCCGCGATTGCTCGCGGCTCTTTCGGATGTCGCCAGGGCAGTTGGCTTACGCCAGACCCGCCTGCTTCATGACTTCGGCGGCGAAGTCGTCGACGACCTTCTCGATGCCTTCGCCGACGGCCAGGCGCTGCACCGAGATGATCTCGGCACCGGCCTTCTTGAGGGCTTCGGCGACCGTGACGTCACCGTCCAGCACGTACGGCTGGCCGACGAGGGTCACTTCGGCGAGGATCTTGTTGACCTTGCCCGAGACGATCTTGTCGAGGATGTCGGCCGGCTTGGCCTTGTCCTTGTCGGTCATCTTGGAGAGCTCGATTTCCTTTTCCTTCGCAAGGAAATCGGCCGGGACGTCTTCGACCTTGACGAACTTGGGGTTCATCGCGGCCACGTGCATGGCGATGCCCTTGGCCAGCTCTTCCGAGCCGCCCTTGAGCGCCACCAGCACACCGATGCGGCCGCTGTGCGAATAGGCGCCGATGATGTCCTGGGTCTCGACCTTGGCCATGCGGCGCACGTCGAACTTCTCGCCGATGGTGAGGGTGAGCGTCTTGGCGCCTTCCTCGACCGTGGTGTCGCCGAGCTTGGCGGCCTTGAGAGCGGCGATGTCGTCGATGCCGGACTCGAGGGCGACGTTGGCGACGTCCTTGGTGAACTGGATGAACTGCTCGTTGCGCGAGGAGAAGTCGGTTTCGCTGTTGACTTCGACCAGGGTGGCGACGCCGGGCTTCTGCGCGACGGCGATCAGGCCCTCGGCGGCAACGCGGTCGGCCTTCTTGTCAGCCTTGGCCATGCCGTTCTTGCGCAGCCATTCCATCGCCACTTCGATGTCGCCATTGTTTTCGACGAGCGCCTTCTTGCACTCCATCATGCCGACGCCGGAACGCTGACGCAGTTCATTGACGAGCTTGGCGGAAATCTCAGCCATGGTAGTTCCTCAAAGTTTTGATGGGCGCCGCGGCGGGTGTGCAGCGGCGCCGGATGGGACGATGGAGCGGTAACGGGGTGGGGCGCTTACGCGCGACCACGACCACCGTCACGGCCGCCGTCACGGCCACCTTCGCGACGCGGGGCACCCTTCTTGTCCGGTGCGCCACGACGGTCGCCACGCGGGGCGCTGTCCTTCGCGACCGGGTTGCCTTCCTCGTCCATTTCCACGAACTCGTTGGCATCGCCACGAGCGGCGTTCGGCGAGGCGGCCTTGCCTTCCAGGATGGAATCGGCGGCGGCGCGGGCGTAGAGCTGGATGGCGCGGATGGCGTCGTCGTTACCCGGGATGGCGTAGTCGACGAGGGCCGGGTCGTAGTTGGTATCGACGACGGCGACCACCGGGATGCCGAGCTTGCGGGCTTCCTGGACGGCGATGTCTTCGTGACCGATGTCGACGATGAACAGGGCGTCCGGCAGGCGGTTCATGTCCTTGATGCCGCCCAGCGAGTTCTGCAGCTTGTCGCGCTCACGGCGACGGGCCAGCACTTCGTGCTTGACCAGCTTCTCGAACGAACCGTCGGTTTCGGCGGCTTCCAGTTCCTTCAGGCGGGCGACCGACTGCTTGACCGTGCGGAAGTTGGTCAGCATGCCACCGAGCCAGCGGGCGGTGACGAACGGCTGGCCGGCGCGCGCGGCTTCTTCGGCGAGCGACTCACGGGCGGAGCGCTTGGTGCCGACGAAGAGGATGGTGCCGCCCTTCTGGGCCAGGCCCGAGAGGAAGTTCATCGCGTCGGTGAAGAGCGGGAGCGTCTTCTCGAGGTTGATGATGTGGATCTTGCCGCGGGCACCGAAGATGTACGGCGCCATCTTGGGGTTCCAGTAACGGGTCTGGTGGCCGAAGTGAACGCCGGCTTCCAGCATTTCGCGCATGGTGACTTGTGCCATGGAATGACTCCTGGGCGAACCGCATCGAGCGGTTCTGAGGGGGTTGGGACCTCCACGCATCCCCGGCTTCGACCCGGTTCTTTCGAACCAGGCACCCCGAAGGCGGTGCCGATGCGTGTGTGGCGTTGGGTGCGACCGGTTACAATCGCGGTTCGTATCGCCGCCGTGGCCACGTTCGCGTGGCTTCGCCGGACAGCAAAACTCGCTAATTGTAGCCTCCGGGGCCGCCCTGCCGCAAGATCGGGTGGAATTCCGGTGGGGGCGCCGCCATTTCCGCAGGCAGGCCCGTTCCCCTGCAGGGCAAAGAACCAAGAGAGAGCCGCCATGCCCGTCATACCCAAGACCCCCGAAGAGATCCAGCTGATGCGCGAGGCCGGCCGCCTGGCCGCCGAGGTGCTTGCCATGCTGGTGCCGCACGTCAAGCCCGGCGTCACCACCGAGCACCTGGACCGCCTGGCCCACGACCATATCGTGAACGTGCAGAAGGCCGTGCCCGCCAACGTGGGTTACCGGGGCTTTCCCAAGACCGTGTGCACCTCGGTCAACCACGTGATCTGCCACGGCATTCCCACGGAGACCAAGGTCCTCAAGGACGGCGACATCGTGAATATCGATGTCACGGTCATCAAGGACGGCTGGCACGGCGACACCAGCCGCATGTATTTCGTGGGCACGCCCAGCGTCCTCGCGCGCCGCCTGGTCGATACCACCTTCGAGGCCATGATGAAGGGTATCGAGGCGGTCAGGCCGGGCGCCACGCTGGGCGATGTCGGCGCGGCCATCCAGAAGCACGCGGAGGCCGCCGGTTTCTCGGTGGTGCGCGAGTACTGCGGCCACGGCATCGGCAAGGTCTACCACGACGAGCCGCAGGTGCTGCACTACGGCCGCAACGGCACGGGCCTGGAACTCAAGTCCGGCATGACCTTCACCATCGAGCCCATGATCAACGCCGGCAAGCCGCAGACCAAGTCGCTGCCCGATGGCTGGACGGTGGTCACCAAGGATCACTCGCTGTCCGCCCAGTGGGAGCACACGGTGGCCGTGACCGACGACGGTTTCGAGATCCTCACGCCCTGGCCGGACGCCGCCTGACGTTCCATCGACGCGGCCGCCCGGCCGCCGTCCGTTTCCTGCCACAGCCATCGAGGGCTTCGCCGTGACGCTTCCGCCGCTTCCGCGCCTGCCCGCCGTGGTGCCCCGCTCGGGCGTGTCGCCCGAAGCGCGTCGTGCGCTCCGCCAGTTGATGGGCGATGTGGATCGCGCCCTCACCGTCGCCTTCAACGAGGGCGAGGACGCTTCGGCACTGGCCCGTCGCCGCGCCGAGATCGTCGAGCGCGTGGTGGTGCACGCCTGGGGTGCCTGCCTGGGCGACATCGCCGCCTCCGCCCTGTTCGCCGTGGGCGGGTTCGGGCGCGGCATGCTGTTTCCCGCGTCGGATGTCGATCTGCTGGCCCTGGTAGGCGAAAGCTCGCCGGCACTGTATCGCGCGCTGGAGAACTTCTTCGGCTGCCTGTGGGATATCGGCCTCAAGCCGGGTCACGCGGTACGCACCGTGGCGCAATGCCGCGAGCTGGCCGCCACGGAGGCGAGCGTCTTCACCAGCCTGCTCGACGCCAAGCGCCTGGCCGGCTGGCCCATCCTCGCCCAGGAGTTGCGCGGGATACTCGACGACCCCGCCCTCTGGCCCCCGCGGGCCTACCTGGCGGCACGCCTGGCCGAGCGCGACGCGCGTCATGCCCGCTACGACGATACGGCGCAGAACCTCGAACCCAACCTCAAGGACGGCCCCGGCGGCCTGCGTACCCTGGACGCGCTGCGCTGGCTGGGGCGTCGCCTCGCGGACGCTCCCGATTTCGACGCCATGGTGGCCGAAGGCCTGCTCGAGCCGGTGGAGGCCACACGGCTGACCGACGCGGAAGAAACCCTGCGTCGCTACCGCTATGCGCTGCACCTGGAGGCGGGGCGGGCCGAAGAGCGCCTGCTGTTCGACTACCAGCGCGCGCTGGCCACCCGGCTCGGCTTCGAGGACGAACACGCCAAAAACCTCGGCGTCGAGCAGTTCATGCAGGGCTACTACCGCGCGGCCACCCAGATCGAGCGCTCCGGCACACAGCTGGTGGAGCGCTTCGAGGAGATGCTGGATCCGCAGACCCGGCCCGAGGACGTAGGGCGCGACTACGTGCGCTACGGCGCGCGCATCGCCGTGCGCGATCCGGACCTGTTCGTGCACCGCCCGGCGGCGCTCGTGGAGATCTTCATCGCGCGGCTGGACGAGCCAGGCATCGCAGGCTTCACCGCGGACACCATGCGGCGCATCCAGCATGCGGCGTCGTCGCACGGCGAGTCGCTGGCCGACGACCCCGAGGTGCTGCGGGCCTTCCTCACCCTGCTGCGCCGTGGTGCCCCGGCGGTGGAGGCCTTGTGGCGGATGAACCGCCACGGCCTGCTGGCCGCCGTGCTGCCGGCCTTCGGCAAGGTGGTCGGGCGCATGCAATACGACCTCTTCCACGTCTATACGGTGGACGAGCACACGCTGCGGGTGCTGCGCAACGTGGCACGTTTCGCCGACCCCGCCGCCCGGCGCGACTTCCCCATCGGCTGCGAAATCTGGCCGCACATCGACAAGCCCGAGCTGATGCTGCTGGCCGCGTTGTTCCACGACATCGCCAAGGGCCGGGGCGGCGACCATTCGGTGCTGGGCGAGGAAGACGCGCGCGCGTTCTGCGGGCGGCTGGGCCTGGGCGCCGACGATGTCGACCTGGTCGCCTGGCTGGTCCGCCATCATCTGCTGATGAGCACCACCGCCCAGCGCCAGGACATCACCGATCCCGACGTGGTGCACCGCTTCGCCGCCACGGTGGGCGACTGGGAACACCTGGATCACTTGTACCTGCTGACCATCGCCGACATCATCGGCACCAGCCCGAAGCTATGGAACGCCTGGAAGGATCGCCTGCTGGCGGACCTCTATACGGCCACGCGCTTCGCGCTGCGCAGCGATCTCACCCCGCCGTCGCACGCGGGCATGCGCGTGCGCGAGTGCCGCGAGCGCGCGCTGGGCATCCTCGTCGGCGAGCATGTGGCCGCGGACGAAGTGGCCCAGGTCTGGGCGGAATTCCCCGACGGCAGCTTCCTTCGCCATCGCCCCGAACAGATCGCCTGGCAGACGGCCGCCATCCTGCGCTCCCGCGGCGCCACGCCGCTGGTGGAAGTCCATCCGTTTTCCGTACGCGGCAGCACCGAGCTGTTCATCTACGCCAGCGATCGCGACGGCCTGTTCGCCACGGTCACCGCCGTACTCGACCGCCTGCGCTTCTCCGTGGTCGAGGCACGCGTGCTCGTGTCCAGCACCGGCATGGCGCTGGATACCTTCCTGCTGCTGGAGTCGGATTCGCAGGCGCCGGCCTCGCTGCAGCGCGCGGAAGAACTGCGCCTGCGCCTGCGCCGCGCGCTGGAACAACCCGCCGGCCAGGGGCCGCCCAAGCGCAGCCTCTCGCGCCACCTGCGGCATTTCCAGATGACGCCGCGCATCGAGTTCGTCGACGCGGGCGATCGCACGCAGCTGGCGCTGGTGTGCACCGATCGCCCCGGCCTGCTGGCCGCCGTGGCCCAGGCGCTGGCCGAAGCCGAAGTGCGCGTGCATGATGCGCGTATCGCGACGTTCGGTGAGCGCGTCGAGGATTTCTTCCAGCTGACCGATCGCGGCAACGCCTCCCTCTCCGCCGAGCGCCGGGAGATCCTGCGCGCTTGCCTGCTTCGCCATATCGGTTTCGAAACCCCCAGGACTGTCGTACATGCAGATGCAAACGCTTGAATCCCTGATCGACGATGCCTTCGAGCGTCGCGCCGACCTGACCCAGAGCGAGATCGAAAGCCACGTGCGCGAAGCCGTCGAGCAGGTGCTGGGTCTGCTGGAATCCGGCGAGCGCCGCGTGGCGGAGCCGGACGGCAACGGTGGCTGGAAGGTCAACCAGTGGCTGAAGAAGGCCGTGCTGCTGTACTTCCGCATCAACGGCAACACGGTGGTGGACGGTGGTCCGTCCAGCGCGTTCGACAAGGTGCCGTTGCGCTTCACCGACGGCGACGCCACGGAGTACGCGCAGTTGGGCGCGCGCGTGGTGCCGGGTGCGCTGGTGCGGCGTGGCGCGCACATCGCAAAAGACGTGGTGCTGATGCCCAGCTACACCAACATCGGTGCCTTCGTGGGCGCGGGCAGCATGGTCGACACCTGGGCCACGGTGGGCTCGTGCGCCCAGATCGGCGCGGGTGTGCACCTCTCCGGCGGCGTGGGCATCGGTGGCGTGCTGGAACCGCTGCAGGCCAATCCGACCATCATCGAGGACAACTGCTTCATCGGCGCGCGTTCCGAGGTGGTCGAGGGCGTGGTGGTCGAGAAGGGTTCGGTGATCGGCATGGGCGTGTTCCTCGGCCAGTCCACCCGCATCTACAACCGCGCCACGGGCGAGATTTCCTACGGTCGCGTGCCGGCGGGCAGCGTCGTGGTGTCCGGCAGCCTGCCGGCGAAGGACGGCAGCCACAGCCTGTATGCGGCCATCATCGTCAAGCAGGTGGACGAGAAGACGCGCTCCAAGACCGGCATCAACGAACTGCTGCGCAGCGGAGACTGAGCCATGGCGATCACCGTTTACGGCCTGCCGCAGTGCGACACCTGCAAGAAGGCCCGCAACTGGCTGACCCGGTTCGACGTGCCGCACACGTTCGTCGATTACCGTGCGCAGCCGGTGGCCCCCGCCACGCTGAAGGCCTGGTCGGAGCACCTGGGCGGCTGGGAGAAACTGGTCAACAAGGCGTCGACCACCTGGCGCACGCTGCTGCCGCAGCGCAAGGATCCGCGCAGCGATCCGGAATGGACGCTGCTGCTGAAAGAGTATCCGGCACTCATCAAGCGTCCGGTGGTGGTCGACGGTGACACGGTCACGGTGGGCTTCAGCGACAACGCCTTCAAGAAGCGTTTCGGCACGCCATGACCTCTGTCGTCCTCGACCTCACCCGCGACCTGATCCGCCGCCGTTCGGTCACGCCCGACGACGCCGGCTGCCTTCCACTGATTGCCGGCCGCCTTGCCGCCGTCGGCTTCCGCATCCAGCACCTGCGCTTCGGCGACGTCGACAACCTTTGGGCCACCCACGGCCAGGACGGCCCGGTACTGGCATTTCTCGGGCACACCGACGTGGTGCCCAGTGGGCCGGAAGCGGCCTGGGTATCGCCGCCGTTCGAGCCCACCGAGCGCGACGGTGTGCTCTACGGCCGCGGGGCGGCGGACATGAAGGGCTCGGTCGCGGCCATGGTCGTGGCGCTGGAGCGCTATGTCGCCGCGCATCCGGAGCATGCCGGCACGCTGGGCCTGCTGCTGACCAGCGACGAGGAAGGCGTGGCGCTGCACGGCGTCCGCGAGGTGGTGGATTACTTCGCGGCGGTGAGCCAGCGCATCGACGCCTGCGTCGTCGGTGAGCCGTCGGCGAAGGAACGGCTGGGCGACCTGATCCGCGTCGGTCGGCGTGGCTCGCTCTCCGGCACGCTGACCGTGCGCGGCGTGCAGGGCCATGTGGCCTATCCGGAAAAAGCGAAAAATCCGATCCATGCGTTCGCGCCCGCGCTGGCTGCGCTGGCGGCGGAGCGCTGGGACGAAGGCAATGCGGATTTCCCGCCCACGTCGTTCCAGGTATCCAACCTCAACGCGGGCACGGGTGCCAACAACGTGATCCCCGGCGAACTGGTGGCGCTGTTCAATTTCCGGTTCGCCACCGCCAGCACGGCAGACGGCCTGCGTGAGCGCGCGGAAGCGATCCTGCGCGCGCACGACGTGGATTTCGCCATCGACTGGCACCTGTCCGGCCACCCGTTCCTGGCCACGCCGGGAGGCCGCCTGCGCGAGGTGGTGGTCGGGGTATGCCGCGACCTGTGCGGTATCGATCCGGAGCAGAGCACCGGCGGCGGCACCAGCGACGGCCGCTTCATCGCGCCGATGGGCGCCGAGGTGATCGAGCTGGGGCCGGTGAACGCGACCATCCACAAGGTGGACGAGTGCGTGTCCATCGCCGACCTGGAGCGCCTGCCCGACCTCTACGAGGCCATCTGCGCACGGATGCTCGCGTAGCGCTCAGCGTTTTTTCGGAAACACCGCCACGATGCCCGCATAGGGCTTGGTCATGAACGCCGGCGCGCCGGCGTAGCCGTCGTCCGGCGTGTACGCCTGCGAGATGGTGCCGTCCAGGAACAGCGCATCGCGGCAGCCCAGCTGGTCGCGGAACAGGCGGGCGAAGCTGTGGAAGTTGACCGGCGCGCGGCTGACCACGAACACGGCCTCGTGCGCGGATTTCGCGCATACGCCACTGCGCCACTTCATGCTGTCCGAGCCGTTGTCGAACTGCGGATTCACCTCGCCGTCGATCACCAGCATCGGCCCGGACTGGGTGGCGAAGCGCGGCTTGCGCCCCGCGTCGCGGAATGCCTCCGTGGAGGTGACGGCCACGCTGCCGTCGTCGTACACGGCGAACACGCCGTTGGGCAGCAGCGAGAAATTACCCGAGCGCGGGTTGCCGTGGACGAGGTTCAGCGGCACGACCGTCTTGCCGTCCTCGACGAACAGGCCCAGCGGCTTGAACTCGCGATCGTAGATACCTGCGTTGGTGGCGAAAGCCAGCGACCGACCCTTGGCCGCCGTCCAGGTCTTCAGGGCCTCGATGCCGCCGAAGGGCTGACCCGTCTCCGGATTGCGCCAGCGCAGCTCGATGTCCTCCTGCCGGGTATCCACCGTGACGGCGAAATACGACTGGCTGTCGAAGACGATGTCCTGTCCGTCCACGGCATCCGCGGCGGGCGCACAGCCCAGGGCCGAAGCGGCGACCAGGGTGGCGGCGAGGGCGCGGAGCAGGAACGTGCGATCGAAACGGGGAAGGGGCGGGCGGCGCATGGGTGGATGGTCGCCGGGTCGCCGGGGCGACGCAAGGGGTGAATCGCCGTCTTCGCGCGGGGAAGGGTAAACTCCCGGGCTTTTCCACGGTGTCGTCATCGTCATGCCCTATACGCCCATCGTCGCCACGCTCGGTTACGTGTTGTCGCCGGACGGTCGCCGCGTGCTCCTGATCCACCGCAATGCCCGCCAGGACGACCAGCACCTGGGCAAGTACAACGGCCTGGGCGGCAAGATGGAGCCGGGCGAGGACATCGCCGCCTGCATGCGCCGCGAGATCCGCGAGGAAGCGGGCATCGAGTGCGTGGACATGCGCCTGCGCGGCACCCTCAACTGGCCGGGCTTCGGCAAGAACGGCGAAGACTGGCTGGGCTTCATCTTCGTCATCGACCGGTACACCGGCACGTGCCTGGAGTCCAATCCCGAGGGCGCACTGGAGTGGGTGGCGCTGGACGCGCTGGACACCGTGCCCATGTGGGAAGGCGACCGGCACTTCCTGCCGATGGTGTTCGACGCCGACCCCCGCCCGTTCCATGGCGTGATGCCTTACGAGCAGGGGCGGCTGGTGTCGTGGAGCGTGACGCGGATCTAGTCCGGCCGGTCAGCCGGTGGTCTCGATCCGCTCCACGCGACGCAGGCCACGCGGCAGCACGCCACCGCGCGTGGCACGGCTGCCGCCGTACTCGACCAGGTCGGCCCATTTCAGCGTGAGTTTGCGCTGCCCCGCGTAGAGGGTGACCTCGCCCTTGCCCTCGGCGACCACGGCGATGCCCACCACGCGTTCCTCACCCGAGGCCAGCTTGGCCTTGGGGATCTCGATCAGCTTGTTGCCCTTGCCCTTGTCCAGTTCCGGCAGCTCGGCCACCGAGAACATCAGCAGGTGGCCTTCGCCGGTGACCACGACGATGCGGTCGCGCGACGGATCGGCGGTGATCGTCGGCGTGAGCACGCGCGCGCCGTCGCTCAGGCTGATGATCTGCTTGCCGGCCTTCTGCCGGCCGGTCAGCGCCTCGAAGCGGGTGACGAACCCATAGCCGAAATCCGTGGCCAGCACGATGCGGGTGTCGTTGTCCGCCGCCACCACGGCGTCGAAGCGGGCGCCGGCCGGGGGGCTGAACCGCCCGGTGAGCGGCTCGCCGTTGCCGCGGGCCGAGGGCAGCGTGTGCGCCGCCGTGGCATAGGCCCGGCCGGTCGAGTCGATGAAGGCCACCTGTTGCGTGGTGCGCGCGCGGGAGATCGCCAGCAGGCTGTCGCCGTCGCGGTAGGACAGGGCCTCGCCGTCGATCTCGTGACCCTTGCCGGCGCGTACCCAGCCCTTCTGCGAGAGCACCACGGTGACCGGCTCGGAGGCGACCAGCGCGCTTTCGTCCAGGGCCTGCGCCACGCTGCGCTCGATCAGCGGGGAGCGGCGCTCGTCGCCGAATTTCTCGGCGTCGCTGCGCAGTTCTTCCTTGATCAGGCTTTTCAGCTTGGCCGGCGACTTCAGCAGCACATTGATGCGGGCGCGCTCTTCTTCCAGCTTGTCGCGTTCCTCGTTGATCTTGAACTCTTCCAGGCGGGCCAGCTGGCGCAGCTTGGTTTCGAGGATGTAGTCGGCCTGCTCGTCGTCCAGGCGGAAGCGCGCCATCAGCACGGGCTTGGGTTCTTCCTCCGTGCGGACGATGCGGATCACCTCGTCGATGTTGAGGTAGGCGATGCGCAAAGCCTCGAGCATGTGCAGGCGGCGCTCGACCCGGCCCAGTCGGTGGTTGAGCCGTCGCGTGACCGTGTCGGTACGAAAGCGCAGCCACTCGCTCAGGATCATTTTCAGATCCTTCACCTGCGGCCGCCCGTCCAGGCCGATCATGTTCATGTTGACGCGGAAGCTCTTTTCCAGGTCCGTCGTGGCGAACAGGTGCTGCATCATCTCGTCCGCGTCCACGCGGCTGGAGCGCGGCACCAGCACCAGGCGGATCGGGTTCTCGTGGTCGGACTCGTCGCGCAGGTCCTCGATCATCGGCAGCTTCTTCGCGCGCATCTGCGCGGCGATCTGTTCGAGGATCTTGGACGGCGAGACCTGGTGGGGCAGGGCGGTGATGACGATGTTGCCGTCGTCGCGGACGTAGACGGCGCGCGCGCGGACCGAGCCGATGCCGTTCTGGTACATCGCCGCCAGCTCGCGGCGCGGCGTGATGATCTCGGCATCCGTGGGGTAGTCCGGACCCTGCACGTGTTCGCACAGGTCCGCGATGGTGGCGTCCGGGTCGTCCAGCAGGCGGATGCAGGCGCTGGCCACCTCGCGCAGGTTGTGCGGCGGGATATCGGTCGCCATGCCCACGGCGATGCCCATGGAGCCGTTGAGCAGCACGTGCGGCACGCGGGCAGGCAGCCACGAGGGCTCGTTCATCGTGCCGTCGAAGTTCGGCACCCAGTCCACGGTGCCGTGGCCCAGCTCGGACAGCATGACCTCGGCGATGGGGGTGAGGCGCGACTCCGTGTAGCGCATGGCCGCGAAGCTCTTCGGGTCGTCGGGCGAACCGAAGTTGCCGTGGCCGTCCACCAGCGGATAGCGGTAGGAGAAGGGCTGGGCCATCAGCACCATGGCCTCGTAGCAGGCCGAGTCGCCGTGGGGGTGGAACTTGCCGATGACGTCACCGATGGTGCGGGCGGACTTCTTCGGCTTGGCCGTGGCGCCCAGCGCCAGCTCGCTCATGGCGTACACGATGCGGCGCTGGACCGGCTTCAGCCCGTCGCCCACGAAGGGCAGGGCGCGGTCCAGCACCACGTACATGGAATAGTCGAGATAGGCCCGCTCTGCGTAGTCCTTGAGCGGGATCTGTTCGTAATTGGCTTGCAGGTTCATGGGTTTGGCTGTCCGGCAGGCGCGCGTCCGCGCGTCGTAGCCGGAGGATGGTGCCAGAAAGCCGTCTCAGGAGCGAAGACCGGATGCGTTCAGGTCTAGAAGGTGGTGTCGAAGCGGTTTGTCTTGTTGGTTAGGGTCCGCGGCGAAACAGGCTCCTCCTTATCCATCGTTTTGAAGGCGCCTCCACTATATCGAAGGGGGACGCCTATGTCGCTGAAATATCGAGCTTTGTTCGGCTTTGGGACATTCCCCGAGCCGATCGCGGTATAGGTCTGCGTCATACGTACCACCTGACTGCCGTGCTCCTGCTTGGCGTGGACCGTCATATCGCTCATATGCCCGTGGCCGGAGCTTTCGAGGGTGACATGAGGGTAAGGGCGCGGCGTCATCGTCCCATCCACTGTCCCAATAGGGAGGAACACCTGCCGACCGTCCAGCGTCTTATTCCCGGCGAATACCGCACGGCTGTCTATGGTCTTCGGCGCCTTCGGCGGCCCCGATCCTCCGATCGAACTCATGCCTTGCTCCTTTGTAAGAGCCGCCGAGGAAGATGGCGGCTGCCTGATCGGGGCAAGGCCGAATCACGTTTCGTGCCAACAGCCCTATGGCTCGCGCAGGTGCGTCGCGCCGTGTTTACGCGCGGGGGGGAGGATGGATCGACCCTGATCGGGCGTGTGGAAAAGCACCCGCCGTGTGTCGGCAGCCACACCGGCTGCACCGCTTTCACATCCACATCACGTAGCCAAAGCGGAGCGGAACGAAAGAACCTGCGTTCACCGGAGGGCCAAGTCGGTCTTGGTTCCATGACCGTTTTTCTCCGGAAGGACGATGACCAAAGACCTCTCAGCCGACGGCCTGCGTGGCCTCGCCGCGGTCAACGTGCTGCTGTGCCATCTTTTCCTGGCCTTCCTGCCGGGCGGCTTCGCCTGGATCTATCCGGACACCACCACGCCCGCCGCCATGCACGGCGTGGTCGACCACGTGATCGCCTTCCCGCCGCTGTCGGTGCTGTGGAACGGCCAGTTCGCCGTCTGCATCTTCTTCGTGCTGAGTGGGTACGTACTGACCAAGTCGTTCATCGAGAACGGCGACGCCGCGGTGTTCCGCCTGCGCGCGTCACGCCGCTACCTGCGCCTGGGCGTACCCATCTTCGGCTCGGTGATGTTTGCCTGGCTCGTCATGGCCATGGGCTGGAGTCACGCTGTGGAAGCGGGGGCGCTTTCGGGCTCGCACTGGCTGGCGGACTTCTGGAAGAAGCCGGCCGACCTGATGGAGGCCCTGCGCGACGGTACCTACGGCACGATCCTCGGCGGCTGGTCGCGCTTCAATCCCACGCTTTGGACGATGAAGATCGAATTGCTGGGCTCGATGTTCGTCTTCGCCTACCGGTCGCTCACGCTGCCGGGGCGTGCCGCGCCGCTTAACTTCGTCTTCGCGGTGGCGCTGCTGGCGTGGTTCTTCCCGCACGACTGGCCGTATTACACGGCGTTCCTGGCCGGAAGCCATATCGGTGAGGCCAGGCTGACGCGGTCACGTACGTGGCTGGCGCTGGCGGCGATCGGCGTGGTGATCTGTGGCGGCTTCGACGCGTCGCCCTGGTACGACTGGACCCGCGTGCTTCCGCTGGCCGACAACGAGCGCAAGGCCTTCTTCAATGTGCTGGGCGGCGTGCTGCTGCTTTACATCGTGCGGTGCGGCTGCCTGGATCGCCTCCTGCAGAGTCGTCCCGCCCAGTTCATGGGGCGTATCTCGTACGCGTTCTACCTCGTCCACCTGCCGATCCTGCTCAGCGTCTCCGCCTGGTGCTTCATCCAGATGGCGGGGCGCTTCGCGCTCGATCCGGTGCTGGCCGCACTGATCACGGTGCCGGTGACCTTCGCGGTGGTCATCGCCGCGGCGATGGTGTTCGACCGAACCTTCGACCGTTGGGGCATCCGGCTGGCGGCGTGGGTGTTTCCCGCTCCGCGCTCACCGGTGCGCACCGTGGCATTGCGTAGCGCGGACGGCTTCCGTCGCCGCGTGCGCTACCACCGTCGTCGCCCGCTGGAGAAGGCGGGCTGACGCGAGACGCGTGACGAACGGGCCATGCGGCGCCCCGGTGCTACCGCGATGATCGGGTCTCCATCCAGGAAACCAGGGGCCCACCATGTCGCGTCGTCGTCTCGTCCTGCTGTCCGCTTCCTTGCTCGCTTGCGCCGGCGCCGCCACGGCCGCGGTGGCGAGTGATTCGTCGGCCACGCCCGAATCCGCCGTTTCCCGTTACGTCGCCGCTGAGCACGCGTTCGACGTGGCCGCCTTGCGGGCGGTGCTGCTACCGCACTTCGTCGAGGTATCGCCACGCGGCGAGGTGGACGAGCACGATGCCGTGCTGGGGTTCTATGCGCCCGAGAAAAAGACCACGGCGCCGCCCGTCGCCTTGCGCGACGTGGTGTCCCGCGTGAACGGCGATACCGCTTTCGTCACGGCGTCCGTCGTGTTCACGGTGAAGGATGCGGAGCATCGCCTCACGCTGGGCGCGTCGGTGGTAAAGGGGGCGGATGGCTGGCGCCTGGCGTCGGCGCAGTACACCGGTGTTCCGCCGCGCAGCCCGTCGGCGCCCCAGCAGCCCTCGGCACCGACGCCGCCTGCCGCACCCATGGCGCCCCGGCCGCAGGCCTGAGCGCACGGACGCGGCGGGTGCCGGATCAGAGCGCGAAGTCTGCCTGCACGGGGAAGTGATCGGAGGGGTATCGCCCGTTCTTCGACGTGGTGACCGTCTGCGCGGATGTCGCTTCGACGCCCCGGTAGAGAATCCAGTCGATCCGTTTGGTCGCCTTGCCGGTGAAGTCGTGGAAGGTCTCCGCCGGGCCGGTGTGCGTCGGCGCGGCGATCCACGCGTCCTTGAACGTGGCCGTGAGCGCCTTGTGCGTCTCGCTCTCCGGTCCCGTGTTGAAGTCGCCCGTGACGATCACCGGTACATGGGCGGGAAGCTTCGCGATCCATGCGGCGATCTGGTGCGCACTGCGTGAGCGGGCATCCTCGTCCTGGTCGCGGTACGGAAAATGCGTGTCCAGCACGTAGAACCGCTTGTGGTCCGACAGCCGCTCGAACAGCGCCCAGTTGACCATGCGCGGAAAGACGTTGCCCCAGGTGATGCTGGCCACCTTGTCCGGCGTGTCGGATAGCCAGAAGTCGCCCGATTCGATCACCTTCAGGCGATCCTTCCGGTAGAAGATGCCCATGTGCTCGTCGCGGTGCTCACCGAAACGGTCGCGACCGAACCAGGTGTATCCCGGCAGCCGCGCCACGGTGTCGTCGCCCTGCGCCTTGTACAGCTCCTGCGTGCCGACGATGTCCGGATGCAGTCGGCGGATGGTGTCGGCGAACAGGTCGCGTCGGTGCGGCCAGTCGTTCAGTCCGTCGTTGCCGGTCATCGTGCGTACGTTGAACGTCATGACTTTCAGGTCGTCCGCCATGGCGGGCGTGACGAAGGCGGCGGCCAGGCCGGCGATCAGGGCGAGGTGGCGAAAGCGAAGCATGCGGGTCGGCGTCCTTCTGGGGAGGGATCGCCCGACTATAGCGACGTAACGCCGTAACGGCATGAAGCCGCCTTTCTGCAGCGCCGCGACATCGCGCCGCCCACCGCACGACGGCCGATGGTGCAGAATGACCGTCCGCCATTCGACGGAATCCGGGATCCCACCATGACCGAAGCCGACCGCAACGCAACACCCTCCGGCTCGAACGGTCGGCGGACGGCGATCATCGTCATCCTGGTGGCGTTCATCGCCTCGGCCACCACCACCTTCCTCGCCATCACCGAGTCGCATCGCGTGCGCAAGGCGGATACCGTCGCCCAGGACGCGGATGTACGCGATCTACGCGCCTTCGCCAGCGACTGGGCATCGCGTGTGGGGCAACTGCGCGATGCGCCTGCCGCGGTCCAGCCGGAGCGGTTGGCGGCACTACCGCCGCGTATCGAAGCGCTTGCCGCCTGGAAGCCGCGTACGCCCTGCGGCAACGATGCACGCGAGGCCTTGCGCGCGTCGATGGAAACACGCGTGGGTTATGTCCGGCGCGTGCTGGCGAAAGACACCGTGCCCGAGGCGCACATCGACGAGAGTCGCGCGCTGGAGCAGAGCCTGCAGCGTTGCATCGCGGAACAAGGGCGGGACGTCACGACCTGATCCACCGCTCGCTCAGGTGTCGCCCGATCTGGCGTCGTAGCGCTGACGCGCAGCGTCCACCTCGTCGAGGTTCTGGTGCATCCACGCGTAAAGCGCCTTGAACGGCCGATGCAACGAGCGGCCCAGCTCGGTCAGGGCGTACTCCACGCCGATCGGCGCGGCCGGCAGGATCGTTCGCGTCAGCAGGCCGTTGCGCTCGAGGCGGCGCAGGCACTGGGTGAGGGCCTTCTGCGTCACGCCTTCCAGCTGGCGCTTGATCGCATTGAAGCGTAGCGGGCCGCTGTGCAGCACGGTGAGCACCATCATCGACCACTTGTCGGTCACCTGCTCGAACAGCAGGCGGCTTGGACAGCCGGCGGAAAACCGCTCCGGACTGCAGGTCGGCGATAGGGTGGTTTCCATGGATATACCTGAGCGCCTGCAAGTGCCTTATTGACGCCAAGTATATCGCGTATACCATGCGGCGCACCCTCCAATGCGAAAAATCTCATGTCCCAGGCCGCCGTCGATCCGCTGTTTCGTCCCTTCACCATCAAGGGCTTGACCCTTAAAAACCGCATCGTCATGGCGCCCATGACGCGCACGTTCGCTCCGGAGGGCGTGCCCGGCGAGGCGAACGCCGCCTATTACCGCCGTCGCGCCGCCGGTGATGTCGGCCTGATCCTCTCGGAAGGCACGGTGATCGACCGCCCCGCGTCGCGTAACGAGCGCGACATCCCTTCGTTTTTCGGTGAGGCGGCACTGGCCGGCTGGCGCGGTGTGATCGATGAGGTGCACGCGGCCGGCGGTCGCATGGGTCCGCAGATCTGGCACACCGGTGCCACCCACGGCCGCTCCGGCTGGAATCCGCCCACGCCGAAGGAAAGCCCGTCCGGCCTGAACAGCCCGGGCGACGCGAACGGCGTTGCCATGACCGAGGAAGACATCGCCGACACCGTGGCGGCGTTCGCCAGCGCGGCGGCGAGCGCGAAGGCCCTGGGATTCGATGTGGTCGAACTGCACGGTGCACACGGCTACCTCATCGACCAGTTCTTCTGGCAAGGCTCCAACGAGCGCATCGATCGCTACGGCGGCGCGACCCTGGCCGAGCGTTCGCGCTTCGCCGGGGAAGTGGTGGCCGCCGTCCGCGCCGCTATCGGTCCGGACATGCCGCTGATCCTGCGTGTCAGCCAGTGGAAGCAGCAGGACTACAAGGCCCGCCTGGCGCCGACACTGGCCGAGCTGGAGGCCTGGCTTTCGCCGCTGGTCGATGCGGGCGTGGATGTACTGCATTGCTCGCAGCGGCGGTTCTGGGACCCGGAGTTTCCGGAGATCGACGGAGAGAACGGCCTCAACTTCGCCGGCTGGGCGAAGAAGGTCACCGGCGCCGCGACGATCTCGGTCGGGTCGGTTGGGCTTTCCGGTGAGTTCCTGGCTTCGTTCGGCGGCGAGACGTCGTCGCCGGTGGGCGTGGAGCGTCTTGCCGAGCGGCTGGATCGGGAAGAGTTCGACCTGATCGCCGTGGGTCGTGCGTTGATTGCCGATCCGGACTGGGTGTCGAAGGTGCGTGCGGGAGAGACCGAGAAGATGAAGTCGTTCGATCCGGCGTCGTTGGCCGAGCTGGTCTGAGGTTTGCGGGCTGGCTACGCGTAGGGCCGGCTCGACCGGCGGCACCAGTACATCGTCATCGCCGCATTGACGATGGCCAGGGCCGCCGGCAAAAGCAGGCCTGCCCGTGGATGGCCTGCATGGAGGACGGCCCCGGCCGTCGCGCCTGCGATGAAGCAGGTGATGACCAGCACACTGACCTGGGCGCGTCGGACATCCGGTGCTGCGCCGCGCAGCCATTGGCCGAGCGTGATGCCCAGGTCGGTGAACATGCCCGTGAGGTGCGACGTGCGCAGCACCGCGCCGGTGACGAACGATGTGGTGCCGTTTTGCAGGCCGATGGCTAGCGCGCACAGCCACGCCGCACGCGCGGGATACACCTCGATGGACCAGGCCGCGGCGCCCAGGAGCACGGCCTCGAAGAGGAGCATGAGTGCTGCCGCCTGGCTGGCCCGCCATCGCTCCGCCCGAATACACCATGCGCTGATCGCGCACCCGGCGGTGAAGAGGCCGATGACCAGCCCGGCGTGGCCCAGCAGGGCGGCGTCCGCACTGGCCATGCCCAGGGCTGCCTCGGTGCTGACACCGGTGAGGTGCGTGACACCGCCGTGCTGGAGCGCGAGAAGCGCTGAAGCGTTGACCGCGCCCGCCACGAAGGGAAGGCTGATGGCCCATAACCAGATCCATCGGGGGAAAGCGGGAATCATGTACTCGGACACCGTGTGCGTCGCCGCAGTTTGCCATGGGCCGCCTCGGCCGAGGGAGACGTAAGCGAAATCGGAAAGCGGCACGACCCTGGTTGCACGCCAGGCTGCGTAGGACTCCCATGTGTCGATACTTCGAAAGCGGTCTGGCGAGGCCTTTCGTAGCGCGATCAAAAGGCACTTTACTGCGTCACCGCATTGGCTATGCTCGGACGCCTCGGTCCTGAGGGGGGGTAGGGCATGCAAGGTGCGCCGCCAAAGAACAAGGGCAAGCCAAAAGCCTTTGGTCACCTCGCCACGCCGTCGCCGACGAGCAGCGCGACGAACGGGTTTGTCATGGTGCCGCTGTCAGGTAAATTCACGACGCCGCTGCCATCGTTCGCGCCGATCGGCTTATACGACCCGGCGAAGGACAACACCCTGACATCGACGCAGGCGAAGCAGGGAAGTTTCAAGAAGGACAGCAAAGCCGGGGCCACCCACGAGAAGCGTCGCAACGTTGCCAAGCGCATCGTTGAAGACGGTTTCGACAGCCTCGAACCCCCTGTGCGGAAGCGTGTTCGAAAGCAGCCAGTTTCGGGCTGAGCGGAAGTAAGGGTAGTGCCGGCTGCCAGCCACGGGGGCAGCTCTACGAAGACGATAACGAAAAACGTCTGCCTTATTTATCCGGCTTCATTCCCGCCGCATCCCCCACACGCGTCACGAACATGTCGCGTGCGCTGCTTTGCTCCGGAAGGATATAGACGATGCTGTTCCTGTTGGCAAAGGCGGGTTTGACGACACTGCCATAAAACGCCGCTGGCACATTGATGCAGCCGTAGGAAATGCGATGGTCGTCGCTGGTTGCGCTTGCCAGGCGCTGGGCGCGATGTTCGAGTTTCGTGCCCGCGACGACCGGATGCAGGGCAAGAGCGGTGGCGTAGTCGATCCACAGGATGTCCCCGCCATGCAAGGTGCGTCCCGGGGAGGCGACAAAGCGTCCCGCAGGCGTAATGCGGTCTGCCGGGGCGATCGCCAACACTGTCTGGTTACCGATGCCCGGGGGCATGCGATCGCCTTTCGCCATGCCCAGCAGCGCAAGCGTACTGCCCTGCAGGTTGCCGTGTGCGTCGAATACGAAGACCTTTGCGTTCACCTTGTCGACGACGATGTACGGCATGTCGCCGTTGTCCTGGGTCTCGATCGCCCACTTTGCTACGTACCTGACTTCGGACGATGCCGACGCCATGCCGGTCTCTGCGGCTCCGTCGCGCGCGGCCGGCGGGTTTACTTCCGCCGCGTCCACGCCCCACGAAAGTGCCAGCAAGATGACCACGCCGGCACGGCCCAGGATGTGCGCAAACGGCCTGGCCGCGGAGTAAACCGCGGCCCGCCTGGGTAGTAACTGGGGGCTGGGCGCCACTCAGTTACGGTACGGCTTGGGCGGAAGCAACGGCGGCGCATACGGAGCATGCGTCGCCGGCGGCGGCACCACCGGTGGGGGAGCTTCAACCAGCGTCATGGAGGGTTCGGACGGCGGCGTGAGGTCTACCCACGGCCCCCCCGGCGGCGGCAGGAATCCCTCGCCGAACGGCGGTGTCACGATCCCAAAGCCGGGCGCTACGGGCGGCGGGAGGTTTACCACGACCGTATCAGGCGGCGTCGATCCGGGGCCGGTGTTTCCTCCCGTGCCTGAGCCTTCGCCCGGCGGGGTCGTGCCCGATGCAGGTGGCGTGGAACTCCCCGGCGTGGTCGTCACGGGTGGGGTCGATGTCCCCGGCGTCCCGGGCGTGGAGGGCTCTGTCGAAGTCGGATTCCCTGGAGTGGTCGTGACCGGCGGGGTAGTCGTCACGGGCGGCGTTGTGACGGGCGGCGTGGTCGTCACGGGCGGCGCGGCAGTGATGGTTCCCGTGGTGTGTGCCAGCACCGGTCCGCAGCAATTCAGCGGAAGCGCGTAGTTGGCCGAGTTGGCGCCAGCCAGGGTATAGCCGCTGTAGCTGATAGGTTTGTCCGTGCCCGGATCGGCGGAATCATACGTGGCGCTGCTGCCCGCGCCGGCGACCAACGTCACGCCCTGCGGTGCACCCTTCAATCCTGTCAGGGTGGTGCTTGCGGATCCGTCGGCCACCTTGTCTCCACCGCTCGCGAAGACCAGCATCCGCTGGTTGATCACTGAACTGCCGACCAGGGTGAAGTTATTGGAATAGTCCGTCGGTGCCGTGTAGGAGATCGGGTTGTAGTAGATGTTCACGGGTGCGTTCGTCACGGCCGACGCCGGCGTGCCGCTTGCAAACACCACGGTGCCTCCGGCGATGCCCGGCCCGGTGCCGTCCGTGTCGGCGCTGAGCGTCAGTCCCTCGGGCAGTCCCAGGCTGCGTGCGGCGTCGGCGGTGCCTCGCGTCAGGGAGATAGCGCCACTCACGTTGACATTGTTCCCGGCGCACATCATGAGGTTGCCATCGGTCACCGTGATGGCCGAGCTCTGGTTGAGATCGCGAGCGGCGGCGAGCCGCACGCTGCCCCGGGTCGCACTGAGGGCGCCTTGAACGTCGATATCCCGGCCGCAGCAGACGGAAAAATTGCCGTCGACGGCCGTAATGGGTGCGTTGATGTGCACATCGCGGTCAGCGGTAAGGCTGAGCGTGGTGGGGGCGCCACTTGCGGTCCAGGACACCGGGTCGTTGATGAAAATGTCGCCCGCATCGGCGCCTGCACCCGCGGTGGTGATGTTGACCGAGGTCGTCACCAGCTGGCTGCCGAGCGTGGAGCCGGAAATGTCGTTGCCCGGTGCACTGCCGATAGTGAAATCGTGCGGATCGATGAGCCAAGAGCCGGAAGCGCCCATGGCCGAGGCTGTGGTGACGCGGGCTGACGGACGGACACTGACACCTGCGGCCGAGGTCTCGATAAACCCGCCGTTGCCGCCGGTCGGCGCGCTCGCGTCGAGCGTGCCATCGACAGTGACCTTGCCCGACTGCATGTCGCCCATCAACTGGATGGAGCCACCACGGTCCTGGATCGTCCGTGCCTCGATGACACCCGTGTTGTTCACAACGGTGTCGAGCAGTCCGCTCGCGGCCTGCGCGGTGAGCAGCACGTGGCCGCCATCGGCGCGAATCAATCCGCCGTTCTCTACCAGGGCGTTTACGGCGCCCTGCGAGACCGAGACGTTCAGAAGCCCGTCGCCCGCGACATCGAGGGTCGCGGCCTCGCCAGCGGCCAGGGCCACCGTGCCGAGGCGCGCCGAGATGACGCCTTGATTGCTGACGGTCCGTCCCATCAAGGCGACGTAGCCACCCTCGGCGACGTGGATGGTGCCGAGATTGACCACCGAGCCGGGACCGGCGCCAGAGAACGCGTACCTGCCCGCCAGGAAGTCCGCGTCCGAGATGCTCATGGTGGAGGCGACGAGCGCGCCCACATTGACCGAGGCACTGCTGCCGAACAGGATGCCATTGGGATTGACGAGAAACACGCGTCCATTCGCGACGAGATTGCCCATGATGACGGACGGGTCGGTCCCCACCACCCGATTCAACGCCACCGATTGGCGGCCGGGTTGGATAAACCGGACGGTCTGGCCTGACGGGATGGAAAAGCTCTGCCAGTTGATCGACACGTTCCCGCTCGACTGCGTGATGGTCGTGGTGCCTCCGTTCTGGCCGATGTTTGCTTTGCCGGCAACCACCACACCGTTGGTCGGTGGACCGTTGGCGTTGGCGTTGGAAACCATTCCCAGCATCAGAGCGGCGGACAGGGCCAGCATCGCCAGGCCTCGCAGTTCGCCGCGCGTGTCGTCAGGCAGCGGCGTTGCGCCAACCGGCTGTGCCGATGGACAAGGGATGACCGCGTTCATGGGGTTCTGTATGCGGCGCTTGTAACTTTGCATGGGTGATTCCTCGAAGTGGTAGTGGTGCATGGAGGGAACGGAGTCAGAAATACTTGACTGCCTGAATCCAGAAGCGCCCTGATTCGTCCGGCGCGGATACCGCATCTCCATGACCAAGCTTCCATGCGTAGTAGGTCTTCACCGCGAAATTGCCTTGTTCGGTCCAGTCGAGGCCGAGGCCGATGCTGCTGAGGTGCCTGTGGTTGGACCCTTCCGTCCAGGGATCCCGGGCGACGGTGATCCCGCCGTTATCCACGAATCCCAGCAGGTGGACCTGGCCGGGGAGCCGCGCGGACAGGCCGGTCAGCAACAGGCGTCCTTCCAGGTAGAGCACGTAGCCTTCATCGCCATACGCTTCGCCTTGGGGGTAAGCGCGGATGCCGTCCATGCCGCCCAGGATGAGCTGTTCATAGGGGTCGAGATTCTTCGATGCCCACTGGGCGGTGGCCGAGCCGTAAAGCGAGAAGATGTCGGTCACGTGCTGAAGCCGTGACACGTTCAACCAGGCTTTGCCATAGGCGCCGTTTGTGCGGGCGCCGATGGCGTCCGCCGCCCGCGCCTGGGGTGTCTCGATGTCCAGCGACCCGTACGAGAGCGCGAGGGTGAAGGCGTTGTAGCCGCCTCCCCAGAGATCGTCCTGATGATCTCCGTAGAGGCTTGTCGTGAGCACGTCGGCATGTCGTTTCGCGACGGACGAGAACAGGTCGATACGGTCCTCGTACGTCCGGTGGTCGTAATTGACCCCCACGTAGAGATTGCTGCGACGCGAACGAATCAGCGGCAGCGAGCCATACAAGGTCGCGACCTGGGCCGTGCCGTTCGCATGCAGGCTGGAGAATTGCTTCCCAAGCTCGTAGTGCAGATCGCTGTAGGCGACGCCGATAGTGGCCCTGTCGACCTGCAGTTGATACGACGCGCGGCCATAGCGAAGGCCGTGTCCCGACGTCAGCAGGCGCAGGCTGGCGACGTCCCCCAGGCCGAATGGCTCGTTGAGGTTGACCGTGCCACCCAGCCGAATGTCACCTGTGTAGCGGTTGCCCCCGTTATCGGCGTCGATCTCGCCGGTGACGCGCCGGCCGGGCGTCACGTTGACGAGCAGATCCGAGTTGCCCGGCGTCGTGCTCGGAACAAGCGTGGAGCTGACGTTTACGCCGGGCAGATCGGAAAGCAGGAGCAGACGGGTTTCCAGCGGATCGACGGTAATCGGATCGCCGCTGTCCAGGCCGCTGAGCAAGCCTTTGACCAAACCATGGTTCACGTTGGTTTGGTTGTGCAACTGGATGTCGCCGTAGCGGCCCTCGCTGACCTTGATCGTCACGACATCGTCGACAATTTTCTGTGCCGGGACGAAGGCTCGGGCGACGAAATACCCGTGCTGGTGATAGTACTCGGCGATGCGCGCCGCCATGGCTTCCAGATCGCCCAGGCTCAGCCTCGTCCCGGGCTTGAAGCCGGAGATCCGGACCAGATCGGCGGCGGGATACAGCGATGCCCCTTCCACCCGGAGTTCGCGTACGAGCACAGTGATGGAGCCGAGGCCGGGAGCGGATGGCTGCCGGGAGGTAGGCTCGATGCGCATATCGGGGCTGGCGCGCGGTGGAACGGGCGGGGCCGCGATCTGGCGAAGCTGGCTACCCGCTCCAGGAATCGGCTGGGCTTGCTGGGCCCATGCGCCGTGGCACGCAGCGAACAGCATGAGCGGTAACAGTTTTAGGCTTGTCTTCATCGCGGATTCTCAAGTAGCGAAAGCATCGTTCGAGGTCATTGAGACGTGATCACCGCGGGATGATCGGCCGTTGCAACGGATCGAGGTCTGTCGGGGGGGGGAAGGAGGGCGTGCTGTGCCGGTCCAGGCAGGACGGTGCCATCCGCACACCAGGGCGCAGACACCGACGACTGCTCCGACCTGGGACAGGTCAGAGGGCAGGACAGGCAACGGATTGCGGCTCGAAGGCGAGAGGCTGGAACGATGTCCAGTTGGGGAATGCGTTACGTTCGCTGTCGAAGAAGCGGCCTCGACATGCTGGCCTTCGTGCTGGGTGGTTCGCCCGACGCCACATAGTGGGTCGGGGTGCAAGAACGTCGGGAATCACGGCTACCCGGAAACGGCGCCGATATCTTGCACTGCGATTATCTGAACGGGCTTAACGCGGCCGAGGATAGGAGGCGGTGTGATGCAATCTTTGAATCCCCCTGTCTATAACAATCAGCCGTTCCGAAACCTTTCGGCCAGAGGGCGATTTTTCATTCAACGCCACAGGCAGTCACTGAAGTGTGAAGCTCGTTGCACTATTGAGACCTGATCATATGCTTTGGCAACGTAACGCAGGTGAAACGGAGTGATGACTCCGTGTCCAGGTCTGGAGCGGCGATGTGACCCGGGGGCGAGCCACCCGTTCACCGGATGTGCCCAGCCCACACTAGCCGGGAGGCGACGCTAGTCAGTCTTTGCGAATAAATCGTTGAGCAACAGGCAGTACCCGTTCCAATCCATCCCAGGCAGATCGGGTGGGGGCGATACTCTCCATAGGAGCAAAGCCAACTTCGGCCAGTGTCCAGTTCATACGGCCGTAGTTGCACGCGGCGCATGCGATAAACACGTTTTCCGCCTCGTTCGTGCCTCCCCTGGCGTGCGGAAGTAAATGGTCGTATTGAAGCCAGAACAACTGAAAAGCGGCGTGCTGTGTCGCGTTGGTGTTACCCCAAGGCAATGCCTCTCCGTAGATGCGTCGGAGGTGGTTGCGTACTTCCGCACGAATAACGGGCATGCCGCACAACCGACAGTGATGGCCATCGCGTTCGACCAGCGCACGCATTTGTGCGGTGCTCGGCATCCGCTGTTTAATTGGGCTTGCGACAACTGTTGGAGCCGTGGTGTCAGGGCGCGCATGGATATGCGGACTTCCCTTGCCCCAAATGCTTTCGAGCCATGTGCGCAGGACGGGAAGGTTCGCCTCATGAATGAGGTCCCGCGCCACGTCCTCGTCGCCGACAAGATGCGCACTCGCTGCCCGATCAAGTAGACCAGCGGCATGGGCTATCTCTGGGATGTGCTCGCGGAACGAGGTTCGCTCGCTAACTCCGTTGTTCATTGAGAGCGACCTTTGACGTCGATCAGCACATACTGGCCTCTGTCGCCCCAGCGCGGCGACTTTGTATCCAGCTTGACGCACGGGTGCCCGCCGCAGGATGTCATGTTGACCTGCGCAAAAGCGGCAGCAGTTTCCGCGCTGACATTCGCGGCAGTGGTGCGTGCGCGGGCATCGTCATAGGCCTGCTTCTCCATCCACAGCGCGACACCACCCCCAACGATGGCCAATAGCATCGCCCCCATGATGGCGAGGTAGCCGAGCGTGATTTGCCGGGAAAGCGTGGCTTTGGCTCTGGCTACGCCCTCATCCAAGGTGCCTATGGCCGAGTTCACCCTGGCCGCCGCAGCGGTTGTGGCCTGGTCCAGTCGGGCCGCGCTTTCGCTCAGCGACGCGTCTACGCCTTGCCGGGCGGCATGTGCCACTTGCTGGCCCGCGTTTTGAATCAGTCGATCGACGTCTCCGCGCAGGGCACTCACGGTGCGGGTCAGGGCTTGCCCTGCTTGCTCCTGTTGCGCGGCGGCCGCGCCGCTCCGGCGCTCCAGGGTTTCGGCCAGCAGGGCCAGCCGCTTGGCGGTCTCGACCAGTGGTGCCAGTTGGGCATGGGCGTCCATGGTTGCCTCTCCATTTCGGGGTGGGGTAACGTCCGGGCCTGAGTCTAAGCGAGGGAGTGCGCCATGGGTGACCCCAATCTGACGGACGAGCGGCTCTACGGTCCGTCCGGTCAACCGCAAGCGTCCGACATCCGACAGAACCTGTTGGGCGACTGTTATTTCGTCGCCCCGTTGGGTGCGTTGGCAACCCAGCAACCGGGGCACATCCAGGACGCCATTCATTACGACCCGACGACCTCCAGTTTTACGGTCACCCTCTACGAGCACGGCCACGGTGGCTTTCTCGGGCTGAAGGACGAACCCAAGCCAGTCCAGATCGAGGTGACTCAGGCAGACCTTCAGACAGATATGGTCCGCAGCAATAACCTTGCCCGCGGGCCCGCGCCCGCGATCTGGCCGGCCGTCATGGAAGCTGCCTATGCAAAGATGGGTCAGCAGCCGAACGAGACGATGGATGACCGCTTGAACAAGATCGGTGATGGCGGCTGGCCGAAGAATGCCATTTACGCGTTGACCGGTGAGTCGCCGATGCGCGTCTCCGCCCACGACGCCAAGCAGGCAACGCCCGAGAAAGTCTTCGACCAGTTGGACGGCGCACTGAAAGAAGGGCGTCCGGTCCTATTGACCACCAACTACGTCAGAACAGTGCCCACCGACGGGTTGATCCAAGGCGATAATGGAGTGGGGCACGCCTACATTGTCGAAGGGGTCAGCAAGGATGCTCAGGGCAACGTAACCATGTCGCTGCGCAACCCGTGGGGCCACAATCACGCGCCCGGACAGGGCATTGATTCGCTCTCACCCACCGTTCAAGTGGATCTGAAAACCGTGCTGGACAACGGCCACTTGGACGAACTCGACATCGGTCCCAAGGCCCGGCAACGCACACACGATCATGCCCAAGAACAGCCTGCGAATGGCGACCCGAAGCAGAGTCCGCCGCAGGCCAGTACCGGCGACCCGGCCATGGATCGTCTGCTGGCCAGCTTGAACGACCCGGCTGCCATGGGCCAGTCGCTGACCGGATTGGCGCAGGCGCCCGAAGGCCAGGCCTTTCACGCACAGGGGCAGGCCCAGTTTCAGGCCATGGAGTCGCAGCAGGCTCAAGCGGCTCAACTGGCGCAAGCCGCCCAGCAACAGGCGCCGGTTCAGACCGGCCCGGTCATGGTGCGCTGATGGCCCCTATCTTCCGATTCGCTGTTCTCGCCCTGCTTTGTGTGGGCGCTCCGCTTTCCGCAAAGGATGCCCAGATGTCCCTGGATCAACTGCCCATCAGCGAACTGTTCAACCCGCGCCAACCGATCGGGGCGGATCGCTTTCCTGAGCAACAGGCGGATTTGGTGCGCCGGGTCGCCGCGCAGGTGGAGGAGCTGGGCGGTTACCACATTGTGGATCAGCGCATGTTCGTGTTTACGGGTGTGAGTCCCGAGATTGGTCCACAGTGGGTGGTGATTCGTGCCGAGTTGGGTAACCAGATTGTCGACCGGCTCCATGCCAAAGAAATCTCTCGATTGACCCGGCAAACCGGTCCAGCCGCCATGTCGGTGTGGGCGTTGCCGGACGGGCAGGTGATCGCCATTGCGCAGTCGCGCGATTTACCCGATGGTAGTGCGCTGGTTGGATATTTCGCCTTGAATAAATAAGTTAATTCATGGGTCTAAGTAGTTCGTTCCGAGGATGAGATGGCGTCGATTGTGCTGAGGAGACTATTCACTTCTCTGGAATGAGGCACCGCCATGTTTGTGCTTAACCAGCAGGCTAAGCGCCGGAGTTACCAAGATTCTGCGGCCAGGGCCAGGATGGCGGCGCCAGTCGGCCTGCCTCCCCCCGGATTGCCTCTCGGAGAACATCGTGGAGCAGCGAATGGCTTTAGCTTGTCATGCATTACGTCCAGCGACTGCCTAGCACGGCTCACCCGTGCGTTACCTGCAACTCACCAACCATCAGATATCGTTAGATATTATGGTATTACCGTTTTGATCTAATATTGGATCGGCGGTTGGGGAATTGTCTGAAGGTATACGTTTTGATGGCCGGGCACCTTGCCCCGAGGCACAGCGGGTGTTTGCCGCATAATGGGCGTACATAGGCAGGTAGGCGCGAATGTCCTTCTACACCCCTCTCCGATATCCCGGCGGCAAAGCTCAACTGGCAACGTGGGTCACTCAGGTTCTGGAGCGGAATTCCCTCGACGGCGGGACATACGTGGAGCCTTACGCCGGCGGATGCGGCGTAGCGATGCACTTACTGATGAATGGTGCCGTCTCGCGAATCATCATCAATGATGCTGATCCAGCAATCTATGCGTTTTGGTGGTGTGCACTAGAGGCTTCGAGCTGGCTACACGATCGAATCATGGCCACGGAAGTCACAGTGGCTGAGCGAGAGAGACAGCGCGCGATCCTGTCCAGCCCTCGGGCGCACTCGCCCCAAGAGTTGGGGTTTGCGGCTTTTTACGTCAACAGGACTAGTCGATCTGGAATTCTGTCCGGAGGGGTCATCGGCGGGAAAGCCCAAAACGGGCGCTATAAAATCGACGCTCGTTACAATCGCGTTGATCTAGTCGAGAGGCTGCGAAGAATCGCGGAACGTAGGGACCAAATCGAACTGCATGGCGTTGACGCGATGCAGTTACTAAAAAATCTGGAAAGGCGGCTTTCTAAGCATAGCTTGATCTACTTGGACCCCCCGTACTACGTCAAAGGGGCTCAGCTATATAGAAATTTCTACGTGCCGAAGGACCATGAGGACATTGGGAATGCCGTTAAGGTAATCCGTACCCCGTGGATACTCACCTACGATGACTGCGAGCCCATCAGGCAAATATATGCCGGATCGAGTTCGCTAACGTATTCACCGTATTATTCGACGCACGCATCTCGGGAGACTGCAACAGAGATCATGGTCTACGGAAATCTCCAGCTTCCCTCGCCGCCCTTTATGCGACGTGGCACGCCGGCATCGCCTGCCATGGACGTCGCTAGGGATCTATATCGTCGAACGGAAGAGTCAGCTGTACGGCCGCGTTCGAAAGCCTGACTTTGACCTTCAAGGTAACGCCTTTGCGCTCGACGGTGGCTGAGAAAATCATTCGATGGGGTTCTCCGCTCGTCGTGGCTAGGTCGAAGTTATGAAAGCCTGAGTCGTACGTCGTCGCTTGACTTGGAAGTGTGAGCGTCAGTTGTCTTTCAGGGAGGCCGCTCACATCGCGCCGTTGATCAACGTGAAAGTCCCGTTCCCAGGACGGAAGTTCATCGGCTTTTGTGATGACGCGAATCGGTTGCTGCTCTTCGTCGATCGAAGCCTCCGCAATCGGCGCGGCAAGGGATGTACGAAGCAACATCGTGCCATCCGCAAATCCGCCACGTCGTTCGCGCTTCTTCTTTTGTATCTCCTGAACTTCGGCGCGCTTCACGCCAAGGGCAGCCAACATCGCGTCGATCGTTTCTTCAACGTCCGCGATCTCTTCGAGGATTGCGTTCACGCCTCTGGCGTCTGCGACCTCATATACCTCTTCGACAATTTTTCGCCTCAGGGCTTCTACCAGTGCATCACCCGAGAGCTTGACGATCTCGACCTGTTCGCCGCGTTCAGCGATACCTGCCGGAATCAGGTCGCGAACAAGCTTGTTAAATTCGAGCTGCTCTTCTTGGACACCGAAGAGGTCGATGCATTCGACGTTGCATCCGGCTCGATTAAGCATATAAAAGGCATGTGAGAGGAGCCCACCACTCAGTTCGACGATATACCCATGCTCGTTTGCGTGAGCGGCTAACTGCTCAACGAATGCTCGGTCGCGCACAATTTCACTGTCAGCGGGATTTACAAACACGCGCTCAATCTGCGCGCCCCCAGAAACGTCCGATAGGAGACGCTCCCAGTCTTGGCGGCGCGATATTTCTCGGTATTCAGAGTTGCGATTCTTCTTTGTAGGCCTGGCTTTCTTGTAGCCGCCAGCTACGGCCTTCCACTCTTCGTGATACCAAGGAAGAACCTGGTGCAGGGACTGTCCGGCTGGAACATCAACAAACCACATGACTACGACAGGGTGGCCGACCTTCGCAGCGATTCGTCGTGTCGTCCAGGCGATCTCCTGCAGCCATGCCTTTTTCTTAACGCTTCGAGACCAGTCAGACGATTCGTCAGTCTGCTGGACTACCCATTCACCCGCATCGTTGGGGGCGATGAACTTACCTTTGTACCGCTCTCGCGCGGAGATTTCTTTGCAGTCCTGCACTCGTCCGTCAGCGATGTCTGCGACACCGGTGTCTACATCGTAGACGTCGTGGGCGAAATAATACGCCCCTTCGGGGATGCCCCAAAGCGATTCAATTCTCACTCGCCGTTCATCCGGGCGAGCTTGAGCCCAGGCAGACGCGGTCGCGGGGATAAAATGGTGGCCTATGAGCGCGACGTTCTGTGCATCCTGGATTTTTCCCATGGCGATGCGGAAGGGTCCTGAGAGCCAGTCCGCTGCTGCCTCGGGCGAGCGCAGTTCATCGCTTCTAGGTAGCATTTGCCGGTGCTCTTTGGCGACGCCAGACGCTTGCGTACGAAGGACGAATGGGTACGAACACAGGCGTGCCAGATCGTCTAGAAGCGCGCTGGGAAGTTCCTTACCTGCGAGGATGTCGCTGATTGTCGCGGGATCATCTAGGACATAGAACTGCGGCATGTTGTAGCCGAGTTCGGAATATATTTTTGCGTTGTTTAGCTTGCTAAGACTTGCAAAATGTTCTGTCTCAGCGGGAACGAAACATGAGAGGTCTTCTGCCAGAAACTTCGGCCGGGTGGTCTGTGTTACGAGGTCCGCAGGTTTTACGCCTAGTAACGGCGGTGGCAGGAAGTCTAACTGCACGATCCAAATCGCAGCCCCGTCCCAAATCCACTCGAAATGCGCACGGTTCGGCTTCGCCCACGCTGCAACCGCGCGCAGAGCCCGGGTCACGGAGGCGCGATTAGTGCATTCGAGCCGTACTGATTCTAGGGAGGATTTGTCACGCCAAAGCCTGACACCGACGGGCTCGACTGTGCCGTCATCAGCCTCTGCTCTCCAGTCACGGGGGTGTCTGGATATCCGGCGCTCGTTGGAGAGGTGCCCTTGATCTCGTGCATGCAAGCGGCTTTGAACGATGAAGTGGATGTTCTGGCGCGCGGCCTCGGCTTTGAACACTTCCGAGGCCTGCATGGTGGCTATCACCGTCGCAACGTCGGCCAGCGCGCATATGCCGCTGTCTAGCGAGCCTCGCTCATCCAGCCCCTCTAGGGTTCCGTTGGATCGGACGTAAACTTCGCCCGTTTCAATCCCTACCTGTTGGGCGGCACGACTTATAACTTCCTGATTTAAAGAGTCACTGCCATGAACGACGAAGAACGGGGGTACCCATGCCTCGGGGACTCGCAATAGCCCGCAGGCCTTCACGCCGACGATTTGCGCATCTATCTCATCGGCCGAGTATGTGTTCATGCTTGTGCCGACTACGACAACGACAGAGCGATTTACCGGGTGGATCGCATCGTTTCCCGCGCGCTGGTCGTCCTTGTCCACTGTAGCCATGTCCTAACGCCACTCAGTGGCCGTGATCGGTTGCAGGTGCTGGCGGAGAGGCAGCGGCTTGCCCTTTCTGCTCGCCCTTGTACTTGTCGCCCTTTGTATCGTCAGCCTTAGGAACCTGGGGGCGACCGAAAAGGATGTCGGCAATCTCCTGCATTTTGCGAGATGCGCTGTCCGCGAAGTACCCTGCAATGAATCCCAGTGACACGAAGGATGCGCCTCCGCGACTGTGATTCACATCGAACCCGAAGAGTCCAGCATGAGCCAGCGCTCCAGTGGCAAAAGCCAGTCCAGCTGCAAGCCAGGGCGAGGAATAGCGCCAAAGGCCACGGTCTGAGTTCCACCAACCGCGTGCCACGACTTTGTAAAGATACTTAAGGCCGAAGAGCGTTCCGCCCATCATCCCTGCGAAGAATACGTAGGCGTATCGGTTGAAAATGGCTGAGTGACACTCGTTGCAACCATAAGAAAGGAGCCAGAAAACATCACCTCTCCAAGTTTCGAGCAAGCACGCGAACGAAAGTACGAGCATTCCTAGTACGTAATAGGCCTCGTGCCGAATTTTTTTTCGTGCCTTTTCCGGATATCGGGATATCCAGTCAAAGCGCTTTCGCTCATCGTCGTTTAGCTTTTCATCCTCAGGTCCGGGAGCAACCGAATTGGTACGAGCCTGCGCGGCTTCGGCGGAGTAGCGGGCATTTTCTGCCTGCTCCGCCTCATCTGCTAGGCGTTCCGCTTCTTCGGTTTCTGACTGTGTCGTGGAGCCTGAGATGGCGCTCACGCCGCCGCCGCCCGGGTTCCCTGTGCGGTAGCTCGTAAGGTTCGGGCAGTGGCGACTGCGGTGCTTTCAAAGCGATGAAATTTATAATCGAACTCGACTGGGCATCCGAGCTTGCTTGCGATCACTCTTCGGAAAAACTGCGATCGACCGGTTTGGAGGACTGCAATTTGGCCTTCCGTTTCGGCTCCATTGAAAGTGTCTGATACAAAGAGGTATTCGTTTCCCTCAGCAGTATCGTTCACTTCTGACGCCTTGCAACGGCGCCAAATAATCGAGTGGTCGAAGTCTTTGGCTGCATCTACCAACGAGAAAGTGAGCGGTACGATATGCATGTGTGCATGATCAGTTCCGCAACCCGTCGCAGAATTTTCGTGCTGGGCTCCGTGCTCAAATACGACAGCACGCCCGAACTGTGCCTCGACAACCTCATGCGCTCTCCTCGCGAAAGACCAAAACGCGTCCGTCGTGAAATCGCGGGCGAGATTGAGGTAATGGTTCTTCGGAAAGACCAGCGACCATCCCGGAACTAAGGCTCCGATCGATGCGAACGCAAGGTAATCTGGGCTCTGAAGCCAAGGCCGGTCGTACTCTGCGGACGCAGTCGAGCCGTACGCAGCTGCGCAAATCCTGCATGATTTTTCAGTCAGCGATATGGCGACCATTTGACGCTCCAAAAGGCTTACGTAACCGGTAAGCGCTTGCAGTCGAGAGGTGAGCCTCGCTGCTCTCTGCCTAAGTGACTGCTATCGTAGTCTAGCCGCGTGAAGTCGTCTATTTAGGGCTGCGCGAGCATTCATGCCGCTATGGGGCAAGCGGTCGCCGGATCGCGGCCGTCGGTTGGACACTGGTAGAAGAATGCGCCAAATGACCAATTCTGGCTGGACACTCTTAGGTATGCGTCAAGACAGATAGGTTCAGCGCAGAATCATCGGGCACCGAGCGGTCACCGAGTGACAGTGAAGCAGAGCGCGCTTGCAGAGGCTCAACGTAAGTCACTGAAAATATGGTGGCTCGGGACGGAATCGAACCGCCGACACGGGGATTTTCAATCCCCTGCTCTACCAACTGAGCTACCGAGCCACGAGTGCCTGCGACGATCGTCGCGGCGTGTGGAGCCGCGTATTAAATCGGGTGAGCGCCCCCGCGTCAAGCCTCTTGTTCGGGCGGCACGTAACCGGCGGGCTGGATCACGTCGCCGCCGAAGAAATACTTCTCCATCTCCCCGCTGAGGAAGCCGCGGGTCTTCGGGTCCAGCGGGGACAGGCGCATCTCGTTGATCAGCATGGTCTGGTGCGACAGCCACTGGGCCCAGGCTTCCTTGGACACGCTCTCGTAGATGCGCCTGCCGAGGTCGCCCGGCCAGGGGGCGAAGTCGAGGCCTTCGGCATCGCGGCCGAGCTTGACGCAGTGGACCATGCGGGTCATGGGGATATCTCCGGAAGATTGTCGAGCAGCGTGCGAACGGGGGCGGGCAGGCCCAGCGCGGCCAGCTCGCCGGGCGAGCACCAGCGGCGGTCGTCGCGATCGGCCACGGCAGCCAGCGGGGCCGCATGGTCGAACAGGATGGGCGATACGTCCAGCCGGTAGTGGCTGAACACGTGGGTGAAGGCGGGCAGGGCGTCGGGCTGGCCCACGCGTGCGAGACGGAGCGCGGCGCCGGGTGCGGCCTCGGCGTCGGTCGCCTCGGGCAGGCTCCACAGGCCCGACCACACGCCTTGCGGGCCGCGCTTCTCCAGCAGGATGCGGCCTTGCGCATCGCGCAACAGCAGCATCGCCAGGGCGCGGGTGGGAATCTTCTTGCCGGGCTTGGCCGTCGGCAGCACGGCGGTCAGGCCGT
The DNA here is from genome assembly GCF_041228075.2 of Xanthomonas sp. NCPPB 2632. Taxonomy (NCBI): domain Bacteria; kingdom Pseudomonadati; phylum Pseudomonadota; class Gammaproteobacteria; order Lysobacterales; family Lysobacteraceae; genus Xanthomonas; species Xanthomonas sp. NCPPB 2632. Next base: position 1,094,135 of record NZ_CM192979.1, read on the forward strand.
CGCGATGGGCGACGCACGTGGCGGCGTGTGGACACAGCAGGCAGGCCGGCTTGCTGCGTATGCACAGCGTGGCGCCCAGGTCCATGATCGCCTGCGTGTAGTCGGCGGTGCGCTCGGCGGGCGTGTGCTCGTCCGCGTGTATCCACAGGCGCTTTTCCACGGCGCTTTCGCTGGGATGCCCGGCAATGCCGTGGTAGCGGGTGAGCACGCGCTTGACGTTGCCGTCCAGGATCGGGTGCCGCAGTCCGTAGGCCTGCGCCAGGATCGCGCCGGCCGTCGATCGACCGATGCCGGGCAGGGCCATCAGTGCGTCGAGGTCGCGCGGCAGCTCGCCGCCGTGCCGCTCCACGCACAGCTGCGCGGCACGATGCAGGAAGCGCGCGCGACGGTAGTAGCCCAGGCCGGACCACAGCGCGAGCACGGTGTCTTCGTCGGCCGCCGCCAGCGATGCGAGGGTGGGCAAGCGCTGCACGAAGCGCTGGAAGTAACCGATCACGGTGACCACCTGCGTCTGCTGCAGCATGATCTCCGACAGCCACACGCGGTAGGCATCGCGCGGGTGCTGCCAGGGCAGGTCCTTGCGGCCGTGATGGTCGTACCAGCGCAGCAGTTCGCGGGCGAAGGGATTCATCGCGGGGTGCCGGCCTTCGCTGCGGTGGCGGTACGCGCGGGCGCAGGTGTCGGCGCGGAGGCGGTCCCGGCGGGCGCCGATGTCGAAGCCGATGCCGGGAGGGTCGCCGCGTCGTCCGCCGTGGCACGAATGCGCAGGCCCTTCACGTGCACCGAGCCCGCATCCACCGTTTGCGCGTCCACCGTGCCGAGCAGGGGCGGCAGCGTTGGCGTGCCGCCTGCGTTGATACCGGTCCACCATTGAGCCACGGCCAGCGGCGGCACGCGCACATCGACGTGCTCCGTGGGGCTGTCGACCTTCAGCGCCACGGAGAGCGGGTCCTTTTCGTTCGCCGGCGTCATGCCCAGCACGATGTCCAGCGGCGGTGCATCGTGCCGTGTCGCGCGGCCGGCGAGCGACGCGCCGACGTCGGCGCCGCCGCGCCAGGTGGCGGAGCCCTGCAAGGAAGCGGCGAAACGATCGTCGCTGGACAGGTCCAGCTGCAACTCGCCCAGGGTAAGCACGCCCTGGGCCAGGAGCGGTCGCATACTCAGTGTCATCGCATAGTGCTGGTCGTCGATCAGGGCGGACAGCGTGAGATCGAACGCGCGGCTGTTGGCGAGGCGCCCCGCGTCTATGTTCACATCGGACATCAGCAGGCGATTGCCGCGGGTCAGCGTGCCGCGCGAAATACTGAATCCTGCGTCGATGCCCGGCAGGAAGGCACCGGACGTCGAGGGCTGCGGCGGCAGTGTGTCGAGGTAGGCGGACACCGCATCCATGTCGATGCGCGCGCCTTCCAGCTCCAGCCGCGACACTGTGGTTTCGCCGCCTAGCAGCGTGCGCCAGGGCAGCACCAGCTTGCCGCGCGATGCCACGATCAATGGCGTGCCGGAGCCGCGTGCGCGCAGGGTAAGGCCTTCCAGTTCCAGCGCAGGTTTCGGCCACAGCGTGGGGCTGGCCGGATTGGCCAGCCCGAGGTCGAGCCCGGCGGCCTCCGCCCGCGACTGCAGCATGGCGGTGAAGCGTTCGGGCTGCAGCACCACGTACATGGCGATCAGCGCGGCGAGCAGGAGGACGACAAGCAGGCCGGCGACGGCGAGCAGTCCGATCCGCAGTCGACGGGTCACGAAGTCGACCTGTGCGCCATGCCTGACATCAGCCGCCGAGGTTGGTCGGGAGCAACCCGTCGACGAAGGCGGCCGCATCGAACACGCGCAGGTCCGTGGCGGTTTCGCCCAGGCCGACGTAGCGGATCGGCAGGCCGAACTCGCGGGCCAGCGCGAACATGACGCCGCCCTTGGCGGTGCCGTCCAGCTTGGTCACCACCAGGCCGGTGACGCCCGCCGTGTCGCGGAACTGGCGCAGCTGGCTGATCGCGTTCTGGCCGGTGGTGCCGTCGATTACCATCAGCACCTCGTGCGGCGCGGCGCCGTCCAGCTTCTTCATCACGCGGACGATCTTGCCCAGCTCGTCCATCAGGCCGCCCTGCGTGTGCAGGCGGCCGGCGGTGTCGGCGATCAGCACCTGGGTGCCACGCGAGCGCGCCGCCTGCAGGGCATCGAAGATGACGCTGGCGGAGTCCGCATCCTGGCCCTGCGAAACCACGGGCACCTTGTTGCGGTCGCCCCATGTTTTCAGCTGCTCGACGGCGGCGGCGCGGAAGGTGTCGCCGGCAGCCAGCATCACGCCGCGGCCCTCGTCCACGTAGCGACGCGCCAGCTTCCCGATGGTGGTGGTCTTGCCCACGCCGTTGATGCCGACGGTGAGGATCACGAAAGGCGTGTGGGTGGAGACGTCCAGCGGTCGCTCCACCGGCTTGAGCAGGGCGACCAGTTCGTCGCGCAGGGCCTTGAGCATGACGCCCGCGTCGGCGAACTCGCGCTTGTGCATACGCTTGCGCAGCCCTTCGACGAGCTGGGTGCTGGCGTCGACGCCCACATCGGCGGTGATCAGGGCGGTTTCCAGCTCGTCGAGCAGGTCGTCGTCGAGCTTGGGGTGGCGCACGAACAGCGCGCCCAGGCTCTTGGCGAAGCCGCTGCCGGACAGGCGATCGCGCCAGCTACGCCTGGCGGCGGCTTCCGGCACGGGATCGGCCTCGCGCGCGGCTTCGACCACCACGGCCGGCTCGGCCGCGGCTTCTACCTCGGGGGCGTCCGGCTCGGGCGCGACCGTTTCGGCCAGCGCCTCGGCGACCAGGCTGCCCAGGTCGGTGGCGGCCGGATCGGCTGTGCGATCGACACGGTCGTCCGTGGCCGGGGCGTCCGTCGGGGCGGTGTCGGCGGGCTTCTTTTTCCAGAACTTGAGCATTGCGCGAGGGATTCAAAGACAATGGGCGAATGCTAGCACTCCCGCCCACACTGGCCGCTGAGCGATGACCGCCACCGGCCGCATCCGCATCATCGGCGGAACCCTGCGCAACTCCCGCCTGGCCGTCCCCGAACTGCCCGGGCTGCGGCCTACCGCCGAGCGTGTGCGCGAAACCCTGTTCAACTGGCTGCAGCCGGTGCTTGCCGGGTCGCGCTGCCTGGATGCCTTCGCCGGTACGGGCGCGCTGGGCATCGAGGCCCTGTCGCGCGGCGCGGCGGCGGTGACCTTCGTCGAGCGCGATACGCGCCTGGCCGCGGCGCTGCGGGACAACCTGTCGCGTCTGAAGACGGCGGGGGCGGTGGTCGGCGACGACATCGCCCGCTGGCTGACGGGCCCGGCCACGCCGTTCGACGTGGTGTTCCTGGACCCCCCGTTCGCGCTGGCCGCCTGGGCGGATACGGCGGCCCTGCTCGAGGCCGGCGGCTGGCTGACCCCCACGGCGTGGATCTACGTCGAGGCCCCGCGTGGGGCCTCCTTCACGTTGCCCGACACATGGCGTCCGCACCGCCAGGGCCATGCCGGTGAAGTCGCCTATGCCCTCTATCGCCGCGCCCCGGCCGATCCGTTAAGCTAGCCCGCGATTTCCCTGACCTTAGTGTCCATGACTCCTGCGCCGGCCAATCCGCGACTTGCCGTCTATCCCGGCACGTTCGACCCCATCACGAACGGTCACGCCGACCTGGTGTCGCGTGCTGCCCCGCTGTTCGACCGCATCGTGGTCGCGGTGGCGGAAAGCCGCAACAAGGGACCGGGCTTCAGCCTGGGCGAGCGTATCGCCCTGGCGCGGCTGGCCCTGGCCGATCTGCCGAACGTGGAGGTGCGCGGGTTCGACTGCCTGCTGGCCCACTTCGTCACGGAGATCGGCGCGGGCGTGATCCTGCGCGGCCTGCGTGCCGTGTCCGACTTCGAATACGAATTCCAGCTGGCCAGCATGAACCGTCACCTGATTCCCCAGGCCGAGACGCTGTTCCTGACCCCGGCCGAGCAGTACAGCTTCATTTCCTCCTCGCTCGTGCGTGAAATCGGTCGCCTGGGTGGCGATATTTCCGGCTTCGTGCATCCGGCGGTGCAGCAGGCCATGCGCCAGCGCTGGCGCAACTCTTGAAACCAAAGGTGATCATCATGCGTAAGTTCGTCCTCGCCGCGTCCGTGGCCCTGACCGCCGCCCTGGCCCTTTCCGCCTGCAACAAGTCGGAAGACACTGACCAGGCAGCCACGCAGCAGGAAGCCGCCGTCGCCAAGCCGTCCAACCCGACCGATACCAAGGCCTGGAGCCAGTACTTCGGCCAGATCGTGCGCAAGAACATGGAAGGCATGACCGCCGACCGTCCGTTCCCGTACTTCGTGCCGGCCGGTGACGACCAGAACGGCCAGGACGGCCGCGCCCGCCAGCTCGAGAACGTGCAGGGCACCGTGGCCCGCGGCGTCACGCCGGGCAACATGCTGGTGTTCGGCGGCCCGGAGTCGACCAAGACCGCCGACCTGATCGTCGAGGCGTTCAAGGGCGCCAATGCGGGCTCGTTCAAGAACGTCATCGTGCTGTTCATCGGCGACCAGGCCGACCAGCAGCGCGTGACCGACGCCCTGACCCCGACCGGCGCCACCGTCCGCTTCGTGCAGATGTAAACGGCCCGGTCTATCGGTACGTGATGAAGAAGGCGCCGCACTCGCGGCGCCTTCTTCCGTTATGGGATCCGGTCTCGGGAAACGGCGATCACGCGAAAGCGCGAAGAATGTCCTGAGTGACCCGCTCGACGTCCACGGTAAAACGCGTATCTACCGTTATCACGGGCCCCAAACCGAGCGGCCTGTCGTATTCGACCAGCATCTCCGGTGGCATCTCCCTTAAGGGGTGAGCGGCATGATGGCTGTTTGCCTCGGCGCGGTCGCGGAAGCGGCGCGCCGCCTCGTCCGCACCACAGTCGCAATGCACCTCAATCACGCGCCCACCCAAGCCGGCAAGCTTGGATCGCTCATATTCGCTGCGTGGTCGAAAGTTTGCCTCCAACACAGCTTGGGGGGCGTGTCGCGCCAACGACCAGATCAATTCCATGGCGGCGCCACCCATCTTCCTTGATGCTTCCAGATCGCCCCCGGCATCGCCGAACACATCCGTCAGCGTCTCCTTGATGAAGTCCTTGGAGAACAGAGGAAAACCAAGCCTTGCGGCAAGGGGAACCGCCAGGGTCGTCTTGCCGGCACCGGGGGCGCCGGAAACGATGACAATTTTTCTTCCGGCTACCGGCACGGCGCGCCCTCGCTTGCGTTGGTCGACATGATTTTGCGCCTTGCGCAGGCTAACGCCGTCGATCATATGCCGGCTGACGCCATGTTTCCCTCCCCCCTGGCGTGTCGCAAGGCGCTTCCGCGATGCTGGTCGCACGGCGCCTCGCCCCCGCTACGGCGCGCCTCGTCTGGCCTAAGCTGACCTGCGGCCACGCATATGGGGGTAAAATGCCGTCATGTCCCTGATCATCCTCGACACCTGCGTCAACTGCGACGTCTGCGAGCCCGTGTGCCCCAACAAGGCCATCTCCCTGGGCGAGCAGTACTACGTGATCGACCCGGACCTCTGCACCGAGTGCATCGGCCACTTCGATAACCCGCAGTGCGTGGAAGTGTGCCCGGTGGAGTGCATTCCCCACGACCCGGATCGTGTGGAAACCGAAGACCAGCTGCGGCTTAAATACGAACACCTGATGGCCAGGGCCGCTTCCTGAGACCCGCCAGGGCGCCATGCGGTACCCTCGTGGGCAGAGAATTTTCCTGTCCGGAGACAACATCCATGGTCCATGCTCCGTCATGGCGCGTGCTCGTCGCGAGCCTCGTCCTTGTCCTCGGTGCCGGTACGTCCGCCGCCAAGGACACCGCCAAGGCCTCGCGCGGCCCCGGCCACGCGGCTATCGCCAGCGCCAATTTCCTCGCCACCAACGCCGGCTTCGAAGTGCTGGGCAAGGGCGGCAACGCCTTCGACGCCGCCGTGGCGGTCTCGGCCACGCTGGCCGTGGTGGAGCAGCAGAGCTCCGGCATCGGCGGCGGCTTCATGGCGCTGCTGCATCGCGCGTCGGACAACCGCGACGTGTTCATCGATGCGCGCGAGGCCGCGCCCAAGGCCGTGGACCTGAAGGCCTACGTCGGCACCGACGGCAAGCCCAACCGCGATACTTCGACCAACGGCCCGCTGTCGTCAGGCATTCCCGGTGAGCCGGCCGGCCTGGTCTGGATGGCCGAACACTACGGCAAGCTGCCGTTGTCCACGTCGCTGGCGCCGGCCATCCGCATCGCGCGGGAAGGCTTCCAGCCGGATGCGCGCTTCCTCGGTGCCATCGAGGATCGCCAGGCGGTGCTGTCGCGTTACCCGTCGTCCGCCGCCATCTACCTGCCGGGTGGCGCGGTGCCGTCGCCGGGTTGGACATTGCGCCAGCCCGACCTCGCCAACACGCTCGAGCGCCTTGCCGCCAAGGGGCATGACGGCTTCTACAAGGGCGAGACCGCGAAGCTGCTGGTCTCGTCATCGCGTGCCGCGGGCGGCAACTGGACAGCGGCCGACCTGGACGCCTACAAGGTCAAGGAGCGCCAGCCGCTCACGGTGAACTACAAGGGGTTTCGCATCGTCACGGCGCCGCCGCCGTCCTCCGGCGGCGTGGCCATCGCCGAGGTGCTGAACATCCTTTCCGGCTTCGATTTGACCAAGCTCGACCTGGCGCATGCCACGCACCTCACCATCGAAGCCATGCGCCGGGCGTTCCGCGATCACAACGAGTACCTGGGCGATCCGGACTTCGTGAAGATGCCGCTCGACATGCTGCTGTCGCCGTACTACGCCGATGGTCTGCGTGCCACGATCTCCCCGGACAAGGCCACCCCCTCCGATTTGCTGCCCACCTCCATGGCGCCGGAGCCGGGCATGCACACCACGCATTTCTCGGTGATCGATGCCGACGGGAACATGGTGGCCTCCACGCTCACGGTCAATCTCGAGTTCGGCTCGGCCTTCGTCGTCGGCGGCACCGGTGTGGTGCTCAACGACGAGATGGACGATTTCGCGCTGGTGCCCGGGCAGCCGAACGCGTTCGGCCTGCGCGGCGCACTGGCCAATGCACCGGCCCCCGGCAAGCGCATGCTCTCGTCGATGTCGCCCAGCTTCGTGTTCGGCGCGGATCGCACGGCGGTCATCGGCTCGCCCGGCGGCTCCACCATCATCACCCAGGTGCTGGAAGGCATCCTCGCCTTCGTCGACGGCAAGAGCGCGTCCGAGATCGCCGCGCAGAAGCGCTATCACCACCAGTACCTGCCCGATCGCGTGGACGTGGAAGCCGGCGTGTTCGACGATGCCACCACGAAGACACTGACCGACATGGGCCACGTGCTGAAGAACCGCTCGCCGTGGGGATTCATGAACGTGGTGACCTGGGATCACCGCACCGGCAAGCTCGAGGCCGCCAGCGATCCGCGGCGTCCGTCCGGCCTGGGCAAGGTGCAATAGGAGCACACATGAAGCTGTGGTCGCTGATGGGTAATTCGCAGAAGCTGGACGGCGGTGCCATGTTCGGCAACGCCCCTCGCGCGCTGTGGTCGCGCTGGGCCGAGCCCGACGAGCACAACCGCATTCGCCTGGCCTGCCGCTGCCTGCTCGCGGCCGGGCTGGATGGCCGCAACGTGTTGTTCGAGACGGGCATCGGTGCGTTCTTCGAGCCCGCCATGCGCGAGCGTTACGGCGTGATGGAAGACCGGCACGTGCTGCTGGAGTCGTTAGCCGAGGCCGGCTTCCGCCACGAGGACATCGACGTGGTGGTGCTGTCGCATCTGCACTTCGATCATGCCGGCGGGCTGCTGGCGCCCTGGGCGGATGGCGAGCCGGCACGGCTGCTGTTTCCCAACGCGCGCTTCCTTGTCGGTGCCGCGCACTGGGCCCGCGCGACCGATCCGCATCCGCGCGATCGTGCCTCGTTCATTCCGGACATCGTGCGGTTGCTCGACGAGAGCGGCCGGCTCGAGCTGGTCGAGCCGGGTGTCGCGACTTCGTTGGGCGAGGCCGTGCGCTTCGAGTTTTCCGAAGGACACACACCGGGACTGATGCTGGCTGAAGTGGGCGGCGTGGCCTTCTGCGCCGACCTGATCCCGGGCACGGCGTGGGTGCATGTGCCGGTGACCATGGGCTACGACCGCTGGCCCGAGAAGCTGATCGATGAGAAGAAGGCCTTCCTCGACGACAAGATCGCGCGCGGGGTGAAACTGTTTTTCACTCACGACGAACACTGCGCCGCAGCCACGCCTGTAAAAGACGATAAAGGTCGCTACCTCGCGGCCGATATGCTGGAGAGACTTGCCGGCGTCGATAGCCAGCCGGGTGCGATACGGGAATCGGGATGCGGTCCAGACACACGATGAAACACACCGGCCTGGCCTGGGCGTCACGGCTGGCCGGTGCGGCGTTGCTCCTGGTAGGGCTGGGCCTGATCGCCTGGAACGAACGGCGTGTCATGGATTACGGCACCGCCGTCGCCCGCCACGGCGGCGCGGCAGTACTCGACCTGGGCGCGAACGGGCGACCCTCCGCGGGGCAATACGGATCGCTGACCCGGGTCACCGGTGTCCCTAAGATCATCGATGCGCCGCGCGATGCGGACTTCAACGTACGTGTCGAGTCCACCGTGCTCGTGCGCCATGTGGAGATGTACCAGTGGCGTGAGATCACCGTCGGTGGGGTCACGCACTACGAGGTGGACTGGGTCGATCGCCCGATCGATGCCTCGGCGTTCGCCAAGCCGGCGGGGCACGTCAACCCGGGCGCCTTCCCGATCCAGGGGCGTCAGTTCGAGGCGGGCGAGGTCAGGCTCGGTCATTTCCGGCTGTCCACGCCCATCCTGCGGGCGTTCCCCGGTCGCGTCGATGTCGCGCCGGACGAGAAGAAGCTGCCGGCCAATTTCGCCGCCACCTTCCAGCGCGCCGGCGATGCGCTGGTCACCAGCGCCAGGCCGGACAACCCGCGCCTGGGCGACCTGCGCATCTCTTGGGAAGCCGTGCCCGTGCAGTCGATGACCGTGCTGGCCCGCATCGATGGCGACACCCTGGTGCCCGGTACGCCGGTGAGGGAAGGGGATGCCGGGTTCGACGTGCAGGTGGGCGTCCGCAGCCTGCTCGACGTCATGCCCGTGCTCCCGCAGGCGCCGGGCGGCGTGACCTGGGTGCGCCTGGCCGCTTTCCTCGCCGCCTCGCTGGGCGCGCTGCTGCTTGCCTGCACCAGTCGCCTGCGCCGCGACGTGCTTTTCGCCGCCGGTACCGGGGCCGTTATCGTCGCGTCCGTGGCCGCTGTGATGTGGATGGCTGGCGACGCGATGGCTGCCAGCGTATGGTTGCTCGTCGCCGTACTGGGGGCGGGGCTGGCCATCTGGCGTGTGCAGCAACGAACCTCACCGGCATCGAACTGACCTGGGAAGACAAGGCATGCGTATCACGGGATTGTATGCGGCGCTGGTTGCGCTGCTGATGATGGGACTCGCCATTCGGGTGATACGGCTGCGCCGGCGCACCAGCATCGGGCTGGGCGATGGTGGCAACCGCGCCGTGGCGTGTGCGGCGCGTGCCCATGGCAACGCCGCCGAGTACGTGCCGCTGGCGCTGATCCTGCTGCTGGTGCTGGAGCTCAACCAGACCCTGCCGATGCTGTTGCACGTGTTCGGCATCGTGCTGGTGGTTGCCCGCGTGCTGCATGCGATCGGGCTCTCGCAGACCCCGGGCGTCTCGGCGGGGCGTGCCATCGGCGCGGGGCTGACCCTGCTGGTGATCCTCGCCATGGCGGCGATGCTGATCTGGCAGTACGTGGTGATCCACCTGATCGCGCCGGCGACACTCTGAGCCGGCGATCAGGCCTCGGCGGTGGCGGAGCCGTCCGCGAACGCGTAGACGTGATCCGCCCAACTGGTCGCCTCGACATACATGGTGGCCATGGCGGCCACGTGCTGCTCGCGTAGCGCGTCTTCGCTCTCCACCTCACCCTGTTCCCAGTGGCGGACCTGGTCGAGGATGGTGGCGAAAGGCCCGGTGCCGTCAAGCAGCGCCTCGCGGATCTCGATGGCCAGGGGCAGGTGCTCCAGCACATAGGCCATCGACGCGTTCATCAGCGTATCCAGCAACGAGAACAGACCGGCGGTGAAGGCCATCTCCTGCAGCTCGGGCTTGATGCTGCGGGCCAGTTTCTCGCACATGTGCGCGCGCACCAGGGCCAGCCGCAGCAGCTCGGGCGGACGCTCGTCCATGCCCGAGACGGCCATGGTGAAGATCCAGTTGCGCATGCGGTTGACGCCAAAGAACACGGCGGCCTGTTCCACCGATTTCAGCTGGCGGGGCAGGGCGAAGTAGGCGGAGTTGACGCAGCCCAGCAGCTTGTAGCTGAGGATGGCATCGTCGCGGACGATCTTGCCCAGTTCGACGGGGCCGTTGTCCGGGTCTTGCAGGGCGCCCATCAGGCGCAGCACGCCCAGCTTGCTGGGCGTCAGCCGCGGCATGTCCACCCGCTCGGGGCGAAGCAGGTACTTGCCCTGGAAACCATCGACGTCCTGTTCGGCGTAGTCGACGAAGTTCTCGTGGGTGTCGATGCCGGTGAGGATGACCTTGACGCCGAACGCGTGGACGTAATCCATGTGCGCCCGTGCCGCCACGGGATGCCGGTGGTCCACCGCGATCTTGGCGAACTGGACGATACGCAGCAGGGCATCCACGCCGGCACGGTGTTCCGGATCGGCGGGGAGGTTGAAATCTTCGAGCATGAACAGGCAGCCGTGGCTTTTCAGCTCACGCAGCTTGGTCAGAAGGGCTTCGTCGCTGCCCACGTCGGCGCCGATACTGGCACCCAGGCGCGCGTTGTGACGCAGGATGTCGGCGTGCTCGAGCAGCAGCGAGCGCGACATGTGCAGGAAGGCGCGGTTGTCGCGCACCAGGCGCTTGAGGCTGCCGTCGGCGATGGCACTGAGCGTGGCCTGCGTATGCGCGATGGCGGCCGTCTCGATGTCGGTGCCGGCCGGCCGCGGGAAGATCAGTTCGTACGCGAACAGCGACTGCTTCTTGTCCAGAATGGGGACGCGGACGATAGGCAGGATGCCATCGTCGTTCACCGCTATCGGCTGGGGGGATGCTGCCATGACTGTCTCTTACGCCGTGTGGTGAACCTGCGGTATCGCGTGTGCCGTGGTGTCAGGCCTGCGCCAGCATTCCGGAACGGAGCCTTACTTTCGTCGCGCCGGTGGGGCCGTAGGTGGAGCCGCCGGGCGCATCGCCCGCCAGCAAGGCCAGGGCTTGCCGCACGTGGGCCATGCGCTGCGCCACGATGCGGCCGTTGACGTCGTTGAGCCGACGGCACTCGAGCAGGCGCTCGATGGTCGGCGACCAGCGGGCGTCGTGCAGGCTGTCGACGCCGGCGGCGTCGCTGATCTGACGGCGCTCGACGTCGAGTTTTTCGATGTGGTCCAGCAGGCGGCTCTTGGTCCGTCCGGCGACTTCCAGCGCGGGCATGTTCGCCTGATCGAGCGCCATGCGCTCGTCGATCAGGCTGGCGTGCAGCGCATCGACGTCACGGGCGAGGTCGCCCATGACGGCGCCTAGCGCCACGTCGAAGTCGGAGGCGGACGTCGGGCTCATGCGCTGCCGGCGCCTCCGATCTGGCCTTCCATCGCAAGAAACTTGCTGGCGATGGCCTGTGCGTCGGGCTTGTAGCTGCCCTCGGCGAGGCGCGAGCGGATCTCGTCGACGCGCTTGGCGTCGATGCCGTCGCCGCGACTGGCGGCATCCAGCGCCTTGGCCGAGTCCGTGATCCTGACGCTGTCACCGCTCGGACGGGCCGGGCTGGCGCTCTGCGTCGAGGCAGCCGAACCCGTGGCGGCGTTCTGGGTGCGGAGCTGCACCGGCGGTTGCTGGTTCGGAATACCTGGCTTGATGGTGTTTGTCATGGTTTTTCCTCGGATCTGATGTCCCTCAAGATCCTTATCGGCGGTCCCTCGGAGAACTTTAACTGGCGCGGGTCGGAAATGTGACGCGGTCGGGCTTTTGCTCAGGGTAGCACCGCGACCAGGCCCGGGCCCCGCACCACGGCGTCCAGCACCTTGCCCGACGAGGCGTTGCGCACCTTCAGCCGCGAGCCGGTGTCCCCGGCTCCCATGGCCACGCCTTCCGCACGGATGACCACACCTTCGACGCTGGCCTCCATGCTGACGGCGTCGCCGATGCGTACGGCCTGGCGGCCGGCCAGCATGCCCGGCGTCAGCACGGTGCCGGCATTGATCGGGCGGGCCAGCGACCGTCCGCCGGCCTGCTCCAGGTCGGCGATGTAGCCGTAGGCCAGCGTGGCGACGTCGCGTTCTTCCGTATGGACATCGGTGGCGCCGAGGCCGTCGCCGCGGGCCAGCGGGTGGCTGCTGACGAGTACAGGGGCGAAGAGCTTGACCATCACGGGCACGCGCACCGTCCAGCCACCCGGCACCGGGCAGCGTACGGTGACGCTGACGCGCGCGTTCAACGGGCGATTGCCGGGCAGGGAGGCATCCAGGGGTGACGGACAGTCGGCCAGGCGCAGCCGGCTGTCCAGCGGCGCCGCCTCCAGCACCATACGGGTGCCGGGCAGCGCGCGATGGGTTTGCAGCCAGGTCACCGCGGCCTGGCTCACCGCGTCGACCGGCTGCGCCGCCGCCGCGGCAAGCGGCCAGCCGCACAGGCTCGCCAGGGCGATCCCGCAGGGCAGGGCGCGACGGATCACGCAGCGCGCTCCGCGAGGGCGGCGGACAGGCCCTGGATCACGGTGTCCAGTTCCTTGTTGAGGCCGGCGACCATGTGGCTGGCGTCGGCATGGCGTCCTTCGCCCAGCGTAATGGCGAATTGCGAGGCCATCGAGGTGAAGCGCTCGCCGGCGCCGCGGATCCCGTCGATCGATACATCCGGGCGGCGCACACGGAGCTGGTCGATGCAGCGCATCAGCGGTGTGGTGTCCAGCCAGCGACGATCGAGGCCGGCCGGATCGCGCGAGGCCAGTTCCACCGCATAGCGGAGGCCCTGGCAGGCTTCGCGGATCATCTGGCTGAGACCGGCGGCGTCGAGGGCGCCGTCGGTCTCGAGGCGGGCGAGGCTGAGGCGATGCGCCAGCACGGCGGCACGCGCACCGGCATCGGCCTGGCGCCGTGCCTCGTTGCCGATGCGGCCCAGCGACGTCTGCGACGTCTGGATGGCGGCGACGCGAGTGTTCAGTGCGCCCATGCCCTCGCGAGCGGCATCGAGGCTGCCCTGCGCACCGCGCACGGCGGCGTCCACGCGCCCCAGCGAGGCCTGCATGCCCGCGATACCGGATTGGGTCTGGTCCAGGCGGCGCAGGCTGTTCTGCACGGCGTCGTCCAGCTGGCCGGAGAACTCGCCGACGGTCTGCGTGACCTGATCGATCTCGGCGGTGGCCTGCGTGGTCTTCTCGGCCAGCTGCTTCACCTCGTCGGCCACCACGGCGAAACCGCGACCGGCTTCACCGGCACGCGCCGCTTCGATGGCGGCGTTGAGGGCCACGAGGTTGGTCTGGTGGGCGATGTCCTGCACTGCGGCGGTCAGCTTGCGGATCGCCGTGAAGTATTCGGAGAACTGGGCGTGGTTGCGGCTCATGCCCGACAGTGCGCTGCGCAGCAGGCGCAGCTGGCCGTCGAGGTCGCCCGCGGTGGCCTGGCCCTGGTTGCCGGACTCGGCCATGCCCGCGACGCTGCCGTGCGCGTGGTCGATCGCCGTCGAAATCCTGGCGCTGGCCTCCGTCAATCGACCGGCGGTGTCGCGTGCGCCCTCGAGGTTGCCCACCAGGTCCTGCAAACTGACGCCCAGCGCCTGCGCGTTGGTCAGCACCATGCCCTGCTGCTCGATCGCCTGGATGGTGGTGGCCGGCGGCGTTCGCGGCACCTCGGCAGGCCTGAGCAAGGCGCCGAGCGCGCTGGCGGCCGCCGGGTACTGGGCGGAGAGGGCGCTGACTCGTGCGGCGTCGCCCGTGGCGGCGGCGTTGGCGAGGAGGCGTACGTGCTGGCTCCAGAGGAGGGTCATGATTTCGCTTTCGCTTGGTCGGATGGTCGCCCCTAGTAATCGTCCAGGAGCCGTCGTTCTTGAGCCAAGCAATCCGCGTGCCACCTTTGTCCTTTAGCGGCTTGGGGCAAGAGCCGGCGGGTGCCACCCTCGCGGCCACGCCTGCGGCGACCCGTCAATGAAAGCCGCTCCGCGGCCATGTATTGATTGCCCTACGGGCCGGGTCGGGCTTCGAACGGGGGTTTTCGACTCGACATCCCTGTCTCGCGAAAACGGCCGGCCGTCCTGGCCGGCCCCCTTCGGGCCTTTTCCGTTCGAATCCCTCGCCTGCGGCTACCGGCCACGAGGGTGGCACCCGCCGGCTCTTCCTGACACTGAGGTTGCGTGTGGGAAGAGCGAAGAGCTGGGTTTCGCTTCGTTGCTGGGAACGCTCGCTTGCCTGCTTTGCATGGCATCAGCCGCCTTAGGTGGGTAGAGGGTTCGCGCACGTGCGTGCGCTCCTACCCCCCCCCCAGGTGGCGGATCAGGCGTTGGATATGCCACAACCTGTCCTACCCCTGGGGTAGGAGCCCACGATGTGGGCGAAAAGCCAACAAAGCGGTGACGCCATACCCTGCACCTCTGCGACCGCTCGCGTCACAACCCACCTCAGTGTCGGGAAGAGCCGGCGGGTAGCCCCCTCGGGGCCGGTAGCCGCAGGCGAGGGATTCGAACGGACAAGGCCGCGTAGCGGGGCCGGCCAGGACGGCCGGCCATTTTCGCTGAGCCATGGATGGCGAATCGAAAATCCCCGTTCGAAGCCCGACCCGGGCCCGAAGGGCCATAAGAATACGGCCGCGCCAGCGGCCCTTCCTTAGCGGGTCGCCGTAGGCGTGGACCCGAGGGGGCTACCCGCCGGCTCTTGCTCCGCAGCCAGCATGCAAGACGCCAAGGCTCTCGTTCCAAGCCCCACCACGGCTCAAGCAAACCGCCCCGCCGCCGATACGCTCCGCGACACCCCCTTTCGCAAGCCCAGGCACGACATGGCCCGCCCGCTGCTCGACACCGTCGAAACCTTCACCCGCCTGGCCGGACACAATCGTGTGGCCATGCTGTTGTTCCGCCTCGGCGACCGTCAGGCGTTCGGCATCAACGTGTTCAAGGTGCGCGAGGTACTGCGCCGCCCGCGGCTGGAGCGCATGCCCAGCATGCACGAGCTGGTCTCGGGCAGCTTCGACTACCGCGGCCAGACCATTCCGGTGGTCGACCTGGCCGCGGCCATGGGCTACCCGCCGCTGGCCGACGTCGCCAGCGCGCACCTCATCGTCACGGAGTTCAACCGGTCCGTGCAGGGTTTCCTCGTTTCCGACGTGGATCGTATCGTCCATATCGACGGTTCGAACATGGCCGCCCCGCCGCCGGCCCTGGGCTACGGAGCGCGGGTGAACGCCGTGACCCGCCTTGACGGCGATCTGCTTGCCGTGGTCGATGTGGAGCAGGTGCTGGCCAGCGTGGACCCCCGCGCCGTGGAGCTCTCGGAGCGTGTCCAGCAGGCCGCCCACGTACAGAAGGTCGGCAGCCGCCGCGTGCTGGTGGTGGACGATTCCCTGGTCGCCCGCACCCAGATCGTCGACCTGTTCCGCAAGATGGACCTGGAATGCGTGGTGGCGAAGGACGGCAAGGAGGGCCTGGAGAAACTGCGCGAGCTGGCGGCGGGCCCGGCCGCCGAGCGTGTCGCGCTGGTCGTGTCGGACATCGAGATGCCGCTCATGGACGGCTACGCGCTCACCCGCGCCATCCGCGAGGAGCCGGGCCTGCGCCATTACAAGGTCCTGCTGCACAGCTCGCTCAGCGGCGTATTCAACGAGGCGATGGTCGAGCGCGTGGGTGCCGACCGCTTCATCGCCAAGTTCCAGCCTGACGTGCTGGCCACGGCGGTGCTGGAACTGCTCCCGGCCTGACGTTGGCCTGACACGGAGGCTGCCGCGCCGCGTCGGAATTCCGGCGCAGCGCCGGGTCGCTCCCCTGCATAACCCCGAAAACGGCGCTACGGCGCCGTTTTTCGTGAAGCCTGCCGCGTGGCACGCGTCTTGCTCAACCCCTCGGGCCAGGATCACCGAGGGGAAAGCCCATGATCGATTCATCCGACAAGCTGTTCGGCGTACACGCCCAGGCCCTTGGCCTGTGGCAGCGCCGTGCGGAGGTCATTTCCTCCAACCTCGCCAATGCCGACACGCCGGGCTTCCTCGCTCGCGACCTCGACTTCAAGAAGGCCATGAGCGCCGCCACGGGCGCCACCGACGGCACCACGCTGCCGATGACCGCGACCGAGTCCGGCCACATCGGCGGCAACCTCGCCGTGGCGCTGGGCGAAGCCAACAAGATGGCCTATCGCGCCGAGACGCAGCCGTCCATGGACGGCAACACCGTCGACACCCAGGTCGAGCAGGCGCAGTTCGCCGCCAACGCCATCCATTACCAGGCGTCGCTCAGCTTCATCAACGCGCAGATCCATACCATGCGCCTCGCCATCACCGGGACCGCCTCATGAGCCTGCTGAAGATCTTCGATGTGGCCGGTTCGGGCATGGCGGCCCAGTCTGCCCGGCTCAATACCACCGCCAGCAACATGGCCAACGCCGACAGCCTGTCGGGCAGCGAGGCCACCGCATACCGCGCGAAGCAGCCCACGTTCGCCGCCGTGCAGCAGCAGGTGGACGGGCAGATGGAAAACGGCGGCGTGCGCACGCTCGGCGTCACCGAAAGCCAGGCCCCGGTGCAGTCGCGCTACGAGCCGGCCAATCCGCTCGCGGACGCCAACGGCTATGTCTATTCAAGCAACGTCAACCCGGTCGACGAGCTGGTCAACATGATCTCCGCGTCGCGCTCCTACCAGAACAACGTCGAAGTCATGAACAGCGCCAAGCAGCTCATGCAGAAGACGCTGGACCTCGGCAAATAAGGCCCCTTCCCATGGTCGATTCCGTTACCGGTACCGCCTCCACGTCGTCGTCCACGACCGCGTCCACCTCCGCCACGTCCTCGTCCAGCCAGCTGAAGGAGCAGACCCTCAACCAGTCGGATTTCCTGAAGCTGATGGTCACCCAGATGACCAACCAGGACCCGACCAAGCCGATGGACTCCACGCAGATGGTCGCGCAGATGGCGCAGTTCTCGCAGGTGGCGGCCACGCAGCAGCTGCAGGGCTCGTTCGATTCGCTGTCCACCAACCTCACCGGCGACCAGTTCGTGCGTGCGGCGTCGCTGGTCGGCAAGGATGCGCTGGTTCCCTCCACGGCGGCCAAGCTCGAGGGAAGCGCCATGAGCGGCGCGGTCAACGTGGGCAGCTCCGGCACCTACGTCAATGTCCAGATCAAGGACGCCTCCGGCAACGTGGTGCGCAACATCCCGATGGGCCAGCCGGATGCCGGTTTGCAGACCTTCGCCTGGGACGGCAAATCCGACGACGGCACGCAGCTGGCCGACGGCGTGTACCAGATGTCCGCCACTTCCGGCGGCACCGCGATCAATACCTTCGTTCGCGGAAAGGTGGAAGGCGTCGGCGCTTCGGGCACCGACGGTACCTACGTGCAGGTGGCCGGCTACGGCGGTGCCCTGCTCAGCCAGATCGCACAAATCCTGTAACTCCAGCAAGGAATACCCACCATGCCTTTCGATATCGCCCTCAGCGGCATCAACGCGGCGTCTTCCGACCTGGAAGTCACCGCCAACAACATCGCCAACGTCAACACCGTCGGCTACAAGGGCTCGCGCGCCGAGTTCTCGCAGGTCTACTCGGTGGCCGGTGAAAACCTCTCCGCCACCGCCGCCGGCAGCGGCGTGCGCCTGACCAACATCGCCCAGCAGTTCGGCGACGGCAACGTCACCCAGACCGGCAACTCGTACGATTTCGCCCTGAGCGGCGCGGGCTTCTTCACGCTGCGCGACGCCTCCGGCTACTCGTACTCGCGCGCGGGCAACTTCCATCCGGACGACAACGGCAACATCGTCAACGCCACCGGTCAGAACCTGCAGGTCTACCCGCCCACCGCCACCGGTGGCTTCGACATCAGTGCCCTGAAGGACCTGAAGATCACCACGGGTACCAGCGCGGCCAAGGCATCCGGCACCGTGGGCCTGACCGCCAACCTGTCCTCGTCGGACACGGTCAAGACCGCTGCCTTCGATCCCACGAACGACCAGAGCTACAACTACGTGTCGACCTTCCAGTCGTACGACTCGCTGGGCGCGACGCACACCACCAACGTCTATTACGTCAAGGATGCGGCCACGCCCAACTCGTGGAACGCCTACATGACCCTGGACGGCGCCCAGGTCGGTACAGCGCAGCCGCTGACCTTCAGCTCGGGCGGTTCGCTGACCACCCCGGCCAACGGCAAGCTGAACTTCGGTGCGGCCTCGCCCAACGCCGGCGCGGCGCCGATCAACCTGTCGGTCGACATGACCAAGGTCACCCAGTTCGGCAGTTCGTATTCCACCTCGGCGATCACGAATGACGGCTTCGCCGCCGGCAAGTTCTCCAAGATCGACGTCTCCAAGGACGGTACGGTCTCGGCGGTCTACACCAACGGCGTATCCACGCCGATGGGCCAGCTGGCCATCGCCACGTTCGCCAACAACCAGGGCCTGCGCCAGCAGAACGACACCAACTGGGTGGCCTCGGTCGATTCCGGCCAGCCGATCCGCGGCGTGGCGGGTTCCGGTGATGTGGGCTCGGTGCAGGCCGGCTCGCTCGAGGCGTCCAACACGGCCGACCTCACCGCCCAGCTGGTCAACATGATCAAGGCGCAGCGCAACTACCAGGCCAACGCCCAGGTCATCTCGACCGACAACACGTTGACCCAGACCATCATCAACATCCGCAACTAAGCGGGGGCCTAAGCCATGGATCGTTCCGTCTATGTCGCCATGACCGGGGCCTCGCAGATCATGCGGGCCCAGGCCGAAGTGGCGCACAACCTGGCCAATGCCAACACGGCCGGCTTCAAGGCCGAGCTGTCGGCGTTCCAGAGCATGCCCGTGAAGGGCGACGGCCTGCAGACGCGGATCAACGGCGTCGCCCAGGGCACGGGTTGGGACACCACGGCCGGCCAGCAGATGCACACCGGCAACGACCTCGACATCTCGGTGCAGGGCGACGGCTGGATCGCCGTGCAGACCCCGGACGGCACCGAAGGCTACACGCGGGCGGGCAACCTCCGCGTGGACGCCGACGGATTGTTGACGGACATGCGCGGCAATGCCGTCCTCGGCGGCGGCGGCCCGATCACCATCCCGCAGTCCACCAGCGTGAAGATCGGCTCGGATGGCACGATTTCCGTCGTGCCGCTGGGCGAAAGCCCGGCCACCGTGGCCACCACGGACCGGATCAAGCTGGTCAACCCCGGCAACGACCAGCTGACCTATGCCAGCGACGGCCTGATGCACATGAAAGACGGCTCCCAGGCGCCGGCCGACGCCAACGTCAAGGTGGTCAACGGCACCCTGGAATCCAGCAACGTCAACCCCTCCGACGTGCTGGTCAAGATGATTTCCCTCTCCCGCGAATTCGAAATGCAGGTCCGATCGATCAAGACGGCGGACGAAAACGCCCAGTCGGCATCGAAATTGCTACAGGTGGGTTAACCCCCGCCAGGCGACGCAAAACCGTCGCCGGTATGTAGAGCGCCAACGCGCAGGAGTCAACGATGTTCACGTCCCTCTGGATCGCCAAGACCGGCCTCGACGCTCAGCAGACGAAGATGGACGTCGTCTCCAACAACCTGGCCAACACCAACACCACGGGCTTCAAGCGCGCCCGCGCCGAGTTCGAGGACCTGTCCTACCAGAACCGCGGACAGGCCGGCGCCCAGACCACCGAGCAGACGCAGTCGCCCACGGGCTTCATGATCGGCACCGGTGTGCGCGTGGTGGGCACCCAGAAGATGTTCGAGCAGGGCGGCGTGCAGCAGACCGACAACCCCCTGGACGTGCGCATCGACGGCCGCGGCTTCCTCCAGGTGACCTTGCCCGACGGTACGGTGGGCTATACCCGCGACGGTTCGCTCAAGCGCGACCAGGACGGCCAGATGGTCACCAACGACGGTTACCCGCTGGAGCCGTCCATCACCATTCCGGCCAACGCCTCCACCGTGACCATCGGCACCGACGGCACCGTGAGCGTCACCGTGCAGGGCTCCGCCGCCGCGCAGAACATCGGCACGATCCAGCTGGCCGACTTCGTCAACCCGGCCGGCCTCCAGCCCAAGGGCGACAACCTCTATGTGGAAACCGCGTCCAGCGGTGCGCCGCAGACCGGCACCGCCGGCCTCAATGGCCTGGGCACGCTCAACCAGAACAGTCTCGAAACCTCGAACGTCAACGTCGTCGAGGAGATGGTGAACATGATCGAGACGCAGCGCGCCTACGAGATGAATTCGAAGGCGATCACCGCATCCGATCAGATGCTCCAGACCATCACGAACAAGACCTGAGACACGTCATGAATCGCACCTTCGCCCGTGTTTTCTCCGCCGCGATGCCGCTGGCCCTCCTGGGTGGCTGCGCCATCGTGCCGCCCACGCCGCGGCCGATGTACGCCGCCACGCTGCCGGAAGACCCGACCGCGCAGCCGCGAGCCACGGGCTCGATCTATGCCGACCAGCAGTCGATGGAACTGTTCGCCGATCCGCGTGCGCATCGCATCGGCGACATCCTGACCATCACGCTGGTGGAATCCACCCAGGCCAGCAAGAAGGCCAAGACCAATACCAGCAAGAAGAACGGCAACACCATCACCTCGCCCACCCTGCTGGGCCAGGGCCTGCGCATCGGCGGCAACAGCGCCGACAGCTCGCTGGCCAGCAACAACGCCTTCACCGGCGACGGCTCCAGCGAACAGAGCAACCAGCTCACCGGCGAGATCACCGTCACCGTGGCGCAGCGCCTGTCCAACGGTGCGCTGGTGGTGCGTGGCGAGAAATGGCTGACCATCAACCAGGGCGAGGAACTGGTGCGCATCTCCGGCATCGTGCGCCCGCAGGACATCGGCAACGACAACATCGTCGCTTCCAGTCGCGTGGCCGACGCCCGCATCGAATACGTGGGCAAGGGCACGCTGGCCGACTCGAACACGCGCGGCTGGCTGTCGCGGTTCTTCGATTCCAAGTGGATGCCGTTCTGATGAAAGCCCTGCCGCGCTTCTTCACCTTCGTGCGCAGCGCCGCCATCGTGCTGGCGCTCGGCGCCGTGCTGCCCGCCCACGCCGATCGCATCCGCGACCTGGTGCAGGTGGGCGGCGTGCGCAGCAACCAGCTGATCGGCTACGGCCTGGTGGTGGGCCTGGACGGCAGCGGCGATCAGACCAGCCAGGCGCCCTTTACCACGCAAAGCCTGGAAAACATGCTCCAGCAGTTCGGCGTCAACGTGCCGGCCAACGTACGCCCGCAGCTGAAGAACGCCGCAGCGGTCACCATCACGGCCGACCTGCCGCCTTTCGCCAAGCCGGGCCAGCGTATCGACGTCACCGTGGCCTCCATCGCCAACGCCAAGAGCATCCGTGGCGGCCAGCTGCTGATGTCGCCGCTCAAGGGCGCCGACGGTCAGGTCTATGCCATCGCGCAGGGCAGTGTCATCGTCGGTGGTGTCAGTGCCCAGGGCAAGAGCGGCTCCAGCGTCCAGGTCAACATCTCCTCCAGCGGCCGCATTCCGGGCGGCGCCAGCATCGAGCGCAGCGTGGCCTCGTCCTTCGACAAGGGCGGCGACCTCATGCTCAACCTCAACACGGCCGACTTCACCACGGCGGCGCGTATCGCCCAGGCGGTCAACCAGAACTTCGGCGCCGGCACGGCCAACGCCATGGATTCCGGTTCCGTCGCGGTGCGCGCGCCGATCGATCCCTCGCAGCGCGTGGCCTGGTTGTCCACCATCCAGTCCCTGGAAGTGACCCCGGGCGACGCGCCGGCACGGATCATCATCAACTCGCGCACCGGCACGGTGGTGATCGGTTCCGACGTGAAGGTGGGTGCCGCGGCCGTGGCCCACGGCTCCATCCAGGTGACCATCAGCGAGCAGCCCCAGGTCAGCCAGCCGGGCGCGTTCAGCCGCGGCCAGACGGCCGTGGTGCCGAGCAGCCAGGTGGCCGTCAGCGAAGACGGCGGGCACATGTTCAAGTTCGGCCCGGGCACCAGCCTCGACGCCATCGTGCGGGCCGTCAACCAGGTCGGCGCATCGCCGAGCGACCTCATTTCCATCCTGCAGGCGCTGAAAGAATCCGGCGCCCTGCACGCTGAATTGGTGGTGATCTGACATGGTAACCGCGGCCGACAACCTGAAGCTTGGCACCTACACGGATATGTCCGGGTTCGCGGGCCTGCGTTCGGCCGCGCAGAAGGACCAGGCGTCGGCGTTGCCGGTCGTCGCCAAGCAGTTCGAATCGATCTTCACCCAGATGATGCTGAAGTCCATGCGTGACGCCAGTTCGGCGATGGGCGACGACATCATGGGCTCGCAGGCGGGCAGCGCCTACCGCGACATGTTCGACAAGCAGCTGTCGGTCACCCTGTCCCAGGGCAAGGGCATCGGCATCGCCGACATGCTGATCCGTCAGCTCGGCGGCGCGCAGTCGGCCCAGGGTGGCTCCAGCGACAACACGCTGTTCGCGGGTGTCACGGGCGTGGCCAGCACGGCTGACGCCGTGTCGTCCAAGTCCGATCAGGACAGCGGGTTGATGAACTCCCTGGAGCGCATCCTGGGCAGTGCTGGCAAGGCCGTGGGTGACGGCGCCAGCGCCGTGGCCAGCGCGGTCGGCAAGCTGACCATCGGCTCGCCGGAGGAATTCGTGCAGAAGCTGGCGCCGCATGCCATCGAGGCGGCGAAGAAGCTAGGGGTGTCGGTACGCGCGCTGCTGGCCCAGGCGGCGCTGGAAACCGGCTGGGGCAAGCACATGCCCGCGCAGGGCAGCACCACCAGCTTCAACATGTTCGGTATCAAGGCCGGCAGCAGCTGGGACGGCAAGCGCGTCAACGTGCCCACCCTCGAATACGAAAACGGTGTGGCCGTGCGCAAGAAGGACAGCTTCCGCGCCTACGACTCACCGTCCGATTCGTTCAAGGACTACGCCGATATGGTCGCGAACAGCCCACGCTATGCGGACGCGGTGGGCCGGGGTGACGACGTCAAGGGGTTCGCCAAGGCGCTGGTCGATGGCGGTTACGCCACCGATCCCAGCTACGCCCAGAAGCTTGCCGCCATCGCCAACGGGCCGGTGATGAAGCAGGCACTGGCCGCCCTCGAACATATCGCCGCCGAACTGTAAGGAAGGAACGCAACGATGGCCGATCTGCTCTCCACAGGTGTTTCAGGACTGCTTGCCTCGCAAGTGGGCCTGTCCACCGTCGGACACAACATCAGCAACGTCAACACCGCGGGTTACACGCGGCAGACGACGTCGTTCAATGCGCGCACGCCGGAATACAACGGCGGCTTCTACGTCGGCCAGGGCGCCGATGCGGTCAGCGTGCAGCGCGCCTACAGCCAGTTCCTCACCCAGTCCATGTGGTCGGCCAACTCGGGCCAGTCGCGTGCATCGCAGTACGCCACGCTCACGGCGTCGGTCAATAACGTGGTCAGCGGCTCGGCCAACCTGCAGACGGCGCTGGACGGCTTCTTCGGCGCGGTCAGCGATGTGGCCAACGCGCCGGTGGATACCGCCAGCCGGCAGGCGCTGCTGGGCAAGGCCAGCACGCTGGTGTCGACCTTCCGTTCGCTGTCCTCGCAGTTCCAGCAGCTCGATCAGCAAAGCAACACGCAGATAAGCAATGCGGTGGATTCGATCAACGCGCTGACCAAGAGCATCGCCGGCCTCAACGGGCAGATCCAGCAGGGCTATGCGGGCGGCGCGGTGCCGAACGACCTGCTCGACGCGCGTGACCAGGCGGTTTCCCAACTGTCGCAGCTGGTCGGCGTCAGCGTCACCCAGAACGACAACCACATGGTCACCGTAACGGTGGGTAACGGGCTGTCGCTGGTCAACGGCACCGATTCCGCCCAGCTGTCCACGGCGGCCAACGTCTACGATTCTTCCCGGCTGGAAGTGACCGGCCCCGGCGGCTCGGTGATCAGCAGCCAGCTCGGCTCGGGCTCCCTGGGTGCCACGTTCGACTTCCGCACCAATGTTCTCGACCCGGCGCGCAACCAGCTCGGTCGCTCCGCCATCGCCATGACCGCCGCCTTCAACCAGCAGCACGCGCAAGGCATCGACCTCAACGGCGCCGCCGGCGGCAACTTCTTCACGATCGCCAATCCGGCTGTCTACAACAGCACGGCGAACAAGGGCACCGGTTCGATCACCGCAACCGTCGCCGATCCGTCCAAACTCGATGCTTCCGACTACGTGCTGCGCTTCGATGGCGCCCAGTGGACGGCATCGACGACGGCCGGCGCCACGGTGCCGATGACCGGCACGGGATCGGCCACCGATCCGTTCAAGATCGGTGGCCTGTCGATGGTGGTCGGCGCGGGCGCGGTGGCCGGCGATTCCTTTCAGATCCAGCCGACCCGCAATGCCGCGTCGTCCATGAGCGTGGCGATCAGCGATACCAGCAAGATCGCCGCCTCCGGCCCGCTCGCCGCCCTCAAGGGCGCGTCCAACACGGGCAAGGCGACGCTGGGCAATCTCACCGTTACCGATGTCACCAATCCGGCGTTCAACACGCCGGCCAACATCGTGTTCACGTCGCCCACCACCTATACCGTCAACGGCGGCGCCGCGCAGACCTACGCCTCCGGTGACACCATCACCGGCAATGGCTGGACGCTAAAGCTTTCCGGCGTGCCGGCCGCTAACGATACGTTTACCGTGAAGCCCGCCGGCACGGCCAGCGGCGACAACGGCAACGCGCTGGCGATGGCGAACGTCGCCAACAAGGGCATCCTCGACAACGGCGTGACCACGGTGGGCAAGTCGTATAGCCAGTTGATCGCGCAGGTGGGTACGGCCGGTTCGCAGGCCAACACGGCGCTGTCCGCGCAGCAGAGCATCCTCGACCAGGCCACGGCGTCGCAACAGAGCCTGTCCGGCGTCAACATGGACGAGGAAGCCGCCAATCTCCTGCGTTTCCAGCAGGCCTACTCCGCGTCCGCCCAGGTGATCACCACGGCGAACACCATTTTCCAGTCCCTCCTGAGCGCGGTGAGAAACTGATGCGTATTTCGACGTCATGGGGTGCCCAGCAGTCCGTCAACAGCATGCTGGACCGGCAGTACCAGCTGTCGCAGACGCAGCTCGCGCTGGGCAACGGCAAGGCCATCCAGTCGCCGGCCGACAACCCGGCCGCCGCCGCGCGCTCCGTGGATATCAGTTCGGCCAGCGCGCAGAACGACCAGTACACGCGCAACATCAACTCGGCCACGACGCGACTGTCGACGGAAGAAACCGCGCTGTCGTCCGCCGGCAACATCCTCGATCGCGTGCGCACCCTCACCTTGCAGGGCGTCAACGGCACACAGACCGACCAGTCCCGGCAGTCGATCGCTACCGAACTGCGGCAGACGCTCAACCAGCTCGTGGCACTGGGCAATACCAAGGACGGGCAGGGCGAATACGTCTTCGCCGGCAGCCGCACCACCACACAGCCTTTTACGATCGACGGCTTGTCGGTCAGCTACGGCGGCGACCAGACCCAGCGCATGGTGGCCGCGGCCGCCGGCCTGCAGGTCGCCACCGGCGACAGCGGCGACGACGTCTTCATGGCGATCCGCGGCGGTAACGGCACCTTCGTGACCTCGGCCGCGGCCGCCAACACGGGCACGGCGGTGGTCGGCTCCACCTCGGTCACCGACGCCACGCAGTGGGATGGCGGCCAGTACTCGGTCAACTTCACGTCGGCCACCACGTATGAAGTGCATGACGCCACCAATCCGACCGGGCCGGCGCTGTCCACGGGCACGTATACGGGCGATGTCGGCACGATCAACTTCAAGGGCGCGCAGCTCAATGTCACGGGTACGCCCGCGACGGGCGACTCCTTCAGTGTGGGTCCGTCCTCCTCGCAGGACGTCTTTTCAACCATCGCGGGCATCATCCAGGCGTTCGAAGCGCCAGGCGGCAGCGCGGCGATGAACAACCAGGTCAACGGGCAGCTGCAGAACCTCGACCAGGCCTCCACGAATTTCATGAACACGCGTACCCGCATCGGCGCACGCATGAACACGCTGGATCAGCAGTCGGACATCGGCTCGGACGTGAAGTTGTCCTACGACAGCACGCTTTCGGACCTGAACGACCTGGACTATGCCAGCGCCGCCAGCAAGTACACCCAGCAGCAGACGGCATTGGATGCCGCCCAGCAGTCCTACGTGAAAATGCAGAACCTCTCGCTGTTCAATTACCTGAAGTAGTCGATCGTTCCATCCGTAAAACCGTGCGTATGCGTCGAGGCAGGGTGGCCTGCCGATACCACTTACAAGGTTTCAGTCGATCGGTCCTAAACCCTTTCGGGGTGCTGCCGATAAATTGACTGAAGGGGCCTGGGCGTCACCATCCGGGCCCCTCGAAGCAAGAAAGTAGTTGACAGTTAGAAAAAGCTCTCAAGTTTCCTCCCGGCGTGCCGTAAACCTCTCTGAGGCGGAAGGCTTCCTTCACGGAACCCCGCCGGACTACGCCGCACAACCTCCGGCATTTCGGTTCCGCTTAAAAAGGATCAATCCCATGGCACTGACCATCAACACCAATATCATGTCGATGAACGCTCAGCGTAACCTGAGCATGACGCAGACCAAGCTGTCTTCGGCCATCGAGCGTCTCTCGTCGGGTAGCAAGATCAACAGCGCGAAGGACGACGCCGCCGGCCTCGCCATCTCCACCCGCATGACCACTCAGATCAACGGTCTGAACCGCGCGGTGCAGAATGCCAACGACGGTATCTCGCTGTCGCAGACGACCGAGTCGGCTCTGGACGAAGTCACGAACAACCTGCAGCGCATCCGCGAGCTGGCCGTGCAGTCCACCAACGCGTCCAACTCCTCGTCGGATCGCGCCGCGCTCGACGCCGAAGTGCAGCAGCGCCTCTCGGAAGTCACGCGTATCGCCACGCAGACCAACTTCAACGGCATGAAGGTCCTGGACGGTTCCGCCCAGAACCTCAGCTTCCAGGTCGGCGCGAACGTCGGTGAAGTCATCAACGTCAGCCTCAACCAGGGCATGAAGTCCAACCAGGTCGGCCAGCTGGCCGCCGGTTCCGCCACCCCGCCGCTCGTCGCCACGGCCGCCGTCGCCGGTACCAAGGGCACGACCGTCGCTGGCGCGGCCACGACCAACTTCGACTTCTCGACCACCGCGTCGTCGTTCTCGGTCAATGGGCAGACGGTCACGCTGAACCAGAACTACACCAACGCCGCTGGCCTCGCCACCGCGATCAACACCCAGCTTTCGGCCAACGGTTCCGGCGCGTCGGCTACCCAGACGGGTGGTACGTTCACCTTCACCAACACGGCCAACGGTGCGACGTCGCCGACCGTCGCTGGTGCAGGCGCCGCCGCGCTGTTCGGTACCACGACCTCGACGGCCGGTACGGCCGACGTCGCCGTCGGCGATGCCACGCCGATCACGCTGGCTGCGGGCGACCTGACCCTGAAGGTCGGCAGCAACGCTGCATTCAGTGTCACCGGTACCTTCAAGTCCACGCAGGACATGGCCGACGCGATCAACTCGAAGTCCGGCGAAGGTATCAATGCCTATGTCGCCACCGATGGCTCGCTGAAGTTCGCGTCCTCCTCGGCCATCACCGTCGGCGGCACCAAGGCAGCGGCCTCGGGCTTCACCGCCGGTACTGTCGCCGTCTCGACCACCTCCACCCTGGCCGATTCCAGCGTGAAGACGGTCGATGGCGCCAACGACACGATCAACCGCATCGATGCCGCGCTGCAGTCGGTCTCCGACCTGCGCTCCACCCTCGGCGCGGTGCAGAACCGCTTCGAGTCGACCATCTCCAACCTGCAGAACATCTCGCAGAACCTGAGCTCGTCGAAGTCGGCCATCACCGACACCGACTTCGCCCAGGAAACCGCGAACATGTCCTCGGCTCAGATCCTGCAGCAGGCCGGTGTCTCCGTCCTCGCCCAGGCCAACCAGAGCCAGCAGATCGTCACCAAGCTGCTCCAGTAACAGCGGTGACACCGCCACCCCGGGTCATCCCGGGGTTGGCAGGGTAATTGCTTAGTTGTCCATGGCTGGCTCCAAAAAGGGGCCAGCCGTCGGCAAATTGGCGCCCAGGCAGTGAGGCGTCTTCACGGAGAGTCTCATGGCCACCGGTTCAACCAGCGTCTCGATCGGCTCCAGCTCTATCGACGTCACCTCGATCGTCAACAACCTCGTTGCCAACAAGCGCGCGGCCAAAGACAAACAGATCGCCGCGGCGCAGAGCAGCACCACCACCCAGATTTCGGCGATCGGCAATTTCAACTCGTCCCTGACGAGCTTGCAGTCCGCCATCAAGGCGCTGAGCGACGGCACTGCGTTCAAGGCGCAGAAGACCACGGTCGGCGACTCCACCATCCTTACGGCTACAGCCGACGCCTCGGCCAAGCCCAGCGTCTATAACGTCAACGTTACCCAGCTCGCCGCATCGCAGAAGACCACCTCGGTGGCCTTTACCGATGCGAAGACGGCAGTGGGTACGGGCACCCTCACCCTCGCGGTGGGTTCGAAGTCCATGAGCGTCGACATCGCTGCGCCGGCGAACACGCTGCAGGACGTCCGCGACGCGATCAACAACTCCAAGAGCAACCCCGGCGTCAGCGCCTCCATCGTCACCGGCACCGATGGCGCCCACCTCGTGCTCACCTCGCTGACTACCGGCGCGGCGAACGCCTTTACCGTCACGTCCAGCGGTGGCGACGGCGGGCTGGCCAAACTCAATTTCGACCCCAGCACGTCCACGCCGACGATCAAGGCGCAGGATGCCCTGTTCACCATCGACGGGACCGCGGCCAGCAGCGCGACCAACACCACGGGCGTGGCGATTGACGGGGTCACGCTTTCGCTGGCCAAGGTCGGCACCAGCAGTGTCACGATCGCGACGGACACCAGTGCCGTCAGCACGGCGATGCAGTCGCTGGTCACGTCCTATAACTCGTTCGTGTCCACCTACAGCACGCTGACCAAATACGATGCGACCAACCAGCAGGTCGGCGCCCTGATCGGCGACGCTACGATCAACTCGATCAAGAACCAGGTCTCCACGCTTCTCGGCTCACAGCTCACCGGTGCCACCGCCAGCCCGCGGTCGCTGAGCGACCTGGGCGTCCAGTTCCAAGTGGACGGCACGCTGAAGTACGACGCCACCAAGCTGACCGGCGCCCTGGCGACCAATCCGGGCGGCGTCCAGGCACTGCTCAGTGGCAGCAGCGGCATCGCGCCTAAGCTCGACGCGCTGATCACCGGCTGGACGTCCTCCAGCGGCATCCTGACCCAGCGTACGACCAACCTGAACCAGAAGATCAAGGATCTGACCGCTCAGCAGACCGCCTATGACCGGACCATCAGCGACTACACGACTCGGCTGACCACGCAGTACGGCGCGCTGGACGCGATGATGACCAAGCTCAGCAACACCAGCAGCTTCCTTACGCAGCAGTTCGATTCGCTGTCCAAATCGTCCTGATCGAAGGACAGGAAACCGACATGGCACTTGGATACTCCCGCGGCGCTGGCGCTTACCAGCAGATCCGCACCGGTGGTGGGCTCGAACAGGCCGATTCCCATGGCCTCATCACCTTGCTCATGGATGGCGGCCTCGAGCGCATCCGGCTCGCGCAGGCCTGCATGGCCACAGGCAACGTCGCGGGCAAAGGCGAGGCCATATCGAAAACGATCGAGATCGTCGGCGGCCTGCAGTCGGGGCTGAACCACGATGTCGACTCGCCGCTGGTGGGCCAGCTCGACGCCCTTTACGACTATATGAGCCGTCGTCTCCTGCACGCCAATCTGCATAGCGATCCGGACGCCCTCGATGAGGTGGCCCGGCTGCTCGGCCAGATCCGTGCGAGCTGGGTCGCCATCCCGGCCGAGGCGCGGCAGGTGGCTGGGGCCGGCGCATGACCGACGCCACGTGGTGCGACCTGCCTCGCGTGCTCGATCTCACCGAGTCCATGCATGCGGCCGCCAGCGAGGGCCGCTGGGATGTGCTGACCGCCCTGGAAGCCGAGCGTGAGCCCGTGCTGATGCAGGGCAGCATGCGTCCGGCGCCGGAAACCCTCGAGTCGCTGAAATCGATCATGCTCCTCGACGGCCTCATCAAGGACTTGGTGGCCGCCGCGCGCGACGAGACCGCCGCGCAGTGGGACGAGTCGCGCCGCGTGCGCCGCGCCGTTGCCGCGTATAGTTCCTTCTGACCTACTCAATGGCATGGCGGGCGGTCGGATGACTGACGAATCGTGGAAGGCCTTTGCCGACCGGGTAGCCTGGGACTCGCGCTTCCATGCGGTCTGCCTGGCCGCCGAACGGCCGGACATCACCGAACTGGCCCTCATCAACGACCGTAACGCCAGTGTGCTGGTGGCGGTGTCGGCCCTGATGGACCGGCGTAGCGATACGGGCGAAGACGATAGCCTGCTGACCCAGGAAGTGGCTCGCCTGGACGCCAAGCTCAATGTCCTCATGGAAATCGTCAACCGCCTCCTGCTGCCGCAGGCCGGTCTTCCGCCGCGTATTCCCGTCCGCGTGAACGCTGCCGGTGCCACGCTGCCCTGGGACGGGCTGCCGCCGGTCGGCACCTCGGTCATGCTCAAGCTTCACTTCGATGCCTGCCGGGCGTTGCCCCTGGAGTTGCCCGGCCTGCGGGTGGCCGGGCCCACGGACGGCAAGGGTTTCGTCGCCTTCGACGGCCTTACCGAGGCCGTGCGGGACGGCATCGAGCGCCTGGTCTTTCGCCAGCACCGCCGCCAGGTGGCCGAGGCCAGGGCCCACGCCCGGCCCCAGGACGGCTCCGGGGAGTGAAGTGACCTTTTACGTCACGTGACGGTGGAACGTCGCGTGGCGTCCTGCGTCACATTCGTGACGCGTGTTGTCAGGGCTGACGTCGGCGCGTCGCCTCACGGTGCTGTCACGCGACATGAAGGGTTTCATCACGTCGTCTCACGCCGCTCCCTGACATGGATTGATGCCTCGAAGCGCCGGAATTCCGACGTTGGCACGCTCCTTGATTGATACCTTGCAACGAAGGCGACGGGATTCCATCGCGAACCCGGTCAGGGGCCTTCAATCACATGCAACGTGAGGTATCCCAGGTGAAGTCTTCCAACTTTCTCGTCGTCGAATCCGATGCTTCCCGCGCCGAAGCCGTCGCCTCCGCGCTGGCTTTCCTGGGCTATCGTCCGGTGCTCGCCAGTCGCATGCAGGCGGCCGATGCCACCGACGGCTGGCGTGGCGCCTATGTCGGCACGGTGGACGACGAAGCCCAGTTGGAAGGCTACCTGGCCGCGTTGGGCCGTCATGGCCGCAACCTGCCGCTGCTGGTGTCGGCCGACTCCCCGGTGGCCAGCGCGCTGATCGCCGGCGATGAAGCGCAGACCCAGCACATCGAGCTGGTCGAGCTGCCGCTGCGTTACGAGCGGCTCTCCGAAGCGCTGCGTACCCTGCAGGCGCGGATGCAGCCGGTGCATAACAACCTTCGTTTCGTCGGTCAGTCCGGCCCGATGCAGCGCGTCAACGCGCTGATCCGCCAGGTGGCGCCGTTCGATTCGAGCGTGCTGGTGCTCGGCGAATCGGGCAGCGGCAAGGAACTGGTCGCCCGCACCATCCACGAATGCTCGCCGCGCCGCGACAAGCCGTTCGTCGCCATCAATTGCGGTGCGATCCCGGCCGAGCTGCTGGAAAGCGAGCTGTTCGGCCACGAGAAGGGCGCCTTTACCGGCGCGATCAGCACCCGTAAGGGCCGCTTCGAGATGGCCGAGGGCGGCACGCTGTTCCTCGACGAGATCGGCGACATGAGCCTGCCGATGCAGGTGAAGCTGCTGCGCGTGCTGCAGGAGCGTGTGTTCGAGCGTGTCGGCGGCAATCGCCCGCAGCGTTGCGACGTGCGCATCATCGCCGCGACCCATCGCGACCTCGAAGGCGCGATCGAGCGTGGCGGCTTCCGCGAAGACCTCTTCTACCGCCTCAGTGTGTTCCCGCTGGAAATGCCGCCGCTGCGCCAGCGCCTGGAAGACCTGCCGGCCCTCATCACCGAGTTCAACCAGCGCCTGGTGCAGCGCGGCCTCACCGCCGTGCGCTTCGCTCCCAGTGCCATGGCGGCACTCTGTCGTCACCCGTGGCCCGGTAACGTCCGCGAGCTGTCCAACCTGGTCGAGCGCATGGCCATCCTCATGCCCCAGGGCGAGGTGCGCGGTGCCGACCTGCCGGAAAAATACCGCGGCGCGCTGCCCATCGAGGAAGTGTCCGGTGCGGCGCTGATCGCCATGATGGAAGCCGAGCCCGAGGTGGTGGTCGAAGCCTTCGGTTTCGCCGGCGAGATCGATCCGGCGGTGCTGCCGCAGGGCGGTCTGGACCTCAAGGACCACCTCGCCGGTATCGAGATCGGCCTGATCCGCCAGGCGCTCAACTCGGCCAACGGTGTCGTCGCGCATGCGGCCAAGCTGCTTCGCGTCCAGCGCACCACGCTGGTCGAGAAACTGCGCAAGTACGGCTTGTCCGAGACCGTGCAGGTGGGTTGAGTTCCACCGTCTTGGCACACCTCGTGCATCGGGTGTCGGTAAGCCGATAACGCGTTGGAAAACCGTCATGACCACGATCGATGTGAACAGCCTGCTGCTCCAGATGCGCCGCATCAGCGCGCAGACCGAGATGCCCGCGATCCGCGGCGTCGGCGAGACGGGGCAGGCGGCAAAGGGTTCCTTCGGCGACGTCCTCAAGCAGTCCATCGAGGGCGTATCGCAGTCGCAGTCCAAGGCGGCGCAGATGTCCTCGGCGTTCGAGCGTGGCGATCCGGGTATCGACCTGGCGCAGGTGATGATCCAGGGCCAGAAGGCCGACCTCTCGTTCCGCGCCATGACCGAAGTGCGCAACAAGATGGTCGATGCGTACAAAGAAATCATGAACATGTCGGTCTGATCGTCCTGATCCGGCACGGCAAGCGTCATCTCACAGGATTCCGGTTCCCCCATGGCAGATAACGGCGTAGCCAACACGGATAGCAACGCGTCACGGCGCATGGACTCATTGAAGTCCCTGTCGCAGACGCCCGCGGCCCGGCAGCTCTTCATGCTCGCCGGCATCGCCGGCGCGGTGGCCATCGGCATCGCCGCCGTCATGTGGTCGCGTGCACCGAACTACGGGCTGCTTTATGGCGGCCTGGAACAGAAGGATGCCGCCGCGGTCACGCAGGCGCTGCAGGCGGGCAACACGCCCTACACGCTGAGCACCGACGGCAGCTCGATCTTCGTGCCCGCCGCCGACGTCGCCGGCGTGCGCCTCAAGCTGGCCGGCCAGGGCCTGCCGCAGGGCAGCGCCGCCGCGGCCATGCCGCAGGCCGATTCGCCGTTCGGCATGAGTGACATGGCCGAGCGGTCGCGTTACCAGTCCATGCTGGAGAGCGACCTCTCCAACACCATCGCCGGGTTGCAGTCGGTGCGTGGTGCCCGAGTCCATCTCGCGCTGCCCAAGCCTTCCGCCTTCGTGCGCGACAACAAGCCGGCGTCGGCGTCGGTGGTGGTGTCGCTGTATCCGGGGCGCCAGCTCGACCAGGGCCAGGTGGCCGCGATCGTCCACCTGATCGCCGCCAGCGTGCCGGAACTGGACACCCGCCAGGTCTCGGTCATCGACCAGACCGGCAACCTGCTCACCGTCAGCGATCCGGACAGCGCCTCCGCCATCGGCGACAGCCGCCTGCGCTTGTCCAATCGCATCGAATCCACGTACACGCAGCGCGTCGAAGACCTGCTCACGCCGCTGGTGGGCGCGGGCAAGGTGCGCGCCCAGGTGTTCGCCGACCTGGATTTCTCCCAGACGGAGAAGGCCAGCGAAACGTTCAACCACGACAACCCGGCCCTGCGCAGCGAGCAGACCAGCAGCGACACGCGCACCGAGCCGAATGCCAACGTCGGCGTGCCGGGCGCTCTCAGCAACCAGCCACCCAACACCGGCGGCAATCCCACGGCGGCCAATCCGGCGGCGGGCGGCGGCAAGCCGGCTGGGCAAAACGCCAGCACGCAGACGGCCGCCACGCCGACGCAGCAGACGCAGAACGCCACGCGCAACTACGAACTCGACCGCACGGTCAGCCATGTCACCGATCCCGCCGGCAAGGTCGCGCGTCTCTCCGTGGCTGTTGTCGTCGACAACAAGCAGGTGGTGGGTAAGGATGGCAAGTCCACCAGCGTGCCGTTCACCCCGGAAGAACTGACCCGGCTGACCGAACTCACCAAGAACGCCGTCGGCTTCAATGCGACGCGCGGCGACAGCGTCAGCGTCATCAACGAAGCCTTCCGCGGCGCCGTGGCGGAAGAAGAGCCGCAGGGCACGCCGTTCTACGAGCGCCCCGGCATGCTCGACCTGATCAAGCAGGGCCTGGGCGTGATGATCGCGCTGATCGTCGGCTTCTTCGTCCTCCGGCCCATCCTCAAGGGCCTGCTGAAGCCCGCGCCGATTATGATGAACAACGTCGCGCTCGCCGGTCCGATGCCCACGGTGTCGGTCATGGTGGACGACGACGACATGACGCCCGACCGCGTCAGCACGTCGCCACAGCTGGGCTCGCCCGCGCTGCTGGCCTACGAACAGAAGGTCGGCCTGGCCAAGCGCATGGCCGCCGAGAATCCCAAACAAGTGGCGCAGGTTGTGAAGAGCTGGGTATCCGACGATGGCAGCTGATCCGAAAGAACCCCTGACCGGCGCGCAGAAGGCCGCGATCCTCCTGCTCACCCTCGGTGAGGAAGACGCCGCCGCCATCCTCAAGCACCTGGGTGCCCGTGAAGTGCAGGCCGTGGGCTCGGCCATGGCTGCCCTGAAAAACGTCAGCAAGGAGCAGGTCGAGCTGGTGCTGACCAAGCTGCAGGACGATGTCGGCCAGCACACCTCCATCGGTGTGGGCACCGAGGAATACATCCGCCGCATCCTGGTCAATGCGCTGGGCGAGAACAAGGCCGGTGGCCTGATCGACCGCATCCTGCTGGGTCGCAGCAGCAAGGGGCTGGAATCCCTCAAGTGGATGGAAAGCCGGGCCATCGCCGAAATGATCGGCCAGGAGCATCCGCAGATCATCGCGCTGGTCATGGCCCACCTGGAATCCGACCAGGCCGCCGAGGTGATCGGCTACCTGCCCGCGCGCACGCGCAGCGACGTGGTGATGCGTATCGCCACGCTGGACGGCGTGCAGCCGCACGCGC
This sequence comes from Xanthomonas sp. NCPPB 2632, assembly GCF_041228075.2. Classification (NCBI taxonomy): domain Bacteria; kingdom Pseudomonadati; phylum Pseudomonadota; class Gammaproteobacteria; order Lysobacterales; family Lysobacteraceae; genus Xanthomonas; species Xanthomonas sp. NCPPB 2632. The sequence goes on from NZ_CM192979.1 coordinate 1,129,508, forward strand.
TGAACGAGCTCGACGAAATCATGGAGCGCCAGTTCTCCGGCAACTCCAACAAGCTGAAGTCGTCCACGGTCGGTGGCCTCAAGGCCGCGGCCGACATCCTCAATGCGATGGAGACCGCGCGCGAGGCCGAACTCATGGCCTCCATCCGCGGCATTGATTCCGGCCTGGGCGAGCGTATCGAGGAGCTGATGTTCGTCTTCGACGACCTGGCCGACCTGGACGACCGCAGCATGCAGACGCTGTTGCGCGAAGTGCCCTCGGCCCGTCTCATCACGGCGCTCAAGGGTGCCGAGGTTGCCATCCGCGAGAAGATTTTCGCCAACATGTCCAAGCGCGCCGCCGACATGCTGCGCGACGACCTGGAGGTCAAGGGTCCAGTCCGTCTTTCCGAGGTGGATGCGGCGCAGAAGGAAGTGCTGGCCACCGCGCGTCGTCTCGCTGACGCGGGTCAGATCAATCTCGCCGGTGGCGGGGAAGAGTTCGTCTGATGAGCCTCACCTCGATCCTCGCCCGCGAACGCGTCGACCAGTTCGAGCGCTGGGAGCTGCCCCTGGTGGGTGGCGCCGTGCCGCACGAGGTGGTGGAGCCCGAAGACGAAAGCCCTCACCGGCCCACCGTCGCCGAAATCGAATCGATCGAGCGCCAGGCGCGCGAGGAAGGCTTCAACGCCGGCCTCAACGAGGGCCGCGCGATGGCCCGGCGCGAGCTGGAAGCCCAGGTCGCCCGCCTCGATGCCTTGTTCGCCGCGGTGGAGCGCCCCTTTGCCGACCTGGACGCCGATGTGGCCGGCGACCTCGCCGTGTTGGCCACGATCATCGCGGAGCGCGTGCTCGGCCACGACATCGCCACGCGTCCGGAAACCATCCTGGAGGTGGTCCGCCAGGCGGTGGACGTATTGCCGGCCGGCAGCCGCCAGCTGAAGATCCACCTGAATCCCGCGGACGCCGCCATCGTGCGCGAGCACCGCGCGTCGGCCGACCATGAGGGCACGGTGGTGGACGACGCCTCGCTCCAGCGCGGCGACGTACGCCTGGAAAGCGAGCATTCGCGCCTGGATGCGCGTGTGCGTACGCGCCTGGCGGCCGTGATCGACAGCGTGCTCGACGGGCGGGCTCTGTCCGACGAGTCGCAGGACGAACCGCAGGACGAGCCGGTATGAGCGCCGAGTCGCATACCGCATCCCGTATCGCCCACTGGCGTGAATCGCTGGCCGCCCAGCGTGCCAGCGCCGAGGGCGTTCGCCCGATGCAGGCCGAAGGCAAGCTGCGCCGGGTGGTCGGGCTGACACTCGAGGCAGTGGGTTGCGAGGCGCCCGTCGGCGCGCGCTGCATGGTCTCGTCGGCCGACGGCAAGCAACTGGAAACCGAAGTCGTCGGTTTCTCCGACGGCCGCCTGCTGCTGATGCCCACGGGCGAAATGCACGGTGTGCTGCCGAATGCGCGCGTGACCCCGGTGGCCGCCATCTCCGGCATTCCGGTGGGCGACTCGCTGCTGGGTCGCGTCATCGGCCCGGATGGCGTGCCGCTGGACGGGCAGGGGCCGTTGCTGGCCCGTGAACGTGCGCCGCTGCGTCGTGCGCCCATCAACCCGATGCTGCGCCGGCCGATCGACACACCGCTCGACGTCGGCGTGCGCGCCATCAATGCCCTGCTCACCGTGGGCCGCGGGCAGCGCATCGGCCTGTTCGCCGGCTCCGGCGTGGGCAAGTCCACCCTCATGGGCATGATGACGCGCTTCACCGATGCCGACGTCGTCGTGGTCGGGCTGATCGGCGAGCGCGGTCGCGAGGTCAAGGAATTCGTCGACCACACGCTGGGCGAGGAAGGCCGTCGTCGCGCCGTGGTTGTCGCCGCCCCGGCGGATGCGCCGCCGCTGAGCCGGCTGCGCGGCGCCCAGGTGGCCACCGCCGTGGCCGAGCATTTCCGCGACCAGGGCAAGCGCGTGCTGCTGCTGATGGATTCGCTGACGCGTTACGCCCAGGCGCAGCGCGAGATCGCCCTGGCTATCGGCGAACCGCCGGCAACCAAGGGCTACCCGCCGTCGGTGTTCGCCATGCTTCCCGCGTTGGTGGAGCGCGCGGGCAACGATGCCGAGGGCATCGGCTCGATCACCGCGTTCTACACCGTGCTCACCGAAGGCGACGACTATCGTCACGACCCCATCGCCGACTCCGCCCGCGCCATCCTCGATGGTCATATCGTGCTGTCGCGCGACATGGCCGAAGCCGGCCACTATCCGGCCATCGATATCGAGGCCTCCATCAGCCGCGTCATGCCGGCGGTGGTCAGCAAGGAGCACATGCGCTCGGCGCAGCGGTTCCGCCAGGTGTACTCCGCGTATCGCCAGCAGCGCGACCTGATCGCCGTGGGGGCGTACCAGAAGGGCAGCGACCCCCGCACGGACGAGGCCATCGCCCTGTATCCGCGTCTTTCCGCGTTCCTCCAGCAGGAAACCGACATGCCGGTGAACCTCGCCGAAGCCGAGGCGGAACTGGTCGACGCCGCGAGTGCCGGCTGATGGTATCGCGCGCCGACCGCTTGCAGCCCGTCGTCGACCTGGCCGCCGAGAAGGCGGAGGAAGCGACGCGGGTACTCGCCTCGCACCAGCGCGCGCTGGCCGAGAGCGAGCATCAACTGGTCGAGTTGCGTCGTTATCGCAACGAATACGCCTCCATGCCCGACGGCATCGGCGTCAGCGCGTTGCTCAACCGCCAGCAGTTCCTGCAGAAGATCGACATGGCCATCGTGCAGCAGCTGGGCGAGGTGCAGCGACGCGAGCAAGCGCTGGAGCATGCGCGGCAGGGCTGGTCCGATGCGCGCGGACGCGCCAAGGCGCTGGATTCGGTCACCGTCAAATACCGCGAGCAGGAGCGCAAGTCGCAGGACCGGCGCGAGCAGGAACAAGCCGACGAGCGCTCGCAATACCGCAAGAACCCTACCGGAAGAACCGCATGAACAACGCCAACGTTGCCCTCAATATCGCCCGCCCGGTCAGCCAGGCACCCTCGTCCGCTTCGGCGAAGGCGACGGACGATACGACGCCGTCGAAGCGCTTCGATGCGGTGCTCGGCAATGCCCATGCGCAGGTACATGCGCAGGCCCATGCGAGTACGCACGCCACGCCGCACGCGGATGCCGGCCGAGCGGCAGCGCGTACGGACAACAAGAACGATGCGCGCACGGCGAAGCAGGACGCCGGTGACGACAAGGACGCCGACGCCACGTCCCATACCGCCGCGGCGGACGACAAGTCGGCCGCCGCGAAGCAGGACACCACGGCCGCGAAGGACGAACCGGACAAAGACGACGCCTCCGACGACGACCATTCCATCGCCACGACGATGCTTGCGCTGATCGGTGTGCCGCCCAAGGTCACGGAACTGGCGACGAAAACACTCGGCGCGCTCAAGGACGCCAGCGGCAAGACCGGCGACCTGACCGCCGGTGCGCTGGCCATGGGCCTGCCGCTGGCCCATGGCGTGCCGGCTCCGGCCGGCGGCGATGCCACCAAGGCGCTGCTCACCTCGACCGATACCTCGGCCTCGTCCGGCGTGCTTGCGGCCACGGCATCGCCTGTCGCGGTATCGCCGCTGGCCACGCTGCTCGCGGCCCGCGCGGCGGTGACCACGGGTGCCAAGGACGACGCGGCATCCGATCCGACCACGAGTCCCATGCCCCTGGTGCATACGCCGGGACTGGCCCCCGTGGATGGCGCCATGGTCCAGGTGCAGGCCACGCAGGCCGCCACCGCGCCGCAGTTCGCGCAAGAGCTGGGCGAACAGATCGCGTGGATGGGCAGCGGCCAGATCAAGGAAGCCCGGATCAAGTTGCACCCGGAAGAACTCGGCAGCATGGACGTGCGCGTGAGCATGGAGGGCGGCAAGGTCAATGTGGCCATCCTCGCCCAGCATCCGGCCGCCGTGCACGCCGTGCAGCAGACGCTGTCGCAACTGGACAGCATGCTCGCCCACCATGGCCTCTCCCTGGGCCAGGCCGATGTCGGCCAGCAGCAGGCCGGGCAGGGCCGTCAGGGCACGAGCGACGGCGGTAACGGGCAGGGCGGAACGGACGAGCCTGCCGTCGCTACGGTGCTGGCCACCTCCCGCGTGTCGCGGGGCCTGGTCGACGAGCGCGCCTGAGGGCGCTTCGGCGGCATTGCATTGGCGCGCGTCAAGCTTTCGACGCGCCACGGCGAACCGCCCGAACGCCCGTGCCGCGTCGCAGGGCGGTTTCCGCTAGCCGCATCGCCTGACCCCGGCTGGCACGTCGCTTGCAATAAGCCCCTCGGGCCCATCGGGCAACGATTCCACCGCATTCGCACCACAGAGGTTTTTCAGGCATGGCCGACGTAGAACAGGACGCCCCCGAGGGCACCCCGAAGAAAAAGAAGGGCAAGGGCAAGTTGCTGGTCATCGCCGCGATCGTCGTGCTGGCGGCCGGTGGCGCCGGTGGCTGGTTCATGATGAAGGGCGGCCACGGCAAGCCGGGCGCCGCGGCGGCCGCGGAAGCGGCCAAGGCCAAGCCGGCCGTCTACCTGCAGATGGACCCGGCCTTCGTGGTCAATTTCCAGGACGAGAACGCGCTGCGCTTCCTGCAGATCGGCGTCAACGTCATGTCCCACGACCCGGAAGCGATTGCCGCCGCGAAGGAAGCCGATCCGGAGATCCGCAACGCGCTGCTGATGCTGTTCTCGGCGCAGGACGTCAAGAGCCTTTCCGACGTGAAGGGCAAGCAGAAGCTGCAGGCGGCCGCACTGGCCGAAATCCAGCGCGTGCTGAAGGAAAAGATCGGCCGTCCGGGTGTGGATGCCGTCTACTTCACCAGCTTCATCATGCAGTGACGGGAAGCCAACGGCGATGAGCGACATTCTCACCCAGGAAGAAATCGACGCGCTGCTGGCCGGTGTGGAAGGCGGGGCCGTCGATACCGAGGTCGAGCTTCCGCCGCCCGGTGGTATCCACGATTACGATTTCACCCAGCAGGACCGCATCGTCCGCGGTCGCCTGCCCACGCTGGAAATGGTCAACGACCGTTTCGCCCGTTATTTCCGCGCCAACCTTTTCAACGTGCTGCGCAAGTCGTGCGAAGTCTCGGTGCTGGGCGTGAAGATGACCAAGTTCAACGAGTACGTGCATTCGCTCGCGGTGCCCAGCAACCTCAACCTCATCCGTATCAAACCCCTGCGCGGCACCGCCCTGATGGTGTTCGAGCCGCGCATGGTGTTCACCGTGATCGACAACTTCTTCGGCGGGGACGGCCGCTACCACGCGCGTATCGAGGGCCGCGACTTCACGCCCACCGAGAACCGCGTGATCCAGATCGTGCTGGCCGAGGCGTTCACGGCCATGGCTGAAGCCTGGGCGCCCGTGCTGAAGATGCAGTTCGAGTTCCTCAACTCCGAGATCAACCCGCAGTTCGCCAATATCGTCAGCCCCACCGAGACGGTGGTGGTGTCGCGCTTCCACATCGAACTGGATGGCGGTGGCGGCGAAGTGCACCTGACCTTGCCCTATTCGATGGTCGAGCCGATCCGCGAGCTGCTGGACGCGGGCGTGCAGAGCGACCGGGCGGAGCGCGACGAGCGCTGGATCCAGAACCTGCACGAGGAAATCCTCGACGCCGAGGTGGAGATCACCTCCATGCTGGCCGAGGCACGCCTCACCATCGGCGACTTCCTGCACCTGCGCAAGGGCGACATCATTCCGATCTCGTTGGCCGAAACGGCCACCGTGTTTGCCGAGGACGTGCCGATCTTCCGCGGCCGCATGGCCAACTCCGGGGGCAACAAGGCGGTGCAGTTCGAGTCGCTGATGCGCAAGCGCGGCGAGGGCAGGGCCATGCCCGTGACCACCACCGAGCCGATGCCCGTACTGGCGTGATACGCCGTCAATGGACCGGCATGGTGTCTTAGTGCCGTCGAGCGTCAGGTTTCCGGCGAGTGTCACTTTCCGGTCGTAGCCCGCGACCGGAGAGGGATGGGCAAGGCACTGAGTGCACACGGAAAATTCACGGTTCCTTTCGCTTTTCAGGCATGGCACGCCGTTTGCTTTCTACGTTCCGTATCCCGGTAAATCACTTCTGGAACGGACATGAACGAACCCTCCCCGCTCGACTCCATCGAAGGCGCATCCGACGCCTCCCTCGCCCGCACCATGGGACTGGGCAACGAGGTGAACCTCGACGTCATCCTCGATGTGCCGGTGACGATGGCCATGGAAGTGGGGCGTACCAAGATCAGCATCCGCAACCTGCTCCAGCTCAACCAGGGCTCGGTAGTGGAACTGGACCGCGCCGCCGGCGAGCCGCTGGACGTGTTCGTCAACGGCACCCTGGTCGCCCACGGCGAAGTGGTCGTCATCAACGAAAAATTCGGCATCCGGCTGACCGACGTGATCAGCCCGGCCGAGCGCGTCCGCAAACTGCGGTGACCGGCATGCGCCGCACCTTCGCCGCCCTTGCGGGCGGCTTCCTTCCCTGCGCCCTGATGGCGGCCCCGGTCGCTCCCGCGCCGGTGGATACGGGGGCCGATGTGATCCGCGTCCTCGTCAGCCTGCTCGGCGTCGTGGCGCTCATTTTCTTCGTCGGCTGGATGGCCCGTCGTGCCCAGGCTCGCGTGAGCCCGGGTGGCCGGAAGATCCGCGTCATCGAATCGATGCCCGTGGGCATCAAGGAAAAGGTCATGCTGATCGAAGTGGGCGGGACACAGCTGCTGGTCGGGGCCTCGCCCACCGGCGGCCTGCGCACGCTGCACGTGCTGGCCACCCCGGTGCGGGACGATCCCGGCGCCGCCGCGCCGCCGGCACTGCGTGGCTTCCGCGACGTGCTTGCCCAGTGGAAACGGCCATGACCGCCCGCCGCCGCCACCCGCTGCTGCGATGGAGCGCCTTCATCTTGCTCCTGCTGCTGCCCCTGGCCGCGTTCGCCGCGGACCCGCCGCCGGGCATCCAGCTGCTGAACGTGCAGCCGGGTGCCAACGGTGGCCAGACCTGGTCGCTGTCGATCCAGATGCTGGCCCTGATGACGGCGCTGACCGCGCTGCCGGCGCTGCTGCTGATGATGACCTCGTTCACCCGGATCATCATCGTGCTGGGCTTCCTGCGCCAGGCGCTGGGCACCAACAGTACGCCGCCGAACCAGGTGATCCTGGGGCTGTCGCTGTTCCTGACGCTGTTCGTGATGTCGCCGGTGATCAACAAGGCCTATGACAGCGGCATCAAGCCCTACATGGACGGCCAGATGAGCGTGCAGGATGCGCTGCCGCTGGCCGGTGCCCCGTTCCGCCACTTCATGCTGGAGCAGACCCGCGAGCCGGACCTGCAGCTGTTCACCCGCCTGGCCGGCGAGCAGCCCTACGCCGACAAGGACGCCGTGCCCTACCGCGTCGCGCTGCCCGCGTTCGTCACCAGCGAGCTGAAGACCGCTTTCCAGATGGGCTTCCTGCTGTTCATCCCGTTCCTCATCATCGACCTGGTGGTGGCCTCGGTGCTGATGTCCATGGGCATGATGATGGTGTCGCCGATGATCATCTCGCTGCCGTTCAAGATCATGCTGTTCGTGCTCGTGGACGGGTGGACCTTGCTGCTGGGCACCCTGGCGGGGAGCTTCTACCAGTGACGCCGGAATCCGTCATCGCCTTCGGCCAGCAGGCGCTGCACATCGCCATGCTGATCGGCGCGCCGCTGTTGCTCACCGCGCTGGCGGTGGGCCTGCTGGTGGGCATGATCCAGGCCGCGACGCAGATCAACGAACAGACGCTCAGCTTCATCCCGAAGCTGATCTGCATGGCGCTGGTGATGATCGTCACCGGCCCGTGGATGCTGCGCACGCTGGTGCAGTTCACCCGTACCCTGATCGAAAGCCTGCCCCAGGCGGTGCGTTGATGCCGATCGACCTCAGCCAGCTGGAAGGGTGGGTGGGCGGCGCCCTCTGGGCGCTGGCGCGTATCTCCGGCCTCATGCTCATGGCGCCCGTGCTGGGCTCCAACATGATTCCGATGCGCATCCGGATCGGCCTGACCATCCTGCTGACCGTGACGCTGGCGCCCCTGGCGCCGCTGGATATCCGCCCGCTGTCGGCCGCCGGCGTGGCCGTGCTGGCCCAGCAGCTGCTGATCGGCGCCGCGCTGGGCTTCATCCTCAAGCTGGTGTTCGAGGCGGTAGCCTTCGGCGGGCAGTTCGTCTCGCAGGCCATGAGCCTGGGCTTCGCCGAAACCGTGAATCCGGGCGTGGGCGGCACCACGCCGGTGATCAGCCAGTTCTACACCATGCTGGTGACCCTGTTGTTCCTGGTGATGAACGGCCACCTGCAGCTGATCTCGCTGCTGGCCGACAGCTTCCGCACGCTGCCCGTGGGCACGCAGGGGATCGGTGCGGAAGGCCTGTGGGGGGTGCTGACCTTCGCCACGCACCTGTTCGCGGGCGCGGTGCGGGTGGCCCTGCCGGCGCTTACCGCGGTGCTGGTGGTCAACCTCGGCTTCGGCGCGATCAGCCGCTCGGCCCCGTCGATGAACCTGTTCGCCGTCGGCTTCCCCATCACCATCTGCCTGGGTGTGCTGGCCGTTTGGCTGTCGCTGCGGGCGCTGCCCGGCGCGTTCGAGTCCCTGCAGGTCACCGCATGGACCGCCATGCGCCAGTTGATCGGGAGGTAGCCGGCCATGAGCGAGGGCGCCGACAACGAGGACAAAACCGAATCACCCAGTGACAAACGACTTCGCGAAGCGCGCGAAAAGGGCGACCTGCCGCGCTCGCGCGACCTGTCCACCGCCATCGTGGTGCTGGCGGGTGTTTCCACGCTGATCGCCTCGCGCGAGCAGATGGCCGTGCACGCGGCCAACATCATGCATGTCGGCCTGCGCTACGGGCGCGACGACCTGTTCGCCGCCAACGGCCTGTACCACGCCCTGATGACCGCGGTGATGGAAGGCTTCTGGATGCTGGTGCCCGTGTTCATCGCCACGATGATCGCCGCGATCGCCGCGCCCACGGTGATGGGCGGGCTCAATTTCTCTTTCGAGGCGCTGGTACCCAAGTTCGACCGCATGGACCCCATCAAGGGTTTCGGCCGGCTCGTGTCCATGAACGGCCTGGTGGAACTGGGCAAGTCGCTGCTGAAGCTGGCCCTGATCGGCGGCACGCTGGTCTGGTTCCTCAATCGCAGCACCCGCGAGATGTACGCGGGCGGCACCGGGCCCGTCGCCGAGGGCATCGCGCATGCCTTCGGCCTGTTCGGCCACGCGTCGCTGGTGTTCGCCGTGGCGCTGGGCGCGGTGGCCCTGGTCGACGCGCCCTGGCAGAAATACAGCTTCACCAAGAAGATGAAGATGACCAAGCAGGAGGTGAAGGACGAGCACAAGGAAAGCGAGGGCAGTCCCGAGCTGAAGTCAAAAGTCCGGCAGATGCAGCAGCAGATGTCCCGCCGCCGGATGATGGAAGACGTGCCCACGGCCGACGTCATCGTAACCAACCCGACCCACTTCGCGGTGGCCCTCAAATACGACGAGAACCGCATGGGAGCGCCCCGCGTGGTCGCCAAGGGCGTCGACCTGATCGCCCAGCAGATCCGCGACGTGGCGGGCGGGGCGAAGGTTCCGGTGGTCGAGTCGCCGCCGTTGGCACGAGCCTTGTATGCCACCACGGACATCGGGCGCGAAATCCCCTCGGCGCTGTATGTCGCCGTGGCCCAGATCCTGGCCTACGTGTTCCGGCTCAAGCAGGCGATCGCCATGGGCGACCTCCCGCCCGAGCTGCCCACGCAGGACATCGATCCGGACCTGCTCGGCCCCTACCGCATGGATAACTGACGAATGGCCGCTTCTTCCAACCTGATGGGCACGTTCCGGCAGATCGGCCGCCGCGGCGTCGCCGCGCCGGTCGCCATGCTGATCATGCTCGGCATGATGATGCTGCCGCTGCCGCCCTTCATGCTGGACCTGCTGTTCACCTTCAACATCGCGTTGTCGCTGGTGATCCTGCTGGCCACGATGTATGTCATGCGCCCGCTGGAGCTGGCCTCGTTCCCCACGGTGGTGCTGTTCGCCACCCTGTTGCGCCTGGCGCTGAACATCGCCTCCACCCGCGTGGTGCTGCTGCACGGCCATAATGGCCCCGGCGCGGCGGGCAAGGTGATCGAGGCCTTCGCCGAGTTCGTCATCGGCGGCAACTTCGCCGTCGGTTTCGTCGTCTTCGCCATCCTCACCATCATCAACTTCGTGGTGGTGACCAAGGGCGCCACGCGCGTGTCCGAAGTCACCGCGCGCTTCACCCTCGACGCCATGCCCGGCAAGCAGATGGCGATCGACGCCGACCTCAACGCCGGCCTGCTGACCCAGGAACAGGCCCGCGAGCGCCGCCAGGAAGTGCGCGAGGAAGCGGATTTCTACGGCTCCATGGACGGTGCGTCCAAGTTCGTCCGCGGCGACGCCACGGCGGGCATGCTGATCCTGGCCATCAACATGCTGGGCGGTTTCTTCATCGGCATGTTCCAGCATGGCCTCTCGGCCGCCGAGGCGGCGCGCACCTACACGCTGCTGACCATCGGTGACGGCCTGGTCGCCCAGGTGCCGGGCCTGATGCTGTCGATCGCCACGGCGGTGATCGTGACCCGCGTGTCCAAGTCCCAGGAGATGGGCAAACACGTGATGGGCCAGTTGTTCGGCCAGCCCAAGGCGCTGGGGGTGGCGGCCGCGGTGCTGGGCACCATGGGCCTGATCCCCGGCATGCCGAACATTCCCTTCCTGCTGCTGGCCGCCGGCGCGGGGTTCGGCGCCTGGAAGCTGCAGCAGCGCAAGGACCTGGCCGGTGCCGCCGGCACGGCCGGCGCCGCGGGTGTTCCGGGCACCGACCTTGCGCTGGAGTCGACACCGCCGGCCGAGCGCCTGGAGCTGTCCTGGGAAGACGTGGCCCAGGTGGACACCATCGGCCTGGAAGTGGGCTACCGGCTCATTCCGCTGGTGGACAAGGCCCAGGGTGGCGAACTGATGGCGCGGATCAAGTCGGTGCGCCGCAAGCTGTCGCAGGAACTCGGCTTCCTGGTTCCCTCCGTGCACATCCGCGACAACCTCGACCTGGCCCCGCACGGCTACCGCATCTCGCTGATGGGGGTGCCGATGGGCGAGGCCGAGATCCACACCGAGCGCATGCTGGCGATCGATCCGGGCCGCGTGCACGGCACCATCAACGGCATCGCCACCCGCGACCCGGCGTTCGGCCTGGATGCGGTATGGATCGAGCCGGGCATGCGCGAACACGCGCAGACGCTGGGCTACACCGTGGTCGATCCGGCCACGGTGATCGCCACGCACCTGTCGCACATCCTGCAGAACCACGCCCACGAGCTGATCGGCCACCAGGACGTGCAGCAGTTGCTCGACCGCCTGGCCCAGCAGACGCCCAAGCTGGTGGAGGACCTGGTGCCCAAGCGCCTGTCGCTGGGCGCGGTGGTCAAGGTGCTGCAGAACCTGCTGGCCGAGCGCGTGCCCATCCGCAACTTCCGCGGCATCGTGGAATCGCTGGCCGAGCATGCCGGCCAGAGCCAGGATCCCGGCGTGCTTGCCGCGGCCGTGCGCGTCACCCTGGGCCGTCAGATCGTGCAGGAAATCGCCGGCCTGGGTTCCGAGGTTCCCGTCATTACTTTGGCGCCGGAACTGGAGCAGATCCTGCTGCAGTCCCTGCAGGGTGGCGGCCCTACCGGCGCCGCCGTGGAGCCGGGCCTGGCCGATCGCCTGCAGCAGAGCGTGGCCGATGCCGCGCGTCGGCAGGAAGCGGCGGGCGAACCGGCGGTATTGCTCGTTTCCCCGGCCCTGCGTCCATGGCTTTCGCGCTTTACCCGTCATGTGGCCCAAAACCTGCATGTACTTGCCTACAACGAGGTCCCGGACAACCGGCGCGTCAAGCTGGTGACGGCCCTCGGCAGGTAAGACTTGGACGGACACAGGATCGAACGCATGAAAATCAAACGCTTCGTAGCTCCCGACATGCGCCAGGCCATGCGCCAGGTGCGCGACGAGCAGGGTCCGGATGCCGTGATCCTGTCGACGCGTCGTCTCGACGACGGCATCGAGATCATCGCCGCGCTGGACTACGACGAAGCGCTGGTGCGTGAAGCGGGCTTCGGTGGCGAAACGCCGGCGGCGCGCGAGACGGCACGCGAGGAAACCCCGGTGCGGGCGCGTCGCGAACACGACTTCGCCGCCCGCATCGACCAGGCCAAGGCCGCGACCGCCGCTGCCGTCGAGCGTGTCGTGCGCGGCGGTCCGGCACCGGCCTCCGCGATGGCGCCGCAGGGCCTGCATCCGAATGCGCCGCAGCGCCAGTCCAGCGCCGCGCTGGCCGCCAGCGTCGCCGACGTGGTGCGCGCCGCCACCGCCGGTCCGCAAGCCGCGAACAACGACGCCGCCGTCAACGGCGTGCGCGCCGAGATCAACAACCTGCGCGAGATGCTGGAAGTGCAGCTGTCGACGCTGGCCTGGAACCAGATGGACCGCGAGCAGCCGCTGCGTGCCCGCGTGCTGCGCGAGATGACCCGCCTGGGCATCGACGGCGACGTGGCCCGGGCGCTGTGCGCCGAACTGCCGCCGGGCATGACGCCGGAACAGGCCCGTTACCTGCCGCTGGGCATCCTCTCGCGCAATATCCGCACCAGCGGGCGCAACGCCGACACGGCCGGCAGCGCGGTCACCGCGCTGGTCGGCACCACCGGCGTGGGCAAGACCACCACCATCGCCAAGCTGGCCGCCCGTGCGGTACTGCGTCACGGCGCATCCAACGTCGCCCTGATCAGCGCCGACCAGTACCGCATCGGTGCCGGCGCGCAGTTGGAACATTACGGCCGCCTGCTGGGCGTGCGCGTCTACAACGCGCACGATGCGCAGAGCCTGCGCAACGTGCTGTTGCAGCTGCGCGGCAAGCACACGGTGCTGATCGACACCGCCGGCCTGGCCGGCAACGACCCCAAGCTGCAGCAGCAGTTCGAAACGCTGCGGGCAATGACCGAGGTGCGCGTGTGCCTGGTGCTCGCGGCGAATGCGCAGGCGCAGGCGATCGACAACGCCGTGCGCGCCTACGCGCCGCTGTCCCCCCAGGCCGCGATCCTGACCAAGCTCGACGAGGCACCGCTGATCGGTGGCGCCCTGTCGGCCGTCATCCGGCACGGCATGCCGCTGGACTACACCACCGACGGCCAGCGCGTGCCGGAAGACATCGCCTCGGCGGACGCGCGCAAGCTCGTCTGCCTCGCGGCCCAACTGGTCAGGCAGCGCAACGACGAACCGGACGACGCGATTCTCGCCGACCGTTTCGGCTTCGCCGCCACGCCCGCCCTCGCCTGACCCCGGAACTGAAGTAACGTGACTACGGCATCCGCATCCGCACACCCTTTCACGGCAGTGAATTCCTTCATGAGCACACACGTCGATTCCACCCAGGCCGCCGGACTCAACTGGCTTGCCGACCGTCGCCCCACCCGCAGCATCGCGATCGCGGGCGGCAAGGGCGGCGTGGGCAAGACAACGGTGGCGGTCAACCTGGGCATGGCGCTGTCCATGGGCGGGCGCGACGTGGTCCTGCTGGACGCAGACCTGGCCATGGCCAACATCGACGTGCTCCTCGGCCTGCAGCCCACGCGCCACCTGGGCCACATGCTCGAGGGCGAGTGCCGCATCGAGGACCTGATCCTCCATGCCAACCACGGGTTGAAGGTGATTCCCGCCACCTCGGGCGCGCGCCGCATGGCGCAGCTGCCGAACATCGAGCACGCCGCGGTGATCCGCGCGTTCGACGAATACCCCGTGGCCCCGGAATACCTGATCGTCGACACCGCGGCCGGCATCTCCGACAGCGTGTCGATGTTCGCCGCCGCGTCGGACGAGGTGGTGGTGGTGGTTTGCGACGAGCCGGCCTCGCTGACCGACGCCTACGCGCTGATCAAGGTTATGAGCCGCGAATTCGACGTCAACCGCTTCCGCATCGTGGCCAACATGGTCCGCCACGCCCAGGAAGGCCGCCAGCTGTTCGAGAAGCTGGCCCGCGTGACCAATCGCTTCCTGGACGTGTCCCTGGATTTCATGGGCATGGTGCCGCACGACGAGTACCTGCGACAGGCCATCCGCCGCCAGTCGGCCGTGGTCGACGCCTGGCCGAGCAGCCGTTCGGCCGTGGGATTCAAGAATCTTGCCCGGTCGGTCGATACATGGGGTGAACCCGAACCCCGGGTGCAGGGCCGCATCGGCTTTTTCGCCGAACGGAACCACATGGGGGGAGGGCTGCCACTGTGAGTGTTGCAAGCGAATACCTTGAAGTAACAAAGGTTTCGGCCGACCAGCTGGTCAGGACGCATGCACCGCTGGTGCGCCGGATCGCCTATCACCTGATGGGTCGCCTGCCGCCGAGCGTGGATGCGAACGACCTGATGCAGGCCGGGATGATCGGACTGCTGGAGGCCGCAAGGAATTACTCGCCGACTCGCGCGGCCAGCTTCGAGACCTATGCGGGAATCCGCATTCGTGGCGCCATGCTGGACGAACTGCGCAAGACGGACTGGACCCCGCGCTCCGTCCATCGGAAGCTGCGCGAGGTGGCGGAGGTGACGAGGCAGATCGAGAACGAGACGGGTGGCGACGCCGAAGACGCGGAAGTGATGAAGCGGCTGGGCATCGACGCCATGGAGTACAACCAGATTCTGGCCGACGCGGCGAGCGCGCGGTTGCTCAGCCTCACGGCGCCGGAAGGCGACGAAGGCGCGGCGATCGACGTGGCGGACCCGGACGCCGCGGGTCCGGAAGGCAACTTCGAGAAGAACGGACTGCGCGACGCGCTGGCCCATTCGATCGACGGATTGCCGGAACGCGAAAAGCTGGTCATGTCCCTGTACTACGATGAAGAGCTCAACCTGAAGGAAATCGGTGCGGTGCTGGGTGTGAGCGAGTCGCGGGTGTGCCAGATCCATGGCCAGGCCCTGATTCGACTCCGCGCACGCATGTCGGGTTGGAAAGACAAGCAGTGACGGCATCGCGGTGCCGTCGCCGGTAAAGAAAAGCGTACGAGGCGGAGAGCAGTTTTGGACAAGAACATGAAGATCCTCGTGGTGGACGATTTTTCCACCATGCGGCGCATCGTCAGGAACCTCCTGGTCGAGTTGGGTTTCACCAACACGCTCATCCAGGAGGCCGAAGACGGCAACGCGGCGCTCGCGCTGCTGCGCGCGCAGCCTATCGACCTGGTCGTCACCGACTGGAACATGCCCAACATGACGGGCATCGACCTGCTTCGCGCCATCCGCGCGGATGCGGCGTTGAAGTCCATGCCGGTGCTGATGGTCACCGCGGAAAACAACCGCGACCAGATCATTGCCGCCGCGCAGAGCGGCGTGAACGGTTACGTGGTCAAGCCCTTCACGGCGGTGACGCTGAAGGAAAAGCTCGACAAGATATTCGAACGACTTGCCGCGGCAGCGGGCTGAGGGAATGACGATGAACACGATGCTTTCCCCCGGCCAGGACGTGGCCCCCCAGTTGCGTGAACTGCTCGGCGCCGACGACTCGGCAGCTTTCGAGAAAGCCCTGGACGACCTGATCCGCAGCCGCGAGCAGCACCTGTTCCTGGCGCTGGGCCACCTGGCGCGCGACCTGCACGAATCCGCGCGTCGCCTGGCTTCCGACATCTCCACCGATGGCGTGCCGGGCAACATGAGCGACGCGCGCAAGCATCTGCGCGATGTTCTCGAAATGAGTTCCACGGCCGCCCATCGCACGCTGGACTTCAGCGAGAAGCTGCGTCCGCAGGCTCAGGCGCTGGCCAAGCAGGCCGATGAGATCCTGGTGCTGGATCACGCCGATCCGGCGTTCGGTGCCAACGCCACGGCACTGGCCGTGCGTGTCGGCGACTTCGCGCAAAGCTGCGACATCGGGCTGGGCGAGATGGTCGAGGCGCAGTCCTGGCAGGATCTTTCCGGTCAGCGCGTGGCCCAGGTCGAGGCCTTCATGGCCAAGGTCGAATCCTCGCTCGTCGAGCTGGTCCGTCTCACCGGTTCGCTCGCGGGCGGTAATGCGCCGGCCGCCGAGAAGGTCAGCCAGGACGAAGTGGACCGGCTCCTCAGCGAATTCGGTTTCTGAGTACCCTATGAGCGTGGAGCTGGACAACGAGCTGCTCAATGTCTTCCTGATCGAAGCGCGCGAACTGCTCGAGAGCCTGGGCGAACAGCTCGTGGATCTCGAAGCCTCCCCGCACGACGTGGAGCTGCTTAACGCGGTGTTCCGTGCCTTCCATACGGTGAAAGGCGGGGCGGGCTTCCTTGGCCTCAATGCGATGGTCGAGCTGTGCCATCGCGGCGAGGATCTGCTCAACGAGGCCCGCAACGGGGTGATCGTGCTGCACGCCGCCTATATGGACGCGCTGCTCGAATCGCTCGACCTGCTCAACGACATGATGCGTGCCGCCGACGGCGGCGTGCCGATCGAGCCCGCACCGCGTTCGCTGCTCGATCGCCTGCTGATTCCCGGCCGCGCCGTGTCCGCGCCGCCGGTGGCGCTTGCCGTGCCGATCTCGGCGGCCGCGGCGACGGCGACGCCCCCCGCCACACAAAGGCCCTACGACCCGATCGAGGACGAATTCGAGGCGATGCTCGATGCCGCCCGTACCGATCGCGCACCGGCGGCACCGTCGGGCACGATCAACGACGACGAATTCGAAGCCCTGCTCGACTCGCTCTACGGCACCGGTGCGCCTGGCGCCGAGGGTGCGTCCGCTCCGCCGCCGCCCGCCCCGGTCGTCGCCGTGGCACCGGCGCCCGTGACGAACAACGACGCCATCAGCGACGATGAATTCGAAGCGCTGCTGGATTCCCTGCACGGTGCGGCCGCACCGGGGGCGATCGTGCCGCCGGCGGCTCCCGTCGCCGTTGCAGCGCCGGTCGCCGCGGCGCCCGCCGCACCGTCACCCGCCGCACCGTCACCCGCCGCGTCGGCCTCGGCTCCTGCCCCGGCCGCCAGCGCGGAGAAACGCGCTTCTTCCACCGCCGACACCACTGTGCGTGTGGACACCCACCGGCTGGACAGCCTGGTCGACGCGGCCGGCGAACTGGTGCTGGTGCGCAACCGCCTCACCAGCCTGGCGCCGCGTGGTGGCAACGATCCGATGGAACGCGCCATCGGCGAGCTTGAGCGCGTCGCCGAAGACCTGCAGAACGCCGTGCTGCGCATGCGCATGCAGCCGGTCGGCAAGCTGTTTTCCCGTTTCCCGCGCATCGTTCGCGACCTTGCCCGCCAGCTCGGCAAGGAAATCGAGCTGGTCACGGAAGGCGAGGACACCGACATCGACCGCACCGTGGTCGAGGCCCTGGCCGATCCGCTGGTCCATCTGCTGCGCAACGCGGTGGACCACGGCGTGGAGATGCCCGACGCACGCGCGGCGGAAGGCAAGCCGCGCCTGGGCACCGTGCGCCTGGCGGCCGGCCAGTATGGCGACCGCATCGTCATCACCGTCACCGACGACGGCAAGGGCATGGACCCTGAAGTGCTCCGGCGCAAGGCTGTCGAGAAGGGCCTGATGGATGCCGAGCAGGCCGCGCGCCTTGATGAGCGCGAGTGCTACGAGATCGTTTTCCGGCCCGGTTTCTCCACGGCCAGCCAGGTGTCCGACATCTCCGGCCGCGGCGTCGGCATGGACGTGGTCAAGACTAAGATCGTCGAACTGGGCGGCACGCTGTCCATCGACTCGCGGGTGGGCCACGGCAGCACCGTGCGCCTCTCCGTGCCGCTCACGCTGGCGATCATGCGCGTGCTGATGGTGCGCGTGGGGCATCGGCTGCTGTCGCTGCCGCTGTCCAACGTCAGCGAGGTGTTCGAACTGGTGCCCGGGCAGATCCAGGAACTGGACGGCCGCATCGTCGCGGCGCATCGCCAGCGCGCGCTGCCGCTGGCCGATCTCGGCCACTGGGCCGGCACCGGTGGCAAGGGCGGCCATGTGGTCGTCGTGCAGATCGGCCACCAGACCCTGGGTTGCCTGGTCGACGAAGTGCTCGGCCGCGAGGACGTCATGGCCAAGCCGCTCGGTCCGTTCCTCAAGGACGTACCCGGCGTGGCGGGTGCCACCATCACGGGCGACGGGCGGATTTCGCTGGTGCTCGACCTGTCCGGCCTGGCCGATGACAGCGGGCAGGTGTTGCCGTCGCTGCGCATGGCGGTCTGATGGATATCGTCAGCGTCGTCGGCACGATCCTGGCCTTCGTGGTCATCATCGTGGGAACCATCCTCAAGGGCTCCAGCCTCGACGCCCTGTGGAACCCGGCGGCCTTCGTCATCGTGTTCCTCGGCACGCTGGCCGCGCTGCTGGTGCAGACACCGGGGCCCGTGCTCAAGCGCGCCTGGAGCATGCTGCCCTGGGTCTATCGTCCGCCCGATATCGAGTCGGAAGACCTCGTCGGCCGCATCGTCGGCTGGAGCGAGATATCCCGGCGCACCGGCCTGCTCGGGCTGGAACCCTCGATCGAGCGCGAGTCCGACCCCTTCATCCGTAAGGGGCTTCAGCTTTTGGTGGACGGCACCGAGCCCGACGCCATGCGCTCGGTGCTGGAAGTGGAAGTGCTCGCGCGCGAGCACAACGACATCGAGGCGGCCAAGGTCTACGAGAACGCCGGTGCCTACTCTCCCACGATGGGCATCATCGGTGCCGTCATGGGCCTGATGTCGGTCATGCAGAACCTGGCCGACCCGAGCAAGCTCGGGCACGGCATCGCCGCGGCCTTCGTCGCCACCATCTACGGCATCGGGCTGGCCAACCTGCTGGCCCTGCCGATGGCCTCGCGACTGAAGGGCCTGGCGCGCCGCCGTTCGCAGATGCGCGAGATCCTCGTCGAAGGCCTGGTCTCGATCGCCCAGGGTGACAACCCGCGGCACATCGAGAGCAAGTTACAGGGGTTCCTGACGTGAAGCGTCGCCACCACGAAGAGCACATCAATCACGAGCGCTGGGCCATTCCCTACGGCGATCTGATCACGTTGCTGCTCGCCCTGTTCGTGGTGATGTACGCCGTGTCGGCGGTGAACGAGACCAAGTTCAAGGTGATGGCCCAGTCCATCAACGAGGCCTTCAACGGCACCGGCAAGGTGATCGAGCCGATCCGCGAGGCCACGCCCGCGCAGGTGCCGTTGCCCAACCAGTCGCGCGCACCGGCCGCCGCGCCCATCGCACGCATCGACGTGCCCTTGCCGCCGCGCAACCTGCCGCTGCCCGGCCACGAAGGTGCCGCCGCTCAGCGCCAGGACGGGGCGAAGGCCAACATCGCCCCGGCAGCCTCCGTCGCCTCCGCCGCCGCCGTCGCCGTGCCGGCCACGGCGGCCACCGCCAGCGTCGGCAAGACGAACGACGCCAGCCTCAGCCAGATATCCGACGAGGTGAAGCGGGCGATGAAGCCGCTGATCGACAAGAGCCTGGTCAATGTGCGGCAGACGCCGGACTGGCTCGAGATCGAGGTCAAGACGGACATGCTCTTTCCCGTGGGCGTGGCGAAGCTGCAACCGCCCGCCGACGACGTGCTGCGCAAGCTGGCCGGCATCCTTGCGCCGTTCCCGAATGCCATGCGCATCGAGGGCTACACCGATAACACCCCCATCGCCACGCCCACGTTCCCGTCCAATTGGGAACTGTCGGCGGCGCGTGCCGCCACGGTGGCGCGGCTGCTGACCACCATGGGTGTCGATCCCCACCGCGTGGGCATCATCGGCTGGGGCGAGTTCCGTCCCATCGTGGCCAATGACACCGACGATGGCCGCAACCGCAACCGGCGCGTGCTGATCGTGGTGATGAGCGACAAGGCCGCGCCTGCCCGGTTCTATAGCGATGCCGCGCACCTCGATCCGGGCGAGGCCAATCGCTGATGCAGACCTGGGCGATCGCCAACCAGAAGGGCGGGGTGGGCAAGACCACCACCACCGTGGCGCTGGGCAGCCTGCTGGCCGCGGCCGGCGAGCGCACGCTGCTGATCGACATGGATCCGCACGCGTCGCTCTCCGGTTACGTCGGGGTGGAAGGCAGCACGCATGGCAGCGTCTACGACCTGTTCGGCACCAGCGGCAACGCCATCCCCCTGCCGGTGCGCACGCTCGTGCATGCCACCCGGTGGGATCGACTGAGCGTCTTGCCGGCCTCGGCCGCCATGATCACGCTGGACCGCCAGCTGGGTACGCGTGCCGGGCAAGGCCTGGTGCTGTCGCAGGCGCTCGCGGAACTGGCGCCCGATTTCGACCACGTATTGCTCGACTGCCCGCCGACCCTGGGCGTGCTGATGGTCAACGCGCTGGCGGCCAGCGACCGCCTGGTGGTGCCCACGCAGACCGAGGCCCTGGCGCTTGCCGGTCTCGAGCGCATGCTGCGCAGCCTGTCGATGATCGAACGCTCGCGCGGCCGCCCGCTGCCGCGCACCATCGTGCCCACCCTGTACGACGCGCGCACGCACGCCTCGCGTGCCTGTCTCGCGCAGTTGCGCGAGCAGTATGGCGACAGCGTGAGCGAAGCCGTGATTCCCACCGACACGCAGATCCGCGAAGCCAGCGCGGCGGGTATTCCGCTGGCCTCGTGGCCGGCCGCGAAGCGCGGCGGACTGGCGTATCGGCAGTTGCTCGACGAGTTGCGGCTACCCGCGCGCGAGGCGTCCGTCGCCAGCAGCGCCACGGATGCGGCGGCGTGATGCGTGCCAAGCAGGACGCCGAACAGGTGGTGGCCGATTACCTGGCCGAACTGCTGACACCGGCCGTGGCGCCGCCGGTCGTTCCCGAAACGCGTGGCGCGGTGGTGGCCATCGAAACCTGGCGCAATGCGCCGTCGCAGCCCACCGGGCCGCGCGTGGACGACCGCTACCTGCTGTGCATCGCGGCCGGCGTGAAGCTGGCCGTGCCGATGGCGGAGGTCAGCCACGTGCTGCCCATTCCGCCGCTGTCGCCGCCGAACGTGCCCAACCCGATCTGCCTGGGCCGCTGGCGTCATCCCGGCGGCGAAGCACGGGTGGCCGATCTTGCGGCCATCCTCTCCCCGGACATGGCCGGCGCGCTGGCCTCCACGCTGGTGCTGCTCGGCGAGCGCGGCTGGGCGCTGGCGTGCATCGTCGTCGACGAGCCGGTCGAACTACATACGGACGCCATCCACTGGCGCCATGGTGCGACCACCCGGCCGTGGCTGGCCGGCATGTCGCAAGATCCGAAATGCGGCGTGGTGGATACCATCGCGCTGATCGAATGGCTGGAAAAGGAGCTGGATCCGTGACCGACTCGCAAGGCAACGGCCAGGGCACCTGGCTGGGTTTCTCGCTCAAGGGCCAACGTTATGCGGTGCCCCTGGCCAGCGTGCGCGAAGTGATCCGTCCGGGCGACATCACGCCGGTGCCCGGTGGGCCGGCGGACGTGCTGGGCATCGTGAACCTGCGTGGACAGATCGTCCCCGTGCTCGACGGCCGGCGCCGTTTCGGCCTGGACGGCCACGTGGAGCCCGGCGCGGAGGATACGCACCGCGTCATCGTCTTCGACGATAGCGGCAGCATCGTCGGCATGCTCATCGACGTCATCGGCGACATGCTGCAGTTCGATGCAGGTGACGTGGACGTGCCTCCGCCGGGCCGTGCCGACCGCCGCGACGATCCGGTCACCGGTGTCATCACCCGCGACGACGGGTTCATCGCGTTGATCGACGTGGCGCGCCTGTGCCGGAGCTGACGCCCACGCCGCGTTGCCGTCGGTAGGCAGCGCGGCCGCGTTGCGCTACCGTGTCCGCGCTCATAACGGGAGCCTTACCGCATGAACCCCATCGTCGGATATGTCCTCGTCGGACTGGCCCTCGTCAACCTGCTGGGCCTGTTGCTGGTGTTTCGTCGACTGGGCCGTGCGGGCATGACCCCGGTGGCGGCACCCGTGGCCGAGCCGCTGCCGCCCACGGCCCCCGCGGAGCCCGTGATCGCCCCCGACACGCTCAATACGATGCTGAGGCGTTTGGAAAATCGCCTGGGCGATATCGAAGAGCAGGTGCGTCATGCACCCACGGTCACGCTGGCGTCCGAACCTGGCAGCACCAGCGATCGTTCGCTGGCCCTGGCCCAGCGCCTGGCGCGGCAGGGCGCCACGCCGAAGGACATCGCGGAAACCTGCGGCATCTCCCTCACCGAGGCCGAACTGCTGCATCGCCTGCACGCGGCACGCTGACCCCCGGCAACGCGGGACGGCCGTCGTGCGTCACGACGACCGGGCCTGCTGTCAGGCGGTGACGTGCCCGGCTGGCGTGGTGGCGAGGATGCGCACCGGTACGCCTTTCGCCGCGGGCGTCTTCGACGCCACGTCGTGGTACCACAGCGGCATCAGCGGATTCATCTCGGGGTAGTAACCGCCGACGCAACCGGACGGCAGGTTGAACGGCGTCACGGTCAGCCCGCCCACCGCGCGCGATGCCGCATCGCCGGCATCCCCCACGAGCGATACGACCTGTCCCGCGTGCAATCCATCGCGGTCGATATCCGCGGGATTCATCAGCAACACCGCACGCGATCCTTCCAGCCCACGCAAGCGATCGCTGTGCCCGTAGATGGTCGTGTTGAACTGGTCGTTGGAGCGCATCGTGATCAGGTGATAGCGTCCCGGCGCATCGCCGACGCCCACGGCCGACAGCACGGATGGCGTGGTGAAGCGCGCCTTGCCCGTTTCCGTTTTCCACTCGCGCTCGCGCGCGGGATTGCCGCGGTAGAAACCGCCGGCGTCGAACATGCGTGCGTTGTAATCCTTGAACTGATCCGGGTAGGTCTGTTCGATCAGGTCGCGGATGAGTCCGTAATCGGCCGTCCATGCATCCCACCGCCAGGCGGGATTCGACGGCAGCGTGGCCTTGGCGATGCCGGCTACGATGGCCACCTCGGACAGCAGGTGCTCGCTGGCCGGCGTGCGCTTGCCGATGGAGCCGTGGATGTGACTGAAGCTGTCCTCCATCGAGACCGACTGGCTTCCGCCGGCCTGCACGTCGTCCTCGGAACGCGCCAGGCACGGCAGCAGGTAAGACGCCTTGCCGTGGACCAGGTGGCTGCGGTTGAGCTTGGTCGCGATGTAGACCGTCAGCGCCTGCGTGGTCCACGCCGCCTCGACTACCTCGCGATCCGGCACGGCGCGAACGAAATTCCCACCCAGGCTGATGAAACCGCTCACCGTGCCCGCGATGATGCCCTCGCACGCCTCGACGGTGCCCATGCCCTTGTCGCGTGGCGGTTCAAAGTCGAACTGCTTCGCCAGCACGTCGAGTGGCACCAGTTCCGGTTTCTCCGATATGCCGACAGTGCGTTGTCCCTGCACGTTGGAGTGGCCACGCACGGGGCAGATGCCCGCGCCATCGCGGCCGATGTGTCCGCCCAGCAACAGGAGATTGACCAGCACGCCGATCGACTGCGAACCGTGGACATGCTGGGTCAGCCCCATGCCGTAGACGGCGATCACGCGCTTCGCCGTCGCATAGACCTCGGCGGCCGTCTCGAGGTCGTGGCGTGCCAGGCCCGATTCCCGCTCGATGTCATCCCACGCGGTGGCATGCACCTTGGCGGCGAAGTCGTCGAACTCGCTGGTGTGCTGAGCGATGAAAGCGCGATCGACGATGCCCTCGTCGCCAGCGGCACGCCGCGCCTCGTCGAGCGCGAAGACATGCTTGCACAGGCCCATGAGCGCGGCGATGTCGCCACCCGGCCTGACCTGCAGGTACATATGCGACAACTCGGTCGCGTGACCGGTCAGCATCTGCAACGGGTTCTGTGGATTGACGAAACGCACCAGCCCCTGCTCGCGGACGGGGTTGAACGTCACGATCCGACAACCGCGCTTCACCGCTTCCTGTAACGGATGCAGGAAGCGCGGGCTGTTGGTTCCCGGGTTCTGCCCGAAGTAGAAGATGGCGTCGCAGGTGTCGAAGTCTTCCAGCACGCACGTACCGACCGGCGAACCGACAACCTGCTTCAGCGAGACCGAGGTGGTCTCGTGGCACATGTTGGAACTGTCGGGAAGGTTGTTGTTGCCGTAGAAGCGCGCGGTCAGGCCGTACAGGTACGACTGCTCCAGCGCCGACTTGCCTGAGGCGTAGAAAACGACTGACTTCGGGTCGAGCGTTTTCAACGTGGCGCCGATGCCTTCGAACGCTTCGTTCCACGAGCATGCGACATAACGATCGGTGTCAGCGTCGTAACGCATCGGCTCGGTCAGGCGTCCCTGCATTTCCAGGTCGAAGTCCGCCCAGCCGAGCAGTTCGGTGACGGTGTGTTCGGCGAAGAAGGCCGGTGTGCAGCGATCGGACGTCAGCTCCCACAGTGTGGACTTGGCGCCGTTCTCGCAGAACTCGAACCGATGGGGCTTCTTCGGCTTACCCCACGCGCACGAGGTGCACATGAAGCCGTGTGGCTTGTTCTGGTGGAGCAGGGTGTCCATCGAGGCTGGCGTGGGTTTTTCCCGCAACAGCACCTGGCTCATGCCCGATACCGATCCCCAGCCGCCGGCAGCGCCTTCGTGCTGGATGCCCTGTTCTTTACCGGATGCCATTGCGGGTCTCCCATGCGGTTACCTGGTCGAGGGAATCACGTGGGCTGTGAGGGGGGTGGCAAGCTAATGGCAAGGATGGGCTTGGTGCAGGGCTCGCCTTCGGCATCGCGTTTGGCTTTGGAGCCTTGGCGTTTTGGGGCAAGAGCCGGCGGGTAGCCCCCTCGGTGCCACGCCTGCGGCGACCCGTCGTGGAAAGCCGCTAGCGCGGCCGTGTCTTTGATTCGCGCACATCGTGCGCTCCTACCCGCGGCCGTTTGTCTATCGCCCTTCGGGCCCGGGTCGGGCTTCGAACGGAGGTTTCCGATTCGACCTCCTGTCTCAGCGGAAACGGCCGGCCGTCCTGGCCGGCCCCCTGCGGGCCTGATCTGTGCGAATCCCTCGCCTGCGGCTACCGGCACCGAGGGGGCTACCCGCCGGCTCTTCCCGACACTGAGGTGGGTTGTGACGCGAGCGGTCGCAGAGGTGTGGGGTATGGCGTCAGCGCTTTGTTGGCTTTTCGCCCACATCGTGGGCTCCTACCCCAGGGGTAGGGCAAGCCGTTGGAATACCCAACGCGTTATCTGCCGTCTGGGGGGTAGGAGCGCACGCATGTGCGCGAACCCTCAACCTACCTAAGGCGACTGATGCCGTGCGCCACAGGCAAGCGAGCGTTCCCAGCCACGAAGCGAAACCCAGCTCTTCGCTCTTCCCACACGCAACCTCAGTGTCAGGAAGAGCCGGCGGGTGCCACCCTCGTGGCCGGTAGCCGCAGGCGAGGGCTTCGAACGGACAAGGCCCGAAGGGGGCCGGCCAGGACGGCCGGCCGTTTTCGCGAGACAGGATGTCGAGTCGAAAACCCCCGTTCGAAGCCCGACCCGGCCCGAAGGGCAATCAATAAACGGCCGCGGACGCGGCCCTTCATTGACGGGTCGCCGCAGGCGTGGCCACGAGGGTGGCACCCGCCGGCTCTTGCTCCAAGACGCCAAGGCTCTTGCTCCGAAGGCCGACGGCTCTTGCCCAAATCCTCACCTTTCGAGTCGATAATTCAAACTCGCACGACTGAAATCGGTCGCGTTCTGAGCCTCGAAATTCCACTTGTGGCTGAACAGGTAGCGAAGCGTGATGACCTGGCCGGGGTCGAACAGGCCGACGCCGTAGCTGAGGTAGAGGCGCGGCGACAGGTACTTGCCCACCGTGAAGGCCGAAGCGCCGCCGAGGGCGTCGCTGTTGGTGACGCCGATATCGTCCACGCCGATGCGGGAGCCCACGCGCTTGGCCAGCAGGTCGCCTGCGGCGGAGCCCAGCGCCTGCGCGGCGGCGCCCACCATGTTGCCTTCGCCACCCTTCACCTGCGACAGCGGCTTGCCGGTGACGAGGTAGGAGAGCGCGTCGGACTGTTCCATCACCGGGTTGGAGAACACGGTGAGGATAGGGCGCTGCGCCGTGCCCGAGACGTAGAGGCCGACCTTCTGGCCTTCGTCGATGGTGGCGTTCGGGTTGAGGGTGCGCGCGGCACGGATGTTCAGGCCGGGGTTGTCGATGGGTGTGCTGGCGAACAACAGCTGGCCCTGCTCGATTCTCAGGTCCTGACCGTAGGCCTTGTAGGTGCCGTCCACGCCGATCTGGCCCTGGCCGGTGGTCGCGCGGCCGGGGCGTTCGCGCACGTCCAGCTGGCCGGTGATGCGGCCGTCGATGCCGAAGCCGACCAGGTGCACCTTCTGGCCCAGATCCACGCGGATGTCGGCGCGGATGGGTGATGCTTCCGCAGCGGCTTCGCGCTTCTTGTCGTCGACCACGACGACATCGGAGGACGCCTTGGTGGCCCCGGCGCCGGGCAGGCGTTCGACGTTGACGTCGGCCAGGTCGACATTGAGCTTGCCGGTGACGTTCATGCCCTTGGCGTCCTGCACGATGGTCAGGTCCGGCGAGAGGATCGCCTTGGCCGCCGGGATGTCCACCGCGGTGAACTTCGAACCCGTCACGCCGAGGCGCATCGTGGCGCCCGTGCCCAGCAGCGCCGTGCCCTTGATCCCCAGCGTGCCCTCGCCCGAGCCGACGGTGCCGTCGACGACGTAGTTCTTCGCGTCCGCTGTTGTGACGCTGATGCGGCCGTTCTTCAGTTTCAGGCCGGCGCTGGGCACCTCGGCGGCGAAGCCCGAGACCACGGCCTGGCCGGTGATCGACGGGTCGGCCACCGTGCCGCCCAGGTTGAAGTCGGCGTCGAGGCCGCCCTTCACTTCGGCGATTTCGGTGGTGAACAGCTCGATGATGCCGAGGTCTTTCAGGTGCAGCGCGATCGTGCCACCGAGAGCCTGTTGCGCTCCGCTGAGCGTGACATTGCCCGCAAGCGTGCCGCCGTGGTCGAGGTTGGCTTTGAGGGTGACCCGCTGGCTGCCGGGCGACAGCTGCGCGTTGGCCGACAGGTTGTCGTAGACCACCAGCGGCTGGTCCGCACGATCCGCGTAGGCCACCGTGCCGTGCGCCGAGCGCACATCGGCCTGCCCGGACAGGGCTCCGGCGGCCGTGCGGCGGATGGTGCCGTCGCCTTCGATGATGCCGTCCGCGCGCATGGGGCTGTCGGAAGCCTGTGCGGCCGTCATCAGCAGGGCCAGCGGCACCTGGCGCAGGCGATAGCTGGCGTCGAGGTTGCCGGCCTTGTCCTGGCGGGCGTTGATGCAGAGCAGGGGATCGCCGGCGGTAAGGCAGAGGTCGCCCAGGCTGGCCGCGCCGTCCTTGTAGGTCAGCTGGCTGGGATTCTGCAGGCGCCAGCGCGGCAGGCCCTGATAATCGAGGTCCAGTGCCGACAGGGTGCCGCTCCAGGCGCCGTTGCGCAGGGCGCCCGAGAGACGCAGGCCGGCCGTGAGCGGGCGGCCGCGGGCATCGATGCTGAGCTGGTGTTTTTCCTGCGTGCCGTCGGCGTCCACGGCAAGGCGGTCGAAGGCCAGCCCACCGGCGTTGACGCCGGTGCCGACGAGGTCGAGCTTGCCGCCGGGTGCGCTGATATCGGGGATGTCGGCATCGACGGTAAGCGCATCGATCTTCTGGCCGGCGTAGACGATGGCCCCGCCGCGAAGCTTCGCCGTTACCGCCAGCTTCGGCAGGTTGCCCCGCGCGGTGATGTCGCCCTGCACGCGACCGCCTGCATCGGGCAGCCAGTCGCCCAGCGAGGCGATGGCGAGTTTGAGCGTGGCATCGTTGGCGGTGTCGCCCTTGGCATCCAGGCGGATGGTGCTGCCGCCGGAGGCGAGGTCCAGC
Source organism: Xanthomonas sp. NCPPB 2632 (assembly GCF_041228075.2). Classification (NCBI taxonomy): domain Bacteria; kingdom Pseudomonadati; phylum Pseudomonadota; class Gammaproteobacteria; order Lysobacterales; family Lysobacteraceae; genus Xanthomonas; species Xanthomonas sp. NCPPB 2632. Next base: position 1,157,275 of record NZ_CM192979.1, read on the forward strand.
GTGCCGTTGACCACCTCGTGCGGTTTCAGTGTCAGCTCGCCGTTGCCGCGCAGCGGACGTTGGCGCAGCGTGCCGTCCAGCTTGCGCAGGGCCAGCGTGCCGAGGGGCTGGTCGTCGACGAGGCGCCCTTCCGTGGAGAGGTCGAGGTTGAGGGCGCCGGGCCACTCGGCCAGCAGCTGGCCGGGATCGAAACGGTTGCCCTCGACGTCGAGTTTCCACGCCAGCGCGGGTTTCAGGGTGAGCGTGCCGCTGGCGCCCAGGTTGCCGTTGGCCTGTTTCAGCTCCACCGTGTGCAGCGTGACGAGATCCGGCGTGCCGTCCACGTCCAGGGTGAACTTGCCGAGCCGTCCCGGCGGCCCGATATCGATATCGCCGGCAGCATGGTAGGCGTCGGCGCTGCCCTTGAAGCCGAGCTGCCCCGTGCTGGCCAGGTCCTGCCCGGCCACATTGGCCGGCACCAGCACGTCCTTCCAGTTCAGTGCCAGGTCGGCCGAGACGGGCGCGGCCGCGATGTCCACCGTGCCGTTCGCCGTGAGCGAGCCCTTGACCTGAGGCGAGCCGACGGTCAGTTCGTCCAGCGTCAGGCGCTTGTAGTCGTGATCGAAGGTGGCCTTCAAGGGCGCCAGGCGCACGACGTAATCGTTGAGCGACAAATCGCCCGTGAGGTTGGCGCCGTAGCGGTCGCCGCTGCCCTTCACGGCCAGCGCCAGCGAGGTGAGGCTGCTGTCGCCGAGCAGGGGCTTCGGGTCGAAGGACGGCGCATCGATGGATGCCGTCCAGGGGAAATCGCCGCTCTGTTGCAGGTTGGCGTCCACCTGCGCCAGCAACGGCAGGGTCAGCTTGACCACGGTATGCGCCCGGGCGCCATCGCTGTGCGCCTCGACGGTGCCCGCGTAGTCGATGTCGCCGACTTTCCAGCGGAAACTCGCCGTGCCGTCGCCGCGATACTGCTTGCCCACCGCCAGCGTGCCGCCCAGGTCCGCCTGGCCGTCGGGCGCGCGCAGCGCCAGTGTCTTGAGGGCGATGCCGTCCGCCGTCCACGAGCCGGCCAGGTCCAGCGAGTTCGACTCGAACAGCGGCTTGCCTTCCTGGGTGACCCGCACATGGCCGACCTTGACCCGGTCCAGCACGATGTCGAGCGGTGGCTTGAGCGAGAGGGGCTCGGAGGGCTGGGTGTCCGGCTGGCTGGGTCCGAGGGCGACATCGATGCCGTCCGCGGTCAGGGTGTAGATGTGCGCGCGCTTGCGCAGCAGCGCACCGAACGCGAAGTCCAGGTGGGCCGTGGCGACGCGCACATCCATGCCCTTGCCGTCGCGGTAGCGCAGGCCGGTGATATCCAGCGGCCCGGCGAGGCGGCCCTCGGCCTGTTGCACCGTGAGGGCGCCATCGGTGAAGCCTTGCGCGCGGGCCAGCGCGAAGCGCAGGCCGGATGCGCTGCCGACCAGCCACCACACGCCCAGGACGACCACGAGCAGCAACGTACCCAGCGCCACGGCGATACGGACGAACCATGTCATGCGGACGCTCCTCACAGGTCGGGCCCGATGACGACATGCAGGTGGATGCCATGCTCGTTCTTGTCGCCGACGGGCACGCCGACATCGGCACGGATCATGCCCACCGGCGACAGCCAGCGCACACCCAGGCCGGCGCCCACGCGCGGGCTGTAATCGGTGCCGGTGAAGGCGTTACCGGCATCGACGAACGCGGCCATGCCCCAGTTACGGGTGAAGTAGTGCTCCACCTCGGTACTGCCCACCAGCAGGCCTTCGCCGCCAATGACGCGGCCGAAGGCATTTCGCGGGCCGATGCTCTCGAAATCGTAGCCGCGCACGGAGCGATCGCCACCGGCGAAGAAACGCAGCTGCGGGGGCAGGGCGCTGAAATCGTCCGTCCAGATCTTGCCGGCGGTGCCGCGCAGGATCAGGCGGTTGCGCCCCCAGAACGACTGGATCCACTTCGCGTCGCCGATCACCTGGGAGAACCGCGCATCCGAGAGCAGGCCGCCGGCGGTGCTGCGCGCGGTAAGCGTGAGCGACCAGCCGCTGCGCACGAAGGTGGGGTTGTCACCCTTCTTCCGGCTCAGCGTGACTTCCGGATACAGCAGGGTGCTGCGGCCGTGCTCCAGGCCTTCGGCGGTGTCGCTCTCGTCGCCGCGCTTGCCGACCGTGAAGGTGCCGGACAGCGCGCTGATGCCGACGGTACGCGTCCAGCCGTGCCAGAGCCGGGTTTCGTTGGCCACCAGCTGCAGCGTGCGCGACTGCGAGGTCACCGTGTCCGCATCGCGGAAATTGGCGCCGAAATTGAAACTGCGCTGGTTGGGGCCGGGCAGGGGAATCTGGTACAGCGTGGAGATCGTTTTCAGCCGCTGCGCCACGACCAGCTCGTTCTTCCACTTGTGGCCGCGGTCGTTGATCCAGCGTTTCTCGATGCCGCCGCGCAGGCCCGGGCCCGTATCGGTGCCGTAGAAGGGGCCGCCCGTATAGATGGTTCGCTTGGCCGGCGCGAGTTCCACGGCGATATCGATGGTGCCATCCTTTGCGTTGTCCGTATCGGGGATGACGTTGACCACGGCGAAGTAATCGGCGCCGTTCAACGCCTGCTGCAAGTCCAGCAGCTGCCCTTGCGAGAAATAGTCGCCGCTCTTGAACGGCACGTAGCGATCGAGGAAACCGTCGCGGAACTGCGAGTTCTTGAACACCACATGGCCGTAGCGGTAACGCTTGCCGGTGTCCCAGGCCAGGTTCACCGTGGCGCTGTGCTCGGCCCGGTTCACCTCCACGGTGTGCGTGACCAGGCGCGCGTCGAGGTATCCCGTGGCGGTGAGTGCGCCGCTGACGGCATCGCGCGCGCCCTCGTAGGCACCGTCGTTCATCGGCTGGTCCTTCAACGCGGTGACGCCGCGTACCGCGCGGCGCACGGCGGGCACCTTGCCGGCATCGTCGTCCACTGTAACGTTCACCGCGGTGATCTTGACCGGCAGGCCCGGCACCACATGCAGGGTGACCTGCCAGTCCTTGCCGACCTGTTTCAGGTCGCCCGTGGCCGAGGCTTCGTAGTAACCGTAGGGCCGCAGTGTGGCCTGCACCTGTTCGGGCGCTTTTTCGTAGAGGCGGCGCACCTGCGCGGCGGTGACATCGCGCTGCGTGTACTGCGACAGGTCGACACCCGCCACGACCGCGCTCTTGAGGGTGTCGTCAACACCGTCCACCGTGAGCACGATGCGCGCGTGGACCAGGCCGGGGAGGAGGAACCACGGCAGGAGCAGCAGTCCATGGCGTCTTTTAAGGCGCATGAGCGTCCTGTTCCGTTCGTGGCTTGTCTCCGACCTAACTTACCGCGCCGGATGTGTAAGGTCGATACACAAAGGTGAACGAGGCTGAATCAACCCGCCTCGTCACCCGCGCGGTGTGCGATCCACGCACCGACCAGGGCCGATACGTACGGAATGGATTGCGCGGTGAGGATGAACATCCAGAGCACGCTTTCCGTGTACGCCGTGCCGTAGTGCAGGGCCATGCCGATCACGGCGCACAGCAGCGCGATGGCCATCAGGCCTTCCTCGCGCACCGGTGCGAAGGCGGCGAAGCTGCTGCCGCCCATGCGTCGGCTCTTGGCCGTGACCACGAACGCGGTTTTCTCGCGGGTCAGGCCATGCAGGATGCCGCGCGCAATGGCATGCGACAAGCCCATGCTGGCCACGGAGGCCATGATCGTGTCGTACCAGCTGCACGGAACACGCGCGCGATAGAGCACGAAGCCGAAGATGGCCTTGGCGAAGAAGAACCCGATGACCGGAATGAGGAACAGCTGCATCGGCAGGTTGAAGTACTGCGGCGCGTAGATCATGCCGGCGGTCCACAACAGGCCCATCATCGTAAAGATGAAATGCAGCGCGTCCGCGAACCAGCTGAACCAGCCGGTGAGGAAGTGGAAGCGCTGGCCGGCCGACAACGGCCCCTTGCGGGTCATCCAGGTCCAGCGACCCTTGAGGATCTGCATGGCACCGAAGGCCCAGCGGTAGCGCTGGCTCTTGTAGGCCTTGAAGTCGGCAGGGGTGAGGCCCTTGCCCATCAACTCGTCGACATAGACCAGCTCGTAGCCGGCGTGCATCAGGCGCAGGCCCAGCTCGGCGTCCTCGCAGATGGTCCACTCGGACCAGCCGCCGGTGCCCTCGAGCGCGGAGCGGCGCACCATGGTCATGGTGCCGTGCTGGATGATGGCATTGCGCTCGTTGCGATGGTGCATGCCGATGCGGAAGAAGCCGTCGTATTCCCAGGCCGTCATGCGGCGGAAACGGTTGTTCTCGAAATCGCGGTGGGCCTGCGGGCACTGCACCACGGCCACCTTGGCGTCGTGGAAATAGCCCGTGAGCGAGGCGAGCCAGTCTTCGCGGACCACGTAGTCCGCATCGATCACCGCGACCACGTCGGCGCGCTCGTCGGTGGCGGTGAGACCGAAGTTCAGCGCGCCGGCCTTGTAGCCGGGCCAGGGTTCCAGGTGGAAAAAGCGGAACCGCGCGCCCAGCTGCTCGCAGTAGGCCTTGACCGGTTCCCAGACCGCCGGGTCCTTGGTGTTGTTGTCCAGCACCAACACTTCGTAGTTCTCGTAGTCCAACGCGGCCAGGGAATCCAGGGTGACCTGGACCATCTCCGGTGGCTCGTTGTGGCAGGCCAGGTGGATGGAGACGAAGGGCTGCCGCTCCACCGGGTCCTTCGGCAGCATCCCGGCGTGGCGGATCCACTCGCGCCGCCACAGCACCTCGGTGAACTCGAAGCCGTTGATCAGCAGGATGCTGAGAATGGCGATCTGCGCGGGGAACAGCAGGATCAGCATCGCCCAGTCGAACGGGCTGAGGTAGAAGTTGAACGGCAGCGTGGCCGACCACACGATCAGGCCGCAGGCCAGCTGTACCAGCGCCATGAAGAACAGCCGGCCCATCAGCTTGAAGCGGCTGAAGCGGTAGCCGAACCACAGCATCGGGAAGAACGCCAGCAGCGAGGCAGCAAAGGCCTTCCACGGCCAGCCCACGTCCTCGGTGACCGGGCCGGTGAACGGGAATTTCAGCTGGCGATCGGCGTTGAACATGCCCCAGTACGCGCCGGTGCGGCCCTCGCCCAGGTTTTCCTTCCACGGCTGGTCGATGGCTTCCAGCACGTAGTAGTCGTCGATGCCCTTGCGCTTGGCGACGTTGAAGAACTCGCGAAGGAAGATGGCCTCGTTGGACACGCTGGGATAGGCGTACTTGTAGCGGTCGCCGTTGGACGGCCAGCCGATCTCGCCGATGGCGATGTGCTTGCCCGGGAAGACCTTCTGCAGGGCCTGGTAGCTGCCCTCGGTGTCGTTGCTGCCGTCGGCATTGCGCGTGCCGATGGAATCGGCCACGCCGGCACGGGCCTCGATGCCGTTCCAGTAGGGGAACAGGTGGACGGTGATGAAGTCGACGTGGTCGGCCAGCTCGGGATTCTGGATCCACACGTGGAACGGCTCGGCCACCGACACCGGCTGGCGCACCGCGGCGCGCACCCGGTCGAGGTAGGCCATGATCTGCGCGGGCTTCATGTCGCCGCGGAACAACGATTCGTTACCTACGATCACGCGGGAGATCGTTTTCGGGTAGCGGTTGGCCTGGGCGATCAGCGCTTCGATCTCGCGCTCGTTGTTTTCCAGGCGCGTGTCGATGTTGGCGCCGGCCATGACATCCAGGCCTTCCTTAGCGGCCAGGCGGATGGTCTGGGGGTTTTCCAGCATCGAGTAGGTGCGAATGCGCGGGGAATAGCGCCGCACCAGCTTCAGGTCGCTGTCGATCTCCGGGTCCGTGGAGAAGTCGCCCTTCATGGGGTTCTGGTAGCGCTGGTACGCCGTGAACGCGAATCCGGGGATGGGCCCATGCCAGTCGCTCGGCCCGTTGGGCAGATTGGCGACCAGCCAGAGGCCGACGTTCAGGCCAGCGACGAGGACCGCGAGGATCAATGCGGCAAGGATGGGGTGGCTTCGGTCGGTCTTGGTGGCAGCGCTCAAAACAATCCCCGGACCGATCGGCCCCCGAGTGGAGTCAGAAGGTAACCGGGGGAGCTTAACCAACGAAGGTGACCGGCTCAACGCATTGCAGCATAGCCGGTCAGGCTGGCCTCAGAGAAACCGTGGCCCGCCATCGGTGGGATGACGGGCCACGATGGTGTCAGGCGAGCAGGGAACGCAGCATCCAGGCCGTTTTTTCGTGCTCCTTCAGGCGGCCCGTGACCATGTCGGCGGTGCCTTCGTCGCCCACGGCCTCGGCGGCACGGAAGGTGTCACGCGAGGTGGCGGCGGCGATTTCATGGCCTTCGACCAGCTGGGCCACCATGGTTTTCCAGTCCGGCACGCCCGCTTCTTCCTTGATCGAGGTGAGCTTGCCGAACTGGCTGTACGAGCCGGGGGCGAACACGTCGAGGACGCGGATCCGCTCGGCCACTTCGTCGGCGGCCAGCCACAGGGCGTTGTACTGCACCTCGAACATGGCGTGCAGGCTGTTGAACTGCGGCCCGGTCACGTTCCAATGGAAATTGTGGGTCTTCAGGTAGAGCGAATACGTATCGGCGAGCAGCTTCGAGAGGTGCTCGGCAACCGTTTCACGATCGTTCTTGGCAATGCCGATATCGATGGCCATGTTGCGACTCTCCTTGGTTTTTTCGTTTTCGATGAGGCATTTTACCGCCCGTCGGGAACCGCTGTGAAATGAAACGTTCCGATCCGGACCATAGGCGCACGCTATCATGGGTGTCGATGAGTACACCCACACGTCCCGCACGCTCTCCGTCGCCCGATCATCCGCGCCTGCGCGAGCTTCGCCATGCGCTCGATGCGGTGAGCAGCCGCGATGTGGGACGGCTGCTGGGGCGCTGGCGCGCCCTGTCCCGCAAGCCCGACGCCGCCCGCATCGAGGCCCTGGCCACGGATATCGCCGTATCGCGGGAGCGCCGGGCCGCACGGGCGGCGTCCAAGCCGCCGATCGCGGTGGATGCCTCGCTGCCGATCGCCGCGCGGGCGGAGGACATCATCAAGCTCATCCGTGAGAACCAGGTGGTGGTGCTGGCGGGCGAAACCGGCTCGGGCAAGACCACCCAGCTGCCCAAGCTGTGCCTGGCCGCCGGTCGCGGCGAAGCGGGGATGATCGGCTGCACCCAGCCGCGGCGCCTGGCCGCCCGGTCGGTGGCCACCCGAGTCGCCGAGGAACTGGCTACGCCCCTGGGCGACAAGGTGGGCTTCCAGGTGCGCTTCACCGAGCGTGTGTCCGACCAGGCCCTGGTCAAGTTCATGACCGACGGCATCCTGCTGGCCGAGACACAGTCCGATCCCTGGCTGTCGGCCTACGACACGATCATCATCGACGAGGCCCACGAGCGCAGCCTCAACATCGATTTCCTGCTGGGCTACCTGCGCCGACTGGCCCAGCGCCGCCCCGATCTCAAGATCATCGTCACCTCCGCCACCATCGACACGGAGCGGTTCGCCGCGCACTTCGGCAACGCGCCGGTGGTCGAGGTGGAAGGCCGCACCTTCCCCGTGGAAGTGCGCTACCGGCCCCTGGGCGAGCGCGGCGAGGGCAACGTCGCCCAGCAGGTGGCCGACGCGATGGACGACATCACGCGAGAAGATCCCCGCGGCGACGTGCTGGTGTTCCTGCCCGGTGAGCGCGAGATCCGCGATACCCACCTGCTGCTGTCACGCAAGCAGTACCGCGAGACGGAAGTATTGGCGCTGTACGCGCGGCTGTCCGCCCAGGAGCAGGACCGGGTGTTCCGGCCCGGGCCCAAGCGGCGCATCGTGCTGGCCACCAACGTCGCCGAAACGTCGCTCACGGTGCCGCGCATCCGTTACGTGGTGGACCCGGGCACGGCCAGGGTCAAGCGCTACAGCCAGCGCGGCCAGCTGGAACGCCTGCACATCGAGCCCATCTCGCAGGCCGCCGCCAACCAGCGCAAGGGTCGCTGCGGACGCGTGGGCCCCGGCATCTGCTACCGCCTGTACGAGGAAGCCGAGTTCAACCTGCGTCCGGAGTTCACCGACCCGGAACTGCTGCGCTCGTCGCTGGCCAACGTGATCCTGCGCATGCTGGCGCTGGACCTGGGCGAGGTGGAGGATTTTCCCTTCCTGGAGGCCCCGGACCCGCGCGTCGTGGCCGACGGCTACCGCCGTCTTGCCGAGATCGGCGCCATCGACGACGATCGCCGGCTGACCGCGACGGGACGCACCGTGGCGCGGCTGCCGATCGACGTGCAGCTGGCGCGCATGATGGTGGAAGCGCGGCGCCTGGGCGCGCTGGCCGAACTGACCACCATCGTCGCCTTCCTCAGCATCCAGGACCCACGCGAGCGTCCGCCCGAGGCGCGCGGGCAGGCCGATGCCGCCCATGCGCAGTTCGCCGACCCCAAGTCGGACTTCGTCGGCGTGCTCAACCTCTGGCGCGGCTACCTCGCCGCCGCCGAGGAACTGACCTCGTCGAAACTGCGCGACTGGTGCTCGCGGCATTTCCTCAGCTTCATGCGCATGCGCGAATGGCGCGAACTGCACCGCCAGCTGGTGCTGGTGGTGCGGGACATCGACTGGGGTACGCAGGGCAAGGAGCCCGCCGGGCCCGTGGCCGGCGACCCGAAGCGAACCAAGGACGCCAAGGATGACACCAAGGCCAAGGACGCCAAGGACGCCCCAAAGGGTGCCCCCGCGGCCGATGCGCTTGGCGACGGGCTGTTCGAGGCGGTGCACCGCAGCCTGCTGGCTGGCCTGCCCACGCAGGTCGGGCACAAGGACGAGAAGGGCGTGTTCCGCGGCACGCGCGAGCGCCGTTTCCAGGTGTTTCCGGGCTCCGCGCTGGCCAAGGCGCCGCCGGCCTGGATCTTCGCCGCGCAGATTCTGGATATCGGCGGCCGCATCTGGGCGATGATGAACGCGCGCGTCGATCCGGCCTGGATCGAATCCCAGGCCGGCCATCTGGTGCGCGCCACGGCGCGCGACGCGCACTGGTCGCGCAAGCGCGGCACCGTGGTGGCCTACGAGCAGGTCACGCTGTTCGGCCTGGTGCTGGTGGAGCGGCGTCCGGTGACCTTCCACCGCCAGGACCCGGCGCTGGCTCACGATATCTTCGTGCGCGAAGCACTGGTACGCGCGGATATCGACAGTCGTGCGGACTTCGTGCGCGCCAACGCGCGTGTACTGGAGCAGGCCCACGACATCGAGGCCAAGCAGCGGCGCGCGGGCCTGCTGCGATCCGACGATGCCCTTGTCGCCTTCTTCGAGGGCAAGCTTCCCGCTGAGATCGCCGATGTGCGGGCACTCGACGCGTGGTACCGCAAGGCGTCCCCCGGGGAGCAGGCGGCCCTGCGCTGGACCCTGGCGGATGTCATGGACACCGGTAGCGGCCTCGACCCCAAGGCCTTCCCCGCGTCCATCGACGTGGGCCAGCACCGCTACCGGCTCGAATACCGATTCGTCCCCGGCGACCCCGCCGACGGCGTCACGATCAACGTGCCGCTGGCCTTCCTCAACGCGCTGCCGCTGGCCCGCGGGGAATGGCTGGTGGGTGGCCTGCTGGCCGACAAGGTGGCCGAACTGATCCGCGCCCTGCCCAAGGCGCTGCGCCGCAACTTCGTGCCGGCGCCGGATTTCGCCCGGGCGTTCGTGGAAGCGGAGGCCCCACGCGACACGTCGCTGTCGGCGGCGCTGGCCCGCTTCCTGAAGAAGGCCACCGGCGTGGATGTGGACGCGGCCGCCTTCGCCGACGCCGACCTGCCACCGCACTTGCTGATGCGGTATCGCGTGCACGACGAAAACGGCCGCACGCTGGCCGAGGGCCGCGACCTCACGGCCATCCGCGCGCAATGGGAAAGCCAGGCGCGCGAGGCCTTCTCACGCAAGACGGATATCGAGCTCACGCGCGAGGACATCGTGACGTGGGACTTCGAATCGATTCCGGCGGAAGTGCGCTCCGACGCCGGCCTGGTGGCCTACCCGGCGCTGGTGGACCTGGGTGAGGCGGTGGCGCTACGCGTGTTCGAACGTGCCGACGAAGCCGCGGAGGCGCATGCGGGCGGCGTGGAGCGACTGCTGCGCGAGGCGCTTGGGCCCGAGTTCAAGCGGGCGCGCCGGCAGTTGCCCATCGCCAATCCGCTGTCGCTGAAATACGCCCCCATGGGCAGTATCGACGGCCTGCGCGAGGACCTGGTCGAAGGCGGCTTTGCCGATCTGCTCGAGGGGCGCCGCCTGGAGGTACGCACGCATGCCGCGTTCGAGGCATTGCGCGCGGAGTTCGCGCAGAAGCTGTTCGGCGCGGCGATGGCACGGCAGAAGCTTGCCGAGCCGATCATCGAGGCGCAGGCCGAGCTCAGGCCCTGGATGGAGCCGCCGCTGATGGGCTTTGCCAAGGCCAGCTACGACGACTTGCGCGAACAGCTGGCCGCTCTGCTGCAGCCGGGGTTCCTGCGCGAACTGCCCACTGCGCGGCTGGCGCACATCCCGCGTTACCTCAAGGCCATGCGCCTGCGCGGCGAGCGTTTGCGCCAGGACCCCGCCCGCGATCAGTCGCGTATGCTGCAGGTGCTGCCGTACTGGCGTGCCCTGTTGCACGGCGGTGGTACGGCGCTGGATGCGGATGCCTGGGGGGAACTGCGCTGGTTGCTGGAGGAATGGCGCGTGTCGCTGTTCGCCCAGGAACTGAAAACCGCGGAGCCCGTGTCCGCCAAACGGCTGGCCAAGGCTTTGGACAACGCGCAGGCGGCATCACGATGAGCGACGTACGGCCCACGGAGGCGAAAGACCCGGGCATGCCCCTGACGGAGCGTGCGCGGCAGGCCTGCGCCGTGCTGCCCGTGAGCGCGCGGGCCGAGGGCGAAACCGTCATCGAGCTGCTGCGCCTGTTGGGCTGCGACGACGAAACCTGCGCGTCGGCGCTCTGGTTTTCGCTGGTCAACGGCATGCCCGGTGCGGCGGACGAGGCGGCGGCGACCTGGGCACCTACCCTGCGCCGGCTGGTCGAAGGGCAGGGCGAGGCGGAGAAGGTCTGGGCGCTGCACGCGCAGCGCGGGCCTGCCAGTGGGGCGGAGGGCCTGCGCCGGCTGCTGCTGGCGATCATCCGCGACCTGCGCGTGGTGTTCGTGCTGCTCGCGCGGCAACTCGCCGCCATGCGTACCGCCATGGCGCTGCCAGACCACGAGCGGCGCGAGCTGGCCCAGCTCACTGCCGATATCCATGCGCCGCTGGCCAACCGGCTGGGTATCTGGCAGCTGAAATGGGAACTGGAAGACCTCGCCTTCCGTTACCTCGAGCCCGACACCTACCGCCGCATCGCGCGCCTGCTGGACGAACGCCGGACCGACCGCGAAACCTTCATCGCCTCCAGCCTGGCCACCCTGCGCGACACGCTGGATACCGCCGGCGTGCGCGCCGATCTGGCGGGCCGGCCGAAGCACATCTTCTCCATCTGGAAGAAGATGAAGAAGAAAGGGCTGGAATTCTCCGACCTCTACGACATCCGCGCCGTGCGCATCCTGGTCGACAGCGTGGCCGACTGCTACGCGGCGCTGGGGCTGGTCCACAGCCTGTGGCCGCATGTGCCGGGCGAGTTCGACGACTACGTGGCGCGGCCCAAGGGCAACGGCTATCGCTCGCTGCACACGGCCGTGCTGGGTCCGCAGGGCAAGACGCTGGAAGTACAGATACGCACCCACGAGATGCACCGCGCCAACGAACTGGGCGTCGCCGCGCACTGGCGCTACAAGGAAGGCGGCGGGGCGGATGCGGAGTTCGAGGCCAAGATCGCCTGGATGCGCAAGCTGCTGGAGCCCCGTGGGGAAGACGAGGCCGAACTGGCCGCCGGCTTCGAGACGGAGCTGATGGAAGACCGCGTCTACGTGCTGTCGCCCAAGGGCGAGGTGATCGACATGCCGCGCGGCGCGACGGTGCTGGATTTCGCGTATCACATCCATACCGAGGTGGGTCATCGCTGCCGTGGCGCCAAGCTCAACCGCCGCATTGTGCCGCTGACCACACAGCCGCGCAGCGGCGACCGCATCGAGATCCTGACCACGAAGGTTTCCGAGCCCAGCCGCGACTGGCTCTCGGCGCACCACGGTTACCTGCACACGTCGCGGGCCAAGGAAAAGGTGCGCGCATGGTTTCGTCGTGAAGCGCACGAAGCCAACCTCGTGGCCGGCAAGCTCAGCCTCGAGAAGGAGCTGCGCCGCCTGGCGCTGGACGACGTGGACCTGGCGAAGCTGGCCACGCATTTCCGCCTGAAATCGGTGGACGAGCTCTACGTCACCATCGCCCTGGGCGAGGTGACGCTGGGCCAGGTGGCCCGCTCGCAGCAGGAGCCCGCCGAGCCCGGCATCACGCAATCGTCCAACCCGGTGGCGTCGCGCGCCGCGCAGCACGATCGCGGGGCGCTATCCATCGAAGGTCTGGGCAACCTGCTGACCACGCTGGCGCGTTGCTGCCAGCCGCTGCCGGGCGACCCGGTGCGCGGGTTCATCACGCGCGGGCGCGGCGTTTCGGTGCATCGCGCCGATTGCGCCAGCCTCGCAAGGCTGGCGCGCAGGAGTCCGGAGCGCGTGATCGACGTGAGCTGGGGCAGGGTGGAAGTGCAGAGCTACGAGATCGACATCGAGCTGCGCGGCTACGACCGCAAGGGCCTGCAAAAAGACGTCGCCACCACCATCAGCAATACCGGTCCGCATATCGTGGCGTCGTCCAGTCGCGTGCACGTGCGCACCGGCGAAGTCGAAATGCGCTTCACGCTAAAGGTGAAGGACTACGAGCAGCTGTCCACCCTGCTGGGCCGCCTGAGCGCGCTACCCAACGTGACGGACGCCCGCCGCCTGGGCGCCCGCTGACCGCCCCGCACTACCCCGCCGTAGGACCGCACGCACGTGCGCGACATCTCCTGGCGAAACGCCCCGAATCATTCACCCCACCCCCGCCCCCATCATCAACGCCACCCCCCAATCCTTGATCGGCGCCGCCACAAGCATCCGCGCCAGGATCAGCCCGAGGATCACCACGGTCGGCGAGAAATCCAGCCCACCGATGGTCATCCGCCCGCGAAGCGGACGCACCAGCGGCTCCGCCAGGCTCGTCACCAGCCTCGCCACCGGGTGGTAGCGATCGGTCGAGAGCATGCTCATGATCGACCAGGCGAACACCAGCACCACCCAGGTGAGCAGGAAGATATCCAGCGTTTCGCCCAGGCCCGCGATCGCCAGGCCGAGCACGTTCGGCGCGATGCCGGCCAGGGCGGCGATCAGCAGCCACTTCAGGCATTCCAGCAGGTACACGATCAGCACGGCGCCGGTGTTGACCCGACGCACCGGCGGCAGCACCTTGCGTACCGGCCGCAGCACCGGGTTGGTGAACCGGTAGAGGAACTGGCAGATCGGGTTGTTGAAATCCGCGCGGAAGGCCTCGGCCAGGATGCGCAGGATGAAAAGCGTGACAAGTGCGCCGAAGGCGACTTCGAGCAGCAGGCCGCCGGCATTGGTCAGGTAGTTCACGTATTCGAGTCCATGTCTTCGGAAAGTTGGAAGCCGCGCCGACGCGCCGCGTCGACCGCCCGCGCCACGATGGCAGGGAAATGATCGTCGCGGAAGCTTTCCAGCGCGGCCTGGGTGGTGCCGTTGGGCGAGGTGACGCGTTGGCGCAGCGTGGCGGCGCTTTCGCCGGACTCCACCAGCATGCGGCCGGCGCCGAAGGCGGTCTGCGCCGCCAGGGCGCGGGCCGCCTCACGGGACAGCCCCTGAGAAAATGCCGCGTTTTCCAGCGCCTCGACCATCAGGAAGAAATAGGCCGGACCGGAGCCGGACAGCGCCGTGACGATGTCCAGCTGGTCCTCGTCCGGCACCCACACCGTAAGGCCGCCCGCGTCCAGCACGTGCTGGGCCTCGGCCCGCTGGGGTGCGCTGACGCGACCGTTGGCGAACAACCCGGTGGCCCCGGCCCCGAACATGGCCGGCGTATTGGGCATGCAGCGGACCACGGGCAGGGCGGCGTCCAGCCAGCGTTCCAGTTGGGCGATGCGGATGCCGGCGGCGATGGAAATGACCACCGGCCGGTACTTCTGCACCGCCGGGCGCAGGCCGCGGCACACCTCGGCCATCATCTGCGGCTTGACCGCCAGCACGAGGATGGAGGCACCCTCCGCGGCGTCGAGGTTATCGGTATACGTGGCCACGCCGTACTGGCGGGAGAGCTCCTGCAGGGCCTCGGCGCGGGGCTCGGCCACCGCGATGCCGCCCGGCTGGGCCCCGTGGCGCAGCATGCCGGCGATCAGGGCGGTGGCCATGTTGCCGCCACCGATGAAGGCGATCCGATTCATGGGGTGTTCGCTCCGCTCGCGGTCGTTTTCACAGTCCGGGAAGCATATACGGTGCCGCGCCTTGCCGCCGACCCTTCGGCGTGTTTACCTATGCCCCACAAAGAAAGGGGACCCTGATGGATATCGCCGAACTCCTTGCCTTCTCCGTGAAGAACAAGGCCTCCGACCTGCACCTCTCCGCGGGCCTGCCGCCCATGATCCGCGTCGACGGTGACGTGCGGCGTATCAACATCCCCGCGCTGGAACACAAGCAGGTGCACTCGCTGATCTACGACATCATGTCGGACAAGCAGCGGCGCGACTACGAGGAGTTCCTGGAGACCGACTTCTCCTTCGAGATCCCCGGCCTGGCGCGTTTCCGCGTCAACGCCTTCAACCACAACCGTGGCGCCGGCGCGGTGTTCCGTACCATTCCGTCCGAGGTGCTCACGCTGGAAGACCTCGGTGCGCCGAAGATCTTCCGCGAGCTGATCGAGCAGCCGCAGGGCCTGATCCTGGTCACCGGCCCGACCGGCTCGGGCAAGTCCACCACGCTGGCGGCGATGGTCGATCACATCAACAAGAACGAGTACGGCCACCTCCTCACCGTGGAGGACCCGATCGAATTCGTGCACACCTCGCAGAAGTGCCTGGTCAACCAGCGCGAGGTGCACCGCGACACCCACGGGTTCAATGAGGCGCTGCGCTCGGCGTTGCGCGAAGATCCGGACTACATCCTGGTCGGCGAGCTTCGCGACCTGGAAACCATCCGCCTGGCGCTCACCGCCGCGGAAACGGGCCACCTGGTGTTCGGTACCCTGCACACCTCGTCGGCGGCCAAGACCATCGACCGCATCATCGACGTCTTCCCGGCGGGTGAGAAACCGATGGTCCGCTCGATGCTCTCCGAGTCGTTGCGCGCGGTGATCTCGCAGTCGCTGTTGAAGAAAGTGGGCGGAGGGCGCGTGGCGGTCCACGAGATCATGGTAGGCATCCCGGCCATCCGTAACCTGATCCGCGAGGACAAGGTCGCCCAGATGTACTCGGCGATCCAGACCGGCCAGCAGTACGGCATGCAGACCCTGGACCAGAACCTGCTGGACCTGGTAAAGCGCGGCCTGATCACCCGCCAGGAAGGCATGATGTACGCCAAGAACAAGGAAAGCTTCCGCTAACCGCGCGCCGCGCCCCGGGTATATGATCGCCCCAGGGGCGCCGGCCCGGTCCGGCACACGGGGACCAGACCGTCATGAGCGACTTCGATTTCACCTCCTTCCTCAAGCTGATGGTGCACAAGCAGGCCTCCGACCTGTTCATCACCGCCGGCGTCGCGCCCTCCATGAAAGTGCAGGGCCGCATCGTTCCCATCACGCAGAGCCCGCTTTCCGCGCAGCAGGCGCGCGACATGGTGCTCAACGTGATGACGCCCGCGCAGCGCGAGGAATTCGAAAAGACCCACGAGTGCCAGTTCGCCATCAGCGCATCGGGCGTGGGCCGGTTCCGCGTATCGTGTTTCTACCAGCGCAACTGCGTCGGCATGGTGCTGCGCCGGATCGAGTCGAAGATTCCCACGCCGGAAGAACTGAACCTGCCGCCGATCATCAAGCAGCTGGCGATGACCAAGCGCGGCATCATCATCTTCGTGGGCGGTACCGGTACGGGTAAGTCGACCTCGATGGCCTCGATGATCGGCTACCGCAACCAGAATTCCACGGGCCACATCATCACGATCGAGGACCCGATCGAATACGTGCACAAGCACGAAGGCTGCATCATCACCCAGCGCGAACTCGGCATCGATACCGACAGCTGGGAGAACGCGCTGAAGAACACGCTGCGCCAGGCGCCCGACGTGATCATGATCGGCGAGGTGCGTACCCGCGAGACGATGGAGCATGCCATCAACTTCTCGGAAACCGGCCACCTGTGCCTGTGCACCCTGCACGCCAACAACGCCAACCAGGCACTGGACCGCATCCTCCATTTCTTCCCGGAAGATCGTCGCAGCGCGTTGTTCATGGACCTGTCGCTGAACCTCAAGGGCATCGTGGCGCAGCAGCTCATTCCCACGCCCGACGGCAAGGCGCGTCGCGTCGCGGTGGAAGTGCTGCTGGGCACGCCGCTTGCGCAGGACTACATCCGCCAGGGCGAAGTGCACAAGCTGAAGGAACTGATGCGGGACTCCAACCAGCTGGGCATGCGCACGTTCGACCAGAGCCTGGTGGAGCTCTACCACGCCGGCGAAATCTCTTACGAGGACGCACTGCGCCACGCCGACAGCTCGAACGAAGTGCGCCTACGGATCAAGCTTGCCCAGGGCGGCGACGCGCATACCCTGTCGCAGGGCCTGGAAGGCGTCGAGATCGACACCTCCCACGACAAACAGACCTTCGGCGGCATGCTCAGCCGCTAACCCCACCGCCCAGCAACACGCATGCCTACACACGCATGTAGGAGCCCACGATGTGGGCGAAAAAAAAGGGAGCCCAAAGGGCTCCCTTTTTCATGCCACCATCACCAACGCTTAGTTGGAAGCGGCAGCCGCAGCCGATACCGTCACGCCGCTGGCTTCAACGCTCTTCACGCCCTTGATCTTCTTGGCGATCGCGACAGCCTTGCTCTTTTCCTTGGCGGTAGCGACCGAACCGGTCAGGGTAACGACGCCTTCGGTGGTGCTCACCGAGATATCGGTCGCCTTGACCATTTTGTTGGCAGCGAACTCGGACTTCACCTTGGTGGTGATCCAGGTGTCGTCAGCCTTGCCGGCAACCGTCTGGTTGTCGCCCTTGCTCATGGCGGCCGCGGAGTCCTGTGCATTCACCTGGGCGAACGGGACCGTGCCGAGACCGGCAACGAGGGCGGCGGCGAACAGGGCCTTGCGGAGGTTGGAATGGTTCATGGTGAACTCCTTATCTGAAATCTGTTGTGGGTCTGGCGACGGCGCCGCGCACTGTGGCTGCCGTGTCGCGGGGCCTATGGAAACAGCGCATCCGTGAACGATTCGTGCGTGCAAATCCCAGCCGTTCAGTTTCTCGCACGGGTAGCTGTCGGGTTCGTGCAGCGCGCAAAAAGAAAGGCGGCCCGAGGGCCGCCTTTCCTGTTTCAACCACGTGACGCGTATGGATCGGCTTACTTGTATTCCACCGATCCCGAGATCACGAGGCCCTTCTCGTCGACGTGCGACTCGCCGGACACCTGCACGACGCGGGCGGCCTGGGCCTTCATCGCGTCGAACTGAGCATTGGAACGCTGCGCGGTGGCGGCCGTGGTGGCCTGGTCGTCCGGCGCGCCGTCGGCACCCGCGGCTTCGGTCATCGCGCTGGCGTAGGACTTGGCCTTGTCCGCCATCACGTCCACCCACGAGCGATACATGTCGCCATTGAGATGCAGGCGTGACACGCGACCGGCATCGCCGGTGCTGCCCATGAGCACGTCGTCCAGCTGGGCGTCTTCGCCGGCGCCGACGCCGACCGCGATCGCCTGACCGTTCATGGCCGCCCAGCCGGGCATGCCCAGCATGCCGCTGATGTTCGGCGGCAGGGCGACCGGCTTGCCGTCGCCGGCCAGCTTGAAGTCGCCGCCCAGCATCGCCTGACCCATGGCGAGCAGGCCCGCCGGGTTGCGCGTGGCGATGACCACGCGACCGGTGATCTGCGGCATCTGCTGCGCGCTGGCCGCGGGCTTGAACGAATCGATGACGAGGCGCAGGCCGCGGAGGTCGCCGATGGGCGGGATGGCCGCCTGCTGCATGGTCGAGCCCATCTTGGCGAAGCTGTCGTTCATGCTGGCGAAGGCCGGGCACTCGAACGGCTTGGCCGCCACGGCTTCCGCCTGGGCGGTGAAGAACGTGCGCAGCTGTTCGACCGGCAGCGCGAGGCTGATGTCGAACGGACCCTTCGCGTCGCTGCCCAGGCCCGGTACTTCGACCTTGAGGCCCGAGAATGCCTTGGTGATGTCGTCGGCCAGGGCAATATCGACGCGCTGGTCCTGGTGGTGCAGGTCGAGCTTGGTGTAGCCGAAGCTGACGGACGGCACCCGCGCGGCGATGCGCGTGGCTTCGGTCTGGCAGCTGGGCGGCAGGGCCGGCACCGGCTCGCCGGACTTGGCCGACTGGTGCTTGAGGAACGTCGCAAAGAGCGGATCCTTGCCCGTGGCGATCAGTGGCAGCAGGCGGGTCAGGTCGACCTGGCCGACGGCGTAATCCTTGTAACCCTTGGCCTTGGCCAGATCGGCCAGGCGACCGTCTTCCTGGATGCTCTTTTCCGGGCGGTCGGCACCGAGCGCCTGGCGGACCAGCGGCTGGGCGGCGTCGACCGGCAGCAGCGAGACCACGGCCTGCTTGCCCACGGTGGCGATGACCAGCTGTACGCCGGAATCGGAAAGGGCGACATGACGATACGACTGGCCGCCGGCGTCGGCGGTATCCAGCTTCTTGCCGTAAGCCGTTTCGAGGCGGCCCACGAAGGCGTCCCACGCGGCGTTGTCGGCCAGCGTCACGCGCACGACCGGAGCCAGGCCCAGGCCGTAGAACGCGGTGCCGTTCTTGGCGTCCAGGCCCATGTTCTTCAGGGCGGCCTCGGCGGTCTTGCCGTCGAATTCCGCAGCGAGGGCGCGGACCAGGCGGGCGCCATCGGCGTTGCCCTTGGTGTCGAGATCCTGCGCGAAGGCCTTCATCTGGGCGACCTGGCCGGGCAGTTCGCTGTTGGCCTGGGCCAGCATGGCCTCGTAGGCGTCGTCGTCGAGCTTGTCGAGGCTGGCCACCACGTACGGCGTATCGGCCGGCACGAAGGCCAGCGGGGCATCCTTATCCTTGTGGCCGCAGGCCGCCAGCAGCACGCTGGCGACGCCGAGCGCGAGAAGTCGCTTCGTCGGTCGCATCTTGTATCCCGTTGTTTGATCCCTAGGTGGGGCCATTATGCCGGAATGCGTCCGCGCGAAGGGGCGTATTCAGCGCCCCATGACCTCGGCCAGCACGGCCATGCGCACGAACACCCCGTTGCCGACCTGTTCGAGGATGCGCGACTGGGCGCCGTCGGCGACCTCCGGGGCGATCTCGATGCCCCGGTTGATCGGGCCGGGGTGCATGACCAGGCAGCCCTTGGCGGCGCGTGCGAGGCGGCGGGAGTCGAGGCCGAACCGTTCGAAATAGGCGGCTTCGTCAGGAAGGTCGGTGGCGGCCATCCGTTCCTTCTGCAGGCGCAGCATGATGACGGCGTGGGCGCCTTCGATCGCCTCGTCGAAATCCTCGAAATAGGTGACGCCGGACAGCTCGCCCTCCGGTGGCATCAGCGAGGACGGCCCGACGATCCGGATGTCCTTGGCGCCCAGGGCGGCGAAGGCGTGTATGTCGGAGCGCGCGACGCGAGAGTGGCGCACGTCGCCGCAGATGACCAGACGCAGCTTCCGGAAATCCGGGTGGTGGTTGCGGATGGTCAGGGCATCCAGCAGCCCCTGGGTGGGATGCGCGCGGTTGCCGTCGCCGGCGTTGACCACGGCCACGCCGCTCATCGCGTGGCGTACCAGTTCATCCGGGGTGCCGGACACCTTGTGCCGCACGATGATGGTGTCCAGGTGCATCGCTTCCAGCGTATGCAGCGTGTCGAACAGCTCTTCGCCCTTGGTGGTCGAGGAAAGGCCGATGTCGAAGTTGACGACGTCGGCACCCAGCCGGCGGGCCGCCAACTCGAACGAGGTGCGCGTGCGCGTGGACGGTTCGAAGAACAGGTTCAGCACCGTGCGGCCGCCGAGCAGTTCCAGGCGGCGTGTGCCGTGCGCCGTGGCGTCGCGCATGCTGTTGGCGCGGTCGAGCAGGCGCTCGATCGTTTCGCGCGGCAGGTTCTCGAGGGTGGTCAGGTGGCGCAGGCGTTGTGACATGACGGCCTCAAGGCGAAGGGAGAATTCGGGGATGGGCGATGTGGCTCATGGCTGGAGCAGGTAGGTCTCGAGGATGACCGCGGCGGCTTCGGCGTCGATCGAGCGGACATCGGAGCGCTTGCGCGTGCCCGCGGCTCGCCCGGCGGCGAAGCGACGGGCGGCCTCCTGCGAACTCATGCGTTCGTCGGCGAAGATGACCGGCAGGTCGTAGCGCTGGCCGACGCGCTCGGCGAAGCGGCGCGCCTTGCGCGTCATCGGTTGCTCCTTGCCGTCGTTGTCCAGCGGCAGGCCGACGATGAGGGCCTCCGGCAACCACTCCCGGCGGAGTGTATCCAGCGCCTGCCAGTCCGGATCGCCGTCGCGCACCGGCAGCGCCGCGATGCCGCGGGCCGTACCGGTGAGGCGGTTGCCGACGGCGACGCCGACGATCTTCGTGCCGACATCGAAACCGAACAGGCAGCTCATGAAAGGAGGGGGCTCACGCGTGGCCGGCGTAGCCGGTCAATTGGGATGGGTCCTGCATGCCCAACTGGCGGGCGGCAGCCACCCAGCGTTCGTCCAGGGGTGTGTCGAACACGATGCGCTCTTCGGCCCGCGTGGTCAGCCATGCGTTGTCCATGACTTCCTGCTCGAGCTGGCCGGCTTCCCAGCCGGCATAGCCCAGCGTGACGACGGCGCGGCTCGGACCCTCGCCCTTGGCCATGGCGGCGAGGATGTCGCGCGAGGTGGTGACCGACCAGTCGTCGTTCACGCGGTAGCTGGAGTCCCAGCGGCCGTGCTCGCGGTGGAGCACGAAGCCGCGCTCCTGCTGGACGGGGCCGCCGATGAGCACCGGGTAGTCGGCGATGTCCGGATCGTCGCAACCCAGCTTCATCTGGGCGAGGACATCGCCCAGGCGGTACTCCGACATCTGATTGATGAGCAGGCCGACCGCGCCGTCTTCCCCGTGCTGGCACAGGAAGGCGACGCCGCGTGCGAACGGCGGCTCGGCGAGAGAGGGCATCGCGATGAGGAATTGACCCGCGAATGTATTGGCGATCGTCATGGCCGCATTGTAGCCGCTACGAGCGGGCGAGTGCGCCTGCGTTAAGCGCAAAAAAGCTACGGTGCAGGCCATACGCCATGTAGGCTATTTCCAGAGGAACGTCATGTTTGTCAAAGGGTTTACGTTCGTGTCCGGTGTACTCCTGGCCGTCGCAGCGCAGGCATCGACGCCAGCGGCGTGGAAGGACCATGACCGGCAGCTGACGCAGGCGTGCATCGCGGCCAGCGGGCTGAAGGATGCGAGGCCGGTCGGTGGGCCGATCGCCTATGACGACCGCGTGCCCGTGACGGCGCTGGTGCTGGCCGGTCGCTACCCGCAGAAACACATGAACAACCGTCCCGGCCGCGAGCTGTGCGTGTGGGACCGAAAAGCCGGCAAGGCCTATGTCAGCGAAGCCGACCAGCTGCTGCCGTAGGAGCGCACGATGTGCGCGACATGTTTTGAGGCCGTGCCTTGGAGCTGGCGCGTAACGCCGAACATTGTCGCGAAAAGATGTCGCGCGCATCGCGCGCTCCTACCCAGCCCGTCGCGGTGCATTGGCGGGGCCTAGTAATTCCTCAGCACATTGCCCGGCAGGAATTGCCAGGTGCGGGTGATGTAGAGCTCGTCCACCTTCGTCTTGTCGGTGGGCAGGGCGGGGAAGGGTGCCGCGAGGCGGACGATGCGCATGGCGGCATCGTCCAGCAGCGTATGCCCTGAGCTCTTGATCACGTCCATGCTCTTGATCGAGCCATCGCGGTTGAGGCCCACGGTGAGCACCAGCTCGCCGTACAACCCCTGGCGGCGGGCTTCGTCGGGATAATTGAGGTTGCCCACGCGCTCCACGCGGCCGACCCAGCCTTTCATGTAGGCGGCGTAGACATACTCGCGCGTGTTGGAGGAAATGAATTTCTTCTTCGGGCGCTTGGCGTACGCCTGCGATTGCTCGCGGACCTCGGCGGACAGCCGGGCCATTTCCAGCTTGCGCTGCACGTCCTCGTCGGAAACCGGCAGGGGGCTGGGTGCGTGTTCGCTCTGCTGCCGGCTGGTGTCGACGGCGAAGGCCGTTTCGCCGGAGGTGGTCAACAACGGTGCGGGCGTACGGTCCTGCGGCGCCGGTGCCTGGGCATCCTTCGGCTCGGGGGTGACGCCGCGGTTCGGCGTCGGCAACGGACCGGAAACGGGCTCGGACGGCCGGGCCGCCTTGTCCTTGTCGCCGCCGCCCGCGTTGTTGGCCTGGGCCAGGAAGTCGGCCTTGTCCGGTGGCTCCTGGTTGGCCACGTCCACGAGGGTGACATCCAGCGTAGCCACGCTGGGTTTCGGCTTCTCCGCGTCGAAGGTGACGCCGAGGATGACCACGCCATGCAGCAGCAGGGAAAACAGCAGGGTGGCCCCGATCAGGTCGGCACCGGTGTCGCGGGTGGTCATCGGGCCTCGATCGCGTCGAACATCAGCCCGGCGATGTTGAGCCCGAACTGGGCATCCAGCTCGCGGATGCAGGTGGGCGAGGTGACGTTGATCTCGGTCAGGTACGCGCCGATGACGTCCAGGCCGACGAAGCGCAGGCCACGACGACGCAGTTCCGGGGCTACCTGGGCGGCGATCCAGCGGTCGCGCTCGGAGAGCGGCACACCCTCGCCCCGGCCGCCGGCGGCCAGGTTGCCACGGAACTCGTCGCCCTGGGGGATGCGGGCCAGCGCATAGGGCACGGGTTCGCCGTCGATCAGCAGGATGCGCTTGTCGCCGGCGGTGATCTCGGGGATGTATTTCTGGGCGATCACGAAGTCGTTCCCGCCCTCGCCGAGCAGGGTCTCCAGCATCGAATTGAGGTTGCTGTCGCCCGCGCGCACCCGGAAGATGCCGCGGCCGCCCATGCCGTCCAGCGGCTTGAGCACCGCCTCGCCATGCGCGGCCACGAAGGCCTTCAGGTCGCCGCGGTCGCGCGAAACCAGCGTGGGCGCGATGCACTGGGGGAAATCCAGGGCGAACAGTTTCTCGTTGCAGTCGCGCAGGCTGCGCGGGTCGTTGACCACCCGGGTGCCGGCACGCTGCGCGCGCTCCAGCACCATGGTGTCGTAGACGAACTGGGCATCGACCGGGGGATCCTTGCGGGCCAGCACGATGTCGATCTCGCCGAGGGGGCGCCACGCGGCATCGCCCAGGGTGAACCAGTCGGCCGGGTCGTCCCTCACGGTCAATGGGCGCAGGCGGGCCCAGGCGTCACCGTCGCGCAGCGCCAGGTCGCCCTGCTCCATGTAGAACAGGGCGTGGCCACGGCGCGAGGCCTCCAGCACCATGGCGAACGTGGAATCCTTGGCGATCTTGATGGCACGGATCGGGTCCATGAGAACGGCGACGGTGAGCGACATGGGGTGTCCGGCGAGCAGGAAAGATGCCAAGTCTAGTGGAGCGCCGGCCCGGATTTCACCGGGCTGCCGGCTTTTAAGAACAATTCATCTTGACGGAATCCGTGCCAACCATTAAACAGCGATCGGGAGGAACGCCAGAAGAGCGTGCCGCCGGGGCTCCAGGCCCCGTACGACGACCCAGTGCACGGAATACGCCCGGAAGAGGGGCTATCCTGCACCGGTATTTGCGGTTTTTTTGCGTGGCACGGGGGCGCAGTGAACGAAAACGGACGTGGTACCGACCTGACCGGTTTGCGGGTCATGGTCATCGACGATTCCAAAACCATCCGGCGCACGGCGGAAACGCTGCTGAAGAAGGAAGGCTGCGACGTACTCACCGCTGTCGACGGTTTCGAGGCGCTGGCGAAGATCTCCGACCAGAAGCCCAACATCATCTTCGTCGACATCATGATGCCGCGCCTGGACGGCTACCAGACCTGCGCCCTGATCAAGAACAACGCCCAGTTCCGGGGTACGCCGGTGGTGATGCTTTCCTCCAAGGACGGTCTGTTCGACAAGGCGCGTGGCCGCATCGTGGGCGCCGACCAGTACCTCACCAAGCCTTTCACCCGCGACGAGCTGCTCGGCGCGATTCACCGTTATGCGACGGCGAGCTGACCCAACCGGCTCGCTCGACGACGTCCAGGGGGACGCGTGGCAAATATCCTGATCATCGACGACTCGCCCACCGACGTCCGCGTGTTCACCACGCTGCTCGAGAAGGCGGGATTTTCCGTTTCCAGCGTTGAAAACGCGGAGGCCGGCATAGAGCGCATCCGCGCGAACAAGCCCGACCTGGTCATCATGGACGTCATCATGCCCGGCATGAACGGCTTCCAGGCGACGCGAACGCTGAGCCGCGACCCGGCCACGGCGGACGTTCCCGTTGTGATGATCACCACCAAGTCGATGGAAACCGACCGGGTATGGGGTCTGCGCCAGGGTGCGAAGGCTTTCATCACCAAGCCGGTGAACGAGAAGGAGCTGCTCTCGACCATCGCCAGCCTGCTCCCCGGCACGACGCACTGAGGTCGCCATGAGCGAGAACGCCGCAACGTCACCCTTCGAGCTGCTCGCTCTCTACGAACGTGCCTGCCTGGCGCACACGGCCGACGCGCCCGAGCGGGTCGAATCGCTGGGCCAGTGGCGCGGCATCGGTTTTCGGGTAGGACGCCGCGCGTTCGTCAGCGGCATCGAGGAAATCAACGAGCTGCTGGCCGTGCCGGGGCTGACCAATGTGCCGGGTACGCAGCCGTGGCTGATGGGCGTGGCCAACGTGCGCGGCAACCTGGTGCCGGCGATCGACCTGGGCCGGTTCCTGTTCGACGAGCGCACGCCGTCGTCGGCGCGTACGCGAATGCTGCTGGTCCGCCAGCACGGTGGCACGGTGGGGCTGCTGGTGGACGAGGTGTTCGGCCAGCGCACGATGGACGAGGCCCAGCGGGGTACGGGCGAGGACGAGCGCGATCCGCGCTTGGCACGCTTCGTGGCGGAGAACGTCACGCTGGGCGAGCAGTCGTTCGGGCTGTTCAGCATGAGCCGGCTGGTGCGGGCGCCTGATTTTCGGCAGGCGGCGCTGTAAGGCGTCTTTCGGGGGATGGGACGGCGGCATCGCCGGCCCGCTGACAGGATAGGCGCGACGCGGTTCGGCCGCGCGCGCGTGGGGAACGGAGGGGCGGTCGTATCGACCGCTTCGTCTTGCCGGCAGCCTCGAGGCGCCGGCGGCTAGCTTTGCCAGGTTTGGGTGAGGTAGATATGAGCACGACAGCAGGCGGCGCAGGCCGGGAACGTGGCTACACGATCGTCATCGTGTTTCTTCTCCTGGCGATCGGATTGGCGTCGGTCGACTTCTGGTGGTTGAACACCAAGAACGGTGAGGACAGGGAAGCCATTGCCCTGACCACCCAGGTGCAGGTGCTTTCGCAGCAGACCGCGAAGTACGCCCTGGAGGCATCCGACGGCAACCGCGACTCGTTCCGCGAGTTGTCGGCCACCCGCAACACCATCGACTCGGCGGTGCAGCGCCTGGTGAAGGGCGACGACAAGAGCGGCATGCCGGCCTATGCGGACAACGGCGGCTCGCAGGCGGGCCGGTCGGTGGCTGCCCTGGCCAACGCCTGGCACCAGTTGGACGCGGACATCGGCAAGATCCTCTCCAACAAGGACCTCGTGCTGTCCTCGGGCGAGCGGGCCGACCTCTTCTCGAAGCAGATGCCACTGCTCAACGCGCGCACCGACGAGGTGCTTAACATCGTCCAGCAGAAGAATGCCTCGGTCGAGCAGACCTTCACCATCGCGCGCTGGATGCTGATGGCCGACCGCATGATCCGCCGCGTGCAGGAGATCCTGCAGGGTGGCGACGGCGCCCAGTCCGCCGCCGACGGCCTGTCGCGCGACGCGCAGCTCTACGGCGCGGTGCTGAAGGGGCTGATCGACGGCAACGCCGAAGGTGGCGTCCGTGCGATGACCGACGCCAACGCGCGGAAGATCCTCGCCGGCATGCAGACCTCCTGGGGCGACCTGGTCGACCCGGTGAACCAGCTGGTGGCCGCGTCGCCCAACCTGCAGGACGTCAAGCGCGCCGGCAACCAGGCCTCGCTGGATTCACAGACGGTGCTGCTGCGCGCCAACGAGTCCGCCGACCACATCGCCAGGCTGCCGTTGAACCGCCTATTCCCGAACGTGTGGTGGGGCCTGCTCGGCGCGATCGGCGCGGTGCTGTTCGCCCTGCTGCTCGTGTACAACCTGGTGCGCGACCAGCGCCGCCGCCTGGAGAGCACGTCCGAACTCAACCAGCGTAACCAGACCGCCATCATGCGGCTGCTGGACGAGATGGGCACGCTCGCCGAAGGCGACCTGACCATCAAGGCCACGGTCACCGAGGACATCACGGGCGCCATCGCGGACGCCATGAACTCCGCGGTCGACGAGATGCGCAACCTGGTCACCACCATCAACGAGACCGCGGTGCGGGTGTCGGCGGCGGCGCAGGAAACCCAGGCCACCGCCATGCATCTGGCCGATGCGGCGGAGCAGCAGGCGCAGCAGATCACCTCGGCCACCTCGGCGATCAACCAGATCGCCACGTCCATGGATACCGTGTCGAAGGATTCCGCGGAGTCGGCCGACGTGGCGCAGCGCTCGGTGCAGATCGCCTCGCGCGGTGCGGAAGTGGTGCGCGAAACCATCCAGGGCATGGACTCGATCCGTGACCAGATCCAGGAAACTTCCAAGCGCATCAAGCGCCTGGGTGAGTCCTCGCAGGAGATCGGCTCCATCGTCGAACTGATCAACGACATTGCCGAGCAGACCAACATCCTGGCCTTGAACGCGGCCATCCAGGCGGCTTCGGCCGGTGAGGCCGGCCGCGGCTTCGCCGTGGTGGCCGACGAAGTACAGCGCCTGGCCGAACGTTCCGCCAGCGCCACCAAGCGTATCGAGACGCTGGTCCAGACCATTCAGTCCGATACCAACGAGGCGGTCAGCTCGATGGAACAGACCACCGCCGAGGTGGTGGCCGGTGCCCGACTGGCCGAGGACGCGGGTACGGCGCTGGGCGATATCGAGCGCGTGTCGAACGACCTGTCGGCGCTGATTCAGAACATCTCCGCCGCGGCACGCCAGCAGTCGGCGGCGGCGACGGATACCTCGGCCACCATGAACGTCATCCAGGAGATCACCTCGCAAACGTCGCTGGGTGCCAGCCAGACGGCCGAATCCATCGGCAACCTGGCCCAGCTCGCGAACGACCTGCGACTGTCCGTCGCAAACTTCAAGCTGCCGGGCTGATGCAGTGAGACTCCAAGACCATACCGATTTCACGACGCTGCACTGGGTCAAGGCGGAGCTGGACGAGGCCCTGTCCAAGGCACGCCATGCCCTCGAGTCCTATGTCGACGACTCGCGCGACGCCTATGTCATGCACACCTGCGCCGCGGACCTGCACCAGGTGCACGGTACGCTGCGTATGGTGGAGCTTTACGGCGCGGCGATGGTCGTCGGCGAGATGGAGCAACTGGTCGCCGCGCTGATCGACGACCGCGTGGCCGATCGCAACGAAGCCTATGCCGTGCTGATGCGCGGCATGATGCAGATGCCCGATTACCTCGAGCGCCTGCAGAGCGGCCATCGCGATGTGCCCATCGTCTTGCTGCCGCTGCTGAACGACCTGCGTGCCAGCCGTGGCGAGCAGTCGCTGCACGAGTCCGCCCTGTTCACGCCCAACCTCGACACCGTGCTGCCCGCCGCTGCACCCGGGGCGGCCGATCCCGCGTCCGCCGAAGCCGCGCGTGGCGAGCTGGCGGACCTGCGCGCGCGTTTCCAGCAGCAACTGCTGGCCTGGTTCCGCGGGCAGGGCAACGAGCGCCAGCTGCTGGGCATGCGCGCGACGCTGGACGGCATCGCCGCGCGTTGCTACACCCTCGCCGGCCGGCGGCTGTGGTGGATCGCCGCCGGTGTGCTTGAGGGCCTGGAGCGCGGCGTGCTGCGCGCCCACGAGAAGGACGTGCGCCAGCTGATCGGCCGTGTCGATCGTTCCATCCGCGAGCTGGTCGATGGCGGCGAAGAGGCCCTGCTCAGGGGCGATGCCGACGACCTTGCACGCAAGCTGCTGTATTACGTGGCCCAGGCACGACCGGGCAGCGAACGCCTGGACGAACTGCGCCAGACCTACCGGCTGGATGGCCTGCTGCCACGCGAGGCCGAGGTCGAGCACGCGCGCGGTTCCATGTCGGGACACAACCGTGCGCTGCTGGACACGGTATCCGCCGCCATCAAGGACGACCTGCTGCGGGTGAAGGAATCGCTCGACCTGTTCCTGCGTCGTCCGGATGGCGATCCCGCCCAGCTCGGGCAGCAGGCCGACGTGCTCGACCGCGTGGGCGACACGCTGGGCATGCTGGCGCTGGGTGTGCCGCGTCGCGTGGTCGGGGAGCAACGGCGCATCCTGGGCGAGATCGCCACGGGCGCGCGCGAACCCGATGAGGAATCCCTGCTCGATGTGGCTGGCGCGCTGCTCTATGTCGAGGCGTCGCTGGACGACCATATCGAACGCCTCGGCGCCGAGGGCGATGAGTCGGCGGTGGCCGAGGTCGGGCCGTCGCCGCTGCCGCGCAGCGAGGCGCGCCACATCCTTGCCACGCTGATGCGCGAGGCCACCACCAATACCTCGAAGGTGAAGGACGCGATCGTCGCCTTCGTCGAATCGTCGTGGGACCACGAGCAACTGGCCGGCGCGCCGGAACTCATGGCGGAGATCGGCGGGGCCATGCGCATGCTGGGCGCGTCGCGCCCCGCGGAACTGGCCGACGGTGTCGGCCTGTTCATCCACCGCGAACTGCTGGTCGATCGCCGCGTGCCCGACGGTGCGCAGATGGACCGGCTTGCCGACGCGCTGGCAGCACTGGAGTACTACCTGGAAGCGGCGCGCGAACATCGCGGCGGACTGGAGCACATCCTGGACGTGACCCAGCAGAGCCTTGCCGAGCTCGGTTACTGGCCGTTGCCCGCGCACGCCCCGCACGAGCCGGAAGCCATGGGCGAGGACGCCCTGCAGGCCATCGACACCGCCGCGATCGAGCACATCGCCGTGCCGGCTACGAGCGCGGACGAGGGCGAAACGGTATCGACCTTCGCGGAATCGTTCGACCTGGTCGACGAGCCGCCCACCGAGGCGGAGATCGCCGCGCATGCCGCCGCGGCTGAAACGTCTGCCGCTGCGGAGCCCGAACCCGAACACGTCCCCGTGCCTGTGGTCGCCGAAGACGACTGGGTGGAGATCGAGGAAGAGATCGAGCAGGAAGTGGGCGGCACGGGTCATGCGGAGTTCGCCGGCTTCCAGATCACCGTCGATGGCATCGACGACGAGATCCGCGAAATCTTCCTGGAGGAAACCCAGGAAGAGATCGACAACCTGCGCGCGGCGCAGGTCGCCTGGCTGCTGGACACCACACGCAGCGAATCCCTGGTGCCGATCCGCCGGTCGTTCCATACCCTGAAGGGCTCCGGCCGACTGGTGGGCGCGCGCCTGCTTGGCGAGTTCGCCTGGAAGGTCGAGAACCTGCTCAACCGCGTGCTCGACAAGACGATCGAGCCGCATGAAGGCGTGCAGGCGCTGATCCGCCACGCGGTGGATGCGCTGCCGCAGCTGAAGGCCGCGCTGGAAGGCGAAAGCACGCCGGGCGCGCCGATCGCCGCGATCATGGAGACGGCCGATCGCCTCGCCATGGGCGACATGGCCTTCGTCGAGGATGTGGCCAGGAACGCCGTGCAGACGGTGCGCACCAAGGTGAAACGCCGGGTGCCGCGCGACACCATCGCCGACGTGCCCACCGCCGCGTTCGCCAGCTACGGCCAGGCGCCGACCGATGCGATCGAGCCGGCCGCCGTCGAGCCCGCCTACGTGTCGCCGCCGCTGCCGCCGGTGGATGCGGTGCTGCTGGATATCCTGCGGACGGAAGTGGCGCAGTACCTCAACGTGATCCGCGGCAACCTTGCACGTGCCGGCGACGGCGAGCTACCCGTGGACGATGCGCTGTTGCGCGCGGTCCACACGCTGCACGGCGCCATCGGCATGGTCGACATCCCGGTGCTGATCCAGGTGCTGGCACCGCTGGAGGGCCTCATCAAGCGTGTGCGTGCCAGCGGCCACCCGCTGAGCGTGGAAGGCGTGGATGCCCTGACCGACACGGCCGACCTGGTCGATCACGTCATGCACCAGTTCGATGCGCCCGATCCGCGCGTGCCGGACGTCACCGCACTCGCGGCGCACATCATCGCCCTGCGCGACGAACAGCCCGAAGCCACCGTCGCCCATATCCTGTACGAGCCGGACTATGGGCAGCCGCTCGACGAGATGGACGAGATGGACGAGGTCGCCGAACACGCGAGCGAACCGGCGGATCTGGAAGCCGAACTGGAAGCGATGCTTGCGGGTGAACTGGCGGACCTCGAGGCTGCGGCGGCTTCGCACCGCGATGGCGAAGCAGAGCCGGCCGACGCCCCGTCCGACGAGCTGCCGCCTGTCGATCTGGAGCCCCTGCAGCCGGTAGACACCACCGACTCCCTCACGGCCGAACTGCTTGCGTCGATCGAGCGTTTCGAGATCGACACGCCGGAGGGTGTGGTCGAACCGATCGCGAAGTACGACGAGCAGGAGGCCGCCGCCTGGCGCTCGCTGACCGAAGGTTTCGATGCCACGGCCAATGCACCGGGTCGTGGCGAACCTGCGGAAGTCCACGATCTGCCACAGCCGATGTCGCACGACGGCGATGTCCTGCACGTCGACGACGGTCTTGTCGAGGCGCGCTCCGACGAGCCCGACGCCGTAGCGGACGACGAGGCCATCGACGAGACACCCTCGGACGAGGATGCTTACGATGCCGCTCTTTCGGCGAGTGAGGAAGGTGACATCGACGCTCCGGTCGTCGAAGCCGTCGCTCCCGTCACCGAGCCCGAGATGCCGGTCGTCATCGAGGATCAGTCGCACGAGCCGCTCGCGGAGCCGGTGCATATACCGGTGGACGATCCGGCCCCGGCGCTGGTGCCCGAACTGTCGCCCTATGCGGATATCGATCCCGACCTGCTCGAGGTGTTCATCGAGGAGGGCAGGGAGATCCTCGACCATGCCGATGGCGCCCTGGCCGCGTGGCGCAACGAGCCGCATGTCGCCGAGCACGTGACGGCGTTGCAGCGCGATCTGCATACCCTCAAGGGCAGTGCGCGCATGGCGGGCCTGCCGCCCGTGGGCGACATGGCCCACGCCATGGAAGCGCTGCTCGATGCGGTGGCTTCCGGGCAGCGCGACAGCGACCGGGCCTCCATCGAAGCGATGGAAACCGGTTTCGATCGCCTGCACGGCATGATCCAGGGCATCGCGCAGCATCGCCCGATCTGGCTGGGCGATGCCGATATCGAGCCGTTCGCACGCCTGGCCGGCGCGCCCATCGCTCCCGATACGCTCACCGCAGAGGCCTATCGCGAAGAGCGCGAAGCCGCCGAGTACATCCCGGCACCGGAATCCGTGCCCGAGCCCGACATCATCCCGGTGCTCGAACGCGACCTTCCGGAGTTGCTGCCCGAGTTCGAGGAAGAAGAGCTGCAACGCGCTTCGCAGGAGCAGATCCGCGTTCGCGCCGACATGCTCGACACGCTGGTGAACCATGCGGGTGAGGTGTCGATCTACCGTTCGCGCCTGGAACAGCAGACGGCCAGCTTCCGTTCGACGCTGACCGAGCACGAGCAGACGGTCAGCCGCCTGCGCAGCCAGTTGCGCATGCTGGAAATCGAAACCGAGGCGCAGATCATCGCGCGCTACCACCAGGAGCATCCGGACACCGGTTCGGCCACCTTCGATCCGCTGGAACTCGATCGTTTCTCGCAGTTGCAGCAGTACTCGCGTGCGCTGGCGGAGTCGGTATCGGATCTGGTGTCGTTGCAGACGATCCTGGACGAACTGACCCGGCAGTCCGAAACCCTGCTGCTCCAGCAGCAGCGCGTGAATGCGGAACTGCAGGAAGGCCTCATGCAGACCCGCATGCTGCCGTTCGACGCCATGGTGCCCAACCTGCGCCGCACGCTCCGCCAGGCCGCCAACGATGTCGGCAAGCGCGCCCAGCTGGTCGTGGAAGGTGCCAACGGCGAAATGGATCGCAACATGCTGGACCGGATCAAGGCGCCGTTCGAGCACATGCTGCGCAATGCGGTGGCCCACGGCATCGAGGCGCCCGAGCAGCGCGAGTCCATCGGCAAGAACCCCGAAGGCACCGTGCGTATCCAGGTGGCCCGCGAAGCCACCGAGGTGGTGGTGCGGCTGTCCGACGACGGCGCCGGCATGGATCGCGAGGCCATCCGCGCCAAGGCGATCGAGCGCGGGCTGTTGCGCCCGGATGCGCGCGTGTCCGATGACCAGATCCTGCAGCTGACGCAGGTGCCCGGGTTCTCCACCGCGGAGACGGTCACCCAGGTGGCCGGCCGCGGCGTCGGCATGGATGTGGTGGCCAACGAGATCAAGCAGCTCGGCGGCACGCTGGCGATCGAGTCGGACATGGGCAGCGGCACCACCTTCGTGATGCGCCTGCCGTTCACGCTGGCCGTCACCCAGGCGCTCATCGTGCGCATCGGCGAAACCAGCTTCGCCATCCCGATGACCTCGGTCAACGGCGTGGCGCATGTCGAGCCTAACGAGCTCGCCCACCGCATGGCGGACGAGCAGCCGTCGTTCGACTACCTCGGCGAGGAGTTCACGATCCACGACCTGCCGCAGCTGCTGGGCATGCACATCGTGGCCACGCCGGACGAAGGCGACATTCCGCTGTTGCTGGCGCGATCGGGCGACCTGCGCGCCGCCATCCGCGTGGATGCCGTGCTGGGCTCACGCGAAATCGTGGTCAAGCCGGTCGGTCCGCAGGTCAGTTCGGTGCCGGGCATCCTGGGTGCGACCATCATGGGCGACGGCTCGGTGCTGATGATCCTGGACCTCGCGCCGCTGGTACGCCATGGCGTGGCGCGGCGTGCCTTCGAGGCCGAAGCCGCCATCCCGCATGCGCCTCGTGCGCAGGACGAGGTGCGCGTCAAACCGCTGGTGATGGTGGTCGACGATTCCATCACCATGCGCAAGGTGACCGGGCGCGTACTGGAACGTCACGAGTTCGAGGTGATGACCGCCAAGGACGGGATCGACGCGCTGGAGAAACTCAACGAGCGCGTGCCCGACCTGATGCTGCTGGATATCGAGATGCCGCGCATGGACGGCTACGAGCTGGCGATGCAGATGAAGGCCGACGAACGGCTGGCGGCGGTGCCGATCATCATGATCACCTCGCGCACCGGCGACAAGCATCGCCAGCGCGCGTTCGACATCGGTGTGGAGCGCTACATCGGCAAGCCCTATCAGGAAAACGATCTCATCGTGCAGATCAATGACGTGCTCGGGGGCCACCATGGCTGATCACGCGCCGAGGGTGGCGCTGCTGTTCGACGACGCCGCCTTGTCGGGACACCTGCGCGAGGCGTTGATCGAGCACGGCGCGACCATCGTCTACGAATCCGACCTGCGCGCTTTCGCGCCCGCCGAACTGGTGGGCTCGTCGGCGGACGTGGTGGTGATCGACCTGGACGACCCGGGCGACGAGGACCTGGATCGCCTCTACGACACCGTGGAAAGCGGACACCCGCGCCTGGTATTCAACGATTCGGACGTGAGCCGCCACCTCGAAGGTTGGGCGCGTGCGCGCTGGGCACGCCACCTGGCGGCTAAACTGGTCGGCGTCGCGCCGCCGGACCCGGTGCGTCCAGGCGACGCGCGTGCACTCGAGCCACGACTGGCGGCCATCGCCAGTGTCGCCGCGCCGGCCGAGGAAATCATCGACCTTCCGCTGACAGACGACCTGGCGATCACCGGGGCGCACGGCTACGCCGCCTCGCCGTTCGTGTCGACGACCAACGAGACGGCGGTGTCGATGGATGCGGTGCCCGATATCGCCAGCGATGTCGCGGACCCGCTGGTGTTTTCCACGGCGCTGTCGACGACCGACGATGACGAGGGTGTCGATCCTGCCGATCTCGCGGCCGAGCTGGAAGCCCTGCTGGCCGACACGGATGCGTCGGCGATCAACACCGACGGCCTCGAAGACGTGCCTTCGGCACCCCTGGAACTGACCGAACTGGCATCGCTCGACCTGTCCGGCTTCGAGGTCGTCGACGAGACTCCGACGTCTGCGTCTGCGTCGGTGCCGGAACGGGCGTTCGACCTCAGTCAGTTCAGCCTGGCCTCCGACGACACGGCCCCGCCGGTCGCGGTGGAGGTCGCCATTCCCGCGCTGGATATCGAACATCGCGCCACCGAATACGCACCCCCGCCTGCGCCCTCGTGGGACCTGGTCGACCACGATACGATCACGGCCGATACGCCGGCGCGCCCGCGTGCGTCCGAGTTCGGGATCGAGACGCTGACGGCCGCCGAGTACCTGGCCCAGGACGTCGTCGACGACGGCAGTCATGGCGTCACCTTGGGTATGTCGCTGGAACTGGTGTCGCTGGAAGAAGCGATCGCCCCGCGCACGGACGGTGAGTTCTCGCACGAAATGTTCCTCGAAGGCAGCGCGCGTGCGG
Organism: Xanthomonas sp. NCPPB 2632; assembly: GCF_041228075.2. NCBI lineage: Bacteria > Pseudomonadati > Pseudomonadota > Gammaproteobacteria > Lysobacterales > Lysobacteraceae > Xanthomonas > Xanthomonas sp. NCPPB 2632. The sequence continues at coordinate 1,192,013 of NZ_CM192979.1, forward strand.
TGCGTCGCGTAGTGGTGCTGGCGGGTGGCTTCGACAGCGAGGCGTCGATCGCGGCGTTCCTTGCCGCCGTGCCGGCGCGTCTGCCCGCCGTGCTGCTGGTGGCCGTGCACCACGACGATACCCAGGACCTGGCAGGCCGCCTGGGCGGTCTCCGCATGGCGGGCCAGCAGACGCATGCCGCGAATGGCGAGCGGCTGGTGGTGCCACGAGGAACGCGGGTCCAGATCCGTCGCGACGGTCGTGTCGTCGTGAGTGACGATGCCGACAACCATGACGGCCCGGGTCCATCCCTGGACGACAGCCTCGCCACGGTCGCGGAAGGTTTCGGCGCCGATGCCCTCGCCATCGTCTTCGACGGCCGCGGTAGCGATGCCGTGGCCGGTGCCCAGGCGGTGTATGACGCCGGCGGTCGCGTGTGGATCGAGAGCGTGCCCGCGGGCGACGAACGTGGACACACGGTGGCCGGTATCCGCGAGGAGCGTGTGGCCGCCTACGCGGGCGATGCGGCCGCGCTGGCGCAGAAACTGATCGAGGAATTCCCATGAGCGAACCGTTACCGCGCGAAATCCGCTGCGTCCTGATTCCCAGTGCGGGCGTTCGCCTGCTGCTGCCCAACGCCGCGGTGGCTGAAGTGATCACGCTGACCGGCGTCGAGCCAGTGGTGGATTCGCCGGCGTGGTTGATCGGTCGTATCGCCTGGCGTGGCTGGCGCATTCCGCTCGTGCGCTTCGACCACGTGGCGACGCTACCCGACGACGCGCCGCCGCAGGCCCCCCGTGTGGCGGTGCTCAAGGCATTGGGCAACACGCCCGAGCTGCCTTACATCGCCGTGCTGACCCACGGCTTCCCGCGCCTGACCACGCTCAACGCCGAACTGCTGCTGCCCACCCACGACGGTCACGACCTGCCTTTCGGCGTCCGTGCGCGCGTGCTGGTGCGCGACGACACCGCCATCATTCCCGATCTGGAAGCCCTGGAGCGGACGCTCGCGGCAATGCCGGACGACGTACCGGAACGCGCTGTCGAGGACTGACGATCGGTCAGGGAGGTTGACACGTAACTGAGAATCATTATCATCAACTCCGCACCCTCAACCGCGGAGTGGACCATGTTGCTGAGAACGCTTCCCCTGACCGACAACGGCGGCCGAGACAAGGTCGTTCCCCTGCGCATGACGACACCGGTCGCCACGCGCCGTATCGAAAGCAAGAACCTGCTCGACGGATCGCGCGAACTCGTCATCGAGCACCAGGGCAGCGAATACCACCTGCGCCTGACCCGCAACGACAAACTCATCCTGACAAAGTAGGAGCGCACGATGTGCGCGACATGTGTTGAGGCCGAGCCTGTGTATCGGCGCACGATGTGCGCGACATGTGTCGAGGCCAAGCCTGCATGTCCTCGCACTATCGCTTAGACGCACACCCTTCTCCCCGACGCCAAGCCACGCGGCACCTCCCCGGACCGCGCCAGCCAGGCCTCCGTTACTCGTCCGACCTACCGGAGGCGACATGTTCGGCTGGCTCTCGTCCTTCGGCGTGCCCACGCGCGCCCGCAATAGCCCCACCACGCGCTGGCTCGCACTGGCACCGGTCACCTTGTTCGAAGGCCTGGGGCAACTGGGCGGTGTCCTCTACCTAGCACCGCCCCTGTGTGCCGACTGCGCCGTCGCCCCGGCGGCCGACGGCTGTCTCGTGGAATCGGCCGACCTCGCGCCATTGCTGGTCACGCGCTGGGTCGGACTGACCTGCGCCGTCACCGCCGAAGGTCCGCGCGAATGGATCGACTGCGTCGGCGCGGCAGGCGACACGCTGGCAAGGGTTTACCTCTTGCCCGACACCGACTACCTCGCCTGGGATGGCTTGTTCGCAGGCGCCATTCCGGTCGATCCGCCGCATCGGCGGACGCCGGGCCGCGAATGGCTGCGCGCCTCGCGTGCCCGCGTGCTCATCTTCACGCGCCGCAGGCTGGCCGGCTTCACCGTCCTCGGCGCACGCGATGCCCGCATCTCCACCCTCGGTCACGGAGTGGCGCGCGACATCGCGCTTTCCGAGTCGATCGGTATCGCCGGCTGATCGTAGCGATCAATGCGCGCTGCGCGCGTGTTTGTCGACGAGGAAGGCATTCCCATTGCGGACCAGCGTGAGCATGTCTCGTACCTTCCTCACCTTGTCCGGGTTGGCGATCTCGAATTCGTCGCCCTCCACCTCGACCTCGACCTCGACGGTATCCAGCCCCTTGTCCGTATAAGCGATCTGGTCAACTGCCTTGTCTTCCGAAAATGAGGTGTGGTGAGAGTAAGAACCCCGTGATGCTTCATGGGAGTGGCATCATCGTTTGAAAAACGGCTATGGACGGGTGCGTCGATAGGCCGAGCGGTCGCCGAACAGATGGGCAAAATCGGCCGTGAAGGTCGTCGCGGGAGCAGGGGTCACGCCGAGGGCGGGCGTGGGGGAATCGCTGGGCATGGTCGAGTCCTTTCGTGGGTACGGAATCCTTCCGATGCGATGGACGCTACGCCGTTGGCTGCGGCGTGCCATAGGCTTTTGGTTGTAGGCGCGGACAGTGCGACAGTGTCCGGCGCTGTCCGCGGACACTCTGGCCTGACATCGGCCTGATCCTAACTCCATGAAAAATAGGATGTGCCTGGGCTGGCACGGCACTTGCTGAAGCTTCCGCTGAAGTCCTCCAGGGAAGCCAGCATGATCCGCGATACCTCCGTTACGGACCGCCTTGTCGAAGTGCGCCCGAATCGCCGCCGCAAACTGCTGATCGTCGGTGCATGCATCGCCGTCGTGGCCGTGCTCGCGCTGGCCGCGCCGAAAATCGCCACGATGTTTTCGGCCGATTCGTCGGTCAGCGCCTCGCGCCTGTCCTTCGGCACCGTGACACGCGGGCCGTTCGTGCGCGATATCGCAGCCGAGGGCAAGGTGGTCGCGGCGGTCAGCCCCACCCTCTATGCCGCCTCGGCGGGCGCCGTGGTGCTGAAGGTGCACGCGGGCGACGTGGTGACCAAGGGCCAGGTCCTGGCCGTCATTACCAGCCCGGAGCTGACCAGCAAACTGGCGCAGGAAAAGTCGGCCGCCGATGCGATGCAGGTGGATTTCCTGCGGGCGCAGATCGATGCCAAGAAAAAGCGCTCCGAACTGCAGAAGGCCTTCGACAATGCGACCATCGACCAGACGGCCGCCAGCCGTGACCTGAAACGCTACCAGACCGCCTTCGACAAGGGCGCGGTGCCGGTGGCGGACGTCGACAAGGCGAAATCGACCCTGGACAAGGCGGCGGTGACTACCAAGCACGCACAGTCGGACCTGTCGATGGACAACGACAGCCTGACCTTCGACGTGGAGTCCAAGCGGCTGGCGCACGATCGGCAGCTGCTGATGGTCAAGGACCTGGAGCGCCAGGTCGACGACCTCAACGTGAAATCGCCGGTCGACGGGCAGGTGGGCCAGCTGTTCATCGCCGAGCGTGCCACGGTGGCCAAGGACGCGCAGCTGGTGAGCGTCATCGACCTGTCTGCCCTCGAAGTGGAAATGAAGGTGCCGGAAAGCTTCGCACGTGACCTCGCCATCGGCATGCCGGGCGAAATCACCGGCAACGGCAAGGTCTGGAACGGCAAGGTCAGTGCCATCTCGCCCGAGGTCGTCAATGGGGAAGTGGCCGCGCGCTTGCGCTTCGATGGCGATACGCCCAAGCAGCTGCGCCAGAGCCAGCGCATGTCGGTCCGCATCCTGCTGGACAAGCGCGACAACGTGCTTACCGTCGAGCGCGGCTCCTTTGTCGACGAGAGTGCCGGCCACTACGCCTACGTCGTCAACGACGGCATGGCCGACCGGCGCGATATCCGGGTCGGCGCGAGCAGCATCGACAAGGTCGAGATCCTGGACGGCCTGAAAGAAGGTGACAAGATCGTCATTTCCGGTGCGGATGCCTTCGGCGCCGCCAAGCACATCGCCATCAGCCGCTGATCCGGCACCCACTTACCGAACGAGGGATACGTCATGCTCAAGATGAACCATCTAGCCAAGGTCTACCGTACGGAAGTCGTCGAGACCTACGCGCTGCGCGACTTCAACATCGACGTGAAGCAGGGCGAGTTCGTCGCCGTGACCGGCCCGTCGGGTTCGGGCAAGACGACGTTCCTCACCATCGCCGGCCTGCTCGAAACCTTCACCGGTGGCGAGTACCACCTCGATGGCGTGGAGGTGAGCAAGCTGGACGACAACGCGCGCTCGCGTATCCGCAACGAGAAGATCGGCTTCATCTTCCAGGCCTTCAACCTGATCCCCGATCTCAACGTGTTCGACAACGTGGAAGTGCCGCTGCGCTACCGCGGCATGAAGGCCGCCGAGCGCAAGCAGCGGATCACGGATGCCCTGGAACGGGTCGGCCTGGCCTCGCGTGCCAAGCATTACCCGGCGGAACTCTCCGGTGGCCAGCAGCAGCGCGTGGCTATCGCACGCGCGCTCGCCGGCTCGCCGCGGCTGTTGCTGGCGGATGAGCCCACCGGCAACCTCGACACGCAGATGGCGCGTGGCGTGATGGAACTGCTGGAGGAACTCCATCGTGAAGGCGCGACCATCGTCATGGTCACCCACGATCCAGAACTGGCCGCACGGGCCCAGCGCAACGTCCACGTGATCGACGGACAGGTGGTCGACCTGGCGGAAGAGCCGCGTTTCCAGGCGCATAACCACGTCGCCCAATCCTGATTGATCGAGACTCCCCGGGGGGAACGCGTCATGTTCAGCTACTACTTCCAACTTGGTCTGCGCAGCCTGCGCCGGAACCCCGTGCTCACGGCACTGATGGTGATGGCTATCGGGTTCGGCGTGGCCGCGTCCATGACGACGTATTCGGTGTTCCGCGCCACATCGCGTAACCCCATACCCCAGAAATCCGACGTGCTCTACAACGTGCAGGTGGACAACTGGGGGCCGGAGAACACGAAGCACGGCGAGCCGCCCGAGGCGCTCTCGTACACCGATGCCACGGCATTGCTGCGCGCGCGCAAGGCGGAACGACAGACGGTGACATATCCTGTCGGTGTCTCCGTCATTCCCGACGATCCGGCGCGGCTGCCGGTGCGCAAGGGCGCCTACGCGACCGGTGCGGACTTCTTCCCCATGTTCGATGTGCCGTTCCTGCAGGGCAGGGGATGGACGCGGGATGACGACGAGCGTCACGCGGACGTGGCGGTGATTTCGAAATCGCTGAACGACGCACTGTTCAACGGCGGCAACAGCGTGGGCAAGCAGGTCAACCTCGACGGACACCTGTTCCGTGTTACCGGGGTCATCCAGGACTGGGCGCCGCAGCCCGTGTTCTTCGACGTGCCCAATACGGGCGGCTTCAACGAGGGTGCCGCGGTGTACGTGCCGTTCACCCGCGCGCTGGACCTGAAGCTGCCGAACAACGGCAACAACAACTGCACCTCCGATCCGGGCGAAGGCTGGGATAACTACCTCCGCTCGGAATGCATCTGGCTGTCGCTGTGGGTCGAGCTGCCCACGACCGCCGCGGCGCAGTCCTACCGCCAGTACCTTGCCGGCTATGCCGCCGAGCAACAGCGCGCCGGCCGCTTCCGCTGGGCGCCCAACGGCCGGTTGCGCAACGTTGTTGACTGGTTGTCGTTCCAGCAGGTGGTGCCGCAGGAATCGCAGGTATCGCTGGTGGTCTCGCTCGGTTTCCTGGTGATCTGCCTGGTCAACACGGTGGGCCTGCTACTGGCCAAGTTCATGCGTCGCGCACCGGAGATCGGCGTGCGTCGGGCGCTGGGTGCCTCGCGTCTGCACATCTACGCCCAGTTCCTCATGGAGGCCGGCACCATCGGCATCGTCGGTGGCCTGCTCGGCCTGATCCTGACCGGTGTCGGTGTGCTCGGCATCGGGCTGGTGTTCCCTGAGCGCATCGCCCACCTGGCCACGCTGGACCCGGTGCTGGTGATGCTCACGCTGCTGGTGTCCATCATGGCATCGGTGTGTGCCGCCCTTTATCCCACCTGGCGTGCTGCGCAAGTGCAGCCGGCCTGGCAGCTGAAGTCCAACTGAGGATCACGCCATGCAGATTCGTCCCATTCTCTCGGCGTTGCGCCGGCACAAGTCCGGCACCATCCTCATCGCCTTGCAGATCGCGCTCACGCTAGCCATCGTCTGCAATGCCCTGTTCATCGTGAACCAACGCATCGAGCGCGCGCATCGCGCCACGGGCATGGTCGAGTCCGATGTAGTGGTAGTGCAGAACCTCTACGTAGGCGCACCTTCCAGCTTCCTGCCCCTGATCGCAACGGACATCCAGGCGATCCGCAACATGCCGGGCGTGGAAGATGCCTACGTCACCAATTCCGTGCCGTTGCGCCGGGGTGGCTGGTCGACGTTCGTGTCCAGTAATCCGGAAAAGACCAAGAACGGCATGCAGTCGGCACTCTACTTCGGCGATGAACACACGCTCAAGACGCTAGGCGTGCAACTCCTGGCCGGTCGAAACTTTACGGCAGGAGAAACCAGCAGTGTCGCGCGCCAGGACATGCCCACGCCCGCGCAGGTCATCATCACCAAGGTACTCGCCGACAAGCTCTTTCCCGGCGGCAACGCGCTGGGCAAGGTGGTCTACTACCGGGAGGGTAAGCCTTCTACCGTCATCGGCATCGTGGCCAAGCTCACCGTGCCCTGGATCGATTCGGAGTTCCACGACAACGTGACGATCATGCCGGTGACCATGAACGACGGCGCGCAGACCTTCGCCATACGGACCAAGCCCGGGCAGCAGGACGCGGTGTTCAAGAGCGTGGCCAAGGTGCTCTACGACACCAACCGCATGCGCGTGCTGCCGGAGAAATACGGCGTGCGTACGTTCGAGATGATGCGTGCGAATGCGTACGAGGCGGATCGTGGCATGGCGATCCTGATGGGCGTGGTGTGCGCCGTGCTGTTGGCCATCACGGCGGCGGGCATCGTCGGTCTTTCGAGTTTCTGGGTGGGCCAGCGACGGAAGCAGATCGGCGTGCGGCGTGCACTCGGTGCGCGCCGCAGCGACATCCTCGGTTACTTCATGACCGAGAACTTCCTGATCGCGCTGGCCGGTGTGGTCGTCGGCACGGTGCTGGCGGTCGGCCTCAGCCAGTGGATGGTCACCCACTTCGAGATGGAGCGACTGTCCTTCACCTATGTCATGGTCGGCGTGGTTGCCCTGCTCGGCCTCGGCCAGGCCGCCGTGTTCGCTCCGGCCCTGCGCGCGTCCCGGGTGTCGCCCGTGGAAGCGACGCGCAGCGTCTGAATCGAAGGACGACCGATGTTCGCCTACTACCTGGAACTGGCTTTCCGCGGCCTCAGGCGGAGCAAGGCGCTCACGGTGCTGATGGTGGTGGCCATCGCATTGGGCATCGGCGCCAGCATGACCACGCTGACGGTGTTGCACGTGATGTCGGGGGACCCGCTGCCGGGCCGCAGCGGGTCGATCTACATGCCGAGGTTCGATCCGCGCGGCCTGGACCATGCCGAGAACAGGGATATGCCTATCCAGGTCAGCTGGACCGACGGCATGCAGATGCTGCGCGAGCACCGCGCCGACCGTCAGGCGCTGATGGTCGGCGGCACCGTGCCGGTGCAGCCCGATGATCCGGGCATGGACCCTTTCTTCGAAAAGGCGCGTTATACGACCGCCGATTTCTTTCCGATGTTCCAGCCACGCTTTCGCTACGGGCAGGCATGGTCGGCCGCGGATGACGAGTCGCGTGCCCGCGTCGTCGTGATCGGTTCGGAACTGAACGACCGGTTGTTCGCTGGCGCCAACAGCGTGGGCCGTACGTTGCGTGCCAACGGCGCGGACCTGCGTATCATCGGCGTGCTCGAACCGTGGCATCCCGTGCCTCACTTCTATGACATCTACACCGGCAGCTATTCCGGCAGCGAAGCCGTTTTCGTCCCGCTCTCGACGTACCGTGCACTGGCGATGACCCGCGCCGGCGGCATCAGTTGCTGGGGCGAGGGATCGACGGCGGAGGCGGACATGGAACGTGCCTCGTGCACCTGGCTTCAGTACTGGGTGCAGATCGACAGCGCGGACGGGGTGGCCGCTTATCGTCGGTATCTCGATGGCTATGCGCGCGAGCAGCAGCGATCGGGGCGCTTCGCTAGGCCTGTGCCTGCCCAGTTGACCGGCCTGATGGATTTCCTCGACGAGCAGAAGGTGGTGCCGAGCGACGTTCGGCTCCAGGTGTGGCTGGCGCTGGGCTTCTTCATGGTCTGCCTGGTCAACACGGTGGGCCTGATGCTCGCCAGGTTCATGCGTCGCTCGGGTGAAGTCGGCGTGCGTCGCGCGCTTGGCGCGTCGCGCGGCAGCGTGTTCGCCCAACTGCTGACCGAAGCCGGATTGATCGGTGTGGCGGGAGGGCTGGGCGGCCTGCTGCTCGCGGCCGCCGGGCTGGCGATGGTCCGGATGCAACCGCACGACTCCGCGCGGCTCGCGCACATGGATGCCACGATGCTCGCCGCCACGCTGGTGCTGTCCGTGCTGGCCGCGCTTGTCGCCGGCCTGTTGCCCGCATGGCGCGCATGCAGCGTAACGCCGGGCCTTCAACTGAAGAGCCAATGACATGAACCTGCAGATCCGCCCCATCCTTTCCACGCTGAAGCGCCACCGCATCACATGCACGTTGCTCATCCTGCAGATCGCACTGACCTGCGCCATCGTTTGCAACGCCGTGTTCCTCGTACGCGATCGACTGGGCTGGATGGACACACCCAGCGGTGTGGCCGAAGACCAGCTCGTCCGGATGGAAGTGGGTGACATTGGTGCGCGCAGCGACATGCATGCGCGCACCGAAGCTGACCTGACGGCGCTGCGGGCCTTGCCCGGGGTGCAGGCCGCGACCGTGATGAATTCGTTGCCCTTCGGCGACCGCAGCTGGAACGGCGGGATCACCCTGGAGCGCAACCAGCGCGAGTCGAGCGTCAATACCGGCAATTTCTACGGCGAGCGCGTCGGTGAAACCCTGGGCCTGCAGCTGGTCGCGGGTCGCTGGTTCCGTCCCGATGAGTACGCCTGGATGGATGACGTGGTCAGCGCCAGGGTCAAGGTTGCCCCCGCCCTCATCGTTTCGATGGCCACGGCCCAGAAGCTGTTCCCGGAGGGGCACGCCCTCGGGCGGCGTGTATTCGTCGGCGAGAACGAGATGCGTATCGTAGGCGTCGTCGCACGCCTGTCGCGTGCGGGTCATGACGACCGTGCGACGATAGGCCTGACGACGATCGCACCACTGCGCGAGTCCCCCGTCTGGGGCGCCGGTTTCGTCTTGCGTGTCAAGCCGGGCGAGGCAGAACGCGTGCTTGCCGCAGCGGTCGCTACCCTGCGCAAGCTCGACCCGCGGCGGGTGATCACCGAAAAACAGACCTACAGGCAGATCCGCGATGAGTTCTTCGCCAGTGATCGCGCCATGGCCGTTCTCCTGGTCGGCGTCTGCGTGGCGCTGCTGATCGTCACCGCACTCGGTATCGTCGGCCTGGCCAGCTTCTGGGTGGGACAGCGGCGTCGCCAGATCGGCGTGCGCCGTGCGCTCGGGGCGCGACGCGTGGACGTGCTGCGCTACTTCCAGACCGAAAACTTCCTGCTGACCAGCATCGGCATCGGTATCGGCATGGTCATGGCCTACGGCATCAACCTGCTGCTGATGTGGCAGTACGAGGTGCCACGCCTGCCGGCTGCCTATCTGCCCGCGGGCGCCGTGGTGCTCTGGTTGCTGGGACAAGTGGCCGTGCTTGCGCCGGCCATGCGTGCCGCAGCGGTTCCCCCGGTCGTGGCCACTCGTGGCTAGAATGGTGGAAAGTGTCGAAACGCATGCAACCCTTTTGCCCGGGGAAGCATCCATGGCTGCATGCAAAGGGAAAAGATGCGCTGCGTACTGATCATCGATGACAACCCGGCCGTGGGTGAAGCGCTTTCGCTCGTCCTCAGCCTGCGAGACATCCACCCGCTCGTGGCGACCACCCCCGAAGAGGGCCTGGCCCTGCTGGCCGCCGGGCGTGTCGATATCGTCATCCAGGACATGAACTTCACCGCCGACACCACGTCGGGGGAGGAGGGCGTGGCGCTGTTCCAGGCCATCCGCGCGCGGCATGCGGATCTCCCGGTCATCCTGCTGACGGCCTGGACGCATCTGGAAGCCGCCGTGGAACTGATCAAGGCCGGCGCCTCCGATTACCTGGCCAAGCCCTGGGACGACACCAAGCTGCTGGCCACCGTGGAGAACCTGCTGGAGCTGTCCGAGTCCACCCGCGAGGTCACCCGCGTACGGGTGGAGCGTCGCCGTCGCCGCGAGGCGCTGGAAAGCCGCTACGACCTCGGCGGCCTGGTGTTCGCCTCCGAAGCGATGAGCCGCACCATCGAACTGGCCTGCCAGGTCGCCCGTTCGGATGTCTCCGTGCTGGTCACGGGTCCCAACGGCGCCGGCAAGGAGCGCGTCGCCGCCATCGTGCATGCCAACTCGGCCGTTCGCCGCGGGCCTTTCGTGGCGGTGAACTGCGGTGCCTTGCCGGGCGAACTGATCGAGGCGGAACTGTTCGGTGCCGATGCCGGTGCCTACACCGGCGCCAACAAGGCCCGTGAGGGTCGCTTCGAGATGGCCGACGGCGGCACGCTGTTCCTCGACGAGATCGGCAACCTGCCCCTGCCGGGCCAGATGAAGCTGCTTCGCGTGCTGGAAACCGGCCAGTTCGAGCGCCTGGGCTCGGGACGCACGCGCCAGGTCAAGGTGCGCGTCATCAGTGCCACCAATGCAGACCTCAAGGCGATGATCGCCGCGGGCACCTTCCGTGAGGATCTTTATTACCGCCTGAACGTCATCGACGTGAACCTGCCGCCGCTGGCCGAGCGCAGCGACGACATCCTGCCCCTGGCCGAGCACTTCCTCGACGGTCGTGCCGTGCTCAGCGAGGACGCGCGTGAAGCGCTGCTGGGGCATGCCTGGCCGGGCAACGTGCGCGAGCTGAAAAACGCCATTGCCCGCGCCGCACTGCTTGCGCCCGACGGGCGCATCGAGCCCGTGCACCTCAACCTGCCGCCGCCGTTAGCCAGCCCCGGCCGCAGCCTGGACGAGCCCAGCCGCGAGTCGGTCGAAACGGCGCTGGCGTCCGCCGGTGGCGTGGTCAGCCGCGCGGCGAGCAGCCTGGGCCTGTCGCGCCAGGCGCTCTACCGGCGCATGGAACGCTACGGGTTGGCGGGCTGACGAGCCACCGCATGCGCATACTGACGCTGGAAGGGCGCATGACCCTGGTGGTGGCCACGTCCGCTATCGTCGGTGCGCTGGTGTTCGCCGGGATATGCTTCTGGCCGTTCCCCCAGCTGGTCACGTGGATGCGCACGGTGCCGGACAAGTCGGGCAAGGTGCTGGCGGCGGTGCCGGTCGAGACCTTCGATGCCACCACCGCCCTGCTGATCTGCCTCATCGTGCTGCTGCCGCTGTCGGCCTGGATGGCCCATGTGCTGGTGGAACCTGTGCGCCGCCTGATGCGTGCGCTGGAAAGCGCGGTGGCCAGCTATCGCGACGGCGACTTCAGTATCTCCATCCGGTCGGAGCGCAACGACGAACTGGGCGACCTGATCCGGATGCACAACGAACTGGGCCAGACCCTGCGCGAGCAGCGCCAGCACCTGGCGCAGCGTGAGCTGTTGCTGGACACCGTGGTGCAGAACACACCGGTGGCCCTGGTGCTCACCGATACCGCGGGCAAGGTCACCTACGCCAACATCGCCGCGCGGCAACTGTTCAACCAGGGTCGCGCGCTGGCCGGCCTGGATTTCCAGACGCTGCTGGACACCATGCCCGAAAGCCTGCGCGCCGCCGCAGCCGCGGGCGAGGATGCGCTGTTCAACGTCGAGATGGAGGGCAGCGAGGAAACCTTCCACCTCTCCCAGCGCGGCTTCCGCCTGCAGGGGCGCCCGCATCGCCTGCAGCTCTACCGCCGGATGACCCGTGAACTGTCGCGCCAGGAAGTGCAAACCTGGAAGCGGGTGATCCGAGTCATCAGCCATGAGCTCAACAACTCGCTGGCACCCATCTCGTCGCTGTCCTATTCCGGTGCCGAACTGGCACGGCGCGGCGACCTGGACCGCCTGCCGGGCGTCTTTGCCTCCATCGGCGACCGCGCGAAGCACCTGCACGGTTTCATTTCGGGCTATGCCAGTTTCGCCAAGCTGCCGACGCCACAAGTGGCGGCCGTGTCGTGGAAGCCGTTCCTCGACGGACTGGCACTGCATGCGCAGTTCCAACTCGCGGCGCCGGTGCCGGAGCGCAATGGCTGGTTCGACGCGAGCCAGATCGAACAGGTGCTGATCAACCTCATCAAGAATGCTCACGAGGCCGGCGGCGATGCATCCGGCGTCAGCCTGTCGGTTCACGCGGTGGGACGCGAGGTGCTGGTCGAGGTGGCCGATCGGGGGCCCGGCATGAGCGATACCGTACTCGCCCAGGCGCTGCTGCCGTTCTATTCGACCAAGCGCGCGGGTACCGGCCTGGGCCTGGCGCTGGCGCGCGAGATCGCCGAGGCCCACGGGGGGCGCATCGCCCTGTCCAACCGCGAGGGCGGCGGCCTGCGCGTCACCCTGGCGCTGCCCGCCGGTCCGGGCTGACCCGCTTCGCCTATACTCCGGGCAACACACCTCGGACAGGGATAACAGGTCATGGGAAGTATCGTCGCGCTGGTCGTGGTCGTGGTTGCCGTCACGATCCTGGCGAAGCTGATCCGCATCGTGCCGCAGGGCTACGAGTGGACGGTGGAGATGTTCGGCAAATACACCGGCACGCTCAGCCCCGGGCTGCATTTCCTCATTCCGTTCGTCTACGCCATCGGGCGCAAGATGAACATGATGGAACAGGTGCTCGAAGTCCCCTCGCAGGACGTCATCACCAAGGACAACGCGGTGGTCCGCGTGGATGGCGTGGTGTTCTACCAGGTGCTGGACGCGGCCAAGGCCGCCTACGAGGTGGCCAACCTCGAAGGCGCGGCGCTGGCCCTCATCATGACCAACATCCGTACGGTGCTCGGCTCGATGGACCTGGACGAAAGCCTCAGCCAGCGCGATGCGATCAACGCCAAACTGCTCGGCGTGATCGACGAAGCCACGCATCCCTGGGGCGTCAAGGTCACCCGTATCGAGATCAAGGACATCTCACCGCCGCGCGACCTGGTAGACGCCATGGCGCGCCAGATGAAGGCCGAGCGCGAAAAACGCGCCAACATCCTCGATGCCGAGGGCTTCCGCCAGGCGGCCATCCTCAAGGCCGAGGGCGAAAAACAGTCCGCCATCCTCAGCGCCGAGGGCAAGAAGGAAGCCGCCTTCCGTGAGGCCGAGGCCCGCGAACGCCTGGCCGAAGCCGAAGCCAAGGCCACCTCGATGGTGTCCGATGCCATCTCGCACGGCGACGTCAACGCCCTGAACTACTTCGTGGCCAACAACTACGTCGAGGCCCTGAAGGAAATGGCCAAGTCGCCCAACCAGAAAACCCTGCTGCTGCCGATGGAGGCCACGGGCATCCTCGGTTCGCTGGCCGGTATCGCCGAGCTGGCCAAGGCCTCGCTGGCCACGCAGCAACAGCAGCGTGCGCAGGCGGATACCGGCACCGTCAACCGCACCCCGCCGTTGCCGCGCTGACGCCATGAGCCAGATCGCACTGCATTACCTGTGGTGGATCGCCGCCTTGCTGCTGCTGGGAGGCGAGGTGCTGCTGCCGGGCTATTTCCTGCTCTGGATCGGTATCGCCGCCGCGGTCACGGGTCTGGTGATGCTGGCGATACCTGATCTCACCGTGCTCGCGCAGGCGGTGATCTTCGCCGTACTGGCCTTCGCCTCGTGCTTCCTCTATTGGAAGTGGCTGCGACCCCGCCTGACCCGCGCTCCGGCCGGCAACGAGCGCCTGAACCGGCGCGGCGAGCAACTGATCGGGCAGCGCTACACGTTGTGCGAGCCGATCGTGCAGGGGCGGGGCAAGGCGAAGGTGGGCGACGGCATGTGGCTGGTCGCCGGCCCCGACCTGCCGCTGGGCGCCACCGTCGAAGTCGTCGGCATCGACGGCACCACCCTTCGCGTAAAGGCGGCGGACGTTGCCTGAGGTCGTACCGCTGACCGTCCCGGTGAGCTTCGCCACCACGGCGATCAACACCCGCATCGCGTTCCTGACCGAGCTCGCCCGTCGCTTGCACCAGTACGGCACCACGGCGCCGCGGCTGGAAACCGCGATCGCCCGGTCCGCACAGCGCCTGGGCCTGTCGGCGGAGGTCTGGTCCAGTCCCACCGCCATCATCGTGTCCTTCGCCGACCTGGGGCAGGGCGACGATGGCGTGGCCCAGGTCACCCAGGTGATGCGGCTGCCCCCCGGCGACGTCAACCTGGCCCGCCTGTGCGAGGCCGACCGCATCGCCGACGCGGTCATCGATGGCCAGATGGAACTGCGCGAAGGCTTCCATCTGCTGCGCAAGCTCGGCGCGCCGGAGACCTCCCGCGCGGCGTTGGGCGTCATCGCCAGCTACGGACTGTGTGCCGCTACGGTCGTCGGCTTGCTGTTGCACAGCGCCTGGCCCGACCTGATCACGGCGGGATTCATCGGCGTCATCATCGGCTGGATCACGGTGGCCTCGGGCAGCCGGCCGCGGCTGGCTACGGCCAGCGACGCCATCAGTGCCATGGTGGCCACGGCGATCGCCATCGTGGTCAGCGCCTATCTCGTGCCGCTGGCGGTGAAGTCGGTGATCCTCGGCAGCCTGATCGTGCTGATGCCGGGCATGGCGCTGACCACGGCGGTGCGCGAGATTTCCAGCCAGCATCTGGTGGCGGGCGTGGCCCGTATGGGCGGAGCCATCGCCACCCTGCTGAAGCTGACGTTCGGCACGGTGGCCGCCAGCCAGTTGTGCGAGGCCTTCGGCATCGTGTCGCGCGACTATGCCCTGGCGCCTCTACCCGGCTGGGCGGACTGGCCGATGCTGGCGATCGGCGCGTTCTCGTTCGCCATCCTGTTCCGCGCCGCGCGTCGTGACTGGCTGGTGGTCATGGGGGCGGTGATCGTGGGTTATCTGGCCACACGCTGGGGCGGCAGCATCTCCGGTTCGCTGCCGGGGGCGCCGTTCGGCGTGTTCGTCGGCGGGTTGCTGCTGGGCTCGCTGAGCAACGTCTACGCGCGTTATGCGAAGCAGCCCGGCGCGGTGGTTCGCGAGCCGGGCATCATCCTGCTGGTGCCGGGATCGGTGAGCTTCCGCAGCGTGTCGTACCTGCTCGACCACGACGCCTCGCTGGGCATGGATACCGGGCTGCTGGGCGTCACGCTGCTGGTGTCGCTGGTGGCGGGGCTGTTGTTCGGCGACCTGATAGTGGCGCCGCGCCGGTCGTTGTAAGACCGGGCGACGCCAGGGATTCGGAGCGGCGGTGCGGTCAGGCCAGCAGATCGGCTTCCTTCTTGCCGGCCTTCAGCGCCTCGTTGAACCAGCGCGGACGCTTGCCGCGGCCCGACCAGGTCTGCTCGGCATCATCCGGATTGCGGTACTTTGCGGCAACGGTGGTGCCGGCGCGGCGGGCCTTGGGCGCGCGGGCGCCGAACACGTCGTCGAAGGTAAATCCTTCGGCCTTGATCATCGCGTTGATTTCTTCGCGCAGGCTGGAGACTTTATCCTTGCGCAGCTCGTTCTGGCGGGATTGGGCCTTGGCAATCAACTCCTTGAGCTGATTGTGATTGAGATTCTTGATATCGACGGCCATAAGGCATCTCCCGGTGGTGATTTTTACTAAGGGTGGCTGCCCGGTTAATCAGGCGATTAACCGGCAAGGGTTAACTGGAGTAATTGTGACCTAATTGGCGGACCCATGGAAACTCGGCGTGGGATGCTCGATAGAACCGGGCTCGATTATCGGATTAATCCTACAGTTCAGCGCCGAATTACTGCCCGGACTTATCGTGAGCGTAATGCATCCACGTCCTGCCAGGAAAACGTCATGCCGATCTCCTTTTCTCGCAAAACCGCCCTCATGCTCATTCTCGCCGGTAGCCTTGGTATGTCCGGCAACGTCCTCGCCGAATCCGCCATCTACGGTGGTGGTCCGTTCTACAGCGGAGGCACCGCTGTCATGAACGACCTTCGGGCTTCGGGATTCACCACCGTTATGTTGTGGAGCGTGCATGTCGACACCAACGGCGACCTGCATCTCAACGACGAGCCGCTTATCAGCAATGGCAGCTATATCGGTCCGAATACGGGCTGGTCGGCCGAACTGGCGACCCTGAAACAGGCGCCCACCTCGGTGAATCGCATCGAGGTATCGATCGGTGCCGGCGGCACCACGGATTTCGAGAGTATCGAGGCGCTGGTGAATGGCACCGGCGCGGGTTCCGGCACCGGCCCAGACAGCATCCTCTACCGTAACTTCCAGTTGCTCAAGCAGATCACCGGTGCGGATGCGGCTAATTTCGACGACGAGAGCGCCTACGATCTGGCCTCCGCGACGGCGTTCGGGAAGATGCTGGCTGGCTTGGGCTACAAGATCACGTTTGCGCCCTATACCAATCGCAGCTTCTGGGCGTCGTTGAAGACCAACCTGGGCAGCGCCGTGGACAAGGTCTACCTGCAGGCGTACGCCGGCGGGACGGGCAACAATCCGGCGCAGTGGACGAGTGCGCTGGGTATGCCGGTGATTCCGGGGCTGTGGTCGAAGAACGGCAGTGGCTGCTCGGCCGGTGACTCGCCGGCAAGCGTGCAGTCGAAGATGGCGGCGTGGAAGCAGAGCGCGGGTATCCCGGGCGGCTTCATGTGGCTGTACGACGATATCCAGAAGTGTTCGGCGTCGGGCCGGACCACGGCGGATTATGCGAAGGCGATCAATACCGCGTTGCAATGATGCGATGTTGCTGAGGGTGACGACGCCAGTGCGATGCGCCGGGGCCCCGACATGTAGGAGCGCGCGTTCGCGCGCGACATCTTTTCGCGATAATCCCTGGGCTGGCGCGCCAGCTCCGGGGTTCGGCCTCAACACATGTCGCGCGCGAACGCGCGCTCCTACACGGGGTACACGCCTTGCCCGCATAGGGCGTACGGCGGCTTGCTCAACTGCTCAGGGGTTGAGCAAGGCCAGCAGCTCGTCGCGGGTGATGTTGCGGGCTTCGGCATCCGTGCGCGCACGGTATTCGAAGGTGCCGGCTTCCAGCCCGCGTCCGCTGACCACCACGCGGTGCGGGATGCCGATCAGTTCCATGTCCGCGAACATCGGGCCGGGACGCAGGCCGCGGTCGTCCAGCACGGCATCCACTCCAGCCTGTGACAGCGTCTGGTAGAGCGACTCGGCCGCTTCGGTGACGAGGGGATCGTTCTTCGGGTTGATGATGCAGACGGCCACGCGCCAGGGCGCCATGGCGTCGGTCCAGATCATGCCGGCGTCGTCGTGGCGCTGCTCGATCGCCGCGGCGACGATACGGCTGACGCCGATGCCGTAGCAGCCCATGTACATGGTGGCCATCTTGCCGTTGTTGTCGAGTACGCGGGCACCCATGGCTTCGGCGTATTTCTGGCCGAGCTGGAAGATATGGCCAACCTCGATGCCGCGCGCCAGGCGCAGCGTGCCGTGGCCATCGGGCGAGGCGTCGCCGTCGACCACCTTGCGGATGTCGGCGATACGGTTGACCCGTGCGTCGCGCTGCCAGTTGGCGCCGGTGTAATGGGTGCCGTCCTGGTTGCCGCCGCAGACGAAATCCGCCAGCACCGCGGCGTTGCGGTCGACGATGACCGGGATGGTGTCGGGCAGGCCGACCGGGCCGATGAAGCCGGGGCGCGTGCCGATCGCGTCGAGGATATCCGCCTCGCTGGCCAGTTCGGAGGTGTCGGGCAGCTCGGGCAGGTGGGCCGCTTTCACTTCGTTGATGTCGTGATCGCCACGCACAACCAGCGCAACCAGGCCTTCCACCCCGCGTACCAGGATGGTCTTGACCGTCTGCGCCGCGGGCACGCCGAGGAACGCCGTGATCTCCTCGATGGTGCGCTGGGTCGGCGTGGCGACGCGCGCCAGGTCGGCGGACGGCGCCGGACGCTCGATGCCGGGCGCCATGGCTTCGGCTTTCTCGATGTTGGCCGCGTAGGACGAACCGTCGGAGAACGCGATGGCATCCTCGCCCGAGTCGGCGATGACCTGGAACTCGTGGCTGGCGCTGCCGCCGATGGCGCCCGTGTCGGCATCCACCGCGCGGAAGGTGAGGCCCAGGCGGGTGAAGATGCGCGAATACGCGTCGTACATCACCTTGTAGGTGTCGCCCAGCGATTCCGGCGTGAGGTGGAAGGAATAGGCATCCTTCATCAGGAACTCGCGCGCCCGCATCACGCCGAAGCGGGGGCGGATCTCGTCACGGAACTTGGTCTGGATCTGGAAGAAGTTGAGCGGCAGCTGCTTGTAGCTTTTCAGCTCGTTGCGCGCGAAATCGGTGATGACTTCCTCGTGCGTGGGGCCGTAGCAGAACTCCTGCTCCTTGCGATCCTTGATCTTCAGCAGCTGGCCGCCGAATTTTTCCCAGCGGCCGGTTTCTTCCCACAGCTCGCGCGGTTGCACCGAGGGCATCAGGACCTCGATGGCGCCGGCGCGGACCATTTCCTCGCGCACGATGACTTCCACCTTGCGCATGATGCGCAGACCCAGCGGCGACCAGGTGTACAGGCCGGACGCCAGCTTGCGGATCATGCCGGCGCGCAGCATCAGCTGGTGGCTGGCGATTTCCGCGTCGGCGGGAACTTCCTTGACGGTGGCGAGATGGAACTGGCTGAGGCGCATGCGGGCGATTCGTCGGGAGTGAACGGACGATTATAGGTGCAAGCCCGGCCCCGCGCCGGGCATCTATTTGCAGTAAAGCGTCATCTGGGCCTGGGTGGTTTCCACCTGGCGCTTTTTGCCGGCATCGTCGAGCGGCTGGGTGCCGCCCTTGCCGTCGTCCACGGAGACGACCTGGTCCTTGCCCAGCACGTCCATGTTCTTGCGCAACTGGTCGCACAATCTGGCCCGGTTGGCCGGGTTGTCGGCCACCGGGCTACCCGGCGGCGGTGTGCTGGCGGCTTTCGCCGGGGCGGCCGCGGCCGGGGCGGGTGCGGGTGCCGCCGCGCTGCCACTGGTCTTGACCGTTTCGTACTTCATCTTTCCCGGCGGCGGTGTGTCCGCGTAGTGCGTGACGCCCTGGGCGTCCTTCCACTTGTAGGCCTGGGCCATCGCCAGGGGGCAGGCCGTGACGAGGATCGCGAGGGCGAGGCAGCGGCGCATGCGTGGTTCCGGCAGGGGAAGGGTGGCGCAACAAGTATCACCGGGCCCGCGCGCGTGCAAGCGACGACGCCTGGGCTACACTGATGGCCCACGTTACGGCTTTGTCTATGAGCGATTCGATCCAACCCCGGGGGCCACGACACCGCGGCATCTATCTGCTGCCGAACCTGTTCACCACGGGCGCGATGTTCTCGGGGTTCTACGCGATCGTCTCGGCTATCGCCGGCCACTACCAGACCGCCGCCCTGGCGGTGTTCGTGGCCGCCATCCTCGATGGCATGGACGGCCGCGTCGCGCGCATGACCAACACCCAGAGCGAATTCGGCGTGCAGTACGACTCCCTGTCCGACCTGGTCAGTTTCGGCCTGGCCCCCGCGCTGGTGCTCTACACCTGGGCGCTGTCGTCGCTGGCGGATTACGGCCCCGTCTGGGGCAAGATCGGCTGGGCAGGGGCGTTCATCTATGCGGTGTGCGCCGCCCTTCGGCTGGCCCGCTTCAACACCCAGGTGGGCGTGGCCGACAAGCGCTATTTCCAGGGGCTGGCCAGTCCCGCCGCGGCCGGCCTGTGCATGTCGTTCGTCTGGACGATGGCCAAATTCGACGTGTCGGGGCCGTCGGTGGCGTTCTTCGCGCTGCCGCTGGCCGTCATCGCCGGGCTGCTGATGGTCAGCAACGTGCGTTACTACAGCTTCAAGGCATGGCCGAAGGGCGATCGCGTGCCCTTCATCTGGCTGATCGCCGCCGTGCTGGTGGTGGTGCTGCTGGTGATCGACACCGCCCGCGTGCTGTTCGCGGTGGCCGTGTTCTACACAGTGTCCGGCCCGGTCATGACGCTGTGGGGCCGCGCCGCGCACCGTCGCCGTGTGCGCCGCCACGCCAGGACCACGGGGGCTCCCTGATGTCGGCCGTGCCAGTCCGCCACGCGCGCTTGCTGAAGGTCATGGGCGTCACGCCGTGGCGTCTTCGGGCGGGTGAGGTGGCAGCGCGTTCCATCGATGCCGTCGAGGGTGAGGGTCCGGCGACCACGGGCGAGCGGGCCACCTGCGTCGTCATCCTGCCTTCGGGCTGTACCGAGCGCGAGCGGGACATCGTCGGGCATGCGCTGCGTGCCTTCGGCGCGGTCACGGCCCGCGCGGCACGCCTGGAGGTCGGCGCCGCCGGCCTGATGCACGTACCTTTGGCCGCCACGTACCTGGTGTTCGGCGATGCGCAGGCGCGCGCCCTGGGCCACCAGCTTTCCGCCGCACAGCAGGGCGCGGCGCAGATCGTGCTCGTGGACACGCCGTCGCTCATCCTGACCGATGCCGCCGCCAAGCGCCGCCTCTGGAACGGCCTGCGCGCCCTGGGCCGCGCGTTCGCACGGAGCTGATCCGCCATGGCTGCCGTCACCCGTCCGTACACCGAAGTCCGCGTGATGCGCCGCGACGATCTCGACGCCGTGGTCGCCATCGAACATGCGTCCTATCCCTTCCCGTGGACGGCCGGCATCTTCCGTGACTGCCTGCAGGCGGGGCACAACTGCTGGGTGCTGGTGCACGACGACCAGGTGGCCGGCTACGGCATCCTGTCGGTCGCCGCGGGCGAGGCCCATGTGCTCAACATCTGTATCGGCGACGCCTGGCGTGGCCTGGGCTACGGACGGCGCATGATGCGCCGGTTGATCGACCTGGCCCGTTGGTATGGCGTGGAGCGGGTTTTCCTCGAGGTCCGCCCGTCCAATCCCGCCGCCAAGGCCTTGTACGATTCCCTGGGTTTCCACGAGATCGGACGGCGGCCGGGCTACTACCCCTCGGAAGGCGGGCGCGAGGAAGCCATCGTGATGGCCTTCGACATGCAGCGCCCGGCCTAGTCGAAGGCTCAGCCCTCGCGCAGCAGGGCCATCGGCGAGGTGTTCAGCACCCGTCGCGTGCCGAACAAACCGATCAGCATCACCACGACCGCCGCCCCGGCCGCCGTGCCGATCAGCGGCCACAACGGCGGGACGAAGTGCTCGATGCGGAACACCGCCTGGCCCATCCATAGCCCCGCCCCCGCCGCGCCCAGTGCCGCCGTCAGCCCCGCGACCAGCCCCAGCAGCGCGAACTCGCAGGCCGCCGCCGCGCGCAACTGCATGCGCGTGGCGCCCAGCGTGCGCAGCAGTGCGGCTTCCTTGCGGCGTTCCTGCGCGCTGGCGGCCAGCGCCGCGGTGAGCACCAGGGCGCCCGCGAGCAGGCTGAATCCGAGCACCCAGCGCACCGCGCCGCCCACCCGGTCGACGATGTCGCGCACGCGATCGAGCAGGGCATCGACATCGATCAGGCTGAGGTTGCCGTAATCGCGCGACAGGCGTGCCAGCTCGTCCGCATGACCACGCGGCAGGTAGAAGCTGGTCAGCCACGTGTGTGGAAGGTCCGACGCGTGGGCCGGATCGAGCATCAGGAAGAAGTTGACCCGGAACGAACTCCAGTCGACCTTGCGGATGCTGGTCACGCGAGCGTCGATGCTGCCTTCACCCACCTCGAAACGCAGGGTGTCGCCCAGCTTGAGCTGGAACCGGTCGCGCCAGGACGTATCCAGCGACACTTCCGCGTGGGCGGGCGACGGTCCCGGCCACGCCCCGGCGATCACCTGGTTGGACGGCGGCAGGTCCGAGCTCCACGACAGCCGCAGTTGCTGGTCGGCGGCATCGCGTGCCTGCGGGTCGGCGAACGTCAGCGTATCCACCGCGCGGCCGTTGATCGCCGTGAGCTTGCCCACGGCCAGCGGCATCATGTTGCTGCGCGTGGCGCCCATCCTGGCCAGGGCATCGGTGAAACCCTGGCGCTGGTCGTCCTGCAGGTTGAGCGCGAACCAGTTCGGCGTGTCCGCGGGAAGTTCGCGTCGCCAGCCGTCCAGCAGCGACGGTGCGATCACCGCCAGCAGCAGCAACGCACACAGGCCCAGCGACAGCGCCGTGGCCTGCACCAGCGACAGGCCGCGGCGGCGGGCCAGCGCGGCCAGGCCCAGCCGAAGCGCCGGATGCGCGCCGGGCGCCACGCGCCGGGCGATTACCAGCAGCAGGGCGGACAGCAGGGCCGCGACCACGGCCACGCCGGCAAGGCTGGCGGCAAGGATGCCTGCCAGCTTGGCCGAGTCGCTCTGCACCCAGACCAGCGCGATGGCGGTCAGCAACGGGATCAGGTACAGCACGTCGAAACGGCGCACGCGGCGCTGCATGGACTCGCGGAACACCGCCACGGGCGGCACCTCTGCGAGACGGACCAGGGGCGGCAACGCAAAGCCCGCGAGCACGGCCAGGCCCATGGCGGCGGCCGCGAACGCGGGACCGAGCGGCAGCGTGGTCGGTATGTTGTCGAACAACTGTCGCGCGAAGTACCACGCGCCCTGGGCCAGCGCGAGGGCGATCACCATGCCCAGCGCGGCGGCAGGTAGCGCCAGCGCCGCGAGGGTGCCGACCAGCAGGGCGGCCACCCGTCGACGGGGTACGCCGAGCGCGCGCAGCAAGGCCACTTCGGACGCCTTGCGCCGTGCATAGCGCGACGCCGCGAGCGCGATCGCCACGCCAGCGAGCAGGGCGGAAAGCAGGGCGGTCAGGCGCAGGAAGGCGCTGGCCCGGTCGAAGGCCGAGCGCATGCGCTCCTGCATCTTCTCCGGCGTGACCAGCTCGGCGCCCTGGGGCAGCGGAGAGGCTTCCAGCGTTCCCCGCCAGGTCGCCACGGCGCCGGCGGGGCCGGACACCAGCAGGCGATGACGGGCGCGGCTGCCGATCGAAAGCAGGCCGGCGTCGGTGGCGTCGTCGAGGTTCATCAGCGCACGCGGCGCCAGGGCGAACAGCTCGCCGCCGTCTGGCTGGCGGAGCAGCTCGCCCGTGACGTGCAGGTCCTTCCCGCCCACCTGCACGGTCTGGCCCGGCCGGACGCCCAGACCGACCATCGCGCGGTGATCGAGGAACAACTCGCCACGGCCGGGCCCGTGCGCCACTCGGCTGCGCCCGTCCGCACCGCGCACTTCCAGCGTGCCGCGCAACGGATAGGTGGCATCGGTCGCCTGCACCTCGACCAACTGGCTGCGCTCGCCGACGAACGCCACGCTGCGGAACGAGGCGCCGCGCGACACGGTAAGCCCGTCGTCCTGCGCCGCACGGAACAACGGTTCGGGCAAGGGTGCCGGGGCGGTCACGCCCAGGTCGCCGCCGATCAGCTCGGCCGCGCTGGCAAGGATGCCGCGCTCGATCCGTGTGGACAGCGTGGCTACCACGCCGAGTGCGATGACGGCCAGCACCAGCGACGCCGCCAGCGTACGCAGTTCGACCAGGTGCCATTCGCGGCGCAGGGTGCGCAGGGCCAGGCGTGTGACGTTCACGCGGCAACCTCGAGACGGCCCTCGTGCAGCGTGGCCGAGCGCGCGCAGCGGGCGGCCAGTCGCGGATCGTGGGTCACCAGGATCAGGGTGGTCGCATGCTGGCGGTTCATCGCGAACAGCAGGTCGCCCACCTGTTCGCCGGTGTGCTGGTCGAGGTTGCCCGTGGGTTCGTCGGCGAAGAGCACGCGCGGCCGGTGGACGAAGGCGCGCGCCAGGGCCACGCGCTGTTGCTCGCCGCCGGACAGCTGAGCGGGATAATGGCGGCGCCGCGCCGTCAGCCCCACCGCGTCGAGCGCGGCGTGGGCGCGTTCGCGCGCACCGTCGTCGCCTTCCAGTTCCAGCGGCAGCATTACGTTTTCCTCCGCGGTGAGTGCGGGCAGCAGGTGGAACGACTGAAAGACGAAGCCGACCAGCCGCCGCCGGATCGCCGCGCGGGCTTCCTCGTCCACCGCTTCCAGCGCCTGGCCGTCGATCCGCACGCTGCCCGAGGTGGCAACGTCCAGGCCGGCCAACAGTCCAAGCAACGTGGTCTTGCCGGAGCCGGAAGCGCCGACGATGGCGAAACTCTCGCCCGCGGCCACCTGCAGGTTCACGCCCGAGAGGATGTCGAGGCGTCCCTCCGGGCCGAAGACCGACTTGGTAACATCGGTCACTTCGAGAAGAACACGGGAAGAATCGCTCATGCGTCGTTGCCTGGTCCTGTTGCTATGGGTTTGCTGCGCCATCGCCTCCGCGGCAAATGCGCCACGCAAGGTGCTGGTGCTCGGGGACTCGCTGTCGGCGGCGCACAACATCCCCGTGGACGCGGGATGGGTTCGCCTGCTCGAGGCTCGCATGTCGAACATGGCGACGCCGTGGACGATGGTCAATGCCAGCATCAGCGGCGAGACCTCGCTCAGCGGGAAGAATCGCCTGCCTGCCTTGCTCAAGGCACAGCATCCCGCCGTCGTGGTGATCGAACTGGGCGCGAACGATGGCCTGCAAGGCCTGCCGTTGACCCAGCTGGCGACCAATCTGGATGCGATGATCGCCGCCGCGAAGGCATCCGGCGCCAAGGTGCTGCTGCTGGGCATCGAACTGCCGGTCAATTACGGCCCGCAGTATCGCGACGGGCTACGCAAGGTCTACGCGGATGCCGCTGCACGCCACGCCGTGCCGCTGCTTCCGTTCCTGCTCGAAGGCGTGGCACTCGATCCTGCCCTCATGCAGGACGACGGACTGCATCCGACGGCCAACGGCGAGCCGCGTGTTGCGGAGAATGTGTGGAAAACGCTAAGCCCTTTACTTAGGTAGACGACGCCGCGTGCACGTCGTCGTACCCAGAATAAATGCTGGTTTCCGGTCTTCACGCTGTGCTCACCGGTTCGGCCGTTAACTCTTCACATTTGTGAATCAGCGAAGGAGTGGAGCGATGAGCAACCGCGATGAACAGGCAGGCCTGATCCTTCTGGTCGAAGACAACCGCCAGATTGCCGAGATGGTCGGCGAGTTCCTCGAGCGCAGGGGCTATTCGGTCGACTACGCCGCCGACGGCGTCAGTGGTCTCCATCTGGCCGTGTCCAACAGCTACGACGTGATCGTGCTCGACCTGATGCTCCCTGGCATGGATGGCCTGGACGTATGCCGCAAGCTTCGCAAGGACGGCAAGAAGTCCACGCCGGTGCTGATGCTCACCGCGCGCGACACGCTGGAAGACAAGCTGGTCGGCCTCGAGGCCGGTGCCGACGATTACCTGGTCAAGCCGTTCGAAGTGCGTGAGCTGGAAGCGCGCCTGCGCGCCCTGATCCGCCGCGACCGTCGCCAGGTCTCGTCCGAAGTGCTCAACGTCGGCGACATGACGCTCGATACCGCCACACTGCGCCTTACGCGCGGTGGCCAGGAACTCACCGTCTCGCCGATCGGCCTGAAGCTGCTGGCCATCCTCATGCGCGAATCGCCGCGCGTGGTCAGCCGCCGTGACATCGAGCGCGAGATCTGGGGCGACACGCTGCCCGATTCCGACACGCTTCGCTCGCACCTGTACAACCTGCGTCGCGTGATCGACAAGCCGTTCGAGCGTCCGCTGCTGCACACGATCCATTCGGCGGGCTATCGCCTGGCGGACCTGGATTCCGAAGTCGCCGCGTCGCAGACGGCATGAGGAACGTGCAGGACCGGGCATAGTCGATGGAAGGCAGCAAAACGCGGGGAACCATCCGTCGGGGCTCGTTCAAGGCCCGTATCGCGGTGGTTTTCGTCCTGCAGACCCTCGTCGTCGTCATCGCATCGCTGATGGCGGCGAACAACGTGGCGCCGATCGGTGCCGCGATCGCCATCATGCTTTCGTCGGGCGGTCTGGCGTGGCTCGCCGTGTCCCGGGAGTGGATGCCGGTCGAGGCGCTGGCGCGCCTGCTGGACGGCTGGGACCCGGATCGTCCGGACATGGCGGGGCTGCACGAGCAGAGCGGACGCAAGTCCGACGGCGACGTGTCGCGGCTGGTGCGTGGACTGCACGGCCTGGCTTCGCGCATCGAAGGCTACAGCGAGCGCGAGCGCAATTTCACGCGTGACGCCAGCCACGAACTGCGCAGCCCGCTCACGGTCATCAAGATGTCGTCGGACATGCTGGCCGACGAAGCGGATCTGTCCGAGTTCGGGCATCGTTCGCTGGAGCGCATCCGGCGTTCCACACGCGAGCTCGAGGCGCTGGTCGAGGCCTTCCTCATTCTTTCCCGCGAGTCCGACCAGGGGCTGGCCGAGGAAGACTTCGTGGTCAACAAGGTGTTGCGCCAGGAAGTGGATTACGCACGCGAGCTGATCGCGGGTCGTCCGGTCGAACTGGTGCTGGACGAGCCGGCCACGTTCGCGTTGCATGCCTCGCCGCGAGTGTTCGCGGTGCTGTGCGGCCAGCTCATCCGGCATGCCTTGCAGCAGACCGACCAGGGCACCGTGGTCGTTACCGTCATGCCCGGCAGTGTCAGCGTCATCAATCCCGCCGTGGATGCACCGGAACCCGGTACACGTCGGCATGCCTCGGTCAATCCGCATGGCTTCGACCTGGCGATCGCGCGGCGACTGTCGGACCGCTTCCAGTGGCCGTTGGAGACCCGTTCGCTTCCGGGCGCGAACCGCGTATCCAGCGTTCGTTTCCCGCACCCGCAGCCCGTCGAAGCCTGATCCCCGCCAGCAGCGCGCCGAACGCTGTCGAGCAAGGCGCCGTCAGGTTTCGTCCGGCCGCTCGCGCACGGGGTGCTTGCTGAGCTTGCGCTGCAACGTGCGTCGGTGCATGCCGAGGCGGCGCGCCGTCTCGGAGATGTTGCCTTCGCACTCGGTCAGCACACGCTGGATGTGTTCCCATTCCAGGCGTCGCAGCGGCAGCGGGGCGTCCGGTGCATCGGCGAAGTCGTCGGAATCCAGCGGGCCGGAATCGCCGTCCAGCAGCGCACGCACCACGGCATCCGCGTCCACGGGCTTGGCCAGGTAATCGTGCGCGCCGCGCTTGATCGCTTCGACCGCAGTGGCGATCGAGGCGTAACCCGTCAGTAGCAGCACGCGCATGTCCGGCACCAGCGACTGCAGCTCCGGGATCAGGCGCAGGCCGTTCTCGTCGCCCAGCTTCAGGTCGAGCACGCAGTAACGCGGCTGGTGACGGCGGGTGAGGGCGCGCGCGTCGTCGGCGGTGTGCGTCGTGATCACCTCGAAGCCGCGGGAGGTGAGGGCGCGGCCGAGTACGCGGGCAAAGGTGGCATCGTCATCGACGATCAGCAACGGGCGTCCGCCCGGCGGAACCAGCTCGTTCATGTGTGGTCTCCAATGACCGAAAGGGGAAGTCGCAGGCGCATTCTGGCGCCGTGCCCTGTATTGCTGGCGGCAAGCTCGCCGTCGAGTCGTTCGGCGGTGGCCTCGGCCAGCGCCAGGCCGATGCCCAGGCCGGTGTCCTTCTGCGAAAGGCCCAGCGTGCCCAGTTCGTCGAACTCGTCGAACCCCGGGCCTTCGTCCGTCACGACCAGTTCCAGCCAGGCGCCGACGATGCCGATGGACAGCGAGACCGCCGTGCTGTCGTTCATGGCAGAGGCGTCGGCGGCGTTGTTGAGCAGGTTGATCAGCGCGTGGCGCAGCCCCGGCGGCGAGCGCAGGGCGACGCGGCCTGCGCCGGGCTCCACCGAAAGGGTTACTTCGGCCTCGGGGCGCAACAGCTGGAAACGCTCCATGCAGCCATGGATGAACTGGTCCAGCGTGACGCGCTCCGGCACCTGCGACAGCTGTGCCTGGCCGAAGGCCACCATCTCGCGCAGGATGGTGCGGCAGCGCTCCACCTGGCCGTCGAGCAGGTCGAGATCGTCTCCCAGCGCGTTGTCACCGGCGTGCTCGCGGCGGATCTCCGGGAGCAGCGTGCGCATGGTGGACAGCGGCGTGTTGAGCTCATGCGCTGCGCCCGCCGCTTGCGTGGCGATGGCCAGGATGCCCTCGTCGCGGAGGGCGCGCTCGCGCACCCGCTGCACCTCGCCCTGTTGCAGGCGGATCGCCTTGGCCAGGTTGCTGATGAACACGCCCAGCAGCACGGCCATGATGACGAAGTTGACGCCCATGCCCGCCACGTACAGGTCGAAATCCTGGCTCTTGTCGCCCAGGGTGGGCAGCGGCAGGTGGTAGGGCACCAGCAGCACGTAGGCCACGCCGGTGAGGATGGCGACCAGCGATACCCCGGCGATGGACAGCGCGGCGGCGGACAGCGCGATCGGTACCAGGAGCAGGGCGACGAAGGGATTGGCCGCGCCGCCGGTGAAATACAGCAGATAGCCCAGCACCAGCGTGTCGGCGGCGATATGCACGATGGCCTCGCCTTCGCTCACCTTCCACGGCATGCCCAGCCGGAACGCCGCCGCTGCTGCGAACACGGCCAGTACGCACACGCCGATCATCAGCGGCAGCAGCGGGATGTCGAGCCGGAGCAGGGCGACGCAGGAGAGGATGGCCACGCTCTGGCCGGCGATCGCGCAGAGGCGAAGCCAGGCGAGCGTGCGCGCGAGTGCGAAGGGACCGGAGCGTGACGATGGCGAATGCAGGGTGTCGCTCACGGTGGCAGGGTCTCGTTGGAGGCACGAGGGCCGCCCACGTGGGCGGCCCTCGTCGTGTTACAGGTCTTCGTTGTGCACCGGGGGCACCGGCGGCACGTTGGCCAGGGCATGGTTGAGCGACAGCTTCTTCATCAGTGGCAGCATCGCCACGGCGATGACGACGCAGCCCACACCGACGAAGCCCAGCTTGTTGAACAGGCTGGTGTAGATGCGCAGGGATTCCAGCGGGTCGGTGATGTTGTCCGGGATGGCCGCATAGTTGGCGACCACGCTGCCCATGTACTGGGCGACACCCGAGGCGACGTAGTAGGCACCCATCATGAAGCCGCCCATGCGCGCCGGCACGTAGCGGGCGATCATCGCCAGGCCCAGGCCGCTGACCAGCACCTCGCCCAGCGAGTAGAAGCCGTAGCCCCAGACCATGTACCAGGACGAGATCTTGCCGGCGACCGCGGTGGTCGCGCCCAGGCCATACATGAAGAAGCCCACGGCCACGGCGACGAAGCCGAGGGCGAACTTGGCGGCGACCGGGAAATCCTTGCCGCGACGGCCAAGCGCGTTGTAGATCCAGACCAGGATCGGCGAGAGGATCACGATCCAGATCGCGTTGAGCGACTGGAACTGCTCGGGAATCCACGTGAGGATGTGCCAGCCGAACAGGTTGAAGTCCAGGTCGACGTTGCGCTGCGCGAACAGGTTCAGCGAGGTCGACATCTGCTGGTAGAAGATGAAGAAGAAGATCGTCTGCACCGTGAGCACCAACGCGGCGATCAGGCCGGCCCGCTCGCCCTGCTGGCTGGAGCGGATCAGGTGCGCGAAGATGCCCAGGATGACCACGCCGGCGATGTATACGCAGGCCTGCGCCACGCCCTGGTTCTGCAGGATGTACGCCGAGGCGGCGATGATCAGGATGCCGGCACCGACGATGGCCAGCACGTTCTTCATCACCGGCGGCACCTCGTCGGGCGTCGAGCCGACGTGGGCCAGCGTGCGGCGCATGAAGAAGTAGTTGACCAGGCCGAGGATCAGGCCGATGGAGCAGACGCCGAACGCGGTATGCCAGCCCAGCGCGTCGCCGTAGTGCTCGCCCACGTAGTCGCGAATCCAGGGCGTGAGCAGCATGGAGATGGTCGAGCCGACGTTCACCGCCATGTAGTAGATGGTGAACGCGCTGTCGATCTTGACCTCGTCGCCTTCATAGATCTTGCGTACCAGGTTGCCGGCGTTGGGCTTGAACAGGCCGTTGCCGAGGATGATCACGCCCAGCGCGATATACAGGAACGAGGTGTTCTCGGTCGGAATCCACAGCAGCGCGTAACCGACCATGAGCACCACGGCACCGGTGAGCATGGTGCGGCGAGTACCCAGGAACCGGTCGCCGATCCAGCCGCCGATGGCCGGGGTAGCATAGATCAGGGCGGCGGCCGCGCCCCAGACGAGGTTGGCGTCGACATCGGGAAAGCCGAGCTTCTTCACCATATAGGTGACCATCAGCACCTGCATGCCGTAGAAGCCGAAGCGCTCCCACATCTCGATGAGGAAGACCGTGCTGAAGGACTTGGTCTGTGAAATGGGCGGGTTCTGGGTTGCCATGTATTTTCCGGACGCATTGGAAACAGCGAACGGGCCCGCAGGCCCGCTCCCATCGTGGCGACCGAAGAACGGGGCCACAGCTTTTCAAGCGTAATACAAATGCTCCGCCGGGTTGTGCTGCAGCGCCAGAGGGGCGCGGCGATTCACCACGGCAGGCCGCGGGCGACGCGCCCGGCCGCCGGGCGGGCGGCCTATGGCATGATGCGAGGCTGTTTCGTGACCTCCCAGGCCGGCGCCATGTTCCCGATCCCGTTTTCCCCGTCCGTTTCCGGCGCCTGATCCCTCATGGCCACCACCGTCCCCCGCGGCCCGCGGCAGATCCTCGCGGCCTTCCAGTGGTCCATGAAGGGCCTGAAAGCGGCGTATCTCCATGAGGCCTCCTTCCGGCTTGAGGTATTTCTCGCCGTGGTCGTCGTCCCGCTGGGGCTGTGGCTCGGGCACGGGGGCGTCGAGAAGATCGTCCTGATCACCTTCCCGATCCTGGTGCTGTCGGCCGAACTGCTCAACTCCGCCATCGAGGCCGTGGTCGACAAGGTCAGCCCCGAGTTCCACGAACTGGCCGGCCGGGCCAAGGACATGGGTTCCGCCGCGGTGTTCCTGCTGCTGGTGATGGTGATGGTGAGTTGGGGCCTGATCCTCGTCCCCCGCTGGTTGGGTTGAACCGCGTCGCCGACGTATCGTCCGCTTTCACCGCCTTTGGGTTAAGTTGTGCCCCGCACACCCAAAGGAATCCGCGCCATGAAAAACGTTCTTCGTGCTTTTGCCCTCGTCGCCCTGGCGGGTTTCCTGTCCGGGTGTGGCTATAACGCCATCCAGCGCGAGGACGAAGGGGTCAAGGCCGCCTGGTCCGAGGTGCTGAACCAGTACCAGCGCCGCGCCGACCTGGTCCCCAACCTGGTCAATACCGTGAAGGGCTACGCCCAGCACGAGGAGCGCGTGCTCACCGAGGTGACCAACGCCCGCGCCCGCGTCGGCTCCACGCAGATCACCCCGGAACTGGCCAACGATCCAGCGGCCCTGGCCAAGTTCCAGGCGGCCCAGGGCCAGCTCACCGGCGCCCTGTCACGGCTGATGGTGGTCAGCGAGAACTACCCGCAGCTGAAGGCCGACGGCTCGTTCCGTGACCTGCAGGCACAGCTGGAAGGCACCGAGAACCGCATCACCGTGGCGCGCAATCGCTACGTGCAGGCCGTGCAGTCCTATAACGTGCTGATCCGTTCGTTCCCCAACAACCTCACGGCCAAGGTCATGGGCTACCAGGTGAAGCCGAACTTCAGCGTCGAGAACGAGAAGGCCATCTCCACCGCGCCCACCGTCGACTTCGGCTCGACCCCGGCGCCGGCACCCGGCCAGGCTCCGGCCCCGGCGGCTTCGGCCGCTCACTGATGCGGCGGCTGGCCGCACGGCTGTTGCTTGCCGTTGTCCTGCTGGCGCCGCCCCTGGCTGCGTCGGCGGACGACGCGGTTGTGCCGACGCTGTCGCGGCATGTCACCGACCTGACGGGCACGCTGTCCGCCGACCAGGTGACTCAGCTCGACGCCCGCCTGGTCGACCTGGAAAAGACCAAGGGGGCCCAGGTGGTCGTGCTGATGGTGCCGACCACCCAGCCGGACGACCTGGAGAGCTACTCGCTGAAGGTGGCCGAGGCCAATAAGGTGGGCCGCAAGGGCTCGGACGACGGCGTGCTGCTCCTGCTGGCCAAGGACGACCGGCGCGTGCGCATCGAGGTCGGCTACGGGCTCGAGGGTGCGATTCCCGACGCCATCGCCTCGCGGATCATCCGTGAGTACATGGCGCCCAAGCTGCGCAGCAACGACTACTACGGCGGCATCACCGAGGCGCTCAACGCGATCACCCAGATCGTGCAGGGCGAGGCGTTACCGGCGCCCGTCGCTCCGGATGAAAGCCATGAGCGACGGCGTGGCGGCGGCAGCCTGCTGCTTCCCCTGATCTTTGGCGTACTGATGCTGCGCGGCGTGCTCGGTCGCGCCCCGCTGGCGGTTCGTGCACCGCTGGGCGGCCTGGTGACGGGTGGCCTGGGCTGGCTGTTCCTGCATTCGCTGCTCGGCGGCGTGGTGGGCCTGGTGGCGGGTGCGCTGTTCATGGCCATCCCGCTCGGCAGCGGTCGCGATATCGGCGGCGGTGGCTGGGGCGGCTTCGGCGGGTTTGGTGGTGGTGGCTTCGGCGGCGGTGGTGGAGGTTTCGGCGGTGGTGGCGGTGGCGGTGGCGGCTTCAGTGGAGGCGGCGGCAGTTTCGGTGGTGGCGGTTCGTCGGGGAGCTGGTGATGGTGATGCAACGGATCGTCAGCAACCTGTTCGGCGCCTGGTTCCAGATGAACCGGCAATTCCCGGCCGCCACGCTGGATGCCATCGCGAAAGCCGTCGCCGCGGGCGAGGTCACGCACCGGGGCGAATTGCGTGTGGTCATCGAGTCGCGGTTGCCGTTATCGTCGGTACTCGCCGGTGTCACCGCACGGGATCGCGCCGCCATGCTGTTTTCGCACCTGCGCGTGTGGGACACCGAGGACAACTCGGGTGTGCTGCTGTATGTGCTGCTTGCCGAACACCGCATCGAGATCGTTGCCGATCGGGGCATCTCGCGTCTGGTCTCCTCACCGGAGTGGGATGCCATCACGGCACACATGCGCGATGAATTCGCCCGCGGCCGTTTCCGCGAGGCGGTGCAGACGGGCGTGGCCGAAGCGGGCGCGTTGCTGGCACGGCACTTTCCGGGGGACGGCCGACCGCGCGAGAACCAGTTGCCCGATCGTCCGCTGGTGCTCTGATCCTCTGGGCGCCCGGCGGATGAGAAAGTTCGTCGGCATAGAATAAATCGGAAAAATAGGACTTTCTTGCCTGGGACGCTCTGATTCGGCGTGTCGCTGGCGCATCCTTGCGATCCGATTTTTCAGTGACGGATCACCGGACGATGAGTGGCAAGACCAAGGCGACGATGCTCGCCGTCCTCGCCCTGCTGGGCGTAACGGGCGGCGAATACCTGGCGGGCTTTCTTACCCTGTGGGCCTTGCGACTGGACCAGGTGCCACTGGAGGCGGTCACCTACTGGCAGTATGTCCGTGCGCTGGATCTGCCGCAGGTTGCCCCGTATGCCACGAAGATCAAGCTATGCGGTGCGGCAGGCTTTGGCGTGCCGCTGCTCGCATGGCTGCTCGTCCTCGTGCCGATGCTGCGTGGGCGTGCCGAGTCCATGCACGGCGAGGCGCGCTTCGCGAAGCTTTCGGACCTGAAGAAGGCGGGGCTGCTGAAGCAGACGCCGCAGAGCATTCTCCTGGGCAAGTTCCGCGGGCGCTATCTCTGGTTGGGTGGCGCGCAGCACGTCGTCACGATTAGCCCGACCCGATCGGGCAAGACCACGAGCATCGCCATTCCCGTGCTGCTCTCGTACCAGCAGTCGATGGTGGTGCTCGATCTCAAGGGTGAGCTGCACAAGGCCACCAGCGGCTGGCGCGAGCGACAGGGCCAGCTCATTCGCGTATGGGCGCCGTACGACGAGAACGGCGACACGCACCGCTTCAATCCCATGACCACGCTGGAGGGCATGAGCCCGGACAAGCGCATCGGGGAAATCCAGACGATCGCCGCCATCCTGTATCCCGACCAGCCGGGCGGCGATCCGTTCTGGACATCGCAGAGTCGCGCCGCCTTTACGGCATTCACGTCGTACCTGTTCGAAGCGTGGGAGCGGAAAAAGGCGGATCGGCTCGTGCCCGGCGGCGCGGCGGGCGACAAGGATGAAGCGCCGGTTTTCCCCAGCTTCGAGCGGGTGCTGCGCTTCTCCAGTGGATCACGACATGGGGGTACCAAGGAGACGCTGGAAAACCTGCTGAAAGACCCCTCCTACGATTACATCAGCCCACAGACACGCACGGTGTTCGGCAACCTCGTGGGGCTCGCCGAGCAGACCTTCTCGTCGGTTATCGCCTCCATGCAGGCACCGTTGCAGCAGTTCCTGAGCCCCATCCTGGCGGCGGCCACCAACGCCAGCGACTTTGACGTGACCAGCTTGCGGAAGCGGCTGACCACGCTCTACGTCATCATCCCGACCAACAAGCTGGACGAGAGCGCGAAGCTGCTGAACATCTTCTTCAGCACCGTGATCGGCAACAACCTGGGGCAGCAACTCGGGGAAGATCCGGAGCTGCGTTACCAGATGCTGATGCTCATGGACGAATTCACCGCCATGGGCCGGGTCGACGTCTGGGCCAAGCGCATTTCCATTTCCGCCAGCTACGGCGTCCGCGACCTGTGCATCGTGCAGAGCCGGGCGCAGCTACGCGCGGCCTATGGCGACCACGACGCGGAGAACTTCATCACCAACCACGGCGCCCAGGTGGTGTTCGCGCCACGCGAGCAGGCCGATGCCAATCAGTACAGCGAGATGCTCGGTTACAAGACCGTTCGCAAGGAGCATCGCAACACGAGTCGTGGCAGTGGGTCGCATCAGGTGTCGACCAGTCATAGCGA
Source organism: Xanthomonas sp. NCPPB 2632 (assembly GCF_041228075.2). NCBI lineage: Bacteria > Pseudomonadati > Pseudomonadota > Gammaproteobacteria > Lysobacterales > Lysobacteraceae > Xanthomonas > Xanthomonas sp. NCPPB 2632. Next base: position 1,226,763 of record NZ_CM192979.1, read on the forward strand.
GGAACGCCGGGCATTGTTGTTGCCGCAGGAGATCAAGGAGCTTCCTGGCGATGAGGAGCTGATCTTCTACGAAGGCTGCAAGCCGATTCGTGCGCGGAAGAACTGGTTCTTCAAGGACAGGATGTTTCGGGAGCGGGCGGGAGTGGCGCCTGTGCGGGTGCTGAGGAAAAAGATCGATCCGATGCCTGGCGCTGTTCGCCCGGCCGATGAACGAGCAGTTGGGTCGGTACTGGATGCGTTGCGGCAGACATCGCGCGGGGTGTAGTGCGGAAGAAGCGAGGCAGAAATGACAAATGATGAATCCTTGCCGGGGAAAGCGCGGCCCTCGTCGCTTCGCGCGGTGCATAAGTTGGCGAGGCCCGATCCTCTGTACGACTTGCGTCTGCAGCGTGAGTTAGAGATCGCCAATGCGTGTACGCGAATCGAGCTGGGTGCTGCGGGAGGTTGCGTGACTGACGAGCCACGGCGGAAGCCCTGCCTGCCGGAAGTGTTGTTGGCGGATGAAGTGTTGGATGTCGCGGCGAAGGAGGCTGAGATGTTGAGGCTGAAAGAACTAGGCATGGCTGGAATCGTGAGCATGACGGCGGGCTGTGCATTGGTTGACGAACAAGGATCAGGGTATTCGGCTACGAGTTGGGCACATTACAGTAGGAAAGTCGAACGACGACATATAGCTCCGAAGATTAAGAATGATAAATTGATCATGCCTTTCGTCGTTCATAACTTTTCGTCTTTTTGCTTTGACACAATCAAGTGCCGTGTTCTCTACAAGAACAGGTATGCCAGGAATGAAGGTGGGCCAAGCGGCCCCCTCACTGATGCGATACGAGAGAATCTAAGTGCAGGTTGGATAACGTTGGATAAGCCATCTGTGGCTCATGTCAGTTGGGTGTCCAAAAATGGCGATAACCACGATGCAGTGATTGACCTGGACGAGATATTCCAAGACAGGCTTGTTCGTTATTCCTCGAAATTGAACATCAATGATGTTGATCTGGAAGCCTATACTTCTAGTCCGGATATTATTCTTGTCGTAGAAGATCGGTCAATTCAGGTCTATATGAAAGCCATGATCTATCTATATGAGCCACGTGATCCGAACAATAGATTTAGCGATTTCAGAGATGATCTTGTTCTTGTGCATACGAAGAACTTCTAATAAGGGAGTATATGGAAGTGGTAGAGCGGCATAAGCTCAATAAGAACGGTCGCTTGATCGATAGCGTCAAAGTCGATCCGATAAGGTCGTCCGATATGGGTGTCTACGCTAGGGCCTTCGACGAACTCGGTGCTATGGCTGTGCCAAGGATGTTCGATTCATCGAACATCCATTCCCGGCTATTCGTTGCTAATTTCGACGGCACAGGTAATGACAGGGAAAACGACCCGGAACACGCTACAAATATCGCGATGCTGCAGGAGAAGCTTGAGGTAGTAAGTAGCAACGACCAACGAATAAAAGCGGGATATGTCAAAGGCGCCGGAACTCAGAAAGGCGCTCTATCCAGGGTGGTTGACGGAGCTACGGGACGATCTTACGACGACCGCATCGAAAATATGTACTTGCAACTTGCCAGGCAAGCGCGAGATTGGTTGGAAAAAGATCCTGATGCAGATATTCGTGTGATAGCTACAGGCTTCAGTCGCGGTGCCGAACAAGCTGCGGGTTTTGTTCGCCTGGTTGATGAGCGTGGTATCAGGGATACGAAAGATATCAAGGCAGGAAGGCGTGCATTCGGGCACGACGACACGGAGAGGCTGCGCGCGCCCCTGCGCGAGCCCGGCAAAACACTCATGAGCGAAATCCTGTTCGATCCCGTGGGTACCGGCACGCCAAACAACCATGATCGACAGCCTACGTCGTCGACGGTATCTGGCTTGCAGATCACAGCACGCGACGAGCGGCGCAACGCATTTCCTTCCACGCAGATCCTGCCGCCTGGCCGTTCGGCAGACGGGCGATTCGTGGGCGTGACCGTCCCCGGTGCCCACTCCGACATTGGCGGCAGCTATCACCAGAACGGCTTGTCGACGCTCAACTTCAACATGGCGGCCGACTTTCTCAACGCGCACAGCGACGTACCGCTGGTGAGCCGGCTACCGGAGCCGACCGACCCCAGCATGTACGTGATTCACCACTCCGAGGACCATATGTGGTTCTACGGCACGTCGGAGTTCAGGCAGCACGGACATCGGGACATCATGGGCTCGCAGGCGTCGCCGCCCCACTGCGTGGATGTTCGCGAGATCATTGCGTGTGCGCCGCCCGATCCCTTCGATCCGAGCCTGGCGTCCCAGGTCGGTCCACGTTATCCCGTTGGCGTCCACAACGGTGGCCTCGGCTCTGCGGCCATCGACCCGCCTGCCAAGCTGAGCGAGCCTTCTCATCCCGACCATGCCATGTATCAGTCGGCCAGTGTGCAGATCCTGGAGTTGCATGTGCGCTCCGGCTTCGATCTCGACGCGGGTCAGGTGGACCGTCTGGCGGCCGGACTTGTCGACGAGGCGAAGCGTCAGGGCATGACCGAGATCACGGATGTGCGGTTCGGTGAGCAGATCGGTCCGGGTCGTCCCAGCTTGCAAGCCTTACAGACGACACCGGACACGTTGGGCGTACCGGTTTCCCGGTCGGCCAGTATCGATGCCTTGCAGGTGCTGGATACGGCGCGAGAAGCAGCGGTTCGGCAGCCGGACAGTGACGTGCCGTCGATGGCTCCGCTGCCGGAGGCGACACCGGAGCCAATGCGTTCACAGTCGATGGACCATGAAGAGCCGCAACTGGTGGCTCGTGCCGTCAACGCCGAGCGCGGGAACGCCGCCTTTGTCCTTCCCGATGTTGCACAGCCCCACGGCGCACAATCCCACGAGGCACAGCCTGAGCGCCAAGGCTCGGAGGCGATCCGCAGCCTCCAGCTGAACCTCAACACCCTGGGCATTCGCGACATGGCCGGCAAGCCGCTGTCCACCCACGGTGAGCTCGACATGGCAACGCAGACGGCGGTCGCGCGTTTCCAGTCCGCCCATGCCTTGCCGGTCACGGGCCGGGCGGATGACGCGACGCACTCGATGGTGCAGGGGCAGGCCTTTATCGCGGAATTGAGATCGTCGGGTCCCGTGGGCATCGGCACGGAGAACCGCGTCGTCGAGCCCATGCAGCATTCGCGAAATAGCGCGGAGCGTGACGGCCCTGCGGCGCACCCGATGGATCGAGCCGTGATCGCTTCACCGCAAGCTTCTCCCTCGCGCAACGACCCCCGTCATCCTGACAGTGCGCAGCACGCGCTCTACAGCGAGTTGCAGCAGCGGCTGCCGGAGGCGTCGGAAGATCGCCTGCTTCAGTTCACCGCCGCCTGCCACCAGAACCGCATCGCCGCCGGCGGCCTGGATTATGTCCACCTCGATGGCGAGCGCATGCGGCTGGTGGTGGATTCCAACGATCCGATGGCGACACCGGCAAAGATCGATCTGAGTCGGCCGCCGCCCGAGGCAGGTCAGTCGATACAGCAGATCGGTGATATCGATCGGCAGAGGGAGCAGATGACACAGCAGATGGGACAGGCGCAGCAACAGGGTGCGTCGATGGTTCAGTGAGGGGTGCGGCGGGGTGGATCGCCCACATCGTGGGCTCCTACACGGGGTATGCAGCATGAGGTACGCGCGTGCGGCGTACGTTGGGCGGTCAGAACTTTTGTTGGTAGCCGACGTAGAAGTAGCGGTCGATGTCGTAGGCGGGATTGTAGGGTGGGCTGCCGCTGCCGGCGGAAGACACGTTATAGAACAGCGGGCCCTTGCGCGCGAACACGTTGTTGATGCCGACACGGAAGCTGCCGTTCCAGGGAGCCTGCCAGCGGAGCTGCGCGTCGTGGAAGGCGACGCCGCCCTTGCGGCTGACGCCGGTGACGCCGGTCAGCGCGTTGGTCTGCGTAGGGCGATTACACTCGACGCCGGGCGACCAGCAGGCGTCGTCCAGGCCGGAGAAGTAACGCACTGTCCATGTGGCGCCGAAGCGCTCGCGTGACCAGTCCAGCGAGAGGTTGGAGCGTACGCGGTACAGCCCCTGCACGCCGTTCATATAGCCGGCCAGTTGGCGTGGCGTGGCGCCCGTGGCGCTGGTCTGCGTGTAATCCTTCAGATAGGTGCTGTCCGAGAGCAGGGCGAACTCGCCCCATCGCGTCACCGGGAAGCGGTAATGCACGCCCAGGTCGTAACCTTCAGTGCGCAGCGAGCCGAGGTTGGCCAGGCTCTCGTCCAGCGAGGTAATGGCCCCGGCGGCATTGCGCGTGAAGCGTCCGCAGTAGGTCGGGTCGTTGGCGACGTAGCAGAAGTCGAGGATGTCGCCCGCGAGGATCGGCGTGATGACGTCCCGGATGGCCACCTTGTAGTAGTCGAGGGTGACATCCAGGCCATCGAGCCGGCTGGGGCTGTAGACCATGCCAGCGGTGCGCGTGATGGACGACTCCGGCTTGAGCGCCGGATTGGCGCCTGTGCTGAAGGCGACGGGGTTCTGACCGCCCGTCGCCGAAGCGATCGGCGTACCGGACTGCGCCACCTGGCGGTAGCCTGCCGGCACACCGGCGGCGGCGCAGCGTGCGGCCACGTCGGCATGGCCGGCCGCGGCGCCGTAGGTGGTGTCGCAGGGGTCGAGGAAGCTCTCGAAGCTTTCGCTGGTGCCGGCATAGAGGTCGGCCACCGTCGGCGCGCGGAAGCCCTCCGCGTACGTGCCGCGCAGGAGCAGGTCGTCGAAAGGCTTCCAGCGGAAGCTGTACTTGCGCGCGCTGCGGCCGCCGAAGGCGGAGTAGTGCGAATAGCGCGTCGATACGTTGACGGCCAGCTCGCGTGCCAGCGGCAGGTCGGCCAGCAGCGGTATGTCCAGTTCCATATAGGCTTCGTTCGCCACGTAGCCGCCATCGGTGGGCGCGCTGGCTAGCTGTGTGGTCAGCCCGGCGGCATCCGCGGCGTACGGTGCATAGCGGCCGTGCTCGTCGCGGTGCTCGATGCCGCCCGCCACGCGCAATACGCCCGCGGGCAAATCGACTACGCCGCCGGTCAGGTTGGCGATGATGTCGTTGCTGCGCGTGGTCTGCCTTGAGGTGCCGGTCGAGGAGACATAGCGCCACACCGAGGCGGGAGTGGCGCCCGGACCGGCGAGGATATTCCAGGGCTGGCAGCCGGCGGCCCGGTCGGCGGCATCGGCGCAGGCCGGTTGCCCGTCGACCGGGGTGGTGGGGCCGAGCGCTTTCCGCGCATGGTCCAGGTCGATGTTGCCGCTGGTGGTAGTGGTGCCGCGCGCCTCGGAGTACGCGTAGGTCACATCCCAGTTCCAGACGTGGTCGTTCCAGTTGAAGTTGCCTTCGGCACCGCCGTCGATATGGAAGGTCTTGCTCTTCGCCCAGGTGACGCGCGGAAACTCCGTGGTTCGCCGGAAGAACGTGGTGTCATTGCCGGGAAAGGGGTTGTAGGCGTTGTTCGCATCGATCAGCAGCGGTGTGCCGCGGCCCGCGCCGCTTTGCAGCGGATAACCCGCGGCCTGCCACGAGGTGTCGCGCACGCCGTAGTTGGCCATGCCGCGCAGCGCGATGTCGTCGGTGAGGTTGTAGCGGCCCGTCGCGAACAGGTTGCGCAGTTTGCTGCCCGCGCGGAAGGTCATGTCGCGCGTGGTCGCGTACTTGTCCGCGGTGCTGTTGGGGTCGTAGGTATGGTAGTCGGCGAGGTCGGCACTGTTCGCGGTGACGCCGGGCCCGTGGTTCAGCACGTAGGCACGCCCCGGCTGGCGCGGATCGTACACGCCGCCGTAGGGTCCCATCCCGAAACCACTGTCCGGATGGCGCGGGCCGTTGGGCAACCTTGTCAGTGCCCGCTTGGCATCGCTCAGGTCGTCGCCGTCTTCGTAGTTGGCGCCAAGGATGAGCGAGACGTCCTGCGTGCTTTTTCCCCAGGTGAAGCTGCCGTTCTTCTGTGCGCCGTCGCCGCGGCCGTTGACGCCGTAGAGCACGTCCGCCGAGGCACCTTCGAAGCGATCGGTGGTGATGATGTTGACCACGCCGCCGATGGCGTCGGAGCCGTAGATCGACGAGGCACCGTCCTTGAGCACCTCGATGCGCTCGACGATGGCGACAGGCAACGTGGACAGATCGGTGAGGCCGCCCAGGCTGGTGGTCCAGCGTCGGCCATTGACGAGTACCAGCGTGCGTACCGCGCCCAGGTTGCGCAGGTTGGCATAGCGTCCGCCGGCATCGCGGCTGGACGACAGGGTGTCCTGCGGGGTGACTTCGGGCGTGCCCGCGGAGGGCATCCTCGCGATGATGTCGTCCAGGCGGGTAAGGCCCGTGGCCTTGATGGCCTGGCGGTCCATGACGACCACCGGCTGGGCGGTTTCCACGTCGGTGCCGCGGATGCGTGAACCGGTCACCGTGACATTGACGGGCGAGAGTGTTTCCGCCGACGACGGCGCGGTCTGCTGGGCGCGTGCTACGGAGCCCTGCAGGCAGACCCCGAGCGCGACGGCGAGCGCCGCACGTCGGCCTGCGACGTGGCGCTTCTGCCCGGAACTGACGTGCATACCCTGAAACCTCCCAAACCCGCCGCGATTCACCCGGCCACGACGATCACGCGAAGATAACGCGTGCGGCGTGGCCGGGGCAACCGACGAAGGTCATGGGGCGGTCAGGGCACGGACGCGGTCGTCGCCTGGCCGGAACCGATGTTCTTCTCCAGGAAGGCCTGCAGCCGGGTGTAGAACTCCTCGACGTTGGCCGGTTTGACGAAGCCGTGGCGCTCGTCCGGCTTGGTCAGCGTCTCGTAGGGCCTGTGGGCGGCGTCCAGCGCGGCGCGCATCGCCTTGAACTGGGCGAAGGGTGCGCGCTGGTCGTCTTCGCCGTGCACGAGGAACACCGGCACGTCGATCTTGTCGGCCAGGTGCGTCGGCGAGTTGGCGGCCAGGTCGGCCTCGTCGCGGCCGATTACCGTGGTGAGGTAGCTGCGGCCGCTCTTGGACTGCTTGATGTCGCCCTTGGCATACATCATGCCCAGGTCGTAGACGCCGTCGTACGCCACCGCGCACTTGAACATGCCGGGCGCCCGCACCGGGACCATCAGCGCCGAGTAGCCGCCGAAGCTGGCGCCGAACACGCAGACCCGCTTGGGATCCGCAAAGTTCTGGGCGATGGCCCACTTCACGCCGTCGATCAGGTCGTCCTGGATGCGTGTGCCCCACTTGAGGTAGCCCGCCTGCTCGAACGCGCTGCCGCGACCCGCGGAGCCGCGGTAGTTGACCTGAAGCACGAGGTAGCCACGGCTGGCGAGGAACTGCGCGTCCGTGTCGTAGTACCAGTCGTCCATGATGCCGTGCGGTCCGCCGTGCGGCAGCAGCACCATCGGCAGGTTGGCCTGCGCGGCGCCCTTGGGGAAGGTGAGGATGGCTTCCAGTTCCAGACCGTCGCTGGCCTTGAAGTGTATCGGCCGGCGCTCGGCCATCTTCGCCGGATCGATCCAGGGCTGCGCGTCGAACAGCTTGGACACCTTGTACGTCTTGGTGTCGATCAGCATGTAGCGCCCCGGCTCGCGGTCGCTGGCCACCTTGAACATCAGTTGACCGCCGTCCTGGCTGAAGCCGATGAAGCTGACGAAGGCGCCCGGGAATTTCTGCGACAAGGCCATGTGCAGCTTGGCGATCGGTGCCTGCGGGTCGATGTACTCGGCTTTCGGCACGCCCGTCGCGCTGACCGTGCCGAACGGACGCAGGGGTGCCGGCGTCCACAGGCCGGCGGCGCTCACCATGCTGAAGTCGTCCTTGCGGATGACCTTCATGTTGCCGCCGTCCTCGTCCTGCTCGACGTACTCGCCGCCGCGGCCGTCGGGACTGTATTGCGCGTAGATGCGTTCGCTGCCGGCCACCTTGGCGATCGGCGTGAAGTTCTGGTGCGCCGCATTGCCGGGCAGCTTGGTCCAGCCGCTGCCGTCGTGGCGCAGCACCACCCACTTGAAGTTGTCGTCCGTGCCGAAGGCGAAGCGGGGCGTGCCATCGGGGGCGATCATGAAACTGAGGCCACCCTGGGCGATGTCGGCCATCTGTCGCCGGGCACTGGATTGCGCGTCCACGTCGTACAGCGTGCTCTGGTCCTGGTTGTCCCAGGGCGTGGCGCGCATGTAGAAGTGGCCGTTGGCGGTCACCGGCGCACCCTCGATCGTGCCCCAGCCGCGGTCGAGGGCGCGCGTGGACGCACGCTTGCCGACACTCTCGAAACCGTAGAGGTAGTCGGCGTTCTTGCCGTCGACATCGATGGCCATCAGTTCGCCGGTATAGGAGGCGGCGCCAATGGAGCCGTCCACCTTGCCGCGCGCCACCACCAGTCGCGTATTGCTGGCCCAGACCATATCCGCCGGCATCTCATAGGTGGGCATGCGGATAAGGGTCACCGGCTTGTTCAGGTCGCTCACGCGGTAGATCGACAACCCGTGCGTCTTGCCGTCGGGGTCGTGGAACGCCATGGAGACGTACTGCCCGTCCGGCGAGAGCTTGGGATCGCTCAGCGGCATGCGGCGGGCGAAATCGGCGACCGGAATCAGGTCCGCGGCAGCGGCGGCGGTCGTGGCAAGGCACAGCGCGGCCAGTAACGGCCGGACAAGACGATGGTTCATCCTCAACTCCCCTGGTGTGATTCGGCGTCCATGACGGTGCCGTCCCCCCGGACGACACCCAGCGCCGGGATATAGCCGATCCGGGCGGATACGGCAAGGCATGGCGGCAAGGCGTTGGTAGGGCGAGGTATCGAACCAGGTCGGCAAGGGCGGCCTCGCCGCCGACAGTCCCCGACACCGGGGGTGGGGCGGTACACTGGGCGCCTGTGTTTGACCCAGGCAATCCATGAGCACTCCGTTCGTCGTTCATTTCGATCCCGTCGCCCTGTCGATGGGGCCCCTCAAGGTCCACTGGTACGGCCTGATGTACCTGGGCGGTTTCCTCGGTGGCTGGGCCCTGGGCGAATACCGTCGCCGGCAGGGCCGCCTGCCGGTCAGCTCCGAGCGCCTCGGCGACCTCATGTTCTACCTGATGATGGGCGTGGTGCTGGGCGGCCGCGTGGGCTACATGCTGTTCTACACGCCGATCAACTGGATCTGGACCGACCCGCTGGCGCTGTTCCGCGTATGGGATGGCGGTATGTCGTTCCATGGCGGCCTGATGGGCGTGGTGCTGGCGGGTCTGTTCTGGTCGCGGCGCAACGGTATCAAGCTGTTCGACACGATCGACTTCGTCGCGCCGCTGGTGCCATTGGGCCTCGGCCTGGGCCGCCTGGGCAACTTCATCAACGGCGAGTTGTGGGGCAAGCCCACCGACCTGCCCATCGGCATGATCTTCCCGCACGCGCCGGACGCGCTGCCACGTCATCCCAATCCGCTGTACGAGTTCGCGCTCGAGGGTGTGGTGATGTTCGTCGTGCTGTGGATCTTCTCGATGAAGCCGCGCCGCCGTTACGCGGTGTCCGGTTTGTTCGGGCTGCTCTACGGCTGCTTCCGTTTCCTGATCGAGTTCGTGCGGGTGCCCGATGCGCAGCTGGGTTACCTCGCCTTTGGCTGGGTCACCATGGGCCAGGTGCTGTCGCTGCCGCTGATCGCGCTGGGCATCCTGCTGCTGGCCCTGTCCCGGCGCGCGCCCTACGCGCCGCTGGCGGCTCCCGCGACGTCGGCGGCTACCGCCCCGGCGCCCTGACGACGACAGCCATTATGCAACCCTATCTCGAACTCCTGCGCCATGTGCTCGACCATGGCGCGACCAAGGCCGACCGAACCGGCACCGGCACGCGCAGCGTGTTCGGCTGGCAGATGCGTTACGACCTTTCCAAAGGTTTCCCACTGGTCACGACGAAAAAACTTCATCTGAAGTCGATCGTCCACGAGTTGATCTGGTTCCTCCAGGGCGACACCAACATCGCTTATCTGAAGGAACACGGCGTCCGCATCTGGGACGAGTGGGCCGACGCCAACGGCGATCTCGGCCCGGTCTACGGTCGCCAGTGGCGCGCCTGGCCCACGGCGGACGGCAAGACCGTCGACCAGATCGCCTGGGTGGTGGACGAGATCAAGCGCAACCCGGATTCACGCCGGCTCATCGTTTCCGCCTGGAACGTGGGCGAACTGCCGCAGATGGCGCTGATGCCGTGCCACACGATGTTCCAGTTCTACGTGGCAGACGGGAAACTGTCGTGCCAGTTGTACCAGCGTTCCGGTGACATCTTTCTCGGCGTGCCGTTCAACATCGCCAGCTATGCCTTGCTGACCCACATGATTGCGCAGGCGACCGGGCTGGGCGTTGGTGACTTCGTACACACCCTGGGCGATGCGCACCTCTACGCGAACCACATCGAGCAGGCGACGACCCAGCTTGCCCGCACGCCGCGTGCGCTGCCGCGCCTCGTGCTGAATCCGGCGGTTACGTCGGTATTCGACTTCCGCTTCGAGGATGTCGCCATCGAGGGCTATGAGCCGCATGCGGCCATTCGGGCGCCCGTTGCCGTGTAGGAGCGCACGCACGTGCGCGAACCCAAATCGCTTCCAGGGCGAAGGATGCCGTGCTCCCCCTGCATGTAGGCGTTTCCGACCGCCCAAAAAAGCCATCGCTTTTCCTGGCCTTCTGCTTCATTCGCCTTAGAAAAAAACGATGAGGTTTCGCCCACATCGTGGGCTCCTACGAGGGGCGGGTCGTGGCGAGTGCACGGGCGGGTGGTAATGACGTTCCGGGCGTTCACGTCGATGTCGGATGGACGAGACGTGGTGTCGACATGGGGCGGTCTACGGTCGCGTTTTGACGCGGAGGTAGCCGATGGATAACCCCAAGCGTGGCGACAAGGTGACGTGGAAGACGTCGCAGGGCACGACGAAGGGCACGGTGGAGCGCAAGCTCACCGCACCCACGAAGATCAAGGGCCACGAGGTGGCCGCGTCGCCGGACAACCCCGAATACCTGGTCGTCAGCGACAAGACGGGTGCGAAGGCCGCGCACAAGGCAGGCGCCCTGAAGAAGGATCGGGACGCCTGACCCGCTGGCATCAGTCCGGTTACGGGATGATGCGTTCCGCGCGAAGGCGGGCGAAGGCATCGAAGAAGGCGTCATCCGTGGGCTGGTAATCGAGGAAGCCCATGCGGCGGCTCTTCGACATATCGGTGACGACTTCGATGGGTCGGCCGAGGTCGGCGTCGCTGTGCCATGCCGAGACCAGGCGGTGCATGTCGGGTTCGGCCAGGCCATGTTCGGCGACGATGCGTTCCCACAGCGGCGCGTCCGCTTCCATCTGGCGTTCGAGGGGCAGCACGCTGCCGTCGAACGGCGCGCCCTCCAGGCCGAACCACTGCGCGATGCGCGACCACATCCAGCTCCAGCGGAATACATCGCCATTGACGACGTTGAACGCCTCGTCCGCGGCGACAGGCGTAGTCGATGCCCAGACCAGATGTCGCGCCAGCTGGCGTGCATCGGTCATGTCGGTAAGGCTGCGCCATTGTGCGTCGGAGCCTGGAAAACGTAACGGCCGGCCGGTGGCCTTGCAGATGGAGGCGTAGACCGCCAACGTGGTCGCCATGTTCATGGCGTTGCCCACGGCCACGCCGATCACCGTATGCGGGCGGTGCACACTCCAATGGAAGCCGTCGCGCTTTGCCGCCGCGAACACCTCGTCTTCCTGGGCGTAATAGAAATTGTCGACGGCCAGCCGCGCCTGTTCCTCGCGCAACGGGGTGTCGGGCAACGCGCCCTGGCCATAGGCCTCGAAGGGGCCGAGGTAATGCTTCAGGCCGGTCACCAGCGCCACATGCCGCACGCTGCCGGCGTCACGCAGGCCGTCCAGCAGATGGCGAACCATCGCGCTGTTGACCCGGATGTTCTCCTTTTCGTTCGCCTGTCGCGACCATGTGGCGATGTAGACGTGGGTGGGCGCGATGCCGGCCAGCGCATCGCGGGTGGCCTGGGCGTCGGTGAGATCGGCGGCGATGCCTGTCACACCGATGCGTTCACCGGGGCGCCGGGCCAGTGCGGAGACCTGCCAGTCGCTCGCCACGAGGCGGTCGGTGAGGGCGCTGCCGATGATGCCGCTGGCGCCGACGACGAGTGCATGGTTCATGGGGTTACTCTTGTGGGGACATCCCCTCACCATAAAGACGCTGGCAGCCTGTTCCAAGAAGGCACCAAAAGGTAACCCACGCATGAAACCCGGTTCCCCCGACGACGACTGGCTGGAAGACTGCGCCCCGCGCCGCGTGCTGGAACTGTTCGCCACGAAGTGGACCAGCATGATCCTGCATACCCTGCACGCGCGGCACGGCGGCGAGGCCCGCTCCGGCGTGCTGTTGCGCAGCCTGCCCGGTATCTCGAAGAAGATGCTCACCCAGACCCTGCGCGAGCTGGCGGACAGCGGGCTGGTGCAGCGCCGGGTGGAGGAGGGGGCGGTGCCTCCCAGTGTCCTGTATGCCCTGACCCCGCTCGGGCAGCGGCTGGTCGAGCCGATCGAGATGATCTACGGATGGGCCCGCGACAACGCCCGCGCGCTCGACGATCTGCGCCCCCGGGCCACCTCGCGGCGCCGCTAGCACAGCAGAATCAAACGGCCGTTAGTTTCCCCGCCGGCCGCGGAGGACTACCATTCGCACCGCACGGGCGTACGTCGTCCGATCCCTTTTCCCTTGTTGAAGGATGTTTCATGGCCGTACACCTGGTTGCCGCGCTCGACGAAAACTTTGCCATCGGCAAGCAGGGAGGCCTTCCCTGGAACCTCCCCGACGACCTGCGTTACTTCAAGAAGCTGACCACCGGCAAGTCGGTGCTGATGGGCCGCAAGACCGCCGAATCCATCGGCAGGGCGCTGCCGGACCGCACCAACTACGTACTGTCGCGCAAGGGCGAGGCCCCTTTCCCGGGGCAGGTCACGGTCCGCTCGGTGCAGGAGGCGCAGGCCAGCTGCAGTTATTCGGGGCTGATGGTGATCGGCGGCGGTGAGGTGTTCCGCGAGGCGTTGCCCTATGCGCGCACCCTGTACCTGACCTGGGTGTATGCCGCGGTCGACGGGGCCGACGTGTTCTTCCCGGGCATCGATTTCAAGGAGTGGTCCGAGGTGTCGCGCGTGCACCACGCGGCGGACAAGGAGCACGCCTTCTCGTTCGACATGGTCGAATACGTCCGGAACGTCTGATGCACGTGCTGGCCGGCGTCCTCATCGACGGCGCCGGCAGGCTGCTCATCGCCCAGCGGCCGCCCGGCAAACACCTGGCCGGGCTGTGGGAATTCCCGGGCGGCAAGCGGGAAGCCGGTGAAACCCCGGTGGAGGCGCTGCTGCGCGAGCTGGACGAGGAACTGGGCATCGTCGCCGATCCACTCTCGTTCGAGGCGCTGATCCGCATTCCGTGGACCTACGGCGAGCGCACGATGCTGCTCGAGGCGATCTGCATCCGCGCCTGGAGCGGCGAACCCCGGGCGCTCGAAGCCACGGCGCTGGCATGGAAGGACCCGCGGCACATCGATGCGGCGCAGCTGGCGCCGGCCGATCGTCCCATCCTCGCCGTGATGCGCCTGCCGGCGCATTACCCGATCACGCCCGCCGACGAATCACCGGATCGCGTGGCCAGCGTCTTGCGCGTGGCGCTGGCGCGGGGAGAGCGGCTCCTGCAACTGCGTCTTCCGGGGCAGCCCTGCGCGGTGACTCGCCAGATCGCGGCATCGATGAAGGAGGAGCTGGGGCGCTTCGGGGCGACGTTGCTGCTCAACCGGGATATCGAAGGTGCGCTGGCGCTGGGCGAGGGCTTCGGCGTGCACCTGGGTGCCGCGCAGTTGCGCGCGTTGACCGCGCGCCCGCTACCGTTCGCGCAAACGGTCGGCGCCTCGTGTCACGACGCCGACGAGCTGGCGCTGGCATCGCGGCTGGGCTGCGATTTCGCCACGCTCTCGCCGGTGCAGCCGACGCCCAGCCATCCGGACGCCGAGCCGATGGGCTGGCCGCGCTTTGCCCGGATTGCCGAAGCGGCAGCCCTGCCGGTCTACGCGCTGGGTGGACTCGGCCCCGACGATGTGGCGGAAGCGCGGCTGCACGCCGCGCAGGGCGTGGCGGGTATCACCGGTTTTTTCTGAAACGTTTCGGCTTACTTGCTTTTCAGCCGGGCGACCAGCGCGTGCAGGGTGGTTTGGGTCTCGTCGCTGAAAAAGCCGTCGATGAAGTCCGCACCCAGCAGCCCCTCGGTGTTTCCCCACACGGCAAGCAGGTCGGCCCGGGCGATGGCGCGCGTACGGAGCATGGCGCCCGGCGGTGCCTTGAGCAATTCGCCGGCCCACAGTACGGCGCGTGTGACTACCTGTTCGACCGTGGCCAGCTCGTCGACCAGGCCGATGGCGTGGGCCTGGTCGGCGTCGATCAGCGCACCCGCCACCAGCAGCCGCTCCGCGCGCCAGGCGCCGACGATGCGGCGCAGGGCGAACTGGATCGGCTCGGGCACCGACAGACCCACCTGGACCTCGTTCAGGCCGATCTTGTAGACGCCATGGGCCATGACCCGGTAATCGCAGAACAAGGTAAGCACCGCGCCGCCGGCCGGGCTGTGCCCGGTGATGGCGGCGACGGTGGGCACCGGCGACGCGGCGATGGCGCCGCACAGGGCGAAGAACCCTGTCCAGAACTCGCCCACGCCGTCGCGACCGCGTTGCATCAGGGCGGGAACATCGACACCCGCCGAGAACATGCCCTGCGCACCCGACAGCACGATGGCCCGGGCGCCGTTGCGGGGTGCATCGACGATGGCCTCACGCAACGCGGTGACCAGGCCCATGTCGAGCGCGTTGACCGGCGCGCGGGCCAGGCGGATTTCGTGGATGCCGCCCTCGTGCGGAAGGATGTCGAGCATGGCGCGGTTCCTTATTTGATGTCGCTGGGCGACCACGTGTAGCGCAGCGCGTAATCCAGCGTGGCGGAGCCGTTGGCCGGCACCTCGACGTTGAACTCCAGCACGTCGGGCGTGCTCTTGGTCGGCTTCACCGAGGACGACACCACCGTCCAGGCACGCCAGCGGGCCGGATGCTCGCGCAGGGTAACCGTGCGCTTCACGTCGCCGGCGTTGCTCAGCACGATGCGCGTGCCTTCGTCGATGCGATGCTGGGCTTCGTTGGCGGTGAACGAGGTCTGCTCGCGCTTGGCGGTCAGGTCGAAGGCGTTGCCGAGGGTGATCGTCGCGTCCTTGTTCTTCGGTGTGTCGCCGAGGCGCCCTTCGCCCAGCAGCTCGGCATTGCCGTCGCGATCCACCGTCAGCACGCGCACATAGCCGGCGGGCAGGGCGTCGAACGCCTTGAAGCCCACCGTGGAGACGATGGGCGTGCCTTCCTGCGGTTGCCCGAGGTCGCGTTCCAGCTGCGGCTGCTGCCCGTAATAAGCCCTGCCGGTGTCGTAAACCGCCTTGCGCTCGCAGGACAGGGTGCGGCTTTCGTACAGCGGCGTCTGCGTCACGCTGCCGTCGGGCAGGTCGATGGCGGCCGGCAGGGTATAGGTGCGCAGGTCGCCCAGCGTGGCCTGCTCGGGTGCGGCGTCCTCCATGGCCATGGGCGCAGGTGCGGCGGCTGCGCGTGCCATGAACATCTTGGGCTGCGGTGCGGCCTTCGCGCGGTTGGCGTCGCCGGCCACCAGCTTGAGCGAGACATCCTTCCAGTCGCGTCCGCTGCGGTTGGCGATGCTTGCCGCGGCGGTGAAATTCATCGAGCACGTGTCGCCGGGTGCCAGCGTGGCGACATAGGCGCCGCGCCAGCCGATGCCGGAGGTGGGGTAGTCGAGCTGGGCCGACGCACTGCCTGCGCCCGAGCCTGCCACGCGTACCTGCAAGGTCGATCCTCGGGCGAAGTCCGCCGCGTCGGTGGAGCGCAGGGCCGAGTAGTTGCGGATCAAGGTGGCCTTGCCACCGGTGTCGCGGACCACCAGCGCGTCGCCACCCCGCACCAGCGTGCCGCTGGCGATCGGCTGGCCGCCGTCGCCGATGACGGTGACGTTCCGGCCCACCAGGCCGGCCACCGCACCGTCGAAACCCTGGCCGAGCAGCAGGCGCTGCGACAGCACGCGGGTGTCCTTTCCGGGGAAGCGCAGCGACATCGCCTCGCTGTCCAGGGCGGACGGCAGGCCGTCGATCGACAGGTCCTGGGTGCCGCCCTTGAGGTCGAAGGATCGACGCTCGTGGACCACGGCGTAGCCCTCGGCGGAGACGGCATCGCCGTTGGTGGCGAACAGTTGATCGCCGTCGGCGCGGTAAAGGGTGAGCGAGGTGCGCTCACCGGCCGCGAGGGCGGGCAGGGCGACGGCGCTGGCTATCGCAAGGGCAAGGATACGACGCGACATGATTCACTCTCTCCATGATGACCCTGCCGAATCATACATAGCCTTCGTGAATGCGCGTGATCTTGCGAATCGCCGCGCCCCGGGCTCAGGCGGGCATGATGCCCGCCGCATCGCGGATCGCCTGCGGGATCGGCACCGGGCGGCCGGTCTTCGGGCTGATCCAGACCATCGTGACGCTGCCATCGCAATGGATCTTCGTCGCGTCGTCGCTGGTCACGATGCGGTGACCGACCGTCATGGAGCTGTTGCCGATGCGGTTGATATACAGCTCGATCTGGATGTCCGCCGGCCATTCGATGGGCAGCCGGTAGTTGAGTTCGCTGTGCGCCATGACCGGTGCACCGTCCTCGCCGTACCACTTGTCCGGCAACTGTTGCAGCCACTTGATCCGGGCTTCCTGCAGGTACACGAGGTAGTTGGCGTTGTTGACGTGGTTGTAGGCGTCCAGGTCCTGCCAGCGGACCTCCATCGGGGTGATGAAGACGGGGTTGGGCGTGGTCGGGGTCTCGGTCGTCATGCCTTGGCTTTCTTCTTCGTGGCGGTTTTCTTCGTCGCAGCGCTGGTTTTCGTCACGGCGGCCGTTTTCTTCGCCGCGGCCGTCTTTACCGACGCGGCCGGTTTGGCGGGAGCCGCGGATTTCGCAGGCGTCTTGCCGCTCGCCTTGGGGGCGGCCTTCGGCACCGGCGCACGCACCGGTTTCAGGTGGGTCTTCAGGAACCTGCCCGTGTGCGACTCCGCCGTGGCGGCCACCGTCTCCGGCGTGCCGCTGACCAGGATGCGTCCGCCACCGGCGCCGCCTTCGGGGCCCAGGTCCACCAGCCAGTCGGCCGTCTTGATCACGTCGAGGTTGTGCTCGATCACCACCACGGTGTTGCCGTGCTCGACGAGTTTGTGCAGCACCTCGAGCAGTTGCTCGATGTCGTGGAAGTGCAGGCCGGTGGTGGGTTCGTCAAGGATGTAGAGCGTGCTGCCCGTGTCGCGCTTGGACAGCTCCTTCGACAGCTTCACGCGCTGCGCCTCACCACCGGAGAGCGTGGTGGCGCTCTGGCCGAGCTTGATGTAATCCAGGCCCACTGCGCGCAGCGTTTCCAGCTTGCGGGCGATCACAGGCACGTTCTCGAACAGCTTGAACGCATCTTCCACCGTCATGTCGAGCACGTCGGCGATGGTGTGGCCCTTGTACAGCACTTCCAGCGTTTCGCGGTTGTAGCGCTTGCCGTGGCAGACGTCGCAGGGCACATACACGTCCGGAAGGAAGTGCATCTCCACCTTGATCATGCCGTCGCCTTCGCACGCTTCGCAGCGACCGCCGCGCACGTTGAAGCTGAAACGTCCCGCCAGGTAGCCGCGCTGACGCGACTCCGGCACCTGTGCGTAGAGCTCGCGCAGCGGGGTGAACAGGCCCGTGTAGGTTGCCGGGTTGGAGCGCGGGGTGCGTCCGATCGGCGACTGATCGATGTCCACCACCTTGTCGAACAGCGACAGGCCTTCGATCGACTCGTAGGCGGCCGGCTGCTCGCCGGCGCCGTTGAGTTCCATCGCGGCAAGGCGGTAGAGCGTGTCGTTGATCAGCGTGGACTTGCCCGAGCCCGATACGCCGGTCACGCAGGTGAACGTGCCGACGGGGATGCGCACGTCCACGTCCTTCAGGTTGTTGCCGGTGGCGCCCTTCAACTCCAGCCACTGGTCGTTGCGCGCCGGACGCCGCACCTTGGGCACGGCGATGCCGCGCTCGCCGGTGAGGTACTTGGCGGTGACCGAAGCCGGCGTGGCCAGCACCTGCGCCAGCGTGCCCTCGGCCACGATATGGCCGCCATGCACCCCCGCGCCGGGGCCGATGTCGAGGATGTGGTCGGCGGCACGGATCGCGTCCTCGTCGTGCTCGACCACGATCACCGTGTTGCCCAGGTCGCGCAGTCGGGTGAGCGTGCCCAGCAGGCGTTCGTTGTCGCGCTGGTGCAGGCCGATGGACGGCTCGTCCAGCACGTACATCACGCCCACCAGGCCGGCGCCGATCTGGCTGGCCAGGCGGATGCGCTGGGCCTCGCCGCCCGAGAGCGAGTCGGCCTGGCGATCCAGCGTGAGGTAGTTGAGCCCCACGTCGTTGAGGAAGGTCAGCCGCTCGCGGATTTCCTTGACGATCTTGACCGCGATCTCGCCGCGCCAGCCGGGCAGCTTCAGCCCGTCGAAGAAGGCCAGGGCGCGGTCGATGGCCAGCGAGGTCAGTGACGGGATGGCCTGGTCGGCGACGAAGACGTTGCGCGCGGACGGGTTCAGCCGCTGGCCGCCGCAGTCGGGGCAGGGATGATCGGCAATGTAGCGCGCCAGTTCCTCGCGGACGGCGTTGGATTCGGTTTCACGGTAGCGGCGCTCGAGATTGGGCAGGATGCCCTCGAACTTGTGCTCGCGGGTGACCTTGCCGCCACGCTCGGTGATATAGCGGAACGGAATGACATCCTTGCCCGAGCCGTTGAGCACGGCGTTCTGCACCGACTTGGGCAGCTCGCGCCAGGGCGTTTCCGGGTCGAAGCCGTAGTACTTGGCCAGCGACACGATCAGCTGGAAATAGTGCGCATTACGGCGATCCCAGCCGCGCACGGCACCGCCGGCCAGGCTGAGCTCGGGGTGGCCGACCACGCGCGCGCCGTCGAACACCTGGGTCACGCCCAGGCCGTCGCAGGTCGGGCAGGCGCCCACCGGCGAGTTGAACGAGAACAGGCGCGGCTCGAGTTCCGGCAGCGAGTAGTCGCACAGGGGACACGAGTAGCGCGACGAGAACAGCTGCTCGTCGGCCTTGCGATCATCCATGTCCACCAGCACCACGATGCCGTCGCCCAGGCGCAGCGCGGTCTCGAACGACTCGGCCAGGCGCTGCTTGATGTCGTCGCGCGGGCGGAAGCGGTCGATCACCGCCTCGATGGTGTGCTTTTGGCGCAGCGTCAGGGGCGGGACGGCATCCAGATCGTAGACCTCGCCGTCCACGCGCGCGCGGACGAAGCCCTGGGCCCGCAGCTGGTCGAAGACCTGGACATGTTCGCCCTTGCGCTCACGGATAACCGGGGCCAGCAGCATCCAGCGCTTTTCGGGGTTCAGCGCCATCGCCGTATCCACCATCTGGCTGACCGTCTGAGCCTCCAGCGGAATGGCGTGGGTCGGGCAACGCGGGGTGCCGACGCGCGCGTAGAGCAGACGCAGGTAGTCGTACACCTCGGTAATCGTACCGACAGTGGAGCGGGGGTTATGGGACGTCGACTTCTGCTCGATCGAGATGGCCGGCGAGAGGCCTTCGATCGTGTCCACGTCGGGCTTTTCCATCATCGAGAGGAATTGCCGCGCGTAGGCGGACAGCGACTCGACGTAACGACGCTGGCCTTCGGCATAGATCGTGTCGAAAGCCAGCGAGGATTTGCCCGAGCCGGACAGCCCCGTGATGACAATGAGCTTGTCCCGGGGCAGGTCGAGGTCGATATTCTTGAGATTGTGCGTGCGGGCGCCGCGGATGCGAATGCTGTCCATGTGCCTACATAAATGGGGGAAGCCCCGGACTATACCAAGGGTTTTCCGCCTTCATTCAGCGTCGACTTTTGACGGTTCATCACAGCAGTTGTGCGGGGGTGGTCGGGGCCGCTCCGGTGCGTGTCGTGAGCCCTGCCGAAGGCGGGCGCAGCCGGGCTGCCTGACTCGGCTACCATGGCCGCTACCCCGGGGAGGGGTGACCATCCATCCGAAGAGGAATACACCCATGCGTAAGTGGACAGGGATCGCGGCCGGCCTGGTGCTGGCGGTTTGTACGGGCCAGGCGATGGCTGCCGCGCCGAGCGAGCAGCAGGTGCGCCAGCTGATGGATGCCGTGGGCATGGGGCGGATGCTCAGCCAGATGAACAGCCAGATGGCGGGCGTGATGCAGAACGCACTGCCCTGCGTGCCGGCCAGCTACTGGCAGGGCTTCGTGGACGCCAACGCCACCAACCAGCTGATCGGCCGGATGGTCCCCGTCTACCAGAAGCACTTCACCGCCGAGGATATCGACGGCCTGCTGAAGTTCTATCGCTCGCCCCTGGGCCAGAAGGTCATCACCCAGATGCCCGCGACCATGGCCGAGGGCATGCAGATCGGCAAGCAGTGGGGCCAGGAGCGAGGGCAGCAGATGATCGCCCAGCTCCAGACCCAGGGAACCCTCAACGCCCAGGGCCAGTGCCCGGCCGCCGGCGCCGCCGCCAAGCCGGCACCTGCGCCCGTCCCCTCCAAGAAGAAATAGCGCCCCAAAGGGGGTGTAGGAGCGCACGATGTGCGCGAAATGGGCGCGCGGTGGCCCGGAATGGCCCCGGGCCTGTGGCTGATGCCCCGGGCTCCGGGCCCCAGGCCTTGAAGGGTGCCTCGTCACCGCCTTGTCGGCTTTTCGCGCACATCGTGCGCTCCTACCCCTCTGATTGACCTGGCCTTTTCCCACTGGCTATAATTGGCAGTTCGCACGACCCGTAACACCTAAAAAGAACTACATAATCAGCAACAGGAAATAACCATGAGCTACGCAGTCATCAAGACCGGTGGCAAGCAGTATCGTGTGATGGCAGGCGAAGTCCTGCGCGTCGAGCTGCTCACCGCTGAAGTCGATTCCACCGTCGAGTTCGACCAGGTCCTCCTGGTGGGCGAAGGCGAGTCGATCACCGTCGGCGCCCCGTTGGTCGCCGGTGCCACCGTCAGCGCGAAGATTCGCGCCCACGGTCGCGCGGATAAGATCCGCATCGTCAAGTTCCGTCGTCGCAAGCACTACAAGCGCACGCAGGGACATCGTCAGCATTACACCGAAATCGAGATCACGGGCATCAACGCCTGATCTGCCGGAGGATATGAGTCATGGCACATAAGAAAGGCGTAGGTTCCAGCCGTAACGGTCGCGATTCGAACCCGAAGTATCTCGGTGTGAAGATCTATGGCGGCCAGGCTGTCGAAGCCGGCAACATCATCGTTCGTCAGCGTGGCACCAAGTTCCACGCTGGCGTGGGCGTCGGCCTCGGCCGCGACCACACCCTGTTCGCGCTGGTCGATGGCACGGTTGCCTTCAAGACCCGCGGCGACAAGGGTCGCAAGTTCGTCGACGTCGTCCAGGCGTAAGCCTTTCCGACGCGATAACGAAGGCCCCGCCCACGGCGGGGCTTTTCGTTTGTAACGCGGCATCACTTTTTATCCAGGTTCCCATCCATGAAATTCGTCGACGAAGCGCAAATCAGAGTCTCGGCCGGTGACGGCGGCAACGGCTGCGTCAGCTTCCGTCGAGAGAAATTCATCCCCTTCGGTGGCCCCGACGGCGGCGACGGCGGCAGTGGCGGCTCGGTCTGGCTGGTGGCGGACGAGGGCCTGAACACGCTGGTCGACTTCCGCCATATGCGCTCGTTCAAGGCCAAGCGCGGTCAGGCCGGCATGGGCAGCCAGATGTACGGCAAGGGTGCCGACGACGTCGATATTCGCGTGCCCGTCGGCACGGTGATCACCAACGTCGATACCGACGAAGTCATCGGCGACCTCACGGCGCACGGCCAGCGCCTGAAAGTGGCGCAGGGCGGTCGTGGCGGCCTCGGCAACATCCATTTCAAGAGCTCGGTGAATCGCGCTCCCCGCAAGTTCACGCCGGGTACGCCGGGCGAGGTGCGCGACATCAAGATGGAGTTGCGCCTGCTGGCGGATGTCGGCCTGCTGGGCTTCCCCAACGCGGGCAAGAGCACGTTCATTCGTGCCGTGTCGGCGGCTACGCCGCGTGTGGCGGATTATCCCTTCACCACCCTGCATCCGAACCTGGGTGTCGTGCGCATCGGCACCGACCAGAGTTTCGTCATCGCGGACATCCCCGGCATCATCGAGGGTGCTGCCGAGGGTGCGGGCCTGGGCATCCAGTTCCTGCGTCATGTGTCGCGTACCAGCCTGCTGCTGCACGTGGTCGACATCCGGCCCATCGACGGCTCGGACCCGGTGGAGCAGGTGCGTACGATCGAGCACGAGTTGAAGAACTTCGATGCCGAACTGGTCGAGCGTCCGCGCTGGCTGGTCATCAACAAGTCCGACGTCTATTCCGACCAGGATGAGTTGAAGCAGGTGGCCGAAGACATCGTTGCCCGGCTGGAATGGAAGGAGCCCTGGTTCCTGGTCTCGGCCGCGTCGGAAATCGGCACGTGGGATGTCTGCCTGATGGTGCAGCAGTTCTTCGACGCCGAGCGCGAGAAGCATCGCGACCAGAAGGAAGTGTCCACCGACGTGCGCATGCGGGGCGAATAAGGCGGGGTGGGGTATGGGCGGTGCGTCGTTTTTGCGTCGTGCCGCCCATCGCGCACATCGTGCGCTCCTACAGCGCGCGACGCATGTAGGAGCGCACGATGTGCGCGATCCACGATCCACGATCCACGATCCACAATGCGCGCGATATCCCTGAAACGCACACGAAAAAGCCGGCTTGCGCCGGCTTTTTCGTAAACAGCGATGTCGCGCAGGCTTACGCCAGGTCGCGGATCTTCGCGTTCAGACGGCTCTTATGGCGAGCTGCCTTGTTCTTGTGGATCAGGCCGCGGGCAGCGTAACGATCCATCACCGGCACGGCGATGGCGTACGCGCTGACTGCGCTTGCCTTGTCCTTGGCGTCGATCGCCTTGACGACCTTCTTCAGTGCGGAACGCACCATGGAACGCGCGCTGACGTTGCGCAGACGGCGCTGCTCCGACTGACGCGCACGCTTCTTCGCGGACTTGATGTTGGCCAAGGTGAAGCTCCAGAGTTCGGTTGGTTTTAAGAAAGACGCCCATTTTGAGGCCAAAGCCGGGGCGCGTCAATAGCTTAGGCCCCGCACGGGCAGGCCCGTCGGGCGATCCGGCGGTGACCGCCCGGAAATTTCCAGAAGGTGGACTGTCCTCCGCCCGGTCGCCGCTGTCAAACTACCCGTTTAGGCAACCCTCGGCACGGATGAAAACCCCCAGTCTTCTTCGCGGCATGCTGTCCTTCAGCGGCATGACCATGATCTCTCGCGTGCTCGGCCTGGTACGCGACATGGCGATCAACGCGTCGTTCGGTGCCAACGCCGCCACGGATGCCTTCTGGGTGGCCTTTCGCATCCCCAACTTCATGCGTCGCCTGTTCGCCGAGGGCTCGTTCTCCACGGCCTTCGTGCCCGTGTTCACCGAGGTCAAGGAAACCCGGCCGCACGCGGACCTGAAGGACCTGATGGCACGGACATCCGGCACGCTGGGCGGCGTGCTGCTGGTGGTCGTGGCGCTGGGGGTGATCTTCGCGCCGCAGGTCACCGCGCTGTTTTCGCCGGGCGCGGTGGACTCCGCGGGCAAGTTCGATCTCACGGTGGACCTGCTGCGCCTGACCTTTCCCTTCCTGCTGTTCGTCTCGCTCACCGCGTTGAGCGGCGGCGCGTTGAACAGTTTCCACCGCTTCGGCCTGCCGGCGCTCACCCCGGTGATCCTCAATCTGTGCATGATCGCGGGCGCCCTGTGGCTCGCGCCGCGCCTGCAGACGCCGATCATGGCGATGGGCTGGGCGATCCTGGTTGCCGGTTTCCTGCAACTGGTGTTCCAGCTGCCCACGCTGAAACGGCTGGACCTGCTGGCGCTGCCACGCTGGGGCTGGCGCTCGCCGGAGGTGCGCCGGATCATGACGCTGATGGTGCCGACCCTGTTCGGCTCGTCCGTGGCGCAGATCAACCTGCTGCTGGATACGGTGATCGCTTCGCTGCTGATCGCCGGCTCGCAGAGCTGGCTGTCCCAGGCCGACCGCTTCCTCGAGCTGCCGCTGGGCGTGTTCGGGGTTGCGCTGGGCACCGTCATCCTGCCTTCGCTGTCGCGCCACCATGTGGCCACCGACAAGGACGGCTTCTCCCGCGCCCTCGACTGGGGCCTGCGTACCACGCTGCTGATCGCGGTGCCGGCCATGTTCGCCCTGATGATCCTGTCGTTCCCCCTGGTGGCGACCATCTTCCAGCACGGCCGTTTCACGGCGTTCGACACGAAGATGGCGTCGATGTCGATTTCCGCGTTGAGCTTCGGCCTGCCGGCGTTCGCCCTGGTCAAGGTGGTGTTGCCGGCCTTCTACGCCCGCAAGGACACCCGCACGCCGGTCCGCGCGGGCGTGGCCTCGCTGGTGGCCAACATGGTGTTCAACGTCGCTTTCCTGGGCCTGCTGTTTTTCCTCTGGGCCACCCCGGCGCAGAAAGCGGGCTCCTGGATGGCGGCGCTGGCGACCATCCCGGGGCTGCACATGGCACTGGGCATGGCCAGCGCCCTGGCCAGCTACATCAACCTGCTGTTGCTGTGGCGCTGGCTGGGCAAGGCCGGCGTCTATACGCGGCAGCCGGGATGGGGCCGGCACCTGGTCCGCCTGGCGGTGGCCTGCGCCGCGATGATCGTGGTGCTGCTGGTGGGCCTGCACGTGTGGCCGGAGTGGAGCGACGTGGAGAAGTGGGAGAGGGTGGGGCACCTCGCCATCCTGGTCGCCGCCGGCGGTGGCGCCTACGTCACGGCGCTCTTCGCCCTCGGATTCCGCCTGCGCGACCTGCGCGCGCGCTGACGGGCCCGCGCGGCGTTACCGCGTCGCATTGTGCGGCGCAATGGGGCCGCTATACTGGCCCGATGGCTTTTATTCCGCATCGATTCCAGGGCGACCACGCATGACGTTGCAACTGCACCGCGACGTCGACGGCCCGTGCCTCGCCTCCCAGGGCAGCGTCGTGGCGATCGGCGCCTTCGACGGGCTACACCTCGGCCATCAGGCCATCCTTGCCGAAGTGCGCCAGCGCGCCGAGGCCCAGGGTCTGGTCCCCGCGGTCATCACCTTCGAGCCGCTGCCCCGCGCCTTCTTCTCGAAGGAGCCGGTGCCGCGCCTGTCGGGCCTGCGCGAGAAAGCGGAAGGCATGACGGCGGCCGGTATCGACGAACTGCTGTCCCTGCGCTTCGACGAAGCCCTGACCCGGATGTCCGCCGAGGACTTCGTCCGCCGCGTCATCGTGGGCCGCCTGGCCGCCCGTGAGGTGTGGGTGGGCGAGGACTTCCGTTTCGGCCATCGTCGCGGCGGCGATTTCGCCCTGCTGCAGTCGATGGGCGCCGAGCTGGGTTTCACCGCCCATGCCGTGGCGCCGGTCCTCGTGGATGGCGAGCGCGTGTCGTCCACGCGGGTGCGCCAACTGCTGGGCGAAAGCCGTTTCACCGATGCCGCCACCCTGCTGGGTCGTCCGTTCGTCATCGACGGGCACGTGGAGTACGGCAAGCAGCTAGGCCGCACCCTGGGCTATCCCACCGCCAACGTGCACCTTCCCGAGCGGGTCAGCCCCGTGCGCGGCATCTTCGCGGTGCGCATCGGGGTGGGCGAGGGCCCGTGCAGCTGGCCCGGCGTGGCCAGCCTGGGTGTACGGCCCACCGTGAACGAAGTGGCCGAGCCCTTGCTGGAAGCCCACCTGTTCGACTTCTCCGGCGATCTCTACGGCATGCGCATCGCCGTGGAGTTCGTCCGGAAGCTGCGTGACGAAGAAAAATTCGACGGCCTCGACGCCCTGACCGCGCAGATGCGCCAGGACGAGATCGCCGCCCGGCAGGCCCTTGGCATGAACCCCATACTTGTCGATGCATGACGGAACGCGCACGCCGCGCGTCCGCCCCGAAACCCACGGTTGCCAGCGATGACCCAGGATTACAAGAACACCATCAACCTGCCGCAGACGGCTTTCCCGATGCGCGGCGACCTGCCCAAGCGCGAGCCGGGCTGGCTAGCCACGTGGGAGCGCGTGGGCCGGTATGCGCAGATCCAGGCCAAGGCCGCCGATCGCGACAAGGTGTTCGTGCTGCACGACGGCCCGCCGTATGCCAACGGCGCCATCCACCTGGGCCACGCGGTCAACAAGGTGCTGAAGGACGTCGTGGTCAAGTCCAGGCTGATGGCCGGCTACCGCGCGCCTTACGTGCCCGGCTGGGACTGCCACGGCCTGCCGATCGAGATCGCGATCGAGAAGAAGTTCGGCAAGGCGGGCGACAAGCTCAATGCCGCTGAATTCCGGCAGAAGTGCCGCGAGTACGCGATGGCGCAGATCGACCTGCAGCGCGCCGACTTCAAGCGCCTGGGCGTGCTGGGCGACTGGGAAAAGCCGTACCGCACGCTCGATTTCACCTATGAGGCCGACATGATCCGCGCGCTGGCGCGCATCGTCGATAACGGCCACGTGGTCCGCGGCGCCAAGCCGGTCTACTGGTGTTTCGACTGCGGCTCGGCGCTGGCCGAGGCCGAGATCGAGTACGCCGAGCGCACGTCGCCGGCGGTGGACGTGGCCTACGACGCCGTGTACCCGAAGGATCTCGGTGCCGAGTTCGGCGTGGATGTGGGTGACGCCATCGTCGCCGTGCCCATCTGGACCACCACGCCGTGGACGCTGCCGTCCAGCCAGGCGGTGTCGCTGGGTGGCGAGATCGACTACGCCCTCGTCGAGGGCCCGTCGCGCGACGGCAAGCGGGTGCTGCTGGTGATCGCCTCGGCCCTCGTGGAGAAGGCCCTGGCCCGCTACGGCGTGGAAACCACCGGCGGCGTGCTCGGTCGCGTGCAGGGCGCCGTGCTGGAAAACAAGCCGCTGCGCCATCCGTTCTACGACCGGCAGGTGCCGCTGATCCTCGGCGACCACGTGTCGGACGAAGACGGCACCGGTGCGGTGCACACCTCGCCGGACCACGGCGCGGAGGATTTCGCGGTGGGTCAGCACTACGGCATCGGCACGCTCAACTATGTCGACGGCCGTGGCGTCTATCGTTCGGACCTGCCGCTCGCGGGCGATGTCTCGCTGGCGGGCACGCACATCTGGAAGGCCAACGACCAGCTGGTCGACCTGCTGCGTGGTCGTGGCGTGCTGCTGGCCTTCGCCAAGCTCACCCACAGCTACCCGCATTGCTGGCGCCACAAGACCCCGGTGATCTACCGCGCCACGCCGCAGTGGTTCATCGGCATGGAGACCGCCGGCCTGCGCCGCACCGCGCTGGATGCGATCGGCTCCGTGCGCTGGGTGCCGGGCTGGGGCGAAGAACGCATCGGCGGCATGGTGGAAGGTCGTCCCGACTGGTGCATCTCGCGCCAGCGCACGTGGGGCGTGCCGATCACGCTGTTCATCGACAAGAACACCCACGAGCCGCATCCGGACTCTGTCGCCCTGATGGAGAAAGTGGCGCAGAAGGTGGCCCAGGAGGGTATCGACTGCTGGTTCACGCTGGACCCGCGCGAGCTGATCGGCGACGACGCCGACACTTATGAGAAGGTCACCGACGTCCTGGACGTGTGGTTCGATTCGGGAACCAGCCATTTCGCCGTGATCGGCGCGCGTCCCGAGCTGCAGGCCGGCAACGCCAGCGAATACAAGGTGATGTACCTCGAGGGCTCGGACCAGCATCGTGGCTGGTTCCAGTCCTCGCTGCTCACCTCCGCCGCCATCCACGGCCGCGCCCCCTACGACCACGTGCTGACGCACGGGTTCACGGTGGACGCGCAGGGCCGCAAGATGTCGAAGTCGCTGGGCAACGGCATCGAGCCGCAGGACATCATGAAGACCCTCGGCGCGGACATCCTGCGCCTGTGGATATGCTCCACCGATTACCGCAACGAGATGTCGCTGTCGGACGAGATCCTCAAGCGCGTGGCCGACACCTATCGGCGCATCCGCAACACGGTGCGCTTCCTGCTCGGCAACCTCGACGGCTTCGACCCGGACAAGCACCTGCTCGCCACGGACGCCTGCCTCGACCTGGATCGCTGGGCCGTGCAGCAGGCCGCCGATACGCAGGCCGCGATCGTCGCGGCCTACGAGCGCTACGATTTCCCGGAGATCGTGCAGCGCGTGCAGAACTTCTGCACCAACGAACTGGGCGCGCTGTACCTGGATATCACCAAGGACCGGCTCTACACGATGCCGACCGACAGCCGCGGCCGCCGCAGCGCGCAGAGCGCGATGTACCGCATCGCCGAGGCCATGCTGCGCTGGCTGACGCCGATCGTGACCTTCACGGCGGAAGAGGCCTGGGCGCAGCTGCCGGGCACGCGCGAAGAGTCGCCGCTGTTCGAGACCTGGTACGAGGGCCTGGACGCGCGCCAGGACGCCGAGACGCGCGGCTGGTGGAGCCAGTTGCTGGCTATCCGCGAGACGGCGTCCCGCGTGCTCGAGGGTATGCGCAAGGTCGGCCAGATCGGTGCCTCGCTGGATGCCACGCTCACGATCCACGCCGACAAGGCCACCCAGGTGGCGCTGGCGGCGTCGGCGAGCGAGCTGCGCTTCTTCTTCATCACCTCCGACGTGGCGCTGGCGGACCTGGACAGCCGCCCGGCCTCGGCGGAGCGGGTGGAGCTGGACGGCGCGGAGGTCTACGTGTCCGCCGCTGTCAGCGATGCAGCCAAGTGCATCCGCTGCTGGCACCACCGCCCCGATGTCGGGGTCGATCCGGCGCACCCGGAGATCTGCGGTCGCTGCGTGGACAACGTGACGGGGCAGGGCGAGGATCGCCGCTGGTTCTGAGGGCGTCCTTTTGCCCCGCACGCACCACCCGCGTCGCCGTGCCGGCGGCGCGGACTGCTTCGCCTTCGCTGACTGGCCTTACGCATGACCGCACGCCCCCAACCCAATGCCCTTTCCTGGCTGTGGCTCGCCGCGGCGATGATCGTGCTCGACCAGCTCACCAAGTGGTGGGCGCTGGCCGCGCTGCAGCCGGCCGAGACACCGCACCCGGTGATACCCGGCATCCTCAACTGGACGCTGACCTTCAACACCGGCGCGGCCTTCAGCTTCCTGGCCGATAGCGCGGGGTGGCAGCGCTGGTTCTTCGTGCTGCTGGCCGCCGTCATCAGCATCACGCTGACGGTCTGGCTGGCGCGCACGCCACGTCGCGACTGGCGGACGGCGCTACCGCTGGCCCTGATCGTCGGCGGCGCGCTGGGCAACGTGGTCGACCGCGTCCATGCGGCCAAGGTCACCGATTTCATCCAGGTGTTCCTGGGCAGCTACCCGTTCCCGGTGTTCAACGTGGCCGATTCCGCTATCAGTGTCGGCGCGGTGGCCCTGATCGTGTTCAGCCTGTTCAGCGGCCCCGACAAGCCGACCGTGCGATAATCGTCGTGTCCGGCCGCCCGGCGGCCATCGCTCCTACCGAGGTCCCCCTTGGACATCCTGCTCGCCAATCCCCGTGGTTTCTGCGCCGGCGTCGACCGCGCCATCGCGATCGTGGAGCGCGCCCTGGAGTCGTACGGCGCCCCGATCTACGTCCGCCATGAAGTGGTCCACAACCGCTTCGTCGTCGAGCGCCTGCGCGCCGATGGCGCCGTGTTCGTCGAGGAACTGGACGACGTACCCGACGGCTCCACCGTGATCTTCAGCGCCCACGGCGTGCCCAAGGCCGTCCGTGAGGAAGCCGACCGCCGCGGCCTCAACGTGTTCGACGCCACCTGCCCGCTGGTCACCAAGGTGCATATGGAAGTGGCGCGCCTGGGCCGCGCCGGCCACGACGTCATCCTCATCGGCCATGCCGGGCATCCCGAGGTGCAGGGCACGATGGGCCAGTGGAACCGCGCCAACGAGGGCCGCATCTACCTGGTCGAGTCCGTGGAAGATGTCGCCGAGCTGACGCCGTCGCAGCCCGACAAGCTGGCCTTCGTCACCCAGACCACGTTGTCCGTGGACGACACCATCGCCATCATCGCCGCGCTGCGGGCGCGCTTTACCGCCATCGAGGGCCCGCGCAAGGACGACATCTGCTACGCCACCCAGAACCGGCAGGACGCCGTGCGCCGCCTGGCGGACGCCGTGGACCTGGTGCTGGTGGTGGGCTCGATCAACAGCTCCAACTCCAACCGCCTGAAGGAGCTGGCCGAGAAGCAGGGCGTCACCTCCTACCTGATCGACGGCGCCGAGCACATCCAGCGCGAATGGCTGGAGGGTCGCACCCGCATCGGTGTCACGGCGGGCGCTTCCGCACCGGAGAAACTGGTCCAGGAAGTGATCGCCCGGCTGCAGTCGTGGGGCGCGGGCACCGTCCGCGAACTGGACGGCGAGGCCGAGAACATCACCTTCGCATTGCCGAAGGAACTCCGCCTGGCCGGTTGAGGACTTGCACCCAGGCCCAACCTTCCCTAGAATTCCGCTTTCCGCCGGGATAGCTCAGTTGGTAGAGCGCGTCATTCGTAATGATGAGGTCGTAGGTTCGATTCCTATTTCCGGCACCAAGTACTTATCCAGGGCCGTCTATAAGACTCCATGGAATGCATCTGAACCCGCCTCACAGCGGGTTTTTTTGTGCCTGGCCCTCGGTCGCCCATGGCATGGTCTACCACCCCATGTCGAAGGCCATGGCATCGCAGAAGAACAACCGTCCGGAACTGGTCGAGGCCATTCGCCCCGCCATCTGAATCTCTTGGCAGGTGCGTGGATCGCTCATCCAGCCCCTCGGCTTTAAAAGCACGTGCTCGATATGCCCAGCGAAAAGCGAATCGATGTGTGAGCCGTCGAGCATCGCTTGCAGCTTTCTGGCTGTTACTGACCGCCCGAGGTACACCGCTTGTGCCTGCCGAGTGGATACGTCATCAGCCTCCAGCTGATCTATCAGGGCTTTGAGGTTGGCGCGGCGGGCAGTTTGTATGGGCATATCGATAGATACGGCGGTCGCCATTTTCTGGATGCATGCGGCGGAAGGGCTCGACTCGCCCGATCCGGGGCGCACCTGACGAGCGCGTCGCCTTTGCCACCTTGTGTCCTGGCTCGGCGGAAAGTGGCCCTTTTTCGGCAAGGCTTGAATAAGTTACCTTTAAAATCAAAGGCTTGGATTTGGCGCGCGTGATGCTTCCCGATATTCAGTGGGTTCCTAAGGGGGAAGGCACATGCTCCGTCAACAATTTCAGCAACGGATAAACGCAGGCAGGGCGTTCGACGATGCGCTCCAGATATCCGATGGCGCTGCCGACGACGTATGGGCGGCTCTGTTTGGCCGTCTATCGCCGGTGGGGCGTCATCACGCGCTATCGCGCAGGGCCTTTGAACTCTTCCTTGCGCTTAAGTCCGAAGACGTTATCCAAGCCAGTGCCCATTCGTTCGCATTGCGCGAGATGGCAGCAGATCGAGGGTTTGGTGAAACGCGCGAAGCGATAGAGGGGCTGCAAGCTGCATTGCTGCGGAGCGAACGGTGCAACGCTGCGTCCGTTCAGCGCGCATGCTCATATGCGGTCCGGATCATGGTGCGGGACGGCTTGATCAGCTACGTATCTACGTCGAAAACCTCATAGAAACTCGGGTTTTCGACCGCCCTGATGACCAGCATTATCAGTCTTGTTTACGACTGGCTGGGCACGGAGCCGCGCCCCCTTAGTATTCGCCGGTAAAGATGGCGTCACCCATAAAGGCAGCTTACGGACATTCCGAATCATGGCCCCCGATATAACTACACGCTACCGGCGGTCTCTATGACTAGGATGCGCGCCTCGCCGATCGGGTGAGCTACATGCTCTGTACCAACCGACGCATAGAACACGTCGCCTGTTTCGAGGGTGACTGATTTTTCTACCCCGTGCTCCCGGTAGAGCATCCGGACGCAACCATCGAGCACGGCAAAGACCTCTTCACCGTCGTTGACATGCCATTTATACGGCTGATCCGTCCAGTGAAGCCTGGTAGTGATGCCTCGCATATTGGCGATATCCAGGGCTCCCCAGGCTTTCGACGCTACAAAGTCTTTGCTGCGGATAATTTTCACGATGAATACTCTCGGAGTGCGGTCCATCAGGTGGGCCTGCGCGCAGGTCCATGATAACCACGCTTGAGCTATCGCCGCCGGCAACGCCCACTCAAGCCGCCATTCGCACATCGCACGCCAGATACCGCAACCCGATCGACAACGCCATGTCATACCCGGCCATCGTGTCGCCCGGCACCACCACGCTCACCAGCGACGGATGCGACGGGACCAGTGCCGACGCGTCGGAGGCGTCGCTGTCATCGTGCATCTCGATGTAGGGCACATGCAACGCCGCCAGCGCATCGCGTAGCGGCCCTACATCACAGGCGGGTACCTCGTCGGCATCGACATCCAGTAGCACCAGCTGCGCATGGTCGGCGGGGGAGTGATCCAGTTGCAGCACCACGTCGTGGAAGTCGCTGCATGGACGCCAGAGTAGGTCCGTGCCGGCGGCCTGCGCGCGGTCCCACAGGCGACACATGGCCTCGTCGGCCAGGGTGGTGTGCGCTGCGCCGTGGCGCGGACCCGTGATCACGACGATCGACATTGCCGGTGACTCCATGAAAGGGAGGCCAGTATCCGGCGACGATGCGTAAAAACGCTGCGCTACCCGGGCGCTTTCCGGGTAACGCTGTCGTAAAGATGCCGTCAGGGCGCGTGCTTCGCCATCTGGTCGTTGAACTGCCGGAAGAAGGCCTCGAAGTTGCCGCTGGCTTCGGCGAAGCGCAGTGGCTTGACCCGCTCGACCAGGATCTCGTGGGCGTCCGGCTGTGACTCGATCAGCCCCATCACTTCCGCGATGAACGCGTCCAGCGGCATGGCATTCGGGTCGTTCTTCTGCTGCTCGCCCATCAGTTCGGTCTGCACGTAGGGCGGCACCAGTTCCATTACCTGCACGTTGCTGTTCCGCAGCTGGTAGCGCAACGAGTTCGAGTACGAGTGGATCGCCGCCTTGGTGGCGCAATAGGTCGGCGTGAGCGAGAGCGGGGTGAATGCCAGGCCGGAGGACACCGTCATCACCGTCGCCTTCGGCTGCGCCAGCAAATGGCCGATCAGCGCGGCGTTGAGGCGGATGGGGCCCAGCAGGTTGGTGGCGATGGTGGCCTCGGCGGTATCCGTGGCGCCTTCCGTTATGTCCTCGGGCCGCATGATGCCGGCGTTGTGGATCACCACATTGAGCGCGGGATGCTCACGGGTGAGCCGTTCCGCGAACCCCCCGATGGAAGAGGGGTCCTCGATATCGAGCAAGGTGGAGGCCATGCCGGGGTTGGCGGCGGTGGTCTCGTCCAGCGCGGCCTGACGACGCCCCGCGATCACGACCCGGTTGCCGCGCGCATGGAAAGCCTCGGCCAGGGCGCGACCGATGCCGGAGCCGCCGCCCGTGATGAGAATGGTGTTGCCCTGAATATCCATGGGTCGCCTAGCAGTGAATAGGTAAGGCCAAGGCTAGAACCATCACTCTCCCATGGAAAGTAGGCTCCGGAATGTTCCATACTTACCGAACGGTAACCAAGGGTTCGCTCCATGTCGTCGCCAACGCCGCGCAAGCCCCACTACGACGAGCCCTGCCGCGCCCTGGGCGAGCAGCGCACCGATGCCGCACTGGATGCGCTGGTGCGCGACATCATCGGTCGCATTGCCGATCAGTGGACCATGCTCTGCCTGGAGGTGCTGGCGGACCACGGCCGCCTGCGCTTCGGTCGCCTGGCCCAGCTCATCGGTGACGTCAGCCAGAAAATGCTGACCAAGACACTGCGCCAGATGGAGGCCGATGGACTGGTCACTCGCACCGTGTATCCCGTGGTGCCGCCCCGCGTGGAATACGAGCTGACGCCGATAGGCCTGAGCCTGGGCGCGGCATTCTGCGGGGTGTGGCTGTGGGCGGAAGAGCACCACGATGCCATCGTCGCGTCACGTGCTGCCTTCAAGGCGCGGCAGACGGACGACTGACGACCTCTGCTCAATCCCGCAGCAGGCCGAGCAGGTCGTTGGCTTCGCCTTCGGAGACGTGATCCGCCTCGACGTGGAACATCACGGAGCCGCCGGTGCTGAGGTTGCAGAGGTGCTCGACCTCGTCGCGCCGAAACTGGCCGCTGAGAACATCGCCGATGGCACAGGAGCCTTCCTCGACGGCCCCTACGGCGAACCCATCCTCGATTTCCACCAGGGCCATTTTCAACTCGGGGTGGTACCACATCACTACGCCTCGCACACCGCCTCCCGGCGAACCCTCGGAAGCCTCGGACAGGCAGTCGGGTCGCTCGGGTACCTTTCTATCGGTGGAGGCTTCGGACCCTTGCGCCGAATCGGCAGCCGGAACGGCAGATCCTTCAACCACCTGCGGCGGTCCAGCGCATCAGGCGGCCGACAGGCGCGCGAGCACGGCCGGGCTGGGCGGTGCCAGATGACCCAGCGCGGCGGGCGGCAGGAAACGCCAGTCGGTCAGGCGGCGCGGCAGGCGAACGTCGCGGCAGATCTCGCGCAAGCCGACCATGGCCGCCTCGGCTGTCTCGAACCGGCCCAGCTCGATGGTGTCGCGCAGCGCGCGCCAGCGATGACCGTGGCGGACGATGCGAAAGATGGCGTTGGCGGCCGTGAAAACGTATTGCGCTAGCACTGGGACACTCCTTCAGAACCCCGCCATTGTCTCCGCCAATCCGTGACCGCTTCGTTATCCCAACGCTACGGCGCGATGTCGGCAGGGGGCGCGGCGAAGCCCGGGGCTCAGCTGACTAGGGAGCCTTGGCGGGGACAAAGGGCGACACCGGGTCGCTGCCGTCCATGCTTTCTTCGAGGGCATGGTCGAGATTCTCGCTGGCCTTGTCCTTGCGGGACTGCTTCTCTGCGTCGGTCTCGGGGTGCGTGGGCTGGCCGTGATCGGGGTGGGTGATGTCCTGGCGGTCGTGGGTCATGGCGAATTTCCTCAAAGTGGTTCCGCGCCATGTAAGGCCACATGACGTGAACTCGCCGTACCCGGCGCGTCGCCTGTCCATAACAGCGACGCCCCAACCGCTCATCGGCAAAATACTCCCGTTCGTCTAGCCGTGCTTGGCTTGCTTGTAGGCCGAAGGTACGTTGGGCTCACGGATTTATCTGTTTTTGGGGGCATCGTGAAGCAACGCATCCTGTCGCGGGATACCCGCGCGTCGTCGGGTTTTACCCTGATCGAACTCATGATCGTGGTGGCGATTATTGCCATCCTCGCGGCGATCGCGATTCCGATGTATCGCGACTATCTGACTCGGTCCAAGTTGACGGAGGCGCAGAATTTGCTATCCGACTATCGGACCAAGATGGAGCAGTACTTCCAGGACAACCGTTCATACGTTTCCTCAGGCACTACCTGCGGCGCGCCGCTTCCGAGTGCTGCGAGCAATTTCTTTACATACACATGCCTCGGAAGCTCAACGACCTACACCGCCACGGCGACGGGCATTGCCGGTAAGGGGGCGGATAACTTCGCTTTCACCATCGACCAGACGAATACGCGGATCACCACCAAGGTGCCACCGAAGTGGGTCTCGCCGACCACGAATTGCTGGGTGGTACGAAAGTCAGGCGACTGCACATGAAGCGGGCGAGCGGCTTCAGTCTGGTCGAGTTGCTGATCACGATCACCATCGTGGCGATTCTCGTAGCACTTGCCGTACCGAACTACCGTATTTGGATAGCTAACACGCGCGTGCGTAGTGCAGCCGAGTCCATTCAAAATGGCATCCGACTTGCACGCAACGAAGCGACTCAGCGAGGCGTCAATGTCCGCTTCGAGCTGACATCGACCGATACCACCTGGCAGGTCTGTCAACTCGCGACAACGGCGACGGCGTGCGATACCAGTGTCCCGACCAGCATCATCGAGGTTCATGCCGCGGGCGAAACCGCCGGAGTAATCGTATCCACGAGCAAGACGGTCGCTGCATTGACCAATTTTTCTCCTGTGACGGGCAGCCCCCCTGGCGGGATAACCTTTACGCCGCTCGCGCGTCCGCTCAGTTCAGACTTTGGCAGCAACGCGCTTATTCGTATCGATACATCTTCGAGTGCGGCGGGTACACGAAGGCTTGCCACCACCATAAGCGCGGGTGGATCGATTCAGATGTGCGACGCCGGTCTTTTGCGCAGCACTGCCGCAAACGGTTGTTCTTGAAGGTGTGCTCATGAAACGTCTCAGACCGCGCGATGGCGACTATTCCGGCTTCGTGATGATCGATGCGCTGATCGCCATTCTTATTTTTTCCGTAGGCGTGATGGGTTTGCTGGCTGTACAGGCGAATGCAACGCTGCTGGCGGCCGACGCGAAATACCGTACCGATGCAGCCTTGCAGGCGGATCGCCTCGTGGCTCAGATGTGGACGTCCGACACATCCACACTTATTGCAAACTTCCAGGGCAACGCCAGCGCGCCAAATGCTCCCGCGTATGCCGCCTGGGTCAAGCAGATCGACTGCAGTCAGACACAGGCGTCGACCAACTGTCTGCCAGGCGTCACCGGCAACCCTCCAACGGTGGCCATTACGTCGGCAGGCATGGTCACGATCACCGTGCGGTGGAAGAGCCCTAACGCTGTGGATACGGATCCGGTTCACCAATACGTCACCGTCACCCAGATCGATCGCACATGAGAAGAAGGTCAGGGAGTATGCACAGGTCACATCGCGGTGCGGTACGGGGTCGCAACGTGTCTGTTGCTGGATTTTCGCTGGTCGAGCTCATGGTCGGCATCGTGATCAGCATTATCTGCACGCTCGGCATCATGTCGGCGTTCGCGGCGTTCGAGTCGCAGAAGCGCACAACGACGGCCGGCAGCGACGCGCAGCAGAATGGCAGCTTCGCCGCCGTTGCGCTGGAACGCGAAATCCGCACCGCTGGCAGCGCGCTAGTGCAAGGTAAAAACTACGGTGTATGGGGTTGTGCGATTACGGCCTATTCGCAATCGACCAAGCGCCTCCCTCGCACCAGTGCTTTGGCAGCACCTTTTGCCAACTGGCCGTTGACGACGCTGGCCACCCCCATTCTTATTGCGAGCGGAGGTGCCACAAATCCTGACGTTATCGGGATTGTCCGGGGTAACCCTTCCCTAAGAGTTTTTAAAACCAACGTGACGTCCACCTCCGGGTCGAACGTAGTGGTGGATAACGCCTTTGGTTTTTCGGCGGGCGATTACGTACTTATTTCCGACAAAAGCGGTTCGTGCACGCTGGGCAAGGCGCAGAGTGTCACGATCGGGTCAGGTACGGGCACGATCGCACTGACATCCGGCGACGCGCCTTCGGGGGGCTTCGTCGGTACGTATACCGGTTCTGCCTACCTCATGGATTGGGGTGTTGACCCGGCGGTCACTCTTTTCGGTGTCGATGCCACGACCAACTCGCTGGTCTCCTACGATCTTCTGCAGCGGTCCGCGACCAGTTCGGCTGCCGTGCTCGCAGTTCCGATTGCTGACAGCGTCGTCAACATGAAAACGCTATACGGTGTCGACGACGGGGCAGGCACGGGACATGTGGCGGGCGATGGGATCATCGACGAGTGGGTGCAGCCGTCAGGCGCCACGTGGGGTATTGCTGCACTCAGTCCTGCACCGGACACGCCGGCAGCTGTTCTGGCGCGGGCGCAAATTCTCGCCGTGCGTGTTGCTGTCGTCGTCCAGAGCCGGCAGATGGAACGTGCGGCCCCGGCTACCGCCGCGTCGGTTCAGGGTGCCGCTTACATCGGCTACACCGGCGCGACGACGCTTACGCTGTTTCCGGATCAGGCAACAGCCAACCAGTACACGATTACCACGTCGTCGAGCTATCGCTACAAGGTTTACGATATGGTCATACCTATTCGCAACAATTACATCACGAAATACTTTTGAGGTGGGTATGCGTAGGTCGAAGGTATTCCGCAGTGGCCCTTCGCGACAGCGCGGTATGGTCGCCACGCTTATCGCTCTCATTGTGCTCATCGTGACCTTGCTTGCTGTGGTTGCACTCATGCATTCGGTCGATACGTCTAACTCGGTGGCAGGCACCCTTGCATTTCGACAGGCCGCGCTGCAAGAGGCTGAGCGCGCCTATGGTGCGGTCAGGTCGCTTGCGGTCTATGCGCCCCCGACAAGTGATAACGACGATACGACCATTGGTTATTACTCATCGGTACAGACGGCTTCCGAGGTCCGGCCCGACTTGCCCAAGGCAATTTACGATCCGGACTATTCGAAGATCCACTTACTTTCTGATTCAACGGTGACTTCGAGTAACAAGGTTTACTACATGATCGAGCGCCTGTGCCCCACTACGGGTCCGGCAACCCTTACGACATGCATTGTTCCCGGTAAGGCGTTGACGGGAGGCACCAGTTCCAATACGACCAGCGACCCTGGTATCCCCTTCAATACGACGGGTTCGGCCGCGGCGTACAGGTTGAGTATAAGGGTGGAAAGCGCGAAGAATTCGGTGGCCTTCGTCCAGACGATTCTTCGGTAACTCGCGAGCCTGGACGAAACGTGCGAAGTCGGCCAGACAGGTAGTGACGGCATCCGGCGCTTGCCGGTCTTTGCGAAAAACTTCGGGCCGTGTGCCCTACGGAACAGCTATGCAGACCTCGAAGCGATTCATTTCCGATCTTCGCCGTATTCTGGCGTCAGTCATGGTCGTCGCCGCTGTTGTGGGTGGCATCGCTTCAGCCGCTACATCCAGTGGCACGTCGCTGTCCGACCTGCCCTTGTACAGTGCGTCCAATGTGCCTGCAAACCTGATGCTCGCGCTCTCGGTTGAGTATCCAACGGCCGTCGTTGCGGCCTACAAGGATGCGCAAGGCATTCCTTACGTCTACACCGACAGTAATGGCGTAGTGCAGTCCCTCACCGGCTGCAATGGTGGCGGCATTTGCTATTACCCCGCGATGCGATATCTGGGCTACTTCGATAATGCAAAGTGCTATTCATACGATGGTTTGAATGGCTATTTCACGCCTGTAAAGGTCGCCTCGGACTGTACGGGGTACTGGAGCGGCAACATGCTCAACTGGTCACTGATGACGTCCCTGGACGAGTTTCGTCAGGCGCTGACGGGCGGCGCGCGTTCCGTAGATACCGTCGGTACGACGGTACTTGTGCGCTCGAAGCTGGGTAGTCAAAGCAGTGCGGGTAACTTCCCTGATCGTCAGCTCAACGCGAAATCCAACGTTTCTCCGTCGACAGTGGTCGGTGATTCGGACCTCAGTGGGCAATCGACGCTGTATATTCGCTCTTACAATCAGGGAACACAGTTCATAGTGTCGACCGCTTCTGACTTTTCTCAGAAAGATGCCACGAAGCAGAAGGTTTTCAACGCGCAAGTGAAGGTTTGCGTGCCGACGCTGCTAGAGGCCAACTGCAAGGCCTATGGCAGTAATTACAAGCCAGAGGGTCTTATTCAGCAGAATTTTGAGCGTATACGCGTCGGTGCATCAGCGTATGCTTACCAATTCACTTCGACCAATGCGGACTATCCAAACGGTGCGATTCGCGCGTTATTGCACGATAACGGACCGACGACCTACAACGGAAATGGTGCGCGGCAGGCTAATACCAAGGCGGAATGGAGCTCGGTCGATGGAACGTTCTATAGCAACCCGACGTCCACCGAAGGTTTGACAGCGGCGGGCTCAGCGCCTACGGATTCCGGCGTCATCAATTATCTCAACAAGTTCGGTAACACGAACAACTACGAGCGATATGACACCATCGCCGATCTGTATTGGGCGACGCTTGCTTACTATATGCATGTGCCCCTGGCCGACGCCTATACTTCTTCTGTTACATCGGCCAACTCGCTTGATACGACATTTCCTGTTTTCAAGGGTCGGCCGGATTCAAGCGGGGTATGGGATACGAACGATCCCATGGCATATACGTGCCAGAGTAATGCGATCCTGATGATCGGTGACTCCCACACGCATTGCGATTCGGGTGTTCCTACTTCTACAGGCGCCATCGGTAATAGCGGCACTTGCGGTACCGTCAATCGCACCACGCTTCCCGTGGTCAATGGTGCCGACGCCGGGAAGTACGTCAATGCACTAGGCAATCTGCCGCTTATCGAAGCAGATCCTTCAACCAGTACGGCTGCCAGCAAGACGATGGCTCAATTGCAGGGAACCACTGCTCTGGCCTCAATTGCCGAGCCGGGTGCCGGCACTGATTCCACCTATAACATGGCGGGCCTGGCGTACTTCGCACATACGCAGGATATTCGCACCGACGGCACATTTACCGGTAAGCAGACGGTAGATACATACGTGGTCGACGTTATGGAACCTACGACCTACTCTGGCGCGACGAAGAACGAGATTTTTAGCCTGGCCAGTGCTGCTGGGAACCACGGCCCAAACATGTACTGGCTCGCAGCCAAATATGGCGGCTTCAACGACATCAACGGCGACGGGCGCCCCGCAAATTTTTTAACCTGGCACACCAATACGTCCACTCAGGACGCCAAGGATCTGCGCCCTGACAATTACTTTATCGGTAATCGGCCAGACCTGATCGTGGCCGGCTTGGCGTCGATCTTCAGCAATGTTTCTTCAACAAAGTCGCTGAGCGCCGCAGGTCCGAGCGTCTCGCCTACGCGCGTGCTTTCCAATGTTGCCGCCAATACGGCGCCCTATAATTCACCGCAGGCGGGCTTTCCTACCTACAACACCAGCTATTTGCCCGGCGTCTGGACAGGCGACGTCAATGGCTACGTTGCTTCCGCTGCTGTTGGAGCCAATGTTTCACCGGTCGCCAATGGCAACCAGTGGAGTGCCGCAGGCCAGCTCTTGTTGATGTCGAGCTACGTGAGTTCGGACGGAACGGTGAAGGGGTGGCGCGATCTTCGTCGTATCGCGACGATGAAGGCTGGTGCTGGCGTCTCCTTCACCTGGAGCGATTTGTCGAATGGTCAAAAGACGGCCTTGCGCAATGATTCCAGCCTTCTCGACTATCTTCGCGGTGACCGCAGCAATGAAGGGACCAAGTTTCGAGTTCGCAGCGGTCTGCTCGGTGACATCGTCAACTCACAGGCGACGTTGGTGCAGGCGGCGCTGAGTAATCAATACGTCGATTCGTCCAATCCCGGTTATCGAGCTTTTGTCGCATCGGTCGCCAATCGTGCGCCGGTTACCTACGTGGGTGCCAACGACGGCATGATGCACGCATTCGCTGCGGATTTTTCGTCGACGCCTACAGGCGTCACGTTCGGTGGCGGTGGACAGGAGCTTTGGGCATATGTGCCCTCTTTCCTGTTCAATGGTCCGAGCAATGCCGATGTCGACGGTCTGGCTGCGCTCAGCAATCTGAAAGGCGTGACGGCCAATGCTTACTCCCACCACTTCTATGTCGATCAGACGCCGCAGGTAGCAGATGTCGACTTTGCTTGGACGTCCACCACGTCGGCCAAGCAAGGCACCCGAGGTACCACGCCGGACTGGCGCACGCTGCTCGTCGGCGGCGTGGGTAAGGGGGGTAAGGGTTTGTATGCTCTCGATGTGACGCAGGTGCCGTCAGTCATCGGTAATGCTGGGCCCTCCATGGGCGATATAAAGAGCAAGGTGCTTTGGGAATTCACTGATCCCAATCTTGGCTACACCTATGCGCGCCCGTTGGTGGTGAAGACACGCAAGTACGGTTGGGTGGTGCTGGTGACGTCGGGTTACAACAATGCGGATGGCAAGGGTTATCTTTTCATTCTCAATGCG
The DNA here is from genome assembly GCF_041228075.2 of Xanthomonas sp. NCPPB 2632. Classification (NCBI taxonomy): domain Bacteria; kingdom Pseudomonadati; phylum Pseudomonadota; class Gammaproteobacteria; order Lysobacterales; family Lysobacteraceae; genus Xanthomonas; species Xanthomonas sp. NCPPB 2632. The sequence continues at coordinate 1,268,536 of NZ_CM192979.1, forward strand.
AAGACCGGTCTGTTGCTTGAGACGATGAACACGACGATCGGTAGTACGACCTCGCCGATTGGGTTGGCCAGGCCCTCTGCGTTCACGCAGGACATCTCGGACAACACGATCGAGCAGGTCTATGCAGGCGATCTGCAGGGCAATGTATGGCGTTTCGATCTTTCCATGAGCGGAGACGGTAGCTATCCTGCGCCGGTTGTTCTTGCCACGCTCAAGGATAGCTCCGGTGTCGCGCAGCCCATCACTACGGCGCCGCGTATTGAAACCGACTTCTCGGCATCCGGCGTGGATACGCGTCGCTGGGTGTTCGTGGGTACCGGTAAATTCCTCGATACGAGCGATCTTACCGATACACAGGTGCAATCGATGTACGCATTGCGCGACGGTTCGGGCGCTGCACCAAGCACGGCGGTGACGCCGATCACTCGTGCAATGTTGGCGAAGAACGATCTGAACACCAACCTGAATCTTCAGGACAGCAGTAGTGGTTGGTTCTACGACCTCTCGGGCAAGGCGGCGGGCACGGGCGGTGCGACCGAACGCATTGTCGTCGACCCGGATGCCGTGGCGGGAATCTTTGCCATCAACTGGGGCACCCTTATCCCTACGACCGATCCGTGTTCGCTCAAGGGTGCGGTCTATTCATCGACCTTCGCCTCCGGCTTGAGCAATCTCTTGGGTTCGGACGGCAAGCCGAGGACGTTTATCCCGACGGACAGCGCCATCACGAACCTTCAGGCCGTACAGCTCCCAACGGGTGAGTTCGTACTTCTCTACGGCCAGACCTCGGGCCTGCCGGCTACAGCGAACATGCAAAGTGGCAGTGCGACTAATGGTGTGACCCGTGCCAACTGGCGAGAGATCCTGAATTGAGTCGGTCGGAGGATTGACGGTGGGCAGGGCGTCTCGTAGAATGCCCCGCTCGATGGGCGGTTAGCTCAGCGGTAGAGCACTGCCTTCACACGGCAGGTGTCACAAGTTCGATCCTTGTACCGCCCACCACTCGATACCCTGAAAACCCGGCCTAGCGCCGGGTTTTCTTTTGGTTTCCCCTCCGCTCCCCGCCGGTACAATGCGCCGGTCGCCGCCCCCCGGATACCGCCATGCACCAAGCGCTCGCCGACCTTTACATGCTGACCCTCACGCCCTGGAAGCTGATCGGCCTCCTTGGCACCATCCTGTTCACCGCGCGCTGGTTCGTGCAGTTCTATGCCACGAAGAAGAACAAGCAGGTGACCGTGCCGATGTCGTTCTGGTACCTCTCGGTCTGCGGCAGCGTCCTTACCCTGGCGTATTTCATCTGGGGCAAGAACGACTCGGTGGGCATCATCCAGACCGCCTTCCCGATGCTGGTGTCGTTCTACAACGTGTTCGCTCACCTGAAGCATCGCAACGCGAAGGAACAGGTGCAGCCGGGCGGCCCGGAAGAGAGCTGACCCGGTTCAGTCCGGGTCGTAGTCCAGGTAGGGGGCCAGCCAGCGCTCGGCTTCGGTCCGCTCCCAGCCCTTGCGGCGGGCATAGTCGTCCACCTGTTCGCGGGTCATGCGGCCCACCACGAAATACTGGCTGTCCGGGTGTGAGAAATACCAGCCGGATACCGCCGCCGTGGGGTACATGGCGAAGTTGTCGGTGAGCTGCACCGTGGTGTGCGTGGTGGCATCGAGCAGGTCGAACAGGGTGCGCTTCTCGCTGTGCTCGGGGCAGGCAGGATAGCCCGGCGCCGGACGGATGCCGCGATAGGCCTCGGCGATCAGCGAATCGTTGTCCAGCGACTCCTGCGGCTGGTAGCCCCAGAACTCCTTGCGGACGCGCTCGTGCAGGCGCTCGGCGAACGCCTCGGCCAGGCGGTCGGCCAGGGCCTTGAGCAGGATCGACGAATAATCGTCGTGGTCTGCCTCGAAGCGCGCCACGTGCTCATCGATGCCGATGCCGGCGGTGACCGCGAAGCCACCCACCCAGTCCTGCACGCCGCTGTCCTTCGGCGCGATGAAGTCGGCCAGGCAGAAGTCCGGCCGCTCCACGGGCTTGTCCACCTGCTGGCGCAGGTGGTGCAACATGGCCATCGGCTTGCGCTTGCCCGTGCCGGGCTCGGCGTACACCTCGATGCTGTCGCCCACCTGGGCCGCGGGCCAGAAGCCGATCACGCCCTTGGCGGTCAGCCACTTCTCCGCGATCAGCCGGTCCAGCATGGCCTGCGCGTCGGCATACAGCTCCGAGGCCTGCGTGCCGACCACCTCGTCGGTGAGTATCGCCGGGAATTTACCGGCCAGCTCCCAGGCGTTGAAGAAGGGCGACCAGTCGACGTAGCGACGCAGTTCCGCCAGGTCGTAATCGTCGAACACAGTGATGCCCGGCTGGCGCGGCTCGGGCGGCGTGTATGCGGCCCAATCGCCCTGGTAACGCTGCGCCCGCGCCTTGGTCAGCGGCACCAGGTGCTTGCCGGTGCCACGGCCCTTGTGGCGCTCGCGCACCTCGGCATACTCCGCGCGCACCTTCAGCATGAAGTCGTCGACCAGGTCCTTGCTGACCAGCGACTGCGCCACGCCAACGGCGCGCGAGGCGTCCTTCACCCATACCGTGGGCGACTTGTAGTGCGGCTCGATGCGCAGCGCCGTATGCGCGCGCGAGGTGGTCGCACCGCCGATCATCAGCGGCACGTGGAAATCCTGTCGCTGCATTTCGCGGGCGACCTGGCTCATCTCTTCCAGCGAGGGCGTGATGAGGCCGGAAAGGCCGATGATGTCGGCGTTCTCGGCGCGGGCCACGTCGAGGATCTTCTGCGTCGGCACCATCACGCCGAGGTCGATCACCTCGAAGTTGTTGCACTGGAGCACCACGCCGACGATGTTCTTGCCGATGTCGTGCACATCGCCCTTGACCGTCGCCATGATGATCTTGCCGTTGTTCCTGGTGACGTTGCCGGAGAGCTTCTTCTCTTCCTCGATGAAGGGAATCAGGTGGGCCACGGCGCGTTTCATCACGCGCGCGGACTTGACCACCTGCGGCAGGAACATCTTGCCCGCGCCGAACAGGTCGCCGACCACGTTCATGCCGGTCATCAGGGGGCCCTCGATGACATCGAGCGGACGCGTGGACAGCTGGCGCGCCTCTTCGGTGTCTTCCACCACGTACTGGTCGATGCCGTGCACCAGGGCATGGGTGAGGCGCTCGATCACGGGTTTTTCGCGCCATGCCGCGGTTTCCACCACGGCCTCGGCCTTGCCGCCCTTGTAGCGGTCGGCCACTTCCAGCAGGCGCTCGGTGGCGTCGTCTCGGCGGTTGAGCACCACGTCCTCGACACACTCGCGCAGCTCTTCGGGCAGGTCGTCGTAGATGGACAAACCGCCGGCATTGACGATGCCCATGTCCATGCCCGCCGCGATGGCGTGGTACAGGAACACGGAGTGGATTGCCTCACGCACCGGGTTGTTGCCGCGGAACGAGAACGACACATTGGAGACGCCGCCGGAGATGTGCGACGACGGGAATCGCCGTTTCAGCTCCCGCGTGGCCTCGATGAAATCCACGGCGTAGTTGTTGTGTTCCTCGATGCCCGTGGCGATGGCGAAGATGTTGGGATCGAAGATGATGTCTTCCGGGGGGAAGTTCAATTCGTTCACCAGCAGCTCGAACGCGCGCGAGCAGATCTCTACCTTGCGCTCTTTCGTGTCGGCCTGGCCCACTTCATCGAAGGCCATCACGACTACCGCCGCGCCGTACTGGCGCACCTTGCGTGCCTGCTGCAGGAACGGCGCCTCGCCTTCCTTCATCGAGATGGAGTTGACGATGCCCTTGCCCTGCATGCAGCGCAGGCCGGCCTCGATCACGCTCCACTTGGAGGAGTCGACCATGATCGGCACGCGCGCGATGTCGGGCTCGGACGAGATCAGGTTGACGAAGCGCGTCATCGCCGCTTCGGAATCGATCAGGCCCTCGTCCATGTTGATGTCGATGATCTGCGCGCCGTTTTCCACCTGCTGGCGCGCGACGTCCACCGCTTCTTCGTAGCGGCCTTCCTTGATCAGCTTGCGGAACTGCGCCGAGCCGGTGACATTGGTCCGTTCACCGACATTGATGAAGTTCAGGTCCGGGGTGAGGACCAGCGGCTCGAGGCCGGAGAGGCGGGTGTATCGGATGCTCATGCGGCTTGCGCGATGTCCCTGGTCTGGCGCGGCGGATATGGCGCGACCGCGGCGGCGATGGCAGCGATATGTGCCGGCGTGGTGCCGCAACAGCCGCCCACGATGTTGATCAGGCCTTCCTCGGCAAAGCCGCGGATGGTCTCGGCCATGGTTTCGGGGCTTTCGTCGTACTCACCGAAAGCGTTGGGCAGGCCTGCATTAGGATGCGTGCTGATGGCGCTACCGGCGATACGCGACAGCATCTGCACGTGCGGGCGCAGGTCCTCCGCGCCCAGTGCGCAATTTAGGCCGACCGACAACGGCTGGATATGTTCCACCGAGTAGAAGAAAGCCTCGGCGGTCTGGCCCGACAGCGTGCGGCCGGAGCGGTCGGTGATGGTGCCGGAGATCATCACGGGCAATCGGGCGCCGAGTTCGTCGAACAGTTCGCTCAGGGCGAACAGCGCTGCCTTCGCATTGAGTGTGTCGAAGATGGTCTCGACCATGATGGTGTCGGCGCCGCCTTCGATCAGTGCGCGCGCGGCCTCGACATAGTTCGCCTTCAGCGAATCGAAGTCGATGTTGCGGAAACCCGGGTCGTTCACGTCCGGCGAGATGGACGCCGTGCGACTGGTGGGGCCGAGCACGCCGATGACGAAGCGCGGCCGGTCCGGGGTGCGCGCTGTCATGGCGTCGCAGGCCTCGCGGGCGATGCGGGCGCCTTCGCGGTTCAGCTCCGGCACGAGGTGCTCCAAGTGGTAATCGGCCTGGCTGACCCGCGTGGCGTTGAACGTGTTGGTCTCGACGAAGTCCGCACCGGCCTCCAGGTAAGCCATGTGCACGCCGCGGATGATCTCCGGCTGGGTCAGCAAGAGCAGGTCGTTGTTGCCCTTCAGGTCGCACTCGCCGGGGTGGTCATGGTGGTGCGTATGCGCGCTGTCCAGGCCGTCGGCGAAGCGGTCGCCGCGATAGCCCGCTTCGTCCAGCCGATGGCCCTGCAGCATGGTGCCCATGCCACCGTCGAGGATCATGATGCGTTCGGCCAGCCCCTTGTGGATCAGGGCAACGCGGTCGGGGTGCAGCCAGGGCAGTGCGCTCATGCGGTTCTCCGGGTATCGGGCTTGCGGGCGAGCAGGCTGATGACTTCGAAATGCGGCGCGCGGCGCTCGCGGCTCAGGCGCTCGCAGCTGACCACTTCCAGGCCGGCACCGAGGGCCAGCGCGGTGAGCGATTCGCAGGTGAAGCCCAGGTTGCGGTGATCGAACGGCTCCACCACGGCGCGGTGATCGTGCTCGCCCAGCGTGGAGGCCAGCACGCGCCCGCCGGGCTTGAGCACACGGGTCACTTCCGCGAATACCGCGTCGGGGCGTTCGGAATAGGTGAGGGCGTGCAGCAGCAGGGCCAGGTCGAAATGCTCGTCGGCCAGGTCCAGCGCGTGCATGTCGCCGGTGCGTACGTCCACGTTGCCGAACGTGCTCAGGCGCTGGCGCGCCGCCTCCACCACGCGGTCGGAGCTGTCGACGCAGACGATGGAATGGGCGTGTGGGGCCAGCAACTCCGCGGTGACGCCGTCACCGGAGGCGATGTCCAGCACATCCCCGGTGGCCAGCAGCTGCAGCAGCGAGCGGGCCAGGGTTTCCCAGGTGCGCCCGGGTGAGTAATGGCGCTCCATGTCGCCGGCCACGGTATCGGCCCAGCCTTCGGCACGCGCGCGTTGCGCCAGCACGGCGGGCAATCGTTCCGCGTCTTCACGCAGCAGGGCGTCGCTCAGGGTGTCGCGCAACGAGGCAACCAGCGCCGCCAGGGTGGGATCGGCTTCGGCGTTGGCCCGGTAGTAGGCCGAGACGCCGGCGCGGCGATCGCGCACCAGCTCTGCTTCTTTCAGCTTGGCCAGGTGCGTGGACACGCGTGGCTGGGCCAGGTGCAGCACCGCAGCCAGTTCGGCCACCGTCAGTTCCTCGCGGTCCAGCAGGGCGAGCAGGCGGACGCGCGTCGGGTCGGCCAGCAGTCGCAGCACCGTGGAGGCCGTCGACAGGTCCATCCTGCATCCTTATATCGCGATAGAAAGATGCGTAAGGATGGGGCCCGACCCGGCCAGCGTCAAGGCCACATGTTGCAGTGCAGGGCGGCAACCGCTCGAACGACCGTTAGAATGACCGGATTACCACCTCCACCCCCACGATCTGCCGCCCGTGAAGGCCGGCGCGAGGAAGCCCCATGGATTTTCGCTTTACCGACGACCAGCTGTCGATCCAGTCCATTGCCCGCGACTTCGCCCAGAAGCGCATCGTCCCCGTCGCCGCCGAGCTGGACGCCAAGGGTGAGTTTCCGCTGGAGAACATCCGGGAGATGGGCCAGCTGGGCCTGATGGGTATCGAGGTGCCGGAGGAATACGGCGGCGCGGGCATGGACCCGGTGTCCTACGTGCTGGCCATGGTGGAGATCGCCGCGGCTGACGCCGCGACGTCCACCATCATGTCGGTGAACAATTCGCTGTTCTGCAACGGCATCCTGAAGAACGGCACGGAAGAACAGAAGCAGAAGTACGTTCGCGCCATCGCTTCGGGCGAGGCCATCGGCGCCTATGCGCTGACGGAGCCGCAATCGGGCTCCGACGCCTCCAACATGCACACGCGCGCCGTGAAGAACGCCGAGGGCGACTGGATCATCAACGGCAAGAAGAGCTGGATCACCTCCGGCCCCGTGGCGCGCTACATCGTGCTGTTCGCGGTCACCACGCCGGGCATGGGCGCCCGCGGCGTGTCCGCCTTCGTCATCGACACCCAGCGCCCGGGCTTCCTCGCCGGCAAGACCGAGCCGAAGCTGGGCATCCGTGCCTCGGCCACCTGCGAGATCGAGTTCCACGACTACATCTGCCCGCAGGAAGACATGCTGGGTGCGGAAGGCAAGGGCTTCGGTATCGCCATGGGCGTGCTGGACGCCGGCCGCATCGGCATCGCGTCGCAGGCGGTGGGTATTTCCCGCGCCGCCTATGAGGCCACGTTGCAGTGGTCGCGCGACCGCAAGGCGTTCGGCCAGCCCATCGGCACGTTCCAGATGACCCAGTCCAAGATCGCCGACATGAAGTGCAAGCTGGACACCTCGCTGCTGCTCACGCTGCGGGCAGCCTGGACCAAGGCCCAGACCGACAAGAACGGTGGCCGCTTCGGCACCGAGGCCTCGATGGCCAAGCTGGTGGCGTCGGAATCGGCGATGTGGATCACCCACCAGGCCGTGCAGATCCACGGTGGCATGGGCTATTCGAAAGAGATGCCGCTGGAGCGGTACTTCCGCGATGCGAAGATCACCGAGATCTACGAGGGCACGAGCGAGATCCAGCGGCTGGTGATTGCGCGGGCGGAGACGGGGTTGCGGTAAGCGTTCGGTTTTCCGGATCGCGCACATCGCGCACATCGTGCGCTCCTACGTGAAGCGTGACCGACACGGATGCATGGACGATACGGAAAGGTAGCCGACGGGATCATCCGCAGATAAAGAAAAAGCCCGGCATGCCGGGCTTTTTCGTTTGCAATCGACCGGGGGTTACGGTCGGTCGGTGCCGCGTCGGGGGTCCGAGTCGAACGCCCGGACATCACCGACGTTGGGGGCATGCGGGTGGAGGTTGGTCGGGCCGTTCGGGCCGTTGCCACCACCGTTGCCGCCGTGGTCGCCACCGTCCGGATCGTGATCGCCGTCATGGCCGACATGCGGCATGTTGTGCGACACCTCGTCCAGCTTGTCGCCCAGCATGCGGCGCACCGAGGTGTAGAACACCGGGATGAGCAGCAGGCCGAGGATCGTGGCGAACAGCATGCCGCCGATCACGCCGGTACCGATGGCGTGGCGGGAATTCGCGCCCGCACCCGTGGAGATCGCCAGCGGCAGCACGCCGAGGATGAAGGCCATGGAGGTCATCAGGATGGGGCGCAGTCGCAGGCGGGCGGCTTCGACCACGCTGTCGCGCAGTGTCTTGCCTGCCTGCTGCTGTTCCACCGCGAATTCCACGATCAGGATCGCGTTCTTCGCGGCCAGGCCGATGACGGTGATCATGCCGATCTTGAAGAAGATGTCGTTCGGCAGGCCGCGCAGCATGGAGAACACCACCACGCCCAGCAGGCCCAGCGGCACCACCAGCAGCACCGCCACCGGGATCGACCAGCTCTCGTACAGCGCGGCAAGGCACAGGAACACGATGACGATGGACAGCACCATCAGCGCCGTGGCCGAGTTACCCGCCAGCACTTCCTGGTAGGAGGTGCCGGTCCAGTCGAAGCCGAAGCCCTTGCCCAGCTTGTCGTTGACGATGCTCTCCATCGTGCTCATGGCCTGGCCCGTGGACGTGCCCGGCGCATTGTTGCCCACGATTTCCACCGCCGAGTAGCCGTTGTAACGGGTGAGGGTCGGGGCCGCCATGGTCCAGTCCGAATGCACCACGGTGGACAGCGGGATCATGCTGCTGTCCGTGGCGGTGGACGCGCTGGCCACGCTGGACGTGGTGCTCGTGGAACCGCTGGCGCTGGAGGCGGCGAGCGTGCTCGGCGTGAAGATGTGCGCGAACGCATCCGTGCCCATGCGGTACGGGGCATCGGCCTGCATCATCACGCGCTTCACGCGTCCGCCGTACTGGAAGTCGTTGATGTACACCGGCGCCAGGGTGAGCTGGATGGCGGTATAGATGTCACTGACCGACAGGCCCATGGTCTGCGCCTGGGTCCGGTCGACCTTCAGCTGCAGCAGCGGAGCATCCTCGAGCGTGTTGGGACGCACACCCACCAGCGACTTGTCCTGCGCCGCGGCGCCGAGCAACTGGTTGCGCGCCTGGGTCAGCTCGGCGCGTTCCTGGCCGGAGCGGGCCTGCAGGTACATGTCCACGCCGCCGAACTGCGACAGGCCGCGGATGGTCGGCAGGTTGACCACGAACACCGTGGCATCGCGCACGCCCTGCATCTGGCCGTTGGCCTTGCCCAGGAACTCGGGCACGGTGATATCGCGATCGGACCAGTCCTTCATGCGAATGAAGTCCATGCCCACGTTTTCGCCCTGGCCGACGAAGCTGAAGCCCGAAATCTGGAAGACGCCTTCCACTTCCGGATTCTTCAGCAGGATGCCGCGGATCTGCTCCTGCACCTTCTGCGTGCGGGCCAGGCTGGCGCCCGGCGGCAACTGCACGATGGCCAGCGCATAGCCCTGGTCCTCGTCCGGCACGAAACTGGACGGCAGCCGTGTATACAGGAAGCCCGTGAGTACGGCGACGGCCACGAACACGATCATCCAGCGTGGACCATGGCGCACGGCCGAGTCGATATGACCGCCGTACTTGTGCGTGGTCCAGTCGAACATCTGGTTGAACTTGCGGTAGACGACGTTCTTCCGCTTTTCCGGTTCGTGCTTGAGCAGGGTGGCGCACAGGGCCGGCGTGAAGGTCACGGCGAGGAACGCCGAGAAGCCCATGGACACGGCGATGGTCAGTGCGAACTGCTTGTAGATGATGCCCGAGGCACCCGGCTGCAGCGCGGACGGGATGAACACCGCCGCCAGTACCACGGTGATCGCCACGATGGCGCCGGTGATCTGGCCCATCGCCTTGCGCGTGGCTTCCTTCGGAGGCAGGTGTTCCTCCGACATGATGCGCTCGACGTTCTCGATGACCACGATGGCGTCGTCGACCACGATGCCGATGGCCAGCACCATGCCGAACAGGGTGAGCTGGTTGATGGTGAAGCCCAGCGGCGCCAGGCCGATGAACGTACCCAGCAGGGCCACCGGGATGACCAGCGTGGGGATGATGGTGGCGCGGAAGTTCTGCAGGAAGATCAGCATCACCAGGAAGACGAGGATGATCGCCTCCACCAGCGTGTGCGCCACTTCCTCGATCGAGATCACCACGAACTTGGTGGACTCGTACGGGGCGAACCAGGTCACGCCATCCGGGAAGCTCTTGGCCAGCTCATCCATCTTGGAGCGGACGGAATTGGCCACGTCCAGCGCGTTGGCGCCGGGCAGCAGCTGCACACCGAAGGCACCGGTGGGCACGCCGTTGTACTCGGTGGCGAAGCCGTAGTTCTGCGGCCCCAGCTCGACGCGCGCCACGTCCTTCAGGCGAACCACGGTGCCGTCGTTGTTGGCGCGCAGGATGACGTTGGAGAACTCCTCGGCCGAGGTGAAGCGGCCTTCGGCGGACACCGTGGCACTGAAGCCCTGGCCGTTGGTAGCCGGGTCGGTACCCAGCGAGCCCGCGGCGAACTGCACGTTCTGGGCCGACAGGGCGGTGCGCAGGTCGGTGGCGGAGAGGCCGTAGCCGCGCAGCTTGTCCGGATTGAGCCAGACGCGCATGCCGTACTCGGCGCCCAGCTGGCGGGTGCTACCCACGCCGGGCAGACGCGCCACCTGGTCGAGCACGCGCGAGGACACCAGGTCGGTGAGCGCGTTGCTGTCGATCGCCTTGTTGGACGAGGTGAGCGCGATGAACATCAGGAAGTCGGGGTTGGCCTTCGCCACCACGACGCCCTGCTGGGTCACCTCCGAAGGCAGGCGCGGCGTGGCCAGCGACACCTTGTTCTGCACCTGCACCTGAGCGATGTCGGGGTCGGTACCGGTGTCGAAGGTCAGCGTGATCGTGGCCTGGCCCGACGAGCTGGACTGCGAGCTGAAGTAGATCAGGTGGTCGATACCCGTCAGCTGCTGCTCGATCACCTGCGTCACGGTTTTTTCGGTCGTATCCGCGCTCGCACCCGGGTAGGTCGCCGTAACGGTGACCTGCGGCGGAGCGATGTTGGGATACGACTCGATGCCCATGTTGAGCAGGGAGATCGTGCCGCAAAGGCTGATCAGGATCGCCAGCACCCACGCGAAGATGGGGCGGTCGATGAAGAAACTCGGCATGACGAAACTCCCTTACTGCTGACCGGCCGGCGCGGCGGACGAGCCGGCCTTCGCCGGATCGGCGGCCGGCTGGGCAGGAGACGCCTTGACGGGCGCGTTCTCCTTGGCCTTGGGCACGCCCTGCACGATGATCTTGTCACCCGGCTTGAGACCGCCGGTGACCACCCAGTTGCCGCCCGCGATGCGGTCGGTCTGGATGGGACGGCGAACGGCGGCGGAGTCGATGGTCTGCTCCTTGCCGGCCTGGTCCTTGCTGGTGGCCTTGTCCACCACCAGCACGTAGGCCGAGTTGGCGTCACGCAGCACGGCGGCCTGGGGCACCAGGTAGACGTTGTGCAGGCTGCCCAGGTTGGCCTTCACCGTCACGAACTGTCCCGGCAGCAGGCGCGTGCCCGTGTTGGTGAGCAACGCGCGGAGGTCGACCGTACCGGTCTGCGGGTTCACCGTGGCGGAGGAGAAATCCATGGTGCCCTGCTCGCCGAAGTCGCTGCCGTCGGGCAGCTGGATGCTGACCGTGGACTTGTCGGTGTCGCTCAGGGTGACATTGCCCTTGGCGGCGGCGCCGCGCATGGTGTCCAGGTCGCCCACGGACATGTTGAAGTTGACGTAGACCTTGTCGATCTGGTCGACCTGGGTCAGCAGCGTCGTGTCGCCCTGGCCCACCAGGGCGCCCTCGGTGACCTGCTGGCGACCGGCGCGGCCGTCGATGGGCGAGACCACGTCGGTGAAGCCGAGGTTGATCCGGGCCGACTGCACGTTGGCCTCGGCCTGCTTCACCGAGGCGTTGCCGGTGCGCTCGTTGGCCTCGGCGGTGTCCAGGTCCTGGCGCGAGATGTAGTTCTTGCCGATCAGCCCGCGCGAGCGGTCTGCCGTGGCCTTGTAGTTGGCCGCGGCGGCCTTGGCCGACGAAAGCGCGGCCAGCTGGGCGTCGAGTTCGGCGGTCAGCGGCTGCGGGTCGATCTTGAACAGCTTCTGGCCGGCCTTCACGTCGGTGCCTTCGTCGTAAAGGCGGTGCAGCAGGATGCCGGGCACGCGGGCGCGCACGTCGGCGGTGCGGAAGGCCGAGACGCGGCCGACCTGGTCCTGGACCAGCGGAACATCCTGGGGCTGGGCGGTGATGACGCCCACCTCGGGCGGAGGCGGCTGCTGGGGCGCCTCCTGCTTGTGGCAGGCGGCGAGCGCCGCGGTCAGGCCGAAGGCCATGAGGGACGTGCGCAGGGGCAGGGGATTCATGAAAACTCCGTTCCTATTCCAGGTTTCTTGATCTTTCGCGGCCGGTCATCCGTGGGGATGTCGTACGCGTGCATAAATACGGTTACCGCGTGTCGCGCCCAGTCGTCCTGCGCCTCCTGCCCCCGCGCCTGCATCCCGAAGAGCCGCCGGTCGCCCTCCAGGCCGTGCAGCATGGCCAGGAACAGCTCGGCGGCCACCTCCGGGTCGTCCCGGCGCATGCCGCCTGCGTCCATCGCCTCGGCCATGCAACGCGACAGCCGCACGGCGACCGTGCCGATCGCCGTGCGGAAGAAGGTCTTCGCGGCAGCCGGGAAACGGGGCGCCTCGGCGATCAACATCCGGCCCAGCGCCACGTGCTCGTGGTCCATCACGTACGTGTGGTGCGCCTGGGCCAAGGCATACAGGGTATCGGCCAGGCCGCGACTCTCAGGTGCAAGACTCGCATGCAAGGGGTGGGCGAGCTGTTGGACGGCGGCGTGGAACAGGGTGTCCTTGTTTTCGAAATGGGCGTACACGGTCTGCTTGGACACACCGGCCTCGCGGGCCACGGCGCCCATGCTGACCCGGTAGCCGTCACGCAGGAACAGGGCACACGCCGCCTGGAGCACCCGCTGCTGATGATCCGACGCGGGGCGTAACTCCAGGTGTGACATCGACCCTTTACCTGCTGGACTATACCGTCCAGTTTAGTATCTGCTTCGGACCAGCGTCAACGGGCAACCGTGCCATTCGCGGGCGAATTGCTGCGTCGCAGCTTGGCCCGGACGAGGCACCGTTGCCCGCTGGAACGAAAGCTGCGCGCGCCGGATGTCGCGATGCAGTGAAAAAGCGCCTTGCCGAGGCAAACCTGCGGTGTGGCTACATGCCCTGCGTGGGCGCTATGCTTTCACGGATTTCCTTCCCGTCCCCACATCGATATCCGCCCATGAATGCGATTCGCACCGCCGAAAGCGGCCAGTTCGAAGCCCTCGTCTTCGCTGAACTGAAGAAGATCGACTACCCCGCGGAGCGCCTCGATGAGGCGCACTTTTTTATCCAGGCCTTTTTCGAGCGCATCGCGCCGGCCGACCATGCGCTGCACGCGCCGGATCGCTGGGCCGCGCTGATCGCCGACCTGCTTTCATTCGCCCGTGAGCGCACGCCGGGCAAGGCCAAGGTCCGTGTCTACAACCCGGGTCTGTCGGGCACGCGCGCCGTGGTCGAGGTCGTCACCGACGACATGCCGTTCCTGGTCGATACCGTGTCGATGGTCGCGGCCACGCACGCCGACGTGCACGCCGTCATCCATCCCGTGGTGCCGGTGGTCCGCTCGGCCGCCGGCGCGCTGGAGGCGATCGGCCGCGGCACCACCACCGAGTCGATCATGCGCTTCGAGATCGACCGCATCGACGACACCGAACTGGACACGCTCAAGGCCCATGTCGAGTCGGCCCTGTCCGATGTGCGCGAATCGGTGGACGACTGGCGCGCCATGCGCGGCAAGATGACCGAGATCGCCGATGACCTGGGCCGTCGCTCCCTGCCGTACACGGCCGAGGAAGTGCGCGAGGCCAGCGATTTCCTGCGTTGGGTCGCCGACGACCATTTCACCTTCATGGGATACCGCGAGTACGAAGTGGCGCCGGGGCAGGGCGACGACGTGCTCAAGACGGTCGAGGGCTCCGGCCTGGGCATCCTGCGCACGGCCGAGCGCTCGCTGGCGCCGCGCTCGCTGCGCACCCTGGTAGCCAGCGAGCTGCCGCGCTCGGGTGCCACCGATGCCATCATCCTGACCAAGACCAACGCGCGCTCGCCCATCCACCGCGCGGGTTACATGGACTATGTCGGCGTCCTCAAGTTCGACGACGCGGGGCGCCCCGTAGCGGAGCAGCGCTTCCTCGGCCTGTTCTCGTCCAACGCCTATATGGCCCATCCGCAGCATGTGCCGCTGGTGCGCGACAAGTGCGAGGCGGTGATGACCCGCTCGGGCCTCAAGCGCGATTCGCACTCAGGCAAGGCCCTGCGCCACATCCTCGATACGCTGCCGCGCGAGGAACTGTTCCAGTGCAGCACCGATGAACTCTACGCCCTGTCCACCGGCTTGCTCGAACTGGCCCAGCGCACGCGCACGCGCCTGTTCATCCGCCGCGACAGCTACGGCCGTTTCTTCTCCTGCCTGGTGTTCGTGCCGCGCGACCGTTTCAACACCAGCGTGCGCGAGCGCGTGGAAAACGTGCTTCGCGAAGCGTTCCACGGCGAGCACGTGGACTCCGCCGTGCTGATGGGCGAAGCCGCCCTGGTGCGCCTGCACGTGGTGGTGCGCCCGCGTATCGGCGATCACCCGGTCTACGATGCCGCGCGTATCGAGGCGCAGATCACGGCCATCGCGCGCAACTGGCACGACGACCTGCGCGATCGCCTGATCGAGACGACCAGCGAACAGGACGGCATCATTCTGGCCAACCGCTACGGCAAGCTGCTGCCGGCCGGTTACGTCGACGAGGTGTCCCCGCAGGTGGCCGCCGCCGACGTGCGCGCGCTGGCGGGGCTGGATGGCCCCGACGCCATCAGCATGTCCTTCTACCATCCGCCGCACCGGCCGGAAGAACTGCGCTTCAAGGTGTACCGCTCCGGCTCCGACATCGCCTTGTCCGAGGTGCTGCCGCAGCTGGAAAACCTGGGTCTGCGCGTGCTCACCGAGCACATGTACGAGGTTCGGGTCGGCGACAGCCTGCTCTATATCCAGGATTTCGAAGTGCAGCCCGTGGGCCGCCTGGCGTTCGACGTGGCCCAGGTGGGCACCTTGTTCGAAGATGCCTTCGAGCAGATCTGGCGCGGCAATGCCGAGAACGATGGCTTCAACCGCCTCGTGCTGGGCGCGAAACTCGGCTGGCGCCAGGTCGCGGTGCTGCGCAGCTACACCAAGTACCTGCTGCAGACGGGCGTGGCGTTCTCGCAGGCGTACATGGAAGACGCGCTCAACCGTTACCCGGCCATCGCCGGCCTGATCGTCGAACTGTTCAATGCGCGCTTCGATCCACGCCGCGAACACCTCGACGACGCCGAGCGCGCTACCGCCGAGGCGATGCTCTCTCACGAGATGCACACGCTGATCGGCCAGGACACGCTGTCCGCCCATCCCGGGCTGATCGACACGCTGGTGGCATCGCTGTCGCGTTCGCGCGACGAGCAGGTCGCCGGTATCGAAGAGGCCATCAACGCGCTGCTGGACAATGTGTCCAGCCTCGACGAAGACCGCATCCTGCGCAGTTATCTCGCGCTGGTCCACGCCACGCTGCGCACCAGCTTCTTCCAGTCGTGGGACGGCGTGTTCCGTCCGTACATCAGTTTCAAGTTCGATTCGCACCAGGTGCCCGATCTGCCCAAGCCGGTGCCGTTCCGCGAAATCTTCGTCTACGCGCCACGCGTGGAAGGCATCCACCTGCGCTTCGGTGCGGTGGCGCGTGGCGGCTTGCGCTGGTCGGATCGGCGCGAGGATTTCCGCACGGAAGTGCTGGGCCTCGTGAAGGCGCAGATGGTGAAGAACACCGTCATCGTGCCGGTCGGTTCCAAGGGCGGTTTCTTCGTCAAGCGGCCGCCGGTGAGCGCCGATCGCGATGCACAGCTGGCCGAGGGTATCGCCTGCTACCGCATGTTCATCAACGGGCTGCTGGATATCACCGACAACCTTGTCGAGGGTGCCGTGGTGCCGCCGCACGACGTGGTTCGCCACGATCACGACGACCCCTACCTCGTGGTCGCCGCGGACAAGGGCACGGCCACCTTCTCGGACATCGCCAACGCCATTTCCACCGAGCACGGCTTCTGGCTGGACGATGCGTTCGCGTCCGGCGGTTCCAACGGCTACGACCACAAGGGCATGGGCATCACGGCCAAGGGTGCATGGGAGTCGGTCAAGCGCCACTTCCGCGCCATGGGCCGCGATTGCCAGACCGAGGACTTCACCGTGGTCGGCGTGGGCGACATGTCCGGCGACGTGTTCGGCAACGGCATGCTGCTGTCGCAGAAGATCCGCCTGCTGGCCGCCTTCGACCATCGCCACATCTTCCTCGATCCGAACCCGGATGCGGCCAACTCTTTCGTCGAGCGCCAGCGCATGTTCGCCCTGCCGCGTTCCTCGTGGGCCGACTACGACACCTCGCTGATCTCGGCCGGCGGCGGCGTCTGGCCGCGCACGGCCAAGTCCATTCCCGTGTCGGCGGAGATCAAGGCGGTGCTCGGCATTCGCAGCGAAGCCACGCACATGGCGCCCACCGACCTGCTTTCCGCGATCCTGAAGGCCCCTGTGGACCTGCTCTGGAACGGCGGCATCGGCACCTACGTCAAGGCGGCCAGCGAGACGCACGCGGATGTCGGCGACCGCGCCAACAACGCACTGCGTGTCAACGGCAACGATCTGCGCTGCAAGGTGGTGGGCGAGGGCGGCAACCTGGGCATGACCCAGAAGGGCCGCATCGAAGCCGGCCAGGCCGGCGTGCTGCTCAACACCGACTTCATCGACAACTCCGCCGGCGTGGACACCTCGGACCACGAGGTCAACATCAAGATCCTGCTCAACGATGCCGTGCAGCGCGGCGAGCTGACCTTCGAAGGCCGCAACCGCCAGCTGGCGGAAATGACCGACGAAGTGGGCCGTCTCGTGCTGTGGGACAACTACCGGCAGAACCAGGCGATTACCGTGATGGAGCACCAGTCGGTGCGCCGCCTGGGTTCGATGGCGCATTTCATCAGCACGCTCGAAGCGGAAGGTATGCTCGACCGCGCGGTCGAGTCGCTGCCCACCGCGGCCGAGCTGGCCGAGCGCAAGTTGCGCGGCCAGGGTCTCACCCGCCCGGAACTGTCGGTGCTGCTGTCGTACGACAAGATCCGCCTGTTCCAGCAGTTGCTGGAGTCGGACGTGCCCGAAGACCCCTACCTGTCGCGTGAGCTGGTGCGTTACTTCCCGCTGCCCTTGCACGAGAAGTACGCCGAGCACATGCAGCGCCATCGCCTGAAGCGCGAGATCATCGCCACCGCGGTGACCAACTCGACGATCAACCGCATGGGTGCCACTTTCATGATGCGGATGCAGGAAGACACGGGCCATGGCCCGGCGTCCATCGCCAAGGCCTACACCGCCGCCCGCGAGATCCTGGATGCGCGCGAGCTGTGGGCCGAGATCGAGAAGCTGGACGGCGCAGTGGCCGAGGACACGCAGATCGACGCGATCCTGCATATCTGGTCGCTGCTGCGTCACCTGACCCGCTGGCTGCTCAACCGTCCGGGCGGCACGCTGGATATCGCCGCCAATGTGGATCGCTTCGCCAACGAGGTGACGGTGCTGCGCAAGGCACTGCCCGATGCGCTCACCGACACCGGCCGTGGCGATTTCGACGCCAGCCGCGAGAAGTGGGAAGGCCTTGGCGTTCCCGACACCCTGGCGGTGCGCCTGGCCCGGGTGCCGGTGCTGCGTGCGGCACTGGACATGGTCGAGGTATCCAAGCAGAGCGGCAAGGACATGGCCGCCGTGGCGCATGTGTTCTACGAGCTGGCCGAGGCGCTGGATCTGGAGTGGCTGCGTGGACAGATCGAGGCACTGCCGGTCGAAGGCGCATGGCACGCGCAGGCCCGTGGCTCGTTGTTGGATGAGCTCAACGCCCAGCATCGCGCCCTGGCCCTGCAGGTGCTCTCGGTCGCCGGCGATCGCACGGATGTCAGCCCGGTTCAGGCCTGGCTGCAGCGTGACGACGCCACGCTGAAATACACCCGCGCCATGCTCGCCGAGATCCTGACCCAGAACGCCGACTACCCGATCGCCTCGGTCGCCGTCCGCCGCCTGGCCCAGCTGGCGCAGATCCCGGTGTAAACCGCACGGCCGTCGGCGGTGGCGTCGCCGGCGGCCTGGCGGCCGCATCGCCGACATCGTCGGCTCCTACCGGGCAATGCGACGCCTTATCGCCGACATCGTCGGCTCCTACAAGGCATCGCTTTGCCTTGTAGGAGCCGACGATGTCGGCGATCCCGCGCCCGCGGGCAATCTGCCGCACCCAACCATCCTCCCCGCCCCACACCCCGCCGCACATCCCACACCCCACCGCACATCCCACACCCCACCGCGCATCCCTTACCCACACCGGCCTATCCGTCCGCCGCAGTTAGGGACTAAGCTCCGCACTGGATACGGAAACCTTTTCCCATGCGCCTAGCTTTTGTCGCCAGCGAGACCGATGTGGCCCAGCGCGCCCGTGCGGCGCTGGTCAAGCGCTACAAGGGCGTGGCGCCCGAAGATGCCGAGATCGTGGTCTCGCTCGGCGGCGACGGCTTCATGCTGCGCACGCTGCACGCCCATCGCACCCTTGGCCTGCCGTTCTACGGCATGAAACTCGGTCGCCTCGGCTTCCTGATGAACCAGCACGATCTCGACCAGCTGCCTGAGCGTATCGAGCGGGCCCACCCCGCCGTGCTCCATCCCCTGGAGATGCACACCACCTGCTGCGACGGCACGGAGCATCGTGCCCTGGCCTTCAACGAAGTGGCGCTGTTGCGCCAGAGCAACCAGGCGGCCCATCTGACGGTCAGCCTCAACGGCGACCTCAAGCTCGACGAGCTCGTCTGCGACGGCGTGCTCGTCTGCACCCCGGCGGGTTCCACGGCGTACAACCTGTCCGCGCACGGCCCCATCCTGCCGCTGGACGCCAACGTGCTGGCCATGACCCCGATCAGTCCGTTCCGTCCAAGGCGCTGGCGCGGCGCCATCCTGCCGCACGCCACACGCGTCACGTTGCACACCAAGGACCCGAACAAGCGCCCGATCAGCGCCACGGCAGATTTCCACGAGGTGCGCGACGTGAAGTCGGTAGAGATCAAGCAGTCCCGCCGCAACGCGGTGCGCCTGCTGTTCGACCCCGAACACAATCTCCAGCAGCGCATCCTCGACGAACAATTCGCCCCCTGACTCCCACCCGCACCGCGAGGGTAGGAGCGCACGATGTGCGCGAAAACAAGGCGCCACAGCGCCCGACCCACGTAACTCACGCACCCCCAAACCCACTATGACCCATCCCCCCCAAGACACCAGCAACGCCCACGCCGACAGCGCCATAAACGACAACCGCCTCGTCGTCGCCATCTCGTCGCGTGCGCTGTTCGACATGGAAGACAGCCACGACCTGTTCGAGCGCGACGGTCTGGATGCCTACCGTGCCTTCCAGATCGAGCACGAGGACGACCTGCTGCAACCAGGCGTGGCCTTCCCGCTGGTGCAGAAGCTGCTCGGCCTGAACGCGCTCTCGGGCGATGTTCCACCGGTGGAGGTCATCCTGCTGTCGCGTAATTCCGGCGACACCGGCCTGCGCATCTTCAATGCGATCCAGCATTACAAGCTGGGCATCTCACGGGCCGCCTTCACCAGCGGCGCGCCCACATCCGACTACATCGCGCCGTTCCGCGCCGATCTTTTCCTGTCGGCCAACGCGGAGGACGTGGGCCGTGCGCTGCGGGCCGGTGTTGCCGCGGCGACCATCCTGCCGTCCACGGCCCCGCAGCGCTCCCGCGAGCAGCTGCGCATCGCTTTCGACGGCGACGCGGTGATCTTCGGCGACGAAGGCGAGCGGGTATCCAAGGAGCAGGGCCTGGATGCGTTCCATCGCAGCGAATCCGAGCTGTGGGCCGAGCCCCTGTCGGGCGGCCCGTTCCGTGGCTTCCTGGCCGCATTGCATCGTCTACAGGCGGCGTTTCCCGCCGAGACCTCGCCGATCCGTACGGCCCTGGTCACCGCCCGCTCCGCGCCCGCGCACAAGCGCGTGATCCTCACCCTGCGTCGGTGGGGCGTGCGCATCGACGAGGCGCTGTTCCTCGGCGGACGCGACAAGGGGCCGTTCCTGGACGCCTTCGGCGCCGATATCTTCTTCGACGACTCCCCGGCCAACGTGGAGTCGGCCCGGCGGCACGTGGCTACCGGGCACGTGCCGCACGGCGTGTCCAACCCCTAGGCCGGTTTCCGGCCTGGCAGGCGCCGCGTTAAAGCTGCAACACCGGGCCGTCGTTGTTCATGGCCTGCTGCCGGCTTGCCTGCCGGGATAGTGCGTCGATCGTTTCCTGTTGCACCCGCGCGTCCCATTGGCGCCCTTCGGCCAGGCTTTGCTCCATCGGTGGGGCAGGTGAGGTCAGGTCCAGGCGGGCCACGGCATCGGGTCGCCTCCCCGTGCAGACGATGTGCCGCTCCTGAATATCCACGTCACGCAGCTCGTCGGCGTTGCGTATGTCGTAACGACGCGCGTGCAGCGCCATCTGCGCCGTCTTGTCGTCCGACACATCCATCGGAAGCTGCATCCGGATAGCCGCGTAGAGCGGGTCGGCCCCGGCTCTCGGAAGGCTGGTGCGCGGCGGGGCATCGGCCAGGGGATGCGGCGAGTCGATCAGGCGGCCCGGATCGTCGGGGTGAAACGCCTTGCGCGCCTCCCGTCTTTCCATGCGCAGGCGATGCGTATCTTCCAGTTCCTGCAACAACCTGGGGTCCTTGACGTCGTTCGTCTCGTTGACGGGCAGGCCCACATGCGGTTGTGCCAAGGTGAACTCGGTCCATTCGCCGTTGCGGTCACGGCCGTAGAAGTGATCGTTGCGGCCGATGACGTTTGGGTCCAGATGCGATCTGTCGCCGATCGCCGATGTCCACGCAGCGGCCATATCGGCGCCGTAGGACATGCTCTCGGCAGCCGGCATGCCTGCCGCCCGCGCCATGTCGCCCAGCGTGGACCATCCGCGCCGGGCGCCGACGAGGTCGTTGTCGAGCATGTGCTTCCAGATCGTTTCGGACTTTTCCGCGCCGTCGGGAGCGTGGTTGCGTGCCGTTTCAAGCAACTTGCGAGGTGTCCAGGCGTTGGGATCGATGTGAAGGTTGCCGAAAGCCTGATCGTGCGCTCCTTGAACCATCCGCGCAGGCAGATTCAATGCGCCGGTGACATCGCCCCTGTCGAACGCCTTCCGTCGGATCGCCAGGTCTTGCTTTATCAAGTCGATACCGAAGGTGTCCCACTCGCGTTCGGTAAACGCTTTTCCACTGTGTTCACGGGCGTAGGTCTGTGCGTACGCATTTGCCGTTGCACCTGGCATATTGTCGTTTCGCACGACGCCCAGGGTCAGTCTTCCGTAACCATCGTTGCCTGGAAGTTCGGCCAGATAGTTCCAGTAGAGTTCGCGATTTTCCGTGTCGGCATAGTAGCTGAGCACTTCGAGATCGTTCGCGCGCAACTCGCCAGTGGTGGCTTGCTTCATCGCACCATCCCTGATTCGATCATGGTGCGCACCCTGTTCTCGATCCGTTGCCAGTCGGGCATGACGATGCGCAGATAGCTCAGATCGACGATCAAACGTAGCTCAGGGATGAGAAACGAGTGGTTGCATGTCGATCGTCGTCCACCTTTACCGTCCACGATGCGTCCATCCTGAATGCTTGCGCCGTCGGGGATGAAGCGGGAAGAACAGGTAATGACGGTCGTGGGAACGCCATCGGCGCCCATCCGTACGAACCATTCGTCATGTCGTTCAGGCTTGCCCGCCGACGTGCCCGGCCCGTAGAGGTTTTCGTAGTAGTGTTTCAGCTTGTCGCTATCGGCGAGATAAGGCGTGAGCCCGAACGTCGGCTCGCCTTTGATCCGTAGGTCGAGGTTCTGGCTCGGGTTGGCGCGTGCCTTCTTGTCATCGGGGTTGAGCGGTTCGACATAGCGCCGAAGCAGCGTACGGTATGCGGCATCGGATAACCTGCTTGGTGCGGCAATACTGATGCTTATATGGCTTATGAAGTCGACTGTATGGGCGTGGTAGTCCACACCCTGCGGTAAAGGCTTCAGTGTCGGCCACTGCACCAAGAGCATGACGCCCCCATCCGGGTCAGGGCCGGACTGCTGGTAGTAGAGATTCTTCGGGAAAGCAAACTTGTAGTGGCCGATGGTTGCTCCGACCAGGCGTGCATGCCGTTCTGGGTCAGCCTGCGGGTTGGCGGCAGGCGCGGGAGCACTGGTGCCGCCCGCGCTGACGGATGTCGCAACAAGCGTCGCAAGAAACGCGATAAACGATCGGGATATCGGCATGGCCTCTCCGTGGTCGGTCTGGGGCGGCGCAACACTCGGCTTGCGCGGCAGGTTCAAGGTACGGCAAATGACAGGCGTCGGCAGGGATGCCATCGCCACGATCTGTTGTCCCCGGCGTAGCGACATCAGTTCGCGGACGGATGCCGGCTCCGACACGTGTCGGCAGCTGCGATGGTCGGCCATGAAGGTCTTCAAGGCCCTTGCTTCCTTCGCGGCGAACGCATCGTCGCGAGGTGCCTGGACCACGCATAGCGCGAATCGGCGATCGAGTGCGCTGGCCCTGTCGCCATACCTGGCGTGCAGGGCGGCAATTCCGCGGGTCGTGGCGATGCATCGTCCGGCGGTCGCCGGATCGGTGAGGGCGGCAATGCGCGGGAGCGCGTCGAGCGCGTGGACGACCAGCAACGACGATGCCCCGATGCCTGGCGCGTTCTGCCACTGGCGAATCGCTGAATCGATCAAGGGGCCGGCCACGGCGCGCCACCGGTCGGGAACATCCATATACACGTCCGCCTTTCGCAGCGACGAGTCCGGTAGCCCACCGCCCCGGGTGGCGGCGTCCACGACGGGATCAGCGAACGGCGCGAGCACCTCACTCACGCGTGCCCATATCGTGTCGGCGCCTTCCTCGCCCAGGCCCAGCCATTCGCTCATCCCGATACGTGCCCTGGCCCCGATCTCAGGTCGCCTTGCGAGTGCTTGCAGGAAGGCCTGCGGCGAGGCATAGCTCCGCCAACGCGCGCAAAGACGATGGAGATCCCCGGGGGCGACCGGAACCGCTGCACTCCCCGTTCGTCGCAGCACGTCGTCCACGGCGTATACCAGGCTGACGAAAGCGTTCCGGGCATGGCTGGCCATGAACCTGTCGTGTGGGCCCCGTTCGGGAAGCCACAGCGCGGCGAGCTGGCGAAGCTCGTTCGCGTCCAGGCCCTTGGGACGCCAGGCGCCGGCCAGCGGATTCCACGCCTGGTCGCCGTCGAAGGGATCGATGCGGAGCACGGTGCGACCACGGGCCTTGCGCGCGTACACATGACTGCGCCCGCCGCAATCGATGACCAGGGTGGCTCCGCTCGACCGTCTGAGTGCGTGGATGACGACCGCATGGGCCTCGGGATAAAACGGAGCGGATACCAGGACCGAGGCACCGTGAGGGGCGGCCCGCGTGCGCCCGCGTCGTCTCGTCAACGGGATGGCTCCGCGTCCCGGACCGAGTGCGGGAAGCTCCAACTCAGATGTCGCGAGGTCATCGAAGGGAACGTGCGGCGATGCCGACGGTATCGAGGGGTGGTGGCGTCGGAACCACAGCATCGCGCCGCACCACAGCAATGGCGGCAGCAGCAGTCCCGTGCCGCCCCAGCACAGTATCCGCGTGGCGTACGGACGGTAGGCGGGGCGCTCGAGTACCTGCCAGTAGTCGTACCAGAGGCCCGGCGTGGCGCCCGAGATGGGCAGGCCCAATGAGAAGAGGATCAAGCCGCTGGCGAGAAGAGGGGCGATCGTGCATGCGCCCAGAGCCGAAACGCCTGCTCCGAGGCGCCATAACCATGGCGTCATGCCATTCCTTGGTAAACCTGTCCTGGGCCGATCATCGCATGAGGTCGGCCTCAGGCCCAGACGGCCCCGCCCCTCACACGATGTTCGTCCACCGCCACCAGTCGGTCTTCTTTTCCTCGCGCACGAAGGTGAACAGGCCGGCGCCCAGAATCAGCACGATGCCCACCAGCATCGGCCAGTCGAGGTGGTCGTGGAAGATCAGGTAGCCGAACAGGATGGCCCACAGCATCTGGCTGTACTGCGTGGGCGCCACGCGCGCCGCCGGTGCGTTCTGCGTGGCCAGCATCAGCAGCACGGCACCGCCCGCGGCAAGCAGGCCGTAGCCCAGCACCAGCAACCACTGGTGTGCGTCCGGCCAGACGAAGTGCGGCAGCATCATGATGAAGCCGGCGATCATCGGCCCGACCACGCCGGCGCCGTAGAGGGTGATGCGTTTCTCGGTCGCGCCGGCCATGCGCAGGGCGATGATCGACAGGGCCCCGGTGATGCCGCAGATGATCGCGGCCACATGGCCCTGGCCCAGGTGACGGAACCCGGGGCGAAGCACCACCAGCACGCCCAGGAAACCCACCACCACTGCCGACCAGCGCCGCCAGCCCACATGCTCGCGCAGGAACACCACCGAAAGGATGGTGACGAAGATGGGCAGCAGGAAGATCAGCGAGAACGCTTCGGCCATAGGCAGGGCGGTGAACGCCATCACCGCGGTGATGTTGCCGATGGCCCCCGCCATGGCGCGCAGCAGCCACAGGCCGGGCATCTTCGACACCACGATCTCGCTCCAGCGGTCGCCGGGCTTCTTCAGGAAGGGAAACGCCGCCATGGCCAGGACGGCACCGAAGAACACCGCCTCGTAGGGTGGCAGTGAGCCTTCGAGTGACTTCACGAAGGCATCGCTCCATGCATAGGCTGCGTAGCAGGCAAAGCCGAGAAGGACGCCTTTGAACATGGGGGTGATCCTGGGAGCGGGGACGGCCCATTATGCAGCCGTCCCCCCTGGTTGGAGCGGGCGTCAGTCGTTCGCCGGGCCGAAGCTATCCGGATTGGCGAAGGTCAACCCGTGTTCGCCGCGCACGATGTGCAGCTTGCCGTTGGCGACCCGGCTGTCGGCGTCGATCTGTCCGGCGTATGGCGCGGATCCCTGCAGGCCGCCGGCGTGGCGTGTCCACAGCTGCTTGTTGGCACCCAGCTCGCACGTGGCCCATTGGATCTTGAACGGTGAAAGCAGGGTCAGGCAGCGCCCTTGCTGGTTGATGACCGGACCCTTGGCCGACGGCCCAGGCATACGGGCGTTGGCGGTGTCCTTCAGCTGGGTGGTGAGGTGCAGGGGGCCGTTGCCTTTCTCGGGGATGCCGACGAGGTTGCCATCGCGATCGATGAACCGGAGCAGGCCCTTTTCCCTGGGAATGTCGTTCGACGAGGCGGCAAGACCGGCTCCGGATGCCGTCAGGCCGGCCAGGAGGGCGAAGGGAGCGAGGAAACAGCGCATGGTGCATTCCTTTCATGCGAGGAGGGAGGAGCTATGCTCGCAAGTCGCGCCCCTGGGCCGCTGTCAGCTTTGGTCGCACATCGCGTAGGCATTCGCCGATCGAACATGTTGCGGGACGCCATGACCTCCCCCTGCCCGGAGGTCTACAATCGGCGGTTTCCGGCCGCCCACGTACGAGTATCCGCATGGCTCACCGTCTCGACCCGCTCGATCTTTACGATGTCCGCTCGCTGCTCACCGACGAGGAGCGTGCCGTGCAGGACGCCGTCGGCCGCTTCGTCGACGAGAAGGTGCTGCCGATCATCGGCGATGCCTTCGAACAGGGCCGTTTCCCGGCCGAGCTCGTGTCCGAGATCGCCTCCCTCGGCTTGCTCGGCGCCACGCTGCCCGAGGAGTACGGCTGCGCCGGCATGAACGCCGTCAGCTACGGCCTGATCTGCCAGGAGCTGGAGCGCGGCGATTCGGGCCTGCGCAGCTTCGCCTCCGTGCAGAGTTCGCTGTGCATGTATCCGATTTTCGCGTACGGCTCCGAGGAGCAGAAGCGCGAGTACCTGCCGCGCATGGCGGCGGGTGAGGTCATCGGCTGTTTCGGGCTCACCGAGCCGCACGGCGGTTCCGATCCGGCCAACATGAAAACCGTGGCCCGCCAGGACGGCGGCGACTGGGTGATCAACGGCGCCAAGATGTGGATCACCAACGGCAACCTGGCCCATATCGCCATCGTCTGGGCGCAGACCGACGACGGTATCCAGGGTTTCGTGGTGCCGACCGACACCAAGGGCTTCACCGCCCAGGAAGTCCACAAGAAGATGAGCCTGCGTGCGTCCGTCACGTCGGGCCTGTTCTTCGACGATGTCTGCGTGCCGGACAGCGCCCGCCTGCCGAACGTGAAGGGTCTAAAGGGCCCGCTCGGCTGCCTCAACCAGGCGCGTTTTGGTATCACCTGGGGCCCCATCGGTGCCGCGCAGGCCTGCCTGAAGGAAGTGCTCGACTATTCCTCCCAGCGCATCCTGTTCGGTCGGCCGCTGGCCGCCAATCAGGCCGTTCAGATCCGCCTGGCCGACATGGCCCGTCGTATCACCACCGCGCAGCTGCTGTCGCTGCAACTGGGTCGCCTGAAGGATGCCGGTCGCCTGCAGCCGACCCAGGTATCGCTGGCGAAGTGGAACAACGTGCGCATGGCGCTGGACATCGCGCGTGATTGTCGCGACATCCTCGGTGGCGCGGGTATCACCACCGAGCATTCGGCGATCCGCCATGCGCTGAACCTGGAATCGGTCATCACCTACGAGGGCACCGAGACCGTGCACCAGCTGGTGGTCGGCCGTGAACTCACGGGCATCAACGCGTTCTGAGCTTCCTTTCCAGCGAGTCTTCTGCCTCCATGTCCGTTCCGCACCCGATCGCCGCCCGCCACAAGGGCTTCAACCGCGCCGAAATCGTCGACCAGAATTTCGTCGAGTTCGTGCAGTTCTGGCAGGGCGACGTATCCCGCGCGCCGCACGACGATGAGCCGGTCCTGCCGGGCAGTGCGCTGGACGCGCGCGGTTTTCGCGAGCTGCTGGAATCGCAGCTGATCAGCCGGCACCTGGACCTGATGGCACGCGTGCTGCGCGTGCAGAACAAGGTGTTCTACACCATCGGGTCTTCCGGCCACGAAGGCAATGCCATGGTGGCGCGGCTCACGCGGCACACCGACCCGGCGTTCCTGCACTATCGCAGCGGCGGCTTCATGGCCGAGCGCTTCCGCAAGTTGCCCGGCATGGACCCGGTGATGGATTCGGCGTTGTCCTTCGCCGCCAGCCAGGACGATCCCGCTTCCGGTGGCCGGCACAAGGTGTGGGGCAGCAAGCCGCTGTGGGTGCTGCCGCAGACCTCGACCATCGCTTCCCACCTTCCGAAGGCGCTGGGCACCGCCATTGCGATCGAGCAGGCACGGCGGATCGGCCATGCGCTGCCGATCCCGCAGGATTCCATCGCCATCTGTTCGTTCGGCGATGCCTCATCCAACCACGCCACCGCGCAGACCGCGTTCAACGCCGCGGCGTGGACGGCTTACCAGAAGCTGCCCGCGCCCGTACTGTTCGTGTGCGAAGACAACGGCATCGGCATCTCGGTGAAGACCCCCGGCGGTTGGGTAGCCAACAACTTCCGCCACCGTGCGGATCTGGACTACTTCCACGCGGATGGCCTGGACCTGGCCGGCGGCTATGCCGATGTGCAGCGCGCGGTAGAGCATTGCCGGCGCACGCGCCGGCCCACCTTCCTGCACCTCACCACTACGCGGGTGATGGGCCACGCGGGTACCGACTTCGAGATCGAATGGCGGGCGATCGAGGAACTGGTGGCGCTGGAAGCCACCGATCCGCTGCTGCGCAGCGCGGCCATTGCGCTGGCGTCGGGCCTGTACACCAAGGACGATCTGCTCAACCTCTACAACGCCACCCGCCACCGGTGTTTCGAGGCTGCCGAGGAAGCCGACCGGCGGCCACGCATCACCTCGCTCGCCGAGGTGATGGCACCGCTGGCGCCGTACACGCCCGACGCGGTGCGCGCCGAGGCCGAGCGTAGCGCCCATGCCGCCGAACGCGAACGCGTCTTCGGCGCGGATCGCCTGCCCGAAACGCAGCCACCGAAGCATATGGCCGTCCAGATCGGCCAGGCACTGCACGACCTGATGGCCAAGTATCCGGAAAGCCTGCTGTTCGGCGAGGACGTGGCGCAGAAGGGCGGCGTGTACACGGTTACCAAGGGCCTGCATAAAGCGTTCCGCAATACGCGTGTATTCAACACGCTGCTGGACGAGACGATGATCCTCGGCCTGGCCCAGGGTTACGCCAACATGGGCATGTTGCCACTGCCGGAGATCCAGTACCTGGCGTATTTCCACAACGCCTGCGACCAGATCCGTGGCGAGGCGGCATCGCTGCAGTTCTTCTCCAACGACCAATACCGCAACCCGATGCTGATGCGCGTGGCGTCGCTGGGTTACCAGCGCGGCTTCGGCGGGCACTTCCACAACGACAACTCGATCACCGCGCTGCGTGACATTCCCGGCCTCGTCGTCGGTTGCCCGAGCCGCGGCGACGATGCGGCCACCATGTTGCGCACGCTGGCCGCTCTGGCGAAGGTGGATGGCCGGGTCACGGCGTTCCTCGAGCCGATCGCCCTGTACATGACCAAGGACCTCTACGAAGCCGGCGACGGCCAGTGGCAGTTCGGCTATCCGGCACCGGGCCAGGCGATGCCGCTGGGCGAGGGGCGTGTATACGGCGAGGTCGCGACCGACCTGGTCGTGTTCACCTTCGGCAACGGCGTGCCCATGAGCCTGCGCGCCGCGCGGCGCATCGAGGCCATGCATGGCTGGAAGGTGAGCGTGGTGGACCTGCGTTGGCTGGTGCCGCTCAACGACGGTTTCATCGCGGCCCAGGCGGCCAGGGCGAAACGCATCCTGGTCGTGGACGAGGGGCGCAAGAGCGCAGGCGTGGGCGAGGGTGTGATCACGGCGATCGTAGAGGC
This sequence comes from Xanthomonas sp. NCPPB 2632, assembly GCF_041228075.2. Lineage (NCBI taxonomy): Bacteria > Pseudomonadati > Pseudomonadota > Gammaproteobacteria > Lysobacterales > Lysobacteraceae > Xanthomonas > Xanthomonas sp. NCPPB 2632. The sequence continues at coordinate 1,297,401 of NZ_CM192979.1, forward strand.
CGGGCTGGGACACCTGCCGCTGCGTCGCGTGGTCGGCGCCGATACCTTTACGCCGCTGGCGGGCGCGGCTTTCCTGGTTCTTCCCGGCGACGACGACATTGTCGCTGCGGCGGATGCGTTGGCGGGCGGTTAGAGATCAAGCGCGAGGCTTCGAGGCTGCGGGGCAAGAGCCGACGGGTAGCCCCCTCGGTGCCACGCCTGCGGCGACCCGCTAGGGAAGGGCCGCTTCGCGGCCGTTTACTTATTGCCCTACGGGCCCGGGTCGGGCTTCGAACGGGGATTTTTGATTCGCCATCCATGGCTCAGCAAAAATGGCCGGCCGTCCTGGCCGGCCCCGCTACGCGGCCTTGTCCGTTCGAAGCCCTCGCCTGCGGCTACCGGCACCGAGGGGGCTACCCGCCGGCTCTTCCTCAGACTGAGGTGGCATGGTGGGCGAGCAGCGAGTGGTGGTGGCAAGCAGGGGTCGGGGTACGGCGTCAACGCTTTGTTGGCTGTTCGCGCACATCGTGCGCTCCTACGCCAGGGTAGGCAGGTTGTGGAACGCGTGATCCGCGGGCTGGGTAGGAGCGCACGATGTGCGCGAACCGTAAACACCCCTAAGGCGACCGATGCCGTGCGCGACAGGCAAGCGAGCGTTCCCAGCTACGAAGCGAAACCTGGCTCTTAGCTTTTCCCACACGCAACCTCAGTCTGCGAAAGAGCCGGCGGGTGCCACCCTCGTGGCCGGTAGCCGCAGGCGTGGCCACGAGGGTGGCACCCGCCGGCTCTTGCTCCGAAGCACAACGCGCACCCATCCCTCAACGCGCCAGCTTGGCCTCTCGCCGTACCAGCGTCGGCCCGGCAGGCCCGGAACACACCACGCGGTTGCGGCCCGCCAGCTTCGCCGCGTACATCGCGGCATCCGCACGCTCGATCAGTGACTGCAACGTATCGGCCGGCGTGCGCAGCGCCACGCCGATGGACACGGTGAGCGGCTCGCAGTCCTCACCCAGTTGGGCGTCCAGACGGGTGATCCGGCGGCACAGGCGGGTCGACACCTGCATGGCGTTGTCGCGGTCCACGCCTTGCAGCAGGGCGACGAACTCTTCGCCGCCGAAGCGCCCCAGCAGGTCCGACGGGCGCAATTCTTCGCGCAGCGCGGCCGCGACGGCCACCAGCGCGCGATCGCCGGCGGAGTGGCCGTAGCGGTCGTTGAGCTCCTTGAAATGATCCAGGTCGAGGAAAAGCAGGGCGATGGGGCGCGCCATGCCCTGTTCGAGTCGTTCCAGCGCCGCGGCCGTCCAGGCACGCCGGTTGTGCACACCGGTCAGGGGGTCGCTGTCCGCCAGCTGGCGCGCGCGGTCGCGGTCGTGGCGAATGGTGAGTGCGCGATCGGACAGGCCGATCGACAGGACGATGGCCTCGAACGCGCCGAAGGCGATCGCCGCATCCGGCAGCCAGGGCGCACCGGCCAGCATGCCTTGTTCCTGCGCGCCACACAGCGCGGTCAGCACGAGCAGCGGCGTCCAGCCGACGAGGAAGAACCACGCGTGCCGCGAGCCGCGGGCGGCTGCCATGGCACCGGCCACCAGCAACAGCGAGGCGCCGATCAGCAGCAATGGCTGCAGCAGCAGCGCGGCCGTCTGCACCAGCACGCCCACGCCGGTGGCGCGCAGCACCACCAGCAGCGGCATGCCGACGGCCAGCGCCAGCACCGGCATCCGCAGCAGCGGGGCGTAGTCGTCGATCTTGGCGAAGCGCAGCAGGAACAACGCCGAGAACGACACCGACAACGCCGTGGCCGCGGCGGCCAGCGTGTCGCCCATGCCCGCCAGCGACTCGAACTCCAGCGGGTGGAAGATATAACCCGTCTTCACGCTCTGGATCAGTACGTAGCAGACCAGGTAAGCGGCGTACCAGCCGAATGTCATGTCGCGCAGGATGACCGCGAAACAGCTGGCCATCAGTGCCATGGTCAGGATGACCGCGAAGCACGCCGTGGCGAACGCGACCCAGCCGCTATCCTCGCGGAGATAATCGGGCCACGAACTCGTCGACAGCGTCACCGCCCCCGGCGGCATGGCGGTCGGTTCGAACTTGAGCAGGATGGGTCGCGATGCCGGTATCGAGGCCGGCAGGGTGAACATCAGGCGCCCGTGGCCATGCACGGTGGGGCTGAAATCCTCCAGCGAGGTGGTGGCGACGCGTCCGTGCTCGTCGTACAGCGACACGGCCCCCAGGCCGGGTGTGTTGACGCTGACCACCCGATCGCCGCCGGACCATGGCGGCAACTGGCGCAGGATCACCCAGGTGCCGTCGGCGGCGCTGGGAAACACCTGCATGCGTGCGGGATCGAACGACGCCAGTGGCCGGCTGTACGCTTCCTCCAGCACGTTGGCGGGCACGTCGCCGGGATGGGCGTCGCGCCAGTTGCCGGTGAGCGAGGCAGCGGGCGCGGTGACGGCGACGAACAGCAGGCAGGCGATGGCGGCCCTGAGCAGGCGATGGAGCCACCGTTGCTGTGCGTCCCTCGATTCCATGCCCGTCCTGCGTCCAGCGATTGCCACCGGCGGCGGTATTGTGCCGTCAATCCCGCAGCTTGTCCTGCGCGCCGTTCGGGTCAGGTGAACGCCGGTTTCCTGGTCGGTGCGGCCAGCCCGCCGAAGCGCTCCAGCAACTGCGTCTGCGCGTCCCTTACCGGCTGCCCAGTGGCGGGCTGAAGCAGGGCGTAGCCGCCGTCGGCCTGCTGTATCCAGGCGGAGTGGTTGTCGGTGAGATAGAGCTCGAGTTCCCGCCGCACGCGCTGGCGCAGTTTCTTGCCCTCGATGGGGAAGCAGGTTTCCACGCGGCGGTCGAGGTTGCGCTCCATCAGGTCGGCGCTGGCCAGGAACAGGTCGGGCTCGCCGTCGTTGTGGAACCAGTAGACCCGGCTATGCTCGAGGAACCGGCCCACCACCGAGCGCACGCGGATGTTCTGCGAGACACCCGGAATGCCCGGCCGCAGGCAGCACATGCCGCGCACGATCAACTCTACCTTCACGCCGGCCTGGCTGGCCCGGTACAGGGCGCGGATCAGCTTGGGGTCGGTGACGGCGTTGAGCTTGAAAACCAGCTCCGCCTTCTTGCCCGTGGCGGCGTGCACGGCCTCGCGCGCGATGAGGTCGAGCAGGCCCTTCTTCAGCGTGAACGGCGCATAGAGCATGCGCTTCATCTTCAACGCCTTGCCCATGCCCGTGAGCAGGCGGAACAGGCGGTGGACGTCGTCGCACAGCGCCACGTCCGAGGTGAGCAGGCTGTAGTCGGTATACAGGCGCGCGTTGCCGGAGTGGTAGTTGCCGGTGCCCAGGTGGGCATAGCTGACCAGCTTGCCGTTCTCACGACGCTGCACCAGCATCAGCTTGGCGTGGGTTTTCACGCCGACCACGCCATAGGTGACCACGGCGCCGGCCTGTTGCAGGCGAGAGGCCAGGCTGAGGTTGGATTCCTCGTCGAAGCGCGCGCGCAGCTCGACCACGGCGGTGACTTCCTTGCCCGAGCGCGCGGCTTCCACCAGTGCATCGACGATCTCGGAGTTGGCGCCGCTGCGGTACAGCGTCTGCTTGATGGTGAGGACCTGCGGGTCCTTGGCGGCCTGGCGCAGGAAATCCACCACCGGCGAAAACGACTCGAACGGGTGGTAGAGCAGCACGTCCTGCTTGCCGATCACCGAGAACATGTCCTCGGCATCGGCCAGCACCTTGGGCAGGGCGGGCACGAAGGTGGGAAATTGCAGCGGTGCATACTGCGGTTGCAGGGTCATCTCGAACAGGCGGGCCAGGTTGACCGGACCGTTCACCTCATAGAGCGAATCCGCTTCCAGCGCGAACTGCTTCAGTAGGTAGTCCACCAGCGGCTTGGGACAGTTGTCCGCCACCTCCAGGCGAACCGCGTCACCGTAGCGGCGCGAGAAGAGCTCGCCGCGCAGGGTGCGCGCCAGGTCTTCGACGTCTTCGGGATCGATGGTGAGGTCGGCGTTGCGGGTGAGCCGGAACTGGTAGGACCCCAGCACGCGCATGCCCGGGAACAGGTCGTCCGCATGCGCGTGGATGATCGACGACAGCAGCACGTAGTTGTCGCCGTCCTCGCAGATATCCGCCGGCATGCGGATGAGTCGGGGCAGGATGCGCGGCGCAGGCACGATGGCCAGGCCCGAGTCGCGGCCGAAGGCGTCGGTGCCCTCCAGCTGGACGATGAAGTTGAGGCTCTTGTTGACCAGCCGCGGGAACGGATGCGTCGGATCGAGCCCGATGGGTGTGACCAGCGGCGCCACTTCATGACGGAAATACCGGCGCACCCACAGCTTCTGCTTGTGCGACCACTGGTTGCGTCGGACGATGCGGATGCCCTCCAGCGCAAGCGCCGGGAGGATGTGGTCGTTGAGTATCCGGTACTGGCGATCGATCTGCCGGTGCGCCACCTCGGCGATCTCGGCCAGCACGCGCCGGGGCGGGATACCGTCCGCCCCGATCACTTCGTGGTCGAAGGCAATCTGCTGCTTGAGTCCGGCCACGCGGATCTCGAAGAACTCGTCCATGTTGGACGAAAAGATCAGCAGGAACTTGAGCCGCTCGATCAGCGGCTTGGATTCGTCCAGCGCCTGGTCGAGCACGCGGATGTTGAACTGCAGCTGGGACAGCTCGCGATGGATGTAGAGACTGCTGTCGCCGAGGTCGATCTCCGGGATCTCGGGAACGGGCGTGGGCCTGGCGGCGGTAGGCTTCGGCGCGGCCGGCGTCTCGGTGGGTGGCGTCATCGTGTCCAGGGCGTCGTCCTCGTCGCGAATTACGACGACCCCATGGTACGCCGCCCGGCGAAGCTTATGACTGCGCCCTTACATCCCGGTGACACCGCCATCGGGCCTTCGTACAGGCTGGCGGCGGTATCAGACCACCTGCGGCTCGGGCTCGAGGGTGACGCCGAACATCGCCTCCACGCCGGCGATCACTTTCTGCGCGAATGCCCACAGCTGCGGACCGGTGGCCTTGCCATGGTTGACCAGCACCAGGGCGTGTCGGTTCGACATGCCGGCGTCGCCCTCACGCGCCCCCTTGAACCCGGCGGCTTCGATCAGCCACCCGGCGGACAGCTTGGCCGTGCCGCCGGCGTGCGGCCAGGCGGGCAGCCCGGGATGGGCGAGGGCCATGGCGTCAGCCTGCACGGCACCGACGATGGGGTTCTTGAAGAAACTGCCGGCGTTGCCGATCACCGCGGGGTCCGGCAGCTTGCGCGAGCGCAGGCGGACCACGGCCTCGGCCACGTGGTACGGCGTGGGGCGCTGCACGCCCATCGTGTCCATTTCCTCGGCGATACCAGCGTAGTCCAGCGATAGCGGCCGCTCGCGCGGCAGGCGGAAGGTCACCGCCACGACGATCCAGCGCCCGGCCTGCTGCTTGAAGGTCGAGTGGCGATAGGAGAACGCGCAGGCGGCCTTGTCCAGCACCACGAACTCGCCCTGTTGCGTGTCCCAGGCTTCTACAGTATCGATGAACTCCGCCACTTCCACGCCATAGGCGCCGATGTTCTGGATGGGAGAGGCGCCCACGGTGCCGGGGATGAGGATCAGGTTTTCCAGCCCCGCCAAACCCTGGCCGAGCGACCAGCGGACGAAATCGTCCCAGCGCTCGCCGGCGGCCACGCGGACCAGCACATGGTCGTCGCGCTGGAAGGTCTCGACGCCGCGGTTGGCGATCGCCAGCACCGTGGCGTCGATGTCGCCGCGGATCAGCAGGTTGCTGCCTTCACCCAGCACCAGCACCTTTCCACCCGCGATGGCGGGAAAGGCCAGCACCTCAGGCAGCCGCGTAACGTCGTGCACCTCGGCCAGCAACCGCGCGCGCGCATCCACGCGCAGCGTGTTGCGGCGGCCCATGGCGGCATCGCTGGTGAGCAGGAAGCCGCCCATGTCGACCGGTTCGTTGTTCATGCGGGCAGGCCCCGGCGACGGATTTCGGTCACGGCCTCGGCGACCAGCTTCGGCCCACGGAACACCAGCCCGGAATACACCTGGACCAGCGCGGCGCCCGCGGCGAGTTTTTCCGCCGCACTGTCGCCGTCCACGATACCGCCGACGCCGATGATCGGCAGGCGGTCGCCGACCCGTGCCTTCATGGCGCGCAATACCCCGGTGGCTTTGTCGAACAACGGCCGGCCGGAAAGGCCACCGGCTTCCTGCGCATGCGGCGCACCCGCCACGGTGTCGCGATCCACCGTAGTGTTGGTACAGATCACGCCGTCGATGCCCGAGGCCAGCAGCACATCGGCGATGGCGTCCAGTTCGGTCTCCGACAGGTCAGGTGCGATCTTCAGCAGCATCGGCTTGCGCGCACCATGCCGGGACGCCAGGCGTTCCTGTGCCTCGCGCAGCGTGCCGATGAAACGGCGCAGGGTGTCTTCTTCCTGCAGGTCACGCAGGCCCTGGGTGTTCGGCGAGGAGATGTTCACCGTGACGTAGCTGGCCAGGGGATACGCCCGCTCCAGGCAGAGCAGGTAATCGTCGACAGCCCGTTCGTTGGGCGTGTCCTTGTTCTTGCCGATGTTGATGCCTAGCACCCCGCGGAACGCGGCTTTCTCCACGTTGCGTACCAAGGCGTCGATGCCCCCGTTGTTGAAACCCAGCCGGTTGATCACGGCCTCGTGGCCCGGCAGGCGGAACATGCGCGGCTTGTCGTTGCCCGGCTGCGGGCGCGGCGTGACCGTGCCGATCTCGAGGAAACCGAAACCCAGCGCGGCCATCCCGTCGAGGTGGGCGCCGTTCTTGTCCAGCCCGGCGGCCAGGCCCACGGGGTTGGGGAAGTCGATGCCGAACGCCCTCACCGGCAGATCGGTCGGCGGCGTGGCGATCCAGCGCGACAGGCCGCTGCGTTGCGCCACATCGCAGGCGTACAGGGTGAGGTCGTGCGCGGTTTCCGCGTCCAGGGAGAACAGCAGGGGGCGGATCAGGTCGTACATCAGGTGTCCGGATGACCCGCAAAGATGCGGGTGTCGTAATCGAAAGCGATGGTACCGCCGGACTGCGTGGCATCGAACAGTGTGCGCAGCGCGACCAGCAACGGCTCGTGGTTTGGATGGCCGGCCATCGGCATGTAGGAGGACGACAGCGTACGGCCCAGCAGTTGCGCGTAGTCGAGTCGCTGCGTATGCGGGAACGATGCCATGCCGCGATAACCGTGCCCGAACCAGCGGGCCATGGTGTCGTCGTCGGCGTAACGCTCGGCCACGCTGACATAGTCGATGCCGTACTGGTGCAACAGGCGCTCGTAGCCTTCGAGGAAGGGCGTGCCGACCAGCCGGCGCGTGTTCCAGAAAATGGCGACGAGGCCACGCGGCGTGAGCAGTCGCGCGAACTCACGGCGCACCGCCGCGGGATCGAACCAGTGGAACGCCTGGCCGGCGATCACCAGGTCCACCGAGGCGTCCTGCAAGCCGGTGGCCTCCGCGGTGCCGTCGTGGGCCCAGAAGCCCTCCGCGCCCGCCAGCCACTGCCGTGCCGCGTCGCGCATCGGCGCGTTCGGCTCGACGCCGGTCACGCGGTGGCCGGCATCGAGGAACAGCCTTGACGAGATACCGGTGCCGGCGCCGATATCGGCCACCGTCCAGTCGGCATTCACGCCCAGCCCATGGAGCCAGCCGACCAGCGCTTGCGGGTAATCCGGCCGGTAGCGGACATAGTCCGCCACGCGATCGGAAAAACGTTCCGTGGAGCGAAGGTCGGTCATGGCGTCATCCGCGGGTCAGAACTCGAACTTGATGCCCTGCGCCAGCGGCAGCGAGTCGGAGTAGTTGATGGTGTTGGTCTGGCGGCGCATGTAGACCTTCCAGGCATCCGAACCGGACTCGCGGCCACCGCCCGTTTCCTTCTCGCCACCGAAGGCGCCGCCGATTTCCGCGCCCGAGGTGCCGATATTCACGTTGGCGATGCCGCAGTCCGAGCCGGCGGCCGACAGATAATGCTCGGCGGCCTTCAGGTCTTGCGTGAAGAGGGCTGACGACAGGCCCTGCGGTACGGCGTTCTGCTGCGCGATGGCATCGTCCAGCGTGTCGAACGGCATCACGTAGAGGATCGGTGCGAAGGTCTCGGTCTGGACCACCTCGTCGGTGTTGCTCAGGCCGGTGATGATGGTCGGCAGGACGAAGTTGCCCTTGCGGTCGGTGAGGGCCTTGCCGCCGGTGCGCACGGTGCCGCCGGCCGCCTGGGCACGGGCCACCGCATCGACGAACGCCTGCACGGCTTCCGGGCTGTTCAGCGGGCCCATCAGCGTGGTGGCCAGTGTGGGATCGCCGATCTTCTGCTCCACCTGGCCGTAGGCCTTGACCAGCGTGTCCACCACCTGGTCGTGGATGGCACGGTGCACGAGGACGCGGCGCGTGCTGGTGCAGCGCTGGCCCGCCGTGCCCACGGCACCGAACACGATTGCCGGGATGGCCAGCTTCAGGTCGGCGGTCTTGTCGAGGATGATGGCGTTGTTGCCGCCCAGCTCCAGCAGGCTGCGGCCCATGCGCCTGGCAACGCGCTCACCGACGGAGCGACCTACCTTGGTCGAGCCGGTGAAGCTGATCAGCGGGATGCGCTTGTCGTCGACGAAGGCCTGGGCCAGGTCGGTGCCGGCATCGTTGAACAGGAAGAAGATGTCCGGGAAGCCCGCCTCGCGCAGCGCCTCGTTGCAGATCTTCATCGTGGCGATGGCGGAGAGTGGCGTTTTCGGCGAGGGCTTCCAGATGCAGATGTCGCCGCAGATGGCGGCAAGGAAGGCATTCCACGCCCACACGGCCACCGGGAAGTTGAATGCGCTGACGATGCCGACCAGACCGATCGGATGCCATTGCTCGTACATGCGGTGCCCCGGGCGCTCCGAGTGCATGGTGTAGCCGTACAGCATGCGGCTCTGGCCGACGGCGAAATCGGCGATGTCGATCATCTCCTGCACTTCGCCATCGCCCTCGGGCTTGATCTTGCCCATTTCCAGGGCGACCAGCGAGCCGAGGGCGTCCTTGTGCCGACGCAGCGCCTCGCCGCACAGGCGGACCGCCTCGCCACGGCGGGGCGCCGGGGTGGTGCGCCATACCGTGAAGGCTTCCTGGGCCCGCTGCACGATAGTCTCGTAATCGGCCGCGCCGGTGGCGTGCACGATGGCGATTGCCTCGCCGGTGGCCGGGTTGACCGGCGTCAGCGTGCCGGCGTCGGTGGCGGACGCCCATTCCCCGCGGCCGAGGTAGGTGCCCGATTCGGTGGCGTCGAGGCCGAGCGCGGCGAGGATCTTCGAGGACATGGTGACTCCCTGGACCTAAAAACCGCGATTCTAGCAAACGTACCCTTCACACCTCGTTGTGCGGCGCGGGACGGACGTCGCGGCCCCGTTACGATAGGCACGGCCGACAAGCACCTCGCACAGACACGGTAGAAGGCAAGCTACATGTCACGATCCCACTGGGGCGGAGGGCGCCATGGCGCGTATCTATGAGGTTCCGTTCCATCCCGACGCCGGATCGGCATGGGAGATTCGCGTCGGGGGTCGGGTGGTCGAGCGCTGTGAATCGCGCTACGAGGCACTCCGTTCAGCGGTGAGCATGGCTTCCCACGACGGCGGAGAGACGCGAATCGATGTGGAGGGCGCGGACGGTGTATGGCGGCCCTTCGGCAGTGACGTCAAAAGGCCGATGCCTGCTACTCAAGCGTACGCAGTGTCTTCGAGAGCCATGTACTGAGGGCCGACATCATGGTCGCCCATCGCCCCATGTGTGCACCAGGCTGCCCGATGTTTCCCGAAGCATTCGCGAAAGGCCGTCGTACTTGTGTTTGGGGGAAGGTTAGCCGGCGCGGCCATTTCGATCGAGCGCGCCTCGTCGTTCTTGCAGCCCTGGGTTGCGTGTCTGCTGTGCGCGTCGGCGCGTCGGCGTTTGCAGCTTTCGTTCCGGGGCCACCCTCGGTTATTCTGCCGGGCGTTGGCCCCGTAGCTCAGCTGGATAGAGCGTCCCCCTCCTAAAGCCTCAATGTATTTTTTGGATGGGTTGGAAAAACGGGGTTTACGGCGACAAACGCGGGAAAAACAGGGGTTTTTCTTACTCGCTCGGCACTCTCGAAAACACCCGGAAACACCCCGATACACGTCCCTTTTGTCCCAACTTTGTCCCAGCCAAACCGCCCCGGGCGCGAAGGACTGCCGATGTCGCCGCGCACTAAAACGAGGTTGCAGCAGAAATATCCAGACCAGTGGTGGCTCGGCGTCGACGAGGTTGCGAAGGAGTTGGGGAAGGCCACGAAGGGCTGTAAAAATGTCATCCGGGCGCGCATGAAAGACGGCACCTATCCCGGAGCCCAGAAGCATATTGGGCGCTGGAAATTGCCCCTCGAAGAGCTCGCCGAAATCCTTGAGCCCTCGCCGTCGGCGAGGCCTCCGGTCATCCCGCACCATGTCATTACTGGCGTTGCGGGCGGGAAGAAGCAGCAGGCGCAGCTTGGTCCCCTCATTGCCGCTATCCGTTCGGCAGGGTTTTGGTCCCGCGTCGCCGAGGCCTTGGGTTGGGAGCAGGAAGCCCAGCTGCTCGACAAAGCGGCCCGGGACATGCTCCAGGCGCTCGTGGACGAAGCTGCCCGGGCGCAGGCCACGCGATTTGGTTCCGGCTTTGCGCCGGCAACGAAACCGAGCGGCGGCAGGGGTCCTGGCAACACGATTTGAGGCGTTCGGCTAGAGTTGCCACAGGCGGCCCATCCGCCGGGGAGGAGGGGCATGGCAGGCATATTTGAAGCGTTCTTCAAGGGGCTGTTGAAGGGCGCGGCCGGCGGCAAAAAACGGGCGAAGAGCCCGACGGCCAGGGTCAAAAACGCGATTGGGAAGGCGACGAAACCGGCGCCAAAGGCAAAGCCTAAAGCCCGCGCAAAAGGTCACGGCGAATACGCCCAGGAAGTCGTGGGGGAGTCGAATTACCAGCCGGCTTTACGGGCCATCAAAGCCAGTGGCGAAAAGCCCTTCCATCGTGCCCGCCTGGTCCCCGAGGACACGAATCCGTACGACGACCAGGCCGTGCGCGTCGACGTTGCAGGGCACACGATTGGATACCTGCCCAGGGCCGATGCACGCCGGTGGCGGCAGCACCGCACACCGACGACGTGTGATTGCTACCTTGCGGACGCAGGCGGCGGAAAAGACATCGGGGTGTGGTTGAGGTTCTGAGCCACCGGAGGCTTTCCCGACAGAAAACTGAGAGGCCGTAAAGGCGCATCGTCAAGCTGTGCGCATTGGCCGTGGCGCACGTACAATCCCGTCAGGAAGACAGGGGAATTTCATGGATATCTTGCTGGCCAGGCGTCGCGTCGGATGAGCGCGGCCGACCCTTCGGGCTACTACCGCATTCTTGACTTGCCGACCGGCGCAACAGGGACGGAGATAAAGGCAGCCTTCCGCCGGAAGGCGCAGGAATACCATCCGGACAAATGCAAGCGTGCGGATGCGCACGCGCTCTTCCAGCTGGTCAATGAGGCGTACCGCATCCTCAGTGACCCGGAAGCCCGGGCACGTTACGACACGGCCAATGTCGAGGCCGGGCCCTCAAACAAGGGGAGTCAGCGTGCGGCCGTACCGGAACCCATCCGGTGCAGTGTGTGCGGCAAAGTCACCGCACAGCCCAGATACGTCATTTTTTACCGGGTTTTCAGCATCATCCTGGTGACCCGGCGCGACCCCGTCCAAGGCGTCTATTGCAGCCCGTGCGCGGAAAAGGTGTGCTTCAAGGCCACGGCGTTCACCTGGGCACTGGCTTGGTGGGGATTCCCCTGGGGTCCTATCTACGGCCTGTCGGCGGTGTTCAACAACCTCGCAGGCGGGAAGCGGCCGGAAGACATCAACGCCCGTTTGCTGTCGCATCAGGCCTGGTACTTTGCCGCGACCGGGAAGCCGGACATCGCCCGCGCCGTTGCGCAGGACGCTTTGGGCATGGCGCTCAAGATTCATCCCGACATTGAGGGTGAGGGTGCTCGCCTGAGGGCCAGGCTCGATGCATTCATTGCTTCCTTTCCAGCGGCCCAGTCGTCCCCGAAACTCAAGAATGTCTGGGGGACGTTTCGTCGACCGTTTTTTGTGCAGCTTGCAGCCTTCCCGGTCGTCGCTATTGCCGTGGCCCTGCTCGTGGTCGGGCTCGATGACGGCAGGTCCTCCCGAAGCTCAGCAGCGAGCGCATGGACGCCGTCGTACAAACATCAGCCCTACACGTCGGACCCTCCGCCGGAGGCAGTGCCGCAGACGCTCACCAGCGTGGGTGACGGGACTAGTCTCCCGCGTCCGGCGTATTCCGAAGCAGGGCGGCCACCGGGTGCGGCGCCTCACAAGCTTGCCTACGTCCGGCCTGGGCTCACCCCGTTTGGAAGAGCGTGGCCGGTTGCCGCTGGTTACTTGCAGGGTGCGCCCAAGCGGAAGACGGATGGGTATTCTCAAATCACCATCGACAACGCGCAGAACATTTCGGATGTCTATGTAAAAGTCGTGGCGGTCGGCGATGGCGCGAAAGCTTTTCCTGTCCGCCAGGTGTTCATTCCGGCTTACGGCAAGTTTGTCGTCACGAAGGTTCACGCAGGGTCATACGACGTCCGCTTCCAGAACCTTGAAACCGGAGCCAAGTCCGGGTCTGGAACGTTTGAACTGACGCAGCAGGCCGTTGAAGGCGGCATTCAATACAGCAGCTACGAGCTCACGCTGTACACCGTCAGGGGAGGCACCATGGAACTGCGCCCGTTGGCGGATGACGAGTTTTAACGACATGAGGAACGCAGGCCGTGCAGCGGCGTCATTGGCCCTTCCGGCCCGAGCCACGACTCAGTTGCAGACCAGAACCCCGCCGGTTGTCTGGCAATAGCGCCCCGTTTGAGGGTCAAACTTCGGAACCGCCTGCTCAATCTGCGCATTGTTGGCTCGGACTTGGGCCGCGTTCGCTTCTTGCCTTGCGGCGCTGGCGTTAGCCTGCGCTGCGCGTGTCTGACGCTTTGCGTGCTTCGCTTCATCCTGCGCCGTTGCAGCCTGGTCGGCGAGCTCAGCATTCTGGTTACGGAGGCGCGCGTTCTCAGCTGCCGCATTTTGCTGTTGTGCTACCGCCGTCGCCACCAACTGGGCTTGCTGCTCAGTTGCGCGTCGCTGCCGCACCTGTTGCAGAACATTGACATGTTCATTGAACAACGCATCCATCCCATTCCGCTGGGCGTACCGTCGCGCGTCGTCTACCCGGCCCGAAACAAGCATGTCGTCCATGGCATCGGCTTTCTGACGAAGGGCCGAATCGGCCATTTCCTCCGACGACGCCTGGTGGATGACCTGCGTCGGTTGGTTTTTACAGGGCTGGTCTGAGTAAGCCACAGCGCCGCCGCTGCCCTTGCACTTGTAGATGGACTGCGCCGGGGCCACGCCTACAGCACAGCAGGCTAAAGTCAGGAAACCTAGAAGCTTTCGCATGTTTTCAACCCTTCGCCGACGGATTGCGGGCGGCCTTGGCTGCCTTCCGTGCGACCTCTTTGTTCTCCCGCTCCCGGCGCTTGCCGTCGTCAATCAGCTTCTTGATGGTGCGGTCGAGCTCCGCCTGCTCCTGTGCCAACTTGGCACCCTGACGGGCCTGGAGCTCGCGCTGCCGGGCAGCACCGGCAGGGTCGAACCTGCCGTTGAGGTAGTTCCCCTGGTTCTCTTCCGGGAAGTCTTCGAAATAATCAGACCACTCGCCCATCATCGCTCTCCCTGATTCGTCGGCGGGGTCGTCCGCCCAAGGGGAGCGTCCCTCAAGCCTTGCGGGATATCAAGAGCGAGCGGGGTGACAACAATTGCAGGCTGCCATTACCCTCGGAAAAGACCAGGCGGCACACGCCTGCCGTCACCCATACAAGGAAGGCCCCCATGCTGCGCAACCTCATTACCGGTCTCAAATTCGGCCGCATTTCATCCCTCTGGATGAGCGCCACGGGCCTGGTTCCCGACGATGGCGGGGCGATTGGACGGCGCGCGGCGGTTGCTGTTTCGCAGCAGGGCATGCCCGCAAACGATGCTTGGTTGCTGGCTCTCCTCGAATGGATAAGCGAGCAGCCGGCCGGCGAGCAGGTCATCGCAGCAAACGGCGTGCGCCAGTTCCTGGAAGCCCAGGAGGGACGGATTGAGCTCCATCCATCGACGCGCCAGGCAATGCACGAGGTCGCCCGTCAAGCTGTGGTGTCTCCATCCAGCAACCCCCGGCCGGGTCCGCTCGATGTGATGTCCATTCCCAATCTTGCCGGGCGTGTCGCGTCGGCCATTGATGTCGTCCTCAACAGCGGCCGTTCCTACACCCTGACGCGCGGCTGCATGCGGCTCCCCGAGGAAGGGGCGGTTTCGTTCTGGCCGGAGCCCCAAAGCCCGCACGGGAGCATTGTTGCGTCCGTGAAACTTGCCGATATTGCGGCCGTCGGATTGCTCAGTGGACCCCTCGCGCAAGACGAGCATTGGAGGAGCATGACAGTCGACTCCGTCGCCATCGAAGTGGTGCGACGGTTTCATAACCAGGTGCAGATGCTGAGCCGATGAGCGACCAGCAGCCTCCCGGTCCCAACGGTTCAGATGACTTGCTCAGCGCTACGAAAGCATGCCACTGCGAGCAGCACCAGAAGGACAGCGGCGGCTAATGCCATCGACAATACGCACCAGAAAAGGACCCCGCCGTTGCCTGATTTGAGGCTGGTGAACTTGGTGTTGTCCTTGTCCATTGCATGACGCACCGAGGCCAGACCCAGGACAGGGTCTCCATCGGCCGTGCCCCCTGTCTCCAGGCATCCGGCTACCTTCAGCGCCGTGTGCGCGTGGCGGTCGAGGCGGCAGTAAATCGCGAACAGCACCATGATGAGGGCAGCGCCGGAAACAGGCACTAGCCACCTCCATGGAGCGACCCCGACGTTGTGCAGCACTGTGCACACCCCAGCGAAGGCCAGCGGGATGGCGCCGATGGCCGTTGCGGACAAGGTGTCGTAATGCCGAAAAGTCATCATGGCCTCGCGATGGACATCTGCATTGCTCATCGCATTGGGCGGCGTAAGCGGGTCCGTCGTCATACCGTCATCCTGTGGTTGGGCGCAGGACTGTAATTCAGGAAGGGGCTCGCGTCACGGCCGCAGCAAGAAGAGCACCCCGATGCAGGCACAAAGCCCGCCAAGGCCGAGGCACACTGTGGTCCGCAGGGGTGCCATGGCAACCGGCACCGGCGCCCACCTGGCAGCGGCCAAAAACCCGCTGCCGGCGAGCATCAGAATCCATCCCATCGTCGTCATCCTTGGTGTCCTTGGTTGTCAGCCGAAGGCGCGAGACAGATGGCCGTCCTGCGGTGATGCATGGAGTGTCGGGGCGTCACCCGAGGCCACAAACCGGCGTCCGTCGGCTTCAGTCACAGCATAGTCAATTGAAGGCCCGAACCCGAAGCTGACCTCCTCGCTGACCGGCGCGCGGGTCGCCTGGCGCTGCTCACGGCACTGGTGTAGCAATCCCGCACAGCGGGCATCCCAGGACTTCTTTGCCGCAGCTTCATCCGGCGCGAGAGCGGCAGCATGGGCAGCAAACCATCGCTTGAACGCCCACGCGTCGTCTTCCGGCATGTCGACATCGAGCACAACCCGCGAAGAGCCCTTGGCGTGCGGGGTGTTGGTCCAGGTCTCTTGAAAGAAATGCGGGAGCAGGAGCTCTGTCATCACCATCCGAATGCGGCCGTTGTAGACCTCCGGTCGCTCCATCGTCAGCACCAGGCGGCCGGCAAGGGCGTGTTCGGGCAGACGGGAGGAGGGCGCGGCAATCAAAACCGTCCGCTTGTCGGGCTCAATCGAAACTTCCAGGCCGGAAAGCTTCAGCGACGTCGGGGCCGGGCTGCTCTTTCGGGCAAGTGCTTTGCCCAAGGCATTGGCGCCGTAGCTCACGACCACCGCCAGCACGACGAGGACGGCGAGGCCTTTCACGATGAAGGGGCCTTCCTGTCCGGCGTAGCCGGCATAAGCCGAGGTAGACGGGCCGGCGTACAGCATCGCAAAGAAGCCGCCGAAGAAGCAGGCCACCGAGGCCACGCCCGCGACATACACAAAGGCATCTGACAGGAAAGGCGACTGGATGCGGCGCGGCAGGAGGCGGCCGGCTAGGGCCAGGGGCAGGATGAGGCCCCACAGAAAATAGGAAAGAAACATGACGGTCGTCCTCGTTGCATGAGCGGAAAGGGCGGGGCACAGGCACCGGCGGCCACAGCAAGCACTACAAAAACAGACCGTTGGAATCCCCAAAGCCAGGATAGTCGTTTTACAGGTAAAACAGCTGAATTTCAGCTAACCATTTTACGGGTATAGCTTGCTTGCCGGGTCCTCAGAAACGGCATATGAAACACACGTCCATCCACAGCGCAGAGCACAAAACCCTGGTGAAACTCCTGCGGGAAATGCGCGTCGTACGGGAGTTGACCCAAGAGCAGCTTGCTGAGGCCATGGGTAGGCCGCAGACCTACGTTTCTGCCGTTGAGAAAGGGCGTCGCGGCCTGGACATGCTCCAGGTGCGGGAATTTTGCAAAGCCATGAATGCGTCATTTCTGGACCTTGCCCGGGAGCTCGAAGAGCGCTTGGAGCAGTCGCGGCACTGACTCAGCCAAACAGGGCGAGGCCGACCCCTGGAATGGCGAGCGCGAGACCGCCAACAGTTGCGCCCAGCCAGCCGACCGGTCCCGCAGCCGCAGCCTGGCCCCGCACGCCGACAAAAATGGCGGCGATGATGAGAATGACACCCAGCAAATTAAGCATTTTCTTCCCCTTTTGACGCCCGGAATGGGCGTTGTGACGGATACGCTGCGCCAGGACAGTCGCACGGACTGAGAAGCCAAGCGCGCTCTCTCATCTGGTTTATCCGAAAACGGAAGTCTGTAAAGAGGCTTCCCAGAAAAAGGATTGCCAACCCTTTTTTTCGGCCCTACCATCCAGACATCAATTCGACACCGCGAACGGGAAGGGCATGGCTTTCGAAGAATCCATCAAAGCGCTCAGGGAGCTCGACGAAGCTCGGGAGCAAGCCATCAAAGCCATCCGCAGCAGCGCGCGGGAGCAAATCCGGGACATCGAGCGGAAGAGCGGGTTGAGCCTTGAAGAGCTCTTCCCGGAAAGGATGGGTGGCGGTGCGCGTCCGGCTGCTGCCGTCACTGGTGGCCGTGTCGGGAAAGAAAAGAAAATCAAAGCGCCGATTTACCAGCACCCGCAGACAGGCGCACAGTGGTCAGGGCAGGGGCATTCACCAGCCTGGTACGGGTCTGAGCGTGACCGGGGCGGCGTTGCCGCTGTCGAAGCGATGCTGATTCCCGGGCAGCAGCACTCCCTCGGTGTATCGCGGTGGCTTGAAGAGGCGAGGGCGAAGGAAGCCGGGAAGACCCGCAAGGCCCTCGGCAAGGCGTTGCCGGCGGCGGCGAAGAAGGCTCCAGCCAAACAGCCGGGCCGCACCGCGAAGGGCACGAAAGTCCTTTAACTGCCTGCCCCACGTTGCCGGCACCACGAACGAGCCCTGGGAGACCGGGGCTTTTTTGTGGCTGTGGGAAAAGCGGGAGCGCGGGGCAGAAAGCCGCAGAGCGGAAGGGCCCAGGAGCCAGAAGACTGAAAGCCAAGGCCTTAGAAGCCTGGAGCATAGAGGGGAGGAAGAGGGGAGGCGCAACGCGCCTGGGATGGGGGGATTGTTAAGTCATCGGGCCGAAAACGGGAAAAAATGCCCAGTTTTCTGACAACGGGTTATGGCCGGAGGCGGTCCGCCTCCTACCGAACGATGCTTTTAGGCTTCTAGCTTTGAGGCTTTTCGGCTCCTGCACGGGCTGTTGCACCGGCCCTGCACGACCTACCCCCAATAAAAAACGAACATAACCTGTTGAATAAAAAGAGCTAAAAAAGCTGCACGACCTGCACGGGTAAAAGCCAAGTTATTCCTTTATATCGTGGTGCTTATAGATTCCAGTTCTATTTCCTGAATAAGTTGAAAAGAGGTTGTGCAGGTTGTGCAGGGTCCAGAAAACGGCATAAGAATGCGGCTTGCAGCCTGCACGGGCTGTTCCATTTGCCCGTGCAATGTCCGTGCAGCCCCGTGCAGAAGGGCTTTGGCGACGGCAGTCATCGACGATAGAAGGAAAGTATCGGAGGGGCCTTGACAAAAAGCAAATCGTCGTCAAGCTGGTGTTTGTCCCCACCAAAAAGAGGCCCTTCCATGACTCCCCAATCCCTGCCCCCCAACGCTCTTTCCGAGTATCAGACGGAGCCGGCGCGCGCCGCACGTAGGAAAACGGAAGTGACCTGGGTCCGGCTCACTGCCGCCGAAAAACGCCGGCTCGCCCATCGCGCCATGGAATCGGGCATGTCCATTTCCGCTTGCGCCCGCTCCATCCTCTCCGCAAACCTCTAAAACGCTCCGGCGGCCCTTCGTGGGCTGCATCCATCGACACACACTTTCAAGAGGCCGTTTCGTAACCGGTAGGCCCCGGGGTCCCTCCAGACACATAAAAAAACGCCCTACTGCAAATAGGGCGTCTGGAGACAACTGGGAGCTTCAAAAATGTTTACCTCCAACCACGTTAGCTCAGAGCGTCCGCCTGTCAATGCCCCCCAGCCTGTTGCCGTTCCCGTCGACTTGGTCGGCGACGACGATGTCGGTCTTTCATCGGCGCAAGTGAAGCTGGTTGCCCAGCTGCTCGGCAAAGCGTCCGAGCTCAACAAGCGGCAGAAGAAAAAAGAAGGCTCGGAGAAGTCCGAAAGCGGTCCCACCTTGGACCTCACCTTCGCGCAGCTCGTGTGCGACCCCGCCGGACCCTTCGGTCAGTTTTGTGTCGAGAACGCCGACCAGGAAGGGGGCGTCCTGGTTCGCCGGTGGAACGGCGATTTTTGGGACGCCATCACCGATTCCGAGTTGGTCACAATCGCTGCGCAGTGGCTGCAAATCCAGCACCCTGAAAAAGCCACAGACCAAAAAGCCATTGGCTGCATGAAATTTGCGCAGACCCTTTTGCGTGCACACCGGCCGCTGCCGGTAACAAAAGTTGGACGTGGCGAAGACGTGGTGCTGTCACTGCCGGGCAAATACCTGCGTGTGGCGCCGTCCGGGGAAATGCGCTGCACGGCACCGGACCCTGCCGATGGTCTCACTTTCGGGTTGACGGTGGACCTCCCGGGGGCACGTATCGGTGAGGTCTACCTTCCCGGGACGCTGCCCGAAGACTCGCGCTTCGCCCGGATGATGAGGAATGCGCTGCCGGCCGACATTCTCACAGTCGTTCAACAGCAGTGTGCGGGTGCGCTTGTACCGGAGAGCCTGTCAGTCGCGGCCTGGTGGACGGGCAAGGCTGGCAGTGGCAAATCGACGCTGCTTGAATGCTTGTGTGCTGTTGTCTCGAAGCCGGTCACGTGGTCCCTCGACCAGTTGGCAAAACCTTTCGGCCTGGACTCGATTAGCCGCTGTTCCAGCATCGTGGGAATTCACGAAGTGGAAGGGGGAAAAATCTCCGACGAGGGAATGCTCAAAAGTCTGATTAGCGGAAACGGCGTTTGCGTCGACAGAAAAAACAAAACATCCATCACGGACCACAAAAACCGGGCGATGTTTTTCATTTGCAGCAACCCCGAGCCCTTCATCAAGGATAAAACTGCCGGCGTGACCCGCAGGCTTCAAGTCATTCCCTGGGAGAACACACTTTCCGGTCCACGCATCCTCAATTTCCACGAAGTCCTGCTCAAGGAAGAAGGAAACGTCTTCCTAGACTGGCTGCTGTGCGGGCTCATCTGCATCATGCAGCGAGGCAGGAAGCTGATGGAAGAGGACGAGTGGCCGGCGTCGCTCCGTGCGTTGAAATCGACAATCAAGACAAATACGGACAGCGTGGCGGCCTGGGTCGAAGACGCCAAGGTCAAGATGACAACCACGGCCGGGCGCATGAAGGACGAAGCTTACGACGCGTACGAGCGCTTTTGCCTCGACACTCATCGTGAACCCCTCCAGCGCTCCCAGTTCTGGCCGCAGATGCGCGCCGGAAAATTCTGGGACGGGAACGACACGCAGCAGAAGCCGGCCGCTTGGGCGGGTGCCCTGACAATCGTCGGCGGCAAAGCCGCCCGTCCCCGGTTCGTGGCGCTGGACTGGACCGACTGACCCCAAGGACACCCCGTGAAAAGCCGAGCCACAGGCGCCGACAGGGCGCCTTTTTTGTGGGCGCGGTTTGGGCGTGTCAGAAAACCATGCTGTTTTGCTGACAAAAGACCTCTTTTGCCCTTTTTTACAGATAAAAGAGCGTTTGGGGCAGGACAAAAAGCCGCAGAGCCGTGGAGCGAGGAGCAAGGGAGGAAGGAGACGTTGATGCGCAAAGCGCCTGGAAAGCGGGTAACGGCCGACCGTGGCCGGAGGCAAAACTCCCGCCTTACCCCCGCCGAGCTCCTGGTTTTTCGGCTCTTTGTGGTCGCCGCCGGAGTTGCAACAAGGTCCTTTTCTGATACGCAAAATAAATCTGCAAAAAGGGTCTTTACCCCCTTGTGCAAACTCGAATCTTATGTACTGTAAATCTACAGTAGTTGAAAGAGAGCACCAAAAGGGCTCTCCCCCCATCCCCTTAGTAGGAGCTACACCATGACTTCAAATGACCAGACCGTCGAAATTGACAGCGTCTCCCTCGGCCGCTCAGGCCGCTTCACAGGCGAGGGCTACATCGCTCTCGAAGTGCAGCGCTTCGCCGGCAACCGGCCCACCGTTGACCGCGTCGTTGGAGTGTCACCGCAAGGCTCGCCCCGCCTCCAGCGCGTTTCCCCGGACTCGACTTCCCGCAGCGGTGGCGGGAATGGCTACGATAAATTCCACGGCTTGCCGGACGGCCTTTACAAACTTTCAGACGTCCTCTCAACCGGCTCGCGGACTTACATCACATATGTGTGGCTCGACGATGCATCGGTCGATGAGTACCACCCGACAGACATCGGGGAAGTCCTCACCGAGCTTTTTCCGGGCGACGTTGCAGCCGCCAAAGCGCATACCGACGCGCACACTCAGCGGCTTGTTGAAGCCCAAAAAATCCTGAGCGAAATCGTTGAAGAGCGCCAGGCCATGGCTGGGCCGGTCGTCGACGGGGATATGACCGCAAACCCGGAATTCCCGGCTCTTCCGACAGCCGAAGAAGTTGCGACGCACGTGCAGCGCGAAGCGTTCGAGCGCATTGAGTACATCATGCATGCCGCCGCTCCCCGCTGCTTTATTGTGAATGTGCCGGTGTTTGCCAAGGCAGCCACCCCGGTACAGGCCTTTGCACAAGCCCGGGCGACCTTGCAGACCCGTCTTGCCGAAACCGAAGCCGCCAAATCCTTGGCCGGCGCGCAGGGTTGGCCTGCGCTCACGGGCACGCCAAAGCAAATCCAGTGGGCCGAGGCCATTCGCGCCAAGTTTGCTGCTCGCAAGCCGCAAGACCGGGCGTTGAAGACAGCGACGACAGCAAAGTACTGGATCGACAACCACCGCTGAAAACACGGCAGGCCGGGTCCCCAACCGGCCGCTTGTTCGAAAAACCCAAACCCCCATCCCCCCAGGAGTTTCCCCATGAATACCCAGGCCCAATCTCTCTCCACCAGCCTCCCGCTCCGCACTCCAGCGCTCCCTCCCATCGCTTCATTCGCCCCTGCGCTCTTCATGGAGACGGAAGGTGATTACAGCATCGAGCTTCGGGACGTCCGCAGTGACGGCGTGGAAGCGGACACGCACGGTGGTGTCGCCCGCGTGTTTGTCGCACAGATTTCCGAAACCTTCGCTGGGGTGGAGCTCTCGTATGAAGAACTTCCCTGGACCCGGGTTTGGCTCGAATCCAATGGGGATTGGGAGGTCGACATGCCGGGCTTCGATGAATTTAGCGCTGACATCGCGATTTTGGGTGCGGACTGGCGTGGTGGCTGGACGTTGACGGACGACATCCGCAATAACGCCACCGCGCGGGCATTTCAGCGCGCCATCGACGCCCTCGACTTGTGAGGAGGACGACATGAATATCAACACGAAAACCAAATCCACACGGTCGCGCCTTACAAGCCGGCGCAGGCTCATCGGCGACGCAGGCGTCGTTGAAATCCGCAAGGCGCTCAAAGCCCTCGGCCGCCACCAACTGCGGCGTGCGGGGCAGGAGCATCCACAAGGTGACTTCTCGGGTCCAGACCGAATTTGGACACCGACCCCGGAAGAAGATGCAGGTCACATCATTGGCCGAATCGCCAGGCCATCGCCCGACCACGCGTCAAATTATCGGGACGCTTGTATGTCTTTGGGCCACTGCGAAGCCCTGGAAGGTTTGAACGGCGACGCGGGCCACAAGCTGACGCTCGCGATCCGAGCCGAAGCCGTCGCTTTCGGTGTGTACCTCTTCACCCCGGGCGCCGTGCGTTTGACTGAGTTCGTGATGTTTCTCAAGACCCTCGCTCTCGACTGCGCGATTCCTGAGGCCGTTGCCCCAACCACACCGCGAAAGCGGCTTTGAGGGAGGAAGCCCTATGTCTTTTCCAACACACCTCCCCTCGTTCATGGCCCTGGCTTTTCCGCTCCATGCCAGGTGCCAGTCGTGCAACGTCCAAGGGGTTCAATCTTGGCTCGCGCAGGGCAGCGACCCCAATCGCGGCACACCCTCAGGCCTGACGCCCTTGCACCTCGCTTGTGCCGCTCATCAGCGTGCGACGGACAAAAAGAAATGGGCGACGCTGGCAATCATCACGCAGCTCATCAAATCCGGCGCCCTCGTGCAGCCCGATGCAGCGGGCCGGCTTCCGCTACTTCCCGATTTGTCGTCCCAAACTGCCGTCAGTGTCCCCGCGCTGGCGACGGCCTAGCCCCCGCTCCATCCCATCCCCCTATCCCCAAGGAGTTCCCATGAATACCCGCACTTGCACCGCCAAAGACCACGTTTTTTCCGTTTTCCCCCTCCACGTCGCTGCCGGCAATGGCGACCTGGACACTGTCCGGCAACTGCTGGCCGTCGGCTTTGACCCCAACGGGCTGATGCCCGGCCGGTTGAGCCCGCTCCACTTCGCTTGTGCCCGGCACGCTTCCGAATCAGCCGCAAGGGGTCATTCCTTTGCTTCCCGACAAACCCGCGTCGTCATTGATGAGCTCATTCGAGCGGGTGGAAAACTGCTTGTAATGGACCAGTTCGGTCGGCTTCCGATGTCGCTTTTGGACGGCTACACGTGGCCGGAATTGCAGGCGCACGTGACCGCAGCCATGGCAACGGCGGCTGTGTGTTGCCTCGACCACGACTCCGGCACATGGGTGAAGCCGCGTGATTGCAAGGACCGCCACAAGCTCATCAAAGACCAGGCCCACGCACGAGGGCACGAGAGGAAAAAGAGCTCAACGAGCAAGGCCCGTGTGCCGGCTGTTGAATCCCCGGCCGTTGCTGCCTTCGCTTGAGGATTCCAGCATGAAGATGTCCAACGGGCGAGCCGCGAGGCTCGCCTTTTTTCTGGGGGCGGGGAATGTCGCCCGTTATACAATGTGCGCTTAGCTCTTGCGACCTACGTCACAAACTTCTGAAATCGATTAACATAAGCCCGCGCTGCTCGGGGGAGGCCGGCGCCCCGGACGCCAGGTCTGCTGAGCCTCTCACCGTCGGCTCGGAACGGGCAGCATTCATTTGTTTCGACAAGGAGCTTGACGGTGATGCAATTCATTGCGAATTATTTCCAGTGTGGAAACAGGGCGACTCAATCAGTGGCGCTCCTGTTGACGTGTGTGGCCGCAGTGGCTCTCGCTGGCTGCCAGAGCCACGATGTCGGTGTCGTCAAGGGGGAGAAGTTCGATGCCGACCCTTCGATGAGTGTCGGCCAGGCGCTCGACAGCTGGAAAGTCTGTGAGTCGACGAAGTGGACATCCTCGAAAGATGACCGGGGTCGTGACGTGGTCGAGTACAGGTGTGACTTCAGGGGCTTCAAGGATTTTTCGAAACAGTCCGGGGAGAGGCTGACAGACGTCTACAAGACGGCAGGGGAGAAGGAAAAGGCCGAGTACGATGAGAGCATCAAGCGCGCCGAGGCGGACGTGGCCGAAGCTGCCGACAAGGCCCAGAAATTCTCGACCGAATCCAAGGCTCCGGAACTCCCAGACTGGATTTTGAGTGAGAAAGCCAAGCTAGACTCGTACGATGGGTTCATCGCTGGGCTCCGGTCGCCTGACAAGAATGTTGTCAAAGAAACCGCCCTCAAGATGGCTCAGCTGCAAGTGGGTAGGGGGCTCTCCTACGCGCAGAGCTGCTATGCGAACGCCCAAGCCCGTGGGATGACTGATGTCCCAGGGTGCGATGACTTGTTGGCGAAAGAAGCCCCTGATGCGGCGAACGCAATGCAGGACGAGAAGGAGTCGGGAGAGCCGGCTCTCGCGCGGAACATAGAGCGCTTCCAGGCTGACAATGCTCAGCAAATGCAGCAGACGTCATCGAACGTGCAGCAAGGTTCGGAGAGTGCTGCAAAGCGACTCGACGAGCTGAAGGCACAGAGGAGCGATGCCCTTTCCGCAATTGACGAGAAAACGCACAAGGCTGTCAGTGACCTCAAATCGAACCCTTCCATTGGCTACACTCAAGTGTTTCGCTGGAGCGTGGCCGACGACGATACTGTGGTGCTGATTGGTGTGGGCACGGTCGTTGAAAAAGAAGACGGAAAACCTCTAGAAAGTTGGGGTTCGAGTGCGAATTTCATCTTTCAGCTGATTGCGGCGAATCGCGCAAGCAACTACGCAGAGTTTGCCCACTAACGTAGCCTGACACAGACCGACACGGAGGCGGGCTCGATGGATTCGAGACAGCGGCAAGAGTACGAGCAGAAGGCGAAGATAGACGCTGAAGCGTTTGCCCGGGTGCAGAGACAACTCGACAAGGACCGTCGAAACCGGGAGGAGCAGAGCAATCAAAGCGTGGTGCCCGGTAGCATCTTCTTTGGTCTCTGCATCATCGGATTCCTGTGGTACCTGGGTGAGTCGAGCGTAAAGCCGCCACGGCAGGACGGCGGAACGTCGGCCACCACGGATTTGGCATCGTCCGTGAATGTGCCTCCCTCTGTCCCCACTGAGAAATCGCGGACGGCGTCGTCGCAGGCGCTCCCGGTAACGTACAACGACGCAGAGAAAGCCGCGCCACCGAGGGAAGTCGCAGGAGCGACCCTCGGCCCTACCGGCGCGTCCCAAGGGGAAGCCCAAGCCGTTGAGGTTGTCCGTGCCGAAGTTCTTCGGCAGGCAACTCCGATGTATCCGCCTCAAGCTGTTCGTCAGCATCATGAGGGCACTGTGCGGCTTGAGGTTTCCATCGGGACGGACGGTCGCGTATCTGAAGCACGCGTTCTGGAATCAAGTGGTTTTCCCGAGCTGGACCGGTCGGCCCTTTTAGCGATTCGGTCCGCGCTGTATTCACCTGGACGCTCGAACGGCCGGCCGGTCAACTCGACCGTAACTGTGCCGATTACCTTCAGCCTGAATCGGATATAGCGCTCGGTCGGTGATGACCCGTTCCCGGCGGTGGCTTATGAGAAATGCCACGGACATGGGCAACCACGACAAGCCCCACTACAAGCAAAGGAAGCACTCTTGTGACGAATCTCTTCGGGGATGCCCCTGCGGCGGTGGCAATCGGGCTTGTCGCCTGCTTCGGTATTGCCAGGTGCTGGACGTCAACGAGACAGGTTTCGCGCAGCCTCGCAGGAAGGATGTGCCCGCCGAATGGTTGCGGGTCTGAGCATGCACACAACCTCTGCTATCGTTCCACAACATCCACTGGCACTGAATAGACCATGCGACACGACAATCCTGCTGAACGCCTGCTTCGCATCATCGTCCAAGGCCAGACGATGTCCGCCGCTGAAAAGTGTCGCGCCACGTGGTGCGAATTGTTGAGAGTGGGTGGCGAACGGGCCTTATACGACCGGCTATCCAAAGTCATGGCGCTGTCAGAGGAGGTCGTTGAGGTTATCCAGGAACACCACGACCCCGACCCTGACCTCTGGAGCCACTGGCATCACACGCTTCTTAACGCGTTCAAGGCGCAGAACCTCAATGGGCAATGGTCGTCCTTCATTGGTCACATCGATGCTCAATGCATCAGCGGCCTGAAGACAAGTGCCGCTCTCATCAAACAGAACTACAATCGCAGTGTCTTGGAGCAGGAGCAGCTCGATAAGTACAAAACTGAGCTCGCAGGTGTCCTCGAACGTATCCTGTCGGACAGTTCTCTAAATGAAAAGCTCAAGAAGGAGCTCATGCGTGGTATCCGATTCCTCATCGAGGCTATCGACGAATATTTCATTACGGGCGTTGACGGTATTGCTGACGCGTCAGTGGCGCTCGCCGGGCGTACCTTGGCTGTCCCGAACGTAAAGGAAGAGATTAAGAAAGGTGGTTCAATCTCTTCACTTGTGAGCACGTTGACGGTAATTCTTAATGCAGTCGGCGCCGTTGAGAAGCTCCCGGCGTTAGTGCATGAGGCTGGAAAGATTTTTGCTCTTTTGCATTGATGCAACAGGTGCGATTTGTGTGCCGCCATGCTCAATCCGCAATCGCGTTTTCCAGAAGTCCGGTCAGTCGTGCAACGGTGTCCTCATGCCATTGCGGCCTTGCCATAGCATTGACCGGGAAAAACACGGCAGTCTTGCCCAGCAGGCTCCCGGTCTCAGCGTCCCAGACTTCGACAACGCCGTTAAGAAGATACGTCCACACAAATTCGTGGACGCGCAGAGCCTGCTCGATGCTTGAGCGGCTAGAAGCATTGGTGAGGCATTCGATGTCTTCGGGCCCAAGCTCCAGCGTTCCGTTGACGAGGTCGACGACAAAGTTTGCTTGCACGGTCTCTGTCGCATTCCGGAGCCACAGGGCAATGCCACCCTGCACTTGCTTGAGGCCGGACACCGCGAGGCCCTCCAGGGCAATCGTTGTGGCTCCTCGCCGGACCACGACATCAATGTTGTCCGGCGTCTGGATGACAAGCCCGGTGATGTCGACGCCATCGAGTGCGTTGCTCACGACGTCATCGCCGAAGAGCTTCAGAAATCCTGCGGTAGGGGAGGGCTCGTGTCGTGCCCGGGACAGCCGGTGGTGGATATCAAACCGTTCCTCAATCGCCCGGCGTGCAAGAGCCTGCATGATGGGGAGGTCGCGGGTGATGCGAAGGTGGTCGATGCCACGGTCAGGATTTACATAAGTGCCCCGCTCGGCGTGAGCTATGGCGTGGCGCCCTTCATCCCGGAGATATGTCGATGCGTTGATTCCAGCGGCGGCCAGTTCAGCGAGTCTGGCCGCAGCATTCGCTTCCGTAAGGGCCGGCAGTGCAGCATCGAACCACGCCCCGCGCCGTGTCCCGTCCGGGTGAATGAACCCTATGACTTTGTAGAGATTGAGGAAGCCATAAAACGGACTGTGTGCGGAAATGCCCTCGCGGAAAAACGCCAGTGCCGTCGCCGCGTCTTCGTCGGCAATGGCGGAGAGTTCCTCGACGTCAAAGAAGTCCTGGGCAATGCCGCCCAGCATCCGGCCGATGCCGAAGGGGTGCGTCCCGCTCATCCACATCGTCGTTTCGAATCGCCAGTCTCCAGCCCATGCCATCGAGCTGCCGAAGCGGTGGATGGCATCCCGGGCTTCGGTTGCCGTCAAGCCGTGGGCCCGCGCGTTGAGACAAACCGTTGGCGCGCGGTCCGGTGTGCCGGGCCGAAGGATAAAGTCATGCCCGAGGTATGGGACAACTTGGGCAGTGGTGGGCCACGGTGCCGAAGTCTCGACACCGACGATGACCCATTCGCCAGCTTCGCGTTGGAGGCTCTCAGCATCGGCGCGCAGGTCCCGCAGGTAGGGCTTTGGCATGTCAGTGTCCCGGTCGGATGAGCGGACCCTACCACTACCGCCAGGACGTTCAAGGCCACCGGGACAGACGCTCCCCTTTACCGCGCTGATTGTCTTACAGGGCTATGCGAGCGAACGCGTGACCTCCCGCAATGAATGCGTCGAGCCCCAGCCCGCTGGCCTCGACTTCCCGCAGGAAGACGACGTGACCGCCTTGCTCCCACGCCAGTTGTAAGGGGCCTTTGGGTTTCCGCACTTTCAATTCGTTGGTGACGATGACGGCATCGAATGCCCGGGCGCCCTGGGAGGCGTCCGCCTGATTCGCCCCGAGGGGGCCTTTCTTGTTTGGGGACTTCGCGAGCATCGCCAGCACGGCGGCTTGTGACAGCCAGGTCCTCTCTTTGTCCGACTGCCAAGTGCCCACGTCGAAACCGCCATAGGGCTGATAAGCGGATAAATTGCCGTCGGAGTCGTGCATTGCGAAACCGAACCAAGATGATGTCTCGACCTGCGAGGCACCGAGCGCTTGCTCGATATAAGGGAGGACCTCGGATTCGGGTTTGGATTCCCGGAACCGCTGAAGCTCAATCTGCACTTCCCGAGTGATGGCGAGCTGATACCTGTCCGCAGGCAGTTCCACAGCGAGGTCGACGCCACATTTGCACAGGCGATTCCACGCGCAGGAATCGATATAAACCCAGGTGACCATAAAAAGGCTCCTTGCTGAAAAGCGGGATGGGTTCAGGGGTCCCGATTCGAGCCACAGTTGGCGAGCTCGATGCCGCGCAGGGCGTCAAGGTTGTAGTAGCCGGTCGAACCACCTGCCTGCAAATCCTTCTGTACCGAAATCTTTGCCCGTATCTGCGCACACACCCGGTGCTGCCTTTCCATGGGCGACATCGTGGCCATGTCGCGGGGCGTCGGTCCGACGACGGCGGTGACGGCCTTGCCACGGTTTCCGCTGTCGCAGGCTTTGGTCATGTCTTCCCGGTCGCCAGCACTCGGAGGGTGCCCTTCCTGAAAACCAAAGACACAGGGTTCGCCGACGTGGGCGTTGATGACAACGTGGGTCTGCTCCCATGTCGCCATCGAGGCATTTAACCGGGCCCCGGTTGCGGTCTGCTCAGAGTCGGGAAGTGCGTACACGTCCCCGCATCCTTCCAGGTCGGCCTCAACGGTTTTCTTGTCGCCGAGAAACATCGCGCACATCATGAAGTGCTGGTCCGACTTCGGAAGTGACTTGAACCATGCGGCCCGCATGGGCGGCAAGTGGGAAAGCTCTTCCTCATACCCATCTGCCAGCCTTCCGAGCTTCTGACGCTCCAGGCCCTCGTTGTGGTGACGCTCCCACTCTTCATCTGCTACCGCCTTCGCCCTCGCGGCCTGCCAAGCGTTGTAGGCCTCCGACGTCATGGGCTCATGCATGGCGTCTGGCGAGCACACGTTGACGATGTGGATGACGCCCTTCTTGTCCATCGTCATCGTGCGCGCGGGCCCGCACTCGATGAGGTGGGGATGGGCGGCGGCAAACTCCTCCTGAGACATCGGGCTTGCCCCGGCGTGGCCGGACAGGGGAATCAGGAGCGCTCCGAGGAGCAGACAGAACGGCCGGTGGCCTTTGAAGAAATTCATTTCCCTGTGTCCCTGTGGGTTCCCGTCAGCACTCTACACAACAGGGCGGACTATTACATTCCGCTCAGCAATTGTTCGGGATGTCGGTTCGACGCTCATACCAGCCCCGGCTCCGGTTGACGATGGCGACCACCGAAAGCATCACCGGCACTTCCACCAACACGCCCACGACGGTGGCAAGCGCCGCGCCTGAGTGGATGCCAAAAAGACCCACCGCTGTTGCCACCGCCAGTTCAAAGAAGTTGCTGGCACCGATGAGGGCGGCAGGACCTGCGATGCAATGCGGCACCCGCAGCCACTTGCCGAGCAGGTAGGCGAGGCCGGCGTTGAAATACACCTGGATGAGGATGGGCACCGCAAGGATGGCAATCACCAGCGGTTGCTCGATGATGCGCTGGCCCTGAAAGCCAAAGAGCAGGGTCAGCATCAGGAGCAGGGCTGCCATCGAGACAGGGGAGAGCACCTTTAGCAGGCGGGTGAGTCTTGCCTCACCGCCACGCCGCAAAATGAGCGTGCGGGCTACCGCACAGCCGGCGACTGGCAGGACGATGTAGAGGATGACCGACGCGGTCAAGGTTGCCCATGGCACGGTGATGGCCGAGACACCCAGAAGCAAAGCCACGAGCGGAGCGAAGGCCACGACCATGATGGTGTCGTTGATGGCGACCTGACTCAGGGTAAACGCAGGCTCGCCCCGGCAAAGGTTGCTCCACACAAACACCATGGCCGTGCAGGGTGCGGCCGCAAGCAAGATGAGTCCTGCGATATAGCCGTCCGTTTGACCTGCCGGCAATGCGTCGGCAAACACGTGCCGCAAAAACAGCCAGCCGAGAAACGCCATGGAAAACGGCTTGACCGCCCAGTTGACGAACAGCGTCACACCGACGCCCTTCCATTGCCGGCGGACTTCGCCAAGGGCCCGGAAATCGACCCGCAACAACATGGGGACGACCATCAGCCAGATGAGGACGGCGACCGGCACGTTGACATGGGCCACTTCCATGCCGCCAAGGCTTGCAAAGGGTGCAGGCCAGAGGTGTCCGGCCACGATGCCGAGCCCCATGCACAGGAGCACCCACAGTGTCAGGTAGCGCTCGAACCGGTTCATGCGCCCGGTCGCTCCGTCCCGTCTGTGGACTCAATGAACCCGATGCGGTCAAGGGCGGTTTTGAGCTCAGCGCGGTCCGACCAGGTCGACGGGGAGAGGGTCAGGAAGGCCATCAGCCGTGCCTTAATGACGGCATGCGCGTCCCGGAAAGCCGTGGCGCGTTCCTCGCCTGTGCCAGTCGCTGCTGCCGGGTCAGGCAATCCCCAGTGGGTGCGGACGAAGTCACCAAAAAACACGGGGCAGGGCTCGGCGGCTGCGCTGTCGCAGACGGTGACCACCACGTCGATGGGGGTGCCGCCGTCGGTGGCAAATTCATCCCACGACTTGCTGCGAAGACCGGCCGTGGAGATGCCATCGGCCTGCAGGGTTTGGATGGCGAGGGGATGAATCTGGCCGGCGGGTCGGCTTCCGGCACTGAACACCTCAAACTGGGAACCCGCCCAGGCTCTCAAGGTCGCTTCGGCAAGAACGCTGCGGGCGGAATTGCCGGTACAGAGAAACAGGACACGCTGGGACATGGGATGGGGACTCAGGTGGGGGTGCAGTCACAGGACACGGGTTCGCAGCCTTCGAGGGCGCTTCCCGCACAGCAGTTTTCGGTGAGATAGCCGATGAGGCCGGACATGGCGTCGAAATTGGCGCGGTAGCAGACAAAACGTCCCTGCTGTTCCCCATGGATGAGGCCCGCGTGGACGAGTTCTTTCAGGTGAAACGACAACGTCGCCCCGGGCACCCCGCCAAGCGCTGCCCCGATATCGCCCGCCATGCGCCCATTGGGACCTGCCACGACCAGCTGGCGGAAGATGGCAAGGCGGGTGGCGTGGCCGAGGGCGGTGAGGGCACTGATTGCAGCATTCATTTCCATGAAACTAGAATAGTCGAATCAATTTACCGGATACAAGCCATGACCAACCTGCCGAACCTCGACGCCAGCCACCTCACCGGACCCGACGGCGACCTGCTGCGGGCGGGGAGCGACGGCGGCCATCCGCCCCGCATCCTGATTCTCTACGGGTCCCTTCGCCCGGAGTCTTATAGCCGGAAACTGGCGCTGGAAGCCGAACGCATCCTCCGCCACCTCGGGGCCGAGACCCGTGTTTTTGACCCCCACCAGTTGCCCATGCTCGACAGCGTCGACAAGTCTCACCCCGAGGTGCAGAGACTCCGGGAGTGGTCAACGTGGTCGGAAGGGCAGGTGTGGGTGAGCCCAGAGCGACACGGGTCGGTTACGGGCGTCTTCAAGAATCAAATCGACTGGCTGCCCCTGGAAGAAGGCAGCGTGCGCCCGACGCAGGGCCGGACCCTTGCTGTCATGCAGGTCAGCGGTGGGTCTCAGAGCTTCAACGTGGTCAACGCCCTCCGGGTCCTCGGCCGCTGGATGAGGATGGTGACCATCCCGAACCAGTCGTCCGTGGCAAAAGCCTGGCGGGAGTTCGACAAGGACGGCCGCATGAAGCCCGGTGCGTTTTATGACCGCGTGGTCGACGTCATGGAAGAACTGGTCAAGTTCACGCTGCTGGTTCGGGGCCGGTCGGAGCATCTGGTTGACCGGTATTCCGAGCGGAAGGGTGCAGCGGCAGCAGTGGCACTGGCAAAGGCGGCGGGGGCTGTCGAGTAGTCAGGGAAGTGCGGGGTCAGCGCGCGTGGCTATGGGACGATGCGCAACAAAACATTCCGCTCCACCAGTGCACGGGCGACCCCATCAAAGGCGCCCGGGTCGACCGACAAGCCGACCCACCGCCGCTCCTGTATTTGCCCGGTCACGCCCGTCGCTGACCGGATGACCATGCCCAGCACGCCCACAAGGGCATCGGGCGCATACACCCGCTGGAAGCCCACCATGCCCCGCCCGGCGTCAACATGGGCGACGCTGCGGGGGTACTGCCAGCGCTCGCGCAACACAGCCTCCCGACCATCGCGGTTGAGGCGACCGGGCACGGGCTCATTCAGCGACCCCGCAAGCACGGCTTCCCTCCGCTCCATCAGCCGCGCCCGTGTGTTCTCCGGTGCCGTCTCGACGCAGGGCAACGCATCTATAAGCCGGCATTGAGCCGAGCAATCCGGGCAGCAGTTCATGCTGTTATCAAACCCGGCATGACCCCCGAGCGGGGCAGGTATCACGGGCACGAGCTCAAAAGTTTCCCGGGCCAACGCCTCACCGCAGAACTCACACGCCGCCCCCCTCAGCTTCCATGCAATGTCTTTTCCGTTCCGCATTCGACTGCCAGCGGAGAGCGGATGGGCTGCACACGCTGCAAAAAAAGTCCGCCATTCGTGCACGGGGATGGGGTGGGCTGGGGAAGTCATGGGGGTCCTTTACCGGGTGGGATGACTTCAGCTTCGCAAGGAAAGGATGGCTGTCAAGTGGGAGGGAAGAGGCGGAGGGGGGGGTAAAGGGGCTGGTTGGGCAAAACAAAATCCGGAGCAAAAGAAACGGCGGGGGCGGCAAAGCGAAAAGCCTCGTGGCTGGAAGGGCGGGGCCTGCTGAAGCCGAAGGCGGCGTGCTGCTTAGGGGGTAGCCATATACGTCACGCACCGCCTCCGGTGGTGTTTTCAAGCTCTCAAGCCCCGCCAAGTCCGTAGCGTTGCCGGCTCCGCACGTAAACAAATCTGGAGCCTTCGTCCCACAAATTCGCGCAGTAAACCGCCAGAACCCTTGGCACCCGACCCCGTTCCTCAACTACTTCAAATTATTTTCATCTTTTTTCGGTTTGCATTCTTGACAGACTTCCGCGCTGCCGTAGCGTAGGAAATGACCTCCAAAATCCTCACCCAAAAGATTCTTTCCCTTCGCGTCGACGGGGGCATGCACGCCCAAATCATGGCGGCGTGCGCTGAGCAAAAAATTCGGCCGTCCGATTTCTACCGGGACGCGCTCCAGGCTCAGCTCGACGAGCAGAACCGCCTTTCTCTCTTCGAACTGAAAGTCACGGCGATGATTTCCGGGGCCGGTGCGCATTTGCGACAGGTCGCGAGCGAAGTCATGACTGAGGTTGAAGACGTCGCCCGCAACGTGGCGACGGAAGTGTCCGGCCTCGCCATCACTCAAGCCGACAAAATGCGTGAAGCGCTCGACCGCCTCGCAAGCCTCCCGCAGTTCACGGGCACCGTTGCCATCCCCTCGCAGCAGCGTCGCTGGACGGAGGCGCCCGAATGAACACCGTCAATGACATCGAATCCCTGTCCATGGTGCTTGCCGAAGCCCGGGCTCTTCTGGCTGAGCTCCGCGAGCAGCTCGCGGCATCGCGCGAGCAACGGGAAGCACAGGAGCGGCTGATGAAAGAAGCGGCCCGACTGTCTGCCTCTTTCGTGCCGATGTTGAAGCCTTCCGCCTCACAGCCGCACACGAGCACCGACAGCAGTCGGCGCCGGTGGACGGAGGCGCCCGAATAACAACCCCACATGCCCCAGCTTTCTTTTTTCGCTTGTCCCCTTGCTCTTCCCCCTTTCCCCACATCCCCAGGAGTTCCCCCATGCACAACGTCTTCCGTCTCGCGCTTGTTTCTTTCCTCTCCGTTTCCATCGTGGGCTGTGCTTCCATGCCCGGCGGCGGCAACCCCGACCGTCCCGCGCTCTCATCCGAAACCAAGGCCGCCGCGCTCAAGGGTTGCGGCGTCGGTGCGGTCATTGGTGCCGCCGTTGGCTTCGCGAAAGGAGGGGGTATGAACGCCCTCAAGTTCGGCGCAGCGGGTTGCGCGACCGGAGCGGTGGTGAAGGGCGCACTGGCATACCGCGCGCAGCTCAAGGAGACCCGCCAGCTCGCCGACGCGGCAAAGGCCCAAGGCCTCAACCCGGTTGTCACGACCAAGGACGTAACCCCCTTGGACTCCACGACGCCGGAGCCGGCACTGGAGCGCTTGGTCTTGCCGCTCGATGCCAAAGACACTGCCTCTCACGGGAAGCAGACCGCCGCGCTACTGACGAAGGCAGCGACCATTGCCAGCGCGGACACGGCGGGACAGCACATCACCATTACCCTCGCGGGTTCTAAGCAGGCCCGCGAATGGATGCGCTCGGTCATGTCGCCGCTTGTCGGCAATGCCGGGAGCTTCGTTGAAGTCGAAGCCACCACCCCGCGCATCGAGCTCTCGCCTGTGCCGACGGTCGCCGCTGCGCCGGCTTCCAACCCCGACGCCCGCATCGGCAAGGGAGCGCACTGATATGAAGAGGTACCTCCATCCTACTGTGTGGCTCTTGCTACTCCTCGCCTGCGTCTGCTGCATCGAGAAATTCGGTGAAGCCGTCGGCGAGAGCAAAGGACGGGAGCAGTCCTACACGCAAGTTTTCGGCCCGGGTTCGACGGAGGGGAGGTAATCATGTCTCTTTTCGCCAAATTCCTTTTCATCGCTGCATTGGTGGCGGCCGGTGCTGAAGCCTCCGTTCTCACGGTTTGCTTTGTGGGAGGGCACTGACAATGGCACTCAGTGACCTTTACAACAGCAACGGCAGCAGCGGGGCGGGGGTACCGACATCATCTCCGGTTCCCCAGGCTCCACGCCCCCCGAAGCGCACCGGCCCATCTCCCTTCCATATCGTGGGGGGCCTTCTCAAAGGAAAGCTCCACTTCCTTACCCTCGCCGTCGGCTTCATCACCGGCGCAGGGTTCCTTGCGTCCCGGGTGATGTCGGCGGATGTCCCGACGGACTCCGCCGTCTTCAATGCGATTGCAATGGCAAACAAGACGGCGAAGGGCGAACCGGTGGAAGGCGTGGGTGACGTGCGTGTGGGCTCGTGCCGCCGGCAAGTCACCGACGACCGGGCGGGTGATGCGAGCCAGCAGTGGGCGTGCGCTCTTTCTTATACGCACGTGCGCGCGGGTGCGCGCGAGACCGACAACCGGACTGTGTCCGTGGTCGGCGTGCATCAGGACGGCATGACTGCGACGGTGTGCCTGGATTGCGGCACGCCGCTTGCCTTCATCGACCGGGGACTCCCCGACAAGATGGACGGTAGCCAATACGTCCACCTCCCCAGCGGCAGCGCGGCAGGGGGTGCGAAATGAAAAAGAACCTTTTCCACCTCACCGGTTTGCTCTTCGCGCTCTTCGGCTTTTTGGTCTTCCGGCTTTGGCCTTCGACGCCGCCGATTTCATCGGCACAAGACGACTACCTGGCGCGCGTTGCAGCTGAGCAACCCAAGCCGGTACCGCCTCCTCTGCCTGCGCCTGTCCGTGCGGTCGTGCAGCCCAAGCCCCTGCCGGTGCCCACGGTGGGTCCGCCTCCGCCTGTTGTTTCTCCGGCTCCAGTCGCGGCCTCGGTTGCCGTGGTTGCGCCCGAACCGAAGCCGACAACGCAGCCCGTGGCACCACCTGTCCAGCAAGAAGCACCCAAGCCCCCACCCGCCATTGCGCCCATCCCCAAGCCCGAACCAAAAGCCCTCCCGGTTTCACCAAAACCCAAACCCCAAAAGCCCGACCCAGCCACAGCCGCCACGCTGAAAAAGATTGACAACTTCGCTGCCAGTCACGGCATGACCGCTCCGGGTCCGGGGCAGGGCGTGAATGCGCAGTTCCAGCGCAAAGAGGTGGTGCCTGGGCAAAAGACGGGCGGCGTCAATGACATTTACCGGTCCCAATCCGATGCACTCGACGCTTTCCAAAAGAGAGTAGGGAAATAAGGAAGAAATATGGCTCTCGCCCACTTGACAGACGGCGGTTCTTCTCCAGGCTGGAATTCACAGCAGTAGAAACACTTTCTTTTGTACCGCCCTTTCCCATCCCCAAAATAGGAGTTCTAAAATGTTCAAACGTCTTACTTATCTTTTGACCACGGGCCTGTGGGTCTGGGCCGCCCGGGTGTTCCTCGGCAGCCTTGGGACTGACTGGGTCTTTGACAGTCGCAATCCCGAACAAAGCCGCCTCTGGATGTTCGGCAGTCTCGAAGTGCGCAACTACGCCACCGAAGAGATGCTGGACCAGCCTGACGGGCAGCGCGCCCTTGCGACGTTCAACCTCTTCCGTTCTGGCCTGTTCGAGTCGGTCTCCGACGTCACCGTTGGTGCCGCCGCATTCGTGGTGGTCGTTGTCGCCCTCGCGCAGGGACTCTTCTTTGGCATGGAGGGGTGACCGATGAGCATTCTCGAATCCTTCATTCCGACGGCGGAAATTCTGAAACGCGCAGTCAGCCTCACCCGTTTGGCCTCAACCCGGCCGGACGTGCCGACGGCACAGGAGCTTGCCCTGTCGACCGAGGACCAGCAAAAGGTCCGCGACCTGCTGGTAGACACACCAGATTGGCAAATCGCCGCAGACGGACGTCCCGTTGCCGGCCTGCTGCATTTGGAGGACTTCTTTCGGGGCTTTAGCTCTCCATCCATTCCACTGCTCTTTGCGCTCCTGCCAGTCCTTGGAGTCCTTACGGGCTTCGCGCTGCACTTCGGCATCCTGACCCCGTTGGCTGTGCTTCTCGGCCTTGCATCGGTCGTGGTGGCGGGCTCGCTGTCGTTTGCGATGCCAGCAAAGTCTGACGCAGTCGAAGGCTGGGCCGTGAGCTTCGCCGCGCCGCTCATCATGACCAGGCTCCTGTCCGGCGACATTACCCGCGCGGCGGCCCGGGTCCTGCCGGCCGACCTCCTGCCGGGCGTTCTCCAGTGGGTAGGCGGCATGGCGGTGGTGGGCATTCTTGTTGCGGTGTTCCTGGCAGTAACGTGCCTGTGGCAGGCCCCGCGAGGTCATAAGCTTCAGATGTGTGAGTCTGTCAGTTTGACGACCACTTTCTTTACCGTCGCCTGTATCGCTGCCGCATTGCTCGCATATGAAGGGAATGGCTCCAGCTGGATTGCCCGGCACACGCTCTTCCCCATCGCCCTGACCATTCCATGGCTTGCAGGCGTCGCACTCGGCCCATGGCGGTATGCATACCGCTACCAACGCTCTCTCAGCCTCAAGCTGTTGCACCAGGGTATGACGTACGGGGCAGGTGCCCAGCGGACCCTGCGGAAGAGCTACGAGAAAATCCGGGCCGGCAAAGTCGCCCAAATCAAAGCCGCTGTTGCAGACACCAGCCCCGTCTTCGAATTTGGGGTGAGCACCGGAACGCTGGCGGAGCGCGGTTCGCAGCACGGCATTCCCAAAGGCCATCCCGCCTACATCAGCGCCAAGACGGCGCAGGTCCACACCATGATTTACGGCAAGACGGGTGGTGGCAAATCTTCCAGCTACCTGGAGCCATATTGCTGCGATTACATGCAGCAGGGTGTGGGTGGTCTCCTCGTTCTCGACGGCAAGTTCGTCAATGCAAACCGGTTGCGCGGCACACGGGGAGCAAGAGGCTTCTTCACCGTCATCGACGAGCATATCGACTTTGCACCGTTTGAAGGCCTTGGTGTGGACGAAATCTGCACAGCGCTGCTTGATGCCAATGCTGTCCGCCGTGAGGGGCAGGGCAGCGGTGACTTCTTCGTCAAATCAGCAATTTACCTTCTCACCGTCGCGTCCAAACTCATGTTCGCAATGAGGGACGCCGACCGTGAAATGATTGCCACCATCCGGAACTACTCCGGCGAGACGCCGCCGCCGCAGAAGTGGTTCATTACTCCGGACTGTCTCCGCCGCGTTGCAAAGGCTCTCGGCGACTGGCGCGAAAAAGCTGAGACCCCGACCGGTACAGCAGCGACCTATGTTGAATTCATCAAGGCCAACCACCCGGCCTTCCGCGAGCGCTCCGGCTTCGTCGACGACGTGCTCGGACGCGCGATGGACCTCCGGCGGCAAGACCTAAACAACGTCTTCCAGGACGTTGTATCTCACGGCTTGCTGGCATCCGAAACCCGCACCGGCGTGGACGCCAATCTTGCCCAGTGGATTAACC
Source organism: Xanthomonas sp. NCPPB 2632 (assembly GCF_041228075.2). Taxonomy (NCBI): domain Bacteria; kingdom Pseudomonadati; phylum Pseudomonadota; class Gammaproteobacteria; order Lysobacterales; family Lysobacteraceae; genus Xanthomonas; species Xanthomonas sp. NCPPB 2632. The sequence continues at coordinate 1,335,776 of NZ_CM192979.1, forward strand.
CGCTGTTTGCGGCCGAGGACCTCCTGCACTGGACGACTGTTGAATCGGGCGGCTACCAACCGGAGCGGGTCTGCCACGGAGAGAGTTGTGGTCTCTACCTCCCGCCTGAACGCTTCGTTGGTGGCTCCGGTCTGGTCTACTCGAATCTGGTCAAGGGCCGCATCACGTCGGTCATGAAGCGCAGGCCTAACGATTGGCAGCAACGTGATCCGACCGCCACGAAAGTCGCCATCGTTGCAGACGAATACCATGTCATGGCGAGTCCCACAGACCTTGAGTTCTCCTCCAAGTGCCGTTCGTGGGGTGGAATTCTGGTCTTTGCGACGCAGACCCAGGACGTGCTCATCGACGCACTGGGCGCTGACACGGCCCGGGCGCTCCTCTCTAACTTCCAGACCCGAATCTGGTTCTCTAATCCGAACTCGTTGTCGACACTTGAAGACGCGATGGAAACGGTTGGCAAGGGCACGGTGACCCACTGGGCGGAGCCGACCCGAACGCTCAACCTTGTCCGCACGGCTCGCCTCGCTGCCACGTCTCCCATCTACGACCAGAACCACCCGGACCACGACCGGTTCTCCACGGTGATTCGGGACGGGGGCGGCTCGTTCGAAGTGCAGAAATCGGACGTCAAGATGCACAAGCAGCGCCACGGTCAGTACGAAGTGGGGCAGCTCAATGCGGTCGTGTTCTCAAAGGTCCCGACAGTGGAGAACCTGGTCAAGAAAGAAGGTCACTGGGTCACGTCGGAAGACTGGCACGACCTGCTAATCATGGGGCGCGCCCTCGTCCAATCGCTTCGGGGAGGGGAAAAAATTCACGACTTCGTCGACTGCAAGCATCTTGTCGACATTCCCGAAGAACTGTTTGACACCGCCAATCCCCAGCACCCGTTGCATATGAAGCAGGCCGCCTGAGCGCGGCCATCGCGTCCAAAACCGAACCCCATCCCTCCACACACAAAGGAAACCTCATGAGTATTTTCTCAGATATCAAAGACGACCAGGACCGCCGGCAGGTCATGGCCCACTGGGCGGAGCGCTACGCCCAGGCCAAGCCCATCATGACGCCCGACAACGACAATTTGCTGGACCGCTTCCCGAAGTGTGGCGACGCTGGTCTTCGCCTGCCGGCCGTAAAGGGCGGTGCCGGGACAGAGCCTCTCAGTGAGCGCCACAGCAATATCAGGTCCGCAATGCAGACCGCGAGCCCCCAGGATATCGAGCGGCTCGAACTGACTCTTGCCACCGAAAACGCCGCCGTGGCATGGCACAGGGACCGCAAAGACCGTGCAAGCGAACTGGCGTTTGCTGAGCAACTTGGAAAGCTGGTCGAACATGACCGCGAGATGGGCCATCCCGTGGCCGACCAGACTCGTGATTTGGACGTCCATCCGGTGACGGCTGGTGAGCAGGCCGCGTGGATGCTGCGGGATGGCCGCGAGCTAAACAGTGAAGAGCAGCATTACCAGGCGGACGCCGGCATCTACGCAGCGAGGTCGGCAGGCGAACACCACAAGCTCAATCCGCCGGGCATGAAAGGCGAATGGTTTCGCCCCGGCCCCAATGCTGTGATGCCCCAAAGCCTCCCCGACCCGCGCCCGTCCCTCGACCCGGAGGGCCCGAAGATGGCCACGTTTCAAGCGCTGACCCAGCAGCCGCAGCTCAGCATCGGCGAAGGCGTGAAAGAACGCCTGGCCGCCCGTCGCGGCTTGGCGATGTGAGGAGGATGCATGACACCGCATCTTCTCACCCTTGCTCTGGCACTGCATACAGCAGCACCGAGCGCGCCTGTTCCAGTCCTGGAGCGGGCGGTGGCAGCAACGTCCTGCATGTCGACACGCCCCACGAAGCTTCTTGTTGCTGACATGTCCCAGCCGTCGAGCGCCCGGAGGTTTTGGGCGTTCGATGTGTCCGGGGAAACGCCGGTTTTGATTCGGCAAGCGAAGGTTGCCCATGGCCGTGGCAGTGACCCGAAGCACACCGGTACGCCGGTGGCTTTTGGTGACACCTCAAGCAGCGGGATGACGTCATTGGGGCTGTACTCCGTCGGCAGCGCATACACCGGGAAACACGGCCAGAGCTTCCACCTTACGGGCCTGTCATCGACCAATGCCACAGCGTATGCACGTGCCGTGGTCTTGCACCCTGCGCCGTATGTCGCCACTGGTGGAAGGAGCCTCGGGTGTCCGGCACTGATGCCTGAAGACTTCCGGGCAGTGACTGACGGCGGCATGGACAACACCGCGCTTTGGATTGATGGACCGGGTGCGCCTGCGCCGTCCTGCTCGACCTGAAAAAACACACAACTACACACACATAAAAAGGGGAACAAAACATGTTTGCAGAATTGCTGAAAATGGCAGACCTCTTCAAGACCGGCAGTGCGCGTATGAGCGCTTCCGTGGAGAAGGCCGTCGAACCCACCATGACCGAGAAGGAGGCCATGAAACACGGCCTGTTCTTCGAGCCGGCCGTGACCGCTGCCGACGTCGACGAAGCGGAGGGGCCTCATGAAGAACATTGATTATGAGCCGCTGGTCAACACCCACATGATCGAGAAACTGAAAGCCGGAACGGCGCCGTGGCAAAAGCCTTGGGGGCCAGGACAACCTGGAACCCGTCTTCCGTACAACGCGCTGACCGGGCGCAGGTACAGCGGCGGAAACATCCTCCAGTTGTGGCTACAGGACCGCCCGGACCCCCGCTGGGTTACTTTCAATCAAGCCCTTCAACAAGGGTGGACAGTGCGCAAGGGTGAGAAGGGAACGCCAATCCAGTTTTGGCAGCGTGTCGATGCAAAGCCCGGCGAGGAAGGCGCAGGCGACACCGACAAGGCAGAGCCCAAAAAGCGCTTCATCGCAAAGATTTTTTACGTGTTCAATGTCGGCGACCAAATCGACGGTGCACCGCCGTTGGAGCCAACCCGCATCCCCTCCCCAGTCGTTGCCCATGCGCGTCTGGAATCGCTCGTTGATGACGTCGGGGTCCGGAAATTCCACGACACGCGGGACCAGGCTTACTACCGGCCGGCGACCGATTCCATCCATTTGCCAGCGCGTGCGCAGTTCCCGACCCTTGCAGGATATTCGGAAGTCCTTTTGCACGAGCTCGGACACGCGACGGGTCACCCCTCGCGCCTTGACCGGGATTTGAGCGGGACCTTTGGTTCCGAGAGTTATGCGCGCGAGGAGCTTGTGGCTGAGCTGTCCAGCCTTTTCGCGGGGGCGCAGCTCGGCATCCCTCACACCGGCGACTCGCATGCCGCCTATGTCGGTCACTGGATAAAGATTTTGCAGGAGGACCACCGCGAAATCTTCCGTGCAGCATCCAAAGCGGCAAAGGCCGTGGACTTCGTCTTGTCGATGGAGCGCACTTGGGTGCAGTCGCCGGCCATGCTTGCGGACGAAGCGGACCGGCTCGCGGCAGGGTTGAACCTTGCAGACAAGAAAGACACGGCCACAGCAAAGGCGTTTCTGGCGGATGCCGCACAGGACTTGCGCTGGGAGCGGTGGGACGAAGCCATCGACAAACTGAAGGTCGCACTGGGTCATGAAGCAATTCAGCAGGGCGAAGCCAGCACCGACATTTCCCGGTTCGCGGCGAAGGTTGAAGAGAACCTTGCACGTCGACGGGAAACACCCGTGCCCACAGCCGATGTCGAGGACGAAGCCCCGAAACAGGAGAGCGCAAAAGCCCAAAGCCCTAAGGCCAGGGGCAAGAGCGGCGGCCGGGAGAAGGGGAGGGCACGCGCATGACAAACCTGGTCCATGACATCGACAGCCTCATCATCGAGACACAGCGCGCTGAGCGTGATGCAGCATTTGCGGGTGTGCCTGCAACCCGATTAGACCGGTCGGCGATTCATCGCCTTCCGCCCAAGCAACGTGCGTGGTTTGAGAAGCTCCTCGGCGAAGCCGCGATGGTGGCATTTGAGCGGGAGCAGGAAACGTTGTGGACGAGGGTCCACCCCCTGTGCCGACGCGCGCGTCGCCGGGTCTTGCTCATGCAGCTGACGGGTGTGTTTCGTCGTGGCAAATAAGAAGCTGTTCCAGAAGGCCACCCCCGCCCCCGAAAAACGGGGCGAGGTCGTGGACCATTTCTTTGGGCCACTTCCACAACTGCCACCGACCGCCGGACTGCGTAGGTGGGACAGTGCATTCATCGCCGCCCTGCTGGTCGTCGTGGGCGTCCTCCTGCTTGGCGCACTACTCGGTGGCCCTTGGACGCGGTCGCAGCTCCTGGACGCCCTGTGGGTCGTCGGCAACATGCTGTTGCCCCACACGGTGACAACCTCGCCACCTTTCCACCCCGGCATGCTCTTGCCTCTGGTCGCCCTCATCCCCGGCGTTTTGGTTTTTGGCTCGGGCCTGAAACCGCGCTTTGGTGTGCGGCACATCGACGGGCAGCGCGTGGTCCGGGGCAGGGAAGCCGTAAAAGCATTCCAGATGGAAGCAAGGCGGATGGGGCTGACTGCCAAGAACGCCCTCGCATCGCTGCACCCTGCAGCAATGTGGCCGGCAGGGCATTGGAAGAAACACATGCTCATCGTCGGTGGGGTCGGGTCTGGTAAAACCGTAATTTTGATGGGGCTGGTCAAGCAGTTGTTTGCCGACAACCGGAAGCTGTTTCTTGTCGACATCAAGGGCGACTTCACCCAGCGCTTTCCCAAAGCCGCAATCCTTTCACCATTCGATGAGCGGTCGTTCGTGTGGCATGTGGCTTTGGACGTCCAAACCGGTTTGCAAGCTGCCGCCATGGCCCAGGCCTTTATTCCGGTGGAGTCCGACAGCGGAGGGGGCCGCTACTGGTCCCAGGCAGCTCAAATGCTGCTTGAGGGGACCATTGTGAGTCTCCAGCACGACATGCCGAAAACGTGGGGCTTTGCGGATTTGCGGGACCGGCTCCAGCTGGCTCAGGCCGAGTTTGCGGCGCTCATGGCGGTGCACTTCAAGAAAGCCGAGGCCCTCATTTCCGACCCGGATTCCAGCGCCACATCCAGCGTACTGGGAACCCTTTCGGCTTACACAGCATCCATCGAAAAACTGGCGCTGGCGTGGCCCCGTCCCGTGCCAAAGCGCTCCATTTCCCTGACCCGGTGGATTGCAGACGACTACAAAGGCCCCCGCCAAATCATTGTGCAAATGGGGGCAGATGCGGACCTGGGCAGCGCTATCATTACTGCCCAGGTGTCTGTGCTGGCAACGGCCATTATTTCTCCAAGCCTGCCGGATGACCAGGATGGGCGTCATCTGTTCTTCGTGCTCGATGAATTCACCAGCCTGCGCCGCATCGAGCAACTGCCCAGCTTGATTGATAAAGGCAGATCCAAAGGCACAAGTTGTGTACTCGCCGTGCAGGATGGCGGGCAGCTCATAGAGCGGTACGGAAGCAACCTGGCTGGTGCGCTGAGTGCAATGGTGGGGACGCAGATTCTTTGTCGAACCATGCCCGGCGAAACACGGGAACGACTCATCCAAAACGCCGGAAAGAAACGCGTTGCAGTCACGTCGGTGACAAGCTCGGGCGGGTTCCGCGACGGTGTAGCCGGCAGCTCAAGCACGTCAGCGCAGGAAGAAAATGTCCTTACCGGTGAAGACCTGACATCCTTGGGTCCTGTCTTCCGTCGCGGAAAATTCCAGGGCATCAAAGCGCTTTGCACGACCGGCGGGGATTACCTGGAACTCCTGTGGCCGCCGCAGAACCTGTCCGTCCTCCGCCCGGGTCAAGTCCCGGCGGCCTGGACACTGCCCAATGAAGACAGGGGCGTGACGGTCATTTTGCCGCAGCGCGTGCACGTCCCGGAGCTCTCAGGCGTGCCCCAGCAAGTCGCCGAAGACGCAGCCCAACGGCTGGGCGGGGAGCGGTTGGCGGAAGCCATGCGGGCGCTGAAAAAAAGGCCAGAAAGGGGTGTGTAAAGGGGGGGGGTTGACAGATGCCAATACGTCGTTAGGTTTATGAAAGAGAGCGCAAAACAGCCTCCCTCCATTCCCCACAAAAAGGACATCCCCCGTGACCCGCCGCCGCAAACCCTGGACTCCCGAAACTTATTACGAAGCAATGCTCAAGAGCGTGCGGAGCCGCCGGGGCAGCGGCGACGACTTTTTCAACGGCCGCGTGGTGCAAGAAATCGCGGGATGCCACTTCGCCACGACCCCGGACCAGCTGACAGCCATCGATGAAATGCTCGACGGTACATATCCGAGTGTGGACGCCAAACAGTACGGGCCGTACGCGCTGGTGGTCGCCGCCAAGGCGGGCAACTTGGAGGTGGTGGGCCATCTTTTTCCGCGCTTCGGGACGAGTTTCAAGGACTGGACACCGGAGCTTATGAGCAGTCTCCCCATCGCTTCCCGCAGTCTTATCGAGGCACTGTCCGAGCGCCAGGCCTTTGCCCAGACACTGCCCGAAGCGGTCGAGCCGGTGAAGGAAAAGCCCCGGCTCCGAAGGCTCTAAAACCCATGGACATTGAATACTGCATCCGCCGTGCACCACTCTTTCCAAACCTCCTCCAGAAAGTACGGTACCGTCGCACGTCCTCCGCTGCGGGCCTGTGTGCGCATCAAACGGACACGTGGACTGGCCTTACGACATCGTGATGGGAGAGCGGGGCCTCATGACGCCGGAGCTCCTGGCCGCGCTCGACGAGCTCCTGGACGACTACCCCCGGATTGACAGCCGGGAACAGGTACCCAACGCGCTCAAGCATGCGGCACGCGATGAGAATCTCGAAGCGGTGGCGCACCTGTTTGAAAGGTACGGCGCCCTGGTCGACTGGGACAATTTCCATGCGTGGGACGAGCCCGACGAAGACATCGACGAGCCGTTGCCCCTGGCTTCGCGGCAATTGATTACGGCCGTCATCGAGAAGCGGACGTTGTCGGCATCCGTTCCCCCACCCGTGGAGCCGGCGGAGGAAAAACCACGAGCCCGAAGGCTTTAAAAGCAGCTTTTGGAGAAAGCGACGAAGGCCCCTTATCGGGGCTTTGTTTTGTGGCTGAAAGGGGCTTGACAGACGGCGGTTCTTTCCCAGGCTGGAAGGTGACCACATCCCTAGGAGAGCCCCATGAGCCGCAACCACAACCGCAACAACAACATCGGCGTCGATGATATCGCCCGTGCTACCAGGATTGCTGAATACCAGGTCCGCCATGGCGACGACCCGCTCGGTGTAGTGCTCGAATATCGGGAAACCCCTTGCAACCCGCGCTTCCTCTTCCGTCCCGACGGGTGGCCGCTGCTGAATCAGCTGGCATTGGCCTCGGGCACGCCCGGGCGCCTGAAGGCAATGGATGTGCTCCTGGATGGCACATATCCTGGTGTGGATGCAGACGTGTGCGGCCCGGAAGTCCTTCATGTCGCCGCCACGACCACCCACCTGGAGGTCATCAGCCATCTCTTCACGCGATACGGCCACGCCGTCAAAGAGTGGGACGACCGCACGTGGCAGACGGTCCCGGCGGCTTCCAGGCACTTTATTGATGCCCTCACCGAGCGCCAGGCCCTTGTCGAGTCCCTCCCCGACGCGGCGGAGCCGATGCAGGAAAAACCCCGTGCCCGGCGACTTTAAAAAGATACCGGAAAAGAACCTTTTATTTCCCCTTTTGGGGTTGACAGGAAGCCGGTTTGACGCACTCTGAAAGGATATCCCCTTCTCAAGGACATCCCTCATGGCCCGCCGAACCGAACAGTACGACCCACCCATGCCCAAGGCACCGATGCCGGAAGCCAAGCCCGACGACAGGGACCCCGATGTCTTCGATGACGTCTCCCCATCTCCTGCGCTCATCGGTGTGTCGATGTTTGCACTCATGGGCGACGTCGCGGAAATCAGGGCATACCGCGCGCATGCCCGGGACCAGCGTGAAAATGCGGCACTGCTCTACAGCGTCATCAGTGACGAATTCCAGAACGGGCACCTCGCCGTCATTGACGAGCTCCTGGCGGACTTCCCCGGCATCACGCCCGGTTACGACGGACCCAAGGCTCTCAGGCGTGCCGCCCATGCCGGGAATCTCGCGGTGATGTCGCACCTTTTCCCGCGCTTCGGGGAGTCGTCGGCGTGGAGCCTGTATGACCGGGCAGTTATGCCCACAGAGTCCAAAACGTACCTCGAAGCGTTCGAGCTTTCCCTGGACCTTCCGCTTGCCATGGCGCCCGCGCCCTCGATGCGGAGGAGGCTCTAATGCTTTCACTGACCAGGCTGACAAATGGCGGGAAGAAAGGCGGCAATGTGGTGGCCTACCTTCAGAGCACGGAGTATTACCGTTCCGCAGACGGCGAAGTGCGCTCCGCATCCGCCTGGATTGGCAAAGGTGCCGAAGACCTCAGCCTGAGCGGCGAGCCGACCGCCGAACAGATGGAGCGGCTGGCGGCAGGCTTTGACCCGAACAGCACGCGGAGGAAGCCTCTCACACCAAATGCGGGTCGAGCCCGGCGCTGCATTGGCCTGGATGCAACTTTTTCAGCGCCGAAATCAGTTTCTGTGGCTTATGCCCTGGCAAGCGGCGAGGACCGCGATGCCATTCTCCGGGCCCAGCAACACGCCGTCGGCGCGGTGCTCGAATTCATTGAAAAGGAAGGCTTGCTGCGCGCCCGCCGTGGACATGCCGGCGTCGATTCGATTGGAACCGAAGGCGTGGTTGCCAGTGCGCACAACCACTTTTCCAACAGAAACCTGGAACCCCAACTCCACACACACACGCTGTTGTACAACGTGGCCCGGGGAGAGGACGGGCAGCTGTGCTGCGTCGAAACAAAGGAAATCTTCCGCTACACGCAAGCCCTCAGTGCGCTGTATCGCAGCCAGCTGGCTGCCAATCTCCAGGAGCTCGGTTACGGCATCGAGCACACGCTTGGTCACAACGGATTGGGTGAAGCCAATGGCCGGGACGCTTTTGAGATTGCCGGCGTGCCCAAGCAACTGCGGGACCACTTTTCCACACGCGCGCAGGAAGTGGCTGAATACAAGAAAGCCCATCCGGACGCCCACAATGCCGCTGTCGCGACCCGCAAGAAAAAAGACGAGCCCACTTTTTCCGAGCTCACCGAGGCCTGGGATGAAACGCTGGCAGACCTGCGGTCCAAGCACCCGGAGTGGGTGCCGACGATTGAAGGCCTGAAAGCCCAGAAAAACGTCTCCCGCGAACGGGACACCGCCGAAGTCATCGAGCAGCTGCACGAGATGGAAGCGGTCATCACCCGGCCGGCACTGCTTGAGCGACTGGCGAAAAACAGTGTTGGGAAGGGAATTCAGCACACGCTCCAGGCTGAAAAAGCTTTTTCGCGGCGCGCCGACATTGTTCACATCAAGCCGGAACGCCAGTCCGGGGAGCCACACGAGTGGTCCAGCCGGCCAGACCTCAAACACCGGGAAACCCGGTATGCAAACCTTGAAACCATTGCCCGGGAAAAAGCGGTCCTCACCATGGCTGACCAGGCTGCAAAGGACATGCGCCACCAGGTGCCCATGGCGCGGGTGACGGCCGGCATCGAGCGCTTCGAAGCCAAGAAATCCGCAGAGCTCGGCACACCGTTCAAGCTCAAAGACGAACAGAGAAAAATGATTGAGCACTGCGCACACGGCACCGGTGCGATTGCGTGTGTTCTGGGATTTGCAGGCACTGGCAAGACCACGAGTTGCCAGGGGCTTGTCGAGGTCATGCACGCTGAGGGCCTCAAGGTCCAGGGTGCCGCCACGTCGTGGAAGGCCGCAAAAAAACTCCAAGCCGAAAGCGGGGTGGAGGGCATCGCGCTTGCAGCACTGGCAAAACGCATCGAGAAGAAAAATCCCGAATGGATGCCGGATGCAAAATCCGTCCTGATTTTGGACGAGGCCTCGATGGTGGGGACCCGGTCGTTTGACGTGGTGCAGAAGGCGTATTTGAAGGCCGGAGGCAAGCTGGTTTTGCTTGGAGACAACTTGCAAATCCAGGCGATTGACCAGGGCTCGCCTTTTCGTGCCCTCACCGAAAAATTCGGTTTTGCCCGGCTGACAGAAATCACCAGACAGAAAACAGCGGAGGGCCTGGACCTCGCCAACGCGTTCTACGAAGGCAGCCACCAAAAGCGCGGAGAGCGGACGGGACGCCAGGCACTGGCGCATGGCCGCGCGCTCTACAAAAAGATGGACGACATGGGGGCGCTCCACCAGTTCGACGACGGCAAGGCCGCGATTGACGGGCTGGTGAAGGCTTATCTTGCGTCCCCAAAAAAATCCAGCGAGAAACTCGCCATCGCAGCGACCAACGTCGACGTCCTCGAAATTGCACGCGGCATCCGGAAGGGCCTCAAAGACCGGGGTGAGCTCGACGGCGACGATTACAACGCCACCGTGGTCACGGCTGCCGGCGGCCAACAGCGTTTGCCCGTCGCAGTCCACGACCGCATCCGGTTTTTCAGCAAGGTTGGGGACCACAGGGGCGACAAAGCTGCGACAAATGAAGATGCCACCATTCTTGGAATTGAGCGGAACCAGCTCGGTGGTCTCAACATCAAAGTAAGGATGGACGAGCTGGCGGAGAACGGCTCGGAACGGATATTTGTGTTTGACAGTTACGAGCATGACAACTGGGGTTACAGCTACGCGACGACTGCACACAAAAGCCAGGGGCAGACCACCGATGAATGCTTTTGGCTTGGCAGTGCGGCCAGTAATCACCACCTTGGCCTTGTTGCCGCCACACGTGCGAAACACCGCCTTGACGTATTCATTGACAAAGAGACCGCTTCGGGCTTCGCGTCGACCCTCGGCCGTCATTCCTTCAAAGCCAACGCCCTGGAAGAGGGCGCACACCAAGTGCGTGCCTGGGCATCGAACCTGACAGACCAGGTCGCACGTCTCAAAACCGCAACGGCCGAAATGGTCGACCGACTCTTTGGTTCCACTGCGCCGGACCACATCCAAATCCAGAACCAGAAACTCAAAAACCAGCAACGGGGAATGACACGATGAAAGTGAAAAGCAACGACAAAAACCCAACCCGAAGTCCGGCAGTTGCCGCACGTCGGCGACGGAAGGCCTTTGCCTTGCGCCTTTCAGGCCTGACGTGGGCAGCGGTGGGCGAAGTCATGGGCATCAGCGGGACAGCAGCCCAGCTTCTTGCCCACCGACACACGCAGAAGACCGGTACCGCGCTGCCGGAACGCCGGGCAGCGTCCCGCTCCAGCCTTTCGACCCGGGACCGCCATCGCCTCAACCGCCAGGCAACGGCTGTCCGCATGCAGGACGCAGGGGAGTCCCTGAGAGCCATCGCACTGGTCCTTTCCACCTCACCGGCCGTGGCAAGCCGGCTCATCAATGAAGGGCGGAGCGCACGCCATGCTGAAGCCCTTGAACTGCTCCCGGGCCAGGACGAGGGGCGGCTGAATGCAGCGGCTGCATCGGCCCTTCACCGGGCCGGCCGGACATGGCGCGAGGTGGAGGAGCGGATGGGAAAGCAGGCTGTTGCCCGGGCGCGCAGGGCACCCCGATTAAAGAGGAAGGCTGCATGAAAGCGACACCGCCCAGACCCCGGAATGGGGCCTTTTTTTTGCCTCCCGATTTGACTTTATTTCCCTAAAATATATTTTCATTTATTTGCATTTTTGCTCTTGCCAAAACTTAAAACGCTCGTACTGTGGTTGAAAGAGAGACAGAAACAGCTCTTTCCCAAATCCCAATATCCCACAGGAGTTTCCCATGACCGACGCCATTGCAGCCCCCATCGAAGCCATCGTTGACTTGTGCGACACGTGCTTTTCGGGCGGCATCTACACCGCCTTCGCTCTCTCCCTCCTCGCCATCCCGGCGGCCTGGATTGCAGGAGCACTGGCATGAAGACCATTCTCTCCCTCGCCCTGGTTTCCCTCGTCGCCGCCGCACCCGCTTTTGCGGGGACTGCAACCGGCTTTTTCATCGTCACCGCACGCGTCGAAGCCGCCTGTGCAATCACCCAATCCCCGACCATGACTTTTCAAAGTGTGGATTCGGCCAAGGGCTCCAGCATGCAAACCGCCGCTGGCGTCACATGCACCAAGGGCACGGCGGCAACGGTTCACCTGAGTGGCCCGACGGCGCTGTCTGACGGCAAGGGCAACACGCTGCCGTACACCATCACCGACGCCAACGGCCAGGTCATCAATGCCATGCAGGGCCCGTCTTTTACGAGCGCCACGGGTCTTGCTGCAACCAATGTCCCGATGACTGTGCGGATTCCGGCAGGCAGTCGCGTGCCGGATGGTTCGTATTCCGGCGCCGTTTTGATGACCGTTGATTTCTGATTACAAGCCACCCCGACGAGAAAAGAAAAGCAGGCCCCGAGCAGGGGCCTTTTTCTTGGGCCAGCCATTCGCCGTACATACTCGCAATGTTGGCGAGACCCGACCACTGGCGTGTACTAGAATTCCGGGCATCGAGCCTGGGCGGCGGGAGTCCGCCGAGGCGAATGCAAATTGAGGACATGTGATGCTGGAAGAGGATGAAGTCGGGCCGTTGATTGCCGTCGTCGATGACGCCACGGCACGTGCAGGAAAGCAACCGACGGCGCCGCCTTCGGTCACGGACGATTGGCTCAGGGTGGCAAGGATTGCGATGCTCGCATCGGCCCGCATGAACTTCATTTTTATCGGGGCAGAGGCGGCTTATGGTGTCTACAAACATCTGACAAAGGAAAAAGAGTTCGGTGCTGGCCTGGTGCCGGTGGGGCTGTCAAGGGCAAAGACGTCTCTAAGGTTCCCTCCCGGACACCCGCTTGTGAGGGGCGTGTATGCGAGGCATCCAACCGAGAAAGTGCTCTTCTATCCCGCCGCCGTCTTTCACCGGAAGGTGTTTGAGCACAAGCTCGCTGAAGTTTGCCTGCTGCTCGCATCACTCGGCGCACGGGAAATTCGTGCAGAGTGCGCACGGGGTTGGGGCAAGGACTTTGCGGCGAATCTCTCAGTGCCACTGGAAGCGTCCGGTGCAAATGCGGGAGCGTCGTTTTCATCGAAGAACAGCAAGACCGACCGGATTGTCCTCCACGTTCGGCTGAAGGGACACGACACACCGACGTTGCCCGAAAACATGGTGTGGTATGAGCACGAATCTACCTGGGACGCGGTCGCCAGGATGCGATTGAAAAGCGGGATGCAGGAGTTTTCATTGTCGCTCTCTTATGATGACGATTTTCAGGTCAATGCGTCACTGAAAGCGTCGGCAAAGGATGCAGGTCTGGACATCGGGGGAACGTTTGTAGACCACGTCTCGACGCTCTGGAACATCACGGGAACCTTCGGCCCGGCCTGAGCCACGGGCCCGTCATTCAGGAAGACCTTATAATGGTGGATGTTGTCCGCGCGGTGCCCACGGACGCTCCAGGACTGTCGGAGATTGCATGGGCTGCGAAGGCTGCATGGGGTTATCCGGTGGACCAGATGAGGCGCTGGCGTCAGGAACTTGTCCTTTCCGCTGTCTCCATCGAGAATTGCCCCACGTTTTTGGTCAGGCATGATGAGCCAGCCGGCTTCTATCAATTGCGAAGTAAAGTGCGGGCCGGATATGAGCTCGCCCATCTGTGGGTTTCTCCAGCGCGGATGGGCAGAGGCATCGGACAGGCTCTCGTAGGTCACGCCATGGCGCTGCTGGCGGCCTCTGGAATCCCTGATGTCGATGTGGACTCGGACCCCAATGCAGAGGGTTTCTACCTGAGCCTCGGCGCTCGGCGCCTCTCCGTTGTACGCGCTCCAATTCCCGGAGACCAGGCGCGTGTGCGACCGCAACTCGTGCTCAGCACCCGTGTACGCTCAGCATAAAAAACAGGCTCCCGAAGGAGCCTGTTCCCGGCCGGTCCCAACCGGCCTGCCCGTGTCTCGAAGGAGTCACGGGACACGGGTTCTTGAACGGTTACTGCCCGATGCCAACGCTGACGGAAACCGCCACGGCGGACCCTTCGCCGGAGAACGCGCCTCCAACGGCCACCGCGACCCGCTCGTTCTCAAAACGATACGTGTACGCGAGACCGATTGCTGATTGACCACGATATCCGGCGGCACCCATGGAGAGCTTGGACTGCTGCTGCACCGAGCCGGCGGAGAGGGCCATGGAGCCCATCACGGAGCCTACCGCGCCTGCCTGGGCGATTCGACGGTTGAGAACGTGGCTCATCGCTGCAATGCGGGCGTCGGTGTAGGAATTCGCCCAATTCAACGTCCGGGCGTCGCCTTTATCGGCATAGTTCTTTGCATCAGCCACGCCCTGCTGGACTTGGCCGACATTGGCAGCGTCATCGGTCGCAACACCCGCACGGAGGTTGTGGATGCCAGTCCCGCCCTGGCCCTGTAACGTCACGTTGCCCGTGTCGGTCGACCCATCTGCGCGCGTGTCGTAATGCACGGCGGCATCATCGCGACCGTTGCCGGCGCCCGGAGGACCGGCAACGCCTTGGTCACCCTTCGGCCCCTGTGGGCCCGCCTCGCCGGGCTGGCCGGGGCCAGTTCCGATGTCGTTGAAACGGCCGTCCAGGTAGAGGAGTGCTGAATTGACGTCGGAATATGTGCCACCACTCAATACGAATTGCGGCGACTGAAAATTCCCGCCTGCGTCGACGCCTGCACCGGCACCAAAGCCGTTGGTCACCTGTCGAAGCTGACCCACTGCGGCGCCGTCAAAGTTATCCTGTCCGTAGAGAATGCCAGTGATGCGGCGGTTGCCGAGTGCTGCCGTGTTTTGCTGGGTACAAACCGAGCCCGAGCCCAGGGCGAGACATCCGAACCCATCTGCATGCGAGCCTGCACCAATGGCAGTTCCGAACATCCCGTCTGCACTCGCTTGCGGGCCAACGACAACGCTGCTGCCACCAACGGCCTGCGACTGGTCACCGATGGCAATCTGTGCGCCGACCACGCCGTTGGGCTGGTTTCCGGGGTAGAGCACTGGGTCACCGGCTTGAGACTGCGAGCCGATGGCAATGGCGCCGTTGGACTTCGCGGTGGCGTGCCAGCCGTTTGCGACAGCATCGCTGGCAAGCGCCTGGGAGAAGGCGCCGAATGAATTGGAACCGATGCCAATCACGGTTGCGCCGGCACCGAAGGCGGCTGATTCGCCGCCGCTCAGTCCCTCCAGGGCTGACGGGAAACGAATGGTTGCCCCGGGGCCGACAGCCACGGAATTTGTGCTCTCCGGGTCGATGACAGGAGCGGGGAGGGTGATGGGTGTGGCGCAGAAAAAACCATCACAGACGGGCGCGGCGAAAGTCTGGGCAAACGCGGAGAGGGGAGCCAGGGCCAGGAGCCCGAGCAAAAAGCGGCGATTGGGGAAAGACATGAAAGAACTCCTAAAAAGTGGGGGATGGGGTTTGAGCCCAGCCCTTTTCTTAGGTGGTCTCTCATATACAGTCCAGGAAAACCGCCGCCTGTCAACCCCTCTTCCTTGACTAAATGAAAAGAATCGTCAGGATGGTCTTTTAACTCGAAAAAAGAGGGTACATGAGAGACCGGGAGTTGCAAGACGCGGCCTGGGACGGTGACTTTTACGGGGCCAAAGCGCTGCTGGCGGCCGGGGCCGACCCACGAGCGGACCGGTCGTGCGCCCTCATGCATGCGGCACACCGGGGCCACCCGCACATCGTCGAGTTGCTCCTGAGGGCCGGCGCTGACCCCAAAGAGCGGCGCTCGGAGTCCCTCATGCGCGCAGCGAAGGGGTCAACCAACCGACACCGCCATTGCGTGTGCCTCCTGCTGGGGGCAGGGGCGGCGACAGTGCTGTGGGCTGAGTGGGAATGGCGGGAGCTGAAACCCAAGATGCAGGAGTGGGTCAGGCAGTGGGAAATGCCGGTCTGACATCCTAAGCACGTCGTGCTCGTTCGCCCGTTCGGGGCGTCGGTCAGGGAAAGGTCACCCGGGCGACGGCAGGCTCGCTGCAAACCGCCGGATAGAGCGGATTTCCCAACCCTGCTCTCCTTGAAAGGACCACGCGTCGGGGGAGGCGAGGACAAGCAGGTCATGGATGCGGCCCTTCCAGGGCTCGCAGTCACCGCGCTCGACGGCCACGTCCAGGTCGCGCTTGGAGGGCGCGACCACAACGCGGTTTCTCACCAGCATTAAGGCCAGTGCATCTGCGTCGGCGAGAAGAAGGGAGGGCGTTGTCCCGAAGAGTTTGGCGAGTGACGCCAACTGTTCGATGTTAGGAAGGACAGTGCCCCGCTCGATACGAGCGAGAGTGGAGTGTCCCGCGAACCCCAGCCTGTCGGCCACTGCGGCCTGAGTCCTTCGCCCGCGTCCCTGGAGCATCCGCAGGAGGCGGATGACTTCCCCCGCCACTGACGCGTACAGCACTCCGGGGGGAGCTGATGGCGGATGAGCCGGGGTGCCATGCGGAGTGATTTGCATCGGACGATTCCGGTAGCTGGGACTGACGACATCATATTAGGTGTGCAACAAGGGCACAATGTGCATATAATGCACGTCCGATACGGCGTCGACATTTGAGGGTGCGCATGGAAAAGACGAAAGAAAATTTCATCCTCCGCCTCTGGACTAGCTATGGTTTGCTCGTCGACTTCGACGGCGAGCCGCGAATCTGGAAGGTCGTTTCCCCGAGCGCCCGCAAGGGCGGTCCCCCGAAAACATGGCGGCAATTCGTAGAACATGTGCTGGGGAACGGTGTCGAAAACGTTCGCCTCATCGTTGCAAGAGAGCCCGACCCCCGAGAGGCAATCTCTAGGCTCGGGAAAGAAGCTGACTGCGAAATTGTTGACGCGCTTCGTGATGAGGCGACGAAGCGTGAAGCTGCGCGTGCGCAGGAGGTGCGTTCTCGGGTCCTTGAGAGGTTGGAGGCCGAGAAGCTGAAGGCAAAGGCTCGGCGGGAGGCGGCGGTCGAACGGGTGGAAAAAAGAATGCAGCGCACCATCGACAAGCTTGAAATCAAGTTGAGTCGAGCGCTGGAGCAACTCGAAGCTCATGAGGCTGACCGTAAAAAAATGGTGCGGAGGCGCATGTCGGCAAGTGAGCGGAAAATGGACGGCTTTCTATTGGATTTGTTGGCGGATTGGACGGACGCCGACGGCCCCGAGGCTGAGCAAGCGGACAGGGAATGGGCTGCTCAGTTGCTTACTGACACCTCCAGGCGCCCTCGCAGCTCGGAAGACCTTCTCGCCGTGCTGATGAAGCGCATGGCATCCCGCCGACCGTTGGGCCCAAGCTGAGGTCGGCCGGGGGGCTTGGCCGGTGAACAACCACCCGGCCACCGGGGCGCGCGTGAATGGCTGAGTAGCCGGTTGGGTGGGTGTGGCCGGCGATTGATTACCCCGGGAGAGGGGTCGACAATGCCCGCTCTTTAGCAGGGGCAACGGACATGACCGAAAAAGAACCGGATTGGGACCGCTACATGGCGGGTATCACCCTGGGCAAGCTGCATGACCATGCGCCGGCCTTCGGGGCCTTCGAACGTATTCCGGTCTTCAGCCCGCAACGGGAATGGCTCCTGCTCGCGTCCCTGGATATCGCCGTCCGGACCGGCGACCTCGCCGAGCTCCAATCCGTCCTGCCGCAGCTGGCCCACAAATATGGGCGCTGCGGACGTGAGGGCGGGCTCCAGTACAAATATGCCTTCCAGGCCTGGGTCGAGTTTTTCGCCGTTTGCAGCCTCTTGTCCGGGCTCGACGTGGACGAGGATGATTACCGCGACCCGGATGACCTCCTCGCGCGGCTTGTTGAGAAAGAGGGAATTCATTGAGCGCGATGGATTTGGCAACGCCACTGGCGGAGTCGTATCCATTGCCGTCTTTCCTGGAGGGAAAGCTGTCGGCAGAAATTTACGTCCGCTGGGTCCGGAACAGGGCCGATGCGCATGTCAAGCGGGACCTCAAGCGAGGCCACACGGAGGCGACAAAAAGAAACTACCGGCGACTCATTCACGCCGCCGTGGTGGCGTCGAACGGCCTTGATTGCTACACCGGCGAAATGCTCGACTGGCATTTGATTGGGACGTACAACAACGCGGAATCCAAACTGGGGCGTCATGCCTACAAGAAAGGTTTCGGGCTCCTGCCGTCGGTAGACCACCTTGATGCCGCTGCCACCGTCGCCGAAATTCGCATCTGCGCCTGGCGCACCAACGACGCGAAGCATGACCTTTCCACGGCCGAGTTCATCGCGCTCAGTCGGCGCGTGTTGGAGCATCATGGGTTTGTCGTGTTGGCGCCTGGGTAAGTCGGACAACTCGCCGGACGACCGACGGGAGTCCAGGAACAAAGGGTAAGGGCAACTCACGCTTGCAGGCGGAAGTGTTGGCATGATGGGCAGAATCCAGGAAGCCAATCGCGCCGGAATCGAAATAAATTCCGATGTCAGTTTTGCGGATTGGCGCACACCGTTTTTCTGTAGCGGCACCACCGATGGATTAGCTAGTATGGCGACTCCCCGGCGGTGAGCCATGGCATTGGAAGCCACGGGGCCGCATTCTTACAGGGGAAAATCGGTGAATCTTTCTTCGACGTCCGGCAATGCACGGGCAGGCAGCCGCGCTGCCCGTTTGCTTACAGCATTTGTCACCACGGCGCTCTTGGCCGCCTGCGGCCACTCGACTGTTCCGAGTCAGCAGCTGGATTACAACAACGGCCTGGCCTATCTGCACGGCGAAACAGACCCGTTCAAGGGCGTCGCCCATTACGAACCCGCTCCTGATTTCATAAGCCGTTCCCTGATGGGGCTGGCGATGCACTCCCCTGGGTTCAACTCCACCATTTACGCAGATGCGTGTGACGTTGCGTTTGAAAAGGGTGTCGAAGAAGGTGACGTGCGTTGTGCGTCGCGCGATGGCGTCAAAGCACTGACGCTCACCATCCACCACAACCGCCTCGACGGGGAGGCCATTGCTTACAACAAAAATGGCGACAAGCTCTCCGAAACAAACTGGAAGGACGGGTCCATGGATGGCAGCCAGACGTTCTATTCGGCGGATGGAAAGTATGTCACCCACTCATTCAAGCTCGAAAACGGGCACCGGCGTGGCAAGGAACTGTGGCGTGCACAGAACGGTGACGAGCTCGCGGAAGGCAGCTGGGGAAGCGACGGTAAGTTCAACGGCAGCGGTCTTGCCACGCCGAACTTCGACAGCTACTACGAGATAACGACATATGACGACAACGAGAAGGACGGGCCCTACTTCTGGAACTACGGGTTCGGCTCCAAGCACGTAATCCTGGAAGGCCAGTACAAGGATGGGCAGAAGGACGGGGAGTGGAAGTACCATGGGGAGCCGTCCACTATTCCGTTCGTCGCGTTCAACGATGTCCTGCCAGGTGCTCCCGGCAGGAAGATGATGGCGCTAACCAGTCTCAACGACAGTGCGGCCAAGACTGTCACGTTCGACAAGGGGCACCTGTCCGGACCGGTGACCGTGCTCGACAAAGATGACCATGTGCTCTTGTCGTTCGTCGTCGAAAACGACGCCATCAAGGGGCCCATCAAGCGGCTTGACCCGGCATCCGCGCGGAAGGAGACCTATGAGGATTCCGCCGTCATCGCCGCCGTAAATTGGCAAGTCCCGGAAGATTTGCAGCAGTTGCGAATTGACGCCGCCGCAGTGCGCGGGCCAAATACACCGCGCACCCCTGACCCCCGCATTGCGGAAATCGAAAAAGCCCAGGATTGGCAATCTGAGGTCAACCGCGCAATTGCCGAGGTACGGCAGCCCGTAAAGCCGGCCGCTTCGCCGGACGCGGCAACCTTGCCAGTCGAGGCAGCCCCCGCACCGGCCGCGCCGCCGGAAGCCAAGGCCCCCGCAACGCCCCCGGCACCGCTGGCTGTCGCCGCTCCTCCGAAGGCCGAGGCCACGGATGCCGCGAGCTTCGCCGATGCGCCTGCTGTAGCGGACACCGACCCGGCGACCGGTGCGTGCGTCGACGGATGGGTTACTGCTTTTCATAAAGAGCAGGGCGCAGACGCGCCCATTGCGGCAGACCAGCTCCAGGAATGGCAGGAATGGTGCAAGGCGGGTAAGAAAGCGCCCTGACGCCAGGAGAGATGGCCCAAGGTGAATTCTTGGACCGGACCGGACGTCGCAAACCGTGCGACGGCCGGTCGGAACATTTTTCGCTTCCCAACATTCAGAGCAGCAACATGGAAAGTTCCAAGGCCCACATCACCACGAATCTGGAAAGCGAAGTCCTTGCCCTCATTCGTCTGCTTGAACCTGTGCCGCTTCTCGAAGTCCTGAAGCACGCCGAGCGGTTCGATTCGTGGGGCGTGTACATGCTGACTGAAGGAAAGCCGGACGGGCTTGATGTCGGCGCACTTCCCGTCAACGTCGTCTATATCGGCAAGGGCATCGGCGAAGGCATTGCCCGCCGGTCGGCGAAGCACCTGGCGAACATGACCGGTGCCGTCAACGCGCAAGGCGGCTTCAAAATCAAGACAAGCCGCGCCATCCAGGCGTACAGGGAGCGCGTCGGGCACGACCCGAAAAATCACTGGTTCGTCGCGGCGCCGATGGATGGCGTGAACGGTTCGGTCGTGTCTTTTGCGGAAGAGGTTTTGCTGGAGCAGTACGTCCGCGCACACGGCAGGCTTCCGGTTTGCAACACAGCCGGGGGCCACGTGTGGAAGCCGGCGCCTCCGGTCACGGCGCCAAGAGCTGGCAAGGTCAGGCGTGTCGATACCCGGCGTGCTCCCGTTTTCGAAGATGTGAAACTCGAAGAGCTTTGCATGTCCATAGCGGCACGGCATGCCTTGGCTTGCGATGTCATTCCGATGACGGGCGGGCCGGAGCCCAGAATCGCTCTGGGACGGCAGGCCAATGGCGACATGGCGGGGATTGCGGTGCGGGCCATTTTCAGGCCCACCGCGCGCGAGGTTGAGGTTTTCTCGAAGCTTCAGCCTGCCGCTGCAAAAGCCTGGGGAGAAGCGAAGGCGCATCGACAGCCGAACGCCATGAAGTCCGTTCTCCGATTCCCCTGGCCGTTGAAACCCGACGCATTCGAGCAACTGGTTTTGGCATCGGTCGAAGAGACGCGGGCGAGCACTCGAAGCAAACCCAAACAAGGAGGAGCAAGAGCGTGACCGAAGATGAATTGATTACTGCCATCTTGGCCGAAATGGCGAGGGTGTGGGGCGAGTCCGGATTGCACGGTGAGCCAGATGAATATGCGTGGTTGGAGTCGACGTATGGCATCACTGAAGACGACGATGTGAAGTGGCAAATGGTGCTCCAGTATCGCGACGGGGAGCTTCCCGAGGACGACCGGGAAGACCAGGACGTCATGGCCTTCCTTCACGACGAAACCGCCGTCGTGCGCTTTCTCGAAGGCCTGCTGAAGAAGTACCAGAGCAGTGCGGCCGTGTATCTGGGTTCTTAATTCGCCGTCAGCCCTTCGAAATCGGCCCCGACGCGGTGCCCGTGCTCCGTGCCTGGGTGCCATCAAGCTGGTTGATGTCGCTGTGCATCGAGCGGCCGTTGGTCTCCCCAATCACGGTGTCGGCCAGGGTGACTTCAAGCTTTCGGGCAAGGGCGAGGGTGTTCGCCGACCATTCGGTAGCACCGCACTGGATGTGCTGAACCATCAAGCAGATTTGCCGCCGGTCGGGTGGCCGTTTGACCACCGCCTCTTCAATGAGCAGGGCTTTTGAAAGCAGCACTGCCCGAACCACGCCGGACAACGCCACATTGCGCGGCAGGACGTCGAGCCAGGGCTCAGGCGGGGCGATGTCCTGGGAGACTGGGACATGCATGGGGTTCGGTGTGCGAATGCCGTCCAGCCGCGCCCACAAGCGACTCAGGGACGCGGCGGTCTGGACGAGGAGCCAGCGGACATCGTCGTCCGTGAGAATGGGGTTTTCGGGCGTGGACTCGGGCATGTGGCGATAATGCCCCGGTCGCGTATCACCCCATGAGAGAACCGGTGCCATCGACACCGGTCCTACCGTTACCGGGTCATCGAAGGCCCGGCCGCTTGCTGGACGTCCGGCGCCACCTGCTGCTGGACCTGTTGCTGGGCCTGTGCCTGCTGCTGGGTGTTGTTTTGCACGTTGACCGCCGCCTCTTGGCTGCTCTGTGCAATCGGAGTCTGGACGGCTTGCATGACGTCGACTTCCACGAACTTCTTGAAGGGGGAGTTGAGTTCGCCCTGGATTGCATAGCCCCGGTTGGCGTCGTCCGACAAGGCCACATGGTCGATGCGGCTGAAACCGGCAGCCGTGGCGGCGGAAGTCAGGGAGCCGGCGAAGTTCTGCGTGTGCGGGCCCGGCGTGCGGCCCTGCTCCTGGTCAATGCGCGCAACGCAGGTGTGGGCCTGCTCGTAAATGCCGTTGGCGGGATGACGGGCATCGAGCAGCGTGGGGACGCTTTGCTGGCTGGTTGCCTGCGCGTGGTTCTTCGCCTCACCGATGGCGGCCATGGTCGCCGGCCCTGCAACACCATCGGCATGGAGTCCGCGCGCCGTCTGAAACGCCTCGACGGCTTCTTTGGTGTGTGGCCCAAAGTGCTGGTCGGGATGGATGGCAGTGCCGTCGCGTGCCGTGATGCCGAGAGCGGCGAGGTCGGACTGGAGCGCGCCAACTGCGGCTCCGTGGTCGCCTTGCTTGTAGGCGTGGGCGTGGCCGCCGGGAGCATGAGCACCGTGGGCAGCAGGCGCCGGATGAGGGGCAGGGTGTGAGGCTTTGAGAGCGGTGACCTGCTCTTCGGTCATGACCGGCGTCGGTGTAACGGTTCCGGGTTTCCAGTGTTCGTAATGGGAGATTCCGTCGAGCAGGGCGCCTCTTTCCGCGACCGTCATGTCCCGGACCTTTTTTCCATGCAGGTCCTGGCCTTCGGCCGCAGCGACAGAATGGATGTCCTTTGCCTGCGCGTCGTAGTGGACAGCGCCGCTGTAGTCAGGCTTCGAATAATCCTTGATGAGCTCTTCAACGGTATGGTCCGCATGACGAAGCTCGACGTATTTCTGTTGTGCGGCGCGGCCAGCCTCATAACTTTCAAACACGATGTTGCCATGCTGGTCCAGGTCGACGACGCCGTCGTAGCTATGCTTGGCGTTCTCCAGGGCACGCTCCTTCGTACGGTGCACCGAAGAATTTTGTTCGCTGCCGGCAAATTCAAGCTTGAGATTGCCGGGATTGTTGTGTCGCCAGGCTGCTGTACCGTCCTGAGCCGTCACCCATGATTTGTCATCGAGCTCGTAGATGCGCGTCATGCCATACGCGGCGACGAGCCTGTCTACCTTCTTGTCTGAAACAACGTCCATATCCATTCCCTTTCAAAGGCCTCTGGGGCCGACAAAACAGCTTCAAAAAATTCCGGTATTACAGTCCGTGTTGGCTTCCTTGCACATTGTCCCTCCCGCCGCACTGCATGCGTCCATGGCCTTGGCGAGAGCAGCCTTCTTGTCCTTGGGATTCGGGGTTCCCGCCGCAAACGGTCGGCCCGTCGCATCCCGCACAAGGGAAATGCAGCCGTCCTGCTGCTGGACGAGGACGTCGCAATCGTCCTTGTTGCAATCGCCCTTGGCGGCCGCCCAGACAGCGTCCGGCGTGCTGTTCTGGTGCATGAACATGAACTTTCCATTGCGCCGGTTGAACAGGACTGTGTTGTAGAAAACCGGAACGGTCCACTTCGCATCCATGTCCTTGGCAAGTCCGGATGGCGGTAACGGGAGGGCAGCGGATGTATCCGCGCCGTAGCCGGCCACGACCGTTCGACGGGTCGCTTTGGTCACATGCCAGCCGTCTTTTTTCCGAACAAAATCCAGCGCTGTCTCCGACGGTTTTTCGCCCGCGTCGGATTGGTCGATATGGACGTGTCCCGGGGTCACCTTGACGCCACCCGCATAAAACTGGTCATCGTGGAACTGGCTGCACAGCGAGCAAGCGATGACCTTGTCGTTGGAGACATCCGGCACAAACTTGCCGTCTTTCTTGCCGAAAAGGACAAGCGTGCGATGGCGCACATTGTCTTTGTCGGGCGCAGTTTGAAACACCGCCACAGCGTCCGCGTTCGGCTGTTCACCGCTTGCCGAAAATGCAAGGAGAGTTGTACCGGGCGGAGCAGCTGCCGTGACCTCGGCAGGGGCGGCAGGGGGCGTTGCGCCGAGCGCCATGACGGGAACCAGCAGGGCCAGGGTTGCGCTCAAAAGCCGTAAGGGTGTTCTCATCAGCACGCTTCCATATGTGGGGCACCCAGTCTACCGTCTACCGCGAACCAGCTCACTCGCAGCCTACCGCCATCGTCGTCCATGAGGATGGGGTTCCTGCAATGAGGCAATGCCGGGGCTCAGTCCTCGGCCATCGCCCGTTGCAGGGCTGCAAGCTTTTGCTCGGCCGTCAGTCCTTTGAGGGCTTCAACAGCGGCGTCGACCGTGCGCGCTGTCGTTGCTCCGGGCTTTTTCCCCTGCCTCTTCCGGCGCTCCGCGTTGTCGAGTTCGGCGCCCAGGTCTTTGGCCTTCGGGTTGTAGTAGCGGCCTACAACGTTGAGGTCGTCGTGACCGGAGATTGCCGCGACCTGGTAGGGGCTTTTGAGGACGTTGCCAATTTCCGTAATCCGCGTGTGGCGGAGGTCATGGAGTCGGGCGCCCGCCACGCCCGTTCTCTCGCACGCTTTTGACCATGTGTTGGTCAGCGAGTCCTTGGAGACACGCTTGCCTTTCTTCGCCTGGAACACCGCCCCGGTTGCGACGACGCCCTGCGCCTCAATGCGTCGCTTTATCCAGACCAACCGCCGGACCACGTGAGGCGGGAGGGGGATGGTCCGGCTTTTGGGCGTATGCCCCTGTTTGTTCTTGTTCTTGGCCTTGGTATCACGAAGGTGCGCCGTGGCGTTCGCAAGGTCCAGGTCCTCCCAGTCGAGCTTGACGACCTCTTCGCGCCTGGCAGCGGTATGCCGCCCCGTGTAAATGGCAAGGCGGATTGCAATGGAAGTGCGCAACCGCTTTGTCTTGCCCCGATTGCCCCGCAGGGCGGCCCGGACTTTTTCCCACTCCTCGGCCGACAGGGTGCGCTCGCGGCCTGGACTGGCAGGCGGAAGGTTCAGGTCCCCCCAATCGGCCAGCGGATTAACGAACTCAAGGCGCCATTCCGTCTTTGCCCTGTTGAACAAAGACCCGAAAAAAGACATCAGACGCCGCACGGAATCACCCGGTGCGGGCACGTCACCCCGACCCAGCAATCGGGATGCCAGGGAGTTGGGAGCGCCGGAGAAATGCTCCGGCTTCAGGGCGGTGAGAGCCCGTGCGCAGAGGTCCGGGAAACCGGCATGGTTGGGCGTGTCCGTGGGCTTGCTCAGGCCGAGCAGCATGCGGCACGTCGCGGCATTTTTCTGGTCAGTCTTGGGGGAGGGGAGGCCCTTGGCCTTGGCTTCCGCGATGGACGTTGCCGCTTCATTGAGCAGCCGTTCAAGCAACTGGCCGAGTGTCCAGGATTCGGCCAGCTGGGCACGGGCTTTGTCATAAAAGCGGATGGCGGCCCATTCCTGGATTGCATAAGCGTTTGCGTTGGCGATGGCCGCAGCCTCGCAGCTGGGGCCCGCCTTTGCGTTGGGGTCGAAGGGGTAGACAACGGTCGGAAGAAAGCGTTTGTTTCCGTCCCGGTCAGTCCACCGGATGCGGACTTCGTAGCGGGGCCTGCCGTCGACTCGCTTGTAGACGCCGGGTTCCGTGCGCTTCTTTGTCTTGGCCTTCGTCATTCCGGTATCCTTTGAGGCTGTTGCCCCTGTAGCTCAGCTGGATAGAGCGCGCCCCTCCTAAGGGCGAGGTCGCCCGTTCGAATCGGGCCGGGGGCACCACTTACACCTTCGCCGCTTTGCCCCAGCTTTGTCCCAATTGTATCGGCAAATCGCGCAAGCCCTTGAGCCCCAAGCCTTGGGCCAAATATACCGAATCCCTCCTAAGGGGAAGGTCGCCCGTTCGAATCGGGCCGGGGTCACCATCTAGGGAATATCCGCACCGGGTACCGGCGTGCGGAAATCCGCCGGCTTCAGGTCGGCGGTAAGCCGGAACATCCCTTCCGCCACGTGGCGGGACAGCACCACATCCAGGATCGTGGTTTCATGGGCGCCCAATACGTCCAGCAGGTCGTTGCCGTTCGCGGTGGCGGCGATGGCGTGCCGCACCAGCCCGGTGACATCCACCGGGACGATGCGTACGCCGTAGGGCGCGTGCGAAGGCTG
This sequence comes from Xanthomonas sp. NCPPB 2632, assembly GCF_041228075.2. Lineage (NCBI taxonomy): Bacteria > Pseudomonadati > Pseudomonadota > Gammaproteobacteria > Lysobacterales > Lysobacteraceae > Xanthomonas > Xanthomonas sp. NCPPB 2632. Next base: position 1,361,882 of record NZ_CM192979.1, read on the forward strand.
TGCCGCGCGCAGCACCGTTCGCCTGTCGCGTGGGTCCACTACCGCGCCGTCGCCCGTCAGCAGCGCATGGTTGAGAAACATCGTGACTGTGGCCGGACTGCGCGAGTTGGCCTGCCGGTCGGTGGAGAAGCCCGGCGGCAGGTCGTTGGGCGACGCGGTCGGTCCGGCGGTCAGCAGGAAGTTCGCCTGCGGCAGCGGCTCGCCGCGGTCGTCCAGCAGCCGGAAGATCAGCAGGCTGCGCGGATCGTGGATATGCGTGCGCGTGGTGAGTAGCTTGGTTTCCACCTCGACCTTGTCACGGTCGCGCTGGATGTTTTCCGCGGCGAACGCATCGCACAGTGTCACGTAGGCGGCCGGTGAATCCACGGCGAGGCAACGCATGATCGCCTCGACGGTAAGCGGCGACGGCGGCTCGGCGGCCATGATGCCGTGGTCGCCACCGGAGTGGGACAGCCCGGCCAGCAGCTTGAATGCCGTGCGTGGTGCTTTCGCGATCGTCATCGACAGCGCGCCGCCGGTGCGGTCCTGCGTCAGCACCACGTGGCGTGCGTTGAGGTTGGCGGCGGGCAGGCGGATCACGCCGTCTGAGCCGTTCTCGCCCGTGTAAGAGTTGACGTAGTCGTAGAGCTTGCGATCCGGGCGGTCGCCGATCAGGTCGAAAAGAAAGGTGCCGCGTGCGGCGTAGTCCGGGCCGTGCACGATATTCAGTGCCTGGGCCAGCGATTCGGGGCTGCCGTGCTCCAGCCAGTCGAGGATGCGCTGTCCCGGCTCGACGCCGTTGAACCAGGCTTTCAATCGACCGACCACGCCCTTGCCCAAGGCGGCCAGGGCGGAGCCGAAGTGCGCGGAGGCCAGCATGACCAGATGGCGCAGTCGTACCGGCGCATAGAGGGCAGGGCGGTCGCGCTGCGCATTCAGCCAGGCGACGACCACCGGGCCCCCGGTGGAGTGGGTGATGCAGTCGAACGTGCCGTCGGCCAGTTGCAGTCCGCGCAGCGCGTGATCGAACGCGCGCACGATATCGTCCATGGTGACGCGGTCGTCGAAGGTGAGGTACTCGGAGAGCCGGATGTCCACGATGTGCAGCGATCCCCCGGACTGCGCCGAGTGGGTGGCCAGGGCTTCCGGCAGCCTGCCATAGGCCGATGTGTTGGTGACGCTCCACCCGTGTACGAAAACCAGGGTCGTCATGCCCGTTTCCTCGTCAGACGTCGCGGATGACCATCAGGCGTGTCTCGCTCATGTCGTCGATGGCGTAGCGCACGCCCTCCCTGCCGATCCCGGAAGACTTCGCGCCGCCATACGGCATGTTGTCCACGCGGAAACTGGGCACGTCGTTGACGATGACGCCGCCTTGCTCGAGTTCGTCCCACGCGCGCATCGCATGGCGCAGGTCGTTGGTGAAGATGCCCGCCTGCAGGCCGAAGTCCGAGTCGTTCACCGTGGCCAGCGCCTCGTCGAAGGAGAGGAAGCGCTGGATCGACGCGACCGGGCCGAACGCCTCCATGCGTTGCAGCTTCGCGTCGTGCGGCACGTTCTCCAGCAGCGTCGCTTCCAGCATGGCGCCCTTGCGGCCGCCGCCGCACAGCACCCGTGCGCCGCCTTGCCTGGCTTCCTTCACCCAGCCTTCCAGGCGCGCCGCTGCGGCCTCGTCGATCATCGGCCCGAGGAAGGTGGTTTTCTTCTTCGGATCGCCGGCCTTGAGCGTGCGCACCCGGGCCACCAGCTTGCGGCGCAGCGCGTCGTACACGTCATCATGAACGAGGATGCGCTGCACGCTGATGCAACTCTGCCCCGACTGGTAGAACGCGCCGAACACCAGCCGTTCGACGACCGCGTCCAGTTGGCCGGCCTGGTCGCCATCCACGATGCACGCCGCGTTGCCGCCCAGTTCCAGCGTCACCTTCTTCTGGCCGGCGCGGGCTTTCAGGTCCCAGCCGATCAGGCCGCCGGTGAAGGACAACAGCTTGAACCGCGGGTCGGTGACCAGTGGATCGGCATGCTTGCCGTCCAGTGGCAGCACCGAGAACGCGCCTTTCGGCAGATCGGTCTCGGCCAGGATCTGTCCGATGATCAGGGCGCCCAGCGGGGTGCGTTCTGACGGCTTCAACACGAACGGGCAGCCGGCGGCGATGGCCGGCGCGACCTTGTGCGCGACCAGATTCAGCGGGAAATTGAACGGCGTGATGAACGACACCGCACCAAGCGGTACGCGCCGCGTGTAGCCGTGGTAACCGGCGGCGCGCGCGGAGATCTCCAGGTTGATCGTCTCGCCGTTGATCCGCACGGCTTCCTCGGCGGCGATCTTGAACGTCTCGATCAGCCGCGTGACCTCACCGGCCGCATCGTTGATCGGCTTGCCCGCTTCCACACACAGGGCATAGGCCAGCTCGTCGCGCCGCTCGCCGAAGCGACGCACGCAATGCTCCAGCACGGCCTGGCGCTGGTAGGGCTTGAACTGTTTCATCGGGCGGGTGGCCGCATGGGCCGCCGCAATGGCCTGTTCCAGCGCAGCGGCGTCGGGCAGGGCGACGCGTGTCGCGACCTTGCCGGTGTACTTGTCCAGAACATCCAGCTTCTTGCCGGTCTTACGGGCCTTGTTGGCCACGTAGTAGGGGTAGCTCTTCTCGAGCATGGCGCGGGCCTCGTCGTGAGCGATCCGCCATGATGCCGTCGGCGGTGTTCAATGACCGTATAGGCCCGGGCGGGATCAGTCGTCGCGGCGTACGCGCAGCTCGCCGTCGCCCAGCATCACGCGCAGCCGCTCGCCCACGGCGACATCGCCGGCGCGACGCACGATGCCGTCGCGTTCGTCGAATACGATGGCGTAGCCGCGTTCCAGCGTAGCCAGCGGACTGACCGCATGCAGCGTGCGCGCCTGTTCCGTCAGGCGGGCGCGCTGGCGTTCCAGGCGTCGTGCCATGGACGCCGCCAGCCGCTGGCGCAGGTCGGCGAGGCGTCGCTGCGACGGCGCCAGTCGCAGGCGCGGGTGTTGCGCGGCAAGCCGCGCCTGCAGGCGTTCCAGCCGTGCGCGACGCAAGGCGCCGGCTTGGCCGGCCGTCATCACGAGGCGTCGGTGCAGCGCTTCCAGGCGCTGGTCGTCGCGCGCCAGTCGGGCCTGCGGGCGTTGCGCGTTCAGCCGCGCCTGCCAGTGGTCCGCCCGTTGCGTGGCCGCCTGCAGGCGACGCGTGGCCAGGGTGGTCATGCGCTGGCGCAGGCGGTCGAGGCGGTGTTCCAGGTCGGCACCGTCCGGCACCAGCAGTTCCGCCGCGGCCGAGGGGGTGGCCGCGCGCAGGTCGGCCACGAAGTCGGCGATGGTGAAGTCCACCTCGTGGCCCACGGCCGAGACCACCGGCACCGCGCTGGCATGGATGGCACGGGCCACGTCCTCGTCGTTGAACGCCCAGAGGTCTTCGAGGGAGCCGCCGCCACGGGTCACCAGCAGCGCGTCGTAGCGTCCGCAGGCCGAGGCCTTGCGCAGCATGGCGGCGATCGCGGGCGGGGCCTCGCGGCCCTGCACGGGCACGGGCAGCACGTCCACTTCGGCCAGCGGAAAGCGCCGGCCCAGGACACTGAGCACGTCGCGGACCGCCGCGCCCGAGGGCGAGGTGATGACGCCGATGCGGCGCGGGAACGCCGGCAGGACGCGCTTGCGCTCCGCATCGAACAGGCCTTCGGCACCCAATCGCGCCTTGAGCTGCTCGAACTCGCGCTGCAACGCGCCTTCGCCCGCGGGCTCCATGTGGTCGGCGACCAGCTGGAACTCGCCGCGTGCCTCGTACAGCCCGACCTTGGCCCGCATCAGCACGTGCATGCCGTCCGCGGGACGGAAGCGCAGGCGCGAGGCGGCAGTGCGGAACATCGCACAGCGCACCTGGGCGCTGGCGTCCTTCAGCGTGAAATAGACGTGGCCGGAAGCGGGGCGGGCGACGTTGGACAGCTCGCCCTCGATCCACACGCCCATGGGCAGCGCGTCTTCCAGCAGGTCGCGCACCAGCCGGTTCAGGCCGGAGGGCGTGAATATCTCGGGGGGCGCGCGGTCGTCGAAGGCGGACATGGACCGTGAAGCGTAAAGCGTCAACCGTGAACCGTAAAGCGCTAGCGCGCGCCGAATGCCTTATCGCCTAACGGTTTACGCCGGACGCTTAACGCATTACATGCGGAAGACGCCGAAGCGGCCTTGCTCGATCGGCGCGTTGAGCGAGGCCGAGATGGCCAGCCCGAGCACGCGGCGCGTATCCGCCGGATCGATGATGCCGTCGTCCCACAGGCGCGCGCTGGCGTAGTAGGGATGCCCCTGGCGTTCGTACTGGTCGCGCACGGGCGCTTTGAAGGCTTCTTCCTCCTCGGCGCTCCACTGGCCGCCGCCGGCCTCGATGCCGTCGCGGCGCACGGTGGCCAGCACCGAGGCGGCCTGTTCGCCGCCCATGACGCTGATCCGCGCGTTGGGCCACATCCACAGGAAGCGCGCGCCATACGCTCGCCCGCACATCGCGTAGTTGCCGGCACCGAAGCTCCCGCCGATCACCACGGTGAACTTGGGCACGTGCGAGCACGCCACTGCCGTGACCATCTTCGCGCCGTCCTTGGCGATGCCGGCGTTCTCGTATTTGCGTCCGACCATGAAGCCGGTGATGTTCTGCAGGAACACCAGGGGCACGTTGCGCTGGTTGCACAGTTCGATGAAGTGCGCGCCCTTCTGCGCGGATTCTCCGAACAGGATGCCGTTGTTGGCCACGATGCCCACGGGGTAGCCATGGATATGCGCGAAGCCGGTGACCAGCGTCTTGCCGTAGCGTGCCTTGAATTCGTGGAACTCGGAGTCGTCGACCACCCGCGCGATCACCTCGTGGATATCGAACGGGCGGCGCGTGTCCTCGGGGATCACGCCATACAGTTCTTCCGCGGCGAAGCGCGGCTCGCGCGGCGCACGCACGGCCAGCGGCTGCTGCTTCACGCGGTTGAGTGCGCCGACGATGTCACGGGCGATCGCCAGCGCATGCGCGTCGTTCTCGGCGAAATGATCGGCCACGCCCGATACCGACGTATGCACGTCGGCACCGCCCAGCGCTTCGGCATCCACTACCTCGCCGGTGGCGGCCTTCACCAGCGGCGGGCCACCGAGGAAGATCGTGCCCTGCTCGCGCACGATGATGGTCTCGTCGCTCATGGCCGGCACGTACGCACCGCCCGCGGTGCACGAGCCCATCACCACCGCGATCTGGGGAATGCCCTGGGCGCTCATGCGCGCCTGGTTGTAGAAGATGCGACCGAAATGTTCGCGATCGGGGAACACCTCGTCCTGCAGCGGCAGGAACGCGCCGCCGGAATCCACCAGGTAGACGCAGGGCAAGCGGTTCTCCATCGCCACTTCCTGCGCGCGCAGGTGCTTCTTCACCGTCATCGGGAAATACGTGCCGCCCTTGACCGTCGCATCGTTGGCCAGCACCACCACCTCCTGCCCCCTCACCCGGCCGATGCCGGCGATGACGCCCGCGGCCGGCGCGGCGTCGTCGTACATGCCATGGGCGGCCAGGGGGGCGATCTCGAGGAAGGGCGAACCGGGGTCGAGCAGGGCGGCGATGCGCTCACGGGGCAGCAGCTTGCCGCGGGCCACGTGCTTCTCGCGGGCCTTGGCACCGCCACCCTCGGCGGTACGGGCCAGCGTGGCGCGCAGGTCGTCGGTCAGTGCGCGCAGGCGCTGGCTGGCGGCTTGGAACTCGGCCGAGCGGGTATCGAGCTGCGAATCGAGGATGGGCATGGTGGGCGTTCGCGCTATGACGAAACGACCATGATAGCGGTCGCGCGGGATGGGCAAACGCTGCAACGCGCCAAAAAAAAACGGCCACCCTGAGGTGGCCGTTTCGACAGCGAGGCAAACCTTGCGGCTTACTTCTTGGTGCTGTCGTCCTTGGCGCTATCCGCGTTGGAAGCAGCGTCCTTCGCCTGGTCAGCCGACTTGTCGGCCTGATCAGCAGCGTTGGCAGCGGCGTCCTTGGCAGCTTCCGGGGTGCCACCGGCCGTGGAGGCCGAAGCAGCCTGCGAAGCCTGGTTGGCGGCAGCCTTGGCCTGGTCGGCGGACTGCTGAGCCTGGTCGGCAGCCTGCGTGGTGGCGGCATTGGCCGACTGGTCGGCGGCCTGCTGGGCCTTGTCAGCCTGCTGCTGGGCGTCGGAAGCCGACTTCTGGGCGTCCTGCGCGGAATCCTGCGCGCCGTTGCTGCAAGCTGCCAGAAGCGCGACGAGCGCAGAGGCGAGAAGGGTACGCGTCAAATTCATTATGTTTCTCCTTAGCCGTGGAATGCCGTGAGGCGGGCGTATTAAAGCCTAGTTATCGTAACTTAGCTAGAAACCTCATCGTGCCGCTTCAGTGGGCATTAAAGCCCATGTATTTGGCGTGATTGCGGTTCCATGCCTGGAAATAATGCGTCGACCCCGGTTTTACACCACTTCGATGGCGATTGCCGTTGCCTCGCCGCCACCGATGCACAGCGCGGCGACGCCCCTTTTTGCGCCACGGGCCGTCAACGCATTGAGAAGGGTGACCACGATCCGGGCGCCGCTGGCGCCGATCGGATGGCCCAGCGCACAGGCACCGCCGTTGACGTTGACCTTCTCGTGAGGGACATCCAGCTCGCGCATGACGGCCATCGGCACGACGGCGAACGCCTCGTTGATCTCGAACAGATCTACGTCGCCCACCGACCAGCCGGCCTTTTCCAGCACCTTGGAAATCGCGCCGACCGGGGCCGTGGTGAACCACTCCGGCGCCTGCGAATGCGTGGCGTGGGCCACGACGCGGGCCAGCGCGGTGACGCCACGGGCCTTCGCGTCATCGGCCGAAAGCAGCACCAGTGCCGCCGCGCCATCGGAAATGCTGGACGAACTGGCCGCCGTGATCGTGCCGTTTTCCTTGCGGAACGCAGCGCGCAGGGTGGGGATCTTTGCCGTATCGGAGCGTCCCGGCTGCTCGTCCTCGACGAAATCCTGCGCGCCCTTGCGGCCCTGCACGGTCACCGGAACGATCTCGCCGGCAAAGGCGGAGGACGCCTGGGCGGCCTTGGCGCGCTCGACGGAAGCGATGGCGAAGGCGTCCTGTTCCTCGCGGGTGAAGTGGTACTTGTCGGCGCACTGCTCGCCGAACACACCCATCGACTGGCCGTCGTACGGGTTGGTCAGGCCGTCCCATGCCATGTGGTCGACCAGCTGGCCGTCGCCGTAGCGGATGCCCGTGCGCGCGTTGACCATGTGTGGCGCGTTGGTCATCGATTCCATGCCGCCGGCCACCACGATGGCGGCGGACCCGGCCTTGATCAGGTCGTGGGCCAGCATCATGGCCTTCATGCCGGAACCGCACACCTTGTTGATCGTGGTACAGCCCGCCGACGTGGGCAGCCCCGCCTGCAGCGACGCCTGGCGCGCGGGGGCCTGGCCGAGGTTGGCGGGCAGCACGCAGCCCATGATCACCTCGCTGACGTCGGCCGGCGCGACGCCCGCCTGTTCCAGCGCCGCCTTGATGGCGACGGCGCCGAGCGTGGGCGTGGGCACGCCGGTGAACTGACCGAGGAAGGAACCGATGGCGGTGCGCTTGGCGCCCGCGATGACGATCTCAGACATGGAGACTCCGTGGGACATCGTTATGGCCACCCCTTGCGGGACGGAAACTCGTCGAGTATCGCAGTGGGCTCGGGGAGGGGCAATCTGCGCCGCCGCAAGGTGCCGACCACCGTCGCCCCCGGTCGTCCCTATTTTTTGCAAAAAGAGTGAGACTTTTCTCAACTTCTTATGGCAACATTCTCTTAACGCTCCCACGGACCGCGGGCGCGAGACATTGATGTCATCAAGGGGATCAACCGTGAATTCGACGAATTTCTTGCGTCAGCGCGAGCTTGCGCTAGCCGTGTGCGTGAGCCTGGGCCTGACCGCGTGCGGCGGTGGTGGTAGCGGCGGAACACGTGCAACAGGTACCAGCTACAACGTGCCGCCGGTGACGGTGAATCCGACGCTGCCCGGCACGCCGCCACCGCCGACCGTCGGCTTTCCCTATGACATCCAGCTCAGCGGTACCAACGCCGCGGCGGCACAGGCCGCGGGTGCCAAGGGCGCCGGTGTCACGATCGCCGTCGTCGATTCCGGCGTAGCGACCAAGAACCCGGCCCTGGCCGATCACGTGAAAACCAGCCTGACCTATGTCGATCCCACGGTGAACAACACCGGTGTGGACGACGTCGTCGGGCACGGTACCGCCGTAGCCCAGGTGGCCGCTGGCGTACCGGTCAAATCGTTCGCCGGCGGTATCGCACCGGCGGCCAGCATCGTTTCCGCGCGCATCATCGCCGACAAGTCCCCGGCTGACGACGGCACGGGCCAGGGCAACCTGGTGACCAGTGCCGGTCCACTCGGTCAGGTCAATGCCGATGTGATCACGGCAGGCGCCCGGATCGTGAACAATTCATGGGACGGCCTGTATTGGTCGGCCAGCTCGACGGCGACGACGCAGAGCTTCGCCAGCGCGTACAGCTCCGCCGCCAGCGGGACCCTGCAGGTATTCGCGGCAGGCAACAAGGGTGCGGCCGATCCCTCCGATGTCGCCATCCTGCCGACCCGCGCGCTGACGATCTCGACGTCCCTGGGGAAGAGCCTCGAGAGCGGCTGGCTGACCGTCGTCGCGCTCGACAGCGTTCATCCGGACACCATCGCTTCCTACTCGAACCGTTGCGGCGTGGCGCAAAACTATTGCCTGGCCGCGCCGGGTTCGGTGGTCACCCTGACGACGAATTCGTCGGCGACGACGCCGACGTACGCCGTGTGGGAAGGCACCTCGTTCGCCGCCCCGCAGGTGGCCGGCGGTGCGGCGGCGGTCGCCGGTGTCTTCCCGACCCTGTCGATGCAGTCGGTGCGGCAGATTCTGCTGGGCACGGCCGACGACCTCGGCGCGCCGGGTCCGGACGCCATCTACGGCTACGGTCGCCTCAATGTCGGCCGCGCGATCGGTGGCCCCGGCAAGCTCGACTGGAACCAGTTCACCGTCGACCTGGGCGACACCACCGGCAGCCAGCCGGTGCAGGGCGCGATCACTTTCTCGAACGCCATCTCGGGCGCAGGCAATATCCGTACCCAGGGCTCTGGCGTCCTCACGCTCAGCAATACGAACAACACGTACACGGGAGGCACGTTCATCGGCGCCGGTACGGGTATCGATTCGGTCGGTACGCTGCCTGGCAACGTGACGATCGACCAGGGTGCCGCGTTGCTTGCGCGCAAGGACATCGGTGGCTCCCTGCAGACTGCCGGCCGCCTCCAGACCACCTCGACCAGCACGCATATCAACGGCGACCTGACGCTCTACCCGACCTCGGTCGTGTCGCAGGTGCTCGGCGCGCCGCTGATCGTGAACGGTACGGCGAACCTCAACGGCAACTTCTACATCGCCGGCGTGACCGACGGCTACGTCAAGACTTCGCACCAGCAGGTACTTTCCGCCGGGGCGGTGCTGGGCCAGTTCACCTCCACGACGCTTGCCACGGGCATTTTCCTTAGCGCGAGCCTGCAGTACGCGCCGTCGGAAGTCTGGGTGGATACCTCGCAGCTGAGCGTCATCAAGGTTGCCGCGGCCAGCATGCCGTCCTCGCTTGCCGCCGCCTCGTCCGCGCCGCGACTCGACAGCGCGTTCAACCAGATCAACCAGAACGTCTCCGGCACTAACACCGGCGCCGTCGCCAACGGCACGCTGACGGCTGCGGGGAACATCCAGCAGTCGCGTACCACCCAGCAGGCACAGGCGTCGCTCGAGTCGCTGTCGGGGCAGCTCTACGCCGCCGGCACCGCCGTCACGCTGGCCGGTATCGACGCCAGCAACGATGCGCTGATCGCCCATCTCGACCAGCGGGGCACCGGTGGCTGGACGCAGTCGCTGGGCTACCAGGGTGGGCTGAGCCGCGGCGGTTTCGGCAACGTCGGCTTCAACCTCAATGGCGGCCTGGCCGGTCACGACGTCCGCCTGGGCCTGAACGGGTTCGCCGGTGTCGCGGTCGCGCAGATGTCCAGCAACGGCCAGCTCAACGGCAGCTTCGACCGCCAGCGCAGCCGTTCGACCGCCGGCATGCTCTATGCGGGCTCGCGGGGCGCGAACTGGTACGGCGTGGGCCAGGTCGGCTACGGCAGTTTCCGTGGCAGCATGAACCGCATGCTGCAGTTCGGCGACCAGGTGGCGTTCTCGGGCAGCGACCAGAACGGTAGCTACGATTCGGCGTACGGCGAAATCGGTTTCCGCGGCCATGCGGGTGCCTTCACGCTCACGCCGTTCGCCAACGTGGAATACGCCAGCATCCATCGTGACGGCTTCTCCGAAAGCGGCGGCCAGGGCTTCGGCCTGGCGGCGGACGGTCACACCACCTCGCGCTGGCAGGCGGGTTTCGGCCTGCGTGCCGGCAGTTCGTGGCTGACCTCGCGCGGCACGCTGCACCTGGATGCGAAGCTCGGCTGGCAGAACGCCTTCGCGACCAAGGGTGAGGTATTCGCTGCGCGCTACACCGGCTTTGCCCAGTGGGCTCCGGTCGACGGCATCGGTCTGTCGCGTCGCGCCGGCACCGCCGGCATGGCGCTGGGCTGGGACATGACCGCGAGCACCCAGTTGGGTTTCAACGTGGACCAGCGCTTCGCGGACCGCGATCACTCGCGTTCGGCGAACGCGAGTTTCCGCATGGCCTGGTGAGTCAGGATTTGCCGTGGAACAGTTCGCGGCCGATCAGCATGCGCCGGATCTCGTTGGTGCCGGCGCCAATCTCGTAGAGCTTGGCGTCGCGCAGCAACCGACCGGCGGGAAACTCGTTGATGTAGCCGTTGCCGCCCAGTGACTGGATGGCTTCGAGTGCCACCTTGACCGCATTGGTCGAGGCGTTGAGCAGGCAGGCGGCGGGGTCGATGCGCGACTTCACCCCGTTGTCCAGCTGCTGCGCCACCATGTAGGCGAACCCGCGCGACGATTGCAGCGCGGTGTACATGTCGGCCACCTTGGCCTGCATCATGCCGAAGGTGCCGATCGGGGCATTGAACTGCTTGCGCTCGCGCACGTACGGCAGCACCAGGTCCAGCGCGGCCTGCATGATGCCGATCGGACCACCGGACAGCACCAGGCGCTCGGTGTCCAGGCCGCCCATCAGCACGCGCACGCCTTCATTCACCTCGCCCACGATGTTTTCCGCGGGAATCTCGCAGTTGTCGAACACCAGCTCGCAGGTGTTGGAACCGCGCATGCCCAGTTTGTCCAGCTTCTGCGCGGTGGTGAACCCCGGCATGCCTTTCTCGATGATGAAAGCGGTCATGCAGCGGCTGCCGGCCGGACGCGGCGCGGTGCGCATATAGACCAGCAGCACGTCGGCGTCCGGGCCGTTGGTGATCCACATCTTGGTGCCGTTGGCGATCCACTTGCCGTCCACCAGCTCGGCGCGGCAGTTCATCGAGCCGACCACGTCGGATCCTGCGCCCGGTTCGCTCATCGCCAGCGCACCCACCCACTCGCCGCTGGCCAGCTTGGGGAGATACGTGCGGCGCTGTTGGTCGTTGCCGTTGTGGTAGATGTTCTGCACGCACAGGTTCGAGTGCGCGCCATAGGACAGCCCGACCGACGCCGATGCGCGCGAGATTTCCTCCATCGCCACCATGTGGGCGAGGAAGCCCAGGCCGGAGCCGCCGTATTCCTCGGGAATGGTGATGCCTAGCAGGCCCATGTCGCCGAACTTGCGCCAGAGGTCTTCCGGAAAGACGTTTTCGCGATCGATGCGGTCGGCGCGCGGGGCGATTTCCTTTTCGGCGAACGCACGGACGCTTTCGCGCAGGAGGTCGAGGTCGTCGCCGAGGGAGAACGGGCGCATGGTGCAACTCCGGGGAAGGGAATGGGGAAACCCGCCCATCCTAGCGTGCGGAGGGGGTCAAGCCACGGCGCGACGCAGCAATCAGGCCGGTTCGATGGCCGCCATGCGGTCGTGCACGCGGACCAGCAGACGGCATTGGCGATGGACCAGCCGCAGGGTCTCGTCGGGCGAGTCGCCCTCCGGCGCGATGCGTTCGCTATCGTCGATACCGTGCAGGGCCTGCGTGGGCGTTCCCGCGCGGACATGGGCGGCCAGCGTGTCGAAGCTGTCGGTGATGCGTCGGGCCTGCTGCCGGAACGCGTCGGCATCGACCCCGGCGAGGCGCTGGCGATGCGCGCCCAGCGTGGAAAGGTGCGAAAGCCCTGCTTGCAGCGCGGTAAGCCGTCGCAGCGAGCGTTCGCCGCGGTCGCGTGGGTGGCCGGGTTCGGCCAGCAGTTCCGCCACGTTGCCCGCCACCGCGGCCAGCGCGGCGTGCGCGTCGCGTCGCGCGATACGGTAGGGCAGGTCGTCGGCCTTGCCGCGCGTGTACTGGTCGGCGATGCGCGCGAGATAGCGTCCCTGCGCGAGCAGGGCATCGGCCACGATGTCGTCCAGCCGCCGCACGCGCCAGTCGGGCAGCACCCAGCGGATGGCGGCGGCCGCCACCAAAGCACCGAGCAGCGTGTCGAGCAGACGCGGACCGATGGCGTCGTATCCGGCGCCCACCCGGTCGAAGCAGAGCAGGACGAACAGGGTGATGACACCCGTGGCCAGGGTGTAGCGGCGCAGCCGGAAAGCGAAGAAGGCGGCGCCGCTGGCAACCAGTACCGGCAGGCGCCAGTCGCCCGGCGGCAGCAGGCGCAGCAGCGCCCATCCGGCGACCAGCCCCGCGGTGGTGCCGGCCACGCGCTGTATCAGGCGCCGCCGGGTGGCGCCGTAGCCGGGCTGGCAGACGAACAGGGTGGTCAGCAGGATCCAGTAGCCGTGTCGCGGATGCAGCGCGAGCATCAGCGCGTAGCCGCACAGCATGCCGACGGCCAGTCGCATGGCGTGACGGAAATGCATCGAGCGGCGGTCCAGCCGCAGCCGGACACGTGCCAGGGCTTCACGCAGCGACGCGGGCTCGTTGCCCTGCAAGGCGATGTCCGCATCCTCGCGCAGGCTGCCTTCGTCCTCGATGCCTTCCTGCAGGCGTTGCATGTTGGTCAGCAGCGCGGACAGGGCATCGTCCACGGCCTGGTCGGGCGGGTCGTGGCGGCGGCGGTACGCCATCGCCTCGCGCACATCGTCCAGCGCGGCGCGGGGCAGGGCGATGGAGCGCAGCGGCGCCACCCGGCGGATGGCGTCGGCGCGCTCGCGGCACGCCATGGCCTGCAGGCGCAGCAGGCGACCGAAACGGAACATGAGGTCGCTGTGGTAGAGCGCGCCCGCCAGTTCGTCGTAGGGATAGTGCGAGGAACTGATCCTCTCGTGCATGTCCTGGGCGACGAAGAACATGCCCAGTCGTGCGGCGGCGCGGCCACGCGGCTGCCGCCGGCCGATCCGGTCCAGCAGGGCGCCGCGCGCGGCGGTCAGCGCTTCCACCGTGCGCAGGTTGCGCCGGGACACGGCGAGGTCGAGCGCGTCGCGGTCCAGGCCGCGCACCGGTTCGAACAGCGCGGCCTTGGCCTCGATCAGGTCGGCCAGCGAGGCGAACAGCCGGGCCAGCGCATGGCGCACCGCGCGCTGGGGCGCCAGCGCGCTCCACAGCAGCGACAGCGAGCCGTACCAGGCAGCCCCGGCCAGGATCGCCAGCGTGCCGCGCCAGCCGTCCACGGTTGCGCCGGCACCGTCGCTGGCGATCATCGTGTACACGGAAAGTATGAGCGTCGCCGTGGCGATGGTGGCGTAGCGGCCGCTGGCCGCGCCCAGCATCACCAGCGCGAAGGTGCCCAGCGGAAGCAGCAGCGCGAAGATAACGGGCGTGCCGATCGACGCCTTCACGGCGGCGGCCGCCACCGCGAAACACACCAGGGTGACCAGCAGGCCGCGCAGGCGTCCGCGCCATGCATCGTCGGTTTCGGCCAGCGCGCAGGCGATGGCGCCGAGCAGCGCCGGCACGATGGCGTCGGCCGGGCCGGCCATCGTGCACCACGCGGCGATGCCGGTCAGCGCGAACAGCACGCGCACGACGTCGGCGAAGCGGTCGGACTCGGCGAGTTCGCGTAGGCGGCGCATGCGTGGCCTCAGCAGAGGCCGCCGTTGACGGCCAGCACCTGGCGGGTGATGTAGCCCGCTTCCGGACTGACCAGGAAGCGCACCGCGGCGGCCACTTCCTCCGGCGTGCCGGTGCGCTCCATCGGGATCACCTTGAGGATCTGTTCCACCGGCACCTCCGGATCGAGCATGTCGGTGTCGATGAGGCCCGGCGCCACGCAGTTGACGGTGATCTTCCGCTTGGCCAGTTCCACCGCCAGTGCCTTCGCCGCGCCGATCACGCCGGCCTTGGACGCACTGTAGTTCACCTGGCCGCGGTTGCCGATCAGGCCCGACACCGAGGTGATGCAGACGATGCGCCCCGCCTTGCGCCGACGGATCATCGGCATCACCAGCGGATGCAGCACGTTGTAGAAACCGTCGAGGTTGGTGCGCAGCACCTGGTCCCAGTCTTCGGAGGTCAGTCCGGGGAACGCACCGTCGCGCGTCAGGCCGGCGTTGCAGACCACGCCGTAATACGCACCATGTTCCGCCACATCGGATTCCAGCGCCGCGGCGGAGGCCGCGCGGTCGGCGATGTCGAACTGGATCGCGCGTGCCGCGCGGCCCTTGCCGAGGATTTCGGCGACCACGGCATCGGCTTCCTCGCGACGCGACCGGCAGTGCACCACGAGGTCGTAGCCCGCGTCGGCGAGGTTGAGCGCGATGGCGCGGCCGATGCCGCGGCTGGAGCCGGTAACGAGAACGGTGTCGGTCATGGTGCGGTACCCCTGGAGTCGAGACGGTTATGGCGGGGATCGAGGAACGGTGTCGGGTCGACCGGACTGAAGACGGTCAGGCGCGCTTCGGCGTGTGCCGTGTCGCTGTCGATGCGGCAGGCGAACGCGCCCATGCCGTCCTCGTCGTGGAAATGGCGGACCGCCTCGATGCGCAGCAGGGCACCGTGGGCGAAGGCGTCGGCGTCGGCGCGGTAGCTGCGCGTGCCCAGCAGGAACCCCGGGCGTACGCTGCCGCCGGCGGCGAGGATGCCGCAGCCGTTCCAGGCGGCGATGGCCTGGGCCATCAGCTCGACGCCCGCCCACGCGGGCAGGCCGCTGGCGTCGACGAAGGGATCGCCGCGGCGGACCAGGCGCTCGCAGACCACGCTTTCGGCATCCCACGACACCAGGCGATCGAGCAGGATCATCCGCCCGGCGTGGGGCAGCAGGGTTTCGATAGGCCAGAGGGTCATGTCGCGTTCGCCAGGATCAGGCTCGCGTTGTTGCCGCCGAACGCGAACGAGTTGCTCATGAGGTGCCGTGTGCCGTCCGCCAGGCGGTGGCCTTGTGCGGTGAAAAGCAGCGGCGGAAGGGCGGGGTCGGTATCGTCGTCCCACACATGCGGCGGCAGCCGGCGCGCGGGATCGGTCAGCACCAGCCAGCAGAACGCCGCTTCCAGTGCACCGGCCGCGCCCAGAGTGTGGCCGGTAAGGGCCTTGGTGGACGAGCAAGGCACGGGGTGACCGAAGGTCCGGGCCATCGCGTGGCTTTCCATGGCGTCGTTGTGCTCCGTCGCGGTGCCGTGCAGGTTCACGTAGTCGATGGCCGCCGCTGGAAGGCCGGCATCGGCGAGGGCGCGGCGCATCGCGTCGGCGGCGCCGCTGCCGTCGGGCAGCGGCGAGGACATATGGTGGGCATCGGCGCTGGCGCCGCCGCCCACGCAGGCCACCGGCCCGGTGTCGCGCGTCATCAGGAACAGCGCGGACGCCTCGCCGATGTTGATGCCCCGGCGTGCCTGCGAAAACGGCAGGCAGCGCCGGTCGTCGATCGCCTCCAGCGCGGCGAAGCCCTGCGTGGCCAGCCGGCACAGCGTGTCCACGCCACCGCAGACCACGGCGTCGCAGAGGCCCAGGCGCAGCAGGCGTCGCGCGCTCAGCAAGGCGCGCGCTCCCGAGGTGCAGGCCGTGGAAATGCCGTAGGCCGGCCCGGCGGTGCCCAGCCATTCGGCCAGGAAGGCCGCCGGTGCGCCCAGTTCCTGGTCGGTGTAGCGGTACGCGGCCGGCCACGTGCCCGTGGCGCCCCGCGTTCCGATGTGTGCGGTGGCTTCCTCGATGCCCGTGGTGCTGGTGCCGATGACCACGCCCACGCGATCGGCACCGTAGCGCGCCACCGCGGCGCGCAGTTCGTCCTCGATCTCCTGCGCGGCGAGTAAAAGCAGGCGGTTGTTGCGCGTGTCGCGATCGGCCATTGCCGGCGGCGGCGACGGCAGTGCTGCGTCGATGCCACCCACCGGCAGCGTGCGGCCGGGCACCCAGTCGGCGCTGTCACGCAGGCCGTGCATCGCGCCGCCGAACAGGGCCTCGGCCACGGCCGCCTTGCCGGCGCCGAGCGAACAGGCCACGCCCAGTGCGTTGAGGAAGGTGGTCATGCGGGGTCGAGTGGTTTGCGCGCGGCGACGTTCACCAGCGTTTCGTCGCGCTTGCCCGGCGGCGGTGGCCGGCGGATGCCCCAGCGCTCCAGCAGGCCGAAGTCTTTCGCGCGGCTCCACCACAGGTAGGGCAGCGAAACCTGGTGCGCGTCGAAACGAAAGCCCCGGCCACGGAGCATCGCCAGGTATTCATCGGCACTCTTCTGCACGTGCATCGGATGCCGGAAGAACCAGCGGATCACCCAGGTATCGATATACGCCCGCGTCGACTCGGCGAACAGCAACAGGCCGCCCGGCTTCAGCACGCGCCAGAATTCGTCCAGCGCGCGTTCCTGTTCCACCAGGTGGTGGAAGGTCTGGTGGCAGAACAGCACGTCCACGCTGGCGTCGGGCAGGTCGATGCGCGCGCAGTCGCCCAGCAGCAGGGTGGCCTGGATGCCTTCGCGCGACGCCTCCGCCTGCGAGTGCTCCAGGCTGTGCGGATCCGCATCCAGGCCGATCAGGCGATCCGGCCGGAACCCATCGCGCAGGTAGCGGAACGAGCGCCCCTGGCCGCAGCCCACGTCCAGCAGCGTGCCACCCTGCGGCAGCGGCGATCCGATCAGGCGTTTCAGGTCGTCGATAGCCACGCGCAGCACATGGTGCTGCCAGGTGTGGGTGCGCAGGAAGACGAAGCCGAGGCGGGTTTCTTCCACATACGTGGCGCTGGCGTATTTCATCGCGGGCCATCCACGGGTTCGGTCGACGGCGAACGCGCCAGGCGTCGTTCCACGTCGTCGGTGAAGACACGGGGCGAGACCAGCTGCATCTCGCCCGTGGCCAGGCTGACCGCCACCTGCACCGTGCTGGCGCGGGTAAGGCGCTCGCCGCTGGCGGCGTCGCTCAGCGTGTAGTGGATTTTCAGGCGGTTCTGCCATTCCACCAGGTCGGCGCGCGCGATCAGCGTCTGGCCGAAGCGCGCCGCCTGCGCATAGCGCAACTGCATGTCGATGATCGGCCAGACGAAGCCGGTCTCCTTCATGCGTACGTAGTTGTGGCCCACGTCGTCCAGCAGCGCGCAGCGCGCCAGCTCCAGGTATTTCACGTAGTGGCCGTGCCAGACCACCTCCATGGAATCCACGTCGAAGAACGGCACCACCAGTTCGATCTGCGTGCCGAGCACACCGCTAGCGCGCATGCGACGCTCCGTTCGTACCTTGCCAGTACGGGTGAAAGTTGAACCACTGCAGGGGTGCGTCGAGGCAGCGCTGCGCCAGCCAGTCGGCATAGCGCTGCACCGATTCGCCGATGATACGTTCGCGGTGCGATCGGTCCCAGCCGGACGCGTCGTCGAAACGGCGCAGGTGGATACGATAGCGCCCGCCCTGTTTCAGGCAGCACACCAGGTTGACCGGGCAACGCAGCAGGGCGGCCATCAGCCACGGGCCCTGCGGAAAGGGCGCCGGAGCGCCCAGGAAGTCGGCGGCCACGGTACGGCCACCATGCACGGGCACGCGGTCGCCCGCGATGGCGATCCACTCGCCGCGGTCCAGCCGCTGCGACAGGTCCAGCATGGTCGCCGTATCCAGGTCGCCCACATGCATCAGCCGCAGCCGCGGATCGCCCGACTGGGCCAGCAGGCGGTTGAAATGGGCGGCCTGCGGCAGGTGCATCAGCACGTTCAGCGCCACGCCCTCGCCGATCTGCGCCATGGCGCGGCACACGTCCAGGTTGCCCAGGTGCGTGCAGATCAGGATCTGGCCACGGCCGCCGCCGAGCAGGGCGCCACGCACGTCGTCCGGGTCCAGCATGTCGACGCCGGCGAGGGTCAGCCGGCCGCGCCACAGGTCGAAGCGATCGAGCATGCACTCGCCGAAGGCGCGGTATTGGGCCAGCGCGGCACGGCGGCGGGGGAACAGGTCGTCCCGGCCGCTCCATGCCGCCAGCCGTCGCTGGTAGTCGGCCACCGCCCGGCGCGCCCGGCGTCCGGTGACGAAGAAATACAGCACCACCAGCCCGATGACGGGCGCCACGGGGCGGCGGCCGAGCAGCCGCACGGCGATGGCGGTGAGCTTGAGCAGGTGGAAACTGCCGCGCTCCCGGCGCGTGGCCCAGTGCCCGGCGGCGACGGAGTCAGGCATGCGCATCGCCCATGCACAGCCATGCCGAGGACACCGGTTCGCCGTCGATGCGGTACGCAAAGTGCAGCCGTCCTCGTTCGGCATCGTGGCGGAGGGTCAGCTGTATACAGTCGCCGGGTCTCAGCAGCCGCTGGAACTTCAGCGCATCCATCGCGCGGCAGGTCGTCGACGTACCCAGTCGCGGTGCGGCGAAGGCCAGCGCCCAGCCGACCTGGGTCACGCCCGGCAGCACCGGGGCTTCCGGGAAATGGTCGGCGAAGCAGGCCAGGTCGAGCGGCAGTTCGAGGTCGATGACCACGTCGTCGCCGTCGCGGCGTTCGGCCAGGATCACCGGATCGTCGGGCAGGGCGCCGCGCAGCACGTCGTCCACGTCGGCGCTTTCCGGCAGTCGGGAAACGAAGCGCCAGACCAGCGGGGTGGACAGTGCATCGTCGCCGGCCGCCTGCTGGCCGAGTTCGTTGAGCAGGCCCGTGCGCCCGTGGCGCAGCAGGGCGGTGCGCCCGGCGGCGGAGAGGGCCACGACCATGCCGGGACCCTTCTTCCCGGCGTAGCCGCCCATGGCACCGTCCACCCACGGATGCGAGTGCAGTCGCGCGGCCGCGGTGTCCATCGGTGCCTTGTTGATCCGGCGGCGCAGGCGCTGGCGCAGGATCCACTCGCCGACGAACAGCACGCCCATCACCGAGTAGGCCAGGATGCCGTTGTAGAACGTCCACCACGACAGCGGGCCCCACGCGGCCAGCAGGCCCGATGCGGTGCCGTTGGCCACGAAGAACGCTACCCACACCCAGGTGACCTTGCGTGTATACGCCACGGCCACGGGTGGCAGGTCGGGCTCGGCCACGCGCGCGATGCGCTCGATCATCGGCGGCCCGAACTTCAGGCTGAGTGCGAACGCCGCGAACAGCAGCGCGCAGATCAGGCTGGGGTACCAGCGCAGCAGGTGTTCCTCGCCGCCGAACGCCAGCACCGCGCAGTAGACCAGCGTGATCGCCAGCATCCAGCGACCGCCCGGCTGGCGCATCAGCGCCGGCGCGCGAACCAGCCACAGCGCGCCGAGGATCAGCCCGAACATCGGCGTGGACACATGGTCCATGCCGAAGTAGACGATGAACGGATAGAGGATGCCGACGATCAGCAGCACCAGGGAGCTCAGCTTGCGCATGGCGTGCCTTCCGCGGTGACGTACAGGGCCAGGCTGCGCAGCGTATCGAAGTGCTTGCGCGCCTCGCGCGAATCGGTGCCCACCTTCAGGCCGTAGCGGCTCTGCAATGCCAGGGCGAGTTCCAGCGCGTCCACGGAATCCAGCCCCAGCCCCTGGCCGAACAGTGGCTGGTCAACCGCGATGTCGTCCACGCGCAGGTGTTCCAGCGCCAGCGTATCGATGATCAGTTGTGCGATATCCCTTTCGAGGTCGTTCATGACGTCCGTTCCCTGGCGTAAAGGCGGTGGAGGTGTTCGTTGAGGCGCCGCGAGGCGATCGGCGCGGGCACGCCTTCGCTGAAGCCCGCCACGTCGATGTCGTCGCCCACGCGCAGGCGCATGCGGACGCGACGGTCGGGCACGTGGTACCAGCGATCGGCCTTGGTCAGCGTGGTGGGTTCGACGGTGATGTACACGGGCGTGACCACCCGCGCGCCGCGCACGGCGATAGCGGCCGCGCCGCGGTGGAACACGGGGTCCTGTCCGGGCGTGGTGCGCGTGCCCTCGGGGAAGACGATCAGTGTCTGCCCTTCGCGTAGCACGGCGGCCGCGCGGTCGAGCATCTCGGCGCTGCCGTCGTTGCTGATGTATTCGGCCACGGTCACCGGGCCGCGCATGTACGGGTTCTTCCACAGCCCGTGCTTGACGATGCAGTTGGCGTCGGGCACGTGGCCCAGCAGGTACACCACGTCGATCAGCGACGGATGGTTGGCGACGATCATCTGCCCCGGCTTGCCCAGGCGTTCCTGGCCCTCGAAGCTGACGTCGACCACGCCCATGCGTTGCATGAACCGCGAATGCAGCCAGAAGGCGCGGCCCACGGTGCGTCGCGCGCGCCGGCGGCGCACGGCGGGTTCGCCCGGCCAGTGCAGCACGATGGGCAGGATCAACCCGCGCAGCAGCAGGCCGCCCACGCCGAACAGCGCGAAGCTGAGCGCCGTGCAGGCGAAGCGCCAGGCCCAGGCGTCGCGACGACGCGTCACGGGAGCGGTCGCCAGGTCCACTGCCGGGCCTTCCATGCAGGCGCGAAGGAAGCGCCATCGTGCAGCGCGCGGACGAAGCGCAAGGCATGCGGGTAGTCGGAAGGCACCGGCAGTGGGGGCGTGTCCGCCTTGCCCAGCGACAACTGCCAGCACGGTCCGTCACCCCGGGCGTCGATGCGCGACAGGCGCAATGCGACGGCGTAGGAGCAGGGCACGTCGTCGATCCAGCCGTCGTACGCGGCAGGCGGCCGCTCCTCGGCCATGACGACGATCACCGCGGGCACGTCGTCGTCGAGCAGCGTGGCCGCCTCGACGATGGCGTGTTCGAAGGTATCCGCTTCCCCCGCGAGGGCGACGGACTCGCCGCGCTGGCCGCGCAGGATCGACCATTGCCCGGCAATTGCGTTGTGCACGGACAGGCCGAAGCGGGTTGGCGACAACGGCACGCCGCGGCCGATGTCGTCGAGCATCGCGAACGTGTGCGTGGTCTCACCGTGGCGCGACGCGTAGACGAAGGGCAGCTGTTCGTCCTCGCCGCACAGCGGCCAGGCGGCATGCATCACGATCCGGGCGAGCCGGCTGAGCCGGCGACGCTGCATCGGCGGTACGAACGCGCAGGCGGGCTGTTCGTCCGTTTCCGTGGGCACATGCGGTGCCGCCGCCCAGCGTGCCCATGCGCCGGCATCCTCGATGCCGGGCGCCCACGCACGCCAGTCGTCCACGCGCAGCGCGATCATGCGGTGGCCTCGTCGAAGCGGCGCACCAGCAAGGCCGCGCAGCTGCCGCCGAAACCGAAGGTGTTCGACAGCACGCTGTCGATGCGTGCGGCGCGCTCGCCTTCCACCAGCGGCGCGTCGGCGAAGGCGGCATCGCGTTCGCGAAGGGGCGCGCCGCCCAGCATCACGCCGGCTTCCATCATGGCGATGGCGGCGATCGCATCCAGCGCGCCGGCCGCCGCGGGCGCGTGGCCGGTCAGCCCCTTGATCGAGGACATCCACGGCACTGCCTGCCCGCGATCGGCGAACACGCGCTGCAACGCTTCCCACTCGGCCAGGTCGCCGTGCACCGTGGCGCACGCATGCGTGTTGACGTAGTCGGGCAGGGTGCCGGCCAGGTCGATCGCCTGGTGCATGGCTTCGGCCATGCCGTCCGCCGCCGGTCCGATCATGCCGTCAGGATCGGACGCGGCACCGTAACCGGCCATTTCCGCGAGGATGGTGGCGCCGCGGGCCAGGGCGTGGTCGAGCGATTCGAGCACCAGCACGCCGGCACCGCCGCCCAGCAGCAGGCCGTCGCGATCGGCTTCGTAAGGCGCGGACACGTGTTGCCCGGCCACGCTGTCGTCAGACAGTGCGTGCATCACGTCGAAGCACATGGCGGCCTTGTCGTGCAGTTCTTCCGCGCCACCGCAGACCACGATGTCCTGGCGACCCAGCTGGATCAGTTCCATCGCCTGGCCGATGGCATGCGTGGCGCTGCTGCAGGCCGAGCTGACGGTAAAGGCGCGGCCGCCGAAACCGAAGGCATGCGTCAGCGTGGCCGCTATCGCGCTGCCCATGGTGCGCGGCACGATGAACGGTGACAGCCGCGCGATGCCGCGGCCCTGGAACACCGTCAGGCCCGCGTCGTATTCGCTCAGCGCGGCGGAGCCACCCATTACCACGCCGGTGTCGCGCTCGTGCAGGCGCGCGGCTTCCAGGCCGGCCTCGTCCAGCGCCTCGCGCGTGGCGTGCCAGGCGTATTCGGCGGCTGGCGGCAGGTAGCGACGCAGCTTGCGCGGTGGCGGTTCCAGGCCGTCCAGGTCCACCGGCGCCGCCACGCGGCAGCGCATGCCCAGTGCCGCGAAGGCCGGCATGTCGCGGAAGCCGGCGCGTTCGGCGCGCAGTCCGTCGAACAGGGCGCGTCGATCCGGCCCGAGGCAGGACACGGCGCCCATGCCGGTGACGACGACGCGCCTCATTCGGGCAGGGCTTTGAAGATCAGCGAGGTGTTGATGCCGCCGAACGCGAAGTTGTTGTTCATCACGTAGCCGGTGCGGATCTCCCGGCCCTGGCCGGTCAGGTAATCCAGCGCGGCGCATTCAGGATCGGGGGTCTCCAGGTTGATGGTGGGCGCGAACCAGCCGCGACGCATCATCTCGATCGCCCACCACGATTCCAGCGCGCCGCACGCGCCCAGCGTGTGGCCCACGTAGCTCTTCATCGAGCTGACCGGCACGCCCGCGCCCAGCACGTCGGCGGTGGCGTGGCTCTCGGCCACGTCGCCGCGATCGGTGGCGGTGCCGTGCGCGCTCACGTAGCCGATCGCATCGGCCGGCAGCCCGGCGTCGGCCAGCGCCATGCGCATGGCCGCGGCCATGGTCTCGCGCGTGGGCTGGGTGATGTGCTGGCCGTCGGAGTTGGTGCCGAAGCCGACCACCTCGGCGTACATCGTGGCGCCGCGTGCCAGCGCATGCTCGTATTCTTCCAGCACCAGGGTCGTGGCGCCTTCGCCCACCACCAGGCCGTCGCGTTTCGCGTCGAACGGACGCGGTGTGGTGGCCGGCGCGTCGTTGCGCGTGCTGGTGGCGAACAAAGTGTCGAACACCGCCGCGCCCGGGCCGGACAATTCCTCCGCGCCCCCGCACAGCATCAGCGTCTGCTTGCCCTGCTGGATGGCCTCGTAGCCGTAGCCGATGGCCTGGCTACCCGAGGTGCAGGCACTGGACGTGGTGATGACGCGACCGCGCAGGCCGAAGAACACGCCCACGTTCACTGCGGTGGTGTGCGCCATCATCTGGATGTAGCTGGTGGCGGTCACGCCCTGCATGGAGCCGGTTTCCAGCATGCGGCCGATGGTGCGGGCCGGCGCGATGCTGCCGCCCGACGAGCCATAGGCCACGCCCATGCGCCCGTCGCCGATGGCCGGATCGTCGAGCAGGCCGGCATCGGCCAGCGCCCGCTCGCTAGCGGCCACGGCCAGTTGCGCCACGCGGCCCATCGAGCGCAGGTGCTTGCGGGCCCAGTGCGTCGGCACGGTGAAATCGTCCACGGGGCAACCGAGGCGACCGTTCAGCGCATCGAAGTAATCCCACTCGCCCATGCGGCGCACGGCGTTATGGAACCCGCGCAGGCGTGCCTCGATGGTTTCCCAGTCGTTGCCCAGCGGCGTGACGCCGCCGAAGCCGGTGACGACGACGCGCCGGGGCATCCGCCCGCCGGTGACCTGTGCTGCGCTGTTCATGCGAGTGGTTTCTTCGGTGCGGGAACGCTCACGGGCGCTGCCAGCGCCGTGAAGCCGATCCCAAGTAACAGGGTGAGGCCGAAATGTTGCAGGGCCGGCATCGTACTCAGCGCGAGCAGGCCGAAGGACAGCAAGGCGGTGACGGCGGACAGCAGCACGCCCGCGTACGCCGCCCCGGGAATATGCGCCGCATGCGGCTCACCCTCGCGCAGGAACACGGCGTAGTTCGCGCCCACGCCCAGCACCAGCATCAGGGCCATGATGTGGAATAGCGTGAGCGGCTGGCCGAGATAACCCAGCGCGGCCACGCTGAAGACGATGCCGGCCATCGGCGGCAACAACACGCGGCCCACCGCACGCGGGCCGTAGCGCCACAGGAAGGCCAGCCCGACCAGGGCCAGCGCGCCACCCAGCCAGACGTCGGCGTAGCTGCGATAGCGGCCGAACAGCGCGGAAATGCTGGCCGGCTTGTCGATCAGCGATACGCCCGGCAGGCCCGCGGAGGCCTCGCGCAACAGCGCCACGTCGTCCTGGCCCTGCGGCACCACGATGCTGCCGGTGCCGTGCTCGCCCTCCAGCCACAGGTAGCGGAACGGCGTATAGGCGGGCATGGCGCGCCAGTCGTCCAGCGTGAAGGCGCGCCCCGGGTAGGCGGCGACGAAGGCGGCGGTGCCTTCCGGCCGGAAGCCCGCCGCGCCCAGCCAGCCGGTCATGCGCTCGCGCGGCATAAACAGCGGATCGAGCGCGGCGATATTGGCCGCCTGTCGCTTCGCCGACGGCAGCATGGCGGTGATGCCGGTAAAGCCGGTGAGCTTGCCCTGCGCGATCCAGGCCTGGAGGCGATCGGTCAGTGCTTCCTCACGCTGCAGCACGTCCTCGGGCGTGGCGCCCTCGACCAGCCAGAACTGGGTGCCGCCGCCGAAGCCGGCGACGTCGCGGATCGCGTTCGTCTGTGCTTCCAGCGTTTTCGGCGGCGAGATCAGCAGGTGGATGTCGTCGTCGTGGCCCAGCCGCAGCCAGCCCGGTATCGCGACCAGCGCGAGCAGGGCCAGCACGACGAGGGCGCGCCGTCCCGAGGCGGCACGCTGCCAGCCCAGCGCCAGGCGCACCAGCGCCGGCGACAGCGGCGCGCGCGCCGGTTTCTGCGCCAGCGCCGGCAGCAGCCAGAACACGCTGGCGCAGGCCACCGCCATGCCCGACATGGCGAACACGGCCATCTGCTGCAGCGCCGGGAACGGCACCACGCCGAGCAGCGCGTAACCCAGCAGGGAGGTGCCCAGCGCCAGCAGCAGCGCCGGACGCACCTGGCGCACGCCGCGTTCGGCGTTCCAGGCGGCGCCTGCGTTCGCACGCGCGCAGAGGTACTGGATCGAGTAATCGACCGCTTCGCCCAGCAGTGCCGCGCCGAACACCAGGGTCAGCAGGTGCAGCTGGCCGAACACGAGCACGGTGGCGACGATGGCGCCGACCACGCCCAGGGCCGTGGAAAGGAAGGCGATCAGCAGCGGTCGCGCCGAGCGGAACACCAGCAGCAACAGCAGGGCGATGCCCACCGACGAGGCGATGCCGACCACATGGGTGTCGCGCTCGGCGCCGGCGCGCGCCGCCGCCGCGTAGAAGATCGCCCCGGTGCGCAGCAGCGTGGTGCCGGGGTATTTCGCCAGCATGCCGGCCTCGGCGTGCTCCAGCGTGGCCAGCGCCGCACGCTGCACCGTGTCGTC
The DNA here is from genome assembly GCF_041228075.2 of Xanthomonas sp. NCPPB 2632. Taxonomy (NCBI): domain Bacteria; kingdom Pseudomonadati; phylum Pseudomonadota; class Gammaproteobacteria; order Lysobacterales; family Lysobacteraceae; genus Xanthomonas; species Xanthomonas sp. NCPPB 2632. The sequence goes on from NZ_CM192979.1 coordinate 1,387,582, forward strand.
GTACGACGAGCCCTTGAGCGTGGCGATCACCAGCACATAGCTCGTGTCGCCCTGGTGCGCGGTCAGCATGTCGTCCTCGGGGACGAGGGCCGAGCGGTTCCAGGGCTGGCGGTCCAGCCAGTGCTGCATCCAGCCGAACGGATCGTCGGTGAGCTTCGCGCCCACATTGGCACCGAACGGCTCGTTGAGCCGGCGTGACAGCGTGGCGACGGCGTCGAAGCCCGGAAGGGTTACGGCGGCGCGATCTTCCGGCGTCAGCAGGTGGAAGCGGAACGGCAGGAACGGCGTGACCAGCTGGTCGAGGTCGAACGGCGGCAGCTCGGCGATCACCGAAGCGAACACCGGGTCCTTGCCCAGCGTCTCGCCCAGTTCGCGTGCGGCGTCCTTGGCGGAGGCGTCGTCGCGGTTGGCCACCAGCAGGATCATCCGGTCGCCGCTGGCGCGGGCCAGACGCTCCACGGCGTCTTCGGCCAGGGGGTGGCGCTCCGTGGCCGGCAGGATGGTCAGGATGTCCGTCTGCAACGGCGACGTGGCGCGACCGAACAGCAGCCACGCGCACAGCAGGCAGACGCCCAGCGCCGCGATGGCGAACAGGCCGGCGCGCAGGGTCGTCGGCGACGCCTTCATTTGACGCCGAGGACCTGCGCTTCGAGCGGGGTGAGCGCGTCGGCGTCGCGCGTGCCGGTGAAGGTGATCAGCGTGCGCTCGCCGCTGGCGAGGTTCACTTCGATGGATTCGAGGAAGGCATCGCCCTTGAGCGTGATACCGGCGAGGACGCGCGCGACGCGCGCCTGGCGCGGCACGAAGCGGAGCGACCACGCCTCGGGGCTGCCCTCGGCCGTGATGGTGAACTGGCGCATGGCCTCGTCCGACTTGCCGGCCAGCAGCGACTGCAGCATGCCGGACACCTGGCTGACGCCGCGGTTGCCGTCGCGCACGCGCTCCAGCTTGCCCTGCGCATTCAGGCGGGCGCTGTTGCCGGAGGTCAGCACCAGCGTGTCGTCGAACGGTTCACGGGTGTGCCAGATCATGCCGTGTCCGATCACGAACAACAGGTCGCCCTTGCTCACCTGCGGCGCGGCCAGGGCAGGGTTGTCGCGCTGCTGGGTGAATTCGGCGCGCACCTGGGGATGCTTCGCGAGGCGACCCAGCACGTCGTCGACGAGCGACGGGGCCTGGGCCTGGGCGGTGGAGACGAGGAACAGGGCGAACAAGGCGAAAAGACGACGCATCAGCGGTTTCCGTGGTGGAAGGTGCGAAGGAGCAGGCGCGGGGCGCGCGGCAGCATGCCGAGCAGCAGTCGCGTATGCATGGCGGTGATGCGCGCATTGTCGCGCCACATGCGGAAATGGGAGAGGCCGTTCTCGGGGTAGATAACCCGGGTCGGCAGGTTGATGACCGGAACTCCGCGCCAGAACAGGCGCACGGCGATCTCGGTGTCGAAATCCATTCGCGAGGGCAGCGGCTTGCGCGCGATTTCCGCGCGGGTCGGGGCCAGCGGGTACAACCGGTAGCCGCACATGGAGTCGGCGATGTCGAAGGACAGCGTTTCCGCCCAGACGCAGGCATGCGTCAGGTAGCGACCGTAGAGACGCGCCCGGGGTACGGAGTCGTCGTAGATCGGCTTGCCGCAGACCATGGCATCGGGCGCGGCGGCTGCGGCGGCCAGGAAGCGCGGCACGTCGGCGGTGTCGTGCTGTCCGTCCGCGTCGATCTGCAGCACGTGGCTGTAGCCGGCGGCATGGGCGGCGAGGAAGCCGGCGGTGAGCGCGGCACCCTTGCCGCCGTTGACCGGCAGGCGGATCAGGCGGAGGTCGTCGCGTCCGGCCACCAGCCGGTCCAGCACATCGGCGGTAGCGGCCTCGGAGCCATCATCCACGATCAGCACGGGCAGGCCATGGGCCGCCAGGGCCTCGGCCGTGGCGGCGATGGTCGATCCGTGGTTGTAGATCGGTACGACCGCGCAGGGCGCGAAGGAGGGCGCCGCGTCGTCGCGCGGTTCGTACCGGCCCGCCATCGGTCCGCTCAGCGGGCGACCAGCGTCTGCACGGTGGCGACCACGTCGCCCACCGTACGCACGCTCTTGAAATCCTCGGGCTTGATCCGGGTGCCGGTCATGTCCTGCACCTGGATGGCCAGATCGATCGCGTCGATGCTGTCCAGCTCCAGATCGGTGAACAGGTTGGCCTCGGGCGTGACCTTGGCCGGATCGATCTCGAACGTCTCCTGCAGCACGGCGCGCAGCCGAACCAGGACGTCGTCGTAGGTGAGGGTGTCAGCTGGGATCGCGCTCATAGCTCGGTAAGTCCATTTCATCCCCGGACGGGCGATCCACCGACGGCTCGTGCCAGTCATGGATGCGCATCACCGAGGCGATGAAGGTGATCGGAAGTGTCGTGTCGTCGCCACCCCTTGGGCGGCATCCCCTTGGCCCCAAAAGCGCCGTGTAGGCAAAGCCTTACAAGAACCAGGGGCGCGAAAAGCATAACAGATCATAAGGCCAGGTAGGAGCCCACGATGTGGGCGAACCCTCACCTTCGGTCGCAACGAAAGACGCCATGCGCCCCAACGCCCTAGGCGGTTCCGTGAGCCCAACGAAGCCACCCTGGCGGGGAGGTGTGTCTTTTCGGGGTTCGGCCGTTCGCCCTGGCCAGGTTGAGGGGGGCTGAGGAGATCGCGGACATCGTCCGCTCCTACCGGGCATGGATGGGGCGAGGGGGGATCGCGGACATCGTCCGCTCCTACATTTGCATTATTGGACCACCTCGCCCTCTCGCAAAAAAGCCGCCCGGTCGCCCGGGCGGCTCTTCATCACGCACATCCCGCCGGGCTTACTGCCCGCGCATACGGCCCTGGAACCGCGGCGCACCGTTGCCCATGTGGGGCAGGCGGATCTTGCCGATGGCGCTGATGCGCTCCTCGGCCATGCGGTCCGCGGCCTTGTAGGTCGGGATGTTGTCACGGGCGGAGATCTCGAAGATCCGGCCCACGTTGTAGTAGATCGTCCGCATCATGCGCATGGCGCGCTCGCGGTTGTAGCCGTCGATCTCGAGCGACACGTTCATCACGCCGCCGGCGTTCACCGCGTAGTCCGGGGCGTAGACGATGCCGCGACGGGCCAGCTCGTCGCCGATCGCGTCCGTGGCCAGCTGGTTGTTGGCCGCGCCGCAGATGATCTTCGCCTTGATCCGGTCGATGGTCTGCTCGTTGACCGTACCGCCCAGGGCGCACGGGCTGTAGACGTCGGCGTCCACGTCGTAGATCTCGTCCAGGCCCACGGCCTCGCAGCCGAGTTCGTCGACGCAGCGCTGCACGGCATCCTTGTTGATGTCGGTGACGAACACCTTGGCGCCCTGCTCGCGCAGCAGCTTGATGAACTCGCTGCCCACGTGGCCGCAGCCCTGCACGGCGTAGCTGTACTTGCCCACGTCCTCGTTGCCGTGCTTGGACTGCAGCGCGGCCATCAGGCCCTGCAGCGTGCCGTACGCGGTGAACGGCGAGGGATCGCCCGAGCCGCCGTGCACCTGGTGCACGCCGGTCACGTACTCGGTTTCACGGTAGACGTATTCCATGTCGTTGACGTCGATTCCCACGTCCTCGGCGGTGATGTAGCGGCCGTTGAGCGAGTTGACGAAACGGCCGAACGCGCGGAACAGCGCCTCGGACTTGTCCTTGGAGGGGTCGCCGATGATCACGGCCTTGCCGCCGCCCAGGTTCAGGCCGGCCACCGCGTTCTTGTACGTCATGCCGCGCGACAGGCGCAGCACGTCGTTCACGGCGTCCTGCTCGGTCTTGTACGGCCACATGCGCAGGCCGCCGAGGGAAGGGCCCAGCACGGTGTTGTGGATCGCGATGATGGCCTTCAGGCCGGCGTCCTTGTTGTGGCAGAAGACGACTTCTTCGTGGCCCGTGTTGGCGATGGTTTCGAAAATCATCGAACGCAAACTCCAGTGGCAAGCGGCGGTGGGGCCGCTTCTAGGTGAATGACCGGCAATGGGGACCGCCGGTCGATAATGACCATCCAAAAAAATCGCCCCGGCCTGCAAGGGCGGGGGCGATCTGTCGTGTCAGGCGCCTAGTTTAAACCCTTGCGCCGGTTCGTGTAGGTGCGGCGCAGCAGACGGTTTCAGCGGTGCCAGTGGGGGTCGCGCACCCAGGTTTCGCGCTCGACGCGCCAGCCGCGGCCGTAGGGATGCCAGACCGGCGGGTGGTAGACGTAGCCGGGGCGCTGCGCGGCCCAGCGACCGCCGACCCAGACATAGCGGCCGCCATACCAGTTCCAGTAACCGGGGGCCCAGACATAGCCCACCCGGGGCGGCGGCATGCGCTCGAAGCGCGGCGGCGGCGGACGGTCGGTCACGGTCACGCTGACGTATTCGCGCGCCGCGGCGGGCGCGGTGTAGCTCGCGGCGCCGAAGGTGAGGCCAAGGGCGGCCAGGGTGGCGAGCAGGGGCATGGGACGCTTCATGGACGGTCTCCTTCGCGACGCTCCGCGGTTGCGGATTCGTGTGCCAGAACGTGGGCGTGCCGATGTCGGTTGACCCTTGCCTGCGGCGCGTTCAGGTTCGTGAAATCGCCGCGCTGCGGGAACCTTGTTCCCCGCCCGCGCTCGAATTCCCGCATGCTTGCCTTTTCCTCCATCGACCTGCCGAGTCCATGAAGCCTCCCCGCCGGTTCAGTGCGCGCACCGTCGCGACCCTGCTTGGCATCCGCCTCGCCTATCGGCTGGGCAGCCGGCTCGCGCCCGGTCGCACGGTCGCCCACGCCACGCGTATCTTCCAGACGCCGCTGGCCAGCAGCCGCCAGCGGGCGGTGCATGCCGTGGCCACGTCATCCGCACGCCGCCGCACGTTGTCCCTGGACGGTGAGTCGATCGAGACCTATGTCTGGGGCGATCCGTCCACGCAGCCTTACATCCTGCTTGTCCATGGCTGGTCCAGCCTCGGCCTGCGTTGGGAGACATGGGCACCCCATCTGCTTGCCCAGGGTTGGGCGGCTGTGGCGTTCGACCAGCCGGCGCACGGCCACAGTGGCGGCGAACTGTGCACCTTGCCCGATTTCGTTCGCACCCTGACCGCCGTGGCCCGGCATTTCGGCGATCCGGAGGGCGTGGTCGCCCATTCCCTCGGTGGCGCCGCCGCGACGCTGGCTCTGGAGCGTGGCTGGACGACGAAGCGCGTGGTACTGATCGCGCCCGCGGCCGATCCGGAAGCCGCCACCGCGCGATTCGCCCGTTTCGTGCGGCTGGGCCAGCACCTGCGTCCGTCGATGCACGACGCCCTGGCGCGGCGCACGGGTGTCGCCATCGAGGCCCTGCATATCGCGCACCATGGGCCGCAACGGACGCAGCCCCTGCTGGTAGTGCACGACGATACCGACCGTGACGTGCCGGTCGGCGAGGGTGAACTGTATGCACGCCTCTGGCCCGGCGCGACCTTGCTGAAGACGCACGGCCTCGGGCACCGTGGCATCGTCGATGACGCAGGCGTCATGACGGCGGCGATACGCTTTCTCGCGGGCGCGATGCCTTGTTGACCCGCCTATCCAGCCCCCTTTCCAGGAGCGAGCCATGACGACCACCTGCGCGGTGTGTGGATCGGAGCACGACCCGGAAGCACTCGAACTGGGCTATCGCCGCCCGGATGCCGTACTGGAACTCGACGAGGCCACCCGCGCGGCCAGCGTGTTCGAGAACGACGACCTCTGCGTGATCGACGCGCGTCGCTTCTTCGTCCGCTCCACGTTGCCGTTACCGCTGACGGGGCGCAACGACCGCTACCAGATCGGCGTGTGGGTGGAAGTATCCCCGGCCGATTTCGACCGCATCGGCAAGCTGTGGACCGACCCCGCGCAGGCCGTGGAGCCACCGATGTCAGCCACCCTGGCGAACGAGGTGCGCCATCATCCGCACAGCCTCGGCCAGGCTTTGTTGCTACAGCTGATGGGGCCGACCACGCGGCCGCAGGTGTTCGTTCGCGATCCGTCGTTTTCGTTGGGCGCGGAGCAGCGCCACGGGATCACCGCGCACCGGGCCAGCGAATATTCGGTCGGTCTCAAGGCCGGCTGACGCTCAGGCGAGCAGCGTCTTCCTCAGCGACGCGCCTCGCCCGGAGAGCTTGAGGCTGGACAGCACTGTGCGCGTGTTCTCGCCGATCCGGCCGCCCGACTCCAGCAGCGACTCGTGCAGTAGGGCGAGTAGCATCGCCGTGTCGCGCGGGGGATCCTCGGGACGTGCGCCGATCAGGGCCTCGAGCAGTCCGGTCACCACCGGCAGCATACCCGGCGCGTTGCGCGCGGCGGCGGCCAAGGCTTTCGCGTAGCGCGCGGCAAGCACGTGGTCGCTTGCCAGCAGCGCGCACATGTCCGCACCGAGCCGGTCGAGGTCGATGCGCCCTTCGAGCGAGGACTGAACCAGACCGTCGACGGCCAGTGCCGTCTGTCCTGGCTCCTTTCCGGCCAGGGCGAGGGCAAGCAGCAGCGTGCCCATCGGTCCGGGTGTCACCGTCGGCTCGAGCAAGGGCGAAAGGTAGGCGCGGTTCTGCCACTGCGCCTCGTACCAGCCCAGGTTGTTGCCGACGAGGCGACAGCCGCCGGCGAAAAAGGTATCCATGCACGACGGCAGCAACGTGGCCGAGTAACGCACCAACCCTTCGTCGATACCGGCGTAGCCCCATCGCTGCGAGGCATAGCGCGGCTTGAAGGCGGCGGGCTGGTGGCGATGCAGGGCGATCAACAGCGGATCGGCACCCTCGGGCGCGCAGTCGTCTTCCAGGACGAAATGGTGAAAGGTGTAGGTCTTGCCGTCGACCTGCGATTGCCGGGTCTCGATGTGCCAGGACATCACCGGTGCGCGTGTGGTGTCGGGGCCTAGGTCGCCCAGTCGCGCAAGCATCAGCGGATCGTCCGCACCGGGGTGGCGGATGCGCGCCGCCGCGGCCATGAGAGCGCTATCGGGCTCGCCGGGACCGAGGGCGCCACCTAGCGCATAGTCCAAGGCCTGGCGCAGCGATGACGCTGGCAACGCCGCGAGTTCGTCCGGCATCGGCGCCGCGGACGGCAGGCGCAGCAGCGCACGCACCGCCGTGCGTCGTTCCCACGGTACGCCGGCAGCGCTGTGCGCGCCGATGCGCTGCGCGAGACGGCGCGGATCGATGAAACCGCCGCGATGGGTTGCCGCGTCGAGCGGCTCCAGGCCGGCGCCGTGTCGCGCGGTGGCGACGGTGTCGACCACGCGGTCGAGCACATGCAGGTCGATACCGGCGTGCTCGCCGTGGTTGTCCATGGTGCGTACATAGAGCGGCGTGGGGAGGTCGAGCAGCACGGCGACGACCTGTGCCAGTGCCTGGGCGATCGGCTTGCGCTGGCGCGACAGCCGTTTCGCCACCGGTGCCAGCCGCGCACGGACGGTTGCATCGAGCGGCGCCATGCGTGTCAGCGCAGCGAGGACCTCTTCGAACGCGTCGATGTCCGTGTCGTTCGCGAAGACGTAGGCTACGCGTTCGGCGAGCGTGTCGGCATCGTCGATACGTGGCAGTTCCCTCGAGGGATCGCATGGTTCCGGCAGCTTTGTCGTGTCGATGATGAGGTCGACCGGTCGGCATTCCACGGTGGGCGACAGTCCGATCAGTGTGGCCAGCGCAGGGCGATTCGATGCGGCGACGCCGGGCAGGTGGGTCGCGAGCGTCGCGCGTAACGTCTCGTCGAGGCTCATGCCGCCCAGCCGTTTGATCGCCTTCGCCTGCACGCCCGCATCGGCGTGCCCGAGTGCATCGGCGAGAAGCCGCGCTATCCGGTCCGCCAGCGCGGGACCGGCGCGCAGGCGGCGCTCGGCCAGCTTCATCGCCGATTCGACCTGTCCCTTCGCCGCCGCGTGCATGACCGGTGCGAGCGCGTCGAGCAGGTCATGCCCGTCGATCGATACGGAGGCGTCGATCGTTTCCAGCGCCTTCAGCGCCATGCCCACGGTGGGCGGGATTCGGCTACGGCACAGTGCAAGGTAACGCGGCAGGCGCGCGACGAGTTCGCCGGGTGCAGGGCCGAGACGCTCGTGGAACCGCGAGAACCAGCCCGAGCGGAACTGTGGCCAGTCCTTCTCCAGCGCATCGAGGGTCTTGTCCAGCAGCAGATCGCGGCCGAAGTGCGATTGCGACCACGGCGAGGCGAAAAAGATCGACCACGCGTCCTGGCGGTATTTGTCCACGGCGGCAAGGCTGGCGTCCGGGGTGCCTTCGATCTCCATGACGCGCAGGATCACATCGTGCAAGGTGGGATCGCCCTGCACATACGCTTCCATCGATACCTTCTTGGCCCAGCCGGCGTAGGTCGGCAGGTCCATCATCATCTGCGTGTGGGCCTCGTTGTCCGGCCGGGGCACCAGCCCGCGTTCGATGAACGGATTCAGGTAATTCAGCGTAACCCGTGGGAGCGCCATCATCGCGTCGCCCAGGCCTTCGAGGCTGGGCGGATCGAATTCGCGAGCCAACATGGCGGCGTCGTCCGCGCGCAGGAACGCGCCAGCGGCGTCGCGTGCGGTGCCGCAAACGAAAAGAGCCGCACCCGTGGCGAACTCGCGGTCGCGTTGGGGTTGCTTGTCGTTCCACGGCACCTGCGGGTCGTCCTGCTCCCGGAGCACGCGGGCCCGTTCCCGAAGAGCCGGCGCAAGGCGGGCGCGTTGCCCGCGCGGTACCTCGCGCAGCGCGGCGGTGACGGCCTCGACATCGCCGCGCTCGATGGCTTCGTCCAGCCTGCCGCTAATGGTCGTGTTCATGCCTGGGCCTCGCGCAGGGCGGTGGCCGCCAGTACGTGCTTGCACGGCCCGCGTTCCTCGCCGTGTTTGGCGAACCATGGGCACGTGCAGCGCACCTGCCCATCGACCTCGCGGACGCGATGCCCGATGCCGTCGCTGTCGACCTCCGCGACGAACGCCGGGCCGCCTTCCAGGCGTACCGCGCCACGGGCGAGCAGTTCCTTTGCCGCGGCCAGCCGCGGATGCATGTTATCGAGCAACGAAAGGTCGAAGGGGAGTACGCGGTGGAAATAGGCCTGTTCGGCGACGTCGTAGCCTACGAGGCCGGCTGCGCCGAGTGCGCGTAGCGCGTCGTCGACGCGCTCGATGGCGATACCGGTGGCCAGCGAGACCCCGTCCGCACGCAACAGCCCCTGCCAGTTCAACTGGGCACGGACGCGATCGAGCACGGGCGCATGGCCGTCGGTGTGCAGGCGCATCAACGCGTGCAGCGATTGGCCCTCGCCGGAGAAGCCGCGCCAGGTTTCCGCACTCAGTGCAAGGGTGACGCGGATGCCGTCGAAGTCGAGCACCCAGGCACTGGCCTGGTTGGACGGGTCCGCGTGGACGGTGAGCCGCTCGGCGTAGGGCAGCAGCGGTTCGAGCACGCGCAGCCGCGTGCTGTCGGTGAGGCGGACGCCATCGTCCACGGTGCGGGTCGTGGTGAACAGGCCCGAGGCACCGCGGGCGATCCACAGCGGCGTGCGGCTGGTGGACGCGCGAGGCAGCGAGCGGAGGAATCGCAGCGCGTCGATGGCGGTGGCTTCCAGTCGTGGCGTCATCGCCGACTGGAAGGCCTGCACTTCGAGCATGCCGCGCACCCAGCGTTCGGGCAGGGCGACCTTGCGTTCGGTGACCGACCCTGCGCCGCTGGTCAGCGTCATTTCGTCGGTGCCGACCGAGAAGCCCAGGCCATGATCGTCGCGCACGCGGGCAAGCGCGGCGCGCATAGGGGCGTTGAAATCGACGTTGGTGGTTCCCTTGCCGACGATGTCCCCTTCGTAGCCGCGCTGCCCCAGGTCCACGCGGATGTAGGCACTGCAACAGGACGAGAAGCCATCGAAGCGGAGCAGATCGCCGCCCGAGGTGACCACCGGGTCGGCCAGCGCGATGCGTTTGGCCAGCGTGTTCGGCGGGGTGAAGAAGCGTGCGCCGACGACCAGGTGCACCGCGGTGAGCGCATCGGCAACCAGGCGAGGGCGGTGTACGCGACCCTCGAAGAAGCGGGGCGGGGCTGCCTCGAGCGGGCTGCTGGTCACCAGCGTCAGGTGCGGCCCGGCGCGGTTGGCGAGCGCCGAGGTGCCCTGGTAGCGGTAGGCGTGCAGTATGTCGGCCATGCGTGGCGCTCCATCCCCGGTCCAACGGGCATTAAACCCGATCACGGCGCGGCCGGGGAGGGGTCTCGCTGCACTGCGTCAGAGCCGGCGGCGCCCGCGGGGATAGAATCGACCGGTTCCCTCCCCAGACGTCGCGTTCCCCGGAGTTTCCATGAGCTCGCAGCCCAAGCCTATCCCCGCCAGCCATACCGACGCGGAGGGGACGCCGCTGCGTTTCGTCACGGCGGCCAGCCTGTTCGACGGCCACGACGCCGCGATCAACATCATGCGACGGATCATCCAGAGCCAGGGCGCCGAGGTGATCCACCTGGGCCACAACCGCTCGGTGGAAGACGTGGTGCGCGCCGCCTTGCAGGAAGACGCCGATGCCATCGCGCTGTCGTCGTACCAGGGCGGCCACGTGGAGTACTTCAAGTATATGGTCGACATGCTGCGCGAGCGCGGCGCCGGCCATGTGCGCGTGTTCGGCGGGGGTGGCGGTACCATCACGCCGGAGGAGATCCGCGAACTGCAGGCGTATGGGGTGGAACGTATCTACCATCCCAACGACGGCATGAAGCTCGGCCTCACCGAGATGATCGAGGACGTGATGACGCGCACGCGCAACGCCACGCGCGAACGCACCGTCACCACGCCGGAAGCCACCTCGGTGGATGACGAGATTTCCATCGGCGCCATGCTGTCCGCCATCGAGGAAGACCAGCTTCCCGAAGCCGAGCTGGCGCGCCTGCGCAAGGCCTGGCAACTGGCCGGCGGCAAGACGCCGGTGCTTGGCCTAACCGGCACCGGTGGCGCGGGCAAGTCGTCGGTCGTGGACGAGCTGTTGCTGCGTTTCCTGCATGCGTTCCCGGACATGCGCATCGCCGTGCTGGCCGTCGATCCCACCCGTCGCCGCAGCGGCGGTGCGCTACTGGGCGATCGCATCCGCATGAACTCGCTGCGCAGTCCGCGCGTCTACATGCGCTCGATGGCCACGCGCCGGCAGCACGCCGCCACGTCCATCGTGCTGCACGACTGCATCGATTTTCTGAAATCGCAGGCGTATGACCTGGTGATCGTGGAAACCGCCGGCATCGGCCAGAGCGATTCGGAAATCGTCGACCTGGTCGATTTCCCGGTCTACGTGATGACCAGCGAATACGGCGCGGCCAGCCAGCTCGAGAAGATCGATATGCTGGATTTCGCCGAGCTGGTGGTGCTGAACAAGTACGACAAGCGTGGCGCCGAAGACGCCCTGCGCGATGTGCGCAAGCAGTGGAAGCGCAACCGCACCGCCTTCCAGATGGCCGACGAGAACGTGCCGGTGTATCCCACCATCGCCAGCCAGTTCAACGACCCGGGTGTCACCTGGATGTTCGACAACCTGTGCCGGCTGCTGCGCGAGAAGCTGGCGCTGCCGGGCACGACCTGGACGCCGGTGGTGGATACCACGCTGCGCGAGCCGCGCGCCACCGTGCTGATCCCCGGCAATCGCGTGCGCTACCTCGCTGAAATCGCCGAGCAGGGGCGCGGCGTGAACCACGGCATCGCAAAGCAGGCCGAGGCGGCGCGCAAGGCGCAGCACTACTACGAATCGCTCAAGGACATCGGTGACGACGCGCTGCCGCGGGCGTTCGACCTCTACGACCACGCGGCGCTCACCGTGGAAGGCGATCGCTCGCTGGTCACGCTCCGCCAGCGTTACAACGAGGCCGTGCGCGAACTGACCAGCGAGGCCATCCACCTGCTGAGGGAATGGCCGTCACGCTTCGCGGCGGTCACCGCGGAGTTCAACGAGTACCAGGTGCGTGACAAGGTGATCCGCGTCGAGAACTACCGCGAGTCGCTCAGCCACCAGAAGATCCCCAAGGTGTCGCCGCCGAAGACGAAGGACTGGGGCGAGCTGCTGTCGTTCCTGATGCGGGAGAACCTGCCCGGCCACTATCCGTATACGGGTGGCGTCTTCCCGTATCGCCGTGCGGGTGAGGATCCCACCCGCATGTTCGCGGGCGAGGGCACGCCGGAACGCACCAACCGTCGTTTCCATTACCTGTCGCTGGGCGGTGCCGCCGCGCGGCTGTCCACCGCGTTCGATTCGGTCACGCTCTACGGCGAAGACCCCGCGCCGCGGCCGGACATCTACGGTAAGATCGGCAACTCCGGCGTGTCCATCGCCACGCTGGACGACATGAAGAAGCTGTATTCGGGCTTCGACCTCTCGGCGCCATCCACGTCCGTGTCGATGACGATCAACGGACCCGCGCCGATCATCCTCGCGATGTTCATGAACACCGCGATCGACCAGAACATCGAGAAGTACCTCAACGAGGACGCCTCGCGCTGGGACGCCGCCAACGCGCACATCGCGCGCCTGTACCCCGACGGCAACCGCCCGACGTACCACGGCGACCTGCCGGAGGGTAACGATGGACTGGGCCTGGGGTTGCTCGGCGTTTCCGGCGAAGAGGTGGTCGATGCGGATACCTATGCGCGCATCAAGGCCTGGACCCTGGCCAACGTGCGCGGCACGGTGCAGGCGGACATCCTCAAGGAAGACCAGGCCCAGAATACCTGTATCTTCAGCACGGAGTTCGCCCTGCGCATGATGGGCGATATCCAGCAGTATTTCGTCGACCACAAGGTGCGCAATTTCTATTCGGTGTCGATCTCGGGATATCACATCGCGGAAGCCGGTGCCAACCCGATCAGCCAGTTGGCCTTTACGTTGTCCAACGGCTTCACCATCGTCGAGTACTACCTCGCCCGCGGGATGAAGATCGACGACTTTGCCCCCAACCTGTCGTTCTTCTTTTCCAACGGCATGGACCCGGAATACACCGTGATCGGCCGCGTGGCCCGGCGCATCTGGGCGCGCGCCATGCGCGAGCGCTACGGCGCCACCGCGCGCAGCCAGATGCTGAAGTACCACATCCAGACCTCCGGCCGCTCGCTGCACGCGCAGGAGATCCAGTTCAACGACATCCGCACGACGCTACAGGCTCTGTATGCGTTGTTCGACAATTGCAACAGCCTGCACACCAATGCCTATGACGAGGCGATCACCACGCCTACCGAGGAAAGCGTGCGCCGCGCCGTGGCGATCCAGCTCATCATCAACCGCGAGCTCGGCCTCAACTTCAACGAAAACCCGTGGCAGGGCAGCTACGTCGTCGATGAGCTGACCGACCTGGTGGAAGAAGCGGTGTACAAGGAGTTCGAGGCGATCAGCGAGCGCGGTGGCGTGCTCGGCGCCATGGACACCATGTACCAGCGTGGCAAGATCCAGGAAGAATCGATGTACTACGAGCACCGCAAACACGACGGCTCGCTGCCGCTGATCGGTGTCAACACTTTCCTGCCCAAGGACCATGGCGGCGAGATCGCCACGGAGATCGAGCTGATCCGCTCCACCGAAGAGGAAAAGGGCCAGCAGATCGACAACGTGCTGCTCTACGGCAAGGCGCGCAACAACCTGGCCCCGGAAAGTCTGGTCACGTTGCAGAAGACGGCGCGCGACCGGCGCAACGTGTTCGAGCAACTGATGGACGCGGTAAAGAACAACTCCCTCGGCCAGATCAGCCACGCGCTGTATGACGTGGGTGGCGAGTACCGTCGCAATATGTAAGCGGCGCTGCGGCCAGGTGCCGCGGCAGGTGCCCGTATGAACCCGGCGAGGCTTGGTCTCGTCGGGTCCATGCCGCTAAGCTGGTGCGACACGTCCAGGGAAGTCACGCATGCAACGGATGGTCATCGCCGCGGGTTTGACGATTTTCGCGATCATGGCGCCGAGAACGCAGGCCACGCAGGTCGCGCAAGACACGCAGGTTGCGCACGTCACGCTCGTCGTGCAGCCGCCCCAGGTGGCTCCGCATAGCGACAGCTTTACGCTGGTTGCCAAGGCCCCCGCCGAAACGCGCCACATCAACGTTTACACGCCTCCTGGCTACGACGCCTCGAAAGACCGCTACCCCGTCCTCTACATGCCCGATGGCGGGTTGCAGGAAGATTTCCCGCACGTGGCTGCCACCCTCGACGAAGGCATCCGGGCGGGCGAGATCCGGCCCGTGATCCTGGTCGGCATCGAGAACACCGAGCGGCGTCGCGACATGACCGGGCCGACCACGGTGGCCGAGGACAAGAAGATTGCCCCCCACGTGGGCGGCTCGGCCGCGTTCCGGGCCTTCATCGCCCGACAGCTGGTGCCGGAGATCGCCCGACGCTACCGCGTGGACGGGCATCGCGGCATCATCGGCGAATCGCTGGCGGGGCTGTTCGCCGTGGAAAGCCTGCTGCGCGAGCCCACGCTTTTCGACACGGTGATCGCGATCAGCCCTAGCCTGTGGTGGAACGATGCGGCACTGGTGCGTGAGGCGCCCGCGCTGCTCGCCGCGATGCCTGCCACCCCGCGGCGTCTGTTCCTCACCTCCGCCGACGAGGACACCATCGGTCCGCACGTCGCGCAGCTGGATCACGTGCTCGCCGCCGTACCGCCCGCGGGCCTCACCTGGACTTACGTGCCCCGCCCGGACCAGAAGCACGACACCATCTATCGAGCCTCCGAGCACTACGCGCTGCGCTGGGCGTATCCCCCGCTGAAGTCTGCTGCCATCGGACCCGCGCCGATGAAGCCGGGCGTGAGACGCAAGGTGTTGTTCATCGGCAACAGCCTCACCTACGTCAACAACCTGCCTTCGGCATTCGCATCGCTCGCCCCGGCGGGCATGCGCCTGCATGTGGACATGATCGCGCGGGCCGGCGCGGCGCTGGTGGACTACCAGCACGATCCCCTGGTGGCGCGTGCGCTCGCCACGGGTGGCTATACCGACGTGGTCCTGCAAGAGCGCGGTGGTGACGCCACGTGCGTCGGCGGATGCGAGCACCAGCTTGCATCGTTCGCGCGCACCGACAAGGCAACGATGGACCTCGCCGACGCCGCGAAGGCCGATGGTTCGCGGGTGTACTACCTGGGCACATGGCAATCCGCCAGCCCAGCCACCAGCGCCGGTGAAGTGGAAGGAGAGCGCCGGATCGCGCAACTGGCCGGAGTGCCGCTGATCGAAGTGAGCGAGACCCGGCGGCACTTGATGGCGACGTTGCCGAAGTTGGCCTGGACGCATGCGGATGGACAGCACCCAGGCTATGCGATGACGGCGCTCATGGCGTTGCGGACCTGGCGCGTAGTCACAGGCAACAATGCGCGGCGCTTGCCATGTGTGTTGGGGGCTCTTTGGTATCAAGCGCCCGCCCCATCCAGGGTGACGGAGATTGAACCTGACGATACGCTAGTCACTTGCTTGGTCGATAGGTCTACAGCGTCGAAGTTGAACGGGCCCCTTTAGATCGTTACTTCTATTTTTTCGAGATTTATCATGATCTGCGAGTCATGACATATCGAAAGTCGTTGCAATGAGCTGATTCCTCAAATTAAAACGGGTTTTTCTATGGATGCGGTGGCTCTGCCGAAGCTGTTAGGCCTTATGGTGCCCTTGCTGGCGGCACTCATAAAGTTTTTCGCGGAACGTCGCGCGTCCAGTTCGGGGGGCAAAGTGATCGCTGTTAGTGTGAAGTTTCATGACTTCAACCAAAGAGGTCGCTTCGCGAAATTGCTAGGCCGAATGATCTTCTGGCGACCCGGGAAAGATGAAGTTCAACCATGCCGACAAGCGAGTGTGTTCATCTGGAATCAAGGCAGCGAGACCATTTCTGAAGCCGACCTGTTTGAAGCAAAGCCACTTGCAGTGCACGTGGCGGGGACTGAAGTTCGAGTCATGGGGGTGACATGCGTCTCTCATGGTGCATGCGGTGTGAGGGTGGCGCGTATGGCGTCAATGGCTGAATGGGCCGTGGGGACAGGGCACGACGTATCATCAATGGCCTCGATTACATTTGACGTGCTGACACCGCGTCACGGATTTATCGTGGACCTGGCATTTATGGATGCGCCGAAAAAAAATCCGAAGGTTCAGCTTATTGGTCCTGTTCTGGGTCTTCGCCGCGTTGAATATAAGGGTGTACTTTCGGCCCTTCCCATGGCTTCAACGGATCAAATGTTCAAACTGGCGAAGTACATAGATACTATAGCCGCTGTTTTCTTGGCGTTGTTTGTTTCAGGATCCGCTTTTGCTCTATATGGCATAGTGTTCGAGGATCACGTTTGGTTTTATCGTATCGGATTACTTGTCATGTTAATCGGTGAATGCGCATATCTTCTCGCGAATGAAGCGCGTAAGCAGTTGAAGCATGCGGTACCGGATTCGCTTGCCTATTGGGATAAGGGCCGTTCTGAGTGGAGTGATAGGCAGCGCATGAACCATCGCCCCCATCCGTAGTCCCATGGAGACGGTTTTCTTGCGGGAGCGGGACATTGAGTAGTCAGTCGTCGGGTTCGAAGTGGATCGCCGGGGTGTTGATCCTCGCCATCGTTGCGGTGGCCGGTGTGTTCTTCTGGCGGGAGAAACAGGCGCGCGATGCCGCCACGCCCGCGCCCGCCGCCGCGTCGTCGGTCGCCAGCGCGACGTCCACGGCGTTGAACGAGCCGGCGCTTCCCCAGCACCCCATCGGCCCCGCGACGGGTTCCACAGCGGCGCTGCCCAGCCTCGACCAGAGCGACGATGCGGTACTTTCGGGCCTGCTAGCCCTTACCAGCGACGACGCGCTGAAGTCGCTGCTCAAATCCGACGCCATCCTCTCGCGCATGGTCTCGACGATCGACGCACTGCCGAAACGCACCGTGGGCATGAACGTTTTGCCGCTGCATACGCCGGCCGGCCGCTTCCAGGTGGTCTCGGACGATGGCAGCTTCGTCGCTTCGAAGAAAAATGCGGAGCGCTACGCGACCTACATGTATGTCGCCGACCGCATCAGCCCCAAGGCCGCGGCTGCCTGGTACAAGCACAACTACCCGTTGTTCCAGCAGGCCTATCGCGACCTGGGCACCGGCGGCTATTTCAACGACCGGCTGGTGCAGGTGATCGACGACCTGCTGGCCGCGCCGGAGCCGCAGGGCAACCTGCAGCTGTTGCCGGAGAAGGAAGGTTATATCTACGCCAACCCGGCCATCGAGCAGCTCTCGGCCGGGCAGCGCTTCATGATCCGCGTCGGGCCGGTCAACGAGGCGAAGCTGAAAGCGAAGCTTCGCGCGTTGCGGCAGGAAGTGGTCAAGCCGGACGTGGTCTCGTCCGGGACCGAGGCGCCTACGGCGTCTTCTGCGAAGGATCCCGCACCGGCACGCTGATGTTGCACAGGTCGATCTTCCCGGCCGGTCGCGTATAGAAATCATCTTTGCGGTTGCGCTTGGCCTCGATCAGCGCCGCAAAGGTGGAGCTGTCCGTCCGCAGCACCTGGATCGGCGTCCGCTCCGCTTCCGGCACATCGGCGGCCACGCGCACGCTCTTGATCGTCACGCGCTGCGCGGGCTTGTCGTAGAAGCCCATGGGTTCGCCGCCCCGCGGGTAGGCGGAGAGCAGGTCCATGCCCTTGATGACCTTGCCGGCCACGGCCAGGTTGCGGTCCAGGTTGCGCGGGGCCTGGCCGATGATGGCGTAGAGCGAGCTGCCGTTGCCGGTCTCCGCGCCGACGTCGCGGGCCACGCCCACGGTGCCGTAGCAGTGGGCGATCCATGCCTCGCCCTTGTCGCGGGCCACGGGGAAGCCGTCGGAGAAACCGACCTCGGGGGCGTACACGTCGCCATCCGGCAACCGGGTGAACGGGTAGGCCTTGCCGCCCTTGCGCGTGAACTCCGGCGGCAGGGTCTCCTTCGCCGTGCCCAGCGATTTGGCTTTCTTCTTGTCGTCGCCGTCGGGGTCGCCCCATTGGGTGACGAAATTGTCCTGGACGCGAATCACCTGAGTGCCGTCGAAATAGTGTTCGCGGATCAGCGTGCGGATATTGGCCGCATGCAGCGGCGACCAGTCCGGGGCCAGCTCGATCACCACGCGGCCCTGCGGCAGGTCCATGTAGACCAGGTTCTGCGGATCCGGCGTGCGCCATTCGGCCGGAGCGGCCTTGGCGAGCAGTTCCTTCGGTGTCGGTGTGTGCGGCTTGGCCGGCGCGTCGGCCGCCGTCACGGCAGCGGGCAGGGCGCAGGCAAGGGCGAGCGCGAGGCAGGTACGAGCGAGCATGAAACCCCCGGAAGAAAATGGCGAACGCCGTGAAAGTAGCAGAGCGCGCCGCCTTCGGGGCGCCTCCCGGGCCGGGCACCGCTGCGCATAGGCCGATAGTCATGCCCAACCTTTTGCGACCGGCAGGCATCCTATCCGCAGAATGTCACGATCCTCCGGACCCCCCATGCACCGTCGCCTTGCCCTGTTCGCCTTGCTTTTCCTCGTCACGGCGGTCGCCCGGGCCGAGGTGGTCATCGATGGCCACATCGATCCCGCCGAGTGGGCGGGCGCGCGGCGCATCGCGGATTTTCGCGACACCCAGCCCATGACCGGCAAACCCGGCAGCCAGCCGACCGAGGCCTGGGTGATGTCCACGCCGAAGGGACTGGCCGTGGCCATCCGCGTCACCCAGTCGGCCGACGTGCCCCGCTCGCGGCAACAGACCCGCCGCGACGAGGACGCCATGGTCGACCGGATCAACGTCATGGTGGACTTCGATGCGGATGGACGCGTCGGCTACGACTTCGAGGTGAAGTCCATGGGCGGCGTGGCTGACGAGGTCATCACCAACGAATCCGACTTCAGCTACGACTGGGACGGTCGCTGGGACCACGCGGTCAGCGAGGATGCCGAAGGCTATTCCGTCGAACTGTTGATTCCCTGGTACATCGCGCCCATGCGCAAGGCCGATGGCGAGACACGCACCATCGGCCTGTACATCGACCGCGTGATAGCCGCCACCGGCGAGCGCATGGCGTGGCCGGCCGTCGCCTTCGATCGCGGGCGTTTCCTCTCGCGCTTCGAGCGCGTGGAAGTGCCGGCGTATTCGCAATCGCTGGTGGCCGTGACGCCTTACCTCGTCGGCAAGGTGGACCGCGCGCACGGCGGCACGTCGTTCGAACAGGGCGCGGACATCCTCTGGAAGCCGAACGGCCAGACGCAGCTCACCGCCACGATCAACCCGGATTTCGGCCAGGTGGAGAGCGACGACCTGGTGGTGAACTTCTCGCCGCAGGAAACGTTCTTCACCGACAAGCGCCCCTTTTTCACCGAAAGCCAGGGCATCTTCGACTTCAGCCTGCTCGACGACGACTCGCAACTGCTCTACACGCGGCGCGTGGGCGGCGCCGCGGACGATGGCCACGGTGCCGCGGATATCGCCGCGGCGGTGAAGGTCAACGGCAGCGTTGGCTCGACCAGCTATGGCATCCTCACGGCGCAGGAGAAGGGCGACGACGGCCGCACCTTCGGTGCGTTCCGCCTGTTGCAGAACGCAGGCACGCAATCCTTCGGCCTGCTGGCCACGCGGGTGAACCATCCCTACCTGGACCGCGACGCCAACGTGCTGGGGCTGGATCACCGCTGGCAGCCGAACGAGAGCTTCACCCTCACCAGCAACGTGGTGGGCAGCAAGATCGACCAGCCGCGCAACGACAGCGCCGGGCTGGGCGCTACCGGCATCGCGTTCTGGGAAATGAACGACGTATGGAGCCAGCAGTGGCTGGGCATGTACTTCGGCCGGCGGCTGGACATCGACGACTTCGGCTACCTGCCGCGCAACGACATGCGCTACCTGCACTGGGAAGTGCGGCAACGCGAAACCGGTCTGCCGGCCGACTCGGCCTACGCTTCGCACGTGTGGCGGTATCGCGTGTCGGCGCAGACCAACACGGAGGGCGTGATCGTGCGACGTCGTTTCCGCGTGCAGCGGAACAGCCAGCGGCGCGACGGCGGCCAGGAGATGTGGCGGCTGGACGCCCTCACGGCGGCCTACGACGACCTGCTCACGCGTGGCGGCAACAAGCAGCGCACGCCACCCACGGCCAAGCTCAGCTACGACCGCACGCATCCGCGCGTCGGCCGCTGGGCCTGGGAAGCCGAGGGCTTCATCGGCGGCAATGCGCTGACGGGTTACCACCGCCTTGGCGGCTACTTCAAGTTCACGCCCACCTATTTCATCACCGACGCCTTCAGTGTGTTTGCCGGGGCCAGCTACGAGTGGGACCCGAACTGGCTGATCTGGCAGCACGACAACCTGGTGGGCGCCTATGACGGACGCACGGTGGGCCTGGACGGCGGGCTCAACTGGAACCTGGGCAACAAGCAGGAACTGCGGGTGAAGATGCAGACCCTGGCCGTGGGCGCGACGCTGCGCCGCCGTCTCGAGATCACGCCATCGGGCGCCGCGGTCGATACCGACCAGCCGATCGACGGGCTGGGCGTGGCCAACCTGGGCTTCCAGATCCGTTACCGCTACGAAATCGCGCCCTTGTCCAACCTCTACGTGGTCTATAACCGCGGCGGCTACACCGACGACGTGGACGACGACGTTCAATCCCAGTTCCGGCGCAGTTTCTCCCTGAAGGACGTGCAGGAAGGCCTGGTCAAGGTGGCCTACCGCATGGAGTTCTGAGCGGTCCTACCGCTTCGCCTTCACATGCGCTGTGGCATGGATTAGCCATGGTCAAGACCCCGGAAAACCCACAGCCCAACCCCGTGCCCGGCCGCACCATCGGCGAGCACGGCATCGTCGGCAACCTCGACACCACGGCACTGGTTGCCAGCGACGGCACCATCGACTTCATGTGCTGGCCGCACATGGACAGCCCCACCGTGTTCGCCGGCTTGCTCGACCCGGAGAAGGGTGGCGAGTTCACGGTGACGCCCGACCTGGTCGATGCGCGCACCATGCAGCTCTATGTGCCCGAGACCAACGTGCTGATCACGCGTTGGATGAGCGAGGCGGGCAGCGTCGAACTCACCGATTTCATGCCCCACCCCGAGACGCAGCCGCGCGTGACCGCCTGCGTGATGCGCTGTCTCCGCGTGCCGCGGGGCAGGGTGCGTATCCGCGTGCGCTGCCGTCCACGGCTAGATTACGCACGGCGTGTGCCGGCGGTGGAGGAGTACGGCGACAGCGTGGTCTTCCACGACGGGCCGCAGTCCCTGCGCCTGGCGTCGAAGGTGCCGCTGATGATCGAGGAGGGCGAGGGCGCCGCGCACGCCGAGTTCGAACTCAACCCCGGCGAGGAAGTGTGGTTCACCCTCGGCGACGAGGCGCACGATCCGCCCGACGAAACGGAGTGCCGTGCCGCCTGCGAGGATACTGCCGAGGCCTGGCGCCGCTGGACGCGTCGGTCCACCTATCGCGGTCGCTGGCGCGAGCGTGTCGAGCGCTCCGCCCTGGTGCTGAAGCTGCTCACCTCGCACACGCACGGCTCGGTGGCCGCCGCCGCGACTTTCGGCCTGCCCGAAGCCACCGGCCAGGGGCGCAACTGGGATTACCGTGCCACCTGGATACGCGATGCCTCGTTCACGGTGTACGCGTTCATGCGCCTGGGCTACATCGACGAAGCGGAGCACTTCCGTCGCTGGACGGAAGCCCGGCTGATGGACCTGGACGAGGACACCGCGTTGCGCATCATGTATGCCATCGACGGCACCGAAGCGGCGGAGGAAGACACGCTGGACCACCTGGCCGGCTACGCCGGATCACGCCCCGTGCGTATCGGCAACGGAGCGCGCACGCAGACCCAGCTGGATATCTTCGGCGAGTTGATGGACAGCCTGTACCTGGCCAACAAGTACGGCCGCGCGATCAGCCACACCGGCTGGCTGCACGTGGTGCGTATGGTCGATCACGTGTGTCGCCACTGGCAGGACCCCGACGAAGGCATCTGGGAGATCCGCGGCGGCCAGCAGCATTTCCTGCACTCCCGGCTGATGTGCTGGGTGGCCCTGGACCGCGCCGTCCGGCTGGCGGGCAAGCGCTCGCTGCCGGGTCCCGTGGTGGAGTGGGCCGCCGTGCGCGACCGCATCGCCGATGACATCTGGACGAACTTCCGTCACCCCGAGCACGGTTACTTCGTGCAGACGCAAGGCGGTACGGACCTGGATGCCGCGCTGCTGATGATGCCGCTGGTGCGCTTCGTCTCCGCTACCGATCCGGTCTGGCTGGCCACGCTGGATGCGATCCACGACCAGCTGGCCGACGACGGCATGATGTTCCGTTATCGCAACGAGGACGGCCTGGAAGGCGGGGAGGGTGCCTTTACCACGTGCACGTTCTGGTACGTGGAATGCCTGGCGCGCGCCGGTCGCCTGACCGAAGCGCGCGAGATCATGGCGCGTGGCGTGCTTTACGCGAACCACCTCGGCCTGTTCTCCGAGGAACTGAGCCTGCGCGCCGAACTGCTGGGCAACTTCCCCCAAGCGCTGACGCATCTGGCCTTCATCAGCGCCGCGTTCTATCTGGATCGTCAGTTGAGCCATCCCGACGGGCAGGTGTGGCAGCCCTAGACCAGATGCAGGTCGGTGGGTTTCGCATCGGGAAACACCCGGTTGATGTCCGCCTGGGACAAGCCGTACATGCGCTGCATCAGGCCGCCGAGCAGGTCGCGATAGTTGTTGAGCACCGGGTAGTCGCGGTTCTGTAGCAGGTTCTTCGCATCCACCGCGACCTGCTGCCCTGCGATGCGACCGCCGTTCACCTTGCCGCCCATCACCCAGTACGTGGTGCCGTGACCGTGGTCGGTGCCCTTGTTGCCGTTCTCGCGGAAGGTGCGGCCGAATTCGGACACGACCACCACGACGGTGTTGTTCCACTCCGCCTCACCCAGGCCATCGGCGAACGCCGCCAGGCCCTGGCCGAGGTTGTCGAGGTTGCCAGCCAGCTGGCCGTCGGCACCGCCCTGGTTGACGTGGGTGTCCCAGCCGCCCACGTCGACGAAGCCGAGGCGGAAGCGATCGCGCATCAGGGTAGCCATGCGCTGTCCCTGCTGGGCGAAGCCGCGCGCGTTCACCGCACCGCGGCTGGCGGCGACCATCTCGGTCTGCAGATCCTTCGCGACCTGCTGGCGCAGTTGCAGGCCGTCGGTGGCCGCCGCCTGTAGCGTGGTGCCCTGGTACATGTCGGCAAGGATCTTCGACTGCCGGTCGTCGAACACGGCCTTGTCGCCGCCTTTCAGCGAGATGTTGGGCACATCGCCCGTGCCGCGGAACGTCAGCGGCAGCGCGTCGGTGAAGGCGATCGGCGGCACGCCGCGCAATACCGACGATAGCCGGCCCATGAAGCCCGAGCCGTAGTCGCGGCTGTTGCCGGAGGCGCCGGCCTCGATGTTGTCCTGGGTCTCGAAGTGGCTGCGCGAGAGGTCGTCTGTGCCGGCAAAGGGGACGAAGGCCAGCTGCCGTGTGTCCCACAGCGGGCCCATGCTGGCCGCGACCGCCGGCGCGAGGCCCCAGTTCGCGTCCAGGGCGCGCACCGATTTCGGATCGCCGGGCGTGGGTCGGGCCAGCGCGATGTTCTTGCGCGATTCGTAGTAGAAATCGCTGGAATAAGGCACCAGCAGGTTGTTGGCGTCGTAGCCGCCACGCAGGAACACCAGCAGGAAACGCGGTGAGCCGGCGGGCGCGGCGAATACCTGTCCGCCCAGGGTCAGGGCGGGCACGGTGGCGGCGAGGGCGAGCAGGAACTGGCGGCGATCCATGGGAAGCCTCAGTGGTAATTGAAGTCGGGGGAAGACAGCAGGAAGGTGTTCCATTCCTGCTGCGACGTGGCCTGGGCCAGCGCGTCGCGCGTCTTCGGGCTCAGCCACGGCTCGATGGTGGCGTAGTAGGTGGGCGTGGTCAGCTGCGGAAAACCACCGCCCTGCACCTTGCCGCTGTCGTCCACATCGAACAGGTGGTTGGCGCCGCTACCGATGGAGCGGGCTATCTCGAAGCGCTTGGCCACCTGGCCCGAACTGGACCACTCGGTATCGGCGGTGGGCCAGCCGTCGGGCGTGATGCGGCCGAACGGCGCCTGGCCGAGCTGGTTGATCCAGTTCACCAGTGGACGGGGATTGCTCACGGGTTTGCCGTCGTAGGCCAGCCGCATGGTCGACACCAGGAACTGGGTCGGGTCCTTGTAGCGCTTGCCCAGCGAGGCGGTGAACTCCTTCGATTCGAGCATCGTCTGCATTACCGCCGCGATGTCGCCGTCGGTGCGGTGGAAGGTCCTGGCCATGGCCTCGACCAGTGACGGCGGCGGGTTGTCTGAGACGAAGTACTTGGCCAGCTTGGTGGACACGAACGTCGCGCATGCCGGCTGGCTGACGATCAGGTCGACCGCTTTCTCCACCTCGTCCATGCCGCCGCCTGCCAGGGTCTGCCCGAGCAAATGCTGGTCGCTGAAATCGTGGCGGTTGGGATTGAACTCGAACAGGCCGTCCTTGGCATAGTAGGCCTGCAAAGCCGGGCGGATCTTCCGCGGCTGCCCGTCGTTGTCGATGCCCACGCCGGTGAGCACGTGGGCCAGGTTCTGCACATCGTCCTGCGTATAGCCGGAGCCTACGCCCAGCGTATGCAGTTCCATCAGTTCGCGCGCGTAGTTCTCGTTGATTTTGTCGCGCGCGTTCTGCGCGTTGTCCAGGTATTCCAGCATGGCCGGGCTGCGCAGCGTGGCCATGACCAGGTCGCGGAACTTGCCCAGCGCATGCGGGCGGATGGTGTCTTCTTCGTAGCTGGCCACCAGCCAGCGTACGCGGTCCTTGGCCTGGAACACGCTGAAGTGGTTAAGCCAGAACCAGACCATCTGCTCACGCAGCTGGTTCTCGTCGTATACCGCGCGCAGCAGTTCGATCGCCTGTGCCTGCTGGGCGTACTGGTTGCCTTCCTTCTGTACCTCTTTCTTCGCTTCGGCCTTGGCGTCGCCGTCGGGCATCGCCTTGATGTACTGGTAGCGTTGGCGAAGCTGCGCCATGCGCAGGGGCAGCGGCGCCTTCATCACGTCGTAGGCGGCGATCTGGGCGCGTACCGCCTCAGGCAGGCCCTGGGTCGTGGGGTGCAGCTGTTCGTCGAGGAAGCGTCGCCTGCCCAGCTCGCGGTAGCGCGCCACGGTGGCCGAATCCACGCCGAAGGTGACGCGATTCAGCCACGCCACGTCGTCTCTGGAAAGCGGCGCATCACGCGCGGCGGCGGGCAGGGCGGTCAGGGCCAGCAGGGTAGCGATAGCGAGCGATCGCATGGAACCTCCGTTCTCGGTGCGTGCAACACCTTAGAACGGCGACCCTTTCAAGGGGTTTACGCATGAATGCCGCAAGAAAATGCAGCATTCACGGGTCGGTTCAGATTTCGCTTTCGTCCGGATCGACGAATTCGATGGCCGCCTCGCGCGTTCCGGCGGTCTCTTCGGCCACGCTGCGCACTTCTTCGCCGACCTTGTCGTTCGGCACCTCGACCTCGAGCACGTACGTACGCGACGAGACATCGTCGGATAACTCGCTGGAGCTGGAATCGTCCCGAACGCCCATCATCAGGTCGTCGATTTCCTCGACCCGCTCGACCCGGTCGATGCCGTGGATGGCGTTCATCACATCGTCGAAGATGTCGCGGTCGCCGGTGATACGGAGCTGGATAAGGGGCATGGGCTGGTCCTCGCAACAAAGAACCCCGATGCTGCGGCGATCGATGTATGCCCCGGGTGTACGGCCCGCTACCATGGCGGTTTTACGGTGGCGTGCGGCGCATGAGCAAGACCTACGACCAGGCCTATTTCGACAAGTGGTACCGCAGCGCGGAGCACGCCGTGCGCTCCCCCGCCGAACTGACCCGCAAGGTGTCGATGGTGCTGGGCCAGGCGGAGTTCTATCTGGGTCGGCCGGTGCGCAACGTGCTGGACGTGGGCTGCGGCGAGGCGCCCTGGCGCGCCGTGCTGCGCCGGTTGCGCCCGGGCATCGCCTACCGTGGCCTGGAAGCCAGCGAATACGCCGTGGCGCGCTACGGCCGCTCCCGGCAGATCGGCCTGGCCCGTTTCGGCCAGCTGGCCGAGCTGCGCTTCGACACCCGCTTCGACCTGGTCGTGTGCACCGACGTACTGCACTACCTCAAGCCGGCGGAGATCCGTGCCGGGCTTACCGGCATCGGCGAGATGACCGAAGGCCTGGCCTTCCTCGAGGTGTACACGCGCGAGGACGATCCCGGCGGCGATCGCGTGGGCTTCCACGGCCGGCCGGCCCGTTTCTATCGCGAGGCGTTCAACGCCGTCGGCCTGATCCCGGTGGGGTCGCAGTGCTACGCCAGCCCGCGGCTGGCGCGCCACGTGGCCGCGCTGGAGACCTGCTAGCCCGCTGCGGTGGCCGAAAACCACGCCATCACGGCCAGGCCGTTGTTGGCCGCGTGGGCCACATAGGCCGGCCAGATCGAGCCGCTGCGAACGCGCAGCCACCCGCAGAACACGCCCACCAGGATCAGGTTGGGCACGGCATACCAGAGCCAGCCCAGGTCGGGCAGGTGCACGGCGCCGAAGATCACGCTGGATATCGCGATGGCCCAGCCGTCGCCCAGGCGGACGCGCAGGCGGGCCAGCAGCGCGCCACGGAATAGCACCTCTTCGACCAGCGGCCCGACCAGGACGGCGACAGGCACCAGGGCCATGCGCATGCCCAGGTGCGCTTTATCGGCGATCTCGGTGACGGTCTGCGAGACCGCGCGATCGCCCGCCAGCCACTGGGTGAGCAACCCGCCGAGGATGGCCGCGGCGATGCCCAGCCCGGCGCCGATGGCGATGAACTTGCCGTCTGGCTCGCGGAAACCGAGGCCGAGGGCGTCGCCGGATCGCGCCAGTGGACCCCAGCGGCGCAGCACGCCGTGGACGACCAGCCAGGTGGACAGCGCCACGGTCGCCATCACCACCAGGATGATGCGGTCCGGCGCATCCGGCATGGCGTCCGGAAACCAGCGGGCGAGCAGGTCGGTGCTGAGTTTGAACCCCACGCCGAAGCCTACTTGCAGGGCGAAGTAGGCCAGGATCGTGAGAATCGCCTCCACCAGCCCGGGCGCGCGGACAGGGGCGGCGACCGGGACGGGCGGAGGTGTGGCGAGGGGTAGGTCGTGAGGCATGCGGCACCCTAGCGGAGGCCCCGCGGCAAATGCAACGGCGCGCGTGGCGTCGACCGTCACGTGGCACCTGTATAGTATTTCGTCCCTTCAGGAGGAAACCGGGCGCTTCGCCGCGCCGACCCATGTTCGCATTCGACTGGCTTGCCGACCCTTCGGCCTGGGCGGGTCTTCTCACGTTGATCGTGCTGGAGATCGTGCTCGGTATCGACAACCTCGTCTTTGTCGCGATCCTCGCCGACAAGCTTCCCGCCCGCCAGCGCGACCACGCGCGGCTGATGGGCCTGGGCCTCGCGCTGGTCATGCGCCTGTGCCTGCTGGCCGCCATGTCCTGGCTGGTGACGCTGACGACCCCCCTGTTCAACTGGAACGGCTTCGGCCTGTCCTGGCGCGACCTGATCCTGGTGATCGGCGGCGGCTTCCTGTTGTTCAAGGCCACGCTGGAGCTGCACGAGCGCCTGGAGGCCGACGACGACGACGGAGGCAAGTCCGGTCGTCGCGCCAGCTTCTGGCTGGTGGTGGCGCAGATCGTCATCCTCGACGCGGTTTTCTCGCTGGATTCGGTGATCACCGCCGTGGGCATGGTGGATCACCTGTCGATCATGATGGTCGGCGTGGTGGTGGCCATGGCCCTGATGATCACCGCCAGCAAGCCGTTGACCGCGTTCGTCAACGCGCGTCCGACGGTGGTGATCCTTTGCCTGTCCTTCCTGCTGATGATCGGCTTCAGCCTCATTGCCGAGGGCTTCGGGTTCCACATTCCCAAGGGGTACCTGTACGCGGCCATCGGCTTCTCGATCATGATCGAGGTGTTCAACCAGACGATGCGGCGCAACCGCCACCGCTCGCTGCTGGTCGGCGGCCGCGCCATGCGCGACCGCACCGCCAAGGCCGTGCTGCGCCTGCTCGGCGGCCGCTCCGACGACGAGCCGGACAACGGCAAGAACGACACCGGCGTCGAAGCCGCGGACACCCCGGTGTTCGGCAAGGACGAGCTGGAGATGGTGCAGGGCGTGCTCGACCTCTCCCAGCGTCCGGTGCGCTCCATCATGACGCCGCGTACGGAGATCGTCTGGGTGGACCCCGGCGAGGACCTGACCACGCTGCTGACGGAAGCCCGCGAGTCGGCGCACCACTGGATGCTGGTGGCCGAGGGCGACCTCGACCAGCTGGTGGGCGTGGTGTCCTCACGCGACCTGCTGGCCAGCCTGGCCGATCACGGCCGCCTGGAAACCTCGCACTTCGTGCGCAAGCCGATCACGGTGCTCGAATCGCTGAGCGTGCTGCGCCTGATCGACGAGTTCCGCCGCGCGCCGCTGCAGATGGCACTCGTGGTGGACGAATACGGCAGCATCCTCGGCCTGGTCACCCCGGCCGACGTGCTGGAAGTGATCGCCGGCGAATTCCCCGACGAGAGCCGCGAAGGCGACCCCTCGGCGGTCAGCGAGCCCGACGGCGCCTGGCTGCTGGACGCCAGCCTGGACGTACGCCGCGTGGAGCACCTGCTGGGCCACCGCCTGCCGGGCTCGGCCGACGGCAATTTCTCCACGCTGGCGGGCTTCGTGCTGTCCCAGCTGGGCCGCCTGCCAGCGGCCGGCGATCGCTTCGATGTCGATGGTTTCGACTTCGAGGTGACCGCCATGGACGGCGCGCGCATCCAGCGCGTGCGGGTGCTGTCGCTACCGCGGGACGAGGCCTGAGGCCTTAGCCCGCAGCCGGGGCTTTAGCCTGCGGCCGCGTCGTCCACCGGCGGCGACGCGTTGTTCTCCATGATGGCCATGCCCATGCCGCCGGCCGCCATCAGCATGAGCGCCGCCCAGGCGATCATCGACACCAGGTAGCCCGGGCCGCGGCGCGCGGCGTCGCGCACATAGGCCACCGCGTACCACACGCGCCCGGCCAGCCAGACCATACCGGCGATGCCGGCCCACAGCGGATCCACGTACTGGGCCGCCAGCCACAGCGCCGGGATGAACATCACGGCGTTTTCCAGCGTGTTCATCTGCACCCGCCAGGCGCGCTCGAACGCGGGATCGCCCGAGATGGACGGCGCCTTGATGCCGTAGCGCTTGCGTGCGATGCCGACGGTCCAGACCGTGTAGAACATGAGCAGCAGGGTGAGCAGGGTGACGACGGCGGGTAGCTGGCTGGTCATGAAGCGATCCGTGGGCTGAATGACCTGCGAGTCTACCGGCAACCGTCCATGCGATCATGCCGACCGCGTCTCGCTGGAGGCGCCCCATGGGAGGAGACACCGCATGCTTTGGCAGAAAGGTCGTAGAAGCGACAACGTGGAAGACGCCGGACGCGGCAGTGGCGGTGGCGGCGGTTTCGGCGGCCGCGGCCTGGGCATCGGCGGCATCATCCTGCTGGCGATCATCGGCATGGTGTTCTTCAAGGACCCCACCGCGCTTCTGGGCGGGCAGGGCGATCCGGGCGCCAGCACCGGCCAGACCACCCAGCAGCAGCCGGCACGCCCGGTGGACGACGCAGCCTCGGCCGCCGATCCGCAGACCGACTTCGTGCGGGCGATCCTCGGCGAGACCGAAGACACCTGGGGCGAGATCTTCGCCGCGAAGGGGCAGCAGTACGAGCGGCCCAAGCTGGTCCTGTTCCGCGACGGCGTGCGCACGGCCTGCGGCTCCGCCTCGTCCGCCGTCGGCCCGTTCTACTGCCCGTCCGATCACAAGGTGTACCTCGACCTCGGTTTCTTCCAGACCATGCAGCAGCGCTTCCACGAGGCAGGCGACTTCGCCCGTGCCTACGTCATCGCGCACGAGGTCGGCCACCACGTGCAGAACCTCACCGGCGTGTTCGACAAGGTCGACGGCGCGAAGCGTCGTGGGGCCTCGATGGAAGGCGCCACCGGCCTGTCGGTACGCCAGGAACTGCAAGCCGACTGCTACGCCGGCGTCTGGGCCAACCATTCCGACCAGCGGCAGAAGTGGCTACAGGCCGGCGACATCGAGTCGGCGATCAACGCGGCCACCGCCATCGGCGACGACACCTTGCAGGAACAGGCGCAGGGCCGCGTCGTGCCCGACTCGTTCACGCACGGCACCTCCGCGCAGCGCGTGCACTGGTTCAAGACCGGCCTGGCCTCGGGCGACATGGCCCAGTGCGACACGTTCGCCGGTCCGCTCTGACCGCCTCCGCATGACGCATCCCTGCCTGCTCTGCGGCGCGTGCTGCGCCACGTATCGCGTGGCGTTCCACTGGATGGAAACCGACCTCGCCGGCGGCATCGTGCCGGCGGCGCTGACGGAGCACCTCGATCCGCACAGGGTGAACATGCACGGCACCAATGCATACGAGCCACGGTGCCGGTCGCTGGTGGGCGAGGTGGGCGTGGCGGCCCATTGCGGTATCTACGCAGTTCGTCCCTCCCCGTGTCACGACCTGCAACCGGCGTGGGAAAACGGACAGCCCAGCCCGCAGTGCGACAAGGCAAGGCTGAAGCACGGGATGGTGCCGTTGACGCCTGCGGATTTCGTGTAGCGTTTCGGGGCAAGAGCCGGCGGGTGCCACCCTCGTGGCCACGCCTGCGGCGACCCGTCAATGAAGGGCCGCGTGCGCGGCCGTTTATTAATTGCCCTTCGGGCCGGGTCGGGCTTCGAACGGGGATTTCCGACTCGACATCCTGTCTCGCGGAAATGGCCGGCCGTCCTGGCCGGCCCCGCTGCGCGGCCTTGTCCGTTCGAATCCCTCGCCTTCGGCTACCGGCCACGAGGGTGGCACCCGCCGGCTCTTTCCAACGGTGAGGTTGCGTGTGGGAAGAGCCAAGAGCTGGGTTTCGCTTCGTTGCTGGGAACGCTCGCTTGCCTGGTGTGCATGGCATCGGTCGCCTTAGATACGTTGAGGGTTCGCGCACGTGCGTGCGCTCCTACCCCCAAGCCGGCAGATCACGCGTTGGATATGCAACAACCTGCCTACCCTTGGGGTAGGAGCCCACGATGTGGGCGAAAAGCCAACGAAGCGGCGACGCCATACCCCGCACGTCTGCGGACGCTCGCGTCACAACCTGCCTCAGTCTTCGGAAGAGCCGGCGGGTCGCCCCCTCGGTGCCGGTAGCCGCAGGCGAGGGATTTGCACAGATCAGGCCCGCAGGGGGCCGGCCAGGACGGCCGGCCGTTCTCGCGAGACAGGATGTCGAGTCGAGAACCCCTGTGCGAAGCCCGACCCGGGCCCGAAGGGCCATAAGAATACGGCCGCGCCAGCGGCCCTTCCTTAGCGGGTCGCCGTAGGCGTGGCACCGAGGGGGCGACCCGCCGGCTCTTGCTCCAACGCCGCTAACGCAACAAAAAAAGGCCCCGTTTCCGGGGCCTCTTCACATCGATCAGGAATCGCGTTTCTTGCGTGGCGGCTTGCCACCGCTGGGTCCACCGCTGGGGCGGTTGCCCGACGGGCGGAAGTTGCCGCGCGACGGCGGACGCGATGCGCCGCCCGGGCCACCGGCACCGGCGCCACCGCTGCTGCTCTGTGGCGATTCCTTGCCGTCCCACTCGGCGATCTTCAGCTGCTGCTGAGCCACCCACACCTTCTTGAGGTGAGTGAAGGTCTCAGCGGGCATGCCGTCCGGCAGGTCGATCAGGCTGTAATCGTCGCGGATGCTCACGCGGCCGATGAACTTCGCTTCCACGCCGCCCTCGTTGGCAATGGCGCCGACGATGTTGCCGGGCTTCACACCGTGCTCGTGGCCCACTTCGATGCGATACGTGCGCTTGCCCGCTTCCGTGGTGTGCGGACGCGGCTGGCGCATACCCTCGCGGACCGGGCGCCGGTCGCTGAAGTCACCGCCACCACTTTCACGCGGACCGCGATCGCGGTCGAAGTCTCGCTGCGGACGCTCGCGATCGAAATCACGCGGCGGGCGCTCGGTGTACTCGCGCTTGGCCGGCGGCTCGAGCAACAGCGGCTGGTCGCCCTGGGCGATCTTGGCCAGCGCGGCGGCGATCTCGATCGCCGGCACGTTGTGCTCCTGCTCGAACTTCTCGACCATCTGCTGGAAGAAGCCGAGGTCGCCCGTCGCCAGCGTGTCGGAGATCTTCTGGTTGAACTTGTTGACGCGCGTGTCGTTCACCGCCTCGATGGTCGGCAGCTGCATCTGCTCGATCGGCTGGCGCGTGGCGCGCTCGATCTGGCGGAGCAGGTTCTTCTCGCGCGGCGTCACGAACAGGATCGCCTCGCCGCTGCGACCGGCACGACCGGTGCGGCCGATGCGGTGCACGTACGACTCGGTGTCGTGCGGGATGTCGTAGTTCAGCACGTGGCTGATCCGTTCGACATCGAGGCCGCGCGCGGCGACGTCAGTGGCGATGAGGATATCGAGCTTGCCGGTCTTCAGCTGGTCGATCACGCGCTCACGCTGGGCCTGCGCGATGTCGCCGTTGATCGCCGCGGCGGCGAAACCGCGCGCCTGCAGCTTGCTGGCGAGTTCTTCCGTCGCCGACTTGGTGCGGGCGAAGACGATCATGGCGTCGAAGCTCTCGGCCTCGAGGATGCGGGTGAGCGCGTCCAGCTTGTGCACGCCGCTGACCCACCAGTAACGCTGGCGGATGTTGGCCGCAGTGGTGGTCTTGTTCTTGATCGTGACTTCGACCGGGTCTTTCAGGTAGGTCTGCGCGATGCGGCGGATGGGCGCCGGCATGGTCGCGGAGAACAGCGCCACCTGGCGACCTTCCGGCGTGGCCTGCAGGAGCTTTTCGACATCGTCGATGAAGCCCATGCGGAGCATTTCGTCGGCTTCGTCCAGCACCAGGAAGCGCAGCGCGGAAAGATCCAGCGTGCCCTTGTCGAGGTGGTCGATGACACGCCCGGGCGTACCGACCAGGACCTGGGCGCCGCGTTTCAGGCCCTGCAGCTGCGGGCCGTAGCTCTGACCGCCGTAGATCGGCAGCACCTGGAAGCCGGGCAGGTAGGTAGCGTACTTCTGGAACGCCTCGGCCACCTGGATGGCCAACTCGCGCGTGGGGGCGAGCACCAGCGCCTGCGGCTTGTTTCCGGCGCGCAGGTCCAGGCGCGACAGCACGGGCAGCGCGAACGCGGCCGTCTTGCCGGTGCCGGTCTGTGCCTGGCCGATGACATCGCGGCCTTCGAGCAGGGCCGGGATGGTGGCGGCCTGGATGGGAGAGGGGGTCTCGTAACCTACCTCGGTCAGCGCGCGCACGACGTTGGCGTCGAGAGCGAGCGCGCTGAAACCGGGCAGGGCCGGAGCGTTGTCTGTTTCGGGGGATGACATGGCGACCTCGAAGAGGGGGCGCGACGGCGACATTCGCGCGCCGGCAGTAGCGTTATTGTAGCAGCGATGGACGCTGTTCGTTGTGGTATGTGGCCACTTGTCACGCCAGCGTTACACTTCCCGGTCAGCTTTCAGATAGGAGAAGGGCATGTCGGCAGTCGAAACGGTGTCCGAACAGCGGTGCTTCGGTGGCGTCCAGGGCTTCTATTCCCACATATCCGACGCATGCGGCGGCCCCATGCGCTTCGCCGTCTACCTGCCTCCCGCCGCCGAACACGGGCCGGTGCCGGTCCTGTACTTTCTTGCGGGGCTGACCTGCACGGCGGAAACGTTTACTACCAAGGCCGGTGCGCAGCGCGTGGCCGCGGAACTGGGCATCGCGCTGGTCATGCCCGATACCAGCCCGCGTGAGACGGGTCTGCCCGGTGCCACCGGCGACTGGGAGTTCGGTGAGGGCGCGGGCTTCTATCTCGACGCTACCGAAGAGCCGTGGGCCTCGCGGTTCCGCATGTATACCTACGTGGTGGATGAGCTGCCGCGCGTGCTTTCGGAGCGGTTCGCCCTGGACATGGGCCGTCAGGGCATCTTCGGCCACTCGATGGGCGGGCATGGTGCATTGACCGTCGCACTGCGCAATCCCGGGCGCTATCGCTCCGTCTCCGCCTTCGCGCCGATCGTCGCGCCGGCCAGTGTGCCGTGGGGCGAGAAGGCGTTTCCGCGCTACCTCGGCAACGATCGCAAGGCCTGGGCGAAATACGACGCCACGGCACTGGTTGCCGCGGGTGCGCACTTCGACGGCCGGATACTGATCGACCAGGGCGAGGCCGATGGCTTCCTGGTCGGCCAGTTGCAGCCGCAGCGTTTCGAAGCCGCGTGCGAGGACGCGCGCCAGAAGCTCGAACTGCGCATGCACCCCGGTTACGACCATAGTTACTACTTCATCCAGAGCTTCGTCGAAGATCACCTGCGTCACCACGCGAAAGCCTTGTCCGCATGAACGAGCCGATCCGGATGCGCACCGCGCGCACGGTGATCCGATTGCTCGACGTGGAGGACGCCGCGTTATTGCGCACCTATCGCGCGGAAAATCGCGAACACCTGGCGCCGTGGGAACCGTTGCGCAGCGATTCGCACTACACGCTGGACGCGTGCCGTGCCGCCATCGAGGCCGGCGGGGAAGCGGCGCGTGCCGACCGCGGGTATCCGTTCGCGATACTCACGCCGGATGCGTCCGACATGATCGGCAGCTTCACCTTCGCCAATGTGGTGCGTGGCGTGTTCCAGGCCTGTCACCTCGGTTACGGCATCGCGCGGAAATACGAGGGGCAGGGGCTGATGTTCGAAGCGCTGGACGCGGCGGTCCGCTACGGGTTCGGCCCTCTGGACTTCCATCGCATCATGGCCAACCACATGCCGCGCAACGAGCGCAGCGGCCGACTGCTGGCGCGGCTGGGCTTCGAGAAGGAAGGTTACGCGCGGCGCTACCTGAAGATCGACGGCGTGTGGGAGGACCATGTCCTCACCGCCAGGATACGTAGCCAGGGCTGACGACACCCCTGAAGCGCGATGGGCCGCCCGGGCGAGTTGCCCGGGCGGCCCATCGATCACGCCGCAGCGTGGCAGCGATGCTTATGCGTTGCTGCTGGCCGGACGGCCACCGCGACCCTGGCGACGACGCTTGTGGTTGCCGGTGTTTTCACCGGTACCGGCAGGCGAGTGCCCATGCGGGCGATGCGACGACGGGCGACCGCCACCGTTGCCGCCACCGGCGCCCTGGCGCGACTGGCCGTTGCCGCTTGCGGCACGACCCTGGCCACCGCCACCGGAGCCCGGTGCGCGCGGCTGGCGCTGCTGGCCGCCACCCTGCTTCGGACGCGGTGCACCGGCATCCAGGCGCAGCGGGGTGCTGGGCTCGTAACCGGCCACGTTGACGATTTCCAGGTCGGACTTGAGCAGGCGACCGATATCGCGCAGCAGGCCGGATTCGTCATGGCTGACCAGCGAAATGGCCTCGCCCGTGGAGCCGGCGCGGCCGGTACGACCGATGCGGTGCACGTAGTCTTCCGCGACCATGGGCAGGTCGAAGTTGATCACCACCGGCAGCTGGTCGATGTCGATACCGCGTGCGGCGATGTCCGTGGCGACCAGCACGGTGATGCGGTTGGTCTTGAAGTCGGACAGCGCGCGGGTGCGGGCGTTCTGGCTCTTGTTGCCGTGGATGGCTGCCGACTTGATGCCCGACTGCTCCAGGTGGCGCACGAGCTTGTCGGCGCCGTGCTTGGTGCGGCTGAACACCAGGGTCTGGCGGCGGCTGTCCTGCGACAGGATGTGCAGCAGCAGGTCGCGCTTCTTGGCGGCGTCCACCGGATGCACGCGGTGCGTCACGGTGTTGGCGACGGTGTTGGCCGGTTCGGTGGAGATCTCGCGCGGGTTGCGCATGAACTGCTGGGCCAGGGCCTTGATCTCGGGCGCGAACGTGGCCGAGAACAGCAGCGTCTGGCGCTCCTTCGGCACGGCGGCCAGGATGCGCTTCAACGCGGGCAGGAAGCCCATGTCGAGCATGCGGTCGGCCTCGTCCAGCACCAGCACGTCGACCTTGGACAGGTTCACAGAACGCTGCTGCATGTGGTCGAGCAGGCGGCCCGGCGTGGCCACCACGATGTCGACGCCGCGACGCAGCGCGTGCAGCTGGTTGCCCATGCCGACGCCGCCGAAGATGACGGTGCTGGACAGGGGCAGGTACTTGCCGTAGTCGCGCAGGTTGTCCTGCACCTGGGCGGCCAGCTCACGGGTGGGGGTGAGGATCAGTGCACGGATGGGGCGGGCCTTCTCGCCGCGCACTTCATTGGCGATGCGCTGCAGCAAGGGAAGGGCGAACGCGGCGGTCTTGCCGGTGCCGGTCTGCGCGGCGGCCATGAGGTCGTGGCCGGCGATGACCTGCGGGATGGCGGCGGCCTGGATCGGCGTCGGTTTTTCGTAGCCGGCTTCGGAAAGGGCACGCAGCAACGCGGGCGCAAGGCCCAGCGAATCAAAAGACATGGGGTGGAGCTCCTGCTTGACTCGAGCGTTCCCTGGAACCGCGCTACGAGTTATGGATTGGCGGCCGCTAACCATGACGAAGACAGCAGGCTGGCCGGTGTCGAGCGCGCTTCCGGGGGTGGGGGAACGGGCGGGAGAAAACTCCGCGCCGGGGGTCCGCAAGGGAGTCGGAGCGCTTCTCGACCGGGTGAGTATACCTTATTGCGACGCACAATGGGCGTCGCCCGGGTCAACCCTGGCGGGAGGCCGTCATCAGGTAGCTGTTGTAGGGCGTGCGGCCGAACAGCGGGCGGAAATCGACACGGATGCCGCGGGGCTCCAGCACGTCGCGGATATCCGATTCCGTCGGGAAATACTGCGCGCCGCCGGGAATCCAGCCGACCGCATGGATGAACTTTTCTTCCAGCACCGTGGCCCGGTAGCGCCAGGTGCCGTCGCGGATGACGTTGCGCAGGATCAGCACGCCGTCGTCGGCCAGGTGATCCACGGCAAAGCCGAGCAGGTCGACCTGACGGTCGCGGGGCAGGTAGTGCAGCACGTCCAGCATGGCCACGTGCCCGCGCAGCGACTGGCTGGCCGTGGCGTCCGCCTCGTGCAGCGCGATGCTCGCACTCAGTCCGGCTCGCTCCGCGGCTTCGCGGCCGTTGGCGATCTTGCGTGGGTCGTGGTCGATGCCGACGTAACCTTCGAGCACATCGCACGCGTGCAGGTAGTGCCCCAGCAGGCCCAGCCCGCAGCCGATATCCAGCAACGGCAGCGGCCGACCGCGAATCGCCTGCGCGGCGGCGGCGTATACCGGATCGCTGGCCAGCTTGCCGTGGATGTAGATACGGTCGCCGTAGCGGCTGAAGCGCGAGGCGATGCGGCGGCGGGTCCGGGTGTCGGGATGCATGGCGTCTCCGTCCGTGAAAAAAGACGCCGGGCACGCGAGGTGCCCGGCGGGAAGCGCTAGTGCTGGGGCGTCGGGCTCTTGCTCATGTAGGCCTCGTACTCGCTCTTGTCCACCTTGCCGTCATGGTTGGTGTCGGCCTCCTGGATATGGGCGCGCAGGGTCTTGAGGGCTTCGACATCCTTGGGCATGTCCTTGCGCGTGATGTAGCCCTTGCCGTCCTTGTCCAGGTCGCTGAAGGCCGGAGCCGCATGGGCGTCGTCGCCGGTTTGCGGTGCGGTTGCGGGATGCGCGGAAACGGCGCCGGCGGCCAGGGCCGTGACCAGGCCGATCGAAACGATGAAACGCGAGTGCTTCATGAATCCCTCCGTCGATGATGCATCGAGACCGATGCGGGCTGTGGACGATGCCCCGGCGCATGTGCAGGTCGTGTACTTCACCGGTAAACCATCGGTTCCGTCCCGCGCCTCGCACCCAGGTCATCGCTTCCAGTCTAGCGGGCAGGACGCCGGCCTGCCTGTCGATCCGGTGCGCTGTGCTAGCCTCGGCGCCGCCCCGGAGTCTTGAGGAAATTCTGATGCCACTTCCCGCCGCGTTGCGCGAACTGGACGCCACCCAGCGCCATACGGTGCTGGCCAGTTTCCTCGGCTGGACCCTGGACGCCTTCGACTACTTCCTGCTGACCTTCGTGATCCTGGCCGTGGCGCACGAGTTCAATGTGCCCAAGCAGGAGGTCACCTACGGCCTGTTCCTTACGCTGGCCGCCCGGCCCATCGGTGCGCTGGTCTTCGGCCGGCTCGCGGACCGCTACGGTCGTCGCCCCGTACTGATGTTCGACATAGTGCTGTTTTCGGTGCTGGAGGTGGCTTGCGCCTTCGCGCCCAGCCTCGGCGTCCTGCTGGGCCTGCGCTTCCTGTTCGGCATCGCCATGGGCGGGGAGTGGGGCATCGGCGCGTCGCTGGCCATGGAGTCCATCCCGGCGCGCTCGCGAGGCCTCGTCTCGGGCCTGTTGCAGAGCGGTTATCCCTGCGGTTTCTTCCTCGCGGCGCTGGTCAACTGGCTGCTGGTCGATCACATCGGCTGGCGCGGCCTGTTCATTGTGGGCGCGCTGCCGGCATTCCTCGTGTTGTATATCCGCCGCAAGGTGCCCGAATCCCCGGTGTGGGAGGGACGCCGGTCGCAGGCGCGCGAGGGTGTCTTCGCCTCCATGCGCGGGCACTGGAAGCTGTTCGTCTATCTCATGCTGCTGATGGCGGCGTTCAACATGTTCAGCCACGGCTCGCAGGACATGTACCCCACGTTCGTGCAGGAGACGCTGAAGATTCCCGCCGGCTCGGGTACCGCCTTCCTGCTCACCGCGCTGCTCAATTTAGGCGCCCTGGTGGGCGGCCTCACCTTCGGTTCGTTGTCGGAGCGGATCGGCCGGCGGCGGGCGATCATCATCGCGGCGGTGCTGGCGCTCCCGGTGATTCCGTTGTGGACCTACGGCGGCTCGTTGCTGCTGCTGGGCCTGGGCGCCTTCCTGATCCAGGTGATGGTCCAGGG
This sequence comes from Xanthomonas sp. NCPPB 2632, assembly GCF_041228075.2. Classification (NCBI taxonomy): domain Bacteria; kingdom Pseudomonadati; phylum Pseudomonadota; class Gammaproteobacteria; order Lysobacterales; family Lysobacteraceae; genus Xanthomonas; species Xanthomonas sp. NCPPB 2632. The sequence goes on from NZ_CM192979.1 coordinate 1,426,370, forward strand.
GGCCTGGGGCGTGGTACCCACCCACCTCAACGAACTGTCGCCCGATGCCGTTCGTGGCACCCTGCCGGGCTTCGCCTACCAGATGGGCAACCTGCTGGCCGCCATCACCGCGACCGCGCAGACCTGGCTGGCGGGGCAGCGGGGCGGCGACTTCGCTTTCGCCATGTCCACCTGGATCGCCGTGGTGGCCGTGTTGCTGGCCCTGCTGACCTGGCTGGGCCCCGAGGCACGGGGCGTCGGCTTCGGCGGGAAGGGCGGGCCGCGTGACGACGGCCGTCCCGGTCGGTAAACTGCCGCGTTTTCCTCCGGTAGAAACCAACATGCAGGCTGGCAAGGACAAGGTCATCTCGTTCCACTACACGCTTACCGTCGACGGCGAGAAGGTCGAAAGCTCGATCGAGGGCGGCGAGCCGTTGTGGATCCTGCTGGGCCATGGCCAGCTGATCCCGGGCCTGGAAGCCGGGCTCGAGGGCAAGTCGGAAGGCGACGCGTTCGACGTCGAGATCGCGCCGGAAGACGGCTACGGCCCGCGCCAGGAAGGCATGACCCAGCGCGTGCCCAAGAAGTATTTCCCGAAGCAGGGCAAGGGCCTGGCCGTCGGCGATTCCACCGTGCTGTCGCTGAAGGAAGGCGGCAACCGCGTGGTGGTGGTGCAGAAGATCGGCTCCAGCGTGGTCGATGTGGACCTCAACCACCCCATGGCCGGCAAGCGCCTGACCTTCCACGTCGATGTGCAGACCGTGCGCGACGCGACGGAAGAAGAAATCACCCACGGCCACGCGCACCCCAAGGGTGACGGCGAGCACTGAGCCCCGGGGCACAGGCATAAAAAACGGCGCCCCATGGGGCGCCGTTCTGTTTTCCGGCGATCAAGTCGCCGGGCTGACGCTTACGCCAGCGGCTTGCCGTTGACCGACACGTCCACGTCGACATTGCCACGGGTGGCGTGCGAATAGGGGCAGACATCTTCGTGCGCGGTCTTGACGATCTCTTGGGCCACGGCGTCGTCGACGCCCGGCAGGGTTACCTCGAGCTTGACCTGCACGGCAAAGCCGGAGCCTTCGCGCGGGCCGATACCGACACTGCTGGCGACCGAGGCATCGTCCACCTTGACCTTCTTCTGGCCGGCGACGAAGCGCACGGCGCCTTCGAAGCATGCGGCATAACCGGCGGCGAAAAGCTGCTCGGGGTTGCTGCCGCCGCCGTTGCCGCCCATTTCCTTCGGCAGGCGCAGGTCGAGCTTGATCAGGCCGTCGTCGCTTTCAACGTGGCCTTCGCGGCCGCCGGCGACTTTGGCGTGGGCGGTGTAGACGATCTTCTGCACTTTCGAGAGGTTGCTCATGGCGTTGTCCTTTGACGTGTCAGGGAAGCGAAGGCCGGGCGGGCCGACCACGAGGGTTATAAGAGCACACAATTAAATCGCACACAATTCAATTGGCGTGATGATGCGATGTCCGTTGCGTTTCGTTCAGTTGAGGACGCGCCGTCCGTAGACGAAATTCTGTTTCCAGTACGAACCGTCCAGGTCGTCCAGGCGCACGGTGCCGCCGGAGTTGGGCGCATGCACGAAGCGGCCCTTGCCGACATACACGCCGACGTGGGTCACGTGGCCGCGACCGAAGAACACCAGGTCGCCACTGGCCAGGCTGGATTCGTCGACCTTGGGCTTGTCCAGCGCGGCCATCTCCTGCGAGGTGCGGGGCAAGCGTAGCCCCGTCGATGTCAGGTAGATGTAATTGATCAGGCCGCTGCAATCGAAACCGCCCTGCGGGGTGTTGCCGCCCCAGCGGTAGGGCGTGCCGACCAGCCCGATGGCACGGAACAGCACATCGTTGGCGGCGTCGGCGGGTGGCGCATCCGCGGCTCGCGTCGACCACTCCAGGTTCTTCGCCAGCGGCACGGCCGATGCGGGATTGCGTTGCTGCGAGGAGGACCGCTTGGGCGGGGCGCTGCTGCAGGCGGCGATCAGGCTCATGCCCACGGCTAGCGTCAGCCGCCCGAACAGGCGCCACGGACGACAGGATGAGGGCAAGGCAGGCACCACGGATCGTTCCCCTGAGAGAATAGGCGGTCATGAGGTTAACAAATCAAGGGGTTGCACGGAATACCTGCCAAACCGCACGAATTTATCTCGCGGACAGGCTGGCGCTCATTCGCGATCTTCACCGGTGGCTGGCTAGCCTCCGGGTTTGACCTGATGGAGTGCCGTATGACCGTGGAAGCCTTCGACCTCATCGTCATCGGCGGCGGCTCGGGAGGCCTTGCGGCGGCCATCCGGGCGGGGAAACACGGTGCCCGGGTGGCATTGGTGGAGCCGGCCGACCTGGGCGGCACCTGCGTCAACGCCGGCTGCGTGCCGAAGAAGGCGATGTGGTTCGCGGCGCAGATGGCCGAGGCGCAGTACATCGCGGTGGACTACGGTTTCCACGAAACGCCGGGCCGCCTGGACTGGCCGCGTTTCATCGACCGGCGCAACGCCTACATCGAGCGTATCCATGGCAGTTACCGGCAGTCGCTGGACAAGGCGCACGTCACCCTGGTGCACGAGCGCGGCCGCTTTCTTGCCGCGGACCGCATCCTGGCCGGCGAGCGCGAACTCACGGCGCCGCACATCGTCATCGCCACGGGTTCCACGCCGAACACGCTGGACAAGCCCGGCTTCGATCGCGGCGTCACGTCGGACGGTTTCTTCCGCCTGCGGGAAAGCCCGAAGCGCACGGCCATCGTCGGCGGCGGTTACATCGCCGTGGAACTGGCCGGCGTGCTTCGCGCCCTGGGCAGCGAGGTGGACCTGTATGTCCGCGGCCGCCTGATGAGCGACTTCGACGAGGAGATGTCCTACCAGCTGGGCGAGGAGATGCAGAAGCACGGCATCGGCATTCACTACACGTGCCAGATCGACGCGGTGCACGAAAAGGACGGCGTGCTGATGCTGGACTGCGACCAGGGCAGCCACCCCGGGCCGTACGACCTGCTGATATGGGCCGTCGGCCGTCATGCGAATACCCATTCGCTCGACATCGACCGTATCGGCGTGCACACGGACGATCAGGGCCACATCGAGGTGGACGACTTCCAGAACACATCCATACCCGGCGTGTATGCGGTGGGCGACGTGACCCAGCGGCTGGCGCTGACACCGGTGGCCGTCTCGGCGGGGCGCAAGCTGGCCGACCGCCTGTTCGGCGGCAAACCGAACGCGCGGCTGGATTACCGCAACGTGCCCAGCGTGGTCTTCTCGCATCCGCCGCTCGGCACCATCGGCATGTCCGAGCAGCAGGCCCGCGCGGCGTACGGCGACGACGTGCAGCTGTACAAGCAGTCGTTCGTGCCCATGCAGCTGGCGCTGGCGCAGCGCCCGATGATGGTGCGATTCAAGCTGATCTGCGTGGGCGAGGATGCCCGTATCGTCGGCCTGCAGATGCTCGGCCCGGGCGTCGACGAAATCCTCCAGGGCTTTGCCGTGGCGATCAAGATGGGCGCGACCAAGGACGACTTCGACGCCACCCTGGCCATCCATCCCACGTCGGCGGAAGAGATGGTAACCATGGGTGACCGCGTACCCGGTTGAGCGTTTACACTGGCCCCATGATTCCGTACACCCTGCATCGCGGCAACGCGCCGCTCCTGATCAGCCTGCCGCACAACGGCAGCGCCATTCCCGACGACATCGGTGCGCGGATGAAGCGCCGCGCCCGACGATCGGTGGACACGGACTGGCACGTGGCCGAGTTGTACGACTTCGCCCGAAACATGGGCGCGAGCATCATCAAGCCGTTCGCCTCGCGTTATGTGGTGGACCTCAACCGGCCGTCGGATGGGCACGCCCTTTATCCGGGCCAGACCGAAACCGGGCTGGCGCCGTTGGTGATGTTCGACGGCAGCCCGATCTACCGGCCGGGTGCGGAGCCGGATGCCGCGGAAATCGCGGATCGCGTCACCCGCTGGTGGAAGCCTTACCACCAGGCCCTGGGCGACGAGATCGCCCGGCTGCGCAAGCAGTTCGGGCGCGTGGTGCTGTGGGAAGGGCACTCCATTCGCAGCGAGGTGCCGATGCTGTTCGAGGGCCGCCTGCCGGATTTCAACCTGGGCACGGCGGACGGCGCCAGTTGCTCGCCCGCGTTGCAGCAACGCGTGGTCGAGTTGCTGCAGGCGCAGGACGAGTACAGCTTCGCGGTCAACGGACGCTTCAAGGGCGGCCATATCACGCGTCACTACGGGCGTCCGGACAAGGGTATCGATGCGATCCAGCTGGAGCTCGCGCAGATCAACTACATGGACGAAGACTCGTTCGAATACCTTCCGCGCAAGGCCGCCGGCGTGCAGACGCTGATCGGCGACATGCTCGAGGCCTGCCTCAGCTGACCGCGGCCGCCACACACTTGAGTTCGATGGCGATAGGGGTGGGCAGCGCGTTCACCTCCACGGTGGTCCGGCAGGCGTCCACGCCGGCGAACGCTTCCGCGTAGAGCCGGTTGTACGTGGCGAAGTCGTCGGCCATGTGGGTGAGGTACACCGTGACGTCCACCAGGTCCTCGAAGCGGGCACCGCTGGCCTCGAGCACGGCGCGCACGTTGGCGAACACCTGGCGGCACTGCGCTTCGATGTCGTAGTGGAGTAGCCGTCCGTCGGCATCCATGACGTTGCCCGGGATGCTGTTGTCGTCGGGCCGGCGCGGGCCGATGCCGGAGAGGAACAGCAGGGGCCCCACGCGCCGTGCATGCGGGTAGGCGCCCACCGGTTCCGGTGCGTTCGCGGTATGGATGACCTCAGTGCCCATGGTCGATGCAGACATTCCTGGCCTCGGTGAAAAAACGCATGGCTTCCACGCCGCCCTCGCGGCCCATGCCGGATTGCCGGGTGCCACCGAATGGCGTGCGCAGGTCGCGCAGCATCCAGCAGTTCACCCAGACGATGCCGACATCCAGCCGGGCGGCGACACGATGGGCGCGCGATACGTCGCGGGTCCACACCGAGGCGGCCAGGCCGTAGGGCGTGCCGTTGGCGATCGCCAACGCCTCTTCTTCCGTGTCGAACGGCAGCAGCGTCACTACCGGGCCGAAGATCTCCTCCTGGTTGGCGGCCGCGTCGGCAGGCAATCCTTCGATGACGGTGGGAGCGATGAACCAGCCCGCGGCGCAGCGGCCGGCCATGGCAACGCGATCGCCGCCGCACAGCACCTGCCCGCCATCGGCCCGGGCGCGCTCGATGCACGCCATGACCTTATCGAAATGCGCGCGAGAGACGAGTGCGCCCAGGTCGCTGGTGTCATCCGCGGGGTCGCCGACACGCAGGGCCTGGACGCGATCGAGGTAGGCCGCACGGAAACGTTCGTAGATGCCCCGCTGCACCAGCAGGCGCGAACCGCAGAGGCAGATCTCGCCCTGGTTGGCGAACCCGGAACGCACCAGCGTGGCCATGGCCGCGTCGGTGATATCGAAATCGTCGAACACCAGCGTGGCGTTCTTGCCGCCCAGTTCCAGCGACGTTTTTTTCAACCGGGCCGCCGCGGCCGTGGCGATCGCCGTGCCCGTGCGCGTGCTGCCGGTGAAGGACACCGCCTTGACCGCCTCGTGCGTGACGATGGCCTCGCCCGCGCGGGCGCCTGTGCCCTGCACGATGTTGAGCACGCCCGGCGGAAAGCCCGCCTCCGTGACCAGCATGCCCAGCAGCCACGCCGTGTAGGGCGTCACCTCCGACGGCTTGGCCACCACCGTGTTGCCGGCGGCCAGCGCTGGCGCGATCTTCCAGGTGAAGAGGTAGAGCGGCAGGTTCCAGGGGCTGATGCAGCCGACCACGCCGAGCGGCAGGCGCAGCGTGTAGTTGATGGCGCCGTGCGCCATGCCGTGCGACTCGCTGCTCCACTGCGTGGCGGCCGCGGCGAAGAAACGCAGGTTGGCGATGGCGCGGGGGATGTCCAGCGAACGGGCAAGGGCGACGGGCTTGCCGCTGTCCTGGGATTCCGCGGCGGCGAAGGTATCCAGGCGCAGCTGGACCAGGTCGGCCAGGCGGGACAGGCAGGCGGCGCGGACATCGGCCGGTGTCGCAGCCCATCCCGGTGCGGCGCGTTCGGCCGCAGCCACCGCGGCGGCGACGTCGGTGGCGTCGGAGTCCGGGCAGCTGGCGAACACGGTGCCCGTGGCGGGATCGACCACATCGAGGTAAGCCCCGCCGTGGGGTGCGCGCGATATGCCGTCGATGAAGTTGGCCAGGACGATCATGCGTGCCGTCAGTTGAGGCTGCGGGTGCGCCCGCCATCGACACTCAGGCTGACCCCGTTGACGTAGCCGGCCGCCGGGCTGGCGAGGAAGGCGATCACCGCCGCCACCTCGGCCGGATCGCCGAAGCGCGCCGCCGGGACGCTGGCCAGCAGGCCGCGTTCCACATCCTCCCGGCTGCGGCCCGCCTTGCAGCTGGCTTCGACCAGGGCTTCAAGGCGGGGCGTGCGCGTGTAACCCGGCAGCACGTTGTTGACGGTGATGCCCTCGTGCGCCACTTCCGACGACAAGGTCTTGGCCCAGCCCGCCACGGCGGCACGCACGGTGTTGGACACGCCCAGGTTGGGGATCGGTTCCTTGACCGACGTGGAGATGACATTGACCACGCGCCCGTAGCGCGCGGCACGCATGCCGGGCAGGCAGGCCCGGGTCACCACCTGCGCGGCCAGCAGGTGCTGGCGGAAGGCGGTGAGGAAGTCGTCGGGGGTGGCGCTGGAGGCCGGCCCCGGCGGCGGGCCACCGCTGTTGTTCACCACCACGTGCACGGCATGCAGGCCGACGATGCGCGCCACGGCGGTGGCCAGCGCGTCGGTATCGAGCATGTCCACGGCGATGGGCTCATGGGACTGGCCGGGCTGACCGGCGGGCAGTTCCCGGGCCAGGGCGGCCAGGGTGTCTGCCGAGCGCGACAGCAGGGTGACGCTGGCACCCAGTGCCGCCAGTTCGAAGGCGGTGGCGCGGCCTATGCCCTGCGAAGCGCCGCAGACCAGGGCGTGGCGACCGGTGAGGCGAAGATCCATGCGAACTCCCTCGGCGCAAATGGCGACAATCAGCGTTGCTTCGTCGCCCACCACTGTAACGCCATCGCCGCCAGCCAGCACGGCCAGGCCAGCCAGGGCGCGCGGCGCCACCAGGCCTGCCAGCGGTTCAGGTCGTCGTCGTTGAACAGGGCCGGGGCATCCGAGCGCAGTACGCGGCGCATGCGCAGCCAGTTGGCCATGCCGTTGGGCCGGCCGGTGTCCGCTTCGGTGATGGTTTTCCACTGGTCCGGATAACGCGCACGGAGGATGGTCGTGAAGCGCCACTGCGCGACGAAGTGCAGCACGAAGAAGGCAATGGCACCCAGCAGGAGTGCGAGATAGAGGATCACCGGGGTCTGCATGGCGGGGTCAGCTGTCCTTGTCTTTCTTCTTGGCGTCGCTGCCGAGCAGGTCGGTGGTGACCACGCTGCGGATGGTGGAGATCACACCGTTGCCCTGCGACGCCTTGGAGCAGACGGCATTGTTGATCGCCCGCTTGTAGGTGTCGTTCTGCATGCCCAGGAACAGCACGCCGTCGGGGCCGTGCGGAATCTTGAAGCTGCCGGCCGAGCTCATCTTCACCGGGGCCTCGGCCGAGAAGCTGCTGGGTGACTGCTCCCAGTAGGTCTGGTCTTTCTGCTGCTTGGCCGAGGAATACACCACCATGTAGCGGGCTTTCTCGTCCTCGACCTTGAACTTGCCGAAGGCGCCGGTGGTTTCGCTGGTCCAGCCCATGTATTCGCACAGCTGGATGTCCTCGGCGTGCAGCGGCTGGAAGGCGTCGTCCAGCAGTACCACCGTGGGCGCGAACAGGTAGCTGGAACTCAGCCAGCGGCCGTTGAGTTCCGACTTCATGGCGATGGTGTAGGGCAACTGCGCGCCCGTGGGCAGGCGGAACGCCAGGAAGTAGCTGCGGTCGCCATTGAGGTTGGCGACCGGGCTGTCCTTGGTCAGTTCGAACCGCTGCGGCTGCCAGGGCAGCATGTCCTGGTAGGACAGGTCGGCAAAGCTGCCGCAGCAGGGTGTCGCCGCGTCCAGCGTTTTGCGCGCCGCATCGATGGCCGCCGTGGTCTTCTCCGGCGGGCGGAAGTTGGGCGGCACGATGGCGCTCATCGTGTGGCAGGCGCCGAGGCCGAGGAGGGCCACGGCGATCAGCAGGGGGCGTAGGACGTTTGGGGGCATGGTCTGTATGGGAAGCTCGTCAGAACTCGGCGCTTCCTGCGGCACGGGGATAGGGGATGGCATCGCGGATGTTGGCCAGGCCGCAGACGTACACCAGCAGGCGCTCGAAACCAAGGCCGAAGCCGGCGTGCGGCACCGTGCCGTAGCGGCGCAGGTCGCGATACCAGTTGTAGACGTCCTTATCGAGGCCGAACTGGTCCATGCGGCGGTCGAGGTAATCCAGGCGCTCTTCACGCTGGGCGCCGCCGATGATCTCGCCGATGCCCGGTGCAAGGACGTCCATGGCGGCCACGGTCCTGCCGTCGTCGTTGAGCCGCATGTAGAACGCCTTGATTTCCTCGGGGTAGTTCATGACGACCACGGGACGGCCGATATGTTCCTCGGCGAGGTAACGCTCGTGCTCGGTCTGCAGGTCGATGCCCCAGGCCACCGGGTGCTCGAACTTCTTGCCGCACTTCTGCAGGATCTCGACCGCCTCGGTGTACTGGATGCGCTCGAACGGTTTGGCGATGAACGCCTCCAGCCGGGTGATGGCGTCCGGCTGCACGCGCTCGGCGAAGAAGGCCATGTCGTCCTGGCGCTCGTCCAGCACCGCCTTGAAAATGCCCTTGAGGAACAGCTCGGCCAGGTCGGCGTTGTCGTCCAGGTTGGCGAAGGCCACCTCCGGCTCGACCATCCAGAACTCCGCCAGATGGCGGGTGGTGTTCGAGTTTTCGGCGCGGAAGGTGGGCCCGAAGGTGTAGACCTTGCTCATGGCCAGGGCGTAGGCCTCGACGTTGAGCTGGCCGGACACGGTCAGGAAGGCCTCGCGACCGAAGAAATCCTTGCGCCAGTCGATGCCGCCCTTGTCGTCGCGCGGCAGGTTGGCCAGGTCCAGGGTGGACAGGCGGAACATGTCGCCGGCGCCTTCGGCATCGGACGTGGTGATGATCGGCGTGTTGATCCAGAAGAAGCCCTGTTCGGTCAGCAGCCGGTGGATCGCCGTCATCATGGTGTGGCGCACGCGGGTCACCGCGCCGAACAGGTTGGTGCGCGGGCGCAGGTGGGCCACCTCGCGCAGGAACTCCATCGAGTGCTGCTTGGGCTGGATGGGGTAGGTGAGCGGATTCTCGACGAAACCGGTGACCTCGATCCGCGTGGCCTGGATCTCGAAGGCCTGGCCCTTGCCTTGCGAGGGCACCAGCCGACCGGTGGCGATGACGCCGGCACCGGCGGAGAGGTGCTTCACCTCGGTCTCGTAGTTGGCGAGATCGGTCGTGGCGACCACCTGGATGGGCGCGAAGCAGGAGCCGTCGCTCACGTTGACGAAGGAGAGGCCACCCTTGGACTCGCGCAGGGTGCGCACCCAGCCGCGGACGGTCACCTCGTGTTCGCCTGCGGCCGTGCCGCCGGCGAGGGCCTGCTTGACGCTTACCACCGTCATCGATTGAAACTCCGGAAAAGGCGCCGCATTTAAGGTGGCGCGTAGGACACGACCTTGCATGATAATGTAAGGGTCGGGTGAACGGCACCGTTCCCGGGTATACCACGGTAATAAAACGAACTCATGAGCATCCAGATCACTCCCGCCGCCTCCGAACGCATGCGCAGCTTCCTGTCCCGGGCGCCGCAGGCCGCCGGTGTGCGCTTTTCCGTCAAGCGGATGGGCTGCTCGGGCTTCGGTTACGTGGTCGACCTGGCCGGTGCCATCGCCGACGAAGACCAGGTGCTCGATATCGACGGCATCCGCGTCGTGGTCGATCCCACCAGCCTCCCGCTGGTCGACGGCACCCTGATCGACTTCCAGCGCCAGGGCCTGAACGCCTCCTTCGTGTTCCACAACCCCAACGCTACCGGCGAATGCGGCTGCGGCGAGTCGTTCACCGTCGCCTGAAGCCCTCCCCGTAGGAGCCGACGATGTCGGCGATAGGCGTCACGGTGTACCCGTGCCCCCCCCCCCCCCCCCCCCCCCCCCCTGGTTGCGACACCCCCCGGTTTCTCCCTACAATAGGCGGCTGGCCCTTCCCCAAGGAGGGGTCTTCTTGCCTCACCGTACGAACGGGAGGCTGCCATCCCCGGAAGGGGTGCATCCACAAGGAGTCACCATGCGTCATTATGAAGTCGTGTTCCTGGTCCATCCGGACCAGAGCGAACAGGTGCCCGCCATGATCGAGCGTTACAAGGCTCTGATCGAAGGCGACAACGGCACGATCCACCGTCTCGAAGACTGGGGCCGCCGCCAGCTGGCTTACCCGATCGAAAACCTCGCCAAGGCTCACTACGTGATGCTGAACATCGAGGTTTCGCAGAACGCCCTGAACGAGCTCGAGACGGGCTTCCGTTTCAACGATGCCGTGCTGCGCCACCTGGTCGTCCGTCGTGACGAGGCCGATACCGAGCCGTCCTTCATCCTCAAGAGCAAGGAAAAGGACGAACAGAAGGGTTCGCGTCGCCGTGACGACGACAGCGACGGCGACGACCGCCGTGGTGGTCGCGACAACGACAACGATCGCGACAGCGACGACTAATCGGGGATCACAGCCATGTCCAAGTTCTTCCGCCGCCGCAAGTTCTGCCGTTTCACCGCCGAAGGCGTCAAAGAGATCGATTACAAGGATCTCAACACCCTCCGCCAGTACGTGACCGAGAACGGCAAGATCGTCCCGAGCCGCATCACCGGCACGAAGGCACGCTACCAGCGCCAGCTGGCGACCGCGATCAAGCGCGCTCGCTTCCTCTCGCTGCTGCCGTACACCGACAACCACGACGTCTGATCGCGGTAGCCCTCCCTTAACAGGGGAGGGCGTCCGGCGTCACGCGTTTTATTTCGGACAACCGTCCTGGCTGCATGGGGCCCATCCCGTGCTAACGAAACGATAGGAAATACCCATGGAACTCATTCTCCTCGAGAAGGTGAAGAACCTCGGCAACCTCGGCGACAAGGTCAACGTCAAGCCGGGTTACGGTCGTAACTTCCTCCTCCCGACCGGCAAGGCCGCTCGCGCGACCGCCGCCAACCTCGAAGCGTTCGAAGCACGTCGTGCCGAGTACGAAGCCAAGGCCAAGGACCAGCTGTCCGGTGCCGAGGGTCGTGCCGCCAAGCTCGACGGCGCCGAGGTCACCATCGAAGTCAACGCTTCGCCGGAAGGCAAGCTGTTCGGCTCGGTCACCCCGCGTGACGTGGCCGAGGCCCTGGCCGCCAAGGGTCTTGAAGTCGACAAGAGCGAAGTGATCCAGGCCGAAGGCCCGTTCCGCAACACCGGCGAGTACGAAGTCACTGTCGTCCTCCACGCCGATGTCCAGCAGATGGTCAAGGTCAAGGTCATCGGCGCGTAAGCACCGGTTACCGCGATACCCGACGGGCGCCCTTGTGGCGCCCGTTTTCGTTGGTGCCGCGCGACGTGTCTTCCCGGCTTGCCGTGGCAGGCGTCGGCGTGTGGCATTGCGTAATGTCTCAGGCTTCCGCCTCGCCCCGACGCACGCCGTCGCGGCCGCTCGCCGAGGACGACCGGCGTAGCGACGCCGTTTTGCGCGTGAACCGTCCGCTCCGCCTTGGCCGGTCTCGTGCCGCCACCTAGAGTCGGGTGTCCCGTGGGTGGATGGAAGGCGTCGGATGCGTAAGTGGTGGTGGCGGTCGTGCCTCGGCATGGCCGGTAGCTGGATGGGTGGGGCGTCGGCGTGGGCCGCGGATGCGCCGGTCGAAAGCCCGTTCTATCTCGACGCGCGGTATCGCTACAGCAACCTGCATTCCGACGGGGCGCCGAAGCGCGGCCATGCCAATACCCTGCGCACGCGGGTCGGTTATCACTGGCGGATCGGCAACGGATGGAGCGCCTACGGCGAAGCCAGTCGCACCTGGTCGTTGTTCGGCCAGCAGTACGACGACGGCTCCGGGCGCCGCACGCCCTATCCGGCCGAGGCGGACCCGTCCTCCACCGGTATCAGCAACGCCTGGGTGTCCTGGCGCAACGACGATGTGTCCGTACGCGCGGGCCGGCAGTACATCCGCCTGGACGGCGGGCGCTTCGTCAGCAACAACCCATGGCGGCAAAGCCTGCAGTCGTTCGACGGCGTCGGCGTCACCTGGAAGGCCTGGCAGGGCGCGGAGTTTCGTTATTACTGGCTCGGCAGGGTCAATCGCACGCTCGGCTACGATTTTCACGACCGTGACCAGCGCCGATGGAAGCTGGACGCCCATCTGCTCCACGTCGACCAGGCCTTGGCCCTCGGCAAGCTCTCCGCCTACGGCTACTTCATCCGCAACGACACCGTAGCCGCCCAGTCGGTGAGGACGGTCGGCGTGCGCTGGACGGGCAGTGCGGCCGTGGGGCCCGCAGGCGCCACCCTGGGCTGGACGGCGGACGCGGCGCGGCAGCATGCCTATGCGAACAACCCCGCGCGGTTCAGTCTCGGCTACCACCTCGTCGACGCCACCTGGGGCGTGCCCGAGCTGTCGCTGCGGGTGGGTGAGGAACGGCTGGACGGCAACGGCCGCAATGCCATCAACGTCGCCTATGGCGCGGCACGTGCCTTCAACGGCTGGGTGGTGGCTTTCCGCATCCCCCGCAGTGGCCTGCGCGAGCGCTACGTCGGGTTGCTGGGCTCCGTCGATGCCGGCCGGAAGGTCAGCTGGCAGGTCACTTCGCGGCACTTCGTCGCGGACGAGGGCGGGGCGGCGCTGGGCCGCGAACTGGATGCCGGCGTGCTGACCGACCTGGGCCACGGCTTCTCGGCGGAGGTGCAGTTCGGCGATTACCGGGCCGCGGGCCATGGCGTGGACGAGCGCAAGCTCTGGCTGATCGGGCAGTACCGCTTCGGCGAAGCGCCGCGCTGACGGATTCGCCCACAGGTTATCCACAGAGTTATCCCCTCAACGCCCTGGACCGGGGCGCGTATCATGGTGGAACGGCGACCCGGGCCCGGGTCACGCGCCGACGCATGACGAGGTAAACCATGTCTTTCAATCCAGAACGCGGCGATCGCGGCGATCGCAAGCGCCGCCGCGATCGCGAGCCCACGGCGTTCGAGTCCCTGCGCATCCCGCCGAACTCCATCGAGGCCGAGCAGGCCGTGCTGGGCGGCCTGATGCTGTCGCCGGATTCCCTGGACAAGGTGGCCGACAAGCTCACCGACGACGATTTCTACCGCAAGGATCACCGCCTGATCTGGCGCGCCATCAACGAGCTGGCCAACAAGGGCATGCCGTGCGACGCCGTGACGCTGGGCGACTGGTTCGCCGCCAACGACATGGTCGAGATGGTCGGCGGCGCCAGTTATTTGATGGAACTGGCCAACTCCACGCCCAGCGCGGCCAACATCGGCGCCTATGGCGACATCGTGCGCGAGAAATCCGTGCTGCGCATGCTGATCGACGCCGGCACGTCGATCACCGAGGACGGCTTCCGCCCCGAGGGAAAGAGCGTCCAGGAAGTGATGGAGCTGGCCGAGCAGCGCGTGTTCCGCATCGCGGAATCCGGCGCGCGCGGCAAGAAGGACATCGTGTCGGTGCGCGAGGCCGTGGGCGAGGCCTTCCGCATGCTGACCGAGCGATACGAGAAGCGCGGCCAGCTGACCGGTCTTTCCACCGGCTTCACCGACCTGGACGAACTCACCTCCGGCCTGCAGCCGTCCGATCTGGTGATCATCGCGGCGCGCCCCTCGATGGGCAAGACGGCGTTCGCGCTCAACCTCGCCGAAGCCGCCGCCCTGCGCGGCAAGAAAGCGGTGGCGGTGTTCTCGATGGAAATGTCGGCGTCGCAGCTGGCCTTCCGTCTGATCTCGTCGCTCGGCCGCGTGCACGCACAGCACCTGCGTAACGGCGACCTGGCCGAGGAAGACTGGCCGCGCGTCACCTCCGCCATCACCATGCTGTCGGATGCGAAGATCTTCATCGACGACACGCCGGCCATGTCGCCGGTGGAAATGCGCTCGCGCTCGCGCCGCCTGCAGCGCGAGCATGGCCTGGGCCTGATCGTCATCGACTACCTGCAGCTGATGCAGGTACCGGGCAACAGCGAAAACCGCGCCACGGAAATCTCGGAAATCTCCCGCGGGCTGAAAGCGCTGGCGAAGGAGCTCAACGTGCCGGTGATCGCGCTGTCGCAGTTGAACCGCTCGCTGGAGCAGCGCGCCGACAAGCGCCCGATGATGTCCGACCTGCGCGAGTCCGGTGCTATCGAGCAGGATGCCGACGTCATCATGTTCATCTACCGCGACGAGTACTACAACAAGGAATCGCCCGACAAGGGACTGGCCGAGATCATCATCGGCAAGCAGCGTAACGGTCCGACGGACACGATCAAGCTGGCCTTCCTCGGGCACTACACCAAGTTCGAGAACTGGGCGCCGGATGCGTATGTGGGCTCGTTCGACTGATCCGGCGCCACGCCGGGCCATCGCGGCCGCGGCGTGGCTGTCGATGTGCCTGTATGCCGGCGTGTCGGCCGCCGCCGGACAGATCGCACTGCCCGAGCATCCCACCGTCGACCAGCGCGCGGACATCGAGCAGCGCCTCAACGACTGGCCGTTGCTGGCGCGTTTCGCCCGGGACAACGCGACCTACCCGCCACCGAAGCCGGGCGAGAAGCGCGTGGTCTTCTTCGGCGACTCCATCACCGATTTCTGGGGGCGCCCGGTGGGCGAATTCTTCCCCGGGCACGGCTATATCAATCGCGGTATCAGCGGGCAGACCACGCCGCAGATGCTGGTGCGCTTTCGCGCGGACGTGATCGCTCTGAAGCCGGCGGTGGTGGTCATCCTCGCCGGCACCAACGACATCGCCGGCAACACCGGTGCGTCGTCGCTGGGAATGATCGAAGACAACCTGTCGTCGATGACCGAACTGGCACGCGCCCACGGTATCCGCGTGGTGCTGTCGACGTTGCTTCCCGTGCACGATGCGGTGGTGACGGATCAGTCGTTGCGCCGGCCGCCATCGACCATCCGTGCGTTGAATGCGTGGATTCGCCAGTACTGCGCCAGCCAGCACCTCGTTTTGCTCGACTACGCGCCGGCCATGACCGACGGCCACGCCGCACTCAGTCGCGAACTCAGCGACGACGGCCTGCATCCCAATGCACAGGGATACGCGGTCATGTCGCCGCTGGCGGAGCGTGCTGTCGAGAAGGCGCTGGCCGATAGCGGGGTGCGTGACGGACGGTAGCCCGCTCCGTGATTCCGGGTATTCGTGCCGCCTCAACGAAGGTGCGCGTGGCTCGCGGCCTGACACGTTGTTTTAAGACATCGCCCAATGGATTCGGGTATGCCGCGCTGATGGAATATCGGCGATCGCTTCCGTGCCGTGACAGGTTTCATCCCGTCGCATGCGGACGCGTTTCCTCCGAAGCATGCGTACATCAGACGCGCCAGCACCTTGCTTTGTTTCTGGGTATCGACTGACTTACTGCGTCCCGTCGGTTCTCTAGCATCGTGCCCTGGTTTGACGGCATAAAACAGGATCACCTATGGACATTTCGATCAGGCACGCCGGCGTGGCGTCGCTTGCGCTTGGACTTACTCTTTCGCTTTCCGCGTGCACGGCGGCTAATCCGCTCGTGGCAAAAACGCAGAAGCAGCACGAGGAAAAAGTCGCCGCCATTCCCCATTGCGCTCGCAAGCTCGGCACCATCTCGGTGATCGAGCCGGAGGGCGACGTCCACTGGTGGACCCAGCAGCAGTTGCCTTCGCCCACCAAGCTGATCAAGGTGTTCATCAACAAGTCCGGCTGCTTCACGCTGCTCGACCGCGGCATGGGCATGGGCGCGGCCATGCGCGAGCGGGCGCTTGCAGCGGGCGGCGAACTGCGCGGCGGCGCCAACGTCGGCAAGGGGCAGGTCAAGGCCGCGGACTATGTGATGGTGCCCGACCTCATCTCCGCCAACGCCGATGCCGGCGGCAGCGCGCTCAGCGCGTTAGCCAGCGGTCTGATCGGTGGCAGCACCGGTCGCCTGGTCGGCGCGATCAACATCAGTTCCAAGACATCTGACGTCGTGCTCACCGTTACGGATGTCCGCTCGTCCGAGCAGGTCGCCATGACCGAAGGCCACGGCGAGAAGAACGACATCGGCCTTGGCGCCCGCGGTTCGCTGTTCGGTAGCCAGAGCCTCGGCAGTGCCGGTATCGGCGGTTATGCCAACACCACCATCGGTCAGGTCATCACCATGGCCTACCTCGATGCGTACACCAAGCTCGTCAACGAAATGGGCGGCATGCCGGGCAATGCGTCGGCGGCCAGCGCGCGGCAGTCCGGCACGGTGCGTGTCGCGACGCGCCTGTTCGCCACGTCCGCGATGAAGGGCAAGGCGGTGCGCTCGCTCGATCCCGGCATGGTGGTCTACCCGACGGGCGACAAGGTCGGCCTGGTATGGGAAGTGGAGGACGAGCACGGCAACCGTGGCTGGGTCTCGTCGGAACATTTCGACCTGGCCAAGTAACGCCGGATGGCGGCCCTGTCCCGGGGTCGCCATCCCCGTGCCCTACGGTTGCCCGGTCGATGCGACTAGACTGGGCGGTCACTTCCGCCAGGCATGCCGCCGTCGAGCCATGAGCCGTACCACCGTCGCCACCATCCATCTGGGCGCGCTGCGCCACAACCTCGCACGTGTCCGGTCGCTGGCCGGCAGCGCAAGGGTCATGGCCGTGGTCAAGGCCGATGCGTACGGTCACGGCCTGGAGCGTGTCGCCCGTGCGCTGGGCGACGACGCCGAGGCCTTCGCCGTGGCGGCCATCGCCGATGGCCTCAGGCTGCGCGCCGCCGGCCATCGTCAACGCATCGTGGTGCTGTCCGGTCCCGATACGCCCTCCGACATCGCCGAAATGCAGCGGCTGGGCCTCGACGCGCTGATCCATCACGACGCGCAACTGCCCTGGCTGGCCCGGGCCGATCCGGCACGCGGCTCCCTGCGCGTATGGATCAAGGTCGACACGGGAATGCACCGGCTCGGTTTCGACCCCGCACGGATCAGGGATATTCACGCGGCCCTGTCCGCCATGCCGGCGATCGATCCGGAGCTGGGGCTGATGACGCATTTCGCCTCGTCGGAGGCGTTCGACGACGAGGATACCGCGCGGCAGATCGCCTTGTTCAGGCAAAGCACGGAAGGCCTGGCCGGACCACGGGCACTGTCCAATTCCGCGGCGGTGCTGGGCTGGCCGGATGCGCGTGGCGACTGGGTGCGTACCGGCGGTCTGCTTTACGGGCTGTCCGTCGTCGAGGGCAAGACGGGTGACGACTTCGGCTTCCGGCCGGTCATGACGCTGGCCACGCGGCTGGTCGCCATCAACCGTGTCGGCAAGGGCGAGCGGGTCGGTTACAACGGTACCTACACCTGCCCGGAAGACATGGACATCGGCGTGGCGGCCGTCGGCTACGGCGACGGTTACCCGCGCAGTGCCGCGGCCGGTACGCCGGTGCGGATCAACGGCTGCACGGCGCCGCTGGTCGGGCGCGTGTCGATGGATCTCATCACGATCGACCTGCGTGGCGTGCCCACGGCCCGCACCGGCGATCGCGTCACGCTATGGGGCGATGGCCTGCCCGTGGAAACGGTCGCGGCCGCGGCGGGTACGATTTCCTACGACCTCACCTGCGGCATGACGCGCCGCGTGCTGTTCGTCGAAGACGAGACCTGAAGGGCCGCCCGCGTCGGCGTATCGATCCCTGCGACGCGTCTGTGCGATACAGCTCCCTACCTTTTACGGAATGCCCCCGACCATGGCCAAGGCCAAGACCGCCTACGTATGCACCCAGTGCGGCGCCGAGCACAGCAAGTGGCAAGGGCAGTGTGCCGAATGCAACGAGTGGAACGTGCTGACGGAGTTCGTCGTGCAGCCGGCCAAGCCCGCCGCCGTATCGTCGCCCGGCGCACGCCGCGGCGGCTACGCGGGCGACGCGGCCGGTGCGCCGCGCATCACGGCGCTCGCCGAGGTGCTGCTGACCGCCGAGGCGCGCACCCACACGGGTATCGGTGAACTCGACCGCGTCCTCGGCGGTGGCCTGGTCGATGGCTCCGTCGTGCTGATCGGTGGCGATCCGGGTATCGGCAAGTCCACGCTGCTGCTGCAGATGCTCGGCACCCTGGGCGCGGTGCTGCCCAGCCTTTACGTCACCGGCGAGGAATCGCTAAGCCAGGTGGCCGGCCGCGCGCAGCGTCTCGATCTTCCGCTGGCGCCGCTGCACGCGCTGGCGGAGACCTGCATCGAACGGATTCTCGAGCAGGTGGCCACCGCGCGCCCGCGCGTGCTGGTCATCGACTCGATCCAGACCATCTGGACGGAAATGCTTACGGCGGCGCCGGGTTCGGTGAGCCAGGTGCGCGAGTCCGCGGCCAAGCTCACCCGCTTCGCGAAGGAAACCGGCACCTCGGTGTTCCTCGTCGGCCACGTGACGAAGGAGGGCGGTATCGCCGGCCCGCGCGTGCTCGAGCACATGGTCGACGCGGTGCTCTATTTCGAGGGCGAGTCCGGCAGCCGCTTCCGCGTGCTGCGCGCCTTCAAGAATCGCTTCGGCGCGGTCAACGAACTGGGCGTTTTCGCCATGTCCGAGAAAGGCCTGCGCGAGGTCGCCAATCCGTCGGCCATCTTCCTGTCCTCCCACGCCGGGCCCACGCCGGGTAGCGCGGTCATGGTCACCCGCGAGGGCACGCGCCCGTTGTTGGTCGAGGTGCAGGCCCTGGTCGACCAGTCGTCGCTGGGCAATCCGCGTCGCGTGGTGCTGGGTCTGGAGCAGAATCGACTGGCGATGCTGCTGGCCGTGCTGCATCGCCACGGCGGCGTGGCCGCCTACGACCAGGACGTCTTCGTCAACGTGGTCGGAGGTATCCGTGTGCAGGAAACGGCG
Organism: Xanthomonas sp. NCPPB 2632; assembly: GCF_041228075.2. Classification (NCBI taxonomy): domain Bacteria; kingdom Pseudomonadati; phylum Pseudomonadota; class Gammaproteobacteria; order Lysobacterales; family Lysobacteraceae; genus Xanthomonas; species Xanthomonas sp. NCPPB 2632. The sequence continues at coordinate 1,445,386 of NZ_CM192979.1, forward strand.
TCGGATGTACCAGTGATCATGGCCGTGCTGTCCAGCCTGCGTGATCGGCCGCTGCCCGAGAAGACCATCGCCTTCGGCGAAGTGGGGCTATCCGGCGAGATCCGCCCCGTGCCCAATGGCGAGGAGCGCCTGAAGGAAGCCGCCACCCACGGTTTCCGCCGCGCCGTCGTGCCCGCCGGCAACGCCCCCAAGCGCGGCCGGGTGGGCGACATGGAGGTCATCGCGGTAGAGCGCCTCTCCCAGGCCCTGGACGCCAGCCGCGACTAGCCCCGACGCCCGCCGCAACCGCAACGAACGCGTAGGAGCGCACGCTGTGCGCGAAAAGCCAACAAGGCGTTGACGCGGCACCTTCGCTAAAGCGGCAACAAGCCAACAAGGCGTTGACGCGGCACCTTGGCCAGGGCGGTAACAAGCCACAAAGCCTCGCCCCGCTCAAGCCACCCGATGCAACACCAGCTCCAACACCGCCTTGGTCCCAAAAAACGCCAGCAGCAAGATTCCCATCCCTGCCAGCGTCAGGTAAACGGCCCGGATACCCCGCCACCCGTGCCGCCAGCGTCCCCATAGCAGCACGCCGAATACCACCCAGGCGACGATCGACAACACGGTCTTGTGGACCAGGTGCTGGCCGAACAGGTCGCCGACAAACAGCGCGCCGGTCACCAGGGTGAGCGTCAACAGGACGAAGCCCGCGGCGATCAACCGGAACAGCAGCACCTCGGTGAGGGTGAGCGGGGGCAGGGCGCGCAGCCAGTGCCCGAACCGGCTCCGGCGCAGGGCCCGTTCCTGGATCGCCAGCAGGATGGCCAGCGCGGCGGCGATCGAAAGCAGCCCGAACGCCAGCACGGCGATGGTCACGTGCAGCTCGATCTGCCAGGTCATGCTGTCCGGCGCGGTCTTCGGCGCGAGGAACGCGTCCACGGCCACGAAGATCGCCGCCAGCGGGAATACGATGATGCCCAGCCCTGCGACGGGCCGTGACAGGTTGACCAGCAAGGTCAGCACGGAGGCGATCCAGGCCACCAGCGACAGGGCGGCGAAGAAATGCAGGTCCAGCGTGCCGCGATGGGCGCTGAGCAGGACCGCGCCATGGGCCAGGGCAGCCACGCCGGCCAGCGACGCTCCCACGCGCGCAAGGGGCTGCCCGCCCGTCACCAGCGGCCGCGCGAGCGCACCGGCGGCGAACAGGTAGAGGGCGACGGCGACCAGCGAGAAAGTGGTGACGATCATGGCGACGCAGTGTGGCATAGCCGCTTTGCGCCGTGAATGCGACACGCTGTCATTTGCGCGCGTTCGGAGCGTCCGGTACCCATAGTGGGCTATAATCCGTCGTTTACAGCATCTCCGGCACGACTCGCCATGTTCGAATCGCTCAGCAATCGCCTCTCCGATACCGTCAACCGCCTGCGTGGTCGCGGCCGGCTGACCGAGGAAAACATTCGCGAGACGTTGCGCGAGGTGCGCATCGCGCTGCTCGAGGCCGACGTGGCGCTGCCGGTGGTCAAGGCGCTGATCGAACGCGTCAAGGTGCGCGCGGTCGGCCAGGAAGTTCTCAAAAGCCTGTCGCCGGGCCAGGCGCTGGTCAAGGTGGTCAGCGACGAGCTCACGGCCGTCATGGGCCAGGCCAACACCGAGCTGAACCTGGCGGCCACCCCGCCGGCGGTCGTGCTCATGGCCGGCCTGCAGGGCGCGGGCAAGACCACCACCGTCGGCAAGTTGGCGCGGTTCCTGCGCGAGCGCAAGAAAAAGCGCGTCATGGTGGTCAGCTGCGACGTCTACCGTCCCGCCGCCATCGAGCAGCTGCGCACGCTGGCCGAGCAGGTCGAAGTCACCTTCTTCCCGTCGGAAGCCGGGCAAAACCCCGTCGATATCGCCCGTGCCGCCGTGGCGGCCGCCCGCCGCGAGGTCATGGACGTGCTGCTGGTCGATACCGCGGGCCGCCTGCACATCGACGAAGCCATGATGGACGAGATCAAGGCGCTGCATAGTGCCCTCGATCCCATCGAAACCCTGTTCGTCGTCGACTCGATGACCGGCCAGGATGCCGCCAACGTGGCCAAGGCCTTCGCGGATGCGCTTCCGCTCACCGGCGTGGTGCTGACCAAGACGGACGGCGACGCCCGCGGCGGTGCCGCGCTGTCGGTGCGCTACATCACCGGCCGTCCGATCAAGTTCCTGGGCGCCGGCGAAAAATCCGACGCGCTCGAGCCGTTCCATCCGGACCGCCTGGCGCAGCGCATCCTCGGCATGGGCGACGTGCTGTCGCTGGTCGAGGAAGTCGAGCGCAAGGTCGACCAGGAGAAAGCCCAGAAACTGGCCGAAAAGGTCATGAAGGGCAAGCGCTTCGATCTCAACGACATGCGCGACCAGCTCGAGCAGATGTCCAACATGGGCGGCCTGGCCGGCCTGATGGACAAGCTACCTGGCATGGGCAACCTGCCCGACAGCGTCAAGTCCAAGGTCAACGACAACGAACTCAAGCGCATGGTGGCCATCATCGGCTCCATGACCAGGAAAGAACGCCGCCACCCCGATCTGCTCAACGGATCGCGCAAGGCACGCGTAGCGCGCGGCTCGGGCACGCAGCCGGCCGACGTCAACCGTCTGCTGAAGCAGTTCATGCAGATGGAGAAGATGATGTCCAAGCTGTCCAAGGGCGGCAGCAAGGGCCTCATGCGCCAGATGCGCGGCGCCATGAAGGGCATGGGCGGTATGGGTGGCATGGGCGGCGGCATGCCGCCGATGCGCTGATCGCACTAAAGCCCTTCCCTTTTTCGTAACTTTCGCTAAAATGCCGGGTTTACCGCGCCCGCTTCTCGCGCGCGCCTTGCCGGCATACGGCATTCTGGAGCTCGTAATATGGTTAAGATTCGTCTTTCGCGCGGTGGCGCCAAGGGCCGTCCGTTTTATCACGTCGTCGTGACCGACCAGCGCAGCCCGCGCGACGGTCGCAACATCGAGCGTGTCGGCTATTACAACCCGGTCGCTTCGGGCGCCGACAAGCGCCTCGAGCTGGACGTCGCCAAGGTCCAGGCCTGGGTGGCCAAGGGCGCACAGCTGACCGACAAGGTCCGTGCGCTCGTGAAGGAAGCCGGCAAGCTGGCTGCCTGATGTCGATGGAGTCCGGTAAGCGCGTCCGTCTCGGGCGCATTGTCGGACTCTACGGCGTGCAGGGTCAGGTCAAGCTCGAAAGCTGGACCGATCCCCGCATCCAGATCTTCCGTTACCAGCCATGGCTGCTGACCGCGCCGGGCGTGGAAAAGGAGATCGACGGCATCCGCGGACGTGCGCAGGGCAAAGGCCTCGTGGCCACCCTGCCGGGTATCGAGGATCGCGACCAGGCAACAGCGCTCATCGGGTGTGAGATCACGGTCTCGCGCGATGCGCTGCCGCCTCCCGCTCCTGGCGAGTTCTACTGGACCGATCTCGAAGGCCTCGAGGTCGTCACCACGGAAAACGTCGTGCTGGGTCGGGTCAACCATCTTTTCGCCACCGGTGCCAACGATGTCATGGTGGTGAAGGACGGTGAGAGGGAGCGGTTGATTCCATTCGTCCAGGGCCCCTACGTGCATTCGGTCGATTTCGACGCCGGGCGCATCGTGGTGGACTGGGACCCCGAGTTCTAGGCAGCGACACCGGATCATGCGCATCGATGTGGTCTCGTTGTTTCCCGACTTCATCCGCCAGTCGGCGGCGGTCGGGGTGGTCGGCAGGGCGCAACAGCGCGAGTTGTTACAGGTGGAAACCTGGAACCCCCGCGATTTCGCTCCTGACAGGCATCGCACCGTGGACGGTCGCCCTTTTGGCGGTGGACCGGGCATGGTCATGTTGATCGATCCCTTGCGGGCGGCGCTTGCCGCGGTTCGCCAGGCCGCACCGGAGCCGGTGCATGTGATTTACCTCAGCCCGCAAGGTGCGCGGCTGACGCAGAAGAGGACCGAAGCGCTGGCGAGCCTGCCGCGAATCGCCTTGGTCTGCGGACGTTACGAGGGCGTGGACGAACGCCTGCTGGAGCACGAGGTCGACGAGGAGCTCTCGATCGGCGATTATGTGCTGTCCGGTGGGGAGCTTGCCGCAGCAGTCGTCATCGATGCGGTGGGTCGTCTTCAGGAGGGCGCGTTGAACGACGCGCAATCCGCCCAGCAGGACTCCTTCTCGGATGGTCTGCTGGATTGCCCGCATTACACCCGTCCCGAGCATCACGATGCCTGGGGTGGCGTGCCGGAGGTGCTGCTTTCCGGCGATCACGCGGCTATTCGCCGCTGGCGTCGGAAACAGTCGCTGGGTCGTACCTGGCTGCGCCGGCCGGATCTGCTAACGCAGCGTGCGCTCGATGATGAATCGAGGGCATTGCTGGATGAATTCCGCCGTGAATACGCACGGCCAAACGGTGCGGCCGGAAACGACCGCCGTAATAAAAATTGACAGGTGTGCCATGAACAAACTCCTCCAACAGTTCGAAGCCGAGCAGATCACCCGCCAGCTGCCGGATTTCGGTCCTGGCGACACCGTGATCGTCAACGTCAAGGTGAAGGAAGGTAACCGCGAGCGCGTCCAGGCGTTCGAAGGTATCGTCATCGCCAAGCGCAGCCGCGGCCTGCACTCCGCTTTCACCGTGCGCAAGATTTCGCACGGCACCGGCGTCGAGCGCGTGTTCCAGTCGCACAGCCGCGCCATCGACTCGGTTGAAGTCAAGCGTAAGGGCAAGGTTCGCGGCGCCAAGCTGTACTACCTGCGTGGTCTGGAAGGCAAGGCTGCCCGCATCAAGGAAGACATCGCCGCCGCCGCCGCTGCCAAGGTCGCCAAGAAGGCCGCCGCAGCGTCCGCCGCCGCTGCCGCCGCCGAGTAATCGGCTGCTGCAAGGCGCAACGAAAAGCCCGCGAGCGATCGCGGGCTTTTTGCTTTGGCCGGGGCACGGTGCCCTGCGTGCCTGGGCCGCGCCCTACGTGTCTGGTGTAGGAGCGCACGCTGTGCGCGACATCTTTTCGCGAAAACCATCGTGCTGGCGCGCCAGCTCCATGTCACGGCCACAAAACATGCGCGCACATCGTGCGCTCCTACCCATGCCGTGTCGCCATGTGCCGTGATTTACACCGGCATATATTCCTCGGCCAGCACCTTGGCCGGTTCCTGCAGGAAGTTGCCCTGCACGAAGTCGACGCCGCAGGCGAACAGCAGCGACGTGCTGACGGCGTCTTCCACCCACTCGGCAATCGTCTGCTTGCCCGAGGCGTGGCCTTCCTTGCAGATCTCGGCGATTTTCTTCTGGTTTTCCGGATGCTGCGGAAGGTCGGTCATGAAGTTGCGGTCGATCTTCAGGTAATCGGCTTCGATGTGGCTGAGGATCTGGAACGAATTGAGGCCTGAACCGAACTGCTCGATGCCGAACTTGCCGCCGGCCTTGCGCCATCCCGAGACGAATTCCTGCGTGGGGCGCAGGCGGGTCAGCACCTTCGATTCCGGCATCTCGATGACCAGGGTGCTCCGTCTCAGTTGGGCGGCCTCGAGGCGACGAACCAGCCAGGGCAGCAGGTCGCGGTCTTCCAGCGACTGCTGGGTCATCTTCACGAAATACGTGGTGGTCATGCCGTCGTTCTCGCGGTGCATCAGCGCGTCGATGGCGTGGCCGAGCACCCAGCGGTCGATCGCCGGCAGCAGGCCGTTGCGCTCGGCTACCGCGAAGAAATAGGACGGCAGCACGTCGCCCTTGGGCCCGCGCATGCGGACCAGGATCTCGTAGAACTCGCCCGCGGCATCCTGCAGGCTGATGATCTGCTGGTGGTAGAGGCGCAGGCCATCCTTGGACAACGCGTCGCGCACGAGGTCGAGCCAGTATTGCTCGCGCTCCGCGTCCGCTTTCTCGCGGGCGCTCGGGTCGTGCAACTCGACGCGGTTGCCGCCCTGGTTCTGTGCGTTGCGCAGCGCCGCGCTGGCCTGGTGCAGCACCGTGTCGCTGTTGGCGTTCTTCTCGGCCAGCAGGGTGCCGCCGATGGTGATCGTGACGGTCAGCGAGCGCGAGCCGGCGTCGAAGATGTGTTCGGAAATGGCGGTGCGCAGCCGCTCGGTCAGCGCGGCGTGTTCCAGGTCGCCGCGCGGGGACAGCACCAGTCCCAGCGTGTGGTCGCCGAGTACGCCGGCCACGTCGTCCTCGTCGATGGACTCGGCGATGCGCGCGGCGATCGCGGCCAGCAGGGGGTCGGCATTGCCGATGCCGGCGCTGGTGACGATGTCCTTCCAGTTATCGGGCTCGATCAGCAGCACGGCCTGGCCATCGCGACCGGTCGCGGCGGCGGCCACGGCCTCGTCGACGTGCTCAAGCGTGCGTGCACGATTGAACAGGCCGGTGACCGGGTCGCGCTGCAGCTGCGCGACCAGGGCGGCGTCGACCACCTGCTGGCGGAAGACGATCTGCAGGCAGGTCTCGCCCTCGAACGTGGCGTGGGCGAACTCGACCAGGGAAGTGAACGTGCTGCCATCGTCGCGACGGGCCAGCAGTTCGACCGGGGGCGGCGACTTGTCACCCTTGGACAGGCTGCGCAGCGTGGCCTTGAAGGCGTCGGCATGGGTGCCGGCGATCAGGTCGAGGATGGGCAGGCCCAGGATGTCGTCGAACTCGGCAAAGCCGAAAGCTTCCAGGTAGGCCTGGTTGACGCGGACGTGCATGCCCTCGTGCACGTAGGCGATGGCGTCGCGCGAGGAATCCAGCAGCGAGTCGCAACGGCGCTCCGTCTCGCGCAGCGAGGTTTCCAGTCGGCGCACCTGGCGGCGCGTGGACAGGGATTCGAACTCGCGCTCGGTGATCGCCAGGATCTGGTCCGGGCGCCCACGGGGGGCTACGCCGCGGCAGCCGGCGGCGATCAGCTCGGCCACGGCGTCGTCGCGCAGGGTGTCCACGATGGCGATCAGGGCGAGGTCGCGGCCACTGGCATCCAGCTGGCGCATGACCGCCGTCGGCTCGATGCCCGCGGTGTCGGGATTCATCAGCACCAGGTCGGGGACAAGCTCATCGAGGGACGCCTGGATACTCTCGGCGTCGGTCGCCCGGGCCGGCCGGACCGCCACGCCGCCATTGCGCAGCACGTTGATCAAAAGCTCGGCGTCTTCCACCGAATCTTCGATGAAGAGAACCCTGATGACGTTGTCGTGTTTCATGCCGTTCCGGTTGCCGCTGGCCTACCCGACGAGCCCATGCCCCGGCCCGCTCCCCCCTTGTCGCGGCCCGGCGTTTTCAGTGCCGGGTAGGAGACATACTAGCGCGCGAAATCGGCAATAGGGCGCTTGGCGGGATCGCCGGGCAGTTCGCGGACCAGCTTGGGAACGAGGTAGCCCGGCAACCGCCCGCGCAGGCTGTCGATGAGGCGCAGGGCGTGGGCGTCGTCAACCTCGAAGTGGGCGGCGCCGGCCACCTTGTCGAGCTGGTGCAGGTAATAGGGCAGCACTCCGGCGGCGAATGAGCGCTCGCTCAGGCTGACCAGCGCGTCGGCGTCGTCGTTCACGCCGTGCAGCAGCACGGACTGGTTGAGCAGGGTGGCCCCCGCGTCGCGCAGGCGTGCGCAGGCGGCATCCACGGTGTCGTCGAACTCGTTGGCGTGGTTGGCGTGCAGCACCACCACCTTCTGCAGGGGCAGGTGGGCCAGCCAGTCGGTGAACTCGGCATCCACGCGCTCGGGCAGGACCACCGGCAGGCGGGTGTGGATGCGCAGCCGGATGACGTGGGGCAGGTCGGCCAGGCCCCGGGTCAGCTCCGCCAGCTTGTGCGTGGCCAGCGCCAGCGGATCGCCCCCGGACAGGATGATTTCACGGATGGAGGTATCCGCCCGGACGTGGGCGAGGGCGTCGCGCCACTGCGCGGCGGCGGCGATTTCCTCGCCATAGGGGAAATGGCGGCGGAAGCAGTAGCGGCAGTTGACCGCGCAGCTGCCGCTGGCGATCAGCAGCGCCCGTCCGTCGTACTTGTGCAGGAGGCCATGCCCGGCCTTTGCCGCCATGTCGCCCACGGCGTCGACGGTGAATCCCTCGGCGGTGTCGTGCTCGGCGCGGCGGGGGAGCACCTGCAGCAGCAGGGGATCGTTCGGATCGCCGGGTCGCATGCGGGCCACGAAGCCGCGGGGCACCCGCAGGGGAAAGCCCGCGTCGTCGGGCGGTAGAAGGTCCGGCCGGCCGGCGAGGCCCACCGCGGCGAGGAGTTCGCCCGCGTCGGTGATGGCTTCGCGCCATAGCTCGCGCCAGGCCCTGGCGGGCGGCGATAGGCGTGACATGGGGCTTGCGGTTATCATTGCGGACCTTGGGTCGGGCCTTGCAGCCCATCACAGACCCCATTTTAACCGCCCAGTGGGGCGGATATCACTCCGGAGCAGATACAGATGGGCATGCTTGGCCTCAACGACGTCAAAACGGGCAAGAAGATCATCCACAACGGCGATCCCTGGATCATCACCGAAGCGGACTTCGTCAAGCCGGGCAAGGGCCAGGCGTTCACCCGTATCCGCATCCGCAACCTCAAGGATGGCCGCACCACCGAGCAGACGCTGAAGTCCAGCGATTCGTACGAAGAAGCCGATGCCGTCGATACCGACGCCAGCTTCTCGTACGTCGAGGGCACCGGCAACGACCGCGAGTGGATCTTCATGCAGAGCGAGACCTACGACCAGCACCGTGCCAGCCTTGCCGCCATGGGCGACGCGTGGAAGTGGCTCAAGGGTGACGAGGAATGCGTCATCACCCTGTTCAACGGCAACATCATCGCCGTGCAGGCACCGAAGTTCGTCGAACTGAAGATCGTCGAGACCGACCCCGGCGTCCGTGGCGACACCTCGGGCGGCGGCGGCAAGCCGGCCACGCTGGAAACCGGCGCCGTGGTGCGCGTGCCGCTGTTCGTCAACCAGGATGAACTCATCAAGGTCGATACCCGCACCGGCGAGTACGACAGCCGCGTCAAGTAAGGCCGTCCATCCCCGTTCGGCCGATCGGCACGGTGGCCTCCTGGGCACCGTGCCGCTTTCGTTTCAAGGCTCCCGTTTCCCCATCGAGGCCCCCGCATGAGCAACAGCCCCATTGAGATCGACCTGCTGATCGAGGCGCGCTGGGTCGTACCCGTCGAGCCCCACGCGGTGGTCCTGGACGACCACGCGGTGGCCGTGCACGGCGGCGAGATCCTCGCCATCCTGCCCGCGGACCAGGCACGCGCCGCCTACGCGCCGAAGGAGCGCGTGATCCTCGACGAGCACGCGCTGATCCCCGGGTTGATCAACGCCCATACGCACAACCCCATGACGCTGCTGCGGGGGCTGGCGGACGACCTGCCGTTGATGACCTGGCTGCAGGAGCACATCTGGCCGGCCGAGGCCCGGGTGATGGGCCACGACTTCATCCGTGACGGTGTGGAACTGGCGGTGGCGGAGATGATCCGTGGCGGCACCACCTGCGCCAACGAGAACTACTTCTTCCCCGATGTCATCGCGGCCACCTATCGCAAGATGGGTTTTCGCGCCGTCATCGGCCTGCCGGTGATCGACTTCCCCACCCCCTGGGCGAAGACCTCCGACGAATACTTCAGCCGCGCGCTGGAAGTGCACGAATCGCTCCAGGGCGAGCCGCTGCTGACCACGGCGTTCGTGCCGCACGCCCCATATACCGTCTCCGATGAGAACTTCGAGCGCATCCGCGTGCTCTCCGACCAGCTCGACATTCCCGTGCACCTGCATACCCACGAGACCGCGCAGGAAGTGGAAGAGGCCGTGGCGAAGGACGGCATGCGTCCGTTCGCGCGCCTGCAGAAGCTCGGCATCGTCAACGAGCGCCTGCTCGCCGTGCACATGACCCAGCTGACCGATGGCGAGATCGCGGCCTGTGCCGCCGCCGGCGTGTCGGTGGCGCATTGCCCGGAATCCAACCTCAAGCTGGCTTCCGGCTTCTGTCCCGCCGAGAAGCTGCGCGCCGCGGGCGTCAACGTCTGCATCGGCACCGACGGCTGCGCCTCCAACAACGACCTGGACATGTTCAGCGAGATGCGCACGGCCGCCCTGTTGGCGAAGGCCGTGGCGCAGGATGCCGCCGCGTTCGACGCGGCCTATGCGCTGCGCGCCGCCACGCTCAACGGCGCGAAGGCCATCGGCCTGGGCGATCGCGTCGGTTCCATCGAGCCGGGCAAGCGCGCCGACTTCGCCGCCGTACGCCTGGACGCGCTCGAAACCCAGCCGCTTTACCATGTCGCGTCGCAGCTGGTGTATGCCGCTGGTCGGCACCAGGTCAGCGATGTGTGGATCGACGGCCAGCGCAAGCTGTCCGGCGGCGAGCTGGTCGATGTCGATGTCGCCGGCATCCGCGAGAAGGCACGCGGCTGGCGCCAGCGCATCGCGGCCGGCGACGATGCCACCCATGCGTGATCCGAACCCTCGTCATTTTCCTGCCGCCCAAGCGTGGCGCGCCCGCAGCGCCCCGGAGGCCTGAACCATGCAAACCCAGAACCCATCGAACGTCAGCCCCGACGAGATCGCCCGCTTCGAAAAGCTCGCCGCGCGCTGGTGGGACCCGGACGGTGAATCGCGTCCGCTGCACGACCTGAACCCCGTGCGCGCCGCCTACGTGGGCGCGCGCGCCAGCCTGCGTGGCGCCAGGGTGGTCGATGTCGGTTGCGGCGGCGGCCTGCTCAGCGAGGCACTGGCCCGTGCCGGCGCACAGGTGACGGCGATCGACCTCGGCGCCAAGCTGATCGAGATCGCGAAGCTGCACCTGTTCGAGTCCAACCTGCAGGTGGATTACCGCGTGCAGTCGTCGGACGCATTGGCCGCTGCCGAGCCCGCGTCGTTCGATGTGGTGTGCTGCATGGAAATGATCGAGCACGTACCCGATCCGCTGGTGCTGATCCGCGACCTGGCGGCCATGCTCAAGCCGGGTGGCCAGCTGTTCCTTTCCACGCTCAACCGCACGCCACTCGCGTTCGGGGCGGCCATCGTGGGTGCGGAATACCTCATGCGCCTGCTGCCGCGCGGCACGCACCACTACGCGCAGTTCCTCAAGCCCTCGGAAGTGGCCGGCATGCTGCGCCGTTTCGATCTCGAGATCGAAGACCTCCGCGGGCTCGCCTACAACCCGCTGACGCGCAATGCCGCGCTGTCGTCCAACACGTCGGTGAACTACGTGCTGGCGGCCCGGAAGGTCGCGTGAGCGTGCTGTCGTTCAAGCCGGAAGGCGTCTTCTTCGACCTCGACGGCACGCTGCTGGACAGCGCCCTCGACCTGCATGCGGCCGTGGTCGATCTCTGCGCCGAACAGGGTGTCATGCCCCCGTCGTACGACGCGGTACGGCCGGTGGTGTCGCGCGGATCGCGCGCGATCATCGCGGCGGCCATGCCGGGACTCGATGCGGAGGCGATCCTGGCGCTCGTGCCTCGTTACCTGGAGATCTACGAAAGCGGCCTGGCCCGCCACACGGTGCCCTTCGAGGGCATCGAGTCGCTGCTGGCCGGCATCGAGGCCGCCGGCATGCGTTGGGGCGTGGTGACCAACAAGCCCGGTTTCCTCACCGACGCGCTGCTGCCGCAGGCCGTGCCGCACTGGAAGCCCGCCGCCGTGGTCTCCGGCGACACGTTGCCGGTGAAGAAGCCCGATCCGGCGCCCGTGGTGCATGCCTGCGCCCTGGCCGGCTGCGCGCCGTCCCGCGCCGTGTTCGTCGGCGACGATCGCCGCGATATCGCCGCCGGCGCCGCCGCGGGGTGCTACACCGTCGCCGTGCGCTGGGGCTACCTCGACGGCGGCGACCCGGACACCTGGGAGGCCGACATGGTCGTCGATCGCGTAAGCGACCTCGCTGCCTTGCTGGGCGTAGGGGAGGCGGTGGCGTGAGCGACGGCGCAACCCAGAGCTACATCGACAAGTGGCTGGCGGTGCAGCCGCAGCAGCGGATCGCGCTGGGTTTCGTCGATCCGGCCGTGCGCGACGAGCATGTGGCGCTTGCCGCCTTCGAGCAGGAACTGATCGCCTCGGCCTACGGTATCCGTGAGCCGCAGGTGGCCGCCGCCAAGCTGCAATGGTGGGCGGAAGAACTATCCGGCGCGGCGGCCAGTGGCGGCCGGCATCCGCTGACCAAACAGCTGTTCGCCAGCGAGCGGGCGCGCCGGGTCCCGGCGGCGCTGTGGCTGGCGCCGGTGCTGGCCGCCATGGCGCAGCTGGAGCAGGGCACCTCGTCCGACTTCGCGGCCCAGTTCGCGGCGGCACGCGGGCTGCACGGCGCGCTGGCCGCGCTCGAAACCGCATGGTGGTTCGGCCCCGAGGCGTCCGCCGAGGCCGCGACCCGCGTGGCAACCCTGTCGCACCTGGTCTTCGCGCTGTCGCGGCTGGAACTGGACGCCGAGCGCGAACGGCTGCCCTTGCCCATGTCGCGACTGGCGCGTCACGGGTTGTCGCGCGGCCAGTTGAAAACGGATGCGCCAGCGCGCCGCGACGCCATTCGTGCCCAGTTGCAGGAACTGGCCACCGGCCTGCGCGCCGCGCTGGCGCTCGACGCCCCGCTGAGCACGTTCCGTGGTCTGGAGGGCCGCACCGCGCTGGCCACCGCGCGTGGCGCCGCGCGGGCCCGCGAACCGTTCGCCGAGTTGCATCGGCGGCAGTCGCGCACGGGCCCGGCCACGGCGATCCGCGCCTGGCTGGCCGCACGTCGCGCCGGTCGATTGGGCTGAACACACCGTTTCCCGGCACTCACCATTGAGCCCAAGCGCAGGGCCCCCATTTCGGCACGGTCAGGCCGGACACCCCGGCCCCCAGGATATCCACGATGTACATCCACGAGTCTCCCACCCGCCTGCTGCCCGACGTCGCGTCGCAGGACCATGCCCTCGCCCTCGGCACGCTCGAATGGGTGGGCATGGATGGCATGGAAATGCCGGTGGCTTTCGATGCGGGCGACGGTGATGTCCGCTCCACGAGGGCCCGCGTGGGTGCCTTCGTCAACCTGGTCAAGGCCGAGGCTCGTGGCATCCACATGTCGCGGCTGTACCTGCTGGTCTCCGAGGCGCTGGGCGCCGGCCCGCTGACGATCGCCGGTGTCCGGACGCTGCTGGAGGCTTTCCTGGCTTCGCACGAGGGTCTGTCGGACCATGCGCGTATCACCATCGGCTTCGAACACCTGGTGCGGCGGCCGGCCCTGCGCAGCGAGAACAGCGGCTGGCGCGCGTATCCGGTCACCATCGACGCCACGCTGAGCGAGGGCACGTTCCGCCTGGAGATCACCACCGACGTGGTGTATTCCTCGACATGCCCGGCCTCCGCGGCCCTGTCCCGCCAGCTGATCCAGGACAACTTCGCCAGCACGTTCTCGGCCGGCCAGCCGCTGGACCGCGACACCGTGCTCGCCTGGCTGGGTACGGAGAAAGGCGTGCTGGCCACGCCGCACGCGCAGCGCAGCACCGCCACCCTGCGTCTGTGCCCCGTCGGTGAGGGCGTGTTCCCCCTGATCGGCCTTATCGACCAGGTCGAGAACGCCCTGGGCACGCCCGTGCAGACGGCGGTCAAGCGCGCCGACGAACAGGCCTTCGCTCTGGCCAACGGACAGAACCTGATGTTCTGCGAAGACGCCGCCCGGCGCATCCAGAAGACCCTGGAAGCCGCCCCCGACCTGGCCGACTTCCACATCCGCGTCGCCCACCACGAAAGCCTGCACCCCCACGACGCCGTCGCGTTCGCCCGCAAGGCGCGGTAAGGCGCCCTTGCGGCGCCGCACCCCTCAACGAATCCCCGGCAGCAACAACGGATCGAGCCGCGTGCCGAACCAGTTGAAGCCCCAGTGCACGTGCGGCCCGGTGGCGCGGCCTGTCTTGCCGGCCGCGCCGATCACCTGGCCCTGCTTCACGTGCTCGCCCGCGGTCACGTCGATGCGCGACAGGTGCAGGAAGTTGGACGACAGTCCGAAGCCATGGTCGAGCAGCACCGTGCCGCCGGTGAGGTACAGGTCGGGCTTGGCGAAGGTGATGACGCCATCCGCCGGTGCCTTGACCGGCGTGCCCTCGGGGACGGCGATATCCATGCCCGAATGCGGGGCCTTGGGATCGCCGTTGTAGATACGCTGGTTGCCGAAGCGGCCACTGATCCTTCCCTTCACGGGCCAGATGAAGCCGTGGGTGAAGTCCTCGCGGGCATCGTCGCGATTGCGTGCGGCGACCACCTCGGCCTGCTCGCGCTCGATCCGCGCGGCGATCTCCGGTGGCGGATTCACGGTGGCCGGCGGCACGCCCTCCACGCGCTCGATCGGCCAGTCGCGCGGCGTGACACCAACCTGGCGCTTCGTCCCGTCCACGACCACGACCAGCGGGCCCTTCTCGTCGCGCCCGGCACCGAACACGAACACGCCGTCGTCGCCCACGTGCACCGGTTTGCCGGCGACGGTGACCCGCGCGCCCGGGGGTGCGTGGGCGATCACCAGGCCGCCCTGCGACACGCTGGCGGGCAGGTCGGTCACGGCGGCCGATGCCACCGTGACCGCGAGCAGGGCGAGGGCGGTGCTTGCGATCCTTCTCATCGGTCGAAGGTCAGGCGCTGGCCACGGATATCGCCGTCGACGGTCTTGCCGTCCCACACGCGCTGGCCGTTGACGAAGGTCGAGACGATGCTGCTGGAGAAGGTTTCGCCTTCGAACGGCGACCAGCCGCACTTGGAAAGCACTTCCTCGCGGGTGACCGTGTGCGGCTTGTTCGGGTCGACGAGGACCAGGTCGGCCGCGTAGCCCTCGCGCAGGAAGCCGCGGTTCTCCACGTCGAACAGTTTGGCGGGTGCGTGACATACGGCCTCGACCACTCGCTCCAGGGTCAGCTTGCCTTCGGTCACGCGCTGGAGCGCCGCCTGCAGGGCGAACTGGACCAGCGGCAGGCCGGATGGGGCCTTGTCGTACTTCTGTTCCTTTTCTTCCAGCAGGTGCGGGGCGTGGTCGGTGGCGAGCACGTCCAGGCGGCCTTCGGCCAACGCCTTGATGATGGCCTCGCGGTCGGACTCGTCCTTGATCGCCGGGTTGCACTTGATGAACGAGCCCTTTGCCTCATAGTCGGCCTTGCCGCCGAAATGCAGGAAGTGCACGCAGGTTTCCGCGGTGATCCGCTTGCCTTCGATCGGACCGGGCTCGAACAGGGCCAGCTCGTCGGCGGTGGAGATGTGCAGCACGTGCAGGCGGGTGTTGTGCTTCTTCGCCAGCGATATGGCCAGCCGCGTGGACTTGATGCACGCCTCGCGCGAACGGATGTGCGGGTGTTCCCACATCGGGATGTCGTCGCCGTACTTCTCGTGGGCCTTGGCGAGGTTCACGTCGATCATCGGCGTGTCCTCGCAGTGGGTGATGATCGGCGTGGGTGCGTCGCGGAAGATGTGGTCGAGGGTTTCCGGGTTGTCGACCAGCATGTTGCCGGTGGACGCGCCCATGAACACCTTGATGCCCGGCGCGGCCTTGGGGTCCAGCGCACGGATGGCCTCGAGGTTATCGTTGCTCGCCCCCATGTAGAAGGCGTAGTTGACCACCGACGATTTGGCGGCCAGGTCGTATTTGTGCTCCAGCGAGTCGCGATCCAGTGCGGGCGGCTTGGTGTTGGGCATCTCCATGAAACTGGTGATGCCACCGGCGGCGCAGGCACGGGATTCGCTGGCCAGATCGGCCTTCTGGGTGAGCCCCGGCTCGCGGAAGTGCACCTGGTCGTCGATCATGCCGGGCAGCAGCCACAGACCGGTGGCGTCGATGACCTGTTCGTCACGCTCCGTTGCCAGGTGCTGCGCAATGGTCGCGATTTTTCCGCCACGCACGCGCACGTCCGCCTTGAACCGGCGGCCTTCGTTGATCAGTTCGGCGTTCTTGATGAGCCAGGCATCAGTCATGGGTGTGAGCTCCTTGGGCGCCGCAGCGGCGCAGGACGAATTGTTCAGGGACGGGGTCGTGGCCGCCTTCACACAGCGGCTGGCAGCGCAGGATGCGCCATAGTCCCAGGATCGAGCCGCGCAGTGGCCCGAACCGGGCGATGGCGACGCGGGTGTAATCGGAACAGGATGGATGGAAGCGGCACCGGGCCCCGAGCAGGGGACTGAGCCACCGTTTGTAGAAGGAAAGCAGTATCAGGAGAAGGCGGGTCACAATGAGTCCGGTGCCTACCGGCGTAAGCCAGGGCACAGTATCCCAGAAGAGAGGTTGCTGGGGTAACGCATCTGGGCTATAACACCCCGCCGCCACGGCCACCGAGGTGAAGGATATGGCGAAAAACGCTAGCAGTTCCGCAGCCGCCAAGGGCGCCGCCAAGAAGGGCGGGCCAGGCGATGTGACGTCGGCCAGGACGCCGGCCAGCAAGGCGGTGGCCAAGGCCGCACCGAAGAAATCCGCGCCCGCGGCGAAGAAGGCTGCGCCCGCGCCGGCCGTGAAGTCCGTGGGCAAGACCGCATCCACCGCCAAGGTAGCCACCAAGGCCGCTGCGACCAAGGACGCCGGCACCAAGGCTGCCGCCGCGAAGGCTCCGGAGAAGGCGGCAGCCACCAAGTCGGCGCCCGCCAAGACCACCACCCAGGCTACCGCCGGCAAGCCCGCCGCCGGCAAGTCGGCTCCGTCCGCCGCCAAGGCGCCGTCGAAGTCGGTCGCCGCCGCCAAGCCGGCCGTCACGGCAGCCGCCACGAAAACCAAGGCGCCGGCCAAGGCCGGCCCCGCATCCGCTTCCCCCCCGGCGGCGAAACCTTCCGCCCCGGCCTACCAGGCTCCGGCGCCCGTGAAGGGCAGGACCGCCTCCGCGGTGGGCAGCGCCAACTCATCCAGTAACGAGAAGTCCACGCACCCCAGCATGAACAGCACCGCTTCCCAATCCGCCGACAATGGCATCACGCGCGAGGACGGCCGTTACGCACTGCCGGCTTCGACTCTCATCGACCTGCCCAAGGGCTACAAGCCCGGCCCGGACGAGGAGTACATGAATCCTCGTCACCTGGCTTATTTCCGTAACAAGCTGAAGGACTGGCGCGACCAGCTGGTCGAAGAATCCCGCCAGACCATGGACAACCTCCGTGAGGAAGTCCGCGACGTGGGCGACGAGGCCGAGCGCGCCACGCGTGAAACCGAGAACTCGCTCGAGCTGCGCACCCGCGACCGCTACCGCAAGCTGATCTCCAAGATCGACAAGGCCCTGCGCCGGATCGAGGAAGGCCGTTACGGCTTCTGCGAGGAGACCGACGAGGAAATCGGCGTGGAGCGTCTCGACGCCCGCCCGATCGCCACGCTCACCCTCGATGCGCAGGAGCGCCGCGAGCACCTGCAGAAGCAGATGGGCGACTGACCGTCATCCGTTCCGCTTCGGCATGAAAAAACCCGCGAGCGATCGCGGGTTTTTCATGTCACTCAGCCATGGGCTGCACCTGCTGGCGCACCGCCTCCAGCAACAGCGTGGCCAGGCGGCTCGCCGGGGCCTCGGAGTGCGCCTGCGCGCGATACAGCACCAGTGAGATCTTCGGCAGCGCCGGCAACGACAGCACGGCGCGGTCGAGCGCGCGCACATGGGAGGGCAGCCCGAACGGCGTGCGCACCGTGAGGCCGAGCCCTGCCGACGTGGCGGCCCACAGTGCGGCCAGGCTGGCGCTGCCGAAGGCCCGGCGCCAGGGCAGGCCGGCACGGTCGAGCGCGGTGATGACGATCTCGCGCAACGGGCACGGCGCGTCGAGCATGATCAGGGGTAACGGCTCCTTGCTCTTGGGTCGGCGCGGGCCGGCGCCGCCGTGCTCGCGTTCCGTCCACCAGGGGGCATCGACCCGCTCAGCCGCCGTCGGGCCGATCCATAACAAGGGGAGCCGCGCCACGCGCTCGGCGTACGGAGATAGGGGCTGGTCGCCCGCGTCCCACGCCAGCGCCAGGTCGAGTTGCCCCAGTTCGAGGCGCTCGCGCAACTCGCCGCTGCGCGCCACGCAGGCTTCGATGCGCACCTTGGGGTGCGCGCGCGCGAAGCGCCCCAGCACGGCTGGTAGCAACGTCTCGCCGAAGTCTTCCTGCAAGCCCAGCCGCACCCAGCCCTGCAAGTCGGCGCCGCGCATGGCGGCGCCGGCTTCGTCGTTGAGTTCAAGCATGCGGTGCGCGTAGGCCAGTAGTGTCTCGCCGGCGTCTGTCAGTGCCAGGCCACGCCCCTTCTTGCGGAACAGCACCGTGCCCGCCTGTGACTCCAGCTTCTTCAGCTGCGCGCTCACGGCAGAGGTCGAACGCCCCAGCTTGTCGGCCGCGCGCGCGTAGCTGCCAAGAGCGATGCCGGTGGAGAACGTGCGCAGCACGTCGAGATCGAGCATCACCTGGCCCGTAGGCAGAGTCATTTTTATCGTCCTGTTTTTCAGGACGAATATCGCATTATTTTCTGATTTTCAAAACCTTTGAAGCGGCGGAGACTGCGTCGCATCATGACCTTATCGACGTGTTCTTCGACGTACCCACCGCGCCATCGCTGGAAGGTGTTGGCCGCTGGGGTGGCCGCCAACGCGGCGTTTTCCGTGGCCTTCAGCGGTATTCCCATGACAGCGGTGCTCATGCGCACTGGCTACCGACTCGACAACGCCACCCTCGGCCTGGTGCTCGGCCTCATGGGCCTGGGGATTGCGGTGAGCGAACTGCCGTGGGGCCTGTTGACCGACCGCTGGGGAGACAGGCCCGTGCTGCTGACCGGCCTGGCCAGTACCGCGCTCGCACTCGTGGCGATGGCGCTCTGGGCCGCGCCGACTGCGCGGCACATTCCCGGCCTCGGCGTGCTGGGGGCGGGGCTGTTGCTGGTCGGCCTGCTGGGCGGCAGCGTGAACGGTGCGAGCGGCCGTGCGGTGATGACCTGGTTCGACGCCAGCGAGCGCGGGCTCGCGATGAGCATCCGCCAGACCGCCGTGCCGCTGGGCGGCGGCATCGGCGCGCTGGTGCTGCCGTATGTGGCGCTGCACTTCAGCTTTGCCGCGCTCTACGGCCTGCTGGCCGTGCTCTGCGGGCTGGGCGCGGTGATGAGCTTGGCCTGGGTGCATGAGCCGCCCATCGTGCCGGGCACCAGGGCGAGCGCGGCCGACGCGGCCTTCGCGTCGAGCGCATCGAAAAAAGGCCCGCTGCGAGATCCGCGCGTGTGGCGCATCGTGCTGGGCATCGGCAGCCTCTGTGCGCCACAGTTCGCCGTGCTGTCCTTCGGCACCGTCTTTCTGCACGACTTCGGCCATGCAGGTCTTGCGACGGTTACCGCCACCATGGTGTTCACGCAGGTAGGCGCGATGGTGATGCGCGTGTGGAGCGGCCGTTGGACCGACCGTCGTCGCAACCGACCCGCCTACCTGCGGGCCTGCAGCGTACTCAGCGTGCTGCTGTTCGCGGGACTTGCGGTGCTGGTGATGGTGGCGGGCACGCATGCCGACGACTCATCGGCGCTGCGTGTCGGGCTGGTTGTGTTGTTGGGCTTGAGCGGTGTTTGCGTTTCAGCATGGCACGGCGTCGCGTACACCGAGCTCGCCACGCTGGCCGGTGCGTCGCGTGCGGGAACCGCGCTGGGCATGGCGAACACCAGCGTGTTCCTGGTGTGCTTTGTCACGCCCTTCTCGATCCCGCACCTGCTCGCATTTCAGGGCTGGTCGATGGTGTGGCTCGCCGCTAGCGCCTGTGCGCTGGTAGCGATGCCATTGCTGGTGCCGCGTGCCGAACGCCTTCCCGGCCATGCGTGAGAGAAACCGTTTTTACGTCCCCAGCGCCTGGGCGGCCTGGGCCTTGAGCTTCACCAGCATGGCGGCCAGGCCGTTGGAGCGGGTGGGCGAAAGATGCTTGGCCAGGCCGATGTCCTGGATGAAGGTGGGCTCGGTCTCCACGATCTCCCGTGCGGAGCGGTCGGAATACACGCGCAGCACCAGTGCGATCAGCCCCGACACGATGGCGGAATCGCTGGCGGCGTCGAAGTGCATGCGTGAGGCGTCGCCCGACGGAATCAGCCAGACCATCGACTGGCAGCCGTGCACCCGGTGCTCTTCCGTCTTCCACTCGTCGGGAAACGCCGCCAGCTGACGGCCGAGATCGATGAGGTACTGGTAGCGTTCGGTCCAGTCGCTGAAGAACGCGAATTCCTCCGCAATGGCGGTCTGGGCCTCCGCGGCCGTGGCTTCGATCGGTGTGCTCATGCCTTCACCACGCTCCAGCGCGTGCCCTGCGCGCCGTCCTCGATGGCGATGCCCCGCGCCTTGAGTTGGTCGCGGATGGCGTCCGATCGCGCAAAATCCTTCGCCGCTCGTGCGGCCCGGCGCTCTTCCAGCAGGGCCTCGATGGCTACCTCGTCCACGGCATCGCCCGGGTTGCCCTGGCGGAACCAGGCTTCCGGATCGTCCTGGAGCAGGCCGAGCAAGGCCGCGCCGCCGAGCAGGGCCGCCTTGGCCGGGCCTCGCTCCGCACCGCTGGCGCGCCGCGCCGTGTCCACCAGCTGGGATATCTCGGCCAGGGCCTGCGGCGTGTTGAGGTCGTCGCACAGCGCCGCCTCGACGGTGGCTGGCACCACCGGCTCCCCGGCATCCACGTCGGCCATGTCGCGCAGCGCGCCATACCAGCCGTCCAGCGTGCGCACCGACTGCGTCAGCGCGCTGTCGGACCAGTCCAGCGGCTGGCGATAGTGGCCGCGCAGCAGCATGAGGCGGAGGGCCTCGCCGGGGTGCCGCGCCAGCAGTTCGTGCAGTTGCAGGACATTGCCGATCGACTTGGACATCTTCCGGCCGTCGAACGTCAGCATGCCGTTGTGCAGCCAGTAGCGGGCGTAGGTCTTGCCGCCATGGGCGCAGACGCTCTGGGCGATCTCGTTCTCATGGTGCGGGAAGGTGAGATCCACGCCGCCGGCATGGATATCGATGGTCTCGCCCAGGTGCGTCTCGATCATGGCCGAGCACTCGATGTGCCAGCCGGGACGGCCACGACCCCAGGGGCTGTCCCAGCCGGGGAGGGTGGCGTCGGAAGGCTTCCACAGGACGAAGTCGCCGGGGCTCTTCTTGTACGGGGCCACCTCGACCCGGGCGCCGGCGATCAGTTCGTCCGGGTCGCGACCGGAGAGCGCGCCATACTCGGCATACGACTCCACATGAAAGAGCACATGGCCTTCGGCGGCGTAGGCGTGCCCGGACGCCACCAGCCGCTCGATCATCCTGACGATCTGCGGGATGTGATCCGTGGCATGGGGCTCGATATCCGGCGGCGCCACGCCCAGGCGGGCGATGTCCTGACGGAACGCCTCGGTGTAACGCGCGGTGATCTGGCCGATGGGCACGCCCGCCGCGCCCGCGGCGGCGTTGATCTTGTCGTCCACGTCGGTGATGTTCCGCGCGTACACCAGCGTCGGATAATGGCGGCGGATCAAACGTGCCAGGACGTCGAACACCACCGGCGGCCGGGCATTGCCGATATGGATGTAGCTGTACACGGTCGGCCCGCATACATACATGGTCACCCGGTCCGGATCGAGTGGGGTGAACGCTTCCGTGCGGCGCGTCAGGGTGTTGTAGAGCGAGATCGGCATGCGGGAATCCATGAACGTGCGCGGTGGGCGACCGGCCGTGAATACTAGCAAGGCGAGCGCCCGGGCGGGCACACGCACGTTGGCGCGTTCGGTTGACAGCAAATGTGACGACGCGGGCCCAAGGTTCTAAGCGTGGATTCAGCGTTAACTTGTTGAAATACACACCAGTAGGCGCGCCTGTGCGCCTGGCTGGAGGTTTTCCTACATGTCTCGCCTGCTTATCCCTGCCCTTATCCTCGCCGTTTTCGCCTCTGGCGTCAGCGCCCAGGATGGGCGCTATGCGCCTCCGCCCCCTCCGGGTCCGGCCGGCCCGGACGACAACACCCATTTCGGCTGGGCCGATGTCCTGCGTGTGGACCCGGTCTACGGCGTGGCGCGGGTCGAAACGCCGCGTCAGGAATGCTACGACCAGCCGGTCGTGCGTCGCGAATCCAGCGGTAACAGCACCGCCGGCACCATCCTGGGCGCCGTGGTCGGTGGCGTGCTGGGTAACACGGTCGGCCACGGTGACGGCCGCAAGGCCGCCACGGTCGTCGGCGCGGTCGCCGGCGGCGCGGTCGGCAACGGCATCGCCCGCAACGGCGACCGCACCTACGAAGGCACGGAAACCCGTTGCCGCGACGTCAGCTCGGTCTCGGAGCAGCGTCGCATCGCGGGCTACGATGTCGAGTACCGCTACCGTGGCGAGGTCTATGTGTCGCGCCTCAACTACGACCCAGGCGAGCGCCTGCGGGTACGGGTGAGCGTGGCGCCGGCAGACTGACCGGCCTAGTGCACGGCAGCGACGAAAAGGCCACGAGCGATCGTGGCCTTTTTGTTGCCACCATGCGCCCGTTTCCGCCATCCGCGCCATCCGCGCCTTCTACGCCATTCGCGCCATCCGTAACCACGTAGGAGCGCACGATGTGCGCGAAAAGCCAACAAAGCGGTGAAGCTGTACCGCTCGAGCAAGAGCCGGCGGGTAGCCCCCTCGGTGCCACGCCTACGGCGACCCGTCGTGGAAAGCCGCTAGCGCGGCCGTGTCTTTGATTCGCGCACATCGTGCGCTCCTACCCGCGGCCGTTTGTCTATTGCCCTTCGGGCCCGGGGCGGGCTTCGAACGGACGATTCGACATCCTGTCTCAGCGGAAACGGCCGGCCGTCCTGGCCGGCCCCCTTCGGGCCTGATCTGTGCGAATCCCTCGCCTGCGGCTACCGGCACCGAGGGGGCTACCCGCCGGCTCTTTCCCAGACTGAGGTGGGGTGTTGGGCGAGCAGCGCGCGGTGGTAGTGAGTGGATGCGAGGGTACGGCGTCACCGCGTTATTGGCTTTTCGCCCACATCGTGGGCTCCTACATGTGGGTTGTGCGTTGATTCCACGCACGGCGCATCTGTCGCGGATGATCGGCGGGTGGGGGGGGGGTAGGAGCGCACGCACGTGCGCGAACCCTCAACGTATCTAAGGCGACCGATGCCATGTAAAGCAGGCAAGCGAGCGTTCCCAGCCACGAAGCGAAACCAGGCTCTTCGCTCTTGCCACACGTAGCCTCAGTGCATGGAAGAGCCGGCGGGTGCCACCCTCGTGGCCGGTAGCCGCAGGCGAGGGGTTCGAACGGAAAAGGCCGCGAAGCGGGGCCGGCCAGGACGGCCGGCCGTTTTCGCGAGACAGGAAGTCGAGTCGAAAACCCCCGTTCGAAGCCCGACCCGGCCCGAAGGGCAATCAATAAACGGCCGCGGACGCGGCCCTTCATTGACGGGTCGCCGCAGGCGTGGCCACGAGGGTGGCACCCGCCGGCTCTTGCTCCACAGCCCAAGACCCAGCGCGAGGCCGAAGGCGAGCCAACCCAAGTTGCGCGACGCAACAAATCCCGGCATGATCGGACTTCCATGTTTCGTGACCCTGCCGTGTCCCATACCGTCTACACCGCCGTCGTCTTTACCAGCGCCCGCATGGCCGCAGGAATGACCTCGCGTGCTCGTCGACCGTACATCGGACATTCGGCCGGGTAGGCTGTCGCGCGCATTTCATCTGCATCGACTAAAAAACCCGGCCCCGTGCCGGGTTTTTTCGTTTCCAATTCCTGCCATTCCACCCACGGCCCCCGGGCCACCGACCGATCTGGATTGCCATGACCGTTCGCCATTTCCTCAACACCCAGGATTACAGCCGCGCCGAGATCGACGCCCTGCTCACGCAGGCCGCCGAGTTCAAGCGGTCGCCGCAGGGCCAGCAGCTGGCTGGCAAGTCGATCGCGCTGCTGTTCTTCAACCCGTCCATGCGCACGCGCACCAGCTTCGAACTGGGTGCCTTCCAGTTGGGCGGGCACGCGGTGGTGCTGGCGCCGGGCAAGGACGCGTGGCCGATCGAGTTCGAGGTCGGTACGGTGATGGACGGCGATACGGAGGAGCACATCGCCGAGGTGGCCCAGGTGCTGTCGCGCTATGCCGACATCATCGCCGTGCGCGCCTTCCCGAAGTTCGTCGACTGGCAGGTGGATCGCCAGGACATCGTGCTGAAGGCGTTCGCCCGCTACGCCACCGTGCCGGTGATCAACATGGAGACGATCACCCATCCCTGCCAGGAGCTGGCCCATGCCATGGCCCTGAAAGAGCACCTGGGCGACCTGCAGAACAAGAAATACGTGCTGACCTGGACCTACCATCCGAAGCCGCTCAACACGGCGGTGGCGAATTCGGCGCTGATGATCGCGACGAAGATGGGCATGGACGTGACCCTGCTGTGTCCCACGCCCGAGTACATCCTCGACCAGCGCTACATGGACTTCGCCAGGCAGAATGCCGCCGAGAACGGTGGGTCGCTGCAGGTGTCGCACGATATCGAATCGGCATACAGCGGGGCGCACGTGATCTACGCCAAGAGCTGGGGTGCCATTCCGTACTTCGGCCGCTGGGATGAAGAGAAGGCCATCCGCGAGGCGAACAAGCATTTCATCGTCGACGAGGCCAAAATGGCGCTCACCGACCGTGGGCTGTTCAGTCACTGCCTCCCGTTGCGCCGGAACATCAAGGCGACCGACGCGGTGATGGATTCGCCCGCCTGCATCGCCATCGACGAGGCGGAAAACCGTCTGCACGTCCAGAAGGCCGTCATGGCCTCGCTCATTTCGCACGCGTCGGGCGCCAGGTCCGGCCTCGGTTTCTGATTCGTCCTTCCTCTTTTCCTTATCCCTTTTCCCTTTTCCCGGAGCCAGCATGTCCAGTAAAGATATCGTCCTCGCCTTCTCGGGCGGCCTCGACACCAGCTTCTGCGTCCCTTACCTGATGGAGCGCGGCTACGCCGTGCACACCGTGTTCGTCGACACCGGCGGCGTGTCGGCGGAAGAGCGCGAATACATCGAGCAGCGCGCGACCGAACTGGGTGCGGCCTCGCATCGCACCGTCGACGCGTCGCAGGCGATCTGGGACAGCTTCGTCACGCCGCTGATCTGGGCGGGCGAGTTCTACCAGGGCCAGTATCCGCTGCTGGTGTCGGATCGCTACCTCATCGTGAAGGCATCGCTGGAGCGTTGCGATGAACTGGGCACCAAGCTGTTCGCGCACGGCTGCACCGGTATGGGCAACGACCAGGTGCGCTTCGACCTGACCGTGCGTGCGCTGGGCGATTACACCATCGTGGCGCCGATCCGCGAGATTCAGCGCGAGCACACGCAGGTGCGTGCCTACGAGCAGGCCTACCTCGAAGAAAAGGGCTTCGAAGTCCGCGCCAAGACCAAGCACTACACGATCAACGAGAACGTGCTGGGCGTGACCATCTCCGGTGGCGAGATCGACGCATGGGAAATCCCGGGCGAGGGCGCGGTCGGCTGGTGCGCGCCGCGCGCCGAATGGCCGTCCGAACCGCTGCGTATCGAGCTGGGCTTCGAGCAGGGCGTGGCCGTCTCACTCGATGGCAAGGCGGCGACGGGTCCGCAGATCCTCGCTTTCCTCAACCGCGAACTGGCGAAGTACGGCGTGGGTCGCAGCCTGTACACAGGCGACACCAACATCGGCCTGAAGGGCCGTATCGTGTTCGAGGCGCCGGCACTGACCGCGCTACTGACCGCGCACCGCGCGCTGGAAGAAACCGTGCTCTCCAAGCAGCAGAACCGCTTCAAGCCGGAAATCGGCCGCAAGTGGACGGAAGTGGCCTATGAGGGCTTCTTCAACGATCCGATCAAGGCCGACCTGGAAGCCTACCTGGTGTCCACGCAGCGCAAGGTCGATGGCAAGGTCATCGTCGAGACCCGCGGCGGTTCCATCTACGCGGTGAAGGTCGAGTCGAAGAACCTGCTGCACTCGTCCAAGGCGACCTATGCACAGGCGGCCGACTGGGGCGTGGCCGAGGCCGAGGGCTTCATCAAGCTCTACGGCATGAGCTCGACGATCTGGGCGGAAGTCGACCGCGCCAACGGGAACTGATCCACGACCATGGACAAGCTACTCGACGACACCCTGACCCATCTGCGTGCGCTGGTCGGTTTCGACACGCGCAACCCGCCGCGTGAGATCGGCACCGACGGCATCTTCGACTACCTGCGCGCCAACCTTCCCGGGTTCGATGTGCAGGTCACCGACTTCGGTGCCGGCGCGGTCAACCTTTACGCCGTGCGCGGCACGCCGAAGTACCTGTTCAACGTGCACCTGGATACCGTGCCGGATTCGCCGCACTGGACGGCGAGCCCGCACGAGCTCCGGGTGACCGGGGACCGCGCGATCGGCCTGGGTGCGTGCGACATCAAGGGCGCCGCGGCGGCGCTGGTCGCCGTGGCCAACGCCACGCAGGGCGACATGGCCCTGTTGCTGTCCACGGACGAGGAAGCCAACGATGCGCGCTGCATCGACGGCTTCCTGAAGACGCCGCGCGACTACGAGGCGATCATCGTCGCCGAGCCGACCCAGGGTGAAGCGGTGCTGGCGCACCGGGGCATCCTCTCGGTGCAGATGCGTTTCCAGGGCCGGGCAGGGCATGCCTCGGGCGACCAGAAGCCGTCCGACAGCGCATTGCACCAGGCTACCCGCTGGGGCGCCGCCGCGCTGGACCACGTGCAGGCGCTGTCGCACGAACGCTTCGGTGGCCTGACCGGTCTGCGCTTCAACATCGGCAAGATCGAGGGCGGCATCAAGGCGAACGTCATCGCCCCCACGGCGGACGTGCGTTTCGGCTTCCGGCCGTTGCCCTCGATGGATGCCGACGCCCTGCTGGAGACCTTCCGTACGCTGGTCGATCCGGTACCCGTGGAATACGGCGAAACCTTCCGCGGCGATTCGTTGCCGGCGGGCGACATCGCCACGGCCGAGACTCGCCGTCTGGCGGCGCGCGATGTCGCCGATGAGCTGGGCATCCCGGTGGGCAACGCCGTGGACTTCTGGACGGAAGCGGCGCTGTTCTCCAGGGCCGGCTACACCACCTTCGTCTACGGCCCGGGCGATATCGCCCAGGCGCACACGGCCGACGAGTGGGTCCTCCTCGAACAACTGGCTGCCTATGCCAGGACCATCCATCGGATCGTCGACAGTGGAATCTAACCAACATACCCGCAAGACCATCGTGCGCCTGCTGTCCTCCATGGGCAGCGCGCGTGAGATCCAGCAATACCTCAAGCGTTTCTCCCAGCTGGACGCCGCGCGTTTCGCCGTGGTCAAGGTGGGCGGCGCGGTGCTGCGCGATGACCTGCCGGCACTGACGTCCTCGCTGTCCTTCCTGCAGCAGGTGGGCCTGACGCCCATCGTGCTGCACGGCGCGGGCCCGCAGCTGGACGAGGAACTGGCCGCCGCCGGGATCGAGAAAAAGACGGTGAACGGCTTGCGGGTGACCTCGCCGGAGGCGCTGGCCATCGTGCGCCGCGTGTTCCAGGCGCAGAACCTGCGCCTGGTCGAGTCGCTGCAGGAAGCCGATACGCGCGCCACCTCGGTGCCGTCGGGCGTGTTCGCCGCCGAGTTCCTCGACCAGGCCACCTTTGGCCTGGTGGGGCGTGTGCGCGAGATCAACCTCGCGCCGATCGAGGCCAGCCTGCGTGCCGGGTCCATCCCGGTGATCGCCAGCCTGGGTGAAACCGACGCGGGGCAGATACTCAACATCAACGCCGACTTCGCCGCCAACGAACTGGTGCGCGTGTTGCAGCCCTATAAGATCGTGTTCCTGACGGGCACCGGTGGCCTGCTGGACGGCGAGGGCACGGTGATCGATTCGATCAACCTGTCGACCGAATACGACCAGTTGCTCAAGCAGCCCTGGCTGCACTCGGGCATGCGCCTGAAGATCGAGCAGATCAAGGACCTGCTGGACGATCTGCCGCTCACCTCGTCGGTGTCCATCACGCGCCCGGCCGAGCTGGCCAAGGAACTGTTCACCCACAAGGGCTCGGGCACCCTGGTACGCCGTGGCGAGCGCGTGTTGCGTTTCGAGTCGTGGGAGGGCGTGGACAAGGCCCGGCTGCGCGAGCTGATCGAATCCAGCTTCGGTCGCAAGGTGGTGCCGGATTACTTCGAGCGCACCGACCTGTATCGACTCTATGTGTCCGAGAACTATCGCGCGGCGATGGTGCTGACCCAGGACGAAGGCTTCGCGTACCTCGACAAGTTCGCGGTGCTGGACGACGCGCAGGGCGAAGGCCTGGGGCGTGCCGTGTGGCAGGTGATGCGCGACGAGAACCCGAAGTTGTTCTGGCGCTCGCGCCACGGCAACGTCATCAATCATTTCTATTACGCGGAGTCCGACGGCTGCTTCAAGCAGTCGCGCTGGAAGGTGTTCTGGTACGGCCTGGACAACTTCGCGGACATCGAACGTTGCGTCGCGCATTGCGCCACGCGCGTCCCCACCCTTCAGGACTGAGCGGTCATGGCAAGCAAGACCATCGGCATCGTCGGCGCGCGCGGCCACACGGGCGCCGAGCTGATCACACTCGTCGCGAACCATCCCGGCCTCGAGCTGGCCTTCGTCTCGTCGCGCGAACTGGCAGGGCAGCCGCTCGCCGACCACAACGAGGCTTACAAGGGAGCCCTGGCCTTCGGCAACCTCGATCCCGCCGCGGTGGCGGAGCAGGGGGTGGACGTGGTGATCCTGGCCTTGCCCAACGGCAAGGCGGCACCTTATGTGGAGGCGATCGACAAGGCCGGTGGCTCTACGGTGATCGTCGACCTGTCGGCGGACTACCGCTTCGACGAGCGCTGGTACTACGGCTTGCCCGAGCTCTACCGCGACCGCTGGCGCGGCGAGAAACGCATCAGCAACCCGGGTTGCTATGCCACCGCGATCCAGGTGTCCATCGCACCGATCAAGGACCTGCTGGCGGCGCCCCCGGTGTCGTTCGGCGTATCCGGCTATTCCGGCGCGGGCACCACGCCCTCGGACCGCAACGATCCGGAAAAGCTGCGCGACAACCTCATGCCGTACGCGCTCACCGGGCACATGCACGAGAAGGAAGCCAGCCGCCACCTCGGCATGCCGGTGGAATTCATGCCGCACGTCGCCCCGCATTTCCGTGGCCTGACGGTAACGACCAACCTCTACCTGGCCAAGCAGGCCAAACGGGAGGATATCGTCCGTCGCTTCGAGGCGCGCTACGAGAAGGAAAAGCTCATCCATGTCGTCGACGAGGCGCCGTGGGTCAGCCAGGTCGCCAACCGGCATCATCTCGACGTGGGTGGTTTCGCGCTGTCCGTGGACGGCCGTCGCGTGGTGGTCGTCGCCACGCTGGACAACCTCCTCAAGGGCGCGGCCACGCAGGCCCTGCAGAACGTCAACCGTGCGCTCGGCTTCGACGAGCTCACCGCCATCCCGCTTTAAGGACCCTACGATGACCCAGCCGCTCTGGCAGAAATCCGGCATCCAGGTGGACGCGAAGATCATGCGTTTCCTCGCCGGCAACGACGTGGTGCTCGATCGTGAGTTCTTCCTGCACGACATCACCGCGAGCAAGGCGCACGTCGAGGGCCTGGCCAATATCGGCGTGGTGTCGCACGACGAGCGCGATGCCCTGCTGCGTGAACTGGACACGCTGGCGGCCGACTTCTCGGCCGGCACGTTCGTGCTCGACGACCGTTTCGAGGACGGTCACTCCGCCATCGAGGCACGCCTGACCGAACGCCTGGGCGATGCCGGCCGCCGTGTGCATACGGGGCGCAGTCGCAACGACCAGGTGCTGGTGGCGACACGCCTGTGGTTGAAAGAAAAACTCTCGACGCTGGAAGCGCTGTGCCGCCGTATCGCCGAGGTCTGCCTGGAGCGCGCAGCGGGCGATGCGCTGCCGATGCCCGGGTACACGCATATCCAACGGGCGGTGGTGTCGTCCACCGGCATGTGGTTCGCGGCGTTCGCCGAGGCGTTCATCGACAACACCCTGCGCGCGAAGCAGGCGCTGGCGCTGATCGACGCCAACCCACTGGGCACCGCCGCGGGCTACGGTGTCAATGTGCCGCTGGATCGCGCCCATACCACGGCGGCCCTTGGCTTCGCCCGCATGCAGGTCTCGCCGATCTACGCGCAACTCTCGCGCGGCAAGTTCGAGATGGCCGCGCTGGACGCGGTGGGTACGGCGTTGCTCGACACGCGCCGCCTGGCCTGGGACCTGTCGCTGTTCACCACGGCGGAGTTCGACTTCGTGGCGCTGCCGCCCGAGTACACCACGGGTTCGTCGATCATGCCGAACAAGCGCAACCCCGATGTGGTGGAACTACTGCGCGCCAGCTATGCCAGCGTGGCCGCCGCGCGCACCGAGATCGAGCAGCTGCTGTCGTTGCCTTCGGGCTACCAGCGTGACCTGCAATTCTCGAAGGGTTCCCTGTTCCACGGTTTCTCGATGGGCCTGGGTGCCCTCGACCTGCTGCCGGACATGCTTGCGCGTTTCGAGTGGAAAGCGGACAAGATGCGGGCCGCGATCGAGCCGGCGATGTACGCCACCGATGTCGCGATCGAGCAGGCCGTGGCCGGTGTGCCATTCCGCGATGCGTACCGTGCCGCCGCCGAAACCGCCGCCTCGGCCGGCGAAGGCCGCACGCCCGAATCCAGCCTCGCCGCCCGCACCTCCCCCGGCGCCGGCCACGACCTGATGCTGACCACCCTCCACCAACGACTCGCCACCCTCGACTCACCACCTCGCGACTCGTCACCCTGATGTAGGAGCGCACGATGTGCGCGAACCCTCATGCTGCATCTCGCGAATGAGGCCGTAAATCTAAAAATCAAAGGCGGTTGAGCACGTCCCCTATCCCGAACGACAACGCAACCTCAAGCAATAACGCCATCTCATCGCGCACATCGTGCGCTCCTACACGTAACAACGCACCCTTCACCAACAACGCACCCTTCACCAACAACGCGCCGCCATCGCGCACATCGTGCGCTCCTACACAGTCCATATCACCTGGGAGGCATCATGGCTGGCGGGTTCAACGAGCAACCGTTGCCGACGTGGCAACGCGCCGTGCTCAAGGTGGGCAGCAGCCTGCTGACGACGCCAGCAGGCGGGCTCAGCGGCGAGCATGCGGAAGGCCTGGCCGCCTTCGTACGCGCCAGCCGTAGCGCCGGTCGCGAGGTGGTCATCGTGTCGTCGGGTGCGGTCGCGGCCGGGCGGGGTTTTGCCGCGCCGGAGCGCGCCGCGGGGCTGACCGGTCGCCAGGCGCTGGCCGCGCTGGGCCAGACAAGGCTGATCGCATTGTGGCAGGGTTTTTTCGATGCGCCGGTGGCACAGGTGTTGCTCACCCACGACGACCTGCGCAACCGCCGCCGCTACGTCAACGCGCGTTCCACCCTGCGCGAGCTACTCGCGCTCGGCGCCATCCCCGTTATCAATGAAAATGACACGGTGGCGGTGGACGAGCTGAAACTGGGCGACAACGACAACCTCGCCGCCATCGTGGCGGCGCTGGTCGATGCCGACGTGCTGTTCATCGCGTCGGACATCGGCGGCCTGTACACGGCCGACCCGCGCACCGATGCCGACGCGCAGTCCATCGACAGCGTCGCGGCGGTCACGCCGGCGCATCTCGCCAGCGCGGGCGGCGCGGGTACGGCAGCCGGCACGGGTGGCATGCGGACCAAGCTGGAAGCCGCCGGCAAGGCCGCGGCGGCAGGCATCGAGACCGTGCTGTTCAACGGCCGCGACGCCGTCTGCGTCGCACGGCTGTCCGATGGCCTGCTCACCGGCACGCGGCTGCACGCCCCCGGTATGCCGCTCGCAGCGCGCAAGTACTGGCTGCGTCACGCGCCTACGGCAGGCCGCATCGTGGTCGACGAAGGCGCCGCGCGAGCGGTGCGCGAGCGTGGCGCCTCGCTGCTGCCCGGTGGCGTGTCCGCCGCGACCGGCGATTTCGCGCGTGGCGACGTGGTCGAGATTGCCGAGGACGACACTGTTTTCGCCCGCGGCATCGCACAGTATGCCGCCGTCGATATCCGGCGTATCGCGCGCCGCCATACGCGCGATATCGAGGTATCGCTCGGCTACAGTTACGGCGAGAACGTCGTCCACCGTGACGACCTGGTCGTCCTTCCCGCATGAACGAGGCCACCATGACGCTTACCCTGCGCGAGCGCGCGCTCGACTGTCGCGATGCGGCATCCGCCCTCGCGTCCCTCGACACGGCGGCCAAGCGACACGTGCTGACTGTCATGGCGAAGGCGCTCGAAGCGGCCGCTCCCGCCGTCCTCGCGGCCAATGCGATCGATATGGCCGCGGCGCGCGCGAGCGGCAATGCCACGGCCATGCTCGACCGCCTGCGTCTGGACGACGAACGGGTGCTCGCCATCGCGCGGGCCATGCGTGACGTGGCCGCGCTACCGGACCCGGTCGGCCTGGTCACCCGTCGCGAAACACGGCCCAACGGTATCGAGGTGCAGCGCGTGCGCATCCCCCTCGGCGTCATCGCGATGATCTACGAGGCGCGGCCCAACGTCACCGCCGATGCGGCCGCACTCTGCCTGATGGCTGGCAATGCGGTGATCCTGCGTGGCGGCTCCGACGCCATGCAGTCCAACATCGCCATTGCCGACGTGCTGCGCGGCGCCCTGCGCGATGCGGGCCTGCCGGAGGCCGCGCTCACGCTGATCGACGATCCGCGCCGCGAAACGATGATCGAACTGCTGCAGTTGGTGGACATCGTCGACCTGGCGATTCCGCGTGGCGGCGAGGGCCTGATCCGCTTCGTGACGGAGCATGCGCGCGTGCCGGTCATCAAGCACTACAAGGGCGTCTGCCATCTCTACGTCGATCGCGACGTCGATCACGACCTGGCCCTGCGCCTGCTGGTCGACGGCAAGACGAGCCGTCCCGGCGTGTGCAATGCGCTGGAGACATTGCTGGTCCACCAGGATGCCGCCGCCGCATTCCTGCCACGCGCGATCTCGCGCCTGCGCGAGCTGGGCGTGCAGGTGCGCGGCGACGATGCGACGCGCGCACTGGCAGAGGGTGTGGTGTCCGCTTCGGAGGACGACTACGCCGCCGAGTTCCTGGACCTCGTCATCGCCGTGCGGGTCGTCCCGACGATCGACGACGCCATCGCACACATCCGCCGCTATGGTTCCGACCACACCGAAGTGATCGCCACGCGCGACGATGCGGCGGCCGCGCAATTCATTCGTGCCATCCGCTCGGCGGTGGTCATGGTCAATGCGTCGTCGCGCTTCAGCGACGGCGGTGCGTTGGGACTGGGCACGGAAATAGGCATCTCGACCACGCGCCTGCATGCTTATGGCCCGATGGGCGCGGAGTCGTTGACGGTGGAGCGGTTCGTGGTGCGCGGGGCGGGGCAGGTCCGCCATGCGGAAAGCACGGCGGGCTGAGTCGGGAGCTAGACGCTCAGACCAGCCGACCCAGTTCCGCGCGAATGCGCTCCGATACATCGCACATGGCCGACCAGGCGCGCTCCAGGGCGTCGGCAAGCGCCTCGCGATCCAGGGCGACCGTCTCGGCGCGGCTGCCCTCGTCGGGCATGTATTCGATCAGCACGCGTCGACCGTCGATCCACGCCTGGTCGCCGGCCAGGAAAAGTGGATCGTCGAAGCTGCCCGTGCCGGGTTCGGGCGGCATCGCGAAAGCGGTTCGACCGTCGTGGGGGGCGCGACGCAGCAGGTCGATCGCGCGCGCGTAGGAGCCGTCGTCCTCGTCCAGCTCGATATCGATGCTGTCCATGGCCGAACCGGCATACAGTTCCACGCTGCCGACGAAGATCGCCTGCGTGGCATACCCATCGAGACGGGTGCGCTTGTCCATCAGCACACGACGCAAGGCATCCACATAGCGTGTCGTCGCCTCCGGATGTTCACGCAGCCACACACTGCTGACGTCTTCGATC
The DNA here is from genome assembly GCF_041228075.2 of Xanthomonas sp. NCPPB 2632. Taxonomy (NCBI): domain Bacteria; kingdom Pseudomonadati; phylum Pseudomonadota; class Gammaproteobacteria; order Lysobacterales; family Lysobacteraceae; genus Xanthomonas; species Xanthomonas sp. NCPPB 2632. Next base: position 1,479,143 of record NZ_CM192979.1, read on the forward strand.
GCCGTGATGTGGCCGTTCACGCGTGCCTCGACGCCACGATGCGAGACGGTGGCCGGACGATCGGGCAGGGGCACCGGAAGACCGCCCGCGCGAAGCCCGAACATCACCCGCCCAGGCGCCGTCCGCAACCAATGGGTCACCGCCTGTACGGCAAACCCGTCGCCGCGTTCGCTGTACGGTGCCGGGAACAGTTCCTGCTCGCTCATGCCTGTGTGCCGCGCCAGGCTTCGATGGCTTCCACCGCACCGAGGCAGTCGGCGAAGCGGTTATACAACGGCGTGGGCGAGAGGCGGATGACGTCGGGCTCGCGCCAGTCGCCGATGACGCCGTGCTGTTCGAGGTAACCGAACAGGTCGCGACCGGCATCGCGGCCGGCACGCACGCGCACGGACAACTGCGCACCCCGCTGCAACGGATCGGCCGGCGTCACCACGTCCAGCATGTCGTCCACGCGTGTGCGGATCAGCCACTCGAGATAACCGGTGAGGCGACGGCTCTTTTCCACCAGCTTCGGCATGCCGCCGGCCTGGGTGAAGATATCCAGTGACGCACGCAGCGGCGCCAGTGCCAGGATCGGCGGGTTGGACAGCTGCCAGCCATCGGCACCCGGTGTCGGTACGAACTGCGGGCCCATCTGGAAACGCGTGCCCTTGTCGTGGCCCCACCAGCCGGCGAAGCGCGGCACGTCGGCGTGGGCGTGGCGCTCGTGCACGAAGCAACCGGCAACCGCGCCCGGGCCGGCGTTGAGGTATTTGTACGTGCACCAGACGGCGAAGTCCGCGCCGCTGTCATGCAGGGCCAGTGGCAGGTTGCCGACGGCATGCGCCAAGTCGAAGCCTACCTTGCAACCCTGGGCATGGCCCAGGCGGACGATGGTGGCCAGGTCGAACACCTGGCCGGTGCGGTACTGCACCCCGGGCAACATGATGAGGGCGACGCGGTGGCCGTGCTCGGCGATGGCGCGTTCGATCGCCTCGGCCGACAAGGTGCCGCCCGGGCCGTCGGGCGTGAGCTCGATCAGGTCGGTGGCGGGATCGAAACCGTGGAAGCGGACCTGCGATTCCAGCGCATAGCGATCCGTCGGAAAGGCGCCGGCCTCCATCAGGATGGCGGGGCGCTCGGCGGTCGGCCGGTAGAAGCTCACCATCATCAGGTGCAGGTTCACGCCGAGCGTGTTCATCGCCACCACTTCGTGCGGTTGTGCGCCCACCACCAGCGCCATCGCGTCGCGCACGTACTCGTGGTAGTGCATCCATGGCGAGCGGCCACGGAAATGGGCTTCCACGGCGAGGTCGGCCCAGTCGGCCAGTTCGGCCTCGATGGCCGTGCGCACGCTCTTGGGTTGCAGGCCGAGCGAGTTGCCGCAGAAATACAGGCTGTCCCCGCCGGCATGCGGCGGGATGTGGAACGCGTTGCGGTACGCACGCAGCGGGTCGTTCGCATCCTGGGCATCGGCCCACGCGCGGGTCGCTTCGAAACCGTTCATACGAAAAGCCTCGGGTACATCAGGAGGGCATGCGGGCGGCGAGTTCGGCACAGCCCTTGTCGAAGGCGGCGCTCCATTTCGCGTCGCCGCCGGGGCGTGCGCAGCGCAGCTGGATGGCATAGCCGCCGCTGTAGAAATAACGCTCGTAGTACTCGAGTGTCACCGTGCCTTCGCGGGCCTTGTAGACGTTTTCGGTGGGGCCGGCGGGTTTGCCCGCCGCGTAGTCCTTCAGGCCGGACGCACGGCTGCGCATGTTGCCCGAGAACTGCTGGAACCCGTTGAGGTTGGGCACCTTCTGCAGCGTTACCGAGACACGGGCGACCGTGGCGTCGGCCGCATTGGCACCGGGTACCTGGAATATCTGCGTCTCGGTCTCGCCCTGCGACTGCATGATCGGGATCCAGCTGTCGGGCACGCTGAAACGGATGGCGCCCTCGGCCATCGAAACCTCGGCGGCGCCGATGGCGGGACTGGCCAGCAACAGGCCGAGCAGGAGGGCAGGCACGGAGCGGTTCACGGTACGGATTCCCCAGGTCCAGCGGCGGTGCCGCGCGATGCACGCATTCTTGCACAGCACCACGTCACGTCACGCGGGTAAGTGGTCCGTCTGGAAGCGTGAAAGCGGCACCCCCAGCCATGCCAGCGCGGTGCCGTGGAACAGGCTGGCCCGGTCGGTGTCGTCCAGGCCCAGCGCGTCGATGCCGCTGCCGGGTTCCTGCTCGCCCAGCGGGAACGGGTAGTCCGTGCCGAGCATGACGCGATCGGTGCCGGCGGTGGTCAGCAGGTAGCGCAATGCGGCCGCGTCGTGCACGCAGGAATCGAAGAACAGGCGCGTGAGGTACTCGCGCGGGTTGCGCGGGTTGTCGGTGGCGACCAGGTCGGGGCGCATGCGGAAGCCGTGTTCGATGCGCCCGATGGAATACGGAAAACTGCCGCCGCCGTGGGCCAGCATGACGCGCAGCGCGGGCAGGCGTTCCAGCACGCCACCGAAGATCAGCGCACACGCGGCACGCGCCTGTTCGGCCGGCATGCCCACCAGCCAGGGCAGCCAGTACTTGGGCATGCTCTCGCTGCCCATCATGTCCCACGGGTGGACCAGCACGGCGGCGCCGAGGTCGGCGGCGGCCTCGAAGAAGGGAAACAGCTCCGGCGCGTCCAGGTTCCAGGCGTTGCAGTGCGAACCGATCTGCACGCCCTGCAGGCCGAGTTCGCCGATGCAGCGCTCCAGCTCGCGAATCGCCAGCTCGGGTGCCTGCAACGGCACCGTGCCGATACCGGCGTAATGCCTGGGATGGGCCTGGCAGACCTCGGCCATGGCATCGTTGAGGTGGCGGTGCAGCTCCAGCGCGTGATGGCCGCGGGCCCAGTAGGAAAACATCACCGGCACGGTCGAGACGACCTGGACGTCGACACCGAAGCGCGCGTAATCGGCGATGCGCACCTCGGCATCGAAGGCCGTCTCCCACACCTCGCGGAAGAACTTGCCGTCCTTGTAGATGCGATGGTGGCCGCTCGCATGGGTCATCACGGGAAAGCGGTCGTCGCCGTATCGGGCTGCCAGATCGGGCCAGTCACGAGGCAGGATATGCGCATGTGTGTCGATCTTGAGCATGGCCGGAGTGTAGCGCCGGCCCGCGGACAAGGCCTCTGGCGGTGCAGCAATCCCGCGTCGGCTCAGGCCGGGGTGACCGACCGCCGGGTAACCACGTGCGCGATGGTGTCGACGTTGTCGGTGAGGCGGTCGGTCAGGCGCTCCAGCGCGCCCGCCAGCTCGCGATCGGTGGCGCGCCCCAGTGAGGCCATCAGGTGGCGCTGGTGCTCGCGCAGCAGGGGCGTCACGGCGACGCCCTCCGTGCGGGTCAGCGCCTCGGCCTGCGCGCGCAGCGCGACGGCGGCCTCGTGCACGAACGGTCCCACGTGCGTCCAGGCTTCCGGCACCTCGTCCCCGTCGATCAGGGATTCCAGCGCCATCGCGGTACGCGCCAGGCGGTTGCCGTTGGCGAACAGCGTTTCCGCCAGTTCCAGCAGCACGGCCGGCGTACCGGGCTCGGCACGCATGCGGTCGACCGACGCCTGGGCATTGGTGCGGGCCGTACGCGTGGCGGTGCGCACTTCGTGGCGTGCACCCCGATTGGCCGGGGCCACGAGGGCATCGAGGTAATCGGCGTAGGCGCGGAGCATGGTCGACAGCGACGTGCGTGCCTGGTGGCGCTCCCAGGATGGCCACAGCAGGTAGGCCAGCAGCGCCAGCCCGCTACCCAGCACGGTATTGAGCACGCGGTCGGCCATGGCCGCGTTGGGGTCCACGCCCTCGAACGACAACAGCACCACCACGGTGCCGGTGAGGGCGGCCACCGCGATGCCGTAGTGCGCGACGGCGAGGTAACGGAAGCCGACGCACAGCACGCCCATCACGGCCAGGTGTGCCCACGGCACGTCCGGGGTCAGGCGCAGCACGAACGTGGTCAGCAGCAGGCCCAGGATCGTGCCGACCACGCGCAGCAGCCCGAAGCTGAAGGTGGCGGCAAAATCCGGGCGCAGCACGATGGCGGCGGTCATCGGCAGCCAATAGCCGTGGGGCAGGGCGAAGTGGCGCGACACGGCGAAGGCCAGGGTGAGCACCACCGCGCAGCGCACCGAGTGGCGGAAGGCGACGGAGCCGGGCGTGAGGTTGGCGCGCAGGATGGCCAGCGCCGAACCGCTGCGCAGGGTTTCCGGCAGCGCGGTCTCCGCGCGTTGCGCGCGTTCCTCACCGCGCGAACCGGCCCAGTTGGTGTTACGCACTGCGGCCGCCAGCTGGCCGGACAAGGCCCGGATATGCCCGCCCAGCCCCGTGCCGGTCGAGCCGGCGAGCAGGGCGCGCTCGCTGGCCTGCAGCGTGGCCAGGGCACGCTCGGCGCGCTGCGGCGGCTCGGCCGCGTCCAGGGCGTCCGCCGCGGCGTCCAGCACCCGCGCGGCATCGGCACGGAACATGTCGCCCATGCCGTCGCGGCGGGCGTCCAGCTCGGCCATGGCGATCAGTTCGAGACGGATGCGTTCGGCCAGTTCCAGCAACACGCGGAAGGCCTCCATGGCGCGACCGTGCGCATGGTGACGGCCCAGCAGCGTGGTCTGCAGCGTGTTCATGGCATCGGCCAGGGCCGGCGCCTCGCCGTCCTTCTGCGGTTTGCGGGCCAGGTCGGCCAGTCCGCGATACACCACGGCCAGGGCCAGTCGCTCGGGACGATAGCGTTGTAGCGGCCAGGCGGCGACGGAGAATGCGGCCAGCAGCATGCCGCCGGTGAAGATCAGGCCGCCGCCGCTGAGCGCGCCGATCAGGTCCTTCGGCGTCGCCGCGGTGATGACCAGCAGCAGCATGCTGGTCATGCCCACGCGGGCGATGTCCGGGCCAAAGACCACCAGCATGCCGCCGAGGAAGCCGCAGACCAGGCAGGCCAGGCACATCGGCCCCACCCAGTCGCCGATGAGGAAACCGACCAGCGAGGCCGCGCCCGCGGCCAGCGCCGCGAGGAACAACCGGCTGAGCCGTTGCTGGTAGGGGCCCGGCTGGTCGGAGAACATCGTGTCGAGCGCGCCGGCGGCCACGCCCAGGCCGATCTCCGGATACCCCAGCAGGATGCCCAGGGCCATGGGCAACACCACGGCCGCGGTGTTGCGCAAGGCCACGCGCACGGGCACGTCGGGCCGCTTCGTCCGGATCAGCGTATCGATGACACTGGCACGAAACGAATAGCGGCCGTTCATGGCATGGGCGCGTCGACGACCCTTACGCGCGGCCGGCGAATTCGCCGGTCAGCGTGTTGACCGTGACCTTCTCGCCGGTGGTGATGTACTCGGGCACCTGGATCTCGACACCGGTTTGCAGCGTGGCGGGCTTGGATCGCTTGGTGGCGCTGGCGCCCTTCATCTCGGGCGCGGTGTCGGTTACCGTCAGCACCACCGAGGTCGGCACCTGCAGGCCCACCGGCGCATCGTCGATCACCTGGATGTAGTAGCCCTCCAGGTCTTCCACGACATAGCCGGCGTTGTCGCCGACCACGGCGGCGTCCAGCGTGTACTGGGTGTAGTCCTCGTCGTCCATGAAGACGAACGCGTCGCCGTCCATGTAGGAGAACCTGGCCTGGCGGCGCTCCAGCGCCACTTCCTTCAGTTCGTCGTCGGCGCGTACGCTCAGGTCGAACTTGCGGTTGCCCGGGATGGAATACAGCGTGAAGCGATACGTGACGTTGCCGCCGCGCGCGGACGGCGCACTGCGCTCGATGTCGCGGACCTGGTAGACGGTGCCGTCGTTCTCGACGACGTTACCCTTTTTGACTTCGGATGCTTTCATGGCGTTCGACTTCGATGTCGTGGAATGGAAGGAAGGATTACTTCGGAGCGAGGCGGACGCCGCCGTCGAGCCGGATCGTTTCGCCGTTGAGGTAACGGCTGGCGAGGATGAAGGCCACCGTGTCGGCGAACTCCTCCGGCTTGCCCAGACGCGACGGGAACGGGATCGACGCGGAAAGCGACTCCTGCACCTGCGGCGGCATGCCGTCGACCATCGGCGTCCAGAAGATGCCGGGCGCGATGGTGTTCACGCGGATACCGAACCGGGCCAGCTCGCGCGCCATAGGCAGCGTCATGCCGACCACGCCACCCTTGGAGGCGGAATACGCGGCCTGGCCGATCTGGCCTTCATAAGCCGCCACCGAGGCGGTGTGGATGATGACGCCGCGCTCGCCGTCGTCACCGGGCGAATTGGCCTGCATCAGCTGCGCGGCCGCCTTGGCCACGTTGAAGCTGCCGACCAGGTTGACCATGACGGTGGTGCTGAAGGTCGACAGCGGCATCGGGCCTTCCTTGCCGAGCACGCGGCCCGCGCCCAGGATGCCCGCGCAGTTGATCACCGCGTTGAGGCCGCCCATCGTTTCGCTGGCGGCGGCGATGTTGGCGACCACGCCGTCTTCCGAGGTGACGTCGGTGCGGCGGAACGATGCCTGCGATCCCAGCGCTGCGGCGGCGGCCTGGCCCTTTTCCTCGTTGACGTCGAAAAGCGTGACCTTCGCGCCGGCGTCGACGAGACGCTTGGCAACGGCGTGGCCGAGACCGGATGCGCCGCCGGTGATGACGGCCCTGACCTGTTCGAGCTGCATGGAAACTCCGCGGAAGCGACTGGCAAAGAGGCCCATCTTAGCCGAGGCATCGCGGCTTGGCGTTGTGCGGGAGCACACGGCACACGGCGCGAGCGATCAACGTTCGGCGAGGAACGCCTGCATGCGTCCCGACGCCACCAGGGCGGCGAACGGGACGACGGGTGACGGCGGGTTTTCCGGCGCACTGAGGAAGAGGCTCCACACGCCGACGTTCCACCATCGGCCGAGTTTGTACCCGGCGCTCGGCCAGACGCCGGCGGGCGTGAAGCCCATCGACGCGTGCATGGCCACGCTGGTGTCGCCCGGCAGCGTGATCACGCCCACCGCCTGGTTGATGCCCTGCAGGCGCATCGCGTCCAGCAGTGCACCGTACAGGCGCCGGGCGATGCCACGGCGGCGCGCGTCCTCGTGCACGTAGATCGAGGTTTCCGCGACCCAGTCGTACGCGGCGCGTTCGCGGAAGCGTCCCGCATAGGCGTAGGCCAGCACCGCGCCGTCTTCTTCCCACACCAGCCACGGGTGGCTGGTCATGCGGGTGGCGATGCGGCCGCGCATGGCCTCGACACCGGGCAGTTCGGTCTCGAAGGTGATCGCGCTGCCTTCGATCACGGGCGCGTAGATGGCATGACAGGCGGCGGCGTCGGCCTCTCGGGCGATACGTATCACAGGGGCTTTTCCATGAATATGCTGGACGGGTTGGCGTGATGATCGCCGAACGGCGGGCAGCGACGGTAGCCCGAACGCTCGTAGAGCTCGATCGATTCGGTCTGTGCCACGCCGGTTTCAAGTTTCACCCGCGTACCGCCGCCGGCGCGCACCTGGCGCTCCAGCGCTTCCAGCATCTGCTTGCCCAGGCCCATGCCGCGGCAGGCCGGTACCACGTACATGTATTTCAGTTCGACATAGCTGCCCTGGTCCACGCAGGCGCCGCAGGCCAGCGGCTGGCCGTCCACGCGCGCCGTCATGAAGGTGGTGTCGGGCCGGCGGAGGTTTTCCACGCCAACCGCCTGGGGCAGCGGATGGCGATAGAGGTCGGACAGGTAGCCGTGCAGCTGTTCGATCAGGGGCAGCACGTCGTCCTTGCCCGGATCGTCGATGCCGAACACCAGCGACGGCGGCTTCGGCGCCACGATCAGGTCGCCGTCGTTGAGGCTGCGCAGGAAGAAGCGGTCGCAACTGAAATGCCCCGTGCCGCCCATGGGAGCGTCGATGCGCGTAAAGCCGTGCCGGAAATACACGGCCTGCGCGGCATCCATGCCGGTCAGTGTTTCCAGGTAGCAGCGCGAGAAGCCGGCGCGCCGCGCGGCATCCAGGCAGGCGCGCATGACGTTGGACGCGGCACCGATGCCGCGCGCCTCGGGCAGGAAATACATCTTGCGCAGTTCGCAGGTTTCGTCGTCACCGCCCTCCAGCGGCGCGATGCCGGCGCCGCCGATGGCGCGACCGCCCTTGTCCACCACGAAGTACGCCGCACGTGGCCGCGCGTAGGCGGCGGTCATCGCGTCCACCTCGGCGTCGTGGATGGCGAAGCCCGGCCCGTCGGCACCGAACTCCGGCATGACATGGCGGATGACCGCGGCGATGTCGGCATCGTCGCGGGGCTCGATGGGGCGGATGAGGTAGTCGGCAGGCATCCCCCGATGCTGCCCGAACGGCGGCGGAAGCGCCAACCGTGTGGTGGGCAGGTGCCGGGGCCATCAGACCGCGGTGCGGGCCCGGGTCACGCGGCTGGCGGTTTCCTTGCCCAGCTGGCCGGCCAGCCAGGCGCCGGTCTCGACCAGGCGGTCCAGGTCCACGCCCGTGGTCATGCCCATGCCGTGCAGCATGTAGATCACGTCCTCGCTGGCCACGTTGCCGGTGGCGCCGCGCGCATAGGGGCAGCCGCCGGTGCCCGAGACTGCGCTGTCCACCACGCGCACGCCTTCCTCGAGGCAGGCGAGGATATTGGCCAGCGCCTGCCCGTAGGTATCGTGGAAATGCACGGCGAGCGACGCCATGGGCACCTCCGCCGCCACGGCGCGAAGCATCGCGCGCGCCTTCACGGGCGTGCCGACGCCGATGGTGTCGCCCAGCGACACCTCGTGGCAGCCCAGCTCGTGCAGGCGACGCGCGACGCGGACCACGTCGGCCACCGGCACCTCGCCCTGGTAGGGGCAGCCGAGCACGGTGGATACGTAGCCGCGCACGGCCACGCCGTCCGCGCGGGCCCGCTCCATCACCGGTACGAAGCGATCGATCGACGCATCGATGGAGGCGTTGATGTTCTTCTGGTTGAACGCTTCCGACGCGGCGGTGAACACCGCGACTTCCGTGGCGCCGACATCGCGCGCCCGCTCGTATCCCTGCAGGTTGGGCACCAGCACGGGGTAGACCACGCCGGGCGCCTTGCGGATGCCCTGGAACACCTCGGCGGCATCCGCCAGCTGGCGTACCCAGCGCGGGCTGACGAAGCTGGTGGCTTCGATGGTGACCAGTCCGGTCGCCGAGAGGCGATCGATCAGCGCGATCTTCACCTCGGCGGCCAGCATGGCTTTTTCGTTCTGCAGGCCGTCGCGTGGCCCGACCTCGACGATGCGGACGTGGTTGGATGCGGTCATGGAAAGGCTTCCGTCAGGCGGGTTCGGCGAAGCGGACGAGCACGGCATCGGCGTCGACGAAATCGCCTTGCACCGCCGAGACGCTTTCGATGGTGCCGGCACGCGGCGCCTTCAAGGCGAGTTCCATCTTCATCGCCTCCATCACCATCAGTTCCTGGCCTTCCTCCACCACGTCGCCCGCAGCCACACGCACCAGCACCACGCGGCCCGGCATCGGTGCCGCGAGGTGGCGCGCACCGGCCGATGCGGCGCCGGCCCAGGCATAAGCTGGCGCGCGGCTGAACGTCCAGCGGCGGCCCTGTCCGTCGTGCAGGCGGACGCGATCGCCGTCGACCGCCAGGGGTACGCGACGGCTCTCGCCGTCGAAACGGGCCGACAACACGCCGTGGTCCCGCCGTGCGCCGGCGACCGTGCATGACGCCTCGCCTTCGCGCAGCACGTAGGCGCCGTCGTGGCCGTGCGCCTCGATCTCGTGGCGTACGTCGCCCTGCATGAGCGCGACGACGCGCTTGCCGTGATGCCCGAGGCGCCAGGCGTCGGCCTTTGCCCAGGGCGAGTGGGGATCGCCGGCGGCCCCGGCGACGCCGGCTTCGTCGGCCAGCAGCACCGCGGTGGCGGCGGCGAACCGTTCGATGTCGGCCGGCTGGTCGTCACCGACGAGGAACTGGTCGAGGTGGCGGTCGAGGTAACCGGTGTCGATCCGCCCTTCCACCACCACGGGATGGCGCACTAGGCGTTCGAGGAAGGCGACGTTCGACTTGGGGCCGACGATGTCCGTGGCCGCCAGTGCCTCGCGCAGCCGCTCCAGCGCCTGCGCGCGGGTACGGTCGTGGACGATCAGCTTGGCGATCATCGGGTCGTAGAAGATGGTCACGGTGTCGCCTGCGATCACGCCGCCGTCGAGGCGAACGTGTCGCGACGCCTGCGGCAGGGTCAGCGAAAGCAGCTTGCCCGAGCCGGGCAGGAAGCCGGCCTCGGGGTCTTCCGCGTACAGCCGCACCTCGATGGCGTGGCCTTCGGCCCGGATGTCCTGCTGGGCCAGCGGCAGAGGCTCGCCCGCGGCCACTCGCAGCTGCCATTCCACCAGGTCCAGCCCCAGGGTTTCCTCGGTGACCGGATGTTCCACCTGCAGGCGAGTGTTCATCTCCATGAAGAAGAACTCTCCGTCCTGGCCCACGATGAATTCCACGGTGCCCGCGCCCACGTAGTCCACTGCACGCGCAGCGGCCACGGCGGCAGCACCCATGCGTGCACGGCGGGCCTCGTCGAGGAAGGGCGACGGTGTTTCTTCCAGCACCTTCTGGTAGCGCCGCTGCGCGGAACACTCACGCTCGTTGAGGTGGACGATGTTGCCGTGGGTGTCGCCGAATACCTGGAATTCGATATGCCGCGGATGTTCGACGTAGCGTTCCAGGATCACCCGCGTATCGCCGAACGCGTTGGCGGCCTCGCGCTGCGCGGACGCCAGTGCCTCGGCGAAACCGGCGGCATCGTGCACGATGCGCATGCCCTTGCCGCCGCCGCCCGAGGCGGCCTTGATCATCAGCGGGAAGCCCGTGCGTGCCGCCTCGTCGGCGAGATGGTCGGGAGCCTGGTCCGCACCGTGGTAGCCGGGCACCAGCGGCACCGCGTGACGTTCCATCAGCGCCTTGGCGGCCGCCTTGGAACCCATGGCGTCGATGCTTTCCGGGCGCGGACCGATGAACACGATGCCCGCCGCGGCGCACGCACGCGCGAAATCGGTGTTTTCGGACAGGAAGCCGTAGCCGGGATGGATGGCCTGGGCGCCGCTGCGCCGGGCTACCTCGATGATCGCGTCGCCACGCAGATAGGACTCGGCCGGCCGCGGTCCACCGATCGGCCAGGCCTCGTCGGCCAGCCGCACGTGCTGGGCATCCGCGTCGGCGCTGGAATACACCGCGACCGTACGGATGCCGAGGCGGCGACAGGTCCGGATCACGCGGCAGGCGATCTCTCCGCGGTTGGCGATCAGAATGCACTCGAACATGCGGCTCCCGGCGAGCTGGACAGGGTGGGGAAAAGCGGAAAAATTAGCAGATCGCGGTGCGGCGAAGGGTTGCGGCGCAGCATGCTCCGATTCCGTGGATTTGCACGCGGGCGACGGGTCGCCTAGCCTTGAGGGTTCGGGAAGGCGCCTTCATGTCTTCCCTTTCCCCCTCCCAGCGAGAGAATTTCATGCAGATCGCCAACCGCCACGCCGTTTCCTTCCATTACACGCTGACCGACGACCAGGGCAACGTCGTCGACAGCTCGGACGGTCGCGAGCCGCTGGCCTATATCCATGGCGAGGGCCACATCGTGCCCGGCCTCGAGAAAGCGCTGGAAGGCCGTTCGGTCGGCGACCAGTTCAAGGTCGACGTCGTTCCCGAGGAAGGCTACGGCCCGCGTCACGAGGAACTGATCCAGGTCGTGCCGCGCGCGGCGTTCCAGGGCGTGGAAGACCTCCAGCCCGGCATGCAGTTCCAGGGCCGCAACGACCAGGGCAGCATCAACGTCACGGTCAGCAAGATCGAAGGCGACAACGTCACCGTCGACGGCAACCACCCGCTCGCCGGCCAGACGCTGCACTTCGCCGTCGAGATCACCGACGTGCGCGACGCCACCGAGGACGAACTGGCCCACGGCCACGTCCATGGCGCGGGCGGTCACCAGCACTGAGGGTGATGGGGCGGGGCGTGCGTCTGTCGCGCGCCTCGGCGTGATTGGTCGCGTGCGTCGGGATCGCGCACATCGTGCGCTCCTACGGCCCAACGTGTTGTGGGGTTGATCGCGCACGTCGTGCGCTCCTACACCGAATGTGGCGCGGATTTGATCGCGCACATCGTGCGCTCCTACCCGCGACGCTTGGTAGGAGCGCACGATGTGCGCGAATCAGCCACCCTCAGACTCAATACCAGTCGAGCAACGACACACCCACGCCCAGATACGTCGCGCGGTGGTTGTAGTCGATCATGCTTTCGCCATACCCGTTGAACACTTCCACGTAGCCACGCAGGTTGTTCACCACCGGGAAGCTCCAGGTGCCGCGCAGCGAGCCGTGTGAGCGATCGCCGGTGCGGAAGGAGTGGCGGCCGGTCAGCGAGAACTCCTGGCGACCCACCTCGTGCACGACGGTGATTTCGCCGCGGCCCATGTAGTCCTTGATATCCGGGTTGTCGTCATCCTTGCGCGCCTCCGGAATGCGCCACCACGGCCGCAGCATGATGGCCCAGCCCTCACGTTCTAGGCCGATGTCGGCCACCACCCGGTTCCAGCTGCGCGACAGCGGATCGGCGCGTCCGTTGGACTGGTGGTTGATGCCTATGCTGGCCAGGCGGCCGTTCCAGCCGAAGAGGTTGTAGTTGGTGTTGAACACCAGCAACGCTTCCGGCTCGTAGTTGGTTTCGCGGAACGGACGCGAGTTGTCCTTGTTGTACACCTGCCAGCGGGACGACTGCGTGTAACCCACCCACACGTCGCCGTTGTCGCCGAACAGGTTCTCGGCCACCTTCGTCTTCATGCTGATCTGGAACTTCGCCTCGACGTTGTCGAGGTTCTGCGGCGTCGTGACGGTATGGTCCGGCGCGGGCGTGTGCGGGGTCGTGTTCTGCTTGTTCGTACCGAAGAACGGCAGGACGTAGGTCGGCTTGTAACCGCGCAGGTTGAACGTGCCCAGCTTGCTCTCGGGCGACAGTTCCCAGCGACTGTCCAGCAGCGAGAGCGGCCGCGGCACGTCACCCGAGTTGCGCGTGGCCAGGTCGACGCTCATGGATTCACCCTTGGGGTCTTCCTTCTTCGCCGCCGTGGTCATGTTCGGCCGGCCCACCGCCTTGTCGTAGCAGAGCAGGCGCTGCGAGTCGGTTTCGATACCCGAGCAGGCACGAATGTCCATCGGGCTCGGATTCTGCGCCAAGGCGAGGCCCGCCTGCAGACAGGCGTAAGCGCCGAAGGCGCCGGCGGCGGCGTGGATTCGTTTCATCGTACGGAGACTCCCTGAGCCGGTGACTGCCCGGCAGGCGGAAGTGTATCCGTGACAAATGTGAAAAGCGTGCATGTGCGCGAATACTCAAGGAAACGGCCCGACATGCGGGCCGTTTCCTACGCGCGTGGTACAGCGTACTTACTGACCGCTGGCGCCCGACTTGGTCACCCACTTCTGGTACTCGGCCTTCGAGACGCGGCCGTCGCGGTTGGCGTCGGCGTACTGGAAGTCGTTAGCCAGCAGCGGGAATGCCGAAGCCTGCGTCGGGCTGATCGAACCCTTGCCGCCCGAGAGCGTGGCGAAATCCGGTGCCGGACCCGACGGTTTGGCCGGTGCGGGACTGCTATTCACGACAACCTGGCCAGCGCCTTGCGGCGGGGGCATGGGGCGACCCATCGCACCGGCGTCGCCACCCGGCGGCGGCGGCGGGGCATCGCCCGGACGGGGCGGCGGCGGAGCGTCACCGGGGCGCGGCGGCGGCATGTCGCCCGGGGGCGGCGGAGGCGGCGCATTGGCGGCGGGCGGCGGCATGGCCGGATCCTGCTGCTGCATCGTGCCCGGTGCGGTATCGGACGGCGGCGGCGGTGGAGGCGTAGCCTCACCGGCCGGCGGAGGCGGCACCCGGCCGGGCGGCGGAACGTCCTGTGCAAAAGCGGCACCGGCCAGCAACAACGAAGCGCCCAGTGCGGCAGCGCGAATATGCGTCTTCATATAAGCCTCCTTAGTCAACGGTGGTCGGATTGCCGCGGATCGTCGATCCGCGACATCGTTCCCGACGCTACCAAGGAGAGATTTAACGGCGGCACAATTACGAAAGCGCCTGCACCGCGCCGTCACGCCTATCCCACAGCACGTGCACGGGACGCGTGGATCACCCTTGCAAGGGTTAGCGCGTTGAGGCCGGAGCCGGCGTGTCGGCGCACGACTTACCGTGCAGCGCATCCTTCAACTGGCTGGCCAGCGATGCGCAGCGGGCACCCAGCTGACCGCGCATGTCCGGGTCCTGCGACTGGCGCAGCAGGCTGGTACGCATCATGTCGTAGCGGCTGTCGATCTGGTCGCGCGCGAAGATACCCGCGGCGAGGTGGCAGCTCTTGTAGCTGGCCAGGTATTCATCACAGGCGGCGATACCCGTGCTGTCGGGCAGGGGAGCGTCCTTGGCCGACACCGTGCGGCTGGTCGTCCGGGACGACGTCGATCCGCCGGTCGTGGTGCTGGCCGTGGCGACGCGCGACTTGCTGGCGGAGCCGCTCGCAGGCGTGGAGGAGACCGTCGTGCGGGTGCTGCCCGACGTCGTCCTTGCGTTGTGATCCGCGCACGCCGCCAGGGCCAGGGCGCCAATGAGAAGCGGAACGAGTCGGATGCTGGAGTGGTTCATGGAGCGGTCCCCCTTGGTTAGAACGTGAGCGGATGGTAGGTGAGATCGCTGTGCTTTTGCGACCACCCGCAAGCATGTGCGCCGATACCGTGAAAGTTACGTTATCGGGTCGCCCACGAACGCCCCCTGAGCGGCATCGCTATTTGTGACATGGCCCTGTATAGTCGCTGGACTGTGTTTGCCGGGGTCATAGAGTTAGTTTGACCCGATGCAGCTGATCACGTATCCGCAACATCGCTTCGCTCCTCGCGTTTCCTTGCACACCAGTTAGGCGGCAGCTATTCAAGTTGCTGGTTTTATTCGTAAAAATTGTATTTGGAGTGTTTCTATGTCGGATCGTGAAATCGGCACCGTCAAGTGGTTCAACGACGCCAAGGGCTTCGGCTTTATCTCCCGTGAGAACGGCCCGGACGTGTTCGTGCACTTCCGCGCCATCCAGGGCAACGGCTTCAAGTCCCTCGCCGAAGGCGAGAAGGTCTCCTTCAAGGTCGTCAACGGCCAGAAGGGTCTGCAGGCTGAGGAAGTCCAGAAGGCCTAAGCCTTCGGATATCCGAGCTGCATAAGAAAGGCCGGGCGGCGACGCCCGGCCTTTTTTTGTGGGCGGGTGGCTCGCCTTCGGCGTCGCGTTGGGCCTGGGCTTTTGAGCAAGAGCCGGCGGGTGCCACCCTCGTGGCCACGCCTGCGGCGACCCGCTAGTGAAGGGCCGCTGGCGCGGCCGTTTATTGATTGCCCTTCGGGCCGGGTCGGGCTTCGAACGGGGGTTTTCGACTCGACATCCTGTCTCGCGAAAACGGCCGGCCGTCCTGGCCGGCCCCCTTCGGGCCTTGTCCGTTCGAATCCCTCGCCTGCGGCTACCGGCCACGAGGGTGGCACCCGCCGGCTCTTTCCAGCGCTGAGGTTGCGTGTGGGAAGAGCGAAGAGCCAGGTTTCGCTTCGTTGCTTGGAACGCTCGCCTGCCTGTTGCTTATGGCATCGGTCGCCTTAGGTAGGTTGAGGATTCGCGCACATGCGTGCGCTTGTGTCTTTTCGATGGGGTAGATTCGAAGTCGAGAGCGGAGTGTGGCAGGCCGATTGTGCGCGGTGCCTTGAGCACGTGTAGGAGCCCGGGCCGCCACACTCCCTTCTTTCCACCAAGCCCGAACAGTTGCCCGAGTTAACGGCTCGAACATCACAAGCGTGGGCCCGTGGAAAGTGCTCTCTATCCCGCCCTAGCTGGAACGAGACGATGACTTTTTACCTCGGTATCGACGTCAGCAGCAAGACGCTTGACGTGGCTTTCTTCCGTGCCGGTGAACAAACCGGCGCCTGTGAGCAGTTCGACAACAGCCCAGCCGGTGCGAAGAAACTGCTTCGCGTCATGGCCAGGCTGGACGTGCAACACGTGGTCCTGGAGGCCACCGGTGGCTACGAGAACCTGATTCTGGATGCCATCGCCCAGATCTATACGGTGACCCGGATTGCCTCGCATCGTGGCACCGCTTTCGTGCGTAGCCTGGGCAAGTTTGCCAAGACCGACAAGGCCGACGCCAGGGCCTTGGCCCACATGGCCCAGACCATCACGCCGCAGCCCTATAAGCCGCCAACGCCGGCGCAACGCCATCTGCGCGGCCTGGTGAAGGGCCGGGATCAGTTGATCCGGCAGCGCGACGACAACCGCCGCCGGATCAAACGGTGCGAGTCGATGGTCGTCCAAGGGGCGCTAGAGCGGGTAGGCGCCCTGCTGACCGCGGAGATCAAGGCACTCGAAGGGCTCATGGCGGAAGCCGCCAAAGCCGCCGATGCGCCGCTTGCTGAGCAACTGCTCCAGGTGCCTGGCCTGGGCAAGATCGCCGTCGCCACGCTGCTGGCCTTCCTACCGGAGCTGGGCCAACGCGGCAATCGGCAGATCAGCGCGCTGGTCGGCGTCGCGCCGTACACCAAGCAGAGCGGGCGGCGGGACGGCCCCCGCCAGATCATGGCCGGCCGGCCCTTCGTGCGGCGCATCCTTTACATGGCCGCACTCGCCGCCATCCGCAGCACCCAGTCACCTCTGAGAGCCCACTATCAGGCCCTTAAAGCGCGAGGCAAGCCTCCGAAGGTGGCCATCGTGGCCTGCATGCGCAAACTGCTCATCACCCTCAACGCCATGGCCCGCGATCAGACTCAATGGCACGGCACGGTAGAGGCCTGAAAAAGACAGTTGCTCCTACCCCAAGCCGGCAGATCACGCGTTGGATATGCCACAACCTGCCCTACCCCTGGGGTAGGAGCCCACGACGTGGGCGAAAAGCCAACGAAGCGCTGACGCCATACCCCGCACCTCTGCGACCGCTCGCGTCACAACCCACCTCAGTTGTGGAAAGAGCCGGCGGGTAGCCCCCTCGTGGCCGGTAGCCGCAGGCGAGGGCTTCGAACGGAAAAAGCCCGCAGGGGGCCGGCCAGGACGGCCGGCCGTTTCCGCTGAGACAGGATGTCGAATCGGAAACCTCCGTTCGAAGCCCGACCCGGACCGAAGGGCAATAGATAAGCGGCCGCGCCAGCGGCCTTTCCTTAGCGGGTCGCCGCAGGCGTGGCCACGAGGGGGCTACCCGCCGGCTCTTGCTCCAACGCCCAAGGCTCCAAGGCCCAACACGACGCCGAAGGCGAGCCCCCCCAAAAAAGTCCTTCACAAAGTCATTTTTCCCCATGATTTCAACCCTAATCACGTGATAGACGTCAAAAATTCGTCCCATGTAGGGGTTCCCCTACAGAACTTCGCGAAAATACGGTTATGATCGACCCCACTGAGTCTGCGCGGTTACGCGAGTGACCCGATGTAAGCGCGTAATCGACGCCCATCGCCTCACCCGGTCCAGCATGCCCAGTAAGTCGCCGGCTCGCCGAGTCGGGTTTTTAAGTGTGTTGGATAGAGGTGTGTGTGATGGCAACTGGTACTGTGAAGTGGTTCAACGACGCCAAAGGCTTTGGCTTCATCACTCAGGATGAGGGTGGTCCGGACGTGTTCGTGCATTTCCGTTCCATCCAGGGCAACGGCTTCAAGTCGCTTGCCGAGGGTCAGAAGGTGGAATACACCGTGACCCAGGGCCAGAAGGGCCCGCAGGCTGACAACGTCAATCCGAAGTAATGCCTTCGGGCTGCCTTGCGCCGCCCGCTCCTGCATGACTTTGACCCTCCCGGTGCTCTGCGCCGGGAGGGTTTTTTATATGACCGACAGCACACCCGACATCGTTACCTCGGCGCAGCCCCTCCGCATGACGGACGGCGCCTCGGCTGACCTCCTGATCTACCGGCCGGCCGCGGCCCCGCCGCGTGCCGCGCTGCTCTGGCTGCCCGCCATGGGTGTCGGCGCGCGCCACTACGATCTCCTTGCCCGTGCGCTGGCGGCGCGTGGGGTGGCCGTCGCCCTGCACGAGTGGCGCGGCCTGGGCTCCAGCGACCGACGTGCATCGCGCCGTGCAAACTGGGGTTACCGCGAATTGCTGGGCGACGACCTGCCGGCCAGCCTGGCCGCCCTGCGACGAGCGATACCGGAGGTGCCCGTCCACATCGGCGGGCACAGCCTTGGCGGGCAACTGGCTTGCCTCCTGGCGGCTACGTCCCCCCTGCCGCTAGCGGGCGTGATCCTGGTCGGCAGCGGAGCGCCATACTGGCGACGCTTCAAACCCTGGGTCGCGCTTGCCTACATGGCGGCGCCCGCGCTCGCGAACCTGGTCGGGCGACTGCCGGGTCGGCGGATCGGCTTCGGCGGCAACGAGGCGCGCGGGGTCATCGCCGACTGGGCGCGCAGCGGGCGTAAAGGCACGTATTCGGCACGCGGTCTTCGCCTCGACCTGGAAGGCGCGCTACGGGGCCAGAGGTCACCCGTGCTGGCCCTGCGACTCCAGGACGACTGGCTGGCCCCCGCGGCGTCACTGGATTTCCTGCTCGGCAAGATGCCGGATGCGCCAAGCCAGGTCCACCTCATGTCCCCGGCGGACCTGGACGGGCAGGCGGCGGATCATTTCACCTGGATGAAGGCGCCCGACGCGATCGCGCGTCGGATCGCCGATGGGTTATGAACCTGCCGTCAGGCCACTTCGGAGGTGGCCATCTCCCGCTCGCCGTCACGTCGTGCGCGGCGTGACGCGCTCCATGCCGGCACGTCCATGGCATCCCGGGCGACGCGGCACACCTCGATCAGCCGCGTCACGTCGTCGTCGCTCATGCCGGCATTGAGGGTAAGACGCAGCAGCGACCGGTTGACCGTGGTGGCCGGTGCGCTGAAGACCGAGCCGAACACTCCGTGGCGCTCCATGACGTCGCGCACCTTGCCGGTCAGCAATTCCTGTCCCGCTTCGAACGCCACGATCTGCTCGGTGCCGTCGGCGATCGGGTAACCCAGTTCGGTCAGTTCCGCGCGGACGTGTCGGGTGATCTGCCGCAAGCGCTGGCGTCGCCAGCCCTCGGTCTGGATCACCCGATGGGCCGCGGACAGGCCGGCCAGTTCGTGGGGAAGCAACGAGGAACTGAAGATGGCCGGCAACGCCTCGCACCCGAAGTAGTCCTTGAAGCGCGAGGTACAGGCGACGAAGCCCGCACGCGAGCAGTACGCCTTGGCCAGGCTGGCGGTGATGAAGTGCACGCGGTCGTTGAGCCCCAGGCTGGCCACCAGCCCCTCGCCGCGGCTGCCATGGGTGCCCAGCGAATGCGATTCGTCGACCACCAGCACGCAGCCGTGCGCCTGCGAGAGGTTGGCGATCGCCTCCAGCGGCGCGATGCTGCCGTTGGTGCTGTATACGGCGTCCACCACGACCACGCCTGGCCCATGCCGCAGCACCTGGCGCTCGAGGTGGCCCACGTCGTTGTGCAGCACCGGCACCGCCTTCGCCCCCGCGCTGCGGATACCTTCCCACAAGGACGCGTGTGCCAGCATGTCCACGTACACCGGCACCCGTTCGCCCGCGATGGATTGCAGCAAGCCGACATTGGCGGCGAAGCCCGATTGGGCGAGGATGCCGTCCTCGCTGCCCACCGCCCGGGCCAGTTCCGCCTCCACGCGATGCAACGGCTGATCGGCGTCCTGCTGGAACAGGGCGGACATCATCATGCCCAGGCCACCGGTAGCCAGGGCGTCGCGCTGCGCCTCGACGATCGCGGGATGGCCCGCGATGGCGAGGTAATCGTTGCTCTGGAGGATCAGGTCGCCCGCTTCGGGGCGGCGGCCTCGTAAAATGTGACGGCCGCCCCAGTCGATGGCGACGCGTTCGTTGTGAAATCGATCGACCCGCGTGGCGACGAAAGCGGGAAGCGCGGGCGCCCGGGTAACACGGTGCAGAACGGAAACGTTTTCCATGGTCATCTCTCTGTGATGTCATGGGCGATGAACGCGTCGCCGTTCACCGCGAACGACGCGCGCGCGCCAGCCTCGCCCAGGCGGGCGCGAATACGAGAGAGACCAAAGGAGGGGAGTCCTCCGGTCTCCGGCAATGCCAGAGAGACCGGGGACGGTAACGCGATTAGATGAATCGGGGCCGGCTGTCGGCCGCGAGGCTCAGGTCCTGCTCGCGGAGCCAGGTGCGGTACGACTTGACGTGCTGCAGGCGGAAACGCTCCACCTCGTCGATCAGGGCGTAGTAGTACCACTGCTCGCCGGACACCGCGGTGGCCGCATACATGTGGTTTTCCGGGTGCTCCACATCCTTGTGGTAGAACCCGTCGCGGGAGTTGAACCAGGGCAGGGCCTCGCCGCTGCGCAGGGCGTCCAGCACGGCGCCGGGCGCGCCCAGATCTGCCGCAATTTCATAGTGCGTTCGCAGGTCCTCGTCGGTCTGCACCAGCAGGAAACGCCCGATACCCCAGGCGTCCACCAGCAGCAGCCCGGTCGGGTTGCAGTGCACGTAGCACTCCACCGGCTGGAACGTGGCCGTGACGCTCTGCAATACCTCGCGGAACGCGGGGTCGCGCAGGAAGCGGAAATTGCCCAGGGCGAGGGTCTCGGCCACGAACGCGCTGGCGCGGTCGAAGTAGCGGCGCTGCAGCTCGACGATGGCGGTCTGCAGTTTTTCGATCGCCAGGGGATCGTTCTTGCGGATGAACCGGTCGATCACGCCCGAGTTGAAGGCGTCGATCGCCGTGGCGTCGTCGGCACGACCGGTGAGGAGGATCTTGCCGATGTGCGGGTTGGGCAGGCGCTTGCAGAAGGTGATGCCGTCCATCTCGGGCATGGCCTGGTCCACCACCACCACCGATATCTCGGCGAACCGTTCCGGGTCGTAGACCACGCGATGGATCGAGTCGATGTCCAGCGCCACCAGCTCTTGGGTTTCCGAGGGGCGGTCTTTCCAGCGGTACAGCCAGCCGCCGCCGGGGACGGGGCGGCTGCCGTTGTTTCCCAGCGTGGCCAGCGCGCTGCGCGGCGAACTGAAGGTGCGCACCCGGAACATGGGGTCGAGCAGGAGCGGGACCACATCGAGGTATTCCTCGTGGTCGTCGACGAGCAGGGTGGTCGTCGGGAAATGGAAAGGCTGGATGTCGCCCTGTGCGTTCAACGTCGTCACTGCCGGTCCCCGGGTTCCGAATGCGGGAAGGTCAGGGTGAATTCGGTGAACTCACCCAGTTCGGTACGGCATGCGATGCCACCGCCCATATGCTCCATCGCCGCGCGGCAAAAAGCGAGTCCTATTCCAAGGCCCGTGATGGCGCCGGTGCCGGCGCTGTCGCTGGAATAGGAATAAAACCGGTTGAAAACACGGGGAAGCACGTCCGCGGGGATGCCCGGGCCGGTGTCGTGCACGCGGATGCGGTTGACGCCCTCGGCGGGTTCGATGAACACACGGATCTCGCCCTTGCCCGCGCGATCGGTATGAAAAAGTGCATTGCGCAGCAGGTTGAACAGCACGTGGACCACCAGGCTTTCTTCGCCGTACAGGGGGAAATCGCCCAGGGGCGACAGGGTGATGCGATCGCGCTCGGAGCGCGATCCGTACGGAAAACGCCGCAGGGCCTGCTCCACGCACTCGCGCGCCTGCAGGCGCGACAGGGGCACTTCGCCGATCGGCCTTGCCGACAGCAGCAGCATGTCGATGATGGTGTTGGCGTAGGTGACCTCACGCTCCATCACGCCGATGCTTCGTTCCAGCGCATGCAGGTTCTGCGCACGCACTTCGGGTACGGCCAGGCCTTCGCCCTCGGCAAGCCGGTGGCTGCGGATCAGGTCCGGCATGTAGCGAGCCACGGCTCGCGCGGCGATGCGCAGCGAGCCCAGCGGCGTGCGCAGCTCATGCGCGATGTTGTTGGATGCGGCGGTGAGGGCGTCGATACGCGATTGCTCCGCCATGTTGGACGACACGGTGCACGTGGCGCCGCCGACCATGCCGAACAGCAGCAGCGGGATGTACTCCAGCATGGTCCGCGTATGCAGGTGGGCTTCCGGCGACAGCACGAAGACCAGCCCCGCCAGCACGCTGCCCAGCGAGAACACCAGCAGGAAGCTGACCAGGTCGAACAGCATCATCAGCAGCATGACGCACGCGAGGTGGGTCATCAGCCATGCCGGGGTCGCGTTGCGCAGGGTCATGTAGCCCACGAAGAACGGCATGGACACCGTCATCGCGAAGTACCAGTAGGTCGGCAGGTGCGTGCGCAGGCGCCGTGGCCACCACGGCAGCAGCGCCAGCGGAATGAAGGTGGCGCTGCAGATCAGCCGCATGGGCAGGTTTTCGTAGGGCTGGGGAAACAGGTAGGCCCAGACCGGGTAATACACCGCCAGGCAGAAACTGCCGACGACGCCGATCGCCACCATCTTCGGCTGCGAGTAGCGCGTGCGCAGGAACATGGTGGTTTCGAAACGTGCCATGGCCCGTACCAGCAGCCACCAGCGCATGCGCAGGAAGCCCTGCGGCCCGCTGGGTTTGTCGGTAGGCGTGGCCATGGTGGGTCCGGCGTCGGTCATGGTCAGCGGTACTGCCGGTGGCAGGCCTGGCAGGCATCGCCGATCGGCTTGAGGACGGTGGCCAGGGCATCGCAACTGGCCGGTGCGGCGATGCGCGCGGCATCCACGGCCCGGCCCAGGGTGTCGCCGGCGGTGAAGAAGGGGGCATCCATGTCGGGAAAGGCGTCGCGGATATCGCCGGCGGAGACGCGCAGGGCGGCCAGTTGCCCGGCCGACACCTTGGCATCGCACCGCCTTGCCCGCACGTTGGCTCGCAGTACTCCCATGCGATGTTGCATCACGGCCATGACGCCGTCGTGGAACGGTGTCCCCTGGTGGAGGGCGGACAGCGCGAAGGTCGCGCCCATCGCGCCGACCACGAGGCCGAGGATGACGAGGAGCAACGCACGCATGGGGGATCCCTGGCCTGGCACGGTCGTCAGCATAGCTGACGGCTCCGTTCTTTCAATATGAGACCATGAGCACAGTCCTTTTCCCTGGAAATCATGTGGGTACCGCACAGGCGGAACGCTTCGCCGGCATCGAGCGCCTGTACGGGCGCGGCAGCCTCGACCGCCTCGCCCAGGCGCATGTATGCGTCATCGGCGTGGGCGGCGTGGGCTCGTGGGCGGCGGAAGCCCTGGCGCGTAGCGGCATCGGCCGGTTGACGCTGATCGATGGCGACGATGTCTGCCTGTCCAACACCAATCGCCAACTGCACGCGCTGGACGGCCAGTACGGCCGGCCCAAGGTGGGTGTCATCGCCGAACGTGCCCATGCGATCAGCCCGACGATCCGGCTGGAGGCCATGGAGCGTTTCCTCACGCCATCCAGCCTGGACGAGCTGCTGGACCGCAACTACGACGTGGTGATCGATGCCTGCGACGCCCTCAAGGTGAAGCTGGAGACCATCGTCTGGTGCCGCCGTCGCAAGCTGCCCCTGGTGACGGTGGGCGCGGCGGGTGGCCGCACCGACCCCACGCAGGTGCGCGTGCGCGACCTGTCGCGCACCGAGCACGACGCCATGCTCAGCATGATCCGGAAGAAGCTCCGCCAGGAGCACGGCTTCCCGCGCAACCCCGATCGCTTTTTCGGCGTATCCGCGGTGTATTCCTTGCAGAACGTGCGCTACCCACAGCCCGATGGCAGCGTCTGCGGCGTGCGACCCTCCGGCAGCGACGCGGTGAAGCTCGATTGCGGCGGTGGCCTGGGCGCCGCCACGCACGTCACCGGCGCCTTCGCCTTCGCCGCCGTGGGCAAAGCCCTCGAAAAGCTGACCACCCCCTGATCCCGCCGCCACCCGCGCCCAGCCCGCCCGCCGGCGCACGGGGTAGGAGCGCACGATGTGCGCGAACCCCGCCTACCGGCACCCCCCAACGACCCCCAACGCCACCCCCAGCCGCCCGATATCCTCCTCAGCCCCCAGGCACAGCCGCACGCCCATCCCGTGCGTCGAAGGATCGCCATAGCCGGCCGGGTTACCGACCCTGACCCCCCGTGCCAGAAGGCGCTCCGCGAAGGCCTCCGCATCGGCGCATGGCAGCCACGCATGCAGGCTGGCGCCGGAGGTCACCAGGTCCGGCCCCACGACCTGGCGGGCAAGGGCCGCACGCTCCCGCATCGCCGATTGCAGGGCCTGGTTCAGCGCCAGGGCGGTGCCATCCCGCATCCAGCCGGCGACCACGGCCGGCAGCCAGCCCGGCAAGCCGTCGGTGGCGCGGCGGAGCGGTTCCACGCAGGCCGCAAGGAGCGCCGGGTTCGGTAGTTGCAGCCAGCCGACGCGCAGGCCCGGCCCAAGCAGCTTGCCGACACCGCCCGCATGCAGGGTGCGGTGGGGCACCAGGGTGGCGAACGGCGGCAGCGCCTCGTCGGTGCCGTGCACCAGATGGCTGTACACGTCGCCCTCGATGATCCAGAGCCCCCGTCGCTCTACCACCTCAGCGAGGTCCAGGCGCCGCTGCAGGGGCAGCGTGAGGGTGGTCGGGTTGTGCAGGGTCGGCTGCACGTACACGACGCGGCTGTGCGAACGTGCCGCCACGGCGTCGAGTGAATCCGGCAGCATGCCGTGCTCGTCCATGGCTACATCGACACATCGGGTTCCCATGCCCGACGCGAGGTCGCGGAAGCCGTGGTACGTAAGGGTATCGACCATCACCGTCGACGCCTCCCCCTCGGCGACAAGGCACGCCAGCGCCAGCCACAGCGCGTGGCGCGCGCCCAGGGTGAGCACGAGGTGGTCGGGATCGGCGGCGGCGTGTCCGCCGATACGGGTCATCCACTGCGCGATCGCCTGGCGCGTCGGCGCCGCACCCTGCGGATCGGGATAGGCCAGCGTGTCGGGACCCACGGTCGCGGGGGCCAGTGCCTCGGCCAACCGGGCGGCCACCGGGGTTCGCAGGGGGTAGTTCACGGCCAGGTCGTAGGACGGATGCATGGCCCGATTGTAGGCATGCCGGTTACGCTACGCGGCATGTGGTGCGTCTATCTCATCGAATGCCGCAACGGCGCCTGGTACGCGGGGATCACCAACGATCTCGACGCCCGCTATGCGGCGCATGTGGCCGGCAAGGGCGCGCGCTATACCCGGGCCAATCCGCCCGTGCGCCTGCTGGGCTCGCGGCCGTTCGCCGACCGGGCCGAGGCCTCACGGGCCGAGTGGGCGGTGAAACGGCTGCCGCGGGCGAAGAAGCTGGCATGGCTGGACGCATCGCCGCCCGATCCGGCCGGCTGAGCGCAGGGGTCTTCACGCTGCGTACGATGCACTTTCGGCGCCGGAAAGGCACACTGTTCACGATCATTCGCCAGGGAGCTCCACGCACATGGAGACGCGCAAGCACACCAGGGTTACGCCCGATTGGTACCGCTGGATCGCCGAGTCGCTCGCCGCGGGCAACGCGCCGGCCGATATCCTGGCCACGATGCGCGACCACCAGTTCGATACCGGCATCGCGCGCAGTGCCATCAGCGATGCCTTGTTCGGCGCGGCCGGGCCGGGCGGCGAACCGTCGGTGGCGGCCACGCCCCACGTCTCGCGACTCGCCCAGGGCCACATCCTGCACGCCCCCGACCGCGATATCCGCGTGCTGTTGCGTATCGCACGGCCCGTGGTCGCGTTGCTCGACGGCGTGCTCGACGATGCGGAGTGCGACCAGCTGATGCACATGGCGCAGGTTCGCCTGGAACGCTCCGCCGTGGTCTCGCCGGAATCCGGGGCCAACACCGTCATGGATATCCGCACGAGCGAAGGCGCGTTCTTCCAGCGTTCGGAGAATCCGCTGATCCAGCGCATCGATGCACGGGCCGCGGCCATCATGGGCCTGAGCGAGGAGCACGGTGAAGGCCTGCAGGTGATGCGTTACGGCATCGGTGGTGAATACGTTCCCCACTACGATTATTTCCCGCCGGAGGAAAAGGGCAGCGAGGTTCCGCTGCGGCAAGGCGGCCAGCGGGTGTCCACGCTGATCATGTACCTGGCGGATGTCGAAGCGGGCGGGGAAACCATCTTCCCGCGCATCGACTTCAGCTACGTGCCGCGCAAGGGGCAGGCGTTGTATTTCGAGTACACCGACGCCGACGGGGCACTCGATGTGCTGTCGCTGCACGGCGGCGCACCGGTGATCCGTGGCGAGAAATGGATCGTCACCAAGTGGATGCGCGAGCGCCCGTTCCCCGGTTGATCGAACGGGCGTGAACCGTGACCTCTGGCCTATATCGGCATGAAGGGCCCAGCCCGCAATCTTTCCGGATTGCAGGGGAGGGTGGTCGATGCGCCGCAAGGCAGCCAGGGTGGTTCGTTTCGTCGCGGCGGTGGCGCTGCTCGGCATTGCCGGCGCATGGGCGCAGGATGTCGTTCCTGTAGCTCCCGTCGCTCCGCCCGTGCCGGCCTCCGCCAGCACCGTTGCCGCGGCGCCGCAGCTTCCCGCCGAGATTCCCTTCGCATCGCCACATGCCGGCTTCGTCCGCACGCCCAGCGCGCCCGAGGCGTGGGGCGGTGCCCGCAAGGGCGACGAGGCCACGCTGTCCGACCGCGTCGTGTCCTACCGCATCCAGGCGCGGCTCGATCCGGTCAAACACACGGTGGACGGCCAGCAGCAGCTGACGTGGCGCAATCGCAGCGATCGTCCGGTGTCGTCGGTGTTCCTGCATTTGTATCTCAATGCCTTTGAAGGCGAGGGCAGCCTGTTCTTCACCGAGCGCAACGTGCTCGCCGGTGCCGGCGGTTCGCGCGGCGCGGCCGAAGTGAAGAAGGGCGAATGGGGCTACATCGATCTGGGCAGGTTGGAGCAGGACGGTGCCGCACTGTCGTGGCGCTACGTGCACCCGGATGGGGGCCCCACGACGGACCACACCGTGGTGCGGGTCGACCTGGCCCGGCCGGTGGCGCCGGGTGCCAGCGTCACGCTCGACATGTCGTTCCACAGCCAGCTGCCCCGGGTGATCGAGCGCACCGGCTATGTCGGCTCGTTCCACCTGGTGGGGCAGTGGTTTCCCAAGATCGGCGTGCTCGAACTGGCCGGGGAGCGCGGCGCGACGGCGCCGCGCTGGAATGTGCACGCGTTCCATTTCAACAGCGAGTTCTACGCCGACTTCGGCGAGTACGACGTCCACATGACCGTGCCCAAGGGCTACGTGGTCGGTGCCACCGGCGAACAGCAGGGCGAGCCGGTGCCGGAAGGCGACGCGCTCACCTGGCACTTCATCCAGGCCGACGTGCACGACTTCGCCTGGATGGCCGCGCCCGGCTACCGGACGATGGACGGCGAATGGCGCGGCCCGGGCAGCCCGACGGTGAAGGTGCGCGTGATCTACCCACCCGAATACGCGGCCACCGCGAAGCCGGTGCTGAAGGCCACCATCGACGCGCTCGGCTGGTTTTCGTCCACGCTGGGCCCTTACCCATACAAGACCGTGACTGCGGTGGTGCCGCCGTTCAACGCCTCGGAAGCGGGCGGCATGGAATACCCCACCTTCTTCACCGCGGACAGTTACACCCGCGTGCCGGCGAAGACGATCGACGAGTACATGCTGGATTTCGTCACCGTGCACGAGTTCGGCCACGGCTATTTCTACGGCCTGATCGCCTCGAACGAGTTCGAGGAGCCGATGCTCGACGAGGGCCTCAACGAATACTGGGACGAGCGCATGCTGCGCGCGCGCAACCAGCCGGTCTATGTGACCACGCCGTTTTGGCGGTTTTTCGGCATCGAGCCGGCGCTGCCGGTTTTCATGCTCGAGCGCATGGCGGCGATGCTGTCGCGGCCGGCCGACGCGCTGGGCGCGAACTCGTGGGACCGCCTGTCCAGTGCGACGTACGGTACGGTGTATTCGCGTACCGCCACGGCCCTGCACGACCTGGAGGAACGGCTGGGCAAGCCGGCGACGGAGAAGGCCTTCAGGGATTACTACGCGACCTGGCGCTTCCGCCACCCGTCGATCGGCGATCTGCAGGCGTCCCTGGCGGCCTCCACCGGGCAACCGGCCGTGGTGGCGCAGGTGTTCGACCAGTACGTGTACGGCACCGACCGTATCGACGACCGCGTCAGCGACATCGCCAGCGAGGAAGTGCTGCCGCTGGCGGGCACCGCCATGATCGGCGGCAAGCGCGTGGAAACCAGCGGCGACGACAACGACGCGGCTGTCGAGCGCCAACGCGACGCCTGGAAAAAAGCCCACCCCGGTGCGGCGAAGGGACTGGGCCCGTTCCCGTGGAAAACCACGGTGACCCTCTGGCGGGATGGTGCTCCGGTACCGCAGACACTCAAGGTCACCTTTGCCGACGGCAGCGTGGAAACCGCGCACTGGGACGACACGCGGCGCTGGGCACGCTTCGTCTTCATCCGGCCGGCCAAGGGTGTCTCGGCCGAACTGGACCCTGCCCGCATCCTTTACCTCGATGCCAACAAGCTCAACGACAGCCGTACCGTCGAGGCCGACCACGCCGCTTCCCATCGCTGGAGTGCCGACGTCGCGGCACTCCTGCAAGGGTTCTACGCCTTGCTGGTGACCCTATGAACGCCCGTACCAAGCGATCGACCGCCGCGGCCCTGGGTAGTGGCTTGATTGGCGGCCTGCAATGGCGGCTGATGCTGCTCTGGGTGGCGATCACGCTGCTGCCGACGCTGGTGGTGGCGTTGCCGCTGTGGAGCGTTCTCGACGACATGACCGGACATTCGGTGCATGCGGGTGCCTGGGCGCGTCATTTCGATGGCCTGTTCTTCGCCGATGCCTTGGCCACGGTGCAGCGCAGTACCTGGACCGGTTCCGCCTTCGCCGCCGGCGTGATCCTCACGCTGGTCTTTTCCCCGTTCCTGACGGGGATGGTGGTCGCTGGCGGCCGGGCCGGTCGTACGCTGGGCTTCGGGGGGCTGTTGCAGGGTGGCGCCGCGGAGTACGGGCGCATGCTGCGCCTGCTGCCGCTCTCGCTGTTTCCCTATGGACTGGTAGTGCTGCTGTCGCAGGGTGTGACGTCATTCGCGGACGAGCGCGTCGAGGCGTCGTCGCTGCCGTCGACGGCCGACCTTTACCAGAACGGGGCTCTTGCCCTGACCGTGCTCGGTTTCGTGGTCGCGCAGGTCCTGGTCGAATCGGCGCGGGCCCAGTTCATCGCCGATACCGCGTTGCGTTCGTCGCTGCTCGCCTTCTTCCGTGGTATCGCACAGTTCGCGCGACGGCCGTTCGCCAGCCTGTCGGTGTACCTGGCGATTACCCTGCCATGCGCGGGGGTGGCCGTTCTCATCGCCGCGTGGCGCGGGCATACGGTGGCCGTGGGCGGGGCGTGGTTCGTCGCGTTTCTTATCGTGCAACTGGGCGTGGTGGCGATCGCCTGGATGCGCACCGCACGCCTGCTGGCGCTGGCCGGTCTGGTCGGCACCCACCCACAGCGCCGCCGTACCGATTTCGCTGCGCGCGTCTAGCCGGCGCGACGCAGTTCGCGATGGGGCGGGTAGTAGGCGAACAGGTGGGTGGCGCCGCCGAGGAAATCGATGTTGTCGATATGCTCGCCGCCGAGCCGCTCGGCCACGTGGTCGGAGGCCTCGTTGCCGATGCGCACCAGACTGATGACGCGCTGGGCGTGCATCTGGTTCCAGGCGAAGGCGAGGATGGCTTCGCCCGCTTCCGTCGCGTAGCCATGGTGGCGGTGCTCGGGTTTCAGCATCCAGCCCAGTTCCAGGTCGGGCCAGCCTTCGGGTTTCATCAGGCCGGCGCGGCCGATGAACTCGCTGGTGTCCTTCAGCTCCATGGCCCACATGCCGCAGCCGCGCAGGGCCCAGTGGCCCAGCAGCATGGCCATGGAACGCCAGGCGTTCATGCGGTCCAGGGGCTGGCCGTCACCGATCCACCGGGTGCTTTCGGCGTCCGCGAGCATGCGCGCGTAATCGTCGAAATGCTGTTCGGTCAGGGCGGTGAGCCGCAGGCGCGGCGTTTCCAGGACGGGGATATCGGATAGGGGCATGAAGGTGACCAAGGGAGTCAGCCGAGCAGGGCGGCCAGGGCACGCGTCGAGCGTGTGAGGCTTTCCTGCCAGGACAAGCCGGTTATTTTCTCACCACTTGCCGCGTCGTTAAAGCTTTCTTCCTGGCCGGGCGCGAGCAGGTGGCGGTAATCCACCGTGATTTCATCGCCTTGGACCAGATCCCTCGCGGCGAAGATGAACCCCAGGTGCCATAGCCCGGTAGGCTCGAAGCTGTGGTTGACGTAGCACTCGTCGGGCCACTCGGGAGAGACGGTGTAGTGGTCCTCGAACCAGCGCGCGGCGGCGTGGAGGTCGGCCGACAGGGACGCGGAGGCCATGATCTCGTCCCAACGGTGGGTACGGTCGATGGCGTCGGGCGCGGTGACGATGCGCCCGGCGGGAACGTCTTCGTCGAGAAAAAGACCCTTGCCGGCGCCGGGAATGGCGGAGGCGGCGATGCGGTAACGCGGCACGATCATCGGATCATCTGGCCCCAGGTCCGCCGGCAGGGCTGAAGCGCCGCCGGCATGGGGCGCGAGTGTAGCGCGTTCCGCCGGCGGCGTAAGGGTCGGGCTCAGTCGTCGGCGTCGGCACCCTTGGCGCGGGCGGCCCGGGCCGGCCGGGACTTCTTGCCCGGTTTGCCGTCGTCCACCTGGATGGCCTCGCGGTTGCGGTCGACCAGCGCCTGGCCGATGCCCTTGACCTCGGTGAGCTGGTCGGCGGATTCGAAGGGGCCATGGGCTTCCCGCCAGGCCACGATGGCCTGGGCCTTGGCCAGCCCGACGCCGTCCAGCGACTGGGCGAGGACGGGCGCGTCGGCCGTGTTCACGTTCACCGGCGTGGAGGCGAGGGTGGACGAAGAGATCATGAGGCCCGCGAGGGCGAGGATGAGACGATTCACGGTGTGCTTCCTTCGATGGCGCGTCGCATGACGCCCGGGCACTGTGCGGTGCGCCTGCGCACGCGCGAACCGGCGCGGGCGGCGCCGTGGCGTGCGCCTTCGCAGCGCCCGCCCGCCGCCCGCGCCGACGGCGCGAAGGGCCGTTCCGTCGGCGCTGTTACAATCGCCGCTTGTCCACCTGAAGCCGCCCGCCATGGATACCTCGCGCATCACCTCCTTCGTCAGTGCCCTCTGGAATGCGGAAATCGTCCCGCAGCTGGTCGAGTACATCCGCATTCCCAACAAGTCGCCGATGTTCGACGCGCAGTGGCGGGAACACGGTTACATGGACCAGGCGGTGGACCTGATGGAGCGCTGGGCGCGTGCGAAGCTGCCGGCCTTCGAAGGTGCCACGCTCGAGGTAGTGCGCCTGGAAGGCCGCACGCCGCTGATCTATATCGACGTGCCCGCCCAGGGCGTGACCGGCAAGGCCACCGACGAAACCGTCGTGCTCTACGGCCACCTCGACAAACAGCCGGAGATGACGGGCTGGGCCGAGGATCTCGGCCCGTGGCAGCCCGTGATCAAGGGCGACAAGCTCTACGGTCGTGGCGGCGCGGACGACGGCTACGCCATTTTCGGCTCGCTCGCCGCCCTGCTGGCGCTGCGCGAACAGGGCGTGCCGCATGCCCGCTGCATCATCCTGATCGAGGCCTGCGAGGAATCGGGCAGCTACGACCTGCCGCATTACGTCGATCACCTGGCCGGCCGCATCGGCAACCCGGCCCTGGTGGTCTGCCTCGACTCCGGCTGCGGCAACTACGATCAGCTGTGGCTGACCACGTCGCTGCGCGGCATGACCGGCGGCAACCTGACCGTGCAGGTCCTCGAGGAAGGCGTCCATTCCGGCGACGCATCGGGCGTGGTGCCGTCGAGCTTCCGCATCCTGCGCGACCTGCTCAGCCGCCTGGAGAACCCGCAGACCGGCGAGATCGTGCCGCGCGAGCTGTATGTCGAGATCCCGGCCCAGCGTATCGAGCAGGCCCGCCGTTCGGCCGAGGTCCTGGGCACTGCCATCTACGACAAGTTTCCCTTCGTCGAAGGCATGCAACCGGCCACCGTCGACCTGAGCGAACTGGTGCTCAATCGCACCTGGCGGCCGCAGCTGGCGGTGACCGGCGTGGGTGGCATGCCCCCGCTGGACAGCGCCGGCAACGTGCTGCGCCCGAAGACCTCGGTGAAGCTGAGCCTGCGCGTGCCGCCGACCCTCTCGGGAGCGGAGGCCGGCGCATTCCTCAAGCAGCTGCTTGAGAAGGATCCGCCCTACGGCGCCCGGGTCAGCTTCGATCTGGAGAAGGATGGCAGCGGCTGGAACGCGCCCGCCCTCTCACCCTGGCTCGAGGATGCCGTGGCGCAGGCTTCGCAGCATTACTTCGGCGCGCCCGCCGCGTACATGGGCGAAGGCGGCAGCATCCCGTTCATGGGGATGCTCGGCGACAAGTTCCCGCAGGCGCAGTTCCTCATCACCGGTGTGCTGGGGCCGCACTCCAACGCCCACGGTCCGAACGAATTCCTGCATATCCCCACGGGCAAGAGGGTGAGCATGGTCGTGGCCGATGTCGTCGCGCGCCACTTCCAGGAAGCCTCGAAGGCATGACCGACGGTACGGGCACCTTCGCCGATCGCCTCGCGGGCGTGCGTGGTGCCATGGCCGCCGCATGCGCGGCGGTGGGACGCAATCCGGCGGAGGTCACCCTGCTGCCGGTCAGCAAGACGTTCGGTGCCGACGTGGTGCGCGAGGCCGTCGCCCTCGGCCTGCGCCGGTTCGGCGAAAACAAGGTCCAGGAGATCCAGGCGAAAGCGGCCGAGCTGGCCGCCGAGGCCCTCGACTGGGTCGTCATCGGCCACCTGCAGACCAACAAGGCCAAGCCGGTGGCGCGCCTGGTGAGCGAGGTGCAGTCGCTGGACCGCCTCGACCTGGCCGTGGCGCTCGACAAGGCGTTGCAGGCGCAGGGCAGGGCGATCGACATCCTGGTGCAGGTCAAGACCTCCCGGGAAGAGAGCAAGTTCGGACTGGCCCCCGAGGCGCTGCCCGCGTTCCTGGAACAGTTGCGTGCCTTCGACTCGTTGCGCGTCCGTGGTCTGATGACCCTGGCGGAAGCGTCCGACGATGAGGCGGTGGTCAGGCACTGTTTCCGCACGTTGCACATGTGCCGCGAGACGGGCCGTCAGGCGGGCCATGCACTCGACCGGCTTTCCATGGGCATGAGTGGCGATTTTGCTCTGGCGATCGCGGAAGGCAGTACGGAAGTACGCGTCGGCAGCGCCCTTTTCGGGGCACGCACCTACGCCCAGTGACGGCTTACGGAGCCCGCTAAAGGGCTATTCGCGTGATTTCGTGCTCACATATGTGAAGCCAAGTACTTCTATGTGTTCAGGTTTCCGTCTCGCAGCCCGCATTTTTGTGCGACTTGCATGAATGTTTCCTAGGACAAGCCGCTTTTAACTTTATGCCAACAACAAGGCCGTCGTCGTTTGGTAACTTCACCACTCGTTCACGGTCGTCTCACCTTCACGGCGGCTTAACTTCACGATGAATAGGCCTTATCGCTCATGCATTTAAAGCGACTGACCGCTCTCGCGTTAGCCTCCTGCTGCATCGCTTCCGTCACACCCGTCATGGCCGACACCGTCGCCGCTCCACAGGGTCTTGACCAGTCCGCAACGCTGCTCCTCACCGATCTTCCCGTGTTCGCACCGGCGAACGCCCTGGCCCAGTCGGCCATTCCGGACATCGCTTCGCTCACCGCCCCGAAGGCGTCGCTCACCGCCCCGAAATCCACCGCCGCGGTCGCTGACACCACGTCCTCCGACGACGATTCCCTGGCCGACGACGAAGACGACGACAGCGTCGTTGCCGCCGCCTCCGCCAAGCTCGCCGGCCACGTCGATGGCCATGCCCGCGAGGCCCTGCTTTCTTTCGCGATGAAACTGCGCGATATCCGCTACCACCGTGGTGGCCGCGCTCCGTCCACCGGCTTCGATTGCAGCGGTTTCGTCCGCTACGTCTTCGCCCACAGCATCGGCCTCGACCTGCCGACCAACTCGGCCAGCCAGTTCCTCGCCGGCCTCAAGGTCAAGCGCAACGAAATGAAGACGGGCGACCTGGTGTTCTTCCGCACCCGCGGCAAGGCCATCTCGCACGTCGGCATGTACATCGCCAACGGCCAGTTCATCCACTCCCCGTCGGCGGGCAAGACGGTTCGCGTGGACAGCCTCAACGAGGCCTACTGGTCCAAGCACTTCGCCGGCGCCAAGCGCCCCGAAGGTATCGCCAAGATCTGACGGGTACCCTTCAACGTATTTTCCGAAACGGTATGCTCCGGCATGCCGTTTTTTTTGGCTCATCGCGGATTGCAGTGGTGGGCTCGCCTTCGGCACCGCGTTTAGCCTTGGCGTCTCGGAGCAAGAGCCGGCGGGTGCCACCCAGGCGTGGCACCGAGGGGGCTACCCGCCGGCTCTTCGCGCCACACCGCACGCCGCAAAAAAGCAACTGCGAAGCCGAAGGCGACCCATCCCCGGTAATCCGCGATGAGACTTTTTTTGTCGGAATCTAGACGCCGACCAGGGTCAGGTTGTCGACGACGAGGATATCCATGTAGTCCGGGGATAGCGCCACGGCCTCGATGCGAAGGCCTTCCGGGTGCGACTCCTGGATAAGGTTTCGTCCTTTGGTCAGCGAGATCCATTTTTCAGAGAAGGTCGCGTCTTCCGGGTTATCGACAAGATGATCGTAAAGCTGGATGTAGAGCTGACCCGCCGCAGGCGAGAAAACATCCAGGATGACGGCTGAGGCGCGTCGCGACGTAAATGACAGGCCGCAAAACGGATCTGCATTTCCCCCTGCCTGGACCATGGTCAGCTGGTTCCCGTCCCGCTCGGTGATCGGTGTGACGACGGCGTGGCCTTCCACGGCCTCGATGGTCAACCAGCCGGTGATCACAGGATGGTCAGGCACGATCCAGGTGCCGGCGGCCAGGGTATCGAAGTCCTCGACCAGGGTGGACTGTGTGTTGTTGACCGACTTGCCGCCGCGCGCGCGGCGCGGATTGATGAATCCCATGTCCCTCTCCTTTCATGGCAGCCACTCCATGCAGCCGGCTGCAGAGCTGTGCAACGTCATGTTGCCGTTCGCATTGTCCGCGCCGGTCGCCGGTCCGGCCATATATCGGGCGTCGTAAGGGAATCAGGGGCAAATCCGGCGCGATCGGCGCTATCCTTTTGGATATGGCAGGCTATCCCGGTCACATCCCGCTCCGATCCCGCGGCTCATCGTCATCGCCGCGCTATGGCCTTGCCCGCGTGCTGTCCAAACGCGGTGTATGTTCGCGCAGTCAGGCTGAAAAAGCCGTGCGGGAAGGGCGGGTACGCGTCGATGGCAACGTCGTACGCGATCCGGAGTGGCCGATCGCCGGGCACGAGCAGATCGCCTTCGATGGGATCGGGGCCGATGCCGCGGAGAAGGTCTACCTGGTACTGAACAAGCCGCGCGGCATCGTCGTCTCCGCCGCCGACGAGCGCGGACGCGACACGGTGTATTCATTGTTTGAGGGGGCCGGCCTGCCGTGGCTGGGACCGGTGGGGCGCCTGGACAAGGCCAGCGAGGGTCTGCTCCTGCTCAGCAACGACACCGTATGGGCCGCCGGAATCACGGAGCCGGCCACGCATGTGGCGAAGACCTATCACGTGCAGGTGCGCGGGCAGCCGGATGCGCCGACCCTCGCGGCGATGCGGGACGGCGTCGACGACGGCGGCGAGCGATTGCGCGCGGTCGCCGTTTCGTTACTTCGCCAGGGCGAGCGCACGGCATGGCTGGAAGTGACACTGGACGAAGGGCGCAACCGGCATATCCGCCGTCTGGTGAGTGCCCTGGGTTTCGATGTGCAGCGCCTGGTCCGGGTCGCGATCGGTACGCTCGAACTCGGCGACCTGGCCAAGGGCGCGTGGCGACACCTCACCGCGACGGAAGTCGCCGCATTGCGGCGACTTCCGTAGGGTTTTCTCAGGCTGCCAGGATGCCCAGCTTCCTGGCTACCCGGGTGAACGCCGCGATGGCGTGATCCAGGTGCTCGCGCGTGTGCGCCGCGCTCATCTGGGTGCGGATGCGCGCCTTGCCCTGCGGCACCACCGGGAAGAAGAACCCCGTGACATAGATGCCCTCGTCGAGCAGGTCGGCCGCCATGGCCTGGGCCTGCTTGGCGTCGTAGATCATCACCGGCACGATGGGATGCTGGCCGGGACGGATGTCGAAACCCGCTTCGGTCATCTTCTCGCGGAAATAGCGCGTGTTCTCCTTCACCTTCTCGCGCAGGTCGCCCGCGGCGTCCAGCATGTCGAAGACCTTGGTACCCGCCGCCACCACATGCGGTGGCAGTGAATTGGAGAACAGGTACGGCCGCGAGCGCTGGCGCAGCAGTTCGATCACCTCGCGGCGGCCGGTGGTGAAACCGCCCAGCGCGCCACCCAGGGCCTTGCCCAGCGTGCCGGTGATGATGTCGATCCTGTCGAGCACGCCATGTACCTCGGCCGAGCCGCGGCCGGTGTCGCCAAGAAATCCGGTGCAATGGCATTCGTCGATGTGCACGAGGGCGCCGTACTTCGCCGCCAGCGCGGTGATCTCGGCCAGCGGGGCCACGAAGCCGTCCATCGAGAACGCGCCGTCGGTAGTGATCAGCTTGGTCCGCGCGCCGGCCGCGTCGGCCGCCTGCAACTGGGCTTCCAGATCGGCCATGTCGCAGTTGGCGTAGCGGAACCGCTTGGCTTTGCACAGCCGGATGCCGTCGATGATCGACGCATGGTTGAGAGCGTCGGAGATGACCGCGTCTTCCTCGCCCAGCAGCGGTTCGAACAGCCCGCCGTTGGCGTCGAAACAGGCGGCGTAGAGGATGGTGTCCTCCTTGCCGAAGAACGTGGCGATCTTCGACTCCAGTTCCTTGTGCAGGTCTTGCGTGCCGCAGATGAAGCGCACGCTGGCCATGCCGAAGCCATGGGTGTCCAGCGCATCCTTGGCGGCCTGGATCACCTCGGGGTGGTCGGCCAGGCCCAGGTAGTTGTTGGCGCAGAAGTTGAGGACGGAACGGCCGTCCTCGAGGGTGATCCGCGCCGACTGCGGCGAGACGATGATGCGCTCGCGCTTGAACAGTCCCTGCTCGCGGATGGCGTCGAGTTCGCTGGCGAAACGTGTCTGGCCCGGGTAGGTCATGTCCATGAGCACACCACCTTGCCGCAGTGACCCGCGTCCATCAGGTCGAAGCCGCGCTGGAAATCGTCGATGGCGATCTGATGGGTCAGCACCTTCTGCAGCGGGAAGCCGGTGAGTACCATCTGGGTCATCTTGTACCAGGTCTCGTACATCTTCCGGCCGTAGATGCCCTGCAGGGTGAGGCCCTTGAAGATCACCTTGTCCCAGTCGATGCCGGCGCCGCGCGGCATGATGCCCAGCATGGCGATCTTGCCGCCGTGGTACATGCAGTCGAGCATGTCGCCGAAGGCGCGCGGGTTGCCGCTCATCTCCAGGCCCACGTCGAAGCCTTCGATGTGCAGGTCCTTCACGGTGTCCTTCAGCGACTGCTTCGACACGTTGACCACGCGCGTGGCCCCCATGTCGGCGGCCAGCTTGAGCCGGTAGTCGTTCACGTCGGTGACCACCACGTTGCGCGCGCCCACGTGCTTGGCGATACCCGCGGCGATGATGCCGATGGGGCCGGCGCCGGTTATCAGCACGTCTTCGCCGATCAGGTCGAATTCCAGCGCGCAGTGCGCGGCGTTGCCGTACGGGTCGAAGAAGGCGGCCAGCTCGGAGGGCACCTGGTCCGGGATCGGCCAGAGGTTCGAGGCGGGCATGGTCATGTATTCGGCGAAGGCGCCGTTGCGGTTCACGCCGATGCCGGTGGTGTTCGGGCACAGGTGCTGGCGGCCGGCACGGCAGTTGCGGCAGTGGCCGCAGACGATGTGCCCCTCGGCGGAGACACGGTCGCCGATGGCGTAGCCGGTGACGCCGGGGCCGATCTCGGCCACGCGGCCGACGAACTCGTGGCCGATGGTCAGCCCCGGGGTGATCGTGCGCTGGGACCATTCATCCCATTTGTAGATGTGCAGGTCGGTACCGCAGATGGCGGTTTTCTCGATCTTGATCAGGACTTCGTTCGGGCCGGGCTGCGGCACCGGCACTTCTTCCATCCAGATGCCTTGTTCGGGCTTGCGCTTGACCAGCGCCTTCATCGTCTGCTGCATGGGCTTCACAGGGTTCCGTGCGGGGAAGGTCCGGGGGCGGACCCAAACCGCGATTATAAGGCCGCCATCGATCCGGTCGTGGTGCGCCGCGCCATTGCCACGACCGCCCCGCCGCCTCTATGGTCGGGTCCGCTTTGGGCAAGACCGACAGGGGCACCGATGATGGGAATGCGAACGATGATGCTGGGCGCGGCCATGGCGCTGGGCCTGGATGCGAAGGCCGACGAAGGCATGTGGCTGCCATCGCAGCTGCCCTCGCTTGCGAAGAACCTCAAGGAGGCCGGCTTCCGCGGCAACCCGAACGATCTCGCCGATCTCACCCGCGCGCCGTTGAACGCGGTGGTCCGGATCGGCGGCGGCACCGGGGCGTTCGTCTCGTCCGACGGCCTGGTGCTGACCAACCACCATGTGGCCTTCGGGGTGATCCAGTACAACACGCGGGCGGACCGCGACCTGATCACCGACGGCTTCGTGACGCCCGACCGTGCGGGCGAACTGCCGGCCAACCCCGATTACCGTCTCCGCGTGACCGTCGGCTTCGACAAGGTCACCGACCGCATCCTGGCCGCCGCGCGCGGTACCACGGGCAGGGCGTACTACGACGCCGTGGATGCCGCCAGCAAGTCGCTCGTCGCCGAGTGCGAAGCGGAGGCCGGCATCCGCTGCAGCGTCTCGACGATGTTCTACGGCCGCGACTTCTACCTCGTGCGCCAGCTGGAACTGCGCGATATCCGGCTGGTGTACGCCCCGCCGCGCGCCATCGGCAACTACGGCGACGAGATCGACAACTTCGTCTGGCCGCGCCATGCGGGCGACTTCACGGTGCTGCGCGCCTACGTGGGCAAGGACGGCAAGCCGGCCGATTTCTCGCCGGACAACGTGCCCTACCACCCGCCCTCCCATCTGCAGATAGCTACCGAGGGCGTGGCGGAGGGCGACTTCGTCATGTTGGCCGGCTATCCGGGCACCACGTACCGCCATCGCACCGCGGCCGAGTTCGCCGATCAGGTGCAGTGGCGGCTGCCCACCGCGGTGACCGTGCTCAAGGCCTTGCAGGACGTGATCGAAGCGCAGGGCAAGACTGACAAGGACGCGGGCATCCGCTATGCGTCGCAGTTGCAGTCGTTGAAGAACAGCATCAAGCGTTTCAGCGGCGAGCGCGAAGGCCTTGAGCGGAGCGACGCGGTGGCCGTGCGTGGCGAGGACGAAGCAGCCACGCTGGCGTGGCTGGCTACCCAGCCGGACGCGAAGGCGTTGCGGCCCTCGATCGATCAGGTCATGGCGTTGATCGCGCAGGGCAAGGACGTGCGCGAGCGCGACCTGCTGGTCGGCCTGTTGTCGGCGCAGACCCAGTTGATGCGTGGCGCGCTGTCGATCGATCGACTGTCGGTGGAACGGCGCAAGGATGACGCGGCGCGCGAATCCGGCTACCAGAAGCGCGACGAGGAGATGATCCACAGCCAGCTGCGGCAGATCCAGCGCCGCTACGATCCCGCCGTGGAAAAGGCGCTGGTCGGCACGTTGATGACACGCTATCAGCAGCTGCCCGACGCGCAGCGCCTGCACGAGCTGGACACCGTGTTCGGCCGCACGCCTGCCGAACTGACCCGGGCGCTGGACCGCCTCTACGCGGCTACCCGCCTGGGCGACGATGCCCAGCGCGAACGCCTGTTCGCCGCCACACCGGATACGATCGAGCATGACGACGACGCCCTGCTGGTCGTCGCTCGCGCACTTCGCCCCGCGTTGTTGCGCATGGAGGATGAGAAGAAGGCGCGAGAGGGTGACCTCATGCGCCTGCGGCCGGCGTACATGCAGGCGCTGGTGGCGTATCGCCAGAGCCAGGGCAAGGCGGTCTATCCCGATGCCAACTCCACCCTGCGGGTCAGCTACGGCAAGGTGACGCCGCTGGCGGCGCGCGATGCCGTGAGCTACGCGCCGGTCACCACCGTGCAGGGTATTGTCGAGAAGAACACCGGACGGTTCCCGTTCGATGCGCCCAAGCCGCTCATCGACGCGATCCGCAAGGCCGACTTCGCGGGCTATGCCGATCCACGTACAGGCGCCATGCCGGTCGACTTCCTCAGCAACCTCGACACCACCGGTGGCAACTCGGGCTCGCCCGTGGTGAACGCGAAGGGCGAACTGGTCGGGCTGAACTTCGACAGCAACTGGGAGGCCGTCAGCGCCAGCTGGATGTACGACCCGCGCTACAAGCGCGCCATCCATGTCGACATGCGCTACATGCGCTGGCTGATGGACAAGGTGTACCCGTCGCCGGCATTGCTGGAGGAACTGGGGGTTCCCGCGGCCCATGCGCCGGCGCACCCATGACCTCCGGCACATAGCCCCTCGCGGGCCCGTGCCGCATTGTTACCTTATAACACTCAGGGAGTATCACCCCATGCGCCGACTTGCCCTTGCCGCCGCCCTCGCGGCCGCGTTCGTTCCCGTTGCCCACGCCGTGGAAGGCATGTGGCAGCCGGCCCAGCTGCCGAAGATCGCCGCCACGCTGAAGCAGCATGGCCTCAAGCTCGATCCCGCATCGCTCACCGACCTCACGGCGTACCCGATGGGCGCGATCGTCAGCCTGGGCGGGTGCACGGCGTCGTTCGTGTCGCCGGACGGCCTGGTGGTCACCAACCACCATTGCGGCTACGGCGCGCTGCAGTACAACTCGACCAAGGACAAGAACCTCATCGAGCAGGGCTTCCTCGCGAAGACGCCGGCCGAGGAACTGCCGGGCTCGCCCGACATGCGGGTCTTCGTCACCGAGGAAATCCGTGACGTCACGGCCGACGTCACCGGCAAGCTCACCGCGTCGATGACCGGGCAGCAGCGCTACGACGCGATCGACCGGGCGAAGAAGTCGCTGGTCAAGGCCTGCGAGACCGACGGCTATCGCTGCGATGTCTACACGTTCCACGGTGGCTACAGCTACCAGCTGATCAAGCAGCTGGAGATCAAGGACGTGCGCCTGGTGTACGCCCCGCCCGAGTCCATCGGCAAGTTCGGTGGCGACATCGACAACTGGATGTGGCCGCGTCACACCGGCGACTTCAGCTACCTGCGCGCGTATGTCGCCAAGGACGGCAAGTCCGCCGCTTACTCCAGGGACAACGTGCCGTACCATCCCAAGCATGTCATCAAGGTCAATGCGCAGGGCGTGGACGAAGGCGACTACGTGATGGTGGTGGGTTACCCCGGCCGCACCAACCGGTACCGCCTGGCCCAGGAAGTCAGCAGCGCCATCGACTGGATCTACCCGACGCAGATCAAGCTGTACCAGCAGCAGCTCGACACCATCGCCGCCAACGGCAAGCGCGATCCCAACGTCACCGTGAAGTACGCCAGCCTCGTCGCCGGCCTCAACAACTACCTGAAGAATTTCGGCGGCCAGCTCGAGGGCCTGCGTCGCGCGGATGCCGTCGCGGTCAAGCAGAAGCAGGAGGCCGACCTCAACGCCTGGCTGGCCAAGCAGGGCGGCGCCGAGAACCAGGCGCTGGCCGCCGACATCGCCCAGCTGAAGGCGAAGCTGACCGAGTATCAGGCCACGCGCGAACGCGACCTGGACCTGATGCTCATCCAGCGCACGCAGCTGTTCTCCGCGGGCGTGCGCCTGGCGAAGCTGGCCGACGAGCGCGCCAAGCCGGACATGGACCGCGAGTCGGGCTACCAGGAGCGCGACGAACCGCGCATCGAAGGCGGCCTGAAGCAGATGGAGCGTCGCTACGACGCGCAGACCGACCAGGAACTGCTGACCAACGCCCTGGTGCGTTATGTATCCCTGCCGAAGGATCAGCGCCTGCCCGGGCTGGACACCTGGCTGGGTGGCGCGTCCACGCGTCCCGCGATCCAGGCGAAGGTGGCCGCCCTGTACAAGGGCAGCAAGCTGGGCGACACCGCCGAGCGCATGAAGTGGTTCAAGGC
Source organism: Xanthomonas sp. NCPPB 2632 (assembly GCF_041228075.2). NCBI lineage: Bacteria > Pseudomonadati > Pseudomonadota > Gammaproteobacteria > Lysobacterales > Lysobacteraceae > Xanthomonas > Xanthomonas sp. NCPPB 2632. The sequence continues at coordinate 1,521,165 of NZ_CM192979.1, forward strand.
CGACGCGAAGACACTGGCCGCCAGCAACGACAGCATGCTCAAGCTGGCCCGTGCACTGCTGCCGGAACTGAAGATGATCGACCAGCAGGACGATGCCCGCGAGGGCGAACTGGCCAAGCTGCGCCCGCGCTACATGCAGGCGATCATCGCGTGGAAGGAGTCACAGGGCCTGCCTGTCTACCCGGATGCGAACAGCTCGCTGCGCGTGACCTTCGGCAACGTGAAGGGCGTGGCGCCGCGCGATGGCGTGAGCTACTCGGCCTTCACCACGGCCGAGGGCATCGTGGAGAAGAACACCGGTGAAGACCCGTTCGATGCACCCAAGGCCGAGATCGATGCGATCAAGGCGAAGGCCTTCGACGGCTACGCCTCGAAGAAGCTTGGCACGCTGCCGGTGGACTTCCTTGCCGACCTCGACATTACCGGCGGCAACTCCGGCTCGCCGGCACTGGACGCCGAGGGTCGCCTCGTAGGTCTGGCCTTCGACGGCAACTGGGAGTCGGTGAGCGGCGACTGGCTGTTCAACCCGAAGCTCAACCGGTCGATTCAGGTGGATGTGCGCTACATGTTGTGGGTGATGCACCACCTCGATCACGCGGACAACCTGCTGAAGGAAATGGGTGTGCCCGCGAAGTAATCGTCGCGGGGCAAACGTTCTTCGTACATGACTGAGAAAGGCTCGCCGTTACCGGCGAGCCTTTCTTATGGATCTTCGCGCAGTGCCGGGAGAGAAGCGCGAGGCTCGTGCGATAACGGGAGGAGGCGTCGGGTGAGCACCCTCTGCGCTCGGGCAGCGGCCGCAAGCGGCCGAACTCGCTCAGAGGATGATCACCCGACACCTCGCTGGCGACTGAGGTGCCCGAGAGGAAAGCGACGCTCGCGGCGTTGTTCGATGCGGCATCTCCGCGGAGGGGCGCCTGAAAAAAACCGCGAGTACGGCGTGTCCGTCAGTAGGGTTCCGAGGTCGTGAGGATCGCTAGAGAAGCTTGGCGATCAGCACCGCGACGGCACTCAGGGCGCTGACGATGATCGCTCCAAGGGCGATCATCGGGTAGTACCGCTGCTCCGCGATGACCTTCGCGGTTTCGGCACCGATTTTCATGGTCTCCGCCATGGTTTTGTTGATGTTTGCGCGGAGTTGTTCGAGTTCTGCGTCTTGCACGGTTCCGGCCTCGTCCATGTATTCCCCCCAAGAATATCAGCTGGTGTTGCGGTATCAGCTGCTGCCTTGCTCGCGACGACGTGTACGAGCTTTCGCTGGCGACGTAAGCCATTACAATCCGGAAACCCTTGAAGCCCCAACGGAGTTTGCATGCTCAGTCACGTCATGGTCGGTTCCAGCGATATCGAACGCTCCAAGCGGTTCTACGACGCCGTACTCGGCGTCGTGGGTGCCGGTGAGCCCGTAAGGAACGTGTCGGGCAGCGGCCATGTCCGGCTGTTCTACCGGCACGACGGCAGTTCGTTCTGCGTGACGCAGCCGATCAACGACCTGCCGCCCCAGGCCGGCAATGGCACCACGGTCGGTTTTCGCTGCGACTCGCCCGAGCAGGTCGCGCAGTTCCACGACGCGGCAGTCGCGGCCGGCGGGGTCTCGATCGAAGAGCCGCCGGGTCCGCGCCAGACCGGCGCGGGCGAGGTGTATCTCGCCTACGTTCGCGATCCGGACGGCAACAAGCTCTGCGCGATCTTCCGTCCGGCGGCCTAATCGGCGCGGTGGCTTGAAGCGGGGGGACGGCGCGGGCCACTATGCCGCGTCGTCCTTTTTTCGTGAGCGAGCCGCCGTGGCACGAGACTTCCGCATTGCGTCGTTCCTTGCTGCCGCGTCGTTCGTATGCGGCGTACACGCCGAATCGTCGGATCGCGACAAGGCACAGGTAATCCCTACCGTCTACGAGGCGGGGCATTTCTTTGCCGTGCCTGAAACCGCCGATGGCCAGCGCCTGCGCTTGCTGGTGGACACCGGCGGCGGTGGCGGTGGCGGCATGTACTGGATCAGCCAGGCTGCGGCTCAGCGGCTGCAACTGACTACTCGGACGTGTGCGTTGGGCGACGAAAAAGCGCTCGTGGCGCCGTTGCCGCGCTTCAAGGCCGGGCGTGGGCTGCCTCTTCTGGGCAGCGGCCCCTGTGGCGCAGCGCTGATGGTGGTGGCAGGCGCTCCTGACACCGATGACGGCCAATGGGGTGCCGGCTATCTTCCCCAGGGTACCTGGACGTTCGACTACCCCGCGCAGCGCCTGACGCTCCAAGGAAAAGGTTGGCAGCCGGCCCCTGCGGCGCACAAGGTGGCACTCGGGTTTCCTCATGACGAGGATGGGCATCGGGCTTCCGGGTTCCCGCGCCTGAGCATCCGGGTCGACGGCCAGCCCTTGGACATGCTGCTGGATACCGGCGCGTCGTCCTATCCCACAGCTTCCTCCGTGAAGGTCAGTGGTACGCCCACGGTTCACGGCGAAGGCGTGACCAGCTACATCACCACGACGATCTTCGAGCGCTGGCACGCCGCGCATCCGGAGTGGCGTGTGGTGGAGCATGCGGACGACAAGGTGGCGGCCAAGCCACTCGAACGCATTATCGAGGTGCCGAAGGTCGAAATCGCTGGATGGACGGTCGGACCCGTATGGTTCACGGAACAACCCGATCGGGCCTTCCACGTGTTCATGGCGCAGTTCATGGATAGGCCGACCGAAGGCGCGGCGGGCGGCAACATCTTCCAGCACTTCGCCATGACTCTCGACTACGCGCGCGAGTCGGCGTATTTCCGCTGCGTGCGAGGCTGTCGCTGAAGCGGTTATCCACACCCAATGTGGATACGTACTGCATAAGCCTGTGGACAAGTAGGAATTTGCACCGTGTGACGCCTACTTGCGTCACGCTGGTCATTCGCTGACCAGCGACTCAGAACATGGTCAGGAGTTTGTACACGGCGGCACCGGCACCCATGCACGCGGCGGCTAGCGAGGCGATGGCTACGTAGGGATACCACTTCACCTGGGACTGTGCCTTGATGGTCTCCGCCTGCGTGCGCGAGTGCTCCGCCCATACTTTTGCGACTTCCGCCTGCGTACGCATGGCTTCGAACTGAGTGCGCATGGCTTCGAAGCAGAGCTTTTCGAACTCGACGTGGGTGGTTTGCTCGTGGCCTGGCGTCGATGCGTCCGCTGCTTGCATGGTGTCTTCCGTGGTCGTGTTGGTTATCCACAGCCGATGTGGCTACAGGTTGCATAACCGTGTGGATAAGTCGCATGTGCGCTGGCCGCTCAACGACTTACATTGCGCTGCGTACTTTTTGATCACGGCGGTGAGCGATGAGGTTACCCGACACCCTCCGCGAGGTCATGCAGGTTGTTCCCGTATCTCATGGCGGAATGTCTGCCTGGGTGACGGCGGACGCCATCGGCATGTCCGCCTGCGCTACCCTTGCGGTCGTTTGATCGACCGACGCGCGCATGACCCTGGATACCCGTCCCCTCGCCATCTTCCTGATGGGCCCCACGGCCTCGGGCAAGACCGCGCTTGCCTGCGCGCTGGCCGACCGTTACCCGCTGGGCCTGATCAGCGTGGATTCCGCGCTGGTGTATCGCGGACTGGACATCGGTTCGGCCAAGCCCGATGCCGCCACGCTGTCGCGCTACCCCCACGAGTTGGTGGACATACGCGATCCCGCACACCCTTACTCGGCCGCCGATTTCCGCTCGGATGCACTGGCGGCGATGGCCCGGCAGCACGACGCGGGCAGGGTGCCCTTGCTGGTCGGAGGCACCGGGCTGTATTTCCGGGCCTTGCAGCGGGGCCTTTCCGACCTGCCCGAGGCCGATCCGGCGCTGCGCGAGCGCATCGGCGCCGAGGCGGGGCGCATCGGCTGGGATGCGTTGCACGCGCGGATGGCGACGCTGGATCCCGCAGCCGGTGCACGAATCCGGCCTGGCGACGCCCAGCGGATTCAGCGCGCCCTGGAAGTCATGACGCTGACCGGTCGTACCCTGACCGAACTGCAAGGGCAGGGCCTGCGTGAGCGGTTCCCCTGGCGGGTGCTCAAGCTGGCCCTCATTCCGGCCGATCGCACTTTGCTCCACGCCCGCATCGCGCAACGCTTCGACGCCATGATCGCGGCCGGGCTCCTCGACGAGGTGCAGCGCCTGCGGGCGCGGGGGGACCTGCACGCCGACCTTCCGGCGATCCGGGCCGTCGGCTACCGGCAGGCGTGGGAATACCTCGACGGGCAGGGAACCGCCACGAACTTCCGCGACCGTGGTATCTATGCCACGCGGCAACTCGCCAAGCGGCAGATCACCTGGTTGCGCAGCGAGCTCGACGCACGCACTTTCGACCCCGACAGGCAGGATCCGCTGCCGGCGTCGGACGTGGCGCTGGCAGGGTTCCTGGAAAAGTCGATACGGTGACGTACGGCGCTTCCAGCCAGCGTTTAAAAGCGGTTAAGATTCAAGACACTTGGACCGGGGCGTCGAAAGGCGTTCTTTTTGCCCGGTCCCGTACGAAGGCGTAGGGGAGAAGAAGAAATGTCCAAAGGGCAATCGTTGCAGGATCCGTTTCTCAATGCGCTGCGGCGCGAGCGCGTGCCGGTCGCCATTTACCTGGTGAACGGCATCAAGTTGCAGGGCACGATCGAGTCGTTCGACCAGTTCGTGGTGCTGTTGCGCAACCAGGTGAGCCAGATGGTCTACAAGCATGCCATCTCCACCGTGGTGCCCAGCCGCAACGTGCGCGTCGGCGGCCACGACCATGCGGACGGAGGCTCGGGCGACGTCGAGGGTTGAGGGAACCCCGGCGGCAACCCATATGGGAAAGGGCGGGTGCGCGTATCCTTAGGGGTGCGCGTGCTCCTTCCTTTCCGACGAGGTCATCCCCCTAAGTGTTCGACAGGCAAAAGAAAGGCGACCGGGCCGTGCTCGTGCTGCCGCATTCGCGCGGCGAAGGCGATGCCATCCGGCGCGGCGAAGAGTTCGCCGAGCTCGTATCCTCCGCAGGCGCCGAGGTCCTCGCGACCATTTCGGCACGCGTCGAGAAACCCAACCCCCGTTTCTATATCGGTACCGGCAAGGCCGACGAAGTGGCCGAGGCCGTGCGTGCGCTCGAGGCCGACGTGGTGCTGGTCGACCACGAGCTGACCCCGGTGCAGGAGCGCAACCTGGAGAAGCAGCTCAAGACGCGCGTGGTCGATCGCGCCGGGCTGATCCTGGATATCTTCGCCCAGCGTGCCCGCTCCCATGAAGGCAAGCTGGAAGTCGAGCTGGCCCAGCTCAAGCATCTTTCGACGCGCCTGGTGCGCGGCTGGACCCATCTGGATGCCCAGCGCGGTGGTGCCATCGGCAACCGCGGCCCGGGTGAAACCCAGCTGGAGACCGACCGCCGGCTGCTGGCCGAGCGGGTGAAGATGCTCAGCAAGCGGCTGGAGAAGGTCGGCGTGCAGCGTGACCAGCAGCGGCGCTCCCGCCTGCGCAACACCGTGCCGCGGGTGGCCCTGGTCGGCTACACCAACGCCGGCAAGTCCACGCTGTTCAATGCGCTCACCACCGGCGGGGTCTACGCCGCCGACCAGTTGTTCGCCACGCTGGATCCCACGGTGCGCAAGATCGACGGGCTGTCCTGCGGGCCTGCGGTGGTCGCCGATACCGTCGGCTTCATCCGCGAGCTCCCGCATGACCTGGTGGCCGCGTTCCGCGCCACGCTGGCCGAGGCCCGCGACGCGGACCTGTTGATCCACCTGAGCGATGCCGCCGACGAGGAGCGCGACCTGCTGCGGCGAGTCGTCGACGAGGTGCTCGACGAGATCGGCGCCGGCGATGTCCCGCAGCTGTCGGTCATGAACAAGGTCGACCTGATCGACGTCGAGCCGCGCATCGACCGCGGCGACGACGGCAAGCCGCGCCAGGTATGGCTGTCGGCGGCGACGGGGCAGGGCGTCGAGGGCTTGCGCGAGGCGTTGGGCGAGTTGCTTGGTGGCGACCGCATCCGCTCGGGCCTTGAGCTTCCGCTCACGGCGGGCCGCCTGCATGCGCGGCTGAAAGCGGCAGGCGCCATCGCCGGGGAGTCCATCGACGAGCACGGCTGGCACCTGGATATCGACGCACCACGCTCCGTGCTGGCGCCGCTGCTGGGTGACGACGAGCATGCGCGTGCCCTGCGCGACCTGATCGATCCGCCCCATCCGGCGTTCTAACCGCACCCGGTCGGAAGCATCTGATAGAATTCACGGCGTTTGCGTGCCTCTACCGGGGCGCGCTGAAGGCCTCGCAGCCCCCACCACGGTCCCCCAAGGAGACTGCCGCCCATGGCTTGGAACGAACCCGGCAACGGCCAGAAGGACCCCTGGAACCGCAACCGGTCGGGTGGGCGCAAACCTGACCTCGACGGTGCGCTCAAGAACCTGCGGGCGCGCTTCGGCAGGTTCGGTGCCGGCAGTGGTGGCGTCACCGCCATCGTGCTGGTCTTCATCGTGGCCTGGTTGCTGGTCAGCAGCTATACGGTGATCGACGCCCGCCAGGTGGGCGTGGTGCTGCGCTTCGGGCAGTTCTCGCGCATCCTGCCGCCGGGCTTCCACCTCAAGGCGCCCAGCCCCATCGAGACGGTGACCAAGGTCGAGACCACCCAGGTTCGCTCCGTGTCCGACAACGTGTCCATGCTCACCCGCGACGAGAACATCATCGCCATCGATTTCAACGTGCAGTACCAGGTGTCGGACGCACGCAAGTTCCTCTATTCCAATGCCGACCGTGAAGAGAACACCATCCACAACGCGGCCGAGGCGGCCGTGCGATCGGTGGTGGGCGCCAACATCATGGACAACATCCTGACCACGCCGGGCGTGGACACGCCCGCGCCGGACCAGGCGCCGGTGGCCGGCGTCGCGCCCGCCGCGAAGGAAACCCTGCAGCAGCAGACCCGCGACATCCTCCAGGCCACGCTCGACAAGTACGACGCGGGCATCATGGTCACCGGCGTCAGCTTCCAGAACGTCTCGCCGCCCAAGGAAGTGAAGGACGCCTTCGACGACGTCAACGCCGCGCGCGAAGACAAGCAGAGCGAAGAAAACAACGCCCGCGCTTACGAGAGCCGCGTGGTGCCGCTGGCCCGTGGCGACGCCGGTCGGATCGCCGCGGTGGCCGAGGGTGATCGTGTCGAGCGCATCGCCCGCGCCAACGGCGAGGCCGAGCGCTTCGACCTGCTGCTCAAGGAATACCGCGCCGCGCCCGAGGTCACCCGGCGCCGGCTGTGGCTGGAAACGGTCGAGGAAGTGATGGCGGACAACCCGAAGATCGTCGACGGCACCAACGGCAAGAACATCATCCAGCTGCCGGTCGGCTCGCCCGATAGCGCCGTCCGTAACGTGCCCGGCGTCGGCACCGTGGTCCAGTCGGCCACGACGGATGCCACCCCGACCACGAACCCGCCGCAGGGGAGCGCCCAGTGAAGATCGTTTCCGGCCTCATCGTCCTCGTCGTCGTCCTGCTCGGTCTCAACAGTGTCTTCGTGGTCAAGGAAGGCGAGAACGCCCTGCTGCTGCAGTTCGGCCGCATCGTCCGTGCCGACTACCAGCCCGGGCTGCACTTCAAGATTCCGGTCGTGCAGCAGGTGATGCGTTTCGACAACCGTATCCTCGGCCTCGACGCCCAGCCCGAGCGCTATTTCACGCTCGAGAAGAAGAGCGTCAACGTCGATTTCTACGTGAAGTGGCGCATCGCCGACAACGCGGCCTTCTACCGCGCCACGTCGGGTGAGGACACCCAGGCCATCCAGCGCCTGACGCCCATCGTGAAGGACGCCCTGCGGCACGAGTTCAACTCGCGCAAGCTGGAAGACCTGATCGCCGGAGGCCGTGAGGACATCACCGGCCAGGTTCGCAAGGACACCGACGCCGCCGCCCGCAAGAACCTCGGCATCGCCGTGGTCGACGTACGCATCAAGCGTATCGACCTGCCCGACGAAGTCAGCGGTTCGGTCTACAAGCGTATGCGCGCCGAGCGCCTGCAGCTGGCCAACGAACTGCGCTATACCGGCCAGGAAAGCGCGGCCAAGATCCGCGCCGATGCGGATCGGCAGAAGTCCGTGCTGCTGGCGGACGCGGAGCGCGACGCCACCAAGGTCAAGGGCGACGGCGATGCCCAGGCGGCCGCCATCTACGCCCAGGCCTACAGCCAGGACCCGGAGTTCTTCGCCTTCTATCGCAGCATGGCGGCATATCGCAAGTCGTTCGCCGACGGCAAGGGTGTACTCGTCCTCAAGCCCGATTCCGAATTCCTGCGCTATCTCAACGACGGCCCCGGTCGTCAGCGCTGATCCCTATCCACATCGCCCGTTCGGGCAACGCCACCAAAGAGAACCGTCAACATGGGTAAGTCAGTCGTAATTCTGGGCGCGCAATGGGGCGACGAGGGCAAGGGCAAGATCGTCGATCTTCTTACCGAGCGCGTCGGTGCCGTCGCACGTTTCCAGGGTGGCCATAACGCCGGTCATACGCTGGTTATCAAGGGCAAGAAAACCGTCCTGCACCTCATTCCCTCGGGCATCCTGCGCGACGACGCACTCTGCCTGATCGGCAACGGCGTGGTGCTGTCGCCGGCCGCGCTGATGAGCGAGATCGCCGAGCTGGAAGCCCAGGGCGTCGACGTGCGTCCGCGCCTGAAGATCTCGCCGGCCACGCCGCTGATCATGCCGTACCACATCGCCGTCGATAAGGCGCGCGAAGTGGCGTCCGGCGCCAAGGCCATCGGCACCACCGGCCGCGGCATCGGTCCGGCCTACGAGGACAAGGTCGCCCGTCGTTCCATCCGCGTCGCCGACCTGATGTACCCGCACGAGCTGCCGGAAAAAGTGCAGGCAGCGGTGGAATACCACAACTTCGTGCTGACCCAGTGGCTGAAGGCCGAGCCGGTCGATTACCAGACCGTGCTCGACGAAGCGCTGACCTGGGGCGAGTACCTGCGCCCGATGGTCGACGACGTCGCCACCATCCTGCACGACGTGCGCCGCGACGGCGGCAACATCCTGTTCGAAGGTGCGCAGGGCGCGCTGCTCGACATCGACCACGGCACCTATCCGTACGTCACCTCGTCCAACACCACCGTCGGCGGCGCACTGGCCGGCACCGGTGTCGGCGCGCGTGACATCGACTACGTGCTGGGCATCTGCAAGGCCTACGCCACGCGCGTCGGCGGCGGTCCGTTCCCGACGGAACTCAACGACGACATGGGCGAGCTGCTGCGCAAGAAGGGCAACGAGTTCGGTGCCAGCACCGGCCGTCCGCGCCGCTGCGGCTGGATCGACCTGGTCGCGCTGAAGCGCGCCGTGCAGATCAACGGTATCGACGGCCTGGCGATCACCAAGCTCGATGTGCTCGACGGCCTGGAAAGCATCAAGGTCTGCATCGCGTACGAATACCGCGGCAAGCGTCGCGAACTGGCTCCGCTGGACGCCGACGGTTGGGACGAGTGCAAGCCGGTGTACCTGGAGTTCCCGGGCTGGGAAGAATCCACCGCCGGCATCCGCGACTGGAACAAGCTTCCGCCCGCCGCGCGCGCGTACCTGCGTGCGGTCGAGGAACTCTCCGGCTGCAAGCTGGCGCTGGTGGCGACCGGTGCGGATCGTGACGATACGATCATCCTGGACGATCCGTTCGGGGGCGAGGCGGGTTGCTGATCTTGCTTCGGTGAGATGAGGTGAAAAACGCCAGCCTTGCAGCTGGCGTTTTTTTTCGCGCACATCGTGCGCTCCTACCGGGGGTGGGTTTCGCGAGGGGTTGCTTCCAGGGCATGGAGGTCGAGGTCCTTGACGGGTATGGGGCGGTAGTCCTCGTCGAAGGCCACGTCGCCCAGGCGCCAGCCGGCGCGGCAGCGGACGGCGCCCCAGAAGCGGCGGAAGGCGTTCCAGTGCAGGCCGACCAGGCCCTTGTCGTTGTCGGCGTCCACCATCGGATCGCCCACGCCCGTGGGGCGGATGGGCTCGCCGTACAGGGCAGTGCCGAACACCACGTCCCAGATCGAGAACACCTGGCCGAAGTTGCAGTTGTGCAGGGTCGGACGGTCCGGGTCCACCCGCATGTGGTGCAGGCGATGGAATACCGGTGAGACGAGCAGCCGATCGAGGACGGGCCCGAAGCGCACGCGGACGTTGGCGTGGGAGAAGTTCTGCACCAGTTCGCCGATCAGCATCAGCCACGCGAAGTCGGTGGGCTCGACGCCGATGACCAGTCCCACGCCGGCGAGCACCATCGACTGCAGGAAACCGTCCACCAGGCTGCCGCGATCGTTGGTCCAGCAACTCATCTGCCGGGTGCTGTGGTGCATGCTATGCAGCGCCCACCACCAGGGCAGGGCATGCTGCAGGCGGTGCATCCAGTAGTACACCAGGTCGTAGATCAGGTAGTAGAGGATGAACAGCGCCAGCGGATGGCCGGCCAGCGCGGGAATCCAGTGCGTGATGCCCAGCAGCGAATCGTCGCTGCCCGCCCCGGTGTCCGCACCGCCGAAGTAGTTGCTTATCGGGGTGAGCACGAGATAGCTGAACATGGGAAAGATGCCCAGCAGCATCATCAGCGTGTATTGGCGGTCTACCCGCGTGAGGCGGCGGTCCGGCCAGCGTTCCGCGGGAATCATCGACTCCAGCGGGCGGAACAGGAAACCGATGATCGCTACCTGCAGCAGCGAGATGAGGATCGCCTCGGCGATCTCCCGCGGGTCGCCGGCCAGTCCGTCCAGGTGGAGGAAGGCCAGGAGGGGAACGATCGCATGGGCGCGTGTCCCTTCGACCAGTGCAGACCAGAGCGCGAACATGCCGCCTACCTTCGCGTGTGCCAGGGCCGCGAGGGTGCGCGCGGCCGTCAGGCGCATTAAGCTGCACGCCTCTTTCATCGGGCTTTCCACGCCATGTCACCCTGGTTTTCCCCATGACGCGCACGCTGTCCGACTGGCTGACCTACCAACAGCGTACGCACAAGAGCGATATCGCACTCGGACTGGATCGCGTCCGTGCCGTCTGGACGGCCATGGGCGCGCCGCGTCCGGCACCGCTCGTGGTCACGGTGGGCGGCACCAACGGCAAGGGCTCCACCGTCGCGCTGATCGAGGGGATGCTGCGTGCCGCCGGCTACCGTGTCGGCTGCTACACCTCGCCGCACCTGGTGCGCTACAACGAGCGCGTCCGTCTCGACGGTCGCGATGCCGACGACGACGCACTGGTGGCGTCGTTCGAGCGGATCGAGCAGGCGCGTGGCGATATCGCGCAGACTTACTTTGAATTCAGCACGCTGGCAGGGATCGACCTCATGTCCCGCGCGTCGCTGGACGTGGCCATCCTCGAAGTGGGCCTGGGTGGCCGGCTGGATGCGGTGAACATCGTGGACGCCGATGTGGCCGTCATCACTACGATCGACCTCGATCACCAGGAATGGCTGGGCAGCGATCGCGACAGCATCGGTCGCGAGAAGGCCGGCATTGCACGGTCCGGCCGTCCGGCGATCGTCGGCGAGCGGCAGCCGCCGGACGGCCTGCTCACGGCGCTGGCGGCATGCGGTGCCCACATGGCCCGCGCCGGCATCGACTACCAGGTCGAGCCGACAGGTACCGGGCGCGGCAATGCGTGGACCTGGGTGCACGCCGACGGCACGCGGCACGCGTTGCCGTTGCCAGCCCTGGATGCGCCCGTGCAACTCGACAATGCGGCCACCGCCATCGCCGCTGTTCATGCGCTGGCTCCGCGAGTGGTGGTGCCGACCGACGCGCTACGCCATGCGCTGACCGCAGTCCGGGTGCCGGGCCGCCTGCAACGGATCGGCGCGCATCCGACGACCGTGGTGGACGTGGGCCATAACCCCCAGGCGGCGCGCTCCCTGGCAGCCTGGATCGATGCGGAGCACCGCGATGGACGCCTGCTGGCCGTGTATGGCGCCTTGTCCGACAAGGACACGAAGGGCGTGATGGCTGCCCTGGGCGATCGGGTCGATTACTGGTACCTCGCCGGCCTGGACGGGGATACCCCCCGGGGCCTTACCGGGCCGGCGCTGGCGGACAACCTCGCGGCGGTCCTGCCGCATGCCGCGCATGCGGTGTTCGACGACGTGGCCAGTGCCTGGGCCGGCGCGCGGTCCGCGGCCGGGGAGGGCGACACCGTGCTGCTGTTCGGCTCCTTCTTCGTCGCCAGCGCGGCACTGGCCGCCACGACGTGAACGCCCCGGCACCCGGGGCGTCGGGGCCACCCCTTTGCCGGCTATAATCGGCTCGATTCGCTTTGCGCCGGTCGTATGGAGCCTTCCTTGAAAACACGCTTGCTGGGTGCCGCGGTACTGATCGCGTTGCTGGTCCTGTTCGTGCCCATGATGTTCTCCAGCGCGCCGCCGAAATCGGACGCCGATCAGACGGTCAGCCTGGAGATTCCGCCCGCGCCCGATCGCGAACTGCAAACCCGCACGCTCGATGTGGCCCCCGGCGGTTCGCCCGCCGCGGCCAGCGGTGCAACACAGGCAGCCGGTACGCCGCCCGCCAACGGCGGTGTGCAGCCGGTCCAGGCGCCCGTGGCGTCGCCGGCCACGGTCACCCCGGGTGGTGGCAGCAAGCTCGCCTCGGTGGACATCGCCTCGCGCAAGCCGGCCGACGCCCTGCCGGAAGATTTCGCCAATGCGCCGGCGCCGCCCAAGGCCGTCACGCCGGCGGCTGCCGTCGCCACGGCCAAGCCGCCCAAGGCGGTCGCCGTGCCCGCGCCCGTGGCCGAGCCCAAGGCCGCCGCCGCGCAGGCCCTGCCCGCCGGTACCGCCGGACGCGGCAGCTACAGCATCAACCTGAGCGCCTACGCCGACCGCAGCAAGGCCGATGCCCTCGTGCAGAAGGTGAAGGCCCTCGGCTATCCCGTCAGCACCGCCGCGACCAACCAGGCGGGCAAGTCGCTCACCCGCGTCACCGCCGGTCCGTTCGAGACCCGGGCCGCCGCGGAAGCCGCACGGTTGAAGATCACCGCCGCGGCGCCAGGCGCGCCCGCCTCGCTGTCGTCCCGGCCGGAGACCCAGACCGCCGATGCGCCTCCGCCGGCGCGGGCGGCGCCCACGCCGGCAGCGGCCGCCGCGCCGACGGCCGCTGCCGTTCCCGCCGCTTCGCCGCGCGCCGGTGGCTTCGCCGTCCAGGTGGCCGCGGTCAGCAGCGAAGCGGAAGCCACGCGACTGCGCGATAAACTGCGTGGCGCGGGCATCGCCGGCTACGTCGACACCGTGGTCGCGTCCTCGGGCGCCAAGCTATGGCGCGTGCGCGCCGGTCCGCAGACCCAGCGCGACGACGCGACGCGCCTGAAAGACCAGATCAAGGCCAAGGTCGGCCTCGACGGCGTTGTGGTGTCGGCCCCGTAACGCCCGCATGACCACGACACCAGGGGATGCTTCGTGAGCTGGGTGGACTACGTCATCATGGGCGTGCTGTTCATCTCGGCCTTGATCGGCCTGGTGCGCGGCCTCATTTCGGAAGTGTTGTCGGTGGTGGTGTGGGTCTGCGCCTTCTGGGCCGCCTGGACGTTCGGTCCGTTGATCGCGCAGCGGCTGGAGGGCAGCATTTCGCTGCCCATGGCGCGCATCGGCATCGGCTATGGCGTCTGCTTCATGGGTGTGCTGCTGATCGGCGGCCTGTTCCGCTTCATGATCTCCCGCCTGGTGGCCAGCACGGGCGTTGGCGGGCCGGATCGCCTCTTCGGCATGGCCTTTGGCGCGCTGCGAGGCATTCTCATCGTCAGTCTGGTGGTGTTCGCGATGGGCTTCACGCCGTTGCCCAACGAGCCGATCTGGCGTGAATCCGCCTTGCTGCCGCAGTTCGCTGCGCCAGCCGCCTGGCTGGGCCAGCAGGTACCAGGCAATGTGCGCCAGTACCTGCACCCGCCCGCGGCGCTGCAGGAGATGAAAATGCCCAACATGTCGTTGCCCAGCGGGGCCGACCTGATGAAACTTCGCGACCTCACCATGCCAGGGCAGGCGCCGAAGAGCGATAATGCTCACCCTGCCGCCGCGACCACGTCGGCCCATCAGTAGAAGGCAACACCATGTGCGGAATCATCGGCATCGTCGGTACCACGGAAGTGGCATCGGCCCTGTATGACGGCCTGACCGTCCTGCAACATCGCGGTCAGGATGCCGCCGGCATCGCCACCGTGGATGGTGCACGGCTGCGCCTGCACAAGGGTAACGGCCTGGTCCGCGACGTCTTCAACTCGGCCGGCGTCAGCCGCCTGCGCGGCCGCATCGGCATCGGCCATTGCCGTTACCCCACGGCAGGCTCGGAGGGCACGGAAGAAGCCCAGCCGTTCTACGTCAACTCGCCCTATGGCATCGCCTTTGCGCACAACGGCAACCTGGTCAACACCGAGGCGCTGCGCAAGGAGATGTTCGAGGACGATCGTCGCCATATCGACACCGACTCCGATTCCGAGGTGCTGCTGAACGTCCTCGCCCACGAGTTGCAGGTGGACGATCGTGGGGCGCTCACGCCGGAGCACGTGTTCAAGGCGATCGGCAACGTCCATGCGCGTGCGCGGGGCGGATATGCGTGCATCGCGCTGGTGCTGGGCTACGGGCTGATCGCCTTCCGCGACCCGAACGGCATCCGCCCGCTGGTGCTCGGCGAGCGTGTGTCGCCCGAGGGCCGTGAATACGCCGTGGCCTCCGAATCGGTGGCGTTGGACGTGCTCGGCTTCAAGCGCGTGCGCGACATCGAACCGGGCGAGGCGGTCATCATCACCGAGGGTGGCGAGCTGCATGCCCGTCGCTGCGCCGAGAACGCGGTGCACGCGCCGTGCATCTTCGAATACGTGTACCTGGCTCGACCGGATTCCATGATCGAGGACGTGTCGGTGTACAAGGCCCGCCTGCGCATGGGCGAGAAGCTTGCCGAAAAGATCCTCCGCGAGCGCGGCCCGGATCACGGCATCGACGCGGTCATCCCCATTCCCGACACCTCGCGCACCGCCGCCAGTTCGCTGGCGCAGGCGCTGGGCGTGCCCATGCGCGAAGGCCTGGTCAAGAACCACTACATCGGTCGCACGTTCATCATGCCGGGGCAGGGCGAGCGCGTGAAATCGGTCCGCCGCAAGCTCAACACCGTCGAGCTGGAATTCCGCAAGAAGAACGTGTTGCTGGTGGACGACTCCATCGTTCGTGGCACCACCTCGCGCCAGATCATCCAGATGGCCCGCGACGCCGGCGCAAGGAACGTGTATTTCGCCTCCGCCGCGCCGCCGGTGCGTTACCCGAATATCTACGGGATCGACATGCCTGCCGCCTCCGAACTGATTGCCGCCGGTCGCACGGTGGAGGAAGTGGAGAAAGCGCTGGGTGCCGACTGGCTGATCTACCAGGATCTGGAAGACCTGATCTGGGCGGTCAACGACGGCAACGAGGACCTCAAGCATTTCGATACCTCGTGCTTCTCGGGTGAGTACGTCACGGGCGTGGACGCCGGCTTCCTGGAACAGCAGGAAGCGATGCGTTCGGACTCCGCGAAGCACGAACGCCGCAGCGCCTGATCGCCGGCGGCGCTCGATTCCCGCCGGCTGACGTCATGTCCGACGCGCACGATCTCCACGCGGCGGCGGGGCGCTGCCTCGCCGCCACCGATCCCGCCGAGAAGGTCCGCCTGAGCTTCGCGACCTTCGCCGCGCTGGAAAATGGCGATCTTCGACCCGACCCGACCTCACCACCGCCGCTGCCTATCGGGCTGCCGGGACGACCCGATCGCCCACGGCTGGTGTCGCCGCGCGCGTTGTCGCAACGCGGGCTCGGTTCGCCGGAGGGCCGCGCCGCGCTGATCCACGCCATCGCGCATATCGAATTCAACGCGATCGACCTGGCCTGGGACGCCATCTATCGTTTCCGCGGCAAGCCCGACGCGTATTACCGGGACTGGGCCGCGTGCGCCAACGACGAGGCGCGGCATTTCACGATGCTGTCGGGACGTCTGGCCGAACTCGGTCATGCCTACGGTGATTTCGACGCCCACAACGGCCTGTGGGAGATGGCCGAGAAGACCGCACACAGCGACACGGCGCGGATGGCGCTGGTGCCGCGCGTGCTCGAGGCGCGTGGGTTGGATGTCACGCCGGGCATGATGGAGCGCCTGCGCCGCCAGCAGGACGATCGCACGGTGGCCATCCTGGACGTTATCCTGCGTGAGGAGGTGGCCCATGTGGCCGCCGGCACGCGCTGGTTCCACTGGTGCTGCGAGCGCGACGGCATCGACCCCGAAGCCACCTTCGCCCGTTTGTTGGACGACTACATGAACGGCTCGCTGCGTGGCCCGTTCAACCTCGACGCCCGCCGCGCCGCCGGCTTCTCCGAAACCGAACTCAGCTGGCTCGCCACCCTCGACAACCGCCCCGCCGGCTGATCCCGGTAGGAGCGCACGTTCGTGCGCGACATCTTCTCGCGATGACGTGGGGGCTGGCGCGTGAATCCGGGCGTAAGGCCTCAACATCTGTCGCGCACATCGTGCGCTCCTACATGCGCGCCACGTGGCGCGCCACGTGCGCGTTCACACACGCGCGTTTACATGTGCTCGTTGTCGAATCCGCGGAGCTGCGTGTCGCCCCTGTCGATGGTCAGTACCGAGCCCTGGTCGTACCAGTCGCCCAGCACGATTCGCTGGGCCGGGCGGCCGTCGAGGTCGAAGGTGTGGATGGCGGGGCGGTGGGTATGCCCGTGCACCAGGCGTTGCACGCCGGCGTTGCGCATAGCGGTTTCGACGGCGGCCTGGTTCACGTCCATGATGGTCTCGTCGATGCGTCCGGTACGCGACTTGCTGTCGCTGCGTGCCTTGGCGGCGAAGGCGCGGCGTGCTTCCAGCGGCATGGAGAGGATCTGTGCCGCCCAGGCAGGCGTGCGGACCTGGGCGCGCACGGTCTGGTATTCCACGTCGTCGGTGCACAGCAGGTCGCCGTGCATCAGTAGCGTGGGCACGCCTTCGATGTCGTGCACCGTGCCGTCGTCGAGCAGAGTCAGGCCGGCGCGTTCGGCAAAGGCGTCGCCCAGCAGGAAGTCGCGGTTGCCGGCCATGAAGAACACCGGCACGCCGGCGTCGCTAAGGCGGCGCGTGGCGGTGGCGATGCGGGTCGGTAGTTCGGCGTCGTCGTCATCGCCGATCCACGCTTCGACCAGGTCGCCCAGGATGTAGAGCGCCGAGGCGGTGCGCGCTTCATTGGAGGCCAGGAACTGCTCGAACAGCGTGGTGATGGCGGGCCGTGCATCGTCCAGATGCAGGTCCGCGATGAACAGCGTGCTCATGCGGCCTTCGGCGCCGCGGCCTTCTTGTCGGCCTTCTTCGTGGCCGGTTTGGCCGGAGCCGAGCTGCTCCTGGTGGCGGCCGGCGTCGCGGCGGCCGCGGAGGACGCGTGGGCCGGGGCGGCCTTTTCCTCGCCGACCACGCTGGCCGAATCGATGATCACCAGCGGGTTGGGAACATCGCCGACGAACGGCCCCTGCGCGCGTGTGGGCAGGGCGGCGATCTTGTCCACCACATCCATGCCCGAGACGATCTTGCCGAACACGGCAAAGCCCCAGGTGAGGCCGCTCTGGTTGCTGACGTAATCCAGCCGGCGGTTGTCGACCAGGTTGACGAAGAACTGCGACGTGCCTGAGTTGGCGTCGGCGCCGCGGGCCACGGCCACCGTGCCACGCAGGTTGGACAAACCGTTGTCCGCCTCGCTGGGAATGGCGGCGCGCGTGCGCCGCTGGGTCAGGTCGCGGCTGTAGAGGCCGCCCTGCACCAGGTAGCCGTCGACCACGCGATGGAACACCGTGCCGTCGTAGAAACCGTCACGCACGTACTGCAGGAAGTTGGCGACGCTCTTGGGAGCCTTTTCCGGGTACAGCTCCAGGGTGAAGTCGCCCTGCGTGGTGTGCATCAGCACCCTGGGATGTTCCGCGGCACCGGTGGCCGGGGCCGTGGGTTTCGCGGGTTGCTGGGCCAGGGCGCCGAGAGGCAGGGCGAGCAGGACGCTGGCAAGGACGGCTTTGAACATGGGTGACCGATCGCGGCGGCGGAACAGGTCACCGATGATACGCCCCTTCGTGAAACCGTTCGCGCACGCCCGGGCGATCGCGCTCATTCGGTCACGATTTCCAGCTCCAGGCCCAGTTCCGCCAGCGGTTCTCGCTCCTGGTCGAGGTCGGCCTCGGTCAGCGGGTGCTGGTCCAGCCAGTCCGCGGGCAGGGTGAGGCGCAGGCGCTGGCGCGTGGCGACGGCACGGATGCGTGGCAGCGACTCGGCACGGCGCGCACGGCGGAACAGCACGCCCAGGCGCAGGATGGCGGTGATATGCCGGGCCAGCATGCGGTAACGCACGGGAAGCGCGGCGATGACGGATTTTTCCGGCTTGCGGCGGTGCGATTCGACGATCGCCGCCAGCAGCTGTTGCTCCTGGCGCGAGAAGCCCGCCAGGTCCGCGTGGCGCAGGATGTAGGCGCCGTGCCGCTGGTGCTGGCTGTGCGCGATGGCAAGGCCCAACTCGTGCACGCGGGCGGCCCACGACAGCCATTCGCGGCTGTCGTCGTCCAGTTTCCACACCTTGGCCAACTGGTCGAACAGACCCAGCGCCGTGGTCTCGACGCGCCGTGACTGCGCGCGGTCCACGCCGTAGCGCGCGGCCAGCGCGTCGATGCTGGCCATGCGCGGGTCGGTGCCTGCCGAGCGGCCGATCAGGTCCCACAGCAGGCCTTCGCGCATCGAGCTTTCCGACACGCGCAGGCGTTCGATGCCCAGCGCCTCGAAGGCCGCCTCGTAGATGGCGACGCCGCCGGCGAAGACTTCGGCGCGATCCTCGGGCAGTCCCGGCAGCTTGAGCGCGCCGCCGGACGCACCCTGCTCGATCAGGGCCTCGCGCAGCGCGGCCAACGCTTCCGGGGTAATGCCGTCGTCGGAGAGCTTCATCGCGCGGACCACGGCGCCGATGGCCTTGGAGGTGCCCGAGGAACCGTAGGCATCCGCCCAGCCGGCTTCCCGGTAATCCTCGGAGAACTGCTGCAGCAATACGCCGATCTCGCGGCGGGCACGCAGCCAGCGCTTGCGGGTGATCTTGCCGCCGGGGAAAAACCGCAGGGTGCTGGCGATACAGCCCACCTGCACGCTTTCCGTCAGCAACGGCGACGTGCCGCGGCCGATGATGAACTCCGTGCTGCCGCCGCCGATGTCGATCACCAGGCGGTGGTCCCGCGAGGCCGGCAGGTCGTGCGCGGCACCGAGGAAGATCAGGCGACCTTCCTCGCGGCCTGAGACGATCTCGACCGGGTGACCCAGCGCCGCTTCCGCCGCGGACAGGAAGGCGTGCGGGGAGGCCAGCCGGCGCACGGTGTTGGTCGCCACCGCGCGGACGTGCAGGGCGGGAATACCGGCGATGCGCTGGCCGAACCGCGCCAGGCTGGCCAGCGCGGCGGCGCGGTGGCCGGCGTCCAGCGTGCCGTCCGGCCGCAGGCCGATCGCCATGCGCACCGAATCGCGCAGGCGGTCGATCACGCGCGGCTCGCCGTGCTCGTAGCGCGCCACCACCATGTGGAAGCTGTTGGAGCCCAGATCGACCGCGGCGAGGAATTCACCGTCGTTGATCTGCGATTTGCCTGTAGATGCCAAAAGGGATGTCCGCAGCAACGTATCGACGGATTCTGGCACGGTCCGTCAGGGTGGGGTAGGCGCGCGCCGCGGTTTGGGCAGCGCGGACAGCACGAACAGCACGACGCAGAGGAAGCCGAACACCCAGTAATCGGCCGGCGCCGGGCCCCACCAGTGGCGATGCCAGGGCACGTCGACGGGGTCGAAACGCGCCAGTCCGAACGCGGGGTTCAGCACGAACCAGAGGCCATCTTCCACGACCCAGAACAGCATGATGCAGGCGATCGCGCGTACCTGCGCGCGCCAGCTCCAGTAGCCCTGGAACACCATCGGGAAATGGAAGAACAGTGCGATGAACGGAAACACGTAGGCGTGGTAGCCGGTCATGGCGCGGCCGCCCCAGAACAAGTCGAGCAGCCAGTGGTGTTCGATCCGCCAGGTGGGCAGGCTGGTGGCCCAGCCGTGCGCGCCTTCGATCTCGATCTCCACATGCGCGAACAGGAAGGCCAGCAGCAGGGTGAAGGCCGCGGTGGCGAGCACCGACAGCGCGCGTCGTCCCGGGGAATGGATCATGCCGTGCCCCGCAGGTCGAGCACCCGGGCGATCACGTCGCGTGCCGCATGGGGCCGTCCGATGGCACGGGCGCGGGAGGCCATCGTGGCAAGCAGGTCGGGTGCGTCGCGCAGCACGTCGACGCGCCAGGCCAGGGCTACGGCGTCGATCGCCTTCCACGCCGCGCCCTGTTCCAGGAGGTAGTCGGCATTACGTTCTTCCTGGCCGGGGATGGGGGCGTTGACGATCATGGGCAGGCCCATCGCCAGGCACTCGGAGGCGGTCAGGCCGCCCGGCTTGGTGATGGCCAGGTCGCAGCAGGCCATCACTTCATCGACGCGACGCGTGAAGCCCAGGGGGAACAGGCGCCCCGCATGCCGGGTCGCGGCCAGGGCGCGCAGGCGTTCAAGCATGGCGGCATTGCGTCCGGCGAGCACCACCAGCTGGAAGGTGCCGCCGGCGGCCAGCAGCGTGTCGGCCAGCCGGTCCAGTTCGCCCACCCCGGCGCCCCCGCCCATCACCAGGAAGGTGGGGCGCGACGGGTCCAGGCCGAAGCCGGCGGCCAGTGCCTGGCGATCGTGTGGACCGGCGAAGGCCGGCATCAGCGGTATGCCGGTGGTATGGATGCGGTCGGCCGGCAGACCCACCGCGCGCATGCGATGGGCGATCTCGGGACTGGCCGCGAAGTAACCGGCCATGCCCTGCACCACCCACAGGCGGTGCAGGTCGAAGTCGGTGACCTGCAGCCACACCGGGGTATCGATGCGGCCCTTGCGGATCTGCCGGGCCAGCATCTCGGCCGGCAGGAAATGCGTGCAGACGATGGCGTCCGGCGCAAACGCGGCGATCGCCGTGCGCAGGCGTCGCGTGTTCAGGCGCTCGATGGTGCGGCGCATGCGCGCGGTCACGGCATCCGGATGGGTGTCGTCGGTGATGCGGTAGAGCATGCCCCACAGCCGCGGATAGCGGGTGATCAGGCTGAGGTAGAAGTCGGCGTAGATGCGCCGGAACGTGGCGGGCACGTAATGCATCACGTCCAGGTGCTTCGCCTCCACGTCGTGGCCTTCGGCGGCCAGCGCCGCCACCGACGCTTCCAGCGCCTCGGCGGCGCGCACATGCCCGGCGCCGGCGGAAACCGACAGGAACAGGACGCGCCGGGTCACCCGCAATACGCCGAGAGCAGCGCCTGCTGCGCACTGTGCGGTGCCTCGCCCATGGCGGGCTGGTTGCGCGTGTAGCGGCCATCCGCGCCCAGCAGCCATGCCTGCGTGTTGTCGCGCAGGTAGTTTTCCAGGGTTTCGCCGTAGACCCGGGCAGCCAGTTCCGTATCGAGGATCGGCACGGCCACCTCGATGCGGCGCATCAGGTTGCGCTCCATCCAGTCGGCGCTGGCGCAGTAGAGCTCCGGCGCGCCGTCGTTGCCGAACCAGTAGACGCGGCTGTGCTCGAGGAAACGGCCGATGATCGAGCGCACGCGGATGTTGTCCGACACGCCGGGAATGCCCGGGCGCAGGGTGCAGGCGCCACGGATGATCAGGTCGATGCCGACGCCGGCCATGGAGGCGCGGTAGAGGGCTTCCACCACGTGCGCCTCGTTGAGCGCATTGAGCTTGGCGACGATGCGCGCGGGCCGGCCGTTGCGTGCGTGCTCGATCTCGCGCTCGATCTTGCCCATCACGCTGCTGTAAAGGGTGAACGGCGAATGCAGCAAGCGCTTCAGCTGGATCATCGGGCCCAGGCCGGACAGCTGCTGGAACACCTTGTGGATGTCCTCGCCGATGTCCGCGTTGGAGGTCATCAGGCCGATGTCGGTGTAGCCGCGGCTGTTGCCCTGGTGGTAGTTGCCCGTGGACAGGTGCACGTAGCGGCGCAGCCCGCCAGTTTCGCGTCGCACGATCAGCAGCATCTTGGCGTGGGTCTTGTAGCCGACCACGCCGTAGACCACCTGCACGCCGGCTTCCTGCAGGCGCGTGGCCAGGCCGATGTTGGCCTCCTCGTCGAAGCGGGCGCGCAACTCGATCACCACCGTGACGTCCTTGCCGTTGCGCGCCGCCTCTACCAGCAGATCGACCAGCGGCGAATCCTTGCCGGCGCGGTAGAGGGTCTGCTTGATCGCCAGCACGCCCGGATCCGTCGACGCGCGGCGCAGCAGTTCGATCACGGAGACGAAGGATTCGTACGGGTGGTGCAGCAGCACGTCGCGCGCGCCCAGCACGTCGAACTCGTTGACGCCCTTGCCGAACGCCGGGGAAAGGCGTGGCGTGAACCGCGGGAATTTCAGGTCCGGGCGATCCACCTGGTCGTAGATCAGGCCCGAGCGGATGATGTTGACCGGGCCGTCGCAGCGGTAGACGTCGGCGTCTTCCAGCTGGAAGTTGGCCACCAGCATCTCGGTGATCGCGCGCGGGCAGTCCGCACCCACTTCCAGTCGTACCGGGCGCGCGTAGCCGCGGCCGACCAGTTCCTCGCTCAACGCGCGGGCGAGGTTCTCCACCTCGGCCTCCTCCACCACCAGCTCGCTGTTGCGGGTAACGCGGAACTGGTAGGCCGCGCAGACGCGGAAGCCGGGGAAGATCTCGTCCGCGAACGCCTGCAGCACTTCGGCCAGGAACACGAAGTCGCCGTCGTTGCCGTCCACTTCGCCGGGCACATGGATGATGCGTGGCAGCGAGCGCGGCGCGCGGACCAGCGCCATGTGGCCCTCGCGACCGAACGCGTCGCGGCCTTCGAGCACCACGGCGAGGTTGAGCGTCTTGTTGAGGATGCGCGGGAAAGGGTGGGCCGGATCGAGGCCCAGCGGCGACAGCACCGGCATGATCTCGTTCTGGAAATAGCCCTGCAGCCAGCGGCGCTGGCGATCGCTCCATGCTTCGCGGGTCAGGAAGCGGATGCCCTCGCTTTCCAGCGTGGGCAGCAGTTCCTCGTGCCAGATGGCGTACAGCTCGCCGACCAGTTCCAGCGTGCGCTGGCGGATACGGCTGAGGACCTCCGCCGAAGACAGCCCGTCGGCTCCCGGCAACGCCGCGCCCAGGGCATGCTTGTGCTTGAGCACGGCCACGCGCACCTCGAAGTACTCGTCGAGGTTGTTGCTGACGATGGTCAGGTAGCGCAGGCGCTCCAGCGCCGGGACATCGGGATCGCGGGCCTGCGCCAGCACACGGAAGTTGAATTCCAGCGCCGCCAGTTCACGGTTGATGTAGAGGTCGGGGTGACCGAGGTCGACGGGTTCGCTCATTCGTTCCGCTGGTCCTTTCATGACGTCCGATGGTGGCGCATGGACGATCATGCCGGAAAGCGGCGTCGCAGCAACCCGCCGTCGCGTGCCGGCCACGAATCAGCCGTGCAGGCCGGCGGCTTCGTGGAGCCGGGCCGCATCGGCCAGGCGTTCGCTGCCGAACACACAGGCGAAGGTGGAGCCCTTGCCGGGTTCGCTCTCGATCACCAGCCGTGCCTGGTGCAGGTTCAGCACGTGCTTGACGATGGACAGGCCCAGGCCGGTGCCGCCGGAATCGCGCGAGCGGCTGGACGATACGCGATAGAACCGCTCGGTCAGCCGCGCGATATGCGAGGCGGGAATGCCGAAACCGGAATCCTGCACCGAGAACCGCGCCCCTTCCTCGATCGCGGCCCAGCGGATGACGATCTTGCCGCCCGTGGGGGTGTAACGCACCGCGTTGCTGACCAGGTTGGAAAACGCGCTGTGCAGGTCCTTCGGCGAGCCCATCAGGTCGTGTCCCGTGGCCACGTCCAGCGACACGGTATGGCGGCCCTGGCTCAGCGCCTCGGCCTCCTTGCGCAGGCTGGCCAGCAGGGGTGCCATCGCCACGGGTTCGTCGGCGACGTGTTCCTGGGTTTCCAGCCGTGACAGCGTGAGCAGGTCTTCCACGATCTGGCCCATCCGCTTGGACTGCGCGCGCATCTCGTCCAGGACCGGGGCAAGCTCCGGCACGTCCTCGGGGTCGAGCAGTTCCAGGTAGCCGTGGATGACCGTCAGCGGGGTGCGCAGCTCATGCGACACGTTGGCCACGAAATCCCGCCGGATCTGCTCCAGCCGGGTGAGGTGGCTGGTGTCGCGTGCCAGCAACAGCCGCTGGCGGCTGCCGAAGGGCAGCAGCGTGGCGGTCACGTGCCGGTTCGGATGCCCGGGGGCGGTCACGTCGTTGAGCGGTTCGCGCGCGCCGTCGGCCAGCCATTCGGACAGGTCGGTGTTGCGCATCAGGTCGGCCAGCACCCGGCCACGGTCGCGCGCCTGTTTCAGCCCGAGCAGTTCCTCCGCCGCATGGTTGAACCAGCGCACGTGGTGCGAGTGGTCCAACAGGACCACGGCATCGGGCAGGGTTCCCGCGGCGCTGCGCAGGTCACGCAGGCGGGAGGCGATTCGGCGGGTGCGGGTCATGAGACGGTCATACTCGGGGGCATGCGTGGCGGTCGAAGGCAACATTGGCCGTGTGTTGTGACGGAACAGAGACAGCAGCACGACGATTTGCCCCAGCGCGACCACGGTCACACCGACCAGGGGCGCGTGCACCAGCCAGCCGGCCACGCCGCCCAGTACGAGTAGGGCCGCGCAACCGGCGGGAAGGCGCCAGGAATAAAGGAAACGGTGTGACATGACGGGTACGGCCGGTGGTCGTTCAGATGCTCGGACCATAGCGTGCCCGCCCGCGCAAACCTAGGTGCTGGCGGAGAAGCGATAGCCCGCGCCGCGCACCGTCTGCACCATGTCGTCGAGCTTCCACGGCTCCAGCGTCTTGCGCAGGCGCCGGATATGCACATCCACGGTGCGTTCCTCGACGTAGACGCTGCCGCCCCAGACATGGTCCAGCAACTGGGCACGGGAGTAGACCCGCTCCGGATGGGTCATGAAGAAGAACAGCAGCCGGTACTCGGTCGGGCCGATGGGCACGGCTTCCTCGCCGGCGAACACGCGGTGGGCGGGCCCATCGATACGCAGGCCGCCCAGTTCGACCACGCCCGACCCGTCGTCGCCCTGGCTGCGGCGCAGGACCGCCTTGATGCGGGCGATGAGTTCGCGGGTGGAGAAGGGCTTGATGACATAGTCGTCCACCCCGGCTTCCAGGCCGTTGACGCGATCCATCTCCTCGCCGCGGGCGGTGAGCATGATGATCGGGATTTCCCGTGACAGTTCTTCCCGTCGCAGGCGCCGGGCCAGTTCCAGTCCGCTGGTGCCGGGAAGCATCCAGTCGAGCAGGATCAGGTCCGGAACGCGCTCGGAAATGGCCATCTGTGCGGCGCGGGCGTCCGCGGCGTGAGCCGCGTCCATACCCGCCTTGCGAAGTGCGAACGCGACCATGTCGCGGATCGAAGCTTCGTCTTCTACGATGAGAATGCGCTTATGCACGCGTGGGCCGCTCGGTGGCTGTGACCGTCATATTGCAGCCTTGCAGTGTTACACGGGAATGACAACGGTCACATTCCGTTTCTCAGCGTGGTCCGAGACCCGGCCCACTGGCTGCGGCCGTCGGGGTTGTCATCGGTGGTAATCCGCCGTTTGCGCAGCTCCAGCAGCAGCGGGGTGAGGTCGGCGATGCGCGCCTGGACGCGCGATCGCTGGTAATAATCCAGGTCGTTCCGGCCCAGTAGCCGTTTCAGCTGCTCCATGGCGTCGAACGGCCGGCCGGAGAGGTAGGCGCTGTCCGCATACGCCTCCGCGGCCCGGACGCCGTCGCCGGACAGCTCGCTGGCCCGTGCGAAGGTGCGGTAGATGTCCGGGTCTTCACTGTCGTCCAGCATCGGCCGGAGCATGGCGGTGGCGATGCGGGCGTCCTCGACCCGTCCGGTACCGGTGAGGGCGCGGGCGTAACCCAGGGCCACCGCGCGGTTACGCGGAGAGTTGTCATGCAGGGCCTTGTAGATCGCCATGCCGTCGCCGTGGCGGCCCGCGTTCTCGTAGGCGTCGGCCAGGGCCAGGCGCAGCACGACGCTGGACGGCGCCCTGGCCAGCAGGGGCTGCAACTCGGCGGCGGCCTGGGCGCCCTGGCCGATGCGCAGCAGGCAGAGGGCATAGCCGTAGCGGTTGGCCGCGGTGTCGAAATCCTTCCGCTTCAGGTTGGTGGCGTAATACGGCGCCAGCTGGCGTGCGTCGCCCGAGAGCACGCGCACGCGCTCGCGCATCAGCGCGTAGGTGTCGTCGACGCCGTCCCTGGCCACCTTCCCCGAGGGGGAGATCAGCGTGGTCGGGTCTTTGACGAAGAGCATCGGGGCCGTGCTCTTTTCCCAGGTGGCCTTGTCCAGCGTCGGCTGGCGCGGCCGGTTGGCCTGGGCTTCCTCCAGCGTGCGGGCGCGCGCCTTGGCTTCGCTGATGCGTGCCAGGGTCACCGGGTGGGTCTGCAGGAGCGCCGGCAGGGCTTCCTCGCCCTGGCCCACCCGCAGCGTGTCCTGCATGCGGCCGAAGAAGGCGCCCATCGCCTCGGGATCGTAGCCGGCTCGGGAGAGGGTCTGGATACCCACGCGGTCGGCTTCCACTTCGTCCTTGCGGGTGAAGTTGATCTGCCGCTGCATCAGCAGGCCCTGGCCGCCCATCAGCACGGCCGGCGCGGCATCGCCCAGGCCGCCGCCGGCGCCGGCCGCGATGGCGCCCAGCAGCACCAGGGCCATCAACGGCGCGTTCTTCTTGGAGTCCTCGAAGGCGCGGTAGAGGTGGTTCTGCGTGATGTGGCCGATCTCGTGGGCCATGACGCCGGCCAGCTCACTCTCGTTCTGCGTGATGTTGATCAGGCCGGCATTGACGCCGATGTAGCCCCCGGGCGCGGCGAAGGCGTTGATCTGGGTGTCGCGGACGATGAAGAACTGGAAGTGGTCCTTGGGCCGGTCGCTCGCCGCCACCAGGCGATAGCCCAGGTCGTTGATGTACTGGTCCAGCAGGGCATCGTCCAGCGTCAGGTCGAGTGCATGCATCTGGCGCAGCATCATCGCCCCGTATTCGTCGGCCTCCCGCGGGCTGATCAGCGCATTGGCCGAGCTGCCCAGGTCGGGCAGGCGGACGTTGTCCTGGGCGCCGGCGGCGAAGGTGGCGAGCGCGGCGGCGGCGATCAGGGGCAGGCGAAGACGTGGGATACGCATAGGTGGGAGGACGATACCATCACCCGGTGGCGAACGATTGCCTTGTAAAATAGCCGCCGGATCGCCATTTTTCACCCTCATCCCGGCTTGGAGTTCCCCTCCCGTGTCCACCCCCGACATCACCATCTATTCCACCGCCGTATGTCCCTACTGCGTGGCCGCCAAGAACCTGCTCAAGGCCAAGGGCCTTGCATGGAACGAGGTGCGCATCGACACGGATCCGGCCCAGCGCGACCTCATGCTGGAGAAGAGCGGCGGCCGTCGCACGGTGCCGCAGATCTTCATCAACGGCACCCATGTGGGCGGTTTCGACGACCTGGCCGCGGCCGACCGCAGCGGCCGGCTGGCCGAGATCCTCGAGGCGGCGAACTGATGGCCGATAAGCGCGTCGAGGACTTCACGGCGTTCCGCCAGCGGATGAACGAGCGCATCCTCGGCGAGGACAACCAGGTGGTGCGCCGCTTCTTCGCCCTGGACACCCAGACCTACCGGGCGGGCGCGCTGGACGTCAAGACCAAGGAAATGCTTGGCCTGGTCGCTTCCATGGTGCTGCGTTGCGACGACTGCATCAGCTACCACGTGGCCCAGTGCAAGGAGGCGGGGGTGAACCGCGACGAGTTCTTCGAGGTGTTCAGCGTGGGCCTGGTGGTGGGCGGCTCGATCGTCATTCCCCACCTGCGTCGCGCCGTGGATTTCCTCGACTCGCTCGAGGGCGAACCGGCCACGGATGCCGCCGCCTGCGCGGACCATCCCGCCGCCTGATCGACCATGGCGCCCTTCCGGGGCGCCATCCTTGAAGGAAGAGGGCAGGATCGCCGATAATTGGGCGATTTTTCTCCCCACGCGTGCGCTTCGGCACGTGTCATGCGACACACCTTCAGGAGTACTCCCATGAGCAAGACGATTGCCGTGATTCCCGGCGACGGCATCGGCCCCGAGATCATGGACGCGACCATCCGTGTCCTCGACGCCCTCGACTGTGGCCTGTCCTACGAGTATGTGGACGCCGGCGTGGTCGCGCTCGAAAAGCACGGCGACCTGCTGCCGCAGGCCACGATCGACACCATCGCCAGGCACAAGGTGGCCCTGAAGGGTCCGCTGACCACCCCGATCGGCGGCGGCTTCACCTCGATCAACGTCACCCTGCGGCGCAAGTTCGACCTCTACGCCAACGTGCGTCCGGCGATCAGCTTCCCGGGCACCAAGGCGCGCTTCGAGAACATCGACATCATCACCGTGCGCGAGAACACCGAAGGCGCATACCTCGCCGAAGGCCAGACGCAGACGGGCGAAGGCGACAACGAAGTGGCCGTGTCGATGATCCGCAACACCCGTCCGGGCATGCAGCGCATCTGCCGCTATGCGTTCGAGATGGCTCGCCAGAAGGGCCGCAAGAAGGTCACGGCGGTGCACAAGGCCAACATCATGAAGACCTCGTCGGGCCTGTTCCTGACGGTGGCGCGTGAAGTGGCCAAGGATTACACGGACATCGAGTTCAACGAGATGATCGTGGACAACGCGTGCATGCAGCTGGTGATGAATCCGTACCAGTTCGACGTGATCGTCACCACCAATCTTTTCGGTGACATCCTGTCCGACCTGTGTGCCGGTCTGGTCGGTGGCCTGGGCCTCGCGCCGGGCGCGAACATCGGCAAGGACGCGGCCATCTTCGAGGCGGTTCACGGTTCGGCGCCGGACATCGCGGGGCAGAAGAAGGCCAACCCGTGTGCGTTGCTGCTTGCCGCGGCGGACATGCTGGATCACCTGGACATGGTTGCCAAGGCTACGCGTCTGCGCAGCGCCATCCGCGATGTGATGGATGCTCGTGATCGCACGACGCCGGATGTGGGTGGTACGGGTACGACGGATACCTTCGGTGATGCGATCGTGGAGCGTATTCGCGCTACGGCGTGAGGTTTGATCGTTCTTGAAAGACCTCGCGAGATTCGCGAGGTCTTTTTTTTGACTTTTTTGGGCGTGTAGGGCTCGCCTTCGGCATCGCGCTGGGCCTTCGAGCTTTGGAGCCTTGGGGCGTGGAGCAAGAGCCGGCGGGTGCCACCCTCGGGGCCACGCCTGCGGCGACCCGTCAATGAAGGGCCGCGTCCGCGGCCGTGTATTGATTGCCCTTCGGGCCCGGGTCGGGCTTCGAACGGGGATTTCCGACTCGACATCCTGTCTCGCGAAAATGGCCGGCCGTCCTGGCCGGCCCCGCTACGCGGCCTTGTCCGTTCGAAGCCCTCGCCTGCGGCTACCGGCCCCGAGGGTGTCTGAGGTGGTCTAATCTTTCTGGACAGTCCGATAGGATTCACAGGCAGAAGGAGGTGAGCTATGGGACGTAAAGAGATATCGCAATCGCAGCGAGACGACGCCGTACATCTGGTGGTGGCCGAGGGGCATACGGTACGACAGGTATGCCAGCTGATGGATGTAGGCCCGACAGCGTTGAGGCGCTGGCTGGCGATACATGAAGAGGCTAAGTCGACCGGGGTTCATGCCCCCACGGCGGCGGATGATCGGCGGCGTATCGTCGAGCTTGAGTCGCAGGTACTTCAGCTAAAGGAGGAGCGCGAACTTTTAAAAAAATCCATCGCCTTCTTCGTTCGGGAGAGCGATCGCCCACGGCGGTGATCGACGAGCTGAAGGAGGCCTACCCGGTATCGCGGCTGTGCGAGGCGATGGAATACCCCCGTAGCAGCTATTACGCCAAGCGGGCAGACGAGGTACAGCCGGCGGTTGCCGATCCGGCGCTAGTAGCAAGGGTCAAGCAGATTCATCGCCAGAGCCGAGGCAGTTACGGCACCCGTCGCATGGCGGCTGAGTTGGGTCGCCAAGGCATGCCGACAGGGCGATATCGGGCGCGCACGTTGATGAGGCAGGCCGGTCTATGGGCCGAGCGGGTGCGTCGTCACGTGTACCGGACGGCGAGCAAGGCGGCTGTGCCGGCCCCCAATCGCCTCGAACGGCAATTCAACGTCGCCCGGCCCGACCAGGTTTGGGTCGGTGACATTACCTTTGTGCCTACCCGACAGGGTTGGCTCTATCTGGCCGTTGTCGTGGATCTTTATGCACGCCGGATCGTGGGCTGGGCCTTTTCAACCCGGCCGAATGCACAGCTGGCCGTTGCCGCCCTGGACATGGCAATCAGAGAGAGGAAACCGTCGGGGAATCTCATGTTCCACTCCGATCAAGGTGCGCAGTACAACAGTTTTGACTTTCTCGGACGCCTCAAGGCCCTGGGGATTACCCAAAGTATGAGCAGGCGCGGCAACTGTTGGGATAACGCGGTTGCCGAGCGCGTCTTCGCCACGTTGAAAACCGAATGGGTGACATCGACTTACAGCAACCGCGATGAAGCCCAAAGCGACATCACTGTTTTCTTGACGTCGTACTACAACTACCGGCGCCTACATGCGGCCAACGGGCAGGTGCCGCCAGCCATTTACGAGATGATGGCGGCCCGAAAATAACGCCCTATCGGGTGTCCAGAAATACTTGACCACGACAGGCACCCGCCGGCTCTCCCCACCGGTAAGGCGTGGGGTAGGAGAGCGCGGTTGCGCAAATGGCCGGCGATTAGTTCTGCTTGAGAAGTGTCGTGCGTTTATCGGCGACGATCTGTTTGGTGTTGCTCACTTCTTCAGCGTCCGAGCTGTTGGCTATTTCTCCCGAAGCGTCGATTTCTACTGTCCGGACAAAATCCTGGCTGTAGCGAACCCGGTAATGTTCTCCCGCCGTCAGGTTGTAGTCCGCTGCCAGGTCCAGAAGATGCGACAGCGTCTGGCCGGGATCGACGCGAACAAAGAAATGGGAGGGATTTATCGGTGATACGCGAACGTATCGGCCAATGAACGTTGCGGGACGTCCTTCCTGATCCGTGACCTCGAAGACGTTGCCCATCAGGTGACCATCAGGCGTGAACAAGGGCGTGCGGTGACGAGGTAGGTAAACCGCGTGGTCGCTCACGTTACGGATCGTCACGGTCAACTGGTTCGACGATACGGACCCTTGTGGCGCTTGGCCATCAATGTGGACCTGGAGGGTTGCCCCATCATGCGCGAGGGCAGGCAGTACGATGACTAAAGCAGCGAATACGGCAATCCGGCGAAAAGCCTTGCGACTTTCCATGGAGAAGCTCCTTCTTCAAAAGCGTGCGCATGAGATTGCTCTACACGACCGAAGAATGCAGCGAGTTTAGAAAAAAAGTGCATTTTTTCAGATTTATTCTACGTTCTCTTATTCATTACGCAGGGGCGATGCGCGATGAGCACTTCGACGTGGGTGGCACGCTTAGAGCGACTGGCGCAAGTGTGGCGACTCATTCGTTTCACCACGGCAAACGCTCGCCTGCGCCGAATACTGTTCGACGCACCATGTCTGCCACTTTCGCGTATTTCGTGCGCGCTGGCTGGGTAGCAGGTGGCCGTTCTGTGGGCCGAAAGCGCGGCCGGTGATGACCTTGAGTACGAATTCCAGGCCGTCGTGGACGTACCACGGTTGTGACTGGCGATCGCGTGAGCCGACGCGGCGGACCGAGATGGATTGTTCGGGGAGGCGGCGGCCGTCGCCGATGTGGCCCGATGTCAAAGAGGGTCCGCCGTCAGCGACGGATCAGCCGCGATAGAACGGGTAGGGCGCCAGGAAGATAAGCCAGATCGCCAGCACGATGCCGACGTACTTGACCAGTCGGAACAGCTTGGGGTTGGCCTTCTTGAAACGGCGGGTGCGTTCGCGACCGCGCTTGTTGAGGGCGAACATGCGGTTGACGAAGCCGACCTGTTCGTTGCCGTCGTCGCTGTTGGGCGAGGCGGTGATGGAGCCCATGAAGGCGCCGACGCGTTTGTTGATCGCCGTCATCATGCTGCTTTTCAGGGGGCGCTCGACATCGGCGAACAGGATGACGCGGGTCTGGTCGGTGCGGTTCTCGGCCCAGTGCACGTAGGTTTCGTCGAAGACGACGTCTTTGCCGTCGCGCCAGGCGTGCATCTCGCCGTCGACGAAGATGCGGCACTCGTCGGAGTTGGGCGTGATCAGGCCGAGGTGATAGCGCAGCGAACCGGCGAAGGGATCGCGATGCGGGTTGAGCTTGCTGCCGGGTGGGAGCAGGGCGAACATCGCGGCCTTCACGCTGGGGATGGCGTTGAGCAGTTTCACCGTCTCGGGGCAGAGCGTTTCGGCGGAGGTGAGCGGCTCGCCGTACCACTTGAGGTAGAAGCGCTTCCAGCCCTGTTTGAAGAAGGAGTTGAACGAGGCATCGTTGTGTTTCTCCGCCGAGCGGATGAAACCTTCGTCGAACAGGTGCATCGCCTCGGCGCGGATCGCCTGCCAGTTGGTCTGCAACAGGTCGAGTTGCGGGAAGCCGCTGCGATCCAGGATGGGGCGGGCCGGTACGGCGGAGAAGGCGTACATCAGCAGGTTATACGGGGCGAAAATGGCCGAGTGGTCGACCAGCTGGCGATCGAAGCGCAGGCGCGAACGACCGCGCAGGTGCACCCGCAGCACGCACAGGGTGAACAGGATCAGGACATACAGGACGATGAAGCGGGGTCCGAGGAAATTCATGTGTGGCGACTCGACGTGGACGAGCGATACATGCGGCCGAGGCGGCCCGTATCAACGCGTCTAGGATACTCCCCCGTCAATGGCCGAGCACGTGGACCTCGCCGTTTGCGGGTTTCCAGGCGCGCCGGAACGCCCCGTTCGTCCATGCGATGGCCTCGCGGACGGCGGTGCGCGGCGATTTGCCCCGGGCCAGTGCGGCCGTGACGGCGGCGGCCAGGGTGCATCCGCTGCCGTGGCCTTCGATCGGCAGGCGCGGATGGCGCAGCTCGATGACGCCACGGGCGTCGTAGTAGCGATCGACCAGTGTGCGGCCCTTGCCGTGGCCACCCTTGAGCAGCACGCCACGCGTGCCGAGGGCGAGCAGGTCGGCACCGGCGGTGTCCAGGTCGCGTCCCAGTGGTCGGCCGAGCAGTACCTCGGCCTCGGGAAGGTTCGGCGTGAGCACGTCGGCCAGTGGGACCAGGCGGGTGACCAGGGCCTCGAGCGCATCCTCGTCCAGCAGGCGCCGTCCGCTGGTGGCCAGCATCACCGGATCGACCACCAGCCACGCAGGTTGCCGGCGCTGCATTTGCGTCGCCACGAGTCGGGTGATCGCGGCGCTACCGAGCATGCCGGTCTTGACCGCGGCGATGGGGAAGTCGTCGAACAGTGCATCCAGCTGGCTGCGCACATGGGCCACGGGCACCGTGTGCACGGCGGTGACGCCGCGCGTGTTCTGCGAGGTGACGGCGGTGACCGCGGTGAGCCCGTGCGTGCCGCGCGCGTGGAAGGTTTTCAGGTCGGCCTGGAGGCCGGCGCCGCCGCCGGCATCGGAGCCGGCGATGGTGAGGGTGTTGGGGCGGAGGGTGGGGCGGGGGGGCATGGGGCTGATGATAGCCGGGCTGGGGAACGTATCCGGAAGCGGTTTCCATAGGGAGGTGCCCGGCCCGGTCTTGGAGGGACCGGGGCCAGGTTGCTTCGCGAGCAGGCTCGCTCCTACAGGATCGCGAGCAGGCTCGCTCCTACATTTCCTTATGAGTTCCCTATAAAGCCTCGGAGGCGAAGTCGGCGAGTCTGGAGCGCTCGCCGCGTTTCAGGGTGATGTGCCCGGAATGGGCCCACATCTTGAAACGGTCCACGGCGTAGGTGAGGCCGGAGGTGGTTTCGGTGAGGTAGGGCGTGTCGATCTGCTCCACGTTGCCCAGGCAGACGATCTTGGTGCCGGGGCCGGCACGGGTGATCAGCGTCTTCATCTGCTTCGGCGTGAGGTTCTGCGCCTCGTCGATGATGAGGTAGCGGCTGAGGAAGGTACGGCCGCGCATGAAGTTGAGCGAGCGGATCTTCACGCGGGAGGCCAGCAGGTCGTTGGTGGCCTGGCGTCCCCACGAGCCGCCTTCCTCGGGATTGGCGAGCACTTCGAGGTTGTCGGTGAGCGCGCCCATCCACGGCGTCATCTTTTCTTCTTCCGTGCCGGGCAGGAAACCGATGTCCTCGCCGACCGATACCGTGGCGCGGGTCATGATGATCTCGCGGTAACGCTGCTGGTCCATCACCTGGGCCAGGCCGGCGGCAAGCGCAAGCAACGTCTTGCCCGTGCCGGCGGTGCCCAGCAGCGTGACGAAGTCGACGTCCGGGTCCATCAGCAGGTTGAGCGCGAAGTTCTGCTCGCGGTTGCGTGCCGCGATGCCCCACACGCCGTGCGCGGCGTGGGTGTGGTCGTCCAGCAGCACCAGCTTGGCCTTGCGATCCTCCTCGTCGCCGGTGATCTCGAGCACGCGCAGCTCGACATCGTTCTCGCCCGGCATGTAGAGGCATTCGTTGGCGTACCAGGGCTCGTCCTCGCGTACGCTCACCTCGTAGAACGTGCGGCCCCGCTCGTTCCACGAGCGCAGTTCCGGATGCCGGCTCCAGAAATCCTCGGGAAGTGCATCGGAGCCGGTGAACAGCAGGGCGAAATCGTCCAGCGCGCGGTCGTTCTCGTAGTCTTCCGCATCGATGCCGTAGATCGACGCCTTGATCCGGAGGTTGATGTCCTTGCTGACCAGGATGACCTGTCGGTCGGGGTACTGGTCGCGCAGGTCGATCACCGCCGCCAGGATCTGGTTGTCCGCCTTGCCGTTGCCGTGGCCGGCACGCTGCTGGAAGAACAGCCTGCCCACCGCGCCGCGTTTCAGCTTGACGCCCTGCGGGTTGGTCAACTCGATGCCGCCGCGGATGCCTTCGCCGCCACCGCGCTCGATCAGCTCGTTGATGAACCGGCTGACCTGCCGGCCGTTGCGCGAGACCTCGGAGCCGCCTTTCTTCTTTTCGTCCAGTTCCTCCAGCACCGTCATCGGTATGAAGACGTCGTGTTCCTCGAAGCGGAACAGCGAGGTCGGATCGTGCAACAGCACGTTGGTGTCGAGGGCGTAGATGCGCTTGCTTCCGGTCATACGGAAGTCACCTCATGTGGAGGTTGCGAAGACCGGCCGCACGGCGACGGCCGGGGGTGGGAGCCGCATGACGCGGAATCCGTCACGCGGTGGGAACACGCTCTAGCACGGCCTGCGCATGGCCGGGGACCTTCACCCCGCGCCACTCGGCGGCGACCTTGCCGTGGGGATCGATCAGGAAAGTGCTGCGCACCACGCCCAGGTAGCGCTTGCCGTAGAGCACTTTCTCGTGGATGACGTCGAACGCCTGGCACCAGGTTTCGTCGGGATCGGAGACGAGCGGGAAGGGCAGGGACTGCTTGGCGGCGAAGTTGGCGTGCGAGCGCACGGAATCGCGCGACACGCCGACGACCTCGGCGTTGCGCTCCTGGAACTGCGCGTAGAGGTCGCGGAAATCCTTCGCCTCGGTGGTGCAGCCCGGGGTGCTGTCCTTGGGATAGAAGAACACCACCACCCATTTTCCCTTCAGCGCGGCCAGTGACAGCGAGGAGCCGTCGCCGAGGGTACCTTCGAGTTTCGGAAGCTTCGTGGTCTTTCCGGTCATGCGCGGGGGGCGATCCTTGGGCTCAGAACTTCACGGGGTCCATGATGGCGTCGAGGTTGAGGCCATCGCACAACTCGAGGAAATCGTCGCGCAAGGCGGCGATGTGGGTTTCGGACGGAATGCCGATGGTGATCTGGGCCTGGAACATCTCCGCGCCCGTCTGCATGGCCTGGTAGCGCATGGACGACAGCTGCTCGACGCTGATGTCGCGCCGGGAGAAGAATTCGATGATCTTGACCAGGATGCCCGGACGATCGGCGGCGATCACCTCGACCAGGTAGGGAAGCAGGTGCGACGTGGGCTCGCGCGGCGTGGTGCGGTAGTGGACGATCTGCAGTTCTTCGTCGCGGGCCAGCTTGCCGAGCGAGGTTTCCAGCTTGGCCACGGCATCCCAGGCGCCCGATGCCAGCAGCATGACCGAGGTGTCGTTGCCGATGGTGGAGACGCGGGCGTCGGCCAGGTTGCAGCCGGAATCCGCGATGCGCTTGGCCAGCGCGAGGATCGGCGCGCGGTGCGCCGGCGACAGCGTCGAGATGAGAAGCTGGTTGTCGGTAGTGGTGGTGCGTGCTGCGGAACGATTCAAAGGCTTGGGTACCCATGGCGCGTCCCGCGGGGGCGGGACCATCGCTTCGGCGCCAGCTTACTTGCCCCCGTCGCACGCTAGCAAGACACCCGCGCGGGATCGCCGCCCGATCGGCCGAATGGACTACCCGGAAACGCCCCGGTAACATGGGAACGGCTGATTACTCAACGGGTTCCACCTTGGATATCTCTGGAAGCATCACCGCGCTGGCCACCCCCTTCGCCGCGGACGGTTCCCTCGATCTGGATGCCTTCGGCCGCCTGCTGGACCAGCAGATCGCCGGTGGCACGCAGGGCGTGGTGGTGGCGGGCTCCACGGGTGAGGCGCATTTCCTCGAGCACGACGAGTTCGAGCGCCTGCTGGCGTTCGCCGTGAAGCACGTGGACCATCGCATCCCGGTCATCGCCGGCACGGGCGAGGCCGGCACCGCCCGCACCGTCGCCACCACGCGTCGGGCGAAGGCGCTGGGCGCGGACGCCGCGCTGGTCGTGGCGCCGTTCTACGTGCGTCCCACCCAGGAAGGCCTCCGTCGGCATTTCCTTGCGGTGGCCGACGAAGGCGGCCTTCCCGTCATCCTCTACAACGTGCCGTCCCGTACCGGCTGCGACATCGCGCCGGAGACCGTGGCGCAACTGCGCGACCACCCCGGCATCGTCGGCATCAAAGAAGCCGTGGGCGATACGCAGCGCATCAAGGCGCTGGCGGAACTTATCCGCGCGGATTTCGTCTACCTCAGCGGCGACGACGGTTCGGCCCATCAGGCCATGCTGGCGGGTGCCGCGGGGACGATCTCGGTCGTGGCCAACCTGGTGCCGGAGGCTTTCCGCGCGTTCTGCGACGCCGCCCGCTCGGGCGATGCCACCCGCACCGCACGCGAAGTCGCCCGCCTGGCGCCGCTCATCGACGCGCTGAACTGCGCGCCGAATCCCATCCCGGTCAAGGCGGGGCTGAGCGCGCTGGGGCTCGGTTCCGCGGCGCTCCGGTTGCCGCTGGTCGAGCTCGAATCCGGCCCGGATCGGGCAAAGCTGCGCGAAACACTCTCCGCTCTGGCACCATTGGCGTCTGCCGCCTGAAGCATCCCATTCAACGGAACCTTAGTTCATGAAGAAAACCTCGTACGCGCTGGTCGTCCCGGCACTGCTCCTGTCCGCCCTGCTCGTGTCCGGTTGCGGCGCGTTCCGCTCCACCAAGGAATGGCAGAAAGCCCAGCAGGAGGCCCCGCTTGAAATCCCGCCGGGCCTGGATACGCCGTCGACGAGCGCGGCGCTGGTCGTGCCGGACGTCGGCTCGGGTGCAGCCGATGCCAAGGCCGCGGCCATCAATGCCCCGGTATCGGACGGCTTCATCCTCACGGATGCACCGGACGCCGCCTACCGTCGCATCGGCGAGCTGCTGAGCGTGGGCGACCTGGGCAAGGTGGTCGGTCACGACGACGCCAGCCACACCTACCAGATCGCCGCCACCACCAGCGCCCCGGAAAACCGCCCGGGCCTGTTCAAGCGGATGTTCGGCGGTGGCAAACAGGCCGACGGGCAGGATGCCCCGGCCTCGGCACAGGGCGGTGTCCACACCGTCGTGCTGGCGGTCACGCCCAGTGGTTCGGGCAGCGAAGTACGTGCACAGGGCGATGCCGGTGGCGTTCGCCGTGTGGTCGACTCGCTGAAGTCGCGGATGGGCAGCAAGTAACCGCACGCTGCGCGCCAACGAAAACGCCGCCCTCGAGGCGGCGTTTTTCATTCAGGAGTCGCGTCGTTCCACGAGCACAACGCGTTGATCGTCCGCAACGGGAAGGCTCAGCGCTCGATAAGATCGATCTTGCCCGGCTTGCCTTCCCAGTCCTTCGCGTCGGGGAGGCCGTCCTTGCGCTCGGTGATCACCTTCCACTCTTTCGCGAGTTCGGCATTGAGCTTGACGAACGCCTCCTGGCCCGCGGGGACATCGTCCTCGGGATAGATGGCGTTGATCGGGCATTCCGGCTCGCAGAGGGTGCAGTCGATGCACTCGTCCGGATTGATGACCAGGAAGTTCGGGCCCTCGTGGAACGCATCCACCGGGCACACTTCGACGCAGTCCGTGTACTTGCACTTGATGCAGTTGTCGGTAACGACAAAGGTCATGCGGACGGGTTGAGCACCGAAAAAGGAAAAGTGGTGCTCCCTACGAGGTTCGAACTCGTGTTCCAGCCTTGAGAGGGCCGTGTCCTAGACCACTAGACGAAGGGAGCGGGTCGTACTCGGGGTACGAAGCGCGCTAGTATAGCCAAATTCCGGCTGTCGGCAACGATTTTCTAGCCCGCTCGTCGGACGGGGTCTAATTCGTTACATTTGACCCATTCATCCCGACACCGGTTGCCGGTGGGGGCAGCCACTTGCTCGGACGCGGACGCGTTCGCCAGGACCAAGACCGCTTGAATCCCGAAACCAGGAATGAGGTCGTGCCGAAGCTTCGCGTCATTCCGCGCGACCAGCACGCCATTTCCCGCAAGAACATCAGCAAGGCCGCCCTGCGCGTGCTTTACCGACTCCACGACGCGGGCTTCGCGGCGTTCCTGGTCGGCGGCGCCGTGCGCGACCTGCTGCTGGGCGGCCACCCCAAGGACTTCGACGTGGCCACCGACGCCACGCCCGACGAGGTCAAGGGGCTGTTTCGCAACTGCCGCCTGATCGGCCGACGCTTCCGCCTGGCCCATGTCGTGTTCGGCCCCGAGATCATCGAGGTAGCCACGTTCCGCGGTACGGGCGAGGAGGGCGGCGAGGGCGATCGTCATATCGTCGACGGCCGGATCGTTCGCGACAACATCTGGGGCACGATCGAGGAAGACGCCATCCGGCGCGATTTCCGGGTCAATGCGCTGTATTACGACATCGCCGATTTCAGCGTGCGCGATTTCGTCGGCGGCATGCAGGACCTGGACGATCGCAGCATGCGCCTGATCGGCGACCCCGAGTTGCGCTACCGGGAGGATCCGGTCCGCATGCTGCGGGCCGCCCGCCTGGCGGCCAAACTCGACTTCACCATCGACGCCGCCGCCGCCGCGCCATTCGCCACGCTGGGCAACCTGCTGACCGAAGCCGCGCCGGCGCGCCTGTTCGACGAATCGCTGAAGATGTTCCTGGGCGGCCACGGCCTGAAGAGCTTCAAGATGCTCGAGGGCTGCGGTCTGCTGAAGTTCCTGTTCCCGGCCACGGCGCGCGCGCTGGAGCGGGGCGACAACGCCTTGCGTTCGCTGGTCGAGCAGGGGCTGGCCAATACCGACGCCCGCATCGCCGAGGGAAAATCGGTTACCCCCGCCTTCCTTTATGCCGTGCTGTTGTGGGGCGAGGTGCGCGACCAGGCCCATGGCTGGATCGCGCAGGGCTACGACGCCAACGAAGCCTGGCAGCATGCCGCCGTGCGCGTGGTCGGCGAGCAATGCCAGCGCGTGGCCATCCCGCGTCGTTTTACGCTCACCATGGAAGAAATCTGGTCGTTGCAGCCGCGTTTCGAGCAGATCCATCGCAAGCGGGTGTTCCGCCTGATGTCGCATCCGCGCTTCCGTGCGGCCTTCGATTTCCTGCTCCTGCGTGCCTATGAATCCGAGGGCATGCGCGAACTCGGTGAGTGGTGGGCGCACGCCCAGCAACTTCCGCCGGAAATGCTCGCCGCGGCCCTGGGTGGCGGTGGCGTGCCGGCGCACGAACCCGCCGCGTCGTCGGGCGCACCGGCCCGCAAGCGTCGTCGGCGGCGCAAGCCCACCGGGCGCGGCAAGGGTGGCTCGGGCGACGCGTGAGCGCCACGGCCTTCATCGGCCTGGGCGGCAACCTCGGCGACGTCCGCACCCGGCTGCACGCCGCCATCGCTGCACTGGACGCGGCGCCTGGCCTGCGCGTCACCGGGCGATCGCGGTTGTTCAGCACGCCGCCGTGGGGACAACTGGACCAGCCGCACTTCATCAACGCGGCGATCTCCGTCTCGACGACGCTCACGCCCCATGCCTTGCTGGACACGCTGCTTTCGGTCGAAGAGGCCTTCGGCCGCGTGCGCCAGGGCGAGCGATGGGGCCCGCGCACCCTGGATCTGGACCTGCTGGCGTTCGGTGATGCCACGATCGCCGACGATCGACTGACCGTGCCCCACCCACGCATGGCGGAGCGGGCCTTCGTCCTGCTGCCGCTGGCGGATATCGCATCCGAGTCCGTACTGCCCGGGCTGGGCCGCGTGTCCGATTTGCTCGAGGCCGTCGATGCCTCGGGGTGTCGCGCCCTTCCACGGGCGGTTCCTTGACTTCGCCCCGCCTGGGCGGACAATCCCCCCTTTCCCGCGGCAAGACGAGAACAGCGTGTACGTCGAAAAAACGAGTGCGCCGGCACGCAAGCCGGTGACCGTGCCGGGCCTGAACGCGATGAAAGCCGAAGGTCGGAAGATTGTGATGCTCACCGCCTACGATGCCAGCTTCGCCGCGCAGCTTGAAAGCGCCGGGGTGGATGTGGCCCTCGTGGGCGATTCGCTGGGCATGGTGGTGCAGGGGCGCTCCAGCACGCTGCCGGTGACCGTCGACGAGATGGTTTACCACACGGCCGCCGCTGCCCGCGGACTGGCTGCGACGCTGCTGGTCGCCGACCTTCCCTTCATGAGCGATCGCGACATCGACACCGCGATGGATGCCGCCACGCGGCTGGTCGGGCAGGGCGGTGCGGCCATGGTCAAGATCGAAGGGGCCGGTAGGGTCTGTGCCATCATCTCGGCACTGGCGGAACGCGATATCCCCGTGTGCAGCCATCTCGGCCTCACGCCCCAGTCGGTCAACCGCTTCGGTGGCTACAAGGTGCAGGGCAAGACCCGGGAAGCCGCCGACAAGCTGCTGGCCGACGCGCAGGCGGTGGAAGCCGCCGGTGCCGACCTGCTGGTGCTGGAATGCGTACCGTCGGCGCTGGCGAAGCGGATCACCGAGGCGCTGACTATTCCGGTTATCGGCATCGGTGCGGGGGTGGATTGCGACGGCCAGGTGCTGGTGGTGTACGACCTGCTCGGCCTCACGCCAGGCAAACGGCCCAAGTTTTCCAAGGATTTTCTTGCCGGACGCGATTCCATCCAGGGAGCCATCGCCGCCTACGTCGCCGACGTGCGCGAAGGGCGCTTTCCCGGCGCCGAACACAGCTTTACCTGAGGACACCCGATGCAGACCGTTACCGATGCCGCCGCGCTCCGCGCCACCGTACGCGGCTGGCGCTCCGCCGGCCAGAACGTCGGCTTCGTGCCCACCATGGGCAATCTCCACGCGGGCCATCACTCGCTGCTGAAGCTGGCGCGCGCCCGTGCCGACCGCGTCGTCGCCAGCGTGTTCGTCAACCCGACCCAGTTCGGACCGGGCGAGGATTTCGAGCGCTATCCGCGCACGCTCGCCCAGGACCAGGCCGGCCTGGCCGAGGCGGGCTGCGATGTGCTGTTCGCGCCGGATGTATCGACGCTCTATCCGTTCGGTGCGGGCGCCAGCGTGAGCATCCATGTGCCGGTCATCACCGATACGCTGGAAGGTGCGCATCGCCCAGGGCATTTCGACGGCGTGGCGACGGTGGTGGCCAAGCTGTTCAGCCTGGTCCAGCCCGACCTGGCGGTGTTCGGCCAGAAGGATTTCCAGCAGCTGAAGGTGATCGAGCGCATGGTCGCCGACCTCTCGTTGTCGGTGAAGGTCATGGCCGCACCCACGCTGCGCGACGACGATGGCCTGGCCTTGAGTTCGCGCAACCAGTACCTGTCGCCGCAGGAGCGGGCACGGGCCCCGCAGATCCACGCCACCCTGGTCCAGATGAAGGACCTGTTCGCCCAGGGGCACAGCTGGCAGGCGCTGGAGCAGGCCGCCAGTGCGCGTCTGGAACGGGCCGGCTTCGTGCCCGACTACGTGGCCATCCGGCGCGCCGACGACCTGGCCGAGCCGGCGCCGGAGCAACGCGAGGGCCTGGTCGCCCTGGTCGCCGCCCGCCTGGGCGGCACGCGCCTGATCGATAACCTCGCCCTCGACTGATTCCTTTCACAAACGGGGACTTGCGTTTCCGCGCGCGGTCCCCCATAAAGCGCTCCGACAGAGGAAGCCCACGCGACGGATGGGTCACCCTCCGTTAGAATGGGCGTTTTGCAGCCACTCATCCCCCCAGAGACCGCCATGCAGCTCAACATGCTCAAGTGCAAGATCCACCGCGCCACGGTGACTCACGCCGAGCTGAACTACGAAGGTTCGATCGCCATCGACGGCAACCTGCTCGACGCCGCGGGTATCCGCGAGTACGAGCAGATCCATGCCTGGAACATCAGCAACGGCGAGCGCTTCGTCACCTACGCGCTGCGCGCGGACGAGGGCTCGGGCATCCTGTCGGTCAACGGTAGCGCCGCGCGTCGCGTCTCCGTGGGCGACCTGGTGATCGTCGCCGCGTTCGCCAGCCTGTCCGAGGCCGAAATGGCCAAGTACAAGCCCGACCTGGTCTACGTCGATGCGCACAACCGCATCACGCACACCAACCACTCGATCCCCAAGCAGGCCGCGTGAAGCCTGGGCGTCGTCGCACGATCCTGCGGCGGCGCCTGTAACACATCCACACAATCCGCCCACGCTGCACTGCGGTAAGATCGGGGTTCCCCCTTTCCGTTGCAGCCAAGTGGAAGCCATGGACTCAAAGCAATCCCGCCTGCCCTCGTTCGAGGAGCACGCCTCCCGCCTCGCCAAGACCACGCTACGCGAACTCGTCCAGGACGATACCCGCGGTGAGCGCCTGCGTCGGCGCATGGGCCCCATTCTCCTCGACGCCTCCCGCCAGAAGCTCGACGTGGCGGCGCTGGACGCCGTCGGCGAATACATCGAAAGCACCGGCTGGAAAGCCGCGCGCGACGCGATGTTCGAAGGCAAGCACATCAACACGTCCGAAGACCGCGCGGTGCTGCATACGGCCCTGCGTGGCGGTGCCTCGCGTCACCCCGCGGCACCGGCCGATGTCCGCAAGGAGGTCGCCGACGCACTGGACAAGATGGAGAAGCTGGTCAACGCCGTGCACAAGGGCGAAGGCGAGTCGGTCGGCCTGATCCACGGCGTCACCGACGTGGTCAACATCGGTATCGGTGGTTCGGATCTCGGTCCGCGCCTGGCCGTGCACGCCCTCGAGCAGTTCCATGTCGACGGTATCCGCAGCCACTTCCTCACCAACGTCGACGGGCAGGCCGCCTACGACCTGATGAAGAAGCTCGATCCTGCCCACACGCTGGTGATCCTGGTTTCCAAGAGCTTCAACACGCAGGAGACCCTGCTGAACGGCGGCGTGTTCCGCCAGTGGATACTCAAGGCCAACGGCGGCGACGAGGCGAAGACGTCGAAGCACTTCGTCGCCGTGAGTTCCAACGACGAGGCCGTGCACAAGTGGGGCGCCTCGCAGGTGCTGCCGATGTGGGATTACGTGGGCGGCCGCTACTCGTTGTGGTCGGCGGTGGGCGCGTCGATCGCGTTCGCCATCGGCATGAACGGTTTCCGTGACCTCCTGGCCGGTGCCGCGGAAGCGGACGATCACTTCCGCACGGCGGAATGGAAGGACAACCTTCCGGTCCTGCTGGCCATCGCCGAGGTATGGAATCGTAACGTCCTCGGTACCACCAGTCGCGCCGTGATCCCTTACGTGGACTCGCTCGCCGACCTTCCGTCCTACCTCCAGCAGCTGGAGATGGAAAG
The DNA here is from genome assembly GCF_041228075.2 of Xanthomonas sp. NCPPB 2632. Classification (NCBI taxonomy): domain Bacteria; kingdom Pseudomonadati; phylum Pseudomonadota; class Gammaproteobacteria; order Lysobacterales; family Lysobacteraceae; genus Xanthomonas; species Xanthomonas sp. NCPPB 2632. The sequence goes on from NZ_CM192979.1 coordinate 1,565,164, forward strand.
CCTCGGCAAGCACGTGCATCCGTCCGACGGCAGCGAAGTGGCGGGCAAGACCGTCCCGGTCGTCTGGGGCAGCATTGGCACGAATGCGCAGCATGCCTATTTCCAGGCATTGCACCAGGGCACGGATGTGGTCCCGCTGGAATTCATCGGACTGGTCAAGCCGGCGCATCCGCTGCGCGAAAACCAGGACGTGCTGACCGCCAACCTGCTGGCGCAGGCCGCCGCGTTGTCCCTGGGCAAGACGTTCGAAGAAGCCCTGGCCGAAGCGAACACCGGCACCGAGGACGAGCGTCGCGCCCTTGCGGCACAGCGCACCTTCAAGGGCGATCGCCCCAGCACCGTGTTCATGCTCGACTCGCTCACGCCGCACTCGCTGGGTGCGCTGATCGCGCTGTACGAGCACAAGGTTTTCCTGCTTGGTCACCTGTGGGGGATCAACGCATTCGACCAGTGGGGCGTCGAGCTGGGCAAGGTCATCGCCAAGCAGATTTATCCCTCGCTGAGCAACGACAAGGATGCCGGTGATCTGTCGCAGTTCGATGGAGCGACCCGTGCGTTGATCACGGCCATCCGCGACCGCCGCTGAGCGACGCGTCGGGGCATGTGTAACGAAAAACCCGGCGATTCGCCGGGTTTTTCGTTGTCAATCCAGTTTATGCGGCGACCTGGCGGCGATCAGACTTCCAGCGTCGCCAGGTCGCCCTTTTCTTCCAGCCACTGCTTGCGATCGCCCGAGCGCTTCTTGGCCAGCAGCATGTCCATCAGCTTGGCGGTGCCGTCGTCGGCGTCGATGGTCAGCTGGACGAGGCGGCGGGTGTCCGGATGCACGGTGGACTCGCGCAACTGCGCCGGGTTCATCTCGCCAAGGCCCTTGAAGCGCGTGACGCTGACGGCCCCCTTCATCTTCTCGCGTTCGACCTTTTCCAGCATCAGGCGCTTTTCTTCCTCGTCGAGGCAGTAGAACACCTGCTTGCCCACGTCGACGCGGAACAGCGGCGGCATGGCGACGAACACGTGGCCCTCGATGACCAGGCTGGGGAAGTGACGCAGGAACAGCGCGGAAAGCAGGGTGGCGATGTGCAGGCCGTCGGAGTCCGCATCGGCCAGGATCACCACCTTGCCGTAGCGCAGGCCGGAGAGGTCGTCCTTGCCGGGGTCGCAACCGATGGCCACGGCCAGGTCGTGCACTTCCTGCGAGGCGAGCACGGCGGTGGACTCGACTTCCCAGGTGTTGAGGATCTTGCCGCGCAGCGGCAGGATCGCCTGGAAGTCCTTGTCGCGCGCCTGCTTGGCCGAGCCGCCGGCCGAGTCGCCCTCGACCAGGAAGATCTCGGTACGGGTGAGGTCGGTGGACGCGCAGTCGGCCAGCTTGCCGGGCAGGGCGGGGCCGGATGTGATCTTCTTGCGGACCACCTGCTTGGCTGCCTTGAGGCGCGCGCTGGCACGTTCGATGGCGAGCTGGGCGATCTTCTCGCCCAGGTCCACGTGCTGGTTCAGCCACAGGCTGAAAGCGTCGTGCACCACACCCTCGACGATGCCGGCGGCAGCGCGCGACGACAGACGCTCCTTGGTCTGGCCGGCGAACTGGGCGTCCTGCAGCTTCACGCTGAGCACGAAGGCCAGGCGCTCCCACACGTCTTCCGGCGCCAGCTTCACGCCACGCGGCAGCAGGTTGCGCAGGTCGCAGAACTCGCGGATGGCGTTGGTCAGGCCCGAGCGCAGGCCGTTGACGTGCGTGCCGCCCTGGGCGGTGGGAATGAGGTTGACGTAGCTTTCCTGCACCAGGTCGCCTTCCGGCAGCCAGGCCAGGGCGACGTCCAGCGCATCGGTCTCGCGCGAGAAATGCTTGACGAACAGCTGCGGGGGCAGCGCCTCGGCGCCCTGCAACTCGCCGCGCAGGTAATCGGGCAGGCCGTCCTCGAAGTACCACTCGGTGGTTTCGCCGGAGGCCTCGTCGTGCAGGCGCACGGTGAGGCCGGCGCAAAGCACGGCCTTCGCGCGCAGCAGGTGCTTGAGCTTGGAGACCAGGATCTTCGGCGTATCGAAGTACTTCGCGTCCGGCCAGAAACGCAGCGTGGTGCCGGTCTTCTTCTTCGGCACCGTGCCGATGACTTCCAGTTCGCTGGCCCGGTCGCCGTCGGCGAAGCTCATGCGGTATTCCTGGCCGTCCCGGCGGATGGTGACATCCACGCGATGGGAAAGGGCGTTGACCACGGAGACGCCCACGCCGTGCAGGCCGCCCGAGAAAGCATAGTTCTTGTTGGAGAACTTGCCGCCCGCATGGAGCCGCGTGAGGATCAGCTCGATACCGGGGACCTTTTCTTCCGGGTGGATATCCACCGGCATGCCGCGGCCGTCGTCGGTGACTTCTACCGAGCCGTCGTTGAAGACGGTCACCTCGATGGACTTCGCATGGCCCGCCAGGGCCTCGTCCACCGAGTTGTCGATCACCTCCTGCGCCAGGTGGTTCGGCCGGGAGGTGTCCGTATACATGCCCGGACGGCGCTTGACCGGGTCAAGACCGCTGAGGACTTCGATGTCGGAGGCGTTATAACGAGTATTCATCAGGTATCACCTTAGTAGCCGCCCAGCATGGAATAGCCCCGCTACACGGTCAAGGTAGGAGCGCACGATGTGCGCGAAAAGCCAACGGAGCGGCGAAGCCGTCATCCCGCGGTACCACCATCGCGCACATCGTGCGCTCCTACGGAGGGCGTTGCGCGTTCCCGGTTCGATCAAACCGGCGCGCAATGCCACTCCAGCCACGCCCGATCCTCACCCTCCAGCAACGGTGACAGCGCCGCCCGTACGGTGGCGTGATAGTCGTCCAGCCAGGCGCGCTCGGAGGGCTCCAGCAGGCGCGGCTCCAGCGCCCGACGATCGAACGGGCACAGGGTCAGCGTCTCGAAGGCGAAGAAATCACCGAACTCCGTGCTGTCGGCCTGGGTCACCACGGCCAGGTTCTCGTGGCGGATGCCATAACGGCCGGGTTTGTAGAGGCCGGGCTCGATCGAGGTGATCATCCCGGTTTCCAGCGGCACCAGCGCGCCGCCGGCCACCGGTGGGCGGATACCGTGCGGCCCCTCGTGCACGTTGAGGAAATAGCCCACGCCGTGGCCGGTGCCGTGGCCGAAGTCCATGCCGGCCGCCCACAGCGGCGCCCGGGCCAGCGCGTCCAGCTGCGGGCCGCTGGCGCCCTTGGGGAAGCGGGCGCGGGACAGGCCGATCATGCCCTTGAGTACCAGGGTCGAGTCCCGGCGCTGCTCGTCGGTGACCGGGCCCAGCGCCAGTACGCGGGTGATGTCCGTGGTGCCGCCCAGGTACTGGCCGCCGGAATCGATCAGCAGCAGGCCTTTCGCCGCCAGCGGACTGAACTGCGCTTCGGTGGCGCGGTAGTGGGGGAGAGCGCCGTTGGCCTGGTAGCCGGCGATGGTAGAGAAGCTTTCGCCGACGAATCCGGTTTGTGCCGCCCGCGCGTCCCCCACGATCGTGTCGACGTCCAGCTCCGTGAGCGGCTCGCCGGCCAGCAGGCCGGTTTCGATGCGGCGGAAGGCACGGGCCAGGGCGGCCCCGTCGCGGCGCATGACGTCGCGGATGTGGTCCAGCTCCTCCGGTGTCTTGCGGGCCTTCTGCGCCGTGGAGGGCGCGGCGGCACGCACCTGCCTGACGGACGAGGGCAGGCCTTCCAGCAGCGCGACGACCACCCTGGCCGGATCGATCAGCAGCACGGCGTCTTCGGGGAGGGCGGCCAGCGCGGACGCGGCGGTGGCGTAATCGGCGAGGACGATGCCGTCGGCGGCCAGCGCCGCCCTGGCATCCGCAGGCACCTTGGCCGCGTCGACGAACAGCGTGGCCCGGTCGTCCGCCACCAGCAGGTGGGCCAGGAACACCGGGTTGTAGTCGACGTCGGCGCCACGCAGGTTGGTTAGCCAGGCGATGTCGTCCAGGCTGGAGACGAAGTGATGCGTGGCACCCGCACGACGCATGGCCGTGCGCACATGGCGGAACTTGTCGGCGCGGTCGACGGCGGCGAACGGGGCCAGGTGGGCGAAAACCGGCGCGTCGGGCCGGCTTGGGCGGTCCGGCCAGGCGGCGGCAGGCAGGTCGAGGTCGGTGCGCAGGGTGGCACCGACCGCCGCCAGCCGCTTGGCCAGCCCTTCGGCGCCCGCCAGCGACAGGCTGTCACCCGCCACGGCCACGGTATCGCCTTCGCCGACCTGCCCGGCCAGCCAGCCGACATGCTCAGGCGTGTGCGCCACGTTCAGTTTCATCAGGGGCAGGCCGCTGCCGGCCAGTTCGGCCTCCGCCTGGGAGAAATACCGGGAATCGGTCCATACGCCGCCACCGCTGGCGGTGACCACCAGGGTGCCGGACGACCCGGTGAAGCCGGAAAACCACTCCCGGGCCTGCCAGCGCGGGGGTAGGTACTCGGACAGGTGGGGGTCGGCCGTGGGCACGACGACGGCGGCGATGCCTGCGCGGGCCATGGCGGCGCGCAGGGCCTGGAGACGGGCGGGGATGGGCGTGTCGGTCATTTCGCCATGGTAAAGCCAAGGCGGCTGCACGGCACGTTCATCGTGCCCCTCGCGAGTGGGGGCGCACTTGGGTAAAATACCGGTTTCCAGCACTGGCTGCTCGCATGACTCCCCTGATTTTCGTCACCGGCGGTGTGGTGTCTTCCCTCGGGAAGGGCATCGCAGCGGCGTCGCTCGCGTCCATTCTCGAGGCGCGGGGTCTCTCCGTCACCATGATGAAGCTCGACCCGTACATCAACGTGGACCCGGGCACCATGAGTCCCTTCCAGCACGGCGAGGTCTACGTCACCGACGACGGTGCCGAGACCGACCTCGACCTGGGCCACTACGAGCGCTTCGTCCGCACCCGTCTCACCGGCAAGAACTCCATCACCGCCGGCAAGATCTACGAATCGGTGATCCGCAAGGAGCGCCGCGGCGACTACCTCGGTGCCACCGTGCAGGTCATCCCGCACATCACCGACGAGATCAAGCACTCCATCCACGAGGCCACCCGCGGCTACGACGTGGCGCTGGTCGAGGTGGGCGGCACCGTGGGCGACATCGAATCGCTGCCCTTCCTCGAGGCCATCCGCCAGCTGCGCATCGAGCACGGCGCGGAGAAGTGCATGTTCGTGCACCTCACCCTCGTGCCGTATATCAAGGCCGCCGGCGAGATCAAGACCAAGCCCACCCAGCATTCGGTGAAGGAACTGCGCTCCATCGGCATCCAGGCCGACGTGCTGCTGTGCCGTTGCGAAGAACCCCTTCCGGACGCGGAGCGCCACAAGATCGCGCTGTTCACCAACGTGCCCAAGAACGCCGTCATCAGCACCATCGATGTCGACGTCATCTACAAGCTGCCCATGTGGCTGCACGAACAGGGCCTGGACGACCTGGTCATCAAGCGGCTCGGGCTGGATGCCGGCCCGGCCGACCTCTCCAGCTGGGTGCGCACGGTGGAAGCGGTTGAACACCCGCGCGACGAGATCAACGTCGCCATCGTCGGCAAGTACGTCGAGCACAAGGACGCCTACAAGTCGCTGGCCGAGGCGCTGCGTCATGGCGGCATCAACCAGACCACGCGGGTCAACCTCAACTGGGTGGATTCCGAAGATGTCGAGGCCCGCGGCGCGCGCACGGTTCTGGGCGACGCGGATGCCATCCTGGTGCCCGGCGGCTTCGGCAAGCGCGGTTTCGAGGGCAAGATCCTCGCCGCGCAGTTCGCCCGCGAGACGGGCGTGCCGTACTTCGGCATCTGCTACGGCATGCATGCCGCCGTGGTCGAATTCGCCCGCAACACGGCGGGACTTACGCAGGCCGACTCGAGCGAGAACGACCGCAACACGCCCGATCCGGTGATCGGGCTGATCACCGAGTGGACGACCGCCACCGGCGAGACGGAAACCCGCAGCGAGCGCTCCGACCTCGGCGGCACCATGCGCCTGGGTGCACAGGAATGCCGCCTCAAGGCCGGCACGCTGGCCCGCGAGCTGTACGGCGAAGACGTGGTGCGCGAGCGCCATCGCCACCGTTACGAGTTCAACAACCGCTATCGCCAGTCGTTCGAAGACCTGGGCATGGTGATCTCGGGCAAGTCCATGGACGACCTGCTGGTCGAGATCATCGAGCTGCCGCGCCATGTGCATCCGTGGTTCCTGGGCTGCCAGGCGCATCCGGAATTCACCTCCACCCCGCGCGAAGGCCATCCGCTGTTCATCGGCTTCGTCCGCGCCGCCCGCGAATACAAGGCCGTGCGCGAAGGCGAAAGGCTTGCCACCCGTTCCGAGGAGTCCGCCGCATGAAGCTTTGTGGTTTCGATGCTGGCCTCGACCAGCCGCTGTTCCTGATCGCCGGCCCCTGTGTCATCGAGTCGATGCAACTCCAGCTGGATGTCGCCGGCAAGCTCAAGGAGATCACGGGGCGTCTCGGCATCAACTTCATCTTCAAGTCCAGTTTCGACAAGGCCAACCGCTCGTCCGGCGGCAGCTTCCGCGGCCCCGGCGTGGAAGAAGGCCTCAAGGTGCTGGAGGCCGTGAAGCGCCAGATCGGCGTGCCGGTCATCACAGACGTGCACGAGTACACCCCGATGAACGAGGTGGCCGCCGTGGTCGACGTGCTGCAAACCCCGGCCTTCCTCTGCCGCCAGACCGACTTCATCCAGAACGTCGCGAAAGCCGGCAAGCCGGTCAACATCAAGAAGGGCCAGTTCCTCGCCCCCTGGGACATGAAAAACGTCGTACAGAAGGCGTTCGACGTGGGCAACCACGACATCCTGGTGTGCGAGCGCGGCGCCAGCTTCGGCTACAACAACCTGGTGTCCGACATGCGCTCGCTCGCGGTCATGCGCGAGACGAACTGCCCGGTGGTGTTCGACGCCACGCATTCGGTGCAGTTGCCGGGCGGGCAGGGCACCACGTCGGGCGGTCAGCGCGAGTTCGTGCCCGTGCTGGCGCGTGCCGCCGTCGCCGTCGGCGTGGCCGGCCTGTTCGCGGAAACCCACCCGGATCCGTCCAAGGCGCTGAGCGACGGTCCCAACGCGTGGCCGCTCGACCAGATGGAAGAACTGCTCGAGACGCTCATGGAACTGGACGGCGCCGTCAAGCGCCGCGGTTTCGCCAACCACGCCTGATGCGCATGCGCCGGGGTATCCCCGGCGCCGACGCAACGCATTCGTCCTGATCGATACGGCTGGCCTTATGCTGTCCGTTATCGTCCTGAAGTCATTCACCTCGTAACGGGAACAGCATGAGCACTTCGATCACCACGATCCACGCCCGCGAAATCCTCGATTCCCGCGGCAACCCGACCCTCGAAGCCGAAGTCACCCTGGCCGACGGCTCGTTCGGCCGTGCGGCGGTACCCAGCGGTGCCTCCACCGGCACGCGTGAGGCCGTGGAACTGCGCGACGGCGACAAGAGCCGTTACGGCGGCAAGGGCGTGCGCAAGGCCGTGGACAACGTCAACGGCGAGATCGCCAAGGCGCTGGCCGGCTACGACGCGCTCGACCAGAAGGGCCTGGACGCCAGGCTGATCGCGCTGGACGGCACCGACAACAAGGGCAAGCTCGGCGCCAACGCGCTGCTGGGTGTTTCCATGGCCGCTGCGCACGCCGCGGCCACCTCGAAGAAGCAGGCGCTGTGGCAGTACCTGATGGTGGACGGTGGCGGCACGCTGCCGGTGCCGATGATGAACATCATCAACGGCGGCGCGCATGCGGACAACAACGTCGACGTGCAGGAGTTCATGGTGCTGCCCGTGGGCGCGCCCAGCTTCGCCGAGGCCCTGCGCTACGGCGCCGAGATCTTCCACGCGCTGAAATCGGTGCTGAAGGGTCGCGGGCTCAACACGTCGGTGGGTGACGAGGGCGGCTTCGCGCCCAACCTCAAGTCCAACGTCGAGGCGCTGGACACCATCCTCGAGGCGGTGAACAAAACGGGCTTCAAGGTGGGCAGCGAGATCCTGCTCGGCCTGGACGTGGCCAGCTCGGAGTTCTTCAAGGACGGCAAGTACGACCTGGAAGGCGAGGGCAAGGTGTTCACGCCGGAACAATGGGTCGACACGCTGGCCTCGTGGTCGAAGCAGTACCCCATCGTCACCATCGAGGACGGCATGGGCGAAGGCGACTGGACCGGCTGGGCGCACCTCACCCAGGCCATCGGCGAAGGTATCCAGCTGGTCGGCGACGATCTCTTCGTGACCAACCCGAAGATCTTCCAGGAAGGCATCGACAAGAAGATCGCCAACGCCATCCTGATCAAGGTCAACCAGATCGGCACGCTGTCCGAGACGCTCGAAGCCATCGACATGGCCCATCGTGCGAAGTACGCCGCCATCGTGTCGCACCGCTCGGGCGAAACCGAAGACACCACGATCTCCGACATCGCCGTGGCCACCACCGCGACGCAGATCAAGACCGGCTCGCTCTGCCGCACCGATCGCGTGGCCAAGTACAACCAGCTGCTGCGCATCGAGGAAGCCCTGGGCGCCAAGGCCAGCTACGCCGGCCGCAACGCATTCCCCAGCCTCTCCAAGCTGCCGGGCTGACCCGGGCTTGAGCAACGCGGCAATCCTGCGCTGGATCGGCCTGATCCTCGTCATCATCCTCATCGCGCTGCAGCTGAAGCTGTGGGTCGGCGGTGGGGGCATGGCCGAGGTCGATTCATTGCGCGCCTCGGTGGCCCAGCAGACGGCAGACAACGCCGCCCTGCAAAAGCGCAACCAGGCCCTGGCCGCGGACGTGGAAGACCTGAAACACGGCGAACAGGCCACCGAGGCGCGCGCGCGCCAGGAACTGGGCCTGGTCAAGCCGGGTGAAACCTTCTACCAGGTGGTGGAACCGGGGGCCGCGGTCAGCGCACCCCCGCCCCCGCCGCCCGTCGCCCCGCCCGGCGGGCAGTGATGGACGCGTTGTGGTGCGTGCTTCCCGCCGCCGGCAAGGGCGTCCGGGCCGGCGGCGATCGTCCCAAGCAATACCAGTCCATCGCGGGGCGGCCGCTGCTGGATCACACGCTGGAGAGGCTGGCCGCGCATCCCCGCATCGCCGGTCTGGTGGTGGTCATCGCCGCGGACGATCGGCACTTCGCTTCCGTGGACACCGTGGGCGGCAAGCCGCTGGTGGTGACCACGGGCGGCGGTGAGCGTAGCGATTCCGTGCTGGCCGGGCTCATGGCCCTGCCCGCCTCGGTGGGTGGCGACGACTTCGTACTGGTGCACGACGCGGCGCGGCCGTGCGTGCGTGCCGCCGACATCACACGGCTGATCGATCTGGCCGCAGAAGGTGAGGGCGGTCTGCTCGGGGCGCCGCTGCGCGACACGCTGAAACGGGCGGATGCCACCGGCCACAGCGCGGGCACCGAACCACGGGAGGGCCGCTGGCGCGCCTTCACGCCGCAGATGTTCCGTCGCGGCGCGCTGGCCCATGCACTTCGCCTTGCCGCCGACGCGGGTATCGTGGTCAGCGACGAAGCGATGGCCATGGAGCGCGTGGGCGTATCGCCACGGCTGGTCGAAGGTGCGGAAGACAATATCAAGGTGACGACGCCGGCCGACTTCGCGCTTGCGGAATTCCTGCTGCAGAGGACTCGATGATGCGGATCGGCCAGGGTTTCGACGTCCACGCGTTCGGCGATGGCGACCACGTGATGCTGGGTGGCGTGCGCGTGCCGCACGGGCAGGGCGTGCTGGCGCACTCGGACGGCGACGTGGTGCTGCACGCCCTGTGCGACGCACTGCTCGGCGCCCTGGCGCTGGGCGACATCGGCAAGCATTTTCCACCATCGGACGAGCGCTGGCGTGGGGCCGACAGCCGCAGCTTCGTCCGTGCGGTGCGCGACATGCTCGCCGAACGTGGCTACCGGCTCGGCAATGCCGACCTGACGGTGATCTGCGAGTCGCCCAAGGTGGGGCCCCATGCACAGGCCATGCGCGACACGATCGCCGACGACCTGGGCGTGGATATCGACCGCATCAGCATCAAGGCCACCACCACCGAGACGCTGGGCTTCACCGGTCGGCGTGAGGGCATTGCGGCACTGGCCACCGTGCTGGTGCTGCCTACGTGAGCGAGACCGAGTCGCGCACCTCGACGCCCCGCCTGCACGACCGGCTGGAGGCGATCACGGGGTTGCTGCGGCGGCGCGAAGACCTGCTCGCGCACGCGGGCGCGGCACCGGACGATGACGGTGCCGCCATCGGGACCGCCGACGCGGAACTCCAGGCGCGCCTGGACGAGCTGCATCCGGCCGACCTGGCCGACGTGCTGGAATCGCTGCCGCTGGAAGATCGCCTGGCGGTCTGGCAGCGCGTCCGTTCGGACCGCGACGGCGAGATCCTGTTGGAAGTCTCCGATTCGGTGCGCGAAACGCTGATCGCGGACATGGACGACAGCGAGATCCTCGCGGCGGTCGAGCCGCTGGACGCGGACGAACTGGCCGACCTGGTCGACGACCTGCCGACCGAAGTGCTACCCGAGCTGATGGCCAGCCTGGACGCGCAGGAGCGCGAGCGCGTGCAGGCCGCCATGTCCTACGAGGACGACCAGGTCGGCGCGCTGATGGATTTCGACATGGTCACCATCCGCGAGGACATCAGCCTCGAGGTGGTGCTGCGCTACCTGCGGCGTTTCGACGAACTGCCCGCGCAGACCGACAAGCTGTTCGTGGTCAACGCAGGCAACGTGCTGACCGGCGTGCTGCCGCTGCACTGGCTGTTGGTGAATTCGCCGGACCGCATGGTCCACGAGATCATGGCGCCCGACGTCAATACGTTCCGCCCGGAAGACGACGCCTACGACGTCGCCCAGGCCTTCGAACGCTACGATCTGGTCACCGCGCCGGTGATCGATCACCAGCAGCGGCTGATCGGTCGCATCGCGGTGGACGCCATGCTCGACTTCCTCCGCGAGGAAAGCGAAACCGAGGCACTGTCGCGCGGCGGCCTGCGCGAGGAAGAGGACATCTTCGCCTCGGTGTGGAAATCGGTACGCAACCGCTGGGCGTGGCTGGCCGTGAACCTCGTCACCGCGTTCATCGCGTCGCGGGTCATCGGCCTTTTCGAGCACTCCATCGAGAAGCTGGTCGCGCTGGCGGCGCTGATGCCCATCGTGGCCGGCATCGGCGGCAACTCCGGCAACCAGACCATCACCATGATCGTTCGCGCCATGGCGCTGGAACAGGTAGGGCCCTCGCAGGCCAAGCGCCTGTGGCGCAAGGAACTGGGCGTGTCCCTGATCAACGGCCTGGTCTGGGGTGGCTGCATCGGCGTGGTGGCCTGGTTGCTCTACGGCAGCGTGTCGCTGGGGCTGGTGATGACCTCCGCGATGACGCTCAACCTTCTTCTTGCCGCTTTCATGGGTGTGGGCATTCCGATGCTCATGACCCGTATGGGTCGCGATCCCGCGCTGGGCTCCAGCGTGCTGATCACGGCCGTGACCGACAGCGGCGGTTTTTTCATTTTCCTGGGGCTGGCGACGATTTTCCTGCTCTGAAGGCCCGATATGAACGACTCCAACGAACTTCCCTTCGCCTTCGGCGAACCGCCCCTGCGTGGACGCCTGCGTTCCCGTGCCGAGGACTTCTTCGTCGAGGAAATCCTCGGTTACGAAGCCGACGGCGCGGGCGAACACGCGTTCCTGCTGGTGGAAAAACGCGGCCAGAACACCGAATGGGTAGCGCGTGAGCTGGCCAGGTTCGCCGGCATCCAGGCGATGAACGTCGGCTACGCCGGGATGAAGGACCGCCACGCGGTCACACGCCAGGTGTTTACCGCGCACCTGCCGGGCAAGGCCGATCCGGACTGGTCGGCGTTTCCGGGGGAGGACGTGACCATCGTTTCCGCCGCGCGCCATTCGCGCAAGATCAAGCGGGGCGCACTGCGAGGCAACCGCTTCGTGATCGTGCTGCGTGAGGTGGAAGGCGAGCGTGACGCCGCCGAGGAACGCCTGCACGCCATCGCGGCACGCGGCGTGCCCAACTACTTCGGCGAGCAACGTTTCGGCCTGGGCGGCAACAACGTGGATCAGGCCCGGGCGATGTTCGCCGGCCGCCGCGTGGATCGCGACAAACGCTCCATCCTCCTTTCCGCCGCGCGCTCGCACATCTACAACGGCGTGCTGGCCGAACGCGTGCGTAGCGGGCAGTGGGACACACCGCTGGACGGCGAGATCTGGTCGCTGGAAGGCTCACGTTCCTGGTTCGGGCCCGAGCCGTTCAACGACACGCTGGCCGAACGCCTGGGCCGTTTCGACATCCATCCATCCGGTCCGTTGTGGGGCGATGGCGACACGCCGGCCGCCGAAGCGGCGGGCGAACTGGAGCGATCGGTGGCCGCGCGCGACGCAGACCTGGCCAAGGGCCTTTCCGGTGTACGCATGGACCAAGAGCGGCGCGCGCTGCGCCTGTTGCCGCGCGACCTGGCATGGCGCTGGCTGGATGACGACGGCGGCGCCGAAGGCCGTGCGCTGGAAGTCTCGTTCGGCCTGCCGGCCGGTGCCTACGCCACCACGGTGCTGCGCGAACTGGCCCGCTGAGCGTCAGCCCTTGAGCAGGACCACCACCGCGCCGGTGCCGCCCTGCATCGGCCGGGCGGAGGCGAACGCGACCACGTCGTCGCGACGACGCAGCAGCCGGTCGGTCAGCCCTTTCAGGACGGGGCCGGCGGCTTTCGAGCGCAGGCCCTTGCCGTGGATGATCCGAACGCAGCGCAGGCCGTCGTGCCGGCATTCGGCGAGGAAGTCGGCGATGCTCAGTTGCGCGGCGGCGACGTTCATCTGGTGCAGGTCCACCTCGGCCTGGATGCTGAACTGACCGCGCTTGAGCTGCTTCAGCAGCTTGGGCGGATAGCCGTCGCGCAGGTAGAACAGCTCTTCGCCCACCTCCAGCTCGGCCGGGTCGTAGTCGAACAGCAGGGAATCCGCCGGGACGGCGGCTTCGTCGGCGTCGCGCATGTGCGGGTGGGGTGCCGGCCGCGGGCGCTCCGGTCGGGTTTCCACGGGCGCCATGGGCCGAACGTCGCCGATCGCCTGGCGAAACAGCAGGCTGTCGTCGTCATTGACCGTAGGCGCGCGTCGCTTCATGTCCGACATCCTAGCTGGCCTTTCGTGAATCCCGCTGCCCGGTCCGGTAGACTTACCGGGTCGGGCGATCGCCACCACGGGTGGGGTCGCCACACCCGTTTTTCGATCTGGATCAGCATGCAAGTTCTGGTGAGCAACGACGACGGCGTGGAGGCTCCGGGTATCCGGATTCTCGCCGAGCGTCTGGGCGAGTTCGGCACGGTCACGGTGGTGGCCCCGGACCGCGACCGGTCGGGGGCGAGCAACTCGCTCACCCTCGATGCGCCCATCCGTGCGCAGCGCATGGATAACGGCTTCCATCGCGTGGCCGGCACGCCCACCGACTGCGTGCATCTCGCCTTGTCCGGCCTGCTAGAGCACACCACCGACATCGTCGTGTCCGGCATCAACAACGTCGCCAACCTGGGCGACGACGTCATCTATTCCGGCACGGTGTCGGCGGCGATGGAAGGCCGGTTCCTCGGTCTGCCGGCCATTGCGGTCTCGCTGGTCACGGGCGAGGGCACGGGCCGTCATTTCGACTCGGCCGCCAGCGCCGTGCTCATGCTGATGCAGCGCCTGATCGTCGATCCCCTGCCGGCCGACACCATCCTCAACGTCAACGTGCCCGACCTCCCATGGGAGGCGATCCGCGGTTTCGAGGTCACCCGCCTGGGGCGTCGTCATCGCGCCGCGCCGGCCATCCGCACCGAGGACCCGCGCGGTCGCCCCCTGTGGTGGATCGGCCCGCCGGGCGAGATCGACGACGCCGGCCCCGGCACGGATTTCGACGCGGTGCGCCGTGGCTATGTGTCGGTCACGCCGATCCACACCGACCTCACGCGCTTCCAGGCGCTGGAAAAAGTCAGCAGCTGGATGCTGGCGCTTTCCTCGGCGATGGACAGCGAGGAGGCCGCCTGACGTGGTGAACCTGCACGCTCTTCCAGCCTCGGCCCTGCGCGGCGAAGGCATGACTTCCCAGCGCGCACGGGATCGCCTCGTGACCAAGCTGGTCGAGGAGGGCATTCGCGACGATCGCGTGCTGGAGGTCATCCGTCAGTTGCCGCGCCATCATTTCATCGACCAGGCGCTGCATTCGCGCGCCTACGAAAACACCGCGCTGCCGATCGGCCACGGGCAGACCATCTCGCAGCCGTGGATCGTCGCACGCATGACCGAAGCACTGATCGAGCGCGAGGTGCCCGAGCGCGTCCTCGAGATCGGTACCGGCTCCGGCTACCAGGCCGCCGTACTCGCGGGCATCGTGCCCACGGTGTACACCGTGGAGCGCATCGAGGAATTGCTGCGCCAGGCGCGCCGCCGTTTCCGCCAGCTGGGCATCGAGAACCTCCGTTCCCGTCACGACGACGGCAAGCTGGGCTGGGCATCCGACGCACCGTTCGACGCCATCATCCTGACCGCCGCGGGCGACCGCGTGCCGACCAAACTGCTCGACCAGCTGCGGCCGGGCGGCGTGCTGGTGGCCCCCGTGGGCGGCCCGAGCCAGCAGTTGCTGGTGCGGCTGCGCAAGGGCGACGACGGCACGGTGGTCCGCGAGGAACTGGGGCCCGTGAGTTTCGTGCCGCTGCTCGGCGGCATCGGCTGATGCCGTCACACCATAAGGGAAACCGCTGAATGCGGATGTTTTCGTCGCTTTACGAACGCGCCATCGTCTGGGCGCGTCATCGTCACGCCGTTCGCTACCTGGCGGGGCTGTCCTTCGTCGAGGCCTTCATCTTCCCGGTGATGCCCGAGGTGATGCTGGCGCCGATGATGCTGGCCGAGCCGCGCAAGGCGTTTCGTTACGCGAACTGGAGCCTGCTGTTCTCGCTGCTCGGGTCGCTGGTCGGCTACATGCTGGGCCACTTCGCCTTCGAGGCGCTGAAGCCGATGCTCGATTCCATGCACCTGCTGGCGCCGATCATGCGCGGCGTGGAAAACCTGCAGAAGGACATGGCCTCGCATTCGTTCGGGCTCTACATCGTGCTGGCGATGGCGGCGCTGCAGCCCGTGGTGCCGATGAAGTTCGTCACCTGGGCGTCGGGCATCGTCGGCGTGCCGCTGCTGCCGTTCCTGGTCTGCATGCTGGTCGGACGCGGCAAGCGCGTGTGGCTGCTGGCCCTGCTCATCCGTATCTTCGGCGAGCGTGCCGAAAAGATGCTCCGTAAACACATCGAGTGGATAGGCTGGGCTGTTATCGTGGCCGTCGTCCTCCTGGCCTTGTGGTGGTTCCTGTTGCGATGAACGACCGAGAAAGGAAATCCGCGATGTCCATGATCCGTCCGCTGGCCCCGGCCGTCGTGCTCGGCATGGCCGTGGTCCTTTCCGCCTGCACGCCCACCAGTTCCGTCGTGGTGACGCGCGCGCCGGGCAGCTATACCTCGTCGTCGTCGAACGCGCCGTCGCCGCCGCCCCCACCCGGCGGCAGCTACCGGGTGGTGAAGGGCGACACGCTCTACAGCATCGCCTTCCGCAACAAGGTCGATTTCCGCGACCTGGCCGGCTGGAACAACATCGCCTCGCCGTTCACCATCTGGCCCGGGCAGGACCTGCGCCTGTCGCCGCCGGGCCATGACGGCGCCAAGCCGGCACCGGCCCATGCCACGGCACCGGTGATCGCCGCAGTACCGCCGCCCGCCGGTCATCCGGCTCATGTAGCGCCGTCCGCCGGTATGCCGGTGGCCTCCGCGCCGCCTGCCGCGGTGCCTCCCGGTACGGTGTCGCCCGCTACCGCGCCACCCCTGCCGCCGGTGGGTGCCGCCGCCGCCACGGCCGCGTCTTCCGTGCCGGCCCCCGCGACCACCACCAACACCCCGGTCGTCGTCGCCGGCAAGCCGGCCGAATCGGTCGTGCCACCGCCGACCGCCCCGGCCACCGCGCCGGCGCCGGTGGAAAACCCGCCGGCCGCCACGCCCATCGTCGCCAGCGGCGCCACCCGCAGCGCCGGCGGCATCAACTGGCGCTGGCCGGCGGATGGCACGCTGATCAAGAAGTTCGCCTCGGGCGACGCCATTCCCGGCATCGAAGTCGCCGGCAAGGCCGGCGACCCCGTGCGCGCCGCCGCGGATGGCGTGGTTGTCTACAGCGGCAACGGGCTGGTCGGCTACGGCGAGCTGGTCATCATCAAGCACAGCGACAGCTTCCTCTCCGCCTACGGCCACAACCGCAAGCGACTGGTCAAGGAAGGCGAGAAGGTGAAAGCCGGTCAGTCGGTGGCCGAGATGGGTTCCTCCGGCGCCACCCGCGACGAGCTGCAATTCCAGATCCGCCGCGACGGCAACCCCGTCGACCCCCTGCAATACCTGCCGCAGAAATAATCCCCGCGCCACGCGCGCCCGGATCCAATGGCGGTTGTAGGAGCGCACGATGTGCGCGATCAGGGTGTGCCGGGGTGTTGGAGCAACGCGGGCGGCCGCGCGGCGTTAGGAGGCGTGGTGTTTTAGGGTGCGGGCTTCGAAGGCCTGGAGGTGGGCGTACGCCACCTCGAGCATCGGCGCGGCCACACCCGCCTCGCGTGCCCGCCGCAGCATGTCGCCGACCAGATGATCCGCCTCGACGCGTTGGCCCGATTCGAGATCGCGCAGCATGGAGGCGGTGACCGGCGACCCTTCCTGCGTGAAGGTTTTCCACGCCACCGAGCGTGCCGCGTCGGGCACCGGCTGGCCGGCGGCGCGCGCTACCGCCAGGCATTCCTCGTACAGGCGGCCCATCAACTCGCCGCCGTCGTTCGTGGCGAGGATGTCGCCGACGGCGGCGCGAAACAGGCAAGTGGCGCCGGCGAGGGTGGTGATGAAGGTGAACTTGGCCCAGAGGGCGCGCTGGATATCGCTCGCGTGGGCATGATCGACGCCCGCCGCGGCGAAGGCCTGGGCGATGGCCACACAACGGCCGTCGTGCGGGTGGCCGTCGCGTTCGCCAAAGGTCACCGAAGCGCCGCTGCCCAGGTGGAGGATCTCGCCCTCGGGGCCTTTGGTCGCGCTGATGAAGCACAGGCCGCCCAGCACCTGGTCCGGCCCGAAGCGGCTCTCCAGCGCGGGGTAATGCGCCAGCCCGTTGAGGATCGGCAGGATGACCGTCCGTTCGCCCACCGCAGGATCGATGGCTTCGATCGCCGAGTGCAGGTCGTAGGCCTTGCAGGACAGCAGCACGACGTCGAAGGCGCCGGCGTCGCCGACGGTCGCCGCCGTGGTGGTTCGCACGGGCAGCGTGGCGTCGCCGAAAGGACTGCGAATGGTGAGACCGCGAGCGGCCAGCGCGGCTTCCCGCTCGGGGCGGACCAGGAAGGTGACGTCCGCACCGGACTCGGCCAGCCGGCCCCCGAAGTAGCCGCCGGTCCCGCCCGCACCGAGGACGAGCCAGCGCATGGCAATCAGCCCGCGGGCAGGATGAAGGCGGCCAGGACCTTGCGACCCTCACCGGCCAGCAGGCTGTAGGTGCGCGCGGCGGAGCCGTTGGTCATGGCCTCCACGCCGATGCCCTTCTTCAGCAGGCCGGCCATGAAGGCGGCCGGCGGGAACACCTGGCGCTCGCCGGTACCCAGCAGCACCAGTTCCGGCGCCAGGGCCACGAACGTCGCCACATCGTCGGCCGACAGCTGGCCGGCATCGGTGACGGCCCAGTCCTCGACCACCTGTTCCGGTGTGAGCAGCAGGCTGCGATGGAAATCGCGATCGACGATGGTGACCGTATCGGCGCCCACGCGGCGGACGAAGAGGTACTCACCCGGGTGTTCGAACGACAGGTCCATGGTGGTTACCGGGGCAGGGCGAGCTTCGGATCCTGCTCGTTTCGACGGAACAGGACGACGATGTGGCCGATTTCCTGGACGTTCTCGGCACCGGTCTGGCCGGACAGGAAGGCGATCTGGGCCTGGCGCTCGTCCTTGTCGCCGCCGGAAAGCTTGACCTTGACCAGCTCGTGGATATCAAGGGCCTGGGCCAGTTCCTTCGCCACGGCCTCGGTCGCGCCCTTGTTACCGAGCAGGATGACCGGTCGGAGATCGTGGGCGAGGCTGCGGAGGTAGCGGCGCTGTGTAGGGGAAAGCGACATTGCGTTCAGGTTCGATGTGCGGCGGACAGGTGGCAAAGGGTATCATGCAAGGCCTGCTCCTTATTAAGTATCCGGTCAAAAGCCCATGGCACGCAGCAAGACCAGCTCCCGTTGGCTGAAAGAGCACTTCGACGATCCCTACGTCAAGAAGGCTCAGGCCGAGGGTGCCCGTTCGCGCGCCATCTACAAGCTGGAGGAACTGATCGAGCGCGACCGCCTGATCAAGCCCGGCATGACCGTGGTCGACCTCGGGGCCGCTCCCGGCGGCTGGTCACAGCTGGCCCGCCAGCGCATGGGCGACACCGGCACGGTCATCGCCCTGGACATCCTGCCCATGGCCAGCCTGGCCGGCGTGGACTTCATGCAGGGCGATTTCCGCGAGGAAACGGTGCTTCGCGAGCTGGAAACCATGCTCGAAGGCCGCAAGGTCGATCTTGTCCTCTCGGACATGGCCCCCAATATGTCCGGTGTGGCACTGGCCGACCAGATCCGCGCGATGGACCTTTGCGACCTGGCCCGGCAGTTCAGTCTCGACTGGCTCAAGCCGGGAGGGTCGTTCCTGGTGAAGCTGTTCCAGGGCGTGGGATTCGACGAGTACCTCAAGACCTTGCGCGCTGACTTCAGTCGCGTGACGATGCGTAAACCGAAAGCCTCCCGCGCACGTTCGCCGGAGGTGTATGCACTGGCGACCGGGCTCAAATCCGCGTCCCGGCAACCAGGCGAGAACCGCGCATGAATGAGATGGCAAAAAATCTGTTGCTCTGGCTGATCATCGCGGTGGTCCTCCTGACCGTGTTCCAGACCTTCAACCCGCACAGCGGTTCGTCGCAGGACATGTCCTACACGACGTTCGCCCAGCAGGTGGATAACGGGAACGTCGCCAGCGGCACCATCACCTCCACGGCACCGCCCACCATCACGGGCAAGCTGAAAGACGGTGGGGCGTACCGCACGGTGGTCCCCGTGGTCGGCCTTTCCTCCAGCGATCTGGTCAAGCAGATGCGCGACAAGGGTGTCGAGCTTCGCCAGGAGCCCGCCGACAACGGCTTCTCGCTGCTCGGCCTGGTCTTCAACTGGCTGCCCATCATCATCTTCGTGGCCGTGCTGATCTGGTTCATGCGCCAGATGCAGGCCGGCTCCGGCGGTCGCGGCGCCATGAGCTTCGGGCGTTCGCGCGCCAAGCTGCAGGGCGAAGACCAGGTCAAGGTCAACTTCAGCGACGTCGCGGGCTGCGACGAGGCGAAGGAGGAAGTCGGCGAACTGGTCGAGTTCCTGCGTGATCCCGGCAAGTTCCAGAAGCTCGGCGGCAAGATCCCCCGCGGCGTGCTGATGGTCGGTCCTCCGGGTACCGGCAAGACGCTGCTGGCCAAGGCCATCGCCGGCGAAGCCAAGGTGCCGTTCTTCTCGATCTCCGGTTCGGACTTCGTCGAAATGTTCGTCGGTGTCGGCGCCAGCCGTGTCCGTGACATGTTCGAGCAGGCCAAGAAGCACGCCCCCTGCATCATCTTCATCGACGAGATCGACGCCGTCGGCCGCCATCGTGGCGCCGGCATGGGTGGCGGTCACGACGAGCGCGAGCAGACCCTCAACCAGCTGCTGGTCGAGATGGACGGCTTCGAGGGTACCGAAGGCATCATCGTCATCGCCGCCACCAACCGTCCGGACGTGCTCGATCCCGCGCTGCTGCGTCCGGGTCGCTTCGACCGCCAGGTGGTCGTCGGCCTGCCCGACGTCAAGGGTCGCGAGCAGATCCTCAAGGTGCACATGCGCAAGGTGCCCACGGCCACCGACGTCGAGGCCATGGTCATCGCGCGCGGTACGCCCGGTTTCTCCGGCGCTGACCTTGCCAACCTCGTCAACGAGGCCGCGTTGTTCGCCGCCCGGGAGAACGCCCGCGAAGTGCGCATGAGCCACCTGGATCGTGCCCGCGACAAGATCCTCATGGGTGCGGAGCGCCGCTCCATGGCCATGAACGACGAGGAAAAGAAGCTCACCGCCTATCACGAGGCCGGCCACGCCATCATCGGTCGCCTGGTGCCCGAGCACGATCCCGTCTACAAGGTCACCATCATCCCGCGCGGCCGTGCGCTCGGCGTCACCATGTACCTGCCCGAGGGCGATCGGTACAGCCTCAACAAGGTGGCGATCGAATCGCAGCTGTGTTCGCTGTATGGCGGTCGGGTGGCGGAGGAAGTGATCTTCGGCCATGACAAGATCACGACGGGCGCGTCCAACGACATCGAGCGGGCCACGAAGATGGCGCGCAACATGGCGACCAAGTGGGGCCTTTCGGACGAACTGGGTCCGGTCATGTACGGCGAGGAAGAGGACGAGGTCTTCATCGGTCGCTCGGTGACGCAGCACAAGAGCGTCTCCAACGAGACCGCGCGCAAGATCGACGAGGTGGTGCGCACCATCCTCGATCGCGCCTACGCGCGCAGCAAGGAGCTGCTGACGAGCAACATCGACAAGCTGCACATCATGGCCGAGGCCCTGTTGTTGTACGAAACCATCGATGCACGGCAGATCGACGACATCATGAACGGTCGCGAGCCGGGTCCTCCGGCCGACTGGCAGAAGCCGGGCTCCACGCCCCCGCCGCCTCCGCCGCGCGGTGACGCCGGTGCGGCGCCGGACAAGGTCGGCAATCCGGCCACGCAGATCTGATCGAAGAAGGCGGCCTCCGGGCCGCCTTCGCGTATCGAAGGTCGGGCCGGCGGCCAGGTTTCGCATGCGTGCGAAGGCCCATTCGGACGGCTAATTGAACGTTGCGTTATCCGGTTACGAAAATAGTTTCAGAAAAGTGTTGACGCACAGCCTCGATATCTGAATAATTCCGCTTCTCGGCACGGCGCTAACGGCTCCCAACGTTATCGCCGGGGTCAACGTTTCAAAGTGTGCGCCCGTAGCTCAGTTGGATAGAGTACCAGGCTACGAACTTGGTGGTCGGGAGTTCGAATCTCTCCGGGCGCACCATCTTTAAGCAGAAAGCCGACGCGTCAGCGCGACGGTAGCGATAGTTGAAAGTGTGGTGTGTTCATACGGATTGACGGGCTTGAGTTAGACCCGTAACATTTGAAGGCTTCAACCCGGTAGATGGGGCTGTCGCTTAGAAGTTCGGGGTATAGCTCAGTCTGGTAGAGCGCCAGCTTTGGGAGCTGGATGTCGGGGGTTCGAATCCCTCTGCCCCGACCAATGGCGTTCTACGTACAGTGCCTGCGCCTGTAGCTCAACCGGATAGAGCATCGGCCTTCTAAGCCGACGGTTGCAGGTTCGATTCCTGTCGGGCGCGCCAGAACGTGTTTTATGGTGGGCGTAGCTCAGCTGGTTAGAGTACCGGATTGTGATTCCGGATGTCGTGGGTTCGAGTCCCATCGTCCACCCCACTTACAACGTGGTTTGCGAGTTTAAAACGGGCCGTTAGCTCAGTTGGTAGAGCAGTTGACTCTTAATCAATTGGTCGTAAGTTCGAATCTTACACGGCCCACCAATTTGAATCAGGCACTTAGAGCAATCTAGGTGCCTTTTTTTATGGTCTTGCTTCATCAGTCGCTCGCGAATCTCCGGGCCAGACAGGATGCCCGATGTCCGTGTTCCAACGATTCTCGTCAAACCGTTCTCGCTTTGCGTTGCCCGCCTGGCTGCTGGCCGTTGTCGTCGCCCTCTACATCCTGCTGGTGCTCAACCGCAGTCTCTGGGCGGAAGTGCATGAGGCGCTGGCCGTATCGCGAGGCGCGGTCGGGTTCGGCGCGCTGGGGGTGGCCGTCTATTGCCGCCTGATCGGCAATCTTGCCCTGACCATCGCGCTGGTGACCTGGCCGCGCATCGGTAAGCCGCTGCTGGCACTGCTGATCCTTATCTCCGCCGCCAGTGCGTATTACGCGCAGGCCTTCGGCGTGCGTCTCAACGAAGAAATCATCCAGAGCATCTTCGAGACGCAGCGCGCCGAAGCCATGGCGATGATCACCCCTGGCTCGGTGGGCTGGATCGCCCTGTTCGGCGTGCTGCCGGCAGTGCTCGTCCTCGTCGTGCCATTGCGCTTCGCCCGCTGGCAGCGAGATCTCGGCTGGCGAGCCATCGTTGTGTGCGTCGCTGCCGCGCTGATGCTCGTGCCACCCCTGCTGGTCGGTCGCACGTACGTCTACTTTGAGCGCAACCACCGCACCCTGTACGAGGTGTTCAACCCGTACGCCGCGCTCAGCGGCACGTTTCACTACCTGCAGCGTGACGTGTTCCGCCGGAAGACCACCATGACGCCGATCGGCACCGACGCCACGTTGGCACCGAACGCCGCGATGGCGGCGCGCAAGCGGATCGTCGTGCTGGTGGTGGGGGAGACCGCGCGCGCAGAGAACCAGTCGTTGCAGGGTTACGCACGCGACACCAATCCCGAGATGACGCGCGCGGGTGTGACCTACTTCACCGATGCACGGTCATGCGGCACGGCCACCACGGTGTCGGTGCCCTGCATGTTCTCGAACATGACGCG
The DNA here is from genome assembly GCF_041228075.2 of Xanthomonas sp. NCPPB 2632. Classification (NCBI taxonomy): domain Bacteria; kingdom Pseudomonadati; phylum Pseudomonadota; class Gammaproteobacteria; order Lysobacterales; family Lysobacteraceae; genus Xanthomonas; species Xanthomonas sp. NCPPB 2632. Next base: position 1,587,770 of record NZ_CM192979.1, read on the forward strand.
GGAGAAGTTCGACAAGCCCGTGGCCAAGGCGCGCTGGAACGTGCTCGATGTGCTGCAGCACGCCGGCGTGGACGTGTTCTGGCGAGACAACGACGAAGGTTGCAAGGACGTGTGCCTGCGGGTGCCCAATGACGATGTCACCAACGACAAGGTGGCTGGGCTGTGCAACGCCGACGGTTGCCTCGACGAGGTGCTGCTGGCCGACCTGCCGGCACGCCTGGCACGCATGCGCTCGCCCGCGCTGCTGGTGCTGCACATCAAGGGCAGTCACGGGCCGGCGTACTTCCAGCGCTATCCTGCCGCGTTCAACGTGTTCAAGCCCGGATGCGATACCGCGGAGGTGCAGACATGCACCTATGCGCAGGCAGTGGCCAGCTACGACAACACCATCCTCTACACCGACCACACCCTGGGTCGCGTGGTGGAAGCATTGAAGGCGGCGCCCGAGGTCGACAGCGTCATGATGTACCTGTCCGATCACGGGGAGTCGCTGGGCGAGAACGACGTCTACCTGCACGGGGCCGATTGGGACACCGCACCCAGTCAGCAGAAGCATATCCCGATGCTGATGTGGTTCTCGCCGGGGTGGGTGCGCGATGCCGGTGTCCGCATGGCATGCCTGGACCAGCGCCGCGTGCAGCCGTCGAGCCAGGACAACCTGTTCCATACGCTGCTGGGTTTCTTCGACACGCGTACGAGTGTCTATGTCCCGGCGCTCGACCTGCTGGCCGGCTGCCGCGGCTGACCCGTGCCGATGGGCCCGATTCACGCCATCTTCGTGACACCGCCAGGCCCTGTCGCCCGTCCATGATTCGGACCACGTTGACCGTCAGGTCGCACGGGGTGCGAGCGGATGCGGTCGGGCTTCACCATCAGGGGGTATGCATGAAGCGTTGGATCGTGGTTTTTCTTCTGTCGCTCCTGCCGGCGGTGACGCCAGCGGCCGAGCCGGTCTGGCAACCCGCGCGGGGTCTCTCGCAGATGCCGCTGTGGCCCGACGCACCACCGTCATCGCCTGCGCCCCCGGGTCCGGAATACGTATCTACGGGCAGCGACCGCATCGGTGGCAAGACGGTCACGGCGATCCATAACGTCTCGATACCGACGATCACGGTCTATCCACCCTCGGCACCAGGCAACGGCACGGCTGTACTGGTCATTCCCGGCGGCGGGTTCTCGATCCTGGCGATGGACCTGGAAGGTACCGAGGTATGCGACTGGCTGGTGCAGCGAGGCGTGACCTGCGTGCTGCTGAAATACCGTATCCCCAGTGCGCCCTACGACTGGACCTGCGACTGCCGCCCGCACAACTTCGCGCTGTCCGTGCCGTCCTACCAGGACACGCAGCGTGCCATGCGACTGATCCGTTCCCACGCCGCGGCCTGGCATGTCGACGCAGGCAAGGTCGGCGTACTGGGGTTTTCGGCGGGTGGTTTTCTCGTCGCCGAGGCAAGTACGAATTTCAGGCGCCGCGTCTATCGTCCTGTCGATGATGTGGATACGGTGAGCGCGCGACCGGATTTTGCCGTGGGCATCTATCCGGGGCACCTGACCGCCGACCGGGCAACGCTTAATCCCACCGTACGCGTACCGAAGGATGCCCCGCCGACGTTCCTGCTGCAGGCGGAGGACGACCACGTGGACGGCGTGGATCAGGTGCTGGTGTATTACCGGGCGCTCAAGGAGGCAGGTGTGCAGGCGGAGCTGCATGTCTACCCGCACGGTGGTCATGCGTTCGGGCTGCGACCGACGGCCGAGCCGATTACACGGTGGCCGGCCCTGGTCGACACGTGGATGCAAAGCATCGGGATGCTTCCGGCTTCACGGGAGTGACCTCGCGTGGGGTATGGGGTCCAGGCGGCCGGACGATGTCGTGTCACCAGGCCTCTGGTGGACCTCGGCCCGGCGGCGTCCTAGAATGGCGCCGCGGGCGAGAGTGGCGGAATTGGTAGACGCACCAGATTTAGGTTCTGACGGGGTAACCCGTGCGGGTTCGAGTCCCGCCTCTCGCACCATCCTTCCTCGATGGATCAGAACGCAGTAATGCTGTTCCTGTCTGACGAGCACCGGGCGCCTGCGCATGCATTCATTTGCGTGGGGAAATTGCCAGCCGCCGGCATGAAGCAGTTCACGTAGGCCCATGTGCTGCCTTGACCAGGGCCACGCACGTAGTCCGACAATGAGCTACGGCAACGGCTATCCACCACGAGTTCGCCGGTGATGGTGCCGGCCGAGTCCAGGCTGTAGTTCGCGCTTCCCCGGTGCGCTGAGTTCTGGCCGGCCGGTACGACGTAAGGACCAGGCGCGATCGCCTGAATGAATATAGCCTCTGCGTTACGCGTTGCCCTATCTGCGGGCTCCACCGGATGCTCGTCACGACATACGCCGCCGCCGAGTGTCTCAGGACTCCAGCGCGAAACCGCGCTATGCGATGCGCTGGAGCCTGTGCTTGCACAGATGCGCTCATCCAGATCTCTCGTGGCCTGGGGTTGCGAATCGTGCAGGTACACATAGTCGCCGTTTTGCAATTCGATAAGCTTCTGCTCGACGAGTACGTCGACACCATGCTCGTCTTTAAGCATGACGTGGCGAACCACGGTTGTCTCGCTGTTGGCAGAAACGGATGCGTGCTGCGATACGACCTGGGCTGTGGCAACGATCGGAAAGGTAAGGATGCCTGTGATCAACATGAGACGCATGGTCTGTCCTCGTTCGATTCGAGGTTCCAGCGTCGCGTTGTTCGCCCGTCATCTCCATAAGAGCATTCCGAAAAATCGATGTCAGCGGACTGGTATTCGCCAATCTGGCGATTTGCGCGTTGATGGCCGAGACCTCAGTCAAGGCGTCAGTCGCGATCTACCAAGTGCGATGCCAGGACCGTAGCGAAGCTTGGCCTGCGTCATCGGCTGACGATAACCATGGGATGCGTCGAAAGCCTACATGCCTCCACCTTGCGGAAGCGGAGGATTGTGTCGCCGCACGAGGCGCGGCGTCACTCTCAGAAAGGAGTTCCGATGAAAATCGATTCGATGAATCTCGAAAGTCAGCGTGTTCAAACCCACGGCATCGTGGTCTGGATCGTTGACTTGCTCACACCTCGTCCGGGCACCGGCCTCTAAGTCGCAAGCTTCTGAGTCGGTGCTTCGTTCGTACGGATGCTGTGCCGATTCAGACCTGCTTGCTTGAGCTCGCGTGTATTGCTTCTGTTGGCCGGCGACGATGGAGTTGAAGGCTGTAAGCAGCCGATATCAAGGGAAAGATGCTGGAGATGATGCCGACGGAGTCGTTCTTTCCAAATACGAAGTACAGCAAGGTAAGGAAGCTTCCACCAAGCGATAACCACCAGAAGGATGCGGGAATACGAATCGAGCCGGCCTTTCTGCTGGCATGGGCCTGAATCAACCATCGCAGGGAAAAAAGTAAGGTTCCGGCGTAGCCGACAGTTTTCCAGGGCGTCAATGTCACGCCGAGCGTCGTAAAAATCGCTTCGTTCACCTTGCTGCCTCGAAGATTCAAGCGGTCATGTTGGCGTGGCCGTTATGTGCAATCCATACGGTTCCTCCGAAAAGAAGGCTTCGTTGTTACCGACGGATGACGTGGGCTATGACGGACTCTAACTAAGCATGCCCACGAGTTTGAGAAATCCCAGCGCCGCCGCAAAAAGCCCTGCCGTAGCAACGAAGGGATACCAGCGCGCCTCGGCGTTGATCTTCGACGTCTCCGCCATGAGCTTGCCGATCTCCGCGCGGATTTTTTCCAGGTCGTCGGGTGTCATGCGCAATAGCTCGGGTGTCTGGTGTTCGAATGAAGTTGAACCCCCATGCTCGCGTAAAACCCACGACCGATCCATACGATCAATCTGAAAAATAGCCGTCATCGACGGTGGGCTATCACCCGTCCGCCCGAGTCCGCCGCGCCACGATCGTCGCCAGCACCGCGAGCACCAGCGTGATGGCGAAGTTCGCCATGAAAGCGGCCGTATGCGACACATCGAGCAACGCGGCGAACAATGTCCCGCCGATGGCGAGTGTCGTGGCCACCATCAACGATTCGCACAGTTGTAGCGCCGAGCTGTTGCGGCCTTGCTCGTGCGTGGCCGACATCGACAGCGCCAGGACAGACAGCGTGCCGTAGAGCATGCCCATGCCTAGCCCCGTGAGCAGCCAACCCGCGACCGCCGCCGGCACGGGCATCCAGGCGAACACGGCGCAGGTGACGATGCCCACGCCGAGCACCATCAGGGCGGTGCCGCGCGTGAGCAATTGCAGGCGGGAGATCGTCGCGTAATGGCCCTGGTACCACGAGCCGGAGAACCAGCCGATCGCGCCCACGCTGATCGCCAGGCCCGACCATGTCGGCGACAGCCCGTGCTGCTGGGTGAAGACCAGCGGAAGGAAGGCCTCGGCGCCGAAGAAGGCGGAGGCCGCGATACCGCGCAGGGCGATGACCGCGGGCAGGCCACTGGCGGCGCGGAGCGTGCCGGCGGGTAGAAGGCGGCGGCCGCAGAAGATCAGCAGGGCGAGTGACGGCAGCAGGAGCGAGGCGGCAACGACCCCGCGTTCCTGGCCTGCGGCGAACAACAGGCAAACGCCGAGCGAGGCGCCGATGGCGTCGGGAAGTCGGGTGCCGGCGTCCGACGCGTTGTCCGAAGGTGCGGGCAGGGAGCGCAGCGCACCCCGCAGGCCGAGCGCGGCGGGCAGGGCCAGCACGGGCACGGCGAGAAAGACCCAGCGCCAGCCGACGTGCTCCACGATGGCGCCGCTGACGGCCGGGCCGATCAGGGCGGGCACGACCCACCCGGCGGAGAACGAGGCGAAGACCTTCGGTCGCAGGGGAGCCGGATAGAGCCGCCCGACGATCACGTAAAGCGCCGGCGAGAGACAGCCGGCGCCGAGCCCCTGGACCAGGCGGCCCGCCAGCAGCATCGGCATGTTCTGTGCGAAGCCGGCCACGAGCAGGCCGGTGACGAAACCGGCCAGGCCGGTCCACATGGCCGGGGCGGGCCCGCGGCGATCGGTCCAGCGGCCGGACACCGTCATGCCGATGATGCTGGTGGCCAGCACGCCGCCGAAGGCCAGGGCGTACGCGCGCAGGCCGTCCAGCTCCCGCGCGACCGTCGGCATGGCAGTGGTGACCGCCAGCGCCTCGAAGGCGATCAGCGAGATGAGGCTGGCCATCCCGAGGGTGGCCGCCCGGTAGCGCGGGCCGAGGATGCCCTCGTCGGCGGGTGTGGCGGTATCGGAAAGGCGATCGGGTTCGGGGGTTCCCACGTGCATGCTGGTGTCCTTGGGGCGGGGAGTGTCGCACGCTTGCCTGCGGCGACCGGAAAGGCGCAGCATGAGACCTCAACCAATATTCAGGTCAACAGATGCGGGAACTGAGCGTGGGTGAGGTGGCCCGGCGTGCGGGCGTGGCTGTGTCGGCACTGCACTTCTACGAGCGGAAGGGGCTGATCCACAGCCTGCGAACGTCGGGCAACCAGCGTCGCTTTTCCGCCGACGTGCTGCGCCGGATCGCGGTCATCCGGGTAGCGCAGCGGGTCGGCATGCCGCTGGAGGCGATCCGGCAGGCGCTGGCGACCCTGCCGGACTCGCGCACACCGACCCGGGAGGACTGGGCGAGGATGTCAGCGGCATGGAGGGAGGAAATGGATCAGCGTATTGCGCAACTACTTAATCTAAAAGATAAACTGGCGGACTGCATCGGCTGCGGCTGCCTCTCGTTGACAGCCTGCGCCCTGGCCAATCCGGGAGATTCGCTGGCAGCGGACGGTGGTGGTCCCAGGCGCTGGGCTCCCGGATAAGGCAGGTTGCGGCATTGGGAGGGCAAAACGTAGAATGGGCAGTCATTTGCGGGGTTTTTTCGCCGCCGGAGACGAAAGTCGCGGCGACGCGTCCGACATTCGCGGTGGGTCCCATTGTTCTGGTTACGGCGACGGAAGCTCGCCATCGCGCCACGTCACGTGGCGGTTTCAGGAGAGGTCATGCAGGTTTCGGTTGAGAATGTCGGCAAGCTCGGGCGCAAGCTCACGGTGAAGTTCCCGGCGGAGCGCCTGGAGTCGCAGGTGAACGCGCGCATCGCGGAAATGGGTCGCACGGTCCGCCTGAAGGGCTTCCGTCCGGGCAAGGTGCCCACCACCGTGATCAAGCAGCGCTTCGGCGCGCAGGTCCGTGGCGAGGCCTTGTCCGAGCTGATCGGCAGCACCCTGCGCGAGGCCGTCGAGCAGGAGAAACTGCAGCCGATCGCCAACCCGTCGGTGGACACCACGGGCAACGCGGAAGCGGGCGAGATCGCCTACACCGCCACGTTCGAGATCATGCCGGAGTTCCCGGCGATCGACGTCGCCGCGCTCGAGATCGCCCGGCCCAAGGCCGAGGTGAAGGACGCCGACATCGACAAGATGATCGAGACGCTGCGCACCCAGCGCCGCAGCTTCGACGAAGTAACGCGCGCCTCCAAGGACGGCGACTTCGTCATGTTCGAATACGCCGCCGAAGCCGGCGACTATCGCTTCCCGGCCGAAGGCCTTGAGCGCGCGGGTAGCGTGCTCGGCTCCGGCACCCTGTTCAAGGCGCTGGACGAGGCCCTGACCGGCCGCACCGCGGGTGAGGACCTGGTCCAGGACGTCGCTTTCCCGGACGATTTCCGCAACCCCGAGCTCGCCGGCAAGACCGCCAAGGTCACCTTCAAGATCGTGAAGGTGCAGGAGCCCAACCTGCCGGCCGTGGATGCCGAGTTCGTCAAGCTGTTCGGCGTGGTCGACGGCGACCTGGAAACCTTCCGCAAGGAAGTCCGCGCCAACCTCGAGCGTGAGCTGAAAGCCACCGTGATGGCCCGCCTGAAGTCGGAAGTGGCCGAGAAGCTGGCCGCCGCCTACCCGGAACTGGAAGTGCCCGAGCTGATGGTCGACGCCGAGGCCCGCAGCCTGGCGTCCGGCAACCTGCCGCGTGGCCAGGAGCCCAGCCCGCAGATGGTGGCCGAGGCCGCTCCGTTCGCGCGCAAGCGCGTCGCCGCCGCGCTGCTGATGGGTGAGATCGCCCGCAAGAACGAGCTGCGCCTGGACCGCAAGCGCATGGCCGAGATGCTGACCGCGATCGCCTCTACCTATGAAGAACCGGAAAAGGTCATTGAACTGTATAACAGCGATCCCCAACTGATGTCGGGACTGCAGAACCGCGTGATGGAAGATCAGGTGGCGGAATGGGTGGCGGACAACGCCAAATCCACCGACCAGGAGCTGAGCTTCGACGAGGTGATGCGACCGATCGGCGCGTAAGCACCGATCCTCTTGCAACAGCCGGGCCCCACACCTAGGAGAGACCGCATGTCCATGGCTCCGATCCAGAACCTCAACCTGGTGCCCATTGTCGTCGAGCAAACCTCGCGCGGCGAGCGTTCGTACGACATCTACTCGCGTCTCCTCAAGGAGCGCATCATCTTCGCGGTCGGCCCGGTCGACGATTACATGGCCAATGTGATCGTCGCCCAGTTGCTGTTCCTGGAATCCGAAAACCCGGACAAGGACATCAACCTGTACATCAACAGCCCCGGCGGCTCGGTCACCGCGGGCATGGCGATCTACGACACGATGCAGTTCGTGAAGCCGGACGTCAGCACCATGTGCATCGGCCAGGCCGCCTCCATGGGCGCCTTGCTGCTGGCCGCCGGTGCGGCGGGCAAGCGGTATTCGCTGCCGCACTCGCGCATCATGATCCACCAGCCCTGGGCCGGTGGTATCTCGGGCCAGGCCACGGACATCGAGATTCACGCCCGTGAAATCCTGACCATGCGCGAGCGCCTGAACGCCATCCTTGCCCACCACAGTGGCAAGACGGTCGAGGAAATCGCCCGGGATACCGAGCGCGACCGCTTCATGAGCGGCGCCGAGGCCCAGGCGTATGGCCTGATCGACTCGGTGCCCGACAAGCGCGCGGTCGACACCGTCCGCTCGGCTTGATTTGAACGTACACGCTTGTGAAAACCGGCACTTCGCCCCTGATTCAAGGGGCGGAGCGCTGTGCTATTCTCAAAGCGCACCTGGATTATCAGTAGGGCCCAAAGCATGAGCGACGAGCGGCAAAGCCGTTCCAACGACGGCGGAAAGATTCTTTATTGCTCCTTCTGCGGCAAGAGCCAGCATGAAGTGCGCAAGTTGATCGCCGGCCCCAGCGTGTTCATCTGCGACGAATGCGTTGAGCTGTGCAACGACATCATTCGCGAGGAACTCGAAGAGAAGGCGGCCTCTGGCCGTACCCAACTTCCCAAGCCGCGCGAGATCATGGAAGCGCTCGACCAGTACGTGGTCGGGCAGACGCGCGCCAAGAAAGCCTTGTCGGTGGCGGTATACAACCACTACAAGCGCATCGAATCGCGCCAGAAGAACGACGATGTCGAACTGAGCAAGTCCAATATCCTGTTGATCGGTCCGACCGGTTCGGGCAAGACGCTGCTGGCTGAAACGCTGGCGCGCCTGCTCAACGTGCCGTTCACCATCGCGGATGCCACCACGCTGACCGAAGCCGGTTACGTGGGTGAGGATGTCGAGAACATCATCCAGAAGTTGCTGCAGAAGTGCGATTACGACGTCGAGAAGGCGCAGAGCGGCATCGTCTACATCGACGAAATCGACAAGATCTCGCGCAAGAGCGAGAACCCGTCGATTACCCGCGACGTCTCCGGCGAAGGCGTGCAGCAGGCGCTGCTCAAGCTGATCGAGGGCACGCTCGCCTCGGTGCCGCCGCAGGGTGGCCGCAAGCATCCGCAGCAGGAATTCCTGCAGGTCGATACGCGCAACATCCTGTTCATCTGCGGCGGCGCGTTCGCGGGGCTGGACAAGGTGATCCAGCAGCGTTCCGAGACCACGGGCATCGGCTTCAAGGCCGAGGTCCGCTCCAAGGAGCGCACGGAAAACGTCGGCAAGACGCTGTCGGAAGTCGAGCCGGCCGATCTGGTCCGTTTCGGCCTGATTCCCGAGTTCGTCGGGCGCCTGCCGGTCGTGGCCACGCTGGACGAGCTCGACGAGGCTGCCCTGGTGCAGATCCTCACCGAGCCGAAGAACGCGGTCACCAAGCAGTTCCGCAAGCTGTTCGACATGGAAGGCGCCGAGCTGGAATTCCGCCCGGAGGCCCTGGTCGCCATCGCCCGTCGCGCGCTCAAGCGCAAGACAGGCGCACGCGGGCTGAGAACCATTCTCGAACAGGTGCTGCTCGACACGATGTTCGAGATCCCCTCGCTGGAGCATGTCAGCAAGGTGGTGGTCGACGACGCCGTGATCGACGGACAGGCGGAGCCCTACCTGATCTACCGCGGCAACCTGCAACAGCAGCGGATCGCGGGCGAGGGCGGCGACGCGGCCTGATCTCACCGGCATCGCGAGCGCTACCGCGGCCCCGGCGTCCATGACGTCGGGGCCGTTTTCTTTCGTGGTTCCGCTCTTGATCGTTCCTTCGCGAACCACCACTTGACGTGTATGGCGGCTCCGGCGCAGTGTCGGGGCGAGCCCAAAAACCCTGAGGGAAAACCCAAGCACATGGCGAAGAATCGCAACCAGACCACGAGCGGATCCGAGCTGGACCTACTGCCGGTCCTGCCCCTGCGTGACGTCGTCGTCTATCCGCACATGGTCATCCCGCTGTTCGTGGGGCGCGACAAGTCCATGCGTGCGCTGGAGCGGGCGATGGAAGGCGAGCGGCAGATCCTGCTGGTCGCCCAGAAGAGCCCCGACATCGACGACCCGTCGATCGACGACCTGCACCAGGTCGGCACGCTGGCGGGCGTCCTGCAGCTGCTGAAACTGCCCGATGGCACCGTCAAGGTGCTGGTCGAAGGCCAGTCGCGTGTGCAGATCGAGGCGTTCGAGGACGAGGCCGGCATGATGAGCGGCCGCTCGCGCGTCATCGAGCCGGTGTACAGCAAGAACGAACGGGAACTCGACGTCGTCTCGCGTTCGCTGGTGTCGCTGTTCGAACAACTGGTGAAGCAGAGCCGCAAGCTGCCGCCGGAGATCCTGGCTACGCTCTCGGGCATCGACGATCCGTCGCGCCTGGCCGACTCCATCGCCGCGCACCTCTCCGTGCGCATGGGCGACAAGCAGCGCGTGCTCGAAACGTCCGACGTAGGTGAGCGGCTGGAACTGCTCATCGGTCTCGTGGACGGCGAGATGGACCTGCAGCAGGTGGAAAAACGCATCCGCGGCCGCGTGAAGTCGCAGATGGAGAAGAGCCAGCGCGAGTACTACCTCAACGAACAGATGAAGGCCATCCAGAAGGAACTGGGCGAGGGCGAAGAGGGCACCAACGAGATCGAGGAGCTGCAAAAGAAGATCGACGCCGCCGGCATGCCCAAGGCCGTGCTCGCCAAGGCGCGTCAGGAGTTCAACAAGCTCAAGCAGATGTCGCCGATGTCCGCCGAGGCCACCGTGGTGCGCAACTACCTCGACTGGGTGGTGGGCGTGCCGTGGAAGAAGCGCAGCAAGGTGCTCAAGGACCTGGCGCTCGCGCAGGAAACCCTCGACGCCGACCACTTCGGCCTGGAGAAGGTAAAGGAGCGCATCCTCGAGTACCTCGCGGTGCAGCAGCGCGTCAACACGATGAAGGGCCCGATCCTGTGCCTGGTCGGTCCGCCCGGCGTGGGCAAGACCTCGCTCGGCCAGTCCATCGCCAAGGCCACCAACCGAAAGTTCGTGCGCATGAGCCTGGGTGGCGTGCGCGACGAGGCCGAGATTCGTGGTCATCGCCGCACCTACATCGGTTCGATGCCGGGCCGCATCGTGCAGAACCTCAACAAGGTTGGCACGAAGAACCCGCTGTTCGTCCTGGACGAGATCGACAAGATGTCGATGGATTTCCGCGGCGATCCGTCGTCCGCCTTGCTGGAAGTACTGGACCCGGAGCAGAACAACGCCTTCAACGACCATTACCTGGAAGTCGATCTCGACCTCTCCGAGGTGATGTGGATCGCCACGGCCAATTCGCTGAACATCCCCGGCCCGCTGCTCGACCGCATGGAAGTCATCCGTATCCCGGGTTACACCGAGGACGAGAAGCTCAACATCGCGCAGAAGTACCTGCTGCCCAAGCAGCTGAAGGCCAACGGCCTGAAGGTCGAGGAACTGGGCATCGACGAAAGCGCCCTGCGTGACATCGTGCGCTATTACACGCGTGAGTCCGGCGTGCGTAACCTCGAGCGCGAGATCTCCAAGATCTGCCGCAAGGTGGTCAAGGAAATCGCCCTGGGCACCGTGCCGGCCAAAGCCAAGGCCAAGGTCAAGGCAGCGGGCAAGGCGGCGAAGGGCAAGGTGCTCGCACCCGATCTGGTCCGCGTGGACGGTGACAACCTCGACCATTACCTTGGCGTGCGCCGGTTCGATTTCGGTCGCGCGGAGCAGCAGAACGAAGTGGGTCTGGTCACGGGCCTGGCGTGGACGCAGGTCGGCGGCGACCTGCTCAGCATCGAGGCATCCGTGGTGCCCGGCAAGGGCCGCCTGGTCCACACCGGTCAGCTGGGCGACGTGATGAAGGAATCGATCCAGGCGGCGCTGAGCGTGGTGCGTGCCCGCGTGGCCGGACTGGGCATCGAGCCGGACTTCCACGAGAAGCTGGACATCCATATCCACGTGCCCGAAGGCGCCACGCCGAAGGACGGCCCCAGCGCGGGTATCGCGATGGGTACGGCGCTGGTCTCGGCACTCACCAAGGTGCCCGTGCGTTCCGACGTGGCCATGACCGGCGAGATCACCCTGCGGGGTCGCGTGCTGCCCATCGGTGGCCTGAAGGAGAAGCTGCTCGCGGCACATCGCGGCGGCATCAAGACGGTCATCATTCCGGAAGAGAACAAGAAAGACCTGGTCGATCTGCCGGAGAACATCACCAGCTCGCTCGACATCCATGCGGTCAAATGGATCGACCAAGTGCTCGACCTCGCGCTGGAACGGCCGATCGGGCCGAGCAAGAAGGGCGACGGCGATGCCGGTGTGGATCTGCCGCCCGCCACCGGTCGCAAGGGCAAAGGCAAGGGCTCGCCCGCGCTGACGCACTGAGCCGTTCAACGTCGTCGAACCTCCGGGGGCGCGGGTCACCGCGCCCCTTTCGTTTTCGTCGTCCTGTCACGATCGACTCGCGATAATCGTTTTCGTTGCGACGCGCAAGTCTCCGGATAGCATGCATATGCGCTGAAAGCGTTGGTATTGCTCGTATTGCGGTGGGGGGAGGGCACTGGTATAAAGTCCGCTCCGCCATCGTCCGCGCCGCAAGGGCGCCATGTATCGCGGGGTTGCTGAGTCATGCCACACGGTGAGATTCGGAACCTGACGTCTTCTCACCAAGGATCGCCGTCCGGCGGTTCGAATTACCTTTGAAAGGAGTTACCTGATGAATAAAACCGACCTGATCGCCGCTATTGCCGAAAAGGCTGAACTGTCGAAGGCCGACGCCGGCAAGGCGCTCGAGGGCCTGATCGAAGCGGTCAAGGACACCCTGAAGAAGGGTGAGGACGTGGCCCTCGTTGGCTTCGGCACCTTCAAGCTGCGCAGCCGCGCCGCTCGCACGGGCCGTAACCCGCGCACCAACGAAGAAATCAAGATTCCGGCGTCGAAGGTTCCTGCCTTCACGGCTGGCAAGGCGCTCAAGGATCACGTAAACTAAGTGGTCTTACCGGAGGGGGTGCTTAGCTCAGCGGTAGAGCGTCGCCTTTACACGGCGCTGGTCGGGGGTTCGATCCCCTCAGCACCCACCATCGGGAAGTGGAGTGGTAGTTCAGTCGGTTAGAATGCTGGCCTGTCACGCCGGAGGTCGCGGGTTCGAGTCCCGTCCACTCCGCCATTGTCTGCAGAGGCGCCCGTGTGGCGCCTTTGTTTTATCTACACGCCGGTCAGGATTGGCCCGGCGCATACCGTGCGAGTCGCATCATGCTGCAAGCCCTGCGTAACAAGATCCACGGCTGGCCCGCCGTCGTCGTCCTCGGCGTCTGCGTGTTCGCCGTCGCCTTCTTCGGTATCGAGTCGTACTTCGTGTCGCGCGTGGACACGTATGTCGCGAAGGTCGGTGACCACGAGATCTCGCAGCAGGAGTGGCAGGATCGCCTGAACGCGCTGCGCCAGCAGGCCGCGCAGGACCCGAATTCCCCCTTCACCGCCGCCGACCTCGAAAAACCCGAGCTCAAGCAGAAGGTGCTGGACGGCATGATCAGCCAGGCGCTGCTGCAGCAGGCCAACACCGAGCTGGGCCTCACCGTGTCGGACGCCGCCGTGCGCAGCGCCATCGGTACCGATCCCGGTTTCCAGGTCAACGGTCAGTTCAGCCCCGAGGCCTACCGCGCCATTCTCTCCATGCAGGGCATGAGCCCGGCGATGTACGAGGCCAAGATCCGCACCTCGCTCGCCACCCAGATGATCCCGGAAGCGATCTCCGCGACCACGCTGGTCACCGACGCCGACGTCGACAATTTCTTCCGCCTGCACGGGCAGCAGCGCGACCTGCGCTACGCCGTGCTGCCGCGTCCGTCGCTGACCGACACCAACGTGTCCGATACCGATATCGATGCCTTCTACAAGTCGCACATCGCCGACTACACCACGCCGGAACAGGTTTCGGTGCAGTACCTCGAAGTGAAGCAGGCCGACCTCAAGCCCGGCGCGCCCACCGATGCGCAGCTGCACGAGTACTACGACAAGAACAAGCAGCGTTACGCGCAGCCCGAGCAGCGCGAGGCGTCGCACATCCTCATCAACGTGCCCAAGAACGCCACCCCCGAGCAGCAGAAGGCCGCGCTCGACAAGGCGAAGAAGCTCGCCGCCGAAGCCACGCCGGACAACTTCGCCAAGCTGGCCGCCGAGAACTCGGACGATATGGGTTCCAAGCGCAGCGGTGGCGACCTGGGCTGGCTGGAGAAGGGCGTGGCCAATGCCGCGTTCGATACGGCCATGTTCGGCCTGAAGAAGGGCGAGATCACCAGGGAGCCCGTGCTGTCGCCGGAAGAGGGCTATCACATCATCTGGGTGCGCGATGCGCGCGAGGGCGATGCCAAGCCGTTTGCCGACGTGCGTGCACAGCTGGCCGCCGACTGGTCCAAGGGCGAGGACGAGCGCCTCTACAACGAGCGTGCCGGTCAGCTGGCCGACCTGGCCGAGCGCAATCCCGGCTCGCTCGAGCCCGCCGCGAAGGAACTGGGCATCGAGATCAAGACCACGCCGATGTTCGGTCGCAACGGCGGCGAAGGCGTTGCCGCCGATCCGAAGTTCGTCGCCGCGGCGTTCAGCGACGACGTGGTGAACCAGGGCAACAACTCCTCGCTGGTGCAGGTGCAGAAGGGCGATGCCGTCGTCATGCACCTGGACAAGCATGCCGCTGCGGCACCCAAGGCCCTGGCCGATGTCACGCCGGCGATTCGCCAGCGTATTCTCGACGAGCGCGTGGACGCCGCCGCGAAGAAGCAGTCCGACGACCTCGCCGCGCAGCTGAGCAAGGGCGGCGACGTGGCCGCGCTGGTCAAGGCGCCGGTGCAGACGCTGACGGGCGTGGAGCGCAGCAAGCTCGCCGGCGTCAAGGATGCGCCGCCCGCCGTGTTGCAGCGTGCGTTCTCGCTGCCGCATCCGGTGGATGGCAAGGGTAACTGGAGCGCCTTGCCTGTCGGCAACGGCACGTATGCGCTGGTCACCGTGGACAAGGTGACCGACGGCGATCCGGCCAAGGTAGAGAAAGCCCAGCGCGTTGCGCTGCGCGGCCAGATGATCGATGCGATGGCGCAGGCCGCCACCCTCGAGTACATCCAGGCGCTCAAGGCTCGTGGCGAGATCAAGGTCGCCAACGACCGGCTCTGATCGCTATCTCGCGTATTACAATGGTGGCCTTGTCGCGTCGAAGGAACCACCCGTGATCATCCAACCCAAGGTTCGTGGCTTCATCTGCACCACCGCTCATCCGGTCGGCTGCGCGAAGAACGTGGAAGAACAAATCGCCATCACCCGTGCCAGCGGTGTCTTCGCAGAAGGTCCGAAGCGGGTGCTGGTGATCGGCGCCTCCACCGGCTACGGCCTGGCATCGCGCATCACCGCCGCGTTCGGGCAGGGTGCGGCCACGCTGGGCGTGTTCTTCGAAAAGCCGTCCAGCGAGAGCAAGACCGGCACCGCCGGCTGGTACAACTCCGCCGCCTTCGACACGCTCGCACGCCAGGCCGGGCTGTACAGCCGCTCGGTCAACGGCGATGCCTTCGCCGACGAGACCCGCGCCAAGGTCATCGAACTGATCAAGGCGGAGATGGGCGGCACGATCGATCTGGTCGTGTATTCGCTGGCCTCGCCCGTGCGCAAGCTGCCCAAGACCGGCGAAGTGGTGCGCTCCGCACTGAAGACCATCGGCGAGACGTTCACCGCATCGTCCGTGGATACCAACAAGGATGCCGTGATCCAGGCATCCGTCGAGCCGGCCACGGAGCAGGAAATCCAGGACACCGTGACCGTCATGGGCGGTGAAGATTGGTCACTGTGGATCGAAGCACTGAGCGAGGCCGGCGTGCTCGCCGAGCATGCCACCACCATCGCGTACAGCTACGTCGGCACGGAAATCACCTGGCCGATCTACTGGCACGGCACGCTCGGCCAGGCCAAGCAGCACCTTGATCGCACCGCGAAGGACCTGACCAGCCGTTACGCATCCCGTGGCCTGCGTGCTTACGTCGGCGTGATGAAATCGGTGGTCACCCAGGCCAGCTCGGCCATTCCCGTGATTCCGCTCTACGTGTCCATGGTCTTCAAGATCATGAAGACCAAGGGCATCCACGAAGGCACCATCGAGCAGATCAACCGGCTCTTCCACGAGCGGCTGTATCGTGCGGACGGCCAGGCGCCGGCCACGGACGCCGAGGGCCGCGTGCGCCTGGACGACTGGGAGCTGCGCGAGGACGTGCAGAACGAGTGCAAGGCGCTGTGGCCGAACGTCACCACGGAAAACCTGCGCGAGGTCACCGACTACGCCGGCTACAAGCACGACTTCATCAAGCTGTTCGGTTTCGAGGCGGAGGGCGTGGATTACGCCGCCGACGTCGCGCCGGATGTGCAGTGGGATGTGGTGCAGGTCTGATAGAGCCGGGCGCCACCTCACCTCGAAGGGTGGCGCCCGTGATGTCGCTCAGCGCGCCGTGAGGCGCAGCAACTGACCGGGTTTTACGGCCTGCGTCCGCAGGTCGTTCCACTTCATCAGCTGCTCCACGCTGACCTGGTGGCGACGGGCGATCGTCCATAACGACTCGCCGCTATCCACCTTGTGGATCGCCACGTCGGTTTTCGCGGTCTTTTTCTTCTTTGCCTTGTCGTGGCTGCCGGCCTTGCCCTTGGCCACCGCCGCCGACGAGGTGTCGTTGTCGTCGGTGTCATCCGACGCCGGGGCGTCAGTCACATCGGCCAGCGTGGCGACCGGTCCCAGTCGATATTGATCGGCTGCCGACTTCGGCAGCAGCAGCGTCGCGGACACCGTGCCCTTCGTGGTGCGGTAGGCCGGATTGAGGTCGCGCAGGTCGGTCATCGACAGGCCCGACTGCTTCGCCGCCTGCGACAGCGACTGCGGATTGGCTACCTGCACCACCTGCAACGCGTCCTGGTGATCCTGCTTCGGTAACTGCACGTTGAAGCGCGCCGGGTCGCGCACGATGCACGCGATCGCCATCAGCTTGACCAGGTGTTCCTTCGTGTTGGCCTTCATCGGCACGTCCGGCAGGCCCTGGTCGTCGGACGGACCGCCGTGCCTGTCGATGGTTTTCTTCAGGCCGAACTCGCCCGCGTTGTAGGCCACGTCCACCAGGCGCCAGTCGCCCAGGTCGTCGTAGTAGCGGCGCATCATCGTCATCACCGAATCCGTGGACTTGGTGATGTCCAGGCGCTCGTCGTAGTTCTTGTCCACGCGCAGGCCGAGCGTATGCGCCGTCTGCGGCATGATCTGCCACATGCCTGCGGGGCGGTTCTTCGCGCCGGGCACATGGCGGTATTGGCTTTCTACCCAGGGCAGCAGGGCGAACTCGCCGGCCACGCTGTGCTGCATGGCGGACTTGTGTGCATAGACGATCAGCGGCAACACCTCGTTGACCTGCTGCTCGAAACGGTTCGGCATCTTCGTGTAGGTGCGCGCCCAGGCCATGACCTGGGGGTCCGCTTCGCAGCCGGGCATGGCGAAGCTGTCGCGCATGCTCGCCCAGAAATCGGCGGGTGGCGCCGGACGCAGCAGCTTCGGCGCCATCGTCACGTCCTCCACGGGCGCCGTCTGCGGCGGGACCGCCACGGGCGCCGTGGGCACGCGCGGCGTCATGCCGGTGGCGCAGGCGGTCAGCAGGAACGGTAGGAGGGAAGGTAACAACCGCCGGCGGAGTGTGGTCATGCGCTGAAGCTGTCCTTGGCTCGGCGCAGCGCGGCGAACCGCTCCGTCCGCGTGGCGTGGGCCTCGCCTTGCGCCTGGGCCCAGCGGGCTACGGCCTCGCTGTCCACACGCAGGAAAGGGTTGGCGGCGTACTCGTCGGCGAGGCGGCTCGGCACGCTGGGCCGGCCCTCCTCGCGCAAGCGCGCCACCTCGTCACGACGGAGGCGCAGGGCGTGGTTGTCCGGGTCCACCGTGAGGGCGAAGCGGATGTTCGACGCGGTGTATTCGTGCGCGCAACAGACCAGGGTCTCGGGCGGCAGGTCGGCGAAGGTATCCAGCGAGGCCAGCATCTGCTCCGGCGTGCCTTCGAACAGGCGGCCGCAGCCGATGCTGAAAAGCGTGTCGCCGCAGAACAGGAAGCCTTCGCCGAAGTAGGCCACGTGCGTGCGCGTGTGGCCCGGCACGGCCATCACCTTGAAGGTGGCGCGCGGCGCCTCCAGCGTGATGACGTCGCCGTCTTCGACGAAATGGTTTTTCGGCTGGATGCGCGGATCGGCCGTGGCGTAGACCTCGACGTCGTGATCGCGCACGAGGTCGGACACACCGCCGATGTGGTCGTTGTGGTGGTGCGTCAGCAGGATGGCCCGCAGCTGCCAGCCATGCTCGCGAAGCGCGGCTTCGACGGGGGCGGCTTCACCGGGATCCACGACGAAAGCCTGGCCCTCGTCGTCGGCGACCAGCCAGATGTAGTTGTCGCTCAAAGCCGCGACGGCAACCCAATGCATCGGGCGAACTCCGTGACGTGGATCGGGCGCGAACACCCAGGAATGGCCGCTTTGCGCCTGGGGCGCGGGGCGGGGACGCCGGAATATATCAGCCGTCTCGTACCTGCTCGTTAGCCGTTCGTTAACTCCTGCGCCGCGCCAGCAGCCGTTACACTTCATCCCATGGCCGCTTTCGCCCCCGATATCTACGTGACGCCCCAGGTCCGCAAGCTGCTGGCGGACGAGGCGGCGGTGCTCGCGCCGCTGCTCGCGCGCTGCACGGGCGACCACGGCCTGCACCTGACCACATCCGCCCAGGCCGAGCCCCCGGCCATCCCCTTGCTGGGCCACTGGGCCACCGTTCGTGTCGCCGGGGCCACCCTGGGCGGCGACATCCGCGCCAGTGGCCTGGAGGCCCTGCCGTTCGCCGATGAGGCATTCGGGGTGGTGCTGTTGCGGCACGCCCTGGAGACCAC
The DNA here is from genome assembly GCF_041228075.2 of Xanthomonas sp. NCPPB 2632. Classification (NCBI taxonomy): domain Bacteria; kingdom Pseudomonadati; phylum Pseudomonadota; class Gammaproteobacteria; order Lysobacterales; family Lysobacteraceae; genus Xanthomonas; species Xanthomonas sp. NCPPB 2632. The sequence goes on from NZ_CM192979.1 coordinate 1,606,349, forward strand.
CGCGCGGCAGGACAACCTGCTGGACGAGGCCATCCGCGTCCTGGCGCCGGGCGGCATGCTGGCGATCACCGGCATCCATCCCTTCGGCCTGTGGTCGCCATGGGTGGCCCGCCAGAGTCGGGCGCCGCGGCCACGTCTCACCTGGCCGTGGTGGTGGAGCCAGCGCCTGGTCCGCGACGAATTCGAGCTGTCGATGCCGCGCCGCGTCGGCAGTGCGTGGCCCCGGGTGGGCGGCGCGTCCGGCCCGGGATCCCTGGTGGGCGGCGGTTATTTCCTCGTGGCGCGCAAAAAGCGTCCGTCGGCGGTACCCTTGCGCCCCCACATGGTGGCCGTGCCGGCGCCGATCCCCGGCACGCTGGCCTCCGGTGCCCGCCGTAACGCCCGTGAACCCCTAAGCTGAGCCGCATGACCGATACCTCTACAGATACCGATACCGTCGAAGTCTTCACCGATGGCGCCTGCCTGGGCAATCCCGGCCCGGGTGGCTGGGCGGCGCTGCTGCGCGCCAAGGGCATCGAGAAGATGCTCGCCGGCGGCGAACGCGACACCACGAACAACCGCATGGAGATGATGGGTGCCATCTCCGCACTGGAGGCGCTGACCCGTCGCTGCAAGGTGCACCTCATGACCGATTCGAAATACGTCATGCAGGGCGTGCAGGAGTGGGTGCCCAAGTGGCGCCGCAACGGCTGGAAAACCGCCGACAAGAAACCGGTGAAGAACCAGGACCTGTGGATTCGCCTCGATGCCGCCGCCGCCGCGCACACCGTCACCTGGGAATGGGTGAAGGGCCACAATGGCCACGTGGAAAACGAGCGCGTGGACGTGGCCGCGCGCGACCAGGCCATTCTCTACAAGGAGGGCAAGGTGGCATGAGGCAGATCGTTCTCGATACCGAAACCACGGGCCTGGAAGCCCATCTCGGCCATCGCCTGGTGGAAATCGGCGCCGTCGAGATGATCGGCCGCCGTCCCACGGGCCGGAACTTCCACACCTACCTCAATCCCGAGCGCGCCATCGACGAGGAAGCGAGCAAGGTCACCGGCATCAAGGACGAGGACCTGGTCGACCAGCCGCTGTTCCGCGACAAGGTGGACGAGTTCCTGGCCTTCATCCGTGGCGCCGAACTGATCATCCACAACGCGGCGTTCGACGTCGGCTTCATCGATGCCGAGCTGAAGCGCCTGGGGCCGGAGTACGGCAAGACCACCGACCACGCCAGTGTGCTGGATACGCTGGCCATGGCGCGCGCGATGTACCCCGGCCAGCGCAACAGCCTGGATGCGTTGTGCAAGCGGCTGGGCGTGGACAACACCAAGCGCGACCTCCACGGCGGCCTGCTGGATGCCCAACTGCTGGCCGAGGTCTATATCGGCATGACGTCGGGCCAGGTCGTGCTCGACCTCGCATTCGATGCGTCGAAAGACCACGAGCGCACCGACGTGCTGGGGGAGATCGTCATCACCCGTCGTCCCGTGGTGCGGCGTGCCACGGATGAAGAACTGGCCCTGCACACGGCGCGTCTGGATGCCTTGGACAAGGCCGCCGGCGGGAAGAGCGTCTGGCGCGCCGTCGAAGCCGACAGCACGATCCACTGAAGCCGATCCACTGAGCCCGTCGGGCTAGCTCGCGGCGCGCAGCAGGATGGCGGTGATGTTGTCGCGGCCGGTGCCGGAGACGGCCTCGAGCAGCAGATGGTCCACGGCCTCCTGGGCGGCGATATCCGTGCGTGCCACGATCTCGCCGATGCGCGCGTCCGCCACCTCGTCGGTGAGCCCGTCGGTGCACAGCAACAGCCGCGCACCCGAGGTGAGCTGGCCCTTGGCCAGGCCGATATGCAACTGGTCGGGCGCGGTAATGCCCAGCGCCTGGGTGAGCACGTTGCGCTGGGGATGTGCCCGCGCCTGCGCTTCGGTCAGTTCGCCGGCCTCGACCAAGGCCTCCACGATGGAGTGGTCGTGCGACAGGCGCTCCAGCGCCCCATCCCAGCGGTAGATGCGACTGTCGCCCACCCAGGCTGCCTCGTAAGCACGCCCGATGATCCGCACGGCGGCGATGGTGGTGCCCATGGGACGCGACTCCGGCAGGCCGACGGAACGGGCGATCAGCGCCTCGTTGACCCGCTGCACGGCATCCACCAGCGACTGCCCGGCCGACACCTGGGCCACCACGCCGTCGCGGGCCGTAGCCGAAGCCACCTCGCCATGCCGATGGCCGCCCATGCCGTCCACGACCAGGAACAGGCCCAGCCCGGCGTCGGCGTAATAGGTGTCCTCGTTGCGCGTACGGCGCAACCCGGTATGCGTGCCGTGTCCGAACTCGATCATGGGTGCCTTGGTGAGCGAAAGGAGAGGGCGCCAGGCCCCGGTTTCCCGAGCAGGATGCCGCATGAAAAGGCGGTTGTCACGGCAAGAAAGAGCCACTATCATTGAGGGCCCGGCAGAGCGAAAGCCCTGCCGTCGACCGTTCACGGAGAGGTGGCAGAGTGGTCGAATGTACCTGACTCGAAATCAGGCGTTGGTGAAAGCCAACCGTGGGTTCGAATCCCACCCTCTCCGCCAGTTCACAGAAAAGCCCGCCAAAAGCGGGTTTTTTTGTGGGCGGAGAAAAAGAGCCTCGGGTCACAAATCGGGATGTCGACAGCGACAATAGCTACTGGGAAATCGCTTCGAGCGGGATGCCAAGGGTGCGTCGTCCCATCAGGCCGATAACCAGGATCACGACCGCCATCGCGCCCGCGATAAGCACGAACACGCCGACCGTGCCGAATTGCCCAAGGACCGCGGCGATCAGGAAAGCCGTGAAAATCCCCGAGAAGCGGCTCCACGAATATACGAAGCCGACGGCGCGCGCGCGGATGCTCGTCGGGAAAAGCTCGGACTGATACGCGTGATAGCTGTACGACATGATGTTGTTGGCGAGCGTCAGGCAGATACCGAGGCTCACGAGCAGCACCGCCCCGGCCGCCTGGCTGAACCACAGGCCGCAGACGATGCTTGCCGCGGCCATCAGCACGATGACCGTTTTTCGTTCGAAACGGTCGGCGACGAACAGACCGATCAACGGTCCGACCGGCGCGGCGAGCGCGATCAGCGTCGAGTACATCAGGCTCGTCGTGACGGTGATGCCCTGTTTGACCAGCAGCGTCGGCACCCAGTTGGCGAAGCCATAGAACCCGATGGTCTGGAACACGTTGAAGGTCGCCAGCATCAGCGTGCGACGCCGGTACGGCGTGACCCACAGATCGGCGAAACGCCCCTGCGCACGTACCGGCAAGGCGGGTGCGGGCGGAGGCAAGGGATACCCTGCCTCCGCTTCGACCTTTGCTTCGAGCGTGCGCATGACACGGTCTGCTTCGTCGAATCGCCCTTGCTGCGCGAGCCATCGGGGGCTCTCCGGTAAGGCCCGGCGAATCCACCAGACGAACAGCGCACCATGCGCGCCGATCAGCACGACCCAACGCCAGCCGTCGATTCCGAACGGGGCACGCGGCACCAGCAGGTACGACAGGAAGGCGACCACAGGTACCGCAGTGAAGCCGATGGCTTGCTCGCAGGCGAACGCGCGGCCGCGAACGTGCTTCGGCACCAGTTCGCAGATATAGGTGCCGATCGTGACCAGCTCGACGCCGATTCCCACGCCCGCGATGAACCGCCAGAGATTGAGGCCGTAGGCGGTGTGCTGGAACGCCATCACGACATTCGCCAGCGTGTACCACAGCAACGAATAGGTGAAGATCGCGCGCCGCCCGAAACGGTCGGCGAGGAAACCGCACGCAAGGGTACCGACGAACAGCCCGGCAAACAGTGCGGCAATGAAACTCGCTACACCCGTGGTGCCGAACAGGCCTTGCGTCGTCGATGTCAGCAGGCCGCCTTTGACCAGTCCCGGCGCGACATACCCGGTGTAGAGAAGGTCGTACAGCTCGAAAAAGAAACCCAGGCTCAACAGCACCACCAGCTTCCAGATCGACCGCGTGGCCGGCAGGCGATCGAGCCGCGCGGAAATCGTGCCGGGATCGATGGCGGACGGCGTCATGATGTTTTCCTAGGCAGACCCATGAGCACGACCCGACCGATGATCAAATAAACGCCAAGCATGCCACGGCTCGGTTACAACCGAAGACGCCCCAACCAACAAAGGCATCGGGTACGCCCGGTTTCGGCACGAAAGGCCGGTAAATCGATAGGCTCACGCTCTTGTAAATGCAAGTCCAATCAATTTCTCCTATATTCACCTGCGTCGTATGATCTCGTCTTCGGTTGTTACTCGGTGCTGCGTGCATTTCACTCGCACTGCGTCCTAACGACCGCTCAAGCGCGGTCACGCCAGTGGCGCCCCAAGCTGCTTGAAGGAACCAAGAATGGAAGTAACAGGAGATATGACGGCCGGTGAATCCATTAGCGCCATGGCCTATATCAAGGGTCGAAGAGGCGTATCACCACGGCAGATGAAACTGGTCCTGTTGATCTGTATGTTGGTGATCGGCATCCCTGTCGGGGGATGGGTGTCGGGATCATGGACCGCGGCCGCGATGTCGGTCGAGTTCGCCTTCATTGGCGCTTGGGTGGGCTTGCTGATAATCCAAAGACTGGCCAGCTCTTCCATGCGGAAGGCTCTTGCTACGCGAGGTCAGGCATACGAGCAGCCGCTCACGCTTCGCTTAACCCCTGAGGCGCTAGTCTATGATTTGGGCGACCTGAAGATGACCGCCCATTGGCGTTGCGTCACGGATCTCTTTCAAACCCGCAAATACTGGGTGTTTCTGGTCCAGAGCAGCGCCATGGTCCTTCCTCGCCGCCTTTTCCCAACCTCCGAAGCCGAACAGAGATTTATTGCCGAGGCCATGTCGCGGATGACGGATGCGGCGCGTGCGAGAAGCCCGGATGCGGCCGTGCTGATCGGCAGTTAGCCCTTCAAGACCGGCCGTCTGGCAGCCGTCATGCGGTAGCGTGATCGAGGCGGTGAAGCCCTCGGCGCGTAACAGATCGCACACGCGCATCGGCTTACCCGCAATGGGAGTGCTAGTTTTACCAAGACATCGCCAAGCCGTTATGGCTATTCTTGCGGGCTCGATCTGATGACGTTGCGACGACGTACTTCGCGCGATAGATGTCATGGGACATACGTCCGGGACGTCCATGGCAAGTCGTTCGGGCTGAAAAATTTAATGGTCTGGTACAAGAGGGAATGGAAAAAGATGTTGAAGCATGTAGCTATGTTTTGCCTTTGTGCGGCAGGCGGTGCCTCGCTGTCGGCCGCTCACGCCGCCGATGCGCATCGGTCAGTCGATGCGCGCACGCTGGACGTGGCGGGCGTTAAAACCGGCATGGATTTCAACGAAGCACGCGCGGCGCTGATTGCGCATTTTCATGCTGCATCTTCCGATATCAAGCAAGATCCCTATCCGGGTGAAAATCCGGTCACTCATACAAAGCTGCCCAGTTACCTGTCCTACGAGAAAGACGGGGCCAAGGTGACGGTTCATTTTGAGGGCCGGGTACCGGTCGATAAGGCACGCCCTCTTGTCGTCTCGCAGATCGATTACGAGCTGCCCTGGTCCACGCAGAACTCTCAGGCCATGGCTAACGCGGCCTTGGAGAAATATGGTGTGCAGTCCAACGCACCCAATAAGTTGCCGATGCAATGGTGTGTTAATCCCAGTCGCAATGCGGGCATGGGATGCAGCGTGACCCCTCAGGCCGTGCTCACGCTCAGCCAGGTCCACATGACGCTAACCGACCCGGCCTGGTCCGATGCACGCATACAATTTATCGAAGCGTCGCATGCCAGCAAGCCGAGTTTCTGACGCGATAAACCGAGAGTCGGGCGACACGTCCCTGAACGTGACGCGAGGTGCCTTCACCCGTCGGAAGGCACGTCCCAGGCGACAAGTCCGTTCTCGCAGCGTCCCCACAGACGCTGCCCGGACGGGCTCCACTGGAGTTGCGTAAGCCCCCGGCATCCCGCAGCGTCCACTTGCAGCGTGAGCGAGCGGCCGCTATCCAGGTTCCATAGCACCGCAACGGTCTTGCCGGCACCGGGGCCAAGGGCCAGCCGGTGACCGTCGGGTGATCCGACCGCTGTTCCCAGTGAATCCTGCCCGGGCAAGGTCAGCGAGTAGCGCAGCTTGCCACTGGCGACGTCGACGACATGCACGCCGGGATGGCGCGTCTTCCCTTCCATCAGCACGAAGCCGACCGCGATCCAGCCGCCCTTGACGGAGCCGAAGGGCTCCGGTGTCCACTGCGCCATGCCAGTATCGTCGGTAGGGTCCACCTCGCCGAAGCGTCGCGGCAAGGTCACGACGCGCCGCACGCGGCCCGTCGTGACCTCGAGTTCGGTTAGCCCGTAGACGTCTTCGACCCATGTATCGGCCATCGCGCCGTCCCAGCGCACCGGCTTGATCTGGCCATTACCGCGCATGGAACCTTTCATCATGTCCTGGCGGGGTGAGGCAAAGCGCCTCGTGTACTGCCAGCGCGTACCCTCGGCGACCGGTGGCGCGACCGCTTGCCACACATCGAGCGTATCGCGGCCTGCGCGATAGTCGTGGCGGTACGTCAACGGCACGCCGTGGCCGTCAGGGAAGTAGCTCATGTAGCCGTCATCCGGCTCGATCGCTGTGTCGAACGCCATGGGATGCTTGACCAGCGACCCGGTCGTCGCGTCAAAACGCATGACGAGCCCATCGGCCGTCATATAAGCGGCTTGCCCGTTAGCGTCGCGCGACAACAGCCACTTGGTGAAAAATGTCGACGGGGTCCACAGCTCCCGCGGCTCGCCGCTGGCATGAGGCGACCAGTGCAGCAGCGCTTGCGGATAGCGGCGAACGAGCAAGACGCTGCCGTCGGCGAGCACCGCGAAGTCGTCCATGGCCTTGAACGACACGATCGCTTGCGCTTCGAGCACCTTGGCGTGGGTGTCCGGCGGCGTGAGCTTCGGTTCGGTCGGCGCAGGGCCGGGCGGGGAGGGGGCACGCCAGTGTTCTGCGTTCAAGCCGAGTTCCACGTCGGCGTGGGGCAGCGTGCTCAACGCGTCGAAGACCGGGCTGAACAGGTCCTCCGGCACGCTGCTGCGGTGCAGGCGCTTCGGCGGGCCCGGACTGAAAATGTTCAGACCGGCCGCATTGCGCATCTGGCCTATGACACCGCCCCCGGGATTCGGGTAGTCGTCATTCCGCGTCAGATGAACCGCCGTGGCGGGGTGGCCGAGCACAGCGTCGAGCTGCGTCACGTTGGCGATGGCGATACTGGTGCTGCGGCCCAGGGCACCGTGCGTACGTTCTGCGCTGCCGCTCCAGTACGCGAACGGTTCGGTCAACGGCGCCATGCGCTCACTGTCCGATCGAAAGCGTATGGTTCGCTCCATCCGGGTTATACGATCGGGAATCTCCGACGCCGCCAGCGCGCCATCGCTAACGTCCTGTTGCAGTTTGGGCAGGTCGAATCGGCGCACCAGGTCTTGCACGAGATCGGGGCGCCGCGTCAACAGCACATCGCCCCATGCGTCATCCATCCTGGATAACGGGTTCCGTCCGGCTTCCTCATGCAAGGGGCCCAGGGGCTTCAGTGCGGCGACCACCACCGGCAGGACCTGGTCAAACGGCAGGGCGACGATGATGTCCACTTCGTCGAGCCGTTGCCCGTCCTTCGCCAGTTGCGGCGACCGCAGCGCTTTGGGTAGCCCGCCGTCGATGTCCTCGGTAGCGCTTGGCACGATGGCCCAGCCCTGCGGCAGCGTGGTGGCGTTGCTGACACCGCTATAGCCGACTGCGGCGATCCATATCGCGTATTTCCGCAGACCTGAGGATTTCATGTGTTCCGCGTATTTCCCATGCGTGAATTATCCTGCGCTTTCTGTCGTGAGGTCTACAACAACATCCATGATCCCCATGAATATGCAGGCCATGCTGATCGGCTCCATGATCTTCATGGTGTCCCTGGTTTCGTTTGGGCTGTTGATCCTCTGCCTGCTGGCTTTCCTGATTCCGCGTTTCAGGCGCTACATGCTGGCACGGCGTCGGCGGTTCGGCGTGCTGGCCGTCGGCCTGGCAGTGGTCAGCGCGCCCTTCGTCACCATCGTGGCTGACGCGTGGCTTGATGAGCGCGCACACCATCCGCGTCTGGACCACGAGGAAGTGCTGGGCGAGCTGGTGCTACCGGCGGGCACGCAGGTCTATCTCGAATACCTGAAACCCTTCGACGACCTGAGCGGCGATCCCATCCCCTATGGCATGCAAAGCCTCAAGCTCGCCGAGTTCGATCGCGCGCCGGGAAACGTCATGGGGATGCGCGTGCGGCGTCTGGCGTTGTGGCAAGGCCACGGCAATGCGACGGTGGAGACGATGGCTGCGGCGGACGTGCAAGGCTGGCGATGCGAGCCAGGCAAGGTCGAGTTCCGTTTTCCCTCCGGTGCCCACTTCACCTTGTCAAAGTGGCGCCTGGAAAGCTGCATGCTGGCACCGGGCAGTACCCTCGGTGGCATCGTCTGGCCGGGACCTGTCAAGGTGTTTTCCACCAAGGACGATGAATGGGAGGCGACGTCTGACGATGCACCTGTCCGGCTTCTGGGCCTTGAACTGCGGCAGTTGAGTATGCGGTTGAAGAGTCCTCACGGCGAAGCGGTGAACTGGTCGGGTGTACTCGACCATACCTCCGACTTCGGGCCTATCCACTATGCCGCGGGCATCGAGGTACGCAGTTATCAGGGGCATCTGCTCTTTATCCCGCGGCCGGACATGCCGGCTATCGACAGGCGTACCAAGACGCCGATAGAGCATGACCATTCGGTGGAGCAGAGTGTAGCGGGGGAGGTGCTGGGCGTGCGTCCAAACCACGAGGTGGGTATACGTAACGCCGACGAGCTCTTGGTGCCAGACGAACTCGTGGTCCCCGATTGACCGTGCGACGCAGTTGCCGCAAGCACCTCAAACCTAACGAAGCCTCTCCCGAAACACCTCGATCGCCTGAGCTATCGCCGCATCGTGCGCATGGTCCTGATGCGTGGCCTTTGCACACTGCGGCACGGCCTTCGTCGCGGCAGGCTGGCAGTGGCCCAGGAAGTCGTAGTGGGTCACACCCTCCAGCCGTCGCTCTTTCGCGCCGGGAACCAACGTGGCCACCACATCGGCATTGGTTGCCGCAGGCGCAACCGTGTCCGCTGTACCCACGAGGATCGACACGGGCACCTGCATGCGACGAAGTGAGTCCGTGCCCAGGGCCTGCACGATCGCAGGGGCCATGACGAACACGGCGCGCACTCCCGGCACGGCATGGTCAGCGGCGGCATCCTTGAAGCGTGGCTGCATGTCGGGGTCCTTCAACCAGCTGCCGATGTCGCGAGCGGTCAGGTCGGGTGCCTCGAGCTGGGGTGCGCAGACGCCATCGTCGGGATGCTTCTGGCAGAAGTCGGCGAAGTGTCGAACATCCACGCGCGCGCCACCCGCGACGAGCGCAGCGAATCCACCCGCCGAGAAGCCCGCGACGCCAAGGCGCGTGGCATCGATGTGGGGTGACAGCGCGGGGTCCGCCTTGATCGTGTTCCAGGTGGCCTTGAGATCCTCCGTGCGCTCCCACCACCATGCGGCGCCATTCGCCGTGATCGGCTCGCGGCCGTTGCTTCCGGGATGGTCCACGGCGATGACGACGAAGCCTGCGCGGGCGAGGGCCGTGCCGAACCAGGCCATCATGCGGGCCGTGCCGCCGAAGCCGTGCGAGAGCAGCACCACCGGGTAGCGGCCCTTCGCCGGCGGTGCCTCCGTGGCAGCGCGTCCTGTTATGAACAACGGGGCGTCGGCCGGCCCGATCACCAGCGGCGTTTCGTGGGCACCCTCATCGGCCGGATACCACACCGTGATGGCCACGTCCGAGGATCCGTCGGCATGGCGCAACGTAGCGGTGGGTGTGGTCGTGGATCGGTGCGTTTCGCCCACGGCGGCCATGGCTTGTCCCGCCAGGATCGAAAGGACCAGTGCGGCGACGCTGCGTATCGAGCTCGCTTTCAGCATGTGCGACTCACTCCTTCTACGGGGATACAGATATCGACGCCGCCGTAACCGGTCGCGGGATCGAACGCGTCGTCATAGCGTTCGAAGTCGGGGGCATCGATCGGGATGAAGCCCGCGGCGGGGAGCCAGTCGCTCAGCAAGGCATGCCAGGTACGGGGGATGGAGCCGATGTGACCTGCATGCCGGGCAACGACGTACCGCTGGCGGGGCAGGCGCAGTCGCCGATATCCGCTGGGTGCCTGGCTGAGGCTATCGACCTCGTAGCCGGCCAGATAATCCATATGGCCTTCCTCATCCGTCGCGCTGCATACGCCGTAGGTGTGCGTACATTTATCCAGCGATTGCTCGGTGTGCAGGCGCTGCCATTGCGATGGAATGCCCGCTGTGTCGCTCGACACGTAAGACGCCTCGATGCCGGTCAGCAGCAACGGGCCGACCTCTTCCGTGCGCAGCATCGGCGCCGGGCCCACCGGTTCTTCCATCACACGGATCGGGGCGAGTGTCGCCAGCCCCTCCAGGTGACCGCGTTTGCGCACGTCCTCCGGCGGCAGTCCGAATGCATCGCGGAAGGCGCGGGTGAACGCCTCATGCGAGCCGTAGCCCGATGACAAGGCGACAGGAAGGATGTTCGGTGCACCTGCGGCAAGATCGGCGGCGGCCTGGCTCAGTCGACGCACGCGGATATAGCGGGCGACGGACCAGCCCGTGGCGGCACGGAACAGGCGCGCCAGATGAAAGGCCGACACGCCTGCGGCGTCCGCCACATCACCCAGCGAGAGTTCGTCGCCGGAATGACTTTCGATGTACCAGACGGCGCGTTGGACGGCGGCCATGTCCCTTTCCCCGTGGTGTCGTCGAATCATACGGGGGATGCCGGCGCGCCACTTGATGGTTCTTGCCGGGGCCAGGCGTCCTTGCGTGGCCCCGGCACCCACGGTTGACGCCGCCGCAGGCGCGACTTACGCTCCCCACCACGGAGATGGCATGCCTCCGCGAACCGCCCCCTCGGGGGCTGATGATGCCTACATGTCCTGGGTTTCCCGGGGATGTAGGCACGCGTGCCGCAGCCCCGCCCAGGTGGTTTCCTCCGACCTGGACGCCCGATGCGCGCCTTTCGCTCCCTCGAACAATGGGAACTCTTCCCTTACATCGGCAAATGGCTGCTGCTCGCCTGTGCCGCTGCCGTGCTGGCCGGCACCGCGTCGGCCGGGTTCCTGCTCAGTCTGGACTGGGCCACGCGGACGCGTGACGCCTCGCCCTGGATCATGGCGCTGCTGCCTGTCGCCGGCTTCGTCGTCGGCTGGTTCTACTACCGGCTGGGTAAGCCCGTGGAGGCCGGCAACAACCTGATCATCGACGAGATCCACGATCCGCGGAAGGTTATCCCGCGCCGTATGGTGCCGCTGGTTTTCATCGGCACGGTGGTGTCGCACCTGTTCGGGGCGTCGGTGGGGCGCGAGGGCACCGCCGTGCAGATGGGGGGCGCGCTGGCGGACCAGGTCACGGTGCTGTGCCGACTGCGGCCGGACGATCGCCGGTTGCTGCTGATGGCTGGCATGAGCGCCGGTTTTGCCGCTGTCTTCGGTACGCCGCTGGCCGGAGCACTGTTCGGGTTGGAAGTCCTGGCGATCGGCCGCCTGCGCTATGACGCGCTGTTTCCGTGCGTTATCGCGGCGATCGTGGCGGACCATGTGTGCCTGGCCTGGGGCGTTCATCACACCGTGTATGTCGTGGGCAGCGTCGCCCCGCTGACTGCCTGGACCGTGGCTGCGGTGATCGTCGCCGGCATCGTCTTCGGCCTTGTCGGCCTGCTGTTCGCCAAGGCTACCCATGCGATGGGGGCGCTGATGAAACGGCTGGTCGGTTACCCACCGTTGCGACCCTTCGTGGGTGGCGCGGTGATTGCCGGATCGGTCTACGTGCTTCATACGCAGGCTTATATCGGCCTGGGTATTCCGACGATCGTCGCGGCGTTCGATCACCCCCTGCCGTGGTGGGACAGCGTGGGCAAGTTCGGATATACGGTGGCCTCGCTGGGGTCGGGATTCAAAGGCGGTGAAGTCACGCCGCTGTTCTTCATCGGTGCCACGTTGGGCAACAGCCTGGCACCGCTGCTGCATCTTCCGTTCGCCATGCTGGCCGGCCTGGGCTTCGTCGCCGTGTTCGCAGGCGCGGCCAACACCCCGTTGGCCACCACGGTGATGGCCATGGAACTATTTGGTCCGCAGATCGCACCGTTTGCAGCCATCGCCTGCGTGGCGAGCTACCTGTTCTCGGGGCATGCGGGTATCTATCACGCACAGCGCCTGGGCCGCGCCAAGCATGTGCGTCACGTGCCCGAAGACCTTCGCCTGGGGGAATGGGCGGCCTATCGGCGGCGCCAACGGGAGGAGTCATCCCATGACGTGCCCGAATCATGAGAAGCGCGTGCTGATCCCATGCCAAGCGCGAAGCGCCAGCGCATCCCGCGCAAACGCCTGGCCGGCAAACTATGCCATCATCTGGACATAGGTCCAGGGTTCGGGAGTTTCGAGGTGTTTTCACGGGCATCGCAGCGCAGGTGGTTCGCATGGCTGGCATTCGCCGCGCTGTGCCTGAACCTCGTGGCGCCGTCCGTGTCCCGGGCCCTCACCGCCGAGGCATCCTGGCTCGACCTGGGTGCCTGGTGCACCGGTCAGGGGCCGAGCAATCCGCACCCGGATAAGCCCGGTCCGCTGCATCACGGTGAGGCCTGCGGTTATTGCGCACTCGTCGCGCAGCAGCCGCTGGTCCCGACAGCTTCGGTAGTGCTGTCTGTCCCCGTGGTGACCACCACAGCGACCCGCAGCCTTCCGACGATGGCGTGGGCGCACGCGCTGCCTCCCGGCGCCACGCTACCCCGAGGTCCCCCAGGCATCCGCGGTTGACGATTCGGCCCGCCGTCGCTACACGGCGTCTTCCTCGTTTTCGCTCCAGGCGCGCCTGCGCCTTGCTGGGGTATCCGGTTATGTACAGATCTCGCCTGACGCGCGCGCTTTCGGCTGCGCTCGTGGTTTCCCTTTCGCTGGGTTCGCTCTCCGCACATGCCTGTGCATGCGGCTGCGGTATTTTCGATGTCGGCACCGGGGGCTTGCTGCCCAACGGCGCCAGGAACACCCTCTCCCTTCAATACAGTTACCTGGACCAGCCGCGGAACTGGGCCGGCAGCTCGTCAGCACCCGCGGCGCAGAACGACGACAAGCACATCCGCAGCGAGTTCTACCTGGCCGGATGGCAGCACATGTTCAACCGGGCATGGGGCTTGCAGGTCGAAGTGCCTTATACGGCACGGCACTTCACAACCACGGACGATGACACGGGTGTGGTGGGCAGCCACGACCATGCCGCGCTGGGCGACATCCGCATCATGGGGATGTATACGGGCTTTTCGGGCGACATGTCCTCGGGGCTGGTCTTCGGTCTCAAGCTCGCCACCGGCGACTGGCGTTACAAGGGATTCGATCGGGATACCTCCATCGGCACGGGCACGACGGATATCCTTCTGGGCGGCTATCGCCAGACCTACTTCGGTACCGGCTCCTGGGGCGGGTTTGCACAGACGCAGCTGGACCAGGCAATGAACACGCGGGCAGGCTATCGTCCCGGCACGGAGCTGGACAGTGCGTTCGGTATCTACCCCACGGGGTGGACGCTTGCTGGCGGCGCGCAGGTCACGCCGATCGTCCAGGCGCTGGTGTCCCTGCGTGCCAAGGACCATGGCGTCAACGCCGCGCCGGGCGACAGCGGCTACGAGCGCGTGCTCGTTTCTCCCGCGGTGGAGTTGAAAGTCCACGCGTTCCGCCTCTACGCGGATGTCGAACGGCCCGTCTTCCAGCACGTCAACGGCAACCAGCTGGTGCCGCATTGGCAGGGCAAGCTGCTGGCCAGCATCAACTTCTGATCCGTCATCCGAACTCTCCCATGACCCACGCAGCGACATCATCGTCCCGCGCCACGTACCGCCTCATCTGGCGCTGGCACTTCTATGCCGGGCTGTTCTGCCTGCCCTTCATTGTCTGGCTGGCGACCACCGGCATGATCTACCTGTTCAAGCCACAGATCGAACCGTTTCTGGAAAGGCAGTACGCGCATGTCACCGAGGGACCGGCCCGACCGGCCTCGGTGCAAGTGGCTGCCGCACTCGCCGCGGTGCCCGGCACGGTGCTCAATGCCTATGAACTGCCGTCCAGACCCACGGCCGCGACCCGGGTGCTGGTGGGGAAGGGCGCGCATGTCACACGTGTATTCGTCGACCCGTCCAGCGCGAAAGTGCTGGGCGTGGTCGGTGAGGACGATCGGTTCATGCGGGTGATCTTCTACCTGCACGGCGAGCTGCTACTGGGGACGAAAGGCTCGATGCTGGTGGAGCTGGCGGCCTCGTGGACGATATTGATGTTGCTGTCCGGCCTCTATCTGTGGTGGCCGCGCGGCGGTCGCCTCATGGGCACGCTGGTGCCACGCCTGAATGCCGGTGGCCGCGTGTTCTGGCGTGACCTCCATGCGGTCACGGGATTCTGGATCTCGCTGATGGCGTTGTTCCTGCTCGTGTCAGGCCTTCCCTGGAGCAAGTCCTGGGGTGGTCTGTTGCAAACCGTGCGACAGACCTACGCCGCTTCGGCCGCGGCGCCCGACTGGACGATCGGCAGCGCCGCCGAGCGGGCGACCAATCGCGCCGCCAACACGCCGATCGCCGATGAACATGCGATGCATCACGGCATGGCGATGGACCACGGGATGGCGATGAACACGCCGATGGGTGAGGGTCCCGACTATGCGGCGATCGATCGACTCGTGCCGACCGTGGCTGCCCTGGCCCTGCCGCCGCCGGTGCTGATCGCGCCACCCTCGAAGCTCAAGCCGACCTGGACCGCCCGGTCCGACACGCAGAACCGTCCGCAGCGTGTGGATGTCGGCCTGGATGCCGTGACTGGCGCGGTCACCAGTCGCGCCGCCTTTGCCGATCGCCCGTTGCTTGATCGGCTGATCGGCTATGGCGTGGCGATCCACGAGGGACAACTGTTCGCGCCGCTCAACCAGATACTCGGCGTGGTGACGGCGCTGGGCCTGCTTATGTTGTCCATCAGTGCCGTCGTGCTGTGGTGGCGGCGTCGACCCGCAGGCACGCTGGGTGCGCCGCCGGCACACGCAGGCGTGCGGTATCCCGTGTTGATCGTCGCGCTGCTCGTCGTCCTGGGAATGCTGCTGCCCCTGCTGGGCGTTACGATGGTGCTCGTGCTGCTGATCGAGCGTTGGCTGCTTCGGCGCTTTCCGTCTACGCGGCACCTGCTGGGCCTGTCCGGGCCACCCGTGGGACGACGCTGATCCGACACGCACCGTTATTCCGGCGTTTAGAGCCTGGCAGGCACATCAGCGTCTGCGATATCCCACGGTAACTGGATCTGCCTGGCTGCGCGCAAATGTCCTTTTACCTTCACGACTTCGTACTCCGTGCGGGTGCCGGTGGCTGTTTGCCACTGACGGACGTGAACCTCGCATATGAGTGAGTCGCCTTTTGAAAAGGACTCGAGGTCATTGTTGACCGCGTGCAGGAACTCCTTGTCCTCGCGCGGATCCATCTCGTGGCGCTCGAGCGCGGCGGCGTCGTAGGTGAGTCGGAACTCAGTCATGCTGTCCATCGTACCTCCCTGTAAATCATTTCGTGAGGCTGTCGGTTTCCCAGCTACCCAACCAACAACCTCTAACTTTTTTCTTCACCGCGAACCGAGTCCTTCGTGACAACTTGCGGAGTAGCTTGGAGGCTCACCCCAACGGGAGAGCCCCCATGACGATCAAGACCATCGAAGAACTTTTCGTTCACGAACTGTCCGACATCTACAGCGCCGAAAAGCAGCTGACCAAGGCCCTGCCGCGCCTGGCTCGTGCCGCGACGGCGCCCGAACTCAAGGAAGCTTTCACGTCGCACCTGGAAGAGACCCAGGGGCAGGTCGAGCGCATCGACCAGATCGTCGAATTACTCGATATTCGTCTTAAGCGCATCAAATGTGCCGCCATGGAAGGTCTGGTGGAAGAGGGCAAGGAAGTCATCGACGGCGTCGAGGCAGGCCCGCTTCGCGATGCGGCGCTGATCGGTGGCGGCAACAAGGTCGAGCATTACGAAATCGCGTCGTACGGCACGTTGGCCGCAATGGCGAAGCAGCTGGGCTACAAAGACGCCGTCCCGCTGCTCCTGGAAACACTCGCGGAAGAGAAAGCGGCCGACGAGAAGCTGACCATACTGAGCGAGCGTCTTTCGACGCAGGCAAAGGCCGAAAAGACAGCGTGACACGCACCGCGCGGGCGCCCCAGGCGGCGCCCGCTTCTGCACGACATACGGAGCGCGCCATGAGCGAACATGTGAGCACCTCGAGTGAGGTGATCATCTATATTGCGCCGCCGGTAACGGTCCGGGGACGCTGGCGGGTGCGATCGGATGGCCGCCCCGAAAAGGAAGTCGAGAGCGAGCATGCGGCGGTGGCATTCGCTGCCGAACACGCACGGATGATCGAAAACGCGGGCGGGGTCGCCATCGTCAAGATCGAGCGTGCGGACGGGAGTTGGGAAACGTTTCGGACATAGAGGTCACATGCGTGATTCCGGGATGCAAAGTACGTCCGGATGGTGTACATTTGTACGATGTACAGCAATTACCGCTGCATACTCCACACCGAGCCGGCGCCCCAGGGGCCCGGCTACGTGGGCTCGTTCGAGGTTGTCGACAATCGCGGCGATACCGTCCAGGTGGGAAGGGACGACACCGTGTATCCACGCATGCAGCAAGCGCTGGAGCAGGTTTGGGCGATTGGCCGTAGTGCCGTAGCGGTTCTCGAAGCGGAGCGTTGAGTACATCGCTCACGGTAAGGTGGCTGGTAGCCCCGACTTTTTGCGCGCCGCGTCCACTACCTTGCTCACGGCGTCTATAACCGCGGCGGGTTGTTCCTTCTGGATGTCATGGTGGCTTTTCGGCACGATGATGTTGCGGCCCTCGCGCGAACGCGCGGCCAGCAGGTCATTATTCTTTCGCCAGGCTGCGGCAATAGCCAGGCGCGTTTTCTGGGGCAAATCCGTCTGTTCGTCCTCGCCAGCGGTCAAGACGATGAGCGGCGTATCGCCGAAGTCCGGGTGGGCGTTTTGCAGCGCAAGCTCGGCTGCGGACATGCCTTGATCGGGTGCCGGATAGGTATCGATCAAAGCCGATAGCAAGGCTTTTTGCTCGCTAGACTGGGCCAGTTGCCGGTTGAGTTCGCGGTGTCGTGCCGGATCGGCACTCGATGGATTGTCCAGGCATGTAGACATCTGATGGTCCGGCCGCACGAGTAGCCGCTTGTCTGCAAGTTCGACGCATGCCCGGGCATGCGCGATGTCCTTATTGTCGGATGCGTACCAGTGAGCTCGCTGGCGGGGCGTCAGTAAGGCGGCAGCTATCTCGTCCGCACCGACCGTGAAGGGATCGATCAGCACCATGCCTGTGACATCGCCCGGATAGGTTGCCGCGTAAAGTGGCACGTAGAGCCCACCGGCGGAATGCCCGACCAGTACGACCGGCTTGCCAGGACTCATCACCGTTATCAGCCGGTGCAAGTCCGCTACGGTATTCGCGGCGGTCGAAGGCCAAGCCGCGGGATCGCTGAAACCGATGCCTGCACGATCGTAGGAGCACGCGCGTGTTCGCAATGCAACGCGTGCTTGTACCGCGCGAAAGCTTGCGCTGTCATCTCCGCCGCCGGCTTCGAAAATGACCACCGGATCGCCCTTGCCTAGGCAGAACACGTTGAGTCGACGACCCGGCTCCACTTCGATACGCAAGTGCGCCTGCGTATACGCGCTCAGCGGAATAAGGCCTTGTTCGGATGCAACAGCCGCGTTCACCGGGATGGAAAGCATGGATAACGCGACAACGATCCAACGAGTTCTCATGACGGCGATATATCCGGGCGCAAAAAATACGGAAAGGCGGGGACATGTTTTGGTTAAGCTGCGCTAACCCATCGAGCGGAGCGACGATTATGCCCGAGACGATAAAGGTTTCCATCAGGCAACGCCTCTGGGCGCTATCGCTCGTCGCCTTGGGTGTATGGCCCATGGTTTCCACGCCATCACTCGCAAATGGCCTGGCGATGGGCGCGTTTCTCCTGTTCGCATGGCGCGAAGCGTATTATCCCTCGCCTTCGCTACGCACCCCGCTCCGTGACGTAGCTAGAGGATATCGCGACGGCACCTACATCAGCGACCGTACGTCACGCACCGTCGGCATGGCCGCCGTGGCTTGTCTCGTCGCATCGTTCGTCGCTCGCGTGGCAAGCTTTATGTCGTCCTGAACGGTGTGGTCGGTGTGCCTTGATGGAAGCGCATACGCCACTGGCCGTCCATCATCTGCCACAGCGAACTTCTGAGCGTGTGTGCCGTGGCGTTGCCATCGGCGTCGACACGTACGGAGCGATAGGTCAGCAACGCCAATACCTCGGACAGCACGACGATGCGGAATGCATCAGCCTGCAGCGTCGTGTCATCGGTCTCAGCGGGCAGCGATACCAACACGTCGTCACGCCGATAATGAACGCCTGACCGACCCACTTCCTCGAAGTCTTCGTGAAGCAACACTCGTAGCCGCGCTACGTCGCCACGGGTGGACGAGCCATGCAACTCGGTTTCCAGGGCCGTCAGGCGATCAAGCAATGCGAGGGAATCCATGGGGGTGTTCTCAATGCGTGTCACGGAACGACACGACTTTACCTCGGTCTTTCATCGGCCGTCGAGCCGAGGCACGTGTCGATGGCGCGCATGAAGTACGCTGCCGTAAAGGGCTTGACCAGGACGGCGGTGTCGCCAGGTAATCGCGTGTCCAGGTCGTCGCCGGCGTAGCCGGTGATGAGCAGCACCGGCATGCCGGGCAGGCGATCGTGGCACTGTCGTGCCAGTTCGCAGCCGTCGGTCGGGCCTTCCAGGCCGATGTCGCTCACCACCAGATCCCAGTCCATGCGCGTGGCCAGCGTGTCCATTGCGGTTTGCGCGTCCGCCACGGACGTCACGTCGTGGCCCGCTTCGCGAAGCAGTTCCGCCAGGGGCTCGCGCACGTGCGCCTCGTCGTCCACCAGGAGGACCACAGCCCGACGGGAAGGGCGTAGTGCGGTTTCGGTGTGGCATGACATGACGACGGCGGCGTTTTCGTCGGACGCCAGGGGCAGCCAGACGCGCACGCGCGTGCCGACGCCGATCACGCTGGCGACGTCGATCGCGCCACCGGACTGGTGTACGTAGCCGTGCACCTGCGACAGCCCCAGCCCGGTACCGGCGCCTTGCGGCTTGGTCGTGAAGAACGGTTCGAAGATGCGTTCCAGGCTGTCCTGGGGAATGCCTACGCCCGAGTCGGTGACCTCGATCAGCGCGAAGCCGTGCTGACCGGACAAGGGCAGGCTTTCATGCAGGTCGCCCGGAGCGACGGTGCGTCGCGCGCGCAGTTGGATACGACCGTTGACGTGCGAGGCGTCGCGCGCGTTGAACAGCAGGTTCAACAGGGCGACTTCGAGTTGGGCGTCATCCACGTGCACGTCGGGCAAGGCCGGCTCGACCGACACCTCCACATGGCTCTCCTGGCCCGGGGCGGGACGCAACAGCGCGGCGATGGCGGGCAGGCGTCGCCCGAGGTCGACCGGCCGCGGATTGAGCGGCGCGCGTCGCGAGAAGGCGAGCAGCCGGTGCGTCATGCGGGCGGCGCGGTCGACGAGCTCGCCGCCACGGACGGCCAGGCGTCCACATTCCTCCAGCCTGCCCTTGGCGATGAACACGTTGAGCAAGTCGAACGAACCGGCCAGCCCTTGCAGGACGTTGTTGAAATCGTGCGCGATGCCGGCGGTCAGCTCGCCGATGGCGACCATCTTGTTCTTTTGCAGCGCCTGGGCTTCCAGTTGGCGGCGCGTGGTGACATCGGCCACCACGCCGCATATCCGCAGCGGCTCGCCCTCGGCACCGAACTCGGTGCGGCCCAGTGGCGCGATCCAGTGGATGGACCCGTCGGGCCACTTTACGCGGACCTCGCAACTCAGGGTGCCCTCGACGAGGGCGCTGCGGAAGGCGGCGGCGAACAATTCCCGATCGTCCTCGAGCACGTGCTCCAGCGCGATCGCCAGGCTCCAGCGCGGCTGGAGTACCTCGTAGCCGAACATCTGGTCGTGTCGCAGCGAGCGCAGCGTTTCCTCGTCCGATCGCAGATCGAGCTGCCAGATGCCCAGGTCGGCGCTCTGCAAGGCGAGGTGCAGCAGCTCCGGTGGGAAGCTTTCCATGGGGGACCTCGACTCTGAGGACGCGAGGGTTGCCACCGGCGCGTGAAGCCACGGTGATACGTCCGGGCGAAACTGAATCCTGGGGTGCCGCTGTCGTCCTGCGTGCCGGCGAGCGGCTCAGGAATCGAGCGGGTCGTCGTCGTGCAGCTCGTCCATCCAGCCGTGTCGGCGGTGTAGCGCCCACTCCACATGTTCGGAAAACAGCGTCTCGATCGGGTCGCCGTCCACCATGGCGGCGAGGTGTCCGGAGGTGACACTACCAAGGTATTCGGCCTGGTCGACGTAACCGGTAATGCCTTCCCGGTCCAGTTGGGCGAGGACGGCGCGCAGGTTGGTGTGGCGGGCGTGCTGAACGGGCATGACAGGCAGATGGCCTCAGGGCGTTGGTCAAGACATCGGCGGCCCAGGCCATGTCTTGAGTGCGCGGAGGCGTGACGCGCTTCCCGGGCTACGGAGCCGTTCATATGTGGCCGAATAAATCGTTGCCCGTTTACGCATGGCAGGCAATCTGTCCCCAGCCGACGCGGGGAGCCTGCACCTTCAAGTGATCGGCGACTATGTCACCCGATCGGGTCGGTCCGGGTGACGTAGTTCGACGCTTCCGGCGACAGCGCCGCCTCCAGCGCCTCCCGGTCCAGTGCGCCCTCCCAGCGGGCGACGACCACCGTGGCCACCGCGTTGCCGATGAAGTTGGTCAGCGAGCGGCATTCGCTCATGAAGCGGTCCACGCCCAGGATCAGCGCCATGCCCGCCACGGGCAGCGAGGGCACCACGGAGAGCGTGGCTGCCAGGGTGACGAAGCCGGCGCCGGTGACTCCCGCCGCGCCCTTGGAACTGACCATGGCCACCAGCAGCAGCGCGACCTGTTCGCCGAGGGTGAGCGGTGTGTTGGTCGCCTGCGCGATGAACAGTGCGGCCAGCGTCATGTAGATGTTGGTGCCGTCCAGGTTGAACGAGTAGCCGGTGGGCACCACCAGGCCGACCACCGACTTGTCGCAGCCCGCGCGCTCCATTTTCTCCATCAGCGAGGGCAGGGCGGCTTCCGAGGACGAGGTGCCCAGCACCAGCAGCAGTTCCGCCTTCAGGTAGCGTATGAGGCGGAAGATGGAGAACCCCGCGAACTTCGCCACGGTGCCCAGCACCACCACCACGAACAGGATGGCCGTGCCGTAGAAGGTGGCGACCAGGAACAGCAGGTTGGACAGCGACTCGATGCCGTAGCGGCCGATGGTGAAGGCGATCGCGCCGAAGGCGCCGATGGGCGCGGCTTTCATGAGCAGGTGCACCAGCGTGAACACGGGCGCGGTCAGGGCCTCGAAGAAGGCCACCACCGGCTTGCCGCGCTCGCCGGTCAGTGTCAGCGAGATGCCGAACAGCACGGCGAACAGCAGCACCTGCAGGATGTTCCCCGAGGTGAACGCGCCCACCACCGTGTCCGGAATGATGTCCAGCAGGAAACCGGTCAGCGAGATGTCGTGGGCCTTGGTGGCGTAGGTGGCAATCTCCTTCGTGGACAGGGTGGCGGGATCGATGTTCAGGCCCGCGCCCGGTTGCACCACGTTGGCCACGACCATGCCGACGATGAGCGCCAGGGTGGAGAAGAAGAGGAAGTAGAGCATCGCCTTCAGCACCACGCGGCCCACCGCGTTGAGGTGGGGCATGCCGGCGATGCCGGTGACCACGGTGAGGAAGATCACCGGTGCGATGATCATCTTCACCAGCTTGATGAAGGCGTCGCCCAGCGGCTTGAGCGATTCGGCGAAGGCCGGCCAGTAGTGACCCAGCAGGGCACCGAGGGCGATGGCGATCAGCACCTGCGCATAGGTCTGGCGATACCAGGGCCGGGGAGCGGCGACGGATACGGGCTGCTGCAGGGACATGACGCGACACCGGAGGCTGCCCGGGAGGGGCGGATGTACCCTTTTAGCCTCCGCACGCCGATCGGCCCATAGCACATTCCGGCTAGGGTCCCGGTGCCTGTGCGACCATCGCGGGCATGTCCCGAGTGCGTATCGTCCGCCTGTTGTCCGTGTGTGCGCTGTTGCTGGTCATCGCCGGCACCGCGGCCGTGGGCGGGTGGTGGGCGTGGCATCGCGCGCTGGCGGTTACCGCTACGCAGTCGGCGGATCGTCTGACGTTGCACGCGCTGGCGGTGCAACGCCTGGTCGACCGGTTCACCGTGCTGCCGGATGTGCTGGCGCTGGATCCGGCCTTGCGCGCGGCGCTGTCGGACACCGGCGAGCCCCTGCCGACCCTGGCGCTCAATCGCAAGCTCGCCCAGGCCAACGGCGCGGTGCATGCCTCGACGCTCACGTTGCTGGACCGGCGTGGCCGGGCCGTGGCCGCCAACAACTGGGATACCCCCACAAGCAACGTCGGCCTGGACTATCGGTTCCGGCCGTATTTCCAGGAGGCGATGCGCGACGGGCACGCCACGTTTTATGCGATGGGCGTGTCCACGGGCGTGGCCGGCTATTTCATCGCGCGTGCCGTCGACGACGAGCAGGGCAGGCATGTCGGCGTGATCGTGGTGAAGATCACCCTGGACAATGTGCGCCACGACTGGGCCCGCGACGACGATACCGTGCTGCTGGCCGACCGCTATGGCGTGGTTTTCCTGACCAACCGCGATGCGTCGTGGTTGTATCGGCCGTTGCAGGCACTCTCCCCTGGGGATGCGGCAGCGATCCGCGCCACGCGCCAGTACGGCGATCGCGCGCTCGTGCCGGTGCGCACCGTTACCCTGGGCGACGCAGGCACGACTGCGCGACGCGTCCGGGTGATCTCGCCGTCGCTCGACGGCGAGATGGTCTGGGCCAGCCTGTCCCTGCCGCACCAGGGCTGGACCCTGCACCTGCTGACCGACGCGCGCCCGGCCATGACGGCCGCGCGCGATGCCGTGCTGGTCGTGCTGGCGGTGTGGCTTCCGGTCATCCTGTTCGGACTGTTCCTGCAACAGCGGCTGCGCCTGGCCCGGCTGCGCCAGCGCAGCCGCGAGGAACTGGAGCGCATGGTGGCGCATCACGCCGCGGCGCTGCGTTCGGCGCAGGACAGCGTGGTGGCGGCGGCGCACGAAGCCACCCAAGGGGCCGACGGTAACCTGGAACACCTGCCGCAGGGCGTGAGCGTGATCGACGCGTCGCTTCGGCTGGTCGCGTGGAACACGCGCTACCGCGAGATCTTCGGGTTTCCCGACGAGTACATGCGCGTGGGGCGTCCCATCGAGGACCTGTTCCGTTTCAACGCGCGTCGCGGCTTGCTGGGTCCGGGAGATCCGGACGAGGCGATCCGGCGGCGGCTGGACTACCTGCGCGCCGGCAGCCCGCACATGTACGAGCGCGAGCGCCCCGACGGCACCACGCTGGAGATACGTGGCAATCCGCTACCGGGCGGTGGCTTCGTCACCAGCTATGCCGACATCACGGCGTACAAGGCGGCCGCGCGCGAGTTGCGCTCGCTGGCGACCAGCCTGGAGCACCGGGTGGACGAGCGCACGCGCGACCTGCACGATGCCAAGGCGGAAGCGGAGCGTGCCAATCGCTCCAAGACCCGCTTCGTGGCCGCTGCCGTCCACGACCTGCTGCAGCCGCTCAACGCGGCACGGCTGTTCGTCGGCGCGCTGGCGGCGGGTCGCCTGGACGCCGCGGAGCGCGAGCTGGTGGAGCGCGTGCGCAGCGCGCTGGACACGCAGGACGAACTGCTGGCCAGCCTGCTGGACGTGTCGCGCCTGGAAGGGGGCGCGGTCGAGCCGCGCTTCGCCGCCGTGCCGCTGGAACCGCTACTGGCCGACCTGGCGAAGCAGTTCGGCGTGCTGGCGGCGTCGCACGGTCTGCGGCTGCGTTGCGTCACCGGCCATGCCACCGTGCGCAGCGACGCCTTGCTGCTGCGCCGCGTATTGCAGAATTTCCTGTCCAACGCGATCCACTACACGCCGCGCGGCGGTGTGCTGATCGGCGCACGCCGGCAAGGCGACGCGGTGCGCATCGAGGTATGGGACACGGGGTTGGGCATTCCGGAAGCGAAGACCCGGGCGATCTTCGACGAGTTCCTGCGCCTGGACAACGGCGTGGATCGTGAACGGCGCAGTGCCGGGCTGGGGCTTTCGATCGTCGACCGGATCGGGCGGCTGCTGGGCGCCCCGGTGGGCGTACGCTCGCGCCCGGGCAGGGGCAGTGTGTTCTCGATCACCGTACCGCTGTGGCAGGGGCCGTCCGAGGTGACATCGACGGCCGCCGGTGTCGAGGACGAATCGCCGTTCGCCCGGGCACGGGTCCTGCTGCTGGATGCCGATGGCGTGACGCGGCAGGCCACGACGCGATTGCTGGCGTCCTGGGGCTGCGCCGTGGTGGCCGTGGCCAGCGCCAGTGAGGCGATGCGCCATGCGGAAACCGACGAGGTGCCCGCCATCCTCCTGCTGGAGGATCCGATCGACGGCATGACGGGTGAGGCGCTGCGCCTGGCCCTCGGCGCACGCTGGGGCCGCATGCCGCCCACGCTTTTGATCGTGGCGGAGCCGTCGGCCGCTGAGGTCGGGCAAGGCGCCACGGTCGGTGTGCGTTACCTCACGCGGCCGCTCGCCCCGGCGCGCCTGCGCGCGATCATGAGCCGCATGCTGATGGTGTCCGGCTAGCCGGGATGCGAGCCGTCGACGCCGTCGTCGATATCCAGCGATCGCACCAGGACCGCGGCCTGCGTGCGCGAGCGGCATTCCAGCTTCGACAGCACGGCGGTCACGTGGATCTTCACCGTGTTTTCCGCCAGGCCCAGTTCGGCGGCGATCTGCTTGTTGAGCAGGCCCTCGGCCATCAGCATCAGCACGCGGAACTGTGCCGGCGTGAGCCGGGCCAGTCGCGCGGCCAGGCGGGCATCGTCGTCGCTGCGATCGGCACGCGCGCCTACGAAGGCGGTGCCGCCCTGCATCACCTCCGCGACCGCCGCACGCAACACCTCGGCCGGCGCGGACTTGGAGACGAAACCCGCCGCGCCGAACTGCTGTGCGCGGCGCACGTTGCGCGGATGGTCGTTGGAGGACACCACCAGTACCGGCACCTCCGGATGCTCACCGCGTAGCCACAGCAGCGACGAGAAGCCCATGGCCCCCGGCATGGTCAGGTCCAGCAGCACCAGGTCGACCGGCTCGCCAGCGGCAAGCACCGCTTCCATCGCGCTGTGGCTGGCCGCCTCCAGCGCGCGACCGCCGCGCAGGGGCTCGGCCAGCGCGTGCAGCAGGGCGCCACGGAACATCGGGTGATCGTCGGCAATCAGCAGGCTGAGCGGCATGCGGCGATTCTACGGGCAGCCGGCGATCTTCACATCACGTGCGCTCCATGTTCCACGCTGTATCAAGGCGATTGGATCGAGCAGGAGACAGGGCATGACCGGCGGGGCTCTCAAGCGCACCATCGTTTCAGCGGTGGACGGCTTCAGCGACGATGAGTTGATGACACGCGCGGCGGCGCTGGCGTTCTACGCTGCGCTGTCCTTCGCACCCCTGCTGCTCCTGCTGGTGTGGGTGATCTCGGTGCTGCACCCGGAATGGCGCGACCAGCTGACCCAGACCCTGTCCTCCGTGGTCGGCAGCCGTGCCGCCGGCGCGATCGACAGCGTGATCACCAGCGCGAAGGCGCATCCGCGCCTGAGTGACATCGCCGGCATCGTCGGCCTGGGCGTGACCTTGTTCGCCGCCTCCGCAGTGTTCGCGCAGTTGCAGGGCACGCTGGACCGGGTGTGGCGGGTGAAGGCCCGGCCGGGCGAGGCCGTCGGCGCCTGGCTGCGCGCGCGCGGCAGGGCCTTCGCGCTGCTGGGCGGCGTGGCGTTCATGATGATCGTCTCGTTCATCGTCAGCGCCATCATCCAGACCGTGATCCGTGGCGATTCCATGGCATGGAACGCCATGGAATACCTGATCTCCGTGGTCGTCTTCGTTGCCGCCTTCGGCGCGATGTACAAGGTGCTGCCGGACGCGGTGATCGACTGGAGCGAGGCACTGATCGGCGCGGTGCTGACCACGGCGCTGTTCCTGGCGGGCAAGTACGTCATCGGCCTGTACATCCAGTATTCCGACATCGGTGGCGCGTATGGCCCGGCGGGTGCCTTCGTCGTGTTGCTGACGTGGACCTACTACTCGTCGATCATCGTGCTGCTGGGTGCGGAGCTGACCCGCGGTGTCGCCGATGCGCGCGGCAAGCCGATCCGCCCCAGCCCCCACGCCGTGGAGATCGAGTCCGCGCCTGCGGAGGTCAAGCCGCAGGACTCGCGGCGTGCGGCCGTGGCCCGGGCCACGCATGGCCAGCGTGGCCGCGTGTCCCCGGTGGCCGTGGCGGGATCGTTGTTCGCCGCCGGCGTGGTGCTGGGCGCCGTGCTGGGACCAGGCGCGCGTCGCCGCCGTCCGGGCCGCGGCGTATAACGACCATGGGACATCCGGATCGATCGACGCCATGCTCGACCAGGTAAAAACACCGCCACGCGACCCGGCCATGGTCGATGTGCTGTCGGGGCGCCGCCGCGGGCTCTCCGCATTGCTGCCGTTCGCCGGGCCCGCCATGGTCGTCTCGGTGGCGTATATCGACCCGGGCAACTTCGCGACCAATATCCAGGCGGGCGCGCGCTACGGGTACGCCCTGTTGTGGGTGGTGCTGCTGGCGAACCTGGTGGCCATGCTGTTCCAGAGCCTGTCGGCCAAGCTGGGCATCGTGACCGGTCGCAACCTCGCCGAGTTGTGCCGCGACCGCCTGCCCAAGCCGCTGGTCTACGTCATGTGGGTGGTGAGCGAGCTGGCCGCCATGGCCACCGACCTGGCCGAGTTCCTGGGCGGCGCGATCGGCCTCAGCCTGTTGTTCCACATGCCGTTGCTGGTCGGCATGGGCATCACCGCCGTCGTCACGTACGCGTTGCTGCTGCTGGAGGGCAAGGGCTACCGTCGCCTCGAGCTGACCATCGGCGCGCTGGTGGGCGTGGTGGGATTGTCTTACCTGGTGGAACTGTTCATCGCGCCGGTGGGCTGGAAAGCGCTGGGGCAGCAGATCTTCGTGCCGAACCTGCCCGACAGCGCGGCCATCGCCATCGCGGTGGGCCTTATCGGCGCCACCGTGATGCCGCATGCCCTGTTCCTGCATTCGGGCCTGACCGAGCGCCGCGTGCAGGCAAGGAACGATGCGGAGCGGACGCGGATCATCCGGTTGTCCAACCTGGAAGTGATCCTGGCACTGACCCTGGCGGGCCTGATCAACCTGGCCATGGTGGTGATGGCGGCCGGCGCGTTCCACGGCAGCCACCCCGATGTGGCGAAGATCGAGACCGCCTACCAGACGCTGATTCCGCTGCTCGGTGGCGCCGCCGCCACCATCTTCCTGGTGTCCCTTATCGCCTCGGGGTTTTCCAGTTCCGTGGTGGGCACCATGGCGGGGCAGATGATCATGCAGGGCTTCGTCGATTTCCGCATCCCGATCTGGCTGCGGCGCGCGATCACCATGCTGCCCAGCTTCGCGGTGGTGCTGGCCGGCGTGGACGCGACCCGCGCGCTGGTGCTCAGTCAGGTGGCGTTGAGCATCGCGCTGCCGTTTCCCATGATCGCCCTGGTCTGGTTCACCAGCCGGGGCGACGTGATGGGCGCGTTCCGCAATGGCCGCCTGGTGGTGGCCCTGTCGGCGCTGGCCGCGCTGATCGTGCTGGGCCTGAACGTGCTTCTGCTGCTGGATGCGTTCGGGCTGGTCACGCTGTGACCGGTGGGCCCACCAGGCCCATGCCCTGCAACGTCGTGCGCAGGGCCGCTTCCGGCGCCGTGCACGGAACGTCTCCGAGGAAGGCCCGCAGGCGCGCATCGTTCATCAGGATCTCTTCGTTCCACAGGTAGCGCATCCTGCGTACCTCGCGCATGGTCTCCATGAAGGGTGCGACCAGCGTTGCCATCCACCAGGGAAAACGGTGCAGGGGCAGGTCGCTTCGCCCCGAGGCGTGCCGCAGCGTATCGGCCAGCGCGTACCCCGTGAGCACGTGCCCGCCGAAATGGAAACGCGCGAAGGTATCCAGCTCCGCATCGCGTTCCAGCAACGCCACCAGCGTGGCGGCGACGTCCGGCAGGTAGGCCCAGGTGTGGCGTAGTGACGGTGCGCCGGGGTAGCGGATGTCGCGCAGCGGCTTGCCGGGCGTGAGGATGCCCTGGGCCAGCCAGTTGTTGCCGCTACGCGGCCCGTAGAAATCGCCGCAGCGCAGGACCAGGCTGCGTACCCCTTCGTGCGCAGCGGCCTCCAGGCGTTCCTCCACGGCCACCCGGATCTCGCCCTTGCGTGAGGGTGGATGCTGGGGCGCGTCCTCGGCGATCAGTGGGTACGTGTCGGGACCGTAGTTGTAGACCGAGCCCGGCAACACGATCCGCGCGCCCACGGCGCGCGCGGCGGCGATCGTGTGATCGATCATCGGCAGCACCACGCGCTCCCAGTCCTTGTAGCCCGGCGGATTGACGGCATGCACGATGGCCTGCGTGCCCTGCGCGGCGCGGCGCACGTCGTCCGCGTTCATGGCGTCGCCGTGGATCCAGTGGAGCGCGCCGTCGTCGACCTTGCCGGCGTGGCGGGTCAGCGCCTTGACGGTCCAGCCGGCGGCAACCAGCGCGCGGGCGGTTTCCCCGCCGATGCCGCCGGTGGCGCCGAGGACGAGGGCAGTGCGATGGGATCGGGTCATGGCGGTATCTCCAGGGGGTAGACCGAGTCTCGGTGCTGTCGTGGTATTCGTAAATTGCATAAGGACGCATGGGTGCCATACATTTACGTATGGCTAGCCGCGAACCCGCCTGGGATCTTTTCCGTTCTTTCCTCGCCGTGATGCGCGAAGGAAGCCTTTCCGCGGCCGCGCGTTCGCTGGGTATGACCCAGCCCAGTCTGGGCCGGCACATCCGCGAGCTGGAAAGCGCCCTGGGCGTGGACCTGTTCTCGCGCGTGCCGCACGGTCTGCTTCCCGCCGATGCCGCGCTGGAACTGCTGCCGCACGCGGAAGCCATGGCGTCCGCGGCGGCGTCCGTGCGGCGCGCGGCCTCCGCCAGCCGCGACACCCTGCAGGGCGTGGTCCGCATCACCGCCAGCGAGGTGATCGGGGTGGAAGTGCTGCCGGCGATGCTGGCCGGTTTCCGGCGTGCGCATCCGCGCATCGTCATCGAGCTGTCGACCACCAACCGCACGGAAAACCTGCTGCGTCGCGATGCCGACATCGCCGTGCGCAGCGCCGTGCCCCAACAGGACGCCCTGGTGGCACGGCACGTCGCCGACATCCCCATCGGGCTCTACGGTCATGCGGACTATCTGGCCCTGGCGGGACGCCCGCGTCGCGTCGCGGACATCGCCAGCCACGCGCTGATCGGCTACGACGAGGAAAAACCGTATATCCGGGCGTTGCGTCCCGCCGATGTGCCTTATGCACGCGAGCACTTCGCGCTGCGCACGGACAACGACCTGGCGGCACTGGCGGCCATTCGCGCCGGTTTCGGCCTCGGGTTCTGCCAGGTGCCGCTGGCGCGACGCAGCGGGTTGATCCGCCTGTTCCCGAAGACGCTGGAGGTGCCGCTGCGGCTGTGGGTGGTGATGCACGAAGACCAGCGGCGCAGCCGTCGCGTGCGCGCCGTCTACGACCACCTGGCGGAAGGTCTGGCCGCGTACGGGGCGTCCGGCAACGCATAAAACTGCTAACCTCCGGCGCCTGACCGACCGGAGATCGACCCATGAGCCTGATCCACACCCCCGTCTCTTACGGCGAGCTGATCGACAAGATCACGATCCTGCAGATCAAGCTCATGGAAATCCAGGACGACGCCAAGCTGGCCAACGTGCGCAACGAGCTCGAACTGCTCGATGCGACGTGGAAAAACGACAAGGCCTCCGAGACCGACATCACCGACGAGCAGTCGCGCCTTCTTGCCGTCAACCAGCGTCTTTGGAAGATCGAGGACGACATCCGCCTGAAGGAGCGTGCCCAGGCGTTCGACGACGAGTTCATCCGCCTGGCGCGCTCCGTGTACATCGAGAACGACGAGCGCGCGGCGATCAAGCGCGAGATCAACGTGAAGCTGGGTTCCACGCTGGTCGAAGAGAAGTCCTACCAGGACTACCGCGCGCCGCAGAACGCCGTTTAACGCAGCGGCAGTTGCAGGAAGGCGACGCAGGCTTCGAAGCGTTCGCGCATGTCGTCCACCTCGATGAGGTCCATGACGCCGGGCTTCTCGATCTTGGTGCCCCAGGCCAGCTCGGCGGCCGGCTTGCCCAGGAAACGGCGCGCGGCCGCATCGTAGCGGTCGACGCACCAGCGGCGGTCGGAATAGGGGCCGGAGCGGTGGGGATTGCTGGCGGCATGCAGCCCCAGCACCTTCACACCGGCCGCGTTGGCCATGTGCATCGGGCCGGAGTCCGGCGTGAGGATCATGGCCGAGCGCTCCAGCAAGGCCATGAAGCGCTTCAGGGTGTCCTTGCCGGTCAGGTCCAGTGGCGCCGATACGGTGGCCGCGAGGATCCGATCCGCCAGCGACCGTTCGCCCTCGGACGGGCCGCCGACCAGTGCCACGCGCAGGCCTCGCGCCATGGCGTGGTCGATCAATGCCGCGTAGCGGTCCACGCGCCAGTTGCGCAGCGCATGGCTGGACATGGGGCTGACCAGCAGTGTCGGTGTGTCGCCCGGAAGCTGTTCCGCGGCCCAGGCCCTCGCGTCGTCCGGCACGGGGATATCCCAGCGCACCCGGGTCTGCGTCAGGCCCAGCGGCTCGACGAAACTGCCGATCGCATCCAGCACGTGCTGCCCCGTGCGCGCCGGGATGCGCTCGCGGACGAACAGTCCGTGCAGGTCTTTCGCGCGTGCGCGGTCGTAGCCGATCCGCCGGTCGGCCCGTACCGCCAGGCTGAGCAGGTTGGAACGCAGCGCCACCTGCATGTGCAGCAGCGCGTCGAAGCGACGCCCGGCCAGCGCCTGCCGCACCTCGCGCAGGCCCTCGCGGCCCTTGCCCTTGTCGAAGGTGATGAATTCCACGCCCGGCAGGTCGCCCACCAGGCGTCGCTCCAGCTTGCCCACCAGCCAGGTCAGACGCGTGGACGGTGCCTTTTCCTGCAGGGTGCGGACCAGCGGCACCACGTGCGTGACATCGCCGATGGCGGAAGTGCGCAGGATGCAGAGGCTGGAATCTCCCGACGGGAGCGGACGGCTTGGTAGACTGGACACGATCGGAGCACCGGATGAGTGGCTGCGCAAGGGCGGCCGATGAAATGACAGAGCAACGAGTGGAGGAGGGCGCGGACGGTACGATTCTGTTCGACGCGACCCGTGCACCTCAAGTCGACGCGCGCTGGTTCTCGCCCGAATACTGGCGCGAGCGCGGTGCCCTGCGCACGCAATCCGGCGGTCGTGGCGGCGTGTCGGTGGTCGATACGCCCGCCGGTGAAGCCGTGCTGCGGCATTACCGGCGCGGCGGTATGGTGGCCCGTCTGCTCGGCGACCGCTACCTTTTTACCGGACGCCGACGCACGCGCAGCGACCGTGAGTTCCGCCTGCTGGTGGAACTGCAGCGCCGCGGGTTGCCCGTGTCGCCGCCGCTGGCGGCCCGTTACGTGCGCCAGGGCCTGCGTTATTCGGCCGACCTGATGACCCTGCGCATCCCGCGGGCGTCCACGCTGGCCCAGCAGCTGCAGCAAGGCGCCTTCACCCCGGCGCTGGCCGGCCAGGTGGGCGCGTTGATCGCGCGCTTCCACCGCGAGGGCGCCTGGCACGCCGACCTCAACGCGCACAACATCCTCGTCGGGGCCGATGGCCTCTACCTCATCGATTTCGACCGGGGCCGGCTGCGCGGCGTGTCCCGCCGCTGGCGCCACGCCAACCTGGACCGCCTGAAACGATCGCTGCTCAAGCTGGGCGCGCGCGACCTGGCGTCAGACACCTTCGACACCGTGCTCTGGCCGGCGTTGATGGATCACTACGAACGGAGCCTGGGCGCATGACATGGGACCTGCATTTCCTCGGCACCGGTGCCGCCCATGCGGTCGAGCTGGGCTCATCCGCCGTGGTCGTCGAGCGCGACGGCGCGCCGCTGCTGCTGGTCGATTGCGGCCCCGATACGCTCGATCGCTACATGGCGGCCTATGGCGCACCGCCGGCCGCCCTGTACATCACCCATGTGCACATGGACCACGTGGCCGGCATGGAGCGGCTGTTCTTCCGCCTGTGGTTCGATGAGGCCCTGCGCGGCCGCACCAGGGTCTACCTGCATGCCGCCCTGTTGCCCTGGCTGCAGGGCAGGGTGGCCGACTATCCGGGCGCCCTGGCCGAAGGCGGCGTCAACTACTGGGAGGCGTTCCACCTCATCCCGTGCACCCGTGGCTTCTGGCACGAAGGCCACTGGTTCGATGTGTTTCCCACGCGCCACCACGTGCAGGGCACCTCGTACGGCCTGGCCCTGCGCGGCAGCCTGGTCTACACCGGGGATACCCGGCCGGTACCCGAGGCGATCGCGCTGCACGGCATGCGCGGCGAGCTGATCGCCCACGACTGCGGCGTCGTCGGCAACCCCTCGCACACCGGCGTGGACGACCTTGAGCGCGAATACCCCGACGAAGCCCGCTCGCGCATGGCGCTCTATCACTACGGCAGCGCCGCCGACGGGGATGTACTGGTCGCTCGGGGCTACCGTATCGCCCATCCCGGCGAGCGCCTTCCCCTGCCGCAGCCCGAGCCACCCCACCCCACGGCGGGCTGAGACTTGCCCCGCCGCAGCGGGAACGTTATCCTTCCGCTTCTTTGCCGGACAGGACGCCGGGGAAGAGGATGTACCGGTGTGGAGAGGTGTCCGAGTGGTTGAAGGAGCACGCCTGGAAAGTGTGTATACCCTAATAAGGTATCGCGGGTTCGAATCCCGCTCTCTCCGCCAGATGTAAGTCTTATGGTGACCCTGTCGGTCCCCCCGCGACGATAGTCCGTAAACTCCGCCAGGTCCGGAAGGAAGCAACGGTAGCGGATGACTCGGGCGCCGGGGTGTGGCTGGCAGGGTCATCGCCTTTTCGGGGCTGGGGTGCGCCCGACGCGTGTCCTTGGCACAATCCACTGTCGCCCCAAGGTACTACGCATGTCCTATCAGGTCCTCGCACGCAAGTGGCGCCCCCGCAAGTTCGCTGAACTCGTGGGCCAGGAGCATGTGGTCCGGGCGCTGACCAACGCGCTCGACTCCGGTCGCATGCACCATGCCTACCTCTTCACCGGCACCCGCGGCGTCGGCAAGACCACCATTGCCCGCATCTTCGCCAAGTCGCTCAACTGCGAACGCGGCGAGTCGGCCGATCCCTGCGGCGTCTGCTCGGTCTGCACCGCGGTGGATGCCGGCCGCTTCGTCGACCTGCTGGAAATCGATGCCGCCAGCAACACCGGCGTGGACGACGTGCGCGAGGTGATCGAGAACGCGCAGTACGCCCCCTCGCGTGGCCGCTTCAAGGTGTACCTGGTGGATGAGGTGCACATGCTCTCCAAGCCGGCGTTCAACGCGCTGCTGAAGACGCTGGAAGAACCGCCGCCGCACGTGAAGTTCCTGCTTGCCACCACCGACCCGCAGAAGCTGCCGGTCACCGTGCTGTCGCGCTGCCTGAAGTTCAACCTCAAGCGGCTGCTGCCGGACCAGATCTCCGGGCAGATGCGTCACATCCTCGGCGCCGAAGGCATCGAATACGACGAAGACGCGATCGTCGAACTCGCGCACGGCGCGGACGGTTCGCTGCGCGACGGGCTCTCGTTGCTCGACCAGGCCATCGCCTATGGCGGGGGCGTGGTGCGCGCCGACGACGTACGCGCCATGCTCGGCAGCGTGGAGCGTGGACAGGTGCTGGGCGTGCTCGAGGCGCTGGCCGCCGGTGACGGTGCCGCCCTGATGGGTGAAGCCGAGCGCATCGCCTCGTTCTCGCCGGACTTCGCCGGCGTGCTCGACGACTTCGCCACGGTGCTGCACCGTATCCAGCTGATCCAGCTGGTGCCCGGTTACCGCGAGGAAGAAAGCGACGCCGGCCTGGCCGACCTCGCCGCGCGCATCGCTCCCGAGGATGTCCAGCTCTACTACCAGATCGCCACCACCAGCCGTCGCGAATTGCCGATGGCACCGGATGCGCGCATCGGTTTCGAGATGGCGCTGCTGCGCATGTTCGCGTTCCGGCCCGCCGAGGGTGGGCAGCCTGTGACGGGTTCGCCGGCGCGTACTGCCGCAGGCGCCGCCGCGCCGCGGGCGCCTGTTCCCGCTGCCGGTCACGCACCGCAGGCCGCTGCGGCTCCGCCGCAGGCGTCGGCTCCGTCGCGCTCTGCCACGACCTCGAACGCGGCCCCGTCGGCGCGTCCTGCATCGGCACCGGCGGCTCCGGCTCCGGCTCCGCCAGCCTCGCGTGCCGCCGCGCCCGCCGTACCTCCGCCTGCCCGCGCCGCCGAGCATGCTGCGCCTGCGCCCGAGCCCGAGCCGGCCGCGCCGCCGCGACCCATCACCCTCGGTGCGGATGGCCTGCCGGACTGGCACGAAGTAGTGGAGCGCGCGCACCTGCGCGGTCCCATCGGGCAGCTGGCACAGAACTGTTCGCTGCGCGAGGTGGACGGCGAGAGCATGGTCCTCGCGTTGCAGCCGCAGCATATGCACCTGGCGGTGGAACCGTTGACCAGCCAGATGGAAGAAAAGGTCTCGCAGGCCTTGGGCCGGCGCATTCGCTTCCGCTTCGTGGCCGATCGCGGCAACCTCGGCACCCCGGCGGAGCGCCGGGCGCAGGCCGCCACCGATGCCCAGGCCCGCGCCGAAGCCTCGATGGAATCCGATCCCTTCGTACAGGCGCTCAAGCGCGACTTCGACGCGCGCGTCATTCCCCAATCGATCAAACCCGTGGAGCCAGGAACGTGAAAGGTCAAATCGGTCAGCTGATGCAGCAAGCCCAGCGCATGCAGGATGAAATGAAGCGTGCGCAGGATGAACTCGCCAAGACGGAAGTCACCGGTTCCGCCGGCGGTGGGTTGGTCACGGTCACCATGAGCGGCGGCCACGAGGTGCGCGCGGTGCACATCGATCGGCAGTCGTTCGCCGACGATCCGGAAATGGCCGAAGACCTGGTGGCCGCGGCCATCAACGACGCGGTCAACAAGATCGCCGAACTCAGCCGCAACCGGCTGGGCGGGGTCACCGCGGGGCTGAACCTGCCCCCCGGCTTCAAGATGCCGTTCTGATCGGCCTTCGTCGATGAGTAACGGCTCCCGCCTGCTGGGCGAACTGATCGACGCCCTGCGTTGCCTGCCGGGCGTCGGCGCCAAGAGCGCCCAGCGCATGGCCTTCCATCTGCTCGAACGCGAGCGGCAGGGAGGTCTGCGCCTGGCCTCGGCGTTGGAATCGGCCATGCGCGATGTGGGCAACTGCACGCGCTGCCGCAACTTCAGCGAGACGCCGGTGTGCTCGGTGTGCGCCAGCCCTACACGCGACAAGCACGTGCTGTGCATCGTCGAATCGCCGTCCGATCTTGCCGCCATCGAACAGGCGACCGGCTTCCGGGGCCATTACTTCGTGTTGCTGGGCCGGCTTTCGCCCCTCGACGGCCTGGGCCCGGACGAACTGGGCCTGCCGTTGCTGGTGGAGCGCCTGGGCGAGGGCGAGATCGAGGAAATGAT
Organism: Xanthomonas sp. NCPPB 2632; assembly: GCF_041228075.2. Taxonomy (NCBI): domain Bacteria; kingdom Pseudomonadati; phylum Pseudomonadota; class Gammaproteobacteria; order Lysobacterales; family Lysobacteraceae; genus Xanthomonas; species Xanthomonas sp. NCPPB 2632. The sequence goes on from NZ_CM192979.1 coordinate 1,642,289, forward strand.
CATCGCCACCAACCCCACCGTGGAAGGCGAGGCGACCGCGCACTACATCGGTCAACTGGCCCGTGCGGCGGGCATCCGTGCCACGCGTCTCGCCCACGGCGTGCCGTTGGGCGGCGAACTGGAGTTCGTCGATCGCGGCACTCTGGCGCACGCGTTCGGCAGTCGGCAGTCCGTCGGCTGATTCAACCCGGCGGCCAGTGCATCTGGCGGCCCGCCAGCAGGTGCACGTGGATGTGGAATACCGTCTGCCCGCCGTGGCCGTTCGTGTTGATTACCGTACGGTAGCCGTCCTTTTCGAAGCCTTGTTCGCGTGCGTAGGCCGCGGCGGCCAGCAGCAGCTTGCCGAGGACGGTCGCGTCGTCGGGTGTCGCGTCGTCCAGCGTGGCGATGGCGCGCTTCGGGATGAAGAGCACATGCACCGGTGCCTGTGGATTGAGGTCGCGGAAGGCCAGCACGTCGTCGTCTTCGTAGACGATGTCAGCGGGGATCTCGCGGCGGATGATTTTCGAGAAGATCGTTTCGGTCATCGAATGTCCTGGTCGTTGTAGACGTGGATTCTTCAGCTTTGCATGCTTATTCAGGTTATTCGCGCGTTGGACGCGTGACCACAGCCATGGCGGTGAGCGCGCATGCGGGTACACCGACTGCGATCAACGATGCCTCCCAGTTTCCCGACAGAAAGAGGATGCCTCCTCCCATGACGACGGCGGTGATACTGATGATGGCGACGAAGCCTTGTGTCAGCCGGCGAGTGAGGTGCTCACGTTTTTGCGCCGTGTCCAGCCGAAGGCCTTCAGAGGCGGCGATGACGGCACCCTGTTCGATGGATTTCTCCGCCAAGGCAAGGATACGTTCACCTGAACCTGGCACTGCGCGTTCGTAATCGGCCAGTTCGCCCGGACTTGGCAATCCGCCAAGTCGGTGGAAATCATGGTTCACGCTAGACGGTGTGGCTAGACGTGTCGGCGTCGCATCGTTCATCGCTGTCCTCCTGACGGTGTGGTCTTTCACTTTAGGATGCGGCGGAGGATGGCTCAACCGACAGAGGTCATGGTGTTGATGGACCGGGGCGGGGCGCCGATCGCGGACATCGTCCGCTCCTACAGGGTGGGGTAGGCAGGGCGGTGTTACGGGGAGGGGATGTAGCGGAGGTGGGCGATGGGCTCGCCGGTTTTCCGGCCCTGGTCGGCGGGGTGGTTGACGCCGTCCAGCACGGGGACATCCTCGAAGTCGAAGGGGCTGATGCCTTCCAGGCAGGCCACGTTGATGCCGTACTGGCTGGTGTTCGACCGGCGCTGGTGGAAGGTGTAGATGCCGCACCTGGAACAGAAGAAATGCTTGGCCGTGCCGGTGTTGAACTGGTAGACGCCCAACGCGTCCTCGCCCTGGTGGATGGTGATGCCGTCGAGGTTGGCGGAGACGACCACGGCGCCGCGCATGCGGCAGTAGGAACAGTTGCAGCGGCGCGCGGTGCGCAGGCCGTCGCTGAGTTTCACCGTGAAGCGGACGGTGCCGCAATGGCAGGCGGCGCGGGATTCGGTGATGTCGGGGAGCATGGGAAGCCTCATCGGGTTTGGGAATATCGTGTCGGTTCCGATAGCGCGCATGGCGTCGTGCGCGGTGGTCGGGTCGAGGGGATCGCGGACATCGTCCGCTCCTACGGCGTGGCGTGGCGTGGGGCGTTGCATAAAAAAACCCGGCGCCTTGCGGCACCGGGTTCGTTTGCCGCCGGCCGGAATTAGCGGACGCGGGGCGGCGGGCGCACGATGATGGTGCGCGGGCGATAGTAGAACGGGTCGCCCCAGGGGCCGTAGCCGTAGGGACCGAAACCGGGGCCGAAGCCCGGGCCCCAGAACGGGTCGTAGAAGCCGGGGCCGTAGGCGCGGTTGATCGGGATGCGCTTGGGCCAGAGGTAGACCACATCGGCTTCCACGCGCGGGTAGGCGTAGTCGAAATCGCCGACCTTCTGCGAGACGGCACCGTGCAGGGTGCCGGTGACGGTGATCTCGCGACCGCGGGTGAAGACTTCCGGATCGTAGAAACCGTCGCGGCAGGCGACGAAGCGACCCTGGCTGTCCGATTTGGTGGCCGTGGGACGCGCCTCGGCATCGAGCGGCTCCGACAGCACGAAGAAGCAGGTCTGCTGCGGGCCCGGCTCGGTCTTGATGATCTCGCCGCCCCATCGCACCTTGGCGCCGGGTGCGCCGCCCTGCTGGGCGCCGGAGGTGGACACATCGTTGAACTGGCCCTGCAGCGGCTGGGGCACCGTGGCGCAGGCGCCCAGGGCCAGGGTCGCGGCCGCGACGGCCAGCGGTTTGAACATGGACATGAAACATCTCCCAGGGGTGCCGGACACAGCCGACACCATGACCTATTTGACCACGCGGCGCGTCTTTAATTCGTCCACCCCGCGCCTGAATTCGGTGACCAGTTCAGGCGGCGGTTTGTCATGGGCGTAACGCGAGCGCAAGTAGACCTCGCTCAACCTTTCCAAGGCATTTCGGTGTTCCGGCAGCGCGCGGGCGGCACGGGCAAGGAAATGCCTGGGTCCTTCGCCCGCGCGTCGGGTGACACCAGCCCTGGCCAGCTTGCGCCGCAGCCGCTGCATCGACGCATCCAGCACATCGCCTTCACGACGCTGGAACAGTGCCCAGCCCAGGGCACCCGCCACCAGCACCGCAAAACCGACCGCGAGGACCAGGGCGAGGTCTCCCACATCCGCACGGCGGATGCCGAACGGTTGCAGCAGACCTTGCTGGCGAAGCGAATCGAAACCGTTAACGGCCTGGTTCCACCATTGGTTGACCACATCCCAGCGATCGCGTGTGTTGCGCCACCAGGCGGCGTCGAACAGGCTGCCACCGCCGCCGTCACCTGCGGCAGCCGCCGCGGCGCCCAGGGTGACGCGCTCGGGGCGCACGGCCCCCGTGGGGTCGAAGCGGACCCAGCCGCGGCCCTCGATCCACAGTTCGGTCCAGGCATGCGCATCGGCGCGGCGGACGAGCAGATAGTGGCCGAGCGAATTCCAGTAACCGCCCTGGTATCCGGTGACGACACGCGCCGGAATACCCGCCGCGCGCATGAGGAAGGTGAACGTCGAGGCGTAGTGCTCGCAGTAGCCTTCGCGGGTGCCGAACAGGAAATCGTCGATGCGATCGCGGCCCAGCGGCGCGGCGGCCAGCGTGTAGCGGAAGCCGCCATCGTGGAACATTGCCAGCGCCGCGCGGGCGATCGCCGGGGCATCGCTGCCGTATTGGGCCACCCACGCGGCGGCCTGGGCGCGCGCACGGGGGCCGACGCGGTCGGGCAGCTGCAACGTGGCGCGACGCATCCGCGGATCCAGCGCGGCATCGAGACGGTAGTCGGCAACGGCACTCGCCTCGTAGTTGTAGGTCTTCTCCAGGCGCTGGTTGGCCACGGCCGTGCGATCGCCGCGCAGCGTGGCGTCCGTGGGCGCGTCCACGGGCATGTCGAGCAGGGGCAGTACGCGCTCCCGGGTCGGCTCCAGGGTGACCCGGTAGCGGAAACGCGGTTGGCCCTCCAGCGAGCCGATGTCGCGGCCGCCGAAGCCGGGGCTCCAGGCCTGGCCGTCGAACCGGGTCATGGTGAAGGCCCGGAAGTAACGCGACGACGCGATCGGCGTGGGGCCGTCGAAGGTCACCCGCATGGCGGGCGTGTCGTCGGTGAGCACCTCGGCCATGTCGCCCGGCGCCATGCGGTCGGACAGCCCCGTGGTGGCGCGGTCCATCGTCGGTGCGCCCCACAGGGGCGAGCTGAGGCGGGGAATGAACAGGAACGCGAACAGCGCCAGCGGCACCGACACCAGCAGCGCGAGCAGTACCGGGGTGAGTTCGACACGCCAGGAAGGCGAGCGCGGCCCGGCCGTTTCCAGCGCACGCAGCGTCATCATCGCGGGCACGACACCGGCCGCCACGATCGCCGTGGCGACGATGCCCTGGTCGAACAACAGGGCGCTCATGAGGGCGAACGCGGCGAACGCCACGCCGACGCGCGCATCGCGCAGGTGGTCGCTTTCCAGCAGCTTGAGCACCAGCAGGCCCACCGCGAACGCGCTGCCCGGCTCGCGGCCGAACAGGCTGCCGTAGGTGAGGATCACCAGCGCCAGCAGCAGGCCGATCAGGGGCAGCTTGATCCAGATCGGCGCGTGGCGACCGCCGCGGCGGCGTTGTTGCCAGCGTGCGCCCAGCACCACGGCCAGGCCGACCGTCAGCCACCAGGGCAGGTGCGGCGCATGCACGCCGAGCACGAAGGCCATGGTGAGGCACAGCAGGTCGAACGACCGCGGTGTCAGTGACGGCTCGCTGGAGGGGCGCTGGCGCAGCGACAGGCGGAAGCGGCTCATGGGCGCAACGCCAGCGCCGTCATGCAGCGATGGTAGTGCTCGTCACCCTGGGCGATGTCGAAATAGCCGTCCGGAAGCCTGAGGCTCCAGCGCCGGCCCGAGGCGTGTGCTTCGTCCACCCAGCGGGCCAGTCGGGAGATGCGCGTCTCGTCGTCCAGCCCGTGCATGCTGTCCCAGTCCAGGCGCCAGTCTTCCTGTGGCGCGGGTTGCTCCATGTCCTTCACCAACAGCGAGTGGTGTCGCGCACTCGGCTTCCAGGCGATCAGGCGGCGTGGGTCGCCCGCACGGTAGTCGCGCAGCGACGCCAGCTCGTCGCCGGGTCGCGGTCGTCCGCGATCGGCATCGCCCTGCGGTTCGAACGGTGCCGGGCCCATGCCTTCGGCGCGCGGGTAGACCAGCAGGGCGCGATCAGGGTGTAGCCAGCTCCAGACGCGGAACATGCCCAGCGGCCAGCGGCTGTGCAGTCGCATGCGCGGCACGGCCTGCCATCCGCGGAAGGCGGTCGGCAGGTCGAACTCGACGGTGACGCTGCCGCCGGCCGGCACGACGACGACATGCTCGCGGCCTTCGACATCCAGGCGCACCGCCATGCGTTCGCGCTGCGAAGCGCCGATGTCGAGGAACACGCGCAGGGTTTCGCCGGCGCGCGCGGAGCCGGCGCGCAGCCCGCCGATGGTCAGCCCGTTGAGTACCCGGAAAGCCACCAGCATGCTTCCCGCGCTCACCGATCCCACCAGGCAGGTGAGCAGGAGCGCGGCATTGTTGGCGTAGTTCAGTGCACCGATCAACATCACGCCCAGCAGCACGGCGAACGCGAGGCCGAACCCCGTGGGCAGGATGTAGATACGACGACGGTGCAACTGGATCGGCAGCGACTCACGGGGGCGTAGCCGCGTGAGCGAAGGCAGGCGGCGCTCCGCCCAGGCGGTGAGTCGCTGCACCGCGTCCGGCATCAGGGCACCGCGGTGTCGGCCAGGATGCTGCGGGCGATCGCCTCGCGCTGGCCGCCGCGACCCGGCACCAGGCGATGCGCCGCGATGGGCACGAACACCGCCTGCACGTCTTCGGGAATGACGTAGTCGCGGCCGCTCAGCATCGCCCAGGCACGGGCGGCGGCGAGCAGCGCCAGGCCCGCGCGTGGCGACAGGCCGACCCGCACGTCGCCATGCTTGCGGCTGGCGGCGAGCAGCGCCTGCAGATAGTCGAGCAGGGTGCCGGTGACCTTGATCGCCTGCGCGGCGGCATGCAGCTGGTCGATGGCGGCGATGTCCAGGCGCGGACGCAGCGTGGCCATCATGTCGCGGCGATCTTCGCCGGTGAGCAGCGCGCGTTCCGCGGCCGGGTCGGGGTAATCGAGGCTGAGCCGCAGCATGAAGCGGTCCAGCTGCGAATCGGGCAGGGGGAAGGTACCCGCCAGGTCGATCGGGTTCTGCGTGGCGACCACGAAGAACGGCCGTGGCAGTGCGTGGGTCACGCCATCGACGGTGACCTGTCCTTCGGCCATGGCTTCGAGCAGCGCGCTCTGCGACTTGGGCGTGGCCCGGTTGATCTCGTCGGCCAGCAGCAGGCTGGTGAAGATGGGGCCGGGATGGAAGCGGAATTCGCCGGTCTCGCGCTCGTACACGCTGACCCCGATAATGTCCGAAGGCAGGAGGTCGCTGGTGAACTGGATGCGCTGGAATTCGAGATCGAACGTGGCGGCCAGTGCGTGCGCCAGCGTGGTCTTGCCCACGCCCGGCACGTCTTCCAGCAGCAGGTGCCCGCCGGCTACAAGGCAGGTGAAGGCCAGCTTGACCTGGCGCGGCTTGCCCAGCAGCACGCCATTGACCTGGGCCAGCGCGGCGTCGAGCCGGTGGCGAAGCATTTCATCGTTGAGCGGATGCGTGGCGGACATGATCGATGCGTAAGCTCCCCGGGCGGGCCCTGTCGAAGCAGGATGGATTCAGTGTAGCGGCGCCCGCGCGATCGTGGCGAGGCGCCTTCCTGGTCCTCTTCGCCGTCGTCTGCCTGGGCAAGCTCGTCATCGCATGCACCCTGTCGCCCTTTGGTGACGAAGCCTTCTACTGGCAGGAAAGCCTGGCGCCCGCCTGGGGCTACAGCGATCTTCCGCCGCTGACCGCGTGGCTGATCGCCGTGTCGGAGGCCTGCTTCGGCCATGGCCTTCTGCCGCTGCGCCTGCCGTTCCTGCTCATCGGCGCGCTGCTGCCCTGGCAGGTTGGCGCAATCGCGCGACGCTACGGTGGCGAGCACGCGCGCTGGCAGGCGGCAACGTTCGCCCTGTGCCTGCCGTTGATCGGCTCGCTGGGTGTGCTGGCGCTGCCGGATGTGCCGCTGACCTTCGCTATCGTGCTCGCCACCCAGGGCCTGGTCGCGGCGCTTGAGGAAAATCGTATTCGCGACTGGGTCGTGCTCGGCGTCGGCCTGGGCATCGCCTGGGCGACCCACTACCGCGCGGCGATGCCGATGCTCGGCGGGCTGCTGTTCCTGCTGGTGACACCCCGTGGCCGGCAGCAGTGGCGGCGGCCGGGGTTGTGGCTGGCGATGACGATCGCGGCGATCGGCCTGCTGCCGCTGCTGTTCTACAACTTGGCATCGCACGGCGCGGGCCTGGCGTTCCAACTGGTCGAGCGCAATCCCTGGCAGTTCCATGCCGATGCCCTGGTGCAGCCGCTGGAGCAGGCGGTGGCCTGCACGCCACTGGCCTGGGCCGCGGCGATGTGGGCGCTGTGGCGTGCATGGTGTCGTCGCGACGACGCGCCGTTCGACCTGATTGCGGTGCTGGCGGGAAGCTTCGTGCTCGGCTACTTCGGGCTGGGCCTGTTCGCCGACGACGTGCGCTTCCGTGCGCACTGGCCGCTGCCGGCCTACGCGCTGCTGTGTGCCGGCCTGCCGCTGTTGCTGCGGGATGCGTCGCGGGGTGGCCGACGATTTACCTTCGCCGCCTTCGGTCTGGCCGCCTTGGGTCTGGCGATCGGCCTCGGTTACCTGGCGCTGGCCGCGTCGCCTTCGGGCGCCCGTGTGCTCTCCGGCGTGAAGGCGTTTCCGTCCAATTTCACCGGCTGGCGGGAATCGTCCGCGGCCGTGGCGCCGTTCCTGCGCGACCACCCCGACACCCTGCTGGTGGCGGACAATTTCATGCTGGCGGCGGAGCTGCGTTTCGCGCTCGGTGGGGACCGCACCGTCTACAGCCTGGACAGTCCGCTCAACACCAAGCACGGTCGTGCACCGCAACTATCCGACTGGGGCCTGGACGAAAGGGGGCTGGCCGCGCATGCCGGCGCGCCGCTGCTGCTGGTCGTGGACGAAACCGCCCTGCGCGAGCGGGAACGGCGCGCGTGGCTCGGCTCACTGTGCACGCGCGTCGCGGTCGGCGACACGGTCGCGCGGCGTGACCTGTTCGACGGGCGCCGCCGGTTCGCGCTGTATCGGGCGACCATCCCGGCGCACGGACCGGTCGATACCGACGCCTGCGCCGTGTGGCAGGCCGCGATCCGTGCCGGCGGTTGATGGCGGCGGCAGCGCCGTCAGGGCAGGGCGATACCCGCCGCGCGCAGCATCCGCGCCGTGGCGATCAGGGGCAGGCCCACGAGCGCGGTCGGATCGTGGTTGGCGATGCGCTCGAACAGCGCGATGCCCAGGCCCTCGCACTTGAAACTGCCCGCGCAGTCGAGCGGTTGCTCGCGAGCCACGTAGCGTTCGATGGTGTCGGCGGTCAGCGTGCGGAACGTGACCCGGGTCTCGTCGATGTGGGTGAGTGCCTTGCCCGCGGCGTCGATCACGCAGACGGCGGTATGAAACACCACCTCGCGGCCGGAGCTGGCCGCCAGCTGTCGCCGGGCCTCGTCGGCACCTCCGGGTTTGTCCAGCACGGTGCCGTCCAGGTCGGCGACCTGGTCCGACCCGATCACGACGGCGCCGGGGCGCTGGCCGGCCACGGCGCGTGCCTTGGCCTCGGCCAGCCGTGCCGCGCGTGTCGCGGGGGCTTCGCCGGGGTGCGCCGCTTCGTCGGTGCCGGGCGCCGCCTGGTCGAAGTGATCGAGTAGCCGGCTCAGCATCGCCGCGCGATAGCGCGAGGTGGAGGCGAGCACGACGAGTGGGGAGGGCATGTCAGAAGTCCTTGTGGATGTGGTCGCGGACCGCCGTGTCCAGCGCCGCCTGGGCGTCGTCCAGCGCGCGCAGGCGCGGTTCCAGTTGGTGCCTGGCGCGGACCAGCGCCGCGACGGCATCGTCCAGCTCCCGCTGGCTGGCATCGCCGCCACGGTCGCGAATCCACAGGCGCTGCTGGAGCAGGGCGCGCAGGCCCGAATCCACCGCCTGCTGGGCCTCGACCTCGCCCGCGGCGGGCACGTCCGGGCTGACCGACATGACGGCATGCGCGCGCTGGAGCCGGTCGCGGCAGTCCTTGAGGTCGACTTCCAGCCGGTCGGCGTTGTCCATCAGGCTTTGCAGGGCACCATGCCGGCGCCGGACGCGCTGATGCCGCACCACCCAGGCGCAACCGCCGACGGCTAGCGCCACGACAGCAGCAAGTGCATAATAAGCAAAGGAAAACACGCAGCCTCTTTCGCCCTGTCGGGCATCCGCGCCGCCTGGGGCGGCCAGCGGGAAGTCTGCACGAAAGCCGTGCGTCGGCGCAAAACCGGGCTCACCGCGTGCCGCGTCATCTAACCGGTTGACTTCAAGAGTGTTGATGCCTACCATTTCCCGATTATGTCCGTGACTTTGCCATCGTCCGTGGACGCCTGGCGCGAAGTTCGTGCGCGGCGTTCGTTCCAGGGTCAGCTTCCCGTGTCGGCGTTCACCCGCCTCGGCGAGGTCATTGCGTCCACCGAGGGTGACGTAACCTATGAACTGGACTTCGGCACCGACGACTTCGGCAGCAAATACGTAGCCGTGCGTGCGACAGCGCCGTTGACCCTCATCTGTCAGCGCTCGCTCGAACCGTTCGTGCTGACGGTCGAAGTCGATACACGTCTCGGGCTGATCGTGCATGAGAACGAGGAAGCCGGGCTTCCTCCGGGGTATGAGGCCTTGCTGGTCGAAGAAGACGGCAAGCTCGATCCTCGTGCCACGATCGAAGATGAACTGCTGTTGGTGCTGCCCCTGGTTCCGGTCAATCCGGACTACGAGTTGCCCGACGACATGCTTGGAGCCGGCGAGGAAGAAGAACCCTCGCAGGATAAAACCGATAACCCGTTCGCGGCACTCCGCGGACTCATCAAGTAATTTCGCTGGAGATTAGCCATGGCCGTTGCCAAGAGCCGCAAGACCCCTTCCACCCGCGGCATGCGTCGTTCGCACGACGCGCTCACGACCGTGCAGCTGTCGACCGATCCGACCAGCGGTGAAGTCCACCTGCGTCACCACGTGACCAAGGATGGCTTCTACCGCGGCAAGAAGGTCATCGACACCCGCGGTGCGGTCGAAGTCGAAGACTGATCCGCTCCCCTCTGGGGGCGATCGGAACGCAGGCGGCGCGGCAACGCGCCGTTTTGCGTTTCAGGACATAGATAACGATGGGGATACGGATCTGAAATACGCCCGCATCATCGGTACCGGCAGTGCGCTTCCCGAGAAAGTGCTGACCAATGCCGATCTCGAAAAGATCGTCGAGACGAGCGACGAATGGATTCGCACCCGCACGGGTATCACCGAGCGCCACATTGCCGCCGACGGTGAAACCACCGGCGACCTGGCCTTCCTCGCCGCGCAACGTGCGCTCGAGGCCGCCGGCGTCAAGGCCGCGGACATCGACCTGATCGTGCTCGGCACCACCACGCCCGACCTCATCTTTCCGTCCACCGCCTGCCTGGTCCAGCATCGGCTGGGCGCGAACGGCTGCGCCGCGTTCGACGTCAACGCGGCATGCTCGGGCTTCGTCTACGCGCTGGGCGTGGCCAATGCGTTCATCCGCAGCGGCCAGGCGAAGAAGGCCCTGGTGATCGGTGCCGAAACGCTCACCCGCATGGTCGACTGGACCGAGCGCGAAAGCTGCGTCCTGTTCGGTGACGGCGCGGGTGCCGTGGTGCTCGACGCCTCCGACGAACCGGGTATCTACACCACGCGCATGCGCGCCGACGGCGGGTTCAAGCACCTGCTGTTCAATCCCGTGGGCGTGTCCGCCGGCTTCACCGACGGCCCCAACCACGGCGTGCGCATCACCATGCTGGGCCGCGAGGTCTTCAAGGTGGCCGTCAAGACGCTGGATGCCCTGGTCGGCGAGACGCTGGCCGACGCCGGCATGACCGAAGACGAAGTGGACTGGCTGATTCCCCACCAGGCCAACCTGCGCATCATCGAGGCGACGGCCAAGCGCCTGAACATGTCGATGGACCGGGTCATCGTGACCGTCGACAAGCATGCCAACACCTCGTCGGGCTCGGTGCCGCTCGCACTCGACTACGCCATCCGCTCCGGCAAGGTGAAGCGGGGGCAGAACCTGCTGCTGGAGGCCTTCGGCGGCGGCTTCACCTGGGCGTCGGCGCTGCTGCGCTACTGAGGGATAGGGCGTCACCACACGCCCGCGAATGGTGCATTCCTCCCCGGGTTGCTGGCACCATTCGCGGTTTGACGCTCCGGAAGCCCCATCGATGACCGCACCCCGTGCCTCGCTTGCCTTTGTCTTCCCCGGTCAGGGATCGCAGTCGATCGGGATGCTCGCCGATCTCGCCGCCGCCCATCCCGACGTCCGCGCCACGTTCGAGGAGGCGTCGGCCGGCGCGGGGGTGGATCTCTGGCAGATCAGTCAGGACGGGCCGGAAGAAAGTCTCAACCGCACCGAGAACACCCAGCCCGCGCTGCTGGCCGCCAGTGTCGCCGTCTGGCGCGTATGGGTGAAGCAGGGCGGTGCCACGCCGGCCCTGCTGTCGGGCCACAGCCTGGGCGAGTACAGCGCGCTGGTTGCCGCGGGTGCCGTGTCGCTCACCGATGCCGCCGCGCTGGTCGCGGAGCGGGGTCGGCTGATGCAGGCGGCCGTGCCCGCTGGGGTCGGTGCCATGGCGGCCATCCTGGGCGGCGACGATGCCCAGATCGCCCAGGTCTGCGAAGAAGTGGCCCAGGGCCAGGTGGTGGCCCCGGCCAATTTCAACTCGCCCGGGCAGCTGGTCATCGCGGGCCACGCCGAGGCGGTGGATCGTGCGCTGGCGCGGCTGGCCGAGCTGGGCGTGAAGAAGGCCGTCAAGCTGGCCGTCTCGGTCCCCTCGCATTGCATGCTGATGCGCGACGCGGCGGATCGCCTGGGTGAGCGGATGGCCGATATGGCCTGGCGCATGCCCGCGATCCCGGTGGTGCAGAATGCCGACGCCACCGTGCACACGTCCGTCGAGGATATTCGCGGTGCCCTCATGCGCCAGCTCTACCTTCCCGTCCGCTGGACCGGGTGCGTCCAGGCCCTGGCGGCCGCGGGCGTCACCCAGGCGCTGGAATGCGGGCCGGGCAAGGTGCTTGCCGGCCTGATCAAGCGTATCGACAAGGCGGTGGATGCCAGGCCGCTCGGCACGTCGGCCGACCTCGATGCCGCGCTCGCCGCCGTGCAGGCCTGACCGCGTTACCCCCTCCCTTCCCAGGTACGACAGGATATTCCCATGACCCAGACCCTCAAGGGCGAAGTCGCCCTCGTCACCGGCGCCAGCCGGGGTATCGGTGCGGCCATTGCCGACCTTCTCGCGGCCCAGGGCGCCACCGTGTTCGGCACGGCGACCGGCGAAGCGGGTGCGCACGCCATCGGGCAGCGCCTGCAGCCCCACGGCGGCCATGGCCGCGTGCTGGACGTCACCGATCCGGCGGCCATCGAGGCGCTGGTCGAGGCCATCGGCAAGGAGTCCGGCACCGTGTCCGTCCTGGTGAACAATGCCGGCATCACCCGTGACCAGCTCCTCATGCGCATGAAGGAAGAGGACTGGAGCGCGATCATGGATACCAACCTCACCTCGGTGTTCCGCACCTCCAAGGCGGTGATGCGCGGCATGATGAAGGCGCGCAAGGGCCGCATCATCAGCATCGCCTCCGTGGTGGGCCTGACGGGCAACCCCGGGCAGACCAACTACGCCGCCGCCAAGGCCGGCATCATCGCGTTTTCCAAGTCGCTGGCCCGCGAGATCGGGTCGCGCGGCATCACCGTCAATGTCGTGGCCCCGGGCTTCATCGATACGGACATGACGCGCGCCCTGCCGGATGAGCAGCGCGCCGGTCTGCTGGCCGGGATCGCCCTGGGTCATCTGGGCGATGCCGACGATATCGCCCAGGCGGTGGCCTTCCTGGCCTCGCCGGCGGCCCGCTATATCACCGGTGAGACGCTGCATGTCAACGGTGGCATGTACATGCCTTGACGTTCGTTGCCGGTGGCAGTCGCCACCGGCACGTTTTTGAGAGACAATCGCCGTTTCGCGCCTGGCCCAGAAAAGCCAGGCGTTATCTACGTGGTGGCGTTGTATTGGCGGGCTCCCGCCTTAGCGACTACAATGCCGCCGAATTTTTCCCTCGGGAGGTAAAGGCAACATGAGCACCATCGAAGAGCGTGTCAAGAAGATCGTCGTAGAGCAGCTTGGCGTTAAGGAAGAAGAAGTCACCAACAACGCTTCGTTCGTTGACGATCTCGGCGCCGATTCCCTCGACACCGTCGAGCTCGTGATGGCCCTCGAAGAAGAGTTCGAGTGCGAGATCCCGGACGAAGAAGCCGAGAAGATCACGACCGTCCAGCAGGCTATCGACTACGTTACGGCCCACGCTCCCGGCAAGGCCTGATAAGTCCCGACCCGGCGGCGGTGTGTCGATCGGAGGTCCGCCTCCCGTCGATCTCCGAGCGACATGGAAGCTGCGCCTAACGGCGCAGTTTTCGTTTGCGGCAAACACAACCTGCGCCCGCGTATGGTCCGTGTGCGGAAACAGTTGAGGATGAGAACGCATGAGTAAGCGACGTGTGGTAGTAACCGGCATGGGCATCATTTCGCCGGTCGGTAACGACGTGGCCACCGCCTGGAAGAACGTGGTCGAAGGCAACAGCGGCATCGGTCCGGTGTCCGAATTCGATGCCACCGCCTACTCCACCCGCATCGCGGGTGAGGTCAAGGGCTTCGACCCCGTGGATGCCTTCTTCGTCGGCACCGACATGCCCGACGACGAGCGGCGCTCCGTGGCGAAGGACTTCAAGCGGATGGATCCGTTCATTCATTACGGCATCGTCGCCGGCACGCATGCCTTCCGTCAGTCGGGCCTGGTCGTCACGGCCGAGAACGCGGGCCGCATCGGCGTCGCGGCCGGTGCCGGTATCGGTGGCCTGCACACCATCGAGGGCACGGCGCTGGAGCTGGCCGAGAAGGGTCCGCGCAAGGTTTCGCCGTTCTACGTGCCCAGCTCGATCATCAACATGGTGGCCGGCAACCTGTCGATCTACCACGGCCTGAAGGGCCCGAACATCGCCCTGGTATCGGCGTGCACCACGGCCGCGCACAACATCGGCATGGCCATGCGCCTGATCCAGTACGGCGATGCGGATGCCATGATCGCCGGCGGTGCGGAGTTCGCCACCACGCCCACGGCCATGGCGGGTTTCTGCTCGGCCAAGGCCATGTCCACGCGCAACGACGACCCGGTGCACGCCAGCCGTCCGTGGGACACGGGGCGTGACGGCTTCCTGCTGTCCAACGGCGCGGGCATGCTGATGCTCGAGGAATACGAGTTCGCCAAGGCGCGGGGTGCCACCATCCTCGCGGAACTGGTGGGCTTCGGCATGAGCGGCGACGCCTTCCACATCACCTCGCCCAGCGGCGACGGTGCGGAACTGGCCATGCGCAACGCGCTGCACGACGCCGGTCTGAAGGCCGAGGATGTCCGCTACGTCAACGCGCACGGCACCTCCACGCCGGTGGGCGATCTGGGCGAAGCCAAGGCCATCCGCAACGTATTCGGCGAGCACGCCACGAAGAAGGGTGCCTTCTCGGTCAGCTCGACCAAGTCGGTCACCGGTCACCTGCTGGGTGCCGCGGGCGGCGTGGAAGCCATCTTCTCGATCATGGCCATCCGCGACGGCATCATGCCGCCGACGATGAACCTTGAAACGGTGGACCCGGAGGTCGCTGCCCTCGGCATGGACCTCGTGCCCAACCAGGCGGAGAAGGCGGATATCGACGTCGTCGTATCCAACTCGTTCGGCTTCGGCGGCACGAACGGCACGCTCGTATTCCGTCGCCTCTGATGCGCGGCTTCGCCCGGTGGCGTGTCGTCCTCCTGCTCGTATTGCTGGGAGGTATCTTTGCGGGCGGCTGGCTATGGTTCGACTGGGCGCGCTTCGCCCGTAAGCCGTTGGCCGTCGCCTCCACCGGGCAGAGCATCGACGTGGCGCGCGGCGCGTCGTTCCGGGACATCGTGCGCGACCTGCGTTCGCGCGGCGCCACCCGCGCTTCGCCGTTCTACTGGCGGCTGCTGGCCATGGAGATGCGCGTGGCCGGCAGGCTCCATGCCGGCGAGTTCGCCCTGCGTCCGGGCATGACGCCGCGTGACCTGCTGGGCGACATGGCCAACGGCCGGGTCATGCAGCGCAACCTGACCATCGTGGACGGCTGGACCTTCGCCGACCTGCGTCGCACGCTGGCCGCGGCACCCGTGCTCACGCACGACACCGCCGGGCTCGACGATGCCGCCATCATGCGGCTGGTCGGCGGCCCGGAGGACGACAACCCGGAAGGGCGTTTCCTTCCGGAGACCTATGCCTACGTCAAGGGCGACAAGGATTCGAGCATCCTCAAGCGGGCTTACGTGGCGATGGGCAAGACGCTGGACATGGCGTGGGCATCTCGCGCGCCCGACCTGCCGCTGGCCTCGCCGTACGAGGCGCTGATCCTGGCGTCCATCGTCGAGAAGGAAACGGGCAGGGCGGACGAGCGTCCGCGCATCGCCGGCGTGTTCATGCTACGGCTGGAGGGGCGCATGCTGTTGCAGACCGACCCGACCGTGATCTATGGCATGGGCGCGGCGTACGCGGGCAAGATCCACAAGAGCGACCTCACCACCGATACCCCTTACAATACGTATACGCGGGTGGGCCTGCCGCCGACCCCGATCGCGCTGCCCGGTCGCGCGGCGATCGAGGCGACGTTGCATCCCGCCGACGGCAAGGCGCTGTATTTCGTCGCCCGTGGCGACGGCAGCCATGTTTTCTCCGACACCCTCGACGAACACAACCGGGCCGTGGCCTGCTACCAGTTGAAGCGATGCCAGTAACCACCCCCCCGCACGACGCCGGCCTGCGCCCCTGGCACGCCGAGGCCTGGGATCGCCTGCAGGCCCGTCGCGACCGTGACGCCTTGCCCCATGCGTTACTGCTGGCCGGCCCCGCCGGGCTGGGCAAGCGGGATTTCCTCTCGGTGTTCGTCCGCGGACTGCTCTGCCTGCAGCCGGTCAACGGCGTCCCGTGCGGACAGTGCCGCAGTTGCCAGTTCCTGGCGGCGGGCACCCATCCGGACCGGGTGACCCTGTCGTTCGGCCTGCGCAAGGACGGCGTCACCCGCAGCGAGATCGTCGTCGACCAGATTCGCGACCTGTCCCAGCGGCTGGCCATGTCCAGCCAGTTCGGCGGCTGGCAGGTCGCTACCGTGGACCCGGCCGACGCCATGAACGCGGCCGCCGCCAACGCCCTGCTGAAAACGCTGGAGGAACCCACGCCGGCCACGCTGCTGGTGCTGGTGGCCGACGAGCCGGCCCGGCTTCCCGCTACGATCCGCAGCCGCTGCCAGCGCGTCGATTTCCTGGTGCCCTCGCGGGACGTTTCGCTCGCATGGCTGGCGGGCGAGGGCGTGGCCGATGCGTCCGCCGCGCTGGATGCCGCCGGTGGCAATCCGGGCATGGCGCGCGAGTGGGCCGCCGACGGCGCCCTTCGCCAGCGCGACGAGGTGCGCAAGGATCTGCGGGGCCTGGCGGCCGGCCGCGGAGACGCCATGGAGGTGATCAAGCGCTGGCAGGCCGCCCAGCCCGCACGCTACCTATGGTTCGCCGCGCAGGCCGTGGCCGACGAACTGCGCGCCCGCACCGCGGGCACCCCGGCGCCGCTGGAAAGCCAGCTGGACGACGAAACCCTCGATCAGTGGTACGGCCGGGCCAACCGGGCGCGGGATGCCCTGCGCGGGCCCCTGCGTGTCGACCTGATCCTGCTCGAACTGCTCGCGGCCTGGCGTTGACGCGGCCTTATCGGCCTGTCGGTCTTAATGCGCCTGTCATAATGATGTGCAAGGAATCCGCTTTGTATCGCGACCCCGTCATCGACGGCGGCACCCGCCTGCTCGTCGTCGCCCCGCATCCGGACGACGAGTCGCTGGCTGCCGGCATGCTCATCCAGCGCACCCTGGCCCAGGGTGGCCGCGCCGACGTCCTGCTGCTGACCGATGGCGACGACAACCCCTGGCCCCAGCGCTGGCTGGAGCGCCGCGTGATCATCGATGCGGCGGCCCGCCGCCGCTGGGGCGCACGCCGCCGCCGCGAGGTTGCCGGCGCGCTGGGTCGGCTGGGCGTCCCGCCCGACCAGCTGCACGCGTTGGGCTGGCACGACATGCAGGTCACCGACGAGCTGCGCCTGCGGCACGCGACGGCCCTGGCCTCCGTCAAGCGGGTGATCGAGCGCGTGCGCCCCACGCTGGTGGTCATTCCCGATCTGGGCGACGCGCATCCGGACCATGGCTCCGCCCATGTGTTGGCGCGCCTGGCCCTGGCGGCCGCCGGCTCGACGGCCGATATCCTCACTTATATGGTGCACGGTATCGAGCGCAGCGCGCCGGACGACCTGATCGTTCCCGACCTGGATGCCGAGCGCCAGGCGACCAAGCTGGCCGCCGTGCTGGAGCACGAGACGCAGGTGGCTCTGAGTCGCAAGCGCATGCTCGGCGTGGCGTCGCGCCCCGAGCGCTTCGACCGCCCGGCCGCGGCGCCGGGCACGGGGCTGCTGCCCTTGCCGTGGCATCCGGGCGTGCTGGCACGCCGCCGGCTGCGCATCGTGCTGGCCGACGGGCAGGGCGTGGTGACATGGCCATGGCGCAAGGCGCCCGTTGAACTCGTGGACGGCGGATGGCAACTGCGCCTGCGCGACGCGCCCGGCCCGGCCTTCGTCAAGCTCACCGCCGACCTGGCCACGCCGTGGATCTACGACCATTACGGCTGGGCCTGCGAGGCGCCGGAGCCCGCCGGGCTTGTAGCCCGGCCGGTCGGCTAGCTAGGATGGCCCTCAATACGGGGAAATCGCTTGCATGAACGCCACCGCCTCATCGCCGCGTCAGGGCATCCTTTCGCTGAAGATCAAGGACGTCAACGCGCTGTACATCGCGTACATGCCCTTCCTGAAGACCGGCGGGCTGTTCGCGCCCACCGCCCAGCGCTACGGCCTGGGCGATGAAGTGGCCCTGCTGGTCACCCTGATCGACGAGAACGAGCGCCTTTCGGTCGCGGGCAAGGTGGTCTGGATCACGCCGGTGGGTGCCCAGGGCAACCGTACCGCTGGCGTCGGCATCCAGTTCAGCGAATCGCCGGAGAGCGAGGCCGCCCGCCAGCGGATCGAGGCCCTGCTCGCCGGCAGCCTGGCCTCCGAGCGCCCCACGCAGACGATGTGACCGGGCGCGCCGTCCGAAGCCCCGTGCAGGCGGCGTGACGGCAAAATGCCGCGAATGCGTCGCGACTACCGCTTTTCCGCCTTGCGGCGATGTTTTTCCCGCATTAAGGCTTGTAGGTATACCTGCACGCACTGGTACAATAGTCCGGTTCCCCAACGTGAGATTGTGGATATCCGGAGTCGTTGGCGCGCCCATCGCGTCGACACGGATCGGCCCGTTTGGATCGATTCGAAAAAAGCTTCGGCGACCCTAGCCGGACCGCTCGTCCCCGTCGACGGTCACTGATGCGCCCAGTGAGGCGCGGAGGTACGCAGCATCGTGCTTGCCCAATATTGGCCCGTCCTGTTGTTCATCGGCGTCGCCGTCGGCCTGGGCGTCGTGCTCATGACGCTCGGCATGCTCGCCGGCCCGCGTCGTCCCGATGCCGAGAAGCTCTCGCCCTACGAGTGCGGCTTCGAGGCCTTCGAAGACGCGCGCATGAAGTTCGACGTGCGCTATTACCTCATCGCCATCCTCTTCATCATCTTCGATCTCGAAATCGCCTTCCTGTTTCCGTGGGCGGTGGTGTTCGACAAGATCGGCCTGATCGCCCTGGTCGAGATGGCGCTGTTCCTCGCGCTGCTCGTCGTCGGCTTCGCTTACGTCTGGAAGAAGGGAGCGCTCGAATGGGAGTGATGACCACCATCGACCGGGTGATGCACAACCCGGCGCCGCTCAACCTCGTCGACGACATCCTGCGTCCCAACGGCGACGCGCCGGTGGCCAACCGCGGTTTCGGCGTGACCAGCATCGACGCACTGATGAACTGGGCGCGCACCGGCTCCATGTGGCCGATGACCTTCGGCCTGGCCTGCTGCGCGGTCGAGATGATGCACGCGGGTGCCGCGCGCCTCGACCTCGACCGCTTCGGCGTCGTGTTCCGTCCCAGCCCGCGCCAGTCCGACGTCATGATCGTGGCCGGTACGCTGGTCAACAAGATGGCCCCGGCGCTGCGCAAGGTCTACGACCAGATGCCCGAGCCGAAGTGGGTCATCTCGATGGGTTCCTGCGCCAACGGCGGCGGGTACTACCACTATTCGTATTCGGTGGTGCGCGGCTGCGATCGCGTCGTGCCGGTGGACATCTACGTGCCGGGTTGCCCGCCGACGGCCGAAGCGCTGATCCACGGCATCCTGCAGCTGCAGAAAAAGATCCGCCGCACCCACACGATCGCGCGCTGAACAGGGCTTTCGAACATGAGCGTTACTAACGAGACCTCGCTGGTCGAACGCCTCGCCGCGCGTTTCGGCGACATGCTGACGGTGAAGGTCGAGCGCAACGAGGTCACCGCCGAGGTGTCCCCGCGCGACCTGACCGCCGTCGCCACGGCGCTGCGCGACGAGACCGGCTTCCGCTTCACCATCATCATCGACGTGTGTGGCGTGGATTACCTCAGCTACGGCCAGACCGAGTGGGATACCGACACCGCGCACGGCGAAAGCTTCTCGCGCGGCGTCGAAGGCCAGGGCGCGGGCCGCTTCACCTGGGCGGAACGTCCGCGCCAGGTCGAGCAGCCGCGTCGCTACGCCGCCGTCATCCACCTGTTGTCGATCGAGCTGAACCAGCGCATCCGCCTGCGCGCGTTCTGCGAGGACGACGCGTTCCCGGTGGTGCCGTCGATCACGCCGATCTTCCCCGGCGCCGACTGGTTCGAGCGCGAAACCTTCGACCTGTTCGGCATCATCTTCGACGGCCACCCCGACCTGCGCCGCATCCTCACGGACTATGGCTTCGTCGGTCACCCGTTCCGCAAGGATTTCCCGCTCATCGGCAATGTCGAGGTCCGCTACGACCCCGAGCAGAAGCGTGTCGTCTACGAACCGGTCTCGATCGAGCCGCGCGTGCTGGTGCCGCGCACGATCCGCA
Source organism: Xanthomonas sp. NCPPB 2632 (assembly GCF_041228075.2). Taxonomy (NCBI): domain Bacteria; kingdom Pseudomonadati; phylum Pseudomonadota; class Gammaproteobacteria; order Lysobacterales; family Lysobacteraceae; genus Xanthomonas; species Xanthomonas sp. NCPPB 2632. Next base: position 1,662,146 of record NZ_CM192979.1, read on the forward strand.
ACGATGCCGACCTCGATCAGGCCAGGGCGGAATCCGCCGATCACTGGCGGGAGAACTAAGCCGTGGAAGAAATTCGCAATTACACGATGAACTTCGGCCCGCAGCATCCCGCTGCGCACGGCGTGCTGCGCCTGGTGCTGGAGATGGACGGCGAAACCATCGTGCGCGCCGATCCGCACATCGGCCTGCTGCACCGTGGTACGGAAAAACTGGCCGAGTCCAAGCCGTTCAACCAGTCCATCGGTTACATGGATCGCCTCGACTACGTGTCGATGATGTGCAACGAGCACGCCTACGTGCGCGCCATCGAGAACCTGATGGGGATCGAGGCGCCGGTGCGTGCGCAGTACATCCGCACCATGTTCGACGAGATCACCCGCATCCTCAACCACCTCATGTGGGTGGGTTCGAACGCGCTCGACCTGGGCGCCATGGCCGTGTTCCTCTACGCGTTCCGTGAGCGCGAGGAACTGATGGACGTGTACGAGGCGGTGTCGGGCGCGCGCATGCACGCCACGTACTACCGCCCCGGCGGCGTCTACCGCGACCTGCCCGAGCAGATGTCGAAGTACCGCGAGTCACCCTGGCACAAGGGTGGCGACCTGAAGCGCCTGAACGCCTGGCGCGAAGGCTCGATGCTGGACTACCTCACGGAGTTCACCAACGACTTCCCGGCGCGCGTGGACGAATACGAATCGCTGCTGACCAACAACCGTATCTGGAAGCAGCGTACGGTGGGCATCGGCGTCATTCCGCCCGAGAAGGCCCAGGCCTGGGGCATGACCGGCGCGATGCTGCGCGGTTCGGGTATCGCCTGGGACCTGCGCAAGAAGCAGCCGTACGCCGCCTATGCGGACATGGATTTCGATATCCCGGTGGGCGTCAACGGCGACTGCTACGACCGTTACCTGGTCCGCGTCGAGGAGATGCGCCAGTCCAACGCGATCATCAAGCAGTGCGTGGCCTGGCTCAAGGCCAACCCCGGTCCGGTGATGGTGCAGAACTACAAGGTCGCACCGCCCAGCCGTGAAGAAATGAAGAACGACATGGAAGCGCTCATCCATCACTTCAAACTCTTCACCGAAGGCTACGGCGTACCCGCCGGCGAAACCTACGCCGCGGTCGAGGCGCCCAAGGGCGAATTCGGCTGCTACCTCGTGTCCGACGGTGCGAACAAGCCCTTCCGCGTGCACCTGCGCGCGCCCGGCTTCGCGCACCTGTCTTCCATGGACGCGATCGTGAGGGGCCACATGCTCGCCGACGTCGTCGCGATGATTGGCACCTACGATCTCGTCTTCGGCGAAGTCGACCGCTAAGTCGACGGAGTGAACTGAATCATGAAAGCCACCGGTCATTTCGAGCAGGTCAAGGACGTCGATCCCCTTGCCGTGCTCAACGATCACACCCGTCAGCACATCGACCACTGGGTGTCCAAGTTTCCGCCCGACCGCAAGCGTTCGGCCCTCATCCAGTCGCTGATGGCGGCGCAGGAACAGAACGTCGGTTACCTCAACGACGAACTGATCACCGCGGTCGCCAGGTACCTCGACCTGCCGCCCATCTGGGCCTACGAGGTCGCCAGCTTCTACTCGATGTTCGAGACCTCGCCGGTCGGCCGCAACAACGTCGCCATCTGCACGAACATCTCGTGCTGGCTGAACGGGGCCGAGGGCCTCGTGCGCCACTGCGAGAAGAAACTGGGCATCAGGACGGGCGAAAGCACCGCCGACGGTCGCGTCTACCTCAAGCAGGAAGAGGAATGCCTGGCCGCGTGTGCCGGTGCGCCGATGATGGTGGTCAATGGTCATTACCACGAGAAGCTGACGACCGAATCGGTCGACGCGATCCTCGACGGTCTGAAGTGAGGTAAGGGCAATGGCTAGCACCACTGGTCCGGTCGGACCCGCACCGCAGGAACACCAGGTCGTCTACACCACGTTGCATTTCGAGAAGCCCTGGGCGCTCGACAGCTACGAGAAGATGGACGGCTACAAGGCATGGCGCAAGATCCTGGCCGAGAAGCCGGACCCCGCCGCGCTGATCGAGGAAATCAAGAAAAGCGCGCTGCGCGGTCGCGGCGGCGCCGGCTTCCCCACGGGCCTGAAGTGGTCCTTCATGCCGCGCACGGCACCCGGCCAGAAGTACATCCTGTGCAACTCGGACGAATCCGAGCCGGGCACCTGCAAGGACCGTGACATCCTGCGCTTCAACCCGCATGCCGTCATCGAAGGCCTGGCGATCGCCTGCTACTGCACCGGCTCCACGGTGGCCTACAACTACCTGCGCGGCGAGTTCCACCACGAGCCGTTCGAGCACATCGAGGAAGCCCTGGCCGAAGCCTATGCGGCCGGCCTGCTGGGCAAGGACATCGACGGCACCGGCATCGACGTGGACATCTACAACGCGCTGGGCGCGGGCGCGTACATCTGCGGCGAAGAAACCGCGCTGATGGAATCGCTGGAAGGCAAGAAGGGCCAGCCGCGCTTCAAGCCGCCGTTCCCGGCCGGCTTCGGCCTGTACGGTCGGCCCACCACGATCAACAACACCGAGACCTACGCCTCGGTGCCGGCCATCCTGCGCAACGGCGCGGAGTGGTTCCTCAACATCGGCAAGCCGAACAACGGCGGTCCCAAGATCTTCTCGGTGTCCGGCCATGTCGCCAAGCCGGGCAACTTCGAGATCCGGCTGGGCACGCCGTTCGCCGACCTGCTGCAGATGGCCGGCGGCATGCGCGAAGGCCGCACGCTCAAGGCGTGCATCCCGGGCGGCTCCTCGATGAAGGTGCTGCCGGCCGAGAAGATCATGGAATGCACCATGGACTACGACTCGCTGCAGAAGGCGGGTTCGGGCCTGGGCTCCGGCGCGGTCATCGTGATGGACGACACCACCTGCATGGTGCGCGCCTGCCATCGCATCTCGCGCTTCTACATGGCCGAGTCGTGCGGCCAGTGCACCCCGTGCCGCGAAGGCACCGGCTGGATGCACCGCGTGCTGTCGCGCATCGTGGACGGCAAGGGCACGGAAGACGACCTGCACCGCCTCAAGGCCATCGCGGGCCAGATCGAAGGTCACACCATCTGCGCGTTCGGCGAAGCCGCGGCGTGGCCGGTGCAGGGCTTCCTGTTCCACTTCTGGCACGAATTCGAATACTACGTGACGCATGGCCGGTCGATCGTCGACGGCCCCGCCGGCACGGTCACCACTGGAGTCGCTGCATGAGTGCGCAGCCCGTAGCCAATGCCGCGCCGGATCTCGTCAATGTCGAGATCGACGGCGTACCGGTGCAGGTAGCCAAGGGGTCGATGATCATCCAGGCGGCGGATGCCGTCGGTATCGCCATCCCGCGCTTCTGCTACCACCGCAAGCTTCCGATCGCCGCCAACTGCCGTATGTGCCTGGTGGAAATCGAGAAGATGCCCAAGCCGGCACCGGCCTGCGCCACGCCGGTGGGCGAGGGCATGAAGGTGTTCACGCGCTCGGACAAGGCGCTGAAGTCGCAGCGCAACGTGATGGAATTCCTGCTGATCAACCATCCGCTGGACTGCCCGATCTGCGACCAGGGCGGCGAGTGCGAACTGCAGGACGTCTCGCTGGGCTACGGCCGTTCGGTCTCGCGCTATACCGAGCGCAAGCGCACGGTGGCCGACGAGAACATCGGGCCGCTGATCGCCACCGAGATGACCCGCTGCATCCAGTGCACGCGCTGCGTCCGCTTCACCAGCGAGATCGCCGGCACGTACGAACTGGGTGGCATGAGCCGCGGTGAAAACCTCGAGATCGGCACCTACATCGGCAAGACCATCGAGAGCGAGCTGTCGGGCAACATCATCGACGTCTGCCCGGTGGGCGCGCTGACCAACAAGCCGTTCCAGTTCCAGGCACGCGCCTGGGAGCTGATCGCCCGCCCATCGGTGGCCTACCACGACGCGCTCGGCTCCAACCTGTGGCTGCATGCGCGCCGCGGCGAAGTGCTGCGCACGGTGCCGCGCGACAACGAAACGATCAACGAGTGCTGGCTGTCCGACCGCGACCGCTACAGCCACCAGGGCCTGTACGCCGCCGATCGCGTGAAGACGCCGATGGTCAAGCGCAACGGGCAGTGGGCCGCCACCACGTGGGACGACGCCCTGGCCGTGGCCGCCGAGTCGCTGAAGAGCGTCTCCGGTGCCGACCTCGGCGTGCTGGTGCACGGCGCCACGTCGAACGAAGAAGGCGAGCTGATCGTCCGCCTCGCGCGCGGCCTGGGCAGTGCCCATGTGGATCACCGCCTGCGCCAGCTCGACTTCGCCGACAACGCGTTCGCGCGGCCGTTCGCCTCGCCGATCGCCTCGATCGACAAGGTGAAGGCGGCGCTGCTGGTCGGCTCCGACCTGCGCCACGAAGTGCCGCTGCTGAACCATCGCCTGCGCCAGGCGGTGAAGAAGGGGGCCAAGGTGTATGCGGTCAACCCCGCACACTTCAACTTCAACTACCCGCTGGCCGGCGAGTCGGTGGCCGCGCCGCATGCGCTGGTCGACGAGCTGCTGGTGCTGGCCAAGGCCGCCGGCGAGCACAGCGCCACGGTGCCGGACGCCCTGGCCTCCGCGCTGAACGGCGTCGAGACCACCGACGCCCATCGCGACGCGTTCAAGGCACTGGGTGACCAGGCCATCGTGATCTTCGGGCAAGCCGCGGTCACCCATCCGGAAGCCTCGTGGTTGCGTGCCATCGCGCGCTTCATCGCCCAGGCAGCCGGCGCGGCGTTCAACGAGATCCCGGTCGGCGCCAACGCTCTGGGCCTTTCGTCCGTGGGCGTGCTGCCCGGTTCGGGCGGTCTCGATGCACGCGGCATGCTGGCCCAGGCTCGCAAGGGTTACATCCTTTACAACGTCGAGCCGCCGCACGACTTCGCCGACGGTGCGCTCGCGCAGCAGGCGATGCATTCGGCGCAGACCGTGGTGGCCTTCGCGGCCTATGCCAGCGAGGCGTTGAAGGACTCGGCCGATGTGATCCTGCCGATCGGCCTCACGCCCGAGATCGACGCGACCCTGGTCAATGTCGAAGGCACGGCCCAGACCGTGGTCGCGGGCGCCAAGGCTCCCGGCGACGCCCGTCCGGGCTGGAAGGTGCTGCGTGCACTGGGCGGCCTGCTGAACGTGCCCGGCTTCGAGTTCGAAGACCTCGCCGGTCTTCGCGAGGGTGTGACCGAGCGCGCGACCGACCTCCGTCAGGTGCTCGCCCCGCGTACCTCGGGTGTCACGCTGTCGCGCCTGGCCACCACGCCGATCTACCGCGGCGACGCGGTTCTGCGTCGCGCCGGTGCACTGAACGCGCATCCGCTCAACCGCCCCGCGGCCCTCCGCATCGGTGCGGACGAGGCGGGCAGGCTGGGTCTTGCCGATGGCGCCAACGCGCGCATCGGCGACAGCGTGCTGCCCGTGGTGTTCGACGAGGCGGTGCCGGCCGGTGCCGTCTGGATCGAAGCCGCGCATTCCGAAACCGCCATGCTGCCCCCGTACGGCGCGGCCATCACCGTGAGCAAGGCATAACCCATGGCCGATCAACTCTTCGACCACCTGTTGCTGCCGATCCTCTACATCCTGGCGATCGTGCTGCCGCTGGTCATCGGCGTCGCACTCTTCGTCTGGTGGGAGCGCAAGGTGCTGGGCTGGATGCACGTCCGCATGGGGCCCAACAAGGTCGGCCCCGCGGGCCTGCTGCAGGCCTTCGCCGACGTGGTGAAGCTGCTCCTGAAGGAAGTCATCCTTCCGACCAACGCCAACCGGGCGCTGTATTACCTGGCCCCGCTGCTGGCCCTGGTGCCGGCACTGGCCGCCTGGGCCGTGGTGCCGTTCGGTCCTGAAGTGGTGCTGGCCAACGTCAACGCTGGCGTGCTGTACCTGCTTGCGATGACCTCGATGGGCGTCTACGGCATCATCCTCGCCGGCTGGTCGTCCAACTCGCGTTACGCGATGCTCGGTGCCATGCGCGCGGCGGCCCAGGTCATCTCCTACGAGCTGGCCATGGGCATGTCGATCGTCTGCGTGCTGGTGCTGACGGGCAGCCTCAACCTGTCCGCCATCGTCAACGCGCAGTCGGGCAACTTCTTCACCTGGTACTGGCTGCCGCTGCTGCCGGTGTTCGTCATCTACTTCGTTTCGGGTGTCGCGGAAACCAACCGCGCGCCGTTCGACGTGGCCGAAGGCGAATCCGAGATCGTCGCGGGTTTCCACGTCGAATACTCCGGCTCGCCGTTCGCGCTGTTCTTCCTGGCCGAGTACGCCAACATGATCCTGGTCAGCTTCCTGACCTCGATCTTCTTCATGGGTGGCTGGCTGTCGCCGTTCCCGGAATCCTGGGGCCTGCTGGGCCACGGCGGTTTCCACTGGCTGTTCATCAAGGCCTTCTTCTTCGCCTTCCTGTTCCTGTGGTTCCGCGCCAGCTTCCCGCGCTACCGCTACGACCAGATCATGCGTCTCGGCTGGAAGGTCTTCATCCCCATCACCATCGTCTGGGTCCTCGTTGCCGGCTGCATGAAATATTTCGGCTGGGTCCACCTCGGCACGGGAGCCTGATCGCCATGACCCGCGTTATCCATTACCTCAAGAGCCTGCTGCTGCTCGAGCTGTTCGCCGGCATGGGCCTGACCATGCGTTACATGTTCAGCCCGAAGTACACCATGCGCTACCCGTTCGAGCACATTCCCAAGTCCAACCGCTTCCGCGGCCTGCATGCGCTGCGTCGCTACGCCAACGGCGAAGAGCGCTGCATCGCCTGCAAGCTGTGCGAGGCGGTGTGCCCGGCGCTGGCGATCACCATCGACTCGGCCCCGCGCCCGGAAGACGGCCAGCGTCGCACCACGCGCTACGACATCGACCTGTTCAAGTGCATCTTCTGCGGTTTCTGCGAAGAGAGCTGCCCGGTCGATTCCATCGTGGAGACGCACGTGCACGAGTACCACTTCGAACATCGCGGCGAGAACGTGGTCACCAAGGGCCAGCTGCTGGCCATCGGCGACCGCTTCGAGCAGGACATCGCTGCCGCCCGCGCGCAAGACGCGGCTTACCGCTGAGGCGCCCGGAGAAATCACGCGATGAATACCGATCTGCTCCAACTCATCTGTTTCTACCTGTTCGCGGGTATCGCCGTCATCGGCGCGCTGATGGTCATCAGCGTGAAGAACTCGGTGCATGCCGTGCTCTCGCTGGTGCTGACCTTCTTCAGCATGGCCTGCGTGTGGCTGCTGGCCGAGGCCGAGTTCCTGGCCATCGCCCTGGTGGTGGTCTACGTCGGCGCGGTCATGGTGCTGTTCCTGTTCGTGGTCATGATGCTGGACATCAAGCAGGAGGTGGTCCGCGAGGGCTTCATCCGCTACCTGCCGGTGGGCATCATCGTGGCGCTGGTCATGCTGGTGGAGATGCTGGCGATGATCGGCGTGAAGGCCATGCACGCGCACACGCTCGGTCCCAACCCGGCCGGCGAGTCCAACGTGGCCTGGCTGGGCCAGGCGCTCTATACCGACTTCCTGCTCCCGTTCGAGATCGCCGCACTGATCCTCACCGTGGGTGTGGTGGCCGCCGTGGCCCTGACCCTGCGCCAGCGCCTGGGTGTCCGTCACCAGACCGCGTCGCAGCAGGTGGCCGTGCACGCCACCGACCGCGTCCGCGTGGTGAAGGTGGCCACCGAAACGATGGCTTCCGTCAGCCCGGCGCCCGCACCGGCCCCGGTGGTCGACCCGACGCAGGAGAACGCCAAGTGATCACGCTTTCCCATTACATCGTCCTCGGCGCGATCCTCTTCTGTATCGCGGTCGCCGGACTCTTCATCAACCGCAAGAACGTGATCGTGCTGCTCATGGCGATCGAGCTGATGCTCCTGGCGGTGAACACCAACTTCGTGGCTTTCTCGCGCTTCTTCGGCGACGTCGGCGGCCAGGTCTTCGTGTTCTTCATCCTCACCGTGGCCGCGGCGGAATCCGCCATCGGCCTGGCGATCCTGGTCCTGCTGTTCCGTAACCGCAGCACGATCAATGTCGCCGAAATCGACAGCATGAAGGGTTGATCCGATGAGTCTCTCGCTTTCAATCCTGCTGACGATCGCACTGGCACCGCTGGTGGGGTCGATCCTGGCCGGCCTGTTCGGACGGATGATCGGCCGGGCAGGGGCGCACACCGCGACCATCCTCGGTGTCGGCATCTCGTGCGCCCTCTCGTTCTACGTCCTGTACCAGCTGGTGTTCGCCGGTGCGCAGAACTTCAACCAGGACATCTACACCTGGTTCGAGATCGGCAAGTATCACGCCTCGGTCGGCTTCATGGTCGATCGCCTCACCGCCATGATGATGGTGGTGGTGACCTTCGTGTCGCTGCTGGTGCACCTGTACACCATCGGCTACATGGAAGAAGACCCGGGCTATACGCGCTTCTTCAGCTACATCTCCCTGTTCACCTTCTCGATGCTGATGCTCGTCATGAGCAACAACTTCATGCAGCTGTTCTTCGGCTGGGAAGCGGTGGGCCTGGTGTCGTACCTGCTGATCGGCTTCTGGTACAAGCGCCCCACGGCGATCTTCGCCAACCTCAAGGCGTTCCTGGTCAACCGCGTGGGCGACTTCGGTTTCCTGCTGGGTATCTCGGCCATCCTGTACTTCATGGGTACGCTGGACTACCAGACCGCCTTCGACCACGCCCCGGAGCTGGTCGGCAAGACGCTGCAGATCACGCAGAACCATGCGTGGGACGCCGCCACGGTGATCGGCATCCTGCTGTTCATCGGTGCCATGGGCAAGTCGGCCCAGGTGCCGCTGCACGTGTGGCTGCCGGACTCGATGGAAGGTCCCACGCCCATCTCCGCGCTGATCCATGCGGCGACGATGGTCACGGCGGGCATCTTCATGGTCGCGCGCATGTCGCCGATCTTCGAGCTGACCGAAGGCGCGCTGTCGTTCATCCTGGTGATCGGTTCGACCACGGCCTTCTTCACCGGCCTGATCGGCATCGTGCAGAACGACATCAAGCGCGTCATCGCGTATTCCACGCTGTCGCAGCTGGGCTACATGACCGTGGCGCTGGGCGTGTCCGCCTATAGCGGCGCCGTGTTTCACCTGATGACGCACGCCTTCTTCAAGGCGCTGCTGTTCCTGGGTGCGGGCTCGGTCATCATGGGCATGCACCACGAGCAGGACATGCGTTACATGGGTGGCCTGCGCAAGTACATGCCGGTGACCTGGATCACGATGTGGATCGGCTCGCTGGCCCTGGCCGGCACGCCGTTCTTCTCGGGTTTCTACTCGAAGGACGCGATCATCGAGGCCGTCGGCGAGTCGCATCGCTGGGGTGCCGGCTACGCCTACTTCTGCGTGATGGGTGGCGTGTTCGTCACCTCGCTCTACAGCTTCCGCCTGCTCTACATGACCTTCCACGGCAAGGAGCGCTTCACCGTCGCGCACCATGCCCACGGTCATGCCGCGCACGGTCACGATGCCCATGCCGTCCACCACGACGATGCGCATCATGACGACGCGCACCACGACGACGACCACGGTCACCATACGCCGGGGGTCCTCGAGCACGCGCCGCACGAATCGCCGTGGGTCGTCACCGTCCCGCTGGTGCTGCTGGCCATCCCGTCCATCCTGATCGGCTTCTTCACCGTCGGTCCGATGCTGTTCGGCGACTGGTTCGGCAAGGCGATTCACGTGAACGAGGCCAACAACGTGCTGGGCGAGCTCGCGCACGAGTTCCACGGCGCGCTGGCCGCCGGCCTGCATGGCTTCACGCAGCCGCCGTTCTGGATCGCGGCGGCGGGCTTCATCGTCGCCACCTACGTCTACCTGTTCAACCCGTCGATCGCCGACAAGGCGAAGAGCGCGCTGAAGCCGGTGTTCAACCTGCTCGACCACAAGTACTGGATCGATGAACTCTACTTCGCGGTGTTCGCGAAGGGCGGCGTGAAGCTGGGCGAAGGCCTGTCGAAGGTGGGCGATACCGCCATCATCGACGGTGCCATCGTCAACGGCTCGGCCGGCCTCGTGCAGCGCATCGCGAGCGGCGCCCGTCGTCTGCAATCCGGATTCCTCTTCCACTACGCGTTCGCCATGATCCTCGGTCTTATCCTGCTTCTCGGCGGGTACTGGCTGATCGGGCAATAAGGGAAACGAGCTCTATGTCGAATCACTTGCTCAGCCTGCTGATCTGGCTTCCGGTCGTCGGCGCCATCCCGGTGCTGTTGGCCGGTTCCGGTCGCCCAGGCCTCGCCCGCTGGATCTCCCTGCTGGTGGCGGTTGCCACGTTCGCCGCCAGCCTGGCCCTCCTGTCTGCCTACGACGCCGCCACGGGTACGATGCAGCTCAACGAAACGCTGAGCTGGATTCCCTCGCTCGGCATCAACTACTCGCTGGCCGTGGACGGTATCTCCGTCGCGCTCATCGTGCTGACCACCTTCACCCAGATCCTGGTGATCGTGGGTGCCTGGGAAGTCATCCAGAACAAGCCGCACCAGTACATGGCGGCCATGCTGATCCTCGAAGGCCTGATGATCGGCGTGTTCTGCGCGACGGACGCGTTGCTGTTCTACGTGTTCTTCGAAGCCATGCTGATCCCGATGTTCATCCTCATCGGTGTCTGGGGTGGCCCGCGTCGCGTCTACGCCACGCTGAAGTTCTTCATCTACACGTTCTTCGGCTCGATCTTCATGCTGGTCGGCCTGATTTACCTGTACCACAAGACCGGCGGCAGCTTCGCGCTGTCGGACATGGCCAACGTGCACCTGACGCTGACCGAGCAGAGCTGGCTGTTCTTCGCCTTCCTGCTGGGCTTCGCGATCAAGGTGCCGATGGTGCCGGTGCATACGTGGCTGCCGGACGCCCACGTCGAGGCGCCCACCGGCGGCTCGGTGGTGCTGGCGGCGGTGATGCTGAAGATCGGTGGCTACGGTTTCCTCCGTTTCAGCCTGCCGATCGTGCCGGACGCTTCGCACCACTTCGCCTGGCTGGTCATCGTGCTCAGCCTGATCGCGGTCTGCTACATCGGCTACATCGCGCTGGTGCAGCAGGACATGAAGAAGCTGGTGGCGTACTCGTCCATCGCGCACATGGGTTTCGTCACCCTGGGTATCTTCATCGCCTTCCTGCTGGTGCGTGACTCGGACAATGTCGAGGCGGCACGCCTGGGCATGCAGGGCGCCATGGTCCAGATGATTTCGCACGGCTTCATTTCCGGCGCGATGTTCAGCTGCATCGGCGTGCTGTACGACCGCATGCATACCCGACAGATCAAGGACTACGGCGGCGTCATCAACGTGATGCCGATCTTCGCCCCGTTCTACGTGCTGTTCGCCATGGCCAACAGCGGCCTGCCCGGCACCAGCGGGTTCGTCGGCGAGTTCATGGTCATCCTGGCTTCGTTCAGTGCCAACCCGTGGATCGCGTTGTTCGCCGCGTTCACCCTGATCATCGGCGCGGCGTACACGCTGTGGATGGTCAAGCGCGTCCTCTGGGGCGACATCAAGAACAAGCACGTCGCGGAACTGACGGACGTCAACGGTCGCGAGATCTTCATGCTGAGCGCATTCGCCGCCGGCGTGCTGGTCTTCGGTATCTGGCCGGAGCCGCTGGTCCACCTGATGGATGCCTCGGTTGCTCGGATCGTCGAGCAGCTGGCCATCACCAAAGTCTGAGCGGGAACTATCCATGCCTGGTATCAACGACATCCTGATCCTGCTCCCCGAGGTTTACCTCGTGCTGGCGGCCTGCGTGCTCCTGCTCCTGGATGCCTGGCTCGTGCCGGCGCAGAAGGGCGCGGTGCACTGGCTTTCCATCCTCGTCCTCGTGATCGGCGCGTACCTCGTCGTCAGCGGCCAGCCGGACGGCACCGTCACCGCTTTCGGTGGCATGTTCGTCCGCGACGGCGTGGCCGAGGTGCTGAAGCTGTTCTCGCTGCTGATCACCGCGGTGATCTTCGTCTACGCACGGCCGTACCTGCGCGAGCGGGCCATCCCGTTCGGTGAGTTCTACACGCTGACCCTGTTCGCCACCGTCGGCACGATGTTCCTGGTCTCGGCCGGCAGCATGGTGACCGTGTACCTCGGCCTCGAACTGCTGACGCTCTCGTCGTATGCCCTGGTCGCGCTCAACCGCGACTCGCAGCTGTCGTCGGAAGCGGCCATCAAGTACTTCGTGCTGGGTGCGCTGGCCTCGGGCATGCTGCTGTACGGCATGTCGATGATCTACGGCGCCACCCACAGCCTCGACCTGCACACGATCCACGCGGCCATCGTCGGCACCGAATGGAAGACGCTGCTGCTGTTCGGCCTGGTCTTCATGATCGTCGGCATCGGCTTCAAGCTGGGCGCCGCGCCGTTCCACATGTGGATTCCGGACGTCTACCAGGGTTCGCCCACCGCCGTGACCATCTTCATCGGTTCGGCGCAGAAGCTGGCGGCGTTCGGCATGGCCTATCGCCTGCTGTCCACCGGCATGGGCGATGCCGCCGGCGGGGCCACCGGCCTGGCGCCGCAGTGGCAGATGATGCTGGCCACGCTGGCCGTGCTGTCGCTGGCCATCGGTAACCTGGTCGCCATCGTGCAGACCAACCTCAAGCGCCTGCTGGCCTATTCGACCATCTCGCACATGGGCTACCTGCTGCTGGGCCTGGTCAATGCCAGCCCGGAAGGCTACTCGGCCTCCATGTTCTATGCGGTGAGCTACGCGCTGACCAGCGCCGCGGCGTTCGGCATGATCCTGGTGCTGTCGCGGTCGGGCTTCGAGTGCGAGGAGATCGACGACCTGCGCGGCCTCAACCAGCGCTCGCCGTGGTTCGCCTTCCTCATGCTGCTGGTGATGTTTTCGCTGGCCGGCGTGCCGCCGCTGTTCGGCTTCTTCGGCAAGCTGCTGGTGCTGAAGGCGGCCGTGGACGCGGGCTTCCTCTGGCTGGCGCTGGTCGGTGCCGTGTTCGCCATCGTCGGCCTGTACTACTACCTGCGCGTGGTGAAGGTGATGTACTTCGACGCCCCGCTGGAAGGCACCGACGTGCGTGCCCGTGCCGACGCGCCGGCACGCTGGGTGCTGTCGATCAACGCCCTCGCGCTGCTGGTCCTGGGCTTCACCTGGGCACCGCTGCTGGCCTGGTGCCAGAAGGCCTTCGCCGGCTGATCGGGCAGGGCGGTTTGCAGTGAAAAAAAGCGCCGGTCTCCGGCGCTTTTTTTTGGAACGACGCCGGGGCGTGGGGTGATGTGGAGCATTGGGGGTAGGAGCGCACGATGTGCGCGATCCCTCGACATGGCAACAGCGACGGAAGCCATGCATGGCTTCCGTGCAGGCGTTTCCGGACGCCGGGGAAAACACATACCGGACGCACGGAACCGCCTTGGATCCATGGGGCGCATGGCTTCATTCGCGACATATGGGTTTGGGGTTCGCGCACATCGTGCGCTCCTACCGACCTTGTGTGGTGTGGCCCGAATATCCCGCGTTGCGCGCGCCACGAGGTCGCGTTTTGCGTCGTGTCATGGTCCGCCGCGCATCTTTTTCACACGAATGTAAAAAAGGGGCTTGCAAGAAACCGGCCACATCCATATACTTGCTGACTCTGATGCGGGGTGGAGCAGTCTGGCAGCTCGTCGGGCTCATAACCCGAAGGTCGTAGGTTCGAATCCTACCCCCGCTACCAGTTTTAAATGAAACGGCGCGATCTCTACCGGGATCGCGCCGTTTTCTTTTGTGGCGTTTGTTATGCAACGCCCGCCGCAGCGCCATAATGGCCGCATGTCCCTGCATGCCATCGTTGCCGCCAACTTTACGACCGTCGCCGTCGGCGTGTTGATCGTGGTGGTCTCGTTCAACCGGCTGTTGCACCTGATCTGGCCGTTCGCGCTGGTGATGCCTTTGATACCGACGTTCGCAGTAGCGTATTCCGGGTATCCCGATGGCGTGTACCTGTGGAGCTACCTTCCGATCGGTCTGGCCATCTATGCAAGACGCCGTATCGGTACGTTTCCGCGAGGGTAGGAACCCGGCGTCTAGCGTAAAACAGCATCTCGTATGCGAGAAGTTGTAGGGAGGTGCGCTCAACGGCAGCACCAGCGCGCTCCAGAAGATGTCGAGCGCCGCGAACATCAATAGCGCCAGCACCCCGCGCACTTGCAGCACTTTTTCCTGGCGTAGCGGTGTCAGCATGGAGGCGATCAGGCGCGAATAGCGCATCGGATTCGACACGGCGGGCAAGCGGAGCAGTCGCCGCCACAACGGTACCGCGATCAGCAGCATGAGTACGGCAGCGCAGATATACGCACCGCGCCAGCCTGCCAGGTCACTGACGCCACCGGCGAACACCCGTGCCAACAGCAGGCCGATGAACACACCGCTGCCTCAGGCCAACGATGGCTCCGTGCTGCTGCCCGCGGCCACTAAAGTGCGCAAAGTGACGTAACAGGCGCGCGCGCGTAGGAGCCCACGATGTGGGCGAATGGCGATGGCGTTGGTGTGCGGCGGGTTTATCGCCCACATCGTGGGCCCCCACGTGACGGGTGGCGTGGGCATAAACAAAGCGGCGCACGCGGTGACTCATCGAGAGGCTCCCGTGCGGGAGCCTCTTCGTTTTGATCAGCGAGCGGGGCACGGCATCACGATGCTCGTTTCGTCGTGATGGCTGCCGCCAGCCCGGCGGCCGCGAACGCCGTTACCGCCATCCCGCCGAGCCAGGGCAGCGATGCCGACAACGCGAACAGCGCTATGCCGGTCGTCGGCCCTAGCGTGTCCTTGATGTCGTTCGTCACCGAAACGGCCGCCATGTAGGTCGCCCGGTTCGCATCGGTCGCCATCGCATTGACCGCGGAGGGAATCAGCGGCGCGAACAACATCTCGGCCAGCGAAAAGCCGGTCATCGCCACGACCGTGGCGGGCAGCCCGGGTGATACCAGCAAGGCGACGAATGCCACGACCAGTACCGCGCCACTGCCGAGAACCAACTTGGCTTCAGACACGTTCCGGGTGAGGCGTGTGAGGGGGACCTGCAGCGCGACGATCAGCAAGGCGCCGTAGGTGAACAGATGACCGACGCCCGAGGGCGTGAGGGTGTGCCCGGCACTCGCGTAAAGGGGGAGCACGGCCTCGATCCAGCTGCCCGACATCTCCAGCAGGATGACCCACAGGAGAAGGCTGGCTAGCCTGCGATCGCGCAGGGCAGGCAGCAACGAGGAAAGGCCCTCTTCCTCGTCGTCGTCATCGTTGGCAGTGCTGCTCAGGCGACGTGTTTCAGGCATCATGCAGGCGACCAGCGCGGCGCACGCAAGCAGCGCGACTGCGGAAGCGAGGAAAACGGAACCGAGCGAATGCAACACGAGGATCGCTCCGACGGCCGGGCCAGCCGCGCGGCCAAGGTTCGACAAGGTGCGTGCCAGGGCGAAATGCAACCGCGTCCGCTCGCCAGGGATCGTATCGGCGATCACCGTCGCGATCGTGGGATGCAGCACGCTTTCGCAGACGCCGATCAGCAACAGTACACACGCTGCCTGAAGCACGCCATGCGACAGGTACAGCAAGGCAAAGCCGATGCCGACGCCCAGCGTCGAACACAACAGGACGGGGCGCCGGCCTTTGCGATCGGCGATACCGCCGATCAACGGCGTTGCGAGGATTTCGCCGCCGGCATAACAGCCGAACAAGGCACCGATCCAGCCGACCGGAATGCCGGCGTCCTTCTGTGCCCACAGCGCGAAGAACGGCAGCATGGCGCCGTCGGCGAAACCCACCAGCAGGAAGAGGAGCAGGGCGATGGACGCCGGCTGCCTGAGAAACGGAAGGAACGAGGCGTTCCCTGTAAAGCTACGAGTAAACATGTCCACGACGCACTCTCCGCGCAGCGAACAGCCGTCCCAAAGGGGATGCGGACTGTCCAGGATGCGCGTTGGCTGACGTAAACGCTTACGGCCCCCTGATGGGGGCTGGGTGAGGTTAGCACCGTTCCCAGGCATAAAAAAAGCGGCGCACGAGGCGCCGCTTGAAGATCACTGCCCAGGGGGAGCGGACAGTGATGTGGCACGGGGCGCGCTGTGCGGGTAGCACGGCGCTTGCTGGACAAGATAGCGGGCACGCGGGCGCTCGTCTGTCAGTGTTCGCCTACACGAATCCGGTAACCGGCCTGGATCCAAGGGCGGCTTGCGCCCGGCGTTCTTCCATGAATACTCTCCGCCATCAAGGACTCAGGATGGGGACGACATGGCTCGGATGATGCGTTGGATGAGCGCAGCGCTACTGGCGCTATGCATGGTGGGATGCAATCAGGATGCGCTGGTCGCAAAGTTCGCGCCTCACCCGCAGTCTGAAATCGCCAAGAAGGCGCTGGACGACTGGCACGCAGGACGCAACGACGCACTGCGCGCCGAGATGGACCCGGCCTTGCGCGATCAGGCGAGCGACGGTGCCCTGACGCGGATGACAGATCAGCTGCCTAAAGGCGAGCCCGATCAGAGCAAGCTGGTCGGGTCGAAATTCTTCTCGCAGGATGGGCAGACTCGCTACGACATCACGTACGAGTACCGATTCGCCGATCGGCGCATGCTCGGCACGGCGACGCTGATGACCCGCGACGGCAAGACGTCGGTGATCGGGCTGCATGCGTGGATGATATCGGCTGAGCAGGAGCAGGCCGGCACCTTCACGTTGACGGGGAAGGGTCCCGCGCAACTCGCGATGCTGTTTCTCGCCATTGCGGTTCCGGTGTTCTGCCTGGCCGTTTTCGTCATCTGTGTGCGCACGCCGAAATTTCGCTGGAAGCGGACCTGGGCCTTCTTCACCCTGCTCGGCGTGGTGACGCTTCGGATGAATTGGGCCACCGGTCATATCCGTCTCGACCCGCTGTCTTTCCAGCTATTCGGTGCATCTGTCCTCAAAGACGGCTACAACCCCTGGGTCATCGGAGTCTCGTTTCCCCTGGGCGCCGTGTTGTTCCTGTGGCGGCGCAGGCGATTGCCGCCCCCGGTACCCACCGAAGCCGTGTGATAAACGAGCCATGACATGAATAGGCGCGACCGCTATGCGCCAGGAACGCACGGATGAGCGGTCGAGTCGGCTTCGCCAAGAAACGCGCTCACGGTGCCGGTTTGGTCGAAAAAACCGGATTCGCCATCCCGGCGAGGCTATGCGAGCCGCTGCCCTGCATCTCGAGCACGACCACGTCGTTCTTGCCTTTGCGCAGCCACGCCGCTGGCACGTACAGCGACTGCTGAGGCCCGATCTCCCAGAACCGGCCAAGGTGATGACCGTTGATCCACACGTTGCCCTTGTGCCATCCGCGCATGTCGAGGAAGGTGCCGGCCATGGTCGGCACATCCAGCGTGCCGTGCCAGAACGCGGGGCCAACGGGTGTGTCTCCCGTCTTGTAGGCGAGGCCTGAGAGGTCGTCCAGCGGTAGCGGGTAGGTGGTCCACTGGGCGAGGCCCTCGCCGCCGGCCTGCACGGACAGGGTGATGCCCTTGGTGTCGTCTTCCATGCCCGTGCCGATGTTGATCCGGCCCATGTTTTCCACCACGACGTCGAGCGTGTCGCCGGCATGCAGGTCGACGGGCAGGGCGTGTTCGTCCTTGCGACGGTCGAGCGTGCCGATGGGGCGCCCGTCGACGAGCAGCGTGGCGTAATCGCGCACGTCGGCCACGTCGAGCTTGCCTTGCGCAGCGCTGTCGAGCTTCTTTCGGTAGACGATCAGGCCGTAATTCTGGCCGAAGGTTTCCATGCCCTGCGGCGTGACGGTGGTACGGGGATGCGGAGACAGGGTCGGCAAGGCGTCGAGCAACCCGATCGACTCGCGTAACTCGACGCGCGCCACCGCCGTGGTCGGCGACGATGCCGGCGGTGCGGGAAGTCGCTCGCCCTTGGGCAGGTGGGCCGCGATCACGTTGCGCAGGGCCGCGTATTTCGGTGTCAGCCGGCCGGCTTCGTCGATGGGCGAGTCGTAGTCGTAGCTGGTGGTGACGGGCAGGTAATGGCCATCGTCGTTGTTCGCCCCGTTCATCCAGCCGAAGTTGGTGCCGCCGTCCACCATGTAGAGGTTGAACGAGATGTCGTGGTCGAGCATCCAGCCGACCGCGCCGGTTACCTCATCACTGCTGCGTGTGTTGTGTTTCTCGCCCCAGCGGTCGTACCAGCCGCTCCAGTATTCGCCGGCCATCTTCGGCATGCCTTGCATCGACGTGGCCGATCGCGCGAACGCGCGTTGCGTCTTGCCCGCATCGCCGGTGAAGTTGATGACGGAAAGCATGCCGGGCAAGGTGCCGCGGCTCATCCACGTGGGGCCGGGGCCGTTGGACATGAAGAACGGTACGTCGAAACCCGCATCGAGCATCTGCTGGCGGATCGCTTTCATATAGTCGACGTCGTTGCCGACGTAGCCGTACTCGTTTTCGACCTGCATCATCAGGATGGGACCGCCGTGGGTGGCTTGCAGCGGCGCCAGTTCCTTGCCGAGGCGCTTGAACCAGGCGGCGCTGGCCGCGAGGAAGCGCGGGTCGTACGAGCGCACGCGCAGGCCGGGCGTGCGCAGCAGCCACGCGGGAAAACCGCCGAACTCCCACTCGGCGCAAACGAACGGACCGGGACGGACGATGACGTTGAGCCCTTCTTCCTGCGCCGTGCGCACGAAGGTGGCGATGTCGTTGTCGCCGGTGAAATCGAAGTGGCCCGGCTCCGGTTCGCTCACGTTCCAGAACGCGTATGTGGTGATCGTATTGAGGCCCATGGCCCGTGCCTTGCGCAGGCGGTCGCGCCAGTCGGCGTGTGGAATGCGTGGGTAATGCATTTCGCCGGAACGGATGACGTAGGGCTTGCCGTCGAGCAGGAACTGCCCGTCTTGCACGGTGAAATGGGCCGGTGTGGCCGAAGCGGCGAAGGGCAACAGGCCGGCGGCGGCCAGGCAGGTGGAAAGCAGCAAGGGAAGAGGCTTCACGCGGTGCTCCGGCAGGGCTGTCGTTCGACGTTACACACGGCGGTCTCGTCATCGCAAGGGCCAACCGGTCGTCGATCTCAAGGCTGCGCCCGGCCGTCATGGCACGTTGGCAGACCCTTGGCCATCCGGACCACGTCATGGCATCTCCCAGGCGCCGCAAGCGCGTATCGCCGGTGTATGCCGAACTGGCATGCGCCACGCCGCTCGAGCGTATCGAGATGATCCGTCGCGGCTTGCCACCGTCCTTGATCCTGGAGCTGGCCTGCGACCTGCGCCTCAGCGAAGACAACCTGATGGTGTACCTGGGCCTGGTACGGGCCGGTGTCCGCCAGAAGCTTGTCGACGAGGAACGACTGACACCGCAGGAGTCCGATCGGGTGATGGCACTGGCCTTGCTCCTCGGCGACACGCTGCGCGGGCACGACGCGGCCATCGAGGTATCGGCCGATGCGCAAATGGCCGCCGCGGCGTGGCTGGGCAAGTGGCTGCGCTCGCCGCATACCGAACTGGAACACCGGGCACCCCTGCAATTCATGGATATCGCCCACGGCAGGGCGCTTGTGGCGAGCCTGCTGGTGCGGGCTCGTGGTGCTCGTCGTCCGGTCTGATATAGCGAAATGCGCGTTTTCGGCAAGAACGCAAGATCGTACGAGGGCGTCGCCCGCCCCGCCCACCTTCGTCGCCAAACCCTGCCGTTCGCCCATGCCTGCCCAAGGCGCATTTTTGTGATGTTCGTCTCGCGACATCTCGCCGCCGTCGTAGAAACACGTCCATTGAAAGCCTGATGAAAGCTTCCGGTTCCATGGCTGTAACAGACAGGGGGAAGAACTGGCGGAAGGGTGGGGGCTTCGCGATTTCCTGCGGTTTTCAAGGCTTCAAGGCAGGGAGTCCGACGTGCCAGGGGGCGACAGGTTCGCTTCGACTCAGGACGCCGATGTGTCGGGCCACCGTTTCCGGTGGGCCACTTACGGGCAGACGAAGGATCATCCATGAAGATCGACGCTTTTGGTTTTGGGGCAACGCGCAAGACGGCTTTGACGGTGGCTATCGCCCTGGCGATGTCCTCCCTTTCCGCGCACGCGGATGACGCCTGGGTCAGTACGCATACGCAGGCGGCCATGTCGCAGTCCGCCGGCACGCAGGCCCTCGTGGCCACCAGCAGCACGTCGGCCGCGCCGACCGGCGGCTACGTGCTGAACATGACCGGCTCACCGCGGATCGAAGGCGCCGCCGTCACCGCGATGGCCGCGGACCATCCGCTGCATGTCGAGGTCGCGCTCAAGCTGCGCAACCCCGATCAGCTGCAGACGTTCCTTGCCGGCGTGACCACGCCGGGCAATGCCCTGTTCGGCCAGTTCCTCACGCCGGCGCAGTTCACCGAGCGCTTCGGACCCACGCAGGCCCAGGTCGATGCCGTGGTGGCCCATCTGCGGCAGGCCGGATTCTCCAATATCGAGGTGTCGTCCAACCGCTTGCTGGTATCCGCCGACGGTAACGCCGGCGCGGCGACCAACGGCTTCCGCACCTCGATCAAGCGCTTTACCGCGAACGGTCGCGAGTTCTTCGCCAACGACGCCCCAGCCCTGGTACCCGCCGCGCTCGGCGACAGCGTCAACGCCGTGCTCGGCCTGCAGAACGTGTCCGTGAAGCACACGCTGCACCATGTCTACCATCCGGAGAACGTGGTCGTTCCCGGGCCGAACATGCGCACCCAGGCCGCCGCCGCGGTCGCCGCGCACAAGCCCCAGGATTTCGCCGCGATCTACGGTGCCGGCAGCATGCCCGCAGCGACGAACACGGCGGTCGGCATCATCACCTGGGGTTCGATCACCCAGACCGTCACCGACCTGAATACCTTCACTACGGGCGCGGGCCTGTCCAAGGTCAACGCGACGATCACCAAGGTCGGCAGCGGCACCTTCGCCAACGACGCGGACTCCAACGGCGAGTGGGCGCTGGACAGCCAGGACATCGTCGGCATGGCCGGTGGCGTCAAGCAGCTGATCTTCTACACCTCGGCCAACGGCGACTCGAGCTCGTCCGGCATCACGGATGCGGGCATCACCGCCAGCTACAACCGTGCCGTGACCGACAACATCGCCAAGCTGATCAACGTGTCGCTCGGCGAAGACGAAACCGCCGCCCAGCAGTCCGGTACGCAGTCCGCGGACGATGCGATCTTCCAGCAGGCCGTGGCGCAGGGACAGACCTTCTCGATCGCCGCGGGCGATGCGGGCGTGTACCAGTGGTCGACCGATCCCAGCTCGGGTGCGCCGGGTTACGTGGCCAATTCCGCCGGCACCGTGAAGATCGACCTGACCCATTACTCGGTCAGCGAGCCGGCCAGTTCCCCGTACGTCATCCAGGTGGGCGGCACGCAGCTGTCCACCAGCGGCACGACGTGGTCGGGTGAAACGGTGTGGAACGAAGGGCTGTCGGACACCGGCAGCGGCAACCTGCGCCTGTGGGCCACGGGCGGCGGCACCAGCCTCTACGAGACGGCACCGTCGTGGCAGTCGTCGGTGTCCAGCTCCAGCAAGCGCGTGGGCCCGGACGTGTCCTTCGACGCGGCGTCCGCGTCCGGTGCGCTGATCGTCGTCAACGGCTCGACCGAGCAGGTGGGCGGCACCAGCCTGGCGTCCCCGCTGTTCGTCGGAGCGTTCGCGCGTATCGAATCGGCGGCGAACAACGGCATCGGCTTTCCGGCGTCCAAGTTCTACCAGGCGTTCCCGACCCAGACCTCGCTGCTCCATGACGTCACCTCCGGCAACAACGGCTACCAGGGCCATGGCTTCGTGGCGGGCACCGGCTTCGACGAGGCCACCGGTTTCGGCAGCTTCGACGTGGGCAAGCTCAACACGTATGCCCAGGCCAACTGGGTCAGCGGCAGCACCGGTGGTGGTGGCACGGGCGGCGGCGGCACGGGTGGCGGCACCTCGAACGGCAATACGCTGCAGAACGGCGTGGCGGCGACGGGCCTGTCCGCGGCGAAGGGCGCCAAGCTGAACTACACCGTGGCCATTCCGGCGGGCGCGAAGAACCTCAAGGTGTCGATCTCGGGTGGCACGGGTGATGCGGACCTGTACCTCAAGGCCGGCTCGGCGCCGACCACCTCCAGCTACGACTGCCGCCCGTATGTCACGGGCAACACCGAAAGCTGCTCCGTGGCGTCGCCACAGGCCGGCACCTACTACGTCATGCTGAACGCCTATGCCGCGTTCTCGGGCGTATCGCTGACGGCTTCGTGGACCAACTGATCCGGAGTTGAGGATCGACCGGGCGTCCCTCCGCGAGGAGGGGCGCCTTTTTTTGTCCGATCCAGGATTCCCCCGCTCAGCGGAACAGGCGTCGATGCTCGCCGTGGGCATACCAGTCCGCGACGCGATCGGGTACGAGGGGCTCGATCGACAGGCCGGCGGCCACGAACATGTCCAGTGTGTCGATGAGGGTCGTGCGCAACCGGTCGGCCCCGGCATCGCCGGGTGCGTTGTGCGCGGCCCAGTCCAGCGTGTCGACCAGCCGCAGCGACCAGTCGTGCAGCAGATCGGCGCGCGCCGAAAGGTAATCGGACAGCCAACCGGTGAGGCCGAGCTCGAGCGGGAAGCCTTCGCTCTGCGCAATCTCAC
This sequence comes from Xanthomonas sp. NCPPB 2632, assembly GCF_041228075.2. Taxonomy (NCBI): domain Bacteria; kingdom Pseudomonadati; phylum Pseudomonadota; class Gammaproteobacteria; order Lysobacterales; family Lysobacteraceae; genus Xanthomonas; species Xanthomonas sp. NCPPB 2632. Next base: position 1,684,686 of record NZ_CM192979.1, read on the forward strand.
TTAGTAACGAGACGGCCTCGGCGTAGATGCCCCGGTACCATTCCGTATGTCCCGCCGCGGACATCGGCACCACCAGCGGGGCCATGGCCCGTTCCGCGGCGAAGGCTTCGATCAGGCGCCGCTCGATCCGCCGGGCATCCTTTACCTTCTCGGTATCCAGCAGCAGCGCCCGGTCCAGGTCGAAAAAGTCGAAGAAGCGGCGGTGCAGCGTGCGGAAACGCGTGAACGGGTCCCGCGAGAAGCCGACCTTCAGCAGATCCTGGTCGCGGCATGGCAGCACGTAGACGTGCGCCCGGCCCTGGGAGGCGAAGCGGGGGTAGGGGACATCGTTCTCCATGCCGTCCAGTATCCCGTAGCCGTGTCGTCGGGGCGTTGTCGACCTTGCGCGAGAGCGTGTAAATACGATAGACTCAGTGAATCTTAAGCACCATCGGCACGGGCTTCGGCCTCTCACCGCAGGTGGCTTCAAGGAACTTTCTTTTTACAAGAAAGCCTCCTCGTGAGGCTTTTTTGTTGGGCGCACGGAGGCGTCCTGCGTCACTTCCGTGAGCGCCGTCAGGGCATCGCGGCGTCCGCGGGAGGAAAGTGTCGGATACATCGGCGAACGAAAGGAAGGGGCCGTTCGCGCCCTTTTCTTGTTTCTGGCGACCGGAAAAATACCGCAGGTAACGTGGATACAAACGCACTTTCACAACGCTTTTCAGACATCGTGGCCGAACTGGGCCTCGAAGTGCTGGGCATGGATTTCGGGCCCTCGGATGGGCAGATCACGCTGCGCGTCTATCTCGAGGTGCTGGCCGCCGAACGCGAGCGTCGCGAAGCGGCCGAGCAGTCCGTCGAGGTCACCGTCGAGGACTGCGAAGCCGCCAGTCGCGAGTTCTCCGCGTACCTGGATGTTGAAGACCCGATTCCCGGCAACTATGTACTGGAGGTCTCTTCCCCCGGTATCGACCGTCCCCTGTTCACGGCGGAGCAGTTCGCCCGCGTGAGCGGCCAGGAGGTCAAGGTGCTGCTGAGGGCCCCGATCGAGGGTCGCCGGCGCCTGAAAGGCAAGGTCATGGACGTCGTCGGCGAGCACATCGTGGTCGAGGGCGAAGCGGGCCGATTCGAATTCGAGCATGCGGACGTCGAAAGCGCCCGCGTGGTTCCCGACTGGGTGGCACTCGGCTATGCGCCGCAGCCGAAGCCCACGCCGGGCGGCAAGAAACCTAAATAACGATTGATGGGGTGCCTCGGGGCATCCTTACGGGAGTAGCGGCAATGAGCAAAGAACTTTTGCTGGTAGTCGACGCGGTCGCCAATGAAAAGGGCGTACCGCGCGAAGTCATTTTCGACGCCATGGAAGCGGCGCTGGCCTCGGCCGCCAAGAAGCGCTACCCCGATGAGGATCCGGACATCCGGGTCGAAATCGACCGCAACACGGGCGACTACGAGACCTTCCGTCGCTGGGAGATCATCGAGGACGACGGCGAGATGGAAGATCCGTCTTTCCAGATCCGCCTGATGGACGCTCAGGACGAAGCCGGCGAAGGCGAAGTGGCCGAGGTCGGTGGCTGGATCGAGCATCAGATCGAGAATGCCGAATTCGGCCGTATCGCCGCGCAGGCCGCCAAGCAGGTCATCGTGCAGCGCGTGCGCGAGGCCGAGCGCCAGCAGGTGGTCGACGCCTTCGTCGATCGCGTGGGCGAGCTGGTCACCGGTATCGTCAAGCGCGTGGAGCGCGGCAACGTCTACCTCGACCTGGGCAGCAATGCCGAGGCGTTCATCCCGCGCGACAAGACGATTCCCCGTGAATCGGCCCGCGTCGGCGACCGCGTCCGCGGTTACCTCTACGAAGTGAAGTCGGAAGTCCGCGGTCCGCAGCTGTTCGTGTCGCGCAGCGCGCCGGAATTCATGATCGAACTGTTCAAGCTCGAAGTGCCGGAAGTGGGCCAGGGCCTGGTCGAAATCAAGGGCTGCGCCCGCGACCCGGGCGACCGCGCCAAGATCGCCGTGGTCGCCCACGACAGCCGCACCGATCCCATCGGTGCGTGCATCGGCATGCGCGGTTCGCGCGTGCAGGCGGTGTCCAACGAGCTCAACGGCGAGCGCGTCGACATCATCCTGTGGCACGAGAACCAGGCCCAGTACGTCATCAACGCCATGGCGCCGGCCGAAGTCCAGTCGATCATCATGGACGAGGAAAAGCACTCCATGGATATCGCGGTGGCCGAGGACAAGCTGTCCCAGGCCATCGGCCGCGGTGGCCAGAACGTGCGCCTGGCCAGCAAGCTCACCGGCTGGCAGCTCAACGTGATGACGCAGGACCAGGTCACGGCCAAGACCGAGGCCGAGCAGGCCGCCGCCCTGGCGCTGTTCCAGGACAAGCTCGAAGTGGACGAGGAAATCGCCAGCATCCTGGTGCAGGAAGGCTTCTCGTCCATCGAAGAAATCGCATACGTGCCCAGTGCCGAGCTGCTGGCGGTGGAAGGCTTCGACGAGGATATCGTCGAGGAACTCCGCGCCCGCGCACGCGACGCCCTGCTCACGCAGGAGCTCGCCGCCGAGGAAGGTGTCGAGGAAATCACGGTCGACGAGGAACTGCTCGGCCTTGAGGGTATGGACGAAACGATCGCCATCGCGCTGGCGGATCGTGGTGTGAAGACGCTCGGCGACCTGGGCGACCTCGCCGTCGACGAGCTCATCGATATCGAAGGCATGACGGAGGAGCGCGCATCGCAGCTGATCATGGCTGCGCGCGCCCCGATGATCGCCCGCCTGGAGAAAGGTGGTTAAGCGCGAGACCGGAAGCGTCCTGGATGGACGCCTCGAGGGAGGCCACGAGGTCTCCCGCCATGGATGGAGGCAGCCGTACGGGTCATCGTCGGCACGTAAGGTTACGCGCGGGAACGGCGGAGAATAAAGAACGATGTCGGACGTCACTATCAAACAACTCGCCCATCAATTGGGCCTTCCGGTCGACAAGCTGCTCGGGCAGCTCGGCGAAGCCGGTATGAAATTCTCCGATGCGGAGCAGGTCATCAGCAGCACCGAAAAGGTGAAGCTGCTGGGCTTCCTGCGTCGCACGCATGGCAAGAACGATGCCGCTCCCGAAGGGGAAGGCACGTCGCCGCGCCAGATCACCCTGAAGCGCCGCACCGTCGGCGAGCTGAAGGTGAACTCGGGCTCGGGTCGCGGCGCCGGTCCGGCCAAGACGGTCAACGTCGAGGTCCGCGCCAAGCGCACGTACGTCAAGCGCAGCGCCATCGCCGAAGATGCTTCGCACGAGCCGGAGCGCGAGGATGCCGTGCGCAAGCTGGCCGAATCGCAGGCCCAGCGTGAGCAGGAAGAATCGCAGCGTCGCGAGGAAACCGAGCGCCGCGAGCAGGCCGAAGCGGCCCGTCGCGAAGCCGAGGCCGAAGCGCACCGCCAGGAAGCCGCTGCCGCCGAGTCGCGTCGCCAGGCCGAAGAAGCCGAGCAGCGTGCGCGTGCGGAAGCCGCCCGCGCACAGACCGAGGCCGCACCGGCACCGGCACCGGCGGATGCCGCGCCCGATGCCACCGCGTCCGAAGTCACGCAGCCCGCACCCGCGGCGTTGGGTGAGGACGGCTTGCCGACCCACCAGACGGCCAAGCTCGACAACCGCAAGCTCGGCATGATCCTGCCGCGCATCCACGAGCCGCGTAAGCGCGAGCGCGTGGTGTCCAAGCCGGTTCCGCCGCCGCCGCCCGCTCCCGCACCGGCACCGGTGGCTGCCGCCCCGGCACCGGCCGCGGCGCGTGCCGCCGCGCCGGCGCCTCGTCCGGCGCCCGGCGCCGTGGCGGCCGCCAACGACACCCGTGGCAACGCCCGTCCCAAGCACGGCGGCGGCGGTGGCTCGCCCGGCGGCGGTGGCGGTCGTAACGACCGCGATGCCGGCGGCAAGCGCTTCGCCGGTGGCGAAATGCACCTGTCCGATGCCGATCGCGCCCGTCGTTCGTCCAGCAACAACCGGCGTGGCGGCGGCAAGGACCGCGGCCGCATGACGGCATCGCGCGGCAACGCTTCCTCGGGTGGCCCGCACGGCTTCACGCGTCCCACCGCCGCGGTGGTGCGTGACGTGATGATCGGCGACAACAACCTCGTGACCGAGCTGGCCCAGAAGATGGCCGTCAAGGGCGCCGAGGTGGTCAAGGCGCTGTTCAAGATGGGCGTCATGGCCACGATCAACCAGACGATCGACCATGACACCGCCGCGCTGGTCGTCGAGGAACTGGGCCACAACCCGGTCCGCGCCACCGACAACGATGCCGAAGCCGCACTCGCCACGCATACGCAGAACGCGGAGCTGGAAGGCGACAAGGTCTCGCGTCCGCCGGTCGTCACGATCATGGGCCATGTCGACCACGGCAAGACCTCGCTGCTGGATTACATCCGCCGCACCAAGGTCGCCTCGGGCGAAGCCGGTGGCATCACGCAGCACATCGGTGCGTACCACGTCGAGACCAGCCGTGGCGTCATCACCTTCCTCGACACCCCGGGCCATGCGGCGTTCACGTCGATGCGTGCCCGCGGTGCGCAGTCCACGGATATCGTGGTGCTGGTGGTGGCGGCCGACGACGGCGTCATGCCGCAGACGCAGGAAGCCGTGAAGCACGCGCGCGCCGCCAAGGTGCCGCTGATCGTCGCAGTCAACAAGATGGACAAGTCCGGCGCCAACCCGGACAACGTCAAGCAGGGCCTCGGCCTTCTTGAAGTCATCCCTGAAGAGTGGGGCGGCGACACGCCGTTCGTGCCGCTTTCGGCGAAGACGGGCGACGGCGTCGATGCACTGCTCGACGCCATCTCGATCCAGGCCGAAGTCATGGAACTCAAGGCCGTGGCCGATGGCCGCGCCTCGGGTGTCGTGATCGAATCCAGCCTCGACCGCGGTCGCGGTCCGGTGGCCACGGTGCTGGTGCAGCAGGGCACGCTGAAGAAGGGCGACTTCGTCGTCTGCGGTGTCGAATACGGCCGCATGCGCGCGCTGGTGGACGAAACCGGCAAGCAGGTCAACGAAGCCGGTCCGTCGATCCCCGTACAGGTGCTGGGTCTGTCCGGCGTGCCCGAATCGGGTGACGACTTCGTCGCCGTGAAGGACGAGCGCCTGGCCCGCGAAGTGGCGGCCGAGCGTCTGCTCAAGCGTCGCGAAACCCGCCTGGTCTCGAAGTCCAACCGCCTGGAAGACATCATGGCGCAGATGGGCCAGGGCCAGGGCCAGCAAACCCTCAACATCCTGGTCAAGGCCGATGTGCAGGGTTCGGTCGAAGCGCTGCGCGATTCGCTCACCCAGATCGGTAACGAACTGGTCAAGGTGAACGTGATCTCGTCCGGCGTGGGCGGCATCACCGAGTCCGAAGCCACGCTGGCGGCGGCCTCCAAGGCGCTGGTCATCGGCTTCAACGTCCGTGCCGACGCGTCGGCACGCAAGGTGATCGATACCAACGGCCTGGATGTCCGTTACTTCTCGATCATCTACGACGTCATCGACCAGGTGAAGCAGGCGGCCTCCGGCCTCCTGGGCGTGGAGATCCGCGAAGAGATCATCGGTATCGCGCAGGTCCGCGACGTGTTCCGTTCGTCGAAGTTCGGCGCGGTCGCAGGCTGCATGATCACCGAGGGCCTCGTGAAGCGCTCCAAGCCGATCCGCGTGCTGCGCGACAACGTGGTGGTGTTCCAGGGTGAACTGGAATCGCTGCGCCGCTTCAAGGAGCTCGTCGACGAGGTCCGCAACGGCATGGAATGCGGTATCGCGGTCAAGCAGTACAACGACGTGAAGGTCGGCGACCAGATCGAGTGCTTCGAGCGTATCGAAGTGCCGCGCACGCTGTAACAGCGGGCAATGCGCCTCCCCGGCACACGCCGGGGAGGCTTTATGCTTTTATGCACCCTATTAAAACTGGAGGCGGATATGCCGTCCCGTGATTTCAAGCGCACCGACCGCGTGTCCGCCCAGCTCCGCCGCGAAATCGGCGAACTGGTCCACGCCGCCGTGCGCGACCACGCGCTGCCCTCGGTCAGCGTGTCCGACGTGGAAGTAACCCGCGACCTCGACTGGGCCACCGTGTGGGTCACCGCGCTGATGCCGGATCAGTCCGCCGAAGTGGTCAAGGCGCTGAAGGAATTCGCTCCCGAGTTTCGTCATGCGCTGTCCAAATCGATGATCCTGCGCAAGGTGCCCCAGTTGAAGTTCAAGTACGACGAGTCGGTCGACACCGGCGAGCGCATCGAGCGCCTGCTGCGCGAAAACCCCGTCCCGCCCGCCGACCCCGCCGACGAAACCTGATTCACCGCTCCAACCAAACCCACCACGCCCGTAGGAGCGCACGATGTGCGCGATCCAGGTCTCGCGATGGGGTGGGAGTGCTGCGTATGGCTCGGGGATAGGTGGGGCGCTGCGTCTGGCTCGGGATAGGTAGGGCGCTGCGTCGCCGCTTTGTTGGCTTTTCGCGCGAGCGGGTGAAGGGCGCCGCGTTGCCGCTTTGTTGGCTTTCCTCAAGGGTTAGGGGTGCCGCGTCGCCGCTTTGTTGGCTTTTCGCGCACAGCGTGCGCTCCTACATGTACTTATGACACGCCGAACTTTCCTCGACATCCACGGCATCCTCCTCCTGGACAAGCCGCTGGGCCTCAGTTCCAACCAGGCGTTGCAGGCGGCGCGCCGGCTGGTGGGCGCGGCCAAGGGCGGCCACACCGGCAGCCTCGATCCGCTCGCTACGGGGCTGTTGCCGCTGTGCTTCGGCGAAGCGACCAAGATCGCCGGCTGGCTGCTGGGGTCGCGCAAGGCCTACGAGGCCGAGGTTCGCCTGGGTGCCACCACGACCACGGCGGACCTGGAAGGCGACATCGTCGAGACGCGGCCGGTGCCGCCGCTGGACGACGCGACGATCGAAGCGGCGCTGGCCCCCCTGCGCGGGCACATCGTGCAGGTTCCGCCGGCGTATTCGGCGATCAAGCAGGATGGCGTGCCGCTCTACGTGCGCGCCCGTCGCGGCGAGGCGGTGGACGTGCCGGCCCGCGAGGTGGACGTCTACCGGCTCGAGGTGATCGAACGCCAGGGCGACACCGTTCGCCTCCATGTGGAGTGCGGCTCGGGCACCTACGTGCGCAGCCTGGCTGTGGATTTCGGCGCCCACCTGGGCTGCGGGGCGCACCTGACCGGCCTGCGCCGGCTCTGGGTCGAACCGTTCATGGCGCCTGCCATGGTCACCCTCGACCAGTTGCGCGACGCCGTCGAGACCGGTCCCGACCCGCTCGAGGCCCTGATCCTGCCGGTAGCCGCCGGCCTCAGCCATATTCCCCGGGTGGAACTCGATCCGGAGCAGACCCGTGTCCTCGGTTTCGGCCAGCCGGTGCCGCTGGGGCAGGGCGTGGCGCCCGGCCGCTGCGGTGTCTGGGGCGCCGATGGGCGCCTGATGGCGCTGGGCGAAACCGGCGGCGACGGCGTGCTGAGGGTGCTGCGGGGCTTCAATCTGCCGCCCGTATGAACGGGCTTGTTGCCGCTACGTGCAGGACGTTACAATTACGTGCTCGTTTAACAGCTTTCATTCAAAAGCGAGGCTTGCGCAACTTCATCGGTAGCCGTTGAGGTTGCGCAAGTCTCGCATCCGCTTTTAAGGAATCGATACACATGCTTACTCCTGAACAGACCGGTCAGATCATCAAGGATTTCGGCCGCAAAGAGAACGACACCGGCTCGTCGGAAGTCCAGGTCGCCCTGCTGTCCGCCAATATCACCGCGCTGCAGGAGCACTTCGCAGCACACAAGCAGGACCACCACTCGCGTCGCGGTCTGCTCAAGATGGTCAATCAGCGCAAGAAGCTGCTTGCCTATCTGAAGAAGAGCGATCTCGCTCGCTACCAGACCCTGATCGAACGCCTCGGCCTGCGCCGCTAAACCACCGGAACAGGACGAGGAGAGATCGAAGTGGCGAAAGTAACCAAGTCATTCCAGTACGGTTCTCACGAAGTCACACTGGAGACGGGCGAAATCGCCCGGCAGGCCTCCGGTGCGGTCATGGTCAGCATGGGCGGCACGGTCGTCCTGGTGACGGTCGTCGCAGCGCCCAAGGCGCGCGAAGGCCAGGACTTCTTCCCCCTCACGGTCGACTACATGGAGAAGTTCTACTCCGCGGGTCGCATTCCGGGTGGCTTCTTCAAGCGCGAAGGCCGTCCGACCGAGAAGGAGACGCTGACTTCGCGCCTCATCGATCGTCCGCTTCGTCCGCTGTTCCCGGAAGAGTTCCGCAACGAGATCCAGGTCATCGCCCAGGTCGTCTCGCTGAATCCGGAAGTGGATGGTGACATCCCGGCGCTGCTCGGCGCCTCGGCAGCCATGTCGCTCGCCGGCGTGCCCTTCAAGGGCCCGATCGGCGCGGCACGCGTCGGTTACGCCAACGGCCAGTACATCCTCAACCCGACCGCCACCCAGCTGAAGACGTCCGACCTCGACCTCGTCGTGGCCGGCACCTCCAGCGCCGTGATGATGGTCGAGTCGGAAGCGAAGCTGCTCAGCGAAGACGTCATGCTCGGCTCGGTGGTCTTCGGCCACCAGCAGATGCAGGCCGCGATCGACACGATCAACGCCTTCGTCGCCGAAGCCGGCGTCAAGACGTTCAAGTGGGACGCTCCGGTCGCCAAGACGGCGCTGTACGACGCGGTCAAGGCCGCCGTCGGCAACCGTTTCGCCGAAGCCTTCCAGATCCGCGACAAGCTGGCCCGTCGTGACGTCATCAGCGCGCTCAAGAGCGACGTGAAGACGGCCATCGCGGCCGACGCCGAAGCCAATGGCTGGACCGACGGCGACATCGGCAACGCCTTCGGCGAAGTCGAGTACCGCACCCTGCGCGACGGCGTGCTCAGCACCAAGGTCCGCATCGACGGCCGCCAGCTCGACGACGTTCGCCCGATCTCGGTGCGCGTCGGCGTCCTGCCGCGCACGCACGGTTCGGCACTCTTCACCCGCGGTGAAACTCAGGCGCTGGTCGTTGCCACGCTCGGCACCACGCGTGACTCCCAGCTGATCGACGCCCCGGAAGGCGAGTGGAAGGACACATTCCTCTTCCATTACAACTTCCCTCCGTTCTCGGTCGGTGAAACCGGTCGCGTCGGCAGCCCGAAGCGTCGCGAAATCGGCCACGGCCGTCTCGCCAAGCGCGGCGTGCAGGCTGTCAAGCCGACGATCGAAGAGTTCCCGTACGTGATCCGCGTCGTCTCGGAAATCACCGAGTCGAACGGTTCCTCGTCGATGGCGTCGGTCTGCGGTTCGTCGCTGGCCATGATGGACGCGGGCGTTCCGCTGAAGTCGGCCGTCGCCGGTATCGCCATGGGCCTGGTGAAGGAAGGCAACGACTTCGTCGTGCTCTCCGACATCCTCGGTGACGAAGATCATCTCGGCGACATGGACTTCAAGGTAGCCGGTACCGCCGATGGCGTCTCCGCGCTGCAGATGGACATCAAGGTCGACGGCATCACCGAAGAGATCATGCGTTCGGCGCTGGCCCAGGCCAAGCGCGGTCGCCTGCATATCCTCGGCGAAATGGCCAAGTGCATCACCGAAGCCCGCTCGGAAATGAGCGAGTTCGCGCCGCGCCTGCTGACCATCAAGATCCACCCGGACAAGATCCGCGAAGTGATCGGCAAGGGTGGCGCCACCATCCGTTCGATCACGGAAGAGACCGGCACCACCATCGACATCACCGATGACGGCAACGTCGTGATCGCCTCGGTCAACCGCGAAGCGGCCGAAGCCGCCCGCAAGCGCATCGAGCAGATCGTGTCGGACGTCGAGCCGGGCCGCATCTACGAGGGCAAGGTCGCCAAGCTGATGGACTTCGGCGCCTTCGTCACGATCATGCCGGGCAAGGATGGTCTGGTGCACGTGTCGCAGATCTCCAGCGAGCGCGTCGAGAAGGTCTCCGACAAGCTCAAGGAAGGCGATATCGTCAAGGTCAAGGTGCTGGAAGTCGACAAGCAGGGCCGCATCCGCCTGTCGATGAAGGCCGTTACCGAAGACGAAAACGTCACCGGCTGATCCATCGCCATCGACGAATGAAAAACCCGGCGCCGCGAGGCGCCGGGTTTTTTCGTTCAGGGCGTTTGGGGGGAGGGCTCGCCTTCGGCATCGCGTTTGGCTTTCGAGCGTTGGCGCCTTGGAGCAAGAGCCGGCGGGTATCCCCCTCGGGGCCACGCCTGCGGCGACCCGTCGTGGAAAGCCGCTAGCGCGGCCGTGTCTTTGATTCGCGCACATCGTGCGCTCCTACGCCGGAGGTAGGGCTGGTCTATCGATGCCTGATCCGCCGGCTCTTCCTCCGAGCCGCCAAAGGCTCGAGGCCGAACGACGCAATGCCGCAAGGCGAGCCCCTCCACGGCAATCCGCGATGAGCCTTCTTAAACAGCCAGCAGACCGCCATCCACGAAGAGTTCGGTACCGGCGATGTAGCTGCTCTCGTCCGACGCCAGGAACAGCACGGCGCGGGCCATTTCATCGGGCTGCCCCATGCGGCCGAGTGGCACCACCTGGTTGAACATGTCTTCCACGCCCGGCCGGGTATCCAGGTAGCCGCGCATCAGCTTCGTTTCGGTGCCGCTGGGCGATACCACGTTGACGCGGATGCCGCGGTCCTTCAGGTCGGAGGTCCAGCTGCGGGCGAACGAGCGCACGGCCGCCTTGCTCGCGTTGTACAGCGACTGACCCGGGAAGCCCTTGCTGCCGGCCACCGAGCCGTTGAGCACCACGGTGCCGCCCTTGACCATCAGCGGAAGCGCTTTTTGCACGGTGAAGATCAGGCCACGCACATTGAGGCCGAAGATGTGCTCGAAGGCGGCTTCGTCGATCTCACCGAGGGGGCGTACGTCGGATTCGGCGATACCGGCATTGCCGAAAACCACGTCCACCCTGCCGTGGTCGCGCTTGACGATGTCGTAAAGGCGGTCCAGATCGTCCAGGCGCGAGGCATCGCCCTGAACGCCGATGGCGCCGGCACCGATCTCGCTCACCGCTGCATCGAGCCGATCCTGCCGGCGGCCGGTGATGTAGACCGTCGCTCCTTCGGCGACGAAGGCCTTGGCCGTCGCCAGCCCGATACCTTCGCTGCCGCCCGTGATGACGACCACCTTGTTCTCGAATCGCTGTGCCATACCAGAGTCCTTATGAAGTGGAGGATTGCTCCACTTACTATATGGAGGCATCATCCACTTATCAATGGAGGGAGTTCATGAACCGAAAGCTCGTCACTGACGAGACACCGCTTCGTGCCGATGCCGCGCGTAACCGCGAGCGGATTCTCGAGGCAGCGGAGGCGGTGTTCGTCGAGCGCGGGGCCGACGCCTCGCTCGAGGAGGTCGCCAAGCGTGCCGGGGTCGGCATCGGCACGCTTTACCGTCGTTTTGCCACGCGGGACGAACTGCTGGCCGCGCTGAGCGACACGCGCCTGCTCGAGCTCGCCGAGGGCAGCCGGACGCGCGATGCCCTTGGCGCGGAAGCGTCGGTGCGCAGCTTCGTCCGTGAGCTGGTCGGTCATACCACCCATTACCGGGGGCTGGCTGCGTCGCTGGGCGCCGTGCTCAAGAGCGGCGCTGCGGGTTGTCAGGCCAGCAGCGAAGAAGCGCAGCGTCTGCTCGGGCGCGCGCAGGCGGCGGGCGTGATCCGTGGCGACGTGACCGTGGGTGATCTGGTCTGCGTCGTGATGGCCATCTGCCTGTCGGTCGAACAGGATGTTACGACGACGTCGCGCGTGGATCATCTGGTGGGCGTTTTCCTGGACGGCATCGGCACGCGCTGAGCGCGTCCATCCGTGACCGATACCCATGGCGATGTAAACGTTTCGCTGGCAGTCTCGGCGGGTTATCGCGCCCTCGGAGCCGTCCATGCCGCACCCCATCCGCCTTGGCTTTTGCATCGCGCTCGGCCTCGCCGTGGCGCCCGTCGCGGTCCGCCCCGCGCACGCCACCGACACGGCGGCAGCGCCTTCGAACGCGCAGATCGCATCGCCCGACATCGAGAGGAAAGTCGATGCGCTGCTGGCGCGCATGACGCTGCAGGAGAAGGTCGGTCAGCTTTCGCAGTACGCCGCCCAGGGCGGATCGACGGCGAAGGACACCGATGCGTTCGCGCCCAACCCGGAAACACGCACGAAGGTCGACACGATGGCGCTCGCCCGCAAGGGTGAACTGGGCTCCGTGCTCAACCTGGTCGGCGCGGCGAAGACGCGGCCCTTCCAGGAGGCCGCGCTGAAGAGTCGCCTCGGCATCCCCTTGCTGTTTGGCGCGGACATCATTCACGGCTATCGCACCATCTATCCGATTCCGCTGGCGCTTTCGGCGACGTGGGATCCGCAGCTCGTGCAGGACCTGTCGCGCATGGCCGCGCTCGAAGCGACACGCGGCGGCGTGAAATGGGTGTTCTCGCCGATGGTCGATGTCTCGCGTGACGCGCGCTGGGGTCGTTCGGCGGAGGGCGCCGGCGAGGATGCGTACCTGGGCTCGGCCATCGCGCGCGCGTACATCCGTGGCTACCAGGGCAACGACCTGGCCGACCCTGAAAACGTGGCGGCGTCGGTCAAGCATTTCGCTGCCTACGGCGCCGCCGAAGCGGGCAGGGAATACAACACCACCGATATGTCGGACGTGCGTCTACGCCAGGTCTACCTGCCGCCGTATCGCGCGGCGGTGGAGGAGGGCGCGGCGACGATGATGAGTGCGTTCAACGCGCTCAACGGCGTGCCGGCCACGGCCGATCCCTACCTCATGACCGACGTGCTGCGGAAGGAGTGGGGCTTCAACGGCTTCGTCGTCAGCGATTACACGGCGATCATGGAACTGACCCATCACGGTATCGCGCCGGATGCGGCCACCGCCACACGCAAGGCGCTGCAAGCAGGCGTGGAGATGGACATGATGAGCCATTACTACGACACGCAGATTCCCGCGTTGCTGGCGCAGGGCAAGCTGTCGATGGCCACGGTGGACGAAGCCGTGCGCCGCGTCCTGCGGGTGAAATTCGCGCTCGGTCTTTTCGAACACCCGTACGCGCGTGGCGTCGAACCGGCCGGGCCGACGGCGGCGAACCGTGCGCTGGCACGCCGCGCGGCGGAGGAATCGTTCGTGCTGCTGAAGAACGGCACGGTCGGATCCACGCCGTTGCTGCCGCTCGATGCCCATGTACGACACGTTGCCTTGATCGGTCCGCTGGCGGATGCAGCGAAGGAGATGCAGGGGCCGTGGGGCGGCTCGCGCACGTTCGACGACTTCACCACGTTGCGCAAGGGACTTGCCGATCGCCTGAAAGCGAACGGCGGTGAACTGATCTACGCGCCGGGCACCGCGATCGAGGGCGACTCGGAGGCCGGCTTCGCCGACGCGTTGAAGGCGGCGGCACGCGCGGACGTGGTCGTCATGGCGCTGGGTGAGGCCGCGCACATGAGCGGCGAAGCGGGCGCACGCGCGCACCTGGGGCTGCCCGGCAACCAGCAGAAGCTGCTCGAACAGGTCGTGGCCAGCGGCAAGCCGGTCGTGCTGCTGGTGTTCTCCGGCCGTCCGCTCGTGCTCGACTGGGCCGACCGGCACGTGCCGGCGATCGTGGCCGTGTGGTTTCCGGGTGTCGAGGCGGGCAACGCGGTGGCCGACGTGGTGTTCGGCGACGTGGCGCCCAGCGGCAAGCTGACCATGAGCTTCCCGTACACGGAAGGGCAGGAGCCGCTGTACTACAACGCGTTCCCGACGGGACGCCCCGCGGGTGACGCCGATACGCGGCGGCCTCCGTCGCATGACACGACCTTCGTATCGCGTTACATCGACACGCCCAACGAAGCCCTTTACCCGTTCGGCCACGGCCTGTCGTACACCACGTTCGGCTACGCCGACGTAACCGTATCGCGCTCCAGCGTGCCGCTCACGGAAGCGAACCGACGCGGTGCGAAGGATCTGGTCACGGTCACCGCCACCGTGAAGAACACCGGCCGGCGCGCGGGCACGGAAGTGGTCCAGCTTTACGTGCGCAACCTCGGTGCCAGCCTCGAGCAGCCGGTGCGTAGCCTCCAGGGCTTCCAGCGTGTGAGCCTGCAGCCCGGCGAGTCGAAGCAGGTTACCTTCCCGCTGGGCTTTGCCGAGCTCTCGTTCTGGAACCGCCAAAGCGTCCAGGTGATCGAGCCGACGCGCTACACGGTGTGGGTCGGCGGCAGTTCCACGGCCGACCGGGAAGCCGGATTCGAGGTGACGCCGTGAGTGCCGTACCATAGCGGCATGGCTGACAAACCCCACGATTTCATCGATCAGTACCAGGCCCTGGTCCGCGACGGCCTCGAGGCCTGGTCGCGCCAGTTCGACCCCAAGGCCGAGGCGGCGGGCGAGGTCGGTCCTGCCGATATCATGTCGCGCATGTTCACCGGCCTCGGCGGCTACGGCGACTGGATGCGCTCGTTCACCGCCGGTGAGCCGCTCGCGTCGCCTTTTGCCATGGGCGGCACGTCGTCGTTCGGCGGGGCGGGTATCGGCCCGATGCCGTTCGGGCCCGGGGGGCCGGGCATGCCGCCGTTCATGCCGGGCTCGCCTGGCACGGGGCCGTTCGGCTATGGGGCGCCACCTGGCGCCTCGGCATCGCCCGGTACGCAGGACTTCGACGACTGGGCCCGCGTGGCGCGCGAAGCGTTGTCGATGCCCGCGTTCGGTCTGACCCGTGAGCAGCAGGAAGAACAGCAGGCGCTGCTGCGGGCCTGGATCGACTACGCCGGGCATTACCAGCGCTACCAGACGCTTATGCAAGGGGTGCAGGATCGCGCGACGGCGGCGTTGCGCCAGCAGGCGCCGCCCACCGATACCGACTCGATGCGCTCGGTGTACGACCGTTGGGTCAGCCTCGCCGAAGAGAGCTATGGCGAGGCTGCGCTGTCGGAAGAATTCAAGGACGTCTACGCGGCCCTGGTCGACGCGCAGATGCGGCTGAAGCGGCTGCAGCAGAAGCAGGTCGAGCGTTTCGCCGTCCAGGCCGGCATGCCTACCCGGACCGAGGTCGACAGCCTCGGCGAGCGACTGCAATCGGTGCGCCGCGAGTTGCGCAAGTTGCAGGGCGTGGCCGCCGAGATCGACGCGCTGAAGGCGGACATCGCCGCGCTGCGCGGTTCGGGCACGAGCCCCAGGCCTGCGGTGAAGCCGGCGTCGGCGAAGAGGGGCGGTGCGACGAAGACCGCGGCCACCACGGTCCCGCTGAAGAAGGCTGCTGTGAAGAAGTCCCCTGCGAAGAAGGCGTCGTCGAACGAGGTCCCCCTGAAAAAGCCGGCCGCCACGGGCAACAAGCGATGAGCGACCACCCGTTCGCGTTCGACCCGGCCCGTGCGCAGGCCGAAGTGGAAGCCTTCCGGCGCAAGCTAGAAGCCGGCATGGAAACGCTGAAACACGTCGGCCCGATCGAACTCGGCGCGACGCCGCGTGAAGCCGTCTATACGGAAGACAAGCTCACCCTCTGGCACTTCAAGGGCAGCAAGGCGCCGACGGCGAAGACACCGTTGCTGATCTGCTACGCGCTGGTCAACACGCCGTGGATGGTCGACCTGCAGGAAGACCGCTCGATGGTACTCAACCTGCTCGAGCAGGGTGAAGACGTCTATCTGATCGACTGGGGCTACCCCGACGGCGCCGACCGCTGGCTCACGCTCGAGGATTACATCGACGGCTATCTCGATCGTTGTGTCGATGTCGTACGTGCGCGCCATGGCGACGAAGCACTGAACCTGCTCGGCATCTGCCAGGGCGGGGTGTTCTCGCTGTGCTACGCCGCGCTGCATCCGGAAAAGGTGCGCAACCTCGTCACCATGGTCACGCCGGTGGACTTCCATACACCGGACAACATGCTGTCGCACTGGGCGCGCAACATCGACATCGACCTGTTCGTCGACACGATGGGCAACATCCCCGCCGACCTGATGAACTTCACCTACCTCACGTTGAAGCCGGTGCGGCTCAACCAACAGAAGTACGTCAGCCTGGTCGACATCCTGGACAACCCGAAGGAAGTGGAAAACTTCCTGCGCATGGAAAAGTGGATCTTCGATTCGCCGGACCAGGCGGGCGAGGCGTTCCGCGAGTTCGCGCGCGATTTCTTCCAGAAAAACCTGCTGATCAAGGGCGAGGCGATGATCGGCACCCGCCGGGTCGACCTGAAGCACATCACGCAGCCCGTGCTCAACATCTACGCCGAGCAGGATCACCTGGTGCCGCCCGCCGCCTCGACACCCATGGGCGAAGCGATCGGCAGCGACGATTACACGGCCCTTGCCTTCCAGGGTGGCCACATCGGTATCTACGTCTCCGGCCGCGCGCAAAAGCAGGTGCCCCCTGCCATCCACGCGTGGCTGGCCGCCCGGTAGGAGCGCGCGATGCGCCACCCCCACCGCCAATGCGATAATGCGCCGATGAACACCTACGCCTCCCACGATTCCATTCGTGCCGTGCAATGGCACGGCGATCGCCTGCGCCTGCTCGACCAGCGGCGGCTTCCCGCCGAGGAAGTCTGGTTCGACAGCACCACCGCGGAGCACGTCACCACCGCCATCCGTGACCTGGCCGTGCGCGGCGCACCCGCGATCGGCATCGCCGCCGCGTGGGGCGTGGTGCTGGCGGCGCGGGCAGGGCAGGACCTGCCGGCCGCGATGGCCACGCTGCGCGCGGCGCGGCCCACGGCGGTCAACCTGATGTGGGCGCTGGATCGCATGAACCGCCGCATCGCCGAGGGTGCCGACACCGACGCACTGACGCGCGAGGCCCAGGCCATCCAGGACGAGGACCTCGCCGCCAACCGCCACATGGGCGAACTGGGTGCCGCCCTGATCGAGCCGGGCTCGCACGTGCTCACCCACTGCAACACCGGCTCGCTGGCCACGGCCGGTTACGGCACCGCGCTCGGTGTCATCCGTGCGGGCGTCGCCTCGGGTCATATCGAACAGGTCTACGCCGGCGAAACACGGCCCTGGCAGCAGGGCGCCCGCCTGACCATGTGGGAGCTGGTGCGCGACGGTATCCCCGCGCGCCTGATCGCCGACTCGGCCGCATCGCACCTGCTCAAGGACGGCAAGGTGAAGTGGGTGATCGTGGGTGCGGACCGCATCGCCGCCAACGGCGACACCGCCAACAAGATCGGCACCTACCAGCTCGCCATCGCGGCGCGGCACCACGGGGTCAAATTCATGGTGGTGGCCCCGTCGACCACGGTGGACATGGCCACCGCCCACGGCGACGACATCGAGATCGAACTGCGCGACGCGGCGGAACTGCTGTCGATGTCCGGCACCCGCACCGTGATCGAAGGCGCGGACGCGTGGAACCCGGTGTTCGACGTGACCCCGGCGGCGTTGATCGACGCCATCGTCACCGAGCGCGGCGTGATCCTCAAGCCCGACGAAACGCAGATGCGGACACTGTTTCCGTGAGCCATGTCCGCCGCGAACTGCTGTTGTTCGCGGTGGGTGGCGTGCTGGGCCTGCTGGTCGACGCCGGCATCGCCCAGTCGCTGGTCAGCTTCGCCGGCTGGAACATCTACACCGCGCGTATCGTCTCGTTCCTGTCGGCGGCCACGGCCACCTGGTGGTGGAACCGTCGGCACACCTTCGCGCACCGCCAGTCCGGGCGAAGCGCGCGCGCGGAATGGCTCCACTGGATGGGCCTGATGGCCGCCGGCGCGGTGGTCAACAACGGCGTCTACCTTGTCGTGCTCGAGGCGTTTCCCGCGCTGCGTCCCTGGCCCGCGGTGGCCGTGGCGGCGGGCTCCGCGGTCGGCGCCACGGCCAATTTCCTGTTCGCCAGGACCCTGCTTTTCCGCAGTCGGAAAACAGCCGCGTAAGTAATTGTTTTTACGCCCTTTTTAGCTGTCTTTTCCACACCCGTTGTGATACCATCGACAGGTTGGGTCGGCCGCGTCGCGATACCGCGACACATGCGGGTGACGGGGGCATTTTGATGGACATCCAGGAAGCCGTTTGATGGCAGAACTCGCCAAAGAAATCATTCGCGTCAACATCGAAGACGAGATGCGCCAAAGCTATCTCGACTACGCGATGAGCGTCATCGTCGGGCGTGCACTGCCCGATGTGCGCGACGGCCTCAAGCCGGTACATCGACGCGTTCTGTTCGCCATGAACGAGCTGGGCAACGGCTGGAACCGTGCCTACAAGAAATCGGCCCGCGTGGTCGGTGACGTCATCGGTAAATACCACCCGCATGGCGATTCGTCGGTGTACGACGCGATCGTCCGCATGGCCCAGCCGTTCTCGCTGCGCTACATGCTGGTCGACGGCCAGGGTAACTTCGGTTCGGTCGACGGCGACAACGCCGCCGCCATGCGATACACCGAGGTGCGCATGTCGCGCCTCACGCACGAACTGCTCGCCGATATCGACAAGGAAACCGTCGACTTCGGGCCGAACTACGACGAAAGCGAAAGCGAGCCGCTGGTCCTGCCAGCGCGCGTGCCCAACCTGCTGGTCAACGGTTCCGCGGGTATCGCCGTGGGTATGGCGACCAACATCCCGCCGCACAACATGACCGAGGTGATCAACGCCACGCTGGCGCTGATCGAGGAACCCTCGCTCGGCGTCGACGAGCTGATGACGCATATCCCCGGTCCGGATTTCCCGACCGCCGGCATCATCAACGGCTCCTCCGGCATCGTCGAGGCCTATCGCACGGGCCGTGGCCGCATCCTGGTGCGTGCGCGCACCGAGATCGAAACCGAGGCCAACGGTCGCGAAACCATCCTCATCCACGAGCTTCCCTACCAGGTCAACAAGGCGCGGCTGATCGAGAAGATCGCCGAGCTGGTCAAGGAAAAGAAGCTCGAAGGCATCAGCGAGCTGCGCGACGAGTCCGACAAGGACGGCATGCGCGTGGTCATCGAGATCCGCCGCGACGCCATGGGCGACGTGGTGCTGAACAACCTGTTCCAGCAGACGCAGCTGCAGGTCACTTTCGGCATCAACATGGTCGCGCTGCTCGACGGCCAGCCGAAGCTGATGAACCTCAAGGACATCCTCGAGGCGTTCATTCGCCATCGCCGCGAAGTCGTCACCCGTCGCACCATCTTCGACCTGCGCAAGGCACGCCAGCGCGCGCACATCCTCGAAGGCCTGACGGTGGCCCTGGCCAACATCGACGAGATGATCGAACTGATCCGCACGTCGGC
Source organism: Xanthomonas sp. NCPPB 2632 (assembly GCF_041228075.2). NCBI lineage: Bacteria > Pseudomonadati > Pseudomonadota > Gammaproteobacteria > Lysobacterales > Lysobacteraceae > Xanthomonas > Xanthomonas sp. NCPPB 2632. The sequence goes on from NZ_CM192979.1 coordinate 1,703,848, forward strand.
GTCCTCGCAGGAAGCCCGCGAGCGCATGGTCGCGCGTCGCTGGGAGCCGGGCCTGGTCAAGGCGCTGCTCGCCGCCACCGGCGCATCGTCCTCGCGCCCGGAAGACATGGACCCGCGCGAAGGCCTGCGTGACGACGGCTACCAGCTGTCCGAAGCCCAGGCCACCGAAATCCTGCAGATGCGCCTGCATCGCCTTACCGGCCTGGAGCAGGAAAAACTCTCCGACGAATACAAGGAAATCCTCGAGGCCATCCGTGGGCTCATCGACATCCTGGAAAACCCGGCGCGCCTGCTAGAGGTCATCCGCGAGGAACTGGAACAGATCCGCACGGATTACGGCGACGCCCGTCGCACCGAGATCCAGCATTCGCAGGAAGACCTCAACGTCCTCGACCTCATCGCACCCGAGGATGTCGTGGTCACGTTGTCGCACACCGGCTACATCAAGCGGCAGTCGGCCAGCCTCTATCGTGCGCAGAAGCGCGGCGGCAAGGGCCGTTCGGCGTCGGCGCTGAAGAACGAAGACGTGGTGCAGCAGCTGTGGGTGGTGAACACGCACGACACGCTGCTCACCTTTACCAGCACCGGCCGCGTGTACTGGCTCAAGGTGTACCAGATGCCGGAAGCCGGCCCGGGTGCGCGTGGCAAGCCCATCGTCAACCTGCTGCCGCTGGGTGAGGGCGAGAAGGTGCAGGCCTTGCTGCCGGTGCGCGAGTACGACCCGACCTGCTTCGTCTTCTTCGCCACCCGCCATGGCACCGTGAAGAAAACGCCGCTGACGGAGTTCGCGTTCCAGCTGCAGAAGGGCAAGGCCGCCATCAACCTCGACGAGGGCGATGCGCTGGTCGATGTCGCCATGACGAGCGGCGAGAGCGATGTGCTGCTGTTCGCCTCCAACGGCAAGTCGGTGCGCTTCGACGAGGGCACCGTCCGCTCGATGGGCCGCACGGCCACCGGTGTGCGCGGCATGCGCCTCGCCGACGGTTCGGAGGTCGTCTCGCTGATCGTGGCCAAGGGCGAGGGTGACATCCTCACCGCCACGGCGCGTGGCTATGGCAAGCGCACCGAGCTGCATGAGTTCCCGAAGAAGGGTCGCGGCACGCAGGGCGTCATCGCCATCCAGTGCTCGGATCGTAACGGCCAGCTCGTCGCCGCCACCCAGGTCACCGAGACGCAGCAGCTGATGCTGATCTCCGACCAGGGCACGCTGGTGCGCACACGTGTGTCCGAAGTCTCGCAGCTCAGCCGCAATACGCAGGGCGTCACCCTGATCAAGCTGCCCAAGGACGAGACGCTGATCGGCATCGTGCGCCTGGAAGCGGAAGAGGAACTGGAAATCGACGGCGAGCTTGCCGGCGACCTTGCTGCCATCGATGGCGACGCCGCGGCGGACATGCCGCCGGTCGAAAGCGGTCCGGTGGACGACGAAGGCACCGAACCGAGCGACGCGTAAACCGATCGACGCGTCACGAGAAACCCCCGCGGTATACGCGGGGGTTTTTTTTCAGCTGTCGATCGCCTGCAACATCGTCTCCGCCGTCGACACGCGGAACTCGCCGGGCGCCTCGACGTTCAGCACCTTGACCACGCCATCTTCCGCATAGAGCGCGAAACGCTTCGCGCGGATACCCATGCCGTTCTTGGTGCCGTCCAGTTCCAGGCCCATCGCCTTCGCGAACGTGGCATTGCCGTCGCCCAGCATCAGCAGCCCGTCGGGTACGCCCTGCGATTCGCCCCAGGCGTGCATCACGAAGGCATCGTTCACGGACAGGCAGGCCACCGTGACTCCGCGTGCCTTGAAATCCTCCAGGTGCTGGATGTAGCCGGGCAGGTGCTTGTTGGAGCAGGTCGGGGTAAAGGCACCCGGCACCGCGAACAGCACGACCTTGCCGTTACCGAGGACGTCGGTGCTGGAGACGGTCTGGATGCCGTCCTGGAAGACGGCTAGCGTGGCTTCGGGAATGCGATCGCCGACGGCAATGGTCATGGCAAGGTCCTTGGGGTGATGGAAGTGCCGAGTGTACGGGAAGGCGCTTTTGCTGAAGCGACGGCAACCGTTGCCGGCGAGCTCTTGAATCGCGCCCGGGCGATCATATGTTTCATCCCATACGGCCAGTCGGCCGAAAAACTTCTTGGGAGTCAGAGAGATGAGCCAGCTTTGTCATGTATCGTTGCATTATGGTTAACGCCGCGGGCTGATTCGCTCTAAGCTTGGAAGCCTGGCCCGCGGTGGACACGTTCCGCCGCGGGCATTTCGTTTTTTGGTGGTCGACACAAGCCCGGGAGAGCCTGTGGAGTTCAAGGATTATTACGAAGCCTTAGGGGTCAAGCCCGACGCGACCGACGCCGATATCAAGGCGGCGTATCGCAAGCTTGCCCGTAAATACCATCCCGACAAGAACAAGGAGCCGGGGGCCGAGGAAAAGTTCAAGGCGATCAACGAGGCCAACGAGGCCCTGAAGGATCCCGAGAAGCGCCGTCAGTACGACCAGATCCGCGCGGGCGGTTATCGCCAGGGCGAGCAGTTCCGTCCGCCACCGGGCTTCGGCCAGGGCCAGGGCGGGGGATTCGATTTCGGCGACATGGGCGGCCGCGGTGGCGGCGACTTCAGCGACTTCTTCGAAAGCCTGTTCGGCGGTGCCGGGCGGGGCAGGGGTCCGCAGCAGCAGGCCCAGGCGCGTCGCGGCCGCGATATCCAGGCCAGGATCGAGACCGACCTGCAGACCGCCTTCACCGGCGGCAAGACGCGTGTGGTGCTGAACGACTCGAACGGCGGCGAGCGGACGCTGGAAGTAAAGATCCCGGCGGGCATCGCGTCCGGCCAGACCATTCGTCTGGGCGGGCAGGGGCACCCCGGCGCCGGCGGCGGCCCCTCGGGCGATCTGCTGCTGGAGATCGGCATCCGTGACGATGCGCGCTTCCGGCTGGACGGCCGCACCGTCACGCACACGCTGCCGATCACCCCGTGGGAGGCCGCGCTGGGCGCCACGGTGCCCGTGCCGACCCTGGGCGGCCACGTGGACCTGCGTATCCCCGCCGGCTCGCAGTCCGGTCGCAAGCTGCGTCTCAAGGGCCGCGGCCTGCCGGGCACGGAGCCCGGCGATCAGATCGTGGTGCTGGAGATTCGCGTCCCCGTGCCGGAAACGCACGAAGAGCAAGCGGCCTACGCGGAGTTCAAGGACGCCTTCAGCGGCTTCGACCCCCGCCGCTAACTCGTCGCGGGGTGTGTGTAGGAGCGCACGATGTGCGCGAAAAGCCGACAAAGCGGTGATGAGGCAAGCCACGAAGGTTCGGCAAGCCCCATCGCGCACATCGTGCGCTCCTACAGACATCGTCCGTGCGACGGGACGTTGTCCGATCCGGCGTTCAGGCCGGCAGGTGTTCCTTCAGGGCGGCGATCAGTTCGTCTTCCTTGATGGGCTTGACCACGTAGGCCCTGGCGCCCTGGCGCAGGCCCCATACCTTGTCGGTGTCCTGGTCCTTGGTGGTGACCAGGATGATCGGGATGTGCTTGGTCGTCTCTTCCTTGCTGATGGTGCGCGTGGCCTGGAACCCGTTGAGGTTGGGCATGACGACGTCCATCAGGATGAGATCCGGGATCTCGCGCTTGGCGACCTCGACGCCCTGGGCGCCGTCCTCGGCGGTGATGGCCTCGTGGCCCAGCTTCTCGACGATGCGCTTGATTCCCAGCAGCTGCGACGGCGAATCGTCGACGATCAGGATGCGAGCCATTCACTTTCCCCCGGGCAACGCCCGATGTGTTTCCTTGGTGACCCCCGCCATCCGGGCGGGCGTCTTCGATAAGCCCACGTGACGATAATCCGTCACGTGTTGCGCCTCTGGCGATGGGCCATTCTACCGACCGATGCGCCCGTATCAATGGCCGGGCGGATTAAACCTGCCTCGACAGTGACTTAACGCGGCCGGTGCCGCCCTCAATCGCGCGTATCGACCGATGTGGCGGTGATCCATTTGGGCGTATAGCTGGATTCGTAGTGCTGCATCCAGTCGAACAGGGCGTCGATGTCGTTGCCGAACCACACCTGGTCGCGCTGGGTCAGCTTGACGAAGCCCTCGGCCACCATGTGGTCCATGCTCGCCGCCAGCCCCTTGTAGAAGCCGCGTACGTCCAGGAACGCGCAGGGGTAGCTGTGCAGCCCCAATTGCGCCCAGGTCAGCATCTCGAACATCTCGTCCATGGTGCCGAAACCGCCGGGCAGGGCGACGAAGGCGTCGGACAGTTCGTACATGCGCGTCTTGCGCTCGTGCATGGTTTCGACGACCTGTAGCTCGGACAGCCCGGTGTGGGCGACTTCCTTCTCGACCAGCTGCCGTGGGATCACGCCGATGACACGGCCGCCCGCCGCAAGGACGGCATCGGCGACCGTGCCCATCAGGCCGACCTTGCCGCCGCCGTAGACGAGCGCGATGTTTTCCTGCGCCATCCGTGTGCCGAAGGCTTTGGCGGCCTCGGTGTATTCCGGGTGCGAGCCACTGCTGGAACCGCAGTAGACGCAGAGGTATGTGATCTCACGCATGGTCGAAGTCTCCGATGTATTTGTAGGAGCGCACGCTGTGCGCGAACCGGTCTGGCGACGGCATGCGCGAACCGGTCTGGCGGCGGCGTGCACAAACCGGTCTGGTGTAGGAGCGCACGATGTGCGCGAACCAGTTTGGCGAGAGAGTGACAAGCCTTGCGACATCTCGCAAAAAGATGTCGCGCACAGCGTGCGCTCCTACAAAAACACCTGCCTGAAACGACGAAGCCCGCCCTTGCTTGGGGCAGGGGCGGGCTTCGGTGGTGCGGGCTAGGTCAGTTGCCCTTGTGGATGGCGCGCTTGTCGACCGAGAGGGCGGCTTCGTGCACCACTTCCGACAAGGCGGGGTGGGCATGGACGATGCGGGCCAGGTCTTCCGACGAGCCCTTGAACTCCATCGCCACGACGCACTCGTGGATCAGCTCGGAGACCACCGGGCCGACCATGTGCACGCCGAGGATGCGATCGGTTTCGGCGTGGGCGATCATTTTGACCTGGCCGATGCCCTCGTTCATTGCTACGGCGCGACCGTTGGCGGCGAAGGGGAAGGCGCCCGTCTTGTAGGGGATGCCTTCTTCCTTGAGCTGCTCTTCGGTCTTGCCGACCCAGGCGATTTCCGGCTCGGTATAGATGACCCAGGGCACGGTGTCGAGGTTGATGTGGCCCGGCTTGCCGGCGATCAGCTCGGCCACCATGACGCCTTCCTCGGAACCCTTGTGCGCGAGCATCGGGCCGCGCACGGCATCGCCGATGGCCCAGACGCCATCGACGCCGGTGTGGTTGTGCTCGTCGACCACGATGCGGCCACGCTCGTCCAGCTTGACGCCGGTGTCGTCGGCCAGCAGGCCGGCGGTGTAGGCGCGACGGCCGACGGCGACCAGCAGCTTGTCGACGACCAGCGTCTGTGCGGCGCCGTCCTTGTCGGTGTAGCCCAGGTGCACTTCGTCACCCTTGACCTCGGCGGAGGTGACCTTCGCATTGACCTTGATGTCCAGGCCCTGCTTGGCGAACTCGCGGGCGGCCATCTTGGCGATGTCCTGGTCGGCCACGGCGAGGAACTTCGGCAGGGCTTCCAGCACCGTGACCTCGGCGCCGAGGCGCTTCCACACGCTGCCCAGCTCCAGGCCGATCACACCGGCACCGATCACACCCATGCGCCTGGGCACCTCGGTGAGGTCGAGCGCGCCGGCGTTGTCGATGATGTGCTTGCCGTCGAACTTGGCGAACGGCAGCTCGATGGGCACCGAGCCCGAGGCGAGGATGACGTTGGTGGCCGAGATGGTCGACACCGTGCCGTCGTTGCCGGTGACTTCCACTTCGTTACCCTTCAGCAGCTTGCCCTTGCCGAAGAACGAGGTGACCTTGTTCGCCTTGAACAGCATGGTCACGCCGCCGGTGAACTGCTTGACGATCTTGTCCTTGCGGCCGATGAACGTGCCGATGTCGATCTTCGGGTTCTCGGCCGTGATGCCGTGATCCTTGAAGTTGTGCGTCAGGTTGTGGAACTGCTTGGACGAATCCAGCAGCGCCTTGGACGGGATGCAGCCCACGTTGAGGCAGGTGCCGCCCAGGGCCGCCTTGCCGTCCTTGCCGACGAACGCGTCGACCACGGCGGTCTTCAGGCCCAGCTGCGCGGCGCGGATCGCGGCCACGTAACCCGCGGGGCCCGCACCGATGACGATGACGTCGAACTTGTCGCTCATTGCTTTGCTCCGGATGAAACGGCGGAAGGGACTGCCGCCATATATGGGGTCGGAACATGAAAACGGGAGTCTTTCGACTCCCGCCTTCACGTGACTGAATCAACCGACCATCAGAGGCCGAGCAGCATCCGCTGCGGGTTTTCCAGCTGGTTCTTGATGTCCACGAGGAACAGCACGGCATCGCGGCCGTCGATGATCCGGTGGTCGTACGACAGGGCGATGTACATCATCGGGGCGGCGACTACCTGGCCGTTCTCGACGATCGGGCGCTCCTTGATGGTGTGCATGCCCAGGATGGCGCTCTGCGGCGGGTTGACGATCGGGGTGGACAGCAGCGAGCCGAAGGTGCCGCCGTTGGTGATCGTGAACGTGCCGCCCTGGAGGTCGTCCAGGCCGAGCTTGCCGTCACGCGCCTTCTTGGCGTAACCGATGATGCCCTTCTCGACATCCGCGAAGGACATGTCCTGCACGTCGCGCAGCACCGGCGTGACCAGGCCCTTCTCGGTGGACACGGCGATCGAGATGTCCTGGTAGCCGTGGTAGATGATGTCCGAGCCGTCCACCGAGGCGTTGATCACCGGATAGCGCTTGAGGGCTTCGGTGGCGGCCTTGACGAAGAAGCTCATGAAGCCCAGCTTCACGCCGTTGGCCTTCTCGAACTGCTCGCCCAGGGCCTTGCGCAGCTTGACCACCTCGGCCAGGTTCACTTCGTTGAACGAGGTGAGCATGGCGATGGAGTTCTTCGACTGCATCAGGCGCTCGGCGATGCGCGTGCGGATGCGGGTCATGGCCACGCGCTCTTCCGGACGCGAACCCGGGGTGGGCCTGGCGGCAGGCGCGGCGGCAGCGGCCGGGGCGGTGGCGCCACCCTTGCCGGCGTTGACCAGGTCTTCCTTGGTCACGCGGCCGTCGCGGCCGGTGCCGGCGACCTTGGACGGGTCGATGTTGTCTTCCACGGCGACACGACGGCCGGCGGGGGAGAGCTCGTCGACGCCCTTCGGGGCTTCCTTGGACTCCGCCTTCTCGGCCTTGGGTGCTTCAGCGGCGGCAGCGGCCGGAGCCGGGGCGGGCGCGGCAGCGGCGGCGCCTTCCTCGATCACGGCGATGACCTGGCTGCTGGTGACCGTCGAGCCTTCCTCGAACTTGATCTCCTTCAGCACGCCGTCGACGGGCGAGGGCACTTCGAGCACGACCTTGTCGGTTTCGAGATCCAGCAGGTTCTCGTCGCGCTTGACCGCATCACCGGCCTTCTTGTGCCAGGTGGCGATGAGCGCGTCGGAGACCGATTCCGGCAGGACCGGGACTTTGACTTCGATGGACATGCTTGCCTTACTCCGCTGCGTGATCGGTGCCGACAGGCGCCACGAGCGCCTGCTCGACAAGCGCCGTCTGTTCGGCAATATGGGTATTGAGGTGGCCGGCGGCCGGCGAGGGCGAGCGCGAGCGTCCGGCGTAGGACAGGCTCTGCTTCGGCCCGATGCAGGCTTGCAGGTGGTGACGGATCTGGAACCAGGCACCCTGGTTCATCGGTTCTTCCTGGCACCACACCACTTCCTTCACGGAGGGGTATTTTTCCAGTTCGGCCGTGACTTCCGGGCGCGGGAACGGATAGAGCTGCTCGACGCGGACGATGGCCACGTCGGTCAGTTCACGCTTCTGGGCGTCCTCGAGCAGGTCGTAGTAGACCTTGCCCGAGCACAGCACCATGCGCTGGACCTTCTTGGCCGGCAGTTCGCGGTGCTCGCCGATCACCAGCTGGAACTGGCCGCGGGCCAGTTCGTCCAGCGAGGACACGGCCAGCTTGTGGCGCAGCAGCGACTTGGGCGTCATCACGATCAGCGGCTTGCGCACCGGGCGCACCTGCTGGCGACGGATCATGTGGAACGCCTGCGCCGGCGTGGTCGGCACGCAGACCTGCATGTTGTCCAGGGCGCACAACTGGAGGAAACGCTCCAGGCGCGCGGAGGAATGCTCCGGACCCTGGCCCTCGTAGCCGTGCGGCAGGAACAGCGACAGGCCGCAGAAGCGATCCCACTTGGCTTCGCCGGAGCTGATGAACTGGTCGATGACGACCTGGGCGCCGTTGGCGAAGTCGCCGAACTGGCCTTCCCAGATGGTGAGCTGGTCGGGCGAGGTGGTGGCTTCGCCGTATTCGAAGGCCATGACGGCTTCTTCGGAGAGCAGCGAGTCGATGACGTCGACGCGGGCGTCGGCGCGGATCTTGGACAGAGGCAGGTAGACGTCGTCGCTCTTCTGGTCGTGCAGCACCGCGTGGCGGTGGAAGAACGTGCCGCGACCGGCGTCCTGGCCGACCACGCGCAGGTCGTTGCCTTCGGCGATCAGCGTGCCGTAGGCCAGGTTCTCGGCAAAGCCCCAGTCGCCCGGGATCTCGCCGGCGGCCATCTTGCGGCGGTCGTCGTAGATCTTGGCGACACGCGGGTGCAGCGTGACATCGGAGGGGATGTCCAGCAGCACGTCGAGCACTTTGCCCAGCTGCTCGCGCGGCACGCCGGTGTCCACGGACATCGACAGCTTGTTGTTCTGGAAGCGGCTCCAGTCCACCGGGATGTCCCGGGTAGGGTTCGGATTGATCGCGATCAGCGGCTCGCCCTTTTCCAGGCGCGCGCGGTAATCGTCGAGCATCTTCTGGCCGTCGTCCGCGCCGATGGTGGAGGCGGCGACCAGCGACTGCGCGTAGAGATCGCGCGTGGTCGGTCGCTTGCGGATGACCTGGTACATCAGCGGCTGGGTGGCCGCCGGCTCGTCGGCCTCGTTGTGGCCGTGACGGCGGTAGCAGACGAGGTCGATCACCACGTCCTTCTTGAACTGCTTGCGGAACTGGTAGGCCAGGCGGGTGACCTGGATCACGGCTTCCGGGTCGTCGCCGTTCACGTGGAACACCGGCGCGTTGACCATCTTGGCCAGGTCGGTGCAGTACAGCGTGGAGCGGGCGTCTTCGCGCTTGGACGTGGTGAAGCCCACCTGGTTGTTGACCACCATGTGCAGCGTGCCGCCGATGGCGAAGCCACGGGCCTGCGACATCTGCAGGAGCTCCATGTTGACGCCCTGGCCGGCAAAGGCGGCGTCGCCGTGGATCAGCACGGCCAGCGACTTGTCGCGCGCGGTGTCGCGACGGCGCGACTGGCGGGCGTGCACGGAGCCGGCAACCACGGGGTTGACGATTTCCAGGTGCGACGGGTTGAACGCCAGGGCGACGTGGACGCCGCCGTTGGGCGTCTTGACGTCGGTGGAGAAGCCCATGTGGTACTTCACGTCACCCGTGTGGATGGCGCTATCGTCGTGCTCGAACTTGCCTTCGAACTCGTTGAAGAGCTGCGAGGGCGCCTTGCCGAGGATGTTGACCAGGACGTTCAGGCGGCCGCGGTGGGCCATGCCGATGATGACTTCCTTGACCCCGTTGTCGCCGGCGGCACGAACCACGTCGTCGACCATCGGGATCAGGCTGTCGCCACCTTCCAGCGAGAAGCGCTTCTGGCCGACGTACTTGGTGTGCAGGTAGCGTTCCAGGCCCTCGGCGGCGGTGAGCGCCTCCAGCACACGGACCTTCTCGGCCTTTTCCAGACCCGGCGAACCCGCGGCTTTCTCCAGCCGCGAGTAGATCCACGAGCGCTGCTCGTAGTCGGAGATGTACATGAACTCGGCGCCGACGGTGCCGGTATAGATCTGCTTGAGCTTCGCCAGCAGGTCGCGCAGCTTCATGCGCTGGCCGCCACCGGCGAAGGTGCCCGCGTCGAACTCGGTGTCCAGGTCGGCATCTAACAGGCCGTGGAAGGCCAGGCCGAGGTCCGGGGTGTCGATATCCGGGACGGTGAGGCCGAGCGGATCGAGCTGGGCGGCGATATGGCCGCGCGAGCGGTAGGCCGTCAGCAGGCGCAGGACGCCGGCCTGCTTCTGGGCATACGCGTTGTCGGCGGAGCCGGCGGCGGGCGCCGCGACCGCGCCACGGCGCTGTTTCTGCGCGGCCTCGATGCGGGCGATGACGGCGGAGTGGGCGACATCGCCGGCCTCGCGGCCCTTCAACGCCTTGAAATAGCCATCCCACTCGGCCGGCACGGAACCGGCATCGGCCAGCCAGGCCTCGTAGATCTGCTCTACGTAGTCGGCGTTGCCGCCGGCGAGCTGGGAGGATTCGGAAAACTCGCGGATCAGGTTTGCGCTCACGTCACCACCGGCACACACGAAAAAGACGGGTTGCCGCTGGGCGCAAGGGGGCGCGCCGCGGCATAAGAATCCGTTAAGTATAGCCCCGTGGCGCTACACGGCGCCAACCCGAATTCACGTAGGGGATGCCTTTCAGATCCCGAGTGGTCTTATCTGCCAGGCGGGCTCGGCCCGCTCCCAGACCTCGTCGAAATAGTCCATGAGACGAGAGGTCTCACCGGGTGCGTCGAGGTCGCCACGGGCTTCGAAGCGCCCGGCCACCGGCCGGAACAGGTAGCCACTTTTCGTATCGCAGATGAACGCCGATGCGTAGGCGAGGTGCACCTCGTCGAGCGGGACGCGGATCGACACCGCCGTGGGCAGGCGCTGGGCGAGGGCAACCAGCCGGTGACCGTCGCGGTGGGCCTGCTCCGCATCGTGGGTAAGGATACGGACCTGGGCCTGTCGGCCGCTGGTGGCGAGTCGGCGCAGTTCGGTGAGAATCGCCTCACTGTCCAGTTCGCCCACGGCCATCCTCGGCAGGTACAGCGCGGCACGGTAGCGCGCCTGGCTCAGCAGGCGCATCTGGGCGAGCTCGAGGCTGGCGCGATCGTCCGCGGCCAGCACCGTGTTCGCCGGTCCGTTCACCGGCGGCGACCCTTGCGGACGGCGAGGGCGCCCTCGTTGACCAGGGCCAGCAGCACTTCGCGTTCGGCCGGCGAGGGCGCGCGGTCGAGCCGGACGTCGCGCTCGGCGGCCAGCCGCTCGGCCAGTTCGGCCGGGCAGGCATAGGCGTTACCACTGACGAACAGCGTGGCGGTCTTCTTGCCGCCGACCCAGGCCAGCCGGGCGTACGGATGGCGAACCAGACCGGCGCCTGCGGCCAGCGCCTTGTCCAACGCCGCGGCGGTGGTCACCTTGGGCGGGGCGGCAGGCGACTGGGCGTTGCGGTAGCGGGTGATGAAGCGCCCGAACCAGTCGGCCAGCAGGTCACGGTCCAGCGCCCCGGCGAAGGGCAGCGCCTGGCGCAGCCGGTTGAGCGCGGCTGTGTCGATCTCGCCGATGCGCTTGACCGGGGCGAGGTCGGCATCGGTGTAGCGCAGTTCGTCGGGCATGCGCTCGGCGAGGAAGTCGGCCAGGTCGCCGGTGAGCTCCGCCTGCGAGGGCGCGCGCATGCCGACCGAGAGGGTCATGCAGTCGCCGAGGGCCACGCCGTCGTGCGGCACGCCGGGCGGCAGGTAAAGCATGTCGCCGGGCTCGAGCAGCCACTCGTGGGTGGGCAGGAAGTCCTTCAGCTGCTTCAGCTCCACGTCGGTGCGGAAGTCGAGCGGGGCGTCCGGGTCGTCGCTGATGGCCCAGTGGCGCTGGCCGATGCCCTGGATCAGGAACACGTCGTACTGGTCCACGTGCGCACCGACGCCGCCCCCGTCCTCGGCGTAGGAGACCATCACGTCGTCCACGCGCCAGCTGGGCAGGAAGGCGAAATGGTCGAGCAGGGCGGCGACATCGGCGTCCCACTTGTCGACGTCCTGGACGAGGAGCGTCCAGTCGCGCTTGGGCGTCTTGCTGAATTCGGCTTCTTCGAAGGGGCCGGTTTTCACCGTCCAGCGGTCGCGCTTCTCGTCGTGGACGATGAGGCGGGCGAGCACGCCCTCTTCGCAGGCGAGGCCGGCGAGGTCGTTGGGCTCGATGGGCGGCTGGAAGTTCTCGAAGGCGTTGCGGATGAGCAACGGGCGCTTCTGCCAGTAGTCGCGGAGGAAGTGCGCGGGGGTCATGCCCAGGGGATGGGTGGACGTGCCGCGGACTTCGATGGGGAGGGCTTTGCGGGTGGGGGTTTGGATGGCCATGGGGCGGGATTGTAGCGTGGCGTGCGGCGGGGGCGTGCGGCGGGGGCGTGCGGCGCGGCGCTTGGCCGGGCGCGTGGCGAGGGCGCGGCCGGGTCGGACCTTGGGGCCTTCGGCGCTGCCCTTCGGGGCGGGCCGTAGCCGTGATTTCGCTCGAAGCAGGGTGCGCGGCCCTCAGCTCAGGCGGCCCCAAGATCCGACCCGGCCGCGCCTGCGTACGGTGTCGGGGCTTGGGGGAAGCGCTTGGTTTGTCGCTGCGTTTAAGACGTTTTGGGTTGGGTGCTTGTTGGCTTGCCCAGCGTGGACTGGACCTGGTCGAATTCGCGCATGTAGGAGGCGCTTTCGCCGGCGCTCAGGAAGCCTTGGCTGGCGTGGTCGGCGCGGGCTTTCTTGACGACGAGGGTGACTTTGGTCGACAGGGCAGTGCTCTCGGGATGGGAGAGGTGGCCGGATTTTTCCGCGGTGGTGATTTGCGCGGAGAGTGATTCGGCTCTTGCGGTGAGGCGTTGGAGTAGGGCGTCTTTGGATGGTTCGCTCGCGGCTGCGGGCGCCTGAGTCATTGCGCCCGACGGCGCGGGCGAGGTTTGCGCCAGGACGGCGATGGGAGCGGCCACGGCCAGCAGGGAAGCAAGCGCGAGGGCGGTGTGGCGTTTGGCGGTCATCGACGGGCTCGCATTGGTGGGGTGCGAGTATTGTTCGGCGTGGTCGATGAACGGTCGATGTGGGCCATATCGACGCAAGGATTCGACAGGTTGCGATAAGTGGGTGTCAGGTTGTGAACTCTTCTTCCCGCTGCTTGGTCGCTTCTTCATCCGTTCCTGGCGGCGGGAAGTGGTACCAGGCTTCATGCGGCGATGCGCGCTTGCATGACAGGCAAGTGGTCATGGACCAGAAGTGACCGCACCCAGGACAGCAGCCGGCCGTCCAAAAAGTGTTCCACGATGTGCGGCAGCCCGAACCGGGCTCACCGGGTGCGCAAACCCATCGACTATCGGGCTTGGGTTCCCAGCTGCAAAGTGGGCAGTGAATGTGGGGCTCGTTACTCATCGAGAAATCACTCACGAGGGCGACGGGTCGCAAGAATAGGCGCGATGTTAGAGCTTGTCTGTAAGGGAACCCCTACAGGCATAGACGCGTCGAGAATCTTTCGCCGCAGTGAAACAACGCCTGTGATGCATCAGCGCATGACACGGACGATTCTGCCTGCATGCTGTACGCGGCAGGCTGGAGGAAGACATGGCGGAATCGTTCTCAAGACAACCCCCCAACCTTTTTGCTAGGTTGTCCCCGTTGCCTGCGGACCACTATCCACCCTCGCAGGCAACCATCGCTCGAATGCGGTGAGAAGCGCGGACCAGGGGTGTGACAGCACCACAAGGTCCGCTGACCCTAATCAACGAAAGAGGTTGACCATGGCTACGCCAAAGCTTAAGGCATTCTCACGCGCGCCGCTTCCCGGTGGCGCTTCCCTCAACGGTTACCGGGCTGTCTGCCGCATCCGCAGACACGGTTGAAGAACCGCGGCGCCTGCCGTTGTCCTGAGACGTTTCGTGCCGAGCACGCACGGCGCGCTGCCGCGTGTCCGACGGTCGACGGCTGACGCCGCATCCACTTCTGCAATCACGCCGCCCGGCGCCCGGTCACGGGCAGGCCGATGAGACTCATCGTGCGAGCGATGGTGGCACGTGCTTACCTATGGCGTGCCACGACTCGGCAATACGGCGGCATCAAGGAGAACACCATGGACGAATACGGACACATCGGTGAGGGCAGCATGGCGATCGCTGTCGATACCAGCGTCAATACGCTGCTCAATGACGCGCATGCATGGCTGCGTTACGCGGGCGGCGTCACCGGCTTGCTGGTCGAGTCGCTGGAAGACGATGACGTGTTGCACCGTCAACGCATGATGCTGGCGCTGGGTGCGGTAGGGACATTGGTTTCGATGGGCGTGCAATGCGTGGCGCACGCGCAGAAGAAGATGGAATGGGACAAGCTATAAAAAAACCCGGCTCAGGCGAGCCGGGTTTTCACGATCACGCAAATCGCGGGAAAACTCAGATCTCGCGAGCCAGCTTGTCCGCCAGGCCGATATATGTCGCAGGCGTCAACTCAGCCAGCGCCCGCTTCGCATCAGCGGGAAGATCCAGCCCATCGATGAAGGCGCGCATGGAATCCTTCGTGATGCCCTGGCCGCGGGTCAGCGCCTTGAGCTGTTCGTACGGCTCCGGCAGGCCGAAGCGACGCATCACCGTCTGCACGGCTTCGGCCAGCACTTCCCAGCTGGCGTCGAGGTCGGCGGCGACGCGCTCGGCGTTGACGTTGAGCTTGCCCAGGCCCTTGAGCAGCGACTCGATCGCGACCAGCGAATGGCCGTACGCGGTACCGAGGGCGCGCAGCACGGTGGAGTCGGTGAGGTCGCGCTGCCAGCGGCTGATCGGCAGCTTCTCGGCGAAGTGGCCGAGCAGGGCGTTGGCCAGGCCGAAGTTGCCTTCCGCGTTTTCGAAGTCGATCGGGTTGACCTTGTGCGGCATAGTGGAGGAACCCACTTCGCCGGCCTTCAGCGCCTGGCGGAAGTAGCCCAGCGAGATGTAGCCCCACACGTCGCGCGACAGGTCGATCAGGATGATGTTGATCCGGCGCAGCACATCGGCGAACTCGGCGATGCCGTCGTGCGGTTCGATCTGCGTGGTGTACGGGTTGAAGGTGAGGCCCAGGCCGTCGACGAACTGCGCGGCGAGCGCCGGCCAGTCCACGTCGGGATAGGCGATGACGTGGGCGTTGTAGTTGCCCACGGCGCCGTTGATCTTGCCGGGGATCTCGATGGCCACCAGCTGCTTGCGCTGGCGCTCCAGGCGCGCCACGACGTTGGCGATCTCCTTGCCCATGGTGCTGGGCGAGGCGGTCTGGCCGTGCGTGCGCGACAGCAGCGACAGGCCGGCGTGCTCGTGGGCGAGGGCGCGCAGGCGGGCGATCACCTGGTCCAGGGCGGGTAGCAGCACCGACTCGCGGGCGTCGCGCAGCATCAACGAGTAGGCGAGGTTGTTGATGTCTTCGCTGGTGCAGGCGAAATGCACGAATTCCTTGGCCTGGGCCAGGGCGGGATCGTTGCCGATCTTTTCCTTGATGAGGTATTCCACCGCCTTGACGTCGTGGTTGGTGGTGGCCTCGATCGCCTTGATCCGCTCGCCGTCTTCGATGGAGAAGCCGTCGGTGATGGCCAGCAGGCGGGTGACCGCCTCGGCGGGGAAGGCCGGCAGCTCGACGATGCCCGGGTGGGCGGCCAGGGCCAGCAGCCAGTGGATCTCCACGTGCACGCGACGATGCATCAGGCCGAATTCGCTGAAAATGGGGCGCAGCGGCTCCACCTTGGCGGCGTAACGGCCGTCCAGCGGCGAAAGGGCGGTGAGCGTGGCGTGGGACATGGAGGTGTTCCTGGGGCGTTTCGGTTAGTTCTTTAGTATACCGTTCGGGTAAAGCATTCGCGCACAGCGTGCGCTCCTACATGGCTTGATTGGAGGTTTTCTTATGACCCGGTTTCGTATTGAACGTGACAGCATGGGTGAGCTGAAGGTGCCCGCCAAGGCCCTTTATGGGGCGCAGACCCAGCGCGCCGTGGACAACTTCCCCATTTCGGGGCTGACCCTGCCGCGCCAGTTCATCCGTGCGTTGGGCCTCATCAAGTCGGCGGCGGCGGAGGCCAACGTCAAGCTGGGCCACCTGGACAAGGCGTCGGCCAAGGCCATCCGCGCGGCGGCGGAGCGGGTGGCGGCGGGCGAGGTGGACGAGCATTTCCCCATCGATGTTTTCCAGACCGGCTCGGGCACCAGTTCCAACATGAATGCCAACGAGGTGATCGCGCATCTGGCCGAGGCGGCGGGCAGCACGGTGCATCCCAACGACCACGTCAACGCGGGCCAGAGCTCCAATGACGTCATTCCCACCGCGATCCTGGTCAGCGCCACGCTCGCCACCAGCGAAACGCTGCTTCCGGCCCTGAAGCACCTGCGCAAGACCATCGACGGCCGGGCAAAGGAGCTGAAGAAGGTGGTGAAGACGGGGCGCACCCACCTCATGGATGCCATGCCGATCACCTTCGGCCAGGAGTTGTCCGGCTGGTCGGCGCAGATCGACGACGCGATCGAGCGGATCGGCGACACCCTGAAACGCACCCGGCGCCTGCCGCAGGGTGGCAGTGCGGTGGGCACCGGCATCAATGCCGACCCGAAGTTCGGTCCAGCGGTGGCGGCGGAGCTGTCGAAGCTGACCGGCGTGAAGTTCGAGTCCGCGGCCAACTACTTCGCCGGCATGGCGGCGCAGGATGCGCCGGTGGAATTGTCCGGCCAGTTGCGCACGCTGGCCGTGGCGGTGATGAAGATCGCCAACGACCTGCGCTGGATGAACTCCGGGCCGCTGGCCGGCCTGGGCGAGATCGAACTGCCCGCCTTGCAGCCGGGGTCGTCGATCATGCCGGGCAAGGTCAATCCGGTGATTCCCGAGGCCGCAGCCATGGTGGCGGCCCAGGTGATCGGTAACGACGCCACCATCGCCATCGCGGGTCAGTCGGGCAATTTCCAGCTCAACGTCATGCTGCCGGTGATCGCATACAACCTGCTGCAGTCGATCGAGATCCTGGCAAATGTCACCGTGCTGCTGGCGGACAAGGCCATCGCGGGCTTCAAGGTGAATGAGGACCACATCCGCGAAGCGCTGGACAAGAACCCGATCCTGGTCACCGCGCTCAATCCCGTCATCGGTTACGAGAAGGGCGCCGCGACCGCCAAGCAGGCGTACAAGGAAAAGCGCCCGATCATGGACGTGGCTCTGGAAACCACTGGCCTGTCGAAGGCGGAGCTTGCCAAACTGCTCGATCCCGCTGCGCTCACCAAGGGCGGTATCCACGGTGGCGGGGCAGGCGGTAGCGGTTGATTCGCAATTTTTTGTAGGCGGAGTGTGATCGGTTAGGCTTGTTATTGAGAACTATTCGCATTATCGTTCGCGTCGATCCTTTCCCCGGCTCGACAGGACGTTATGCAACGCCAGATCGGCATTCTCAATTCGCTTCCGTCACCGTTGCTCTGCGAGATGATCGGCAGGGCCGGTTACGACTTCGTCGTGCTGGACCTCGAGCATCAGCTGGTCTCCCCCGATCAGCTGATGCACGCCATCCGCGCCTGCGAGGTGGCGGGCTGTGAGCCGTGGGTCCGCGTACCCGAGGTCGATGCGAAGCTGATCGGCCGCGTGCTCGATGCCGGTGCGCGGGCCGTGGTGATCCCCCGCCTGGAAACCGCCGCACAGGCACGCGATGCCGTGGCTGCCGCACGTTTTCCGCCACTGGGCCGTCGTGGCATCACCGGCGGCCGCGTCACCGGCTTCGGTCGGGAATCGCTCGATGCCTATATCGAGCGCGCCAACCGCGATATCCGCATCGTGCCCATGATCGAGAGCACGGCGGGGGTGGAAGCCATCGACGAGATCCTGGACGTGCCCGGCGTGTCGCTGGTCATGGAAGGTGCGCTCGACCTGTCGCTGGATATGGGCCTGGGTCCCCAGCCGTTGCACGCTGACGTATGGGACGCCCTGTTGCACCTGGCGGCGCGTTGCACCGCGCACGACATCCCTTTCTGCGCCAACCCACGCACCACCGAGCAGCGTGCCTACTGGCTCGCGCACGGCGGGGCGTGGCTGCTTGCCGGTGAAGACCGTGGCCTGTTGCAGGCCGCGTTGCGCGCACGGGCCGGCGAACTGCGCGAACCGTAATCCCCCTTATCCATGTCAAGGAAACGTTCCATGAAGCACCGCCTCCGCCAGCGGCACATCGTTATCGCGCTGGGTCTTGCCGTGCTCGCGCAAGCCGTGTCGGCACAGGACGCCACGATCGCCTCCACCACGGCCACGCCGCAGGACAAGGCGCGCAAGCTCGATGCCGTGACGGTCACCGGCAGCGTGCTGGGCGCATCGCGGGCGGAGGACGTGAAGACGTATGCGGGCAGCCGTCAGGTGATCGATCGCGAGGCGCTGGCCACGGGTGCCAACCGCTCGCTGGACGATGCCTTGCAGCGCGTGCCGGGCGTGAAGATCTTCGACGAGACGGGCACCGGCGTGCTGCCGCAGATCGCGTTGCGCGGGCTGTATGAAAGCCGCAGCGGACGCGTGCAGGCGCTGCTGGACGGCATTCCGCTGTCGCTGGCGCCCTATGGGCAGACCAGCCTGTCGCTGTTTCCGGTCACGCTGAACCAGATCGACCGCATCGACATCGTGCGCGGCGGCGCGGCCGTGCAGTACGGCCCGAACAACGTGGGCGGCGTCATCAACTTCGTCAGCAAGCCCATTCCCGATACGTGGCGCACCACGGTCGGCGAGCGCATCACCGCGTATGGCCGCGGCCAGATGCTGCGCGACACCTCGGTGTCCACCGGCGGTTACCTCACGCCGAACTTCGGCATGCAGCTGGATGCCGATTACCTCAAGGGCGAATACTTCCGCGGGCACAGCGGTACGAACGTCAAGAACGTCCGCCTGCGTACCGAGTGGTGGATCAGTGACGACAAGCTGCTCAAGGCCGATGTGCAGCGTTACATCGCGCGCATGGACATGGCGGGGGCCTTGTCGGTCGCCGATTACCAGGACGATCCCCGCCAGGCCACGCGGCCGCTGGATCGTTTCCAGGGCAGCACCACGCGCGCGTCGCTGACCTACGAGCAGGACCTGGGCGCGTGGTGGCTGTTCGACACCTCCAAGTTCAGCTGGAGCAACTTCAGTTCCGACAGCGAGCGCAACTTCATCGTGGGCATGCGCCGTTCCTCCGCGCAGACCTGGCGTTCCGACCTGCCGCCGCAGTTGCTGCAGAGCGCGCCGCGCGGCTTCAAGGTGTACGGCACGCAACCGCAGTTCAGCCTGCATGTCGACGGGCCGGTGACCCAGCAATGGACGGTGGGCGCGCGTGCGGTGCACGAGGACATCGATTTCCTGGTCGGCAACACCGGCCTCGACAACGGCGTGTACACGCTGGTGCGTGACTGGCAGTTCCGCGACCGTGCCTGGGCGGCGTACGTCAGCGATGCGATCGGCTTTGCCGACGACCGACTGACCGTGACCCCTGGCGTGCGCTACGAGCACCTGGACGCCACCTATCGCAACCTCGCCAACGGCGTGAGCTTCGAAAACAACGTGCGCAATGCGTTGCCGGGCCTGACCGTGGGCTTCAAGGCCTCGGACGCGTGGTACGTGTACGCGGATGCGCAGCGCTCGCTGCGCGCGCCGCAGGTCACGCAGATCGTGTTCGGCGACAACCTGGATTCGGAGCTGGCCTGGAACTACGAGCTGGGCGCGCGTTTCCAGCCCACCGCGCGGACGGCCATCCACGCCGATCTGTATCGCATCGACTTCGACAAGCAGATCCAGCTCGACAACACCACGCGCACCTACGGCAACATCGGCAAGACCATCCACCAGGGCCTGGAGGCCGATGTCGCGTGGTCGCCTGAAGCCCTGGATGGGCTGAAGCTGACCGCCGGCTACGCCTACCTGGACGCCGAGCAACGCTCGGGCGCCTTCGAGGGCCTGCGCGTGCCGTACACCTCGCGCAACCAGGTGAACGTGGGCGCGTCGTACACGCGCGGTCATACCACCGTCGCGTTGTCGGGTTACTACTTCAGCAGCGCCTTCACGGATACCGCCAACACGCGGACCGAGAACGCCATCGCCTCGGTGGGTCGTTTGCCGGCCTACGCGGTGTGGAACGCGCAGTGGACGCAGACCCTCCTTACGCAGGGCACGTCGGTGCTCACCGGGTCGCTGGCGCTGAACAATCTTTTCGACAGGCAGTACTGGTACAGGGGAATCGATACCAGTCCGTGGGGTCGCCAGCCGGCCCCGGGTCGCAGTGTGACCCTCGGACTGGAGCTGGCTTTCTAACGCTCCACGTTGCAAGGAACTCCCCCATGGTGTCCTCCCCGCTCGTCATCCTCGCGCACATTGCGCATCCCGCCGTCCTCGACGGCTTCCTCCCCGCCGCGCATCGCCTCGGCCTGCGCGTGGTCATCGCCACGGACCGGCGGCTCGACCATCTCGAGCGCCTGAGCGCGACCGATACACCCGTGGAGGTCGTCGCCTGCGACGTCTTCAATCCGCTGGCGGTGATCGACGCCTTGCGTAACGAAGGTATCCGGCCAGCGGCGGTGTTCTCCAACAGCGATCACCTGCAGACCGCCACCGCGCTGGTGGCGGCGGAGTTCGGCGTGCCGTGCAAGGACTGGCGCGTGTGCTACGCGGCGAAGAACAAGGCCGCCATGCGCGAGCGGTTGCGCGAGCGCGGCTTGCCGTGTCCCTGGTTCCATATGCTGGCGCCGGGCGAACAGCCACCGGCGGACACGCCGTATCCGGTGATCGCGAAGCCACGCGAAGGGGTGGCCAGCCTGGACGTCCGCCTGTGTGCCTCTGCCGAGGATTTGCTGGCGTACCTGGAGGCTTTCCGCCGCCAGGGGCCGGAGCGTGCGGTGTTGCTGGAAGCCTTCATCGAGGGCCCGCTGTTCACGCTGGAGACCCTGGGCGACGGGCATCGCGTGCAGGCCATCGGTGGCTTCGACGTCACGTTGTCGCCGCCGCCTGATTTCATCGAGCGCGAGGCGCACTGGAACGGGCCGCATGGCGTGGCCTGCCGCGAGCAGGCACTGGCGCAGGTGATCGCCTTCGGCGTCGGCTTCGGGGTGTGCCACAGCGAGTTCGTCGCCACGCCGGACGGTCCCGTGCTGATCGAGATCAACTACCGCAGCATCGGTGACGGCCGGGAATTCATGCTCGATGCGTTGCAGCCGGGCGGCTGGTTCGAGCGGATACTGCGGCTGCACCTGGGTCGTCCGCTGGAAGATGCCGTGCCCAGCGAGCGCCGCGCGATGGTGCGCTATTACGTGGCAACGGAAGAGGGCACGCTGTCCGCCTCGCCGACCGATCGCGAGGAAGCGGGCGACGGTGCGCACGGGGTGTTCCGCGCCCTGCGCAAGACCGGCGACGAGATCCGCCTCACCCGTTCCAACAAGGACTACCTGGGTGCGCTGAGCCTGGTGGCCGACAACGACGACGACCTGGCACGCGCCTTGTCGCGTATCGAGTCCGGCCTCCGCTGGCACATCGCTCCGATGGAGTCGCACGGATGAGCGGCCTTGTGCACATGACGGACGAGGCGTACATCGTGCGCCGGATCATCGATACCTGCCTGCGCGAGGACGTGCGCGGTATCGCCAGTCGGGGCGCGTTCGCGCAACCGTCCGCAGCCATCCGCTCGCACTGGAGCGGCACGCCGCCCCAGGGGTGGTGGCGGATCGATCACCTGCCGGCCGGCGTGATCTGGTTGCCGGCGGCCCCGTGCGACGCGATGCAGGATGTGCGCGCCGAGGCGTCGCGCTGGTTGCGCGACGACGGCACGGGCGTGGTGGAAGAGGGTGGGGCGGCCTGCTGGCTGGCGCACCTGTCGGACGGGCTCGACGAGGAAACCGTGGCCCTGCACCGTGCGTATGCCGACGAGGCGGCCTGTGCCATTGCCCATCGCGGCCTGGCACGCGAGTCGTTCGAGCGCGATGCCGCGGTGCTGTCCCACGCGCTGGACCACCCGACGTGGGACGAACGCCTGCTGGCCTGCGATCGCCTGGCCAGCTTCCGCGATCATCCGTTCTATCCCACCGCGCGGGCCAAGTCCGGCTTCGACGGTGACGACCTGCGCCGTTACGCGCCGGAATACGATCCGTCGTTCGCCCTGCGCTGGCTGGCCGTGCCGGCCCCATGCGTGACGATGACCACGCCCCCACCGGCCTACTGGCCGTCCATGGCGGACGTGGGCCTGCCTTCCTCGCTGGACGCCACACACGCACTGCTGCCGGTCCATCCGCTCACCTGGTCGCGTATGGGCGAGGGCGGCGAGGGCGAGGGACTGGCCTTGCCGCAAGGGTCGCATCGCGCACCGCACGCGTGGTTGACCGTGCGGCCGACACTGTCCGTCCGCACCGTGGTGCCGGTCGATCATCCGCGCGAGCACCTCAAGCTGCCCCTGCTGATGCGGACGCTGGGGGCGCTCAACCTGCGCCTCATCAAGCCGTCCACGTTGTACGACGGGCACTGGTTCGAGCGGGTGCTGCGCCGCGTGGCCGAGGTGGACGACGCGCTGCGCGACCGTTACGTTCACGTGGACGAATCGCACGGCGGCCATGTGGACGAAGCGCGCCATCTGTCCTGGCTGGTGCGCCGCTACCCCGCCCTGGATGATGCGACCCTCGTCCCCGTCGCGGCGCTGTGCGCCACGCTGCCCGACGGGCGCGCCATGGCGATGCACCTGGCGGATCGCTGGTATGGCGGTGATGTCCTGGCCTGGTGGACGGCGTATGCCGGCTTGCTCTGCGACGTGCACCTGCGCCTGTGGCTGGTGCACGGCATCGCGCTGGAATCCAACCAGCAGAACGCCGTGCTGATCCACGAAGCGGGACATCCGCTCCGCCTGCTGATGAAGGACAACGATGCCGCGCGCGTCCTGTTGCCGCGCCTGCGCGGCACGCTGGACGATCTGGAGGCGTACGGGCCGCTGCGCGATGCGCGCATCGCCGTGGACGACGATGCGGCGCTCGCACGGATGTTCTGCACGATTACGCTGCAACTGTGCCTGGTCGCGGTGATCGAAGGGCTAGCGGAACAGCGCGCCGATCTTCGCGATGCGATGTATGCGGTGCTGCGCGACGCGCTGGAAAACACGCTGGGCGTGCTCTCGGCCGAGGGCCTCGATATCGCGCCGGCCCGCCGCCTGCTCGATGCGCCACACCTGCCGGTGAAGTACCTGCTCAGCGCGGGCAGTCTGCTCAGCAAGGCGGCCAGCGGCGCGGCGGACATCAACAAGTTCTACGGCGAGAGCGGGCCCAACTTCATGCGGGATGCGCGTGACGACAGGCCTGCCGGTGCGTTCGTCGCGCAGGTTGCGGGTTGATGCGCATCCTCGGGCCGGTGCTGTTCGCGCACTATCTCGCGGCATTCACGGCGCTGGGCATGCCGTTGTTCATGCCGCGGGTACTGGGTGTGCTGGCTCCCGGCGCGCCGACCTGGCTGGTGGGCACACTGTACGTCCTGCCCACGGTCTGCACCGCGCTGACCGCCACGGCATGGGGGCGCTGGGCGGATCGGCACGGCCGCCGGCTGTCCTTGCTGCGCGCGCAGGCGGGGCTGGCCGTCGGTTTCCTCATCGCCGGCTTTGCGCCCAACCTTCCGGTATTCGTCGCGGCGCTGGTCATCCAGGGCACCTTCGGTGGCTCGCTGGCCGCGGCCAACGCCTATCTGGCCACGCAGTCGAAGACCGGCGCGCTATCGCGCGCGCTGGACTGGACGCAGTATTCCGCACGGCTGGCCATGGTGACCGCGCCGATCCTGCTCGGCCTGGCCACGCGCACGGGGCTGACCCACGAGCTGTACGGCTATCTGGCCGTGCTGCCGTGCCTCGCGCTGCTGGTCACGTCGCGCCTGCCGCGCGATGTGCCACGCGTGGTGGCATCCACGAAGGCCGCTTCGTCTACGTCGCCCGTGCCAGCCACCACTCCCATGCATCATGCTGGGGACGTCTCGCCCACATCGATCCTCGCGGGCCTGCTGGCCATCCAGTTCCTGTTCTGCTTCGCGATGGTGGTCACGTTCCCGTATTTCCTGCCGTACAGCGAGCACCTGGGCGTGCGCGACGATGGCGTGGCGGGCTGGTTCTACAGCCTGCCGCACCTGGTCTACCTGGTCGCCATGCCCTGGCTGCGGCGGATGGGCACCTCGCCGTTGACCCTGCTGGCGGGGCTGGCCGTGCTCGCGCTGGCGTGCGTCGGGCATGCCGTGCTCACCGTGGACACCTGGCTGCCGGTCATGCGCCTGGCCTACGGCGCCGGCATGCTGCTTTCCTTCGTCGGACTCAACCGTGCCATGGCGGCGCAGTCGCACGAGCGCGGCGCGGGCACGTTGTTCGGCCGCTTCGACGCCACTGGCAAATGGGCTGGTGCGCTGGGTGGCGTGGTCGCCGGCTCGCTGGTGGCGCGCTACGGCCTGGCGATGCCCTTCGTGGCCGCCGCGATCACCGCCGGCGTGGCCTGCTTGCTCGCCGTCGCCGTCTATCTTCCCGCCACACGGAGAAACGTCCATGTCCCCCCACGTCATGCGTGACCAGTGGTACGACGCGCTGGCCCAGTCCCAGGCCATCGCCTGCTGGCTCAACTGCTACCTGCGCGAGTTCGCCTTGCCCGCGGGCGAGGTGGATATCGATACGTTCCATGCGGACGATCCCGTGGCGCTCGGCCACGCAGGCGGCCAATGCCTGCGCATCCGCTTTCCCGAAGCGGGTTACGCCATCGCCGTGCGCACGGGGCGCATGAGCCGGCTTGGTCGCTGCGACTATGTGTCGGCGCCGTACCTCAAGCGTCCCGGTGAGCCCTGGCGCTGTGCGGATGCCACCGGCCTGGTGCACTTCCTGCTCGAGCGCGTGGCACCCGCGGTCGGCTTCAACGCGGAGCTGCTGGCGCAGAGCGTCAACAGCGTGGACATCACGCGGCGCCTGCTGGCCCGTGGGCTGGACAAGGTGGTCAGCGGCGACAGCCTGCTGGATGCCGAGCAGGCCATGATCTGGGGCCATGCCATGCACCCCACGCCGAAAAGCCGCGAAGGCGTGCCGGTCGAGGACGTGCTGGCCTGTTCGCCCGAGGCGGGCACGCGGTTTCCGTTGTACTGGTTCCGTGTCCACGCGGACCTGCGCAAGCGTTACGGGATCGACGTGGACGCGACGCTGCTGCGCGCCGCGGGCGGCGAGGTGCTGTATCCCTGCCATCCCTGGGAGGTGGAGCGGGTGCTCGCCAACCCGGCGTTCCAGGCAGCACGTGCGCAGGGGCTGATCGAGCCGGTGGGCGAGCGTGGCCTGGCGTTGGGCCCGACCTCGTCGGTGCGCACGATGTACCACGCGGATCTCGACTACTTCCTCAAGCTGTCCATCCATGTCCGCCTGACCAACTGCGTGCGCAAGAACGCGTGGTACGAGCTGGAGAGCGCGGTGGCGCTGACGCGGCTGCTGGCGCCGGTGTGGGCCGACGTGCGGCGGCGAGTGCGCGGTTTCGACGTGCTCACCGAACCCGCCGCCACGACGCTGGATTTCAGCGCGGCCAGCGATAATGCCGACGCCGTGCGTGAACTGACCGAGAGCTTCGGCATGCTCTACCGCGACACGCTGGACGGCGCCACGCGCACGCGGTATCGCCCGGCCGTGGCGGGTGCGCTGTTCGCCACGGACCGTCACGGCGAGCGACCGTGCGAAGCCATGGTGCGCGAGCATGCCGAACGCGCCGGCCTGCACTACGCCGCGGCCGCCGTGCGCTGGTTCGACAGCTATGCCGCGCTGCTGCTCGATGGCGTGTGGCTGGCGTTCTTCGAGCAGGGCGTGGTGCTCGAACCCCACCTGCAGAACACGGTGCTCGGTTTCGAGAACGGCTTGCCCACGCGCGTCTGGGTACGTGACCTGGAAGGCACCAAGCTCAGCGACGATGCCTGGGCCGGTCCGCGGCTGGCGGACATGTCGCCGCGTGCCCGCGATTCGCTGCTCTACCCGCGTGACCTGGGCTGGAAACGCGTGGCCTATTGCGCGCTCATCAACAACCTCGGCGAGGCCATCTTCCATATCGCGTCCGGCGCGGGTGCCGGTGCCGCGTTCGAGCAGCTGGAGCAACGCCTGTGGCAGGTCGTTGGCGGTATCGCCCGCCGCTGGGGGCAGCGTTTCGGCGCGGAGTCGTTGCTGGACGCGCTGGTCGACGGCGCCGACCTGCCGAGCAAGAACAACCTGCGTACCCGCCTGTTCCGCCGCGCGGATCGCGAGTCGGACTACACCGCGCTGCCCAGCCCGCTCGTCGACCGCGCGATCCCGCGGGCCGCGGCATGAGCCTGGCGCCCGATCCGACCCGGGCCATCGAAGCCCTGCATCGGCTGCGCGCGGACACGGACCAGCCGGTGTGTGCCTACGTGTACGACCTGGAGGCGTTGCGTCGTCATGCCGAATGGATGATGTCGCTGTTGCCGGCGCGTTGCGAAGTGTTCTACGCGGCAAAGGCCAACGCCGAGCCGCCGGTGTTGCGGACGCTGCGTCCCGTCGTCCACGGTTTCGAGGCGGCCTCCGGCGGCGAACTGCGCTGGCTGCACGAGCACGAGCCCGGCAGTCGTTTGCTTTTCGGCGGCCCGGGCAAGCTGGACGACGAACTGGCGCTGGCCGTTTCGCTGCCCGACTGCGCCATCCACGTGGAGAGCGTGGGTGAGCTGACCCGTCTCGCGGCGATCGCCGAGCGGGCGGGGCGCCGCGTGCCGGTCTTCCTGCGGATGAATATCGCACTGCCCGCGCTGGGCAGCACGCGTTTGATGATGGGCGGCCGGCCTTCGCCGTTCGGGCTGGACGAGGACGCATTGCCCGATGCGTTGGCGTGCCTGCGGGCATCGCCGTGGCTGGCGTTGCAGGGCTTCCACTTCCACCTGATGTCCCACCAGCCCGATGTCGATACGCATCTGGCCCTGGTGGATGCCTGCCTGGCCGCGGTGGCGCGATGGAGGCAGGCCTACGGCGTGGAAACGACGGTGGTCAACGTCGGCGGTGGCTTCGGCGTGGACTATGCGGAGCCGTCGCGCTCGTTCGATTGGGCCCGCTTCTGCGCCGGCCTGGACGAGCGTCTTGCGCGGTATCCGGCGATGACACTGCGGTTCGAACCGGGGCGCTATGTCAGCGTGGCGTGCGGTTTCTATGCGATGGAAGTGCTGGATATCAAGCGCAACCACGGCCGCTGGTTCGCCATCGCACGCGGCGGCACCCACCACTTCCGCACGCCCGCGGCGCAGGGACACGACCATCCGTTCGTGACGGTGCGACGCGGCGGTGCGCCCGTGGTCGCCGACGAGGAGGTCACCCTCGTTGGCCAGCTGTGCACGCCCAAGGACGTGCTGGCCCGCGACCAGCGTCTCGCGTCGCTGGCCCCCGGCGACTGGCTGGTGTTCACGCTGGCCGGCGCATACGCCTGGAACATCTCGCACCAGCATTTCCTGATGCACCCCCCACCGACGATGCTCTTCGTGTAACCGCCTCGCCTCTGTGCGACCAACATGCCCTTCGTGTAGGAGCCCACGATGTGGGCGAACCCTCAGGCTAACGCCCAGCGAATGAAGCCACGCGCCGCATCCGTGCCAGCGTTTCCGTGTGTTGAACGAAGCGGCTTTTAAAGCGCCTTAAAGCGCCTTAAAGCCGCATTAGGCGAGTCTAGAAACGCTCGCCTGTACAGGCGGGCGGCGTCTTTCGCCGTAGCTACGTCGACGGTTCGCCCACATCGTGGGCTCCTACACCGTACAAAAAAACGGCCCTTTCGGGCCGTTGTCGTTCGTGCTCAGCTGTCGTCGCGCCAACGGCGGAACCAGATGGCGCCGGCGATCATCATTACACCGGCGATCGCACCGATCCAGGCGGACGGGTTGGCCAGGGCGCTGTAGTGGTAGGCCAGGTCCATGCTGTTGAGCAGGGCCGCCGGGTTGTCGTGGCCGGTGACCACCAGCGTGGAGGACTTGGTGACCCAGCCACCCGGGGCCAGGCTGCCCAGCAGGCGTCCCACGATGTTCTTCCAGAACCAGCCGCTTTCCATGCCGGCGGCACCCATCAGGTTGAACCAGGACACGATGACGCCGGCGCCGAGGGGCAGGGCGATCGCCCAGAGGAACGGTTTGCTGCGGGCCCAGGCGGAGCAGAGCAGCAGCCAGCCGATGGTCGGCAGGGCCCAGATGGCGTAGAGCGGGATCAGCAGCACCATCTTCAGCACCACGCCCACCGGATGCGCTTCCATCAGCAGCCGCCAGACGCTCAGGCCGTGGACCTGGCCGACGATGGCCACCACCAGGGCGAGGCACAAGCCGACGATGACACCGACCACGATCGCGATCACCGGGGCGAGCACCGCGGCACTGGCCACCTTGGACAGCACGGTGGAAGTGTCCGACACCGGCAGCGACTTCCAGAACAGGATGCTGCGATCGCGACGGTCGTCGTACAGCGCACCCAGGCAGTAGAAGAAGATGACGATGGCGGCCACCGCCAGGATGATGCCGGCCACGGCGTAGAGCATGATGTCGATGGCGGCGCCGGCGTTGCGCAGATCCTCGAGGCTCATGCCGCCCTGCAGGTGCATGTCGTCGAAGTGGAAGCCGCCCATGCGGCCGTTGTTGCCGAACATCTCGCCGACCGCGATGCCCATGAGGTTGATCGCGAGGAAGACGATGCCGGAGATCACCGGGGCCCAGAAGAACCCGCCCTTGTGTTCCCAGAACTCGCGCTTGACCAGCCAGTAGAAGGTTTTCATACGTAGGTACCCTTCATGGTGGCGACGAAAAGGTCGCCGATCGACGGACGTCGTACCTCACCCAGCTGTTCCAGCCGCGCTCGATCCACGTTGTCGAAGAGGAAGATGCTCTTGCCGAACACCTGGCGCTCGTCCAGCGGCCCCAGTTCCCGGGCGGCTTGCGCGTGCTCCGTGCCGACCAGCACCTCGGCGAAGCGCTCGCCCAGGCTGTCCATGTCGGTGTCCAGCACGATCTTGCCGTCGCGGATGAACATCAGGTCGGTGAGGATGTGTTCGATCTCCTCCACCTGGTGGGTGGTCACCACGATGGTTTTCTGCTCGTCGAAATAGTCTTCCAGCAGGGTCTGGTAGAACTGCTTGCGGTAGAGGATGTCCAGGCCCAGCGTGGGCTCGTCCAGGATCAGCAGCTTCGCGTCGATCGACATGACCAGGGCCAGGTGCAACTGCACGATCATGCCCTTGGACATCTGCTTGACCTTCTGTCCCGGCTGCAGCTTGGTGCGGGCGAGGAAAGCGTCGCACTTGGCGCGATCGAAGCGGGGGTGCGTGTTGGCCACGAAGTCGACGGCGTCGCGCACCTTCAGCCAGCGTGGCAGCACCGCCACATCCGCGATGAAGCACACCTGTTCCATCAGCTTGCCGCGCTCGCGGCGGGGATCCATGCCCAGGACGTCCAACTGCCCTTCGAAGGTGGTGAGGCCGAGGATGGCTTTCAGCGCGGTGGTCTTGCCGGCGCCGTTGGGACCGATGAGGCCGACGATGCGGCCCGGACCGATCTGGAACGAGGCGCCGTCCAGGGCCAGCGACGACTTGAAGCGCTTGGTGAGGCCGGTGGCGGTAACGACCGCGGTCATGATGGATCCTCCGTGGAGCCATGGGCTTCACGCATCAGGGTTTTAATGTCGAGGCCCATGCGCTGGAGGCGGGCGAACAAGGCCGGCCATTCCTCGCGCAGGAAGCGCTCCCTTTCACTTTTCAGCAGCGCGTCGCGCGCCCCATCGATCACGAACATGCCAAGACCCCTCCGTTTCTCAACCAGTTGTTCGTCGACCAGCTCCTGGTACGCCTTGGACACGGTCAGCGGGTTGATCTGAAAATCCCCCGCGACCTGGCGTACCGACGGCAGCGGATCGCCTTCGTTCAAGGCGCCATCCAGGATCATCGCCACCACGCGTTCGCGGAGCTGGCGGTAGATCGGGATGCTGTCGTTCCAGGTGATGGACATGTAATTCATTCCTTCGCCGTGCGGCGCAATGCATTTCCAAACGAATAGTAGGGCATGGCCATCTGTGCGCCGATCAATGCGGCGGCACGATCCTCCGCGCTGCGACGAAGGGTGGCAGCTGCCGAGTCGAGGCTGGCTTCGCTGCCCAGGGCCGCCTCGCGCACATCGGCGGCGGTGGGGCGGACTTCCAGGGCAGGCAGGTCGACGACGCGTACGCCGTTGACGAAGGCGGGCACGCTGGCCAGGGCGGCAACACGGTCATCGAAGGAGCGCAGGGCGAACACGCTGGTTCCGGCGATGAGTACAGAGGCGGTCAGTGCGATGAGGTTCGGCGCTTTCATGGGACGACTCCGAGGACGTGCTGCCGGCGGGGCGCCGTGCAGGTGTTGGGTGGTTAGAGGGAAGCGACGACGGGGGCGGCGTCGGCGTAGACGACGATCGGGGCCAGGTTGGTGACCTTGCTGCCGTTGATGACGGCGATCGGGGCGGCCGAGGTGGAGGTGCTGCTGAAGACGGCCAGGCTGGCGACGGCGAGGGCGACGGAAGCGGCGACGGCGACGAGGTTCGGGGTTTTCATGGTGTTGCTCCTGCGGTGCTGTGGGTGACCGGTGTTGTAGTGAACTATAACACCAGATTTTTAGTCGTCAAGCGGAATCGTCGGGATTCTTCTGTGACTTGTGGCCTAGGCCGTGCCGCGCTGTGCTGGTGATCTGGGCGGCGGGCACACGGTCTGATGCGGGTTGGGGGGAGAGGGTTTAAGGCGGGCGTGGTGTTTGGGCGAATGGGGAGGGTGTCGTGGGGATTTCGCGCACGTGCGTGCGCTCCTACGCGGCGACGACGCGACGACGCGACGACGCGACGGCGGACGGCGGACGGCGCGAGGGCGGACGGGGCCGGAAATGGAAGCGGCCGGCCCTGGGTGGGCCGGCCGCGGGGTGGTCGGTGTGCGGGGCGCCTTGCGGGGCGCGGGGACGGCTTAGAGTTCGGCGCGGAACTCGATGCCGACGACGCGCGGATCGTTGACGAAGGCGGTGCGGTTGTTGAAGTCGATGCCGCCGGTGATCACCTTCTTGTTGGTGATGTTGCGGCCGTAGAGCGCGACCTCGCGCTTGCCGAAGTCCCAGTTGTAGCCGACGCGGATGCCGCCTTCGAGGAAGGGCTTGCTCTTGAACTCCGCCGAGTCGTACAGGAAGAAGTTCACCTCGCTGCGGTAGTTCCAGTCGGTGTAGACGAAGAACTCGCCGCTCTCGCCATAAGGGATGCCGTAGCGCGCGGTCCAGGTGCCGATCCACTTCGGCGCGTTGGGCAGCGTGTTGCCGTCGATCAGCGCATTGCCGGCGAGGTTGAGCGGATCGAGCACGGTGCAGCCGCCGCCGCACGGGGCGATGGCCAGGTTGCGGTCCTTCAGCTCGGTGTGGTTATAGCTGCCGCCGGCGGTCATGTAGAACTGCGGGGTGAGGTAGGCTTCCAGATCGAACTCGGCGCCGTAGCCTTCGGTCTTCTTCGCGTTGATCAGCTGCGTGACGTTGGTGGCACCCCCCACGGCGGTCAGCTGCTGGTTGTGCATGTTGTACTTGTAGATGTCCGCGTTGAAACGCAGCTTCTGGTCGTCCGTGGTCGACTTGAAGCCCACTTCGTACGAGGTGATCGTCTCCGGCTTCGCCGTGGAGATGCTGTTGGCGAAGTTGATCCGGCCCTGCACGCTGGGCGCGCGGAAACCGTTGGCCACACGCGCATAGATGTTGGCGTTCCTGGTCAGCTGCCAGGTGCCGGTCAGGTCGCCGCTCCAGCGCGAGTCGGTGGGGTCGGAGGTGAGCGGACCGACCGGGCCGGTGAAGCCCAGGAAACGCTCGGCACTGAACTCGCGCTTGTCGTGCGACCAGCGCGCGCCGGCACGCACGTCGAAGCTGTCGGTCACGTTGTAATCGGCCGAGCCGAACACCGCCCATGCCTTCGTGCGCTGGCTCTGGTCCACCCAGCCGTTGAGCACGTGGTTGTTCAGCGTGTCGTAGGAGAAATTGCTGATCGCGATGTCTTCGTCGAAGTAATACGTGCCGACCTGCCACTTCAGCCGATCCGACGTGTCGTTGGACAGGCGGAATTCCTGGGTGATCTGGCGATCCTTCGGCAGCGCGTCGGCGGTCTCGGAGGGGAACGGCGTGACGCGGTTGGTGGCGCTGGCGCGCGCCGGGGTGCCGGACGCGTCGTAACCGCCGTCGACATCGCCCAGGCTGTAGGTCGTGGCGCGCTCAAGGCCCGTGATCGAGGCGAAGTTGAGGTCGCCGAAGTGCCAGTTCAGGTGCAGGTTGCTGCCCCAGGTGAACAGGTGCTGCTTGTTGTCGCCGTCCTGCGACACCGAATCGCGATCGAAGCCCGGCACGAACTGGTTGCCGCCCAGGGTGATGGCATTGGCGCGGTTGACCATCGCGCTGCCGTCCAGCCAGCGGCCGTGGACGTTGATGAGGGCGTCGAAGTCCTCCGTGGCCTTGTACAGCGCCTGCAGGCGGATGGCACGGTCGTTGTAGCCGCCCAGGTCGTCCTTCTTGCCGGTGTAGTCGTTGTCGATCCAGCCGTCGCGGTGCTGGGCCACGGCGGACACGCGCCCGGACCAGCTGGAACTCAGCTTGCCGCCCAGGGCGGCCTCGGCGTTGGCGGTGCCGTAGGAGCCGTACGAGACGCGCGCATAGCCCTCGGTTTCCTGCGTCGGCTTGCGCGATTCGAACTTGATGACGCCGGCCGGCGAGTTACGGCCGAACAACGTGCCCTGCGGACCGCGCAGCACTTCCACCTGCTCCAGGTCGAACAGCGGGAAGCCCTTCAGGATGGGGTTCTCCTGCACGATGTCGTCGTAGACCATCGACACGGGCTGCGAGGCGTTGAGGTCGAAATCGCTGTTGCCCAGGCCACGGATGTAGAAGCGCGGGAACTCGCGGCCGTAGGACGTCTCGGCATACACGCTGGGCGCGCGCGAGGCGAGTTGCAGCACGCCGTCGCCGGCCTGGCCGAAGGCCTCCAGCTTCTCGGCGGTCACCACCGTCATCGAGATGGGCACCTTCTGCAGGTCTTCCGTGCGCTTCTCCGCGGTGACGCTGATCGTCTGCAGCGTGGCGGTCTTGCCCGGCGTACCGGCAGGCGGTGCCGCGGGCGTGGCGTCCTGGGCGAAGGCCGGGCCGGCGCCGAGGGCGGCGGCGATGGACAGGGCAATGACGAGACGTCGCGACGGGCGCGTGCTTGCGAAGGACATGGTTTGGGTTCCGCCTGGGTGGAGCTGGGATGGAAGTGCCTCGCCGAATCCGTCGAGCCGATCCCCTGGCGAGGGCGCGTCGTGGCGAATTATCCCTTGTTACGTCCGCATGACGAAAGTGTTGCAGTGCGGAAATGCGTCATGTCGCAAGAAATCGCGCGTTGTCATGGAAGTGAAACCCGACGCCGATACCTTGCCGACCGTCCGGCGTGAAAACGACGTTGGCAGCAATAAGCGTCTATATCGACGACGTTTGAGTATTTTCTTAAGACTTTTGGAGCGGTGGCATGAAGAGACTTCCCCTGGCAGCGGCCTTCTGGACCCTGTGCGGTACCGCAGCTGCCGACGGCGTGCCAGAGTCGGCCATCGAGTTGTACGTGGACACTGCGACGCGGCAGATTTTTGCCGAACCGGGTCCCGGGCGGACGCGACTGGGCAAGTTCGCCCAGGTGCAGGAGGGGGCGTCAACGGCCACGACCACTACCGCGGGCGGGACGACGGCCGGCGCCGTCGCGGCTACCGGCGCCGGCGGGTCGTCGACGTCTGCATCGCAGGTGGCATCGGCAGGCAGCTCCGCCGGTGTGGCACCGGCTACAGGGCATGCCAAGGCCCCCTCGTCCGCAAAGGCCTGGTACGACCGCATCGGCATCCGCGGCTACGTGCAGATGCGCTACAACCAGGAGCTCGGCGACGACGCGAAGGACCTGAAGTCACCCGGCGACCGATACATCGGGCGTGAGCAGGGCTTCGGCATCCGTCGTGCCCGCGTGGTCATCAGCGGCGATGTCACCGACCGGATGTCGATCTACATCCAGCCCGACCTGGCCAGCACGCCTTCGGGTTCGAGCACCGGCAACTTCGCCCAGCTGCGTGATGCCTACGCGGACCTGTGGCTCGACAAGGACAAGACCTTCCGCATCCGTGCGGGCCAGTCGAAGATCCCCTACGGCTGGGAAGACCTCCAGTCCAGCCAGAACCGCCTCGCTCTGGACCGCGCCGATGCGCTCAACTCCGGCGTCCGCGACGAGCGCGACCTGGGCGTGTTCTTCTACTGGACACCGAAAGAGATCAAGGAACGCTACGCCTACCTCGTGAAATCCGGCCTCAAGGGCTCGGGTGACTACGGCGTGTTCGGCGTCGGCGTGTACAACGGGCAGGGCGCCAACCGACCCGACCGCAACGACCAGCTGCACTCGGTCGTCCATGTGTCCTATCCGTTCAAGTTCGCCAACGGCCAGTTCCTCGAAGTAGGCGCGGATGCCTACAGCGGCCGCTACAAGGTGAGCACCGCCGCGGCGACGATCGACGGTCGCACGTTCACGCCGTCGGTGGATGCACCGGTGGCGGGGTCCACCGATCGTCGTGTCGCCGCGCACGTCGTGTACTACCCGCAGCCGTTCGGTTTCCAGGCGGAATGGACGGTGGGCAAGGGACCGGAACTGGATGTCGCGCGGCGCACCGTGCGCACGAAGTCGCTGCGTGGCGGTTATGCGCAGGTGATGTACAAGTTCGACGGGGACGCGTATGGCTCGCTGATGCCCTACGTGAAGTGGCAGACCTACCGCGGCGCGGCCAAGTTCGACACCAATGCGCCGAGGATGTCGGTGGACGAGACGGAAGCCGGCATCGAGTGGCAACCATCCAGCGCCGTGGAACTGGCCGTGGCCTGGGCCAACATGCGCCGCACCGATGTTACGGCGGCCCCGTATCCGCGCATCGACGGGCAGTTGTTGCGGGTGCAGTTGCAGGTGAATTACTGAGCGCTATGGACTTGGATTCGCCCACATCGTGGGCTCCTACATGATCGCCGGACCTGGGGTGATCGCCCACATCGTGGGCTCCTACAAATGATCTGCGGTGGCGTGCGGATGTAGGAGCCCACGATGTGGGCGATTTCTACCGCCGGCAATTCCTCATTTCTTCCCCCGCGAACGCTCGCGCGCCGCCTTGAATTCGCTCCCGTCCTTCCATTCGGGCCACAGGTCGCTGTCCGCCAGCTTCTCGCCCAGCGCATAGAACGCCTTGACGTTCTGGATCACGCCGTCGAAGTTCCAGCGCATGTCGTAGACATCGGTGGGCTGGTGGTAGCGGTGGGCGTTGTAGTCCTCGGCAGCCGCCTTGCCGGCGGCCTTGCCGCCCTCGACCATGTCGATGCCGCCGCCGGCGGCCAGTGCCGGCACGCCGGCCTTGGCGAAGTTGAAGTGGTCGGACCGGAAGTAATGACCCTTCTCCGGCGTGTCGTCGCCGCTGATCACGCGACCGTCGGCCTTGAGTACGTCGGCGAACAGGTCTTCCAGCGTGCCCTGGCCCA
Source organism: Xanthomonas sp. NCPPB 2632 (assembly GCF_041228075.2). Classification (NCBI taxonomy): domain Bacteria; kingdom Pseudomonadati; phylum Pseudomonadota; class Gammaproteobacteria; order Lysobacterales; family Lysobacteraceae; genus Xanthomonas; species Xanthomonas sp. NCPPB 2632. The sequence continues at coordinate 1,739,244 of NZ_CM192979.1, forward strand.
GGCCCGTCACTTCCATGTCCTTCGTGGGTCCGGTGATCGGCAGCGCATCCATGTTGATGTCGGCCACCGTCTTCGCCAGCGGGAACGGTGGGTGCGCGACGTAGTACTGCGAGCCGAGCAGGCCGGATTCCTCCATGGTCACCGCGGCGAACACCACGCTGCGTTTCGGTTTGTCCTGGGCGAACTTGCCCGCGATCTCCAGTAACGCGGCCACTCCCGTGCCGTTGTCGATCGCGCCATTGTAGATGGCGTGCCCGGGCAGTGCCGGGTCGTGGCCCAGGTGGTCCCAGTGCGCGGTGTAGACGATCGCCTCGTCGGGGGTGTCGGTGCCCTTGACCATGCCGATCACGTTGTTGCTCAGCGAGTGCGCGATGGTGCTGTCCAGGTGGATCGACGCCTTGGCCTCCAGCGGCACGGCCTTGAAGCCTCGTACATCGGCCTGGTGGGCCAGGTCGTCGAAGTTCTTTCCGGCCCTGGCGAACAGGCGCTGCGCCGCCTCGTGGGTCAGCCAGCCCGCCACCGGCAGGCGCGGGGCGGGCGATTCGTCCTCGGGCAGGTCCAGGCGCGGCATGGTCCAGCTGCTCTGCACCACGTTCCAGCCGTAGGCGGCCGGCTCGGTCTGGTGGACGATGAACGCCGCGGCCGCCCCCTGGCGGGCGGCTTCCTCGAACTTGTAGGTCCAGCGGCCGTAGTAGGTCATCTCGCGACCCTTGAACAGCTTCGGGTCGTTCGCGTTCCAGCCCGGGTCGTTGACCAGGATGATGACGGTCTTGCCCTTGACGTCCACGCCGTCGAAGTCGTTCCACTGTGCCTCGGGGGCATCCACGCCGTAGCCGACGAAGACGATGTCCGAGTCCTTCAGATCCACGTCGGATTTGGCCTGCAGGGTGCCGGCCACCATGTCCTTGCCGAAGGCGAAGGCTTCCTTGCCGCCGCCCTCGGCGACGTCGAGGGTCAGGGTCTCCTGGTGGTTCAGGGTGGTGGAGACGGCCGGCACGGTTTGCAGCCAGTCGCCCTTGTTGCCCGGCTCCAGGCCCATCCGCTTGAACTGGCTGACGATGTAGTTGGTGGTCAGCCGCTCGCCCAGCGTGCCCGGCTTGCGCCCGTCGTACTCGTCCGAGGACAGCGTACGCAGGTGGGAGGCGAAATCGCCCGCCGTGATCTCGGGGCTGAACTCATGGTGCTCGTTGGCCACCGCCGGCAGCGGGGGCGGCGGCGACGTGGTGGCGCGGGCGGGCGCCGCCGGGGGCGTCGCGGCGGCCTTGTCCTCGTCGTGGGAGTGGCAGGCGGCCAGGGTGAGGGCGGTCAGGCAGGCGAGAGCGAGTCGACGCATCGTCGGGCATTCCCGGTAGCGGAAGTGGCCCTCGAGTGTAGCCGCATCCCCGGGCCTGTCGTCCCGGCGCCTACGTGGTCATAATGGAACGTTTGCCGTCACGGAAACCTCCTCATGCGCATCGGCATCGATTTCGGTACCAGTTATTCCGCCGCCGCCGCGGTGGTCGACGGCCAGCTCGAGCTGGTCCGCTTCGGCGACGCCCAGCAGTTCCGCACGGCGGTGTTCTTTCCCGAGGTGGTGCCGAACGTCGACGACTTCGTGCTGACCCCGCTGCTGGAAGCGCAGGTGGATGCGTTCGTGCGCGCCACCCGCGGGGACGAACGTCAGGCCGGCCGCACGCCACGCTCGGACCGCGACCTGCGCCGCGATGCGATCCGCGTGGTGCGCCGGCAGTGGATGGAAGAGCGTACGCGCGAGGCGTCCGCGTCCGTGGCCAGCTTCCAGGACGCCCTGTTCGGCGAGGAAGCGGTAGAGGCCTACCTGGAAGAAGGCTCGGGCAACCTGATCGAGTCGCCCAAGTCGATGTTCGGTTACAAGCTGGACCCGCGCGTGCGCAAGACCATCGTCAGCATCGCGGCGCACATCCTGGAGCACGTGCGGCTGGTGGCGACCCGCCAGTTCGGCACGCCGGTGCGCGAGGCGGTGATCGGCCGGCCGGTGGAGTTCCGCAGCTCAATGGGCCCGGCCGGTGGCGAGCAGGCCCTGTCGATCCTGCGCGAGGCGGCCGGCATCGCCGGTTTCGACGCGGTGGATTTCCTGGAGGAGCCGGCTGCGGCGGCCATGCATTACCACCTCTCCCTGGGCGAGCGGCAGCGCGCGATCATCGTCGATATCGGCGGTGGCACCACGGACGTTGCCTACGCGGAGCTCGGGGCAGGGCGCACACCGATCATGCACCGCAGCTGGGGCCTGCCCCGGGGCGGCACGGATCTGGACGTGGGCGTGAGCCTGCACAGCTTCATGCCCCTGTTCGGCAAGGACATCACGGGCGTGCCCGTGCACCATTTCGTGGAAGCCGCCAGCGTCCACAACCTGCCCAAGCAGCGCGAGTTCCGCAAGCAGGACTACCGCTTCGTGGACGAGCCCTTCCGGTCGCGCCTGCAGGCGCTGCAGGGAACCGGTTCGACCACCCGGTTGAACCAGTCCGCGGAGCGGGTCAAGATCGGTCTGTCGATGCAGGACGCAACCACCGCCGCGCTGGATTTTATCGAGGCAGGTCTGGAGATCCATGCCGTTTCGGCGGATTTCGACGCCGCGTCGGAAGACTTCCTCGACCGCGTGGGGCGACTGCTGCGCGACGCCGACGCGGATCTGGACGAGGCGCCCGCAAGCGTCTTTCTCACCGGCGGCACGTCGCGCTCGCCGCAGGTGCGCGCGCGGGTCGGCGCCAGCTTTCCGGGGGTGCCCGTCGTGCATGGCGATCCGTCGCTCGGCGTGGTCGCGGGCCTGGCTCAAGCGGCACTTTTGCCAATTTCATCAAAAGCTTGAGCGGTCGTTATGCCGATTCGGCAAATTCACACTTCACTGGCCTTTTTTGCCTTACATGAGTAGTTATATGTCCTGACATCGTTATCCCCGGTACGGGTGAGCACGGGTCGAGGGGGATTCGGCGGGTGGGCAAAGTGCCTGCCCCTGGAACGCGGGGGTTGAACAAATGACTAAGAAAACTCACCCGGGAGAGCCGACATGAGTCGTCTCACGGATGTACAGGGGCTTGAAGATTACGACCTCGTCACGCTCGGCGCCGCGCTGGGGGTGTGCGATGTCGATCTGCTGACGTTGAGCCCGGCGCGCCCTCGCGCCGCGCTGTCGACGAAAACCCACGACGGGGTCACCTATGTCACCGCGCACATCGATTTCGACGTGCGCGGGGCACTGACCGTGCCCGAAGACGCCTGCATGCTGGTCTACCTGCACGAGGCCGGCGAGCGCAGCTGGTGCCAGGGCATCAGCGTGGAGTCGGAGATGGCGGTGACGCTGCTGCGCGGTACCCCCACCGATTTCATGTTCGAGCGGGGTACGCGGTTCACCCTGGTGGTGGCGCCGTATGCCCGCTTCCGTTCGCGGTTCCTGGCGTCGGACCATGCCGACGTGGACATGGCCGCCCAGCGCTTGAGGCTTTTCTCAGTTACCTCGGATCACCTGAAACGGGCCTACCGGCAGATCGCCGAGCGGGTACGCGAGCCGGTCGATACCGCCTTCGGCCCCGTGGAAGACCTGCTCGACGAGCACATCCGGGTGGCCCTGGGTTCTTCCTCGGAAGACCGTCCGGTGGCCTCGCGCGGTCGTCGTGCGCACTACCAGGTGATGCGCCGCGCGGAACGCTTCATGCGGGCCAACCTGCGCCGCGATATCTACTCGCAGGAGCTGTGCCAGGCCGCCGGCGCGAGCGAGCGTGGCCTGCGCTACGCCTTCGACGACCTGCTGGGCATCCCGCCTAACCGTTACCTGGCCATGCTGCGCCTGTGCACCGCGCATCGCAGCCTGGTCACGGCCGAAGCCGGACGTCGTTCGGTCAAGTCGGTGGCGCTCAGCTGCGGCATGTGGGATCTCTCGCGGTTTGCGGAGAAGTACCGCAGCGTCTTTGGCGAGCAACCGCGCGAAACGCTCACCCGCAGCGCACCCGCCGAAGAGCTCACCGCGGCCGAGGAATACGACGGCTGGTAAGGCTCGCCGCGGGTGCCGGAAGGCTTCCTGCCCATTTCGGGTTGCCTTCCTGACGGCGTAGAGGTATTGGTAAGGGCGTCCTTACCTTGCCTCCCATGCCGAAACGACTCGATATACGGCTCATCGCTCCCTCGGGATATGCGGAAGACCGCGCTGCCGGCCAGCGCGGAATCGAACGTCTCCAGGCCGCCGGCCACACCATTCTGGGCATCGACGTGCTCGATCGCGTTTGCCTGCGCTTCGCCGGCAGCGACACTGCGCGCGCCGATGAAATCAACCGCCTTGCCGAGCCCGGCCGTCCGCTGCCGGACATCGTCATGGCCACCTGCGGGGGCTACGGGGCCATCGCATTGCTGGACCGGCTCGATTACGTCGGGCTGGCCGCGCGCTTTGCCGATGCCTCCTGCGCGCTGGTGGGCCACGGCGATTTCACCGTCGTGCAGTGCGCCCTGCTGGCGCGCAGTGGCATCGGCTCGTTCCAGGGACCGATGCTGCTGCATGATTTCGGTGCGCCCTACCTGCGCGAAAGCACCTGGCGCCAGTTCTGGGACACCGTGCTCAATGCCCGGGTCGATGTCAGCTGGAGCTGCCCCGACAGCCAGACCGACCTGCGGGCCAGCGGAATGCTGTGGGGCGGCAACCTGTCGTCGCTGTGCAGCCTCACGGGCACCGGATACCTACCCGATATCGACGGCGGCATCCTCTACATCGAGGAAAGCGGCGAGCAGGCCTATCGCATCGAGAGGATGCTCTACGAGCTGAAGCTGGCCGGCGTCATCGATCGCCAGTCGGCCATCCTGATCGGCAGTCTCGGCGGCCATCGGGTAAGCGAATACGACAACGGCTACGACATGGAGCACGCACTGGATCGCTTTGCCGCCGTGTCCGAGGCACCACTGGTGCGCGGGCTACGGTTCGGCCATGGGCCCGACAAGGTCACCTTGCCCTTTGGCGCGAGCGCCGAGCTGCGTGTGGTCGATGGCGAGGCCACGCTCTCCGCCCGCGATTACCGCCACGCGGGCGAAGACACGCGGGAAGGCTAGGGCCTAGGACAACGCGGTGACCTGGGTCGCGCCGATCACGCCGATGAAGACGACGGACAGCATCCAGAACCGCGTGGGGTCGCGCCACACGCATACGCCCAGGCAGACCAGCCCCAGCACGCACGACACGATGCCCGCCGCCGTGAGACCCACCGCGACCAGCGACGGATCGCCGCCGCCGGAGGCGATCAGCATCGGACGGAAGATGGCATACCAGGCCAGCACCAGGCAGGCGCCGCCGACGATGCCGAGCAGCCAGTTGGCCGGATGGTTTTTCGGCAGCATGTTGATGCCGAGGAAGATCGCCAGAACGGCGACAGCGAAAACGACGAGCAACAAGGCCATGCAGTAACCCCTTTGTCTTTGTCGTGGCCAGCGATCCCCATCGCCAGGCCGTTCCCCGAGCATGGCCCATTCGCACGCGCAGGTCATGCTGCGGCGCAGGAGGGGCGTTTCGTCGGCCCAGCGCCGGTTTCGTCGGATTCGCCTTCGGCATGTGCCGTGTGCGTCGTATGCTCGCCCCACTTTCAGGACGGGGCACACACGATGGGAAAGCGCATGAGCATCCGGTTTCTCGGCCGCATCGTGGTGGCGTGGATCGCCGCGCTCTGCGTGCTGGAGGTGGTGTGGAGCAACCTGGGCTGGCATGACGACCTGCCGTTGCTGTTCTCCCTCGCATGGTTTGCCGGCCTGCTGGTCGCCCTCGGTCGCGGCGTCACGCATCTGTATCGCGTGCGCACCATCGCCGGACGGCTGGATGCCGAGACCCTGTCCAATCGCCAGCGCCGCCGTGTCGAGGTGCCTTACGCCGCCGATGAGGCTTACGAGATCGTCGAAAGCGTGGTGCGCGACCTGCTGCATGTCCACGATGTGTCGGCCACACGTGCCGGGCTGAGGGTACGGGCGATCATTCGCGAGCCCGATCACGAGCGGCCGCGCTTCCGTGGCCGCCGGCTTCCCCGGCTGCCGTTCGACCTGAGTACGCGCATCACCGCCACCGTGACACCGGTCGATGGATCGTGCAGCGTCATGTTCGTGTGCGAGCCGGATGCGGGTGCCTGGACGGACTGGTTCAATCCCGACGGTGGCGCGTCGCTGGAATATGCGGAAACCCTGGTGCGTTCCACCACGCAGCGGCTGGCGGAACGACGCAACCGCGAGCGGGCCGACGTGCGCCAGACGACCATGGAGAAGGAGCTGACCGCGGCGCAACTCGGGCTGCTGCAGGCACAGGTGGAGCCGCATTTCCTCTACAACACGCTGGCCAGCGCACAGGAACTGGTGCGCACCGATCCGGCCGGTGCCGATCGCATGCTCGGTCATCTCATCGATTACCTGCGTCGCTCGCTGCCACGCACCGACGGCTCGCTGTCCACCGTGGGCCAGGAGCTGGAACGGTCCACCGCGTGGCTTGAGATCATGAAACTGCGCATGGGCGAGCGTCTTCTCGTGCACGTGGACGTGCCGGACGACCTGCGCGATACGCCGATGCCGTCGATGATGTTGCAGACCCTGGTCGAGAACGCGATCAAGCATGGCCTGGAACCGAAGCCCGGTGGTGGTGGCATCTGGATTCGTGCCGGCATCGATGGCGCATCGCTGGCGCTCACGGTGGCCGACGACGGCCTGGGTTTCCGCAGCGAAGGCGCGGGCACCGGCATCGGTCTGCGTAACCTGCGAGAACGCCTGCGGCTGACCTATGGCGCCGCCGCCAGTTTCGCCATCGGCAACAATTTTCCCAACGGTGTGGCGGCGACCCTCATGCTGCCGGCGAAAGGAGCGTTCGATCATGCCTAAGTGCATCGTGGCCGAGGACGAGAAACTGCTTGCCACGGCGTTGCAGCGCGAGCTGGCCGCGGCCTGGCCGGAGCTGGAGGTGGTGGCGGTGTGCGAGGACGGCGGCGAGGCCCTGGACGCGATCGCCACGCATCGTCCGGACGTGGCCTTCCTCGATATCCGCATGCCGGGCCTGACCGGCATGGAGGTGGCCGCGGCGGCCGCCGATGCCAGCCCCGCGACGCTGGTGGTGTTCGTCACGGCCTACGACCAGTACGCCGTGGATGCGTTCGAGCGCGGCGCCGTGGACTACCTGCTCAAGCCGGTGGTCGGCCAGCGACTGGCCCAGACCGTGGCCCGGCTGCGCAGCCGGCTGGCGGACGATGCGGAAAAACACGCTCGCCGCACCGGCGACGTGGCCCGCGACCTGATCGCGCGCTTCGACGAGCCCGCGGCCGAACCGTTGACCTGGATTACCGCCGGCGCGGGCAAGGCCACGCGCCTGATCCTGGTGGACGACGTGATCTATTTCCGCGCGGACAACAAGTACACGCTGCTGGCCACGGCCGAGGGCGATGCACTGGTGTCGCGCCCCATCCGCGACCTGCTGCGCCAGCTGGACTCGCGCACGTTCCGGCAGATCCATCGGTCCACCATCGTCAACCTGCGCCAGGTGGCTTCCGTGGAACGCGACGACAGCGGCAAGGGCTGTCTCCGCCTGCGTGGACGACCGGAAACCCTGACCGTCAGCCAGCCGTTCATGGCCATCTTCCGGGCCATGTGACCCAAGGAGTATCGCCATGCGACTTTTACTCGCCATCGTCTATTGCTTCATGAACCTGGCCGGCTGCACGGACGCGCAGAATCGCAGCCTGGTCATGACCGCCAGCGACAATGGCCACGTCACGCTCGACAGCCGCACGGACGTGCGCATGGGCCGGGCGCGTTTCGCCTGCGCGGCCAGCGACTCCGGGCAGTGCCATTACACGGTCTTCGACGGCGCGAATGCGGTGCGCACCTTTGCCCTCGCCGTGCGCGAGGAGCGGCTGGTGGATCGCCTGCCGGGCGGCTTCGCCGTGTGCGTCACGCTACAGCCGGGCGTCGTGACGCCCGGCTGCAAGCCGGCCTGATCGGCCGACTATCGACTAGGGCGTGCCACGCGGCACCACGGTGAAGGTGATCTTCGACGGATGCGTGGCGTCGTGGTGCACGGCGTTGTGCGCAATGACGCCGCTGGCCTCGTCGTAGTTGTTGCCGCCCGTGTTGAGGTTGCGGTCGAAACGCGGGAAGTTGCTGCTGGAAATCGCCACGCGCAGCTTGTGTCCCGGATAGAACAGGTTGCTGGTGTCGATCGGCTGGAAGGTCACCTTGTAAACCTCGCCGTCCTTCATCCATACCGGCGGCTTGTCGTAGCCCTCGCGGTAACGCATGCGCTGGATGTTCTCGGTGAGGTTGAAGGCCTTGCCGTCGGTGCCCACGTCCATCACCTTGAAGGTGAAGTCGGTGTCCTTCGCGTCGGAGGAGACATACAGCGTGACCGTGATCGGGCCGCTGACTTCCGTGGCCTCCTTGAACGGCTCGGAGTCGTACACCAGGATGTCGTTGCGGGTCAGCTGCGGGTTCTGGTCGAACGAGCCGAACTTCACCGCTGTGCCCTGGCAGCAACCGCCCCCGCCGAGCGTGGTCACCGGGTTCATCGGGTCGTAGACGAAGCGGTCCGGCTGGTCGGTGCCGCCGGCCGCGGCCACCAGCTTGCCATCGCCATAAAGCGTGTTGGCCTTGCCACCGCTGGTGAGGAAGAGGTCGCGCGGGGTCGCGTTGGCCGGTGGCCACGTGGCCGAGTCGTGCCACTTGTTCTCGCCCATCACGTAGTACATCACCTTGGGCTGCTTATCGACGACGGGGCTGTCCACGCCTTTGAGGAACTTGTCGAACCAGCCGAACACCAGCGACTCGTAGTCGAAGCGCGCATCGCCCACGTCGAGGTCGCCGATCATCGTGTGCTCGGTGGCGCGGGTGAAACCGCAGTGCAGCGCCGGCGCGATGATCGCGTACTGCTGGTCGGCGACCTCCTTCGAGGCCGTGGCACGCACGCGGTTGTACGCGGCCAGGTTGGGCGACACGGACACGTCGAACCAGCTCATGAACCACAGGCCGGGCCGGTCGATCTTCATGTTCTCGTGCCACAGGCCGCCCTTGTACCAGGCGGGGCTGTTGGGCGTGCGCGCGATCATGTTGCCGCCGGTCGGCACGTCCATGGCGTCGGCGAAGATGCCCTTGGGCCCGTCGACCGCCTTGAGGATGTCTTTCTCGGGCAGGTGCCAGAACGCCTTGTCCCAGTCCACCGGCGGCATCTGCGGGTCCAGATCGAACGCCCTGGACGCGCGGATCAGGTCCGCCTGCGAGGTGTTGGCGGGAAACATCGGCCGCACCTGGTTCTGTTCGCCGTAGATCCATGCCTGGAACAGCATCTGCACCGCGCCGCCGCGGAACCAGTTGCCCTGCTCGTAGAACGGGCCGACCCGGCCGACGCCGGCACCGAAGCCCTGCACGTTGAAGGCGGCCAGGCCGGGCTCGTTTTGCGCGACGACGGCCATCTGCCATTCCGCCGTGGACGAGCACCCGGTGGTGCCCACCTTGCCGTTGGACCACGGCTGCGAGGTCATCCAGCGCACGGCGTCCACCCCGTCGCTCACGGGGGCGCCGAGGATCTCGTAGTTGCCTTCGGAGAAGTAATGGCCGCGCTCGTTCATGTCGACGTAGGCGTAACCGTGCTTCACCGCCGTCAGCTGCCGGCTCATGTCGCTGGGCGCGCCGAGCTTCACGTCCCAGAAATTGAAGTTATAGGGCGTGCGCACGAAGATCGTCGGCACCTTGCCCGTGGCGTTCTTCGGTCGATAGACGTCGGCCGCCATGCGCTTGCCGTCGCGCATCTTCACCATCACCTTGCGATCCACCACCGCCACGGCCTCGAGCTGCCGCTCGATATCCTCGCGCTTGGCGATCGTCGCCTTCTGTTCCGGCGTCAGCGTCTGCTGCGCGGCGACGGGGCCGGCCACCAGCGCAAGGCAACAGGCCGCCAGGACGACCGATGAGCCGGTCATGAGGGGACGAAGGGCAGGGCGCGTGGTTCGCATCAGGCGACATCTTTTTTCAGGGACGGTTCATCGAGTCTGACAAAACGCGCACCCCGCGACAATGCCACCGATAACCGCACGCAACACGTTCGCGCACGTGCGTGCGCTCCTACACCCGAGGGACCCATACCGTGAGGGGTAGATACCCGAGGGATAGATATGGCGAGCGTTGGATACCTCGCGGGTCAGATAAACCGCGCCAGGACCTCGGTGACCAGGCGGTGATCCTCCAGGGAAGGCAGGCCGGAGGCGGTAATCGCGCCGATGACGCCGAGGCCGCGCAGGCGCAGCGGGAAACCGCCGCCGTCGTGGGCGTGGTCGGCGGCGGACAGGCCGTAGCGTGCTTCCAGGGACTGGTTGGCGTTTGCCAGCTTCATGCCCACGGCAAGCGTGCTGGTGCCCAGGGCGAGCACGGTGTTTCGCTTGCGGCGCACCCATTGCCCGTTGGCGACGTCGGTGCCGGGCAGGGCGGCGTGGAACAGCGTGCGATCGCGCAGGGCGATCTCGATGGCCACCTTGCCGGAGCGTCGCAGCGCCTCTTCGCGCAGTGCGCAACCGATATCCCAGGCCTGCGCGAGGGTGAGTGTGTCGAACTGCAGCCGCGCTTCTTCGGCGGCCAGTTCCAGGAGCGTCGGTTCGGTCACGTATCCCACCTCAAGCATCAGCATATGAGGTGGGATTCTAGCGTGGGGAAACTAGGCCTGGCCGGCCGTCTTGCCCTTGCGCGGCTTGGCCGGCTCGCGTGGAACCTCGGGCAGTGGCGCGCGGCGGGAGTGCGAATACACGTAGGAGACGAAGGCGGCGGACGAGCGGTCGGCCGGTGCTCCCTTGGGGAAGCGGTTGTCGGGTTTCACAGGAGGCATGACGGTCCAGAAGCGGCGGTGGGTCGCCCAGGCGAAATCACGCGCGAGGGGCGCCGCCCGGCGCGCCGGACGGTAACTGCACCATGCGCCTTCGATTGTTAGTTCGGTGTAAGGCGGCGCCCACGACGATCTGCCGTATTCGCGCAATCGGGATTTTCCGCTGGGCTAGGCTAATCCCACCTCCACCGCCCAGAGACTGCCATGCGCTCAGCTTTTCGTTTGCTTCCGCTGTGTTTTGCCGCCGCATTGTCGGTCATTGCCGCCCCGGTGTTCGCCCAGGGGCCCGCTTCCACCGGCCTGGGCCAGGCGTGGCCCAATGCGTCGGACGTCAGTGCCAGTTCCGCCTTCCACGTCTTCGTCTTCGAGCGACTCGGCACGCGCTACGTCCAGGTCAACGATCTACAAGGCAACGTGCGTGGCGCCTTCGCCTATGGCGGGAAGGAGATCATGGGCCTGCCGATCGGCCTGGACGCCACCCGCGTGGCCACCCCCAGCGAGCGGTCGGCGATGCGTCCCGCCGGTACGCGTACCGTGGTGTATCGCGACGACACGATCACGATCACCGTCGTGACCACGCCGGGCGGCATCGTCTACCTGCAAGCCGTGCCTTCCGACTGCAAGAATCCCGCGGAGTGCTCGAGCACCTTCCAGTAAACCGGAACCGGAAGCGGGGCGGCGGGCGTCAGTCCGAGACCGCCGTCCCACGACCCGGGTTGCCGAAAGCCCGCGCCTGCCCGAGCCGGGCCATCTTGACCCGGGCAATGGGGATACCGATCAGCAAGGCGCCGGAGAGGACGAAGGCGAGCACGATCTGCGCATTGATCATTGGCGGGTCGAGCAGGGTCGTCGAGGTGGTGGCCAGGACCACGCTGGCCACCAGCCCCGCCAGAGCACCGCCTTGCCAGCCGAAGCGCAGCGTGAGGGCCAGCACGGGCAGTGCCACGCCCAGGCGCAGCGCCATCAGCATGCCGCCCTGCGCATGGCCGGCCAGGAGGCCGACCGCCAGCATGAGCGAAGCCGCCGCGACCACCAGGGCGACCGTCGGCGGGCGCAGGCTACCTTGCAGCCATTTCTGGGACGCCGGCGCATCGACGGCCATCTTCAGTGCCAGCAACGACGGCGTGAGCGTCAGGGCGCCCAGGTACGAGCCCAAGAGGTAAGCGAAGAAGTACGTGCTTGCATCCAGATCCGGCCAGGCGCCGGGAGCGGCCGCCAGCGCAGCGCGCAGGGCCAGGTCGTTCAGGCCGGCATTGAGTCCGGCGCACACGAGCGTGGTGGCCAGGATCAGGCCGATGTTGAGCGATCCGTCCGGTCGATGCAGGGCCAGCTTCCGGCGCACCAGTGCGACCACCGGCATGCATAGCGCGATGACGGGGATGCCCGTGATCATGGCCCAGTTCATGCCGAAGCGCGGGGCGAACAGCACGGCATGCTCGATGACCGGCAGCGTCTCGCCCAGCAGCAGCGCGGGCCAGTAGCGGCGCGGCACCAGCAGCAGCGCGGACAGCCGAAGGCCGGACGAGAGGTTCCAGTGGGAGAACGAGACATGCTGCGTCAGTTCGTAACAGGCGGCATACGCCGCTGCGATGGCGATCAGTGCGCCCGTCGAGATCCGTTTCGGTTCCGCATCCTGCATGTTCGTCTCCTTACATGGTTCGCCCATGGCGTCGGCCTGCGAGCCCCGCCCCCGTGGGTCGCCGTTGCCGCGACCTGTGCGGGCGATTGTGCGTGTGAAATGCTGTACGAACACATCGTGCGCCGTCAGTTTTTCAACGCTTGCCGTTTCCGCGCAGCGAACGGCCGCAAATGCCTGAGGTTCCAGGCGTGCGCCACCACGAGGGCGCTGGCGCCGCAGGCCACGCCCACGGGATGCATCCACCCGGCACCCAGGCCCGCGAAATACCACGAGCCGAACAATGCCAGGATGCCGACGGCCGCCAGTACGGCCGGGCCGACGCGTCGATGGTGCCATGCGCCACGCGCCATCGCGAGGGCGCTGATCAGCGCGCCCGTGCCCACGAACCAGGGCTCGAGGCTGATCAGTCGCAGCAGCGCCATGGCCAGCGCCCGATGCGGCGCATGGAAGGAATACAGCGCCAGATAGAGCGAAGGCACCGCGAACAGGATCAGGGGCAGGGCCAGGCAGTGGATGGCGCAGCCGATGGCCCAGAAGGATGCGAAGCGATCGAATGCACGGGAGGGCTGGCGCGGTGCAAGGCAGGTCATGTAACTTATGTTATAACATAACAGGTTGAGATGGCGTCATGAGTGAGCGGCAGTGGGATGGTGTATTGCGTTGCCGCGGGCTCCGTTTCGCGTGGCCGTCGTCGGATACGGTGCTGATGCTGGAAGATTTCGAGGTGGCGCGCGGGGAGCGGTTGTTCCTGTGCGGGCCCAGCGGAAGCGGCAAGAGCACGCTGCTTGGCCTGATCGCCGGTGTCCTCACCCCCAACGCGGGTGAGGTCGAGGTGCTGGGCACGCCGCTGTCGTCACTGGGCTCGTCGGCACGCGACCGCTTCCGGGCCGACCACCTCGGCTACATCTTCCAGCAGTTCAACCTGCTGCCGTTCCTGGACCCGATCGAGAACGTGCTGCTCGGCTGCGCGTGGTCGCGCACGCGTACGGCGAAAGCCGGCGATGTGCGCTTCGAGGCGGCACGCCTGCTGGGCGCGCTGGGCCTGGACCAGCGCGCGCTCTCGCGACGCAAGACCGGCGAGCTGAGCGTCGGGCAGCAGCAGCGTGTGGCGGCGGCGCGCGCGTTGATCGGCGGCCCTGAGCTGGTGGTGGCGGACGAGCCGACCTCGGCGCTGGATACCCAGGCCCGCGACACGTTCCTGGAACTGCTCCTGAGCGAGTGCACGCGGCACGGCACCGGCGTGGTGTTCGTCAGCCACGACATGGCGCTGGCCACGCATTTCGATCGCGCGCTTGCCCTCGGCAATGCCCCTTCCCACCAGATGGTCGCCTGATGAACATCCTTCGCCTTACGTTGAAAAGCCTGCGCCAGCGTCGCGCCGGCGTGGCGCTCACGGTGCTCACCATCGCGCTGAGTGTGTTCCTGCTGCTGGGTGTGGAGCGGGTACGCACCGATGCACGGCAGGGATTCGCCAGCACCGTATCCGGTACCGACCTGTTGGTGGGCGCGCGGTCGGGTCCGGTCAACCTGTTGCTGTACGCCGTGTTCCATGTCGGCGAGGCCACCAACAACATCACCTGGAAAACGTACCAGGACATCCGCGCCATGCCCGAGGTGGCCTGGACAGTGCCGCTGTCGCTGGGCGATTCGCACCGTGGCTACCGGGTGACCGGCACCACCACCGATTTCTTCGTGCACTACCGCTACGGCGCGCGCAAGCCGCTGGTGTTCGCCTCCGGCCATCCGTTCAACGACCTGTACGACGCGGTGATCGGTGCGGAAGTGGCCCGCCGGCTGCATTACGCGGTCGGCGACTCGATCGTGCTGGCACACGGCCTGGGCGGTCCCGCGACGGCGATGCACTCCGATAAGCCGTTCCGTATCGCCGGCGTGCTCGCACCCACCGGCACGCCCGTGGACGCGACCATCGCGGTCAGCCTGGAAGCCATCGAGGCGATCCACGTGGACTGGCGCTCCGGCGTGCGTCTGCCGGGCATGGCATCCAGCGCCGAGCAGGCCCGCCATATGGACCTGACCCCGCGCGCGATCACCGCCTGCCTGGTGGGGCTGCACTCGCGGCTGTCCGCTTTCGCCGTGCAGCGTGCCCTGAACGAGTACCCCGACGAAGCATTGCTGGCGGTATTGCCCGGCGTGGCGCTGGGTGAACTGTGGCACCTGCTGGGCACGGCGGAAAACGCCCTGCGCCTGGTCAGCGCCATGGTGGTGCTGGTCGGCATGTGCGGCATGCTCACGGCCTTGCTCGGCATGCTCAACGAACGTCGCCGCGAGATGGCCGTGCTGCGTGCGGTCGGTGCCTCCACCCGCACCGTCTTCGCTCTGCTGGTGGCCGAGAGCACGCTGCTGACCCTGGCCGGCATGCTGGCCGGCTGCCTGCTGCTGTTCGTCGCCACGGGCCTGGCGCACGACTACGTGCTGGCCAACGCCGGCCTGGTGCTGGACGCCACGCCCGCGCCGCAGGAGGGATGGTTGCTGCTGGGCGTGCTGGTGCTCGGCTCGCTGTCCGGCTGTATACCCGGGTGGATCGCCTACCGCCGTTCGCTGGCCGATGGCCTGCAGGTGCGCCTGTGATCGCGCGTGCGTGCGGCCTGGCGATCGCCGTGCTGTTGCTGACCGCGGCGTGCTCGCGCGGTGCCGATGACGCCGCATCGACGCCGGCGGGTGCAGCCACCTCGGCCCTGGCCCAGGCGCAGGCCGCCGCGGATCAGGGCCGTCGGGAACGCGCGAAAGCGGGCGCCGAAGGTGTCGCCGCCGCCAATGCCTACGCCACCGCCCATGGTGTGGCGAAGGCGAGCGTACCGCCCGGCGCGGGCCTGCTCGGTCCCGTCGACGAAAACGGCTTCGCCGACCTCGACTGGAGCAAGATGGTGCCACCGGAGGATTTCAAGGCGCTGGAAGACGCGCCGCCGGTGCTGCACGTCGGCAACCAGCGGATGAAGCAGGTGGGTACGCTGCATACCGTGGCGGCGCTGGAAGGCAAGAAGATCCGGCTGCCCGGCTACGTGGTGCCGCTGGAATCGGACGATGACGGCAAGATGGTCGAGTTCTTCTTCGTGCCGTTCTATGGCGCTTGCATCCATGTGCCGCCCCCGCCGCCGAACATGCTGGTGCACGTGCGCCTGAGCAAGGGCATCGACACGCCCAGCCTGTACGACCCGGTCACGCTCAAGGGTGTCATGCGCACGCAGGTGACGCAGAACGCCATGGCCTCGTCGGCGTACATCATGGAGGATGCCACCCTGGAGCCGTACCGCAACGACGACGACGAGCGCCTGCGACGCGCGTTCGAATGACATCACTGCGCCGCGGCCGTGTCTGGATGCTGGTGGCCGGCGTTGTGGCCACGGCGCTGGCCCTGCTGCTGTCCTGGCATGCGGACGAACGGGCGGCGGGCGAACGGGCGGCGGGCGATCGGACCGAGAGCGACCGGGCGCCGCCGCGCGTGCGAGCCGAGCCGCCGTCGGTCCCCGCGCCGTCGGTCCCGGTTACCGCGGTCGTCGCCCGTGGCAGCGGGACGGAACGGCTGGGTTCGCTCCTGCAAGGCAACGCCGCGTTCGCGGACGACGTGGTCTTCCTCGTCGTGGCCTCGGTGCGCACGCGATGCGAGCCGGCGCATGCGCACGAGTTGGCCGCCATGGCGGCGCAGGCAAGGCTGCCGATGCTGGCGGGCGTGACGGAAGCGATCGGCACGCAACCGACAGGGCGCACCGACCTGCTGGCGGCGGTGCGCGACCTTGCCGCGCGCGCGCCGTGCACCGGGCCGTTCGTGTTGACCATCGGCGGCTTCACGCAGCGGGTGGACACGGAGCGTTATGCCGCCGCCTTTCCCGACAGCTATTTCGATCCGTCGATGGACGTGACACCGCAGGAATTCACGAACCGTCCGCTGGCCGACCGCGCGCGCGACGAATGTGGCAAGGTGGCCTACGCCGTCCTGCCGCTGGATGCGCCGCGCGCGTGGCAATGCGCGGGCCTGCGTGCCCAGGGCCGCGAGCGCGTGCGTTCGCTGTGCGCGAAGGCCGGCGAGGCGGAGGTCGCCGCCGTACAGATCCGCGATGCGGTGGGCCGCATGCCCGCCACGTGCCAGTAGTTCCCCACCCAACCAGGACCCACCTTCTTGAAAGCCCTCCCGACGCTCCGCTACTCCCTGCTGGCCGTGGCCTTGTCGATCGCGCTTGCCGCTCCCGCCATCGCCGGCGATACACCGCCGGCCAAGGGCACGTACGCGGCGCTGCCGAGCGAAACACCGGCCTCGTTCAAGCCGGTGCATGACGCCTTCGATTACGACTCGCGCGACGTGATGATCCCCATGCGCGACGGCGTGAAGCTACACACCGTGATCCTGGTGCCGCGGGGCGCCACGCATGCGGGCATCCTGTTCACGCGCACGCCCTACGACGCGACCGAGATGACCAGCGCGGTGGAGAGCGGACACCTGGGCGTGGCGGTCAGCCACGACGACGACGCCAGCGATGTGCTGGTGCAGGACGGCTATATCCGCGTCGTGCAGGATATCCGCGGCAAGTACGGCTCCGAAGGCGATTACGTGATGAACCGCCCCCTGCGCGGTCCGCTCAATCCCACGCCGGTGGACGACTCCACCGATGCCTACGACACCATCGACTGGCTTGTGAAGCACGTGCCGGAAAGCAATGGGCGCGTCGCCATCCTGGGTATCTCCTACGACGGATTCGAGCCGTTGATGGCCCTCGTGCATCCGCATCCCGCGCTCAAGGCCGCGGTGCCGATGAACCCGATGGTGGACGGCTGGATGGGCGACGACTGGTTCCACCACGGCGCCTTCCGCCAGCAGAACCTCGAATACATCTACGAGCAGACCGCATCGCGCAAGAACGCACACAAGTGGTGGTCCAACTACGCCGATGATTACCAGTTCTTCCTCGAGGGCGTCTCCGCCGGCGCGATCGCGAAGCAATACGGCATGGAGCAGCTCGGTTTCTGGAACAAGCTGGCGGCCCATCCTGCGTACGATACGTTCTGGTCCGGGCAGGCGGTGGACAAGGCGCTGGCCCGCGAGCCCGTGGCCGTGCCGACCATGCTGGTCGCCAGCCTGTGGGACCAGGAAGACATCTACGGCGCGTTCGCCGTGTACAAGGCGATGAAGCCGCACGACGACGCGCACAAGCTGTTCCTCGTCGCCGGGCCGTGGTTCCACGGGCAGGAAGTGGGTGACGGCTCGAGCCTGGGTGCCGTGCGCTTCGGCTCCGACACGGGTCTGTATTTCCGCCAGAAGATCCTGCGGCCGTTCCTGGCGCAGTACCTGAAGGACGGCCCGGCCAGCACCGCGCCGGTCAACGCCTATGTCACCGGCGACAACCGCTGGGAAACCGGGCCGTCGTGGCCGATGGACGGCAAGGGCGCCGCGACGCCCACCCGCCTGCGTCCCGGCGTGAACGGGTCGCTGGTGCTCGGCGGCAGTGCGGGCGAACCCGCGGGCACGGCGCAGTACGTCTCCGATCCTGCGCATCCGGTGCCGTACCGCCCGCGGCCCGTCGGCACGATGTCCGGCACGGGCTGGCAGCACTGGCTGACCAGCGACCAGCGCAATGCGTCGTCGCGCCCCGATGTGCTGACCTTCACCACACCCGTGCTCACGGCGCCCGTGCGCATCAGCGGCGAGCCTAAGGTGCACCTGGTGGCCAGCACCACCGGCACCGACAGCGACTGGGTGGTGAAGCTGATCGACGTCTATCCGGACCAGGTGGCGGCGCAGCCGGAGATGGGTGGTTACCAGCTGGGCATCGCCATGGACATCTTCCGTGGCCGCTACCGCGAAGGCTTCACCGTCGGCAAGGCGATCACGCCGAACGTGCCGCTGGCCTACGATTTCAGCCTGCCCAATGCCAACCACGCGTTCCTGCCTGGCCACCGCATCATGGTGCAGGTGCAGTCCAGCTGGTTCCCGCTGTACGACCGCAATCCGCAGACCTTCGTGCCCAACATCCTGTTCGCGCAGCCAGCGGATTACCGCACGGCCACGCAGACCGTGTCGCTGGGCGGTGCGGACGGCACGTATATCGAGCTGCCGGTGGTGGGTCACTGACACCGACTCAACGTCGGACGTTGCGGCCATCCGGTGCCGCTACCGCACGTGGCTTCAGTGACGTGCGGTCGCGGCAACTATGTGGGCTTTTTCAGGGGCGGTCAGCACGCCTCGCCGTTGGCGTTGCATGGAAGCAGGCGCAGAGAACGCCACTCGCGCACGAGTTGTCGGCGGTTGCGCGGATAACGCTCGGTGAGCACGCTGGCTTCGGCCATGTCATGCAGTGAGATCACGCGGTATACGCTGTCGAGTTCACACCAGGCGGCGATATAGCGCTTGCCGTCGATGAAGGCCAGCATGATCGGCCAGACCACTTGTGGTGTCTTCGGTGCATTGTCCACGGACAGTACGATGCGTAGCTTGCACTGGTCGCGCAACGCGCGGCGCAGGGCGCCCAGTTCGATGGCGGCGGTCGGCTTCTCGCGCACACCGACATAGAAGGCGTCGTCGTCGACATGGAGACGCGCCTGGGCGGGCAGCACCGCGGTGATCTTGGCCAGGGCGTTTCGCATGGCGGCGGTGAGCGCGTCGTCTGCCTGCCGGCTGACCCATTGCCCGCCGATGACCAGGGCCTGGATTTCCTCATCGGTGAACGATAACGGCGGGAGCAGGAAACCCGGCTTCATGACATAGCCGATGCCGGGCTCGCCGGTGATATCCGCGCCCATGCCCTGCAGCGTGGCGATATCCCGGCGGATCGTTCGCAACGAAACACCCATTTCATTCGCCAGCACTTCGCCGGACACCGCCATGCGATGGCGACGCAGCACCTGCATCAGGTCGAACAGGCGATGGCTTCTGGCCATGATCATTCCATCGCGACGACACCCTTGCCGCCGAGCCTGCGACCTTTTTCCAGCTCGGTGATCAGGCGAATCGCGTTGTCGAGGGAAACGGTTTCCCCCACCCGGATGCGGAAGCGGCCTTGACTGGCGGATTCGGCGATGGCATCGAGGATATCAGGGCGAGGCGATGCGATGACCGGTTTCAGTCGACGATCCACCAGCGCGCGAAGGAACGTCGGCACTTTCGGGTTCAGGTCCATCAGCACACCGCCGGGCCGAAGCATCGCCATGCCCGCGGATGCGGATAGCACCGCGGCCGCGTCCAGCACCCCGTCGAACCGACCGGGGATATCGGCCAGTCGCGCGGTCCGGTAGTCGTAGACCTCGCGGAGGCCGAGCGCGGTCATGCGCGCCATGTCGCCGGCCCCGCAGCTACCCGATACGGCGACGCCGGCCACACGCGCCAGTTGTGCCACCGCTTCGCCGATCGCGCCCCCGCAGCCGGTGACGAACATATGCGCCCCGGGTCGCAACGCCGTCTTTCCCAGCAACACGCTCCAGGCGGTGATGCCGGGCGTTCCAAGGCAGGCGGCCTCCTGGAACGACAGGCTGTGGGGTTTCCTGGCCAGGAAGTCGCTCCGGGTCACCACGGCCTGTGCAATGGCGCCGCTCTCCTTGAACCGGGCCAGCCCGAAGACGGGGTCCCCCGGGGCGAAACGGGTGACGCCATGTCCAACGGCGATCACGGTCCCCGAGAGGTCCATGCCCAGTGCGCGGGGGAAGCGCCGGCCAGTGACCATCTTCACTTCACCGTTGCGCTGCTTCCAGTCGATCGGATTGATCGCCGCGAAAGCCACCTTCACCGCGACCTCGCCCGGGCCGGGTGGAGGCAGGTCGAACGCGGAAAGGTACATGTTTTCCGGGCCGCCGTAGCTGTCGTATTGGATTCTTTGCATGGGATCGCACGCGTGTCATGGGTGAGGTGGCGGCTAACTTAGCGGCCCCTGGTGACAGTTTTTGGCACCAGTGCGCCAGCCCACGCACGCCCGAAAATCAGCGTTTCGCCGATGGCCGACCACACCTGGGGTTGTCGACCATGGCTTGCCGGCATGTGCCGGGACAAGCAAGGCGAAAGACATGTCCGACAAGCTGATAGACGTCTACCTTGGTTTCATGGACGAAGAGGTCAACACGGTACTGAACGGGTTGCTCGATCGCGAGGTGAAGAAGGTCGACGCCGCGACACGGCGCCCCGTGGTCCTGGTCGAACGTGGTGAGGTCAGTCCCGACGGTCCGATCCTCGAATGGCCGCTGAGCCGTTACGCCGCCCGCGTGCGCCATATCGCGTACGCGCACGCGGAGGCGCTGCAGGGTGAAGGCCCGACAGGTGAGGACGCCCGCGTGGAAAGCATCCTGGCGCGCGCCATGTCCGTGTTCCTGGAGCGTGACGACGTGGGAGATGCGCAGCTGAGGGCGAGCAACATCGACGTGTTGCGCCGGATCGACGTGCATGCGCTGGCGACCATGACCAGCCCGGCGAAGCTGAAGGTTCCGCTCGCCGGGCGAGGGCCCTGCCTGTCCGTCGTGCGCTTCGACGCGGGTGAGGAGAAGAACAACCAGCCGCCCATCGTCGTCGTCCGCTCGCCGGAAATGGGCCTGCAGCCGAACCTGATGTCGCCGTACATCGAATTCATCTTCATGATGATCGGCACCCTTTCCAGCCAGCTGGCGCGCATCGCCGATCCGGGTGCGAAGACCGACTGGCCGGTGCGGATCAGCTGCTTCGGCGCCCAGGGCGGTGCCACCGCCGCGAACAACCCCGGTTCGCTGTCGCCGTTGTGTGCCAGTCTCTACGTCGGCTACGACTACGCCACCGGCGCGCGGGTTCCCTGTATTGCCGTGTGCAGCCAGGGCGGGATCTACCGCTTCGGCTTGCCGGGACTGGTCGAAGGCGTGTCCCTCAACGACTACTTCATTGCGGAATGCGAAAACCTCAAAGTCAGCGCAATCGAGGTGGACCGCGCGTACACCCGCAAGGAGGAAGCCGGTGTCGCCGTGGGGCAGACCCTTAAATCGTTGATCGCGACCCTTGTGACCAACTACGCCGTCGGCAGCGCGGTCAAGCCGGAAGTCAGCGGCACCTCGCCGTGGTTCATCTCGCTGGCGCAGAAACAGGCGTTCGCCAAGGTCGGCGTGACCGGCTGCAACATGGAAGACTACTGGGTGCTGAAGTCCATGCGCGAATGCAAGCTCAAAGGCGCTATCAGGGACCCGCGGTCGTCGTCGCTGTATCCCACGCTGGCGCAGGGCTTCCTGACCCGGGTGAATGCCGATCCGTTGAAGATCGAGCCCGAGGTCGATCTCGCTTTTCAGGGCGACGTAAAACGCAAGCTGCTTACGCGCGAGGGCTACGTCAGCCTGCTGCTGTGGGGTTTGCTCGGCCTGCCGCTGGAAGGCGATGGCGACAACGGTATGCCGCCGGTCGCGCGCTGGTCGTTTGCCGGTGACGCGGTGTTCGCCGACGGCACCGCCGGGGCCAGCAAATTCAGCCGCCACCTCTACGGCATGCGGCTCAATGGCGGTCGGGACGTGGTGGTGCCCGATCCGTTCTTCGTCGAGATCGCGACCGACCTGCTCAACGAATGCAGCACGGTGGTGGCACGACCGGGCAATGTCTTCCTGGCCGCGCCATCCGCTGCCGTTCCGTCGGCGGATGCGCTGGCTGCCTTGGAGAAGGCGGCGGGCGAGGCGTTGGCTGCCTGGAAAACGTACAGGCAGACGCCCACGGCCGAGGTCAAGAGAGCCCTGGCGACCGTCGTCGACGTGCTCGCCACGCGCTGCGGTTTCGCCATCGGCGGTACGGGCATGAAGGTGTGGCTGCGGCCTAACAAATGGGAGGGCGTGGCGCAGACCGCGATCCAGGACATGCCGCAAGGCACGGCGTTCGCGCATGCCGCCGTGGATCGCGCGTTCTACAAGGCGTCCAACGTGATCGCCCTGCGCGACCGCACGGCACGCGTGCTGCGTGACTGATCGCGCACCAGGGGAGGGCGCCCGGGAGAGCCCGGGCGCCCATGGCTAGGTGTGGGGAAACCGTGCGCCTCGGCGCAGGCGTATCGGGCCATGCCCGATATCGGCAGGATCGAGCGTGCTTTTGCCTTGGGTGACGATGATGACGCCGTGGCGGGCGAGTTCGGCGGCGACATCGCGCACCGACGGCATCAGGGCTCGCCAGGTCGATTCCTCGTCGGCCATCGCGCGGGCCACGTCGGAGGGGCAGATCGACGCCTCAGGCGAGCGTTGCGAGAGCAGGTCCACGATCGAGGCAGCAAGGTCCGTCCCATCACAGTAGATGCATAGCGGTGACGAAGATGTCGTTGCGATCCGACCACCCGGTGTCCACACGCAGCGGGGCATGTTTGGGAAGTCAACCAAGCAGAGGTCAGCCATGGTCAGCAAGAAGAATCCTTCGTCCACGTCGTCGCAAGACGCACGAGGTAACGGCGACGAACTCCACCAACATGCCGGCGGTTCGCATCCGCCCCTGACCACCAACCAGGGTCTGACGGTCGGCGACGACCAGAACTCGTTGAAGGTCGGGCAGCGCGGTCCGGTGCTGCTGGAGGATTTCATCCTCCGCGAGAAGATCACCCATTTCGACCACGAGCGCATTCCCGAGCGCATCGTGCACGCGCGCGGATCGGGCGCCCACGGCTTCTTCGAACTCACCGCGTCGCTGGCGGATTACACCACCGCGCGCGTGCTCACCGAAGTGGGCGAAAAGACGCCGCTGTTCACGCGGTTCTCGACCGTGGCCGGTGGTGCCGGCTCGGTCGATACGCCGCGTGACGTACGCGGTTTCGCCGTGAAGCTGTACACGAAGGAAGGCAACTGGGACCTGGTGGGCAACAACATCCCGGTGTTCTTCATTCAGGACGCGATCAAGTTCCCCGACCTGATCCATGCGGTGAAGATGGAGCCGGACCGCGGTTTCCCCCAGGCGGCCAGTGCCCACGATACGTTCTGGGACTTCATCTCGCTCACGCCGGAGTCGCTGCACATGATCATGTGGGCGATGTCGGATCGGACGATCCCGCGGTCGCTGCGCATGATCGAGGGCTTCGGCATCCATTCGTTCCGCCTGGTCAACGCCGAAGGCAAGAGCACCTTCGTGAAGTTCCATTGGCGGCCGAAGCTGGGCTTGCAGTCCACGGTGTGGGACGAAGCCGTGAAGCTGGCCGGTGCCGATCCCGATTTCCATCGGCGTGACCTGTTCGAGGCGATCCAGGCCGGCAATTTCCCGGAGTGGGAACTGGGCGTGCAGCTTTTCACCGAGGAAGAGGCCGATGCCTTCCCGTTCGACCATCTCGACGCGACCAAGCTGATTCCCGAGGAAACCGTGCCGCTGAAGATCATCGGCCGGATGGTGCTCGATCGCTGGCCCGACAATTTCTTCGCCGAGACCGAGCAGGTGGCCTTCTGCCCGTCGCACCTGGTGCCCGGCATCGATTTCAGCAACGATCCGCTGTTGCAGGGTCGCCTGTTCTCGTACCTGGATACGCAGCTGTCGCGTCTGGGCTCGCCCAATTTCCACCAGCTGCCGATCAACGCACCCAAGTGCCCGTTCGCCAACCACCAGCGCGACGGTCACATGCAGCACCAGGTGCCCAAGGGCCGCGTCGCCTATGGCCCCAGCTCGCTGCAGGGCGACACGCCGCAGGAAGACCCGGCGCGCGGTTTCCGTTCGGCGGCCATCGAGGAATCGGGCGTCCGCGGCCGGATCAGGGCCGAGACCTTTGCCGACCACTACAGCCAGGCCCGCCTGTTCTACATCAGCCAGACGGCGTACGAGCAGGCGCATATCGCTTCGGCCCTCGTGTTCGAACTGTCCAAGGTCGAAACGCTGCACATCCGCGACGCGATGGTGGGCCATCTTCGCCACATCGACGAATCGCTGGCCAAGCGCGTGGCCGACGGGCTTGCGCTGGACAAACTGCCGCCGGCACCGCCGGCCCGTGTCGGCGTCATCGAGATGCCCGCTTCGCCGGCCTTGCAGATCATCGGCAAGATGAAGAAGACGCTGGAAGGCCGCGTGGTGGGTGTGCTGGTCAACGACGGGTCCGACGCCAAGGTCGTGGCCGCCGTGACGAAGGCGGCCGAGAAGGCAGGCGCGACGGTCAAGGTGGTCGCACCGAAAGTCGGTGGCGCGAAGCTGTCCGATGGCAAGAAACTCGCCGCCGACGGTCAGCTGGCGGGTACGCCCTCGATCAACTTCGATGCGGTGGCTATCGTGCTCAGCGCAGAAGGCGCTGCCCAGCTGGTGAAGGAGGCAGCCGCCGTGGACTTCGTGCGCGATGCGTTCGGACACCTCAAGGCCATCGCGCTGGACGAGGGCGGACGCACCCTGTTCAAGGCGGCCGGCTTGAAGCCGGATGAAGGTGTGGTGGCTGCCAGCGATGCGGCGGGCTTCGTCGAAGGTGCCAAGGGTCGCTTCTTCGCCCGTGAAGCGAAGGTGCGCATGTTGGCCTGATGCTTAGGGTGGCATGTAGGCTGCCCGATCAGGGATGACTGGAAAGGCTCGCCGTTATGGGCGAGCCTTTTTTGTTCGAAGCCGATGCAGGCGCCGTGGCGCTCGCACGGTGTGGCGACGAGGCGTCTCCTACGTCCGAGTCTGCCGCAGCGTTTCCACCAGATCCAACAGCGCCCGACGCGATACCGGCTTCTGCAGGAACGGCAGCGACGAAAAAGGCAGGGGCACATCGGCGTGGGCGTGGCCCGAGACGAACGCCACGGCGACGTCCTTGGCGATCAACGTGGTGGCGACACCGAGGGAGTCCCCGCCGTGGATATCGATGTCGAGCAGCGCGACGTCCGGGCGGGCGGCGAGAATGGCGTCGAGCGCCTCCGGTTCCGATCCGACCGCCTGGCAGACCAGCATCCCGGCGTCTTCGAGCACCATCTTGTATGCCGCCGCTACCGAGTCGTCGTCTTCGACGAGCAGGCAGGTGGTGCGGTCCGATAGGTCGTTTCGCATGATATGAGGTCCGCCGGAGGAAGGCTCGACCTTGGGGGAGGGGGTGTGGAAGCGGTGTGTGACACATGTCGTTTCGAGTCATGCATACGGGGTCGCACGAACTTGCGGGCGCCGATCAAGCAGCTTGCCCACGACCCTGGCCGTTCCTGAACAGCGGGAGGCCGGGGGTGCCCCGGCTGCTTCAGTTCGGCCCGGATCGGCCGATACCGAAAGACCCCCTCCCTGGAGCACACCATGGCAGCGAGCCCCGTGAACCGGGCACTGTCATGGCGTTATGAGCCATGCTCGATGAAGATGGAAAGAAGGAACTGAGCATGTCATCCCACTCGGACGTCTTCGCCAGCAGGCCCGCGTACGGCACCTGCGGCTTGGCCCTGCCCGATGGCGATGCGCATGAAGTCGCCCGGCTGGAAGCCTTGCGCAGCCTCAATATCTGGGACGCCCCGAGCACCCCGGAACTCGATCGCATCACGGCCCTGGTGGCGGAAGCCTTCGCCATGCCGACGGTGCTGGTGTCGTTCGTGGGCCGCGAGGCGCAGCGCTTCGTTTCGTCGGTCGGCATCGATGTCGGCGGCACCGAGCGGGAGGCCTCCATCTGCTCGGTGGCGATCGAACAGCGCGAGGTGTTCGTCGTCGAAGACCTGAGCCAGGATGCGCGGTTCATGCACAACCGCCTGGTCTGCGACCATCCGGGGTTCCGTTTCTATGCGGGCGTGCCCCTGGTCACCTCATCGGGCCATGCGGTGGGCACCTTGTGCGCCCTCGACGTGGTGCCGCGTCGTTTCGATGCGGCCGCACGCCAGCGCCTGGCCTCGTTCGCCGCCCTGGTGCTCGACCAGATCGCACTGCGCCAGATGGTGGGGCGGCGCGATCCCGTCACCGGGCTGCTGAATCGCCAGCAGTTCTATGTGGACATGGCCGCCATTACCGCGCGTGGCTTTGAAGGCCATCGCCAGCTGGCGATGGTGGACGTCATGGACCTGCCGCTGGCGCACCAACTGGCGCAAGCCGTCGGCCTGGGCCCGGTCGAGGCCGTCATCCGCCAGGTAGCGTTGCGTCTGGGCGACATCGTCCGGCCCCATGCGGAGCTATATCACGTCGCCGTGTCACGCTTCGCCTTCCTGGTGCCCCCGCTCGACGCCGCGGGCGTGGCCGCGCTTCTGGATGCGGTGTCGTCCGACGTGGCCCGCCCCGTGAGTGCGGAAGGCGTGCCGTTGCAGCCGATCTGTCACGGTGGACTGGTGACGTTCGACGAAGCCGGCGCCCCGGATGCCCTGCGCCGTGCCCTGGCCGCCACGCAGGATGCCATCGACGGCCGCTCGACCTGGTGCACCTACGACCTGGCGAAGGACGCACGCATGCGCCGACAGTATCGCCTGGCCGCGGATGCCTCCACCGGCCTGGAGCGAGGCGAGTTCCACCTCGTCTACCAGCCCCGGGTCCAGATGGACACCGGGCGATGCTACGGGGGCGAGGCGCTCGTACGCTGGCAGCACCCCGAGTTGGGCGACGTATCGCCCGGCGAGTTCATCCCGATCATGGCCCGTACCTCCACCATGCGTGGCCTGACCGACTGGGTGATCGAGCATGCCTGCCGACAACTCGCCGCGTGGCTGGTGTCGGGGCTGGACCTGACGCTGTCGGTGAACGTCACGGCGGCCGACTTCGTGGATGGCGGCCTGCCGGAGCGTATCCTCGCCTGCTGTATGCGGCATGGCGTGGCACCGTCCCGTCTCGAAGTCGAGATCACCGAGGGCGAATGGCTCGAGGGAAGTCAGGCCGTCTGCAATCAACTGGCCGTGCTGCGCACCTCCGGTGTCCGCATCGCCATCGATGACTTCGGCGTCGGGTACAGCAATTTCTCCTATCTCTTCACCCTTCCGTTCGACACGCTGAAGCTCGATCAGTCGCTGATTCGCGGGTTCCTGCACAACCCCCGGCAGCTGGCCATGTTGCGCGGCATCGTGCGGTTGTGCGGCCAGCTGGATCTGGATGTCGTGGCGGAAGGGGTGGAGACGAACGAAGAACACGCCGGACTGCTCGCCCTCGGCTGCACACGGGCCCAGGGTTACTTCTACGCCACGCCGCTCTCGCCGGGGGCCTTTGCCGATGCCGCATACGCACAGGTCGCGTTGACACGGTAAGGGGTGGAATTCGGTTACCGTGTGCGCTGAGCCAGGTCCCGGTCCTGTTCCCGTGTCGGTCTTTCCCGGCGACTCGCCCGGCGCCTGGTACGCGGTTGCCGCAACCTTCGAGTGCCGGATTGAGGGCGCTTTCGGGCCCTTACTCTCATACGGCTCTTGTGCATGGCGCTGACACGCATTTCCACGGGTACGACCGGCCTGGACACCATCCTCAAGGGTGGCCTGCCCGCCAATCGCCTCTATCTGCTCGAAGGGCAGCCCGGCTCCGGCAAGACCACCCTGTCGCTGAAGTACCTGCTCGAGGGCGCGTCCGAGGGCGAGAGCTGCCTTTACGTCACGCTGTCCGAAACGGCGGACGAACTCCACGAGGTGGCCGAGTCGCACGGCTGGTCGCTGGACTCCCTTTACCTGTTCGAGCTTGCCTCCGCCGAGGCGGTGCTGGGTGACGGACGTCAGCAATCCATTTTGCACCCCTGGGAGATGGAGCTCGATGGCACGGTGCGGTTGATCCAGGCCGAGGTGGAACGCGTCAAGCCCACCCGCATCGTCTTCGATTCGCTTTCCGAACTGCGCCTTCTGGCGCAGGATCCGCTTCGTTACCGGCGGCAGGTGCTGGCCCTCAAGCAGTTCTTCGCGCCACGCAACATCACCGTGTTCCTGGTCGACGACCTTACGGGGGAGGGCGGTGAACGGGATGCGCACCTGCACAGCCTCTGCCACGGCGTGATATCGCTGGAACGGCTGACCCTCGACTTCGGCGCCGCGCGTCGGCGCATGCAGGTGCAGAAGCTGCGCGGAGTCAATTTCATCGCCGGCTACCACGATCTGGCCATCTGCACCGGCGGCATGGAGATCTATCCGCGCCTGGTCGCGTCCGAGCACAACGCGCCGTTCGTCGGTGAGCCCGTGCCCAGCGGTGTCGCCGGCCTGGACGAACTGCTCGGCGGCGGCCCGCTGCGTGGCACCAGCACGCTGCTGACCGGCCCCGCCGGCAGCGGCAAGACCAACGTGGCGCTGCAATACGTCTCCGCCGCGTGCCAGCGTGGCGAGCACTGTTGCGTCTTCGAATTCGACGAGCGCACGGGTACGTTGCTGACGCGCGCCGACGCGCTCGGCTTCGACCTGCGCCCACACATCGCCAGCGGCCTGCTGGACCTGCGCCAGATGGACCCGGCGGAGATCTCGCCCGGCGAGTTTGCGTGGACGGTGCGCCGGGCCGTGGAAGAAGACAACTGCCGCATGCTGGTGATCGACAGCCTCAACGGCTACCTGTCGTCCATGCCGCAGGAAAAACAGCTGATGTTACAGATGCATGAGCTGCTGTCGTTCCTCAACCAGAGCGGCGTCACCACCTTCCTGGTCAATCCGCAGCATGGCCTGGTCGGCACGATGTCCACCGGCAACCTCAACGTCAGCTACATGGCCGACACCGTGATCCTGTTCCGTTTCTTCGAGGCGCAGGGCCGGATACGCAAGGCGCTGTCGGTGATCAAGAATCGCAGCGGCGCGCACGAAGACACCATTCGCGAGCTGCGCATCGATCGCTCGGGCCTGCGGCTCAGCGCACCGCTGGATGAATTCAGGGGCGTGCTGACCGGCACCCCGGAGTTTGTCGGCAACAACGGGCCGTTGCTGGAAGAGTCCGGTGCAGGACAGTAAGAACGTCCTGCTGCTGGCCCCCTACGGTAGGGATGCGGACAGCCTCGCCGCCATCGTGCAGGAACTGGGTTACCGCGCCGAGATATTCAGGTCGATGGCGGCGCTGGCCGCCCGCCTGGACGACACCACGGGCGTCGTCGTCCTGACCGAGGAAGCCATCGGGTCGACGGGTGGCCTGCTGGCCGATGCACTGCGTCGGCAGGAACCCTGGTCGGATATCCCGTTCGTGCTGTTGCGCGCGCCCCGGTCGCCCGGCCTGGGCGGGCGCACCGCGTTGCCGGAGGAGGTGCTCAACGTCATCGAGCTGGAGCGGCCACTCAGCGCGTCCGTGCTGGCCAGTGCCGTCACCGCCGGTCAGCGCTCGCGACAGAAGCAGTTCGTCATCCGAGACCAGGTGCTCCGCCTGGAAGTGAGCCAGGCGGCCCTTGCCGCCAGCGAAGCCGAGTTGCGACTGATCGCCGACGCGCTGCCGGTGCTGATCGCCTTCATCGACACCGCGCTGGTGTATCGCTTCGCCAACCTGGCCTACGAAGACTGGTTCGGCATGCCCATCGCCCACATCATCGGGCGCAAGGTCGGTGAGGTGATGGGGCCGCAGGCCTGGCACGAACGCGTTGAAGCGATGGGCGTGGCCCTGTCCGGACGACCCGTGCGCATGGAGTTGAGCTGGCCCCACCGGGACGGCCGGCGGCGTGACGCTGAAATTCGTTACCTGCCGCGTTTCGCGGCGGACGGCACGGTCGACGGTTTCCACGTCTTCGCCACCGATGTGACCGTGCGCAAGGTAGCTCTGGAGGCGACCCAGCAGCAGGCCGCCGTGCTCGAGGCACGCGTGGCCGAACGCACCGCCGAACTGGAACAACAGATGGCCGCCCGCGAAAGCAGCGAGGCGGCACTGCGCCAGGCGCAGAAGATGGAGGCGGTGGGGCAGTTGACCGGGGGCATCGCCCACGACTTCAACAACATGCTCACCGGTATCCTTGCCGCGATGGACCTCATGCGCATGCGTATCGACGAGGGGCGCTTCGACAACCTCGACCGGTTCATGAGCGTGGCCACCACCTCGGCGCAGCGTGCCGCGGGGCTGACCCAACGGTTGCTCGCGTTCTCGCGGCGCCAGTCGCTCGACCCGCGGGCCGTGGAGGTCAACGCCATGGTCCGTTCGGTGGAAGACCTGCTGACGCGGACGCTGGGCGAGCGTGTTCGCCTGCGTACCGACCTCCACGAGGGCCTGCCATCGGCCCTGGTCGATACCAACCAGCTGGAAAGCGCGCTGCTCAATCTCGCGATCAACGCCCGGGACGCCATGCCCGACGGCGGCGAGCTTCGCATCACCACCGCGCTGGCGCACCTGGCGGGGGAACCGTCCGGCGCGGCCGCATCGAGCGGTCCGTATGTCCGCCTGTCGGTCGGCGATACGGGCGTCGGCATGGATGGCGATGTGTTGTCACGCGTGTTCGAACCGTTCTACACCACCAAGCCGCTGGGGCAGGGCACCGGGCTGGGCATGTCGATGATCTACGGCTTCATCCAGCAGTCCGAGGGTCACATCCGCATCGACTCGACGCCGGGGCAGGGCACCACGGTCGAGCTCTACCTGCCGCTGGCAGCCGAAGGCGAAGGCGCGCCCCTTGCCGAGGCCGATGGCGTGGTGGTGGGTGGTCACGGCCAGCGCATCGTGCTGGTCGAGGACGATGCCCAGGTCCGCGTACTCACCTCGGAACTGCTGACGGAGCTGGGCTACCACGTGGACGCGGCCGAGACGGCGGATGGCGCGCTCGGCATCCTCGCCTCGCTGCAGCCGGTGGACCTGCTGGTCACCGACGTCGGCCTGCCCGGGCTCAACGGCCGCCAGCTGGCGGAGATCGTGAGGCAGACGCGGCCCGCGTTGCCGATCCTGTTCATGACCGGCTACGCCGAAGGCGCGGCCGTGCGCTCGGAGTTCCTCGAGGCCGGCATGACGATGATCGCCAAGCCGTTCAACGTCGACGTCTTCAGCCAGACCGTGGGACGCATCCTGGCGGAAGGCGGAAACGCGCCGTCCGATGGCCTGTCATGAAACTTATATGTCATTGAAATATAAGTTTAATATGCGATAAATCGCTCAAGGGCGGGGGTTCGGTGCCGATAGGCAGGCACCCCCCATTCGTCGAGCGCATCATGTCCTTCCCCGCTTTTCGCTTGCCGACACTCACCCTCCGCGCGCGGCTGTCGTTGCGCCTGGCCGGCACCATCCTCTTGCTGCTTGCCCTCTGGATCGTCGGCGGCGTGCAGCTGCGCACCGCCGATGCGCGCCTGCAGTCCGTCGTCGGCGATACGCTGGCTCCCGTGGCGGACGTCGGCCATATCCAGAACGACTACAACGACCTGCTCGACGCCGTGGTGCATGCCACGCTGATGCGGCTGCCTTCGGCGGTCGACGATGCCATGACCGCCATCGGCAGCAACCGCCACGACATCGACCGGCAGTGGGCGTCGCTGACCGCCAGCGGGCTGGGCAAGAGCCAGGCGAAGCTGGTGGCCCTCGCGGCGGAACATCGCAAGGCGGCCGACAAGGCGATCGACGACGTGGTGGCGCTGCTGAAGGCGGAACAGTTCGACCTGGCCCAGTTGCAGTTGTCCAACGATGTGCAGTCGGCCGTCGGCCCCCTGAAAAGCGACTTCTCGAACCTCTTCGCGCTGGCCCTGGAAAACGGCAAGACGGCGGCGGCCGCACAGCATTCGGATATAGCGCGCGGCGGTGTGTTCTCGGCGATGTTGCTGGGCCTCTCGCTGCTGATCGCCAGCGTGATGGATGTCGCGATCATCCGCGCGCTGGGTCGCCGACTCGGCCAGGCCGCCGAGGTCGCCGCATCGATCGCCGGCGGCACCCTCGGCACACCCATCGACGTGGGCCGGGACGACGAGATCGGCGCCTTGCTGACCTCGCTCGCGGCCATGGATGCCCAGCTCGGCAACGTGGTGACCCAGGTACGCGATCGCGCCGGCCATGTTGCGCAGGCCGCCTCCGGTATCGCCGATGGCAACGAGGCACTCAACGCGAAGACGCGTGCGCAGTCGGCCCATGTGGACCTGACCACGGCGTCCATGTCCGACATGGCGCAAGCGGTGACCCAGGGCATCGAGCACGCCACGGCGGCCAACCGCGCCGTGGTGGACGCGCGCAGCATGACCGACGAGGGCCATCGCGTAGCGCTGGCCGCGGTGGGCAACATGCGTGACATCCAGCGCGCGGGGGAACGCATGGGCGAGATGCTGGACCTGGTCGACCAGATCGCGTTCCAGACCAGCATGCTGGCGCTCAACGCCGCCGTGGAGGCTGCGCGGGCCGGCGAGCACGGGCGCGGTTTCGGGGTGGTCGCCGCGGAGGTGCGTGCCCTGGCACAGCGATGCGCATCGGCGGCCGGCGATATCCGTGGTCTGATCGCTGCGAGCGACGAAGTCGTGCAGGCGGGCGTGGCCTCCGTGGATCGCGCGGGCGAGGTGCTGCACGGCATCGCGGAGCGCGTGGCGTTGCTCAGTGGCCTGGTCGCTTCCGTCATGGACGTGACGCGTGGCCAGAGCGAGGGCATCGCACGCATCGACGGCGCCATACGCGGTATCGAACAGGCCACACGCGATAATGCCGTCCTGGTCGAGCACGCCACGTCCGCCAGTCATGCCATGCGCGAGAGTGCGGACATCCTTCGCCGAGAAGTCGCGTATTTCGTGCTGGAAAACGAGGCGGCGTGATGCGTCATGTAACGCGAGTTACATGAGTTTTTGGCAACAGGCCCGGCATAAGAACTTGCGATCCGTGCTAGCGTGCCGCCTCGATCGATTGCCGTAACGAGGAAAGGACGCCAGATGACGCCACAAAACGAACAGGCCACGCAGACCCTCGGACCGCTGGTCAGCCATCATGGCCGATCGCGGACCGCCATCGTTCCCCTGATTGCCGCCATCGTCTTCCTGCTTTGCAGCGCGGTCATTCCCTTGGCGCTGATGAGCGGCGCGCGTGTCGATCCGACGAAGCTGCCGTTGCTGATCGGCGTGTCCGTCGGCATGGTGGTCGTCGGCTTGCTGATGGTGCTGGGCTGGAAGCTGACGGCGCTGAAGACGGAACTGGCCCTGCACGAGCACGGCGTGGCCGTCTACCGACGCGGTACGGCGCAGGTCGAGTCCGTGCCGTTCGTCGACATGGCCGACGTCTACCTGTTCCGCAAGGGCGGCTATGCCGGCGGTATCATCAACGCCCTTGCTTTCCGGCGCTCGCCGCAGGGCCCCTGGGTCGACGTGCTGGACAATCGCCGCAATTCGTTCGCCTTGCGCGCGGCGATCGTCGAAGGCCAGGTCGTCGCGCGTTTACCGGTGGCGCTGGCCGCCATCGATGCGGGCAAGGCCGTGCGATTCCACGCGATCGATCGCAGCACCCGGCTGACCAAACGCCTGATCGGCGGGATGCTGAAGGTCGATGCCCACGCGGTGGATCTCGGCGCCACCCGTATCGACGTGCAAGGCACCACCATTCCCCTGGAGCGTATCCATCGCATCGAGGGTGTCGGTTCCGACGGCAAGATCAGGCTCCTCGACGAGCAGGGCAAGCTGGTCCACGCCTTCGATTACCTGTGCCTGTTCAGCGCCGACCTGTTCCTGGCCGTGCTGGCGGAGCTGATCGATCGACGTACCCCTGCGTACCAGGGCCTCATGGCGCACTGACGATGTCCCATCCGGTGCTGCGTGCGCCCTGGCATGCCGTGGTGGGCGTTCCCCTCCTGTTGTGGCTTGCCGGGCTCGTCCAATATGGACTGCTGCTGCGTTTCCCGCCGGCGGGCGTGGCCTCGCTGGCGTGCATGGCGCTGGCGTTCCTCGGTGCGGTGCTGGGCACGGTGGGTATCGTCATGACCCACCGTCTGGCGACGAAGGGCATGCAGTCCCGCGACATCCTGGTGCATGCGTTCGCCCAATGGCACGCGCGCCTTCCGCGGTTGCTGACCTGGCAACTGCTGGCGGTGGGCTCGGCGTTCGCCGCGGGAAGCTGTTCGATGCTGATCTGGGGATTCGTCAGCCACGACATCCGCTTCGGCGTCATCATGACGATGTTCTCCGTGTTCACCGCCTTCATGATCTGGGTCGCGGTGTCCAGTGCCCGCGCGGAAGCGCTACCCTTCGCGCCGCAGCCCATGCACCTGCTCGCTCGCAGCCTCACGCGTGAGGATGCGCCCGCGCTCTGGGCCATGACCGACGACGTGGCCGCCACGCTGGGTGCTTCCCGCCTGGATCACATCGCCGTCGGATTGCTGGATGGCTTCTTCGTGACCTCGGGAACCATCCGCGCCACGCATGCGGGCGAGTTGCACGGGCACACGCTCTATCTGTGCGCGGCTCATCTGCCTTGGCTGGCTGCCGACGAACTGCGCGGCATCGTCGCCCACGAGATGGCGCACTTCAGCGGCCAGGACCTGGCCTACAGCGAGCGCTTCGCACCGATCTACCACGGGTTCGAGCGACGAATAATGTCGTTGGCCGAGTACGAGCACGATAACTGGATCGGCAAGGTGTTCCTCAGGCCCGGACGTATGGTGGCCATGTATGCGCTGTATCGGTTCCGCGCCGTCGAGCGTCACTGGAGCCGGGTGAGAGAGCACGAGGCAGACAAGGCCGGTGCGGCGCTGGTGGGCGCACCGGCCTTTGCCGTCGGCCTCACGCGCGCGATCCTGCTGGAAACGCGCTTGCATGCGTTGCTGGCCGCGATCGAGCCCTGCGGCCAGGCGGGCGAGGACATCGTCGAGCAGCTTCGCCTCAGCATTCAGGACACGCCGCTGACCGACCTGGGCGATGAGCGCATGGCCCATCCGTTCGATGCGCACCCGGCGCTTCCCGAGCGACTCGATGCACTCGGCGTGTCCCTCGACGCTGCCGTGCGGCAGGCGTCGGCCGGGCGATCGCCGTCCGCGGTCGCCAGCCAGACGTGCCACGGCATCCTGCCTTGGCAGGCATTGACCCGGGCGCTGACCGACGAACTGCACGAAGCCTTGCGACACGCGAACCGTGCGACGCCTTCTCCTTCTCCTTCCCATTCCCCTGTAACGAGCGAGTCCGTCTCATGAAAAAACGCTACCTGCCCCTGGCCCTCGTGGCCCTGCTTGCCGGCTGCAGCGGCCGCAGTGCCGACTATGCCATCGACAACCCGACCGACAAGCCGCTGTCGCTCACCATCGACGGCAAGACCTACGAGGTGGCGCCGCACGAGGACAAGGAACTCTCGCTGGACGCTGGCGAGCACACGATGAAGGGCGATGTCGTGGGCGACATCAAGTTCATCTCGTACTACCGCGGCCGTGGCGGCATCATCAATCCCACGCTCAGCGATTACGTGATCTATCGCCAGAGCTTCGAGAAGGTGGGTTCGACCTCGCCTGGGTACACGGGCAAGCTGGACCAGGTGGTCCTGGAAGGCGTGACGTTCGAAGGCACGATGAGGCAGTCCAGCGATCTGTTCATCGACAAGGACTGGACCTACGGCGTGGACGAGGAACTGCCGGACAGCGTCGTGGAACATGAGAATGGCTCGAACAACACGGTGCACAACAAGATTTTCCGCGCCAAGGATTTCATCGTCGCCTTCCTGGGGAAGAACCCCGATGCCAAAAAGGACTTCGAGGCGAACCGTCAGAAGGATGCCTCGCCCGTGGTGCGCAAGGTGACGATCCTGCCGGCCACGTTGCCGCCGATCGATAACGCGGAAGTGCAGCAGCTCAGCCTGCCGCTGCGCGAAAATTACGCCAAGTACCTGAAGGCCAAGGATGTCTCCGAGCAGGAAGCCCTGCAGAAGGAGAACTTCAAGCTGAGCATGGCGTACTCGCATGCATCCGTCGAAATCATGCAGAAGGGATCGCTGTCCAAGGAAGTGAACGAGCAGATGAACGCGTTTCAGGAGGCCATGAACCGGGCCTACGGATCGACCGCGTTGGTCGAGCCGTAAACCGCACATCCTTCACGTTCCCCTCCGGTGGGGTGACGCAGTCTGCCAGCCTCACCAGGAGACCGACCATGACGACGATGACGCTTCCCGAGCTTGCCAAGAAGATGGCCGACATCGACTTTGCGATGCTGCAGACCTTCACCTCATCCGGCGAGATCGCCGGCCGTCCCATGAGCAACAACGGTGACGTGGAGTACGACGGTGACAGCTGGTTCTTCGCCTATGAAGACACCCATGTGGTTCGCGAGATCGAAGCCAATGACCATGTCGCGCTGTCGTTCACCGGATCCAAGTCGCTGCTCGGCAAGCCGCCGCTGTTCGTCGCGGTCGAGGGCAGGGCACAGGTGATCCGTGAGAAGTCGGTGCTTCAGCAGCACTGGCAGGACAAGCTGGAACGCTGGTTCGAGCAGGGCGTGGACACGCCGGGCATCGTGCTGTTGAAGGTGCATGCCATCCGCATCACGTGGTGGAACGGGGAAGACGAGGGCGAGATCCTTCCGTAAGAACACACGAATCCGGTTTGCGGCACGGCTGACGCTTCTGCGAACCGGGTCACACTTCGGACGTCCATACGCTTTGCCGCCCGCACACTGCGGATGGCAAGGCTAGTATGGAAACGGGACGGTGTTGCGGGGTCGGTCGATCCCGCATGCCTTCGATGGCACCACACGGGTCCCGAACGACCGGAGGTGATACCCATGAAAGCTCTTTTCGCGCTCAAGAACATGCTTACGCCGAACAAAAGCCTGAAATCGTACGCCTGGTACATCTGGTACTGACCGTCCCCTCCACGTTCCGCTAGCGGAACGCAGCCGACGATCGGGACCGCACCAGGCGCCGGGGTTTCATCGGCAAACGGTGCGGTCCCTCCTTGCCAGACGTAGGGAGACGTATGCACGCTATCGGCAAGCATGCCAGGACGACCGTCTTCGCACCGAGGCTGCAAGCCTTGTTGCGGGAGCATTGCGGCAGCGATGTGTTCCGGCTGGACGCGACCACCGTCGGCGTCGCCGGCCCCGGGATCATGGACCGCGTGCTCGCCGCGCGCTATGCCACCGAGTTCGAGCGACCCACCTTCAAGCCGTTGCACGGCCGCTCCATCCCCCGTACCGACGCGGCCAGGCTGATGCAGGCCGTGGGTCGCGACGTCCGCCTGGCCCTGAAAGAGCCCGTACCGACCGGCGTGGACTTCACCGGCGAGTGGCCGGGCGTCGGCCATGTCTACCTGCGCGACATGCTGCTGGGTCACGATCCGCTTCGCTTGCGCTTCCTCATGGACCGCCTGCTGGAGCTCACGCCGAAGCTGACGTGGGCGGTCATCGTCACGGGTGCGCTGTCGTCGCTCAAGCTGGGCCCCGATGCCTCCGCGATCGCCTCGCTGACCGCGCAGGCGTCTACGTATGACGACCGGCGCTATGCCATGGGGCTTTACCGGCGCACCGTCGCGCCGGTCTGCTTCACCATCTCGACGCTGGTCGCCAATGCGATGTGGCTCGGTGCGCCGTTCGACGATGGCGATTCGAACGTGAATATCATCCACGAGTCCATGCGATTGCTCCCGCCATCGTGGAACATCCTGCGCAACGCTTCGCCGGAGTACGCAGCACTGGATGCACGCATCGGCGAGAAGGACGACGTGCTGGTGTTGCCGCTGGTGAGCCATCGCGATCCCGCCCTCTGGGACGATCCGGACGTTTTCCGTCCCGAGCGGTGGAACGACCTCGACCCCGACAACCATCCGGGCTACCTGCCGTTCGGGCATGCCTCGGAGCGCTGCTGGGGACGGCACATGGTGATGCCGCTGGCGGAGCGGTTGCTCGACATGCTGCGCAACAACGGGCTGGGCGTGAGCCCTCGGCAGACCACGGCGAAGGTGCCGCTCGCCGGCTTGCTCGGCGTGGATGGGGTGAAGATCGTTCACATCGCGTCGCCGGGCCGTCGCGTATAGCTTCGCGCCCTTCGTTTTTCAGGAACGTACCGCGATGCCACGCTCCGGTTCATGGCTTCTTCCGCTGTTGGTGATGTGCGCCGTTGCCGGCTGCCGCGCCCCACCGGGGGCGGCAACGCATATCACCCGTGCGGACCGGCAGGCTGCAGCCACGGTGATGACGGCGAGCGGTCCCGTGACCGGTGTGACCTCGGCGGAGGGGCAGGCGTATCTCGGTATCCCCTACGCGCGTGCACCCGTCGGCCCGCTGCGCTGGCGTGAGCCGCTACCGGCCTTGCCCTGGCAAGCGCCACGCGATGCCGCGACGCTCGGCCATCAGTGCGTGCAGAACCTCAGCCCCGGCGCACAGACCGGCAAGGCGAGCCACTGGCTGGTGATCGGCGACGAGGATTGCCTCAACCTCAATGTCTATACGCCGCCGACCGCGAAGCCC
This sequence comes from Xanthomonas sp. NCPPB 2632, assembly GCF_041228075.2. Classification (NCBI taxonomy): domain Bacteria; kingdom Pseudomonadati; phylum Pseudomonadota; class Gammaproteobacteria; order Lysobacterales; family Lysobacteraceae; genus Xanthomonas; species Xanthomonas sp. NCPPB 2632. The sequence continues at coordinate 1,777,751 of NZ_CM192979.1, forward strand.
GGCGATCGCAAGCCGGTGATGGTGTGGATCTATGGCGGTGCGCTCGTGCTGGGTGCCAACCGTCAATACGATCCCAGCGTGCTGGCACGCCGGCAGGATGTCGTCACCGTGGCGGTGAACTACCGCCTGGCGTCTCTCGGCTTCCTGGCCCACCCTGCGTTGCGTGCCGAAGCCGGCGGCGCGGCCAACCTCGGGTTGCTCGACCAGCAGGCCGCGTTGCGCTGGGTGCGCGACAACATCGCCCGGTTCGGCGGCGATCCCGGCAACGTCACCCTGTTCGGCGAATCCGCCGGGGCGTGGAGCGTCTGCGCGCAGCTGGTGGCACCGGGCGCACGGGGCCTGTTCCAGCGCGCGATCGTGCAAAGCGGCCCCTGCACGTTGAACGAGTCGACCGTGCCGGTGGCCGACGCCGACGCGGGCGGCGTGCGCTACGCGGCTGAGGTCGGCTGCACGGGGGCGGATGCGGTGGCCTGCCTGCGTCGCCTGTCACCGCGCGGCGTAAATGCCGCGCTGGCCCCCTCGCGCGGCGTGCTGGGACCGCATGCATGGAACTTCATCGCCGGCGACAGCGTGCTTCCGGAAGCACCGCGCGAGGCGTTCGCCCGGGGCCACTTCGCCCACGTGCCGGTGCTCATCGGCAACAACGCCGACGAGGGGCGGCTCTTCGGTTTCCTGCTCGGCAAGCTGGGCCAGCTCGACGACCGCCGCGATTACGACGCACGCATGGCCAGCACGTTCGGCGCTCATGCCGACGCGGTGGCCAGGGCCTATCCGGCCGCGCGGTATCCCTCGTTGCGTGACGCGTATGCCGCGGCCGTGACCGATGGCGTCTTCGCCTGCCCGACGCTGTCGCTGTCGACGATGCTGGCCCGCGCCACGCCGACCTGGCGTTACGCGTTCACGGACCCGCAGGCGCCGTTCGCGCTCTCGCGCAAGGCCGACCTGGGCGCTTACCACGCGTCCGAGATCGTGTACCTGTTCCAGACCCGCTGGGCACTGGCGGACCCCGCCCGCTTCAGCCCGGCGCAGCAGGCGTTGTCCGACCGCATGCAGAAGGACTGGGCCACCTTCGCGCGCACCGGCCGCCTGGATGGCACGCCGGAGGGGGCACCGGCCACCGTGCTCTACGGGCCGTCGCGGACCCCGGTGGACGAGCGTGTGCCGCGGGTGGGTTGCGGGTTCTGGGACATGATCGGCCTGTAGCGTCAGGCGCGGCCGATCGGCGTCACGAGGTGGGGGCGCAAGCGCCGTACCAGCGGCAGGATGGCCAGGGCGGTGCCTGCCGCGGCGATCATGCCGACGACGCGGCTGCTGTGGTCGGCGATGAGGCCGTAGAGGATGGGCGCGATGCCGCCCGAGCCGATGACGCCGGTGTAGAAGAGGGCGAAGGCCCGGCCGGTATCGCCGTCGGATAGCTCCGGCACCGTGCCGTAGAGCACGGAAGAGGTGCCGTTCAGTACGACGCCGAGCAGCGGCAGCAGCACGAGGGTGGCCCACAGTGGCGTGACCAGCGTCGCCACGATGAAGCCGGCCGTCGCCGCTTCAGTCAGCATGACCGTGCCGACCACGCCGAGGCGGTCGCCCAGCCAGCCGCACGTGGCCTTGCCGAGCGCACCACCGATGAAAACCAGCGCGAGACACAGGCCGACCATCGGGGAATCGCCGCCTTTCCCGTGGACGAGGAACGGCAGGAAAAGCAGGTAGCCCATGCGGGTCGCGGTATCCAGGACGCCGATCGCCATCAGCACGGCAAAGCCGTCGCGACGTTCGCCGTGCCGCTCGGCGGATGTGCTGTCTCCGCCCGCTCGCATGGAAGGGGCCAACGCAAACAACGCCATCGAGACGCCCGCGCCGAGGATCGTCATGAGGACGAGCACGGGGCGCCACGCCAGCAGGGGAATCAGCAGCGCGACGATGGCCGGCAGGATGGCCTTGCCCAGGTCGCCGGAGAAGTTGTAAATCCCCAGCGGCCTGCGCGATCCCGCGCCATAGGCGTCGGTGATCAGCGTGGACGCCCGGGGGTGCTGGATGCTGGAGCCGATGCCGGCGATGACCAGCCCGAGACAAAGCCCGGCGAAGCCTGTCGGCGAAGCCATCACCGCCATCCCGATGGCGGCAAGTACCGTGGACAGCACCAGCGCCGCCCGTGGGGAGGCCGTCCGCAGAAGACGGTCGGCCGGCATCTGCAGGCCCCCCATGGTGGCGTAGTAAAGCGAACGGAGGAGGGCCAGGGCGGCATACGACAGGCCGAACTGGGCCTGCCAGACGGGGAGAAACGCATAGAGGCCATCGGTGTAGCCGTCGTGCAGCGCGTGCGCGAGACAGGCCGCCACGAGGCTGCGCGGGCGTGTGTCGGCCGGTGTGCCCGATGCGCGCGTCGTCGGGGCAAGGTCGGTGGAGGCAGGCATCCCGCATGGTACCCAGGTGGCCAAATCGTCGACAAGAAGACGGCCCGACACGGCCAGGGCTGCCGGTAGGCCCCGGCAGGGCCATGTCAATGGCAACCCAGCCTTGGCAAGTGTGTCAGTGGCTGCTTAACGCGCCTCGCTGAATGGCCTTCTACGGCAACCGTAAATGGCGTATTTGCCGGTTATGCGTATTTCTCGTCAAGCCAGGGTGAATTTTGCCGATAAGGTTCATACGGCCGGTGGGCATCTGGAAGAGCCGGGCACGATTCGGCTCACGCAAGTCCACGCTTGTCGGCATTTCGGCCAGTTCCATGGCCCGCGCTCAGTCTGCCCAGGGGGGCACCATGCAACTCATCAAACTCGCATCACGAAACAAGCTGATCTTTGGCGGCTTTGCATCGATCGCCGTCGTGGTGATCGTGCTCGTCGGTATCGTCTACGGCGCGCTCCAGGCCATGGCCCAGAGCACACGCATGGACCTGCACACCAACCAGGTGCTGCGCGTTGAGGGCGCCTTGCTTACCGCCCTGGTCAATATCGAGACCGGCGAACGGGGCTTCCTCGTCACCGGCAAGGATGCTTCACTGGCGCCGCTGCGAGACGGCCAGGCGGCCTACGCGGACGCGTTCGGCCAGCTTCGCAGCCTTACCGTCGACAATGCGGCGCAGCAGCGCCGTCTCTCCGACCTCGACACGGGCTATCGCGCGTGGATTTCGGGCGCCATCGAGCCGGTCCTCGCCCTGCAGAAGCAGCAGGCCGCGTCGGGCGGTTCCAGCCCGGAAGCACTTGCCCTCGAGCGTCAGGGCAAGGGCAAGGCGCACATGGACGAGATGCGCGACCTGCTGGGCAAGTTCGTGGGTGCCGAGACGGCGCTCCTGCAACAGCGTTCGGCGGAAGCCGCGGCGACACGTGCGCGCACCAACGTGATCCTGCTGGGCGGCGGCCTGCTCGCCATCCTGGCCATCATCGGTGTCGCCACCGTACTGGTGCGTAGCATTCTCACCCCGCTGGAAAGCGCTTCCTCGGTCACGACGCGCATCGCGGAAGGTCACCTGGGCGAGTCCTTCGCGGTCACCCGCAGCGACGACCTGGGCCGCATGCTCAACGCCTTGCACACCATGGACGAGAACCTGGCGCGCATCGTGGGTTCCGTGCGTGAGAATGCCCTGCAGGTCGAACACGCGGCGCGTGACATCTCGGCCGGCAACGACGACCTGTCCAACCGTACCCAGGAGCAGGCGTCCTCGCTCGAGGAAACGGCCGCGTCGATGGAGGAGATGTCCTCCACGGTGAAGCAGAACGCGGAGGGCGCCGCGCTCGCCCGGCAGATTTCCCAGGGCCTGCGCAACGAAGCCAAGAGCGGCGGCGCGGTGGCCGATGAAGCCGTGGAAGCGATGAAGCAGATCACCGAGGCCAGCCGGAACATCGGTGAGATCGCGGTGCTGATCGACGAAATCGCCTTCCAGACCAACCTCCTGGCGCTGAACGCTGCCGTGGAAGCGGCGCGTGCCGGCGAACAGGGTCGCGGCTTCGCGGTCGTGGCCGCGGAAGTGCGCAACCTTGCCCAGCGCAGCGCGTCGGCCGCCAAGGACATCAAGACCTTGATCGGCACCACGGTGGAGCGCGTGAGCACGGGCTCCGACCTGGTGAACCGTACCGGCAAGGCGCTGGTGGAGATCGGCAGCAGCGCGACCAAGGTCGCCGACATCATCAACGAGATCTCCTCCGCCTCGCAGGAGCAGTCGGCCGGCGTGGAACAGGTCAATGTCGCCGTGGCGTCCCTCGACGACGTGACCCAGCAGAATGCCGCCCTGGTCGAGGAAGCCAGCGCCGCCAGCCGGCAGGCGCTGGAACTGGCGCAGGAACTGACGCGCCAGGTGTCCTTCTTCAAGCTGGCGGATGCCGCTACGGTCAAGAGCACCGCCCCCGCGGCGGCGCCGACGGCCCGGCCTGTCAAGGCACCCGCGGCAAGCACCGTCCGGGAAGCCGCGCTGGTGGCGGTCGCCCAGCCCGCGCTTGCTTCGGGGCAGTGGCGCGAGTTCTGAGGCAACGGGTCCGTTCCGTTCTTGCATGAAGCCGCAGGCGCGTCTACTCGACGCGCCTGTGGCTTTTTGCGTGCCGAGCATGGCGCTGACGTAAGGGGGATGAAAGGGGCCGGCCGGTACTCCTTGCAGCTTCCGCGCCCCGTATCAATGACATGTAAGGTTTCCGGCCATGATCGCTGCCTTGTTGCTCGCTACCGCTACCATGTCCAGCCCCGCCATGTGCCTTGCCGCACCACCGCCTTCCGCGGCATCCCTGGCGCACGCGGTTGCCGCCGCGCCGGCGGACAAGCCGCAGGCCATGCCGGTGATCCATACCGAGGGCACGCTGCCGCACACCGGCATCCACGACGCCTCCGCCGCCGCCGTGCGCGACTTCGGCTACATGCTCGATCTTGCCCTCGCGTGGCGTAACACGCGGGATCGTTCCTCGCTGGATCGACTGGCGACGTATCTCGACGCATGGACACGCGTGTACCGGCCATCGTTCGATCCGATCGACGAGACCGGTCTGGGTCATGTCATCGCTGCCTACCAGTTGACCTCGGCCGATCTTCCGGCCGACGTGTCGCGGCAAACCCGTGATTTCATTCGTCGCCTCGGCAGCGGTTACCTGGACCAGATGGATACGCACGTGGGCGATCCGCACGGCATCTGGAGCAACAACTGGCAGAGCCATCGCGTGAAGCTGGCCGTGCTGGCGGCCGTGGCGGTGAACGACGATGCGCTTTTCGCGCGCGCGCGTGCGGCCTTTGTCCGGCAGCTGTCGATCAACATGAAACCGGGTGGGGAAGTCATCGATTTCGCCGAGCGCGATGCGCTGCATTACGTCACCTATGACCTGGAGCCCTTGACCCTGGCAGCGGTGGCCGCGCGCTCGCGCGGTGAGGATTGGTTGCGCTTGCCCGGCCACGACGGACAGACGCTTGCGGCCGGACTCGACTGGCTGCTGCCGTATGCGGAAGGAAAGCGCAGCCACGAAGAGTTCGTGCATTCGTCGGTGAAGTTCGATGCCGCGCGCGCCAAGGCGGGGCTTCCGGGTTTCTCCGGGGCATGGGATGCGGACAACGCGCGTGCGCTCTACTGGTCGGCAAGTTTGCTCGATGCGCGCTATGCGGACGTGGCGCGAAAACTTGCGTCGGAACCACCGCGCTGGTTGTGGGCGTATGCGCTGCCGTGCCAACCGTAGTGGCGAGCATCCGCTCGATGCGCGTCATAGGCATTCGTCGTCTCGATGAACCTTTCGTCAGGCTTTCCTTGGATTGAATCTCGAATAACTCATTTTTAGCAAATAAGCCGAATTCGTCTTCAGGTATGCGTAGCTTTGCCGCTAAGGGGAAAACCCTTCCGGAGTCGGCCCCGTCCATGACCATTCGCCAGCGTATCGTGCTGCTAGTCAGTGTTTCTGTTCTTGTTGCCTTCGCGCTCGGTGCGGGTGGCCTTTACGAACTGCGCGAGACCAACCGGCAGCTCACGTCGGTATACCAGTCCTCGCTGCTGCCCATCGTCGAGGTGACGACCGTGCGTGACCTCTTCAACGACACTCGCACCGGGTTGAATCGGGCCTTGCTCAAAGGCACGGTGGAGGCGGCGTTGGAGGAGCGTTCCGCCAATGCGGATGCGGTGCGAAAGATGGATGCCATCTGGTCGCGCTATTACCCGGCCATGGTGAGCTCGCCTGCCGAGGACGCCGACGCCAGGGCATTCATCGCGGCGAGGACGCGTGCCCGTGTTCTCAAGGACAAACTCGAACCGCTCATGGCTGCCGGTCAGCACGGTGCCGCCGTCGACTTCATGCTGGGCACGGTGGGACCGGCGTTCGGCGAAGAGTCCAAAGCCATCGACGTCATCGTCAAAACCAATGTCGACGAGGCGGCGGCAGCCTATGCCATCGCCGTCCGGAGAGAGCATTCGGTCATGGTGGCCGTGACCGTCGTGGTCATCCTCTCGCTCATCGTCCTGGTCGTTGCGGGCGTGATGCTTGCCCGGTCCATCATGGCCCCGCTGATGCGTGCACGTGCATTGGCCGGCCGCATCAGCGACGGCGAGCTCGGCCATAACCTGGACGTACAGGGCAGGGACGAGGTCAGTGACACGCTGCGGTCGCTGGCCACCATGGACACCACCCTTGCCGGCATCGTCCGGACGGTCAGGGACAATGCCCAGCAGGTCAGTCACGCCGCGAGGGACATCGCCGCGGGTAACGACGAGCTGTCGTCCCGGACCCAGGAGCAGGCGTCTTCGCTGGAGGAAACCGCCGCATCCATGGAAGAGATGACCGCATCGGTACGGCAGAATGCCAGCAGCGCCGCCGCCGCGCGCAGCCTTGCGCACGCGCTGACGGAGCAGGCGGTGTCCACGCGCGTGCTGGCCGGCGAGACGAGCGGTGCGATGGATCGTGCGAGCGTCGCGAGCGGAAAGATCGAGGGGATCGTTGCCGTTATCGACGAGATCGCGTTCCAGACCAACCTGCTTGCGCTCAACGCCGCCGTCGAGGCAGCTCGCGCCGGCGAGCAGGGCCGAGGCTTCGCAGTCGTGGCGGCCGAGGTACGTCGCCTTGCCCAGCAAAGCGCCGTGGCGGCCAAGGACATCAAGGCGCTGATCGCCACGAGCAGCGATCGGGTCAGTGAAGGCGTCGCCCTGGTGACGCGCACGGCGCAGGCACTGGCGGAGATGGAGTCGGGTACCGCCAAGGTTGCCACCTTCATCGGCGAAATCGCCGCCGCCAGCGCGGAGCAGGCCGCCGGCATCGACCAGGTCAACCAGGCCGTCACCGACCTCGATTCGGTCACGCAACAAAATGCGGCCCTGGTCGAAGAGGCGAGTGCGGCCAGCCAGCAGGCCAGTGAACTGGCCGACGAACTGATGAAGCAGGTGGCCGTCTTCCGTTTCGCCACCGAACGGACACCGTCCAGGCAGGCGGATGACGAGCACGCACCGACGCGCGTGGCTGCCGCTTTCGCTGTAGCCGAGGCATGAAGAAATTCAAGGCTAGCAACGGATGGCTAACGCCTATGGCTTGCATGGCCATCGCTTTCCTGTCCGGCGCCGCGCGGGCCGACGACAAGGTGGTGGACCTGCGGCTGTCCACCGGTCAGACACAGCGCGTGTTGACCGCCACAGCCGAACATTCCAAGGGAACGATCGTCATGTTGCCCGGTGGCGAGGGTGACGTCGGCCTGGAACGGGGCGGCGACATACGTCACGACCACAACTTCGTCGTCCGCACGCGTGCGTTGTGGACGAGTCGTGGCTACTCGGTGGTCATTCCGGATACCGTGGATCGCGCCAACTTGCGCGGCATGCGCAGTTCGCTCGAATACGCCGGGCTGGTCGCCGACCTTGTAGCCTTTGCGCAGAAGAACCTCGGTGGGCCGGTGTTTCTCCTGGGCACCAGCCAGGGTTCGATCGCCGCCATGAACGGGGCGGCCCATGCGAAGCGCGGCAGCGTATCGGGTGTCGTGCTGACCGAGTCGGTGTCCGTCATGGGCGGTAGCGGCGAAACGGTGTTCAGCGCCGATCCGAAGGATGTGCGGGTTCCCGCTCTGGTGGTCGCCAACCGTGACGACCGATGCGACGTGGCACCGCCCGATGCCGCACCGAGGATTGCTGCGGCCCTGTCCGCCAGTCCCGATGTTTACGTGCTTCATGTGGCGGGTGGGACGTCCGAGTCCCGCAAGGCGTGCGGTTCGCTGACGCCGCATGGCTACTACGGCATCGAGCAGGACGTCGTGTCACGCATCGTCGAATGGCTCGACAGGCACAGGGGATAACGACGTAACGATGACCACGGTGCGCGATGGCACCGGGCATCGTCAGGCCACATGTTCTGCCAGTCGGTCGCCCAGGCGGGTGCTCACGGCCAGCATCGCGGCGCCGCAGCCCCAGCCCGGTGCGGAACCCGGCGGGCCGAGCAATCTGACGACCAGGCCCGCGGCATCCTGCAGCGTCTCGTCCCCACTGGCCACGGCCTGGAACTGGAGGAGCTTGGCCCGGAAGCGCGCCTCCTGGAGGTCGGCATCCAGCAGGGCACGATTCATGGCGATGGCGCCTTCGGCCATTTCGGTCGTTTCAAGTATCCAGTCGCCTACCATCTGGTCCATGTCTCGTCTTCCCCGGTTTCGGCGGCTCATAGTTGACATGGCGATTGCGAAGTAGTTGTCAAATTCCCGCGTAGTGACGGAATTTGCGTATCGTTTCCTGGGGACTGCGTGGCTTCCAGGGTTGACGAGTCAATCCATCCGTTCGTCTAGCGGGGTGTATCCGTGCCGCCGTGAACGGGCAGGGATGCCATATCCACGTACGATGCGGCTGCTTCGTCGAGCGTCTGCAACGGAACCATGCGGGCAATCATGGACAGGCTCGCGTCGATATCCTGAAAGACCGGGTCTTCCCACAGTCGGTCGACATCGGTACCGGATCGCATGGTCACGATGTAGACGATTTCGCCATGCGTGCCCTCACCCAACAGTGGGCGACTTTCGTCCAGCAGGCCAAGCTCCCGGCCTCTGCGATGCTGTGCCGCCAGAAATGCCAGAAGTTGTTCCCGCTTGCCAGGGTTGGGTCGGTAGGCCACCACCAGTATGCGTTCCACGTCCGTCTCCTCGATGCCGACGTGCATGGTATCGCCGATCGTGCTGCGGCGTGTCAGTAACCCAGCTCCTGCACCAGGATCTTGACAAGGTCGTCCTGCGGCATGCGTTCGAGAGGGATGCCTGCCTCGTCAAACCAGGTCTCGTCGGCTTCCGGGTGCGGACCGGTCAATACCACGCGTCCGTGGCCGAAGTCGTAGCGCGCAGCGGCGATGTCGCCGTTCGAGTACGTCGCGATCGCCCGGAACCCTGGCGATGCACTCGTAGCGGGAAAATAGGGGCCGTCTTGGAAGAAAACACTGTTACGACGACCGTGCCACCAGGTGTCGACGGCATAATCGTCGATGGTGTCGGCTTCAAATCCCGGCCTGCCGACTTCGGAGTCCAGATCGTCGTCGATCAGCCCAAGATTCGACGAATCGGCCAGGTAAGCGCCCATGCACAGGCCCAGGTAGCGTCCGCCACGACGCACGAAGTTCCGGATCGCGTCCACCCGACGCGTGCCCAGGCTGCCAAGCGCACCCGGAATATCCTGCCCGCCGCCGGGCTGGACGTAGATGTCGTAGTGGCTAAGCGTTTCGGGAGAGATGTCCTGACGCTCGCGCGCTCCCACGAAATCGACACGATACCGGCCGCCCAGTCGCTCGATCGATTCCGTGACGGTTTGGGCGCATCCCGAACATGCCGCGGGGCCACGATAGACGGCGACACGAACCACTTCCGCCGCGTGCACCCCGGCGATACCCGGCGTGCCGAGGGCCAGCATCCACAGGACTGCTGCAAGCCAGGGTAGCCGCGTATGCCATGTCGTCTTGCCCCGAGACAGGGTGGTGCAGGGGGCGTGTGCTGCGTCACGGTTCATGTGCATTCCTCAACGGGACAACCGACGGTCCGTCAAGGATCACCCCATGGCATCGAGGGTCCGTGGAGCGTCGATGGAGGATAGATGGAGGGCGCAGCGGTACCTGTCGGCAGCGTGAGGGTGAATGTGGCCGCGGCACCGTCGCCTCCGTGGTACGTCACGCTGCCATGGTGCGCGATAGCGATGCTGCGTACGACCGCCAGACCCAGGCCACTGCCACCGCTGCGGCCCGGGTGTGACGTCTCGCCCCGGCTGAATGTCTGGAACATCCTGGCGAGGAGTTCGGGGGGCACTCCGGGACCTGCGTCGTGCACACCGATATCGACCGACGTCGCGCGCGATGTCAGCGAGAGGGTGATTTTTCCGGGATTCGAATGACGCCTGGCATTGTCGACGAGCGCGATGAGGGCCTGCCGCACGCGCATGGCATCGCAGCGGACGATGACCGGTGTGTCGTCGGCATCGACGGAAAGGACGTGGTCGGGCATGGTGGGTGCGACGAACGCCACCACGTCCTGCAAGGCCTGGCGAAGATCCACGTCGGCAGCATCGAGGCGAAGGTGACCTCCCTCGGCCAGACTCACCACCCGTAAATCCTCGACCAGGCGGGACAAGGCCTCGACATGTCGCACCAGGTTGCGGAGCATGTCGGACGTCGGCTCGAAGACGCCGTCTGCCAGTCCTTGCAGGCGGCCGCGCAAGATGGTGACCGGCGTTCTTAATTCGTGGGCGATGACGGCGTTCCAGACGGTCATGTCCTTGTCGGCCTGCTCCCATCGCTCGGCCAGTGCGTTGTAGTCATCCAGAAGGCTCGCGATCTCGCCGAAGGGTCGTCCCTTCTTGATGGCGCGAGCGGATAGGTCGCCCTGGGCGGCGCAGCGGATGGCCGCGGCGAGTGAGTCGATGGGCTGCACGAATCGTCGCGAGAGCCGCAGCGCGGCCGGGCCTGCGAACGCAATGGCCAGGGTCGCGGTGAGTACCAGCCAGAGCAGTTCCGGTCGCGTGGGAATCCAGCTGTCGTTTTCGCAAATGGCCGCGGGATCGGGGAGCAAGGCGTAAAGCGCGTACGACGAAGCAAAGTCGAGCACCACCGCGGCGGCGACCAGGGCGCATGCCCACAGGATCAGTCCGCGACCGATTTTGAGATGGTACGGCATGGATTTTGCCCTCGTTGAATCGCCGCCGGCGACCTGGTTCGCGTTAGTGGGGGAAGTCTAGCGGATGGGCCCGCCGGCATAGGGACGGTTTTTATGGCGTTTCGATGGAGATACGGCCTTGGGCGCTGCTTCGGAGCTTGTGCTAAAAAGGCCGCTCGTAGCCGGAGGAGTCGACAATGGTCGGGGGTGGTCGTAGGGATTACATGGTGCTCGTTGCGGAAGACGACGCCGACATCGCCGATATCCTGATGTCGTATCTGAATCGAAACGGATTTCGTACGACCGTTGCGCGGGATGGCCATGAAGCGCTCATGCTGCACGCCACGCTGAAGCCCGACTTGCTGCTGCTGGATGTTTCCATGCCGCATGTGGACGGATGGGCCGTGCTCGCCGAGGTGCGTCGGCGTGGCGATACCCCGGTGATCATGGTGACCGCGCGTGACGAGGACACCGACAAGATATCGGCGTTGCGCATTGGCGCGGACGATTACGTCACCAAACCGTTCAACCCATCCGAGGTGGTCGCACGCGTGGGAGCGGTCCTGCGTCGCGCGCTTCCTGCCGTGGGGCAGGGCGCGATCATTCGGGTGGGCGATGTCGACATCGATGAAGACCAGCATGTGGTTTATGCCTGTCCTGCCGGAGCAAGGCATGCCATCGTCACCACCGCGACCGAGTTCCGCCTCCTGGCGCGGATGGCCCGCTCACCGAGCCGCGTTTTCTCGCGTTCGGAGCTGCGCGTGGCTTGCCTGCCCGAAGGCGACGCCCTGGAGCGAACCGTCGACAGTCACCTGAGCAAGCTGCGGAAGAAACTCGAGGACGCCGGCATCCGGGGCATGCTCTCGAGCGTGCGTGGCGTGGGGTATCGCCTGGCTGCCGTGGCGTAGGCGCTCAGGTCCGGGTCGCGGGCGGGAAGAGCGAGGCGATGGTCCCGGCCAGTGCCAGAAGCACGCAGTCGACGGCAAGGGTTTCCATGAGACTGGCATAGCGCAGCGCGATGATCGCAGCGGTGCCCAGGATGCCGGCTGCCGCGCCGGTCGTTGCCGCGCAGAGGCCGATGCGAAGACGGGCGGTTCTTGGCATGGCACGCGTTGCGACCATCAAACGCCGTGCGGCACCGACGACAGTCGCCCCTAAGGCCACGCCGGCCATGCCCGGGAGTACCAGCCAGGAGGCAGGTCGCTCGGACAGGTAGAGACCGAAACATGCACAGCCTGCGATCAGGTACCCCAGCGGCACCAGCTCGCGTCGCACCGTGGCAGGGGCGAGGCACCATGCGATGGGTCCTCCCAGCAGGGCTGCTGCCGCCAGGCTGGTCAGCCTGAGCAAGGGTGTGATGGAACCGGGGCCATCTAGGGCGGGGTTTACCATGACAGTAAGGACCGAGATGGCGAGCAACGAGGCGCAGCTGACCAGCAAGGTGGCCACGGGGCGTCGTAAGGCCCAGACGCCGACGATGGCGCCCTGTATCGCTCTGTAGGGTTTGCGGAATAGCCGCCATGGTTCCCCTGGCGAGGCCAGCAGCGACGCGGGGTTGAAGGACCATCGACGGTCGCTGGAAGTCACGGTACGGATAGCAACGCTCCAGAAGTCGATTGCGCCAGGGACTACATGGCGCGAAAGGTCCATGCTAAGCCGGGATTGTCCGGATTCGTTGGACGTTTCATGGAGATTCGATGGAGAGCCGGGACGTGCGTCACCAGGCCATGGTCAGGTCAAGCCGAGTTTCCGGGCCACGGCGAAGGTGACGAACAACAGGCCCGCCAGCAACACCACGAAGATGACGGCCACCGCTCCGACCTTGAGCAGCACCGCGCGCCTCTCGGCGTGCCGCCCCTTCTTTCCTTGTTCGTAATGCCACTTGACGGCCAGGAACATGCCTGTGCCAAAAACCAGCACCTTGAACGTAATGAAGAGTATGGGAACCCAGTCCATGATTTTCTTGTGTTTCCAGGCTGTTGCTTTCATTACCTAAGGTGAGGAATTCTCCTTTGGAAGAACGCCTCGGGCGCCGCCATGCAAATAAAGAGGCGGCACGCTACAAACCCATACTACTTAAAAAGACTTTCCATATATTGAGGCAAATTGTCCCAGTGGCAGCGGTGACACAAAAACGCCAGTGGGCTGGAAAGTTCGGTGAAAGCGGCATGACCATTAATGCATGGCACCTCGCGACACGGACGAACACGCTGTTATGAATCCGGCTACTTACCATGTGATCCACTTAGTATTGACCCTGGTCCTCGCTATATCGGGTCTTGCCAGTTGGCGGATCTACTATCGGCAAGTCCGTGAGCAACTTCCCGACACGTCTGCGTGGGCCATGATGAAGCGACTGCGTAGCGAGGGAGATCCCGATGGCACGTGGATCTTGGTGACGTCAGGCGTTTGTACCGCGGCGGGCATCGGCTTGCTGGTGCTGCTCAACGTCCGATAATTCATCGTTTCGGTCCGGCTCGAGCGGCGGTCCAGTGTGATGCACGCCACACGCTGCTGCCGGCACGCCTCACCCGTACAGCATGGCGAACCAGCCTGCACGAGTCAGGAAGCTGCGCGTACGTGTTGCTACGCCCTCCTGGCCGAATACCGTCCATGCACTCGCCGCCGGGAAGACCCTTGCGGCTTTCAGTTGCTACCCAGTTTACGAAGATGCTCGGCTGCATTGCGGTTTCCGGGATTCAGCTGCAACGAACGGCTATAGTTTTTAATAGCCCCGGCTCGATCTCCGGTTTCCTCGAGAATCTCAGCCAGACTGTCGTAAGCGTTCCAGCTGTCAGCGAAAAGCACGGTATTCAGCCGAAGGATCGCGATTGACTGCTCGGGCTGCTTTTGCTCCAAGAGCTTGTAACCCCAGACATTCAGCTCGTCTTCTTTCGGCACGAACGAAGGATCTTTTGTCTTGAGGTCGGCGACGACTTGTGGCGCACGCTCGAAGCCCCGTTCCAGCAAGGCGGCGCGCAACGTCTTGAGTGTCGGCGACAGGCCGAAACCGTTGGACGCATGCATGTCTGGAATGTAGTAGGCGGCCACTTCATCGGCGAAGTTCTCGGGATTGGCGCCTTGTAGATTGGTCAGGATAACCACCGAGAGGTCGTCCTTGGGATAGACGAAGAAGGTCGAGCGCATGCCGCCAATGGGCCCTGCCGCGGGATGCTCAGCCCGCATCGTCACCGGCCAACCGAGGCCCGATCCGTTTAGCAATGCACTCATTCCGCCGGTGGTGCCATCGTTGAGAACCACGGAGGTCCATAGCGCATCGAGGCTCGATTTGCCCTTAAGTAGCTTGCCTGATTGAAGTGCGACCAACCACTTCGCAATATCAGTCGATGTGGACAAGATTCCCGATGCTGTCCTGAAGTAGGGAGCGAACGAGACGTAGATCGCCGAGAGACGGTCGCTCTTCTTCCATAAGCCGTTGACGTTTTGAAGGTAGGAATAACCGCCGGCCGAATGTGGAATAACGTCGGATGAATCTCCGAAGCGCGTATGAACCATGCCGGCGGGTTTGAACTGACCGTCCTCGATGAACCTGGTGAAGGGTTCGCCACTCAGCTTGTCGATGATCTTGCCAAGGATGACGTAGCCGGTCTGGTTATAGCGGAAGCGTTCGCCGGTTTTGAAATCCATGGGAAGCGTCTTCACGGTAGCCCATGCAGAAGCCTCGCTACCGTCGCCGATCAGATCTTCCTTGTCGTCGATGATGTTCGGCAATCCCGAAACGTGCGCGAGGACCTGCCTGACGGTGATTGCGCTCCAGGCAGGCGGCAAGTCGTCAAGGTATTTCGATATCGGATCGTCCAGCTTGAGTTTTCCGGCCTCCACCAGTTGCATGATCGCGACACCTGTAAACGCCTTGGTACACGAGTTGATCGAGAAGATGCTTTCATCCGAGGCGGCTACGCTGTTCTCGACATTCGCGATTCCGTAGGCGGCCGTCTTGACGATCGTGCCATGGCGGACAACAGCGACTTGAAGGGCCGGGATGTTTTCCTGGCGCATCTTGTCCTTGAGAAAGGTATCCAAGCCGTTGCCGGGTGCGACAGATTGCGCATGCGCTGGGAGTGAAAGGCACAGGCATAAAGACAGAATCAAGCGTTTCGCGCTGGAATAGCGCCCCGAGACAAATGTCCCTTTCTCGACTGGCGAACGTGTTGGGAAACGCATGATGGAAGGGGGTGTGGCGATGTGCTTAGCCATGGTGATATCCGCCATCTTGCTGTAGTCCATGTTCAACAGCGGTTTGTCTCTGAAAGGTTGCCGCGATGGCGTGCGTTGAGGCTGAAACGTCATTTCCATCTGCTGATTCCTGGGCGATACCCGGGGCGCTGCGCCCCGAGAGCTTCGTCGGTCTAGCAAGCTCCATGCCAGGTAAAGAGGCGGCGTTTCCTGATGCGAGAAGCCGGACATCTGTCCGCGGTCCGTCCGTAGTCTGTACGCGGACAAAGATAGGCAGGCCATCTGACCCCGATGCGGTCTGGTCAATATCGAGCACCAGTCGCGAGAAGTGAGACGGACCAGCGGTTTACTGAGTTCCCCGCCTTCGTCGACGCAAACCCCTATGAAACCCATCATTCCCTTGGTGATCACTGCCCTCAGCCATCGGTGCAATCTCGCGACCGGTTTGTCGCCCAAGCATGGTGATCGGTGCCTCGACCAAGGGTTTGTATACAAAGCCTCCGCCGCGAGAGTCGCACATCACTCATGCGCTTGATCCAGCGCCACAGACAACGTTTCCAACGCGCTTTTGAGTTCCCGTATCGCCTGGATGCGTTTTCTTCTCCCCAACCGCACCGCAAAGGAGTTTGTATGCGCTTGTTCCATCGACATGCCCTGGTGACCTTCGTTTCTACCCTTATGGCCGGTGCTGCCGCCGCAACGACGCCGCCTCCTGTTACGGGGCTAGGCCAAGCTTGGCCGAATGCGCCCGACGTCAGCGTCAGCCCCGGTTTTCATGCGTATCGGTTCGATAAGCAAGGGGTGCGCTACGTCCAGATCAATGACGGCAACGGCACGGTGCGAGGTGCGGTGGCCTACATCGCCGGCCAGACACTGGAGTTGCCGATCGGCACCGACGCCAGCCGGTGGAGGGTCGCAGCAGCGCCACCATCGGCTGCGTCGGGCGTAACCGTTTACCAGGACGATGGCATGACGATCCACGCGGCCCCGCAGCCGGACGGCACGATACAGCTGATGCTGACGCCGTCCGAATGCCAGGCGCATCCGGAGAACTGCAGCAATAAGGGACAGTGAAGGTGGTAGGGCGTTCGTTGCCGCGCCTTGCCTTCAGTGCCTGACGAGGTTCGCGGTCGGTAGTGGCCGCGACACCTTGGCACCGATGGTCAACAAGCCGGACAGCACCAGTGCCAGGATGACCTGGGCTCGCAGCATGACCGGATCCACGAAGGCCGTGCCTGTCATGGCCAGGGCTACGCTGGCTGCGAAGCCGCCAAAGGCCGTCCCGTGCCAGCCGTGGCGCCACGCCAGGGCGATGGCCGGCCAGATGAGCCCGAGCCGAGCGACCTGCCGCACCGTGTCGTTACCGGTGGTGATGGCCAGGACCACGAGGGCCGCCAGCACCGGAACCCACAGCAGCACATCCCGCAGCAAGGGGCTCTGCCAGATCGTCGCCCAGGTGACACGGGGGAGTTGTCGTGCGCGTTCCGTCAGCGCAAGGATGATCGGGGTCAGCGTGAGTCCGCCCAGAAAATGGCCGAGGGTGTAGGCCCAGAACATGTTCGTGAGCGACAGGTGCGGCCAGGCATCCGGGGTCCGGAGCATCGTGGTCGCCAACGTCGTGCAGGAGAGGGTGGCGCTGATGAGCGCACATGCCAGAGTCGCGCCCAACAGCAGCGGCATCCGCAACTGGCGTCGATCGTCGTAAAGGCGCCAGCGTAGGCGGAACGGCTTCATAACGGCCATGAACGGCACGATCATCGGCACCGAAGCCGACACAGCCCACGGAATGCCGAGGTCGTCGGCAGCGAGCCATGCGTTCTCAATGGTGGGCAGGGCCTCTCCCAGTGCGAGCGCCGGCCAGTAGCGAAGGGGGAGCAGGAACAGGCAGGCCAGCCGCAGACCGGTGGTGGGTGACCAGTGCGGAAACGTGACGTGCCGGACGACCTCATACACGGCGGCGTAGGCTGCGGCGATGGCGAGGTGTTGGCCGCCCTTCAACCAAAACGTCCGAGGCTCATCGGGTGGTTCGTCTGCGCTTCCCTTCACACCCATCCCCTAGGTCTGTTGCCGTGGTCCATGTCCGCGTCGCTTATTCGATCAAGGATGCCACGAGTTCAGGTAAACATTGGATCGTGGCAGCTCGCCGATGGAAGAGGTTTGCCGATTATGCGTGTGGATGATCGCATATTGCAGGTGTCAGGCCACGCGGCTGTCTGGGAGGCCTAATTGCCCCCCCTTATGCGATGGCTTGACTGTTGGGAAGGGGGAATGGCGCTGGTAGCCATCGGCTTCGCAGGGCCATCTAATACCGGGCCTGCCGACAGAGGGAGGGCGGAGAAAAGGTATCCCGCGTCGTTTCCACGGATGTGGCCCCGGGGCGATAAGCTTGCGTTTCGCTAAGCACGCGGATGTCAGTACCGCCGGTGCGCTCGCTTGATAATTCCGACCACAGCGTGGTTCGTGCTTTATTTATCGGCGCCGGCATCAACCCCAGAGATATTTGCCCATGCTTGTTTGAGCGCGCTCGCGTTGCCCTCGCGCGGCCAACCGGTGACTTGCTGGACCAAATGGCCGTTGCGGAAGAACAAGAACGTGGGGGTTCGCCAGTTCCTCATTTGCACAAAGCTCGCAGTTTGCGACAAATACGAGCACTGCGACATCGATTACCACGCAGGCGCCTTCCTCGATCCCCTGGATCTAAAGGTGGGTGAGCCTTATGGGGTGACCTCTGCTGTGGTGATCTCGCCGGCAAAGCGGGCCAAGCACCAGTGCCTCGTGAAGTTCGTGCCCGACGCCCTCTAAACGTTCCCTGTTCGCACGACGACCGAACGTGAAGCTGATCTTCTCGCCGTTGCCTATGCTGCTGGCTGGACCTCGCCCAGAGAGCTGTCAAGCTTCATGGCCCAGGTCACTCAGGAGTCGGGCGGCTAGCTCATCGGGAGGAAGGTTTCCGCTACCCCAACAGTGCTCTGCTCATTCTCTCCGAACCTCTCGCCTTGGGCTGACATAGATTTGTGCGCAGTGCTTTCCGCCAAGACGTGCACACATGCGCACCGGGCTCGTTATCGTCAATCTCTCGACCCCACGCTTCGCTCAGTTCGGATACACCCTGACTTTCAAGGCCACGGTGACTGTCATCTGGGAAACGCGGCCGGTGATGTCAGACCCTTCTGTCTCTTATCTGCCTAGCGTCGGCCCAGCCTGCTGCGCGTGGTCCTGCTGCTGGCTTTGTTGCTGTTGCTGGGCCTGCAGCTGTTGCTGCGCATTGTTTTGCACATGCATCGCCGCTTCCTGACTACTCTGCGAAAGCGGGGTCTGGATGGCCTGCATCACATTGACCTCGGACAGTTGCTTGAAGGGAGAGTTGAGCTGCCCCTGGACAGCCCATGCCCTGCTTGCATCGTCACTCAGGACTACGTGGTCGATGCGATGCATGCCCAACGCCAAGGCCGACGTAGTCAATGTGCCGGCGAAGTTCTGCGTGTGCGGACCAGGCGCGCGACCCTGGCTCTCGTCAATGCCGGCGACGCAGGCATGCGCCTGCTCATACATCCCGTTGGCGGGATGGCGGGCATCGAGAAGGCTCGGAACGGGAGGTGCTGCCTGGGCGTGGGCCTTGGCCTCGGCAATGGCCGCCATGGTCGTCGAACCGACCACGCCATCCGGTTTCAGATGGTGCGCCGCCTGGAAGGCCTCGACGGCTTCCTTGGTCTTTGCACCGAAGTGCTTGTCCGGGTGAATCGTGCTGCCGTCGTTTGCGGTAAAGCCAAGGGCTGCAAGGTCGGTCTGGAGCGCGCCAACGGCAGCGCCGTGCCCGCCCTGTCTGAGGGCATGGGATGCTGCGGCATGACTGGGGGCGTGTGCGGGTGATTCGAGGTGGGCCGATGGATGGGAGGCCTTGAGTGCAGCTACCTGTTCGTCTGTCATTACGGGCGTTGGTGTGACGGAGCCGGCTTTCCAGCCTTCGAAATGGGAGATGCCATCGACAAGTGCCCCGAGCTCCTTCTCGGTCATGTCCTTAATTTTCTTGCCATGCAGGTCCTGGCCTTCAGAGGCGGCGACCTTGTGGATGTCCTTAGCCTGTGCGTCGTAGCGAACCGGTCCGCTATAATCCGGTGTCGAGTAGCCCCGAATCATTTCCTCAACGGTGTGTCCGGGGTGGGCTTTCAGAATATGGGCCATCTGCGCCGCCCGACCGGCATCGTAGTTCTCGAAGACGACGTTCCCGTGCTGGTCGAGGTCCACGACACCCTTGTAGGCATGTTTGGCTGTCTCGAGCGCTTCCTCCTTGGTACGGTGGGCGTGTGAGTTTTCCTCACTGCCAGCAAATTCGAGCTTCAGGTTTCCGGGGTTGTTATTGCGCCAGGACACCGTTCCTTGCTCGGCTGATAACCAGGTCTTGTCTTCGAGCTCGTAAATCCGGGTGGCGCCATGGCTGACGACCAGGCGGTCTACTTTCTTGTCCGAAATAACGTCCATATTCTCTCCGTTTCATAGGCCGGTCGGCCATCAAGGATTGTTCAGCGAATACCGGTCGAACAATCCGTCCGTACCTTCTCGCAAGCCTTTCCGCCAGCGGCATTGCAAGCGCTCATCGCCTTGGCCGTTGCAGCGTCCTCGTCTTTCGGGTCGGGCGTAGCTGCACCGAACGGGCGCGAGGATGCATCCCGTACCAGGGCAATGCAGCCGTCCTGTGCTTGAACCAGGACGGTGCAGTCTTTGGGATTGCAGTCACCCGACTCGCTCTTCCACATGGCGTCAGTCGAGGCGTTTCCATGCTCGAAGGAGAACTTGTTTCCCTTGCTGTGGTTGATAAGGATGGCGTTGAGAAACACCGGCACACTCCACTTTGCGTCCAGGTCCTTGGCCAGGCCTGAAGGGGGCAGCACCAACTTCTCGTTCCGGCCCTCTCCCTCGCCGGCCACGAAGGTCTCCCGTGTTGCGCTCGCCACGTGCCAACCGTCGCTTTTGCGGACAAGGTCCAGCAGGGTCTGGGACGACTTCTCACCGGCATCGAACTGCTCGATGAGGACGTGCCCGGGGGACACCTTGACGTGCGCGGGGTAGAACGGGTCATCGTGGAACTGGCTGCATTTTGAGCAGGCGATGATTTTTTCACTGGAAAAGTCCGGGACGAACTTGCCGCCTTTCTTGCCGAACATCACCAGTGTCCGGTGTCGGACATCGTCTTTGTCCGGTGCGGTCTCGAAGACGGCCACTGCCTCGGCGTTGGGCTGGTCACCACTCGCGGCGAAGGACAGCAAGGTGGTGCCTTTCGGTGCTGCGGCAGTGACCTCGGCCGGGGCTGGCGGCGGGGCTTTCGACGGTGAAGTGGCAAACGCCGGCGCGGAAGTGACCATCAGTGCCACCACCGCTGCCAATCGGAAAATCCTTGCCATTGCCAACTCCAGGTGGGAAAAAAGGGAGGATAAACCCAGCAAAAGCGCGATGGAACTGCGTAAAGGGAACCAGAGCGTGCTCATTGCGGCACTGCCAGAAAGATTTCCAGATCGTAAAAAGTTACGATGTTGTCTGGCGCAGCGAAGAGGCTCCGGTTATCGTCCGGACCGCCTGGTGCTCAACCAAACTGCCTGACGCCACGACGTCCCCCCAAATTTGAGTAGCGCCCCGGTTTCGAGTTCAATCCCCCACAAGAAGGAGATTGGACGTGAAGAAGCGTTTTTCCGAAGAGCAGATCATCGGCTTCCTGCGCGAGGCCGAGGCAGGCATGCCGGTCCAGGACCTATGTCGCAAGCACGGCTTCAGTGAAGCCTCTTACTACCTGTGGCGAAGCAAGTTCGGCGGCATGAGCGTGCCCGAGGCCAAGCGGCTGAAGGACCTGGAGTCGGAGAACGGACGCCTTAAAAAGCTGCTTGCCGAGCAGCTTCTGGAGAACGAGGTCATCAAGGAAACTCTGCGAAAAAAATGGTGAGCGCACCGGACCGGCGCGAGCTGGTGCGCTATCTGATCGGCCAGGAACTGAGTGAGCGCCGGTCGCTGGCGATCGCCGGCATGAGCGCAAGCGCTTACCGATACGAACCGCGGCCCGATCCCAACGTCGATCTGCGCGAGATCATCTGCGCGCTGGCCAATCGCCATAAACGCTACGGCGTCGGCATGATCTACCTGAAGCGCCGCCAGGCCGGTCAGATGGTCAATTACAAACGAGTCGAGCGCCTGTACCAGGAGGCGAACCTGCAGGTGCGCCGACGGAAACGGAAAAAGGTGCCTCCGACCGACAGGCAGCCACTGCTCCGGCCCGCGGCCGCAAACGAGGTCTGGTCCATCGATTTCGTCTTCGATCGCACCGCCGAAGGGCGCGTATTGAAGTGCCTGACGATCGTCGATGACGCCACGCATGAGGCAGTCGCCATCGAGATCGAGCGGGCGATCTCAGGCATCGGCGTAACGCGCGTCATGGACCGCCTGGCCGTCACTCGGGGCCTGCCGAAAATCATTCGCAGCGACAACGGAAAGGAGTTCTGTGGCAAGGCCATGGTCGCATGGGCACACGAGCGCGGCGTGCAGCTGCGCCTGATCGAGCCTGGCAAGCCGAATCAGAACGCCTACATCGAATCATTCAACGGAAGGCTTCGCGATGAGTGTCTCAACGAACACTGGTTTCCCAGCCTGCTGCATGCCCGAACCGAGATCGAAAACTGGCGACGGGAATACAACGAAGAGCGACCGAAGAAGGCACTCGGCGGGCTGACTCCCGCCGCTTACGCGAAACAGTTACATTAATCCCGGACTCAAATCGGACCGCTACTGAAGGCGGGGGACGTCGACCCACCTCGAGCAGCCGGCAGAGGACCACGATGGAGTACGACGCGCTCTCCGCTTCGATAAACCGGCATTTCAGCTCGATTCCTTGGCGAAGAACGCCGTCGCTTTTTTTAGGATGTCACGCTCCATCCGCAGGATCTCGTTCTCGCGTCGAAGCTGCTGTATCTCGGCCTGCTCGGCCGTCAGCGGAACGGCGGGGGGCGATCGCGAAGGCGCTCCAGAAACGGCTTGAGCCTTCTCGATCCAGCGCCTGAAGACGCTCTCGACCAGATCCAGGTCGCGGCAAACCCGCGATACCGGCTGACCTCGCTCAAGGACCAGGGCAACCGCGCAGGCCTTGAAATCGGGTGTGAACTGACGACGAATTCTTTTTGACATGGGACACCTCTGGACGAACCTTACGGTTCACGATGGGCGTCCATCAAATCCGGGCAAGCTCATACAGGTGCCAGTGGTACGTGGCATAGGCGCGCTCCGAACGGAGATTGAAAGGGCCGTTAAAGGCATTTTTAAAACGACGGCCCGCTATTAAAGGATGCTTTAATAGCGGGCCGGGTTCAAGTTGCTGAGTGCTGCCTGGACAACTAAGCTATTGCTTCGCGCTATGTCTTTCCGCAAAAAGAAGCGGCGAAACAACGATTTATCGTTGTCTCGCCGCAGGTCTTGGTGGAGGTGGCGGGAATCAAAGTCCGGACACCACGTCAATACCTTGTTTCACAACGCGATTTTTTCGCGATGGTGCGGCAAAAAGGACACTCGAAACGACAGCGGGCTGAGAATAGCATCGTCGGCGGCGAAGGAGTTCCCCATCGGCAATCAACGTTGGCGTCCGCGATGAGGTGCTGAGGCAGAGGGGCAGGGAGGCCTCAAACCGCCAGGTCAGGGTCGATCGGCAGGCAGTGCCCATGCGTTTTCCAAAGATTCGTCACGGCGCTCATGGCGGCCGCTGACCCCGTCAGGGCGGCCAGCATCCGGTAAGTCACGTGAAGGATCGCGTTGGCGTTTCGAAGCATCTGGCAGGCCAGGAGAACCGGGCAACCTTCGCTCTGCCGACGGATGGGATGGATCCCTGCGCGGACGAACGAGTTGAGTCGGTGCCACGTCACGTCGTGGAACTGTTGGAGGGGAACCGTCAGCCCATCGGGCGCTCGACCCGTCACCGCTTTCAGCATCGTCGTGGCGCCCGGGATCTTGCGCGCCAGGCTGTCGCTTTCGGTATCCAGAGGGCCGTCGATGAGACGAATCTCCTCATCGGTGGCCACGTGAAGCAGCCACGCGGATCGAACCGTCGCCTCGTATTGAAGGCGGACCATGGCGGTCGCCGATGAGGCCAGCTCGCCGGCAAAACAGAGACGGGCCGCGGCCGAGTGCTCGATGGACAGGGTCGCGCTGACCGCGCTGACGACGAAGCGAAGCTCTCCCTCAGCGATGGGCGGTCCCGATTGCCGCAACGTTTCCATGGCCGCATGAAAGTCGTCGGACTCCTGCATAAGCTTCTCCAGCATGGTCGTGCCCCCTGTGCCTGACGGATCGCCTCGGTCCATCGTTTGATTTCGGGAGTATGTCTCGAAGGCTGGCCATGCTCGGCATGGGCGCTAGTCCATGAAAATCTCTTTGCCGAAAGCGTGTAGGTGCACGCCTACAGTGAAACGCTGCGGAAATTCGTAGGATCTGCCGACTCCGCTTGGGCGGAAATACCAGGGATGCACCATGGACAGGTTGGGTGGAAACTTCGGAGGGGCGCCTCGCGCGCTCCCGGCCAAGATATCTAGCGAACGGTCGACTGCCCACCGGTGGTGGCACCGACTGACACTACTGGGGCTTCTGTTCGTGGCCGGCGCCCACGCTCAGGTCGGCACCGAGCCACCGGCGGTTGCAGGGCGTGCAGCGGTCCGCCCGCAAAGCGCGGTGATCCACGCGGCCAATGTCCCCGCAGTGAATGTCACCGGCACCTGGTATGGAAACCTGTCCGCTCCGGGGGATTCCAGTGCGGCGCAATGGGCCCAGGAGTTTGTCCTCAACCAGGACGCCGCCGGCGCCATCACGGGGTCGCGCAAGACCGTCTCGCTCGGCGCGTCCAATCAGTTCGTGTGGTCGCAAATCGGCACCGTCTCAGGCACCCAGCTGACGCTCAACGACACCACGCTCATCAGTCAGATGGGTTCGACCGACCCCTGCAAGTCGACGCTCACCCTGACGGTCTCGGCTGACGGGTCAAGCTTCTCGGGCACGTGGGCGGCCCCGACCCAATCGGGCTGCAAGGGCGGCACGATCAGCGCCACTCGATATGGAGGCGCGTCCGCCAAGCGCCTGGGTAGCGGAGCCCCGTGCGATGGCGGCGAAGGGTCGGCCCTCCTGGCCGGCGGTGGCAGCGGTGGCACCGCCAGCGGTAATGCGAATGGCTCTTCCTGCGCGGAGAAAATGGGCGCGCCCCGCGTCGGCGATCCGATCGATGCCTCCACGGGTAATTTCTACCTGCAGGAGGACGACTTCGCCGGCAGCGAATGGCTGTCTTTCAGCCGCTTCTACAACAGTGCCGACGGGGTGGCGCCGGCCTCCCTGGGCTTCAACTGGCGCCACACCTACGACCGGTCCCTTCAGTTCTTCGGCAATCCGGTGTCCAGCATCGTCATGCTGCGACCCGACGGGAAGCAGGAGACCTTCACCAAGACCGCGAACGGCTGGTCCACGGATCTCCCCGTCGACGTGCTTTCGGAGATCACCAACGCGCAAGGCGCTGTGACCGGCTACCAGGTCTTCATCGGCGGGCGCCGGCATACCGAGACCTATGCCCTCGATGGCAAACTCCTTTCCGTCATGGGGCAGGATGGCCAAGGCGTCACCCTGACTTACACCGCGCCCAACCCGATTGCCCTTCTGAATGCCGTTACTGATTCGGCCGGCCGGAAACTGCTCTTCTATTACGACAACTACACCTACCGGTTGAGCTTGGTGAAGTTCCCGGATAACGGCTACGCCTCCTTTTCGTATTTCGCCAAGGACGGAACCCTGAGTGGCGTGGTGTATGCCGACGGCGCCATTCACAACTACGGTTATGGTGAAACCGGGTATGTCGGTGCGACGGCGTTGCCGCGCGCGCTGACCCGTCTGACCGACGGGACCACCAACCGCTACGAAAGCATCACCTATGACGACCTGGGCCGGGCCACCTCGTCCTCGTTTATCGGCGGCGTGGGAACGACGAAGATTGCTTACAACGCGGACGGCTCCTCGGACATCACCTACCCCTTGGGCAACACGGTCCACATGGGCTTCTCGAGTCCCGCCGGACTGGGCCGGGTGAGCACCCTGAGTGCCCCGTGCGCGCCGGACTGCGGGCAGCCCTGGCGTTCGCGCACTTACGACGCGCTTGGCTTTCCGGAAACGGCGGTCGATTTCAAGGGCACCGTCCAGCGCACGCGATACAACGCGTATGGCCTGCTGGAACAGACGATCGAGGCGCAGGGCACTGACAGTCAGCGCACGACCACCACCACGTGGGATACATCGCTGCGTCAACCGCTGAAACAAACCCTCCTGAGTGCGACGGGCAATCCCATCAAGACGTCCACCTGGGCCTACAACGCCATGGGCCAGGTCGTCGCCCGGTGCGAAGTGGATCCGGCCATAGCGGGCGCCACCGCCTACGCCTGCACGGCCGCCGGCAACGCACCGGCCGGCGTGCGTCGCTGGACCTACACCTATTGCACGGCCGTGGACACGACGCAGTGCCCGCGGGTCGGCTTGCTGCTGTCGCAGACCGGGCCTCGCCGGGACCTTCCGGAAACGACGACCTACCGGTATTACCCCAGCGCGGGGACCGCCTGGAAGGCGGGCGATCTTCAAACGATCACCGATGCGCTGGGGCACGTCACCACGTTCTCGTCTTACGACCTGGCCGGGCGCGTCAGCCGAATGGTGGATGCGAACGGCGTGATCACCGACTTCGCCTACGATTCGGTGGGCCATCCTGTCGCACGAACGGTGCGTGCCAACGCCGATGGCAGCGCGTCTTCGACCTTGGACGCCACCACCACGGTCGTTTTCGACCAGCGCGGTCTGATCTATCAAAGCACCGACCCCGACGGCACGCTTCTTAAATACACCTACGACACGGCGCATCGGCTGACCGAAGTGACCGACGCCAACGGTAACCGCATCCACTACACGCTCGATGTCGCGGGCAACCGCACCAGGGAAGAAACCTTCGACGCAGGCGGTGTGTCCCGCCGCGTGTTGAGCCGCACCTTCAACACGCTGGGGCAGCTCGTCAGCGTGACCGACGGCCTGGGCCATGTCGTCTTCGATGCGACGGCCACGGGCAGTTACGACGCCAACGGCAATCGGGTGGCGGTCAAGGATGCGTTGGGCGCGACGGGTCAAGATACCTACGATGCGCTCGACCGGCGGGTGACCCACATCGCCAACGTCAACGGCACCGACGCGACCAAGGCCACGACCACCATGCTCGCCCTCGATGCCCTGGATCGGATCACGTCGGTGACCGATCCCGACGGACTCGTGACGACCTACACCTTCGACGGCCTGGGTAACCTCAGCGGTCAGGTCAGTCCCGACACGGGCACGCAGTCGTCGACCTTCGATGCGGCGGGCAACCCGGTGATCCACACCGATGCGAAGGGCACGGTGGTGACCCAGACATTCGATGCGCTGGGTCGCAAGACCGCCGACACCTACACCGATGCCACGCTCAACGCGGCCTATCGCTACGACGAGACCAACAGTGTCACCGGATGCGCGAGTTCGTTCCCGATCGGTCGGCTGACCCGCATGGTCGAAACGGCGGTTACCACCACCTACTGTTACGACAACGAAGGACGGGTCACAGAGAAGCGGCAGACGCAGGGTGGGACCACGGACACCACCGATTATGCCTATACGCGCGCAGGGCGGTTGGCCGGCACGGCGATGCCCAGCGGGGCCGTCGTGGCGTATACGCGCAATGCCTTGGGTCAGATCACGGGCATCACCGCTACGCCCGCTGGGGGCAAGGTCCTCTCTATCGTCAGCGCGGTGAGCTACCGGCCGTTCGGTCCCGTGACCGGTTACACCCTGGGCAGTGGCCAGGCGGTAACCCGCACCTACGATGCCAACGGCGCGGTCACGGACGTCAACAGTGCCCACTTCAACGCGCACTACCAGCGCGACGTGGCAGGTCAGATGGTCGGGTTCGGCACCTCGCCCACCAGCGGCAATGTCGAAACGTATGCTTACGATCCGTTGCATCGCCTGACGGCCGTGCAGTCGGCGTCGTTCAACGAGTCGTATACCTACTCCAAGACCGGCGACCGGCTCAGCAAGGCGTCCAGCGACCCGGTGGCGGGAGGACAGGGGCCCTACACCTACCAGCCGGGCACCCATCGGCTCGTCGACGTCAACGGGGGGCCGTCGACGTTCGATGCCAACGGCTCGATGACCCAGCGACAAGTCCAGGGCACGACGAAAA
Source organism: Xanthomonas sp. NCPPB 2632 (assembly GCF_041228075.2). NCBI lineage: Bacteria > Pseudomonadati > Pseudomonadota > Gammaproteobacteria > Lysobacterales > Lysobacteraceae > Xanthomonas > Xanthomonas sp. NCPPB 2632. The sequence goes on from NZ_CM192979.1 coordinate 1,805,241, forward strand.
GCTATGCCTACGATGGTCGCGGACGGTTGGCTGAGGAAGACTATAACGGCTATGCGGAGGCGACGTTCGCCTACAACGCGATGAGCCAGCGCGTCTCCCTCAACAGGTCGAGCTCGGGACAGGTCTCGCGCTTCGTCTACGACGAAGCGGGCCAGCTCCTGGGCAACTACGGATTCTTGCCGCGTGAATACATCTGGATGGACGGATTGCCGGTCGGGGCTCTCGACCCGCAGCAGGGCGCGGCGTATGTCATCGCCGACGGCCTGGGCACCCCTCGCCGTGTCGACCTAGGCGACGGAAGTAGTCGCTACTGGCAATGGCTGCCCACCGGCAATCCCTTCGGTGAGCGATCCTTTACCGGTAGCTACGCGTTCAACCTTCGTTTCCCCGGCCAATTTTTCGATGCAGAGACCGGGCTTCTCTACAACGTCCACCGCTACTACCACCCGGACACGGGGCGCTACATTCAAAGCGATCCCGTCGGTATCAATGGCGGAATGAACTCATTCGCATACCGGCGGAGTAACCCTCTTCTCTACGTCGATCCGCTGGGCCTGCGATACGCGGAGTCATGGGCCGCCGGCGGAGCCGTGGTAGGGGGAACCGTTACAGCTGGTGGGTCTGTTGTCGTTGACGCTTTAACAAGCGGCGTGAACATCCTGGCCACGCCTACCGAGATTGCTGTCGGCTCAGCAGTCGGGGGCGGCATCGGTTATGTACTTGGCAGCGCGCTGGACTGGGCAACAAGTAACACCCAACAGTCAAGCGGGCTGCCTCCTGGGTATTGGCCTGCTGATACCGGCGCGGCGGAATGGGGGCGGCGCAACGGCGTTGGCGCTAGGGAAGGGAAGGGAAGGGACGGTTCCATGGAATTAAGCAGGACTGTCCAGGCAGCAAGGCGACGGACGTCTTCGGCGTCGACCCGAAAACAGGGGATGTGATCGATCCTTCGGGAGAGGTGGTCGGCAACTTGGATGATGTAAAGTCCAAGTGATAAGTCGAATTGTATAGCTGGCCGGGAAACCCAGACTTACTCTGACAATGAAAGGAAATAAATATGCCGTCCTTTGAACGTTCACGCGCCACGTTGCGTATTTCTGGTGACTTACTCGTGCCAGACAAGATTAGCTTAATGCTGGGCAGTGAGCCCACTAATTCTTGGCAAAAGGGAGATGAGATTATTGGCAAGTCTACCGGCCAACCCCGGATCGCCCGCACAGGTATATGGAGACTGGAGGCGAAGACTCGCGAACCAGAAGATCTATGTGGACAGATCGATGAGATATTGGGCAAATTGACAAATGACTGGGAAGTTTGGGCGGAGGTTCGTCGGAGCTTCTGCGTGGATTTGTTCTGTGGACTCTTTATGGGATCAGGCAACGATGGAATATCCCTGTCGCCGGGGTGCTTACAGGCTCTAGGCAAACGTGGAATCGAGTTGGCCTTGGATGTCTACGACTCGACGGACTGATAAATCAGCGATTCACTTTCCGAAAAGACCCCATGGATATCCACGGCCATCAAACGCTATTCAACAGCGACTAGGGCGGTGATCTCAAGGCACGCCTCATGGCGAATGACGCGAAGGAACGATTGATGAATCGGTTTGAAGCCATCGCACCCGCCATCTTCGAAGCCGCCAAAGTTCCTGAGCTTGCGGCTGACGAACTTGCTGCCATGAAAGACCCTGCCAGCTTGTCACGGTATTGGTTGCTGGAACACGGACGCCGAGCGCGGGTATGCGAAAGCGGGTAATTACAGCCTTTACTACCAAGCAGCATGTTCAGGGGGAGACCCTTACGCCTGCCGAGCGGGTGAGGTTGCGGCCAACTCCGCGCCCGAAGGACTGCTCAAACCAGCTATTACAAGTATCACCAACACTAACCTTCGGAGTTCGATCTATTCGAATCTGCCACCTATGGGCTGCGAAAAAATTCAGCCCTACATTGATGACAGAATGGAAAACGTTCGGAAGGGGCTAGCATTGGCCCGGATGAACAGTATAGAGGGAGCGACGCCATCGCGCCCGCTGTCGCTTCCCAGGAGCGTCTTCAGTGGCTTTCACCATCAGGTGTTCCAGCAAAACGGCGCGTCAGGATCTGCATTCGGTGGCGATAAGTGGGACGCGCTCCACGGCGACGTTCTTACCAACTATGATTGGTGCCCGTCTCCCGCCTGTTGGGTCAAGTAGGTCTAAACCTATGTCTAAGAATCCCGGATTGAGCATGGCATGGGCGGCGACCGTGGGCTCATTCGCTGCGCCATTTGCGGTCATCATTTGGCAGGCGGCCAGTTCCTTGTTGACGGGCGGCGTCCTTAGCCTGAGCGCTGGGCCTATCTTTCTGATCGGAGCGCCCATCTCCCTGCTGGCTACCTGGCTGCTTGGTCTACCGCTTGTGCTCTACTTGCGTCGCAAAAACTCATTGAATGCTTTCACGGTGAGCGGCGGCGGCATTGTCTTAGGTGCCATCGTTTTCGTCATGCTGCTCTGGCTGGTGAGCCTATCCGCGCCGACACACATGTTCCAACAAGCCCTCGCGGGTGGTCTTCTTGGCCTGAGCGTGGCCGTAACCTTCTGTCTGTTGGCGAATATACCGTTTCGTTTTCACGTGACCTCCATCGCGACTACATCGAGCAGACCCGTCCCCTCTGACAAAACGCGGGATTGAGTAGGAGTAATCAACTGCTATGGGCGGGAATTCATTTACGTTGGCCAGGGACACGCGACGTATTCATCTGCATCCATTGTAGCCTGTGTCTCAGATGGACATCCGTTGGATGTCAGCGTTTCAGAGGCCGCCACCCAGTCCATGCGTTCGTTGCCGCTCGAGGCGGCTAACAAACTTCAACCTCTGGCATCGCTGGCAACCACGCGGTTGTTAGCCGATCAAAGCGAACTCATGGGCGCCTGGCTGACTGAGGCAGACAAGCAGAGTGGATCGCGCAGGTGACAGCATCGGCGAATTGCTTAAGAGGCTGAAAGGGGCAGCGTCTCATCGCCCTCCAAGCCAAGATGACTCGCCCGGTTACGCACGGTCGAAGAAGCGTTGCTGATTTGCCGAGTATACGTCTACGGCGGGACCGAACTATTATCTGAGTGCGAGGTTCTACACTCGAATGTTGGGAGAACTGTGAGTACACGAAAGCTAACACTGACGTGGTTTGCCATCTTTCTGGGGCATTTGGCTGGGTCGGTGATCACGGGTCTGAATTCGGTGAGTTGCTATGCCGGATGCACTTGGAAAAATCGATTAAATGACGTGTTCAGCTTCCCATTGACGTTGCTTCCGCTAGAGCGCGTCAGCGCAAACCCCGCAATCGTCATCATCGCGGCAATCATTTTGAACTCACTGCTGGTGTCGATCATCCTGATTGGGGTGTGGATGGCGATCCGTGCCCTCTTTGCATCCTCGGCCCGTGCGCATACGCGCTAAAAAGGTCCAAACGTCATCTGCGATGACAGGCCTATCACCTGGACAGAACGAGCGTAGACACCCGGTTACTTGACTAGCTGCCACCTGTGGTGAAGAAAGGGGTTGACGCTCGGCGCCAGTGTGGGCTGGTGGTCTCGCCGATCTCATGAGTTGGCTGACGAGCGGAGAGTGCGAGTGTGCGCCACTTGCGTTTGGACACGATCACCACTTCACGGGCGAAAGGTCCTTGTAAGGTTCTCGCTTCGTCGCATTCGGCGGCCAGTGCGCGAGGGCATCCAGCCAGCGGTCCATGTCCTCCGCGTCGACGCTTGCCAGCGCCTTGTCACCAATGATCCCGACGAACAAGCGCATGGTGAACGCCGTGTCCAATTTATTGGCCTCGGCCCGCTGTTTCTGGTTGAACTGTTCGAGGAACAGTTCGACGCGTTGCTCCAACATCGGCCCGGTGACCGGAGGAGGGGCCAAGCGGGTTCGGACGAAGGCAGGATCCGGCGGGATGCTTCGTAGCAGCCGCACCATGTCCATCGCGTTTTCGTGGTCCTCGGGGCCCTCGGCGATGATCACCCAGCTCCCGTCCAGACGTTCCTCGACCTGGTAGTTCGCGTGAATGAACTTGCCTGGGTGCTCGGTGATCCGACGTCGAATGCGCCGTCCTTGCGCGTCCCGCTGCACCTTGACGAGCAGTTCCGACATCAGCGCCTTCCCCATGAGTTTCAGGTCGTCAAAAAAGACCGACAGAGCATAGCCGAGGCGCGCCGCAGCCAGGCGGGCGGCATCCCCGCGTCGGCCTCCCAGCGACTTCATGACCACGCGGGCGCCCCACACCTCGCGGGCATGGACCGGGACGAGAAACCGGACGTGGAGTCCCGAAGGGCGTTGAACAAACAGCGGTTTGGGCATGGGAGACACCGAAAACGACACCAGGAAAAAGGCGTTTCGGGCGTGGCCTTGCCGCATAAAGAAACGGCGAAACAACGATTTACGTTGTCTCGCCGCAGGTGTTGGTGGAGGTGGCGGGACAAATCCGGCGGATTCAGGCAAGTGCCTGATTTTCCTGCATTGGCCAACGGCCACTGCCTCGAAGCTGTTCCAGCCGTGGTACCTGGGCTGTGACCTCAGTTTTGATCGTTTCCGGCCGCCTGACAACCGCTGGCATCCCCTGAGGCCCCCGGCGGCTGTCCCGGTTCCCCAGCTTTTCTGCTCGACCGCTGTCCTTCGGGTGGGGGGGCGGACGTTGCGACCACATTTGTTTCCTTCAGCCTTCCGGCCCAGCCGTCTCGCTCAAGGACCCTTATGCGCACACCCCACTACCTCCAACGCTCCCCTTCCGGTGTCTGGCATTTTCGCCAACGTGTTCCGGTTGACCTCCAGGCGACCTTGGGTCGGAGGGTCGTCAAGCGGTCGTTGAGGACGCGCGATCCCAATGAGGCGAAGTGCCTTGCGCGCCGGATGGCCCAGCAGCAAGCCCAGCTGATTCGACAGGCCAGAGGATTGGACATGGCGATGGGCGGCAGCCCTTCGCCTGGGCCAGTACCCACAACAGCTCTGAGCGGTGAGGGCTACACCCTCATCATGAGGCCCGACGGGACCGTGGAGATGAAGGTCGAGGGCGGGAGAGCGGGCACACGCTCCAAGAATGGCGTCGACCGCATCGGTTCTTTGATGGTCGAGTCTTACGTCCAACGGCTCGTAACGGAAGCAGTCGCCCGGCTGGTTGAAAAGCCGGCGGCCAAGCCCGATGCCGCGACCGGGATTCCGGTACTGCCCATCGGCAAGGTGGTCACCCGGTGGCTGGCCGACATTGCTTCAAGCACTCTGCCCAAGACCCTCAAAATCAAGGCGGCGGCGATCGAGGGCTTTGCCCGGCACCATGGCGAGAAAAGGCCTCTGACCGAAGCGGGGCGGCTGGAGGTCGGACGCTGGATTGAGGTGCTTCGGGCCAAGGGCTTGGCCACGCCGACCATCGTCAACAAGGTCGTTTACCTCAAAGGCTTTTTCGACTGGTCGAAGGCCCGGGGCTACTACCCGGATTTCTCAAAAGACGACAACCCCGCCGCCGGTCAGATTCTCTTCCGGAAAAAAGAGAAGCGGGCGCGGCGTGTGCATGGCTTCAAGGCATTCTCGCCTGACCACATCCGGATTCTGTACTCCCCCGAATCACTGGAGGGTCTGTCCGAGGCCGCACGGTGGGGCGCCTGGATTGGGCTATACACCGGTGCCCGCGTGGCTGAGGTGGGCCAACTGGCCCTGAACGACTTCGTGACCCAGGACGGCATTCCGTCCATCCGCATCACCAACGAAGGCCTGGGTCAGAGCGTCAAGAATCACGCAAGTCTCCGGACCATTCCTATCCATCCCGCGCTCTTGGCACTGGGGCTGCTGGATCGGGTCGAGGAGCTCCGGGCTGCTGGAGAGCTGCGGCTCTTCCCGAGGGTGAAGATGGACGGCGTCAACGGCGCGGGGAACTGGTTGAGCAAGGCCTTTACCCGGCATGTGACGGCTCATCTCAGGTTGCCGGAAAAGGGCAAGTTCGGTTTCCACAGTCTGCGAAAGTCTGTGGTTCAAGGGTTGCAGACGGTTGGTGTGCCCTCCGAACTGCGTGCCGCGTAAGTGGGGCATGAGCTGGGGGATGAACACCACGGAGCCTACAGCCGGAAGCCGACGATGACCGAGCTTCTTGCGCAGGTGTCCGGGCTCGCATGGGGGATTAAGCAATGATGCGCACCAACTACGTCCTCGTAGACTATGAAAACGTTCAGCCCAAATCCCTCGTTGCGCTTGCCGGCGACCAGCCTTTCAAGGTGCTTCTCTTTGTCGGGGCCAGTCAGGCGAAAGTGACGTTTGAGGTGGCTGAGTCCATGCAGGCACTTGGCAGTAACGCGAGCTATATCAAAATCAGCGGGAACGGATCCAATGCCCTGGATTTCCACGTGGCCTACTACATCGGCCGGGTTTCCTGCGAGGACCCGACAGCGTTCTTCCATATCATCAGCAAGGACACGGGGTTCGACCCGCTCGTTGCCCATCTGAAAACGAAGAAAATTCTGGCTGCGCGGCACAAGGATGTCACGGACATTCCGCTGCTGAAGGCAGCCAACTCAAAAACCTTGTCCGAGAAGGTTGACGTCGTCCTGGCAAATCTGCGGCAGCGGGGGGCGTCACGCCCGCGAACCGTCAATACCCTGTCCAGCACCATCAGTTCCTTATTTCAGAAACAGCTGGGGGAGGACGATATCAAGGCCATCCTTGTTGGCCTCGCGAAGGCAGGACATCTGGTTATGGACGGGGCTAAGGTGACGTATAGCCTTTGAAAATGCTGCAAGAAAACTTCCTCTCGGAGTCAGCAGTCATCGGGCGTTCGATTTTGACGTCGGGCGGATTACATCCACCTTCGCGCGGCCGCAACCAGGACATTCCCAATCGTCGGCGACTGCCTGCCAGTTATCGCGGGATTCGACGTGGGCGACGTGTTCGACCTCCCCACGGGTAGGGACGCGTCGGGGGCGCGGGTGTAAAGTCCAGGATCAAAGCGTGCGGTGATGGTCGTCATGGCATCCCTGTCTGCCCTGCGCGGTCAGCAGCGTTATCGGCGGGATGGCGCAGGAACTTGAGGGCGGGGTCTCTCCTTGCCCGGAATACCATCCATTCCTGTTTTGCATGGACGGGTCCGGACTAGGCGGGGCACCGGATTTCGTGCACCAACTGGGGGATTTTTCCGGCATGGTCGTGCCGAATTTGTAAGCGTTGTCCTACAGACAATGGAGCCCGGCTGGATTGATAATTGCGCCGGGACCTAGACATCCGCGACCGGCTGTTGGAATTGCCGTCAAGCTCCAGGTCCCGCTGACCGGCAAGGGGCCGGGTCGACCTGGGGAGAGTTCATGAGCTACCGCAACAAGACCTACGTGGCATTTGCCAGCGAAGACATCCATAACTACCGCCTGATGGAAGCGTGGCGGGAAAACGCCAAGATAGAGTTCGATTTCTTCGATGCGCACGATTTGTACGTGTCCCGCGATTCGAGTTCGCGAGAGACCATCAAGCGCAACCTGCGCGAGCGGCTGAAAAACGCAAAGCAGGTAGTCTTGCTCTGCAGCGGGCATGCCAAGCGCAAGGGTGGCGACGACTACTCGTTTCTTGCGCACGAAATCGACGTCATTCTCGAGTTCGGGCTGCCGGTCGTCGTGGCAAACCTCGATGGCGACCGCACGGTAAAGCGCACTTTCATCCCCCAGCCGCTGCTCGATGCCAATCACTACACGGTCTCGGTATCGTTTCAGCCGAAAATCATCCAGTACGCACTCGACAATTACGTGGCGTCTTATTCGTCAAAGAAAGGCGAGGGTGCGCACCAGTATCCGGTCGACGTCTACACCAAGCTGGGATTGTAATGTACGCGCTCGTTTCTGACATGGGCACCCGGCGGTTCTGGAAGCATTTTCTAGTCAAGGCGTTTGCGGCGTTCGGCGTTCTCCAAGCCATGTACAAGGCCCTGGTGACGTGGAAAGGGGAAATGGCGTGGCTGCACGGCGACTGGGTAATGGCGCTGTTCGTCATCGTGCCGCTCGTGGCCGGAGTTGCGTTGTCGTGGCCCCGGCCCATCGCGCAGACCTACGACACGCCCAAGACGACCATCCGCATCGTCAATGGCGACATGCTCAAGGAAGAAGACCATCTCGTCATCGGTATGTGTGACACGTTCGACACTGAGACGCGATTCAACATCATCGCGCCCGAGAGCCTGCTGGGACAGCTTATCGACCGGTTCTACGGCAACGAGGTGGGTGACCTCGATGCCGAGCTCGCGAAGGCGCTGCATGCAAACGTCGCCTCAGGAGAGCTGCCGGAAGGCAAGAAAGGCAAGCGGGCAACGTTCGATATCGGCACTGTCGCCCCCGTCAAGCACAATGGCCGGTACCTCTTTTTCCTTGCCTATTGCACGATGGATGTCCACAGCAACGCGCGGGCGACGGTCGACGGCGTCTGGAAGGCGTTGTTGGCGCTATGGACGGCGGTGTCTCGCGATGCCAACGAAAAGAGTGTGTCAGTGCCTGTCATCGGTGGCGGCAAGGCGCGTATCACCAATGTGCTGCCGGCCCAGGACGCCATCCGCCTGACCATCCTGTCGTTCATGTTCGCGTCGAGGCAGACACCGGTCTGCAACGAGTTGCGAATCGTCGTCCAGCCCGATGCCTACGACAAGCTCGACCGGCTTGAGCTCCAGGCGTTCCTCTCCTCGCTCAAGGGGTCGTGAAATGCCCATCGATATGCCCGACAACCAGCGCTGCGCGTTTTGTGACTACCTTGGGGGCATCCGTCCCTACACAGTGCTTCTGACCACGGCGCTTTCGGCAGTGCTGGTCACCCGCGAGCAACGCGGCGTGGCCCACGTGCTTGTCGTGCCGCTGGCCCACCGGGAGACCATCCTCGAGGTCACCGACGCCGAGGCGGCGGACCTTGGCGTACTAGTCAAGCGGATGGCGCGGGCCATCGATGCCGCGTTTGACCGGCCTGGCATCGCCGTCTGGCAAAACAACGGCACCCCTGCGCACCAGACCATTGCCCACGCACACTTCCACGTGGCCGGGACGGTCAGGGGGGGAGGGACCGCGTGGGGGGACGTCGAGGAGTTGTCGGTTGACGAGACCGACGCCATTGCCCGGCAGTTGCGGCCGCACCTCGACGTGGCCTGAGGCAGACCACGTCGCGGGCGGCGGCCAGCATTGCGAATCGATGCCGGGATTTGCATCCATCCTTATGTTGTACGGAGAAGACCAATGAGTGGGTATGTGGAAGGTCAGTCGGTGCTGAGAAACGTGGAGCCGAAGAACGAGTGGTGGCGGACAACCTATCACCCCGGGAACACCGTGCCGGTTTCCGGAATCTTCCGCTGCGTCGGGTGCGGGCGCGAAGACTGCTGCAACAAGGGCGACCCTTTTCCGCCGCAGAACCACCACCAGCACACGGTCGCCCAAGGGGCGATACGCTGGCGACTCAACGTCCGCGCCGAGCATGTGTCCGCCTGAATTGCACCTCGGGCCGCCCCTGCCCGCCGCCAGGGCAGAGCTAGATGCAAGGAAGCGGCGGCCTTGACAACGGCCGGTCCCTTGCCAGGATGGGGTTCCCGGCCTCCGTCCATGACTGACCGCTTTTTTTACACCGATGCCCACGACGGTTCCCAGAGGGACACGCCGGCCGTCGTCGACCCGCCCCCAACCACCGCCATGACCGACGGCGTGCCCTACGGCAGCGGACAGACGCCCGTGGAGGTTGCCGACTGGCTGCTGGCGCTGGGCTACCGTCTTGCCCCGTGCACCGACGAGGTGCGCGGGCATTAACCGGGTTCCGAATGGATGATCTGGCCGGCGGACTGTCCGTTCGAGCTTGTCTGGGGCCCTGGCTGCTTCACGCTGGTCGACGACCTCGCCGAGTGTCTGGCCATGTTCGGCCCCCCATCGCTGACGCGCTCGCGCGGGAAGCATTCCGGACGGTCCTGCGGCGTGAATTCGTGGGCCTCGACGCCGGGGCGCTCGATGCGGCGCGCGCATGGCTAGCGGCCCCACGTGGGGTCGACCGGGCGATGGTGCCCCCGGTTCTCCAGCGCGAGGGCCCCGGGGCGCCGAGGGCCCGCTGGAGCGATGTCGTGGTCAAGTATTTCTGGACACCCGATAGGGCGTTATTTTCGGGCCGCCATCATCTCGTAAATGGCTGGCGGCACCTGCCCGTTGGCCGCATGTAGGCGCCGGTAGTTGTAGTACGACGTCAAGAAAACAGTGATGTCGCTTTGGGCTTCATCGCGGTTGCTGTAAGTCGATGTCACCCATTCGGTTTTCAACGTGGCGAAGACGCGCTCGGCAACCGCGTTATCCCAACAGTTGCCGCGCCTGCTCATACTTTGGGTAATCCCCAGGGCCTTGAGGCGTCCGAGAAAGTCAAAACTGTTGTACTGCGCACCTTGATCGGAGTGGAACATGAGATTCCCCGACGGTTTCCTCTCTCTGATTGCCATGTCCAGGGCGGCAACGGCCAGCTGTGCATTCGGCCGGGTTGAAAAGGCCCAGCCCACGATCCGGCGTGCATAAAGATCCACGACAACGGCCAGATAGAGCCAACCCTGTCGGGTAGGCACAAAGGTAATGTCACCGACCCAAACCTGGTCGGGCCGGGCGACGTTGAATTGCCGTTCGAGGCGATTGGGGGCCGGCACAGCCGCCTTGCTCGCCGTCCGGTACACGTGACGACGCACCCGCTCGGCCCATAGACCGGCCTGCCTCATCAACGTGCGCGCCCGATATCGCCCTGTCGGCATGCCTTGGCGACCCAACTCAGCCGCCATGCGACGGGTGCCGTAACTGCCTCGGCTCTGGCGATGAATCTGCTTGACCCTTGCTACTAGCGCCGGATCGGCAACCGCCGGCTGTACCTCGTCTGCCCGCTTGGCGTAATAGCTGCTACGGGGGTATTCCATCGCCTCGCACAGCCGCGATACCGGGTAGGCCTCCTTCAGCTCGTCGATCACCGCCGTGGGCGATCGCTCTCCCGAACGAAGAAGGCGATGGATTTTTTTAAAAGTTCGCGCTCCTCCTTTAGCTGAAGTACCTGCGACTCAAGCTCGACGATACGCCGCCGATCATCCGCCGCCGTGGGGGCATGAACCCCGGTCGACTTAGCCTCTTCATGTATCGCCAGCCAGCGCCTCAACGCTGTCGGGCCTACATCCATCAGCTGGCATACCTGTCGTACCGTATGCCCCTCGGCCACCACCAGATGTACGGCGTCGTCTCGCTGCGATTGCGATATCTCTTTACGTCCCATAGCTCACCTCCTTCTGCCTGTGAATCCTATCGGACTGTCCAGAAAGATTAGACCACCTCACGATGCGTCGGCGCCGCTGCCCCGGACGCCCGGGGAGTGGCGCCGGAGAGCAGCGCGGTGGCGCGCCGAGCAGGACATGGGGTGGGGCACATTGAGGGCTCGGGACGTGGCCCTTGAGGTCATCGACGAGGCCGCGCGCGGGTGCCTTGCCCGGCTGCCGGCGGCGGCAGGCGGTAGGGGTGCCGCCGTCTTCCCGGCCGGGGCCGGGGCGCGGCCAGCATCGCCCCGATCAATCCAGCCTCCGTTGGGCTCGCCAAACGCGCCTTGTAGCGCGACACGACCGTATCGAGCGTCGCGTTGACCAAAGACGACCCGACGAATCCCGCGCTGATGCGTTGCCGGAGGGCTTGCAGGCGCGCCAGTGCCCTTTGCGCTGTTTTCGACGGGACCGGGAAATAGTGCCGGCTGCCGCCACGGGCCCGGATGACGTATTCCCTTGCGCGGGTTTCCCGCCATCCAGTGGGCTGCCGTGGGTCACCGGCAAAGGCGAAAAAACCGATTTCCTCGACCTTGAAGTCGGGGTCGGGAGGATCGGTGTTGAAAACCGCTGTCGGTATGGCAATACCCGAAGTGCCCATAATGCGTCCTTCGCCTGGAGGTAGAGGCATGGTGCCGTTTCAGCCGAGACCGAACTGGCGATACGCCGCGTCGCTGTAGATCCCCTCGCCGCCTCCCAGGGGGAGCTGGTCGTGGCTGAACTGCCCGATGGCATCGAGCAGCGCCTTCTTGTTGAAGGGGATGTGGATGACGTGCGCGGTTTTGCCCTGGATGCGGGATGACAGCGCAGGGGGCCAGTAGTTGCTGAAGGCGGACGGCACGACGATGGGCACCGTCACCTTGGTGTAGGCCGCGATGATGGGCAGCTTGTACTCGTCAACGGCCTTGGCAATCTCGAAAGGCACCCAGTCGGCATCGAACTTCGTCGTGTCACCAAGGATGAGGACCATGTTTTTTGAGTTTCGCAACCGCTCGAGGAGTGTGCGGCGGAGTGTTTCCCTGGAGCTGGTGTCTCTGACCTGGCCCGTCTTCTCGTGGCTGTTGACCAGGGGGAACGCATTGTCCTTCTCGGCCCAGGCGCGCATGAGCTGGTAAAAGTCGATGTCGGACCGGCCGCCGGGGATGTTGTTGCCGTCGGCGTGGAAGGCGATGTAGGTGCCGTTGCGATAGGTCATCAGTAGCTGCTCCAGTAAGCGCGGACGTCCCGAAGGTCGACCTCTGACCATGAGTCCTTGTGGAGGACAATGCGGATTTTTCCTGTGACGCGTGTCTTCGTCGTGGCGATCGTTGCCGAGTGGATGACGATTTTGAGCGCATCTCGCGTGTTGAGGCCTGCGCCGGACTGACCGGTGCCCGCAAGGGGCATGTTGACATCCGATCCCCCGCATTCATTGCGGGCGCCGTCCCAGGCGCCGGCGAGCGCTTCCCACAGCTGGGGCAGGTCCGTTTCGGCCTTGCTTGCCGCAAGGTTCGACCGCGAAAGCGCAAATAGGAGATAGTCGCCGTTCGTGTCGGAAATCTGCACGGTGGTCCCGATGGGATAGGCTTTCCCGGGTCCCTGCTGCCGTTGCGTAGCAACGAACGGTTTGCCGAGGAGCGCTTTTTTTACCTCGCGCGCGAAGGCGGCTTCCCCGCCGACGAAATGCTCCTTGATAAGCATGCCGTGCAGCGTATTCGGTGACACGGCCTTGCCAAGTTTGCTGTCGAAGTATTCGTTTGCCGGGATGATGCGAAGGCCGTCTTGCTCAAACAGGTCGCCGAGGCGCACTTCGAGCGTGGTGTTCGAACCAGGAACTTTCCACTTGACGCGGCGCGGCTTGATGAAGTCGTAAAGGAAAATCGCAAGACCTGCAAGCAGGACGGACCGTGTCCCGGTGTCCCCGTCAAGAAAAACCTTTGCCCCGGGAAGGGCGAAGGTGACGGTCTTGCTCAGGGTAAAGAGCACGCCATAGGCGGCAAACAACGTCCTCACCGGCTTCCAGACTATCCGGCGGACGAATGTTTCCGCCTCCGTGAACCATCCCATTCAATCCCCACCCTGTCTGGCCGCGCACAGTGCACGGGCAATGACGCATGACTGTTGTCCATGACGGCCCCCGGGCACGTCATCCCTTCAAGCACGGCACCGGCCCTTCCGACGCCAGAGCGGGGGTGGAAGGGCAGGTTGTCGCACGCCCAGTGTCAGAATGCGTCTTGGCGGCGATGTTCTCAAGGGATAACGGGCCACTTTCGATCGGGAATATGCAAGGGGCGAGGCAAGCGAGAGGGGACTGGCCGAAGTGTTTTCTGTGCTGGATGGGTGCTGGTCAGGCGCGGCCAGGACGGGCCCGCCGAGCGATCGCGGTGGCGCGTGTCGTCCGAGACATCCGGCGTCGCTTGCCCGTTCGATTACCTCGGTCAGGTGGCCATGTTCCGGGAGCAGTGTTACCGGCATCTCGTGCTGCTCCGTGCGCGGGCAAGGGTGATTGCCGGGCACCAGGTTGACGGCGTGCATGAGGGGTAGGAGGCCATCAGCGCGTGGATGGCTGGCCATGCGCCGCTGCCTGAAGGCATCGTCCTCATCCTTGACCGCCTTCCGATGCCCAGGGGGGGGGCGGACGGCGTGGGAACTCACAGGCAGGAGCCGCGAGGCTTCAGGGTTGTTTGACCATCGCGCAGCTTCGCACGCGGCGAAGCTTGGCGACGACGGGTTCAGATATTTCCCTCGCGAAGCCTTGTTGCGCACAGAGACCTGTGTCATCACCGGTTAGGCGATGGCGTCCAGGCGCTGGGTGAGCTACAAGATCGCGCGGAGTCTCATAAAGGGTAACGGCCTTCCCGGCATTGCTGTGGAGGGCATGGCCGACAGCAAGGGTGAGCCTGGCCAGGCGGGTCAGGACCCCTTTGGTCACATCGGCCTTTATGCCATCAACCTTTATGCCATCAACGGGAATGCGTACTTCGCCGAACTAAGGGGGCGATGGACCGGCCTCCGCGACCACAACCTGCTTGTGCTGAAAGACGCGCTCTGGTTCCCGCAGCCCGCCTCTGCCGAGGTGGTCCCGCTGTCGCGTTACTTGGCGACGTACCATTTTCTCGACTAGGGTGGCCGGGCGCACATCGGCAAATGGATTGAGCGCGCAGGGCACGCGGCCGTGACGCGACTGGCGGCCCCATCGTTAGGCTAGGTCTTCCCTGATGCGGCGCGTCACCTTCAGCGGCTCGATGAGTGGATTGGCCTCGATGCGCTGGCGAAGTCCTCCGTCGAGGAAGATTATGTCCCCAAGTGCGGTTCACTGGCGAGCGGTGAGTGCGGCACCCGACATCAAGGTGGCGCAGGTTTCAGGCACCCTCATGTCCTCGCCACCGGCCACGACAACCTTCTGCGCAATCCGGGGCCGGGTCGTTTGCGCCAGCGTTTCCATCACACGAGGGGTCGCCCCCTCATCCGAGTAGCTGCCGCAGCAGTAGTGGCCTTCCAGGATCGCTATTGCAGACACAGCGGGCATGGGCTGGCGCACGGGCGAGTCCTCACCGTCCCCGCTGATATCGAAGGGGGGCAGCTCGACCAGCACCAGGCCTGCGTTCCGGCCGGTGGTGTGGTCGAGGATGGCGGGTAGGGCGGCAATTATGAGCTGCGGGTCGGCGCGCGTGGTGATCTAATGAGTTCCGGCTGTGGGTCGGGCACCATCCAGTAGAGCGCATCAAGGGCCGTGGCGTCCTTTTGCTTGACTGTCCGTCGCCAATTGAAGACATCTTCGCCATCAATCCGTGCGAGGTGGGCGACCGGGGCTGGCAACTCCAGCGGCACGGGCGCGCTTGCTTCGTCAAAAGCATAGTGCTCCATGACGTAGCCCTTCCTCACGAGGCGCTTGCGCGTTGGCTCCTGGCGGCGGATGAGACGGGAGGTGTTGAGCTCGTGATAGATCCAGGGCGACCCGGTCTTCGCCTTCCCGTCGGCTTCTGCGTCGCTTGCCTTGATAGACTGAGGCGTATTGAGAAAGATGATGCACTCGCTGCGGTCGATGGCTTCGGAGATGGAAGCCGCCAGCATCATGTGCACATGGCTGGTCGAGTAGTTTCGCTTTTTGTAGTTGTAGGACTTGACCGGTTTGTCCGCTTCCTCACCGTCCGAGCGGCAATAGCGTTTGTCGATGGCTTCCAGCAGCCCGTCGGCACTCAGCCAAACCTGCGAGTCAACGAAGGCGACTAGGCCAAGCTCGTCGTGCAGATAGCCAGCGAGGCCGCGAGCAAGGGCAAGGTCCCTGTGCGAGTGGGAGATGAACACATCCGCGCTGACCTGCTTGAACCACGCCTTCATGACCTCTTCTCCATCAATGCTGTCAGCGTCGAGGAGCGCTGACAGGTCCTTTTCAACCCTGGGCCATCGGGCATCAAGCACTGCTGCGCCACGTTCAGCATAGCCCCTGATGACCGCATTGTCCGCACCAAGCGACAGATTGAATCCCCTGTACATGCACCCTCCCCACGCACGCGCGGGACAACACGATGTCGTCCACCCCTAGGCGTGCAAGCAACCAACATTGGGATTGGAAATCGCAACCTCAAGCGACGGAGGGATGCAGTTTTGTCGAAACTCGACAGTGATGGAGTGCATCACGGTATGGATACGACCGTGCGGCCGCATAGCACGCAGGCGCCGACCAACGCAGACATTGCGTAGCACACGACGGATTCCCCTGATTGTTGACTCCCCTTACAGCTAGAGAGCCATGACGCGCTTGGTCGTGCACGAAATCGGCATTGGAGATGACAGGTTTTGGCCTACCTCAATTGGCACAGTGCGGTCATGCTCGGGGAAGAAAGCCCGATGCAGAAGAACCGAGAGCACGTCTTAGCAAGCTCCGCTTGCAACGCCTCCGCTGCGCTCCTGCAAGAGCCCCCGATGTACAGCTGCCCATCGGGCAACGGCCTACCGCCAACGCCCGCACATCCGGTCAGCAACGGCCCGTGCACGGCTTATGCGGGAGGCCTGCAGGCTTCCCACACGTTGCATGCAGCCTGCAGATGTCGACGGGTGATGCTAGACCCGGGCGGCTGCATCGGTTGAGGCAACTCGGTTCATCCGTCCTGTCGCAAGAAAATGCGACAAGCCCTGGCCGGCCGTGTCTGGGTCCACAGATATTCTGGTCATCATCTGACCAGTTACTGTGCCGGTCGCGTTGCGCCTTGCCCATTACGAAAAATAGTTTGGACGCCCCCTTGACGTATGCAAATTCGGCGGTAGGTGTATAGGGCAGCTGCGCGGCAAAGTGTCGCTCTCTGCTTTCTTCAGGGGCCATGACGGCTCCATTACCTGACTAGGATGTCCATGCCCGAACACGCACGCCCCCACCTCCACACGCATCACCGATCGTCGAATCACAGCGCCGTTGCCGGCGTCGCCTACCGCCTGGGTCTCAAGCTCTTCGATGAGCACTCCGGCAAGTGGCATGACTACAGCAAGCGCGCTGGCAACGCTGTCGTCCACGCCCAGACCATCGCGCCACCCGGTGCTCCCGCCTGGCTGACCGACCCCGCCCAACTGTGGAACGCGGTCGAAAAGCACGAACTCCGCACCAACTCGCAGCTGGCGCGGGATTACCGCATCCCCGTTCCCCTCGGCATCGACGAGAAAGGCGCGGTGGCCATGAGTATTGCCATGGCCCGCTACATCGTCTCCCGCTTCAACGTGCCGGTCTCCATCGGCGTGCACCGCGACAATGCGGTCGACCTCGACGGTAACGCCAAGCCTGCCGAGAAAGTCGGATTCCATGCCCATCTGTATTTCCCCACTCGCCGTCTGGAGCGGGAGGGAAGCGGGGAGGGTGCCACTTGGCGCCTGGGTGCCAAGCTCGCTGAACTCTCGAACAAGTCCACGTCCGGCGGTCTGGTCGACGCCATGAACGAAAAATGGGCCGTGCTCGCCAACCGGTATGCCGAGCGGGCAGGTGTGCCTGCCATTTATGCCTCGAAAAGCTACGTTCGCCTTGGCCTCGACAAGACACCGCGTCCGGAGCGGGCGCGACGGTTTGGGAAGGCAGCCCATTGGATGCGTCGTCAACCTCACCCGCCTGCTCCGTCCCGGACCGACTCGAGTCCATCGCATTGCTTGCAAGAAGGGCAAGGTCGAATGGTGGTGACGGGCGCAAGGCCCGGCGTCCCCGGTCCGTCGGACTCGCTCTTGGTTGACCTTGGAGCCCGGGCGGTGTCGTCCCGCCTGGCCGAGCGGCGGGAAAATGGAGGGCAGAGGGTTCAGCGCGCGGTGCGCCGCGCCAGCGCGCGCGCTCGGAAGGGAGCCGAAGGGCGCGCACCGTTACTCAGCCGTCTGGCGTTTGTTGCCGGCCGGACCATCCGTATCGACCATCACCTGCGATTGTCCGAGGCGGTCAAGCACGCGGGCAGCGCACCGAGGACCGACGCGGACCATGCGGCAATGGAACGCGCCATGCTGCTGGCCGATATCATCGAGTCGTTGCTGTTTTTCATGGAACATGCCCGGCAGGCACAGGCCGAATTCAGGATGCAACTCATGCGGGAGCGCATGAAGCTCGAAGATGCCAAAGACAAGCAACACGCACTTGACCAGGACCTCAAGCGCGCAAATGCCTCGCTCGACCAATGGCTGCATGCCGGCGCCATCCGTGCCCGGTTCAAGTCCTTGCACGACGAACACAACGGCTTGGTGGTAAGTCAGACAGTGGCGAGTGGACAGGTCCGCCGTGGCCACGACGCCGTTGCTCGCCACCGACAGCAGGTATCGAAACTCGAGCGACACCTCGACGCTCTCGGGCATCAATCAGCACAGAAGATCGACCGGCTTATTAACGCCATGTCGCCTTACCGCCTCGACATGCCGCACGTCGTGCGCGTGATTGGTCCCCACTTGACCGACGCGCAGAAACTCGAAGTGGAATCGGTTGCGGGCAAGCTGGGGGTCATTCTTACGCATCCCGTCACCCTGTCACGCTCGGAAGCGCCCTTCCGAAGCACCACAAAGCGGCTCTGAGGGAAGTCGGGAAATGGATTTCGACATTGAACTCGAACTGCATCGTCGGCCTGACACGGGTTCTGCTGTCGGGCTTGCAGCCACCCGTCTCAGGATCTGCCTGAAGTCAGACCGGAACGCCATCACTCATGACCACCGGCCGGGGGAGGGTTGTCGCCATCCGGTCCAGACCATCGCCCCTGATGGTGCACCCCAATGGGCGACAAATACTGAGCAATTGTGGAACCGCATTGAGTGGACCGAGCGGGCTGGCACTGCGCCGGTGCTCTTTGAGGCCCGGGTGCCGGTGCCATCGGCACTGACCAATGAGGAAGCGTTGAGGTTCGGAGCTGCCGTTGCCGGCTTCGTGGCAGACCACCTCCGGGTGCCAGTGAGCGTGGTGGTTTTGCCCGGAAGTGGTCCATGGCTGATGCGGGGCGAGGAGGAACGGCGGCACGTCCGGTTGTGCTTTCCGACCCGGGCTCTGGCGGGTCCGGACTCCCCCGACGGCGTGCTCGATCGCTCGGGGGTTGGCTCCGGGTTTGGTGGGCGCCTCCCGATGGTGATGAACCATCCTCTTGCCAGGAACTTCGTTCGAACGCTGACCACCGAGGTCATGCGGCTCGGCAGGCTGCCCTCGCCGCCACTGCCACCGGTTCCCTCATCGCCCCTCTTGCCCGTGGGTGGAGCCGGCCAAAAAAGGGAGTTGAGTCCAGACCGAGACGACCTGCTGTCCGTCGCTCGTGCACGCAAGCGGGTGGGGGTGGCGCTGGTGCCACTCGAATCCGCCCAGCCGTCTCCTCCAAACGACCCGGCCCGCTATCCACTGGTGACCCGCCTTCGCCGCGAGATGGAGCTTCGCGATTTTGAACACGCGATGGATCTCTCCGTCGAAGTCGAGGACGCCTTGCGGGACGTCACAGACCAGGAGCGCGAGCACATCATCCGGACAGCGAGCGATGAGCGGCTGCAAACGCACGTTCTCGATCACCGCTACTTGCTCGACGAGGCACGGCGGCGACGGAGCAGATCTGTCGCCGAACTTCAGGAGCTCGGCAGGCAAAAGGGCTTGTTGCTGTTTTTCCGTGGACAGTTCCATGCAGCCGTCCTCGCCCGGGCCGGAAAAGCAAAAGAGGTGGACCGTGCAAAGACCCATGTCAGGGAATTGAAGGCCGCCATCCACCGATTGCAACAACAGATCCAAAGGGCGCAAGGCGAGAACACAGCGCGGGAGACTCAACTCACAGAATCCCGGGCGAGACTCAGGTTTTCCATCCGGTCTCTTGCTGGCAATGACCCAAGGGTGCTCACGCACCTGACGGGCATCGTTGATGACGCCCAGCGGGCTCAGCTGAAAGCCTGCATGGACGTCCCTGCCAAACCCTTGGGACAAACCGGCAAGGCGGAGAGTGAGGAGAGCGAGGGCAAGTCAGGGCCTCCTTCGCATCCGGCACTACCTTTGTCCCCCAGACGGGCAAGGGTGGGCTGAGTGGTCTCAGCTGAGGCGGAGCTTGCCTGTCCGGACCAGTGACTGGAGGCGTCGGATGTCGACGTCGGACAGCGTAAAGCGCGTTTCGTCCTGTCCGCCCTTGAAGGCAACAAGGGTGTGACTCTCCCAGCCCACCAGCCCGTGGACATCGGTCAGCAAAGGGGCCTCACCCCGCGCGGCAAGGACCGTTCCGTTGTCTTCAACAACGAGGTACCGGATGCCTTCGCTGGAAAACCAGTGCACTTCCACTGCCGGCTTTGCCGAGGCCTGACGCTGGCGCCGGCAGGCGGCAAGCCACCCCTGGCAGGTCGTGGCCCAGGCCTTTCGCAGGCGATCGACATCCGGTCGGAGGACTTTTGCGTGACGATAAAGCCAGCGCTCGAACGCTTCCGCCTCACCTTGCGCCATGGTGACTTCGAGGACAGGGACCGTCGTGCCCTTCAGATCTTCCTTGCACCAGAGGCGATGGAGGGAGGCCGGCACTTCAATGGTCGACAGCCTGACGTTCGTCCTCCCGGTCGCTCTGTTTTCATACACCGTCTCAGTCCAGGTCTCCGACGGAGGAATGTAGCCGCCACTGGTCAACCCGCCGATGGTTGTTGCAGAGAATTTTCCACCGCCACCGCCGTGATGGATTTTCCGAGACTGGACAATGGACTGCCCGTTGAAGGTCATGGCCAGTTGACCGAAGGGAATGGCGAGCACGGACAGGTCGTTCTCGCGCTGGAGGTGGAGTGCGCGGGCATTGAGGTCGAGCCATGCATGGACCGTCTTGCCGTTGAAGGCGGGGCGGTTCGGCAGCGTGACAAGCATGCGCCAGAGTTGGATGGCAAACAGCAAAAACAGTGCAGCGGCGCCCCATGCGGTGTAGACAAGGTAAGGATGCATCGCGGAATCCTTCTGACGATGGAAGAAGTGGTCTCAACGCGGACCGTGTGGAAGGGAAGCTCAGCCCCTGTTTCCCGACGGCTCATAGCCCGCCAGCCACATGCGCGCCGAATGGTTTGCGCCGGAGATGTGGGATTCAAACCCCGTGACCATCAGCAGGCGGCCGAGGAAGGGCACCTGGGCCTGCTGGAGGGATTCGGGCACACGTCGCACGAACAACATGTCCGGCGGGTTCGGTCCTTCTGTGCCCTGTGAGCCCGTCGTCGGATGGGTATAGACAGCCATGGCGCCGTTGATGGTCGCAAACATCATCCGGTTGGGTTCGGCATATCCGGTCTGGCCGATGTCGTTGGTGACCTTGACCGGGGATGACTTGCAGATTTCGAACCGCTCGGTGTGGTTGGTCGTCTCGTTCGTCCAGATCTTCGCCCGGAACGTCCAGCACTCCTGATGCTCGCCCCAGACTTCGGCGGTCAGGGCCACACGCGGCCAGAGGATCTTCCCCGCACCGTCAACCCCGGAGGTCTCCGGCGTAAACAGGCCGACAAGTTCGTTGGCACCCGGCGAAAGTGGTCGGAAGGCTTCGCCCCGACTCGAACCGGGGTTCCGGATCTCCTGTCCGATGCGGTGTCCGGTGTCTTTGGCCGCATTGCCGAGACGGTGCCAGAACGACGGCGTGGGTGCTGTCGGTGCGGGCGTCTCCTGGGCACTCGACAGCGGCGGCAAGGCCAACAGCATGGCCAGCAGTGTTGCGTGGGAGAAGCTTTTGTTTGCCATTGCTGCGCTCCGCATGGTGTGCCTGTTCCCCACTAGTCCGGTCCCTGACCGCCCGGGATGACCTTCCGGCGGTCGGCGCGATCCTACTCCAATAGTGGGCTCTAAAGTGAAATGTGGGTAAACGAAATCCGGGTTAAGACTCGGTGGACTCGATTGACCGGGTCCATCCATGAAAGCCACGTCCGTCCACCGTCCCGAACACAAGATTCTGGCTGCGATGTTCAGGGAGCTGCGCCTGGAAGCAGGCCTGACGCAGGTTGAGGCAGCTGAAGGGCTCGGCATTTCCCAGACGGGCTTGTCGGACGTCGAAATTGGCGAGCGGGGCATCGATTTCTTGTTCGTCTTCGACGCCTGCCGGCTCTACGACGTGCCCCTTGAGGACTTCGTGGCTGCGTTCAAGAAAGCGCTGGGGCGCAAGGCCAAGGCGGCACCCCGCATCGTGCGCCGGGACAAGAAGCGCCCGGGCTAACCCGCCTTTGCGGGGAGACTGCCTGCGGGTGCGACATGTCGGCCAATCTCCATGACCGGGTTGTTGCAGGCGTTCCACGCTTTGACGGTCATGGTTACCCGGTCCTCGAAGCGAAATCGCAAATCATAGACACAGGCGGCCCCGGACAGGGCCACCGTTGCCTTGTCGTGCGCCGCAATCGCGCCCCCGTCCATGGCAAACCACCGGTTGGTCCCCGTCGGGGCATAGGCCACATCCGTCATCGGGCTGGCGGCGTTGTTGAAGAGCGTCAGGGTCGGAGTCGGGTTTGTAGCCTCGACCGGAAGCGCTGCCAGACAAAGCACTGCGGTAGCGATGGTGGAAGAGATGCGCATGGAAAAGCCCCCTGTGGCCGTGGAATAGTGCTTGCCAAAGGCTAGGGCGCGGGACTAGGTTCCTCATCCTCACTTTTGTGGATGACAGAGGACGTCGTATGAGGCAGGGATGGCGGGAAAGAGCAGGTGTGCGGGATGGCTTGATTGCGGACCTTTATGAATCGGCCCTCTCACCAGGCGACGTTCCGCACGTCATCGGACGCCTCAACAGCTTTCTCGACTGCGATGGCGTCCATCTCATCGGATGGGATGAGTCAAAGAACGAAGTGCTGGCGAGCCTTGTTGTCGGCTCCCACATCCAGGGTGCGGAAGTCGCCTACCTGTCTCATTACCAGGCCATCGACCCGAGACGAAAGATGGGGTTGAAATCACCGACCGGCATTGTGGTCGCCTGTCACGATGAGCTCGATGACCGCTACGTGTCCGGGTCGGAGTTCTATCAGGATTTCTTGATTCCCCATGGCCCCCGATACGTTGCTGGCGGGAACATCTTCCGGGAACAAGGTCGGAACGTGCATATCGCGTTCAACCATCTTGTCGGTCGAGACCGGTTTCAGGGAGCAAAACGCGAGGCCCTTGGCGGGATGATGGTTCACTTCGCCAGGTGGATGCAGATGATGGTTCGCGTCGACTGGCTGCGGGAAGCAGCGGCGGGTTCGCAGGCGGCCATTGACCTATCGGAGGGTCTCGTCTTCCTTGATGAAGCGGGGCGGGTCCTCCATGCCAACCCGGCGGCTGTTCGGCTTCTGGGCGACCGGATGGGCCGGGTCAATCTGGGCCTGTCGGGGACCCGTGCGGGGTCGAGCATTGATGCCCATGCGAAGGCCGTGGCTCTCACCCGCTTACCGGTCTCGTTGTCTGTCCGGCACCGGGGGCGAGACCTCATGCTGACCCTGTCTCCGCTTCCGCGTGCCCCCACGGGTGCGTTGGGCGGCTTGGGCAGGATTGCGGGGTCAACCGGGGCGTTGTCGGGGATGCATCACAGGGCCAGCGTCGTACTTATGGTCCAAGACAAAGCCGCCACCCGCAAAGCGGACATTGGCATGCAGGCCAGGGCGTGGGGTCTCACGCCGGCCGAAGAAGCACTGGTCCGGGCTTTGATGGCAGGAATGAGTCCTGCCGAGCATGCGGAACGACGAGGCGTGAAAATCAGCACCGTGCGCAGTCAAGTGCGAGCGGTTCTGGAGAAGTCCGCGCACTCGTCCATCCGCGAATTGATTCAGGCTCGAACGGGATGACAGAAGAGTGACAACGGGCCGTAAGGTACGCAGCTTCACAACAGCTTTGGAGACGCCTCCGCCTCCTTCTGGGCCAGGCCCTTTTACCTATTTACGACATGGCACCCGCATGTGGTAGTGTGCGCCACGTCGCAATTTGAACGGCGGCAAACGGGCACAGTGCCCACACAATTTGAGGCCATGGACAGGTATGAAGACACAGCTTTGGACAGCCGCGCTTGCCCTTCTGGTTGCGCCCACCGCCGAGGCGGTTGATTTCTGGTTTGCCCTCGATACCAGTTCGGACCCGCCGCCTGCTGACACCGTGCACTACACGACCGTCGAAGCGGCTTGTAAGGCCGCCTACGCGGCAGACAAGGCCTATTTCGAAGGTCGTCAGTCCCAGGAGTTGCTGGCCTATGTGCCGCCAACGTTTGAGCAGGGCAGCGCGAACGCGCCGCTGTACAACTGCAACCAGAACTGGCAATACACCATCGATGGTTCGAGTTGGACGCTCGACTATCTTCCGCACCTCATCACGCGCCAGGGTGACGCATGCCCGAGTGGACTGGTTTACGACCTTGTTGCCGGTCAGTGCGAGTCAATCGATGACTTCAATCGCCGCCGGCAGATGGGTGACCCCAACGACAACCCGAACAACGACCCCAACGATTGCCAGGGCAATCCGGTCAATGCCGCCATCGGCAACAAGTTCGAACTGGAAACAGACTTCGAGGACCAGGATGGCGAGCTCGCGTTCCATCGTTACTACAACGGCCTCGATGGCGGTTGGCGACACAGCTATGGGGCAACGCTCGCGGTGGGTTCCACATCCGCCTCGCTGACGTTCGATGACGGGCGCGTCTCCCTCTTTGTCATCAATGGCTCGGTGGTGACCGGAGAGCCAAGTGAGCGGGGTAGTCTTGCCAGTAAGAATGGGGTCTGGACCTACTCAGGCCCCGACAACCGCACCATGACCTTCGACGGGCAGGGACAGCTCTCGTCTGTGCGCCTGCCGGATGGTCGGACTTCCACCATCAAGCACGGCTACGACGCGGACTTCAACCCGCAGGTCACGGTGACCGGCTCCCAGGGGCGAAGCCTTGTATGGACGGAAGACACCTCAGGAAATCTTGCGACCCTGACCGTATCAGGGCTAAGCGTGACCTACGCCTATGGCGTTCCCGGTCAGCTGCTCTCGGCCACCCGTGTGCAGTCCGGCAAGACCACGAGTCGGTCCTACCTCTACGAAGTCTCCGGCAATCCGGCGCTTTTGACCGGCATCACGGACGAGCGCGGTGTGCGTTTTGCCACCTGGGCTTATGACGACCAAGGCAGGGCAGTATCCAGTGAGCACGCGGGCGGTGCTGAAAAAGTCACCATCGCCTACAACGCCGATGGCACGACGACGGTCACGAACGCGCTGGGGCATGTGGTCACCTACACCTATGCCTTGGCGGCCGGGACGATGCGGATGAGCAAGGTGGTCGGCAGCCCGGTTCCCGGCTGTCCCATCAGCGATTCATCGTTCACGTACGACGCGCGCGGGCAGATTGCCACGCAAGCCGATGCGCTTGGCCACATCACGGCCTTTGCCTATGACACGCAGGGGCGAATCACGACCAAGACCGAGGCCAAGGGCACTGCCCAGGAGCGCGTAACCACCACCGCGTGGGACGGGACAAGCTTCCGGCCCAAAACGGTCACGACGCCTGACCGGGTGACGACCTACACGTACGACACAAAGGGGCGGCTGACCGGCACGAAGGTCAGTGTCAGGGTCCACTAGGAACCAGCAGACGGGGCGGCAGCGGGAAGCGTGGGTACGTGTAGGAAAAACCCTACATGTTGGCAGGCCAACCCCTACATCATTTTCGGGCGTCTTGATTCAACGTTCGGTGCACCTAAGGAAAAGCCACATCTTTCGCCTCCGAATGGATGTTCAAACAGTAAAAAGCGTGACCGTACTCACACTGTAAGTTTCAGCAATACCGCATCGTTCCGCCCACAATTTGACCAGGGAAAGGTATGAAGAAGGCTTCAGGGGTTCTAGGTTTATTCGTAGTCATGGCGACATCGGCGCAAGCCGAAACGGTCTGGTTTGCCCTCGACCCCCAGTCCTTTCCCGTGTCGGAAAGCCTCACGCACTATCCGACCGCCGATGCAGCATGCCGGGCTGCCTATGCGACGGATGCGGTGACCTACACGACGGATGTGGCCCACATCCTTCCCTACACGGCACCGACCTATTACAAGGGCTTCGTCCCGACGGCGTACAACTGCAACTTTACGGTTGTCATAAGTGGAACTCCCTTTATCCTTCCGCACCTTATTGAGGTTGTAGGCGACCAGTGTCCGGCGGGTCAGACCTTTGATGCGACGACAGGACAGTGTGCATTGGGCAGCGATCCCCAGGATCGCCGGCAGCGGGGTGATCCGGACGATGATGCCAACAACGACCCGAGCAACTGCCATGGCGATCCCATCAATGCCGCCATCGGAAATGAGTTCGAGCGGATTTCAGATTTTGAGGACGCCGACGGCGAGCTGCATTTCGCGCGCTTTTACAACAGCAGCGATGGTCTGTGGAGGCATTCGTACAGTGCCTCGCTTATCCAGGCAGTGTCATCGGTCACATTGACGTTCGAAGATGGCCGCGCGTCGGTGTTTTCACTGGCTGGCAATGTGGCGACTGCCGAGCCGAATGAACGTGGCGCCCTGGTCAAATCCGGCAGCAACTGGGTTTATTCGTCGCCTGACAATCAGGCGATGACGTTCAATAGCCAAGGACAGCTGGTCAGCCTCAAGGCCCCTGACGGGCTGGTGCAGACGCTGACTTACGGGTACGACTCCACGTTCACCAAGAACCAGACAACGGTGAAGGAATCGCGCGGGCACACGCTCACGTTCACTGAGGATCTTTCCACCGGCCAACTTGTGGGTCTGACGGCGCCCGGTGTCTCTGCAACGTACGCCTATAACGATTCGACGATGCTGGCCTCGGTCAGTAGGGTATTGCAGGGCAAGACGGTCTCACAGTCGTATCTCTATGAAGATGCGTCCAATCCGACTCATCTGACCGGTTTCATTGATGAGCGCGGTGTTCGGGCGTCGACCTGGACTTACGACACGAAGGGCAGGGCTGTTTCGAGCGTGCGAGGTGGTGGGGTTGATACAACCCTGATTTCCTACGCCGATGACGGTACCACCACCGTGACCAACGCTCTGGGTCATGTGGTGACCTACCAGTATGGGGTCGTTGGCGGCACGCGGCAGATGATGACGGTAACCGGGTCGCCGGCACCCGGCTGCCCCATCAGCAATTCATCGCTCACGTACGATGCGCGCGGGCAGATTGCCACGCAAACCGATGCGCTTGGCCACATCACGGCCTTTGCCTATGACACTCAGGGGCGAGTCACGACCAAGACCGAGGCAAAGGGTACTGCCCAGGAGCGCGTAACCACCACCACGTGGGACGGGACAAGCTTCCGGCCAAAAACAGTCACGACGCCCGATCGGGTGACGACTTACAACTACGACGCCAAGGGGCGGCTGACGTCAACTGTCGTTTCCGCCAGTCATTGACATTTTTTAAGGACGAAAAGATGAAATCGAAAGGCAGCGCTGCGTGGATGAAAGCCGCTCTTGGCTTGGCGACGATGGGAACCGTCGAATCTGCCATGGCCAGTTATTACTATGTAATCGATGCGGGTTCCAGTGACCCGAATGCGACACAGTACGCCTCGGCGGACGAAGGATGCCAGGCGATTTACACGATGGACGCTCAGAACGGGAGCCCGTTTCCGGATTACCCGTACCTGCCGCCTTACGCCCCGCCGTATCTCGCTTACGAAACGGCAAAGGCCGCCATCTATACGTGCAATACGGCGTGGCAGAAGACGCCTGGCGACACCGTCAATGTCGCCCTTTATCCGCATGGCGTAACCCGTCTGGGCAATAACTGTGGTCAGGGAACGTCGTATAACCAGGCCACGGGGGCGTGCGAAAAGAAGGACGACGAGCTGGACCGCGTGGAGGCGGGAGACGTTTCTGCAACGGTGGCCGGTATGTGCTTTGTCGGTGACCCGATAAATCCTGCCGGTGGCAACGTCTACGAGCGCGAGGTGGATTACTCGGACAAAGATGGCGTCCTTGTCCTTTCAAGGGTCTACAACAGCCGGGCCGGCGGATGGATGCTGAATGTCGACAGTCAGGTCTGGTTCGACCGTGATGGTGCCGCTGTCGTACTCCCTGACGGTCACACGGCGATCTTCACACGCGCTGGTGACCTTTATACCGGCGAGCCGGGCGAGCGGGGCAAGCTCACTTATTCGACTGGTGTATGGACCTATGTAGCGGATGACGAGACCACGTATACCTATACGATGCGTGGCCAGCTTTCGGGTATTCGCTATCCGTCCGGGCGTTTTGTTTCCATCGTCCGCGATACGAGTAATCCGTTCGCTTATAAAACCACGATGACCGATGACCTCGCCCATTCGCTGGTCATCACATTACCTTTTGCTCGTTTGGGCTCTGCGACCATTGGCGGGCTGACCGTTTCCTATACGTTCGACGGCTCAAGCCGCTTGGCGAAGGTCAGCCGGGCCTGGAAAGACCATGCCGTCAGTCGTCAGTATCTCTATGAGGACACAGCGAATCCGGAGTCAATGACAGGCGTCGTCGACGAGCGTGGCATTCGCATCGCGACCTGGACATATGACGCACAAAACCGTGCTACGTCCAGCACGATGCCACTTGGCGCTGGTCAGGTGACGGTCGCTTACAACGCGGATGGCACAACCACCGTCAGCAACGCGCTCGGTCACCCCGTGACGTACGAGTACGAACTGATAAACGGTGGCCGCCGTATTTCCGCCATCAACGGCGCCGCTGTCGCAGGGTGTCCGGCAGCCAATTCGACATTCACCTACACGGCGGATGGTCAAATGGCGACGCAGACCAATGCGCTGGGTCTTCTTACGGCCTTTTCTTATGACAGCCAGGGCAGGGAAACCAGCCGCATTGAAGCGAAAGGCACATCCAGTGAGCGGGCGACCACCACAACCTGGGACGGCCCGAGCTTCCGGCCTGCCACGGTGACGACATCCGACCGTGTCAAGACCTACATCTAT
This sequence comes from Xanthomonas sp. NCPPB 2632, assembly GCF_041228075.2. Taxonomy (NCBI): domain Bacteria; kingdom Pseudomonadati; phylum Pseudomonadota; class Gammaproteobacteria; order Lysobacterales; family Lysobacteraceae; genus Xanthomonas; species Xanthomonas sp. NCPPB 2632. The sequence continues at coordinate 1,833,845 of NZ_CM192979.1, forward strand.
GACCCGCAGGGTCGCCTGCTTTCCACCCAATTCCATTCGATTAAGGAGTGATTGAACATGATGAAAGGACTGCGCTGGACCCCACTCGCTCTCGCGCTGTGCGCGGCCATGAGCCACGCCGCGACCGCTGACCGCGTTTCGACCGTCACGTACAACACCAAGGGCCTGGTGGCGAGCATTGATGGCCCCCGAACGGATGTGTCCGACATCACCAAATACACCTACGACGCGCAGGGTCGTCTGGCCACTCTCACCGATGCGTTGGGCCACGTGACGACGTACAGTGCCTACGACACCTACGGGAACCCGGGGCAGGCGGTCGACGCCAACGGCGTGGCCACGACCATGACCTACACCCCCGAAGGCTGGTTGGCGACGACGGTGCGTGATGCGACCGGCACGCCCGCCACCATGAGCCTGACCTATGACGCGGTCGGCAATGTGGTCCAGACGACCGATGCTGACGGTGTGGTGCTCAAATACACGTTTGATGATGCCAGCCGGCTGACTGACATCACGGACGGTGCTGGGAACCGCGTCCACTACACCCTGGACGCCGCCGGCAACCGGACGAAGGAGGAGACATTCGATTCGGCGGGGAACCTCAAGCGTTCGGTGTCCCGTACCTTCAACAGCCTGAGCCAGTTGCTCACGGTGGTCGATGCGCTGAATCGCACCGTCCTTGCCTTCGACACGACCGATGGTTACGACGCCGAAGGTCACCCGGTTCACAGCGCAGACGCCAAGGGCGTCCAGCGCAAGCAGAGCTACGATGCGCTCAACCGCCTGGTCAGCACCATCGACAACTACAACGGGACGGATACGTCCGCCAATGCGCAGACGGTGTCGTCGTTTGATGCAAGCGACAATCTCGAGGCCGTCAGCGACCCGTCGAGTCTCAATACCCTCTACGACCACAACGGCCTCGGTGACCTGACCGGCGTCCATAGCCCCGATACCGGTACCACGACGTTCACGGTGGACGCCGCCGGCAACCGACTGACCCGGACAGACGCCAAGGGCGTGGTCACGACGTACACCTACGACGCGCTGAACCGGCCGCTGTCGGCGTCTTACAGTGACGCGACGCTCAATGTGGCTTACCACTACGACGAGGCGAACACGGTCACGGCTTGTGCCGCGTCTGCGCCCATCGGCCACCTGACCCGGATTGTGGAGCAGGGGGTGACCACCACCTATTGCTACGACAAGCGCGGCAACGTTATCCAAAAAAGGCAGGCACAGGGGGCGGTCACCGACACCCTCGGCTACACCTACACGGCCGCGAACCGTCTTCTCACTGAGACGCGCCCGGGCGGAGCGGTGGTCCGCTACGGTTACGACACACTCGGGCAGGTCAGCGGTGTCTGGGTGACGCCCTCGGGCGGCGCTGAGCAGGTCGTTGCAAGCAGTGTAACGTGGCTGCCGTTTGGGCCCATCCAGAGCTATACCCTCGGAAATGGGCAAACTGTTGCCCGCACCTACGACAGCAACTACCGCGTCACCGACATCGTTTCCCCCGCGCTGGAACTGCATTTCAGCCTCGACGAGATGGGGAACATCACGGGTGTGAGCGAGTCGGGTGGCAGTACCGCCAAGTATCTCTACGACCCCCTCTACCGGCTGACCGCTGTCCAGGACGCGACGGGGACCCCGGTGGAGACCTACACCTACAACCTGACCGGGGATCGCCTCAGCAAGGCCGCACCGGGCACGGCAACTGGCACCTATGGCTACCAGGCGGGCACTCACTGGCTGACGTCCATCGGCGCGGCTTCCCGGACCTATGACGCCAACGGCAACACGACCGGCAGTGCGGCAGCCGGACAGGCTTGGGGGTATGGGTACAACGGGCGCAACCGCATGACGGTGGTCCAGCAAAATGGAGCCACCGTCGGCAGCTATGTCTACAACGCAAGTGGCGAGCGGGTGATGAAGACCGTCGGGTCGGCATCGACCCGCTTCGTCTATGGGGAGGGGAGTCAGTTGCTCTCCGAGCTTGGCGGGACGACGGCACGTGACTACATTGCTGTGGGCGGTGTGCCACTGGCGGTGGCCGATGGCGCATCCCTTGGCTTCATCACCGCCGACGGACTGGGCTCGCCTCGCGCAGTCACATCGCCGGCAGGTGCAACCCTTTGGGCCTGGCCGTATGCGAGCAACCCTTTCGGCGAAAGCCAGCCGGTCTCCGCTACGGGATATGTCTTGAACCTGCGATTCCCGGGCCAGTATCAGGACAGCGAAGCTGGTTTGAAGTACAACGTCAACCGCAGCTTTGATGCGGCAACGGGGCGGTATATCCAGAGTGACCCCATCGGGCTGCTTGCGGGTATGTCAACCTACGGATACTCATCGGCAACGCCGCTTATCCACATCGACCCGCTAGGCCTTGATGATTCACCGTGCATGATGAACCCGGCTTGGTGCGGTCAGGTTCATCAGGTAAACAAACCATTCGTTTTCGGATCCATCGAAGGAGAAACGCCGGGGCCTGTTCGCTTTGGGGGCGAGGGCGTTGCGCTGGCCGGCTACAATCCTGAGGATGGCTTTTCGGCAGGGGTTATTGGCGCCGTTCTCACCGCAGTCGGAACCCACGAGAATTACGTTGCACGTGCCGTAGGTGTCGAGAAGATGATAGGTGAGAAAGCGACTTCGATTGGTCTTACCGAAGTCAACGTTGGATTGCCGATTCTGGGTCCGCTCGGCGGCCTAAACGTTGGCGCAGGTTATTACAGCACCAAGAGCGAATGTGGCGCTTACATTCACATCTCGGGCGATATCGTGGGGGAACACGCGGCTGTTGGCATTGGCACTTCCACAGCACCAATGCCCGTACACAATTGAGTTTACGATGTTCTAGGAGCCCGGATTGTTTACTTTTTCGATTCCTCATCGCCGGCGGTTAACGTCATGTGTGTCACTCGCTGTGGCTTCCGCGCTCTGCTTTGCTCTAGGCTGGGCATACGCTTATTGGGTTCTTGTAATTTCAGGTGTGTGCGGGTTTTGGCTATGCTTTGAAAGGCAGCTCGTCGAAATTGAGGGAAGATGGTTAACGTTTACACGAACCCTTTTCGACAAACCGGTTGGCAGACGCACAAGAATTGATACTTCAACAGGGACGAGGCTGATTCTGTCTGTCCTTTTTCCGAGGCGAGGCCTACCAAGGCCTCTCCGGCGTATAGCCGTCCTCAAGGAAGGTAAGGCGGTTGCTTGGACTAAAGATTTACCCCCGGATATCGAAGAGCCTCTTTTGCTTGCATTGGAAACACAAACCGGGCTCACGATATCCATCGTCGAATCTAAGGGCGAGTTTCGTCCGAGAGGGTTGTAGTGTGGAACTCATTGGCCAGACGCGCTCAGGCTTAAATGAAGTATGTTCGATTCAGAACTGAGGTGACGTGTGAAAGGGTTTCTCCTAAGCCTTGCTATTGTCGGCTTCATCTTTCTTCTCGTTGCGTCGCAAAGTGTCGCGTCGACTAGGACAACCGCTCCAGCATCAGGAGTCTTGCCCTGGATGGTCGGCTACTGGAAGGTCTCAAAAAATGAAGATCCGTTGCCGCCCGATACGTTCGGCATTGAAGCGGACGGCACGTACATCATGCAGGGCATCGATTGTCGCGTGGATATCCGGGGCAAGGCGCATGTATTCGACGGTGAAATCTTTACCCGCCTCATTTTGCCCGGTAAAGGCCCGATTGGATTCATCCTCAAGCCAGACAGTGAGGGCAACCTGACCTTCACGTCCACTCGTACTCAGCGCAATGCCACCTACAGCAAGCTTTCCGGAAATCCCTGCCCGAACGGTGCCATCGGGCATCCGGAAGGTGCAGCGACAAAAGCAGGGCAGTGACTCGTCGTGGACTGTCAGACTGTTCTGGCGGGGTGCCTTCAGGATCTGCCGTGTCTCGGTCGCCACGTTTCTGGCGGCGAGTCTCTTGGCACTGTGCGGTTGCGAGAGCGACCGGGCGGTGATATGGCAAGCACACGTTAAGTCGCCTGACGGCCATTACCAGGTAAATGCGGCGACAACGCAGCAAAGCGGCCCTGGCAATGCGGCCCTTTACACCGAGGTCAAGCTCAGCCAAAGAGACGATGATGCGGGGGGCGATATCCTTGGCCTCTCTCATAGTGACGTGAGTGAGTTGATTGGAGGACCGGTCACGGTGACATGGGTGAACAGCACCACGCTGCACCTGGAGTACAACCCAGCAAGTGACGTCACCTTGCAGGTGGTGAAAGCCAGTGGCGTCAATATCGAGTTATCCCCCCGTTCGCGGTAGGACCCGCCCAGCGGGACCTACCGTGATGATTAGCTCAGTCGTGAGTCGGCTGCCGCCGATGATGACGGGCGGACTTTCTCGAAGTCCCAGGCATGACGAAAAAGAGCATCCCGACCGTCGACGATTCCATGTCGGGGGGCCTCACCAATTCAGGGCATCCTCGTCCGCCCGCGAGCGTGCAGGGCGGGTAAGGGGCCAGGCTACCGCAGGTCGATCTACGCTCGGAGCGTCTCAAATGCGCCCCATCACTGACATGGTCCCCATTGATAGAAGGAGAGTAGGGGATGACCCAGGAAGCCCACATTCATTGCCCGCTCTGCGAGTGGGAGCCGAAGGCTGAAAGTCGCTGGGTGTGCGCGCCGGGTGAGCCAGGTTCGGGATGCCTCACCGTCTGGAACACGTTCTGGACGGCTGGGTGCTGTCCGGGATGTGGCCATTTCTGGTCGAAGACGAAGTGTCTGTCCTGCAAGCGTTCCTCACCCCACGAGGCATGGTATCACTTTCCTCCGCCCGAGCCCGGCAAGGAAGAAGCCAAGACGAAGGAAGAAACCAGCGTCGCCTGACGGCCCACGCCCAGTGCCGTCTCAAGTGACGCGATGACTGCTGGAGCTGGTCAGTATGGGTGCGTGCAGCGGCATCGCCATTGGAATCGCCGAGGGCTGCCAAGGAGGGCGGAGCCAGCAACGCCGGTCCGGCCCACGCTGTCACCTGACCATTGAAGGACCGGCCGCCTGCTGCGCCTGGTCCTGCTGCTGGCCTTGCTGCTGTTGCTGGGCCTGCACCTGCTGCTGGGCATTGTTTTGCACATGCACGGCCGCCTCCTGACTGCTTTGCGCCAGCGGAGTCTGGATGGCCTGCATCACATTGACCTCGGCCAGCTGCTTGAACGGAGAGTTGAGCTGTCCCTGGACAGCCCATGCCCTGCTTGCATCGTCACTCAAGACGACGTGGTCGATGCGCTGCATGCCCGACGCCAGAGCGGAGGTTGTGAGGGTGCCGGCGAAGTTCTGCGTGTGCGGACCAGACGCGCGACCCTGGCTCTCGTCAATGCCGGCGACGCAGGCATGCGCCTGCTCGTACATCCCGTTGGCGGGATGGCGAGCATCGAGGAGGGTTGGCACAGCCTGGGCATGTGCCTTGGCCTCCGTGATGGCGGCTTGCGTTGCGGGTCCTGCCACGCCATCGGCCTTGAGTCCGTGCGCGGTCTGGAAGGCCTCGACGGCTTCTTTGGTCTTTGCGCCGAAGTGCTGGTCGGCGTGAATCGTGCTGCCGTCCCGTGCGGTAAAGCCCAAGGCTGCAAGGTCGGTCTGGAGCGCGCCAACGGCAGCACCCTTGTCCTTCTCACGGAACATGCCGGGAGTGGCACCATGCTCGGGTGTTTTCTCACCGGTCGCCAGGGCGATGCCAGCGCGCATCGTCGGCCCTTGGGCCACGTTGACGATGGCACGGGCATAGTTCGGGCCGGTCGCGTAGTGGGCCTTTTCCAATGCCTCGGCTTCCCTTTCCAGGTTGCCCTTGATGCCTTCCTTGAACAAGCCGGCCTTTGCATAACGGGGCTGGTCTTCGAGGAACTTCTGGCGGTCCCGCAGCGAGTCTTCATACGAATCGTAGACCCGAAACTTTTCTTTCGACATGTACATCTTTTTGTTTTCGTCGTACTCCGGAACCGTGAACTCCTTGGTCTTACCGTGCCAGGAGGCATCTGCCTTGACGTTGAACAGGTTGTTTGTGCCTTCAAGGGTCTTTTGCCCCCAGCCAGTTTCCTGGGCCGTTTGCGCAAGGATAAGTTCCAGTGACGTCCCCGATTCCTCGGCCACCTTCTTCGCGGCGGGATAGATGTCCGCAATGAACTGCTGCTGGGGATTGGTCATCACTTGTCTCCCTTGGGGGCAAGGGACGGGGAGGCCGTGAACGGTGTGTCCGTTGCGCGGTCGGGCAGCATCGACCAGGTGCCGGTGACGACCGGTTGCCCATCTTTCAAACGGAAATTCGAGCTGTCCTTGTCGACCGACAGCGACACCTTGCCATGGACGCCAGGTGCGGTGACCGGAGCGACCGACACCAAGCGACCGGTGGCCTCATCGAAGGACGCCACATCGACAAATGTCTGAGCGGTTGCGGCCTCGGATGCGGTGTCAGACTGGATGAGGGCTTGGACCTGTTTGCCGTTCTTCAGGCAATGCGTGGCCTGGTTCTGGTACCAGCCCTTGGCAAGGGGAGCCGGGGTGGCCCAACGAACCTTGTGGGTGCCCTTGTCTTCGACCGTCACCCACGCCCGCGCATTCATGCCGTCCGCATCCGTGGCATTTCCGACCACGCAGGTAAGCCCGTCGCCAAGTTCAACGGATGCATTGGCGTCAAAGTGGGCAGGGCGGTTTGCGGCGTGGCTTACCGGTGCACATCCGAGGGATGCGACAGCACTGAAAACCAGCAAGGTGCGAAGGCGGGGGGCGGGACGTGAGCGTGGGCGCTTGGACATGGGAACTCCTGTAGGGTCAACCAAAAGGTCAGGCCGGAACATTACCAATAGTGGCCTCGGTCGAAGAGTACCGAGTTCGGGGTGACCGGATGCTTACCCGCTCATGCCGTTGACGCGCCCACACGTGTGCTATTCAGCCAAACTCTTGCGCCTCGTCGATGGCCACGGACAATCGCTCGATGGCCGGTCCAATGCCCACGGCAGCAAGTCCCTTGGCCGGGGTCAGCACATCCACGACTTGTGCCGCTGCGCGAGCGACGGTCGCCAGTCCGGCCTCACCGGCATGGCGGGCCACAAGGCTTGCCCGGAATCGGGCTTCGGCCAAGTCACCGTCCAGAACTGCCTGACTCAAGGCAACGGCATCAAGGATGATGCCGGCATGCTCAAGAATTTCGTCTTCCGCTCTGACATGAAAGCTCCCTCCGGTATCCGGCCTAGCCGGCTTTTCAGCGTTGCAGACAGTGTGTCAGCCATGTGGGTGACCGTGTGTAGTTGCAGACCTACACCCTTTCGGCCGCAGGGCTGAAAGGGCGCGGTTTTGCCAACAGATTTCAACCCCGCATGCCCATTTTGAGAGCACGCCACTTTTGTGACCAGCTTCACAGAATTCACGACGCGCAGCGGCTGACGACCCGGCACGGTGCGGCGAACAAATCCACAGGCGGGGTCGCAGTTCGACGGTAAATGGTTGCACAAACTAAAAAACGTACTTGACGCACGGACAAGCGGTAGAGCTTACGCATTGTCGTTTTGGAGGTTTGTAGGAAAACCCCTACAACTTCACGGCCGAACATTTGTCACCTCAAAGCCGGTACCCTTCGCGCACCTTTCAAGCGTAGGGATGCGGCCATGCTCACTCGGCATGAGTTTGGGAATGGGCTTTTCGCGAAAGCGTGTGCCGTGCTTGTTGCCGTTGGCATCGCCATGGCGCCCTGGCAGAGCGCAACAGCCCAGATGGGGCGACCTGGACAGACCAGGAGTGTCGTTGCCGCGTCTGCCAAGGCAAACGTTGCGCAGCCTGCAGCGGCACCTGCAACCGACGTTACCGGCGTCTGGCACGGTAACCTGCAGTCACCCTACGATTCGGTGGCAGATGCCTGGACCGAAGAGGTCACGCTCACGCAGGACGCCAGCGGGACGTCACCGGCACGCGCCTGACCGTTCCCGGTGGCAGCGGCCAGAAATGGTTCAAGACGTCAGTCTCCGGCACGGTGTCCGGCAGCACGTTGACGATTGCCGACCAGGCCATCCTTGCACAGGGCGACCCGAGCAGTTCGCCCTGTCTCATCACGCTGACCATGACGCTCTCGGCAGACGGGTCGACCTTCTCCGGCCCATGGACGTCACCGACCTGCCAGGGCGGCAGCATGAGTATCAGCCGCTATGGCGGTCAGGGCGCGGCAGGCCTCGGCAGCGGCGCGCCCTGTGACGGTGGCATGGGAAGCACAAAGAACGGGACGGGCAGTGGTGGTGGCGCGTCCGGCAATGCGGACGGCTCGTCTTGTGCCGAAAAGCTTGGCGCCGCACACGTGGGTGACCCGATTGACGCGTCGACGGGCAACTTCTTCCTGCAGGAAGACGACTATGACGGCGGTGACTACCTGACGTTCCGCCGGTTTTACAACAGCAGCCAGACCATGGCACCCGCCCACATGGGGTTCCACTGGCGCCATTCGTTCGACCGCTCGCTCATCATCAACGGGTCGCCGGCCACATCGGTGACCGCGCTGCGCCCGGACGGCAAGCAAGAGACCTTCCAGCCAAGCGGTGACACGTGGACCGGCACGACGCCGGGCGACCGCTTTACCGTGGTCAAGGACGCCAGTGGCGCCGTGACGGGTTACACCTTCTTCGTCGGTGGCGTTCGCCAGACGGAAACCTACGATACGCGCGGCATCCTGTTATCGGTGGCCGGCCAGGACGGGCAGGGCATCACCCTTGCCTACACCACTTCTTCGACCCCCACCGTCTCCGGGGTGTTGCTGACCTCCGTCACCGATTCGAAGGGACGGGCCATTACCTTCGGCTACGATTCCGACTACCGCCTGAGCTCCTTGAAGTTCCCGGATGGAACCACCGCGAGCTTTGATTACAACGATTCATCCGCGCGTCTGTACGCCGCCTATGGCAGCCAGAACGTCAAGTACTACAGCTACAACGAAGACGGCAGCGTTGGGGATGGCGCGCCGGCTGGCCTTGTGACCAGCATCTATGACGCCATCGGCAATTACGAGAGCGTGACCTACGACAGTCAGGGGCGTGCGACAAGCTCGTCGTTTACAGGCAACGTCGGCACGACAAAGGTCACTTATAACGACGGCGCTGCACCGACCATCACCTATCCGCTGGGCAACACGGTGACCCTTGGGGTATCGACGGTGGCCGGCGTCGGCCGGGTTACAAGCCTTGATACGCCGTGCGGCCCGGACTGCGGCCAGCGCTGGAAGTCGCGCACCTACGACAGCCTTGGATTTCCGGCGTCGATGACCGATTTCCGGGGCAACACAACCCAGATGACCTATGACGCCAATGGGCTGCTGGTCCACACCATTGAGGCCGTCGGCACGGATGCCCAGCGCAACACCAGCACGACCTGGGACACGATTTTGCGCCTGCCGCTGACGCGTGCCGTCTCCAATGCCAAGGGCAATGTGGTGGTCAAGAATGCCTGGGCCTACAACGCCCGGGGTCAGGTCACCGCCGAGTGCGTGATTGACCCGTCCGTGACCGCGAACTACACCTGTGGCAGTCAGGCCCACGCCCCGAAAGGCATTCGCCAGATACTCCACACGTGGTGTGATGCGGTGAATACGACCACCTGCCCGCTGGTCGGCCTTGCGTTGACCATCGACGGACCACGTACGGACATCACCGATGTGCGCCGCTTCGCCTATTACATGACCACCGACGAGAGCGGCTGCACCGTCTACGGCGGTCCGTGTCACAAGATGGGCGATGTCTCGACCATCACGGACGAGGCAGGCCACGTCACGACGTACGTGACCTACAACGGCGGTGGACGGCCGACGCGCATCAAGGACCCCAATGGGGTCATCACGGACCTTGCCTACAACGCGGGTGGACAGCTGGCGTCGAGAATCGTACGGGCCAGTGCGGATGGCACCTCGTCATCGGGGGATGCAACGATCACCCTGACCTACGGCTATCGCCGGCTGCTCCAGCAGGTCACCGACCCCGACGGCGTCTCGCTGAACCTCCAGTACGACCTCGCCAACCGCCTCACGAACGTCTCGCGGGCGGACCGCAGTTTCATCCAATACACGCTCGACGCGGCGGGCAATGCCATCAAGGAAGAAACCTTCGATTCGTCGAGCACGCTACGCCGGTCCATGTCGCGTGCCTACAACGCGCTGGGCCAGCTGGTCTCGGTGACGGACGGCCTCGGTCACGTGGTCTTCGATGCGACGGCGACGGGCAGCTACGACGCCGATGGCAACTTCCTTGGCGCCAAGGACGCGCGGGGCACGGCTACCCGGAACAGCTACGATGGCCTCAATCGCCTGGTCAGTTCCGTTGGTGACTTCAATGGGACCTCCACGGCAACAGCTAACACCCAGCTGGCCACCGCGTTCGATGCGCTCGACAACGTTGCAGGCATCAGCGACCCGGCGGGTCTCAACACCCTCTACGACCACAATGGCCTCGGTGATCTCCTCGGGACCAACAGTCCCGACACGGGCGCGACGGCCTTCACAGTCGATGCGGCGGGCAACCGCGTGACGAAGACGGACGCGAAGGGCGTGGTGACCACCTACACCGATGACGCGCTCGGGCGTGTGACGTCGGCCTCCTATACGGACACTACGCTCAACGTCGCCTATCACTACGACGAGGCCAACTCGATCACGGGGTGCACTGCCTCGGCCCCCATCGGACGCGTGACGCGCGTGGTCGAAACGGGGGTCACAACGTCGTATTGCTATGACGGACGGGGCAACGTGACCGACAAGCGCCAGACGCAGGGGACGGTGACCGACACCATCCACTACGTCTACTCCAAGGCTGACCGCATCCTGAGCGAGACACGCCCTGGTGGCGCCGTCGTGGCCTATGAACGCGACAGTCTGGGGCAGGTCACCGGCGTGACCTATACCCCGACGCCCGGCGGGTCCGCACTGACCGTTGCCTCCAGCATCAAGTGGCTGCCGTTCGGTCCGGTGCAGCAGTACGTTCTTGGCAACAACCAGTCGGTGGTCCGGACCTATGACGCCAACTATCGGGTGACAGACCTTGTCTCGCCAGCTCTTGAACTGCATTTTGTCCTCGATGCTGTCGGCAATGTCACCGGGGTCTCGGAATCTGGTGGAGGGACCGCAAGCTACGTTTACGACGCGCTCAACCGCCTGACCACGGTCAAGGACGGGTCTGGGAAAGTCATCGAGGCGTATACCTACAACCAGACGGGTGACCGTTTGAGCAAGACGGCGCCGGGGTCTTACACCGGTGCGTACACGTACAAGACCGGCACCCACTGGCTCACCAGCATGGGGACGGCGTCGCGCACCTACGACGCCAAAGGCAGCACCACGGGGAACGTGTCTGCCGGCACAACGACCACCTACGTCTACAATGGTCGGGGCCGCATGACGAGCGTCCAGGTGGTCGGCGCGACCGCAGGCAGCTATGTCTACAACGCACTCGACGAGCGGGTCGCCAAGACGGTGGGGTCTACCACGACGCGGTTTGTCTATGACACTGGCAGTCAACTGGTGTCCGAGGCTTCGGGGTCGACCCGGCGCGATTACATCGCGGTGGACGGCCTGCCGCTTGCGGTCGCCGATGGGTCGACGCTGGGTTTCGTCACCGCCGATGGGCTCGGTTCGCCGCGCGCGGTGACGTCGGCAGCCGGCGCTGTCGTCTGGACCTGGCCTTATGCACTCAATCCGTTCGGTGAAAACCGTGCAACGTCGACGACTGGCTATGTGCTCAACCTGCGCCTGCCAGGCCAGTACGCGGATAGTGAAGCGGGACTGAAATACAACATCAACCGCAGCTTTGATGCGGCAACTGGCCGGTACATGCAGAGCGACCCGATTGGTCTTGCGGGTGGTGCCAGCACCTATGGCTATGTGGGCGGAAACCCCCTCACATGGGCCGACATCCTTGGCCTCGACCAGCACTTGGGATATCGCACGATTGACGGGGGAAGCAACTCGCCGAGTTGGGTAATCCAATGGAAGTTGTCCGAGCCATCCAAGAGTGGCGGTTACATTGTTCAGACCATCTCGGGCGTCCTGCCAAGCGGTCAGACAGTTGTATATTCAGAGGCGTGGCAGCTCGGAACAGGTGACGTGATAACAATGAGTTCCCAAAGAGCTGGTAAAGACGATGATTTTGGGGGCTGGAAATCACTGACAGCCAGTGCAACCTATTACGACGGATTGACGCTACCTGACTCCTACGATTATGGTCGCGTCCGCTATGCACATGACTTGTTGAGCAAACCCGGTGATGCTGACATTTTTGGTTGTCCAGGCTCGAATACGGTGACGCGTACGTTCCAGCCGCCGTCCAGTGGAGGAAAGTGAGATGTCTGCAGAACGCATATGCACGCTGGAGCGCTGGTTCCGGCCCATGGTGCTCGTAACAGCGCTTTTTCTCATGCTTGCTTCGAGTCTTCCTGTCTCAGCGCAATCGGTCGGTCAGGTGTCGGTTGAGACAGCGCAAGCGCCCTCTCACGTAAGCCGCTCCGCCGATGTCATCAAGGCTGCGACCGTTCGCAGGAACCGTGCCGACGCGGCGATAGCACTTTCAGAATGGGTGAGGAAAAACCCGAGTGAGGTAAGCGATAACGACATGTCGATATTGGCAGGGCTTTTGACGGAAGACGATGACATCGTCAGACGTGAGGCTGCCGGCGCACTGGGTTTCCTCGGTACGAGGGCGAAGCCGTTCATTCCCCAGCTCCTTGCCGCGCTCAAGCAACGCCCGTGCTCAGACCAGCCGGCGATGTCGGCCGACGCCATCCATGTCGCACTGGAACGGGTAGGCTATGGACCGATGGGATTGCCCTGCAGGGACCATGAGCGTTCGCCGCCACAAGCGCGCTAAGAGGGCTCATGGCTTTCTTGTGTCGCGTGATGCAAGAAGCGTCAGTCCCGGATTGGCATCCATGGTTCATGTTTGCGACGCGCCAATCTTCTGACGACGTTCACGATTGAAGCTTGCCTGCGCTGGGGGAAATGATTTGACCTTGGCCTTCGAGTGCCGGACATGGTGCGAGCGATGGCCTCTGGAAATCTCTGCATAGGGCTATGCCAATGCTTTCCGCCGCGTTGACTCTTGGTTGTATTGCCATCGTGGAGCTCGTGGTTGGCATCAGCGTGTTGGCATTCATTTTTTTCTCAGTGCAGAAAACGCCGGGGTTCAGCCGTCGCAGGCGGTTGGCGTTTGTTGCCTTGGGCGCGCTTCTCTTTTCACCCGCCCTCGTGCCTGCCGGAACGCTGGCGGTGGTGCCTCTTCCCTTGGGTGTACTGCTGACGTTTGTACGTTCATCGGCAGACGCACTGTTTTTGCTGAAGACGTGGTGGTTTATCGTCCCGTCGATGCTCATCACGGGATTTGCTTGCAGTTACGTGGCCCACCGTGTTTTTTCCAGGGCGGTTCTTCCGGCTCAAGGCACCTAACGGGCATGTGACCTGGCCCAGTCCTTCCTGCTCCACTGGAACGGACTGGCTAAGGACAAGAGGGACTCTCATGCATGGACGCGGCGCGTTCGCCGCCAACGTCCCCCTGGACGCCGCTTCACTTTCGAGCCCGGGTGGCGATGGTTTTCCAACGGGCTTCAACCCCGCATGCCCATTTTGAGACGCACGCCACCTTACGGCCTGTCCAAGCCCGTTTCCCCATGGATGGAAAGGGCCTAGCGTAGGGATGACGGCACACGCCGCCGCCCCCGTGGTGTGCGCCCATGCCGTTTGCCCCGTCTCCGTCATCTCCCCTCCCGGTCCGGGTCGCCGCCTACATGCGCATGTCGACCGACATGCAGCGGTACTCCATCGAAAACCAGACCGCGTCCATCAACGCCTACGCCGCGCTCCACGGCATGCACATCGTGCGGGTCTACCGGGACGAGGGACGCAGCGGCCTGACGATTGAGCGCCGGCCAGGCCTGTTGTCCCTGATGGCCGACGTCCGGGGCGGGCGCCATGGGTTCACCGGTGTGCTCGTCCTCGATGTCAGTCGCTGGGGGCGCTTCCAGAACATCGATGAAGCGGCGTTTTACGAGTTCGTCTGCTGGCAGGGTGGGGTGCGTGTGCTCTACGTCGCCGAACCCTTCGACAACGACGGCAGTCCGTTTTCCATGGTGTTCAAGGGCCTCAAGCGGGCGATGGCGGCGGAGTACAGCCGGGAGCTCTCGGCAAAGACGGCGGCCGGGCAGCGCCATCTCGCGCAATTGGGCTACCGCCAGGGCGCCATCGCCGGCTATGGGCTGCGGCGGCTACTCGTCGGGCCGGACGGGGAAGCGAAAATGGTCCTGGCCGACGGGGACAGGAAAAGCCTCGCGACCGACCGCATCGTCTTGATACCCGGACCGCCGGAGGAAGTGCGGACCGTCCGCTGGATGTTCGACCGATACCTGCAAGGCCAAGGCTGCACGGCCATCGCCAACCAGCTCAACGACCAAGGCATCCTCAGCCATCGGGGAAAGCCTTGGGTGTATGCAACCGTCCGGACCATCCTATGGGTACTGGGGCCGTTATCGCGACCGATACATTGACTGGACCGCCGACCATGTTATTGATGTGGGACCGTATGCGGCCGGTCTGGTCGGAGGCGTTTGGCCTAAATCTCTGGCACCGGCGACAGCAGGGCGGCCTGCACTCCTCGGATCAAAAAATCCGCTGACCAGCGTACCCCGTGGCTTTGGCCTGCCCGGTGCAAACTCTCCGACGGTAAGGCCCGGCGCAGCGGTAATTGGCGTTGCTACCGTAGGAATAGGCTTCTACGATGCGACTATCATTCTTGAAGGCTTCATTTACGCAATTCCTGAGAGCTCGCCATGACGTTTACGTGGGCCGCAGTTGTTGTTCCTTTTGTCGCGCTGGCAGCCTTGATCGTGTATCTAAGGCGACGCTCGCGAACCAAACTATTTGGGATGCGGGAAGATGCCGACCTGGAACATTTAAGGGCAATGTCGAACCCGAACGTACCGCGCCCCCTGTTCGAAGACGTTTTTCAAACGATTGCAGAGCAAATCGGCATCCGCCCCGGTCAGCTCAGGCCTTCGGATAGATTCACCGAGATTTTCAAGGTTGACAGCTGGCAGTTAGGTGGTGCGCAGGATGCGGTCGAAGACTTAATTCGAAAAAAAACAGCAAATAGTCCGCCACCGCTTGATACCATTCAGGACTTACTTACTTGGCTATCGAACGAGCAAAAGAAGTAACACATAGCAGGGTTCTGTAGGCATCAGACCGATCGCGTTGCCATGCGTTGACCCTACCTGGGGTAACGAATTACCGGCTTGCGATGCTGACCTCTGATCACCTTCCACCGAGCGAGACGTGTGCTTCAACCGACGTCCTCCCGGATTTGAGTAGCGGCCCGGTTTCGAGTCCAATCCCCCACGAGAAGGAGATTGGACGTGAAGAAGCGCTTTTCCTAAGAACAGATCATTGGCTTCCTGCGTGAGGTCGAGGCCGGCATGGCCTCGTATTACCTGTGGCGGAGCAAGTTCGGTGGCATGAGCGTGCCGGAGGCCAAGCGGCTGAAGGACCTTGAGACCGAGAACGGCCGACTGAAGAAGCTGCTGGCCGAGCAGCTTCTGGAAAATGAGGTTATTAAAGACGCTCTGCGAAAAAAATGGTGAGCGCACCGGACCGGCGTGAGCTGGTGCGCTATCTGGTCGGCCGGGAACTGAGCGAGCGTCGTTCGCTGGCGATTGCCGACATGAGCGCAAGCGCCTACCGCTACGAGCCACGTCCCGACCGTAACGTCGAACCCCGCGAGGTGATCTGCGCGCTGGCGAATCGCCATAAACGCTATGGCGTGGGCATGATCTATCTGAAGCTTCGCCAGGCCGGGCACGCGGTGAATTACAAGCGGGTCGAGCGCTTGTATCAAGAGGCCAGCCTCCAGGTGCGGCGGCGCAAACGAAAGAAAGTCCCACCGGCCGAAAGGCAGCCACTGCTTCGCGGCGGCTGCGAACGAAGTCTGGTCGATTGATTTCGTGTTTGATCGCACCGCCGAGGGCCGCGTCATCAAATGCCTGACGATCGTCGACGATGCGACGCACGAGGCCGTCGCTATTGAGGTCGAACGAGCGATCTCGGGCATCGGCGACGTCCCCCCGCCTTCAGTAGCGGTCCGATTTGAGTCCGGGGTTAATGTAACTGTTTCGCGTAAGCGGCGGGAGTCAGCCCGCCGAGTGCCTTCTTCGGTCGCTCTTCGTTGTATTCCCGTCGCCAGTTTTCGATCTCGGTTCGGGCATGCAGCAGGCTGGGAAACCAGTGTTCGTTGAGACACTCATCGCGAAGCCTTCCGTTGAATGATTCGATGTAGGCGTTCTGATTCGGCTTGCCAGGCTCGATCAGGCGCAGCTGCACGCCGCGCTCGTGTGCCCATGCGACCATGGCCTTGCCACAGAACTCCTTTCCGTTGTCGCTGCGAATGATTTTCGGCAGGCCCCGAGTGACGGCCAGGCGGTCCATGACGCGCGTTACGCCGATGCCTGAGATCGCCCGCTCGATCTCGATGGCGACTGCCTCATGCGTAGCGTCATCGACGATCGTCAGGCACTTCAATACGCGCCCTTCGGCGGTGCGATCGAAGACGAAATCGATGGACCAGACCTCGTTTGCGGCCGCGGGCCGGAGCAGTGGCTGCCTGTCGGTCGGAGGCACCTTTTTCCGTTTCCGTCGGCGCACCTGCAGGTTCGCCTCCTGGTACAGGCGCTCGACTCGTTTGTAATTGACCATCTGACCGGCCTGGCGGAGCTTCAGGTAGATCATGCCGACGCCGTAGCGTTTATGGCGATTGGCCAGCGCGCAGATCATCTCGCGCAGATCGACGTTGGGGTCGGGCCGCGGTTCGTATCGGTAAGCGCTTGCGCTCATGCCGGCGATCGCCAGCGACCGGCGCTCACTCAGTTCCTGGCCGATCAGATAGCGCACCAGCTCGCGCCGGTCCGGTGCGCTCACCATTTTTTTCGCAGAGCTTCCTTGATGACCTCGTTCTCCAGAAGCTGCTCGGCAAGCAGCTTTTTAAGGCGTCCGTTCTCCGACTCCAGGTCCTTCAGCCGCTTGGCCTCGGGCACGCTCATGCCGCCGAACTTGCTTCGCCACAGGTAGTAAGAGGCTTCACTGAAGCCGTGCTTGCGACATAGGTCCTTGACCGGCATGCCTGCCTCGGCCTCGCGCAGGAAGCCGATGATCTGCTCTTCGGAAAAACGCTTCTTCACGTCCAATCTCCTTCTTGTGGGGGATTGAACTCGAAACCGGGGCGCTACTCAAATTTGGGGGGACGTCGCCGCCATGCCCACCTTCCAATGGTCCACCCCCTCCACGCTCGGTGCACCGTTCTTCACGATCATCGACGAGGCGATTGTCGGGTACGTGACGACCATCGCTTTTCCGGATGGAAGGTGACTAGCGAAGGTTCTGCCCGAAGGTTCAGCGGAATCTGACCACTACGCTCATGCAGAGAGCCAGGCCCGTGCCCGGTCGTTCGTGGAGAGATTACTGAGGCATCACGCACCCGACACAACCGGCTGGCGTCGGGTGGGGGCGGGTCATCGTATAGCTCGCTCAGGCCTCGCAAGCCAAAGGGAGCTGATGATCGTTTGTGAGACTCGCCTCGGGCTGCTTGCAGATTGCTAATCGCTTTTTGGACTGACTGGGCGACGAACAATTGCTTTTGACGATTCCTTTTTAATCGGCCACTTTACCTTCATCGCGTTCCGAAGGAGACCGGTATGCGTGAAGAAAACTCCGTCGGCGTTCCTAGCGAGTCGCCGCGACCTAACCTCGTCGCTCATGGGCATAGACTCAAACAAGGCGAGCGCCTTGGCTACTCGAATTTCTTCTTCTGCTTTGACTTTGGGCCAGGTCTCACTCACGAGTTTTTTTAGATCAGCCACTTTAATAATATTTTTGTCGCCCAGTTCCTTCAGCATTTCGTCATATTTCTCTCTTTCGGCGTCCTTATTTTTAGCTGGGAAGATGGCGTCCAAGGTGGCTGCCAACAAGTCCACATTGAGCAAAGCATCTTCGGTGTTCGGCTCAGTCACATATTTTTCGCGCTCGTTCAATACGCGGTCAAACTCGAGATCTACCATCTCTAGCAAAGCGGAAGCCCTACTTATCGAACGGCGGAGTGGAAGCGGAACGCTTGCTTCACGCTTGTATTGAAGCTTGTGAGACGCGACTGCCCATATATGCTGAGCCAGCGTTCGTAACTGAACCTCAAAGACGTAGTCGCTAAGGCGGCGGAAGCTCGGCAATGAGGCCCACTCTGGTCTCACCTTCAATATAAAGTGCAGAGACTGGTAGCCAAACTGGCTGGCCTCGAGACGATCAGCGGTATCAGCTCTTTCGATGACTTCGAAATGAGTAGCGAGCACGTCATCGATTACTTCCAGATCTCTGTGGAACAACAGGGTAATGCGCACGCCCACGAGGTCCGGAAAGTCCGTTGCCGAGGCAATCGTACGTTCTTTTCGCTCAACCTTTTCTAGCAAAGACGCTAAGGTTTTGACACGCCCTTCAACGGGAGCACCCAGTGACACCCCGCTCTCGTCGATCAGGTGCCCCACCTGATGCGTTATTTCGCGAAGAAATCGCTCACAATCTGGTCGCCTGTGTTCATAATCGGCGACGATAGCTTGTTCGTCCATGGCAGATTCTCTAAAGGTTTAAACCGTGACCTAAAGGTGACCAAACCCAGCCCAAAGCATATCAAGCCAGACCCAGTGCACTAAAAAAGCCTTAGGCAGAACAATTACTAAGGTGCCGTATCTGGTGGAGGTAGCCGGAATCAAGCCCGGGCACCTCGTTACACCTTGTTTCACCGCGCTAGTTGTCTCGCGATGACGCGGAAAAAAATGACACTCAAAACGAAAGCGGGCTGAGAATAGCATCGTCGAGGGCGAAGGAGGTCCCCATCGGCATCACCGTCGGTGTCCGCGATGACGTGCGGAGGCAGAGGGGCAGGGAGGCGTCAAACCGCCAGGCCAGGGGCGATCGGCAGGCAGTGCCGATGCGTTTTCCAAAGATCCGTCACGGCGCCCCTGGCGGCCGCGGACCCCGTTAGGGCGGCCAGCATCCGGTAAGTCACGTGAAGGATCGCGTTGGCGTTTCGAAGGATCTGGCAGGCCAGGAGGACGGGGAAGCCTTTGCTCTGCCGACGGAGGGGATGGACGCCAGCGTGGACGAACGAATTGAGTCCGCGCCAGGTCACCTCTTAAGAACTGTTGTAGGGGAACCGTCAGACCGTCCGGAGCGCGGCCTTTCATCGGATTGTGCCCCCTGTGCGTGACGGATCGCCTCGTTTCCTCATGTGATTTCGGGAGTATGTCTCGAAGGCTTGCCATGCTCGGCATGGGCGCCGATCCATGAAATATCTTTGCCGAAAGTGTGTGGGTGCGCGCCTACAGTAAAGCACTGCGGAAATTCGTAGGATCTGCCGACTCCGCGTGGGCGGAAAAACCAGGGATGCACCATGGACAGGTCGGGTAGAAACTTCGGTGGGGCGCCTCGCGCGCTGCCGGCCAAGATGCCTAGCGAACGGCCGACTGCCCGCCGGTGGTTGCACGGACTGACGCTACTGGGGCTTTTGTTCGTGGCCGGCGCCCACGCTCAGGTGGGCACCGAGCCACCGGCGGTTGCAGGGCGTAACGCGATCCGCCCGCAAAACGCAGCCATCCGTGCGGCCGCATCCCCTGCGGTGAATGTCACCGGCACCTGGTATGGAAACCTGTCCGCTCCGGGGGATTCCAGTGCGGCGCAATGGGCCCAGGAGTTTGTCCTGAACCAGGACGCCGCCGGCGCCATCACCGGATCACGCAAGACCGTCGCGCTCGGCGCGTCCAATCAGTTCGTGTGGTCGCAAACCGGCACCCTCTCGGGCACCCAGCTGACGCTCAATGACACCACGCTCATCAGTCAGATGGGTTCGACCAACCCCTGCAAGTCGACGCTCACCCTGACGGTCTCGGCCGATGGGTCGAGCTTCTCGGGCACGTGGGCGGCTCCGACCCAATCGGGCTGCAAGGGCGGCACAATTAGCGCCACCCGATATGGCGGTGCGTCCGCCAAGCGCCTTGGTAGCGGAGCCCCTTGCGACGGCGGCGAAGGGTCTGCCCTCCTGGCCGGCGGCGGCAGCGGCGGCACCGCCAGCGGTAACGCGAATGGCTCTTCCTGTGCGGAAAAAATGGGCGCGCCCCGCGTCGGCGATCCGATCGATGCCTCGACGGGTAATTTCTACCTGCAGTAGGACGACTTCGCCGGCAGCGAATGGCTGTCTTTCAGCCGCTTCTACAACAGTGCCGACGGGGTGGCGCCGGCCTCCCTGGGCTTCAACTGGCGCCACACCTACGACCGGTCCCTTCAGTTCTTCGGCAGTCCCGTGTCCAGCATCGTCATGCTGCGGCCCGACGGGAAGCAGGAGAACTTCACCAAGACCGCGAACGGCTGGTCCACGGATCTCCCCGTCGACGTGCTTTCGGAGATCACCAACGCGCAAGGCGCTGTGACCGGCTACCAGGTCTTCATCGGCGGGCGGCGGCATACCGAGACCTATGCCCTCGATGGCAAACTCCTTTCCGTCATGGGGCAGGATGGCCAAGGCGTCACCCTGACTTACACCGCGCCCAACCCGATTGCCCTTCTGAATGCCGTTACTGATTCGGCCGGACGGAAACTGCTCTTCTATTACGACAACTACACCTACCGGTTGAGCTTGGTGAAGTTCCCGGATAACGGCTACGCCTCCTTTTCGTATTTCGCCAAGGACGGAACCCTGAGTGGCGTGGTGTATGCCGACGGCGCCATTCACAACTACGGTTATGGTGAAACCGGGTATGTCGGTGCGACGGCGTTGCCGCGCGCGCTGACCCGTCTGACCGACGGGACCACCAACCGCTACGAAAGCATCACCTACGACGACCTGGGCCGGGCCACCTCGTCCTCGTTTATCGGCGGCGTGGGAACGACGAAGATTGCTTACAACGCGGACGGCTCCTCGGATATCTCCTACCCCTTGGGCAACACGGTCCACATGGGCTTCTCGAGTCCCGCCGGGCTCGGTCGGGTGAGCACTCTGAGCTCCCCGTGCGCACCCGATTGTGGGCAGCCCTGGCGTTCGCGCACGTATGACGCGCTCGGTTTTCCGGAAACGGCGGTCGATTTCCAGGGCACCGTCCAGCGCACGCGCTACAACGCGTATGGCCTGCTGGAACAAACGATCGAGGCGCAGGGCACTGACAGTCAGCGTACGACCACCACCACGTGGGATACATCGCTGCGTCAACCGCTGAAACAAACCATCCTGGGTGTGACGGGCAATCCCATCAAGACGTCCACCTGGGCCTACAACGCCATGGGCCAGGTCGTCGCCCGGTGCGAAGTGGATCCGGCCATAGCGGGCGCCACCGCCTACGCCTGCACGGCCGCTGGCAACGCACCGGCCGGCGTGCGTCGCTGGACCTACACCTATTGCACGGCCGTGGACACGACGCAGTGTCCGCGGGTCGGCCTGCTTCTGTCGCAGACCGGGCCTCGCCGGGACCTTCCGGAAACGACGACCTACCGGTATTACGTCAGCGCCGGGACCACCTGGAAGGCGGGCGATCTTCAAACGATCACCGATGCGCTGGGGCATGTCACCACGTTCTCGTCTTACGACCTGGCCGGGCGCGTCAGCCGGATGGTGGATGCGAACGGCGTCATCACCGACTTCGTCTACGATTCGGTGGGTCACCCTGTCGCACGAACGGTGCGTGCCAACGCCGATGGCAGCGCGTCGTCGACCTTGGACGCCACCACCACGGTTGTCTTCGACCAACGCGGTCTAATCTATCAAAGCACCGACCCCGACGGCACGCTTCTTAAATACACCTACGACACGGCGCATCGGCTGACCGAAGTGACCGAAGCCAACGGTAACCGCATCCACTACACGCTCGATGTCGCGGGCAACCGCACCAGGGAAGAAACCTTCGACGCCGGCGGTGTGTCCCGCCGCGTGTTGAGCCGCACCTTCAACACGCTGGGTCAGCTCGTCAGCGTGACCGACGGCCTGGGCCATGTCGTCTTCGATGCGACGGCCACGGGAAGCTACGACGCCAACGGCAATCGGGTGGTGGTCAAGGATGCGTTGGGCGTGACGGGTCAAGATACCTACGATGCGTTTGACCGGCGGGTGACCCACATCGCCAACGTCAACGGCACCGACGCGACCAAGGCCACGACCACCGCGCTCGCCCTCGATGCCCTGGATCGGATCACGTCGGTGACCGATCCCGACGGACTCGTGACGACCTACACCTTCGACGGCCTGGGTAACCTCAGCGGTCAGGTCAGTCCCGACACGGGCACGCAGTCGTCGACCTTCGATGCGGCGGGCAACCCGGTGACCCACACCGATGCGAAGGGCACGGTGCTGAACCAGACGTTCGATGCGCTGGGTCGCAAGACCGCCGACACCTACACCGATGCCACGCTCAACGCGGCCTATCGCTACGACGAGACCAGCAGCGTCACCGGGTGCGCGAGTTCGTTCCCGATCGGTCGGCTGACCCGCATGGTCGAGACGGCGGTTACCACCACCTACTGCTACGACGACGAGGGACGGGTCACCGAGAAGCGGCAGACGCAGGGTGGGACCACGGACACCACCGACTATGCCTATACGCGGGCGGGGCGGTTGGCCGGCACGGCGATGCCCAGCGGGGCCGTCGTGGCGTATACGCGCAATGCCTTGGGTCAGATCACGGGCATCACCGCCACGCCCGCGGGGGGCAAGGCCCTCTCGATCGTCAGCGCGGTGAGCTACCGGCCGTTCGGTCCCGTGACCGGCTACACCCTGGGCAGTGGCCAGGTGGTAACCCGCACCTACGATGCCAATGGCGCGGTCACCGACGTCAACAGCGCGCACTTCAACGCGCACTACCAGCGCGACGCTGCAGGTCAGATCGTAGGGTTTGGCACCTCGCCCACCAGCGGCAACGTCGAAACGTATGCTTACGATCCGTTGCATCGCCTGACGGCCGTGCAGTCGACGTCGTTCAACGAGTCGTATACCTACTCCAAGACCGGCGACCGGCTCAGCAAGGCGTCCAGCGACCCGGTGGCAGGAGGACAGGGCTCCTACACCTACCAGCCGGGCACCCATCGGCTCGTCGACGTCAACGGGGGGGGCGTCGACGTTCGATGCCAACGGCTCGATGACCCAGCGACAAGTCCAGGGCACCACGAAAAGTTATGCCTACGATGGTCGCGGACGGTTGGCTGAGGAAGACTATAACGGCTTTGCGGAGGCCACGTTCGCCTACAACGCGATGAGCCAGCGCGTCTCCCTCAACAGGTCGAGCTCGGGACAGGTGTCGCGCTTCGTCTACGACGAAGCGGGCCAGCTCCTGGGCAACTACGGATTCTTGCCGCGTGAATACATCTGAATGGACGGATTGCCGGTCGGGGCTCTCGACCCGCAGCAGGGCGCGGCGTATGTCATCGCCGACGGCCCGGGCACCCCTCGCCGTGTCGACCTAGGCGACGGAAGCAGTCGCTACTGGCAATGGCTGCCCACCGGCAATCCCTTCGGTGAGCGATCCTTTACCGGCAACTACGCGTTCAACCTTCGTTTCCCCGGCCAATTTTTCGATGCAGAGACCGGGCTTCTCTACAATGTCCACCGTTACTACCACCCGGACACGGGGCGGTATCTCCAGAGCGACCCGATTGGGTTGGCGGGCGGGGTAAGCACGTATGGGTATGTAGGTGCGAATCCGCTGAATAGTGTGGATTCCAGTGGAACGCAAATTACGGTGCGTGTGGTTGAGACGGTCGCTGAAGAGGATAAGGCCGAATACGAGCGAGATCCAATAACCGAGATATTGAATCCACGACTGGGCGTCAATCAAGCAGAGCCTCTTCCCGAGATCAGCCTTCAAGAGCGTGAGCGCATTGAAGGCGAGTGCCCTCGCAATCCGCAATCGTGGTCCGCAGGCCGACGGTCTTATTGGAAGCAGGCCGCCCGCGATCGCCCTTACGATTACAGCGCAGATGACCTTAGGCGCATGAGTTCAGGGCAACCACCCATGCATCCGGAGGTCGAGGTTCCTATGGAGCTTCACCACATCAAGGCTCAGCGCGACGGCGGTGGCCACGAGCCAAAAAATTTGATGGAGGTATGGCCTTGGGAGCATGCCGAGATAGATCCCTTCCGCTATTATAATGGGCCCTTCCCCAACGGTTACGCGCCTCCAGCCAAGACGGGCCAAAAGTAATGAGCAGTAGTTTTTCCTTCCCGTCCAAGCCCGTTGCCAGCACTTTTTTTGCTGAACAAGGCCTCATGGATGTAACGAAATGGGAGGTGGTGCCTGTAGCCCCATTTCAGAAGTTCAAACTGGTAATCGAGCGCGTCACCGATTTGCGTCCTCAAGGACTTTGGCTTCGTTCGGATGGGGGTGTAGAGATCGAGGGTAAACTTCAGGAACAGGCTGTCCTGATATTTCACGATGCTCCACACGAAATTGAGTTTGTCTGTCACTCAGCAGATGGGTTTCTCCAGCTCTATAACGTCTGGGAAGATGGAAAGCAGCGGCGATCGCAGATGCGGATGTCAGGCATGAAAAGAGAGCCCATTAAAGGGGGGTATCGCTATCACTGCACCGATACCGGGCCCGACTTCGATTTTGATCGATTCGTTTTTTCGTTGACTACGGACATCGCTGATTGACGCTTGCATGACTGGCTGGGCATCTCCGAACGGCCGTGGCCTTATCGGTTTTGCTGGCGAGCGACTGGACCATTCGAGATTTGGGTCGTGTTCTCCCGCTCCTGCTTGTCGGAGCATTCATCTCTACCAAGCGGTGGCAATAAGGATGCGCGCTCTACGAAGCATTTGGCATGCCACCTCTCTAGCATATTCGTCCAATCCAGTTGACGACGACGCGTCCCGCGACTATTTGGAGAATATGTTTTCGCATGCGGATCATCCTGAAAGTCCGCTTCGCGACACGTTTGATCGCAAGCTGGACAGCGGATTCATTGACGTTGACCAGGGATAAGCGACGTATTTAGCGGCATCCCTAGTAGCTTGCTTCTCAGGTGGACAGTCGTTGAATGTCAGCCTTTCAAATGCCGTTATCCAGTCCATGCGTTCGTTGTCGCTCGACGTGGTCAACGACCTCCGACCTATTGCATCCCAGGCAAACACGCAGTTGTTGGCCGACCAAAGCGAACTCATGAGCGTGAGGCAGATAAGGCAGATTGGATTAGGCAGGTTGTCGACCCCCCGTTAGTTAGTGCCAACCATAACCCAAGGTCGCCGGATCATTTTGCTGCCTGAATTCTGCGGGCGTCAGCCCGCCTAAGCTGTCGTGCGGTATCTCGCGGTTGTAGTCGGCTAGCCAAAGCTCTGCCTGCTCGCGTACTTCGGTCAGGTTCCGAAACACGTGCATGTCGAGGACACCACGCCGGAAGCTGCCGTTGAAGCGCTCGATGAAGCCGTTCTGCATCGGCCTTCCCGGCTCGATGAAGTCGAGCTTGATGCCTTTGCGTTCTGCCCATTCCGCGAGCGCCAGGGCGACAAATTCCGGGCCGTTGTCCAGACGAAGCTTTGATGGATATCCGCGCCATGCAGCGACACGCTCGAGCGTGCGAATCACACGCGACGCAGGCAAATTCAAATCGATTTCCACGGCGAGTGCCTCGCGACTGAAGTCATCAATGACATTAAAGGTGCGGAAGCGGCGGCCGTCCCACAGCGCGTCGGACATGAAGTCGATGGACCAGCTTCCGTTGATCGCCTCGCCGGCCACCAGTGGTAGCGGGTGACGCGTCGGGACACGCTTCTTGCCGCGTCGGCGGCGATTCAACTGCATTTGGCAATACACGCGCCACACCCTCTTGTGGTTCCACGGCAGACCGCGCCGGCGGATGATCTGAAATAGCTTGTCGAAGCCGCGCTCGGGGAATCGCTCAGCCAGCTCCGCTAATAGCCCGATGACGGGCTCGTCGCGATCAGGGCGAGCCTTGTAGCGCAGCGTAGATCGCGAGAAGCCTAGTGCCTCACAGGCCCGGCGCTCGCTCCATCCGTGCTGCTCGACCAGCCAGGTGATGAGCGGGCGCATATGCGCCGGGTCTACAGCTTTTTTGCGATGAGATCCTTAAGCCCGTGGTTCTCCATCGCCAGATCCGCATACATGCGCTTGAGCTTGTTGTGCTCCGCTTCCAGGTCACGCAGGCGATGAACGTCCGACGCCTCCATGCCACCGTACTTCGATTTCCAGGTGTAGTAGGTCGCCTCGGAAATGCCGAGATCCCGGCACATGTCCTTGACCTGCCTGCCGCCTTCGACCTGCTTCAGCGTCGCAACGATCTGGCTCTCGGTGAATTTGCTCTTGCGCATCGTGGGTCTCCTTGGGGATATTTTGCCCGGAGACCTCGGTTTATGTCTGGAGTAAGTTTACGGGGAGTCGACAAGGTGACCGCAATGGCGAAGCGCTAACGTGGTTGATAGGGTCAGTGTCTCTTCATCCATCCCTCTCCAAGCCAAGATGCTTCTCCCGGCTACGCATGGCCAAAGAAGTGGCGCTGATTTGCCACGTATGCGTCCACTGCCGGGGCGTGTGCCGGGGCATTATCCACGCAATAGGTTTCACACTCGCATGTGGGAGTTCCGCGAGTAGACGAACGCTAACGCTGACGTGGTTTTTCACCTTTGTCGCTCACTTGACTGGGTCGGTCATTACCGGGCTGACTTCGGTGAGTTGCTATGCCGGATGCCTCGGGAAGAACCGATTGAATGACGTGTTCAGCCTCCCGTTGACATTGCTTGCTCTTGAGCGCATCAGCGTCGACCCTGCGCTCGTCATCATCGCTGCAATCATTTTAAACTCACTGCTGGTCTCGATCATCTTAATCGGGGTGTGGATGGCAATCCGTGTCCTCTTTCCATCTTGGCCCGTGTGCGTGCTCGCTAAAGAAACGTTCCCGTCATCTGCGATGACGGAGATTTCTCGGAGAGCATGGGCGTAGGCATGCGTAGGAATCTGAGGCTCAGCGCGTTTGTTTTTCGCGATGGCTTCGTTCTGGGCGGTGACTCCGGCGTCCGCCAAAGACTATGTCTTGTCGTTCAAAGGCGTTGATGTGCACCCGGGCGAACGGATGGTCGGCATCGAGATTCATGGCAAAAATCGGACCTTGGCCAGCGTCGTGCACATGCCCAAGGGATGGAGTTTCAAGATCGACACACCACCTTACCTGCCAACACAAGTGCGTTTACTACCTCATATGCAATGGTTGACCGGGACAAAACGCGTTCGACGAAAAAGATCTCGACAAAGCGGATGTTGCTAAAAAAGCCGCCCCGACGGGCTCTGACGGGACCCTGTCCGGGCGGCAGTGGCCGGTGACCTGCCGCATGGCGGAGGCGCAGCCTTGCTCAGAACGCGAGCAGGTCGTCCGGGCGGCCGACGTGTGTACCGTCGAGGGCCGCAATGTTTCCCCGTGCATAGTGCACCGGGGTGATGCCGCTGAAAACAGCCAGGAAACGACCTCCGGCGTCGTCACACCGGTGAAGCGGGCTAGATCATTGACGTGTGCCCGCGCAAGGTCGACGCGCCTCAAATGTTTTCTGAGCTTGTCGGCTCGCCCGTTGGTGTTCTCGCCCTGGTACTCGGTGAGCTGGCTTGCCGCCTCGGAGTAGTTGCGGGCCATTGAAAGGTCCTTGCACTCGATGACCAGGATAGCGTTGCGGTCGGCGCGCCAGGCAAGGATGTCGATGTCGCCCGGGTCGAATCCCGGGTGGCGCCCAAGGATTTCGGGGAAGCCGATGCCATTCCGCACCGTCCAGCCGGCCGCATGAAGTCGGCCGGCCAAGGTGTGCTCGAATGTATGCCCCTCGCGGGCCTCGCCAAGCCATTCGTCCCGCATGGCGTCTGACCGGAAAAAATCGCGGTTGAGCCGGCCCGAGTAGGCGCCCGTAAACAGGTAGCGGGAGGCTGTCCGGAAGAGGCCGGGTGCAACAAGAATCTGCGGGTCTTCACCTTCCCCGAACTGCAGAAGCGGGCGGGTAACCACCGACAGGCGCCGACCGAAACGCCAGGGGTAGATGTCACCGAGCCGGAAGGCTTCGGGGACCTTGTCCCAGGACGGACGGCTCGAGAGAACGTACTGGCTGAACAGGGCATCGATGGTGTCGTCTGCCAAACCAGCGGATCTCGCGACCTCGGTGAGTTCGCTGCGGCAGGCCACGAAGACTGCCGCTTCGCGTGCCACGCCCATCCGTTCGATGGCGTGGACGAGATGGAGATTGTCCTCCACCGAAAAGCCCATCTCGCCAAGCCAGATGGCCTTGAACCCCGCGAGCTCCTTGTCGTCGGCCGTGTCCGCATCGCCTGCTTCCCCCTCGGCACCCACACCGCTCTCATCGGCATCGGTCACGTAGTTGGATTTGTAGCCTGCAGCCGAGTCGGCGAAGCGCTCATTGGTTGCAAGGGCGAGCATGGGTTCGACGACCATGCGACCGAAGTCATCCTGGAAGAGAATGTCGCCAAGGGGCGAGATGGCAACGTCTGCTGCCAACGCGCCGAAACGGACAGCATCGGACAGGCCCCCGATGCGGGAGAGGAGTGCGGCCCTTGCCAGGAGCTTCGTCAGCGCCATGTCAGACGGCGCCATGCCGCCCTCAAGTGGACAGGCACAAATGGCCATCTCGAGGACAATGCGGGAGGTGATCTGCGCGCCTGCAAAGCGGCCAAGCTCACGGGAGACGACATCCTCAGCACCTTCCTCGCCCGCATGCAGGGCGAGGACTGCGGCAGCGGTCAGGTGCCAGCGCCGCTCATCGGCACGCGCATGTTCCGCGTTTTCAAGTAGGCGCTGGAGCGTTGCGCGCCGGTCGAGTTTACCCAGTTGCTCAATAATGTCCCTGACCAGTACGTCGACGACATCACCAAGCAGTTTTCCGACGGGCTTTTTCCCTTGGTAATGGAGCGGGGCATCCGGCGCGGCTGCCTTCCAGCCGAGCTCGATGCGGGCAGCGGCCGACTCGACGTCCTCAATGGTGAGGAGGGGGCGGGTCAGGAAACGGCGGCTCCAGTCGCCAAACTCCCGCC
Organism: Xanthomonas sp. NCPPB 2632; assembly: GCF_041228075.2. Taxonomy (NCBI): domain Bacteria; kingdom Pseudomonadati; phylum Pseudomonadota; class Gammaproteobacteria; order Lysobacterales; family Lysobacteraceae; genus Xanthomonas; species Xanthomonas sp. NCPPB 2632. The sequence goes on from NZ_CM192979.1 coordinate 1,862,907, forward strand.
CCTCCATCATGTGGAAACTGCGCGCGATATCGTCCGGGACAGCGAGGCGTTCGATGTCCTCGCCCACCTGCCCGGCGTTGGGGAGCTTCATCAAAGTCGCGTACGCGGTGCCGAGTGCCCTGACGACGGCACGTTCGGCACGGTTGTCGGCGGCGCGGAAAGCGGAGAGAAACCCTTTGCGGAAGACAACTCGGATAGCGCGCTGCTCACTTGTCCGTTTGAGGTGCCAGAACGAGTGCACGTTGGCCGGCGGCGGCGTGTCGATAAAGTGGTTGACGTCATCGCCATCTTCAAGGACGAGACGAGCCTTGACGATTTTTCCGGCAGCCCTTGGACCGGCAACCTCCGCCAGTGCCTCGTCGATGCGTCCGAGCCAGACACGCACCGTGTTCCACAGTTCATAAATGACGCCCCGGTCTTTCATGTTGGGCGCGTCGAACGTGGCCCACAGGCTGGCGTGGCCTTCGGAGACGCCGCCCAGTGTGCCGTGATCGATGTCATCGAGGGAAGCGTAGAAACGCTGGATGCGTTCGGACGGAAAGAAATCACTGGCAGACGGGCGCATGACGCGGTGCCAGCGACCAGTGTTGTCGCGGGCGCTGTGCCGGTCGTAGCCGGTGTCTGCCTCGATGCGGACATCACGGAGAAGGTTCGTCGGCAGGGTCATCATGAGGGGACGGTCCGGCGTGATGCGCCCCTCGGGTAGTTGGCCATGAGGAACGACGTGGCCATCGTTGTCGCGCACCCAGCCGATGAGGTTGAGGATGCCATTGACGTTGAGAAACGCAACGCCGGCGCGCCCGGCTGTCTTGACCGCATCCTGGACGCGCCACAGGTCAGCGGGGGACATGTCGCTGAGTGAGCCCATGCGGATGAAGTCGGCGCCGGACATCCACTGGTACTGCCAGCGCGGGTCTGCCGGCGGCGTGTACCCACTGGAGAATCCTGCACCCCACCCGCAGCCGACGCGTACCACCATCCCCCTTTGGAAGTCCTTATTGACCCCGATACGCTCGATGAAGCCGCCAATGCGGGCATCGATGAAGGCCTCCGTTTCCTCGTCGAGTTCGATAATGCCCCGAAAGCCGTCACCGGTGTGGTGCTCGATCGACGGGAGGACAAATTGAATGATCATGGGATGGCCGACGTCGACGGGAACCACATGTGTGGCCACCCGGGTTCCCCGGAAGAGCTCCCACTGGATATCCAGTCCACTGCTGCCACCGAAGACCTGACTACGATAGACCGTACGGCTATAGACGTTAGCCAGCGCCTGGTTTATCTGTGTGGCCTGCCCAGTGCGGGTGGCAAACACGATGACCGCATGGCGAAGCGCAATGGAGAGGGCCGTGGGCAGGATGACCAGCAGGCCGTCGCGGGTGCGCAGGAGGGGCCGCTGCTCGACGATGCCCGAGCCTGGCACGTCACTGGCCATTAGAGGAATGGATGCCGCATCGAGAATGAAGGGCGCAAGGTCGGCGATGGCAATTCCCGCATCGCGGAGCGCCTTGCCCGTGAACGCGACACGGCCGCGGAGGGTGGGCGCATCGAGGTGCCCTGTGTCGAGAGGCGCGCGGGTGTTGTCACTGCCGGTCGCATAGCGCACAAGGTCCGCCCGGGCGCAGACGGCGTCGGACAGTCGGAGCACGGCCTGGACGGAACGCTTGAGCGCGTTGTAGAGACCTGTCCTCGGCATTGCATCGACGACCTCAACCATGCGCTGGGTGTAAAAGCCCGCACCCTCCCAGATGCCCTCCAGCAGCCTGTATGACCCTTGGTCGTTGCCCGCTAGACTGACAAAGACATCCTCTGCAGGGTCCTCGCCGCTCGCACTCTGCGATTCGCCAATGGCGGTGTGCCAGCGTGAAGCGTCGACAACGGTTGCCACCCGCTCTCCATTGCAGTGGATAAGGGCAAGGACGGCGAGAAGCTCAAGCCTCAGGCACTGTGCCTGCTGGGTGGGCAAGGTGAGCAGGCTTGAGAGGAGGGCGACAGTTGTGGTCACGTCGAACTCCACGAGTTCGGCGACGAGTGCGGCATTGTCTTTCGCGATATCTTCAAGTGTCACATTGAGGCTCGTCCACGCCGCCATCTCGGCCATCCTTGCGGCTAGGGTATTTAGGGCCTCGGGTGAGAATTCATCAGCCATGCTCAGCTCCATGCAGGTCGGTTCGCCCAATCCGGTAGATGATAGCGGCAGGGAAGAGGGAGGTCAGGCGAAGGGATGGGAGGATGCCTCATAGCGGTGCCAGCATCGCCGCGAATCGTCAGGCGGGGCTGGGATGCGACGAGTGCCTGACTCCCGGTTCCTGCCAAGCGCTTCGACACCGCCCCGCACGACATCCTTCGTGGGCACGTCGCAGCGAGAGCCGCCGCCCCCCCGCCTTGACGGCGGGTGAATTTCTGCTCGACTAACCGAGATCCATGAATTGGACGACGAAGGAGATGACATGAACGGATTCGACCGGTGACTGTGTTACGCCGTATGGGACAACGAGACGTATGCGACTGCAGCCATCCTCATCAACCCTGCGCTCTGCGCGCGGTCCGACCCGGACACCGTGCTCATCCACGCTGCCCACCATGGCCACGTCCACGCCGTGCATCTTTGCTTTCATGCGCCAATGCCCATTCGCGCAAATCCGAGGCACTCTGGCGTGCCGCGCGCTACAGGAGCATGCGCTGCATCGATGCCCTGGTGCCGGTCTCGTGTCCACAGGCATGGGAGAAGTGGCAGTGGGATGACCTTCCCGGAGCCGGTCGCGATCGCGTGCGGCGCGCACTTCAGACCATGGGTCCAGCACGCTGAGTACGTGCGTGCCCGCCCATGCGGCAACACCGAGCTGCTTGCCGGATATGCGCAGACTCTGAAGGCCTGTTTCGCGTAGCGTATCGTCTGGGAATTCTGGGGACGCACCAATGCTCGATCGCAGGGATTTTGTGTCAGACGTACTCTGTGCCTCGTGCAATCGGATGCTCACGAGGGCTTTTATCGAACGGACGCCGCAGGGCTTCGCAGCCTATTGCCCGACCTGTGCGGCGGCGTGTTTCGCCTTGCTGTGGCCGCGACGGCACCCTCCGTCATCATCGATGACATACACCGCGGTCCTGTGGACTGCGACGACCCACCGCCTGACGAGGCGCTCTGGCGCGAGGATGCCGAACGCCCCACAGAGAACGATGAATGCAGCATTGACTGAGGCTAATGCATGAAATTCGGCGTCCGCAGGCCATCCCCGAAGAAATCTTTCGTAGCGCGTACGTCAGTCAAGCGCATGCTCCGTCATTCCCTTGGCCTCAAGGCGCCTCGGGGATACGGCTGGTTGACTAACCCACGAAAGGTGGCCTACAAACGCATCTGCAGCCGGACCACCGGCAGCTTCTGGACTGTGCTTCGGAGACTGGTCCGTTGAGGCCGCCGAAGCCTGGCGCGCAACCTCTTCAGGGCCGGGATCCCGACGTCTACTATTCCAATTACGCGGAGTATTCGAAGACCTTCCGCGCCTGGATGGTGGCCTACGGCATCGGCGGACCGGTGGTCTTTTTGACCAACGACAAGGTGGCCAAGGTCATTGGTGATTCGGGTCATGCCCTCGCCATTGTGGTCCTGTTTCTAGTCGGCGTCATTCTCCAGGTCATTGGCGCGCTCATCAACAAATGGGCCGCCTGGTACATGTATCGCGGCATCGACGACGAGAAGTTCAAGACCAACGACTGGTACACGCGCTGGGAATGGGTCAACAACCAGACGTGGCTGGACGTTTCCATTGATGTGCTCGCCCTTGCATCCTTTGCCTGGGGAACTGGGCTCTTGATGGGCGTCTTCACCGGAGCGATTGCACCGCCTCCCCACCCGTGACGGTCAGGGCGTGCGGATAGGGAAAAAGGCCGGCGATGGGCCGCAAGCTTCGGCAGGTACCGGGCGTCGACCTTCGGAAGCCGTGCCGGCGGGGTGATGCCAAGCGGCGCGACGATGGTGCCCTTCGAGTCAACGGCCACGAGAAACCGGTAGTCGTTGGTGAGCTCGAGACATTCGGGCGTCTTGTCCATCGTGCGTGGTCTCGAGTTGGCAATAAGGGTCGGAATGATGACGCGCGAGAATGCGGCTTGGCAGCATGCGGCGTGAAAATGGCGCGTGGCCGGGTTGATGCGATCGCAGATCGCCACATGAATGGTTGTCGCCCGTGAGTCAGATGTTGAATCTGGGGTCTTCAGCGGGCACGGAGGCCGGTTTGGATCACTTTTTAAAAAACCCCCTGTGCGGCTGGGCGGGATGCCTGATGAGGCCCTTGCTGCCCTCATCAAACATCCCTGCATGCTGGCTTGTCCGGATTTCACCATGCGAAGGATGCATCAACTGGCAGGACTGGTGCTGAAAGGGGCGCTGTGCCTAGTGGCCAGTGGCAGCGACAGGTTCAGGCCCCGGCGGCTGAATTGAGCGTGATAGGAAACATTGGTGACCCATTTGCGTTGAGAAGGTGATGCGGGATATTGACAATTCGGCGTAACCTTCATATTCTTTGACGCAACTGGAGAACCGTATGGCTGTGACTGTCAAGCGACCGCTGGGTACGACCGCAATTGAAGCCTTCGAGGGCACGCCCCGGGAGGTCAGTGCCCGTCTGGCCAAAGCCCACGGGAACACGGCAATCGGCTTTGCGATGCCGTTCACATTGCCCCATGCAGCCGCCGTTCGAGACACCCTCGCAAACCTCCTGCCATTTATTGGTGACTTGGTGGAAGCAAGGTCCAGGGAAGCACAGCGCGTGTTGATTGAGGCGCTGGTGCCAACTGCATTCTCGCGTCCGGATCATAAAATCAAGCTGATGAAGATGGAGGCGGAGGTTAGGAAAACGCTTCTTGAAAGCGGCGATTTCATGACGGCGGCAGACATTGCGGACCTCGCTGGACTGAGCACCAAAAACCCGGGAGCGCAGCCTAACAAATGGAAAGCAGCTGGGCGCATCTTCGCCATCACCCGTAACAATCTGGATCATTTTCCCATCTATGCCCTTGACCGGGCACGTGACTATCGGCCGCTTGAGGTGATGGGCAGGATTCTGGACGTTTTCGCTGGGCGGAAAGATCCCTGGAGGCTGGCTGCATGGTTTGCATCAGCCAACAGCTTCCTCGGTGGCCATCTGCCGAAGGACGTGCTGGAAAGTGCGCCGGACAGTGTGGTTGACGCTGCAAAGGATGAGGTCGAGGGCCCCATTCATGCCTGACCCAAAGCGCCCCACACGGGGAGGTGGAAAGACAGCGACGTCGCCTGCCGGGAAGGAGACATCAGCAAAGAACGCAGAGGGAAAGAAACCGAAGGCTGCCCCCACTCTTGCAGCGCCACTTCCCGGAACTCCAGTGCTGCCACCGTCCGTCGTCGTTCCGCCGCCGCCGGTCAGCCTTGCGGCCAATACGAAGCTGTTCGTCTGGAAACGGGGTGAAGAGATTCACCGCATTCATGCCGGGCAATTTGCCGCAAACCAATTCAATCCGGGCTTCGGGAATGCGCGGTTCAGCCCCATCAAGGATGCGGGCGAAGCGTTCATCCCGACCCTGTACGGGGGCGATAACTTCGGGTGCGCCGCGCTGGAGTCTGTCTTCCACGACCTGCCCCGGGGAGCGGGCATGAAGACGTACGACGGCGAAAAGCTCAAGGGGCAGGTTCACTCGGTTGTAGCCCCGACCCGCGATCTCCAACTCATCGACCTACATACGGCCCCACTGAAGAAGTTGGGAGTGGAGTGCAAGGAGTTGATAGATACCGAAAAGGATGTCTACGAGCAGACCCGCCTTTGGGCAGCGGCGATCCACACGCAGCGACCCGACGCGGATGGCCTTGTGTGGCCCTCCCGGCAGGCTGATACGAAGGCCCTGATGATCTTCGGAGGACGCGTCAAGAGCGACGAACTGGTGCAATTGGGCAAATCGCGGCCGCTACTGGAGGGCGACGATCCGATTGCGGAACTGGTGGATGTTGCTGAGACGGTTGGCCTCAACATCATCCTGTAGCCGCCACTGCGCCCGGTTGAACCAGTCGCCCATGGGGTCGCCTGGCTTTGCTCCCAATCCTGTTAAGAGCGGGCCCTCGCCTAGCGTGCCCACGATGTCGTCGCGATACGTCAGGAGGCCCGCATTGAGCAGCGCCGGAGGCGGCGGGACAAACCGGGTAGCCAGACGGCGGCGTCCACACGTCGGCCTCCCAGCGACTTCATGACAACGCGGGCGCCCCACACCTCGCGGGCATGGACCGGGACGAGAAACCGGACGTGGAGTCCCGAAGTTGAACAAACAGCGGTTTTGGCATGGGAGACACCGAAAACGACACCAAGAAAAGGGCGTTTCGAGCGGGGCCTTGCCGCATAAAGAAACGGCGAAACAACGATTTACGTTGTCTCGCCGCAGGTGTTGGTGGAGGTGGCGGGAATCCGATCCGGCGACTTCGCTAACACCCTGTTTTACAACGCGGATTGGGACGCGTCGATGCGGCAAAAACGGCATGCAAAAAACGGCAGAGAGTTGAGAATAGCATCGTAGATGGCGAAGGCGGTCCCCATCGGCATCACCGTCGACGTCAGCGATGACGCGTGGAGGCGGACGGGGGCAGGGGCGTCAAACCGCCAGGTCAGGGTCGATTGGCAGGCAGTGCCGATGCGCTTTCCAAAGATCCGTCACGGCGCCCATGGCGGCCGCGGACCCCGTCAGGGCGGCCAGCATCCGGTAAGCCACGTGGAGGATCGCGTTGGCACTTCGAAGGATCTGGCAGGCCAGGAGGACCGGGAAGCCCTCGCTCTGACGACGCAGGGGATGGACCCCGGCGTGGACGAACGAATTGAGTCCGTGCCAGGTCACGTCGTGGAACTGTTGAAGGAGAACCGTCAGCCCTTCGGGCGCTCGACCCGTCATCGCTTTCAGCATCGTTGTGGCGCCCGGCATCTTGCGCGCCAGGACTTCGCTTTCGCCGTTCAACGGTCGTCCGATCAGATCAACCTCCTCATCGGTGGCCACGTGAAGCAGCCACGCGGATCGAACCGTCGCTTCGTATTGAAGGCGGACCATGGCGGTCGCCGATGAGGCCAGCTCGCCGGCAAAGCACAGCCGGGCCGCGGCCGCGTGCTCGATGGACAGGTTCGCGCTGAACGCGCTGACGACGAAGCGAAGCTCTCCCTCAGCAATGGGCGGTCCCGACTGCCGCAACGTTTCCATGGCCGCATGAAAGTCGTCGGACTCCTGCAGAAGCTTCTCCAGCATGGTCTTGTCCCCTGTGCCAGACGGATCACCTCGGTCCGTCGTGTGATTTCGGGAGTATGCGTTCCCGGCGCAAGAGCGAAAAGCAGCCCTCATGTTCGGCTTCCCCGGTCAAGGGCCGTTCCGCGCCCGAGTCCGTCGCTGCGCTCTGTCCCGCGCCAGCGCGTCACTTCCTCCCTTGACCGCGCCTCTCTCCGGGCGGGGCGTCTGCCATCGGCAGCGTGTTCCCACCCGCTGCCCTTTCGGGCCAGCCCTGACGACGAGAGAGAAAAGCATGAACCACGACGACGAACCCATGTTCACCGAAGCCGACCTGATCCACGCCTACACCCGTGCCGACGCGTTGGCCGATGGAGTGTTGATCGACCTGCCGCAAGCCCAAACGATGGGTTTTATCTTGCCGATGGCCATCACCGCCGCGGCGCATGAGGCGTGCATTGCGTGGCCTCAGCCGGGACCGCGTCAGCAGCACATCGTGTCGCTGCGCGCGGAAGGCGTCCTCCTGGCGACCTCGATGGCCGGTCGCACGCACAGGCGGCGTGCGCGGGCTGGTGCGGAGTCGACCACCGATCACCTCGTGTTCCACGTGAACACGGTGGCGTGGCGTGAGGGGCGCACCGCGCGCGTGACCGTGCCGCTTCGCCTGGTCATCGGGCCGGGGGACCACCTGGAACTGGTCGGGACGCTCATGTTGCTCGGTGAGGACTAGGCCACCGGCCGGTGGTCTAGTCCCGTCATGATCAACGTCCAGGGACGGACGGCTGAAGGGTGGGGCAGGGTGGCATCGACGCACCACGCGTCTTGCGGGTCAGCGTTTCCGACGCCCTCAGATCCATGCCGCCGGTTCACCCCCTCGACTTTGGGTGTAGGGGAAGTCCTACACGGAAATCAGCCCACCCCTACAAGTCGTGCCGCGTAAGCTTCTGCGAATTTTCGCAAAGGGACGCGGTCATGGATTTTTCCGCAAGGCAAGGTGGCACCCGGTCGCTCTGGCGACGGCTTGGAGCGCTGGCGCTGATGGCATTGGGCAGCTGGTCGGCGCACGCCGACTATGTCTATGGCCCGCCCTACAACTACAACACGCCCTGGGGTTCGGAGGGCGGGTTCATGTCGGTGGATGCCGCGGTCAATTCCATCGAAGGGCACTACGACACCGCGTGTCAGACCTACCTGACTTGCGTGCCGCACACCTATTCGGTCGCCTACGGCGGCAGCAAAACCAGCACCGCGGCCACCATCGTCATCACCCGGGTCGGCAGCGATGGCAAAAGCACCAGCGACGTGCTCGCCTACATTTGGGCCGAAGATGTCACCGGCTATGGCTTTCAGCCCAAGAATGCCGGCGGGTGCCGCACCATGTGCACAGCCGGCAATGGAGGCCAACAAGACTCGATAGGTCCACGGGGCAGCAGTGGTAACGGCACGACCAAGCAAGAGGGCACCGACCGGGGCACGCCCTTCAACGGTGATCCCATCAGTGCCACCAACGGCAACGTGTATCGTCAAGACACCGACGTCAGCACCTCGCCCTGGCTGACCTTCCGCCGCTTCTACAATTCGTCGAGCTACGTGGTGTCAACCACCATGGGCCCGAAGTGGCGCCACTCGTTTGATCGCCGGGTGGATCTGATGCCCGGCAGCGGCACCGAAGGTGGCTTGGTGTATGTCCGCCGCCCCGATGGGTCGATGGTGCGTTTCACCAGCACCAAGGGCGTGTTAAAGGCGGACACCGATGCCGCCGAGACCTTGAGCATCGACAGGGACCCGACGACGGGAGCCCGCACCGGCTACGTCCTGCGTTTGGCGGCGACCAACGAAACCGAGCGCTACGATGCCACCGGCCGCCTGCTGACCATCACCGACGACAACGGACGGGTCACCACGCTGACCTACAGCGACGCCACGACCGCACCGGCTATCGCGCCTACGGCGGGCTTTTTGATTGCCGTGACCGACCCGCAGGGCCGGGTGCTCAACCTGCGTTACGACGCCAAGAGCCGGCTGAGCCAAGTCATCGACCCGGCCGGCCAGACCATCGGGTATGCCTACGCCGACAGCGGCAACCTCGCTAAGGTAACCTTCGCCGACGGCACCAGCCGCCAGTATCTCTACGCCGAGGCCGCGTATGCCGCCTCGCCGACCAAGTATCCCAGCGAATTGACGGGGATCGTCGATGAGAAGGGTGTGCGGTATGAAACCACCACCTTCAACGAAAACAACCGGGGCACGAGCAGTCAGTTTGCCGGCGGCGCCGACAAGATCGCCTTGTCGTATTACAACTTCACCCAGAACGGTGGCACCCCCGCCTCGTTGACCACCCCGTTGGGCTTGGTGGTAACGCTGAACTTCGCCGATGACGGGGCGCAGACCCTCAAACCCAGCGGCACGAGCACGTATTGCGGCAACCAGTGCAACCAAGGCGATAAGGCTGTCACCTATGACACCAACGGCTACCCGGCCACGACCACGGACTACAAGGGCACGGTCACCAAGACCACTTACGACGTCAATGGGCTGCTGACCCAGCAAATCGAGGCTTCTGGCACGGCGGCACAGCGGACCACCAACACCACGTGGGATGTGCTCCACCGCAACCCATTGACGCAGGATGTGTTGGACGCCAACGGCGTGGCCGTGGCCCGGACCACCTGGACCTACAATCCGCGCGGCCAAGTCTTGGCTAAGTGCGCGGTCGACCCGGCGGTGACCACGAGCTACGCGTGCGGCAGTCAGGCCAATGCGCCTCAGGGCATCCGCCAGACCCGCTACGCCTACTGCGATGCCGTGGACCCCACGCAGTGCCCCCAGGTCGGCCTGTTGCTCAGCGTGGACGGGCCGCGCACCGATGTGTCGGATGTCACCCGCTATGCTTACTACTTGACCTCGGACGAGAGCGGTTGCGCCACGGTCGGTGGCGTCTGCCATCGCGCGGGTGACCTGGCTCAGGTCACCGATGCGGCAGGACACGTCACGGCAACGCTGGCTTACGACCGCCACGGCCGACCGGTGCGTCAGAAGGACGCCAATGGGGTGATCACCGATGTCACCTACACGCCGCGCGGCTGGCTTGCCAGCCGGACCGTGCGAGCCAATGCCGACGGTTCCGCCTCGGCCGGCGACGCGACCACAACGCTGGTTTATGACGCCGCGGGTGCGCTCAAATCGGTGACCGACCCCGATGGGGTGGTGGTGACTTACAGCTACGACGACGCCCATCGTCTGGTCGATGTGGCCAACGGCGCGGGTGAGCACATCCACTACACCCTCGATGCTTCCGGCAACCGCATCAAAGAGGAAACCTTCGACGCCAAGGGCGTGTCGGTGCGCTCGTTGGCTCGGAAATACAACACCCTTGGTCAGCTCGTCAGCGTGACCGACGGTCTGAGCCATGTGGTCTTCGATGCCACTGCCAGCGGCAGCTACGACGCCAACGGCAACCTGGTGTCGGCCAAGGACGCGCTGGGGACGGCCCAGAAGAGCACTTTTGACGTGCTGGACCGCCTGGTGAGCAGCGTCGCCGACGCCAACGGCACCAATGCGGCGACCAAGGCCACCACCAGCGTGTTCACCTTGGATGCGCTGAATCAGGTGAAGTCGGTGACCGACCCCGACGGTTTGGTGACGACGTCGAGCCTCGACGGTTTGAGCAATCCGGTTGGCTTGACCAGTCCCGACACGGGCACGCAGGCGTCAACCTTCGATGCCGCCGGCAACCCGCTGACCTACACCGATGCCAAGGGTGCCGTTGTGACCCATGCCTATGATGGGCTGAACCGCACGACAGCTGACACCTATACCAACGCCAAGCTCAACGTCAGCTACCGCTACGACGAAGCGAATAGCACCACGGGCTGCACGACTTCCTTCCCGGTCGGGCGTCTGACCCGTGTTGTGGAGGCCGGGGTCACGACCACTTTCTGCTATGACAACGCAGGGCGGGTCACCGAGAAGCGGCAGACGCAGGGTGGGACCACCGACACGACCGACTATGCCTACACGCGGGCAGGGCGGTTGGCCGGCACGGCGATGCCCAGCGGGGCCGTCGTGGCGTATGCCCGCAATGCCCTGGGTCAAATCACGGCGATCAGCGCCACGCCCGCTGGGGGCAAGGCCCTGACGATCGTCAGTGGCGTCACTTACCGTCCCTTCGGCCCCGTGACCGGTTACACCCATGGGAACGGGCAGCTCGTGACCCGCACCTACGACGCCAACGGTGAGGTGACTGACGTCACCAGCCCACACTTCACGGCGCATTATGATCGGGACGCATCGAACCGCGTTGTGGGATTGCGCGACACCCCCACCAGCGCGGCAGGAGAAACGTATGCCTACGACCCGCTGGATCGGCTGACCGCGGTCCAATCCACGGCATTCAACGAAGCTTATAGCTACTCCAAGACCGGCGACCGCCTCAGCAAGACGTCGAGCAAATCCGGCGTGAGTTCCAAGGGGACCTATACCTATCAGCCCGGCACGCATCGTTTGGCTGACATTGACGGTCAGACGATGGCGTTTGACGCCAACGGCTCCATGATTCAGCGCCAAGTGCCAAGCGTGCTCTACACCTACACGTATGACGACCGTGGAAATCTCTCGGAAGTCGACATGACCGGAACCTTGGAAGGAATCTACGCTTACAACGCCTGGGGTCAACGGGTGTCGAAGACCGCGAACGCGATGCCCACGCAACGTTTCGTGTATGACGAAGCGGGCCAGCTGTTGGGCGAATACGGTTCTCTGCCGCGTGAATACATCTGGCTGGACGCTTTGCCGGTGGGCGCTTTGGACGGAACTTCGCCCATCTTTGTGGTGGCCGATGGTTTGGGCACGCCGCGGCGTGTGGATGCAGGGGACGGTAGCGGCATGTTTTGGCAGTGGCTTCCGACCGCCAATCCCTTTGGTGAGCGTGCTTTCACCGGGAACTACATGTTCAACTTGCGCTTCCCGGGCCAATACTTCGATGTCGAGACGGGGCTGGTCTACAATGGCCATCGCTATTACCACCCGGGGACTGGGCGGTATCTGCAGAGCGATCCCATCGGTCTGAGCGGCGGGAGCTCGACCTACGCATACACGCTGAACAATCCTCTGACATTCGTCGATCCCAACGGCACCGACGCGATCGTCCTCATCGATCCCAGCGCCGCGATGATTTTTGGAAGGTCTGCTGGGCACGAAGCCGTTCTCGTGGGAAGCGAGAGGTCGGGGTGGACCTACTATTCAAAACAAGGCATTCGCGACGGCGTGCAACACGACGTGATGCAGTTCTACAATAAGTTGGCAGACTTTGAGTCGACGTGGGGCAGCGACTATCCAATGCAATACGGCATCCCGACGACGTCTGACACGGATTCGGCAATGAATGACTGGGCTCGAAAAAATGTCGGGCGTCCATACAGTGCATTTCGCTTCAATTGTGGTGACTTTGTGAACGGAGTTCTGAAAGCAGGCGGCCAGCACCCGTATGAAAATCACTTTCTCCCCACCATCCCCAATAAAATGCTCAACAACCTCGGTTCACTGGGTGGCGACATTTACTATCCGGGGCCAAACTATTATCCGAGCGAGAAGCTGCACACTCGCATGTGGGGAGAGCCGTGAGTAGACGAAAACTAACACTGATCTGGCTTGTCATCTTTCTAGCGCATTTGGCTGGGTCGGTGATCACGGGTCTGAATTCGGTGAGTTGCTATGCCGGATGCATAGGGAAAAATAGACTTAATGACGCATTCAGCTTCCCGCTGACGCTGCTCCCTCTTGAGCGAATCAGTGTCGATCCCGCAATCGTCATCATCGCGGCAATCATTTTGAACTCGCTCCTGGTGTCGATCATCCTGATTGGGGTGTGGATGGCGGCCCGTACCCTGTTTGCGTCCTCGGCCCGTGTGCGTGCTCGCTAAAGAAACCTTCCCGTCATCTGTGATGACGGGGATTTCTCGGAGAGCATGGCGTATGCATGTGTAGGAATCTGAGGCTCAGCGCGTTTGTTTTCGCGACGGCATCGTTCTGGGCGGTGACTCCGGCATCCGCTAAAGACTATGTCTTGTCGTTCAAAGGCGTCGATGTGCACCCAGGCGAACGGATCGTCGGCTTGGAGATTCATGGCAAAAATCTGACCCTGGCCAGCGTCGTGCACATGCCCAATGGATGGGGTTTCAAGATCGATACGGATCCTGCGGGCACCACGGACATTTCAGGCGCCGTCATCGTCGGTGCCGCGGCGCTATCCCCTGGGGATGTTGAACAGGTGTGGTTGTTTTGCGATCCTCCGGGGACAGCGAATGAACCGGCGGCGTTGACGGGAACCATCGGCGTCACTAAGACATTCGACGACTCCCGTGAAATCCCGCTCACCACCAAAATGCTGGTGGTTAAAACGGCCAAGTGAGAAGTGGCCGACGAACGGTGGATGTTCGCCAGCACCGTCGGCCAGCGAGGGGCAGGCGACTGCGATGGATCAGGCGGCGCCAAATCAGGGTGGGGGATCGGGTCAACGGATGAGTCGCCTGAACGCAAGGCCGAATGCTCCATGGCATTCATCGTGTCGCGCTGGGGCGATCGGCCCGGCTGTCTGCGAACGGCCGGGCGGAGGGCCTGGCCGTTCTGGAGGCCATCGTCCTGGGAGGGGTGATCTCCGCACTCTTGGAGGATCCGACGCTGGTGCGTTGGCTATCGCGCCATCGCCCGGCTCAATTGGCGACCCTTCACGAGGTGGGTTCGGCTACAGCGGGGTGAACCCGATGCGGTCGAATTCATTGGCGAGCCGAAGCATGCCCGCCCCATAGCCATCGCCAGGAAGCGACCCGGGTGGGCCGAGGGTGATGACCAAATGCGGTGCCGCGATGGCCAGGTCGACATGGCCGCCGGCGTTGGCTTTGGCGGCGATGATCTGGGCCCGGAATCGGGTCATCGAAGTCGCCGGCCAAGGTGGCGTCGCCCGTGGCGGCCGCATCGCGGACCAGCGTGGCTACGCTGAGGATGAGCTCATCGGTCGTGGTATCCATCAACAGAGTATATCCGCCGCAATCCAATCGCAGGTTTTGAGACCGTGCGCCCGCAAGCTGCGCGCAAGAGCGCGCAGCGTGCTCCATAACCGGCCAAGATGAGGAGGTCCCATGAGCCAGGCTGAAGAGCTATTCGACGATCTGCTAACCGTTCGTCCTTACCGATCCAGCGAGAAGTTGACCCAGTTGGAGAAGTGGTTCCAGCGCACAAGCCGCTACAGCCTACTCGCCGCCCTCGTAGGGCTTGGGACTGTCTTGCTTTTTGGACTGGGAAAGTTCCTTACCGGGCCGCTGCCGCCTTGGGCTGTCACCATCGGGCTCGCCGTAGGCTTCCTTGATATTCTTGCTTGGTATGGAATGTTGATCAGCGATGCGGTCGCCACCTTTCTCCAGGTCGTCCATCGGAAGGTCCGTGACCACCACAGTCGGGGCAGCTTCAAACACGATATGGCGATTGCGGCTCGGCTTGCCACCTACCCGAAGCCGGCCGTTGCCCAGGCAGATGCCTGGTTTGAAGACGAGTCTGGGGCGATCGACCGGCGTATATCCTTATTCGTCGGGAAGGATTTAGCGATTGTCGGTCTGGGGTTCACGCTGCTCACCGGTAAGGCGAATGAAGCCTATGCGGGCTTAGTCGCCTTCCTGGCACCGACCTTCCGGACTTCTCCGACCCATGTAACGGAGGCGCTGATCCTGGCTTTTTTCTTGATGATCATGGGCGCGTTTGGGATCAAGGCGCGGGTGGCGCGTTATGCCTACGTTCGCTACCTGATTCGGTTGTCGGCATCGATTCGGGAGGAGCGAGAGGGCGGTGGTTCTGAGGCGCCCGTTGCTACTTCGGCGCTGCCAGAGCAGCCCATTGTTTCTGGGGCAGTGGTGGCATTGTCGGATCACCGAAGGGATGTCATCCCCGCTGCCGCGCCGGGTCAAGCTCAGGCCTCAATTCAAGGTCTAGGGTCTGAGTAACTGTCGTCGCTTTCTAAATGGAACGATGCGGGCGAACTGCTATGCGTCCTAACTAACCGGAACTGGTGTGAAACTAAAAGGACCGTCAGACACAGCCAAGGGCTACCTGGAATTCCATGGCCGTGTGGAAGGGGTGCTCCACATGCTGGATCGAATGTCGCCGTGGGAGCGACGCTTGCAGATGCGCCGGACGAGCATCCCGCGCCATTTCTACAAATACCGGGGCATTCCTCCGGCATCTGACGTCAAAGGACTCGAGATGTTGGAGGCACTGCTTCTCGACAACCAACTAAGGCGGGAATCATCCCGATCAACTCCCTAACGCCTTGTTTATCAAAGCATAGTGGTCCGCGCCGGTGCGGCGAAACGACACGCTAGACGAAGCCAGGGCAGAATAGCATCGTCAGCGGTGGACGCAGTCCTGGTTCGCTCTCCAGCTTCGTCGCTAGAAGATGAGAGCGTCAGTCGGTCAGCGCTGCCGGTGTGCACGGTGATCACAGTTCATCGATCAGCGGATCCGGTAGATCATCTGGAACGGCGGGTTTACGCACCAGATAGCGATTCACCCAATCCTCGACGCTCATTTTGCGCCGGACAGTCTGCCACCCAACTGCCTGAGCGACTTGCCGGTGAGCCGCGCTGGATGGATCCACCACGGTGACATGAGCACGGCCAGTGGGGAAATCGCGTTCCGTGACGTCCCGGATCATTCCGTTCTCCTGGTTGTGAAAACCACACCTCAAGATGAAGCGTGCGTGGAAGTCCGCGGTCGGAAGGGAATAACCGATAAAAGTGACCTTGGTGGCACGGCTGAGCACCGCGACCGTTTCTCGCCAGAGGACATCAAATAAGGCACCATCAAAGCGCTTTGAGTAAACCGGCGCAACGATGAGGGGCATGTATTCCCGTCCAATGTTGGACTGCGGGGCTCGGAACGGCCTAAAAGCGAACACCGATTCTGCCTCGTCATTTTCGGAGTCAACCAATATGACCCGTTTGTTTGTCTTAATTCGATTGTTATCGGCTGCGCGATACCAATTCAGCGATCCATGAGGTTTGAGGAGGCGTGGGCCCGCTTCGCGCTCGCCAAATCCGTAACTAGCCGCTGAGAACTTGCTTCCCAAAAGGAGCTGATCCAATACCAGGTCCCAGTTAAACGATATGACATCCGCTTCGTCGTCGCGCATCTTCTCGACGATGATTTCCAGCCAGGCTGGGACGGTTGACAGTGCTTCCTTCTTCTTTTCGTGGAACGACCGGGCAAGAAGTCGGAGAAACTTGCCCCGTGCGACCTCCAGGTGGTTGGAAGTCAACGAGCCGGTCACCGGTCGGCTGGAACCGAATAGCTCTAGGTTGGCTTGGATTTCCGACAGCAGTGCCTCGACGTTTGGATACGTGTCTGGATTGCTGGCGTTGAAATCGGGGTGGTTGAATCGGATGATCGAAGCCAGCGATTCAGCGAGGCCTTCTTCCTCGATCTCGGACCACATCTGCGGCAGCAGATTCCCGATGGTCGGGAAGCCGAGGCCGGCGGAAAAGCCAGCTCCAATGATGTAGACGTGTCGAGCACCCATGGCGTTACTCCGTGTCAGTCAGCCAACCCAAGCGCAAAATATGGAGTAGGGCTAGCAGCCGAAACCCTTGCAGTCGCGCTGACTGCTACTCATCTGCGCTATCCATCTGCCACGGACTCGATACTATGGGAGGGCTTGCGCGCAATCAATAAGCGTATTACAGTTAATCATAAATCATAGGAGTGGCGCCATGGCTACCGATGTCGTCGAACGTGTTCAGAACGGGACTTTTCCGACCATTGACCATGGCGGACTAGGCACTCTGGCAGAGGCGGGAGCCATTGAGGGCGCGCGCGCTATAGGTCTCGCCGGATCCTGGGCCCTGATCGTGTTGTCCAAAGGCCGCGAATGGGTTCTCACTGCAACGACCTCTAAGGCGCCGCGCGGATTTGCTAAGGTAGAGACCTTGGTGAACTACGTCGCTCAGTTCCAAGTGCGAAATGTGGAATTGGATGTAGAAAGCGCCGCAAATGTAGCGGTAAAAACGCGGCGGAGGCTAGATCGGTCAGAGGCGCTGCGTGCTCTTTGGGAGGCCGATCTCCGCGAGGTGCGGGACGATCCAAGGCCGAAACGCGCTCACGAGGACGTTCTTGCACGGTCGCAAGCGCGGTGGGCAGCCGATCTTGCCGAAGAAGCTCACATAACTGCAGCCAGTCAGCTGAGAGCTAAAGTAGGCTAAGCGTCTAGTCGAAGACAAGGATGAGCTGTGCCTATCAGTTGGGAGTCGAAGGCTGAAGATGATCTTGAAATCATCTACGAGTTAAGGAAAAACTTTGCTGGCGTTTCCTCGGCGATTGCGTTGGAAAAAAGGATTTATGCGCTAATTGACCATATCGAGCAAGACAGGGTGAGTCATGTTCCGGAGTTTCCACCCGCACCGGAGTGCCGGCAGAATGTGCCACCCAATCATTACATCGTCTACACCCGCCTCGCCGGCAACACTAACATCATCCGTATCCGAACCATCCGTCCACCGCCTTATGGATGGGGCTACAGCGGAGGCCTTGATGATTACAGCGATGACGAGTGATCCCGGAACGAATGCTTAGGCCCTTGGCGTAGCCGCCTTGTAGAATTGGGACGGGGCATTCGAATGTTCCGCACCCATGTTCTGCACCCATATGTAGTGATCTAAGCTGCACTCGGAAGTTCGCCAGCCACTGGGCCGTTGCCGGATGCCGGGAATCCGGAGAAGCCCGACAAAGCGCTGCGTGGGGTGGCCGGCCGCAGTCATAGAGCGCATTGGCCGATCGCGGGAGTGGAATCGCAATCTCCGTTCTTCGGGGAGCGTTCAACGGAGCAGACAGTTGTGTTGCCGCCGTCCACGCAGGCGGATGACACCTTCCGGACTATGAGCGCCGCGGTGTCATCTTAGGACCGCACGCCCTCCAACATGTCTGGCATCCAAACTTCGGGCCGTGCGCTGGGTAGACAGCCGAAGCCTCGTGCTTATCCGGCAGGTCGTGGAGCCCCCGACTCATGGACGCGGCGTGCCAGCATGATGCCGTGGGTCTCGCCCCACAGTTCCCGCCAGGCGGTGGTGAGTTTGTCTCGTCGAGTGTTGTAGGCTCCGCCCCATTTCATCTCATCAGCGGCCGTCAAACTGGGCGGCCGCTAGCGGTAACGCGTAGGCACCGCTCGGTATTCCCCGATAGCCGGGTCGAGGTGACCACCAAAGTGTTGGTAGGCATTCCTATATAGGCCCGATCCATGAATATTCCTCGTGCTGAGGTGATAAAGGTCTTCGAAACGAAGTGGTCGTCTTCAGCGCCTAACCATGCGCTGGTGCAGGAAAGTTTGGCTAAAGCATTCGACAAATTCGTGGCGGAGCAATTGGCGGATAAGCACTTCATCCAAGAGTTGGTAAATGGCACAGATGCCTCCTTTGCTCAGCGATTGGGCGAAATTCAACTCGCGATGCGGATGACGCAAGCTGGGTTCTCGCTAAGCAGCGGGTCCAAGGGTCCCGATCTGCTTGCCACGAAGGACGGGCAGCGAATATGGCTCGAACTGATCACTCCGGAGCCCAAAGGCATCCCGGCGGAGTGGGTTAATCCGAAGAATGGCGTATTTTCGTTTCCGCATGAGAAGATCTTGCTCCGGTGGACCGCGGCCATCAGAGAGAAAGCGACAAAGGGACAGCGTTATTTAGAGCAAGGGGTCATCGGAGCAGGAGAGCCTTACGTCATCGTGGTGAACGATACATTGCTTAATGCACGGCCTGGCTTCCTGCATGGAATCAGCCAGAAGCCGTTTGCTGTCGAAGCGACGCTAGCTGTGGGTCCGTTGCAGATGCACATTGACCGAACCACATTGGAGGCGGTCAGCACCGACCATCAGCACAGGCCTCACATCACCAACCACAATAAAGCACAGGTGCCAGCAGATACCTTCTTCGACCCTGCTTACAAGCACGTGAGCGCGGTTATGGGCGTAACGTTTGCGATCAGCGATATTTGTCGTGATGCGTGGGTTAACCACTTAGTGCACAACCCTCGGGCAGTGGTTCCACTGGCGCACGGATGCATGCCAGCAGAAGAAGAGTGGGCGTGCACGGAGTCCGCCACGCAATATTCTGTCTATCAAGTTTGAGGAAGAAGGCGGAATTTATAGCCATAGTCCGGCAGGATCGAGGCTTCTTACACTTTGGACTGTCCGGTCATAACCCGGTGATAGGGCGCGTTGCTCTGCCCGCTGCGAGGCCCAGGTGTGAGCTGGGCTCGATCACGATGGCCGGAAAGCATCTTCAGGAGAAAGCATCATGAGCACACAACCCCCGAAATGGGACATCTACCTTCAAAGCCTGACGGTCGGCGAGCTTCAGCGCCACTTGCCGTTGCTAGGAACATTCGAACGAATCACGATGTATAACCGAGATCGCACCTGGATCTTGCTGGCTTCTCAAGACGTAGACGTGGCAACGTCTGATGTGGACGAACTCAAAAGACTTCTTCCGGGCCTTGCGGAAAGTTACAGGTTCGCATCGCAGGAAAGGCAAGTTGACCACAAGCGTGCATTCCGTTCATACGTTGACTTTGTCGAGGTGTGTCACCTTTTGGCAGACCAGGATGTGGGCGGAGATGACTATCACGACCCAGATCAATTGCTCTCCACGATGATGGCTAGATAGTGGGAGCCGTATGAGCATGTGCGAACCAAGAGGGAAGGGAATCCATCCCCCGCATCAAGCGTTCTACATTCAAAGCATGCTTTTCAACACGAGCTCTGCCGTGCGCTCGGTTGAATCGGTCAATGCGATGCTGGAAGCCGCGCAAAAAAATAGTCCTGACGACCTGTATGGGTCCCTGTATGGAACGGGGCTGCTTTCCGAGTTGCAGAACCTGATCGTCCACGCGGGGGCACTCTCCCGATACCTGTGGGCGGCCAATCCGGAGCATCGCTGGCGTGGGGCTGAACTGCGAGGAGCGCTCCAAATCGCCGATGAACATCCGTTGAGAAATCGAGATCTTCGGAACGCTGTCGAACATTTCGATGAAAAACTCGACGATTACCTCGCTGGAGGTCTGGTCGGCCACATCGTTCCCGAATACATCGGGCCCATGCCGACCTCAAACGGTGTTCCGTTACATCTCTTTCGCGCTTATTACGTGGACACGGCAAGGTTTCAACTTCTGGACAAGAGCTACGAGATCCAACCGATCGTGACGGCGGTATGGGACGTGCATAAGAAGTTGTTGAAGATGGATCAGTCCGGCGGCATGTTTGGTCGTGGACGCACTTAGCGTCGGCAGAAGGTCAAATAACCTGTAGCCAGGGGACCACGATTCGAAGCACGGAAATGTGGTGCCATGCCCATGCAGTCATCTACTTTTGGTGCGAACCTGCCGCTCCGCCAGGCAGTGCTGGCAGACGATCCAGCGCCGCCGTTTTCGCGCACCCAGGAGTCAGCCGTAGGACAAACATTGCGGCGTGGGCGAGCCTAGGCGAAGGGATAAGTCGGCCAATGTGGTGTTCGCCCACATGGCCAGGGCCGTCAGGGCCGACGAAAGCAGACAGGGCGTGGCGAACTTGGCATCCGTCCGTGTTTCGTAAGTCATGAGGTCGCTCCTGAAGTGAGAAGAGGACGCCTCGAACTGATCGTTTGAGGTGACACCGGAAGGCGAAAAAGCCACTGCAAAATCCAGACGCGCAAGCAACATGCAAACGTGCAAGCAACAATCAAAAGCAAAGAGCGCGTCTTCCATGTTGTGCCAACATGACGCTCACAGCAAAACAGACGCTAAGGCATCGAGCCAAGCACTGCGTAGAGCGCAACGAGCATCCCGGTCCCCAGGTTGCTCAGCCCTGCCATCGCGCGTGACGTCGGTCACGTAACCGGCGAAGCAGTATGTCAAGGATGCTTGACATGCCTAAGCGTTCTGGTTGGATGGTTTGCAGGGGCGGGCTGCACTGGGTTGGCCGCCGCTGCATGTTTTGGTCATGGATGACCGATCGTCGCCTGTGCTCAGGCGACTTCATCAGGAGGATGAATGTCTCTGCACGCCCGCCCCCACCTTGAAACCCACCGGCGTTCGTCGGGCCACTCGGCCGTCGCTGGCGTCGCTTACCGCCTCGGCCTTCGGCTGCTCGACCGGCGCACGGGCATCTGGCACGACTATCGAAAGCGCAAAATCGGCGAAGAGATCGTCCGGGCCCTCACCATCGCCCCGGAGGGCGCCCCGGAGTGGGCGACGGATCCGGACGAACTCTGGAACCGCTGCGAGGCAGCCGAGAAGCGGAAAGACAGCCAGGTCGCACGCGACTACCGGATCCCGATCCCGTTCGGCTTGACCGACCAGCAAGCCGGTGACATGGCGGAAGAGATGGCTCGCTTCATCAGTCGCCAGCTGCACACCGCAGTGTCCCTAGGTTTGCACCGTGACAGCAACATCGATGCACTGGGTGCAGAGAAGCCCGAGGGAAAGATCGGCTTTCACGCGCACTTGTATTTCCCGACCCGGCGCTTGGAAGAGATCGTGACTGAGGGTGGCTCTTCGGAGTGGGGGGCCGGTGCGAAGCTGGTTCTTCTCTCGAACAAAAATACGTCGAGCGGGTTTGTCGAGCAGTTGAACGAGCGCTGGGCGGAGCTGGCGAACAAATACACGGCCGCAGTCGGTCTGATCGCCGACTTCGACCATCGCAGCTACGTCCGGCAGGAACTCCCCGTTACGCCGCAGCCAACTCTCGGGCCAGCCGTGACTGCCATGGAACGCCGCGGGTTCTTCACTCGCCGCGGTGACGCCCTCCGCGGGGACATCCTGATGCCGTCCCTTGTCTATGAAGCGGCGCACGCCGTGGACCTATCGGACCAGCGCGCGCGGGCGGCCGACGACGTGGTGCGCGAAGCCGTGGCACGTGTGCTGCCCCAGCAGCAGGTGGCGCCGTCCACGGCGGACCAGGCTGACGTGGCACGGGTCGTTGTTGCGACGGTGGCGGCTCCTAACGAGCCGGAGCGCATTACAGACCCGGATCCGTCCCCGCCCCAGGCGCCGGCCCCGCTGGGGCCTCGGCCGGCAGCTTGGGAGCAGGCGGACACCGGGTCCTTCACATCGCGCTTCATGCAGATGGTGCCGCTGGCCGCAACGGCCGAAGAGGCGGAGGTGCTGACACGGCTGGAGAAGGTCGTCCGGGCGATCGAGCGGGCGCTATCTGGCCTCGTGCTCTTGGCCAGGAAGCTGCGCGGGCTGGGAGAGGACCGGGACCGGAGAATGGCGGCCAAGCTCGACATGGATTACCAGCTCGACGGTGCACGTCAGACCCGCGCAGCCGCAGAAAGGCGCGTGCGGGCATGGGAAGCTGGCCATCCATGGCAGATGAAAGCAGCGCGAGCGCTGCAGGGGGGCGATGGCAAGCCCAAGGAGTGGAACCAGCTCCACGACCAGGTCGGGATCGCCGACGGGCACGTGCAGCGCCTGAAAGCGGCGGCGCGTCGGCACCAGGCCGTGCTGGACGACCTTACCGGGGACATCACCCTGACGACCGCCGAACAGGGGCGGCAGATTGCAACTTTGGGGGAGGCGGTGGGCGCTTTCGTGGCGGTCCGGCCTGACCTGGCGCCGCAACTGATGGCGGCGGCTTACGATGATGAGCGGCGGTGGCTGGATCACGTGCTGGACGTCTCGGTTCCCGGCTCAGGTCCGGAGACCGAGGGCCGCAAGCCTGAGGAACCAGCTCTCCGGATGCGTCCCGATTCGCCCGTGCGGAGAATGGCCTAACGGGCCGCTTTTGCAGCGCGGTCCTGCATGTGTTTCTTCCGCTCGAATGGTGGTGGGGCAACCCCCGCTGCTTGATTGGTCCGGTCAATCCGGCTCCCTCTCAAAGCATCTAGGCTGCAAACCAGGGCACGGTGCGCGGACGCTTGACTGCCCTATGTCCGCCCGGAACGGTCTCAGACGATGCGACAGGAAGGCCCTACTGTGGATTTTGAGAACTGTGCCCTTGATTTCTTGCGGTTAGCCTTCATCTGCCGAGACAAGGGGCTGTCACCATGGGAATTGCTTGGGATGCGTTCCTTTTCGCCAACGGATGGAAATGGGGAGAGGCATGGCAGGATCGAACCGATCGAACACGGGAAAAAAGGCACTGGATGCGGTCTGGATCCGTGCCGCTGGTCACTGTGAACTGTGCAGCAAAGACCTCACGCAGGACCGGATCACGCTGACCCCCGCCAAATTGGGGCAGGTGGCACATATCCTCCCAGCCAGTCCGGACGGTCCGCGGTCGACGGACGGTCATACGGTTGATACCGCAGAAGCGCTGACGAACGATCCTGGCAATTTGATGCTGCTGTGCGCCTCTTGTCATGTAGACATTGACAAGACTCCGCAAGGGTATCCGGCCCAAGACCTGACCTTTCAGCATGAAGCGTTTTTGGAGGCGGTGAAATTTGCAGTAAGCAGCGCGCACTCAAACCCGGGCACTGGATTGATCGTGCTGGGGCGACACTTCCAGACAAAGGTGAGGATCGATCCCAGCCAGCTGCAAGCGGCGATGTGGCGAGATTGCATCAGGCCCTTGGGAGATCCCCTTGTTGTTGAACTGCCTGAGCCTGACGACGAGGGCAGGGATGACCGCTATTACCGATCCGTGCGCAGCCAACTAGGCAAACATATCCGCCGAGATCTCAGCCCGGCCCGCAGCTTGCTTGGCGACGAGCCTTGGGTGGGCGTGGCCGCTATCGCGGACATCCCGAGCTTGGTGATATTGGGGCACATGTTGGGTGATAGGCGGCGGCGAAAAATATATTCGTCTGACCGAGCAACTGGGCTTGTTTGGCCGGATGGTAGTGCGGTCCCGTCGCCGTTCTCATTCGAGTTCAGTGGCGATGGGGATCAGGCACGGCCCGTCGCCCTCGTCGTGTCCATCTCCGCGCTCATTCCAAATCGCGATGTCAACGCCGTCCTTCCGGACGCCAACATTGCACGCTTCACCGCCGGTGCTCCCGCGTATACATATGTCCAAAATGCTGATTTTATCGGCCACTTTCGCGATCAACTGCAACGTCGACTGAGCGAGTTAGAAGCGCACTCGTCACAGCCAATCCATGTGTTCCCGGCGATTCCTGCCGCGCTTGCTATCGAGTTTGGAGCACTGCTCTCGACCAATCATCAGCATGGCTACTGGATCTACGACCGCGATGGCCCAACCGATGCCTTCCGGCGTCATGTGTCCCTCGATCACCTTTCTAAGGAAAACGCTGCATGAATCCTCGGTTCGATGAAACTCAGTTGAAGAGCTGGGAGGCCACCCTGTTTGAGGCCGCGCACGCGATCTCGCTGCCAGAAAGCCTTTACAACACTATTTCGGAGCGCTACGGCACCCTGGAAGGGATATTGCAGGCTGCCGATGACCCTATTCTTCGGCGGGCGCACGTGTTTCCCCAAGGGTCGATTCGGCTGCGCACCGCTATCAAGCCGGCACCGGGCGCGACGGGTGATTTGGGGACGGTGGATGCAGACGCCGTGGTCTGGCTGGAACATGCAAATGACGCAGACCACAACCATGTCCTCGAAGCGATAACCGAGCGGTTCGAAGGAGGTGCGCGTGTGAACGCGCCAATCGAGCCGCTGCGCCGAGGCATTCGTATCGTTTACGCAGATGAAAATCCGGGGTTTCACATCGATGTGACTCCCGCCCGGAACGTTCGTGCCAATAGTGGAAAACACGGCCACGGCGCCCTTCAAGTTCCTGATCGGACAGCAGGCTGGAAGGCGAGCAGCCCGATTGCTTATTGCGACTGGCTGGACGAAGTAGCCAACATGACGCTGCCCGTGCTTGCGATGGAGTCACTCACCGCTCGAAAGATGACGTTCGACGCCTCCCAGGAAGACATGCCAGCTTATGGCGAATACGTGGACGCGAACGTTCTACGAGCCACCATCAAGTTGTTGAAGCGCCACCGTGATATGTGGGCTATGGAAAATCCGATGCGCGACTATCGACCAATTTCCGCAGTTCTCACAACGCTCGCGGGGCTTGCCTACGAGCACATGTCGCACGGATCCGCTCTGATCGTTCGCCGTCCCATCGAGGCGATCATGGAACTTGTGGAGATCATGCCGCAATTCATCAACGGCAATTTAGGCCACTGGCAGGTCTGTAATCCTGTGGACGGTGGGGAAAATTTCGCCGAGAAATGGAATC
This sequence comes from Xanthomonas sp. NCPPB 2632, assembly GCF_041228075.2. NCBI lineage: Bacteria > Pseudomonadati > Pseudomonadota > Gammaproteobacteria > Lysobacterales > Lysobacteraceae > Xanthomonas > Xanthomonas sp. NCPPB 2632. Next base: position 1,888,339 of record NZ_CM192979.1, read on the forward strand.
GGCCCGACGGCCATAAATACCGAACTGCTTTCTTCGATTGGCACCAGAGCGCGAAAGCATCGTTCCATTTGGGTCTTCGTGAGACTGCGTCGCTCGAATCGTTCCAGGAAGACATGAGCCGATCGTTCGGGACTAGCCGAACTTTGCTTGACAGTGTGTTGAAGGACCTTCCCGCGAATTGGAGCATTCCTGGTTTGGCCCCCGGAGTAACGCGCGCATCGCTTGCATTGCGCGCGCTAAGTGGGGAGGCTGTTGCTGGTCGCGCTTCTCAGCGTCACGTAGGTTCGGTCGATCGCCTTGGCTGAGACGACGGTGGATCCGGCGATTCAGCGCGGCGTCGAGCAACTCAGACGCTGCTTTGGTGACGCCGCGCTTTATCTCGAAGAAACGAAGACAGCGGGCAGTGAAGCCGCTGCCTTCTATTTTGCTCTGCCACCAGATTACCTTGGGAAAAAACGTCGCCTCAGAATTGGATTTCCGACAGCATTTCCCTATCTTCCGTTGGATTTTTCGATTACGCCTTCCCCGCGTGTGGATTGGCCGCATTGCATGGAGGACGGGCTCTGCCTTTACACCGACGGTGAGCAACCCGTTACATCGACGCCTGAAGCGGCGGTCGATGAGGCGATCGAAAAGGCTTTCGCGCTGATTCGCTTTTCCCTTGCCGAAGCTGACCAAGGCCGACGAGATGCGGAATTTGCCAGGGAAATTCGATCTTACTGGATGATGCAGCAGGCAGTCACGCCATACCGCTTGACGTTAGTGGGGGTGCCGGCATGCAGCGGATCCCTCTATGTGGTGAGTGATCGATCGGACTTGCAGCGACGAAATTTTCGATACATCGCCGCATCACATTACGAGGAAATCTCTTCTTTCGAGCAGCGATTCGATAGGCGCGCTCTGCCTCAGCGCTCGACGGCCAAGGCGGGTTTTTTCGCGCGACTGAAAAGTTCACCGCCGGCTCGGCTTCCGACAGCTGATTTCATTACGTGGTTGATCCCTCACCTCGTCGAGGAAGACATCCCAGCATTCATGCAGTGGACAAAAGACAGCGCCGATCTCGCCTCTCGTTGGCTCGTCGTGAGTCTTCCCGTGGAAGGCCTCGCGATTCACACGTTTCACCTTCGTAGCTTGGAAATTGACCGCGGACGAGCCCGTGTATACGGGCGTCGGTCAGCCCGCCGAACATCAATCCGGGCGTCAAATAGGCGTTACTCCGCGGAGTTCACGCCGACTGACGTCATGGATCCGATCGTCATTCATCATCGAGCCGGTCCCGGTGTTCAAGCTCTCATGGCGAAGCGCGCAATATTGGTCGGCGCCGGCTCTTTGGGAGGCGAGATCGCGGTGCTTTTGGCGCGGTCAGGCGTGGGCAGTTTGACGCTTGTGGATGCGGACCGGTTTGAAGACGTCAACATAGGTCGGCACGTTCTGGGCACGCAGGCGCTCGGCGAAGTCAAAGTGCATGCCTTGCGTGCCCGTATTCTTAGGGACGTGCCCAGTGTCTGCGTGACGGCTATTCCATGTCCCGTTCAGGCCGGCGGCGCTGCGCTTAAATCAGAACTTGAAAAGGCGGACGTTGTTATCGTTACCACTGCAAACTGGCCATCGGAAGAGTATCTGTGGAGTTTGAAGTCGGCCGGGGCAAATTGGTCATTGATTCATGCGTGGAGTGAGCCGCATGGTTTCGTTGGCCATGCCCTGGTGGCCCCGTCCGGTGGCTATGACGCCCGTAGGCTGTTTGACCGAGGGAGGTTCACCTCTCGGTTCTCGAATTGGCCGAACAATGGCGTGTATGCCTTGCCCGCGTGCGGGGCAAGTTACATTCCGGGGGCGCCGGTTGCGCTGACCCGCATCGCGGGAATGACGGCTCAGTTGGCATTAGCTACGTTGACGGAGCAGCCTGCCAATCCTAGGTGGCACTCGACGGTAGGAAATCTGGATCAGCTACTCAAACATGGAGGCTCTTACGAAGGTCCCAGTCTGCCTGAAGGAGCTCATTTTCTTGAACGTGAGATGCCTTGGCCCGAGGCATTGGTTTGAACGATTCACCGGTTTCGTGGACTTGGTCATGGCCAGACTTCGGCGTGGATCTCCTCGTGAGCGCTGCGGCGCGTGACGTATTGCATGCGAGCCGTCAAGCTACCGGCGGTATCGAGCGGGGAGGGCTTCTCTTCGTTGATAGCGGCGACGTTCGCGGCCTGATCTTATCCTTAGTGACGCCTTCGCACCCAGATGATAAAGCCGACTCTCATGCGCTCCTGCTCAGCGATGCTCGCTGCCGGTTAGAGATTGAAACAGCCAACGAGCGTGGACTGAGGTTGATCGGCTTTTGGCATTCGCATCCCGAGACGGTTCCTCATCTTTCTGGAACAGATATCGCAAGCTTCAAGTCATTTGGTCGTCGAAACAACGTGGACATGCCCTGGCCGGTCGCAATCATTGTTGGGCGCAGCATGTCGGTCGACGGTATAAGGGCGTGGTCTATACGACCTTCTGGCATATATGCTGCGCAGTTTGTCGCCCCTCTTTACACGTGCGTCGAAGAGTCAAAAGCGACTAAGTCTGGCCGGTAAAATTCTTGCGGCCAGATAGACCGGCGGACCGCCCCGGCAAGATTATCCAGCAAGCGACCTATAAGGAGTTTGCGCGGCATCAGCCTCAATATACATGCGTAGGCACCCCGTCCCACCCGCCGCACATGAAGGTCCGTGATGTGGGCCTGCGGCAGGTTCGTCGCGATGACGTCGCGGACTTCCTGGATCACCGGACTGTCCATCTTGGCATCGAGCAGGATATTTCCGGACTCTCTTAAAAGGCCGATTGCCCAGCGGGCGACCAGCACTGAACCCGCGATGCCCATGACGGGGTCCAGCCACGAAGCGCCGTAGAACTTGCCGCTAAGCAGGGCAACGACCGTCAGCATGGATGTCGCCATATCGGCGATGACATGGATGTAAGCCTAGCGCAGGTTGGCCGTGATGGTGTTCATGGCCATAGGTCGACAACCGGCATCGTAACGACGCTTTTACTCACAATGGTATGTAGCGGAGTATTGATAGAACTTCGGTGATCGGCCAACTCCAGCGATGATAGGTTCAGAGGCTCGGACGATCCGAGCCGAACCGTCGCAGGTTTGGAATGCTTCTGAACTGCAAGGGGCGAGAGTTGCTGCCGGCTCTGAACAGTCGACTTGGATATTGCCCTCGGCATCGGGGATCTTGGATGCGCCAAAGTGGAGAGGGCTACATCCCGATAATCCTACAAAAACCAAAGATGCGATCAGCCAGCGCATCATTGAGTCGATCCGTGTAATGAATCGGTCAAACACAGACTGTGTCCCTGAAGATTGAAATCAAGCGCGCCTGAGGCAAGAAAACCGTTGCCCAGCACATAGTTCGCGAGCGTCTTTGGTGAATCGACCTGCCGGACTGTGACCGTAAATGGCTTTGAATCGGAGCTGAGCGTCATCTGAGACCATCCAAAGTGTTGACGGCTTCTGCCGGCGAGTGTCGTAGCCTCTACGATCGAGGACGCCTGCGCAGGGTCGGACGATGGCGGCGTGTGATCGTCCAGTGTGTCTGAATTACCGGTGTCGACAAAAACGGATTGCCACCGGTCATTCACGAGCAACTTCGCCACCAGACCGACGCCGATCCCATCTGCATGACCACCCATATCGAGGTTGCCCAGCGCGCACGTCGAGCGTCTGGCGTCGTAAGGATGAAGCCCCTTGTCGTCCAACTTGAATGCTCCATAGATCCTCAGGATCAGATCCAGCCCTACCACTGACATGGGAACGTCAGTGACGAAGACCTCGACGTTTTCCAATTGAACATCGCCTATGCCGATCGAAGGCAGGACCGCAACACTCCCTTTCACTGATTTTGGCAAGCCTTCGGCAGACGGCATGGTGACCACGACATTGCGCTCGTCCCGAGCGCCCAGCGCTTTGGCGTCGCTTTGGTTCAGGATGGTGCGCTGGTTACCGGTGTCGAATAAGGCAACAACAGAGCGACCCTTGGAAGTCACAGATAGGTATCTCCCTCCGGCGGGCAATTCCCCTGGGTTGGCCCATGCAACGGTGGATTTAGGAGGATGCTCCACGCGAAACGCCGACTGCTTTGCCGGACCGGCGTCACCTTCGAGGCTGCGGATGGCGATGTCGGGTCGCTTGAGCTGGTCGGACAGCAGGGGATAAATACGAGACCTCGCGGATTTGGCAAAGGCGTCACGTTCGGCTCGTCGCCCCTGGATGGAGAGCGTTCCCGCGGTCAGTTCAGCGCAAGCGGCGGCCAACACGATGTTTGTGCTCTTGTCAATCGCCTTGTCGTAACACGTTCGGGACGCGGTTGCCGATGCGTCAGCGCGTAGCTCAGCCCTGTCGACCAGAGCATCTATATAGAGGCGAAAGAGCGGATCCTGGCTTTTCGATTGAAGCGCCCTAAGCGCTTCAACATTTCCCGCATAAACCAGGGACGAGATGGTGCCGTTGTCGCTCGGGCGGACGTAGGTAGTGGCCGACAACGCACACGCGCTGGCGAGGAGAGTGACGGACATGCCGATCTGAAAAGAACGCTTCATTGATCAAATCCGGGGCTGCTAGCCCCGGATCCTTGCGGTTGTTGGGTTAGTAGGGGTAGCCGATGCCAATTCCGGCATTCCAGCCGCTCTTGGTGCTATGAGAGAGGTTGATTTCGAAGTGCTGGCCCGGGTGAGCCGAATCTTCGAACTTCACATACTTCTCCGTATCGCCCGTGCCGCGAACAAAGCCCGCCGTCACATGGATGGACCCATTGTCATACAGGGTGGTCGAAGCGGTCTCCGAAGTCGCACCGCTGGAATCCAAGCTGATGCCAATGGACGAACCTGCCACGGGGCTGTAGCTCAGCTGGATGTGATCAGGTGAGTTTGAGTTCACATCAAAGCCGAAGTGGAGGGCGCCGTAGGCGCCGGATCCGCTGATCGACTCGGAGTAGTTGCCATTGGCCCAGTTAAGGGCGGCGCTGACTTGCTCTCCGCCGGTCATGGTGTAGGTGTTGGTGACGCCCGCGGCCTGCTGGGACATCGCGGCTCCGATCTTGTCCGATCCAATCGAGAAGCCGAAGTTCGCCCCGCTGATCTGCTGGTTCGCACCCCATGTGACGTTGGCATAAGGCGAAGCGAATCCACCGATGGAATCGTAGCCGGCCGGGAGGCCGCTGCCACCGCCGGAGGCTCCGCCACCGCCGTGGGGGGTTGAAGGCGAGCCACCGATCGTTCCGCCTCCTGGAGGGGGAGAGACCCCGCCACCGCCACCGCCTGGCCCGGTGACAATGACGGGTGGCTCCGTGCCGCCGTCGATGGGCCCCTTTTGCAAGCCGCCAGCCACATAGCGCAGCTCGGACTGCTTCAACTCACGCATGACATGCTCCTTGTGTCGGTGACGGCACACTGTGTGCCGTCATCCAAATTCGCCAAGCTGGCGAAAACTTATGCTGGCGCCAATGGCTCGGTGGCTTCCGGCTTTTTGATGAGCGAGCGAAGACGCCCGTTTGAAAGTTCCAAAATGCGATCGGCTGAGGCGACAGTCTCTGGGCGGTGGGAGACCAATATGCGTGTGATGTCCATCCGCTTGATTAGCGCCGTGATGTGGTTTTCGCGGGGAACGTCGAGGTGGCTGGTCGCCTCATCCAGCACCAGGATGCGTGGACGCCGGTAGAGAGCACGGGCCAAGATGATTCTCTGGCGCTGCCCTCCCGATAATGTTGACCCCATGTCGCCAATGTGGCTGTTGTAGCCCATCGGGAGAGCAAGGATGTCGGTATGGATGTCAGCCTGCTCGGCCGCATTCTGGACGCGTGAGAAGTCAGCTTCAGTAGAAAAAAAAGCGATATTGTCTGCGATCGTTCCAGAAAACAGTCGGTCGTCTTGGAGTGCCGACCCGAGCATGGATCTGTAGCGGGTTTTGCCCAACTGCTTGAGATCGACGCCCCCAATGAGGATCCGACCCACCTGGGGTTCGAGCAGCCCCAGAATAAGATGAAGCAACGTTGATTTTCCGCAACCCGAGGGACCGCTGATCGCGACGGACTCTCCTGGCTTAATCTCGAAGCTGGCTTGAGTGATGATCCAAGGGTCGCTGTCGGAGTATCGGAAGCTCACGTTGTCAAACTGGACCGATGGCATCGGGAGATCCCCGCTGTGGAACCCCTGCAGATGCGGCTCTGTGGGAGTCAGCACGATGTCGGCCAAGCGCTCGCCTTGAAGGCGGAGCAGTCGAAACTGGATGACATAGTCCACTAGCGCCGCGGATCGGTTCGTGAACTGATCCGCGTAGGTGGCGAATGCCATCAGCATGCCGGCGGAGAACCGGCCAGTCAGGGCGAGCGATGCGCCGACCCAAAGCACGGCGATCCGCTGGGTTCCGGAAATGATTCCTCCAGCAAGAGAGAACAGAAGGTTGAGGCGCTGAATCTCGACCCGAGTTTCTAGCGCGTCGGAGGTATCGCGTAAGAAGCGCGAAGTGTGACTTGCGGCTTGATTGTTGAGTTGGATGGTAGAAGCACCACGGATGGCTTCGATCAAGCTGGTCTGCTGGCGAGCGTCCGTCGTGATCTGGCTGAGATTGGCTTCCATGTAAGTGTGAAACCAAGCCACGCGGCTCAAGGAATAGACGACGGCACCAATCACGACAATGCCGGACAGCAGGGGGCTGTAGATCGCCATCAGCACAAGCGTTGCCAAGGACATCACCCCGTCCATCAGAGCACCAATCAGCTGAGTGGTCAGGTTTTGCTGGATCGTTCCGATCGCTCCAAATCGAGAGGTGACGTCACCGACGTTGCGGCGATTGAAGAACAGGAGCGGCAGGCGCATGAGGTGACGGAAGACATTCGCCGTCCAGTTCATCGAGAAGTGAGTGCTCACCCACGTAACAGTCCACGTTCGGAAAGCTGAAATGATTGACTGTGCGATCGTCAAGCCTAGAAAACCGCACCCGATCAGGGTCAGCAGGCTAACATCGTTATCGGCGATAACTTGGTCCACCAGGATCTGAAGAAACTGCGGCATGAAGAGCGCAATGACTTCTAGGGCGATGGCAAACCCAAACAGCCGCGCCATCGATGAGCGAAGGCCAACGACGGACCCGGCCAGTTTCCGGAGTGAAACAGGGGGTGGTGGTTGCTTACGGCGAAAGTCTGGCCCGGTCGTGAGTTCGAGGGCGACGCCGGTGAAGTGCTTAGATACCGTTTCAACGGAAAGGGTGACCCGGCCCCGGGCGGGATCATGAAGGATCACCTTGCCATCTTTGACGTTCGCCAAAACGACGAAATGGTCCATGTCCCAGTGAAGGATGCTAGGAGTTTGGAGCTGGTCTAATTCATCAAGGTCTAGACGGACCGGTCGATTGACGAAGCCGACCTCGTCCGACCAGCGCGTCAGATCTTCCAGAGTGCATCCCCGCGAGGATGAAGGAAATCGGCGCCGGAGCTCGGCAAGGTTGGCATGGTGGCCGTGCCAGCCCAAGAGCATTGCCAGGCAAACCAATCCGCATTCCGCTGTTTCCTGTTGCCGGACGACGGGGAGTCGTCGACGCCGGCCAAAGAACCGCGCGCGGTGAAGGGGGCTTTGATCTTCGTCCATGGTCGTTAAATTCGCGGCGGGGCTTAATTTTTTCGAGATGCCAAGATTGGCTCGAAGATCCAGTCGATCAAGCGTCGTTTCTCCAACAGCAAGTCCGCGTCCAGCGTCATTCCGGGAAGGAGCGGGTGAGAAGAGCCCTCCGCGGACACGCTCTGACGGGGCAGGGCCACTTCCAGCCGATACGTGGGAACTTGGTCAACCTGAGGCTGGCCCAGGAGCTGCATGACATCGTCAGGTGCCAGGGCGCTGATGGGAAGGTCGAGCACATGACCTTGAAGTGACCCGTATTTCTCGTAAGGGAAGGCATCCACGTGGAGCGATACCGGGTTCCCCGGTCGGGTGAGTCCAATCGCGCTTCCATTCACGAGGAACTCCGCGACTAGCTTGGAATGGTCCGGGACGACGGTAAATGCGGTCTGTCCGGCTCGGAGCGTCTGACCTGGGTGAATCACGACGTTCGTAATTCGCCCATCGATAGGGGCGATCAATTGTTCGGATCGCTCGGTTTCGGCCTTGGCCAGCTCTTGCGTTGCCACCGATAGCTTGGATTCGAGTTCGCTGACGTTGGCCCGCAACTGTTCGGGAGCATTTTTTAACGCTGCCTGGGTCGTTGTGATCCTGGCCGCCAAGTCTTCATGTTGGCGAGCCAGATCCTCTAGCGCCAATCGCTCGCTGTAGAGCGCGCCCTGCTGCTGTTGGACTTGAAGTGCCGAAACATAGCCCTTCGAAAGCAGGGGCTGAATCCGACTGAGCATCTGTTCCTGGAGCTGGATTTGCTGCCGTTGAATGCTAATGCTGCGAGCCAAATGCTCATCTTGGCGGAGGCTTTCGTCCAGTTGGTGCTGAAGGGATAGACTTTGTTCACGCGCCACGATCTTCTGTGAGGCAATATCACCATGAAGGCGTGTCTGATCCTCTCTCAACTGACCGGTAGCGATCGCCTCGGATGCACCCAAAGCGCGACTAGCGCGTTCGTTTGTCACAACGGCGATAGGGGTGCCCGATCGAACAAGCGTTCCCTCGCTTACCAGCACCTGCTCGACCGTGCCGCCTGATTTGGAAACCACGGACGACAGTCCTGCGGTGGGCACCAAGCGCCCGGTGATTCGGACCCGGTGAGAATACGTTCCAAACAAGCAAAGGAGCAAAAGCATTCCAGCAAATGCTAGGGATGCCGAAACGGTGTAGATGCGCTGGGGAGGGAGAATGATCGTCGCACGACCGAAGTTGCGGTCTGTGCCAAGAAGCGAAACTTCATGCCTGAATAGATCCATGGCGACGCGTCCCACACTCCCTGTGCTACTTCGATGCCGTATTTGCGCACGAACCAAAGAAGATGACAATGCGCAAGTTATGACGGTCCGTTCGTAATTTTTCGAGTCTGATCGTATTTCGTTTGAGTTCTACGGATGCCTGCACAGTCATTGCGCGATGATCGAAGTGGTCCGGATCACCGTCTTTGCTGAAGCAGAGAAGCAGGCTCTGGCATTTCTCGCGATGCTGCATCCTTACTATGATCCAGCATAAGTCGTCGAGCCGGGTGCAGCGCAGACCCCTTTATTGTCTGGCCTAATACAGGGGCAAATGGTGACGACGATTGCAGCGGGAAGGAAGGATGCCAGGCAGACGTGCTGAGAACGGTCTCCGCTACTAGGGAAGAACCGTGAAGCGTAGCCTGCCAACTGTTTTCCAGACGAAACATTCTGACGGCCAGACAGTTTCAGACCGGCGGACCGCCCATACAAGATTATCCAGGTGCATATTCTGACAAATGTGGCCACGTGATCTGGAACAGGCTGACCACCATAGGTGGAAATGGCGTTGTTCCTCGTTGTTGCTTCGCCGCGGCATGACGCAGCAGCCCCTTTATATAGATGGTGTCTCGGTTGCGGACGGACGCCAGTCTGGATCAGTCTGGCCACCATAACGGTCTCGTGGGCCGAGCAGAACGGGAGAGAAGCGGGTGCCACGGCGCGGGTTCGGGGCGAGAACCGGCCAGCCTGTTTCAGACGGTCAGGTCAGCGGCTGCGGATTGGGCAAATTGTCGAACTCAACCGCACCAAGCAGGGCGGGAATGGGCTAGAGCGCCGTGGAATCGGTCTTGACAGGAGGGAATCCGGGGGTAGGTTTCAGACCTTCCGCGGAGAGCCTCCATGCCTACGACACATTCTCAGCACGCGTTCTCGCCGACCAGAAAAGAAATCTGGCAGACGGCCTACATGCACGCGTTGACCACGCGTGATCCATGCGATGCGGAGGCGCAGGCCGACGATGCGGTGCGACGCTACGAAGCAAAGTGGAAGAGGCCGTCCATCCTCGATGGGATCGCCGAGCGAAATGCGCTTGCAGACGCCGATGCGTGATGTGGAGTTGGGGCGGGGGCAAGGGAGTGCCGGCGCCCGTCAGCTCGCCTTTTTCAGCACGATCGGCTTGGTATGGGCGCTGGTGCGCGAATAGATGGCCTCGGCGGCCGTCTTGTCCTCGAAATAGTCCGACCAATGTTCCACGGCATTTGAAGCGGCCACCAGCAGCGCAAGGCCATGACGATGTCGGGCATCCAAGAGGCGCCGCAGGATGTGACACTGTTCGGATGTGGCTGGCTCCACCGCGAAGTCATCGAGCACCAGCAGCTTTGGCCGGGACAACCGTTTCATCAAGGCCGACAGGGCGGTGGCGCCCTTGCTTTGCTCGATCGCGCACTCCACCAGCAAGTCGGGGATGCGCCGGTAGGCGACGGAATGCCCGAGCAGGCTCGCCTCTCGTCCCAACGCCGCAGCCAAGAAGGTCTTGCCCGTGTCCGTGCCGCCCGTGATGACCACGGCTTGTCCACGCAGGACCCAGTCGCAAGCTTTCAAGTTGCCCAGCAGCCCAGGCGCCAACCCGCGCCGAGACCCGTCTCGGAAATCCTCGATGGCGATGTTGGGCGGGAGGTCCGCTCGGCTCAGAAAGCACTTCGCCCGCTTGTTGGCTGAGGCCTGCGCCTGGGCCTGGGCCAGGGCCAGCACGCACTCAGCATGCGATCTCCCCAGGTTTTCGGGATCTTCCGCCCATTGCCGAAGGCGGTCTGCCATCGACCCGAGTTTCAAAGCGGACAGCTCCGCCAGCGCTTCTTTCAGCATGTGACTTCCTCGGATTGAAAGACGGGACCCTGCGCGTATGAACTGCGGCGGACATGAGACTGCTTAGCGTGGACGGCGGCATTGTCCAAGAGGCGTTTGAGCGTGGTGATGGTTGGCGACCGGGCTTCGAAAGCGGCGCGTGCCGCTTGGTCCACCGCGGCGGTGCCGTGCGTCCGCGCCAGGGAACGCAGGCGTTCGCAAGCCGGCAGTCCTGTGAAGGGCTGCGGTCCACCCACCTGGTGCTGCACGAAGCGAAGCACGTGGGGACCGGCGTCTTTCGCCCAGGCCAACATGCCTTCGGGAGTGCGCTCACCCTGCGCACGGTGAGCCTCCGGCTGATGGCCGATGTTCGTGGTGTGTCCACCCACCGCGGTGCTTCTCGCGTGCTGGGCCACCTTGCGGCGGTTGCACAGGATTTCCACCGTCTGGTCGGTGACGCGTGCATCCACCCGTTTGCCAATGAGGTCATGAGGCACGGAATAGAAGTGCCCCTCGACAGCCACGTGGTAGTCCTGGAGCACCTTCGGCACAGCGATCCAGTCGGCGTAGGCGTAGGGCTGGGCGGGCAGGGGCTTCAACGCCAAGCGTTCAATGGCTTCAAAACGCGCCCGTCGGCTGACACCGTCCTTGACAATCGGCCGGGCGTTGGCCTCTTCGAGGAGGCGGCCGATCTCCTCGTTCAATTCATCCAGGGAGAAGAAATGCTGATGGTGCAGACGAGAAAGGATCCTTTGCTGGGCATACTTGACCCCGACTTCGGCGCTGGCCTTGTCGCGTGGCCGATAGGGTCGCGCGGGCAGGACGGCCATGCCGTAGTGACGGGCCAGGTCGGCATACGAGCGTTGGATGGTCGGGGTGCGGCCGGCAACCACCACAGCGGATTTGAGGTTGTCGGGCACCACGACCATGGGCACTCCGCCGAAATAGTCCAGCATCGCCACGTGCGCCCGAATGAAGTCCGGCACCTTCTGGGATGGGGTGCACATCGCGAAGAGCAACGAGCTCGCGCCCAGGACGCCGACGAAGAGCTCGACAAACACCTTCTCCTGTGTGGTGCGATCGATGTAGAAAGGGCGCAAGCCCGAGTAATCGACGAACACACGTTCACCCGGCACGTGACGCTGACGCATCACCGTGGGAAGCGTGCTCCGATACCGTTTGAGGCAGGCGGCCAGGTGCGAGTAAGACGGTGTCGTATGCGGGTCCGCGGTCCGCATTTGTTCCCAGATCAGCTGCAACGTCATCCCCTTGGTTTGCAGCTGGTCGTCCAGCAGCGACAGGTCTGGAATGCGCTTGGCCTTTCCGCCGCTGCGCGGGCGATTGACGACGCGGTCGATGCCGTCCGGTCCGAGCTCGGCGAGCGTGTTCCACGAGAGACGTTTCGCCTCCGCGAGCCGGCGGTAGCGGCCCACCGTGGTTTTCGACACGCCAGCGGACGCACCGATCTCGCGGTCGGTCAGCGTGGTCGTCAGGATCAGGCGAAGGGCGTCGTATTTCTTCATGCCCAGGATTTCCCAAGCACGCGGACAGACGGATTGTGCAGGAGTGGCAAGAACATACGAACGTCCAGGAGGAAAGGAACCGCCGTTCTAGGCAAGTCCGGATCGCTGTCAACCCCGTATCGGAACTATTTTTCAAAGCCGTGGCAGGGCGCACTGCAGCTCGCCCTCGCTCGGAATGGAATCCACCGGGGATGTCCAAAACTGTGAACGGAGTGAGTTAAGCCTGCCTTGACTGGGATTGCAGGGTAAGGAGACTGAGGGGTTGATCCATCGAGAGCACGGCAACCGTTCCGATATCTCGGCGGCCAGCGCATACCCCTGCATCCCAGCCAGGCCCCTGTTGGAATTTTCTTGTGTGCAAGTCCCCCAGGCTTCGTCTGGAAGACCTCGCTGGTTCAATTGGACCGAGTGATCGGTATCCGCTCAAGAAGCCCTACAACGATCTTGGGTCGCATTGACTGTGCCGGCAATTGCCGGCAATATACATATGCGCCGGCAATTGCCGGCAAGCTTTGTTGCAGGAGCATGCACATGGAAACAGACTACAAACCAACTTTGCGATTCGACGTCCTCGAGACCCGCCGGATCAACGCGGCTGCGAGAAAAGCTGAGCTTCGGCCTTCGGAGTGGATGCGAAAGCTCATCATGAATAACGCTCCGGAACTGACGCTTGCGGATCCGCTGGCAGTTAGAGTGGATGGTTTCGATGAAAAATGCGGATGGAGCCTCATTCATTACAGTGACGCTCTTGCGCATTTCGAGAGTGTGCGAGGCCGCGAAATCGGAACGATCGCGGCATACTTGAAAAACTATCTAACGGTTCAGGAGGGAGAGGCGTGGATTGACGGTGACAAGTTGCCTGGCGTGTCACCGAGCAATGTCACCAGCATAGAAGCCCAAGCGGTTGACCTGTGTCGAGCCATCAACATTGCCCACATCCGCAGTGAGCTGGCGAAGTAAAACAACAGTTGCCCACGGACACCATCGATCTTCCCGTTCGCCCCCAACGACACTCCTCTGTCTAGGGCCATGGTTAGATTGACGCTGCCGCCCTCGCTGATCGGAGTTGGCCGCTGTGATTGAACGTCACGGTCCTGGTCCGTTCGGTCGCAAGAGGGTGGTTATCACACTCAGCCTTTGACGAGAGTCACAGTCAATTGATGAGACCCACTCTCTCGATGGAGTAACTGGATTTCGCGCAGACGAGCACCAGCGGCTGGAGTCGGCTCCGCATGGCCTTCACCGCCGACTCCATAGGCTACCTTTATGAATGCTCCGATCACTCCCGACGGCCGATACCTGATTGTGAGGGGACGCCTATGGCGAACCAGCAACCCAGGACTTGGCGAGCAGGAAAGGGAACGCTTGGTTCATGAGTTGATGGATGCCCGGCGTGCCGTCAAAGCGGCGAAGGCCAACGGCGATGAGGAACGTCTCGCCGCCGCTCGCCGATCTGTGGACGGAGCGAAGAGGGGATTGGGTGAACGGGGTCCGGTGTGGTGGACCGATGGAGCCGCAGATCTCAACCGGCACCTGGTCAAGAACACGCCCTACGCTGACTGGTTCTCCGGGATGGAGTCTTCCGCCGAATGAATGTGCCTACGCTGGTCTGACTTGGACGCCGCGATTGAACGCACTGGCCGCGGTGGTGAAACGCGGCGGCCTTGAAGGGTCACCGATCACGGTCGGTCTTCGACGCACGTCACGGTTTAGATGACTAGACCCCGAACCCAACTCAGGTAAACAAATAGCGTGCCAATCATGAGTAACGGGCACGGGCGCGCGGACCACACCCTCAGTTTCTTCAACTTCACTTCGTCGACTGTGCAGCCCAGGGCAGCCTAAAGAACGACCAGAGCCGCAGGCTTGTCACGCTTGATCCGGACTTCCTGGCGCTGGGGCTCTGGGGCCGCGTTGAGCGGCTTGGTGCGCAGGGTGCCGAGCGCCTGTTCCCCGAGATGAAAATTGATGGGAAACGGGCGCCAGCAACGCGATCAGTAAGAGCTTCCTGTACTACTGGGGCGCCTGGAAATCAAGCCGTGGTGCGCCAACGGAACCCTCGGCTTCCATTCCCTGTGGCAGAACGTGATCCAGCAACTCCAGGGCACTGCGTTGCCTGCCGAACGTCGCCGTGCGCTGATGGGGCCCGAAGCGGGTGAGGATGTCCACGCGAAAGATTACGTGCGTTCCTGGACGGCGCCGGAGTTGTTGGCATTTTTTTCAGGATTGCCATGGGCAGAGTGGCTCGATTTCGATGAACTTCGTCCGCCTTTGCAGTTGTGATCTGCTTCAGACCGCAAGTGAAGGAACTATTCTTCGGGCCTGTGGGAGTTGTCGCTAAGACAACCTTGGAATGGAGCGAGCGTAAGGGCGAATATCGGCGGGATGTGGAAATTCTTTGAGTCGGTGTTGAGGTAAGGCCTGGGCCGTGCTGGAGGTGCGCGGGCGCGAATTGACCTGCCATAATCGCCAGTCATGAACATGGTATGGAGACCCCAAATGACCGTGAATTTCGACTCCGAGTCGAGCCCTGAGTATTTCGACTCCCAAGGCTGCCCTCTGCGGCTTTGTTTCGATAAGTTGAGTTTTGTAGCCGACGGCTTGGTCGTGCATCTCGATGGCGTGCCACTGCTAAAGGAGGATGGTTCAGGAGCCATCTACTTCCCTGCCAAAACGCGGTTCTTGATCCTCGACTTTCTAAAGGAGGCGCGCGAGCGTGGAGATGGCGGTATAGACCTCGTTCCGAAGTGGCTGGAAAAGCGGTACCGCTACGCCGAGGCATTCCGTTTTCTTTACTCGCACATCGACTACGAGTATATCCCCGGCCTCGCACGGGCTTCGAATGACGGATTCCTCACGCCCGTTTTCTTCGACAAGGCGGTTCTCGCCAAATACGGCCAGTATCCCGATTATACGCTCGACCTTTTTTCTGACACCTACGGGACCGTCCGATGTATGTCTGAGGCAGTCGAGGGGGCACTGCAGGTCGTCTGGAGTATAGAGTTCGGCATCACGCGCTCGGGTCGCGTCATCATGTGGCTTGGCGATATTGATCGTCTTCCTGACAAGGAAAAGTACTATCTCCGCTCCGAGAATGTTCCGTCCGACCACGATATCCACTCGCAGTTTTACGACGCGCAGATTGACGTAAAGTGGTCAAATCCGTCCCTGAAAGATGTGGCCTATGATGCGCGTCGGACGCTCGCAGTAGCGGTCTCCGAAACGTACGCTTTCGAGCTTTTTTCCATGAACACGGATGTTCTTTCGATGCTCCAGAGTACGGCCGTTCCTGTTTTTTGGGAAAAACGGCACGTTGCGGCTTTCTTCAACTTCGTCAACCAGCTCTTTGTTGAGGCGATCAACGTCAAGGCATTGAGGCACTTCTTGACGTCAAGGGGCATTCCCGAAGCGACTACGGATGAGCTGAAGGGGTGCAAGCTCCTCGAGAAATTAGCCGTTGATGTGCTCGGCATGACCAAGAAAGAAAACATCGTCAGTCCGTTCTTTGTGCTTTATGACGTGCGTCTGCTGTGCTCGCATTACACCGGCAGCAACGAAGCCAAGCTTGAGAGGACGGTCCGGGAGCGCCTTGGACTGCGGACTGAACTTCCCTTCGACTTCGAAAGCGTGTTCCATGCCCTGATGCCCGCGTTGCGAGACAGCTGCAACGCACTGACCGATGCAATCCGGGGGCAGTCGGGTGAGTCGGACAGCACGGGCTCAGCGTGATAGAGGGAGCAGAGCGGATGTTTTTGTTCGCTTGACAGATATCTCCGGAACCGCTGCACATTGTGCCCATCTTTGGATCAGCAAGGTCAAATGGAATGATGCTAATTTTTCTCACCTTAGTCTTTATCCTTGCGTTTTCATTAGAATGGGCCACGCACAGAGCACGCTCATTTGATCGGAAGATTGAAAATCTTGATAAGGCCATTCGTGACCTGGAACAACGTTTACCTGGCTCCGCACGGAGCCTCGTATCCGGCGATGGTGACGCGGCTATAGAAAAACGCCGAGGCTTTGTTGTTTTCTACATCGCCTTGATTTTTGCTGCCACGGGTTCGGCCATTTATATCTATGCGAAATATAGTGCCGATGTTCGGCACGACGTTTCCGAGTTTGTTTCCTATGTGCTTCCTTGTTTCGCAGGCATTGCTGGAGGACTAGGCTTGTATTATCGCGATAGCAAACTCGCGGAGGTATGGTTCTGGTCTTCAGGCATCCTTATCGGCGCGGGGATAGTTGCCTTCGTTATATCAAAGGCGGATTCTGGCTTGGTCGGGATGTGGACCGCTGCGTTTGTTGTCTTCGTAATGAGCGTTACGCTGTTGAATGTGGGCATTCATAAGCGTGGGCGATTCTTTCCTACTAGCGGACCGCAGTGGGGTTGGTTCTTGGCAGCACTATTTTTTACCCTGGTGTCAGGACCCTTGCTTGGCCTTGGCTATGTATACGAAGACATCATTAAGTACCCTAATGATTGGGAGTCGCGTGGAATATTACAAAAAGTAACGTTCCGAGCGGTAGCATACATAGAGCAAATACGGCGATCGTAACCTCTACGGGCGGCCCCATGTCACCGAGTGTCTTGACGATTCTTCGCTGCAATTCCATAGGGATCTCCAGAATGATCGGTGATCCTAGTCGGGGTCTGCCGAATGTCAATGTAGGCGGCAAGCGCCTTAAGTCGAATCGATCAAGTATTGAGACAGCAATGCGGGTCCGAACAGCCAACCCCCGCAGTTTGGCTTTTACTCCGCTGGAGCCTGCGGCCGGAAGGCCCAGCACACGTGTAACGTCGCGACCGTAGATAGCGCCGTAATATCGCTACGCCAAAGTTACCAGGAGAAGATCGATGCCTACGCCGGTCGGACTGGCCGCTGCGATTGAACGCACTGGCCGCGGTGGTGAAACGCGGCGGCCGTAAATGGTCGCCGATCGCGGACGGTCTTCGACGCACGTCACGGTTTAGATGTCATGGGCGGGACCATCAGCTACCGTCTTCGGTCGCGCCCGCTGCCTGCGTCAACGCGCGCTGCTGCGCATCTCCCTTGCGTTCGATGTGACGGCCCACCAAATAGTCGCTGCGCCCCCGGACCATCAGAGTGGACTTCCTCGGTTCTCCCACGACACCGACGAAACGGTCCCGTGCAGTTCGGGGCGCACACCGACCTGGCGTTCCGACCAGGTGGACCATTCCCGCAAGCGCTGAACCTCGGGGTAGGTGGCAGGCACGGCGTCGAGCATGCCCTCAACGCGTCAGCGTGTGAGCCGCTTGTTGCTGTTGTTGCGGGTCTTGCTGCGGCGCCTGCGCCGCCACCTGCTGCTGATGGGCGTGTGACCAGTCCTGAGTGCTTTGTCCGAGGGGTTGGACGACCGACTGAGCCACATCGACCGACGCATGCCGGTTGAACGGAGAATTCAGGTCGCCTTGGATCGCGTAGGCGGTCCGAGCATCGTCGCTGAGAGCCAAGTGGTCAATGCCGGTCATGCCCTCGGCCCGCGATCGAGCCGCCAAGGCACCGGCGAAGTTGACGCTCATCTGATCCGGCGTTCGACCGTGCTTCGCGTCCAACTCGTGCACGGCTTTCAGGGCTTGCTCGAACATGGGGTTGCCGGCATGGGCGCGATCCGTCAAGTCCGCCGTCGGATGCGGCTGGGCGCGATGCAACGCGTCGAGCGTCTTGGCACCCGCCACGCCATCGGCTTGGAGGTGGTGGTCGCGTTGGAACGCCTCCACCGCCGCCTGGGTGTTCGGGCCAAAGTGGCGATCGGCTTGCAGGGGGTGACCCTCCGTGCCGGTGTAGCCCAGCGCCGTCAACTGGGTTTGGACGGCAAGCACCGCGTCGGACCGATCGTTGAGGCGCAGGCTGCCGGCATGCTGCGCGTGGCTTGCGTGCGCACCGTGGTGAGGTGGCGCTGGAGCAGCGGCGAGCGTTCCTTTGTGCTCGACCCTCACGCCGTTGGCACTGAGCACCGCGTCGCTGTCCGCCAGTCGTTCCAACGATGCCTTTTCATCGGAAAATCGATCTTTCAACGATTCATGCAGCTTTGGCGACTTGCTGAACAAGGTTTGGACATGGGCGGTCTTGTAGTCCTGAACCGCGTCGACGATGTCCTTGTCGCTGAGTTTGGCCAATTCGTAGTGTTCGCCAAACTTTTCCTTCAAACCTTTGGAGAAAATGTTCGGGGTCAGTTCTCTGCATTGCACCGACGTGCTCCAAAGAGCATCTTGCACGGCCATGCCGCGATCCGACAAATCCAGGCCGCGGTCCCGCAATGCGGCGGCCTGGGTGTCGTAGTGCGAGCGCCCCACAAACACGTGTTGGTCTTGGGCAAAGCCGGGATCGGTGTTCGCCAACTCCCGCCACTTGGCATCAAAGGCTGGGGTTGTGGGCGTGAGGTCCTTGAACTGGGCGCCGTAAGAGGACTGGTCCAGGTATTCCTTCAAGGTGCCCGTCTTGGTGGAGAGTTGGTAGGACCCATAGGACACCCCACCGTGGTCGTCCTTGCCCGAGGAAATGGCCGCCGGACCGGCGGCCCCGGATTCGTAGCCCGCCGAGGTCTGACCGAGGTGCCATTGCTCGGCGGCACGCTTCGCCTGTTCCAGCTCATCCGTCATGACTTTCCTTCCTGGTGTTCATCGCATTCTGGCTCGTGGTGGCCCGTCATCGGGCTTTCATCATTGGCCCGTGCGAGCTTCGAGAGCCGCCGCGCGCGCGGCGGTTTGGTCCAGTTGACACTGATTGGAATCCAGCAGGCTGGCCGTGCCGCCACTGGCATCCGGGGCGCACGTCTTGTCGCGTCGGCCGATCCAAGCCCGCTCCTCATCGCGCAAGGCCGTGCGCTTCACGTCGGACAGCGACTTCCTGAGGTTTTGATAGGCGGTGTTGAGGCGCTTGTCCTGAAAGTCGTGCTCGTTGCCGATGCAGTCGTTCAGGGCCAAGGTGACGCCGCGAGACGCTTTGACACACGTATAATAGGCGGGTCGAAGCGGCGGGTCCGCGGCTGCATTTTCCTGGCCGTGCGCAAGGCCGGCCGCTTGCATGGACAGTGCAACCAGCAACAAGCCCAGTGAGCGTCGAATCATGGGTGGATTTCCGTGCCCGTGGGTTGAAGGATCGGTCCACTGAGCGCCGGACCGTTGATGATTTCACACGACTATACCGGCGTTTGATGAACACGGACACGACTCCATTTAAGGATCGAATCGCTTCTGGGATGAGCGCGTGCGACGCTTCTTTGATCGTTGGTGACGTTGCCGAATACGCACATCGGATCGATGGCCACTGCGCAGCAATGGTCAAGCTCCCAAGGAATCGGTCCTCGGCGCGCGTGGATGCATCACCATCTTCACGGTCGGCGAGGGGACAGATCGCGTTCCCGACCCAGCTTCGGTCGTGCGATCGCGCTCACCAACACGGGGGACGCCGGCACGGTGGCTTCAGCGGAACCCCGGCAACCGCCGCGTGATTTCCGAAGCCACTGCGTGCGCCTGCGTTTCCGTCAGACCGCCGGCCAGCACCGTCGCCCGACCCCCGTGGTCGACCTCCACGGTGTGGCTGACCCGAGCCAAGCGCTCGGCTGACTCCATCGCCATCTGACTGACGCCGGCCACCACGCCTGCTCCGCCCATCACCACTCGGTCTCCAGCTTGCGTGTTGCCGCGGCGGATCGCATAAATCTGGCCGGGAGTGACCAGGACGCCGTCGGGCAGGCGGATCCCTTGGGCCGAAACTTGGAACGGCTTGCGTTGCACCTTGCGGTTCACGTCGTGGGCCGCCTTGTGGAGCTTGGCGATGACGATGCCGCCCCCGATCCATGCGGCCAGGCCGAAGATCAAAGGTAAGGGCGAATTGGGATCCACGCGAAAGCCCAGCGCCGCGCCCGTCACGCCGACGGCCAAGGCCAGGATCCAAGAGATGACGGAAACGCGGGCGGGCAACGGAGCCGGCGTCGTGGCGATCGTCGTCCAGCCGTTTTCCTCGGTGACCGTCAGCGGGTCGCCGTGGCCTGAAGGGCGGGAGCCCAGGCCGCCGAGACCTTTCCGGAGGCCCCACGCGGCGGCGGCCACGGTGGCGATCAAGAGCAGCAACTTAATCATGGGCAGATCCTGATTGGGGACCGGAGGTCGGAAGGACGACGGCAGGAAGCGCCGGGACGTTGACCGCGTTGATCCGACGAAGGCCGGCGCGGCGGGACTGGCCCAAATAGAGTTTGGGTTCGCGGCACACGTTCCAGCCGCTGATCAGCACGGGGCCTCGGCCGGCGTAGGAGACTCGCACGTCCACCGCACACACGCCGTCCGGGAACGCCGCGGCAACTTGCACCGTCCGGCCGCCTTGCAGCGGACCGGCGGTGTCCAGCGCCTGGAACTCCGAGGTGCCGTGGGGAGCGGCTTCCACCTTCACCGTCGGAACCGCGTCGTCGTTGATCAAGGTGAGGTAATGGGTGGCGGCCTGAGCGCATGGTGCAAATACCGAAGCAAGGACAAGCAGCGGGAGGTGGAACGAGGCAAGCGAGTGAAGGCGCATGGACGAAATTCCTTGTCAGACGAGGCGGCACCCTTGGTCGAACCGAGGATGATGATATTCGCTAAACGGGTTAAAAGATGACTTTCCGATAACTGGACAACGGGTAATAACTTTCAGGCCACCCTTCGAGGCCGGCCATGAAACGCGGATCCCGACACAGCTCCGAGCACGCGGAAATCGCGTTGCTGCTCAAAGACATGCGGCTGGAAGCGGGGCTGTCTCAGCTGGAAGTGGCGACGCACTTGGGCGACCGGCCCCAGTCCTACGTGTCGGCGGTGGAAGTGGGCCAGCGCGGCATTGACCTGGTGCAGGTCCTGGAGCTCATCCGTCTCTACGACGTCTCGCTGGTCGACTTCGCCAAGCGCCTGCAGGCCCGACTGGCCGCCCCGGAAACGGAGCGGCGACCGCCGCGGCGCCGGCGAGCGTCCTGAGGCGATCTGTCAGGTTGGGCCGGGTTGACGCACGTGCAGGACCGGCATGTCGCAGGCGTTCCACGCTTTGATCAGCACGGCCGGCTGGCCGGCATAGCGCACCCGAACGTCGAACACGCACGCGGACCCTGGCAGGCTCACGACGGCTTGGCTGGCCTTGCCGGGAGCGATGGGGCCACCGACCACCGAGAACCAGCGATCCGCGCCGCTGGGGGTATAGGCCAGGGAGTCGATGGGATCCGGACGATCGTTGACCACGGTGAGGCGATGGCTGACCGCACCGTCGGCAGCCAGCGTGCCGGATGAGAAGGCGAGGGCGGCGGTCAGGAAGACCGCCAGGACGAAGATGGTGCCGGTGGACGAACGCATGAAATTCCCCTGTGGCGTTGAACGGTTCGGTTGCAAAGCCTAGAGAGCGGGACTACCGTCCTCATCCTCAAAAGTGTGGATGACAGGGGGTCACCGATGGCGCAGGGATGGCGAGAACGCGCAGAGGTGCGCGACGCGCTGGTGGCCGATCTGTATGGAACCGTCCTGGACCCTGGCCGGGCGGCTCACGTCATCGCCGGCTTCAACCGGTTCCTGGATTGCGACGGCGTGCACCTCATCGGCTGGGATGAAAGCAAGAACGAGGTGCTGGTCAGCCTGATCACGGGTCACCAAATCGTCGGCGCCGAGGCCACTTACCTGTCTCACTACCAGGCGATCGATCCCCGGCGGAAGATGGGCTCTCGCGCACCCACCGGTTTGTGCGTGGCGTGCCACGACGAGCTCGATGACCGCTACGTCGCCCGGTCCGAGTTCTATCAGGACTTCCTGATCCCACACGGGCCCCGCTATGTCGCCGGCGGCAACGTGTTCCGTGACGGAGAACGGCACGTCGACATCGCGTTCAGTCATCTCGTCGGACGGTCGCGGTTCGAGGGTGCTAAGCGGCAAGCGTTATCCGGCGTGATGTATCACCTGGCTCGGTGGATGCCCATGATGGTGCGGGCCGATTGGCTACGGGAGGCTGCTGCGTCCGGCCAGGCCGCGATGGACCAGCTCGCTAAGGGGATCGTGTTCTTCGACGACGGCGGTCGGGTGTGCCACGCCAATCCGGCGGCGGCGCACTTGCTTGGGCCGCACATGCGCCGGGCCAACCTGGGGTTGTCCGGTTCGCAGGCCGGATCCTCATTGGAAGCCCGTGTCCGCGCCGTGGCGGCCACGCGGCTGCCGTTCTCCAGCACCGTGCATCACCGGGGACGGATCCTGGGCTTGCGGCTATCCCCCTTGCCAAGAAATCCGACAGCGGCCGGCAGTCTGGGCAAGCTGGTGGACGCGGTGGGCCACCCGTCAGGATTTCACCACCGAGCCAGTGTCGTGCTCACCGTCGTGCCGCTGAGCGATCGGGAGAATGCAGGAGCAAGCGAGCAAGCGCGGCGATGGAGTCTCACGGCGGCCGAAGAAGCGTTGTGGCGCGCGCTTCGAGACGGTCGGACGCCGGCAGAGCATGCGGAGGCGCGGGGAGTGAAGATCAGCACCGTGCGAAGTCAGATCCGCGCATTGTTGGACAAGTCCGGTCATCGCAACCTGCGGGAATTGATGACGTGACCGCTACTGCCGTCAGTTTTTAACGCGGCGGATTTCCTCCTCGGGAAACAAACGATCCTCTTCCTCGGGGAACAGGCTTTCGGTGCAGTCCAGCAGCTCATTTTCGAATTTCTGTTGCATAAAATTGATCAAGTTCCATCCCTCGTAAGGGGGCCTGCGCACAGGGCCAAAAACTTCGGAAACGCCGCGCTTGTTCACAACCTGAGCAGCCAACTCCAACTCGCGCACCGATGCAATCAGCCATGGCATCGTTCTGAGCAAATCGAGGGGAACCTTCTCCGACACCATGACGGCTTCAACGTGGGCGTCCAACCGGGCCGTCACTGCGGGACCGAAGAGATAGAGTTCTTCGAGAGTCACCACCAGAGGATAGACGGGGAGCCCGTCATCGGACCAATCGGTGATGCCTTCCTTCGCATCGAGGATGTTCTTGTAGTTCTGGACGATCGCCTTCGCGAAAGTTTGAAGGTCTCTCTCCAGAGCATCTTCGATCAGGAGCATCTTGGCCGGGTAGGCGAAGCGTTTGGCTTTGCATTCGACGAAGATGTGACCGGTCGGATCGGAGACGACCCAGTCGGCGCCATGCTTCAACTCACGTTTGACGTGCTGATAGGGCTTCCCTTTCTCAATCCGAAATTCCGGGCCGGTGAGCGCTCGTCGTAGCGCTTCGCCGGTGTAGCTTTCAAACGCGGGACCAAACGCATCCGAAAAGCCAGGTTCATTTACGATGTCGAAGAATACGCCGTTGGTGATGCGATCAAACAGCAGGCGGGGAATGGGGCAGACAAGTCGTTCGGGATGCGCGGGATCAACACGAATCAAAGGCGTTGCTGTCAGATCGTTGAGTGTGTAAATCCAGTTTGCATCGTAGGATTGCCGCGGCTGCATCCGCTTGCGAAGATCAAATGCGTCGATCGCCATGCGGTCGAAGAATTTCCTTGAAACTTCGGCGGATGCACCAATAATCGTGTAGTCGGCTAAAGCATTCATGGTCGGTCTCAGACGATAATTGGCAAACACCGCAAAGCCCAGCCGCAAGAGCTGCCTCATGGTCATGCCCAAGCTCGCGACCACAACGGCTTCAACACCGGGCGTCCCAAAAATTTTGGAAGCACGAACGATGGCACCGAAGTTGATCGTTCGTTGCAGAGGGAATTGAAGGTGCGCCATTGAATGAAGCTCCCACAAGACATCTAGGGTGCCGCACTGTGCGAAATTGTTTTCGGCGCGCCGGATCTCATTTGCTAGGTCGGCCAAACCGCGCCAGTCAGCGAGATCCTTATCGCCTGACTCATCGGTCGCTGCGTTGATAATGATCTCTCTCGCTAGCGTCACGAGTTGAAATGGGAACATCACCTTTTTGAGGCTGATGCCCGGCGGGGCACCCTGCGCCCACTGCCAGGACAACGGCTGCCCATCAATGATGTGCAAACTGTATGCCCAGATGGCGGTCAGGCTGGGAAAAAGGTTGTAACGCCGGGACCGATTTCGAACTGGCCGATAGAAAGAGTAAAACGGGTTGATGGTCTTCGAAGACAACGGCCTGATCCTTTAACCGGAGAATTCACATTATGGCGGGTTCTCCGGAGCCCGGCGCCCGACGACCCGGCACAAGCGTCGGCCCACGTAAGGGTTCCCGTCTAACGACCGCGATACGGATGCCCTACCGCTGATCTCAGCGAAAAGGGGCCGGCCGCACCCCAAACGGTTCGGCCTTAGTTTGCTCGCCATTCTAGACAGGCAGTGGATGCGATGTCGGGCCAGACTCAATAATCATGCCTGCGCTTTCTGGCGGCTTGCGCGAGCAATTAGCGCATCCCGGCGCCTCTGTCCCCGAGCGACCTTCGCTAAAAAGGCGTTGAATTGGCCGGCGGCGTAGGTCTCGACGGCCGGCAGGGGAAAGTCCACGGCGGAAAGGGCCGCCGCCCGCTCGGCTAAGGTCGGCACGTCGATGTAGTGGCCGCGAAGCACGGACCCACCCTGCCCATGCCCGCTGAGGCGCGCGATCCGAGCTTCGGGGATGCCGGCCCGATCGGCCGCGGTGATGAAGCTGTGGCGGAAGCAGTGGTAGACCTGACCCTGGATGTGGCACTGGTTGCGCAGGTAGGTGCGGTTGAACCAGTCGCCGATCGTATCTCCGGGTTTCGCGCCCAGTCCCGGAAAAAGCGGACCTTCGCCCAGCATGCCCACGATGTCCTCGCGATACGTTAGGAGGCCCGCATCGAGCAGCGCCGGGTGCAGCGGGACGAACCGACGGGACTGGCGGTTCTTCAACTTCTGGCCCGGGAAGCGTGCGGCGATGTGGAAGCCCCAGATGCCCGAGACCTGTTCGATGTCCTGCGTGTTCAACTGGGCGAGTTCCTGAGCGCGACCACCCGAATACAGCGCCAGCAGCGGCAGCCACCAACGGGCCGGAGTGTCGCAATGCACCTCGCGCAGCGCCGGGTTGAAGATCGTGGCGAGCTCGGCCGCGGTGAAGGCCCGGCGACTTTGCGTGTCTTCCTGTTCTCGGGTCATGACGTGGATGGACGCGCACGGGTTGCGGTCCACGTCGCGTCGTTCCATGGCCCAATTGAAGAACACCCGGAGCCGGTCCAGATGTTTCTCCCGGGTGCGCAAACTGATGGGGGTCTCGCCCTTGCGCTTGGACACGATCACGACCTCCCGCGGGGACAGGTCCTTGTAGGGTTCCCGCTTCGTCGCGTTCGGCGGCCAGTGGGCGAGGGCGTCCAGCCAACGGTCCATTTCCTCAGCCCCAACACTTGCCAATGCCTTGTCGCCGATGATCCCGACGAACAGGCGCATGGTGAACGCGGTGTCCAGCTTGTTGGCCTCGGCCCGCTGCTTCTGGTTGAACTGCTCGAGGAACAGTTCGACGCGTTGCTCCAACATCGGCCCGGTGACCGGAGGAGGGGCCAAGCGGGTCCGGACGAAGGCAGGATCCGGCGGGATGTTGCGCAATAGGCGCACCATGTCCATCGCGTTTTCATGGTCCTCCGGCCCCTCGGCGATGATCACCCAGCTGCCGTCCAGACGTTCCTCGACCTGGTAGTTCGCGTGAATGAACTTGCCCGGGTGCTCGGTGATCCGACGTCGAATGCGCCGTCCTTGTGCGTCCCGCTGCACCTTGACGAGCAGTTCCGACATCAGCGCCCTCCCCATGAGTTTCAGGTCGTCAAAAAAGACCGACAGAGCATAGCCGAGGCGAGCCGCAGCCAAGCGGGCGGCGTCGCCGCGCCGGCCTCCCAGCGGCTTCACAACGATCCGGGCTCCCCACACTTCGCGTGCGTGAACCGGCACGAGAAACCGAACGTAAAGCCCAGATGGGCGCTGGAAAAACAAGGGTTTAGGCATGGGAGTGGCCCATAAAACGACACCAATGGAAGGGCCGTTTTGGGCATCGCTTTGCCGCATAAAGAAACGGCGAAACAACGATTTACGTTGTTTCGCCGCAGGTGTTGGTGGAGGTGGCGGGAGTCGAACCCGCGTCCGAAGGCGTTTAATCTCCAGATCTACATGCTTAGCTCACCGTTAGATCTCGTCCACCGACAGCACGGCGTGCTAAGCGCACCGGCGGACATATCTGATTGATCTAGCGTCAGACCCACAGATGGAGGGTCTTTCGGCGGTCTCATGATAGTGACCCTACACCGACGAGCATGAGCACAAGATCGGGTCGGGGGTTTGGCCTTTTTTAGGGGCCGGACAGCTTAGGCGGCGAGAGCCACCGAGTTGTCACCGTAGTAGTTGTCATTGGCAACTATATGTTTTGCGGCTGGTTTAACGAGGAAAGCTGCCCCCTCGGCATGCACCAGTAGATCGCACTACCCCCGTCGAAACCAGAACACCCCCGGGGAAAAACGTTGTGTGACTACATCCCACAGTATATGGGCGAGGAGGGGCACCCACAATGGGCGCCGCCCGACCGTTCAGGTCAGCCCATGCGATTGTGCGAGCGCATGACGCGCTGCTTGTCGATCGCCCATTCGCGTTCCTTGTCGGTGTTGCGCTTGTCGTGCTCCTGCTTGCCCTTGGCCAGGCCGATCTCGCACTTCACCTTGTTGTGCTTCCAGTACATCGCGGTGGGCACCAGGGTGTAGCCCTTGCGCTCGACGGCGCCGATCAGGCGGTCGATCTCCTCGCGGTGCAGCAGCAGCTTGCGCGTGCGCCGGTCGTTGGCGATCACGTGGGTGGAGGCGCTGATCAGCGGCGGGATCTGGGCGCCGACGAGGAACACCTCGCCGTGCTGGATGATCGCGTAGCAGCCTTCGCCGAAGTTGATCCGGCCGGCACGCAGCGATTTCAGCTCCCAGCCTTCCAGGGCCATGCCGCACTCGAAGCGCTGGTCGATGTGATATTCGTGGCGCGCGCGCTTGTTCAGCGCGATCGTGCCGCCGCCTTCTTTTTCCGTGTCCTTCGGTTTCGCTTTTGCCATGTCCGCTAAAATCGGTCTATCGGGTCCCTGATACAAGGCCGGCGGGTCCGTTTGCCGGCACATAAGACGAGGTCAGCTAAATGATTGAAATCCGCCGCAGTGCGATCGTTCCTTTCACGCCGGGGCAGATGTTCGACCTGGTCAACGATGTGGAAGCATACCCAAAGCGCTTCGGGTGGTGTGATGCGGCCACCGTGATCGAGCGCGAAGCCGATGTGCTGGTGGCCCGGCTGGATCTCAAGCTGGCTGGCCTGAGGCAGAGCTTCACCACCCGCAACACCATGGTCCGTCCGGAAAGCCTCACCATGACATTCGTGGAAGGCCCGTTCCGCTCGCTCGATGGCCTGTTCACCTTCCAGGCGCTGGGCGAGGTGGGTTGCAAGATCGCACTGGCGCTGGACTTCGACTACGCGGGCCTGGGCGGCTCGGTACTGAAGATGGGCTTCCAGCAGTTGGCCAACCGCATGGTGGACGATTTCTGCGACGAGGCCCGCCGCCTGTATGGCTGAGCTTGCCGTGGAAGTGACCTACGCGGGCCCGGAGGGGCAGGGCGTCGTGGGGCTGGTCGTGCCTGCTGGCACATCCGCCTGGGAGGCGGTGGGGATGGCCCTGCCACGGTTACCCGCGGGGCTGGTGCCGGACCCGGCGCGCCTGGGCATCTTTGCGAAGAAGGTGGCGCCCGATCGGCCGCTGGAAGCGGGCGACCGCGTGGAAATCTACCGGCCGCTGATCCTGGACCCGATGGAGGCCCGGCGGCGCCGCGCGAAACGCGGCGCCTGATCCTGCCGGCCGGCTTCCGCCGACGCTTACTTCTTGTCGTCGCCCGACGAGCCGCCGCCGAACACGCCGCCGTCGTCCTTCTTGCTGTCGTCGGCGCTGGTGTTCTTGTCGCCCTGGGCGCCGCCCACGGGGTTGGCCTTGTATTTCTGCGAGTCCTTCAGCAACTGCTGGGCATCCTGGGCGAAGAAATCGCCTTCGGTGCGGACCAGCGTGTCGTTGTTGAAGGTCAGGGTGAGGGTACGAGTGGTCATCTTCTTGCCGCGATGCGAGAAGGTGGACACATAGTCCCAGCGATCCTGGTCGAACGGCGAGGTGACCGAGGGGGTGCCCAGCAGCACCAGGACCTGACGCTTGGTCATGCCGGGCTGCAGCTGATCGACGTTTTTCTTGTCGAGCAGGTTGCCCTGCTGCACGTCGGGAGTATAGACGAGGCCACAGCCCGCGATGGCGACTGCCATCATGGCCAAACCCAGCGTGCGAATGAGCTTATGCATGCGTAGTAACGTCCGGATCGTGAAGCCTGCGATGATACACTAAGCGCCTGACGGCACCGCGAGGGGGTCTTTATGGACCAGGAAACCAAAGAGCTCCGCAAGGCGGGTCTCAAAGTCACACATCCGCGCATGCGGATACTGCAGATCTTCGAAGAGGCGGACGAGCGCCACCTCACGGCCGAAGACATCTACAAGCGTCTGCTTGCGCACCAGGAGGACATCGGGCTTGCCACGGTGTATCGGGTGCTCACCCAGTTCGAAGCGGCCGGCATCGTCATGAAGCACAACTTCGAGGGTGGGCAGGCCGTCTACGAGCTGGATCGCGGCAAGCATCATGACCACATGATCGACGTTGACAGCGGAAAGGTGATCGAGTTCATCAGCGAGGAGATCGAGCGCCTCCAGCACGAGATCGCCGATCGCCACGGCTACGTCATCGAGGACCACAGCCTGGTGCTTTACGTCAGGCCCAAGAAGAAGCGCTGAACCTTACTGCGTCACCCCCTCCATCACCCCCGTGGCGCAAGCCACGGGGGTGATTGCGTTTGTCGAGGGAAATTACGTTATCCGTCACGGCTTACGTTTTGGAAACGTTCGTTCGAAACGCATTACATGAAGAATTGATTAACATTGATTATCCGTACCGATGCGTACGCGTATGTGTTTTTCGATTATAGGAATGCTTTTTCAAGGCCCCTCCGGATTACGTTTTTTATGTGACGTAATAAGCATATTCATGCCCAAATAGTGCATGTAAACGTTCTCATGGCTTTTTGTAACAAAACTGCCTCTTGTTCCGTTCCGTGTCGCCAAAACACCGGTTTATCGATTGAAATGTCCGCTTCATAACAAATTCTATTTCCCATCACGGGGACGGGCTAAGCTTCGAATTCGCCGAAACTGGCACAACGGAGCCCGTTGCAATGAAGCCCTCGAAAAAGGTTTTCGCACGTGAGCGTTATTGCGGTGAATCCGCATCCCGTATGGGCGGGCAGGACGCGCATTACGGGCCCGGCATTACGATGTCAGCCGATGGCGGGCGAGATGAAATGGGCGAAACCCTTCGCAAGGAAATGACGCCGTTGCCGCGGGCCGACCGTTCTCGTCCGTTGCGTTGCCTGGTGGTGGATGCGGACGTGCACCAGCGCCAGAGTGCGATCGACTACCTCGGCGCCGACCCGGATATCCACGAGATTTTCGAGGCCGGCAACGGCTTCGACGCCATCCAGCTGGTCGACCGATACGCGCCGGACCTAATGCTGCTCGATGTGCAGATGCCGGTCCTGGGCGGCATACAGGTGGTCGGGCATATCGGCGTATCGCGCATGCCGCCTACGTTGTTCCTGACCGCGTTCGACCAGCAGTCCATCGGCTCGCTGGAGGCCATGGCGCTGGACTATGTGCTCAAGCCGTTGAACCCCAAGCGTTTGTCCATCGCGGTGGATCGTCTGAAGGGGCAGCTGGAGGAAGCGCCGCTGGCGCAGTTCAGGCAGAAGCTGGAGAAATCGTTGTCGCCCACCCCGGTATTGCCCCGTTACCTCGATCGCTTCGTCATCAAGTCGCCCGAGCGCACCGAACTGATCCGCGTGGAATCCGTGGACTGTATCGAGAGCGCCGGGGTGTACCTCAGCCTGCACGTCGGCAACCGCCGGCTGATCTATCGCTCGGCCATGCAGGAGGTGGCGGCCAGCCTCGATCCGCGGCAGTTCATCCGCATCCATCGGTCCACCATCGTCAATATCGACAGCATCGTGGCCCTCGAGTCCATCTCGCACGGCGAGTTCAAGGTCATCCTGACCAGCGGCGAGCAGTTCCGAGTCAGCCGCACCTACCGCCCCTTGCTGGAAGCGAGGCTGGGGCAGCCGCTCTGACGTTTCGCCGGCGGCACGGCAGGCGGACGGTCAGTCGTCGTCCGGTGTGCCCGCGACCACCCGCAGTTCGCTCATGCCGCCCGGGGCGAGATCTTCCAGCAGCATCAGGAAGTCCATGCCGATGAGGCGCTGGGCGCGACGCAGCAGCAAGGGCACGGGGCTGGACGGCTCGCTGCGGGCGTAATAGTCGCAGATGCGGTCGATCGCCCGGGACGCGTCCTGGGGGCTCTCGATCCGGCCCGGTATGCCCGGCAGCGCCTGGCCTTCATCGGTGGCGTCCTCGCCCGTGGCGGCCTCCCCGGCGGGTGCGGGGCAGCGGCGCGCCACCTGTGTGCCGAGGAAGCCACTCAGTTCGCGCACGTCCTGTAGCAGGGGCTGCAGATCCGGCGCCGCCAGGCCCAGCCGGTCGCCGAGCAGCCAGGCCATACCCTCGGCGTGGGCCAGGGCGCGCGAGGCCGCGTCGGCCGCCTCCAGGAGGTCGCCTTCCGCGCAATCCAGGCAGCAGGCTTCGATGTCCACCAGGGTGAGCGGCGGTCCGCCGTCGTGGGACGCCTCGATCTTCAGCGTGCCGCTGGCCAGCCGCAGGTCGCGCAGCGAGAACCGTCCCATGCGCGGCGAGGTCACCACCGTGGCGTTGCGGAAATAGCCCAGAGCACCGCGGGTGTCGCATACGGCGGCGACGGCATTGGCCCGTGCCGTCGGGTCGTTGTCGTCCTCGGCGTCGGGCCGTGGATGCACGTCGGCCCAGAAATCGTGCAGCAGCCGATGCAGCAGCTCCAGGCCCGCCGCCCAGCCGGGCAGGTGGGTGCTTCGCGTCCACGCGCACAGCAGGCGCACGGCGATGCGGATGTCCTTGGAAACGCCCAGTAGCTTGGTCGCGTCCACACGGACCTTGTCCCAGTCCGGCTCGCGCGCCTCCTTCACGGCATCGCCCACGGCGCGTTCGGCCATCGGCGAAGCGATGCGTTCCAGGTCGAGGAACGCGGGGTCGTACTCCAGGTCGTCCCCGGCGGGTGATGCTTCGCTGACGGGTTGCAACACGGTGTCCAGATCGAAGTCGGTCATGCGGGGGGCCTCGGGCAACGGGGGCGGCGTGGGGCGGGCGGGTTCATGGGCCGCGGACGATCGGCAGCAGGATGACCACGCAACCGGCCAGCAGGATCAGCAGGAGGGTCCATACGACGATGGGGCCGGCACGCACATGGGTTCCCGCCGATGCCGATGCCCCATCCGTACCCTCACGGGGACCGGTAACGACGCCGGCCGGCACGACGCAGGGCGTGGGCCGGCGCACGGTCACGTCGCGCGTGGTCTCCAGCCCAGCGCGCAGGCGATGGAACAGGTGGCGACGGTACGCCCGGTAATCCTCGACGCTGGTCCGGCCAGCGCGCAGGTCGTCGTCCAGCGCGCGCAGGGCGTGATTGGTCCGTTGCTCCAGCAGGCTCATCGGAGTGTCCTCACCAGACGAAAACCGACATCGGCCTGCGGCGGCCCGCGATCGTCATGGCGCGGCGAGGCGGTGCAGGGGGCGGTGGCGCTGACGACCACCGTGTGGGGCGTCGCCACCACCCATTCGTCGGTCCGCCCGTCGAGCGTGGTGCCCCACGTGCCGCCGTCGCGCCGGGCGCCGCGTCCGCTGTCCTTGCAGGTGGCGTTGCCGACGATCGCGTGTTTCCACTCGGCGTCGGAAGGCAGGCGGTAACCGTAGCCGGACATGCGCGACAACCAGCTCGCGTACATGCGTGCCTGCGCCAGGTACAGGCGACGCGCCGGCTGGGCCGGGTCGCCGGTCAGCGGCTCGCAGCGCTCGGTGCCCGCGCAGTAGCGATTGAAATCGGCGACCGTGATCGGCGTGCGCGTGATCGCGTATGGCGCCAGACCGTCACCGCCCGGCACCACGACGGTGGCCGGCGCACGGGTACCGTCGCTCAGCAGGTCGATGCACGAGCGGCCGCTTCCCGCCAGCGCCGCCAGGTTGCAGGGATCACCGCCCTGCGCGCGGGCCAGGCCGTGCGTGCTCGCCTCCCGGGGGCGCTGGCCGACCACGTCCGCCACTGCCGCGGGGCTCGTGTGCGCGGCGAGCGACGCGAGCAGCGTGGCCATCGACAGGGCGCCGGCGCGGCCGGCATCGTGCAGTTCGCCGTCCAGCTGGCGCAGGCCCCTGGCATCGGTGCGGCGCAGGGCGTCGTAGCGCTTCTGGATATCGGTCACGGCGTTGGTGGCCACCGGTGGCGTGGCGTCCAGCGCGGCCTCGACAGTGGCGACCAGGTCGTAGCGCTCGCGCGCCGCCTGCAGGTCGGTGCGACGGCCCAGCGCGGTCATGGCGCCCCGCAAGGTCGCCACGGCCTCCGGCCAGTGTCCGTGCCGTGCCTTGTCGTGGGCCTGGTCCAGGTAGGTGGCGGCGATCAGCCGGGGGCCGTCGTCCTTGACGAAACCGTTGTCCGCCTGCAAAGCGCGGGCATGATCGAGGGCCCGCTGCGCCTTGTCCGTATCGCCGGCCGCGGCCGCGCGCTTCACCGCCTCGATCGCGGAGGCCATCTCCGCCATCGTTGCCTCCGCTTGCGACGGGCTGGCCGCCGGCTGCGTCGCATTGCGCCGGGCGCGCAGCCGTTGCGAATCGGGGAACAGCGTCGATGCTACCGTGAGCAGGCGCCTGGCCTGGTCGGTGTCGCCGCGAGCCGTCGCGGCCGCGATGGCGGCTTCGTATTTCAGGCCGATCTCGTCGTCTTCCTGTCGGGCACCCTCCGGGTCCAGGGCACGGATACGCCGCACCAGCACGGGGGTGCTGTCGGCGGGGCCGTCGAGTAGCGATCCCGCGGCCAGTGCATCGCGCAGGCGGCTGTCGAACGCATTCAGGCGATCGTTGCGCTCGCGCTCCACGGCGGCCTTGCGTGCATCGAGCGACGGCGAAAACAGCTTGAGGCGATCGCGCAGCGCGAACACCCGTTGCACGCCCGCGTAATCCTCGGCGCCCGTGGCCGGGTGCCAGTAATGATCCAGACGTGCCGCCAGGAAGGCCTCGATGCGCCGGTTGCCGTCGAGCACGAAGCGGGCGCGCTCGTCGTCGTCCAGGCGCTCGAAGGCTTTCAGCGCGTGCCCCTCGTCGCCACCTTCGGTGAATGCCGCCGCCACCGTCGACATGCGTGCCGCGTGGGTGCCGCGCAGGATGGCCCAGCCACCGATCGCCGCGATCGCGACGACGACCGCGGCGATGGCCATCCATCCGCGCAGGCGCTCCCGCATGCTTCGCGGGCGCAGTTCGTCCAGCAGGGCGGCGACACTGCGCGGCCGCCGATGCCGCTCGAACGCCACGCTGTCGCGTAGCGCGTGCCACGCCCGTGGGCGCAGGCCACGCACGCGGGGCGCGCGGCGTCCGTTGCGCATCGCGTCTTCGGCGCTCATCCGCTCGAAGGGATGCGCACCGGTAAGCAGCTCGAACACGACGCAACCCAGCGCGTAGATATCGTCGGCGGGCACCGAGCGCTTGCCGCTGGTCACGTCGGGACTGGCGTAGGCCGGCGTGAGGGCATTGAGCGAATGCGCATCGAACACGGTGGCGTCGTCGTCGTCGCGCGGCGGGTGACCGTCGTGGCCGAAGGCACCGGCACGGGCGATACCGAAGTCGAACACCTTGGCCGTGCCACCGCCGGTAACCATGACGTTGCCCGGCTTGAAATCCGCATGCACCACGCCGTTGTCGTGCGCGTGCTGCAAGCCGCATCCCATGCCCTGGATCAGCGGCCAGGCGCGGGCCAGCGGCATGCCGCCGGTCGCGTCCTCGCGAATCACCCGGCGCAGGTCCCTGCCGTCGATGTATTCCATCGTCATGAACACGATGTCGCCGTGGCGATCGAAATCGTGCACCCGCACGATATTGGGGTGGGCCAGGTGCTGGGTGCGGCGCGCCTCGCGCTGCAACGCGACCAGTGCATCCGGGTGACGCCTGAACGCGTCGTTGAGCACCTTCACCGCCATCTCCGGATCGCGGTCCTGCGCCTCCACCTTGCGCTCGTCGCGGGCCAGGTAGACCACGCCCATGCCGCCGCGTCCCAGTTCGCGCAGCAGCAGGAAGCGCTCCTTCAGCAGCAGGCCGGCGTGCGCGTGCTGCGTGGCGGATACGGGTACCGACGACGCGCGCGTGGGTACGACCGGCTGGAACACCGTGGCGTCGTCGTCGTGGCCGGACGATGTCGCCGACGCGTCCGTGATCGGTGGCGACGGTGGCGTCGTGCCCTCCGGCCGTTCGATGCGCAGGGGCGAGACCTCGGTCAGGTCGCGGTCGTCTTCATGGGTCATGGGTGCAGCCTCACTACCACGGCCGACAGGTTGTCGCGCGCGCGGCGCGACAACGCGGTGTCGAACACGTGCTCCAGGACGTGGTCCGGCTCGCGGTGGCGTCCGAGCAGGTCGTCCAGCTCCGTGTCGCTCAGTTCCTTGTTCACGCCGTCCGAGCACAGCAGGAAACGCATCCCCGGGCGCGGCGTGGCGACCACCCAGTCGACATGCAACACGTCGTCGGCACCGATGGCGCGGGTGAGCGCCCCCGGGGTCACGCCGTCGCCGCCGTCGTGCACATGGTCGCGCGTGAGCCGGCGCAGCGCGCCGTCGTGCCAGGCGTAGGCGCGGCTGTCGCCGACCCAGCCGCACAGCAGGAAGTCGTCGCCGTTCACCAGCATCACGACGGTGGACGCGATCAGTGCGACGCCGCGCGACGAGGCCATGGCGCGGAGGTCGCGATTGACCGCCTGCAGCGTGTCCTCGATGGATTCGATGAAGTCGCCGATGCTACCGTCGCGCGACAGCGCGCCGAGCCGCTGCACGATCGCGGTGCTCGCGTCGTCGCCTGCGGCGTGTCCGCCCAGGCCATCGGCCACGGCCCACAATCCCAGGTCGTCGCGCACCAGGATCGCGTCCTCGTTGCGCGCACGCACCTTGCCGGTATCGGTCTTGCCTGCGGAAGAAAGGGATCGTTTCATGCGGGAATATCGATCACGCCGATGGGCCACGTGGAAGGGTGCGAGCGCAGGCCGGCCACCTGGCCGAGGCGGCCGCGCACGTGGTCCGGGTCGGCGTGCGCCAGCGCGTCGGCGAACCGGGCCTCGGGCAGACCGCACAGCGCGCGCGTGGCGACCAGCAGCAGGCGGTCGCCCGGTGCCAGGGCGCACGGTGCGTCGTCGATCCGCGGCGGCAGCATGCCGCCCAGGCCCGGGCGTGCGGGACCCGCGGGTCCGAACAGCAGGTCGTCCAGGCCGCCGTCGTTCGGCGCGGTGACCGTCGCGAACACCGGTCGGAGCCGGCCACGCCGCCAGTGCCACGCCGCCGCGGCACCGATCCGCAGCAGGCGCGCGTGGCCGCCGTTCCATTGCGCCGCCACGACGGCGGTGTCCGCCAACGGCGCGCCGACCGGATCGACGCGGCGTTCGCCGAGGTGCGCGTGCAACGACAACAAGGCGTCGCGCAAGGTGTCGATGCCGTCGTGCTGGCCGGCAAGGCCATGGACCGCCTGCGCGATGCGCATGTCGTCCGGTGTCTGCGCGTCGTCGGCGCAGACCACGGCCATGTTGCGGTCGCGCAGGTGGATGACCGGCGTGGGCGCGACTGCAAGGATCGACCCCCGCGGCATCGCCGGCGCGCGCTCGTGCCGGGCGGTGTCGGCCGCGATAGAGGGTGACGCGACGGACGGTGCCGGCGCCCCGCCGCGGGTCGCGGCCTCGTCGAGCAGCAACGTGTAATCGGTGGGCAGGC
Source organism: Xanthomonas sp. NCPPB 2632 (assembly GCF_041228075.2). NCBI lineage: Bacteria > Pseudomonadati > Pseudomonadota > Gammaproteobacteria > Lysobacterales > Lysobacteraceae > Xanthomonas > Xanthomonas sp. NCPPB 2632. Next base: position 1,924,469 of record NZ_CM192979.1, read on the forward strand.
CCCGCGTCGCCAGCACGGCCGGCGCGGCCGTGCGCTCGTCGGTCCACCACAGGCACCAGGGCTCGGGGCGTCGGGCAAGCTGCTGCCAGCTGTCGAGCAGCGCGGCCTCGTAGGCGCACGCGTCCGCCAGCGGCAGGCGCCAGTGGCCGGCATGGCCGGGCAGGGTGGCCAGTCCGGCGGCCGTGTCGATGGCCTCGGGCCCGGGCAACTGCACGATCGCCGCCGCCAGCGCATCGGCGTCCAGCCCGTGCGTCACCTGCGCGCGCCGGTGCAAGGCGGCCAGTGCGCCGAACCAGCGCGTGGCGCGCAGGAGGTGTCGCACCCAGGACGGATCGGTCGTCCACGGCGTGGCCATCACCATCGGGAAACCGCGGCCCACCCGGTCGCTGGACGGGCCGACGATGCCTGCCCACGCGTGCTCGCCGCAGACACGCGGCGCCAGCAGGAAACGCCACGTCGGTGCGGCCCGCCACGCGTCCTGCCAGCGTGCGCCGTGGCGCTGGCGTGCCGCCGCCATGGCCTGCTGCATGCCGTCGTCCCACGGTTGCACGAAGGCCGGCGGCAGCCCGCGCCGGGCGAAATCGCCCAGGGCGGGCAGCTTGCCGAAGAAGCCGAGCCGTGTGTCGGTCATCGCATTCATCCGGGGCACCGGAAGCGGCGCACGCGCGCGTCGCCGAACGGGTGCCTGAGATTGGACGGCTGGATCGTCACGGGCACCGCATGGCCGCCGACAGTGAAGCGGGCGACGAGACGCAGATCGCCCTGCGCCTGCACGCCGGCGGCATCCAGCGCGTGGAACCAGGCCCACTCGCCTTCGTAGTCCAGGTCGGCGAGTTTGGCGCCGGTGGCATCCTCGGCGCTGACGATCACCTGTCCGGGTTTGGGACCGGGCCACTTCATCGCCACGGCGTCCTCGCCCGGCGATGCCAGCGTCTGGCCATCCACGACCAGGCTGAAGCTGCGCAGCTCCGGTGGCAGCGGCCCCACGCGCACCATGAAATCCACCTCGGGCTGCGGGCCACCGCGGAAGTACGCCTGGCGGATATCGTCGGCCAGCTGGGCCTGCGCCGGCAGGTTGGCGGGGCCGCTCGCCGCGGCTTTCTTCCAGCGCCAGGTGCCGCCACCCGTGTCGATCAGCGGCGACAGTTTCTGCTTGAAGAAGGTGTCGAAGCGCCCGCCGTTGCCGAACAGCTCGGCGAAGTTCTGCAACGGGATGTCGGAGCTGCCGTCGGCCCGGAACGGGTAACGGCCATCGACCATGCGCGTGCAGTCGTTGCCGGCGGCTTCGCGGAACGCGTCGCCCAGCGCGCCGCTGACCCCGCTGGCGACCAGGGCCTGGCTGCGTCCGGTGAGGTTGGACAGCATGCCGCCCACCTGTGGCGGTAGCTGGCTGGCATCCTGCCGCGCGCCCAGCAGCACGGGGTCGGCCTGCGCGGTGGCGTCGTCGAAACTGTCCATGGTCAGCAGGTGCTTGCCCAGCTGGTCCAGCACACCCACGGTGCGATCGATCGCCGCGCCGCCCGCCGGCCCGGCGGTCAGCTGGTTGAGGTCGGCGAAGTGTTCCTCGATGCTGGCCCCGGGCCGTTGCTCGCTGGCGCCCGTGTCGTGGCGGCCGTCGTCGTCGGGCAGGATCGCGCCCGCATCGTGCAGCTGGCGGGCGAGGTTGCTGCGCGACACCACGCGGTCGGTGGCCATGCGCTTGCCGACGCCCGCGGCGCGCTCTTCACTCACCGAGCGCGTCTTGCCGGTGGCCGGGCCGCGCATCAGGTCGCTGGTGTTGTCACGCACCACGACCAGCAGCGCCTTCAGGGGGGAGGCCGGGCCGGAAAGGCGCGCGGCCACCGCGCTGGCATCCTGGATGGTGGTCACCGGTTGCAGTTCCAGGTCGGCCAGCAGGTCGTCCCACGCCTTGATGTAATCGCGCTCGTACATCGCCATCACTTCCTGGGTGATGCGCGAGCGCGCAAGCGGATCGATGCGGTGCGAGCCGAACACCCAGTCTTCCTTGACGAAGCGCTCCACGGCCTCGTCGACGCCGCCGGCGGCCTCCGCGGCGAACAGGGCGCGGGTGTACAACGCAGGCAACGGTGTCGACATCGGGGTGCCGCTGCGTCGATGGAACACGTTGCCGAGCAGGCCCAGCGACTGGTCCAGGCGCAGGGGCGGCGCACCCGAGCTTTCCGCGCGCAGCCGCACGCTGTCGTAGACCAGCACGGAGGCATCCGCGGTTTGCAGCGTGGCGCGGGCCTGGGCGACCAGCCCGGCATCGACCGGCAGGGCGCGTGGTTTCTCCTTCGACTCCAGCAACGCGGTGAAGTGGCGGTCCAGCGCCTTCTGCACGTCGGCGTCCGCGGGAAACAGCCGGCGCCATTCCACGCGTGCCAGCGCCGCCAGCTCCGCGGGCGCCAGATGGGCGGGCTCGCCCAGCATCAGGTAACCCTTGAGGTAGTCGTACACCTCCTGCGGCTGCCGCGCGCTGGCGGCCAGGCCGTCGCGGAAGCGCACGCCGGCCGCTGGCAGCAGGCTGCCGTTGAGCTCGCGCCGGTACGCGTCGTGGACCGCCTCGGCCAGCACCGCACCGCGGTACAGGCCCAGGCGCATCAGCCACGGTACGTCGCCCTCGTGGCGCGCCGCCACGGCGTGCGCTTCGTCGAGGATTTCCAGTCGCTGCAGGCTGCGGGCGAGGTAGACCTTCAGCGATCCGGCCCGGGCCAGGTCGTCGGCACGCGCGGGAAAGTCGGCCATCGCCTCGCGCACATCGGCGATCAGCGCTCGGTTGCGGCCGTAGCTGGTGGACATGCCGACGACGGCCAGCACCACGAGCGCAGCGGTACCCAGCACGACACCGGCGCGCAGCAACAGGAGACGCCGTTCGCTGGCGGGGTCCGCACCGGCGAAGCCGGATTCCTTCAAGATCACGTCCTTGATCAATCGCTCGACGAAGAAGCTGCGGCGCGGTGCGGCGGGCACCGGCATGCGCGAGGCGTCCACGCCGAACGTGCGCGCCACCGTGCCCAGCATGCGGTCGATCGGCGTGCCTTCCTGCGTGCCGGAGGTGAAGTAGACGCCGCGCAGCAGCGGCGTGTCGCCGTACTGGTGGCTGCCGAACACGCTGCCGACGAAGGCGTTGGCCAGCGCGTGCAGGGCACCCATTTCCTGCGGGAACGACAGCAGGGCGGCGCGACGCACGTCGTTGCGCTCGGCATGCAGGCGCGCCACCACGCGCGTCTCCAGGCGCGCGAGCAGCAGGTCGAATTCCTCGCCGAAGCGGGACGCGGCGCTGCCGTCGAGGGTCTTCGCCACGGGAACGGTGAAGCCCCATACCTGGCTGCGCAGCTCCGGGCCGAGATCGTCGAAGAATTCGGAGAAGCCGGCCACGAGGTCGCACTTGGTCAGCACGACATACACCGGCACGCGCATCTTCAGGCCCGCGTTCAATTCGTCGAGGCGACGGCGGATGGCACGCGCGTGGACGAGGCGCTCCGACTCGTCCAGCGTCAGCAGGTCCGACACGCTCATGCTGACGATCACGCCGTTCAGCGGACGCCGGCGCCGGTAGCGACGCAGCAGGCGGAGGAAGTCCATCCAGGCGGACGCATCGGTGGCCGCGTCGGAATCCTGGGTGGTGTAGCGCCCCGCGGTATCGAGGAACACCGCCTCGTCGGCGAACCACCATTCGCAATCGCGCGTGCCGCCCACCCCGCGCACGGCGTGGGTGCCGGCGTGCGCCGCCACCGGGAAGTCGAGGCCCGAGTACTGCAGCAGCGTCGTCTTGCCCGATCCCGGCGGCCCGATCACCGCATACCACGGCAGGGCATACAGGTTGCGGCCGCGCCGACGCGTGCGGCGCAGGGTATCGACCGCCTGCTGGAACAGCGTGCGCAGGCGCGCGGATTCGGCGGCGGCCGCTTCCGCGGCGTGGTCGGCGTCGGCCCCGGCCATGGCCGCGGCCAGGCCGTTGTCGCGCCGGTGCTCGCGCCATAGCGCGATGGCCACCACCACGGCCCAGATCAGCAACAGCGCGAGGATCGCGGCGACCCGCGCGGCCACGGACGCGAGCGGCTGGGTAGCGCCCAGGCCGAGGTACGGCCCGCCGATCCAAACCAGCACGCCCAACAGCAGCACGCCCACCAGGCCCATGACACGGCCCGATTTCAACCAGCCAAGGCGCAGGCTCATCGGCTCGTCTCCGGCAGGTACATGATCTCGACACGGCGGTTGCGCGCGCGGTTGGCCGGCAGGTCCACGGGCGTGGCCACCGGTTGCGACGGTCCCGCGCCGCTCGACTCCAGGCGACGCGGGTCGTCCAGGCCCTCGGCGAGGATCGTCACCGTCGAGCGCGCACGCTGGGTGGACAGCTCGAAGTTGTCCTTGAAGCGCAGCGATCGCACCGGCTGGTCGTCGGTATGCCCGACCACCACCACGCGGCCGGGCACCTGGTTCAGGGCCCAGGTGATCCGATGCAGCAGGGGCACCACGTCGGCCGTGATGTCGGCGCCACCGGAAGGGAACATTTCCGAGGCGGCCAGCCGGACACTGGCCCGGCCGTCCGCTTGCTCGTCGATGGACAGCTTGCCGGCGGCTTCCTCGGGCGCGAGCAGTTGCTTGAGGGTCTTGCGCACGGGCACCACTTTCGCGCGGGGCGTAGGCGGCGGTGCGTTTTCCGTGCCGATCGGCGCCAGCTGCGCATTAAGCGGCTCGTCCAGCGCGCTCAGGCGGTTCTGGAAGCACAGCCACGCCGACAGCAGCACGCAGGCCGCCGCCACCGCCACGACCCACAGCGGCACGTAGCGCAGGAAGGGATTGCGGCGATCGTCCATGCCGCGCCAGTGCGGCGCCAGCTCCGTGGCCGGCGCCTCACGCAGGGCGCGGATGCGCCGGTACAGGTCTTCCTGGATGTCGGCCAGGCGGCCGATGCCGCCCGGTTCCACGAGGTAGCGCCCGCCGAAACCCAGCGCCAGGCAGATGTACATCATCTCGATCAGGTCGAGGTGCCGCGAGACGTCCTGGCCGAGCCGGTCCAGGATCTGGAAGAACTTGGCACCGCCGTAGGTTTCGCCATGGAAGGTCACCAGCAGGGTTTTCTGCGACCAGCCGGTGGGATCGCCCCACGGCGTGTTGAGCACGGATTCGTCGATCATCGTGCACAGCACGTAGCGCGCCGCCAGCACCGTCTGCGCAGGGATGCCGATGGACTGCGCATGATTTTCGAAGTGCCTGATCTGCGTCACCGCCTGCTCGCGCAGGCGCGGCATGTCGGGCACGTCCACGCTGTGGCGCAACTGCACGGCCAGCAGCAGCAACGGGCTGGCCGCGCGTGCCAGCGGGTTCATGCCGCCGCGGATGAAGTCGCCCAGTTCGGCGCGCACGGCCGTCGCGGCGTGTTCCGTAGCAACCACCGGGCGGTGGCCGGGCATCGTTGCCGGGCCCTGCGACCGCAGCACGGTACGGTCGTCGTCCGTCCGCCGCGTGGCGTCGTCGTCGTGCATGCTGGACATCATCGGTCAGGTCCTCACGGCCCACAGTTGCAGTTCCAGCCCGGCGAAACCGCTGCCGAAATGCATCGCGATGCCGCCGGAGGTGCGCAGCATCCGCCACATCGGCGAGTGCTTGTCGCACTCGAAGTACAGGTAGCCGGAGGTGTAGGGCAGTTGCCGCGGTGCCACCGCCATGGGCGAGACGCCGATGCCCGGCAATTGCAGGTTGACCAGGTCGCGGATCTTTTCCACCGGGCCGATCTTCGACTGCGTGGGCAATTGCCGGCGGATGTCCTCCGCCTTCAGGTCGGCCTTGGCGGCCAGCACGAAGGAGGCGGTGTCCAGCAGGGTCAGGTCGGGCACCACGCCCACCCACACGCCGTACTTGCGCTCCTGCAACGGGATCGGCACCGCGTTCTGCTCCATCACCGCGCTGAGCGCCAGGCGCAGCGCCGCGATGACCGGCTCGAACGTCTCGCGCAGCGCCTCGTGACGGTAGGCGGGAAACGCCGCCACGCGCTTGCCCACGGCGGTGAAGGTGGCCAGTTCGCCCGCGATCGACACCAGCGCCTGGTACAGCGCTTCCGGGTGCAGCGTCGGCGAGGCGGCGAAGTGCGCCACCAGCGGCTGCACGCGGTTGATCACCTGCAGCATGAGGAAATCGGCGATCTCCGCCGCGCCGCCGCGATCGGTGGCCACCACGCGCCCGGCCAGCGCCTCGCCGCGCTGGTGCAGCAGGCCGAGCAGTTCCGACAGGAAGCTGGTGAGGCGGGTGGACGCATGGCACGCCAGCGCGCTGGGAATGAATGCGTCGTCGATCACCACGCGGCGGTCCGCGCGGCATTCCACCACGTGGGCGACCGGGATGCGCAGCAGGCCTTCGCTGGGTTCGTCCTCGCTCAGCAGTCGCGCGTTCATGCCGCCCACTTCCAGCGGCGTCATGCCCTCCATGCTGCCCGAGGCGTCGTGCACCTCGGTCTCGCGCACCTGGAAACGTCGCAGGGTATCGGCGCGGCTGTCGTGCTCGCCGGGCCAGCCGCTGTCCGGCCGCGACGGCGACCTCAGCGGCAGCGTCAGCGAGATCACGCGGTCGCGGCAGCTGGCCGGTACGTCCAGCGGCGGCGGCAGCGGGTCGTCGTCCGGCATGGCGAAGGGCGTGCCGTCGGGGAACACGCCGCGGCAATGCCGCAGGGCCAGCTTGCCGATGGCCAGAAGGTCGCGATCGATTTCCAGTTCGTGCACGCCCCAGGCATGCGCGCGTAGCGTGCCCGCACGCAACTCGACCAGGCGTTCCAGGTAGCGCTCCTGCTGTTGCAGGTGCTGCGGCCGCAGGAACAGGCCTTCGCTCCACACCACCTTGTTGTTCTGGGTCATGGCGAGGTTCCGGGCAGGCCGGCGGTACGCGGGCTCTTCAGGCGGGCGAGTTGTTCCTCGTAGGCCTGGGCGAACACGTCGCCGAACAGGCGCTTGAAGCAGTCGTCGGGATCGGCGGTCAGCGCATCGAACTGGCGGCGGTACACGTCCCAGGGTTCGTCCTTGCGCCGGAAGGGCGATCGCGAGGCGGGCGCGCCGGCCGCCGGTTCGAATCGGGCGGGGGCGAAGCGCGCCAGCATCGCGTCGAACGCGGTGCGCATGCCGAACAGCATCGCCACCTGGTGGTAGCGGATATCGTCCACCGCGTCGCCGAGCGCGGCCTCGCCGGTCAGGAACGCCGGGTTGGCCGGCGACAGCAGCTTGCCCACGGCCTCGCGTGCGTCGGGCGAGAACTTCAGGGGATTGTTCTCCGAGCGCTGGATGACCGTGACCGGCAGCCGGAACGTGTTCTTCAGTTCCGTGCGTGCGCGAAGCACGTCGATGATGCCGTCGACCGCGACGTGGAACAGGCGTTCGAGGTCGGGTGCGACCTCAGTCGACGTGGCGTGCGTCGGGGACGTCGTGACCGCGGCGGGAACCGGAGCGGGCGTACTGTCGGGCGCTGCCATCGGCATGGCGGCAGGCGGCGCCGCGACGGGCGCCACGGGCAGGTCCGTCAGGTCCCAGTTGTCGGGCAACACCGCCGCCAACGTGTCGGCGGGACGGGGCGGATGGAAGACGTCGTTGTCGCCGGCGGTGTGGTTCCAGCCGTGGTCCGCCGGGGCGGCATCGAAGGCGTGCAGGTCCGGCGCCGCGTCGAGGAAGGCGAGCGGGTCGAGACCGTGGCCGGCGACCGCGTTGAGGCGGCTGTCCGGAATCAGCGGTTCCAGTTCGGCCGCGAGCGACGGGTTGGCATCCGCCAACGGTGCGTCGCCGACGAAGGCGGCGAGCGGCGTGGTCGCCTGCGGGTCCATGCGCGGCTGCGTGTCCGCGCCGCGGCCCGTGTCGACCGCCACGCCGATCTCGAACGTGTCGACGTACAGCCGGTCGCCGTCCTTCAGCGGCGTGGGGTGCGCCTTGCGCAGCGGTTCACCGTTGAGCAGCAGGCCGTTGGAACTGCGGTCCTCGAGGAAGTAGGTGTCGTTGACGCAACGAACCACGGCGTGCACCCGCGACACGCCGGCGGCGCGCAGCACCCATTCGCAGTCTTCCGCGCGGCCGATGCGGCCACCCTCGGTGTCGAAGCATTTGCTGGCTTCCTCGCCGAAGCGCTCGGCGTTGTCGTCCAGCACGGTGAGCGTGAGCAGGGGAGAGCTAGGCATGGGCGGCCTCATGGGGATGACTCGAAGGTGTCCAGCAAGCCGAGCGCGTTGCGCACGAAGGCATCGCGCGCAACGGCGAAGCCTTCCGGCGCACGGGCCGACAGCAGGGTGACGGTGGCGACGGCGGCGTGGGCCGCCTGTATCCGTGTGTCGGCGGTGGCGGCCCAGGCGGCGGTCGCGGCATACCAGGCGCCCAGGCTGGCGCACCGATGGTCCATGGCGAAGGCCAGCGCCACCTCGCGACGGGTCTCGTCCGGTTCGCGCAGCCACGCCTCGGCCAGCTGGCGGCCACACTCGTCCGCGTCGTCCAGCGGCTGCCGTCGCGCGCATTCGCACAGCCAGGCCACCAGATACAGCGGCGCCACCAGGCGGGCGTGCAGCTTCAGCGCATCCTCGGCATGGCCCGCGTCCAGCAGCGCGCCCACGGCCGCGCGCGGCGAACGCACGCCGGCCAGATGCGCGCCGGCCGTCGGCGATACGTCCATGCTCGTGGCGGCCTGTTCGATCGTGGTCATGACGCGCCCGTCGTCATACCGGCACCGGCATCGGCATGGGTGGCACGCCGTTGACGAGCACGGGCGTGCCGGTGATGAGTACCGGGGTGCCGTTGATCACCAGCGGCATGCCCTTGAGCGTCAGCATGGTGTTGGCCATGACTTCCATGGCGCCCTTGGCCTGGATGCGGCAATTGGCGCCCGCATCCACGTCCACGGCGACCTGTCCGGTCAGGCTGAGGCGCAGGCCGACGATCTCGATCTCGCCCGTGCTCTTCATCACCAGCCGGGAACTGCCGGTGACCAGCTCGATCTGCCGGCCGGCCTCCACGCGGTAATCGCGGCGCGTGTCCACCGCGTGGTCGCGCTCGGCTTCCTCGCGCAGGTCCTGTTGCGCGTGCAGCAGGATTTCCTCGCTGCCCGCCTTGTCCTCGAAGCGGATCTCGTTGTAGTCGGCCGGGCCGCCAGGATCGCTGCGGCTCTTCACGCCGCTGCGCGTCTTCTCGGCGGGCAGGTCGTAGGGCGGCATGTTGTCGGCGTTGTAGACGCTGCCGATGATGAGGGGCCGGTCCGGGTTGCCCTCGAGGAAGCTCACCACCACCTCCTGGCCGACGCGCGGAATCTGCACGGCGCCCCAGCGTTTTCCCGCCCAGGTGGATGCCACGCGCACGGGGCAGGACTGGTCGGCCTTGGGTTTGCCGGGGAGATTCCAGAAGAAGGTGACCTGCACGCGGCCGTACTTGTCCACGGCGATGTCTTCGGACTTCGGCCCGTACACCACGGCCGTCTGCAACCCGGCGATCACCGGGTGCGGCGTGGTCGGCAGCGTGCGGAACGGCTGCTTGCCGGCGATCACCCGGAACCGGCACGAGAACGGCTCCTCGTCCTGGTCCGGATCGCCGCCGCCGGCCTGGTAGTCCACCTCGACCAGGCGGATCGTCGTTTCCGTCACCAGGTATTCGCGGTTGGCCTCGGCGACCGGGAAATCCTTCAGCGTGAACAGCGCGCCGGTGGCCACGCCGCAGGCGTCCGTCGTACCGGACGACGTGGCCTGGCGCACGCCCAGCGCATCCACCCGCACCTGCGCATAGCGCTTGCCGTCCTTGACCTGCTGCTCGTAGCCCTGGGTGGCATAGGGGTAGTCGTAGACATCGAGCTGGCCGATCGTGTGCGCGTCGGCGTGGTCGGTCACTTCCTCGTTCGCGGCCAGCGATGCGCGGGGACGCAGGTAATCGTAGTCGTCCAGTCGTACGCGGGTGGGATTGACCGTGTTGGCCAGCTGCCAGTCGCTGATGGACGCCTTGACCCGGTGGCCACGCTCGGTGGGCGGCGCATAGGGAATCTTCTCGAAGGTGGGCACCGTGCGGTGGGCACCGAGCGCATCGGACAGCACCATGGTGTGCGTGCTACGGGTGTGGGTGAAGTAGTAGTAGATGCCTTCCTGTTCCATCAGCCGGCTGATGAAATCGAAGTAGCTTTCGCGGTACTGCACGCAATAGTCGCGCGCGGGATAGCTGCCGCTGAGGCTGAGCTTCACGTCGCCGTAGCCGAACTCGGCCAGCACCGAGCGGACGATCTGCGGCACGGTCATGTTCTTGTAGATGCGGCAGTCGCGCGTCTGCCGCAGCAGCCACGGCTTGGGCACCAGCAGCACCTTGTAGACCGCGTAGCGCACGTTGTCGACCATCAGGAAGCCGGATTGCTCGGCCTCGGCCACGATGCCGTTGAAGTAACGCACATAGCCCTGCGGTGTGGTCAGGGTCACCGTCATCGGCTTGCCGAGCAGCGTGCGCAGGTCGATCGCCACGTTCTTGCTGATCGCCTCCAGCTGGTAGGAGAACAGTCGCCCCAGCGACTCGGTGGCCGAGAGGTTGGCGAACAGCAGCGCATCGCCGAGCGACGAGGTGAGTTTGATCGCATGGGTCATCAGGAGCCTCCGGTTGACAGGCGCCGTGCCGTGACCACCCAGCCTTCCACGCCGTGACCGGCTTCGCGGCGCAGCGTGTCGGGACGCACGCGCACACGGTCGAAACCGGCCGTCTGCAGGGCGTGGGTGACGTAGGTGGCCGTGTGGCTGTAGCGTCCGCTGGGCGTGAGCCGGTGCGGCGTGGCGGCGTCGTGCAGCGCCTCGAGCGTGAAGGCGAACACACCGGCCTGGCGCAGCGCGCGATGGGTGGCGGCGAACACGGTGTCCAGCTCGCCGAAGTAGACCAGCGTGTCGGCGCAGGCGATGAGGTCGTAGCGCGAGCCTTCGTCCAGGTGCCGGGTGAGTTCGCCCACGTGGAGCTGGTCGTAGCAGTCGCGGCGTGTCGCCTGCGCGATCATGGCCGGCGACAGGTCGATGCCGGTCAGGCGTCGCGCCCACGGCCGCAGCAGCGGCCCGCACAGGCCGGTGCCGCAGCCCGCGTCGAGGATATCCAGTTCGTTGCCCGCGTCCAGCGCGGCGATGGCTTGCTGCAACGCTTCCGGGGCACGATAGGCCAGGTTGCCGACCAACTGCTCGTCGAAGCTGCCGGCGAAGCGGTCGAACACGTGGCGTATGTATTTATCGTCCGCGCGCCGTGGCGCGTCGTCCAGGCCGCACGCGGCCAGCATGTGGCGCGGTACCGGGTGCTCGGGATCGCGCGCCGTCCAGTCGCGATAGACCTGCGCGGCCTCGTCGATCCGCCCCAGCCCGTACAGCGCCATGCCCAGCGCCTCGAGCACGCCGCCGTGCGCGGCATCCAGCGTGAGCGCGTCGCGGAATACCGCGACCGCGGTTTCCACGTCGTCACGCGATTGCGCGTGCGTGCAGAGGAAACGGCCGCCGAGGTAGTGAGCGCGCAGGTCGTCGGGCCGCGCGCGGCGCCACTGGTCGTACATGATGCGCGCGTCCTCGTCGTTGCCGCGCGCTTCCAGCACCACGGCCAGGTTGCCCAGGGCTTCCGGATGGGTGGGCGCGATGGCCACCGCGCGCCGATAGCTGGCTTCGGCGGCGTCCAGCTCGCCACATTCCTTGTGCACGTTGCCCAGGTTGTTGTGCGCGTCGGCATGGCCGGGCACCAGCGACAGCGCCTGGCGCAGGAAGGTCACGCCGACGTCGCTGCGGCCGCGCTGGTGCATCAGCACGCCAAGGAAGTGCAGGGCGTCGGCACGCGTGGCGGGCACGGCGGCCAGCGGCCGGTACATCCGCTCCGCCGCCTCCAGGTTGCCGGCACGGTGCGCGCCGATGGCCTGCTGCAGCCGGGCCATGGCGCTGTTGCGGGCACGATAGGACATGGGATCAGCCACCCATGAACGCCTGCGCCGAACCCAGCACGCGTTTCTGGAAAAAGCCCTCGGTCTCCGGATGCGCATGCGCGGGCGTGAGGACGCCCTGGGTGAGCGGGTCGTTGCTGGAGAACGCGTAGCCCACCTCGTCCAGGTAATGACCGCCCCATGCCTTCAACTCGTCCACGTAGCGCACGCCGGCGTCGAACGCGCTCTGGTTGATCTGTTCGCCGTTGGTGTACATCTGCAGGAAGCGCATCTTGTCGCCGCACAGCCCGCTGGTGAGGGCCAGCACCGAGATAGCCGGCGTGCCCACCGCGTACTTGCGATACCACGCGTTGAAGGCGATCGGGCGCGTGTGCAACGCCCGGGTCTGCTGGCGCATGGTGTACTGGCGTTCGGCTTCGTCGAAGAACCGTCGCATGCGATGCAGGTCGTGCACCTTCCAGGTAGTACTGACGATGGCTTCCACCAGCGAGAACACCAGGCTGGAGATCGGGCTGGCCGCGCCGGCGGTCACGCCCTCCACGGCCAGCTGCGCGCCGCCCTTCAGGGTCTGGTACATGCCCGCGCACACGTTGATGTCCATCGCATGGCGAATCTCGCGCACGATGGTGCTGGGATGGCCGGGCAGGATGTTGACGCTCTTGCCGTGCGAATACTCGATGTAACGCGTGGTGCCGGCGCGCACCGCGTTGATCAGTCCGTTGACCGTGGCCATGCCGCCGCTGATGAAAGGCATGGCGTTCTCCAGGTACTTGCCGCCCAGGTAGTCGCACAGCATGCGCAGCGCGCCGGGGGATTGCTCCCACAGGTTGGCCGACAGCCGCGATTCCTCCGGGCCGGTGCTTTCGTTCTCGCCGGTCTGCAAGGCGATGGAGCGGGCCACCTGCGTGGCGGCCTGCTGCAGGCTGTCGCTGACCTGTTGCTGCGCGGCGCGCGTGGCGCCGTTGCCGGCGGCGGGCGGCGACGTGCCCAGCAACTGGTTGGAGGTGACCTTGCGCCGGGCTTCCTTGCGCGCGCGCGACCATTCGTCGACGCGTTTCGCACCGCTCGTGATCGTGTCCTTGGCCAGGTCGAGGCCCGTCTTCGCCTGGCCGATGGCGGCGTTCTCCACCTGCTCACCGGCAAAGTCGAGCGAGGCGCCGGTCAGGTCGAGGATGCCGTTCGTGGCGATGCTGAAATAGCCGTCGTCGCAGCGCATGTTGGCGAACAGGTACAGGATGCCCAGCCGGGCGTTGCTCATGCCCTCGGACATGAAGTCCGGCTGGCCGAAAGCCCGGTCGCTGTCGCCGACGCCGCGCAGTTCCGCATCCAGCTTGGTGAATCCGTACAACCTGGCGTTGCGGCTCGACGTGCGCCAGGCGTCGCCCGGGCCGTGCTTGGCCTTCCACGTGGCGAGCGCCCGGCGCAGGTATTGCAGGTTGTTGGGCGAGGGCGTCTTCAGGTACGCGTCGACCAGGATGTCCAGTGCTTTCAGTTCCGCGCTGCGAACGTGCAGCGTGCGCGAGGTGTCACGCATCCACTGGTCGTAGGTGAAGGAGAGTCGGGGCAGGGAGTAGGAGTCAACCGGCACGGCGCAGTTCCTCGACAGGCAGGGGAGCATCGAAGGTGTAACGGAAGCCGGCCTCGTCGCGATGGACGTGCACGGCCCCGGCTGGGGTACCGTCGATCAGCCGGCGCAGTAGCTCGCGGCTGATGTCCGGCAGCATCGTATGAGTCAGGATGGCGTCGATCATGCGACCACCGGATTCGCTCTCGGTGCAGCGATCCACGACGGTGGCCACCACCGCGTCGTCGTAACGGAACGGCACCTGGTAGCGCTCGTCGATCCGCCGCGCGATGCGATCCAGTTGCAGGCGCACGATGGTGGCCAGCACGGTCGCGTCCAGCGGGTAGTAGGGCACCACCACCAGCCGGCCCAGCAACGCTGCCGGGAACACCTCGAGCAGCGGCGCGCGCAGGGCTGTGGCCATGGCCGCGGGATCGGGGCGTCGCGACGGGTCGGCACACAGGCGCTCGATCTGCGCGGTGCCGGCGTTGGTGGTCAGCAGGATCAGCGTGTTGCGGAAATCGATGCGCCGCCCTTCGCCGTCCTCCATCACGCCCTTGTCGAACACCTGGAAGAAGATCTCGTGGACGTCCGGGTGGGCCTTTTCCACCTCGTCCAGCAGCAGCACCGAATACGGCTTGCGCCGCACCGCCTCGGTCAGCACGCCGCCCTGGCCGTAGCCCACGTAGCCGGGGGGCGCACCCTTGAGCGTGGAAACCGTGTGCGCTTCCTGGAACTCGCTCATGTTGATGGTGATGAGGTTGTGCTCGCCGCCGTAAAGCGTTTCGGCCAGGGCCAGCGCCGTCTCGGTCTTGCCGACGCCGGACGTGCCGGCCAGCAGGAACACGCCGATCGGCTTGCCGGGGTCGTCCAGCCCGGCCCGCGAGGTCTGCACGCGCCGCGCGATCGTGGCCATCGCGTGGTCCTGGCCGACGACGCGGCGCGCCATCAGGTCGTCCAGGTTCATCACCGTTTCCAGCTCGCTGCGGACCATGCGTCCGAGTGGGACACCGGTCCAGTCGGCGACGATCGCGGCCACGGCCTGGTGATCGACGCCGGGCAGGATCAGCGGCGCTTCGCCCTGCCGGGTAGACAGATCTTCTTGCAACGCGGCCAGTTCGGCACGCGTGGCGGCGGTCTCGTCCGCCGATGCCGTGGACACCGGCGTGGCGTCGCCGGGCTGCCCGCGCAGGGTGGCGCGCAGGGCGAGGATGCGATCGACCAGGTCGCGCTCGGCCGACCAGTCCTGCTCCAGGGTGACCAGGCGCTCGCGCTGTTCGGCCAGGCTCGCATCGACGCGCGCAAGGCGGGCGTCGATGTCCACGCCGACCGCGCCTTCGCGCTCGACGATTCGGCGCTCGGTGTCCAGGGCCTCGATCCGCTTGCGCGCGTCGTCGACGGCGGGAGGCACCGCATGCTGGCTGACCGCGACGCGGGCGCAGGCGGTGTCGAGCACGCTGATCGCCTTGTCCGGCAGCTGCCGGGCGGGAATGTAGCGGCGCGACAGGCGCACGGCGGCTTCCAGCGCCTCGTCCAGCACCTGCACGCGATGGTGCCGCTCCATGGCGCCGGCCAGGCCACGCAGCATCTGCAGGCTGCGCTCTTCCGAGGGCTCGTCCACCTGCACGGTCTGGAAGCGGCGGGTCAGTGCGGGGTCCTTTTCGATGTGCTGCTTGTACTCGGCCCAGGTGGTGGCGCCGATGGTGCGCAGGTTGCCGCGCGCCAGTGCCGGCTTGAGCAGGTTGGCCGCATCGCCCGTGCCCGCCGCGCCGCCGGCACCCACCAGCGTGTGCGCCTCGTCGATGAACAGCACCACCGGCAACGGCGAGGCCTGCACCTCGTCGATCACCTGGCGCAGCCGGTTCTCGAACTCGCCCTTCATGCTGGCGCCGGCCTGCAACAGGCCGACGTCCAGCGTGCGCAGCTGCACGTCGGCCAGCGGCGGCGGTACGTCGCCGGCCGCGATGCGCAGGGCGAAGCCCTCGACGACGGCGGTCTTGCCGACGCCGGCCTCGCCCACCAGCATGGGATTGTTCTGCCGTCGCCGCATCAGGATGTCGACGACCTGGCGGATCTCGTTGTCGCGTCCCACGATGGGGTCCAGCTTGCCGTCACGGGCCTGTGCGGTCAGGTCCACGGTGAACCGGGCCAGGGCGTCCTGCTTGCCGGCGGATGCCGGTAGCGCGCCGCTGGCTTCGCCCGGCGCCGCCGCGTCCACGCGGAAGCCGTCGGTCGCCGCCAGGCCTTCCTCGGGCGATCCCGCCACGATGCTGGCGAAACCATCGCTCAGTGCCTCGGCGCCCACCCGCTCGAACTCGCCCGATACGGCGGTGAGCGCCCGTTGCAGGTGGCGCGTGCGCAGCATGCCGACCAGCACGTAGCCGGTGCGCACCTGGGTGTCGCCGAACATCAGCGTGGCGTGCACCCAGCCACGCTCCACCGCTTCTTCCAGGTCGCCCGCGAGGTCGGTGATCGCGCTGGCACCGCGTGGCAGTCCTTCCAGCATGTGGGTCACGTCGGCGGCGATGCGCGACGGGTCCAGGCCGAAGTGGCGCACGATGCGATGCAGGTCGGAGTCCTGCAACTGCAGCAGCTGGTGGATCCAGTGCACCAGCTCGACATAGGGGTTGCCGCGCAGCTTGCAGAACACGGTGGCGCTTTCGATGCCGCGGTAGGCGACGGCATTGAGCTTGCCGAACAGGGCGGTGCGGCCGATCTGTGCCATACGGGTCAAGCCTCGGGTCGAAGATAGGGGAAGGGAGCGCGGCGCATCTCAGCGGACCGTCCGCAGCACGACCTGGTCGGCGTCGCGGGGCGCGCGATACCGTCCGATCCAGGACGACAGGCCAAGACGCCCCGACCGGCCCATGTGGGTCAGCGGCACGTCGTCTTTCTTCAGTACCAGCTGCACGTCCCACGTATGCTCGTCGCCAGCATAGGTCCGCACCGCGGCGGTGAGCTGGTCGAGCGCTTCGCCGCCGGGCAGGAAACGATCGAAGTGCGCGCGGTCCAGCGGCCCCAGCCGTACGCGGAAACGCTGCTGCGCGCCGCGCACGAACGCGCCGATCACCGCGGTCTGGCCGAGCACGGCCATGCCCACGCCCATGGCGATGCGCGCATCGTCGGGCAGCGGCATCCACTCGCCGACGAATTCCTCCACCGCGGCATCCACGCCGAAGAAGCCCTCGAGGAAGGCGCGCAGGCCCTCGGCGTTGCGCGCCTGGTGGGCCAGGCGCCCGGCGAAGTGGCGTCGGTAGTTGTCCGGCAACGCATCGCGCGAAGCCAGGTGCGGCGTGGCGATGCCGACCAGCGCGCCGACGTAGCCGGCGAAGCGGTCTTCCCCGGGACGATCCATGTGCACCGTCGGCTGCGCGTCGGCCCAGGCGCGGTAGAACAGGCTGAGCATCCGGTGGTGGAACATGTCGGCGAACGCGGTGAGCGTGCCGTCGCCGGCATGCCGCTGCCGCTCCAGGGCGTATTCGGTCAGGTGCAGCGGCAGGGGCGCCTGGGGCCCGAACAGGCCGAGCACGAAGCTGTGCAGCCGCGCCGGGCTGGCGCCGTCGTCATGCTCGAAGCGATCCAGCGACCGTGGCGGAAACGCCAGCGCCGGCGTGTGGAAGAGGCGAACCGGATCTTCGGCGGCGCGCGACGAGCGCGACAGTCGCGGCAGGTCGGGGTGGGCACACTCCAGGCGGCGCAACGCGTCGAAGAATTCGAAATCCTCGGGGCGCTCGCGCAGGGCGTCGTAGAGCGCGGCGTTCACGATACCGTCCGCTTGCCGAGCACGGCGGGCCAGCGGGCCACTTCACCACGCTCGAGCGTGCGCAGCACCGTTTCGGTGAACGCGTTGAGCGACACGTATCGGGCCAGGAAATGCTGCATCACCGAGGCGAACAGGAAGCTGCCGGTGCCCTCGAAGGCGGCGTCCTCGCAGGTCAGCGTCACCTCCAGACCACGGCCGTAGACGATCGGGCCGGGCACGGGGATGCGTCGCACCACCTGCCGCGCGGCGACCTCGCGCAGACCCTCCACCTGGCGTCGTGCGATGACGTCGAACGGGTCGTGGTACATGCCCAGCATCTCGCGCAGGGCCGCGGCGCCGCCACCGGCATCCGCATCCAGCAGGGACAGGTAGTTCAGCTGGAGGTGGCTGATGAGCCGCCAGGCGGTGGCGTCGCCGGCGATGGAGGCGCGCGGCCGGGTCGGGCCGGCGACGCAGCGGATCGCCGCCACCGGGGCGTCGGTGTCGAGCGTGAAATCGGTTCGCGACTTGCCCACCGGCATGTGCAGCGGCAGGTCGCGGTTGGTGCACCATAGCTGCATGCCGAGCTGGCGCAGGCTGGTGGCGTAGGGGGCGTCGTTGCCGTCGACCAGCGACAGGAAGGCCTCGGTGCCGACATAGCTCGACCGCGGCCCTTCCTTCTTCTGCCGCGACGACAGCACGCGCGGCTCGCGGCGCAGCGTGTAGAACGCCGCCTGGCCGGCGTGCCAGGTACGCGAGGTGCTGCCGTAGAAGGGTTCGAAGCGCTGCTCCGGTTCCTGCGCATCGCCGAAGCCCTCCACCTGGCCGACGCTGTGCACCTCGAAGTCCATCGGACGCGTGCGGTCGCTGAGCACGTGGTATTCGCTCAGGCCCGCGCGCAGGTGCAGGCGGTCGGCGCGGCGCGGGAACAGGTTGATGGCCGGCGTGCAGAACAGGCGGAAGTTGTCGGCCACCACGGCGCCGCGCAGGCGATCGATGCCACGATCCAGCCAGACCACGATGTCGAAGCGTTGCGATGCGACCCGCGCCAGCGCCTTCTTCAGGCCGGTGAACGCGACGAACAGCAAGCGCTCCGGACAGGCGAAATACTCCTGCAGCAGCCGATAGCCGCTGAACGCGCGCCCGTTCACCGGCAGCAGCGCCTCGTCGTCGTCGAAGCCCATCGGCTGGATATGCGAGGCATCCATCGCGACATCGATCCGCTCGTCGCCGTGGCGTGCGAGCACCGAGTAACCGGTGGCGTTGCCGAGCATCTGCTCGTAGAGCAAGCGGGGCAGGCCGTCCGCGCCGCGCAGGAACACCGGCAGCCGGTCCAGGGCCAGCATCCGCGTCTCGGCACCGCCGGTGGTGGCAAGCGACAGGCGGATGGCGGCGCGGGCGGGTTGTCCGGCAGGCGGGTCGAGTCCCGCCGCCGCCATGGCTGCGGGGGTCTCGAAGTAACGTGCCTCTGTCAGCCGCAAAGGCCACAGTTCCACCGCGTGCGCCGTGCGGTATTCGCACGCGGTGCGATCGCCGAAACCGATCAGGCTGTGCAGCGCCGTGTGTCGCGGCACGCGATGGCCTTCGGGCGGCAGGCTCTGCTCGTCGTCCGGCTGCAACTGCACCACCGCCATCGACGGCACCGGCGAGAGGAACTGGGGATAAAGCATGTCCAGCAGGTGCTGGGTGAATGCGGGGTGCTGCGCGTCGATCTTCAGCTGCACGCGCGCGGCGAGGAAGGCGAAACCTTCCAGCAGTCGCTCCACATACGGATCGGCGCATTCCACGCCGTCCATGCCCAGCCGGCCGGCGATCTTCGGGTACTCGCGCGCGAATTCCCCGCCCATCTCGCGGATGTGCTGCAACTCGCGGTTGTAGTAGCGCAGCAGGCTGGGGTCCATGGCTCAGCCCACCTGCTCGCCGACACGGAACTCGCCGGTGTCCAGGTCCAGCTCGGTTTTCAGGTAGAGGTTCAGTGGCATCGGCTGGGCCCACATCTGCGACTGGATGTCGAAGGTCAATGCGCGGTTGTCCATGCGCTGGGTGTCCACGCCGACGTGGACGGAAAGGGTGCCGCCGGTCAGCCGCGGCTCGAAATGCAGGATCGCCTGGCGGATGCGTTGCTCCAGTTCACCGGCATCGATGCCGGTGAGGGCCATGCCGGCAAGGTCGGGAATGCCGTAGTTGAGGACGGAGCCGTGCACGTGCTCGTTGCCCTCCAGGGCCTCTTCCGACCAGTGCGAGGTGCAGTTGAGCAGCCAGGAGATATCGCGGGTGACGCACTCGCGCAGACGCGCGGCGCTGATGATGCGTCGATCCCGGCTTTCGCTGGGTTCCCAGGGCGCTTCGTCGGTAAGCCGGTCCAGCAGCGAAGGCTGCAGCCGTTCCCGGTTGGTCAGTTCGGCCATGGGTGGTCTCGGTGGTGTGCTGGGGGCGTGTCGCGGCACCGCCCCAGGGCGATGCCGCGCACCGGCTTACGCCTTGTTGACCTTCTGCATGTCGAAGGTGAAATCCTTCGTGCCCTGCTTCTTGCCCTTGTCGTCCTGCGGCTGGAACGAGTACTTGAACTTGCCGAAGTGCAGGGTCACGTTTTCCGTCAGGCGCTCGTCGCCGCCGCTGCCGCCGGTGGACACCGAGGTGACCATCACGCCCTCGCTCAGTTCGATGCTGAGGAAGTCGGTCTGCTCGCCCGTGGCGTTGGTTACGTAGAGGATGGCGCTGTCGGCGCGTGCACCGGTGCAGCACGCCTGCAGCAGGGCGTTGGACACGTTATCGATGTACTTGGTGACCAGGATGTCGTGCACGTTGGCCTTGCCGCCGGCCGCGTAGCCGGCACCGGTGTGCAGGTTGCCGCTGTTGGTCGCGCCCCACGACCAGGCGATGATGGGTACCTCGTTCTTGTGCTTGGCATGGTTGGAGGCGCCTTCGATCGTCACGTCGCCGCCGGTGAACTTGATATGCATGTCGTACGCCATACGAAACTCTCCTTACGTTCCAGGGAATGGACACGCCGGGCCCGCTCGTGCCCGTGCGCGTCGATGGGGTGGTGGCGTGGCGAAGCGGTCAGGCCGTCGCCGTGGGCAGTCGCGACACCAGGCGCAGCGAGACGGTCAGCCCTTCCAGCTGGTAGTGCGGCTTGAGGTAGAACTTCGAGGTGTAGTAGCCGGGGTTTTCCTCGACTTCCTCCACGACCACCTTGGCCGCCGCCAGCGGTTTGCGTGCCTTGGTTTCCTCGCTGGAGTTGGCCGGGTCGCCGTCGACGTAGTTGACGATCCAGTTGCTCAGCCAGCCTTCCATGTCCTCACGCGTGCTGAAGGAGCCGATCTTGTCGCGGACGATGCACTTCAGGTAATGGGCGAAGCGCGAGCAGGCGAACATGTACGGCAGGCGCGCGGACAGCTGCGAATTGGCGCTGGCGCCCGGGTCGTCGTATTCCTCCGGCTTGGCCAGCGACTGGGCGCCGATGAAGGCGGCCATGTCGGAGTTCTTCCGGTGCACCACCGGCATGAGGCCCATCTTGTCCAGCTCCGCCGAGCGGCGGTCGGTGATGGCGATTTCGGTGGGACACTTCATGTCCACGCCGCCGTCGTCGCTGGGGAACGTGTGCGTGGGCAGGTTTTCTACCGCGCCGCCGGACTCCACGCCGCGGATGCGCGTGCACCAGCCGTACGACTTGAAAGAACGGTTGATGTTGACGGCCATCGCATAAGCCGCGTTCTGCCAGGTGTACTTCGACGAATCGGCGCCGTCGGTGTCTTCCTCGAAATCGAATTCCTCCACGGGATCGGTTTTCGCACCGTAGGGCAGGCGAGCCAGCGTGCGCGGCATGGTCAGGGCCAGGTACTTGGCATCGTCGTCCTCGCGCAGCGAACGCCAGGCGGCGTAGTCGGGCGTGGTGAAGATCTTCGCCAGGTCGCGCGGGTTGGACAGTTCGCTCCAGTTCTCCATGCCCAGCAGGTTGGCACCGGCCGCGGCGATGAACGGTGCGTGCGCCGCCGCGGCGATCTGCGAGATGCTGCGCAGCAGGTCGACGTCCTGCGGGCTGTGGTCGAAGTAGTAATCGCCCACGAGGCAGCCATAGGGCTCGCCGCCCAGCTGGCCGTATTCCTCTTCGTAGATCTTCTTGAACACCGGGCTCTGGTCCCAGGCGGTGCCCTTGAAGCGCTTGAGGTTCTTGGCCAGTTCCTTCTTCGACAGGTTCATCACGCGGATCTTCAGCAGCGTGTCGGTCTCGGTGTTGGTCACCAGGTAACCGAGGCCGCGCCATGCGCCTTCCAGCGCCTGGAAATCCGCATGGTGCATGATTTGGTTGATCTGCTCGCTGAGCTTGCGGTCGATCTCGGCCACGTAGGCGCCGATGGTCTGGTTGACGTCGTCGGAAACGATGGTCGAGTTGCGCAGCACCTGCTCGGCCAGCGTACGTACCGCCGACTCCACTTCTTCCTTGGCGCGTGTGCTCTTGGGCTTGAATTCCTTGCTGAGCAGGGCCGCGAAATCGTCGGATTCCGCCGTCTCGACGGCCGGGGACTGTGCGGTGGCTTTGTTCGTCGCCATGGTGATTACTCCTGGACGCCGTCGGTGGTGGCGGGTTTGGGGGCGGAGACCAGCGCATTGAGTAGCGCGGGGTCGCGGATCGCCTGCGCGATCAGCTTCTCGGCGCTCGCCTTGCCATCCAGGTAGGTGCCCAGGTTGGCCAGCTGCGTGCGTGCCTGCAGCAACTGCGCCACGGCATCGACCTTGCGTGCCACGGCGGCGGGGGAGAAGTCGTCCAGGCTTTCGAAGGTGAGGTCGATTTCCAGGCTGCCTTCGCCGGTCAGCGTGTTGGGTACCGAGAAGGCCACACGCGGCTTCATCGCCTGCAGGCGGCTGTCGAAGTTATCGACGTCGATCTCGAGCGCCTTGCGCTCTTCCACGGGGGGAAGGTCGCCGGCGTTGGCGCCGGACAGGTCCGACAGCACGCCCATGACGAACGGTATCTGCACCTTCTTCTGCGCACCGTACAGCTCGACGTCGTATTCGATCTGCACCCGCGGAGCCCGGTTTCGCGCGATGAACTTCTGGCTGCTCTGTTTGGACATCTTTGGCCTCCGATCAAGGTTGACTTGCCGCATGAGGAACTCCTCGATAGACGTGCGTGGGGCGTTTCGCTTTCTCGCGGCATGACCCGTCCAGCGCCTGCGTGGTCGCAGGCGTTCGGGCATAACCGTCAAGAAGCGGAGCGCGCCTTGCATCGACGTGCGTGCCGGGCGGACAGGATGGATGGCGCGTCGTGCGATGGCCTGTCGCGGCCCTGAAAGCGTGGGCTGAAGCTAGCAGCGAACACGCGGCACGGTTCGGTAAATGTTACGAATTGGAACGATCAAAAGTCGGACCGGACGGACAAGCCGGCGAGTCGGTGCCCGATCACCTTTTCTTCATGGCATGAAACGATGCCGAAGCAACGCCTTACCGAAAACGTGCCGGTACGATCAAACCATGTAGGAGCGGACGGGGCAGGGCGGCGTGAGGGGGGCGCGGCGAAAAGCGAGCGCCCATAAAAACGCCGCCGGCGGACTCCTGTCCACCGGCGGCTTGATCCGCTTCGTCGTAGCACGTCAACCGCGAGTTGCTCGCTGGGTTGGCGCTTATCCACTTCGAACCGGCGAGGCTGACATCCTGTCGCCTCTTCAGGTCGATCGTCCCCACGACCGACCTGGGCTTACCGTCTCTCGACGGCAGCTCCCCCACATCGATAATGGGATCGTAACGAAGTGTTCACTGACGTGATATCGGAAAATTTCCTATGTCCATTCCGATACTTGTGCTGCGAAGCAGCACGCGAAGGTGCAATCCGACCGGTTCGGGACGGATGCGGAACAGGCCACCGAGCGCGGTGATCCGGTCGCTCATGCCTTGCAGGCCGCGCCCACCGCCGTCCGTGCGTGCCGGCTTGGGCGTGGCGGGCAGTCCCGTGCCGTCGTCGCGGATATCCAGGATGGCGACCGGGCCGTGGTCGCGCAGCCCGATGCGCAGCCGCAGGGCCAGGCGACTGGCGCCGGAGTGGCGCACGACATTGGTTGCGCTTTCCTGCACCACTCGGTAGATCGCCGTGAGGGTGTCTTCGTCGAGCAGCCGAGGCTCGCCGCGCAGGTCCGTTACGTAGTGGATGCCGGCGGCGGTGAGCATGTCGCGGATGGGGCCCTCGTCCAGCGCGCGCAGCAGTCCGAATTCGTCCAGCACCGACGGGCGCAGGCTGTCGAGCATCTTGTGCAGCGCCTTGCGCATGTGGCCCAGGATGCCGTTGATCGAGCGCCCGATGTCTTCCATGCCTGCGTTGCCCAGTCGGGCCTGAGCCAGCTTGAGGTGGGTCTGGATGGCGGTGAGGTTCTGGCCCAGTTCGTCATGCAGCTCGGCGGCCATGTGGCGGCGCAGGTTTTCTTCCGCCTGCAGGTTGCCTCGGGCCGCGTCGCGCAACTGGCGGGCCAGCTGGTCCAGGCGCTGGTTGGCCGCGGCCAGGTGGGTGTTCTGCTGGGCCACGCGCTCGCTGCTGCGGCGCAGGGCATCGGTGGCGGCGCCGAGCATGAGCGTGCCGGTGCCGGCCACGGCCAGGAACAGGTGGGCCGCAGCGGTAGGCGCGCCGCGGCCGATCATGTCCTCGGTGACGTTCAGGCCCACGCTGGTGATCAGCATGGCCAGGCCGGCGCCACGCCAGCCATGCCGGAACGCGAAGAACAGCACGGGCGCGAGGGAAAGGACCCGGGCGAACTGCGGCTGCGGCGAGTACTCGGCCAGCGTGATGAGGATGGCCAGCGAGGGCAGCATGACCAGCAGGCCATCCAGCAGCAGTTCGGCCATGGAGGCCTGCGTGGGGCGCTCCCGGAAGATCAGGATCATGACCGGGACGACCAGCAGCACACCCAGGTAGTTGCCCAGCAGGTCGCTGCCGAAGGTGGTGCCGAGCATCTCGACCGGCGCGGCCGGGTGCAGGGAGGCCATCATCGCGGCGTTGCCGGCGGTGGCCACCGTGGCGGTGACCATGGCCGAGAGCAGCAGGCGGGCGACGTCTTCCGGGGTGCCCAGGCTGGCGTGCAGGTGGGCGCGACGCAGCAGCCACAGGCAGGCGGCGACCATCAGCGGCTCGGGTGCATCGCCGATGATGAAGCCGGCGCCGCCGATCGGCAGGCCGCTGCGCCATTCGCAGAAGGTGCTGCCGGCGATCTCCGCGGGGAGTATCCAGAACCAGTTGCGGGTACGGGTGAGCAGCAGCGCGCCGAAGCGCAGGCCGAAGGGCAGCACCCAGTAGGGTTGTTCGGTCGGCCAGAGCATGATCCACGCCGCCGCGTAGGCGAGCGCGATCAGGGGACCGATGAATCGGGAAGGTGCGTGTAATCGCATGGCGGAATGTTACACGGCGGATGCGGTTGCCCGACGCCCGGCGTCGCCCATACGCACGCGTCGGGTTTGCCTGTTACATTCTGCCCATGCCAAGAATCGCTCTTGTAGATGACCACGCCATCGTTCGTGAGGGTTTCAAGCGGCTCATCGAGCTCGAACCCGATCTGGATGTCGTCGCCGAAGCCCGCAACGCCGACGAGGCCGTGGATGCCGTGACCCAGCATCGCCCCGACCTGGTGGCGGTGGACCTGTCCCTGCCGGACGGCAGCGGCCTGCCGCTGATCGAACACCTGGCCAGCATCGCGCCGGCGATGAAGATCGTGGTGCTGAGCATGCACGACGGCGAGCCCTACGTGTCCGAGGCGCTTCGCCGTGGCGCGCGCGGGTACGTGACCAAGGGAGTGGCACCGGAGGAACTGGTGGCCGCGGTGCGCTCGGTGCTCAGTGGCGAGCAATACCTCAGCTCGGACCTGCGTCAGCGGCGCTCGGGCAGGCCCTCGGCCGACCTGGACCCGTTCAGTCGGCTGACCGCCCGCGAGCGCGAAGTCTTCCTCCTGCTGGCGGCCGGGCGCGCGCCGAAGCAGGTGGCGGCGGAGCTTGGCATCGGGCAGAAGACGATCTATATCCATCGCGCCGCGGTGATGAACAAGCTCAACGCGGGCTCGGAGCTGGATCTCTACCGCATGGCGCAGGAGCGCGGCCTGATCCGCGCCTGATCGGTCCGCGCCCGACGCGCCGCGGTCAGCCCTGCGCGCGGTCCAGCATCTTCTTCGCCGCGGCACGGGTTTCCCTGGTGATCTCCACCCCACCCAGCATGCGCGAGAGCTCGTCGCGGCGGCCACCGGCGTCCAGGGCATGGATGCGCGTGCGGGTGGAGTCGCCGTCGCTTTCCTTTGCCACGCGAAGGTGGGCATGGCCCTGGGCGGCTACCTGAGGCAGGTGGGTCACGCACAGCACCTGCACGTTTTCGCCCAGGGCACGCAGCTTCTGGCCGACCACCTCGGCCACCGCGCCGCCGATGCCGGTGTCCACTTCGTCGAAGATCATGCAACCGATGGTGTCGTTGCCCAGCGTGGCGACCTCGATCGCCAGGCTGATGCGGGCCAGTTCGCCGCCCGAGGCCACCTTGCGCAGCGGGCGCGGCGGCTGGCCGGGATTGGCGCTGACCAGCAGCTCGCAGCGCTCGCGGCCCTGCGGATCGGGCTCGTCGCCCTCGGCCGGCTCAAGCGACACCACCAGGCGACCGCCGCCCATGCCCAGCTCGCCCATCAGCGTGGCGACCGTGCCTCCCAGCCGGCCGGCGGCTTCACCGCGGGCGTCGGACAGTGCCGTGGCGGCGGTGTCCCAGGCGGTGCGCAGGCGGTCGCGCTCGTGGGCCAGGCGGTCCAGCGCGTCGCCGGCGCCTTCCAGCTCGGCCAGGCGCTCGCGGATTTCCTCGGCCTTGGCCGTGAGTTCCTCGATCGGCAGGCGATAGCGGCGGGCCAGGTCGTGCAGATGGGTGAGGTGGGTATCCACCTCGGCCAGGCGTTCCGGGTCGAGTTCCACATCCTGGGCGTAGCGGCCGAGGCCGTCGACGGCTTCGCCGACCTGGATCTGCGCGCTGTCGAGCAATTCGAGCGTGGGCACCAGCGAGGCGTCCAGTTCGGCCAGCCGGGAGACCTCGGCATGGGCGCGGAGCAGGGCGCGACCGACCGCGAACTCGCTTTCGCCATCGAGGATCTCGACCACGCCGTTGGCGCCCTCGGCCAGCCGGCCGGCGTTGGCGAGGCGGCGGTGCTGGGCTTCCAGGTCGTCCAGCGCGGCCGGCGCCAGGGCCCAGCGGTCCAGTTCTTCCAGCTCGTGGGCCAGCAGTTCGATCTGGCGTTCGCGGTCGTCGCCGCCGGACAGCGTGCGGATGCGGGCCACGGCGTCGCGCCAGGCCTTCGCGGTGTCGCGCACGCTGGCCAGGCGGGCCTCGTTGCCCGCGTAGGCATCCAGCAGGGCCATCTGGTGCTGGCGCGAGAGCAGCGCCTGGTGCTCGTGCTGGCCGTGGATCTCCACGATCCGCGAGGCCAGCGCGGACATCTGCGCCAGGCTGGCCGGACGGCCGTTGATCCAGCCGCGGGAGCTGCCCTCGGTGCGGATCACGCGGCGCAGCTGGCAGGTCTCGCCGTCGTCCAGTTCCTCCTGGCGCAGCCACTCGGTGGCCTCGGGCAGGCCGGCCAGGTCGAACTCGGCGGCCAGTTCGGCGCGGTCACTGCCGGCGCGGACCATGCCGCTGTCGGCGCGGGCACCGGCCAGCAGGGTAAGGGCGTCGACCAGCAGGGACTTGCCCGCGCCGGTTTCGCCGCTGACCACGGTGAGGCCGGGACCGAAGGCGATCTCGGCTTCTTCGACGACGGCGAACTGGCGGACGTAGAGCGAGGTGAGCATGGCGACCGGGCGGCGAAGGGAATCGCGCCGATTGTAGCGGCAGGCGCGTCGCAGAAGCCGAGACTTGCAAGCGACGCGGCGAGACCTTATTGATAGCGCCACGTTCCACCCCCTTTCCCACACCAGCCAGGCGCATGAATCCGTTCTCCGGTCACGACATCGATGCTCGCGCGCGCCGGCTGCTGCGGACCCTCATCTCGCAATACCTGTCCGACGGGGAGCCGGTCGGCTCACGCACGCTGGCGCGGTCGTCCGGCCTGGAAGTCAGCCCGGCCACCATCCGCAACATCATGGCGGACCTGGAAGAGGCCGGGCTGGTGGCATCGCCCCACACCTCGGCGGGGCGCATCCCCACGCCGCGCGGCCTGCGCCTGTTCGTCGACAGCCTGCTGGAGCTCAAACCGCTGCCGCGCGACGAGATGGCCCGCCTGCAGGGCGGCCTGCCGCCGCACCAGACCACCACCCGCGACCTGCTGGGCAACGTGTCCAACCTGCTTTCCGCGATGACCCGGTTCGCCGGGGTGGTCACGGTGCCGCGGCAGGGCGACTTCCCGCTGCGCCACATCGATTTCGTCAGCCTGCCCGACGCGCGCGTCCTGGTGATCCTGGTGTTCTCGGACAACCAGGTGCAGAACCGGGTGGTCCAGCTGGCCAAGCCGCTGGACGCCTCCGAGCTGGAGCAGGCGGCCAACTACCTCAATGCGCAGTTCGTCGGGTTCCGCCTGGCCGACATCCGGGCCCACCTGGCCACCGAGCTGCGCGAGGCCGGCGGCGAGCTGAACCGCCTGCTGTCCGGCGTGGTGGAACTGGCCACGGCCTCGTTCACCCCGGTGGACGACACCGACGACGTGCTGGTCAGCGGGCAGACCAACCTCATGGGCTACTCGGAGCTGGCCGACATCGAGCGGCTGCGCGACCTCTTCGACGCCTTCCAGCAGAAGCGCGATCTGCTCCAGCTGATGGAAATGTGTGTCCAGGCGCCCGGCGTGCGCCTTTTCATCGGCGAGGAATCCGGCTTCTCGGCCCTGGACGGCTGCAGCATCGTCACCGCCACCTACGGCACGCCCGGCCGCATGCTGGGCGCCATCGGCGTCATCGGACCGACCCGCATGGCTTACGAGCGGGTCATTCCCGTGGTACAAGCCACGGCCGCGCTGCTCAGTGACGCCTTGAATCGCGCCGCGGCGACCTCATAAACCGGCACGGGAGGCGGGTTTGGTCATTCCCGCGAATGTTCGGCCCCGCTTTGCGGCGGGGCCGGTGAGCTGACATTTGGAGTAAACATGCAGAACAACGATCCCCACGCGCCCGATCCGGCGCAGGACGGCGGTGTCGCCGAGAACGGCGCACAGGCCGAGCTCGATGCGCTGAACGCCCAGCTTTCCGCGATGGAAGTCGAGCTGGCGCAGGCCCGCGAGACGGTCCTGCGCGAAAAGGCGGAGATCGAGAACCAGCGCCGGCGCATGCAGCGCGACCTCGACCAGGCGCGCCGCTTCGCCAACGAGAAGCTGCTGGGCGACCTGCTGCCGGTGTACGACGGCATCTCGCTCGGCCTGGCCAACCAGTCGGCCGATGCGAAGACGCTGCGCGAGGGGCTGGAGATGTCGCTCAAGCAGCTGGAAAAGGTGACCCAGGCCAACGGCCTGTCGGTGGTCGATCCGCTGCACCAGCCGTTCAACCCGGAGCACCACCAGGCGATCAGCTCGGTCGAGTCGAACGAGCATGCGCCCAACACGGTGGTGGCCGTCGTGCAGAAGGGGTTCGTGCTGAACGATCGCCTGCTGCGCCCGGCGCTGGTCGCCGTGGTTCGCGATAACTGATACCGAAGATATTGAATCGATGGGGGTTACCCCCATTTTCCACACCAGTCGCGGCCGCGGGGGCCGCTTAGATATAACGGAGCAACTTCAATGGCCAAGATCATCGGCATCGACCTCGGTACGACCAACTCCTGCGTTGCAGTGATGGAAGGGTCGACCGCGCGTGTCATCGAGAACGCCGAGGGCGATCGCACCACGCCGTCCATCGTCGCCTTCACCAAGGACAACGAAGTCCTGGTGGGTGCGCCGGCCAAGCGTCAGAGCGTCACCAACCCCAAGAACACCTTCTACGCGGTGAAGCGCCTCATCGGCCGCAAGTTCACCGACGCGGAAGTGCAGAAGGACCTCAAGCTGGTGCCTTACGGCATCGTGGCGCACGACAACGGCGACGCCTGGGTGCAGACCGCCGACGGCAAGAAGATGGCCCCGCAGGAAGTATCCGCGAAGGTCCTCATGAAGATGAAGAAGACCGCCGAGGACTTCCTGGGCGAGGCCGTCACCGAGGCCGTCATCACCGTGCCGGCCTACTTCAACGACAGCCAGCGCCAGGCCACGAAGGACGCGGGCAAGATCGCCGGCCTCGACGTCAAGCGCATCATCAACGAGCCGACCGCGGCCGCACTGGCCTATGGCCTGGACAAGACGTCCACGGTCGACCGCAAGATCGCCGTGTACGACCTGGGCGGCGGCACGTTCGACGTGTCCATCATCGAGATCGCCAACGTCGACGGCGAGAAGCAGTTCGAAGTGCTCTCCACCAACGGCAACACGTTCCTGGGTGGCGAAGACTTCGACAACCGCGTCATCGACTACCTCGTGGAAGAGTTCAAGAAGGAGCAGGGCATCGACCTGCGCCAGGACCAGCTCGCCCTGCAGCGCCTGAAGGACGCCGCCGAGCGCGCCAAGATCGAGCTCTCGTCCGCGCACCAGACCGACGTCAACCTGCCGTACGTCACGGCCGACGCCTCGGGCCCGAAGCATCTCAACATCAAGCTGACCCGCGCCAAGCTCGAGTCGCTGGTGGAAGACCTGGTCAAGGGCACGATCGAGCCCTGCCGCACCGCGCTCAACGATGCCGGCCTGCGCGTCTCCGACATCAACGAAGTGATCCTCGTCGGCGGCCAGACCCGCATGCCCAAGGTCCAGGAAGCCGTGAAGGACTTCTTCGGCAAGGAAGCGCGCAAGGACGTCAACCCGGATGAGGCCGTCGCCGTGGGCGCCGCCATCCAGGGCGGCGTGCTGGGCGGTACCGTCAAGGACGTGCTGCTGCTCGACGTCACCCCGCTGTCGCTCGGTATCGAGACCATGGGCGGCGTGATGACCAAGCTGATCGAGAAGAACACCACGGTGCCGACCAAGGCCTCGCAGACCTTCTCCACCGCCGAGGACAACCAGAACGCCGTGACCGTGCACGTGCTGCAGGGCGAGCGCGAGCGGGCCAACGCGAACAAGTCGCTGGGCAAGTTCGATCTTTCCGGCATCCGCTCGGCGCCGCGCGGCACGCCGCAGATCGAGGTCACCTTCGATATCGACGCGAACGGCATCCTGCACGTGTCCGCCAAGGACAAGGACACCGGCAAGGAACAGAAGATCGAGATCAAGGCCGGCTCGGGCCTTTCCGACGAGGAAGTGGCACGCATGGTCGCCGACGCGGAAGCCAACCGCGAAGAAGACCGCAAGTTCCACGACCTGGTGCAGGTGCGCAACAAGGGCGACCAGCTCGTCCACGCCACGCGCAGCCAGCTGAAGGAGCACGGCGGCAAGATTCCGGCCGAGCAGCTGGCCAGCATCGACGGCGCGGTCTCCGAGCTGGAGAAGGCGCTGTCGGGCGAGGACAAGGACGTCATCGAGTCGAAGATCGCCAACCTCGAGCAGGTCGCGCAGGCCCTGGCCGCCGCGGCGCAGTCGTCGGGTGGCACGCAGGACACCGCGCAGCAGTCCGCGCCGGGCGGCGGTTCGGCCCAGCCGGACGACGTGGTGGACGCCGAGTTCACCGAGGTCAAGGACGAAAAGAAGTAATCGTTCGTGAAGCCTGTCGCGTAAAGAGTGAGTAGAATCGCGCGGTCCCGACGGGGCCGCGCGACTTTATTTGTGGCACGGCGACATTCGAAGGTTTGCGAACCTAACGCTTCACAGGCGGCTATGCCGCCGACTTACACGCCGCGAAGCGGCTGACTGACAATCCTATGAGCAAGCGCGACTACTACGAAATCCTCGGTGTCGAACGCACCGTCACTGACGGCGAACTCAAGACGACCTTTCGTCGCGTCGCGATGAAGTACCACCCCGACCGCAATCCGGACGACCCGGCGGCGATCGACAAATTCAAGGAAGCCAAGGAAGCCTACGACGTGCTGTCGGATGCGCAGAAGCGCGCCGCGTACGATCAGTACGGCCATGCCGCCTTCGAGGGCGGTGGCTTCGGTCGTGGCGGCGGAGGCGGTGGCGGCTTCGGCGACGTCGGCGATATCTTCGGTGACATCTTCGGCGACATCTTCGGTGGTGGCGGTGGCCGCCAGCGCGCGCGCCGCGGTGCCGACCTACGCTACATGATGGATCTGGACCTCGAGGAAGCCGTGTTCGGCGTCGAGAAGAAGATCGAGATCCCCACCCAGGTCAATTGCCACCACTGCAACGGCACCGGCTCGGAAGACGGCAAGGTATCCAAGTGCGGTACCTGCGCCGGCCATGGCCGCGTGCGCATGCAGAACGGCATCTTCTCCATCCAGCAGGCCTGCCCGACCTGCCACGGTACCGGCCAGAAGATCGACAAGCCCTGCAAGAAGTGCCACGGCGAAGGGCGGCTGGAAGAACTGCGCGCGCTTTCCGTGCAGATTCCGGCGGGCGTCGACAACGGCGACCGCATCCGCCTGACCGGCCAGGGCGAAGCCGGGCCCGCCGGTTCGCCGGCCGGCGACCTGTACGTGGAAGTACGGGTGCGCGAGCACGCCATCTTCCAGCGCGACGGCAGCGACCTTTACTGCGAGGTGCCGATCCGCTTCGCGCAGGCCGCGCTGGGCACCGAGCTGATGGTGCCGACGCTGGAAGGCGAGATCGCAGTCAGCGTGCCACCGGAGACCCAGACGGGGCACCAGTTCCGCATGCGCGGCCGCGGCGTGAAATCGGTTCGTGGCGGACGCACGGGCGACCTGGTCTGCACCGTGGTGGTGGAGACGCCGGTGCGCCTGACCAAGGAACAGCGCGAACTGCTCACGCAGCTCGAAGCCACGTTCGTCGGCGAGGAAGCGGCCAAGCACACGCCGCGTTCCACCACCTTCATCGATGGCGTCAAGGATTTCTGGTCGAAGGTCACCTCGTAAGCCGGACGGCCATCCACTAGCATGGCCGTCCGTTTATCCCAAGGTGCCGTGCCATGACCCGACCTGTCCGTCTCGCCATCAGCGGCGCCTCCGGCCGCATGGGCTCCGCCTTGCTCGGCCTGGTACGCGAGGACGCGCGTTTCGACGCGGTCAGGGCGGTGGTGTCGTCGGCTTCGCCGCGCCTGGGCAAGGCCGCCTACGGCGACGTCTCCGCCCTGCGTTTCAGCGACTGGACCGACGCCGCCGATATCGACGTGGTGGTCGACTTCAGTGGCCCGGAAGGCCTGGCCGCCGCGCTGGACTATTGCGAGGCGAGCGGCGCCTCGCTGGTCACCGGCAGTACCGGCCTCGGGCCGGCCCTCAGCGAGCGACTGGTCCGTGCCATGGAGCGCATCGCCGTGCTGCATGCGGCCAACTTCAGCCTGGGCGTGGCGGTGCTGACGCGCCTGCTGCGCGAGGCCGCGGCGGCCTTGCCCGGGTGGGACCTGGACATCGTCGAGGCGCACCACAACCGCAAGGAAGACGCACCGTCCGGTACGGCGCTGGCGCTCGGTCATGCCGCGGCCGCCGGTCGCGGCGCCACGCTGGACGAATTGGCCGTCTATACGCGCGAGGGGCGCCCGGGTGCGCGTCGCGCCGGCACGATCGGGTTCGCGGTGGTGCGTGGCGGCGACATCGTGGGCGAGCACCAGGCGCTGCTGATGGGGCACGGCGAGCGTATCGAGCTCGCGCACCGGGCGACGGATCGGTCGATCTTCGCGCGTGGGGCGCTGGAAGCGGCGGCGTGGATGGCGGGGCGGGCGCCGGGTGGGTGGACGATCGAGGATGTGATCGGGACGCGGGTTTGATGGGGGAGGGGTGAGGCGATCTGGTTTTTTCGCCCACATCGTGGGCTCCTACGGCGGTGGGGTTGGGGGTGGCTGCGGGGCGTGGTAGGATTCGGCCCGAAGTCATTGGGGAGTAGCCATCTCCGTACCCAGGAGAGTTCGCGTCAACACACTTGGTGGCCTCGGCCCCATGGCGCGAACGGCAGCAGCGTAGGAGAGTACGCTGCACGCCCGGCGAGACCTTTGGCCAGCGACATGCTTACCCGGGCCGGGCGAGCGGTGTCGTTGAGCCATCGGTATTTTCTCGCTCGCTCGGCCTTAGATTATCCATGCTGCTGACATGCTTCCTGTTCCTGGTTTCCGCCGGGGCCATCTATTTCGCGTGCGAATACTTCGTCAACGGCGTCGAATGGTTCGGGCGCAAGCTCAACCTCGGCGCCACCGCCACCGGCACCGTGCTTGCCGCCTTCGGCACGGCACTTCCGGAAAGCGCGGTCACCTTCGTCGCCGTGATGTTCGGCAAGACCCCCGAAGCGAAGGATATCGGCGTGGGCGCGGCCCTCGGCGGCCCCCTGGTCCTGGCCACCATCGCCTATGCCGTCGTCGGCTTCGCGCTGTATGCGGGTCGCAAGCGGCTGAACCGGCCGGACCTGCGGGTACGCGTCGACAACCAGCGCCTGGCGCGCGACCAGTCCTGGTTCCTTGCCATCTTCATCGTCAAGGTGGGCCTGGGTCTCGTGGCCTTCGCCTGGAAGCCCTGGCTGGGCGTGCTGTTCCTGCTGGCCTATGTGGCCTACGTGTGGCGCGAGATGCGCGACGACACCACGGCACCGGAAGAGGAAGCGCTGGAACCGCTGACCTTCCGCCCGCGCGACGCCAATCCGTCGATGGGCTGGGTAGCGTTGCAGACGGGCCTGGCCCTGCTCGTCATCGCCATCGCCTCGCGTACCTTCGTCTGGCAGCTGGAGGCCTTTGGTGACTTCTTCCAGCTATCGCCGCATATCGTGGCGCTGGTGCTCAGCCCGGTGGCCACCGAACTGCCCGAGACCGTCAACGCGCTGATCTGGGTGCGCCAGGGCAAGGAGCGGCTGGCCCTGGCCAACATCTCCGGCGCCATGATGATCCAGGCGACCATTCCCAGTTCGCTGGCGTTGTTCGCCACGCCGTGGCTGTTCGATACGCCGCTGATCGTGGCTGGTGCGATCACCATGGTCGCGGTGGTGGCGCTGTGGGCGATGTTCCGGCGCGGGTCCGTGGAGGCGCGCTGGCTGATGCCGATCGGCGCGCTCTACGGCGTGTTCGCCATCTTCGTCGGCTGGTGGTTCGGGGTGCGCTAGTCCGGGTGCGAGGCGTTGCGATCCCGGTCCGCGCCCATCTTGCGGTCCAGCTTGCCGAAGATCTTCTTGAACACCCGCGAGAACTTGCCACGCTTGGTCTTGCGGGCCTTCTCTTCCTCCGAGGTGAGCCAGGCCACCTGGATCACCCGGCGCTCGCCCTCGTAGGGCAGGTGGCCGTGGAAGGAATTCTCCGCGCGGCGGAAGACCGCGAACTCGCCGTAGAGCGGCTTCAGCTCGGGCGCCACGATGTCGTCGATGTCGTTGATCGAGCGCAGGAAGCGCAGGCAGCCGTCGCTGGTGTCGGGCCACATCGGATTCAGGTAGATCAGCGCGGTGGCGATCTTGGACTTGCTGTCGGTGTGGATGGTGCCGTGCCGGCGGTTGAGCAGGCGGCATAGCGTGACCAGCGTGGGGTAGGTCTCCAGCCCGGGAATGCCCAGGTGGCGGCCGATGGCGGCCGAGAAGGCGCGCGAGGTCATCTGTTCGACCAGTTCGTTCACCGACGGGCCGCAATCGCTGGCGTCGTACGGGAAGAACCCCGCGCTGGTGTATTGCGGGAAATCACGCTCCAGTTCCGACCGGCACTCGTCCGGCAGCTGGCCGTGGGCGATCATGAACGAAAAGGGCTCGTGCCGGATGTCGGTGTCCGGACGTTCCAGGCGGGCGGGATCGAGCAGCATGCGACGGTTCTCGGGTGGTCTGGCTCGCCGCCATTGTATCGCGTCGGACCGGCGTCCCAGCGATATTCCGCCGCACCCCCGTTCATGCATTCCGGGTGGACAAAAGCGGCCTTCACACCTATCATTCTTACCCGCCCAGCGATCCCTTATCCCCAAGGCCCACGAGCCGCTCAATGCAGGCTTGCGGGCTTTGCTGCACCCGAAGGCGGCCATCCCATGCGTACACCTGCTCTGCTTGCTCTCGAAGACGGCAGCATTTTTCACGGCCATGCGGTCGGTGCCCGCGGTGAGACGATTGGTGAGGTGGTGTTCAACACCGCCATGACCGGTTATCAGGAAATCCTGACCGACCCCTCGTACTCCCGCCAGATCGTCACGCTCACCTACCCGCACATCGGCAACACCGGCACCAACGAGGTGGACGTCGAGTCCGACCGCGTCCACGCCGCCGGCCTGATCGTGCGCGACGTGCCGCGCCTGGCCAGCAACTGGCGCAGTGTCGAGCCCCTGCCGCAGTATCTTGCGCGCCACGGCATCGTCGCCATCGCCGGTATCGACACACGTCGCCTCACCCGCATCCTTCGCGAGAAGGGCGCGCTGGGCGGCTGCATCGTCGCCGGCGACGCGATCGACGCCGATGCGGCGGTGGCCAAGGCACGCGGCTTCGAAGGCCTGAACGGCATGGACCTGGCCAAGGTGGTCAGCACCACCGCCACCTACCAGTGGTCCGAGGGCGTCTACGACCTCGACAAGCAGGCGTTCCACGACGTGCCCAAGACGTTCAAGGTCGTGGCCTACGACTTCGGCGTGAAGCAGAACATCCTGCGCCTGCTCGCCGGTCGCGGCGTCGAGATCACGGTGGTGCCGGCGCAGACGCCCGCGTCGGACGTGCTGGCGATGAATCCGGACGGCGTGTTCCTGGCCAACGGCCCGGGCGATCCGGCCGCCTGCGACTACGCGATCGAGGCGACCCGGCAGATCCTCGACACGAAGATCCCGCTGTTCGGCATCTGCCTGGGCCATCAGATCCTGGCCCTGGCGGTGGGCGCGAAGACGCTGAAGATGAAGTTCGGTCATCACGGCGCCAACCACCCGGTGAAGGACCACGACACCGGCCGCGTGCTGATCAGCTCGCAGAACCACGGCTTCGCGGTGGACCCGGCCACGTTGCCGGCCAACGTGCGGATCACGCACACCTCGCTGTTCGACGGGTCGCTGCAGGGCTTCGCCCTGACCGACCGGCCGGCCTTCTGCTTCCAGGGTCATCCGGAAGCCAGCCCGGGCCCCGAAGACGTCGGCTACCTGTTCGACACGTTCATCGCCTCGATGGAAGAGCACCGGGCCAAGCGCGCGTAACCACGCGCCGCGCTGTCCCCGATCCCCTCATCCATCCGCTTCGTTTGCGAGAGATACCATGCCCAAGCGCACAGACATCAAGACCATCCTCGTCATCGGTGCCGGCCCGATCGTCATCGGCCAGGCCTGCGAGTTCGACTACTCCGGTGCCCAGGCCTGCAAGGCGCTGAAGGAGGAGGGCTACCGCGTCGTCCTGGTCAACTCCAACCCCGCCACGATCATGACCGACCCCGATACGGCCCACGCGGTCTACATCGAGCCGATCAACTGGCAGACGGTGGAGCGCATCATCGCCAAGGAGCGCCCCGACGCCATCCTGCCGACGATGGGCGGCCAGACCGGCCTCAACTGCGCCCTCGACCTCGCCGACCACGGCGTGCTCGAGAAATACAACGTCGAGCTGATCGGCGCGTCGCGCGAAGCCATCCGCATGGCGGAAGACCGCAACCTGTTCCGCATCGCCATGGCCGAGATCGGCCTGGAATGCCCGAAGGCCGAAGTGGCCCGCTCGATGGAGCAGGCGCTGGAAATCCAGCAGACCGTGGGCTTCCCGACCATCATCCGGCCCAGCTTCACGCTCGGCGGTTCGGGTGGCGGCATCGCGTACAACAAGGAAGAATTCGTCGAGATCATCGGCCGCGGCCTCGAGCTCTCGCCCGTGCACGAGGTGCTGGTCGAGGAATCGGTGCTGGGCTGGAAGGAATTCGAGATGGAAGTGGTCCGCGACAAGGCGGACAACTGCATCATCGTGTGCTCGATCGAGAACTTCGACCCGATGGGCGTGCACACCGGCGATTCGATCACCGTCGCGCCGGCGCAGACGCTCACGGACAAGGAATACCAGCGCCTGCGCAACGCCTCCATCGCGGTGCTGCGCAAGATCGGTGTGGACACCGGCGGCTCCAACGTGCAGTTCGGCATCAACGCCGAGGACGGCCGCGTGGTCGTCATCGAGATGAACCCACGGGTGTCGCGTTCCTCGGCGCTGGCCTCCAAGGCCACCGGCTTCCCGATCGCCAAGGTAGCCGCCAAGCTGGCCGTCGGCTACACGCTGGACGAACTCAAGAACGACATCACCGGCGGTCTCACCCCGGCCTCGTTCGAGCCGTCCATCGACTACGTGGTCACCAAGATCCCGCGCTTCGCCTTCGAGAAGTTCCCGGCCGCGGATGCGCGCCTGACCACCCAGATGAAGTCGGTGGGCGAGGTGATGGCGATGGGCCGCACCTTTACCGAATCGATGCAGAAGGCCCTGCGTGGCCTGGAGATCGGCAAGACCGGCCTCAACCCGACCGGCCTGGACATCGGCAGCGAGGAAGGCTTCCTGACGCTCAAGCGCGAGCTGCGCGAGCCGCGCCCGGACCGCGTGTTCCACGTCGCCGATGCCTTCCGCGCCGGCCTGTCACTGGAAGAAGTGCACGCGCTGACCCGCATCGACCCGTGGTTCCTTGCCGCGTTCGAAGACATCGTGATGACCGAGGGCGAGGTGCAGCGCCAGGGCCTGACCGCGCTGGACGAGCCGCGCATGCGCGAGCTCAAGCGCATGGGCTTCTCCGATGCGCGCCTGGCCGAGCTGGTCGACACCAACGAAGCCGCCGTGCGCCACGTGCGCCGTACGCTGGGCGTGCGCCCGGTGTACAAGCGCGTGGACTCCTGCGCCGCCGAGTTCGCCACCACCACCGCGTACATGTATTCCACGTACGAGGAAGAGTGCGAGGCCAACCCCACCGATCGCGAGAAGATCATCGTGCTCGGCGGCGGTCCCAACCGCATCGGCCAGGGCATCGAGTTCGATTACTGCTGCGTGCACGCGGCGCTGGCGCTGCGCGAGGACGGGTTCGAGACCATCATGGTCAACTGCAACCCGGAAACCGTCTCCACCGACTACGACACCTCCGACCGCCTGTACTTCGAGCCGCTGACGCTGGAAGACGTGCTGGAGATCGTCGATCTCGAAAAACCCAAGGGCGTGATCGTGCAGTACGGCGGGCAGACCCCGCTGAAGCTGGCGCGTGCGCTCGAAGCCGCCGGCGTACCGGTGATCGGTACCAATGCCGAATCGATCGACATCGCCGAGGACCGCGAGCGCTTCCAGAAGCTGATCGAGAAGCTCAAGCTCAAGCAGCCGCCGAACCGCACCGCGCGCAACGCCGACGAGGCGCTGGCCCTGGCCCGCGAGATCGGCTACCCGTTGGTCGTGCGCCCGAGCTACGTGCTCGGTGGCCGCGCCATGGAAATCGTCTACGCCGACGCCGACCTCTCGCGCTACATCCGTGAGGCCGTGCAGGTGTCGAACGAGTCGCCGGTGCTGCTCGACCGCTTCCTCGACCACGCCGTGGAAGTGGACGTGGACATCGTGGCCGACGTCGAAGGCAACGTGCTGATCGGCGGCATCATGGAGCACATCGAGGAGGCGGGCGTGCACTCGGGCGATTCCTCGTGCTCGCTGCCGCCGTACTCCCTCTCGCAGGAGGTGCAGGACGAGATGCGTCGCCAGGTCACCGAACTCGCACGCGAACTCAAGGTCATCGGCCTGATGAACACGCAGTTCGCGATCCAGGGCGACGAGGTGTTCATCCTCGAGGTGAACCCGCGCGCCTCGCGTACGGTACCCTTCGTCTGCAAGGCCACCGGCATGTCGCTGGCGAAGATCGCCGCGCGGGCCATGGCCGGCCGCTCGCTGGTCGACCAGGGCGCGACGAAGGAAATCATCCCGTCGTATTACTCGGTCAAGGAAGCGATCTTCCCTTTCCTGAAGTTCCAGAACGTCGATCCGATCCTCGGACCCGAGATGCGCTCCACGGGCGAGGTGATGGGCGTGGGCCGCACGTTCGGCGCCGCCTTCGCGCGTGGCCACGAAGCCGCGGGCATCCATGCGCCGCCGAAGGGCAAGGTGTTCATGTCGGTGCGCGATGCCGACAAGGATCGCCTGCTGCCGATCGCGCAGGATGTGACGGCCCGCGGCTATGTCGTGGTCGCCACCACCGGCACGGCTGCGTTCCTGGAAAGCCACGGTGTGAAGTGCGAGCGCATCAACAAGGTGCTCGAAGGTCGCCCGCACATCGTCGACCTGATCAAGAACGGCGAAGTGGTCTACATCGTCAACACGACGGAAGGCAAGCAGGCTATTTCGGATTCGTTCTCCATCCGTCGCGAGGCGCTGCAGCAGCGCGTCACGTACTCCACCACCGTGGCCGGCGCGCGTGCCCTCGTGCATTCGCTGGATTTCCACGCCAATGGTGAAGTGAACAGCCTGCAGGACCTGCACAAGGAGCTGAACGCATGAGCGCCACCCGTCCTCCCATGACCGCCATCGGTGCCGACCGTCTTCGTGACGAGCTGGATTACCTCAAGCGCGTGAAGCGTCCCGAGATCGTGGCGGCCGTGGCGGAAGCCCGTGCGCATGGCGACCTGAAGGAAAATGCCGAATACCACGCGGCGCGCGAGATGCACGGCTTCAACGAAGGCCGCATCAACGAGCTGGAAGCGGCGCTGTCGAACTCGGAAGTGATCGACACCGAGCGCCTGACCGTCGGCAAGCGCATCGTGTTCGGCGCCATCGTCGAGTTGATCGACCTGGACAACGACGCGGAAGTGACCTACCAGATCGTTGGCGATATCGAAGCCGACATCAAGAAGGGACTCATCGCCGTGTCGTCGCCGATCGCTCGTGCCCTCATCGGCAAGAACGAAGGCGACGAGTTCGACTTCGTCGCCCCCAATGGCACCAAGACCTACGAGATCAAGGGCGTCCGCTACCGGTAGGAGCCCACGATGTGGGCGATGGTGGGTGTGGGGGCGCACGTTTGTTGCGCATGTCGCATTGCCCATCGCGCACATCGTGCGCTCCTACACGGGGTTCGTTTACACGGGTTTCGTTGCGTCGTAGGAGCGCACGATGTGCGCGATAGGGGACGGCCGCGCAGCGGCTCAATAAACATCCCGCCGATACCGTCCCTGCGCCAGCAGGTCATCCACGGCCTCCCCACCCAGGATGCCGCGCAGCGCCGCATCCACGCCTGATGCCATGCCGACGACGGAGCCGCACACGTAGAGGGTCGCGCCGCGCGCCATCCATGCGATGAGCTCGTCGCTGGCGGCCAGCAGCTTGTGCTGGACATACACGCGTTCGGCCTGGTCGCGCGAGAAGGCTAGGTCGACCCGGGCCAGGTGCCCCTCCGCCTTCCATGACTCCAATTCGTCCGCGAACAGATGATCGTGCCGGCGCGTACGTTCGCCGTAGATCAGCCAGTGACCGTGCGAGCCGTCCGCCCTGGCTTCCCGCAACAGGCTGCGCAGGCCGGCGATGCCCGTGCCGTTGCCGATCAGGATCATCGGCGTGGCGGGCGCGTGGCGGTGGAAGTTGTCGTTGTGGCGCACGCGGGCCTTGATGGGCAGGCCGGGTGGGGCGTGTACGCACAGCCACCCGGAGCCGAGGCCGTGGCCGCCTTCCGGCGCCGTGGTCAGGCGGACGACAAGCTCGACGGCGCCATCGGCGGAAATCGACGCGATGGAATAGTCGCGGATCGGTGGTGGCTCATGGGCTGGCGGATGAACCTCCAGGATATCGCCGGCCCGCCAGTGCGCACCGGCGGGCGGCAGGAGGCTCACCTTCCATACCTCGCCGGCGGCCGAGCCGGGATTGAGCCGTGTCCGCCCGCCGAGTACCCAGTCCTGCATGGCGGGCGTCTCCACCCGTGGCGCGCCGATGGGCTTGCCGGTCACGCTGGCAAGGTGGTGTTGCCAGGTAGCCAGGGCCTGCGGATCGGCACGGTCCACGTCCACCGTGGGGAACAGGGCGGTCGCGCCGATGTCATCGAGCCAGGTTTCCACGCGACGCGCAAAGCCGCAGAACTGCGCGTACTGCCGATCACCGAGCGCGAGCACCGCATAGGCCAGGTCGGGCAGGTGGTTGGCGCGGGTGAGCGTCTTGCGCTCGAACGCACGCGCCGCGTCAGGCGCCTCACCTTCGCCGAAGGTACTGAGCACGAACAGGGCCTGGCGCGCCTCCGCGAGCATGCCGCTGTCCACGCGCGCCACCGAATGCACCTGCACCGGCAGGCCCGCCGCCTGCAGTTGACCGGCGGTGCGCCAGGCCAGCTGTTCGGCGAAGCCGCTCTGGCTGGCGAAGGCGATCAGCCACGGACGTCCATCGTGCAGGTCGGGGTGGGCGACAGGTTCGAGTTGCAGGCGCGACGCACGCGCTTCCCGTTTTTTCCGCCGGCGGTCGAGGTAAAGCATCCAGCCGGTCACGAAGAACAGCGACATGCCGCCCGCCGAGACCATGACGATCACGCGGCCGGGCAGCCCGAAGTAGCTGCCCGAGTGCAGCGCGAAGAGGCTGGCCAGCACCTTGCGGCCCGCGGGCATGTCCGCGTACGTCTCGTGCGAGAGCACGGCGCCCGTGGCCGGGTCCAGTTCCAGGCTGTCGTAGGCGCGGTCGTGTGGACCGTCGCCCACCTGTACGCGTGCACTCGCCGACTGGCCCGGCTTCCCCGGCAGGCGCAGGTCGAGGTAGCCGCCGTCGAGCCCGGGTACGGCCTGTGCCAGGCCGGCCTGCAGGCGTGCGAGGTCGAGGGTGCCGAAGCGCTGCTTCGGTGCGCCTGCCGCTCGCTCGGCGGTGCCGCCCAGCAAGGCGGTCACGGCGGTGCGGTACCAGCCGTACGACCACCACAGGCCGGTCAGGGCGATCATGAGATAGACCACCATCACCCAGGTGCCGACGACCGAATGCAGGCTCCACAGGAAGCTGCGTCCGTCGCGACGCCACGCTATGGCGAACCAGGTGCGCAGGCTGCGCCAGCGCCGTGGCCAGCGCAGGTAAAGTCCGGACAGGCAGAAGAACACCAGCGTGATCGCGCATGCGCCGGTGACCGCGCGGCCGGTGTCGCCCGCAGCCAGTCGCCGGTGCAGGTTCTCCACGAATTCGAAGAACGGCTCGCCCTTCAGTTCCGCCAGCCGCTGTCCGGTGTACGGATCGAAGTAGCGCCAGTGCGTCCGGCCACCTTCGTAACGGGCGACGGAGGGGCGTATGCCCGTGGCGTCCACGCGCACGCGTTGCAACGCTCGTGTCTCGCCTTCACCGACGCGCGCCACGATCTCGGTGAGGGGCAGCGCGTGCTCGCCGGCTTCGTGCCGTTGGACGACCTGCCCGAGCGACGGATTCATGCTCCGCAGGATCTCGTCCTGGAAGGCCAGCGTCGCACCGGTGACGCCCATGATCGCGAGCACACTGCCGGCGGTGATGCCCAGGAACCAGTGGAGCTGGAAGAGCACGTTTTTCAACATCGGTCAGAAATCCAGGCTGTAACCGACGGTGAGGGTGCGGCCCCGTCCCGCGAAGTAGCGGGCTGGTTCGACCAGGGCGCTCTGGGAGTAATAGGTGATGTACTGCCGGTCGAACAGGTTGGCCACGCCGAGGTTCAGGCGGCCGCGGGGCAGGGCGTAGTCCACGCCCAGGTCGAACAGTGCGTAGCCGCTGAAGTTCCTGGCGGCGTCATCGAAGCGGCGGTCGAACGCGTACTGGCCCTGGACGAAGCTGGACAGCCTGGGCGTCCACTGGGCCGACCAGGTGGCGATGACCCGGTTGGGTGCGATGTTGAGACCGTCCAGTCGTGCATCCAGGCGTCCGTCGCCGTCGCTGTCGTACCGGCCACGCGTCCAGGCGTACGACACGCCCAGACGATGCGTGTCGTCGACGCGATAGCGCAACGCGGCGTCGAGGCCCTCGATGGCGGTCTTCTCGCGCGCCATCTGGAAGGCGCCGTCCACGGCGATCACGCGCGTGCCGTAGGCCGAGCGTGACTGGAACACGCTGATCTCGGCTTCCCAGTCGGGCGTGCGCAGGCGCGCACCGAGCTCGGTGTTGCGGGTGAGCACCGGTTGCAGCGCGCGCAGGTCGGCCACCGAGGTGCCGACGGTGTTGATCGAGCGCAGCACGCGGCCCACATCGGGCATGCCGAAGCCCTCGGCGTAGCTGGTATACACGTTGAACGTGTCGGTCGGCGCGTACACCAGGCCCGCGTTGAAGAGGTTCTGCTTGAACGACAGCGTGCCACCCTGCACGTTCACGCGGTTGTAGCGGTAGAGGGTCCGGTAGCTGTCGATGCGCAGCCGCGAATCCTCATGGCGCCACCCGCCCTGCAGGGTGAGTACCGGAAGCAGCTTGACGTCGGCCTGGACGAATCCCGCCAGGCTGCGGAACGAGGACTCCGGCACATAGGTGCGGCCGGTGCCGTACAGGTCCTGCTTGCCGCTGTCCCACAGCGTGTCGATGCCGGCGGTCAGCTTCAGGTGGTCGTCGAACAGGTCGTCCCGACCCAGGCTGGTCTTCGATCCCCATTTCGACGCCACGGAGCGCGACTGGTCGTAAAGCGTGCCGACCGGCGCGATGCGTGGGTCCTGGAACGTGGATGAGTTGTCGGCGCCGAACAGGCCCTCGAAGGCCTGGTGGAAGACCATGGCCTTCAGTTCCATGCCGGCCAGGTCGTGGTGCGTGTAGCTGAGACCGGTCGTCCAGACATCGTTCCACGGCGGCGTGCCCGGCGGTGCGCCGCGCGCGGACGTCGTGGGAAGGCCGGCGTCGCGATCGCCCGGCACCGTGACGTACTCGGCCTTTGACGTGATGCGGTAGCGGTTGGAACTCAATTGCAGTTCCTGGTTGTCGTCGATCCAGTAACCGAGCTTCGCGTGCAGGTCGTAGGCGCGCGTGGCCATGAGGTCGCCCTGCGTCACGTCGGTGCCGATGGCCTTGCCGTTGCCGTCGCGCCACAGGCCCTGGTCCTCATACCCTGCGCCCAGCAGGTAATCCCAGCGACCGCGGTTGCCGCTGATGCGGTAATCCGCGCGGTAACCGGCCGTTTCGCCGTTGGCGCCGCTTGTGGGCACGGTGGTCTGCACGCCCAGGTGCTGGTTCACGGCGCCGGGTTCCGGACGGCGTGTGACCAGGTTGATCGTGCCGCCCGTGGCACCCAGACCGTTCATGGCGTTCGCGCCCTGGATCACCTCGATGCGCTCCACCATCGCGTAGTCGATGGTGTGTGCTTCGCGACCCGTGGGACGCAGCGGGTTGGACTGCGGAATGCCGTCGACGAGGATCAGCGGCGTGCGCCCTCGCAGGGTCTCGCCACTGCCGTTCATCTTGCCCCGGCTCGGGGTATATGAAGGAATCAGGTTCGACAGCACATCGGAGGAGTTGCTGCTGAGTCGCCGCTGTTGCTCGATGGCTTCGCGGCCGATCACCACGACCGTCTGCGGTGCCGTATGCGCGTCCTGGTCGGTGCGCGAGGCGGTGACCA
The DNA here is from genome assembly GCF_041228075.2 of Xanthomonas sp. NCPPB 2632. NCBI lineage: Bacteria > Pseudomonadati > Pseudomonadota > Gammaproteobacteria > Lysobacterales > Lysobacteraceae > Xanthomonas > Xanthomonas sp. NCPPB 2632. The sequence continues at coordinate 1,969,081 of NZ_CM192979.1, forward strand.
CCACCTTGTCGAGCGTCTGCGGCGGGTGGGAATCGTCGGCCCAGGCGAGCGACGGGAAAAGAAGCGGGGCAGCAGCGAGCAGCCGGGAAGGAAGGGGCACCAGAGGTCCTCACGAGAGGGGAGGGCGTGGCGATCTGGCTGGCCCGGATGAATCGCAGATTATTGCGACCGCACATCGCTACGTCAACGCGCGCCTTACGACCAACGTAGGGTGGCATTGGCCGTCAACCTGCCTAAGATGCGATCCGGGGCACGACCATTTACAGGCAGGGGGTATCGCATGGCGGCAGGCTTGCTGGCACGGGAACGCACGATCGCGGGTCCGGGGTTCAATCGCTGGCTGGTGCCGCCCGCGGCTTTGGCCATCCACCTGTGCATCGGCATGGCCTATGGTTTTTCCGTGTTCTGGCTGCCAATGACGAAGCTGGTGCCGGGCGCCGATGCCGCGGTGTGCGCGAGCCAGGGTTTCCTCGACCAGCTGACCACCACCACCTGCAACTGGACCGTGCCGTCGGTCAACCACATCTTCGAGACCTTCATCGCCATGCTCGGTCTGGCGGCGGCGATCTGGGGCGGCTGGCTGGAACACGCCGGTCCGCGCAAGGCGGGCTTCATCGCCGCGTGCTGCTGGGGCGGTGGCCTGGTGCTGGGTGGCATCGGTGTCGCCATCCACCAGCTGTGGCTGGTGTACCTCGGCTGCGGCCTGCTGGGCGGCGTGGGGCAGGGGCTTGGCTACATCACCCCGGTATCCACGCTGATCAAGTGGTTCCCCGACCGCCGTGGACTGGCCACCGGCTTCGCCATCATGGGCTACGGCGGCGGCGCGATGATCGGCGCGCCGATCGCGGTGAAGCTGATGGAGGTGTTGAAGGTCGGCGACGTGGCCGGCGTGGCGAACACGCTTATCGCCATGGGGGTGCTGTATTTCGTGGTGATGAGCCTGGGAGCCTTCGGTTTCCGTGTCGCGCCCAGTGGCTGGAAACCCGCGGGTTATGCACCGGTGGTGGCGAAGGCGCCGATGATCAGCCACGGGCATGTCCATCTCGACCGCGCGTGGAAGACGCCGCAGTTCTGGCTGATCTGGGGCGTGCTGTGCATGAACGTCACCGCCGGCATCGGCGTCATCTCCATGGCCAGCCCCATGCTGCAGGACGTGTTCGGCGGACGTCTGCTCGGTGTCGATCCGGGTACGGCGCTCAGTGCGGTGCAGAAGGCTTCGCTGGCCGCCGCCGCGGCGGGGCTGGTCGGCCTCGTCAGCCTGTTCAATTCGCTGGGTCGCCTGGGGTGGGCATCGGCCTCCGATGTGCTTGGCCGCAAGACCACCTACTGCGTGTTCTTCATCCTCGGCATCGTTCTTTACTGCCTGCTGCCGACGCTCGGGCACAGGGGGCTGGCCGCGCTGTTCGTGCTGACCGTGTGCGTGATCCTGTCGATGTACGGCGGCGGGTTCGCCACGGTGCCGGCGTACCTGGCGGACATCTTCGGTACGCAGATGGTCGGCGCCATCCATGGGCGACTGCTGACGGCATGGTCGGTGGCGGGCGTCGCCGGTCCGGTGCTGATCGCCGGCATCCGCGAAGCCCAGCTGGGCGCGGGCGTCGCGAAGAACCTGGTGTACGACCGCACCCTGTACCTGCTGGCGGGCCTGCTGCTGGTGGGGCTGGTTTGCAACCTGCTGGTACGCCCGGTCGATCCCCGCCTGCACATGAGCGAGGCCGAGCTGCAACGCGAGCGGGCCTTGCAGCACGAGCTCCGGACCACCGACGCGAGCGCGACGGCCGCAGCGCGTGGCGCCTTTGGTATCACCGGCGTGCTCGCCTGGCTGGCGGTCGGCATCCCGTTCCTGATCGGCGTGTGGATCGCCTTGCAGAAAGCCGCTGCCTTGCTCTGAGGCAGGGCCGGGTGGCGATCACCCGGCCAGTTGGCCTACTTCAACCTGAAAGCCCTTACGGATATGATCCGCCCACGGCGCCTCGAGGGGAGGCACGACATCGGCCAGGGGTACGGCCTCTGCGCCCAAGGGACGAAGATGGGCACTGTAGTGGACTGGCTGGCGCGCGTCGGGGGCGACGCGTCGCTGAGGTACGCGTCGGCGGAGTCGCTGGCGAAGGCCATGGGGGACATCGATGTCGAAGACTCTGTTCGCGAGCCCCTGGCGGCACGCGACGCGGACGCCGTGCGCGCGGCGATGGGCGGGCAGGGCATCTGGTTTTCCAGCCAGATGCCGGTGCACCCCGATCACGAGAACGACCAGCCCCTCGATGACGAGGACGACGAGGATGGCGACGAGGGCGAAGGCAAGCCTCGCCGGTCCCCGCTGATCCGTCCCGACCCGTTGTCCTGACCTGATGGGCGCATTCGGCCAGCGCTGGATCGCGGCCCTGTTCGTGCTCGGCACGGCGATGAGCACGGCGTGCGCACCGGCTTCCGCGGCGGGTGCCGGTACCGATGCGACCGCCGCCGTCACCCGTCCGGGCGAGGCCCTGTCGCCGGGCGCCATCGACGACACGCTGCGCGAGGCCGACTCGCTGAAGATCACCGACTTCGCCCGCTATTCGCGGCTGGTCGATGACCTGACGCCGCTGGAGCCGCGGCTGGATACCGACCAGCGCGGCATGCTGCATTTCCTGCGCGGCTGGCGCGCGACCTGGCTGGGCGATTACGAAGCCGGCCGCGGCGAGCTGGAAAAGGTCATCGATCCGTCGGTGAACTCGGTGCTGCGCGTGCGGGCCCTCGCCACCCTGATCAACCTTCTCGGCGTCGGGCATCGCTACCAGGAGGCCTTCCAGCGGCTGGCCGAACTGCAGGAGCTGCTGCCTTCCGTGCGCGATCGTAAGGCGCGTTTCCAGGCACTGGGCGAAGCCTCGCAACTGCTCAGCACGGCGGGCCAGTTCGACCAGGCCGAGGCCTACGCCCGCGAGATGATGGCGCAGCCACCGCCGGGCGAAACGATCTGCAAGGGCGCCCAGCACCTGTTGCGGGCGCGGCGTGAAGCCAATCGGCTATCGTCGATCGAGCCGGTGTTCGAGCAGGCCATCGAGACCTGCATGGCCCGGCACGAGGACGTCTTCGCCGAAAGCATGCGCGCGGATATCGCCGCGTTCTATCTCGACCATGGCCGAGCCGCCGATGCCGTGGCGCTGCTGGTCGCGCATCGCGACAACCTGCGGGCGCTGGATTACCCGCAGTTGCTGAGCGAGTTCGATGCCCACCTGGCCCGTGCCTACCTCGCCCTGGGCGACCTGGCCAATGCGCGGCGTTTCGGTCTGCTGGCGGTTGCCGGCGCCATCCGCGACGAGTTCACCGATCCGCGGCGCACGGGTTACCTGGTGCTGTACCAGGTCGAGGAACGACTGGGGCACGCGCCACAGGCGCTGGCGTACCACGAGCAGTACATGGCGGCGGACAAGGCGTATCTGGACGACGTCGGCGCACGCAGCCTGGCCTTCCAGATCGTCGACCAGCAGTTGCTGGCACGCAAGGCGGACGTCGACGCACTGAACAAGCAGAACGAGATCCTTCGCCTGAGCGGCGCACTGGACCGCCAGCAGGTCGAGACCGGCCGCCTGTACATCTTCATCCTCGGGCTGGCCCTGGTCGCCATCGTCTGGCTGGTGCTGTGGCTGCGGCGTTCGCAGCTGCGCTTCATGAAGCTGGCGCGTCGCGACGGGCTCACCGGCATCTGCAACCGCGAGCACTTCGTCGAGCAGGCCGAGCGTGTGCTGGCTTATGGGGCGCGATCCGATCGCGGGCTGTGCCTGATCCTGTTCGACCTGGACCACTTCAAGAACGTCAACGACACCTTCGGCCACGCGGTGGGCGACGAGGTGCTCAAGCGCGCGGTGAACGTGTGCCGTCGCTCGTTGCACGCGTGCGACGTGTTCGGCCGGCTGGGCGGCGAGGAGTTCGCCGTGCTGCTGCCGGACTGCAGTCCCGCACAGGCCCGCGCCCGTGCCGAGCAGTTGCGCCTGTCCATCGCCGCCACCTCGGCCACGCCTTCGCACCCGGAACTGCAGGTCACCGCCAGCTTCGGTGTGGGCTCCACGCTGCAGTGCGGCTACGAACTGCACCGCCTGCTGGTGGTGGCCGACGCCGCGCTCTATCGTGCCAAGCGCGCCGGCCGCAACGGCGTCTTCATGGGTGACACCGGTGACATTCCGGATTCGCCGTACCTTACCGAGTCTGGGGCGTAGGTCGGATAGGGGGGCGTAAATCGCCCACATCGTGGGCTCCTACAGGGGTGCCGCGATTCCGGCAGATGCGTAGGAGCGCACGCACGTGCGCGAATCCAGAATGCCCACCCAAACAAAAAAAAGACCGCTTTCGCGGTCTTTTTTCTGAACCCGTCGCAGCCGATTAGCGCTGACGAGCCTTGAAACGGGGGTTGCTCTTGCAGATCACGAACACTTTGCCGCGACGGCGTACGACTTTGCAGTCACGGTGACGCGACTTCGCGGACTTCAAAGAGGAAAGCACCTTCACGGCCAGCTCCTGAAACTTTAAGGACAAGGAAAAACGGAATTGTAGCCATCCGCCTCCCGTTACGCAAGCGCTGGGAAAGATTCGCTTTTCAGGCGAGGCCGAGCTTGACGCGTGCCTGGCGGATCGTGCGCAGGAAACTGTCCAGCACGGGCGAGGTATTGTCCACGCGCGAGGCCACCGCGAGCAACAGGTAGGCTTCCGGATCGTCCACGCGGACGAAGGCGACACCGTCGAGGTGCACCGCCCGCAGCGAGGCCGGTACCAGTGCGAGGCCCAGGCCCGCCGCCACCAGCGGCAGCAGGGACGGGATCTGCTGGGCCTCCTGGCGGATGTTGGGACGGAAGCGTGCCTTGTCGGCCAGCAGGCTGAGCCGGTCGATCAGCGTCGCGGCGTGCGCCCTCGGCGGGGCCACCCACCGCTCCGTGGCCAGTTCCTCCATGCGTACCGAGTCCCGCCGGGCGAGGCGATGATCGACGGGCAGAGCGATGACCAGGGGTTCGTGGTCGATCGTCTCGACGTTCAGCTGTCGCGCGTTGGCCACGCCTTCGGGATGGGCGCGCAGCAGGCCGACGTCGATCTGTCCGCTGAGCAGCGCATCGTATTGCGCGCCGGTCAGCATCTCGCCCAGGTGCAGGCTGACGTTGGGCGCTTCGTGGGAGAAGCGCAGCAGGGTCTCGGGCAGGGCGGGGTGGAAGGACACGGAAACGGCGTAGGCGAGTTTCAGCTGCCCCGTGAACCCCGCGGCCGCCTCGCTGACCACGGTACGCGCGCTTTCGGCACGGGCCAGGATCGCCTTGGCCTCGATGAGGAACAGGCGCCCCGGCTCGGTCAGCGCCACGCGACGACGGTTCCGGTCGAGCAGTCGAACGCCCAGGTCCGCCTCCAGGGACTGGATCTGCTGCGACAGCGGCGGCTGCGAAATATGCAGTCGTTGCGCGGCCTGGGTGAAGCTCAGGGTTTCCGCCACCTCGACGAAGTAGCGCAGTTGCCGAAGATCGAACATAGTCGCAATTCGTATAAGTGGTCGCTGAAAGATATATTGGCGAGAATTTCCTAGGAAATCTATGCTTCCCCTCGAACTGCCACCAACCCTCCCCCTGGGTCGGCAGGTCCCTCGCCCCGCAGCGACGCTAATTACCGGTATCTGGCCTACCTCCCCCCCCGAGGCCCATACCGAGGCGTTTGCTCCGGGGCGACTTTATTTCCGGTGTCCGGTCATTGTGCGCACTGTGGGATCGCGTACGGCGGAATCGCGCGCGGCAGAATCGCGCACATCGTGCGCTCCTACGGTGGGATCGCGACGACGTGACGACCTGGTGTGTGTGTAGGAGCGCACGCACGTGCGCGATCCCTCACCGCCCATCACCCCTCACGGCCCGTCAGCCGGCCCGCGCAAAATCGCAGGCGGTGCAGGCGCGCAGGTGCGCTTCGTCCACGTCCGGGGCCATGTCGATCAGCACCAGGCCGTCGGGTGTGACATCGAACACGGCCAGGTCGGTGATGATGCGGTCGACCACGCCCTTGCCGGTCAGAGGAAGACTGCATTCGGTGAGAATCTTCGGCGAGCCGTCCTTCGCGGTGTGCTCCATGACCACCACCACGCGCTTGACGCCGGCCACCAGGTCCATCGCGCCGCCCATGCCCTTGACCATCTTGCCGGGCACCATCCAGTTGGCGATGTCGCCGCTGGCGGTGACCTGCATGGCGCCGAGGATGGAAATGTCCACGTGGCCGCCGCGGATCATGGCGAAGGAATCGGCGCTGGAGAAGAACGACGCGCCCTGGCGGGCGGTGACGGTCTGCTTGCCGGCGTTGATGAGGTCGGCGTCCACTTCGTCCTCGGTGGGGAACGGGCCGATGCCGAGCAGGCCATTTTCGGACTGCAGCCACACGTCCACGCCGTCGGGCAGGTGGTTGGCCACGAGCGTGGGCAAGCCGATGCCGAGGTTGACGTAATCGCCGTCGGCGAGCTCCAGGGCGGCGCGTTGCGCCATCTGTTCACGGGTCCAGGCCATGGTGTTCTCCTCAGGCGCGCACGGTGCGCTGTTCGATGCGCTTGGACGGCGCGGGATTGTGCACGATGCGATCGACGTAGATGCCGGGCGTGTGGATCTGGTCCGGGTCCAGCTCGCCCACCTCGACCATGATCTCGACCTCGGCGACGCACACCTTACCCGCCGTGGCGGCCATCGGGTTGAAGTTGCGCGCGGTCTTGCGATAGACCAGGTTGCCCGAGGGGTCGGCCTTCCACGCCTTGACCAGGGCCACGTCGGCCACGATGGAGCGTTCCATCACGTACATGTGGCCGTCGAACTCGCGGGTTTCCTTGCCCTCGGCCACCTGCGTGCCGTAACCGGTGCGGGTGAAGAAGGCGGGGATGCCCGCGCCACCGGCGCGCAGCTTCTCGGCCAGCGTGCCCTGCGGCGTGAAATCGACTTCCAGCTCGCCGGCGAGGTACTGGCGCTCGAATTCCTTGTTCTCGCCCACGTAGGACGAGACCATCTTGCGGATCTGGCGGGTTTCCAGCAGCAGGCCCAGGCCGACGCCGTCGATGCCCGCGTTGTTGGATACGGCGGTGAGGCCCTTGACGCCGGAATCGCGCAGCGCCTGGATCAGCAGCTCGGGGATGCCACAGAGGCCGAAGCCACCCACGGCGATGATCTGTCCATCGGCCACGAGGCCGGCCAGCGCCTCGTCGGCGGTGGCGACGCGTTTGTCGCGGGAAGGCGACTTCACCTGGTTCATGCGTGTCCAGTCCATCCGGTCGGACCCGCCGCCGGTTCGCCGGCCATCATAGCCGAGGGCCGCCCGGGGATGCCGCACCGGTGCGCAAGGCTGGCGCTTTGTGTGAGGCTCCCTTTAGAGTTAGCGAAATAGGCGAACACCAGGGGTCGGTGTATCGTGCCGCGTCCAACGAGGGAGTACGTTGTTCCATGCTCAAAAGTCCCCTGATCGGCGCCACGGCGCTCGCGGTCGCACTTGCCGGATGCCAGTCGCTGCCGCAACCGCGTGATGATGGATCGTTGCAGCGCGAAGCCATGGCCGGTACGGAACTGCCTGCCCCGCGGCCGCGCATCGCGCCGTCGACCAATCCTTCCTCGCCGGCCAGCACCCAGCCGCAGATCACCACCGGCACGGGCCAGTTCGTCCGCCCGGTGGGCCTGGCCAAGCCCCGGCCGGTCGCCGCGGGCACGGGTACGGTCACCTTCAACTTCGAAAACCAGCCGGTCGAGGCGGTGGTCAAGGCCATCCTGGGCGACCTGCTGCACGAGAACTACTCGATCACCCCGGGCGTGCAGGGCAACGTGTCATTCTCCACCTCGCAGCCGGTGACGGCCGAGCAGGCGCTGCCGATCCTGGAAACGCTGCTGTCCTGGACCAATAACGCGCTGGTGCACAGCAACGGCCGTTACGTGGTGGTGCCCGCGAAGGACGCCGTGGCCGGCAACCTGGTGCCCAGCCTGGGCGCCAACGCGCCGGCCGGCGGCCTGCAGGCGCGGTTGTTCCCGCTGCACTACATCTCGGCCACCGAGATGCAGAAGCTCATCAAGCCGTTTGCGCGGCCGGACGCCACGCTGCTGGCGGACCCGACGCGCAACGTCATCGTCATGGCCGGCACGCCTTCGGAGCTGGACAACTACCAGCGCACCGTGGCCACGTTCGACGTGGACTGGCTGCGCGGCATGTCGGTGGGCGTGTTCAGCCTGCAACGCGCGGAGGTCAAGGACCTCACGCCCATGCTCGACAAGCTGTTCGGCGACAAGGGCAACACGCCCATGGCCGGCCTGCTGCGCTTCATCCCGATCGAGCGCACCAACTCGCTGGTGGTGATCAGCCCGCAGCCGGCCTACCTCGAGGAAGTTCGCAGCTGGATCGACCGCATCGACCACGGCGGGGGCAACGAGCCGCAGCTGTATGTCTACGACGTGCGCAACGTGCAGGCGTCCGACCTGGCCGATTACCTCTCCGACATCTACGGCGGCGGATCCGGTGGTGGCGGTTCGAGCGACCGCGGCGGCAAGGTGGGTCCCGGCCTGACCTCCGGCTCGCTGGGCGGCGGAGATAACGACCTGGGCAATCGCGGCGGCTCGGGCCTGGGCAGCAACACCGGCTCGTTCGGCAACAGCTCGGGTTCGTCGTCGGGCTCGTCGGGCCTGATCAACACCACCGGTGGCCTGGGCGGCGGCTCGTATGGATCGAATGGCGGCTCCAGCTTCGGCGGCGGCAGTTCGATGGGCTCGGGTGGCGGCAGTGGCCTCGGCGACGACGACAACACCTCGTCGCGCCGCCAGCGCAACGGACCGATCACCACGGACGAAGGCGTGCGGATCACGTCGGTGGATTCGAACAACCAGCTGATGGTCCGTTGCCGTCCGGCCCAGTGGGCCGAGATCGAGCAGGCGATCAAGCGCCTGGACGCCGTGCCGCTGCAGGTGCAGATCGAGACGCGCATCCTCGAAGTGGCGCTGACCGGCGAGTTCCAGTTCGGCGTGCAGTGGTACCTGGAAGGCCTGGTCGGTTCCACCGACGGCAAGCCGACGCAGCCCGGCAACAAGCAGCAGTGGGCGTTGGGCAACGGTGGCGCCAGCTACGGCGGCGAGAGTTTCTTCTACTCCTTCGTCAACAACAATATCTCCGTGGCGCTTCGCGCGATGGAAACCAGCGGCAACACCAAGACCTTGTCCGCACCGTCGCTGGTGGTGCTGAACAACCAGAAGGCGCATATCCAGGTCGGCGACCAGATTCCCATCACGCAGACCTACATCAACACCAACGCCAACTCCGACAACACCATCGGCCAGCTGGAATACAAGGACACCGGTGTGATCCTCAACGTGCGTCCGCGCGTGAACCCCGGTGGCCTGGTGTACCTCAACATCAACCAGGTAGTGAGCGCGCCCGGCCAGAAGGACACCGCCACGGGCAACTTCCCGATCCAGCAGCGCGAGGTGGCCACGCAGGTCGCCGTGCAGAGCGGGCAGACGGTGTTGCTGGGTGGCCTGATCAAGCAGGACGAGGGCACGACCGACACCGGTATTCCCGGCCTGAATCGCATTCCCGTCTTCGGCCGCCTGTTCGGCTCCACCACGCGCAGCCGCAACCGCACCGAGCTGATCGTGCTGATCACGCCGCGCGTCATCACCAATGGCGACGAAGCCAAGCAGGTGACGGACGAATACCAGCGCAAGTTCGAATCGCTGCGCCCGTATCGGGGTGATACGCCCACGTCGGGAACGACCCGGACCGGTAACGGCGAGCCGACGGTGACCGTGCCTCTGCATCCGTAGAGGCACCATGGATAGTCCCGCGCTGCGCTAGTGCGCGGGCACCAGCGGGGTAGGGTAGGCAAGCCGCGGCCGGTAGGGTTGCACCGAGGTTCCGAGGTTCGGTCCCATGCGGTGTTCCATGGCGGCGGCGTTGTAGAGGCCCAACTGGTTGGTGGCGCGATGACCGACATCGGCATCCCGCTGCCCAGGAGCGGGCGAGGCGTTCGTGGGGGCCACAACGCGGTTCAGGCAGTCGAACGAAAGCGCAGCGGTGCCCGCGCCGTTGGACTCGGCGCAATCCGGAGCATCGGCTGACGCGTGGATGCCGGGCAGCGTGACGACCGCCCCGTGGTCGGGCACCGTCTGTGCGCTGCACCAGCCGCTAATGAGCGTCGCCACGCACATCGCGAAGGCGACGGCCCATCGCGACGGCGTGCTCGCCACGAAGCCCTTCCGTGCTTTTTGCCGAATATGCATGGCTGTCTTCCCGCCGATATGTGGCGATGGATAACACGCAAGTTGTCGCGGGTAAACGCCATTCCCTCGTTGTCATGGCGGTGTCATCCAGCCTGTCATCGAAACAGAGCCTGACTGTCATTCGCCGCGCCTAGCCTTCGGCCCGAAGACGAGTTTCCGTCCCGTCCGCCCGAGCGCGAGGAATGACCTTGGCACGCAGCGTTTTCGCGCTCGTCGCGTGCATGGTTCTGCTCGCGTCGTCCGGTGCGGTCGCACAGGCGGGGAGGTCGTCCGAATCATCCCAGGGGACGGCAGAAACGCATGCGTCAGCGCGCTTCGACATCGACGAACAGTCCCTCGCCAGTGCCTTGCGTGCCTTCGGCGAGCAGAGCGGCATTGCCGTGCTGTTCGACGACGCGCTGGTCGCCGGCCGGCTCAGCCGGGGTGTGCACGGAACGGCGAGCCCGCCCGACGCGTTACGTATCCTCCTGCTGGGCACCGGCCTGGGTGCGCGTTTCTCATCGACGAATGCCTTCACCGTGACCGCCGCCGCGACAGCCCCGACGCCCGGCCTGCCCGATGCGCCCGCGATGGCGCGGGACGGCTCGCCGTCGATCGGTGAGGGTGACGCGTTCCTGATCCAGACGGCCCTCGCCCAGGCCCTGTGTGCACAGGCGGACACCCGTCCGGGTGGCTTCCGCCTCGCCGTGCAGCTGTGGATCGACGGCTCGGGCACCGTGGAACGGGCATCCGCGCTCGCGCCTTCCGACGATCCCGCGCGCGATCGCCGGGTGCTGGCCGCGGTGCGCTCGGTGCGTTTACCGCCTCGGTTGTCCGGCATGAGCCCGGTGACCGTGCTGCTCGTGCCATCCCCCTCGTCGAACGATCCCTGCCGCGGCGCCCGCGCGGGGGAGGGCTGACCGTGGACACCTCGATGCTCGGCCTGTTCCTCGACAATTACGAGGACTTCCGCCGTCGCCTGCGCCGGCGACTGCGCTCGGACGACCTGGTCGACGACGTGCTGCAGGAAACCTATCTGCGCGTGCGCCGGCTCGACCCGAACGAGGAGCACGCCCGGCATCCCACCGGCTATCTGTTCCGCATGGCCCTCAACATGGCGGCCGATCATCATCGTGCGTCGGGGCGCCTGCTCACGGGTGACGAGGTGGACGACCTGATCAACGGCGTCCACGATGGCCTGGACCCCTCCGCGGTGCTGTCGTCGCGGCAGGAGGTGCTGGCGCTGTCCGAGGCACTGGACACCTTGACCCGTCGCCAGCGCGACATCCTCGTCGCGGCCCGTGTCGACGAACAACCGCAGGCGGACATCGCCGCGCGGCATGGCATCTCCGTGCGCATGGTGGGCAAGGAGCTGAAGAAGGCGCTTGAGACCTGTGCCACAAAAGTGGGACGAAAATCGTTCCAGCGGTTCGGTCCCGGTGCGGGCGAATCGTCTTGACCGATATGGACACCCTTCTCCTGCAACGCAGCGACCGCGAGGCACACGCCTGGCTGCTCCACCTCACCTCGGGCACGGCGACCCGCGAGGACGGTGAGGCATTCCGGCGCTGGTGCACGGCCGACGAACGGCATGCGGCGGCCTTCGCACGCACGCGGCGCCTGTGGGAACACCTGGGGCCGGCGATCGCCGAACACCGGACCGGCGCGTCACGTGGGGATCGGGTCGCTCCGCGCCACGGCCTGCGCATGGACCGAAGGCGCTTCCTCACCGCGGCCGTCGCGGCATCGGTGGCCGCCGTCCTCATCGGGCGTCATGGGTTCGACCTGATCGCCGCCGCCGATGCCTCCACCTTGCACACCGCCGTGGGCGAGCAGCGCCGGGTCGACGTGGCGCCAGGCGTCCTGGTGGAAATGAACACGGCCAGCGATATCCACCTGCTTACCGAGGGCCGCCGGGTCACCGGCATGCGGCTGCGTGCGGGCGAGGCGGTGGTGCACATCGACCCGAGCCGCCGCGCGCCGTTCGTGGTGCAGGTGGCCGATGCCACGCTGGCCTCGGCACCGGGCAGCGCATTCGCCTTGCGCTGCCACGAGGCGGCGACCAGCGTCACCTGCCTGGACGGGCAGACCGAACTGACCTGGGCATCGACGACGACGCGGGTCAAGCCGTCGCAGCAGGTGGACGTGGATGCGAACGGCCTGTCCGCCCCGGTCGCGGTGAACGCCGATACCGCGCTGGCGTGGCGCCGTCGTGTGCTCATCTACGACAACCAACGGCTGGCCGACGTCGTGGCCGACATCAACCGCTACCGCCCCGGTCGCATCGTGATTACCGATCGTGCCCTCGCCGAGCGCCGCGTGCATGCGCGTTTCACCCTCGCCCAGATGGCCGACGTGACGAACCTGATCCAGGACGCGTATGGCGCCCACGCCACGCATCTTCCGGGGGGATGGGTGCTGCTCAGCTGAGCACGCACCCCGGCGGCGATCGCCCGTCCCATGAATCTTTCGTGACAGCGGTTCAGTGCCACCCGTGTTTCCGCGTCTAGGGGACAAACGGAACGACAGGGGACAGTCCGCGTGGCTACACGAGTAATACGGGTGAACGCATGAGTCGTGCCACGACGTCACGCCACGCGCTTGCGTTGGCGCTTGCGCTCGGCCTCGCCATGAACGCGTCGGCCCAGGATGCGCCGACCGCGTTCGACGTCAACGAGTATGTGGTCGACGGCAACACGACCTTGCCTGCGCTGGATATCGAGACGGCGGTCTATCCGTTTCTCGGTCCCGGCAAATCGATGAACGACGTGAGCGCGGCCCGCGATGCCTTGCAGAAGGCCTACCAGGCGCACGGTTACCAGTCGGTCGTGGTGGACCTGCCGCCGCAGCAGGTGAAGGGCGGGATCATCCGCTTCCAGGTCACCGAGAACACGATCGGCCGCGTGCGCGTGGAAGGCGCGACGTATCGCTCGCCGAAGGACATCCGCGACGCGGTGCCGGCGCTGCATGAAGGGGACGTACCCGACTTTACCCGGGCCCAGCAGCAGCTCACGGACGTGAACCGGCGCAGTGGCGCGCAGGTGGTGCCCGTACTGACGCCCGGCAAGCTGCCGCAGACGATGGACGTGACGCTTAAGGTCACCGATGCCTCGCCGCTGCACGCCAGCCTCGAGGTCAACAACGACCACAGCGTGAATACGCCGGAACTGCGCACCGTTGCCAGCGTTCGCGACGACAACCTGTTCCAGGCGGGCCATGCGGCCTCGCTCACCTATATCGTCGCCCCGCAGCATCGCAACGCAGCGGAAGTCTGGGCCGGTTCTTACCTGGTGCCGCTCGACAGCGACTGGAGCGTGCTGGCCTCCGGTTATAAGTCCAACAGCAACGCCAACGCCGTCGGTGGCACCACCGTGCTCGGCAAGGGCAACGCTTTTGGCTTCACGCTCCTGCGTACCTTGCCGGCCCACGGGTCGTACAGCCAGTCGCTGTCGCTGGCGGTCAACCGCAAGCACTTCGACCAGAACATCACCCTGGGCGGTGCGACCTCGAAGGCGCCGATCACCTATATCCCGTTGACCGCCGGCTACCAGGGCCAGTCGGTGGACGAGAAGACGGTGCAGACGATCTCGCTGAGCGCCACGGCGGGATTTCGCGCCGGCAGCAGCAGTTCGGCCGAGTTCGACTACCAGCGCTACCGCGCGCGGCAGAACTTCTTCTACGTGAAGGCCGACACCAGCCGCACGTATGTCCTCGACAACGGGTTCAGCCTGTTTGGCCGCCTCGGCGCCCAGGTGTCCACCTCGTCGCTGATTTCCAGCGAGCAATACGCCGCCGGTGGCGAGAGCAGCGTGCGCGGTTACCTGGAAGCCGAACAAACCGCGGACCGCGGCGCCATCGGCTCCATCGAGTTCCGCTCACCGTCGATCGCCGCACACCTGGGCGCATGGGTGAACGACTGGCGCTTCCATGCCTTCCTCGACGGCGCGCACCTGGCCCTGATGAACGCCTTGCCGTCGCTGGTCGATCCGTCCCGCCCCGAGGCCGGCAGCAAGACGGTCAAGAGTTACGACCTCTCCAGCGTGGGCCTCGGCACGCGTTTCCAGATCTTCAACATCGCCACCGGTGCGTTCGAGGTGGCCTATCCGTTCAACGACGGGCAGGCCACGCGCGCCCACGACACCCGCATCCATTTTTCGCTCAAGGCGGACCTCTGACCTTCGGGTCGGGTCCACGCATCCAGGGGACATCACCGTGAAACGACTTCTCATCCTGACCGGCCTGCTGTTCCTGGCGCTGGTGCCGGCCGCGCATGCCGACACCTCCTGGTGGAACCAGGACTTCGCCTTCCGCAAGGCCATCACCATCGACAGCACGCCCAAGGGCGGCAACCTCACCACCGCCGTCGGCCGCGTGCCGCTGCTGGTCCGGCTGCATTCGGGCAACTTCACCTTCGACGGTGTCTCCGAAAGCGGTGCCGACGTGCGTTTCGTCGCCGCGGACGACAAGACCCCGCTGAACTACCAGGTCGAAAGCTTCGATCCGGTGCTCGGCGTGGCCCTGGTCTGGGTGGACGTGCCGCAGCTGGCGGCCGACGCCCAGCAGCCGATCTGGATGTACTACGGAAACCCGAAGGCGCAGGGCGGCGAGAAGGCCGGTGCCGTGTTCGACGCCGATTACGCGGCCGTGTATCACTTCGAGGAACCCGCCGGCACGCCGCCGCGCGATGCCACCGCATACGCCAACAACGCCACCGGTAACGACATCCCCACCGTCGACGGCGTGATCGGCAAGGCCGCGCGCTTCGACGGCAGCAAGGTCGTGACGTTGCCGGGCAGCGTGTCGATGAACGTCGCCGACGGCGGCACCTTCACCGTCAGCGCC
Source organism: Xanthomonas sp. NCPPB 2632 (assembly GCF_041228075.2). NCBI lineage: Bacteria > Pseudomonadati > Pseudomonadota > Gammaproteobacteria > Lysobacterales > Lysobacteraceae > Xanthomonas > Xanthomonas sp. NCPPB 2632. The sequence continues at coordinate 1,984,128 of NZ_CM192979.1, forward strand.
TGGGTCAAGGTCGATGCCGTGGCCGCGGGTCGTTCGCTGCTCTACGCCCGCCGCCAGGGCGCGCAGACGTTCTTCGTGGGCCTCGATAAGGGCGTGCCCTTCGTGCAGGTGGGCGACGCGGTGAGCCCCGCCGGCGAGCCGCTCAAGGCCGGTGCCTGGACCCATGTCGCGGTGACCGCCGCGGGCAACGACATCGCCCTGTATGTCGATGGCAAGCCGTACGCGAAGCTGGATGCCCGGCTGCCCGCGATGAGCGGCCCGGCCACGCTCGGCGGCGACGTCGCCGGCCAGGCCGATACGCCGGTGCCGTTCGTCGGCATGATGGACGAGGTGCGTATCTCGCGCATCGCGCGTCCGGCGGCGCTGATCGCCGTGGACGCGCAGACCCAGGGCGCGGAATCGAAACTGCTGGCCTATGGCCCGGACGAGAAACAGGCCGGGGTCGGCTTCGGCTACTTCGGCATCATCGTCAAGTCGGTGACGGCGGACGCCTGGTCCATCATCGGCATCCTGATGATCATGGCCGTCCTTTCCTGGGTGGTGATGTGGCAGCGCGCGACCTACGTGAACCGGGTCAGCCGCGCCAACGAGGATTTCCTGGACGCGTTCCGCCAGCAGGGTCGCAACATCCTCGCGCTGTCGCGCGATCCGGCCGCGGACCGGCTGGAAGCATCATCGCTGTATCGCCTGTACAAGGTGGGCGCCGGCGAAGTATGGGGACGCCGTGACGCGGACGGCCGCGACCACATCGCGCCGGAATCCATCGAGGCCATCCGCGCCACGATGGATTCGGTGCTGGTGCGCGAGAACCAGCGCCTGGCCAAATCGATGGTGCTGCTGACCATCGCCATTTCCGGCGGACCCTTCCTCGGACTGCTCGGTACGGTGGTCGGCGTGATGATCACCTTCGCCGCCATCGCCGCGGCAGGCGACGTCAACGTCAACGCCATCGCTCCCGGCATCGCGGCGGCCCTGCTGGCCACGGTGGCCGGCCTGTTCGTCGCCATCCCGGCGCTGTTCGGCTACAACTACCTGCTGATCCGCAACAAGAACGTCACCGCGAACATGCAGGTGTTCGTCGACGAGTTCGTGACGCGCCTGGCGGAACAGCAGCGCAGCACCCACCCGACCGCCGTCGCGGCCTGAGGAGCGGACATGCGCGCCCAAGACGACGACAAACCGTACGACGACATCAACATCACGCCGATGCTCGACCTGGCGTACGTGCTGCTGGTGATCTTCATCATCATGACCACCGCGTCGGTGCAGGGCATCAAGGTCAACCTGCCCAAGGCGAGCTCCGCGGTGAGCATGGCCAAGCCGCAGACCAAGGCGATCACCATCTCCGACACCGGGCAGATCTTCCTCGACGCCTATCCGGTGACGATCGCCGAACTGGAGCAGCGCCTGCGCTCGCTCAAGGCGCTGAATCCGGATTTCCCGGTGGTGGTCAAGGGCGACTCGACCGTCCAGTACCAGAAGGTGATGGACATCCTGGACCTGCTGCGCCGCGTGGACCTGCCGCAGGTCGGCCTGGTCACCGGCAAGGCGCCGAAGGGTTGATCGCGTGAGCCCACACGACATCCCCCGTCGCAGGCAACGACGCTGGCTCGGTCCGGCGATCGGTGCCATCGCGGTCGTACTGCTGGGCGTGCTGATCTGGCATTTCGCCGGCAGCACGGTGGGCGTGCGCCGGGAAGCGCCGCGCATCGCCACCATCACGCCGCTGCCGCCACCGCCTCCGCCGCCGAAGGAAAAACCGCCGGAGCCGAAGAAGGTGGAAGAAGACATCAAGCCGATCGACAAGCCGCAGGACGTTCCGCAGAAGCCGGTGGACGCGCCCAAGCCGAGCAACGACGTGGCCCGCAACGTCACCATGAACGCCGACGCGCAGGCCGGTTCCGACGCGTTCAACATCGGCGCGGGCGACGGCGGTGGCATGGTCGGTTCCGGTGGCGGCACCGGCAGCGGCACGGGCAGTTACGACCAGTACCTGGGTTACGCGATCCAGCAGGCCGTGCAGCGCGACGGCCGGGTCAACCGCCTGGCCTTCGACGTGCGCGCGGATATCTGGCTGGATGCCGACGGCAAGCTCACCCGCGCCGAACTGGTCGGTTCCAGCGGCAACGCGGACACCGACCAGGCCCTGCTCGACGCCCTGCGCACGATGCCCCACATCGACGTCGCACCGCCGTCGTCGCTGCATTTTCCCCTGCGCGTGGCTATTCGCGGGAAGCGCCCCGCATGAGCCACGCCACCTGTTTCCCTTCGAAAGACACGACCCTGGATAGCCGGAGAGTTCGCATGACCATCGGAAAGGCCCGCCATCGCCCCGCGCGCGCCATGCTGGCCGCCGCCATCGGCCTGGCGATCTTCGCAGGCTCGGTGCACGCGCAAAACGCACCCTCGGACAACGCCACGATCAACCTGGTTCACCTGCTGGTGAAGCGCGGCGTGCTGACCCAGTCCGATGCCGACGGGCTTGTCGCCCAGGCCGCCGCCGAGGCGGCCCAGGCGCAGAAACTGGCCGGTACCGCGAATGCCGCGCCGGCCACGCCGGGCCAGGTGCGGGTCACCTATGTGCCGGAGGTGGTGCGCAACCAGATCAAGGATGAACTGCGCCAGGAAGTGGTCGCCCAGGCCAAACAGGAACACTGGGCCGAGCCCGGCAAGCTGCCGGAGTGGCTGGACCGCATCCAGTGGACCGGCGACATGCGCGTGCGCGACGAGTTCCATTACTACGACAAGGGCAACGTGCCCACGATGGTCGACTTCGCGCAGCTCAACCGCACCGGGCCGTACGACCTCAACAGCGGCAACCTGCCGCCCTTGCTCAACACCCTGCAGAACCGCACCAACTCGCTGCGCATCCGCGCGCGCCTGGGCGTGAACGTGGACCTGGGGCAGGGCGTCACCGCGGGTATCCGCATCGGCACGGGTAACGACAACAACCCGGTCTCGACGACGCAGACGCTGGGTGGCGGCCTGGCCAAGAAGGACCTGTGGCTCGACCAGGCCTGGCTGGCCTGGAAGCCGACCGCGTGGGCGCAGTTCATCGGCGGGCGCATGCCCAACCCCTTCATGAGCACCGACCTGCTGTATTCGAACGACCTGAACTTCGACGGTGTGGCCGGCCGGTTCGACGTACCCGTGAGCGATGACGTCACCACGTTCGCCACGGTCGGCATGTTCCCCATCGAATACCAGGCCGACGACTTCCCCTCCAACGGACCGGCCAAGGACGCCAGCCGCGACAAGTGGATGACCGGCGCGCAGATCGGCGGCACCTGGTCGTTCAGCGAGGATACGCGCTGGAAACTCGGCCTGGCCTATTACCGCTTCGATCACATGCGCGGCGAGTTGTCGTCGCCGTGCTCGATCTACCTGGGCGTGAACTACTGCGACACGGACGACACCCGTTCGGCCTTCATGCAGAAGGGCAACTCGCTGTTCCTGATCCGCAACATCGTCCCGGACCCGGCCTCGCCGTCGCGCTATGCGCAGCCGCAGTTCGCCGGCCTGGTCTACGACTACCACGTCGCCAACGCCACCACCCAGTTCGACACCAAGGTGGCGGACACGCCGCTGCGGCTGGAAGCGGATTACCTGCGCAACCTGGCCTACCACCGTCGCGATGCGTTCCGGCCGGACGTGGGCGTCAACCGGCTGGTGAACAACTTCGGTGCCGGCGACGTCAGCGAAGCGACGTACAAGAGCGGCCCGGTGGGCTGGATGTTGCGCGCCACCCTGGGCGACGTGAATCCGCATGCCGCCGGCGACTGGAACGTCAGCCTGGCCTACAAATACCTGCAGCCGGACGCCGTGCTCGATGGCCTGACCGACACCGACTTCCACCTGGGCGGCACCAATGCCAAGGGCTTCATCCTCGGCGGCAGCTACGGCGTGTCCACCTACGCGTGGCTGACCCTGCATTACTTCAATGCCCGGGAAGTGTTCGGGCCGCCGTTGTCGATCGATGTCTTCCAGCTCGAAATGAATGCCCGGTTCTGAGGAGACGACATGAAACGAACCCTCATCGTCCTCGCGCTGCTCGCCGTGTGCCCCACGGCGTTCGCGCAGACCGCCAGCCTGGAAAGCCGGCTGCGCGACCAGCTGCGCGATACCCGTACGCAACTGCAGGACCTGCAGGCCCAGCAATCGCAGTGGGCCGTACAGAAGGCGGCGCTGGAGAAAGAGCGCGACGAGGCCAGGCGTGGCGCCGACGTCGCGCATGCGGCATCGCAGCGGCCGGCCGGTCCGTCACCGGATGCCGTCCGCGCCATCGCCGACGAGCGCCGCCGCCGCGAAGCGGCCGAGGCGGACGTCCAACGTGGCAAGGCCGACAGGGAGTCGTCGGGGGTGGCGCTGCGCACGGCGGAAGCCGAGCGCGCGCGCCTGGCCAGGGAGCTGGATGTCGTTCGTGGCCAGGTCGATGCCTGCACCGCGCGCAATGTCCGCATGTACCAGGTGGGCAGGGACGTGATCGCGGCCTACGAGAACATCGACATGGGCGACATCGTGTCGTCGCGCCAGCCGTTTGCTGCGAAGTCGCGGGTGAAGCTGGAAGCCGCCGCGCAGTCGTTCGGCGACCGGCTCTACGAACAGCGGTTCGACCCCCGGGCCGGCCAGGCATCGGCGACACCGTGAGGCGGGGGGGATCCCATGTATCCGGATCATGACATCGCCTCGCCGACGGAGCGCACGCCGCGGATGTGGTCGCGTGCCCGGATCGATGCGGGGAGCCGTGACATGAGCTGTCCCTACGCCCTGGCCGAGATGCTGCGCCAGCTCTACGCGGCCCGGCAGGCCAAGGCCGCCGATGTGTTGCTGGCGCGCTGTTCGCTCGACGGACTGGAGCGATTGCTGAACGAGTCGTCCGCCTTCCTGGGCGCGCGCGTGCGGTATGCCGTGGTCGAGCACCTGCGCCACCGCAAGCCGCTGCTGGAGGAAACCGCGCTATCGACGATGCGCGCGATCGCCAGCGTGCTCAACGCCTGGCTCCATGACGGTCGCCGCCTGGCGATCCGCGCCGTGCTGCGCGAATTCAGCGGGGAGGAGCTCAGGGAGCTCGCCGCGCTGCCCGAACTCAACGATGAAGTGGCAACGATGACTGGTGATTTCTCATGAGCGCGCATATCCGGACTCCTGCCGCCACCCTCCGCCCGCTTCCGTCCGCGTCGCGACCGCCGTTCCGTCGCAAGGCGATGTGCCGGCTGATCGCCCTGGCGTTGTTCGGCGGCGGTGTCGCCCATGCGGCGACCACGCCCCCGCCGTTCAGCGCGGCGTGGCTGGCGGCCAGGCAGCCGGGCGCGACGCCTTCATCGTCCGATGCCGTGCCACGCGCCGATGGCAGGCCTGCCAGCCTCACCCCGGGTAACGCGCTGCAGCAGCAACGTGTGCAGCAGTCGATCCAGAACCTCGACCATGCCGCAGCGGCCCTTGCCACGCAGATGCAGCAGCAGGCCAACGCCGCGGCCACCGCACCGCGTGTGTCCGGCGTGCCCGACGGCCTGGCCGAGGGTGGCCTGAAGCCGGCGGCCGGCCTCGCCGCCGATCCCACGCTGTGGCAGAACGCGCGCCAGCCTACCGACACCGTGGCGGCCAACGCCAGGCACACGGTGGAAGTGAAGCAGACGGCGAAGAAGGCGATCCTGACCTGGGACAGCTTCAACGTCGGCCGCGATACCACGCTGTATTTCAACCAGAGCGCGGGCAACCTCACCTCGGGCGGGAACGACTGGGTAGCGCTCAACCGCATCACCGATCCCACCGCGAAACCCAGCACGATCCTCGGCCAGATCAAGGCCGAAGGCACGGTGTACCTGCTCAACCGCAACGGCATGATCTTCGGCAGCGGCTCGCAGGTGAACGTGCATTCGCTGATCGCCAGCTCGCTGGATATCTACAGTCCCGACCGGGCCACCAGCAATGCACGGTTCCTGGCGGAAGGCTTCGCCTCGACCGCCTCCGGCGGCCCGCAAATGAGTGTGTTGCAGTCCGCCTTCGCGCCGGGCGCGGGGCACGACGTCACGATCGGGAAGGGCGCCGGCATCACCACCGGCGCGCAGGGTTTCGCGATCGTCGCCGCGCCGAACGTCGTCAACGAAGGCGCGGTGGTCGCGGACGATGGGCAGGCGATCCTCGCCGCGGGCACGGTGTTCGATGCGTCGCTGGCGGGTACCTCCGGTCGCGTCCTGTTGTCCGAGACATCCAGCGGCGTCTACACGGAAGGGCGCGGCACGGTCATCAATCGCGGCCTGGTGCAGGCGCGTCGCGGTGAAATCGACCTCACCGGTTACGGGGTGGCACAGGACGGGGTCGTCATGGCCTCCACCAGCATCGCCGCACCCGGAACGATCAACATCACCGGTCAGTCGGGACGGGGCAGCCGCTCGGGCCCGGTGACCTTCGGCGGCCAGTCGGTCACGACCATCCTGCCGGAGAAGGACGGCGCCACGACCTCCTCGACCGCCGCCGCCGACAAGGTGTTCACGCCCGGCAAGGTCACGGTGACGGGCGGCAACGTCAGCCTCGCTTCCGGGGCGCTCATCGAGGCGCCGGGCTCGACGGTGGCGCTCACCGCGCTCCGTGACAGCTCACTCACCGGCGAAGGGGTGGTGGCGAACGCGGGTCGCGTCTACGTGGATGCGAACGCGACGATCGACGTGTCGGGCCTGGCCGATGTCGATCTGCCGATGTCCGCACTGCTGGTGAACGTGCCGCGCATCGGCCAGAACGAACTGGCCGACTCCCCGCTGCTGCGCAACGGTTTCCTGTACACGCAGAAGAATGTGCTGATCGACAGCAGCCAGTCCGGCACGCGCGCGGACGGCCTCGACTGGATCGGCAGCCCCATTTTGAACGTGAAGGGCTACGTCGAGAACGTGCCCCGCGATATTTCGCAGATGCTCACACGGGGCGGGTCGATCGCGCTCGATGGTAACGAGGTGATCACCCGTTCGGGTTCCAGCCTGCGTCTCGACGGCGGTTACCTTGCCTATCAGGCGGGCTGGATCACCACGCCGAACCTGCTGGGTGCCGACGGCCGCATCTACGACATTTCCTCCGCCGACCCGGACGTGGCGTACATCGGCTTCGCCGGGCAGTACACCGCGACGCACGCCCGCTGGGGCGTGTCGCAAACCTACAACTCGCCGCTGCTGGGCGGCTCGCGTCGCTGGGCCGAGGGCTTCGTCTCCGGCAGCGACGCGGGCGATCTGGTGGTGCACGCGCGCAGCGGGCTGGCCCTGGACGGCGAGATGACGGCGCAGGCCACGGTCGGCTCGCGGCAGGCCTCAAACGGGACGCCGCCGGACGGCGGCACCTTCGTCTTCGATACCACGCCGGTGTCCACCGCGCCGCGCCAGGTCATTCCCGGCGTACGCCTGCAGCAGTCCTCGCAGACGCTGGAATCGCTGATGCCGGGCTTCAACGGCGGCGACGACCTTGCCGATGTGCAGGCGCCGTCGGACGACGGCCAGACGTGGCTGGTCCTTTCCGCGAACACGCTGGGCAAGGGTGGCTTTTCCGCGCTCACCATCAACAACCGCGACGGTGCGATCGAAGAGACGGCAGGCACCCAGGTCACCGTGTCACCCGGCGGCAGCGTATCGATGGCCGCTGGCCGCATCGACATCCATGGCAGCATCGTCGCGCCGTCCGGCGCCATAACGCTGAAGACGCAGACGCTGGCGCAGTTCGCCGACCATGCGAATCCCGCGCCGGACATCACCCTGACCGACGGCGCGCTGCTCAGCACGCGCGGCCTGTGGGTGAACGATACGAATCGCGCAGGCACGGACGTAGCGGGAAACTATTTCATCGATGGCGGCAGCATCACCCTCGCCACCGAGCAAAGCTACAAGGGCGACGTCGAGGCGCAGCTCGACCAGACCGGTTCCATCCGGTTGGCCCGCGGCAGCACGATCGATGTCTCCAGCGGGGGTTACGTCGGCGTCGACGGTCGCGTGGCGACCGCGCACGGCGTTCCGCAGGGGCGTGGCGGCAACGTATCGTTGCTGCTGTACGACATGCCGGCCACCCTGGCATTCGGCGACCAGAAGCCGCCCACGGCGCTGGACAGCGGCTACCTCGTCATGGACGGCGCGATCGACGCCTATGGATTCGCCGGTGGCGGCACGCTTTCCCTGCACGCGGCGCAGGTCCAGGTGGGCGGCGATCCCGCCACCATGACCCAGCCGAACGGGCTTTACCTCACGCCGTCGTTCTTCCAGGGGCAGGGCTTCGACAACTACGTGCTGCACGCGGTCACCGATGCGACAGTGGCGCCAGGCACGCAGGTCCAGGTGCGGCGGGCCAATCGCGTCGCCGACCTGGATGCCTTGCGCTTCCTTGGCAGCGGCACGGATATCGATGCGTCCAACGGTGCGTCGGTCATCGGTTACCTCGATCCGTACCAGCGCTGGGCCACCCGTGGCACGGGAACCGGACAGGGGCCGGGCTTTAGCCTTGTCGCCGGCGATTACCTCGGATGGCCCTCGCGCGGTTCCGCGGGCGGGCAGTCGGCCGCGCCGGTCTATGCCGGCGTCAGCGGATCGGCGGACATCGGCGCGGGTGCGCAGGTGGTGGTGGACGCCGACGGCACGATCGCGCTCGCTTCCCCGGGTGCGGTGGTCGTCGACGGCACGTTGCGCGCACCAGGCGGCAACATCTCGCTGACGAACAGCAAGGCCGGCAACACCGTACAGGTGCAGCCTTCGCGGGTCTGGCTGGGCGCCACGGGTGTGCTGGACGCGAGCGGTGTCTCGCTGATCGACACGCAGGCCACGCCGGCGACCCTGGCGGGCGCGGGAACGGGTGCGCCGGTGCGCGCCACGCCACGTACCGGCACGGTGCTCGACGGTGGCCGTGTCACGCTCGACTCGCCCTATACAGGCTACGTGGTCGCGGCGAACGGGTCGGTCATCGATGTCTCCGGCGCGAGCGACACCTACGATCTGCCGACGGGAACGCGTCGGCTCAACGGCACGACGGTGGACGACGCTCCCACCGCGGTATGGAGCGACGCCGGCAACATCACGATCGGCGCCGTCTCGGGCCTGTATCTGGGCGCAGCACTGAGCGCGCATGCCGGCGACACGCGCGGCGAGGGCGGTTCACTGGCCATCGTGCCGCGCGACGAGGTGGGCGGCGACGCCTGGGCGCCTGTCACGATGCTCGTTCGCGCCCGGGTGGAAGACGCGCCCGGCTACGCTTCCTCCTTCACGGATACCGGAGCCTCCGCGCAGGGCGTGCTCGCCTTCGGGGTGGACCGTCTGCAGGGATCGGGCATCGCGAGCCTGTCGCTGGGTGCCGACCCTGCGGGCAGCGTCGCGAACACGATCGTACCGGTCACCTTCGCAGGCGACGTCGATCTCGATCTCGCGCGGTCGTTCTCGGCGTATGCGCTGGCCTATCGGGCCGTCGGCAACGACGCGACCGGCACGGAGCCGGTGAACGGATTCCGCAGCGGTAACGGCCAGGTCCATCTCCGCGCGCCCTACGTTCATCTGGCGGGCGGCGCGGCCAGCGTGGCGGCAGCGGAGGCCGGCGACGGCACCCTGCTCGTGCAGGCGAACGCGATCGACCTTGGCGGCGCCCTCAACCTGCAGGGCTGGGGCGGCGCATCGTTCAACGCCACGGGCGATCTCCGTTTCGCCCAGGATGCGCTGCTTGCCTACGACACGGCGGGTGCGCGTGTGCCGGGCATGCTCTTCAGCACCGGCGATCTCACCTTCCGCGCCGCGCAGGTTTATCCCGCCACCGACTACCGGTTCGTCATCGACGCGAACGCCTCGGGGATCGCCGATGCGCAGGGCAACGCCCGCGAAACCACGGTCACCTTCCTTCCCGGCGGACCGTCGTCCGCACCCTTGTCCGCAGGCGGCGCGTTGCTGGTCAGCGCGGATCGCATCGAGCAGCAGGGCACGCTGCGCGCGCCGGCGGGTTCGTTGATTCTCGGCGTGAGCGATCCGCAGGCGGCTGCTTCCCGCTTCGGCCTGGGCGCGGGCTACGCGCCACTCGTGGCCACGACCTCGGTGCACCTCGCCCCGGGAAGCATCACCTCGGTGTCGCTGGGTGGCGCGACCGTGCCCTACGGCAGCACCGTCGACGGCGTGGACTGGCGCTATAACGGCGCGGCCAACGTGTCCTCGGCCGCGCTGACAGCGCCGCCGTCGAAGCAGGTGGAACTGCACGGAACCGCGCTGGCGCTGGACAGCGGCGCATCGATCGATCTTGCCGGTGGTGGCCAGTTGCAGGCGGCCGAGTTCGTCGCCGGCGTGGGTGGTACGCGCGACGTGCTCGCGTCGTCGGGCACGGGCACAGGCACGGCCGTGTACGCGATCCTCCCCGGGTTCAACGGTCCGGTCGCGGCGCAGGACAGCGCTTTCTCCAGTGCGGGCGGTACGCAGCCCCGCGTGGGACAGTCCGTCTACCTTTCCGGCATGCCTGGCTTGCCCGCAGGGATGTATACCTTGTTGCCTGCGCAGTACGCGCAGCTCAGCGGCGCCTATCGCATCGTGCAGGACACCACGGCGCAAGACAGCGTGCTGGGCCGTTCCTCGCGCATGGCCGACGGCACCTATGCCGTGTCCGGTTACTTCGGCGATGCCCTCAGTGGTGCGCGCGATGCGCGCAACACCAGCTTCCTCGTGCAGTCTGCGCCGGTATGGCAGCAGTATTCGCAGTACCGCTTCACCGATGCGGATACCTTCTTCACCAGCCTGGCGAGCAAGAAGGGCCAGGTCGCCACACAGCGTCCGATGGACGCCGGCCGCCTGATGATCGACGCCGGCCAGCGGCTGGACCTGGGCGCCACGCTGGCCACCACGCCGGGCAAGGGCGGACGTACCTCGCAGGTGGACATCGCGGGGCAGGCCATCCAGATCCTCGGCGCTGGCGATCTGGCACGCGACGGCTACCTCGGCATCGCCGCCGATGGCCTGACCACCCTGGGTGCGGGAAGCCTGCTCATCGGCGGCACCCGGAGCGCGGCGGCCGATGGCGACCACGTGGACGTGAAGGCGAACAGTGTCCTGCTGTCGAACGATGCGGCGCATCCGCTGTCGGGCCAGGAAATCCTCTTGGTGGCCGCGGGTTCGGCGGATGGCGATGGCGTGGTGCTCGACGACGGCAGCGTCATCCAGGGGCGCGGCGACGCGAACACGGGTGGCAACAACGCGCTGGTGTTCGGTCGCAACGCCAGTATCGACGCCAGTGGTGCGACGGTCGCTGCGATCAGCGGCGACGGTTCACTGCTGCGTGTGTCGCAGAACGGCGCGTCGTCGGTGACCCGCCTGGGCCTGCCCGCGGACGGAACGGCGCAGGGGCGCCTCACCATCGGCGCCGGCGCCAGCGTGGACGGCGGCAACGCATTGACCCTGGACGCCACCGGCCGCATGCGTGTGGACGACAGCGCCTCGCTGTCCGGCAAGGCGATCGATGCCACCGCCAATCGCGTGAGCTTCGTGGCGGACGGTGCGGTCGGCGCGGATGACGGCCTTTCCATCGGCTCGCGAACCGTCGCGCAACTGCGTGGCGCGGACAGCGTGGTGCTGCGAAGCCGTGGCGAGATCGACTTCGTCGGTCCGCTCGATATCGCGTTCGATCGGGCGCTGACACTCAGCGCGGGTGCGCTGGTCGGCGACGGCAGCGACGTGCGGCTGCGCGCGGGCACGCTGACATTCGCCAACGTGCTCGGCGCCGCCGCGGGCGCGACGCTGGCAGGATCCGGCACGTTCGACGTCCAGGCCAGCGAGGTGGATTTCGGTGCCGGCACGCTCGCCCTGCATGGGTTCGATGCCTTCAACGCCACCGCCGCGCAAGGCTTTGTCGCCCAGGGGCAGGGCGGGGTCGACTTCGGCGCCGCCGCCGTGGTGCTCGGCGCGCCGGTATTCGTCGCCGACGGCGGTGGCGCGACGACGCTCGGCACGACGGGAACGATGTCGCTGCGTGGCGCCGCCGGTAGCGCCCTGGCCCGCGACGGGCTCGGCGGTTCATTGACCCTGCAGGCGGCGTCCATCGACGACGCCATGAACCTCACCGCCACCTCGGGAACGCTGCGGCTGCGTGCGACGGACGGCGACCTGACGGTCGCCCCCGGCACGGTGCTCGACGCCTCCGGCGCGGTCCGCACCTTCTTCGACACCGCCGCGTATTCCGCCGGCGGCAATGTCACGCTCGACGCGGGCAAGGGGAACATCGTCATCGGCGACGGCGCGGCGATGCGTTTCGCGGGCACGACCCAGGGCGGTGACGCCGGGACGTTCCATGCGGTGGCCGGCGGCAATCTCCTGCTCGGTGGCAGCTACGACGGCCATGCGCTTGCCGGTAACCGTGGCGGTTACTTCACGGTCGGCTCGGGTGGTGCGCTGGACCTGGATGCACTCGCGGCACTCACCGCCTCGGCAGGTGCGACGGGCCTCGTCGACATCAGCAGCGGGCAGGGCGACCTCACGCTGTCCGCCGGTCACGCGTTGACGGCGCAGAAGGTGTACCTGTACGCGAACGGCGGCACGGCACGCGTGGACGGTCGTATCGACGCGAGTGCCCCGGCAGGCAGCCGTATCGAGGTGTGGGGCCGCCAGGGCGTGGATATCGAAGGCCAGCTGGATGCGCACACGTCCATTCCCGCCCAGCGCGGTGGCGACGTGGTACTGGGCACCACGGGTACGCCCAACGGCCAGCTGGACCCGACCCGTGGCTACGAGCAGGTGGACCGCCAGGACGCCGGTTACATCCATATCGGCGCGAACGCGGGCATCGACGTATCCGGCGGTTCCGGCGATGCGTTCTCCGGCGGCCGCGTGAGCATGCGCGCGCCGCTGCTTGCCGACGGCGACGTGCCCATCACCGTCGATGCCGCCTCGGCGATCAAGGGCGCGCGCGACGTCACCCTCGAGCCCTATGCGGTATGGAGCACGAAGGACGCCTCCACGGGCGCGCAGCATTTCGACGGCATCGTCGACCCCGCCGGCTGGTACGCGAATGGCGGTGCCACGATGGTGGCGGGCAAGTGGACCGATGCGTCCGGCAAGGTCCTGGCCGCGCCGGTCGGCGACGACCAGGTCGCGATCTACCTGTCGAAGTACTTCTTCTTCCCGGATGCCGTGAACGCCGACCACGCCGGTTTCTACGGTTACCTGGATGGCAACATCGCGAACGGCCCGGGCGCGCTGATGGGCTTCGTGCAGCAGCCGGGCTTCAGCTTCGGCTCCCGCTTCGCGGACATCCGCAACGTGAACGTGCGCCCGGGCATCGAGCTGCGCAATCCTTCCGACGGCCCGTCGCAGGGCGACATCGCCGTGCTCACCAACTGGAACCTGGCCGCGGGCGTCACCGGCAGCGACGGCAGGATCCAGCTCGCCTATCGCTATGGCAGCGAGGCACCGATCCTGACGGTGCGCGCGGCAGGCCATCTCGACCTCAAGGCCAGCATCACGGACGGTTTCTACCAGCAGAACGATGGTGCCGCCTTCAACAACCCGGGCAAGGCCACATCGCCGACGAACCCGACGGATCCCACCAACCCCACGGACCCGACGAATCCTACCGACCCGACCGATCCGGGTACGCCTCCGGACAATGGCTATACCGATTCCGTGGCCGCGTACCAGACCGCCGACCAGTACCTCATCGACAACGGCAACCTGTGGAACGGCAGCATCAACCTGCGCGACGGTGACCCCGATAACGCCATGACGCCGGGCGGCGGCACCGCCGATATCAGCAAGGACCCTTACTACCAGCCGTTGCAGGCGCCGCTCCAGGGCCAGAGCACGGCTTACTACACGAATTACCGGCAGTACCTTGTCGAGTACGGCGACGGCGACAACCCGGCCTGGGCAGCGGCGTTCTCACGCGCGAACAACGTGGTCGGCTTCCTGGTCTACAACCCGACCACGCTGGCGGCCCCGCAGCCGGGTTCGTATACGAACTATGCCGACTACGCGACCGACTACGAGAGCTGGCTGGAAGGCCATTTCGACGTCGACAACCGTGGCGCCACCCCGTCGCCGATCCTGTTGCCGGTGGATAACGAATACACGACCTGGTCGCAGAACTACACTGCCTATATCGGCGGGCACGATACGTATTTCCGCTACGTGAACGGACGCGTCGGCAACCGGCTCAGCGGTAGCCAGCTGTTCTATGCACCCTTCGCGCCGAAGTCGGACGGCGCCGGCGGCGGCGGCTCGGGCTCGGGTTCGGGGGCGAATCCGAGTTCGGGGACGAGCCCGGCCTATGACCAGTCCGTCGCGTCCTACCAGACCATCCAGAGCTACTTCGACCAGAACGGCATCTGGAACGGCAGCATCAACCTGCGCGACGGCGACCCGGATAACGCGATGACGCCCGGCGGCGGTACCGCCGATATCAGCAAGGACCCGTACTACCAGCCCTTGCAGGCGCCGCTGAAGACGCAGACCGACGCCTACTATGCGAACTACCAGCAGTACCTGACCGAGATGGGCGACGGGGACAACCCGGCCTGGGCGGCGGCATTTACCCGCGCGAACAACGTGGTCGGCTTCCTGGTCTACAACCCGACCACCCTGGCGGCGCCGCAGCCGGGTGCGTATGCGAACTATGCCGACTACGCGACCGACTACGAGACCTGGCTGGAAGGCAATTTCAGCGTCGACAACCGTGGCGTCACCCCATCGCCGATCCTGCTGCCGGTGGATAACGAATACACGACCTGGTCGCAGAACTACACCACCTATATCGGCGGTCACGATACCTATTTCCGCTACGTGAACGGACGCGTCGGCAACCGTCTCAGCGGCAGCCAACTGTTCTATGCGCCCTTCGCGCCGAAGTCCGATGCGGCGCCTTCGGATGCCAATCCCGCCTATGACCAGGCGGTGGCTTCCTACCAGACGATCCAGAGCTACTTCGACCAGAACGGCATCTGGAACGGCAGCATCAACCTGCGCGACGGTGATCCGGACAACGCGATGACGCCCGGCGGCGGTACCGCCGATATCAGCAAGGACCCGTACTACCAGCCCTTGCAGGCGCCGTTGAAGACGCAGACCGACGCCTACTATGCGAACTACCAGCAGTACCTGACCGAGATGGGCGACGGGGACAACCCGGCCTGGGCGGCGGCATTTACCCGCGCGAACAACGTGGTCGGCTTCCTGGTCTACAACCCGACCACGCTGGCCGCGCCGCAGCCGGGTGCGTATGCGAACTATGCCGACTATGCGACCGACTACGAGACCTGGCTGGAAGGCAATTTCAGCGTCGACAACCGTGGCGTCACCCCATCGCCGATCCTGCTGCCGGTGGATAACGAATACACGACCTGGTCGACGAACTACACCACCTATATCGGTGGTCACGACACCTATTTCCGCTACGTGAACGGACGCGTCGGTAACCGGCTATCCGGCAGCCAGCTATTCTATGCGCCCTTCGCACCGAAGTCGGACGCGGTCGCCACCGGACCGGGCGGTGGCGGTGGCGGTGGAGACGGTGGTGGCGGTGGCGGCAGTACGACGCCCGTGGTCGTGCCGCCGCCGGCCCCGAACAATTCGCCCTCGAACATGCCGTCGCTGGGTAACCCCGCGTCGTTCGCTTCGGCGACCCTGCTGGGTGGTTCCAGCACGTCGTACCGTCTGGTTGCCGGGGCGGACACCGGCGCCACCGATCCGCTGGCGACGTTGGCCACGGGTACCGGCGACGTGCGTCTGGCCGGTCACTTCGCCGTGCAGGACACGGTCACGGATGCCACCGTCGTGACGCCTCGCAGTCCGTATGCCGGCAAGACCTGGCTGATGCCCACCACGATACGCACCGGCACCGGTTCGATCGACGTCGCTTCGGCCGGCGATATCGCGTGGCTGGACACCGCGGCACCGGCGACGATCTACACGGCGGGTGAACCGGCGGAAGGAACCACCGCCGGTACCGACGTCAGCGTGCTGCGACCTTCCGAGCGTGCGCCGGGAGCGGCGGACACGCAGCCGAACATGGTCGTCACCGGACTGGTCAATCCCGATCGCGCCGGCGACCTCTCGTTGCATGCTGCCGGTAATATCCAGGGTATCCAGTCGGTGACCGATACCGATGGCAACCTCACCAAGGGTACGGCGGGGACGCCCATCTCGCAGTACTGGTGGCAATGGATGCAGGTGGGCAACGCCGCCGACGGCAGTCGCTCGTCGATCGACTTTTCCAACTTCCGCCAGGGCGTCATGAGCCTGGGCGGCAACGTGGACGTACAGGCGGGCGGCACCATCGGCGAGTTGTCCGTATCGCTTCCCACCACCTGGTACGCCAACGAAGCCCGCGATGCGATCACGACGGTGGGCGGGGGAGACCTCGCCGTGCATGCGGGCGGCGATATTCTCAGCGGCGCCTATTTCGTGGCGCGCGGCAAGGCGGACATCCGCGCGGACGGTCGCATCGGCGCTTCGGAAGCGTTGTCGGCCGTCAACGTCGGCAACGTCACCGGGCTTGGCGACACCATCACGCCCGTGTCGACGCTGATCGGCATGCAGGACACGGTGGCGACGGTAAGCGGCCGGCAAGGCGTTGACCTGGGTGGCGTGTACAACCCGTCGTACTACAACTCGACCGGCGTGTTCACGTCCCTGTTGCCCGCGACGCACCCCGATGCCCAGTCGTACTCGGCGCGATCGGCGCTCACGGTGAGTGCCCTGGCCGGCGACCTGGTCTTCGGCAGCCTGTCGGCACCGGGCCTGGTCTTCGGCGCCGGCGGCGTGGCCGGGCCACTCCTGCCTGCGTCCCTGGCCATGAACGCCTTCGGTGGCGATATCGACATCCGGGTCAACGGGGAGCTGTTCCCTTCGGCATCCGGCAACCTGTCGCTGCTGGCCAGCGGCGGGATCGGGTTCTCGCGGCAGACGATCCTGGATTCGCTGGGCACGGGCTTCGGCCTGATCGACAGCGATCCGGCACTCATGCCCAACCCGCTCGCGCCGGTGGCCAGCCAGTCGATCTATCTGGGTGTCGACGATCGCACCGCGCAGAATGCGGTGTACCACGACGCGGCCGGCCTGCATCGCGATGACGTGCAACCCGTGCGGATCTATGCGCTGGGCGGGGACATCACCGACGGCCTGGACGCGCCCAACGGCTTCAACTACCTGTCGCTGGTCATCTATCCGGCCAAGCAGGCCCTCATCCAGGCGGGCAGGGATATCGTGAACCTGTCGCTGGTGGGGCAGCACACCCGCCGCGCGGACATCACGCGCGTGCGGGCGGGACGTGACATCTACGACTCGCCGTACCTGGCGAACGTGAGCTTCTACGGGCCCGTTCCGAACGCCTACCATCTTCCTCCCTCACTGCTGCTGGGTGGGCCGGGTACGTTCCTCGTCGACGCCGGCCGCGACATCGGGCCATTCACCAGCCAGACGGACGTGGCGACGGAGACGCAGGTCGGGCAGGCAAGCAAGCCGACGGGCATCCAGTCCGTGGGCAATCTCTACAACCCTTACCTGCCGCACGAGAGTGCCGAGATCCTGGTGAACTTCGGTGTCGGTCCCGGTATGGACACGGCGGGCTTCCTTGCCCATTACCTCGATGGCGCCGACGGCCTGCCGAGCCTCGTGCCCGACCTCGTCGATTTCATGCAGCGCCGGCTGGCCGGTACGGTCACCGACACGGGCCACGTGGGCGACGAGGTAGCGGTGACGTTGACGGCGGAGCAGGCGCGCTCGCTGTTCGCCCGGCAGCCGGACGATGTGCAGCGGCTGTTCGCGCAGAAAGCGCTGTTCAAGCTGCTGGCGCAGGTCGGCACCGATTACAACAGCCCGGAAAGCAAGTACTTCAGTCAGTACGCCCGTGGCTATGCCGCCGTGGAGGCCATGTTCCCCGCCAGTGACGGCTATACCGCCAACGGTACCGGCCAGGGTGGCCTCAACGGGGCGACGAAGCCGGCGGAAACCGGCAACCTGGACGTACGCAGCTCCACGATCCAGACGCAGCAGGGTGGTGACGTAACCATCCTCGGTCCCGGCGGCCAGGCACTCATCGGCAGCACGGGAGCGCCATCGCAGATCGTCGACATCAACGGTCGCGTGCTTGCGGGACCGAACACCATGGGTGTGCTCACCCTCGAGACGGGCAGCGTCAACCTGTTCACCGACAAGAGCGTGCTGCTGGCGCAGAGCCGCATCTTCACCGAGCGAGGCGGCAACGTCACGATCTGGAGCTCGAACGGGGACATCAACGCCGGCCTGGGCGCCAAGACCACGGCGGAAGTGCCGCCGCCGGTCTACGTGTGCGATGTCGATGCGTGGTGTCGTATCGATGCGCGCGGGCAGGTGGCCGGTGCGGGCATCGCCACCTTGCAGACCGTGGAAGGTGCGCCGGCCGGCAACGCCTATCTCATCGCGCCGCGAGGTACCGTGGATGCGGGCGATGCGGGTATCCGCGTCGCCGGCAACCTCGTCATCGCCGCGGCACGCGTCGCCAACGCCGACAACATCCAGGTCACCGGTGAGTCGGTGGGTGTTCCTGTCACGGCATCGGTGAACATCGGTGCACTCAATGCGGCGAGTGCGGCGGCGACCGCGGCGACGCAGGCGGCGGAAGATGTCGTCAGGAAACAGCAGGCCGACACGCGCGACAAGCTGCCTTCCGAGATCTCGGTGCAGGTGCTGCGCGACGGCGACACCACCTCGAGCATCGCGCCTGCTCGCGGATACGATGTCGGCAGTCCGGTCCAGGTGCTGGGTCATCGGGCGGCAGGCGATGCGCGACTGACGGAGGATGAGCGACGCGCGCTGCGACAGCTGTAAGAACGTTGCAGATGCGGCAAGATCGAGGGAATCATGCGCTATTTAGGCACAACGTCAGCGGGCGATGACAACGCATGTGTACGTTCAATACGCGGTGTGATCGCCGCGTTACGTGGAGTGAACGAAGTCATCGTTGCATCACAATCCGCGACACCGAAACACCATCAACGCGTCACCGCAAGATGCCACCTTTGTCGTCGCCCCCGATCGGGGGGCTTCTATGCAAGGGGATACACCATGCGTTTCACGAATTCGATGGGAAACACCCGCATGAAGTTGATCGCGGGCGCTGTTCTGATGAGCGTTGCGTCGCTTGCCGTCGCGCAGAGCGCCACTATCCGTGGCGGTGGCGCCACGCTGCCGGCCGTCGGTTATGGCCTCGACGTGTCGACCCGTCAGGTCGTCCCGGCCAACGGTTCCATGCTCTGGGCTTACTCGCAGATCTCCGGTAACAAGCCGACCACCTACTGCCAGACCGGCAGCGGCACCGGCAAGAAGATCCTCGCCGGCAACGACCCGTCGGTCGCCAACGTCAACGCTGCCTGCTCGGCTACCGCCGTGCCGACCGGTTTCGGCGCGACCGGCCTTGCCCAGCCGCACTTCATCGGCTCGGACTCGCCGCTGTCTTCGTCTGACTACACCGCCTACACCTCCGGCCACAGCAGCGGCCAGCCGGTGCAGATTCCGGCCGTCGCCGGCGCCATCGCGGTGGCGTTCAAGAAGACGGGCGTGACCTCGCTGAAGCTCACGGAAACGCAGGTCTGCAAGATCTTCTCCGGCCAGATCAAGACCTGGAACGACGCCGGCCTCGCCGGTGCCGGTATCCCGTCGGGTACCACGGGCAACATCACGATCGTTTCGCGTGCGGATGGTAGCGGCACGTCGTTCGCGTTCTCGAACCACCTGTCGGCCAAGTGCGGTGCCACCTCGATCGGCGGCAACAACACGGCGACGGCGTTCAAGACCGACCAGTCCTATGCGACCGCCGCCTCGGCCTACATCCCGTCCTATGCCGCTTCGGTCACGGCCTCGGGTAACCCGGCCGTCGTCTCGACGGTTGCCGCCACGGAAGGTTCGATCGGTTACGCGGAAGCGGCCAACGCCGTGTCCAGCAACGTTCGCTTCGCCAGCGTGTCGAACGACGCCGCGCCGTCCACCTTCATCAATCCGTCGAACTTCGGTGGCCCGCTCGCCGTCGCCGTGACCTACGACAAGGCGATCGGTGCGGTCGACAGCAACGGTCGTCCGACGATCGCCGCGCTGCCGCTCACCACGCAGTGCGTCGCCCTGGTCGATCCGGCCAACTACGCCAAGCCGGCCAGCGGCTATCCGATCCTCGCCGTGTCCTACCTGCTCGGCAACTCCAGCGGCAACGGCGCCGACCTGTCGGCGGTGCAAGGCGTGCTCTTCTCGCCGTACAACACCACGGTGCGCAACAACACCGTCACCATCGGTGCGGGCGCCGGCACGGGCCTGGCGTTCCTGACCAACGCCGACATGACCCAGGCCAAGATCAACGGCTGCGTGGTCAACTAAGCTACCGCGTGCGGACAGGGATGTCCGGTGACGAACGAGGGGCCTTCGGGCCCCTTTTTCTTGTTCTTCGCGCATGGATGGGTAATGCCGCGAGTTCGAAGCCGAAGCTGAGCCGAAGCCGAAGCCAGAGCCAGAGCCCGTCGCTCGTAGGGTACGGCGAGGAGGCGCTGGGTGGTCACACTCTGCGCTCGGGCAGCGGCCGCAAGCGGCCGAACTCGCTCAGAGCGTAACCACCCAGCACCTCTGCGACGACAGAGGCAAGTTGGGATGGAGAGCAAAGCGTTGGCGACATCGCGCGGCGGGGCCATGCTGGAGATGCCGCTCCGTGCGATGCCGCGAGCGTTGCTTTCCCAGCCCGCAACCTCCGTAGTCGGGGAGGTGTCGGGTGGTCATCCTCTGAGCGAGTTCGGCCGCTTGCGGCCGTTGCCCGAGCGCAGAGGGTGACCACCCGACGCCTCATCGCCGCGCCCTGCGAGCGACGACAGCTTCGGCTTCGGGACAGACCCCGGTCATGCGTGAAGAACCTCTCCTTCGGAAGAGGGGATGCGCACAGCCATGCTTCGCGGTTTCTTGCGACAGGCGCTCTACACCGTGCTCCGATGGCGTGACGGAGTAGATCGCGCGTGGGATCGGTAGCCTCGTGTCACGTCATCGTGCTATCTCTCGGTCTCCAACCGTTCGGGTGCCTGTGTTCATGAAGTTGTTTCCCGCCCTTTCCACCGCCATCGTGGTTGCCCTTGCCGGATGCCAGTCGCTGCCGCAACCGCGTGACGATGGATCGTTGCAGCGCGAAGCCATGGCCGGTACGGAACTGCCCGCCCCGCGGCCGCGCATCGCGCCGTCGACCAATCCGTCCACGCCGGCCACCACCCAGCCGCAGATCACCACCGGCACGGGCCAGTTCGTCCGGCCTGTGGGCCTGGCCAGGCCAAAGCCGGTCGCGGCGGGCACGGGTACGGTCACCTTCAACTTCGAGAACCAGCCTGTCGAGGCGGTGGTCAAGGCCATCCTGGGCGACCTGCTGCACGAGAACTACTCGATCACCCCGGGTGTGCAGGGCAATATTTCCTTCTCCACCTCGCAGCCGGTGACGGCCGAGCAGGCGCTGCCGATCCTGGAGACGCTGTTGTCGTGGACGGATAACTCGCTGGTGCACAGCAACGGCCGTTACGTGGTGGTGCCTTCGAAGGATGCCGTGGCCGGCAACCTGGTGCCGAGCCTGGGCGCCAACGCGCCGGCCGGTGGCCTTCAGGCGCGGCTGTTTCCGCTGCACTACATCTCGGCCACCGAGATGCAGAAGCTGATCAAGCCGTTCGCGCGGCCGGATGCCACGCTGCTGGCCGATCCCACGCGCAACGTCATCGTCATGGCCGGCACGCCTTCGGAGCTGGACAACTACCAGCGCACCGTGGCCACGTTCGACGTGGACTGGCTGCGTGGCATGTCGGTGGGCGTGTTCAGCCTGCAACGCGCGCAGGTGAAGGATTTGCAGCCGCAGCTCGACGCCATCTTCGGCGAGAAGGGCAATACGCCCATGGCCGGCGTGCTGCGTTTCATCCCGATCGAGCGCACCAACTCGCTGGTGGTGATCAGCCCGCAGCCGGCGTACCTCGACGAGGTACGCAGCTGGATCGATCGCATCGATCATGGCGGCGGCAACGAGCCGCAGCTGTACGTCTACGACGTGCGCAACGTGCAGGCCTCGGACATGGCCGATTATCTCTCGGACATCTATGGCAGTGGATCGAAAGGCGGCGCCACCGATCGCGGCGGCAAGGTGGGCCCGGGGCTGACCTCGGGCACGCTGGGCGGCGGCGACAGCGACCTGGGCAATCGCGGCGGTTCGGGCCTGGGCAGCACCACGGGTGCCTTTGGCAGCACCGGCGGCGGTTCGACCACGGGCGGGCTGGCGTCGGGCGCGGCGGGCAGCACCGCTGCGACCGGCTCGACCGCAAGCGGTGGCCTGGGCAGCGCGGCTGCGGGCGACGCGCCGTCGGGCGACAGCGGCGGCACCGGCAAGAGCCATTCGGCCACCACCACAGACGATGGCGTGCGGATCACCTCGGTCGACAGCAACAACCAGATCATGGTGCGCTGCCGTCCCGCGCAATGGGCGGAGATCGAGCAGGCGATCAAGCGCCTGGACGCGGTGCCCCTGCAGGTGCAGATCGAGACGCGCATCCTGGAAGTCAGCCTCACCGGCGACTTCCAGTTCGGCGTGCAGTGGTACCTCGAAGGACTGACCGGCACCACCAACGGCCAGCCGACGCAGCCGGGCAA
Source organism: Xanthomonas sp. NCPPB 2632 (assembly GCF_041228075.2). Classification (NCBI taxonomy): domain Bacteria; kingdom Pseudomonadati; phylum Pseudomonadota; class Gammaproteobacteria; order Lysobacterales; family Lysobacteraceae; genus Xanthomonas; species Xanthomonas sp. NCPPB 2632. The sequence continues at coordinate 2,006,723 of NZ_CM192979.1, forward strand.
CAAGCACCAGTACGCGCTGGGCAATGGGGGCGCCACGTACAACTCGGCCAACGACAGCTTCTTCTATTCGTTCGTCAACAACCATATTTCGGTCGCGCTGCACGCCATGGAGCAGAGCGGCAACACCAAGGTGCTGTCGGCGCCGTCGCTGGTGGTGCTGAACAACCAGAAGGCGCATATCCAGGTCGGCGACCAGATTCCCATCACGCAGACCTACATCAACACCAACGCCAACTCGGACAACACCATCGGCCAGCTGGAGTACAAGGACACCGGCGTGATCCTCAACGTGCGTCCGCGCGTGAATCCCGGCGGCCTGGTGTACCTCAACGTGAACCAGGTGGTGAGCGCGGCGGGCCAGAAGGACACCGCCACGGGCAACTTCCCGATCCAGCAGCGCGAGGTGGCCACGCAGGTCGCCGTGCAGAGTGGCCAGACGGTGTTGCTGGGCGGCCTGATCAAGCAGAACGACACCACCACCGACACCGGTATCCCCGGACTCAACCGGATACCCGTTTTCGGCCGTTTGTTCGGTACGACCAGCCGCAGTCGCGCCCGCACGGAGCTGATCGTGCTGATCACGCCGCGCGTCATCACCAACGGCGACGAGGCCAAGCAGGTCACCGACGAATACCAGCGCAAATTCGAATCGCTGCGGCCGCTCACGCGTGGCCCCTCGACCGCACCGGCCACCGGCGCAGCCTACCCGTAGGTTTTCGCACACACGCGCGTCACATGGGGCGTTCCAACGTCGCTGGACGTGTTCTGGGAAGGGGGAACGGGTGGAATACGATCTGCTGGGCTGGTCGACCGTGCTGGAACTGATGCCCACGGCCATGTTCGTGCGTGACGCACGGCACCGCTGGGTGCTGGCCAATCGCATGGGCTATGCCTATTTCGGCCTGGAACCGGACGACGTCCTCGGGCGCACCGACGACGAGCTGTTCCCGCCGGAGCAGGCCGCCCGCATGGCCGCCGGCGATGAAGCCGTCTTGCGCAGCCACGAGGTCGTGGAATCGGAGGAGTCGGTGTCCGATCCGCAGGGCCGCGTGCGCACGCTGATCACCCGCAAGACCTGCATCGAGCTGGACGGCCAGCCGCATGTGCTGGCCTCGATCACCGACATCACCGAACTGCGTGAATCGGAAGCCTATGTCCGCTGGCTGGCCTGCCACGACGCGCTGACCGGGTTGTCCAACCGCACGGCGCTGTTCGGCCGCATCGAGGCCGCCATCGCCAAGGCGGCTGCCGGCGGGGAGCGTTCCGCCCTGTTCTATCTGGACCTGGACGGCTTCAAGAAGGTCAACGACACCTGGGGCCACCTGGCGGGCGACGAATTGCTGATGCAGTTCGCGGTCCGCCTGCGCGACGCGGTGGACGCGAGCGATACGGTGGCGAGGATCGGCGGCGACGAATTCGCGGTGCTGGTGGAGGAACGCGACGGCTTCGACGCCGCGGCCCTGGCCGCCACCTTCCTCGCCCTGGCCGGCAAGCCGTTCGGGGTGCTTTCCACCACCGCGTTCGTCGGCACGTCGGTGGGCGTGATCACCATCGACCGTGAGGCGGTGGCCGCCGGTGAGCTGGCACGCAAGGCGGACAGTGCGCTCTACGAGGCGAAGAAGCGACGCAACCGCTACGTGCTGTACAACGACGAACTGGACGCCGCGCTGGAACACCGCCGCGATGTGGAATGCCTGCTGGACGATGCCCTGGTCAGCGGCGAAGGCCTGAGTTGCCATTACCAGCCGATGGTTCGTGCCAGCGACGGCAAGCTGATCGGCCTGGAAGCGCTGGCGCGGTGGCAGCATCCGCGGCTGGGGGAGATCCCGCCGGTGCAGTTTATCCCCGTGGCGGAGGAAACCGGGTTGATCGATCGCCTGGGCGAGTGGATGCTGCGCACGGCCTGCGCGCGCGTGGCCCGTCTGCCCGACCTGTTCGTGGCCGTGAACGTCAGCGCGGTGCAATTGCGCGACGACAACTTCGCCGCGATGGTGCTGCGCGTGCTGCGCGAATCAGGGCTGCCGGCGCAGCGCCTGGAGCTGGAAATCACCGAGAGCGCGATCGTCCACGCCGACGGCCTCGCGGTCAGCCTGCTCCGGCAGCTGCGTGGCGTGGGCGTGCGCGTGTCTCTGGACGACTTCGGCACCGGCTATTCCAGCCTCACCCTGCTGAAAGACCTCGATGTGGACAAGGTCAAGATCGACCGTTCGTTCGTGCAGATGGCGCCGACGGCGGGCGACTCCGCGGCGATCGTGCGCGCCGTGTCCAACCTGGGTGCGGCCCTGGGCCTGTGCGTGGTGGCCGAGGGCGTCGAGACCGAGCAGCAGCGCGCGTTTCTTTGCGAAGCCGGCTGCGACGAACTGCAGGGTTACCTGTTCTCGCCGGCGGTGCCCGAGGACGGCATCGAGCACATGGCGCAGTCGTTTCCGGCGCCCGCCGCGGTGCTTTCGCTGGAATAGGCACCCGCGGGCATCGGCCACGTGCGGCGCAGGTCGGGCATGCCGGGCACGCTGGTGGGCTGGGGCAACGGCAGCGGCATGCGCGCGCCGGATACGCCCCCGGTGGCGTCGCCGACGATGGCGATGACGCAGCCGCCGCTTTCCTGCGAACTGCCGAACGACAAGCGCCCCCAGGGCATCTGCAGCACCGTGTAACGGTTGGGCAGCATGGATGGCGCCGTGGGCAGGGTGGTTTCCGAGGCGCTGGCGTGGAAGGCCCCGGCAATGTCCGCACGCGGAAAGCACGGCCGCTGTTCGAGCTGGATGGAGGTGAAGCGGGCCATCGCCACGTCGCCGCCCTCGTTGAATCCACGGGCCTCGAACGCACTCACCCGGTAACCGTCGCGCGTGACGAACGGCTGGCTGCGGACGATCTGGGGTGGGGCGTCCGCCGTGGCATGCAGGCCGCCCGGTAGCTTGCGCGACAACGCATCCACGGCATTCGGCAGCGTGCCCATCGTCGCGTTGACTATTTCCACCAGCGTCTTGTCGCTGCGCGGCACACCCGACGGCCCGGCCCACGCAGCGGTGGCCACGGAGACGGTGAGCAGGCTGGCCAGGGCGCGGATCGGACGCATGGAATCCAGGACGGGAGGGCGGGGCGCTAGTGTGCACGAGTCGGTCGGCTCGTGCGGCATCGGTACCGCGTGCGGACCGTCCGCCTTGTAACGCGCCGTGCCGACCGGATATTGAAGTGACCCTTCAACGCGTCAGACCCCCTCGCCGATGACAGCCCTCCGTTTCGACAACGCCTTCGTCCGCGACCTGCCGGCCGACCCGGACACCCACAACGTGCCGCGCCAGGTGGAAGGTGCGGCGTATTCCTGGGTGGACCCCACCCCGGTGGCGGCGCCCCGGGTGGTCGCGGTGGCCGACGACGTGGCCACCATGCTCGGCATCGATCCCGCCGCGCCCGACTTCGCCCAGGTGTTCTCCGGCAATGCGAGCTGGCCGGGCATGCGTGGCTACGCCATGGCCTACGGTGGGCACCAGTTCGGCCATTGGGCGGGCCAGCTGGGCGACGGCCGGGCGATCGGGCTGGGCGAAGTGCTGACGGCGCATCACGGCCGGCAGGAGCTGCAACTCAAGGGCGCCGGTCGCACCCCTTACTCGCGCGGGGCCGACGGGCGGGCCGTGCTGCGTTCGTCCATCCGCGAATTCCTGTGCAGCGAGGCCATGCACCACCTGGGCGTCCCGACCACGCGGGCCCTGTGCCTGTTGGCCACGGGTGACCAGGTGCTGCGCGATGTCATGTACGACGGACACCCGGCCCTGGAGCCGGGCGCCATCGTCTGCCGCGTGGCGCCGTCGTTCCTGCGCTTCGGCTCGTATGAGTTGCCGTCCTCGCGCAACGATGTGGCGCTATTGCGCCAGCTGGTGGACTTCACCGTGCGCACGCATTTCCCGGCGATCGCGGCGTTGCCGGAGGCCGGGCGCCATGGCGCGTTCTTCGCCGAGGTGTGCGAGCGCACGGCGCGGCTGATCGCGCACTGGATGCGCGTGGGCTTCGTCCATGGCGTGATGAACACCGACAACCTGTCCATCCTCGGCCTGACCATCGACTACGGCCCGTACGGCTGGGTGGACATTTTCGATCCGGACTGGACGCCCAACACCACCGACCGCGCTCACCGGCGCTACCGGTTCGGCCAGCAGCCGCAGGTGGCGTACTGGAACCTGCAACGCCTGGCCCAGGCGTTGGCGCCGCTGTTCGCGGACACCGATGCCCTGCAGGCCGGGCTGGCGCGCTATGTCGAAGTGTTCGAGGCCACCGACGCGGCGTTCGCACGGGCCAAGCTCGGGCTGGTGCAGGCGCGCACGGAGGACGAAGCCCTGGTCGGGGACCTGCGCGGCCTGCTGGCCGAGGGCGAGATGGACATGACGATCTTTTACCGCGCGCTGGCGGCGCTGGACCTCGACGCGCCGTCCGTCGACACGGTGGCGCAGGCGTTCTACGACGACGCCCGCCGCGCCGCCGTCGAGCCGGCCCTCCTGCGTTGGTTGCGTCGCTATACCGGCCGCGTGCGCGACGACGACGCGTCGCCGGCCGAGCGCATGGCGCTGATGCACGCAAGCAATCCGCGCTACGTGCTGCGCAACTACCTCGCCCAGGAGGCGATCGATCGCGCGGAGCAAGGCGACGACAGCGGCGTGCACGCGTTGCTCGATACGCTGCGTCGTCCCTACGACGAACAGCCGGGGCGCGAGCACCTTGCGGGGCGTCGTCCCGACTGGGCCCGCGACCGGGTCGGTTGCTCGATGCTCTCCTGCAGCAGCTGAGGGCGGCCGCTCGCGCTAGAATCGGCGGTCGTCCATCCTGCCGAGGTCCATGGCGTTGTCCGCCGGAACCGCATCCGAAGCCGCCCTGGAAGCGCTTTTCGTCCCGTTCGCCACGGGCGCGTTGCGCTGGCCGGACGACGGCCGCCTGCTGATGCTGCGCGCCCGCGACGGCTTTGCCCTGCGCGAGCGCCGTCGCCCCGGGTGGGTCATGCAGCAGTCGTTCAAGCCGGCCGCCGACGCGCTGGCGCGCTCCGGCTTCGAGGTCGTCGCAGAGCCGCCGTCGGAGCGCTTCCGCGTGGTCATGGTGCTGCCGACCCGGCAACGCGAGGAAACCCGCGCACTGTTCGCCCAGGCGCTGGCGTGTGCCGGCAGCGACGGCATCGTGGTGGCCGCCGTGCCCAACAGCGAAGGCGCGAAGACGGCCGAGGGCGACCTGGCGTCCCTGGCCGGCCTCGGTGGCCAGCTGTCGAAACACAAATGCCGCGTGTTCTGGACCCGGCCCGGCAGCGTGCCCGACCCGATGCTGCACGAAGCGTGGCTGGCGCTCGACGCACCCACGACCATCGAGGACGGGCGTTTCCTCAGCCGGCGCGGGCTGTTCGCCTGGGATCGCATCGACATTGCCTCGGCGCTGCTGGCCGCGGCCTTGCCGGTGGACCTGCAAGGCCGTCTGGCCGACCTCGGTGCCGGCTTCGGCTTTCTCGCCTGCGCCGCCATCGAGCGTTGCCCCGGCATCGTCGCCGCCGACCTCTACGAAGCCGAAGGCCGGGCCCTTGCGCCGGCCACGGCCAACCTTGCCGCGGCCGTGGCCCGTGTGGGCCGTGACGTCGCCACGTCCGTGCAGTGGGCCGACGTCACCCACGGCATCGCACCCGGTTACGACGTGATCGTGTCCAACCCGCCGTTCCACCAGGGACGCGCGGACCAGCCGGAACTCGGCCGCGCGTTCATCGCGGCCGCCGCACGGGGCCTCGCCCCCGCGGGCCGGTTCTGGATGGTCGCCAATCGCCACCTCGCCTACGAGGCGGCACTCGACGCGGCGTTCGCCCGCGTCCACAGGGTCGTCGATAGCGACGGCTTCAAAGTCATCGAAGCACAGGAGCCCCGTCGATGAAACTCGTCCGCCTGTTGGCGAACCTTGGTTATGGCAGCCGCAAGCAGGTCGCCGCCCTGTTCCGGGAAGGTGCGGTCACCGACGCCGCCGGCGAAGTGCTCTACGCCGACGACAAGGTGGAGCACGGCCAGATCCGTTTCGAGGGCCAGCCGCTGGACCCGCCGCAGGGCTTGCTGCTGATGCTCCACAAGCCCGCCGGCTATACCTGCTCGCGCAAGGACGTCGGGCGCCTGGTCTACGACCTGCTGCCGCCGCGCTTCGCGCTGCGCAATCCCGTGTTGTCGACGGTGGGGCGGCTGGATCGCGACACCTCGGGGCTGCTGCTCTTCACCGACGACGGCCCGTTGCTGCACCGGATCATCTCGCCCAAGGCCTCGCTGGCGAAGGTCTACGAGGCCACCCTGGCCGAGGACCTGCGCGGCGACGAAGCCGCGATCTTTGCGGCGGGCACCCTGATGCTGGATGGCGAAACCGACCCCCTGCTGCCGGCGACGCTGGACGTGCTCGGCCCGCGGCGGGCCCGCCTGACGCTGACGGAAGGCCGTTACCACCAGGTGCGTCGCATGTTCGCGGCGGTGGGCAACCATGTCGCGGCCCTGGAACGGACCACGCTCGGTGGCTTGTCGCTCGACGACCTGCCGGTGGGCGAGTGGCGCGCGCTCGACGACCAGGACCGGGTGCGGATGTTCGGCGGATGAGTGGCGGCCCAGGGGTCAGCCGGTACCGGCGTGGACGCCCTCTCCACGCCCGGTGCACTATCCCTTGGAATGTCCCGAACCCAAGGAGTGCGCCATGAAGAAGATCGCCATCGTTGTTGCTGGCCTGGTCGCGTGCGCCGCCGCGCACGCCGCGGACAAGAGCCTCGTGGTGCCGCTGACCGCCGTCACGGCGCAGGGTGCGGGTGCGTCGGCCGGCACCGTGACCGTGACCGAAAGCGCAAAGGGCCTGGTATTCACGCCGAACCTGAAGGGCCTGCCGCCGGGTCAGCACGGTTTTCACCTGCACGAGAAGCCGAGTTGCGATCCGGGCGAGAAGGACGGCAAGAAGGGCGCCGCGCTGGCCGCCGGCGGCCATTACGATCCGGCGAAAACCGGCAAGCACGCGGGTCCGGATGCCATGGGCCACGAGGGCGACCTGCCGCGCATCGACGTGGGCGCCGATGGTACCGACACCACGCCGGTCACCGCGCCGCACCTTACCTCGCTGGCCACGCTCAAGGGCCATGCCCTGATGATCCACGCCGGTGGCGACAACTATGCCGACCAGCCGGAAGCGCTGGGCGGTGGCGGTGCGCGCATCGCCTGCGGTGTGGTGCCCTAGTCAGAACAGATCGATACTGCCCAGCGCCACCGGCGCCAGCTCGCCCCGTTCGGCCAGGCGTTCGTACCCGTGCACGCCGTTGCGGCCGTTTTCCTTGGCGAAATACAGCGCCTTGTCCGCGCGGTCGAGCACGATCTCGGGGTAGTCGTTCTCGGTGATGCGCGCGTAGCCGATGCTGACGGTGACATGGCCGACCTGCGGGAACGCATGGTCGGCGATGAACTGGCGGAAACGATCCAGCGCGTAATGCGCCACCGTTTCGTTTTCCGCGGCGATCAGCATCACGAACTCCTCGCCACCGAAGCGGAACAGCACGTCGCTCTGGCGGAAGCTGGCGCGCATCAGCTGGGCCAGCATCAGGATGACCTCGTCACCGTAGACATGGCCGTAGGTATCGTTGATCCGCTTGAAATGGTCGATATCCAGGATCGCGAGGTAGATCTTGCTGTCGTCCTCGCCCACGCGACGTTCGTCCTCGCCCCCCACCGCGGCGCGGGCCCGCTGGCGGCTGAGCTTGAGCAGGCGGCGCAGGCGCTGTTCGAAGCTGCGCCGGTTGTATAGCCCGGTGAGCTTGTCGCGCTCGCTCTCGTTGAGCAGGGCGATGTAGTTGCCGTAGATGCGGGCGAAGCCTTCGATCATGACGCGCACGGGGTCCAGCGAATCGTTCGCCTCGAGCATCAGCGCACCGATGGCCGAGGATTCGCGCTGGATGGGAATCACCAGGCGGCAGTCACCCTTGTCGGTCACATCGCTTATCGCTTCCAGGGTTTCCATGGCGCACACGATGCTGTCCACCGGGTCGCCTTCGCGCGGGGGCTCCAGGGCGTCGACGACGAAACCGCCTTCATTCTTCCGCGAGCACACCACCATCGATTCGATCGGCTGTTGCAGGCTTTGGCCGCGCTTGCACAGGGTCACGCTGTTGACCGGCACCAGCTCGGCCAGGGAAAGCACCAGGCTGTGATCCAGTGCGTCGATGTCGCGGTGGTGGGTGAACTCGGCCACCGATGCCAGCAGGCGCGTTTCGGGAAAGCCGCCCGCGAGGGCATGCCAGGGTGTCCTCATGGGGTGTTCCGCGGCGCGACGTGGTGTCCGCGATGGTGGTTACTGACTGGCACCGAGCACATCCTCCCCCGAGTCGGGCTGCCATAAGGCGCGCCCCGTGTCGTTCGACCGGCTGATGCCGGGCTATCCTCAGGGAGGTATAACGGCATCGAAGCCGCTAACTTTAGGGTAAAACCGGCCCCATGCGTGAAAATGTGACGCCGGTCCGTCTTCGCGTCTTCACATCGCCGACGGTCTGGGTTATGGGCAGGGTGTGCCGGGGTCAGTCGCCCTCGAGCCACCCGCGCCATTTGAAGAACAGCACGGGCAGCAGCATGCTGAGCAGGATGACCCCTATGGCCATGGGATAGCCGAACGTCCAGTCCAGTTCCGGCATGTGCTTGAAATTCATGCCCCACACGCCGGCCAGGATCACCGGTGGAATGGTTGCCACCGAGGTCACGGTCAGCACCTTCATCACGTGGTTCTGGTCGGTGCTGATGAAACCCAGGCTGGCGTCCAGCAGGAACTGCAGCTTGTTGGTCAGCTGGTCGTCGAACTCGTCCAGCGTGCGCAGGTCGTGGTCGACCACGCGCAGCCGTACTTCCACCTGGTCGGACATCCATTCGGGCTGCTTGGCCCGCACGAACGACACGATGCGCTGCACGCCCAGCATCGAAGAGCGGTTGCGCGCCTGCTCGCCCTCCAGACGGCCCACCTCCAGCATGCAGTCGCGCAGGGCCGGCGTACCTAGTCGCTCGGTGGTGAAGACGCGGTCGGAGAGTTTCTTCAGGTCGGCCGAGACGTCTTCCATTCGCCTGGCCGCCAGGTTCACGATAGCTTCGATCAGCGTGGCCAGCACGTCGCCGCTGGACTCCCAGCGTTGTTCCTCACAGCTGCGGCCGGCCAGGTCGAAGGCGGGGGAGTCGTGGAAGCGCAGGGTCATCAGCAGATGGCCGGTGACCACGATGCCCAGCGGGGAGGGCCGATGGCCCCCGCCGTCGTGCGCGGCGTGGTCCACGTCGGCGAAGTAGGGGATCGACAGGTACATGGCGTCGTCGTCGGTACGGATGCGGCTGGACAGGGCCAGGTTGTCCACATCGTCGCGATCGGGCACGCGCAGGCCGGAGATCGTCGCGGCGCACCGGCGTTCGTCGTCGCTGGGGTCGAGCAGGTCGATCCACAGTGGCGCCCGCGGCACGTCCGTGCCGGTCGTCCAGTGGATGGCCGCCTTGCGGCCGTGTTCGTGAATGATGAGCACGCGCGTGTCGATCCTGTGGCCCGGCCAGTGGGGCGCGACCTTAACGTCGCGCCCATCCACGGAATGCGAAAGTGTCGGCACCTTGTTCCGTCGGGAGTATGCAATGAGCGACACCGCCCAGCCACTGGCCATCACCCACGATGCCGCCAACCAGGTGTTCACCGCCGTCGTCGACGGGCACACCTGCGAGGTGGAATACCGCCTGGAAGGCGACACCATGACCATCACCCATACCGGGGTTCCGTCGCCGGTCGGCGGACGCGGCATCGCGTCGGCCTTGACCGCCTTCGCCGTGCGCTTCGCCGAGACACGGCACTGGAAGGTGGTTCCCGCCTGCTCCTACGCCGAGACATGGTTCAAGCGCCATCCCGAACATGCCCACCTGCTGGCCGGTTGACCGCAATCGGCCGTGTGCCATGCCTACCCCGGTGGACGGGTGTCGTGATAGGTTTCACGTTTAACTCACAGACCGGGTAACCGCATGCGTACGAAGTGGATCGCCGCCGCCCTGGCCCTTGCCGTCGTCCACGCCGGTTTCGCCGACGCCGCCGATACCGCATCCGCGCCGGGCAAGAAGGCGGCGTCGCCTACCGACGCACGGATCGCCGGCATCCTCGACGCGCTGGGCAAGGTCCGCACCATCGAATCCGTCGCGCTGTCGCCCGATGGCAAGCAACTGGCCTGGGCGGTCAAGACCGACGGCAAGCCGGTGATCGAGATCGCCGATGCCCAGGGCCACCACGCGCACCGGATCACCGCGTCCAAGGGTTGCAGCGAGGTCGGCGTGGCCTGGGCCGCCGACTCGCGTCGTCTGGCCTTCCTCTCCGACTGTGCGGGCAAGGGCCCGGGCGTGGGGGAGGGCAAGCAGAACGACATCTATGTCGTCGACACCTCGCGCAAGGTCGCACCACAGCGGCTCACCCACCTCACCGGCTACGTGGACAGCCTCACCTGGCGTCCCGACGGCCAACAGCTCGGCTTCCTCTACGTGCCCAACGCCACCCGCCAGGCCAGCGCCACGGCCGCGGCCAAGCCGCAGTTGGGTGAGGTCGGCGTCGAGGGCATCGAGATCCAGCAGATGGCCACCGTGGACGCCACGGGAGGCGAGGTCCACGTACTGACGCCCGCCGGCCTGCATGTCTACGAGTTCGCGTTCTCCGAGGCGGGCGACCGGGTGGCCTATGTCGCCGCCGAGCCGCCGGGCGACAACAACTGGTGGGTGGCGAAGCTGTATGTCCAGCCCAGCCGCGCAGGCGCCAAGGCCGACGTGGTGGTGGACACCACGAAACTCACCGGTGCGCTCAAGGGCTTGCAGATCGCCGTGCCGCGCTTCTCGCCCGATGGCTCGCGCCTCGCCTTCATCGGCGGCCTCATGAGCGACCAGGGCTCCACCGGCGGCGACATCTGGACCGTACCGTCCGCCGGCGGCGCGGCGCCCGTGGATGTCACCCCGGATATCCATACCACGCCGGCCTGGTTTGCCTGGACGGCGAACGACCAGCTGCTGGTCGACGAGGTGGCCGCCGGGTCGGCCCGACTGTCGCGCTATGCCCTGCCGGCCACCGGCGCGGCATCGGCCACCCGCCTGTTCGACCTGCCGATGTCGATCGGCGACGGCCGCCTGTCGATGTCCGTATCGCTGGATGCGGCGGCCACGCATGCGGCCTTCATTGCCAGCTCGTTCGAGCAACCCTACGAAGTGCACGTGGCCGACCTGGCCGGCGGCCAGGCGCCGGTGGCGGTGACCACGTTCAACGCCGGCCTGAAACCGTCCTGGGGCAAGGCCGAGTCGATCTCCTGGACCTTCGAGGGCCACGACGTGCAGGGCTGGCTGCTTTACCCGGCCCATTACGATCCGGCCAAGCGCTACGGCATGATCGTCGCGGTGCACGGTGGCCCGGCCGCATCGGTCATGCCGCGCTGGCCCGGCGTAGGCTACGGCGGCGCGCCGCTGTCGGCCCTGGGCTATTTCGTCTTCATGCCCAACCCGCGCGGCAGCTACGGTCAGGGCGAGGCCTTCGTCCAGGCCAATCGCAAGGATTTCGGCTACGGCGACATGCGCGACATCCTCGCCGGCGTCGACGCGATCGAGAAGGACCACCCCGTGGACGACAAGCGCCTGGGCCTCACCGGCTGGAGCTACGGCGGCTTCATGACGATGTTCGGCGTGACCCAGACCAACCGCTTCCGCGCGGCGGTGGCCGGCGCCGGTATCTCCAACTGGCAGAGCTACTACGGCCAGAACCTGATCGACCAGTGGATGACGCCTTACTTCGGTGCCTCGGTGTACGACGATCCCGGCGTCTATGCAAAGAGTTCCGCGATCAACTTCATCAAGCAGGTGAAGACGCCCACGCTGATCGTCGTCGGCGAGCGCGACGCCGAAACGCCGGCACCGCAGTCGTTCGAGTTCTGGCACGCGCTGCGCGCACAGGGCGTGCCCACCTCGCTGGTGGTTTACCCGGGCGAAGGGCACGGCTTCGCGCGGGAGGAAAACCGGCGTGACGTGGTCGCCCGGGCACTGTCCTGGTTCGATCGCTACCTGTCGGCCAAGGCGCAATAAATCGCGATCGTGCGCGTTTTCGGAAACGCGCACCGCAGGGTGCATTGCGTTTTTTCGCCGGTCCATCATCATTCGACAGATCGGGGCTAAAGGCGGGGGCGTTGGTGGCCGTTACACCTAGGGAGAAGTCGTTTCGCGCCTGGCGTCTCTCCGGGTACCCGGGCGTGCTTGTTTCGTATTCGAAGAACATCCTCGGCCCGGCGCGTCTTGCGTCGGTCACCGAGATATCCCGGCAACGTCCGGGCCGGAGCAAAGTGTGCTGAGCCATCGTAGTGTCGAGGGCGGCCTCCACGGGGCCGCTTCGAAGTGTGCCCGCTGGACCTTCACGGGTTCGGGCGACGGCGGTCACTGCACCGGTTTCGGCACGACCGGCGCGGGACTGGGCTGGCTCGCCGTGCTGGTCGTGGTGGCCCTCGTGGCCACCGTCGCCATCGCCTGGCTGGCCAGCCAGCGCGTGACGTTGCGCAACCGCCTGGGCGATCCCCGCGAGCAGGCGCGCCGGGCGCTGGCGTTTCGCGCCTACCACGACACCCTGACCGGGTTGCCCAATCGCGCGTACCTGCTGCAGACGCTCGAACGGGCCCTGGCGTCGTCGTCCGACGATGCGCTGGCCGTGATGTTCATCGACCTGGACGGCTTCAAGTCCATCAACGACACCCTCGGTCACGAGGCCGGCGACGCCTTCCTGCAAGCCGTGGCCAGCAGCCTGCGCAGCAGCGTGCGCGAGCGCGACACCGTGTCGCGCTTCGGCGGCGACGAGTTCGTGGTGGTGGTGCAGGCCTATGGCGGCATGGAAAACCTCGTGCGGGTCTGTCGCAAGGTGCTCGACCTGGTCTCGCAGCCGGTGAGTGTCGCCGGCCAGTTCGTGGCGGTCAGCCCCAGCATCGGCGTCGCCGTGGCGCCGAAGGACGGCACCGTCGCGCAGATGCTGATCCGCAACGCGGACGCCGCGATGTATGCGGTGAAGGAAACCGGCAAGGCCGACTTCCGCTTCTACGAGGAGGGCATGCTGGAGCAGGCGCGTGAACGTGTCGCGCTCACGGTTGAACTGCGCGAGGCCCTGCAGCAGGGCAACCTCAGCGTGGAGTACCAACCCAAGCGCCACCTGCGCGACGGCACGCTCGCCGGCGTGGAAGCGCTGGCGCGCTGGAACCACCCCGTGCGCGGGCAGGTGCCGCCGGCCGTGTTCGTGGCGGTCGCCGAGCGCTCGGGCCTGATCCACGCGCTGGGCGAATACGTCCTGCGCGCGGTGCTGACCCAGGTGAAGGCGTGGGACGCGGCCGGCATCGACGTGGATTACGTGGCGATCAACCTCTCCATGCACGAGCTGACCCGCCCCGCCTTCGTCGAGACGCTGCACCGTGTCGTACGTTCCTACGGCGTGGACCCGGGCCGTATCCGCTTCGAGCTCACCGAATCCACCGCCATGCGTCAGCCGGAAGAAACCCTGCGCCAGCTGGTCAAGCTGCGCTCGCACGGTTTCGACCTGCTGATCGACGACTTCGGCGCGGGCTACTGGAACCTGGGCCACCTGCGCGAACTGCCCGTGGGCACCATCAAGATCGACCAGTCGTTCGTGCGTGGCAGCACCCTCAACCTGGTCGATCGCGAGATCACCGAGGCGATCGTGGGGCTGGCCCGGAAGCTCAACATGCGCACCATCGCCGAGGGCGTCGAAACCGAGGCGCAGGCCGACTGGCTGCGCGAGCTCGGGTGCGACATCGGCCAGGGCTATTTCTTCGCCCGTCCGATGACCGCCGACGCCTTCAGTCATTACCTCGATCCGACGATGGCCCATGCCGGCTGAGCGCATTCTCCGGCCCTCGCGCCTTCGAGCCCGCCTTGCGGCCCTCGTGGTTGGGCTGGTGTGGGTTGCCGCCACGGCCCTGGCCGCAGAGGTGACGCCGGCCGCGCCCGCCGCCGCGGTCGATCCCTGGGCGGTGTACGAGACCGCCTGGTTCGACACCGTCGGCGTGGCGGACGGCCTGCCGCACTCGACCACCACGGCCATCGTGCAGGACAAGCGCGGCCTGATCTGGATCGGTACGTTCGGTGGCCTGGTGCGCTACGACGGCTACCGCATGCAGGTGTTCGGCCAGGAGCCCGATGCGTATGCGGGCGCCGTGCTGCCCGATGCCTACGTCCGCGCCCTGGTGCCGCTGGACGACGGCGGCCTGCTGATCGGCACCAACACCGGTGGCCTGGTGCGGTTCGATCCGCAGACCATGCGCTTCCACGTCTACCCCGTGGGTCCGGGCGGCACGTCGCACGCGAAGATCTTCTCCATCGCCCCCGCGCGCGAGCACGGTGTGTACTGGGTGGCCACGGAAGGCGGCATCGACCGCATCGATGTCGCCCGGGGCCGCATCGAACACGTGTCGGGACAGCCCGGCGACGAGAAGGACATGCGGCCGCGTACCTTCGTGGTGGCCGAGGACGCGACGGGCAACCTCTGGGCGGGCGCGGACAACGGCCTGTTCGTGCGTCATCCGGGCGGACACTTCGAGCGGGTGGTATCGGACGATCCGGCCATCGACGAGATCCTGCACGACCAGGTCTGGGCGTTGCTACCCGATGCCAGGCACAACCTCTGGATAGGCACCGGGCAGTCCGGCGCCATCTACATCGACGCGGACGGCAAGGCGCACCGCGTGCCCGGCCTGTCCGGCAAGGACAGCGTGGCCCGCCGGCGCACCGTGCGCGCCTTCCACGAAACGCCACAGGGCGTGCTCTGGGCGGCGACGGACGGCGCGGGCGTTGTCACCTACGACACGACGACGGGACGCGTGCGTTCGCTGGCCCACGATGCGGCGATGCCCTCGTCGTTGCCCGGCGACATCACGCGCGACATACTGCAGGACGCCTCGGGAAACATCTGGGTCGCGACCGAGCTGGGCGCGGCGCGCTACGACCCGCACGGTCGCGCGGTGTTCTCCGTGCTGCCCTCGCCGCTGGAAACCCACACCCTCTCCAACGCCAACGTGCATTCGGTGTTCGTCGACCCGCGCGGCCGGGTCTGGCTGGGGCTCGGCATGGGCCGCATCGACGTGCTCGACCTGGGCAAGGGCGGCATGCGCCACCTGCAACTGGGCGGCGAGCAGGCGGAGCGTGACGTGCAGGCCTTCGTCGTGGCGCCGGACGGCGCCATCTGGGCCGGCGCGCAGGGCATTTCGCGGATCGATCCGGAAACCTTCGCCATGACCAGCTCGGTGATCCCGAGCCTGGACGGCAAGCTGATCCTGTCGATGCAGCGCGACGGCAACGACATCCTGATCGGCGGTTACGACGGGCTGTTCCGTTACGACACGGTCAAGGGCACCCTGGTGCAGATGCGCCATGACGACGGCGATCCGACCAGCCTGGTCGGCGACCAGGTGCGTTACATCACGCGCATGCCCGGCGCGTGGTGGTTCTCGACCATCAGCGGCATCAGCATCGCCTACGACGGCAAGCCGGGGTTCGTGAACCTGCACCACGACCCGGGCGACCCTACCAGCCTGCCGCACGACTACACCGGCTCACTGGCCTTCGACTCCCACCACCGGCTGTGGCTGGGCACGTTCGGCGGCATCGCCTACGTCGACGATTTCAAGCCGGGCGGCCCGTTCCGCTTCGGCGTGATCGGCGCGCGCGAGGGCCTGGTCAACACCAAGATCAACGCACTGCTGATCGACCACGACGACCGGGTCTGGGCGTCGATGGCCAACGGCGTGGCCATGGTGGACGCCAATACCCACCGGGTGGCCGACCTGGGCATCCGCGACGGCCTGCGCATTCCCAGTTACATCCACCGTGCCGCCGCGGAGGCTCCGGGCGGCGAACTGATGTTCGGCGGCCTGGGCGGCCTCACGGTGATTCGTCCTTACTGGGTGGCGCCGCGGGTGGCACCGCCGCGCCTGGCGATCACCCAGGTGACGGTCAACGACAAGTCGCTGCCCCTGGCCGAGCTGCCGGGTGACGGCGGCAGCGTCAGCCTCGACGGCGACGGCCGCAACCTGCGCGTGGACTTCGCGCTGCTGGATTTCCGCGCACCTGCCGAGACCCACTACGCCTACCGCATGGACGACGCGGACAGCGGCTGGAACGAAGTGGCCCGCGGGCTGCCGCCCAGCGCGATCTACACCAACCTTTCCAGCGGCAGCTACACGCTGCGCCTGCGCGCGACGATGCGCGGGCTGGACGGCCGCACCGTGGAATCCTCCATCCACGTGACCGTGGTGCCACGCTGGTACGAAAGCCTGTGGACGCTGGCCTTCGGGGTGGCATTGGGCGTGGTGGCGTTCTTCGGCCTGGTCCACCTGCGCACGCTCTACCTGCGTCGTCGCGCCGAGCTTTTGCAGGTGCAGGTCGATGCGCGCACGCGCGACCTCAAGGCCGCGAACGAACGGCTCGACCACCTCGCCGGTACCGACGAGCTGACCGGCTCGCTCAACCGCCGCCGCTTCCTCGAACAGGCCGAGCGCGTGCGCCAGGGCGCCGCGAGCGACGGCATTCCGTTCAGCATGGTGTTGCTGGACATCGACGACTTCAAGACGGTGAACGACACGTTCGGCCACCTGGCCGGCGACACGGTGATCCGCGAGACGATGCGGGTGATCTCCTCGATGTGCCGCGCCGACGACCTCGCCGGCCGCTTCGGCGGCGAGGAATTCATCCTCTGCCTGCCGGGCGCCCTGGCCGAGCACGCACTGGACATCACCGAGCGCGTGCGCCATGCGCTGGGCGCGATGACCATCGTGCACGGCGACTACCGCATCCGCATCACGGTGAGCGCAGGCGTCGCCATGTGGCGTGCGCCCGAGTCGCTCAATTCCCTGCTGGGCCGCGCCGACGAGGCGCTGTACGAGGCAAAGAACGACGGCCGCAACCGCAGCCGCATCGCCAGCCTCTAAGCCCGGTAGGCGCGCAGAATGTGCCGGCAGGAGCGCACGATGTGCCGGCAGGAGCGCACGATGTGCGCGAAAGCCAACGAAGCGGTGAAGCGGTAAGCGGTAAAGCCGAACTCCTCGAGCAAGAGCCGGCGTGTAGCCCCCTCGGTGCCACGCCTACGGCGACCCGCTAAGGAAGGGCCGCTGTCGCGGCCGTGTATCTGGCTCGCGCACATCGTGCGCTTCTACCCGCGCCATATCCGGGTCGGGCTTCGAACGGGGATTTTCGATTCGCCATCCATGGCTCAGCGAAAATGGCCGGCCGTCCTGGCCGGCCCCGCTACGCGGCCTTGTCCGTTCGAATCCCTCGCCTGCGGCTACCGGCCCCGAGGGGGCTACCCGCCGGCTCTTCCCGACACTGAGGTGGGTTGTGACGCGAGCGGTCGCAGAGGTGCAGGGTATGGCGTCGTCGCTTTGTTGGCTTTTCGCCCACATCGTGGGCTCCTACCCCAAGGGTAGGGCCGGTTGTGGCATATCCAACGATTGATCTGCCGTCTGAGGGTAGGAGCGCACGCACGTGCGCGAACCCTCAACGTATCTAAGGCGACCGAGGCCATGAGCAACAGGCAAGCGAGCGTTCCCAGCCACGAAGCGAAACCCAGCTCTTCGCTCTCCCACACGCAACCTCAGTGTCAGGAAGAGCCGGCGGGTGCCACCCTCGTGGCCGGTAGCCGCAGGCGAGGGATTCGAACGGATCAGGCCCGAAGGGGGCCGGCCAGGACGGCCGGCCGTTTTCGCGAGACAGGAGGTCGAGTCGAAAACCCCCGTTCGAAGCCCGACCCGCCCCGTAGGGCAATAAATAGACGGCCGCGCGTAGGAGCGCACGATGTGCGCGAACCAGATACACGGCCGCGCCAGCGGCCTTTCCTCAACGGGTCGCCGCAGGCGTGGCCACGAGGGTGGCACCCGCCGGCTCTTGCTCCAAGGCCCAAGGCCCAAGGCCAAACGCGATGCCGAAGGCGAGCCCACACAATCCCGCCATCAATCCCGAAAATTATCGAACTGCAACGGCACTTCCACATCGGCCTTGCGCAGCAGCGCCATGGCCGCCTGCAGGTCGTCGCGCTTCTTGCCGGTGACGCGGATCTTCTCCGCGTTGATCTGCGCCTCGACCTTCAGCTTGGCTTCCTTGATCTTCGCGATGATCGTCTTGGCGACCTTCTGCTCCAGGCCCTGCTTGATCGTGACCTTCTGGCGCGCCTCGGCGAGGTTGGTCTCGACCTTGCCGACATCCATGGCGCGTACGTCGATCTGACGGGCGGAGAGGCGGGCGCGGAGGATGTCCATCACCTGGCCGACCTGGAATTCGTTGTCGGCGTGCAGGGTCAGGACGTTTTCTTCCTGCTCGATCTTCGCGGACGTGCCCTTGAGGTCGAAGCGGGTGGTGACCTCGCGGTTGGCCTGGTCCAGCGCGTTGGCGAGTTCGTGTTTGTCGACTTCCGAGACGATGTCGAAGGAGGGCATGGTGGGGTCCTTGTCGAAGGGGGCGATGCCCCAGTTTACGCGAGGGCGCTACCATGTGCGTTTGCACGGCGGGAAACACCATGGAATACGACGTCCTCGTCATCGGGGCGGGCGCGGCGGGACTGATGACGGCCATCGTCGCCGGCGGCCGTGGCCGGCGCGTGCTGGTGGTGGATCACGCCAACCGCGCGGGCAAGAAGATCCTGATGTCCGGGGGCGGGCGCTGCAACTTCACCAACACCGCCACCACGCCCGCCAACTTCCTCTCGGCCAATCCGCATTTCTGCAAGTCCGCGCTGGCGCGCTATACGCCGTGGGATTTCATCGCGATGGTCGATCGCCACCGGATCGCCTGGCACGAGAAATCGCCGGGGCAGCTGTTCTGCGACGAGTCGTCCAAGCTGATCGTGCGCATGCTGCTGGACGAATGCGCCGCGGCCGGCGTGCGCGTGGAGACCGGCTGCGCCGTGTCGCGCCTGCGTGCCGTGGAGGGTGGCTTCGCCTGCGACACGCCGCTGGGGGCGGTGCGCGCGGCGTCGCTGGTGGTCGCCACGGGCGGGTTGTCCATCCCCAGCCTGGGCGCCACCGGTTTCGGCTACGAGGTGGCGAAGCAGTTCGGTCATCGGGTGCTGCCGGTGCGGGCCGGGCTGGTGCCGCTCACCCTCAGCGGCAAGCACCAGGAGCGTTTCGATGGCCTGGCCGGCGTGGCGCTGCCGGTGGATGCACGGGTAGGGGATGCCGCGTTCCGCGATGCGTTGCTGTTCACCCATCGCGGCCTCAGCGGCCCGGCGATCCTGCAGGTGTCGTCGTATTGGGAGCCGGGGACGGATCTGCGTGTCGATCTCCTGCCCGGCGTGGATGCCGGCGAGGCGCTGCGCCAAGGGCAGGCCGAGCGCCCGGCGGCCGAACTGAAAACCGTGCTGGCGTCGTTGCTGCCGCGACGCCTGGCGGAGCGGTTGTGCGAGATATGGTTACCCAACCGCCCCATGCGGCAATACCGCGCCGCCGAACTGAACGACATCGGCGCGCAACTGGCCGACTGGCCCGTCGTCGCCAGCGGCACCGAGGGCTATCGCACCGCCGAGGTCACCCTGGGCGGCGTGGATACCGACGAGGTGTCCTCGTCCACCATGATGTCGAAAAGACATCCGGGGCTGTATTTCGTAGGGGAGGTTCTCGACGTGACCGGCCACCTGGGCGGTTACAACTTCCAATGGGCCTGGGCCTGCGGACATGCCGCAGGCCTCGCCGTCTGACAGGAGCGCGACATGCGTATCGGATTTATCGGCCTGGGTGCCATGGGCGCCGCCATGGCCGCCAACCTCGTCAAGGGTGGCCATGAGGTCACCGTGTGGAACCGTTCGCCCGAGGCGGCCCGGCCGCTGGCGGAGCAGGGCGCCCGCGTGGCATCCAAACCGGCGGAGGTGGCCGAGGGTGCCGACGTCATCCACGGCATGCTCGCCAACGACGCCGCCGTACGCCAGGTGTTGTTCGACGGCGGTGTGCTGGATGCGTTGCCGCGAGGGGCCGTCCATGTGAACCACGCGACGATTTCGGTGGCGCTGGCGCGCGAACTGGTGGAGGCGCACGAGGCACGTGGGCTGGGCTTCGTGGCCGCGCCCGTGTTCGGCCGGCCGGAGGTCGCTGCCGCGGGCGGGCTGAACATCGTCGTGTCGGGCAAGCCCGAGGCCGTGGTCACCGTACAGCCGCTGCTGGAACTACTGGCGGCGAAGGTCTGGCCGATGGGCGACGATCCGATCCGCGCGACCATCGTCAAGATCGGCGGCAACTTCATGATCGGCGCCGCCATCGAGAGCATGGCCGAGGCCACCGCGCTCACCCGCGCGCACGGCGTGAGCGCGGCCGACTTCCTGGATGTCATGTCCAACTCGCTGTTCGCCGCCCCGGTGTTCAAGAACTACGGCGGCCAGATCGCCCGCGACACCTACACCCCGGCCGGTTTCAAGCTCAGCCTGGGTTTCAAGGACGTGGGCCTGGCGCGCTCGGCCGCGGAAGCGGAGCGCGTGCCGATGCCGCTGGCCAGCGTGCTGCACGACACCTTGCTCGAATCCCTGGCGCAGGGCGATGGCGACATCGATTGGGCCGGCATGGCGCGTGTGGCGGCGGCTCGGGCCCATCTCAAGGACTGAGCGTCGACCGGGCGATGGCCGGCTGGCGGGTCAAGCGGTGAACGGCGGGCGCCCTGGGGGAGAGGCGCCTTCACACTCTCCAGTCCGATGGGTTCGCCACAATGTCTACCGCACGCTGTTGTGCAGTCTTGGGAACGAACTCATGTCGGTCACCTGGAAAGCGGTTTACGAAGGCGAGCACGAAGGCCGCACGGTCTCGGTCAAGGAATCCAACGACCACACCTACAAGATCCTGACCACGCAGAACTTCCACGACGAAGGCACCGCGTACCAGGACGGCGAACGCTACGTGCACGTGTCGCCCGCCAGCGCCGGCGAGCAGGTGGAGAGCGAGGTCAATTCGCGCGATTCGCTGCAGGAGGCCCTGAAGGAACTTCATTTCTCCAGCGAGACGGTAAGCGCGATCCTCCAGAAGCTCCCGTAGAAGCGAACCAGGCCCCTAACCCTTACCCCGCCGGGCAAGCCATTTGTCCAGCTCATTGGCGAAGTTCTGCCGATCGCGGGGATGCATGGCCGCCGGCCCGCCGGTGTTCACCCCCGCGCCGCGCAGTTCTTCCATGAAGTTGCGCATGGAGAGCCGCGCCGCGATGGTATCGGTGGTGAACATCTCGCCACGCGGGTGCAGGGCCAGGGCGCCTTTCCCGATCGCGAAGGCAGCCAGCGGAATGTCCTGTGTAACGACCAGATCGCCCGGCTCCACGCGGCGGACGATCTCGTCGTCGGCGACGTCGAATCCGCCGGGCACCTGGATGGACTGCACGAACTTCGACGGCGGCGTGCGAATCCACTGGTTGGCGACCAGCGTTACCATCACTTTCTCGCGTTCGGCCGCCCGGAACAGGATGTCCTTGATGACGTTGGGGCATGCATCGGCATCGACCCAGATCTGCACGGTCAGGCGTCCGTCCAGTCCACGTGGCCGTCGACGATGGTGTTGGTGCGACCGCCCACCCAGATGGCCTCGCCGTCGATGCGGATGATGAGGCGCGCGTCGTGGCCGATCTCCCGGCCCTGGCTCACGATATAGCCCCGGGCGAGCTGGCCGGTCCGGTCGCGCTCCGCCACGTAGGCCGCGATCAGTCCGTTGGCGGCGCCGGAGGCGGGATCTTCCACGATGCCCACGCCTGCGGGAAAGGCACGTACCGCCAGACCGTCGGCCGACCGGGCGAAGACGCAAAGGCCGAGCGTGTCCGTGGCCAAAGCCAGCGCACGAATGGCCGCGTGGTCGGGGCGCCAGGTGCGCAGGGTTGCTTCGTCGGCGAACTCGGCGACCCACCAGCGGCGACCGCCTTCGACACAGGCCGGCGGCAGTACACCAGGCTGTATGCCATAGAGCACGCTGGAGAGGGCTTCGCCGCCGTGCGAGGCGTCGCCGACGATCCGGGCCTTGGGCGACTGCACGAACAGTTCGCGATCCGCGCCATGGCCCTCGACGCGGATGGGCAGGACGCCCGCACCGCATTCCTGCCAGATCACCCCGGCCGCATCCGGCGTCACCAGCCCGGCGTCCAGGGCGGCGTGGGCGCTGCCGATCGTCGGGTGTCCGGCGAAGGGGATTTCCTTCGTGGGCGTGAAGATGCGTGCCCGGTAATCGGCGCCGGCCGCGCGCGGGGGCAGCAGGAAGGTGGTCTCGACGAGGTTGGTCCAGTGGGCGAAGCGCTGCATCGCCGCGTCGGACCAGTCCTGTGCGTCGACGACGACACCGAGGGGATTGCCACCGCCACGGCGGGCGGCGAAGACATCCAGCTGCTTGTAGCGAATCGAGGGCATGGGTGGAACCGGAGCGGTGGGGAAGGCCTGCATGATACCGGCCGGAACGACGACCGGGGGTGGGGTACGATTCGACATCGGCGTCGGCACGCGCCAAGATGCGCGCTGGTTGGACCTGACGAAGGACGCGGTACTCCGCATGATCACGCTGCTCATCATCCTCGTGACCTGTGTGGTCTCGATCGTCGCTTTTCGTAACCAGCGCCTGCTGGACGACCTGATCCTCTGGCCACCGGCCCTGTCGCGCAGCCGCGAGTATTACCGGCTGGTGACCTATGGCCTGGTCCATGGGGACATGGGCCACCTGTTCTTCAACATGTTCTCGCTGTACTTCGTCGGGCGTGGCATGGAACAGCTGTTCACTCAGGAGATGGGCCCGCTGGGCTTCGTCACCTTCTACATCGGCGCGCTGATCTTCTCGATCCTGCCGTCGTACATCGCCAACCGGCGCAACGCCGGTTACCGCAGCCTCGGTGCCTCGGGCGCGGTGTCGGCGATCCTGTTCGCCTTCATCCTGGTCCAGCCCTGGGCTCGGATCATCGTGTTCGTGGTGCCCATGCCGGCGATCCTGTACGCCGTGCTTTTCGTGGCCTATTCGGTCTACATGGACAAGCGTGGCGGCGACAACGTCAACCACAGCGCCCACCTGTGGGGAGCGGCCTACGGTGTCATCTTCACCGTGGCACTGGAGCCGCGCATCCTGCCGTACTTTCTCCAGGCCCTGATGAATCCGCGCTTCTTCTGAGTGCGAACCTGAATTCTTCCCGCGCCGCGATGTGACTTCGGCCGACAGCTGTTACATCATGCAGTTGTCCGCGACGAACAGTTTTCTCCTTCCAGTCGTCCGGCACGTACGCGGGTTTCCCCGGTGGGGTAGTTCGCGTCGGCTTCTACCGCACGAGGAATGAACGCATGGCTACGATTCGAAAGTCCGCTGCGAAGACATCCGCGGCCAAGAAAAAAACGGCAGCGAAGAAAACCGCGGTCAGGAAGGCCGGTGCCGGCGCCGCTACCGGAAAGACTCCACGCACCGCCGCCACGCGGCCGGCTTCCCGGAAGGCCGCCCCCGCCCGATCGACTGGTAAGTCGACGGCCCGGAAGGCTGTTGCAAAGAAAGGCGCGGTGAAGAAAGGTGCGGTTGGAAAGGCTGTGGTGAAGAAGACGGCGGTCAGGAAGGCGCCGGCCAAGAAGACGGCAGCCAGGAAGGCATCGGTCAAGAAAACCGCAGTGAAGAAGACGGCAGTCAAGAAGACAGCAGTCAAGAAGACAGCAGTCAAGAAGGCAGCAGTGAAGAAGGTGGCTGCAAAGAAGGTAGCCGTGAAGAAAGTGGCTGCGAAGAAAACAGCCGTAAGGAAGACGGCCGTGAACAAGGTCGCTTCGAGGAAATTGCCCGCAAGCAAGGGGTCGGCCGGCAAGGCAGCCGCCAGGAAGGTGGCCTCCAACAAGGTCGCGGTGAAGAAGACAACTGCGAAGAAAGCAGCCCCGACCAAAGGCGTTGCCAGGAAGACGTCTGCCAGGACGGCCCCGGCTCGCAAGGTAGCCGGAGGGAAGACCGTGGCAAAGACGTCGGTCAGTCCCGCTTCCAAAAAGACGACAGGCAGGGGCGTAGCTGCCCAGACGAAACCCGGCAAGGCCTCACCCGCTAAGTCCGCGTCGACGACATCCACGACGACAAAGCCATTCTCGGCGACAAAGTCGCCGGTCGGCAAGACGGCGGCACGTAGCACCCCATCCCGTGGCGGCACGGGTACGGCGGTTGCAGCGAAGGGTGCGAAGACCACGGATAGCCGCAAGACGGTCGTGTCGACCACCCCCAGCCGAAACACGGCGGCGGCGAAGACCCCGGTGCGTATCGATGCCGTGGATCGCTCCGTTGCAGCGCATGTGGTCGAGCACAAGCCCGTGCAACGTGCGTCCGAAACGAAGGTGGCGCGCCAACCGGCACCGGCAAGTGCGAAGCCTCGCGCGGCGGCTCCCAAGCCGGAGACGGCCGTGCCCAAACCCGCCCCGGCCGCCACGAAGCCGGAGCCGGCCGTCTCGAAACCTGCACCTGCCGCGGCTGACAACGAGCCGGTTCAACACATCAGCCAGGAAGAGGCCGTCGCGCACATCCAGGCTCTCCTGGACGCAAAGCGCGAACGCGATCGGCAACCGCCGACGTGGCCGACGGGCGATGCAGGGCACGGCATTCCTTCGTCACCTTCGTCGGGTGACAACGGCCAGGCTTCGACCGCGCCATCGCCCGAGGCGTCCCACGCCAGCACCGCCCACGAGCGTGGCGATCAGCAGAAAAACAAGGACTGACACCCAGTCTGAATGAAGCCGAAGGGCCGCCATGCGCGGCCCTTCGTGTTTTCTCGCCGTTCAATCGCAAGGGTGCAGTGTCGGTATCGTCGATGACCGAGGGGAAGTGCCATGCGAACCGTGCGAGCCACCGTACTTGCCCTGGTCATATGTGCGCCGCTTGCCGGCTGCTACTACGACCCTGGCTACGGTTACGTGCGTAATGGAACGGGTGGCGATGCCTACTACGGACAGGAAACGACGACCACGATCGTCGATCCGGGCTACGGCTACTACGACAATGGCTACGGCTACGGTCCCGGCTGCTGTTACTCCGGCGTGACCGTCGGCGCCGTCTGGTACGACTACGGCGGTCGCCGTTACTACCGCGGACGCGATGGCAATTACTGGGATCGTTCGGGCCACCGCGGCCCGCCTCCGGGTCACGGTGGTCCGCCTGGCGACCGTCCCGGCGGCTGGCAGGGGCATCGACCGGATCATGATCGTCCGGGTGGCGATCGCCCCGGTGGCTGGCAGGGCGGCCGCCCCGGCGGTGACCGCCCTGGTGGCTGGCAAGGGGGGCGTCCCGGCGGCGATCACCCCGGTGGCTGGCAAGGCGGTCGTCCCTCCCGCGACCCCAACGGCCAAGGGCCAGGTAACCGCCCGAGCAACGGCAACCCCGATGCGCGACCGTCGCAGAACAGACGGGACACGAACGGACCGCGCCGTATCGATCGCGACCACGACTCGCGTTAGACCGCCAGCAAGGTCGGCCTATTGCAACGCATGCGTCGCCCAGGTAGCCCTTACATGATGAAGGCCAGCCTCCCGCGACACATGCGCGACTAAGCGCAGCGCTCGTGTTTTGCAGCGACGGCCCACAAAAGATCGTGGGCCATGTCGTTCGGATCCGCACCTAGGCTGGAGGCTGACTCGTATCGGCGGGCCGCCTTGTCTCGTTATCCCCGTTTTTCCCTGGTTACCCTGGCGATAGCCGCGCTGCTCGGGTGCACGCTGGTGCAAGCCGCTCCTTGGTTACCGTCCCCGTCGCTGTGCCTCGCCGTCCTCGTAGCGCTGCTGATCGTAGCGATGTGCTCGCGTACCGATCCGGTTCGGCATGCCGTTACCGTCGCACTATTCGCTGCCTGGGCCGCGCTGCACGGTGCGCAGGGTTCTAGCGCGCGATTGCCGCGCGAAAACGAGGGAGAAGACATGACGCTGGTGGGCCGGGTCGTCGATTTGCCCCGGCGCGTCGATGCCGACACGAGCTTTCTCTTCGTCCCGGACGCTATCGGTGAAGCCACCGTCGTGCTTCGGGGCAGGGTACGGCTGACATGGTACCGGTCGGCATCCCCGCCGCGCCCCTGCGAACGCTGGCGATTGCGGGTGCGCCTGCGCCGTCCTCGCGGGTCGGTCAATCCCGGCGGCAGCGACGCCGAGCGCGTGGCCTTGCAACGGGGCATCGTGGCGACCGGCTACGTCCGTCCATCGCGGGACAACCTCAAGGTATCCGGCGGCCACTGCGTCGATGGGTGGCGTTCCGCTATCGCCGATGCTTTGGACCGCCAGCTGGGGGCCCGACGTGCGCGCGTGATCAAGGCCTTGTCCGTGGGCGACACGCGTGGCCTCGATGGCGCCGACTGGGACATTGCCCGCGCCACGGGGGTGTCCCACCTCATCGCGATCTCGGGGTTCCACGTGGGCGTGGCCGCCAGTGGCGGCGTGCTGCTCGTGCGCCTGATCTACGCCACGTTCCCCTGGCTGGCGCTACGGCTTCCCCGGCCGGTGGTCCAGTCCATCGCCGGCCTGCTTGTCGCCACGGGTTACGGCCTGCTGGCGGGCATGGGCCTGCCGACAGTGCGCACCTTACTGATGATTGCCGTCATGGCCTCTGCCCATTGCCTGCGTCGTCGCGTCCACGGCGTGACCATGCTCGCCCTTGCCCTGGTCGCCGTGCTGGTCGCGTCGCCGCTTTCGGTGCTCTCCGCAGGCTTCTGGCTGTCCTTCGCCGGTGTCGGTTTCCTGATGGCCTGCGTGGCGCCACGTGCCGAGGGATGGCGCGGCTGGATCGGCGAGCTGCTGCGCGCGCAGGCGGCCATGAGTCTCCTTCTCCTGCCGATGTCCCTGTGGTGGTTCGGCAGTGCCTCGCTTGCCGGTTTCGCGGCGAATCTGCTGGCGGCACCGCTGGTGAGCTTCCTGGTGGTACCGCTGTGCCTGGCCGGCAGTGCGCTGCTGCCGTGGCCGCTGCTTGCCGCGCCCTTGCTGGCGGCTGCAAGCGGACTGCTCGACGTCTTGTGGCGGGGCCTCGCCCTGGTCGCGGCGTGGCCGGCGGCGCGACTGGGCGTGGCGGAAGCGGGGCTGGTTCCCGTCGTACTCGCCACCTTCGGTGCGGCCTGGCTTTTCCTGCCGCGCGGTGTGCCGTTGCGTGGTTACGGAAGCCTGCTCTGCCTGCCGCTGCTGTTGCCACCGAAAGATACCCCCGCGCCCGGCGCGTTTCACGCCTGGGTGCTGGATGTGGGGCAGGGCCTGGCGGTGCTGGTGCGCACGCGCTCGCACACGCTGGTGTACGACACCGGGCCGGCGTATGCAGGCGGCCGCGACGCCGGCGCGGGTGTCGTGTTGCCCTCCATCACGGCGCTGGGGCTGGGCCCCGTGAATACGCTGGTCGTCAGCCACGGCGACCGGGACCATGCCGGCGGTGCCTCGTCGATCGCGGCGCGTTATCCGCAGGCCCTGCGCCTTTCGGGTGAGCCGCGCCGCCTTGCCTTTCCGGCGCAGCGCTGCACGGCGCAGACCTCGTGGTCGTGGGATGGCGTGGTGTTCCGCTTCATCGACGTGCCGCGCGAGCGCTCGGGAAAGACTCCCGGCAACGACCGCTCGTGCGTCCTCTCGATCGAAGGCATCGGAGGTCGCTTCCTGCTGACCGGCGACATCAGTGAACGCGCCGAGCGCCGCGTGGACGAGGATGCATGGTTATCCGAGCTACCTACGGTGAGCACCGTGGCCCACCATGGCAGCCGTCACTCGTCGGGTCGGCGTTGGCTGGCCGATGTGGAGCCGTCGATCGCCGTGGCCTCGGCGGGCTACCGCAACCGGTTCGGACACCCGCACCGCACGGTGGTGGATCGTTTCGAGGCGGTGGGCGCACGTGTTCTGGTGACGGCGACAAGCGGGGCGGTGCGTATCGATTTTCCCGTCAGCGGCGAGCCGAGGGTGGTGCGCGAGTGGCGCCTGGGCGAACGCCGCTACTGGCACGAGTAGCGGCGTCGCGATCGCGGTTTTCAGATGACGTAGTCCTTTTGCCGGTAGGATCCCCGTTCGACCTTCAGTTCGACGCTGCCGTCGGCTAGCCTGACGTAGTATGAAACGTCGCCCTGAATGTAGTTCTGCACGAGGTGGCCGCCGATTCGGTACCGCGAGGCTTCATCCCAATACGGGGGAAGCTCGACGTTCGCGGTTTCCTTGTAGAGCGACATCAGTTTGACCGATCCGTTGACCGTGTTACCAAGACCGGCATAGTTGATGCGTCTGAACCTACTGGCATTGACCGGGTCGCTGACCTCGAATCCATCGGCATTGAGCGACTCGCTGCCATGAAAATTTCCCTGGACATCCCAGGAACCGTTGTCTTCATCGTAGGTTCGCGCGACCTGCCGATTGAATGCATCGGCAAGCCGAGGCAGACGGCCGTCGAAGTTGAGTTGGTCCTCGACCCAGGCCCGCTCGTCGATCGTCATCTCGGTGTCGACGACTTTGAGCCGGCCGTCATCGTAGAGCGTGTCGAAAGGCTTTTCCATGATGGTCGGCCGCAGCATCTTCATGGTCTGAAGTCTCGGCTCCAGTGCGTTCGCGAAATCGACGAAGCGATACTCGACGGCCTGCTGGTTGAGCCATCGGGTGTCATAGGTGCGCTGGCGATCGTCGTCGGATAAGGGATGCTTGACGCAACCCCTGGCGCATAGTGTTTCCGGTGTGGTGGCCGGTGGCGGGTTAACCTTTGGGAACGAAGGTGGCGACCATGCAGGCAGTGCGCTCAATGCGTTCATGGCTGGTTCCCCCGGAAGCGCTCACGACACACATGCTGGAAGTTCGCCCCTTCGGGCGGCTGGCGGTCGTCGGCTGTTGTCGCCGTAACGGTTGCCCCGGGAACATAGGTGATATCCCAATACGCCGGCTTGTTGGATCGGCGATGCACGCTGACCGGACCCACGATACCTGGCCCTCGACACTCGCCGATCGGCAAGCGCACGGTCGCCATGCCGAGGGAATCGGTGATGGCATCGACCGCCGCAAGTTCCACTGCTTTCTTCGTCGTGCCATCGCGATCGAAGGCAACGATTCGGATGCGCTCGCCAAGCGCTGGGGTCTTGCCATCGGCCTTGAACGCCGCCGCCGTGACATCGAGGAATCGGGCGGCATTGGCGCCGCCCGGCATGCTGCCACTGCGCAGGCCCGGGGCGAGATGCGTGATGTTCTCGCGGCTGCCCGCGCGGGTGATGACGGCATGGGTGCTTGCCAGCGCCGTGGCGGTGGCAGCGGTGCATGCTATGCCCAGTACACATGCCATCGTCAATGTGTTTCGCATGTCGGTTTCCTCGCTGATAAGTGACGTTTCAACGTAGGTGGAAACCTTGCGGCCATCTGTCGGGCACGACCCTCGCGTCGCTTCGTTCCGTCACCCGTCGGACAGGGCGTTTAGTCGCCTTCGTCGTGGCCTTGCCCGCATCCCGCTCGCCCGAAACCCTGGCCGAGGCGGTGCGTACGGCCAAGGCCGATGTCGGTTTTACCGGGACGCTTCCTCCTGACCGGCGACATCGGCGAACGCGCCGAACGCCGCATCGATCAGGATGCATGGTTGCTGGTGAAGGCGGGTAGCGGGGAGGCATATCAATTTCCCTGTCCACGGCGTGCCGGTCATATCCAGAGACCCTCGTGCTGAAACGAGCCCCGTTCGGTTTGCAGCTCAATGGTTCCGTCGGGACGTTTTACATAGCGGGAAAGTTCACCATCCAGGTACTTCTGCACCAGATGCCCACCCATGGCGTCACGGTCCGATTCGTTCAGATACCAAGGCAGCTTGTAGTCGCGTACATCGTTGCACAGGGAAATCAGCTTGACGGATGCATTGACCGTGCGATCCAGCCCCAGGTAGCTGATGCTCTCGTTGACGGCATCGCCATTGAGCGGTACGTGCCCGTGGAAAATACCGTTCTCGTCCCAGGCGCCGGTGTCTTCATCGTAGGTCCGGACAACCTGCCGATTGAAAGCATCTGCCAGCCGGGGTAACACGCCGTCGATATTGAGCTGATCCTCTACCCATGCTTTTTCTTCATGGGTCATGTCAGTGTCCACGACCTTGAGCCGTCCGTTGTCGTAGATCGCGTCGAAAGGCGTTTCCATCAGACCGGGCCTGAGCATCTGCATGCTTTGCAGCCTGGGTCGCAGCGTGTTGACGAAATCGACGAAGCGGTCCTGCACGGCCTTTATGTTGGCCATTGCGGTCTCCATCGTGCGCGTAGAGTCGATCGGCGTGCTGAGTGAGTCTAAGCATTCCTTTGAGCAATCATGTGTACGCGATGGGCTGATTGGCCGAGAGGGGGTGATGGGTGCGACGTACCGCAGCGAATCGAGCGAAGCAGGCATGGTCATGGACGTGCTCCGAGATACTGCTCACGACACACATGCTGAAAGTTGGCCTCACGCACCCTCGTGTCGGGCGAGATCCTCGCCCTGACGACGGCTCCTGAAACATAGGTGATCGACCACCATTCCGGTCGGTTCGACGGGCGACGGGCCGTCACGGGGCCCGCGATTCCTGGACCCCGGCAGACTCCGATATCGAGGCGAGCTCTCGCCATACCCTGGGAATCGGCAACGGCTACGGTCGTGGCCAGTGCGGTCCTGCGTTCGGAGCGCCCATCGCCATCGAAGGCCTCGAAAGTGACGGACACGCCGGGCGCGGGTGTCGTGCCATCGGCCTGGAAGACCATCGCCGTGACATCGAGCCATCGGGCCGCATTCGCACCTCCCGGCATGCTGCCACTGCGCAGGCCCGGGGCGAGATGCGTGATGTTTTCGCGGCTGCCCGCGCTGGTGATGACGGCATGGGTGCTCGCCGATGCCATGGCGGTGGTGCATGCCATGGCCAGTGCGCATGCCATCGTTGACGTATTTCGCATGTCGTTTGCCCCGCTGATGAGTGAGGTCTCAAAGTAGGCGTAAACCTTGCGGCCATCTGTCGGCCACGACCCCCGTGTGACTGAGTTCCGTCACTCGGTGCACGGGGTGTCCATGCGCTTTCGTCGTGGTCTCGCCCGCATCCAGTTCAGCCGAAACACAGCCCAGGTTGTTGCACCGCAGTTTGACTTTCGAAATTTAGAACGATTTAAATGGCGATTCCGCACTTCCAGGGGCAACGCGCGTGACGCGAACGAAACAGGGTTGGAGCAGGACGGCGTGGGTCGTCGGCATGATGGCGGCCGTGGCCGGACCGGCAGGCGCCACGGCGTCGGTCCAGCGCTTCGACACCTCGTTCGAGCCCGGCGATCCTGCCCTGGTGACCCGGAACGCGGGTGGCCTGGATATCAGCCTGGTAGGCGGTCCCCCGGCCGAGGCGGTGCTCACCGCCAAGGCCGATGTCGGCTTTACGGGCACGCATTCCCTGCGTTACGCCGGCAACTCCACGGGCGCGCCCAACGCCGCCCGCTTGTTCGATACCGATATCCGCGTGGGCGACGGCACAACGCTGTCCTGGCTGGTCTTTCCGCGGTCGAACAAGGACGACCTCGCCAATCCGGCGAACTATGTCGCGGTGGACCTGGTGTTCGACGACGGCTCGCGGCTCTCCACCACGGCGGCACGCGACCAGCATCGGGTGCGCGCGACCGCGAAGGGGCAAGGCGAAGGACGCGTGCTCTATCCCGACCAGTGGAACTACGTCAGCGTGGACCTGGGTGCGGTGGCGCGGGGACGTCGCGTCAGGGCGATCGAGCTGGTCGCCGATGCGCCGCCGGGCAAGGCCTTCGAGGGCTATGTGGACGACATCCGCATCGGCACCGTCACGCCGGTGAACAGCACACACCCCACCGACTATGTGGACACGCGCCGCGGCTCGATCGCGAATGCCAATTTCTCGCGTGGCAACAATTTCCCCGCGGTGGCCCTGCCGCACGGGTTCAATTTCTGGACGCCCGTCACCAACGCCGGGTCCAACTGGCTCTACCAATACCAGGAGCGGAACGGCCCCGACAATCGGCCGCGGATCGAGGCCTTCGCCCTGTCCCACGAGCCCAGCCCGTGGATGGGCGAGCGCCAGACCTTCCAGGTGATGCCGGCCCAGGCGACCACGGGTGCGCCGACGCTGAAACGCGAGACGCGCGCCTTGTCCTTCGGTCACGACGCCGAGGTGGCCCACCCCGACTATTACCGGGTGCGTTTCGACAACGGGCTGACCACCGAGATCACGCCCACCGACCATGCCGCGATGTTCCGCTTCACCTTTACCGGCAAGCGATCGCAACTGGTGTTCGACAACCTCAACGAGAAGGCGGAAGTCACGCTCGATCCGGGCCATCGTGCCATCCAGGGCTGGTCGGACGTCCGCAGTGGCTTGTCCACGGGCGCCACGCGCCTGTTCTTCTACGCCGAGTTCGACCGGGACGTGGCCGAGAGCGGTCGGCTCACGGGCGAGAAGCGCGACGCCGCCTCCGCCTGGTTCGGCTTCGACACCGCGAAGAAGGGCGATCGTACGGTCACGATGCGTATCGCCACGTCGCTGATTTCCGTCGACCAGGCCAAGGCCAACCTCGTGCAGGAAATCGCCACCACCGATACGTTCGACGGCGTGCGCGAGCGGGCCCGCAAGGCGTGGGACGAGCGCCTGGGCATGATCCAGGTGGAAGGCGCGACGCCGGACGAGCGGACCATCCTCTATTCGAACCTGTACCGGCTATTCCTCTATCCGAACCACGCCTACGAAAACACCGGTACGAAGGACCAGCCCGTCTGGCGCTACGCCAGTCCGTTCTCCGCCGCGGCGGGCGAGAACACCGCCACGCAGACCGGCGCGCGTGTGCTGGACGGCCAGCCCTACGTCAACAACGGCTTCTGGGACACCTACCGCACTGCCTGGCCGGCGTACGTGCTGCTGACGCCGACCGAGGCGGGCAGGATGATAGACGGCTTCGTGCAGCAGTACCGCGACGGCGGCTGGATCGCCCGCTGGTCGTCGCCCGGTTATGCCGACCTGATGGTGGGCACCAGCTCCGACGTGGCGTTCGCGGATGCGTGGCTGAAGGGCGTGCGCAACTTCGACGTCGCGTCGTTCTACCAGTCCGCCATACGCAACGCGTCCACCGTCAGCGACGTGAAGGGCGCGGGCCGCAAGGGCATCCAGCGTTCGTTGTTCAACGGTTACACCGACGACACGGTGAACGAAGGCCTGTCCTGGTCGATGGACGGCTACATCAACGATTTTGCCATCGGTAACCTCGCCGCGGCGCTGGCGAAGGACACCCGCTCGTCCGGCGGTTATGCCGCCTATGCGGACGATGCCGCCTGGTATCGCTCGCGGGCGCTGGGTTACGCGAACCTGTTCGATCCGGCGGTGGGCTTCTTCGTCGCACGCGATCCCGCCGGCAAGTGGCGCTGGAACGACAAGGACTTCAACCCGACGCGCTGGGGTGGCGACTACACCGAGACCAACGCCTGGAACATGGCCTTCCATGCGCCGCAGGATGGCGCCGGACTGGCCGCGCTCTACGGCGGCCGCGCCGCGCTGGCCGCCAAGCTGGACCAGTTCTTCAGCACGCCCGGCACGTTCGATGTGGGCGATTACGGCGACGTGATCCACGAGATGCTGGAAGCGCGCGACGTGCGGATGGGCCAGTACGGCCACTCCAACCAGCCCTCGCACCACATCATCTGGATGTACGACGAGGCCGGCCAGCCGTGGAAGACCCAGGACAAGCTGCGCGATGCCGTGTCGCGGCTGTACGTGGGCAGCGAGATCGGCCAGGGCTATCCCGGCGACGAAGACAACGGCGAGATGTCCGCGTGGTGGCTGTTCGGTGCCGCGGGTTTCTATCCGCTGCGCATGGGCACCCCGGAGTACGTGATCGGCGCGCCGCACTTCCCGCACATGACCATCCGCCTGGAAAACGGCGCGGCCATCGACATCCGCGCGCCGGGCGTCAGCGACATAAACCGCTACGTGCAGTCGCTCACGGTCAACGGCCAGCCATGGAACAGCGTGACGCTGCCGCACGAGCTGCTGGCCCGCGGCGCCACCCTGGACTTCACCATGGGCCCCAGCCCCTCCACGTGGGGTACGAGCGCCGACGCGCTGCCGGCATCGATCAGCGCCGAAGGCAGCAAACCCGCGCCGCTGGTCGACCTGACCGCGTCGGGCGGCAAGGCCTTCGGGTCGGCGCAGGCGGGTGATCTGGCCAGGTTGTTCGACAACACCTCCGACACCACGGCCCATCTCGACGGCAAGGGGGCCAGCGTCGGCTGGCACTTCGACGCGCCGGTGACGGTGCGGATGCTGACCCTGACCTCCGCGGCTACGGCGGCGGATGCCTCGGGCTGGGTGCTGGAAGGTTCCAGCGACGGCAAGCATTACACCACCGTGGACCAGCGCCAGGGCCAGGCCTGGCCGTGGCGCCGGCAGACGCGGGCCTTCGCTGTATCGGCTCCCGGCGCCTATGCCTGGTACCGCCTGCGGCTGGTGGCCGCGAACCCGGGCGCGGGTATCGATCTGGGCGAAGTGGAGTTTCTCGGGGCCCTGCTATGATGTCGCCCTGACTCAAACGTACCTCCGGGGTTCACGTGCTCGAGATCCTTCTCGCTGGCGGCTGGGCATTGCTGCCGATCCTGATCTGCTCGCTGGTCGCCATGGCGATCGTGTTCGAACGCTTCTGGGCACTGCGCCGCGCGGCGGTACTGCCGCCAGGACTGGGCGACGAAGTGCGCCAGTGGGCGCGTTCCGCCCAGCTGGATGCCGGCCACCTCGCGGCGCTGGAGAAGGGCTCGCCCCTGGGTGAACTGTTCGCCGGCGCGCTGGCCGTGCGCGATCGCCCCCGCGAGATCATCAAGGAGCGGATCGAGGACAGCGGTCGCCATGTGGTCCATCGCATGGAGCGTTACCTCAACACGCTGGGCACCATCGCCCTCATCGGGCCGCTGCTGGGCCTGCTGGGCACGGTCATCGGCCTGATCCGCATGTTCATGGGCGTGATGGCCGGCGGCATCGGCGATCCCACGCGCATGGCCGGCGGCATCGGCGAAGCCCTGATCTGCACGGCGTTCGGCCTGATCGTCTCGATTCCGGCCTACGTGCTGCACCGTTATTTCCGCTCGAAGGTGGGCGGCTACGTGGTGCAGATGGAAAAGGAAGCTACCGCGTTGCTCGATGACCTCTCTGCGGCACGTCCCGCCGCGCGCCGTCGCCCTGCCGCGGCGGACACCGCCGCGCCGCAGGCCGGTTGATCCATGCGCATCGGCTCTCGTCGCGAGGACGACTTCGAGATCAACGTGATCTCGCTGATCGATGTCCTGCTCACCCTGCTGATGTTCTTCGTGCTCAGCACCACCTTCGTCCAGCACTCGCGGCTCAAGGTCGACCTGCCCAAGGCCGACGGCGAGGCGCGCGAGGGCACGGACAACGCACTCAACGTGGTCATCGACCGCGACGGGCATTACGCCGTGGGCAGCGATGAAGTGATGGGCGAGGGCATCGAGCCCCTGAAGACGGCCATCCAGCGCGCCGCCGGCGACGACCGCAATCGTCTCGTGGTGATCCGTGCCGACGCGATGACGCCCCACCAGAACGTGGTGCGCGCCATGGATGCGCTGGGCCAGGTCGGCTTCACGCGCTTGTCCATCGCCACCACGCCTTCCGAAGGAACGGCCAAGCCGTGAACGCTACCCGCACGTCGGTCTGGGATGCCCGGACCTGGCAGACCTACAAGCGCCTGCTCGGCTACACCCGGCGCTATCGCGCGGCGGGTATCGTCGCCATCGTCGGCATGGTCATCGATCCGGCCTGCCTGTCGTTGTTCACCAACCTGTTGCAGCCGCTGATCGACAACCTGTTCATCGCCCGCGATGCGCACACCATCTTCTGGATGCCCATCTGGATCATCGGCATCTTCGCGGTGCGCGGCGTGGCCTCCTACTGCACCGACTACGGCATTGCCTATGTCGGTCGCAACGTGGTCCAGGCCATCCGCATCGACGTGTTCGCGGCGTACCTGCGCCTGCCGTCCACGTTCTTCGCCAAGGAGCCGTCGGGCCAGCAGATCTCGCGCATCACCTACACCAGCGAGCAGGTGGCGGCGGCATCGTCGGATTCGCTCAAGGTGGCGGTGACCGAAGGTCTGACCGTGGTCGGCCTGCTGTCGGTCATGCTCTACCAGAGCGCCTACCTGGCCATGGCGCTGCTGGTGCTGGTGCCGTGCGTCGTGGTGATCGTCACCGTGATCAGCCGCCGCTACCGCAAGATCAGCAAGCGCATCCAGGGCAACATGGGCACGGTGACCAGTGCCGTGGAAGAAGCCGTCGCGGCCAATCGCGAAGTGCGCATCTACGGCGGGCAGGCGCGCGAAGGCGACCGCTTCGCGTCCATCGCCGACCGTCAGCGCCGGCTCAACCTCAAGGTGTCGGCGACCAGTGCGGCCTCCAGCGCCACGATCCAGACCGTCGGCGCCATGGCGCTGGCCACGCTGGTGTTCCTGGGCACGCGGCCGGGCGTCATCGAGACCATCACCCCCGGCGTGTTCACGGCGGTGCTCACGGCCATGGGCGGCATGCTGCCGTCGCTCAAGCGCCTGGCCGGCATCCAGTCCAACCTGCAGAAGGGCGTCAGCGCCGCGGAAGACCTGTTCGCCATCATCGACGAGCCGGCCGAAGTCGATAACGGCACCGAGCCCCTCGTGCGCACGCGCGGCGACCTCCGCTTCGAGAACGTCCGGCTGGTCTACGAGCGCAACAACCACATGGCGTTGCGTGGCGTCGACCTGGTCTGCGCCCCGGGCACCGTCACGGCGCTGGTGGGGCGCTCCGGCAGCGGCAAGTCCAGCCTGGTCAGCCTGCTGCCACGCTTCTACGAGCCGACCGAGGGCCATATCCTGCTCGACGGCCGCGACTACGCGCAGTACACCCTGGCTTCGCTGCGCCAGC
Organism: Xanthomonas sp. NCPPB 2632; assembly: GCF_041228075.2. Lineage (NCBI taxonomy): Bacteria > Pseudomonadati > Pseudomonadota > Gammaproteobacteria > Lysobacterales > Lysobacteraceae > Xanthomonas > Xanthomonas sp. NCPPB 2632. The sequence continues at coordinate 2,043,578 of NZ_CM192979.1, forward strand.
AGATCGCCTGGGTCGGCCAGCACGTCGTGTTGTTCGACGACACCGTGGTCGCCAACATCGCCTATGGCGAAATGGCCGGCGCCTCCGAGGAAGACATCGTGGCCGCGGCGAAGGCGGCAAATGCCATGGAGTTCATCGAGCGCCTGCCCGAGGGGTTGCACACGCAGATCGGGCAGGGCGGCAATTCGCTGTCCGGCGGCCAGCGCCAGCGCATCGCCATCGCACGCGCCATCCTGAAGAACGCACCGATCCTCGTGCTGGACGAAGCCACCAGCGCGCTGGATACCGAATCCGAGCGACTGATCCAGGACGCCTTGACCCGCCTCATGCGCGATCGCACCACGCTGGTGATCGCGCACCGCCTGTCCACCATCGAGCACGCCGACCAGATCGCCGTGATGGAACAGGGCCGCATCATCGAACTGGGCACGCACCGGCAGTTGCTGGACAAGCACGGCCAGTACGCCGCGCTGCACCGCATGCAGTTCCACGAGCAGCCGTCCGAAGGCTGATCGTGGCCCTCGGCGACTCCCTGCAGCGGCGGTGGTATGGCGGAGGGCACCCCCCGCTGTGGACACGTCCGCTGGAAGCGCTGTACCGCGCCGTGGTGCGCCAGCGCGCGCGGCGCTTTCGCCGGGATCCCTCGGCCGTGGTCAGGCTGTCGGTGCCCGTGGTGGTGGTGGGTAACATCACCCTTGGTGGTACCGGCAAGACGCCGCTGATCGTGGCCCTCGCCCACGCCATGAGCGCACGTGGGTTTCGCCCCGGCATCGTCAGCCGTGGCTACGGCGGCAGCGAGCGTGGCCCGCTGCTGCTGGGCCTGGACGATGCACCGGCGAAGGTCGGCGACGAGCCCGCCCTGATCCGCCAGAGCGGTTTTCCCGTCGCCATTGGCCGCGAGCGCCCGGAAGCCGCGCAATTGCTGATCGACGCGGGGTGCAACCTGATCCTCGCCGACGACGGCTTGCAGCACCATCGGCTGGGCCGTGATGTGGACATCTGCGTCATCGACGGCGAACGCCGTTTTGGCAACGGCCATCTGCTGCCCGCCGGCCCGCTGCGCGAGCCCGCCAGCCGGCTGGCGCGGGTGGATTTCATCGTGGTCAACGGCGATGCCGCGCAGCCCGGCGAGATCGCGATGAGCCTGCAAGGTGGCATCGCCGTCAACATGGCCGACCCCTCGCGCAGCGTGCCGCTGTCGGAGTTTGCGGGGCGTCCCGCGCATGCAGTTGCCGGTATCGGTCATCCGGCGCGCTTCTTCGCCAGCCTGGCCGCGCAGGGGATCACGGTGGATGGACATCCGTTCGCCGACCACCACGCGTTCACCCGTGACGATTTCACTTTCGCGGATGGCTGTCCGGTGTTGATGACCGACAAGGATGCGGTGAAGTGCCGGGATTTCGCGCGCGAGAACTGGTGGCGCGTACCGGTTAGGGCGGTGTTGCCGGCGTCGTTTTATGATGCGGTGGCGGCGAAGGTGGCTCAGGGCAAGGCACATCATTCATGATGGCCAGCGCGCAGGTCATGGGTACGTCGCGTTCCTGCTGAATGTCAGCGAGGGTGTTTTGCCGCGCCACATCGGGCAGGACGCCTTGGCCTTCCAAAGTTCTGCCGGAAGGGTCTTGCAGTGCGGACGTCGCGATCTTTACCTGCGAGCCGTCCGGAAAGTGGAACAGCATGCTCTCCATCACTTTGCCCGACGTAGTCATGCCGATCAGCTTGGCTCGCCCATGGTATTGAAGCGCTGCGGCAGTGACTTCCGCCGCGCTCGCAGAACCTGGGCCGATCAATACGGCAAGCTTGGCTGCCGACAGGATTGAGCCAGAGGGCACAGTCAACCGATTGCTCCGACCGGTGGCGTCTTGCGTACTGGCTATCGTTGCACCGGCGGGGAGAAATTGAGCAAGAATCGTCTGAAGGGCAACGACATCTCCTCCGTGATTGTGACGCAGGTCCAGGATGACCTTTTCCGGATGCCTGGCACGCAGTTGCGCCATCAGCCACGTAGCGCTGGCTCGATCGAACGTGTTGAACCGCAGCACCAGAACCGGACCCTCCATTACGGCAGAGACGTTGTCCTCGTCAGCGTGAGCGTGGAGCGATACATCGAACAGCGGGAGATTCGCGGACATCACCCGGCCGTCGGGAAGCTTCAGTTCCATGTGGCACAGGGATGCGCTGGCCGCGGCCGATGAACAATGCATCGCTTCGACGAGCGACCCGGGTTCGATTCCAGCTTTGGCTGCCGATGAATCCTTGGTGACGTCAGTGACTCTCGGCGGCCGGCTGTCGCGTCCATGCGAGAGGGTGACACCGAGGGCTGGATAGACGACGGGCAACAGGCTGGCAGCGGGTTCGAGAAGCAGGCGATGCAGTCGTTCAAAAGACGCTTGGTCGATCCTGTCCACGACTATGCGCTTGTCGGCGTAGTCGATGTACGGCAAGGGTCGGTCCGGGTTGGCTAGCGGCAGGTCGGCGATCAGTTCGCGTACGCTCCCATCCGGCAACGTAATTTCGTAAGCCAACTTCCGGACGATGGTCGAAGCTGCTTTGTCTTGCCTTTCTTCGACGATATCCAACGCGAGAGGTAGCCCGGGCTTGACACCGTGCCTCGCAAGGAAGGACGACGCATCAAGACGCTGCAGCACAGGGCGTACAGGTAGCGTGGGATCGTCGATGAGCAAGCCGCCAAATAAGTTGACGGCCAGCGGAAGCGATGCGGGGCTATTGCTTTTTACTCCGGTGATTGCAGGCCTTGCTTCCCAGGTCGGCTCATAATTCAGATGCGATACTTCCAGAAGGGACAACATGTCATCGATGATCTGACCCGTAACGAATTCCCTCGGATCGTCCTCGGGAACTCGTTTTGCGAACCTGTCGCGGACAGCTACCCAGTCGTATCCGTTGAAATGTGGGTCGTAGTAGTGATCGCGAACGGTGGACCACACCAGGTTGAATTTTTCGATCGGCCGCATATGCAAACGTCGATAGCCGATGTACGTCAGCACGGCAAGCAGGATCAAAAACGTCGTGGTGCCGATAGCCACCGAAATAACGATTTTTCGTTTAAGGGATGATGACCCCGTTTTATGCTTTGGCATGACGTCCCGGTCTTTCCGCCCCTGTTTGCTACGTTCAATAGCACGGCTGCCTTCCGTTCGACTTTCCGGGGATGGATGGCCTCGACGCATGGTTCGGCTAGCTCATGCTATTGAGATAACGGCTTTTGCCTCACGAACCTCGCTGCACGAACGCTCGGTTGGACGTAAAAAAACCCCAGGCCGGACAGGAGGTCCGGGCTCTGGAGTTTTTTTGTCGAATCGGTGACATCGCTAGCGTCGGATCGCGCACATCGTGCGCTCCTACGCCGGTGACGCACGGTGGCTGGGTTACTGCACGCGGGAGACGTTGCCGTTTTCGTCGACGACCACGATGTCGCCTTCGCGGATGGCGCTGGCGTCCTTGACCTGGACGTTGCTGTAGCCGCCGGCGCCCATCTTCAGGCGGAGGGTGTAGCTGTCGCTGCCGCCGCCCTTGCCGATAGCGTTGCCGGCGAAGCCGCCGCCGACGGCGCCACCCACCGTGGCCAGCTTGCGGCCGTTGCCGCGACCGACCTGGTTGCCGAGCACGCCGCCGGCGATAGCGCCGATGACGGCGCCGGCGGTTCCGTGGTCACGGCCCTGGACGACGTTGTGCTCGATGCTCTGCACCACGCCGCACTGGTCGCAGCGGACGTAGATGCCATCACTGCGGGTCAGGGTGGCAGCCGACGCGGGAGCGACGACCGCCGTGGCGAGAAGGGCGGCCAGGGGAAGGCCGAGAACGGTCTTGATATGCATGGAGTCACTCCTCAATCGATGGCGGGAACAGGGCCGTAGTGGCACCAGTCTAAGCATTGCTGCTGAACGGATGGCGAGCGATATCCGCGCTTCACGCAAACCTTGGATACTACGCCCATGACTATCGCCCTCATGTGGTTCCGCCGCGACCTGCGGCTTGCCGACAATCCCGCCCTGGTGGAGGCGCTCAAGGCGCACGACCGGGTGGTCCCTTTGTATATCCATGCGCCGGACGAAGAGGGCGAATGGGCGCCCGGCGCGGCCGGGCGCTGGTGGCTGCACCATTCGCTGGCGGCGCTGGACGCCTCGCTCGGCAAGCACCGGGGTGCCCTGCAGGTCGGTCGCGGGTCGAGCCTCGATGCCCTGCGGGCGGCGATCGAGGCGACCGGCGCGACGGCCGTCTACTTCAACCGGTTGTACGAGCCGCGGGTGATCCGGCGGGACAAGGCCGTACGCAAGGCCTTGGAGGCCGACGGCATCGACGTCGCTTCGTTCAATGCCTCGCTGTGGTGCGAGCCCTGGGATGTCGCCACGAAGCAGGACGAACCCTATCGGGTGTTCACCCCCTTCTGGCGCAACCTGCGCACCCGCATCGACGCCGTGGACGCGGTGGAGGCGCCGGCGTCGATGCACCTGGGCACGCTGCCTCGATCCGTCGCGCTGGACGACCTGGGCCTGCTGCCCACGCGCGACTGGGCCAGGGGCTTCGACGAGTGGACGCCGGGGGAGCAGGGCGCGCAGGACATGCTCCACCTCTTCGCGGACGATGCCGTCGGGCATTACGTCGAAGGGCGCGACCTGCCGGCGCGCCACGGTACCTCGCGCCTGTCGCCGCACCTGCACTGGGGCGAGATATCGCCGTTGCAGATCGCGGCCGGCCTTCGTGCCCATGCGGCGCGACACAAGAAAGCGCCGGACATCGAGCCCTACCTGCGCCAGCTGGGCTGGCGCGAATTCGCTCATCACCTGCTGTTTCATTTTCCTAAAACACCGAAGGAAAACTTCAACCCGAAGTTCGACGCTTTCCGCTGGGCCCCGCGCGACGCCCATGCGTTACGTCGCTGGAAGCAGGGCATGACCGGCATCCCCATCGTGGATGCGGGCATGCGCGAGCTGTGGGCCACGGGCTGGATGCACAACCGCGTGCGCATGCTGGTGGCCAGCCTGCTGACCAAGAACATGCGCCAGCACTGGGTGCTGGGGTCGAAGTGGTTCTGGGACACGCTGGTCGACGCCGACCTGGCCAACAACTCGCTGGGCTGGCAGTGGGTGGCCGGCAGCGGCGCGGATGCGGCGCCGTACTTCCGTATCTTCAACCCCGTGACCCAGTCGGAACGGTTCGACAAGGACGGCGCATACATCCGGCGCTGGGTGCCCGAGCTGCGGGACGCGCCGGGCCGGCTGGTGCACGCACCGTGGGAGGACGAGGCGTTCCTGAAGGCCTCCGGTTACCCGGGCCCCATGGTCGATCTCAAGGCCACGCGCGAGGACGCGCTTACGGCGTACCAGGCGTCGCGGAGCGGTCGGGCGCCGTCCGCGGATCGTGCAGGCGACTGAAGATCCAGCTGGCCGCCAGCGTGATCAGGCCCAGGACGATCACGGCCCAGCGGAACGCCCAGACATAGCCCTGCGCGTTGTGCGAGCCGAGGAACGCCGCCATCAGCAACGACGCCAGGGCGATACCGAAGCTCATCGACAGGTATTGCGCGGTCGAGGCCATGGACGAGGCCTGCGACGCATAGCGGACGTCCAGGTCCACATAGGCCAGGGTGTTCATCGAGGTGTACTGCAGCGACATCACCGCACCGTAGACATACACGAAGACGATAATGATCCAGGGCGGCGTATCCGCCGAGAGCAGGGCGAACGAACACAGCACCGCGGACACGGCGAACGTGTTGCCCAGCAGCAGGCGCCGATAGCCGAAGCGGGTCAGCAGCCGGTTGATGAAGGGCTTGACCGTGATCGAACCGATGGCCTGCGGCACCATCATCATGCCGGCCACCAGCGGCGACCAGCCGCAGCCGATCTGCAGGAACAGCACCAGCAGCAGGTACATGCCCGACACGCCCAGCCGGGTGAACAGGTTGCCGGCCAGCGCGACCCACACGCTGCGCACTTTCAGCAACGAGAGATCGCTGACGGGAAACTCGGTGCGCCGGCTGTGCCGCACGTAAAGCACGGCGCTGGCCACCGCCGCCAACGCGTAGCCGGCCACCTCGAGCCCGTGCCCGCGGCCGCCGGCCGTCTCCGCCGCCATCAGCAGCAGCGCGGACGCACCGGCGAACAGGATGAAACCGGTGGTATCGAAACGATGGGGCTGGTCGAGCCGGTACTCGGGCATCTCGCGCCGGTTCAGCACCAGCCCGACGATACCCACCGGGACATTGATCAGGAAGATCAGGCGCCAGTTGGTGAACTCCACCAGCGCGCCACCGATCAGCGGGCCGACGACGGAACCGAGCAGGCCGAACGTGGCCACGGTGGTCATGGCGCTGACGAACTGGCGGCGGTCGATGCTGCGCACCAGCACGTAGCGTCCCACCGGCATCAGCGCCGCGCCGCCCAGGCCCTGGACGATGCGCGCGGCCACCAGTTGCGGCAGGCTCTGCGCCACGCCGCACAGTAGCGAGCCGATGGCGAACACGAGGATGGCGCCGCCGAAGACCCGGCGCGTGCCGAAGCGATCGCATAGCCAGGGGCTCATCGGGATGAAGATGGCCAGCGTGAGTACGTAGCTGGTGAGCGCCGTGCGCATGCTCAGCGGGGTCACCTGCAGTGCCTGCGAGATCGCCGGCACGGCGGTGTTCACGATGGTCGCGTCCAGCGCCTGCATGAAGAACGCCGCCGAGACGAGCCAGATCAGGCCGCGGTAGCGCGCCTTGCTGGAAGGCTCCGCCGGGGCGAGGGCCGGGCGATCGGTGGGCAGGGCGTGGACGTCGGTGGACGCGGTACTGTCTATGACGTCGTAAGGGGGCATGGTTTGGACGATTATAACCGATGCCCTGCTTGCTTTTGCGGCAGCTTCAGCCGACAGTTCAGGGTTGTGTCTGCCTCGCACCCGCCCTCACGGACCCTGCACATGCCGCAACCCACCGCCCCCGACACCGAAGCCGTGCGTGCCGCCGAACTGCGCCGCCGCATCGAGGACGCGAACTACCGCTACCACGTACTCGACGAGCCCGATCTGTCGGATGCCGAATACGACCGCATGATGCGCGAGCTGGAAGCCCTGGAAGCCGAGTACACGGACCTGGCCGCGCTCGACTCGCCCACGCGTCGCGTCGGTGCGCGTGCGCACGGTGGTTTCGCCGAGGTGACGCATGCGTTGCCCATGCTGTCGCTGGGTAACGCGTTCGAGCAGGACGGCGACGACGATCGCACGCGCTACTGCGAGGTGGCCGATTTCGAGCGCCGCATCGAGCAGACCCTGGGCCGACGCCAGCCCGTGTTCTCGGTGGAGCCCAAGCTGGACGGCCTGGCCATCAGCCTGCGCTACGAAGAGGGCGTGTTCGTGCAGGGTGCCACGCGCGGCGACGGCGCCGTGGGTGAGGACGTGACCGCCAACCTGCGCACCGTCAAAGCCATTCCGCTGCGCCTGCGTGGCGAGGGCTGGCCCCGCCTGCTGGAAGTGCGTGGCGAGGTGATCATGCCGCGTGCCGGTTTCGAGGCGTTCAATGCGCGCGCGCGCGACGCCGGCGAGAAACCGCTGGCCAATCCCCGCAACGGCGCGGCGGGCTCGCTGCGCCAACTCGATCCGGCGGTGACCGCCCGGCGCCCGCTGGCGTTCTTCGCCTATGCCATCGGTCGTGTCGATGGCGGCACGCTGCCCGACACCCATTCGGCCACGCTGGCGAAACTGCGCGAATGGGGTTTTCCCGTATCGTCGGAAGTATGCACGGCGAAAGGCTTCGACGGGCTGATCGCCTATTTCCGCAAGATCGGCGACAAGCGCGATCGCCTGCCGTACGACATCGACGGCGTGGTCTACAAGCTGGACGACTACGAGGGCCAGCGCGAGATGGGCTTCGTCTCGCGTGCGCCGCGCTGGGCCATCGCGCACAAGTACCCCGCGCAAGAGCAGATGACCACGGTGGAAGCGATCGAGATCCAGATCGGCCGTACCGGTGCGGCCACCCCCGTGGCACGCCTCACGCCCGTGCAGGTCGGCGGCGTCACCGTGACCAACGCCACGTTGCACAACGCCGACCAGGTGGCACGCCTCGATGTTCGCATCGGCGACACCGTGATCGTTCGCCGTGCGGGCGATGTCATTCCCGAGGTGGCCCGCGTGGTCGAAGAGCGCCGGCCGGCGAAGACGGTGGCATGGCAGATGCCGGCCACCTGTCCGGTGTGCGGCTCCGAATTGCTGCGGGAAGAAGGCGCGGCGGCGTTCCGCTGCTCGGGCGGGCTGGTCTGTGCCGCGCAGCGCAAGGAGGCGCTGATCCACTTCGCCTCGCGTCGCGCGATGGATATCGACGGCCTGGGCGATCGCTTCGTCGACGCCCTGGTCGAGTTCGACATGGTGAAGACGCCGGCCGACCTGTACGCGCTCACCGTCGACGACTTCATCCGGATGAAGACCCTCGCCGACGAGCGCGACGGATCGACGCCCGAGACGGTGAAGCAGGGCAAGGTGGCGACGAAGTGGGCCGACAATCTCGTGGCGGCCATCGATAAGAGCCGGACCACGACGCTGCCGAGGTTCCTGTTCGGCCTGGGCATCATGCATATCGGCGAAAGCACGGCCAAGACGCTGGCGACCTGGCTCGGTTCGATCGAACACGTCCGCAAGGCTCCCGCGCCGGTGCTGCGCGTGTTGCCCGATATCGGTGACGAGGTGGCGACGTCGATCGAGGCCTTCTTCGGCCAGGACGGGAATAACGACGTGGTCGACGCGCTGCTCGGCTACATCACCTTCACCGACGAGAGCGAGCCGTCGCCGAAGCTGCGCGAGCGGCTGGGCTTCGACGTGCTGCTGGATGCCGCGAAGGTGTCCAAGCTGGGCCCGAAGAGCACGGCCACGCTTGCCAGGCACTATGCCAACCTCGACGACATGATCAAGGCCGGTGAGCACCAGTGGATCGTGGCCGGCGTGCCGCAGGCCGCCGCGTCCAACCTCATGGCGTATCTCGGCGACAAGGCCAACGCCACCGCCATCCGGGCGCATGCGGCGGCGATGGCGGCCTTGGCCGCCGCGCTGCCGGCCAAGGCCGCCGCGGCGTTGCCGCTCGAAGGCCACACCTACGTCATCACCGGCACCATGGAAACGCTCAAGCGCGACGACGCTACCGAGCGTCTGGAAAGTCTCGGCGCCAAGGTGGCCGGCTCGGTTTCGAAGAAGACCACCACCGTGTTTGCCGGTGAAGCCGCCGGTTCCAAACTGGACAAGGCGAAGGAGCTGGGCGTGCCGGTGGCGACGGAGGCCGACCTGCTCGCGTTGTTGACCGAACATGGGGTGGCACCGTGAGCGAACTGGCGGCGCTGCGTCTGCGCGCGGACACCTACGCGCACATCCGTGCCTTCTTTGCCGAGCGCGGCGTGCTGGAGGTGGAGACGCCCATCCTCTCCGCCGCGGGCAACACCGATCCGAACATCCGCAGCTTCACCACCCGGTTCAGCGGCCACGTGGATGCCGGCGCGCGCGAACGCTGGCTACGCACCTCGCCCGAGTTCCCGCTAAAGCGGCTGCTGGCCGCAGGCGCCCCGGATATCTACGAACTGGGCCGCGTGTTCCGCGACGGCGAGGCGGGCGGGCGGCACAATCCCGAGTTCACCATGCTGGAGTGGTACCGCGTGGGCTGGGACGACACGCGGCTGGCGCGCGAGGTGATCGACCTGCTCCAGCGCGTGCTGGTGCACGCCGGCAAGACCGTCGATATCGTGGAGACGACCTACCGCAGCCTGTTCCACGATGCATTGGGTATCGACCCGCTCGTGGACACGGTCGACGTGCTGCGGGGCGCGTTGCAAGGCACCACCGTGATCGACGGCGACGGCCTGGAGCGCGACGACTGGCTCGACCTGCTGCTGACCCACCGCCTGCAGCCCGCGTTCCCGCGCGACCGGGTCACCGTGGTGCGCGATTTTCCGGCAAGCCAGTGCGCGCTCGCGCGGATACGTCCGGGCGAGCCACCGGTGGCGGAACGCTTCGAGGTGTATATCGGGCCGTACGAGGTCGCCAACGGGTACCACGAACTCAACGACGCCGCCGAGCAACGGTCGCGCTTCGAGCGCGACAACGACAAGCGTCGCGCACGCGGCGATCGCGAGGTGCCGCTCGACGAACCGCTGCTGGCGGTGCTGGATGCGATGCCCGCCTGTGCGGGTGTGGCGCTGGGCATCGAACGCCTGTTGATGGTGCTGGCCGGCACCGATGCCATCGCCGACGTGCTGGCGTTCCCGTTTGCGCGCGCGTAAGCCGGCTGCCGGCCTCGACACATGTCGCGCACATCGTGCGCTCCTACAAAGGTGCAGCGACCTGGGATGTGTAGGAGCGCACGCACGTGCGCGACATGTTTTCGTGTCGATCCACGGGTTGCGTCGATCCACGGGATTCATGCGCCAGATTGGATCCATGGCCTCAACACATGTCGCGCACATGCGTGCGCTCCTACACTCAGAATTCCAGTTCTTGCGCCGCGCACAGGTAATCGACCATGGGTGCCAGTCGCTTGAAGTTGTCGACGATGAAGGGCAGCAGCTCCGGCGAACAGGCCATGGCCTCGTCGAAGTCCTGCCCGGCGGCGAAGTTCTTCCGCTTCAGGTCGGCAATCAACTCGTGGTTGGGATCGAAGCCGCGGGGCGGCCGGGTCAGGCTTTCGCCCCAGAAGCTGAAGCGCTCCTGGAAGGCCCTGCCGTGCGTGGCGCGCTTCCATGCATCCGGGTTGTCGGCCAGGAAGTCGCGGAGTTTTTTCAGCACCGGCGGCTCCGGGTGCCACATGCCGCCGCCGACGAAACATTCGCCCGGCTGGATGTGCACGTAGAAGCCCGGCGCCTGGATCTCGTGGCGGCGCTCGTGGAAGAAGCGCGAGCCCTGCCAGCCCTTGTAAGGCTGTTTGTCGTTGGCGAAACGCGTGTCGCGGTGGATGCGATACAGCGAGCCGCCCACCTTGCGGGTGTCGGCGCGGTAGTGCGGGCTGATCTTCTTCAGCGGTGCGTCCAGGTCGCCGATCAGGCGCAGGAACGGTTCGCGCACGTGGCGCTCGTAATCCGGCTTGTGGTCCTGGAACCACTCGCGGTTGTTGTTGCGCATCAGCGACTTGAAGAAGCGGAACGTGGCGGGCGTGAAGTAGGTGGGAGGCATGGGTCTTCAGGGCAGTTCGTGGCCCCACGCTTCCAGCTGGTCGAGCAGCGGCAGCGGGGCGTCGGGCAGGGCACGGAGCGTGGCGAGTTCGAGGCGGTAGTCGTCGAGCGTAAGCGTGGTCAACGGGCCGTGGCGCGTGAGCCGATCGGCGCGGAAGGCCTCCCAGCGTGCGTGTTCCTGTACGGTCAGGCTTTCCGGCCAGTTGCGCGCGCGGTAGCGGAACAGCAGCTCCGGGTAGCGCGGATCGCGGAACGGGAACGTGCGGGTGCCCAGCTGCTCCGGCGGCGTGGCGCGCACGTCGGCCAGCAGGCGGCGGTCGGCATCCGGCAGGAACGCGCCGTAGAGGGCCAGTTCCGGGTCTTCCGCCGGGGCGTGCGCGGCGGCATGGCCGTAGACGCGGCGCACTTTTTCGGCCAGGCCGTCGGCGTGGCGCAGCGCCTCCAGGTGGCGCGTCACCCCGTCCATGTCCAGGCCCAGTCGCGCGTGGTCGGCACCCTTGAGCACGGATAGCGGCGCCAGCGCGGGGGCGTGGTTGGCCTTGATCGTGCGCAGGGCGATGCGCTCCACGCCCTCGGGCAGGTCGGCACGTGAGGTGAACACGCGATCGGCGATGTCGCCGTCGTCCAGTGCCAGCAGGTCGGCCGGGTCGGCACCGAGGTCGTAGACGATGATCTCGCCCGCGCGCGCCGGATGCATGGCCAGGGGCGCGATGACGGTCAGGCACTGGCGGCTGGCCGGATAGCGCGAAGACACGTGCACCACCGGCGTCATCGCCGCGACGTCGAGCAGCTCGAGCACGCGCTGCTTGCGGCGCAGGGCGAAATACCAGTCCCACAGTTTCGGCTGCCGCTGGTGGATCAGGCGGGCCAGGGCGATCAGCGCCTCCACGTCCGACAGGGCATCGTGCGCGCGGTCCTGCTTCAGGCCGTTGGCGACGGCCAGGTGCTCCAGCTTGAAGCTGGGCGTGCCGTCGTCGCGGGTGGGCCAGACGATGCCCTCCGGGCGCAGCGCCTGGCACAGCCGCACCAGGTCGATCAGGTCCCAGCGTGAATTGCCGTTTTCCCACTCGCGGCCATACGGATCGTAGAAATTGCGGTAAAGAAGGTGTCGCGTGAATTCGTCGTCGAAACGCAGCGAGTTGTAGCCCACCGTGCAGGTGCCCGGCATGGCCAGCTGTTCGTGGATGGCGGCGGCGAATTCGGCCTCGCGCAGGCCTTCGCGCTCGGCCAGCTGCGGCGCGATGCCGGTGACCAGGCAGGCGCCGGGTTGCGGCGGGGTATCCCGCGGCGGCCGGCAGTAGATCATCAGCGGCTCGCCGACGATCTGCAGGTTGGCGTCGGTGCGGATGCCGGCGAACTGGCTGGGACGGTCCCGGCGCGGATCGGTGCCGAAGGTTTCGTAGTCGTGCCAGAAGAAGGTCGGTTCGGCCATCGCGATATCATCGCATGGGTCGACCTCCTTTCCACGCGCGCTGCCGCTAGACTGCGCGATACCCGAAGGAGCTCCCATGACGCCAGCGCACGAAGACAACCTCATCTGGATCGACCTGGAAATGACCGGTCTGGACACGGACAACGATTCGATCCTGGAGATCGCCACGATCGTGACGGACAAGGACCTGAACGTTCTCGCCGAGGGCCCCGTCTTCGCCATCTCGCATGCGGACGCGCGCCTCCAGCAGATGGACGCGTGGAATCGCAACCAGCACATGCGTTCGGGCCTGTGGGGCCGCGCGGTGGAGTCGGACGCGGTGCCCGGCGAGGCCGAGACCGCCACCATCGAGTTCCTTCGCCAGTGGGTGCCGGCGGGCAAATCGCCCATGTGCGGCAACTCCATCTGCCAGGACCGTCGTTTCCTGCATCGCGAGATGCCGCGGCTGGAGCGTTTCTTCCACTACCGCAACCTCGACGTGTCCACCCTGAAGGAGCTCTCGCGCCGCTGGTCGCCGGAGATCGCGCGCGGCTTCAACAAGGATTCCGCGCACACGGCGCTGTCCGATATCCGCGATTCCATCGAGGAACTGCGTCATTACCGCCGCTTCATGGGCCCGCTCGGCGGCCCGCAGCAGGCCGGCTGATGAACCCCTTCGCCACCTCGCTGGACTGCAACGGGCGCGCGCTGCTCCTGGACCGTCCACGCGTGGTCGGCATCGTCAACGTCACGCCGGATTCCTTCTCCGACGGCGGCAGTCACGCCACCCTCGACGCCGCCTATGCGCATGCGTTGCGGCTGGTGGAGGAGGGCGCCGACATGCTGGATATCGGCGGCGAATCCACGCGGCCGGGCGCCGCGGATGTCGATACCGCCGAGGAAATCCGGCGCATCGTGCCGTTGATCGAGCGGCTGGCCGCGGCGACCACGGTGCCGCTGTCCGTGGATACGTCCAAGCCGGAGGTGATGCGTGCCGCCGTCGGCGCGGGCGCGGGCATGATCAACGACGTGTTCGCACTGCGCCGCGAGGGCGCGCTGGACACCGCCGCCGAACTCGGCGTGCCGGTGTGCCTGGTGCACATGCAAGGCGAGCCGCGGGGCATGCAGGACGCCCCGGACTACGACGACGTGGTGGGCGAAGTGCACCGCTTCCTCACCGACCGGCTGTTCTCCTGCGAGCTGGCCGGCATCGACCGCCGCCGCGTACTGGTCGACCCGGGCTTCGGCTTCGGCAAGACCCTCGAGCACAACCTCGCCCTGTTGCGGGCCACCGCCCGTTTCGCCGAACTGGGCGCGGGGGCGTATGTCGGGGTGTCGCGTAAATCGATGATCGGCCGCCTGACCGGCCGGGACGACCCGCGCGCGCGCGTCTCCGGCTCGGTGGCGGCGGCCCTGGTCGCCGTGCAGCGCGGCGCGCTGCTGGTCCGCGTCCACGACGTAGCAGCCACGGTGGACGCCCTGGCCGTCTGGCAGGCCGTGAGTGCCGGCGACAGCGCGCCCCGGCCCGCGGGCCCGTCCATGCCGCGCTGGCCGGATGACGAATAAGGCCTAGTCCGTCCGGCCGGGCGGACCGTTGGCGCCCCGAGGAGTATCCTTTCGATCCCCGAAAGGATGTTCCACCCATGAGCGAACGTAAATACTTCGGCACCGACGGCATCCGTGGCCGTGTGGGCACCTACCCGATCAGCGCGGATTTCATCCTGCGCCTGGGTCGTGCCGCCGGCGCCGTGCTGGCGCGCCGCCGTGGCACCGAGCGCCGCGTGCCCGGCGCCGCCGCGGACCGGCGCGACCCCAACCGCAAGGTGATGGTGGTGATCGGCAAGGACACCCGCGTGTCCGGCTACATGTTCGAAGCCGCGCTGGAAGCCGGCCTGGTCGCCTCCGGGGCCGACGTGCGCCTGCTCGGCCCCATGCCCACGCCCGGCGTGGCATACCTGACGCGCTCGCTGCGTGCCGACGCCGGCATCGTCATCAGCGCCTCGCACAACCCGCACCAGGACAACGGCATCAAGTTCTTTTCCGCCCAGGGCGAGAAACTGGACGACGAGCTGGAAGCGGAGATCGAGGCCGAGCTGGAAGCCGACTTCGCCACCGTGCCCTCCGAGGCCCTGGGCAAGGCCAGCCGCGTGGACGACGCGGTGACCAAGTACGCGGAATTCTGCAAGGCCACCGTGGCCGACGAGTTCTCGCTGCGCGGGTTGCGCATCGTGCTGGACTGCGCCCACGGCGCCACCTATCACGCGGCGCCCAAGGTGTTCCGCGAGCTGGGCGCCGAGGTATCCACCATCGGCGCGGAGCCTGACGGCCTGAACATCAATCGCGGCGTGGGCTCCACCGCGCCGGCGGCGCTGGCCCAGGCGGTGGTCGAGCGCGGCGCGGACCTCGGCATCGCCTTCGACGGCGATGGCGATCGCGTGCGCGTGGTGGATGCCGACGGCACCGTGACCGACGGCGACGACATGCTCTACGTCATCGCACGCCACTGGCAGCGCAAGGGCGCGCTGCCGGGCCCCGTGGTCGGCACGTCCATGAGCAACTACGGCCTGCAACGCGCGTTCCGCGCCATGGATATACCGTTCCTGCGCGCCAACGTGGGCGATCGTTACGTGTTGCGCCAGCTCAAGGAGCACGGCGGCATCCTGGGCGGGGAGACCTCCGGCCATGTGCTGTGCCTGGACCGCTTCACCACCGGCGACGGCATCGTGGCCGCGCTGGCCCTGCTGGAGTGCCTGGTCGAGGCCGGCGAGACCTTCGCCGAGGCCCGTGCCGGCCTGGTCAAGTTGCCGCAGACCATGGTCAACGTACGCATGCCGGGCGCCAAGGAGGCCCTGGGCAGCGAGACGGTGCGGCAGGCGCTGGCCGAGGTGGAAGGCGTGCTGGAAGGCCGCGGGCGCGTGGTGCTGCGCGCCTCGGGTACCGAGCCGCTGGTGCGCGTCACCATCGAGGCGGCCGACGCGGCGGAAGTGGAACGGCTGGCGGCGCGACTGGCCGAGGCCGTAAAATCGGCGGCCCAGGCAGCCGCCTGAACCACCCGGAAGCCGTATGAAGAAGGTCCCCACCCTCGATATCCGCCGCTACGACACCGACCGCGAGGCATTCGTCGCCGAGCTGGGCGCGGCGTACCGTGAATACGGTTTCTGCGGCATCAGCGGGCACGGCATCCCCAAGGACGCGATCGACGGGGCGTACGACGCGTTCGTGCGCTTCTTCGCGCTGCCCGACGACATCAAGCGCCAGTACCACATCCCCGGCGGCGGTGGTGCGCGCGGCTACACCCCGTTCAAGGTGGAAACCGCCAAGGACAGCCAGTTCGCCGATCTCAAGGAGTTCTGGCACATCGGGCGCGAGATTCCCCGCGATTCCGTCTTCGCCGATGTCATGCCGCCCAATATCTGGCCGGCGGAAGTGCCCGATTTCAAGGAAAAGGGCTACGGCCTGTACGACGCGCTGGATGAGCTCGGCGCGCGCGTGCTGCGCGCCCTGGCCCTGCACATCGACCTGCCGGAGCATTTCTTCGACGACAAGATCGATTCGGGCAACGCCATCCTGCGCCCGATCCACTACCCGCCGATCGTCGCCGACGACGTGCCCAACGAGCGCGCCGGCGCGCACGAGGACATCAACTTCATCACGCTGCTGGTGGGCGCGAGCGCCGAAGGCCTGGAAGTGCTCACGCGCGAAGGCGAGTGGCTGCCGATCACCACCGAGGGCGACGCCATCGTGGTCAACATAGGCGACATGCTGCAGCGCCTGACCAACCACGTGTACCCCTCCACCACCCACCGCGTGGTCAACCCGAAGAATGCAAACGCGCGCAAGCCGCGCTATTCGGTGCCGTTCTTCCTCCACCCCAACCCGGACGTGGTGCTCGACGTGCTGCCGTCCTGCGTCACCCCCGACAACCCGAAGCGTTACCCCGAGCCGATCACGGCCCACGAGTATCTTCAGGAACGTCTGCGCCAGATCAAGCTGATCTGACCACTTCTTAGCGGGCTTTTCACCGTGAGGTCCCCAGCATGGCACCTCACGGTTCCCGTTCCGGAGCACCCATGAAGCCGTCCCGCGCCCCCAAGATGTGCATCGCCCCGAAGATGTCCAGCGCCCTGAAAACGCACCGGTCGAAAACCCGCGGCGACGCAGCCGCCTCGCCGTCCCGCAAGCGCGAAACCGTCCGCACCTCCGGCAAACGCGTCCGCCGCCAACGCACCATGCGCGCCCGCGGCCGCGCCTGAGCCCCCATTCGATCCGCGTACCCACGTGTAGGAGCCGACGATGTCGGCGATCCCCACAACATCAAGCCCCTCAAGGCACCACCAGATCCGAAGCCCCCGCCACCTCCCCCCGGTGCAGGAACGGATGCGCAAACACCGCGCCCAAGATGATCGCCACCCCCACATAGAACGCCCAGCCCAGCTCCCGCTGCTCCCCCAGCAGCGGAATCGCCAGCAGGATCGCGTACACCGGCTCCAGGTTCGTCACCATCTGCGTCGCGAACGCCGTCAGATGCCGTAGCGCCGTCAGCGCCAGCACGAACGGCAGCAGCGTGCACCCGTACGCCAGCAGCACGATCAGGACACCATCATGCAGATCCGGCACGGGAAACAGCGGCCCCGCCATGAACGGCGCCAGCAGGGTGAGGAACAGCGTGCCGCTGCCCAACTCGATGCAGGTCACGGTGAGCGCATCCGCCTTGTCCACCAGCCGCTTGTTGAGTGCGCTGAAGAACGCCACGAAGATCGCCGACAGCACGCCCACGGCCAGGCCGATCCGCATCTCCCCCGGCACGCCACCGGCCACCAGCGCCACGCCGGGCACCACGGCCGCGCCGATCAGTAGCTCGCGCGCGTCGAATCGCTTGCCCGCGACCCAGGGCTCCACGATGGACAGGAACGCCGGACACAGGGCGATGCAGGTTGCCGCCACGGAGGCGTTGGCGAGCTTGATGGCGCCGTAGAAGGTCAGCCAGTGCAGCGAGACGATCACCCCGATACCGGCGTAGGACAGCAGCAGCCGCGGGGGCAGGGCACGCAGCGACCGCCATACCCGCGGAAGGCACAGCAGCGTGACCGAGACCAGCAGCATGCGCCACCAGACCAGCGGCAGCGCCGCCAGGGTGATGAGCTTGCCGAGGATGGCGGTGACGCCCCAGAGCAGGACACAGAAGTGGATCTGGAGGTGGGCTTTGCGGGCAGGGGTCATGGGGGGAAGCTTGCCGAAGGCTGGAAGAGATCGCCAGCATTTCGGTCCGTCAGCGGGATCCCTGCGAGACCGCCGTCCTTATTTACGGACGGCGGGCGCCTTGGGCGGGGTGCTGCGGATGTCGTCCAGTAGAGGCTTGCACTGGGTAGCATCGGCCTTGCCGCTTTCGGGAACGGCCAGCGCGGCCAGGGCGGCGACCGGCGCCGCGAACACGGCCAGCGCGGCAGCGCCGCCGGCACGCAGGATCAGCGGGCCAGCATGCACGCCCACCGATGGGTTTTTCAGCGTGCCGTGCACGTACAACGGCGAGCGCAGCGAGAACAGGCGGAAGCCCTTGGTGTGCGGCACGATGTCGAGGTTGAGCTTCTCGCTCTTGAAGTCGATGTCGCCCGTGACGTTGATCAGCGCCTTCTCCGTATCGAACGCGAATAGCTTCGATTCCATGTCGCCATGCGTGGTCACCAGGTCCGCGGCCATGCAGTTGATCTTGACCACCTCGTCGCCGAACAGCTTGTTGACCGCGTAGCTGCCCACGTTGAGGCCCGCCAGCTCCAGCAGCGAGCTGCTGATGGCGCCATCGTTGATCAGCAGCTTGACCTCACCATTGGCGCTGCCGAGCAGGGCGGCCGGGGAATTGCCGGTGGCCGTGAGCGAGGCATCGCCGTTGAGTTCACCGAAGCTGGTCTTCATCGGCTCGAAGCTCGGGAACAGCTCTTTAAGCTTCATGTGGCGCGCACCGAGGTTGAAGCCGCCCGTCATGGGCGTCTTCGAACCGTCCAGCTTGATGTTGCTGCCCACGGTACCGCCGGCCACGCCGAACTTCAGCGGGTCGAGGGTGAGCACGGCATTCTTCAGGACCAGGTGCGTGTACAGGTTGTCGATCGGCAGGCGCTCGCCGTGGACGATCTTCACCCCGGTGAATTCCACATCGGCGTCCATCGCGTTCCAGCGGTCCGTCTTGAAGGGTTCTACCGGCAACACCTTGTCGTCGGGCTGCCTGACCGCATCGCCACGCTCGGTCTTTTCCTTGTTGGTGCCACCGCCGATCAGCGGTGCCAGGTCGCTGAACAGCAACTGGTTGGATTTCAGCGCGCCAGTGAGGCTGGGGCGTGCGCCGCCGGTATTGAAGGTCAGGCTACCGCCGAGGTCGCTGCCACCGACGCGGCCGGTGAAATGGTCATAGGTGAAGACACTGGCGCCCTTCTTCAGGTTCGCCTTGAGGTGGCCTTCGGTCGCGTAAGGCGGCGTGTCCGGCAGGGTGACGCCGGTCAGGTCGTACAGGTGCGACATGCTCGTGCCCGACAACCACAGCCGGATATCCAGCGCGCCCATGTTGACCGGGTCGGTCAGCGTACCGACGAAAGCGATATGCGTGTCGCCGAAGCGGGCATCGGCCGCCACGGGGAAGGGCCGGGTCGCGTCGCGCAGCGCCAGCACGCCGCCGGTCTTGGCCGTGGCGGTCACCGTGGCCTTCTTGTACGTGCCTTTGGCATCCCAGGCGAACAGGTAGACCTGCTTCTTCTTGGTCTCGTCGTTGCGGTCCTTTTCGTCCGCATCGCTCCTGGCCATCGTCTTCGCGCTGGCACCGGTGGTCTTTTTCGCCTGCGTGCGCGAGTCGGTTTCCTGCTGCGCCATGATCTGGTCGAACGGGATGCCCTTGGTCAGCGGAGTCACGTCGATGCCCATGGCGATCTGGGTCTGCGCATCGTTGAAGTCGATGTGGCCCTGGTCGAACACGATGGCGTTGAGTTCCAGCTGCCATTCCGACGGGCCGGTGCTGTCGGGAAGCTTGAAGGTCCAGGTGTCGTCGCCGTTCTTCATTCGCTGCAGGTCGATCTTCGGCTGGCCCAGGCGGATCTCGGGAACCACGATGCGGTGGGAGATGAGCGGGAACGGCGACAGGCGGAATTGCAGGGAGTCCAGCGTGGCGAACTGCTTCGTCTTCGCCCAGTCCGGGTTGGCCACGGTGATGTCGCGTGCTTCGAAGTGCGGCCACGGGATGAGGCTGGTGAGCCCACTCTCGCCGGGCTCACGCGACCAGTGCGCGGACAGGTCGCCGTTGATGGCGAAGGGGCGGCCGATGGCCTCGGACACCTTGGCGTTGATGGTCGGTTTCAACCGGTTCCAGTCGAAGAACGCAATGAACAGGACGATCGCCACGATGAGCAGGATGACGATCCCGAGCACCCACGCCAGTATTTTCCTTCCACGCCGCATCGTCCTGCCTCCACTCCCATAACAGCGACAGAGTTAACGTGAAGGCCGACAAGGTTATGTGTTCATGACAGGGTGCGATTAAGGTTCGGGGCCTCAGTCGGCCTGCCAGTAGCCGGTGGCCTTGACCCAGTCCTTGTCGATGCCGCGCGTCTCCACCAGCAGGGTGCGGAGCTTGCGCGCCCGTGCCGACTCGACCGCCACCCACCAGAAGGTGTCGCCGGCGGGCACGGGCAACGCGGCCAGCATGTCGTCGAGCGACGGCGTGGACGCGCCACGGATGAACCAGTGCACGTCGCGGGCCAGCACCTGGCGTTCCTCGCCGGCTGCCACTTCCACCAGCACCGTGACCCGCGTGGTGGCGGGCATCTCTTCCAGCCAGCGGCCGATGGCCGGCAGGGCCGTTTCGTCACCGACCAGCACGTAGTGGTCGAAGTCGTCCGGCACGATCAAGGAACCGCGGGGGCCGCCCAGGCCGATCGTATCGCCGACCTTTACCTGCTCGGCCCAGGTGGACGCCGGGCCCTCGCCATGCAGGACGAAATCGATGTCCAGCTCGTTGCGGGTCGCATCGTAGCGCCTTGGCGTGTAATCGCGGGCGGGCGAGGGGGTGACGCCCTCCGGGTAGACCGGACCTTCCGGCGTCATCGTCGGCGCGTTGATCGCACCGCCTTCCACGGGAAAGAACAGCTTCACGTGGTCGTCGGGCGATGCGGTGACGAAGCCCTCCAGGTCGTCGCCCGTGAGCGTGACCCGGACCATGCGCGGGGAGAGGTTCTGCACGCGCGAGACCGTCAGCCGGCGTGCCTTGAGCGTGTGGCGGACACGGGTGATGGCGTGGCGTTGGACGGCGTCGTTCATGCGTTGCGCTCCGCGATGGCCCGGGCCGTGGCCTCGATCAGCTGCGCGACCCGCTTCAGCTCGGCGTCGTCCCAGCCCTTGTGGTGATTGATGAGCTGGTGCTTGAGCGTATGCATGGCCTCGCGCACCTCGTTGGGCACGCTCATCCGGCGCATGTGCCGGGACATCACCTGCAGGCGCTCGGTCAGGGCCTCCAGCGTGTCACGGTTGTCCCGCAGGAAGGCGCTGCCGGTCTCGGTGATGGCATAGAGCTTCTTGCCGCCGGTTTCCGCCTCGACCCGCGCGTAGCCCAGTTCCTCGAGCATGGTCAGGGTGGGGTAGATGGCGCCCGGGCTGGGGCTGTACTGGCCGTCGAACATCTCCTCGATGGTGCGGATCAGTTCGTAGCCGTGGCGAGGCTGTTCCTCGATCAGGGCCAGCAGCAAGAGGCGCAAGTCGCCGTGGCCGAACATGCGCCCGCCGAAGCGGCCGCCCCCGCGGCCACCGCGCATGCCGTCACCGCGATCGTCGAAGCCGAACGGGCCGCCGCCGAAGCGACCCCCTGGACCGCCGCGGCCCATGGCCATGGCGGACATGGTGTCGTGGAAGCGGTGTTTGGCGTGATGGAAAAAGTGCATGGGGGTGCTCCAGATATATCGTACGTAGTGGTCGTACGATATATCTTAAGAAACACTCGTGCAATAGGTGCCAAGCCCGGACGGCGTGCGGGCGGGGCCTCGACCTGCCGTCGTAGGAGCGCACGATGTGCGCGAACAGGGTCGCCGCGTCGCCGCCCCGTTGGCTTTTCGCGCACAGCGTGCGCTCCTACCCCTCGGCGTCTGGATCAGCCGAAGGTGAAGGTGAAGGCGTGGAAGTTGGCCTTATCGATCTTGATGGTCAGCACGTGGTCCTTGTAGCCGTCACCGTCGAACAACGTGTAGAGCTGGCTCTTCTGCACGGTCACCGGGGCCATCGGCTTGCCGTCGACGGCGATCTGGAGGGTGATCGGGTCGTTGGCGCTGGCCACCATGTGGACCTTCTTCGCCTTGAAATGCAGGCGGATCTCGCCGGTCGAGCCGACCAGGGACGCATTCTGACGGCCGATTTCCCACTTGCCGACCAGGGCGAACTGGTTGAGCTCCAGGCGCGACGGGGCGGTGAAGTCGCGCGTGCCGGTGCTGTCGCCGCCGGCGCTGGCGTTGTTCTTGCTGCGCTCGCTGCCGAAGTACATCTCCGGCGAGCCCAACTGGCTGAAATCGGGGGCGTCCTTGTCGTTCTCGGTGGTGGCGGCGAGGCGGGGCAGGCCGAGCAGCGTGCGGATGGCGTTTTCCATCTCGGCGTAGTTGCCCTCGCCGAAATGATGGGCCACCACATTGCCGCGCTGGTCCACCAGGTATTCGGCCGGCCAGTACTGGTTGTCCCAGGCGTCCCAGGTTTCCAGGTCGTTGTCCTGGGCCACGGGATACTTGATGTTGTATTTGGCGATGGCGTCGCGGACGTTGGCGTCCTGCTTCTCGAAGGCGAATTCCGGCGAATGCACGCCGACGATCACCAGGCCCTTGTCCTTGTACTGGTCGTACCAGCGGGTGACGTGGGGCAGGGTGCGCAGGCAGTTGATGCACGAATACGCCCAGAAATCGATCAGCACCACCTTGCCGCGCAGGCCCTTCATCGTCAGCGGCCCGGAATTCTGCCAGTTGGCGATGCCGGCGAACTCCGGCGCGGTCTGCGCCGCCAGGGCGGGCGTCGCGGCGGCCAGGGTGGACACGGCCACCAGCAGGGCGAGGAAAACGGTACGTAGCTGACGCATGAAAACTCCGATGTGCATGGGTACGGGGAACAGACCGGCCCGAGGCCCGGCACCTTACACCGCCGGGTGCGCTAAAATCGCTGCTTTGCCAGCCGCCGCGAGCCAGCCCAAGCGCCATGACCTCGATCAAGCAGGACGACCTCATCACCAGCGTCGCCGACGCCCTCCAGTACATCTCGTACTACCACCCGGTCGACTACATCAAAAACCTTTCCGCCGCATACGAGCGTGAAGAGTCGCCGGCGGCCCGGGATGCCATCGCCCAGATCCTCATCAACTCGCGCATGTGCGCCGAGGGCCACCGGCCGATCTGCCAGGACACCGGCATCGTCACGGTTTTCCTCAAGGTGGGCATGAACGTGCGCTGGGACGACGCCACGATGGGCGTCGAGGACATGGTCAACGAAGGCGTGCGCCGGGCCTACAACCACCCGGACAACAAGCTGCGCGCCTCCGTGCTGGCCGATCCGGCGGGCAAGCGCATGAACACCCGCGACAACACGCCGGCCGTGGTCAACGTGTCGATCGTGCCGGGCGATACCCTCGACGTGATCGTCGCCGCCAAGGGCGGCGGCTCGGAAGCCAAGTCGAAGTTCGCCATGCTCAACCCGTCCGACTCCATCGTGGACTGGGTGCTGAAGACCGTGCCCACCATGGGCGCCGGCTGGTGCCCGCCGGGCATGCTCGGCATCGGCATCGGCGGCACTGCCGAGAAGGCGATGCTGCTGGCGAAGGAGGCGCTGATGGAGCCGATCGATATCGTCGACCTCATCGCACGCGGCCCGTCCAACCGCGCGGAAGAGCTGCGCCTGGAGCTGTACGAGAAGGTCAACGCGCTGGGCATCGGCGCGCAGGGCCTGGGTGGCCTCACCACCGTGCTCGACATCAAGGTGAAGGACTACCCGACCCACGCGGCCAACCTGCCGGTGGCGATGATCCCCAACTGCGCCGCTACCCGCCATGCCCATTTCGTGATGGACGGCTCCGGTCCGGTGTCGCTCGATCCGCCGTCGCTGGACGACTGGCCGAAGCTTACCTACGACGCGTCCAAGGGTCGCCGGGTGAACCTCGACACCATCACCCGCGAGGACGTGCTCGACTGGAAGCCGGGCGAGACCATCCTGCTCAACGGCAAGCTGCTCACGGGCCGCGACGCTGCGCACAAGCGGATGATCGACATGTTGAACCGCGGCGAGACGCTGCCCGTGGACTTCACCAACCGCTTCATCTACTACGTGGGCCCCGTGGACCCCGTGCGCGACGAAGTGGTCGGCCCCGCCGGCCCGACCACGGCCACGCGCATGGACAAGTTCACCCGGCAGATGCTCGAGACCACCGGCCTGCTGGGCATGGTCGGCAAGAGCGAGCGCGGTCCCGCCGCGATCGAAGCCATCCGCGACAACAAGGCCGTGTACCTGATGGCCGTCGGCGGCTCGGCGTACCTGGTCTCCAAGGCGATCAAGGCCTCGCGGGTGCTGGCCTTCGAAGACCTGGGCATGGAAGCGATCTACGAGTTCGAGGTGAAGGACATGCCCGTGACCGTCGCCGTCGACAGTGCCGGCACGTCGGTGCACGAGACCGGCCCGAAGGAATGGCGCTCGAAGATCGGCAAGATTCCCGTGGTGGTGGTGTAAGCAAGGACATGTAGGAGCGCACGATGTGCGCGATGGGGGTTGCCGCATCGTCGCGTTGTTGGCTTTTCGCGCACATCGTGCGCTCCTACATGGTCAGGGTGTACGTGTGGCGGGCGATCTGTTCGTCTTCCTGCGTGGGGACGGTGCGTGAGGCGAAGTCGCCGATCCAGCGCAGGCCGGCAAGGATCGCGTCGCGGGTCACTTCGTCGTGCTCGCCGATGCCGCCGGTGAAGACGAGCAGGTCGATGCCGCCGAGGGAGGCGACCATGGCGGCGACGTGCTTGCGGGCGACATGGACGAACACGTCCTGGGCCAGCTTCGAGGCCTCGCTGTCCGTGGCATGCAGTTCGCGCATGTCGCTGGTGCCGCCGGAGAGTCCTTTCAGGCCGGCCTCGCGATCGACCAGGGTTTCCAGCGCGTCGGCGTCGTAGCCGCGCTCGCGCATCAGGTACAGCAGCACGCCGGGGTCCAGGTCGCCCGGCCGCGTGCCCATGACCAGTCCGCCGGTGGGGGTGAGGCCCATGGTGGTGTCGATCGACTGGCCGTCGCGCACGGCGCACAGGCTGGCACCGTTGCCCAGGTGCGCGATGACCACGCGCGAGGGCAGGTCGTCACCCAGTTGCCGCACGATGGATTCGTACGACAGCCCGTGGAAACCGTAGCGTTCGATGCCGCCCTCGCGCAGGTCCGCCGGCAAGGGCAGGGTCTTCGCTACCGCCGGCATCGACGCATGGAAGGCCGTATCGAAGCAGGCTACCTGGGGCAGTCCAGGGAAACGTGCCGCGCATTGTTTCACCAGCGCCACCGCCGGCGGCACGTGCAGCGGTGCGAAGGCGCACGCCTGTTCCAGGTGTTCCATCATCGCCGCGTCGATCCGCGCGTGCTTACGCACGTTCGGACCGCCGTGCACGATGCGGTGGCCGATGGCGTCGGGCGCGGGCAGGTCCTGCTCGCTTAACGAAGCGAGCAGGGCCGAGAGGGGATCGTTATCCACCGCGCCCTCGGTCTGCCCCGAGAACAATGCCTCGCACCGCTTGCCGTCGACGCGATACAACCCGTATTTCAGTGACGACGATCCCGTGTTGAGCGCCAACACATGCCCGGGCGGGCTCACGCGTCGGTCTCCTCGGCCTTCCATTGCCAGTCGCGGACCTCGGGAAGATCCTGCCCGTGCTCGCTGACGTAGAGCTTGTGCCTCTGGATGTCCGACCAGTAGCGCTGCTCGGCCTTCTCGCGCTCGCCGGCAAGGCGGGGAATGCGGTTGATCGCATCCAGCGCCAACTGGAAGCGATCCATGTTGTTCAGCACCATCATGTCCAGCGCGGTCGTGGTGGTGCCTTCTTCCTTGTAGCCGCGCACGTGGATGTTGTCGTGGTTGTGCCGGCGATAGGTCAGCTTGTGGATGATGCCCGGATAGCCGTGGAAGGCGAAGATCACCGGCGTGTCCTTGGTGAACAGGTCGTCGAACACGTCGTCGTCCATGCCGTGCGGATGCTCGTCGGGTTGTTCCAGCGACATCAGGTCCACCACGTTGACCACGCGGATGCGGATATCGGGCACGTATTCGCGCAGCAGCATCACGGCGGCCAGCACCTCGACGGTAGGCGCGTCGCCCGCGCAGGCCATCACCACGTCGGGGTTTTCCACGCCGCGGCTGGCCCAATGCCAGATACCGGCACCCGCCGCGCAATGACGGATCGCGCTCTCGATATCCAGCCACTGCCAGTCGGGCTGCTTGCCGGCGATGATGACGTTGACGTAATGGCGGCTGCGCAGGCAATGGTCGGCCACGGACAACAGGCAGTTGGCATCCGGCGGCAGGTAGATGCGCACGATCTCGGACTTCTTGTTGGCCACGTGGTCGATGAAACCCGGGTCCTGGTGCGAGAAGCCGTTGTGGTCCTGATGCCACACGTGCGAACTGAGCAGGTAGTTGAGTGACGCGATCGGCGGCCGCCACGACATGGTGCGGGTGACCTTCAGCCACTTCGCATGCTGGTTCATCATCGAATCGATGATGTGGATGAAGGCCTCGTAGCACGAGAACAGACCGTGTCGCCCCGTGAGCAGATAGCCCTCCAACCAGCCCTGGCACTGGTGCTCGCTCAGCACTTCCATCACGCGACCGGCGGGCGAAAGGTCTTCGTCCACGGCCTCGCGCCCGGCCATCCAGGTCTTGCCGCTGGCCTCGTACACAGCCTGAAGACGGTTGGACGCGGTTTCGTCGGGGCCGAACAGGCGAAAGGTCTGCATGTTCTGGCGCATCACTTCACGCAGGAAGTTGCCGAGCACCGCGGTGGCGCCGGCCTTGTGGTCGCCCGGCGTGCGCACGTCCTCGGCGAACGTGCGGAAGTGCGGCATGTGCAGTTGTTTCAGCAGCAGGCCGCCGTTGGCGTGCGGGTTCATGCCCATGCGGCGCCGGCCGGTCGGCGCCAGCGAGGCGAACTCCTCGCGGAAACGGCCGCGCTCGTCGAACAGCTCGTGCGCGTCGTAGCTCTTCATCCAGTCTTCGAGGATGGTGAGGTGCTCGTCCGAGGTGAAGTCGGCGATGGGCACCTGATGGGCACGCCAGGTGCCTTCCACCGGCTTGCCGTCCACTTCCTTCGGGCCCGTCCAGCCCTTGGGGCTGCGCAGCACGATCATCGGCCAGCGCGGCCGTACGGCATCCGCTGCGTCTTCCCTGCGCGCCTCGTCCTGGATGCGCTTGATCTCGTCCAGGCAGGTGTCCAGTGCCGCCGCGAACGCCTGGTGCATCGGCTCGGCCTCATGGCCTTCGACGAAGTGCGGCTCGTAACCGTAGCCGCGCATGAGGTCGCGCAGTTCGTCCGGATGGATGCGCGCCAGCACGGTCGGGTTGGCGATCTTGAAGCCGTTGAGGTGCAGGATGGGCAACACGGCGCCGTCGCGGGCCGGGTTGAGGAACTTGTTCGAGTGCCAGCCGGTGGCCAGCGCGCCGGTTTCCGCTTCGCCGTCGCCCACCACGCAGGCCACCACCAGGTCGGGATTGTCGAATGCCGCGCCGAACGCATGCGACAGCGAATAGCCCAGTTCGCCGCCTTCGTGGATGGAACCCGGTGTTTCCGGCGCGACATGGCTGGGAATGCCGTACGGCCAGGAAAACTGCCGGAACAGCTCGCGCATGCCCGCTTCGCTGCGATCGATATGCGGATAGACCTCGGTGTACGAGCCTTCCAGATACGTGTGTGCGACCACGCCGGGACCGCCGTGTCCGGGACCCATGACGTAGATCATGTCCAGGTCGCGTTCGACGATCACGCGGTTCAGATGGGTGTAGATGAAGTTGAGGCCGCTGGTGGTGCCCCAGTGCCCGAGCAGGCGATGCTTGATGTGCTCGCGCCGGAGAGGCTGCTGCAGCATCGGGTTGTCGCGGAGGTAGATCTGGCCCACGGTGAGGTAGTTGGCGGCGCGCCAGTAGGCGTGCATGCGGCGTAGCAAATCGGGCGCAAGCGTCTCGGTCATGGAGGCTTCCAGGCGACAGGGGTCTCCCGGAAGGCTAGGCGCGTGGGGATTGCCCCGGCGTGAAATGAACCGCCCTCAGGAGGTTGCGGGCCGCGACCAAACGCCGCTCACGCCCGACGGGCGATCAATCGTGCGAGCCCAGTTCGCGGGTGCTGCGTTCGAGCACCTTCATGCCGTCTTCGTGCAGGCGTGCGTTGCGGGCGTCTTCGGATGACTGGCGCAGCCGCTCGCGCTCGGCGATCTCGCGCATGGCGGAGGGCGGATTGAGCGGTGCGACCTTGTTGACGATGCCGGAGGCACCGCTCAACGGCGGCAGGGCCGGTGGGAGGGGCGGCTGCACCGCAGCCGGCGACGTGGTGCCTCCGGTGCCCCCGACGGATTCCGAAACGTCGACGGAGGTTGGCGCCACGGCGTGGGCCTGGCTGTCCGCTGTGCTGGCGGATGGCGGCGCGGGCGCCGGTTCGTCGTGGCGCGTTACCGTGCGCCAGACGAACAGGGCGAGCAGGCCGGCAATAGCGAACGCCAGCAGCGCCGGCCCGAGCCAGGAAGGCACGCCCGTGGCGTGGCGTCGCGGCAGGCCGGGCGTGCGCTCGCTTCGCGTCGTCCGCGCCGTATCGACGCGTTCGGGCAGCTTGAGCATCGCCCGGAGCATGTCGCCATCGACCAGTTGCAGCCGCGGCTGGCGGCGCATGAACGCGGCGGCCTCGCGACTGTAGCGGCCACGGGTGACGAATATGCCGCGGCTGGCGGCTTCGTTGAGCATGTTGCCGAGCAGTTCGTTGACGTCGGCCAGTTGCACTTCCTCGGCGTCCCAGTGCTTGCACTGGACGACCACGGTCTCGCTGCCGCGGCGCAGGCGCAGGTCGATGCCGCCCTTCGGGGCCTGCAGCGAGCGAGAGGCGTTGTGGCGCTCCACGTGGTAGCCCTGGCCACGATAGTACTCGGCCAGCAGGTGCTCGAAATCCTGCCAGATGAGGCGCGCGAGGGCATCGCCTCCGGGGGACGGAGTCTGTCGTGCCGCAAACATCGTTCTGGAACGTCCTGCCGGGGGAATCAGGGCGACATCATACCCGGTCGGCTACGGCGGTATCCGCGTCCATCATGGTGTCCACGGCGCGTTCCACCTGCGCGTCGCAGGCATCCGGGTGCACCACGACGCACACGGCGTGGGACAGTTCCACATGCATGGCGACGGGGCAGCAGACCTTGCCGTCGTCCGCGCGAATGGCGGGGGGATGGGCCCGTGGCGCGTAGAAGTCGCGGCGAATCCGCTCGCCGTCCTGCGGGCCACCCGCCATGATCGTTATCCATCGGTACATGGATTAACTATCGGCCCCGGATGTGCCCGCTTTATGGGCATTTCGGGCAAATTTGCCGCGCGGGGACGCGGATCAGGCCTCGGCCGTATGTGCCGTTCGCACCCGGTCCTGACAGGCCACGAGCTGGGCTTGCGTGAAGGTCGGATCGGGGCCCGCCAGGAGCACCGCGTCGGCCTCCGCCAGGCCGTTGTCCACCATCACGTCCAGCATGGCCACGCGGCTGGCGGCGAGCAACGCGCGGCCCAGGGGCGTGCGAGCGCCTGCGTCGGCCGGGTCGGCGCGTTCGGCCAGCGCCTGGACCACCCGCGAGGGGAAATCCCAGTGGCGGGCCGCGTGCAGCGACAGGCGCTCCATCTGCTGGGCCAGTGCTGCGACGAAACGACGGCTGTAGACGGGCGCGGCCGGGCCGTGTTTGTCCAGTTCGGCAAGGATGGCCTGGGCGCCGGTATGGCTGACCAGCCCGGCGAGGAACGATTCGAACGGATCGCAGGTGCCTTGACCCAGGTGCGCGCAGGCACGGGCGCAGCGCTCGGCGTGCTCCCACAGGCGATCGCCCGCCTGCTGCGCGGCGCCTTCACCGGTGCGCAGGATGGGGCGCATCACCAGCTGCATGACCACGCGGCGGAGCCCGTCGTGACCGAGCAGGGTGATCGCCTGGGGCAGCCCCGTCACTGCCTTGGCCGGCCGGAAGAACGCGCTGTTGGCCACGCGGATGACTTCGCCGACCAGTACGGTGTCGCGGGCCACCTGCTCGGCCAGCATGCGGCTGTCGCTGGCGTCGTTGCGCAGCGCGCGCATCAGTTGCGGCACCACGGCAGGCAGGCGCGGCAGCAGGGCCACGTCGAAGCGCTCGCCGCCGAAGGCCTCGCGCAGGCGACGCAGCAGGGCCTGCTCATGGGCACTCATGCCCGGGTCCGGCGATGCCGCCGCGCCCAGCACCAGGCGGTAGAAGCGGTCTTCCACCTCGTCGGCGGCAAGCGCGCCCGCCGGTGCGTCGACAGGGACGAACGGCGTGCCGACGGCGACGGGCGCCACGGGCACGGACAAGGCACGCGCGTGCATCGCGGGAGCGGCGCCACGGTTGCCGAACAGCTTGCGGAAGAACCGGCCGATCACGGATGCCTCTGGGGAGGGGAGGGTAAGACGTACAGTATATGGCGGCCGCGCCACGAAGGACTTGAGCGATACAATCTTGCGATGGAAGCGCTCCCACCCAGCCGTATCGTCCTGCCTCGCGGTGCCTGGCCGTCCTTGCTGGATTTCCTCTGCGAACGGTTTCCGGCGATCGGCCGCGAGGCATGGATCGAGCGCATGACGCGCGGGGCGGTCGCGGTGGACGATGTGCCCGTGGACCGGTTGATGCCGTACCGGCCCGGCGGCGTACTGACCTACCACCGCGAGGTGGCCGACGAGCCGGTCATCCCTTTCGCTGAAGGCATCGTCTACGCCGACGACGATATCGTGGTGGCCGATAAACCGCATTTCCTGCCCACCATGCCCGCCGGCCGCTTCGTCGAGCAGAGCCTTTCCGTGCGGTTGATGCGTCGCCTGGGCAACCCCGCGCTGGTGGCGTTGCACCGCCTGGATCGAGGCACGGCGGGGCTGGTGATGTTCTCGGCGCGCCCGGACACGCGCGATGCCTACACCCGGCTTTTCCGTGAGCGGCGCATCGTGAAGGCCTATGAAGCGCTGGCGCCGCCGCTGCCGACCCTGGCGATGCCGCATGTGCGGGAAAGCCGGATCGAGCGGGGCGAGCCGTTCTTCCGCGTGGCCGAAGTGCCGGGCACGCCGAACGCGTGCACACGGATCGAAGTGCTGGCGCGTGGCGCATCGGTCTGGCGCTACCGCCTGCAACCGGTCACCGGTCGCAAGCACCAGTTGCGCGTGCACATGGCGGCCCTGGGTGCGCCCATCCTGGGCGATCATGTGTACCCGGAGCTGCGCGACGAGCCCGCCGGTTTCGACCAGCCGCTGCGCCTTCTGGCACGGGAACTCCGCTTCGTCGATCCGCTGACGGGGCAGGAGCGGGCATTTCTAAGCAACCTTTCACTCGATCTTCCGTAGCGGCGGGCGCAGACTTACGCCTTCTTCGTTACCTCCACCCGGATGACTTCCGCTCCCGGCTTTCGCACCGTCGCCCTCATCATCGCCAGCGCGATGTTCATGGAGCAACTGGACGGCACCATCCTCGCCACCGCCTTGCCGGCCATGGCCGAGTCGTTCGGCGTGTCCCCGTTGCACATGAGCGTGGCGCTCACCTCGTACATGCTCAGCCTGGCGGTGTTCATTCCAGCCAGCGGGGCCATCGCCGACCGCTACGGCTCGCGCAACGTGTTCCGCGCCGCCATCGCCATCTTCACCGTCGGCTCCATCCTGTGCGGCATCTCCGGCAGCCTGCCGCTGCTGGTGCTCTCGCGCCTGTTGCAAGGCATCGGCGGCGCCATGATGGTGCCGGTGGGACGCCTGGTGCTGTTGCGCTCGGTGGCGAAATCGGAACTGGTCAGTGCCATGTCGTGGCTACTGGTGCCGGCGCTGATCGGCCCGGTGATCGGGCCACCGCTGGGCGGATTCATCGTCACCTGGGTGTCGTGGCGCTGGATCTTCTACATCAACGTGCCGATCGGCCTGGTCGGCATGTGGCTGGCCTCGCGCTACATCCCCGATATCCGCATCCCGGACAAGATGCGCTTCGACAAGCTGGGTTTCGTGCTGTCGGGCGTATCGCTGTCCTGCCTGGTGTTCGGCCTGGAAATGGCCAGTCGCGGGGTGACCTCCGTGCTCGGTTCCACCGGGCTGATCGTGGCCGGCATCGTGGTCGGCGCGGTCTACGTATGGCATGCGCAGCGCGTGACCCATCCCATCCTCGACCTGTCGCTGATGCGTTTTCCGACGTTCCGCCTGTCGGTGATCGCGGGGTCGCTCACGCGCATCACCGCGGGCTCGGTGCCGTTCCTGCTGCCGCTGATGATGCAGCTGGGTTTCGGCATGTCGGCCGCGCACAGCGGCGTCATCACCTTCGTCTCCGCACTGGGCGCCATGCTGATGAAGGCGACCGCCGCACCGGTGCTGCGCCGCTGGGGGTTCCGCGCCACGCTGGTCTGGAACGGCGTGTTCTCGATGTGCTGTGTGGCGTTGTGCGCCGCATTCCGGCCCGACTGGCCGCTGTGGATCATCTACGCCGTACTGCTGATGAGCGGATTCTTCCAGTCGCTGCAGTTCACCGGCTACAACACGGTGGCCTACGCGGATATACCCAGCGAACGGTTCTCCAGCGCCACCAGTTTCTACACCACGTTCCAGCAGCTGATGCTCTCACTGGGCATCTGCGTCGCCGCCGCGGCGCTTCATGCGTCGGTCACCTGGCACGGCCGCGAACACGCGTTGCTGCCGGACTTCAGCGTGGCGTTCCTGGTGGTCACCTTCGTCTCGGTGCTCGCCGCGCCGGTGTGCCTGCTGCTGCCGAAGAATGCCGGTGCGGAAATGAGCGGTCACCGCGCGAGGTAACGTTATCCCCGATCGCGCACATCGTGCGCTCCTACAAACGCCGCGTGTAGGAGCGCACGATGTGCGCGATCCGGGGTCGCGGCTTCGTCGATGGGTTAGGTCTTCTTCGCGTGGTTGGTTTTTCGCGCACATCGTGCGCTCCTACATTTGGTGTTTGCGGAGCGTTGTAGGAGCGCACGATGTGCGCGATCAACGTTACGGCAACGCCACCGGACAACTCACCCAAGACCCCACCCTCCCGGGCATCGCGGCCAACCGACGCGCCTGCGCGACAAACGGCCGGCGGGCGATTTCCACGGCGCCCATGCTCAGCAGGTGGTCGTTGGTCACCTGGGCGTCCAGGAGCGGAAATCCCCAGCCGTGCAGCAGCCGGCACAATCCGGCCAGGGCGACCTTCGATCCGCCGCTGCGTGCGCTGAACATCGATTCGCCGCAGAACAGCCGGCCGACGGCCACGCCGTAGATGCCGCCGACCAACGAGCCGCGGTCCCATACCTCCACGCTGTGCGCGTGGCCGCGGCGGTGCAGTTCCTCGTAGGCGGCGATCATCTCCGGTCCGATCCACGTGCCGGGCTGGCCATTGCGCGGGGCGGCGCAGGCGCGCATCACGCGCGAGAACGAGGTGTCGGCGGTCAGCCGCCAGTGGGACTTGTCCAACTGCTTGCGCAGGCTGCGGCTGATGTGGATGGCGTCGGTGTGGAAGACGCAGCGCGGGTCCGGCGACCACCACAGGATCGGCTCTTCCTCGTTGTACCAGGGGAACACGCCCTGCGCATACGCAGCCAGCAGGCGCTCGGCGGATAGGTCGCCGCCCCAGGCCAGCAGGCCGTTCGGCTCCGTCAGCGCGGTTTCCGGGTCGGGAAACAGCCCAGGGCGCTGGGGATGCAGCTGGGGCAGGTGGATCATCGTTCCGCGTACGGCGAATGGGCCATGAGTTCGTCCCTGTAGGCCTCGCGATGCGCCGCCTCCTGGACCAGCGCCGCAGCCACCGCCTGGCGGAAGCCCTCGTGCGCGATGTAGTGGCGCGAGTGGGTTAGCGTGGGCAGGAAGCCGCGCGCCAGCTTGTGCTCGCCCTGCGCGCCGGGCTCGAAGCGCGCGATGCCTTCACGGATCGCGTACTCGATGCCACGGTAGTAGCACAGCTCGAAATGCAGCCCTGAAAGCTCCACGCTGGCGCCCCAGTAGCGCCCGTACAGCGCGTCGGCACTGCGCAGGAACAGCGCCATCGCCACGATGTCCGTGCCGTCACGTGCAAGGGCTACCTGCACCTTGGCGCCCATCGTATGCCCCAGGTACTGGAAGAAGCGGGCGGTGAGCGCGGCGTGGTTGCCCTTCATGTCGAAGGTCAGCTCGTAGAGCGCGTGGATCTGTCGCCACTCGGCGTCGCCCAGCGTGTCGCCGCCGCGCATCTCCAGCGTGAGCCCCGAAGCGGCCGCGTGCGCGCGTTCCTGGCGGATGTTCTTGCGTTTCTTCCGGGCCAGCGCGGCGAGGAAATCGTCGAAATCCGTGTAACCGCGGTTGTGCCAGTGGAACTGGTAGTCGGCGCGGGCCAGCCAGCGGTCGTCGAAGGCGGGCAGGTCGGCCTCGGCCAGGAAGTTGGCGTGGATCGACGACAGGCCCAGGCGGTCGGCTTCGTCGACCAGCGCGGCGGTCAGCCGGTTGCGGTTGATCTCGGCGTCGAGGCCGTCGCGCACCAGCAGGCGCGGCCCGGGCACGGGCGAGTAGGGTGCCGCAACCAGCAGCTTGGGGTAGTAATCGCCGCCGGCCCGTTCCCAGGCGGCCGCCCAGCTGAAATCGAAGACGAACTCGCCATGCGAATTGCCCTTGAGGTAGGTCGGGGCTGCCGCGACCAGCCGCCCGCCGTCGAGAATGGCCAGGTGGTACGGCCGCCACCCGTAGTCTTCGCGCAGGCAGCCCTTGGCTTCCATGCCGCTCAGGAACGCGTGCGACACGAACGGGTTGCCGTCGGGCACGAGCGCGTCCCAGTCGGCGGCCGGGATGCCGCCGAGCCCGTCGAGGAAACGGATCTCGCTCATGCGGGGCAACGCCCCGCGCCGGCCGCGCGGGGCGACTCCATCACGTCAGCAGGTGCTGCTGGTCGAGCCAGCGTTCCGCGTCCAGTGCGGCCATGCAGCCGAAACCGGCCGAGGTGATCGCCTGGCGGTAGACGTGGTCGGCCACGTCGCCGGCGGCGAACACGCCGGGCACCGAGGTGGCCGTGGCCATGCCCTGGGTGCCGGACTGGATCTGGATGTAACCGTCCTTCATCTCCAGCTGGCCCTCGAAGATGCCCGTGGCCGGGGTGTGGCCGATGGCGACGAAGAAGCCCTGGACGGCCAGGTCGCGCGTGGCGCCGGAGTTCACGTCCTTCACGCGCACGCCGTTCACGCCCGAGTCGTCGCCCAGCACCTCGTCCACCTGGTGGTTCCACAGCAACTCGATCTTGCCGGCGGCCGCTTTCTCGAACACCTTGTCCTGCATGATCTTTTCGGCGCGGAACTTGTCGCGGCGGTGGACCAGGTAGACCTTGCGGGCGATGTTGGCCAGGTACAGGGCCTCTTCCACGGCCGTGTTGCCGCCGCCGACCACCACCACGTCCTGGTCGCGGAAGAAGAAGCCGTCGCAGGTGGCGCAGGCGGACACGCCGCGGCCCTTGAACTTCTCCTCCGAGGCGATGCCCAGGTACTTGGCCGTGGCGCCGGTGGTGATGATCAGGGCGTCGGCGGTGTACTCGCCGCTGTCGCCCTTGAGCCGGAACGGGCGGTTGTTCAGGTCCACGCTGTGGATGTGGTCGAAGACCATCTCGGTCTCGAAGCGCTCGGCGTGCTCGGCCATGCGCCGCATCAGTTCCGGACCCTGCACGCCCTTCTCGTCGCCGGGCCAGTTGTCCACCTCGGTGGTGGTCATCAGCTGTCCGCCCTGCTGCAGGCCGGTGACCATCGTCGGCTTGAGGTTGGCGCGCGCCGCGTAGACGGCGGCCGTGTAGCCGGCGGGGCCGGAGCCGAGGATCAGCAGGCGGCTGTGCTTGGGGGTGCTCATGTATAATCCTTGAGGTTTGCTGCGGCGTGTTTCAGTCGTACCGCTGGCCTCTTGCGGCAGGTTGCTCAGGCCGTGTCGAGGTTGCGCGAGATCGTTGTCGACCCGGAAGAATGGGGAAGACGGGGGTGCGATTCAAGACGTTCGCTTCATTGATGCTGCCGGCGTGTCCCCACACGGCGGCTTTTGTTCCGTCACGACTCCCTTCGGTTCATTCAGGATCATCCTCAGATGCGCATCGGTATCCCTTCCGAAACCAAGACCCTCGAAGGCCGCGTGGCCCTCATCCCGGCCGCCGCGGCCGACCTGGCCCGCCGTGGCCACGAGGTGTTCATCCAGTCCGGTGCCGGCACCAAGTCCGGCTACTCGGACGCCGACTACTCGGCCCTGGGCGTCACCGTCCTGCCGGACGCCGCCGCCGTCTACGAGAAGGGCGAGCTGATCGTCAAGGTGAAGGAGCCGATCGAGGGCGACCTCAAGCTGCTGAAGAAGCACCACCTGCTGTTCTGCTACCTGCACCTGGCCGCCGAACCGGCGCTGACCCGTAGCCTGCTGGACATCGGCCTGACCGGCATCGCCTTCGAGTCGGTGGACGAGAACGGCGTGCTGCCGCTGCTGCTGCCGATGTCCGTCATCGCCGGCCGCATCGCCACCCAGATCGGCACCACCCTCCTGCACCAGCCCAACGGCGGCAAAGGCAAGCTGCTGGGCGGCATGGCCTCCACCCCGCGCGGCAAGGTCGTGGTGCTGGGCGCCGGTGCGGCCGGTGGCAACGCCGCGGCCCTGGCGGCCCAGGCCGGTGCCAACGTGGTGGTGTTCGACAAGCGGCAGGATCGCCTGGCCGAGATGATGGCCATGGGCCCCAACGTCACCGCGCTGTATGCCTATGAGTCGTCGGTGGCCGAGGAAGTCCGCAACGCCGATATCGTCGTCGGTGCCGTGCTGATCCCCAGCGCCAAGGCCCCGCGCGTGGTCACCGAGGACATGGTCAAGACGATGGAGAAGGGATCGGTGCTCGTCGACATCTCGATCGACCAGGGCGGCTGCTTCGAAACCTCGCGTCCGACCACCTGGAAAGAGCCCACCTACGACGTCCACGGCGTGACGCATTTCTGCGTGACCAACATGCCCGGCGCCGTGCCGCAGACCTCGTCCACCGCCATCTCCGCCGCCATCCTGCCGTACGTGCAGCGCCTGGCTGCCGGCGATGCCTGGCGCGACTACGCCCCGCTGGCCGCGGGCATCAACATCGAGGGCGGCAAGCTCGTCCATCCGGCCCTCCAGGGCATGGCATGATGCCCAAAACCCGATCCGAGGTCGTCTGCTAAGTGGCGCGTAGCGCGAAAGTCGTCAAGAAACAGGCCAGGACGCAGATCAAGGCCCAGCGCGAGGGCTTGAGCGACGAGCTCAAGCGCCGCCTGCGTGAAGCGGGAGCCCTGCTGGTGCTCCCGCTCGCGCTGTACCTGCTCGTGTGCCTGATCAGCTACAACGACCAGGACCCGAGCTGGGGCCACATGGGGGTTGCCGAGCACGCTACCAATTTCGGTGGCGCGGTCGGCGCCAACATCGCCAACCTGCTGCGTTATATCTTCGGCCTGATCTCGTACTGCTTTCCGCTGCTGCTGCTGGCCCTGGGCGTGCAGGTGATCCGCCAGCGGGGCGAGCGCCACGTCGCCCCGTGGGAGCCCTCGCTACGCCTGATCGGGTTCGTTTTCTTCTTCATCACCGGCCCCGCGCTGGTCTACCTGAACGTCGATTCCCCCGTGCTGCCGGAAGGCGCGGGTGGCATCGTCGGCAAGTGGGTCGGTCGCGGGGTGCATGCCGCGTTCGGCGACAAGGGCGCGCCGCTGTTGTTGCTGGCCGTGTTCCTGATCGCCGTCACCCTGGCCACCGGCCTGTCCTGGTTCCGCCTGATGGACGTGACGGGGCAGGGTGTGGTGCGGCTGGGCGGCTGGTTCGGCGGCAAGATGCGTCGTGCGCCCGATGTGATGGCCGCCCGTACCGCCCGTGCCGAGCGCGAGGTGGTCAAGAAGGCGGAAGCGGTCAAGCAGGCCAAACGCGAGCCGGTGCGCATCGAGACGCCCACGCCGATGGTGGTCAAGAGCGAGCGCGCCACCCGCGAAAACCAGATTCCCCTGTTCACCGGCGCGTCCATCGAGGGCGAGATTCCGCCGTTGTCGCTGTTGGACGAAGCCCCGCCGCAGGGTCCCGGGTACTCCGAGGAAACCCTGGAGGTGCTGTCGCGCCAGGTGGAACTGAAACTGAAGGACTTCAAGGTCGAGGCACGCGTGGTCGGGGTCTATCCCGGTCCCGTCATTACCCGCTTCGAGCTGGAGCCCGCCGCCGGCGTGCGCGGCAGCCAGGTATCCAGCCTGGACAAGGACATCGCCCGTGGGCTGTCCGTGGTCAGCGTGCGCGTGGTGGACGTGATTCCCGGCAAGAACGTCATTGGCCTGGAAATCCCCAATACCAAGAAGCAGATCGTCTACCTGTCGGAGATCCTCCGCTCCGAGCGCTACGACCAGGTGAAGTCGCCGCTGGCGCTGGCGTTGGGCAAGGACATCGGTGGCAAGGCCGTGGTCACCGACCTGGCCAAGATGCCCCACCTGCTGGTGGCCGGCACCACGGGCTCCGGTAAATCCGTGGCGGTGAACGCCATGGTGCTCAGCCTGCTGTACAAGTCCAGCGCCAAGGACGTGCGCATGATCATGATCGACCCGAAGATGCTGGAGCTCTCGGTCTATGAGGGCATCCCGCATCTGCTGGCGCCCGTGGTCACGGATATGAAGGAAGCCGCCAACGCGCTGCGCTGGTGCGTGGCCGAGATGGAGCGCCGCTACAAGCTCATGGCGGCGGTGGGCGTGCGCAACCTGGGCGGCTTCAACAAGAAGGTGAAGGACGCCGAAAGCAGCGGGCAGCCGTTGCTCGATCCGCTGTTCCGCGCCAACCCGGACATGCCCTCGATGAAGGCCGATCCGCTGGAGCCGCTGCCGCACATCGTCATCATCATCGACGAGTTCGCCGACATGATGATGATCGTCGGCAAGAAGGTGGAAGAGCTGATCGCCCGCCTGGCGCAGAAGGCGCGTGCCGCGGGCGTGCACCTGATCCTGGCCACGCAGCGCCCCTCGGTGGATGTCATCACCGGCCTGATCAAGGCCAACATTCCCACGCGCATCGCCTTCCAGGTTTCGTCCAAGATCGATTCGCGCACCATCCTCGACCAGTCCGGCGCGGAGGCCCTGCTGGGCCACGGCGACATGCTCTACCTGCCGCCGGGCACGGCCACGCCCGAGCGCGTGCACGGCGCGTTCGTGGACGACCACGAAGTGCACAATGTCGTGGAATGGCTGCGCGCGCAGGGTGCCCCGAACTACATCGAGGGTGTGCTGGAAGAAGTGCAGTCCACCGCCGACGGCAAGATCATCAACGACGCCGGCCTCCCGCAGGATGCCGACGGCGATAGCGACAGCGACAACGCCCTCTACGACCGCGCCGTGCGCGTGGTGACGGAAACGCGCCGCGCGTCCATCTCCGGCGTGCAGCGCCACCTGCGCATCGGCTACAACCGCGCCGCCCGCCTCGTCGAGCAGATGGAGCAGGACGGCATCGTCAGCGCGCCCCAGCACAACGGCAACCGTGAAGTGCTGGCGCCGCCGCCGCCCAAGGATTGATCCCACCATGAACACCATGAAACCGGGTGTGCTGCGTCAGCGCCCCTGGAGCCTTCTCGTCACCGGCGATCTCGTGCCCACGGCCGAGGTGCTCGACGAGGTGACCAGCGTCTTCGAACTCAACCCGTCCATTCCCGGGCTGGAACTGCGCGCCGACGACGGCCGCGCCTGCTTCGTCACGCGTGACTATCCGGCCGGGCACACCGGCGAGATCGACGACGCGCTGGAAGTGATCTTCGCCGAGCAGTCGGACATCGCCGAGATCGTGGTGCTGGGCCAGGAAACGCGCCCGGCACACACCGCCACCCGCGCGGCGCCGTTCTGGCATCGCGACGGCAAGGCCATCGCCGAGATCAGCGAGAAGATGGAAGCCGGCGAGATCTCCCCCGGTGAAGCCATCGACATGCTCAAGTCGCTGTTTGAAACGGACCGTTAGGGCGTTGGTCGTCTAGCGTCCCGTGTTAAGCGTTGGCGATGTAGATTGACGTGCAACGGGTCGGGCGTCGCGTGTGCGTGCTCGACTGACGCTTTACCCTTTACGCTTCACCCTCATCACCATGCCTGCTCCCCCAGGATACCCCCGCCCTATGAAACGCCTGCTGCTCGCCGCGACGCTGTCCCTCCTCAGCCTGCCGACCTTCGCCGCCACCGGCGCGGCCCGTGAGCGCCTGAATGCGTTCTCCACGGGGCTGCATGCGCTCACCGGGCGTTTCAGCCAGACACTGGCCAATGCCAACGGCGACCAGGGCAAGGTCAACTCGGGCACGCTGGCCTTGCAGGCGCCGCGCCAGTTCCGCTGGGAAACCACGGCACCGTACAAGCAGACCATCGTCGCCGACGGCAGCCGCGTCTGGCTGTACGACCCCGACCTGGAGCAGGTCACCGTCCGCCGGCAGAGCAGCGAGGAAGCGCAGAGCCCGCTCACCGTGCTCACCGACCTCTCGCAGATGGACAAGGATTTCAAGGTCACCGAACAGGGCGAGCACGACGGCCTTGTCTGGCTGCGCCTGCAATCCACCAGCAAGGATCCGCAATTCGACTTTGCCGATCTCGGTTTCGACGCGAGCGGGCTGGCGCGGATGGCGTTCAAGGACCAGTTGGGAAATACCACGCAGATATCGTTCGCCGGGTGGCAGAAGAATGCCGCGATTCCCGCGGGGACGTTCGAGTTCGTGCCGCCGAAAGGCACCGACGTGATCGGCGATGCCCCGGTGTTGCAGACGCAGCCGGTTAAATAGACGCCGCAATGTGCGCCTGTAGGAGCGCACGATGTGCGCGAACCCTCACCGCCGCTATGCCGAATGATGCCAACCGTCGCAACGGTGCGAACGGTTCCGGGCGTCTGACGAGCGCACGTTGGATGCACGGAAACGCCTGCCT
Organism: Xanthomonas sp. NCPPB 2632; assembly: GCF_041228075.2. Lineage (NCBI taxonomy): Bacteria > Pseudomonadati > Pseudomonadota > Gammaproteobacteria > Lysobacterales > Lysobacteraceae > Xanthomonas > Xanthomonas sp. NCPPB 2632. Next base: position 2,084,244 of record NZ_CM192979.1, read on the forward strand.
GTGCGGGCGGGTGGCTTCTTTCGCCGCAGTGCGGGGCTGAGGGATCGCGCACATCGTGCGCTCCTACGGAGTCTGGCATTTCATGCCAGACTCCGTGCCTATACGGATATGCGAGCGAGGGGCGGTGCATGGTTGTGGTCTGGATACTGGTGTGCGCGACGATCGGTGGCCTGGTGGATCAGGGGTGGACCGGTGGGATCGCGGGCGCCGCCGTGGGCTGGCTGCTGGCGCGGACGTCGCAGCTGCGCAGTGACCTCGATGCCATGCATGCGCGGGTGGAAGCGCTGACGGTTGCCGCTAGGCAGCGGGGAGCGGGGCACGCGACGGCGATATCGCCGGATCGCGCGTCTTCGACAGCGTCGGACCCCGGGTCTTCGACAGCGACGGGGGTGCCCTCGACGATGTCGCCCGATGGTTCGGATGCCCTCGTGCCGGCACAGTGGCCGGACAGCGCGGTGCCTTTGGCTTCGTCCGTTCCGTCCAATCCACCGATCCCGTCGATGCCGCCCATGCCCGCCATGCCGCCGCTACCGTCGGCACAGGGCACGGCCTATGCGACGGCGATCGATGCCGGTTCTGCCTCGGCCGCCAGCGATACCGTCTCTGCCTCTGCAGCCCCCGCATCCTCCGCAGCCGACATCCCGGCCGGCCCCTCCTGGATCGATAGCGCCATCACGGCGGCGAAGCGCTGGTTCACCGAAGGCAATGTGCCGGTGAAGGTGGGCATGCTGGTGTTGTTCGCCGGCGTGGCGGCCTTCCTCAAGTACGCGTCGGATAACGGCATGCTGCGCGTGCCGGTGTCGGTGCGGCTGAGTTTCGTGGCGCTGGCGGCGATCGCCGGCGTGGCGTTCGGCTGGGTGCAGCGCGACCGGCGCCGTGCGTTCGCGCTGGCGTTGCAGGGTGGCGGGCTGGGCGTGCTGGTGATGACGGTGTTCGCCGCGTACCGGCTCTACGGCCTGATCGACGCGACGCCGACCTTCGCGCTGCTGGTGATCTTCGTCGCCGGCATGGGTATGCTGGCGGTGCTGCAGGATGCGCTGGCACTGGCCGTGCTGGGGCTGATCGCCGGGTTTGCCGCGCCGATCATCGCCTCGACGGGGCAGGGCAACCATGTCGCCCTGTTCGGTTATTACGCGGTGCTCAACCTGGGCATCCTCGGTATCGCCTGGAAGAAGGCGTGGCGTGTGCTCAACGTGCTCGGCTTCGTGGCGACGTTCGGCGTGGGCACGGCGTGGGGCGTGCTGCGCTACAACCCCTCGCTGTTCGCCAGCACCGAACCCTTCCTCATCCTGCACTTTCTGCTGTACCTCATCGTGCCGTGGCTGCACGTGCTGCGCTCGCCCCGACGTGGCCGCGCCATCCTCGACGGCTGCCTGATGTTCGGCAATCCGATTGCCAGCCTGCTGTTGCAGGGTGCGCTGCTGGACTGGGAGCCGATGCCCCTGGCGATCTCGGCACTCATCGCCGCGGCCATCTATATCGCCATTGCCTTCGCGATCCGCAAGCGCGAGGACATGGGCCTGCTGCGCGAGACCTGGGCCGTACTGGCCGTGGCCTTCGCCACCATCGCCGTGCCGCTGGCGTTGAGCGCGAGTATCACCGCCTGTGTCTTCGCCCTGGAAGGCGCGGGCCTGATCTGGCTCGGCTTCCGCCAGGGGCGGCGGCTGCCGCGCTGGTCGGGCGTGTTCCTGCAGCTGGTGGCCGGCGCGGCGTGGTTCCTGGCGCTGGCCTTCGGTGTGCACTCGCTCGACACGCCGCTGCTCAACGCGCCTTTCGTGGGCTGCCTGCTCCTGGTCGTCGGCGCGGGCGTGGGCGTGTGGCAGTTCGATCGCCATGGCGCGTCGCGCGGTATCTCCGGCCTGGCGCGTCTCGGCCTTCTGTTCTGGGCGGTGCTCTGGTGGTACGTCGGCTTCGGGCGCGAGATCGATCGTTCGTCTTTCGGGGCGACCGACGAGAACGCCGCATGGCTGGCGCTGGTGTCCTTCACCGGCTGGTTGCTGTCGCTGGCCTGCCCACGCGTGCGCAAGCTGGACCTGGGCGTCGTGCTGGCGTTTGCCGTGCCGGTGTCCTTCCTGGCCACGCTGGTGCTGACGCTGCAGACGAGCAGCGCCGGCATGCAATGGCTGGTGGGCTGGCCGCTTGCGGCGGTGGCGGTGATGGCGGTGACCGGCTGGCTGTCGATGCGCGGCGAGAGCCAGCACCGGGTGGCCGCTGTCGCCACCGGTACGCTGTGGTGGTTGCGCTGGCTGGCGCTGTTCACCATATCCATCGGCCTCGCGCTGGACGGTGCGGAGCGCGTGGGGCTGGGCTGGCAGATCCTCGCCAGCGCCGCGCCGACCCTGCTCGTCGCCGCGCTGGTCGTATGGCGACCGCGCGTGGTGGCCTCGCCGTTGATGCGCTACGAGCGGGAACTGCGCCTGGCCGTCGGCGCGATCGTGCTGATCGCGATGGCCATGGTCGGCCTTGTCGCGCTCAGTGCCGCTGGCGGGGTAAAGCCGCTGCCCTTCATCCCGCTGCTCAACCCGGTCGACCTGCTGCTGGTCGCGGTGGGGTTGTTCCTCGCCCGCGTCATGGCGGACGCGGCGATGCCGCCCGGCGTGGTGCGCGCGCGCCCGGCCGTGCTCGCGGTCGCGTTCTTCGTCGTCGCCACCGACATGACGCTGCGCGCCGTGCATCACCTGGGTGGCGTGCCGTGGGACGGTGACATGCCGTCGTCCAGCCTGGCCGAGCTGTCGCTCACCGTGGTGTGGAGCATCATCGGCGTCGTCGCCTGGGTGCTCGGCTCGCGCCGCGGGCAACGGCTGCTATGGATGGCCGGTGCCGGCAGCATGGGCGTGGTGCTGCTCAAGCTGCTGCTGGTGGACCGCGGACACCTGGGCAACCTGTTCGGCATCGCCTCCTTCATCGCCTATGGCCTGCTGTGCACGGTCATCGGTTACCTCGCCCCCGCGCCGCCCAAAGACGGCGCGGCCATCGTTCCGGAGCCGCCGCATGCGTCGTGACGTGGTTTGCCTGCTCATCGCGGGTCTGTTCACCCTCGGCGCGCGCGCCGAAACGCCCGAGGCGTTCGCCTATGCCTGGCCCATCGTGGCGCCGCCCGGCGGCAAGGCCTATCTGGTCGAGCTGCCGCAGGACGCCTACGCCTGGGCCGTGCGCGATGCAGGCCTGGGCGATGTGGTGGTGGTCGACGCGCAAGGCCGCCAAGTGGCCACCGGCCCGTACCGCGCCGCCGATCCCACCTCGCATCCGGTGACCCTTGATGCGCCGCTGCGCGCGGTGCCTTCCGCGGTGGACGGCGTGCCGGGCGCGCGCATCCAGCGCAGCACCAACGGCGACATCGTGATCGAGCCGGGCAGCGCGCCGGCGAGTGGCATGCCACGCACGTGGCTGTTCGACGCGCACGACGAGATCGCGCCGGAACGGCTGGAATTTCCCCGGCCGGACCATGACGTGAACCTCACCGTGGACATCGACGTCAGTCGCGACCTGCAGGACTGGACCCCGCGCGTGCGCGAGGCATCCGTGGTGACGCTGGGCAAGGACGCCGCCGCCGTGGACGCGCGCGTGGTCAAGCTGGCGGGCCCCGCGGCCCGATATTTCCGGGTGCGTGTGACCGGCGGCGACGCGCCCTGGCCGATCGATGGCACCGCCGCGGTCACGCTGTCCGGCACCGTCGAAGACGCCTCGGCCAGGGATGAAGCCGTGCTGCATTGGCTGGACGTGCCCGTGGCCGACACACGCAGCAGCGGGCAGGGCGTCGATTACGATTACCGCTTGCCGGCCGCGTTGCCCGTGAGCGCCGTGCGCGTGACGTTGGGCAAGAGCGACAGCGTGGCCCGGCTGGATGCCTCCGCGGTGGAGGACAGCCTGAGCAGCGAGGCATTGGGCACGCTGGTGGTCACGCCGGACGGCACCGAGGGGCACCGTCCCCTCGAGGTGACGCCGCGCCGCCGCGACCTGATCCGCCTGCACTCGGCCACGCCGCTGCGGGAGCCGCCGCATTTCTCGGTGGGCTGGCGCGCGGACCGCTTCGTCTTCCTGCCCGAGGGTAACGGTCCCTGGCGCCTGCTGGTGGGCAGTGCGCGTGCCCGGCGGCCAGCCTGGCCGGTGGACGACGCCATCGCCGCGCTGCGCAAGAGCGAAGGGTCCGCCTGGCGGCCCGACCGGACCACGCTCGGCTCGTCGCAGGAGCAGGGCGGTCGCCAGGCCCTCGCGGCCCCCGCGGTGCCGCTGGACGGGACCCGACCCCTGCTGTGGATCGTGCTGCTGCTGGGCGCGGCGCTGATCGTCGGCATGGCGGGCAGCCTGCTGCGCAAGCCGAAGCCGGGGTCGCCGCCGCCGGAGGATTGAGGGACTGTGCACGGTGAACGCGCGATAATGCGTGTTCATCCCCGCCCGCGAGTGCCATGTCCTTCTCCTCCCCCGGCCTGTTCGCCGAACCCGACGCGCTGAAGCCCCTGGCCGAGCGCATGCGCCCGCGCGCCCTCGACGAGATCGTGGGCCAGCAGCGCGTGGCCGGCGAGGGCAAGCCGCTGCGCCGCGCGCTGGAAGCGGGCAAGGTGCACTCAATGATCCTGTGGGGGCCGCCGGGCTGCGGCAAGACCACCCTGGCGCTGCTGGTGGCGCGTTACGCCGATGCGGATTTCCGGGCCATCTCCGCGGTGATGAGCGGCCTGCCCGATGTGCGCAAGGCGCTGGCCGAAGCCGAGGGCAACTTCGCGCAAGGCCGCCGCACCGTCTTGTTCGTGGACGAGGTGCACCGCTTCAACAAGGCGCAGCAGGATGCATTCCTGCCGCACATCGAACGGGGCGTGATCATCTTCGTCGGCGCCACCACGGAGAATCCGTCCTTCGAACTCAACTCCGCGTTGCTGTCGCGCTGCCGCGTGCACGTGCTGGACTCGGTGAGCCCCGACGATATCGTGGCCGCGCTGCATCGCGCGCTGGCCGACACCGAGCGTGGCCTCGGCGAACTGGCGCTGGATGTGGACGAGGCCTCGCTGAAATTGATCGCCAGCGCGGCGGACGGCGACGTACGCCGCGCGCTCACGCTGCTGGAAATCGCCGCGGAACTGGCCGAAGACGGCCGCATCGACGACACCACGCTGGAGCAGGTGCTGGCCGACCGCACGCGCCGCTTCGACAAAAGCGGCGAGCAGTTCTACGACCAGATATCTGCGCTGCACAAATCCGTGCGCTCGTCCGATCCGGATGCCGCCGTGTACTGGCTGACCCGCATGCTCGACGGCGGTTGCGATCCGCTCTACCTCGCCCGGCGCATGACCCGCATGGCCGTGGAAGACGTGGGCCTGGCCGAGCCGCGTGCCTGGCGCATGGCCCTGGATGCCTGGGATACCTACGAGCGCCTGGGCAGTCCGGAAGGCGAACTGGGCCTGGCGCAGCTGGCCATCTGGCTGGCCATCTCGCCCAAGAGCAACGCCGCCTACATGGCCTATAACAAGGCCAAGGCGACCGTGAAGCAGATGGGCACGCTGGACGTGCCGATGCACCTGCGCAACGCGCCGACCAAGCTGATGAAGGGCCTGGGCTACGGCACCGGTTACCAGTACGACCACGACGTGGAGGGCGGCATCGCCCTCGACCAGCAGTGCCTGCCCGATGCCCTGGTCGGCACGACCTTCTACGAGCCGGTGGATCGCGGGCTCGAGACGAAGCTGCGGGAAAAGCTCGAGGCGCTGCGGGCTGCCCGGGCGGCCGCCCGCAAGAATCCGTAACCGGTAGGCCATCCCCGAAAAATCAGCATTTGGCCGATACGGTCGGCGGGGTGCCTCGACATAACGTGGCTCACCCCAACCGACTGGAGTGTGTCATGACTGCCGATTACCTGCGTCCCAAGCAAACATCCCTTTATGGCGAAGTCGCCGACTACACACGCAACGACGGATCCATCCACTACATCGCTCACCTGATCCTCTCCGGTGGCCGCGTTGCCGTGATCGGCCCGGTGGCGGAGGGTAGCGGCAAAGGTGCCAGCAACCATCCCGACCAGGTGTTCTGGAGAAGCCCGCGCTGCGTCCTCACCGAGGTGCTGCGCCGCGCCAGCGCCAAGCCAGCCGATATCGTACGTGTCGAGATCGACTGCACGCTGATGCCGTGTGAAGGCACCAACGGCTGCACGACCACGGTGCCTGCCTTGATGAGGACGGCCGGCTACGACGGGCTGTCAGTCAGGGTCTTTTCCCATCGCTCCGAAATTGCACCGTCCGAGGGCGTCAAGCCGGCGCGCTATTACGATTTCACCGTGGGCGCACGCAACACGGTCCTGGAAGCTGCGCGTGCGGATACCGGCGGCTGGAGCTGGGCCGACTGAGCGCGGCGGTTCGCCACGTCATGCTGAAAACGGAACAGACCGGCGCGTTCAGGCGGCGATGACCTTGCCGTCCCCTTCCCTCGACAACGGCCTGTGGATGTAGGTCGCGTCGAGGGAAGGGACTCGACGGAAGCGTCAACGGTCTGGACGGCTCGTGAACAGGGGACGACGTGCCGCCAAGGCCGTCCATCAAGGGGATCACCGTGGATTCGTGTCATCACTTTACCGCCGTTGCCGGCGGTTTTTGCCGTGGCGTAGACGTTACGCCGGCCCAGGGGCCCGTTGCATGACGCCTGTTTCCGTATTGCTTGCCGACGAGCAGGCGCTGTTGCGTGACGGGGTTGCGGCCCTGCTTGCGGGCTCGCCGCGCTACGAAGTGATAGGCAGCCTCGCCGACGGACGCGACTGCGTTCGACAGGCACTACGGCAACAGCCGGGCCTGATCGTCTTCGACTGCGCCATGCGAGGGCTCAGCGGCCTGGAGGCGATTCGCCGTATCGCACCGCGCTGTCCGCAAACTAGGCTGCTGTGCCTATCCGGCTATGAGGACTCGCGCTGGGTGCGCGCCGCCTTCGATGCAGGCGCGCACGGTTACGTGCTTAAACGCGATGGCTTCGACGTGCTGCGCGAGGCGATCGACACCGTGATGCGACAGCGCTATTTCATCAGTCCCGACATCGGCCACCTGCTGGTGGATGGCCTGCGTCGCCAAAGCGAGCCCGCCTTTGCCCCGCGTGAGGCATTGAGTGCGCGCGAACGCGAAATCACCCAGCTGTTCGCCGAAGGCCTCAGCGCGAGGGAGATTGCCGAACGCCTGCATGTCAGCGTCAAGACGGTGGGCACGCACCGCGAACACATCATGGCCAAGCTGGGGATCAACGGCATTGCGCTGCTCACGCGCTATGCCCTGCGCGAAGGCCTGACCACGCTGGAGCCCTAATGCGCGCCGATCAGCACGCGCAGGCACGGCAATCAGGTTTTTCCCGATCCCGCGCATCGGTCCGCGAACGGATAGTGAACCCACCGACGCCACCGCGTCGAACCGGGAGATCACAGCATGGCCGACTTCAATCTTTTCTTTCCCACACTGCTGCGGCACGAGGGCGGTTTCGTCAACGACCCGGCCGACCCGGGCGGCGCCACCAACAAGGGCATCACGCTGGCCACGTTCCAGCGCTATGCAAAAAGCCTGCTGGGCATCGACCCCTCGCTGGACAACCTGCGCGCCCTGAGCGATGCGGACGCGGGCCGGATCTACAAGGCGCAGTACTGGGACAAGGTGCACGGCGACGAGATCGCGTTGCAGCCGCTGGCCAACATCGTCTTCGACTTCCAGGTCAACGCGGGCGCCAATGCCTCCAAGCTGCTGCAGCGCGTGCTGAACGCGCAGAGCGCGACGCCGCCGCTCACAGTGGACGGCGTGATCGGTGCCGGCACCATGGCCGCCCTGGGCCGCCTGAACGCGGTTGCGGTCTATACGGCCTATAAGCAGGGCCGCAAGGATTACTACAACACCCTGGTGGCGCAGCGCCCGTCGCTGGCCAAGTTCCTCAAGGGCTGGCTGGCGCGCGTGGATTCGTTCCCCGACCTGCCGCCCACCGCGGCCGGAGGTCGCTGAGCCATGGCCGCGCAGACCTCGCTCAACACGCTGATCGAAGCCATCGCCGGCGCGGTGGTCGATGCGCAGGACCGCATCGAGCAACACCAGATGTCGCACCTGAGCGACTTTTTCGACGAGGACAACCGGCCCAAGAGCGTCGTCATCCGCATGCCGTCGCTGCATCCCAAGGCCGGCGAAGACGACGAGGACCTGTACCGCGCACCGATCCTGCCGCTGGTCTCGACCAACGTGCTGCGGATCAAGGACGTGGAGATCACCTTCGACGCGGACATCGGCCCGATCGTGGAAGGCAATCCGCCCAGCGACGACGACCCGCACGAGCCCGGCTGGAAAGGCAAGAGCGCCGTGGCCCGCCCGCACCTGCGCGTGGACCCGGTGGCCGGCGGCAACGACCGCCGTGGTGGCTCGGTGCACGTGAAGCTTCGCGTCGAAGGCAGCGAGCCCACCGACGGTGCCGCGCGGCTGATGAACCACCTCTCACAGACCCAGGGGGTCTTCAAGACGTTCACGCCGGACGACTGACCCGTCGGCCGGGATGAACCGCGCCGCGCATCCCGTGCGTCGCGTCAACCATTGCAAGGAGTCACACCATGGCTGACGAACTCGTCAACATGTCCAGTCAGTTCAAGGGTCTGCCCATGGGCGACCTGATCGGTTCGCCGCTCAGCGCCGCCTGCGAAGCGCAGGTCAAGCTGGCCCAGGCCACCGCGGATTTCATCAAGGTCATCGGCTTCCTGCCGCCGCCCGCGAACGATCCGACCGGCGTGGGCGCCACGCGCACCGCCACGTTCCGTTTCAAGCGCCCCGTGGACGATCCCACCAACGCCGGTGGCATCGCCGAGGAAGACGTCGAGCTGGAAGTGCCGCTGCTGGCCATCGTCAAGGTGCCCAACCTCAGCGTCACCCGCGTCGACATCACCTTCGACATGGAAGTGAAGTCGTCCTTCAGCCAGACCGAAAGCGAAGACAAGAAGGGCGAGTTCAGCGCCGAGATGTCGATCGGCTGGGGCGTGTTCAAGGCCTCGGCGAAGGTGTCCGGCTCGGTTGCCACGCACAAGGAAAACACCCGCAAGTCCGACAACTCGGCGCGTTACCACGTCGAGGTGCACGCCGAGGACGGCGGCATGCCGGAAGGCCTGGCACGCGTCATGGACATCCTGCAGACCGCCTGTGCGCCGCGCAAGGTCGGTGCGCCGGTGGCCGTGACGGGTAGCGCGCCGGCCACCACGCCGGCTGCCGGCACCGGTACCAATCCGTAAGCGGTTCGATCCAACCATGGATCGCGACGTCCGCAAGGTCGTCGCGATTCCTTCCGGAGACACAGGATGTTCGACCTGACCGACGTGAAGTTCGTCAAACGCGTGGTTGTCGGCAGCGACAACCCCAACCAGATGCAGACCGAGGCGCAGGTGGAAGACGCCCGCGCCTTGCTCAACCGATGCCTCAGCGATTCGCCCAAGGGATCCATCATCGGCACGGAAAAGAGTTTCACCATCCTGCAGGTCGGCGAGCACCAGGTGGTGTTGCAATGGCTGTGCTACCACGTCGGCTTTCCACGCAAGCCCGCGTGGCTGGGCGAGGGGTAGGGCGCATGGCCACCTGCACGTTCGACCAGTTGCTGTTCGCGCTGCGCGTGTCCGTGGAGGCCGCCAACGAATCCCTGCGGCGACGCCGGCTGGCCCATTACGCGGCAGGCGATGCCGGCGGCGATGCCCTGCACGTGGACGTGCCGCGGGATGCCGGCGCCGATGCCCCCCTGGAATCCGTGGTGCTGCCGCTGCGCTGGTTTCGTGATCCGCGCATGCCGCAGGTCACCGAGTTGTCCGTGGAGTTCGTCTGCCGCCTGCGCTACGAGCGTGGCAGCGACGGCGCGACGGCCCTGGTGGTCGACCTGCACCCGGTGCCGCCGGGCCGATGGCGACGCCGCCCCCTGCATCGCCTGCGCATCGGCTATCGCGCGGCGGACGCATGGCAGCCGAGCGTCTCGCTGGATGGACGACCGGTGGCCATACCGTCGCAGGAGGTGGGCTGATGGACAAGCTCACCGTGATGCGGCTGTCCGCCGACTGGGAGGCCGCGCTGGTCGCCGCGTTGCCCGGGCCGCCGCCACGCAAGCCACGCGACCGCCGACTGTGGCTGCTTGCCGGCCTCATCGTTCTTGCCGGAATCACCGGCGTCACCGTGTGGCTCGCCCGCTAGGTTGGGCCACCTACCATCACCTCCAGAGGAAAACCCGATGTATTCCACATCCATGAAAACCCTGGCCGGCATCGCCCTGTTCGGCCTGTTTCCCGCCATCGCGCTGGCCGCGCCGCCGCAGGGCACCTGGCGGGGCCTGATCCAGCAATCCAATGCCGATGTCGCGGTGCAGATGGCCTTCGGAACGAACCAGGTGAAGGTGCACTTCAACGAGCCATTCTCGTGCGACGTCACCGCCGCGTTCCTCAAGGAGGACGGCGCCACATCGGTCTACCGCTTCAGGCCGTCGATCAACGGTGGCCGGTTCTGCGATAGCGTGCTCAACCGCGACCTCCGTTTCACCAGCGTGTCCGCAAAGGAGCTCGACGTGGTCTTCGACGGCCCCCGTTCCACCTGGCGCGGCAAGCTCACGCCCGCTCCCTCACCCTGATCCCCACGAGGTCGCCATCATGGATACCGTCGTTCTGTTCACCCGCTTCTGGCTGCTGTTGGCGGCCGTGGGCGGCGCCGTTCTTCCCGTCGCCCTGGGCAACGAGGCCTCGCGCAAGCGTGCCGTCGTGCAGGTGGTGTGCGGTGCCATGATGGCGATCTTCCTGGGGCCCGCCGTCGAGCGGCGTTTCCTCACCGATTCGCCGGCGGAGATCCATGCCGGCGTGTCCTTCCTGATCGGCTGCTTCGGCCTGCGCGTGACGATGATCGCCCAGCGGCTGATCGACTCGCGCGGCGAGACGCTGGCCAATCGCATGATCGACCGCATCGCGGGAGGCGACCCCCAATGAATCCGGTCGTATTCCTCTACGGCGACCTGGCCTGCAGCAGCGTCATGCTGGTGGCCGGGTGCTGGTTGCTCACCGATCGCACGCTGCGCCGGGTGAACCGCGTCAGCCATGCCTTCATCGCCGCGGGTGCGCTGGCCAACATCCTTGGCATCATTGCCGACCGCGTCGGCTTCGAGGACATCAGCTACGGCAAGGTGTGGCCGGGCGAGGTGGTGGTCAACATCGGCCTGGCAGTGATGATGGCGACGTGGTTCGGGCGATCGCTGAGCGGTGCGCGGCACCGGCGTCGGTCCGAGGCATCCGCCGGTGCTTGAGCACGGCGGGCTCGCCGGGTAGCCTGCATCGACCTGCCGCCCGGACCGCCGCCGACGTGACGCTTTTCGAAAGCCTCCTGCTGCTCCTGCTCGCGGCCATCGTCCTGCTGCAGGTGGCACGACGCCTCGCGCTGCCGTACCCGTCCATGCTGGCCCTGGCCGGTGTCGGCGTGGCACTGCTGCCGGGCGCGCCGGATTTCCCGATCGATCCGCGCACGGCGCTGCCGCTGTTCATCGCGCCGGCACTGATGGACGCGGCCTTCGATTTCCCGCTCACCACGGCGAAGCGCTTCTGGGTACCGTTGGTGATCTTCGCGCTGGGCGGCGTGCTGGTGACCGCGCTGCTGGTGGCCTGGGCCGGCTGGGCGTACGCGGGCCTGCCGTTCGCCGCGGCGCTGGTGCTCGGCGCCATCGTCGCGCCACCGGATGCGGCCGCGGCCACGGCGATCCTCTCGGGCATGGCCATCCCACGCGCCACCGATGCGATCCTGCGCGGCGAAAGCCTGTTCAACGACGCGGCGGCGCTGTTGCTGTTCGGTGCCGCCTTGATGGCGCAGACCTCGGGTGGACTGACCGCGGCCCAGCTCGGCGGCTTCGCGCTGGCCGCGCCGGGCGGGGTGGCGTTCGGCATGCTGGCGGCCTGGCTGATGCCGAAGATGACCCGCTTCGTTACCGGCGCGCTGGACAGCAACCTGCTGCAGTTCGTCAATACCTTCCTGGTCTGGATCGTGGCCGAGCACCTGCACCTGTCGCCCGTGCTGGCCGTGGTCGCCATGGCGATGACCATCGCCTCGCGGCCGTCGCGTCCGACGTCGCCACGCGTGCGCGTGCAGTCGTACGCGGTGTGGAACGTGGTGGTGTTCGTCCTCAACGTGCTCGCCTTCCTGCTGATGGGCCTTCAGGCCCGGCGAATCATCGGCGACATGAGCGGCGAGCACCTGCGCCACGCGCTCGGCTTCGCCGGCCTGGTCATCGCCATCGTGGTGCTGGCACGCCTCGCCGTGGCGCTGAGCTTCAACCGCGGCGTGGCGTGGTGCCGCCGTCGACAGGGTCGCCCGGAGCCCGCCACCTGGCGCCAGGCCACGCTGGCCGGCTGGTGCGGCATGCGAGGCCTGGTGACGCTGGCCACCGCGTTCATCCTGCCTGCCGACTTCCCGCAGCGCGACACCGTGGTGCTGGCCGCCTTCGGCGTGGTGCTGGCTACGCTGGTGGTGCAGGGGCTGACCCTGGCGCCGATGATTCGGCTGCTCGGGCTGGACCATCGCGCGGTGACCGAGCGCGAGTTGTTGTCCGTTCGTCGGGGGCTGGCGCGTGCTGCGCTGGACCGGCTGGCGAAAGAGGGAAGCGAGGAGGGCAGGCGGCTGGCTGCGCTGTTCCAGGTCGAGATCGACGCGCTGGACGAACCGCCGCGCGGCGACGCGATGGAGCGGCATTGCCAGCTGTCGCTGGCCGCCCTGGCGGCGCAGCGCGCCGAGCTGGAACGCTGTCGCCTCGCGTTCCAGCTGAGCGACGAGGACTACAATTTCCTGCTCGAACAGCTCGACTGGCGCGAGTTGACCGTTCTGCCGCCCGAGGCTACGCGTATCGGCAGTGGCTGAGCGCCACGGCGACCAGGGCCGGCAGCGGACATGCCGCCCGCCGAATTTGCGATAATCCCCGTTCGAACACCTACGGAAGACCCCCATGCTGGATCCTGCCCTCCTGCGCGGCAAACTCGCTGAAACGGCCGAACGCCTGCGCGCCGCCCGGAACTTCGACCTCGACGTCGCCACGATCGAGCGCCTCGAATCCGAGCGCAAGGCGCTCTCCACCGAGACCCAGGAACTGCAGAACCTGCGCAACACGCGTTCCAAGGCGATCGGCCAGGCGAAGGGCAAGGGCGAAGACGTCGCCCCGCTGATGGCCGAGGTGGCCGGCATCGGCGACAAGCTGAAAGCCAACGAGCAGGCCCTGGCCGAGGTGCAGGCGACCATCGCCGATATCGCCCTGGGCATCCCCAACCTGCCGGACGAGAGCGTGCCGTACGGCAAGGACGAGAGCGACAACCTCGAGATCCTGCGCTGGGGCCACGCCCGTGCGTTCGACTTCAAGGTGCAGGACCACGTGGACCTGGGCGCCCGTCACGGCTGGCTCGACGCCGAAGCGGGTTCGAAGCTGTCCGGCGCGCGCTTCACCGTGCTGCGCGGCCAGCTGGCCCACCTGCACCGTGCGCTTGCCCAGTTCATGCTCGACCTGCACACCACGAAGCACGGTTACCTCGAGCACAACGTGCCGCTGATCGTGAACCCGGCCGTGATGGAAGGCACCAGCCAGCTGCCGAAGTTCGAGGAAGACCTGTTCGCCACGCAGGTGGGCGACGCCAAGCGCTACCTGATTCCCACGTCGGAAGTGACGCTGACCAACCTGGTGCGCGAGAGCATCGTCGAAGCCGACGAACTGCCGATGCGCATGACCGCGCACTCGATGTGCTTCCGTGCGGAAGCGGGCAGCTACGGCCGCGACACCCGCGGCATGATCCGGCAGCACCAGTTCGAGAAGGTCGAGATGGTGCAGATCGCCACCGCCGAGACGAGCATGCAGCAACTGGAGGAGATGGTGGGCCACGCCGAGGCGGTGTTGCAGGCGCTGGAGCTGCCGTACCGGAAGGTGCAGCTGTGCACGGGGGATATGGGTTTCGCCGCAGCGAAGACATATGACCTGGAGGTGTGGTTGCCTTCGCAGAATACGTACCGGGAGATCAGCAGCTGTTCCAACTGCACGGACTTCCAGGCCCGGCGGATGCAGGCGCGGTGGCGGAACCCGGCGACGGGGAAGCCGGAGTTGGTGCATACGCTGAATGGATCGGGGTTGGCCGTGGGGCGGACGCTGGTGGCCGTGATGGAGAATTTCCAGCGGAAGGATGGGGCGATTGAGGTGCCGGCTGTGTTGCGGCCGTATATGGCGGGGGTTGAGGTGATTGCCTGATCGTCGGGTAGAATGATGTGCTGGCGGGGTGCAAGGCCTTGCCGGTGCGGTTGGAAAAATGTGGAGAGATGGCCGAGTGGTTTAAGGCAGCAGTCTTGAAAACTGCCGTAGGTGTGAGCCTACCGTGGGTTCGAATCCCACTCTCTCCGCCAAGCCAAATATCTCCCCGATCCATCAGGCGTCCCACTTCTTCTCATCGGCTTCTGTCCAACTGGGAAGCCGACACCGGTAGCGCATCGGTACCACTCGGCGTTCGCCGGTGGCAGGGTCCCGCATCAGCACCGGGGTGATGCCGCCCGGTCAGATGCGGTCGTAGCCGTCGCCCACGGCATGGTCGTGGACCTCGACCAGCTTGGTCTTTGCCGCAGCGATCTTCTTGGCGGCCACCCGCTGATCGTTCTCCGTCTTCTTGTTCGGCTTAGGGCCGCCAGTACGGCCTTGGCCTTGACCAGGCGAGCCCGCTGCGCGGCCAATTCTTCCTCAAGCGTGAGCGCTGCAGCTTGGTAGGCGTCGAGTGCGGCCGCTTTGGCGTCCTGCTCGGCCGGGTCGGTGGAGTCGAGGAAGGCATTGCGCAGGCCTTTGGGCACCCGTTGGGTCCAGGTCCCTTGCTTCTTCGACCAGCCCGCCATCTGGATGTAGGCGTCCAGGTCCAGATCGCCACCGAGCCGCTGGTAGGTCCGAAAGTCGCTGGCGATTTGAGCGGAGTAGCACATGCTGGGATCATCCAAGAGCGAAGCTAGCCTTGCAACGCGGGAAGCCGTCTGGGCCACATGACAGGTGGGCAGGCCGGTGAGAGCGCGTTGCCTGGCTTGGTCACCAGGGTCCCTGCTTGTGGGTAAACTTGGTTGCGATGACCCAAAGACTGCCTATGATGCCGCTGCGCCTTCGCCCCTAGACCGGCCTGCTGCTGGGCTGGTCACTGCTGTTCTCCGGCTCTGTGCTAGGAACCCAGGCCTCTTCCTTTCACGATGTGTACGACCTCATCGACACCGTGGCTCACGACGGGCTGGCACCCGACGCG
Organism: Xanthomonas sp. NCPPB 2632; assembly: GCF_041228075.2. NCBI lineage: Bacteria > Pseudomonadati > Pseudomonadota > Gammaproteobacteria > Lysobacterales > Lysobacteraceae > Xanthomonas > Xanthomonas sp. NCPPB 2632. Next base: position 2,099,473 of record NZ_CM192979.1, read on the forward strand.
CTGGTCAAGCCTTTCGGCAGTCACGGCATTGCGTTGGTGGCCTTCGAGGGGGTGCCGTGGTCTCGTGATACGGCCGATGTCGTCTTGCTCGATGGTACATATCTGCCATCCATGAACCACTGGTCAGGTAATGGCATTGCGCCACCGAATTTCATGACCTTCATGGACACCAACACCTGCGTCAGTGCATGGGCTCTGGCAGGTCACTACGGTCTCCACGAGGCACCGGTCTTCGTGACGGCGCCAACTCCGCCTGCAAATCCTTCGGTCCTACCGTCGGCTCATCCAAAATCGCTCCAGAGTATGAGTGGACCGGTCGATAAGCTTGTTTTGACGATCATGTATTGGACGCTGGAGGATGCGCCCAGGTCCGACGCATGTGTGCATCAGCTCACGCTTGATGAGCCTAGATAAAGAGGTCGGATGGCTCTCACTCATCTGCGGCGCCACTGAGGGGGCGCTAGGCAGGGCGCGTTTTTAACCGATCAACTTGAACGACTTACCCAGGTGGACAAAGCGCGGTGCAAACACCAAGCCCGGGATAGCGCCTGTGAGGCATAGCCATCCGGCCTTTGTCGCTCCAAGGCCCCAAGCGGGAACCACGGCAAGTCCGAAGGTCCGCGCGACGAGAGGAGCGAGCAGGACAATCGCGCACATGCACAAAATCCCGACGAATGACCCGGCATAGCGGGTGCGGAGTGCCATCGATGCGTTAATCGGATCTGGCCTCGACATGCTCATAAGGGGGCTCCCCTGCTGGATTGGGGTAATGATACCCTTGCCCCGGCGCTAGGTGTCTGCTGGACAAGTCGCGTAATCTTGCGGAGCTAAGCGGGGTGCGCCGAGATTGAAAGCGCCTTGGCCGACGCACAACACCATCTTCGGAGTTTCCACTATGGGTATCAGCCGCCAAGTCTCCACCAGAGTCGGCTGCGCGTTGCTAGCGCTTGCCTCGCTCTCAACGCCTGCGCTTGTCGGAGCAAGAATCGCCATCAAGGCGAATGGCGTTGTGGAGCACGACGGATTGCATTGGCTTAGGCTGACGCTCTGGAATTGTTCTGAGAAGCCTCTTGTTGTCAGCGGAGCTTTCGCACCATGGGGTGAGCACACGTTGATCATGGCGCTCTTCGGCGCCGATCAACTTCCTGGGCGAGTCTGGGCGCCTGAGAGTATTCCGCAAACTGTACCAATCTCGCGGGTAACGCTTCCAAGCGGAGGGCATACGTCGGGCGAAGTCGCGCTGCTGTTCCCACCCTTTGGTCGCCATTCGCACGAAAAAGGCCCTTATGTGCTCTTCTGGTCTTACAACACCGGCTCAATGGGCGAGAGTCCCGCACGCCAACTTTCAGGAGCGGTCAACATCGGGATTGCTGGCGAAGAGTTGTCTGGCTCTGATACGCCGTGCGCTGCCGGTGTCAAATGAAAGGTAAGGGCTTGCGCATCAGTATCCAGCGGGATGCCATCAGCGCAGGGGCGAGGGTCTCTAGACTCGGGAGCGAACGACAGGGTCCACTTGTCCCGCCTTGCAAATAGATGTGTCGAGGGGTAAGCATTGAAAGAAGCACGCTGGACAATGCCCGCCATCATTCGATGGCTCTCGCGACAGCACCTGTCCGTCTTGACCGCCCTTCATCGCATCACGGGCAGAGGGCGGCAGGTGGTGGCCTGTTCCGGCGCTCTGGTATCTCACGGGCTAAGGATTTGGATGTGTCGTGCGGCGAAGCGGCGAGCCTCAACTCTCGTAGCCTCACAGTATCCCATTCATGAGTGACCCCCTGGTTGTCTATCTGTCCGTGTAGGGTTTCCCCTACACGTAAATCAGCAACCGCCTACAAGGTGCCCCAGATATGCTCCCTGCGCATACCCGCTAAGGATAGTCATGCGCCACTCCTTCTTCACAGCCCGGCGATACGCGATCGGTGTCTTCCTCTGCCTGATCGGCCTCTTTGGAGCCGTTGGCGCTCAGGCGAAGAGCTACTACGGCCCCCCTTATAACTATTCGATCGGCTCCGGCGGCGGCAGCAATTTTAACTCCGCCGCTGAAGCTGCCCAAGCGATGATTGCGGGTGAACAACGCTACTGCCCAACCTGCGCTTACAGCATCACTTACAATTCGAACACCCAAGGGGAGGCCGCGATAGTCCTCAAGTCGGGTGACTTATTGGGCTATGTATGGGGGACCGAGACCACGGGCTACGGTCCACGCAACGCAGGAGGCTGCTCGCGCTGTTCTTCGGGCAATGGTGACGTGCGAGACTCGTCCGGCCCGCAAGGAAGCATGCAGGATGGCGTGCCGGCGAGCAGCATGCCGTCCCATGGTCCACAAATGGTCGGCGACCCGATCAATGCGACAACGGCCAATGTCTACCGGCAGGACACGGATTATCGATCCCCGTCGGGGCTTACGTTCCGGCGTTTCTATAACACCAAAAGTTTCGTTCAGTCCCCGGCCTTTGCGAAAAAATGGCGTCATACGTTCGACCGATCCCTCCAGTTGATGCTGAACAGCGGTAACGCTGGCACCGGTGTGATTCAAGCCAAGCGTCCCGATGGGTCGATGATGCATTTTGTCGGCAAGGGGGGTGTCTGGACCGTGGATAAAGACTCGGCCGACCGGCTTGAGGCCCAGGTCGCCGCGGGTGGGGCGAGCAACACTGGCTTCCTCCTCCATACGGCAGCCACCCACGAAACGGAAGCCTACGATGCAAACGGTCGGCTGCTGTCGGTCGTCGATGACCGAACGGGCCAGACAACGGCGCTGATGACTTACAGCGACACGACCACGCCGACGTCGGTGGCGCCTAAGTCGGGTCTATTGATTGCAGTGACAGACGAAACCGGTCGCCAACTGGGCTTGCGATATGACGCCAGTGCCCGGTTGGTGTCGCTGGTCCTCCCCGACGCCACGACCGTTGGCTATGCCTACGATGCCGGAAGTAACCTCTCACGTGTGACCTATCCGGACGGTAGCTCCCGGCAGTATCTCTATGCCGAGACGGCTTATAGCCCGTCGGGTGCAACGTACCCGTGGTTGCTCACGGGCATCATCGACGAAAAAGGTGCGCGCTTTGAAACAACGACCTATGCGTCCAATGGCGCAGCCATTAGCACGCAGTTTGCCGGGGGTGTAGAAAAGACGTCGGTGTCTTATGCCAACTACACACAGAATGGCGGGACGCCATCCGACGTGACTTATCCACTCGGGGTCACGGTGACGCACAGCTTTACCGAAGACGGTTCGGGTGCCCTGGTGCCAACCGGCGTCTCAGCGCAGTGTGGCGCCCAATGTCATCAGCAATGGAAGTCGCAGACTTACGATGCCAATGGCTACCCCGCCAGCTATACCGACTTCAGAGGCACAGTCACCAAGACGACCTACGACGCCAACGGGTTTCTGACGCAACAGGTTGAAGCCTCGGGAACCGATGCCCAGCGAACGACAAGCACCACCTATGACGCGGCCATCCGGGCCCCCCTGTCTGAAGTAATGTCTGACTCCAAGGGTGTAGTGCTGGCGAAGCGGACCTGGACGTACAACACCCGGGGCCAACCGCTGGCCGAATGCATCATCGACCCGGCGCTCTCTGCCGTTTATACGTGCGGCAGCCAAGCACAAGCGCCCCAGGGAGCCCGTCAGACCACCTACGCCTATTGCGATGCGGTGGATGGGACGCAGTGTCCCTTGGTGGGGTTGCTGCTGACCGTCGATGGCCCCCGTAGTGACGTCGCGGATGTTACCCGCTATGCCTACTACCTGACCGCCGACGAGAGCGGTTGCGGTGCGGCTGGTGGCGCATGCCACCGTGCGGGCGATCTTGTGCAGGTAATCAATGCGGCGGGCCATGTCACAACCGTTTTGTCCTATGACAGGCATGGACATGTCGCGCGTCAGAAGGATGCCAATGGCGTCATCACGGACACCACTTATACGCCCCGTGGATGGGTGGCAAGTCGTACGGTTCGCGCCAGTCCTGATGGCTCGGCGTCTTCGGCCGACGCAACGACCACGTGGACCTATGATGCCGTGGGGGCATTGACGGCCGTAGCCGATGCCGATGGCGTCACCCTCACGTACGGCTATGACACCGCCCACCGGCTCGTTGATGTGGCTGATGCGACCGGCAGTCATATCCATTACACGCTCGACGTTGCCGGCAACCGCCTGAAGGATGAAACCTTCGATGCTCAAGGGGTGTCGCGTCGCGTGCTCAGCCGCAAGTTCAATGCGCTGGGCCAGTTGGCCAGTGTCACCGATGGGTTGGGTCATGTCGTTTTCGACGCCACGGCCAGCGGCAGTTACGACGCCAACGGCAACCTGGTATCGGCCAAGGACGCGCTGGGGACGGTCCAGAAGAGCGGCTATGACGGCCTGGACCGCGTGGTCAGCAGTGTGGCTAATGCGAACGGCACCGATGCCTCCAGTTCGAGCACGACCAAACTCTCGCTGGACGCCCTGGACCAGGTCAAGTCGGTAACCGATCCCGATGGCTTGGTGACTAGTTACGGCTTCGATGGCCTGAGCAACCCCGTTTCCCTGACCAGCCCTGATACGGGTGCGCAGTCGTCCACCTTCGACACGGCGGGTAACGCGCTGACGCAGACCGATGCCAAATCCACCGTGGCGAGTCAGTCGTTCGATGCATTGGGTCGCAAGACTTCGGTCAGCTATACCGACGCCAAGCCCAATGCCGCCTTTCATTACGATGAGGCCATGAGTGTCACGGGGTGTGTCAGCTCGTTCCCCATCGGCCACCTGACGCGAGTCGTGGAGAACACGGTGACCACCGTGTACTGCTACGACAACCAGGGACGCGTGACCGAGGAGCGCCAGACGCAGGGCACGGTGACTGACACCACTGACTATGTCTACACCAAGGCTGGTCGTCTGGCCGCGGTCGCTTCCCCGAGTGGCCTCGTGACCGAATACGCACGCGATGCCTTGGGTCAGGTCACCAAGGTCACGGTTACGCCGGCCAAAGGCGTGGCTACTACCGTCGTCAGTGCAGCCACCTACCTGCCGTTCGGCCCGGTCGCGAGTTACACCCTGGGCAACGGTCAGACCGTCGCCCGCAGCTACGATGCCAACTACCGGTTCACCGATATCGTCAGCCCGGCGCTGAACCTGCATGTGGCACGGGATGCGGTGGGTAACATCGTGGCCTTGGGCAACGCTGCAGGCGCATCGCCGGCCAGTGAGACCTACACCTACGATCCGCTCTATCGGCTCACCGGTGTCAAGAACGCCAGCGGCACTCTCATCGAGGCTTACACCTACTCGAAGACCGGCGACCGCCTGACCAAAACCGCACCGGGTCTGGCCACCGGCACCTACGGATATCAAAGCGGCACGCATCGGCTCACGACCATCGGTACCGGTTCCCGGACCTATGATGCGAATGGGTCGACGACTGGCAACGCCAGCGCCGGCACGGCGTGGGGCTATGGCTATAGCGGGCGCGGCCAGTTGACCGTGCTCCAGCAGGCCGGCTCGACGGTCGCGACCTACACCTACGACGCCTCAGCGCATCGGATTGCCAAGACGGTGGGTTCTGCCACCACCCGGTTCGCCTATGGCCCCGGTGGGCTGCTGGGCGAATATGGCGCCGCGTCCCGGGACTACGTGTGGATGGACGGCACCCCCGTGGCGGTGGTGGACGGCACCACCACGGTGGCCTTCGTGCACGCCGATGGCCTGAACACGCCCCGGGCGGTGACCGACGCTTCCGGCACGGTGCTGTGGACATGGGCCTACCAAGGCAACCCATTTGGTGAGCAGGCACCGACATCGACGAACGGGTATGTGTTGAATCTCCGGTTCGCGGGTCAGTACTGGGACCGGGAAAGCGGGTTCCTCTACAACATCCATCGTTACTACGACAGCACAACCGGGCGATACATCCAGAGCGATCCCATGGGGTTGGCTGCGGGCATAACTACATACTCTTACGTGGGCGGGATGCCGCTTATTCAGATTGACCCTGATGGTTTGGAAGGGATTGGCCCCTGGACTTTCGCACCTGGTGCGCAGCGCGATGAATACGAGGCCTATGAGCGATCATGTGAGACGTTTGATTACGACGCATTTGCAGACTATGTTAGAGATAATGCAATCGATCCATCGATTGCGGTCTCAACGCTCGCCACAACACTGGGCATAGGAACGATGCCGAAGACTGCTGCGGAACTTCGAGGCTTAGGCATCGCCAAAACGGCGATGAATCCTTATACAAGTCAGCTCAGCAGGTGGTCCGGCAGATTTGGCACGCGATCGCTGCGGTTGATCGGCAGAACGGGCGCGGGAGTGGCTGCTGGAGCTATCGCTACTGGTGCAACCATTTTTGAGGGCTTTTACGACTTGAGCATCGAAGGTCAAGCGGCGGCATTTGCCACGAAGACCAAGGTGTGTGGCTGCAAATGACGGGACAAGAATGCTATGTCGGTCGACATTGAGTTTCTCTCGCTTCAAAGAATCGCTGCCATCTTCAATATACCGGTGGAGCAACTCCGACTAAATTGGGTCTTCGGCAGTGACCTTAAGTCGAGTTTCCGATCTGACTTTGCACGAAATGAGTTCGACGTTGTCAATGACGACATCCACGACGTTGCAGATAGGGATGCCCTGCGTCTTCTTGGCGAAGGGCATCTGGTGATTTCTACCGTCGGTAAATATTGTGACTTCATGGTCAACTTGAGTCGGAAAAACCCCGGCGTTGTCAGACGCGTGCTCACATCGAGCACCGGGCTTCCCGAAAGATCTGGGCTTTAAGTCTGCAACGAGTGCGATGACCGCTACCCATGTCGGATCATGATGGGGCCGCGCGGTATATGCTCGAATTCCTCCTCTGCGAGTGAGGTGGGACTGCAACGAGGATGGCTTTGGAAAAACTAAGAAATTTGGCCCTCCTGGGGCTTTTGCCGGGGGATAATGGTACCGATGAAGCCGTGACACACTCATTTACCGTGCGCACGTTGTTCTTGAACCTATGTTTCTTGTGCGCATCTCCTGCGTTAGCGATGACCGACAAACAGGACGCACCCGTTCGTCTCTCCGGAGATTTAGATCTCAGCTCTGCTCAGCAGGCGACACTGGGTCGAGAGGCCATTCAAGGATCACCCGACGCTGCTCGCAAGCTGGCTAGCTATCACTCAATTGTGAGAGGTGATCGTGCAGCCATGGTCAAGTGGTACACCATTGGTGCCGAGAACGGTGATGCGGGCTGTGCCTATGGACTTTTCGGGTTACTTCGCAACAGTGAGGATGAAGAAGAGCGCGGTCGTGCTCTATTTTGGCTGCATAAGGCTGCCGATGCCGGGCTTCAATACGCAAAAGACGAACTAAAGGCGATCGACAAGCACCCGAAACGTCCATCGGAAGCTCAGCCGGAACATCCGTAGATTGCCAAGCGAGAATGTCGCTGATGCGCAGAAAAGCTAAATCGTGTCGAGACGGACGGGAAAAATGCGGCGAAGGATCCGCGTCTTTGAGGTCGGATGCAAGAGGTAAGTGACTGATGCTTGGGTCAGCTCTCCAGACGATTTTGGCGAAGAACTACTTGCTTGAGACGTTAGGTATTCCATGATTATTACAGAGGTCGAGCACCGGGCGCTTTCGAAAATTCTGTCCGCCCTTGGAATTCGCGATTCTCATCTAGGACCGATCTTTAAGAGCTTAAAGGTCGATCGGCGAGAGTGGAGCGAAGACGTAGCTGATGCAGGAAAATGTGTTGGACAGTTCATTTATTTCTCGCCAAGCGAAAAATTGCCTCTCGACTTTTCAGTGACGCATCAAGGCGTGTGGGCTTCCCATCCTGAAGCGGCCGGTGGCGTTGATTTCCTTCTGTTCATAAAATCCGGTGTTCCTCTATTTCTTGAAATCGGATTTTTTGGAACTCCGGTGCCCAAGGTCGTATTAGCTGGATCATCAACCAACTTTGATTTTAAAACTTAGCGCATAGGTTGCCAAAGCCAGATAGGCAGCGCTATTAATGCCGTTCTGAAAATGAGGCGGGAGATGGAGTCAGAACTTGTCAGACGCTTTGCAGAAGCTATGACACGCGCCGATCGCTGCCTGATCGGCGGTCGACTTTGGGTCAAGGTCGTCTACGCAGGAAGTCAAGAGAAGTATGAGGAGTGGGCACCTCTGCGACTGGACGATTTGGATGCGGCGGGTATCCGCGATCCGGGGTTTGGGTCGGGCCCAGTTCGATACAGTGATGTTACCTCGCTGCACGTTCATGCGTCGCCTCGTCCCCAGGATGATCGTAGTTTTCAGCCGGAGACGCTTGAGACATACGCAAGCAAATATCGCGTGTTAGTTGATTTGGTCAGCGAATTTGAGGGCGTCCGCGTGGACGTGGATGGAGTTTCGATTGGTTAGGCTTATCCTTGTCGCGACCTCTCAGCGAAGCCTGCGATGAAAGTATACGGTCGCTCTAAAATGGCACCAGACGTCTTGTTGACGATAGATGAGGTCACGTTTCTCGTAGGTCCGGAGCAGCTGCGGTCTTGCCGACGTCCCCCCAAATTTGAGTAGCGCCCCGGTTTCGAGTTCAATCCCCCACAAGAAGGAGATTGGACGTGAAGAAGCGTTTTTCCGAAGAGCAGATCATTGGCTTCCTGCGCGAGGCCGAGGCAGGCATGCCGGTCAAGGACCTATGTCGCAAGCACGGCTTCAGTGAAGCCTCTTACTACCTGTGGCGAAGCAAGTTCGGCGGCATGAGCGTGCCCGAGGCCAAGCGGCTGAAGGACCTGGAGTCGGAGAACGGACGCCTTAAAAAGCTGCTTGCCGAGCAGCTTCTGGAGAACGAGGTCATCAAGGAAGCTCTGCGAAAAAAATGGTGAGCGCACCGGACCGGCGCGAGCTGGTGCGCTATCTGATCTGCCAGGAACTGAGTGAGCGCCGGTCGCTGGCGATCGCCGGCATGAGCGCAAGCGCTTACCGATACGAGCCGCGGCCCGACGCCAATGTCGAGCTGCGCGAAATGATCTGCGCGCTGGCGAATCGCCATAAACGCTACGGCGTCGGCATGATCTACCTGAAACTCCGCCAGGCCGGTCAGATGGTCAACTACAAGCGAGTTGAGCGCCTGTACCAGGAGGCGAACCTGCAGGTGCGCCGTCGCAAAAGGAAAAAGGTGCCTCCGACCGACAGGCAGCCACTGCTCCGGCCCGCGGCCGCAAACGAGGTCTGGTCCATCGATTTCGTCTTCGATCGCACCGCCGAAGGGCGCGTATTGAAGTGCCTGACGATCGTCGATGACGCCACGCATGAGGCAGTCGCCATCGAGATCGAGCTGTCGACTCCCCGTAAACTTACTCCAGACATAAACCGAGGTCTCCGGGCAAAATATCCCCAAGGAGACCCACGATGCGCAAGAGCAAATTCACCGAGAGCCAGATCGTTGCGACGCTGAAGCAGGTCGAAGGCGGCAGGCAGGTCAAGGACATGTGCCGGGATCTCGGCATTTCCGAGGCGACCTACTACACCTGGAAATCGAAGTACGGTGGCATGGAGGCGTCGGACGTTCATCGCCTGCGTGACCTGGAAGCGGAGCACAACAAGCTCAAGCGCATGTATGCGGATCTGGCGATGGAGAACCACGGGCTTAAGGATCTCATCGCAAAAAAGCTGTAGACCCGGCGCATATGCGCCCGCTCATCACCTGGCTGGTCGAGCAGCACGGATGGAGCGAGCGCCGGGCCTGTGAGGCACTAGGCTTCTCGCGATCTACGCTGCGCTACAAGGCTCGCCCTGATCGCGACGAGCCCGTCATCGGGCTATTAGCGGAGCTGGCTGAGCGATTCCCCGAGCGCGGCTTCGACAAGCTATTTCAGATCATCCGCCGGCGCGGTCTGCCGTGGAACCACAAGAGGGTGTGGCGCGTGTATTGCCAAATGCAGTTGAATCGCCGCCGACGCGGCAAGAAGCGTGTCCCGACGCGTCACCCGCTACCACTGGTGGCCGGCGAGGCGATCAACGGAAGCTGGTCCATCGACTTCATGTCCGACGCGCTGTGGGACGGCCGCCGCTTCCGCACCTTTAATGTCATTGATGACTTCAGTCGCGAGGCACTCGCCGTGGAAATCGATTTGAATTTGCCTGCGTCGCGTGTGATTCGCACGCTCGAGCGTGTCGCTGCATGGCGCGGATATCCATCAAAGCTTCGTCTGGACAACGGCCCGGAATTTGTCGCCCTGGCGCTCGCGGAATGGGCAGAACGCAAAGGCATCAAGCTCGACTTCATCGAGCCGGGAAGGCCGATGCAGAACGGCTTCATCGAGCGCTTCAACGGCAGCTTCCGGCGTGGTGTCCTCGACATGCACGTGTTTCGGAACCTGACCGAAGTACGCGAGCAGGCAGAGCTTTGGCTAGCCGACTACAACCGCGAGATACCGCACGACAGCTTAGGCGGGCTGACGCCCGCAGAATTCAGGCAGCAAAATGATCCGGCGACCTTGGGTTATGGTTGGCACTAACTAACGGGGGGTCGACAAGATGTAGCGCAGACTCTTCAAGGTCGCTGAATCTCATGCTGCCTCCCTTTAAATTCTTTCTATAAATTGTGGCGCGTCCACCGCCCGACGAATACAGATGGTTGTCTCGGAAGCCGGCTCATTACGACTCGTGGCCCTCGCGTGGCCCTTCGCAACCTTCTGGCGTTGCACCGGTTGAAGAGAGGGCAGTTGTCGAGGCCGTCGCGTGTCTCAGACTATTCTTCCCCTAGGTTCGCATCGACATCATCGCTTTGGTCGCGCTCGGGCGGCGATTCCGTTTGGGCACGCCACCAGCTGCATGGAAATGTAGCTCAGGAGAGTGAATAGCGGCCTCTTCGGTGAAGCAGATCTGCAACCAGCACTAGGCGGATCTCGGGAAGATACTCCAGCACAGCAGCCTTCATGGCTGCCTGTGCAGCGGGATCGACGTCGCCTAGTGAGAAAGCGGCGTCGCGTGCTTCAGAGGTAGGCCACTGGGCATAGCTGTACCAAAGCCCGTCATCTCCTCGGTGGAGCCTGGCGCCACATGAACCGCGCTCAGATTCTAAGAGGCTGCTCACTCGGGCCCAGGCCGATACGAATGCCTCCTCCGCGTGGGGATGCAAGCGCCACCGATACACGACAGCGAAGCCGACCTCATTACGAGCGGTCGAGACCTCTGGGTTGTTTTCGACACGAGCATTTGGCTCCGTGATCATCACTTCATCCTGTGCTTGGGCTGCGCGCGCTTCAGGTCAACTGTATCAATTGCATCACCTTTATCGCCATAGGCATGGCTCATTCACCAAACGTGGCGCTGCTCGACGACACAAAGCTGCCAGCGATGATCCATTGGGCAGGTAAGCGATGATCCATTGGGCAGGTAGCGGACTGACGAACGCCTCTAGAGTCGGGGGCGAACGATGGCCGGCGGTGCTTGGCACAATTCACGCTCAATCTGCCGCGCGCTTTGTTTTGCCAATTCCGCCCCGGCTACCTGGGCGTACCACTCGTCTTGGTTGGTGCTCATCAGCGCTAGCACGTCGGGCAGAGCTTGCTCCAAGTCCAACGAGCCTCGCGCTGGGTGCGCGCGTTTAGCTAATGTGTGGTGCAAGCGGTGTGCCGACCGAGCGCTGTCCGATGGTCGCGGTTGATCGGCGTCGATCATATAGTGGATCAGCGAGTGATCGCCGGAGGAAAAAGCGTAGCGCGCATCCTGGCGAATGACCCAGTTCAGCTGAAGATAGACCACGGCAAGCTTGCGCAGCTCAGCCATGAGCTGGCGCTGCCTTCGGAACAGCCTGCCGCGGTGGGCGCCATCGGGCGGCGACCAGTAAATGTAGATGCCGCTGGATTCCTCTAGGACTTTGAACCGCAGGGCGCGCGCAAAGACCAACCATTGATTCCATGTGTTGCCGCTCATCATGAGCCCGACCTCCTTGTTGATGTGATAACGCTAAAGCCAGCCGCGGTATTGTCAACTCAGGTCAATTGACGGTGGCCGTCGCTTTAGTCGAGCGGTTGAACTGTCGGAGCATCGCGTTTCAGCCAGCCTACTTACCCGTGAAATGTGCGCGGGACGGTGCCACCGAGTCGAGGGCCCATCGCTGCGGATTTTTCGGCGTCGAGCGAAGTGCGCGTCTATTTATTTCTTCGAAATAACGCGTCGAGCTTCAGGCCATGCATATGCGTTGATCGCATCTTCTTGCGATATTGCTTTGCGTCCTTACTTGCGCACCGAGGATGCGCATTCGCGCACAGGCTTTCCTTGCAACGACTAACGACTGCTCAGCTTAGTCGATGGAGGTCACACTTTTGATTATGACTGCCATATCAAGGTCTAGGCGACCTTGACGTTCGTGAAGAAGCCGCTTGAATGGAGGCATGGGGGCGGCGCACGGAAGAGGGCGCTACCCATGGAGAGAAATGATTCGTCGGTCCGGATGACCGGCGCCCACGGCACGACAAGGACTGTCATCTCATGCACTATCACGCTCGCCCCCACCTCAGTGTACATACCCGCGCCAAGGCGCACTCAGCGGTTGCCGGTGCTGCATACCGCCTCGGTCTTCGCCTTTACGACGAACGCACCAAGACTTGGCACGACTACCGCAAACGCGCGCTCAGCGATTCGGTCGTCCGCGCGCTCACCATCGCCCCGGATGGGGCGCCGCCGTGGGCGAGCGACCCGGCGGTGCTTTGGAACGCCGTCGAAGGCGCTGAACGGCGCAAAGATGGCCAAGTCGCGCGGGACTACCGTTGCCCGGTACCGATTGGCTTCGATGAAACGCAGGCTGCGGATTTAGCCGAAGCGCTGGCGGCTTTCATTGCCGAGGAATTGCACACCTCGGTGTCCGTGGCGTTGCACCGAGACGCCGCACGCGATGCGTTCGGGGTGCTCAAGCCGGAGGGCCAGCGCGGCTATCACGCGCACCTGTATTTTCCCACCCGGCCGATTAAGCGAGGCGCAGTCGAAGGGGCGCCGGCCTTTGGCCTGAAGCTCGAGGTCTTTCGCGATCAAACGGCCGGCGCGGAAGCTCTGGAGCGGCTGAATGCGAAATGGGCTGAGCTATCGAATCTGATTGCCTCGGCCAGTGGCCTTGAGGTGCGGGTGGATCACCGCAGCTATAAGCGCATGGGAACCGCGCGAACGGCGGAGCCGCAGCTTGGCCAAGCGGCGACCGCGCTGGAGCGTCAGGGTACCCAGACGCGGCTGGGCGATGCGCTGCTGGCCCACCGTGCCACTCGCGACGGTGCGCCCGCCGAGCTGACAGGGGTGGCCGCAGCGGGGGGCGCTGATGCCGCTACGACGAGAACGGATGGTCCAAGGGTGACGCCGCGACCACCGTCCTTGGGCTCGTCTGCGGCGTTTCAGGCGCCGCAGCCCACCTCGAAGCCAGCCGCCAAGCTCGGTGCGCCGGCTGTGGTCACCCCAAGACCCAGCGCGTCGGTGCGCCGAGCCAAATACCTCACCCAAGAAGAGTGGATGCAATCGCCTGTAGCCTGGGAGCCACCGCCCATCGTCGGCCTGGCGGAGCGCTTTGATGCGGTCTATGTCACTCGGGTGGCCTCGTCGCCCGGCGGTATCCAGACGGGGGTGATGCGAACGGTGAAGGCCGTGCAGTGGTTTCTCAATGCCTTGGTCATGGTGGGCAAGGCATTGCTGCACTTGGATCGCGAGTACAAGCGCTTTTCCACCGTGCGTTTTGACTTGCAGTGCGACGCTGATCAAAAGCGCGAGGCCTTGGGTGCGTTGCGTCGAGAGCACGACCAGGCGCGTCGCCCTTACACGCCGCGCATGCAAGCCGCCCATCGGCGACGTCTCGCCCAGATTCGCACAATCGAAGAGGAGGTGGCGGAGCGGGCGCGTCTGTCGGTGTCCATCGATGCGCAGATGGCCGACATCAGCCAGCGAGCAAAGCCTTGGCGGAGTCAAGCCATCCACGACCGGTTTAAGTTAAAGGGGCATCTGGCTGAGCTGGAGCGTCAAGACCACCAAGCGGTAGAAGACCTGCTGAGCGTGGCCAATAGCGACGAGCTGCCGTGGCTCAAGCTCTACACCTCGAAGACCGAGCCCACCTTATCGCTGCAGAAACTTGTGGACGCCGCTGAAGCAGCCGAGGATGGTAGGAAGGTCGACCGTACGACGCAGAAGGCCCACAGGCCGCCTCGACTGTGACCAAGTTCGGAGCAGGATAAAGGTCGGGCCGCATCGGCTTTCGCAGAGGCTAGGTCAGAGAACGGCTTGATACACCCTTGCCAAGCGAATGGAACGAGCAGGCCGATTGTTCGCTTGGCAATTAAGGCTGCCGCGAGGACTTCGATGGACCTAGTGCAGAAGAGGCAGGGAAGGCGCCTTGTAGGGGAAACCCTACAAGGCGTGTAGGCCTGCGCTGACACCCCGGTGAAGCAAGATTTTTCGATAATGCGTTACCTCCCCTGAGATTGCCGCGATGCCTACGACAAGGACTTGGTCCGCTCGCTCCGTCGCTCGGTTGATGGTCCAGTGCTCGCTCGCGATACTGCTTTGCGTGAGTGGTTCGGCTTGGGCCACATCGACCTATGGCGCCCCCTATTCCATCAGCGGATACACCGGCACTTTTTCATCGGTTGATGCCGCCCTGTCTGTGCTGGCCACCCTGATGCGCGGCAACTGCACCACCCAGTGTCCAACGCTCTACTACTACTATTACGACATGGATGCGCTGAATTCCTCTGTGGCCGCAGCTATCTCGACCCAGCCCAATACATCCGGCTACGCCATATGGGCCAAGGAATATGTCGCTGAAAATCCCGAGAAAAATTTGGGCGGGTGTGCAGCAGCCAATGGCGGCAAAGGAGGCGCGTTGGGAGGGTCGAGTCCCATGCGAAGCTCCGGTGACGCCGCGAAGGAGGCCGGCACCATGTGCCCTGGGTCTAACTTCGTCGGAGACCCCATCAACGCGTCGAACGGCAACAAGTATCAGCAAGACACGGACTTCCGAGATGACGAGGCTTTGATGCTTCGTCGTTTCTACAATAGCAGCGACACAGTCACTTCAAGCGCGATCGGAGCGCACTGGCGCCACAGTTTTGACCGCTCTGTCGTGGTTCACGATGCCAAAGGCGTCAATAACACGATGGTGAAGACCGCCGTCGTATATCGCCCTGATGGCTCGGTCGAGCGGTTTTCCAAGGGGGCGGCCGGCTGGCTTGGGGCCGCGAATACGATGAATACCCTAACTGACGAGACCAACAGCACAGGGCAAGCGAGCGGTTACGCCTTGTTCCTGGGCGCACCGCGCGAGACCGAGCACTACGCCCTAGATGGAACGCTCCAGTCAATCGTGGATCTGTCCGGAGCGGTGACGACACTTACCTATAGCACGGCGGCAACTCCTGCTCAGACGGCGCCGCGCGCGGGCCTTTTGCTCACGGTGAAAGGCCCAAGCGGCCGGATGTTGAGCTTTGCTTACGACAACTCGGGCCATGTGTCCACGGTGACCCTGCCGGATGGTGCAGCGCTTTCGTATGCTTATGATAGCCAAGGCAACTTGGCGTCGGTGACCTACCCGGACAGTCACTCGCGCACGTATGTCTACAACGAGAGTGCCTTGACGGGTGGCAAGTCACAGCCCAATGCGATGACCGGTCTGGTCGACGAGAAAGGCGTGCGATTCGAAACCACGGCCTATAACAGCGTGGGGCGCGCGATCTCCGCCAGCTTTGCGGGGAATGTCGACACCTATCAAGTTTCCTACGGCACTCTGCGCAACTCCGCGACCACGCCGTTGGGCGCGACAACGGCTCTGAATTTTCAAAGCATCAAGGCTCAGTCGCACGTAACGGGGGGCTCCGCGCCGTGCGGCAGCGACTGCGCTCAGCCTTATTCGACCATCAATTACGACGCCAATGGCTGGCCGTCGAGCTACATCGACTTTGCCAATCACGTTACATCGGTCATCAATACGTCGGCGGGGCTAGAGACCCAGCGCATCGAAGCGAAGAACACCACGGCGCAGCGCACCACGGTAACGACCTGGGAGCCGATTTGGCGCAATCCTTTAACCCGCACCATCAGTAACGCTGCGGGCGCCGTCGTCGCCAAAATGGGCTGGGCTTATAACGCACGGGGTCAAGTGACGGCCCAATGCGACATGGACCCAACCGTCTCCGCGGCTGCCAGTTACACATGCTCGGCCACGGGTGCAGCGCCCGCCGGCGTGCGGCGCTCGACCATGACCTACTGCGATGCCGTCGACGCCACCCAGTGCCCGCGGGTCGGACTGCTGCTGTCGGTGGACGGTCCTCGTGCCGATGTCGGTGATGTCACGCAGCTTGGCTATTACCTCACCACGGATGAGTCCGGATGCGGGACGCTGGGCGGGGCATGCCACCGGGCGGGCGACCTGGCCCAAGTAACGAATGCGCTCGGCCAGGTGACCCGAGTGCTTGCCTATGACAAGGCGGGGCGGCCGGTGCGCCGCCAGGACCCCAACGGGGTTGTGACCGATCTCAGCTACAGCGCCCGCGGCTGGCTGGCCAGCCAGACGGTGCGAGCCAACACGAACGGTATGGCCTCGGCCGGCGACGCCACGACCACCTTCACCTACGACGCCAACGGCGCGCTGACCTCGGTGACGGACGCGGACGGCGTGACGGTCACCTACGGCTACGATGACGCACATCGCCTGGTCGATGTGGCCGATGGCTTGGGTGAGCACATCCACTACACCTTGGATGCCTCCGGCAATCGGATCAAGGAAGAGACCTTCGACGCCAAGGGCGTTTCGCGGCAGAGCCTCTCGCGCGGCTACAACACGCTGGGTCAGCTGGTCAGTGTGACCGATGGATTGGGGCATGTCGTCTTCGACGCGACGACCAGCGGCAGCTACGATGCCAACGGCAATCTGGTGTCGGCCAAGGACGCGCTGGGGACGGTCCAGAAGAGCGGCTATGACGGCCTGGACCGCGTGGTCAGCAGTGTGGCTAATGCGAACGGCACCGATGCCTCCAGTTCGAGCACGACCAAACTCTCGCTGGACGCCCTGGACCAGGTCAAGTCGGTAACCGATCCCGATGGCTTGGTGACTAGTTACGGCTTCGATGGCCTGAGCAACCCCGTTTCCATGACCAGCCCTGATACGGGTGCGCAGTCGTCCACCTTCGACACGGCGGGTAACCCGCTGACGCAGACCGACGCCAAATCCACCGTGGCGAGCCAGGGGTTTGATGCGCTCGGCCGCAAGACCTCGGTCAGCTACGCCGACGCCGCGCTGAATGTCGCGTTTCACTACGATGAGGCCACGAGTGTCACCGGGTGTGCCAGCTCGTTCCCCATCGGCCACCTGACGCGGGTCGTGGAGAACGCGGTCACCACCGTGTATTGCTACGACAACCAGGGACGCGTGACCGAGCAGCGCCAGACCCAGGGCACGGTCACCGATACCACCGACTATGTCTACACCAAGGCCGGTCGTCTTGCAGCGGTCGCCTCCCCAAGTGGCCTCGTGACGGAATACGCACGGGATGCTGTGGGCCAAGTCACCAAGGTCACGGTCACCCCCGCCAAGGGGGTGGCCACCGCCGTCGTCAGTGCGGCCACCTACTTACCGTTCGGCCCGGTCGCGAGCTACACCCTGGGCAACGGTCAGACCATCGCCCGCAGCTACGATGCCAACTACCGCTTCACCGATATCGTTAGCCCGGCGCTGAGCCTGCATGTGGCGCGCGATGCGGTGGGCAACATTGTGGCCTTGGGCAACGCTGCAGGTGCCTCGCCGGCCACGGAGACCTACACCTACGATCCACTCTATCGGCTCACCGGTGTGAAGAACGCCATTGGCGCCCTCGTCGAGGCTTACACCTACTCGAAGACCGGCGACCGTCTGACGAAGACCGCACCGGGTCTGGCGACGGGCACCTACGGCTACCAAAGCGGCACGCATCGGCTCACGACCATCGGCACTGGCTCCCGGACCTACGACGCGAACGGGTCAACGACTGGCAACGCCAGCGCCGGCACGGCGTGGGGCTATGGTTATAGCGGGCGCGGCCAGTTGACCGTGCTCCAGCAGGCTGGCTCCACGGTGGCGACCTACGCCTACGACGCCTCAGCGCATCGGATTGCCAAGACGGTGGGTTCTGCCACCACTCGGTTCGCCTATGGCCCCAGTGGGTTGCTGGGCGAGTATGGTGCAGCATCCCGAGACTACGTGTGGATGGATGACACCCCCGTGGCGGTAGTCGACGGCACCACGGTGGCCTTCGTGCACGCCGACGGTTTGAATTCCCCGCGCGCGGTCACCAACGCTTCCGGCACGGCGGTGTGGTCGTGGGCCTACCAGGGCAATCCGTTTGGTGAGCAGGCCCCGACATCGACGAACGGTTATGTGCTCAACCTCCGGTTCGAGGGTCAGTATTGGGACCGCGAAAGCGGGTTCCTCTACAACATTCACCGTTACTACGACAGCGCCACGGGGCGATACATTCAGAGCGATCCCATTGGCTTGACCGGCGGCATCAGCACGTACGGCTATGTCAACGGTAATCCTTTCAATCATGCTGATCCACTGGGATTGTGCGGTGACTGCGAGGAGATCATGCCGCCTAAGCCTCCCGGCAATGACCTGTCCGCAGACATTTACACCATGCAAGGCCTGCGGCAGCTCACGATTATCAGCGGTGGCACGGCAATGGGTAGAGAATACCTGACGTTCTACGAAAATGAACGTTTGCACGGCCCATGGGACTTCAAACAGCAGGGTCGTCAGTATGCGGATTACGGCAACTTCCATTACGGCGCTGTTGGTGCCGCAGGAGGCATCCCTGATACAGTTCTTCTCAGGGCCGCAGGTTGGGCCCAGACGAGGTCTGGCAACGGCAACCCTTCGTTTGGAACACCTTTTGGTGACGCTCCATACGGAGACGATCCGGCAGATCAAACGCAAATTCGCAATGGAATATGGTGGTATCGCAATTGCTACGGCGTTACGAAGTAACCTCTCTGACGTTGTTGATTACAGCATTTCGCTGCCCTCTGTGACGAAACATAGCTTGGATTAACTATGCCTCCGTTTCCACTTAATTTTCTCTGCGCTGCGTGTCTATTAACCTGCTTTATGTTGAGTGGGTGTACGCCAGAAGCTCTTGAAGCCGCTCGGCTAACAAGCCCCGATGGCTCCAAAGATGCGGTCGTGCTCGAAGGGGGGGTAGATGCAACGTCGCCTTACAACTACATCGTTTGCGTTGTTCCTGTCCGAAAAGCTTGCGACAAAGACCATGCGGTAGCTGAAATTTATGGCGCCACGAGAAACGCCGAGGCATACGGCGTGGACGTGCGTTGGACCTCACCGGGTCAGTTGGATGTGAGTTACCTGCACGCGAACAAAGCGCAGGTGCTTCAGTCCAGTGGTTCCAACTCTTCGGCCGTTACCTTATCGCTGAAGGATGGTGTTGAAAACGCCCAAGCGCCTCCGGGTTCTATGGCGAAGGGTAGTTAAGCGCACCATTCCGTGGGTTGGGCGCGGATCGTGCGAATTCCACAATCACTTGGAGAGGGTGCAAGAAAGGCTCGTGCAATTGCATCGAGGCGATGCGCGCTTATATGGAACACATCCTTCAATGCTTGCGCGGGCCCGAGGTTAGCAAGCAAATGCTCAAGGGGATTAAGCCGTGAAACATCCAGTTGCCGCGCGCGCGTTGTTCTTGAGCCTTTCTTTTTTTACGGCGTATCCCGTGTCATCGATGACCAATAAACAGGACGTGCCGGTGCGTCTTTCTAGCGATTTGGATCTCAGCTCTTCTCAGCAGGCGACACTGGTTCGCGAGGCCATCCAGGGCTCTCCCGATGCTGCTCGAAAGCTGGCTAGCTATCACTCAATTGTGAGAGGTGATCGTGCAGCCTTGATCAAGTGGTACACCATTGGCGCCGAGAACGGTGATGCGGGCTGTGCCTACGGCCTTTTCGGGTTGCTTCGCAATAGCGAGGATGAAGAGGAGCGAACGCGTGCTCTATTCTGGCTGCATAAAGCTGCGGATGCAGGGCTTCAATATGCAAAAGACGAACTAGAGGCGTCCGAATCGCAGTCGGAACGTCCAGCGGAAGCCCAGCCTTAGCATTCGTAGATCGACGTGCGAGAAGGTCGATGGGCTTCCTAGCCTTCTCTCCTTCGCGCGCGCCATAAGGTTTGTGAGATGGATGAACAGCGTTTGCGAAAGTTTGCGGAGTTCCTTCACCGTGCCGAATATGCAGGGGATGGTCCAGCGCTCTGGGTAACGGTGACCTATACGGGTGCTTCCGATCAATATGACGAGTGGGCACCGGTGCGTCTGGAGGACATCACAGAAGATGGGATCCGTGACCCGGGCTTTGGGTCGGGACCGATTGCCTACTCTGATGTAGAGAAAGTTACCGTCCATGCGGTCCCCCGCTCCGCCCAAAACCACGTATTCCGCGCGGAATCGTTAGAACAATATTCGTTCAAATATCGAACGCTTTGTGACCTTGTCGAATCTTGCGAGGGCGTTCGGATAGACGACGCCGGGATCACGACAGAATAGCCATATGTCGGATGCTCCAAGCCCATCGGTCAGCCTTTACTCTTTTCTGCGAATGCTTTGCAAAATTGAAGAGGAGGAGGGAGGTGCCCCGCTGAGAGTCACGGTGCGCTACACGGGAATGTCCGAGTCTACGGAGGGGACTGGGCCATGGGGCATCGAGAAAATGACGAAGACGGGTATTCTGGACCCGGGATTCGGAGATGGTCCGGTAGAATATGCCGATGTCCAGTCGTTGTCGGTTTGGTGTGAGCTGCGTGGAAGGCGGAAAGCGCCGATCGCACAACTAAAGTTCGGCAAACTATCCGCCTTTCTTGAGGATTTTCAGTCG
Organism: Xanthomonas sp. NCPPB 2632; assembly: GCF_041228075.2. Classification (NCBI taxonomy): domain Bacteria; kingdom Pseudomonadati; phylum Pseudomonadota; class Gammaproteobacteria; order Lysobacterales; family Lysobacteraceae; genus Xanthomonas; species Xanthomonas sp. NCPPB 2632. Next base: position 2,120,315 of record NZ_CM192979.1, read on the forward strand.
GTCGAAACGACTAGCGATAGGTTGACTTGGACTGCGCGCTAGGGCGCGGGCTGGCCTAGGAGTCGGTGTTCACCCCTAGCGAGAACTCGTCAAGTGACCTGATCCACTCGGTCGCCCACCGGCGATGCTGAGAGTGATGCCAGGAGAGCGAGATCTAACCTTGCTCGAACCGTTCCAAGCAGTGCGGGTGCGCTGCACTTTGATGCAGCGGAGGGCACTGGGGGACACGTGCAGGAAACAACTCCCACCAATCCGTCAGTCTTAATTAATTTGAAAAAGTGCGGGTGATAACGGAGTGATTCATCGATGATTCGTAGATGTTCAATTTTATTCGTACTGTTGGTAGCAGCGGTGAGTGTGCAAGCCACAGGTTCAAATCATCCCGACTATGTTCCGGATAAGAGAACCGCTGAGGCAGTGGCGCTGGCAATTCTGCAAGCAAGATTTGGCGAGGCTGAGGTGAAAAAGCAACTTCCACTAACTGTGATTCAGGGACGCGGGAACGTATGGATCGTTCAAGGAAATGCGTCGCAGCCGACAGCGACTGGCGGCGGAATGGCTGTGTGGATTGACCGGAACTCGGGATGTATCGTCAACGTCATGGCTTACATGAAATAGGTGAACGAGTTTCAGAAAATGCCGCCTGAACTTGTCAGGCGTTTTGCAGAAGCCATGACAAAGGCTGATCGTTTTTTAGACGGCGCTCGACTGTGGGTAACGGTTGGCTATGCAGGAAGCCAAGAAAAGTATGAGGAGTGGGCACCTCTACAGCTGGACGATTTCGATGTGGAGGGCATTCGCGATCCAGGGTTCGGGTCAGGCCCAGTGCGATACAGCGATGTTGCCTCATTGCACGTGCACCCGTCGCCTCGACCCTTGGCTTATCGTGGCTTTCAACCGGAGACGCTGGAGACATATGCCAGAAAATACCGGGCTTTGGTCGATTCGGTCCGCGATTTGGAGGGTGTCCGCGTGGACACGGATGGAGCTTCGATTGGTTAGGCTCACCCTTGTCAGAGTTTCTTTGCGAGTCCTGGAGTGAAAATCTACGGTCGCTCTAAAATGGCACCGGACCTGTTGTTGACCATGGATGAGGTCACGTTCCTTGCAGGCCCGGAGCAGCTGCGTTCGCTGGCACAGTTCTTTTTAGCGCATGCCGACAAGCAAGCGTCAGGGGGCGGACGTGACCACGAACATTACTCAGACACACCGGACGCTATCGTCGGTGGTCATGAGGTGATCGTGGCCGCTCCCGAACACTTTTCGTGATGAATATCGATCATTCGACCGAACGCATTCACCGCTGCTCACAATACGATTGGATGCAGCAATGCGGGCAACGTGTTCGATTATCCGGTAACTCTCTTCGAGATCCCTGGTCAAGTAGTGTGAGCGCGTACACCTCGACGTCCCCCCAAATTTGAGTAGCGCCCCGGTTTCGAGTTCAATCCCCCACAAGAAGGAGATTGGACGTGAAGAAGCGTTTTTCCGAAGAGCAGATCATTGGCTTCCTGCGCGAGGCCGAGGCAGGCATGCCGGTCAAGGACCTATGTCGCAAGCACGGCTTCAGTGAAGCCTCTTACTACCTGTGGCGAAGCAAGTTCGGCGGCATGAGCGTGCCCGAGGCCAAGCGGCTGAAGGACCTGGAGTCGGCAGAGCGAAACATTTCGATCGACCGCCTCAGGCTTTTGGAATCGCTTAGATCCGGGGCGTAGGTCGGTGCATCTGGACGCTTTATCTGTCGGAAATCAGTAGCCCCCTTCGGTGCATTTCCGTAAGGATGTGTGCGGCCAGTTCGATCGGAGTGAGGGTTGAGCCATCCAGCCGGATGTCGGGATCAGTGGGTACCTCGTAAGGATCGCTGATGCCGGTGAAGGCTTTCACGGTTCCCGCCCTGGCTTGGGCATAAAGACCCTTGGGGTCTCTCGCCTCGCAGACATCTAGGCTCGTGCTGACATGCACCTCAATGAAATCGCCATGTTCTTCCACCATGGCCCGTGCCCGCTCGCGGTCTTGAGCGTAAGGGGCAATTGGCGCGCAGATGGAAATGCCGCCGTGACGGGCAACTTCGGCAGCGACATACGCGATGCGAAGTACGTTAGTTGAACGGTCAGCTTGGGAAAAGCCAAGCCCTGCAGAAAGATTTTTTCGAACCTCATCCCCATCGAGCATGGTGACTGGGCGGCCGGTCAGTTCGACAATTGAGGACTGAAGGGCTTGGGCAATCGTTGACTTTCCTGCGCCGGATAGCCCTGTAAAAAAAACCGTGAAGCCCCGCTGAGATCGCAGCGGGAAACGCTGTCGGAGGATGGCTTCGACCTCCGGGTACGTAAACCAACCAGGGATCGGTGTGTCGTTCCGAAGATGCTGGCGCAGTTGGGTGCCGGAAACATCGAGGACTGGCTCGCCTTCCTTCAGTTCGTCGGTTGATACATAGGAGCGTCTTGCTGGTGAGAAAACCATGGACGCAAACGCCAGTATCTCTATGCCCAACTCATGTGCATGGGACTTGAGCAGTTCCTGGGCTGCGAGCGGAGCGTAAAAGGGATGACCAGCCGCGTCGTTGCCCGGCCCCGCATGATCTCGTCCAACAATGAAGTGGGTGGCTCCGAAGTTCTTCCGGATGATGGCATGCCATAACGCCTCCCGCGGGCCGGCCATCCGCATGGCCAACGGCAACACGGCGAGCTTCACCGAGTTTTCAGGGTATCGGGGCAGCAATGCCCGGTAGCAGCGCACCCGGGTCTGGGCATCGATGTCGCCGTCCTTTGTGAGCCCAACTACGGGGTGGAGGAGAAGCTTGCCCTCGACGGCGTCCATTGCACGCCGGGTGAGTTCCACATGCGCCCGATGCATTGGGTTGCGCGTCTGGAAGGCAACAACCCGCTCCCATCCTTGCCGCTCGAACCATTGGCGAAGGGTATGGGGTGAGAGCCTCAGGTCGGAAAAATCGGAATGATCAGGCGACTGCAGCCCCCGCAAACGCCCACCCAGATAAACCGGTCCACGCGTGAAAAGCTCAGCCACGCCAGGGTGTGACATATCGAGCGTGCCATACACTTTCAGCGCCTCATGCTTCCGGTCGGGTCTGAAAATGTCGCTGACAGAGAGGATCGCCAAGGACTTCGCCTTTCCATCCACAAGTACGACCTCCTGCCCGTGCGACAGCGTGGCTGCAAAGGCTTCGGAGACATCCAGATTGATGGGCATCGGCCACAGCAGCCCGTTGGCTAGGCGAAGACGATCCACAACGCTTTGGTAGTCCACTTCGCGCATAAAGCCATCGAGCGGTGAGAAGGCACGGTTGAGCAGAAGTTCGAGATCACAAAGTTGGCGATGGTCTAGTGTGATGCTTGGAAGATCGGTCGCACCCGCCTTTATTTTCGCTGCTATTGCCTCGGGGAGGTAGAGCTGATGGAGCAGGTGGCCGCGAGGATGGGCAAGGGCGGTAAGTGGGGGCGATGCCAAAACATGGTCAGACATACCGCGAGCACCTCATGAATTATGCACAGAGAAAATTGAAGCAAGTTATCCGTGGCAAGCCCGCATCGTGTCATGACAAGCCCCGACCACGCGATACGCTTTTTAGATATTAGGCAGCTGGGAACACGCCTATCGCCGAGCGAATTGCGCGATCAAAATAAACATAAATCACCACACACGCCTCATGCGACGGATGTGCCGCGCAAGCTCGTCGATGACGCTCCTGATCCTGATCTAAGTGTGATCTGCGAAGCGCATTTTCTTGTGGGAAAAGGCTATTTATTGCGACGCAATGGCGATATTGACAGCACTCCCGTTTGGAGGATACTTGCGCTCGATCCAGGATTCAAAGTCGTGGGTTCAGTTAAGCCCACCACGTTTTCGTGGCAACGCCACATCTTGGAATTCGTTCTTATTCTCTGGATGAGGGTTATTGAATGGATCGTCGTAACTTTACGAAGTCTCTGTTGGGTGCGACTGCTGGCGTCGCACTGTTGGAAGCAATTTCCACCGGCCAGGCGATGGCCGTGCCCGCGGCGAGCAAGAGCAGCGGCAAGTACCGCACGAACTTGCGGTTCAAGCGCGTCAAGCATCAGATGCTGGTCTCCATGCGCGTGGCGCAGTCGGGACAATCGACCATTGCAATACCGTTTCAAATGATTATTTCCAAGAGTCGCGACATGTCGAATCCCATCTATTCGGACATGTTCTATTCGAATCCGCGTACGTCATTTTGCACGCGTGCGACGCTGGCCGCTCCCAAACACGAGAAGCTGTATCTCCAGATTCGGCTGGTTGACCATCCGAAGCTGGCATCCAAGGTGTGGCGGTTGAGAAGGAAGAAAAAGAATGCCGCCTGAAGCCAGCTTCAGCCGGCCTCTGGTGATCGATGAATTTGTAGAGGTGGCGACGGTTGAGTTCCAGCGGCTGTTCCGCGGACAGGTCTGGTCGTTCGGGTGGAAGTCCAACGCCAAGACGGACCGGTACCCTTACTGGCATCGCCACTTCATTGAGTTGGAGGGGCGTTCCGAGACCAAGAAGAACAAGTATCCGCTGGGGCGATTCCCCGTTGTGGATGAACTTTGGAACCGAGTTCAAACCGCAGCGGGTGGTCAGCAGGCTCGCCTGCTCCGCGCTTATGCGAACGGGTTGACTTACGGTCTCGAGGGAAAGATACACACCGATAGCACCCACGAAAACGACATCACCGCGATCATCTACACCAATGAGTTCTGGGCGGATGCGTGGGCTGGGGAGACCGTGTTTTTCCTCCCCGGACGGGAAACGCTTGCGGTCACGCCGGTGCCGGGGCGCTTGGTTTTGTTCAACGGCACGATTCCACACGTGGCTCGAAGTCCCAGTAGGGATTGTCCCGTACTTAGAACGACGCTGATGTACAAGTTGCGACTTGAGTCACACGAATGAAGCTGACAACAGTTCTGTATCTGATTGTGGCTGTAACGGGCCTTTTGAGTTGGTCCATTGTGGGGAAATACAGGAAGGCATGGGGTGCAGAGTCTGGGGTCACCTATATCTGCAAGCGCTTGATCGCAGAGAAGAGACCTGAAGGCTGGACCTTGGTCGTGAGTCAGCTGGTGACGACTGCCGCTGTGTTCTGGCTGCTTTATTTGATCAATACAAAGTAAAGGGACGTAATTTTTATGCCATCGAAGATAGAAATCGTTTTTTCTGCGATTGATCATGCGGGCAGAGCCGACGCATCGGGATCCTTGGCCAACCAGCTGGTAGACGCGTCCAAAAACAATAACCAGGGATTCAACCTGGTTAATCAAGACGCGCAGCTCATCGCCACGTTTACCAACGCCGTCCCTTTTCTCCAGCCCATAGCCATCCAGACAAACCTGTTTGCGGGCACCACCACCGTCTTGAAGATGAGCATGGATCTTCAAGATGGCAAGGGCATCAATCCCGGTGACGCGCTGACGCTCGTGGGGAATGTCGCTGGCGTGGTCGCGGCAGTGGCCGTCTTCGCTGCCGCACCCGAGGTGGTTGCAGTGGCAACCGTGGTGGGTGTGGTTGCCGACGTGGCTGGATTGATTGTGGCGTCCGACCAAGAAAACGTGGCCAACTTCACCAACAACCTGGTCAGCGTGAACTGGCCTTCGCTCCCTGACCCCTCTGATGTCTGGTATCTCACGGACACCAATCAGGTATTGCCGAAATCGGAAATCGAGGCGCAGGGCCTGCATTACGGCGTGATGGTGGTGACCCCCGATGGCACCGAACTTGGCACGGCCACCGAGTCATCGGGGACCGTGGACACCGGTGATGGCCAGTCCGGCGATTCAGACAGCGATAGCGACGACGGTGACAGCGACGGCGACAGCGATAGCGACGATGGAGACGACACGGGCGGAGATTCAGGTGGTGACAGCGGCACTATGTTCTCTCAGGCATAAAGATGTCAGCCGACGAAGGCGATAAACTCGCCTTTTTGAAGTTCATCGGTGCTGATCGGGCCCGCCACAGTGGGCGAACCTTATATGACCATCTGATTGGAACGCAGGCACTCCTAAGGCGATGGGGGTGCTCCCAGGTGGTGCAAGACGCGGGTCTGATGCACAGCGTGCTGGGAACGCGTCGCTTTTTATGGTGTCCGGACACCATTGACATTGAAGCGCGCCTTGCTGCGATGGTATCGGCCGATGCATTACGGCTCATCAAGGTGTTCTCGTTGATCCGGGACGGCGCTTCTTTGCTTAAAGCCTGGCGCACCGGCGTTCTATCGATACGAAGCGCCGGCGTCGATGAAGAACTCTCCATCGAAATAGGTGAGCTAGAGGCGCTGATTCTTGTCGAGGCAGCCAATCTCTTGGAGCAGGGCACGGGTCGCGCTTTTATGTTGAACTTACTGGCGGCGGACGTTCGTCGTGCAGTCGTTCCGCGGGGAGCACGAGGTGACCTTGAGGCGTTCCTCGAACGGACCAGGATGCAACTACCGCCCTACACCGGTGACGAGGTCCTTCCCGAATACCTCTATCGGGGTAGCCAAAAGGTAGGGGCGGCAGTCTGGAGCCACTGTGTCACCTTGAGAGGCGCAGACACCTTGGAATCCAAAGAGCGTCACCTGACCAGAGCACTGATGGAGTTGGGCTGACGTGCTGGGGCGCGGCAATGACGCATCGCCATGCCACGGCAGCGCACCCTGCTCACCTCCATTCAGCATGGGGTATTTCATTGCGCTGTCGTTTGACGAAGGATCGCAACGGTATTTCGTCCCCACGCCGCTTCGTCAGTGGAGTCCTGGTATCCCCGTTTCTGCACCGATTCGCACCGGCATCACATTTGCACCGTCGGTCGCGCGTGCACTTGCCGCGGGCCTGCTGTTTTCGGCTTCAGCGAGTCGCTTGCCCCAGCCACGCAGTTGGAGCGTCCGGTCCCAGGTCCTGGCGTATTGCAGCAAGGGCCGCCTGGAGGCACTGGAACGAGCAGCAGCCCGGTTCCTAGATGTGATTCAATGCCTGGCAGAAGGTCTAAGCGAGTCGGTCCTGCAACAGGCCCCACTGAAGCTTGGACTGTTGTCGCCCCAGCTACCTAGGAAAGAACGGGTGTGGATTGGATCGGGGCATTCGATGGGCCGATCGTCTTGGATCTGCCCCGAGGCGAGGCACTATGAGCGCCTGGCAGGCGACCTCATCGACTTCTTCAACGATGGCACGCGACACGATGCCAGTGCGATGGGGAAGCTTCATTTCCAATTTACGAGCCTGCACCCGTTGAAAGACGGCAACGGGCGCATGGCCAGGGCATTGGTGTCAGCATATGTGCTTCGCGCAACCGGCTCACTTGTCCTCAGTGCCGCCGCCAGCTATGTGATGGTTCGCTGGCGTCATTCGATTGCCAAGCATCAGTTGGCGGCAAGGGGAGGGAACCCGGCGCCACTTTTTCGACTTTGGCCGCGGCTGTTAGAAGCATCCGAGGAAATAGCAAGGGTGTCCAGACAGAACGTTCTGGACCTTGGAAGCATGGGGTTCGAACTGGACGACATTCTTCCGTGTATGGCTTCACCGGTGGTCCGTATTGAACACGGCCAATCTACCGATGAACTCCATCCATTGCTGCATCGCCGCTGTGCGAAGGTCGAAGGCGGCTGGTTGTATGAGAGTCGCCCTTTTGCCACCCTATTTAAAGATCTTCACTGCAGAAGAAAGCTTGAGCCGCGTGCGCGGGCTTCGACAAGCACTCGGCCAGTGGGGCACTTCGAGACGCCAACGATTGAGCCGGACTACCCCTACTGGCCTTGTGCCTAGAACTGATAGCCAAATTCTTTGATGACGTGTGCGTCAATAGTGCCGACAATGTCAATGCTGTCCGTGCTCCGGTAGTAGTCTTGGTAGGACGAGCGATTCGACCGGTTGATATGCGGGGTAGTGACTTTCTTGTTCATGCGTTCCGAAATGTCCTTAAACGCGGCATCAAAATCCTCGAATCGGTAGACCCGGGTCACGCCGTCCATCCAGTGGGCTTGCGGCATTCCAAACCAGTTGGATTGCCGAATCTTTGCCTGATTGATGGCTATCCATTCATCAAAATTGTATTGGCGGGCAAGCGTGTGCGACAAATTCATCTTCTGAAAAATACCGTATTGGACACTTCGATGGTACTCGTACAGCGAGACCATTCTTTCCCAGGGATTGCGCACAAAGCTGTAAGTGAAGAACTCATGCCAGGCATCTTGAAAGATGCATCGCCGCGCCTCGCGTGGACTGAAGTGAATAAGCTTCAGGCGCGTGTCGTCGGGGAGACCCAAGCCGACGATGATGGATCGCCCACCGGTCTTCGGGTTGTGGAAGAAAATGGTTTTGCTTGCGTTGTCGACATGCATGGCGATGGACCAGGGAGGACTTTGGTATTCTATCTTGCTGCGACACAACGGGGGCGTCTTCGTGAACATTGGCTGCTAACACCGACGCTATACCAATCATCAGGGCACGGGAATCAAACAGCTGCGCCGATGGTCAAAATCCACAAAAAGGCTGACATCTTTAAATGCCCCGTTTCCAAGGATGTAGTCGTACGGCACAGCGGTCCCTCGGAGTGAGGTGAACGTCGCTGTCCGAGGTACGCCGCCCAACTCGACGTTGGCGGTGATGCGCTCGGATTGCACCGATTGGCCGCTCTGATTCACATCTTTAATGGCCAGCGCCTCGGTCGAGGCATGATCGGTTGCATCTCCCCTGACCATCTGGGTCAAGTAAAAGTCGCTGCCAGAATCCATCAGCGCGTTGAACGAAACTCCGTTGACCTTGATGGCGTGAACCACGGCAGGCGTGGCGCCCACGAACGTCGAGCTGACGAGCAGTGGCTCGTTGCAGACAGGTTGCTGCCTTCCCGTTCCGTAAATAACCAGGGACGTTTGGGTTAACTCGAAGGCGCCGAGTCGCTTTAGGACATCCATGCCAAGGGCGTTGTGTTCCTCCGGGATGACGGCCACAGGGAGGTTTTCCATAGTGACGCCCCCAAACGATAGTCGGTCGAGGATACCCAGCTGCTTCACGGACTCCTTGCCGAGGGCACCACGAATGACGCCGTCCTTTTGCAGCACAATGCGCACACCGAGCCGTCCCGCTGTCTCTGCGCCAAGAATGGTCGGCGCCCCGGTGTCGACCTTGAGCGTCACGGCTTTGCCGTTGATGGTGACTTCTACGGTGGTATTGCGGGACTGGCTTTTCTTCACGGGAATGGATGAGGGCTCTGTGGGCAGGATCACCTTCGTATCCGGCAAGGCCGCGAAGGCGGGTGCCTGCTTGAAATCGAAGTTGTCCAGCAACGAAGCCGGCACCAACCCCTGATATCGACGCACAACGTCGATCTCCTCGAGCGAGGCTTCTCGCGTCCTTCCGGCAAGTCGCAGGTTGCTGGACACGAATCTTGCACAATAAAATGCGATATTCGGCAGAGTGTCATGCAATTGCGCCTCGCATGCCTTGGCATCGGCAGACGACTTGTCCAAGTTAAAATGAACACGCTCAATGGCGATGCCGGCGAGGATGCGTGCCACCGAATCTTGGCCGTTGCGCATCTCGATCAAGGTGCCCAGGTCCGCTCCGGCAAGTGCCCGATTTACACGGGAGATGGCGCGCTGAGGTGGTTCTCCCGGCGAGGCTACACTGGCGGTCGGGCCAATGGCAATGAGCGATCCAGAAAGACAGAGAATGAATCGTAATAATTCGCGCATGCGTTAAGCCTTTCCTTTTCTACTTCTCAGCACCGATCATACGTCTTAGGAGGATATTTTCGATCGGCGAGTCCTCGCCAAAGGCAACGTGGCAGTACGTGTCTACAATCTGGAGTTGCTTTCGGTCGGCAGCTTTTTCAGCCTGAGTTGGGCCTGCACGAGATGGAGGGAGGCGCCGCCGCTGGGAGCGTTTTCGGTGCGCAAACTCATCGACTGGAAAAGACGCTGCGCTTCGGCGTCGGCCTTCAATGGTGAGGTAAAGGAATCTGCGTCACATGACCCGACGCATCGACTCTGAGAGGGCGCGCCGCCGGCCCCACGCGAGGCTGTCGCCGGACATCGATGATGACGGAGGTCACGCAATGGCCCATTTGGCTGATGGTCAGATATTTCCCCGAATCCGTCGCTGTCCACCCATCGTTGGAGCTGAGGGCAGTCCAGCGAATCCCACGCTTACTGGTCAGGTCGTTGCGCAGGCCTGAACCATCCACGCAGCCCGATGCATCAATGGCGGCCAGCACGCGCACAACCGGCGGCGGGGCAGGGTTGTCCCCATCGGCGATCAGGGTGATGCGCAGGAGCGCACCCTCCTTGGTCCGGTAACCAATGGCCGGGTATTGCCAACCTGTCCTTCCATGCGTTGGAGCATCGCTGCGCGCATGGAGGTACCTCTGCATCGGTGCGGCCGTGCCTGGGATGAGCGGGATCGCACCAGACACCAAGTCGCCGAGCGACATCGGTTGTGGAGTGTCCTCAGCGTGCAGCAGCGTCGATGCAGACGCGGATGCCAGGAAGGCTATGCATAGGACTGGAGCCAAGGTCTTCATCGAGTCAATCCTCCTGCGTGGACGATGCGGTGCGTTGGGCTCGTAGCGGCGACGGGACCGAGTACGCGCTCGGGCGACACTCTCTCGTGAAACGGCGCCTGATCGATAGACCTGTTCGGCACGGGATTGCTGGCTCCCACGGTTCGGCGTAGCGTGCCTGGGGCAGGGGCTCTCGACGGAGCCAGACCATGGTCCATCGTCCCTGTCGTGCTGCCCCTAGGGCGAACAGTCGTGTCGCCGAATACCTGCGCATGTCCACCGAGCGGCAGGAATACTCCCCGGTCAACCAGGCCGCGGCCATCCAGGCCTACGCAGCCGCGCACGGCATGACGGTCGTGCGCACCTACCGCGACGAGGGCCGCAGCGGCCTCCGGTTGCAGGGCAGGGCCGGACTGCAACAGCTCATCGGCGACATCGAGCGAGGCAGCCCTGGGTTCGACGCCGTGCTGGTCCTGGATGTCAGCCGCTGGGGACGCTTCCAAAACGCCGATGAGGCGGCCTTTTACGAATACCTGTGCCTGCGCCACGGGGTGCGGGTTATCTACATCGCTGAGCCCTTCGAAGCGGACGGCACGCCCCTGTCGGCGGTGCTCAAAGGGCTGAAGCGGTCCATGGCCGCCGAATACTCGCGCGAACTGTCCGCGAAGGTGTTCGCGGGCCAGTGCCATGTGGTCCGCGCAGGCTTTCACATGGGTGGCCCGCCGGGCTACGGCCTGCGGCGGATGCTGGTCGACGCCCAAGGTCGGCCCAAGGGCCTGTTGTCGCCGGGCGAACAAAAGGCCTTGGTCACCGATCACGTCAAGCTCGTGCCTGGGCCTGCCGAGGAAGTCCGCGTGGTGCGCGGGCTGTTTCAGCAGTCGGCCGCCGGCCTCGACAGCAACGCCATCGTGCGCCGTTTGAACGCCAAGGGCACGCCGAACCAGCATGGCCGGCCATGGAGCCTGAGCGGGATGCGTCAGTTGCTCGACGATGAGCGCTACATCGGCACCTCCGTGTTTGCCCGAACCACCCAGGCCATCGGGCAACCCCGTGGGGCCTGCACCCCCGAACGCGAGGTGCGCGTGGCGCATGCCTTTGAGGCCTTGGTGCCGGACGCGCTCTTTTGGCGGGCCAAGGCGGTGCGTGAGGCACGCGCCAGGAAGCTCACCGACGCGGAGATGCTGGACGCTATGCGTGGGGTGTGGCGGCAGCACGGACGGGTCACCAGTCGGCTCCTGGACCACGACCCGGTTGCCCCGACCGCCCAAAGTTACCTGCGCCGATTTGGCGCCCTGCGCGCCGCCTATCGGCAGATCGGGTATCACCAGGATCGCGACATCACCTATGGCGATACCCGGGAGCGCATCCGACCCTGGCGGCTCAGCATCCTGCATCTGCTGATGGAGCAGCTGCGGGCCGCCGGCTCGTCGGTCGAGCGCGACGATTGGATCTTGCGTATCGACGGGGTGTGGACGCTGCGGGTGCGCCTGCTCCAGGCCGGCTCGTACCACGGGTCCTACCGGTGGGAGGTCCGCCCCGGGCGCCGCTCGGTCGATATCGTGGTGGCGGCACGCATGGCCGAGGACGGCTCCGCACCCCTGGACTATCTGATTTTGCCGCGCGTCCAGGCGGACCGCTGGCCGGCGTGGGTCAACCATCGCCCGTCAGCTGCCGTCCGGTTCTACACCCACCCGTCGTTGGCCATCGTCACCGAGCTGTCGCGCATCTCATGCCCCGGAGGTCGCCGTGCATGCCCGTGAAGATGCCCGCGTCACGCGGGAGGCCCTTGTGGCGGCGGAGCTGTCGGCCACCGCAGAGTGTGCGTGGCAGCAGTGTGCGGCGGCGGCCCAGGTCTTCCTGACACTGCGCAAAGATCCGACCTTTCGAAGCCTCATGGGCGCGCACCAGGGGCTGCTCGACGAGCTTCCGGCATTGTTGGCGCCGGCAAAAGGCGAAGGCGGGGTGCGGTCGGTGCTCCACCTGCTCGTGTGTCGAGCCGCACTGGCCCCAATCCTCACCCGCGTCCGAGGTGCTGGGATGGCTGGCCCATGCTCACCCGGAGGCATTGGTGACCTTGCTGGGGGTTGCGGTCGCAGACGGCGGCACACTGGCATCCGATGGAGTAGAGCGTTTTAATGCTGCGGAAAACCTTCTCTCCAAAATATCAGGTGCAGCATGAAGTCATCCGTGTGGTGGTTGGGCGCCGTAGCTTTAGCCGTTGCGGGCTCGGCGTGGGCGTTCGAGGTGGACGAGCGTCAAGACAGCGCGGTGGCATGGATAAGCTACGAGCCCGCGCAACATCGCCTTACCGGCACGGTGATGTCTGGGCATGCCAACTTCATGGCGGGGCCGGACGACAAGGCGACCAGCGAATACCTCTACTTGCATTTGGATAAGCCGATTTCGATGCGTGCCGATGCCCGGCCTGATAGTGAGAATGGGGCGTCGAAACATCAGTACGACCTTTCGCTGAACGTGCTCCCCGGCATGAAGCCAGCCGATCTGCGCGGGCTTATCGGAACGCACGTCACCCTAGTCGGCAAGATTTCCTCGGGGTTGCCACACGCTGGTGCTGCGACCGAGTTGACGCTTTCGGTGCTATCGGTCGAGTCGCGCGGCAATTAATTCGTCCAGTCGGAATTTCGCGAAATTGCCGTGCGTCGAGTCCCGAAACTCGCTTGGCGCTTTCGTGAGCCACTCGCGACTCGACCAGGGATGCGGATGGATTCGATGGAGAACGATCCGGGCGATGACGGTGGCAACGAAATCATCCCCGTTCTTGCTTGATTTCCATCGCGTCGTCGGTCGCGGTATCCGCTTGCGTTGCGATGGGACACTGATGGGTGTGTTCGCCGCATCGGTAACCCGCTTGGAGCGACGAGCGGGTCGAGCATTTCGGACGCGTCAGATGCCACCGAAGGCCTTCGGTGGCACTGGGGCACGCCCGACAAACCTTTTGACCTGTGGATCATTGAGCTGTATTCGATTGCAAGAAGTTGCGGTAGCGCAATATGATTCGCGTGCGCGCAGGCTATTGCTCGCGCGTTCGTTAACGCATGCAAGTTGCTACGATCTTGTCAGGCTTCGCCTACAGAGAATTCAGGGAACCCCTACGCGGCCTGTCTCGTAAGCTCCTCGCCCAGCAGCCATCCACCGCAGGCGCCACGCCTAAACGCGATGAAGGCTCCGACAGCGCGTCCGGGATCACCATCCCGACCGCGAGGTGAGTGAGGGGGCGGCTCATCACATCGCTCTCAGCGTAAGGAATGGCTGTGAGCAAGCAGGTTTCGTTCGTGCGTCGCGCAGTGAGCGCGATGGTCATCACGGTGTGCCTCGCATCTACCTGGATCGCGCATGCTGATTCCGATGAGGCCACCCCGGAAGAGCAGTTCCACCGACGCATCAAGATGTCCGACGACATCGCGCCACTCGGGGAAAACGCCTTCGGCGAAGCGCTCGATCTCTACACGGGCGAGCTGTCGTTTCGCCAGGTCGATATCACCCTGAAGGGCACCGGCCCCGACATCGTGATTGCCCGCACGTTTAGCCCCGGTTGGCGCACCAGTTTGGATTTTCCCGAGGACGGCGGTTTTGCCGACTGGCAGCTCGATGTGCCACGTCTGACCAGTCTGGTCGGCGCGGCGACCTCCGGTGCTTACGCCAATTTTGGCGGGCAGTGGCAAGCGAACGGCCAGGTGCCGGATGACCGCTGCGCCAACATGACCCACGACCCGATGCTGCCGGGGACGAACGGTGCCCTGTTCGACAGCCTCAACTGGTGGCACGGGTATGCGCTGCAAATCCCGGGGCAGGGCTCTCAATCGGTGCTCAGCCGGGGCACGAGTACTCCGCAGCCGTCCATGACGGACGCCTCAGGCCAGCCGATTTCGTTCGTGGCCATGACGCCGTCGCATTGGATGATCGGCTGTGAGGCGGCGACGGCGTCCGGCGAGCCTGGTGATGCGTTCCTGGCGGTGTCTCCTGCGGGTCTGCGGTATCACCTCAATTGGCTGAACTACTACAGCTCGCCCAGCGCCACCTTGTCGAACCCGCCGCCGGGCAAGCATGTCACCGCCCGCATCGCGGCCGCCGAGGCGGTGGCCACCAAAGTCGAAGATCGCTTTGGCAATTGGATTCAATACCACTACACCGGACGCCGGCTGACCAGCATCGACGCTAGCGACGGCCGCCTCGTGACGCTCACCTGGCGGCCTGAGACCGATTGGATCGACCACATCACGCTGACCGACGCCTCCGGCGCATCGCGCACCTGGACCTACCAGTACGCCGACGAATCCCAGCTGGTGGCCAACACCACCCAATATCTGGGGCGTCTTTCGGGCGTTGCCTTGCCGGACGGCTCCAGTTGGCAGTTCGGCCTGCAGGGGCTGTTGTCGGCCACAGTGGGGCAAAGCATGGGGCTCACGCCCTCGTGCGCGCACGGCTACTTCCAGGTCTCGAATCAAGGCAAACCGTTCTCGGGCACGATGCAGGCCCCGAGCGGCCTGTCGGCGTCCTTCACGGTCACCCCAACGCAGCGCATCCGAGAAGGCGACGGCCGGCCACCGACGACCTGTTCGGCCACCGAGGTCCCTTATTTCAAGCCGGCCTCGTACTTCAACATTGCCCTGACCCAGAAGCACTACACGGGTGCTGGCGTCGACAGCACATGGAATTACGCCTACGGCAATCCGACCCTCTACTGGGCAGATCAGTGCCCCTCCGGCGTCTGCCCGGCCCACACCGCGTGGACGGACGTGACCCAGCCCGACAACAGCGTGGTGCGCACGGAGTTCGACAACACCTTCGATGGCCCCCTTGAAGGCAAGATGGTCGTCACGCACACGGGTTTGAACACGCAGGATGGGTCAGCGACGCGCGTTGAGACCAATGCGTATGCCGATGTTGCGGCAGCAGGGCTGGGCAACCCGCTGGGGTTTGCGCTCGATCCTTTGGCCAACATCAACCGACTGAACAATCAGCAGCCGTTGAACCTTCGGCAGATCAGCCAGGATGGCAATGTGTTCACCTGGTCCGCGGATGGCTTTGACGCCTTTGGTAACCCGTCGACGGTGACCCGGAGCAGCGATGTGGCGGGGCAGGCGGCGGCCCACGAAACCCACACCTATCTCAACGATACGACGCATTGGCTCTTGGGGCTTCCGGTGTCGACCGTCAACGCCGACAACCAGGAAATCACGCAGCGCAACGCGTATGACGCCACCACCTCGGTGCTGTCCGCGCACTATACGTTTGAGCACTTGTTGATGTCCTATCAGTTCGACGCGCAGGGCCGCCTTGCGTCGTTCACCGATGGCAACAGCCACACCACGACGCTGGGCAATTACAAGCGCGATGTCCCGCAGACCGTGACCTTCCCGGACCAGACCACCGAGCAGTTCGCCGTGGACGACTTCGGTGACATCACCAGCGTGACCGATCCGGTCGGCGCCACTACCCAGTATCACTACGATGCCCTGGGGCGCATGGCGGAAGTCGATTACCCCACCGGCGACTCGGTCGCCTGGTCTGCCAAGCGTTACACCTACGGCTTCTCGTCCAGTGCCGAGCGGGGCATTGCGGCGGGCCATTGGGTGCGCTCGGTCACCGAAGGCCCCAAAACGACGGCGACGTACTTCGACGCGTTGTGGCGTCCGGTGCTGGTCACCACGACGGACACCGCCACAGGTGCGGCGATCTCCACAGCGACGGCCTACGACTGGGCAGGCCGCAAAGGATTCGCTTCCTACCCCGTGGACGGCGCACCGGACCTGTCGGGCATCACCGCAGGGCTGAGCACGACCTACGATGTGCTTGGACGCACCACGCTCCAGACCGCGACCTCGGAACTGGGCAACTTGAATACGGCCACGGCGTATGGGGCCGGAGCGACCGTGCAGGTCACCGACCCGCGCGGCAAGGTCACGAGCACGGCCTACCAGGTCTTTGACCAGCCCGATACGAGCCGCCCGGTCTCGGTGACGGCCGGAGGCATCGTGCAGACCATTGCCCGCGATATCTACGGCAACGTCCAGTCGCTGGCTCAGGGTACCTCGTCGGGGGCGCTGCTGACGCGCACCTGGATTTACGACAGCGTCCATCGGCTTTGTCGCATCCATGACCCGGAATCGGGTGATCGGGTGACGGCTTACGACGGGGCCGACAACGTCGCCTGGACTGCCGCCGGACTGGCCTTGACGGGCACCGATTGCGGCTACGACCAAGTGGCCGCCGCCGCCCAGACCACGCGGGCTTACGATGCCCTCAACCGGGTGACCTCCATCGTGTATCCGTCGGGGACCGACCCAGCGACCTTCACCTATGACCACGCGGGACGCCAGTCGACGGCGACCTCCGGACTGGTCTCATGGACCTTTGGCTACAACCTGCGCGGCTTGCTCACCGCCGAGCACCTGTCGATCGACGGCTTCAATTTTCCCTTGGACTACGCTTATACCGCCGAGGGCGTGGTGGCCTCGGTCAGCTACCCCGATGGCAAGACGGTCGCGGCCGCCCCCGATGGCTTTGGACGGCCCACCACCGCGGGGACCTACGCGTCAGGCACCCAGTATTTTCCCGACGGCAAGCTCAAGGCGTTCAATCTCGGCAATCAGGCGACCTATCTGGCCGGCGAGAACGGCCGGCAACTCTTGAACAGTCAGACCTACGGCACGGCAGCCGGCATGGCGGTCAGCCAGGACCTGGCTTACGACGCCAACGGCAATGTCCTGAGTCGGACGGACCTGACGACAGGCCAGCAGCGCACCGCGAGCTTCGTCTACGACGATTTGAACCGGCTGAGCAGTGCGACATCGAATGGCTTATGGGGCACCGAAAGCTATGGCTACGATGCGCTCAACAACCTGGTCAGCCTGACTAACGGTGACGGTGAGGCCGACTACAGCTACGACGCCAACAATCGGCTCACGGCCATCCAGCGCGGCGGAGCGGCCATCCACACCTTCGCCTACGATGCGCGGGGCAACACGGCGCAGCGCGATGGCGCCACGCTCGCCTTCGACCAGGCGGACCGGCTGCTGAGCATCCAGGGGCAGGATGGATACCTTTACGACGCGGCGGGCCGCCGCGTGCGCAGCCAGAACGGGCAGGGCGGCGCCAGCAAGTATTGGGCTTACAACGGCGCTGGCAAGCTGATGTTTGCCTACGATGCGGCCACGACCCTAGGAACGGATTACCTCTATCTCGGGCCACAACTGGTCGCCTCGACGCAAGCGAGCCTGTCGAAGGTGGTCGGCAATGTGGATGGCGTATCCAATGCCACCTCGGTGACTGCGGATTTGCGCGGTTGGTCGTGTTCCACGGGTCTGGCCCAGTCAATCCAGGTGGAGGCCTTCGTCAACGGTGGCCCGGGCACGGGCACTTCGATGGGCACGTTCACCGCCAATGTGGCCAGTGAAGCGGCCGTGGCGCAGGCCTGCCAAGTCGGCAGCGGATCGTATCGGTTCGACATTCCCTTGTCGGATGCCTTCCGCGTGGCTCACGCTGGGCAGTCGCTGTATGTCGTGGGCAAGTCGCCCAACGGCGGCACCGATGTGGTCCTGTCCGGTTCCGGCGGCGCCAACGCGGTGGTGCCGGCGTCCATCTCCGCCCCGCCTGCACCGGCCAGCGTGTCGGCCAGCGCCGCGGCGGATCTGTCGTCCATTCAGGTCACCTGGGCAGCGGCGACCAACGCCAGCAGCTACAAGGTGCAGGAGCAGATCAATGGCGGCGCCTGGCAGGCGGTGTCTGGCGTGTCTGGCACCAGCGTGACGATCAGTCAGCCCGCCGATGGCACCTACGGCTTCCAGGTGCAGTCGTGCAACGCCAACGGCTGCAGCACCTGGACTGGCGGCAACGAGGTGACCATCAGCCATGTACCCGCCGCACCAGCGGCCATCTCTGTGCCTCCGACCAGCACCGGCGCCATCGCGGTCAGTTGGAACGGCGCGACCTATGCCACCAGTTACGAGCTGCAAGAGAGCATCAATGGCGGCGGCTGGTCCTCGGTCTACAGCGGGGCGGGCACCTCGACCACGATTGGTGTGGGCACCAGCGGCAGCGTGAGCTTCCAAGTGCGGGCGTGCAACGCCAACGGGTGCAGTGGCTTTACCGCCAGCGGCGCCGTGGCCGTGACGGTACCCCCAAGCGCCGCACCCAGCCTCAGCGGCGGTGGCACCAGTTCCAATGGAGCCTATTCGCTGAGCTGGACCGCCGTCGGCGGCGCGACCAGCTACACGATCACGGAAAACGCCGACAACCAGGGCACCCATGTCGTCCAGTCCAACGGCTCCACCTCCTGGACCACCAGTGGGCGAGGCAACGGCAGCTATGTCTACCAGGTGCAGGCTTGCAACGCGGCCGGGTGCGGTCCTTTCAGCAGCGCGGTGACAGTGGTCGTTTCGCTGATCCCCGCGAAACCCTCGCCGTTCCTCAACGAGACGGGCAACGGAAAAGTAGACCGATGGACCGTCAGTTGGGCCGCCGTCGCAGGGGCCACTCGGTACGAGGCCATCCGGAGCGACACACGGGCCCAGGTCTATTCCGGCACGGCGTTGAGCTTCCTGCTGGGAACCACCCAAGAGCCCGCCGTGCTGAAGTACACCGCGCTGGTGCGGGCGTGCAACGACACCGGCTGCTCCGACTACGCGCAGGCTGACTGATGAAGACGAACATGATGCACACGCTGAATGCCGGTAATGCCTCAGTCGCACCGACCAGCGGCAAGCGCTTGGGGAGAACTGGCCGGAACGATCGCACAAGCTGGCGCGTCCGGCTTGCCGCGGTTTGGTTGGTCTGGACGGCCTTGCTGGTTTTTGCGGGGCTTGGCCACGCGGCCGAGACGGTGACTTACTACTACACCGACCAGCAAGGCACGGTACTGGCGACGGCCGATGCCGCCGGCAATGTCTTGAGTAATACCGATTACCGGCCGTATGGCACGATTTCACGCGGCACGCCGGTAGAAGGTCCGGGGTATGCGGGGCATGTGGAAGACACGGACAGCGGCCTGGTCTACATGCAGGCCCGCTACTACGACCCAAGCGTGGGCCGTTTCCTCTCCGTTGACCCTGTTACTACGAAGGCGGGCACGCCGACGGAGTTCGGGCGCTTCACCTACACGGCGAACGATCCCATCGGAAAGGTGGACCCGGATGGAAAGCAGGACGAAGATGGTGACGAAATTGAAGCAGAAACCCGTGCTGCACTCGCGCGGCTGAATCCGCCCATCGGCCCGAACATGGCCGCGGCAGGTTTTTCCACGCCGCCGCCGCCCTTGCCGCTTCCTGAGACATTCTCGGACCATATCGTCGCGCAAGAGCTTGGCCTTGAGCCAAAGCCCACCATCGGCGAAGCGCAGCCTGCCGCCGAGCGCGCGAATGATCTTGCGCAGACGCTCAGTGCCCGCACGAGCACGGGGACGACGATTGCGGTGACTGACACGGTCGAGGGTGTACGGGTCATCTCGTCGAGTGAGGGGTATCTCAGAAAGACAACCCAGCGCGCGCTTGAACCAGGCGAAGTTTACGGAAAAGGCGTTCCCGGCGTTCATGCTGAGGTAAATGGCATCAATGCGGCCAGAGGAATGGGGCTGACACCCACTGGAACTGCTGCAAGTCGGCCGATTTGCGCATCGTGCGCGGGCACTTTGCAAGACGAGGGAGTGGAGGCACTATCTCCGCTCAAGCAACGGTGAGGATGTAAGCATGAGCGTGGACGCACAAATCGAGAGCCTCGTCGATGCACTCGAGGACCTGAGCCAGTTACACCAATTCGCCTTCGGTTTGTGCATCCTCGAACGGGCGGTACCGCTGTTTTTTGAGTTCGCTGCGGAGTCTGGACACCGTGGCTCCGGTGAGGTCCTCGCGGCCGTGGCCAGTTGCTGGCGCTATCTGGAGGCAGAGGTTGACTCGAAGCCTGGATTTGTATCGGTCAACGAATGTGAGAAGGTCGCCCCAGACTCAGAAGATTATGGAACTGTACACACGCCGGCTGCGATGGATGCGGTAGATATTGCTTGCAATCTCTTGGAGTTCATTCAGAAACCAGAGAAACGCTTGATTGAATCGACAATCAACGCGCAGATAGACACCATTGATCTGTTTACGCAGCGGTTGAGGTTTAGCGGTGGCATCAGTGAAGATCATCCGCTCATGAGCGGCAAATCTTCTTTGATGAGCGAGGAGATCGCACGAATGCAAGATGACCTCTTATTTCTTGCGGACGAAGCCAGCGACCGCCCTCTGCTCGCAGCGCAAGTGGCCCGACGAATTCTCGATTTAAACTATCGCGACCTCAGAATAATCAGAGCGCCCGCGGGTGTTGTTCTGTCCTGATGACCATCATACTCAGCTGATCGTTGACTGGTCCTCATCGTCGTGAACGTAGCAATGCTGAGATTTCAAGTCGATTTCAACGCTCGCGATGACGATGACGCCGTGAGGTTAAGTTGGAGCAACGACCGTCAAGCGATAGACGGCACCGTTGTACCTATGACTGAAGGGTTGCAGGCTTACATCACCGATGATGAAGTGGCAGCCATCGGTCGGATCACGCTCCGGGATGGGGTTTGGGTGGTGGTCGTAAACCAATGGTTGGGCGACATAACCTAGGCGCGATTCTCCTCTCGAACAAACCTTTCGATGAGAGCGCT
Source organism: Xanthomonas sp. NCPPB 2632 (assembly GCF_041228075.2). NCBI lineage: Bacteria > Pseudomonadati > Pseudomonadota > Gammaproteobacteria > Lysobacterales > Lysobacteraceae > Xanthomonas > Xanthomonas sp. NCPPB 2632. The sequence goes on from NZ_CM192979.1 coordinate 2,141,454, forward strand.
GTTATAGATGACTGTGGCCCGAGTGCTCGTCTCAAGAACATTAGCGTACAGCGGCCTGGATTGACGAACCTGTCCAAGATCGCATGCGAGATGGTTACGCCGGCGGTAAAAATAAATGGCTTCGCTCCATGAAGATCGATGCCGTCTGAATCTTGCATGGGTCATCTAAAGGGCATGCGATGAGCATCGTGAAAGATTTAGCAGCAACCGCTCAGGCAGATATTGATCTCCTGCGCCTTCGTGACCGGCAGGGGGATGTGTTCGCTTGCCACCGCCCGGTTGATTTCGTTTTTGTTTCTACGGAAGAGAGCCGAGCATCCGCCGTAGCCGGGTTCCTGAGTGACTATCAGTACGCCACGACGACAATCACACCGGCCGACGGCGAATATCGCGTTGTCGCGACGATTTCAATGGCAGTAGAACAGCACGCCATGCTTTCCGTATCGGGATTTATGCAGTGCATCGCTGCGCTCTTCCAGGTGAACTACGACGGCTGGGGTGCTCGCATCGTCAGCGAGGCATGATCGTGCTTAGTCGGGGCTAGCAAAGCCCTCCACGGCGTTGCTGACGGAAGCGGCCCGGACTACGATGCCGCATGGACATCCATGAAGACGCCATCGAGGCATTGGCCGCACTGAGCCGGCAGGCCGCGCTGATGAGCCAAGCGGTCCTTGCAAGGGACTTTGACAAAGCACGCGTGCTTCTGGCCAGGATTACCGCAGATGCTGCTGAGCAAGGGCAGGGAGCGATCGTCATGGCGGCCCACGTAGCCCAGAATGCTCATGGCTCAATAAGATGTAGATCGCCTTAGCAACTTCACCAGACTCAAGTTGTTCCTGTTGTGAAAAATGATGTCTTTTATTTTCCAGCCACCCGATGCTTCGACAGTGACATATTCGATGCGGATCTTCTCGCTGTTACTCGGGTAAGTGAATGACACCATGACGTCGTTCTGACCGATTGCCTCGACACTTAAGTCGGTGGCAGCCGGGTCTTGAGAGGAAAAGAGGATGTTGAAGTCGAGGTTGCATACCTCTCCCTCATGTTTATCCTCACAACGTGCATCTCGTTCAAGAAGGTCTACGAGGTGCTTCTCGAAATATTGCTCCAGTACCTGCCGTGACGCCTGAGCTATCGGCGGCCCAAAGCCTTTATCGTTAGGTCCCGAGGACGACGCCATCGCCTCCCACGCATGGTCACGGTACAGGTGGGCGACGACTTCAGCGGCGGCTGGCCCAGACTTACTTTCGAAAGCGAACGCATTATTGGGAGAAAGGTAGCCGGCCCCCGACAGAACTAACCACATCCAAAGTGACCCTGGTTTCATCATATTCTTGTCCTGTATCAATGCTGCTGCTCTGCTGGCGGGCGGTAGATCTGGTGGGGCGCGGTTTCGTAACCATGATTAGCGTAGAAGCTGCGCTGGTTAAAGTCAGACACCCAATGGTCCCCGTCCCAGGTTTCGATGTGCCCTGCCGCACTGCCGCCGCCTGGCGGCTGGAAAACGGCAGTGTCTCCCACGTGGGGTACATATCCGTCATCTGGCACTGCGGAGAATCCGTTGTTGACTAGTGTAGGACCATAGTCTTTGGCGTCTATAGGGTGCCCTGACGTATCAGCGCCACCCGCTTCAAGGCCCTGCCGAATGTAGCGCGCGCACTGGCCTTGGGATGCATTCTTTGCGTGTCGATCCATGAAGTTCTTATATGCATTGGGGTCAAACAGCGCCAGCCAATCTATCCACGACAATGGAGCATCTCCGACGTATGCATACGTCGTGGCGCCTCCAGCTAGCCCACTCGGGTCACTCTGGACGTAACGACCCGCCGCAGCCTCGTAGTCTCGATTGACGTTGTAGTTCAAGCCAGACTCGACATCGAAATACTGACCCGGAAAGCGCAGATTGAGCGTGTAGCCGACAGTCGACGTCGGAACGTTTTCTCCGAACGGATTGCTGGCATAGGCCCACTGCCAGAGCAGTGCGCCGGTTGAACTGGTTACCGTTCTGGGTGAACCCATGCCATCAGCATGGACAAAATTGACCGTGGTGGTGGTTCCTGCGCCGTCAACAACGCCGACAAGCAAGTTGTCCATCCAAACGTAATCCCGCGTAGTCATTCCATTGTTATCGGAGAGCAGTCGGGCCTCTTCATCGTAGTCGAACCGTGTCACAACGGTCCCAGCCGTCTTCTGTACCCGCAGACCCTGTGCATTCAGGACGTAGCTGCCAACCGTGGCACCGTTGTTCTGCACGATGGTTAGGCGGTTCCGATCGTTGTAGCCGTACCCATACGTGCCTGACGCCAAGACATCTGCCGTTGTGTTGCCGCGTGCATCCACCTGACGCGTGGTCGTCCCGACCCCCATGAGGTGGTGAGTGTTCGGTGCGTAGTTATAGGCGCCGGTCAGGAGGCCAGGGCCAGCCTTGGTCAGGCGGTCGCCGGTCTTGTTGTATGTGTAGGCCTCAATGGCTGCGCCGGTGGCCGCAGTTACACCCGTCAACCGGTAGAGAGCGTCGTAGCCGTACGTCTCCGATGGCGAGGGCACGACTGCCGTATTGCCAAGGTCCACGACGTTGCCCATGACGTCTCGCTTGACGTGCAGCGAATACGCCGTACTCGCAATGTCGGTCAACGCGCCGGTTGAGTCATAAGCCAGCGTGACGGTTTGCCCGTCGCCCAGCTTGTACGTCGCGACCGGGCCGAAGGGCCTGTACGTGACCGCACTGGCCACATTGGTTGCCGTGCCGCCCATGGGCGTTACTTTGACGGCCGTAATTTGGCCGAGCGCGTTTCGCGTGTAGGCAACAGCGGTGCCGTTTGGCGTGGTGACGGATTTGAGCCGGTTGGCCAGCGTCCAGGTATACGTCGTCGTCCGCGTGGCGGTCCCGATGGTCTGTTGCTTCTTGACCACATTGCCGCGCCGGTCGTAGCAGTAAATCAATCCACCATTCCCTTCAACGACACGCGTCAGGCGGCCCCTAGAGACGCTGCCCGTGCAGCCGGTGACCGAGTCTGCCTCGTCGTACTTGTACTGAACGTTCAGAGTGGTATCCGCGTAACTCGTAGTCAGCAGGCGGTTATCAGCGTCATAGGTCGAGGTATGGCTGACATTGGTTGCATCGGTCGAGGTCGTCACATTGCCGGCGATGTCGAATGTACGGGCGCTTGACCCAGTGTCGGGGCTGTGCAGGCCGGTCCTGTTACCTAGGCCATCAATGTCGTACGTGGTGTTTAGGCCGTCCGGGTCGCTGAAGCCCGTAGTACGGTCGAGCGCATCGAAGGTAGTTACCGTCTGACTATTTGCGGTCGCTGCGTTGGTTCCCTGGTAATCCTTGAGCGTGCTGACCAGGCGGTCGAGACCGTCGAAAACGTGCTTCTGCTGTACGCCGAGGCCGTCCGTTGAGTGGACCAGATTTCCGTTCCCGTCATAGCTGTCGGTACTGGCGGCTGAGAAAACCGTGCGGCCGAGTCCGTCATTGAGTGACGTCAACTGGCCGAGCAGGTTAAATGCGCGACCAAGCGAGCGGGTTACCGTACCTTTCGAGGTGAGTATCTGTTCACTCGTCCTGTTGCCCGATGCATCCAGGGCGTAGTGAATCCGATTGCCCGATGCGTCCGTGACATCAGTGAGGCGATGGGCGGCGTCGTAGGTGTAGGTTGTTACGACGCCATCAGGATCCGTCGCAGAATGGACCGTGCCATCTGGGTTATAGGCGAGAGTGGTGGTTGCATCACTGGTCGACGGTGTGCCTGCGGCTGACGCGCGCACGGTCTTCGTGGCAAGCCAACCGCGGGGCGTGTAGGTAAGGTCGGTCAGGACGCCGTTCGGCGCCTTGATGCGGGTCGGTCGGCCCGCTTTGTCGTAGGTGGCATTGGTCGTGATGAGCCCCGCGCCATCTGTGGTGGTTTTTACATCGCCGAGGCGGTGGCAGGCGCCGCCGGCCGTGGCACAGCCGGACTCATCGGTCGTCAGGTAGTAGGCGTAGGTTGCGGTGTCAGTGACATCCGTGCGCGGCCCGTCGACTTTGAGCAGAAGGCCGGTCAATGGGCAGGTGGTGCCGTTGACGGTCGTGCAGTACGTCATGACCGAGCGGCGCACGCCGGCCGGTGCGGTTCCCGTTGCGGCGCAGGTGTAAGAGGGTGCGGCGACCGGGTCGATGAGGCAGGCGGCGGTGGTCTGGCCATTTGCGTTGTACGCCCAGGCGGACTTGGATAGGACCTTGCCCATGTTGTCCTTGATTATGCTCACCAGCGGGACACGAAGCGTCGTGTTCCAGGTCGTGTCCGTGGTTCGCTGGTCAGCGCTGCCTTGGGCATCAATCTCTTCGGTCAGCAGTCCGTTGGCGTCATAGGTGACGGCGCGGATGTTGCCGTTGAAGTCGGTGTAGGTCGCAGGACGCGAATTGGCGTCGTACGTACGGGACGCGTAGGGCTGGCCGCACTCGCCGCAGGGTTTGTCGAGCGTTTCCACACGGACGAGGCCCTGGACCGTGGTGTAGCCCTGGTGTGAGGTGCCGCCAAGAGGGTAGGTGACGTCGGATGAGCCATCGCTGTTGTAGGCAATCGAAACCTTGCCGGCGCCACCGCTGAACTGCGTCGAGGTCGCCCGACCCGTTCCGTCAAATGCCGTGTCTTCGAAACGCACGCCGTTCTCGTCAACGAGCCCAGTCATGGCAGAAGGCAGGTTGGATCCGCCCGTCAGGGTCGACTCGTTGTAGACATACTGGCGGGTCTTGCCGTCCGGGTACTGGACCGAGGTGAGGTTGCCGGTCGCGTCATAGCCGTAGATCAGTGTGCCACCATCGGGCAGGGTGACCTGGTGAATGCGAGCATTGGCATCATAGGTAAACGAGAGCAAGCGGCCGTCGGGTGCCGTCACGGTGAGCAGCAGGCCCGCTTTTGGCGCAATGGCGGGGTCGGTCAGCGTGTTGCTATAGCCCAGTGTTGCGGTCTGCCCTGTAGCATCGGATATCGAAAGCAAGGCACCATCTGCGCCATAGGTTTCCGTATGGCGAAGGGCAGCAATCCACAGGGTGTAGCCAGTCGGATTGCCAGATGCGTCGTCGGCTTCGGTCAGGCGGTCCGGGTTCTCGGGTGTCGCGGTCCATTGGCTTCCAACGCGGTTGAAAATCTCCCGAGCGCCGCTAGGCCGCGTGATCCGGGCTATCGTCGCGTTGCCTGAATTGTCGTAGACGCGGGCGACTATCCGGTTGAAAGAATGGGTCCACCTGGTCCCGATACCGGTCTCGCCTGCTGACGTGCTGCTGTTATAAAAGCGCCGAAAAGTCAGGAATCCGTGAGAAGCGTAATCGTCTTCTTGGAGGTATTTGTTTCCTGTGGCGGTATTGATGGGGTCGCCAGCGAGGGGACCGTTGTCGTCACCTGCAGCACCTTTATCGCTCTGACAGGTCGGACCGCCCTCCGACCCGCTACCGCTACCGCTGCCGCCGCCTTTTCCGTCATCTCCTTCGCCGCCGTCACACCCGGCGCCGGTCCCGGCATTCTTTCCCAGATCGATGGAATAGGGCGTTCCGAGCACAAGCTCCGGTCCGCCACCGCACGAACTTCCCGATTCGTACATCCTTGCGAAAACACCTGAGGTAGTCCCGTCGTATTCGTCGTAGTGGAAGTTGCAATTGGGTGGGCCAACGCCCCATGTGTTCTGGTAAGCCGCCCAGAAGGCCTCGGCTGTATCTGATACCGAGTCGTGATTGCCATCTGCATTGATGTGACCGTCGCTCCAGTAGTAGGGCGCGTCGTAGTAAGTCGCGCCGGCAGCCAAGACGCGCGGTGCGAAGGTCCTTGCAGTTGCAGCTGAGCTTGTTCGCGCTGACCCATCTGTGGCGGACGCTGCGGAGAGTGCGGCAGCGGCAACGCCGAAAGCAACCAGAATGGTTCGAAGTGATCGAAGCAGCATGTCAGTCCAGGCACGAGTGGCGGGGCGGCATTAGTTGTTGCAGTCGCCCCGGTTCCCCAATTGCCGGGCGCTCGCGGCGAATGGTAATCGGGCCGTGTAGGGGTGTCTGTCAGGGAAACCTGACAAGATGAAATCCGTGGGACGGTTGGCATTGCGCAAGTAATTGCGCCCTGCATTGACCGAGGCAGGTCCGTCTGCCTGAAGGTATCGACCCCAATGCGCGCGTAGACAGGGCAGAAGCAGTCCGCTTAGGTTGTCCTGGCGTAGGCGCTGCAGCCAGTGGCAAGAGGACAACGCCGGTCTGATCGCGTGCATCACGTGGATCAGATGTTTAAAGCGGTGGCAACATGCGCATTGCTTTTGAATCGCGTGAATGGGCGCAGCGCGCACCTCCCTCGTTTGGGGCAAGCGTGGAAGATAAGCAGCCCGGTTTCGCTCGCCCTCGCACGGAGTTGGCTTCGACGTAGCAGGAGTTATATTTTCTCGCCCAGCATGGACTGGGCGGATGTCGCAACAACAGTACCGTAGTAGTCAGCCCATCCGCATTGACTGCGCCGCCTGTTGTTGGCTCTGCTGCACGTCGTTTTGCGTTTGGGCCTGTGCCTGCTGCTGGCTGGCAACCAGCTCAGCTTCTGCAGCGTGCTGGGTCCAAGCCTGGCTACTTTGCGCTAGTGGCGTATTGAGCGCGTCAGTGGTTTGCATCTGCGCGATCTGCCGGTCAAGCCCATGAGAGCTCTGCAGGTTTCCCTGTACGGCGAAGGTCTTGCTGCCATCATCACTCAGCATGACGTGGTCAACCCGAGCCAGGCCCTGAGCCTTGGCGTTCGCGGCAATGAAACCTGCAAAATCCTTGTCCCGGTCCGATGCTGCTACACCATGCTTTGCGTTCAGCGACTCGACGCCGCTGTACGCCTGACGATACATGCCGTTGCCCGGATGGAGCGGATCATCCATGCTGCGGTTTTCCTCACTCAGTATCCGCTGGAGGGTACTTCGGTTCTTCGGCATAGGATTGCTGTGTTGGGAATTGAGTTCGCTGCCCGGCACGGGATCCTTGATGCTTTTTAGACCATCCACGTTGTGGGATGGTCTCAGGGCATCCGGGCCGTCCTTTTCTACCGGCTGCTTGTCCCTGCCGACCTCGGTGCGCTTGATATTCGCGTGGTTCAGCGCCGACCAGGCGAAGTCGACGCAATTGTGTCGGGCATCCTTGTAGTAAGTATCGAAGCCGTTCTCCTTTGGACGATTGCCATAGTCGTTCAGCTTCTCGTATTGATCCTTCGATACCTCCATGGTTCTCGAATACAGCGGATCCTTGTAGTTGACTACGTCGTCCCGTACGACATGTCCTGGACCATCGATGGACCCGTGCTTGACGGGGGCGAAGCCGTAGCTCTGCGGAGGCTCCCCGTTTTTTTGCGTGGTGTAGTACATGTGCCCAGGCGTGGATGTGGCGCCTGGGTCTTTCTCTTGTGTGAGGGGCGTCCCGGGGGCGGCTGCGTAAACCGTAACGGTGTACCTATCCTTGTCCATGTCCGCCCTCCGTTATTCGCCGGTGTTGTAATAGTTGTCTACACGTACGGTGGTGGCAACGCCCTTGAATGCGGGCATCGGCTCGATCGTCGATATCTCCGCGATGTAATGCCCATCGCGCCTGGCGTAGAAGCCGCAGATCGAGAGGTTCGATACGTCATCGAGTCCCGCATAAAGATGAAGACGGCACACCGTCGGGACCGCACGGGGGCGTGGCTTACCTGTGTTGCCGGCGATGATCATCTCGGTGTCTTCGGTTTCGATCGGCACATGAGTGCCATGGTCGTCGTACACGATCCGGACACGGAGCAGTCGGGTGTGGAGTCGCACGTCTTCCACCGCCGGGAAGTCTGCTGCATGGGGTACATCCACCCCAACCATAAGGTGCCGCTTGGCATCCACACTGCCGCTGTGGACGTCGAAGGGGATGGTGATGCTGTTCCCTGCGGCATCGAGCGCGAAAGGGGCTGACACGGGAAATGTGCCCGGTGCGCTGCGAGATTCAGACATGGCGTAGGCTCCCGCTCCGATGGTCATGGCGCAGACGAATAGCAGGCCGATCGTGGCTCTGTTACGCATATACGTCACCTCTCTCCTGTGGTTCTGAGCGGATAATCTCACACTCGGGCGTTATGCGTGGTCGTATGCCACACGGGCGCCACGTTCACCCGCTGGCAAATCAGCCACGCTTGATCCCGTAACGAGCACGCGCACGCTCGATGGCTCCTTGCATGCCCTGGGCTCGTCGTCGCGCCCGGAAAGCCCCGATGCCACTAGCCATCGCCCCGATCAGCGCGACAACGCCGAAAACGAAAAACGCCAGGTCAATCCAGTCGTCCAGTTCTGTACGGGGGTGATAGCGCCGAGGGCGCGACAAAGCGAGCATGAGAAGAGCCAGAGCCATGCGTGAGCGTCCCCTGTGGTCCACGGTCTAGCCGAATGATTGCCGAGCACCAGCCCTTTAGTTCTGGTAATCGAGCTGCGCCGGCTCGGCAGCCTTGGCCACGATGTCTTCGTGAAGGCTAGCGGCAAGGGCGCAGCGAATACGGCGCTCAGAGCCTATCGAATGGTGTGATGGTGGCAATGTACAAAATCGGCATGGACAGAAAGATCCTGCCCTTTATGCAAATTGATCGTTCGCCATCGGTCTCACCGTACTGGAAGTGCCTCCGCGTGGCTTAATATGGCCTTCATCTGGAACAGGGGATACACAGTTTCAGTGGGGAAAGGGGATTGCTTATCGCAGCGCTGCTCCTCGCCTTATTGGCCATCGAGGGGTGCCCGCCCGAGACGCGAAAACATACTTGACGGCCCGAGGACGGGCCCGTTCGGCGGAAAAGCTCCGCCAGGGACATGATGATGGACAGCAAGACCGACGTAGCACCCCCCGAGGCGACCATGGATGCGTCGATTTTCCAGAGCTCGCTTCCCAACGCGGAGAAGCTCGAGCAGGCGCGTACACAGTTGCTCGACCTTTCGGCGCGAAATCGTCTTCTGAATATGCCGCGCTCGAGCCGGACGTCGTCCATCGGGGTCGTCGATGAGAAGACAGCCGAGGTCTACCGCCTCCTGGTTCGTGAGGGAAAGGCATTCACCTTCCTCGCCGGCAAGTCGGCGGCCGATGAGTCCCAAGGCGAGCCATCGGCCGACGAGCCCATCCCACCCGAAGAGCCCGATGAAATCGACCAGCTTGCCCAACCCGACGACGACAGCGTCGATGAACGGGGCGTGCTGAACCGCCACAGCGACACCCGGCTCCAGACTCGCCTGACGGGCAAGGGGCTGCAAAAGCGTCTGCTCGAACTGTACCTAAGCTCGAAGACGCTGGAGGAAGAGCAGGGTGTCAACGTCCTCTTCGCCTCCCTGGGCGCCCTCAAGTGGGTCGACCCGAACAATGCGGCGAACGTCCGCCACGCGCCCCTGATCCTGGTCCCGGTCGAGCTGAACCGTGGAACGGCCGGCGAGAAATTTCGCCTCAAGGCCCGCGCCGAGGACGTCGCGTCCAACCTCTCGTTGGAAGCGTACCTCGACCGCATCCACAAGCTCCGCATGCCGGCTTTTGAGGCCAGCGACAGCTTCGACATCGACGCCTATTTTTCAGATGTCGCGGGGGCCGTGGCGGACAAGCCCAACTGGGAAGTGCTGCCGGACGAGATGTCCGTCGGCTTCTTCTCCTTCGCCAAGTTCCTGATGTATCGAGACCTCGACCCGGCCGTGTGGCCGAAGGGCAACACCCTCGTCGACCGCGCGCTCGTCAAGGGCTTGCTCTCCGACGGATTTCCCGGAGGGGAGGGGATGCTGGATGAGAACGCCAACATCGACCCGGTGATCCCGCCGGCGGATATGCTCCACATCCTCGATTGCGACAGCTCGCAAGCCATCGCCATCCACGAGGTGCGTCGCGGTCGCGACATGGTCATCCAGGGTCCTCCCGGCACCGGTAAGAGCCAGACGATCGCCAACATCATCGCCTCGGCCATCAAGGACGGCAAAACCGTCCTGTTCGTGGCAGAGAAGATGGCGGCGCTCGAGGTGGTAAAACGTCGCCTCGACGAGAAGGGCGTGGGCGACGCGTGCCTGGAGCTCCACAGCAACAAGGCGAACAAGCGCTCGGTACTCGATGAGCTCCGTCGCACGTGGGACCTCGGCGCACCGAAGTCGGCTCCCACCGGAAGCCTGATGGCTCGCCTGACGGAAGCGCGCGACGAACTGAACGGCCATGTCGCCCGGCTTCATGCCATCGACCCGGCGTCCAGTCTCTCCCCGTTCCAGGTCATGGGGCACCTCGCGCGCCTGCGGCAGGCTGGGGTGATGCCCAACGATGTCGCGCTGGAGGGTATTGGCGCGTGGGGCGCCGACGGTTTCGAGCGGCGGCACACGCTTCTTGGTGACCTCGTGACGCGAATTGAAATCATCGGCAAACCCGACGATCACGCCTTTACCGGTGTGGGTATCGAGGCGATGCTGCCCACCGACCGTGAGCGTCTCGTCGCTCGTATCGAAACCCTCCGCAGCCAGCTCGAGCACGCCCGCCAGCATATGAGCGCTGCCGCCAGCTTGCTTGAAACCGACGCCCCGCACAGGCTCACCGATGTAGCCCCCCTCAGTGCACTCGCCCAGCGCATCAGTGGGGCCCCTGTGCTTGATGCCGACGCCATGGCGCATGAAAGCTGGACGGACGTAGCAGCGGTCGACGCATTGCTGGCCTCGGGTCACCGCTTTGCCGCCTTGCGCCAGTCGCTGTCGGCCGAAGTCACAGCCGAGGCATGGGACGAGGACACCCGCGAGGCGCAGCAGGCGCTTGCCGAGCTACCGGACGACTTCAACGCTGACGCTGTCCGCCGCCTCTCGTCCGTCCGCGATGCCATCCCGGCGCTCCTGCAGGCGGCCCGTGGTCTTTCGCATGCGCTGGGCCGTGAATGCGCACCCACCACTGGTGAATTTACCCGCCTCGCCAAGATCGGCGAGCGGGTGGCCAACGCGCCCCCGGCAAGTCCCGAGACGTTTGCTTCCGAGCTATGGGAAGGAGGGGTAGAGCGCGCCGGGCATATCGCCCATACCGTCGCCGATCTCGAGGGCGTTCGTACGTCGCTCGCAGGCCAGATCCAGGAGCTCGCCTGGGACATCGATGTCGGTCCCGCGCGGGCCGCCCTCGCGGCGAAGGGCACGAGCCTTTTTCGCTTTCTCAGCGGCGACTGGCGTGCGGCCAACAAGCTGATGCGCTCGGTCCTGACGCATCCCGACCAGCCCCTGCCGGTTACCCTCGCTTCGCTCGATACCCTCATGCGCGGTCAGGAAGCCCGGCGCGTCCTGCGCAATGAAGACAGTTTCGGCAGGGCCGCCTTCGGTGGTGACTGGCAGGGCGATCGCTCGGTCTCCGCGCCACTGATAGCGCTCGTTGAATGGATGCGGTCGCTGCGTGGACTCGGTGCAGAGCCCCGCCTCATCGCTTCCCGCGGTCCCGAGAAGGACGACGTCGCCCAGCGCTCGAAGCATGTAAGCCTCCTCCTCTCGCAGTTGGCGCCCGACTTGTCGGGCGTCCACGCCGATTTCCTCACCCGGGCAACACAGGTGTTCGGCGATGCGGTAGGGCCTGAACAGCTCGACCTCGAGTCCCTGTTGCAGCTCGCTGTCCGCCATACCAACGCCTGGTCGACGACAAGCCGCGCGCTGCGACACGCGCCTACCGCCGCAGCGGCCGCCCGTACGGTTTTCGACAGGCTCGATGCCGGGCGCGAGGCGCGCCAGATCCTCAGGGACGGGGAAAATTTTGGTCAGGCACTGTTCGGCTCGGCGTGGCAGGGGCTCGACAGCGATTGGGAAGCACTCTCGACAGCCGCTGTTTGGCTCAAAGCCAATGGCGACATCCGTGCGCTGGCCGGTCGTGTCACCGAGCGTGAAGCCCTCATTCCCCGCGCAAAGGTCCTCGATGGCCAGGTCGTGCACCTGGCTACTGCCTTCCAAGCCATCGCAGACGAGCTTGCACTCGACCTGTCGGCGAGCGTCGGTGCCACGATCATCCATGAGGTGCATCTGGACACCATGGCCTGGCGTCTCTCCCGCTGGGTCACCGAGCAGGAAGAGCTCCACCGATGGGTGACCTATCGTGACCGTGCCGCACGGGCCATCCGTGATGGTTGCGCCGATGTCGTCGCCCGGCTCGCCGATGGACGGCTATCGACGAAGGACGCGGTTGCCGCCTTCGAGTTCGCCTATTTCGAAGGCCAATATCGTCGCGTGCTTAAGGCCGAACCCGCCCTGGGGCGCTTCGATGGCGTCGCCCACGGCCACGTCGTTCGCGAGTTCGCCGACCTCGATCGCCAACGCATCGCGGCGGCAGCAGGGGAGGTCGTCCAGGCACATCACCAGAACGTTCCACGACGGGATAGTGGTTCGATTGGTCCCCTGGGTGTGCTTCGCGGGGAAATCCAGAAGAAGAAGGGTCACATGGCCCTGCGAAAGCTGGTCGAACGCGCCGCCCCGGCACTCACCGCCCTGAAACCGGTTTTCATGATGAGCCCGCTGTCGGTCGCCCAGTTCCTGCCGCCGGGCGCACTGGAGTTCGACCTCCTTGTCATGGACGAGGCAAGCCAGATTCAGCCGGTTGATGCTCTCGGTGCGGTGGCCCGCGCAAAGCAGGTCATCGTGGTTGGTGACCCCCGCCAGCTGCCGCCCACCAGCTTCTTTGCCAAGCTCACCAGCGGTGACGAGGACATCGACGAGGACGAGCCGACAAAGGTCAGTGATGTGGAAAGCATCCTCGGCCTGTTTACCGCGCGTGGCCTGCCCATGCGCATGCTCCGCTGGCACTACCGCAGCCGCCACCAGTCGCTTATCGCTGTTAGTAACCGCCAGTTTTACGAAAACAAGCTATTCATCGTACCGAGCCCCTGGACCCAGGAAGGGGGCCGGGGTCTGAGCTTCCACTACGTGCGGGATGGCTTCTTCGTAAAGAGCGTCAACGGGCCCGAGGCCAAGATGGTCGCCGAGGCCATCGTCCAGCACGCCCGCATGCACCCGAAGCTGTCATTGGGCGTAGCAGCGTTCTCCGCGTCGCAAAGCCGTGCCATCTTCGATGAGCTTGAATTGCTCCGTCGCGGTCTGCCGCCGGAGGTCGAGGCGTTCTTCAATCGCCGTAGCGGCGAGCCGTTCTTCATCAAGAACCTGGAAAACGTCCAGGGCGACGAGCGGGACGTCATCTTCATCTCGGTCGGCTATGGCCCGACCGTGCCGGGCGGCAAGGTGCCCATGCGGTTTGGCCCCCTGAACAATGAAGGAGGCGAGCGTCGTCTCAATGTGCTCATCAGCCGCGCCAAGCAGCGATGCGAGGTATTCTCCTCGATGACCGACGAGGACATCGATCCCGCCTTCTCCGCCAACCGCAAGGGCGTCGAGGCATTCCGCATCTTCCTCCGCTATGCGCGCACCGGAAAGCTCGAAACGGCCGCTGTAACGGGTAGGGATTTCGATTCGATATTCGAAGAACAGGTCGCCACGGCCCTCGAATCCCGTGGGTACAGCGTCCAGCGCCAGGTGGGCCTGGCGGGGTTCTTCATCGACCTTGCGGTGACCGATCCCGAGCGCCCGGGCCGGTTCCTCCTCGGCATCGAATGCGATGGCGCGTCGTACCACGGCGCCCAATCGGCCCGTGACCGCGACCGCCTCCGTCAGCAGGTGCTGGCAGATCACGGCTGGAACCTCCACCGCATCTGGAGCACCGACTGGTTCCAGCGACCTCAGGAACAACTCGACCTCGTCTGCCGACAGATCGATGCGGCACGCGACGCGTTCGACGAGCGCGTCGCCGAAGAGGTCCTATCAAGGGAGCAGGCAGACGCGGCCGCCGCCATCGAGCGTGAGGCGAGGGCGGAAGAGGGTGACTTCGCCTTTGACCCTTACGTGGAAGCGAGTCCGCAACGGCCAGCGCACCGGACCGAAGAAATCCACGAGACCCCGACCGGCATCCTCACCCAGCTCGCGGTGGATGTCGTGCGCATCGAGGGACCCGTGCATTCCGATGAGGTCGTTGCTCGCATACGTGACGCGTGGGGTGCGAAGCGCGCTGGCAGCCGCATTCAGGAAGCGGTGGAAAAAGCCATCGACGTGGCTGTCCGTCAGAACTACATGGCGCAGGATGGTGTCTGGCTCAGCATGCCCGGCCTACCGATCACTCCCCGTGACCGTTCCCAGGTTTCCTCACTGGCGCTCCGCAGGGCCGACTACCTGCCGGAATCCGAACTTGCAGAGGCTGTCCTCATCGTCGTCCAGCGTAACTTCGGCGCCAGCCGCGACCAGGTTATCGAACGCGTTGCCCGCGCTATCGGTATTCGAGCTATTTCCGCCTCAGTGCGCGAACGGGTGGCCGGGGTGGTCGAGCGGTCGATCCTCGCTGATCGCCTGGTCGATGAGGACGGACTTCTGAAGATTCGCCCATAGCAGGCCTTGATATGAGTCGGTGGATAACCTGACTACCGTACTTTGCTCAAGAGGTGCCGTCGTGCAGGGACGACGGCACCTCCAGTCTTTCAGCGGCCTGGATTCCTCATATCCGCATTCTTTCGTTGTAGGCACCCCCAAAGCCAGGCGCCGCTCTATTCCGCGCGCCCCTTACGCGCTTCCACAACCATGCTCACCGCCGCGTCGACCACGACCTGCGGGCGCTGCGAAGGAATCATATGACCCGTTGCGGGCACAAGGCGGTTTTCGCCGCGAGTAGATAGCTTTGCAATGCGCTCGTGCATGGCCCACCACGAATTGGTTAGCGCGTTCTGATCAGCCTTGGAAAGATCGGGATCCTTCTGGGTGTTCTCGGCCCTCAGCACGATGACCGGTAGATCACCCCAGTCATGTCGGCTCTTGGCAACCTGTTCGGAGCTGGCACCGTCGAATTGGGTCAACTCGGAAACAGCAGCCTTTTGGTAGGTGGCGGTCGACTGCGATGCGAGGTGCGCAGCATTCACCGAAGCGGGGAGGGACTTGCTCGGGCCATCGATGCAGTAGGGTCGCTGTGGCAGTTCGGGAGTCATCGTTCCGTCGATCACTGCCTGTGCGCAGGTCTTTTCACGTTTGCCTCGAACTCATTCTCGGATTTATCCTTCGCCGCGGATACCTTGGCGAAGTCCCGGTCCTGGTACTCGACGGCGGGGGCGACGAGGATGAGTCCAACGACATCTGCGCGATGTTGGTCCACGAAGAGCCTGGCACTCAGCCCGCCCAGCGAATGGGCAACCAGGATGTACGGGCCGCGGATGTCTGCGGCCTTGAGCGTACTCGCGAGGTCGTTGACGATCGCCTGGGCCGTGCGTGGCTGGGGGCCAGCGTCGCTGAAGCCGTAGCCCGCGCGATCTTAGCTGCACGCGCGCGTTTTCTCCGCCAACGGTGCCTGGACCTTGCGCCACGATGACGTGTTGGCTGTCCGCCCGCCCTCGAGGATCACCGTCGGCGAACCCGTGCCTATGCAATAAACGTTCATCCGCCGCCCACCCGCAAGGGCGACGAGCCTCTGCGGCTTGGCATAGACCTCGAGCGCTGAATCTGGCGCCGCCGTGGCTGGGGGCGTGGGCGCTGCCTCCCCTTGCGAAGGAAGCAAAAGGCCTGCGATGAAAGCGACGAATATCATCATGAAAAATCCCCCTGTCTGCGCTATGCAGTTAGATGAGATCGTAAGGAATCGTGTTCCTTGACACGCATGCCGAATGTCATGGCTCGCGCACGCGTTACCCCTTGCGGATGCCTCGCCAGGATCATCCAGCCGCGCATGCCGTTAGGTGAAAGCTATCCCAATAGGGACGTTTTGCCTGATTGAATCGGTAACGATCCGTGGCAGGTGGTCGTCGAAACAGCCGACCTCTCAGCGTAAGGTTGCGACCTTCCCGTGCTTTGATATCGCGCAGCCAGTTCCCGTTCGCTCAGTCTGATGTGCACGATGGACCGCCTGGCCGCCACTTTGGGCCTGTCGAAGATCATTCGCAGCAATAACGGAAAGAATTTCTGTAGCAAGGGCATGGTCGCATGGGCACACGAGCGCAGCGTATAGCTGCGCCTGATCGAGCCTGGCAAGCCGAACCACTCGACGGGTTGACTCCCGCTACTTACGCGAAACAGTTACCTTAATCTCGAATCAAGTCGGACCGCTACTGAAAGCGGGGTGCCTCGGCCAGGGCATCAACGTCCAGGAATTTGCCAAGGCGACATTGATCCTTCCTGGCTGTCAAAGGCCGCACGGGCTTCACGGACGGCATCAGCGTTTTCGACCACCCAGGTCCAGATGGGCGACATCCGGACCAGTAGCCCCATGCCCAAGAGTGTCAACTCGTATTCCACACGGGGCGGGACCTCACCATACTCATGCCGGCGGACCAAGCCATCGCGCTCCATGGCGCGCAAGGTCTTGGTCAGCATGCGCTGGGTCACTCCGGTCATCTGTCTCCTGATCGCCGCGTGGCGCATCCTGCCGTTCACGCCCAGGGCGTGGAGGATGCCTAATGCCCAGCGGCTGCCTGCGTGGGTAAGCACCTCCCGTCTGATGCCGTCCTCGTCGTCCCCCAGGGTCCGGCACACCGCCTCGGCGTCGTAGAGAGTTTGTTCATCGGTCATCTTTCTCTCCTGGGATCACGCGTGTGCCTTCTTACGAGGCGTCGCAAATCGTGAAAGCATTTGTGCATCTTAACAAGCACAGGTCTCCGTCATCCCGATGAGCGACATCAAATCCCTGCCTCCTCAATCCATCCTAGTCCTTGGCGCTGGTGAGCTTGGCTTCCCGGTGCTACGCAACCTCGCAGCGGTGGCCAAGCGGGCGCCCGGGTCCACTGTCAGCGTCCTTCTGCGAGCTTCGACCATCCACACCAGCGACCCTGGGAAAAAGTCGGAGATTGACGAACTCCAAGGGCTAGGCGTCCAGATGGTCGCCGCCGACCTCGTCAATGACACGGTTGATCAGCTCGCGACGGTTTTCTCCCGCTTTGACACCGTCGTCGGTTGCGCCGGCATGGTCGCGGGCCCGGAGACGCCCATGAAGCTCGCCACGGCTGCCCTTAAATCTGGGATAAAGCGCTATTTTCCGTGGCAGTTTGGCGTGGACTTCGAAGTCATTGGTCGGGACAGCCCGCAGGACCTGTTTGATGCCCAGCTCGATGTGCGCGAGCTGCTCCGCTCCCAGGACAAGACCGAGTGGGTGATCATCTCGACAGGCATGTTCACCAGCTTTTTGTTCGAGCCCGTGTTTGGGGTGGTTGACTTCGCGAATGACACGGTCAACGCCCTCGGTAGTCCTGAGACCAGCGTGACCCTCACCACGCCCGACGATATCGGCGTGCTAACGGCAGAAATTGTTTTCTTTGAGCCCCGGTTCCGGAACGAGATTGTCTACCTGTCGGGTGACACCCTGACTTACGGGGAGGTCGCGGGTATCTTGGAGCGTGTCCTGGGCCGTCCCTTCACGCAAAACGTCTGGACGTTGCCCCACCTGATGGACGAGCTGGCGAAGGATCCCACTCACCACATCAAGAAATATCGAGCCGTATTTGCTCAGGGAAGAGGGGTGGCCTGGCCGAAGGCGGGAACGTTCAACGCAACGCATTCCATCCCGGTGATCACAGCCGAAGCGTGGGCTCGTGAACATCTCGCGAGTAAGTGAGAAACGACACGCTGCCGGGTTCGGAAGAACTCGGTGGTCAGCCGTGCGGTCGCACCAGATACAGGATCGCTTATAGGTGATCGAGGTTGTCCTAATCCTGCGTATTGAGGCAGGCGAGGTAGTCGGTATATAGATCGGAAAGCGGGGCAGTCATGACCAAATTTCTACCGTTGGAATAATCTGCAAGAAGCGATTATGGATTTAACCTTCGCACGACTTTGCTCTTTGACTGTCCTTGCCGAACACTCATGTACAAGTTCAGGTTTCAAGAATGCTCTGAATGTGTTGCATCTGGTATTTACGATCGTCATGGCGGGATGTGGTATCGCCAGTTGGCGCATCTACTTCCGTTACCAGAAATTATTTGGACCGAATGTTTCGGCGTTCGCCATGATGCAGCGACTTCGCGAAGCTAAGAACCCTGATGGGACGTGGTTCTTGGTCGAATCGGTCGTCGGAATCGCCGCTGGATTGGGTTTATTCGTTCTCCTCTTTATTCGTTAAGGAAGAACGCATGGCAACTCAGTCAAGGTCATCGTGGTAACAGTCGAGAATGCCTCAACGGTAAAGATCCGGCGCGGCACGATCACTTGCTCAGCGAGACAGACGGAAAGCTGCGCAACACCATATCGACCACCCCCTGCAACTGCTCGCATGTAGCGCCGGCCGCGGCCTGTACAGCTATGCCATTCGACGTGGTCGTGACAAGCTTTGCCACCTGCTCAGGCAAAAGATCCGGCGGCAGATCGCCTTCATCCCTGGCTCGCTCGAAGCGAGCGCGCAGACGGACCTCAGCCGCGGCGAGGCGATCGATCAGCGACTGGCGAATCGGTAGCGCATCATCGCTGCATGCGAGTGCGCCATTGATCACCATGCAGCCACGTGGCGTGGCTTCTCCCGTCAAGGTATGCGCATTACCGCGCAACAGATGCTCCACCACGCCGCGCGCCGTGGGTTCCTCGAGCGCGGCGTCAAGCAGGGGATCGTGGATGACGCCGTACCGTTCGAGCGCGAGTCGGAAAAGGTTTTCCTTGTTGCCGAACACGGCGTACATGCTGGGCCGGTTCATGCCCATGGCTTCGGTCAACTCGGGTAGCGAGCTGCCTTCGTAGCCCTTCTGCCAGAACACCTTCATGGCGTTATCGAGGGCGGTATCCGCATCGAAGGTTCGCGGCCGTCCCGTTTTTCGAGTGGGATCTTTCATACCGATCGATAAAAAATGATTGACAGAAGAGGTTGAGCTCTAGATTATTACCGATCAGTAAGAAATTCAACTTCTAAGAATCCCATGAAAAATCATACCGATATGCCTCGTCCGGTGGGCGAGGCGCAGCCGTCCTCCGCTGTCCATCACTCCCCCTGGCCAGGCGTGAGTTCGATCGCGATCGGCGCGTTTGCGCTGGTGACGACGGAATTCCTCCCTGTCGGCCTGCTACCGGCCATCGCCGCCGAACTGGGCGTGACGGAAGGCGTGGCCGGCATGATGGTCACCGGGCCGGGCCTGGTCGCGGCACTGGCGGCTGTCCTGGTGACCGTGGGCATCGGCAAGACCGACCGACGCTACGTGCTGTGGGGTCTGACTGCCACGATGCTCGTGTCGAACCTGATTGTCGCGTTTTCTCATTCGTTCTCATGGGTGCTCGTCGGCCGCGCGCTGCTCGGCATCGGTGTGGGTGGGTTCTGGGCACTTGGACCGGCGCTGAGCACGCGACTCGCGCCGGGATCGGAGGCGAGGGCACTGTCGATCGTCTTCGCGGGTGTCTCCCTCGGAACGGTGGCAGGCGTTCCCGCGGGCGCGCTGCTTGGCGATCTCTTCGGGTGGCGTAGTGCCTTCGAGGCTGGCGGTGTGGTTGCCGTGCTGGTGCTGCTGACGCAAATGCGGTTGCTGCCCTCGCTACCGGCGAAGCAGAGCGTGACCTTCAACCACCTGCCTCAGCTACTGCGTGTGCCGAAAGCACGGCTGGGCATCTACATCACGGTGCTCGTTTTCACGGGCCAGTTCGCCGCGTACACGTACATCACGCCGTTCCTTGCCCAGGTAACCCTGCTCAACCCGAAGACCATCAGCACGCTGCTTCTGGTCTATGGCGCGGCTGGCCTGGCGGGCAACGTCATCGGCGGCAAGATCCTTTCCCGCAGCGTACAGGCGGGCCTGATAACCACCGGCGTTCTGCTGGGCGTGTCGATGCTGGGCCTGCCGTTACTGGGTTACGGCTTGCCTGGTGCGTCGCTGTCGATCGCGGTGTGGGGCGTGGCCTTCGGCATGATGCCGATGTCGGTACAGACCTGGATCTTCCAGGCGGCGCCGGATGCCATGGAAAGCGGTGGCGCCGTGTTTGTCTCGACCGTGCAGATTGCACTGGCCAGTGGCGCGCTCATCGGCGGCGTGGCCGTCGATCACCTGGGTGTGTCGAGCGCCATGGTGGTTGGCGGCGTACTGGCGCTGCTCATGGCGGCGACAGCGGCACGCTGGGCACACGACGGTACCCAGCCTGTGGGCAAGCTGCAGGCGACGCATTGACCAAACTGCGTCTACGCTTGCGTGCAATCCGCTCAAGTCACGCATCAGTGCATCGATTTCGGCCGGTGACGGGTGTAGAGTCAAATGCCAAGCGGACCGCCAGCACGGAAGGCGTTACCAGGAAAAGCCATGCAATACATTTATCTACTCGTCGCCATTGTCGGTGAGGTCATCGGGACGACGCTCCTGACGGCCTCGAATGGCATGTCGAAGCTCTGGCCCACCCTCGCCGCGCTGCTGGCGTACGGCGTCACGTTCTTCTTCCTCTCGTTGACCCTGAAGACCATGCCCGCCGGAGTTGCCTATGCGATCTGGTCCGGGGTCGGCATCGTCCTGATCGGGCTTATAAGTTGGGTTATCTACAGGCAGCATCTCGATGCGGCTGCGATCTGTGGCATGGCACTGATCCTGTCCGGCGTCCTCGTGATTCAGGTTTTCTCCAAGTCCTCGGGACACTGAAGCTTATCGATCGATCACTTGCTTACGGACGTCGCGAGCGTCGGTGGTTCACGGAGGAGGGGGCGGCTGGTCGCCCCCTCCTTTTTTTTCTGAAAGCACGCGTGGCGCGCGCACTGAGCCTCGCTTCAGAATTGGGCCGACACCGTCAGCACGGCGGTGCGAGGGGCGCCGATGTAATAGTAGCCGGGCGTGGAGTCGTCGCCGAGCGTTGCCAGGTAACGCTTGTCGGTGAAGTTGGTGACGGCGAGGCTGAAGTCCATCGATTTCAGCCAGGAACCCAAGGCGTGCTTTCCGGCAAGATCCCAGTGGTAGCCGACGTTTGCATCGAAGACGGTGTAGGGACTCATCTTCTCGCTGTTATCCAGGGTGCCGTACCGATCACCTACGTACTTGGCGGAAAGTCCGGCGTGAAAGTTATCGTTGTGATAAGTCAGGCCCACGCCGAGCATGCGTCCCGGCTGGCCCGTGACCTTGTTGCCCTTTTCTGTGCCGTTGATACTTTGCAGGTAGGTGGAATGGTTGAGCGTCGCCGATACGTAAAGATCGAGCGCCTTGGGGACGATGCTCCAGTTGAGCAGTCCTTCAATGCCCTTGGATTCGATGCCGCCGACGTTGATGTAGGTCCCCTCGGTGCCCACAGTGTAATTGATGCGGGTGTACTCGGACTCAGGCGTGATCTCGTTGATCTGATTGGCGAAGCGGACGTGGTAGAGGGCGATGCTGGCCTGCAACCTATCGGTCTGGTAGCGATAGCCGAGGTCGATGTTTGACGAGGTCTCCGGCTTCACCGAGCGGATGTCGGTGCCGTCGTCGGCCGCCTGTACGACACTGTCCGAGGGAGGTGCGTAGTTCTTGGTATAGCTGGCATAGACCTGCGAATGCGGATCGATGTGCCAGACGGCGCCGGCCGACGGCAGGATGTCGGAATTGAAATCCTTCTCGGCAAAACGGTTGCCAGCGATGAGGTCGTCGCCGGAGATGTTCACGAGGTACTTGCTCACGCCGAGGGACACGTCGATCGGACCCAGGGTCAGGTTGTCTTGAAGAAAGAGCTTGCGCGTATCCGTCTTCAGTTTGTCGTCGAACTGCAGGAAATAGGGCTTTCCCGCGTAATGCCATGAGGCCGCCGTATCGAGCACGGCGTACCACTTGCGTCCGGCCTGGCGGTCCTGGTCTTCCAGCCAGGTACCGGCATACAGATGGTTGCCGCCGATATCCCAATGGCCGTTCAACAGGAACCCGTATCGGTTGTTCTTGTAGGTGCTCGCACGGAAGCTGTTGATCGGGTTTGAACCGGCGGGATAGCAACTGGCGTCGTAGGGATTGGCGCAACCTTTGGGCTGGGCCAGGGCCGTGCCATCCGGGGAACGATAATACGCGTCCACGAAGTCGGCGCCCTCGGCGGGATACCGATTTACCAGCCCGCCGTCGGCATCGCTCGCGTAGAGCTGATAGGGAGGCATCCAACCGCCGTAGCCTTCCTGAAAATGGTAGTACGGATAGAAGCTGACATCTGCATCGTCATTGACCTGATAGTCGAACTTGACGCCCGCTAGCCCATTCTTGCGCTTGGTATTCCATGCATTGACGTATTGCTGATCGGTGTTGGGGTCTCCCGTCCAGCGGGTCGTCAAGAAATCGTAATTCGGATCGTCGTTAAACTGCGCCTTGGTGACGCTGTTGTAGTTGTTTTCGTAACTGTTGTCCCACGACACACGCGAAGTGATCGTCAGGCGATCGGTGGCGTATGTGACCAGCTTGGCGTCCACGTGGTCGCGGCTGGTATGCCCATTGTCCGCCTGGCCATGGCCGATCCAGCGGTCGTTATGCGTGGTGGAGTAGCTGATATAGCCATAGGTACTGCCGCCGAACAGAGCGCCCGTGTCATAGCGCGCGAACGTGCGCTTCGCGTTCCACTGACCGATCGACTCATCAACCCGTACGCCGGCCACCTTGGCGGGGTCGTTGGACACGTAACTCAGGGTGCCTCCCAGCGCCTGCAGGGACGGCGAGCCGATGTCGGCCGTGCCTTGCGACACGCTTGCCGCGCCCAGATTCTCGCTGTCCAGGAAGCGGTTCGGCTTCGAGCCACCGCCATAGCCGGCGGATCCGTTCGGCAGGCCGTCGATGGTGAAGCCCAACTGGTCCTGGGTAAAACCTCGCAACGTGATACCCGTGGAGTAGTCGTCGCTGTCGAACACGCCGCCCTGGGTAATGTTTACGCCAGGTGCCATGTTGACCGCGTCGGTGACGCTGCTGAGCGGTGGCTCGAACTTCAGGACATCCTTCGGGATCTGGGTGTTGGTGAAACCTACGGCCTTGCCCGTGACCTGGACGGCGTCCAACTGGCTGGCCTTCGGTCCTTCGTGGTCGTTCGCCGGCTTCGCCGGGGTGGCATCGCCGTGATCTTCCTGCGACACCTGGGGTGTGACGTCGCTGCTCGACGGCTCGGTAGCCATGGCGAGCGTCGGCGTGGTCGTGGCGAGCAAAAGGAGACCGATGTGTCCTCGATGGATGAATTTCATGCGTGAGGCCTTTGGTATGTCTAAACGACCGGTGCGATCGGCCTGAAACAAGTGATGGACGGGCGGCGGCCGCTCGGACGAGGGGCCGCGGCGCGAACTATGACGGCCCGATGTGTCAATTCGTGGACATTGGGCAAGTTGGGTAGTCAAGCGAGGCCGCAGCGTCATGGGCATGCGCATGGCGTGGACTCGCCCCGTGAAAAGTGCCTTGCGGATCTGTCGTGCTCCAGGCCAGCGGACACATCCGTCCGCCATGCGGCCGGCTCGGTCCACACCGGGCGGTCAAGAGGTTTTTGGAACGTCGGGTCTGCCGACAGATCGATGCGGCACGCGCCGCGTTCGACGAGCGTGTCGCCGAAGAGGTCCTATCAAGGGAGCAGGCAGACGCGGCCGCCGCCATCGAGCGTGAGGCGAGGGCGGAAGAGGGTGACTTCGCTTTTGACCGTTACGTGGAAGCGAATCCGCACGGCCAGCGCACCGGACCGAGGAAATCCACGAGCCCCCGACCGGCATCCTCGCCCAACTCGAGGTGGATGTCGTGCGCATCGAGGGGCCCGTGCATACCGATGAGGTCATAGTTCACATCCGCGACGCATGGGGTGCCAAGCGCGCTGGCAGCCGCATTCAGGAAGCGGTGGAAAAAACTAGTGATGTGGCGGTACGCCAGAACTACGTGATGCAGGATGGGTGTGCCGCTCACCCTGCCCGGTGTAGCGATGGACGACGGCACCGCTTGTTTTTCAGCGGCCTGGAGCCCTTATATCCGCATGTAGCTGAGCCTCAATGGCATCCTTGTCAATGACGGACCAGACCTCACGGATCCTTCCGCTCTCGAAGGCGTAGATGACGTTCTCCGCGAAGGCGACGCGCTTCCCATGGATGGGTAGGCCAAGAAAGTCGCCGACGGGCGTGCAGTCAAATGCCAGTCGGACTGCCAGCATGGGAGGCTCAGCGACGCGCAATTCGGGCACGAGATGAAGACGGTATCATTGGCCGGATACCCTTGCTGTGAACCGGGCTGTTTCCGTCTTCGTGGCAACAAGCCGCGTTGGTTTTCTCCAAGTCCTCGGGACACTGACGGTTATCGATCGATTACTTGCTTACGGATGTCGCGTTGGCCGGTGTGTCGTAGCGTCGGCCGTCGAAGGGAGAGAGACCGAAGCGTTTACCGCCCGCGCCGTGATGCCCACCGCCGGCGCCCAGCTGTAGTCATGGATATGCTCGACGACAATGTCCGTAAAGCCGCACGATGTCAGCTCATCTACCCAGGCGCCTGCTGTTTGCTCCCAGTTCGACGGTGTGGAAGCACTGAGCTGCCCCAACAGCATCGGCCCGAGAAAACCGGCGGCTACAAGGGCGGCGTCTTCTCCGCATTCCTGGGCTGCCTGCTCGTAGCGGCGCGCCAGTGATCGGTAGAGTTCTTCACTCCGTGCCTCATGCACGGGAAGGTCGAACTCGACAACCACCAACACGTCGACGTGGGTCGCCAGACGCCGCAGCGCGTCTTTGCGGACGTCCGGGGAAACCGACTGCAGGGCAAACGTGGACTGCGCCATGTCCCACCGGTCATCGTCTGAAAGGTCTTCCGCGAATGCTTCAAATCCCACCGCATGCGTCGCGTGCAGCTCAAGGCGTTGGGAAAGGCTGCGGAGTAGATCAGCATTGGGTTCTACGACATCAATGACTTTCAGTGCATTGGTCGTCTGTGCGAGGGCAGGGATGAGTGCCAGCCCGTCGCCGACCCCGATATCCAGGAGGGAGACGGGGCCGTGGCGATCGTAGGCCCCGGCGAGGAAGCAACTCACCGCTTTGTACAGCGCAACATTGCCGCCGCTTCGAATAAATGCTTCAAATGCCTTGGCGTGGTCGTATGCGCCCGTAGGCGCGTCCGACCCTATGAGAGCCAGCAGGGCATGGGCCATGCGCAGCCCGTGCGCGGCCTTGAGCAATGTGGAAGCGTCGGTGTGGCGACCAAGGGCAAGTGCCTGGAGAGCTGCCCCCAATGTTTCTTTGCTTGACATGGCCGAGTGGTCTTTTACGGTGCACAAGCGGGCCATCATTACGGGCCGGGGCCGGCAGATCAAGCCGCAGGCGACTGAGCTGGACATCACGACCGGAGTGCCGCAATGCCATCAACCACCACCCCAATCAGCGAGACAACGCCGACGACGAAAAACACCAAGACAATCCAGTCGTCCAGTTCTCTGTACGCTCCGTCCCGTGCAAGATGCTTGGTTTGTGCATGCTGTAAGCGCGACACTGGTAAACGTGATCACCGTCACAAATTTTACGACGCGTGCATGGCTATGAGTCTGTACGGTGCCTCGACTGAGCTTGTAAGGGCAAATGCCTGCTCAAGGCAAAGTACCTGCAGGCGGCAAAACCTGCTTGATGCACGAGTAATCGTTAGTACGTACATGCTGACGCCTGAAGTCATTGTAGGAAAACTCCTACGACTTCGCCGCCGAACATTCGCTATGTCAAAGCCTGTACCCTTCGCGCACCTTTCAAGCGTAAGGATGCGGCCATGCTGAATCGGCATGAGTTTAGGAATAGGCTTTTCGCTAAAGCTATTGCCTTGGTTGTGGTGATCGGCGTCGCGATGGCCCCATGGCAGAGCGCAATAGCGCAGACGGGGCGGAACGGCCAAGCCAGTAGTGTTGCCGCGGCTTCTGCCAAGCAAAACGTTGCGCAACAGGTAGAAGCTCCTGCACCTGACGTTACCGGCGTCTGGTACGGGAACCTGAAGTCCCCGTACGATTCCGTCGCGGACGCCTGGACGGAGGAAGTCACCCTCTCCCAGGACGCCAGCGGTAATGTCACCGGCACGCGCCTGACCGTTCCCGGCGGAAGTGGCCAGAAGTGGTTCAAGACCTCGGTCTCCGGCACCGTGTCCGGCAACACCATGACGATTGCCGATCAGGCCATCCTTGAGCAGGGCGACCCGAGCAGTTCGCCCTGCCTCATCACTCTGACGATGACGCTCTCGGCAGACGGCTCCGCCTTCGCCGGCCCATGGACCTCACCGACCTGTCAGGGCGGAAGCATGACCATCAGCCACTATGGCGGCCAGGCGGCCGCCGCACTTGGCAGTGGCGCTCCCTGCGATGGCGGCATGGGCAGCATGAAGAACGGGCCGGGCAGCGGCGGCGGTGCGTCGGGCAACGCGGACGGCTCGTCCTGCGCCGAAAAGCTCGGCGCTGCACACGTGGGTGATCCGATCGATGCGTCGACGGGTAATTTCTTCCTGCAGGAAGACGACTTCGATGGCGGCGACTACCTGACGTTCCGCCGTTTCTACAACAGCAGCCAGGCCATGGTGCCCGCTCACATGGGGTTCCACTGGCGTCATTCCTTCGACCGCTCGCTCGTCATCAACGGGTCCCCGGCCACATCGGTGACCGCGCTGCGCCCGGACGGCAAGCAGGAGACCTTCCGGCCAAGCGGTGACGGTTGGATTGGCACGACGCCGGGCGACCGCTTTGCCGTGGTCAAGGACGCTGCCGGCAACGTGACCGGTTACACTTTCTTCGTGGGTGGTGTGCGCCAGACCGAGATCTACGACACGCGGGGCACACTCTTGTCGGTAACGGGCCAGGACGGGCAGGGCATCACGCTGGCCTACACGACATCTTCGACTCCTACCGTCTCCGGCGTGCTGCTGACCTCGGTCACAGACTCGAAGGGAAGGACGATCACCTTTGCTTACGATTCCCACTATCGCCTGCGCTCTCTGAAATTCCCGGACGGGACGACGGCAAGCTTCGACTACAACGATTCGTATGCACGCATGTACGCTGCCTATGGTAGCCAGAATATCAAGTATTACGGTTACAACGAGAAGGGGAGCGTCGGCGATGGTGCACCTGTTAACCTTCTCACCAGCATCTATGACGTTATTGGCAATTACGAAAGTGTGACCTACGACAGCCAGGGCCGCGCGACGAGCTCGTCGTTTACGGGCAACGTCGGCGCGACGAAAGTTACCTACCACGATGGCGCTGCACCGACCATCACCTACCCGCTGGGCAATACGGTGACACTTGGCGTGTCGACGGTCGCGGGCGTCGGTCGGGTCACGGACCTCGATACGCCCTGTGGGCCGGACTGCGGCCAGCGCTGGAAGTCGCGCACCTACGACAGCCTTGGATTCCCGGCGTCGATGACCGATTTCCGGGGCAACACGACCCAGATGACCTATGACGCCAACGGGCTGCTGGTCCACACCAGTGAGGCCGTCGGCACGGATGCCCAGCGCAACACCAGCACGACCTGGGACACGACGTTGCGCCTGCCGCTGACGCGTGCCGTCTCCAATGCCAAGGGCAATGTGGTGGTCAAGAATGCCTGGGCCTACAACGCCCGGGGTCAGGTCACCGCCGAGTGCGTGATTGACCCGTCCGTGACCGCGAACTACACCTGTGGCAGTCAGGCCCACGCCCCGAAAGGCATTCGCCAGATACTCCACACGTGGTGTGATGCGGTGAATACGACCACCTGCCCGCTAGTCGGCCTTGCGTTGACCATCGACGGACCACGTACGGACATCACCGATGTGCGCCGCTTCGCCTATTACATGACCACCGACGAGAGCGGCTGCACCGTCTACGGCGGTCCGTGTCACAAGATGGGCGATGTCTCGACCATCACGGACGAGGCAGGCCACGTCACGACGTATGTGACCTACAACGGCGGCGGGAGGCCAACCCGCATCAAGGACGCCAATGGCGTCATCGCTGACCTTGCCTATAACGCGGGTGGACAGCTGGCGTCGAGAATCGTGCGGGCCAATGCGGATGGAACCTCGTCATCGGGCGATGCAACGATCACGTTGAGCTATGGCTATCGCCGGCTGCTCCAGCAGGTCACCGACCCCGACGGGGTCACGCTGAACCTCCAGTACGACCTCGCCAACCGCCTGACGAACGTATCGCGGGCGGACCGCAGTTTCATCCGTTACACACTCGATGCAGCGGGGAACCCCACCAAGGAAGAAACCTTCGATTCGTCGAGCACGCTACGCCGGTCCATATCGCGGGCCTACAACGCGCTGGGCCAGCTGGTCTCGGTGACGGGCGGCCTCGGTCACGTGGTCTTCGATGCGACGGCGACGGGCAGTTACGACGCCGATGGCAACTTCGTGGGCGCCAAGGACGCACGGGGTACGGCTACCCGGAACAGCTACGACGGGCTCAATCGTCTGGTCAGTTCCGTCGGTGATTTCAACGGGACTTCCACCTCTACGGCCAATACGCAGCTGGCGACCGCTTTCGATGCCCTGGACAACGTGACCGGCATCAGTGATCCGGCGGCCTTCAACACCCTCTACGACCGTAATGGCTTCGGCGACCTGCTCGGCGTCAATAGTCCCGACACGGGCGCGACTGCGTTTACGGTCGATGCGGCGGGCAATCGCCTGACGAAGACAGACGCAAAGGGCGTGGTCACCACCTACACCCATGACGCGCTCGGTCGCGCGACGTCGGCATCGTTTACGGACACATCTCTTAATGTCGCCTACCACTACGACGAAGCCAATTCGGTCACGGGGTGCACGGCCTCCTCGCCTATCGGGCGCTTGACGCGCATGGTCGAAACGGGGGTGACAACGTCGTATTGCTATGACGGCCGGGGCAACGTGACCGACAAGCGCCAGACGCAGGGTACGGTGACGGACGCCATCCACTACGTCTACACCAAGGCTGACCGCATTCAGAGCGAGACCCGCCCCGGTGGTGCCGTCGTGGCCTATGGACGGGACAGTCTGGGGCAGGTCACCGGCGTGACCTATACGCCGGCGCCCGGCGGGTCCACACTGACGGTCGCCTCCAGCATCAAGTGGCTGCCGTTCGGTCCCGTGCAGCAGTACGTTCTCGGCAACAACCAGTCCGTGGTCCGGACCTATGACGCCAACTACCGGGTCACGGACGTTGTGTCGCCAGCGCTCGAGCTGCATTTTGTCCTCGATGCCGTCGGCAATGTCACCGGTGTCTCCGAGTTGGGTGGAGGTACCGCGAGTTATGTGTACGACGCGCTGAATCGCCTTACCACCGTCAAGGACGGCTCGGGCAAGGTCATCGAGGCGTACACCTATAACCAGACCGGCGACCGTTTGAGCAAAACGGCGCCAGGGTCTTACACTGGGGCTTACAAGTACAAGGCCGGCACGCACTGGCTCACTAACATGGGAACGGCGTCGCGCACCTACGACGCCAACGGAAGCACGACGGGGAACGTGTCTGCCGGCACGACGACCACCTACGTTTACAACGGCCGGGGCCGAATGACGAGCGTCCAGGTTGCCGGCACTACCACAGGAACGTATCTCTACAACGCCCTCGAGGAGCGCGTCGCCAAGACGGCAGGCGCCACCACGACACGCTTTGTTTACGACAATGGCAGTCGTTTGATGGCCGAGGCATCGGGGTCGACGCAGCGCGATTACGTATCGGTTGGTGGGGTTCCGCTGGCCGTCGTTGACACTGGGCCGGTCACGTCCGTTGGCTTCGTAACCGCCGACGGTCTGGGAACGCCTAGGGCGGTCTCGTCGGGAACTAGTGTGGTCATCTGGAACCTCCCTTATTCACTAAATCCTTTTAGCGAGAACAGAGCGAACTCCAGCACCGGGTACGTTTTGAATCTACGCCTGCCAGGCCAGTACGCAGATGGCGAGGCAGGCATGAAGTACAACCTCAACCGTACGTTTGATGCGGCCATCGGCCGGTACCTCCAGAGTGATCCGATTGGGCTTGCAGGTGGCGCCTCGACCTACAGTTACACCCATAGTAATCCGCTGACGGGAACGGATCCGACGGGGCTGGACACTGTTCTCCTAGTCAACACCAGAACTGTTGAACTTATGTCCGGATATTATGGTGGACATGCTGCCGTAGCTGTCGGTGACGATAACCATGGATGGACTTTCTACCAGGAGAGCGGGGTTGAAAATGGGGTTCAGATGACGACGACGTTGCGATTTGCGACACTCCAGGACCTCGAGGGCTCATTGACCTCCTACACCAATCGCATTGGTGCCCCCATGACCATTTCGCAAGCGTATAACGAGCAACAGGGCTATAGGACACAACCTCTCCAAGACATCCTCATGAATACTTGGGCACGGGATCACATCAATGATTCCTATAGCGCAACTAGGAACAACTGTGGCGACTATGCTGCTAACGTTCTTCGCGCGGGAGGGCTTCACCCTACTGCAAATGCAGTCGGGCCCACCATCCCTGTCGACATGCGAATCTCCAATAATAATGATCCCGGAAGGTTCAACCCACGCGCGAACTGAGGAGTAGGTCGTTGAAATCGATATCCAGACAGCAATCCGTTTTCATCATCGCCGCTTTGGCTGTAGTCCACTTCGTGTTGAGCTTTGTTGTGGTGATGAGCCATTTAGCTTGCGAGACACGCACGAACTGCGCAGGTGCCTGGAGCAGTGCTTTTGGCGAAATTCTCGGGCTTCCCCTCGGTATTGTGTCTCACCTGGTAAAGTGGCTTGGTCACGAGCCCAATGATTTGGTACAGCATGTCCCCGGCGGATTCTTTGTCCTTCTCATAGTGAACTCAATTCTTGCGGCGCTGATAACCTGGTCTATTTTCGCCAAAATCCTACGTCTTCGTGCTAGGGATCGCGGCTGTTTACACAACGTGCGCTAGGGAGCACGTCACATGGTCACCTTTCTCACTAAACGATTGCTAACGTTTTTTAAGATTAGCTTTTGTCGACCCCCCGTTAGTTAGTGCCAACCATAACCCAAGGTCGCCGGATCATTTTGCTGCCTGAATTCTGCGGGCGTCAGCCCGCCTAAGCTGTCGTGCGGTATCTCGCGGTTGTAGTCGGCTAGCCAAAGCTCTGCCTGCTCGCGTACTTCGGTCAGGTTCCGAAACACGTGCATGTCGAGGACACCACGCCGGAAGCTGCCGTTGAAGCGCTCGATGAAGCCGTTCTGCATCGGCCTTCCCGGCTCGATGAAGTCGAGCTTGATGCCTTTGCGTTCTGCCCATTCCGCGAGCGCCAGGGCGACAAATTCCGGGCCGTTGTCCAGACGAAGCTTTGATGGATATCCGCGCCATGCAGCGACACGCTCGAGCGTGCGAATCACACGCGACGCAGGCAAATTCAAATCGATTTCCACGGCGAGTGCCTCGCGACTGAAGTCATCAATGACATTAAAGGTGCGGAAGCGGCGGCCGTCCCACAGCGCGTCGGACATGAAGTCGATGGACCAGCTTCCGTTGATCGCCTCGCCGGCCACCAGTGGTAGCGGGTGACGCGTCGGGACACGCTTCTTGCCGCGTCGGCGGCGATTCAACTGCATTTGGCAATACACGCGCCACACCCTCTTGTGGTTCCACGGCAGACCGCGCCGGCGGATGATCTGAAATAGCTTGTCGAAGCCGCGCTCGGGGAATCGCTCAGCCAGCTCCGCTAATAGCCCGATGACGGGCTCGTCGCGATCAGGGCGAGCCTTGTAGCGCAGCGTAGATCGCGAGAAGCCTAGTGCCTCACAGGCCCGGCGCTCGCTCCATCCGTGCTGCTCGACCAGCCAGGTGATGAGCGGGCGCATATGCGCCGGGTCTACAGCTTTTTTGCGATGAGATCCTTAAGCCCGTGGTTCTCCATCGCCAGATCCGCATACATGCGCTTGAGCTTGTTGTGCTCCGCTTCCAGGTCACGCAGGCGATGAACGTCCGACGCCTCCATGCCACCGTACTTCGATTTCCAGGTGTAGTAGGTCGCCTCGGAAATGCCGAGATCCCGGCACATGTCCTTGACCTGCCTGCCGCCTTCGACCTGCTTCAGCGTCGCAACGATCTGGCTCTCGGTGAATTTGCTCTTGCGCATCGTGGGTCTCCTTGGGGATATTTTGCCCGGAGACCTCGGTTTATGTCTGGAGTAAGTTTACGGGGAGTCGACACGCCCTCGGTCTGAATGGCCGCTACGCCTCACTCAACGGCTTGGTCATTGTTGTGTCCACGCCGACGAAGGATGGATATGCGGCACATGGCGACAACGAAACTTACCGTGGCAGACAGGGTGGCTTCCTGGACCGCGGCAAGATCGCGCGTCCTTGGCGTATCACTCCTGCACAAACGTCGTAACACTCTGCGGTTCGACATAAAACGAAGCCTGCCCGCCACTCAGAACGTACTTGCCACCATACCCCACGTTGACGCTCGACGACGTCGAATACTTGACGAAATCACCATTCCTGTCGTCTTTAACGTCGATTTTCAACTGGCGTTGATGCGTTCCCGTGTTTACCGCGATCAACACGATCTTTCCATCCGTCGACTTGTAGGCGCTGGTAACGATGTCGGCATAGGGTTGAGCGGTAGCACCAATGCGTACGGCACCGGGACGAACGAAGCGAGCATACTGGGCCATCACATAGCCGCGCTTGCTGACCACGCCATTCTCACCAATCAAACCGTAGCTTCTCCGTATGTACCACCAGATATAACCGCTGTAATTGGACAGCATGCTTTCGTGTAACTCGGTGGCCACATCCAGCGCGTCCGGCCAGGCGTTACCGTCGATATTGTCGACGTAATGCTCGGTCATCCAGAGCTGTTTTCCCTTGCTTCGCGCAAGCGGATACTCTTTCGGATGCGTACCGTACAAATGCCCGCCAATGATGGAAACATAGCGACCCGCCGTCGCGCTGTTGAGTAGCGGGTCGGTGATCGTGGTGTTGAAACCCAACGATTCACCAGCCACCAGCTTCAGTTTGCTGAAGTTGGAACCCTGATCATTGAGGAAGTTGACGAAGTCATCGCCGTTCCAGTCGGCCGATTCATAATCGGGGTGCCAGTCCGGCTCGTTCTGCAGTGAGATGGCGTAAAGCGGTGCTCCCTGCGAGGACATGTAGTTCGAAAAATCCAACAAGTGCTTCGTATAGGCTGCATAGTATTGCTTCAGCAGCTTTCCCCCGTTACCGAGACTGTTGTTCGACTTCATGTAGGCCGGTGGAGACCAGGGCGTGGCCAGCAGCTTCGCACCAAGCGCGTGAGCACGCATGGCGGATGGAACCTGCTGATTCCAGTCAGCGTTGGATGGTGCGATACGCATGCGCATGATCGACAGCCCAATCTGGCCAGCACCGCTGCCGTAAGCCAGGTCGACCTGCGCCGGACTGAGATCCGATATCCATCCCGCCCCGTTCATGCCGCCGAACCCGTCGATGGTCTGGTAGGTCTGGCTCGGTTCGATGGTGACGTTCTGGGCCCGGACGGGTGCGATGGAAAGCATGGCAGCGGCTATGGCCGCTAGCGTACCCGCCAGTTTGGGTAGCGTCATATTCATCTCCGTTGGCGTGTTGCACGCTTAAAAATAGGGTTCGGCGTGAAGCTACACGGTCGCCATGACGTGTACAACCGCGTTTCTCGCATTGTGCGACGCGTGACTCAGATGGATCGTGTTCTTCCAAACGTTGTTGGCCGTGCACAGGCGTCAACGCGTGATTTCGCAATATCTCGCTACCTCTCCCCTTGCGTGAGGTGGTTTGGCGAGAGTTTGGCTATGCTCCTGCCACGTAGAAGCAGCCAAGGGGACGCATTGGACGGCGAGTTTCCGGGTCATCCGGCAAGCCGCTTCCATGTGGGTAACTTCCATGAAGCGATCACGTATTCATCCGCTCGACTTCAAATCGTTAACCGGACAAGAAGCGCAAGTTCTCGCTTCGATGTGTGGGTTTGGCGACTCGCCGGCTGCCAGCGTCGTCGATGACGTCTTGGAGAGCCTGTCGAAAAAGGATCTGGTTGCCGGCTGCGGCTACGGCGTGTGGATACCTACGCAACTCGGCATAACGATCGCTCGACAAGCGAAGGTACATCCCGGGACGGGCGATTGGCCTGAGTTCTTGCGATTCATGTCGGGTCGTCGTCCATCCGTGGTTTGAACCGGGGGCTGCCAATCCCATTCCCCGCAGGATCATTCGCTGGTCGCCAGACCACGACTATTCATGCCCGTGCGATACGCCCCCCGGCAACCTTGACTCACGGCTATCGCGAAGACGCCTCGATAACCTGAGCAGATTCAGTCGAGCCCACTCCTGTTTGTGGTGTGACCGGTCCCCGGTGCCAGGTTCCCTGGCGTCGCTGCCACCAAAAATTGAAAGATTGAATATCGCCAATGGGCGAGTAAAGAATCGTTGCGAAACGGCCATGGAAGAAACGAGGGGGACGAGTGCATGGAGCCGTATCGAATTCTTGCCAGACCAAGTCCTACCGTGCTCGAAGTGAGTTGGAGTGAGCCGAGCCTAGGGGTCGCCGTCCTCCGGTATTCGCACGCCTTCGCACTGATAGAGACGCCGGAAGTGGAGCGGCTAGGTGTCGGGACCCTGGTGAGCGCAACGCTCGCCGCTCGCGGGCGAATGATCGCGACGATCCTGCCTGGCTCACGGCCGATTCGGGTGACGGTCGAGGCCGTTGGCATGACCCGCGCGGAGGCTGACGAGCTGATCCGTATCTTGCAACGCTGCGGCCAGTCGCTGCATTGCGCCAGCGGTAAGAGCTGACAGGCGGACGAATAGCCTGATGGGAGTGAAGCACCTACAAACAACGCTGCCCCGCACTCGCAGGGCACAGAAATCGCTATACCGTCCGGAAAACAAGGCATTGAGTGCGAGTTTTCGGCAAATCAGGGTCGGAACCGGCCTCTCCCAGTCCGAATTCGGGCGCCTTCTCGGGCGCAATCAATCCTTCGTCTCGGCGGTCGAGACCGGCGCGATCCGACTGGATGCCTTGCAGATTCGTGACTGGTGCGATGCCGCTGACGTCGGCATGTCTGCATGGCTGCAATTGTTTGAGACCTTGCTTTTTCGACAGGCCGGAGACGAGTGATCAATGGAGTGAAGGCATCTGCCTCCCGATGAAAAGACAACGCCCGCATGTGCGGGCGTTGCTCCAAGCAGTCCCTATCGAGGGGGCGTCTTAGTTCGCAAACCCCGGATCAAAGATAGGCAAGCTATCCCGTTCCGTAAGCACTACCGGTTTCTGGAAGTTGTAACTCGCGTGCAACGTCAGGTCAGCCGACGAAGCCCCGACGGTGATGTCGTAACGCCCCGCATCCACCCTCCACCGCGCATTCCGGCTCACGTAATACGCAAAGGCACGCTGCGGAAGATGAACCACGTAATGCTGCGTGGCACCCGCCTTGATCACCTTCTTGTCGAAACCCTTCAGTTCGCGCACCGGCCGATCGACCGAAGGATTCGTGGCGCCTACGTACACCTGCGCCGCCTCGGCGCCGTCCACCTTGCCGGTGTTCGTTACATCGAAGGCCACATCGACGGAAGGCTGCCCGTCGACGTAACCGTCGGAAACGCTCAGGTTGCCGTACTTGAAGGTGGTATACGACAGGCCGAAGCCGAACGGATACGACGGTTCGACACCGATCCGGTCGTAGCCGCGGTAGCCGAAGTAGGGGCCTTCGTCATACCCGAGTTCATAGGTGCCCGCCACCTCGTGGTGGTTGATGGGCATGGGAAAGTTCTCGGCGGCGATGTTGTCGGCCACGTCCTTGTCGATCGTCAAGGGCAGCTTGCCGGACGGATTGATGGTGCCCAGCAGGATATCGGCGAGCGCCGTGCCGCCGTTCTGGCCCGGATACCACGCAAAGAGCAGGGAGGCCACCTTCGACTTGAACGGCCGGAGGTCCACGGCGGAGCTGGAATAGATGACCGCGGTGGTTTTCGCGTTCACGTCGGCGACGTTGGCGATGAGATCGCCCTGGAAGTCCGGCAGGGCGAACTCATGGTCGATGCCTTCGCCCTCATACTCGCTGCCGAGACCTGCCGACACGATGACGGCGTCGTAATCCTTCAGCGAAGCATCGGGGGTCAACGACGCAAAAGAGAAGTGCGCGCCCTTGATGCCGCCCAGGAACGAGACCCAGGTCGACTCGTTGGTGTAAGTGACGGTGATGTCGTAGCGATGGCCGGCTTCCAGTCGCACCTTGGCCGAAGCGGGCACCGGGAAGCCGATGGCGCCCGAGCCCGTGGCCAGCGTGCTGTTGGTGCGCACCACCAGCTTGCCGTCGATCACCACCTGCATCTGGCCATTGCCATGGACCTTGAACACGTAGTCGCCGGTGACCGTCGGTGTCAGGTGGTTTGTCCATACCGCCGAGCCGCAGCTGCCGGTGCCCGTGGCGCACGCCGGTTCGTCGCTTGCCGCCCAGTCGAAGTCGATATGGCTATCCGTGCGCATGACTTCGGGACTGCCCTGCCAGTTGGGCGTGGCGAAGTAATAACTCTGCCACGGCTCGTCCAGTGCGGCGGTCGCCGGATCGAGGGAGTTCGTCGTGATGTAATCGATCTTCGTGCCCGCGGGAAGCGCCGCCTTGAGACCGGCCAACTCGGACACGTAATGCGCATACGGCGCCCAGCCGCTGCCGACGGGGCGGGCCGGAGGGCCATCGACAAAGCTGCCGAGCACGGCGACGGATCGAACGGTGGTGCCAAGGGGCAAGTTCCCCTGCCTGTTCTTCAGGAGCACCATGCCGTCTGCCGCCGCCTGCGTGGCAAGCGCTTCGCCCTCCGGGCGGGGTGCCACGGTGCGTGTGGCGGGAGAGCCGACGTTCGGGCCCATCTTGTAATAGAGCAGCTGGCGGATGACCTCGGTCACTCGCTGGTCGAGGTCCGCTTCGGTAAGGGTGCCGGCGTCGATCGCCGCACGGATGGCGCTCTCCGTGTAGGCGGCGCCGCCTGACGAGTCGATGGCGATGCCCGCCTTCATGGCCTTGCCCACGTCGTGGATGGCGCCCCAGTCGGACTGCAGGAAGCCGTCGAAACCCCATTTACCGACGATGAGGTCGTGATCGATGGCGCCGTTTTCGCAGCTGTAGATGCCGTTGACCGACGTGAAGCCGCACATGATGGCGCTGGGTCGCGCGAGCTTGACCACGGCTTCGAACGGCAACAAGTACATCTCGTGCAACGTACGCTCGTCGATCGTCTCGTTGATATTGGTGCGGTTGGATTCCTGGTCGTTGGCGACGATGTGTTTCAGTTCCGCCATGACGCCTGCGGATTGCTGGCCCTGTACGTAGGACGTGCCCAGCACCGCGCCCAGGATCGGGTCTTCGCCGCTGAGGTATTCGGCCTCGCGCCCACCGTAGGGCGTGCGATACATGTTGAGCCCCGGGCCGTTGACCAGCTGGACGCCGCCCATCTTCGCGTCGAGCGCGAGCTGCCGTCCGCGTTCGGCCGCCATGGCGGGATCCCAGGTCGCGGCGAGCGAGGCGGCCGACGGGTAGACGATGGAGGGTGTCGCTGTCGCGGCGACGGCGTCGGTACCTTCCGCCGTCGTAAGGGCCGGGAGGTTGAATTGGGGTTGTGCGCCGAAATGGTCGCTGCCGAGGTAGGCCACTTTCTGGGCAAAGCTGAGGTTTGCCACCATGCGGCGGGCGAGCTGGTTGGCCTGTTGCTCTTCCGCGTCCGTCATGCGGTAGATGGACGTGCCTTCCGGTGCCTGCCAGGGGTCTTGCGGCACCTTCGCCTGCCTGGTGGCCTTGGCGAACGGATGCGTTGACGATGCGTGGGTCTTGAACGCCATCCGGCCCTGGAGGAGGGCGGCATCCTGGGCGGAGGCGCTCGTGCAGGTGAGGAGCACGGCGAGGGCGAGCGCGCTGAGCGGCAGGCGGCACGAGTGGGCGCGTGCCACAGGGGAGGGGAGTAAACGCATGGGGATTCTCGTTGGATGGGTCTGGCTTGGGCTGGCATGGCTTGCATCGCATCGAGGAGCCCCTGTTCTCCATCGATCCGCAAGGAATCGTCGCAGACATGCGCTAAATTGAGAAATTCGTTGTTTGGATATCAACTATCCACGGCGCGCCCGCGATAGCGGCGACACCGACTTTCAAGAGGTTGCACCCATGCGTTACGACGGACTCGACCTGAACCTGCTGGTCGCGCTGGATGCGCTGTTGACGGAGCGTAGCGTCTCGGGAGCCGCCGCACGCCTGCATCGTAGCCAACCCGCCACCAGCGCGGCCCTGAACAGGCTCAGGGACTATTTCAACGACGATCTGCTGCTGGTCGAAGGCAGACGGATGCGCCCGACGCTGCGCGGGGAGCAACTGGTCGAGCCCGTCAGGCACATCCTTGCCCAGATCGAATCGACGGTGGTATCGCCACCCGTGTTCGATCCGGCCACGTGCATGCGCCGATTCACCATCGAGGCATCGGATTATGTGAGCGAGGTCTTGTTGGCCGATGTTTTCGACGACGTGATGTCCCGGGCCCCTGGCGTGACGCTTCATGTCATGGCACGCGCGGACGGCGTGTCCACCGAACCGTCGCTGGCCGATCTTGTCATCGCGCCGGACGCTTTTCCCGCACCCGGACAGACGGCGGCACGGCTGTTCTCTGACGACTTCGTCGTGGTGGGATGGAAGGACAACCCCGCCATGCAAACGCGGATGACGCAGGAGTCGTTCCTGGAACTGGATCATGTCGCGGTGGCTTTCGGGCGCTCCCGCTACGTGTCGTTCCCCGATGCCGCCCTCGCATCGCTCGCTGAAACACGCCGGATCGTCCTGTTCGTACCGCGGTTCACCGGCGTTTGCAGCTTTATCGCCGGATCGCAGCGGGTCGCGGTTATGCACCGCCATCTGGCACGCAAGATGGCCCGACTCTGGCCGTTGAGCATCGCGGAGGTGCCGTTCCGGATACCTGCTTTTCGGGAAGTGATCCTACATCGCCCCGATCGTGAGGGTGACGAAGGACTGATGTGGCTACGTAGCGTGATCTTGCGCCACGCGTCGCGGCTTCCGCAGCCGAACAGGAAAGGGGCGGCTCGTCGCCGCCCCGGTGAACTGTCAACAGATGTCTGATGCGGTGCCGTTACGGCATCAGCACCTTATCCACCACGTGGATCACGCCGTTGGACTGCAGCACATCGCCGATCGTGACGTGCGCCACGCCGCCCTTCGCATCGGTCACCGTAAGCGCATTACCCGCCTGCATCACCGTCAGCGGCTCGCCCTCGACGGACGTGAGCGAGGCCTTCCCGCCGCCCTTTGCTACCAGCGCCATCAGGTCCTTGGCGGTGTAGCGCCCGGAGACCACATGGTAGGTAAGGATCTTGGTCAGGGTGGCCTTGTTTTCCGGTTTGACCAGGGTGTCTACCGTGCCCTTCGGCAGGGCGTCGAACGCTTCGTTGGTCGGCGCGAATACCGTGAACGGGCCCGGGCCCGACAGCGTGTCGACCAGGCCGGCGGCCTTGACCGCAGCGACCAGCGTGGTGTGGTCCTTGGAGTTCACCGCGTTCTGCACGATGTTCTTGCTCGGATACATCGCCGCGCCGCCGACCATCACGGTCTGATCCTTGCTCATGGCGTTCTGGGCGAAGCCCGGGGCCGAGATGGCCAGGCCGAGGGCCAGGGTCAGTGCAGCGATCGATGCGGTCTTCATGCGATTCGTCTTCATGGCAGATTCTCCGTGGGCCCGTCATTGGGTCGTTATTGATACGCAGGGAACGGAAGCACGGATGCACGCCGAAGTGTGACGACGCCTTCACGGCGGTCACTGGCCCATTCGCCACATGCCCTGCTCCGGGGGGCGCTGCTACGGTGCCGGCATCACCAGCGTCGAAGGGTAGCCATGTCGTCTCGTCTTGCCTTGCTCGGCCTTTGCTTCTGCCTCCCGCTCGCCGTGGGCGCCACCGAACCGGCTAAAGAGGCCTGGCTGGTAAAGACGGACCTGTGGGGTAACACGTCGTATCAAACCCTGACGTTCGCACAGGAGGGCCAAACCCTGACCGGCGTATTCGACGGCGACAAACTCGTCGGAACCCGGCGCGGTAACGCGTTGGATGTCACCGTTATCGATGCGAGCAACGCGATCCATCACCTCACGGCCACGATCACGGGCGCGGCTATGACCGGTGTGGCCGATGACCCCGACACCAACAGCCCCGGCAAACGCGCGAGTCATCCCTTTACCGGACATCGCTTGCCGCAGCGTCCGGATGGGCCGCCCAAGGTGTATTCGTTCACGCCCAGGTACTATTCGAACGAGTTCTCCGCGACACGCGCGCCCGTGCTCACCGTATGGCCGGGCGATGGCATCCGTACCCAAACGATCGACTCCGGTGGCGTCGACCGGTACGGCAACACGGTGGCCTTGTTCGGCAATCCCCAGGTCGGTCCGTTCTACGTGGTTGGCGCCGAGCCCGG
The DNA here is from genome assembly GCF_041228075.2 of Xanthomonas sp. NCPPB 2632. Lineage (NCBI taxonomy): Bacteria > Pseudomonadati > Pseudomonadota > Gammaproteobacteria > Lysobacterales > Lysobacteraceae > Xanthomonas > Xanthomonas sp. NCPPB 2632. The sequence goes on from NZ_CM192979.1 coordinate 2,181,740, forward strand.
CGATACGCTGGCCGTCCACATACGGCAGCTGCGATTGAACAGGGACTATGCCGACAGCCTGGACAGCATCGTGGGCCCGGCGCTCGGCCGATCGGTCGCCGCGGAGGCGCAAGCGCTGGGCAAGCCGGTGCGGTGGAAGCTGGATCGTGAGAAGGGCCTGGCCTCACCGCTGAATCCCACGCCGGCGCTCTCGCACTACAGCGTACCCGTAAGGCCCATGCTGGGTGGGATGGCGGTGGCGCCGGGGTTCGGTTCGCCGGCGATGTCGACGGGCGATACCGGTCGCTCCGGCGGCAACATGGACTTCAACCAGGTGGTCGAGGGCAATACCGTCTACCTGCCTGTGTACCAGCCCGGCGCCTTGTTGTACTTCGGCGATGCGCACGCGCTCCAGGGCGACGGTGAGACATCCCAGTACGCCCTGGAAACGTCCATGGACGTGGAGGTCTCGGTCGATGTGATCCACGGCAAGACCGTATCGATGCCTCGCGTGGAATCGCCCACGCAGCTCATGGTGCTGGGGCAGGCCGGATCCGTCGACGAGGCGACGCGCGCGGCCACGACCGGCCTGATCAAGTGGCTGGCCCAGGACTATGGCCTGACGCTGTCCGAGGCGGCGCAGGTGCTGGGCAGCTCGGTGCATTATTCGGTCGCCAATCTGGCCGGCCGCAGCGTCGGCGTGGCCGCCAGCCTCGACAAGGCGTTGCTGGCGAATCTGCAGAAGCCTGCCGGTAAGTAAGCCGGTCGGTTAGACAGCGCCGCCGCTACGTTCCGCCCCTCGTGCGGTTAGCGACCTGCCGGAGGAGCGCCTTCCAGCGAGGCGCGCAACGCGACGACGTGTTGCGCGATGGCGCGGGCCTCATTTCGCCGGGCGTCGGTGGGTACGTCGTCGGCGGTTTCCGGCGCTTCGAACTCGACCAGGGCGGCCCCCTGGTCGCCAAGGTCGAGAGCCATCGAGCAGCCGTAACCGAAGGGATAACCGTCGTATCGCTTCCAGCAACCCACCCAGTAAGCGTGCTCGCCCAGGCGATCTTGCAGGCGGCTTCGCACCGCGCCCTGGTAAGGGGTGTTCTGGCTTGGATCCGGGCCTGTGCTTTCTGCCCATTGGTCGGCATGCCCACGGGCCATCGCAAAGATGCCGGGGTATGAGGTCGGATCGAGTTCCAGCTGCACCCTCAAACGGTCCGGACGGTAGCCGTTGCCGGAAAGCGTCTTGCCGCCTATTCGATCGATTTCATAGAGGCACGTCGGCCATGTCGGCTGGCTTTCCGTCGAGCAGCCGAGGACGCCATCCACCGGCCAGGCCACGATGTGTCCGTTCGGCAACGTCGTGTGCCGGGCATCGACGTTCGTCTGCCGCCATTGCGCCAACGGCACGTCAGCCAGGGGGTCTCGTTTGCCGCTGGTGCAGGCTGCGATAAGCGCAACGACGATGACGAGCGAACGGTGAGGTGACGGCATGAAGACACTCGGGCGATAACGGTAGGGCAAGCATCGGACCGCGATGCGGCAGGCCGTGTTCGACACACGCCTGGACCACGTTGGGAGTCCGCTTCGCGACAATCTAGCAGACGGGGCCGCTTCGTTCCCGACGAGGTCGGCAAGCGTCGTGCGTCGGGAACGGGCCGGCCGACGGTATGCCCTTGTGTGACGCAGTTCGCGTCTGAAGCACATCGTCCGAAATAAGCGCGGCATCGCGGCACTGTTCGTATTGAGCAGCCCACTTCAAGGGTGCCATCATATTTGTCAGACAACACGCGAAAGGTTACGGGAGTCACCGTAGCCCGCCTGGGGTCAACGACAGGGGATTCCAGGCATGACGACTCACTCCGTAGCGGCGCACACGCGTGCGCGGCATCGACGGCTGGCCGCGCTCGTCGCCGCGTTCTGCCTGGCAACGACGGTCAACGCGGCCACGGTCGTGCCCTCCGACCGGATCGACCTGGACCTGGGCGCGCAGCCGTGGAAATACATCAAGCAATACGCGAACCAGAGCGGACATGCCCCGGTCCCGGGGGGCGATGCCGGTGCCGCACCCACCTTCGACGATACGGCTTGGGAGACGGTGGGTATCCCCCATGCCGCGAACGACTTCACCACGTTCATCAACCAGGAGTCCGGCGGCGGCCAGGGCAGCCTGGACGGTGAGACCAGCTGGTACCGCACCACGTTGAAGGACAGTGCGTCTTACCGCGGCCGCAAGGTCATGGTCGAGTTCGAGGGTGCGCACACGGGCGACCGTGTGTACGTCAACGGGCAGTTCGTCCCGGGCACCGGCGTGCTCAACCAGGCGGGGCAGATCGACGCCAACGCGACGCACGTCGTCGGCTTCGTGCCGCACATCGTCGACCTGACGGGGTTGCTCCGGTACGACGGCACCGACGTCATCGCGGTGAAGGTGAGCCGCGGTGGCGGCGGGTTCTTCCAGGACCCCGGCTTTTCCGGGGCGTTCCGTTTCGGCCAGTCGGAAGCGGGCCTGTTCCGGCCGGTCCGGCTGCATGTCACCAACCTCGTGCATATCCCGGAGAACGTGTACGCAGGGCAGAACACCTGGGGCACGTACGTCGGCACGCAGTCGCTCAGTGCCGACCACAAGACCGCCTTGATACGCGTGCAGACCAACGTGGTCAACGATCGCGACACGCCGGCCACGGTGACGCTCACGACGCAGATCGTGGACGCGAACGGCAATGTGATCGTCAGCGAGCAGCAGGACAAGACGCTGGCCGCGCACGTGGTGCCGGGCGACGCCACGCCGGTGTTCGACGAGACGTTGATGATCGCCAACCCGACGCTGTGGTTCCCGAACAACTCGCCCGACGGACGGCCGTACCTCTACAAGGTGGTGCATACGGTGAGCATCGACGGCGCCGTAGTGGATTCGAAGCAAAGCTCGCTGGGTATCCGCGTCATCACCTGGGACAAGGATTTCCCGTACGTCAACGGCAAGAAGCAATACACCTGGGGCGCGTCGGGCCGCTACGACTATCCGGCGCTGGGATCGTCCGTACCCGAAGAGCAGCAATGGCGTGACCTCCAGCAGTTGGCCGCGGCGGGCGGCAACCTGTGGCGCCCGGGCCATTCGCCATCCAGCCCCGAGTTCGTCGAGGCCGCGGACGCGCTCGGTGTGTTCATCGTGCAGCCCAGTGGCGATGGCGAGAACGGTTTTTCCGACCCCTGCGCTGCCGGCAACACCCCGTGCACGAACATGTGGATGCTGAAACGCGAGCTCCACCGCGACATCGTCATCCGCGACCGCAGCCATCCGTCCATCCTGGCCTGGGAGTCGAACAACGGCAAGATGTACACGCCGTTCGCCCAGGAGCTGCGCACGCTGGCGCGCACGTGGGACGCCATCGCGCCGCGTGCCGCGGCCGACCGCTCGCCCGACGCCAACAACGGCGACATCCTGAGCTGCTCGAAGGCCGGTTGCGAAACCTACCTGCACTCGACCCAGTTCCCGAACAAGCCCGCGTGGGGCGCCGAGTACTGGGGCTATGGCTCGCAGCGCCATGCGTTCGACTACGAGCTGGCCTTTGCGCTGAACTACCTCGTGCCGTATTCGCAGGCGCGCAAGGCCGGTACGTTCGGCATGGCGCAGTGGTACTTCGCCGATACGCCCGGGGAGACGATCGAGTTCTCCGAAGGCACGGAAGACGCCACGCACTTCACCCTCGACGCGAACGGCCGAAAGGCGTTCGTACACAACGTGCGCTCCATCGGCAGTTCGATGGTCGACCAGAACCGCTATCCGCGCCTGCTTTATTACATCTACCAGTCGGTATGGGTGCCGTACGCCATCCGGCCGGTGGTCAAGCTGGCGCATCACTGGAACCGCTCGAGCGATGTGCAGGTCAACGCGTTTTCCAACTGTCCCGCGGTGCGGCTGCTGGTCAACGGCGTGCCGCAGGGCGCGGACCAGAAGCCCAACGCCTGGGATAGCATCGACGAGCAGAGCTACAACGTCGAGAACACCGGCACCGATCCGCAGACCGGCCACATCATCGGCACGGCGCAGGCACAGGGCACCACGAAACTGCCCGGCCAGGTGCACTGGAACATTCCGTGGCAGTCCGGCACGGCCACCGCGCAGTGCATCGATGCGCTGGGCAACACGGTGGCCGACGCCCAGGGCGCGCCGGTGCAGGACAGCCTGACCACCGCCGGCAAGGCGGACCACATCGCGCTGCGTGTCGTGCCGGCGGTGGTGCGCCCCGACGGCACCGCGTTCGCCGTCACGGCCAATGGGTCGGATGCCGCTTTTATCGAGGCGCGTGTGGTCGACAAGGATGGGGTGGTGGTGCCGGAAGGTGCCGACGTCAATGTCACGTTCGATGTTACCGGCGGGGCGTCGCTGGTGTCCTACCAGGGCGGCACGCAGCAGCTGGTGGACTGGGCCGGCGGCCACACCACCAACGCCGACGGCAGCCAGGAGCCGGTCCACGGCTACCACTCGCCCGGCGATCACGAGCTGCGGTTCGAGGGCGGCCTGCAGAAGATCGCGCTGCGCACGCGGTTCGCTACCGGCACGGTGACGGTCACCGCGAGCGCGGCAGGCCTGGCGGCGGGTTCCGCCTCGTTCGACATCGTCGGTGTGCCGCAGCCTTCGTCAGGGGCTTCGGGGCCGCCCTCGATCATCGCCAATCCGGTCGAGGACCAGGTGACCGCGGGCTTTGCCGGGCATTTCTCGGTAACCGCCACCGGCGCGCCGCCGCTGACCTTCACGTGGAAGAAGAACGGACAGGTGATGCCGTCCGCGAACGCAGCGATCCTGGACACGCAGGCCACCACGCAGGCCGATGACGCCACGACGTACACCGTCGTCGTCCACAACGCGCAAGGTGACCGCGAGTCCAAGCCGGCCGCGCTGCGCGTGTTCCCGGCTCGTCAGGTCAGCATCACCCAGCAGCCGTCGGCCCAGTCGGCGGACGTGGGCCAGCAGGCGCACTTCAGCGTGGCGGCAGTGGGCTCGCCGAAGGTCACCTACCAGTGGATGAAGGGCAGTGCCCCCATCCCGGGGGCCACCGCGTCCACCTACGATACCCCGGTGCTCACCGCGGCCGACGGCAACGTGGATTACGCCGTGGTGGTGACCAATCCGCTGGGCAGCGTGCCGAGCGCTCCGGCGACGTTGACCGTCAACGCGGCGCGTCCGCCGGTGATCACGGCGCAGCCGGGCAACGTGCGCGCCAATCCGGGCCAGCCGGCTACGTTTACCGTGGCCGTCGCGGGCACTGCGCCGTTCCATTACACCTGGATGCACGACGGATCGCCGGTCGGTGACGATGCCGCCACGCTCACCCTCGCCGCCGTGGGCCAGGCCGACGTGGGGAGCTACACCGTCGCCGTCAGCAACATCACGGGCGACGCCGCGGCGGTGACCAGCCAGGCGGCGGTACTGACCCTGGCGCCGCCGGGCGCCAACCTTGCCCGCGAGAAGGTCACCTATGCCAGCGGCGTGGAGAATGCCCAGGGCACGCCGAGTGCCGGCGCCGTCGACGGTAACGAGACCAGTCGCTGGGCGTCGGAGCAGGGCAATGACGCGGCCTGGCTCACGGTGGACCTCGGGGCCGTGCGCTCCTTCAACCGCGTGGTCCTCAAGTGGGAAGCGGCCCACGCATCGCAGTATCGCGTGCAGTACTCGAACGACGAGGACACCGGCTTCAAGGATGCCCTGGTCGTCGATACCAGCCTTGGCGGCACGGAGGACAACACCTTCGCCCGCGTGTCGGCACGCTACGTGCGCATGCAGGGCGTCAAGCGCGCCAGCGCCTATGGCTACTCGCTCTACGAGTTCGAGGTATACGACTCGCCGACGTGCTGCAGCGTCGACACCAACGACCGTTACACGCTGCAGGACACCAACCACGTGCTCGACCGGCTCAGCGGCCTGGTGTGGGAACGTACCCAGCGTGGCTTTGCCGACCAGGGCGCGCAGTACAAGCAGTCCAATGCGATCGCCGACTGCAAGGCGGCCGGCGCGCGGTTGCCGACGCTCGACGAGGCCCTGGCCGTCGCCGGCCCGAACCTGTCCAGCGGTGCTTTCCCCACGGCGTGGACCATCTGGACCTCGACCAACGATCGCACCGACCCGACCTTCGCCTGGCAGGTGGCATCGGACGGCACGCCGAACCGTCTGGTGGCCGAGAACAATCCCTCCCACGCGCTGTGCGTGACGGGTGCGACCGTCTCGGCGCCGGTCGTGACGGCCGCGCCCGTCGCCCAGAAGGCCGGGGTGGGCCGTTCGGCGCATTTCGCCGTCACTGCCACAGGTGTGGGGCCGCTGTCCTACCAGTGGTACCGCCGCACCACGGCGGCCGACGGCACCCCCACGGACGACTTCGTGGCGTCCACCGCCGATGGCACGTATGCGACGCCCGCCCTGTCGCTGGCCGACAACGGCGTGGCCTACAAGGCGCGGGTGATCAGCGCGCAGGGGCTGGCCAGCGAGACGACGCTGGCCTCGCTCACCGTCGCGGGTTCCACCGATGGGTTCGATCCGCCGGCATGGCAAAACGGCGGCACCACCGGCGGTACCACGCCCCAGCCGCCCACCACGCCGGACAACCCGGATGGACCGGGCACGCCGGGCGACGGGCAGGGTGGCGTCAACTTGGCGGTGGGCGCGAAGGTCACCGCCAGTGGCAACGAGAACGATGGCTACCTCGCCCCCGCAGGTGCGGTGGATGGTGACTTCACCACGCGGTGGGGCTCGAGTTTCACGGACCCCGCGTGGATTCGTCTCGACCTGGGCGCGGCCAAACGCTTCGATCACGTGATCCTGCGCTGGGAGCGTGCCCACTCGACGTCGTACGAAGTGCAGGTGTCGAACGACGACCAGACATGGACGTCGACCACCGCCACGCCGGTCACGGGCAAGGGTGGCGTGGAGCGGGTAAACTTCAGCGCGGTCACGGCGCGTTACGTGCGGGTCTACAGCACGGCGCGCAGCACGGACTACGGCATCTCGCTGTGGGAGTTCGAGGTCTATGCGGCGGCGCCGCCGGTCGTTGTCCAGCCGCAGGCACCGGTCACGACGCCGGCCGACGATCCGTCGCAGGGCTTCAATTACGACGTGTACCCCGGCTTCATCGGCACGCAGCTGCGCAACACCACCCACGGGCGATGGACGGACGACAAGGTGTTCGTGGCCATCATCGGCCGCGACCCGAAGACCCAGGTGTTCTCGTGGGTCACGCCCGATGGCACGGTGGTGCCGGTGCGGGTCGAGGACAACGAAGGCGCGGGACACCTGAGCAAGAACGGCCAGGACTATCCCGATTACTTCTTCACGCTGGCGCAGACGAAGTTGCTCAAGCTACCCAAGCTAGACTCGGCACGGATCTTCGTCTCGGTCGGTGAGCCGATGTACATCAAGATCGTCAAGGCGGCGGACGGCTCCCTCGGATTTGCCGGTCCCAATCCGCTCAACGCGACCGATCCGAACATCGGGGTGCATTACGACTGGTACGAACTGACCTGGAACGACAACGCCATCTTCATCAACACGACGCAGGTGGACCAGTTCTCCCTTCCGCTGTCGCTCGATGTCTATGGTGGACAGAAGACGCGTCACCTGAGCTCGGGCATCACCCAGACGCGCGCGCAGATCTTCGCCGCGTACAACCAGGAAGTGCCTGCCGGGTTCCAGCTGACCGAGGCCGATCCCATTCGCCTCCTAGCGCCCGGCAAGGCCGCGTTCGACGTCGGCAAGCCCCAGCAGCATTACTTCGACGGCTACATCGACGAGGCGTGGGCGTACTACGAGAACCACGTCCTCGACATGACCATCGGCGCCAAGCAGTTCGAGGGCACGGTCGTCGACGGGGTGCTCAGCTTCCGCCACACCAACTGGGCGCAGACGCACGAGCCTGACGAAGCGGAGGGCAGGGTGTTCAGCGTCGGCAAGCCGACCACGCAGGATGTGCTGGAAGGCAAGGGTGCGCTGGCGCACTCGACCGACCCGTGGGGTGTCGAGGGCCAACTCCAGGCGCAGATCTGTGCGGCGTTCAACCGCCACGTGATGGAAGACACCTCACGCTGGAAGGATGCCGCGTCGTTCTACCAGGCGTCGCCGGCCAACTACTACTCGCGGTTCTGGCACGTGCACGCGATCGACGGCAAGGCCTATGGATTCGCATACGACGATGTGTCTGACCAGAGCTCCACATTGATCGAGACGGACCCGGAGCACCTCGAGCTGGGGATCGGCTGGTAACGATGGGTACCGGTAGGTCATGGGCGTGCATCGCCTGCCCATGACCTTCCGTGAGGTTGCGAGAGCTTCCGTGCGTGACATTCCTATGTCGGTTCTGTGAACGTTGGCCCTTCTTCAGGGGGCAACTTCGCGGGGGCGACACATGATAGGTACTGGTAACGATACTGGCCGCAACGCGGCCGGTCAGGACGAGCACACCCGTGCATCGGGCAACACGCTGCGAATGAGCGTGATGGCGTTGTCGCTGGCACTGGCGATGGGGCAGCATGCCGTCGCGAACGCACAGACGGCTTGCACAGCCAACACATCGGGATCGGGCAATGCCGATGCCACGGTCTGCGGGCAGGGTTCCACGGCCACGGGGGAGCAAGCGACCGCGTACGGCAACAGCTCGCTCGCCAGTGGCGACCGAGCAACGGCCATCGGCGGCAGCGCCATCTCGAACGGTCAGGATGCCACGGCGCTGGGCGGCAACGCCCTGGCCCGCGGGCAGGGCGCACTGGCGCTGGGGGCGTCGTCGGTCGCAGGCGTCATGAATGCCGTGGCCGTCGGTGTGGGGGCCCAGGTCACGGCGGTCAACGCCGTGGCGATCGGCGCATCGTCGGTCGCCTCGCGGGAGAACACCGTATCGGTGGGCGATGTCGGCGCGGAGCGCCAGCTCGTCAACGTCGCCGCCGGTACGGAAACGACCGATGCGGTGAACGTCGGCCAGCTCCAGCAGGCCACGCATGTCGCCGGTACGTATCTCAGTGTGGGTGCGGCCGCCGACGATACGTCGCAAGCCGTTACCGATGGCGACGGCGCGGTGGCGCTGGGTCGCTCTGCGTTCGCATCCGGTAGCGAGTCGTCCGCGCTCGGCTCCTCGTCGCTGGCCCTGGGCAACGGGGCGGTCGCCGTGGGCGCGCAGGCATCCTCGGTCGGTCAGCTCGCCTTCGCCGGCGGTTATGGCGCCTCGGCGTCGAACGCGAATGCGGTGGCCGTGGGCGGTAACGCCAGCGCGGCAGGAATGGCCTCGGTGGCGCTGGGCGGCCGAAACGAGACGGCCGATGGCGCTCCCGTCTTCGGCACGGCCACCACCACGCAGGCCAACGGACTCGCATCGACCGCGCTGGGCGCAGGCGCGCAGGCCAACGGCATCTTCAACACGGCGGTCGGCTCCGGTTCGTATGCGAACGACCGCTCCGCGGTGGCCGTCGGCGGCGTGGTCGACGTGCTGGTGGACCAGCTGGGCGAAGACTTCGCGGGCATCCAGCTGCAGAACACGCAGGCTACCGCTCGGCTCTCCAGCGCGTTCGGCGGCGGCGCGCAGGCCACCGAATACGGCTCGACCGCCATCGGCGCCATGTCGGCGGCCTCGGGCGTCCGCTCGATCGCCATGGGCTACTACACCACGGCCACGGGCTACGACTCGTTCGCCGCCGGCGACCGGACCGAGGCCAACGCGGACTGGGCGACCGCGCTGGGTTCGGGTAACAGGGTCCATGGCCAGGGCTCGACCGCGGTGGGCTCCTTCAACACCGTGTATGGAACAAACGCGACGGCCGTCGGCAACGGTAGCTACGCGACCGGTAACTATGCTGCCGCGCTGGGCAACGCCGCCTGGGCGCAGGCGGACTACAGCGTGGCCATCGGCTCCAACGTGATGGTGTGGCGCCAGAACATTCCCGAAGGCGACGAGGCACCCGTGGCGTTCTCCCGCGATGTCGCCATTGGAACCGATAGCGAGATCAACGGCAGTCGTTCCGTCGCCATCGGGTCGGGAGCGAAGGTCGGCGACAGCAGCCAGCCGGTCGGTACGGCAGGCATCGTCGACGACGCCGTGGCACTGGGATCCAACGCGATTGCGAACCGCAACAATACGATCTCGGTCGGCAGCGCGGGCCACGAGCGCCAGATCGTGAACGTGGCGGCCGGTACGCAGGATACGGACGCGGTCAACCTGGCGCAGCTGCGCACCGTGGTGGGAAACCAGCAGGCGACCAGCGGCGGGCAGCTCACCCAGTCGCTGAACTCGGTGGCGGGCATGGTCGGCGGCGGCGCCGTCCTCGACTCCGCGGGGCAGTTGGGCGGATTCCATGTCTCGGTGCTGGGACAGGACTTCACGACGATCGCCGGCGCCATCGGCGCGCTGGATACGGCCTTGGGCTCGATGGGCTCCGGCCCGGCGGGCGCGGCTTCGGGCGTGGCGATGGGCAACGGTGCCTCCGTGGCGGCATCGACCGGCGTTGCGGTGGGCAATACGGCCAGCGCCGGTGGTGACAAGGCGACGGCGATCGGCGGCGGGTCGAAGGCCGTCGGTCCGTCGGATACGGCGATCGGCGGCGGTGCCATCGTCGGTGCGGACCAGAGCACCGCGGTCGGCGCCAACGCCACCATCGCGGCCGCGGCAACCCGCTCGGTCGCCGTCGGCGAAAGCAGTTCGGTGCAGAGCCCCTCGGGCACGGCGCTGGGGCAGGGCGCGCAAGTCACCGCGGCCAATGCCGTGGCACTCGGCGCAGGATCGGTGGCCGACCAGGCCAACACGGTGTCGGTGGGCAGTGCCGGGGCGACGCGGCGGGTGACCAATGTGGCCGCGGGGCAGGGCAGCACCGATGCGGTGAACCGCGGTCAGCTCGACACGGCCACCAGTCAGGCGATCCAGGCGGCGCAGACCTATGCGGATCGCGGCGACGCGCAGACGCTGGGTTCGGCCAAGGCCTATACCGACACGCGTGCCGCGGACATGGTGAGCCGCAGTGACTTCAACGGTTTCGCCAACAGCGTGCAGCAACGCCTGGGCACGTTGGACACGCGCGTTTCCCGGGTCGGTGCGATGGGTGCGGCGATGAGCGGCATGGCCGGCGCGATTGCCGCGGCGGCGGGAACCGAAAACCGCGTCAGTGCGGCGGCGGGTGGCTACCACGGCCAGAGCGCACTGGCCGTGGGTTACGCGCACCAGCTGCCCGGCAGCGGCGCGATCCTGGTGGGCGGTTCGCTCGCGGGCGGCGGTGAAAGCAGCGGCACGGTAGGTGTCAGCTTCGGCTGGTAACGGCATCGGGGGAAAAGACATGACTCATCCAAAGAACGGCAAACGGGGAAATCACGTGAAAAGATCGGTATCCATGGGGTGGATCTGCGGCGTCGCGCTGTCCGTGGTCGCAGCGAACGTGTCCGCACAGGCGGTCGATACGACGCTGAAAGTGGCCAGCCTTCCGCTGGCCGCGAGCGACCGGATCGATGGCTTCATCGTCCGTTTCAAGCCGGGCACGCCCGTACAGGGGGCCACGGCCGTGCGCACGTTCAGCGCCGCGCGATCGGCGATGAATGCCAGGGCGACCTCGGTCATGACCAGCGCCATGCGTTCGGCCGATTTCCGTTATGCCCGCACCACCGCTACCGGCGGCATGGTCGTGCGCACCGGCAAGGCAATCGACGGCAAGAGCGCCCTCGAACTCATGAAACAGGTGGCCGCCGATCCCACGGTCCTGTCCATCGAGCCGGACGTGCGCATGCATGCCTTCCGCGACCTGCATCCTGCGGACGCGACCACCGGCACGCCCGACGATCCCAGCTTTTCCTACCAGTGGCACTTCCGCGCCGGCGACGGCACGATGGAGACGATCGGCAAGGACACTCAGGCGTTCGCCAATTACGGCGGTTCGAACGCGGTCAAGGCGTGGTCGCTCGCGCAGGGCGACGGCGTCGTGGTGGCCGTGATCGACACGGGCGCGACGCAGCATCCGGATCTGGATACCAGCCTGACCGACGAGAGCTACGACTTCATCTCCAATGCGTTGATGTCCGGCCGGTCCGCCGATGGCCGCGCCAAGGGCGCGTGGGATACGGGTGACTGGACGACGGGCTCGACGTACCTGGCCAGTAACGGCGGTTGCGTGGACAACGTGAACGTGACACCGGAGAACAGCACCTGGCATGGCACGCACGTGATGGGCAACGTGGCGGAGCTGACCGATAACGGCGTGGGCATGGCCGGCGTGGCCTATAAGGCACGCGTCCTGCCGCTGCGCGCGCTCGGTCATTGCGGTGGCAGCACCTCGGACATTACCGATGCGATCGTCTGGGCGGCCGGTGGCCACGTCGACGGACTGGACGACAATACACACCCTGCGCAGGTCATCAGCATGAGCCTGGGTGGTGGCGGCGTGTGCAATGCATCGACCGATATGGGCAAGGCGATCGCCGATGCGATCAGCCGCGGCGTCACCGTCGTGGTGGCGGCAGGCAACAGTGCGCAGGATGCGTCGACCACCAGTCCGGCCAGCTGCCCCGGGGTCATCACCGTGGCCTCCAACGGCATTACCGGCAAACCCGCGTTCTACTCGAACTACGGATCGGTCGTGACCTTGTCGGCCCCCGGCGGCGGTGGCTACGCCAACGATGCATCGTCGGGCACGCTGGTGGCCGCCGGTTTCGCATGGTCGGCGATCAATGCGGGTACCACCGTGCCGACGACGCCGACCTACGGCAGCATGGCGGGCACCTCCCAGGCCACGCCCGAAGTATCCGGTGCGATCGCCCTGATGATCAGCGCCCGCGCCAAGGCCGGGTTGACCCCACTGACCCCCGGGCAGGTGAAGACGTATCTGGCGCGCACGGCGCGCTCCTTCCCGCAGCAGCCTACGCTCGCCTACGGCGCAGGCATCCTGGACACCTATGCGGCCGTCAGTCGCGCCATGGTGCAGAGCGACCCGGCGGCGGATGCGTTGCCGCTGTCCAACGGTGTGACGACGAAGTACCAGGCCGACGGCACCATCTCCGAAGTGCTGTTCAAGCTGGTCGTGCCGTCGAAGGCGCGCGCCCTGACCCTGCGCACCTTGGGCGGCAGCGGCGACGTGACGTTGCTGGTCAGCAAGGATACGGCGCCGGCCGTGGGTTCGGCCCAGTACACCTCGGCACACGTGGGTAACAACGAATCGGTGACGTTGACCAACGCGGCCGCCGGCACGTACTACCTGCTGGTCTCGGGAATCTCGGCCGGTACGTCGTTCTCGGCCATGGGGCTGTACACGCTGTAAGCGGCCCACGGACCCGTTGCCACGCCCCAGGCCACCGTCACCCGCTCGGGTGGCGGTGGCTTTCTACCCGTCGTGCGGGTAGCTTAAAGGCACATATTCGGTAGCCTTGGGGTTCGATGGTGCTGGCAAGGGTTGCATTGATCGAAGACGACGAGGAACTGCGCGAGAAGTTGCTCGGTCCTGGCCTGGAGTGCTACGGGTTCGCCACGAGCACGTTCCCCGATGCCACCGAGTTCTACGAGCAATGGACGGCCGACGCCTTCGATCTGCTGGTGGTCGACGTCAACCTGCCCAGCGGCAGTGGATTACGGGTGATCCAGCACCTGCGGGCCAGCGGCTCGCAGATCGGCATGGTGGCGCTGAGCGCGCTCCCCATCGAGTCCGCCGGCCTGTCGGCCTTTCAGCTGGGTGGCGACCTCTACCTCATGAAGCCGGTCACCGTAGGATTGCTGGCTTCGGCGCTGCACGCCGTGCTGAGGCGGACGTGGTCCGCGACATCCGCCGGTGGCGGCACCGTGGTCAGCGACGCGTCCGATCGCGAGGGCTGGTACCTCCATGGCCCCGAAGGCGAGTTGATCGCCCTGACGGAGGCCGAGCGCACCATCATCCAGCGGCTGCGCCGGGAGCAGGGGCGGCCGGTGGAACGCGAGGCGCTGATCGAATCGCTCACCGGCAATACCGCGGATTTCGATCCGCACCGCCTGGACGTCCTCATCCATCGCCTGCGTCGCAAAGTGGTGCGCACCACCGAGCCGAAGCTGGAAATCGTCACCATCCGCGGCAGCGGCTACGGGCTGCTGGAGTCGTAAGCCTCATCGGCACGACGCAGGCGTAGCTCGAAGCGTGCACCCGTGTCCGGTGAGGGGGCCAGAACCAACTGGCCGCCCAGCGATTCCGCCATCTGGCGTGCACTGAACAGGCCTAGCCCCGTGCCGCGCTCCGGGCCTTTCGTCGTCCAGAACGGTTCGAAAGCCGTATGCCGCTGGGATTCCGGGATGCCCTTGCCGTTGTCGGTGAAGATCAGCACGGACTGGCCGTCGTCGGCGCGGCAGGCCAGGTCGACGACCCCACGACCGTCGATCGCGTCGCGCGCATTGGTGGCCAGGTTCAGCAGGATCAGGGCCAGGCACGGCTCGTCGAACGCCACCCGGTGATCGCCGGGCCCGATATCGACGCGCAGTTCGATGGCCTGGCCCAGGGTCATGGCGAGCAGGGGCACGATCCCGGGCAGTACCGTGACCAGGTCGATGGGCGTGGCCTGGCGCGGCGTGGCGCGTGCCAGCGAGGTGATGCGCCGGTTGAGGTGCACGGCGCGATCCGCGGCGGCCTCGATGCCGTTCAACGAGTCGGCCAGCACCCCCTCCGTATGGCGTACATGGCCCCATGCCTTTTCGACGTAGGCGACGATGACGTTGAGCAGGTTGCCCAGGTCGTGAGACACCGCCGTGGCCAGGGACGCCGCCGCCTCGGACTGGGCGGTCCGGCTCACCTGGCGTTGCAGGCCGATGGTGATTTCCGCCTGTTCGCCGAGGCGAACGAAAAGCTGTTCCGCCTTGCGCCGCTGCTGATCGGAAAAGTCCAGGGCGTTGCTCAGCACCACGACCGTCCGGTCGACCAGCACGGCGACGAGGGCGATCTGGAAGACCTGGCGAAGGAACGCGACGATGAAGGCGGGATCGATGTTCAGCGGCGCATCGGCACCGGCCAGTTCGACGGCGGCGGAGAGGAACACCACCACCTCCGTGGCGGCCATGAAGATCCACAGCGCCCTGCGTCCCGCGACATAGGCGGCGATGATCATGATGACCAGGGGCAGCAGCGCCGAGGGCAGGCTCACCACCGGGGTGAGCGCGTAGTACCAGGCCAGGTACACCAGTAGTGACGCCGATAACGTCCAGCCGGCCATGCGGACGCTGTGGAAGGTGAGGCCGAAGGCCGCGAAGGCCGCGCCGCCGGTGAACAGGTCCTTGGCAAAACGCAGGAAGGTGAGGTCCGCGTCGGTTTGCAGGTTGACGACGAAGGCATACGAACCCACGCCGATCACGGCGACGCCGACCAGCAGTCCCAGCACGCGCACCAGGACGCGCCTGTTCGCGTCCAGCCCTTGCACCACCATGTCGCCCCCTTGAGGATGAGAAAACTGTAACAACCGATCGCGACAATACCCGGCGCAAGGGGCCCTTTCCCAGCGCACGGGTATACGCATGACTGATCGCCGGCATTTCCTCAAGTTCTCCCTCGGTGCCGCAGGCGCCGCCCTGGCGGCGACGGCGCTGCCGATGTCGATCCAGAAAGCCCTGGCCGTGCCCGCCGCACGGCGCACCGGCACGCTGAAGGACATCGAGCACGTGGTGATCCTCATGCAGGAAAACCGCTCGTTCGACCATTATTTCGGCAGCCTGCGCGGTGTGCGCGGCTTCGGCGACCCGCGGATGACGACGCTGGCTTCCGGCCGCACCGTCTGGCACCAGCCGCTCACCGCCGGCAGCGACGACTACGTGCTGCCGTTCCGGCCGCAGGCGGACGACCTGGGCCTGCAGTTCATCGAAGACCTGCCGCACGGCTGGAACGACACGCACGCTGCCTTCAACGCAGGCAGGTACGACCAGTGGGTGCCCTCGAAAGGCACCACCACCATGGCTTACCTCACCCGGGAAGACATCCCGTTCCACTACGCACTGGCGGACGCCTTCACCCTCTGCGACGCCTATCACTGCTCCATCCTGTCCTCCACCGATCCCAACCGCTACTACATGTGGACCGGGTATGTCGGCAACGACGGGCAGGGCGGTGGCCCCGTCCTGGCCAACGACGAGAAGGGCTACGGCTGGACCACCTACCCGGAACGCCTCGAGGCGGCGGGTGTTTCCTGGAAAATCTACCAGGACATCGGCACCGGCCTGGATGCGGCCGGCAAATGGGGTTGGGGCAAGAATCCGTACATCGGCAACTACGGCGACAATTCACTGCTGTATTTCAACCATTTCCGTGATGCGGAGCCGGGCAACCCCCTCTATGACAAGGCCCGCACCGGGACACAGACCACCACCGGCCAGTCGCTGTTCGACATCCTGCGCAAGGACGTCATGGCCGACACGCTGCCGCAGGTGTCCTGGATCGCCGCGCCGGAAGCCTATACCGAGCACCCGAGCTGGCCGGCCAACTACGGCGCCTGGTACATCGACGGCGTGCTGGACGCCTTGACGTCCAATCCCGAGGTGTGGAGCAAGACGGCGTTGTTCATCACCTACGACGAGAACGACGGGTTCTTCGATCATGTGGTGCCCGCCTATCCGCCGACCTCGCGCGACCGCGGCCTGTCCACCGTGAATGCGGACAACGAGGTGTATCCCGGCGGCAAGGGTTTCGATCCCGGCGTGTACGGCCTCGGCGTGCGCGTGCCGATGCTGGTCATTTCGCCCTGGAGCAAGGGTGGCTGGGTGTGTTCCGAGACCTACGACCACACGTCGATCCTGCGTTTCCTCGAGCAGCGGTTCGGCGTGGCCGAGCCCAATATCTCGGCATGGCGCCGTGTTGTTTGTGGCGACCTGACGCGTGCCTTCGACTTCGATGGCCACGATGGCCGCGTGCCGTCGCTGCCCTCGACCAAGGCCTACGAGCCCGATCAGGCTACCCATGCCGACTACCATCCGGTACCGCCCGGTGAGCAGCGGCTGCCACGGCAGGAACGCGGCCAGCGCCCGGCGCGTGCGCTGGCGTACGACCTGGAGGTAACCGGGCGCGTCGATCGCGAACAGGGCCGCTATCTCCTCGACTTCGGCAACCGCGGCGCGATGGGCGCGTGCTTCCACGTCACCTCGTCGCTGCGCAAGGACGGGCCGTGGACCTATACGGTGGAAGCCGGCAAGAAGTTGTCCGATCACTGGACCAGCGCGTACAGCGGCGATGCCTATGATCTTGTAGTGCATGGCCCCAACGGCTTCCTCCGCCAGTTCAGCGGCAAGCAGCCCGACAAGGGCAGCGACCACCATGGCGTCGCGCTGCCCGAGGTCACTCTGGTCCGCGGGCGGCGTGCCGGCGAACTGCACCTTGTCGTCAGCAACGACGGCGGCCGCCCCTGTGCGGTCACCATCGCCGCGAACGACTACCTGGACGAGGTGCCGCGGCGGTACTGGTTGCTGCCGGGCCAGCGCGTGGAAAGCCACTGGGACATCGGCGGCTGCGACCACTGGTACGACCTGACCGCCACCAGCGACGTCGACCCACTGTTCCTGCGGCGGTTCGCGGGGCATCGCGAGGATGGGCGTCCGTCCGTGTCGGACCCGGCGCTGGGGCGTTGATCCGCCGATAAGGCCAGGGGCTGGCCCTCGACGAGCGTGCCTGAGTCCTTGCCATCCGAGCGACGATTGCTTCGGCTTCGGCTTCGGCTTCGGCTTCGGCTTCGGCTTCGGCTTAAGGCGGGCAGGCTCCGGTCATGAACAACGCCCATTAAAAAGCCCGCGGAGGGGACCGCGGGCTCAGGGGACATCCATCGATGCAAAGGCAGCAGGGGAACTGCCAGATATGCGTGGGACCGGTGCCTCTCGGCAACCTTGGGAGTAAATCTAACCCCCCGCAGATGAATCGGTCATGAGTCGAATTGGATCGATTGAGCACGGTCGATTTCGACCGCCAGCGCATGAACGGCTTGTCCCAGGCCCCCCGCAGGGCTTCGATCTCCTTCGGCCAGGAGATCGAGCACGCGCACCGCAGTGGATACCACCTCGGAGAGGCCCGCGGCCTCGGCGCAACGAACGATGACACGCGCCCGAATGCACGCGCGCTCCACGTCCCCGCCGAGCACGGCGTGGCCCAGCCCCACGGCCTCCTGGGTGAGTACGGCCAGGCGGATCAAGGGCTCGTCGAGCGCTGCCGACGGGCTTTCCGCAAGGGCGGTCACCGCTACGAGGGCGTCCGCCTCGATCCGGCTCACCGGCGCGACATACATCGCGTGCGAAAAACCCATCAGCGGCGACGAGACGGGCGTCTGGGCAAGGGCGCGGCGCAGGATCTGCAGTTCGGAGCGCTGCCGGACCAGCAGGGCGGCCGTACCGGCGACGGCATGCTGGGCGCTGCGGGCGCAACGATGGGCTTCGGCAAGCGCCAGGGCATGTTCCTGGTGGGGCGATGGGCCAACCCCCAGGCCCGCAGGACCATTCAGGCCGACGGAAGCATGCAGGCCGAAAGAACCCTCGTCGTTCATGCCGCCACCATCCCGTCCCTAAGAAGGGCCGACCTTAGTCCATATTCGTCCGGCGCGCGTGATCGTCGGGGGGGCATCGCGAACCCGGCATCCAGGCAGCCCGGGATACCGCCCGTAGACAGCTTGCCCGGGCGCCTCTGTATGATGTCCGCGCGGTGTGACGCATCACACGGAACAGGGGAACGCATTGGAAGACGCACAGATCTGGCTTGGCCTGAACGGCCAGCGTTTCGGGCCGTACGCAATGGACACCGTCCGGCGCTGGCACCGGCAGGGCACGCTCGACAGCGCGGCGCTGTGCTGGCGCGACGGCATGAGCGAGTGGCTGCCGCTGGACACGTTCCTGCGCGAACACCCCGCAGCTGATGTCGCCCAGGCCGAACCGCCCTCGCTTGAGGTTCCGCCGCCCGGCCTGACGCCACGCGCGACCACCGTGGCGGCGACCCCGGCCCGCAACGCCGACCCCACCGCACCGAACCTCCACTGGGGCTGGGTCGCCCTGCTGTCCGTCGTCACGCTGGGCATCTTCGCGCTGGTGTGGATGTTTGTGCAGTCGGTATGGGTGAAGAAGATCGATGCTCGCAGCAACGTCACCGTCTATTTCATCATCGCGCTGCTGTGCGGGTTCGCCGCCGGTGTCATCGGCGACCGCTCGCCGATCGCGTTGCTGCTGCAGGTGGTCGACGTGGTCTTCATCTACATGGGCTATTACTCCATGTCGGCATCGCTGAAGCGCTTCGGCGCCGAGCGCGGCCTGCCCATGGAGATCGGTGGGGTCACGCTGTTCTTCTTCACCACCTGGTACCTGCAGGGGCAGCTTTCGCGCATCGCCCGCTGGCAGCAGACCGGCGTGATCGAGGAGGCGCCCAAGGGCATCTTCTGGGCGATCTACGGTGTGCTCGTGATCCTGCTGGTCCTGGGCATCATCGTGGCGGTGCGGTTGTTCCGCTGAGCCGGGTTGCCATCCATGCCTGGAACATCAGGATCGGCCACAGGTGCGTGTGCCATTTGTTGCAGCCGGACTGGAAGTCGCGCCACAGCGCGGTGACCTTTCCGGCATCGAAAATCCCCTGGCTTTCCAGCGTCACCGGATCGAGATGGAAGCTCGCCCAGTCACGCAGGGGGCCGCGCAACCATCGCGATACCGGGGCGCCGAAGCCCACCTTCGGACGGTAGATGAGCTCGCGCGGCAGGTATTTTTCCAGCACCGCCTTGAGCACGGCCTTGTGTTCGCCGCCGGCGAAGAGGTGGTGGGCCGGGATGCGCCATGCCGCCTGCATCACGCCCGCATCCAGGAAGGGGTGGCGCGCGACGATGCCGTAGGCGGCCGCACAGCGGTCCACCTTGGTCATCAGCCCTTCGGCCAGGTCCATCTTGAGGTCGAGGTACATCACCCGCTGCATCGCGCTGCCGCCGACGAATTGCCGGGCGGGATCGGTGAACACGGTGCGCGGTTCGGTGCTATGGCGCACGACCTGCTCGGGATGACGCCATTTCGATACACGCTGCATGTAGCATTGCTCCAGCGTGGACAGCGACGCCTCCGCGATCACCGCCGGCATGCCACCCAGACGAGAGCGTTCGCCCCGCGCCGAAGTGTACCGCCCGGCGGCACGCCGTAGCGGACCCGGTATGCGTTGCGCCAGGCGCGCGTTGCGCATCGCGCGGCTGTAGGACGAGTGGCCGAAGAACAGCTCGTCGCCACCGTCGCCGGTCAGCACCGCGCCGACCTCGGACGACGCCAGCTGGCAGGCCAGCAAGGACGGAATCTGCGACGAGTCGGCAAAGGGTTCGCAGAACGCCGCGGGCACCTTGCCCAGCAGGTCCAGTACCTGGTGCCCCGCCAGCGTGGCATGCGTGTTGCGCACGCCCAGTGCGGTCACGACCTTGGCCGCCCATGCGCTTTCGTCGTGGCCCGGGTCGTCGAAGCCCACGGTGAATGTGTCCACCGGCGTGGCGCTGTGCGACTGCAGGACGGCGGTGACGATGCTGGAATCCACGCCGCCGGACAGGAAGGTGCCTGCACCGAACGACCGGCGCGCGACGGAATGCTCGATGGCGCGGTGGGTGGCATCGACGCTTTCTTCGAAGGTGAGCTGCCGCCCTTCGTCTTCGGAGCGTCCGATGTGCTGTCGCATATCCCAGTACCGGACCTCGTCGACCTGCGCCAGCGACGCGTGGCCCGGCGCACCAGTCGGCTCGAAGCGTTTCAGCGTGCCCGGCTCGAGCTTGCAGACGTCACGGTAGATGGATAGCGGCGCGGGAACGTAGCCGAAACGCAGATAAGCGCATACCGCATCCGGGGAAATCGTCGCCATGTCGCCCGGGCAGTCGGCGATGGAGCGCAGGCAGGACGAAAAGGTGAACTGTTCCTGGCTGGGCCGGTAGTAGAGGGTTCGCTCGCCGGCGCGATCGCGGAACAGCCACAGGCACCGTTCGTCTTCATCCCACAGGCAGCCCACGCCACCGGCGTCCATGCCCCGCACCGCGTCGACGATGCCGAAGCGGTCCACCGCGTCGCCGAAGTTCTTCAGGCGGCAGCGGTAAGGCACGAGGGCACCTTCGTCAGGGTGCCCGCGCCGCCCGTAGATATCGCCGGAAAGGGTGAACAGGTAACGTCCACTGGGGGAGCGCAGCGTTCCCCCGTCGGCCCGGCGAGACGACGAGAACGACGACAGGGACAGCGACCCGCAACGTGACAGGACCTGCGGTTCCCGTGTCGTCGACGTATCGGCATGCATCCTTGCGAGGATGCCGTCGGCGTCTTGTGCGGACGACCCGTGCGACTTCCAGCATCCCAGCAAGCCAGACATGTAAAACCTTCCCGTTAAGGAGAAGTAACGCCTTCTCCGTGAGCGGGATCACGATATGGCGAAGTCGCTTTCACGCCCCTTACGAAATTGCGGATATCGGCATGGTTCTTGCGATTAATCCGCGAGCAGGCCTGCCGCCGCCAGTTGCGCATAGAGGGAGAGCCGCGGGTCGGGGTCGCGCGCGAGGCTGGCGAGGCGCTGGGCACCGTCGGGCCACGAGCCCATGCCGCGAAGGAGGCCCAGGGTGTCGCCCCACCACAGGTCGTCGTCCTGTTCGATGGCGCGGCTGGTGATGGCCTTTCGTACGAGCCCGAAGGCGCGGTCGCGTAACGCACCCGCAGGCATCGATTCCAGTACCGGCGCCAGTTCGTGCAGCACGGTGCGCGGCATGCGTGCTTCGGCATCGTGGTCGTCGGCCTGGGCGAGCGCCGTCTCGCTGCGGTCCAGCAGCGCCACGACAGCCGCCTCCGTCGCCGCGGCGCTCACGGGCGGGGTGCCGTCCGTGGAAACGAGCGCCTGGCGTACGGCAAAACCCGCCTTGCGCAGTTCGCTGGCGTCACGGTCGTGCGCATCCGGTACGGGAACCGTGGTGTCCGCATCCGGCGTGCCTTCCACCCCGGCCATGAAACGTTGCTCGAGCAGCCAGTGCTCGCCCTTTGTGCTGGATTCGCAACGCGTGGCCGCGAGGTGGTCGGTGACATAGCGGATATAAGCGTCGTTGAGACGCTTCTGCAGCTCGGGCGTGGCGTCCAGCCGTGCGACGACCAGGGGCAGGTCGCCGGCCATGCTCAGCGACGTCAGGGCGAACGCGGCATCGTCGCCGCGGGCACGATCCAGCAGCGCGACGAGGGCCGGTACCATGCGTGGCACGGTGGCTTCGGGCACCCTGGTCAGCGCGTGCAGGGCCGCCGCGGCTTCCGTTTCGCGCCGCGCGGCGGCCACGCGTGCGTCCCATGCCTGTTGTAGCGGCTCGCCCGGGGGCGCGCCTGCGGTGATGGCCTCGAACGCCGGTTGCGGGTCGTCGGCGTAGTGGGCCGTGCAGGTAGTGGCTTCGGGAAGGGGCAGGGCGCGCCACGCATCGGCGAGTGCGGCGCCTTGCAATCCACGCTGGTGCGCGTTGCGCAGCATCAGGTGGGTGGTGTCCAGGCCGGCCGTGAAAGGGCGGTGCAGCGGGTCGGAGGTTTCATCGTTGACATAGGCCAGCGTCGCCAGCCCGGGCAGGCGGCGCTGGGCATGTGCCGCGGCGATTGCCGCGCGGTCGAGCAGGCGGTCGATACGCACGGTGTCGCCACCAGGCAAGGCAGCGGCGAGGCGAAGCAGCACATCGGCTTCGAGGCCGGGGGGCAAGAGATGGGCTCGCGCGGCGAGATCGTCCGTCCACGCGCCCAGGCGATCGGCCGGGATGCCCGCCAGGGGCCGGGTTGGCGAGCCATCCCGGGCCGTCGGGGCCTGTGCCGCGTTTTGTGTCGCTTGCGCGGATGCGGGGCCGGCTTCGGCGGCCGTGGCGGCCGACGGGTGATGGAAGACGAACAGACCCGTGACGATCAGCCCGGACAGCAGTCCGGCAGCCATGAACGAATAGCGCATGAGGGAGCATCCGGTAGGGGGTGGCCGGGAGCACGTGCTCCCGGCCACCGGTGACGCTTACTGGTAGCGCGACGTATCGCGGTGAACCGCCGGGATGACGCTCAGCGGGTCGTCCGTGATGACGTTGGTGGCGCCGGTGAAGACCTGGGCGGCGAAGTTGGGACGGTCGTCCCGCGTCTCGTTGCCGAAGTAGCGCGTGCGGCTCAGGTAGTCGCTCAGCGCCGCGCAGCAGGTACCGTTGCTGCGGACGAAGTGGTACCCGTCATGCATGTTGACGCGGTATTCGATAACGGGCGAGAACGCGCCTATGGCTCGCTTGAGGCCGGCCTCGGCACGCAGTAGGCCGTACGTCGGGTCGCCCGCGACGGGCTGCTTGTTGCCGATCTCGACCCACGAAGCGCCGATACCCTTCGCCTCGTTGACCCACGCGTCCACGCGGCACTGCGCCGATTCAGGCGTGATCGCACCGCACAGCCCGTTGTAATGCGTCGCGATGTTGTCCTCGTCACCCGCGTACACCGTGGGGGCGAAGGCGACGCCCTTGGTCGCGCCGAGCATGGCGTTGGGATTGCCGGCGAACAGCGACGAGCTGAACTTCAGCACGACCTGGTTCTGCATGCCCAACTGCTTGGCCAGGTTGGCCGCCTGATTCACCGCGGTCACGGTCTTGATGTCGAGCACGACCAGCATGTGGTTGGCCTCGGTCTTCACCGTCGCCAACGCGCGCGCCACCGTGACCGGGTGGTACCCGGTCTTGGAGAAGTTGCGGTCACGCAGGAAGGAGCCGAGCAGTTCCTGTGACGTCATGGTGCGGATGTCCGGATCCCAGCCCTTCGGGTTCTGCGCCGGCTGGAAGATATCGAAGTTGGGCAGGTGGAACAGCATGCGGCCGGCGTTCTGGTCGTGGAACAACCAGAGCGTGCCGTCGGCGTCTTCCTTCACGTCCAGCTCGATGGCTTCGACGTTGTGGTTGTACGTGTTCAGGATGGAGCACGACGAGTTTTCGGGACAGCCGTTGTCGACGATGCCGCGATGGGAGATAACTCCGACATCCTTGGTGTTGCCGACGTAGGGATTCTCGAACGCCGCGAGGATGCGGCTGGGATTCCAGTTGTTGGCGGCCATGGCCGTGATGGGGGCGACCAGTGCGGCGACCGAGAGGGCGACGCAAAGGGGGATGGCGGAGCGGCGGAACGATCTGCTGATACGACTCATGTGTGTGTGTCCTCGAAGGCAGAACGAAGACCGTGCATCGGCATGTGCCGGCACGGGTGTATCCATGCGGCAAGGCCGCAGGATGCGTGGCGGCACATCCTGGACGTTTAGCCTGGATCGCGCCGAAAGCCCTTATGCAATCGTTTGCATAGTAGGCCAAAGCGATATGACATCCAAGCGACCGCAGGGTTACCGGGGTAGCGCGCCGAAGCGGAAACTGGACACGGTGATCGCGCCCATGAAATTGCGCTCGTGGTAGATGCGTGTGCCGGAATCGTTGCCGGCGGCACCGACGGCGACCATGAGCGGCAGCAGGTGGTCTTCGCGCGGATGGGCCGCGCGTGCCGCCGGTGCATCCGCCCAGCGCAGCAGTTGCGCATGTCGCGTGGCGGGTGGCGCATCCACCAGGACATCGTTCAACCATCGATCGAACATGGCCGACGCGGTACCGCCCCTGCCGTTCATGAAGCTGCGCAAGTCATGGAAGCTGAGGCCGCTGCCGACGATCAGCACGCCCTCGTCACGCAGCGGCGCAATCAACTCGCCCACGCGGATATGCGTCGCCGGGTCGAAGTCTGCCCGCAGCGACAGTTGAACCACGGGCAGGGTCGCCTCCGGATAGAGCGTGTGCATCAGCGAGAACGTACCGTGGTCGAAGCCACGGTGGGGATCCAGACCCGAAGGCACGCCGCCGTCCGTCAGCAGTCGATACACGCGTTCGGCAAGCGCCGGATCGCCGGGCGCGTCGTAGCGGATGCGGTAGGTGTGCTCGGGAAAGCCGTGGTAGTCGAAGATCATCGGCGGCTGCTTGCCCGAAGAGACTAGGAACCGGCTGGCTTCCCAGTGGCCGGAGACCATCAGGATGGCGCGGGGCGCGTCGCCGAGTTCACGGCGAACGGCATGCAGCGAGGCTTCCAGGGCGTCGTAGGCACCGCGCTGGTCGTCCTTCAGCCACGGCCAGGGGCCACCGCCATGGGAGAGGAAGTAGGTGGGAAGTCGCATGCCGGCCGTCTCGCATCGAAGCTGATCGGGCTATCGTAATCCCACGCATCGCCCGGCGTAGCATTTCCCTTGACGGCGGTTGTGGTGCACTTCGGTCGGCAGCACCGCCAAGACGAGGTATACCAGGATGGAAGCACGCGACTTAGGGAACACGATTACCCTCTACCTGCCCCAGGGCGGTACGGGCGCGGAAGCGTACGCGGTGCTGCAGGAACGCGAGCGGGTGGGCGGGTTCGCCAGCCGCGCGGAGTCCTTGCAGTTCGCCCTGGCGCTCGCCCTGACCCTGCATAGCAGCCGAAAGGTGCCGGTGCGCATGCGGGTGGAGGACGATTCGGGCATCTGGCAGACCACCGATGCGTTGGCACTTGAACCGGATAAGGGATGTTGAGAGGTTAGCCCTACATCGCACCAGCTAGCGCCAAGGGTTGAATAATCCTCCTGATCTGGAACTCCCAGGCGTGCGGCGATGTACACTTGCGACTGGTCAGATACGATCCAGGCACAAGCAGGACTCAGGATAAAGACATGATGTCGCGGAAGCAAACGGCCGATTCAAAGAGAGGACCATGGGCACTGGGTTTCGACTGGTTTTGTTTTTGTGCTGTTCTGCCGATGGCCGTCCCCCTGATCCTCGGCATCTTATTCAATGTTCTGGCAGCGCATAACGACTCCGTGAGGGACTTCATATCCCAGGGAGACTTCCTGCTCGCTACCACTGTTCTCGCCGCCGCAGTAGGTTATGACATATCGGAAGCTCGAGTCTCCGGACGGCCGCTTGTGAACGGCAGATTTGTTTCTATTTCCCTGAGGATACTCTGGGTCGTGGGAATTATCTGCTGCATTTATTATGTTGTGTTGAAAACGGTTCGACAGTTCGCTCCTACTCTTGTGCTGCCGGATAAGCTTGTCTACTTCGGCATCGGCGTTTATGTATGTACTGCTGTTCTTTCCATGGCTATCAAGTCATCGCTGTACGATCAGGGATTGACCGATGAATGACGTTTTCATTTTCCTCCTCGGGCCAGGGCTCGATATCGCATTTCTTTTTTTCATCGCCCTTGGCTTGCTTGGCCTGGGTCGGTTGGCCTATGGAATGTGGCTCGCAGTCAAGGATTCATCCATTGACGATGGACGGCAACGCTCCTACAGCAGGTTCGATCGCGAACAAAGGGCTCTTCGCATGAAAGTGCGATCCATCAACACGGCGCACACCGACTCGCGAAAGTTCGGCTCGAGTTCTCGCGTTATCGTTGAGTTGGAACGCAAGTCACCCAATCCTGCAAAACGGTTGCGCATGTATGCGCGGGCGGAGCGGGTCGAAGCGATCGAAGCCATCGACATGGATAGTATCGAGGCAACGTATTTGATTCTCTCCCAGATCCAGAACGTTTCTGCGAGCGGCGAAAACATGACAGCGTCGTACATGTCGTCCCTGCTGAAGCGTTCCAGGAGTATGGAAAGTGGTATGGGCGCCATTAGCAACATGATGCCAAGAGTTTCTCAGATCAGCCAAGGACACTCAGGAGTGCATGACTATGCGTGACGACCCGATTATGGATATCCTCGCCAAGTCGCCTGCATTGATTCCGGGGGGTATGACCCTCGTTGGCCAACAGATATCGCAGATTGCATCGCAAGAGCTGGTCCGGATACTGCAAGGACGACTCAACGATCTGGTGAAACACAACGATTTCAAGCCGGGTGATGTGGTCAAGTGGAAAGCAGGGCTGAAACATCTGACCTATCCGGCCTATGGCAAGCCAGGCATCGTCGTCGAGGTGCTCAGCCAACCCTACGAGAATACATTCGTCGGCCCCGAGTCTCCGTATTTTGGTGAAATCCTCGATCTGCGCATCGGTGTTTTGGCCGATGACGGCGGTTTCTATGTGTATGTCGTACCGGCGAACCGGTTCGAGAAATTCTAGCGGTCGACTATCTGCCTCCGCGTGATCTTGATACGGCGGTGTTGCCTTTGTTCGCCCCGCTGACCCAGAGCATGCCGTATGGCGGCAGATCCGCACTGTTTTTTCCGTGCAGGACATGCTCGGTCGCGCCCATCGTCTTCGTCAGCTGTTGTGTGGGAACACGCGACCCGCTGAAGTTGAATACCGCCCAGGCATCCGGGCCGCGCTGCAAGGCGAGTACGGCCGGATGGCCGCTCTCGACTACCGTCACCGTAGCCAGCGGGTCCAGGCGTGGATCGGCGCGTGCATCGAGGAGGGCGCGTAGCGCGGCGAAGCTGGAAGCCGGTAGTCCTTCACCGATCTCCATGTCTCGCAGGCGCGTGTCGTCGAAGCGGGGACGTTCGGTCCATCGGCTGTCGGCCACGATGGCGGCGACGTCGCGCGCATCGTCGTTGTTGCCCTGGGCCAGTTCGTCGCCCATGAAGATCATCGGTACGGCGCCCACCCAGCAGGCCAGGCCGTAGAGCAACTGGAACCGGGCCAGTGCCAGGCGCTGCGCCGCGGGATCGTTGCCGGGCAGGCCCACCAGCGCGGCGGTCATGCCGTTGGTGCCGTGCAGGGTGCGTTCGCGCCCGCGCTGGAACGCGACGCCCCGTGCATAGCTACCCGGCACGCACCCTTCGAGGAAATCCGCGACGAAGCCGATGCGCTCGCGAAAGCGCCGGCCACCGGCCGCCACGTCCTGCTTCAGCACGCTCCACACGATGTCGTCGTGGCAGCGCACATAGGTCATCCAGCCGGTGCCGGGCGGCGGTGGCGGGGTGGCCTTCATGACCGTTTCCACCATGTCCGCGCGTTGTTCCACCAGCGCCGTCCACGCGGCGGCCATGAGGCCACTGTGGTACGCCAGGTGACATTCGGGATGCTGCGCGTCGCCCAGGTAACGCGACACGTCGGCTGGCGGCATCACCGCCTCGGCCTTCAGCAGCACGCCCGGCGCGACCAGTTCGATCACCGCGCGCAAGGCCTGCAGGATGACGTGCACCTCCGGCTGGTTGGTGCACGAGGTGCCGGCGCGTTTCCACAGGAACGGCGCGGAGTCCAGGCGAAACACGTCGATGCCGCGGTTGGCCAGGCCCAGCATGGTCTCCGCCATCGCGGCGAACACGGGAAAATGGGCGTAGTTGAGGTCCCACTGGTAGGGATAGAACGTGGTCCAGACCCATCCACCCATGGCGGGGACGTGGGTGAAATTGCCCGGCGCGGCCTCGGGGAATACCTGGTCCAGTCCCATCTCGTACGCGTCGCATGCCTGCCGGTCGGGCAGGGTGTGGAACCAGGCCTGGTAACGCGCGTCGCCCGCGGCGGCGGCGCGTGCCCATGCATGATCGTCGGCGACATGGTTCAACACCAGGTCCGAGCACAGCATGATGCCGGCGGCGTGCAGGTCGGCGCACAGCGCTTCCAGGTCGGCCATCGTGCCCAACCGGGGTTCGATCTCGTCGAACGCACGCACGGCAAAGCCGCCGTCGTTCTCGCCATGGCGACCACGGAGGAACGGCAGCAGGTGCAGGTAGCTCACGCCCAGTTTTTGCAGGTGCGGTATGCGCGAGCGCACCCCCTCCAGATCCCCGGCGAAGCGGTCCACATAGGCCATGTATGCAACGGGCCGTTCCCCGAGGAACCCGTCGGGCCGTCGTGAGCGTTCGTCGTCCCGTGCGCGAAGGGCGGCGGGCCGCGCGTGGGCTAGGTGCCCCAGGCGATCGCAAAATTCCGCGAAGCGATCGGCAAAGCCCTCGCGTTTGCCGTACAGCGTTTCCAGCAGCCGATGCAACCGGCCGATCGTCTCGCCGCCTGGCTGGCGGTCTTGTCCGGCGGTACTGCCCAGCGCTTCGTAGAACGCATCCGCACCGGCGTCCGCGGCGTCGCACAACATGCTCATCGTCACTCCGTGGGCATCGGACGCCTGTCGATTCAGGCGCCCGTCGTGCCGTAGCCCCCGATCGTGCCGCGATGTGCAACCGATTGCAAGGTCAAGGCAAGCACTTGTTCCCGTGCAAGGAAACTCGTTAGGCTCTGAGCCGTTCCGAGGGGTGTCCTGCGATGGCAGGGCTGAGATGGCAGCGGCCGGACCCTTCGAACCTGATCCGGGTCATGCCGGCGAAGGGACGGGAATGCCAAGCACGCCATGGGGCGTGCACCCCTGTTTATCGTCGCCCCGGGTCTCCCATCCTCCAGGAGAAGAGATCCATGCTTTCGAACACGCCTGCTCACGCGGATGCCCCCGCAACCGTGACCACCGGCCCGATACGCGGCTCGCGCAAGGTCTACCTTTCCCCGCCCGGTCATCCCCACCTGCGCGTTCCCTTTCGCCAGGTCACGCTGAGCGACCCCCGCGAAGCGCCGCTCAACCTGTATGACGCCTCGGGCCCCTACACCGATGCCGAGGCCGGCATCGATCTCGCTCGCGGCTTGCCGCCCGTGCGTGAAGCCTGGCTGGCGACCCGTGACCTCGTCCGCATCGAGGGTCGCGACGTCAGGCCCGAAGACAACGGCAACCTGAGCGCGGAGGCCGTGGTGCCGGCCTGTCCCGCGCCGGTCGCCTTGCGTCGTGGCCTCCCCGGACGCCTGGTGACGCAATACGAATTCGCCCGGGCCGGCATCGTTACCGAAGAGATGGTGTACGCGGCGTTCCGCGAAAACCTCGGCCGGGAACAGGCCTTGAGCGATGCCACGGAGCGGCTGGCGGACGGCGAGAGCTTCGGTGCCGAGATTCCCGATGTGGTCACCCCCGAGTTCGTTCGCGACGAGATCGCGCGCGGGCGGGCGATCCTGCCCGCCAACGTCAACCATCCGGAACTCGAGCCCATGGTCATCGGGCGCAACTTTCTGGTGAAGGTCAACGCCAACATCGGCAATTCCGCGGTCAGCTCCGGCGTGGCCGAGGAAGTCGAGAAGCTGGTGTGGTCCACGCGCTGGGGCGCCGACACGGTCATGGATCTTTCCACCGGGCGCAACATCCACAACATCCGCTCGTGGATCATGCGCAACGCGCCGGTGCCCATCGGCACCGTGCCGATCTACCAGGCCCTGGAGAAGGTGGGCGGCGATCCGTTGAAGCTCACCTGGGAGGTGTTCCGCGACACGCTGATCGAGCAGGCGGAGCAGGGCGTGGATTACTTCACCATCCACGCGGGCGTGCGCCTGGCGCATGTACCGCTGGCGGCGCGACGCGTCACGGGTATCGTCAGCCGCGGCGGCTCGATCATGGCGCGCTGGTGCCTGGCGGGACATCGCGAGAGTTTCCTCTACGAGAAATTCGAGGAGATCTGCGAGATTTGCCGGCAGTACGACGTGTCGTTGTCGCTGGGCGACGGCCTGCGTCCGGGATCCATCGCCGATGCGAACGATGCGGCGCAGTTTGCCGAGCTGGAAACGCTGGGCGAACTGACCCGCATCGCGTGGGACCACGGCTGCCAGGTGATGATCGAAGGGCCGGGCCATGTACCGATGCACAAGATCAAGGTGAACATGGACAAGCAGCTGGCGCTGTGCGGGGAAGCGCCGTTCTACACGCTGGGGCCGTTGACCACGGATGTGGCGCCCGGTTACGACCACATCACCTCGGGTATCGGCGCGGCGATGATCGGCTGGTTCGGCACGGCCATGCTTTGCTACGTTACGCCGAAGGAACACCTCGGGCTGCCCGATCGCGATGATGTCAAGGTGGGCGTCATCACCTACCGCATCGCGGCTCACGCCGCGGACCTGGCCAAGGGCCATCCGGCCGCGAAGCTGCGTGACGATGCGCTGTCGCGCGCGCGCTTCGATTTCCGCTGGGAAGACCAGTTCAACCTGGCGCTTGACCCGGACACCGCGCGTGCCTACCACGATGCCACGCTGCCCAAGGACGCGCACAAGGTGGCGCATTTCTGTTCGATGTGCGGGCCGAAGTTCTGCTCGATGAAGATCTCGCAGGACCTGCGTCGCGAAGCGGAAGCCATGGAGGGCATGGCACAGAAGTCGGAGGAATTCCTGGCCGGCGGGGGCGCCTTGTATGTCCCGGCCGCTTGAGGGCAGGGAGGTTGCGGTGATCGGCGCGGGCGTGGCCGGACTGACGGCGTCCCTGGCGCTGGCCGAGCGTGGTGCGAGGGTGGTGCTGTACGAGCGCTCGGCAACGTTGGGCGCGCAAGCCTGTTCCTGGATGGCGGGTGGCATGCTGGCGCCGTATTGCGAGCGAGACGGCAGCGAGCCGCGCGTGAGCGAGCGCGGCATGGCGTCGCTGGACTGGTGGCCACGGCATGTGCCGGGGGTGACGTGCGGCGGTTCGCTGGTGGTGGCGGCTGCGCGTGATCGTCCGGACCTCGTGCGTTTCGCCGCGCGCACCGAACATCACGAGGCGCTGGATGCCGACGGTCTTGCCGCGCTGGAACCCGATCTGGCCGGCCGCTTCGGACAGGCCTTGTGGTTTGCCGATGAAGCCCATCTCGATCCGCGACACGCCCTGGAGGCACTGGCCCTTGCCTTGCGCCACCTCGGTGGTCGCCTCGAACTGGATGCCGACGTGCGTTGCGACGACTTCGCCGACCGGCCGGTGATCGACTGCCGTGGGCTGGGTGCGCGCGACGCGCTGCCCAGCCTGCGTGCCGTGCGCGGCGAGATGATCCTGCTGCGTAGCAGGGATATCCGCTTGCAGCGTCCGGTGCGTCTGCTGCATCCACGCACGCCGGTGTATGTGATTCCCCGTGCGGATGGCCTGCTGATGCTCGGTGCCACCTCGATCGAGAGCGAGCACGCGGGACCGGTGATCGTGCGTTCCGCGGTGGAACTGCTCAACGCCGCTTACCTGTTGCATCCGGCCCTGGCCGATGCCGAGATCGTCGAACTCGGCGTCGGCCTTCGTCCGGCCTTTCCCGACAACCTGCCGGCCGTGGTGCGCGATGGCCACGTGCTGCGTTTCAACGGTCTTTACCGGCACGGCTTCCTGCTGGCTCCGTGGTATGCGGAGCACCTGGCGGATGGCCTGGCCGATCATTATGCGGAGGCGGCATGAGCATCATGGTCAATGGGGAAACACAGGACGATGCCGCCGACCTGCTCGCGCTGCTCGCGCGGATGGGACTGCGCGAGGCGGTCGTCGCCACGGCGTTGAACGGCACGTTCGTGCCGGTGGCGCAGCGCGGCTCCACGCTGTTACGCGCGGGGGACCACGTCGAGGTTCTTGCGCCGATGCAGGGAGGCTGAGCATGGATACCCTTGCGCTCTACGGGCATGAACTGCACTCGCGACTGCTGCTGGGCACGGCCCAGTACCCGTCGCCCGCGTGCCTGGCCGGCGCCGTGCGTGCCGCCGGTAGCGAGATCGTTACCGTGTCGCTGCGCCGCGAATCGGCCAGCGCGCAGAGTGGGCAGCAGTTCTGGCAGCTGGTGCGCGAACTCGGCTGCCGGGTGCTGCCGAACACGGCAGGCTGCCATTCGGTGAAAGAGGCGGTTACCACGGCGCGCATGGCGCGTGAGCTGTTCGACACGCCGTGGATCAAGCTGGAGGTGATCGGCGACAGCGACACGCTGCGCCCCGATGTCTTCGGCCTCGTGGAAGCCGCGCGCATCCTCGCCGCCGAAGGCTTCGAGGTCTTCCCGTATACCACCGACGATCTGGGCGTGGCCGAGCGCCTGCTCGATGCCGGATGCCGCGTGCTGATGCCGTGGGCGGCGCCGATCGGCAGCGGGCGTGGCCTCAGCCACCCCTACGCCCTGCGCACCCTGCGCAGCTACTACCCCGGCGTGCCCCTGATCGTCGATGCCGGCATCGGGCTGCCGTCGCAGGCGGCCGCCGCCATGGAGATGGGCTACGACGCGGTGCTGCTCAACACGGCCGTGGCGAAGGCCGGCGATCCCGTGGGCATGGCCGGCGCCTTCGCACACGCGATAACGGCCGGCCGCGCGGCCTGGCGCGCCGGACCCATGGAAGCGCGTGACATGGCGGTACCCTCCACCCCCGTTCTGGGGATGGCGCAGTGGGGTTGAGGGTTTTGCTTCCCGTCAGGTGGCTCACCGTGCAAGGCAATGCGCCACGACCCAACTCGCCGGTTTGATCTCTCCGTGCGGCCCGAACACCAGCGGCCGTTGGGCCGCCGGGCCCGTGGACGGGGTGGCGCCGGTGCGGTGCGCGGTGTCCCACACGCCCCAGGTCAGCACGGCCGACACGGCGCCGGTGCCGAGCACCAGGTCGAGATAGCGCTTGTACGTACCGGCCACGATGGCATCGCGCTCGGTGAGGGTACCGGTGACGTGGCTGTCGTCCACGTCCAGTTCGGTGACGTAGACGCGAAGACCCAGGTCGCGTACCTGTCGCAGGAAAGCGGCTAGTCCCGGGCCGAAGCTTTGCGCATCCGCGGCACGCAGGTGGGACTGGATACCCAGCGCATGGACCGGCACGTCACGTCGCTTCATTTCCCGTAGCAGGCCGAGTACGGCACCACGCTTGCGTACGCCGGACGGGGAATCGCTTTCCAGTCCGTAATCGTTGTAGCAGAGCACGGCGTCCGGATCGGCGCGATGCGCGGCCCTGAAGGCCACGTCGAGGTAGCCCGGACCGAGCATCCGGTACCAGAACGCGTTGCGCAAACCGCCGGGCTTTCCGTCATCGACCTGGATCGCCTCGTTGACGACATCCCACGACACGATCCTGCCCCGGTAGCGACCGACCACGGCGGCGATGTGTTGCGTCAACACGCTTTCCGCGTTGGCGGGCGTGACGCTACGCTCGACCCAGTCGGGCAAGGCGCGATGCCAGCACAACGTGTGGCCGCGCATGCTTTGACGGTGGGTGGCGGCGAACGTGGCGATGCGGTCGGCCGGTGCGAAGTCGTAGCGGTCCTGCGCGGGATGCACCTCGGCCCATTTCAACGCGTTTTCCGTGACCACGATGCCGGCTTGTCGCGCTACGACGTCCTGGTATGCGCTGTCGCTCGCGAGCAAGGCAGGGTCCACCGCGAAGCCGAACGACAGCCCGTGCTCCGCGGCCACGGTGCGCAACGGACGGAAAGCGTCGTCCGCTACGGCGGGACCCACACGCAGCAGCGGCGCGATT
Organism: Xanthomonas sp. NCPPB 2632; assembly: GCF_041228075.2. Taxonomy (NCBI): domain Bacteria; kingdom Pseudomonadati; phylum Pseudomonadota; class Gammaproteobacteria; order Lysobacterales; family Lysobacteraceae; genus Xanthomonas; species Xanthomonas sp. NCPPB 2632. The sequence continues at coordinate 2,215,789 of NZ_CM192979.1, forward strand.
GCCAGGGCCCGCAGCGCGGTGGTCATGAAGCGGCGGCGATCAAGCGGCGTCATGCGTGGGCTCCGGTGGTATGGCAGTAACGCGCACACGCGTCGTCACGATCCCGGCACAGGCCAGCGCAAGCACGCCGGCGATGAGGAACGACACGCCCGGAAACCGGTGGTCGATGCCCCAGGCCAGCACCTGCGTCAGCAGCAACGGGCCGACGATCTCCGTCACGCTGCCCATGGCACCCAGCCCGCCCTGGAGCTGCCCTTGCCGCGTCGCATCGACCATGCCCGACAGCATGGCCTGCATCGCGGCCATCGCCAGTCCGGACAGCGCGCTGGTGCAAAACAGTACGTAAACCTGCCAGCTGGCCGTGACCACCGAAAACGCCAGGAACGACAGGCCGCCGGCTACCACGCCGATCAGTACCGCCTTGCGCTCGCCGAAGCGTTCGATCGCCGGCCCGGTCAACCCGCCTTGCACGATGGTGGCCGTCAGGCCGACGAAGGCCAGGCTCCACCCAATGGCCGTGGCATCCCAGCCGAAGCGTGCCGTCGCCCAGAAGCTCCACGTGGCCGGGTAGACCATCTGCGCCAGTTGCCAGAGGAAGACGGCCACCAGCAGGGGTGCCGCATGGCCGGCATGGAAGAGCGGCCTGAATGCGCCGATGACATGGGCGTCGCGCAGGCGGAAAGGACGGCGATGCTCGCGGGCCAGCGTTTCCGGCATGGCCACGAGCATGACCAGCGCGTTGACCAGTGCCAGCGCGGCGGCGGCATAGAAGGGCGCGCGCGGTCCCCATACCGAGAGCAATCCCCCGATCGCCGGGCCGATGATGAAACCCAGCCCGAACATGGCGCCGATGAGCGCGAACGCACCGCCACGCTTTTCCGCCGGCATCACGTCCGCGACCACCGATCCTGCCGGACCGTACACCGCGCCTGCCGCGCCGGCGATCACGCGCCCCAGGAAAAGCCACGCGATGCTCGGCGCCAGCGCCATCACCGCATAGTCGATACCGAAGCTCAGCATCGAGGCGATCAGCACCGGTCGCCGTCCGAACCGGTCCGACAGGTTTCCCAATATGGGACCGGCGATGAACTGCGCTCCCGCGTAGGCAACCAGCATGTAGCCGGCCAGTCGCGTCGCGTGCTCGATATCCGTGTGGCCGAGGCTCGTGAGCAGGGCAGGGAACACCGGGATGACGATGCCGAAGCCGATCGTGTCGATCAGCACCGCCGCCAGGACCATTCCTATCGCCTTGTTCTCGATGCGCATGCGGTCTTCCGGTAACGGTGCGGGTCGATCAGCGCTGAACGGAGCACGTGGCGCCGGCGGTCGCGGGAGCCGGACCGAAGGACGCGGCGGAGCAGTCGACCACCTGCCCGACGCCCACCTCGCGGTAGTGCCACAACCCCCTGGCCCCATACGCTACCAGACCCGTCCCCTCGGCGACGTGGCAGACCGCGCCCTCCGAGGCGCAGGCGGCAAAGCCCAGCGGTACGTCACCCGTGCCCCTCGGCGCCATCTTGCGCGTGAGATCCTGGGAGAACATCAAGGTGCCGAATCCGTTGTTGTCGGCATTGGGCGTGCGCCCCTCCGGGCGAAGCTTGAGCGCGGCCTTCTGCGTGTACGGTGCGGCCACGTCGCTTCGGTGGAGGTAATGATTGGCCACCATCTCGTACACGGGGCGCAGGTCGCCCCGGTCGATGTTGGAGATCGTGTCGTGGCGGTATTTGCCGGTGGTATCCACCATCGGGGTGAAGATCACCTCGTTGAAGAGGTTGTACGACGCGACGTATTCGAAGCCGGCGAGCAGTCGGTTCCCGTGCGCGGCATACAGGTCGAAGCCCTGGGCCCAGGCCACTTCGGCCACCTCGGCGAGATTGCCGATGCCCAGCTGGGTATGCGTCTGGTCACGCCCGCTCTCCTGGGCCTCGCCCTTGGTGTCGATGACGTAATGCGTCAGCGATCCGTTGGACGGTCCGTTGTAGTAATAGTCCAGCGCGCGGTTGAACATCGGCCAGTCGTTCGTATACACGCCGATGGCCATCATGGTCTTCATGCAACTCGAATCCCAGTTGCCGTTGGCATAGGGAGCGAAGTTGCCGATGACCGGATAGAAGACGCGGCGGAACATGTCTTCCGACGCCTTGACGTCGGCGGCCGACCAGTGGGCGTCGCTGTGGCGAATCAGTTCCGCGGCGGCAACGAACTTGAAACCGTCCAGGCCGGCCGCCAGCGGCGCATCGGCACCCTCGATCGAGACCAGGTTGCCGGACCACGCGTTCAGGATGTTGATGGCGTTGGTGGCGTAGCGCGGATCGTCGCTGAGCACCCACATCACTGCTTGCTGATAGGCCGCATTGGCATCGTCGTCGAACTCGATCATGCACATCGCCTTCGCCGGCACGTCGCGCACCACATGTGGACAATGGCCGCCCCGCGCACGGTAGGTCGGCGACGAAAGCCTGTCGTCGCGCAACACCGCATAGCCGCTGGCCCACGGCTCCTGCGAAAGATGCGATTTGATCCGCGCGATGTCGCTCGCGGTGTGCATGACACCCGGGTGGACGAAGGTAGCTGCGGCCTGGGCCTGGGCCTGCGCGGTGCCGGCGGCGCAGGCCAGCAACACGGCGGTCAGCGAGGCGAGGTATCGCGGGGCGTCGCTAGGGAAACCGTTGGAACGGTGGCGAGTCATGATCTATCCGATGGGATCGCTGGAAAGTTGCGGAAAATCGTTGTTTATTGCGCTCGCAGCCGTCTAAATCGCAAGGGCGTGCCGGCGTGTCTTCACGGTCAGGCAGGCGAGGGCGCCGACAATGACAGCGCCGGTCATCGCCTGCAAGACGCCGTGATTGTTCGCGGCGTGGTAATCCGATCCATGCAGCACCCAGCCGCTGGCCAGCGCGGAAGCTGCCAGGCCGAGCTTGGCGGTGAAGGTCAGCCACGCCATCGTCGTTGCCGGAGCGACACGGGTCGCTCGTTCCGCCGCCATGCCCGCGGCCAGGGACCATAACCCCAGTAGCACGCCGCCGCACGCCGAGCCGTAGACGAATCCGGCCAGCAACAGCGCGTCGCCACCCTGGGCGGCAACGCCACGAAAGACCAGGACGGACGCCAGCATGGCGCCGGCAGCGATGCGCAGCATGCCGGCCAGCGTGGTGCGGCGGGATAACCAGACCCACGCCGGTTGCGAGATGGCCGTTCCGGCCGCGATGGCCAGCAGCAGGTAGGCCACGTGCCCCTGATCGGATGATGCGACGAAGTAAACCTCGAGACGGCCAAACAGTGAGGTTCCTGCGGAGACGACGAACATCGCCGCCAGCATGCGTGATGGTTGCATGCCATAGCGCGTGGGCGACATCGCCGGTGGCGACGTCAAGGGCACGGCCGCCCCGCCGACCTCGGGTATCCGCGCATCGAGGTGCCGACGCAGCAGCATGGCGGTCAGCGTGGCGACCAGGGACACGGCGACGGTGAAGCAGGCGAAGATCGCGCGTGCCGATGCTTTTTCGTGGACCAGTAACGGCGCAAGCACCCCGGTGACCAGCATGGCCGCAACGCCGCCGGTCACGTAGCGGGTCGAGGCCAGCGCGGTGCGCTCGCGGTCGTCGAGGGTCAGCATGGCCAGCAACGCGTTCTGCGGCACGTCGATGAAGACGTAGGCGAGACGAAAGCAGACGACGCCTGCGACAGCCAGTGCGCCGTGGGCGAAGGGCGGCAGCAGCCCCGACAGGCCGAACGCCACGAAGGCGGCACCGCAGGCGAGCGTGGCCCACGCCTGGACCTGGCCGGCCTGTCGCACACCCAGACCCCATCGGGTCAGGAACCGCGCGGCGACGATATCCAGAACGGCAGACAAAGCCATGCTGACCGCGAGGACGCGCCCGGCATCCAGCGGGGGCATTTGCCATGCCTCGGTCAGCACGTAGCCGAAAAGCAGCTCGGCCGCGTGCCAGAACAGGCTTTTGCCGCCATGCGCCCCGCCGTAGGCGATCAGCCGCTGTCGATCCTCGTGCACCCGACACCCCACTTGCCGTGTGGAAAGGTGACCATGTTAGGGCCCTAGTGTTTCACCAGAAAAAACATTCCTTGAAGGGCAGGCTGGCTGCGCCGAGCGCCACGGGATCATGGGGGGCATCGGCCAGCACCACGGCCGGCAACGGGCGGCCATGGCCGCGACGCGATACGTTGTCGATGACGATGCGCGCGGCCAGTCGTGCCGCCAGGTCGGCCGGGGCCCTTCCGCCGAGCACGATGGCGGCGGGGTCCGCGATGGCGACCACGGCCGAACTCACCGCGGAAAGTCCAGGGGCCACGCGGTCCAGCCAGCGCTCGATGGCGGGCCACGCCGGGTCGTAGCCGTCGATCAGGGCCTGCACGGTGGGCAGGTCGTGGCCGTCCTCGACCAGCATGGTGCGCAGGGTTTCCAGGGCGGCGCGTTCATGCCCCAGCGCGGGCAGCATACCGGCGAACTCGCCCGCGTTGCCGTGATGACCGCGGTAGCAGCGGCCGTCCAGGATCATGCCGCCGCCGAAACCGTGGCCGAAGAAGTAATAGGCGAAGTCACGATAGTCGCGCCCGACGCCGTAGAGGCTTTCGCCGATGGCCGCCACGCTGCCGTCGTTGTCCAGCCAGACCGGATAGCCGGTCGCCTCCGACAACAGCACGTCCAGTTCGATCAGCGCGATATCGTCGAGCGCCGAGGGCGGGTTCATCCGCGATCCCTCGCCGATGAAGAAGCCCGTGGTGCCCACGCCCACGCCGAATACCCGTTCGACCGGCACGCCCGTGCGGCGCACCAGCCGGCCCAGCAAGGTGTCGATGCGTTTGACCAGGGCTTTCCGTCCGGTCGTGGCTAGCGTCTCGTCGTGGCGGATCAGCACGTTCCCGGCGAAATCGATCAGGCACAACGACATCGAGTCGGTGGTGATCGATACGCCGGCCGAATAGGCGAATGCCGGGTCCAGCGTGATCGCCACCGCCGGCTTGCCGCGTCCCACGGAGATGGTCTCGCCCATGCACAGCATGCCGCGCTCTACCAGTTCGTCGACCAGCCGCTTGATCGATTGGGCCGTGAGTCCCGTGGCCCGGCCGAGATCCGCCCGCGTGGTGGTGCCATGGTGACGGACGAGGTCGAGCAGGTCGCGTTCGTTGTGGGAAACCGTATCGGCGGAGTCCGGCGCACGCAGGAACTGCGGCGCCACCTGGCTGGCAAGGGGAGTGGGGGCGGGCATGGGTGGGCAGGGTTCCTCGTTTCTGTGGCGCTGGCAGCGTGGATTATGTCACTGCGGATCGAAGCGCAGGCCGAGGTGGTTGCCCACGGGCCGTTCGCGACCGGGAATGCCGGTGTGGATGGGACTGTTGACGATCGTGGCCGCGCCGTCCCGGCGCAGCACCATCGTCGACGAACCGCCACCGTCCAGGTTCATGGCCGAGCTGGCCCCGAGGTCACGCAGCAGCGCGGTCATTTCCTGCAGCGGCATGCCTTCGCTGTAGCCGGTCTGGCGACCGTCGACGATCACCAGCCATAGGCGCCTGGCGGCCTTGTCGATGCCGATCGCCGTACGTGGCTCGTTGTCCCTGTAGTAGTCCAGGCGGGGGCCTCCCAACGGACGTGCCTTGCCGTCCAGCATCAGGATCGGCCCGGCACCGACCGCCTCGGTGGTGCCTGCGGGACACGTCTTCGCCGCGATGGACAGATGGGCGCCATGGATGCACAGCGAGCCGTCGGAGCGCGCGTCCGTGCTGGCGTAGCCGGAATCCAGGTGACCCTGCGACATCGACACGCCATCCACCGTCACCGGCTGGCCGGGCTGTGCGACATACGGTTTATCGAGCAGGTGGCCGCCATCGAAAGGCAGGAAATAGGTGGCGTTTACCGCGGCGTCCAGGTGCTCGCGCTCGGCGAAGTCCGATGTCCGGGTGGCGACGAACTCGGTCGGCTTACCCTCGTCATCGTGTCCCGGTTGCCCGGGCGTGACGACGAAACGCAGGCCGGGCCGGGTCAGGTCGACCTCGAGGATATGGACCATCATCGGTCGCGGCGACGACAGCTGCCGGCGCGTGTAGACCAATCCGGGGCGTATCGTGGTCGGCGCCACGTCGCCTGCTGGTCGGTCGATCATCGGCTGGACGATCACACGATCGGCCGCGGCGTGCGCCGCAACGATGCGCTGGACCCTGTCGAGCAGGTCAGGCGACACCTGGAGCACGACATGCGGCGCATCGGTCAGGTCGAGTACGTCGCCCAGCGGTACGCACGCGGCACCCTGCGCGCATGTCGCCGTGGCGCGGTTGTCGGTGGCCATGGGCTCCCCGTTGGCGTCCGCGCGCACCGGCAGCACCAGCCAGGGCACGTGGCGGTGGCTGCACTCGGCGACAGCGGCACGCACGTCGTCGGGCTGTGCGCCCCAGCACCCGGCCGTGGCCAGGGTGGGTAACGGGACGAATGGCACGGCGGGGGCGCTACCGGCAAAGGCCACGCCGGCGCCGGCAAGGCAGGCCACGGCCATCGACACGGCAAGCGCCCGTTGGGCCATGCCATGGCCGGGTGAAACACGCTTAGAAGACATAGTTGACGCCCACGAAATACGCACGACCGTTATCCAGTTCTTCCTTGACCAGGTCCTGGCCCGGCCCGATCAGGCGCGTCGGTCGTGCATTGGTGAGGTTCTTGCCCTGGACCAGTGCGCTGAGGTGCGGCGTGAAGGCATAACGCACCTGGGCGTCGTAGGTCAGTGTACGGGCGTAGTACACGTCGTTCACCGCGTTGTCGGTGGCGACGCTGATCGGCATCTTGCCGGTGCGGTTCGCGCTCAGCTGGGCGTTGAACGCGCCGGCCGTGTACAGCAGCGAGGCGTTGAACACCGTTTTCGCGGCACCGGTGAGTGCGGGCAAGGTGCGCTGGCTGCCGTCACTCATGGTGATGGACGGGCCGGTCATGTCCAGCAGCGTGGCATTGAACGTACCGCCCAGTCCCTGCAAGGGCTCGGGCAGGAAGTCGAAGCGCAGGTCGACCAGGCTGAACTCGAGGCCCTTCACCCGCGCGCTGGCCGCGTTTTGCGCCTGCGTGGTCGTGACCAGGTAGGTGCCGGCCAGGCCGGCCGGATTCACCTGCGACTGCGTACTGGAAAGGTTGATGATCTCGTTGCGGATGTGCTTGTCGAAGGCGGCCAGGGAGAGCATGGCGTCGGGCGTGGCGTACCACTCCAGCGACAGGTCGTAGTTGCTCGACTCACGCGGTACCAGCGACGGATTGGCGAGGGTTTGCGAGATCGTTCCGCCGGCCAGGCTCACCGTCGGCACGCCGTTCTGGGCCAGCGCGGCGTAGGAGGGCCGCGCCAGCGTCTTGCTGGCCCCGCCACGCAGCACCAGCGTCGGGTCGATCTGGTAGGTGAATACGGCGGACGGCAGCCATTTACCGTAGCTGCTGTCGCTGGTCTGCCGCACGGTATGGGTCAGGCTGTTCGCCGGCTGCGGCACCGCGTTGACGATGGTCTGCGCGGTGTGTTCGTAGCGCACGCCCGCCGTCGCGGAAAGTGCGTCGCCGCGATAACCCGCCATGCCGTAGGCATTTTGCGTGGTCTCGTCGAGGTCGAAATCGCTGAGGGCGCTGTTGCGCGCGTTGGTCGAGGCCAGGGCGTAGTTGCCGGGATGGGCGAGGAAATAGGCGGTCGCCTTCGCCGGATCGATCAGCAGCATGGTCTGTCCCGCGCCGTCGTACGGAAGGTACAGCGTGTCTTCGACGCCGACGGTGCCGAGCGTGACCGGGCGGGTCGGGACATAGCCCAGTTCGTCCAGATCGTAGCGCTGCTGGCGATGGATGGACTGCACGCCGGTCTTGTAGCCCCAGCCGCTCGCATCCTCCTGCAGGTTGTGCGTGAAATCGGCCTTGAGCGTGCCGGTGCCCAGGCGACTGTGCTCGTCGCGCGACAGGTAGCTGGTCTGCGCGTAGTTGGATGGGTTCATGAAATACGTGGTGTTGGTCGGCGTGAACAGTGCCGTGTCGCCGGGCGACGCGTCGTAGCCGAAGCCGAGATTGGGCGACGAGGCGCTGGTGAACACATCTTCCTGCGTGGTCTGCCGGTAACTGCCCGCGGCGTAGTTGGCCGTGACATCCAGCTGGCTGCGTTCCGCCGGTTCATACGTGCCGCCCAGCTCCGCGTACTTGATGCGACGGACCTGGTCGTAGTGGTCGTAATCCGCCTGTGCGGCACCGCGGGCAAAGCTGCCGGTGGTCGGCGAGGTCAGTGTGGCCGGGCCTACACGGGAAAGGAACTGCGAGCGCCGCTGCTCGTCGTTCTCATGCCGGAAAAAGCCGCCGGTGAGGTGGGCGCGGGCGTTCTCCAGGTTGTCCCATTCCAGCTTGCCGAACACCGACTCGCGCGTGCGGAGGTTGTCGTAGCTGAGCCAGCGATGACGATCGGGCACGGCGACCAGGTCGTCCACGTTATCCGACGGACGCAACACCGAGCCCGTGCCGGCGGCGTTCTGGCGCAGCGAGGCCAGCCGTTGCGTGCCGCCCGTGTAGGGGTAATAGCCATTGCTGTCCATGGCCGTATCCAGCGACGACGAATCCCGCCGGAAGTAGCTGGACGACAGCACGAAACCGAAGTGCTTGTCCGGACCGAAGCGGTCGGTCACGGTGGCCTCGGCCTGGCCCGAGGGCTTCGAACTGCCGACGACACGCTGGTTGTCCCAGCGCGACAGGTTGGCGCGCGTGGAGGCGAACAGGCCCGGTACGTCGAAGGCACTGCGCGTGCGCAGGTTGGTAATGCCACCGATGGCGTCGGCGGGAAGGTCGGGGGTCACCGACTTGTAGATGCTGACCTGTTGCGCCAGCGACGAGGGCAGCACGTCCAGCGACACGTTGCGCGTGGTGGTTTCCGTCGAGGGCAGGGCGATGCCATCGACTGTGACCGTGTTGTAGTCCGGGTTCAAACCGCGCAGGTTGAGGAACTGCGCTTCGCCGCGACCGTTGTTGATCGTCATCGCCACGCCGGGGATGCGTTGCACCGCCTCACCCAGGCCGAAATCCGGGATGGAGCCGATCTCATCGGACGAGATGCCGTCGGAAATGACCGGCAGGGAGCGTTTTTCCGCGACGGCTTTCTGTAGCGACAGCGCCTTGCCCGTGACCTGCACGGATTCCAGCGACGTGCTGCCCGTGTCCTGGACCGCTGGCGGCGCGCCTTGCGCGATGGCCTGCCCGATAGCGAGCGACAGCACCGTGACGACCCACGGTGCGCGCACGGGACGGCGGCGTCCCGTGCGCGAAGATGACTTGGTCATGCGATTCCCCTGTGACAGTCGGCGCAGCCAACCCACGCCCTGAATCGAATGTTACTCACGTAAAGTTACTTAATTCTTACGGAGAGCGTGAAGGGCTGTTTCCGCGCATTCGACCAAGCGTCATGGATAGTTCTCCATAATGTAACTAAAGGTGATTAATATACGCGGGCTCGCGCTCCTGCTTCCGTCAAGGAAGCCCATCCTTCCAACCAGGTAACCGATATGAAAACAATGCTTTCCATGCTCTGCATGGCCTCGCTGGGAACCGCCGCGTTTCTCGCCGCGCCGTCGGCTCACGCACAAACCTCCGCCTGCAACTTCAACGCGCATGCGGCGGCGGTTGCCGGTGTCGGTCCCACCGGCAACATCGTCGTACTGGCTCACCGTGGCGTCTGGGGGTTGGTAAAGGGGGCGCACAACGACCCGGAAAACTCGCGCGGGGCGATCGAGACGGCCCGCGACAGTTGCCTCGACGGCATGGAACTGGACGTGAAACTGACCAAGGACCAGGTGCCCGTGCTGATGCACGACACCAACCTGGGCCGCACCACCAATGTCTACGCACGCAACAGCCCCGCGGCACAGAAATACGATCCGTACAAAAACACCGGCGACAATCCGACGGTGTCTTTTCTGACCGCGGCGCAGGTGACCGCACTGCAGCTGCTGGACAATCGCAACCGTGATCTCACCGGTTACCACGTTCCCACCGTCGAAACCGCGTTGGATTATTGGTCGATCAGTCCCAAGGGTACCGTCGTATTCGACGTGAAAGACGTTCTGACGATGCAGAAGGTGATCGCTGCCGCGCGCGCGTCGCTGGGAACACGCCTGGATCCCCTGGGCGCGGGACTGTTCTACAAGCTCAATGCCACGATCTTCCCAACCTATGCCGCCTATCTTTCGGCCGCAGGCGCGAATGCGCATATCACGCCGATTCCGGTGTACACGCCCAACATGCTGGTAAAAATCAATGTCCCGGCGTCGTACGCGGACTGGGCCAAGCACGTGCACCATATCGAAATCGACATGAAGACCACCAACGGTCTTCTCAGCGACATCTACAACAGTGCGGAACGGAACCCGGGCATCAAGGTAGGCGTGTTCAACGCCATCCCGGATGCCGATCGCTCCACCGGGGAGTTCTTCAAGAGCAACGGCCAGTGCTGCTACAAGCTCAACGACCTTCTTGTGGTCAGCTCGACCTTGCGTGACAGTACCGACCAGCGCGGCAGCTTCGGCTACGTGACCGACAACTTCGACATCATCACCACCGACGATCCGTTCGGCCTGCTCGACACGCTGTGACCTGACGACCCTCGCGGCACTGTAACGGCGCATGCCGTTGCAGTGCTCCGTTGCCACCCTGCGAAGGACGAACCGACGATGTCTCCCTTGCCTGGTCGCGGCCTTGCCTTGTTCTGTCTGGGCGCCGTGGTCGTCGCCTCTTATCTCCTGCACGTCGACGCCGTCGCCGTGCACGCCACCGATCCGGTCCGGGTCCGTAACGTCGACCCTCGCCATGCTTCCTTTTCTCGCGCGAACGACACGGGGCTGGCCCGTGCCGATCGTGCCCAACGGGTATATGCCGACACCGAGCGCCTCGCCGTGTGTCAGGCCATCGCCAACCAGTCCGCCGACGACGCCGTGCCCGTGGAAACGCCGGAGCCCGCGGCACGCCGGGTCGTCGAGGGATGTCGCGCACATCTGGCCGCGAGCAACGCGGATATCGTCTCGCGCCTGCAGTCCGCCGCCGATGCGGGCAGCCAGGCGGCGTCGCTGGATCTCGCCCAGCGACGCATCGACAGCGACGCGGCCGATCTGGATGCCGTCAAGGTGGACGTCAGCCCGGAGGAACTGGCCATGCTACGGGAACGCTACGCGGCCGATGTGCGCGCGCTGAGCGACCTGGCCCTGCATGGCGATGCCGCCGCGGCCCGACAGTTCGCCGAACTCCAGTCGGCAGGAACGCTGCTGCCCCCCGATCCCGTGCGCGCTGCCGGCTGGCAGCTTTACGCCAGCATGATCGACCAGTCCGGAACGCTGGCCGATACCGACCTGATTCGCGACCCCGCCCTCGACGACTTGGGCCAGGACGACGCGCTGGCTGCCGTGGCCTACGCGCACGCGCTCCAGGGCGCTGCCAATCCCTCGCCGTGACATTTTTTTCATTGCTACCCACAAGGATTTCCCGCATGAACCTCAAGGCCCGCACGGTCACGATGTACAGCGTAGCCATGGCCTGCGCACTGGCGCTCGGCACCTGTGTTACCGCGAAGGAACTCGCCGATGCCGCCGCAGGCACGGCGGTGCCGCATGCCGTGACAGCGTTGCCGGCGGGGCAGATGCTGCGCTTCGGCGACACGGTGATGACCGCCGATGCATATCATCGCCTGGTGTCCGAATTACCGCCCCGGTTTGCGGAATACGAGCGTCGCCGATCACCCGAATTCGCCCTGAACTACGCGAAGAATCGCGTGCTCGCCGATGCCGCACGGCAGCAGCACCTGGAGAACGATCCGGGTGTGGCGGCGCGCCTGCGCATGGCGCAGGATGAAGTGCTCGCCGCCTCCCTGGCGCAGCACCTGGCCGATGACTACCACCCTGACGACGCCACGCTGCATGGTTATTTCGACAGTCACAGGACGGACTACACGCGCTACCAGCTCAGCCACATCCTGGTTCGCTGCGATGACGGCTGCACGGATCCGGCAGCGAAGGCCAAGGCATGGGCGAAGATCACCGAGATCCAGCGTGCCCTGAAGGCGGGAGGCGACTTCACGGCACTGGCCACCGCTCGGTCGGAAGACCCGCAGACCGCCGGGCAGGGCGGCGCGATCGACCAGACGCTGGGTCGCTTCATCGCGCCCGAGTTCAAGGCCGCGGTGCTCGCGTTGAAGGAGGGGCAGGTCACCGCGCCGCTGGCCAGTGCGCACGGCTTCCACCTGATCCGGCTGGACAACATCGACGCGCCGGACTTCGCTTCATCGCGCGACTGGGTACTGAAGGAAATGCAGGATACCCATGCCAGCGACCGTCTGCGGCAGCTGGAGACGCAAGCCGATATCCGTCTGAGCGCCGAAAGTTTCGACGAGACCGCCCCGGCGTCGCGCTGACCGTGCTTGCGATGCGGTGTCCGCTTTGAGGACATCGGTTCGTCCCGGTAAGGGACACCCGTGGGAACGAGGAACGCCGTGGCGGGTGCCGGAAGGACGCCGCGGCGCCTGGCACGTTTGCTGCACTGCGATCCGGAGCGGATCCCCACCGCGTCCCAACGGAGCAAGTTCATGCGAATGCTGACCTGGATTCATGTAGGCGACCTGCACGCGTCCGACGAAGACGGTTACGAAAGCCTCTCCCACCTTTCCGCCGTCGTGGACGATGTCAACGTGCGGATGAAGCACGGCGTCGACTTCGCCTTCCTGCCTGGCGACAACGCCAACCACGCCACGGCCGAGCAATACGCGCGCATCCGCGAGGTGCTCGAAGGCATGCCGTTGCCGTTGCACGCCATTCCGGGCGACCACGATTTCGAGGATGGCGACCTGGTGGCGTTCTACGAGGGTCTGGGTGGCGAGACGTTGCCCCGTCGCGTCACGGTGAACGGTCGGGCCTGCCTGTTCCTGGATGTCGTGTCCCAGGGCACGGGCGGCCCCGACTTCCGGCTCGGCGAGACCCAGCAGGCCTGGCTGGCGAACGAACTGACGCAGGCACGGGCGACCGGTGTCGCCCCGCTGGTCTTCATGCATGCCTACCCAGGCGACCTGGCCGACGAGGGCGAGGCGCTGGGGCGCATGTTCGCCGAGGCGGGCGTGGCATTCGTCGATACCGGACACACCCATTACAACGAACTGCTCAACGACGGCACCGTGCTATATGGCGCCACGCGGTCCACCGGGCAGATCGAGGAAGACGAAGGTACGCCGGGGTATACGGTGGTGAACGTCGACGAAGGCGTGGTGAGCTGGCGCTTCTGTCGCCTGCGCGACCCACGCCCGTTCGTGATGATCACGCAGCCGGCGGATGTACGGCTGGTGACCGATCCGGCATCGCCGCAGGTCGTCGATCCGTCCGGTGTGGTGCACGTGCGCGCCAAGGTATTCGGCGAGGACATCCGTTCGGTGACGGCCGGCGTGGCCGACGGCCCGATGGTGGCGATGTCGCCGGTGGCCGGGGAGGCCTGCGTGTGGGAGGCACGGATCCACGGGCCGGCCATCGATACGCAGGTCGCCGTCAGGGTGGTGGCGACCGACCGGCACGGCGTCGTCGGCGACGATGCCATCCTCGCCGTGACCCCGACGGAAGCCGCCCGGCGCGAGCGGCAGGACGCGGCCCCGGGCAGCGATGCACATGCCGTGGAGGCGTGGCCCGCGCACGGCATCCTGGGCAGCCAGCTGGGTCCGAACAAGCACGGGCGGCACTGGTGAGCGCCGCACCAGGCGCGCCCACGGCGCGCATGCCCGGGCAGCGTCCCCTCGAAGCGCTGAACTTCTTCATCGCCGATGTGCAGGCCGGGATCGGTCCTTTCCTCGGCGTTTTCCTGCAGTCGCTGGGCTGGACGACCGGCGCGATCGGCACGGTGATGACGATGGGCGGTGTGGCGGGGCTGCTGGTGACGGCGCCCGCGGGCGCGATCATCGACGCCACTCGCGCCAAACGCCTGGCCGTGGTGCTGTCCGCCCTGTGCACGGTGCTCGCCTCGTGCATCGTGTGGTTCACGCACTCCTTCGCCACGGTGGCGATCTCGCAGGTGGCCACGGCCATCGCCGGTGCGCTGATCGGCCCCGCCATCGCCGGCATCACGCTCGGCATGGCGCGTGCGCGCGGTTTCGACCGGCAATTCGGCCGCAACCAGGTGGCCAACCACGCGGGTAACGTCATCGGTGCGGCCTTGTCCGGCTTCATCGGCTGGAAGTTCGGCTTCGGCGGCGTGTTCGTCGTGGCCGGCGTGTTCGCCGCGCTGTCCATCGGCGCGGTGCTGCTGATCCCCGCCAAGGCGATCGATCATCGTGCCGCGCGCGGCCTGGAAAACGACACGGACGACGACCAGGCTCCGTCGGGTTTCTCCATCCTGCTGACCTGCCGGCCCCTGCTGCTGTTGTCGGCGGCACTGGCGTTGTTTCACCTGGGTAACGCGGCGATGCTGCCCCTCTACGGCCTGGCCGTGGTCGCGGGTGGCCAGGCCGACCCCAGTGCCTTCACGGCGCTGACCATCATCATCGCCCAGCTGGTCATGGTGGTGGCTTCGCTGGTGGCGATGCGGATGATCCGGACCACGGGCTACTGGTGGGTGATCCTCATCACCTTCCTGGCGTTGCCGGTGCGTGGCCTCGTGGCGGCGCTGTTCATCGGTCACTGGGGTGTATATCCCGTACAGATGCTGGACGGCATCGGCGCCGGCCTGCAAAGCGTCGCTGTGCCGGCGCTGATCGCACGCCTGATGCAAGGCACCGGTCGCGTCAACGTCGCGCAGGGCGCAGTCATGACCATGCAGGGCCTGGGCGCGGCACTCAGCCCGTTGCTCGGCGGCATGATGGCGCAGTCGATCGGTTACCGCGGCGCGTTCCTGGTGCTGGGCGCTATCTCGGTCGGATCCCTCGCGCTGTGGTTCCTCAACCGCCACCAGCTGCACGAGGCGTGCGGCCATCCCGGCAGCGCCGGTCGCGATGCTCGGGTCGCTCCTGCCGGAGGTGTCGCATGAGCGCGCCATGGCTCGCCTGGGCAATCGTCGGTATCGCCACCGCGGGCGTGGTCGGCCGGCCGTTCAAATGGCCCGAAGCCATCTGGGCCGTGGGCGGCGCGGTGGCGGTGGTCGTCTTCGGCTGCCTGTCACCCGCGGCGGCCGGTTCGGCGGTCATGAAGGGCATGGATGTCTACCTGTTCCTGACCGGCATGATGCTGCTGTCCGAACTGGGCCGGCGCGAAGGCCTGTTCGACTGGATCGCCGCCGTCGCGGTCAACCACGCACACGGCTCCCCCGTGCGCCTGTTCGTATTGGTGTACCTCACCGGCATCGTCACCACCACGTTCCTGTCCAACGACGCGACGGCGGTGGTGCTGACGCCCGCGGTGTTCGCCATCGCGCGGCGGGCGAAGGCGGAGCCGCTGCCGCTGCTGTTCATCTGCGCCTTCATCGCCAATGCCGCCAGCTTCGTGCTGCCGATCTCCAACCCGGCCAACCTGGTGCTGTATGCCGGCCACGTGCCGTCGCTGGGAGCGTGGCTGGCACGCTTCGGGCTGGCCTCGGTGGTCGCCATCGTGGCCACCTTCGCGGCGTTGTACCTGACCCAGCGCAGCAAGCTCGGCGGTTCTTGCGAGGCGCAGGTGGACGTGCCGCGCCTGTCGGGCCACGGCAAGCTCACGCTCGTCGCCATCGCGGCCACGGCCGTCGTGCTGATGGCCGTCTCGGCATGGGACGGCAGCCTGGGCCTTCCGACCGCGATCATGGGCGTGCTGGCCCTCGTGGCGGTGTCGTGGCGGAAACGGGAAAGCCCGCGCGCCGCCATCGCGGGCGTCTCGTGGGGCGTGCTGCCGCTCGTGGCCGGTCTGTTCGTGCTGGTGGAAGTGCTGGTCGCCACCGGCGTGGTCGGCCTGCTGGCACACAGCCTGCAAGACCTCGCCTCGCGCAGCATCACCCTCGCCGCCTGGGCGGCTGGCGCGGCGACGGGACTGGGCGGCAACCTGGCCAACAACCTGCCGGTCGGCCTGCTGGCCAGCGCCACGCTGGCCCAGGCGCATGCCGCGCAGCAGGTCGTGGACGCCACGCTGGTGGGCGTGGACCTGGGCCCGAACCTGTCGATCACCGGCTCCCTCGCCACCATCCTCTGGTTGCAGGCGATCCGGCGGGAAGGGGAGGCGGTGGGCTTCTGGCAGTTCCTGAAGACCGGTAGCGTGGTGATGTTGCCGGCGTTGGTGCTGACGCTGTGGTGTGTGATCCGGTGAGGCAGGCGGTTGGTGCGTGACGGGTGGTTGGGGTCGTGACCTCGACGCTCGTGTGTAGGAGCGCACGCACGTGCGCGACATGCGTTGAGGCCATGCCCGCCACCCCGGCGCGTGAGCCCGTGGATCGACGCGAAAAGATGTCGCGCACAACGTGCGCTCCTACCGGAACCGAACCGGCCGAACCTCTCCGACGAGCACGGAAATAATTCGGCAACATCCCCTCGATAACCTTGATGCAATCGGTTGCATTACATTTCATCCAGGGGCTTCTCCGTGAACGACACTCGTATCCTCCGCAAGACCGTGCTGGCCTGCCTTGTCGCTGCCTGGTGCCAGGGCATCGCCGCACAGTCGGCGCCCGTGCCGCCCGCTGCGGTGCCGCCTACCCCGGTAGCACCGGGCGACGACAAGGCCCAGGCCGGGGATGCGCAGAAGCTGGACGGCATGGTGGTGACCGGTATCCGTCGTGCGAACGATGCGGCCATCGACAGCAAGCGCGCCAGCACCAACATTTCCGACGTGGTCAGCGCCACGGACGTGCGTGCGCTGCCCGATGCCACCATCGTGGAGGCGCTGCGCCGGGTGCCCGGTATCTCGGTGCTGCCGGCCACGGACAACGAGCACCCGCGCGACGAAGCGGCCACACCGGTCATCCGCGGCCTGGGCCCGTCGTACAACAACGTGACCATCGATGGCCTGACCATTGCGTCGCCGGGTACGCCCAACGGCAACCTCGGCTCCATCACGCGCGGCGTGCGCCTGGACATCCTGCCGTCCTCCATGGTCAGCGAGTTGCAGGTAGTGAAGACCTTCACGCCCGAGCTGGACCCCAACGCGACCGGTGGTGCCATCAACCTGAAGACCCGCAGCGCCTTCGAGAACGGTGGCAAGCCGTTCTTCACGATGGAGACCTCCGCAGGACACGCCAGCGAGAACGGCCGCCCGCGCGACCAGAGCGATCCGGGATACCGCTTCAACGCCACGGGGAGCACCACGTTCGGTGACGAGCACCAGTACGGCTTCACGCTGTCCGGCAACTACCAGACGCTGAGCAGCTACACCGAAACGCACATGACCACCGACACGATCCACGAGAGCTTCTACGACAACGGTGGGCATCTGCTTTCGGGAACCAACCTGGGTAACGGCTACGCGGTGCCGCAGCAGGACAAGTACTGGTACGTCGACGACAAGCGCGACCGCTACGGCCTCACCGGCAAGTTCGAGGCGAAGTTCAGCGACGACGTGCAGGGCTATGCCACCGCCGGCTACTACTCGTTCAAGGACGACATGCAGCGCAACGAACTGCTCATCGATCCGCGCAACCGCAACATGGTATACAACCAGACCCCGACCTCGGGCACCTATCCGGTAGGCGATGTCGAGGTGGGCTATTCCCACCAGGTGACCACCACGCGCACCAAGCTGTTCCAGACCGGCCTGGACTGGCATGTGGACGATCGCCAGGTGCTGAGCGCGAAGGCGTCGTGGTCGGATGCGACCTACGATGAGCCGATCCAGATGTACAAGTACGTCACCGGGGCGATGCGCCCCGCCGCGGTACCGACCGGCACCACCGGCCCCGGCGTGACCGTCAACCCGACATCGGCCTATGGCTTCACCTACGACACCTCGCAGTTCAACCAGCGGTTCCCGGTGTCGCCGCAGTCGTTCTACAACTACGGCAACTACAGCCTGTTGTACTGGCGCCCCGACTACAAGCGCACCGCGGAGGACAAGATCCTGACCGGGCGGCTGGACTATGCGTTCAACCGCGACGAATCCGATCGCGGGTTCGGTTTCGGTGCCGGCGTGTCGTATACGACGGACAAGCCGGGTTACAGCGTGTACCGCGACGAGTTCCAGCCGAACGCCGCGGCGCCCGCGCTGAACATCGCCGATGTATTGGCACCGTCGAACGCACCCATGCGTTATCTCGGTCTCAACCTGATCACGATCGATCCGAAAAAGGCCAACGCCGCGTTGCGCGCAGTGCCGCTCAGCGCCTTCAACGCGACCGACCAGTCGTCCTTCAGCAACCAGGACAACTTCTCCCACGAGGAGAAGATATTCGGCGCGTACGGTGACGTGGGCTATCGCTCGGACAACCTGGATATCCTGGCCGGCCTGCACTACGACGGCACGCGCCAGTCCACGGTCGGGCGCCAGCGCCAGCTGGATCCGACCACGGGCCTGTACGGCTACGTGGATGCGCCGACCCATTCGCGGTACAGCTACCTGCTGCCGTCCGCGATCATGACCTACCACATCAACGACAACCTGGACCTGCGTGCAGCGGCCAGCCGCACGCTCGGTCGCCCGCCGTACGATGCGTACGCAGCGCGCACCTCGATCGGTTTCGTCAACACAGGCGATGTCGGCAACCCGAATGCCCAGGGCGTCACGGTCACCATCGGCAATCCGCAGATCAAGCCGCGCGTGTCGACCAACCTCGACCTGGCGCTGGACTGGCAGCTTCCCGGCGACTACGACGGCATGCTGTCGGCGGCGGTGTTCAACAAGCGCATCCAGAACGAGATCTTCACGCTGTCCAGCCTGGGCACCTTCGCGTACAACGGCACCACGTACAACAACGTTTTCATCAGCACGCCGTCCAATGCGTCGCGGGCGCACATCCGCGGCGTGGAACTGTCGGGCGTGCTCAATTCGCTCGAGCCCCTCGTGCCCTGGCTGGCCGACTTCGGCGTCAGCGGCAACGTCGCCATGCTGGACGGTGGCCTGGAGGTGCCCTACAGCACCGGCACGACGACCATCGCGCAGCAGAGCCGGCATATCGACCGCCTTGTCGGCCAGCCCAACTACACGGCCAACGCGTCGGTGTTCTACACCCATGACGGCCTGGAACTGCGCGCGGCCTTCAACCGGCAGGGCAAGGCGCTGCGCTCGGTGGTCAGCAACATCGCCTGGCAGGACCTGTACTGGGCGCCGCGCTCGCAGCTGGACCTGTCGGCCACCTATGCGATCACCCCGTCGCTGAGCGTCCTGGCGCAGGTGAGCAACGTGACCCACACCCGCATCACCAGCTTCGTCGGCCCCCGCGAAAACCTGCTGAAAGACAGCTACTCGGTTCCCACGACATACTGGTTCGGCGTGCGTTACACGCCCAAGCTCTGATCCCGAGGATAGACACCCATGCATCCCCTGTTACCGGCCATTGGCATCGCCCTGTTGGCGTTTGTCCTTCCATCGCAGGCCACACCCACGTCCATGCAGGCCACCCAGGCGCGGCTGGCGCGCCCGGACGGCGGTCTCATCGTCGTGGCCCACCGGGGTTGCCATAACCCCGCACCCGGGCACGGGTTTGCCGGCCATGCACCCGAGAACTCGCTGGCCGGGTTGCAGCGCTGCATTGCCATCGGTGCGGACATGATGGAAACGGACGTGCGCAAGGCGGCCGACGGCACCCTGGTGATGTTCCATGACGACACGGTGGACCGGACCACGGACGGCCACGGCAAGGTGGCGGACCTGACCTGGGCCGACCTCTCGCAGCTGCGCCTGAAGGACGACGAGGGTCAGCCGGGCATGGCCCTGACCGACCTGCATCCGTTGTCGCTGGCGCAGATCCTGGCCGCGGCGAAGGGGCGCATCATGCTCAACCTCGACGTTAAGGCGGCCGTCTATGTGGAGACGGTGGACGCGGTGCGCCGCGCGGGCATGGAGCGGCAGGTGGTGGTGAAGACGGAAGTGGGCGTGGACAGCAGTCCGGTGGCGGCGATGTCGCCGTTCGACCACGTCAACTTCATGCCCATCCTCATGAATGCCCATGGCGATGCCGACCTGGCCGCAATCGCGACGAAGCAGGGTGAGGGCGGCGCACGACCGGTGGCGTTCGAGCTGCCGCGCATGCAGGCCGCGCAGCTCGCACCCGTGGTGGTCGTCGCGCGCCGCCTGCACGTGCGGTTGTTCGTCAACACGCTGTGGCAGGGCTTCGTGGCCGGCTACGGTGGCGACGCCGATGCCCTGGCAAATCCGGATGCCGTGTGGGGGCGCCTGTTCCGCGAAGGCGTCAGCATCATCCAGACCGACGAACCCGAGGCCGCGCTGCGCTACCGCGATGGCCTGGAGGGCGCGGCCCGTGCAGGCTGATACCCCAAGCACGGTAGACGACGTGCCGGATGCGGCCCGCCGGAACTGGATCGCCCTCGGCGGCTCCGCCCTGGCCGGGTTGTCGTTGCTGGCACCGATGGCACCCGTGCGGGCCACGCCGCGCACGGTGGGCCACAAGTTCCTGGCCAACCGCCAGGTGCATGCCTTCGCCGGCAACACCCTCATCTGCCACGTGCCGCAGCAGGGTGCCGGCTTTGCCGCGTTCGACGCGTTGCTGGACATCTACCGCGAGTTTCCCGCACAGGCCTTCATGGAAAAGGTGGCGGTCCTGCCGCCATCCAGTTACCACATGACCGTGCTGGGGGGCGCGGACGACGAGCATCGCACGTCCGGGGTATGGCCCCGGGACGTACCGACGGACGCCACCATGGCCCAGTGCGACGCGGCGCTGGCCGGCAAGCTGGCGTTGTTCGCCCTGGACTGCGAGTTACCGCTGCGAATGCGGGTGGACACGCAGCGGGCCGGGCCCGCCGAGGGCCTGCGCATCGAGATGGTGCCCGTGGATGCGGCGGAAGAGGCGAAGCTGCGCCGGCTGCGCGACCGTCTATCGCAGGCCACCGGTATCCGTGCCCCCGACCACGACAGCTTTACCTTTCACATTTCCCTGGGCTACCTGGTGGCCGACCTGACCGCCGACGAGCGCAAGGCGTTCGAGGCGGCCCGTCGACGCTGGCATGCGGACCTGGCCCGCAAGGTGCCGGTGTGGAACCTGGGCGCGCCCGAGTTCTGCACCTTCGGCGACATGTACGCCTTCCGGCGGCGCTTCTACATCGTCTGACCACGAAAACCATCCAGAAACGGGTAGGGCGGCCGATACACGGGGTGTAGCCTTGGTAAGAGGGGCTCGCTCTATACTTCGCGCCGGGCGAACGCCCGTCACTCGCCAGGGTTGGGGATCTACGTGGAATGGCTCGCGGCGCAGGCGCATGCCGGCACCTTGCTCATCATCAATGCGTTGTTCGCGACGCTGTCCGCGATCATGTTCGCGGCCCTGCACATCGCGCTGCGCAAGCGTCGCTACATCCACGGCATGCTGTGGATGGCGGCCAGTCATGCCTGCATAGCCGCCGGATTCATCGTATTGATCGTGCCGGCGTTCCGTGTCGCCGTGATCGGCTCGGTTGTGGTGGGCAACCTCCTGATCGACCTGGGCACGACGTTCTCGCTCGTCTCTTTCTGGCTGTATCTCGATCGCCCGTTTCGGATCTGGCCCCTGATCGTCCTGGTCGCGGTGATGGGGCTGCTGGAAGTGATCTATGTGGGCGTGGTGGGCCAGTACTACGAGTTCATGATTCCGGCGGGCACCACGCTGCGGGGCATCCTCACCGTGACGGCCGGCGTCATGCTGTGGCAATGCCGTGACGAATCCCGGCGCGTCGCGGCCCGGGTGGGCGCCGCGTTCCATTTCCTCTGGGCGCTGGCGCTGCTGGCTCGTTGCCTGTGGTGGCTGGCCCATGCCGACATGGCTTTCCGGGTCGATCCCACCGCGAACTTCGGCCTGGTGACCCGGCTGCTCCTGACCTGGGTCATCACGCCGGGCTTCCTGTGGATGCTGACCCGGCAGTTCGATGCCGAACTGGTCCGGTATGCCAGCCAGGATTCGCTGACCGGGTTGTCCAATCGCCGGGTGATCTGGGAGCTGGGCCAGCGCGCCGCCGTGGATGCAGCCCGACGGCGCCAGCGGATCGGCGTGGTGATGATCGACGTCGACCATTTCAAGGGGATCAACGATCGCTGGGGCCATGTCGGCGGCGACGAGGCCCTGGTCGCGATCGCCGACCGGCTGCGCACGCATGTGCCACCACCGCACCGGCTGGGCCGCGTGGGCGGCGAGGAATTCATGGTGCTGCTGCTGGATGCCGACGAGTGGGCGGCGGGACTGGTCGCCGAGCGACTGCGCCAGGCGGTGGAGGGCGAACCCATCCTGCTCAACGCGCGCGACAGCCTGTCCTGCACGGTGAGCGTGGGGCTGCACGTGGCGCAGCCGGGCGAAGCCTGGAGCGACATGGTCATGACGGCCGATAGCGCCCTGTACGCGGCCAAGCGGAGCGGGCGCAACCGGGTGGTGGTGTCATCGGCCGGTGGGGCGCCCATGGTGGCGCTCGAGTCGAGGGCCGCCACGGGGCCTGGTTCCTGAGGCCGCGGTGGCGGCTTCAACTGCTGGCGCGCGCGACCAGTTCCGTCGGTAGCATGGGCCCGTCCGCCACGGCTTCGCCGGCGATGAGGCGGGTCAATGCATCGACCAGCGCCACGCTGCCGGCATGGATGGGCTGCCGCACCGTGGTCAGTGGTGGATTGAAATGCGCCGAGATGCCCACGTCGTCGTAGCCGATGACGGATACGTCGCCGGGCACCGAGACGCCGTGCTCGTGCAGGACGCCCACGGCCGTCATGGCCAGGAGGTCGCTGCTGGCGAAGATGGCATCGATCGCATGGCCTTCCTTCATCACCGCCTGCATCACCTTGCGCCCCGACTCCGGCAGGAACGACGTCGCCTTGATCCGGCGTGCGCCGAGGGACGCGCCACCGGCCTTCAGGGCCTCGGTGAAACCCTTGAGGCGCAGTGCCACCTCCGGTAGCTCGCGATCGCCCAGGAAGATGGCCTGCGTGCGGCCCTTCGCCACCAGGTGCTCGCCGGCCAGGCGGCCCCCCAGCCGGTTGTCGCCACCGATGCTGCAATATTGCTGCCCGGGCAGGTGGGCACCCCAGACCACGAACGGCACGGACCGGGCGGCCAGTTCGTTCAGTGCCTCGTGCTGGCGCCACTGGCCGATGAGGATGACGCCCGCGGCGCGGCCGCCGTCGACGATGGCGGCGATCGAATCGATGTGGTCGGCGGGTACGCGCGTGAGCAGCATTTCCAGCCCGCGCTCGGTCAGCGCATCGGCCAGGCTGCCGATCATGGCGTGGAAGAAGGGATCGGCGAAGGTCTGCCGGCAGTGGTCCTCGTACGGCACCACGACGGCGATGGTGCGGTTGGTGCCGGAGCGCAACTCCACCGCCATCCGGTTGATCGTGTACTTGAAACGGGAGGCGACCTCGCGGACGCGCTCCCGGGTTTCCTCGCTGATGAGCGCGCTGCCGGCCAGTGCGCGCGATACGGTGGACTTGGACACGCCGCTCAGGCGGGCGATGTCCGCCATCTGCATCTTCTTTCTTGCCTTCGCTGGAGCGGTCTTCTTCGGCGTGCTTTTCTTGGGCGGCATGGCGGGCGCGTAGGGAACCTGACGGGAATACCCCGGATAGTGACCGCCCGGCCCGCTAAACTCAATTGTGCTTACTTCGTGGCGTCACGAACCTTGTCGGCCACTTCGCCCGCCTTGCGCTGCACCTTGCCGACGTTCTTCTCGGCGGCGCCTTCGACTTCGGCCTGCTTGTTGCCGGTGACCTTGCCGATCGCTTCCTTGATCGAGCCCTTGGCCTGTTTGATGCCGCCTTCGACGCGGTTCTTGTCCATGCGCTGATGCCTCGTTGTGGGTGTAGGGCCATCGTCTACCGGAGCGGATGTGCAGGCCACGTGCGGATGCATCAGGCGACCTGGTGCATTCGCATCGGCGGCACGGGTCAGCGCTTGCGTGGCTCGCGCCTGGCGTCTCGCCCGTGTACGCCGCGCTCGCGTGCCCAGACGATGGCCTCGCCACGGCTGTGCACGTCGATCTTGGAATACAGCGCCGCCACGTGGTTGCGCACGGTGTTGTGCGACACGCCCAGCTCGAGCGCGATGTCCTTGTCCGCGCGGCCTTCGGCGAGAAGGCCCAGCACGTCGCGCTCGCGTGCGGTGAGTTCGGCGATGCCCAGGCTTTCGGCCTGCAGCGGGCGGTTGCCCCGTTTCACGTTGGCGAGTTTCTCCAGCAGCGTCTGGCTGAACCACGAGGCGTCCTGCATGACGGCCTCGATGGCCGCCACCAGCTCCATCTCGGTGCGCTTGCGATCGGTGATGTCCATCAGCGAGACCAGGTAGCAGCGCACGCCGTGGATGCTCACGGTGTCCGCCGAGACCAGGCAATCGAGCGCGTCGCCATCCTTGCGCTCCACCGCGTATTCGACGTTGAGCAGGTTGCCGCTTTCTTCCAGCGCCCGGCAGAACTGGTTATAGGCCTGGTGCGTGGCGAACAGGCCGATCTCCTTGAGCGACCGGCCCATGATGTCCTCGGCGGCATACCCGGTGGTCTGCGTGACCGCGTCGTTGATCTCCACCACCTGCAGGTTGTCGGCATTGCAGATCAGGGTGGGCACCGGCGCGATGCGGAACGCCTTGGCGAAACGTTCCTCGCTCTGGCGCAGGGCTTCCTCGGCGCGCCGCCGAGGTTCCAGGTCCATGAAGGTGAACAGCATGCAGGCTTCCTCGCCGATCTCGATCGGCTGGCCCGCCACCACCACGCACTTGGTCGAACCGTCGGGAAGGCTGAGCTGCGCCTGCATCTGCGGCACGGTGGCGCCCTCGTTGAGGCGCTGCAGGCCCAGTTCGCGCCGGTCGGCCAACTCCAGCACGTCCACGTCGGCGACGGTCTTGCCGATCACGTCCTCGCGCGTGTAGCCGGTCATCTCCTGGAAGCCCTGGTTGACCTTGATGTAGCGCTTGTCCTCCAGCCGGCAGATCACGGCGGGCGCCGGGTTGGCGTTGAACGTGCGCTCGAAGCGTTGCTCGGCGCTGGCCCAGTCGCTGGCATCGGCGACGATCAGGGCGAGGCAGTCCGGCGCGCCGTCCGCGTCCGTCAGCACCAGGCTGCGCACGCGATGCACCCATCGGCGTTCCTCGTCGCTGGCCAACACCACTTCGACGACCACGTCGTCGAAGATTTCGCCGGCGATCACCCGGTCGATCGGGTAGTTGCCTTCGGTCAGCCGGTGATTGTTGCGATAGCGCAGCCGGTAACGGTCTCGGTACTCACTGACCGTGGCGCCCAGCTCGGCCACGTCGCCAGCGCCGTGCATGGCGAGGGCGGCTTCGTTCGCCCAGGTGATGGACTGGTCGGGCTCGACCAGGATCACGCCCTCGGTCAGCCCGGTGATGATCTGCTGCAACTGGCGACGGTTGGTGGATCGGGGCGGGGCGGGCGGTGCCTCGCTGGGTTCAACGACCGACATCGAAGGTTTCCTCAGGAGCGTCAGGCGAATGCACTAGGCCGCATGATGCATCCGGATCAGGCGTCAAAGCGAGGGCATCCCCAGACTTGCCAACCTTTCCCCACAGTAACGAGGTAACGGTCATGGCTCTGGTCATGCGTGACAGGCTGGTTCCCAGGATGTCCTGGGGTGCGGCAATCGCCGGCTGCGTGTTTTCACTGGTGACCTATCTGGCGCTGGGCGTGCTGGGCACCGCCATCGGTGCGTCGACGATCGACCCGCTGCGCGAGGCCAGTCCGGTCAGCGGGCTGGCGACCGGCGCCGGCATCTGGGTAGTCGTCACCTCCCTGGTTTCCGTCATCGTCGGCGCGTTCGTGGCCGGTCGCCTTGCGTCGGTCGGCGGCGGCATGCATGGTCTGCTGACCTGGGCGCTGACCTCGTTGATCACCACCTGGCTGCTGGCCAGCCTGGCCGGTAGCGCCGCGGGTGCCGCGGGTGCGGTGGTCGGCAAGGGGCTGTCGCTGACGGGCGCGGGCATCGCCGCCGCGGCGCCGGGTGTGGCCGATGGCCTGAAGGACCAGCTCGACAAGCAGGGCATCCACATGGACTGGAAAGACCTGCAAGGTCAGCTGGAGACCACGCTTCGCCAGACCGGCAAGCCGGAACTGAATCCGGAGACGCTCAAGGACAAGGCCGCCGATACGGCCGATGCGGGCAAACAGGCCGCGGGCAACGCCGCGCAGACCCCGCAGGGTGCTACCGACGACCTGGCCGCCTGGTTCGATCGCGTGCGCAGCGAGGGCAAGCCGGCGCTCGAGGCCGCCGATCGCGATGCGCTGGTGAACATCATCGCCGCACGTACTGGCAAGTCGCACGACGAGGCCGCGCAGATCGCCGACAACTACATCTCCACGTATCGCCAGGCGGTGGCGCGCTACGACGCGCTGAAGGCCACCGCCGAGCAGAAGGCCCGTGAAGCGGCCGACGTCGCCGCGCGCGGTGTCTCCCGTGCCGCCTGGATGACCCTGGCGATGCTGGTGCTGGGTGCCATCGCGTCGTTCGTCGCGGGTATCTTCGGTCGCCGCAGCGCCCCGGTCGTCGATGCCTGATCGCGCGTTCGCAAGTTCCTGAGGAATGACGCCTGGGGCTTGATTGCGATAGACGTTATAACATAACGTCGCGGCCGGACTCCTCGTGGGGTCCGGCCCTTTTCGTTTGCAGGCGTCGCACATGCTCCCGTATTCGCACGCTGGTGACCGACGTCCGTCGCCACCGGTCCCCTGGATCATGCCGGTGGCCGGCACGCTCGCCTTCGTCCTTTCCCTGGCCGCCCTGTCGGCCGACGCACTGGTGCTCCGCCTGGCCGGCCTGTCCCTGCTGGCCGCCGCCACGGGGTGGTTCGCCGAGGGTCTGGTAGCACGCGTGCGTGCGCGGCCGGACGGCTGGGTCGGCCCGGCCCGGGCCATGGCCTACCCGAAGCTGCCGTCGTCGCCCTGGCTCGCGCAGGCCACGCTTGCCTTACGACGGCTTCGGGCACGGTTCGACGCCATCGACTGGACCGGCGACTGGTTGCCGGGGATCGTGGCCGTCGCGGGCAACCTCGTCGTGCTGCTGGGCGTCGTCGGGTTCCTCCGCGTGCCGGGCTGGATGGATATGCCGCCGCCCCTGTGGACCGCGGTGGTCCTGCTGGTGGCCACGCTTCCCGCCGTGTTCCTGCAACGGCTGGCGGCGACCTGGTCGCCTGGCGACGGGCCGGGCGTCGGCGATCTGCTGCGGGCGCCGCTGCTGTCCCTGGCCGCGGGCGGCGTGGCAAGTCTGTTCGCCGCGCAGGGCTACCTGTGGGCCAACGGCGTGCTTTACGTCGTCGGTGCCGTCATCGGCGCCTGTGCGGTCGAGTCCATCCTGCGCGCGGCGCTGCAACTGTTCATGCCGCTGGGTCCCACGTCCACGCGGCGCAATCCGGCCCTGCCGTGGCTGACCTCCGTGCTGCGCATGGCGTGGCCGCGTCCGGGCCATGCGGCGCGCTGGTTGCGCGATGCCTACGGGATCGACCTCGCGCGCAGCTGGGTACTGGCCTTCCTCGCCCGCGCCGCGTTGCCGACCGGCCTCTTCGTGCTGCTGCTGGCTTGGCTGTCCAGCGCCGTGACCGTCCTGGGCGTGTCGCAGCGCGCGGTCGTCGAACGCTTCGGCGTGCCGGTCGCCGTCGTCGGACCGGGCCTGCACGTGCACCTGCCGTGGCCGCTGGGGCGCGCACGCACGGTGGAGTTCGGCGTGATCCATCCGCTGCCGATCGTGTTTTCCGGCAAGCCGGGCGGTCGCCTCATGGCCGAACTGGCCAGTGCGGGTGCCGACGATGCCGAGGGCGCGATGGGCGCGGAGGCGATTCCGGCCGCAACGGCGGACCGGCTGTGGGATGGCTCGCACCCGGGCGAGGCCAGCTACCTCATCGCCAGCCGCTCCGGCGACCGGCAGGGCTTCCAGGTGGTCAACGTCGACCTGCGCGTGGTGTTTCGCGTGGCCGACGACGACGACGGCGCGATGGCCTCGGTGTACGGCGCCACCGATCCGGCCGCGCTCATCCGCGCCGAGGCGGGACGGATGCTGGTGACCCATTTCTCGTCGTCCACGCTGGACGAACTGCTGGGCGAAAACCGCGCCGGTTTCGTCGAGCGCTTTCGCGACGACCTGCAACGGCGCGTAGCCGCTTTCCATGCGGGCATCGCGGTGGTCAACGTGGTGGTGGAGGCGATTCATCCGCCCAGCGGTGCCGCCTCGGCATATCACAACGTGCAGGCGGCAGGCATCCGCAGCGACGCGATGCGTTTCCAGAGCGAGGCACGCGCGTTCGCCCTGCGCGGCAGTGCGGCCCAGGACGCGTCGCGAACGGTCGACCAGGCCCGTGCCGAGGCCAGCGAGAAGATCGGCGGCGCGCAGGCCACCTTCGCCACCTTCCAGGCCAGCACGAGAAGCCTGCATGCCGGGCCGGACGTATTCGTTTTCGAATCCTGGCTGACGCACGTGGGCGAAGCGCTCAACCGTGCCCACCTCACCATCATCGATCACCGCCTCGACAGCGAGAAGGCCACGCTCGACCTTCGCCCCGTCGCGGCCGGACCAGGGGACACCTTGTGAGCATCACTGAAGCATCGGCCACCTCGTCGTCACGCGCCCGTGCCGTGCGCTGGTCCGTGGCGGCGGCCATCGTGCTGCTGGCCGCGGTCTGCGCGTGCATCGTCATCGTCAGCCCGGGCGAGGGCGTGGTGGTCACCCGGTTCGGTCGTCCGGACCGAGTCCTGCTGGCGCCGGGCGCGGCCTTCAAATGGCCGGCGCCGGTGGAGGCGACCACGTTGGTGGATCTTCGACTGCGCACCACATCCAGCGGCTTGCAGGACGTGGGCACGCGCGATGGCCTGCGTGTCCTGGTGCAGGCTTATGTGGTCTGGTCGGTGCCGCATCGCGCCGACGACGTGCAGCTGTTCCTGCGTGCCGTGCAGAACGATCCGGACGTGGCTGCGTCGCAGCTGCGCAGCCTGA
Source organism: Xanthomonas sp. NCPPB 2632 (assembly GCF_041228075.2). Classification (NCBI taxonomy): domain Bacteria; kingdom Pseudomonadati; phylum Pseudomonadota; class Gammaproteobacteria; order Lysobacterales; family Lysobacteraceae; genus Xanthomonas; species Xanthomonas sp. NCPPB 2632. The sequence goes on from NZ_CM192979.1 coordinate 2,244,748, forward strand.
TGGCGTCGTCGCTGGAAATGACGGCCAGCAGCTTCGACCTGGCCCAGATGGTCAACACCGATCCGGGACGCATCCGCATCGATGCATTCGAGGCGCGGCTGCGTGAGCGCGTGGGCGAGCAGGCCCGGCGTGTCTACGGCGTGGATATCCGCCAGGTGGGCATCGAGCGCCTGACGCTCTCCAGCGAAGCCTTGCAGGCGACGATCGACCGGATGAAATCCGAGCGCGACACGGCGGCCGCGCAGCGTTCCGCCGAGGGCCAGCGGCAGGCGGCGCAGATCGTGTCCGAAGCCGAGCGCGATGCGCGCATCGCCGTGGCCGGGGCCAAGGCCGAGGCGGCGGGTATCGAGGCGGACGCGCAGACGCAGTCCACCGCCATCTACCAGAAGGCGTACACCACCGATCCGAAGCTCTACACGATGCTGCGATCGTTCGACACCATGGATGCCGCGGTCGGGCCGGGCACCCGGATCATCCTGCGCACGGATGCGGCGCCGTTCCGCATGCTGGTGGACGGTCCGGCGGCCGGGCAGGGCGCGAAGAAGCCATGATGCCCGTGCGTGCCCCCGTCCTTGCCGACACGCTGACCTGGTCGTTCCGGTTGCTGTTCGCGCTGGTTGCCCTGCTGGCCGGTGCCTGGTTGCTGCACGGCGTGCAGCGCGTGCCGGCGGACAGCCGCGCGGTGGTCATGCGCTTCGGCCAGGTGGTCCGCACGGCGGGCCCTGGCCTGCTGTTGACCTGGCCCGCGCCGATCGATGCCGTGATCCTGCTGCCTTCGCAGGGGCGCCAGGTGCAGTTCGCGCCCGACGTGCTCGAGACGCGATCGCCCATGGACGAAGGCATGCAGGACGTGCCGGGGCAGGGTGCCGCCACCTCGCCGAACGCGCGCGACAACACGTGGTTCTTCATGACCGGCGATGGAGCCCTGGTGCACCTGCGCACCATGCTGTTCTACCAGATCGACGATCCGGTGGCCTTCGTGACCGCGGGCGACCATATCGAGCCGCTGCTGCGGCGTGCGCTCATCGCCGCCGCCGTGCACCTGTGCGCCAGCCGCTCCCTCGACGGCATCCTGGTGGCACGGCCGGAGGCGGCGGGCACGCCGCGGCTGGCCACGCAGCGCGAGCGTTTCGCGCTCGACCTGGTGAGTGAGGTGAACCGGCGCCTTGCCGCCGCGGCCGATACCCACGGTGGCATGGGCATCCGCGTGGCGCGCATCGACGTGGTGCCGTCCATTCCCGCCGGGGCCAAGGAATCGTTCGACAGCGTGCTGACCGTCGCCCAGCAGGTCGAGCGCTCGCTGGCCGATGCGCGGACCACCGCCGAGAACCGCCGCCAGATGGCCGAGCAGAATCGTGAGCGTGCCCTCGACGAGGCGCGTGCCCGCGCGCAGGAGGCGGTGCACAAGGCCGAGGAACGTTCGGCCGTGGTGTTGTCGCTGGGCCGCGACGCCTCGCTGGACCGGCGCACCGTGGTCGACCAGATCTATCGCGAGCGGGTCAGGTCGATCTTCGACATCGTTGGCCGGGTCGATACGGTGCCTGCCGGCGACCACACGCATGTCCTGATCTCCGGAGCCAGCCCATGACCGTTACCGCCACCGTCGCCTCGCCGGGCGCGATGCTGCTGACTGGCAGCGAGCGTCGCCGCTGGCGCCTGCGCATCGTCGCGGTGCTGCTGGCCGCGGGCCTCATCGCGTTTTCGTTCGTGCTGGCGGCCGTGTTCCCGGAGCGGACGGTCGAGGTAGGGCTGCTCCAGGCCATCGCCGCGGTGCTCGTGGCCGGGCCGGCGTTTGCCTCGGCCCTGCGCAGCCTGCACCAGCCCGACCTGCATGGCGTGGTCGACCAGCTGGTGGCGCTGGCGATCCTGGCCTGCCTGGTGTCGGCCAACTTCGTCACCGCCACGCTGTTGCCGGTCATCATGCTGGTCGGGCAGATGCTGGAAGACCGCTCGCTGCTGGGCACGCGCGAAGCGGTGGAGGCCCTGACCGCCCTCACCGCAAGCACGGCGCGCGTCGTGCGCGACGGTCAGGTGGACACGGTGCCTGCCGAACGGTTGGTGGCCGGCGACGTGATCGAGGTGCGACCGGGCGACCGCATCCCCGCAGACGGCGTGGTGGTGACGGGAACGGCCAGCGTGGACACGGCGTCGCTCACCGGCGAATCGTTGCCCGTGGAAGTGGCGGTGGGCGACACCGTGCTGGGCAGTTCGCTCAGCCTCAACGGCCTGTTGCACGTGCGCGTGTCGCGCGTCGGCTCGCAATCCGCGCTCGGTCGCGTGGTGGCGCTGATGCAGGACGCCGAGCGGAGCAAGCCGCCGATCACCCGGCTGCTCGAACGCTATGCGGGGCGCTACCTCGTGCTGGTGCTGCTCGTCGCCCTGATCCTCTGGTTCACCACGCAGAGCATGGGTGCCGTGCTCGCGCTGCTGGTTGCCGCATGTCCCTCCGCGATGGTGCTGGCCGCGCCATCCACCGCGCTGGCCGCGGTGAGCGTGGCCGCGCGCCACGGCATCCTGGTCAAGAGCAGCATCGTGTTCGAACGTCTGGCCGAAGCCGACGCCCTGGTGGTCGACAAGACCGGCACGGTCACCACCGGCCGCCTGCGCGTGGTCCGGCTGGCGCCATCGCACGAGGACGATCGCGCGCGCCTGGCGTCCGTGGCCATGGCGCTGGGCGCGGCCAGCAGCCACCCGGTCGGGCGTGCCATCGCGCAATGGCCAGGCACGCCGGCCGTGCTGGACGATATCCGCGAGGAGGCCGGCTTCGGCATGCGCGCGCAGGGCCCGGCGGGTCCGGTGTTCCTCGGTCGCGAAAGCCTGCTCGGGCAGCACGGCGTTGCGGTGTCCGTACCGCCGGATCATGACGGGCCGGTGGCGGCCGTGGCCGAGGCGGGTCGTCTGCTTGGCTGGGTGTGCCTGGCCGATGAAGTGCGCGAAGGGGTGGCGGAGACGCTCATTGCGTTGCGCGATATGGGCATCGCCCGGCAAGCCTTGCTCACCGGCGATCGTCCGTCGGAAGCCGCCCGGGTCGCCGCCATCGCGGGCCTGCAGGACGTCGTCGCCGGGGCGCTGCCACCGGACAAGCTGGCCTACGTCCAGTCGGTGGTCGCCGCCGGTGGCAAGCCGCTGGTCGTGGGCGATGGCATCAACGATGCTCTGGCGCTGCGCGCGGGCCTGGTCGGCATGGCGATGGGCGGGCAGGGCAGCGACATTGCTCTGGCCTCGGCGGACATCGTGCTGGCGGGCGACGACTTCTCGCGTATCGCCACCGCGGTGCGCCTCGCGCGCCGCACCCGGCGCACACTGCGGGTGAACCTGGGCCTCAGCGCCGCCTGGACGCTGGCCCTGGTCGGCATGGCGCTCGGCGGCGGATGGGCCGGCAACGGTGCACTCGCCGCCGCGATGCTGCAAAACCTGGGAGCCTTCATCGTCATCGCCAATGCCGGAAGACTGCTCAAATTCAATGAAACATGACGTCATCGTTCGTTTCGAGTGTTATATTATAACAACACTAACCCGGAGACGAACGCATGAACATGACGCTGATGGTCTTTCCGTTTCTGCTCGCGCTGCTGCCCGCCGCGGCCAACGCCGAGGAGCGTCACCTGGGGCCCCATGTGCATGGTCAGGCCAGCGTCGGCGTATCGGTGGAAGCCGATGCGCTCGACGTGCAGTTGAGCCTGCCCGGCCATGACGCGGTCGGTTTCGAGCACCCGCCGGGCTCGGTGCAGGAACGCGCGGCGCTGGACAAGGCCCTTGCCACGCTGAAGGCGGCAACCTGGCTGGTGCCTGCCGCGGATGCCGGCTGCACGCTCGTCTCCGCGACCGTTTCGCCGCACGGCTTCGGTGGGGCGACCGAGCCCGGCGGTCATGCCGATATCGATGCGGTGTACCACTACACGTGCCATGACGCCGCGCGGCTGGACCATGTGGACGTGCGGCTGGCGGCGGCCTTCCCGGGGCTGCAGAAGATCGTGGTCGACACCATCGGTGGTTCCGGCAGCAACCAGCAGACCCTTCAGGGCACCGCCAGCCACGTGGACCTGCAGCCGTGAGCGCGCCCGTCGCCGCCACGCGCGCGAACCGGCTGCCCGTCACCGTGCTGTCGGGTTTTCTCGGCGCGGGCAAGACCACGCTGTTGAACCATGTGCTGCACAACCGCGACGGACGACGGGTGGCGGTCATCGTCAACGACATGAGCGAGGTGAACATCGATGCGTCGCTGATCCGCGACGGCGGTGCCGATCTCAGCCGCACCGAGGAAAAACTGGTCGAGTTCTCCAACGGCTGCATCTGCTGCACGCTGCGCGACGACCTGATGCAGGAAGTGCGCAGGCTGGCCGACGAAGGACGCTTCGACTACCTGCTGATCGAATCCACGGGCATCGGCGAGCCCATGCCCGTGGCGGCCACCTTCCACGTGCGCGACGAGGACGGTTTCTCGCTGTCGGACCTGGCGCGGCTGGACACGATGGTCACGGTGGTCGACGGCCCCAGCTTCCTCGCCGATTTCTGCTCCACCGATTCCATCGCCTCGCGCGGCCAGTCCAATGGCGACGACGACGATCGTTCGCTGGTGACCCTGTTGACCGAGCAGGTGGAGTTCGCCGACGTCATCGTGGTGAACAAGTGCGACCGGCTGGACAGCGTCGCACGGCGGCAGGTGCGGGCCGTGCTGCGTGCGCTCAACCGCGACGCGCGGATCGTCGAGGCGGCGTTCGGCGAGGTGGACCTCGCGCTGGTGCTGGACACCGGCCTGTTCGATTACGACAAGGCACAGACGGCGCCGGGCTGGGTCAAGGAGCTGATGGGGGCGCACACGCCCGAGACCGAGGCCTATGGCATCACCAGCTTCGTCTATCGGGCCACGCGGCCGTTCCATCCGGCGCGCCTGCAACAGCTGTTCGACGAGGGCATCCGCGGCGTGCTGCGCGCCAAGGGTTATTTCTGGCTGGCCTCGCGCATGGACTGGGTAGGCAGCCTGGCCGTGGCCGGCGGCGCCACCGAGGTCGCCGCCGCCGGTCACTGGTGGGCCAGTCGTCATCGCGTGTGCGCCGGACTTCGCCTGCCCTTCGTGGAAGGCGATCTCGGGGTGGCCCCGCCGGACGCCGACGAGCTGCCGGGCGACGACCAGCGCCGGGCGGTGCTCGCGCTGTGGGACGTCCGTTACGGCGATCGGCGGCAGGAACTGGTAATGATCGGCGTCGACCTGCCCGAAGCGTCGGTGCGCGAGGCACTGGATGCCTGCCTGCTCACCGACGACGAAATGGCCCTGGGTACCGTCGCCTGGCGAGCGCTGCCCGATCCGTTCCCGGGCTGGTCGCTGTCGCGCGAAAATAATTCGTAAAAAACGCGATTCGGAAAGACGACCGAAAGACGGCTCGGCGTTAATCGCGCTGCTGCGGTGCAGCGACCATCCCTGGAGCGGCGCGATGTATCCAACGAGCTATAAACGCAGGGGCATGCAACCGCCACCATCGGCCTGACCGCCCGGCCATGCCACGGGTGGCCCGCTGCCGCGGGTGCCTTTCGTTTTCCATGACACGTATCGCGTCGCACGCCCGAGCCTTCGCATCGGGCGGTGCGCGTCTGCGTGTGCGCTCGAGATCGCGCCATGACATGCCTTGCCTTTCGCCTCGCCCTCGTCCCGTTCGCCCTGGTTACCCTCGCCGGCGCTCTCGCCGGTTGTTCGCACCCCCCGTCGGCCGCCGCGCCGGTGCCCGCTTTCACCGTGGAACACGGCGTGTTGAAGGTCGGTGCCGGATCGCCGCTGCGTCGTGCCCTCACCATCGCGCCGGTGCGGATGAACACCGCCGCGCCGCACGTCACCTGGCCGACCACGGTGGAAGCCGATCCGGTGCACACCGTTGCCATCGTCTCCCCCGGCACCGGACGGATCGCACAGATCCGGGTTGGGCTGGGCGATCGTGTGGAGAAAGGCCGGGTGCTGCTCACTCTGGCGTCGGTCGATATCGCCGATGCCCGCGCGGACGAACGCAAGGCGGTCGATGCGCTGGCCCTGGCCCGTGAGGCCCTGGATCGTGCGCAGAAAGTCAGCGACGCCGGTGGCGCGTCCACCCGCGACCTGGAGGGCGCACGCAGCGCATCGGCCCAGGCGACCGCCGAGGAAGCCCGCGCACGGGCACGCCTGGCCGCCCTGGCCGGCGGGCCGGACGCGGTGGCGAAAGACGGCAGCGTCGCGGTCAGGGCGCCGCTGGCCGGCGTCGTCACCGCGCTCGGCGTCGCGCCGGGTGCGCTGGTCAGCGATGCGGCCACGGCGCTGCTGACGATCAGCGACACAGCGCATGCCTGGGTAACGGCCTACGTGCCCGAGGACCAGGCCGGCTGGGTCCATCGCGGCAGCACGGCGGCGCTGACCTTCATCGGCCTGCCGGGCGTGGTGCTGCAGGGCCGCGTGGATGCGATCGATCCGGCACTGGACGGCGACACCAGGCGGCTGAAGGCGCACTTCGTCGTGGCCGGTGAGGAGGATCGCCTGCGTCCCAACATGTTCGGCCAGGCGACGTTCGATGTGCCCGCTACCCCCCATGTGCTGGTGCCGCAAAGCGCACTGGTCATGGACAACGACCGGTTGAGCGTCTTCCTCGAACGCGCGCCCTGGTGTTTCGAACGACACACGGTGGAAGCCGGCCGCGAGGTGGGTGCCGACGTGGAGATCGTGCAGGGCCTGAAAGCCGGCGATGCCGTGGTCACGCGTGGCGGAGTGCTGCTGCAATGATCGCGCGCCTGATGACGTTCTGCTTCCATCGCCTGGGCGTGGTGGCCGCGGTGATGTTGCTCACCCTGGGCTACGGCTACTACGCGGCCACCCAGATCGCGATCGAGGCCTACCCGGAGCTGAGCGACGTGACCGCGCAGGTCACCACGCAGGCGCCCGGCCTGGCCGCCGAGGAGATCGAGCAGCAGATCACCACGCCGATCGAACGCGCGCTGGCGGGCGTGCCGGGCCTAGCCACGATGCGGTCGAGTAGCTCGTTCGGTTTGTCGCTGATCACGCTGACCTTCAAGGAGGGCAGCGAGGATTACTGGGTGCGCTCGCGCGTTCGCGAGAAGCTGGCGGACGTGTCGTTGCCGTCCGGCGTGTCGGCCGGGCTGGATGCCGTCTCCGGGCCCGCCGGCGAGATCTACCGCTACACGCTGGAATCGCCGTCGAAGAACCTGATGCAGTTGTCCGAACTGCAACGCTGGGTGGTGATCCCGGCCCTCAAACAGGTACCCGGTGTGGCCGAGGTGGACAACTTCGGCGGCTTCACCAAGGAGTTCCAGCTGACCGTTGACCCGGCCGGCCTGCAACGCCTGGGCGTCGGCATGAACGACGTCATCGCCGCGATGGCCGCCAACAACGCCAACGCGGGCGGCGGACGCATCTCGCGCGGCGAGCAGTCCTATGTGGTGCGCGGCATCGGGCTGGTCCGGTCGCTGGACGACATGGGCGCCATCGTGGTCGCGCACAACCACGGCGTGCCCGTGATGCTGCGCGATGTCGGCCGGCTGTCGTACGGCCACCAGACCCGCGAGGGCATCCTCGGCAAGGACGGCAACCCCGATGCGGTCGAGGGCATCGTCGACATGCTGCTGCACGAGAACGCCTCGCGCGTGCTGCAGGGCATCCACGCGACGGTGTGGGCACTCAACCGGAAGCTGGCCGCGGAAGACGTGCGGATCGTGCCTTACATCGATCGCGACGACCTGGTCCAGGCCACCGTGCACAAGGTGCAGCACACGGTGGTGGAAGGCGTCGGCCTGGTCTGCCTGGTGCTCATCCTGTTCCTGGGCAGCCCGCGCAGCGCGTTGATCGCGGCCGTCACCATTCCGTTTTCGCTGGTGGTGGTGTTCATCCTGATGCACCTGACGAAAACGCCGGCGAACCTGTTCTCGCTGGGCGCGATCGACTTCGGCGTGATCGTCGACGGCGCCATCGTGGTCACCGAGACGATCCTGCGGCGCCGCGAGGCGCATCCCACGACCACGCTGTCGCCGGAGGAAGTGCTCGAGGCCACCGCCAAGGTGGCCCGGCCGATCTTCTTCGCCACGCTCATCATCATCACCGCCTACCTGCCGCTGCTGGCGTTCGAACACGCGGAAGGCAAGCTCTTCGCGCCGATGGCCTATACGGTGGGCTTCGCGCTGATCGGCGCGCTGCTGACCACGCTCGTGCTGATTCCCGGCCTGGCGTACCTCGCGTTTCGCAAGCCGCACAAGCTGTTCCACAACAAGCCGCTGGAATGGCTGCAGAACCGTTATGCAGGTGCGCTCGGCCGCTTGCTGGTCAGGCCATGGATCGCGGCGGTGGCCGTGCTGGTCACGCTGGCCTGCGTCGGTATCATGGGCAGCCACGTGGGCCGGGAATTCCTGCCGGACCTCGACGAGGGTGCCCTGTGGGTGCAGGTGCAGCTGCCCTCCGGGCTGTCGCTGGAGAAGGCCAGTGCCATGGCCTCCGAGTATCGGGCGGCCGTGCGTGCGTTCCCCGAAGTGTCGTACGTGGTCACGCAGCTGGGGCGCAACGACGACGGCACCGATCCGTGGACGCCTTCGCACATCGAATCCGGCGTGGGCCTGACCCCGTACGATACGTGGCCCGCCGGCGAGACCAAGGCCGATTTCGTGGCCCGGCTGAACCGGCGACTGAGCGCCATGCCGGGCATCAGCGTCGGCATCAGCCAGCCCATCGTGGACGGCGAGAACGACAAGATCGGCGGCGCGCACAGCCCGCTGGTGCTACGCATCTATGGCGACGATTTCAAGGAACTGCGGCGGATCGGTAACGGTATCGTGGACGTGCTCAAGGGCATCGACGGCACCGCGGACGCGTCCATCTTCCAGGAGTCGCCCGTGCCGCAGATCGCTATCGAGGTGGACCGCGAAGCGGCCGCGCGCTACGGCATCAACGTGGCGGACATCGATGCGCTCATCCAGACCGGGCTGGGCGGTGCGCCCGTGTCGCAGGTTTACGTGGACGACCGCGTCTACAACATGACCGCCAAGGTGCCGCGCGACGTGGCCGCCGACCGCGACCGGCTGGGTACGTTGACGCTGCGCAGCGCCGATGGCGCGCAGGTGCCGTTATCGATGGTGACGCATATCCGCGAGCAATCCGGCGAGGCCACGGTGGCGCACGAGATGGGCCGGCGCAACCTCATCGTGCGCGTGGACAACGAAGGCCGGGCCTTGTCGGATTACCTCGCCGAGGCCAACCGGAAGATCCAGTCGGACGTGCACTTCGACCACAGTCGTTACCGGCTGGAGTGGGGCGGCCAGTTCGAGAACCAGCAACGCGCGCAATCGCGCCTGGCGCTGGCCCTGTGCATGGTGGTGGCGGTGATGACGATCTTCCTGTTCGCCGAGTTCGGCAAGCTGCGCCAGGCCGCGCTGGTCCTCGGTGTGGTGCCGCTGGCCGCGCTGGGCGGCATGCTGGCCATCGTGCTGCGCGGAGAAACGCTGAACATCGCCACGGCGGTGGGCTTCATCGCGCTCTTCGGCGTCGCGGTACAGAACGGGGTCATCATGGTGTCCAACTTCAACCGGGTACGCGAGAAGGGCGTGGGTATCGTCGATGCCGTGATGGCCGGCGCGACGCAACGTTTCCGCCCGGTGCTGATGACCGCGACGGTCGCCACCGCCGGCATGTTGCCCGCCGCGCTGGCCACGGGCATCGGTACCGACGTGCAGCGTGGGCTGGCCACGGTGGTGGTGGGCGGGCTGGGCATCGCCACGCTGCTGACGCTGTTCGTGCTGCCTGCGCTGTATTGCCTTATCGAAGCGCGCGCGGAGCGCCGTGCCGCGCTCCGGAGGAACGACGCATGATGCCGTTGCATTCGCACGCACGCCGCATGGCGATCCTGGCCTGGCCGCTGTTGGCTGCAGGCTGCGCCGTCGGGCCCGACTTCCAGCACCCGGATCTGTCCCGCGACTACCCGTCGCCAGGCGCCGTGGCCGCGCTGGCACGGCACCTGCGTACCGACTGGTGGTCCGGTTTCGGCAACGCGCAACTCGATGCGCGCGTGGCGCGCGCCCTGCGCAACAACCCCGACGTGCAGGCCGCCCAGGCGGCATTGATGGCGGCGCGTGAAACGGCCGCGGCGCAACGCGGCAGCTTCTTTCCTGCCGTGAGCGCGGAGGTGAACCCCACGCGGCAGAAGACGTCCGGCGCCCTGTCCAGCGTGCCCGCCGACGGCAGTTACGTGTACAGCCTGCACACCGCCAGCCTGACGATGGCCTACACGCCCGACCTTTTCGGCGGCAACCGCCGGAGCGTCGAGGCGCTGGTCTCGCAAGCCGATGCACAGGAAGCCCAGTGGCAGGCCACACGGCTGACCCTGATCGCGAACGTGGCCGTCGGCTTCATCCAGGAAGCCGGGCTGGCCGCGCAGTTGCACGCGGTCGATGCCGCGGTGCAGACACAGCAACGTTCCCTGGACATCGCGCGGAAACGCCTCGCGCTGGGTGACGCGTCACGCAGCGACGTGCTGTTGCAGACCGCCGCGCTGGCCGGCGTGCAGGCGCAACGTCCCGCGCTGGAGAAGCAACTGGCCCAGCAGCGCGATCGCAACGCCGTTCTCGAGGGCCTTGGCGCGGTGGCGCCGGATGTCGATCCCGCCACGCTGGCATCGATCCTGATGCCCGCCGAGCTGCCTGCCAGCGTGCCCTCGGCATGGCTGGAGGACCGGCCGGACATCCGCATGGCCGAAGCGCAGTGGCATGCCGCGCGGGCCCAGGTCGGCGTGGCGACGGCGATGCGGTTGCCGTCGCTGACGCTCACGGCCGGGGGCGGAAGCTCCGCGGCCAGCTTCGGCAGGCTGTTCGGTCCAGGCACGGCGTTCTGGAACCTCGCCGGCGACCTGGCCGTGCCGATCTTCGATGGTGGGGCACTGCGGCACAAACAGCGGGCCGCGGAAGCGACCGACCGTCAGGCCGCCGCGACGTATCGCAGCACGGTGATCAATGCCTTTGCCAACGTTGCCGATGCCCTGCATGCGCGCGAGGCCGACGAACGCGGATACCAGATGGCGCTGGCCGCGCGTGACGCGGCGGCGCAAAGTTACCAGGTAGCACAGGCCCAGTCCGCCGCAGGCGACATCAGCACCCTCACGCTGCTGGCCGCCGAGCAGACCCTGCGTACCGCCGAACTCGCCCTCGCTAGCGCGCAAACGCAACGCCTTGAAGATGCAGTAGCCCTCCTGCAGGCCATCACCCCTGGGTAGGAGCGCACGATGTGCGCGATCCCCCTTCCCCCTGACGCCAATCCCCGCCGTCAACGACGATTCCTGCACAGCTCTTTCATTGAACGCGTGAGACACCAACGGGTACCTAATCCCACAGGAACCGCCATGACCCGTCTCGCCCCGCGCTATCTCGCCCTTGCCCTCGCCTTGTCCGTGGGCGCCACCGGCATGGCTTCCGCGCAGACCAATGAAGCCCAGTCCGACCGTGCGGCACCTAATCCGTCCACGATGACCAACGCGCCGGATGCCAAGTTCGTCGAAGCCGCCAGCGCCGCAGGCCTGGCGGAGGTTTCGCTGGGCAAGCTGGGCGCGCAGCAGGGTCAGTCACAGGAAGTGAAGGCCTTCGGACAGCAGATGGTGGACGATCACGGCAAGGCCAACGACGAGCTGAAGACCATCGCTGACGGAAAGTCCATCCCTGTGTCCACGATGCCCATGGCTCCAGACGCAAAGGCCGCGGCCATGATCGCCAAAAAGCAGGGCGCCGACTTCGATGCGGCGTTCAAGAAGAAGATGGTGGCCGATCACGAAAAGGCGGTGATGCTGTTCACCAAGGAATCCACCGCGGGCAAGGATCCCGACCTGAAGGCCTTCGCGACCAAGACCCTGCCCACGCTCAAGCACCACCTCGAGATGGCGAAACAGCTGCCCGCCGGTAAGTAAGCCGCATTCCCGGGCACGTATTCACGGCCGACCCTGGGCCCGCTACGATATACGCCGTAGCTGCGCCCGGGGTCTGCGCGTTTCACGGAATCCGATCGCCATTTATCCATGCACGCTGCCCGGCAGGCCCGGCAGGTGAACGTACGAGATCCGAATGAGCGACGAACCCCAGTGGCTTGCCGACGAGGCAAGCAGCGTTAACCGCGTGGCGTTGGGTTACACGGGAATGGACCATCCCGAGCACGACATCTTCTTCGCCGCGGTGCAGACCACCCGCATGCCGATGATCGTGACCAATCCCAGCCTGCCGGATAATCCCATCGTCTTCGCCAACGAAGCCTTCATCCGCATGACCGGGTATTCCTCGGCCGAGCTGCTGGGCCAGAATTGCCGATTCCTGCAGGGCAAGGACACGGACATGGACACCGTGGCCGAGATCCGCAAGGCGGTGCAGGAGCGGCGCGAGATCGCCACCGAGATATTGAACTATCGCAAGGACGGCGCGACGTTCTGGAATGCGCTGTTCATTTCCCCCGTCTACGACCGCGCGGGCAAGCTGATCTATTTCTTTGCGTCCCAGCTGGATATCAGCCGGCGGCGCGACGCGGAAGATGCCCTGCGCCAGGCGCAGAAGATGGAAGCCCTGGGCCAGCTCACCGGCGGCATCGCGCACGACTTCAACAACCTGTTGCAGGTCATTAACGGCTACCTCGAGGGCATCGGCATGACCGCGTCGCGCCCGGAGCCCGATGTCGAGCGCATCCAGCGTCAGGTGGATTCGGCACAAAAGGCGGTGAAGCGTGCCGCGACGCTCACCCAGCAACTTCTGTCTTTTGCGCGCAAGCAACGGCTGGACGGCCGTACCGTGAACGCCAACTCGTTGATCGAGGGCATGCACGACATGATGTTGCGCGTGCTTGGCGAGGCCGCCGACATCCGGCTCGATTTCGACGACGACCTGCACCTGTGCCGTATCGATCCCACGCAGGGCGAGGTGGCGCTGCTCAACATCGTCATCAATGCACGCGACGCCATGGCCGGCCGCACCGGCCAGGTCATCACCATCGGTACGCGCAACGTCAGCATCGGGCCGTCGGACGGGCGTTCCTTCAGCGACCTTCGCCCCGGTGGCTATGTCGAGATATCCGTGACGGACACCGGCAACGGTATGCCGCCTGAAGTGATCCAGCGGGTCATGGAGCCCTTCTTCACCACCAAGGAAGAGGGCAGGGGCACCGGCCTGGGTTTGTCCATGGTGTACGGCTTCGCACGTCAGTCCGGCGGCGGCGTGCACATCTACTCGGAAGAGGGCGTGGGCACCACCGTGCGCCTCTTTTTTCCGGCGGCCAGGGCGGATATCCATCATCCGATCGAGAAACGCGTCGATCCCACGGTGGAACGTCGCGGTCACGAACGCATCCTGGTCGTCGAGGATCGCGAGGACGTGGCCGAGCTGGCGCGCGACATCCTGGAAGAGAACGGCTATACGGTGCACGTGGCCACGCATGCACTGGAGGCACTCGCGTACCTGGATGAAGGGCGGAAGTTCGACCTGTTGTTCACCGATCTCATCATGCCCGGTGGCATGAACGGCGTGATGCTGGCCCGGAAGGTGAGGGAGCGGTTGCCGCGCGTGCGCGTACTGCTGACGACGGGCTATGCCGATTCCTCGATCGAGCGCCAGGATGCCGGCGGCAAGGAATTCGACATCATCCACAAACCGTACGGGCGCGCCGAACTGGTAAGGAAGATTCGGATCGTCCTGGAGGGGCACACGGGAGTCAGCTGACCGGTATGGACGGCTAACTGTTTCCTGAATCGGGCCCCTTGAACTTTTTTCGAAAGTTCATAAATTACGACCGCTGGCCGCTTCGGGACCAGCCTCGCCACGGCCCGTCACGGGCGTGGCGCAGAGAACTCATTACCATGTTGCGAGGATATGGCTATGCGAACTCTACTTAACGTGGCACCGCTGCATCGTTCGAGCGTCGGCTTCGATCGTGTCTTCGACCTGCTTGAGGCGGCCACCGTGCGCGGCCAGTCGGCCGATAACTACCCGCCTTTCGATTCGGTCAAGCTCGCCGATGACCAATACCGCATCACCATGGCGGTCGCGGGCTTCCGCGAGGACGAGCTGGAGATTTCGACCCAGGGGAACTGGCTGCTGGTCAGCGGCGAACGCCAGGCCGAGAGTGAAGGTGAATACCTGCACCGCGGCATCGCGACACGCCCGTTCCAGCGTCGCTTCGAGCTGGCGGAGCACGTGCATGTCACCGGCGCGACGCTCCGTGACGGGTTGCTTTCCATCGAGCTGAAGCGTGAGGTGCCGGAGGCGATGAAGCCGCGGCGTATCGACATCGCGTCGACGCCGCATCCGAAGGAAAGCGTGCGGCACCTGCTGGATCAGGCGGCTTCGTGACTTCTGTGTCGTGACATGTGTACTCGGAGCCCTGCGTTTGCGGGGCTCTTTTTGCGGGGAAAGCTTGGGATTTGGCGGGGTTGGGTGCGTGGGTCGTGTATGTGGGTCGCGCACATCGTGCGCTCCTACGGGGTCGTCGCCCACATCGTGGGCTCCTACACGGGTGTGCTTTGATCGCCCACATCATGGGCTCCTACATGCGTGAGGGTGTAGTAGCCCACGATGTGGGCGATGCTTTGATCGGCGCACGTCGCGTCGATCGACGCGGTGCGACGATCAGGGCGTGCCGTAGGGCAGGGTGTGCTCGGAAGACGTCAAGGCGGTGCCGGGGAAGACGCCGTAGGGGAGCATCGTACCCGCGGCGGGAGCACGGATCGATGCCGCGGCTGCGGTGTCCGCCGAAAAGGCCGAGGAGCGTTGCGCCGATGCGGCGAGTTGGTGCCACTGCGGTGCGGTGGCCATGACGCCGAGGGCGAGCACGATCAACGCGAGCGGGAACGCGTGGCCGGCGGGGCGGGCGGAGACGGAGGTGTTCATGCAAGGTCCTGCGCCAGGGCGGGGCGCCCTGTTCTTCAGGTAAAAGCTTGCGCGCTTGCTCGCGTGCGATCCAATCGTTCGTTGCTATGGTCGCGATAGGGGCCGCGAATGCGTCAGTCGCGCGCGATGGCGAAGTCGCGGGACACCGGTGTATCCAGGGCCTGGACGATCGATGCGACGATCCGGGCGAAGGCTTCCGGATCTTCCAGCACCATCAGGTGACCGACGCCGGGCATCACGTAGGTGTCCACCGCCATCGCGGCCAGCCGCGTGGGTACACCCAGGGCGCTGGAGGAAAGCTCGCCCTGGATAAGGTAGGTGGGCGTCTGCGCCATGACCCGCGACACGGCCGTGGCGTAGCCGGGGTGTACGGTTTCCACCAGCAACGCCCGGGCCATCGCGTGGACCGCGGTGGCGGACTGGTGATGCAGCCATTCACGCACACGATCCACCTGCACGGGATCGCCCCGCAGGTGTTCCGGGGCCAGGAAGACGCCCGGGTCGGCCTGTGCGCGGTCCAGCCATGCCTGGATCTGTGCAGGCCCCATGGGGGCGAGGCGCGACGACAGGAAGGCGTCGCTGGGTGCGAGATTCCCTTCGGCGCTGATCAGGCCTGCCACGCGATCGGGCCAGCGCTCGGCGAAACGAATGCACAGGGGCGCGCCGCCCGAATGGCCGGCGAGCACCACCGGTTGCTCGCCGAAAGCCTGGCGGATCAATTGGTCCAGGTGGATCACCTGCTCGGCGACCGAGGGCGGACGTTGCCCCGCATAGACGCCGTAACCGATCAGGTCGGGACTGAGCACCCACGCCGGATCCATGCCGGTAAGCAATTGCGGGA
The DNA here is from genome assembly GCF_041228075.2 of Xanthomonas sp. NCPPB 2632. Classification (NCBI taxonomy): domain Bacteria; kingdom Pseudomonadati; phylum Pseudomonadota; class Gammaproteobacteria; order Lysobacterales; family Lysobacteraceae; genus Xanthomonas; species Xanthomonas sp. NCPPB 2632. The sequence continues at coordinate 2,260,451 of NZ_CM192979.1, forward strand.
ACCTGAGATGGCCGATGAAGCCATGGACGTAGACAAGCGGTAGTGGCATCCGTACTTCCTCCAGGGAAGTTATCGGCCGGCGTGGTCGTCTGCTTGAGGGGCCGGCACCCCTTTTACGCTTTCCAACCCTCCCTCAGTTGCCCTGCGCGTTCCCGGATGGCCGCCACCTGCGGTTCGCTCAGGCGATCCAGTGAGCGCCACTGCAGCGCGGCACGTGGGTGGTGCCGGAAACGGGCACGATGACGGTCGAGGAAATCCCAGTACAGCGTGGTAAAGGGGCAGGCGTCGTCGCCCGTGGCCTTGCCCGGCTGGTAGCGGCAGCCCTTACAGTAGTCGCTCATGCGCTCGATGTATCGACCGGAGGCCGCGTAGGGCTTGGACACCATGCGTCCCCCGTCGGCGAACTGGCTCATGCCGAGCGTGTTCGGCGCCTCCACCCACTCCACCGCATCCACGTAGATCGCCAGGTACCAGGCGTGTACCTGCGCGGGTTCGACACCCAGCAGCAGGGCGAAATTGCCCGTGACCATCAGTCGCTGGATGTGGTGGGCGTAACCCGTGCGCAGGGTCTGGGTAATGACCTCGCTCAGGCACCGCATGTCGGTCTGACCGGTCCAGTAGAACGCCGGCAGCGCCTGCCGCGCGTCCAGCGCATTGGCGGCGAGCAGTCGCTCGGGCGCCAGCCAGTAGACCCCGCGCACGAATTCGCGCCAGCCAAGCACCTGTCGTACGAAGCCTTCGACGGAAGCGAGGTCGGCCTGACCCTGCCGGTAGCGCGCCAGGGCAGCCTCGATGACCTCCGCCGGTGATATCAGGCGCAGGTTGAGGCTGGTCGACAGACGGGCGTGATAGAGCCACGGCTCACCCGTCCACATGGCATCCTGCCACGGCCCGAAGGCGGCCAGCCGATGGTCGAGGAAATCGGCCAGCGCCTTCAGGCCATCGTCACGGGTCACCGGCCAGTCGAAAGCGCCGGCTTCCCCGGGATGGTCGGGAAACATCGCTTCCACATCGTCCAGGGCGGATCGCGTCATGGCATCCGGTGCGAACGACACCGGCGCGGGCAGCCAGCCCGGCCCCTGACGCCCGAAGCTCTTCCGGTTCTGCGTGTCGTAGTTCCACTGGCCGCCCAGCGGCTCGCCGTCGTCCAGCAGAATGTCGTGGCGTCGGCGCATCCAGCGGTAGAAATGCTCCATCCGTAGATGGGTCTTGCCCTTGGCCCAACGGGAAAAGTCGTCCGCAGACACGAGGAAATGCCGGTCGGGGCGCTCCACGTAGGGTAGGCCGTGGGCATCGGCCAGCGCACTCAGGCCGGCGCGAAGGCGGTGCTCGCCGGGACGGACCGCAACGAGGCGCTGCGGGCGTGCCGAAGCGATCGCCTGGTCCAGCAGGTCCAGTAACGCGTCGGGACCGGGCGCGTCGATCGGGGTGTAGTCGAGCGGATAACCGCGTTCGCGCAGGCCGGCCGCGAAATGGCGCATCGCCGCCAGGAAGAGGGCCGTGCGTGCCTTGTGCGACCACACATGCTCGGATTCACCCCGACGCTCGGCCATCCAGACCCGGTCCTGCCCCGGGTCGAAATCGTCGAAGACGGCCGAATCCATGTTCAGCTGGTCGCCGAAGACGATAACGAGGTGACGCATCCACTGCCCCGGGAACATCGAAAGGACGAGTCCAACAGCCTGCGCGTCAAGCGCAGGCGAATGTCTTACGGGAGCGCCATGCGCCGGTCCCACGTCGCCGTCGTCACGCGCTCGCGGCGTCGGGGTCTTCCTCGAAGACGCCGCGATGGGTCGATCGTGGGCGTGGTGCCTCACCGAGCCAGTTCGTGTCCGCCTGCGTATCGTCCATCCATTCCCGCGGCAGCCCGAGGACGACCTCGATATGGCGTGCCACCAGGACCGGAATCTCACCGCCCTGCGCCATGATCTCCAGGCGCCTGGCCGTGACCGGGTTGCCGAGGTAGTCCACCCGGGCCTCCCACGTGGCGATGTCGCCTTCGGTCATCCACTGCAGGATGCGGGCGAGCTGGGCGTGGCGGACGCGTTGTACGGGCATGGAAGGGTATACGCAGATCGGGGGGGTACGGATGTAACGGCCGGCAAACCGGATCCTCCAGCCTGATTGCCGATATCGCGCCCTGTTCGCCTTGTTCCCTATACGTTAAAATTCCCGGCGAAGCGATGAGCCAGCCCACGGCAAGCCCCAGTCGTCCCAACGATCGGGTGGCCCGAGGGCCGTACCCGGTGTTTTCCTGCCTGGGGGTTTATCGTCATGTCTCATCGTCACGGAGGGTCGCTCCCGCGGTCCTTGCTCAGCATCGCCCTGGCCGCGGCATCGTCCGCCGCACTGCACGCCCAGGACACGTCGTCCGCCGCTACGGACGGGGCCACCACCACCCTGGATACCGTGAAGGTGAGGGGCCAGGTCGCATCGCCGTATACCGCCGACCATAGCGCTGCCACCACGCGTCTCCCGCTCACCTTGCAGGACACGCCGCAATCCATCAGCGTGATCACCGAGCAGCGGATCGCCGACCAGAACCTCACCAACCTGCGCGAGGTGCTGGACAACACCACCGGCGTCTCGTCCACGGCATACGACTCCGAGCGCGTCGTGTTCTGGTCGCGCGGCTTCCAGATCGAAAACATGTCGTACGACGGCGTGCCGGTGGCGGCCAGCCTCAATATCGGCTCCGCCGATGCCTCGCTGGACACGTCGATCTACGAACGGATCGAGGTGATCCGCGGCGCCACGGGATTGCTCAGCGGCTCGGGCAGTCCGTCGGCCAACATCAATTTCGTGCGCAAGCATGCCGACAGCCGCACGGCGCAGGCCAACGTGACGCTCAGCTACGGCAAGTGGAACACCCAGCGTGAAACGCTGGATGTTTCGGCGCCGCTCAATGCCAGCGGCAGCGTGCGCGGGCGTTTCGTGGCCGCGCACGAGGAGGGCGACAGCTACCTCGACCGCTATCACCAGCAGAAGAACGTGGCCTATGGGGTCATCGATGCCGACCTGGGCGAGGACACGACGCTCAGCGTCGGCTACGACTGGCAGAAAACACGGCCCATCGGCGTGACCTGGGGCTCGTACCCCGTGTTCGACGATGCCGGCGGCTTCATCACCTGGCCGCGCAGCTTCTCGCCGGCAGCCGACTGGAGCCACTGGAACAACACTACGCAGACGGCGTTCGTCGACCTCACCCATGCGTTCGCCAACGGCTGGCAGCTGCATGCCATGGCCAGCCACCGGCAGACGGATGCCGACTCGGCGCTGTTCTACGTCTACGGCTGGCCCAACCGTGCCACGGGAGAGGGCATCACCCCGTATGCGTACAAGAGCTTCCAGCGCGGCAGCCAGAACAACCTGGATCTTTACCTGTCCGGCCCCTTCAGCGCGTTCGGCCGTGACTACGAACTGGTGGTCGGGCTGACCGGCTCGCAGTACCGCACCGATTATTTCGATTATCCGCATGGCGACCTGCCCGACGTCGGCAACTACTTCGACTGGAACGGGCAGTATCCCTATCCGGATTTCGCGTCGAGCAGCGAGCGGGTCTCGATCGCCCGCACTCGCCAGAGCGGCGCCTACGCCGCGGCGCGCCTCTCGCTGGCCGACCCGCTGAAACTGGTGATCGGTGCCCGCTATGCCCGTTGGAAAAACGATACCGACGACAGCACCGCCGGCATCTACCGCGAGCAGGCCAGCAAGACCATTCCCTATGCAGGGCTCATCTACGACCTGACCCCCACCTATTCGGCGTTCGTCAGCTACACGCAGATCTTCGATCCGCAGAACAACCGGCGGCAGGACGGCAGCTACCTGGACCCGGTGCTGGGCACCAGCCGCGAGGCCGGTATCAAGGGCCGGCACTTCGACGGCGCCCTGAACACCTCGCTGGTCGTCTTCGAAACGAAACAGGATCACGTGGCGGATGCGTTGCCGGGGGTCTACCTGCCCGACGGCCTGACCCAGGCGTACCGGTCCGTCGACGGCACCACCTCGCGGGGCTACGAGTTCGATGCCTCCGGAGCCCTCTCGGCAAACTGGAACGCCACCCTGGGCTGGTCGCACTTCAACGTGAAATCGCCCGATGGCGGGGCCCTGCGTCCCTCGTTGCCACGCAGCCTGGTCAGGCTGTTCAGCACCTACACGTTGCCCGATGCGTGGCATCGGGTCACCGTGGGCGGTGGCGTGAACTGGCAGGGGCCATCGAAGGCCCAGGTGGACGGACCGTCCGGGCCCCAGCGGCTGACGCAGTCGTCGGTGACGCTGGTGAGCGCCATGGCGCGCTATGCCTTCAACGAGCGCAGCTCGTTGCAGTTCAACGCGGACAACCTGCTGAACCGTAAGTATTTCGTGCTGGACGACTTCAGTAACCTCTATTACGCGGCCGGCGCCAGCTGGAACGTCACCTTCACCTATCGGTTCTTCTGAAGCCGTGGGCCTGCGTGCGTCACGGCGCGTTCGCGGGCCTTTCGCTTACGCTTGCGCGCGGTGCCCCGGTCGACGACTTAAGGCGGTGCCGCTCCTGCCGATATCGGTAGGATGATTCGGGAGCGCGGATGACACGACAAAACAACTGTGGCGCCTGCCGCGATGGGCACGGCTTTTCGCAGGCGATCACCATGGCTTTCCAGCCGATCGTCGACGTGCGCGACAAGACCGTGTTCGCTTACGAAGCGCTGGTGCGCGGCGAGGACGGGTCGTCGGCGGCACAGGTGCTTGCCTCGGTCGATGCGGACAACCGCTACGCGTTCGACCAGGCGTGCCGCATCCGGGCGCTGGAGTGTGCGGTCGAGGTGCGGCTTCCGGCCATGGTATCGATCAACTTCCTGCCCAATGCCGTCTACAACCCCGAGCACTGCCTGCGCGCCACGCTCAGTGCGGCACAGCGCGTGGGCTGGCCGTTGAAGGATGTCATCTTCGAGGTGACCGAGCACGAGATCATCACCGACCACCAGCACCTGTTGTCCATCCTGACCACCTACCGCCAGCGTGGTTTCAAGACGGCCATCGACGACTTCGGCGCCGGCTACGCCGGGCTGAACCTGCTCGCCGATTTCCAGCCCGACCTGCTGAAGCTGGACATCGGCCTGATTCGCCACGTGGACACCGACCGCGTGCGTCAGCGAACCATCCACCACATGTTGCGGCTATGTGAGGACATCGGTGTGCAGGTAATTGCCGAGGGTGTCGAACGCCCCGAGGAATCCGCCGCGCTGGCCGACCTCGGCGTGGCACTGCAACAGGGCTTCCTGTTCGCGCATCCCGTGGTCGGAAGCGCTCCGGTGGCCCGTTTCCCTGTGTGATACGGCGTATTCACGGACGCTGCCCCGCAAGTTCACGCGGTTATTTCCATAGTGTCGGCCTGTTCCTGCGAGGCTTACACATGGCTGCACGTCCCGATATCGTCACCGTTTTCTCCGAGCACCTGGCGGCTGCCAACTTTCCCTGCCTGGCCGCGAAAACGGCCCACGCACGCGATCAGGTGACGCATGTGGAGGCCGGTGACATCCGCTGCGGCAGGCACGACAGGTTCGTGGCGCAGGCGATCCAGGCCTTCGCCGCGCGCCGAAAGCCCGAACATGTGTTCCACAGCCTGGTCATCCATTTCCCCGAGTCTGCCGCGCAGGACGAGATCGCCTTCGAGGCCGCCCTGTTCGCACGCCTGCAGGGTATCCACGAGGTGGATCGCGAATCCTTCGTCTGGGACCCGACGGTAAGCGCCGATCCGGGCTCGGACCAGTTCAGCATGAGCGTGGGCGGGCAGAGCTTCTATGTGATCGGCCTGCATCCGGGCGCCAGCCGCGCGGCAAGACGGCTGGCGCATCCCGCCATGGTGTTCAACCTGCACGCGCAGTTCGAATACCTGCGCGAACAAGGTCGTTACGACCGGCTGCGCGAGGCGATCATCGAGCGCGACGTGGATCTGAACGGATCGGCCAACCCCATGCTGGCCGTTCACGGTCACAACTCGGAAGCCCTGCAATACAGCGGTCGCCACATCGAAGGCCCATGGGAATGCCCGTTCAAGCCGAAGGGGACACGACAGTGACCGCGGAGATCGTTGAAATCCCGCCGCAGAGTGGCGTGGCGTTCGCGTTGAAGGCGGGCCAGCGTCTTACGGTGATCGACCCGATGGGCCAGCAGGTCGCGGATCTGGTGGCGTTCAACGCCGCCGAACCGGAAGAGGCGATTTCGTCCGGACGCACGCTGGATTACGCCAGCAAGATCTATCTTTCGACCGGCGATATCCTTTATTCCAACCGCAGCAGCGAGATGCTGGAGATCGTGGACGACGACGTCGGCCGGCACGATTTCCTGCTTGCGCCATGCTCGGCTGAGATGTTCCGCAAGCTTTACGGGCACGCGGAGCCGCACAAGGGCTGCTTCGGCAACCTGCGCGATGCCCTGTCTCCTTTTGGTGTGAAGGCCGATCGCATCCCTACGGCCTTCAACGTTTTCATGAACGTACCGGTCAATGGCGACACGGGCACGCTGACCGTGGAGCCGCCGCTGAGCAAGGCGGGTGATGCCACCGTCTTCCTTGCGCGCATGGACCTCATCGTCGGCCTGACCGCGTGCTCGGCCGGCATGTCGAACAACTTCGCCTTCAAGCCGATCCACTACCGCATCGACGATTGACGTCGATGCGGTAGCGCGTCCTCGTACTCAGGGAGTGAGCACGACCTTGCGGCAGTCTTCTTCCTTCTTGTCGAATATTTCGTAGCCACGCGCCGCGTCCGCGAGCTTCATGCGGTGCGAGATGATGATGTCCGGTTCCAGCTTGCCAGCCTCGACGAATTCGAGCAGTTCGGGCAGGAATTTCTGCACGTGCGTCTGACCCATGGCCAGGGTCAGTCCCTTGTCGAAGGCATCGCCGATCAGGAAGGCGTGGATGAATCCGGCGTACACCCCCGGTATGCTGACTACGCCACCGCGTCGCGTGGCGCCGATGCACTGGCGCAACACTTCGCCGGAACTGGTTTCCAGCTTCAGCGCGCTGAGCACGGTTTCGGTCGTGCTGCCCTTGGCCTCGAAGCCCACGGCATCGATGGAGGCGTCGACGCCGCGGCCCGCGGTCTGTTCGAGAATGAATTCGGACGCGTCCACTTCACTGAAGTCGACGGGGATCACGTCATACGCCGTCACGGCGAAATCCAGGCGATAGCGCTCGGAATCGACCATGTAGATACGTTCCGCGCCCAGCATCCTCGCGCACGCGGCGGCCATGAGGCCGACGGGGCCGGCACCGAAGATGGCCACGGTGGAGCCCCGCTCGATCTTCGCGTTGAGCACCGCCTGGTAACCGGTCGGCAGGATGTCGGAAAGAAACAGCACGCGTTCGTCGGACAGGCTGCCTGGCACCTTGAACGGCCCGACGTTGGCCTTGGGCACGCGCACGAACTCGGCCTGGCCGCCGGGCACGCCACCATATAGGTGGGAATAGCCGAACAGCGCGGCCGGCGGGGTCATCTTCGCGCGTTTGCGCAGGCTGGCTCCCTGGTCGGGATTGGTCGTCTCGCAGGCGGCGAACTGATCGTTGTCGCAGAAGAAGCATTTGCCGCAGGCGATCACGAAGGGGATGACCACGCGGTCGCCCACCTTGACCTCGGTAACCCCGGGGCCCGCCTGTTCCACGATGCCCATGAATTCGTGGCCGAAGATATCGCCATGCTGCGTTTCGGGAATCTTGCCGTGATAGAGGTGCAGGTCCGAACCGCAGATGGCCGTGGCCGTGACGCGCAGCACGATGTCGTCGGCGTCGACGATCGACGGATCGGGCATCGTCTCGACGCGAACGTCCTTGGAGCCGTGATAGGTGAGCGCTTTCATGAAGTCGTCCGCAGGGGAGGGTATTCCCGAGTCTCGACGCGTAGAGTTGAACGATCGGTGTTCAAACGTTGACGACGCCCTGATGATGCGCGACACGTGGCGGTCGCTGCACGGCACACGAGTGTCGTTCGACGTGAAATTCCGGTGAAAAAACGAGCGTGCGCAGCCGGGCAAGCGGTGTGCAAAACGGCGCCTCTCGGCTCGACCAGGCGCGCCGTCATGATATCTTAGGCAGCTATCACCACGGTTCTGGACAGGGGCGGTATGACTTCTAAGGTTTCCGGCGCGGCACGGTCCAGAAAGATGGATCGGCGGACGTCGCTGGCGCTGGGCGCCGTGGTCGTGTTTTTCGTGATCACCGGGTTTCTCGCCTATCAGAACATCGGCAGCATCCGCGAGAACAACCAGAAGGTCATCCATTCGCAGCAGACCGTCACGGGGCTGAGCGAGATCCTCTCGGCCGCGCAGGATGCCGAAACCGGGCAGCGTGGCTTCCTGCTCACCGGCAACGATCGTTACCTCGAACCCTACCGTGCGGCGCTTGCCAGTTCGGCGTCGCGGCTGGATGCCGTGCGCGAGGACGTGAAGGACAACGCCGCGCAGCAGGCGCGCCTGAGGGCGCTGACCATCCGCTTCAACGAGAAGCTGGCGGAGCTGAAGGAAACCATCGAACTGCGCCGCACGCAGGGCACGGACGCGGCGGTGGCCGTCGTCAACAGCGATCGCGGCAAGGCGGCCATGGATGCCATCCGCTCCCAGCTGGCCGCCATGCAGACCGCGGAACTGGCCCAGCGCGACGCGCGCGTCGCGGAGATGGGCAGCGCCTACAGCAGCGCGCTCACCGGCGGCATCCTCAGCGCCTTGCTGGGCGTGGCGTTGACGGTGTTCGTCGGCGTGCTGATCCGCAGCGCCTCGCGCTCGCGCCAGCGCAACGAGTGGCTGCAGGAAGGGCAACTCGGCCTGGCTGCCGCGATGCAGGGCGACCAGGGCACGCACGAACTGGGCGGCAACATCCTCGCCTTCCTCGCCCGCTTCCTGCATGCGCAGGCGGGCGCCATGTTCGTCGATACCGGCGCTGTCTACGAGCGCATCGGTGAATACGGCCTGGCGCCGGGTAACGAGACGGTGAAGCGCTTCGTGCCGCCGGAAGGCCTGCTGGGCCAGACGGTGGCCGAACGCCGGCTGCTCGTCGTCGGCGACGTACCCGACGGCTACCTGTCGGTCGGCTCCGCACTGGGCAGCGACAAACCCCGCCAGCTGCTGATGCTGCCCAGCGTGGTGGACGGTGAGGTCAACGGCGTGCTGGAACTCGGCTTCTTCCGGCCCGTGGACGAGGACACCATGGCCCTGCTCGGCGAGATGGCCGCGGACATCGGCGTGGCGCTTCGCTCGGCCACCTACCGTGCCGAGCTCAACCGCCTCCTCGAGGAAACCCGCCGCCAGTCGGATTCGCTGCAGCAGCAGAGCGAAGAACTGCGCGCCTCCAACGAGGAACTGGAAGAACAGAGCCAGGCGCTGAAGCAGTCCCAGCACGAACTGGAACAGCAGCAGGCCGAACTGGAGCAGACCAACGCGCATCTTGAAGAACAGGCCAGCCAGCTGGAGGTGCAGCGCGACGACCTGGCGCGTGCCAACCTGCAGGTCGAGGCAAAGGCCGAGGAAGTGCTGCGCGCCAGCCGCTACAAGTCCGACTTCCTGGCCAACATGTCGCACGAGCTGCGCACGCCGCTCAATTCGGCGCTGATCCTTTCCAAGCTGCTTGCCGACAACCCGCGGGGCAATCTCACCGAGGAACAGGTCAAGTTCGCGCGCACCATCCATTCGTCCGGCAACGACCTGCTCACGCTGATCAACGACATCCTCGACCTGTCCAAGATCGAGGCCGGGCATATCGCCATCCGTCCGGAGCCGTTCACCATCGACGCGATGGTCAAGGGCCTAGTGCCCGGCTTCCAGCCCGTCGCCCAGCAACGGGGGCTGTCGTTCGAGGTCACCATGTCGCCGGCGTGTCCCGCCGTGCTGGACAGCGATCGCCAGCGTGTGGAGCAGGTGCTGCGCAACCTCCTGTCCAACGCGTTCAAGTTCACCGAGCAGGGCGGCGTGACGCTCGACGTGGCCGCGGGTGCGCAGGGTGAGGTGGTGTTCGCGGTCAGCGACACCGGCATCGGTATCCCGGCCGAGCAGCAGCAGCGCGTCTTCGAGGCGTTCCAGCAGGCGGACGGCACCATCAGCCGCAAATACGGGGGCACCGGCCTGGGTCTTTCGATCTCGCTCGAACTGGCACGCCTGCTGGGCGGCACCATCGCCGTGCACAGCGAGGCCGGCAAGGGCAGCACCTTCACGCTCACGCTACCGGCCCAGGCACCGGTCGGCGATAGCGCCGCCGTTTCGTCGCCGATCCGCGCCGCCGGTGACGCCGGCCCGCCGGCACGGACGCCGTCGGCTGCCGCGCCGCCCACCGCACCGATCCCGCCCGCCGCGTCGGCGCTGGCCCAGCGCATTCCCGACGATCGCGACGCCGAGGACGACGCACGGCGGGTCATCCTGGTGATCGAAGACGACGAAGCGTTCGCCCGCATCCTGCTCGACCTGACCCGCGAGATGCGTTTCCGCTGCCTGGTCGCCACCAGCGCACAGGAAGCCCTGGCGCTGGCCCGGCAGTTCCTGCCGCATGCCATCGTGCTGGACATCGGCCTGCCGGACCAGTCCGGCCTGTCGGTACTGGACATCCTCAAACGCGACGTGCGCACCCGGCATATCCCCATCCACGTGGTGTCCGCCGAAGACCATTCCCATGCCGCGCTGTCGATGGGCGCCATCGGGTACCTGGTCAAGCCGGTGCAGCGAACGGAGCTGGTCGAGGTGCTGGACAAGCTCGACGCGCGGCTCTCCACGCATGTCCGGCGCGTGCTGGTGGTGGAGGACGACGCCGTGCAGCGCGATGCCATCCGCAGCCTGCTGGCCTCGGTGGACGTGGAGACCGTGGAAGCGGGAACCGCGGCGCAGTGCCTTGGCCTGCTGAAGGATGAGACCTTCGACTGCATGGTGCTGGACCTGTCGCTGCCCGATGCGTCGGGGTTCACGCTGCTGGAAAACCTCAGTGCGGAAGGCATCCATGCGTTCCCGCCCGTGATCGTCTACACCGGGCGCGACCTTACCAGCGAGGAGGAATCGCGGCTGCGCGTTTACTCGCGCTCGATCATCATCAAGGGCGCCAAGTCGCCGGAGCGCCTGCTGGACGAGGTGTCGTTGTTCCTGCACCAGGTGGTGACCGACCTGCCCGCGGAACAGCAGCGCATGATCGAGCAGGCCCAGCACCGCGACGCGTTGCTGGAAGGCCGCCGTATCCTGGTGGTGGAAGACGATGTGCGCAACGTCTATGCGCTTATCAACATCCTGGAGCCGCGCGGCTGCACGCTCACCGTGGCCCGCAACGGCCAGGAAGCCCTGGATGCGCTGGCGCGCTCTGGCGAGCCCGACGGCCAGCCGATCGACCTGGTGCTGATGGACGTGATGATGCCGGTCATGGACGGGCTTACGGCGACACGGCACATCCGCGAGGACCACCGCTGGCGGAAGCTGCCGATCATCGCGCTGACCGCGAAGGCCATGCCGGACGACCAGGACACCTGCCTGGCCGCCGGTGCCAGCGACTACATGGCCAAGCCGCTGGACGTTGACAAGCTGCTGTCACTGGTGCGCGTATGGCTGGCCCGATGACTTCGCCCGCCGCCCAGGCCGACCGCGTCGAGGGCATCGAGATCGAGCTGCTGCTCGAGGCGATGTACCAGCGTTTCCACTACGACTTCCGCGGGTATTCCCGCGCCTCGGTGAAGCGGCGCCTCAAACAGCTGCGAGACCGGCTGGGCTACCGCACCTACTCGGCGCTGCTCGAGGGCCTGCTGCACGATCCGGCCGTGGTGCCGCAGGTGATCGCCTATCTCACCGTGCAGGTCAGCGAGATGTTCCGCGACCCGTCGTATTTCCGCGCGCTGCGCGAGCACGTGGTGCCGCACCTGCGCACCTATCCCTCGCTGAAGGTGTGGGTGGCCGGGTGCAGCAGCGGGGAGGAGCTGTATTCGCTGGCCATCCTGTTCCGCGAGGAAGGGCTGGAACAGCGGACGCTGTTCTACGCCACCGACATCAACCCCGGCGCGCTGGAAGCGGCCGCCTCGGGCGTCTACAACCTAGACCGTATCCGTGGTTTCACCGAGAACCACCAGCAATCGGGCGGGCGGTCCTCGCTGTCCGACTACTACACCACCGGTTACGGCAAGGCCACGTTCGACCGCAGCCTGCGCGAGCGGGTGGTGTTCTCCGACCACAGCCTGGTCACCGATGCCGTGTTCGGGGAGATGCACCTGATTTCCTGCCGCAACGTGCTGATCTATTTCGACAACACCCTGCAGGACCGTACCCTGAAACTGTTCAACGATTCCCTCATCCGCAAGGGCTTCCTCGGGCTGGGCTCCAAGGAGAGCATCCGCTTCTCCAGCCAGGCCGCCGCCTTCCAGGATTTCGTGCCGGGTGAAAGGATCTACCAGAAGACGTCAGACGATGCTTAAAGAAGCCGATGCCACCCTGAGCCCGGTGTATTTCCTGCTGGTGGACGACCTCGACGACAACCTGCTGTCGCTCGAGGCCCTGCTGCGACGCGACAACCTGGTGCTGCTGAAGGCGCGATCGGGCGAGGAAGCCCTGGAGCTGCTGCTGGTGCACGATGTGGCCCTGGGGCTGCTGGACGTGCAGATGCCCGGCATGGACGGCTTCGAACTGGCCGAGCTGATGCGCGGCAACGAGCGCACGCGCAACGTGCCGATCATCTTCCTGACGGCCAGCACGACGGACAACCAGCGCAAGTTCCGCGGCTACGAAGCCGGCGCGGTGGACTTCATCCAGAAGCCCATCGAGTGGGACATCCTGCGCAGCAAGGCCAACGTCTTCTTCGACCTCTATCGCCAGAAGCAGCAGATCGCCGACCAGCGTGACCGCCTGGAGGCCTACGCGGAAACGCTGACCCGCTCGGATCGCTACAAGGACCAGTTCCTGGCCATCCTGGCGCATGAGTTGCGCAATCCGCTCACCCCGTTGCGCATGGGCCTGGACGTGTTGCGTGGCCACCCTTCGCCGGAGCGTGTAGAGCAGATCCACGGTGTGATGGATCGCCAGCTGGTGCACCTGGTGCGGCTGGTGGACGACCTGCTGGATGTATCGCGGGTCAGCCAGGGCAAGATCACCTTGCAGCGGCAGAAGGTAACCGTGGCCGACATCGTGCACGCGGCGCTGGAAGCGAGCCATCCGCTGATCGACGGTGGCAGGCACGCGCTGCGCGTGGACGTATCGCCGCAGCCCATGTGGCTGGAGGGCGACAAGACGCGCCTGGTCCAGGTGGTCGGCAACCTGGTGAACAACGCCGCCAAGTACACGCCGACCGGGGGGCAGCTCGGCGTCGAGGCTTTCCGCGAAGGCGACGAGGTGGTCATCGTGGTGTCCGACAACGGCATGGGCATACCGGCGTCCATGCAGGCCAACATCTTCGAACTGTTCACCCAGGTCGGTGAGCACCTCACCCGCTCGCAGGGGGGGCTGGGCATCGGCCTGGCCCTGGTCAGGCAACTGGTGGGCATGCACCGGGGCAGCATCGCGGTCAGCAGCGGCGGTGAGGGCCAGGGCAGTCGCTTCACGGTCCGGCTGCCGTTGTTGCCGCTGGAGCCCGACGTCGACGAAACCGCCGCGCACGCCCCCGGGGAGACGCATCGCCGGCCGCTCAACGTGCTGGTGGTGGACGACAATGCGGATGTCGCGCAGACGCTCGGCTGGCTGCTGCACGACATGGGACACCGCCACCAGGTGGTGCTCGACCCGCGTGAGGCCATCGCGGCGGCGCGGACGTTCCAGCCGGATGTGATGCTGCTGGACGTCGGCATGCCCGCGATGAGCGGCTACGACCTGTGCCGGGCGTTCCGGCAGCATGCCGATCTGGGCCACCTGCCGATCATCGCGCAGACCGGCTGGGGCCAGGCATCCGACAAGCTGGCCAGTACGGGCGCCGGTTTCGATCGCCACCTGGTCAAGCCGGTCGGTGCGGCCGAACTGGCGGAAGCGCTCGATAGCGTAACCCGTGGCACGGCCCAGGCCGTTCACCAGCGATAGGCCACCCGCGTGTACAGGTAGCGACCGCTGTAACCGAACGGCGAGTAGTCGGGATACGGCCACGTGCCGCCGACCGCACCGTCGCTACCGGCCTTGTACTTTTGCGGATAGACGTCGGTCAGGTTGTCCACGCCGGCCGTGAAGGTCCAGCCGTGGGTCGCGTAACTGGCCGACAGGTCGAGCAGCCAGCGCGCGGGAAACACCTGGTCGAAACCGGGGTTGCTGACCGGGTCCTGGTTCACGGTGAATTCGCCGTAGCGGGTCAGGGCGCCGTGCAGGTTCCAGTGCCCCCAGCCGTAGTCGGTGCCCAGCGCGATCTTGTCACGCGGCGCGCCACGCGTGATGTAACCCTGGGCGATGTGCCCGACGCGCACCAGTTCCAGCCCGTTCTGCGCCAGCGATGCCGGGTTGGGCGCGACCGACAGGATCGACGTGTGGTTGCGGTTGTAGGCCGCGGTGAATTGCAGCTTGCCGGCGTCGCCCAGGTCGAGGCGATAGCCGCCGCTGAGGTCGATGCCACGCGTACGCGTCTTCAGCGCGTTGGTGAAATAACTGCCGCCCTGGATGTTGGCGAAACCCTGGCCGTCCAGGTAGGCCCGCACGTCATCGCCCACCAGGTTCTCGGAGGGCACCACGCGGTTGCCGATAGTGATCTGGTACAGGTCCAGCGATAGCGTCCAGGCGCCTGGTGCGTACACCGCGCCCAGCGTGTAGTTGTGCGACTTCTCGGGCTTCAGGGGCTCAGCGCCCAGGGCGCGTGCCACGGGATCGTTCACCGCGAAGTTGCGGATCTGCGTCGGCACGCCACCGATGACGTTGGTCGAGGTGGTGGTGTAGAACTGCTGCGGCAAGGACGGTGCGCGGAACCCCGTTGCCGCCGTGCCGCGCAGCGCAAAGGCGTCGGTGAAGTCGTAGCGGGCCGACACCGTGCCCGAGGTGGTATGGCCGAAGTCGCTGTAGTACTCGTGGCGGACGGCCAGCGACCCGCTGAGTTTATCGGTGATCTGGTTTTCGAGGCTCAGGTATTCCGCGACGTCGTGGCGGCTGTGGGTTCCGGCGTCGCCCGGCTGGAACCCCGGGAACCCCTGCGCGCCGGTGCCGACGTACGAGGCCGGACCGCCTGCGTCGATGGTGTATTGCTGGTGCAGGTATTCCAGGCCGAAGGCCAGCGTCAACGGGTTGTTCAACCAGCCGACCTCCAGATCGCGCGCCAGGTCCACGTCGAAGGCCTTCTGCGTGGCGGTCAGTCGTCCCGCGTTGAATCGTGTCGGACTGGCATCGCCCAGGTCGACGTTGAGCGTGTGGATCGGATCGATGCCGACCCGGTCGCGGCCGTAGTTGCCGCTGATGTCCCAGCGCCATCCGTGCGCCGTGGTGCCGCGCACCCCCGCCACGAGCGCGCTGTCGATCGAGCGCACATCGTTCAGGGGCAGGTAGCCATCGGGATAGATCGACGGCACGTTGCGCGCGCTGTCGTAGGTGCGGAACAGGGCAGGGGAGGTGCCCTCGCGGCTGCTGGTGCTGGCGAACGCGTAGGCGTCCACGCCGGGCGTGAGCGCGTACTGCACGTTCAGCAGGGCCTGGTGATTGCGGATATCCGGCTCGCCGATGCGCTGCGTGTGCTGGCCATAGACCGGCGACGACGGGTCGCGATAGTCGCGGCCGCCACGGTTGGTCGCGTCCGCATGGCCCTGGACCAGGCTCAGGCGTGCCCAGCCCTTGTCGCCACCCAGCGGCACGCCCAGGCTGGCCTCGCCTTGCCATTGCCGGCCATCGCCAGCGCTGTAGCGCCCCGTGGTGATGCTGGCGGTGTTGGTACCCGCGCCCGCCGCGCCCTTGAGCACCACGTTGATGACGCCCGCGATGGCATCGGAGCCGTACTGCGCCGAGGCACCGTCACGCAGGATCTCGATATGGTCGATCGCCGAGACGGGAATCGCGTTGAGATCGGCGGGCGCCGAACCCCGCCCGAGCGCGCCTTGCAGGTTCAGCAGGGCGCTGGTGTGCCAGCGTTTGCCATTCACCAGCACCAGTGTCTGGTCCGGCGACAGGCCGCGCAGAGCCGCCGGACGGACGATGCCGGACCCATCGTTGCCCGGTGCGCGGGGGAAGTTGAGCGAGGGTGTCAGTCGCGACAGGATCGCGCCCAGCTGCGTATCGCCGAAGGATTGCAGGTCCTGGGCCGACACCACATCGATGGGCGACAGCGAACTGCTCTGGCTGCGATCGACCGAGCGCGTGCCGGTGACCACCACGGTCTGCAGTTTCGTGGTGTCGTCCTGGGCGTGCGCGGCGGACGAATAGACCTGGGCCGCCGCAAGGACGGACAGCGAAAGGCGCACGGGCAGGGCATGCTTCATGGGGCGTTTTCCTTGGTTTTTCAGGGTCGGCCTCGTGCCGACGCGAAAGCGCCGGGCGGCCGGATGACCGGGGAGGTGTGCCGTGCCGGCGACGCGCGCCGGCGGCGAAACGTCAGCTACGACAACAGCGACACGCCACGATCGGCAGGGCGATCGGGGAAGGCGTGTGGATGGGCTGCTGCGTGGTCACGATGGATTTTTCCCCGGAAGCGTCGTGGCTTATGGACGTCTGGAAGGCCGAATGAAAATCCATGCTCGTGCACTATCCTGCGAATGTCAACGTGGCCCGCCCGCCCGGGGCGACCTGCCTGCGGTGGCAAAAAAGTGACGAAAGTGGCCAGCGATTGACCTGGTCTTCGGAGGCCGAATATCCAAGCCGTTGAATTCGATTGGATTTTTTACGGCACGGCTCTTGCTTCCTGCTCCCTGCCGGCCTGCTTGCCGGCCTTGGGATCGGGAGAGGCGACATGGTGGTGCTGCGCGAACTGGTGGAACGTCTGGTCTGGCGGATGACGCTCCAGCGTCGTCTCGGTGAAGTCTTTGCGCTGCCGGGCGGCGCGTCGCTGGCGAGCCGCGCCGCGCCGTGGATCAGCGAAGGCGTCTGGTGGGGCAGGCACGATGCCGCTACCGAGGCCTCGGCACTGTTCGCTGCCCTGCATCGCGACGATATCCACGAGGCGGCGTTCCGCGCTCATCGCCTGCAGCGCGCCGGTCGCCGGCGCGGGTTGTCGGAGGTGGCCGTCGAGGCCGAAGCCCTGGAGATCGCCCTGGTCTCGCATGACACATGCGGCGCGGTGGCTGTCTGTCATGCTTCGGTTCGCCTGGTGCGTTCGCTGACCGGCGAGGGCATACTTCTTACTTCGCAGCCCTGAAGGACTGTCGTCTTGACGCGATCTTGCCACCGTGGGCGCGATACCGGAGCCGAGGTCCTGGCGGAGCGTGACGACGCAATGGCCCCGAGCGTCACGGGCATCACGGAAAGCGAGCGCCTCGCCACCCTGCATGCCTTGCGGATACTGGACACGCCATCCGAGCCCGTCTTCGACGAACTGGTGCGCGCGGCGGCGTTGGTCGCCCGGCGCCCGATGTCCCTGCTCAGCCTGGTCGACGCATCGCGGACATGGTTCAAGGCCAATGTCGGCCTGGAGGGTGCGAACGCGGCACCGCGGGAATACGCCTTCTGCCAGCACGTGGTGCACAGCGGGCGGGTTTTCGAGGTGGCCGATACGCTGGACGATCCGCGTTTCACCGAGAACCCCCTGGTGATGGGCCAGCCCCATATCCGCGCCTACACGGGTGTGCCCATCGACCTGGCCGACGGCACTGTGCTGGGCGCGCTGTGCGTCATGGACAGCGCGCCTGGCAGCCTGTCCGCAGAGCAGGTGGGTGTCCTCAAGCACCTGGGACATGCCGCCGGCCTGGCTATCGCGCAGCGCGCCGAACTGGTCCGCCAGCGCGAGGCCGCCGAAAGCGAGTCGGCCCACGCACGCCACCTCGAAAGGGAGCTGCGCGCCAGCGAGGCGTTCCTGCATCGCACGGGCAACGTGGCCGGTGTGGGCGGCTGGGAACTCGACCTGGCCAGCAGCACGGTGCGCTGGTCGGAACAGACCTGCCGCATCCACGAAGTGGCGGCGGGCTACCAGCCTTCGCTGGACGAGGCGGTGGGTTACTACGCGCCCGAGGCACGACCGCTGCTGGCCGAAGCGATCGCCGCCGCCATGGAAAAGAACCAGCCATGGGACATGGAACTGCCCATGGTGACGGCCCGCGGGCGGCCGATCTGGGTGCGTGCCGTGGGTGCGCTGGAACGGGAGGACGATATTCCCGTCAAGCTTTCCGGCGCGCTGCAGGACATCACCGACCGCCGCCGTGCCATGCAAGCGCTGGAAACGAGCGAGCGGCGTTTTCGCAAGCTGTTCCAGTATTCGCTGGGCCTGATCTGCACGCACGACCTGGAAGGCATCGTGCTCGCGGTCAATCCCGCCGCCGCCGCTTCGATCGGTTACGGCATGGGTGACATCCTCGGTCGCAGCCTGGGCGACTTCATGCGGCCGGAGCGTCGGTTCTACCTGGACCTTTATCTGGAGCGCATACGGGAGCATCGCATCGATGCCGGCATGTTCGAACTGGTGGCGCAGGACGGTTCCATCCGTTACTGGCGCTACCAGAACGTGCTGGATACCGACGCGGAAGACCCCTACGTGCTGGGCCACGCCCAGGACGTCACGGCCCAGAAGAGTTACGAGAAAACCCTGCTGGACTGGTCCACGCGCGACGCGCTCACCCATGCGATGAACCGGCGCTACCTTGCCGGGTTCGAGGCCGAGCAGGCCGACGACATGCGCTGGGCGTGTATCGCCGTGGATATCGACCACTTCAAGCAGGTGAACGACACGCACGGCCACCAGCGCGGCGATGAACTGCTGGTCGTGGTCGCCGACATCCTGCGCGGCGCCTGCCTCTCGGACGACGTGGTGGTGCGCATGGGCGGTGACGAGTTCATCGTGATCCTGCGTGATCCCCGGCGCCTCGACGACGCACTTGACCAGATCGCCCGCGCGCAGGCCGTGGCCGGCGTGTCGCTGAGCGTCGGAACCGCGCTGCGCCGGGCAGGCGCGACCGTGGACGACGTGATCGCCGAGGCCGACCGCGCGCTATATGCGGGGCGGGCGCATTCACGGCGCAGCGCGCGGCATTGATACACTGGGGTTTTCCGCAGGTCATCCCGGATGCTCACGGTCGACGGACTGGTCAAGACGGTGCCCGGTGGGCGCACGCTGTTCGATGGCCTCGACCTGGCCCTGGCCCCCGGTGAATTCGTCGCCGTCACCGGCGAATCCGGTGCGGGCAAGTCCACGCTGCTGAACCTCATCGCGGGGCTGGATACCCCCGATGCGGGTCAGGTCCGTATCGGCGGCACCGACATCGCCAGCCTGGACGACGATGCCCGCACCGCGTTGCGCCGCGACAGCATCGGTTTCGTGTTCCAGGCGTTCCACGTCTTGCCGCACCTCGACCTGGCGCACAACGTAGCCTTGCCGCTGGCCCTGCAGGGACGCGAGGCGGGCGAATCGCTGCTGGCCGCGGAAGCCATGCTCGTGGCGGTGGGCCTGGGCGGCCGCGGTGGCGCCTATCCGCGGGAACTGTCGGGTGGCGAGTTGCAGCGTGTGGCGGTCGCGCGGGCCCTGGTCCACCGCCCCGGGCTGATCCTGGCCGACGAGCCCACGGGCAACCTCGATCCCGAGACCGCGGAGCGCACGCTCGCGTTGTTCGTCGAGCGCGTGCGCGAAGCCGGCGCCGCGGTGCTGCTGGTGACCCATTCCGCCGTGGCGGCGGCTGCGGCGGATCGCACCCTCGTGCTGTCGCAGCGCGGTCTCGTGCCGCGTGGCTGAGCGCCGGCGGGTGCCCCTGGCCGCACGCTGGCTGCTCGGCAGCGAGTGGCGCGCCTATCCCGGACGTGCGCTCTCCGCGGTGCTGGCCATCGCGCTGGGCGTCTCGCTCGGCTTCGCGGTGCACCTGATCAACGCCTCGGCGCTGGGCGAGTTCGACAAGGCCGTGCATTCGGTCAGCGGAGCGGCCGATATCACCCTGCGTTCGGCCAGCCCGCTGGGTTTCGACGAGATGCTTTATCCGCGGGTGGCGCGCCTGGCCGACATAGACGTATCACCCGTGGTGGTGTTGCCGGCCACCCTCGACGGCACGACGGCGGTATCGCTGGAGGGCGTCGACCTGTTGCGCCCGGCGCCCGCCGGACAGGCCACGGGGCCGATGGATGCCGGTGCCATGGGCGGCCTGCTCGCCGGTGACGCGATCTATCTTTCCCAGGGCATCCAGAAGATCGTCGGCCGTGCGCCGGGCGAGACAGTGACCCTCACCGCCAACGGGCGCAGCCGCCAAGTGCGCATCGCCGGCAGCCTTCCCGAGGGTGCGCAGCCGCGCGCCGTCATGGATATCGCGGCGGCGCAGTGGCGTTTCGGCGCCCTGGGCAGATTGCAACGGCTGGACGTCCATCTGGCACCGTCGGCCGATGGTGCCGCGGTCCGGCGGGCCATTCGCGAAAGCCTTCCGGCCGACGTGGTGATCGCGGATGCCGCCAGCGACGTCGCCCGTAACGACGGCCTGTCCGCGGCATATCGGGTCAACCTCGACATGCTGGCGCTGATCGCCCTGCTGACGGGCGGCTTCCTGGTCTATTCCGCGCAGTCGCTCTCGGTGGCCCGCCGACGGTCGCAACTGGCCCTGCTGCGGGTGCTGGGCATGGCGAAGGGCAGCCTGCTCGGCCAGATACTGGGCGAGGCACTGGTGCTGGGCCTGCTTGGTGCGGCGGCGGGCATCGGCCTGGGTCTGGGACTTGCGCAACTGGCGCTGACGCTGCTCGGCGGCGACCTGGGCGGCGGCTACTTCCACGGCCAGGCGCCCCGGCTGGTATTCGCGCCCTGGCCGGCACTGGTCTTCGGCGCGCTCGGCGTCGGCGCGGCCGTGCTGGGCAGCATGGTGCCCGCACTGGCGGCCTCGCGCATCGCGCCGGGCATCGCGATCAAGAACGCCGGCGATGCCGTCGATCCGCGCACGCCCGCGCGGGTGCGGCCGGCGCTGGTGCTGCTGGCCGCGGCACTCGGCGCGTCGTTGCTGCCCGCCGTCGGCGGCATCGCCCTGTTCGGTTACATCGCCATGGCCCTGCTGCTGGCCGGTGGCGTGATGCTGATGCCGTGGTTGTCGCGGCTGCTGGTGGCACCGCTGCGCCTGCTGCCCGTGCGCTCGGTCGCGTTCCGGCTGGCGGCCGCACGGTTGTGGGGCGCGCCGTCGCAGGCATCGGTCGCCCTGGCGGGCGTGCTCGCCTCCACCGCGCTCACGGTGGCGATGGCGGTCATGGTCACCAGCTTCCGGGGCTCCGTGGAACGCTGGCTGGGCGATGTGTTGCAGGCCGATCTCTACGTCGTTGCGGGGACGGGGGCGGGCGGCAGCTTCGACGCCGCGACCCAGGCACGCATGCGCGCCGTGCCGGGCGTCGCCTGGCTGGGCACCCTTAAAGAGGTGCCGTTGCAGTTCGATGCGCGTCGACCCGCGGTCACCCTGGTGGTCAGGACGCTCGACGGACCGGGCGCACGGCTGGCGCTGATCGGCCCCCAGCGGACGCCTCCGTCCGGCAGCCTGCCGGTCTGGGTGTCCGAGCCTGCCTCGCGCCTCTATCACTGGGCGCCCGGCGATACGCTGACCTTGCCGCTGCCGGGATCGCCGCGGGCGAGCGTGGCCGGCGTGTGGCGCGACTACGCCCGCCAGCAGGGCGCCATCGTCATCGACGAGCGTGCCTATACGCGACTGACCGGCGACCGCTCGCGCAGTGGCGTATCCATCGGCGTGATGCCGGGTACGCCGGTCGGTGCCGTGGCGGATGCGTTGCGCGTGGTCGCGCAGGCGGGCGGCACGGCGGCGACCGTCAGCCGACCGGCGGACATTCGTGGCACGGCGCTGCGGGCGTTCGACCGCAGTTTCCTCATCACCTACCTGCTCGAGGGCATCGCGGTGTGCGTCGGCCTGGCCGGCGTGGCGGCCACCATCGGCGCGCAGGTGCTGTCGCGCATCCGCGAGTTCGGCATGTTGCGCCACGTCGGTGCGCTGCGCGGCGACCTTGCGCGCATGCTGCTGATCGAAGGCACGCTGCTGGGCCTGGTCGGTGGCGTGGCGGGTGTCGCCCTCGGCCTGGCCATGAGCCAGGTGCTGATCCGGGTGGTGAACCCGCAATCGTTCCACTGGACGATGGATACCCTGTTGCCGTGGCCGTTGCTCGGCGGTGTCGTCGTCGCACTGGCCGTGGCGACAGGCGGCACGGCGTTACTGGTCGGACGCCGCGTGCTTTCCACCGATGCCGTGCGTGCCGTGCGGGAGGACTGGTAATGCGGATGACATGGCCGCGCCGGCTGGCGCTGTGGATGGTTGTCGGCACGTGCGTGATCGCCGGCGCGTGCCACGCGGCCGAGCGTGTGGTGTACACGGCCGTCGCGCCGGTATTGCCGGTGGTGCTCCCACGCGACCACGCCGCGCATCCCGGCTACAAGACCGAATGGTGGTATGTCACCGGATGGCTGCAGACCCGCGGCGGCCCGGTCGGTTTCCAGGTCACTTTCTTCCGTTCCCGCTTGCCGTACGACGACGGCAACCCCAGCCGTTTCGCGCCCCGCCAGGCGATCGTCGGGCACGTGGCGTTGTCCGATCCCGCCACCGGCCATCTCCTGGACGCGCAGCGACTGGCGCGCGAAGGCTTCGGTCTGGCCGGCGCGTCCATCGAGGACACCGACCTTACACTCGGCGACTGGCACCTGCATCGCACGCCGGATGGTCGCTTCACCACACAGGTGCACGGCGACGCGTTCGCGCTGGACCTGATACTGACGCCGACGCAGCCCGCCCTGTTGCAGGGCGACGCGGGCTACAGCCGCAAGGGGCCATTGCCGGAGCAAGCGAGCGCGTATTTCAGCCTGCCGCATCTCGCGGTCACCGGCAGTCTTTCGCGCGGCGGCCACAAGGAAACGGTGCACGGCGAGGCATGGCTCGACCGCGAATGGTCGTCCAGCCTGCTGGATCCGCGGTCGGTCGGCTGGGACTGGGCGGGCCTGAACATGGACGACGGCAGTGCCCTCACCGTATTCCGCGTGCGCGACGCGCAGGGCCACGCCGTGTGGGCCGGCGGCAGCCTGCGGGCCGCGGACGGCAAGGTGACGGTGTTCGGTCCCGCGGATGTCGTCTTCGCTTCGCGTCGTCGCTGGCGCTCACCGCGCACCGCCGCGGACTACCCGGTCGAGACCGATGTCACGGTGACGCTGCCGTCGGGCCCGCGTCGCTTCACCCTGCGCCCGCTGTTCGACGACCAGGAGCTGGATACGCGTCGCACGGGCGGCCCGGTGTATTGGGAGGGAGCCGTGCAGACCGAGGGCGGGCGTGGCTACCTGGAACTGGTGGGCTACAGCAGCAAGGTCAGCCTCTAGCTTCGCCTTTCTCGCCTTCGTGCCGGGCGAGTGCCCGGCTGCGCCAGTTCATCAGCGGGGTGGTGCTGGCGCCATGCGCGACGATGCTGAGCGCGACGACGGTCAGGACGGCGGATGCCGCGGTGCGTGCGTGCGGCCCCGCCAGGCCGTGGACGAGCGCGTACGCCAGGTAGTTCAGGCTGCCCAGCCCGCGGATGCCGAACCATCCGAACAACAACCGCCTCTGCCATGGCGCACCCGAACGTACGGTAGCGATCCACACGGCCAGCGGACGGATCACGAAGAACAAGGCCGCCGCCAGCAGCACCCCGTCTAAGGTAAACAGCGGCAGCACGCCGATGCCCACCATGAACACCATCGCCGCGCCGATCAGCCGCTCCATGGTCTCGCCGAAGGACAAGGCATCGGATACCACCCAGCCCACCGCCTGCGCTGGATGATCCGCTTCCGCCGTCGTGCGTTCGTTGGGATTGACCAGGAATTCCGCCGGTGCGCGGACGCCCTCGTCCTCGCGTGCCTCGGCGTTCTCGTCCACCGGCGGATGCCCATGGGTGACCCCCATCTCCACGCGGCGCAGGCCCACCCCCGCAGCGAACGCGGCGAGGAAACCGGAGCCATGCAATGCCTCCGCCGCGCCGTACGCCAGCGCCATGGTGCCCAGCGCGAGCAGGTCGCTCGGCGCTACGCCCTGCGCGGCATGACGAAAACGAGTGCCAATGTGGCCAAGGCCCCAGCCGATCAGGAAACCGATGCCGATACCCCCGACCCAGTCCCAGCCCAGTTCCACGGTGAACCAGTGCGGCCAGAAGCCCGGATCGCCGGTTGCCTCACCCGTCATCCAGGCCAGCGCCAGGACGAGGAAGGGCAGGGCCGTGCCGTCGTTGAGACCCGCTTCGCCGGACAATCCGACCCGCAGCGCATCGTCGTCGCGTGCATCGTCCACCGACACCAGGCTGGCCAGCACCGGATCGGTGGGAGACAGGATGGCCGCGAGGGCAAGCGACAGCGGCCACGACCAGCCGAACACCACATGCCCGACGACGCAGACACCTCCAACGGTAAGCACCATGCCCGGCAGCGCCAGGCGTATCGCCATGCGCCAGCCCCGATCGGTGAACGGCAGGCGCAGTTTCAGCCCCGTGATGAACAACGATACGATCATGCCCATCTCGGTCGCTGGGCGCAGCCACCCCGTGCTGCTGCCATCGAAGGCTAATGCGGTCAGCGAAAGCAGCGCAGGGCCAACGGCCGCCCCGGCGACGAGGTAAACGGCAAACGTGGTGAGCGGGCTTCGCTGGATGAACCCCGCACTAGCCGAGGTGGCGACCAGCAACCCACCGAAGAAGATGATCCAACCGAGATAACCCATGGGTCAGCATCCCGCCTGGGGCATGAAACAGCCGCGAAGGGGATGGCAACGCCCGAGCTGCCGTCACTCGCAGGGTGCGGCGACGAGGCGCCGGGTGGTCACACTCTGCGCTCGGGCAGCGGCCGCAAGCGGCCGAACTCGCTCAGAGCGTAACCACCCGCCGCCTCTGCGACGCCAGAGGCCATCTGGGTGGAGAGCAAAGCGTTGGCAACCTAGGGCGCTGAGCCCTGGAGAATCCGCCGCGCGCGATGTCGCGAGCGTTGCTTTCCCGACCCGTTACCTCAGTCGTGAGGGAGGTGTCGGGGGGGCATCCTCTGAGCGAGTTCGGCCGCTTGCGGCCGCTGCCCGAGCGCAGAGGGTGACCCCCCGACGCCTCCTCCCCGTGGCCAATCAACGACCGCGAGCATTTCCAGCCCTCGATCATCAAGGCATACCGTTTAGCCGTCTCGAACGCTTCACCGTCGCATGGTCAATCTGAGCGGCTGCATGCGCGTCACGATGGTGCGCAAGAACTTACGAGGCGAGCATGGCGAAGACGATTCCACGCACACCGGAGGAGCGGGCTCCCCGGCTGGCCTCCATGCGTAACCTTAAAATGGCGAAGTCGGCGCACGCTTTCGTTCGTGGCAACACCGTGCAGTTCTACGAATGGCTGGAGAAGTCCGGGCGTGCCTTGCCCAAGGGCCCGGATCTCTGGATTTGCGGCGACTGCCATGTCAGCAACATCGGCCCCGTGGCCGACATGGAAGGCGGGATCGACATCCAGATCCGCGACCTCGACCAGTCCGTGATCGGCAATCCCGCCCACGATATCGTCCGGCTGGCCGTGTCGCTTGCTACCGCGGCGCGCGGCTCCGACCTGCCGGGCGTGGTCACGGCACACATGGTGGAGCAGCTGATCGACGGCTACGAACGCGCGATGGGCAGCGGCCGCAAGGTTTACCGCGTGGTCGAACGACCGGACGCGATCAAGCTGGTGATGAAGACGGCGCTCAAGCGTCGCTGGAAAGACCTGGCGCGCGAGCGTATCGACGGTAGCCATCCGGTCATTCCCGAAGGGCGTCGCTTCTGGCCGGTCACGGCCGAGGAGCGCGAGGAACTGCATGCGCTGGTTTCCACGGAGGGCATGCGCTCACTGGTGACGCAGATCGTGCATCGCGCCGACGACGCCGCCATCGAACTGGTCGATGCCAAGTACTGGGTCAAGGGATGCAGTTCGCTCGGGCGCCTGCGCTATGCGCTGCTCGTTCGCGTCGGGCAGGGCAAGGGTGAGCTCTGCCTGGTCGATGTGAAGGAAGCCCTGCGCGCGGCCGCGCCCCGCAGCACCGATGCCGTCATGCCACGCGACCACGCGTCGCGGGTCAGGGAGGGCGCGCTGCACCTCGCACCCAATCTCGGCCAGCGCATGCTGGGTGGCCGGGTACAGGGAAGGTCGGTCTTCGTGCGCGAACTGCGCCCGCAGGACCTGAAGGTCGATATCGAGCGCATGGACGGCGACCAGGCCATGGACGTGGCGCGTTACCTCGGCAACGTGGTCGGTCGTGCGCACGCGGCGCAGCTCACTCGCGAACAACGCCGCACCTGGCTGGGCGAACTCGCGCGCAACCGGCCGGCGAACATCGATGCGCCGTCGTGGCTGTGGCGCAGCGTGGTCGAACTTGTCCAGGCGCACGAGGGTGGCTATCTCGAACATTGCCGGCGCTACGCTACAGCGGCGCCTTGACGGCTTTCACACGGCGCCCTCACACGAGGTGCTCCACTCCGCACCGAACTCAATCAGGTCTCAGGGGAACCCATGAACAGCAGCACGCCGCCTACGAAACCGACGGTCGAACCGGAGGTTTCCAAAGTGCTGGACTCCGCCGTCGACGATGCCGAGATGCCCTTGCCGAGCGACCCGAAGACGGTGTTCCTCGGTGGTCTGTTCATCCTTGCCGTGCTGGCGGGTGCCTTCGTCGCCAAGGAAGTCATCCTTCCCGTGGTGCTCGCCTTCATCCTCAAGCTGCTGCTCCAGCCGGTGATGCGGCTGCTGGCGCGGATCAAGGTGCCCCGGGTGCTGGCGTCGCTGCTGATGATCCTGGCGCTGTTCGGCATCCTGGCCGGTCTGGGCAGCGCGCTCAGCGGTCCGGCGAGCAACTGGGCCAAGCGCCTGCCCGAAGGCCTGCCGCGTCTGCAGCAGCGTGTGCAGGTGATCAGCGGTCCGCTCGACAGCCTCAAGGGCATGCTCGACCACGCCAAGGGCATGGTGGGTGGTGGCACTCCGGCCAGTGCCGGTGCCGGCACGGCGGACGAGAAACAGGCGGCTCCCGTCGCCGCGGGTTCGTCGGATATCCAGTCGACCATCCTTTCCGGCGTGCAGACGTTCGCCTCGGAGTTCCTGACCACGTTCCTGGTGCTGTTCTTCCTGCTCAATTCCGGCGACACCTTCCTGCGCCGGCTGGTGGAGGTGATGCCGCGCTTCAAGGACAAGCGCCAGGTGATCGACATCTCGCAACAGGTCGAGTCCGATGTGTCGTCCTATCTGGTGACGATCACCGTGATGAACGCGGCGGTGGGCGTCGCCACGGGGCTGGCCATGTGGGCGCTCGGATTGCCTGATGCCGCCCTGTGGGGGGCGGTCGCCTTTCTGCTCAACTACGTGCCTATCCTGGGGCCGCTGGTGGGCGTGGTGACCTTCCTCGGGGTGGGCATGCTCAGCCTCGATCCGCTCTGGAAAGCCTTCATGCCGATGGTCCTCTACGGCGCCATCCACATCATCGAAGGCGAGACGGTCACCCCGATGCTGCTGGCGCGTCGCTTCACTCTCAATCCGGTGCTGGTCATCGTGGCGCTGCTGTTCTGGGACTGGATGTGGGGTGTTCCCGGCGCGATCCTCGCCGTGCCCATGCTGGCCATCACCAAGATCGTCTGCGATCGCATCCGCCCGCTTGCCGCCTTCGGCCACTTCCTGGAAGGCGAAAAGCACGGCATCGACCCCTGAAGAAAAGGTTCTTCGTACGGCGATCTAGAGTCGCAGCAGGGAAATTGCGATCTCGACCACGATGAGGACGACGATCGCGATTTCCAGCAGTTCGGAGCGTCGGCTCGACGCTTCTTCATAGAGGGCCGCATAGGTGTCGCGCACGATGGCCAGCTTGCGATCCACCGAGGCACTGAGCGTCGGCACGCGAAACAGCGACAGTGCGCTGCTGTATACGCGCGCCAGGTAGACGTCCTCGGTGACCTGCAGCGCGTTGTCCACGCGCTCGGTCAGCTCGGTCACCTCGGCCACCAGCGTGTAGAGGCGCCGGGCAAGGTAGGCGAAGCGACGCGAGGCGAGCAGCGAGGCCGCGGTGCGTGCGTTTTCCACCTGGTCGTACATCAGCGGTAGCTCGTCGTCCAGCAACGTGTCGTAGTAACGCAGTTCCACCAGCTGCGCATTGGCCACCTCGATCACGTCGGCCACGTCGGTGTCGCGGCGCGGTTCGTAGATGAAGGCGCGGTCCCAGTTCAGCACCACCAGGTCGTCGGCGTAATACGAGAAGCTGCGCGACAGCAGCTCGTTGCGTGCCGCGCGCGACAGCGGGCGGGTTTCGCCGGAAAGCACCTGGGTCAGGTCGATCTGGCTGCGCAGCGATTCCGCATCCACCGGCGTGTCGAAGGCATGCACGGTGGCGATGAGGTAATCCTCGTCGATGGCGCTGGTGGCAGGCCGGTCCAGCGAGGGGAGGATGACGTCGCGCACGCGGGCCAGCAGGTCGGTCCAGAACGCCGTGTCGGCCGCGGCGCCTACCCGTGCATCGAGCGTCTCCACGTCCTGCGCGAACAGGGCCCACGGCTGGTCCTTCACCGCGATGCGCAACGACAGGGCCGCCACCCCGAAATCGTACAGCCGTACCGAGAGCACCGCCGTGGCGTCGCGGTCCGCGAGCGGAAAGGCGATTTCGCCCAGCGCCAGCCATAGGGGTGCGACACCGAAGGACACGGCCTTGGGTGGCGTGGACAGGTGCGAGCGATTGAAGGCCTGCCCCGAACGCTCGGCCCATAGCCGCTCGGCATGGGCAAGATCGATGCTGTAGGCGATGTCGATCAGGCGCAATGCCGTGAGTTCGCCATCGGCGACGGCCGGCTCGTTGGGATTCACGTGCTTGCCTTGACGGGAAAGACGCAGTGTAGCGCCCGGTTCTTGCCCCCGCGTGTCAGCGGGCGGGATAGCCTTCCGGACCGTTCCGTCTCGCGCGCCCCACCAGTACGAGCCCGACGCGCAGCACGCAGCCAATCGCTGCCAGGCCCAGCACGCTTGCGACCGCCAGCAGCCACAGGTCGAGGCTTTCGACGGGATCGCGTGCCTCGGATGTCGCGCCCAGCGGCGCGATGACATCGAACAGGCGCCACGCCATCCAGGCAAGTACCGGACCCAAGACCGCCGCCGCGCAGGTCGCCTTGCGCGAGGCCGGCGGCGCCAGCGTCGCGACGAAAGCCAGGACCACGGCGACCGAAGCCATGGTGCTCAACAGTGGCAGGGGGGACATGGCACATCCTCAGGGCATCGACGAAAACTAAGCCGATGCTAAGCATGTGGGATGACATTCGTGTGGTCTTGCGGCAGCTTCTTGCGCCCAACCATGACTTTTGGCCTATTCAGGTCCCTGTGTGCGGTGCCGATAGCCTGCAAACGTGACGGGGGTCACAGTCTGGGGGCAGGGCGATGGGGACGCGCGGGTCGTCGCTGAGGGAAATTCCGACGGGGAAGCTCCGGCTCGGCATGTTCGTCCATGACGTCGGCGTGTCCTGGGTGTCGCATCCGTTCTGGCGTACGAAGTTTCTACTAGAGACCGCCGACGACCTGGCGACGCTTCGCGGGCTGGATGTCGCCACGGTCTGGATCGATACGTCCAAGGGGCTGGGTGAACTGGTGACGGCGCCGGCACCCGCCGCCCCGGCTTCGTTGGCGCCGGGGGGCGATACGGCGGTGGCAGAACCGGGCGCGTCACTCGCGCCGTCCGTTCCCGATCCTGTGCTTACCGCCCAGGCCTTGTGTGAGCGCGCGCGCGGCGTGGTCGTGCGGATGTTCCAGCAGGCGCGCCTGGGCGGGGGTATCGATGCCACGGCGGCGCGCGAACTGGTCGACGACATGTCGCGGTCGATCGAGTCGCATCCCTCGGCCCTGCTCAGCCTGGTTCGCCTGAAGACGGCGGACGATTACACCTATATGCATTCCGTGGCCGTGGCCGCTCTGATGATCAGCTTCGCCCGGCACCTGCAACTCGACGCGCTTCGCGTGCGGGCGGCGGGCATGGCGGGTCTGTTACACGACGTCGGCAAGTCTCAGGTGCCGCTGGATGTCCTGAACAAGCCGGCCGAACTCAGCGCGACGGAAACCTCCCAGGTACGCCGGCATCCGCAGCTGGGCCATCGCCTGCTGGTGAGCCGTGGCGGCGTGGACCCGGAGGCCCTGGATGCGTGCCTGCACCATCATGAGAAGTTCGACGGTACGGGCTATCCGCACGGGCTGGTG
Organism: Xanthomonas sp. NCPPB 2632; assembly: GCF_041228075.2. Lineage (NCBI taxonomy): Bacteria > Pseudomonadati > Pseudomonadota > Gammaproteobacteria > Lysobacterales > Lysobacteraceae > Xanthomonas > Xanthomonas sp. NCPPB 2632. The sequence goes on from NZ_CM192979.1 coordinate 2,290,655, forward strand.
GGCGAGCAGATCACCCGCCTGGCGCGCATGACGGCCATCTGCGACGTGTACGACGCGATCACCTCGGACCGCCCTTACAAGAAAGCCTGGGACCCGGCGCACTCGATACAGCGCATGGCGAGCTGGCACGGCCATTTCGATCCGCGCCTGTTCCGCGCCTTCGTGCGCACCGTGGGTGTTTACCCCATAGGTGCCCTTGTGCGGCTGGAGTCGGGGCGCCTGGCCGTGGTGCTGGACGGCTCGCGCGATGCACTCACCCAGCCGATCGTCCGTGTGTTCTATTCGATCGTCGAAGGCCGCCGGGTGGAGCCATTCGTGCTCGACCTCAGCGAAACCGGCTGCGACGATCGCGTATCGGCCAAGGAAGTGCGCGGCGAATGGTCGGATGCCGAACTGGCCGAGCTCGCCTTGCCCTAGACCGTCGTCGTGCCGAAGATATGCAGGGCGGCGTGCTGCAACAGCATGATCGTCTTCGCATCCACGATCTCGCCGCGGACGACCATGGCCAGCGCTTCGTCGAATGGCGTTTCGACCACCTCGATGTCTTCACCCTCGGCGGCGATGCCACCGCCGCTGCCGACCTTGGCCGAAGCCTCGTAGGTGGCGACGAAGAAGTGCAGTTTCTCGGTGACCGACCCGGGGCTCATGAACGCCTCGAACACCTTGCGCACGTCGTGGATGCGATAGCCGGTTTCTTCCTCCACCTCCAGACGGATGCGTTCCTCCGGCGTGGCGTGGTCGAGCAGCCCGGCGGGTGCCTCGATCAGCAGGTCGGCGTAGCCATTGACGAACGCGGGGAAGCGGAACTGCCGGGTCAGCACCACGGTGCGCGCCCGTTCGTTGTAGAGCAGCACCACCGCGCCGTTGCCGCGGTCGTAGGTTTCGCGTTGCTGGCGCTGCCAGCTGCCGTCGGAGCGACGAAAATCGAACACGGTTTTCTTCAACAGGTACCAGTCGTGCGAGAGCACGTGGCTTTCGACGATCCGTACACGCTCGGCAAGCGGGGGCATGGGCGCTCCTGGGGCTCGACAACAAGGAGTGCGCACGGTAACGTGCAGTTTCGTGCAATGTCAATGAAGTTCGTGCAAACCATGCTGACGACCCATCGCAAACAGGCCATCCTCGCCGCCCTCCAGCGGGACGGACAGGTGATCGCCAAGACGCTGAGCGACGCCTTCGGCGTGTCGGAGGACACGGTGCGTCGTGACCTGCGGGAACTGGCCGCGGAAGGTCTGCTTCAGCGCGTGCACGGCGGGGCCCTGCCGGCGTCCGCGGCCACGGGCGACTTCGTGCAGAGGCAGGACATCCAGATGGACGTGAAGCGGGCCATCGCCGTCCGCGCTGCCCGCATGATCCTGCCCGGGCATGTCGTGATCCTCGATGGCGGCACGACCTGCGTCGAGATGGCGCGCTCCCTTCCGCCCACGCTGGAGGCCACCGTAGTGACGCATAGTCCCAGCGTCGCCGTGGCCCTGGCCGCACACCCCCGCATCGAGGTGGTGCTGATCGGCGGTCGGCTGTTCAAGCATTCCGTGGTCACCGTCGGCGCCGCCGCCATCGAGGCGCTGGCACACATCCGCGCGGACACGTATTTCATGGGCGTCACCGGCGTGCATCCCACCGAGGGCTTCAGTACGGGCGACCTCGAGGAGGCCTATGTGAAGCGTGCGCTCGCGGCCCGGGCTGCCGAGGTGGTCGTGCTGGCGTCCACCGAAAAACTCGGCGCGGCCTCGCCTTATGTCATCGGCGGCATCGACATGGCCCAGAGTGTGGTGGTCGATGACGCCGCGCCGGATACGCTACGCCGCGCACTGGTCCAGGCAGGCGTGTCCGTCGTCGAAGCCTAGGGTCGACGGTCAGCTACGCCGTCCTGAATCCAGGCGCAGACCGCTGCCCCGGCAAACATCGATACCGGGGAACGTCAAGGCGGCCCCGTTGCGAAAGGTCACCCGGAAGTCGCGCAGGCAGTCGCCGGCGGGTAGCCGCACCGTGGCGTCGGTGCGTCCGCCCTGGAGGGGCGGATCCAGCGGTAGCTCGGCGAAGGCGCCGCTACCCGCCGGTGCGACGCCCAGCGCGGTGGCGGTGTCGAAGGTGGCGTTGACCACGGTGAACAGGCGCGACGCGGAGACGCGAGCGGGCGATTCGACGGCGGCCGCGGGCAGGGCGACGAGGACGATGACCCAGACGAGGGCGATACGGATGGACGACATGGGGCAGCTCCGGCGTGGTATTGGCCTGAAGCAGAGCGCTTGCGCGGTCGTTTGCGTAGCGCCGCGGGACGAATCGTCGCCGCGCGCGGACGAATCGTAGCCGGTGCATACCGGCGTTGACGCACGTTGCGCGGCGTCCAAGACTGGGCCCTCTTTTCCGTGGATATCGCCATGAAGGTCCGCCTTGGAACCCTCGACATCGGCCTGGGCCGCTACCTGGGGGTATGGACCGTGGTTGCGGTGGTGTTCGCCGTGCAGCGCTCCATCCACGACGACCTGGACAGTCACGGGTTCGATGCCGTTACCTACCTGCGCTGGTCGCTGATCCAGTGGTACAGCTGGGCGGCGCTGGCGCCGCTGGTCTTCCGCCTCGCCGCGCGTTACCGCTTCGACCCCGCGTCCCGCCTGCGCGGGGTCGGCATCCATGCGCTGGCCAGCATCGTCGTCACCTTCCTGTCCATGCTGATCGGCGCGGTGGCGTCCACGTTCTTCGAGCCCAGCGGCCTGGGTGAGCAGCTGCACCAATTCACCCGGCACATGGGCACGGGGCTGTTCACCTACTGGGCGTTGCTGGCGATCCAGCAGAGCGTGCAGCTGCATGAGGAAAAGACCCGGCGCGAGATCGAGGCCAGCCGCCTTGCCAGCGAGCTGGCCCAGTCGCGACTGCACGCACTGAAATCGCAGCTACAGCCGCATTTCCTGTTCAACACGCTGCACGCGATCGCCACGCTGTTGCGCGAGGACGCGCTGTCCGCCGAGGACATGCTGATCCGCCTGAGCGACCTGTTGCGGGCGTTCCTCGAAGACCAGGACGGCCAGGAAATCACGCTGCGGCGCGAACTGGTCCTGCTGGATCTCTACCTCGGCATCCAGCAGATGCGCTTCAAGGATCGGTTGTCCACGCGGATCTACGTGCAGCCCGATACGGTGGAGTGCGCGGTACCCAGCCTGATCCTGCAACCCATCGTCGAGAACGCGATCCGCTACGGGATCGGCGAGCAGGTGGGCGACGACCGGGTCGAGGTCGACATCCGGCATGAAGGCGACAGCCTGGTGATCGAGGTGCGCAACCACAACAGCACCCTGGAGCGGACCGGTCCGGATGCACCGGCGTCCGGTCACGGCATCGGCCTGCGCAACACCGCGCTGCGGCTGCGCGAGCTGTATGGCGACGCCGCTGGACTGCGCCTGGACATGATCTGGCCGCGAGGCGTGACCTGCCGTATCCACCTGCCTTATCGCGACCTGGACGACGCCGACGACATGCCCGAGATCATGCCCGCATGAGCATCGCGACGCTGGTGGTGGACGACGAACCGCTGGCCCGGCATGCGATCGCGCGGTTGCTCCGCGATGATGCCGAGATCGAGATCGTCGGCGAGTGCGGCGACGGTTTGTCTGCCGCGCGTGCCATCCGGGAGCAGTCGCCGGACCTGGTGTTCCTCGACATCCAGATGCCGGGCATGACGGGCATGGACGTGGTGGGAACCATCGGCGCATCGCGCATGCCGGCCACCGTCTTCGTCACCGCGTTCGAGCACTATGCCGTGCGCGCGTTCGAGGCGCATGCCGTCGATTATCTGGTGAAGCCGTTCAGTCGCGACCGCTTCGCCGAGACGCTGCGCCGCGCGAAGGCCCGCCTGCACGCGCGCGGGGGCGCGGCCGCGGTGCCGGACATGCAGGATGTGCTTGACGCGCTACGCGAGCGCAAGGATTACCTGCAGCGTCTTCCGGTCCGCGTGGACGAGCACATCACCCTGGTCGATGTCGACGATATCGTCTGGATCAAGGCCTCACGCAACACGGTGCGGCTGCACCTGGCCTCGTGCGAGTACGAAATGCGCGAGACGATGGCCACCCTGGCGGAACGCCTCGACCCGCGGCGGTTCGCCCGTATCCATCGGTCCGCCATCATCAACGTCGCCCGGGTCAGCACCATCCAGCCATGGTTCAACGGCTACCACGTGGTCACGATGGATACCGGGCAGAAGCTGCGCATGAGCCGCTACCAGCAGGCATCGTTCATGCGGCTGGTATCCCCGCGGGGCGACGCCGGCGCCTGACGCAAAAAAGCGCCACCGTTCGGCACGGCGGCGAGGGGGAGACTGCAATGGAGGCCATCCGTGGCCTGTGTCGTTTCTTGTTATGCGTGGTGTGGCGTCAGAAGTCGTACGTGGCCGTGAGGCGCGCGTAGCGGGGCGACTGGTAGTAGATGCCGGCGCCATACGTGTTGGACACGGTGAACTTGTCGTCTTCGTAGGTGGAGTCCACGAGCAGGGGCTTGCGCTCGTTGGTCACGTTGAACACCGACAGGCCGAAGGCCAGCTTGTGGTCCGCGAACGACGGGCGGTATTCGACCGCCAGGTCCAGCTGCTTCACCCAGGGCAGGCGCGTGTCGCCCGGGGCGAACAACTTGCCGGCGCACGAGTGATACGCCGAGCCGTATCCGATCGGATCGCTGTCGTCCGGGCCGAAGTAGCCCAGGCACGAGCGAGGCGCGCCGGAGGTGAGCCGCATGGAGCCGGAGAACATCCATTCCGGGGTCAGCTGGTAGGAACCGTAGGCCTTGAACTGGTGCGTACGGTCGTTGGCGAGCAAACCGTTGCTGTGGATCATCAGCTCCCTGGAATCCCAGTCCTGGGTCTTGGAGATGTCGTCCTGGCCGATATCCGACTTGACCTGTCCTTCCGTGTTGCCGTAGCTCCTGGAGAACGTGTAGTCGGCGCGGAACGCCCATTTGCCGTCGAACGGGTGCTCCATGTACATATCCAGCGCGTAGTACTTGCGCTTGGCGCCGGAGGTGAAGCCCCAGTCGTCGGTGGACATGCGCACACGCGTGCGGCCGTTACCGTCGGCATTGGCCAGGCTGAAGGTATTGGTCTCGCCCGGATTGAAGATGACGCAGCCGGGGATTGTCACGCTGGCCGGGTCGACACCCTCGGTCTGCAGCTTGTCGGCAATCCTGCCGGTGTCGCACACATCGTCGATGGCGGTCTGCAGCTTGCGGTAAGTGAGCTTCACGCCGCCCACCCACTGGTCGCCCAGCGTCTTGTCGAAGCCGAGGATGGCTTCGTCCTGGTACTGCGACTTCAGGTCGGTAGCGGTGATCGACTTCGGATCGTTGGCCTGGCCGTATTCGCCACCCGACGAGACCGGGCCGGGGCCCAGGGCGGTGAGGCCCGTCGGGTTGCCGACCGGATCGATACCGGTATAGGTGAAGTACTCATCCGTATAGGTCGACGAAGACGCCCCGCGGATCGCCACGCTGTTGGGCAGCGCGAGGTAGTAGCGGCCGAGGTTGCCGTAGACCTTGAGCGAAGAGTCGCCGAAGACGTCCCACGACGCGCCCAGGCGCGGCGCCCACTGGTTGCCGCTATCGACATACACCTTGTGGTTGTTGTTGTAGTTCTTGAATTTGTCGTTGCGCAGGCCGAACGTGAGCAGGAACCGGTCCGACACCTGCCACTTGTCTTCCAGGTAATACGCTTTCTGGTCGACCGCCATGCTGGTGATGGTGCTGAAGATCTGCTTGTCGACGAAATAACCGTCGCCACCCGGCGCGCCCACGCCCAGACTTTCCGAAATGGCCTGATCCGGTGCACTGGTCTGGCGATAGCGATAGTAGTAACCGGGGCCGGTCGTCGTCTGGCCTTCGTTGTGGCCGTTGAACTTCATGTTGTCGATGCCGCCGGTAAGCCGGTGGTCGCCGACCTGCCATTCGAGGTCCGCGCGCAGGCCGTGCGTCTTGCTGTTCGCGTCGGGTGCGTTCTTGGTCGTGGTGGTGGTGCCGTTCGAGATCGGCGTGCCGCCGTTAGCCGCCGGATCCTGCAGGTCGGGGCGATTGATGAACGGCGTGATGCCGTCATCGCCGGGGTTGCTCACCAGGTCGTCGGTGCGGCTCTTGCCGTAGGTGGCCGAGAACGTGAGGTCGTCGGTGATGTAGCTGGTGTACTTGGCGATCGCGTACTTCGACGCGTCCTTGGTGCTGTTGGGGTACGTGCCGGTGAATGGACCGGCCTTGCGCGTGGCGTAGTCGTAGTTGTAGTACGCACCGCTGCGCTCGTCATTGGAACGGATGCCGGTCAACTCGAGGATGTTGGCGTCGTTGATGTTCCAGTCGAGCTTGGCGTAGTACTTGGGCAGGTTATAGGTGTAGTGGTTGTTGGCGATCGGGTTGGCGATCGCGGTGTTGCTGGACGTGCCCTCGGTCTTCTCCGTTTCCGCGGCCACGAAGAGATACAGCTTGTCCTTGATCAGCGGGCCGCCGACGTACCCGCTGACGGTGCGGGTCCACTGCGTGTTGGCCTGGCGGTTGCGGTAGATCGAACCGGCCAGCGACGGATCGGTGTAGCTGTAGCCTTCCGGCAGTGCACCATCGGGGAAATACTGGCTGCCGAGGGTGGAGCGGGCGAACTTCGGCTCCCACAGCACCTGCGCGCCGAAGTGCCACTCGTTGGTGCCGCGCTTGCCGACCTGGCTGATGACGCCGCCATCGGAGCGGCCGTACATGGCGCTGTAGCCGCCGGTGTAGACCTCCTGTTGGTCGATCGCGCCGTACGGCAGCGACACGCCACCCAGGTTCTTCAGCGGGTCGGAGGTGCTGAAGCCGTTGATGTAATACGCGTTCTCCGACACGCCGGCGCCGCCGAACGAAACCACGCGGCCGAAATCGCCCGAGCCCGTGACGACACCGGGCGCCAGCAGCGCGATGGCTTCGGCACTACGGCCCAGCGGCAGGCGGGCCAGCTGCTCGGAGGTGATGACGGTGCGCGAATCCACGGACGACACGTCGATCGCCGGCAGCGCATTGGCCGATACCGTGACCGAATCCAGTGCCTGCGCGTTGCTGGCCGTGGCGGCACCGGCGAAGGACACCTCGGAGCCGGCACCGACGGTCAGGCCCACATCCTTGCGGGAATCGACGACCTTGCCATCCTGCATCACGTTGACCGTGTAGCTGCCCAGCGGCAGGCTGCCGATGCGGTAGCGGCCATCCTGGCCCACGGTGACTTCGCGGGTGATACCCGTGCTGCCTGATGCCTGCACGGTACTGCCCGGCGTGGCCTGACCGAAGATCGAGCCCGTGGTCGACTGCGCGAAGGCGGTGCCGGCGCTACCGAAGCCGACGGCCAGGGCGACGGCCAGAGCGGTATGGCGCAGCACGCGCGACGAGGTGATGTAGCGTGAAGTCATGGACGAAGCTTCCCCAGATGGGCCCGTGAAGGGCCGGAAATCGGCCGAAGGCCGAAACCACCATGACTGCGATGTAGTGCCGCGCATTCCCCCGAACGTGCGGCATCGACAGCATGGCAATGTTGCACCGCGTCACTGAGCGGCTTGCCGCAACATTGGCGTAACAATTGAAAAGGGTCAAGCCAGGGCGGGGCTGGAAATCCAAGGCGGGAAGGGTATTTGCGCACGAATAACGCGTGAAATCGCTTATTTCATCCTGATATCACGTGATTCGGACGTTTTTCCTACGAAACATTCCTAGAAATTTCTCAAATAATTACGATGCGCGTGACGCTCAACCGTCGCCGAAAGCACGGTCGATTTCGGTGGACACCGCGACCATGGCCGCACCGAATCCCGGCTGCGGCTCGGTGCCCGCGGGACCGAGCAGGCACAGCAATACGTTCGCCGCTTCGGCGATTCCGGTAAGGCCTTCCGGTGCCGCGAGGAAGGCGATGCGACGTGCGCGACGGCGACTCTCGTCGAGGTCGCCGCACACCGCGGCTTCGTTCATGGTCACGGCATCGACGATGATGTCGCCCATGGTGTAGGTCGCCATGTCCTGGTCCTGCTCCATCTTCCCTCTCCCGGTGGCTCGGCCCGCAGCATAACGGCGCGGGCGTCGGCGGGATGTCGATCCTGCCGACGCGGTCTGGGCGGACAGCCGATCTGTGACGATGGTCGCATCGTACGTCAGCGTGTGGACGCCGTGTGCTCCGGAACGGAGAGGTTCGGAAAGGTTTCGGCCGAAACGGTTACAGGTCGAAGGATGCGGATACCAGGAACGTGCGCGGTGCGCCCTGGCTGAGGTATCCGCCGTTGGACGTGGCCCAGTAGCCCTTGTTGGCGAGGTTCTGCACGGTCAGCCGGAAGGTGACCGGCACACCTTCCAGGTGCGTGGTGGTCCGTGCGCCGACGTCGTAGGTGGTCCATGCCGGCAACGTGAGCGTGTTGGCGTTGTCCAGGTACTGCTTGCCGGTCCGTACGGCGCGCGCGCTCAGCGTCACGTCCGGCGTGTTGGGAATATCCCACTCCGCGCCGAGGTTGGCCTGGAAGCGCGGCGTGCCGATGGAGTCCTTGCCTTCGTTGATGCCGTCCTGCGTGTCGGTCTGTTCGGGCTGGATGTAGTTCGCGCCGCCCAGCAGGCGCAGTCCCGCCACCGGTTCACCGAAGAAGCTCCATTCGACGCCGCGGTTGCGCTGCTCGCCGTTCACCACGTAGGTGTTGCTGGACGGCTCCACATAGGCATTAGGCTGCTTGATCTGGAACAGGGCCAGCGTGCTGCCGAATTCGCCGGCGTCCCACTTCACGCCCAGTTCGTTCTGCTTGGACTTGTATGGGGCGAACACCTGGCCGGCATTGGTGACCGCACGGCCGGCGAACTGGTCCGGGGCCTGGCCACCCTGGGTCAGGGCCTCGATGTGGTTGGCATACACCGACCAGTGGTCCGCCAGGCGGAAGTTCACGCCGACCACCGGGCTGTTGGCGAACTGGCTGTACTGCGAGTTCTTTACTTCGGTGGCGTAGGCGTAGCCGATCACTTCGAGTTTCTGGCGGCGCGCGCCGAGGGTGACCTGGAGGCGTTCGTCCATGAAGCCGAACGTATCGGACACGGCCAGGCTGCGCAGGAGGGTGCGCCCGGTGATGCCCGGATCGCTGATGGGGCCGATGTCGTAGACGAAGTTCGGCACGGGCACGTACGTGGGTGCGTAGATGTTGGTCTGGATCGGGTCGAGCGAGCCGGCATACGCGGCTTTCTTGCGGAAGTTCAGCGCCGAGACGCTGACATTGACGCGCTGGCTGACGTCGCCCTCGAAGGAAGCGTTGAGGCCTGCTTCGCCCGTGGCGGTATCGGCGATGTAAGGCACGGTGAAGCGTGTTTCCGTGGCGCGACCGCTGCCGTCCAGCAGGGTGGGGCTGACGTAGTCCCCGTACTCGTTGCCGTGATGCGCGCCCGCGGCCACGTACCCCGTCAGCCATGGCGTGAAGTCGTATTCCGCACGCACCACGCCGAAGGTGTCTTCCAGCGACGAGTTGGACCACGGCTGGGCGTAGTTGGTCTTCGCCGAGGGCGCGCGCGGCACGTAGGTGAGGCCGCTGGTGTAGACCACCGCGCGGCCGCCCGTGACGACCTGCTTCTGGTAACCCAGGTCGGTGGTGACGCGCAGGTTGTCACCCTGGAAATCGAACGCGACACCCAGCGCGGTGACGCGGCGCTGCTCGCCGTCGATCGCCGTGTTGCCGTCACGATGCACCGCGTTCACGCGCAGGCCGAAGGCATCGTTGCGGCCGAAGCGGCGGCCGATATCCACGCTGCCGCCGGTCTGGCTGTCGCTGCCCCAGTCCAGGCCGATGCGGGTGATGGGGGTGGCCTCCGCCCGCTTCGGCGCGATGTTGATGTTGCCGCCGACGGCCGAACCGCCCGGGCTGATGCCGTTGAGGAAGGCGCTGGCGCCCTTGAACACCTCCACGCGGTTGACCAGTTCGGGGGCGAGCAGCTGGCGCGGCAGCATGCCGTACAGGCCGTCGAAGCCGATGTCGTCGCTGGCGACCTGGAAGCCGCGGATGACGAACGTCTGCGAGAAGTTGCCGTAGCCGAAACCGGTGCGGACGGACGGATCGTTGGCGACCACGTCGCCCAGCGAACGCGCCTGCTGGTTGCGGATCAGTGTGTCGGTGTAGCTGGTCATGTTGAACGGGACGTTCATCAGGTCCTGGTTGCCGAGCACCCCGAAGCGGCCGCCCTGGGCGACCTGGCCACCGGCATAGGCGGCGGTGGGCGGAGTGACGTTGGCCTTTACCTGCACGCCGGAAAGCGTGGTCGCGTTGTCGGCGTGACGCGCCTGGTCGTCCGTGGCTGCCTCGTCGGTCGCCTGGGCGGTGCCGGCGAGGAGGAGGGCGCCGATGAGTGCGGCGCGAATGGACACGGTGAGGCGGCGAGGCGCCTGAGAAGCGGTGGCGAGCATGAGGATCCCGGAGCGAGGGCGCCTGACAAAGGCGAATGGAAATGCGAATCGCTCGTATTATGATCGATCCGCCACCCACCCGCCAGTGTCGGGACGCCGCAAGGACCGTCCATGGCCCTGGGGTACCGCGCCGGTCATGCACCCGGCGCCGTACCCCCGTTTCCTAGCGGCCGAGGTCGCTGAGGAAACGCCGCGTGTACTGCAAGGCGCTGGTACCCGACACCGAGTTGCAGGTGGGCGAGGCATAGCCGCTGTTGTTGCCGTTGGCGCAGGGGGTATCGCGGTCCAGCGACCAGAAGTGCACGCCGGCCAGCTTGTTGGTCGCCGCGTAGGCCGTCACTTCATCGATGTCCTGCAGCGTGAAGGTCTCGCTGGAGACGTCGTTGACCCCGATCATCGGCGTCAGCTCGATCTTCGTCAGCGGGATGCCGTAGGTGTGCTGGAGGTTCCTGGCCGCCTGGATGGCCGAAAGGCCCATGTCGCAGCTGCCGCCGCTCACCACGCATATGGCCGGGCCGGCGGCGCCGTAATCCATGGTCATGAGGTTGATGGTGTAGTGCTGCAGGCCCGAGGCCAGCACGGCACGGACCACGGTATCGCCGGTGTTGTTCAGGCCGCCATAGCTGCCGTCGGAGGCGGCCAGCGTAGCCAGCGTGAACGAGAAACGCAGGTTGGGGTACAGGCCCTCGGCGTATTTCGCGTTGGCGATCAGCGCACTGAGTTGCGCCGGGGTTTGTCCCGCCTCGATGTCGAAGTCGATGCCGACCAGGTGCGAGGACTGATAGGTCTGGATGAACTTGGCCATCCCCGCGCTGCTGCCGCAGGTGAACGTGCCGGCCTGTCCGCCGGTGGAAACGACGTAGTTCACCCCGGCACTGTTCAGGCGCGCGATGTTCGCGCTGGCAAACGCCGCGGCGGGCACACCGCCCCAGTTCTCGCTGCCGCATTCGCCGGTGGCGAAGGCGAGGGTGATCGCGCCCAGGTTGGGTACCTGCGTGGACACCAGGCTGCCGCTGCCGACCACGGGGATGCGTGTGCCGGTGACCAGCGTGGACATGATGTTGGTGTTCCAGTCCAGGTTGATCGTGATGTCCTTGTACGGGCTGAACAGCAGGCTGCCCGCGGCCGGCGGCGGGTTGCTCGGCGGCGGATCGCCGGGCGGCGGATTGGTCGGTGGCGTGCTGCCGCCACCGCTGCACGAGCCCTGCGATGTCCACGGCTGGCCGGAGCCCGCGGCACCGCTGTGTGTGGCCGGGTCGTCGCCCTGCGTCCACCAGTTCGCAACGTAGTTCGAGCCGTTTTCACTGGCCGTGTTGCCGCCGGTGTACACCGTACCCGCCTGCCAGGCGGCGGCGCATGCGGTGGCGGCATGCGCGGACTGCAGGGGAACGACGGGAGAAAGGGCGAATGCGATGGCCAGGCCGAGGCTGCCGGTGCAGCCGCCCAGGGCCGTGCGCGAACGAACGGTTGATGACGTAAGGAACATGGAGCGCCTCCAGATCGATGGTGTTGCCAAAGGAAGGGGCGCACCGGCCCTCGGCACCGTGCCGTAGCCTTCGTCCCCCGATCGCGTCCCTGCGCGACAGGCCCAACCGCGGTTGGACGACTCCGGTCTAGTCCGGAATGACAACGTTGTCTATCCGCTTTGTGACAACTCGCCGCCGTACGGACGCAGGGTGGGTCCGGGTGGTTTGCCGCGATGCACGGCATTTTTACGGTGCAATCGTTGCGGGGAGGTATGGCGTTCGTGCTGCGCCGCGCCAGCGTCGGCCCAGGCTGTCATGTCGGTGGTTGGCTCGTTATGACAACGATGGTCAATCGAACGTGGGGCGTGCGCCCGCGTGCCGTGCGGTCACTTGCCGAAAAACCGCTTTAGGCCGGTGGCGTCACCCCGAGCGTCGGTTCATCGACCGGTATCCGGCGCAACTTCAGGGCGCGTGTGGTGGCGGCAACCAGGGTGGGCGCGGTATCCGCGTCCACGAGGGTGCGCAGGATGTCGCGAAGCAGGCGCAGGTCCTGGCGAGCGCCGATGGCATCGGACAGCAGGGACATGTCCTTCGCCAGTGCCTTTTCCCGATCGGCGTGATGGGGCGCGGGCAGGCCGGCAGCCTTGCGTGCCTTGCGCACCAGTTCGAGTTGCATGCGCAGGCGGCGGGCCCGACGGCGCCAACGGTGGAGGTTGGCCACCGAGGCGGACTTACGCATGCGCTTGCGTGCCCTGGCCACGCGTCGTTCGGAGTGCGCCAGCGCGTGGTCGATCTCTTCCGTGGTCATCGCCTGCCACGCCAGCGCGTGCACCTGCCGGGCCAACATCCGGACCTCGCTGCGGCGGCGTTCGAAGCCGGGGTCCCTGGTCAACGCGGCGGCCAGACGGCCCTCGCAGCGCAGCGTCAGCAGGTCGACCGCACGGCCCCAGGATTCGGGGCCGGCTCCTGCACAGGCCTCCACATCGACCGCCAGGGAGCCGGCCAGCGACGTCGCGGTTTCCACGGCCACGTGGGCATCGCGCAAGGGTGACAACCCGACAGCGAGCCGGTCGATCGCCTTTTCAAGGGACGGCAGTGCATCGGCGAATGTCGTGGCGCCCAGCCGCAGCAGGCTCTTCAGTCGTCGCAGGGATTTACGGGCCTCGTGGATGCCGCGATGGCGGTGTTGCGTGTCGCCCAGTGCACGCAGCGCGCGGCGGCATTCGCGGGACGCGGCGTCGGCGAGGGGCGTGGCAAGCGGGGAGGGCGTTCGCATGGGCGCATTCATACCACGGCCGGGGGCCTTCACATGCTGCCGCCCGCATTGACACGGTTGTGTCATGTGCCGTTGCTACCTCTGGGGGCCCACGACCGGAGGCGCGCCATGAACAGCACCGTCCTGACCGAACACGCCGAAGGGTCGCCCCAGACACGCCTGATCAGCCTTGGCGTCTTCGCCGTGGTACTGGTCGCCGCGGCGATCTATGTCGGCGTCCAGCTGGGCCATGACCTCCACGTGGCGCCCACCAGTCCCGTGTTCGAGTACGTACTGCTCGGCGTGGCGCTGACCATCGCCCTGGCCTTCGAGTTCGTCAACGGCTTCCACGACACCGCCAACGCGGTGGCCACCGTGATCTACACGCGGTCGCTGCCGGCCAGTTTCGCCGTGGTGTGGTCCGGCGGCTGGAACTTCGTCGGCGTGCTCGTTTCCAGTGGCGCCGTGGCGTATGCGGTGCTGCAACTGCTGCCCATCGGCCTGGTGTTGAACGTGGGTACGTCGACCGGTTTCGCGATGGTGTTCGCGCTGTTGCTGGCGGCGATCGTGTGGAACCTGGGCACGTGGTACCTCGGCCTGCCGTCGTCCAGTTCGCACACGCTGATCGGTTCGATCATCGGCGTGGGTCTCATGAACCAGATGATGAACGCGGGTAACGCGAATGCCGCGGTCGACTGGAGCCAGGCGCTCAGCGTCGGCAAGGCGCTGCTGTTTTCACCGTTGATCGGCTTCGGTCTGGCCTTCGGCCTGCTGATGCTGCTGAAGACGTTCGTCAAGGCCCCGGAGCTTTACGCCGAACCCCACGGCGACAAGCCACCGCCGTTCTGGGTGCGCTGCCTGCTCATCCTCACCTGCACCGGCGTGTCGTTCGCGCATGGCTCCAACGACGGCCAGAAGGGCATGGGCCTGATCATGCTCATCCTGATCGGCACGGTGCCGGGCGCGTATGCCCTGAACAAGGCGGTGACCCAGGGCGAGACGCAAAGCTTCGCCTCGGTGGCCCACCATGCGAGCGAAACCTTCGCCCGTTACGCCGTCGGTGCGGCACCGGTGGCATCGCCGCGCGGCGAGATCGAGCGCTACATCCAGTCGCGCCAGGCCACCCCGGCGACGATGGCGGCGCTGGTCAGCCTTTCCGACGCGATCGGTGCGCAGGTGGCGCACCGCCCGACGCTGGCCGACGTGCCGCAGCACGAGGTCAACAACGTGCGCAACGACATGTACCTCACGTCCGAAGCGCTGCGCCTGATGGAGAAGGACAAGAAGCCGGCGTTCACGGTGGACGACAGCGCCGTGCTGGGCAACTACCACTCGCTGCTGGACAAGGCCACGAAGTTCATCCCCACGTGGGTAAAGGTGGCCGTGGCGATCGCCCTGGGCCTGGGCACCATGGTCGGCTGGCGACGTATCGTCCGCACGGTGGGCGAGCGCATCGGCAAGCAGCACCTGACCTATGCGCAGGGTGCGTCGGCCGAGGTGGTGGCGATGCTCACCATCGGTGCGGCGGATCGTTTCGGCCTGCCGGTGAGCACCACCCATGTGCTGTCGTCGGGAGTGGCGGGTTCGATGGTCGCCAACGGTTCGGGTCTGCAATGGTCGACCGTGCGCAGCATGCTGATGGCCTGGGTGCTGACCCTGCCGGTGTCGATCGCGCTGGCCGCGGGCCTGTTCTGGCTGCTGCGCCACGTGTTCTGAGCGCGGCCCGGGCTGCCGGCCTTCAGGATTCCGGCGATGCCTTCTTGCGTGGCTTGCGCGGCTTGGGCTCCGCGCTGGCGATCAGCGACTGCAGGTAGGCGATGCCTTCCTCGGGCGGAAACCAGGCCACCACGTCGGCCACGCTGAGCGTGTAACGCAGACGCAGGGCCTCGAACTCCGCCCGCGCGGGTGCCAGCGGATCGACCTTCGGCGGACGCCCACGGCGCTTGGGCGCCACGGGCTCGGGAGCCGGTGGCGGCGCAACCACAGCAGGGGTGTCGGCGGACGGCTTTTTCGATTGCCGTTCCAGTGCCGCCAGTTCCTCCTGGAATTGCTTGAAATCGTACTTTCCGGACCAGTTCATGCTCATGCTTTGATCGTGGGTCGCACCATTATCGCACGCTGACCCGTCGCATCCCCGTCAGGCCGCGCGGAAAGTGACTACCAGCACATCGCGATGGGAGGCTTTAGAGGCGTCCAGCGGTGTGACGGGCGTGACACCGTGGAAGACGCGGGGATCGTGGATCAGGGCGGCATCGAGCGGACGGGTGAGCGTGAATTCGCCCAGCGGACGCCCGTCCGGCGTATGGATGGTGGTGGTGCCGCTGGCGATGTTTTCACGATCGACCAGCAGCACCAGCACGTAGTCCACACCGTCCCGATGGCTGCCCTCGGGGGTGGGCTCGCCGGCCACGCCGGCGGTGGCCTCGATGCGGAACTGATGGACCTCGACGTGCCAGGTTTCCACGGTGGGCGAGAGGCCGCCGAAGATGTCGCGGCAGAAGTCGAGGATCGCACCCATCGTGGCACCGCCGGCGATCTCGGGCAGCACCGGCGCGAACCACCGCGCGATGTCGCCTTGCAGCGTGTTGTAGGCCAGTGTCTGGAAGTGCGCCTGGTGCGGGCGCGGCTCGACGTGGCCGAACCGGGACGCGGTGAACACGGCATGGCGGCGACGGCGGAACCGTCCGGTGGCGGCCAGGTAGGTGTCGGGCTCCAGCGCGTTCCAGCTCGCGGCGAAGGTGTCCCAGTCGGCCAGTGGTGCGATAGGCGACACCAGGCCGCGCATCGCATCGCCCTGCACGAAGGCGAAACCCTCGTCGCGCACCTGGTCGTGGAGGGTCGATTCGGAAACGGCGAGGGGAGCGTTCATGACCTCAGTATACGGCCGTCACTCCGCGCTGCGCTGCGGCAAACGGCCTCGCCGGGCCGCTGCGCTCAGGGCACGCGCAACGGCTGCGGCTTGTCCAGCGCGGCCAGCAGCGGACCGTCGCGATCGTAGACATCGGGCTTGTAGCTCAGCTTGCCGTCGTCGGCGATATCCACCGTCCAGTAGGCCAGCAGTACCGGAACGGCGGTCGGCAGGGTGACGTTCTGGGTTTTCTTCGAGGCCAGGCGCTCGTCGATGGCCTGCCGGCTGAACTTCTCCGGATCGTTGAACAGCCGTTCGACCAGTTCCAGCGGGTGCTCGACGCGGATGCAGCCGGAACTGGTATCGCGCTTGGCCTTGGCGAAGAGCTCCTGGTGCGGCGTGTCGTGCAGGTAAACCGCGAAGGAATTGGGGAAGCGGATCACCACCTGGCCCAGCGAATTGCCCGGGCCGGCATCCTGGCGCAGCGTGATGCCGCGGGGGTTCTTCCAGTCGACGCTGGCGGGCGACACGGTGTTGCCGGCGCTGTCGAGCACCCGGATGCGGTTGTTCGCCAGGTAGGCCGGGTTGCTGCGGACCTTGGGCAGCATGTCGTTCTTGAGGATGGTGGGAGGCACCGTCCATGTGGGGTTGAAGGTGACGTAGGTGATCTGCGAGCGGAAGATCGGCGTGCTGCGGTAGGGCTTGCCGACCTGTACGCGCGATTTCCATACCGGGACACCGTCGCGGTAGAAGGTGATCTTGTAGCCCGCCACATCGACCACCACGAACGTGCCCTGCAGGGAATGCAGGAGCCAGCGCGCCCGTTCGAGGTTGGCCCGCACCTGGCCGATCCGGTCCTGGACGGGGACATTCAGCGCCGCCAGCGTGCCGGCACCCACGCTGCCGTCGGCGTCGAGGTACTGGTCGGCCTGGAAACGCTTGACCGCGTCGGCCAGCGGGTTGTCGAACGTGTGCCCGTGCGCGAGGGTCGGGTCGAGATAGCCGCCGGCGACCATCCGGGCCCGCAGCGCCTGCACACGGGCGTCCTTCATGCCGGGCTTCAGCGTCGGACCGTCCGGGACGAGCGGCCAGCCGCCCTGAGCCGCTGTGGCCCGAAGCTGGGCCAGCGCGTCGCGAAGCTTCGCGTACAGCGGGTTCTGGGGCCGGGCCATGGCGAAGGCCTGGTCGACGCTGCGTTCGTCGATGGCGGTCTGCAGCATCGACATGCCCTGCTGGGGATCGATGGCCGCCGCGTCGAAGTTCCAGGTGGGGTCCAGCCGCACCGGGTCGACCTTGCCGCGGGCCAGCTGCACCAAGGCGGTGACATAGGCACCCGTGGCGGCGATCTCGAAATCCGCCTTCTGCTGCGGCGTGGCGTTGGCCCGGTCGGGTGCGTCGGCCAGGACCTTCAGCTCGTCGAGATGGTAATCCTCGGGCAGCAGGCCGTCGGCCTCGACGGAGGACAGCCCGGCCAGCAGCTGGCGGACGTTGGCGTCGTCGGACCACGCCGGCATGTAGCGTCGCTGCATGTAGAAGTCGTTGAGAGCCTTACCCAAGGCCGCATCCTGGCGAGGCAGGAGGCCGCCTTGCGGGGGCGCCATCTGCTGCAGGCGCGCATAGATGGCCTGGGCGAGCGGATCGTCCAGGACGGGCGGCGCGGGCACGGGTACCGCCGTCGCCGGATCGGCCGCGACGATCGGCGGCGGTGAAGCAGCCGACGCCGACGTGGTCGGGGCGGTCTGTGCGCTGGCCCCCGCCGCGATCCCGGCGGTGAGGAGCGCCCATGCCACGACAGTGCGCCTTGCTTCCATAGTCATTATCTATCGCTTCCAGAATTCGCTATCAGATCATTCAAGCCTTTCACATATATGAATGGCACGGATGTGACGACTTTGTGGTCAATAAATGATCAGCGCGTTAGCATGCGCCGTCGCACTCCATCCGGCTGGCCGCATGATTCGATCGTTTCGCTCGCTCCTCGCCTGTGTTCCCCTGCTCGGCACCCTATGCATGTTCGTGACGCCCGCCCGGGCGGCCGACACGCTGGGAGAAGCCCTTTCCCGGCTGGCACCGTCGGCGGACCCCCGGGTGATCGACCTGGCCGTGAAGGCCTCCGAATGCGCGCAGACCCAGGGTGGGGTGCCGTCGGACCGGTTGGCGGTCATCGATTACTCCCGGCCGTCGTCGCAGCCGCGCCTGTGGGTGTTCGACACGGTGAAGCGCAAGCTGCTGTTCCAGGAACTGGTCGCGCACGGCAAGAACAGTGGGGACGCCAACGCCACCCGATTCTCCAACGCCCCGGAAAGTCTCGCCTCCAGCATCGGCCTCTTCCGTACGTCGGATACCTACATGGGCAAGAACGGGTATTCCCTGCGGATGACCGGCCTGGAGCAGGGCGTGAACGACCAGGCCCTGGCCCGCGCGATCGTGATCCACGGCGCCGCCTACGTGAACGAAGCGATGGCGAAGATGGCCGGCCGCATTGGACGCAGTTGGGGATGCCCCGCCGTGCGTACCGCCGTGGCGCACAAGCTCATCGACGCCCTGAAGGGCGGCCAGATGGTGTTCTCGTATTACCCCGACCGCCGCTGGCTGGCGTCGTCGCAATACCTCAAGTGCACGGGCGGACAGCTGGCGAAGGCGGAAGCGAATACCGCCACCCGCGCCGGAATCTGATCCCAGGCCCCGGCTCGCGCTAGAATTCCCGGACCCTTACCGTGGAATCGAGCATGAAATACGTTCTTGCGATCGCTGCCTGTGTCGTCCTGGCCGGCTGCGCCACCAGCGGCATGACCGATACCCTGCCCAAGCTCAGCAGCAAGACGAGCAAGAGCGTCACGACCTACGTGCAGTGCGTGGAGCCCAAGTGGCAGGCACTGGCCAAGGACGCCAAGGGCAACGCCAAGGACGACGAAGGCCGCGTGGCCGCCAACGCCGACGGCAAGCACGAACGCCTCGACGTCACTGCCAACGGCAGCGGCGCCCAGGTCGTCATGTACGAAATCCAGAAGGCCAAGAGCGGCGACTACGACAGCCGCTTCCGCGACGAAGCCATCGCCTGCCTCGGAGATGCGCCGTCCCCGGCATCGGTCTTGCCGGCACCGGCGCCGGCCGCTGCACCGTCGATGTCCACGCCGTTGTCGCCGTCCACGCCGCCGTCGATGCCTTCGCCCACGCCTTCGTCAACCCCGTAGGAGCGGACGATGTCCGCGAACCGTCACGGCATCTACCGCGACTGAAGCCATGCAGGCATCCTGCCGGCGTTTCCGTGCCCCCCCCGGTGAATATGCGGGGGCGGCACCTCGGTCCGAAACGTGATTGGCGTCGCACTTCACCCGACGCATCGGCGCGACCATGCCGCGACAGGGCGTACGGGTCGTCGAGGGGAGGGTGCATGGAGTCGGTTCGCTATCGGCGCACACGCGGCCTGCAGGCCGAATATCTGGTGGAATACGATCCCGACGGTTATCGCATCAGCCGCGATGGCCGGCTGCGTCGGGCCAAGCCGCTCGGTGCGGCCTGTCAGGCGATGGGGCGGCGCGAACGCAAGCGCGCCGCGCGCCAGTTCGCCATCGACGACATCGAAAAACTCATCGGCATGGAAGAGTAGCGATCAGGCCACGGGACGGGCGCAGCGCGCGCGTTCGACGGCTTCCAGCAACTGGGCCCGGTCGAACGGTTTCTCCAGGAACACCGCGGTGCGCGGGAACGGCGCCAGATCCTGCGGAAGCCGGCTGGAGATGACCACGATGGCCGTCGAGGGGCGCTCGCGCAGCGTGGCCTGCAGGATCACGCTGCCGCGTCGCTCGCCGGGGATATCCGCATGGATGACCAGCAGGGCCAGGTCGTCCATGGCGTTGAAGGCCGCCTTGGCCTCCCGGTAGGTCATGACCCCACGGGCGTCGAAACCCGCGTCCGAGAGGACCATCGCCACCGTCTCGGCGACCATGGCGGCACGATCGTAAACGAGGGCGGGGGGATTGGCGAAGTCGGTCATGGCGCGATTCTATCGCTGCGCGCCCCGCTTTGGCAGATCGATCTTACGTGGAGGCGGGCGGCCACGCGGCGTTGATCGTCTTCATCCTGGCCATCAGCTCACGAATTTCCTCGTTGCGGTCCGCGATGCGCTTCTCCTCAGCCGCCTTCTGCGCCGCGAAATCCTCGTTGGTGCCCTGCACGGCCTCGTTGACCAGCCGGCAGGTTTCCTCGGCCGACGCGGCCCGCGTGTGGAAACCCAGGCGGTCGGCCAGTATCTCCATGCGCAGGCCCGGATGGGTCTGTTCCAGTGCACGGGCCCGGACGAGGAAGAACTGCTGCCAGTCCCGATCCGGCGCGCCGGACAGCACGGCTTCGACCCGAGGGATATCCGGACGGTCGAACTGCTCCGTATCGTCCACCGCTTCGAAGGTGTCGATGTCGATCCAGTCTCTGCTGGCCATGGGGAGCTTCTCGTCGGGAGTGGGGCCCGATTGTTCGGTGTATCGTGTGCACGGTTCGTCAGCGGCGGGTCCCGTTCACCGGTCGTCCACGGTGCCAGGCCAATGCTCTTCACATTCCTTACCGAGGCTGATCTCATGCGCTATCTGGTTCTTGCCGGCCTTGCCGGTTCCGTCCTGCTCGCCGGCTGTGCCACCCAGAACGAACGTCACGTGGGCATCCACGACGTGCCGTCCAGCACGGTGCTGGCGAACCAGGCGCCGACGGATGGCGACGCCACGCTGAGCATCGTCCGCAGCCAGGGCCTGTGGGGCGCCGGTTGCTCGAGTGCCATCTACCTGGACGACAAGATGGTGGCCGACATGGAGATCGGCGAGCAACTGGTGCTCCGAGTGCCGTCGGGCAGCCGCAAGCTCGGCGTGATGCCCCATGGCGCGTGCTCCGCCGACCGTACGGACGTCGATGCCACCGTGGGACAGGGCGAGTCGCGCACCTTCGCCATCCCCGCCAGCGGCCTGGGCCTGACGACGCAGGCGCCGCCCAAGGCCTGAGGCCTTGCCAAGGCCGTCGCGGTAGCGCAAGAATCAGGCGTCGCCGCGACATCGCCCAGGGGGGATCATTTCGTGCATCGACGGCTGGTGGGCAAGTATTCCGTGGAAGTCCGTACCCTCCGTGCGCCGTCGGGCGTGTGGAAGTCGGCCTATATCGTCGAACTGGCCGTGCACGCCGGTCCGCGCGATTTCGTCATGATCACGCTCCTGGATGAGTTCCTGGACGAACGCCAGGCCGTGGACACCGCCATGGAGCGCGGCGCCCGCCATGCGCTATGGCTGGACGAGTCCGCCAGCGTCGCCGACGTGACTGCCGCACCGACCCCGCCATAACGCCCCCGCGACGACCGGGCGACTAGCTTCGCCGCCATGGGCCACCGGCCCCTTGAGGCGGAGCCAGCACCTTGCAGCAGACCACCCTGTACGTTCCGTTCAACGCGTCCACCCGCAGTCCCTGGATCTTGCGGCGCAACGCCGAGCTCGTGGGCCAGTACGCCACGCGCGAAGAGGCGCTTCGCCACGCCGTCAGCCTGACGGCCACGCTGCGCGCGCAGTCCGGTCACGTGGTGGATATCAAGGTGGAGGACGAAGCCGGCCACTGGTCGGCGGCGAAGACGGGCGAAGCCAAGGAGGCGGGCGTTCCCGATTGAGTCGGTGACGTCCAGTCTCAGGATGTGAGATAGCCAAGCGGCATAAAAGGGGCCCACCTGTCCGGATGCGCCCATGGCCGCCTACCTCCAAGCCCGCCGCCACGACGACGCGGATGCCGTACTGGCCAAGAGCGTGGACGGCCGGACACTGGCCAGCCGCCTGACCGAAAAATACGGCGACCGCGTAGCCACGGCGTTCACCGTGTTCGGCCGCGAGGGTACGCTGGTGCCGTTGCCGCCCGACCTTCCCGAGGGCGTGGCGCGGGCGCTGGCATCGCGTGGCATCGAGCAGCTCTACAGCCACCAGCAGGAGGCCTGGGACGCCGCCCGGGCGGGACGCCATGTGCTGGTGGCCACGCCCACGGCCTCAGGCAAGACGCTCTGCTACACCTTGCCCGTCGTGTCCTCCGTGCTGGAAGCCGGCGCGAAGGCGCTCTACCTGTTCCCGACCAAGGCACTGGCCCAGGACCAGGTGGCGGAACTGCTGGAACTCAACCGTGCGGGCGACCTCGGCGTCAAGGCGTTCACCTTCGATGGCGACACCCCGGGCGACGCACGCCAGGCCATCCGGCTGCACGGCGACGTGGTTGTCAGTAATCCCGACATGCTGCACCAGGCCATCCTTCCTCACCACACCAAGTGGGCACAGTTCTTCGAGAACCTCCGCTATGTGGTGATCGACGAGATCCACACCTACCGCGGCGTGTTCGGCTCGCACCTGGCCAACGTGCTGCGTCGCCTGAAGCGGATCTGCGCTTTCTACGGCGTCAAGCCCCAGTTCGTGCTCTGCTCGGCCACCATCGGCAACGCCACCGAGCATGCCCAGGCACTGATCGAGGACGACGTGGTCACCATTGCCGCCAGCGGCGCGCCCAGCGGCGACAAGCACGTGCTGCTGTGGAACCCGCCGGTGGTCAATCCCGACCTGGGCCTGCGCGCATCCGCGCGTTCGCAGACCAACCTGATCGCCCGCGTGGCGATCAAGGCCGGCATGAAAACCCTGGTGTTCGCACAGTCGCGCCTGATGGTCGAGGTGCTCACCAAGTACCTCAAGGACGTGTTCGATCACGACACGCGGAAGCCGGCGCGCATCCGCGCCTATCGCGGCGGCTACCTGTCCACGGAACGGCGCGAGGTGGAACGTGCGATGCGGGCAGGCGACGTGGACGGCATCGTGTCCACCTCGGCGCTGGAACTGGGCGTCGACATCGGCAGCCTGGATGCGGTGGTGCTCAACGGCTACCCCGGTTCCATCGCGGCCACGTGGCAGCGTTTCGGCCGCGCCGGGCGACGCCAGCAGCCCTCGCTGGGCGTGCTGGTGGCCACCAGTGCGCCGCTGGACCAGTACCTGATGCGTCATCCGTCCTTCCTCATCGAAGCCACGCCCGAACACGCGCGCATCCAGCCCGACCAGCCACTTATCCTGCTCGACCACATCCGCTGCGCCGCTTTCGAATTGCCTTTCCTCACAGGGGACACCTTCGGTCCGGACGACGCGGAGCCGTTCCTGCAGGTGCTGGCAGAGTCGGAGGTGCTGCATCGCGAGGGCGATCGGTGGGAGTGGATCGCCGATAGTTACCCGGCCAACGCCGTGAGCCTGCGCTCGGTCGCCGACGGCAACTTCGTCGTGGTCGACCGTACGGAAGGCCGGCAGACCATCCTGGCCGAAGTGGATTATTCGGCGGCGGCACTCACCCTCTACGAAGGTGCCATCCACATGATCCAGTCGGTGCCCTACCAGGTCGAGAAACTCGACTGGGAAGGACGCAAGGCCTATTGCACGCGCACCCGGGTCGATTACTACACCGACGCCATCGACTACACCAAGCTGAAAGAACTGGAATGCTTCGACGGCACGAACGCGGGGCAGGGCAGTGCGCGGCACGGCGAGGTGCACGTGGTGCGCCGGGTGTCCGGCTACAAGAAGATCCGCTACTACACGCACGAGAACATCGGTTATGGCCCGGTCAACCTGCCCGACCAGGAACTGCACTCCACCGCCGTGTGGTGGCAATTGCCGCAGACGGTGCTGGACGAGGCCTTCCGCTCGCGACAGCACGCGCTGGACGGCTTCCTCGGGGCCGCCTATGCGCTGCACACCTCCGCCATCGTCGCCGTAATGGCCGAATCGCGCGACCTGCAGAAGGCGGTGGGCTCCGGCGACGGTGGCTGGTCCGCCCAGGTGGACGCCGGCGGGCGTGGGCAGATCCATGCCCCCGACGGCGGCATTGCCCTTCCGGATGCCCTGGAGCGTTTCCTGCCCACGGTGTATCTCTACGACAACTTCCCCGGTGGCGTGGGCCTGAGCGAGCCGCTGTTCCGCCGTGCGCCGGAACTGCTGCGCCATGCGCTGGCCACGATCGAGGGCTGCGAATGCAAGGCGGGCTGCCCCGCCTGTGTCGGTCCGGTGCTGGCCGCGGACGAGGCGCGCGCGGAGCACACGCCTCGTGCACTGGCCGCGCGGGTGCTGCGCCTGCTCGGGGCGGATGCATGAACGACCTGGCCGCGCGCCTGCGGGCGCTTCGCCAGCAAGCGGGCATTCGTGATGGCGTGGCGGGCACGCGTACGCCAGGCGGCGATGCCGCACGGGGCCGTTCCGTGACTCCGGCCCCGACCGCCGTACCCTCGATGGCACGGCCGGCCGTCGACCTGGCCGCCCTGCGCCGCATGGCCGGCGTACGCGAGCGAATCGCCCAGCCGCGCGAACCGCTGCGCACGTACACGCGCGAGGTGCCCGGCGACGAACTCTCGCCAGGCTTGCGTTACCTCGAGCAACGCTTCGGCGGCCACGAGCCGCCCGATACCTACGACCTCGGGTTCGCCCGGCTGGACGTGGCGTCGAAGGAACACCTGCTGCACTTCGATACGGAAACCACGGGCCTGGCCGGAGGCACGGGCACCCGCGCCTTCATGATCGGCGCCGCGGACTG
Organism: Xanthomonas sp. NCPPB 2632; assembly: GCF_041228075.2. NCBI lineage: Bacteria > Pseudomonadati > Pseudomonadota > Gammaproteobacteria > Lysobacterales > Lysobacteraceae > Xanthomonas > Xanthomonas sp. NCPPB 2632. The sequence goes on from NZ_CM192979.1 coordinate 2,315,200, forward strand.
GCACGAAGGCCGCCTGCGTGTGCGCCAGCTCTATATCACCGCCCTGTCCGCGGAAGCGGCGATGCTGAAAACCTTCGCCACATGGATCGGTCAGGACACGGTGCTGGTCAGCTACAACGGCAAGTCGTACGACGCGCCGCTGCTGGCCACGCGGTATCGCCTGGCACGTCTGGCCAATCCGCTCGCCGGCCTGCGTCATGTGGACCTGTTGCACCCGATGCGGCGGCGCTACCGCCATGACTGGGAGAACTGCAAGATGCAGACGGCGGAACGTCGCCTGCTGAGCATCGTTCGCGAAGACGACCTGCCGGGCTCGGAAGCGCCGCGCGCGTGGCTGACCTACCTGCGTGGCGGTGCGTCGACCAACCTCGTCCGCGTGGCCGAACACAACCTGCAGGATGTGCGCAGCCTCAGCGGACTGCTCGTGCACGCGCACGGGTGGGCCGCGCGGGATGCCCTCGCGATTTCGCCGCCCCATGACGAAAAATAGACGCCGGCCCGCGCAGTGTGGTGTCGCGACTACCCACGCGGCGCGGAGCTGTTCCCCATGAGCGAAGCCATGAAGACCTGCGATCACGACGGCTGCAATTGCCGGGTGCCGGTATCGAGGGATTTTTGCAGCGAAAGCTGCCGCATGGCCTCGGAGAGCCAGATGGGTGGCGCCGGATGCGAATGCACGCATGCCGCGTGCCAGCAGCATCACCGATCAGGAGATCCATCCCGTGAGTAACGATCCCAAACAGCCCACGCCGGGCTATCGCGAAGACAACCCCAAACCGTCCGGTTCACCCGACAAGGTGCCCGGCGAAGGGCACCCCGGCGAATCGCAGAACATGCCCAAGGACAAGCCGGGCAAACAGGGCTCCTGAGCCGTCATGCGCCTGATGACCGGCGGGCTCGCCGGTATCAGGCCGCCTTTCGCACCACGTCATCGATAGCAGCCATCGCGCTGTCGATCGACTGGCCACGATGCTCGTCGCCCATGGCGATGCCCTCCGCGCGCACTACTTCGATGTCAGTGACGCCGAGAAAGCCGAGCAGGGTGCGCAGGTAAGGTTCCTGGAAGTCCAGGCCGGCCGCCGGTGCGCCATTCGCGTAAACCCCGCCGCGCGACGACGCGATGATCACCCGCTTGCCGCCCGCCAGGCCTTCGGGGCCGGCGCTCGTATAACGGAACGTCTTGCCGGCCACGCTGATGCGGTCGATCCAGGCCTTGAGCGTACTGGCGATGCCGAAGTTGTACATGGGCGCGCCGAGGACGACGACATCCGCCGCCAGGAATTCCTCCAGTACCGCGGCGTTGACAGCGGACTGGGGATCGTTCTCGCCTGTCGGGGGCGTCCAGTGGGGCAGGGCGTCGGCGTGCAGATCCCGGTAGGTCACCGCCACGCCCGGATGGCTTGCGACGAATTCCGCGACCACGGCGGCGGTGAGACCGCGTGAGACCGAATACGCGCCCAGCGCGCTCGAATCGATATGCAGGAGTTCATGGTGTTCCTCGAAGGGGCCGCCGCGGCGACATGGTTACGACGATACGCCGGGGACGCTGCGCCGATTAGGCGGCTTGTCGTAGACTCATTGTTCTAAACGAGAAACGACGGGCTACCGATGGAAGGCGCGCTGCAGGACCTGAACGACCTCTATTTCTTCGCCTCGGTGGTGGAGCACGGCGGGTTTTCCGCGGCCGGCCGGGCGCTGGGCATCCCCAAGTCGCGCCTGAGCAAGCGCATCGCCCAGCTGGAAGACCGTCTGGGCGTACGGCTATTGCAGCGCACCACCCGCCGTTTCGTTGTCACGGAGATCGGCGAACGTTTCTTCCAGCACTGTCGGGCTGTGCTGGAAGAAGCCCGCGCGGCCCAGGATGCCGTGGAAGAGCTGCGTACCGAGCCACGAGGCGTGGTGCGGGTAAGCTGCCCGATCTCGCTGGCCCAGAACGTACTGGGGCCGATGCTGCCGGCGTTCCTGCTCGAGCATCCCAAGGTGCAGGTGCGAATCACCGCCACCAACCGCCGCGTCGATCTCATCGGCGAGGGCTTCGACGTGGCCATACGCGTGCGCGAAAAGCTCGACACCGACGCCACGCTGGTGCTGCGCAGCTTCGGCTACGCACGCAGCCTGCTCGTGGCCAGCCCCAAATTCCTCGACACCCACGGCAGGCCCACCACGCTGGAAGCGCTGTCGCGGTTGCCGGCGCTGTCGATGTTCGAACACGAGGGAGCCCAGATCTGGGAACTGCTGGACGCGCAGGGCAAGAAAGCCGCGGTGGAGGTCAGGCCGCGCCTGATCAGCGGCGACTTCTCGGTGCTGATCTCGGCGGCCCTGCAGTGTTGCGGCGTGGCTCTGCTGCCTGAGGAATACTGCGGGCCGATGATCGCCGCGGGCCAGCTGGAGTGGGTGCTTCCGGAATACACCACGGCGCAGGGCACCCTGCACTTCGTCTATCCGAGCCGCCGGGGCCTGCTGCCGGCGATCCGCAGCTTCGTCGACTTCCTGGCCGAGCGGCTGCCCAAGGCACGCTCGGATTTTCGCCGCGAGTGCGAGAAGGTGGCCGTCGATCCCGGCCTGGCGGGGGCATTGCAGATCGCCCGCATGGTAGGATCGGAGCAACCGGCGGCGTTTGGCCGTCCAAACGAATAAGGGCGTTCGATGCAGCTCGAAACCAAGCTACCCAAGGTCGGCACCACGATCTTCAGTGTCATGAGCCAGCTGGCGCTGGAGCACAAGGCGGTGAACCTGGGGCAGGGTTTTCCGGACTTCGAGCCGCCGCAGGCCCTGCGCGAGGCGGTCACCCGGGCCATGGCCGAGGGCCGCAACCAGTACGCGCCCGGTATCGGCATTCCTAAACTCCGCGAGCAGATCGCGGCCAAAACCGAGCGCCTCTACGGTCACCGGGTCAGCCCGGATACCGAGGTGACCGTTACCTCCGGCGCCACCGAAGCCCTGTTCTGCGCCATCGCCGCCGTGGTACGCGGGGGCGACGAGGTCATCCTCTTCGACCCCTGCTACGACAGCTACGAGCCGGCCGTGGAACTGCAGGGCGCCGTCGCCGTGCATATCCCGCTGACGCTGCCTGCGTTCGGCATCGACTGGCAGCGCGTGCGCGAGGCGATCACGCCGCGTACCCGGATGATCCTCGTCAATTCGCCACACAACCCGTCCGGTGCGGTGCTCACGCGTGTCGATCTCGACCAGCTCGCCGAGATCGTTCGCGACACCGGCATCGTCGTGCTGTCCGACGAGGTCTACGAACACATCGTCTTCGACGGAGCGGAGCATCAGAGCGTATTGCGCCATCCGGAGCTTGCCGCGCGCAGCATCGTGGTGTCCTCGTTCGGCAAGACGTTCCACTGCACGGGCTGGAAGGTCGGCTACGCCATCGCGCCCATGGCGCTGACAGCCGAATTTCGCAAGGTGCACCAGTACATCACCTTTTGCACGTTCAACCCGGCGCAGTGGGCGTTTGCCGAGTTCCTGGAGTCCAGCCCGGAGCATTACCTCGAACTGCCGGCCTTCTACGAGGCGAAGCGCGATCGCTTCCGCGAATTGCTGGCGCCGTCGCGGCTGACCTTGCTCGACGTGCCGGGCGGGTATTTCCAGCTGGTCGATTACAGCGCGATCCGCGACGTCGACGACATCGCCTTCAGCGAATGGCTGGTGCGCGAGGGAGGCGTGGCCGCCATCCCGCTCAGTCCGTTCTACGAGACGGCGCCGGGCACCCGCCTGGTCCGCCTGTGCTTCGCCAAGAACGACGCCACGATGGAAGCCGCCGCGGAGCTGCTGTGCAAACTCTGACCGTCAGCCTGGTCCAGGGCGCCACGCGCTGGCACGACGCCGCGGCCAACCGCGATTATTACGGCGCCCTGGTGCGCTCGGCCGCCGCCAGCGATCTGATCGTGCTGCCGGAAACCTTCCTGTCCGGGTTCACCAACGACGCGCTGGGCCAGGCGGAGACGATGGATGGCACCAGCGTCGCCTGGATGCGCGACCTGGCCGGCGAGGTAAATGCCACGCTCACCGGCAGTCTGGTGATCCGCGAGGGCGATACGGTCTACAACCGGCTCATCTGGGCCTCGCCGGATGGCTCGCTGGCGTATTACGACAAGCGTCACCTGTTCCGCATGGCCGGCGAACACACGCGCTACGGCGGCGGCAACCAGCGCCTGCTCGTCACGTTGAAGGGTTGGCGCATCCTGCCGCAGGTCTGCTACGACCTGCGTTTTCCCGTCTGGCTGCGCAATGGCCGGCGTGCGGAGGCGGAGGGCGGCATGGACTATGACCTGGCGCTGTTCGTCGCCAACTGGCCCGCGCCGCGCCGGCAGCCGTGGCGCACCCTGTTGCGCGCACGCGCCATCGAGAACCTTGCCTATGTGATCGGCGTGAACCGTGTCGGTATCGACGGCAACGACCACCCGTACGCGGGCGACAGCGCCATCATCGACCCGATCGGCGAAGCCCTGCTGGAACTGGGCCCGCAGGAGCAGGTGGTCACCACCGTGCTCGACCCGGCCCCCCTGCAGGCGCACCGCGAACGCTTCCCCGCCTGGATGGACGCCGACGCGTTTTCGTTGATTCCCTGACTCTCACGCTAGGGGCGCCACCCTCACGCTGAGGGAGCCGTGACCGGCGTGTAGGAGCGCGCGTTCGCGCGCGACATCGTTGGAGGCCGTGCCTGCGAGCTGGCGCGCAGCATCCATATATTGTCGCGAAAAGATGTCGCGCGCGAACGCGCGCTCCTACAACGACCTGGCGTTTGCCGCCGAAGGCCCGGCGTTTGCCACGACGCGCCGCTTCATTTAGCAGGCGCGAACGGAACCACCGGGCCGACCGGCGTCGCCTTGCGCCATGCGCCGAGTTTGTCCCGGATACCCTCGCCGATATCGATCTGCGGCTCCGACGGCTCGAGCGAATCCCTGGTCTCCCAGCCGGCGATCTCGGCCCTGGCCTTGCCGAAGGCGTCGATGAAATCGGGCGTGACATTGATGCCGTCGGCGAGCCAGGCGCGCCCGAAGTACGTGATGTCCGAATCGCTGCCGCAGCCGAACGACGTGCGGTCGGTGCGTGCCGAGGTCATCACCAGGGTGCCGGGCCCGCGAAGCTTCGGCACGAAACCGCCGGAGTAGCAGGCGTTGACGACCAGCACCTTCCAGCGGAACGGATGGCTGGCGAATATATCGGCCAGGCCGTCGGCGTCCAGCTGGTCCAGCGGAATCGGGTCCATGTCCACCAGCAGCGAATGGTCGCTGCCGCCGTGCGTGGCGATGTAGAGCAACAGCACGTCTTCCCTGGGGTCCATGACGCTGGCCAGGCCATTCAGTGCCGCCTCCAGGTTGGTCCAGCTGGCCAGCGGGTGACTCGACAGCGTGGCCGGATGGTTCTCCAGCACCAGCGTGTGGCCGGGGCTGCCGAAGCGCGTGGTCATCAGGCGGTCGAGGTATTCCGCCTCGTTGCGGAACACGCTTTCCGAACCGTCGCCGGCAAACGCGATGGCATACACATTGGTCTTGCCGGGCGTGCGGCGTGCCAGTCGCGAAAGCGACGCCTTCATCTGTGCCGGCTGGGCGGCGAAGACCTGCTCCGGCGTGGGTGCGTCGCCGGGCCAGGCGCTGTCGTCCAGGAGCGTCGGGGCGTCCGCATCCGGCTCCGCCGCGGGGTCGGTCACGGCCGTCATGGATGATGCGGCCGCGGGGTGGGTGCCCGTCTCGCGGACGGCGTGTGCTGTCGAGCCAGCGGCGGGCAGGGCGTGTCCGGCCGCGGCCACGGGCTGCGTGACGGGCCGTGCTGGCCCGAGTTGCAGAATGCCTACGGTTCCCAGCGCACCGGCGGCAAAGGCCGCCAGGGCCCAGATCGCCGTGCGGCGACGCGGGTCAGGGGACAATGGCATCGAAATCGGCAACGGCGGGATGTCCGGCTTCCACCAGCGCCTGCGGCGGGCGTACGAGCTGGATGGTGCGCATACCCGCCTCGCGGGCGGCGTCCAGTTCCTCGCGGATATCGGACAGGAACAGCATCTGGGCCGGCGGCAGGCCGATCGCCTCGGCGATCTTGCGGTACGAAGCCGTCTCGCGCTTGTGCCCGGTCTGGGTGTCGAAGTAATCGCTGAACAGCGGCGTGAGGTCGCCGTATTCCGTGAAGCCGAACAGCAGCTTCTGCGCGGGCACCGAGCCGGACGAGTAGACGTAGAGCCGCAGCCCCTGCGCATGCCAGGCGCGCAGCCGCGCCGCTACTTCGGGATACATGTGCGAGGTGTACACGCCCGACTCGTAGCCTTCGCGCCAGATCATCCCCTGCAGGGCCTTCAACGCGGTGGACTTGCGGTCCTCGTCGATCCAGCGGATCAGCAGGTCGATGATCTCGCCGCGCGTGGCTTCGACGATGCCGGCTTCCCTGGCGGCCTCGTGCAGCCAGTGCTGCACCTCCGCCACGTCGGTGTGCGTTTCCACATAGGCGGGCAGGTGCTGCCGCGCATAGGGGAAGAGCACGTCCTTGACGAAGTCGATCGAGCTGGTGGTGCCCTCGATGTCGGTGAGGACGGCGCGGATATCGGACATGCGGGGAAGCCTGTGGGCCGGAGAGACTCCGCAGGATAAACGACCGCGACCCTCCGAGGAACGGCTTACGCCGTGCCGGTTTCCTTGGCCGAGTCGTGGGGCGTCATGCGGGGAAACCGCTCGGCGATGTCGGTGCCGGTGAAATCGGCTACCCAGCCCTCGGTGTTGGTGAACAGGCGGATCGCCACGAAATAGGGCGATTCGCTCATGTCGAACCAGTGAGGCGTGCCGTCGGGCACGCCGATCAGGTCGCCCTTCTCGCAAAGCACCTCGTAGACCCGGCCGTCGATATGCAGGGTGAACTGCCCGGCGCCGGCCACGAAGAAGCGGACTTCGTCCTCGCTATGGGTGTGCTCGTTCAGGAACTTCTGCCGGAAGGTGGCACGGTCCGGATGATCGGGCTTGAGGCTGATCACATCGACCGAGCGGTAGCCATTCTCCGCCATCAGGCGGTCGATGTCGGCACGATAGGCGGCGATGACCTCGTCCTGCGAGGCGCCGGGGGCGATCGGCTGGGTGGCCTCCCACTGCTCGAACCGTACGCCGACGGCCTGCAGCGCGGCGGCAATGGCGGCGTGGTCGTCGTGCACGGTGACCGGTGCGTCGTGGGTGTGGTCGTCGTAGATACGCAGACGGCTCATGGGGAAAGCCTCCTCAGGTCGAGTTCGCAGCCCAGCAGGAATTCCAGGGCCTCCAGGTGCCGGCGTGTCTCGGCCATGTCGCGACCCCAGGTGTAGATGCCGTGCCCGTCGATCAGGTAGGCATGCAGGGGCTTGCCGGCGTCTATCCAGGCATCCACGCGGGCTTCGAGTTCCGGCATGTGCTGGGTGTTGGGAAAGACGGGGATTTCGAGCACGCTCTCGTGGGTGGTGTAACCGGTGATGGCCTTCTGCAGTTCCCAGCCTTCCAGACGCACCCGGCCCTCGGTGGCGAACAGCCGCGAGCAGACGCTCTGCGTGCGCGAATGGGTATGCAGCACCACGCTGGCCTCGGGAAAACGACGGTATACCTGCGTGTGCAGCCCCGTCTCGGCGGAAGGCCGGTTATCCGAGCCCACCGCCTTCCCCTGCATGTCCACCACCATGATGTCGTCGCGGCCCAGCCGGCCCTTGTCGCGGCCCGAGATCGTGATGGCCGCCAGCGTATCGTCCAGGCGCATGGAGAAATTGCTGCTGGTCGCAGGCGTCCAGCCCAGCGATGCCAGCTCGCGCGCGGCGTCGGCGATGGCGTCGGCGTGGTCGGCGAGCAGGGCGGGATCGATGGGGGGCAGGGTGGTCGGCATGGGGATTTGGACGTCCAAACGGATGGGGAGTGTACCACGCGGGGATGACGGTCCCGCGGCGACCCGGACCGGGCCTGGCGCGTAATGCGAACCACTGCCTTTCGGCAAAGCGCGTACGATCCCGGCCGTACGGCCCGCGGGCCGGATCATCATCGACGGAGGTTCACCTATGTCGCAAGACACCGAGAACATGGAGGGGCGTCGCCGCTTCCTCAAGGCCGCCATGGGCGGCGTGGCCGCCGCGGCCGTGTTGGGCACGTTGCCGCGCGCCGCAGTGGCCCAGGACCTGCCTCATCTGGCCCCGACCGACCCGACGGCCGCCGCGCTGAAGTACACCGAGGACGCCAGCAAGGCCGCCGGCCGGGCAACCTCGAAGGACGCCTGCTTCAACTGCAACTTCTACCAGGGCAAGGCCGATGCCGCCTGGGGGCCATGTCAGTTGTTCCCCGGCAAGGCCGTGGCCAGCAAGGGCTGGTGCGTGTCCCATGCCGTCATGATCTGAAAAGCAAAATGCCACCCGGCGCGTGGGTCGAGGAGCTGACCCTCCCAACGCGCCGGGCGGCAATCCGGGGCCCACTGCCAAGTGATTTACCCGCGGACTGAGGATCATACTCCCCTCCCGCCGCAGCCGGCCAATGGCAGTTAAATGACGGTCGTGCTTGACTCATTTAATGCAATAAATCAATGAGTTGTGAAAACTACTTCGAGCCAGCTCTAAGTCGGCTGTGGCGATATCCGTAGGCTACGTACATCACCAGACCGAGCACGGTCCACACGCCCATCAGTACCCAATTGCGCACGCCCATCGACCACAGCAGGGCGACGCAACTGAGGATTCCGAGCACGCACGTCACCGGTGCGAAGGGCACCCGGAAGGTCCGCGGCAGTCCCGGGGCCGTCTTGCGCAGGATCATCACCCCCGCGCATACCGCGCAGAAGGCGACCAGCGTGCCCATCGAGGTGAGGTCGCCGAGCAGGTTGAGCGGGAACACCGCCGCCAGCAGGGCGATGCCCACGCCGGTAATCACCGTGTTGATGTGCGGTGTGCGGTACTTCGGATGGATGGTGGTGAACACCTTCGGCATCAGGCCATCGCGGCCCATGATCATGAAGATGCGCGGCTGGGCGATGATCATCACCAGCACCACCGACGACAGGCCGATCAGCGCGCCGACTTCAACGATGCCGCGCAGCCAGCCCAGTTCCGGGTGCTGGCGGATGGCCGTGACCACCGGCTCGGAGGTGCCCAGTTCCGCGAAGGGCACCAGGCCGGTAAGCACGGCGGCCATGGCGATATACAGCACGGTGCAGATCGCCAGCGAGGCCAGCGTGCCGATGGGCATGTCGCGCTGCGGGTTCTTGGATTCCTGCGCCGCGGTGGAGGTGGCCTCGAAGCCGATGTAGGCGAAGAAGACCATCGAGGCACCACGGAGGATGCCAGACCAGCCGTACTTGTCACCGCCCTGGTTTTGCGGGATGAACGGGTGCCAGTTGGCCGTGTCGATATGGCTGGCGCCCACCACGATCACCACGATGATCAGCGCCGTCTTCAGCAGCACCATCGCCATGTTGATGCCCGTGGACTCCTTGATGCCCACGTAGCAGAGCCAGGTGAGCGCCAGGGTGATGCCCACCGCGGGCAGGTTGAACAGGGCACCCGTGAAGACGAAATGGCCGTCGATGAAATCCAGCGGGGCGTTGGTCAGCGCGGTCGGGATATGGATGCCGACATGATCGAGCAGGCTGACGAAGTAGCCGGTCCAGCTGACCGCCACCGCCGAGGCGGACACGCCGTATTCCAGGATCAGGTTCCAGCCGATGAACCATGCCGCGCCTTCGCCCAGCGTGGCGTACGCATAGGAATACGCGCTGCCCGAAACCGGGATCATCGAGGCGAACTCGGCATAGCACAGCGCGGTGAAGGTGCTGCAGATGGCGGCGAGGATGAACGAGATGATGATGGCCGGGCCGGCATGTTCCGCGGCGGCGACACCCGTGATGACGAAGATGCCACCGCCGATGACCGCGCCGATACCCAGTGCCGTGAGCCCCCAGGGGCCGAGCGTGCGCCTGAGCGCGGGACCGTGAGCGTCGTCGGGTTCGGCCTGGGGAGCTTTCTTGGCGAGTAGCTGGGTGAGCATGGGCGGCCCGGAGGAAGTGACGTGGAGAGGATAGCCGTAAACGTAAAAGGCCGGCGGGAGCCCGCCGGCCTTTTACGTTCGCGCGAGGATCAGGCCAGCGACTTGCGCAGCTTGCTGTGCGCGTAGCCGTAGCCGAAGTAAATGACCTGGCCGATGACGATCCAGCCGCACATCAGGCGCCAGTGTTCCTCGAACGCCTGCCAGAACAGATAGACGCAGGCCAGCGCGCCGATGATGCAGATCGGCCACACGAATGGCACGCGGAAGCTGCGCTTCAGTTCGGGGCGGGTGTAGCGCAGGATCAGCACGCCGATGCACACGGTGGCGAATGCCAGCAGCGTGCCCATGGAGACCAGTTCGCCCAGCACGCTCACCGGGAACAGGCCGGCCATGGCCGCCGCGGCGACGCCGACGATCACGGTGCCGACATAGGGTGTGCGGAACTTCGGGTGCACCTTGGCCATGGTGGGCGGCAGCAGGCCGTCCTTCGCCATCGAGAAGAAGATGCGCGGCAGGCCCATCAGCATCACCAGGATGACCGACGACAGGCCGGTGATCGCGCCGAGGATCACCAGCGCCTTCAGCCACGACAGCTGCGGGTAGAGGCTGAGCGCGGTGGCTACCGGCTCCGGCGTGTTCAGCATGCGGAACGGGGCGATGCCGGTGAGTACCAGTGCCACGGCGATGTAGAGCACGGTGCACAGGGCCAGCGAACCCAGGATGCCGATGGGCATGTCGCGCTGCGGGTTCTTCGCTTCGCCGGCGGCGGTCGATACCGCGTCGAAGCCCACATACGAGAAGAACACGATGGTAGCGGCGCGGAAGATGCCGCCCCAGCCGTACGTGCCCGGGCCTTCGGAGGCGGGGATGAACGGGTGCCAGTTGGCGGGGTTGATCACCTGCACGGCGAACGCCAGGAACAGCAGGATCACGGTGACCTTGATCGCCACGATGATCGAGTTGACGAAGGCCGACTGCGTGATGCCGACGTAGCACAGGCCCGACAGCGCGGCGATGATGCAGACCGCCGGCAGGTTGATCAGCGTGCCGGTGGCCTGGATGTGGCCATCGACGAACTGGAACGGAGCCGAGGCCAGCGCGGTGGGCAGGGCGAGGTTGCTGTTGGTCATGTGCCCGATCATGCCGAGCAGCTCGTTGAAGTAGCCCGACCAGCCGGCGGCGACGGTGGCGGCGGCGAACAGGTACTCCAGGACCAGGTTCCAGCCGACGAACCAGGCGACGTATTCGCCCAGCGTGGCGTAGGAATACGAATAGGCGCTGCCGGACACGGGCAGCATGGCCGCGAATTCGGCGTAGCACAGGCCGGCCAGGGCGCAGGCGAAACCGGCGATCAGGAAGCTGATGACCAGCGCGGGGCCGGCGTGCAGGGCGGCGGCCTGCCCGGTGATCACGAAGATACCTGCACCGATGACGGCGCCGACACCGAGAAGAATGAGGTGCTTGGCGGTGAGTACCCGACGGAGCTCGCCGTTACCGTGGGCGCTGGTATCGATGTGCTCACCGGCGTCAACGTGCGGCGCGGCCTCGATCGGATGCGTCGCGAACAGGTGTTTCAACATGTGTCTCCCCTACTGCCGGAATGTAGCCTTTTATTATTTGGGACCGCCGCGTGAGTCACGGTGGACACGCCGCTGCCCGGAAGCGCTGGCACGGCACCATAGCCCAGCGGGCCTTGGGCGTACAAGCTGCGATGCGATGCGCGCCAAGGCGCTGCACGTACCGGTGCGGATGTCGAGCATGACTTACGGCGGTTGTGCATGATGCGATGTCGCTCTTTCAGAAAACCATGTTGAGTGCGGCCTGCGGGGCCACGTAGTCGCCCGCGTTGCGCCCGGCCACCGTGAACTGCACGCCGGCGATCAGGCCCATGGTCGGGCTGAGGTGGTACTCCACGGCCGGTGCCAGGCTGATGTCGTGGCCTGCGGGCACGCGGTGGCGGACGTTGCGCCCGTGCTCGTCGTGTCCCGCCACCGCGACGGCGCCGGCGCGGTTCCAGATGGCTTCGCCGACCAGCACCCAGCGCCGGTCGAGCACGTATTCGGCCGCGAGGGTGGCATTCCAGGCCTGACCCGGTCGTGCGAAGCCGCGGAAGCCGCTGTCGGTGGCATAGACGCTGCTGTCGCGGACACGTACGTGGCCCGGCGAAGGGCTCCACGCCAGTTGACCACGCCAGCGCACCGCATGATCGTTGGCCAGCCAGTGGAGTTGCTGGGCGCCGAGGCTGACCGTGGTGCGGGCCGCGCCGTTGCCGGTGGCGTTCAACGGGTTGTTGTCGAGTCGCTGGAAACTGCCGGTGGGCAGGCGCTGGGCGAGCGCCAGGGCCAGGATCAGGCCGGTACCGTCCGCGGCCGGTGCCCGCAGGCGCTGCTGCACACGCACCACGGTGTCGCCCATGCGCAGGCCGTCGGTATGGCGGCCGGCGCCCGAGGTGCGCGAGGCGTTGAGGGTGACTTGCACGGCACTGCTGTCGGTCAGCCCGTAGGTGACCGGCACGGCGACCTGCCATTGACGGTACATCGCATGCTGTTCGCGGCGGCGCCCGTCGTTGTCATAGCTGCCACGGGTATTGGTATGGATGAGGTAGGGCTCGATGTTGAGCATCCCGGCCGGCATCGTGTTCACGGCGGGGGTCACCAGCGGGCCGGTGAAGTCGGGTGATGCGTGCTGCGTGTCGGGCGGCGCGGCGAGGGCGAGCGGTGCCGCAAGAACCCAGGAGAGGGCGGTGGCGGCGCGGAGATGAGCGTTCATGCGATTCCTTGCGGGTGGATATCTGCCAGGCGCGTCATGCGCTTGAAATGCATCCTAGGCGGCTCCGCCCGCCCGATAACATCGGATTAGTCTGAAAATGACGTGCGAGAATGCGCGGTCTCCTTGCCGCCATCACCGTCTATGACTGCCGATTGCCTTGCCCTACTGTCCGCCCTGCGCCGATATGGCGACCGCTGGCCCAGCGAGCCCGACGTCGCTCGCTGCGTCGCCTGGCTGGAAGACGGTGAACGGCCGTTCGAACGCGAAAGCCTGGACGGCCATTTCACCGGCTCGGCCTGGCTGGTCAGCCGCGACGGCACGCGTGTGCTGTTGATGCTGCATGCCAAGCTCGGCCGGTGGCTGCAGCCGGGCGGCCACGCCGATGGCGATCCGGACCTGGCGGCGGTGGCGCTACGCGAGGCGGAAGAGGAAACCGGCCTGCTCGGGCTCACGGTGCGGCGGGAGATCTTCGACGTGGATGCCCATCGGATTCCCGCGCGGGGCCATGAGCCGGAACACTGGCATTACGATGTGCGTTACGTCGTGGTGGCGGGAGCCGACGAGGCATTTGCTGCCAATGCGGAGTCGTTGTCGCTTGCGTGGGTGCCTATTGTGGATCTGGCGCACGACGAGAGCGTCGAACCTTCGCTGCGGCGCATGGCGGACAAGTGGCTGGCCGTCGGGAACTTGCCGACCACGGCCTGATCGGGCCGCTTCACCTGACTTGTCGCGGCCATGGACGATCCGCGCCAGAGGATCGATCAGTCCTCGTACCTGTCAGGCGCAGGATGCAGCGTGCCGCACCGTTTGCAGGTGCGCGCGTCGATCGAGCGGTAGAAGGTATCGAACACGGGCGGAAAATCCTTCTCGATACTGTCGAGGGTGAAATAGGTCTCGAACAGTTTGTGGTTGCACCGCTGGCAGAACCACATCAGGCCGTCACGCTCACCCGCGAGGCGTCGCCGCTCCACCACCAGCCCAACCGAATCCGGCATGCGTTGCGGCGAATGCGGCGTACGTGGCGGAAGATAGAAGATCTCGCCGGCGCGGATGGGAATGTCGCGTGCCTGGCCGTCGTCCTGCACCTTGAGCACCATCTCGCCTTCCAGCTGGTAGAAGAACTCCGGGCCTTCGTCATAGTGGTAATCGGTGCGGGCGTTGGGGCCGCCGACGATCATGATGATAAAATCGCCATCGACGATGCACTTGTTGCCGACGGGCGGCTTGAGCAGGGCGCGGTTTTCCGCAATCCAGCGTTGCAGGTCGATCGGCGGCGGCAGGCTCATGGTCGGCGTCATCCTGATGTGTAGGAGCGCACGATGTGCGCGATGCTTTTTACCAGGCCTTTGCAGGCCCTTGAAGGTCCTCGCGGGATCGCGCACATCGTGCGCTCCTACCCGTGTGCGGGTTCTGCGGGATCATCGCGCACAGCGTGCGCTCCTACAATATCCGGGGTGCCGCACGATTATCACGCACATCGTGCGCTCCTACGCAGGCGTGGCGACACGGGAGACGAGGATGGATCAGGAGACGAGGATGGACGACGAGATCAGCTGGGCCGATTTCGAGAAGGTGATGATCGTGGCGGGCACCATTGTCCGCGCCGAGGTATTTCCCGAGGCGAGACGGCCCGCTTACAAGATATGGGCGGACTTCGGTCCATTCGGCGAGCGCAAGACCAGCGCGCAGGTCGCGGCGATCTACCGGCCGCAGGACCTGGTCGGCAGGCAGATCGTGGCGGTCGTCAATTTTCCGGAAAAACAGATCGGCCCGTTCCGCTCGCAGTTCCTGCTGACCGGCTTCCACACGGACGAGGGCGTGGTCATCACGACCACGGAGCGGCCGGTGCCGAACGGCACGCGGATGGCGTAAAGGCATGCGAGGGGCGTAACGGCATGCGACAACGGCACATGGCTGTCGTAGGAGCGCACGATGTGCGCGAATCGGGGTTCGGGGTTCGGGGGTTCCGGTGCGCGTCCGGAAACGCCTGCACGGTTGTCGCGCGTGGCTTCTTTCGCCGTGGGTGAGGGTGACGGATCGCGCACATCGTGCGCTCCTACCGGTGGCCGTGCGGCCGACCGATCGTCGGTGGCCGGGTGGCCGGGCGGCCGACCGGTCGTCGGGGGCCCATCGTCGATGGCCGGGCGTTAACGGCCCGATGTCGCCGGCCCGGCGCGATGGCCGGGCCGGCGCTGTCACGTGGTACTACAGCGCTTCGAAGATGCCGGCGGCGCCCATGCCAGTGCCGATGCACATGGTGACCATGCCGTACTTCTGCTTGCGGCGACGCAGGCCGTGGATCAGCGTGGCCGCGCGGACGGCACCGGTGGCGCCGAGCGGGTGGCCGAGGGCGATGGCGCCCCCCAGCGGGTTCACCTTCGACGGATCGAGGCCGAGGTCGCGGATGACCGCCAGGGCCTGCGCTGCGAACGCCTCGTTCAGCTCGATCCAGTCGAGCTGGTCCTGCGTGATGCCGGTCTGCTTGAGCGCCTTGGGAATGGCTTCCTTCGGACCGATGCCCATGACGTCAGGCGCCACGCCCGCCACCGAGAAGCCCACGAAGCGGGCCAGCGGGGTCAGGCCGTAATCCTTGATCGCCTTCTCGCTGGCGATCAACAGGGCGCCGGCACCGTCGGACATCTGCGAGGAGTTGCCGGCCGTGACCGAGCCGCCGAACTGACCGTTGCGGAACACGGGGCGAAGCTTGCCCAGTACGTCCAGCGTGGTGTCCTTGCGCGGGCCTTCGTCGGTATCGATGATGCGGCGATCTTCGCGCACGCTGTGGTTGGCGAGGTCCGGATAGCGGTCGTCGAGCTGGAACGGAGTGATCTCGTCCTTGAACTCACCCGCGGCGATGGCCGCGAACGCGCGCTCGTGCGATTGCAGGGCGAAGCGATCCTGGTCCTCGCGGCTGACCTTC
Organism: Xanthomonas sp. NCPPB 2632; assembly: GCF_041228075.2. Taxonomy (NCBI): domain Bacteria; kingdom Pseudomonadati; phylum Pseudomonadota; class Gammaproteobacteria; order Lysobacterales; family Lysobacteraceae; genus Xanthomonas; species Xanthomonas sp. NCPPB 2632. Next base: position 2,330,860 of record NZ_CM192979.1, read on the forward strand.
CAGCGCTCGGCCACCTTTTCCGCGGTGATGCCCATGCCGAAGGCGATCGCACGGTTCTCGTCGCTCTCGAAGATGGCCGGGTTCATGGCGATCTTGTTGCCCATCATCGGCACCATGCTCATCGACTCGGTGCCACCGGCCAGCATGAGGTCGGCCTCGCCCAGGCGGATGCGGTCGGCAGCCATCGCGATGGCCTGCACGCCCGACGAACAGAACCGGTTGATCGTGACGCCCGGCACCTGCTCCGGCAGGCCGGCCAGCAGCACGCCGATGCGGGCCACGTTCATGCCTTGCTCGGCCTCCGGCATGGCGCAGCCTATGACGGCGTCGGCGATCAGCATCGGATCGATGCCGGGCGCCTGTTCGATCACGGCGCGGATGACGTGCGCCAGCAGGTCGTCCGGACGGGTATGGCGGAACACGCCGCGCGGCGCCTTGCCTACCGGGGTGCGGGTGGCGGCGACGATGTAGGCATCTTGCACTTGCTTGCTCATGGGTGGTTCCTTTAAGTGGGAAAGTCGGATGCGTGCGAGCGCGTGGCGCGTCAGTTACGCAGCGGCTTACCCGTCGTCATCGTGTGCGCGATACGGGCCAGGGTCTTCTCGGTCTGCGCCAGTTCCACGAAGTGGCGACGCTCCAGGGCCAGCAGCCAGGCTTCGTCGACCAGCGAGCCGCGCTCGATCTTGCCGCCCGCGAGCGTGTCGGCAATGCGGCTGGCGATATCGATGTCGTGCGGCGAGGCGAAATAGCCCTCGGCCAGGTTGGCCAGCGACGCCTTGAAGGTGGCCGTGGCCACGTCGCCACCGACCGGGATGGCGCGACCGGGCATCGGCGGGCGGTAGCCGGATTCCGCCATGGCCAGGGCCTGCGCCTTGGCCACGTGGAGCACTTCATACGTGTTGAAGACCACTATGTCGTCCTTGCGCAGCAGGCCCATGGCCTTTGCTTCGATCGCACTGGTCGACACCTTGGCCATCGCCACGGTCTCGAAGATCTTCTTGAGGAACTCGAACGGATCGTCCGGGTTGGCCTGCGCGGCACGCACGGCGAATTCCTTCAGGCCGCCACCTGCCGGCAGCAGGCCGACGCCGGCCTCGACCAGGCCGATGTAGCTTTCCAGCGCGGCCACGGTACGCGCCGCATGCATCTGGAACTCGCAGCCACCACCCAGCGCCAGTCCGCGCACGGCGGCGACCACCGGCACCAGGGAGTACTTGATGCGCATGCTGGTGGCCTGGAAGTTCGCCACCATGGCCTCGAACTGGGCCAGCTTGCCGGCCTGCAGCAGACCCAGCGCGCCCTTGAGGTCCGCGCCGGCCGAGAACGGCTCGGACGGCTGCCACAGCACTACGCCGCGGAACTGCTGCTCGGCCAGGCCAATGGCGTGCTGGATGCCGTCGAGCACGTGGTCGTTCACCGTGTGCATCTTGGTCTTGAACGAGATCACGCCGATGTCGTCGCCCGCATGCCACAGGCGCACGCTTTCGTTCTCCCAGACCGTGGTGCCCTTGTCGAAGGATTCGCCGAGGATGGGGTCGGGGAACGCCTGGCGGGCATAGACCGGATGCGTGGAACGCGGCTTTTCGGCGTTGGCGCTGGCCGAGTACGAGCCGGCCTTGCCGTGCACGCCGGTGCGGCCGTCGGTGACCCAGGCCGGCAGGGGGGCGTTGCTCATGGTCTTGCCGGCGGCGATGTCCTCGGCGATCCAGCCCGCGACCTGCTGCCAGCCGGCGGCCTGCCAGAGCTCGAACGGCCCCAGCTTCCAGCCGTAGCCCCAGCGGATGGCGAAGTCGACGTCGCGGGCCGTCTCGGCCACGTCGGCCAGATGGAAGGCGGTGTAATGGAACAGATCGCGGAAGACGGCCCACAGGAACTGCGCCTGCGGGTCGGCCGAGGCGCGCAACTTGGCGAACTTCTCGGCCGGGTCGCGGATGGCGAGGATGGCGGAGACCTCATCCGAGGCCTTGGGCTCGGACGGGCGGTAGTCCTGCTTCTGCAGGTCGAGCACCACGATGTCCTTGCCGGCCTTGCGGTAGAAGCCGGCGCCGGTCTTCTGGCCGAGCGCGCCCTTGTCGATCAGGGCCTTCAGCCAGGCGGGCGGCTGGAAATAGCGGTGCCACGGGTCGTCCGGCAGGGTGTCGCCCATGGTCTTGACCACGTGGGCCAGGGTGTCCAGGCCGACCACGTCCGCGGTGCGGAAGGTGGCGCTCTTCGGCCGGCCGATGGCCGGGCCGGTCAGCGCATCGACGGTGTCGAAGCCCAGGCCGAACTGCTCGGTGTGGTGCATGGTGGAGAGCATCGAGAACACGCCGATGCGGTTGCCGATGAAGTTCGGGGTGTCCTTGGCGTAGACCACGCCCTTGCCGAGGGTGGTGGTGAGGAAGGCTTCGAGGCCTTCCAGCACGGCACCGTCGGTGAGACGTGTCGGGATCAGCTCGACCAGGTGCATATAACGAGGCGGATTGAAGAAATGCACGCCGGTGAAGCGGTGACGCATGTCTTCCGGCAGCGCTTCGGCCAGGCCGTTGATCGACAGGCCCGAGGTGTTGCTGGCCAGCACGGCGGTCTTCGACACGTGCGGCGCGATCTTCTGGTAGAGGTCGAGCTTCCAATCCATGCGCTCGGCGATGGCCTCGATGACCAGGTCGACATCGGCCAGCTGGGCCAGGTCGTCCTCGTAGTTGGCCGGGATGATCGCGGCGCCCAGGGATTTTTCGGCCAGGGGCGCGGGCGAAAGCTTGGCCAGGTTGGCGATGGCTTTCAGCGCGATGCCGCTCTTGGGACCGTCCTTGGCGGGCAGGTCGAACAGGACGGTTTCCACGTTGGCGTTCGTCAGGTGCGCGGCAATCTGCGCGCCCATGACGCCGGCGCCGAGTACCGCGGCCTTGCGAATGCGTAACGGTGTTGCGGTCATGGTGATCTCCGGTGATGCGTGAGGATGCGTCCCGCGGTCAGCGAGCGACGGGGACAGGCGATGGGGCGGGCGAGACGGCCGGGCTGCGCAGGCCGGCCGCCGCAAAGCGGATCAGGTGCTCGGCGGCGCTTTCGCGGTGGTCGCGTTCGGCCACGTCGGTCTTGCGCTGGATGATCCCGAAATCGGCCATGGCGTAGGTGAGGGCGCCGGTGACGATATCGAGCCGCCAGTAGATGTCTTCCTTGGGCAGGCCCGGCAGCAGCCGGGCGAACTCGCCGGCGAACTGGCGAAGCACGTGGCCGTAATTCTCGGACAGGAACCGCCGCAGGGTCTCGTTATGCTCGGCATACGCCCGGGCCAGCACGCGGACGAAGGCGGCGCCACCGCCGTCGTTGCGGGACAGGTCCAGCGCGGGGCGGATGTAGGCGTCGAGGACATCCTCGAGGCGGGTACCTTCGCCACCGGCCACCTTGCCCAGGGCGGCCAGGCGCCGGCTGTTCAGCTCGTCGAGGCGGCGACGGAACACTTCCTCGATCAGCTTGTCCTTCGAGCCGAAGTGGTAATTCACCGCGGCGAGGTTGACCCGGGCCGCGGCGGTTACCTGCCTCAGCGACGCGCCGGCAAAGCCGTGGGTGGCGAACAGGGCCTCCGCGGCGCCCAGGATACGTTCCTTGGTGCTGCGCTCGCGCGAAGCGTAGGGGGCGTTCGTCATTCGGCGGACTCCGCAGGCGGCAGGGTTTGAATCAAACGATCGTTTGAGAATACGCCCGGGCACGCGAAAGGGTCAATGTGCGACCGCACATGGCTGCAAGCGGCTTGCGATTGAGCTAGAATCTGTCAAGATTTCGTGAGCTAAGTCAGTCATTCCTGACGGCTTTGGCCTCAAACTTTCACCGGGCGTCCCCGCGGGCCCCGGCATACTTGTCTTTCTTTTTTCCATTTCCCGGAGCATCCGTATGGCGCTGGAGCGCACCCTTTCGATCATCAAGCCCGACGCCGTCAAGAAGAACGTCATCGGTGAAATCCTCGCTCGCTTCGAGAAGGCCGGTCTCAAGATCGTCGCCGCGAAGATGAAGCAGCTGACCCGCGAAGAGGCCGAAGGCTTCTACGCCGTCCACAAGGAGCGTCCGTTCTTCGGCGCCCTGGTCGATTTCATGATCTCCGGCCCGGTGATGATCCAGGCCCTGGAAGGCGAGGGTGCGGTTCTGAAGAACCGCGACCTGATGGGTGCCACCAACCCGAAGGACGCCGCGCCGGGCACGATCCGCGCCGACTTCGCCGACTCGATCGACGCCAACGCCGTCCACGGCTCGGATTCGCTCGAGAACGCCGCCAACGAAATCAAGTACTTCTTCAACGACTCGGACGTCGTTTCGCACTGAGGCACGCCGTGAACACGCCCGTCGACAAGGTCAACCTGCTCGATTTCGATCGCACGGGGCTGCGCGATTTCTTCGCCCAGCTCGGCGAGAAGCCCTATCGCGCCGAACAGGTCATGAAGTGGATCTACCATCGTCTCGAAAGCGATTTCGAGAATATGACCGATGTCGGCAAGGCGTTGCGCGAGAAGCTCAGTGCCAGCTGCTACGTGGGCCCGCCCAAGACCGCGTTCGAGAAGACCGCGGTCGACGGCACGCAGAAGTGGCTGCTGGGCATGGATGGCGGCAACGCCATCGAGACCGTCTACATCCCGGAGCCGACCCGCGGCACGCTGTGCGTGTCGTCGCAGGTCGGCTGCGCCCTGAACTGCCAGTTCTGTTCCACGGCCACCCAGGGGTTTTCCCGCAACCTGTCCACGGCCGAGATCATCGGTCAGGTATGGGTCGCGGCCAAGCATCTGGGCAACGTGCCCCACCAGCAGCGCCGCATCACCAATGTGGTGATGATGGGCATGGGTGAGCCGTTGCTCAATTTCGACAATGTGGTCAAGGCGATGAGCCTGATGCGCGACGACCTGGGCTTCGGCCTGGCGAGCAAGCGGGTCACGTTGTCCACGGCCGGCCTCGTGCCGATGATCGACAAGCTGTCGGCGGAGAGCGACGTATCGCTCGCCGTGTCGCTGCATGCGGCCAACGACGAGCTGCGTACCGAGCTGGTGCCGCTGAACAAGCGCTACCCGCTGGCCGAGCTGATGGCCGCCTGCGAGCGCTACATCAACCGCGCCCCGCGAACTTCCATCACCTTCGAATACACCCTGATGAAGGGCGTGAACGACCGGCCGGAGCACGCGAAGCAGCTGATCAAGTTCATGCGCCGACTGCCGGGCGCCAACAAGGTCAACCTGATCCCGTTCAACCCGTTCCCGGGCACGCGGTTCGAGCGTTCCAGCCCGGATGACATCCGCAATTTCCAGACCCAGCTGCTCAATGCCGGCGTGCTCACCATGCTGCGGCGTACCCGTGGCGATGACATCGACGCCGCCTGCGGTCAGCTGAAGGGCCAGGTGGTGGACCGCACCCGTCGCCAGGCCGAGTTCCGCCGGAAGCTGGAAGAGGGAGTGGTGAATGCGGCTTGAGCGTTGGGGCTTGCTGGCGGCACTGGCGCTGGCCTGCGCCGGCTGCGTGGCCGGCGAATCCGGGCTGAAGCCCTCGTCGGCCGCGGATGATCGCGCCAAGGGTGCCGAAGTCCACACGGAACTGGGCCAGCGCTACATGCAGGATGGCGACCTCCAGGGAGCCATGGAAAAACTGCAGAAGGCGCTCCAGTTCGATCCCAAGTACGTGCCGGCGCACACCGTGATCGCGGTGCTTTACGAGCGGATCAACGATCCGGTCAATGCCGAGTTGCACTACCGCAAGGCGATCGAGTTCGACCCGAAGAAGGGCTCGGTCAACAACAACCTGGCTGTTTTCCTGTGCAAGCAGGGGCGCGGCGTGGAAGCCCGGCCGTTCTTCGATCGCGCCCTGGCCGATCCCTTCTACGAAACGCCCGACCTCGCGTTGACCAACGCGGGTACGTGCCAGATGCAGGCGAAGGATTATCCGGTCGCGGAGGATTACTTCCGCAAGGCGCTGCAGCGTAACCCCAATAACGCCGATGCCCTGTATCAGCTGGCCGACCTGTTGTACCTTAAGAACGATGCTTTCCGGGCACGGGCCTTCCTGCAGCGCTATGAAGCGCTGGGCAAGCCCAGTCCGGATTCGTTGAAGCTCGGTCATGACATCGAGCTCCGTCTGGGCAACGGGGAGGTTGCCCAGGACTACGCCAAACGTCTGCGCTCGCAGTTCCCGGATTCGGAACAGGCGCACACCCTCGAAGCCAGCGCACGTCAATGACATCCGTACCTTCGAATAATTCCGGTCCGGACGACCGCGAACAGGATCTGTTCGCCGGCATCGCGCCGAATGCACCTACGGAGCACGCCATGGAACCCCAGTTCGACGTGAACGCCGATGAGAGCGGTCGTGTCCTCATCGATCACGCCGCCGGGAGCGCCGGGCTCGGCGCCCGCCTGCGGGCGGCCCGCGAGGCCCGCGGCTACACGATCGAGGCCTGCGGCCAGGCCCTGCGTCTGCCGTCGCGCCTTCTCAGGCAGCTGGAAGCCGGCGAGTACGGCGGCATCGACTACCAGGTCTACCTGGCCGGCTACCTGAGCAAATACGGCGACCACCTCGGCGTGGACCCGGAAGCCATCCAGGCCGAGTTGGCCACGTTGGCGCCCCGTCAGCCGGAACTGGTGGTCACGGGCGGTATCTCGCACTCGCGCTACCTCCTCGACCGTTACGTCACCGCCGCCACCTATGTGGTGCTGACGGCCGTGATCGTCGTGCCGATGGTCTGGCTGGGCGTGCGCGGCACGCTCGACCGTGACATGCCGCGCCTCTCGCCCCTGGACGCGTCGCCCGTCGCCCAGCAGGACGCGCCGGCGCCGAGCGCATCCAGCGCCGTCGCTTCCGCCACGCCGGCCGGTCCCGCCGCTCCGGTCGCCGAATCGCGCGTCGAAGACCAGCAGCCCCTGCTCGCATCCATGGCGATGTTCCCGCCGCTGGACCGCAGCGCGGCGAAGGCACCGCTGGCGACGTCCGTTGCCGCGCCGGTAGCCGACGACGCGGCCAAGGGGCAGGGTGCGCACAGCCTGTCGCTCTCGTTGCCGTCCGCCAGCTGGGTGGAAGTCACCGCCGCCGATGGTTCGCGCCTGGAATACGGCATCCTGCCCGCGGGCACGCAGAAGTCCTACCGCAGCGACAGCCCGCTCGAGGTCCGCATCGGCAACGCCACCGGCGCCCAGGCCACGGTCGACGGCCAGGCGGTCTCGCTGGATGCCTTCCGTCGGGCCAATGTGGCGCGTTTCCGCGTGGATATCCGCGACGGAAAAGCCACGCCGATCGCGAACTGATCGCCGCCGAGGCCACGCTGTCTCAGCGCGGCGCCGCCGGCCCGCGCTTTTCGGTTATCCTTACCTATTGATCCGTCCCGTCATCATCCCGATGGCAGGTGCGGGCTTGTTCCCTCCAGGATGTGCTGCGCGGAGCGCAGTGGGTGATTGCATGTCATTCGACGTATACGACGATTACGAACAAGGTGAACGCGTCCAGCAATGGCTGCGCAGGAACGGCGTGTCGATCGCCGTCGGCATCGCGCTCGGCCTGGTGCTGATCTTCGGCTGGCAGCAGTGGAAATCGCATCGCGCCGGCCACGAACAGGCCGCTGCGGGTGAATACGCCGCGCTGCAGGCCGCCGTGGCGCAGAATCGCGCCAACGAGATCGACCTGCGCACCGAGACCCTGCTGAAGGATTACTCGGACACCGCCTGGTCGGTGTTCGCGGCTGGCGAGCGTGCGCAGCGCAACGTTATGGCCGGCCAGCTGGACAAAGCATCCGGCGACCTCGACTGGGCCGTGGCCCACGCCAAGGACGACGCGTTGAAAACCCTCGCGCAGCTTCGTGTCGCGCAACTCAAGTTTGCCCAGGGCAAGCCGCAGGACGCCATCAGCTCGCTCGACGCGATGCAGGGCAAGTCCTTCGTGGCTATCGCGCAGGAACTCCGCGGCGATGCGCTGGTCAAGCTTGGACGCCACGACGACGCACGCAAAGCCTATGAGGCGGCGATCGCCGCGATGGGCGACAGTGCACCGCAACGCGGTGTCGTTCAAACCAAGCTCGATGATCTGGCAGTGGCCGGGAAGCAGGGTGCATGAAACGTTTCTGGGCAATCGCGTTGACTTCGTCGCTGGTCGTTCTGGCCGGCTGCCATTCGTTCAAGAAGGAAAACGTCGAACCGCCGACCCCGCTCGACAAGAAGTTCGAGCCGACCCTGAAGGTCGAGCGCCTGTGGAAGTCGGGCATCGGTGACGGTGCGGCCGAATCCGGCGTGCGCATGCGTCCGGCCGTCGTCGACAACGTGGTCTATGCCGCCAGCACCGACGGCAAGATCGCCGCGTTCGATGCCGCCACGGGCAAGACCCTCTGGTCCAAGAGCACCCGCCAGCACGGCTGGTTCGGCTGGGGCGACGCCAAGCGCGAGGACGCCCGCTTCTCCGGCGGTCCCGGTGCCGCCGGCGACCTGCTCGCCATCGGCACGCTCGATGGCCACCTCTATGGCATGAGCACCAAGGATGGCGCCCGCCGCTGGTCGGCGGAGCTCTCCTCGGAAGTCATCGCCGCGCCGGTCGTCGCCGGAAACATCGTGGTGGTCCGCTGCAACGATGGCCGTGTCTACGGTATCGATGCCGCCAATGGCGAGCGCCGCTGGGTGTACGACCAGTCGCAGGTACCGCTGCTCAGCCTGCGCGGCAACGGCCGCCTGCTGGTCGCCAACGGTGTGGTCTTTCTCGGCAGCGACGCCGGCAAGCTGGTCGCGATCCGCCTGGACAACGGCGAGAAGCTCTGGGAGCAGACCCTGGCCAGCGGAGAAGGCCGTACCGAGATCGATCGCCTCAACGATGCCGACGGCGCGCTGGTGCTCGACGGCTCCACGATCTACGGCGCCGCCTACCACGGCAACCTCACCGCCATCGACGGCCCCAGCGGTCGCCCGCTGTGGAACCACGGGTTCTCCACCTTCACCTCGCTGGACGTGAAGGACAACGCGGTCTACGGTGTGGACGACCAGTCGCAGGTGTTCGCTTTCGACAAGAGCAGCGGCGCCAACATCTGGAAGCAGGCCGACCTGAAGTATCGTTGGCTGACCGGCCCCGCCGTGCAGGGCAACTACGTCGTGGTCGGCGACCTCGACGGCCACATCCACTGGATGGCCGCGGCCGACGGCAAGATCGTCGCCCGCGAGCGCCTGTCCAAGAAAGCCATTCGTGCCCAGCCCGTCGTGGTGGGTGACACCGTGTTCGTCGAAGATGTCGAGGGCCACATCGGCGCCTACCGCATCGCCACGAACTGATTCACAGGATAGATGTATCTCCCATGTTGCCCGTCGTCGCTCTGGTCGGCCGCCCCAATGTCGGTAAGTCGACCCTCTTCAATGCGCTGACGCGTAGCAGGGACGCCCTCGTCGCCGATATGCCCGGCGTCACCCGTGACAGACACTACGGTGTCTGCCGTCTCGGTCCCCGGCCCTTCGTGGTTGTCGATACCGGCGGTATGTCCGGCAGTGACGAGGGCATTGAAGGCCTTACCGCCACGCAGGTCCGTCTCGCCATCGGCGAAGCGCACCTGCTGGTGTTCGTCGTCGATGCGCGCGACGGCGTGCTCCCGCTCGATGCGGGCATCCTTTCCGAGCTTCGTCGCAGCGGCAAGACGGTCATCGTCGTGGTCAACAAGACCGACGGCGTGGACGAAGCCGTCGCCATGGGTGAGTTCGCCTCGTTCGGCATCGCGGAAACGCTGCCAATGTCGGCGGCGCACAACCGCGGCGTGGACGTACTGGTTGAAAAATCCCTCGGCTACCTGCCGGACGAGCGCGACAACGATCCCGGCCTGGACGACCAAGGTATCCGCGTCGCCATCGTGGGCCGTCCCAATGCCGGCAAGTCCACGCTGATCAATCGCCTGCTCGGGGAAGATCGCCTGATCGTCTCCGACGTGGCCGGCACCACCCGCGACCCGATCCGGGTGCCGCTGGAGCGCGACGGCAAGAAGTTCACCCTGATCGACACCGCTGGCGTCCGTCGCCGTGCTCGTGTCGAGGAGGCGGTGGAGAAATTCAGCGTTATCAAGACATTGCAGTCTATTTCTGCGTCGCAGGTTACGGTCGTCCTGATTGACGCCCGCGAGAATCTGGCTGATCAGGACCTTACCCTGATCGGCCATGCCATCGAGGAAGGCAGGGCGCTGATCATCGCGGTGAACAAGTGGGACGGCATGGACAGCTACGCCCGCGAGCAGACGCAGAAGGCGCTCGAGCGCCGGTTGGTCTTCGCCGAGTGGGCCAAGACCGTGTTCATTTCCGCGCTGCACGGCTCCGGCCTGCGCGAGTTGATGAAGGCCGTGGTTCGCGCCCATCACGCCGCGACCAAGGTGCTTACGTCCAGCGAGCTGACCCGAACACTGGAGCAGGCTTACGAGGCGTATCAGCCGCCGCTGGTCCGCGGTCACGCGCCGAAGCTGCGTTATGCGCATCCGGGCGGGTTCAATCCGCCGACCATCGTGATCCATGGCAGTCGTACCAAGCACATCGCGCCGGCGTATCGTCGTTACCTGGAAGGCTTCTTCCGCAAGCGCTATCGCCTGGAAGGTACGCCCATCCGGATCGACTTCCGTGATGGTGAAAACCCCTACGCTGGCAAGAAGAACGTCCTGACGGAAGGCCAGCAGCGCCGCCGTCGGGAGATGATCCGCAATGCGAAGCGACGCGAGAAGTAGGCGTCGCCCTCGTCGAGGTGCCTCGCATGACCGAAGATCTGGGTAAGGACGCGTGGCTGGCGGCGCTCCGTGAGCGCGTGCCCGAGGTTTCCTGCGTCGAAGCCCATGCCCGGCAGCGCGCCGGGGCGCTCCTTGTCGACGTACGCGACGACAGCGAGCGCGCCTCCGGTATGCCGGAAGGCGCGTTGGGGTTGTCCCGCGGTTTCCTCGAACTGCGTATCGAGCAGGTGGCGCACGATCGCGAGGGTGAGATCCTGCTGTTGTGCGGTAGTGGCCAACGGTCGCTGCTGGCTGCCGAAGCCTTGCAACGCATGGGTTACCGACAGGTTTCATCCGTTGGCGGTGGCATGGGCGCGTGGAAGGCGGCGGGGCTGCCGGTGACCGCACCGGGATCGGATGCGGATGCCGTGGAGCGCTATGCGCGTCAGGTGCTGCTACCCCAAATCGGCGAGGCGGGCCAGGCACGGCTCGGCGCCGCCCGGGTAGCGGTGATCGGTGCCGGTGGCCTGGGCTCTCCGGTGTTGCTCTACCTGGCCGCCGCCGGTATCGGCCACCTCACCCTGGTCGATGATGACCGGGTAGAGCGATCCAACCTCCATCGCCAGGTGGTCCACGCGGATGCCCGTGTCGGGGTGAGCAAGGCCGAGTCCGCCCGTATGGCCCTGCTGGCGTTGAATCCCCGGATCGATGTGCGCGTCGTGGTCGATCGGCTGCGCGCGGATAACGTCGAGGCCCTGATCGACGGCCACGACGTGGTGATCGACGGGGCCGACAACTTCCCCACACGCTACCTGCTGGCTGCCGCCACGCGGCGGCTCGGCGTGCCCCTGGTCTACGCCGCCATCGAGCGGTTTACCGGCCAGGCCAGTGTGTTCGACCCACGGCGTGAGGATTCGCCGTGCTACCGCTGCCTGTTTCCCGAGCCGCCGGCGGCGGCGGACGCCCCCAACTGCAGCGAGGCCGGTGTACTGGGCGTGTTGCCCGGGTTGGTCGGCATGGTGCAGGCCACGGAGGCGATGAAGCTGGTGCTGGGCATCGGCCAACCGCTGGTGGGACGCCTGCTGACCTATGACGCGCTGGGCATGCGCTTTCGCGAGCTCGCTTTGCATCGCGATCCGCACTGTCCGGGCTGCGGGCCGGCAGCCCGGTTCGATGGCTATGTGGATATCGAGCGGATGTGTGCGTCGGCCGGCTGATGGGCGACGATAGAATACATCGCTGCGTCGACCGCTATTTCTTTCAATACCAATCGCTTTCGAAGTATTCCTTCGAAAGTGCCTCCGATGCGTTCAGCCGTCCGTCGGCTGGGCAGGTTGTCGTGGGCGGCCACGATTTCCAGTCGTGACACCTGCACCGTCTCGAGCGCGAAGCGCGCGGCGAGTCGTCCGGCACGGGTGGCGATGCCGTTGCCCTGGGCGGATTCCCGCACCCAGTAACCGAGGTTGGCAAACCGGTGCTGGTGGTTGAGGTGGTTGACCCCCATGCCGCCGAGCAGCGTATCGGTGGTGGCGTCGAAGACCAGGAACTCGTTGCCCTCGCCGGTGAGCCAGTGCCGATGGCAGACATCGATCCATGTCGTGGCATCGGCCTCGCTGTACCCGGCATGGCACCAGTCCTGCCAGCGGCCGACGGTAGCCACCGATTCGCGAACGGCCTCGGCAAGTGCATGGGCATCGCTCATGCGATGCGGGCGCAGGACGACGTGGCCATCGCTCAGGTCGTGCGGGTAGGGGATCGGTGCGGCGTGCATGGCGGAAAGTATGCAAGAGCCAACCCTTTTCCGCACGCGGGGTTCAGGGGATAATGCGCGGTTTCCGCAGGGCGACATCCCATGACCGCACGTATTCTCGACGGCAAGCGCATCGCCCAGGAACTGCTCGAGCACATCGGTCGCCGCGTGGCCAAGCGGGTTGCCGAGGGTCGCCGTGCGCCCGGCCTGGCCGTGGTGCTGGTGGGTGAAGACCCGGCCTCGGCGGTGTATGTCCGCAACAAGCGCAAGGCCTGCCAGCAGGTGGGGTTCCAGTCGTTCGGCTACGATCTCGCTGCCACCACCTCGCAGGACGAACTTTTTGCACTGATCGACCGGCTCAACGCCGATCCCGCCGTGCACGGCATCCTGGTGCAGTCACCGCTGCCGGCCCATATCGACGAGGACGCGCTGGTCGACCGGATCGATCCGGGCAAGGACGTGGACGGTTTCCAGGCGGTCAATGTCGGTCGGCTGGCCCTGCGCCGGTTCGGACTGCGCCCGTGCACGCCCAAGGGCGTGATGACCTTGCTCGGCCACACGGATCGGCCGGTGCGTGGCCAGCATGCGGTGATCGTCGGCGTCTCCAACCATGTCGGCCGGCCGCTTGCGCTGGAGCTTCTTATTGCAGGAAGTACAGTAACTTGCTGCCATAAGTTCACCCAGAATCTAGCTTCGTTCGTCAGCCAGGCCGATATCCTCGTGGTCGCGGCCGGCAGGCCGGGGCTGGTGCGTGGGGAGTGGATCAAGCCGGGCGCGGTGGTGGTGGACGTGGGCATCAATCGGCTGGAAGACGGCCGTCTGGTCGGCGACGTCGAGTTCGCGCCCGCGGCGGAGCGTGCCGCGTGGATCACGCCGGTGCCGGGTGGCGTCGGCCCGATGACGGTGGCCACGCTGATGGAAAACACGCTGGAGGCGGCCGACGCACTGGATGCCATGGTGGCTAGTTAACCTGGCGGCGTGCAGGGCACGCCTGGTCGCATCGCGCGCCTACCCGAGTGCTGCATTGCAGGGTATAATGCCGCGATTTACTCGCGGGAATAATGCTATGCGCATCCTTGCCGAGGCACTCACTTACGATGACGTGTTCCTTGTTCCCGGCCACTCCACGGTCATGCCGCGCGATGTGGACACCTCAACGCGGTTCACGCGCGGCCTGCGCCTGAACATCCCCATCGTGTCCGCCGCCATGGACACCGTGACCGAAGCCCGCCTGGCCATCACCATGGCCCAGAACGGCGGCATCGGCATCATCCACAAGAACATGACCGCCGAACTGCAGGCCGCCGAAGTGCGCCTGGTCAAGAAGTTCGAGGCCGGCGTCATCCGCAGCCCGATCACCGTGCGCCCCGACACCTCCATCGGCGAGGTCATGGCGCTCACCCGGGCGCACAACATCTCCGGCGTGCCGGTGGTGGATGGCGAGAAACTGGTCGGCATCGTCACCAGCCGCGACCTGCGTTTCGAGCGCAAGCACGACGACCCGGTGCGCAACATCATGACCCGCGAGGATCGCCTGGTCACGGTGAAGGAAGGCGCCTCGCACGACGAAGTGCTCGAGCTGCTGCACCGCAACCGCATCGAGAAGGTGCTGGTGGTCAACGACGGCTTCCAGCTGCGTGGCCTCATCACCGTCAAGGATATCCAGAAGGCACGTGACAACCCCCACGCCGCCAAGGATTCGCACGAGCGCCTGGTGGTGGGTGCCGCGGTGGGCGTCGGCGGCGACACCGAACGCCGCATCGAGCTGCTGGTCGAGGCAGGCGTGGACGTGGTGGTGGTCGACACCGCGCACGGCCATTCGCAGGCCGTGATCGACCGCGCCGGCTGGGTCAAGAAGCGCTACCCGCAGGTGCAGGTCATCGCCGGCAACATCGTCACGGGCGAGGCGGCGCGCGCGCTGCTGGACGCCGGCGTCGACGCGGTCAAGGTGGGCGTGGGCCCGGGCTCCATCTGCACCACGCGTATCGTCACCGGCATCGGCGTGCCGCAGATCACCTCGATCGACATGGTCGCCACGGCGCTGAAGGGCGAGATCCCGCTCATCGCCGACGGCGGCATCCGCTATTCCGGGGACATTCCCAAGGCGCTGGCGGCCGGTGCGTCCTCGGTGATGCTCGGTTCCATGTTCGCCGGTACCGAGGAAGCCCCGGGCGAGGTCGAGCTGTTCCAGGGCCGCTCGTACAAGAGCTACCGCGGCATGGGCTCCATCGGCGCGATGCAGCTGGGCTCGAAGGATCGTTACTTCCAGGACGAGGCGGACGCCGACAAGCTGGTGCCGGAAGGCATCGAAGGCCGCGTGCCGTACCGTGGCCCGCTGCGCAACATCATCCACCAGATGATGGGCGGCCTGCGCGCCTCCATGGGCTACATGGGCGCGGCGTCGATCGAAGAGATCCATGAGAAGGCCCAGTTCGTGAAGGTCACCGGCGCGGGCGTGCTTGAAGCGCATCCGCACGATATCCAGATCACGAAGGAAGCACCGAACTACCGCCGGGACTGACGCGCCCGCGCGTGCAGCCCCGGTGACCCAGGACGCCCGCCGCAAGCGGGTGTTCTGCTTTTTCAGCCCAACGCGCACGGCGCGGGGCGTTCCCCATTCCCTACGGCAGGCAGTCACCGATGACCGATATCCACAGCGACAAGATCCTCATCCTCGATTTCGGTTCGCAGTACACGCAGCTGATCGCCCGCCGTATCCGCGAGATCGGCGTCTATTGCGAAGTCTGGGGCTGGGACCACGCGCCCGATGAGATCGCCGGGTTCAACCCGAAGGGCGTGATCCTCTCTGGCGGCCCGGAGTCGGTGACCGAGGACCACTCCCCGCGTGCGCCGCAGCAGGTGTTCGACCTCGGCGTGCCGGTGCTGGGCATCTGCTACGGCATGCAGACCATGGCCGAGCAGCTCGGCGGCAAGGTGGAGGCCGGTCATCACCGCGAGTTCGGCCCCGCCACGATCACCTTCGGCCAGTGCGGCCTGTTCGAGACGGTGGTGGAGGACGGCGAATCGCTGGGCGTATGGATGTCCCACGGCGACCGCGTGACCGCGATGCCGGAAGGCTTCAAAGTGGTCGCATCCACGCCTAGCCTGCCGCTGGCCGCCATGGCCGACGACGCCCGTCGCTTCTATGGCGTGCAGTTCCACCCGGAAGTGACCCACACCAAGCGCGGCATGGAGCTGCTGCGCCGCTTCGTCGTCGACCTCTGCGGTTCGGCCACGCTGTGGGACGCCGCCCACATCATCGAAGATGCCGTGTCCCGTGTGCGCGAGCAGGTCGGCAGCGACCGCGTGCTGCTGGGCCTCAGCGGTGGCGTCGATTCCTCCGTGGTGGCCGCGCTGCTGGAAAAGGCGATCGGCGACCAGCTGACCTGCGTGTTCGTCGATACCGGCCTGCTGCGCTTCCAGGAAGGCGACCAGGTGATGTCGACCATGGCCGAGCACATGGGCGTCAACGTCATCCGCGTGGATGCGAAGCAGCGCTACTTCGACGCCCTGGCCGGCGTGGAAGACCCGGAAGCCAAGCGCAAGGTCATCGGCCGCCTGTTCATCGAGATATTCGACGAGGAATCGGCGAAGCTCGACGGCGTGAAGTGGCTGGCCCAGGGTACGATCTACCCGGATGTCATCGAGTCGGCCGGCAGCAAGACGGGCAAGGCCCACGTCATCAAGAGCCACCACAACGTCGGCGGCCTACCGGAGCACATGAAGCTCAAGCTGGTCGAGCCGCTGCGCGAGCTGTTCAAGGACGAGGTGCGCCGCATCGGCGTCGAACTGGGCCTGCCGCGTGACATGGTCTATCGCCACCCGTTCCCGGGCCCGGGCCTGGGGGTGCGCGTGCTCGGCGAGGTGAAGGCGGAATACGTCGACCTGCTGCAGCGGGCGGATGCGATCTTCATCGAGGAGTTGCGCAGCCATGGGCTTTACGATCGTGTGAGCCAGGCGTTCGCGGTGTTCCTGCCGGTGCGTTCGGTTGGCGTGGTGGGTGACGGCCGTGCCTATGAGTGGGTGATCGCGCTGCGGGCGGTCGAGACGATCGACTTTATGACGGCGCATTGGGCGCATCTTCCCTATGATTTCCTCGATAAGTGCTCAACGAGGATTATCAATGAGTTGCGTGGTATTTCTCGTGTGGTTTATGACATATCGGGGAAGCCGCCGGCTACGATTGAGTGGGAGTGATGCAGTCGTTTGATTGAGATAGCGTTGCTTTCCGTGTAAATAGTCCAATAGGAATACTTATCTGTCTTAGGTGTCCCTATGGGAGCCCTTATTGAGTTATGAGTGGGTGTGTGACAATAAGCCTTATAGAGATCTCCATGCCAGTGAGCTCCTGAAGGAGTGCTAACAGTGGATACGCCAATCCCAATCCCAATCCCGATGCCGGTTGAGCGAGCCATTCGAAAACTGGGCCAGGATGTTGCACTGGCGCGTCGGCGGCGCCGTATCTCCCAGGCTTCGCTGGCCGAGCGTATTGGCGCGTCCCTCTCCACGGTTCGTCGCATGGAAAAGGGCGACGTGCGCTTGCCTATTTCCTTCTTTGCCCGCGCGCTCCACGTCTTCGGCGAAATACAGGCGTTGGAAAACTTGCTGGACACGTCGAACGACGAGATCGGCCTGACCTTGATGGATGAGTACGTGCCCAAGCGTGTGCGCAGCAAGGCCGGCGGTACCTCGGGAGCCTTGTGATGGCTCTCGCTGGACCTGTCCGCCAACAAGTCCGAGCCAGCCGCTCTCATCGATCATCGTGCACTTGGGTCGCATGCCGCCGAGTGAAGTGCCCCTCCCCAGCTGCAAATCTAAAGCAGGCTGCGATTGAGACAGCCCAGGTGCCGGCCTCTGATCCGTCATTGGGAACTCTTACGGAGCAAGATTTCTACGATAGCTTCGCAGAATGGCTTCAAGAGAATGACGAGGCGACAGTCGCCAAATCGCTTGGTGGCAGTAGCCTCGGTGGAAAGTGGGGGACGCCGGACGTCATCGGTGTCTTAAAAGCTAGGGCACAAGATATTTTCAAGTTCGAGCCGCAGATCGTTACGGCTGAGATCAAGGCTGTGCCAAGTCAACCTGTCGTGGCCTTTGGACAAGCCGTTGCCTATCGGCTGTTCTCGCACCGAACCTACATAGTCGTCCCGAACTCGACAAGTAGTGACGATATGAATCGTCTGAAGTCGTTGTGCAGCATCCATGGCGTCGGGCTCGTCACTTTCATGTTGAATAAAGCGCAGCCTGATTACGTTGTAGTTGTGTTGTCGGTTAACGCTTCTCCTGATATGTTTTATGTCAACAATATGCTCGAGCGGCTCAAGTCTTCGGAGCCGTCTTTGCTTAATCAGTTATTTTAAGCAATCGATTCGCTTTCGACAAAATGTTTTGGTCGCCAAACTTGCGGATACTTTGCCACTGACGATCCTATAACTTGTCATAGCGAGACAAGCATTTTATTGTGCGATGTGGACAGTCGGGACACGCCGAAGTGACCCACGGCGCAGGTCTCTGTGCGCGCCTTGTACTTGCCTTGGTCGGCTTTCCTCAAGCGACCGTGGATATTTCGGTGTCGGTTGCTTTTGCACCGGAGGAGGGCGCGGCTCGAGGTACTGAGCGCTGGACGCGGACATTCGGCAGCCGGACTTCGTGCCGCGCCCATTCGCTGTTCGGCGTTTCCATGCCCGCATACCGCATGGTCGAATCCGAGGAAGCGGGGCGCTTTCGCTTCCGAATGGAGATCGTGCTGCCGTTTGTCGACCTCGTTGTCGCCTATCGCGGTGTACTCGAGCCGGAAACGTGAGGCGAACTGCCTGGGAAAGGTGCGGGTTCAGACGTCCACCGCCAACGCCACCGCATCGTCGCCCGCAGGCATAGGTGCTGGACTGTCCGGATCGGTCGCGGTCAGCCACACCGCTTTGGCCGCTTGATCGCCGGCTCCTGCTGCCACTATGCGATCCACGGCTTGCGCTCGCGTTGCGTCGGATGCATCAAAGTCCTGGCGAGTCAGGGACGGTGGCCCGTCTTGCCGCCATCGGGGCACGTCGGAGCGCGCCTGCCGATGACGATCCAATGTCCTGTTCATCGGGCCTATGCGCAGGCGCGAGGGCGACGCCTGCTTTTGTCGCGTTGCCTGCTTACCAGACCTGCCGCCGCTTTCTCTTTGGCCTTCTGTTAACTCTTAAAACACCACCTGCGCACGTAGATGGATGCCTGGTTGTCTATTGACAACCATTGGTTTTAAGACGAAAATTGGAGTCCAGGATGTCCCGACGAAGCCATCCGAAGAAAGACATAGAAGACGCACTACGCCACGCGGAGCGTTCCGGCTGGCGGGTCAGCACCGGCGGCAGCCATGCCTGGGGAAAGTTGTATTGCCGCTACAACGATCGGGACTGCCGGTGTGGCGAGTTCTGCATCACCAGCATCTGGAGCACGCCCAAAAATCCGGCAAGCCACGCACGGGCGCTACGCCGCGTGGTGGATCACTGCAATGCGATTCGCAAGCCGGGCGGTCGAAGCCGTTGAACCAAGGAGGTTCCATGGAATACGTATTCACCCTCAAGTACAGCCTGCCCACCGATGAAACCGACATGGATGCGCTTGTCGAGCGGCTGGGCGAAGCGGGCTGCGACGATGCCACCCTCGGCATCGGCCTGCCGGGGCGCCTGGCCCTGACATTCAGCCGGGAAGCCGACTCGGCGGTCGACGCCATGCGGTCGGCACTCGACGATGTGCGCCGGGTGGTGCCCGCAGCGGTATTGATCGAGGCCTCGCCCGATGTCGTCGGTCTGACCGATATCGCGGAAGTAGCCGGTGTCTCCCGGCAGAACATGCGCAAACTGATGCTCACGCATGCCGGTCGCTTTCCGACACCGTTACACGACGGGTCGAGCGCGTTATGGCATCTGTCCGACGTGCTCGCATGGCTGGCCGAGCGCAAGGGATATACCGTCGATCCGACGGTCATGGAGACGGCGCTGGCGGCGATGCAGGTCAACATCGCCAAGGAGCACGCTCGGCTGGCGTTCACCGATACTGCGCCGGGCTGATAAAGCTGCGGGATAAGTCCGGCTTGCGTGTAGGGAATCCGTCACCATCTCGGAATTCTTCCCGCCTTCCCCGGAGTATCTTCCATGGCCCAACCGGCGCTCTTCAAGCCTTTACGCGTGCGCAACCTCGAACTGGCCAACCGCATCGTCATCGCACCCATGTGCCAGTACTCGGCCGACAACGATGGCCGCATGAACGACTGGCACCGTATCCACCTCGGCCAGCTGGCCCTGTCCGGCGCGGGGCTGCTCACGATCGAGGCGACCGCGGTGGAACCGGAAGGCCGCATCACCTGGGGCGATGTGGGCCTCTACGACGACGCTACGGAAGAAGCCATGGGCGGCGTGCTGGAAAGCATCCGACACTGGTCGGACATGCCGATCGGTATCCAGCTGGGCCACGCCGGACGCAAGGCCTCCACGGAGACGCCGTGGGCTGGCGGTCACCAGCTAGCCGCCGATCACGAGCATGGCTGGCAGACGGTTGGCGCATCCGCCGTGCCTTTCCATGCAGGCGATCAGGCGCCCGTGGCGCTCGACAAGGCCGGTCTGGCCCGTGTCCGTGACGCCTTCGCCGCCGCGGCCCAGCGTGCTGCCAGGCTTGGCCTCGCCTTCGTGCAGCTCCATGGCGCGCACGGTTACCTCTTGCACCAGTTCCTGTCGCCCTTGTCCAACCAGCGCACCGACGAGTACGGCGGGTCGCTGGAAAATCGCATGCGCTTCCCTCTGGAGGTTTTCGACGCCGTGCGTGCGGTGTTTCCTGCCGATCGGCCGGTGACGATGCGGGTATCGGCCACCGATTGGGTAGAGGGCGGCTGGGACCTTGAGCAGACGATCGCCTTTGCCAGGGCGCTCGAGGCCCGGGGTTGCGATGCCATCCACGTGTCGACCGGTGGCCTCGATGAGCGCCAAACCATCCCGGCAGGACCGAACTACCAGGTACCGTTCGCCCGCGGCATCAAGCAGGCGGTTGGCATCCCGGTGGTGGCGGTGGGCCTGATCACCAGCCCCGAGCAAGCCGAGGCCATCGTCGCCACCGGCGACGCGGACATGATCGCGCTGGCCCGCACGATCCTCTACGACCCGCGCTGGCCCTGGCACGCCGCCGCGGAGTTGGGCGCTACCGTCCGTCCGCCGAAGCAGTACCTGCGTTCGCAACCGTCGCGACTCCGCAACCTGTTCGGTTCGTCCGAAGGCATCGGGCCGCAGGCGGCGTGGATTCGCGACGAGGACGGCAGCTACCGGTAGCATGCCTGGTTCGTAAGGCACGGCGGATGCCGCAGGCGCTCTTCTGGACCTGCGGCATTTTTCCCCAGGGCGTGCCCTGTACCCATCGGTACAATGGAAGCCTTCTCATCAGGCGTCAGACCATGGCCGCTCCGGTTCCCCCGTTCACGCGTGAATCCGCGCTGCAGAAGGTCCGCCTGGCCGAGGACGGATGGAATAGCCGCGACCCGGAAAAAGTCTCGTTGGCCTACACCGTCGACAGTCACTGGCGTAACCGTGCCGAGTTCATTACCGGGCGCGAGCAGATCGTGGCGTTTCTCAAGCGCAAGTGGCTCAAGGAACAGGATTATCGGCTGATCAAGGAGCTTTGGGCGTTCACCGACAACCGTATCGCGGTGCGCTTCGCTTACGAGTGGCATGACGACAGCGGCCACTGGTTCCGTTCCTATGGCAACGAGAACTGGGAGTTCAGCGCCGACGGCGAGATGTCCCACCGTTACGCTTGTATCAACGATCTTCCCCTGGCCGAAGCCGATCGTAAGTTCCACTGGCCGCAGGGGCGTCGTCCCGATGGCCACCCGGGCCTGTCCGACCTGGGTCTGTAACTCGATGGTGCTCACCATGACGGAAATAGCGTGAGCGACCAACCCACGCGTTGCGCCTGGGCCGGCAGCGACCCGCTCTACGCCGCGTACCACGACACGGAGTGGGGTGTGCCGCTGCACGACTCGCGCATGCTCTGGGAGCAGTTGATGCTGGAGGGTTTCCAGGCGGGATTGTCCTGGATCACCATCCTGCGCAAGCGGGAAAACTTCCGTGCGGCCTTCAAGGGCTTCGATCCGGCCAAGGTGGCGCGATTCGGTGAGGCGGACATCGTCCGCCTGCTCGACGATGCCGGCATCATCCGCTCGCGGGCAAAGATCGAAGCCACCATCAACGGCGCGCGGGTGTACGAGGACATGCGCGCCCGTGGCGAAACCTTCGATGCGTATTGCTGGTCGTTCACCGACGGCACGGTGATCCGGGGCGATGGGCGTAGCGTGCCGACGCAGACCCCGTTGTCGGTGACGATTTCCAAGGATCTCAAGAAGCGCGGCTTCAAGTTCGTCGGCCCCACCATCACCTACGCCTGGATGCAGGCGGTAGGTATCGTGGACGATCATGCTGCGACGTGCTTCCGGCGTAAGCCTCGGCAAGCCGGGTCGTAGCCGGCTGCGTGGGCGCATCGTCCGACTCGCCTAAACGACGTAGAATCCGCCCCTTGTCCCGGGAATGCCCCTGCCTTGTCCACGCCCTACGTCGCCAGCGATGACATGTTCTCGGAAGCCGACCGCCGCTGGATGGAGCGTGCACTGGCGTTGGCTGCATACGCCCGCGACGCCGAGGGCGAGGTCCCTGTCGGCGCGGTGCTGGTGTCGAACGATGTCGTCATCGGCGAAGGCTGGAATCGCAATATCACCCTGAACGATCCCACCGCGCATGCGGAGATCCAGGCCTTGCGTGCGGCCGGGCAGGCGGTGAGCAATTACCGGTTTCCCGGCTCCACGCTCTACGTCACCCTCGAGCCCTGCACCATGTGCGCCATGGCCATGATCCATGCGCGCGTCGGCCGGGTGGTGTATGCCGCGACCGATCCCAAGACGGGTGCCGCGGGAAGCGTCTTCGACACCCTGGCTTCCCCGTTGCACAACCATCGCGTGACCGTGGTCGGCGGCCTGGAAGCGGAGAGGGCGAGCGCGATGCTGCGCGCGTTCTTCCGCGCGCGCCGCTAGCTTTCGTGAGTGCCGCTAGGCGTACGGCGCCAGCACCTCGGTCACCGAACGCTCGATCTTCAGGTCGAACAGGGCGTCGGCGCGCGTGACGCCGATGTTGACCGATGCAATGGGCAGGCCGCGCCGTGAGGCTTCCAGGACGAAGCGGTAGCCGGAATAGACCATCAGCGACGAGCCGACCACCAGCATGGCGTCGGCCTGGCCAAGGCGTTCCCAGGCGGTGTCCACACGGGCACGCGGCACGTTCTCGCCGAAGAAGACCACGTCCGGCTTGAGGATGCCGCCGCAGAGCGTGCATGCCGGAATGACGAAGGAGGAGAAGTCCACCCCGTCCAGGTCCGCGTCACCATCGGGTGCGATCGTGGCCTGGATCGCCAGCCATGCGGGGTTCGCGCTCATCAGCCGGTTTTGCATGGCGTCGCGTCCGGTGATGTCGCCGCACTGCATGCAGCGTACGCGGTCCAGGCGCCCGTGCAGGTCCACTACCTCGACGCTGCCTGCCGCCTCGTGCAGGCCGTCGACGTTCTGGGTCAGCAGCAGCGCGATGCGGTCGTCCTGTTCCATCCGCGCGAGCGCACGGTGGGCGGCGTTCGGGCTGACGGCGGCGAAATGACGCCAGCCGATCATGCCGCGCGCCCAGTAGCGGGCACGCGCCGGCGGCCCGCTCATGAACATCTGCAGGGTCATCGGGGGACGGCGTTTCCACGCCCCCTGGCCGTCGCGGTAATCGGGGATGCCGGAGTCCGTGCTGATACCCGCGCCGGTCAACACGAACAGGCGGGGGTGGGCATCGACGAAGGCGCGCAGCGGATCGTCGGCGGAGGCGATGGCGGGCAGGGTGCTCACGATGCGCGAACTATAGCGGATCGGTCAGGTGTGTTTGCGAAGCACTTCGAGCACGCAGGCGGCGTCCTCGCCGAAGCGCCGGATGGCCGCGTCGAGGGTGGGGCTGCGTTCTTCCGCCAGGCGTCGCTCGAGGTGCAGCCCCATGCGAGCGAGGTCCGTGGCTTCGGCCATGCCCAGTGCGCCGGATACGCGGTGCAGCCAGGCCTGCAGGTCGGCCGTGCCGGGTTGCGCGAGCAGGAGGTGCAGCTGGATCAGGTCGCGGCTGAGCGAACGATCCAGCGCCGCGATCACCTCGCGCAGCGCGGACGTGCCGCCCAGCGTGGTGCGCAGTGTCTCGATATCGATGCGCGGGGGTACGCGGGGCAGGGTGAGGGTGATCTCCACGATGATGCGGGTGCCACGGTCGGCCGCACACTCGATATGCAGGACGCCGTCCAGTGCGGCCACCATGGCATCGGCCTTCGCCAGGCACGGGCACTGTTCGTCGAGCGCGTTGCCGGTGTCCGCGACGGTGATATGGACCATCTGGCCATCCGGATCGTCGCCCACCACGTCCACCTGCAAGGCGACCCGCACGCTGCCGGGCACCGCGAACGCCCTATCCAGCAGGAGGCACAGCACGCGGCCCAGCGTGGCGTAGGGGCCGACCAGGTCGTGTGCCAGCGCCGGGTCCACCTCGATCTCCAGCTGGCTGCCCTGCCGTTGCGCGATGCGGGCGTAGTGCTGGCCGATGCGGGACAGCAACGCCGGCAGGTCGCGGCTTTCGCGGATGCGGGCGCAGGCGAGTGCGACGCGGTCGTAGCCTGCCAGCAGCCGTGCACGCAGGCGTCGTCGCAGTGGCAGTGATGGGCGCGATGTGCTCAACTCTGCGCCCCGCCGATGGTGCCCTGGAAGGGTGAGTGGCGGCCCGGACTGGCTACCGAGAAAGGATTACTCATGGTTCACCGTGTCATCCTGGCCGACGATCATCCCGTCGTGCTCAAGGGCATCAGCCTGGCGTTGACGAAGGACGGCCTGGCCGATGTGGTCGGCGAGGCGCAGTCGCCGGACGAACTGCTCGCCGTGCTGGCGAGTAAGCCCTGCGACGCGCTGATCACCGATTTCAGCATGCCCGAACCGGGCCGTGACGGGCTTGCCCTGCTGGGGGAAATCCGCCGGCGCTACCCCGAACTGCCGGTCATGGTGATCACCACCCTGGCCAATCCCGCCCTTTACCGCGAGATTCTCGAGGCCGGCGTGCGCGGACTGATCGGCAAGTCGGGGGATACGCGGGAGATCCCCGAGGCGCTGGTGCAGATCCTGTCGAACCATGTCTACCTGGGTGCCTCCGTGCGGGAAATGATCTTCACACCCCAGGGCGAGCCCATCGGCACGGGGACGCTGGCCGACCTTTCGCCGCGGGAGCTGGAAATCCTGCGCCTGTTCGCCGCAGGCAACAGCGTGACCGACATCGCCCGGGCCACGGGGCG
Source organism: Xanthomonas sp. NCPPB 2632 (assembly GCF_041228075.2). NCBI lineage: Bacteria > Pseudomonadati > Pseudomonadota > Gammaproteobacteria > Lysobacterales > Lysobacteraceae > Xanthomonas > Xanthomonas sp. NCPPB 2632. Next base: position 2,355,624 of record NZ_CM192979.1, read on the forward strand.
CGGCTTGTCCACCATAAGCCAACAGAAGACCAATGCCATGCGCAAATTGCGGCTGGAGACGGATGCGGAGATCTTCGAGTACATCGAGCGGCTGCGACTGCCGCCGGCCGGTGTGCAGGCCGCGGGCCAACATAGTCGTAGCCGTACCGGCGGGACATAGAAAAAATCTCAAAAGTGCACGCCGGTTTGACATCGGCGTTCAGGCGCCATGCCTACAATGTGAAGGTCCGGTGCCACGACGGCACCACGCAAGGAGACGTATCGGTGAGTGCCAAGATCAGCCCGCTGGCGGGCAAACCCGCCACGGAAGCCCCCCTGGTGGACATCGCCGCCCTGCTTGCCGCCTATCACGACCTGCAGCCCGATCCGTCGGTGCCCGAGCAGCGCGTGGTGTTCGGGACATCCGGCCACCGCGGTTCGTCGCTGGTCCGCTCGTTCAATGCATGGCACGTGCAGGCCGTGGTCCAGGCGATCTGCGAATACCGCCGCAAGGAAGGCATCGACGGTCCGCTGTTCGTGGGCATCGACACTCATGCGCTGTCCGCTCCCGCGTTCGAAAGCACGGTGGAGGTGCTGGCCGCGAATGGCGTGGCGACCTACGTCTCCCATGGCGGCGAATTCACGCCCACGCCGGCCGTCTCGCATGCCATCCTCGTCTTCAATCGCGGGCGTGAAAGCGGCCTGGCCGATGGCATCGTCATCACCCCGTCGCACAATCCGCCCGAGAGCGGCGGCATCAAGTACAACCCGCCGCACGGCGGCCCCGCCGATACCGACGCCACGTCATGGATCGCGCAGCGCGCCAACGTGCTGATCGAGGGCGGACTGCGCGAGGTGAAGCGGCAGCTGTTCGCGCAGGCGATCAAGGCCTCCACCACGACCGAGTACGACTTCCTTGATCGTTACGTGAGCGATCTCGGCGACGTGCTGGATCTGGACATCATTCGTGCCAGGGGCGTCCGCATGGGCGTCGATCCGCTCGGTGGCGCCGGTGTCCATTACTGGCGTGCGATCGCCGAGCGCTACAAGCTCGACCTCACCGTGGTCAGCGAAGCCGTCGATACCACGTTCTCCTTCATGTCGCTGGACTGGGACGGTCGCGTGCGCATGGACCCGTCGTCGTCCTATGCCATGCAGCGCCTGATCGGGCTGAAGGACAAGTTCCAGGTCGCCTTCGCCTGTGACACCGATCACGATCGCCATGGCGTCGTGGCGCCCAGCACCGGTTTGCTCCCCGCCAACCATTACCTCGCGGCGGCGGCGTGGTACCTGTTCCAGAACCGGCCCGGTTGGCGCGCCGACGCCGCGGTCGGCAAGACCGCCGTCAGCACCGGTCTGCTGGATCGCGTCGCCGCGAAGCTGGGCCGGCCCCTGCGCGAGGTACCGGTGGGCTTCAAGTATTTCGTCTCCGGCCTCTACGACGGCAGCCTCGGCTTCGGTTGCGAGGAGAGTGCCGGCGCTTCCTTCCTGTCCCGGGACGGTTCGGCCTGGTCGACCGACAAGGATGGCATCGTCGCGGCGTTGCTGGCCGGCGAAATGACGGCCCGACTCGAACGCGACCCGGGCGAGATCTATCGCGGGATCACCGCTGAGCTTGGCGACCCGGCCAACGCGCGCATCGACGCGCCGGCCTCGCATGCGCAGAAGGCCACGTTGTCGAAGCTTTCCCCCGAGCGGGTGGAGTCGAAGACCCTGGCGGGCGATCCCATCGTCGCCGTGGTCAACCAGGCCGGTGGCCAGCCCATCGGAGGGATCAAGGTCAGCTCTGGCCAGGCCTGGTTTGCGGCACGCCCGTCGGGCACCGAGGACATCTACAAGGTCTACGGGGAAAGCTTCCGTGGGCCCGATCATCTCGCCCAGGTGCTGGCCGAAGCGCAGGCCATGGTGGACAAGGCGCTCGGCTGAAAAAAACTTCGCCGCGGGGCGGCTAAAGATTGTGCCGAATACGCCGTCAAGGATGTGTCTCCTTCATTCCGGGCGCCCCGCGTGACTCTTCTCAAATCGACCCAGGCCCGCTACACCGTTGCGGTAGCGGCCTATTTCCTCGTCCTCGTGGCGCTCACTTTGGTGGTTATCCGGCTCTTCGTCAGCCCGGACCTGCGCGCCAGCGAGGCGGAACTGGTCGGGCGCAATGTCGACGAGATCGGCGCGGTCATCACCAACAAGCTGCACCAGGTGGAGGCGCAGCAGCGCAGCATCACGCAGACGGTGGCGCTGATGGACAGCCCGTCCATCGACCGGCTGCAGCCTGGCCTGGTGGACCAGTACGGCGACGCCGACGTGTTCGGCGGTGGCATCTGGCCGCTGCCGTTCAAGCGCGAGCCCACCAAGGAGCGCGACAGCACCTTCTTCGCCCGCGACGCCAGCGGCAAGCTGATGGTCAACACGCACTGGAACCAGCCCGACGCCCTGAAGTACTGGGAGCAGAGTTGGTACAAGAACGGCCTGAGCGCACCGCGTGGCCATTGCCTCTGGGCCGATGCCTATAAGGACGACGCGAGCGCACAGCCGCGTACCAACTGCGCCATGGCCATCTACAAGGGGGACGAGATCTTCGGCGTCTCCACCGTGGACGTCACGCTCGGCTTCTTCAACCGCCTCGTCGCGGACATGGAAAAGAAGGTGCACGGCCAGATCCTGATCGTCGAGCCGAACGGCACCGTCGTCAGCAACAGCACGTATATCAAGGACGACATCGTCCTGAAAAAGATCGCCGACCTGGCCGGCAGCTCGGCCATGATCGCCCAGGTGAAGGATGCCCTCCCGGGCGTGGCCAAGGGTGGCCAGGTCGAGCGCGACTACGACGCCGACGGCGAATCGCACACGCTGTTCCTCAAGCCGATCGCCGGTACGCCCTGGGTGCTCGCCACCAGCCTGCCTACCCACCTGCTCACCGAGAACAGCACCCGTGTGCTGACCAAGCTGGCCGCGGTGCAGGTGCCGCTCGCCGCGCTGCTGCTCATCGCGCTGGTGCTGGGCATCCGCGCGCTGATGAACCAGCTGGCCACGTTGAAGACCAATATCGACGAGCTCAATTCCGGTGAAGCGGATCTCACCCGCCGGCTCAGCTACGGCAAGGGCACCGAATACAACGGCGTGGTCGACAGCTTCAACGGCTTCATCGCCCGCCTGCAGGGCATGATGCGGCAGGTGCGCGACAGCTCCGCGGCCATTTCCTCGGCCGCCACGCAGATCGCCAGCGGCAACCTCGACCTGTCCCAGCGCACGGAAGAGCAGGCCAGCTCCCTGGAAGAAACCGCCGCGTCGATGGAAGAGCTGACCGCCACGGTGCGACAGAACGCCGACAACGCCCGTCAGGCCAATACGCTGGCCCGCGATGCGGCGGCCGCGGCGCGTAGCGGCGGTGGCACGGTCGACGAAGTGGTCGTGACCATGGACGCCATCACCCGGTCGTCCGCCCGCATCGCCGATATCGTGGGGGTCATCGACGGCATCGCCTTCCAGACCAACCTGCTGGCGCTGAACGCGGCGGTGGAAGCGGCGCGTGCCGGTGAGCAGGGACGCGGTTTCGCGGTGGTGGCGGGCGAGGTGCGCAGCCTGGCCCAGAGTTCGGCGAAGGCGGCCCGGGACATCAAGACGCTGATCGCGGAATCCGTGGATGATGTGGAACGGGGCTCGTCGCTGGTCCGCGTGGCGGGCCAGCGTATCGGCGAACTGACCGGCAACGTGGCGCATGTGGCCACCTTCATGGAAGAAATCATGGCCGCCAGCAACGAGCAGAGCCAGGGTATCGAGCAGGTCAGTGGCGTGGTCACGCAGCTGGACGACATGACCCAGCAGAACGCGGCGCTGGTCGAGGAAGCGGCGGCCGCGGCCAAGGCCCTGGAAGACCAGACCCGCACGCTGGAGTCGGTGGTGAGCGGCTTCAAGCTCTGACCGACCCTGCCAGCGCCGGCGCCTTCGATAGGGGCCCCCGGCGCTGGCGTCGTTCGTCTCCGTGCCTCCCGGCAGGGTTTAGCGCATGCCGCCCGAGGCGATGATCAGCTCGCCCGTGAGCCACTTGGCCTCGTCGGATGCGAGGAACGCCACCACCGGCGCGATGTCGTCCGGCTGGCCCACGCGACCCAGCGGGGTCAGGCCGACCGCCCACTGTTCGAAGTCGCCGCCGGCAAAACCCGCCGTATGCACGCCCTCGGTGATGACCATGCCCGGGTTGACCGCGTTGACCCGGATGCCGCGGGCGCCCAGCTCGCGCGACAGCACGCCGGTGATCGCGTCCACCGCGCCCTTGGTCCCCGAATACACGGCGCTGCCCGGCGGTGTGATCCGCGACACCGTGGACCCGATATTGATGATGCTGGCGCCCTGGCCCAGATGGGGGGATGCCGCCTGGGTGACCAGCAGGGTGCCGAGTACATTGATGTCGAAGATGCGGCGATACAGGGCCTCGGTCGTCTCCTCGATCGGGGCCATCTGGTAGACGCCCGCGTTGTTGACCAGGATATCCAGGCGGCCGAACTGCGCGATGGCCGCGGCCACCATGCCTTCGGCGTCCGCCTGCTTCGACACGTCGCCGCCCACGGCGAACGCCTTGCCGCCCGCGGCTTCGATCGCCGCGACCACGGCATCGGCGCCGGTCTTGCTCGAGGCGTAATTGACCACTACAGAGGCGCCTTCGGCGGCCAGCGCGCGTGCGATGGCCGCACCGATGCCCTTGGACGCGCCGGTGACCAGCGCGACCTTGTCTTTCAGCTTGCTCATGGTTGTATTCCCGTGACCGACCGCCGGTATGGCCGCCGCTGGTCCCTTGCATGGGGATGCCCGGTGCCCGGGTGTCATAGGTCGCCGGTCAAAACATTTGTGCGTGGCGCGCAACAGTAACGGGGTGCGCTGGCCTTGAATCCATGATGCAATGCCGCATTGATGATCGGGACACTGCCGGGAATACGCACCATGACTACTTCGACCACGCTCGAACCCGTCGACTCGTTCGACTACGTGATCTTCGGCGCCACGGGCGACCTGACCATGCGCAAGCTGCTGCCCGCGCTGTATCGGCGCTTTGCCGAAGGCCAGATCCCCGACGATGCGCGGATCGTGGGCACGGCGCGCTCGCCGCTGGACGATGCCTCGTACCGCGAACGCGCGCAGAAGGCCCTGAAGGAATTCATCCGTGAGGACGAATACACGGACGACACGGCGAGTCGTTTCCTCGAGCGCGTGCACTATGTCAGCCTCAACGGTGCCGAAGCGGGAGGCAACTGGGACGGCCTGAAGTCGTTGCTGGAAAAGGATGCCGCCGAGGATCGCGTTCGCGTGTTCTACCTGGCCACGGCGCCCGACCTGTACGGCGACATCGCGCGCAACGTCGACGAGAAGGGCCTGCGCACTGCCCAGTCGCGCATCGTGCTGGAAAAACCCATCGGGACCGACCTGGAAACCGCACGCAAGGTCAACGAAGGCGTCGGCCGTCATTTCCCCGAGAACACGATCTTCCGCATCGATCACTACCTGGGCAAGGAGGCGGTGCAGAACATCATCGCCTTGCGCTTTGCCAACCCGATGCTGGAGCGCATGTGGGATCGCGAGTCCATCGAATACGTGCAGATCACCGCGGCGGAAACGGTGGGCCTCGAGGGGCGCGGCGGTTACTACGACGGCTCCGGCGCATTGCGCGACATGATCCAGAACCACCTGCTGCAGGTGTTGACCGTGGTCGCCATGGAGCGCCCCGCCTCGCTGGAAGCCGATGCGCTGCGTGACGAGAAGGTGCGTGTGCTGACTTCGCTCAAGCCGCTGGATCGCGACCGCCTCGAGGCCAGCGTGGTGCGTGGTCAGTATGTGCAGGGCAAGCACGACGGCAAGCCGGTGCCGGGCTACCGCGAAGAACTCGGTGACGACTCGGCCAGCACGACGGAAACCTTTGTCGCGCTCAAGGCGGAGATCGACAACCCCCGCTGGCAGGGCGTGCCGTTCTACCTGCGCTCGGGCAAGCGCATGCCCGAAAAACTCACCGAGATCGTCATCCAGTTCCGTGCCGCGGAGGCCGGGCTGTTCGGCGACGCCCGCCCGGGCAGCCGGGTGCGCATTCGTATTCAGCCCAACGAGAGCATCCGCCTGCCGCTGTTCGTGAAGCAGCCGGGCGACCGCTTCGCCCTGGAAGAGGTCGATGCCCTGTCGACGTTGAACGACCCGTCGCGCGTGGTTTATCGCGATTCCTACGAAGGCCTGCTGCTGGACGCCGTGAAGGGCAGCCCGGCGCTGTTCGTGCGCAAGGACGAGACCGAGGCCGCGTGGCGCTGGGTGACGCCGATCCTCGAAGCCTGGGACACGGACACGCACGGCCCCGACACCTACGAGGCGGGCACCTGGGGTCCGGATGCGGCACGCGAGCTGCTGCGTCGCGCCGGGCACCGCTGGATCGAGGACATCGCCGGCTGAACGGGCCGGGCACGGGCGGGCAGCGCGTTGCCATTGCATCCACGCAAGCTGCCCGCATTATCGGTGGAACGCCGCCATCCCCCTCGAGGAGTGCCCCATGGCCGACTACCGCAAGACCCCCGAAGCCGTTGCCAGGCTGACGCCGGAGCAGTTCCGCGTCACCCAGGAAAGCGGCACGGAGCGTCCGTTCCAGAACGCGTTCCACGACAGCCACACGCCCGGCATCTATGTCGATATCGTCTCCGGCGAGCCCTTGTTCTCGTCGCTGGACAAGTTCGACAGCGGCTGTGGCTGGCCCAGCTTCACCCGTCCGCTCGAGAACGAGCACGTGGCGGAGAAGCGCGACATCACCCACGGCATGATCCGCACGGAAGTGCGCTCCACCCATGCCGACAGCCATCTGGGCCATGTGTTCCCGGACGGCCCGCGTGACAAGGGCGGCCTGCGCTACTGCATCAACTCAGCCTCGCTTCGCTTCATTCCCGTGGCCGACCTGGACAAGGAAGGGTATGCGGACTATGCGGCCCAGTTCGCCGCTCGTGACGGGGGTGAGGCATGAGCTCGCGCGCGATCCTGGCGGGCGGCTGCTTCTGGGGCATGCAGGACCTGATCCGTAAGCAGCCGGGCGTGATCGCCACCCGCGTGGGTTATTCCGGCGGTGACGTTCCCCACGCCACCTATCGGAACCACGGCTCCCACGCCGAGGCCATCGAGATCGAGTTCGACCCCGCCGTGCTCAGCTACCGCAAGATCCTGGAATTCTTCTTCCAGATCCACGACCCGACCACGCCCAACCGCCAGGGCAACGACCGTGGCCTCAGTTACCGCTCCGCCATCTTCTACCTCGACGGCGAGCAGAAGGCGGTCGCGGAAGACACGATCGCCGATGTCGACGCGTCGGGCCTGTGGCCAGGCAAGGCGGTGACGGAACTGGCGCCGGCCGGCGACTTCTGGGAAGCCGAGCCGGAGCACCAGGATTACCTGGAGAAGTTTCCCAACGGCTACACCTGCCACTTCATCCGGCCGGACTGGGTCCTGCCGAGCCGCGGCGCACGTTGAGCAGGTCGGGCATGCGATCGATGATCGCCAGCGCGCCCGTCTTCATCAGGTCCAGCGATTTACGGTAGCCGTAACTCACCATGACCAGGGCCACGCCCGCGTCGTGCGCGGCCAGTGCGTCGCTTTCCGAATCGCCCACCATGAGCACGTCCGCCACGGCGACCCCCGCCTGGCGGGCGAGGTGGAGCAGGGGTGCGCCACTCGGCTTGCGCTGGGGCAGCGTATTGCCCCCGGCGATGCCGTCGACGAAGGGCAGCATGCCGCGGGCGTCGAGCAGGGGGCGCACGAACTCCTCGTTCTTGTTGGTGCACACGGCGATGGTCACGCCCTGGTCGTACAGTGCCTGCAGCGTGACGACCACGCCGTCATAGGCGTCGCCATCGAGCGCGGTTTCGGCGTAATGCACGAGGAAGCCCGGCATCACGGCATCGATGTCCGCATCGCTGCCGGCGTCGCGGAACGCATAGGTGATCAGCTGGCGCGAGCCCTCGCCGATCCAGTCGACGATGCGCGCATCGTCCACCCGGGGCAGCTTCCAGTCCTCGAGCGTGCGATTGACCGCGGCGGCGATGGCCGTGGCGCTGTCGACCAGGGTACCGTCGAGATCGAAGATGACCAGGGAGAACGGGAACGTCACGGCAGGCTCCGGCAAAAGACGCCCATTCTACGCCTGGAGTGCCTTGCGTCGATGCTGGAGGAAGGCGATGACGTTGTCCACGGACATCGGTACGGCGGCGTGGTAGCCCTGGAGGTAATCGCACCCATGCGCGATCAGCCATTGCGCCTGCGACTCGCGTTCCACGCCTTCGGCGATCACCTGCAGCCCCAGCGTGCGGCCCAGGGTGATGATGGCTTCGCATACGGATGCCGAGCGCAGTTCCGAGTCGATCTCGGCGACGAAGGCGCGGTCGATCTTCAGCGCATCGATAGGCAGGTCACGCAGGTAGGCGAGGCTGGAGAAGCCGGTGCCGAAGTCGTCCAGCGCCACGGGGACGCCAAGCGACCTGAGCGCCTCCATCGCGCGTAGTGCCTGGTCGCCGATGACCGCGCTTTCGGTCAGCTCGACCTGGATGGCGCCGCGAGGCAGGTCGTGCTCGGCGATGGTCTGTCGTATCGCCGCCACGATGTCGTCGCGCTGCAATTGCACGGCCGACACGTTCACCGCCAGCGCGACGTTCGGGAAACCCGCACTCGCCATGCGGGCATAGGCACGGCCCACCTCCCGCAGCACCCGGTGTCCCAGCGGCACGATCAGCCCGGTTTCCTCGCACAGCGGGATGAAGACATCCGGAGCGACGAAGCCTCCATCCGGCAACGGCCAGCGGATGAGTGCTTCCATGCTGACGATATCGCCGTCGCTGCTGCGCACGATGGGCTGGAAATGGACGATGAACGTATCGTCGTCCAGCGCGCTGCGGATCTGCGCCGCCATCTTCAGGCGATTGATGGACGCGGCGGCCATGGCCGCCTCGAACACGTGCCAGGTGCCGGGCGCGCCGCTGCCCATCTGCGCCGCCAGGGCGGCGGCGCCGAGCACTTTCTCCGCGCGGTCGCCATCGCGGGGATGGACCGCCAGGCCCACACGCGGCTCCAGGATATGCAGCATGCCGTGCACGCTGACCGGCGAGGTCACGGCACGCATCAGCGCGGCCAGTGTCTCGCCGCGCCGGTCTTCGTCCATGATCGCCATGACGAAGGTCTCCGCCGGACGATGGGCGACGGCCGTGCCCGGCCCCTTGAGGGCCGCGAAGCGGTCGGCCATGACCCGCAGCACGTCCTGGCCCACGGCCTGCCCGAAGGTGTCGCTGATGAGTTCCAGCCCGCGCAGCTGCACGAAGGCCAGCTCGTAGCCGCCGGCCCGGCGACGCTCCTCGTCGAGGAAATCGAGCAGGGCGTCGGTATTGTGCAGTCCGGTGATCGCGTCGTGCGTGGCCCGGTGCCGCAGCACGCGTTCGTTGCGCAGCCGCTCGGTGACGTCCTCGGCTACCACCAGCCGGGCCACGTGGCCGGGAAAATCGATGTCGGAGCCATGGATCAGCACCTGCAACAGGCTGCCGTCGACACGGCGATGCGTCCACGGGCGGCTGTCGACGGCGTCTCCACCACCGCGTCCCTCCACGGCCGTTCGCAGCGCACGCGCATCGGTGGCGGGCCGGATGTCCAGCAGGGTCATGGCCTGGAATTGTTCCCGCGTATAGCCGTAGGCATCGATGGCTGCCTGGTTGACCACCAGGAAGCGCATGGTGTCGGTGTCGTACACCCAGGACGGCATGGGGTTCTTGTCGAAGATGATGCGGAAGCGCCGCTCGGCCGTTTCGATCTCGCCCACGTAGCGCAGGTGGTCGCGTTCGGCGCGGCCGATCCGGGCCAGGATGTACCACAGCGCGATCCAGTAGAGCAGATACAGCGCGGCGGTCAGCGCCACGACGGGATACCAGTTGCCGAACAGGGCCCCGCTGGCCGCACCGAAGCCCACCCGCAGCGGATAGCGGCCGGGAGCGGCCAGTGAGATGAGACGATCCACACCGTCGACCTGGCTGATACGGCGGCCAGCGCGGGTGTCGTTCGGATCGAACAGGATATCGACCGGCTTGCCGATCAGCTCGGGATGGTTACCAGTGCGGGCGATGATGGTGCCGTGGAGGTCGATGACCGTCGCGACATCCTGCGACCCCGCATGCAGGTTGTCGACGACATCCTGTAGATCCTCCTGGCGCATGCGGGCCAGCAGCCAGCCGCCGTCCACGAACGGCACGGCAAGGGGAATGACCCAGCCGTTCCCGCGCTGCTGTATGGGCCCCATGTGAAGGTCGGTGCCGGCCGCCGGCGGGCCGATCCACTGCCCGATGGCGGGCTCGCCGTCACCGGGCCCCACCGCCTGGCCTTTCGCGTCGAGCAGCACGATGCTCTCTACCTGGTCGTGGCGCGCGATAGCGTCCTTGAGGTTGTCCACCAGCAGCGGCTTCGCCTCGTTGGGCACCGTGAGCCTCAGGTCGTGCGCGCTGGCCGAGATGCCCATCAGCGCGATTTCCAGCTGCCTCAGGCGCGCATCGACCAGGCGCTGCGCGCCATCGGCAAGCGTACGCGCCTGCGCATGCGCCGCCTGGACACGGTGCTGGTAATCCTGGAACAGGACCACCGCGAGGCCGGCGCCGATGATGACGCCCACGGCAAGGCCGATGGTCCGTACCAGCGCCGATGTTTTCCTGTACTCGTTGACCACGGCGATGGAACGCCTATCCCCCGGGAGACAGGACGCTAACAGCCTCGTGGGGTCGCCCGCAATCGTCCGCTGTACCGCTGCATGCCCTGGGTGCATCCTTGGCGGGCGCCGTGACGTAAACAGCGCTGGTGTTTCCTTCCGGACAAGCCCTTGCTACGTTCTCCGATCGTCACTTTCATCGTTTACGAAGCCTTGTGGTTCGCCGTGGTCATCTCTGCGGGCGGCGAACACGGCTGGCTCGCTTCCGGTTTTACCGTGGCCTTCGTGGCCTGGCAGGTCACGATGGCGCGGGAGCGTCGCCTCATGCTCCGGCTCGCCGGCGTGGCTGTCGTGCTGGGTGGTGTCGTGGATGGCGGAGCGACCGCGCTGGGCTTCGTGCACTACGCGGCCAACGTGCCGGCACCGTGGCCCGGTGGACCGCCGTGCTGGATTCTCGGCCTGTGGGCGTCGTTCGCCGTGACCATGCCCGGCCCGATGCGCTGGCTGGCGGGGCGGCCCTGGCCGGCGGCCCTGCTGGGTGCCATCGGCGGGCCGTTGTCCTATGCCGGTGCGGCGCGCGGCTGGCATACCGTGTTGCTCGCCGCGCCGTCGTGGCACGGCTATACGTGGCTGGCGATCACCTGGGCGCTGGCCATGGCGGTGCTGGCCATTGCGCTGGATCGTCTCGGATCAGGCGGGGCAGCGTCCATCGAGGGGTAGGGCCAGGGCCTGGTCCCACGCGGCGTCGGGCACACCGTCGGTGCGATCGGCCGGCAGGAACTCGATGCGGACGTCCGCGGGTTTGCCCCGTTCGTCGCGGATGGTGCCCGGCCCTTCATAGCGACGCAGGCGACGGTCGGCTTCGGTATAGGTCACGTCGATCGTCGGTGCGGCAAAGCCATACCAGGCGTCCAGCTTCAACGCGATGCGCCGCTCCGTGCCCTCCCGCCCGGACGCGACGACCTTGACCGGGAAGAACTTGCCCTTGCCGGTCATGAGGAACGGCGCGGAGGTGCCGCGATCCATGACCTGGTCCCAGCGGGCGCGCAGGAAGGCATCGAATCCCGCATCGATGACGGCATCCGGCGGTACCGTCAGCGACTGCTCGCTGCGCTGTCCCCCGACGCGGCGCACATAGACCACACGTCGCGCACCATCGCCGCGCACGCCTTCCTCGTACCCGTTGCGTGCGTCGGTGAAATCGAAGTCCGGTTGCGTCGGTGTCGTGCCGGCATGCAGTCGTTTGCGAGCGAAGGGCTTGCCATCGGGGCACTGGAACATGATGAGATGCCGCGAGGCATCGCCCAGGTGCACCTCGCGATAGAGCACGGTGTCGCCACCGCGCGCGTAAGCGGTACCGAGGTAACGTTCCATGGCCGCGGCGGGCAGTGCCAGGGCGCAGGCGGCAAGGACGAGCACGGGACGAGCGGACGTAACGGACATGGGGCCTCACAGGGACGGGGCGTCGTGAGGATCATACGGACCGCGACGGCGATGGGATGCGCGTTCCGCGTCAGCGGCGTGTCGCGTACACGCCATCCAGCGCGGGCTCGGCCCTGAAACCGGCCTTGTCCAGCCGTGTTGCCACCTCGCGCGGCACGTCGCGTCCGCTGGTGAGCTTGTTGGGGCTGCCGGTGTAATGGAACAGGCGACCGCCGCGCCGCAGCACGCGCGCCAGTTGTCCGTAGAACACCTGCGAGTAGAGTTCGCCGGCAATGCCGAAGCGCGGCGGGTCGTGCAACAGCGCGTCCACCGAGGCATCGGCCAGGCCGGCGATGGCCACCGACACGTCGGCATGCGACAGCCGCAGGCGCCCGCCGTTGCCGGCGGCATCGGGATCGGGCGACCAGGGATTCAGCGTGCGCAGCCACAGCACGTCGTCGTTCTTCTCGAACGAATCCACCCGCGCCGCGCCATCGTCCAGGCAGCAGGCGGCGAAGTAACCCAGGCCCCCGCAGGTGTCCAGCACCACCTTGCCGCGCGGCTGCACCAGGGCGACCTTGCGCCGTGCGTCGTCGAACGGGGATTCCCTGGCCGTCGGTAACATCTTGATGCCGTCGATCTCGAAGGTGGGCGCGCCCCACGGCGTGGGAACGAGCTTGATCAGCGACCCGGCAAAACGCGAGACCGGCGCGAATGCCTCGCCGTCCCACCAGTAGATGGTGCGGTCCTTCAGTTTGCCGGGGTGCGGGAACCACCCACCGCGCCAGCTCCACGTTGCGCCGTGCAGGCGCACCTCGTCGTTCGAGCGGCCGAGGTCGAGCGAGCCGCGCCAGGCGTCCTCGCCACGGGCCTGTGCCGCATCCCAGGCCTCGACGACGGGGCGTGTCAGCAACGGGCCGGAGTAGTGGGGCACGGACGGTATCCTTCGACGGGCAGTCGGTCATTTTAACCACGGCACGCCGCCCACGCATGGCGCTGCCGGGCTTCCTGTACGCTTTGCGGCTGACCCGAAGCGAAGCGCATTCCTCATGGCACTCAAATCCACCGTCTTCAAGGCCGACCTGCAGGTCAGCGACATGGACCGGCATTACTACCAGGCCCATGCCCTGACACTCGCCCAGCATCCGTCGGAAACCGACGAGCGCATGATGGTGAGGGTGCTGGCCTTCGCCCTCAACGCGGACGAGGCCCTGGTGTTCGGCAAGGGGCTGAGCGCCGACGACGAGCCCGACCTGTGGCGCAAGGAACTCACCGGCGAGGTCGACCTGTGGATCGAACTGGGCCAGCCCGACGAGCAGCGCATCCGTCGCGCGGCCGGGCGCGCCAACCGGGTCATCGTCTATACCTACAGCGGTCGCGGCGCGGAGGTGTGGTGGAAGAAGACGGCCGCGGCCGTGGCACGGACGAAGAACGTGTCGGTGGTCGATGTGGCGCCGGCCACCGTCGAAGCCCTGGCGGCGCTCACCCAGCGCACGATGCAGATCCAGTTCATGATGCAGGACGGCCAGGCGCAGGTGATCAGCGGCGATGCCGTGATTCCCGTCGAGTTGAACGTCCTGGCCTGACCCCGCCGGTTACGGCGTGCACGCGTCCGTGGTGGCCAGCTTGGTCGAGGCGATGCCGCCATAGGGGCTGACCCCGATGCGGGACCCCGGCACGGCCGTGGTGTTCGCGCCCGTGGTGGTGCCGGTGGCACCGGCGCACAGCACGAAGGCCATGGGCTGGCTGGGGTTGGTGCGCGAGGCCAGCGGCACCAGTTGGCCCTGCTGGCCGAAGGTCACCACGGCGGCGTCGCTGGCGACCGCGTCGATTCCGTTGAAGGCAGTCGCCGTGCGCAGCACCTGCATGCCGGCCGACGCGTTAGCCGTATAGACATCGGTCGCTGTCGTGGTCGCTACCGGATGCACGTAGACGAGCCAGCCGGTGTCGTAGCGATTGCTGGACGAGCACGTGGCCCCGTCCGCGCTGGCGCATACCGACACGTAATTGGCGCGCACGACGGCCTCGGTGCGTGCGTACTGCACCGCTGCCTGCAGGCTGTCCGTCGCGGCGCGCAGACGATGCTTCTGCAACATGGTGCGGAACGACGGCACGGCCAGGGCGGCAAGGATCGCCGCGACGACGATCGCCACCACGAGCTCCAGCAGGCTGAAGCCGTGCTGGCGGTGCCGAGCCTGTCGTCGCGTGCGCATGCGTTTCACCAGCATGTGCCGTTGCTGGTCGTGCCGGTGGGCGCCTTGACGCCCGTGCTGGTCAGGGACAGCGCGCCGCAGACATCGCGCGCCTGCGCGCCTTGGGGAACGGGCGTGGCGGTAGCGGTATAGGCCTGGGCATCCAGCGATGCCACTGCCGTCACGGTGACCGATGCCGTGTAATAGCCCGCTTCGGAATTCGCCGTGGTGGATGCCGCATAACCGATCGTCGCCAGGTCCGCGTACGCGTTGTGCAGGGCGTAATAGCGCTCCTGCGCGTTGGCGATGCTCATCAGCAGCTTCTGCCCGTCGCTGCGTCGTGCCCGGTAGCCGTATTTGGTGTACGAGGGCACGGCGATGGCCGCGAGGATCGCCATCACGACCAGCACGATCATCAGTTCCAGCAGGGTGAAGCCGCGGCGATGTCGGAACGTGTGCATATCAGTTACCGCTGTTGAGTACGCGCCACGAGCGGCGACGCGCGGTGGGAATGCTGGTGCCTGCCGTCGCCCCGGACGCGGTGACCTGGCCGGGCAGGTACGAGGTGCCACCACTGAGGCTGGCCGCCGTGTACAAGGCACCGGAACTGGCGGCCCCGCTGACCTGCGCGCCGGCCAGCGTGTAGCCCTGGCCGAAAGTCACCGCGGTGCCGATCGACACGCCGAACGCGGCGCCACCGGTGGTGCCGTCCAGAGCGATGACCGAGCCCGAGCTCGATGTCGTGCAGGGGTCGCTGGCGGTGGGAATCAGTGTGCTGAAGGTCACCGTGTTGTTGCTGGAATCCAGTGCCGGCGTGACCACGACGCGTTCACCGGCCACGCTGGACAGCGGCAGGTACCAGCCCGACTTGCCCGCGGGCACGGCGTTGCCGGTGACCCCGATCGCGCCGCTGGTCTTGTCCAGGGTCATCGACTGCATCACCAGGTTGCCCGCGGCGACGGTGATCGGTGTGCCGACCGTCGTGCCCGGCTCGCGCAGGCCGTAGAAAGCCTGCTGCGTCGTATCGGCGGTGTCGGCGGTGCTCAGGTAGCGCCCGGTACCGAACACCACCAGGAAATTCGACGAGGTGGGATCGGCCAGCAGGCGCGGCGACGTGGTTACCGATTGCGCGTTGGCCACGGCGGGTTTGAACAGCAGGCTGACGCCTTGTGACCCGGCGGTCGCGCCCAGCGTCGCCGCCGAGAGATCGATCCGCCAGATATTGCCGTCGAGGTCACCGGCGAAAGCCACGTCGGCTACCTGGTCACCGTCGTAATCGCCCACGGCGGGGGTGGTGAGTCCGTGGCTGGCGGTGCTGCCGCTGCCCGAGGGCGTGCGGATCTCCTTCAGCAGCGTGCCGGTCTGGGCGTCGAGGACGAACAGGGAGCTATAGGTGTTGCCGGCCGCCGCGGCCGTGCTGCCATCCGGAAAATAGCCGCCCGGCACCAGCACCACCCAACGACCCACCGACTTGTCGGTGTTGGTGAAGGCGACGCGCGTGATCACGGGTGTGCCGAACGTATATCCCAGGTTGGCCGGCGTGCCGACGGTGGAGATGCTGTCGCTGTTGAATTCCCAGAGGATTTTCGACGCCACGGCGCTGGTGGTGCCCAGTGTCGACGCCGAAGGATCGGTAATGTCCACGCCGAACACGCCGCGACCGCCGAAGCGCAGCGAACCGACCAGAAGGGTGTGCCAGCCCGCCGTAGATTTGCTCTGGGTGTCGGCACCGTTGAAGAACACGTCGCCGGTGACCGGGCTGCCGTCGACGGTGGGCGTGAAGGTGAAGTTGCTCAGCCGGCTCTGTGCGGGAAGGTTTGGGTAGACGCTGGCCGGAATGTACGCCCACAGTTCCCGGCCGGGCTGGGCGCCGCTGGTGCCGGCGATACGTGCATCGAAGGCATGCAGCATGCCGTCGTTCGCGCCGACATAGACGGCGGCGGGACGCGTCGCCCATCGGCTGAGGAAAGCCGAATAGCTGGTCGTTCCGTCGGCGGCCAATGCCTTGGCCTCGGGCGAGCCGGCAGGGAAGGTATCGCTATAGCCACTGTCGGGTGCGCCGACGTAGGCCGGCTGCGAGCCGAAGATCGCGCCCAGCAGCGTCGTGCGCGTGCGAAAGGTGCTGCCTTCCAGGGTGCGTACGCCGCTGAGCCAGTCCACGCGCCGCGAGCCCAGGCCGTCCGCCGTCGCCGTCGATCCACTGCCGTCGTAGGAGTCGAGGATGGCCTTCTGTGCCGTCGTCATCGTCGTATAGGCCAGGGCCTGCGCGGTGCCCGTGCCTGGACCCGTGGCGGTGACGATAAGCCGCGGATCGCTGCCGACGATACGCGCGGTCAGCAGGTCGCCCGCCGACCACAGCGTGTCGCCCACGGCGCCGTTCGAGCGGATGGCCCGGGCCAGCAACGAACCGCTCCAGTCGGTGGTGTTGTAGCCGGCGTAGTAGGCGATCGCGTTGGTGGTCAGCACGTTGGTGCTGAGTGCCAGCGTGAGCGAACTCGAACTGCTGGCGATGACCGAGGACAGGATCGTGGTGAGGCTGTTGACCAGCGAGGTGGGATCGGCCGCGCTGAAGTAGCCGCCGCGGCTGTTGATCGCGGCATGCCAGGTATCGTCGATATTGCTCGCGCCACCGTTGGTGTCCGGGGTCGGCCACTGTTTCGTACCCTTGCGCAGCGACACATAGTCGCCGGGGTAGTTGAGGCTCCCGGAAATGCCCATGGTCACCATGTACTGGGACATGTGCTGCCAGTTGGCGGGGTCGTTGGCGGGATTGAAATAGACCTCGGCGTTGCTGCCCGGTGCCGTGGAACTGACCGTCGTGGACGCTCCGGTGATGCCGGTGGTCAGGTCGGCATAGTACGGGGGCACGTTGTTCGACAGGTCCGGGCGCAGGTCGTTCGCCCAGTAGGAAAACGCGATGTCGGCCAGCGAGGGGGCGGTCGTGCCTGCCTGGTTCCAGAACACCGTGGAGGGGGTGCCGCTGGTGGCGTACGTGGTGCCGTCGGGCAGGGTCAGCGACACGTTGTCGCTGGGAGAGGCAGCGGCCGGGCTGTCGCCGTTCCAGTAACCGTCGGTGACCAGCATGTTGAAGTTCTTCCGGCAGGTCAGTTCGCCGGGGGTGCTTGTGCTGCCGTTCCAGTACGGGTCCTGCGCCGCGGGCGAGGTGGCCAGGCTCCGCTTGTAGAACTCGCCTGCCGTCTGCGTCGCGATGCGCGTGGGCGTGCCACCGCTGGCCGGGGCGCCGTACAGCCAGTTCATGAACTGGCTGCGCCAGCAGGTGTCGGTGGTGCTGGTGGCATTGCAGCCGCTGGGAGCGTTGGTCAGCTCCAGGATCTTGCTGGACGAGGCGAGTGGACCATAGGACGCCCCGGTGTAGGCGCCTGAGGCGTTGTAGTTGCCAGCTGGCGACTGCGCCTGAAGAGTCTGCCAGGCCACGCGCACCGAGCCATCGGCCAGGCTGCCGAACACACGTCCCACTGCGGCGCGCGCGTTGAGGTTGCGCGTGCGGTAGTAGCTGTACCAGATGGCGAAGTTCTGCTTTATCGCCGCCGACTCATTGGCAACGAGGTGATAGGTGCAGCTGGATTCGAGGATGGGCGACGTGCAGACGTAATAAAAGCCGCCGGTATCCCCGGTCGTGGTCGCGAGGTTACAGTTGGTCAGACCGAGGAAGCTGGTGCATGTCGCGACAAGGACGCTACCGTCGCTGTTGATCACCGTACGCGTTCCGTTGAGCCCAGAGAATTGACCACACCCTAAGAACGAGCACGTGGTCACACTGACGGTCGGCCCGCGCACGGACACCGGAATGTCCAGCTGCTGGCAGCCGGTACGCCCGCCGGTGGTGTACCAGGTGATGGTCTCGTTGGCGTTGCGCGAGCAGGGCGAATTGCCAGCCAGCGTGTTGGCGAGAAAGCCCGCGTAGAAGGCCTTGCTCAGGTCGACGACCACGGGGGCGAGATACGTGCCGGTATTGGGCGACCAGCAGGTCTTCGTCAGCGTGTTGGCGCAGTAACCGTCGCGCCACGCGGCGGTGTAGCTGGGTGTGCCCAGGGGCACGCCGCTGGCATCCGGCGGAACGACGTAGGTGACGTTTGGATCGAAATAGATCGGGTTGCCCGTGGACGAGTAGTAGTACTTCTTGTCGTAGAAGCCGTCCATCGCATCGGGGATGGAGGTGGCGTTCATCGAGCCGGAGTCGTCGAAGGTGACCACGATGTTGGGCGCGACCTTCGAAGTGACCCCCGGCGGCGTGCGGCTGACGGTCACGGTGGTCGCGGCGACCACGCCCGCCAGCAGGCTGCATGCCGCGAGCAGGCAGAGCGCGACGAGGCGCAGGCGGCGTGCAATGTGCGGGCTTGCCGTCATGGGTATCGTCAACTCAGTGTGCACGCGAGGAGGTTGGGGGTGACGAACGTGGTCTCGACCACGCGCAGGGTGTTGGGACTGCCACCGGTCGCCCGCGCCGTGATCCGGTAGAGATAGAACTTGGCGGTGGCCGACGCGGACGATCCGGCTTCCTTCGCCGTGCTGGTGCCGGTGTTCGGTGCCAGGTCCTGGCCCAGCAGCTCGACGATGTACCAGGGGTTGCGCGCCAGCACGGCGGTGGACAGCGCGGGATCGGTGCTCTTGGTCGTGTAGTCCACGGCCACGCCGGCACCCTTGTATTCGGTTGCGCCATCCACCAGCCACACCGACGACTGCCGGAACGCCGATACCTTGCCGCTGATCGTCGACGGGTTGCTGGAGTTGTAGCAGGCCACGCCGACGCCGTTGAAGATGCTCCACTCCACGCCGCGCAGGGCGTTCTCGGCCGACCACTCGGCCTGCTGCGCGTTGCGCATCGCCCCGGCCATGCGCTCCTGCAGCAGCGATCGGCCCGACGTGCTGATGGCCACGATGGTGAGCACCAGCAGGAACACCATGGCCAGCACCAGTACCGCGCCGCGCTGCCGCCTCATGGGTTGTAGTTCCGTACGGAAACCACGGTGGAGAATTCGCGGCGCAGCACATGATCGTCGAAGCCCTGCTGGCTGGGCATGACCGCACGGCCGGCGTTGCCCGGGGCGGCGGCCCCTGCCACGGCGGGGTCGCCGTAGTACTGGTACTGCAGATCGGTCGGCTTCAGGGAATACAGCGGGATCTGCCCGGTCATGAGCAGGTGGATCTCGATGCTCTGCACCGATCGCCACATGCAGCCCGGATCGCCGCCGGCAATGCTCACCGTGGACGAGGCGCAGGTGGTGGCCCCGTCGATCTGCGCCGCGGTGCGGTAGCTGGTGTTGCCCGCGGCATCCAGCACGCCGTAGAGGAAGTCGAGCCGTTCCACGCCCCTGACCACTTCGGCGGCCGCCCCGTTCACCCGCTTCATCAGCGCGCCGGTGGTGTTGCCGTTGTTGTCGCTCACCACCTGCAGGTAATAGGACACCGTACGCATGTCGCGGTTGAAGTCGAACAACTTCGGCGAGACGCCGGAGGGTCGCATCACGCTGGCAAGGTTGGTCGCCGGCGTGAAGGTCTTGCCGGACAGCGAGGCCGAGAACACCTGGGCCGCGTTGCAGTCGGCCAGCATCATCAGGTCGCCGGCCACATACGAGGTCAACGGCGGCTCGCCGGTCTGCGGCGTCACGGCGATGCTGGCCACCGTGTTGCCGCTCAGGTTCACGGTGCTGTTGATGCCGTCCAGCGACCAGCCGCGACTGCCGTCGAGGTAGCGCAGCGTGATGGCCGCGCTGCCCGGCACGCGATTGCCGATCGTCTTGCCCTGCGCGGGAAGTCCGGCCACGCTCGGGTCGTCAGGCGTGCACGCACTCACGGTGCAGTCGTAGCCGCGCAGCGCCAGGAAGGCGGGCAGGGTGAATGGGGCAACCGGTGCCACGGGATAGGTGTTGCTGCCACTGGTGCTGCCCCACTTCGTGCCGTTGTCGGTCAGGGCGGCCTGCAGCGTGGCGCCGGAAACCAGCACCTGCGGTGCGCGCAGGTAGCGATCCAGCGACATCACGCCGTTGGACAGCGGCGAGGACTGTCCGCCGACGTTGGAACAGTACTGGGCGTTGGCCATGCGCAGGTCCGCGGTGAGCGACGCCACGGCGAACCGCCCCTCTTCCTGCAACTTGGCCAGCTGTGTCTGCACGACGCTGCTGGCGGAGGTGGCCAGCACCACGCTGACGATGCCGCCGGCCACGATGAGGCCCAGCGCCATCGCGATCATCAGTTCGACCAGTGAAAACCCTCGCGACACGCGCATCATGGCTGGAAGTTCCAGACGAACGTACGGGTGTCGACCCCTTGGTGGTCGCTGTCGCCGGCGCCGCGCTCGGTCCAGCTGATACGCATGACGCAGTTGCCCGCGTACGGTGGTCTTACCGCCAACTGGGCGGTGTCGGGTGTCGCGCCGTTGGTGCACGCGATGGACGCCGTGCCGTTGGGCAGGAACGCCCGCAACTGGCTGCTCCACAGGTACTGGTCACGCAGCGCCAGCTTGGCGGGCGTGCAGGCGGCAGCGGCCGTGCAGGCCTGGGTGCCGTCGATCGGATAGGAGGACGAGTTATAACCGCCGGCCCAGACACCCAGCGGATTGGCGCGCATGCGGTCGGCCATGCTCGTCGCGATGAACCCCGCCTGGGTGCGCTGGTACCCGACCTGGTTGGAGCGAAACGATACGATGAGCAGGCTGGACAAGCCGACGAGGCCGACCGTAAACACCAGTACCGCCATCAAGACTTCGATCAGAGAGACCCCTCTGACATGTCTCGCCAGAACCATAGACAACCTTGAAAAGCGTAAATGCCTTTCAGGTATAGGCCCTGTATACGGGGCTTTTTACGTAATTTCGGTAAGGCGTATGCGTTAACGGCAGTGATGCACTTTCAGTGAGCTATTACTCAAGACCGATCCAGCGATGCCGTTCCGCCATGTTCAGTGCCAGCGCGGGGCTGCGGCGTGCGACGCGCTCGCGCGTCTCGCGTTCGCGGCGAAGCGTGGGCCATGCATCGAGGTACGCCTGCAAGGCGGCGGGATCGCAATCGTATTTCGCCAGGGCTTCCGGCGTAGCCGAGCGCAGCGCCACGGCACCGTTGTAGCCGCCGAAACCCTGTGTCGCGCAGATGGCGCCGCCGTCGGCATTGCCCTCCGAGGGATGGGCCTGAAGCTGGAAATGCGCGGCGACGTCGGCCAGGTCCGGATCCAGGCGACGCAGGGTGGGCACGCCCGGCGCCTTGCGACCGAGCACGAACTGCAGCGCTTGCGAGAGTGCCTTCAGGCCCGTCTCGCCCATGGTGTGGCCGTCACCGACCGCCTTGGGCGTACCGACCACGAGGCGCGGCAGGTCGCCTTGCATGTCCTGCCGCTGTGCGGCGCCGCGCAGTCCGGCCAGGGCGGTCGCCAGGTCGGTCTTCGAATTGGTGCGCGTGCCCGTGGCGTGTGCAGCGAGGTACTGGAAGTCGTGCACGCCGTAACCGTGTCCGACGAACGCCATGTCCAGGGCCTGCACCAGCGCGTTCTCGCCGCCGAAGCCCACGCCCGCGAAGTGCGCCTTGCCGCCGGCTTCGGCGCTCTGGCCCCAGCCGACGATGATCGAGGTGATATCCAGCTGCTGGTCCAGTGCGAAGGCCAGCGTGGTGACCAGCAAACCGGAGCCCCCATGGCCGACCACCGTGCCGTCGGCGTCCACATCGAACGGGGCGAGCGCGTCGTGGACGCTGCGCACGTTGCCGTCGTCGTGGGCGGCGTTCTTGGCGGCCAGCTTTTCGCCGGTCATCAGCGCGCCGCCCCCGAACGCTTCGAGGATACCGAACCGGGGTTGCAGGGCCGCATCGGCCGCGGTGAGAAGCACCATCTTCGGTTTCTGGAAGCCGGGATAGTCGAACAGCAGCTGCGGGGCGATGTCCGCCAGCGCGACCAGGCTGGACGCGCAGGCGCCCACGGCGGTCATCGGTGCCTGCGGCACGCGCATGAAACCGACCTCGTCCGAACGCAGCGACTCGCGCAGTTCGGGATTCTTCAGCACGCGGCTGATGCTGTAGGCCGGGGCGAGCATGGTAGAGACGAGGGCGGGGCCGTGCGAGCCGAGTGAATGGGCCAGCCGCACGGCGAAGGTGTCCTTGGGGAACCCTTCCTCCGGCAACGGCGCGTCCGGACGCAGCCATTGGCCAAGCGCCTCGTTACCACCGAAGGCCGTGGCCGAGGCGACGCGGAAACCGAAGGGTTCGGGGATCAGTTCCGACAGCGGACGCGGAAGGCCCGCCAGGGCGCCCAGAGCGCCATAGGCGAACAGCTGCGCCTGCAGCGAGGGGCTGAGCAGTGGATCGTCCTGGAACAGGCCGTGCATGTCCTTCAGCTTGGACGCGCGGATATCTTCGTAGCGCAGGCCGGCCAGGCGACGCAGCCCGACGGTTTCCAGGTCGTGCGGCAGCGGTGCGGCGATGTCGGTGACGACACGGGGTGCCAGCTCACGCACGTGCGGCACATGGCGGATGCCGCTGTTGGCGCGCAGCGTGTCGCCATGCAGCCGTTGCAGTTCGTCCAGGGTCACGGGATGCCCGGCTTGTTCGCCATGGGCCCAGCACATGCCGTCGGCGGCATGGGCCGCGTCCGGATCGAGCACCACCAGACCCGCGTCGAAAGCGGCCAGCGGCAGGAATTCATCGGAGTGGGCCACGAGGGCCTGGTAGGTTTCGGTGGAGCCGACGGCCGACAGGGTGCAGGCGGTGCCGATGGTCACGAGGACCTGATTGCTTTTCAGTCTGGACATGCTCGGGCGGGTACCGATACGGGCTAGACCGACATTATAGGTCCCCTGGCCGGTGACGTGGCCGGCGCGCCACGGAGGACGGGCCGGCCACGCCGTCGGCGTGGATCAGAACAGGCCGGGATCTTCGGTGCGGGAGGTATCCGGCGAGCCGTCCGGGTGGGTGAACCACAGCAGCCGGTTGCGACCGCCGGCGCAGTCGCCGCCATCGGATGCCGCGCTGAGCACGCCCGCCGCGGTGACGATGTCACGTCCGAAGCAGCTGCCGAGGTTGTCCTTGAAGCGGAACACCTGGGTGCTGCGCTGGCCGCTGTGGCCGGTGACCGCGCCGTTGCTGAAGGCGAGGGTGTCGGCGGTATCGATGCTGTTGTCCACGTCGCTGCGATACAGCACCAGGCCACCCACCTTCTTCACGAACGACCGTGAATAACCCTGCGTGACCGAACTGGGCGCACCGGTGACGTTACCTGCGCCGTCGAAGTTCGTGCCGAAGCTGGCCAGCAACGGGTAATCGAAGTGGGCTTCCGTCGTCACGGCGATGCCGAGCGGCCCCTGCCGTGTCTTCGTCGTGCTGTCCACGCTGGTGAGCTGGTCGATGCCTTGCAGGTAATGCGACGGATCGATGGTGAACGACTGCGTGTTGTCGAACGCCACCGCCTGGTTCACTTCCGTGGTGATCCTGCCGTGCGAGGTATCCACGTAGCCAGCGGTGCGGAAACGGCGCAACGCATGCGTGGCGATGGAGCCGCCGATCACGCCCGCGTTATCGGTCAGCCGGTTGTCGACGGTGGCCGTGGCCGGCTGGCCCTGCAGCGTGTTGGCGGTGACGGCACCGGTCAGCACCTTGCGCCGATGGTCCTGGTATACGAACAGGTTGCCGGTCACCGCGAAGTTGCCGTTGGCGCCGGTGACCCCGATGGCCAGCGCATGCGGCTTGCCGTCGTTGAGCAAGGCGGCGAACGGCGTGAGGTCGACGCGGTAAGGCAGGAAATTCAGCGTCTGCACACCGGGCGTCGGTCGCCACAGGTACGGATCGATGCCGCCGGTGAATATCCACGGATACACCGGCGCCACGCCGGCGGACTGCCCGTCGATCGACACCTGTACCTCGCGGTAGGCGCCGCCGCCGCAGCTTTGCGCTTCATTGGCCTGCGCATCGGGCACGCACGAGTACCAGAACTCGTCGCCACCCTGGCCCTGCGCGAACACGTCGAGGTAGGCACGCTCGATGTTCGTGGGCAGCGTAAGGGTGCGCGAGAGCAGGTCGGCGCCGGTGTTCAGCGCCACGGTGCCGCCGGCGGTACCGTCGGACAGCGGGAACACGGCATCGGGGGCGTCCAGCTTCGGTGCCAGGACGTTGGCGGGATAGAACACCAGCCGTGCCGAACCGCTGATGATGCCGGTGTAGGTGCCGTCGACGACGTTGCCCAGGATCGCCTGGCCCGTCTGCGGATTGCCCAGCAGGCTGGCGAAGTCGCTCACGTCGCGCTCGATGTGCCAGCTGGGCGCCACCGTGGCGGAGGGCTCCTGCGTGGTACCGAAGTAGACGTTGGCGCCGCCCAGCCACAGCGACGCGGTGCGGTCGAACTGACGACCCGCGGTGACCGAGAAATCCGCCTCCAGCACCACCTTCGACCACGACGTACCGCAGCCGGTCGGTGGCGCATAGCTGTAGGCATGGTCGGAGAAATCGCGGAAGGTGAAACCGCTGAAGAGCTGCACCGTGCACGCCTTGCCCGGTGGCCGGGGTACCGGCGGGTCGGCGATCGCGACGTTCGCGGAGCCGACATTGAATCCCGGCGACGTAGCCGATATGGCGCCCGACGCGCCGCAAGCGAACACACAACCGAACAACCCTGCCCACAGGCCGTGACGGCCCGCTCGATAGATGACAGACATCTCTCGCTACTCCCCGGTGTTTCGCCCCCTGCGGGCTAAACCTAGCACAGCGGTTGGCCGGAAAAGTGCCGTGGCGTGTCGGGTTCTACAGCGGGCGCAACACTGGCAGGGGGCGTGACACTGGTCTGTAGGAGCGCACGCATGTGCGCGACATCTTTTGCGTCGACGCATGGGATTCACGCGCAGGGATGGAGGCACGGCCTTAAAAGATGTCGCGCACGTGCGTGCGCTCCTACCCCCCGTCACCGGCACTCATGGACTCACCATCACCACTGGTTGTCGTCGCTGCCGCCGTCGTCGGAACCACCCTGGTCCCACGAACTGTCGTTGTTGCCCATGTCGATGGGCTCGTCGCGGAGGTCGTCGTAGGCCTGCTGCGAGGATGAAGGCGCATTGTTGGTGCCGCCCACGAAGCCTGCGTCGCGGGCCGATTCCTCACCGCGGTGGGAGCGGAACGCCTCGTCCAGTAGTGCGCCCGCAGCCAGGCCGCCCAGGCCCGCGGCCACCGCAGCGCCCGTTCCCGACGAGGTCGGCGGGGGGGCGTAGTTGTTGCCGTAGCCGGGGTAGCCACCGTACGGCGGCGGGGGCGGCTGCTGGGGAGCACCATAGGGCGCGCTGGGATACGGCGGCGCGGCGGCGCGACGACGGCGGGACCACAGGAAGGCGATCAGCGCGATCACGCCGCCGATGACCAGCAGGCCGGTCAGGGGAAACGAACCCGCCCGCGGCGCAGCCTCCACCGGGGCCGGCGTACCCTCGGCCGCCTGGCGCGAAGGCGCACGGGTAGCCGATGCGGGCGCCAGCGCCTGGTTCAACTTGGTCTGGAACTGCTGGAAGCGGGTCGGATCGGTGAACCGGATGGACGGGTCGAGCGAGGCGGCCTTGCCCGCTTCCGCCTTCGCGTCGCCGATGTTGCCCTCATGCGCGAGCACTTCGGCCAGCACGTAGTGTGCCTTGGCGCTCTGAGGATGCTCGGTGACCGCCTGGCGCAGCATTGCTTCGGCGCCGGTGTAATCGCCGCGGGCGATCAGCGCCTGGACATCCTTCGGCGAATCGGCGGCGGTTGCGGCAAGGGCGACGGAGAACAGCGCAAACGCGAGTAACGTCTTTTTCATGGATGTATCCGCAAGGCAGGATGGCGATTCGATTCGCCGTACGAGCGAAAGTTCGGGCGGCTTGCCTGGAAGTGTATCGACGACCGTCGGCAACTTCTTGCGAGTGCGGCAATGCCGTTCAGCCATGACCGGGTCGTATCGGTTTCGCTTTATGGGCATCGAGCATGAAATCGACAAAAGAGCGAAGCTTTCCTGGCATGTACTTGCGATGCGGATAGTAAAGATGAAACGCGTCGTCCATTCCGTTGTACTGCCTGAGGACCTGCCGCAGTTTCCCACTGGCCAACTCCTGTCTGGCAAATTCCTCGAAGACGTAACCGATGCCATGCCCCTGCACGGCGGCGTCCACTACCGACCTCATCTCGTCGAATAAAAGACGCCCTTGTACGTCGACTTGCACCATCTGACCCTCCGAATCGAACTTCCATTCAAACCATCGGCCTCCCACGGAATAACGTTGTCGAATGCAGTCGTGGTTGAGGAGATCGTCGAGGTTCTTCGGTTCCTTCCGATCTTTGAAATAGTCCGAAGCGGCCACCAGGATCCTTTTCTGCCGCGATCCCAATTGAACGGCAACCATGTCGTTCTGCACTTTCTTGCCCATGCGTATGCCGATGTCGAAACCGCCGCTGACGATATCGCCGAGCAGATTGTCCAGCGATATCTCGACATGGATCAAAGGGAACCTGGCAAGGAAGGCCTCCAGGTAGGGCTCGATCAACATACGGTATGCCACGTATGACGAATTGACCCGCACCGTACCGGAGGGCTGATCGGTTGCCTGCAGAGCTTCCGACAAGGAGTCCCTGATCAGTGCAAGCGCGGGGGCCATTTTCGAATTCAGTGACGAACCCGCTTCGGTCAGGCTGACGCTGCGCGTCGTCCGGTTGAACAGCCGCACGTTCAATTGCGCTTCCAGGACTTTGATGGTGCGCGACACTGCCGTTGGCGTCACGCCCAGTTCCGCGGCGGCGCGGGCAAAGTTCAAATGCCGCGCCGCCGCCTCGAAGGTCAAAAGCCCCGGAAAATGCAAAGACGGAGAGGCGGGCATTGCGCCTGCGTCGCCGGCATGCTTTTGGCCCTTTATTGTGACATTGTTGTTCATACCGTATGCCGGTTTCTGACTATTAAAGTCATTATAGCCGACCGCCATACTTCTGACCGAGGGTAAATCAAGCACGCAACACGGTTGTCGGAAGGAACAAAAATGAAACTCGATAATGCAGCCCACGATCTTTTTTCCCCTGTGACGATGGGAGCCCTGACGCTGGCGAACCGCATCGTCATGGCGCCGTTGACGCGCAGCCGGATGCAGCCCGATGGCGTACCCCATGACATGCATGCGAGCTACTACGCCCAGCGGGCCACCGCAGGCTTGATCATCAGTGAAGCCACCAATATTTCGGCCCAGGGGCGTGGCTATGCGTTGACGCCTGGTATCTGGACGGACGAACAGGTTGCCGGCTGGAGGACGGTCACGGATGCGGTGCACGCAGCCGGTGGATTGATCGTGTGCCAGCTATGGCATGTGGGTCGTTTCTCTCATGTGGACCTGCAGCCGGAAGGAGCGGCGCCGGTAGCGCCTTCGGCGATTCGTGCAGAAGGGCAAACCTACACCGAAAACGGCATGCTGGACGTCTCCACGCCGCGCGCACTGGAAACCTCTGAAATTCCCGGCATCATCCAGCAATACCGGCACGCCGCGGAATGCGCAAAACGCGCCGGTTTCGATGGCGCGGAAGTGCATTCGGCAAACAGTTATCTGCTCGATCAGTTCCTGCGCGATTCGACCAACCGGCGTACGGACGCCTACGGCGGCTCCATCGAGAATCGCAGCCGGCTTACGCTGGAAGTCACTGCCGCGGTAGTGGAGGTCTGGGGCCACGATCGCGTCGGCATCCGTCTGTCCCCTGTCACGCCGGACGCAGGCAATACGCCTCTGGACAGCCAGGTCATGCAGACCTATGGCTATCTCATCGAGCAGCTGAATCGGTTCCAGCTGGCCTACATGCACTTTGTCGAGGGTGCCACGGCTACATCGCGTTCCGTGCCCGAAGGGATAGACCTGGACGCATTGCGCGCGATCTTCAAGGGCCCTTACATCGGCAACAACAACTACGACCTTGCCCTGGCCGTGAATCGCCGCAAGGAAGGCAAGGTGGATGCCGTCGCCTTCGGTCGTCCATTCATTGCCAATCCCGATCTGGTGCACCGCTTGAAGGTGGGCGCCGAACTAGCCATTGCGCCCCGTTCAACCTATTACGGCAATGGCGCCACGGGTTACACCGACTGGCCTGTATTGGCGGACTGAGCCCCAGACTAGCCAACCCGCCCACAAGCCAACCAAGGAAAGACCATGAGCAAATCGACCTACGTGCAGGATTACCAGGCCATTTCCGAGGTGCTGAACAAGTACATCGAGGGATGCAGGCAGGCCAAGAGCAGCATCATGAAATCCGCGTTCAGTCCGCACGCGACGATGTATAGCGTCGGCCCGGATGGCAAGCTGGTCGGCGGCGCGATTTCGATGCTGTTCGACGGAGTCGATAAGGATTTTCGCCCGTCGCCTGATGCCACGGCCGCAATCACCCGTATCGAGATCGTCGGCACGGCGGCCAGCGCACGCATCGACGCCAACGACATGTCGGGCGTTTCGTTCACCGACTTCTTTCATCTGTTGAAAGTCGATGGCAAGTGGACGGTGGTCAGCAAGATCTTCCAGACGCATGCGGCTCCCTGACAGTCATCTGCACAGTCCATCAAGGACCCTACAACTTGTAAGGAAGACATCATGAGCAAGAACGTCAAGTCCGTACCGACCCGCGAATATGACGCCGTCATCGCGGTTGCCCAGAAATACGTCGATGGATTGCGCGTCGGCAGTGCGGAAGCCGTCGCTGAGGCGTTCCATAAGGATGCCGTCATGTACGGTTTCACGAATGGCGAGCTGCTGGGCGGCCCGATTGAAAACCTTTTCGATTTCGTCAGAAAAAACGGCAAGGCACCCGAGATAACCACTCGCCTTGATGCGCTGGCCATTACGCCGACCACCGCTGTCGTCCGCGTCGACATGGAAAAGGACGCCATCGGTGCTGATTACAACGATTACCTCACGCTAATCAAGATCGGCAGTGACTGGAAAGTGATCGCAAAGGTCTATCACCAATTTGAAGGCTGAGGCTTTCCTCTCAAGGCTCTTTTGGAACCATAAACATCATGAACGATCCCTCCCTTCCGGTGGTCAACCTGGAGCTCGGCAATGCCTCTGCGGCCGACCTGACAGGCGTCGAACCCACCGTCGCAGCATTCTTACGCTCCCTTGAAGGCGGGGAGACACTCGACAGCATGACGCCGACAGACGCCCGCGCCGCGCTGGCGGGTGCCCAGGCTGCTGCCCATGTTGTCCTGCCGGCTGCCGATGTCAGCAAGAAAACGATCCACGTCCATGGCAGCGACCTGACGCTTACCATCGTGCGCCCGGCCGGTAGCACGCAAGAAAAGCTGCCCGCGTTCATGTTCTTCCACGGCGGAGGCTGGGTGTTGGGCGACTTCCCGACCCATGAACGGCTGGTGCGTGACCTGGTCGCGGGCTCGGGCGCAGTGGCGGTCTTCGTCGACTATGCCCTGTCGCCTGAGGCTGATTACGGCGTCGCCATCGAGCAAGCCTACGCCGCGACGCAATGGGTGGCCGAGCATGGCCATGAGATCAACGTCGACGGCACACGCCTCGCGGTAGCTGGCAACAGTGCAGGTGGCAACCTGGCCGCCGTGGTGGCCTTGATGGCGAGCGCGAAGGGCACACCTGCGCTGCGTTCGCAGGTACTGCTGTGTCCCGTGACGGATGCCACCTTCGACACGCCGTCGTACAAGGCATTTGCCGACGGTTACTTCCTGACGAAGGATCTGATGGTGTGGTTCTGGGACAGCTATACCACTGACAGCGAAACACGCAAGCAGCGCTATGCGTCGCCGCTGCGGGCGACGACCGAACAGCTGAAAAACCTGCCGCCGACGCTGATCCAGACCGCCGAGTTCGATGTCCTGCGAGATGAAGCAGAAGCTTATGCCCGCAAGCTCGACGTTGCGGGTGTGTCTGTGACATCGATACGCTACAACGGCATGATTCACGACTTCGGGCTGTCGAACAGTTTCAGCCATCTGCCGGCGCCCCGCAGCGCGATGGCGCAGGCATCGCAAGAACTCAAGACCCGCCTGGGCTGAGCCAGCCAGTGACGGTTGACGCGGGCCGCCCCAATCAACACAATGCCGACGCCGCGCGTCATCACGCGCGGCTCTCTTGCATACCCAAACCAAGGCCTATGGACGTTTATCCCAGTAGCGTCGTCGGTTTCCGCGTCCCGCGGGCATCGACGGCTCACCACAATCCGCATGCCCCCGGCGATCGTGCCCGGTCGGCTGGCGTTTTCCGCTACTAGGAAACCCGGCCCCTCCGTGCGGCCGCCGCGAGCGCCGTTACCAGGAGATGGGCTGTGAAGCTCCTTACTCGTGTTCCACGCCGGGGTATGCCATGAACGGCATGCTCGGCCTTCTCGATCTTTTCGGCTACGTGGCGCTGCTCCTGTGGGGCACGCACATGGTAACCAGCGGCGTGCTGCGCGGTTACGGCAGCGCGCTGCGCCGCTGGCTGGGTCGCTACCTGGCCTATCGCCCCGCGGCCTTCGCCTTCGGTGTGTGCATCACCGCGCTGCTGCAGAGCAGTACGGCAACCGGCCTGATGGCAACGTCCTTCGCCGCCAGCGGTTTCCTCGGCCTGGCCCCGGGCCTGGCCGTGATGCTCGGCGCCAACGTCGGTACGACGCTGATCGTGCAGGTGATGTCGTTCGACATCTCGGTGGTGGCACCCGTGCTGATCCTGCTGGGCTTCGTCATTCACCGGCGCACCGACGACGCGCGCTACGAGAACCTGGGCCGCGTGGCCATCGGGCTAGGCCTGATGCTGCTGTCGCTGCACCTGTTGGTGGGCGCGCTGGCGCCGGTGGAAAACGCCGCGTTCCTGCGGGCGATCGCGCAGAGCCTCGCCTCGGAGCCGGTGCTGGCCGTGCTGGTGGCGGCGCTGCTGACCTGGCTGTTCCACTCCAGCGTCGCCATGGTGTTGCTGGTCGCGTCGCTGGCCGGGACGGGCGTGGTCGATGCGACCGGTGCCCTGGCGCTGGTGCTCGGCGCCAACCTCGGCGGCACCCTGCCGGCCCTGCTGGAAGCGGACACACCGGTGGCCCGGCGCCTGCCGCTGGGCAACCTGATCGTGCGCGGGATCGGCTGCGTGGTCTGCCTGCCGCTGCTGCATCCGATCGCCCTTGCACTGGCTCCGCTGGGTGGTTCCCCGGCGCGCATGGCGGTGAACTTCCATACCGCGTTCAACCTCGCGCTGGCTGCGGTTTTCCTGCTGCCGGTGGAACGCATGGCGGGCCTGCTCGTGCGCCTGCTGCCGGACCCACCGCGTCCCGACGATCCCGGCGTGCCGCAGTTCCTGGACACCGGTGCGCTGGATTCGGCCAACGTGGCGCTGGCCAATGCCACGCGCGAAGCCATGCGCATGGCCGACATGGTCGAGGGCATGCTGAAGTGGGTGGTCGAGGTGTTCGGCAAGGACGATCGCGTGCGTGCCACCACCATCGGGCAGATGGACCCGTGGCTGGACCGCCTGGGCGTGGCCATTCGCGATTACCTGACCGACCTGGGCAGCGAGGCCCTTAACGAAGAGGACGCCCGCCGCAGCCAGGACATCCTGGCCTTCGTCATCAACGTGGAGCACATCGGCGATATCACCGCCAACAACCTGATGGAGTTCGCCGCCAAGAAGGCGCAGCGGGGACAGGACTTCAGCGCGGACGATATCCAGGACCTGGCGCTCATGCACGGCCAGCTGATGGAGAGCCTGCGCCTGGGCTTCGCCGTCTTCATGCATGGCGACCTGCGGGCGGCGCAGGGTCTGCTGGGACGGAAGGAGACGCTCTGGCGACTGGAGAACGATGCCGCCGACCGGCACCTGCGAGCGTTGCGCGAGCGCCGCGACGCCACTGCCGGTGGGGATGTGTACCTGCGCATCCTGCGCGACCTCAAGCGCATCCACTCGCACGTGGTCGCCTTCGCCTACCTCCCGCTGGAGCGGGCCGGCATGCTTCAGGATCGCCTGGTGCGCTGAAGGGCGGCCGCCCGCCGCAGTGTGTCCAGCACCACGCCGATGTCGCACGGTGCCGGCGCACGCGGGCAGGCTGCGGGTACCAGCGGCAGGCTGGCCGGAGGATGCGCGATCGACAACGCCTGGCCCTCGCGCAACTGCGTCGGGGTCTGCGCGTGATAGGTCACGGTGACATAGCGATGGCGTGTGGCGGTCGAGCGCCATACCGCCAGCTCCAGCGCACCGCCCACGGGCGGGTCGTCCTCGGCATAGCCCGGCATCCGGAAGTGGATACCCAGCACGCCGGCAAGGGCGAGGATGTTGTTGTCGCTGCCGACGAACAAGCTGAGCCGTGGCGCATCGGGATGCTCCAGCCGCGTCACGATGCGCCCCGCGAGCACCGCGGCCACGCGGTCGGCCACGTAGGTCGGTCGCGCGTGCACGGCGAAGAGCAAGGCGTGCAGCTGGGACAAGGCGCGGAAGCCCGTTGCATCCACGCGCCCCCAACCCACGCTGGGCATCGGCATGCCTTCGAGGTAGGCCATGATGATGGCCTCGGCGGTGCCGGAGGTCTGCGCGATCGGGCCGTCCAGCGCGATACCGCGACCGTCCGCCGCCAGTGCGAGCGAGCCCTTCCATGTAGCGGGATGGCAAACGGCCTGGTCGTCACCCGGCATGCATCCCATCACATGGGCGAAGACGTCCATGGCCTCGCGGTATCCGGTGGTGAGCGCATCCGGACCCCCCGTGGCCTGTCGTATCGCATCCAGTGCGGCGCGGCCTTCCCATGCCACGGCATCCGCCGCCACGGGGTTGAACAGCGGGTCGACACTGCCCTCGGGCAGGTGGCTCACCACCAGCGCACAGCCCGGCGCGAAAGCGTCCGCGAAGGCCTGCGCGCTGGCTATCGTCCGCTGGTCCGTGTTCGCCCACAGGTCGACGCTGCCGGCGGCGGGACAACCCGTCGCCGGAAACAGACCCTGCGCGGCCAGCCGCTCGCGGTCGAATCGCGCCATCGCCATCACGCCCTCACGGCCATGAGGGGTCAGGATCGATGGCGCGACCGGCCAGGCCGGCCACGGTTTGCCGTGCACTTCGTTTATCCGTATCTCGCCCGGCAGCGGCGAGCGCACGCCGTGCCGGTAGACCATGACCACCTGTTCCAGGCGCAGGTCGTCGTGCGCCTGGCCGGGCAGGGCGACCAGCAGGGCGGCGAGCGTCGCGATGGCGAGGGCGGCCCGACGGTACGTACGTGGTGGCATGCGCGTGTCCCGGCTCAGAAGGTGTAGCTGAGGTTGACCATGTAGATCCGCCCTGTCTGCACATAGGCACCGTCGGCACCCGGATCGTACGCCAGGTAGCGGCGTGACTTGCCGGAGGTTTCGTAGAACGTGGCATGGTCGAGCAGGTTCTTCACCGACACGCCGACGCCCAGCCCGTAGGGCAGGTCGTAGTTGGCCGAGAGGTCCAGCGTCTTGACGGGCTGCAGGTAGTAGTCGAGGCCGTTGCCGTTGAGGCCGATCAGCTGCAGGCCGGTGTAGTTGTAGATCAGGTCCGCGTGGAAACGATCGTCGCGGTAGAACAGGTTCGCGTTGTACATGCGCTCGGGCGCACGCGGCAACCAGGTCGTCCCGGGGTGATCATCACGACCACTGTGCGCGGAGCTGTGCTGCACCGTCAGGTTGCCGCCCACGCCGAAGTGGCTCCATAGGCCGGGCAGGGTGACGAACTGCTTGCGCAGGGCCATCTCGATGCCGTAGATCTTCGCCGCACCACCGTTCTCCGGCATGCTGACCGGCACGCCACCCGTCAGCACCGTACCGGTGGGCACGTTGCCGCCCAGCGTGCTGTCGTTGCCGGTGGACGATTGCGAGGTGAAGATGAAGTCGTTCAGGCGCTTGTAGTACGCCGAGGCCGTGACCATGCCGCCCGTGGTGTCGTAGAACTCCGCCGACAGGTCCAGGTTGTCGGCCGTGGTCGGGCGCAGGTCCGGGTTGGGCTTGGAGATGCCGACTACCTGGCCGCTGATGTCGTCGATGGAATAGGTGGTCTGTCCCGAGATGAGGCCGAATGCCGGGCGGCTGAAGCTGCGTCGCAGCGAGGCGCGGTAGACGGTCAGCTCGTCGGGGCGGTAGTTCAGCGCGATACCGGGGAGAATCTCGCCGTAGCGCTTGCCCTGGTTGACGAAGGCGCCCGTTGCGTCGTCACCGTTGGAGCGCCATGACGTCGCCGAATAGTCGGTCAGTTCGTAGCGCACGCCCGGCGTGATGGTCAGGTCCTGAACGCGGAATGTGGCCATGAGGTAGCCGGCGACGATGTTTTCCCGGCTCGATGTCGTGTTGGCGTTGTAATCGTTGGTCGTGTATACGCCGCTGCCCTTCGGATCGTCGAGATATTTATAGGGCACGGCCTGGTCGAGCACCCAGCGGCGGTCGATGAGCTTGAACGGGCCGGCGTAACGCCCGCCGAAGGGGTTCGTGACCAGGTGTCCGGGTAGGGCCGCGAGCGAGGGGCCACCCGGTGCCGCGGATGAATAGTTCGGACCGCCGAAGAAGGGGCCGCCGTAGACGAAATTGTTATCGTCGTGGGTGAAGGGATGATCGTAGGCGTTACGCCTGGACGTGTCGCCCGAAAGACCGAAGGCGACATTCTCGATCGCGCGGTCGCTGAAGGTGTAGGTGCCGTCGACATGCGCGTTCACGCGGTTGTCCCGGCTGCCCGCATCGCCACCCTGGGTCTTCCAGAAGCTGTCGGTCGCCAGGTTGTAGACGTAGTTGCGCAAGGCCGGCGCGTTGCCGGCCAGGCTGGGGAAGGTCGGGTTGCTCAGGTCGAAGGCGAACTGACCGTTGGCGCGGGGACCATACAGGCTTGCCTCCACGTAATCGGGCACGTTGCGCGAGCCGACGCCGTATGACGTGCCATAGCCCAGGGTAAGCGCATCGATCGTGCTGCTTCCGCCCAGCTGCAGGGTGGCGGTCTTTTCCTTGATGTCGCGCGTGTCGAAGTAGCCGCCACGCAGCACCTGCGTGCTGCCCTGGTTACGGGCGGACATCTGGTTCTGCTCGCCCTGCACGTCGTACACGCCGTAGAGCGCGCGGGCGAACAGCGAGGTGGTCTCGCCGTTCCAGTCCAGCGACACGTTGCCGCCGTAACGCTTGATCTGGTTGTTGTAGACGCTGTACTTGTACTGCGAGCTCTGCAGTGGGCCGGCCTTCGACAGGTCGTCCACCGACGCGTTGGCTGCATTCACCGGTGTGTACCCGGCGTTGGGCGCGACCGCTTCGGCGGCGTTGTCGTACTTGCCGTAATAACCGGCCGCATACAGGCCCAGCTGCTTCGACGGCCCGAACCTGTGCGCGAACTCCTGCTGGAACACGCCGCCCTTGTCCGGCAGCCCGCGGTGGTCGGCCAGGTCGTTGAGCCGCCCCTGCACCGTCGTCTTCGCGTAGGTGTCGCGGGCGAAGTCGAACGCCGTCGGCGTGCGCATGTCGATCGTTCCGCCGATGGCATCGCCGGGCATGTCACTGGTTGGGGTCTTGGAAACCTTCACCGACTGGATGCCGAACGGGGCCAGCATGTCCAGCGAGATGGCACGCGTGGAGGCGTCGGTCTCCGGCAGCGCGAAGCCGTTGAGCGTATAGGCGTTGTAACTGGAATCCAGGCCGCGGATCGTCACGTACTCGCTTTCGCCGGTGGCCGCCTGGCCCAGGTGCATATCGCTGTAGGACGACAGGCCCGGCAGATGCGCCAGCACATCGGCGATGTTGGCCGAGGGGACGGCCTCGATCTGCTGCTTGCTCATCACCGTGGTCACACCGGTGCCCAGGCGCTGTTCGTCGACAGTGCCGGCAGCGGCCACCTGGGCATCCACGTTCATGCCCTTCAAGGCCGTGACCTTCTTGTCGCTGGTGTCCGTGGTGCCGTCCACGTCGTTCGCGTGTACCGGCGCGACATGGAGGAGGGCGGTGACGATGGCCAGCGTGAGCAGGCAGGGAGAAAGGGACACGCGCATGGAGACCTCAGGCAGGGAAGGTAAGGGGGTAAACGGAGGGGAAGGCAGGAAAGCGGCGGCAGAAAGCGCTAGCGGTGTGTCAGGTCCATCCGCGCGCAGCTCTCGTGGAGGCGCAGCGGATTGCAGCGGGCCACCGCGTTGCCGGGGAAGGCAACGACGTAACCGGTGGACGCCGGCTCGTGGGCCGGGAAATCCGTGCTCAAAAGCTGTGCGCCGCTGGCGAGCATCGCGTCGCGGCGACGCACGTCGTCGTGGGCGGCCTCGACCAGGTCGGCATCGGTGCGTGTACGCACGAGGTAGCCCTGGCGTACGCGCTTTGCGATCTCGTCCGCCGGTCCGTCGTTCAGTTCGAGGAAGGCGGCATCGTCTTCCCCTGGTGTGGCGTTGGTGAACATGGCGCGACCGCGCAGCGCGGGGTGGCCTTGCAGGTACGCCTTGCCGACCGAATGCTGGTCGAGGAGGAAGATGACGTGGCCACGCGCTGCGGCCAGCGTGGGCCATCCATCGTGACGCACCGCTTCGTCCAGTGTGGCGTAATGGCCACGGACGTCGTCCGGGGCGATGTAGGAGGAACGCGGAAAGACGCGGCGAACTTCGGCGTCGAGCCGGTTCATCGCATCGGCGTCGAACGGTTCGGGCACCACGGGTACGAAGGGTACGGAAAGCGGCAGCGCCTCTTCTTCCGTTTCGAGCAGGATGAACAAGGGAAGATGGCCGGGGTGCGCGAGCGACCAGGCGCGCAGTTCATGAAGGCATGCCTGCAAGGGCTCGCAGGTGCTGCGTTGATCGAGGTCCTGCACATGCATGACCTTGAATCCCGGCGTCGCCATGACCTGCGGATCGGCGAACGGCGCATCGGCGGGAAGCCCCGCCGCGGCTACGCGGCCGACGATGCCCGGATGGGCATAGCGTCCGCCGAGCCGGTCGCCATAGACATCCAGTTCCACCTGGCGCACGCCGTCGTCCAGCTGCTTCGGCAAGGCGGGGTGGGCATAGTCGAGTTTCGCGAACAGCGAGGGATTCAGTTGCTTCCAGACGGCAGCCTCGCCCGGGGCGAGGCCGGCGTGGTAGCTGTTATGGCTGCCGATGTACTGCACGTCGTTGATGCGGGTCGGCGCTTCCGCGCTCGCCCCGCAGGGAAGCAACGCCAGCAGGATGCCGGCGAGCGAAAGCATCCGCACGGCGCGGTGACATGAAAGGTTCATGACGGTGCAGCCCCAGGGCCAAGGAAAATCGCCGGCGAAACCTGTCGATGGGATCGACGATTCGCAGCGGTCAGCCATGCACGTTATCGGCACATTGTTACTCCAGCACTAACGCCCCGTGACAATGGACATCCATACGGCCGTGTATGTCGGCCATGCGTGTCAGAAATCCCGGCTGATCGTCGCTACCCACGGTGCCACACGGTAGTCGTGGAGTGGACGATGGAAGGTGCTGGCAATGCGTTGCACCGCGACATGCCAGGCCATCCGGTTCCAGTCGAGACCGACATGGCCGTAGGCGAACCAATGCGGCCTCTGGTCGTTCGCATACCAGTGGCGAGGAGCAAGATATTGCGCCTCGCCCACCGCTGTATCGAGCGAAAAACAGGCCGTCAGCGGCCAGTGGAAAGCCGCATCGACTTCCGCGTGCGGGCGCGGTGAGCCATGTGCCAGCGACACGCTCCACAGACTCAGGCTGAACACGTCGCGATAGATCGCCGTCGCACCGACCTGCGTCTGGTCGAGCGTGCGTGCCATGCGATCGTGGCTCGGATACCGGTAATGCGCCACCGAGGCCTGCAGGTCCCAACGGTCCGACAACGGCCATGCCTTGCCGGCCTGGAGGATGGCTTCGAGCGCGTGGCGGGGTCGCCCGGCCTGGTAGCTGCCGGAAGCACCCACCGACCAGCCGGATGTGCCCACGCGCGTTTCGTTGGCCTGGATGACAGGGCCTCGTCCGGCCATGGCCACGCCGAGGCCGACCAGCTGGGAACTGACGCCGACCGTCCCGCGCCATGCATCGGCCAAGGCGGACGTCGAGTCGAAGGCAAGCGGCATGCAGGCGACGAGCAGGGCCGCGCGAACTCGTTTCTTCAAACCGTCAGGGCCGCCGGGGCACGGACGCGCCACGCCAGAACGGCGGCGATGCACAGCGCTACACCCGCCAATAGCAGGAGGTGCCGTGGATCGTTGCCGAGAAGGCGATAGAAAACCCGCACGGTGAGCACCTGGATGAGCATCGGTACGACGATGAAGGTGTTGAATATCCCCATGTAGACGCCTGCGCGCTCGCGAGGAATCGACGAGGCCAGCATCGCATAGGGGTTGCCCATCATGCTGGCCCAGGCGATGCCCAGGCCGATCATGGGTACGATCAGCAACCATGGTGTAGTGATGGCCGGCACCGCCACGATACCCAGCCCGCCCAGCAGGAGCGACGCGGCATGCAGCCGGGCCGGTCCCACCCTGCGCAGCAGCGGCAGCATGGCGAACGCCATGACGAAGGCGACGAAGTTATAGGCGCCGCCGATGCGTCCGCTCAGCAGCGCGGCATCGGTGAAATGCGGATCGTGTGCGTTCGTGGTGCCGTACAAGGCGCGTGCAAGGGACAGGGCGACGTACTGCCAATAGCAGAACATCGCATACCACTGGAACAGCATCATCGCCGCGAGCTGGCGCATGGTGGCGGGCATGTCGCGCACGGCGGTCCATACGTCGAGAACGGCCGTGCGCAACGATAGTGGCGTTGCCTCGTCGGCCGTGACGGGCGCTTCGCGCGTCGTGTAGACCGACCAGGCGATGGAGGCCACCGACACCACACCACCGATGATGAAGGCGACTTCGACCGCGGCCGGCACGCCGTGCGCGTTGGTCCGATCGGCATGCATCCCGAGCATCACCAGCATGGAAGGCATGAGGTAGGCCAGTGTCTGCGACAGGCCGGTAAAGGCGCTCTGCACCATGAACCCGGCGGCGTGCTGCGCGGGCGGCAGCATGTCGTTGACGAAGGCGCGATAGGGCTCCATCGTCACGTTCGCGGCCGCATCCAGTACCCAGAGCAGGCCCGCGGCCATCCACAGGGTACCGCTGCCGGGCAGGGCGAACAGGCAGGCGCTGCACAGGATCGCTCCGACGACGAAATAAGGCGTACGGCGACCGAAACGCGACGTGGTGCGATCGCTGAGCGCACCGATCAGTGGCTGGATCAGCAGGCCCGTGACGGGGCCGGCCAGCCACAGGAGCGGCAGCGAGGCATCCTCGGCTCCCAGGTATTTGTAGATCGGGCTCATGAAGCCCTGTTGCAGGCCGAACCCGAACTGGATACCGAAGAAGCCGACATTCATATTGAATATCTGCCATAGCCGCATCGACCGGGGGCTGGCGAGTACGGATCGAAGCGGGATGGCGGAACGCGCAAGCATGGTGGAGACACCGAAAGGACAGGGTTGCGCCAGTGACGGTCCAGCAAGCGCTCGCTGTCGATGACAGGTTTGCGGCTGAGCGGAGCCGTCGTGCCGCGCGAAGGCTCCCCTAATGAGCAATCGATTGCAATACGTGTCGAAGCAGCTATCCGACTATGCGGAAGTCCGCAGCGGGAGTGCCTATTTCCGGCGAGCAATCGGTGCCGAATGCCGCTAGCTTAGCGACGCGGAGTCCCGATTAATGCAGCAGGCAAGACCGTGATGAACCTTTCCCGATCGCATACCCCCCTGCCGGAGGCATCTTCCGCTTCGGACGTTTTTCCGTCCGCACCGGTGACGGCGGATATCGATTCGATGCTGCGCCTCCAGCGCATCCGTCGGGCGAACCTCATCGGCCTGATGGAAGAACTGGGCCCCGAAGGCCTGGAGCCCCGTATACGGAAATCGAAGCTGCTCGGCCTGTCGCGCGAAGCGTTGCAGCGCGCGATCGGTGGCGGTGGCCTGGCCGAGGAAGAAGCGCGCGAGGTGGAGTGGGCGATGAACCGGCCCCGGGGCTGGCTTGACGCCGACCACCGGGGCGAGCCTGACTGAGGTCTTTTCGTTCAGTGGCAACCGGGCCCACCGAAGTAGAAGCCTTCACCGGTCGTCATTTCCGGTGACGGCGCAATCGTGCTGGCCCCGGAGACGACGCCGCTGTAACGCTGTCCGGCGAACGCGATCGTGTAACAGGCGGGGTCGCTGACGACCACGCTCGACAGTTGGGTGACGGCGTGTGAAGTAAGGGCACTGTCGATGTAGAAATGGTTGGCCTGGAAGGCCGCCTTGCGGTAGCCATTGGCCGCGAAGACACCGCTGCCCATGGGAGTGCTTGCGCCGCCGCCATTCGCGTAGGTCTCGCCGCCAGCCGTGAATGCGGTGTTGGTGCTTGTCGTGGCAAGGTCGCCCGAGTACAGCGCCGCCTTGTAATACCCCACCCAGGTGCCATCGACGTTGAGCCACCAGTTGCCGTCGGCATTGCGCTGGAACGCCACCTTCACCACGCCCTGCGCACCGTTGGTGCTGCTGTAACGGCTGGCGGCGAAGGCCACGCCGAAGACATTCCCCGATGCCACCTGCACGAACTCGCCGCATTCCAGGTTGTGGCAGCCGGTGCTGACATAGCCGTCCTGCGTCGAGTAGACGAACAGGATGGATTGGTTACCCCAAGTGCCGTAGCTGGGCCGCCGTTGCCAGCCTACTTCCAGGGTCTGCGTCTGGTTGCTGCTGCTGGCCCCGTCGAGCCATATCTGGCTGATCGACATATAGTCGTTCGACGTGACGAAGGCCGGGTTCCAGATATTCAGGTCGGCACCGGCGCCGGCGATTTCCGCGCCATCCATGCTGGCGAACATCGAGGCGTAGTGATGCGTCGACGACGCATCCGCGGTGGCGAACCCCGATGCCTGCCGGTGTGCTTCCGGAGCGGGACTCCTGGCGAAGAACGCTTTCAGGCTGGTGAAGCGGGTGAGCTGGTCCAGGCCCACGCGTTCCAGCGGGATGCTGCCCGCCGGGCAGGTTGAAGGAACCGTCGA
Organism: Xanthomonas sp. NCPPB 2632; assembly: GCF_041228075.2. Taxonomy (NCBI): domain Bacteria; kingdom Pseudomonadati; phylum Pseudomonadota; class Gammaproteobacteria; order Lysobacterales; family Lysobacteraceae; genus Xanthomonas; species Xanthomonas sp. NCPPB 2632. The sequence goes on from NZ_CM192979.1 coordinate 2,396,792, forward strand.
AGACGCGCTCGATGCATGCGTGGCGACCGGCCCCGACGCCGGCGGTGTGGCGATACGGCTGCCGTCGCGCAAGGCCGGCTGCTGCCCGGTCGGAATGCAGTCGTATGTGGTGCCCTGCTCGGCGAACGATCGGACCACGGTCACACCGTCGTAGCGGTTGCGCAGGTAGTGGCGCATGTCGTCGAAAGCGGACTCGGAAAGGCCGGCCACATGGGAGACGGTGGCGTACCTGGCGTTGGAGACCTCGCTCAGGAAGGCGACGAATTCCGCGGGCGCCGCGGCGGCGACGATCGCGTCGTGGCGGGCGGCACGCACCGATGATGTCCCTGGCGGCGCCAGCGGCGGCATCATGGTATCGACGAAGTCGGTCTGGACGGCGGCGGGCGAGGTGCTTGCCGTGGCAGGCGGGCAGGCGGCCAGCGCGAGGGCAAGGGCCGCGGTGAGCTGCACGAACGGGAGCTTCGTGGCGGAACCGTATCGGGAAGGCATGGTCAGGAATCCTTTGACGCGTAGCGAAGGACCGGCCGCATGTCGCCATGCCGGGTAGGGGGTCGTGGTGGTGATCGTGCGTACCCTGGGTGATGCCCGTACGTCGGCTTCGACGTCCAGGGCGCGCCGAGCTTAGTGCCGCCCTCCGGCGGGAAAGTGTGACCGGGGTCTCGTCTGGCGCGTGGATACACGGCGATCCGTACGCGTTTTCGTGCCGTGGAAAGCATTAGCAAAGCAATGGGTTACGGTCATGCACGGATCGTCGTCCGGCGTGCAGAACGCCCCGGGCAGCGGCAGCCTCCCGTGCGTCCCTCGTCAGGCCGAAAAAGCACGTTTCCGGCAATGGATACCGGTTTTCTGCAACCGCTGCGCGCGGGACGGTTCGTCGGCAGTACCGCGTGCTAGCTTCGTCGAGCCGCGCTACCGCGGCCTCACCCAGTGGAGCATTTTCATGGACCAGCGTGATCTCGCCATGCAAGACACAGGAATGATGAATCCGTTCGGGATACCGATGGACGGCCCGCTGCAACGCACGATGGCGGCGTTCAAGCACGAGCCGAAGATCGACGACACCGGCGATATCGGCCGTATCGGATCGCGCGGTGGTGGCGACTGGGGCTGATCGCCAGCGGATGATCCGCGCGATAGCGCGGGCATCGTGACCATCGGGCCGCTCCCTCACGGGGGCGGCTTTCTCATGAAGGGGACCATGGTGTGATCAAGGCGGACATCGCACTGCACGACCTCTCGCTGGCGCCGTCCTGGCGCAACGGATCGGTGGTCGTGGGACACAGCAGGATCACGCCTTACGCGCATCGCATGCTGGAATCCTGCCTGGTCGTGACGACGGATCGCTGGTTCCTGGTCGTGCGGGAGCGTCAGTCGGGCACCGCGGGCCTTGCTGCGCCTACCGGCGAGCCACGCGCGCCGAGGCACGTGGACGAGGAGGCATTTCATCACCTCTACCAGGCGTGTGTGCTCTGGCCGCTCGATTACCTCATGGTGGAGGTGGCACGCGTCGGCTGTCGCCTGAGGATACGGGCAGGCATGCTGGGATCGGCCCCCGTGTATGCACGGGCGACGAACGACCGGATCACTTTGTCGTGGGATTCCGCCGATTTCGCCGCGCTCCCCATGGCCCTGGATACGGAAGTCGTCACGCATCGCCTGGCGATGCACACGATGTATGCCGCGCGGCAGCCGTACAGCGGCGTCACGATGCTCACCGAGCGCGCGTCGCTTTACGTCGAACCGGGCAAGGCCCACCTGCGATATCCCGACCCGGTGGCACCCAGCGCCCCGCGCGAGGATCGCGAGGGAGAGGACGACCTGCCCGCCTTCGAGGCCGCCTTGCGGCGAAGCGCCGCCGCCCGACCGGTCGGGGAGCATGCGACGGTGGAGCTCAGCGGCGGCATGGATTCCGCGACCGTGGCCACGGTGCTGCGTTCGTTGGGCACGACCCTCGCCAGCCGGGGCATCCTTCTGGACGGCGAGGTGCGCGACACGCAGGTGCCGCGTCGCTCGCTCATCGTCGATCGCCTGGGCCTGGCGGATGCGACCGTCGACATCGTCGACTGGCCGCCCGATCTGGACATGGCGCCCGCGGGCGCGCAAGGGTTCTATCGCGAGTTCTATCTCGAAGCCTGCATGGCGTTGTGGTCGTCGGCGCGAACCGAAGGTCGCGACACGCTCTTCACCGGCGTCGGCGGCGACGAACTGTTTCCCGCGTACGCCGGCGAAGCGCGGTCCGGCGCGGCGATGGACCCGGGCTGGGTCGGCGAATCGGCGATCTGCGCGGAAGGTCTGCTGACGCCCCGGGCGCGCGAGGCGGCGCGCAGCCTGCGCACGTTCGACGCGCCAGCGGGTCCCGTGCCGATGACATCGCTGATCGCCAACGGCTGTCGTGCGCCGGACATGCTGCGCCATGGCCAATGGCCCGTCGCTCCGCTGGGCGATCCGCAGCTGGTGGCCTTCTGCCACCGGTTGCCGCGGGCCAGCCGACGGGGCAGGGAAGTGATGCGTCGCTACCTCGCATCGCAACTGGGCGCCGACGTGTTTCCGCCGGGGTACAGCAAGGAAACCTTCGCCCACGTGCTGCCGCCTTTGATCGCGCGGCATGCGCTTTTGCTGACCGCGCAGCTGACGCAGTGCGCGCTGGCCGACATCGGGCTGGTCGAACCGCGTGCGGTGTTCGCTTTGCTGGACACCGTGGTGCGCACGCAGTCCCATGGGGCGACCTCCGCCCTGGCGAATTTCCTCTGGCTGGAACGTTTCGCACGGCAAACCGCGTGAAACGGGTCGGTCGATTCACGCGTCGGAACGACACGCGTCCGCGGCGGCCGTTTCGACGCGCGTCATGAAGGCCCTCACGATGGATGGCACATGGCGGCGCGTCGGCAGCACCAGGTGCATGTCCAGCGGCGGGTAGGCGAACGCGTCGAGCACGCGCACCAGCGTGCCGCGCGACAGTTCGTTACGCACGAGCGGCAACTGCACGCCACCGATACCGCGGCCGGCGACCAGCGCGGCAATCAGCACGAAACTGTTGTTGGCCACGAAGCCCGGCGACACGGCGAGGGTGACCGGTCCGTCCGGTCCGGTCAGCCTGAGCGGATGGTCGACGCTGCCGCTGAAGCGGACGTGCGGGTGAAGGCTGAGCTGGTCCGGCGTACGCGGTGTACCGTGTCGCGCAAGGTAGTCGGGCGCGGCCACGAGCGCGCGTTCGACCCGGCCGATGTGTCGTGCGACCAGCCCGTTCGGTGGCAAGGGGCCCAGCCTGAGGGCCAGGTCCACCCTCTCCGCCACGACATCGGCGATGCGGTCGTCCAGGGCCAGCTCCACCCGGACATCGGGATGCTCCGCCTGGAAGGCCACCAGTAACGGCGCCACCACCTGCTGCCCGATACCGCTGGGCGCCTGGACGCGCAGGCGACCGCGCAGTTGCCTCGGGTCGTCCTTCACGGCGGCGTCCGCGGCGGCCAGGGCATCGAGCACCACGGTCGCCTGTTCGAGGTAGCGCGCTCCCGCATCGGTAAGGGTCAGGCGCCGGGTGGTGCGATGAATCAGGCGCGCCCCCAGTTCGGCCTCCAGGGCGGCGACCTGCTGGCTTGCCGACGGCTGGCTGATGCCCATGGCCCGCGCGGCAGCGGAGAAGCTGCCGCGCTCGGCGACGCGCACGAAGACCTGCATGGCGAGGAGGCGATCCATCCGAGTTCCATTGCGATTTCTTATAAGTGTAAGCCTGATGGTCGGACTAATCATTGCCTGGAGCACTGAATACGCTGGCGGCTCCTTCTTTCCCTTGGAACCCGAGCGCATGCCTTCCCACACCGCCCTCATAGTCGGCGCCCATGGCGTCATCGGCAGCCAGCTGACACGCCATCTCGCCGGGCAACCCGACTGGGCGATCGTCACCGCGTCACGGCGCGGCGGCGAGGCCAACAGCCTCCACCATGCCCTGGCCGTCGACCTGCTGGACCGTTCGTCCAGCCGTCTTGCACTGCGCGAGGCGCGCGAGGTGACCCACGTCTTCTACGCGGCCTACCAGGACAGTCCGACCTGGCCGGGCCTGCTCGGGCCGAACATGACGATGCTGGAAAACCTGCTCGACGGGTTGCTGCCGGTGGCGCACGGCCTGCGGCATGTGTCGATCATGCAAGGCTACAAGGTCTACGGTGCCCACCTGGGGCCGTTCCGCACCCCGGCGCGCGAGGACGATCCGCCCATCCTGCCGACGGAGTTCATGACCGCGCAGCAACGCCTGCTGGAACGCGTCGGCCAGTCCGCCGCCTGGACCTGGTCGGCATTGCGTCCGGCGGTGGTCGGCGGCGACGCGGTGGGTAACCCGCTCAACCTCGCGCTTGCCATCGCCGTCTATGCGTCCGTGTCTAAGGCGCTGGAGGTGCCGCTGCGTTTCCCCGGCAGTGCGCAGGCCTATACACGCCTGATCGAATTCACCGATGCGGACCTTCTGGCGAACGCGGCACGCTGGGCCGCCACCGACGCGCCGGGCAACCAGGCCTGGAATATCGGCAACGGCGACCTGGTGCGCTGGTGCGACCTGTGGCCCCGCATTGCCGCGTGGTTCGGCATGGAGGCCACGCCGCCGATGGCCATGTCACTGGCCGAGGTGATGCCGGACAGGGCAGGCACCTGGGACGCGCTGCGGGAGCGGCACGGCCTGCCACCGCTACCCATGGATCACGTCGCGGCGTGGCCCTTCGCGGACTTCGTGTTCTCGTGGACATGGGACATGTTCGGCGACGGTTCGAAGGCGCGTCGGGCAGGCTTCCATGCCTGCGAGGACACCGCCGGGATGTTCTTCCGCCTGTTCTCGCGGTTCCGGGAGCGCGGGATCATCCCCTGATGACGGCACGGGGGGCGCGTTATCATGAGCGCATCATGGCGATTCACCTTACCTTCGACGACGGCCCCGGCCCTTCGACTACCGCATTGCTGGATGTGCTTCGCGGCGCCGGTCGGCAGGCGACCTTTTTTGTCCTCGGTCAGCACGCGGCCGCGCGGCGCGACGTGCTCGTACGCATGCTCGACGAGGGCCATGCGATAGGCAATCACACCTGGTCGCACGCACGCGACGGCCAGCTGACCGATGCGTCACTGGCCGACGAGATCGCGGCCACCGACGCGGTGATTCGGGATGCCTATGCCGCGACAGGCAGGCAGCCGCCAGCCGTCATTCCCTTGCGGCTGCCGTACGGGACGCAGGACGGCGATACACGATGGCGTGTGTTGGCACGGCTGGGTCGCGCGCACGTCGGGTGGACGGCCCTGTTCGAAGACTGGCTACTACCCGCGCCGTGCCCGGCGCAGCTTGCGGACCGGCTGCGTGCGCATGCGGTGGATCAGTCGGCGGCCGGCGAGGATGCGGTCGTTTGCCTGCACGATGGGTCGCCCTGCGACGAGACGAGGGGGGCCACGGTCGAAGCGGTGCGACGCTGGCTGGCCTCGCCGGAGGCGCTGGCCAGCGAGGCCTGATCCAGCAGGGTTCGCCAGCCGCCAAGGAAGCCCATGCCGGGACCGGGTGTCCACAGGCCGCGTTGCGCCGCTTCCAGGTGGATCAGCACCTGGTCGACACAGAACAGCGTGGCCAGGACGTCACGGCGGGCGATCCACGTCGCGACATCGCCCACGGATCCGGACCGCGCGTAGCCGCGCATCGATCGTTCCCATGCGACCGCATCGAAGCGGAAGGCATCCTCGCCGGTCACGTCGCGGCTGAGCGCGAACGCCGCGAACGCCGCTTCCAGCCAGGCGGAGCCTTGCCCCACCTCGTCGAAATCCACCACCCCGCGCAGCCGCGCGCCGTGGAAGAGCAGGTTTCCCGCATGGAAGTCGCCATGCAGCCACTGGATCCGCCGCGATGCCCATGGCGATGTCGACGCCCGGGCCAGGCAGTCGCCTGCGTGCGTCAGCACAGCGTCGTACTCGCGTTCCCGCACCAGACCGTGCATGCAGGTCGGCATGCCGCGTGAGTACACGCGTCGGTAACGGGTGAGCAGCCAGGCCACCGGATCGCCGGTGTCCGTGTCGGCACGGGCCAGCGCGGCATGCAGCACCGCCAGGCCATGCATGGCATCCGCGGAGGCGCCCGGCACGCCGACGGGCACGCCGGTGGTGCCTTCGATGCGTTCGAAGACGTGCAGCCACTGACCGGCCGCCGTCGTGACATGGCCGGCGCCATGCAGCGTGGGGATGATCGTGGGAACGGCGATCGTGTGCAGGCCCTCGGTGGCCAGCGCGAGCATCCTCGCTTCCCGATCCACCTGGGCCGACGTTTTCCCCGCCCACGACAGGCGCGCAACGCAGGACGGGGCGTCGCCGTGCACGAGAAACGACCTGTTAATATGACCGCCAGTGAGCGGGACCAGGCGCACCTCGCCCCATCCCCAGGCGCGTTGCAGCATCCGGCTCAACGCGCCCTCCGTCACGCCGTCCATGGAAGCCCCTTGCCATGTCCGAACGCATCGCCACGCGCATGCGCGATCTCACCCTCGCCTGGCTGACCCGCGCGGGCGAAACCGATCACGTGTTCCAGACCCGGTGGCTGGGCGAGCGGTTCTTCCATCTTCCGGGCGACATGCTGGCCATCCAGGAACTGGTCTGGCGCATCAGGCCACGCTGCATCGTGCAGACCGGCGTCGCGGCCGGTGGCGGTGCGGTGTTCACCGCCTCGATGCTGGAGCTGGTGGGCGAGGACGGCATCGTCGTGGCGATCGAGCCGCGGTTGCGCCCCGAGGTGCGCGAGCGTCTCGCGGCGCATCGCCTGGCCGCGCGAATACATCTGGTGGAAGGTCATCCGCTCGATGAAGCGACGGTGGCGGCGGTCAGGACGCTGGTCGGCGAGCGGTCCCCGGTCATGCTCGTGCTGGACCTCACGCATACCCACGAGCACGTGCTGGGCGAGCTGCGCACCTATGCGCCCTGGGTCACGCCGGGCAGTTATGTCGTGGTGATGGATACGATCATGGAGCACCTGCCGCCGGAGACTTTCGCCGGCAAGCCGTACGGCAGGGGTAACAACCCGGCCACGGCCACGCGGGCGTTCCTGGCCGAAGATCCGCGCTTCGCGGTGGATCACGAGATCGAGGACCGGGTGATCATGACCCTGTCGCCCGACGGTTTTCTTCGGCGAGCCGACTGACCAGGCGCGCCGCTTCGTCGGCGCCGGACCGGCGATAGCCGTGTGCGACCCGTGCGGCGTTCGCCTGTAGCCCGGGCGAGCCGAGCATCGCCTCGATGGTCGTTGCCGTCTGCTCGACCGATGCATGACGCAGGTCGAGATGCCGTCCCACCCCCGCCTGTTCGATGAAGTGCACCTGGTGGAACTGGTCGTTGCACAGCGGCGAGACGATCATCGGCACGCCGAAGGACAACGCTTCCATCACCGAATTGGCGCCCCCGTGGGTGATGAAAAGGGAGGCACGTTCCAGCATTGCCAGCTGGGGCGCGTAGCGCACGGCCCGCACGTTGCCGGGCAACGGTGGCAAGGCATCCGTGTCGATCAGGTCGCCCACGGAAAGCAGCAGTTGCAGCGGCCGGTCGCGCACGGCGTCGATCACCGTCGCGAACATCGCGGGCTGGTAGTAGATCTGGCTACCCAGCGACATGTAGATCAGCGGCAGTGCGGCATCGAGGCTATCGCCGTCGAACGCGGGCTCGTCGCCGCGTGCGCCCGGCGAAAGCGACGGGCCCACCAGCGTGACACCCGCCGGGGCATCGCCGACGAAGTGCTCCGTAGTGAACGCCAGCGTCAGCCACGGCGAGAGGACGTCGCAGCCGCGGAACCGGGGCGCCATGCCGTGGGCGGCGAACAACGCCGCGCGCCGTGGAGCCAGCGACGCCACGGTACGCAGCAGTTCGGAATCCAGTGACGCCGGAAGCACGGGGTTGAGCGAGTTGGACATCGCGACCCATGGCAGGCCTGCCGCTCCGGCGGCGATCGCGGCGGCGTAGAGCAACGGATCGATGACGACGACATCCGGGCGCCATGCCTGGATGCTGTCGCGGATGCGCGCCACCTCGGCCTCCACGTCGTCGAGCAACAACGAGGTGACCCACGTCCTCAGCCAGGCCGGATCGCGTACCTGCCGGGCGAAGCCGGCGCCACGTCGCCAATCGGCCGGGCGGGGCGATTCGGTGGGTCCGAAACAGGTGAAGCCGCCCGCACGCGCCAGCTGTGGACGGATGTCGCCCGGTGCGTGGAACGCCACGGCGTGGCCGCCGTGTTTCAGCGCCAGCGCCGGCGCGATGCAGGGATTGACGTGGCCGCGCTCGGGCACCACGCAGAAGAGGATGCGGCTCATGCAAGGTCCACGTCGTGCAGGGTCGCCCAGTGCGACAGCGAGGCGGCGCGGAACATCACGGCGCGCTCGTGTTCGTCGAGCGGCCGGGCATCCGCGCAGCGGCGCAACAGGCGCGGCACGTCCATGACGGCGGCGACCGGCTCGCCGTGGGTGGCCAGCGTGTCGCGCGCGTGGCGCCGGATCGCTTCGCCCGTGCCCTGGTCTTTCGGCAGCGCGGACTTGCGCCGGCAACGAATGGCCTCGGGCACCAGGCCGCGCGCCGCCTCGCGCAGCAGCGCCTTTTCCGCGCCATCGCGCAGCGCGTCCTCGGGCGAGATCGATGCGGCGACGTCCAGCAGGTCCGTGTCGCCGAACGGGACGCGGGCCTCCAGGCCATGGGCCATGCCATGGATGTCACCGTTGTGCAGCAGCCGCTGCAGCCAGCGGTGCCGGACCAGCCATTGCGTGGCGCGCCGGCCATCCGCCGATGTCGACCACGCATGGCCGGCGTCGACGGCCAGTTGCCGATACAGCCCGGCGAAGTGGACCAGCGGTGCGTCCAGCAAGCCCGGGCGCAGGTAGGGATCGCCGGTGAGCCGCTGCAACACGTGCAGCGGATCGGCAACCGCGTGCGGATCGAGCAGGAAGTGGTAGCCGAAGTGCGTTTCGTCGGCCGCATCCCCGACCATCACCGCCTTCACCCTGAGGCTGGCGGCGCGGGCCAGGTGGTGCTGTGCCACCTCCTGCTCCCACGCGGGCAGGGCGTCGTTCTGGGCGGCCACGTCACGCACGCTGTCGGCGAAGGTGGCGCGCAGCGGCACGACGTCCGTGCGTGGCAGGCCCAGTTGCGTCGACGCCAGTTCCGCGTAGGGCTGGTCGTCCGAATCGACGATCAGCGAGGCCGCATAGTCATACGCCGCATGTCCCTCGAAGGCGAGGGTGAAGCTGGGCGGTGTCGCACCCGCCCGCCTGGCCAACGCACCGATGAGCGTGGAATCCAGCCCACCGCTGAGGAACAGGCCCACCGGCGCATCGGCGATGAGGGTGCGCCGCACGGCCTGGTCGAGGTGGTGGCGCAGCGTGTGCGCGGTGTCGGTCCACGAGGCCGCCGCGCGCGATGCATCGCCTTCGACGAACCAGGGCCGGGTGCGTACGCCGTCCTCCGTCACGTGCAACACGTGGCCCGGTGCCAGGTAGGCCATGCCGTCGAACATCGGTCGCGCCACGCCGCTGAAGAACGGCGCCACCAGGTATTCGGTCACCGCTTCCCGATGGGCTCGCGGACGGGTGCGCATGGCGGAAAGGAGGGCCTTGGCTTCCGAGGCGAAGACGAACTCGTCGTGGTCCTGCATGAAGACGAACGGCTTGATGCCGAGGCGATCGCGCGCGGCAAAGGCGCGTCGCCGCCGCGTGTCCCAGACCAGGAAGGCGAACATGCCGTTGAAGCGCGACACGCACGCTTCGCCCCAGGTGGCGTAGGCAGCCAGCACCACTTCGCTGTCGCTGGACGAGCGGAACGACCAGTGCGCCGCCAGTTCGCGGCGCAGGGCGTCATGGTTGTAGACCTCGCCGTTGTAGACGAGCACGTAGCGGTCGTCCGGGCTCGCCATGGGCTGGGCGCCGTGTGGCGCATCCAGCAGGGCGAGTCGGGTATGACCGAGCACCGCATGCTCGTCGTGCCAGAGGCCTTCGCCATCCGGACCGCGGTGACGCTGGCGGTCGCGCACGGCCAGCACGCGCGCGATCTGCCCCCGCGCGCCGCCGTCGAAACGGATCAGCCCCGCCAGGCCGCACATCAGGCGGTAACGCCCAGGTCGCGTAGCAGCAGGAGCAGCGTGGCCCACTGCACCCGTTCCGCATCCGTCGCCAGTGTCGGTACCGGCAGGCCGAGCACGGCGGCCAGCGCGAGGATGGGCGCCGGTGGCAGCAGGTGCCCGAGATCCATCGGCGGCGCCAGTCGCGCGCGCTTCGGGGCGTCGGTCAGCGCGCGCGCCACACCGTGCTGCCGGGCAAGACGGCGGATGCAGCGCTTGTCCGGATCGGCAGGCGACGAACACAGGTGTGCGACCACCGGCGCGGCGAGGAACGGTGGGGACAGTGCCACGCCGGCGGCCTCGAACAGGGTCCGGCACAACGGCAGATAGTCGGCGGAGCGATCGCGTCGCAGCACCTGGTCCACGCCATCGCCCGTGATGGCCCGCACGATGCCGTCGCGCGCCATGGCCTGGGCCAGTAGCAGCTTCGCCACGGGATGCAGGTTGTACAGCGGTTCGTCCAGATGACGCATGGCCTCGGGCAGGGCGCCGACGAACGCCTGGGCATCGGCCTCGACCACGATCACTTCGACGCCCAGGCGGCGCGCCGTCTCGCAGGCCGCCGCGCGCTCGTCGTAGCCGGGGAGGCCGGTGGCGAGGACGTAGACCGGCAGGTGACGGATGCCGTGGGTATGCAGCAGGCCCAGGATCAGGGCGGAATCCAGCCCGCCACTGAGCGCGACGGCCGTGGCGCGCCCATCGGCCAACGCGTCGCGCAGGGCGTCGAGCAGCAGCGTTTCCAGGTCGCCTGCGATGCGGCGCAGTGGTCGCTCTATCACCGCCAGCCCCTCGCTGGCCTCGACGAGGGCGTGACCGGGAGGCACGGCCCGGACGTCGGCAAGGATCGTGCGATCGGCATACCGTGCGCCGGTGAGATAACCGGCGATCGCCTGGCTGTCCAGCGGCCCCGTTGTCAGCTGCGGATGGCGCAGCAGCTCGCGGATGCCGCCGCCGAACGTCGCGCTGCGGGGATGGTAGACGACCTGCCTGATCCCGAAAGGATCGCGCTCGCGAAGGATCATGCGAAGCGGGCCTTTGCGGCGTCGAGTTCGGCCCGCCCCATCATGCGGTGCGGCTCCATGACGGCGCTGCCGCCGTGGCAGTGGAAGCAGGCCCGCAGGGGCGCCTCGCGCGACAGGTAGGCGTGGATCTCGTCGGCCAGCGAGGGGCCGTCGTGCAGCGGCAGGCCATCCTGCGTGAAGTCGTCGCGCCCGCGGTGGAGGGTGTGGAAATGCGCGGGACGTGTGCAGGTGTAGAAGATGCCGTCGCGCAGCAGGTGGCATCGCTCCCGCAGCCAGCAGTCGTGGTAGATCGCCTGCGTCTGCGCGACATCCGTGGAGGCGGGGTCGCGTGTCATCCGGACGAACTGCGCCTGCGGCTTCCAGTTCAGGCGCACATCGAAACGCGTGGCCATGGCCTCGACGTGCCGTATGCGATCTTCGGAAAGGCGGGGCCGTGGGTACAGCGAGATGGTCAGCGCGTCCACGCCGGCCCAGAACGCGTCCGGCATCCTGTCCAGCAGCAACCCGTTGGTGGTGACCGAGATCGTCGGCGCGATACCGGTGCCGCGCACCGCTTGCAGGATATCGACCAGTGCGGGATGCAGGGTCGGCTCGCCGCCCACCAGCTTGAACACACGGGGTTGCAGCACGCGCGAGGCGCGGCGCAGGTCGGCGCAGAGCGTCTCCGGATCGGCCGTCCATGCCGGCAGCAGGGGCGACAGCGAACAGCACTCCACGCAGGTCAGGTTGCAGTGGTCGACGATGTGCGCCTCGAGCGACCGTGTGCGAATGCGTCCGTCCACGATGGGGTAATGCCGTTCCATGGGAGGCGGAAACACGTGTTGCCGTTCGCTGGACATCAGTGCGATCCCTCGATGGTGTCGACGAAGAACGCGCCGAGGCGTTCGCGCTCGCGTGCCAGCATCGTCACCATCTCCATCGCACCCAGCAGCCGCTGGTCGAAGCCCGGCAGGCCGTCCAGCCAGCCCTGCAACACCCAGTGCTTGGTGGCGTGCATCAGGCAGGCCACGTCCACCGCCCAGCGCATGTGCCCGGCGCGCAGCGGGCGACGTTCCCGATAGGCATGAACGAAGGTGCGCGCCAGCGCGGGAGCCCGCAGCGGAAGATGGTTGAGGCAGCGAACTACCTCGAATTCGCGCGGTGCGCCGATGGAAGCTTCCCAGTCGATGACGAGCGGCGGCAGCGTGTCGCCGAACAGGTAATTGAACTGGTTGTAATCGTTGTGTATGGGCCGCTGGGCGTCGTCGGTGGGGAAGCCTTCGATGGCCCCGGGATAACACGCCGCCAGCATCTCGCGGCACAGGGCCAGATAGCGCGCGACCCAGGCGGCGTCGATCCGGGGATGGGCCGGAAGCGGCCGCCCCGCGATGTCCAGTCGTGCGCGTTCCGCCGCGGGATCGATACGAGCCAGTCGCGCGGAGAGCGTCTGCGGCGCATCCGCCGGCATCGCGTCCAGGCGTGCGTGCAGGGCGCCCAGTCCGCGGCCCAGCGCGGCCCACTCGTGCGCGGCGTAGGTGTCGTAAGCGCGGTAGCTGCCCGTCTCCCATCGCGTGACCAGCACGCAGCCACCGCCCGGGTGCCCGGCCCATGCCGCACCGTCACGGGTGGGCACGAGGGTCTGGACACGGATGTCCGGGCTCGCCGGGCCTTCGCCGAGAAAGGCCACGACACAGGCTTCCCATTCGCCGCGTGCCCGATCGGCCGCCGCGAACGTCTTGACCGCGACCTCGCCGATGTCGCTCCGCCAGCGTGCCACGCGCGTGGTGACCGGTTGGCCATCGCCCAGCAGGCGCAGGTCGTAGGCAGCGGGAAGGACGGGCACCGACGTCACTCAGATCGCCTCGCCCGGACCGTAGCGGTAGGGGTGGCCGGTGAGGAAGCGGTTGTGGCCGACATAGCGCAGGTTGTACATGGCGGGACGGAACAGGAGGCGCGGTTCGTTGTTCGCGATGCCCAGCAGCGGATAGAGGGCGCGATCGACGAAGAACGCGTTGTTGCCCATGTCGTCGCAACACACCAGCTCGTAACCCAGCGTGGTGCCCAGGGCCACCAGCGATGCCAGGCTGGCCCCGTAATGGGTCGATCCGTCCCAGTGGTGTTCGGGGTCGTAGGCCATGACCCAGCGCTCCGGCGGCGGGTAATACGGGTTGCACTCGATGACCACCAGGCGTGCGCGATGGCGCTGCATGCCTCGCCATACCCAGTAATCGTTGCCGTCGATGTCCAGGGACAGCAGGTCGAAGACGGGCGGCACGCCGGCGGCGTCCAGCAGGGCGTCCACGGTATCGGGCTGGACGCGCTCGCCGACCAGTCGCACGTTGCCGGCGTTGCCGTAGGTTTCCTTCAGGCGCCCGAAGCGGTAGGCCGAGCCTTCCACGAGGGTGCCCAGCCAGCCCTGCTCGCGCAGCAGCAGGGCCGTGTTGCTGTTGCGCAGGCCGTCGCTCGCGCCGATATCGACGCAGTAACGACTGACCGGCGCGACACGGTCCAGGATGCGCGTGAGGATGGCTTCCTCGGTGCCCTGCGCGTAGAGGCTGGGAGCCAGACGCGACAGGTCGAGTGGTGGAATCCCTGCGGACATGGCCTGCCGACGGCTGCGTGACGTGGCCGGCATGATATCGAAGATCACGGGGTGGCGTGTACGATCGTGTGATCGACGAACAGGTGACGACATGTCCAAACCCATGAAGATCGACTTCGTATCGGATATCGCATGCCCCTGGTGCGCCATCGGCCTGGGTGGGCTGGAGCGCGCACTGGAGCGCCTGGCCGGCGAGGTCGACGCGCGGATCACCTTTCATCCCTTCGAACTCAACCCGCAGATGCCGCCCGGCGGGGAAAACACGCTGGAACACATCGTCGCCAAGTACGGCATGTCGGTGGACGAGGTTCGGATGAACCGCGAACGCATCACGGCGCGCGCCGCCGATGTCGGATTCGCCATGAAAACCTCCGACGACAGCCGCATCTACAACACCTTCGATGCGCATCGCCTGCTTGCCTGGGCCGCGGAGCAGGGCAGGCAGCACGCGTTGAAGCGTCGGCTGCTCGCGGTGAACTTCACCGACCAGGCCGATCCGGGCAATCGCGACGTACTGGTCGCGGCAGCGGCCGAGGTGGGCCTGGATGCCGCCGCGGCGCGGGAAGTGCTCGACACGGGGCGCTATGCCGAGGACGTGCGTCGCGACGAAGCGTTGTGGCAAAGCCGTGGCATCACCGGTGTGCCGGCCGTGGTGGTGAACGACCGGTACCTCATCTCCGGCGGACAGCCACCGGAGGAGTTCGAGCGACAGCTGCGCAAGATCGCGCAGGAGTCGCCCTGACTAACCGATCGCGTCAGCCGGCAACAGCTGCCATCGGCGAAGCTGGTCGATGGTTCGCGCCACACTGTCTTCCGCCCGGATGGCCTGCCCGAGCATCGTGGCCGCCGTTTGCATGGTGGGCTGTTGCGTCGTGCGGAGGGCATGCGCAAGGTCGTCGCCGGTGAACCGGCGCCGGTCGAGCGGGGGCGGCGCCACGCCCAGGCCGTGCAATCGCCTGGCCCAGAACGGCTGGTCGCCGAAGAAGGGAATCACCACCGACGGGATGCCCGCGCGCGCGGCCGCCGCCGACGTGCCCGCCCCGCCGTGGTGAACCGCCGCGGACATCAGCGGTAGCAATCGGTCGTGTGGCGCATGGTCCAGTACGAAGACCCGTTCGCGGTCGATGTCCTCCGGTGGTAACAGGCCGCCCCAGCCGGTCACGAGGACGGCGCGTTGCCCACTCTTGCGCAGGCCGTCCAGCAGCGTGTCGGTGAATTCGCGGGATCGCGCACCGACCATGCTGCCGAAACCGATATAGACCGGACGCGGCCCCGCATCGAGGAACGCCTGCAATGCGGACTGCGGTGCCCAGGACGGATCGTCATGAAACCAGTAGCCGACCACCTGGCTGCGCTCTTCCCAGTCGTCCGGACGGGGCAGCACCTGCTCGCTGAAGCCGTAGAGCACCTTGTCGTGCCCATCCACGCCGTCCCGCGGCGGCCCACGCCAGGGAAAGCGGGGCAGGCCGAGTGCCGGGCGCACCACGCCGTTCACCGCGGGGCACATGACCCGCCACACCAGCAGTCGCAGCAGGCGGTAAAGGACCAGGTTGACGCCGCCGGGCAGGGATAACCCGTTTCCCCCCAACGTCAGCGGAGGCAGCCGCCGCGAGGGTGCAAGGGGTTGCAACTGCACCGCCACGAACGGCAGGTCGTGCGCCTCGGCCAGGGATCGGGCGAGCAGGGTGGCACTGCCCGAGCCGATCAGCAGCGTGGCCGAGCGACACGCCTCCCGGCCCTGCGCGATCCAGTCACGGGCCCACTGGGCGTAGCGGGCGCGAAAGATCCTGGCCACCGTGACAAGCCGATCGGGACGCGCGGACAGGGTGGGGTCGCTCGCCAGTGTCGCCTTGAAGTCGCCGGTGAGCGGCGCGAACGCCAGCCCGGCCGCGAGGATCATCGGCGCAAACGATTCGCTGGTCACGATGCGCACGGCGTGGCCCGCGCGCTGCAGGCCGACACCGAGCCCCACGTACGGCTGGATGTCGCCCCGCGTTCCCAGGGTGAACAGAACGATCACCGGACCGCCTCCTCAGGTGGTGGCGACGACGCGCGCCGGGGAAAAGCGCGCTTCGCCCAGCCGGTGGCGCAGTTGCCGTGCGATCTCCATGGCGGGGGCGGGCTCCAGCATCGCCTGGTGATGGCAGTCGACGTCATGGACATGGAAGCTGCCGCCGACCCACGGCTGCCAGGCGTCCGGATGCTGGTGGAACACCTCGGACGACGCGATCGCGGTCTTGCGCGTCGCATGGAAGAAGATGACGTCGGTATCCACGCGGGCCGGTCGATAGCGGCGGGCCATGGCCAGGTGCTGGCGGGTGAGGGCGATGACACGCGCGATGAGGCCAGGATCCCGCTGGCTCAGGGCTCGCACCACCGGCAGGTTGAAGACGTCGTAGGAGTCGCATAGCAGCGTGGCCAGCGCATCCATCGACACCGGTGCATCCTCGCCCGCGAACTCGTGCAGACCGAGGAAATGCAGCACGGCGCGTACCTCGTCGGCGTCGTCCACGGGCAGGTCGGAAGCCGCGAAAGGATAGGCATCCAGCATCGCCAGGAACTCGACGGACTCGCCTTCCGCCTGCAGGCGCGCCGTCATGGCATGCCCGATCAGTCCGCCCATGGACCAGCCCAGCAGCCGATACGGACCCTGCGGCTGGACCTGCCGGATCTGCGCGACGTAATCGTCGGCCACGTCCTCGATCGTGTCGTGCGTGGCGGCAGCGAGCAGTGCGCGGGACTGCAGACCGAACACCGGCTGGTGGGCATCCAGGTGGCGTAGCAGCCCACCGTAGCTCCAGCTGATTCCCACGGCGGGATGGATGCAGAACAGGGGCCGGACGTCACCGCCGGCACGCAACCGGAGCAGGGGCGCCAGCGGGCTGGCGTCGTGATGTTCGGCGCGCTCCAGGACACGGGCGAGCCCGGCGATCGTGGATGCGTCGAAGAGACTGGCCAGCGACAGTTCGGATCCCAACTGGGACGAGCATCGCGCGACCATCTCCGCCGCGGCGAGCGAGTCGCCGCCCAGGGCGAAGAAGTTGTCGTGGATACCGATCCGCTCCACGCCCAGGATGTCTCGCCACAGGCCGGCCAACTGCTCTTCCGTGGGGGTGCGCGGCGCCTCGTAGGTGGCCTGTCGCAGCAGCGTCGGCGCCGGCAGTGCCGCGCGGTCGAGTTTGCCGCTGGCCGTCAACGGCATGCTGTCCAGGCGGAGGATATAGGCGGGCAGGACCGGTTCGGGCAGGTGGCGCGCCAGTCCCATGCGTAACCGGGCCTCGTCGAAGGGGCGATCCGCGGACGGCACGACATACGCCACCAGCACGGTCTTGCCCGACTCGTCCGGACGCGCGACCACCGCGGCCATATGCACGCCGGGCAGGGCCAGCAGGCGGTGCTCGATCTCGCCCGGCTCGATCCGGTAGCCGTTGATCTTGACCTGCTGGTCGACACGACCGACGAATTCGAGCTGGCCGTCGTCACGCCAGCGCACCAGGTCGCCGGTGCGATACATCGGTCGTTCCGTTGCCGCGAAGGGATCGGCGACGAACCGCTCTGCGGTGAGCGGGGCGCGGCGCAGGTAACCCGCCGCTACGCCGGCACCGGCGATGTACAGCTCGCCGGTGGCACCGGGTACCACCGGCTGGCGCTGGCGGTCGAGGACATACACCTGCGTGTTGCTGATGGGACGCCCGATCGGCGGCGGCGAGATATCGCCGGCATCCAGGTCGGCCACCGTGGACCAGATCGTGGTTTCCGTGGGGCCGTAGAGCTGGGTGACCCTGCGCGCGCGCTGCAAGAGTCGGGCGGCAAGGTCCTCGGTCAGGGCCTCGCCGCCGACCAGTGCGTGCACGGTGTCGAGCCGCAACGCCGCGTGGGCCAGCAGGATCCGCCACAACGACGGGGTGGCCTGCACCACGGTGACGCCTTCCTCGTCGATCAGCCGTGCCACGGCGGCCGGCTGCCGGAGCGTGGCCGTATCGGCCACTACCACCTGCGCACCCACTACCAGCGGCAGGTAGAACTCCAGTCCGGCGATATCGAAGGTCACCCCCGTGAGGGCGACGAAGCGCTCACGCTGTTCCGGCGCCAGCGCATGGACCATCGCCTGCAGGAAATGCGACAGGTTCGCGTGGGTCACCTGCACGCCCTTCGGCTTGCCGGTCGAGCCGGAGGTGTAAAGCACGTAGGCGATGCCGCCGGCCTGGCACCGGTCGGGATGCCGCGACACCGGCAGGGGTTCGTCCTCGACATGGACGAGCAGCATGCCGCCATGCGGCAGCCGCTCGCCGATGTCCCGCGTGGTCACCAGGGCCAGCGGCTTCGCATCGTTGAGCATGTCGTTCACGCGCTCGACCGGTCCCTCCGGATCGAGCAACAGGTAAGTCGCTCCCGCACGCATGACGGCCAGCAGCACCACCAGCAGGCGTTCGTCCCGTGGTAGCGCCAGTGCCACGATGTCGCCGGGTTCGATGCCGTCGTCGATGAGCTGTTGGGCATAGGCGGCGCTGCGGTCGTGCCACTGGCGATAGGTCAGTTGTCTTCGTTCCGAGCGTATGGCCACGGCATCCGGCGTGCGCGCCGCCCACGCCGCCAGCAGCTGCGGCAGCGGACGCGCATCGACAGGGCAGGTCGTCGCATTCCAGTCGTGCATCAGTCGCCGACGCTCGGTGGGCTCGAGCAGGTCGATCGCGGCGAGCGGCTGCGAAGGTGTCTCCAGCACCGCATCGATCATCCGGACCAGTCGATGCCGGTGCTCGTCCAGTTCGGCCATGTCGTACAACGCGGGACTGGCATCGAAATCGAAACGAAGGTCGGCGCCGTTGCCACGGTCATAAACGAACACGGTCAGATCCTCCGCGGACCCGTTCGATGCGTTGTGCGCCTTGGCCGATCCACCAGCGAAATCCAGCGCGTAATCGAAGGGCTCGATATTGATGCCCAGCCGGGCCAGGTGCTGGCCCTGGCCGACCAGCCCCAGGTCGCGCCGCACGTCCTCATAGCGGTACTGCTGGTGCCGCAACGCGCTGCGCACCGTGGTGGCCACCTGGGCGAAGAGCTGGCCCGCCGTCATCTCGGGCGACAGTGCGAGGCGGATGGTGACCGCATTGGCCACCATGCCGGGCGTGCGCCGCCACACATCGCCCATCCGGCTGGACACGGGCATGCCGAACACCAGGTCTTCGGCGCCGGTCAGTCGGTAGTAATAGGCGGCGACCAGGGCGATCAACACCTGCGGCAGGCTGGTCGCGTGCTGCTGTCCCAGTTGGCGCAGTCGATCCACCGTGGCGCTCGACAGATGGCCCACACTCCGGAGCAGGCCGGCCGCACTGCCTTGCGGTCGCCTGCGGGCGAGGGTCACGGCATCGGGCAGTCCTGCCAGTTGCGCCGTCCAGTAATCGCGGTCGCGTCCGAAACGGGACGACGACCGATACGCGGCCTCCGCATCGACGAGTTCCGCCAGCGCACCGAAGTCGCAGGGGCCCGGGGCCTCCTGCCGTACGAACGCCGTGTAGAGTTCGGCCACGCGCTGCGCTACCTTGCCGCCGCTGTAGCCGTCGTACACGGCATGGTGCGCACGCTGGTACCAGTAGAAGCGATCGTCGTCGAGCAGGAAAAGCGCGCTCACCCACAACGGATCGCGTGCCAGGTCGACGGGCTGGCTCAGCTCGTCGAGCATCCACGCCTCGGCCGCCGTGCGCGGGTCGGTCACGCCGCGAAGATCGATGCACGGAAACGTACCGTTATAGACATCGCGAACGAACTGGAATGGACGTCCGTTGTCTTCGTCGATACCCACGCGCAGCGTCTGTGCTTCGTCGGTCACCTGGAGCAGAGCTCGCCTGAAATGCTCCAGGTGCAGCGTGCCCTCGATCTCCACGAACTCCGCGATATTCATGGTGGTGCCGGGTGCGCCGACCTTGTGTCCCACCCACAGTCCCCGTTGTGCCGTGGTCAGCGGCAGCTTGCCTTGTCGTTCGGTATGCATGGTGTTCCCCGCGTTAACGACAGGCAGGACGATATCCGCCGATCTTGTTTGGCCGTCTGAAAGAAAAAAGATTTCTTAAGTAGTGTTGAGAGTGAATATGACACTGCGTGGTCGGACGCTGTGTCGCGCATCACAGTCACGGCATGCCGCAATGCAGACGGCGAATCGGGCTGTCGTGGCGCATAAGCGTTTTCCGGCGTGCTGCCGAAACGGCTTGATCGCGCGGTTACCACCCTGGGTGGCATTACAGGCAAAATAGCGGGTTGGATGTGCTCCACGACTGTGTGGCGCACCGTTCCGGTTTTCCTCTTTCTCTTTACGGATCATGCTTTTGGACACTACCGCCCCCCTGGCCGACGTCGCCGCCGAGACCGCGCTGCTGGAGCGCCTGCGTGCGGCGACGCAGTTGCTCGAGTCCGTCGCGGCCGACAGGCTGCTGCTTGACCGTTTGCCGGCCGATGATCGTCAACGCCTGTACCAGGCGGTGGCGCAGGTCTATCACCCCGACCCGGGTGAGCGCCGCATCAAGCTGAAAGTTGCCCAAAAAGCGCGTCATGCCGAAAAGATCAAGGCCGAGGACGACGTGCTCAACCAGACCGGCATCCGCGCGCTGCGGCGCAAGCCGGTGTTCACTACACCCAACGTCTTCGCGCCCGAAGGGTTCGAGGCCAACGATATCGGGCCCGACGCCGATGCCGCGCAACCGCGCGAATCGATCGAGCCGAAGCATTGCTATGTGTGCAAGCAGAAATACTCGGCCATCCATTTCTTCTACGACCAGTTGTGCCCCACGTGCGCTGCATTCAACTACGCCAAGCGCACCGAGCTGGTGGACCTTCGCGGTCGCGTGGCGCTGCTGACCGGCGGTCGCGTGAAGATCGGCTACCAGGCCGGCCTGAAGTTGCTGCGTGCCGGCGCCGAACTGATCGTCACCACGCGCTTCCCGAGGGATTCCGCGGCGCGTTACGCCGAGGAGCCCGACTTCGGCGAGTGGGGCCACCGCCTCCAGGTCTACGGGCTGGACCTGCGGCACACGCCCAGTGTGGAAGCGTTCTGCCAGGAACTGGTCGCCACGCGGCCACGCCTGGATTTCATCATCAACAATGCGTGCCAGACCGTGCGCCGCCCGCCGGACTTCTACGCGCACATGATGGAGGGTGAGACGGCCGCCCTGCACGACATGCCCGAGCACGTTCGCAAGCTGGTCGGTCATTACGAGGGCCTGCGCGGCTCGCACATCCTGCCCGATGCCGCCGCCTCGTCCGGCGGGCTCGCCGGACAGCGGGCACCGTTGCCGGGACTGACCCGGGCCGCCGAGCTCTCGCAGCTGCCCCTGCTGCCCGAGGAACTGCTGGCGCAGAGCCACCTGTTCCCGGACGGCCGGCTGGACCAGGACCTGCAGCAGGTGGACCTTCGCGAGCGCAATTCATGGCGCCTGCTGATGGCCGAGGTGCCGTCGGTGGAACTGCTGGAGGTGCAGCTGGTCAACGCCATCGCGCCGTTTATCATCAACGCGCGGCTGAAGCCGCTGATGCTGCGCACGCCCGAGCGCGACAAGCACATCGTCAACGTCTCGGCGATGGAGGGGCAGTTCTATCGCAACTTCAAGACCACCCGTCATCCGCACACCAACATGGCCAAGGCGGCGCTCAACATGATGACGCGCACCTCGGCCACGGATTACCAGAACGACGGTATCCACATGAACAGCGTCGACACGGGCTGGGTGACCGATGAAGATCCGGCCGACCTGGCAGCGAAGAAGGTGCGGGAAGAACGGTTCCACCCGCCGCTGGATATCGTCGACGGTGCGGCGCGGATCGTCGATCCGATCATCAGCGGGATCAACACGGGCGAGCATGTATGGGGGCAATTCCTCAAGGACTATCGGCCGACGGACTGGTAAGCGCAGGGGGCGCCGCCTGGGACCACCATGCGTTTTCGGCAGGCTTTCACGCATGGCTTCCGGGGATCGCTTAGGGTAAATCGCGGCCCTTCTGCCGCTCCCAGGAGACGTTTTGCCATGACATGCCATGCCTCGTCGTCCCACGATCTTTCCGCTCCCCGCGCCTTCGCCCGCCTTCGTGCCACGGAAGTCACCCCCACGCTGAAGGAAGAGAACCGCGGCAACGTATTCCTCACCGTCTATACCGATCCGGATCGACCCGAGCCGGAAATCGGCATCATCGGCGGCTGATTCCCCTGTCCGCACCTTGCGCCCCGCCTTTCGCGGGGCGCATTCGTTCAGGGAGAGACAGCATGGCAGGAACACGTCCGCTTATCCTCGCGCCGCACAGCGATCCGCACGCCAGCGCGCTGGCGTGGGCGATCGAGCAGCAGGGTGTGGAGCCGCTGTGGTTCGCGGCCCTGCCCACGGCGCCCGGTTCGCATTATCGCTTCCACATCGACGCGGACGGCGAGTCGATGGATGCGCCGTTCGATCTGGCGGGTGGTGTCACGGCCGTCTGGAACCGACGGTTCCAGGAACCGAAGCCGCATTGCGCCGAGGCGGACCGCACCTTCGCCGAGTGGGAATGGAAGATGTTCCAGCGCAGCGTGTTCAGCCTGGAAAGCACGTTTGCGCGCCCGCTCTGGGTGAACCCGATGGACGCGGCGCGGCACGCGGAGAACAAGCTGGTGCAGCTCAGCGTGTGCCGGCGCCTGGGCATTCCCTTCCCCGATACCGTGGTGACCACCGACGCGGCCGAGGTACACGCCATGCGCGTGCGCTGGGGCCAGATCGTCTTCAAGAGTTTCCTGGTCCACCAGTGGGAAGAGCGCGACAGCGGGAAGATGCACGCGGTCGGCGTCACTTTGCTGGACGGCGACAGCGACCTGCCCGCGGAGGCGATCGCCGTGTGCCCGGGTATCTACCAGCGCTATATCGAGAAGACCTGCGACGTGCGCGTCACCGTGATCGGCGACCGTATGTTCGCGCTGGCGATCCACAAGGAGCGGGGCGGCGGCTTCGTGGACTGGCGCACGCATGCGGGCGATCCCGAGTTACGCGCAGACGGTATCGTGCTGCCCGAGGCGCTGGAGGCTCGGCTGCGGGCGTTCATGCGGGAACTGGGGCTCGTGTTCGGTTGCATCGACCTGGTGATGGACGCCGAGGGTGACTTCCATTTCCTGGAGGTGAACCAGGCCGGGCAGTTCCTCTTCGTCGAGGACATGCTGCCGGGTTGCCCGATCCTGCGGGCCATGACGGCGATGCTGGTCACGGGGCGGGTGGACTATGCGCTGGAAGATGTGGAAGACGTTTCGATGAAGGGCTTCTGGGCGTCGGATCGGTTCGACCGGCTGCGCGAGGCGGTCGATGAGGCGCCGCCGGAGCGGGTTTTGTTTACGGTGGAGTAGGGCGCGGGCGGCGCAGCGGCGATTCGTCGCACCTACCCGACGTCGCCATGCTGATGGGTTCGTTCGCTGCATCGCCCCGTATAATCACGCGCTCGGTATCTACCAGCAAGTGAGCGCGCCGTGCAAACCCTCGACATCCCGGCATGCCCGATCTGCGGCATGGAAAACACCTACCCCGACGGCGAGATGTACATCTGCCCGGATTGCGGTCATGAGTGGCCGCAGCAGTCCGCTGCGGCCGACGAGGGCATGATGGTCGTGCGCGATGTCCACGGCAACGTCCTCAACGAGGGCGACTCCGTCGTCGTCATCAAGGACCTGAAGGTCAAGGGGTCTTCCATCCCCTTGAAGCAAGGCACCGTGATACGCGGCATCCACCTAGTGGATGGCGATGCAGAACACGTCGAAGGGAACTCGGACAAGATCAAGGGGCTGGTGCTCAAGGTGTGCTTCTTGAAGAAAGCCTGACCCCTCACTAAGTGTCCTGACCCTTCAATACTGATACTGCATCGTCACGCCGATGGTGCGCGGCTGGTTCAGCGCCACGCGGCGCGTCGTCGGCAGGTCGGCCGAGATGGCGACCGGCAGGTCGGTCTCGCCGCGCTTGTCGAACAGGTTGGTGGCGTACAGCGAGATATCGAAACCGTTGCGACCCTCCATGCCCACGCGGATGTTGGTGGTGGCGAAGCCCTTGCGACGGTAGAACGGGCTCTGTCGGTCGTACAGGAAGTTGGAGTCGCCCACGTAGCTGACGTCCGCACGCATGAAGCCGTCGTACTGCGCGTTGACCCGGTGGCGATATTCACCGGCCACCGAGCCAGTGAAGCGGGGCACGTTGACCAGACGGTCGCCGTCCTTCGCCGAGGTGCCGGGCACATCGTTCTTCAGGTAGGCATCGTTGTAGCTGAAGCCGGCGCTCAGGGTCACCGAGTTGACCGGCAGGAACTTCAGTTCCAGTTCCGCGCCCTGGCTGACCGCGCTACCGAAGTTGGCGGTGATGTTGTAGCCGCAGCCGAGCACGATCTGCTGCTGCACATGTTTCCAGTCGATGTGATACACGGACGCGTCGACCAGCAACTTCCGGTCGAGCAAGGCGCTCTTGAAGCCCAGCTCGTAGTTCCAGAGGGTGTCCGGGTTGTACTTGTTCAGCTGGGACTGGCTGAGGCCCAGCCCCGAGACCTCCGAGCCGCACAACGTGGCCGGGGCAGGGTTGTTCGGGCCGCCCGGCCGATACCCTTCCGAGGCCGTGGCGTAGACCATGTCGTCGGGCGTGATCTGGTATTGCAGCGTGAATTTGGGCGTGCTGCCGTAATCCTTCGATTTGCTCTGAACGGCGCTTGGGCCGCCGTTGAGCAGGCCGTCACCGGTCTGCGAGAAGCCCTGCTTCACCTCGAAGGCGCGGAGGCCTGCGCTGGCCTTCAGCTTGTCGGTGATGTTCCAGGACAGCTCGCCGAACACCGCGTACTCATCCAGGGTGGCGTTGCGGCCGCCCTGGTAGATGGTGGAGTAGGCGGGGAACGGGGTGCCGAAGGTCTGGTTGAAGCCACCCGGATAGGGAATGGACGAATTCAGCGGCGCGCGCACGTCGTGATAGAACGCACCCAGGATCGCCTGCACCGGCCCGTCAAACTTGCTTGTGGCGCGGACTTCCTCGGTGAATTCCTTGTTCTTGTAGCTGCCGTACATCGTCGTGGGGTAGACGCTGGGCAGGCCGAAGAAGTAGTTTATCACCTTGGAGCTGTCGTCGCGGATGCTGATATCGCGGGTGAAATACGAACTGGACGACATCAGTTCGAAGGCGTCGAACTGCTTGTGGATCGCAAGGTTGGAGATCGTCGACTTCTGGACGTTGGTCTCGCTGACGTCACGTACCTGGTACGGGTTGTCGAGCGTCGCGGGGACCTTGTCGTAGGTGAACGGCGAACCCAGCCGGGAATACTGGTAGATGACGCTGGGCGTGATCGTCAGCGAGTCGTCCGGCTTGATCAGCATCGCCACACGGGCACCGTACGTCTTGTACGTGTTGACGTTGTCCTTCTTCGCCCCATCCGGGTCCGCCGCCAGGTAGTTGGCGGGCGAGATCGGGTAACGATCGATATAGCCGTCATCGTCGCGGTAGTACGCGGATACGCGCAGTGCGACGGTGTCCTTGATCAGCGGCACGTTGAGCACGCCATTGACGTTGGCATTGGGGCCGCCATGGTACGTGCCCGAGACATCCGTCTTGATGCGCGCCTCGACGAAGTCCAGGTCGGGCTGGTTGGTCACGTACTTGACCGTGCCACCCATCGAACTGGAGCCGTAGATCGTGCCCTGGGGCCCGCGCAGCACCTCGACCCGCTCGATATCGAACACCGAGGGATCGATGACACCCCGTGTGGACAGCAGCGCGGCATTGCTCGACGCGGCGATGGGTACGTCGTCGAGGTAATAGCCGACCGTGGCAGCGGAGCCCGCACTCGACGAGATACCGCGGATGATCAGGTTATTGGAACCGGGGCCCGACGAAGCAACCGTCAACGACGGCGCGATACGCGCCAGGTCGACGAGGCTGGTCACGCCCTGGCGTTCGAGCTGCTCGCCGGTCAGCGCCGTCATGCTGATCGGCACCTTCTGGATATCCTGCTCGCGCTTGGCGGCGGTGACGGTGATGCCTTCGAGGCTCTGCGGGGTGTCGGACGCCTGGGCTTTCTTCTTGCCGTTGGCCGGGTCGGTGGCATCCTGCGCGGCGGCCGCGCCGGTGGCCAATGCCACGGAGAGCAGGGCGGTGTAGAGCAGCGTGCGCTTGAGATCTTGGTTCATGGAAGCCCCTGCCGTTCGGCTGGATGGAAGACGGTCTTGAAAAACAGGCATACCCTTCGCGCACGCGCCGCCATGGCGAGCGTGTTCTCGAGCAAGTGTGCGTTGCGCCCCTGGCGCCGGACGTATAGCCGTCTGAACCGCTTTTTTTGCGGCAGTGCAGCGATCCCTGTTTCGATCAGATCAAAAAGTTTTGATGGAGTCAAGCTTTTACGTTAGGCTGCCAACGGACCGACCGCTGCCATCCGGCCATGCTTGCCGGCGCCGGCGGAAGGGCGACTTCCCACATGCTCCAGGGGTGCCATGAAAACCTTGTCCGTTCTTTTCTGCGCCCTGGGCGCCGTGGTGACGACCGCCTCCATGGCGGCGGATGCCCCAGCCGAAACGGTTGCCCAGGCCATCAAGCAGACCCTCGACGCCAGCGCCGCGTCATGGTCCGCCGGTGACCTGAAAACCTTCATGGAGTGTTACGAACGCGCGCCTGGCACGCGTTACGTGGGTTCGAGCGGCATCGTCGAAGGGTACGAGGCCATCGAGACGATGTACGCGTCACGCTTCCGCAAGCCGGGCGCTGGCCTGGGCAAGCTGACCGTGGATATCCTCGACGTCAAGCCGCTGGGCACCCAGTACGCCTTCGTCATCGGCCGATATCATCTCAAGCCGGACACCGGCGCCGAGGTCTCGGGCTTTACTTCGTTGTTGTTCCACAAGGTTGGTACGCGTTGGCTGATCAGCAGCGACCACAGCTCCTGACCATGACGGGCGCGCAGGGAACGCCGGACAAAGCCGCAGGGCTCAGTATTGGCTCGGCGATCCGGGATCGACGACGTGGGCTGGGTCTGACCCTGCAAGGCCTGGCCAATCAATCCGGGTTGTCCGTTCCATTCCTGTCGCAGGTGGAACGAAACCTGGCCTACCCCTCGTTGCTGTCCCTTGAAGCCATCGCCCAGGCCCTGGAGGTGGACGTCGACTACTTCGTCGGCGTTCCCACGCCGGGGCAGATCGTCTGCCGCGCCGATGAGCACGACCGGATCGATCTCGAGTCGCCCGTGGTCTACGAACGCCTGAGCGGGCGACATGCCGAGCGCAAGATGGAAGCGTTACGCCTGACCGTGCCGGCGGGGCTCGTGGCGCCGACGATACACAGGGAAGGGGAGGGGTTCTGGTACCTCCTCAGTGGTTCGCTCGAAATGACGGTGGGCAGGAAGACGTTCGTGCTGCACGCGGGGGACAGCGCGCACTTCGACCAGCGGCATCCTTACAGCATGCGCAATGCGGGCAAGGACGAGGTGCGGATGATCTGGGTGGGAACGCCGGCCATTTTCAGGGACTGACCGGCGCCCTCACGCTGCGCCAGGACTTATTTCGGGGCAAGCCGGTACAGGCCGCCGGGCTGCGCGTCTTCCAGCAGCCAGAGCGAGCCGTCCGGCGCTTCCTCGACATCGCGGATGCGCTTGCCGACGCTCCAGCGCTGGACCGCGGTGGCGCCGCCCTTGTCGTCGACGGTGACGCGAATGAGTCCGCTGCTGACCAGACCACTGATCAGCGCGCTGCCCTTCCAGTCCGGGAACAGGTCGCCCTTGTAGAACATGATGTTGCCCGGCGCGATCACCGGCTTCCAGTAGATGACCGGCTTGACGAGATCCGGGCGCGTATCCGGGCTGGGAATAGGCACGCCGTTGTAGTTGGCGCCGTAGGACACCAGCGGCCAGCCGTAATTCTTGCCACGCTGGATCAGGTTCAACTCATCGCCGCCGAAGGGGCCGTGTTCGAGTTCCCACAGCCGGCCGTCCGGGGCGAAGGCGAGGCCGTACGGCGTGCGGTGGCCGGTGCTCCAGGTTTCGGCGGGCGTGAGGTTGGCACCCGGGAACGTGTAGGTACTGACGACCGGTGCCGTCTTGGCCGCCTCGGTATCGGCCGGCGGATCGATCAGCGGGATGGTCCGGGCGCCGACCTTGCCTGCCCACGGATTGCCCGGGGCGGGTTTGCCGTCCAGCGTAAGGCGGAGGATCTTGCCTTCGGGCTGGTCGGGATCCTGCGCGGGGGTGAAGCGCTGCCGGTCGCCCACGGTAAGGAAGAGGTACTTGCCGTCGGGTGAAAACGCGATCTGGGCGCCGGGCTGGCCACCCTTGCCGGTGGGCATCTGCTGCCACAGCACCTGGAAGCCTTCCAGTCGTGGCTGGTCGTTATCCAGGACCAGGCGGCCGCGCCCCATCGCCAGGCCGCCGCCGTAATCACCGGGGGCGACGTAGGTGAGGTAGACGTAGTGGTCGCTGGCGTAATGCGGCGACAGGAACACGCCAAGCATGCCGTTCTGGCCTTCGACGTAGCTGGTCGGAACGCCCTTGAGTTCGGTCTTGGCACCCTGCGGAGTCACCAGATCGACCCGGCCGACTTTTTCGGTGACCAGCATCCGGCCATCGGGCAGGAAGGCGATGCGCCAGGGCAGGTCGAAGCTGGCTACCTTCGTCACCGTGAAGGGGAGTTCCGGATCGGGTTTCTGGTCGCCTGCATTGGTCTGTGCATGGGCGGCGCCGGTGAGCAGGGCGCCAAGCAAGAGCGCGTTCGTCAGGTGCTTCATGGGCATGTTTCCTCGCGGCCGGCGTTTGCGCCCTGCCTGGATGGTTGCAAGGTTCAGTCTGCCATCCGCCGATCTACAATGCATCTATTCCAGATGACGACGGACAGGACGATCACCGATGACGATCCCGGATGCTTCGCGCACCCGGGCATGGCCTTTCACGGATCGATGGGTGTCGGTGGCGCCGTTCGCTCATGTATATCTTCGGCGATTGCTATCGGCGACTAAGCCGGACACCTGGGCATTGACTCTGATAATCGGTGGAAGCGTGGTTGGCCTGATCGCTTTCGCTTACCTGGTCATGAGGTACGTCGATCTTCCGGTGCGGCCATACCTGATGAACAGGCGCCGTTGATCGGCGGAGAGCAACAAGTGCGAAGCTTTTTCGGCAGCCACACGTTGCCAAAAAAAAGACGAAAAACGCCAGTTCGCGACGGCTAGGCATTATTCCGCAGCATGGATCGCCAAGTCGGCCGGCAGCATTTTCAAAAGTGCTGAATATGTTGTCGGCATCATCTTTTTACGCGTAAAACGAAACATTTTTCGTTTCCTGGCGCATGGCGCGACGTCGATATTTCGTGGTTACATCCCGGCACACAGGGAGGTGGCACTTCAGGGCCGCATGTTATTTCGGAAACAACGGGGGGCCCGGATCATCCGGCTTTCACCGCTATACCAACGCGTTTCCACGGGAGAACAACGTGCCAGTGAACAACCTTTCCGTTGCTGTTCGACGCATCAAGCTCGCCGTCGTCGCCAGCCTTGCCTGTGCAGCCTGCGTACCCGCCGCCTTCGCGGCACCTCTCAGCGATGACACGGCGCAAGCGCCGTCGATGGTGCTTCCGCAAGCCGTACAGAGCTGGCACGAAGACATTACACGCATGTCGACGCCCTCCAACGGTTGCTTCCAGGCGACCTTCCCGAGCATGACCTGGGAAAAGACGTCCTGTTCGCAGGTGAGTCCATCCGCTCACCCGATGCCGCGCCGTGCCCAGGCTGTGGGGGCGTTTGCACCGGCCTCGGGTGCGGCAACCACCGGTAACGGCAACGACTACGCGATCGCCACATCCAACCTGATCAGGAGCGCCACCGGAACGTTTCCGTCGGTTACCGGCGTGACGTCCGAGAGCAGCGTCGGGGTGGCTGCGTTCGGCAATGGAGGCATTCTCGGACCCAACGAGTACACGCTCCAGGTCAACACGAATGCCGATCAGGCAACCTCGGCCTGCCAGAATCATTCGGGCTGCAGGAACTGGCAGCAATTCGTCTATGGCACCGACTACAGCACGCCGGGCCAGGCCCAGGCCTTCATCCAGTACTGGCTGATCGGCTACGGCAACACGTGCCCGAGTGGGTGGTTCGGCGGCGGCAGTGGCTCCTGCTACAAGAACAGCGCCGGCGTGACCGCACCGAACGTTCCCGCGACGCAGCTGGCCAAACTCAAGCTGACGGGAACCGCCACCATCGGTGGCAACGATACGCTGGTCTTCACCAACGGTACGAAGGCCTACTCGCTCAGTGCCAGCGACAGCGTGCTGGGTATCGCCAGCGTCTGGAGCCAAGCCGACTTCAACGTAAGCGGCGATGCGGGCGGAGCGGAAGCGGACTTCAATGCCGGCTCGTCGATCACGGTCAAGATCGCCGCCGTCGATGGCACCACCGCACGACCGACCTGCGTGTCGAACGCCGGCACGACCGGTGAGACCAACAATCTGAATCTCGGCAGCTGCACGGCAAGCGGTGGCGCGTCACCGTCGGTCCAGTTTACCCAGTCGAACTAGGCAAGACGTTTCACTGGTTAAGGGTGCCGAAGGATCGTGCTTCGGCACCTTCTCCTGAGCTCTCTACTCGGATGCTCCCGGATAGTAAGCGTGCGTCCGCTGCCCAGTCTTGCGTATCGTGGTCCTCTGCCGCATTGCATATGGCGTCTCGCTGGTTCTTACGGCAAGATGCTGCGCAATCAGGGGAGGGGTACATGGAAGCATCGCGAGGTGTGGGCGCTCTCGGCGCAGCGACGTCGGGCACGGGATTCAGGCTGGGAGCCATGGCGCTGGCCGTGGGTATGGCACTTGGGCTTTCTGCATGCGGTGGGGGGGGGGGAGGAAATGGAAACGTCCGGCCGACCTCACCATCGACCGTACCACCATCGTCGCCTCCGTCTGTGCCGACGACATCTGTCCCGCCAACGTCCTCACCGCCCGATCAGCCGCCGACCTCACCTCCCACTAACGGCACAGGCTTTGCCGGTGGCGCGATCGACGTTGCTACGGGGGTTGCCACGGTACTGGCTGACAAGCTCAGTGGTTCGTTCGACGTCGTCAAGGAAGGTGCCGGCGCGCTGACGCTCACTGGTACCAACGCCTATACCGGCGTCACACAGGTGACGTCGGGGGAGCTTTACGTGGATGGAGACCAGTCGGCGTCGACCGGGAACACGGAGGTTGCCAGCGGCGCGACCCTCGGTGGCCGCGGCACCATCGGTGGCAACGTCACCGTTGACGCCGGCGCTACCCTGGCACCCGGCAGCCGGGGAGCCGTCGGTAACCTGCTTATCCATGGCAACCTGGCGCTTTCGTCGAGCTCCGTGCTGGCCTATGACGCGACCGCTTTCGATGCTCATAACCCGTGGGTCAGCGACTTCCTGGAAGTCAAAGGAGACCTGACGCTGGACGGCAGGCTCAAGATCGACTCTTCATCAGGTGGCTTTCCTGGGCCGGGCGTCTACCGTCTGCTCAACTATGGCGGATCGCTTATCGATAATGGCCTGGACGTGGACGGCGGCCTGCGAGTGCAGACCGCCGTCGCGCATCAGATCAACGTTGTAGACGCCCAAGGCATGAACGTCACCTTCTGGGATGGCGATGGCGGCCCGCAGGGCGACCGCGCCGTCAACGGCGGCAATGGAACATGGCAGGCGAGCGGCACTGGGGCCAGAACGAACTGGACCGACGTGAATGGCGCGACGAATTCGGTCTTTGCGAACGGCTCGTTCGCCGTATTCCAGGCCACCCCGGGTACGGTTACGGTGGACGCGGGCAAGGGCGACGTCACGGTGGCGGGCATGCAGTTCGCCAGCACCGGTTATCTCGTGCAAGGCGACCCGATTGGCCTTGTGGGCGGAGCGGGGCATCCCGAGCTCACTGTGTTCCGCGTTGGGGACGGCACCGCCGCTGGCGTCGGTTACGCAGCCACGATCAAAAGTGTGCTCACGGGTAGCTCTGGGCTCGTCAAAACCGATCTCGGTACCCTCGTGCTTGGCGGCGCCAACACGTACACGGGTGGAACCACCATTGATGGCGGCGTATTGCAGATCGGCAGCGGAGGTACCAGCGGCTCGATCATCGGCGATGTGACCGACAACGGGACACTGGCGTTCAATCGCAGCGACCTTGTCGAGTTCGCCGGAGTGATCCAGGGCTCGGGCGCATTGCGCAAAGCGGGCGCGGGCACGCTCATCCTTACCGGCGACCATACCTATACCGGCGGAACCACCGTCATTGACGGCATCCTGCAAATTGGCAAGGGCGGCACCGTTGGCTGGCTCACCGGCGATATCGTCAACAACAGCTACGTCAGGTTCGATCGCAGTGACGACGTGCTGTTCGGCAGCAACATAACGGGCAGTGGTGCGCTGCTGAAAGATGGTGCCGGAACACTGATAGTGACTGGCAATCTCACCGAGGATGGCACGAACACAGCCAACAAACCGACCACGGTGACGGAAGGCACGTTGCAGATCGGTAACGGCGGGACGATTGGCACGGTCGCAGGGGACGTTACCGATAACGCCGCACTGGTGTTCAATCGCAGCGACACCGTGCGTGTCGATGGTGCGATCCGGGGTACGGGTTCACTGACCCAGGCTGGTACAGGCACGCTCATCGTTGCCAACGATGTTTCCCTGGCGGGGATTACCATCAGCCGGGGAACGTTGCAGATCGGCAATGGCGGAGCGAAAAACTGGAACTCCGGGCCGATCGCCAACAACGGTACCCTGGTCTTGAACCTAGGCAATCCTTCCTACGTGGCGCCTGGAATAACAGCAACGATCAGTGGAAGCGGTAACCTGATCAAGGAGGGGGCCGACGCCGTCGCACTGGTGGCCGACAATACGTACACGGGCGGCACCCGGATCAATGGCGGCACGTTGCAACTGGGTACGGGTGGCACCACGGGCGGCGTCACGGGCGATATTTTCAACGATGGGCTTCTGGTGATCGATCGCTCCGATAATGTGACGCTGAGCAACCGGGTGAGCGGCGCTGGCGTGTTCCAGAAAACGGGGTCTAACACGCTGACGATCACGGGCGACCTCACCCATACGGGAGGCACAACGATCAACCAGGGCAGCCTGCAGATCGGCGACGGTGGCACGACGGGCACCCTGGCGGGTCCCATCCTCGACAACGCGTCATTGGTATTCAACCGGAATGATGACCAGGTTTTTGCGGGTGCCATCAGCGGTTCGGGACAAGTGACGAAGCTCGGCGTGAACACGGTGACGCTTTCCGGCGCGAATACGTTCACCGGCGGAACCTTCGTCACCGCAGGAACGCTTCGGGTCGCCGGCGGCTCGTCGCTCGGCTATCAGGCGACGGTGGGCGGGAATCAGGTACCCGCCGTTCTGAGGGTGGATGCCGGTGCCCGCATCGCCGACACCCTGCTCCAGGACGGTGCCACGCTGGATAATGCCGGCACCGTGCATGGTGGTGGTCCTTTCACGGCGGTCCGCGGCGGCGCGGCCGCCGTGATCAACCGTGATGGAGGCATCATCGAGACGGTGCTCCAGCGGGGCTATGTCGGCGGCGCTGTGTCGCTCGGCGCCAACAGCACGCTCACAAATGGGTCCGGTAGCATCATTCGTGGTTCCAGGGGGGTGGAATCCGCCGGAGTCGTGAATAATGATGGTGGCACCATTTCAGGCCTCACCAATGCCGGCATTTATGGTGATATGCCTGCTGTCAACAACACAAATGGTGGTCGGATCACTTCGGGAAGCGAAGCCCCGCCGTTCAACCTTCCGATCAGCAGCGGTGTCTTCGCCTCGCATACGAACGTCGTTATCAACAACCTGGGCGCAAGCTCCATCGTCGGCGTGCAGAACGGCATTAGCTTGCGGGACGGTGGTGCTGTGAACAATGACCGAGGGAGCCTCGTCGCCGGCATGACGGGCGTTGCCGGCGACAGCATGTCCAGCGCGATCGTTGCGGTCAACAATACGAGCGGCGGCAATATAACGGGCAGCCAGACAGGCATCCGACTCGGCGTGGGGGGCGTGGTCGTCAACGGTGCCGGTTCGACGATCGGAACGACTGCGGCTTCATCGGGCGACTGTTCCGCTACGCCGGCCTGCGCGATCTATGTCCCCGTGTATTCCGGATTTGGCCAGTACGGTTCGAATGGCAGCCTCACGCTTTCCAACGCCGGCTATATCGTGGGCGACGTACAGATGGACCCGGCGCTGGTCCACCACGTGACGCTCAGTGCCGGTGGCTACATTCACGGTGCACTGAAGATAGGCGGCAACAGCCAGTCCACCTTGGCCCTCGACGGTGATGCAGGCACCACCCAGCGTTACTCGGATGCGGTCACGGGATCGACGACTTTCAGTGGTGCCGTGCTCAAGAATGGTACCGGTACATGGCTGATCGACGGCAATGCCCTGCCAGGTGTGGCCAGCACGGCGATAAACGCGGGTTCGCTGCGCGCGACGCAGGCGCTTGCAGGGAGTGTCACCGTAAATACGAGCGGTAGCCTCGACGGTGTTCCCGGCGTGCTTGGCGGCCTCGTCAATAACGGTAGGGTCCTGGTGCACGCCGGTGATTCGACGGTGGGCGGCGGCTATAGCCAGACATCCGGCGGTATCCTGGCGGTCAGCCTGGGCAGCAAGCTTGCCGTCAGCGGGGCCGCCACGCTCGGCGGAACGCTCGAGGTCACGGGTGCCGACGCCGGTTATGTCAGCAACACGCATACCGATGTCCTCGTCGCGTCCGGCGGTGTGAGCGGCACGTTCAGTCAGCTGGTAAAGGATGCTGGCGTCGTATTCACCTCAACGACCATCCAGTACGACGCCCAAAGCGCGTGGCTCGATACCACCGGCCTCAACGTGACCACCGCAGTAACGCAGCGGGGTGGCGTGCTCACCACAGCGTCGATGGCCAGCGCCACGCGTGTCCAGAAGGCTTTCAACCAGATGGACGCCAACGTCGCAAGCGGTACCCTCTCTGACGTGCCCGCGACGTTCGTCACTGCCGCGGGTCAGTTCCAGCAGGCTCCCACGGTCCAGGCCGCACAGGCATCCCTGCAGACCTTGTCGGGGCAACTGCATGCAGCCAGTGCGGCCATGACATTCGAGGCGATCGACGCCTCCAGCCGCGCGTTGGCCGATCACCTGGACGACCTGCTGGACAGGAAGAGCGGCTACGGCATGTGGACGCACGACCTCAGCATGGACGGGAACATGGGGCGATCCGGTTTCGACAGCGTCGGTTTCCAGCTCAATGGATGGATGATCGGCAATGATCGGAAGATCGGAAACTCCGGCGTGGCCGGCTTCGCGTTCGGGCAGAGCCAGGGCCAGCAACGGCTCGATCAGAGTGCCGACCGTAACCGCAGCCGTACGACCGAAGGGATGCTTTACGCGGGCACGCTCAACGGCAATTGGTACACGCAGGCACGCCTGGGCGTGGGACATTTTGAGCAGGACGTGAATCGGCAACTGCTGCTGGGTCTGGATACACAGGCTGTGGGCACACGGTACGGTGGTGACTACAGCGTCGCTTACGGTGAGACAGGACTGAATCTGAACCTGGCCGGCACGCGTGTGATTCCCTTCATAAACGTTGAATACGCAAACATACGTCGCGACGGTTTTACCGAGCAAGGGGCGGGCGGTTTCGGATTGCAGGCCCATGCGCAGGTACTCGATCGCTGGCAGGCTGGAGCTGGCTTCAGAGCCAGTCGTCACTGGGACTTCGGGGGCGGGCGCGGACTGGACGTCCGGGCGAGTGCACAGTTCCAGCGCACGTTGGCGTCAACGGGCGATGTCTTCGATGCCAGTTTCGTGGGACTGCAACAGTGGCAGCCCCTGGTCGGTATCGGCCTCTCGCGTTACAGCGGTCTGTTTAACGTAGGACTCAAGGCCAACCTTGCGACGGATACATCGCTGGACCTTGGCTATGATTACCAGATGGGCCAACGTGACAGTTCACGACTTGTATCGGCGCGGTTCGTAAAGACGTTCTGATGGCGTGGTATGGATCGTGCTCGACGATGCATCGTCGAGCACGATCCACTCCGGGATCAATTCGATTCGGTGAACTGAATGAACGGCGTGGCGCCGCCCGACGTGGTGCAACGACCCAGAGTGAGGTTGTTGTACTCACCCGTCGTGCCGCCACCATTCGGACCCAGGCAGCTCGGGGCGCGGGTCGAGCCGTCGTTCACGGCC
The DNA here is from genome assembly GCF_041228075.2 of Xanthomonas sp. NCPPB 2632. Taxonomy (NCBI): domain Bacteria; kingdom Pseudomonadati; phylum Pseudomonadota; class Gammaproteobacteria; order Lysobacterales; family Lysobacteraceae; genus Xanthomonas; species Xanthomonas sp. NCPPB 2632. The sequence goes on from NZ_CM192979.1 coordinate 2,432,676, forward strand.
AGCTTGACGGTGATGGCCGAACCACGGTTGAAGTTCGCCGCAGGCGAGTTCGACCCGTCGCCGACGACATTAAACTCCGAGGTGTTCCACGTCGAGGCGATCTGCAGCGTGCTGTCGCGCTCGCTGATGGCGTAGACCTTGGTTCCGTTCGTGAAGGTCACGGTGTCGTTTCCGTTGGCCGTGGCCGAGCCGGCGAGCTTGACGCTGCCCAGGCTGCTTGCCGGGACATTGGGCACCGCGACGGCCTGGCTATTGGTGAAGCAGCCCTGGTATTCGCTGGTATTGAAGGACTGCCAGCCTCGCGGGCACGAGTCACCCGGGCCGACGAACAGCCAGTTCTGGATGAATACCTGCGGATTGTTGCTACCGTTATCGGTCGAGTAGATGAATTGCTGCCAGGTGGAGCAGGCGGCATAACCGTTGGCGGCGCAGTAGGGCGACGTATTGCCGAGGTTGACGACGTCATCGCTGGTGTTGGTGTTGAGCTGGAGGGTGTACTTGTTGGCACCCAGGGCACCCGACTCGGAAGTGACGCCCGTCACCGTGGGAAAGCTGCCCGTGGCCGAACGCGTGAGGCTAGCTGTTACCGCCGAATAGTCGACACCGGCGCCTGCCTTGGCGGAGACCGGCGAACCGGAAAGGCTGGTCGAGCGGGTGACCCGCGACTGGCCGGCGGAAGTCGGCGACGGCGGGATCGAGCGGTAGTTGGGCGCTGCATTGCATCGCTCCGCCGTCCAGATGCGGCTCGGATAGGACACGCTCCAGCAACCTTCGGCCGGCGGGCCGTCCTCCTTGACCTGTTCATGCCAGGCCTGGACCGCCTGGGTCTTTGCGAGTGCCGCGATGTCCGTCTGCGCGGCGGTCGCCGCCGCGAACGGGACGATGCCCAGGATCACGGTGGCGATGGCCGACGGAATGGCGCGCCGGATGTTCTTGATCGTCATTGTTGTCTACCCCTTGGAGTGGAAGGAAATTCAGAGGGGCGACGAGCATCGTCTGCGGAAGGATCAGCGGGACGCATCGAGAGCCACTCCTTGACTACAACGCAGCCACGACCACATCCCCCCACCGTCGGCGATGGGAGGGGAAGAAAACAGGACGTGCGTCACATGGGCGGGGCCGTACCGACGTCCGCAAGACACTCGAGGATCTTTCCGCCCTCGAGCTTGACGACACGGTCGGCCACGTGGAAATAGCGGTCATCATGACTGATCGCGATGACCGTCTTGCCACGTGCCTTAAGCTCGGGCAGCAAGGTGCGATAGAAGTAGTCACGGAAGTGGGCGTCCTGGTCCGCCGCCCATTCGTCGAAGAAGAAGATCTCGCGATCTTCCGCATAGCACTGCAGCAAGGCCAGGCGCTTTCGCTGCCCCGTGGACAACGTGAGCTTCGACAACTCGCCCTGGTTCACTTGCACATGGGCGCCGAGCCCGAGTGCCTTCAGCAACTGCTCGATATGGTGGTCGGAGAGGCGTCGCCCCGTCGCGTCGATGACGTGGGGGAAGAGGAAGAAATCACCGAAGACGCCGGTGAAACGCTCACGATAACGATGGATGTTGCCATCCAGGGGTACGCCATCCACCGTGACCCGGCCCGAGTGGGGTGCCAGCAATGAACTCAGAACGAGCAGCAGCGTCGACTTGCCACTTCCGTTGCCACCGACGATGAACACCATCTCGCCGCGCCGTACTTCCAGGTTCACCGGCCCCAGCGCGATGCGCGGTTCGGCGTCGCCGGCATAGCGGTAAGAGACATCTTCCAGCCGGATGCATTCCCAGGTGTCGAGTGGCGCTGCCGCGATATCCGGTGTCCGTTCGACGGTTTCACGCGCGAGATCCAGCCCCGCGCGCTGAAGGTGGCGAAGGCTGGCCGTGCCCATGCCCACCTGCCTTGCCGCGCTCACGATGAACGCGACGGGGCCGCTGAGGAAGAGCGCACCGATGACGAAGGAGACGACCGTCGCCTGCGGCAACGCCAACGCCGCATACCCAAGATAGACGATCACGAACACCGATGCGTAGACCACCGCCGACGACCATGCCTCGTTGAAGCCCAGCCCGGTATTCACCTGGACCGAAAGCACGCGTGCTCGCTGGATCGCCGGACCCAGCAGTTCGTCGGCCACGTAGGTGGCGCGGGGTACATTCAGCGTCATTTCCTTCTTGCCGTCGCTGAGGTACCGGAAGTATTCGAACACGGTGTCGCTGGCGTCGCGCAGTCGATCGAAGCGCGTGCGAAGGAACCTCTCCAGTATGAGCGATACCAGCAGCGTCGAGCAGAGGAAAGCGAGCAGGGTGCCTAGCAGCGGCAACGACACGCTTGCGAGATAGACGGTATACAGGGCAGCCAGCAAGATGTTGTAGGCGAGCAGGGGCGCGACCAGTACCAGCGGGGCGATGCTGGCCACGTCCTCGATCAGGGAGCCCACGATCGAATGCTTGGTCGTCATGAGTGTTTCGTATTCGAGCTCGATGAAGCGGTTCGACAGATCCACGCGCAACTGCGCCACAAGCGACGCCCCCAGGCGCGCCAGGATGAACTGCGACGCGCCACTGGATGCCAGGAGCGCGAGAAGCCAGCCGATCCCCGTAACCAGCGGCATCGTACCCAGTGCACCAGGTCCGCCCGCAGCCAGCCTGTTGATATGGGACAGCAAGGCCATCGTCGATATCGCGCTCATCGCGGAGAGGACGACGGCGGCAACGAGTGCAGGGCGATGTCGGCGAAGAAAATGCTTGAGAATCATCGACTCATCCGGTTAATGGAGGACACGAAGCCGGGCTCACCTGCGCACTGTCACACCTGGAACGCGCCCGTGTTCGTCGCGTTGGGCGCAAATTCGGCATGGCCAGCCGAGCAGGGCGTCATTTCGTACAAGATGACGTTTGCCGACGTGTCCCCCGGGACCGTCGAAACGACCTTGCGTCGGCTTGTCCCGGCAACGCAGGAGACGTCACCGCCGAAGCGCCCGCGGCGGTGGGGTCGCGCCACGTTCGGGCGCCTGCCTGTAACACATCGTGGAGTATCTCAATATGCAGACCGACAAGATCCTGGCTGGCTGGTTGAGTGGTGCCGACAGCGTCGATGGGTACGACAATCCGGCGGGATCGCTTTATACCGAAGGGCACGCCACCACCATCGCTGCGTTCACCAGTACCGATATCGCACTGGCTTCGAACTGCAGTTCCTGTACGGCCTCCCGGCCGAGTTTCTGCTGCTGACAGACGGCAGTAACGATAGCCGTGGCCAACCCCCACGGCTATTTCTCGCCAACGCGCGGATTCCATACATGGCCGGCTCGCAGCCTAACGATACGTTCGCCACGATCATCGCGTTCCTGACGGACGACGTCAGGCGACAACTCGCCGACGAGCTTGCCGCGCAACCTGACCTTAGCGCGGACGAGAAAGACATCTTCATCCGTAGCGCCGATCGTGCGCTGCTGGATAACGCGGCGCGTAAACTCAATCGCGTCCTGCTACTCGAATTGCATGCGGCGAAATTGTCCGGCGTACTGACCGCCAGCGATGAAGCGGCGAAGTTCGCGCAGTTCGTCGCCAAGGCCACGCAGGCCGACTTTCCCCTCGCGCTGCGCCAACGCTATCCCGTGCTCGCCCCACGCCTCGAGCGCGCGCTTGCGCAGCAGGGCCGGGGCATCCTCACCCTCGCATCCCGCCTCGCGGCCGACCGTGCCCGGCTTGTGGCGTTCCTCGGCCAGCCCATGGGCGAACTGCGCTCGCTGGACCTCGGCCAGGGCGATGTCCATGACGGCGGGCAAGCGGTGGCAAGGGTGGTCTTCGCCAACGGCACCGTGATGTACAAACCGCGCTCGTTGCGCGTGGATGCGGCGCTGGAATCCTTCCTCGAAAGCCTGCTTGCCGATGTATCGCCACGGATCCGTGTGCCAGCCGTGCTGGATCGGGACACCTACGGCTGGACAGGCTACGTCGAACACATCTTCTGTGCGGACGATGCGGAGCTCGTCACGTTCTACCGGAACATCGGTCACTGGCTGGCGGTCATGCGCCTGCTCGGCGGCACCGATATCCACCACGAAAACCTGATCGCCTGCGGTCCGGTGCCCTATGTCGTCGATGTCGAGAGCCTGTTCGTCACGGAGGAGACGATGGCGCCGTCGGGCAAGGGCGAAGCCGTCGACCTGGCGCAGGCCCTCATTCGCTCGTCGGTGCTGCGCACGGGGCTGGTGCCCTTCCGCGCGCCCGCGCTCGGGCTGGATGGCGTGGATATTTCCGCTATCGGTGCCTTGCAGGGCGAGCAACCCACCATCCGCGGCCCGGAAATCGTCAACGCCGGTACCAGCGATGCGCGCGTCGGCCTTGTCGACGTGCAGATCGACGAGGCCAAGAACCATCCGTGCATCCATCCGGACATTTCGCGGTTCTGGGAGGATATCGTCTCGGGCTTCCAGGAGCTCACGACTCGCCTGGTCGCCCTGCATCGCGCCGGCGCGCTCGCCGGCCGGGTCGCCGCGTTCAGAGGCAGCCGTATCCGCCGCATTCGTCGTCCGACCCAGTCGTATGTCGAAGTGATGCGCATGCTCTGGCACCCGGCATCACTGCACGACGAGCCCGCGGCCATCGCGCGGGCGACCGACCTGCTGCAACGCAATGCCTCGGTTTCGCCGGTCGCACCCGCCGACGCCACGTCCATCGCTGCTGAAATCGAAGACATGCGCCATGGCGATGTCCCCGTGTTCGCCAACGTGCTGGAACAGCCGCAGATCGACGATGTATTCCAGGCGTGGCTCGACATGCGTCCGGAGATGGAAGAGCTGACCATACGCGGCGCACTGGTGACCGCGCACCTCAACGTGCGCCTCAACGACGACAAGCGCTCGCCCTACGACCTCTCCGCTCGCCATCCCCATGCCGGGAACATCGATCGCCGCCGGCGCGCGATGGCGAAGGATACCGTCGAGCAGATGCTGCGGCTGTCCGTCAGCGGTCGCGACGGAACGATGACGTGGATCAGTCCGATCCTCGGGCGCAGCGGCTGGACGATGCGCACCCTGCAACCGAACCTCTATGTCGGCCTTTCAGGTATCGCGCTGGCCCTGGCGGGTTACGCGAACGAGATGACGCACGGACGAGCCGACGACGTCGAAGGCGTGACGGCGGCGCTCGACGGTGTGCTGCGCGTGCTGCGCACGGCCGAGGACACGGACGAGCCGGAAGCCATCGGCGGCTTCATCGGCCTCGGTTCCCAGGTGCTTACGTGGCTTACCCTCGACGGCCTCTGCCCAGACGCTGGATTGCTCGCCAACGCTGTCAAGCAGGCCTCGGTGATGGAACGCTGGGATATCGCGAACGAGCGCGTGCTCGACATGCTCGAAGGCGTGAGCGGCGCCATCGTCCCCCTGTTGCATCTGGCCGACGCCACGGACGATGCGCGCTGGCTGGCCCTGGCGGCACGCGCAGGCCGTCGACTGGAAGCCACGGCCATCGTCGATGCGCGCGGCGCACGCTGGCCCGCCTCGATCTTCAGCGAACCCATCGGCGGATTCGCCCATGGCGCGACCGGAACCGGCTGGGCCTTGGCTCGGCTGGGCCTGAGCCAGGCCGGCACGGAGGCCGATCGACAGCGTTGGCTGGCTCTCGCGGAGCGCGCTTTCGATTTCGAGGAGTCGCTCTACGATGCGGAAAGCCGCAACTGGATCGACGTTCGTAAACCCGAAAGCCGCGACTTCGCCAACACATGGTGCCATGGCAGTGTCGGTATCGGCCTGGCCGCGTGTGACCTTTACGCGCGAACCGGGCAGGCCCGTCACCTGAGCACGCTGGAACGCGCGGTGCGCGCCGCCGTCAAGGGCGGTTGGGGCTACAGCCACACGCTATGCCACGGCGACCTGAGCACGTGGGAACTGCTGATGCGTGCCCGCCGGATCGATTCCGACCTTGTGCCGCCGGAGAACATGCCGGGCATCGCGATCATCCTGTCGAGCATCGAGGAACACGGCATCGTCGGCGGCCTGGCGCGTGACGCGTTCACTCCGGGCCTGATGAGCGGCATCTCCGGGTCGATCCACCAGTTGAATCGCATGCATCCGGAGTGCGATATCCCGTCGCCGCTGCTGATGGAATGCAGGATAGGGGAGTAGCTCGAAAGTGGTAAAAATGCCGAATATGGTCATCTAGGTACACTGGCGTGATGTCAAGCGAGCATTAAAAACAATGAGTTAGGCTTGGCACGGCATGTGCATATCGAGTGAAAACTCGATGGATGGAAAGTCATGTCGTTGTGGTCATTCAAGGGAGTGTCGGGCGTCCGGGCCGACAAGGCACGACCGTCCTCGGCTGCCGTAAACAACGTAAGCAGCCGAACCTGCCAGCAGGCGATCGCAGAGGATGCGCTTGCCCTGCTGGAGGCGTTCTCCGATCGTGATGTCGATGAAGTCATGTTTCGTGCGGGGCTGCTGTGGAACCTCGCCGAGCAAACCCGCTGCACGCCGCTGTGCGAGGCATCGCAGGCGCTGCAGGATGCCCCTGTCAGTGCCCGACGCATGGGAGGGGACAGGACCCTGCCGCGAGCCCTTGTCGAACGTGTCATCGTTACCGCCGCCGACGCCGTGACGACGATCGATGGGCGCTGACGCGGTCATGCCCGTGCGGCGCATCGTCCTGGGCATAGCGCTCTGCCTGGGTGACGTCCAGGGGGCGACGGCGATGACGGCAGAGACGACGTGCCCCGCACTTGTCAGATCGGGTTCGTCACTGGTCGTCGACCGCATGGATATCCATGGCGTCGACCATTGGGACATCGTCTCCGTTCAGTCCGGGCGGCCGGGCTGTACAGCCTCCATTCGATCCGCCACCCAGGTAGGCACGCTTTCGATGGCGCCCTCGGGCATCCGACTTACCGTTGCCCATGCAGCGACGGGGCATGGGTGGGTATGCGCATCTCCGCGCAAGGATTCGGCGGCACCGGCACGCATCGCGTGCTGGCCGACCGACGGCGTCGAGTGATCCGTCTTCGCTTTTTTTGCCTCATCACTGGGGCCTAAGCCCGACATCCAGGGGACCCTGCGATATGAAGTCTTTCGCGTGACGCTGAGCTGCGTTCTGCGCGGACCGCCGACTCGACCAAAAGCCAGGGACACAGTTTGAAGCAACCGTGACTCCATTGATGACGATGTGATAGCGACACTGGGACTTTCCGGCCCTGATGTCGTCAAACGCATACTGAAGAACATAGACAGTCATGTACAACATCCGATTGTTAAACAAAGTCACTGTCCTGCCGGACGAGAAGCCATATCGGCGTGGAGGCCACGCTTCGTGAAGTAGTCGAGCGCAAGGGCAGGTTCGTCGGTCTGGACGATGTCGACGCCACGGTCGAACAGCCAGCCCCACGCAGCATCGGGATCGTTCCGTGCGGCGACATCGTCATGGCCGGCGGACATGTTCATGGGGCGATGACTGGCGACATCGGTGGCCAGGGTGTTCACCCAGACGTGGACCGACAGGGAGCGCGCGGCGCTGGCCACGCCGTCGAGCCCGGCTCCCGGTCCAAGCAACAACTCCACGGCGACCACGGGCAGGTCGTTGCAGCGTCGTATCAGCTCACCGGCACCCTTGCCATGCGCGGTGACGGGGAGGACCACGGAGAAGGGCAGCTGCCTGCCCCAGTGCCGCACGTCGTCCCGATCGGTGTCGATCGATCGCTTGACCAGCACCTGGGACTCCATCTTTCTGACCAGCACGCGGGCAATGACCGCGTCGTAGATGTCGTCGTCCTTGATGTCCAGATTGACCAGGATGCGGCCCTTGACCCGGTCGAGTGCGTCGTCGAGGGTCGGCACGTGCTGGTCGGTGAGCGGTTCGTTGCCGCCGCCACGGGCGCGCTGGCGAAGGGAGCGGACCTCACTGGCGTCAAGATCACGCACCTTGCCGTGGCCGTTGGTCGTGCGGTCGACGGTGTCATCGTGCATGAGCACCATGTCACCGTCGCGCGTACGACGGACGTCGATCTCCACCATGTCGACCCCCAATGCCACGCACTTATCGATGCCTGGCAGGGAATTCTCGGCCGTGTATGTCCAGCAACCGCGATGCGAGACCACCATAACCTTTCCATCGGGATGGGCAAGACGGGCTTCGTTGGCTGCGAACGATGCGCTGGATGCGTTGACATCCGGCGAGAACCCTGTCAGCAGGAACAGGCCTGCTGTGCAGGCATACCGGGTAGTGCGCCGGAAGGTCATCCCGGATCACCAGTTGTACGTGACGGAGGCTTGCCACAAGCGTCCGAAGATAGCCCGCGCATAGATCGGCTCTACCGTGCCCTGTCCGGCAAGCGTGTCGGTGCGGGGATTGCCCTCGGTGAGGCCGTGGGAGTTGGTCAGGTTGCTGCCCGAGAGCTGCAAGGTGAGGTTCGGCTGTAGCTTTGCCAGGAGACTGGAGTCGTAGGTGGTATAGCCGGGGAGTGACGTCTGGTTGGCGAAGTCCACATATCGCGATGCGGTGTGGAAAACGGTGACCGACCACTCCATCGGTACGCCGCCGAGCGAGAAGTAGGCGGTGGGGGTGAGACTGCCCATCCACTTCGGAATGCGCGGCAGCTGCTTGCCCTGGTAAGCGGCGGCATCGACTCCGCCTGGCGCGGAAAGGCTCAGTGTTTCCGGGTCCTGCGCGGTCAGGCTGGCAGCCAGGCCGAACACGTGGGAAGGCCGCCAGTTGACCGAGTTCTCCAGGCCGTACGTGCGGGTCTTGCCGACCAGGGGCAGCGAGACGATCGTCTGCGTGCTCGGGTCGAGCACGAGGCCGCTGAAGGACACCCGGTTGTAGGAACTCCAGTAGGCGATGGACGAGAACGAGAGCGTGTCCTCACCGAAGCGGATGCCGGCTTCGCCCTGCTTGATGTTCGTCACGGGCAGGTTTTGCAGCAGGTAGATGTTCTGCAGTCGCGGCAGGCGTTGCGAGCGCGTGAAGCGGGCGAACAGTTCGGTATCGTCCAGAACCTTGTAGGACGCGCCCAGGGTCCAGGTCAATGCATCGCGTGTTTCGGACTTGGTCGTACTGGCACCGGTGAAGCCCATCACGGCGTCATCGGCTAGCGTGGTGGAGTCGCCCAGGTTGCGCGTGGCCGTGGTGTCGTTGCTGCCGCTGTCGAGCAAACGCGTCTTGCGCACGCCCACGTCCAGCGAGAAAGCCGGCGTGATGTGCCACGTATCGGCGGCGTAGGCGGTGAGGTAGCGACCGGTGACATCGCCGGCGACAGCACTGCTGCCGTAGCGGGAAAATCCGTGAGAGGTCACCGAACCGATCGGAGTGCCGTTCGCATTGTAGGCCAGCACGTCGAGTGCGTTGGCCTGGTTCTGTACCGTTGTGAGCAGGGTGCTGGAAAGGCGGCTCTGGCGGAAGCTGAAATCATCCCCATACAGGCCGACGGCCACATCGTGATCGCCCCAGCCCGTGTTGAGGGTGCGGCTAAGGCGCAGGTCGTCGATCACGGTGCGCACGCGTGTCCGCACGGCCCACCAGGGGCTTTCCATGACCAGTCCGTTGACCGGTGCCACGTCCGTGCCGCTGGCGTCGTCCACATAGCCGAGGCGGGTCGTGCCCGGGAACGCCCGGGACGCTGCTGCTAGCCGCGAGTCGAGGTAGCCCTGGCTGTCCGAGGGGTTGGCACCGGAGAAGATCGTGTCGTAATCGACTTCCGCATTGGTGTAGCGCAGCTTATTACTGAGGGTCCATCCGCTGTCGCCCAGATCCAGGTCCAGATAGGTGCCGGTCTGGAACATCTTGGTGTGGATGCCGTTGGCCAGGTCGCTGTCACGTCCCATACGGCCGTTGCCGTCGAAGCTTTCGAGCGTGTGTTGCCTATAGCTGTTCGACAGGATGGTTCCATCGCCCGGGTCGAGAGCCGGGGATAGCGACTGCGATACATGCCGCGGATCGCGCAGCGGCGTCGCGGTATAAAAGGCCGTACGGTCATTCAGGTATCTGGCGTCCCAGTCCAGTCGACCGCTGTCGAACAGGAAAGAAAGCGCTGTACGCAACTGGCTGCCGCTGTCGCCCTTGTAGCCGGCGTTGCGAAAACCGCTGTCGTCGCGGGCAAAGCCACCCACGCTATACAGGATCTTGTCGGTGATGGGGCCGGAGGCATAACCCTCGAGACGGCGAAGGTCGTCCGAACCTCCAGTCACACGTAGCGCCCCGGTGGGCTGGGTGGTGCCCCAGCGCGAGATCAGGTTCACCGTGCCACCCGCGGCATTGTTCGCGTAGATGGGCGAGGTACCACCGGTGACGACCTCCAGCCCCGCAGTGGTCAGGTCCGTGCGGTTGAGCGTATCGATGTTGAGAAACGACTCTTGGGGCTCGTCGAAGATAGGCAGGCCATCTTGCTGTAGCTGGACGTTGTACCAGCCACCATCAGGCAGGCCGCGCACGTAGATGTTCTGGCCACCGCCCTGACCGCCAGACGACTCCGTCCAGTACCCCGGTACCGCCCGGATGGCCTGGACCAGACTGGTCGGCGCGGCGCGATCGTACTGCTGGCGATCGATGGTGGTGATAGCGAACGGCGCGTCCAGCTGGCTGACCTGGGTAGCCGCGCCAGTGACCACGACGTTGGACAAGCCGACTGCCTTGTCCTGGGCGGTGCTGTCTTTCGTCGCAGCATCCTTCGGCGGGGTCTCCTGCTGAGCATCCTGAGCCACAGCAGGGGCGGACAGTGCGATGAGCAGGGCCACGGTCAGTGTCTTGAGTGGAGCGGCAACAGAACGAGCGGTGCGGATGGTCACGAATTCCCCCTGAGGATGATGGCGACTCGACAGTTGATGCAATCGATTGCATAAAACGATAATAAAAGTATGTGACAGGAACGCGTAAGTACGGAGGTAGCGACGGCCCGTCGCGACGCGCCGTCAGATACGCACGGACGGTATGCGTACGCGGAGGGCGAGCAGGCCGGCGACACAAAGGGCGACACCGGCCAGCACGAGGATATGCCGGGGGTCGTTACCCAGCATGCTGTAAAGCGCGCGCACGCTGAACACTTCGACCAGCATGGGTATCACGATGAACGTATTGAATATGCCCATGTAGACGCCCGCACGCGCTTGGGGTATCGCCGCGGACAGCATGGCGTAGGGGTTGCCCATCATGCTCGCCCATGCGAGGCCGAGGCCGACCATCGGTACCAGTAACAACCAGGGGTTGGAGATCATGGGAACCACCGCGATACCCAGTCCGCCCAGCAGAAGCGCACCCGTGTGCAGCCGTGCGGGGCCAAACTTCGGCAACAAGGGAAGCAGGGCGAACCCGGCGACAAAAGCGACGAAGTTGTAGAAACCGCCGATGCGTCCGCTCAGCAACACGGCATCGAGGAAGTGCGGATCGTGTGCCTCGGTCGTCCCATAAAGCGTTCGCGAGAGCGACAGGGCGATGTACTGCCAGTAGCAAAACATGGCGTACCACTGGAACAGCATCATCGCGCCGAGTTGCCGCATGGCAGCGGGCATGTCCCGCACGGCGTCGTAGACGTCCACCAACGCGGCACGTAAGGACAGGGGGGCGTTTGCCACGGTTGCTGCGGGCGCCTCGCGTGTCGTGTAGACCGACCATGCCACAGACGCGACAGACACCACACCGCCCACGGTAAAGGCGATTTCCACGATAAGCGGCAGGCCGTGCGCATTCATCCGGTCAGCGCGCATGCCCATCAGGATCAGGAATGACGGTATCAGGTAGGCCGCGGTCTGGGACAAACCCGTAAAGGCACTTTGCACCATATAGCCCGCTGCGCGCTGGGCGGGATTCAGCATGTCGTTGACAAAGGCCCGGTAGGGCTCCATGGCGACGTTTGCCGCGGCGTCCAGCATCCACAGCAGACCCGCAGCCATCCATAGCGTGCCGCTGTTGGGCATGACGAACAGGCATACGCTGCAGAGCAGCGCCCCGATGACGAAGTACGGGGTACGTCGGCCGAAGCGCGAGGTCGTGCGATCGCTCAGGGCACCGATCAACGGCTGGATAAGCAGGCCGGTCACAGGGCCGGCCAACCACAGTACGGGGAGCGACGCATCGTCGGCACCCAGGTATTTGTAGATCGGGCTCATGTTGCCCTGCTGCAATCCAAATCCGAACTGGATGCCGAAGAAACCGACATTCATGTTGAGGATCTGCCCCAGGCGCATCGTGCACCCGGGCACCACTCGCGTTGTGCGATGGTCGGTCGTCATCGTGTCTCCATCGATCAGTTTGCATCCGGTCAGTCGTGCACCGTCCCCACCTCTGGGGTCGCAGCGTGCCTATCCATGCAATCGATTGCAAACTGCAGTGCAGCAAAGGCGGGTGGGTGCGGACTTATGCGACAGGCTCGCGCCCCGGCTCGGGAACGCGCAGGGTGCAAAGACCGGCGATGAGCAGGCTGACGCCGCCCAGACCAAGCGCCCAGAGGGGCTGGTTGTGGAAGCAAAGGCGCAGCAGCAACCCCAGGATGCTCGCCGCGAGCACCTGGGGAATCACGATGAAGAAGTTGAAGATGCCCATGTAGACGCCCATCTTCGCCGTCGGCAGATGGTCCGAGAGCAGCGCATAGGGCAGCGACAGAATGGAGGCCCAGGCAAAGCCCACCCCCACCATCGAGGCGAGCAGCCAGCGTGGATCGTGGATGTAGAGGAACGACAGCAGGCCCGCGCCACCCAGGCACAGATTCACCACGTGGCTGATGCGCAGGCCCCAACGGCGCACCATCAAGGGGATGACCACCGCGGCCAGTGCGCCGAATCCGTTATAGGCCGCGAACAGCAAGCCGACCCAGTTGGCCCCCTCGTTGTACGCGGTTGAGGTGGTATCGGTGGTGGCGTAGATCGTCTGGGTCACGCCCGCCGTGGTGTAGATCCACATCGCAAACAACGCGAACCAGGAGAACAATTGCACCCCGGCCAGCCGCCGCATCGACATGGGCATGCCGTAGAGATCGCCCATCACCTCACGCAGCATGCCGTGGCTACGGGTGCGGCTCAGCCAGGTGAGCAGCGCGCCGAAGACGATCAGGCCACCGGCCAGCAGGTAAACCTCCTTTTCAAGCGCGAAGTACCGGATAGCGATCAGGACCACGGCACCGGCCGACAGCAGAAGCAGGCCGGGTCGGCGTGCCGGCGATACGTCCACCGCGGGGCCTTCGGGTACGTTGTCGGCGAACGATCGCAGCTGCGCGGGTGAATATTCGCGCGTGGTCAGCATGGTCCAGAGCACGGCGCCCAGCAGTACCGCTCCGCCGGCATAGAACGCGTACTTGACCGTGTCGGGGATGGCTCCGTCCCTCGCCACGTTGGCGATGCCGAACCGCGCGAGTACCCAGGGCAACAGGGAGGCGACCACGGCACCGGCGCCGATGAAGAAGCTCTGCATCGCAAAACCCGTGGGTGCTTGCCGCGTGGGCAGCTGGTCGCCGACCAGCGCGCGGAACGGTTCCATCGACACGTTGATCGACGCATCCAGGATCCACAGCAGACCGGCCGCCATCCATAGCGCCGGCGCGTTCGGCATCCACAGCAGGGCCAGCGAGGCGAACACCGCCCCGACCAGGAAGTAAGGCCGGCGCCGACCCATGCGGTTCCAGGTGCGGTCGGAGTAGTGACCGACGATGGGTTGCACGATCAGCCCGGTCAGCGGCGCGGCGATCCATAGGGCAGGGATGTCGTTGACGTTCGCGCCCAGCGTCTGGAATATCCGGCTGACATTCGCGTTCTGCAGGGCGAGCCCGAACTGGAGGCCGAGGAAACCGAAGCACATGTTCCATATCTGCCAGAACGACAGGGCGGCTCGCTCCGTCCTCGGCGCCTCGCCCTTGCTCAACCGACCACGTCCTGCGCGGCCGCGCCCGTCGGCGGCCGGCTGGGCGTGCGCGCCACCGGTCCGCGCTGTGGTTGAAACGGTCATGGGTATCTCCTCCAGCCACAGTTATGTCATGGCCCAGGGCTTACCGCATGCTGCGGACGCAGCATCATGGCCGCTTGTCACCCTTGTAAAGGCGAGGGGCTGGCGGCATAGTCAGCCGCCAGTGAGGTGACAGCGGAGATTCCATGCGGGTACGCCTCGAAGACGTGGCGCGCGCGGCGGGCGTATCGCCCAAGACCGTGTCGCGTGTTCTCAACGACGAGGCCAACGTGACCGATGCCACGCGCGAGCGCGTGCGCGCGGCCATGGAAGCGATGGACTATCGCCCGCACCCGTCGGCACGCAGCCTGGCGGGCAACCGCTCGTTCCTGGTGGCGATGCTGTACGACAACAACGACAACCCGTCATCGACCTATCTGGCCGAAATCCAGGATGGCGTGCTCGAGGCCTGCGATGCGCATCGCTACAGCATGATGGTGCGGCCACTGCGCATGCGCGATGGCGATTTCATCCGTCGCTTCGATGCGCTGATTTCCGACCACCATCCTGACGGCGTCGTGCTGACGCCTCCGATCACCGACCATGCGCCCCTGCTGAAACGCCTGCGCGAACGCGACGTGCCCTATGCGAGCGTGTCGCCGCAGAAGCGCGGCAAGGCCCTGGGCGTCACGATGGACGAGCAACAGGCCGCGCGCGCGATCGTCGAGCATCTGCTGGAGCTGGGACACCGACGGATCGCTCATGTGGTGGGCATCGCCGACCATGGCGCCAGCCGTTGGCGACTGGCCGGCTATCGCGAGGCGATGGCCGCCGCGGGCTTGCCGGAGGATCCGGCGGTGGTGGTGCAGGGCGCCTTTACGTTCGGCTCCGGCGTAGAGGCGGCGCGGCAACTGTTCTCGCTGGCCGACCGGCCGACGGCGGTATTCGCGGCCAATGACGACATGGCCACCGGCGTCATGTGGGCGGCGGGCGAGTACGGTCTGAAGGTGCCGCACGACCTGTCGGTCTGCGGCTTCGACGACACGCCGCTGTCGCGGCAGTTGTGGCCCGCGCTCACCACCGTCCAGCAACCCAGTCGCGAGATGGGGAAGATCGCGGCCGAGCAACTGCTGAACTCCTTGCGCAGTCAAGGCACGGGCAAGCTGGTGCAGATTCCCTTCTCCCTGCAGATCCGCGGCTCCACCGCCGCCGCGCCCTGAAGCATTCGCCCGGCCGCCCGGCCAGGAAAGTCATGCTGCATAGCAAATTGACAGCGCTGTCATTTATGCCAGGATGCGCTTCGACAAGCGTGCCGCCGGTACGCCAGCCTGGAGCCTTGACGTGCCATTGCTGCAGCGATCGAGCCTGTTTTTGCGACGTCTTTCTTCCGCGCTGCCGTTTGCAGGCGCCTTGCTGACCACCGTTCCGGCCGTCGCTGGCGATGCCGCGTCCGTACACCCGGAACAATGGCCAAAAGCGCAGTCGCCGCTCCCGCCCAACCCCACGATCGAAGCCCGGGTGAAGGCGTTACTGGCGACCATGTCGGTCGAAGACAAGGTCGGCCAGATGATCCAGGCCGACATCAAATACGTGACGCCGGACGACGTACGCACGTACCGCCTGGGCTCGGTGCTGGCCGGTGGCAACTCCAAGCCCGAAGGACAGCCGTATCCCGATGGCAAGCAGTGGCAGGCGCTGGCCGATGCGTTCTACCACGCGTCCATGGACACATCGAGCGGAAGGCCGGCGATCCCGGTGCTGTTCGGTATCGACGCGGTGCATGGCCACAACAACCTGGTCGGCAGCACGCTGTTTCCGCAAAACTCGGCGCTGGGTGCGACGCGCGACCCGCAGCTGATCCACGACATCGGCGCCGTTACCGCGCAGGAACTGCGTGCCAGCGGCATCAGCTGGACATTCGCCCCGACGCTGACCGTGCCGCAGGATGTGCGCTGGGGCCGCTCGTATGAGGGTTATTCCCAGAATCCTGCACTGGTGGCGCAATACGCCTCGGCGATGGTCGGCGGTCTGGAAGGCAAGGCGGGTACGCCCGAATTCCTCGACTCGGGGCACGTGATCGCTACCGCCAAGCATTTCCTCGGCGATGGGGGCACCCAGGATGGCAAGGACCAGGGCGACGCACGGATCAGCGAGTCGACGCTGCGCGACATCCACGCGGCAGGCTATGCACCCGCGATCGACGCCGGTGTGCAGGTGGTCATGGTCTCGTTCTCCAGCTGGAACGGCGTAAAGATGGCCGGCAACAAGCCGCTGATCACCGACGTGCTGAAGGGGCGCATGGGTTTCGACGGGATCGTGCTGGGCGACTGGAACGCGCACGGCCAGGTGCCCGGTTGCACCAACGAAGATTGCCCCGTGGCGTACAACGCCGGGCTGGACATGCTGGAGGCGCCCGACTCGTGGAAGGGGCTCTACAAAAACACGCTGGCCGAGGTGAAATCCGGGGT
Organism: Xanthomonas sp. NCPPB 2632; assembly: GCF_041228075.2. NCBI lineage: Bacteria > Pseudomonadati > Pseudomonadota > Gammaproteobacteria > Lysobacterales > Lysobacteraceae > Xanthomonas > Xanthomonas sp. NCPPB 2632. The sequence continues at coordinate 2,448,988 of NZ_CM192979.1, forward strand.
GATCCCGATGCGCCGCGTCGACGAAGCGGTGACGCGTATTCTTCGGGTCAAGGTGCGCCTGGGCATGTTCGAGGCCGGCGCGCCATCGACCAACCCATGGGCCGTCAGGTCCGCGAAGGTGATCGGGAACCCTGCGCATCGAGCATTGGCGCGGCGGGCCGTTCGCGAATCGCTGGTGCTGTTGAAGAACGACCGTGCGGTGCTGCCGATCGACCCGCGCAAGCACGTCCTGGTCACCGGCGACGGCGCCGACAATATCCCCAAACAGAATGGCGGCTGGACGTTGACCTGGCAGGGAACGGGCCAGACCAACGCGAATTTCCCGGGAGCTACATCCATCTGGGCAGGCATCAAGGCCCAGGTAAGCGCCGCGGGTGGCAGCGCCGAGCTGTCGGTGGATGGCGACTTCACGCAAAAGCCCGACGTCGCCATCGTAGTGTTCGGTGAAGACCCCTACGCCGAGTTCCAGGGGGACCGGCCGAACCTGGCCTACCGCCCGGGTAACGACCGCGACCTCGATCTGCTGCGCAAGCTGCGCGGGCAAGGCGTGCCGGTGGTCGCCGTGTTCCTGACCGGACGACCCCTGTGGATGAATCGCGAGATCAACGCCGCCGACGCTTTCGTGGTGGCATGGCTGCCGGGCAGCGAAGGGGAGGGCATCGCCGATGTGTTGCTGCGTAGCCGTGATGGCCGTATCGCGCACGACTTCCATGGCACGTTGTCCTATGCGTGGCCGCGCCGGGCGATACAGGGCCCGTCGGCAGCCGGGGCGCAGGGCGAGCAGCCGCAGTTTCCCTACGGCTTCGGCCTGACCTATGTGGCCCCCCGGAAGACGGCCACGTTGTCCGAGGATCCGGGGATCCCCCTGAGCAGCCAACAGGCCGGCGTTTACTTCACCCGCGGCAAGCCGTCACAGGATGTCGTCGTGCGCCTGACGGGGGCGAACGGCGTGGCCATGGATGTCGCCGCCACACCGGCCGCCACGGCAGACGGCAGCCTGCGTATCGGCGCGCTCGACTACAAGGCACAGGAAGACGCGCGCAGCCTCAGCTGGTCCGGCATCGGCACCGGCGCCGCAAGCATCGCACTGGTGGCACCCGCGCCCATAGACGCGGAGCGCGAGACCAACGGCGATGTCCTGCTGGTGACCACGTTGCGCGTCGACGCCCTCTCACCGGGGGACAACTCGACCATCGGCATGGGCTGTGGCGCCGGCTGTGGTGGCCGGGTAGCCCTCGGTAGCCAGCTTGCCGCGTTGCCAAAGGGTCAGTGGCTACGCGTCGGCATCCCGTTGAAATGCTTCCGCGATGCCGGCGCCAACATGGGGAGGATAGATCGTCCGTTCGAGTGGTCCAGCCGCTCGGGTGGAAAGGTCGCCATCACCGACGTGTCGCTCGGCACGGTGGCGGACCGGACCTTGTCGTGCCCCGCCCACGGGAGCGGCACACCCTGATGTTCTATCCGCTTTGCACCAATATCCGCCGATGGAAAGGCTCCGCGAGCGTCGCGCGAGTCTGCGTAGCCTGAGTTTGTCGTTGCCTCGATGACGTGCTGCCTTGCGGCAAGCATTCATCGCCACGGCACTCTATTATCTCTCGATGACAGCGCTGTCATTCTGGATCGATGGCGTGCCGGGGGGAGTAGGGGACCTTCGTGACTTATCCGAACGATTGATGGGGAGAGCCAGATGAATCTGCACCGCACTTTGTTGTACGTCGCCATATCGCTCGTCATTGCGCCGGGCACGGCGTTCGCCGCGGGCCAGGATACGACCGCGCAAACGCCGCCGCCGTCCAACGCGCCGGGCGCCGCCGAAAAGAAAGTACAGAACCTCGACGCCGTGTCGGTCACGGCGACCAAGCGCGAGACGCCACTGCAGAAAACGCCGGTGGCCGTCACCGCGATCACCGTCGACACGCTCGATCGGGAGCGCGTCATGACGGTGCAGGACCTGACCAAGCTGGTACCGGGCCTGCAGGGCACATCCCAGGGCGACCACGGCGTCGTGACGCTGACCCTGCGCGGTATCGGTAACGACAGCGCCAAGACCGAGTACGCCGATCCGGAAGTCGCCACCTTCGTCGACGGCATTTACGCGCCACGTGCCGAGGCGGCCTCGGGCCTGTTGCTGGATATGGAAGGCGTCGAAACGCTGCGCGGGCCCCAGGGCACCCTCTGGGGCCGCAACTCCACCGCCGGTGCCATCAGTTTCCAGACGGCCAAGCCGGACATCGGTGCGGGTTTCTACGGCAATGCGCAGGTCGGCGCAGGCAATTACAACCAGGCCGGCGCGCGCGCCGCCTTCAACCTGCCTATCAGCGATACCTTCGCCATGCGCGTGGCCGTGGTGCACGAGCAGCACGACGGCTACGTCGACTACCAGAAACCGTCCGGCCAACTGCCCAGCGTGGCGCAGCAGCAACAAGCCTATCTGGCGTCACCGATCTCCGGCGGTACGCTGGCCAACTTCCGGCCGATCGACCCGGGCCAGTACGTGCAGGGCGGCGACAAGTACAGCTCGCAGGACCAGTCCGCCGCCCGCGTCAGTGCCTTGTGGCAGCCCAGCGACGCGTTCAAGTGGAACCTGTCGTACGAGTACTTCGCCGATCGCGGCACGCCCAGCATGAGCCTCATGCAGACGCCGCGTCAGGGCCAGGACTTCTGGTCGGCGCTGATCGACACCGCGCCCTACCTGGACCGTACGTCCAAGACACTGCGCAGCCGCATGGACTGGAATATCAGCGACGGCATGCAGCTGAGCTATATCGCCGGCTATAACCGCTACTCCGGCAAGAGCGACTTCGACCAGGACGTGGGCGTGAGCGTGCCCACCAGCTTCACCACCAACGGCGTGTACCAGGACGACCGGACCAACGACTCGAAGTACAAGAGCTGGAGCCAGGAGATCAACCTGAAGTCCGTCGGGCCGCAGACGGTGGACTGGATCCTCGGTGCTTACTACGGCTATGAAGACAACGACATCCGCTTCGACATCCCCATCATGAACGGTACGCGCTACGGCACCGTCAGCTGGCAGGGCTCCTTCATCCAGCCGAAGGAAACGGTGGAGTCGTATGCGCTGTTCGGTCAGGCCACCTGGCACTTGAGTGACCACTGGCGCCTCACCGGTGGTGCGCGCTGGTCGCACGATGAGAAGGAAAACAAGGGCGGTATCAACTGGGGTTGGGCCGCTGACCCGACCGTGCCGCAGGTGCCGATCTCGCCGGACGTGTATCCGGACCCGTCGAACGGCTTCAGCGTCTCGCAGCGGAACACGGCCAAGTACAGCAAGAGCAAGCCGACCTGGCTGGTGCGCCTGGATACCGACGTCAGCGAGAACGGCCTGCTCTACGCCAGCGTCTCCACCGGCTATAAATCGGGCGGCACGCAGGACGCGGGCACGCTGTACAAGCCCGAATCACTGACCAACTACGAAGTCGGCACCAAGTTCACCTTCCTCGAGGGCCACATGACGTGGAACTCGGCGATCTACTACGAAGACTTCAAGAACTTCCAGCTGTCCGCGCCCATCATCTACCCCGATGGCAACCACGGCCTGGGCTTCTCCAACGTGGGCGGCAGCACCAAGGTGTTCGGCATCGAATCGGAGTTGGCCTATCAGCAAAAGGACGACCGTTTCAACCTGATCTTCTCTGCCATCCCGAAGAAGGAGCTGGGCAAACTGGTGTACGCCGGTTCCAACGACTACCAGGGCCTGCCGGCATGCCCGCCGGCATCCAACCTGGCCAGCTGCCTGGACGTCACCGGCAACGACCTGCCGCACGCACCGAACGTGTCGCTCACCGGCATCTATGAGCACACCTTCCACCTTGCCAACGGTGGCAAGCTCACGCCCCGGGTCAGCGCGCAGTACCAGAGCGCGCAGTGGCTGAGCTATTTCAACCTGGGGTCCGGGGATCAGCAGAAGGCCTACGTGCGCGGCGACCTGTCGCTGCGTTACAGCGAACCGGGCGACAAGTGGTGGGTCAACGGGTACGTGCAAAACGTATCCGACAAGAAGACCCGCACCAGCGCCGGCCGCTTCCAGATGGCCGACGGCTCGCTGCAGTACGTATCGCAGTACCTCGCGCCGCGGACCTACGGTGTGCAGCTGGGCGTCTGGTTCTGAGTTAGCTGGCTTTGCCGTTCTCAGTCTCCCCTGAGTGGCTTTTTTGCCGGGCCCGCCTGTGGTGGCCCGGCCTTTCTTTATCTGCATCCGGCCGTATCGGCAGGGAAACCCCATGGCGCGCCTGAAGAAAGTGCTGATCGTCGGCGGAGGCACCGCCGGCTGGCTGACGGCTTGCTACCTGGCCAAGGCCGTCAACGCGGTCGATCCGCGCAGCGTGCAGGTGCATCTGGTGGAGTCGTCCGACATCGGCTTGCTGGGGGTAGGGGAAGCCACCTTTCCCTCGATTCGTGGGACGTTGTCGGCGATCGGTCTGGACGAGCGCCGCTTCCTGGTCGGTGCCACGGCGACGTACAAGCAGGGTATCCATTATCGCCACTGGGTACGGCCGCCGGGCGCGCCCGGACCGGACCATTTCTTTCATCCGTTCAACGCACCCAGCCAGCGTCCCTGCGGGCCTGAGTTGTTGCCGTACTGGTTGCTTGGTGCTGCGCCGGACGGCATGTCGTTTGCCGAAGCCGTCTCCATGCAAACCACACTGGTCGACCACTCGCGTGCGCCCAGGCGGGCGAGGGACCCGGACTACCAGGGGCCGATGAATCACGCCTTCCACTTCGACGCAGCCTGCTTTGCGCGTGTGCTTGCCGAGCATGGCCAGCAGACCCTCGGCGTGGTTCGGCACATGGCCACGGTGCAGCGCGCGGAGCTGGACGATCATGGCGCCATCGCCAGGGTGGTCACGAAGGAGGAGGGCGACCTCACCGCCGATCTCTACGTGGACTGCACCGGACTGCGTGGCATGTTGATCGGCGACACGATGCAGTCACCCTTTCGCAGCCGGGCGGACGTGCTGTTCGCCGATCGCGCCGTCGCCATGCAGGTGCCTTACCAGGCGCCCGATGCGCCGATCCCTTCGTACACCATCTCCACGGCGCAGGAGGCCGGCTGGATCTGGGATATCGGGTTGCAGAAGCGACGTGGCGTTGGGTATGTGTATTCGTCGCGGCATACCACCGACGAGCGCGCTGAAGACGTCTTCCGGAAGTATGTGGGGACGGGGGGTGATGACCTTAAGGCCCTGCACATCAAGTTCGAGACGGGATACCGACCCGAGCACTGGCGGAAGAACTGCGTGGCGGTGGGGCTGGCCGGGGGCTTTGTCGAGCCGCTGGAGTCCACGGGCATCGCGCTGGTCGAGCTGGCGAGCTATCTGCTTACGCATCTGTTGCCTGGCGGCACCGAGGACATGGAAGGGGCTGCGCGTCATTTCAACGAGATGATGGTGGCGCGGTACGACCGGATCATCGACTTTATCAAGATGCATTATTGCCTCAGTCAAAGGCGTGATTCTTCGTTCTGGGTCGACAACTGTGATGGTGCCGGTATTCCGCAGAGCTTGCGGGACAAGCTGGTCAAGTGGAAGCAGCGGCCGCCTCACAGGCTGGATTTTTTGACTGACCTGGAGATGTTCATGCCGGCCAGCTGGCAGTATGTGCTTTATGGGATGGAGTTTCGGACTGATCTTGAGGCTAGGCGTAGTGCTTATCCGGAGACGGAAGCGGCCCGCAGGGAGTTTGCGATGATTCGCCAGGCGGCTGCCAGGGCGTTGGTTGATTTGCCGGATCATCGCGGGCTTGTTGAGCAGCTTTGTCGTGAGTACGGGGCGAGTCGTTAGTCTCCAGGCCCGAAACGCATACCTTGTCCTGTCGAGTTTCGCCGCCCCTGTTTCAGGTGCCAAACGATCTACCGACGAACGGTATCCCTAGCGGGAAGGCCACCTCGAGATATATGTGTGTGCCGCTTGCTCGAGCGTGTGGAAATATACCCGCCCGTCTATCCAGCGCCACCGTGGAGTCGTTGGCGCACTACACCTAGGAACGATCCCACGGTTTGGCGCGCCTATTGCATGTGAATCACATAGGCGACGACCACCGGAGACGACCATGACCAAGAGCACCCACGAGGAACGTATGTTGAAGCGCAACGGCAAGCGCTTTGCTGCGGCGGGTAGCCCGACGCTTGGCCCGGCCGAAGGCCACAAGTTGGCGCTTCGAGGCATCAACAAAACCGTTTACGCGGAATTGCGGAGGCACCGCAGAAAATGGACCTCATGGGTCACGTCGAGCGGTGGCGGCACCGCACCGGCTATTCGCGTCGGCGCGGAGAGGGTCATGTCCGATGTGCCCGGTGCGACACCGACGTTTGTCGGCATCGGGCTGGATGAGTTTGTTGCCACGCGGACGTTGAAGAAGAAAGCGCTGTTCAAGGCGATCACTCGCCGGCAGGCCAAGAATGTCTTCAGTGTCCGGTCGCGCACCGCCGACCTGGTCTGGGCGACAACGGGCCATGCAGAGCCGATCGCGGGGCACACCCCCTCGGTCAAGCGTCAACTCGTCGCTGGGACCACCGGTGCGATCACGTCGGAACACAGTACGCGCGATGGGCTGCGTGCCGCCGCCGTGGACAAGACGGGAGCAGACTTCGCCTCGCCAGCCATCTTCAACGACGTGGCAGTGATGTCGCAACTTGCGACGATCAAGCATATGGCCAGTCCGTCGACAGAGCTGAAAGCGATCGAGAGCCGGGTGCAGGCATTGGCGACACCTCGCTACACCGCCTTGACGGGCACAGCGGATATACGTCAACCCGCGCATTTCGACAGCATGGTGGCTCATGTCCAGGAGGAGCGGGAACGCAAGAAATGGGAAGTCGGCGCGCAGATGATGGCCGATCCGCGTCTTCGTGGGATGGTGCCTCCCGTTATCAAGAACTACCTGACCACGACGGCAAACATACCGGGTGACGCACGCGAGCTTTTCCGCTCCGATCTGCATACGGGCCGCAGGGTACCCATCAACGAGGCGCTCAGCTCCGACACACAGGACCTGTCGACTCACTCGTTGCACCAGTTCAGCGCCATGGTGAAACCGACGACTCGTCCGCGTACCTTGAGCGATGCACGTATTCTGCCACCGGTCATTCCGATGAATACCAGGGGACAGTGAAGGCCATCGGGTTGTCTGTCCGTCGAGAAGTAGGGCGCAGTAAACTGATCGTCAAGACGCTGACAAGCCGGAGCACAGGCGAACTGAGGTACTTCGGGCACGATTCGGCTGGAAGCAGGCCATACGTATGAGGTCACTATCCAGTACGAGCGCAAGCCCAATTACTTCGGCACCTTGGGCGGGTTCCAGGGTGTGCAATTCAGCTGGGCCTCTCTCGCGCCGACCGCCGACCTGGCCAGCTACGAGCCTGGGGCGACCGGATCGCGTCTACAAGGGGAGGGTGCGGACGAGACGCGTGCCGGCGGACGCGTTGCGTCCTTCAAGAACCGTCTCAGGCATTTAATAAGCGATTAGCCTCGCTTTTTTTTATAGCGGAGTGAAAGGCTACCGACGCCCGGAGGCGTCCGTATCGGTCATCTTGTCCAGGTTGACGATCAGGTGGCCAAGCAACGCGACCAGCTGCGCTTGTTCGGCTTCGCTGAAGCCGTGGTGAGGCTTATGCTCGCGACGGCAATAAACCAATGGCAATCAAGAATTACCGCCAGTCGCGTGCGCTTGGCTCGCAGAATGCCAATGCGGTACAGCAGCTTCAGGCGCTTGGTGCAAAGCCTTGACAGCCAGCGAAATAGAACAGGCGATCTCGGATGTCGGTGTAATGCGCGAACTTCCTACGTCGGACACCAGTGTCGCTGGCAGGGTGCTTCTTATTCTTCGGTCATCCCGATGAATGTCGACGATTCGTCCATTCCTTCGCCGCGTCACCCATTGTTTTAGCCCGCCCGTCCTTTAGATACGCCATGAAGTCGCGATCGAAGGTAAAGGCTGGCCCGCAGGCGGCTACGAAAAACCGTCTGGAATTCTGGGTATTACGGTAGCCTCGATCCACCGGAGTCGTCGCTTCGATGATGCCGCTATGCCAGTCGAAACCTGCCATCGTCTTTATCCGTTAGTTAGCGACATGGTGCAGAAGCTCCTGCCACGTTCGATCAGGTTCAGTTCGTCGCTGCCCTGAGGACCGTGCTCGAGTTCCCACAGCCGGCCGTCGGTACCGAAGGCAAGACCATACCGCGTGCGGTGACCCGTGCTCCAGGTCTCGGCCGGCGTCAGGTTCGGACCGGTGAACGTATGGGCTCACGACCGGCGCCGTCTGCGTGTGACGGTATCAGGTTGCGCCGTTGATACTCCTGGCCAAGGCTTCCGCCACACGGATCCCGTCGACCCCTGCCGAAAGAATGCCGCCCGCATAACCCGCGCCTTCGCCGGCGGGAAACAGCCCGTGCGTGTTGAGGCTCTGGTAGTCGTCGCCGCGACGGATACGTACCGGCGACGAGGTCCGGGTCTCTACCCCCGTGAGCAGCGCATCGTTCATGGCGAAGCCCCTGATCTGGCGATCGAACGCCGGGAGCGCTTCGCGGATGGCCTCTATGGCGTAGTCGGGGAGGGCCGATGCGAGATCGGTCAGACGCACCCCGGGCTTATAGGAAGGCTGCACCGTGCCGAAGTCGATCGAAGGCGTGCCCTTGATGAAGTCGCCGACCAACTGCGCCGGCGCGCTGTAATCGCGACCACCCAGCTCATACGCGCGCGATTCGAGCGCACGCTGCAAGGCGATACCGGCCAACGGACTGCCACTGTCGTCGAAGGCGGCGAAGTCCTTGGGGTCGATACCCACGACGATGGCAGCGTTCGCATTACGTTCGTTGCGCGAATACTGGCTCATGCCGTTGGTCACCACGCGTTCCGGCTCGGACGCTGCAGCCACCACCGTGCCGCCCGGGCACATACAGAAGCTGTAGACCGAGCGACCGTTCTTGCAGTGGTGCACCAGCTTATAGTCTGCAGCGCCGAGAAGGTCGTGACCCGCCTGCGGCCCGAAGCGCGCCTTGTCGATGATCGATTGCGGATGCTCCACGCGAAAGCCGACAGAGAACGGCTTGGCTTCCATATACACGCCGCGGTCGTGCAGCATGAAGAACGTGTCGCGCGCACTGTGTCCCACCGCGAGTACGACATGGTCGCTCAGCAACTGTTCGCCGTCGGCCAGGACCACACCCCGGATCTGCCGGGATCCATCGGCGGCGCTGTCGACCAGCAGGTCGTCGACGCGCTGGTTGAAGCGAATCTCGCCGCCCAGCGCCTCGATGGTCCCGCGCATGGCTTCCACCATCGTCACCAGCCGGAAGGTGCCGATATGCGGCTTGCTGACGTACATGATTTCTTCCGGCGCGCCGGCCTTCACGAACTCCGTGAGCACCTTGCGGCCGTGATGGAGCGGGTCGGAAATCTGGCTGTACAGCTTGCCGTCGGAGAACGTGCCCGCGCCACCTTCGCCGAACTGCACGTTCGATTCCGGTTCCAGCTTGTGCTTGCGCCACAGGGCCCAGGTGTCGACCGTGCGCTCGCGCACCGCCTTGCCCCGGTCGAGGATGATCGGCCGGTAGCCCATCTGGGCCAGCAGCAGCCCCGCGAACAGGCCGCACGGCCCAAGCCCGATCACGACAGGGCGCTGCTCGAGACCGGCCGGCGCCTGCGCCACAAACTTATAGCTGGTGTCGGGGGAGGGCTGCACGTGCTTGTCCTCGGCAAACCGCGCGAGCAGGGCAGCCTCGTCAGCCACCTCGACGTCCAGCGTATAGATCAGCTGGATGTTGCCGCGCTTGCGCGCGTCATGGCCACGGCGGAAGACCGTGAAGCCGAGCAGCCCCGCCTGGCCGAGCGCCAGCCTGGCGCGGACGGCCGCCTCGAGGGCGCCTTCGGCGTGGTCGAGCGGGAGCTTTATGTCGGTGAGTCGAATCATGGGGGCAAGGGGGGGCAGGGGGGCGGTCGGCTATTTTCGCATTAAGGGGCGCCGAGCGATGCATTTAAGTGCGGTGGAGGGGATGGCCGATAGGGGAGGGCGAGGACGGGACGAGTTGAAAGGCTACCGACGCCCGGAGGCCTCCGTATCGGTCATCTTGTCCAGATTGACGATCAGGCGGCCAAGCAACGCGAGCAGTTGCGCTTGTTCGGCTTCGCTGAAGCCGTCCAGCGCTTCGCGGTTTCCTGCGAAGAGCGTCTCGCAAGCGTCGGGCAGGTTTGCTTCGGCGTGGGCCGTGAGCGTGACGTGGCTACTGCGACCGTCCACCGGGTCGGGCGTGCGTCGGATCAAACCGTCGCGCTCCATCCGTGTGAGCATCTGCGCCATGGGCGGCTGTTCGACGCGCGCGAAGCGGGCGAGGTCGCGCTGCGTCCTTGCCTTGCCGGTTACCAGCGCGATCAGTACGGGGATGTGACCAACGCCGAAGCCCATCGGTTTCAGCCGCGCTTCGCTCAAGCGGGCAAAGCCCCGCGCCGCCAGTGAGATCAGGTGTCCCGGCGTGGAAAGTACGTCTTTATGCATCATGTTTGCCTTGCGGAACGCCGTGCCAGGGTGCAGAGTAGCTCAATACATATGCCCATATGTAAATTCACCAGGAGCACACCCGATGAGCGATCCGATCCAGACACTTCGTGACATCTACAGCCTTTTCAACGCGCGTGACATCGACGGCCTATTCGCCAAGCTGACCGACGATGTGGCGTGGGCCAACGGCATGGACGGCGGTCACGAGCACGGCAAGGACGCGGTGCGCGCGTATTGGACGGGCCAATGGCAGATGGTCCGCGCGCACGTCGAGCCGGTTTCGTTCGAAGAATCGGCCGACGGCGCGATCGTGGTGCGGGTCATCCAGACCATCCGCGATCTGCAAGGCAATCCTCTCGAAGGCCAGACCCACGGGCTGAAAGACAAGACCGTGGGTCACGTGTTCCACTTCACGCAAGGCAGGGTCAGCCGCTTCGATATCGCCAACGCGGAATGAGGATCAGGTGCGCGTGCCTGCCAGAACCGGTGGAAACGAGCCTGGGGTAACGACGGGCCGCCAGCCTCCCCTCCATGCCGGGCTCCATACCAGGTCCAGCGCCCCATGCGACGGCGTATCCAGTGAGTGATGTCCCTCGGATAGCTGCCAACGTGACGCGGCCGGCCGGCCGTCGATGACGACGGCGACCTCAGACGCGCCGTCGGTCACGGTGTAGGTGCCCGCCAACGTCACATCGAAATCGCGACCCACCAGCTGTTTCCCGGCCATGAAGACGTTCGCCGTGCCGGACAGGTAATTCTGCGCAATGAAGGCACGGGTCGCTGGCGGCAGCCGGTCGACGATCACCGTCATGGTGCGGTGCGCGACCAGCGCGGGTACGATGTCCTCCGCCTTGAGCCCGCGTTCGAAGCGCTGCAGGGCGATGCTTTCCAACACCGTGTGGTACGGCCGCGGGCGGAAGATGGCACCGCTTTTGGCATCCATGACGGTGTCGTCGGGCGATGTGCAGGCAAGCACGGTGCGCAGTTGCCCTTCCTTGTAAGCGAGGGTGTCGCGCCAGGGCGGCGCCTGCTCGATCAGCAAGACGAGCTCCACCGCGGCCAGCATGGCCACGAGGGCTGCCGCGCGCGATCGCGGCCATGCGGCCGATCGCCCAAACCGGCTGACCAGGCCGATCAGGGATACGAAGATCGTAGGTATCACCGGCAGAAAGTCCTGTGCCGTAGGCAGCGGCCATACCAACCAGATAAAGGAAGCGAACAAAAGCCCATGGATGCCGAGGAAGAGGCGCCAGTGTGTCCGCGCATCACCCGGACCGACGCGCCGCAACCACGTCGTGGTCGCCATGGCGACTGCGACGGCCAGCATCCCATAGACCAGACGGTGATCGGCGTGTGCCGCGCGCCCGGTAGCAGACAGGTTGTACGCCACGAGGTCGTACCACGCCGGCCCGAGGTCATGCTGTATAGCGAGATAGAGAGCGAACGCACCAGGCACGACGAGGCAACCCGCCAGCAGGGCGCTGCCGCCCTTCAGCAGGGCTCGCCTGTCCTTATGCCACGGGATGGCCCAGACGCAGGCCGCGGCGAGCAGGGCGACACACGAAAGAGGCAGCGTCTTCTGCGATACCGACAATGCCGCACCCAGCAGCAAGCCGACTAGCGCCCATCGGGAGGCCCGCCCCCGCGCGTGTACCGCAGTCGCCAGTGCACAAAGCCAGAGCGCCGTCCAAAGATCGTCCGTGCGGAACTCGCCCATCTTGATGAAAAAGGCGTGTGTCAGGCCAACCAGCACCACGGAGGCATCGGCGATGCCACGAGAATAAAGCCGACGGGCCAGACACCACGTAGCCACCAGCGCCAGGACGTACCAGGGCACCACTGCGAGTCGCAGCCACTCGAGGATGTCCGACCGTGGACCCATGGCATGCATCAGCGGGGCATAGACCGCACTGAAGAGCGGCCCGTGGTTATCGAAGACGTCGCGATAGGGCAGGTCGCCCTGGGCGATGCTCCAGGCCACGTGCGCGTGCTGTGGCTCGTCGGAATTGAGCGGATATGCCCTCAGCCAAAGCACGCGCAGGACAAGCAGGGCCAGCAGGCCCAGACAACGTCCGACAGTTCCATACCAGGGGCGAATGCGCGAAAACATGCGTGCATCCTAGGTACCCAGGTTTTCTGCATGCTTTCTTCGGGGCCGCCGCTGGACCTCGCCTTATCGCAGGCAGCGGCCTGCACGGGCCGCTGCCATACATCCGTCTACTTCTTCGCCGCAATGATCTCACTGAGGTAATCCGGCGTGCCCGGCACCCGCACGAGGTGCGGATACTGCAGACCGCCGTGATAATCCACCGACACCGTGCGGAAACGCCCCTGATACTTCAGTGTCAGTGCGATCTCGCGACTGCTGTCTTTCGCGGACGTGATCGCGTCTTTCAGGACATCCTTCGAATACGCCACGCCGTTCACCGCGACGATGGTCGCGCCCGTACTGACCCCTGCCTTGAACGCCGGGCCGTCCCAGCGCACGTCGTTGATGGTGCCGCTGCCCGTTATCGTCAGGCCGATCGACCATGTGAAGTTCAACAGGTGGCGCGAAATTTCCGGGCGGCCGTCATAGGCCTTCTCGAACGCGCTTTCGTTGTCGTCGTACACCAGCTTCCAGCCGGTGCCTGCAAGGCCATCCTGTAGCGGCGGATTGAGGCTGTATGCGCGGGCTTTCAGGAAGCTGGCCCAGTCGTACTTTGCCGTGTCGTTCAGCGCAGCGACCACGTCGTCGAAGGTATAGGTTTTCGGTACGTGGCTACCATTGTCGACGCCGAAGAACGCGCGTGCGAAATCATCCAGCGAGCGCTTGTCGCCCGTCAGGCTGCGCAGCTTCGCATCGACGGCAAGCCACATCATCTGGCCGCCGCTGTAGTAGTCCTCGCTCATCTGCCAGCTACGGTAGGGCAGGGGGGCCCGGTGCGCGACGATGGGATCGTTGGTGGTGTCCTCCAGCGAGCGCCACCGGAAACCCTCGCGGTTGCGATCGTAGTTGGCGGCGACCATCGCCAGGCCGTCCCGGAACTCCTGCGGCGTCCACATGCCTGCGCGCGCGGTAAGGACGAAGCCCCAGTATTGCGTCTGGCCCTCATAGACCCAGAGCAGCGAGTTGCCCATCGGAACGTTGAAGTTTGGCGTCCACAGGTCGGCGGGGCGGCGGAACTTGCCGTTCCACGAATGAACATACTCGTGGGCGAGCAGGTCGCGCTCGGATGCATTCTCGCTCCAGGCGGTGAAGTAGTCCGCGCCGAGGCCGTCTTCGCTGGACTGATGGTGTTCGGTGCCATTGCCGGCCAACTGGTCCGACAGCGAGAACAGGAAGTCGTAGTGGTCGTAGTGGTGTGACCCGAACAGCTTCGTGGCCTGTGTCACCAGGTTGCGGTGCACTGCCACTTGTTCGGCTGACATCTCCAGATATTTGGGCTCATCGGCGAAGACGTCCATATACACCGGCGCTTTATCGCCGGGGTTCAGGGCCACGCGCTTCACGTACTGGCCGGCGTATACCGGCGAGTCGACGAGGTTGTCGAAGGTCACCGGCTTGAAGGTGGTGGTGTCTCCCGATGTCGCGGCCGTCTCGAGCGCCGTGCCCGCCTGCCAGCCATGCGGTAGGGTCACGCTGGGCGCAAACGTGATGCCGCGCGTGTAGTAACCCGCTGGATAGAGCGCCACCTTGCTCCACTCCATGTACATCATGCGGTCGGTGATCTCGAAGTCCGCGTCGTCCGCGCGTTCCGACAGGTACTGGAAATCGGCATCGAGCGTCGACACGCCAGCAGGAACGTCGACATGGAAAGCGTAGACGTTGTACTTGTCGCGCACCCAAGGAAGCGGCTTGCCGTCGGCACTGAGCCTGAGGCCGGCGAGCATCGCGACAGGGCCCGTCGGCGAGTGATCGCCGGGAATCCACTGCGGGTACAGCAGGGTCAGCGCGCCTGCCTGTACCGGTAGGGACTCGTGGACCCGGAAGATACCCTGCGCCGTGTCGCTGACATCGACGTTGAGCGTTACCGTGCCGACATACGGCACGTCTTGCAGTGCGGGCACCTGGTCCGTAGCGACCTGCTGAGCGTGGATGTTGCCAGCACCGAGAGCGACCATGATCGCCATGCAAAGGCGCGAGAACTTACGACGAACGATGGGCATGGGGGACTCTGGGTAGGGACGGGCGTTCCGGCATTATCACCGGCCACTGGGCAGGTAGAATAGCGGCCTGGGGCGGGGCACCGCCACGCGGGGCCATTCGTCCTTAGCCAGGAACCCATCGTGATGTCTGCAACCCGGTCTTCGAGAGAGTGCGCGAGCCCCTTCGTAATCGCCATTATGAAGGCCGACGTCGCGCTTGAAGCCGACGGGCACCAGGGCCTGTCTGAAGGGGAATACGTGGCACAAGCGCTCGGCCTGCCGTCATCACCGCAGCTCTCTTGCAAGGCGGAATAACGACCCTGTAAATGCAGTAACAGGATTCGATCGCCCGAAATGAACCAGGTGCAACTTCGAGGAGCTGAGCTTCAGGTAATCAGCAGGCGTCGGCGAAACGCATACATGTCGCGGAAGGTGCAGAACTCCGGTGCGCCAAGATGAAGCACGTCGATCTTTTTCGCCAGCATCTGGTGCCAGCCCCGCCGTGAGCGTTCGAAAGCATCGGCTTCGTCCTTGTCGAATGGCGCCGTCTGGTAGCCCAGCGACAGGTGGTATGTGTAGCTGTCATGGTCCGTAGTATGAATATCTACCGCCTCGGCAATGCGGTCGCGCAGGCGGCGAAGCTTGGCTTCCTCGGCGGCGTCGACGGGCACCAACTCGACCCGGAGTCCCTCCGGAGGAGGCGTTCGCCCGGCGTCGACGCGCATGCGGAACGGCAGTTCGCTGTCCAGCTTCAGCGCGCTCAGTCTTGCGATGAGCGTGGCGTGACATGTTTCCAACGGTGCGTCTAGCGGAACGATACCGGGCCACTTTCCCGCCACACGATCCTGGTCGTTGGCGCAGCCAAAGATCGTCATGTGATAGCTCGACGGCGGCAGGATGGACAGTTTCTTTGCAAAGCCCATGGGCTGGAGGTCGCGGTAAACGTCGAGAAGGCTGTCGAACGTCTCGTAGCCCGCCTCCTGCTGGGGGACATGGCAGATGATGGTGTTGCCGCTGAAGCCGCGTATCTTGCCATTGCTTTCGAACTTGCGGCCGACGTCGTGCAATTTAGCGCGGCTGGCCGTTGTTTCGGCCCAGACGCGGCCGGCGCTGCCGATCATGGACGTTGCCAGGGCGACTTTTCCGAGGCGCTGCAGGGCCTGGCGGCGAGTCCCGTCGAAGGGCACGGAAGGGTCGCGTGGAGGGGTCATAGGAAAAAATGCTCGCTGAAGGGGAGGGAGGCTGCGCCCAGCGCGGCGGCGTCACCTGGTGCTTCTGCACACACCAGGATGGGGAAAGGACGCTCCAGATCACGAAGGGGCGCAGCGTAGAACGTGGTTCGCTCGATGAGGTGCCGGGCAAGCACTGGTGGAATGCGCCCACCGATGACAATGGCTTCGGGATCGAGGACGCCGCCTATAGCGGAGGCGATGGCGGTCATGACGGGCGCCGACGTCGCAAGCCACTCGTCCACCCCCGGCCACTCGATGTCGAAGCTGGCCAGCAGTTCGTCGATGTCGTTGAGGTTGCCACCGGCATCGTTGACCAGGCGAAGCAGGCGGGCCAGGCTCGGCCGGCACTCGCGCTGCTCAAGCGGAAGCGTACCGGTGAACTCTCCCGCATTGCCGTGGACGCCTCGGAAAAGCGTGCCCTGCGTGACGACGCCTCCGCCGAGGCCCGCCGCGACGTAGACGTACGCGAAGCTGTCGTAGCGCCGTCCGACGCCGAAGAGTTTTTCACCGACCGTGGCGGCGTTACCGTCGTTTTCGATCCATACCGGCAGGCTCAGGTGACGTGACAGGGTCTCCTCCACATCGCGGAGTGCCCAATCCTCCATGGCGGCAGGTGTGTTCAGGCGTCCCTCACCGACAAAGTAGCCGGTCGTGGCGACACCGAGTCCGAACAGGCGCTCGGCAGGGATACCGCTTTCGCCGAGCATGCCCGTCAATTCCCCTCTAAGCAGTTGGACGACGTCGTCGACATGCGCACCGTCGGCGCGGCAGTGACGTTCGGCGACCGGACGGCCCAGCAAGTCGAGGATAACCAGATGGGTACGGGCCGCCGTCACCGAGGCGCCCGCCGCATACGCGGCGTCGGGCACGATCGTGACAGGCAGGCTCGGCTGTCCCGGACCACTGCTGCGGATGGCCTCGTCGCCAATGCGCAGGAATCCGCGCTCGGTGAGGCTCTCGACGATGCGGACGACCGATTGCATCGCCAGTCCCATCGAGCGGGCGAGCACAGAGCGGGCCACAGGTCCGAGGTCGCGCACCAGCGTGAGCAGTGCGCGCTCGTTCTCGGTGAACGTGACCAGCGGGTTCTTGCGACGAAATGCTTGCCCGATGCGTCGTGTTCGGGTGTCGGGAGGGGCCATGCGGCGATCCATACCAAGGTTGAGACTCACAGGTCTTTGAAGGTTACGCTAAGCATCACCTGACGCGGAAGCCGCCATTCGGACTGGAGCAGCTCCTGCGTCTTCCCGTAGGTGTCGGTGACGCCCTGGCGCGTAAGGTTGAGCACATCCAGCGATATGGCGAAGTGCTTGTCCACGTCGTAAGACGCTTGCAGGTCGATGTTGTTTGTCGGCTTTTGGTAACGGTTCGCATAGAAGCCCGCCGTGGTGAAGTTGGGATAGCGGTCGTCCCAGAGCCATCCCAGGTGGTTCCATGCGATACGCCCGTGGACAGGGCCCTTGTCGTAGAAAATCGACGCGTTGTAGATCTCGTTCGGCTGCTCGGGGAGGCTGCTCATACGCCGCGTGCTGCCGTCCGACAAGGTCACGGGGAAGCTGGCGCGCATCAGCGTCGCGTTTGCGCTGAAGCCGAGGCCATCGAACGGATGCGGCAGGAAATGGAACGTGTCGGAGAAACCAAACTCGCCGCCCCAGGCCCGCACGATTTTATCCGTGTTTCGCGACTTCGTCACCAGGATGGGAACGTCCACGCCGCCGACCTGCTCCAGTTCGCCGTAGTTGAAGATGTCGTCGTGAATCCACTTGTAGAATCCGGCGACGGACACGATGCCGCGCCCACCATCGACGTACCAGTCGTGGGCGATGTCCAGGTTGGTCGACTGCCGAGGCTTGAGGTCGGGATTGCCGACGGCTAGCGTCGCCGGACTGGACAGCGTGTTGAGCACGCCGCCGTGCAGCGAGGATGAGCCGAAGGTGGGTCGGCTCACGGTCTTGCTCAAACCTAAACGCAGTTTGCTGCTTTCGGTCGTATCGTAGACGGCCATAAGGGACGGCAGGACATTGGTGTAATGCTGGGAGGCGGAGACGGGCGCATACGTCCCGTTCGTTGCCTGTGTGCTGCTCGACCCGGCCCGTGTGGCCTCGACCCGTACGCCGCCGAGCAACAGCCAGCGGCCGCTGCGATATTGTGCCTGGCCGTATCCCGCATAGACCACCTCGCGAGTGCGGTAGGTGCCGCCGGCTTCGGAGGCGGTGTCTTCCGTCACCTTTTCGCTCGAGGCATAATGCTGGAATGCTGCGTCGGCCGCGGAAGCACTGATCAGCGGGATCGGCGAATCGCACTGGAAGGCGCATAGACTCTGTCCGGAAAGGACATCGGCCAGTGTATAAGGCGCGCCCGACCAGCTGGTCCGGTCGAACGAGACATCCTGGTAGATCGCGCTGATGCGCGCGCCAAAACCTACGCCCCATCCGCGGTCGGTCGTCTGCGTGTTACGGCTGAAGTTAAGCTGCTCGTCGAAGCGGTTTTCGCGAAGGCGATAACGCTCTTCACGGTGATAACCGAGCGCGTACCGTGACGCGTCGTTGGCCAGGGCAGGATTGGATGGAGCGAAGCTCGGTGTCTGACCGGACGTGTCGTAGCCGAAGCCCAGCCCATTTTGCGCGAAGTTATCGACCGTCTGCGGGTTGTCGACGCGCGAACTCGACCAGCTCGATCCACCATCGACCATCCAGCCGCCATCCAGTTCTCCGCTGAACCGGCCGTACAGACCGCCAAGTTCGCGCTTCCATCGATAACGTCCAAGCTGGATGGTCTGGTTCACCTTCGTCAGGTTGCCGCTGGTGGCGGTCTGCCCCAGGTTCAGCGAGCCGGTCTGTACGGCGGCGTTGAGGTCGTTGCGATCCGAATCTTCGTTTTGGCGGAAATAGTACGCATTGAGGAAAGCGGTGAAGCGATCCGAGATCGCCCAGTCGAAACGGCCCTGCAAGCCGGTGCGGTCGCGCTTGTTCTGATAGTTGTAATTCACTCGCGAGGAAGGCACGGCATAACCGTTCCCGCTGTATGCTGTGGTCTGCACTCCGGCTGCGTTATACCAGTTCCGCGTTCCACCCATCTCGACCTGGGGCACGTTGATGTCGCGCTTCCAATAGGTAGCGGACAGATAAATGCCGTACTGGTGGTGGTCGCCGAACTGGCGTGATCCGGATACCTGGGCTTGTCCGACCCCGTGATTACCGCCGTTTTTGGAACTATCTTCGGCGATGCCGCCTGTGGCGGTTGCGGAGAACGCGTGCACCGGGTAGTCGAAGGCGCTCGGCGTAACAAAATTGGTCAGGCCACCGATGAAGTTGGCATCCTGCGCAGGAGTGGCCATCTTGACGACGTCGATGTGCGACGCGATGTTCGACGGGAGCACTTCCATCGATACCTGTCGGCCGCCAGTATTCGTCTGACCAAGGTTGATGTCGGTAGACGCCAGACTGAAGCCGTCGATCAGCAGATCGTTGTAGTTCGGGTTGAAGCCGCGAACGATCACGAAGCGTGGCTCGCCCTGGTAGGTGA
Organism: Xanthomonas sp. NCPPB 2632; assembly: GCF_041228075.2. Classification (NCBI taxonomy): domain Bacteria; kingdom Pseudomonadati; phylum Pseudomonadota; class Gammaproteobacteria; order Lysobacterales; family Lysobacteraceae; genus Xanthomonas; species Xanthomonas sp. NCPPB 2632. The sequence goes on from NZ_CM192979.1 coordinate 2,468,386, forward strand.
GCGCATTGACGCCCGCGACGCGCTTTAGGGCATCGCCGGCGTTGAAGTCGGGGAGCTCACCGATGTCTGAGGCGGAGGTCGTATCTATGAGCACATCTGAGTCGCGCTTGATGGCGGCGGCACGTTGCGTCGCGGCACTGACACCGGTGACGACCATGGCACCCAGATTCGTCGCTGCGGCGGGCTTGGCGGGCTTTGTCTCCTCCGTCGGTGCAGCATTCTGCGCGAATGCTGAGGAGAAGGGCGCGCCCTGAGCGAGGAGCGCGAGGCCTAGGGCCTGGAAAAGAGGTTGCCGTTTCATGAAGGACTGCCGGAGGAAGTATGGCTACTTTAATCACGCACTGTTACAGATTATTGTCCAGATCGTCTTTTTCATGAAGCATCCGGGCCCCGACCGGGTTGCATGACAACGCAAGCCCCTCCAACGCGGTTGCGAGCGAGCCGCGCGCCGTCAGAAGGTTCAGTTGTTAAGGGCGGCTTGCCGGCTGACGCCCATGTTCGTCGCCAACTGAGGTGCGGTCAGCGGCCGGTGGGCCAAGGCGATGGCACCGAGCATTTTCCGGCTCGGTCGGGGTGCAGTGGGCACCCCCGGTCGGGACAAAGTTATGAACAGGCTGCTTCTAATTTTTCTGGGAAGATGAAGTGAGGCAGTGGGGGCGACGCCGGGCTCAGTTTGCAGGTCTGATTGAGAATAATACCGGGCTCATTCCGGCGGCGCCGCTGCACGCGGTCTACGCCAATGCGCCAGCATCTGGCTCCGAAGGTGCGTGCGCTTGTAACTTTTTGCGCCGAGTCGCTGGAGCGTGACTGGCGTTGGGGCGAATAGCGGCGGGTTATCGGCTGGCGTCATCCACAGCCGAGCGATTCGGAAAACGGGGAACAGTGCCAGCAGCCACGGTATCAGCGACCCGCCAACAGGCTCACAGGGGCAGGGGATAGTGGAAACGTCTTCTTTGCCATCGAACTTGGTCAATCAACCAGGGCGATAAAGCCTCCCATCGTCGCAGAAGCATGCCATCCGCCATTACTCAGTCACTTGATGACTATAGTTGCTTCGTCTGAATATTCTGCAGAATGCTTAGCTCCCCTCGGGATAGCGAATACCAGGATCACTGCCACCTCCGCGTGGCTGGCGATGCGATCGACTCTCGCATCCGGGCCGCACAGGCGGGTCAGCAGCATCTGGCTGTCGAAGCTACGTATCAAACGCCATGGGAGCCGCATTGCGATGAACCCTGGGATCGCTATGATAAAGTCCGGGCAGGGCACCACCACACCTGGCCATTCGTCCATAGCCAGGAATCCATCGCGATGTCTGCAATCCGCTCTTCAGGAGAGTCCGCGATCCCCTTGAGGATCGCCATGTCGCTGGGGATGCTCGCCATCCCGTTTTGTTCGGCCGCCCTGGCGTCAGGCGAAGCCCGCTGGCCCGCCAGCACAGTGGCCCAGCGCGCCTTCCCCAACGGCGCCGCTATGTTCGTCGAGGACGATCACGGCAAGCTGCGCGCGTGGGTGCTGTCGGAATCCAAGGGTGGCGCGCACGTGGAAGCGATGGATTTTTTCACCGGCGAACGTATGAAGGTCGACGTCGCGCTCGAAGCCGACGGCCACCAGTCCGCCTCGTTCACCGATGCCAAGGGCATTTCGCATGTGGCCGTCGGCAAGGGCTTCGCCTTTTCCGGTGGTGCGTCATCAGCGTCGCTGCCCGGGCTGGACCTGGGGGCGGACAGCATCTACGTGAAGAAATCGGCCGCCTACTGCGGCTCCCGCTTTATCGCCGCGACGCCGTCGCCCGGCGGCGCGGACGCCTGGCACAAGTTTCCGATCTATCACCAGGAAATGTCCGCGTCAGCCTGTCCGAAGGGGAAATACTGGTCGAACATCACCTCGGCGCTGGACCTCGACGATGGCACTTTCCTGGCCGTCGAAGGGTGCTTCGTGTTCAGGCTGAAAAAGGCGGACCTCAGTCCCGCCGGTGACGCGCCGGCCGTGCGCGTGGTGGATAAGGTCAGACTCCAGGCGGCGATCGACGAAGCGAAGGCCAAAGGCGCGAGCGATACGATGGAATACGTGGCACAAGTGCTCGGCCTGCCGTCATCACCGCAGCTCTCTTGCAAGGCGGAATAAGGCATGGCGGATCTGACCGATAACGAACTTCGAGCGGTCGCGTACTTCAGCATCGGCGTCAGCTCGGAAGGTAAGGACGCGTCTTACCGATTGGCATTCGCGGGCAATACGGTGCGCGACGCCGCCGGCAACGTCAATCTTCAGCCGGTGGGCAACAGCGGCTACACCATCGGCACGTTGCAGACCGATTTCGGCGCCCATCCGGCGGATGCGCGCCAGTTGGTGGCGGCCTACCAGGGCTGGGCGAACGAAAACCATCCCGAATGGGTACTCACGGACGAGCAGCAGGCGAAGATGTCCGCCGACCTCGGGCGAGACGGCAACCACGTCCGCGATGCAAATTTCGACGCGCACCTGAAGCAGTACCAGAAGAAGAAGGACATCCCGGCATCGTTAATGCCGGCCGGCGGTCCAGATATCGACCAGACGTTTAAATCCCATCTCAACGAATACCTGGCGACCGATACCGGCAAGACGTTCGTTCACGAACGCGATGTCACGCAGGTCAACAAGTTGATGGACCGTGTCGCCGAGCCATTGAAGGACACGGACCTGTACCAGAAGGCTTCGACCGAGGACAAGGCACGAATCTTCGCGGTGGTCGCCAAAGCCTATAACCAGGGTGATGCCTACGGCGACAAGCTGATCACGGGTATTCAGGACGGTAAGATCACGAGTCTCGACGGCCTGAAATCGAAGGTTGGCGAGTTCCCGGATTATTTCCACTCCGGCCGTGACGAGGCGCTCAAGGGCGCGGACACGTTCAACGCGATGAAGAACGCTAGCGCGGACGGTCCACTGAAAGGCGCATGGGACGCCGTCTTGGCCGATCCGCTGGTCAATCCCACGACCCTTGCGAAGGACACGGCGCATCCGGATCTCGCTGCGCAATACGGAACCGTAAAGGGCATCTTTATCGATCCGGTTCAGGGCCGTGGACTGGTGCAGGACATGGACAAGGGCGCATCCCATAGCCATGGCGACCCGGCCAGCAAGCGTTCGCGCGGTTACTACGCGCAGGGCAAGGATCTGGTCCAGTGGGACATGGACGGTCACGGACGGTCGTACATCGACGGGAAATGGTCGGAGGTGTCGCGATCCGACCTGAGCCTTCAGCGCAACAAGGACCATTCGCGCGACCTGAAGATCACCCAGGACGGGCACACCCGCGATCTGCTGCATGTCGTCGGGCAGGGCGCACAGAAGCAGGGAGAGCCGAAACAGGAGGCGCCGAAGCAGGGTGACCATGCTGCCCTCAGGCAGGGTACGCACGGCTCCGACGTGGAGCAATTGCAGACGAAGCTGGCCGCCCTAGGTTACCTAAACAACACCGTCACGCCGGACGGTAAGTTCGGCTCGACGACCAAAGCGGCGGTGGAAGCATTCCAGCAGGACCGCAAGCTCGATGTCGATGGCGTGGCCGGCAACGATACTTTGAAGGTTCTGGCGGACCAGGTCCGAGCGAAGACGGAGACGGCCACCGCGGCGCAGTTGCCAGGACGCCTCGACCACCCGGATCATCCCGATCACGCCATGTTCCAACAGGCTCGAGACCAGGTTTATGTCATTGATCGCCGACTCGGGCGCACCCCCGACCTGCAAAGCGACCAGATCGCTTCCGCGCTCGTGGTACAGGCGCGCTCGGACGGGCTACAACGTATCGATCAAGTGGCCTTGTCGGAAGACGGTAGCCGCATGTGGGCGGTGCAGACGCCGCCGGGCCAGCGCGATCACCTCGCCGACCTGCGCACGAACGTCCCGACGGCCGCGGCAAATACGAGTATGGAGCAGAGCGGCGGCCAGTGGCCGCAGGCGATGGAGCGCTTTGAGGCGGCCCAGCAGCAACAGGCCACCGAACGGGCGCTGGCCCAGAATCAGAACCAGCAGCAGGCGGCACCGGGGCTTGGGCGCTGACCCGCCGCGATGAAGCGATCCGGCGCGGTTCGCTTCATCGCCGACAATCGAGCGATCGGCGCGCTCAACGGGACGTCCCTGTGACGTTGTGACGTTGTGACGTTGTGACGGCTACAGCATAGCGGACGAGCTTGCCCACGCTGACAATCCGAACCCTCTTCATCATGATTCCCTCAATCAGGGCGACTATGTTAACGGCATGATGCGCGAAGAGGGAACGGCCACCTTTGTCGAGGCAAAGGTTCGCCAGGAGATCCTGGACGCGACGGGTGCGGATATTCAGATTCCAGGCAAGGCGTCTGCACAGTACATGGCGGAGTGGAACGCCTTCGTGGCCGACCCAGTGCATAACACCGTTTACGGCACAACTCAGGCCATGGTGAACACCTACGCTACATCTAAGCACGTCATCGACGGACGGACTTATCAGCAGTACTACACGGACGAATGGAACTCGCGTCATCACTGAGCGTGTGTGCCGAGGACCAACCACCCGGCGGGTCCTCGGCCGTGTCTTGTCATGCCACATTAAGGAACCTTGATCATGCGACTCATCACGCTATGTGCCTGCAGCGCGCTCACGCTAGCGACGACCGCAGAAGCGACCTCTCCCCCAGCTGTCGATACGATCGAGACCATAAGCCGCCATCCCGAGCTCAGTCAATTTCGCACATTGCTTGGCGAACAGTCGTTTTCTCCGAACGCTCGCATCTCGCTGATCGCCCCGGTGAATGACTCCTGTGAAGCCAACTCCATGCACGAGCTCACCGTAGGAGCGAAGGCGGACCGGCAGGCGTTCATCGAACATCATGCGTTGAAAGGATTCATTTATACCAACGGCTACGATCTGCAGCCGAACGGCCGACCGGTCTCTGTTACCTGGAGCACCACGGATCGTACGTTGCATCGCATCGGTGAGGGCGAACACCTGGACGTTGAGACTGTGGCGGGAGGGACCATGACCGTTGAGATCAAAGGCAGCCGGATAGTCGTCGGGCGTCATCCGGTGCCACGAGGCGGCGTCGATGTAGCGATGAATGGCTCCGTCATCCAGATCCATGGCTGCGATCGCCTTGATTGAGGAGCGACTGCCGGTGCCCGTTGAGACGGACGGTACGCTGGTCTTTCAACGAGTCGACTAGCTCGTGTTATCGAGGGTAGGCGGGGACGGCTTTCGCCCCACGCCTGGTTGATTGGTGTGGGTGAAGGGCTGGACGGGCATCAAACGCAGGTGGCGTCTGTTATTAGCGCGCGCTGACGACCGATTGACGCGGGCGGGGCAGAGCAGGCTATGCTCCGCCGGGATGTCCGCCTTCTACTCATAGTGGACCTTGCTACCTTTACACCTTCACAGGGCAGGACCGGGATGAGCTGGATTAGTCGACTGAAATCGTCGCTTGGTTCTAAGAATGTAGACGTTGAGAAAAAGGTAGTTGATGTGGCATCAATCCGTTACTCGATGCCGACGGTTGCTTCCGATGTCCTGACCTTCGTCGTGCCTACCCAAGCATCATTTGATGGGGCGCCACAGTTCCACGAAGACGAGTGGTGTCAGACAGAACTCCTGCCTGCGGCCAGCCTAAAAGAGCTCCAGACCACCCTTGCCGAGTACAAGATTTTTGAGGCGACCCATCGATTGCAGTATGGGTGGTCTCAGACATTCGCTCGCAGGTTGACTAGAACTGCGCTCATCGAGGGAACAGGTGCTGTCGAAAAATTGGCGGCGTTGTTCGGGACAACTCCAATCAACGCGCCGATCCTGATGTCGTCGGTCACCAACTCTGTCATTTTCCACGTCTCGACCCAGAGGGCTGATTCGGTTGGGCTTTCCTTGAGCCGTCGGTTAAAATGCGCGTCGTCGTTTGATTAACCCGACGCGGTTAGTGAAATTCGTGCGTTTGTTGTAGCGGTTTAAGACCAGCTCATACGTGCGACGACACGGTTGGTGACCAAGGGGGGATGCTCATCCTCGCGTGCTATCGGTAGCGCTTGTTAAACCGCGAGCCTCGGCAGGCACGTTTGAGACGATCACGACTACTACGGATCGCCTACATGACTATTCCGGGCGGTCTAATGCGGGGATCCGGTCGCAGGAACCGCTAGACGGGCCCTGACAACGGGTGGGCACGTGACATCGGTAGCGCGAAGGACCGCCATATCAATTTCGTCACCAACGAGGCGTAAGCGTCATTGTCCGCTGGTGAATGACGTGGCTCGCGTCTAAGCTTGCGTCCATCCAAACGGAGTGCGCCGATGTCGTTCGAAAACGACGAAATTTAGCGAGAAATTGCTCGAAGCGTCATGGCCGAGTGCACGGCGCGCCTGCATCACGCCATTCGGCATGAAATGGCCAAGGACGTGATAGACCAGGACCGAATCACCGGCCTTCGGTTGGTTCAAGAACAGGTTCGGAGCGAGCGAAGAGCGGTCACCAACGGCGACCCGGCGGCTATTGCGAAGGCGTATTACTTCTACGGCTTGCTGCTCAAGCAAGTGCACTATCCCCGTTCGCGATAATCACTTTCCTAAGCCAGGTGGAACGCCGACTGCTGTAGCTGCGCACAAGCGCGACGAGAGAAACAACATATGAATCATTTCTGCATCACATCGGTATCATAGGTGCATCATTGCTTATCTCGAGAACGCCAACTCGATTATCGCCTGAACTACGCATGTCGCGAAAAGTCGATTAAGTCCCTTAAACAAAGGGCTTTTCTTCGATTTGCGATCACGTTTCGCATCTGGCACGCTCTCCATTGCGCGAGTTCGCCTCGCGCATATGCGACGCAACAACAACGACACGTTAAGCGGACAAGTGCACGCTGGCTGTGTCGAATGTCGTCCATCTCGTTACGGGAGATCGCGATGAAAACCTAGCCCCGATACGGGGCTGAAAAAAGAAAAGACCCGCACGGCAATGCAGGTCTTTTTGTCTATCTACGGTAGGAACCCCGTACGCATAGGTTCTCAGCCTCGCCCGACCATGTCAACCCGTTCGACGCTCCATAGAGCGCCGTTACGGGCGACTTTTGCCCCCGGGTGCCGATCGCGCCCGCCTTGGGCCGCTCGGCCCTGCTGAGGGAGAACATCATGTCGTCTAAAAATTTACGTGTTCGCGGTCCTGAGGCCGCGGCGCCGGTGACACCTGTAACGACCGGATCCACCCCATACACAAGCTTGACCCCGGGTGCGTTGTTCGGCTGGGGCGCTGCAGTGGTCCGCATTGAGGCACTTCGTGACCTGGGGCGCGTTCGCGTAACGGACGTTTCGACCGGGGAGCGCCTAGATCTACCCACCGATGCCTTGCATGCGCTGCCGGGCATGCGAGCCGTCGGCTTCGATCGAGTTAGAGCCAACCCCGGCCAGTGGGAACGAGCACGGGCGCTGGCTCAAGACTTCGAAGCCCAGATCGACCGGCCCCGCCTGCCACTCGTGACGACTAAGGCGTTGGCGGCGAAGTACGGTCTGTCCGTCCGTCAGATCCAGCGACTGCGCGAGCAGTACCAGGCGCATCGACGCGCTTCGGGGCTACTGCCCGACCCCGGTGGCCGACGGCGCGGCGCAACAGCGCTTGACCCGCGTACCGAGCAGGTTATCGCCCACTCGATTGTTCGCTACCACGCCCGGCGAGAGCGTACCTCGCAGCTTGAGGTCGCCTTGCGCGCACAGTCACTTTGCCGTCGCCTTCGCTGGCCGGTACCCGGTATCAGCACAGTGGTCCGTCGCATTCGTGCCGCGGCCAGCTACGAGATGGACCGCGCGAAGCTGGGAGCGAAGAGGGCCCAAGAAATTTGGCGCGCGGTGCCAGGTACGCTGTTCGTTGAGGCGCCGCTTTCGGTCTGCCAGATCGATCACACGCTGGTAGATATCCTGGTCCTGAGCGAGGACCGCTCGCGCGTGCTAGGGCGACCGTGGCTCACCGTTGCCATCGATGTCGGCACGCGCTGCGTGCTTGGCATCCACCTGACCATGGACGCTCCCTCATCGGTGTCTGTCGCGTTGTGCGTCGAGCACGCCACGTTACCAAAGATACGCGAGAACGGCGGTCGTCCGGGGCTCTGGCCTATGTACGGAAAATGCCGACTTATTCTCGTGGACAATGCCAGGGAGTTTCGCGGTCGCGCGTTAGAAGCGGGGTGTGCCGAACACGGTATAGAGCTCGACTTCCGCCCACCCGGGACTCCTCGTTACGGCGGGCACATCGAACGCATGATGGGGACACTTATGCGGATGGTGCACGGGCTCGCTGGCACCACCTTCAGCAACGTGCAGGACCGCGGCAAATACCCCTCCGAGCGCCGCGCGCAGATGACGCTATCAGAACTCCGCGAATGGTTGGTAACACGCATCTGCCAGTATTACCACGTCCGTCGCCACCGGGCGCTTGGCATCGCCCCGCTCGTCGCGTGGGAGCGCGCATGGACCTCACCATCTGGCGACCTGACTGCACCCCAGCTTATGGCTTCACCCGACCAGTTTCGCCTGGATTTTTTGCCGTGCTCGCAACGTCTCATTCGAAACGACGGCATCACCTTCCGCCGCTCGCGCTATTGGCATCCGGCGATGAAGGCCTCCATAGGGCGCGATCGCTCGGTGCTGGTGCGCTTCCACCCGCAGGATCTGACCCGCATCTGGTGGCGTGAGGACTGCGGAACCATCGTTGAAGCGCAGGCAGTGGCGGGGCCGGCAGCTGGGCAGCCTCGCGCCGCACACACACCGGAAGAAACGCTGCGGATGGAAGCCATCATGGACGAAGGTTTCGCCACTAGCGATCGCATCGAGGCGATCGCTCAGTTCGAATTCAAAAAGCGTCCACGCTCCAACGAGCAGTCGCGTCCGTCGCCTGGTCGCGGCGGCCAGAGGCGGATCACAGGGTCAAAGTCTGAAGACTCCGTTAGCGAAGAGACGACGGTCGTCCCCAACCGAGCCAGCATTCGCACGGAGGAGCTGTAATGAATACGGCCTACCCCCATCTGAGCCCGCTCGCCCTCGCCGCAATGGCTATGCCCGTTCCGCAACGCAGCGACTGGACCTGTCGTGATCGATTCATTGTGCATGAGCAGATTAACGCGATTTTCAAGGTGACCGATATGCTGGTGAATTCGCGAGGTCGAGTGCGTGCACGCGGCTTAGTGGTCTCCGGCGTGGGCGGATCTGGCAAGACGATGATCGCGAATGCCGTGCTTCGCCGGTACCCGGAGCAGGACAACACCGATGCCACAGATGCCGCCCAACCGGTCGTGCGGATAACCATGACCAACGCACGCGAGGCCAGCAAAATCTTCTCTCGTACGCTTCGAGCCTTGGGTTGCCCGCATATAGCTAGCTACACCAATGACGAGCGCGAAGAGCTGGTGATTGAGCTACTGCGAGGCGCAGGGGTGCGCATGCTCATCATCGACGAGATTCAGGACCTGCTTAAGCGATCGGCACGACAGATGGAAAACGCGTTCGAGGGCATCAAGTATTTGATGAACGAAGCTGAGATCTCTGTACTCGCACTAGGCACAGAGCACGCGCAGCAAGCCATGATGCGCGAGGAACACCTGGTCACTCGTTTCCGAAGCGTCAAACTCCCTCTTTGGCGGGCAGGAGAGCTGCTCGCTAATTTTCTGGACGAGCTGGAATCGTGCCTGCCGTTACCCGAGCGTTCGCGACTTTCGACACCGGCCATTCAGCGCTTACTGGTGAAGGCCAGCAAGGGGCGGCTGGACCTTATCGTTGAGCGCGTCGTGTTCGCTGCCGCTCTCGCCATTGAGGAAGGCATCAGTCGGATAGATGAACGCTTTCTTGAGCGCGCGGAGTCCGAGATTCCGGCTTACTTCAGCGGTCGCAAGGCCTCCAGGGAGCCGCCGCCCGAGACACCGCCGGGGAGAACCCCATGACCGCCTGGTTGCAATATCGCTATGGCGGTCCGCGCGAGCGGTGGTGGGTCAAGCCGCTTCTGCCCGAGGAATCCATCGATTCGCTGATTGAGCGAGCCTCGCATGTCTACGGGGGTATCGTACTCAAGCGTGGGGGTTGGTTCACGGACGTATTGGGTGTGCATGGCACCGAGGAGGCCTATCTGCGGACGCGCGACATTGTGCGGCTCGCTCGGTTGTTGAGGGTCAGCCTGCTTCGGATGCGCGATGCTCAGGTGCCCGACGAGCCCGATATGCTTGCGCCAGGAGAGCGGCGAGCGTTTTGCCCTGCCTGTTGGCAGGAGGACGATGCTGTAGGACGGCCACGTTACTTTAGGAAGAGTTGGGCGCGCGTTCTGGCGTTATCGTGCTCGCACCACAACGATCCACTGACTTGGGCGCCTTCGCCCTTGTTCCCGTTGCAGCGGATGTGGTTCGAGCGCCACCAGCTCGATGCCTCAGACGAAGCTCGGTGGCTGTTGGATCTGCTGAACGATTTCGCCGCAACCATGGAATGGCACCTGTTCGGAGGCCTGCCGTGGCCGTCCCATTGGCAGCTTAGTGGTTATGAGGCGCGAGCGTTGCTTTGCCACTGCTTGGGCCATCTGGAGAGCGGAAAGGGTAGGGCGGTCGGTCAATTCCTCTGGCCGGGTCCTGGGCCTGCGTCGCTGTACAGGGTACGCCGCGAAGATACCCCGCCGTGGCGAGCCAGCCCATGGGAAGCGGCGCGCCATGCCGGCCCTCCATCGTGGCGTCGGGGGGCGGTGTGGATCACTGCCTCTCTGACCTTGCCTGACTTCCCGGAGGAGCTTGCTCCGAGTGGCATTTCGTGGGCGATGCAGGAGAGTGACCCCGTGGCGCTGCAGCGAGGCCTAGCGCGGTCGCCCGGCCATCGGCTTGTACGCCTGCGCAAGGCGCTCGAACGCGACCGCATGGCGTGGCTTAAGCGATAGGGTGACCTGTAAAACTTTGGACGATTGAAACCTGAGCGAGGGACCGCTCAGGTCAGCACTAAAGAGGCGTCACTACATACCGTTTAGTGCAGTCGATTAGGGATGGTTATCGGGGTTAGGGCAGCGGCGGCTTTCGACCCATAGCGGAGAAACAGGAACGCCTGAGTTGTCATGGACTCATCCTCGAAATAGCGGCGATACCTAAGGTCCGCGGCGGACGTGGGTGGACACAGCATGAGAAGAGGATGGCTGATCGATACCAAGGAGATACCAGGCTAAAAAAGTTAGATCGCTGGCGCAGGCAACGCTGAGATGGAGCAAATAATCTGCCGCGTTGGCGACCGTTCTTCATGGTTCGATCGTCCTTGCAGCCGTGACAGCACTAGTGGCCTAATATGCGTAGGGAGTTTGCGATCACGCCGAGCGTCGCCCGGCGCGCCATAGATTGTCATGTCGCTTTCGTGTACATCGCAATCCATCCCCGCGTTTGATTTTGCCGGGTCGGTCGCGATTCTTAGGACGTCGTCGGGTGCGCCGGCAGGGTACCCAGGACCACAGGATGGAGGAGGGTGCATGGGCTTGGAGAAGGGAGTTGCCGCGCTGAAGCGCATGGTTGCGCCCGGGGTATTGGGTTTCTACACGCATGTGGAGGTCACCGAGGTCGTGGCCTTTGTGGCCCGGGGCACGCCTCCGGTCAATGTGCTTACCCTGATGGTGGCGGAAGCTCGCGTGGAGAAGCCGTCCGATGAAGTAACTTTTCTAAATGCCTCCCCCATCCTGCTGCGCGACTTGCGCGACTGGCAGTTCGGCATCTGTCGCTACGTGCTTCCGATCGACGATGCGGTTGGTAAGCTAGAGTGCTTGGAAAAAGAGGGAAGCTGGGCGCCTTCTGGAAAGCCGCTGTCACTGGGTCCCTTGACTGCTGGGATGCCCCAATTCGTGCCCCCGGACCAAGCTTTTCCGCTGCCACTTAACCGCATTCTGAAAAACAACTTCTGGAACGGATCCTACGTCGCCGAATGGGCTGACTTGTCCAAGGCCAGATTTAAGCCATTCTTCGACGATCCGCGCCTCTTGCAGGTATTGTCAGAAGCGGTATCCAAGGTGTTGCCGCTCCATCTGGCTAGTCTGTCAGATCGGTTAGGTGATGTAGTTTTCCAGCTCCCCGTGACCGTTGTCATGGCGAGCTTTCATGGTATGCGCGACGACGGCTTCAAGGTCAACGTCGCTTGGCATGAGAACGCAACGCCACGCCCACTGCACGCAACGGTGAGCGTGGCGTTTGATGGCATCGTGGCTGGGCATTTCACGCGGGAAGTCAGCGAAGGGACCACAGTGCTGCCGGCGCCAACGCACCCAGGGCAGTACCGGGCGTACGTGTGGGATGACCAATACGAGCTGGTACTGGCCGCGACAGGCGAGGCAGGATTCATCAACAGCGTGCACTTCGGCACGCACGCCATCGATCCTGAGCCTCGTACGTTCAAGCTCAAGGCGGAGGATGGCTCTCTTGTGGAACAGCGCGTCGCACTGCAGCGCTCCATGCGATCACACGTGGCAGCGCCTGGAGTCGGGCCCAGAGAAGACTGGACCCGCAAGCGCATGTATCGGGACGAGACGTCGCGCTTGGTGAAAGAACGGCGGTTCGTTCAATACCGGCCCGCACCTCATGCCAAGCGGGCTGAGCACCAGAAAGCACTGGACGATATTCGGCAGCTTGTGGCGACGCATGGCACCGAGGGCGCATGGTTGTGGGATCCATACCTCAGCGCAGACGATCTTTTGAAGACGCTGTTCTTCTGCCCTCATGCGGGCGCGGAGCTGCGTGGCCTCACATCGATGGAGGATCTTCCAGAGTGCGGCCAACTGGCCAAACCGACGGACGCATTTTTCACGCGTCAGCGCCAGACCTTTGCCGCCGCTAAAGGCAATCATTACGGTCTGCGGCTTGAGTATCGAGCCAGGTCTGGCATGGCAGGTTGGGCGTTCCACGACCGGTTTCTGATCTTCCCTCGCGCCGAAGAGGCCGCTCTCGCCTGGTCGCTAGGTACGTCCGTCAACAGTCTGGGTCGCGCACACCACATCTTGCAGCGCGTAGATGATGGCCAGCAAGTCAGCGACGCCTTCGTGGATCTATGGGATAGCCTGAGTGCACCTGAGCACCTCATTTGGAAGGCAGGCGCGCTGTGAGTACAACCCACGAAAGACTGACCCAGTTTGTCGCTGATGCCATGGAAGAGGGCGATGTCAAAGTGCCCGTAGCGCTTCTTGAGGCCCTGCAAGCGGAGAGCAACCCGCTGGACGCTTCCTGGGGCGGAGACGGCGCGCAGGCCTTAAGCGTCGCCATGGACGCGTCATTTCCCTTGTCTCAACAGCATTCGCTCTGGCTTACCCACGGTGACGGGAAACGAGGCGACGTAACTGACCTGTATGTCGCTCTGATGCGTTGGTTCAGATCAGCGTCGGACGGTTGGGTGCATTCAACGGACGGGTCAAGAGCCTTGTTTGCGTGCCTACTGATTACCGCACGGATGTGTGGTGGACGGGAAAATCTCTGGGACGCCCTTCCGGATGCCTGCCGGCCTTCGGTAGCGTTTCTTGCTGAGGCGGCAGGCATCCTTGCGCGAAATCGAGTCCGCTATGACAAGCTTGCACATCATGAGGTCCCTATATGGGAAGGCGAGTTTGTCCAGCAGTTTGATGCTCACGATGACGCCGGGCAATGGGACGAGATCGCGCAGGAGTGGCCGCGATTGTCCAGTGCAACGCACCCTAACCTGTATCTTGGGGAGCTGGCACGCTGTTTGGCGCGGTTCGACATGAAGGCAATCGCCGTTGCTGCGGATGCGCAACCCAAAGTGCCCGCGGTGCTAATGATGTCCCTCTGCCTGTCGCGCGGCCGCCAGCTTGAGCTAGCCACGCATTGCACGAGCAAGCGTGCGACGTTTTGCATGGTGCTGTCCGTGGCAGAAGGGGCGGGTCGTCAGTCGACGCTCTCCGAAACAGAACATAATGCACTGGTAGCCGTGCTAGCGCGGGTGATGCTAGATAAGGTGGAGTGGCAGTTGTGGATGAAGGCATTCAACCGTTATCCAGTACGCTACCCCTGGATCCAGGCGCCCTTGGGTGAGATGCTTGCGTCGGCTCCCACCCATGCGATTGAGGCGTACGTCGATTCAATCATCCTTAGCAGTTATTCCCCGGGCTCTGCGTACGGGGGAGAGGGACGGCAGGGGGTGGCTGTTTGCCTTCGTCGATTTGCCTCGCATGCGAGCCTCGCAACCCAGCAAGTCATGTGGCGCCACGCATTCCAGCGATGGAGCCGGTGGCGACGTAGCGTGGATTCCCATCTCAGCGGGCATTTCGATGTCCAGTGGTCAGAACTCGACTTCGCTGTCACTAGCTATGTGGCGCAGTGCCTGAGTGCGTCGGAGCGTGACCAGGCAATGGGGGCCATTTGGCATGAGCTTTGCCATTTGGATGAGGTCTGGCACTCATCGGTGACTGAATACATCACGCAGGTCCACGTGCTTCTATCGTTGTATCAGCCTTACGCTCACGTAGCACAGGGGGCATTTGGCAGTGAGCTGCTTGCAATTAATCAGATCTACTGGCCTTTCGACTTCAAAGGTTCTGCATACCTACGGCGGTTGTTTCATGTCAATGTGCGGGGCTGAGTGGTGCAAATAAATGGCATCTGCGGGTAACGTCTAACAGTTCGTTCCAGCAGACGGCCACACCGCTGCTCAATTCCAGCGTTATGCCTCAGAAGTATGTCCTCTACTGACCCAGAGAAACCGACGGACGAGTGTGTGGTCCATGATCACCCGGTAGGGGAGGGCAGGTGTCGGCCAACAACAGCCGGTCGGTGAATCGGTCGCGTCGCCCGATAGCAGTCGTTCGGCGCTCGGAATGTTCAACGCCAAGCAACAGCACGCGAACAGGCGCCGGCCGCGGTAATGACCGGCGCATGTATACCCATTACAGGCGATCAAGCGGACTCATCGTACGACTCACGTCCTGGTGAACGTGGGTGTAGATCATCGTTGTCTGTAGGCTGCGGTGCCCAAGCAACAACTGAATGGTTCGAATGTCCGTCCCTTGGGCAAGCAGGTGAGTCGCAAACGAGTGTCGTAACGTATGGACGCTGGCATGCTTGTGGACACCAGCTCGCTCCAGCGCCAGCTTGAATGCCCTCTGGACCGTGGCTTCTGATGCGTGCCAGCGAAGTAGACGACCCGTTTCAGGGCAGGGACGCACTACTTTGGACGGAAATACGAACTGCCAGGCAGCGCTGCGAGCGGCTTTGGGATACTTCCGGTGCAGCGCTCCGGGCAACGGAACATATCCGCGGCCTCGATCGACATCGCGCTTGTATAAGGCGATGACGTGAAACAGGTGCTGTTGAAGCGCCTGCGTCAGCGTCGCAGGCAGCACAGTTGTGCGGTCCTTCGCCCCCTTACCGCTTCGAACGGTGATGGTTCCTGCACGAAAATCGATGTCCTTGATGCGAAGTGTCATGCACTCTGTGACACGCAGGCCTGCACCGTAGAGCACCTCGGCCATGAGCCGAGGAGTGCCCTGCATCTTGGCCAAGGTTTGGCGAACCTCCTCAACCGTTAGCACGACGGGAAGTTTAGATGAGCGTTGGACGCGCCGCAGGCCATCCAAGTGACCGACGGCCACTTCGAGCACGTCGCGGTACAAGAAAAGGATGGCATTCAACGCCTGCGACTGCGTGGACGCAGCGACTTTGCGATCGACCGCTAGGTGGTTTACAAATGGTGCAATGCCTTGTGTGCCAAGCGTACGAGGATGTTGTTTGTGGTGAAAAAGGATGTAGCGCCGGATCCAGAATCGATACGCCTCTTCGGTCCGCCGACTCAGGTGGCGCCGGCGGCAGAGCGCGGACACCCGATCCATGAGACGTGGGGGTGGTGAGGTAGCGGGCAGTTCACCCCATAACGGTCACTCCTAGTGGTGTGAAAAGCACCAAGATAGCGAAATTCGCGCGTCTGCTGGGTCCGGATATACTGCATCTGAATAGCCGGACCGAACGCGGCGAAGTTAGTTGTCAATCATGGGGTTGCGTAACCATTCGTGGTGCGTTGCGCAAGATGTATAACCGGACCCATGGGTCCGTATATTCAGTAGTCAGGTGTCACGGGAGAGTTAATGACGTTTGCAGTCTTTCCACCCGATCTCTTGCCAGCTACGTTTTCCTACCCGCCAGATTTTCTTGCGCTAATATCAAGACCAGCCCTCGACCTCTATCCTTGGTGGATGATTGACGCAGACTCTGATGCAGGCCGTTTGGTGTATCGCATAACTCTTGGAACAGGCAAACATCTTGTCCCATTTGCCAAAACCGATCTGTACGACGACATTGCTTGCTTCAATGCGGCAGTGCCGTCGTCTAATCCAGAGATCATCATGGTTTGCAGCACTCCGGATAGAGCTTACGGTTTCCCAAACTTCACCGCATGGCATGTACAGGCACTCAAGGATGTCTCTGCACTTTCGGCGAGTGGTACCTAACATCTCGTCCAAGGCGGACGGCTTCGCCGCCGCTTAACTCCAGCGTTAGGCATCAGGGGGAGCTATGCCGGAATTCAAAGTTAAATTTGTCTACGAGCACGGGACAGCCGACGACAATCGGCTTGATCTATACGACGGCGCCAAGTCACTCGAAGGAATCGCACGCGCGATCACCATCACGACGAACGCCCTCGTGAATGGAGAGATTCGAACGCGCGCCGACGCGGCGGAGGGAGCGGAGTTTTACATTCAGGCCCCGCGTAGTGGCAGCTTCATCTACGAAGCCACGATCTATGTAGGGGGTGTAATCACCTCAGGCATCTTCTACGACTTTCTAAAGTACGCATTCAACGAAGCGATTGGCCGCCTAGACGACGCGCCCATAAGGCCTTCATTGCAAGACCGCATTGAGCCAACCATGGGAGAGCTCCCCGCGGTTCTCGAAAGCGCGCTCTTAGATGTCCATCGCCCCCTAATGCAGTCGCCTGAAATGCGACTCAACGTCACAAGGCCAAGAGGCAAGGTTCTCGCGACGTTCGATCGCGAAACGGGCCTCAATCTGCGCCCCCACAACGAGACCTTGGCCGAGCCCGTGCTCGGCAATGTTACGCGTTACAACACGTTAAGCCGTTGGGGCAAGCTCTATGACCGGTCCGAAGGCAGAGTCATATCGTTTCATCTCAGCGAAGGGCTCACTCCGCGCGAACGAGCGCTGATCACTTGGTCGCTTCACGAAAGCAATTTACGGCGTGAGCACTATCTGTATTTCAAGGTCGTTGCTCTCAAGACCGCCAGTCAAAACCGAACAAAGCGGTACTTCATTACTCGTGTCAGCCAGACTCCAATAGCTGATGCCTAACAATTCGTCCAAGCCGACGCCGCTTCGCGGCGCGGCTTAACTCAGGTGTTAAAGACGGGCCTTCCCGAAAGCGGACGGTCGTGACCGGCAGAAATGGGTCGGTCTCTGCCCGTCGCGGCATGCCCTGCCGACGTCGTACTCGCAAGGGCAGGCATAGACCACTCCTGCCGTTCGCTGCGGTTGGCTTTACGGTAGGCTAATCGGCAGGAGGTGCCTCACGGTGACCACTGTCTTGAGATGGCTCGAAACGGTGAGGGCTCTGTCCCTGAAACCAACGATGACCTAAGGTGAACTGACTTGCTTGAAGCGCTCATCAAGAATCTGACCCAAGACATTGCGGTGATGCAGCGTCGCATCGAGTTGGGCAAAGACGCTGGCTTCAACGACATGTCCCGGCTACTTGAGGTTCTGACAATCCAGTTCTTTAGGTTGCTAGATATTGCAGACCTGGTGCGCATGGATCAACTCCGTACGAGCTTTCCGGCCATAGATGCCGCCGACAAGAGCAAGGGTGGCGGCATCGCCGTGCAGGTCACCTCGGTGGCGGACGCTGCGAAGGTAAAGAAGACGATCGACGCATTTGAGAAGAAGGGCCCTAACGGAACGTCCATCAAAGACGGCTTCGCTAAGCTCTACATCTTTGGCTTCTGCAAGCACACCAAGCGAGCGAAAGTGCCGACATATTGCGAAGTGATAGGCCCCGGATTTCTTATCGACCGACTAGTGGACCTCGGCGATGAAGTTTCCGTGCAAGGGGTCCTGGATGCCATCCGTCACCATCTGGACTACGCTTCGATCCACCCATACGACGACGTGTCGTGCCTGCGAATCGCGCTTGGATACATAAGCCGGAACGCAGTTAGACACTACATGTCATGCGAGGGCAACGTCGACGATATGACCCGAGGCCTGACTGAGATCACAGAACTGATTGGCAAAGGCACCGTGAACCGTAAAGAAAAATCTAAGGCGTACCATGAGTTCCAGGATGACAAGATCACCTGCTTCCTGCGGTTCGTGATGGATCGGATCGGCCTAATCACAGCGATCGTCAACCGTCGGCGGTGTCCCGGTCAGAACTTTGTATGCCTAGAACTCGACGACATGCGGGCGATCGACGAGCTGAAACAATCGATATCATCGTCGGCTCAGACCATTGCCAGGAGCTATGGAATTTCCGACATGCATCTGGGGATGCACGAAATCGATTAAGGATCAGTTGCCGCTGTCGGCCAATTGCAGACGTTGGGATTGGGGCGGCGAACGAGCTTTTCGTCGCGCCGATCAAATTAAGCTTCTCCTCGACCGCTATCGCAGCTGCTTAATGCGCTCTTGGAGAGCTAGGGCAGTTGGGATGTTCATAGCTGCAAGAGCAGCAGCTATCTCGACAAGCGCCTGCCGCGCCTGAGCGTGTTGCGACAGGGAGTGTGCGTCGGAAATCAGTGCCACCGCCACCAGCTCCACCAATGCGTCGCCTGTACCGTCACGGTACCAGCGCCTCGAAGACTCGTGTTCCTTCAGCATGGCGGCGAGCCAGCGAAGCCCATCAAGCCGCAACGGGGCTCCGAACTTCGTCGTCAGAAAGTGGCAGAAACGGGTGACGCATTCTTCGTCGCGAGCCAGGTGTGCGGCGGCCCAGCGTTGGTAGATATCCTTCATCCGCAGACCCGCGCCCGAGTTCAGCCTGAACAGGGCGTCCTCGCTCCCGAAGCCAAGCAGGTCGCAAATCAAGCGTTCGCCATAGAACCAGAGGCCAGGTTGTGACCAATCGGCGGCGAGGCCATACTCCGCGGTGGCCCGCCAGACGCGCTCGAACGCCGCCGGATCGTCACCTTTCTCGAGCCGCAGGAACAAGCCGCGAACGAAATGCCGCAGCGCGTAGTGCGCGGCCGGGCCGTGGATGAGAACGGGTTCCCAAACCGCGCGCGCTTGTCCCTCGGGCGCCGCGATCGACAGGGCTCCGAGCTTCAAGAGGATGTCGTAGCCGAGGTTTTGGCTCGGCAAGTCGTACTCGCCGTCTTTCTTCGTTTCGCGCGCCTTAGCGCGTGTGGCGTCGTAGTCCCAGATGCGCAGAGCCAAGAGCGTGTCGAGGTCGCGGTTGCCAGTGCCATCGCCTTCGATGAGCCAGTTGAATAGGGCTTCGAGGAAGTGGCCGTCTAGCGAACCGCCACGATCGCGCTCAGGCTTTCCGCGCCAAGACTGGTCGCCGACACTATAGAGCCGCATCCGGCGCTGGAAATCCAAACGTTCTTGGGCTGCAGCCACGCGCTTGATGTCGAGGTCGTCCGGCATCGCGTTCCGTCCGCGGAGTGGAAAGCGCCGCAGCCGAGCAAGCCACGCCTTCCAGGCGCGCTCCGCGACGTCGCCATCGCCGTGGTGCGGAGCAAGCAGAATGAGACCCGACCAGAACAACCCAGCGTGGAGCAGCCGCCACCACGCGGTGCCAAGCTGCTCCCGATTGGCGTAGGCTACGCCGAGCACAACGGTGGTCGCTCGCGTGTCGCCACTTGTCAGAAGAAGCAGGACGGCGGCCTCCCATTCCTGAACACCCGCTCCATCGGCGAGCCACAAGTGCGTAACTGCGTAGGCGATGAACTTCAGCTCGTCGCCGAGGGCTCCCATGCGCCGCCCGCGGATTTCCTCTCCTGTCGACGTGATCGTTTCAATACCGGCGCGTACCGCTTCGAGGGCGCGCCTCCGCGCTTCGGGATTACGAGCTAGCCAAGCGCCCCCCAATGCGACGAGCGTGCCGGCCACAGCGAAACGGCATCTCGATCTCATGCCCTCATCGTCGCCTTCCTCTCTGCCCTCACACTCTTGGAACAGATTGAAGAGGTACGCGGCCTCATCGTCGGTGAGCAATTGACCACCTTGCAGCCGCCGTTTGCATCGGTCTGGCACGACAAGGTATGCGAGGGTGTGAGCGCTATCGGCCTGCCACGACTGCACCTCGAGGCTCAGCTCGTCAGGGCAGACGAAGCCCCTGGTGTCTGCGCCTGTTGTCGGGTCGGTGACGGTCGGATAGTTGGCTTGGTCGAGCGCTGCAACGAGCAGTTTAAACTCCAACGCCTTCTTCGAGTCGTCATGAGCTTGCCCCGGTTTAATGGACACTCAAGTTATGGGGTAGCAGCTTCGGTCGCCGCAGGCGATCGATAGCCGTTGGTCGAGTGTAAGCGCTGCCGGTTATAAAACACTTCGATGTATTCAAAAACCACGTGGCGTGCCTCCTCGATCGAGGCGTAGCGGCGTGGGGCTGCGATCTCGCACTTCAACGTACTGAAGAAGCTCTCAGCCACCGCGTTGTCCCAACACTCGCCGCGCCGGCTCATGCTCACCCGCATACCCAGTCGAGCGAGTTCGGCCTGGTAAGCCGCGCTCGTGTATTGACTGCCCTGGTCGGAGTGATGGAGCACTCCCTGCGCCGAACCGCGCTGGCTTACGGCCATGCGCAAGGCCTGCAAGGGCAAGTCGGTATGCATAGTCGCAGCCGTTGCGTGGCCAATCACTCGCCGGGCGTACAGATCGATCACGACGGCCAGATACATTGGACCCTGTTGCGTGGCGAACTGTGTCATGTCCGTTACCCAGACCTGATCAGGGGCGGCCGTGGTGAAGCATCGATCAACATGGTTATCGGCCACCACGGACACCGTGGCGGCCCGTCGTGATGCCTTGCTTGTACGCCAGCTGCGCCCGACGAGACCGCCCTGGCGCATCAAGCGGGCGGTCGCATGGCGCCCCAGGCTCAGCCCCTGCTCACGAGCCAGATGCCATAGCCGGGGACTGCCGTAAAGCCCTCGGCTGCGCTCATGCAACTGCTTCAGCTGCGCCAGGTGCTGGCGGTCACGAAGCACGCGGGGGCTCGGATGCTTTTGGCGATGCCGCCAGGCATAGAAGCTGTTGCGACCCACCTCGAGCAGCCGGCAGAGAACCACGATGGAGTACGACGCGCTCTCCGCTTCGATAAACCGGCATTTCAGCTCGATTCCTTGGCGAAGAACGCCGTCGCTTTTTTTAGGATGTCACGCTCCATCCGCAGGATCTCGTTCTCGCGTCGAAGCTGCTGTATCTCGGCCTGCTCGGCCGTCAGCGGAACGGCGGGGGGCGATCGCGAAGGCGCTCCAGAACCGGCTTGAGCCTTCTCGATCCAGCGCCTGAAGACACTCTCGACCAGATCCAGGTCACGGCATACCCGAGACACCGGCTGACCTCGCTCAAGGACCAGGGCAACCGCGCCGGCCTTGAAATCAGGTGTGAACTGACGACGAATTCTTTTTGACATGGGACACCTCTGGACGAACCTTACGGCTCACGATGGGTGTCCATCAAATCCGGGCAAGCTCATCAGGCAGCGCCCAGGTCGGGAGAAGCGCTTGAAGACGCTGTGCAAACTCATCGTCTGCCAATAGGAGTTGGACTACTACATCGTGAAACGTCCGCTGGCGATGGGGTGCCAAGGTCCAATCACGAGCGAAGTCAAACATCGCCTGACCGCCCTGGAGCCAGCTCCAACCAATGAAGTTATAGGCAACCTGCTCCACACGGGCACTGTCCCAATAGAACAGGCTCGGGAACGTTAGAAGAGGAGCGAGTGGCCCCGTTAGCAAAGGCGGCCGATATTTGGCGACGTTGAGGAGCACGCTGATGAGCGCTGCAGAATTTCCTTCCCGAAGTATCACCTCGATATCAGCGATGACGTCCTTGCCCTCGTCGAGCCGCTGCGTAAGCCAGCGCTCCAACCCATCGAGAGCGCAAAACAGGTTTCCGTTGCGCATCGAGTCATTGGACTGCGGCCAGCCGAAAACCTGCCACCAGCCGGGAAAGGTTCTGTTTGATCCGTCCGCGAACTGTAGCGTCACACCAGGGACCTCACCAGTGCTCCCCTTCATTATCTCGGCGACCCAGCGCTCCGTGCAGAAGTTCACCAGCGCGATGAGCGAGGTGAGCGCCGGTTCCGGGGCTAGCTGTAAAAAGAGGAAGAATGGACTCTTACAGAAGGCCGTTGGGTACGCATCCTTGGGGTATTCGAGGCCGAGGTCCATCTCGAACCGGTCAGACCCGTACTCTCGTTCCGGCTGATCTTCGATGATAAGCGCCAGTAGGACTTCGGCGGCCAGCTGAGGCTGCGCACGCATCAGAGCGTGGATTCCGTTTTCTTTAATGCAGGCGATCCGAAAATCCATGTCTACCTTGCTCCTAGCCCCCAACGGCCAAGGCGGCAAGCTCTCGCGGGACGACCCGAGGATGTGCGGCATCTGCATCCGTGCTTCGTGCCTCGCCCTGTATTCGGCATTGGTCTTCAGGCGCTGGGCGTGCACCGTCGCCTCCTGCAGTTGAACCTCGGCGATGCGCCGCTTGACGTCTGCGTCAATCTCTCGGCGTCCCGCGAGTTCGAGCGCCCAATTCCCGACCTCGGTCGGCAGGTCGGCCGCGCCCGCTAGTGGCGCGGTGTACAACAACGCTTCACGTGTCAGGTAGACCACTCCGTGGCCCTTCTGAACCTGCGCGGTCCGGGCCATGGCGAGCGCCATCTCCGCCATCTCCAGGCGGAACGGCATCAGATTGCCGCTGCTCAAGGTGCGTGGTGTCTGCGTCAGCCAGGTCTCGATGACCTTCGCAAGAGCGGACGAAACCAGCCCAGCTAATCGCTCCCGCTGGGAGATAAGGAAGCGGAGTACGGGCGGCCACCGACCAAAGACAATCGAGCGGTACTGTGCCTCCATGTACAAGCCGACCGCCACGCTCAGTCCCGTTCCGCCGCCGGTCGGCACCGTCGCGATGTGGTGGAAGCGCAGAAGCAGCCGCGTGAAGTGTTTCGCGCTACCGTCGAGCAGGAGGTCGATGCGTTCGATCAGGAACCGTTCGGCGTCGGGGTCCAAACAGAGCGCATCAAGAAGGATATCGCCCGCCAACTCGTTCTTCGCGGCTTCCGCAGCGCCGAAGGCGACGTCCCAGCCCGTGCCATTCTCGGCCGGCTGTCGTAGCAGGAACTGGCCTAGCATCCGGAGCGAGTTCGTCCAGAGCGGGTTGCCCGCCAGGACGGCCCACCGCGGCGTGTCTGTCCACATCTGTTTCAGGAATTGGAAGCGCGCCCAATCCGCAGCGAGATCGTGCTCGAACTCGATGCGGTTGGTCCGCTCGTTCAGATGCAGCGGAAGCTCCGCAGGCCGTCGCATGAACGTTGCCGTGTCCGCCGGCTCCAAATCGGTCAGCGCGAAGCTGCGCTCGAACGATGCTTCTCGCTGGGCGAGGCGCATCATCAGCGCCTGCACGTCAGCGCTGTCCTTCGTCCAGTATTTCCAGAGGCGGTCAGCAATGGCGGTGTGAGAGGCTAGTCCGCCGGCGGTCGAACCCATCGCCGCGCCCGCCTTAATGACCCAAGCCAATGTCCGCAGGTTCGTCAGCGCCGCGATAGTGTCGTCATGCGCGGCCAACCAGCCCAAGATGGGCGACGGCAAAAGCGCCAGCTTCACAGCATCGCTCTTGAGCGCTTCGACCTCGACCAGATGCGCTTTCCGCCCGCCGAGTATCGTCTCTGCGTCTTCAATCCAACTCTGCGTTTGCGTGACGATGACGACCCGCCACGCGCCCTCAGCCTCTTCGCCGTCACCAGGCAGGATAGCTTGGAGTAGCTGGCGGACGACAACGAACTCACCGGCCTCGATGCGTTCCGCAGAGTCGACGACCAGCACGTTCTGCAGTTTCACCGTGGCGTTCAGCACGTGCGAAAGTTCGTGCGTCAGGGGGAGGGTGCCGCGCCGCGCCGCGCTGAGCGCCGTCTTCAGGTCTTCGGGACCGAACCACACCTGGTGCCAAGATGGGTATGCGCCGTCCAACACAGACTTGACCAACGCCGACTTGCCCGAGCCCGACTCCCCGAAGACCACCGTAACCGGGTTGTTGGCGACCGCTGCCTGGAGTGACGCTTTCTCCGCCGTACGGCGCACGGCGTAGCCTGAGGGCAGGTCCGTCTCTATCCGCGCCTTGTAGTCCGTGGTGATGTTGGAGAGCGCCTCCCAATCACGCTCAAAGTCTGGGTGATGGCGGAGGCCGAACTGGCCCCGGAGTAATGACAACAAGTCCGGGACGGTGATCGTGCCGCTGCGGAGGCGCACCTCTTTCGCGACGTTGATGAGTTCTTTCCAAAGAACCTGTGCTTCGTCGTCACAGCCAGACGCGAGCAAGCGGCGGCATTGCGCGATGGCCTGGGTCTTGCCCTCTGAGTGCGCCGACTGCAAGTCGGTCGGTAGTACGTGCAGACGGCGAATGAGTTCGATGGTCTCCTCGTCAGACACGCCGCCAGGCTTCTGGACGCTGTCGAAGACGTGCGCCTGCCTCGCATTGCTGCGTATGCGGCTCATCGTGAGCGCCGTATCTGTGCTGCTGCACGCGTTCTTTACTTCGCGCCACGCCGGGTCGAACGCCTGGTGGGTGCCGAGCGTCACCAAGGCCAGTCCGTCGGTCGCGCGGTTGAACGGCCCCTGCGGATCACGCCACTGATCCCAGGCGCGCGTCACGAAGTCAGCGGGGAGGCCGGCCGCGGTTACCTGCAAGTTCCCCTTCGCTGAGATCGCTAGCCGCCGCAGCGCGCCGGCCGCCTGGGCCGTCAGCAGCAGGTCGTCGATGCGCCACCCTAAGGTCGAGACTTGGGCTTGGACCTGCGCGACGACGCCCTCGATACCCGGTGCATGCTCACCCGATAGGGCCTTCACCAACTGCCAGGCGCTTATCAGATCCTCGAATTCGAACCCGGCGCCGCTCATCGACCGCAGCGTTGCGGGCGCGCGTTTCGCGCTGCCACCGCGAGGCGCTTTCGGCTTCGATGTGCTCTTAGACGGGGTCATTTAGCTTCCGAATGCTTGTAGCTCTGGATTAACGCCATTTCTGTCGGCGAGAAGCAGGGGGCAGCGTCCTCACAGACTTATGGTGGACTTGAAGCACATCGTAGGTCCCCGATTGCTAGTTGAGCACCACCGCACCGAGTTGCGCCGACAAACTGTACGGCCGAGGAGGCTCCCAAGCCACCGCGCCCGCAGTCAAAACCCGTGGGAGTGCACCCGGAACAGACCTCCAGAACGTTTCCAAAAGGCCGTAAGCGACTGGAGCAGGGGAGAATTGGCCTTCATTTCAGTAGACGAGCCGCCGGATTATCTTCTGCGGCACCCGCATGAAAATACCCGATTACGCTCGCGACGGAGCGATGCTCTGTCATTGCCATGACTGCCGGCAATGGCACGCCTTGCTTACCGGCTTCAGTGACGAATCCTGATCGTAGGCTATGTGCCCCAAAATCTCCCTCTAGTCCTGCCAGCGACGCCCGTCGCTTCACGATCGCTGCTACCGAACCCGGTAGCAGGGCAGCGCCAACACGATCCTTCCAGATGCGTCGGAAGATCGCGCCCTCGCGGATCCCTGTTGCCTCGAGCCATGCTGAGAGTGCCTGCGCGCTACGCCCCAAGATCGGCTTGTCCGGCGTCGAGTCTACAGTTGCCCCGGCCTGCTGGGTCTTCGAGTACTCAAGCCGATAGATATAACCGTCGTCGCCGATCTTGCGCAGGTCGCGCAGGTCGGCTGCCGCAATCTCGCTACGCCGGCGCCCGCCACTGGCGAACCCAAAGCAGAGCAGGGCGCGATCACGAAGGCCTTCTAGCGAGTCGTTGCAGGTGGCCAGCATAGCCTCGAGTTCCAGGCGGGTGATGGCGGTCTTCTTGGTCGGCCGCTCACCGCGCTTCACCGCCGAGCGACGGGCCCGACTAAGCAGCGTGCGAGCACTGGCCAGCTCGCACGGGTTGGCCAGTCGCTTGAGCTTGTGCGCCGTCGACAGCACGGCGACACGCTGGGTCACCGTCGAGAGCTTGAGCGGCCCGAGCTTGGCCTTGAGGCCCGCGGCCACCAGCGCCTGATCGGCCGCCGGTGGCAGTTCACTAACTAGGCCAGATTTGTTCTTGCGCTGGATGTGGTCCACCAGGAACTGGATGACCACGGCCTCGTTCACCGGTAACGCTAATTCGACGCCGAACCGGGCCTGATGCCAGCCGGCCCAATAACGCAGCGCAGCGGCGTAGCTGCGCGTGGTATTGGCCGCCGCGGCCTCGGCGAGCAGTTCTCGCACGGCGTCGGTCGCCTGCTGGGCCAATTGTTCCGGCAACACGAGGTCGGCTGCGGGCGCAGCCAGATCCTTCGATGTGCATTTATATTTCATAATATGTAATATACATTACGTAATAGCGCGACTACTAGCGATAATCATCACTTATCGTGAGTACGAATCCAAGCGGGCAGGGCGTCGATCGAGGAGACCATTCCATGCGTACTGGTATCACCCAAGAGCAGGTCAACGCGGCTGCGGACGCGATCCTAAGCGCTGGCGAGAATCCGACGGTAGAAAAGATTCGGGCCTCGCTTGGTACAGGTTCGCCGAACACCGTCACACGCATGCTTGACGCCTGGCGTAACAGACTCGGTAAGCGGTTCCGCGAGATGAGCGCCCTTCCGGACGTTCCGGGTTCGGTAGGGCAGGCGATGGTCGAGCTATGGCGGTTGGCCGTCGAGCATGCCGACCGCGAAGCCGCAGCCAACCTCAAAAACGAAGGCACTGCATTGGAATCGGCGCGCGCCGAGTTGGTTCGAGAAATTGAGCGCTGGGAGACCCGTTTACAGGCAGCCGACGCCGAAACCATCCAGGCTAAGGCTGCTTTGGAGCTGGCCGAACGCGCCAGTCAGACGCTGGACTCTCAGCTAGAGGACAACCAGGCGCTCCGTGCCGACCTTGTGAAGCAACGTGACCGTCTTCAGGCTATTGGCGATCATCAGGCCTCAGAGATCAAGGAACTTCGCGAGCTACTGGACGAACGAGATGGCGAACTTCGAAGGGATCGCGAGCAGAAAGAAACCTATATACGGAACGTCGAAGATCGAGCGCACCAGGAGATCGATCGCGCTCGACTAGACGCCAGGCAGTGGCAACACCGTTTCGAAACCTTAGAGCGAGCGCATCAGAGCGCCCTTGTTACGGTTCAGACGGAGCGTGACCTATTACGCGATCAATTGCGGAAGGCAGATAACGAGGTGGCTCGATTCAAGGGCATTGCTTCGGCGTTAGAGAAGGCTCTGGCCAAAGGCCGGACTGCCGCGCCACCACGTTCAAAAGCAAAGGGCGTCGTTGTTGCCGACGCAGCTGCAAAACGCAGCCGGAAGATCGCAGCGCGTGCGCCGAGAAAGCCGTAGGACACATCAGGGTATCCGCGGCCGTGGCCTCGCCGGTGTCGTTAACCGTGTCGCTTGAAAGGAATGACGACGTCGTTAATGAATGCCATGGTGGGCCTGCGCCGACGGCCGTCCAGCCTCTGCTTCCGACAGAGAAGTCTACCCTCAACAAATCAATCGCTTATCCGTGGCAAGCATCGAGAAATGACGAGGTATGAGGGGTACGACGAGGTTAATGACCAAACGACATCGAAGGCGACCGACGACAGGCGGCGTTCAAGGCCCTGCGAAGGCGACGTTTCCAATTTGACATAATATACACGTCGCGGGAATTTCGCGAAATTGTGTGTATTCTCCGTGAAAATTCGCTTTAGCCGTTTGGACGTCTAAACCGAACGTGAGCGTGACAAGCGCAGCCGTCGCAGCGAGGCGTTGAGCAGCCCGAAGCCACACCTGTTTTCTGGCCGCGATAATTTCGCGGTCAGCCTGCACTCGCAGCACCCATTCTTCTTGGTCGAGGCCGCAAGCCTTCGCCATCGCCTGGACGCTTTCCGGTTCCGCGTGGCTCCGGCCTTGACGCCAGTTGCTGATTGCGCCGCGAGTCACTCCGAGCTTGATGGCTACCTGATTGTCAGACGGTAGCGAGCATATCTCGCGATACCTGTCAAGCAAAATAATTGTGCTGTTCACGTCAAAGGCCTGTAGACACGGGTGTCGAAGGCTACTATACATACGCCCCATGTCTAAGCGGCTTAGACACTCAAGGGGGCTTTCGGATGGTCATTCTCACTGCATGGTTGGCGCTCTGCGCCGCGTGGTTCCTCGGGGTAGTGGTCCCCCGTGTCGCCGCCATCCTTCGCTCTGACGCCGCTCTCAAGCGGGCCGGGTGGCTGTGATGTTTTGGGTGATCGTGACCCTCTGGCCGGTCATCGCCGGCTTTATCGGCGCGTGGCTTGGCCGGCTGACCTATGACTTCATGTTTGCGTACGTGTCCCGCACGCCGGGCTGGCGTCGCTTCGATCGTTCGGTCGCTCGCCTCCTGCGGAGGTCCGCATGAAGGCCCGTCGTCTGCCTGAGGCCTTCGAGCCCAATTCTCGCCATTACTATGTCCCGCGCCCGGCTCCGCTGCCGGTTGGCCGTGACCGCTTGGCCGAAAGCGTGGTTGAGGCGCTTTGCCTATGCGACGAGCCGGCTTGTCCAGGTCGCCAGTTCGGTGAGCGTGTTACGTCGTCCCACGACCATGCCCACTTGTATCCGGCTGGTTTCGCCAATCGTGGTGTGTGCCCGCATTCGGTCTACCCCCGCTTGTCGGGTTTCGACCGGGTGCGTGTCCGTGAGGCTCGCATCCAGCATGCCGAGCATTCGAAGGTCGGCACTGAGTACATCCGCATTGAGCTTGCTCTGTTGGAGCGTGGCCTGTGATGCGCTCGCGATCGTTCGTTCGCTCCATGGCGTTCTACGTCGCTCTGGCGGTGGTTCTGTTTGTCGTTCGTAAGGGGCTCCATGCCGTATGGGTGCATCTGTGACCCGGCGCGAAGCGACGGTGATCCCGTCGGCTAACAGGGGATCAAAGTTCCTTAACGCGAAGAAAGCGCTGCCCACGAAGCGTTCGCAGGTAGCCGCCAATATCGACTTCCTTCGTTTCAGTGCCGGGGCGGGTCATGTGTTCCGTTCTGAGACCGACGACGACGCCATGGTGTGGGCTGCTGAGAAGTTCGTGCGCGATCTGGCTCCCAAGTCCGGCATTACGGTTGAGCCTGCGGTCAAGGGCGGTCGTCGTGGTTACGCCCATCACGTCATGTTGCTGACGCCTGATGGCTCGGCCTGCGGCGATATCTGCTGGGGTGGCGAGAATCAGCGTGGGACGGTTTCCATTGAACTAACCGGCGCAGCATGCGCCCGCGTTGAAGCGGGCTTTGACCACGACGTGGCGTGGTCACAAGTCCGTGAAATGTTGGAAACCGTGGCTGCAAAAATCACGCGTGTTGATATCGCTCACGATGATTACAAGGGTGAGCGTGGCCTTTCGCTGGCTCGCGAGCTGTATGACCAGGGCGAATTCATCACGGGCGGCCGTCCACCGGCGGCGAATACGCAGGGCTGGAACGATGGAAGCGGCATGACGATGTATATCGGCAAGCAAACGGGCCGTAGTCAGCTGGTCGTGTACGAGAAGGGCAGGGAGCAGGGTTACCGCGACGGCGAGGAATACGCCGAGTGGGTGCGCTGGGAAGCCCGTTTCTATCATCGCAAGGGACACGTTATCCCGCTCGATGTGTTGGTGGAGCCTGCATTGTTCCTTGTCGGTCGTTATCCGGCGCTCTCGTGGGTGAGCGCGGTGATGTGCCGTATCAAGTCGAGCGTGGTGCGTGCGAAAGCCAACTTGCAAAACGCCATGCGGCATTGCCAGCGGCAATACGGTGGCTTGCTCAATTACCTGACCAGCATCGCTGACGATGCTGCTGACTTGGGCGATCTCGTCGCCTCGTTCCTCACGCGTCCGACCGTTCCGGCGTGGGTGACGGAAAACCCGTTCGGAACGGCAGTCGCGCTTGATGCGCATCCTTTACGTGTTCCCATTTAGACGTCCATACGGAGTAAATAGTCATGAAGCGTGTTCTGATCGAAAAAAATAGCGTGCGTGAGTCGGTGTCGAAGAAGTCCGGCGAAGTGTTCAGGTCGCAAAAGGGTGTGCTGATCGAAGACGGCTCGCGCGCGGGCACGGCGTTCGAATTTCCGTTGTTCGACACCCAGCCGCTTCCTGAAGGTGAGTACGTCGTCGGTGACGAGGTTTACGTGCGTGCGGAGGCGAACGGCAAGTTTGTCAACAGCCGTCTCGCCATCGATGCGCGCAAGCTCATGCGTGCGCCGGTCGCTTCGAAAGTGCAGTCGGCATAAGGATTTCTGGCGATGGCTGTGTGCGTAACCCTTAATCCAGACGGCACGCTCGCGACGACAGGTCAGGCGGTCTCTGAGTGCGCGGGCTACGTGCTGGTCAGCGGCAGTGAATACGGGGTCTATCAGGTCGTGCAGGACGCCTTGTCCACACCGACCCCGGAGGAAGCGGCAGGGTGGTTTGCAGGTCCGTTCACTTTGGTGCTCACCCTGCACCTTGTGGCGCGCAATGTGGGCGTGCTCGGCCGCTTTTTCGACCGTTAAGTGGGTCAATCAATCAACGGGCAATGTCGCCCAACACACAACGATAGGAGCTACATCATGCGTAACGTTCTCAAGAAGCTGACCCTTTCCGCCGTCCTGACCGGCGCTGTCGCGGGTGGCTCGGCCATGGCGGCGGGTTACGCCGACATCGGTGCCGGCATCAGCACCACGGACGTGGTGGCCGGTCTGCTGGCCTTCGGTGCCATCTACGTGGGCCCGGGTTTCGCCAAGTGGGCCACGAAGAAGGTGGCCGGCTTCTTCGGCTGATCGCCGTCGTAAGCGAGGTAGGGGAGGGGGCCTTTGGCCCCCTCGTTCCATCCGGTGGTTGATACGGTGTGACTGACCTGGTGTGACTTGTCCAGGGCGAGTCACACGAGCTGAGTCACATGAAGGGGGTCTCATGCTGCTTTGCTTCGGTTTATTTATTCTCGGCTGCGTTTCGGCATATGGCGTCGTCGCGGGTTTTCAGCGATGAGGTCGTTTTTCGTTGCGGTTTTCGTCGCTTGCCTTGGTTTTGTTTCGATGTCGGCGTTTGCGGCTTCTGTGTGCCCGGCGCAGCAATCCGCTTTGTCGCAGTGCAACAGCTATGGCGATAGTTTGGTAGCTCGTTCTGGTGGTTCGGATAACGCTTCCTACGTGTGCAACCTCGGCGACGACGGTCAGAGCTATTACGTTAGGTTGACAACTAATTGTTGTGGCGCATCCAATTTCGCGTCTTCGTCGTTTGATCCGTGCCCTCCTAACTCCTGTGAGTCCGGTAAGTTTGAGGGTGGTGGCTGGACCACTGACGGATCAGGCTTGGGTTGCCGTGGTGGCTGCATGGTGACTGCTGGAAACGACCCGTCTGGCGCTCTGATTTTCGGAACGATTCAGAGTGGTGAGCAGTGCCCAGCCACTGGTGGTCCTCCGCCGACTAGTCCTACCGGCCCGCCTGCCGGCTATACGCCCGATGATCCGTCTGATCCTGGTAAGGGCGGCAATTACTGTACTAGCGACCCCACGATCTGCGTCCATGGCGCTGCGCCGAACACGGGCGGCTCTGGCGGCACGGGTGGCGGGTCTACAGGCGGAGGCTCGTCAGGCGGCTCCACGGGCGGTTCTACGGGCGGTTCTACCGGTGGTGGTAGCACCGGTGGCGGCTCTACGGGTGGGGGTTCTACAGGCGGCGATACAGGCGGTTCCACGGGTGGTGGGTCGTCTGGTGGCTCTACAGGTGGCGGCACGGGTTCGGGGTCTGGCTCGACCGGCGGTGGAACCGGCAGCGGTAGCACGGGTGGCGGCACCGGCGGTGGGGATGGCACGGGCACCAAGGACGACAAGTGCACTGCTGGCGATGCGTGCACCGCAGGTGATGCGGCTGGTGTGCCGGGCTCGTTCTATACATCCAACGGCCGCACGGTCGGTGACGCCTTCACGGATTACAAAGCCCAGGTGATGGGCTCCCCTTTGCTTTCCACCGCTACGGGATTTTTCACGGTGAGCACGGGTGGCGCGTGTCCGGTGTGGAGTGTCCCGGCGACGAAGTACACGCCGACGATTCGATTTGACTGGTTGTGCAATGGCTCCTTCTCGGTTTGGTTTGAGAGGGCGGGTTACATCATGCTTGCCGTGGCTGCCTTCTGTGCGTTCCGCATCGCTTTTTACTAGCCTCGTGCTGCTCGTGTTGCTTGCGCTGGCGATGCCAGGGCAGGCGCGTGCGCAGTCAAATTCCACCGGGACGCCTCCGGGTGTGGAGTGCCACACCGACGATAAGGGCGTCTACACCTGCACGGGTCTTTCGAACGGAACGGGCTACCAGTGCGTGACGCAGGCCAATGGTGATCGTGTGTGCACCGGCACGAACAACGGCACTGGGTACACGTGCACAACGCTTTCGACCGGTGAGTTGTCGTGCAAGGGCACGTCCAGTAGTGGCGGTAGCGGCGGCATTTCGTCATCGAGCGGTGGTGGCTTTGTGTCGAAGCTGACGGGCTGGGCGTCCGGTGCCATGAGTGCGGGATTCAGTTCGCTCGTTGCGCTGCTGAAAGATATCGTTGTGGCGATCATCAGCGCCATTCTGAGTTTGTTCGCGCTGGTCATCGCTGCGATCCCGGTGCCTGATTTCCTCAAGCAATACAGCCTCGGCGCGTTGCTCGCTGCGGCTGGTCCTGACGTGGGTTGGTTCCTCACGACGTTAAAGATCGCGCAGGGTCTTTTGACCATCGGCGCGGGCTACGCCTTCCGTTTGTTACGTAAATTCCTGACCCTATTCCAGTGGTGACGTATGCTTGTTTTCAATGAAGGTGTGCCGCGTTCGGGCAAGAGCTACGATGCGGTCAAGACCCACATTCTCCCTGCGCTCAAAGCTGGCCGTCGCGTCTATGCGCGCTTGAACGGCCTCAACCACGAGAAAATCGCTGCCTACCTGAAAATCCCTTTGGAGCAGGTGCAGGCGCTGCTGATTCATGTCGAGACCCGCGATGTGGTCAAGACCTTCCAGGCGGTGCCTCCGGCGTCACGTTACGAAAAAGACGCTGCGGGCAGTTGGTCGATTCCCGATGACATGAAGAACGCGCTGTTCGTCATTGACGAGGTGCACGAGTTCTACGTGACTGGTCGCCAGCCGTTGGCCGAGCCTGTCGAGCAGTTCTTCGCGCTGCACGGTCAGAATGGCATGGATGGTGTCATCATGACGCAGGCTTATAAGCGGCTGCACGCGGTCATCCGTGCGCGTATCGAGCGTAAGAATCAGTTCCAAAAGCTCACCGCCGTTGGCCTTAAGTCGCGGTATCGCGTGAGCTATTTCACGACCATTGCGCCCGATAGGTACGAGCGCGTGGGTGGGCAGACGCTCAAGTATGACCCTGACATTTTTCCTCTTTACGCCGGCTACGCGGTTGGTGCGACGAACACCGAGGTATACGAGTCCGGTGGTCGCACCGTCTGGGCGAAGCTGGCCCGGCCGTTGATTATCGCGGCGGTCATTCTCGGTTTCGCCATTCCGGTGGTGAATCGCTTCATGCATGGCGACGTGAAGCTCACGAAGACTCCTACCACTCCCGCGTATATGACTCCGCCTGCAAAGGCCGGTTCGGCACCGGCGCCTCTTTCGGCGGAGAAAGCTGCTCCCACCAAAAGCGCGGTGCTGCCGACGAGCCACCACGGCGCGTATGACACCGAAGGTATGCCGCCTGAGGTCGCTTATGTCTTCGAAATCAGCCAGCAAGCCCGGCCGCGTGTCGCGGCGGTGCTTGAGTCCTCGTGGCGTGGTGTCGTCGGCGTTGTCGAGTGGCGTGAGGATCAGGGCCATGTGCTCGACAGCATGTCTTTCGATGAACTGCGATCGATGGGTGTTCAGGTCAACGTGCGCCCTTACGGCGTGCGTATCGAGTGGAAAAAACAGGTCATTGTCGCGACGCGCTGGCCGGTGGATATGCCTGGTGCGATTCCGCAAGACGCGCGTAGCGCGGCGTCAGCGGCCCCCGCCTTTGCACCGCCGACCGAAAGGGAGCCGGTGCAAAGTCGGGATTCCGGTAGCAGCAAACATAAGTGGGGTGAGCGAGACACCGGCAATGCCTATGTTCCGCCCCAGTTGACGAACGTGTCGGCCATTGGTGGCTGAGCGAATAGGGTAGGGGAGGTGTGTATGGGTTACGAGGATATCGTGGCAAGTATCAGTGTGTCGCCGGTGGTGGATGCAATCATCGCGTTTGGTGCGTCCATGGCCGCTGTTTACTTCGGTGTGTGGGCAGTGCGTGATATCGCCAGCTTTTTCGGAGGGGGCGCTGAGGCGGATCGAGATCGTGCCTGGTCGTCGTATAACGATGCGGTTGAACGTGGCGACATGGAAGCCGCTGCGCAGCATCGTCGGGATGCCAAGGATGCTGATTATCGTATGGGCAACGGTGGCTAGATCATTGCCTAATATGCGTAGCGTTACGATAAATAACCCTTGCAATTATCGTAACGTTACGTATAATAGACCCATACCTAAGGAGCTAAGGCCATGAAAGACGCACGCGACCCCGGTACGGTTGAGATGACTCTCGCTCCCAAGCGTGGTCGCGGCCGTCCTTCTACGGGTAACGCTAAGTCGGCTGCTGAGCGCATGCGGGAATATCGTGCCCGTAGCGTTACGGTAAATCGCGGCGTTCTTGAGGTTGCCCTTGGCAATGCTTCGCAGGCCGATGCGTTGTCGTTTCAGGTCGATGGCATGGACCAGCTTGCCGAGGAAAACCGTCAGCTTCGTGCGCTGTTATCGGCTGATCTGTTGGTTATTGGTCGCGTTTGCGATGTTCTGGCGGAGACCTACGCTAAGTACCAGTTGAAGATTGGTCCGTTCGCATCTCAGTTGCAGGATTCGAATGTCTCGCTTCGGCATGTTCGTGATCGTCTAGCGTCGCTTGTGTCGTAACGTTACGAAAAAGGATAATTAGTATGTATCCGGTCGTTGACCTGTTGTCTGCTCTGATATCTGTGGTGAGCGTGGTTGTCCTCATTGTCGTGGTTTGGAGAGACGTTCGAAGACAGTAGGGGTGCAGGGGTTCCCCCTGCGGATACGCTCTCGGTGTCACCAACAAGGAAGCTCGGTCATCACTGGCCGGGCTTTTTTTCATGCCTCGACCACTGCCCGCCAAACCCGCTTTTGTGTACGCTGCGCGCAAAGGGGAGGGAACCACCATGCGTCCGTGGCACTACTACACCATTGCGGCATTGCTCGTGCTGGCCAGCATCCCGATTTATCGGTTCATCTGGCGGCACGGACAGCCTGTGAGTGCCCAAATTGAACGTCCGCCTACGCCTGTTCATCCGTCTCAACCTTCGCCTCGCGACTCAAATTTCGTCCTCTACCATTGCCCTCAGGATCGCGATGCGCCTCCTTGTGTGTTGGAGCGTGCCATGCGAGACGGGCGGGCTAAGTGTGTTTCCGGCGTTGTCTATCGCACCTACGATCACGTTATCGAGCCGTGGCCGGGCAACGTTCACTGCACGCATCAATGAAAAGCCCGGCACGGTGGCCGGGCTGGTCGTGGTCTACCGCTGACCGCTGACTCGTTTGAGGTCGCGCATGTAGTTCTCGACTTCCATGGCGACGGCTAGCACGTTGTTGACGTGTAGCCCTGAGTTGTGGATGGTCTTGAACGGTGGCACTAGATACTGCTGGACGATGCGCCACCCGCGCCACTTTTCGGTCTGGATGGTCTGCCGGCCACCCCAAGCCGCCATTGCCCAGTCCTCGATAGCGTCCAGGGCGACGCGGCGGCCGTTGGGTAGGATCAGCGAGTCGCCGTCAAGCTGGAAGGGCCGGGCCATGGGGTTCTCCTTGTCGGCCGGCCAGCATGGTCATGGCGGCGTTCAAGGCCCTGCGAAGGCGTCGCGCAATTTGACATAATATACATTATGCGAATACCTGAAGAAGCTTCGCAGACAGTTGACAGATGCCTTGGGCATCCTGTACCGCCGACATGGAGTGCCCTATGCCGCGCAGTACATGGCAGCTTGAGACCGACGTACTGATCACCCCGCAGGGCCGCAAGATACCACTGAGTCAGATCCTCAATTGGGCCATGGCAAGACACGACGGCCGAATGAACATCGACACCGATAAGTGGCATGGGTGGCGGATCGTACAACAGTACCTCGTTCCACCTGGCCGGACGATGGCGAACGGCGGTCTGCACATCAACGCCATACGCAGCCTCGTGTTCTACGAGGAACGTGACAAGCGGGTTCGGCGGACAGAGGCCGACGCATGAAAAAAGCCCGGTCAGTGATGGCCGGGCTTCTTCGTTGGTGACACCGAGAGCGTATCCGCAGGGGGAACCCCTGCACCCCTTTTAGGTAACGTGACGGTTAATACCCACTGATAGCGCGCTGGACGGCCAGTTCGACCTCGAGGCTGGCAATGCGGTCACGAAGCTGACGATTTTCCTCAGCCAGCTGGTCCATGCCGTCGACCTGAAACGACACCGCGTCGACCTGGCCCGCGTTACCAAGCGCGACCTCAAGGACGTTGCGATTTACCGTCACGTTACGGGCACGATATTCACGCATCCGCTCAGCGGCGGACTTAGCCCTGCCGGTGGAAGGACGACCGCGACCACGCTTCAGGGCAAGTGACATTTCAACGGTGCCGGGGTCGCGTGCGTCTTTCATGGCGTTGTCTCGTGGGGTATGTGCCTATTATACGTAACGTTACGATAATTGCAAGGATTATTTATCGTAACGTTGCGCATATTCGGCCGAATTAATGCACTGCCGGCGGATCCACCAGTTCAGTAATTACCCACCAATAGCGCTCACCACCGTCTGCTCAGGCGGCAAGTACGCCGACTGCATGGGACGCTGCGCCCATTTCCCGTGTTGCGGCCCAGACGGTCGAGTCCCCGGCGGCTCGCTGACGCTCGGCACCGGGGACGCGACCGCAGGGCCTGGTGCACGGTCGTATTGCGCAATCGTGCCAGGCATGTCCACTGGCCACTGCGTAGCGACGATGACTTGCTTTTGGTAGGCGATGCGAACGCCATACGGCTTCACGTCCACCGTGACCCCCATCGAGCGGAGGTCGTCAAAGCTCATGCGCTCGAACACATGCCCCTGATCCTCACGCCACTCAATGACCCCCACCGTGCCCCGCCAACTCGATTCCAACACAGCGGCCACCCGAGGCCGCGCCTGCACGCTTAGATCGAACACGTAGGCGACTTCCGGGGGCATACCGTCCGTGTCGTACTTGCCGTGATCCCTGCCCGGCAGCGCCGCCGACTTGACCGGTGCAGCCTTCTCAGCACCGACAGGGGACGCCTGAGCACCCTGCCCGACCTTGGCATCCGGCTCGCGATGGACGGCCTGCACATGCACGCCCATCGTCTTGGAGCCTGACGGAACCACGGGGTGGAAGAACGCATACAGCTTCGGCAGGAAGATGAACGCCGCGATAGCGATCAGCGCACCGGGGAGAGCCAGTTTCATCCAAGCCGACCGCGAACCGCCCTCGTAGACCTCGACGTTGGTCGCGCCTGGTGCATAGCCGGCATACAACGGGAAAATCCGCTTGTCGTACCGCCACGTCTTCGCCCCGACCTTCTCGTACTTGTCGGGCGCGATCGTGACGAACATGGTCTGACGGCACCATCCCTTGAGACCCACGGCGGTGAGCTTCTGGAACTGGTTCTTACGCTCGATGCGCGCGCGGATGACCGGATGAAGCCGCTTATAAGCCTGCGTCATGATGACGCCATCCATGCCGTTCTGGCCGTGGAGCGCGAAGAAATTCTCAACCGGCGCGGGGAGGTTTTGCCGCCCAGTGACGTAAAAGTCGTGGACTTCATCGATCACGAACAGCGCGTTTTGCAGGTGCGGCGGAATCACCCAGTCGCCTAGTTGCTCAGACATGACAGCCTGAAATAGGTCAACGACCTCAGCCTTGGCGACGTGAATCAAAAGCTCGCGCACCCTCGATTCATCGAGCTTGAGGTACACGGCGATGGCGACATGGTCGAGCCCGTTGAGTCGCGCGTAGACCTTACGGCCCTGCGCCAACGCGACGAGGATATGCGACTTCACCGCGTCATAGCTCTTTCCCGAACGCGGCACACCTTCGTTAAAAACTAGCATGCAATCACCACTGGAATAGGGTCAGGAATTTACGTAGGAGGCGAAAGGCGTAACCGGACCCGATGGCCGCGAACCCCTCCGGAAACTTGAACACCGTCATGAAATAGCCTAGTTGCGGGCCAGCGGCAGAGAGGATGGACGACAGGCTAAAACTCTTGACGAAATCGGGTATCGGAATGGCCTCCAGCAGCGACGCGAACAAGCCGAGGAAGGTACCGACCACCATGGCCGGAAGGTCTTTGAAAAAGCCTGTCACCGAATTCCAAATGCGCGAAGTGGTCTGACTAAACCAGTCGGTCAATCCAGACAACAGACCCGAACCACCACCACCCGACGAAGCGGCAGAAGCGGACGCCCCGGACGAACTTGAAGAGGGCGAAGCGCAAGCAATGGTCCCATCGGACCCCGCGGTGCACGAGTAACCCGAACCGTCAGCGTGAGCAGCACCACTGACGGACATGCCAGCCAACAACACGAGCGCCAACGCCTCAATAAATGGCGATCTGAAACGCCTTGTAGACCGCAACAGCGAAGATGATCCATCCAGCAGCCACCAGAGCGGTAGCAAGGGGATCTTCGCAGATGAAATCGAACGACTTGGCCGGCGTCCACGCTGTAGCAGGCAACTGCCAATGCGGGCACGTGCCACTGACCTGCACGGTGAACATGCTCTTAGCCGTGCCCAGCAACGGCGAATTGCTGACGCGGCCCTTGAAGTCGCTAATTTCATCGCCCACCGTCCTGCCGCTTGACTTGTAAGAAATATCCGGAACACCCGCCGCGTTGCCGTTGCTACAGGCATCGCCAGCGGTGCACTTGCCATCACCATCGTTACCGTTCGTACCGCCGGACGAATTACCACCGGTATTGCCCGAACCATTACCGGTGCCGGAGCCCGAACCGTTCCCTGTACCCGAGCCCGAACCGTTGCCCGTACCGGAACCGGAACCCGTGCCAGAACCAGTGCCCGACCCGGAACCGGTACCACCCGTGCCACCCGTGCCACCCGTTCCACCGGTACCACCACTACTGCTCCCCGAGGCCGGCCCGGTGCCGCCACCGGAGCCACCCGTACCACCGGTACCGCCTGTACCGCCCGTGGAGCCTCCCGTGCCGCCTGTACCGCCGGACGAGCCTCCGGTGCCGCCTGTACCGCCCGTGGAGCCTCCCGTGTCGCCTGTACCGCCCGACGAGCCACCCGTGCCGCCTGTACCGCCCGTGGAGCCTCCCGTGCCACCTGTGCCGCCCGACGAGCCGCCCGTGCCGCCCGTAGACCCAACATCGCCACCCGTATTCGGTGCAGCACCATGGACACACGACAACGTGCCGTCGCCGCTCTCGGCGCAGTAGTCGCCACCCTTGCTAGGGTCTTGCGGATCGCTGGGCGTATAACCGGGCGTCTTGGGTGGCGTGGTGGATTCCGGAGGCGCAGGAGGCGTGGTTGCGTCGCACATTTCACCAGTCGTCACCATGCCGAAGCGCGTGATGCCGTCATCAACCTGCAACTGAGGCTTAGTCTGGCAACCACCACGACAACCGAGGCCAGAGCCGGGCTCAGTCCAAACGCCCGACGACCACTTACCAGCCGTGCAATCGGTCGGCGGACACGGATCAAACGACGCGGCGAGGAAGTTTGACGTGCCGCAGCAATTGGTCGTCAGCCTCGCGTAGTAGCTATGGCCGTCATCGGACAGGATGCACGTGTACGACGCGTTGTCTGCGCCACCGGACCTAGCGACCAAGCTATCGCCGTATGCCTGGCACTGCGTGAGGGCGGAGTCCTGCGCAGGGCACGACGCCGCAGCGACCACAGACATGGAGACGCAGCCGAGAAACAGCACCACGAGGGCTAAGACGAGCGCCCTCACCGGTCAAGCCCCGACACCAGCGCATACCCGCCAGCGCAGCCCAATATGAACATCGCGAAGTCCAGCAGCATGGTCACCCCTTGTCGGCTTAACTGGTGCCCCTCACCGAAGGGCACGAAGTAAACGGACGAAAAACGAGGGGGCCGAAGCCCCCTCCCCTACCTCGATGACCGATCAGCCAAAGAAGCCACCGATCTTCTTGGAGCCCCACTTGGCGAAGCCGGCACCAACCAGCACAACCGCCATCGCGACCAGACCGGTGATGAGCGTGCTGTTGTCCACGCCGGAGGTGACCGAAGAGAAATCGGTGCCCGCCGCCATGGCGGAACCGGAAACGGCAGTGGCAGCGATGGCACCGGCAGCACCCAGCTTGCGTGCGTTGCGGGCGGCGAGTTCGCGGAGGTTCTTCATGTTTTTTCCTTTGATTGAGTGAGTTTGATTGGGTGTTACCGGTCAAAAAAATTGGCGAGTGATCCGACCTGTCGAGACAACACGTAGATAGTCGCGATCAAGGTGAGTGGACCAAAAAACCAGCCCGCCGCCTCTTCCGGGGTCGGTGTGGACAACGCGTCCTGCACGACCTGATAGACCCCGTATTCACTGCCGCTGACCATCACGTAACCCGCGCACTCAGAGACCGCCTGACCTGTCGTCGCGAGCGTGCCGTCTTGATTGAGAGTTACGCAGATAGCCATGGAATGAATTCCTTTACGCCGCCTGGACGGCTTTCTTCGCGGCAGGCACGAGGCCGAGATCGCGGGCAGCTTCCAGTCCGTAGCGACCGGCGTTGAGCGGCGTGGTCACGTCATACAGACCGACCTTGTAGCCCTCGATACCATCGGGAAGCGTCAGCTTCATCTGGATCGGAAAGCGACCGATGCCGTACACAACACAGTCCTGCTCGCGCATCTTGTAGGGCTTGTTCTGTTTGCTCATGCCCTCGCGAACCTTGACGTTTTCGTTTTCGATTTGAATTTGGAGGCTCATATTGTCTTCTCTGTTTGGACGTCTAAACGCCTTGGGATGCCGTCAGAACGGCGCTACGAACTCACGACCCGTCGCCTCGCGCAATATGCTAAGCAACGTTTCGCGCTCCCCGCCCTTGCCCTTGAATCGACCGGGCATCGTGTCGCGGAAAATATTTTCTTTAAGCCAGTCCTCCGCACCGGGGCCAAAGGCCGACCAGAGCAGATGGAGCATAGGTCCGCATTGCTGTTTCAGAACGCGCTTGACAGCCTCCAGCGTTGCTTCCACTTCGCGACGCGTGTACTCGGGCCTAGCAGCTTCGGCATGCTTAATCACCGGAATGCGGGCGTTGAGCACGGCATAGGCACCACGCAGAAAGCGCTCAGGTCCAGTGATGCAGTCGAGCGGAATGACGCAGTTACGCGACCACAACCGCAGTTCCACACGCACCCACGGCGATGCGGGGTCACCAAGCTGCTTACCCTTCTCATAGATGCAAAGCTCTTTCCTGCCCTTGGCACCGACGTAGACAGTGCAGCCACGGTTCGATCCGTGGTCGTCAATGAACCGCGTGGAAGGCGGCATACCGTTGCCTGCAAACTCACCGTTCATCGCCATAGCGTTGGCTTGATGAATGTCGAACACCGAGCCGAGGAAATCATCGAACGCCACGTCTACACGGCTTATGTGACCGCGAAGGTTCTGCGCCTGGACCATGACACGCTTCCAGTCGTCAACCAGCTTGCAGCCAGCGCCGGAAAGGGACACGCACCACGTATCACCGTTGCCATCCATGCCGATGCGACCAACCAGCTTGCCTTCGTCGTCGTGTATCGAGCAGCTAGACCTGTAGAACTGCCAGTTCTTCGTCTGTAGCTGCGTGGCCTTCATCTTCGACGGACCAAACAGGAAGCCGAGGATGGTTTTCGACACCTGCCCATGCTCAGCAGCAGCAGCTTCCGGAAACACGAGGGTGAAATAGTCGATAGAGACCTGAAAAGCGGGGGTATCGCCCTCCCCTGCCCCGAGGGAACCTGTTAGGCCCGTATTACTGATGGGCCCTTCCGCGCACAGCGCGGCCGTGTCGCCCATGTGTACCGACCCATCCAGTACAAAGTCCCCGAACCACGCCGAGGCCACCACAGGGGGGCGAATGGCATCGACGTGGGCGGGGGTGAAAACGATCGACGTGCAAAGGTCGCGACGGCGGTAGCACCGCTCAGGCGGGACGAAAGCTTCGGGGAGGCCGCGACGGATCACCAGCCCCCCCGCGAATCATCGGACAGGGTAAACAGAGCGAGCAGCCAGCCCATAAAAAGCCAAAGCGCGAAGGATTGATCCACGGACATCACGAAACAACCTCACGCTTCGCCCACGTGAATGCGGCGGCGGAGTAGATAGCGGCATCACTCTTGTGCAACGCCATCATGGTGAAACGCTCGCGGACGGTGCCAGAGCGAGCAGCCGCGTCAGCGCGGAACAAAGCCAACTCACATTCACGACCGTGATGGGCAATAAAGTCGCGACGCATGTCTTCGGTCACATGGATCACTTGCGAGACCTCGCAACGAGGTCGAGGGCACACTCACGGAGGTAGCGACGGTCCTCGATGATCCGAGCAGTCGCGCCGACGATGCCCCAAACGATGCTCCCAGCGAGCACCCAGAGACCCAGATAGGCCATGAACCCGTAAAGGACGCGCATGGCGTCAGGTGAGGCGCCGATGGCGCGAAGCTGGTCAATCGTCGGAAAGTCGTGCACGGAGCCCCCTGTGGCGTTTACATCATCAAGGCCCTTGATGACGGCACAGAGTAAAGTACCTTTACGGTCCCACAGTCAAGGCCCTTGATGCCATGAACAGCACGAATAAATTGCTTGACATGTATATGGAAACTATGCATCTGACGAGCCTAGCCGCCACAGGCAGGAAACTAGGGCTGACAGGCCCAGCACTGTCTAACTGGAAAAACGGAACGTCACACGCGCAGCCAGAAGCGGTAGAAGAAATGGCGAAGGCAATCGGACTAGACCCTGACGAATGGGTTTTAAGAGTCCAAGCAGAACGAGACGAGCAAGTAAACCCTCGCCGCGCAAAGGTGTGGCTTCGATGCGCTCAAAGGATTTCGGGGACGGCGGCAGGCGTTGCGCTCGCATTAGGTTTAGCCGTCTATACGCCCGAATCGCACGCTTCTGGCCGGGAAATGTCTATTTTACAAAACCCCAGCCTATATACATTATGCGAACATCTGTGTTGCCTGAGATCGGCCGCCACCTTTCGGGAAACCCTCGCCCTCACGGGCCCTAGCTCGTTTTCTAAGCGCTGGATTGGGTGCGGCCAACAAAGTTAGGCCGTATCGACCAGGTGTAGGCGCTAAATCTCGAACCTTTTCGCCGGTTCGGCGCCGCTTTTAACGCTGCCACAACGACCTGTGAGAAGTTCGATCTTTACTCCACCACTGATTGCGTCCAAGTCCCATCCCGAAGAAGGTAATTCTCGAACTTTAGTTGAGAACTGACGGTAATCATCGTATTTTTTGCCGATGGTAATCGACAAAGCTTTAGTCGAACTGAGGGTACAGTAGCTCCGCCGAGTCCCTGGGCCGGCCTGAATTCGTCGAGGCTAGGCTTGCTGAGGCCACAGCTGCCGTGCCAGAGCCAGCACACCCTCCGGGTCATCCATTAGCGCCTCCACGGGCGTTCGCGCCTCGGCTGACAGGTTACGTACCCGCATGGCCACGCGCACAGGATCGGTGAGAGCATCTGTGTAGTCTGCACGCGCCTGGCGTGACAGGAGCTCACTTGGCTGGTAGAGCCAGTACGCCCGTCCCCAGCCTCCCCTGTCGCTTTGTGCTGGATCGAAACCGACTCGCGAGGCGATCGCCAGAAGCTCACGGAATGTCTCGGCATCCAATCGCTGGTCAAATTGAAAGTCTGGAAAGACAAACGTGCCCTGTTTCGCATGCCATACCCCAAACAGCGATCCGGCCCTACGCAACTCGTCGATACGCCAGCCGGCGACGCCCAGACGCGCCGCCGCCTGGGCCACCGACAAAGAGGCTGCGAGGATCATCTCTTTTCGTTCAAGGCTACTCATCAGGCGATTTCACCCATTCAACTATCC
Organism: Xanthomonas sp. NCPPB 2632; assembly: GCF_041228075.2. NCBI lineage: Bacteria > Pseudomonadati > Pseudomonadota > Gammaproteobacteria > Lysobacterales > Lysobacteraceae > Xanthomonas > Xanthomonas sp. NCPPB 2632. The sequence continues at coordinate 2,512,596 of NZ_CM192979.1, forward strand.
AGCGACGCCTACTTTATCCGGCGGTTTTAAGCACCAACGCTAATACTGTCTCCGGGTCCTGAGCGAGGGCGTTTACCGCATCACCCGCACTCCACTGCAGCAGGCCTAAGTACGCCCCTACTTACGATGCCGTCAAAGATCGCTGCAGTATCATTTGCGCGCCTCACTGGCATCGTTCATAGCAGCCGTTGCCTCGATGGGCTAAATCGTATTCAATCATACGCACTGTGGCGCTCGGCAGCGCAAACCCGGCGGGCCTACGCCTCTTGTCCGATGGGAGATTAATGAGATGCCCACCGTGCCCTCGGACTCTCCCGAACTCGCCGCCCGGCGCGCTGCCGTTGAGCTGCGCGACGACCTCCTCAACGCTGGCTGGCCGTCGGCGGCGGCGCTCGCGCCGTTGTTCAGTCGCTCTGTCGAGGGTGCGCAACGCTTGCTCACGGACCTACGGGCCTCTGGCAAGGTTTTTGCCGTCTGGTCGCAGCCGGACGAGACCTTCCTCTTTCCGCCCTTTCAGTTCGACGACTCGGGCGTGCGACCCGAGGTTGAGCCGTTGCTGACCGCCCTGGGCGCAATCCCCGGTTTGGCGCCGACCCTGGATCGTGGCGGCTGGGCGCGTGCGTTTTGGCTCTACGGATGTACGGAGCGGCTGAGCGACGCCGCACTGGGTCTCGGCGCTAGCCTCGAGGCCCGCGCGGCCTCGGATGTCTTCCCGATACGGCCTGACGCGGTGATCGACATCGCTCGACAAGAGGCGACCGACGATCCCAATCAGGCTTGGTGACGTGACCGGAGTGGCTAGTTGTCGTCGGTCGCTAGGACACTCGTCGCCAGACCTCTTGCACCCGTGGCTTCTATCACCGGGGACGCGCAGGATTCCAGTGGAGGATGTGTTCATTGACGTGAAATGGCGAAGGTCCGTGCCAGAAGCGTGAACATCAAATGCTTGGAGGATCGCCCGTCGTGGGTGTCCAGCACTCCTTCACCCACTGATGGTAAGGCGGCAGCATCCCCGTCGTTGTCTTACGCAGACGCAAGTACTTTTCGACGAGGCCGCCATCGCACCGATCGAACCAAAAACCAGAATCGGGTGCCATCGAAAGGCGTGGCATCGTTGACCAGCGCCAATCACCGGTATCCGAGTCGCGCACCGTTCCCCACACCTGGAGCCAAGGTGCGGGACGTAACTTGCAAGCGGGAACGGCCGTTGAATAGTTGGTTCGTGATCTCCAGAACTGTGAAAACCGCGCGGCAAAGAGGGAATACTCGAAGAGGTTTCGTAGCGCTGATTCAAGATACGCCAAACGCGCGTAGGTGTGATTGACTTCGCCCTTAGCCTCGCGCAGCCGAAGACTCCTTGCATAGCCTGCGGCACGCTTCTCCCATGCGAGAACGGCATACGCCGTGGGACAAAATCCCTCGTACCACGGTATATCGTATCCACTGCGGCCATATCCTTCACGCATCAAAGCTGCGCCGGCGTCATAGCATGTTGCGTGCGATCCCAGCCGTGCCCTGATGTCCCCCCTAACAACCTGAATGGTTTCTCGCACATTCTCTAGAGGGAATACCGTCAACGGGTCGGTGAGCTCGAGATCGGCGCTATAGGAGACGTGCACCAATGTCGGCGGACCAAGATCGGACGCCAGCGGGAATGGGATGACCGTATGGCAAAGACCCATGATGGCTTCGCGCATGGGGACCACCCGTCGCGTGCCTTCCCATGCAATATCGACCCACTCGAGTTCGAGCCACGCGGCATCCGGCGCGAGCCGCTCCATCGCGTCTGCGGCCCACCGCCCGACCAGTTCCAGCCGCCCGGTACGTCCGTCCGCCCCATCGTCGTCCGTACGGAAGAAGGGTGCACCCGGATCACGAAACGGGTGGCTGCAGTGCGGGCACTCGAATGGCGCGAAATCGATGAGGTCGTATGCGCCGATCGCTCGCTCGCACTTCGGGCAATCGTTGCGCAACAGCGCCCCGTCGATGGGACAGCGCGCAAGCCCGGGAATTTGGTGGATTATCGAGTGAAAGCCACCCGCCAGACAGACGGGGCAATAGCGTACCTGCCACGTAAGGCCGAACTGCATACGCTGGCACCAACGTGCGACATCACTGCCGCGTCCAAAGCGGGCAGCCAGCGTCGCGTGCAGTTGCTTTCCCTGCGCTGTGTCGGACGCGCAATTGTCCGCCCAGGGAAAACGTCCGCTATCGACGGGGTGGATGATGTGCCGCGCAGCGTCGTGCCATCGGCGCACCAGATGTTTCAGGACGTCCCTTGGCCTGCCGGCGTTGAGCCAGGCCAACTTCTGTCCCACGCTCCAGGCCGACTCCCACGGCAGTAGCAAGCTGTCATGCCAGGCGATCACGATGGCCTCCTCCCCTGCGGATGACGAAGCGCGCTGAACCGCGCGATGGTCTCCGCGCGCGGACGTGGCTCGTGCAGATCAGGGTACGGTGGACACAGGCCGTCGCCAACCCCGGGGGGATCGACGTTCGCAGCCCGTTGCGCGCGGCCGCCCCTGCCCGCGGCACGAGCTCGGCCGCCAAGGTCGTGCCGCGGGCACCCCAAAGCGACCGTCGCGGAGAAACCTTTTTGCAAGATCAACCAAGCCGGCGTGGCCACGGGCTGAGGTCTCCCACCACTGCGCCGTTGGTGCGGGGAGTCGCGCGAATCGCCTATCGACGCCGGTGTACCTAGCCTCGCCGGTGCCACCCTGCTACCCTCGCCGCGCGTCTAATAGTCGGTTAAAGGGATACGACCTTGCGAACACTCGAAATTCATTCGTTTTCGTGCATCGATAGTGCGAAGCTTGAACTGACAGATTTGACGGTAATTATCGGTCCGCAAGCAAGCGGAAAGAGCGTTATCTGCAAGATCTTCTATTTTTTCAATCGCTTCCCCTCGTTAATTCCAGGTTGGGTCAGCGACGCCAGTTCGCCGGCAGATATTAAGGAGCGCCTGACCGAAGAATTCGTTCAGTGGTTCCCGCCGTCAAGTTGGGGCCCAAAAGGTTTTACCATCACGTTTGAAACCGGTGCGTTTGGCATTACGGCTAGCCGAGGTAGAAAGGCCCGCAACGGTCAGTATGGATGTCGCATACATTTCTCCGAAGCCTTCGAGGCCCTGCTTGCGTCGGTGTTCTCCACATACGCCAAAGCGGTTCAGAAGAAGGGTGCTGGACAGGAGCAGTTCGAGGTTCACTGGAGAGTGTTCGAGGCTCTGCGCAAATCAATCGAAAGCGGCTTCGGTCCCGATCTGCCGGAAGAGTCGCTATACATACCTGCCGGTCGGTCCTTCTTTACCAGCGTCGGAAAGATTGTCACTGCATTCGACGACCAGACCTTACTGGATCCGGTAGTCCATAACTTCGGGCGCTTGGTCACGGCTCTTCGTGAAGGCAGCTTCCATCGAGAGGTGAAGACTTCTCTTCTAGACAACATCGAAGAATTGATGGGGGGGAAAATTGTTCAGGAACGCAACAAACAATACTTCGCCACCAACGACGGCCGAAGCATTCCGCTCAACGCGTTGTCATCAGGGCAGCAGGAGCTACTGCCGTTGCTCGATGCGCTGAAGTTTGCGCTGTGGAGGGAGGGGCCTGCTCTGGTCTTCATCGAAGAGCCCGAGGCGCACCTTTTTCCGGACGCTCAGACATCGCTTGTAGAGATGTTCGCCAGGATATGTAACTCGTATCGTCGGAAAGCCGCGGGCAAGCCCGTGAACCCGCGCAAGATAGTTATTACGACTCATAGTCCTTACGTCCTCGCTAAAATCAATACACTCATCAAGGCGGGGCAGCTGACTGATGACCTCCCTGCGCAAGCGAGACGATCTCTCGACAGCATCGTGCCCCAAGATGCTCGTATTGCCAGAGGTCGCGCGAGCGCATTCGCAATTCAGGGACGACAGCTCGTTCCCATCATGGATGAGTACGGGTTGATCAACGCCGATTACATTGATGAAGTGTCCGAGCGTACAGGTTCGGAATTTAGCGATTTGCTGGACCTGGAAGCCTCCTATGACCGGTAATGGATGTGCGCCACACAGGGAAAGTACGAGGGTGTCAAGAGTAAAAGTTGAAGAGAACGGGAAGTCCGCTGTATTTCTCAATCCGAAGAAGAAACGATTTTTCATCACTAAGGTCGACGGAGGCCTGGTAAAGCATGCACTCTCGGCTGATTTCGTCGTGACGCAGCGAGAGATCGGCGACCTTATCGTAGAGCTCAAAGGCAAAGACGTAGATCGAGCCGTTGAACAAGTCGTTGCAACGGCGGAGTTCCTCAAGCGTTGCGAAAGAACTGGTGGCGACGGTCGATTGGCAGCACTGATCGTCTGCACCCGCGTTCCTCGACAAGATTCGAAGTCGCTTCGTCTCCAGAACGCTTTTCAACAGAAGCATCGCGGACGCTTGCGCGTTGTTGCTGCAAATGTGGAGCACGATTTCGAGAAATTATTCCCGAGGTAGAGCTATCGGCCGGCGCGCCGACAGCTGTATTAGTCGGATAGCGAACTAGTCGGGGGGATTGTCGACGATCGTCGGCTCATCGGGTGAGACACGCATGAGGACGGCGTGCAAGCGATCCCTTTCCTGCGCCAGTGCGGCCGCCGTGGCTTGGCTGGCCGCCAAGGCTTCGCTGGCTTGCGCTGCCTTCGCTCGGACCGCCACCAAAGCGTCGCGCTCACGGTGGAGATCGGCGGCCACATGATCGTGCAAGCTCGCGTCCGCCTTCGCGGCCGTCCGCGCCAACTGAAGCGCTTGCTCCAACTGGTCTATGCGATCGGTCAGCGCCGTGACCGTGGTCTGTGCCGCGCCCAGTTCGCCGTCCTGTAGCTCGGCGTGTTGCTGGGCTTCGCTGAGCGCGTTGGCGGACTCGGTGGCCGCCGCCCGCAGCGCAAGGGCCTGCACTTCGAAGGCACGCGTGGCCTCACATGCGGCGTCCAACTCGGCCTGCTGCGAGGCGTGGCGGACGTCGGCCGCGGCCAATAGGCTGGTGAGGCGGGTCTGCTCGGTTTTGGCCGTGATCACCTCACGCTGCAACCGCTCCACCTCGTCGTCTAGCTGTTTGATCATCTCGGCGGCCTCACGGGCTTGCTCGCTGACCTGCGTTAGCTCGGCCTGCAACGTCTCGTTGCGCGCTTGCAGGGATTGGAACTCCTCGCGCATTGCCGTGACCAGCCGCTCGGTGGTTGCGCGTTCGTCGGCGACCGCAGCCTGATCGCTGGCCAGCTGCGCCGCTTCCGCAGCCAGCGCCGCCCGATCGTCCGCGGTCGCAGCGCGTATCGGGGTGAGGGCGTCCTGGGCGACGCGAGTGGCGTCGGCCTGTAGACGCTCCCACAGGAGGAGCAATTCAGCAGGGACGGCGCTCGGTGCCGCGGCCGGGCGGCCCTGGCGAAACCACGCATCGAGCTTCGGGTGAATCGTATTGGGCGAGCCGCCGCCGGCGATGCGCCGGATGAATTCCACGGTCGGCTTGCCCCCTTCCAGCGCGAACGCCGCCTCGGCGATGGCGTCGACGTCGGCTTGCTCCAGCGGGCCGCGACGGACACCGCAGCGGGCTTCCCAGGACTCGCGCACGCGCTGTTCCACGTCACTGAAAGGATTCGCATCACTCATGGCAGACGCTCGGCGAAGGACAAGCTGAGCTTACTCGCATATGGCGTATCACGCAAAAAGATATGCCATACATATTCCATACAATCGTGAAATAACGCACTCTGACAATGGCCGTTGTCAGCTGGCGATAAATGGTAGAGTGCGTCAGCTGCCGGACTTTCTATGACCTCCCCCACCCCACGTCGCCGAGGACGTCCGCCCAAGCCCAGGTCGGCAAAGCCGCCGCGGCATGTACCGCTGCCTTTTGATGCCGAGCGGCGAGCGCTGGCGACGGCGGAAAAGCAGCCGCTACGCATCCCGGCCCAGTTGGGGGTAGAGCCTGCTTCGGGTGCTGCGTCCTTGTTGTCGCAGCTGCGCTGGGGTTTTGCGTCACAGCACGAGCGCGAGCGCGTGCTTCGCCTACTTGATCAGCGGCGCGACTCAGGGGTCTCCGGACTCGCTGATAACAGTCGCCGGACCCTTCGGGCTGACTGGCTGACCTGGCGGGCATACTGCTTGTGGGCCCATGCGCCGGTTTTGCCGGCGCTGTTCGCGGATATCCAGCGCTTCATCACCTTACTGGTCGACGCCGGACGACAGAAAGCGACGGTGGAGCATCACCTCTGGACCCTCCGGCAAATGCATCGTCGACTGGGCCTGGCCGATCCGATGGGCGACGTAATGGCTGAGGACTGGTGGCGCGACCTGGTCCGAATGCGCTTGTCCGCCGAACAGCGTCAGGCCGCCCCCATGGCCTTGCGCCATGTGGTGGCGATGACGGCCGCGTTATCTGCGACCGATACGCCGGTCCGCATCCGCCGAGCAGCGCCGGCCGACCGTGACAGGCTCGAGGCCTTACAGCGCCATCGGCGTATGCGCGATCTCGCCATGATCAACGTTGCCTACGACCTCATGAGCCGTTCTGCCGAACTGGTGTCCCTCAGCTGGGATCGGCTTGCCGCCAGCGCCGATGGCAGTGGCACGTATCGCCTTGGGCGGAGTAAAACCGACCAGGAGGGCCTCGGTGTGACGCAATATCTGCGCCCGGAGACGATGGCGATGCTCAGCGCTTGGCGCGCGGTCGCCCCCTCCCCCAACCACGTCTTCACCGCCGTTCGCGAACGATCGCACGCTGCGGCGGAGTTGCCGCTCTCGACCACGCAAGTGACGGCAATCTTTCGCCGGGCCGCCCGGTTGGCGGGATTCGGCGCATTGCCGTTTTCCGGACATTCCGCGCGGGTCGGTGCGGCCCTGGACATGGTTGAGGCCGGTGCCACCGCTGAGGAGGCGCAGCAGGCGGGGCGATGGAAAGATGGACGCATGGTGGCGCGCTATGCCGCTCGCCCCTTGGCCCGGCGAGCCGGCCAAAGCCGATTCAAGAAGCTCGCGGCGATGCTTGACACCCTACCTGACTGAAAACAGCGGCGTGTGGTTGCCCTGGGTTGCACGCCCTGCCCGCTATTTCGAGGTTAGGCCTTTGGAATAGTCGCTTGGCCTCGTCAAATTGCCCTGTATGACAAGTATGGCAACGCATGTCGTGCCGTCGTTGTCGAATTGGAAAAGTGCCTCAGGAGCGGTGATCGGAGCGCCCTTCGCGCTTGCGTCCAGAACGCAAAGGATACCCAGGCGCCTGCCGGATGCGGCGACATATGTCCGGGTCTGGGCTACATATGCCTGAAGGTCGCTCGGCTTCAACTGCCGCGTCTTCTCAAGCTTCAATTCGATGCGAACGCCTTTGTACGACAGATCCGTGATGCCTCGCCCGACGTGCGGGTGTTCCTCAAGATCAGCGCCGATCGCTGCGTCACGCCTCAGCTCGTTGGCAAGTACCGTTTGAAATGCCGCTTCCGAGGCTGTATCCCTGAATATGTCGTCGTGCGCTGAGCGAGCTGAACAACTGAGGAGGGACGTCATGATCCGAAGGAAATTGATCGACTCGTCGTGCGTGACGCCTCGCGCCTGGCGAAGCTGAGCGCGAAGGCCAAGAATTGCCCTGTCAAGGGACGCGAAGCCCGTCAGGGGCGTTCGTGCAAAATCGACTCCCTCCAGCCGCAACGTTCGCTGCCCTACAACGGCCACCGGTTGCTCGACCTCGGGAGGAAAAAACTGCGCGGAGTACTTGAACTCATACGGTCTGGCAGAGAGCGATTGAGCGAATTTGAGCAAGGCGCGACCGCTCTGACGTAGTGCGAAGGGTCCATCGCCCACAGGGCGGTCAAACTCGAATGACGTCAGCGTGTATGTAGTCGGGTCCTCGACAGAAATAGGCGACAGGCGAAGACTCGTTGCATGCTCTGGCCACCGCGAGACCTTCACTTCGATCGATATGTCGTGCTGGACCATCGGTGTGACGTAATGGGTCGACTGTACCGCTTCGTCATCGATGGTGAACGTAAGGAATGCGACCTCAAGCTCCTTGGGCCTGGGTTGTGCGACGGCGTCGCGCACGGGAGGAGCTCCGCGGCCGACCGCGCCTTTCTCGTAAAAGACGACGGGCAAGACGGTTCTTGAGAGTCGATCGAGCCAGGCTGCTACGTCCTGGCTCGTCTGTACCGACGGAATCGCTTCAGCCAGCAGCCGTAAGGCTACGGGCGCGGAACCTGCGTATTCGTCGAGCCATAGCGTCGACCGCGCAGAGGCAGATGCGAAGTGCCTGGCAGCGTCAGCCCCGGCCTGAAGCACCGTCTGACGCCAGTCGACAAATGACGCCGCGATGCCTACGAGGTCTGCAAACGCGCCGTAGGCTGTCGCGGTATCCGCCGGAATCTCGAGCGCGCTTACTGTTTCCAGTTCACTTGCGCACGCGCGTAGCCGTTGACCATCGGCAAAGCGGGGAGCCAGTGCCTCTCGCAGCACCGCCAAGGTGTCAAGGCGAGAAGTGATGGCTTGGGAAAGGAGGTTCCTGCTGGTCACGTGCAACTCTCTCATCCATTGATGTTTGAATCTTAAGGAGTTCGCTCTTGAGCGCGTGGATGGCCCGAAAATCACCGGCCTCGACCATGCGCTCCAATTCGATGGAGATCACACGAAGGCGGGCATGGTCGCGTTCGGGTGCATCGCGGATCGTGTCGGGTACGTGGTCGTGCGCCATTTTCGCGATCGTCCAGGCTTTTTCGAGCGCGCCGACCCGGGTGAGACATTCCAGGAGAAGCGATGATCCCTGCGTGTCCGGTGAGAGCTGACGCGCGGCTTCGAAAGTGCGTTCTGCCGCAGCCTTGAGGGACGTCTCCGGCAGCGTCGAAAACGCTCTCCTTATGTCGTCATATTCGTAGCGAATAGCATCATCATCCTGTGCAATCGTGCTGAGAAGGTCGACAAAACGGGGGTTATCGTTAAGCCCTCGTTGAATGTCTCTCAGTTCCTTGGCGACTTTATAAGGCTCCGCTTCAAGCAGTTTGTCGATGAGGAGCTCGGCAAATGGGCTGGATGCCAGCGCCCCAGATGATGTGCCGCAGTAGTACGCGATGCAATCAAGGAGAAACGCATCTCGATTAGGAGTGGCGGTAGCGTCCGGCAAGCAGTAGGTGACGATCAGATCCGCTACCGCGCTGCGATTACTTTCTTTGTACGATGACGGGAAGTTACCCCGCTCCACCACGGCGAAGGCGCGTTGATGTACCACGACGTAGCGGTCCGTCAGCAGCGCAGCCGCCGCTTCAAAGACGAGTTCCGGCAGGTTGTTGCGAGCACGAATCGAGATGCGTTCGAGGGCCTTGGCCGCGTACGCACGCATGATGGCGGATGCGCCCAATAGTGCTGAATAAAATTCCGGCAGGAAGATTGCCATCAAGTCCGCGCGATCCAGTAGAGGCGAAGCCGCTTCAATCATTCGTCCATGTAGCGCCTCACGGCCCTCCGGGAGGGCTTTCATGAACGCAATGTAGCTACGGGCGTGCTCAGTCGAGCTTTCGGCTGAGGAAACAAGCCATGTGAGTATGCCTTCTACGATATTAGCCAGCGAATTGCGGGCGTTTTCGAACTCGAGGTTGTTGTAGAACGTATCCGGCAAGATCGCCGGACGCTTAATCTCCTCGATGCGCTCAATCAGAACTGCGGCGGAGCCCAGGAGTAGGTCAAATAAGCGTCCGGTGATCGCTATGGGGGTCCTATGGCCACGAAAAATTTGGGAGACTGCGCCGAGGACTTGGAACTGCGTGCTAGTAGCTGCGAGATCTAGAAGGTGGTGAAGGACGGGCGTAGCTTGGTCCTCGTGGACGGGCTGTCGCGTTGTACGCCGCCCCGAAAGGGCGCTGTCGTACGCCCGCACAAGCCGCACCAACCCCTCGTCCGCCGCCGAATCGGCATAGCTTCGAACCAGCTTTACGGTGCCTTCTGGATCCTCTCTCAGTAGGTGATCGCAACACGTTTCGACGCGGTCAAGAAGCCGGTCATCATGACGCTCTTCGTCGTGATCATCGACGAGCGCGTCGATGCGGCAAACAAGGGCCACGATGTCTCTGGCGTACTGGGTCGCGAATTGGTTGCATTCGCTGGCAAGCGCATCAATGGCGCGTGCTGCACGGTGGGTTTCCGCCTCTATGCGCGAGTTCAGGCTTTGGCGAATCGACGCTTTGGTCTCGTGGGGCTGATCGCGATAAAGCTTAAGGAGAAGCTGGGGTTTCGAGGTGGCATCCCAGCCAGACATCGCGTACCGTCGCGGCCGTGCTAGCTCAACCGCACCGCGAAACACCGCTGCGGCGTCGCCAGACTCGAACGGATGTGGAGTGGTGGCGAGGATGTCGCCGGCAACATTGTTTAGGCGACGAGAGAGCACCATGATCGCGGCTTTCGCGAGGCGAACGGTGCCCTGGTCAAGGATCCGCAGTATGCGCAGCGCGCTATCGAGTATCCATTCTTCATTTGAAGCAATCGTTTCGTACAGGTAGTCGACGATTTCCGGTGTGAATGACTCGGGTGCGATTTCAACGGTCTTGACGAGTGCCAACGCGGCCTCGGCGCTATGTCGCGTGTCGAGTTCTTCTATCTGGTCGACAATGGTTGAAGGCACGGTCCCCACCGTTGCCCTTAGGGTGCTTCGTCGTGCGTCGCGCTGTTCTCGTGCCAGACGCGCCTGGCTAGCGGCTGCCTCCCCGTCGCGGAGGCGCGCCTCAATCGCGCGATCCCGCTCTTCGACGAGCTGCGAAATATTCGGCAGGCTGACGGGAATTCGATCGGAGCAGGAAGCGCAATTTTGATCGTAAAACTGGACCACGGCGTCACGGAGGTCCCAGCTCATCATGCCCGCGCGCGACGCATACGGACATCCCATGCCCAGATGACCGATGGGCAGTCCTGTTTCAAGTTCAACGAGGCCTCTGCCATCGGTTCGCGTGATGATCGCATGCGCACACCAGTTGTGGACGAGCGCGACCGTTACTTTGTTGCGCTCGCCGGCCAGAATGGCCCGTTCGATTCCCTTGTCCATGTGCCCCGCCACTCGCGCCTTGAGAGCCGACGGGCAACATTGTCTGAGGTCTCAGCCGCTGGGGCAATGGCCCGCACCCATCGTTGACCGCGTCCCTTATTCAAGCTGACCTGGTCACCCGAGTGCTGGCTGGCGTAGGTAGAAGGGGGTGAGTCGCATTCCTTCGATGGCTGCGCGATGTGTCGGCTCGTCCGGGAGGAAGCGGACTAGGAATGACTCGGCCGCGCCGGCGAGCCGCGCCGCAGCTGTCAGTTGCCAGGCGAGGTGAGGATCGGCGTGCTCATTAAGGCCGAGTACGAGGGTCTCACCCCCAGGAACGCCGCCTCGGTCAACGGTGTACAGATAGGCCACGTCAACGCGCCCGTGCTGGATGAACCATCGCGCTAAGGCTTCGGCAATCGGGTAGGCCTCCTCCGGCGGGAAGCGGAAGGCCCATGGTGCTTCGGGTCGCGGTTGCTCTACGCCCAGGCCTTGTCCTGCGAGCACCGATCGCATGGCGTCGCATTGCGCAATGGTAAGGGACCAAGGCGTCACGGAGAGCGGGTTGATTACCCAGGGCGGATGTTCGGCAATGCTAAGCAGCTCCCGCATCGGCACGCGAACGAGAACGGTAGGGGGTGGCGGCGCGTGCGGGAATTGGTCGGGACTGGTGAAAACCAGGGCAACATTCTGGCCAGTGTCGGCCTGTCGCCATCTAACGAGATTGCGCCACGGTGCCGCGTCGCCCTCCCCTGGTGGCTGGCTAAGGAGTGTCAAAACGCTGCTGAACGCCAGGGTGGCAAGAAATGCGGTCCAGTTCGCCGCGTCCTTTTGGGCCTCGGCCAAGCGCTGGCCAAGCAAGTCGGTATTCTGTAGTGCGCCCAATCGGCCTCCTGCGGCCTAACCCGCGACATCGCGCAGGAGTCGCTCCTGCTCGCTTGGTGACAGTTTGTCAAAGGCCAGAATCATTCTGGCCAGCCTTTCGTTTCCTGCAAACAGGTATGCAGGAGGTACGGCCAGTGCCTCAGCGAGGCGCTCAACCGTACCCAAGTCCGGCTGGTGAACGCCCTGCTCGTAACGGTTTATACGGGCGCTGGCCACGAATGGGTCCAGCCCCGCGTTGACGCCCAGTTGTTTTTGCGAAAGCTCTTTCATCTCGCGGGCCGCCCTCAGGCGATGCTGGAACACCAGCTGCAGCGGTTCGTGCCGTGGCATGAGACGAGTCTCGGTCCGTATTGGGACTACGAGACTCGTAACTTTGTCTTGCACCCGATACTACGAGTTTCGTAGTATCGGGTGCAACCCACGTCGTGGCGCGTCAGGCCAGGAGCTCACGTGCAACTCGTACTCGACGACGACTCGGATATACCGCTGCCCCTCGACGAACCCACCCGGGAAGCCTGGCTCGTCCAGTGGGGACGAGCCGAGCTCGATGGGGGGGTGGAGCGATTGCACAGGCGGCTCGCCCAGTGCTTCGCCACAAGCTTGGTCGAATGCCTGGATGCGGATCTCCGGCCGCCTAGCCCGGCCCAGCTGAAGTACGCCACCGACCTGGCTCGCAAACTCGGCGTCTCGCTGCCCGCAGAGGTGATCCGCTATCGGGGCGAGACGATGGAGTTTATCGATCGTCACGCGGAAGCCCTCCGAACCCGCGGCGGACGAGCGCCTGACGACTAAGTTGCACGGTTCTGCAGACATGTCCCTGTCCGACGCCCTACCGCGCACGTCCCGGCCGGTGATGGTCGCCGAGTATCTCCGTATGTCGACAGACAAACAGGACACGTCGATTTCCAACCAGCGAGCGGCGATCGCCGCCTACGCCGCGACCCACAATATGCTTGTATTGCGGTCATTCGAAGATGAAGGGCGCAGCGGTCTGGACCTTGCTGGGCGACCGGCGCTTACCTCACTGCTTGGCGCGGTCGAGGCGCACACCCTAGGTTGCACGGCGATTCTAGTTTTGGACGTGAGTCGTTGGGGGCGCTTTCAGGACGTCGATGAGGCCGCCTTCTACGAGCACCTGTGTACCCGCAATGGCGTCCGCGTGATCTACGTGGCCGAACTGTTCGGCGACGACACCGGGCCGCTAGGAGCCCTCCTGAAGGGACTTAAGCGCTCCATGGCGGCTGAATATAGCCGCGAACTGTCCGCCAAGGTCTTTGCGGGCCAAGCGAGGCTCATCCGGGCAGGTTTCACGATGGGGGGCCCAGCGCCTTATGGGCTTCAGCGTGTACTGATCGACGCGTCGGGTCGGATGCGCGCGATGCTGGCCCCCGGGGAGCGGAAGAGTATCGCCAGCGACCGTGTCCGGCTTGCCCTGGGTCCCCACGAGGAGGTCCGCACGGTTCGTTGGATGTTTCGCCAGGCAGCTGCGGCCGTCCGCCTCCCCGAGATCGTCAAGAGGCTAAATGACAAGGGTTCACGTACCCGCAAAGGCCGCCAATGGAGCGTGTCGACCGTGCGCGACATGCTTGAGGACGAACGTTATATCGGGACGACGACGTTTGGTAAGGATTGCAGTCGCGCTATCGCGCAACCGCCCGGTCTGGGTGCTGGTCACGGTGTAATTCGTGTGGAGCATGCCTTCCCTGCATTGGTTTCCTCGGCGTTGTTCTACCGGGCACGCGAGGTTCAGCGACGCTACTCCACCCGTCTGACCGACGAGGAAATCCTTGAGGCCATGATTCGTGTTTGGAAGCGACACGGGCGCATCTCAAGCGAACTGCTTGCCGCGGCACCTGACGCGCCATCACCGCAGGTGTACCTGCGGCGGTTCGGTAGCTTGCGCGCCGCCTACCTTCGCATCGGTTATGTCCAGAACCGAGATCTCAGCTACGGCGATATTCGCGATCGCATTCAGGTATGGCAGGAGAGCGTCATCCGTTTCGTCGAGGAGCTCCTTATCGACGATGGATCGACGGTCGAGCGCAACAGTCGCCTCCTCTGTATCGATCGGACGTGGACCGCACAATTTCAGCTTATGCAGTCATCGCACGTGGGGCGCAACATACGCTGGGCCCTTCCCACTTGGTTGAGGCAAGCCGATATCTACGTAGGAATTCGGATGGACCGCCACGGTGACAGACCCTTGGATTACCTGGTTCTTCCCGCCGTCGGCCGACCCACTTGGCCAGCCCGGTTGGATGAACATCCGGACGCCGGGGCAGGATTCTTCATATTCCAATCACTTCGCATCTTCCGCGAGCTTGCCGCCTTATCCCGTCCAGGCTCTCCGTTGTGAGTGGCCCTCAGCATAGTCGCTGGGTGAGAGAGGAGCAGCTGGCAGCCTGTCTCCTGAACGTCTCAGATCTCTGTGACGCACACTTGTCCTGTCTCGCTCGCACAAGTGATGCGCTCATGAGCGATCCCCGGCACATCCAGCCATTTGGCCAGCACTCGGCGACCTTGTTTGCCTTGGCCAACGTGGCGTCGGCGCGCGAGGCGCAAGCGCGAGGTGACGGAGTCTTGAGGTTGACAGTCGCGCAGCAAGTTGTGCACAAGATGCTCGAGGACGCTGTGCTCCTACGCTGGCTCGCTCGTTTTCATCCTGACGCACTGGCCGTCTTCATAGCGATCAGCGAGCTTAGCCTTACCAGGCAGTCGGACGCCTCGGTATGTGAACCGAGGATGCGGCGGCCTCAGATTGGCCCTCATCGCCGAAAGCGGGCTTAGCCGCTGGCTTCCAGCGCATCGTCGATGGCACGGCCGAACCGCATCAGCGCGAGACCCACGCCGGTAGACGGTGCTTCAGACACGCTGCCCATCCGCGCAGCCAGCTCTTTCGCAGATGCGAAAAGTTCATCATTGTCGAGCGTTGCTGCAAGCTGGACGATCTGTTCTGCTATGGAGCGCGCTATCCAGAGATCGCCGTGCGACAGTGCGCGTCCCAGCGTCGATGCATCGGCGTTGAGCGCAGCCAGTGTAAGCACATGGTCCTCGTTGCAATGCATAGGCGTTCTGTCTAATGATGGTTAGGGCCAACACTCTTCCCTTGTGCGCTCGAGCATGCCGGCAGAAGAACGGGCCAGCAAAGGGCAACCGCAACGACGCCGTGGCCGGGTACATCCAGCGGCTCCAGGCACTAATGGGCCGCCAACGGGCCGTTCGTGACTCAGGTTCGCGGCCCGAGAGCCCGATGGGCCTGCCCGGTCACGGCCTGATCGAGATCGCGGCCCAAGTTGGCGGCGATCTCCGTCCGCCCGCCTTCGATCCACCCCTTGACCGTATCGAGGTGCTTACGAGTCGTTCGCTCCTTCTTGTGGACGGCCGCTTCTTCTTCCTGCGCGGTTAGGCCTGGCCGTCGCATCGCCACGTACATTATGGGATCGTTGTGGCCGAAGATTTCCCGGGCGATATGCTGGCAGGCCTCGTCACGCGTCTTGCCTTCCAGCCGCGTGAGGTCCCACGCCCAAAGGCCAAGAAGGGCTCCTTCCAGCTGATTATTGCCGCCGACGATGGTGTTGACGCTGTGGTCCGTTGCTGCAAAGCGCGTGGCAAGGAACGACTCGTAACCCTCCACGTCATCGAGCATTGCATTCGCGCCGCCCAGCGCGTCCATGATGGCTGCGCGGAGGTAGACCAGTGCCGCGTCGATGGCGCCTGGCACTTTGGTGAGGTCGATACGAAGAAAGAGCGAACGATCAACTGGTCGACCGTCGATTGAAACGGCGTTATGTTCGCTGTCAAAAATTTCAATCCCTGACCCATAAAACCGTGGTTCACGAGCCGCGTAGCTGATGGCAAGCGTCAGGTTCAGGTCGGCGAACGCGCGCGCACCATGAAGCCACTGATAAGCGCTTTCCACGCCAGGAATGGGGGTGACGAACTTGAATTTGCTGTTAACCACGCCGTCATAGGACGCATGCAGGACATCACCACGGACGACCGTCGTCATGGAGAGCAGGCTGAAGTAATCGAAATAGTTAAATCGATCCATCAGCTCCTCAGCAAGGCGCGTGAAGGGGGCTACTGCGGCGATGAGAAGGCGTACGACCCGATGGACCTGCTCATCGTTGTGGAATCCCTTCAAGGCATGCATGTCGATCACCTCTTCGGTGGCCGACTCCACGTCACCACTATCGACGGCGCGTCGACCTTTTCGCGTCTCGAGCAGCCAGAATCCCGCCGTGAGAATATCCGCTTGCTGGTGCTTGAGGAGTTCTTGCAGCACGGCGTGGGGAGAGTTGGCAAAGCACCCCTCGATCGAGGTTCTCACCGCGACCAGTGCGTCATATTCCGCGCTGAATTGATGCATGAAGCGCCGGGCAACGCACTGCTGCACAAGGAATCGGTTGATGCGATCTCGCTCTCGGCGGTTGCGAATTGCCACCACCGGCGACGACGACTTGGCATCACCGGCGGCCGCTGCAGATGTGCGCTTTGTCTTGCCAGTCTTAGTTCTGCCTTCCATGTCAAGTCACGCTCTGCGTCGATATAGTGTGGGTGGATTCGGCAGATAGCCGCTCCCTACCATGGGTCCACCTCAACTATTAGGAGAACCCATGGCAATCGGCACTACCCTCAAGCACATCGTAACAAAGCCCGCGGGTACCGCTCGTCTGGTTGAAGGGTTTTGTACCTTGCACCGCGGAATCACGGCGGGAGTCACCCCGTCCCAACTGCGAGCGCTCTACCCCAGCCTACAGTCGTATTCGGATGCCGCCATCCGCGGTTTCACGGACATCGGCGGGATGTTGGTCGCTGGAACGGCGCGCTTCGCGGCGGACCCGCTAAATTCCGATGGCCCCGAACCCGACGTTCTGGAGCCGTAGTCAGGGTCGCCGGCGGCCGGCGATCAATGTTGCCTGCCGCCGGCGGTACTCCGACCGTAACCGCTTGATCCGTCGGCTGAAGTGACGTGCATACGTTCGCGGTCTACGGACCACAGCCCTCCGGCGGCCGCCAACGGTTGTAGCCGCTACCGACCCCGGCATGGCCTGTCACGACTCCACACTACGCTGGTGGGTCGGCGCAATGCAGGCGCCAGAAACACACTCCACGAGCCGTTCGGGCGCTTTCACCTCACCACGTTCACACGGTCGGCGACCAGTAATCATACGCCAGGGCGAAGCCTGCGCCGTCCCGCTGAATCTTGCCCGTGGTCGGCTGGTTGAAGTGCATCCCGCTTACCGTCACCTTGTCCGCCGCCACCCTGTCGAGCAGGCGGCCACGAGTACGCCGGGCTTCGGCCGGATCACTGTCAAATGCGATTGTGACGTCAGGCTGTGCGGTCTGCACGTGCGGGAAGTGCACAACATCACCCCATACCAGCAGGGATTCCTTTTCGTCACCCAAGAGGTATCCCGTGTGTCCGGGTGTCGACCCCCCGTTAGTTAGTGCCAACCATAACCCAAGGTCGCCGGATCATTTTGCTGCCTGAATTCTGCGGGCGTCAGCCCGCCTAAGCTGTCGTGCGGTATCTCGCGGTTGTAGTCGGCTAGCCAAAGCTCTGCCTGCTCGCGTACTTCGGTCAGGTTCCGAAACACGTGCATGTCGAGGACACCACGCCGGAAGCTGCCGTTGAAGCGCTCGATGAAGCCGTTCTGCATCGGCCTTCCCGGCTCGATGAAGTCGAGCTTGATGCCTTTGCGTTCTGCCCATTCCGCGAGCGCCAGAGCGACGAATTCCGGACCATTGTCCAGACGAAGCTTTGACGGATAACCGCGCCATGCAGCGACACGCTCGAGCGTGCGAATCACACGCGACGCAGGCAAATTCAAATCGATTTCCACGGCGAGTGCCTCGCGACTGAAGTCGTCGATGACGTTGAACGTTCGGAACCGGCGGCCGTCCCAGAGCGCGTCGGACATGAAGTCGATGGACCAGCTTCCGTTGATCGCCTCGCCGGCCACCAGTGGTAGCGGGTGACGCGTCGGGACATGCTTCTTGCCGCGTCGGCGGCGATTCAACTGCATCTGGCAATACACGCGCCACACCCTCTTGTGGTTCCACGGCAGACCGCGCCGGCGGATGATCTGAAATAGCTTGTCGAAGCCGCGCTCGGGGAATCGCTCAGCCAGCTCCGCTAATAGCCCGATAACGGGCTCGTCGCGATCAGGGCGAGCCTTGTAGCGCAGCGTAGATCGCGAGAAGCCTAGTGCCTCACAGGCCCGGCGCTCGCTCCATCCGTGCTGCTCGACCAGCCAGGTGATGAGCGGGCGCTTATGCGCCGGGTCTACAGCTTTTTTGCGATGAGATCCTTAAGCCCGTGGTTCTCCATCGCCAGATCCGCATACATGCGCTTGAGCTTGTTGTGCTCCGCTTCCAGGTCACGCAGGCGATGAACGTCCGACGCCTCCATGCCACCGTACTTCGATTTCCAGGTGTAGTAGGTCGCCTCGGAAATGCCGAGATCCCGGCACATGTCCTTGACCTGCCTGCCGCCTTCGACCTGCTTCAGCGTCGCAACGATCTGGCTCTCGGTGAATTTGCTCTTGCGCATCGTGGGTCTCCTTGGGGATATTTTGCCCGGAGACCTCGGTTTATGTCTGGAGTAAGTTTACGGGGAGGCGACAGGAGACCTCGGTTTATGTCTGGAGTAAGTTTACGGGGAGTCGACACGGGCGTGTGTCCGGGCGTGTGGCCGAACAGAGGGACGGCCTGAATCCTTCGCCTCGCCTCCGCCGGATGTGGCGAACCGCCAAAGCGTTGGCACGATTTATGGCGCCACTGTCCATCCTGGCTGGAAGCAACCGCCAGCGACTGAATAGCGTTCCGACGGCGCCGCGCTCGACCGTCCGATGGACTATCGATGGCCTGCAAGCTCAAGTGAGGCCGAGAACAGCTCCGCTTACTACTCTTCGGCCGGCGGACAGGCGCGCGGCCCTTCGCCAAGTGGGGCGGACCTTATCATTCGGAAGGAAGCCAAAGGGGTGCCTTGCCATCGAAGGCAGAAGCGACAAAATCGGTAAGCGCCGCTCGGTCATCAGGCGTGAGGGTTGAAGCTAGATTGATGAGTGCTAAGCGCTTCTCGCCGAGGTCTCGGGTTGCTTCCGTTTGAAACCGAACAACGTTTGGGAGGCATTCGAGCGGATAACCATAGTTGCGTGACCGCAACTCGCACGCATGCGCGCTGAACAAAGATGTCAGCAGCTGGTTCCACACTTTCAATGGCATATCCTTCGTTTCCATTGATCGGATGTGGTCATCATTGTCGTAACTTAGAAGGCCGTCTGATGACTCAAACGTCTTTCCTAAGTGCTCCCAATAGATTGCCTCATCAATGCCCGACAGATAAGCCAAGTAGTCGCCGATATAATCTTCCTGAAACCTTCTTTCATTGACGATGATAGCCAGATCGTCTTCTGTCAGAAGTGCTAGCAACGCTTTCGCAACATCTAGGGGTAGTGACGTGAGATATTCGTGGCGATCTTCCGTCCAAGGAAGAGCCATAAACTCCTCGTAGATGCTTCCAAGAGATGCCTGCCCCTGACGGTAGTTTGAGAGCTGGAATTCCATGTCGTATAGAGGCATTGAAGGCGTACTCTTTGCGGCCTCATTCAGGGCATTGAACGCCTGAATAATGACGAGCTTTTCGGGTGTGTTCACCCACTTCCGAACTGCAGTGGTCAAGCAAAAGACCGGTACGCCGCAAGTCGCTAGGTTCGAAACCAATGATTCACCCAGCGACGTCACTACCACGGACGCCAGAGCAAACTTAAGTGTGGCATCGACCGCCTCCGCAACATAGTTCTTGACAGCCACGTTTCTTTTTTCAAAAAGCTCAAATAGATCGTCGATCTTATCTGTCAATTCCCTCATTTCTTGCTGGGGCGAGAGGCCGCTTAGCACGCTTGTGAAGTGCATTCTGAGGGCGCGACGCAACTTGGCATGCCCTGACATCACATCAAAGAAATCCTCAGTTCGCACGTCTTCCATGTAGGCAACACGTTCGTCCCGTAGAAGTTTGGCGACGCACTGTTGGAATTTGAAACTCTCAGATGAAAATAGCGGATCGACCTCCCTGCCTGCTGGTGAAGCCGGCATGGGCTTCGAGCCATCTTCGAGGAGGACGTAGGGATGTAGGGGGAGGCCCTCCTTGATTGCGGCGAAGGCCAACGAAAGGCCAAGGCTGGCGGCCTGAACGGCGCCAGCTGCGCGCAGCTCTTCATCAATGGCAGAAGCTAGGTTGCTCCACACGATAGGGTGCGCCAGGATGACGAGGCCGCCACGCAATACTGTTGGCCTGAGATTCAAAAGATTGCAGGCAATCTGCGCGAGTAAGCCCTTGCGATCTTGATTCGGTTGATCATTAGCGAAAATGCGACTATGGATGACATCCCAAAGGACAACACGATCACCATAGATCAGGCCAAGTTTTACGAACTGGTCAAAATCCGGAGCAAGCCCAAATCCAACCGTCTGGATATGGGTTGATCCGTAGTCGATCGTTGCTTCTCGTGCGCGCAGTTCAAGTTCGTCCCGCATGAGCTCCGAGAGATCATGGCGCAACGAAGAGATCGATTCCGCGTCGATCCATTCAACAATGCAGACGGCCAGGCCGGCGTCATTTAGTTTTACGTGAAGGTGCTTTTCAAGAAGGTCCAGGTATTTCAGCGTAAATTCGACGGCATCATCTTTTTTAGCGATGTCGGTGGCGTTTCTTGACACAGATTCGATTCCTTTCATTGGCTACTACGTCGTGCATAAAGCACGCCGTCGGTTAAGGCATGGCCGGACGGCAAACGTCGTCCTGAGTTTAAACGGGCCGCAGCGCTTCGCTGCGGCGATCGTGTACGAGTTGCGCCATCCAGTCGATGAATGCTCTGACTTGGGGGGCGAGGTATTGCCGGTTGGGGTACATGATCGACAGCGGCCAGAGGGTTTGGGATGCACCGGGGAGGACCTTGACGAGCCGACCGGCGGCCAGCTCTTCGGCCACCAATAGCTCCGGCACCTGGATCAATCCCATGCCCTGTTTCGCACATGCCACCAACGCCTCGGCATCGTTGACCATGAGAGCACTCTGCATCACCAGCGCGTGATGCCCCTCGAGCGACATCTGCCAGGCGATCGCGCGATTGCCCCGGCCCGAAAAGTAGTTCACCGCGCGCAGGCTACGTAGGTCGTCGATCGCCCGGGGCACACCGTGCCGAGCTAGATACGCCGGGGATGCACAGATCACCATGCTCACCGTCGCCAATTGCCGGGCGATCATGCTGGTGGGTGGCAGCACGCCAATTCGCAGGCCGCAGTCGACCGCGTCCGCCACCAGGTCAACAGGCTGATCGCTTACGCCGAGAATGAGATCGATGTCGGGATAGCTGGCGGCAAAGCTGGGCAATTCCGGTATCAATAGGGGCTTAGCGAGAGCCACCGGTATGTCGACACGAAGGCGGCCACTCGGTTGGAAACCCGCACTTCCGAATAGGTCCTGGGTCTCTGCCACGTCCCGCAACAACGTGGTGGCCCGGTCATAGAGCGATTCACCCTCCCCCGTCAGGCTGGTGCGCCGCGTCGTGCGATGGAGGAGTCGCACACCAACGCGAGACTCCAGTTCGTTGATCGCTTTCGTGACGCTCGGCCTTGCCAGTCGCAGCGTGTCGGACGCACGCGCGAAGCTGCCTGACTCGGCGACAGTAACGAAAATCTGTAGTTGTCGAATGAAACCCACGACCCCATCATAGTTTCCATATTTGCTAATAATCAAGTTCCTTTTATTAGTCTTCCGCAGTCCTGTTGGCGAGCCTACCTTGTGCTCCACAGCCGGAGCGCATTCCTGGCGCCCCTCGCGGAATTGACATGAATACAACCTTCTCCTTCCTCAGTGCCCCGTCACGGCTAAGCCCTCAAGCGAATACCCATGCCGGATTTGACCAGGTGTTCGCCAACGGCCGTCTGACGTTTGGACTGATTGCGCCGTTGGAGAGTTATCCGCACTCGCCGGCGCCGACCATGAAAGACCACCTGGCCATGGCCCAATTGGCCGACCAGGGCGGTTTCAGCAGCTTGTGGCTACGGGATGTGCCGTTCTACGACCCGACCTTCCGCGACGTTGGCCAAGTATTTGATCCTATGGCGTATGCGGGCTATTTGGCCTGCGCGACCTCCCGTATCGCACTGGGCACCGCCGGGATCGTCATGCCGTTACGTGATCCTCTGGCGGTGGCCAAGCAGGCCACGACGCTGGACCACCTCACGGATAACCGCTTCATCCTCGGTCTGGCCAGCGGCGATCGACCCGTTGAGTACCCTGTCTTCGGTGTGGACTACGCGACACGCTCGGAGCGCTTTCGCGACGCCGTGGAAACGATCCGCGCCGTTACCGGTCCAGCTCGAATGAGAGGCGTCCTTCGCGCGAGCCTCCCACCCCCATCAAGAATGACCGCGTCTGAGCTTCGCGCTTCGCGCTTCGCGGGCGAGACGGCTCAGTGAGAAGCTAATTGAGAATTGTTGCTAACGCTTCAAGACGTGATGCGACTCGTCAACTCGTACAGGTCCCTCGTCGTGCCTGCGGCATCACTTCTTCAGCTCGGTGCTTGTCGGGATCGTTAATGGCCGAATCGGTCGCGCACCGAAACCGACCATGCTCGAAAATTCGACGGTTGCGGCTGCATCCGATCGATACTCGACCTGCTGTCTCTAGCATCATCTCGCATGCCGGTCTCAGACCAAAGTCTATCCAAATACTGATCGAGCAGGATTGACGCGAGCAAATACGGTTGGGCGGACCCGCCGGAACAACGCCACTCATTGCAGATAAACCAGAGTAGATGATCGCTTGTGAGGTCCGGAAAAACATCGAGGAACTGCAAAAATCGATCGTAGGGCGACAGTGTTTCGTCTTGCTCGCTACCAAGCGGTGCTGCCTCGCTGTTCTTGGCGATGTACCCAAGAAGCGAATTCCATCCGTACGTGAGGCGCTTGGCCCTGGCAAGCTCCACACGAAACGCACGACTTTCACCTCGGCATCTCCTGAAGCCTTCCAGGATCCGATCATGTTTGGCAATGTACTCTTTAATCTCGATTTTAAGGCGGCGATTCTCATTCTGCAGAGCAAGAAAATCAGCGTCAATGGTTAGTCGCCTTGTAATAGCTGCCTCTCGCCTTGCAATGTCTCGTTCGATTGTGTCAATGCCTGCAAGTTTTCGAGAAATACTGGCTTCCTTAGCCTCTAGGTGATGCTCTTGATCGACAACTTGTCGAGCTCGGTGGAGTAACATACGGATAGCCGATACAGAGACGTCCGATAGAGCCACCGATTCGCCAAGAATTCCTTTCAACTCATTCGCGATGCGAGCGTCTTTGCACTGCTCGATCGGCCTTTGTTCCAGTATGTAGCGAACGAACATTGGTCGGATCGCCTCTGCCCGTGAATCGATGCGAGGATTGCGGACGTCTTCGTTAGCTAGGATCTGGCCCAGAGACAATGTAAGGTTACAAACGGCCTCGTCAGACGAAAGGTTAGCAACCTGACGCAAGAGGTTACCTGGTGGTACCAAAGAAATTTGTGTTTCGCCCTCGGTTAGCATGACGTTTCGCGGCGCTCTGTCAGGGGCAACGCGGCGGCCATCGCCTCCATCAGGTCTCGGTCGGAGACTGCGATGAGTCTGCGAGTAGTAGAGGATTGAAAGTCTTCGCAGACGACGGCCGCATGGCGCGCGCCCGCAAGGGGGCTGAATGTCTCCCCTGGGATGGCATCGACACCCAGAGCTGCCTGTACTGCACCGTACCGTCCTAGCGCCCATATCGGCCCTGATAGCATCCATTGCACGAATCGTGGAATATCTGAACTCGGGCTTTCGCGCATAAGTCCGTCACACGTTGCCATGCAACGAATCCACGTCTCAGCGAGAGTGCGTCGCGCATATTGTGACGTTATCAGTGAAGCGCGCGACTTCCGATCGGCCAGGTCCCTGCCCCTCCATCGTAAGCGCTTTCGATAAGCGGCGTGAAACATATCGAGGAACTCGTTTGCCGACCTTGTCATCATGCCCACCGAAACGCCAGCTATCATACTCTCAGCGTCTGTTGACAGAATTCCTGACGGAAGAATTGCCCTGACGATCGCAGATACCTGTTCAGTCCTTTCCGGTACAGCGATCCACTGCAGACCTATGGGTGACAAGCACTCCTTTCCGAAGATGAAACCATGCGTCATTCGACACATATCATTGACGACATCCTGGTTTGCGTGGGGTATCGTCAGGACGCTAGCGGTGTAACGCGGATGGGTTGTACCCGATCGATAATCTGAACATTCAACGAGCCACTCGAGCGCAACACGTTCGATATCCGCGGGTGATCGGGAAACTCGAATACCCCCAATCTGACCATTGCAATGATCGCACCGAAAGGGATGTGTCACTGTATTGCGTGCGCTGTTCATGCCGGTTGAACTGCCGCAGAAATGGCATGATTTTAGGATTTTTGTGTGATGGAATGGACAGTCATCAATCCACGGCAGTTGATACAGCAACGTGTGATATCCATTCGACCAACAGGTTCGGCAGTAGTGCAACTCGTCTGTCGAAGGCAGTAGCGCCGCGACGGCGATGCCCTCAATATCGGGGGTCGAGCCCTGCGAAAGCCATGGTACCCACGCCTCGATGGTGCCTGTCGCGTCAATAATACGAGCAACTGCGTCATCTCCTGCGGAGAACAGGTCAGTCATGCGTTCCCTGACCTTTCGATTTCGCCATTGACTCGATATGCCGGGCGACGATAGCGCCGTTTCAAGCCCCGTTAATTGCTTTAGGTTGACCATCCTTAGCGAATTCTGTGTAGCGACCCTGCTAAGTCGTGCATGAAGAGACATCGACGGGCTCATGGTCGCGATTCCCGGCAGGTAGGTCGACGCGCTCACTTGTCCGCCTGCGTCATCTGGACGAGCGCCATCTGCTCCATAAAGCCAACCTGATCCAGAATGTTCGCCCACGTATCGGAGCCGATCAAATAGGGTGGATCAAGCAATCCTACGACGCGCAGCAAGACCTCGTTCGCCACAAGCGTAACCGCCTGCATGGGCAGAGATAACACGCCAGTCCCGCCGGACTGGCGAAACACCTGCTCCATAACGTCCCAGGCATTTTGGGCCAAACTATGCATCGTGAGCCCAGCAGAAAATCGGTCTCCGGCGAATGCTCGGGTGAAGGAAATGCCGCTCCCTTCAGGAAATATCTGCTTGGTGTCGTATTGAGACCAAGCATGGGCGAGCGTGCCCGCCGAATCGATGCCATTTAGATGAGTGACGTCGCTCATGAATCTGCCGACGATATGGCCCCGCTTGAGGGTACGATATCGCGCAATGATTCCGTCCAGCTCGGGTGATGCGACAAGGATAACGATCAACCGAATGCCTATCACATCAAGCTCATTGGCGAGATTGATCAGGAGATGGTAAGCCAACCTGTTAAGCCATTGCGCCTCATCAACGAACATGACAACGCGCTTGCGGTCCATGTGCTCAGTCATCTCGCCAAGCTGAACGATGATGCGAGATCTAAGGACCGATTCGTCACCTGATCTTAGCGGGTGTCCGGTCGCCTCAAGAATATGGCTGAAGAGCTTTTTTGGCGTTATAGAGCTGTGGAACCGCTGCGGTAGGATAAAAATGGGAACATCCTCATGGAGGAGTGCCGTTTTGTTTGACACAACCCATCGTGTTGCGCGGCTCTTCCCCATTCGGTACGCCGATGTCATTGCCTTTCCCGGCATGCCTGATTCGATCAGTGCGACGCACCAATTCGCATACTCGCCGATGGGCTTGGTCGCGATCAGATAATCATTTGCTTCAACGGGGTGCTTCATGGCCTAAATCTCGTCGATGTCTATCCATCCACCTCGAGGAACAGCCTGGCGAACCGTCTTCTTGCAATTCTGAGGTGCAAGACTTCCCCGCATGGCCATCGTCGCGATGGTGGATCCGGATGCGCGGGACTCATTGGCTGCCGCAAGATGCTTGCGCGTGAAGCGAGCCTGAGCGTCCTCGTTGACGTCGTGAAGGGGAAGGCCTTCCTGTCGTCGCGATTTAGCGATCAAGCGCCGCGTTTGGATGTCGCAAGGAACGGGGCTCTGCCATGGGGGCGACGTCCCCCCAAATTTGAGTAGCGCCCCGGTTTCGAGTTCAATCCCCCACAAGAAGGAGATTGGACGTGAAGAAGCGTTTTTCCGAAGAGCAGATCTGAGCTTGCCCGGATTTGATGGACACCCATCGTGAGCCGTAAGGTTCGTCCAGAGGTGTCCCATGTCAAAAAGAATTCGTCGTCAGTTCACACCTGATTTCAAGGCCGGCGCGGTTGCCCTGGTCCTTGAGCGAGGTCAGCCGGTGTCTCGGGTATGCCGTGACCTGGATCTGGTCGAGAGTGTCTTCAGGCGCTGGATCGAGAAGGCTCAAGCCGGTTCTGGAGCGCCTTCGCGATCGCCCCCCGCCGTTCCGCTGACGGCCGAGCAGGCCGAGATACAGCAGCTTCGACGCGAGAACGAGATCCTGCGGATGGAGCGTGACATCCTAAAAAAAGCGACGGCGTTCTTCGCCAAGGAATCGAGCTGAAATGCCGGTTTATCGAAGCGGAGAGCGCGTCGTACTCCATCGTGGTTCTCTGCCGGCTGCTCGAGGTGGGTCGCAACAGCTTCTATGCCTGGCGGCATCGCCAAAAGCATCCGAGCCCCCGCGTGCTTCGTGACCGCCAGCACCTGGCGCAGCTGAAGCAGTTGCATGAGCGCAGCCGAGGGCTTTACGGCAGTCCCCGGCTATGGCATCTGGCTCGTGAGCAGGGGCTGAGCCTGGGGCGCCATGCGACCGCCCGCTTGATGCGCCAGGGCGGTCTCGTCGGGCGCAGCTGGCGTACAAGCAAGGCATCACGACGGGCCGCCACGGTGTCCGTGGTGGCCGATAACCATGTTGATCGATGCTTCACCACGGCCGCCCCTGATCAGGTCTGGGTAACGGACATGACACAGTTCGCCACGCAACAGGGTCCCATGTATCTGGCCGTCGTGATCGATCTGTACGCCCGGCGAGTGATTGGCCACGCAACGGCTGCGACTATGCATACCGACTTGCCCTTGCAGGCCTTGCGCATGGCCGTAAGCCAGCGCGGTTCGGCGCAGGGAGTGCTCCATCACTCCGACCAGGGCAGTCAATACACGAGCGCGGCTTACCAGGCCGAACTCGCTCGACTGGGTATGCGGGTGAGCATGAGCCGGCGCGGCGAGTGTTGGGACAACGCGGTGGCTGAGAGCTTCTTCAGTACGTTGAAGTGCGAGATCGCAGCCCCACGCCGCTACGCCTCGATCGAGGAGGCACGCCACGTGGTTTTTGAATACATCGAAGTGTTTTATAACCGGCAGCGCTTACACTCGACCAACGGCTATCGATCGCCTGCGGCGACCGAAGCTGCTACCCCATAACTTGAGTGTCCATTAAACCGGGGCAAGCTCATTCACCCTCTTCGGTTAAATCAACGAGGTAACCTGGCTTTTTTGACTGC
Organism: Xanthomonas sp. NCPPB 2632; assembly: GCF_041228075.2. Classification (NCBI taxonomy): domain Bacteria; kingdom Pseudomonadati; phylum Pseudomonadota; class Gammaproteobacteria; order Lysobacterales; family Lysobacteraceae; genus Xanthomonas; species Xanthomonas sp. NCPPB 2632. The sequence goes on from NZ_CM192979.1 coordinate 2,540,027, forward strand.
GACTCGAGCTTCTCGGGTGAGCCCGCCTGGCGGAAGCACTCGGTCAGCAGAGACGCCAGGTCATGGATGTCAGCGCGTGGCCACCACGCTTGCAACTGGTCGGCCAGGCGGTCCTCTTCGGACTCGTCGTCGCGCCGCCCGAATACCAGGCTCGCAATCCGGCGCAAGCCGTCGTCGAAGCTCGCGAGAAGGAACTGGGTATGTTCGAAGGGCGTTTCCCGCACGCGTTTGACGAAGTCACTGATGTAGGTCAGGTCCCATGCAGCGTTTTTTACGCCAGCGATGGCTCGCTCGCGGTCGGGTGAACGCAGTGCCTTGAATAGCCGTTTCCGGGGTGCCGAGTTGGGGGCGAGGTAGAGGAGTGCGAGAAGCGCGGACGGGCCGCCCAGGATGAAGTCGTGGTGCATCCATTCGAAAAAGGTGCATAGCGGTGCTGAGCATCTATCGGTGCATGCCCGCGCGCCATCTGCACGCAGCGGGATACCACGTTGCGATCGGGCAGGAGAACGGTGTTCTGGCCCTCGACTCGATGAGCGTAGAGAAACGAGTCGGGGGCCATCAGGCCATTGTCCGGCGGCAGGTACCCTGGCACGCACACAGCCGCTTCGGCAAGTTGCGCCGCCACTGCCCAAAGGTCATCGACGGGAAAATCAGTGGGGAGCAGGTAGTGGATGTCCATCACCAGAAGCTTGCCAGCGGCAGCTGCCGGCGCAAAGCGGCCCCTGACGGCCGGGGGCGGACGGAATAACTGGGCGTCTGGCAATGGCAGTGTGCTCCTATCACGCTCGCCGACGGCCGCACGACCTGATCGATGAGCCCCCCCTCCCTGTACGCCCACGTCGCCATGGTTGAACGTATGGCTGGGCGCACTTGCCGGGGGCGATCGACAGAACGTCGGCGGTTAGCGTGGTGTGCGCGCCCGAACGAAAATCGACCGTTGAACGCTCCTGAACGAGCTCGCGCTAGCGGTGCTAGCCGCCCAGGGAAATAACGCCGCTGGCCATGGGCCTCAGCTGGGCCAGATGATGGGTACTCACGATGACGACGCGGCTTGCCTTATATGCATCGAGCAATGCCAGAAATTGGGTCATGGATGCTGCGTCGATCTCGTTGATGGGTTCATCGAACAACATGACTTTCGCTGCTGTCATCAGGGTGGCGGCAAGCATCACTTTCTTTGCCGAACCCGCGGACAAGCTGCCCATGGGGGTGTCCAGCAATCCGTTGATTCCCAATCGCCCTACTACCTCGTCGCGGTAAGCGTCATCGCGCTTCGTGGCCGGGTAAAGGGACGTGACGAAGTCGAGGAGCAGACCTGAGCGCATCCAGGGAATATCTGGTGGCGTCCCCGGGGCCAGTGCCACTTCGCCCTGCATGTGCCGGAGTGGCCGGCCGTCCAGCCGCATCGCTCCGGACACGCATGGGATCGTTCCCGCGATGGCGTTGAGCAAGGTCGTTTTGCCGGCGCCATTGGGGCCGACGAGGAGATGAAGTCCCGGCACGAGCACGGCTGACAAATGATTCACCGAGCCGTAAGGCAGAGACAGCTCTTCCAGGGTAAGGACAGGCGTGATCAGGTCAGTTTACTCATCAGGATGATCAATGCCGCTGCGATGTTGGCCACCGGCATGAACCATGTTACGAATTCCAGCCACTTCAGCGAGCCAAGCACGCCAATTACGAACAAGCCGGTAAAAACGCCGATGGGCATCGCTAGCTTCACTCCGGCCGTCGATACCCCGTAAACGGCACACAGCACGAAGACGTAGGCGATCGCCATCACAGCGATGAAGGAAAGGCCGGGAACGATGATCGAATAGGTCCCGACACGCCTACGGAAACCCGGCTGCCCCGCCAGGAACGACATGCGTTCGTAGACGGCCAGCCGGGTGATCGCGGGCAACCGGTATAAAAGGGTCGCGAACAGCGCCCCCATGCATGTCATCGTTGCCAGCGCCATCTGTGGCCCGACACCTTTCCACTGCACCAGCAAGATGGACACGGCAAACGCCGCGACCATCGTCATGACGCGAACCAGGGCAGTTTCACGCAGGTGATGGAACAGGAAAGGCAGCACCATTCCGCTTGACATCGACAGGCGATCGTACAGGCGCCTTACCGATGGCTGGGAAGAAGGTTTTCGCCACGATATCCCGCTGTACTTTTCGATCATGCCTAATGCGAGAAGCGTACTCGTCGCAGCCGCCAGCGCGCCGGCCATACCCATGGGGGTAAACGACATGACCGCCATGCTGGGCAGGAACGCAGCCATTGCCTGGACATATCGCTTTCTCAGCGCCAACAGGTTCGAAAGCAATCCGGAAAAGGCCAGCATACCCAGGCTGAAGCATGCGAAAGCTCCTTCAGCCGCTGGCCTTGCCACGATGGTTGTGCCCGCTAACCAGAGTAGCGGCAACCACAGGAGCGCACAGCATTTCACCCCGATGGCCATGTCCATGCCGAGGACGGCCCGCTTGGAGATGGGTAGCGACGCAAAAAAGGCATCCGCATGCCGCATGAACAGCAGGTTGCGCATGGCCCATAGAAGCCCGAACATCGCGGCTTGCCAGGAGAGGATGGCAAGAACCCTGCTGGAAAAAGCACTGGAAGGATCGGTGAGCGAGGTCAACCGATCGGCGATACCTACCAGCAATCCGATGAAGAGCAGGATTGCTCCCGGACCGAAAACGCAACCCAGCACGATGGTGGTCTTGTCGAGGCCCTTGACGGCCGCCGCGAGCCCCTTCCGGAAATGGGCCCGCCTTATGCGGCCGTACGTGACCTGCCTGGAGATGGCGATCACAGCCGGACTTCCATCACGTCGTCGGCACGACTCCCCTCCCCGCGTGCATCGCCTTCCGGCATCGGGGATAGGTGGCGCGCCATTCCGGCAAGGGTGGGAGAGGTGAACATGCCAGCCACTTCCGTATGCCAACCCGCTTGCCTGAGCCGCTCGATCAATCCCATGATCAACAACGAGTGCCCGCCGAGCGTGAAGAAGTTATCGGCCCTGCCGATGCGCTCAATGTCCAGTAACTCGCCCCACAGGGCAGCCAGCAAAGCTTCGGCCGGTCCCTCGGGCTCTTCGTGGACCTGTCCACCATAGCCTTCGCGCTGCGGAACCGGAAGGGCCTTTCGATCCAGTTTTCCGTTGGGCGTCAAGGGAAATTGATCCAGTACGACGAATGCGGTGGGTATCATGTGATCTGGCAACGTTCCACGCAAGTAGGAACGCAGGACTCCGGCGTCGGGAGCCTGCATGCCCGGCACGGCACGCAGGTAAGCCACAAGATTCAGCTCGCCGAGTTGCCCCTCCCTCGCCACCACCAGTGCCTCGTGGATCTCCGGATGGCCTGATAGCGTTGCCTCGATTTCGCCCATCTCTACCCGGAAACCCCGAATCTTCAACTGGTGATCGTTGCGTCCGTGGAACTCCAGTTCTCCATTCGCCTGCCAGCAGCCGATGTCGCCCGTTCGATACATCCGCAAACCGGCCATGGAGTCATGGGGATTGGCTACGAATCGCTCTGCGGAAAGTTCGGGGCGACCAAGGTAGCCCCTGGCGACGCCCGCCCCGGCCACATGGATCTCGCCAACGACACCCACCGGAACGGGGCGAAGGTGGCGGTCGAGTACGTAGATGCGCAGATCATCGATGGGGCGCCCGATCGGGAGGCTTCGTCGGGCCGCCTCGCACTGGTCGATGCGGATCGGCGCGCCTATCGTGACATGTACAGTCGTTTCGGTGATGCCGTACATGTTCACCAGCTCCGGTCCGTTATCGCCGTTCCTCCGAAGCCACCCTGTGAGCGCCGATGGTACCAGCGCGTCTCCACCGAAGATGACCAGACGAAGTGCGTTCTCGCGCATGTCGTGGGCCTGGGCATCGGAAAGCCTCGCGAACGCGGCTGGCGTCTGGTTAAGGATCGTGACGCCTTCCTCGCACAGCAGCTGGTGGAAGTCATGGGGAGACCTTGCCACCACGCTCGGGACGATGACGGCCCTTCCTCCATGAAGAAGAGCGCCCCACAGCTCCCACACCGAGAAATCGAACGCCATCGAATGGTAGACCGTCCACACATCGTTTCTGTCGAAACCGAAACGATGGATGGTGGACGCGAAGAGCCGGGTCACGTTCCCATGGTCGACCATGACGCCTTTCGGCTGTCCGGTGGAACCGGAGGTGTATATCACGTAGGCCAGGTCATCGGGTGTTCGTTCCGTAAGATCATCGGACAGGTCATCGCTACGTTGTCGCTGCAGGTCCTCCCAGCAGGCGTCCAGGGATACCGTTTTTACGGATCCCTCGGGAAGGACGCTTTCTAACGCCTGGCAGGTGACCACGAGCCGCGGCGCTGCGTCCGAGATCATGAATGCCAGGCGCGCCTGGGGATAAGCTGGATCGAGGGGAAGGTATGCCGCTCCTGACTTCAGTACGGCGAGAGCGGCTACCGCCATGTCGATGCCGCGATCCAGGAAGATGCCCACCAGATCCCCTCGCCCGACGCCTTCGTCGAGCAGGAGGCGGGCGAGCTGGTTGGCGCGGGCGTTAAGTTGCGCATAGCTGACCGATGCACCTTCGAAGGTCACGGCAAGCGCATCGGGACGCTCCCTGGCTTGTGCCTCGAAGCCGGCATGGATCAGGCCTCGCCTTCCTGCACCGCCGGAGGGGTTGAACTCGAAAAGGACCTTTCGTCGTTCGTCGTCGGAAAGGATATCGATGCTTGCGACCGGTACATCGGGGTCGCCCTCGAGTCTGTCGACGAGGAACGAGACGGCACGCCCGATATAGCCGGCGACGCGTTGCGCACCGATATCCATGTCCACTTGCGCGACCAGCTCAAACCCTTCTTCATCGTCATCGACCGATACGAGGAACGGATAGCTTGTCCGTTCCCTGCTGGCGACCACTTCCAGGGCGTGATCCGAGGTCGCGGAGGAAACATGCGATGCCACGTGTCTATAGTTGAGCACCGCGCTGAAGAGTGGCCCGTCGGTCACGCCGCTGCATCGCTGCGCCTTAGTCAGGGATGCCTGCTCGTGCTGCAGGAGTTCGACCAGTTCGCGCTGTGTCTTCGCGACGAAATCACGCACCGAGCCTTTGATCGTCAGGCGCAGCGGCAAGGTATTGATGAACATGCCCAGCGTGCGTGATGTCTCGTTGCCTGCATGGAGCCGGCCGGACAGCACACTTCCGAATACGACATCGTCGCGCCCGCTGGTCGTGCCGACAACGACGGCCCATGCTGCATGGAACAGCGTCGCTGGGGTGATGCCCAGGCTTCTTGCGACATGCCGGATGCGTCTGGATGCCTCGTCGTCGAGCCTGAGACGAGCCTCGTCCAGGCGGCTGCCGTCGCCATTGACATCCATGAGCCCGAACGGTGCCGTCGTCGCGTCGATATCGGCCAGGCGGCTACGAAAATAGATATCCGATTCCCCGGACGATTCGCTCTCCAGTGCGTGGGCGACAAAGTTCCTATAGGGCAGCGGTACCGCGAGTTCGCCCTCGCGCCCTTCCAGGATGGCTTCGATCTCATGGCTCAGCAGCTGCAATGAGGTCGCATCGTCTGCAAGATGGTGAAGCTGGATCAGGACATAACAGGTCGATTCGGCAGGATGCCTCGCCACGCCAACGCGAAGCAAAGGTGCCCTGCGCACGTCCATGTGGAAGTTTCCGGCATTCACCATGGATATCAACTGAGCCAGCGGATCACCATCCGCATCCAGTGGAATCTCCTCGACGGGTAGCCGGACATGACGCTGCACCACCTGTACCGGCTGCGGAAGGTCTTCCCATACGACGGAGGTGCGAAGGATGTCGTGTCGATCGAGCATGACCTGGAGGGCGTTCAGTAGCGAGGTACTCGACTCGACGGAGTCCGCTCGCAGCAGGATAGGCATGACATAGGCGTCGCGACCTTCGTGCAGGCGATGATGGAACAGGATGCCCTGCTGCAAGGGCGAAAGGGGGTAGATATCCTTGATGTTACGCGCGCCACCCTGGATCCCGGCAACGATCGTGTCGATGCCCTGCTGGTCGAGGCTTGTCAGCGTGAGCATGTCGGGAGCGATGCTGTCGGCGTTCTCGGGGATCAGGTTGGACGGAGGGATGAACGCCGACTCGCCATGATCGGACATAAGCCCGGCCAGCGCGGCCAGCGTGGGTGCCATGAAGACGTCGCGAACCTCGACCTGCATGCTGGACACCCGCAGTCGCTCGACCATCTGAACGATGTGCAATGAGTGGCCGCCCAGCTCGAAGAAATTGTCCTGTCTTCCGACACGTGAAAGCCCCAGCAGGTTGCACCAGATGGCCGCGATGATTTCCTCCCGCATGCCTTGGGGAGGCTCGTATCCGTTAACTGACACGGCCTCGGGATCGGGCGGGGGCATGGCATGCCGGTCGAGCTTGCCATTCGGACTGAGGGGCATGACGTCCATGGTCACGAAAAAGGCCGGGAGCATGAACTCGGGAAGCACGTCGCGCAGCTGGGCACGAAGCTCGCCCGCGACGATGGACGAACCGGCGTTCGGCACCACGTAGGCGACGAGCCGGCGATCGCCGGCATGATCCTGGTGGGCCAGTACCGCGGCCTGGCGAACCTGCGGCTGGGCCAGCAGGGCCGCTTCTATCTCGCCCGGTTCGATCCGATGGCCACGGATTTTCACCTGGTCGTCCCGGCGGCCCAGGTACTCGATCACCCCATCCTTGCGCCACCGCCCCAGGTCACCCGTCCGGTACATCCGCGCCTCTACCGCACCGGCGAAACGGTCCGTCACGAAACGCTCCGCCGTCAGCTCTGGACGCCGCCAGTAGCCACGGCCCACCGCCACGCCGGCGATGTGGATCTCGCCCGCCACCCCTTCGGGCACCACCTCGCCCCGTTCGTCCAGGATATAGATCCGCGTGTTGGCGATCGGCCGCCCGATCGGCACCCGCGTCGCCCCCTCCTCCCGCCGGCACATCCACGCCGTCACGTCGATCGCCGCTTCCGTCGGGCCGTATAGGTTGTACAGCGCCGCCCATGGCAAGCGGGCCAGGCAATCGTCCTGCACCGCTACCGGCAGTTCCTCGCCGCTGCACACGATCCGCCGCAGGCTCATGCAATGCGCCGGATCGACTCCGTCCAGGAACGCCCGCAACATCGAGGGCACGAAGTGCACCGTCGTCACCCCCTGCGACCGGATCAGCCCGCTCAGGTACGACGGGTCCTGGTGCCCACCCGGGCGGGCCAGCACCAGGGTCGCGCCCTGCGACAACGGCCAGAAGAATTCCCAGACCGAGACGTCGAAACCGTATGGCGTCTTCTGCAGCACCCGGTCCGACGCCGCCAGACCCTGCGCCTGCTGCATCCAGTGCAGCCGGTTCACCACCGCCCGGTGCTCGTTCATCGCCCCCTTCGGACGACCTGTGGAGCCGGAGGTGTAGATCACGTAGGCCAGGTGGCGCGAGCCCAGCCCCGGCACCGCCACGTTCGTGCACGGTTGCTCCTCCAGCCACGCCTCGTCCAGGGCCAGCACCGGCGCCTCGCACGCTGGCAGCCGCGAACGCAGCCACGACTGGGTCAGCACCCGGCGCGGCGCGGCATCCTCCAGCAGGTAGGCCAGCCGCTCCGGCGGGTAGCCAGGGTCCAGCGGCACGTACGCCCCGCCCGCCTTCAGCACGCCCAGCAGGCCCACCACCATCTCCACCCCGCGTTCCATGCATACCCCGACAAGGTCGTCGGGCCCCACTCCCTGCGCACGAAGGTACGCCGCCACCTGGTTGGCCCGCGCGTTCAATTCCCCGTAACTGAGCTGCCGCGATTCGTACACCAGCGCCAACGCGCCCGGTGACGCGGCCGCATGGGCTTCGAACGCTTCGTGCAACAACCCCTCTTCCGGGTAGGGCGTCGGCGACTCGTTGTGGGCTGCCAGGATACGATCTTCGTCAGCAGGCGAGAGCGCACGCAACGATAGTGCCGGCGTCGATTCATGGGCCTCAAGAGCATCCATCAAAGCGGAAAGCAGGCTCACGAGGTAATCGTTCACGGATGCCGCATCGACGGAACCATCGACCTGGGTAGTCAACAGAAAGCCCTCGCCGAGATCATCGACGGAGAGAATGAGCGGATAGCTCGTTCGTTCCTGGATCGCCAGAATGTCGATGCCCGACCATCCTTCGGCATCAGAAGGATCAAGACCCTCGGCCACAGGCGCGCTATGTCGATAGTTGATCACGGCACCGAACAAGGGGGCCCCGGCCGGAATGCCACTACAACGCTGAATCGCCGCGAGAGAGGATTGTTCGAACTCGACCAGATGGATGATCTCGTCCTGGACCTGTGATACCAGGCCAAGCGCATCGAGCGATCCGAGCTGAATGCGCATGGGGAGCGTATTGATGAACATCCCCAATATGCCGCTGTTATCGTCCGTTGTATTGAAACGCCCCGAGAGCACGCTGCCGAACACCACATCGTCACGGGAGCTGACCTTTGCGACGACCGCCGTCCATGCGGCATGAAAAAGGGCCGCCGCACTGACCGATAGCTTGCGCGCGCAAGCGCGCGCGCGTGCGGCGACCCCGTCTTCCAGTGCCATGCGGGCCTCGCTGATGTTCCGGCCATCCCCGCGAACGTCATGCAAGCCGAAAGGCAGCGTCGGCTCGTGAACGTCAGCCAGGCGCGACCGGAAGTAGGCCTCGGCACGCTCATTCGGCGTGTCGCGAACGATCTTCGCCACGAAACTTCGATAAGGCATCGGCGCTTGCAGCCTTCCCGGTTTGCCAGCCAGGCAGGCCGTGAGCTCGGAACCCATGATGTCGAGCGATATGTGGTCGGTCACCATATGATGGATGCGAAGAACGCCGTACCACGCATCCGAGGATGGATCACTGGTCACTTCCATGTCCAGCAAGGGGGCCTGGCTCAGGTCCATGCGCAACTGCTCCGGGGCGATCCGGGCATGCAACTGCCCGACCACGGGCACGGACGGATCGAGATCGAACGCCACCATGCGCAGCGGCGCTTCCCGGAGAACGACCTGGACCGGCTTGGCCAGGCCCTCCCACAACACGGCGGTCCGTAGGATGTCGTGCCTGTCGACGATGCGCTGCAGCGCGTCCGTCAGCGCATCGAGCCGTGCGCGCGATTCGAACGAGAAAACGATAGGCACGATGTACGCATCGTTAGCGTTGCTGAGCAGGTGGTGAAAGAGTATCCCTTCCTGCAGGGGGGCGAGCGGGTAGATGTCCTGGATGTTCGCGGCGCCACCGGGGGCCGCGGCAACCACCGTGCGTATTTCCGAAGGTGTAAGTCGCACGAGGTCCAGGTCATCGGGCAGGATCGCGTCGCACCCGGGCCTGATCCTGCTGCCCTGGACGAACGTGGATGGCCTGGTCGTCGCCGTCGCGAGTTCGGCAAGGCCTTTCACGGTCGGAGCCGTGAAAACGGACCTCACATCGGCCTGGATCCCGCACCTGCGCAGTTGCTCCAGCATGCGAACGACCAGGAGCGAATGACCGCCCAGTTCAAAGAAATTATCATGCCGCCCCACCTTATCTACGGTCAGCAGCGTCTGCCACGTCATCGCGATTTGGGACTCGACGCCTCCGGCGGGAGCTTCGTAGCCACGCCCCAGCAGGGTCCCCGTCGGGGCGGGCAGGCTCCTTCGATCGATCTTGCCGCTCGACGTCTTCGGCAATTCATCAAGGATGACGAAAGCTGACGGAACCATGTACGAGGGCAGGATCCCATCGAGGAACATCGTCATCTCGTGCCGTGCGGGCCGGTATCCTCCCCTTGCAGTGACGTGTGCTACCAGCCGCCGCCCTGCCCGATCGTCATCCCACGCGCTCACTACGGCCTCTCGAACGGCCGGGTGCCGGCACAGGTGGAATTCGATCTCGCCGGGTTCGACCCGATAGCCGCGGATCTTGAGCTGGCCATCCGCGCGTGCAAGAAATTCGATCGTGCCCTCGGCTTTCCACCGGGCCAGGTCGCCCGTCCTGTACATGCGCGCGCTCGGGCTCACCACGAAAGGATCCGGCAGGAAGCGTTCACGATCCAGCTCGGGCCGGCCGAGGTAACCCAAGCCCACGCTGGCACCACCGACATGGATCTCACCGGCGACGCCCACCGGCGAAGGCCGGCCGCTGCGGTCGAGGATGTAAATCCGCGCGTTGGCAATGGGCGCGCCTATGACGGGAAAATCCTCCCAACGGTCGACGTCCGCCGGCAGGGTGAAGCTCGTCACAACATGGGTTTCGGTGGGGCCATAGTGATTGTGCAGGCGGCAGGACGGCATCCGGCGGAAAAGTGTCCTTATATGCTCCTCGGTCCGGAGTTGCTCGCCAGCAGTGATCACATGGCATAACGACGAGGGCAGCTCACCCGAATGCGAGCAATGCTCGGCGAGGCTCGCCAGCGCCGCATAGGGAAGAAACAGCCGTTGGACATCATGGGCGAGGATGCAGTCGCAGAGCGCCGACGGATCGCGCCGCATCTCGTCGGGGCCGAGTACGAGCGTGCCACCGCAACACAATGTCGAGAACATTTCCTGTGCGGCGACATCGAACCCGAGTGCCGCGAACTGCAAGGTCCTGCCCTCCCCGGGCATCGGGGCATCGTCGCGGTGCCATGCAATCAGGTTCGATAGCACGGCATGGGACATCGCGACACCTTTGGGCTGCCCGGTGGACCCAGATGTATAGATGACATAGGCCCTGAGGTCAGATGGCCGACAGCCTGCGTCGAACCCCACGCCGTCATCGCGAATCCCGGCGTCGACCGCTGCGTCGTCGATACTCCGCAGGCGAACGTGAACGACTCCCTCAGGCGCATCGGATAGCCACGTCTCATCGGTAATCAATACTCGTGGCTTCGCGTCATCCAGCATGTAGCGAAGTCGTTCACCGGGATAGGACGGATCCAGCGGTACATAGGCCGCGCCGACCGCGAGGATCGCGATGACCCCGGCAACCATATCCGTCGTCCTGCCGCAGCAGATCGCCGCCAGGTCGTCGCGCCCGAGTCCGTATGCATGAAAGACCCGCTTCATGCGGTCCACGCGAGCGTCCAGCTGTCTGTAGGTAAGCGAGGCATCCGGGCCGATGACAGCCAGGCTGTCCGGGGTTCTGGACACTTGCTCCGCGAAGAGTTCGTGGACGAAGGTATCGGATACTTCGCGGGTCAGTGCATTGAAACCGTCGATCATCTCGTCTTGCTGGCTGCGCGTGAGCAGGGGAATGTCATCGATCCTGCAGGCGGCGTCCCGAACCAGCGCGCGAAGGATGAGTTTGAAGTGCGCGGCCCATCGCTCGATCGTCGCCTCGTCGAACAGGTCGCTCGCGTAGCTGAAACATCCCGCGATGCCATGCCCTGCTTCATGCAACAACAGGGAAAGATCGAACTGCGAGCGCGGCGACGATACGCCCTGCGGCCTGACTTCGAGTCCGGGCAGTACCAGGGCTTCCTGGGGCGTGTTCTGCAACATGAACAGCGCCTGGAAGACAGGCGAGTGCCCCATGTCGCGAGGTGGCTGGAACGCCTCGACGATCGCATCGAACGGTACATCCTGATGCCTGTATCCGGACAGCGTGACCTGGCGGGTACGCTCGAGAAGCGCGGCGATGTTCAACCCTTCCTCGATCCGGATACGCAACGGCAGCGTATTGAGGAACAGTCCTACCAGTTCCTCAAGATCGCTGTGCGGGCGGTTGGCCACGGGCGTGCCGATCACCATATCCTCCTGCCCGCTCAAGCGGGAGATGAGGATGGCAAACGCCGCATAGAGGACCATATGCAACGTCGCGTCATGGGCCCGGGCTAACGACTTGAGCTCCTCGGCGAGTTCGGCGTCGATGGCTATCGCCACTTCGCCACCACGATGGCTGGGCGCCGGGGGGCGCGGCCGATCCGCAGGCAGCCGGAGCAACGGCTCGGCGCCTGTAAGGCTCTGCTGCCAATAGTCCAGTTGACCGTGCAGCGTATCCCCGCTGAGGAACGCGTGCTGCCATTCGGCGAAATCGGCGTACTGGAGGGGAAGCTCGTCCGGTGGCGAAACATCCGCAGACGTATGCGACGCGTAGAACCGGGAGAAATCGCGCACGAGTATGCCCATCGACCACCCGTCCGAAACGATGTGGTGCATCGCGATGGACAGAACGTGGCACTCGTCGTCCAGGCAGACGAGGCTACCGCGGATGACATCCCCCATGGCGAGGTCGAAGGGGCGCATGGCTTCGTTCGCCAAATAGTCGGCGAGTGCCTGCTCCCGGTTTTCCGGATCGTCGGAGCGCAGGTCGGCCGTCTTCAGGAGAAAGCCGGCGTGAGCATCCACCCGCTGCCAGGGCTCGCCTTCCACCTCGACGAAACGCGACCGAAGCACCTCGTGCCGAGCGACGAGATCGTCCAGTGCCAGTGCCAGCGCAGTGCGATCGAGCTTTCCAACCAGTCGCATGGCGATGGTTACCGGATACGATGCGCCGGCGCCATCAAGTTGCTCGACGAACCACAACCCACGCTGCGCGGGCGATAGCCGGGCACGATCCCTGTCCGCCGATCGCGCCAGGGCGGGTCGTCTCACGCCATCCGGTGCCGTCACCCGCCGGGCGAGGCCGGCGATGGTCGGTGAGTCGAAGAGATCATGCAGGGCCAGTTCGCATCCGAGCAGCTCACGGATACGCGTAAGCATCTGTACACCCAACAGGGAATGGCCGCCCAGATCGAAGAAATCATCGTTCACGCCAATGGCTGATAGGCCCAGCAATCCCTCCCATATAGCCGCAAGCGCCTTTTCCGCCTCATCGCGCGGAGGAGCTGATGGCGACGGTCGCGTGGGGTTATCCGTGACGGAAGGCGGGACGCCCACGTGTTCGCTCAGGTCCACCGGCGTGGCCATACCAGCCGGTTTGATTACCGCCAACTGGGGCAACTGGCAGGCCAGTACGGCATCGAACAGGAAAGGCGCATCGGATGCACTGACACTGCCTGGCGCACGGTCCCCGGCGTCTCCTGCCGCCATACCTATGCCCTGCCACGTCGGCCAGTTCACCGACGTGACCTGAGCGTACCCCTCGTCGTGGTATGACGAAGCAAGGCTGTCGAGGAAGGCATTCGCCGCGCAATACCCGGCTTGACCTGCCGAAGGCCGCAGGGAATTCATCGACGAGCACAGAATCACGAAATCCATCGTCGTGAAATCGAACAACTGCTCGAGCCGGCGAGTACCGGCGACTTTCGCCGCCAACGGAAGCCGGGTGCTTTCGTCGTATCCATGGGCGACCAACCCGCTGCCGTAAGCTCCCGCCGCATGAAAAATGCCGTGGACGGGTCCGAATGCATCGCAGGCACGAGCAAGTTGCCGCATGCCGGCCTCCCTCGATATGTCTGCCGCGACGTACTGAACCCGGGCCCCCAGGGCACGTATGTCGCGCATCGTGGCCACCGCGTGATGGCCTGGTGCGCCACCCGCGTCCCCGTCCGGAAGCGGGGACCGACCGACAAGGGTCAGCGAAACATTCCTGCCCTGCGAGACCGCCGCAACATGCTTCGCGAACAGGGAGCCGATCCCGCCTAGTCCGCCCGTGACCAGCACGTGAGCATCCTGTCGCACGGTGCGGCTCGCGCCCGGCGCAGGCACCGGATCGAATACCTGTAACCAGCGGTACCCACCGCGATAGGCGACGACCTGTTCGTTATCGCGCATGGCGAACTCGTTTTCCAGCTGCCGCCAGACGCGATGTTCACCGAACCAGGAACGAGCGGCAGGTAGATCGACGACCCGGCAAGTGATGCGGGGAACTTCGAGGTTGAGCGCACGGGCAGGCCCAAGGATCTGGGCACGCTCGCAAGATACGGGTTCGTCGCCCGTCACGGCATGCAGGCCGGGCGCGATGAGGTGGAACGCGATCCGGGCCGAGGTATGCCGCGCCAGAGCCTGGGCCAGCATCGCCACGCGCGCGAGATCGGTCTCGCTCCCGCGTGTCGCGGGCGACGGTATCGGCAAGAGGCAGGAGACTCGTCCAGGCTCCCTACCCTGGGCGGCCAGCGCCTGGAAGATCGCGCGGTAGTGTTCGGGGCACGCGGGGTCGGCGACGAATTCGTCGCCGCCATCGTGGAAGAATTCTGTCCCGCATGTCACGACGACGACCGGGCCGGTGAGCCGCACCCATGATGCATAGTCGAGGCCACGGCCGTCCGGATCCAGGAAGATGAGGTGCAAGACCGGCGCATCGGCGCCTTGCCTGCCCGTGAGCGATGACGATCGCTTCCAGCCAGGCGCAAAAAACCAGCCCTCCCCTGCTTTCGCGGATGCCGTGGCGGGGACTGAATCGATCCAGTATCGCTTGCGCTCGAACGGATAGGTAGGCAACGCGATCCTTCTTCGCTCCTCACCGGCGTGCAGGGCCAGCCAGTCGACGGATACTCCTTGTTGCCACAATTCACCGAGCGCATGGAGAAAACGTGACGAGCCCGAAATCGCGGAACGTTCAGGTGGGACAGCGTGGCATGTCGCCGTCCATGGCAGCCCGCCGTACCTTCTGGCAAGCTTCGTGAGGGTATCGCCGGGCCCCACTTCAACCAGGATATCCGCCTCATGACGCAATACGTTCAGTGCTTCGGCGAAACGGACCGTCTGCCGGAGCTGGTCGACCCAATAGGCCGATGACCTGGCCTGTGCGTCCGAAATCCACGTCCCGCTTACGTTGGACAGGAAAGGAATGCACGGCGCGTTTCGCTCCACCGCATCCACCCTGGCCTTGAACGCGTCAAGTACGGGATCGAGCATGCCCGAGTGAAAGGCATGAGAGGTTCTCAACTCACGGCATGGAATGCCGCGTGCATCGAGGCCCTCGCGAAATGCCCTGATGGCAGGCGTCATCCCGGACACCACGATCGACGATGGCCCGTTCAACGCAGCCAGCCAGACATCGTCTCCCAGCAAGGGGACTATCTCGTCGGACGGCCATTCTATGGCCAGCATGGCGCCCGGTGGCAGGGAGTCGACAAGGCGCCCGCGCTCCACCACGAGTTCGAGCGCGTCTTTCAATCGAAAGACGCCTGCCAGGCAAGCCGCTACGTATTCCCCGATGCTGTGTCCAAGCATGGCTGTCGGCGCGATCCCCCACGCCATCAATTGCCGGGCTAGTGCGTATTCCACGACGAACAGCGCGGGCTGCGTGAATGCGGTGCGATGGATGGCAGCGTTCGACGCTGGATCCGCGGCATCCCGCGGGAAAATCGTCGAGCGGATATCGAGTCGAATCGTTGGCAGGAGCATCGTGGCGCAACGATCCACCTCATCACGAAATGCGCCTTCACGCTCGTAAAGGTGGCGTGCCATGCCGACGTATTGCGACCCCTGGCCTGGAAATACGAAGGCTACCCGTGCGGAAGAGGCATCGGCGCCACGTGTCGCGGATGGCGCAGGCTCATCGAGCGCTCGCACCGCGCCTTCGATGTCATCGGATACGATGTGTTGGCGATAGGGAAAATGGCGACGCCCTACCTGCGTCGTGAAGGCGACGTCGGCCAGCCCGGCGCCGGACAGGTATCCCTGCCGCAGGCGCTCGGCGAGCCTGCGTCGTGCGGTTCCCAGCGCGTCGGACGAAGCCGCTGAAAGCAGCACGAGCGATGCCGAGGGCGACGCGGCCGATACGGCTGGGGGAGCTTCTTCGACAATGACGTGTGCGTTGGTGCCGCCGATACCGAAGGAGCTGACGCCAGCCCGGCGCGGACCACCTTGCGTGGAGGTCCACGGGCTGGCGTCGCGTGCGATGTAGAAGGGGCTATCGTCAGCCAGGGCCGGATTGGGGGCATCGACGTTCAATGTAGCGGGAATGGTCCGATGCTTCAGAACCATGATCGTCTTGATGAGGCCGGCCACGCCGGCCGCCGCGTCGAGATGCCCGATATTGGACTTCACCGAACCCAGCGCACAGAAGCCCGACTTCCTCGTCGCGCGACGGAACGCCTTCTGCAAGGCCGTGAGCTCGATCGCGTCGCCCAGGACGGTTCCCGTCCCGTGGCCTTCAACATATCCGATCGTATCGGCGGAAACTCCCGCGCTGGCAAGCGCTTCAAGGATGACCCCCGCCTGGCCGTCGACGCCTGGGGCGGAAAACCCGACCTTGGAGGCTCCGTCGTTATTCACGGCCGATCCGCGGATAAGGGCGTGGATCGTATCGCCATCGCGAACGGCATGATCCAGGGCCTTGAGCACGACGAGGCCACACCCACCACCCAACACCGTGCCCGCGGAATTCGCGTCATATGCCCGGCAATGGCCGTCGGGGGAAAGGATGCCACCCTCGGTGTGGAAATAGCCCTGCCGGCGCAGGCTGGGGAGCGAGACCCCGCCGGCGAGCGCCATGTCGCATTCTCCACTCAGGATAGCCTGGCAAGCGAGATGTACCGCTACCAGGGATGAAGAACATGCCGTCTGCACCGAGATCGCCGGGCCGCGCAGGTCAAGCTTGTGCGCGATGCGCGTGGTGAGATAGTCCTTGTCGTTGGACTGCATCAGGGCCGAGATACCCATGGTCTCGACAAGCGCCCGATTGCTGGCGATATTTTCCAGGAAATACGTGCTTGTCGCCGTCCCGGCATACACGCCAATCCGCCCCTTGTATCTGCCTGGCTCACACCCCGCGTGCTCCAATGCTTCCCACGCGGTCTCGAGCAGCATTCGCTGCTGGGGATCCAGTATCTCGGCTTCCCGCGGTGTCATCTTGAAGAAGCGTGCGTCGAACAGGTCGATATCGTCGGGGATGGCCATGGCCCGCACGTAATTCGGCGCATCGACGACGAGGGGATCGACCCCCGCCGTCGCGAGATCGGCCGGCGTCAGCCGGCGAATGCTCTCCACGCCGTTGCGCAGGTTATCCCAGAACATATCGACATCGGCGGCGCCCGGGAACCGGCCCGCCATGCCCACGATGGCGACGGCGTCGGTCGCATCGGCCATGTACTGCTCCCCGGTATCACTCATCAACAGCATCCTTCAGGTTATGGCGATGGTTTGGAGCACTTGTCGTGTCCCGTCGGCGGCGGCGGGCGGTTCCGCGCCGCATGCTTTCGTCGAGCATGCCGTCGCCGGGATCGCCTCCCGCCATGAAAGCGGCAAGCGCTTCGACGTTCGGGTAAGCAAAGACGTCGGTGATGCCGAGCCGTACCCCGATATGCTCCTCGATCGCCTTCAATAGCGTGGGGACAAGCAGGGAATGGCCACCCGATTCAAAGAAGTTGTCTTTCCGACCCAAGTGCGGCGCCCCCAGCACGTCACGCCAGATCGCGCCCAATGCCTCCTCGCGCTCACCGACGAAGGGTTCCGGTGCAAACGGGTGCGCCGCGCTATCCGGTAGCGGCAACGCAGCCGTATCCAGTTTGCCGTTGGGTGTCGTTGGTAACGCATCGAGCACGACATACGCGGCCGGTAACATGTAATCGGGCAGCGAGCGTGCCGCATGCATGCGCAGCATGCCTTCATCCGGCGCGGTTCCCGCCGCCGCGACGTAGGCCACGAGACAGGGGCCCTTGCCCGCCAGTTCCCTCGGCAACACAGACACCTCGGAAACACCCTCCACGGCAGCCAGCACTGCCTCGATTTCACCGGGTTCGATGCGATACCCCCGAAGCTTGACCTGACGGTCCTTGCGCCCGAGGTAATGGAGGGTTCCGTCGGCAGCCCAGCGTCCCCTGTCGCCCGTGCGGTACATGCGCTCGCCTTTAGCGTGGAACGGGTCGTGCAGGAACTTTCCATCCACGGCATCCACCTGCCCCAGGTAGCCGCGCGCCACGCCGGCGCCGGCAATGCATATCTCCCCCACCACGCCATCCGGCACCGGTCCACCATCCTCCCCGAGCAGGTAGATGCGGGTGTTTGCCACGGGGCGCCCGATACCCGGCAAAAAGCCGGTATCGCGCGTCATGCGATGCCAGGTCGAATAGGTGGTGGTCTCGGAGGGACCATAGAGGTTCCAGACTTCGCGGACACCGGTCTCCGCGAATATGCGCTCGACCAGCTCGCGCTTCAGTACTTCGCCAGCCAGGTTGACCACCTGGGTCGCTGGATGGATCGCTCCGCCGTCCAGCCATGCAACCATCGCGGATGGAACGGTATTGACCAGCGTCACGGGTGCCTGTCGGTCCAGTAGCGCCATCGCGTTCGAAACGACATGCACGGTACCGCCGACCGACCACGGCACGAAGCACTCGTACACCGCAAGGTCGAAATTAAGCGATGTGGAAAACAGCGTCGAGGAAAAAACCCCGGCCGGATGCGTTGAGGCTGCCCAGCGCATGAGGTTGACGGTGCTTCGATGCTCGATGACCACGCCTTTCGGTCGCCCTGTCGATCCCGAGGTGTAGATCACATAGGCCGCATCCGTGCCGGATACCTCATTGTCGCGGCGTGGGCCCGATGAACCGTCGAGATCGTCCAGCGCGTGTACCAGCGCATCGATGCGGACCCATCCGTCGATTGCACCGAGGCGATGCATCGTGGATGAATGTGCCAGGATGAGGCGTGGGCTGGCATCCGCCACCATGTAGGCAAGGCGTTCTTCGGGATACGCGGGGTCGAGCGGAAGATATGCCGCGCCGGCTTTCAGGATGCCGAGCAGCGTCCATGCAAGGTCAGCGTTTCTTGTCAGGCTGACTCCCACGAGCGACCCGGGACCCACGCCCTGCCCGCCAAGCCACCTGGCCAGCTGGTTGGCACGACGATCGAGTTGGGCGTAGGTCAATGAGACCTGTCCGTCAGTCACCGCCACCGCATCCGGCGTTCGCCGGCACTGGGCTTCGATGCACTGGTGGATGGTGGCATCGATAGCGACGGAGGGAACTGCCGCATTGCGCTCCACCAGCAACCTGTGCCGCTCGTTGTCGTCCAGCAGCGGGATCGCACCTATCGGTGTCGACGGATTATCACAGAAGGCATGCAGAAGATGCCGCAAATAACCGAGCCACCGCTCGATCGTGGTCCCATCGAACAGGTCTGTCCGGTAGGTCATCGTGGCGACAAAGGCCGCGCCACATTCACGCACCGACAGCATCAGGTCATGCTCGCTGGCATGCCAGGGAATATCGACAGGCGACAGTGAAAGGCCGTCGAACGCCCATTCCGTTTCCGGGGCATTCTGCAGGACCAGCATCGACTGGAAGATGGGGCTGTGTCCCCTCGAGCGCTCCGGCTTGATGGCATCCACCACCATCTCGAACGGAACATCGCCATGCTCATACGCTTCGATGGCCACGCGCCTTGCCACGCCGACCCACTCGCTCACGGTAAGGCTGGGTTCGATGCCCATACGCAAGGCCAGCGTATTGATGAAGAACCCGACAACACCTTCGAGATCAGGATGAGGACGATGGGACGCCGCCGTGCCCACGACCACGTCGTCGCCTCCGCTGAGGCGAGAGAGAAGCAACGTGAAGGCCGCATGGAACACCATGAAGAAGGTGGCGCCCTCGCCCCTTGCCAGGCCGGCGATACGTTCGCCCAGGCCGGCATCTATCGTGATGCTGGCACTGCCACCGTCATAGCCCTGTATGTTCGGACGGACGCGGTCCGTCGGCAGATCGAGCAACGGAGGTGCGCCCACCAGCCGCTCCTTCCAGAAGTCGAGTTGCCTCCGGAGGGCGGGGCCGCGATGCGGATCGCGTTGCCAATGGGCGTAATCGACGGACTGCACGCGAAGTGGGAAACGTTCGAGCGGGTGCCCTGCGCGCGCGGCCGCATACGCCTCGCACAGGTCGTGCATCAGGATGCCGAGCGACCAGCCATCGCATGCGATGTGGTGCACCGCCATGACCAATACATGGTGGTCCTGTCCCATGGCCACCAGGATCGCCCGGATGGGCGGCTCATCGGCCAGGGCGAACGGCGCGGCGATCGCCTCGTCCACGAACCGTCGCATCCCGGCCATCCGTTCCTCCTCCGTGCGCGCGACCAGATCGATCTCAGTCAGGGGAAAGGACCATTCAGGGTCGATAACCTGGATCAGCACGCCCCCTGTGTGAGCGAAACGGGTACGCAATGCCTCGTGCCGCTCCATCAGTGACTGCATTGCGCCCCGCAACGCCGGGACATCGAGCCTTCCATGCATATGCATCGCCCAGGAAAGTACATGGGGTGCGACGCCCCCTTCCATCCGGTCGAGGAACCAGAGGCGCTCCTGGCTGGGCGAAGCGGGCAACGGGCCCGAACGATCGATCCGCCGTATGGGCAGGTCTTCGGTATCCGCGCCTGGCTGAAAGCATGCGGCGATACCCGCGATCGTGGGATGTTCGAACACCTGCCGGAGCGGCACGACCAGGCCATGGCGTTCGCGCAGCCGGGTGGTGAACCTGACAGCCAGGAGCGAATGACCGCCGAGGTCGAAGAAACTCGCGTGGCGCCCCACCCTGTCCAGCCCGAGCAGTTCACGCCATATCCCGGCAACAAGCGATTCGGGTCCTACACGCGGATCCTCATACCCCCCCGTGGCTGCATCATCGAAGCCGGGCTGGGGTAACAGCGCCCGGTCCACCTTGCCGTTGACGTTAAGTGGCAGGTGGCCGACCACGACGAACGCCGATGGGATCATATAGGACGGCAGGATGGATGCCAGCCTCTCGCGCAGCATGGCCGCATCCATCGCCGCCCCGTTGGCGGCAACCGCGTAGGCGATCAATTGCCGGTCGCCCGATGCGCCGTCTCGTGTAACTACCGTGCATTCGGCGACCTCGTCCTGCTGAAGCAAGGCGCCCTCCACCTCGGCCAATTCGACGCGGAAGCCGCGGATCTTCACCTGGTGGTCGGAGCGGCCGAGGAACTCGATGTCGCCGTCCGGAAGGTACCGGGCAAGGTCGCCCGTCCGGTAAAGCCGCGTATGCGGATCGCCAAAGGGATCGGGAACGAAGCGTTCATCGGTCAGCTCGTCACGGCCGAAATACCCTCTCGCGAGGTTCGCTCCGCCGATGTAGAGCTCACCGGTGGCCCCGCGCGGCACGGGACGCATGCGCTCGTTCAACAGGTAGATCTGCGTATTGTCGATCGGCTTGCCGATCGGCGGGTGCGTCGCCCACGCATCGGTATCGGGGCCGAAGGTATAGGCGGTCACCACGTGGCTCTCGGAGGGTCCGTAGTGGTTATGCAGTACGCACCACGGATGTCGCTGGAAGAATCGCCGCACCGGTTGGGTGATCTGCAACTGTTCTCCGGTGGCCATGACCTCGACCAGGCATGGCAGCAGCTTTCCCGACGTAGCCTGTACTTCGGCCAGCTGCTGCAGGACCACGACGGGAAAGATCACTTTCCCGATCTGCTGCTCCGCAAGGAAATCCAGCAGGCCGGTGATATCCCGCCTCAGGTTTTCAGGAGGAACGACGAGCGTACCGCCGGTACCCCAGGCCGCGAACATTTCATGAAAGCTCGCATCGAAACTCAGAGAGGCAATCTGCAGGGTACGCAACGCGGGGCGCAGGGTCGAGAAGTGCCAGCGCATGAGGTTCACCAGCGCCCGATGCGGAAGACTCACGCCCTTGGGGCGCCCGATGGAACCCGACGTGTAGATAACGTAGGCCAGGTGGTGCGGCTCGATCGCCACGGGTTCGCGCCCTGCTCCGGCCGGCACGATGTGACGTTCGTCATCCAGCAAGACAACGGCGACATCCGTCCCCGGCAATGAAGCCAACAGATGCGACTGGGTGAGGATCACCCGTGGGGCAGCCTGCTCCATCATGTAGGCCAGGCGTTCCGCTGGATATTCGCGGTCGAGGGGGACGTAGGCCCCGCCCGCCTTGAGCACGGCGAGCAGGCCGATAGTCGCATCGATGGATCGATCGACGAACAGCCCTATGCGATCGTCGGGAACCACGCCAAGATCACGAAGATGGTATGCCAGAGCATCGCTTCGCCGATCGAGTTCGGCATAGGTCAGCGCCTCGTCGCCGTATTCCACGGCGATGGCATCGGGTGTGCGGGCTGCCTGCCGCTCGAAAAAGGCGTGAACACCGGCGACATCTCCCTCGGCCACTGCCGTGTCGTTCCATTCCTCCACGATCCTGCGTCGTTGCCCATGGGCCAGGATATCGAGCGAGGCCACCGGTTCGTCGGCCAGCTGCACGACGGCCTGCATGGCGGCTTCCAGGTTCTCCAGGTGGCACCGTATCGAATCGCTGTCGAACAGTTCCGTGGAGAATTCCATATGCCCCTCTAGGGCATCACCCGACATCCTGACATGCAGCGTCATCTCGAACTTCGAGACGACGCATGGCAGGTCCAGCGGGCTCAGCGACAGTCCATCCAGGACGAGGCCATCCGACGCGTCGTTCCCGACGACAAGCATGACCTGGAAGAGCGGCTGCCGCGACACACCCCGATCCGGACGAAGCGCCGCGACCAGGCTGGCGAAGGGAGCATCCTGGTTGGCCTGCGCTTCGGTCACGGTCTGCCGCACCTCATCCAGCAGGGCCCTGAACGACCGCGAACCGCGAACGCACTGTCGAAGGACGAGCGTATTGAGGAAAAAGCCGATCATGTCGGCGGTCTGCGGATGCGTGCGGCCCGCGAACGGGGAGCCCACCACCACGTCTTCCTGGCCAGCGTAGCGGGAAAGCAGCACCATCCACACCGCAAGGATACCCATGTAGGGCGTGGCACCCGCCTCCCGTACCATCGCCAGGAAGCGTCGCGATACATTGCCGTCGACGCGAAAAGCCACGGCGTCGCCTGCAGCTGAAGGCGAGGACGGCCTTGGGCGGTCCGTCGGCAGCAGGAGAGGTGCCGCACCGGCGAGCTGGCCCTTCCAGTACGCCAGGCAGGTGCCTAGCCGCGCCTCCTCCCGGCGCTCACGTTGCCATATCGCGTAGTCGGCGTACTGAACGGCCAGGGGCGGGAGTGACGGCTCCCGCCCCTTCGCAATTGCGGCGTAGCATACGGCCAGCTCCCGGAAGAAGATGGCTGTCGACCAGGCATCGGAAACGATGTGGTGCATGCTGAGCACGAGCACGTTGGCATGTTCCGCCAGTTCGACGACACGGGCACGGAACAGGGGACCGTTGGCGAGGTCGAAGGGCCGCACAGACTCCGCCGCCACGAACGCTTCCAGGTCGTGCGCCGGCAGCCCCTTCGTCACATCGATCACCTGCTGGACACCGGCTGGCACGATGCGCTGGTGCGGCACACCGTCGATATCGACGAAGTGTGTCCTCAGGATGTCGTGGCGTTCGACCATGGCCTCCATGGCCTGAACGAGCGCCTGAGTGTGCAGCGCACCGTCGATACGCAGCGCGGCGCACATATTGTATTCAGCAGGGGCAAGGCCCAGCCGGTCGAGAAACCAGAGTCGTTCCTGGGCCGCCGACGCGGGGACGGGACCGCCATCGGACCTTGGCGAGATGGCATCCGGGCCGTCCATCGCGATACCCCGGCGCTGGAGCAGCCGTTCGAAAAGTTCGCGCCGCTGTCCCGCGATCGTGGGCGTGTCTTTGGAGTGCATGGTCTCAGGCATCCTCTTGCGCATGCGGCCCGTTCATCGGCCAGCGACTTCCAATGGCGTCAAATCCGTCGAGCAAAGGAATTCGGGCCGGCGATGCCGGATATCCCTGCTCGTGTTATCGGTGCGGTTATAGGTGAGCAATGCCATCGCCCGGTCGAATGGTGAAAGGTTCGGCGGCGAAGCGTGGAACAGGTTTGCATGGAAGAAGAGAACCGATCCCGCCGGCCCCGTGGGCGAAACGATGCCGGACTCGGCGACGAAGCGTGCCACCGTCTGCCTGTCGAGCGAGTACTTGAGGTCCCTGGTGAGATGGGATATCCAGTCCGGACCGGGCTCATACCCTTCCGGCGTTTTTTCGCTCCCCTTCATCTCCACTGTCCCATGCGTGTGCGAACGTGGAACGAGGTAGAGAGGACCATTGAATTCGGTCACTTCGTGGAGGAATACGGCAACTGTAACGAGCTCCGGCCTGGGTATGGCATCTTCCTTCAACCAGAAGATGTAATCCTGATGCCAGCTCCATGCATCGCCTTCGAAGCCGGCCTTGGCGTTCACCTTGGACTGGTGGAGGTAAAGGTCGGAACCAAGGATTTCCCGCGCCGCACCCACGATCCGTTCATCCCGCACCAGTTCGGCAAAGGCCCTGCTCATCTGGTGGGGTGCGTAGACCGATCGCACTGTCGCGCCGTCTTTTTCTAGCACGCGACGTTCGTCGTCGCGTGCGAACATGCCGGGCAACTCGCTCCTTAGCAGGTCCATCTCGTCTTCGGAAAACACGCCTTCGAGAAAAAGGAAGCCCTCGTTCGCGTAAGACTCGCGTTGCTTTGCCGTGATACTCATCGATACGCTCCTTTCACCAGACCTTTTCCCATGACGAACATCACGAGGGCGTCCCTCCGAGAAGCGCGTCCACCTCTTCATCGGACAGCTCGCCAACCCGGATGAACGCCGCAGCGATATCCTCCACCTCGTCGCGGTTGCCGCGGCGTACGGCGATAGCCTCCGCCAGGCTGCCGACAGTCGGGGCATCGAGGAAGCCACCCAGCGGTATATCGACCTGGAAAATGTCCCTTACCTTGAACAGCATCCTCGTCACCAGGAGTGAGTGGCCTCCCAGCACGAAGAAATCGTCCTGGATACCGATCGCTTCCACTCCAAGCAGATCTACCCAGATCCCGCAGAGGAGATGCTCGACAGGCGTGGATGCGGGCATCTGCTCTGTCACGGGCTGGACGGCGGGCATCGCGAGCAGACGCTCGCGATCGATCTTGCCGTTGGCGTTGACCGGCAGCTGCTCCATGGGAACGACGATGGACGGAACCATGTAATCGGGCAGCGACTCGCGCAACCGGGCGCGGAACCTGCCCACGTCGACGGGGTGTCCTTCGCTCCACACCACGAAGGCGACGATTCGCCACTCACCGGCATGATCCTCGCGGGCGACGACCACCGATTGGTCCACCTCATGTTGTGCCAGCACGACGGCTTCGACTTCACCCATTTCCACGCGATGGCCGCGGATCTTCACCTGGGCATCGGCCCGGCCAAGGAACATCAGCCGGCCGTCGGTCCGGAACCGGGCCAAGTCGCCACTGCGGTACATGCGCGCCCCTGGCTCCGTCGCGAACGGATCAGTAAGAAACCGCTCCGCGCTCAGTTCCGGGCGTCGTAGATAACCACGCGCGACACCGGGGCCGCCGATGTAGAGCTCGCCTGTCACGCCGATCGGCACGGGCCGCCGGCGGGAATCCAGCAGGTAACAACGCATGCCCGGTATGCCGCTGCCGATCGGGCTCCCATGGCTTCGTGTCTCGCTATCACTCAAGGTATGGCAGGTGACGTGGACGGTTGTCTCGGTGATCCCGTACATGTTCACCATGCCCGGCGAATCCTCCGGGTACCTTGCATACCATTCCCGGAGCATGGCGGGCTTCAACGCTTCCCCACCGAAAATCACGTAACGCAGGCAGTGCTTGTCCTCGCTCCGGCGGTCGGCCTCCATGAAGCCACGAAATGCGCCGGGGGTCTGGTTCAGCACCGTCACCCCGCTGTCGCAAACCAGCCGGTGGAAGTCGACGGCAGACGCGGCGACAGGCCGCGGCACGATGACCAGTTGCCCGCCATGGTGCAATGCCCCCCATATCTCCCATACCGAAAAATCGAAGGCTATGGAATGGAACAGGCACCAGACGTCATCGGCGCTGAAGCCGAACGATGCTCGTGTCGCATCGAGCAGGTGAGCTACCGACGCATGTTCAACCAGAACGCCCTTGGGCTCACCGGTGGATCCGGACGTGTAAATGACGTAGGCCAGGTCGCCAGGCATGCACCCCCGGGGAGCGGGATTCGTATCCCGCTCGGGCGGCGATACCCGATCCATATCGATGATAGCCACGCGATTGTCATCCGGCAGGAGATGCGATGCCTCCGCCCGCGTCAGCACCGCCTTGGGCTTCGCATCGCGCAGCATGAATGCGATCCGTTTGTCCGGGTGGCCCGGATCCAGGGGCAGGTAGGCCGCACCCGTCTTGAGGATGGCGAGGATGCCCACGATCAGTTCGGGGCCACGTTCCAGGCAGAGGGCGACGAGATCGCCCGTTGAGACGCCCATGCTTCGCAGGTGCCATGCCCAGCGGTTCGCGCGCCGGTTCAACTCGCCATAGGTCATCTCCGTGTTTCCGCACACTAACGCGATACGCTCGGGCCTCGCCGCGGCATGGGCCTCGAATCCCTCGTGGAGCAGGCGCACGTCGTGCGGAGGCAACGCATGTCCCTGGAATAGCCTCGTCACCTGATCGTGCTCGTGCGCGGAAAGAAGCGGGAGTGAGTCCAGTTCCGCCGATGCATCGGCGGCCATCGCGGCGAGCAGACGTTTGAACGAATCCACCCAGCGTGAAACGGTCGATCGATCGAACAGCGACGTTGCGTAGTTCATGGCTCCGACGATGCGCCCATCCTCCTCGTGGAGCAGAAGCGAGAGATCGAACTGGGCCGAGCTACCAGGCAACGCTTCGGGAACGCACTCGATATCCGCGAGCCTGACATCGCCCATGGGCGTGTTCCTCAACATGAACATCGCCTGGAACAACGGTGAGTGCGACGCATCGCGTCGTGGCTGGAGCGCTTCCACCACCTGTTCAAAGGGAACATCCTGGTGGGCGTAGCCCCGTAATGTCGCCTGCCGCGTTGCATTGAGCAATTCGTCGACACGCCTGGCCGCGCCAGGGCGGAAGCGCACAGCCAGCGTGTTGACGAAGAAACCGATGAGGTCTTCTACCTCCACCTGGTCTCGATTGGCGACCGGGGTGCCGATGACGACATCGTCCTGGCCGCTGAGCCGGGAGAGCAGGATGGAAAAAGCGCTGACCAGCACCATGTGCAGGGTGACATCGGCGCTTCTCGCCAACCGATGCAACGCCGCGGCCAGCCCGGCGTCGATTTCCACCATCACATTGTCGCCGCGGTAATCTTGCTTCGCGGGACGCGGACGATCGGTGGGGAGTTCGAGTACCGCCGGGGCTCCCTCCAGGTGGGATCTCCAGTAGGCCAACTGCCGCATCGCAACATCCTCGCCCAGCCACGCCTGCTGCCAGAGAGCGTAGTCGGCGTACTGGATCGGTAATGGCGTGAGCGCCATGCTCTTTCCACCGCGGAAGGCTGCATACAACCCGGCCAGTTCGCGCAGGAAGATGCCCATGGACCAGCCATCCGACACGATGTGGTGCTGTACGATGTACAGGATGTGCTCGTCCCTGGCGCATCGGACCAGTCTCGCCCGGACCAGGGGCCCGGCCGACAGCGAGAAAGGCGCTTCCATCGCTTCCGTGGCATGCAATGCGAGCACTTCGTCGAGTCGATCCGGGGATACCCCCGCCAGGTCGAAGACGAGCAGCGGGCAAGTCGCATCCTGCATGACCTGCTGGTAGGGCATGCCTTTGCTTTCGACCAGCACAGTCCTGAGCGCTTCGTGCCTGTCGACGATGGCGTCGAGCGCGGCGCGGAGGGCATCGACCTGCAACTTGCCCTTGAGCCGCATTCCTACCGCGATGTGATAGGCAGCTCCCGTTTCCTGCAGCCTGTCGATGAACCACATCCTGCGCTGCGCGAAGGAGGCCGGTATCGGTCCCTGGCGAGCGGTTTTTAGCAACGAGGGCCGTTCCGGCACCGTGATCATGCCAGCGATCGCTTCGGCCAGCGACGCAATGGTGGGCAGGTTGAAGATACTGCCAAGGGACACCTGATTGCCCATGTGCCGCTCTATACGCGCAACGAGTTGCACCGCAAGTAGCGAATGGCCGCCCAGGTCGAAGAAATTATCGTTGCGTCCGATCCTGTCCATCCCCAGCAGCTCGCTCCAGAGCACCGCCAGCTGCGATTCGATGTCGCCACGGACCGGTTCATAGGTGCGCTCGTCCATACCATGGGCTATCAACGGATCAGGCAGGCTCCGCCGGTCGATCTTGCCATTAGCACTCACCGGCAAGCCGTCCAGAACGATGATCGCTTGCGGCACCATGTACTCGGGCAAGGTTTCCTTCAGCGCCGACCGAAGATGCAGGGAGAACTGGTGCATGAGCCTCGAGCCCAGCGGGTCGTTGGCAAGACGCGCCATCGCTTCATCCACCGAATCCGCAGGATCGGTGGTGGCCTGGCAGGGTGTCGGTACCACCTGCTGATTCACATGCAGCACGACGTCATAGCGATAACGGTTCAACTCGTTGTCGAACACGCCTTGGCGAAGAGTCGTTTCGACCCTTGCAAGCCTGGGTACGATGGCTCCCAGTTCGCTGAAGAAGCCGGGCGACACGAGGAGTTCTTCTTCGTTAGTCATCGCGACGCGCACGCGGTCGATGAGTTGCCGCTCGGTGAAGCTGCCGCCCGCCTTCGCATGCTGCACGGAGTGATGGAATGCCTCGAAGAGATCGAAGTTGCGAACGTCGCCGACAAAGATCCGGCCACCTTCAGTCAGGGCCTCGGCAGCCTTCGTCAATACGGAAAGGAGGTAGCGCGTATCGGGGAAATACTGGACGACGGAATTGATGATGATCGTATCCATCGATCCCGGAGCCCACCCGCTGAAATCGTCGGCCTTGCGTTTCGATACGGTGACATGCCCGAACTCCCCTCGCCTTGCCGTCCAGCGCCTGACGGAGTCCACCGCAACGCCGGACAGGTCGGAGGCAACGTAGCTTTCGCAATGCGGTGCCAGCCGTTCGATAAGCAGGCCGACGCCGCAGCCTATCTCCAGGACGTGCCGGGGCTTCAGGGCAAGGATGCGATCGACGGTGGCATTCAGCCATTCATCCATTTCCTCGCTGGGTATCGGCAGGCCGGTGTAACTGCTGTTCCAGCTGACAAACGTGGGCCCCGCGGTTTCGTCTTCTTCCCGGTAAGCCGACTCGTAAAGATTCTCCCACTCGTCGACGAGGTCTACCGTCGCCAGGACGGGTGCCGCACCGGCATGCAGGCGTCGCAGCTCCACCATCGATGTGCCTGCGTAGGCGACGAGCCGGCGATCGCCGGCATGATCCTGGTGGGCCAGTACCGCGGCCTGGCGAACCTGCGGCTGGGCCAGCAGGGCCGCTTCTATCTCGCCCGGTTCGATCCGATGGCCACGGATTTTCACCTGGTCGTCCCGGCGGCCCAGGTACTCGATCACCCCATCCTTGCGCCACCGCCCCAGGTCACCCGTCCGGTACATCCGCGCCTCTACCGCACCGGCGAAACGGTCCGTCACGAAACGCTCCGCCGTCAGCTCTGGACGCCGCCAGTAGCCACGGCCCACCGCCACGCCGGCGATGTGGATCTCGCCCGCCACCCCTTCGGGCACCACCTCGCCCCGTTCGTCCAGGATATAGATCCGCGTGTTGGCGATCGGCCGCCCGATCGGCACCCGCGTCGCCCCCTCCTCCCGCCGGCACATCCACGCCGTCACGTCGATCGCCGCTTCCGTCGGGCCGTATAGGTTGTACAGCGCCGCCCATGGCAAGCGGGCCAGGCAATCGTCCTGCACCGCTACCGGCAGTTCCTCGCCGCTGCACACGATCCGCCGCAGGCTCATGCAATGCGCCGGATCGACTCCGTCCAGGAACGCCCGCAACATCGAGGGCACGAAGTGCACCGTCGTCACCCCCTGCGACCGGATCAGCCCGCTCAGGTACGACGGGTCCTGGTGCCCACCCGGGCGGGCCAGCACCAGGGTCGCGCCCTGCGACAACGGCCAGAAGAATTCCCAGACCGAGACGTCGAAACCGTATGGCGTCTTCTGCAGCACCCGGTCCGACGCCGCCAGACCCTGCGCCTGCTGCATCCAGTGCAGCCGGTTCACCACCGCCCGGTGCTCGTTCATCGCCCCCTTCGGACGACCTGTGGAGCCGGAGGTGTAGATCACGTAGGCCAGGTGGCGCGAGCCCAGCCCCGGCACCGCCACGTTCGTGCACGGTTGCTCCTCCAGCCACGCCTCGTCCAGGGCCAGCACCGGCGCCTCGCACGCTGGCAGCCGCGAACGCAGCCACGACTGGGTCAGCACCCGGCGCGGCGCGGCATCCTCCAGCAGGTAGGCCAGCCGCTCCGGCGGGTAGCCAGGGTCCAGCGGCACGTACGCCCCGCCCGCCTTCAGCACGCCCAGCAGGCCCACCACCATCTCCACCCCGCGTTCCATGCATACCCCGACAAGGTCGTCGGGCCCCACTCCCTGCGCACGAAGGTACGCCGCCACCTGGTTGGCCCGCGCGTTCAATTCCCCGTAACTGAGCTGCCGCGATTCGTACACCAGCGCCAACGCGCCCGGTGACGCGGCCGCATGGGCTTCGAACGCTTCGTGCAACAACCCCTCTTCCGGGTAGGCGGTCGGCGGCGGGTTATGGGCCAGCACGCGGTCTAGCGCCGAGCCCTGGTCCATGGACAGCATATCCACCGGGCAGGCAGGGTCGGCCACGACGCTTTCGAGCAATCCCCGGTAGCTCGATGCGAAGCGGGCGACCGTGTCTTCGTCAAACAGGTCGGTGGCATGCTCGAAGCCGTACTGGATGCCTTTTTCTTCATACGACATGTCGAGCGACAGGTCGAATTTGGATGTCGTATGCGTTGCAAACGGCATGTCGCTGAAAACCGTGCCATCAGGCGAAACGGTCGACTTGGGAAAGTTGGTCAGCTGGAACTTCGTCTGGAAAACAGGATGTTTGGAAAGATCGCGTTCCGGATGGAGCTCGGCCACGAGCCTTTCAAAAGGCAGATCTTGGTTGGCGTATGCCTGTAGCGCGATCTCCCGCGTTTCCGCCAGGGCATCGCGGAACGCGCGCCCTCCTTCGATACGGGCGCGCAGCGGAAGCATGTTGACGAAGAAGCCCACCAGGTCTTCCGTCGCGGGATGCGTCCGCCCGGCAACCGGGGTGCCTACCACAACGTCGTCCTGACCCGTCCATCGATAGATCAGTACCTGGAACGCGCTCAGGAGCAGCATGAAAAGCGTCACGTTCTCGCGCTGCGCGAATGCCATCAGTTCGTCGGATAGCTCTTTGGAAAGCCATACCGACATGCTCGCCCCACGATGGCTGGCGATGGCTGGACGCGGGCGATCCGTAGGCAAGGTGGTCACCGCCGGAGCTCCGCGCAGGTGCTCGCCCCAGAACGCCAGCTGCCTCTGCAGGTAATCCCCCTGCAACCGCTCGCGCTGCCAGGCCGCGTAATCGACGTAGCGCACCGCCGGTTCGGCCAGGTCGGGTACCCGACCCTCGCCCAGCGCTTCGTACCACGCTCCAACCTCGCGTACGAAGATCGAGGCCGACCAACCGTCGAAGACGATGTGATGCATGGTCAGCAGCAACGCGTGGCGTTCCTCGCCCAGCGTCACCAGCTGCTGGTGGTACACCGGCCCCGCCGACAGGTCGAACCGGTGCGAGGCCGCCTCCTGCTGCAGGCGGGCCAGGGCCGCCTCGCCTTCCGCCACCGCCAGTCCCGACAGGTCGACCCGCGGCAACAGCCGCGGCAGCGCCGGGTCGATGACCTGGTACGGCACGCCGTCGGCTTCCCCGAAACGCGTGCGCAGGCTCGCGTGCCGACGGACCACCTCGTCCAGCGCCCGCTCGAGGCGCGCCCCATCCAGCCGGCCATCGATGCGCAGCGACACCGGGATCCCGTATGCGGTGCCCACCAGGCCCATCCGTTCCAGGAACCACAAGCGTTCCTGCGCGAACGACAACGGCCCCCGGTCGCCCGCGACCCGCGGCGTCAGCGGGAGCATCCGCGTGCCGTCCCCGGCCATCGCCGCGACACGCACCTGCTCGCTCAATTGCGCCAGGGTCGGGTGTTCGAACAGCGTGCGCAGCGGCAGGTCCACCGACAGCACGTCCTGCACCTGCGCCATCAAACGCGTGGCCAGCAACGAGTGGCCGCCCCGCTCGAAGAAGTTGTCGTGGCGCCCGATCCCTTCCTCTCCCAGCAGGCCCTGCCACAGGGTCGCCATAAGTGTTTCGATCTCGCCCACCGGTGCCTCGTGCGGCCGGTCCGCGGCCGCCCCCGCCGGATCGGGCAGGCGGTGCCGATCGATCTTCCCCGTCGGCGTCAGCGCGAACGACGCGACCGCCACGAACCGCTGCGGGATCATGTACCCCGGCAGGCGCGCGGCCAGGTAATCGCGCCAGGCCACCGTGTCCGCCGCCTCGCCCCGCAGGTAGGCCACCAGTTGCGGGTCGTCGCCGCGCACCGCCACCACCGCCTCGTCCACCGCCGGATGTTCCCGCAGCCGCGCCTCAATCTCGCCCGTCTCGATCCGGTAGCCGCGCAGCTTCACCTGCGCGTCGTCGCGGCCCAGGTACGCCATCCGCCCATCCGCCCGCCACCGGCCCAGATCGCCCGTCCGGTACATCCGCGCCGCCACCGCACCGGCGAAACGGTCCGCCACGAACCGCTCCGCGCTCAGCGACGGCTGGTTCAGGTAACCCCGCGCCACGCCCGCGCCGCCGAGCCAGATCTCGCCCACGATTCCCGGCGGCACCGGCTCGCCCTCGCCATCGAGCAGGTACATCGCGGTGTTCGCCAGCGGGCGCCCGATCGGCAACGACTCGACGTCCTCCTCCCCGCACACCTGCATGCTCGCGCACACCGTGCCCTCGGTGGGACCATAGGCGTTGATCACCTGCCGACCCGGCAGCCAGGCTTGCGCCAAAGCCGGCGCGCAGGCCTCACCCGCCACCACCAGCACGCGCACGCTCTCGCCCGATCCCGCCGGCAACACCGACAGCGCGCTCGGTGGCAGCGTCAGGTGGGTGATGCCCCGCTCACGTAACGTGCGCGCCAACGGCTCGCCAGGCAGCAACGCCTCCGACGTGGCCAGCTCCAGGCAACCGCCGCCCAGCAGTGCCATGGTCCACTCCCAGATCGAGGCGTCGAAACTACTGGAGGCAAACTGCAGCACCTTCGATCCGGACCCCACACCCAGGCTATCGCGCTGCGCCTGCCACAGGTTGCATACCGATCCGTGCTCGACCATTACGCCCTTGGGCCGGCCCGTCGATCCCGAGGTGTAGATCACGTAGGCCAGCCGCGCGCCGTCCCCTTCGTCCTCCGCCGGCAGCGCCGTGTCGGCGCACGCGGCGAGCCGCGCCTCGATCCGGTCCAGCTCCACCAGCCGCGCCACCGTCGTCGGCAGCCCGGCCGACAGCACCGACGTGGTCACCACCAGCGGCGGCTCCGCATCCTCGAGCATGTATTGCAGCCGCTCGGCGGGGTAGCCCGGATCCAGCGGCACGAAGGCCCCGCCCGCCTTCCAGATCCCCAGCATCGTCACCACGAGTTCCAGCCCACGCCCCAGGCAGACCGCCACCGGCGTCTCCCGGCCCACGCCCTGCTCGCGCAGGTACCGGGCGAGCCGGTTCGAACGCGCGTCCAGCGTTGCGTAACTCATGCACTGCGTGCCATCCGACAACGCCGCCGCCGATGCATGGCGCTGCGCCACGGCGCGGAACAGCGCCGGGATCGTGTGTGCCGCCAACGGCACGGCCGGGCCACGGCTCGCCTGCAGCACCGCAGCCCGTGCCGGCGCCCGCATCAGCGGCAGCCGGTCGATCCGCTGCGACGGCGTCGCGACCATCGCCGAGAGCAACACCTGGAAATACTCCGCCCAGCGCTCGATCGTCTCCCGCTCGAACAGGTCCGTGGCGTAATTGAACCCGCCCACGATCAGGCCGTCGCGTTCTTCCAGATACAGCGACAGATCCGTCTTCGCCGTCTCCGGCAGCACCTCGTACGGCTGCAGCGACAGGCCCGCCAGCGCCAGTTCGCTGCGCGGCACGTTCTGCAGGGTCAGGCTTGCCTGGAACAGCGGGCTGTGGCTCATGTCCCGCGATGGCTGCATGTGTTCCACCACCTGCTCGAACGGCACCTCCTGGTGCCGGTACGCCTCCAGCGCCGTCTGCCTGACCGTCGCCAGCAACGTGGCCGCATCGAGCGGCGTGCCGTCCTCGTCGCTCGTGCGCGTGCGCAACGCCAGGGTGTTGACGAAGAACCCGACCAGCGACTCCGTCTCGATGCGGTCGCGGTTCGCCACCGGCGTACCGATCACCACGTCCGCCTGGTGGCTCAACCGCGACAGCAGGATCGCAAAGCCGGTGTACAGCACCATGAACAGGGTCGCGCCCTGCTCACGGGCCAGCCCGACCAACCCCGCCGTGGTCGCGGCATCGATCGCGAACAGCACGTTGGCACCGCGGTAACCGCGCACGCCCGGGCGTGGCCGGTCCAGCGGCAGCGTGAGCAACGCCGGAGCTCCGCGCAGGTGCTCGCCCCAGAACGCCAGCTGCCTCTGCAGGTAATCCCCCTGCAACCGCTCGCGCTGCCAGGCCGCGTAATCGACGTAGCGCACCGCCGGTTCGGCCAGGTCGGGTACCCGACCCTCGCCCAGCGCTTCGTACCACGCTCCAACCTCGCGTACGAAGATCGAGGCCGACCAACCGTCGAAGACGATGTGATGCATGGTCAGCAGCAACGCGTGGCGTTCCTCGCCCAGCGTCACCAGCTGCTGGTGGTACACCGGCCCCGCCGACAGGTCGAACCGGTGCGAGGCCGCCTCCTGCTGCAGGCGGGCCAGGGCCGCCTCGCCTTCCGCCACCGCCAGTCCCGACAGGTCGACCCGCGGCAACAGCCGCGGCAGCGCCGGGTCGATGACCTGGTACGGCACGCCGTCGGCTTCCCCGAAACGCGTGCGCAGGCTCGCGTGCCGACGGACCACCTCGTCCAGCGCCCGCTCGAGGCGCGCCCCATCCAGCCGGCCATCGATGCGCAGCGACACCGGGATCCCGTATGCGGTGCCCACCAGGCCCATCCGTTCCAGGAACCACAAGCGTTCCTGCGCGAACGACAACGGCCCCCGGTCGCCCGCGACCCGCGGCGTCAGCGGGAGCATCCGCGTGCCGTCCCCGGCCATCGCCGCGACACGCACCTGCTCGCTCAATTGCGCCAGGGTCGGGTGTTCGAACAGCGTGCGCAGCGGCAGGTCCACCGACAGCACGTCCTGCACCTGCGCCATCAAACGCGTGGCCAGCAACGAGTGGCCGCCCCGCTCGAAGAAGTTGTCGTGGCGCCCGATCCCTTCCTCTCCCAGCAGGCCCTGCCACAGGGTCGCCATAAGTGTTTCGATCTCGCCCACCGGTGCCTCGTGCGGCCGGTCCGCGGCCGCCCCCGCCGGATCGGGCAGGCGGTGCCGATCGATCTTCCCCGTCGGCGTCAGCGCGAACGACGCGACCGCCACGAACCGCTGCGGGATCATGTACCCCGGCAGGCGCGCGGCCAGGTAATCGCGCCAGGCCACCGTGTCCGCCGCCTCGCCCCGCAGGTAGGCCACCAGTTGCGGGTCGTCGCCGCGCACCGCCACCACCGCCTCGTCCACCGCCGGATGTTCCCGCAGCCGCGCCTCAATCTCGCCCGTCTCGATCCGGTAGCCGCGCAGCTTCACCTGCGCGTCGTCGCGGCCCAGGTACGCCATCCGCCCATCCGCCCGCCACCGGCCCAGATCGCCCGTCCGGTACATCCGCGCCGCCACCGCACCGGCGAAACGGTCCGCCACGAACCGCTCCGCGCTCAGCGACGGCTGGTTCAGGTAACCCCGCGCCACGCCCGCGCCGCCGAGCCAGATCTCGCCCACGATTCCCGGCGGCACCGGCTCGCCCTCGCCATCGAGCAGGTACATCGCGGTGTTCGCCAGCGGGCGCCCGATCGGCAACGACTCGACGTCCTCCTCCCCGCACACCTGCATGCTCGCGCACACCGTGCCCTCGGTGGGACCATAGGCGTTGATCACCTGCCGACCCGGCAGCCAGGCTTGCGCCAAAGCCGGCGCGCAGGCCTCACCCGCCACCACCAGCACGCGCACGCTCTCGCCCGATCCCGCCGGCAACACCGACAGCGCGCTCGGTGGCAGCGTCAGGTGGGTGATGCCCCGCTCACGTAACGTGCGCGCCAACGGCTCGCCAGGCAGCAACGCCTCCGACGTGGCCAGCTCCAGGCAACCGCCGCCCAGCAGTGCCATGGTCCACTCCCAGATCGAGGCGTCGAAACTACTGGAGGCAAACTGCAGCACCTTCGATCCGGACCCCACACCCAGGCTATCGCGCTGCGCCTGCCACAGGTTGCATACCGATCCGTGCTCGACCATTACGCCCTTGGGCCGGCCCGTCGATCCCGAGGTGTAGATCACGTAGGCCAGCCGCGCGCCGTCCCCTTCGTCCTCCGCCGGCAGCGCCGTGTCGGCGCACGCGGCGAGCCGCGCCTCGATCCGGTCCAGCTCCACCAGCCGCGCCACCGTCGTCGGCAGCCCGGCCGACAGCACCGATGTGGTCACCACCAGCGGCGGCTCCGCATCCTCGAGCATGTATTGCAGCCGCTCGGCGGGGTAGCCCGGATCCAGCGGCACGAAGGCCCCGCCCGCCTTCCAGATCCCCAGCATCGTCACCACGAGTTCCAGCCCACGCCCCAGGCAGACCGCCACCGGCGTCTCCCGGCCCACGCCCTGCTCGCGCAGGTACCGGGCGAGCCGGTTCGAACGCGCGTCCAGCGTTGCGTAACTCATGCACTGCGTGCCATCCGACAACGCCGCCGCCGATGCATGGCGCTGCGCCACGGCGCGGAACAGCGCCGGGATCGTGTGTGCCGCCAACGGCACGGCCGGGCCACGGCTCGCCTGCAGCACCGCAGCCCGTGCCGGCGCCCGCATCAGCGGCAGCCGGTCGATCCGCTGCGACGGCGTCGCGACCATCGCCGAGAGCAACACCTGGAAATACTCCGCCCAGCGCTCGATCGTCTCCCGCTCGAACAGGTCCGTGGCGTAATTGAACCCGCCCACGATCAGGCCGTCGCGTTCTTCCAGATACAGCGACAGATCCGTCTTCGCCGTCTCCGGCAGCACCTCGTACGGCTGCAGCGACAGGCCCGCCAGCGCCAGTTCGCTGCGCGGCACGTTCTGCAGGGTCAGGCTTGCCTGGAACAGCGGGCTGTGGCTCATGTCCCGCGATGGCTGCATGTGTTCCACCACCTGCTCGAACGGCACCTCCTGGTGCCGGTACGCCTCCAGCGCCGTCTGCCTGACCGTCGCCAGCAACGTGGCCGCATCGAGCGGCGTGCCGTCCTCGTCGCTCGTGCGCGTGCGCAACGCCAGGGTGTTGACGAAGAACCCGACCAGCGACTCCGTCTCGATGCGGTCGCGGTTCGCCACCGGCGTACCGATCACCACGTCCGCCTGGTGGCTCAACCGCGACAGCAGGATCGCAAAGCCGGTGTACAGCACCATGAACAGGGTCGCGCCCTGCTCACGGGCCAGCC
Source organism: Xanthomonas sp. NCPPB 2632 (assembly GCF_041228075.2). Lineage (NCBI taxonomy): Bacteria > Pseudomonadati > Pseudomonadota > Gammaproteobacteria > Lysobacterales > Lysobacteraceae > Xanthomonas > Xanthomonas sp. NCPPB 2632. The sequence goes on from NZ_CM192979.1 coordinate 2,577,309, forward strand.
CGACCAACCCCGCCGTGGTCGCGGCATCGATCGCGAACAGCACGTTGGCACCGCGGTAACCGCGCACGCCCGGGCGTGGCCGGTCCAGCGGCAGCGTGAGCAACGCCGGAGCTCCGCGCAGGTGCTCGCCCCAGAACGCCAGCTGCCTCTGCAGGTAATCCCCCTGCAACCGCCCGCGCTGCCAGGCCGCGTAATCCGCGTACTGAAGGGGAAGCTCGGGCAGCGCCTTCGCCCCCGGATCGGCCACCCGCAAGGCATAAAGCTCACCGAGCTCACGGAACAGGATCGACAGTGACCAGCCATCCGCTACGATATGGTGGAGGCTGATCACCAGGATCGTTTCACGTGGCGACACGCGAACCATCCGTCCGCGGATGAGCGGCCCGGTGGCCAGGTCGAACGTGACGCGCAGTTCATCCTGGACGATGGCCTCGATCCCGGCATCGTCTTCGCTCGCCACCACCAGGGGAAATGCGACCAGGCTTTCGATCCGCTGCTGCGGAACGCCTTCCTCCTCGACAAAACGGGTACGCAGCACCTCATGCCGATGCAGGAGAGCGTCCAGCGATGCGCACAACGCATCCTCGTCGAGCTCGCCGACGATGCGCACCGCACCGCACACATTGTAGGCATGGGCGGACTGTTCGAATCGATCGATGAACCAAAGCCTTTGTTGGGCAGAGGACAGCGGAAGGGCGCCGCTACGATCGACGGCCGTGATCGGGAGGGCATCGTGGCCGCTCTTCGCGGCCATGCGGGCCGCGATACCTTCGATCGTCGGTTCTTCGAACATATCCTGCAGGCTCAGGTCGAACCCTGTCCTCTCGCGTAACCTGCCGATGACCTGGATCGCCAGCAGCGAATGCCCGCCGAGTTCAAAAAAGCTGCTCAGGCGGCCAATACGCTGGCCAGGGAACATTTCGCGCCAGATGTGGGCGATATCTTCCTCGATGCCGTGCCACGTATCGCCATCGTCCTGCAGAGAGGAAAGAGCATCGGCCGCATCGGGCAACCGCCTGCGGTCAACCTTTCCATTGGCCGTGAGAGGCAGCTCGTCCAGCACGACGAAGGACGTGGGAACCATGTAATCGGGCAGGTATTCGCGCAGTCTCGCCCTGATCGCTTCGGGTTCGGGAAGACCTGCCGCGCGCCCGGCAGCGTGAGGAACATCCTCGCAGGGCACGATGGGCAGGGCAGCGTAACGCTCGGCGTAGCCGGGCTTGACGCCATAGACCTGGAAGATATCCGTACCCTTCAGGTCCGCTTCCTGATGGGAAACGCAGACGAAACCGTGCCCGCGTAGCAGGTCGAGCATCTGTATCAGGCGGCCGTCGATGTCATGCACTTCCACCACGACTTGCTGGACACGCGCCCAATCGCCTCCGTCCATGCCACGAACGACATCCCATTCACTCTTTTCCACGTCGACCTTGAGCAGATCCACATGCTCGATCGCATGGTCGCGAAGCACCTGCGACAGGGTACGAAGCTCGCAATCGTAGGTTTCGCTGGCGAATTTCCCGGCGAGCACCACGTCGACATCGGCGGTCGCGTGCTCGAGCCTGTTCCGCAGGAAGGTCCTGGTCGCCTCGCTATCCCGTAGCGCATCCGCGTAAAACCCGGAGTTTCCGGACATCAACGGATAATGGGTGAACGCCTGCATGCCCGGGGTATCCGAGAGGCCGTAGCGAAGGATATGGACATCGAGGTCATGCAAGGCAACATTGCGCGACAGGCAGTCGAACGCGGGTGGAGATGGTTCGAACGCAAATACCCTTGCATCCGGATCGATACCCTTGACAAACAACGTGAACAGGCCGATGTTCGCCCCCACGTCGAGGACACAACTTCCCTTTCGCAGCATGACCCCGTGCCGGAAATAAGTCTGCGCCACGAAAATCTCGTGGAATATCTGGCGGGTTTCGTGCCCATTGAGCTGGGCGACACGCAAGCCGTTCGAAAGGATCTGCCAACCCTCTCCTGCAGAGCCATCCGGCACGATATACGCCGTCAGTTCACGACCGGCGCCTCGATCCGCGCCGGCAGCCACGAACGCCTGGCGTATGCCCTGGATGGCCTCGAGCCGCGTTTCGATCTCGCCTGGTTCCACGCGGAAGCCGCGGATCTTCAACTGGTCGTCGTTTCGCCCCACGTATTCGATGTTGCCGTCCGGCAGCCAGCGCGCCAGGTCGCCGGTGGCATACATTCGCGATCGCGCTGCCCCGTCGAACGGATCGCTGACGAACCGGCTATCGGTAAGATCGGCACGATGAAGGTAACCCCTGGCGACGCCTGCGCCGCCGATGTGGATCTCACCGATCACCCCACGCGGCACGAGATGACCGCGGGCATCCAGGATATGGACCGTCGTGTTCGCAAGCGGCTTGCCAATGGGTACGTTGCCCTTGCCTCCCGCAACACACCGATACATGGTTGCGCACACCGTTGCCTCGGTAGGCCCGTAAGCGTTCACGAACAGGCGGCCGGGCGCCCAACGCTCGACCAGCTCGCGCGGGCAAGCCTCACCAGCCACCACGAGCGTACGCAACGATGGCAAATCAGCGGTGCCACTCACATGTAGCGCGGTGGGTGGCAGCGTGGCGTGGGTGATGTGCCGATCGCGCAACGTATCCAGGAGAGGCGCCCCCGGCATGAGCTCTTCCCTTGCCGGCAGGTGCAGGCATGCGCCGTTCAATAACGCCATCGACCACTCCCATACGGAAGCATCGAAGCTGAAGGAGGCGAACTGCACTACCTGCGACCCGGCACCCACGTCCAGCGACTCTCGCAGGAGGCTGGCCAGGTTGCAGACGCCGCCATGCTCGAGCATCACCCCCTTGGGCTGCCCCGAGGTGCCGGATGTATAGATAACGTAGGCCAGGGAATTCGCACCGATGTCGTTGCGCAGGTCGAGATCGTCGGTGGCGTATGCCGCGGTGCGTTCCCTTTCGAGGTCCAGGAGAATGACCCTTGAGGCCGACGCGGGAAGATCGGCCTCTAGCGACGAATCCGAGAGCAGGAACGGTGCCTCGGAATCCTGCAACATGTATTGCAGGCGCTCCGCGGGATAACCGGGATCCAGTGGGAGATACGCGCCGCCCGCCTTGAGTACGCCCAGGATGGCCGTCATCAGGCCGATACCGCGCTCCATGCATATCGCCACCAGGGTTTCCCTTACGACGCCACGCTCTCTGAGATAACGTGCGATCCGGTTCGCGCGCCGGTTCAGGTCGGCGTAGGAAAGCGTGCCCTGCCCGTCGACAAGCGCGGTGGCGTCAGGTGTATCCCGGACCTGGCGTTCGAAGATCGAGACGATCGTTTCATCCACGGGGCGGGTGATGGCGGCTCGGCCGCCACGCGACAGCGCCATTAAGGCATCGTGCTGCCCTGCCTGGACAATACGGATATCGCCCAGCGGCCGCGAAGGATCATGCAGCAGGGCTTCAACCACGATGCCCAGGTGACGGCTCCACTCCTCGACGGTCGCGGCGTCGAAAAGATCGCTGGCGTATTCGATCATGCCGTGTATATCGTGGCCGTCGTCCTGCAAGGCCAGCGTGGCGTCGAACGCGGACACTGCGCGGGAGACGATGACCCGTGACACGTCGAGGCCCGGCATCCGGATGGCAGCGCGTGGCGTGTTATCCAGTGATAGCGTAGCCTGGAAAATGGGGTTGTATGCCGGGCTGCGCGATGGATTCACGGCCCCGACGAGCCGGTCGAAAGGCACCTCCGCGTGGCGAAGCGCATCAATGGTGCACGTCCTTATCGCATCAAGGTAGCTTTCCACGGCCATGGAGTCGCTCAAGCGCACGCGCAAGGGCAGTGTGTTGATAAAGAAGCCGACCAGCCCCTCCAGCTCCCTCGCATTCCGCGTGACGGAAGGCACGCCAATGACGATGTCGTCATCGCCTGAAAGCCTCGAAAGCAGGAAGGCCCAGGCCGCGTGCAGCATCATGTACGTGGTGAATCCCTGGTCACGGGCAAACGACCTGAGCCTGTCGCTGAGCCCGGGTCCCAGCGACACCGGGGAACGGCCGCCACGATACCGATGTTCGGCGGGACGCACGCCATCTAGTGGCAGCGACAGGAGTTCGGGCGCGCCTTCGAGTTGCTGCTTCCAGTAATCCACCTGCCTGGACAGGCGGGCGCCATCCGCGCGTTCGCTCTCACGCTGCCAGAGCGCGTAGTCCGCGTATTGCACCTCCAGCGGAGCGAGGTCCGTCGTCGCCTCGCCCGTAGCAAGCGCATAAAGCGAGGCCAGTTCACTGACGAGCACACCGATGGACCACGCATCCGACACGATATGGTGCATGGTCAACGACAGGACGTGATCCTCCGGATCCAGGCGGATCAGGCGGGCACGGAACAGAGGCCCATTTTGCAGATCGAAGGGCTCACCCAGGTCCCGGTCCACGCATGCGAGCATGGCGGCCGTCTTGTCATTGTCGCTTACATCGCAAATATCCGATTCTTCAAGCGCCATCGTCATGGCTTCGCCGACGACCTGGCAAGGTTGGCCCGCCTCAAGGTCGAAGGTGGTACGCAAGGCCTCGTGCCGCCGAACGATGCCGTCAAGCGCATGACGCAGGGCATCGACGTCCAGCCTACCCTTGAGCTGCAGCACTTCTGCGATGTTGTACGCCGCGCTTTTCCCGGCCATCTGGTCGAGGAACCACAGGCGACGCTGCTCGAGTGAAAGCGGCACTGCACCAGTCGCGCCGGCGCGCGCGACAATCCGCGGCTTTGGCGAGGCATCCGTCGCAGAGCGACGCTTCAGTTGATCGAGAAGGAGGTCACGCTTGCGTACGTCGAGATGATCCATGTGGGTTTCCAATCTCAATGCGGGTGTGCGCCGATGTATGGCCCGGCGTTCAATCCAGTCGTTGCACTTCGGCCAGCGCGGCCTCGATCTCGGCACCATCGAATCCGGATAACATCGCTTCGAAAACCTCGGTGGCAAGGCTTTCCACGCTGCATCCCCTGAACATCGACGGCAGTGGCACCTCTACCTCGAATCTGTCCCTCAGGCGGCCGGCAAGCCTGAAGATGGTGAGCGAGTGACCGCCAAGTTCGAAAAACGATGCGTGGCGAGGTACCGCGTCGAGACGGAGCAGGTCGCACCAGATGGCGGCGATCGCCTCCTCGATCTCACCCTGTGGCCGGTCTTCATCGGAGAGCACGCCCAGCGCGGTGCCAGGCGACGGGAGAGCGGCACGATCCAGCTTGCCGTTAGGCGTAAGAGGGAGCTCGTCGATCAGAATGATGACGGCAGGCACCATGTAGTGGGCAGCGATGTCCGCCAGCTCCGTCCTGACCGACCGTGCCGATATCGCCGGATCGGTGGGTACGACATAAGCCACTAGTTCGATGTCGCCGCCGGTACCTTGGCGGGCGACCACGGCGGCGTCACGCGAGCCGGGGCAACCGCGCAACAACGCCTCGACCTCATCGATCTCGACGCGGAACCCGCGCACCTTCACCTGGTTATCGGTGCGGCCGACGAAGTCGAGGTTCCCGTCCTCTCGCCACCGTCCACGGTCTCCCGTCCTGTACATGCGGGCGTCTGGTGATGCATCGAAAGCATCGGCGAAAAAACACCGCGACGTAAGCCCGGGATCGCCGAGGTAACCGATCGCGAGGCCATCGCCCCCGACATAGATGTCGCCGACGGTGCCCACCGGCACGGGGCTTTTCGCAGCGTCCAGCAAGTAGATCCGCGTATTTGCTATGGGTCTTCCGATGGGCAGCACGACGTCGTCTTCGCCGACGCTATCGATCCGGTAGCACGTCGCGATCGTCGTCCCTTCCGTCGGCCCGTAGGCGTTGATGAGGTGTGTTGGAGCACCGTTGCGCAAGAGCTCGCGTACTTTCCCCGTATCGCAGGCCTCGCCGCCGAAAAGGAGGTAACGCAATCCCGCAAATGCCTGCGGCGACGCCCCCACGTGGTGATTGAACAACGCGGTGGTCAACAGCATCACCGAGATCCCGAAATAATCGATGGCACGGGCCAGCGCGCCATGGCCCATCAACTCGTCGTGAGGCAGGATGACGAGCTCCGCGCCGTTGAGGAGCGCCGACCAGACCTCGAAGGTAGAGGCATCGAAAGCCGGGTTGCTGAGGTGCGCCACCTTGTCCGATGGCTCGATCCGGGCATAGCCGTTTTCAACGGCCAGGCGAACCACGCCCCGGTGCGGCAACACCACGCCCTTGGGCGCGCCGGTGGAGCCTGACGTGTAGAGTACGTAGGCCGGCAGCGACGCGGCATCCGCGTGTCCCAGGGTAACGATATCGTCGGCATCCTCTCTCCCATCGAGAAGCGCCGATGCCGTCACGCAACGGAGCGGAACTGAGGCCACCACCTCATCGTCAGGCATATCCTCGAACACGGCCATCGCGCCGCCAAAATTACGGAGTATCGCGTTCCTCCTTTGCGCAGGGGCTTCCGGGTCGATAGGCACACAGGCGCAGCCAAGCTTAAGCACCGCAAGCTGGAGCACGATCATGTCCCTTCCCCGCGGAAGCACCAGGGCGATGAACGATCCCGCGCCGACCCCGTGGGTGGCAATGGCCCGTGCGGCACGGTTAGCCATGCGATTCAGTTCGTCGTAGCTGAGCGAGGATTGCCGCAGGCGTATCGCGATGGCATCCGGGCATCTGGTCACGCGGTCACGGAAGAGCTCGTGGATCAACCGGGCCGACGGGTATGGTCGTCGGGTATCGTTGAAGTCATGGATGACGAGCGCCCGCTCTGCCTCCGTGAGCATGGGTAGTCCTGCCACCGTCTCCGTACTGCCATCCAGCACGCTCTTCATCACTACCTGGAGCGCCGAGCGCATTCTCTCGATGGCTGCGCGATCGAAGACCTCGTCGCTGTACGTCAGCTCGAGGGCTACATCGTGTCCTTCGTGGAAATGCTTGAGCCAGACCACCAGCGGCCCCTGTGGGCTCCCGTTATTGCGCGCGCTCAATCGGCACCTGACGTCGCCCATGGCATCTTCCGCATGCAACTCGACGACGGAAAGGGTGATGTCGAAGACCTGCTCACGTGCATGGCGCAAGAGCCCTAGATCCCGATTCATCTGCGCGATGGGATAGCGGCAGTGCCTGTACCCTTGCCTCAGTTCCTGCCCGATACCCGCCAGGAGTGCATCGAAACCGGCATCGGGATCGACATCCACCACCACCGGCACCATGCCCGACACCATGCCGATCGTCTGGCGTATCCAGGGTTTGCTACGGTTGTGCACGGGTGTGCCCAGCGTTACCGACCGCTCGCCCGTGGTCCGGTGCACGTAGATGGCGAAGAGCGCAAGCAGGAACTGGGCCACGGACGCGCCCCTGTCCCGGGCAAAGGTCTCCATGCGCACGTAGTCCGCGTTCGGGAGCACCCACATCACCACGTCGCTCGACGGAATCGATGTCATGTCGCTCCTCGTGGAGCCTCCCAGCGGAACGACGGATGCGTCTGCCAACCGGCGCTTCCAGTATTGACCGTCGCGAGTGAACCGATCCGATGCCAGGTAAGCGAGATCCTCCTCGACAAACCGGGCGAAAGACGCTTGCGCACCATCGTGGGCCACATTGTCGATGGCACCGGCATACCATCTTGCCACTTCGTTGAAGAACAGCGTGGCACCGTAGCCATCGCAGGCCACGTGATGGAAGCGGAATGCCCACAGGTGTCGTCGCGACCCTATGCGGACGAGCGTGGATTTCCAGAGCAATCCACCGAACAGGGGAAAACAGGTACGCACGCCTTCATCGACGCGCTTCCAGCCTTCGCCTTCGGGATCGCTGGCGGCGGACAGGTCGATGATCTCGAAGGGAAGATCCGGGGTATCCAGCACCGACTGCCAGAATCCATCCTCGTCCCTGCCCAGGACCGTACGCAGTGCCTCGTGCGCCATGAAGGTCGCCTGCACGGCCTCACGCAGCCTCGCCACGTCGAGGATGCCATCCAGTTCGGCCACCATGCCGATGTTGTAGACCGGCGCATCTGGTTTGGACAACTGATCGACGACGATGCCCTGCTGGGAAGAGGCCAGCGGAATGCGGATACCGGCGTTCACAGATCGTCATCTCGCCGGGAGAGGAGTAATGCGATCAGGGCGAGCGGACCGAAGACGGCGCCCATCGCCCCCCAGAAGACAACATTGGCGAACTTGCGTCGGGCAAGATGCACGCAGAGAACGATACAGACAAGCTCGAAGATAACCAGCGCGATAACGAATTCCATACTTCCTCACCTTTTCCTGAATCGCCAATGATCGCCGTGGCATACCCGCATGCCCGCGGAGTTCGGTAATTTCAGCCGCACGACGACGGCCGCGCAGTAACGTTCGTCGTCGCCACCTCTTCCCAGTTTTCCGACATGAGCCGCTCGACGTCGCGACAGCGGTGTTTCTCGTGGATGTACGCGAGATTGCGCCGGGACGAGGCACGCTTCGCCGCTTCATCCTTGGCATGCGGGTAATGCACCGACTCGATGGTCGGCAAGACGCTCATCGGCCACCCTGCTTTCCACCATCGAAGCCCGAACTCGACGTCCTCGCCACCCCACGTATCGAACCATTCGTCGAATCCGCCAAGGGAACGCGCCGTGCCTGTGGACACCGATATATGTCCGCTCCAGAAGACGAGCCATGGATTGGACATGCGGGAAAGGTCGAAGCCAATGCGTCGCATGAATCCTTCCCTGCAATCGCGCAGCCGCGTATGCGAGCGCATGCGCTGCAAGGATGCGTCTACCGGAAAAGTAGTGAGCTTCCTGAGCAAATCGGCATGGTCGGTCGTGTATTCGAAGACGCCATAGGATAGGCCGATGATGGCAGACGGCAGCAGGGATCGATGTGCCGCGACATGAAGTGCCAACGTCCTGGACGATACAAGCATGCCTGCGTCGAGAAATAGGATGACCTGGAATTTCGCCTGGTTCATGCCAAGGTTGCGTGCCGCAGCCGCCCTGAATCCTCGATCTTCCTGGAAGCGGAAATGAACATCGATCCTGCCCCGGTAGGCGTCGACCACCGCGACAGTGTTGTCGGACGAACCGTCGTCCACGACGATCACTTCGTAACGCGCCTTGTCCAGGGCCTGATCGGCCAGCGACTCGAGCGTCATCGCCAGGAGATGCGCGCAGTTATAAGTCGGTACCACCACCGTGATGCCTTGCACGCCCCCCTGCCCGTTCGATGCGTCAGGCATGGATGCGATCACCCGGGATCTGGCGCGGGCGTGGAAACGCCCAATCCACCAATCCATCGATATGCGGCGACTTCAATATGGAAAAATGATGCCCGGTTCCGTGCCACACCTTGAGCGCCGGTACCCATTGTTTCCATTCGGCGGCCGTTCGCGCCAGGCGGGCGGTGTCGTCCGCCAAGGCCCGATCCGGGGAAAAAACCTGCGCAAGCCTGGCTTCGCCCGCAAATGGCCTGCGTGGCATATAGGCTGTCTTCATCGCTGCGGTGAAGGCGGCCAGGGGCCCTCGTAACATCGCCGGTTCGCTTCGCGACGGCATCATGCCCAGGTCGACGAGCCTGCCGTGAAGCTCGTGGAGGAATGTGTCCGTGGATTCCGCGCAAAGAATCGGCGAAGGCAGCTCGAAGTAACATTCCAGGGTATAGCGGATGGCCGACACGAACTCGGAACGAATGGCCGTCTCGTCTGGCGAGGGATGGCGCGCGACACCCGGCGCCTCGCTGTCTACCAGCGTCAGGGACGCGATGGGCTGGCCCTCGTCCTCCAGGCGCAACGCCGTCTCCAGGGCCATCCAACCACCGAATGAATGGCCGAGCAGATGAATGCGTCGGCCCCGCATACCGGTACGCAACGATTCCAGGATGTGTTTCGCGGTCTCGTTCGCGGCGTCTTCCACGCTTTCGAAAGGCGCCTCGCCCTCGGCGATGCCCCGTGGTTGAAGACCCTGCACGCCCCACGCATTACCCAGCGCCCCGCAAAGGGACACCATACTGGTAACACCCGCTCCAGCACCGGGAAAACAGAACAGCACATCGGCACCCGTACCCTGGCTCAGGTTAACCAGCGGCTGGAAGCTGCCACGGGCACCGATGGCGCTGGATGCGTCAAGTCCTGCATCGATGGCACGCCCCAGGTGAGATCGGTTATCGGCATCGTTCATCATGCTCAGGTGATCGCCGGGGATCGCCACGTGCCGAAGACGGGTTACGTCGACGATATCGCGCCAGGCATCGGATACCGCCATGGATGCGGCGCGATCGCCGGAATGGAAATGGTGGACGATGGCATCGACCGCCGGCGCCTCGTAACTACTCGCCGCGCATGCATAGCGGTGGATGCGTTCCCACATGGACACGATGAACGCATCGGGGAGGCGTGGATGGATGAACCCGGCATGCCTCGCCATCGCAGCCAGCTCCGCGAGGGTTTCCGTCCCTGCCGCCTGGACGAGAGCGGCGGCCTTGGCGGCGTCGCTAGCCACGCCGTACGTGACCTCCGACACGAACATCTGCTGCGCGGAAGGATGTTTCATCGGCAGGGTATGCGGCGCCGGCACGTCTACGAGGCCGAGGAAGGCCACGTCCTGCCCTTCGACCTCGAGCGAACGGGCAATGGCGTAGGCAAGGATGCCCCCGGATGAGTAACCGGCTATCCGGTAAGGTCCCCGGGGTTGGGACTCCCTCATCATCCTTGCCATGCGACGGGCAAGCTCGTCGATGCTCACCGGGAACGATTCCGTGTGCGATGGCCATGACAACACGCGGATCGGGCAATCGGCATGGATATCCCGGGCCAACGGGAAAACGTACGAGTAGTCGCCGATACCGGTGGGTACGAAGAAAAGCGGCTCTCCGCTGCCCTCGTCGCGCACCCGTACGATGCGTGCCCCGGATTGTGTCAGGGCCACCGAGGCCAGCCTTGCCGACAGATCCATCAATGTCGGGCATTCGAACAAGTCGTTGAGCGAACAGGGCAAACCCGCCTGCCGCGCCCGTTCGACCCATTCGGTCGCGAGTAGTGAATGCCCCCCCAGGGCGAAGAACGAATCCTGCCGTCCCACCCGCACACCTCCCAGCAACTCGGACCACAACTGTGCGACAAGGCGTTCTTCGTGCCCCCGAGGCGCCTCGAACGTCGACTGGGCAAATGCATCGGGATCGGGCTCCGGGAGCCTGGCGCGGTCGATCTTGCCGACGGCCGTGAGCGGCAACCCGGGAACATGTACGAAAGCCGCCGGCACCATGTAATCGGGAACATGGCCCAGCAGATGGGCGCGCAGATCCATCGGGGAGACGGTCTGGCCGCTGAAATAGGCCGTCAGGCGCTTATCATGGATTCCCGTCGCGATCACGGCGGCCTCGGCCACGGCGGGATGAAGCAGAAGGATGCGGGCCACTTCCGTCGGCTCGACACGAAACCCGCGTATCTTCACCTGGTCATCCCCGCGTCCGAGGAACACCAGGTTGCCGTCCGGAAGATACCTGGCGAGATCTCCGGTCCGGTACATCCGGGCCGCGGGCTCGCGCGATGACACCTCGCTGGCGAACACTTCACGGTCCGAACCGTGGCGATGCAGGTATCCCCGGGCTACCCCCAGTCCCGCGATGCAGATCTCCCCCGGCGCGCCGATGGGTACCGACGCGCCGGATGCGTCGAGCAGGTGGATGCGAACATTGGGCAGTGGGCGTCCGATGGGCTGGGCCGATTCAGGCAGGGGCCGAGTCACTTCGTGCGTCGTCGCGAACGTGGTGCATTCCGTCGGCCCATAGCCATTGACCAGGCGAACACGCCCTTCAAAGGAAAGCAAGGTATCGAATGCCCTGCGGCTGCCCTCCTCTCCACCACAGACGAGGTAACGCATCGATGACAAGGTTTTCCCGATACGCTCCACATACCGGTTGAACAGCGAGGTCGTCAGGAACATCACTGAAATGTCCTGGGTGGTGATCGCTTCGGCGAGCCTGTCCGGCTCCAGCACGGTATCGCGATCCAGGATGGCCAGGGTGCCGCCGCGCAGGAGGGTGCCCCATACTTCAAACGTACTTGCGTCGAAAGCGGGGTTCGCGGCGCAGGCGACCACGTCGCCGGCCGACACCGGGGCATAATCGGAATGCAGGGCAAGATTGAGCACCGAGCGATGCTCGATCATGACGCCCTTGGGTAGTCCCGTGGATCCGGACGTATACATGACGTAGGCCAGTTCGCTACCGGTCATCCAGGCCACCGGCGACCCACGCACTTCGTCGACGTCATCCATCGCGTCCACGTCGACGACGGGAATCCCCCACTCCATGCCCGGCCGGTCACGTGTGACGACGACGGTCGCCGCGCTGTCACCCACCATCCAGAGGGTGCGCGATGCCGGTGCCTCCGGATCAAGGGGTACATAGGCAGCTCCCCTTTCGAGAACGGCCAATTGAACGGCCACGAGTTCGACCGATCGCTCGAGCAGGGTCGCTACGCGGTCGCCGACGCCGACCCCCGCGTCTCCGAGGCGCAGGGAGATTCGCCGGGCCAGCGCATCGAGTTGGCGATACGTGAGCCGCCTGCTCCCGCAGACGATGGCGGCAAGTTCGGGTTGAGCCGCCACCACCGCATGGAATCGCTCGTGAATCCCACCTGCCGCCGGCAACGCCGCCGCGGTGTCATTCCAGGCCTCGACGATTCGCCTCTCGTCGTCATCGATCAGCGGGATACCGTCGACGCACGGATCGCCTCCCGTGGAGATCGCCCCCAGTACCGCCTTGAGATATCCGATGTGGCGGCGTATCGAGGGTTCGTCGAACAGTGAAGTCGAATAGGACAAGCCGCCGACAAGGCAACCGTCGACTTCGCCGAGTGTCAGGTTGAGGTCGAACTTGATCTTGTCGTACGGAGCGCGCAGCGGGGCGACGTCCAGCCCCGGCAGGTCCCACTCGCCGCCTTCGCCATCCTGCCAGGTACATATGACCTGGAACAGTGGCGAATGGTCCCTTTGCCTCATCGGATGAACAAGCTCCACCACGCGCTCGAAGGGCAGATCCTGATGCATCTGCGCATCGAGCGTGGTCCGCCGTACGCGGGCAAGGAGTTCGGAGAATCGTGGCGATCCGCTCAGGTCGACGCGTAAGGCAAGCGTATTGACGAAATACCCGATAAGCCGGGCTATCTCGGGATGCGACCGGTTCGCGCTCGGCGTGCCGATCACGAGATCGTTTTGTCCCGATAAGCGGGAAAGCACGACCGCCCAGGCGGCAAGAACCGTCATGAAAGGCGACGCGCCATGGGCCTGTGCGAGACGACGGATATCGCGGCTGGTTCCGGCATCCAGCGCCACGGGCAGCACGGCTCCCTCGAAAGACGGCCTGGGCGAGCGCGGGCGGTCCGTGGGCAGATCCAGGCGCTCCGGAGCGTCCCGCAGAACAGACCTCCAGTAATCGGCCTGGCGTACGAGACGAACGTCACCCAGGCGTTGCCGCTGCCACGCGGCATAGTCGGGGTATTGCACCGGAAGTGCGGGAAGCTCGGGTACCCGCTTCGTACAGCAGGCTACGTACAAGGAACGCAGCTCCTTGAGCATGACGCCGAACGACCAACCGTCTGACACGATGTGGTGTTTGACAAGCAAAAACACCACGTCCCGTTCGTCGATCGTATAGAGTCCCGCGCGCACCAGGGGGCCAGAGCCGAGGTCAAAAGGGCGGCGTATGAGTTCATCGCAGCCTGCGCGTAGCACGCCCTCCACGTCGTTCGATCCACGGAGGTCCACATGCTCCATGGGAATGCCCATGGAGCCGGGCAGGATCTTCACCCACGGCTTGCCGTCCTCGGGAACGAAGATGGAACGAAGCGCCTCATGCCGCGCCCACAGGCCATCGAGGGCGGCCTGCCATGCGGCCCTGTCGAAATCACCGCGTATCCGCAGCAACCACGGAACGTGATACGAAGCACTTACACCATCCATCTGCGCAAGAAACCACATGCGCTGCTGCGCCGAGGATGGCGGAAGATGACCAGATCGCGCGATGCGCGGTATGGGTTGATATGAGGCATCGTCCTGCTGCTGCACGCCGCGCTGCTTCCCAAGTGCGCGCAACCGGGCGATCTCCGCGCCTCCCATGCTTTTCAGGATCCGTTCGATTTCCGTTTCCATCGTGCTCATTCCAGGTGAGTCCGGCCCTCGCCCCGCGTCTCGCGTTCCTGTACGGCCATGACGAGAAGCATCTCTGCGAAATCGGCCAGTACGGGATAGTCGAACAATACCGATAGCGGGACCGTGATTCCGAGCGCGGTTCCGAGCCTGGAGAGCATGCGTATCGCAAGGATCGAATGCCCGCCGAGCCGGAAGAAATGATCGTGGCGGCCGACGGCGTCCACGGCGAGCAATTCGCTCCACAGGTCGGCTAGTCTGGCCTCGATAGGCCCTTCGGGAGCGGCATAGGCCTCGCTCGCGAAGCCTTCCTGCCCGATAGCCGGAAGCCGCCGCCGATCGAGCTTGCCGTTCGCATTGAGCGGCATCGACGCCACGGGCACGAAGGCGGCGGGCAGCATGTAATCCGGCAGCGACTCGGCAAGGAACGTCCTGAGCCGCGACGCCAGGCCATCCTCCCCGGCGTGCCCCGTCACCACGTACGCGACCAGTCGCTCGCCCTCCCCGTCCGCCACGACCGCCGCCGCCTCAACCGACGGATGCGCGCACAGCCGTTCCTCGATCTCGCCCGGCTCGATCCGGAAGCCGCGGATCTTCACCTGTTCGTCGTTGCGCCCCACATACACCAGCTGGCCGTCCGGCAGATGCCGCGCCAGGTCGCCTGTGCGGTACATCCGCGCCTGTGGCTGCGCGGAGAACCGGTCCGGTACGAACCGCTCCAGGGTCTGCCCGGGAAGATTCAGGTAACCCCGCGCCACGCCGACCCCGCCGATCCACATCTCTCCCACTACGCCCACCGGCACCGGTTCGCCCCGCTCATCCAGCAGGTAGATCGAGACATGGTCCATCGGGCGGCCAATCGGCAGCCATGGCATCGATGCACCGCCCTCGCAGATGTGCATGCTCGCGCACACCGTGCCCTCCGTGGGGCCATACGCGTTCACCAGCCGGCGCCCCTGCGACCACGCACGGGCCAGCGATGGAGGGCATGCCTCGCCCGCCACCACCAGCGTGCGTAGCCCTTCGCCCGCCTCCAGCGGCAGATGCCTCAGTGCGGCCGGCGGCAGCGTCACGTGGCTGACGTCACGCTCGCGCAAGGTCGCGGCCAGTGCCGCGCCAGGCATCATCGACTCGCGCGAGGCCAGTTCCAGCCGCGCACCGGAGCACAACGTCACCAGGATCTCCGAAATCGACGCATCGAAACCCGGCGAGGCGAACTGCAGCACACGGCTCGACGGCGTGAGCGCGAACGCCTCGGCCTGCGCGTCGACCAGGTTCGCCAGGCCACGATGCTCCACCATCACGCCCTTCGGGCGTCCCGTCGATCCCGATGTATAGATCACGTAGGCCAGGTGATCGGGGGTCAGTTCGCGGGTTTCAGGATTTGATTCCGGCATGTCCGCCGTGGCCTCATCTCCCAGGTCCAGCGTCCTTCCTGCAAATCCGTCGATCGTTGGCGCACTGCCATCGACCAGCAGGAGCATCGGGTCCGCATCCTCCAGGATGAAGGCGATTCGTCCGGCAGGCTGGGCTGGATCGACCGGCACATACGCGGCACCCGATTTCCATATCGCCAGGCAAGCCACCATCAGGCCGATCGAGCGCTCCATGCATACGGCGACCAGGGTGTCCGGACCTGCCCCGCGCTCGAGCAAGGCGTGCGCCAGGCGGTTCGCCCGCAGGTTGAGTTCCGCATAGGTCATGCCGCGCAAGCCATCGTGCAAGGCGATGGCGCCAGGATGCAGACCGACCTCACGCTCGAACATCCGGTGGATGCAGTCGACGGTCGGCGTTGCCATCGCCTGGGTGGCCCAGTCACCGAGAAGCATGTCGCGTTCGGACACCGGCAAGATGTCCAGGCTATCGGCAGGGGCATGGGGTGCATGATCCAGTGCCTCGGCCAAGCGCTCGAACGCTTGTTGCACGTAGGCGCAGACGCGCCGGGGATCGATCGAATCCACGACATGAACCGTCAGGCCCAGTGCGTTGCCGAAGTCTTCGACGGAGAGGTTGATGGGATAGTTCGTTCTCTCGCGGCCACCGAGGAAGCGTATGTCATCGCTGGCCGGAACCTCCACGCCCTCGCGAACGACATGGTGCCGGTAGTTCAGCAGGGAGCTGAACAGCGGAACGCCTGCCTCCAGCGTGCTGCAACGCTGGGCCATGGCGAGCGACGCATGCTCATGCTCCAGCAACCGGGCGAGGCGATCGTGGGTTGCGCGAACGCTTTCTCCGACACCCGTCGAACCGATGTCGATACGCAATGGCAACGTATTGATATGCAATCCCATGGCCTGGTCCGCGCCGATGCTTCCCTGCAACCGGCCAAGAAGGACCGTACCGAAGACGACCTGCGTACGCGCACTGACGCGGGCCAGGACCATGGCCCAGGCAAAATGGCAGAGGCTTGCCAGGCTCACACCCATCTTGCGCGCCTGCCCACGCAAACGCTCCTGTACTTCGGGTGGCACCATGTACCGCGCTTCCACGGTGGACGATCCGTCCAGGTGTACCTGCGCTAGCCCGAAGGGAAGCGTGGGGCCGTCTATCGTGGAAAGCATCTGTGTAAAGAAGGCGCGGTGATCCTGCTCGGACACGCCATGGCGTGCCTGGGCGATCAAGTGTCGGAACGGTTTCGGTTCGGGCAGGTCTGCCCCGCGTCCATCAAGGAATGCCCTCACCTCACGCCGCATGACATCGGAGGTGGAATGGTCACCGATAAGGTGATGAAGCCGTTGCAGGAGCAGCCATCGGCCGTTCACGGCATCCTCGGCGACGACGAAACGGAGCAGGGGCGCCTTCCGCAGGTCGATACGATGTTCACTGGCGTCGAACCGCTCGGCAAGCTGCCTCGATACGGGCCCCGCATCCGGATCGAAAGCCATCTCTTCCACCGAGAGCGTGGCCTCGCGGCACACCACTTGCGCGGGAGTGGATACGTTCTCCCAGAAGAACGACGTGCGCAGGATATCGTGACGATCCACCACCCGTTGCATGGCTTCGAGGAAGCGATCCAGCAGGCTTCGCTCCGCGAAGGACAGCTGGGACACGTGCAGGTACGTGTCACCTCTCCTGTTCAGCATGTGGTGGAACAGGATGCCGTCCTGCAACGGCGACAAGGCGTAGATGTCCTGGATGTTCGACGCCCCGCCGTCGACGTTTTCCGCGATGAAATCGATATCGCCCTGGGTCACGTCGATCAGCGGGAAGCGGCCCGGCGTGAGCTCATCGATCGACGGCCGCGCCAGGCTATCCGGGGTGGAATCCAGGAGATTCCCGTTGCCAGGCCCGGTCACCATGCCGGCGACACTGGCCAGTGTAGGCTGCTGGAACAGGTCCTTTATCGTCACCGACCACCCGGCTTCGCGCATGCGCTCGATCATCTGCACGGCAAGCAGGGAATGGCCGCCGAGGGCGAAGAACGAGTCGTTGCGGCTGACACGCGAGACGCCCAGCAAGGTCGACCAGATGTCTGCCAACATCGTTTCGATCGGCCCCTCGGGAGCGGCATAGGCCTCGCTCGCGAAGCCTTCCTGCCCGATAGCCGGAAGCCGCCGCCGATCGAGCTTGCCGTTCGCATTGAGCGGCATCGACGCCACGGGCACGAAGGCGGCGGGCAGCATGTAATCCGGCAGCGACTCGGCAAGGAACGTCCTGAGCCGCGACGCCAGGCCATCCTCCCCGGCGTGCCCCGTCACCACGTACGCGACCAGTCGCTCGCCCTCCCCGTCCGCCACGACCGCCGCCGCCTCAACCGACGGATGCGCGCACAGCCGTTCCTCGATCTCGCCCGGCTCGATCCGGAAGCCGCGGATCTTCACCTGTTCGTCGTTGCGCCCCACATACACCAGCTGGCCGTCCGGCAGATGCCGCGCCAGGTCGCCTGTGCGGTACATCCGCGCCTGTGGCTGCGCGGAGAACCGGTCCGGTACGAACCGCTCCAGGGTCTGCCCGGGAAGATTCAGGTAACCCCGCGCCACGCCGACCCCGCCGATCCACATCTCTCCCACTACGCCCACCGGCACCGGTTCGCCCCGCTCATCCAGCAGGTAGATCGAGACATGGTCCATCGGGCGGCCAATCGGCAGCCATGGCATCGATGCACCGCCCTCGCAGATGTGCATGCTCGCGCACACCGTGCCCTCCGTGGGGCCATACGCGTTCACCAGCCGGCGCCCCTGCGACCACGCACGGGCCAGCGATGGAGGGCATGCCTCGCCCGCCACCACCAGCGTGCGTAGCCCTTCGCCCGCCTCCAGCGGCAGATGCCTCAGTGCGGCCGGCGGCAGCGTCACGTGGCTGACGTCACGCTCGCGCAAGGTCGCGGCCAGTGCCGCGCCAGGCATCATCGACTCGCGCGAGGCCAGTTCCAGCCGCGCACCGGAGCACAACGTCACCAGGATCTCCGAAATCGACGCATCGAAACCCGGCGAGGCGAACTGCAGCACACGGCTCGACGGCGTGAGCGCGAACGCCTCGGCCTGCGCGTCGACCAGGTTCGCCAGGCCACGATGCTCCACCATCACGCCCTTCGGGCGTCCCGTCGATCCCGATGTATAGATGATATAGGCCAGCGCATCCATCCCGGGCGCACCAGCAGATGCACCGGCATGGACAGGTGCAGGTGCAGGTGCAGCCGCTTCAGTGTCCAGTTCATCGAGCCGGATAACGCGCGCATGGCTCGACGGCAGGCTTTCCTCCCAACGTGAACTTGTCAGGACCAGTGGCGGCTCTGCGTCTTCGAGCATGTAACGCAAGCGCTCGGCCGGGTAGGACGGGTCGAGGGGTACGAACGCCCCGTACGCTTTCCATACAGCCAGCGCAGCGACGACAAAATCGATACCGCGATCCAGGAATAACCCCACGAGGGTTTCCGTACCTACGCCCTGTGCGGCAAGATGACGGGCCAGCCAATTTACCTGCGTATGCAGTTGTGCATACGTCAGCACGCGTGATCCATCCGAAACGGCCGGCGCATCCGGTGTTTCGCGCACCATCGCAGCGAAGAGTTCGCAAGCCGTGTCCGCGGAACGTGCCGGCACCGGGCCGTGGAACAACGCCACGACGCTTTCCCTTTCCGCCTCGTCGAGCAGCGAAAGCGAATCCACGCACTGTCCGGGCGCATCGGCCATGCTTCCCAGAAGACGGCAATACGCCCTGGACCAGCGATCGATCGTGGTAGCGTCGAACAGATCGGTGGCGTAATTGAAGCCGCCCACCAGGCAGCCCCCGACTTCCTGCAGGTACAACGAAAGATCGGTCTTGGCCGTGCGGTTCGGTATCTCCTGCGGCCGCAACGTCAGGCCGGGGAGCGAGAGGTCTTCCAGCGGCAGGTTTTGCAGCGTCAGGCTCGCCTGGAACAGCGGGCTGTGCGCCATGCTGCGTGGCGGATTCACCGCTTCGACGACCTGCTCGAAAGGAGCCTCCTGGTGCTGGTAGGCATCCAGCATCATCTCCCGGGTACGCTCGATCAGCTCCCCGACACGCTCCATAGGCTCCATGGGCAAGCGCAAGGCCAACGTGTTCACGAAGAACCCGATCAATCGTTCGACCTCCGGAAGCGAGCGATTGGCGACCGGCGATCCGATCACCACATCCCGTTCGCCCGACAGGCGCCACAGCAATACCGCATAGGCCGCGTGCAGGACCATGTGCAAGGTCGCGCCATGGCTTCTGGCCAGCGCATGCAGCGCAGTGGTCGTAGCCGCATCCAGCCGGAAGCCCACGCCGCTACCGCGATACGACTGGACGCCGGGGCGGGGACGATCGGTCGGCAGCGGCAACAACGCCGGAGCGTCGTCGAGATGCTTTTTCCACCAGGCGAGCTGTCGCGCCATCCCGGCGCCTTCAAGGCGACGACGCTGCCACTGGGCATAGTCGGCATACTGGATGGGTAATGCGGTAGTGACGTATTCGCGCCCTTCCCGGATGGCGGCGTATGCTTCGCCGATCTCCTGGACGAGGATACCCATCGACCATCCGTCCGACACGATGTGATGCATGGTCAGCAGGAGCAGGTGCTCATTCGTGGCCAGTTTCAGTAGCCGGCCCCGGATCAATGGCCCCGTCTCCAGCGAGAACGCGGATCTCGCCTCCATCGCCACCTGCCGCTCGACCTCTTCCTCGCGTTGCCTGGCGGGAAGGTCGGCCAGATCCAGCCTCGTCAGCGCGAACGCGGAAGGTGCGGAAATGCTCTGGACCGCGGCATTGCCCGCGTAAGGAAAGCGGGTACGCAGGATTTCATGCCTTTCCACCAACGCATCGAGCGCCATTACCATCGCCTCGGCGTCGAGCACGCCGTGGAGCCGCACCGCGCTGGAGATATGGTAGGCCTCTCCGGCACCATCCATGCGATTCATGAACCAGAGCCGCTGTTGGGCAAGCGACAGCGGCAAGGGCGCGCCACGATCGGCATGCGATATCGAAAGATCTGCCTCCCCGCTTGCCCCGTCGGCACAGGTGGCCATGGAGCGGACCGTAGGATGTTCGAACAGGTCACGCACGCTCAGGGTCCGGCCAAGCGTCCGCCTGATGCGTGAAAGCAACCGGATCGCGAGCAGCGAATGGCCGCCAAGATCGAAAAAGTTATCGTCCCTGCCGATATCCTCACGACCGAGAAGCTCGCGCCAGATCGCGGCGATGTCTTCTTCCATCGATCCTGAAGGCGCACGTTCCGTCACATCCGGCGACCGAAGCTCCGGTGCAGGCAATGCCGCCCTGTCGATCTTTCCGTTGGGTGAGCGCGGGAATCGTTCGAGCACGACGAACGCTACCGGGATCATGTAGTCGGGCAATAGCGCCATCAGGTGCGATCGCAGTTCCACATGCACCGGGGCGCTTCCCACCGATGTCAGGTAAGCGACCAGTAGCGTCGAATCCGGCCTCTGCGAATACGCCACGGCCAGCGCTTCGCCCACGTATGGATGCCTGCGAAGCGCGGATTCGATCTCGCCCAGTTCGACACGAATACCCCGTATCTTCACCTGGAAATCGTTCCTGCCGAGGTACGCGATCGTCCCGTCGGCCAACCGGCGCCCCAGGTCTCCCGTCTTGTAGAGCCGGCCCTCACCCGATGCATCGAAGGGATCGATGAGATATCGGCTGGCGGTCAGTTCGGGCTTTCCCAGGTAGCCCCGCCCCACCTGCACGCCACCGATGTGTATTTCACCCGGAACACCGATCGGAACAGGGCGCATGCGCTCGTCGAGAATGTGGATGCGCGTATTGGGTACGCTGCTCCCCAACGGCACCCTGCGGTCGATGTAGCTTTCGAGGTTGTCGTCGAGAACATGGAACGCTGCCAGCGCGGTGCATTCGGCCGGGCCGTAGCTGTTCACGAAACGAGGCCGCGGATGGGGAATCTCCAGCAGTCGCTTTACCTGCGTCGCCTCGCCGCCGAAGATCACCCACCTAAGGGAGGCAAAGGCCGACGGCTCGCCCACGTCGACGAGCGCGTGGAACATGCTCGGCGTGATGTTCAGTAAGGTCGCATTCCCATCCTGCAGGCGCTGCAGGATGGCATCCGGATCGAAGCCGGAAGGCCCGAGGATGACGCGGCCGCCTACGCTCAACGGAGCGATCAGGTTCTTCTGGGTAAGATCGAACGCATGTGACGACACGACGAAGCTCGCGTCGTCCGGGCCGAGGCCAAAGCTCTCCGTGTACCAGTTGATCATGTTCGAAAGGCCGCGATGCTCGATCATCACGCCCTTCGGCTGCCCCGTGGAGCCTGATGTATAGATCACATAGGCAAGATCACGCACGTTGTCCCGTGGCACCGGGTTTTCCCCGGCATGCACAGACCATGATGCCGCTTCGGCATCCACGTCGATGAACCGTACAGTACTGCCGAGCTTCTGGCCCACATCCCACCCCCGGCCGTCGGCAAGCACGAGCATCGGGTTGCTGTCCTTCAGCATGTAATCAAGGCGAGCAGGCGGGTAAGACGGGTCCAGTGGAACATAGGCGCTACCGGCCTTCAGCACCGCGAGCATCGAAACCAGCAAGGCAGGCGTGCGATCGAGGCATAGCGCGATACGGACGTCGGGTCCCGCCCCAAGGGACAATAGATGGTGCGCGAGCCGGTTCGCCTTGCGGTTCAATTCACCATAGGACAACGCATCGCCTTCGTGGACGACGGCGATATCGTGTGAACGCGTACGTGCATGCTCCTCGAAGCGCAGATGGACGCGCCTTTCGTCGGGATAGAAGCGATCGGTATCGTTCCAGCCAGCCCGAAGGCCCTCCCGTTCCGATTCGGGCAGCAGCGGGAGGTCATCCATGCGCCGCGCCTCATCCCCGGCCATCCCGGCAAGCAAGGTGCGAAAGTAGCGCTCGTAACGGGCGATGGATGATTCATCGAACAAGGCACAGGCATACTCGATGAATCCGGATATCGCGCCGCCATCCTCCCCGAGCGTCAACGAGAGATCGAATTTAGCCGTTGGCCTGCCGATACCGATGGGCTCAACGGCCAGGTCACCGAAACTGCCGCCTGCCGAAGGCACGTTCTGCCAGGTGAACATGACCTGGAAAATGGGGCTATAGGCCAGGCTTCGCGGTGGGTTCACCGCCTCTACCACATGCTCGAACGTGACGTCGCCATGGTCGTGGGCGTCCAGCGCACGCATACGCACGCGGCCCAGCAACTCGCTCACGGTGGGGTTTCCACTAAGGTCGATGCGAAGAGCCTGGGTATTGACGAAGAATCCGATCAGTGGCTCGACTTCCAGGCGCGATCGATTGGCATTGGGTGTACCTATCACCACGTCGTCCTGGCCCGATAGCCGGGACAGGAGCGCAGCCCAGGCTGCCGCCAGGGTCATGAAGAGGGTAGTTCCATTCCGCTGACTCAACGCCTTGAGCGCCTCGGTCAGCGAAGCGTCGAGGGATACCAGGCGCGTGGCGCCACGATGATCCTGAACCGGTGGCCGTACCCTGTCGGTGGGCAACTCCAGCAGTGCCGGTGCATGGGATAGCGTCGATCGCCAGTAGTCGACCTGATCGCGCCAGGCCTGGCTCTCCTTGCGCTGGTCCTGCCATATCGCGTAGTCCGCATACTGGATAGCAAGTACGGGTAAACCATCGGGCAACCCACGGCGCATACCGTCGTAGATCGCCGCCAGTTCACGCAGAAAGATTCCTACCGACCATCCGTCCGAAACGATGTGGTGCATATGCACGAAAAGGAGATGTTCATCGGCGGCTGCACGAATTAGTAACCCCCCGACCAGCGGGCCTTCGCGAAGGTCGAACGGACTCGCTGCCATGGTATGGATCAGCTCGCGCGCTTTTTCATCGCCGTCCGGATGCCCCTCCAAGTCGTGGAAATGCAGTTCGAAGCCTGCCGTGGCAGGCAGGATGAACTGCGATGGATGGCCGTCGACGTCTCGAAACGTGGTGCGAAGGACCTCGTGCCGAGCCACGATACGGTCGAGGGCCTGCTTCATCGCCGAACGATCCAGCGAGCCATGCAACCTGAGGGCACCGGACATCGTGTAGGCGTCGCTCGCCTCATCGAGGCGATTGAGGAACCACAGCCGCTGCTGCGGCAGCGATAACGGCAAGGCCCCCTCGCGCCTTCCCTTCACGATAGGGGCGTCGCCCATGTCGGGCATGGCATCCAGCCAGGCGCCGCAATCGGCCAGGATGCGCCGCTCGAACAGGAGCGAGAGGGGAACCTCCCGTCGAAGCCGCTGGCGGACACGTGCCATCAACCTGACGGCCAGCAATGAATGGCCACCGAGTTCGAAGAAATCATCATGCCTGCCCACATCATCGACAGGAAGCAGTTCTTTCCAGATTTCCGCGAGAACCCGTTCGGTATGACCCTCCGGCGGCTCGCTCTTTCGAGGCGCCGCGGACGCCGGCATAGGTAATGCCATGCGATCGACCTTGCCGTTGGGCGTCATGGGCAGGCGATCCAGGAACACGTAGGAAGCCGGGCGCAGGTAGTCGGGCAACGCGCGTTTCGCAAGGTCGCGCAATGCCTCCTCGCGAACTAGCTGGCCAGCCGACGCCACGACATAAGCGACCAGGCGACGTCCGGCGCCATCATCTCGCCCCACGACCACGACCTCGCCCACGCCTTCCGCCGACGCCAGTTGGGCCTCGACTTCCCCGGGCTCGATCCGGTGCCCATGGATCTTCAGCTGGTCGTCCCTACGCCCGAGGTATTCGAGCGTACCGTCATCCATCCAGCGAGCCATGTCACCCGTACGGTAAAGCCTTGTGCCACTAGCACCCAGGGAATCCGCGATGAAACGTTCGCGGGTGAGTACCGGCCGGCCGAGGTAACCCCGGGCAACGCCCGCACCGCCGATATGCATCTCGCCCTCGGCGCCTATAGGTACGGGCTGGCCCATTTCGTCGAGCAAGTAGATCCGTGTATTGCCGATGGGCCTGCCGATGCCGGCGACGAATCCCTCGTCACGGGTCATGCGAACCCATGTCGAATACGTGGTGGTCTCGGATGGACCATAGAGATTGCATACCCATTGTACGTCCGTTTCCGCGAACAAC
Source organism: Xanthomonas sp. NCPPB 2632 (assembly GCF_041228075.2). Lineage (NCBI taxonomy): Bacteria > Pseudomonadati > Pseudomonadota > Gammaproteobacteria > Lysobacterales > Lysobacteraceae > Xanthomonas > Xanthomonas sp. NCPPB 2632. The sequence continues at coordinate 2,601,943 of NZ_CM192979.1, forward strand.
CGCTCGACGACATCGCGACGGAGCACTTCACCCGCCAGGTTCACGTACCGCACCGAACGCGGTACGGCATCCGCATCCAGCAACGCCGATATCGCCGATGGCACCGTGTTGATGAGAGTCAGGGGATACCGGGCAGCGGTCAGCGCAAGGATATCGTCCACGATACGCACGCATCCGCCGACCGACAGCGGAACGAAACACTCGTAGATCGCCAGGTCGAAGTTCAGCGACGTTGAGAAAAGTGTTTCCTCAAAGGCCTCGGCCGGGTGCGCCATGCCAGCCCAGCGTATAAGGTTCACCGCCTGGCGATGTTCGATCAATGTCCCCTTGGGCCGCCCCGTGGAACCCGAGGTGTAGATTACGTAGGCCAGGTCACTGGCAGCGACATGCACCGTACCCGGTTCTTCCTCGCCATCGCCCTCGACGGGCCCCGGGAGTGGGCTGCCGATCGATTCAATGGCCAGGACACGCACGTCCGGATCAAAGCGCATCGCGGCCGCGGCGTGCGTGAGAACCAGCTGGGGTCTGGCGTCGCCTATCATCCACGCGATGCGTTCACTGGGATACGCTGGATCGAGTGAGACGAATGCGGCACCTGCGCGAAGTACCGCGAACATGCCCACCACCAGGTCGATGCCCCGCTCCATCGCCAGACCGACAATCGCACCGGACGTGACACCTTCGATCGATAGCGTCCTTGCCAGCCGCCTGCTCCACGAACGCAGGTCTGCATACGTTATCGCCTCGTCGCGGTGCCGCAACGCAATCGCCGACGGGGTACGGTCGACCTGCTCGTCGATGAGTGCCTGCAGGGTAAAACGCTCGACCGGCGACGTTGGGGCCTCCCCCGCGAAGGCCTGGAGCTCTCGGAGCTGCCGCACCGATAGCACCGATATATGGCCGATGGGGGTCGCGGGCGCATGAAGGAGCGCATCGACCAGTTTGACGATCGTCGTCCTGACCAGTTCAAGGATGTGGTCGGGCTCGATACCCGGCACGACCTGCACGGTGAGAGAGAAGCCCTCGCCCGAGTCGTTCACCGACAACATGAGTGGATAATTCGTTCTTTCCTCAAAAAACAGCGTATGTATGCCGTCCATGCCTCCGTTGTCACCGTCGTCCCGGGCATGCCCCGCATGCCGGTAATTGAACAGCGTCGCAAACAGAGGTGTCGACGGGGCCGCGCCACTACAGCGCTGGGCGGAAGAAAGGGAGCTGTTCTCGAAACGAAGCAATTCCGCCAGGAGGCGGTGGGTTTCGCCAAGTGCTTCGCGCACCGGCATGTCGCGCACGGTAACGCGAAGCGGGAGCGTGTTGATGAACATGCCCAGGGCACGCTGCGATGCTTCGCGCCCGTGCATCCGCCCGAAGAGGACGGTACCGAACACCACATCGGCGCGACCGGAAATGGACGACAGGACACGAGCCCAGGCAAGGTGAAAGAGACTCGCCGCACTGGCGCCCATCTCACCGGCACACCGCCGTATGTCCTTGCTCAGCGCCAGATCGAAGACATAACCCGCTTCCCGCACGCCGGTGCCGTCACCATGAACTTCAGCGCGTCCGAAAGCCGCCGTGGTCTCTTCGATATCGCCTAGCATACGCGAGAAGAATGCGTCGCGCGCGTCGCTGTCCACCGAGCGTCGCGCGGACCGGACAAAATCGCCATACGGTGCTGGCGGGAGAAGCCCGTCAGCGTTGCCGACATAGAAGGCCCGGATCTCATTCATCATCGCCTGCATGGCCGTGTGATCAATCACCAGATGGTGGACGATCAGCGTAAGCAGCCACTGGCCACGTTGGTTGTCGCGTCCCACGAACGCCCGGAGCATAGGTGCTTTCCGGATATCCATGCGAAAGCGGGATGGATGGAATCGCTCGCGCAACGCGGACAAGGCATCGTCATTTGCAGGGAGATCGATCTCCCCGATCAACAGAGGGGCATGTCGCCAAACGACCTGAAGGGGCTCGTTCAGGCCCTCCCATGCGATTGATGTGCGCAGGACGTCATTCCTGTCGATGACCGCCTGTAGCGCGGCGACGAAACGATCCAGACGCGGCCTGTCGTCGAAGGACAGCACGGCGGGAAGCAGGTAGACATCACCCTGTTCGTTGAGCAGGTGATGAAAAAAAATGCCCTCCTGCAATGGAGCCAGCGGATAGGCGTCCTCGATGTTTTTCAGGCCGCCAAAAACTCGGGAAACCTCCGCAAGACAATCGTCATCCTCCCGTAAGGAAGATGTTCGTTCCGGCAAAACGCCGTCGAGGCGGGCAGCCGCGTCGCGAGCACGCAAGTGGTCGAGGATGCCGTCCTTGCAAGAGCGAATCATTTTCACCAGGTCATCGGTCAGCGCGGCACCACGACCGCGCACGACCAACTCGTCACCTTCCGCATGAAGGTGGATCGATTCGCGACCAAGGATCTCCAGCAGTTCCTCGACCTTCATTGTCAACGTCTCGAATGAACTCACGGCCATTTTTCCTTGGCACCGGGACCGGGCAATACAACACGGGCGCCGTGACCATTCCCCAGGACCGGCTCCGTCGCGTGACGGCGTACCGAACATCCGGGCGCGCACCGTCACCCGACAAGCCGGGCCTTATGCGCATCCGATTCGTTTTTCAGGAGAAACCGACTAGTGCAGGCAGGGTAACGTGCCGACCGTCAGCAACTGGAGCACTTGAATCCGTGTAACGAAATGTTCATCCATAACCACCGGTGCCGTTTGCCTGGGCGAAGACGAGACCATTCGTAACGTCGCCACCTGTCGCTACGACAGGGGCTACCGTGAGTAAGCAGGTAACGATGGGCCTCGCAAGTAATTTCTTGAGAACTACCGAACGCAAGGGCGTCACGCATATCAATCCCCTCGACGCCAACACGCCATCCCATGGCCCATGCAAAACTGCCACCATCAACTAATCGTGTCAACCACTGCATCGATGTTCCGATTGTGAAGATTACGATGTCGGAGGTGAAAGAAAATATTCACATCGAACGATCGAGCAGTCGTTACATGATTTACGTCGCGTATCGCAATCAGACATGTTGCCATCGACGAATAGTGCAGGCAGACTAGGAAAGTCACGCAAGCTCAAGTTGCCATCCGCAGCCTTGCGAATCGCCATCGATCTTTCAGGCAGTCTCATTCGCCACTGCTTCTTGTTTCGTGATGTTGCTTGCGCGGTCCAGGGTCGGATCAGCTAGACGTCCTCCCCTCGCCACCGTGCCTCGAGAAAGTACACGGGGAAACCAAGGATATGAAGGGAAACGCGGACGATCTCGTCTATCTCAAGCGCGGCACCAAGCTGAATCCCGTCGTCAACGGCTGGTACGCGTGGACACATCTCGTATCGCCTCTTCAGCGGGCGATGAACATTGCATTCCGCCACGTTCCATTGATGCGATCCTTCGTTCGCAACCCTGACACGCATATCGCAGCCATGCGTGACAGCTCGCTTTATGGCGGCCCGTTCGTCGAACTCGGCACCGATGACGTTCCTGCGGTGGAAGCATTACTGGAGCACACGTTGACCGCATGCGCCCCGCTCATCAACCTGGCCAGGGACTGGAAGAAACTGGATGAGCATCTCCTCGCGAATGCGCGCGGTCACTCGCTGAACGACTTCCATGCCAACGTACCCGATTCGCTCGGCGGTCTCGTGGAATTTTTTTACGACATCAACAGCCAGCCGAAGCTTCGCGTCATCGAGGAGCTGCTCTACGCAGATCCCGTTTACAACGACAACTACCAGGTCGTCTTGTCTCATGCCCACGAGGATGAGCGATTCTTCTTCATGAGCACGCCGCTGGTGCCGAGGCCTACGGACCTTGTGCTCGACATGCGGTTCGACGACCCCAGGATAGACCTGCTTTCCGCACTGCGCACGCATGGCAAGCCCTATGCGGAGGTGGTCAAGGCGCTCGACATCCCCGAATCGCACCTTGAACTCCTGGACACCTTCCTGACCACCGCGGGACCAGGGCGGGAGAATCGACCATTCGATGGTGAAGGCGCGAGGATGCGTTACTTCGGCCATGGCTGCGTGCTTCTCGAATCGAAGCACACCAGCGTGCTGATTGATCCCATGTTCGCGTGGAACGATGGCGACGACGATGGCAGGTATACATACAACGACCTGCCGGAGCATATCGATTACGTCGTCATTTCCCATAACCACCAGGATCACTGTGCGCCGGAGATGTTGCTTCAGCTCCGTCACAGGGTCGGCCTTTTCCTGGTGCCGGCCAACAATAGCGGCAGCATTACCGATCCGTCAGTCCGGCTCATGCTCAATGCGCTTGGCATCGCCAACGTCCGCGTGATGAACGCTTTCGACGCGGTGGAGATAAACGGGGGCCGGATAACCAGCCTTCCGTTCCCTGGTGAACATGTCGATCTGGATATCTATAGCCGTCACGGGGTCCATGTGGAGCTCGAGGGCAAGGCGTTTGGCTTCCTCGTCGATTCGGATGGTTGGGACCCCAGGCTGTTCGCCCGCATTGCCCGCAGGATGGGCCGGAGAATCGATGCCCTGTTTATCGGGATGGAATGCCACGGTGCTCCACTGACCTGGCTGTACGGCCCGCTACTCACCAAATCGATAACACGTCGCGACGACGAATCCCGCCGCCTGTCGGGCCTGGACAGCAAACGGTCGCTCAAGGTCGTGGACGAGTTCGACGTCGGCCGGGTATACGTCTACGCAATGGGCCAGGAGCCATGGCTCAAGTACATCATGGGGTTGCAGTACACGCCCGACAGCATTCAGCTGAAAGAGGTGGCGTCGTTCCTGGAGCTGTGCACCGGGCGGGGATTGCACGCCGAGAATCTCTACATGAGTCATTCCGTGGAATTCTGAATCACGCCGGCTACTGACACGGCAGGAGAACACATGAACGACGCAGCCTGGCAAGGTCGCCTGATATCGCGCGCGACGACGGAACCTTTCAGCACGGGACAACATCACCGCCAGATCGATGCGACCATCGAGAAGAAAATCGAATGCCGGTTCCTTGTCCATGTGCCGGCCCAGGTGGGTACGCGCGAGTCGTGGCCTCTCCTGGTCTTTCTGCACGGCATGGGAGAGGGAGGACGGAACCTCGACGCGGTGAAAATCCACGGCCCCCCGATGATCGCGGAAACGGATCCGGCGTTCCCCTTCATCGTGGTATGCCCCCAATCCGAGAAGGACGTCTATTTCGATATGGACGTATTGAACGCCACGCTCGACCTCGTACTCCAGGATTTTCCCGTTGACCCGTCGCAGGTGTACCTGACCGGCTTGAGCAGCGGCGGCATTTCCACCTGGGCATGGGGATCGAGCAATCCGGAACGCTTTGCCGCGATCGCCCCGGTATGCGGCTGGTGGCGCCCGGCAGACGCCGAACGCTTCAAGGACCTGCCCGTCTGGGCGTTTCACGGAAAAAAGGACGACCTGATCCTTCCGGAGCAGACCGAGAACATGGTCGATGCCATCAACAAGGCAGGCGGGAATGCCAGGATCACTTTGTATCCGGAAGCAAACCACAACGCCTGGAGCGAGACATACGCCAATCCCGAGCTTTACGACTGGCTGGTGTCCCACCGTAGGTGAAGAAGATTGAGGATAAGGCGCCCATGCTGTTGACCCAGAGTTTACGATTACTTCGCACCCTGCTCCGCCAAACCTTCTCGCGATCCCAGGTTCGCTGGCTGGTGGCATCGACCGTGTTGTCCATTGCGGTCGTCCTGGTGCAAACCCTAGGCCCCCTGGCGTTGAGATCCACGCTTAATGCGGCCTCGTCAGCGAGTTACACCAAGGCACTCACCGGCGTCGCCATTTTCGCCGTCAGCCTTGGCGTGAGCCGTATCTTCCGCAATATGTCGGCCCTCTGGTTCCAGCGCTATTCGGAACGATGCCGCACCCGGATTTCCGAGCTGGTTTACGACCACCTTCTCCACGTATCGCACGAGTATCACGCGCAACGCGACATCGGCGGCTTGATGAGCCATGTCAACGAAGGTATCGCTGGCGCGCTGGCCGCCCAGTCCACGATCTTTTTCGGTCTGCTTCCGCTCCTGTTGAACGTGGTCGCTGTCGGCGGCGTTCTGCTTACGTTTCACCAGCCCGGAATCCTGGTGATCATGGGCGTTTTCTGTATCGCATATACCTTTATTTTCAGGCGGGGACTCATGGCCCAGGGCGCCGTGCAGGCTACCGCCATCCATAGCGATGCAGCAGCCGCCGGCGCGCTGACCGACGCGCTGGTCAACCATGAAACGATCAGGATGTTCGGTGCGCAACGCTCCACCGCGCAACGCATATCGGATGCCCTCGGCCTGCGGGAAAAGGGATGGATCGCATTTCATCAGGTGAGAGCCAACCATGCGCACGTCCTGAACGTGCTTTATACCGGCTGCTTCCTTGCCATCATGATTCTGCTGGCCGGGCAGATCGCCGGTGGCGCCATGAAGGCCGGCGATTTCATCATGCTGATGCTCTATGCGACGCAGCTTTTCGCACCACTCGAAGCCGTCGGCGCGACCATGCAGGATATAGCGCATGCCCTGGTCAACATAAGCAGGCTGGCGCCCATCATCGACGAACCGAGGGAAGGCACGGGCGGCGAGACGCACCTCGCGGAAGACGATGGATTCCAGCTATCCATCCGCAATCTCTCGTTCTCCTACCGTGAAGACCGCCCGATCCTCCAAAATATCGACGTGCATGTGCCGAGCGGAGGGACCTTGGCCATCGTCGGCGCGAGTGGTTCAGGCAAGACGACCTTGAGCAGGCTGATCTTCGGCCTGTATGCGCCGGCTTCCGGCTCGATCGATGTCAACGGCATGAGCGTCGCCGGGTTCGACCGTGCCAGCTTCAGAAGCGCGATCGCCATCGTTCCGCAGGATACGGCGTTGTTCAACGACACATTGCGGTTCAACATCGCCATCGCCAGGCCGGGTGCCACCGACGCCGAACTGGCGGCAGCAGCCCGCCTGGCCGGGCTGGATCCGCTCCTCGCTGCCCTTCCGCAAGGGTGGGATGCGCTGGTTGGCGAACGGGGGCTTCGTCTTTCGGGAGGCGAACGACAGCGGGTCGCCATTGCCCGCGCCATCCTCAAACGCCCCAAGTGCTTCATTTTCGACGAAGCCACGGCATCGCTCGATACGCGGACGGAGCGGCTGATCCAGGCGAACATCGACAGCGCCTCCAAGGGCGTCACGACGATCATCATCGCGCACCGGCTGTCCACCATCGTCGCTGCGGACCACATCGTGGTCATGGATGCAGGGACGGTCGCCGAACAGGGCTCGCACGAGGATCTCCTCGCCCGCTCCGGCATCTATGCGGACATGTGGAGGGCGCAGAACGCCCCACGAAGCGTCAAGAGCGAAAGCGAATACGCGACATCGCTGGATGGTTGACCCGGACGCCCGGCTGGAAGTGCCTCGACCCAAGGAGCCCAGGATGAACCAAGATACCGTTGCCGATGTATCCATACTCAGCCTCGATGCCGATCCTCCCTCCCCGTCACTCCCCCCCGATCCCAAGGAGTCGCACGGGCCCGGGGCTACGTCGCCGACCGCCATCCGGCTTGCTCATGAGCATGCTCTTGTCGCATGGCGATACCGGAATCCATCCGAATTACGCGAGCATGCTCGCCGGGCTTTCGCCAAGTACCGCAAGGCCATGGCCAGGGCTTCCGACATCGTCGCGGCCTGTCCCAACCTGCAGTCGTCCCTGGGCACCTTTCTCGATAACGAGTATTTTCTTACCGCATATGCGACATCAGTCAGCGATACGCTGACCGCCAGGCAGTCCACCGTAATGCCTGGCCAGTATCGCGAGGGGACATGGAGCATACGCGTCCTGGATGTATGCGAGGCGCTTGCGACATCGACTGCCGCCGTCGTCGACAAGGAGTCGCTCTCCGCATTCTTCGCGTGCTACCAACGCGTGCAACCGCTGGACCTGGCCGAACTGTGGTGCGTGCCCAGCCTATGCGCCCTCGCACTGTTCCAGCTGATCGAAGCGCAGATCTCATCAATCGACATGCTGGAGGCATCGTACGCGGCCGAGGCCGGTTGGCCAGGCGAGGCATCGATCTCATGCCTGCATAGCGCGGTGGCAGCCCTGAGGTTTGTCGCGAATGCCAGGTGGATCGATATCGTAGAGGGCTTGAGCCCGACACGGGATATCCTCGCGCAGGATCCTGCACGCTGTTTCGAGCGCATGGACATTGCGACCAGGAACAGCTATCTCACCGTCGTCTCGACGATGTCTATGACATGGCGTATTCCCGAGGCGACCATCGCCGGGCAGGCCATCCGCTTGTCTTCCCTTGCACAAGGGGCGTTGCCCGACCCCGGGCGACGCGGCCATGTCGGTTATTTCCTCATCGACGATGGCGTCGTCGAACTGGCCCGCGCATTGAAGAGGCGACCTCCGCGGCAAGCCAGCCAGGCCGTTTCCAGCATCCCGGGCGCAATCGCCTACCTCGGCTCACGCGTGGTTGCGCATGCCCTTTGCGCTGGCCTGCTGCTGGTTGCGCTACTCAGGGAGGGGTGGCCGATCGGCGGGGCGTTGGCTCTCGCCTTCCTGGCCAGCGTGGCCTCGTACACCATCGTCGGACAACTCGTGAGTTACATGTTCTCGCGAGGCCCCCACCGCCCTCCGCTCCCCCGCATGGATTACCGGCAGGGCATCCCCGCCGTCGCGGCGACCATGGTCGCCGTACCCTGCCTGCTGGAGGATGACGACACCGTAGTCCGGCTACTTCGGCGCCTCGAATCCCAATACCTTCGCAACCGTTCGGCCCATATCCACTTTGCACTGCTCACCGACCACACCGACGCCCCCACGCAGGCCACGCCGGGCGATCAAGCGCTGCTGGCGTTGGCCACAGAAGGTATCCGGGGGCTCAATGAGCGATACGGGGGCTGTAACGGAGAATCGATCTTTCACCTCTTCCACCGCGGCCGCCGTTACTGCCCGACGGAAGGACGCTGGATGGGATGGGAACGGAAGCGGGGCAAGGTCCGCGCATTGAACCGTCTCCTTCTGGATGGAGACCAGGGCGCCTTCGACGCCATGGTGGGAAAACTCCCCACTTACCGGTTCAGGTATGTCATCTGCCTCGATAGCGATACATTGCTACCGGCGGATGCGGCCGGAAAGCTGGTAGCGACGATCGATCACCCTCTCGTGAAGCCATTGCTGAATGTCGAGGCGAGGCGCGTCGATGCCGGCTACGCCATCGTGCAACCGTACGTGGCAACGATGCCGCCGATGCATGGGGGAACTGTCTATTCGAGGATATGGGGAGGCCATGGAGGTCTCGATCATTACTCCCTCGCCAAAGCGGACCTCTACCACGACCTGTTTGTCGAAGGATCGTTCATCGGCAAGGGAATCTACGATATCGAGGCCTTCGAACGCTGCCTGGCCGGCCGTCTTCCCGAAGGCCGCATACTCAGCCACGACCTGATCGAAGGGTGCTTCGCCCGGTGCACGGTCGCCACCGACATAACCATCCTTGATGAGTACCCGGCCCAATCCTCCGTCGATATGAGCCGTAAACAGCGCTGGATACGCGGCGACTGGCAGATCGCGGCATGGTTGGGGCACCAGGTCCCGACGGACGAAGGAAGCCGCGCCCGGAACGACCTCTCCCTTGTCTCGCGCTACAAAATATTCGATAACCTCGCCCGCAGCCTCGTACCACCTGCGACACTGCTCGCACTCTATGTGGGCATGGCGGAGCCAGTAGGCCACCTCATGGCGATCGTCGCCCTGGCCGCCATCTTCCTACCCGGTGCTGCAAAGATCGCCGCTTTCCTGGTGTCTTCCCTGCTGGCGCGCTCCAGGCAATTCCGCCAGCCCGATGTCTCGCGAGAGATCGCGCACTCTTCGGTGATGATCCTGTTCGAATTCGCCTCGCTTCCACGCGTTGCGTTATCCAACCTCATGTCCATCGTGACGACGCTATGGCGGCTCGGCGTCACTCACCGACATCTCCTGGAGTGGCGCGCATCCAGCCAGGTGGCCGCGGCAGCCGCTCGACAGGCTCATGAGGCCGTGGGTTTCTGCACGGCGACCAGTTGCATCTCTTCGGCATGCATCGGCGTGCTCGCTCTCATGTACCCGGGCACATGGCCTCTTGCGGCATTGTGCATCTCGGCCTGGATGGCCGCTCCCTTGCTTGCGCGCGTGCTCGGACGCCCTCCTGTTCCTGACGTCGTCGCCCAGCCCGACGCCGATTACCTCCGCAGGATGGCATGCCTGTCGTGGAGTTACTTCGTCGAATCCGCGACGGAGCAGAACCATTGGCTACCTCCGGACCACGTCCAGGAATATCCGGTAGCCAGGGTGGCGCCGCGAACGTCGCCGACGAACATCGGGCTGGGACTCCTTTCATGTTGCGCGGCCCACGACCTCGGGCAAGCCGGCCTACGCGGTACGTTGCGCAGGCTTTCAAGCACGCTGAAAACCCTGGCGCGGATGGAACACCATGCATCCGGCCACCTGTTCAACTGGTACGACACACGCAGCCTCCACCCCGAGGAACCGAGGTACGTATCCGCGGTGGATAGCGGAAACTATATCGGGCATCTCATGGTGGTGCGCCAGTTCATTCGCGAGGCGCGCGATGCTCCGCGAATCGTGACAAAAGGGCTACAGGGTCTTGGTGACCTGTTCACCCTCGCGCGGGAATCGGAAAATGTTCCCGGCATCCTCGCTGACAAAGCCGGGGCCATCGCTTCGTTTAGCGGGGATCCGAAGCGGGATGGCGACGATTTACGCTTTTGGCTGGAATCCATCGTGCACTCGCTGGCCGATGGCCAACACGGGCGCTGGCACCAGCGGATAGGTGAGCTTGCTGCAGAACTGCTGGAAGATATCGCGCCGCCGTCCGCCCTGGAAGCGGAGCGTATCGAACGCCTGATCGAAGCATGCAACCGGGAAATTGCCGCTGACTTCGGTGTGTTCTTCGATCCGGGACGCCAATTGCTCCATCTTGGCATGGACGGGTGGTCAGGCATCTGCGATGCCGGGCACTATGATATGCTCGCGTCGGAAGCAAGGTTGGCTGCCTATGTCGCGATAGCCAAGGGTGATGTCCCCGCCACGTCCTGGTATGCACTGGGGCGGCTCCATACCGAATCCGATGGTGAACTGGCATTGCTTTCATGGAGCGGCTCCATGTTCGAATACCTGATGCCCGACATCGTCATGCCCTCCATACCCGGAACCCTCTTGCACCTGAGCATGGCGGCAGCCGTTCGTCGACAACGCCGGCAACGCCCGGTGGTGGGCATGCCCTGGGGAGTATCCGAATGTGGCTATGCCGACCTGGAACCAGACGGAGGCTATTGCTATCAAGCTTTCGGCATTCACAGCCTCGCGCTCAAGCCCGACCTCGGCACCCGGAGAGTCATCGCCCCTTACGCGTCCTCTCTTGCCTGCCTGGTCGACGTGGCCTCGAGCGTGCCCAATCTTCGCCAGCTCGAGGCCATGGGTGCATCCGGCCACTTCGGTTTTCATGAGGCGGTCGATTTCGGCGAAGCGGGCAACCCACCCGATGCCGCCGCCATGGTGCGCGAAGTCATGGCACATCACACGGGCATGTCGCTGGCCTCGTTCGCTTCCGCCGTCACGGGCGGCGCGATGCAGGAGCGATTCCTCCGTGATCCGGAACTCGGTGCCGCCGCATTGCTGCTCGCGGAGCGAAGGCCCGCGCGCTGTGTGCTCGCCACCCGTTGACCACGTGGCCACCTATCCCCGGCCACGGGTCCGTCACATCATGATGCCATGCGCCTCCTTACAATCCTCCGCCCCATAGGTGTCACACTGCTGTGCATGGGCATCCTGATTGGCGGCGTCCTCGCTTATCACAGGCTCGCTGTCGCCGCGCTTCCTGACGTCGATCTACCGCGCATCTACGTCCAGGCTGAACTGGCAGGCGCCAATCCCCAGGTCATGGCGACGTCGGTCATCGCGCCGCTCGAACGCGGTCTGGCCCAAATGCCCGGCGTGGAAGCTCTATATTCGAGCAGTGCAGGCGGCACCGGGTTCATACAGATAAGCCTGGACCGTGGCTCCAGTATCGAAAGGGCTAAACTCGACGCCCAGGCGGCGATCAATCGCGCGGTCCCGCTGCTTCCAGCTGGCATGGCCTCGCCGCCGACCGTGTATTCGTACGACAGCGGCGTTGCGCCCGTGATGCTGGTGGCAATGGTTGACACCCGCATGTCGCGCCAGTCGCTTTACGACATCGCCGACCGGACGCTGTCACCCTACCTTGCTTCCCTGGATGGCGTCGCCGGTGTCAAGGTATTGGGAGGCTCGCCGAATGCCATTCAGGTCGATCTCGATGCGACCGCACTCGTGGCGAAATCGATAGTGCCCAATGACGTGGCCAATGCCATCCGTGCGGCCAGTCCGGGCCTGCCACTCGGCCAGCTGACGACCCCCACGGGCACGCTGACCATCGACGCAAGCGACGTGTTGAACGGACCACGCGAGTTAGCCCGAGTGCCCGTGCTTGCCAGGTCAGGAGTGGTATCGCGTCTTTCCGAGGTAGCCGATATCCGGCTCGCGCCACTGGATCCTTACCAGCAGGCCTGGCTCGGTGCCAAGCCTGCTGTTTTCCTGCTCGTCAACAAGAAGCCATCCGCCAACGCCATCGCCACCGCCGCGTCGATCCACAGGCAACTCGACATGTTGTTGCCCATGCTCCCCGCCGGCATCGAAATCCATGCCGTTTTCGACCTGACCGATTCGACGAAGAACGCGGTGGACGAGGTGTTGTGGTCGCTGGTCTTCGGAATCGTGGCCGTCGTGGCCGTCGTCTGGTGTTTTACCCGCAGGATGGCAGTGACGCTGATCGTATCGGCCAGTATCCCGCTGACCCTGGCGGCCACGTTTGTCGTCATGCTCGCCCTGGGCTACACGTTGAACCTGGTCACCCTTCTCTCGCTCGCCATTTGCGTCGGCCTGGTCGTCGACGATTCGATCGTGGTGAGCGAAAACATATTCCGCCATGTAGAGGATGGCATGGACAGTGGCGCGGCAGCCGCGGCAGGCCTGCGGGAAACCGGCTTTACCGTTGCCACGATTGCCCTTTCCCTGATCGTCGTGTTCATTCCTGTCCTGGCTGGCCAGGGCGAGATCTTCGATCTGCTTCGGCAGTTCTCGGTGACCCTGGCCGTCGCGATAGCGATTTCCGCGGTGATCTCGCTTACCGTCGCACCGGTATTCTGTGCCCGTTATCTCGGTGGCCACATGACGGATCAGCGCCCTCGACGTCCATGGCAACTCAAGGTGGCCCGCTACTACGAATGTGCGCTTGCGTGGACGCTTCGGCACCGACGTATCGCGCGCCTCCAGCCCTGGCTGATGCTCGCGCTGACCGTGGTGTTGTACTCGCATTTCGTGTCCACCGGTGCCCTCGGGTACGTGCCGCAAGAAGACACTGGCCTTATACGAGGCGTGGTGCGGCTTCCCCACGGTATGTCGCCGGATGAGACAGCCTCTTCACTGGCACGCGTACGCGAGCGGGTGCTTGCCGACCCGGACGTCCGTTCGCTCTCCACGGTATCGACCTCACCCGGTGCCAATACGCTGTACATCGAGCTCAGGCCGCGAGGAAATACACCTGGCCACCGGGGCTCATCGATATCTCAGGTGGTAAGGCGATTGGGGCGAACCACCTCGGACATGATCAATGTGGCGGTGTTCTTCAATGCGGTCCAGTACCTTGGCAACGGGAGTTCGGCGGGACCTTCCATGCCCGGCTTGCCGAACAGCTTTCAGCTTCTCTCGCTCGGCGGCCAGGACCTCAAGCCCTGGATGAATCAGCTTACGCGGCGAATGCGGGCAGGCGGCGATTTCGACGCCGTTGACGAGGGAACGGATGATTCCCGCCAGGAGTACAGGATGGTCGTGGACAGGTCGACCATGTCGCGGCTCGGCCTTAGCATGGCAACCATCGACCAGACGCTTTACGACACCTTTGGCGGCCATCCGGTCGCCACCCTGCCAGGAGCCGGCAACCCAATACAAGTCGTCCTGCGAGCTGATTCACCGGGTGGGCAATTTCCCTCGGCGCTGCTCGACATGCAAGTAAGGTCGAACCAATCCGCCATGGTGCCTGCCTCTGCGTTCGCACGGATTGAGACCGACGCCTCCGACAACGCCATCGTTCACCAGAACCAGATCGAGGCCAGGGAGATCGGGTTTTCCATGCGCGATGGCCGATCTGCAGCACAAGGTATGGAAGCCATCCAACAAGCGGCCAGAGACATCGGATTACCTGGAGACATACGTATCCTGGCAGCCGGCGAGGCATTGCAGACCCAAAAGGCCCGGCAAAGCGGTCTCGGGCTCGTGTTTGCCGCCATACTGGCCGCTTATGTCGTCCTTGGCATGCTCTACGACAGCCTGCTACACCCGCTCACGGTCCTGTCGACCGTGCCGGCGGCCTGCGCCGGAGCCCTGATGGCTACCGCGGCAACACACAACGAACTCAACCTTATTTCCATACTGGCCATCCTGCTGCTCATCGGCATCGGCAAGAGGAACACCATCATCCTCGTCGATTTTGCCCTTACGGCAGAACGCACGCTGGGGCTCTCCCCGGTCGAGGCCATTCGCCGGGCAGCCATGGAGCGTGGCCGGCCCATCGCCATGACCACCGTAGTGGCCATCGTGGCAGCGCTTCCGCTAGCCATCGGGCTTGGTCCTGGATCGGAGTTGAGGGTTCCCTTGGGCATTGCCACTGTCGGCGGTCTCATCGTCTCCCAGTCGAACGTGGTGTTCGCCGTGCCTGCGATCTATCTCTGGAGCCACGACGCGAAACAGTGGTGGCGGACCTCCTGGCTCCGCACGTGGGCTACCCGTTGCGCATCACCGTTCTGACGACATCGTGCAATAGGGCTGCCAAGGCGATTCGTGAGCGACGGCTAATTGCATTGTTACCGGAATATCCCATCCCCGAGCAGCAAATCAATCTGCTCTATCCCTCGCATCGTCACCCTTCCGCAATCGTCCGCGCGTACCTGGATTTCTGCCAGCGGCACGTGTCTCAGATGATTGATGCGACAGTGACCAGAACGTAGCCCGCTCCGCTTGGCCCGCATCAATCGGCCTTCGGCGCGCGCTCCGAACTGACGCCACTCGCGTTCTTGGCCCGTCCATCCCTCCCCCGTACCAATCGACCGGGTATGGGTCGAAAGCCACCCCTCCCCTAGCTGCTATAGCAAACGAGGTTCCTGGGTCGGAGTGGCCCCCGATTCGCTGCGCGGAATCGCCACCCCTGTCACGGTCACTGTGGAGATCCGTGGTGGGTCGACGGCAACCTAGTGGATGTTCTACCGCCGTTGTGGCTATAAAGTTACCTGGGGGTGGTAACTCGAAAGAGCCGGCCGAGTGCTTGGCGGATTTCGCTCTCGTCGCTGTAAAACACCTGACCGCTGCCATCTTGAATTTGCTTCGATTGGTGGAGCGCTTTAAAGCTTGCCCAATGTTTCAAAAAGCGTGCCCGATGCCATGCCGACAGGCAATGCGCGAACCGATCCACCTCGTGATCCGAAGGCCAGGGGCCGTACGGCGTGGGCCGTTTCATCTCCTCGATCAGCCAACGGCGAATGGGCGACACAGCTTCGTTGAACTCCTGACGCTTATCGCGGCCGATGGCCAACCAATTGCCCAGCACAAGGCCGAGAAGAAACGTAAGGAGGCTAAGCAGTTCCGAGGGCATCGATGTATCCCGCGAGGATGGGAGGGCTTCGAATACCGGTCATATTAGGTCGACGGCGCTGTCCCCGTCTGCGGGAATGGCTGAAGACTCGATAGCAAGGCCTCGATCGTTCCCCAGCGTTCGCCCTGCGCTCTGGCGTCTCGCAGGGCGTCCGACATCGCGTTGCGTTCGGCATCCCATTGCATGTGCGCCATCGTCTGTTCGCGGCGCATCGCTTCCAGGTCCGCGGAGATCTGACTGACGCGCTGCTCGAGCGCCTGATTGGCCTGACGTAAGGCCTCTGTGCCGGCGGCGCGCTCCTGCGCTGCAAGCAACGCCCGGCGCGCTTCCCGCAGCTCTTTGTCGTGCTGCCCAGCCTGCTCGGTCAATCGGGCATTGTCTAGATTGAGCGTGAGGAGCTCGTCGTTCTTCGTCGCCACGCTGTCCGTGGCCCGGCGCAGTTCCACCTGGAGGGCTTGCACTCCCTGTTCGTGTTGCCGCGCTTCGATCTCGCGCTGCTCTTTGGAGGCCAGCCGGAAATGGTCCAGGGCGTCACGCGCCTGCTGGTGTTTGGTTTCGACCGAGGTCAGATGGGCCTCGCGTTCGCCCAACTGGCGTTCGAGGCCGGCCAGGCGCTCCTGCAGGCCAACGATCACGGTATCCCGTTCCCGCAGGGCCTGCTCGGTCGCCGCGAGCTTCTGCTGGGC
The DNA here is from genome assembly GCF_041228075.2 of Xanthomonas sp. NCPPB 2632. Lineage (NCBI taxonomy): Bacteria > Pseudomonadati > Pseudomonadota > Gammaproteobacteria > Lysobacterales > Lysobacteraceae > Xanthomonas > Xanthomonas sp. NCPPB 2632. Next base: position 2,618,374 of record NZ_CM192979.1, read on the forward strand.
GCCGTCCAAGGTCGTCTGCAAGCGCTGAATCTGGTCGCTTGCCTCGCGCGTTTGCCGAGTCAGTGTGCTCACCTCGGTCTGGGCGGCGGCCACCTGGCTGTCGGCTCGGGTCTGCCCGTCGGCGACGGTCGCTTCAGCCTCGTGGCGCAATTGGGCGGCGAGCTGCCCCACCAGGGCCTGGAGCGCGTCGCTGACCGCTTCGCCGGCGAGTTCCGCCGCGCTGACCTCTTCGGCCTCCAGCTCCTTCATCAGCCGGTGGATCGTCGTCTTCGAGCCGGTATTGCCCAACGCGATCCGGACGGCGTCCAGCGAGGGGTTCGTACCCTGAAGCAAGAGAGTGTCACGCGCGACTTTGACCTCGGATTTATAGACTCTACCGCGTGCCATGACTTGCCCTCAGTGATTTATCATACCGTAGTACGTACTACGTATATACGTACCAGCTGGTATGCAGTCAAGTGCCATCCAGGTAGGTAAATAAACGCGGGATAATTACGAATTATCACGCCTTGGTTGCAGGCGAGAGTAGAATTCGGTTTACCCGGTACAGATCGCCATTACGCCACCCGCAACTCTGCTAGGGATACTCTGATCTATGAAGCATAAAACGGACGTCTATACGCAACGGCATGCACATCAGTTGATGCCGGGCAAAGAAGGAGCGGAAGTACTGTTTTCCCTGTCGCTGGTTCAGCCTGAGCCCTGATCAACGCCTGTGTTCGGCGTCACAGACGCACCTCCCCTGCGGACAGGAGCAAGGTTCGTCGCACCATCCACAGATTTGACAGCGCAAACAACGTCAATACCTGCGCCGTGTTTTTGGCCAGCCCCTTGAACCGTGTCTTCTGATAGCCGAACTGTCGCTTGATCACCCGGAACGGGTGTTCGACCTTGGCTCGTATCGCGGCCTTGAGGTATTCGACATGCTTGGTGGCTTCTTTCCATGCACCTTCAGGCATCGCCTTGACTCTCCCGCGCTGCGCTGCGATGTGCCACATAAGCCCCCGCTTCGCTACACGCTTTTCTGCTCCCCGGTAGCCCGCATCGGCATAAACGGTTCGTTCTTCGCCGTGCAGCAACTTGTCCGTTTCCGTGACGTCACTCACGTTCGCCGGCGTGGTGGTAACCGTGTGCACCAGGCCCGATTCCACATCCACACCGATATGCGCCTTCATACCAAAGAACCACTCGTTGCCTTTCTTTGTCTGATGCATGTCCTGATCGCGCTTCTTGTCACGGTTCTTCCTCGACGAAGGCGCATGGATGATCGTGGCATCCACGATCGTGCCCTGGCGAAGCAGCAGGCCCTGCTGCCCCAGGTGGGCGTTGACCGCGTCGAGTATCTTCGCCGCCAGACCGTGCTGCTCCAGAAAGCGACGGAACTTCAGAATCGTCGTCTCGTCCGGAATCGCATCGTCGTTCAATTCCAGCCCGGCAAAGCGCCGCATCGACTCGATCTCATACAACGCATCCTCCATGGCCGGATCGCTCAACGCGTACCACTGCTGCATGAAGTGGATGCGCAGCATCGTGGCCGCCGGCATCGGCGGTCGGCCACGCCGGCCCGCTGTCGGATAACTGACGAGGATCAACGCCAGCAGCGCGTCCCAGGGCACGACCTTGTCCATCTCGCCGAGAAATTTCTCCCGCCGCGTCGGCTTCTTCTTCGATTCGAAACTCATGGAGGCAAAGGATCGCTGCTTCATCGCGAGGGATTCCTGGGACTTTCGACTATTTTGACGCAAGCGGGGGATTAAATCAGGGCTTCCCTAGGACTAAGCGCGCTCAGGTGGTTGAATAACGCGATCTTCGTGAAGGGTCTTCTGTCGAACTTCCCTTCGCAGACTGTCTGGTGCAATAACCTTGGCGCTTTCTCCACTTTGGCCTGATCTCTCATGGCGCTACGGCACGTTGGCATAGAGATTTTGGCCGCTCGCCGCATCGGCATAACACGTTTGGCGGGCGTTGTGACTAATACGGCGCAAGATTCGTCGCAAGTATGGCGCAGGATCAGCCACTTAGCTCGGCATAGAGATCTTGGCCGCACCCACCAATGCTGCCAACCTTTCTGGGCCATCGACTTCAAACCGCCAAGTAGTCCAGGCCAGTCATAGAAAGCTGCCAACAAAGCTGGGCCACGCTTCGCAATCCGCCAACAATTTTGAACCTATTAACCGCAAAGACGACGAATCTCGACGCTTATCCGGTTCGGATAGCGACCGCGCTTGGTCGATAGTTGAGGAGCTCCAATGTAAAACAGCCTATGTGTATGCCATGGGGCAAGAACCGTGGCTCCGCTTCGTCGCGGGCCTGGAGTACACCAAAGACAGCAAGCAGATCATCGAGTCTGATAGATTTGTCACCCGTTGTCGGGCAGAGGGCATCCACTCCGAGCGGCTCCATGGAAGCCGAACGTTTGAATATTGAACAGTCTCTTGTAAAACACCTTCATCGACACAGGACTATCATGACCAACCCTTTCGACAATGACACCGTATCCTTTCTCGTCCTCATCAATGACGAGCAACAGTACTCGTTGTGGCCTGAGTTTGCCGACATTCCCCACGGATGGTCGACGTGTTTCGGACCAGAGAAAAAACAGGCTTGCCTGGAATACGTCGACCAGAACTGGTTCGATATGCGACCCAAATCGTTAGTCGAGGCTACCTCCTAAGGCGGGGGGGGGTAAGAGCGAAATGTTGCTTGGCGTACGATTATGGGCCTCTAGGCATAGAACAGCGAGGGACATCCTTAAGAACGGCACCGTGTTGGGCATCGTTCTCGCGATGCATGTCTTTCTATTGGCATTTTTGATGGCAGGTTGGAATAGCAACTACGAATGGACGCAACGCGCTGCCGCAAGCACCGTTACGGCGCTTGAGGTCCATTTCATCGAGCCTCGACGATCTTCGCCTCCGCCGCCGCCTCAAGCGACGTCTCTACCGCCCCAAGCTAAGCCCGACCATGCGCCCCGGCGAGACGTTGCACCGCGTAAGATCGTCAAGGCCGAACCGCCCAATGCTGCCTCACCGGTAGAGGCTCCGGCGCCGATGCCTGACGCCCCGCCGCAATTGCGTTACGACACGGCGGACACCACGATGCCCTCGTCGTCGTACGGTGACCCCTCACTTCGCAGTGCATTGGACGCAGGTCAAGCGCGTTCTGCGGCCAAGTTACCAGGATACAAGGACGGCTCTGTCGTACAGGGCATCAAAGTGTCGAATCCGGGCAGCATTAGGGATTCAATTCGGAAGGTTGGCGACTTCATGAATTGCAGCGCCGTTGAAATGCAACGAAACAAGCCTGGGGGAAGCCTTAATCAGAGCCTGCTCAAGGCGTATGACGAGATGGGATGCAAGAAATGAGTCTATCGCCATGGCTGGTACCGCTGAGGAGATCGGCGCGTACGGAAAGGAGATTGATCTGCCTACCGCACGCAGGAGGGAGTGCCCATACATTCCGATCCCTAGCCGCGTACTTACCTGAAGACATTGATATGTGGTCGGTGCAGCTTCCTGGCCGAGGAAGCCGATTTAATGAACCACCGTTGCAGTCCATGAGTGAGGTGCTCCATGAACTGCTGCCGGTAGTCGAAATGCTGCTCGACTACCCCGACGTCCCCCCAAATTTGAGTAGCGCCCCGGTTTCGAGTTCAATCCCCCACAAGAAGGAGATTGGACGTGAAGAAGCGTTTTTCCGAAGAGCAGATCATTGGCTTCCTGCGCGAGGCCGAGGCAGGCATGCCGGTCAAGGACCTATGTCGCAAGCACGGCTTCAGTGAAGCCTCTTACTACCTGTGGCGAAGCAAGTTCGGCGGCATGAGCGTGCCCGAGGCCAAGCGGCTGAAGGACCTGGAGTCGGAGAACGGACGCCTTAAAAAGCTGCTTGCCGAGCAGCTTCTGGAGAACGAGGTCATCAAGGAAGCTCTGCGAAAAAAATGGTGAGCGCACCGGACCGGCGCGAGCTGGTGCGCTATCTGATCTGCCAGGAACTGAGTGAGCGCCGGTCGCTGGCGATCGCCGGCATGAGCGCAAGCGCTTACCGATACGAGCCGCGGCCCGACGCCAATGTCGAGCTGCGCGAAATGATCTGCGCGCTGGCGAATCGCCATAAACGCTACGGCGTCGGCATGATCTACCTGAAACTCCGCCAGGCCGGTCAGATGGTCAACTACAAGCGAGTTGAGCGCCTGTACCAGGAGGCGAACCTGCAGGTGCGCCGTCGCAAAAGGAAAAAGGTGCCTCCGACCGACAGGCAGCCACTGCTCCGGCCCGCGGCCGCAAATGAGGTCTGGTCCATCGATTTCGTCTTCGATCGCACCGCCGAAGGGCGCGTATTGAAGTGCCTGACGATCGTCGATGACGCCACGCATGAGGCAGTCGCCATCGAGATCGAGCGGGCCATCTCAGGCATCGGCGTCACGCGCGTCATGGATCGCCTGGCTGTCACTCGAGGCCTGCCGAAGATCATTCGCAGCGACAACGGAAAGGAGTTCTGTGGCAAGGCCATGGTCGCATGGGCACACGAGCGCGGCGTGCAGCTGCGCCTGATCGAGCCTGGCAAGCCGAATCAGAACGCCTACATCGAATCATTCAACGGAAGGCTTCGCGATGAATGTCTCAACGAACACTGGTTTCCCAGCCTGCTGCATGCCCGAACCGAGATCGAAAACTGGCGACGGGAATACAACGAAGAGCGACCGAAGAAGGCACTCGGCGGGCTGACTCCCGCCGCTTACGCGAAACAGTTACATTAACCCCGGACTCAAATCGGACCGCTACTGAAGGCGGGGGGACGTCGGAAGTGGTCGGACTGACGATGAGTATGTGGATGACGCGCGGCGAATTCCGAACGATGTTCCGACCTATGGAAGAGCTTTCGAAGCAGCTCGATCATGATTTCGACTACCATTTCTCGCTTCGAACCTGGCTCATGGAACAACCCGAGGACAGACTCCGCAAATACGCTTCCATGGCCGCCTTTCGACGGGAACGCTATGCGCAGAAGCTTCCCATGCTGGCCGGCGCCATTCCTACGCTGGGCATCATTCCCGTCCTTGTCGCTATCTATTTTCAGGGCCGCCAATTGCTTGAGGGCGGACACTTATCGGTGGTCGACTGGCTGTTTGGTTTCGCGCTGTTGCTTTTTTACGTATTAACTTGGACCTCGTCCATAGCGAAGAGCCGACTCGACGGCATAGACATGCACCTCCAAGGCGCATTGAACGAGTTAGAGAAGAAGATCCAACCCGACGCGACTTCGCCATGGGTCGCAGCGCCATAGTCTCCTGCCCCTGAACCCGTCGAGGTGTCACTCTGTGGCCACGCGACCCAGACCAGCGCAGCCGTGGTGCTGGAGACGTTTCATCGGCGCCCGGGACAGGTCGGTGGCCTTCCAGCTCAAAAATGTAGTAAGCGTGACTCTAGTTCCCGAATTAGCGATCATCCGGGCGCTCACGCTTTAATCGGTTGGACTCGCGCGCAATTTCAGCAACGATCGCCTGCTGATCCTGGCTTGCCTCAATGATGGGAACGACCCACTCACAGCCGGCGCGTTTCACATGTTCCCGCCAATTGCCGCTCCAGCCTTCCAGCTCCGAGCGCGCCAAACCAATCGCGCCACCGCCGGAGTAAGGGCCACCACCCACTGACTCTTCGAAGCAGAATGGCTTGTCAGGCCGGCGCGAATCGAGGTGGAACAGATAATAGTGATGGCCGCTCTCGGACTGGTTCATCGAGCCGATCGTGATCCAAGATGACTCGGGCGTGGGCACGCTGGGCTGTTTCATGCGGAGGCCACTGGAGATCCCGCGTCGCCGCGGGTAAGCCTGCACACTGGCTCCCGCGAAGCACAGGGATAGGCCTGCCAGAAGCGCGGACGTTCCCCACATCGCTCCCCAATGATCCACGACCGGATCGACCCCTGCAGACTCTGGCAGGTAATGCACCCGAGCCACGTCGCCAGGTCGGAAGCCGGCAATCATGCCGCCCTGCATATATCGAACGCGGACACCTGCCCCCGTGACAAACGCGATCGTCGGATGCGATCCGCCGTACGGGATTGCCTCAACGACGCCCTCTGCTGTCTCGGCATGCGTGAGGAACTGGACGCGTGACCAGGCAACACGCCCAGCCACCGCCATGAACAAGATCGCGATCAGTCCGAAGACGGTGAAAGTGACCCCTCTGGCCACCGGGGCAAGAACGCGTTCGGCCATATACATACTCCATCGTCGGTCCGACGTCCCCTGCCCTAAGGGGCGGCGCCAGGCGGGAACACGTCGATTATCCCGGATTTATTGTCCCGCCAACGGTTGCCAAAGCTCGACCTTGTTTCCCTCCGGATCCATGACCCAGCCGAACTTTCCATATTCCGAGTCTTCGGCATGGTCCATGCACATCACATCCTTCCGATCGGAGTGCGGCTCGCAGGGACTCCAGGTCATCGACGCGGTAATTGATCATGAAACCGGCGCTGCTGGGCGCGAAATTGGATCCGTCTCCGACCATCCAAGCGGCACTTCCGCCGGAAAGCTTTTCTTCGCCACCAAACGGCGTGCTGCCTGCTTAATATTTGTCCCACTGGGGGTAATGGTTTTCACGTGGGCGTGGTGGTATTTTCGCCCATCGTCTTTGGGCGCATTTTCCTTTGAGCGCTGACCTGCCATTTCCGTCTCTTGCCGCCATGATGGGCCATTGCTTCCATCAGGACATGGACCTCGAGGCTGAGACCGTTCCCGAAGCCGTGGCGCAGTATGTGCGCGGTCTGACTGGCGAGGCGGGACGCGCGCTTCAGACGGATATCGAAAGCTTCCGGCAACAACATGCCGACGATCTGAACGCGGCATTCCTACGGGCTTTTGGCGACGATCTCGACCCTCGCGAGGTCGGGCTCAGCGTGGGCGATTTCCTCAAAATGGTCGAGGCTCTCGTCGATCATCCCGCGTTGTTCCGTCAGTTTCTGGAGGAGGATCTGAATCCAGAATTCCCGCAGTTGCGCCGCTTCGCAAGCGCCCGCCTCCATCCGCATCCCATGGCTGCCGAAGCCCGTAGGCTCGGGCGGTCAGGCGTGAACAGCATGCCGAATGTCCTGGCGATCCATCTTGGCGCGCTTCCGTGGGATGAAAAGCGAGCGTTTATGGCCGAGTTGCAGCGATTCGAAGAGCTTTACGGCGATCGGGCCTCGCTGGTTTTCGGCAAGCGCTGGCTCGATCTTAAGGCCAGCGGGTTCGGCGGTTTTCGTGAGTTCCGGCAGCTTGCCGAGCTGTCGGCGCAGGACAGTGTCAGCGAGACGGAAGCGAGACTTTAATGAAGCGCTTGTTTACAGCTCTGTTGTTAGCGCCCCTTTGGGCCCCAGTTGCCATGACAATCATCGCTGTTTTGTCACCACCACCCCACTTCTTGGAAAGCGTCAGTCGGGAATCCTGGATAGGCATGGGTGCTGCACTGGGTGGCGTATTTGGATATATATCGGTCCTGGCAGTCGGGCTGCCGATCCACAAGATGCTTCAGCGGCGCGATCATCGTTCGGTCCGGGCCTATCTGATGACGTGGTCCGCCGGCGCTTTGTTTATTTGGGCGCTTGCCTTCATCGCAGGCTTTGTCCGGGACGGGCTGGTCTTCTCGGCCTCCTATCTCGCGGAAACCATCGTCAGTCGCCCCTATGTGCCACTATCCTTCGCAGCGATCGGGGCCCTCGTCGGCGGCACGTTCTGGGCCATAGTGAGACCTGATCGCGCTTCGCGTGATCTGCGTAGGTAGCGTCGGCCCAAAGCTGCTTTGAAGGAACTGGATGGAAGCGACAGGGGTTATGACGGCCGGTGAATCCACAACCGCGATGGCCTATATCAAGGGTCGAAGAGGCGTGTCACCACGGCAGATGAAACTGGTCCTGTTGATCTGTATGTTAGCGATCGGCATCCCTGTCGGTGGATGGGTATCGGGATCATGGACCGCGGCCGCGATTTCGGTCGAGTTCGCCTTCGTGGGCGCTTGGGTGGGCTTGCTGATAATCCAAAGACTGGCCAGCTCTTCAATGCGGAAGGCTCTTGCTGAGCGAGGTCAGGCATACGAGCAGCCGCTCACGCTTCGCTTGACCCCGGAGGCGCTCGTCTATGATTTGGGCGACCTGATGATGACCGCCAATTGGCGTTGCATCACGGATCTCTTTCAAACCCGCAAATACTGGGTGTTTCTGGTTCAAAGCAGCGCCATGGTCCTTCCTCGCCGTTTTTTTCCAACCTCCGAAGCCGAACAAATATTTATTGCCGAGGCCATGTCCGGATGACGGACGCGGCGCGTGCGAGAAGCCCGGATGCGGCACGACTGAATGGCCCACCAGCACGCCGAGGCTAACAAGATCAGCGGCGATCGACACCGCCGCTGAGCCGTAGGCCGCGTCTGGCTAACGATTCCCCGTAGCCGCCATCAGCGCCCGTTCGGATCGGGCGTGCCAACGCATTCGTAGCCGGTGACCCGTCCATTCGCGTCGTAGTGGGTGACAAGCGTCTGCCCGATCAGGCAGGAGGGCGGAAAGAATCCCTGTAGCGGGCCATGCATCTTCGTGGCGGTCGATGCCTGCGCCGCCAACGCGACGGTGAGCAAGACGAATCCAATCAGTAGCTTCTTCATAAGCCGTTCCTTCCTGATGGATGTCTTGGCGCACTCCCCTGCCTACGGCCATCCGGAACGTTCGGCATATGCCGAACCTACAACGCGGCTACCGCACCTACCAGTGTCGACTGGCCACGCGAGGGCAACGTTGCCTAATTCGGGCCAACATCGCGGGTTACCCGCGCTTACGCGCCCTAAAAGCGGCCACCTTCATCCGGTTGCCACACGTCGCCTGGCTGCACCAGCGACGATGATGCGAGCGCGTGCGGTCGTGGAACCACAGCGTGCATTCGTCGCTCTCACACTTTCTGACGAGGTCGAAGTTGGCCGTAGAAAGCAGCGTAGCAAGCGCGTTCGCCACGGGCAGCAACAGTCCCGACGTGCCCTCCGCGCGTTCATGCATGGCAATGGACGGAACGTCGCCGGCAGGCCAGTCCAACGTGGCATAGGCACTTCCCGCCTCCAGCAGGCGGTTGAGCAGGCCAGGGTCGGCGGGCTCACCTCGCTTGCGCCGCTCCACGAGATCGCGCGCATGGTCGCGCAGTTGTCTCGCCTCGGCCGATAGGGCGCCGCGCGCCCTGCCCGCTGCCGGCGTCGCGAGTCCGGCAGCCGCGAACCAGGCCGACGTACGTTCCGGATCCGCGAAGTGATCGACACGGGCTCCCAAAGGACCGTACACGCTGTTGATGAAGTCGAGAGCGAGATCGTCGCCGAGGAACAGGGGCGAGGTGCCGCTTTGGGTAACGGAGGTAGCCATGCGCTGCATCCAGGATGGGTGCGCCTAGTGTAACCACTAAATTACACATTGACCAGTTACTACGGTCGGATGTAACGTCCTTAAACCACTTTTTGAAGTTACATCGCTTAGTGCCCAAGGAGTTCCCTATGTCCAGCCAAAATCCTCCCGTCGCAAGGCTTGCCTCAGCAACCGCCCCCGAACCCCACGACACGATCGACCCGCGTCCCCCGATGCCTGTCCACTACCGTTACGCCCAGGCCGATGGTGTCAACGTGTTCTACCGCGAAGCAGGCGATCCCGCCGCACCCACGATCCTGCTGCTGCACGGCTTCCCCACGTCCTCCTTCATGTACCGCAACCTGATTCCCCTGCTGGCCGATCGCTATCACGTCGTCGCGCCCGACCTGCCCGGCTTCGGGTTGACCGAGGTGCCCGAGCACGCGGCCTATGCATATACCTTCGATCGTCTGGCAACGACGATGGACGCTTTCACCCGGGTACTTGGTCTCGAGCGTTATGCGATGCAGGTGTTCGATTACGGCGCGCCCGTCGGCTGGCGTCTGGCGGCGGCGCACCCGGAGCGCATCACCGCGATCGTGACGCAGAATGGCAATGCCTACGAGGAAGGCCTGAGCGAGGGATGGAATCCCATACAGAAGTACTGGCAGGACGCGACCGATGCCAATCGCGAGGTGGTGCGGCAGTTCCTGAGCCTGGAGGCGATCAAGTGGCAATACACCCACGGTGTTCCCGATCCCTCGCTGGTGGCACCGGAGACCTACGCACTCGACTTCGCACAGGTGTCGCGGCCGGGTAACCACGACATACAGCTGGACCTGTTCCTGGACTATCGCAACAATGTGGCCAGGTATCCGGAGTTCCAGGCCTACTTCCGCACGCATCGGCCTCCCCTGCTCGCCGTATGGGGCCAACACGATCCTTTCTTCCTGCCCCAGGGCGCGGAGGCCTTCAAACGCGATCTGCCCGATGCCGAGGTGCACTTCTACGACACGGGGCATTTCGCGCTGGAGTCGCATGGGTTGGAGATCGGCTTGCGAATTCATCACTTTCTATATCGGGTGCTGACGGGCGAATTGCATTCGACAGGTCGACCCTGACCCGTACCGACGGCGTTGCGGAGGCTGTCCCCGCCTCCGCAAACCTGGTCGACAAGCTACACGTGCTGGGTCAAGAATCATCGGCAACTATCTGTTGGCGCTCGCATAGTTAAAACCGGTCAGTCGTAACCAATTACGGCCTTTGAGTATTTCCTTGCGAGTCCCCCGCGCCTCGGATAAATTGCGACCCGGTCGTCGTGACAGGGGGTGACGCAGCCTGCGTCGCCGCGGTGGCCAGAGGCATGGACGTGATGCGTGACAAGGATGGCGTGCGGATCGCGCGCCCAGGGGATGGTTTCAATGCAGGGAGTCGGCGAGCGGTTTTCGCTTGCCTAGGATTCGGCTGCGCCATGACGGCGCATGCCAGCGCCCTGTCGCTGCCGGCCTCCTACGACTGCCTGATTGAACCCGCGCAGACGATCGAACTCGGCACGCCTGTCAGTGGCATGGTCGACAAGGTTCTCGTGCAGCGGGGCGACCGGGTCAAACGCAACCAGGTACTGGCTGTCCTCGAATCGCATGCCGAGCAGGCGGCGGCCGACCTGGCCAAGTACAAATCGCAACTGAGCGGTCCCAGCCAGCTGGCCGAAGCGAAGATCGAGTTCGCCGATCGCAAGTACAGCCGCCGCCGCGACATGGCCGCGGAGAAGCTGATGTCACCGCAGGACCGCGACGATGCCGAGGCGGAGTTGCGTAGTGCGAAGGCGGAACTGCAGACCGCCAGGGAAAACCGCGAGGTCGCACGGCTGGAACTCAACCAGCAGAACGCGCAACTCGCGCTGCGCACTATCCGCAGCCCCTTCGACGGTGTCGTGGTCGACCAGATGATCTGGCCGGGCGAGATCGTCGAACCCGGCGCTACCAAGCACGCCATCCTCAAGGTTGCCCGCCTCGATCCGCTGCGCGTGCGTGTCGTCATGCCGTTGCGTGCCTTCGGGGAACCGAAAATCGGTGCGCCGGTGCATGTGACCTCCGAAGTGCAGCCCGGTCATCCGTACCCCGCCAAGGTGGCGAACATCGATCGTGTGATCGATCCCGCCAGCGGTACCTTCGTCGTACTTCTCGATCTAGCCAACAGTGCGCTCGACCTGCCGTCGGGCGTGAAGTGCAAGGCCCAGTTCGCGACGCCGTGAGGCGTCATGCGTCGGCACTTGCCGGCGTGCACAACTACAAACCGAACATCCATATCGTGAGCCCTGGCGGGTAGCCAGGGCGCCGCACACAGGGGAAGTAAGCATGGAATCGTCGAACCGTCCGTCCAGCAAGGAAGTCAGCAACGATGTCGCCCTACCGGAACAGGCGCCGGCGGCCATTCGTTTCGAAGCGCTCGAGCCTCGTGTGCTCCTCTCCGGCGACGTCAATCCGGCGGCCATCGCCATCGACGGCACGCTCACCACACCGGGTCAGGAAAACCATTTCCAGTTCAGCCTGCAGGACGATCGCAAGGTCATCCTCGACAGCCTGACCGACCGAACCGACATTACCTGGTCCCTCAGCAACGCCCATGGCCCTATCGCAAGCTCGGCATTTGCCTATACCGAGAACAATATCGGAGCACTCGACCTTGGTGCTGGTGCTTACACGCTGACCGTCAGCGGAACGGCGGATGCCGTCGGCTCCTACGCGCTGCGAATCGTCGATGCGCAGACGGCAGCGCCGATAACCCTGGGCCAGGACACGGCCGGCACGCTGCAGCATGGCAACGACACGGCGGTGTATCGATTCGACGCGTCGGCCGGGCAGAAATTCTCCATGGTGACGACCGCCCTGGGCGGCACCAACCCGCAGGCGAGCTGGCGACTGATCGACCCGAACGGCGAACTGGAACGCTCCGGCACGGGCATGAACACGACGACGACCGGGTTTTCCACCCGTCTCAGCGGCCCGTACCTGCTGCTGGTGGACGGCCCCCAGTCCAATACCGGTCCGGTCGACTTCGGTTTCAACCTGTCGCGCGTCGACGATGTCGACGCGGCCCTGACCCTTGACCAGGCCACGACCGTCGCCGCACCGCTGCCGAGCCAGTCGCTGCGCTATCACTTCGATGTGGATACGCCACGCAGTGTGCTGTTCGAAAACCTCGGTAGCGGCGACTACTACTGGACACTGACCGGCCCCAATGGCTTTTCGAGCAGCCGCTTTGGCGGTTATTACGGCCTGGACTACGGCACCTTTGCGTTAGGTACCGGCTCCTACACGTTGACGCTGGACCGTGGCTATTCCGACATCGGCACGGTCCGCTTCGCCATGCATGACCTAGGCGCATCGTCGACGGCTGTCGATGGCCAGGCGGTGAGTGGCACGCTGGATACCGCGGGGCAGTCGAGCGTGATTCGGGTGGCGGTTCAGCAAGGTCAGGACTATGACCTTTCTGCTTTGACCGCCAGCACGGATGGCGTCACGTATCGCATCTTCGATACCCAAGGGCGCTCGGTGCTGGGCTCTACCGCCATACCTTCGGCCGGAGCACGGTTTACTGCCAATGCGAGCGGCGAGTACGTGGTGGTCGTCAGCGGTGGGTCGAACGATCCCTCGACACCCACGACATTCGGTTTTCGTTTCCAGGCCGTACCCGACGTGGTCAAAACGCTCGATGCCGGCTCGTTCGGAGCAGCTACGACCGTGGCCGGCACGATCGCCCTGCCCGGCCAGCGTACCGTCTATCGTTTCCACCTCGACGGCGCCACGGCGCTCGCTTTCGACGGTCGCCTGGGTGATGGCGTGTATTGGCGGCTCGATGGCCAGGGTGCGGCGCCGTTCGGACAGACACCGCTGCTCAACGGTAACGAGAGCGTCCTGCGCTTACTGGATGCTGGCGATTACACCCTGACCTTCACTGCCCCTGCAAACGACACGCCGGATTTTGCGTTTGCCATCGTGGGTTTGGCCGCGGCGCCGCCGATCGCGATCGACGCACCGGTCTCGATCGATAACGCAACGGCCGATCAGAGTCGCGCCTATCGCTTCAGCGCACAGGCCGGCGACCAGTTCTCCGTCGCCTCATCCATCGCCAGCTACGACGCCAAGTGGCGCATCGTCGATGCCTATGGCAACGTCGTGGTCGATACGCGCTATGTCGGATACAGCGACAACACCTTCGCTCTGGCCAGTGGCGGCGACTACACGCTGATGGTCGACGTAGGCGCACCCAACGACTTCACCCTGACACTGCAAAAAGGCGTGAACACGCCACCGACCGCCCTGCCCGACGGCGATACGATCGGTTTCGGTACGGTAGTTGCCGGCACGTTCGATAGCTGGGACCAGATACGCACGTTGCGTTTCACGGTACCCAGCGACGGCGTATACGTGATGGACAACCAGGGTGATTACAGCAGCGCAACCTGGAAGCTCGTCGGTCCGGGCGGCATCGCCATGGACACCTTGACCATTTCGTCGTATGGCGACCGCGTGCTGTTCCTTCGAGCAGGCGATTACGCACTCACCCTGCAGGGTGCCACGTACGATGGCGGACTGTCCCGCAACGGTGCGTATGCGCTGCGCGTCGTCGATGCCGCCGCGTCACAGCGGCTCATGTTCAACCAGGCCAACCAGTTCAGTCATCCCGGTAAAGCCTCCACGCCGATGCGCATCGACGTGCCGGGCGCGGGCGGCGTGGTCGTCTTTTCCGACAGCTACGCCAACTACGCGGTGTACGACGCGTTCGGCCGTCTCGTTCCGGGCACCTCCGACAACTTCACGGGAGGCACGACCTATAACCTGGCGGCGGGTGCTTCGTACTACCTGCTGGCACAGTACCAGGCCTCTGGCAGTCAGACCGAGAACGTCACCGTCGCCATGGTCGACCGCTCGACGGCCCCGCTACCGATGAACGACGTCGTTTCCGGCACGCTCACCGGGCGTGCCGACGTGGACAGCTACACGTTCACCGTCGATCAGCCGCACTATGTCCACTTCGACACCCTCAGCGGCGGCATGAGCCCCGACCTGCGCTGGACCCTGGTCGACAGCTATGGCCAGGCGATTTACAACCAGGTGCAAACGATGTCCGACACCGTCGGCATCTGGCTCAACGCCGGTCAATACACACTGAGCCTGCGCACCATCGGTGCCGTGCCGCGTGACTATCGCTTCCGCCTGCTCGACGGTTCGGTCACGCCTGAAATCCAGCCCGGCGCGCTCGTCGCTTCCAGCGCGCCGGGCGATCAGATCCGCCTGTTCCACGTGCAGGGGACTGCGGGGCAGCACCTGTATGTCGTGCCGTCGGCCGAGTACAACATCGGGCGCTGGGCGCTCTATGGGCCGACCGGTGCAATCGTCGCCAACGCCTACTATGGGTTCGAAACGCGCCCCGATATCGCCCTGACCCAAACCGGCGAATACACGCTGGTCCTATTGCCTTCGGCCAACACACCGGCCATTGTCGCGATGCCCTTCACGCTGGGTGTGCGAGGGCAGACCAACGCGACCGCGGCGCTGAACAGCGATATCGTCGGCACGGTGCCGGCCATGGGCGGCTCGATCCTTTATGGCTTCACGCTCGATGCCCAACAGCTAGTGTCGTTCGTCGGCAATGCGACGAAGTACGGCACGCTTTGGTCACTCGTCGGCCCGGGCGGCGCGGTGTTCTCCTCGCGCGACTTCCAGAACGGCGAGATCACCCTGCGCCTGGCCGCCGGCAACTATACGCTGGCCGTCCAGCGACAGGACCTGGATACCGACGATTTCGTTTTCCGTGTCGTTACCGCGGTCGGCAGGACGGCGTTGGCCACGGGCACGCCGACACCGGAAACGTCCAACAAGCCGACGACCCACGCGTATTCGGTCGACATCGTGGACGGCAACTATGCCGTCGCGCTCACGAGCAGCGGCAGCACCTCGTGGACGTTGTACGACCGAAAGGGCAACGGCGTCGCTTCCGGCTCCGGTAATTACACACCTACCTCGCTCGCGTTGGCTGCCGGTAACTACTCGTTGCTGGTCAGCAGCTACGGCTCGGCGGATCAGCCCACGACGTCCACGCTGACGATGCTTGCGCTCACCACCGTGACGCACGACCTCGTGCCCGGTACACCGGTGCATGACCACCTGGATGTGCCCGGGCAGTCGATAGTCTATACATTCTCGATCGATGCTCCCGCTCTGGCACTGATGGATGCCTTGCTGGTCTCGCCTGGCGTGCAGTGGTCGCTTGCCGGCCCGACCGGCTCGATCATGGGCAGCGCGACGCTGGACCACGGCCGCCAAGGCACGATCCTGCGCCTTCCCGCCGCCGGCACATACCGGCTCACGATCGGATCGTCGCTTGGGGCCCCCGGTCCGATCGACTTCAACTTCAGGCTGCTCGGCGCCCTGCCCCCCGTCGCTACCGATGTCGAGCACGCTCTCGACCTGGCCACGGGCGCCGGCTCGACGGTTCTGCGTGTCGACGCGGGCAACCGGGATGCACTACGTCTCGTCGCCAATGCGGACTTCGGCCTGACCGTGACCGTCTACGATGCCCACGGTAACTACGCCGGTATACAGCGTAGCGTCGCCGCTGGGGACGCACTGTCCTTTGTCCTGCCCGGCGACGGCACCTGGTTCGTGCTGGTGAACGGCAACGGAGCCGACACCGCCTCGACTGGCGCAACCTGCAGCGTTTATCTCGATCATCGCCTTCGCGGCGCCGCCACGGTCGGCCAACCTGTCACGGGCAGCACCACCTCGTCGACCTTTCCCGCGGAGTACACATTGGACCTTGCAACGGCCACGCGGTTGGTCGTTCGGGGCGGCGATGCGGGCACCCGATGGACGATATCGCTCACCGATGGCAGCGTCGTGGCGACGGGTACAGGCGCCGATGCGCTGCCCGTGTCGCTCGGCAGTGGCCATTACCTCTTCGACGTGACCACCGCGTCGCCGGGAACGTTCGCGATCGATCTCGTCGACCTGGCCTCGATCGCCACCTTGTCCGGCGGCGGCAGCCAGGCCGGCGATCTCGCCGCCGACGGACTCGCGGTATGGCGTATCGCGGCCACGCGGCCCCTTGCGGATCTCGACCTGTCGCTGGATGCAGACATCGCCGTGACCGTCTATGACGGTGCGGGTCGAATCGTCTTCCAGGGCCGTGGGCCGATGACCGGGACAGCCATCGCGCGCGGCGTGATCGCCGGTACCGACCGGATCATTGTGCTGAAGGGCGTGCCCGGTACACATTACGTGCTGGATAGCGTCGAACGCGCCGGGACATCGGTCGTGGTACCGACCGCCGTGCCGCTCGGCGGCACACTGGACGGTAGCCTCGCCCATGCGCAGGAAATCGCCACCTACCGGCTCTCGGTTGGCTATGCGCAGTCCCTGCCGCTGACCGAGTTGATCCGCGATGCGGGATCGAACGGCATCCACTGGCGTCTGAGCGCACTCGACGGGTCGATCGTTACCGACTGGAACGACAGCTCGTCGGACGCCGTGCCCCCCGTGCTGGCCGCTGGCGAATACCAGCTCACCATCGCGGCGCTCGCCGATAACGCGCACTACGCGCTGACGACGCTGGACAGCGCCACGGCACCGCTCATCGTCCTCGGTGGCAGCGAAGCGACGATACCGATGAACGCCGACGTGAGCGTCGTCCGCTTCGATCTCCCGTTCGCCCGCGCCCTGGATCTCTCGCTCGCCGCCGATGGTCTGTCGAACTGGAAGCTGTTCGACGGCCATGGCCACCTCGTCGTCGCAGGAACCGGTATCGGCACGATACGTACCCCCACGCTCGACGGCGACGTGTACACCCTCGTGCTCCAACGCTCCTCGTCGACGGCCGCGGATCTTGCCGTCGCACTGCGGATCGACCCCATCACGCCGGTCACGATCCCGGCGACGGCCCAGCTGTCCGGACACCTTGACCGGACCGGCGACCTAGCCGTCCGGATCCTGACGCTCGACAAGGACACCGTGTTGCATATCGGTGGCTCCGGTGCTGTCCAGGCCCGACTGGTGACCGCAGGCAGTGCCGGACCATGGATGGCGCTCGATACACTGACCGGCAACGCGGCCTCATTCGTCGCAGGTACCTATGAGTTGCAGCTCCGTGCCACCGCGGAGGCTGCCGACTACGACGTCAGCGTCATCGACCCTTATGCCGCCGTGGCACTCGACGACAGCGCAACCGTCGCCATCCCGCCGGCCGGCGTCGCCGCGTTTACCCTGCCTGTAACCGGGCTGGAAAGCACCCGATTCCATCTCACCGGGGTCAATGGGCAGGCACACTGGGTGATACTCGACGGTACGAGCGTCGTCGTCGAGGGCTACGGAGATGCCGACCTCGACCTCGGCGCCCTGTCCGTCCGTACGTATGCACTGCTGGTCGATGGCGATGCGAGTCAGGTGGAACTGGGCGTCAGCCACGCCGACCTGCCGACCGCCATCGCGGGTCGAAACATCGTGGGCACCACCGGAGCGAGTGCAGAGTCCAACTATCTGATCCACGTCGCGCACGAGGGTTGGTACTACGGTGTGGTACCGCAAGCTAACGCGGATATCGAACTGGTCGACGCTTACGGCAACAGCACCTATCTGAACGGCTCCCCGCAGCACATCTACGCTGGCGACTACCGCGTGCGTATCCGCACCCAGGAACCGTCAACCGACTACAGCGTCCAGTTGATATCGATCACCGACGCTGAGACGGCGGACGCCGGTGCCGTCCATACGTTCGACGACACGGTTTCGGCGGCCGTCTACACTTTGCCGTCGAGCACCTCGATCGCCTCGGTGTCGCTTGCCATCGATGGCGGCGCGACGAACGATATCTACTGGATCATCGTCCACGGCGGCAATACCGTGGCCAGCGGCAACGGTCCGTTCGATATCAGGCAGCGTACCGACGGCGGTGACTACCAACTGATCGTGATGCGCCAAGGCCTCGGCGGCAGCGTCGACTACCGGCTTGCCATCACGCCTTACGTGGTTCCCGTCCAGTCCCTCGCGCTCGGCACCACCGGTTCGCTCGATCTCAACGCCGACAACGGCTACGAGCAGGCCTTTGCCTTTGCACTCGACAGTGCCCGGACGCTCTATCTCGCTTTCCCGGATGGCAACCCCAACGGTACCTACGACATCACCGATGCCGCCGGTACCACGTGGTTCGCGCGGGATCGCTACAGCTACAACAACGACCTGACCGCGCTAGGCGCCGGCAACTACGTCATCCATTTCCGCGTCCGCCAGGCGTCCGGCCAGGAATCGTTCGCTGCCGTTTCCGCGGGACTCCCCTTCCGTCTCGACAGCCTCGAGGCGGCTCCGTCGCTCACCGGCGGCGGCACGGTCACCGTCGACACCACGGACCAAAGCGATACGCGCTACATCCGTATCGATGCCACCACCGGTAGCATGTTGACGCTCGTGCAGACGAGTCATGCCTCCAACCTCAGCTGGAACGTCATAGACCCGACCGGCAACGTCGTCATGTGGGGCTACGGCGAGAATGTCGGCGACGTCATGCTCCAGCGCGTCGGCACCTATTACCTGCGCATTCAGGGTAACACCGAGGGTACGCCGGTCATCTTCAGCGCGACCACGCGCTTGGCGGCGCCCGCGGCACCGGCAGACGTCGCGATTTCCACCGATACCACGACCGACGTCGCCCTAGCCGGGCACGGCAGTGCCGGGTTCGCGTTCCACCTGGACCATGACGACTTCGTCTGGCCGGCGTCGACGGATCCGCAGTACAACCTGACCTGGCAGTTGCTCACTGCGACCGGCCAGCCCGTGGTCAGCGGCGATCAGCTGTCGTCGTACGGTTCGCAAATCATACGTCTGCCCGCCGGTGACTATCGCCTGGTCGTGGCCAACAGCGACGACGTCGCACGCACGTTGCCGCTGCGCATGCAGACCTCGGCATCCGCGACGATGGTCGATGCGGATTCGCATCGCTTAGGCAACCAGGGCCTTTATGCCCTGTCGGTCACGGCGGGACAGTCGTGGCTGATGAAGCCGACGTTCCAGGGCCACGTGACCCTGTTACGCCCGGGCCAGGCCCCGATCGACTTCAATGGCGACGACGAAAACAGCGGCGATCCGATCCTGATCGCCGCGACGGCCAACGAAACCTGGTACTTCAAGGTCGACGTCGGCGGGTACGCCGGCGATGGCCTGTACTTCACGGACATGCCCGCGGCCAAGCTCGACGGACCGGACCGCGTCGACTACCGCGGTTTCGGTGACTTCGCTTCGCGCGCACTCCACGTGGGCGTTGACGGTAGCTGGTACGTCGCACTGGACTATGTCCCGGCCGACCTGCGTATCCACGTCTCCGGTGTTGGCATCGATCGCGACTTCCCACTCGCCAACGGTGGTCCCTCAGGCGTGCTGCTCGCCCTGCCTGCCGGCGACTACCGTGTCGATTTTCTCTCCGCCTATGGCGGCTATCGATACGGCTACGCATTCGGCCTGTCTTTCATCGACCTGCACGCCGCGACCGTTCTGAATACCGAACAGGACACCACCGTGACGCTGTCGCCCGGCGTCACTGGCTTCGCCCGTTTCGAAGGCCATGCAGGCGAGGTGCGCAAACTCAGTATGCCAACCTCCGGCATGGACTGGGTGCTGCTGGCTCCCGATGGCACGGTGCTGGCCACCTCTAGCGGCTCAGCCGATACCCTGTTGCCGGCGCTTCCCGCCGAGGGCACGTATTTCCTGCGGATGGTGAATACCTTCGACAGCAGCGAACCGAGCGACTATACGCTCCATGTCAGCGCCCCGCTCGCGCCTACCCCGCTGGTCGCCCTGGATGACGCCATGTCCGTCCCCGCCACCGGCAACGGTGCCTTCGGCGCGATCTACGGGTTCGACTTGTCCCATCCTTCCTGGCTCCTCCTGGGCACGGACGGGACGGGCAACGGTCATGGCCGCTGGACGCTGACCTCCGACACCGGGTTATCCCTGTCGGGCCAGTGGAACGAGGATGCCTCGTTCACTCCCATCGACCTTCCGGCAGGCCATTACGCTCTTGCCTTCACCAACGATGGCGACACCGCCGACCTGAAGCTCTACGACGCCTCGTCGTCGGTCGCGCTGACCGTGGACACGCCCGTGCGGGTCGTGCCGGGTAACGGTTCGCCGCGGGTGTACACGTTCGACTCCCGCACCAACGGCCCGTTCAACGTACATTTCGCACACAACGAGCCCGGCCGCTGGGCCATCTACGACGCCAGCGGATACACGGTCGCGTCCGGTGCCGTCGGCGACGATGCCTCTGTCACTCTTTCCGGGACCTACCGGCTGGTATTTACGGGACTGGCTGCCGGTTCGGACCCGATCGATGTGATCGTACGGCGGACGGCCAACACGCCCGACCTCTCGGTGAATGCGTATTCGCCCACCGATCTATCGTTCTCCATCGGTGCGCCCACGCAGATACTGCTCGACGTGACCTATGCGGATACGCCTCGCGCATGGAGCCTTCTGCGCGACGGGCAGGTCGTCGCCAACGGCGTATTCGACCGGACCTCGCTCGCGCGGGGTGTCGTCCTGGGTGTGACGGCAGGCCTTTACGATCTGCGTCTGGAGGGTTATGGCTCGCTGAACCTGACCGTGCACGACCTCGCGCATAACACGATGGCACCGAACGGCGGCTCGTTCAGCCAGCAGGTTTACGGCAGTACGGCATCGACTTACGGCTTCGATGCCCAGGCCGAACAGGTCGTTACGATCTCCGATCAGGGTGACGGCGCATCCTGGCGCGTCTATGACGCCTACGGTGCCCTGGTCACCGATCTCGGCGGTGGCGGTACATCCGGCGCCCTGCCCTCCACCGGTCACTATTACCTCGTTCGTGATCGTGCCGGTTCTGGCTGGCAGACGTTCTACAACGACTTCTCGCTGACCGCCGCCAGTCGCCCGCTGGCCCTCGGCACGTCGGTCGTTGCGACGATCCCCGCGAGCGGCGCGACGATCTACGATTTCGACGGTAGCGCCAATCAGGTCCTGTGGCTGACCACCGGCGGGTACTTCCATGCCCGTATCGAAATTCTCGACGCACACGGCGTGCTGGTGTACTCGCGCGCACCGGACTACCTCCCGGTCCAGGCCATTCTGCTGCCAGCCGATGGGCATTACACGCTACGCCTGAGCGCGCCGGACGGTTACGCCCACGCCGTGACGTTCCGCCTCGACGACATCGGCAGCGCGCCGGCACTCGGCAGCGGCGATCCGGCCTCGGGCACATTCACGGCGACGACCGGCGCACTGGCATGGAAGGTGGATGTCGATGCCTCCGGCGCCTTCTGGCTCGACACCACCGGCACCGGCTATCCCTTGCGCTTCAGCCTGCTGTCCAGCGCCGGCGACGTCGTGGCGAATGGCGACGCGACGACATCGCGTGGCTTCTTCGGACTTGCCGCCGGCCAGTACTACCTCGTTATGGACGAGGCCGGCCAGAGCTACCAGGCAAACTACCGGTTCGCCGTAAGCAGTGCGTCGCAGTCACTCGCCGCGAATGTCGTCACGCAGGGCCAGCTGCCCACGGGCGGCGGTTCGGTGCGCTACGACATCCATGCCAACCACGACACCACCATCGTCGTCGACGGGCTTTCCGGCGACAATTCGGTCCTGTGGAAGTTGATCGGCCCGCAAGGACAGGTCTCCAGCGGTTACGTTCACTACAGCGACGGCAGCAGCGACTACGCCATCACCGTCCCCGCGGGCGATTACATGCTCGTGCTCACCAGCACGAATGCATCCGCAGGCAACTATGCGTTCCGCCTGCTCGACACCACCGTGGCCATACCGCTGCCCGTCGACACCACGACCCAGGTCCACATCGACCAGCCGCGCGGTGTCGCAATGTATGGCCTCGACCTGGTCGCTGGCGAAGCGTACTTCCTCGACGTCCTGCCGGGTGCCTTCATGGACCACTATGAGGGCGCCATGACCTGGCAGCTGATCGACCCGACCGGCCAGCAGGTGACTGGTCGCTACGCGATCGGCAACGTCAGTGGCTCCTACGACAGCCAGGGCAATCTGCAATACCGGTTCGACGGTACGGGTATCGCCCTGGGCACGCTCACGCTGGGCGGGCACTACACGCTCATCGTAGAGCGTACGGGCAGCGACACGCAGATCGTGGCGGATGCCTCGATCCGTCTTGTCCACGTGCCGCAGACCCCGACCGTCGACCTGGGCACGCTCCTGTCCGACCCAACGCCGGACCTCACGGTCAATCACGTGGAACTCAGCCCGGCAACCGGCTTGGAAACCGGGCAGACCGTGCAGCTGTCCTGGGTACTCGAAAACCGGGGCACGCTCGACACGAGTGGCGCCTGGAACGATCGCGTGGTGGTACGCAACATGGCCACCGGCGACATCCTGCTCGACCTCACCGTGCCTTATGACGGCAGCGCCGGCATCCCGCGAGGCGAGGCCATCACCCGCCAGGTCACGCTGCATCTGCCTGCAGGCGCTGCTGCGGCCGGGACGCTGTCGATCACGGTCATCGCCGATTCGGACAACCTGGTCAAGGAAAACAACGAGACCAACAACAGCGCGGTCGTGAACGTCGATGTCGCCCTTTCCGCCCACGCGGACCTGAGCGTGAGCGGGCTGGTATTGTCTCCGGCCTCCGGATTCGTGGCCGGCCAGCCGGTCGCCGTCGACTGGACCCTGGCCAACACGGGTGACCGCGATGTCACCCATCCGTTCAGCGAAACGGTCGAGATTCGCAATACGTCGACCGGCCGCGTCGTCGCCACCGTCACCCTGCGTGATCCTCTCACCCAGGGACCGCTTGCCGCCGGCGACACGCGTAGCCGCCATGCGAGCTTCACCTGGCCGTCCGGCGTGGATGCGGCAGGCAGCTTCACGATCCGCGTCATCGCCGATGCGCTGGGCGAGATCGACGAGGCGAACCCCGCCGGTACCGGCGAGACCAACAACGCCACCACGGTGTCCGTGGTGGCCGGTCCCGACCTCACCGTGCACAACCTCACCCTCGTCAGCACGCAGGTCAGCGCCGGCGGGGTGGTCACACTTACCTGGGAAGACTGGAACGAGGGCGCAAGCCCGACCGCAGCGGCTTTCATGGACCGCATCACGATCGCCCGTGCCGACAACGGCCTGGTGCTCGTCGATACGACCCTGCCCTACGATCCGGCGACGATCGTCGCAGGCGTGGCCAACGGTCCCATCGGCGCCGGCGAACGCCGCCTGCGCAGTTTCACCTTCCGCCTGCCGGACGGCCTGAAGGGTGCCGGCAACCTGTCGATCACCGTCACGTCCGACCAGAACACCGCCGGTAACGGCGTGCTGTTCGAAGCCAACCTCGCCGGCAACGCCGAAAGCAACAATTCCGCCTCGTCGTCCCTGGTCTCGGCGATAACTCAATACGCCCATCTGCAGGTATCCGGCGTCAGCGCGCCGACGCAGGCGACGACGGGGCAGCCCGTCACCGTCTCGTGGACGGTCGGCAACACCGGCCAGGTACCCACCGCTGCCGCCTGGACGGACCAGATCGTCCTCAGCCGCGACGGCATGGCCGACATGGTGATCGGCAGCGTCCGCCATACCGGCGCACTGGCCAATGGTCAGAGCTATGCGCAGAACCTCAGCGTGACCATGCCGGTAGTCGCCGACGGGCACTACACCATACGGGTTCGCTCCGACGCGCTCGGCGAAGTACTGCTGCCCGATACGCGCGGTGACACCCTCTCGGCGCCACGCGGCATCGACGTCACCGCGGCATACGCCGACCTCGGCGTCTCCGCCGTCACCGTGCCTGCCAGCGCACTCAGTGGGGAAAACGTCAAGGTTACCTGGGTCGTCACCAACACCGGCAACTCGCCGACCGACCTGGCGCTGTGGAACGACCGCATCGTGCTGGCCCGCTCGCCGACGCCATCGTTCAGCGACATCGTGCTGGCCGGTTCGGTGGTGCACACCGGCGTGCTCGGCGTGAACGGCAGCTACACCGGTACAGCCACCGTCACCCTGCCGCGAGACCTCGTCGGCACGTACTACGTGCTGGTGCTGACCAACCTCAACGATACCGTCACCGAACGGGGGCACACCGGCAACAACACGGCGGCGTCCGCGGCGATGTCGATCGCGCTCGCACCCGTGCCTAATCTGGTGGCATCCGCCGTCACCGGTCCGACCGCCATCCGCCCAGGCGACATCGCCCGTGTGACTTATACGGCGGCCAATACGGGCAATATCGCCGTGACGGCCGCCTGGCGCGACACGGTCTACCTGCGCGCCGCCGACGGTTCGCTGACCCAGGTCGCCAGCCGCTTCTACACCGACGGCCTCGCCGCCGGTGCCACCGCGTCGCGCACCATCGATGTGTCCGTCCCCTCGTGGCTGGCCGAAGGCGGCTACCGCTGGGTGGTCGTCACCGATAGCGACAACAGTGTTTACGAGCGCGATAACGAGGCCGATAACACGGCCGTGGCCACCGCCGATGTCGCGGTCAGCCGTCCGGATCTCTCCGTCGCCTCCGTGAGCGGACCTTCGCTGGTCCAGTCCGGTACCTCGCTGCATGTCGAATGGACCGTCGCCAATAGCGGCGGGCTGGCCAGCGGCGGCTGGATCGATCGTGTGTACCTGTCTCGCGACGGCCAACTCACGCAGGTCGCCGAAGTCGCGCACGGCACGGACGTGGCTAAGGGCGCCTCGTACGTTGCCTCTACCGATATCGCCATCCCGCTCGATGCACGTGGCAACTACGAAGTCGTGGTGGTCACCGACGCTCGCAACGTGATCGACGACCGCTCGCGTGCCGACAACACCGGGCGCGAGTCTTTCACCGTCCAGCTGGCGCCCCATGCCGATCTTGTCGTGGGCGCCGTGCAGGCGCCGACCACGCTGATCGCCGATCCGGCCACCCTCGCGGTGAGCTGGACGGTGACCAATCGTGGTACCGGGGCGGGCGATGCGTCGGGCTGGGTCGACCGGATCATCCTCTCCACCGACGACATCGTCGGCAACGGCGACGACCGCGTCGTGGGCGAAGTGCGCCACGATGGCGCGCTCGCCGTGGGCGACAGCTACCGGGGCGACTTCACCACCCTGCTTCCGCCGGGGCTTACCGGGCGGTACAAGCTGTTCGTGGTGACCGATGCGACGATGCAGGTCTTCCAGGACGGTGCGACCGCGAACGATACCCTTGCAAGCGACCATACGGTCGACGTGATGCCGAAGCCGTACGCGGACCTTGTCGTCAACACCGTGCAGACCCAGGGCAACGCCATCAGCGGGCAGCCGCTGACGGTCAGTTGGACCGTTGCCAACCAGGGCATCGGCATCACCGATACCGCCGAGTGGTCCGACTCCGTCTGGCTGAGTACGTCGCCCGACGGCACCGGCTCGCCGATCCAGCTCGCCGGCGCGAACCATATCGGCCAGCTCGAGGTGGGCGACCACTATGCACGCAGCATCGTGGTGAACGTGCCCAATGGTATTTCCGGTACGTGGTACGTCAACGTCCGCACCGGCGGTCCGTTCGAGTTCGTTTACGGCGACAACGACGTCGGTCACAGTGCGGCGGTGCCGGTGCAACTGGCACCGTCGCCCGACCTGGTCGTGCAGGCGCTGAGCATGCCCGACAACGCCATCGAAGGCGCGGTGGTCGACCTCGCCTGGACGGTGATCAACCAGGGCCAGGCTGTTGCCAACGGCCCGTGGGTCGATACGGTGAAGCTCGTATCCACCAACGGCGGCCCGGATATCCTGCTGGGTACGTACACGTACGATCGCCCGCTGGAGGCCGGCAAGACCTACACGCGTACCGAGCAGGTCCGCCTGCCGGCGAAGATCGAAGGGCTTTATCGCCTCGAAGTCATTACCAACAGCAACCTGGGTAAGGACGGCGCGCAGGTCTACGAATACGGCGATGCACGCGGAAACAACCTGACGATCGCTTCCACACCGTCGCAGATCGTGCTGCAGGCCCGCCCGAACCTTCAGGTCGACACGGTATCGATTCCCGACAGCGTTACCGCGGGCACCCGCGTCGGCATCCAGTACACCATCGTCAACAACGGCTCGGTACCCGCCAGCGGTCACTGGCGCGACAAGGTTTACCTGTCGCTCGATGGCACCCTGACCGGCGATGACGTACTGGTCGGCATCTTCGACAATGGTAGCGCGTTGGCTCCGACCGATCGGTATGCGAACGTGACCGGGTCGATCGACATCCCGATCACTTACCGTGGTGACGTGTACATCATCGTCGTCGCCGACGGCGACAACAACGTCGACGAATACCCGAAGGACGACGACAACCAGAAGGCGGTCCGCTTCCACGTCGACCCGGTGCCGTTCGCCGACCTGGTCACCGACAACGTCGTCGCCCCGGATCAGGCCGTACACGGTGCGACCATCCAGGTCGACTACCGCGTGACCAACAAGGGCAGCGCGATCACCCGTGGGGTCGACGCCGCGACCAACAGCTGGACGGATACCGTCTGGCTGGCAAAGGACCCACGCCGTCCGGGTGCCAATCGTGGCGACGTGCTGCTGGGCAGCGTGACGCACACGGGTAACCTAGCCGTGGGCGCGGATTACCTGGGTAGCTTGCGCGTCACCATCCCCAACGACACCTTCAGCGGGCAGTACTACATCACCGTCTGGAGCGATGCCTACGACAGCATCCTCGAAGACACGCTGGCGTCCAACGTCAATGCCGACGACCCCACCCAGCTCGACAACAACAACTACAAGGCGCGCTCGATCTCGGTCCTGGGCATCACCCCGCCTGATCTCGTGGTCGCCCAGGTAACTGCACCGCAGACCGTGGATGCCGGGGGCAACCTCAGCTTCAGCTACGCCGTGCAGAACCAGGGCGACCTGTTCACCGGCGGCTGGACCGATACGGTGTATGTGGCCGACAACGCGGACCTGTCCAAGGCCACGAAGATCTGGCTGATCGGCAGCTACACGCAGAACCGCACCCTCAACAACGGCGAGAAGTACACCGTCAACCAGACGGTGCAGCTCGCACCGTCGGTCACCGGCCGCTACGTCATCGTGGTGTCCGATGCACTCAGGCAGGTCCGCGAGACCAACGAGGACAACAACGCCAACGCGGTGGCGTCCAATGTCATCACGCATCCGGCGGACCTCCAGGTCACCTCGGTCCTCATTCCACCGCAGAACTATTCCGGCGAACCGACACCGATCACCTGGACGGTAACCAATCAGGGCGAAGCTGTGTGGCCGTCCACCGGCGCCTGGATCGATTCGGTCTTCATCAGCACCGATCCGACCTTCATCCCGTCGCGCGCGACCGCGCTCGGCGCGTTCACGCACTACAACACTGCCGGCCTCGCCGCCGGTGCGAGCTACAGCGTTACCGCCAATGTGACGCTGCCGCCCGGAACCGACGGCCGTTACTACATCTACGTGATCACCGACACGGGCGCGAGTCAGGACACCCTGGCCTCGCCCGAACCGAGGTCGAAGCCGCTCGACGAGCTCAACGCGGGCAACCGCAACGATTACGCACTCGGCTATTACGGGCTGTCGGTGTTCGAGGGCCTCAATGGCGCCAACAATTTCGGCAGCGCAGGCATCGACATCACCTACCGCGAGGCCGACCTGCAGATCGACACGGTGTCGATCTCCAACCCGACCCCGCAATCGGGTGACCTGGTCACGGTGACCTGGACGGTAACCAACCGCGGCGATCGCGCCACGCGTGTCACCTCATGGTCCGATGGTGTCTACCTCTCGAATGACGATACGCTGGACGCCAGCGACACGCCGTTGCCCGAAGGCGACCGCTACAGCAACCCGGGCCGGGTCACGGGCATCACGATTCTCGACGCGAACGGCAAGCCGCGTTACCTGCAACCGGGTGAGTCGTATACCGCGAGCGTCACCTTCCACCTGCCGCAGTCGATCAGCGGCAACTTCCACGTCATCGTCAAGGCCGATACGTCCACGGTGAAGGACTTCGACGGCAGCACACCCAGTTCGATCCGCGACGGCCTCGACGTCGTCCGCGGGAGTGGCCCCGGTGCCGTGCTCGAGTTCCGCGACGAAGGTAACAACGTGGCCTCGCTTGCGTTGCCGATCACGCTGGCGACACCGCCCGACCTTACCGTGTCGACCGTCAGCGCGCCGTCCCACGTCGTTGCCGGCCAGCCCTTCACCGTCGAGTACTCGGTAGTCAACGCCGGTGGTGCCACTCCGTCGGACCAAGGCAGCTGGAACGACCTGGTGTACCTGTCGCGCGACCGCTTCCTCGACGTGAACCAGGATCGCTACCTGGGTTACCTGTCGCACACCGGTGGCCTCGCCGCCGGTGGTACCTACGACGGTCATTTCAGCGTGACCGCACCGGGCGACCTGAGCGGCGCATGGTACGTGTTCGTCATCACCGATCCGGCGCGCGCCTTCGGTGCCGGCGCCAGTGGTGCCGTGCTCGAGTTCGGCAAGGACCAGAACAACGCCAGCGCCGCCGACCAGCCGGTCCTGGTCGAGATCCCGCCGCCGGCCGACCTCAAGGTGGATACGGTGACGGTGCCGCCGCAGGCGCAGGTCGGCCAGCCGGTGACCGTGAACTACACCATCACCAACGACTCGGACAACACCGCCCACGGCTCGTGGACGGACGCGGTCTACCTGTCGATCGACAACGCCTGGGGCCTGAGCGACATCCTGCTCGGCAAGGTGGTACACAGTGGCGACCTTGCCGGCCACACCAGCTACAGCGGCACGCTCACGGCCAACCTGCCGCCGCTCAAGGACGGCAGCTGGCGCATCATCGTCCGTCCGGACCTCTACAACGAGGTCTACGAAGGCGCGATCAGCTACGGCCCGACCGGCCTGGTGATGGCGCCGGGCGAGGCGAACAACCTCACGGCCTCCGCCGCAACCATCCAGACCTCGGTTCCCGTGCTTGCCGTCGCCAGCCCAACGGCGATGGTGCTCGACGATGGCGTCACCCAGCTCTACAAAGTGAGCGTCGCCTCCGGGCAGACCTTGCGCGTACTGCTCGACTCGTCGGCACTGTCCGGTGACAACGAGCTGTATATCCGCTACGGCGACATCCCGACCACCTACGCCTACGACGCTTCGTACTCGAACCCGTCCGCGGCGGACCAGCAGGCGCTCATCGCCAGCACGCTGGCAGGGGATTACTACATCCTCGTGCGCAGCCGGGGCGGTCATGCGGTAGCCGCCACGCTGCGCGCGGACCTGCTGCCGCTGTCCATCACCCAGGTCACCCCGGACCATGGCGGCGTGAGCGACGACGAGCACCGCTGGGTCACGCTGGATATCTATGGCTCCAGCTTCCAGCCCGGCGCCATCGTCAAGCTCAGCCGACCCGGTGTCTACGAAGCCGAGCCGGACCGCTGGCAGGTGCTGGACGCCACCCATATCCGCGCGATCTTCGACACGCGTGCGTTCCCGCTCGGCCTGTACGACGTCACCGTTGTCAACCCGAACGGCCAGCGCGTGACCGAGGCGAACCGTTACCTCGTCGAGCGCGGCATCGAGGACGACGTGACCATCGGCGTCGGTGGCCCGCGGAACCTGGATCCCGGCCAGGGCGCCACATATACCGTCTCGCTGCAGAGCCTGACCAACGTCGACACGCCGTACGTGCGCTTCGACGTCGGCGCGGTCGAGATGGGCTACAACAAGTACCTCATCGACGGTCTCAACCTGCCCTACGCGCTGTTCGGTTCCAACGTCGCCGGCTCGCCGTACGGCAACACCGCCACTTCACCGGCCAACACGCAGGGTTACGGCCAGACACCGTCGAGCCAGTCGCGCACGGATATCCCGTGGGCGTCGCTGGACGGCACGCTGAACACGTCCGGTTACAACCTTGCGCCCGGCTACGCCTTCGATGTCGCTGCAAGCGGCTTCGTCGGCATGACCTTCCGCCTGCAGACCTACCCCGGGCTCACCGCCTGGGTGAACCGCGACTTCGCCGGGCTTCGCGATGCGCTCTACGCCGTCCATCCGGAGTGGAAGGCGCAAGGCATCCTGGACGGTGGCATCGATGGGCTGGACGCCATCTCTTCCGGCCTGGCGGGACGCTTCCGCTCGACCGAGCCGGAAGACATCCTGACCAAGGTCGAGGCACTGTCCGAATCGTTCGAGATGAACATCGTGGCCGCCGCGACGGCCCTGACCCGCGCCGAATTCGTTGCGGAACAGACGGCCTACGCGCTGCGCCTGCGTACCGCCATCCTCGCCGACCCGACGGTTCCGGCGAGCCTTGCCGTGCTTGCCGCCGATCCGTCCACCTGGGTCAACGGCTGGCTGGCCGCACTCGAGACCGGCGGCATGCTGCGTCCCGACAACCAGGCACCGCCGATCACCACGAACCCGCAGGTGGTCAGCCTCAACGCCACCCTTGCCGCCGGCATTCTGCTCTCGCGCGCCGGCGACAGTTACCGCACCCAGGCCGACCTGCTCGGCTTCTTCGCCAAGGTGCAGCAGTGGTACGGCGACACCGCGAAGTACAGCGGCGACAAGGGCGCCGCCACCGGCCCGATCGATCACACGGAGGTGCGTTACACCGACGAGGGTGATGAAGTCATCGTGCCGGTGCCGTCACTAGCCAATCCGGCTGACTACGACCGGCACGCCGGCCGCACCCTGCAGTTCGAGAACTTCCAGGTGTTCGTGGGTGGCCAGTCGGAGCTGGAATACTTGCGTGCGCAAGGCTTGCTAGACGAGAAATTCAACCCGCTGCCGGGCAAGTCGCTCAACCTCGCCCAGTACCTGCAGTTGATGGCCCAGCGCGCCGGTGTGGACGATGCGGCCATTGCCGTGCAGGGTCCGCAGGGACGGGCCACGGCCGCCGACGGTAGCGTCTACGTGCCATCGGCCACGCCGCTGCCCTACTCGTTCGCGTTCGCCAACCCGACCGCGCAAGGCGTGGGCCAGATCCGCATCGTCAGCCAGCTGGATGCCAACCTCGATCCGCGCTCGCTGCGCCTGGGCGATCTTAAGCTCGGCGACATCAACATCCACGTACCGGCCGATCGCGCCAACTTCCAGGCCGACTTCGACTTCACCGGCACCAAGGGCTACGTGCTGCGTGTCAGCGCGGGCATCGATATCGAATCGCGCATCGCCACCTGGCTGATCCAGGCGATCGACCCGGCCACCGGCGAGGTGATGACGGACCTCAGCCGCGCCTTGCTCGTACCGACCAACGGCGCCTCGGTCGGCGGCTTCGTGACCTATACGGTGGCCGTCGGGGCTTCCGCCGTCACCGGCACGAAGATCGGCGCTAATGCGCGGATCTTCTTCGACCAGACCCCGCCGATCGACAGCGGCACGCTCAACGTCACGCTCGACGCGGGCGTACCGAAGACCACGGTCACGGTCACGAGGCTCGGCAACAACGCCGCAGGCGCACCGACCTACACCGTGAAGTGGGACGCGCAGGACGATGCCAGCGGCATTCGCTTCGTCACCGTCTATGTCGCGACCGACGGCGGCGATTTCCGTATCTGGCAGCGCCAGGTCGGGCCCGATCGCACCAGTGCCGTATTCACCGGCGAAGCCGGCCACACCTACGAGTTCCTCGCCGTGGCCACCGACCTGGCGGGCAACCGCGAGGCGGCCAGCATCACCAATGCGGTACTGCCCGACGATGGCGGCAGGCAGGGCGTGCTGGACGGGCTAGGCGTCACGCCCGGGCTGGAGCAGACACCCAGTACCCCGGCGGCGGCCCCCGATCGCGACTACCCGGAAAACACCCTCTTCCAGCAGGCCACGCAGCTGCTGCCGGGTGTGGTCGCGAGCACGAGCCCGGGCGATTACGCGAATGTCCTCTCGCCGTTCACGACGCGCGGCTTCGCGGACGGGTTCGCGGTCGGCGACGCCGACATCGGCGCGATGGCGATGGTCGAACTCGCCGATCACGGCGTGTTGTTCAGCGCCGGCGCGCAGCGCAACGAAGTGTTCAAGGTCGGCAAGGACGGTGGCCACTCGGTGACCCCGCTGTTCGTGCTCGACAGCCCCGTGCTCGACATGGCCGTCGACGCGTTCGGCCAGCTGTGGGTGATGACCGGTAACGAACTGCTCCAGGTCGACGCGAACAGCGGCGCGATCCTGCGCCGCCTGCAGGGACCGAGCGGCCAGCCGCTCACCCACGCGCTGGCGATCGCGGCCAACGGCGACATCTACGTGTCGTCCGGCGGCGGCATCGAGGTGTTCCATCCGAACGAATCCAACGCCGCCAAGGCCTGGCAGCACTTCAGCAACACCCGTGTCGGCGACCTCGCCTTCGGCCCGGACGGGCGCCTGTGGGCCGTCCGCTGGACCGGCAGCCAGATCACCGCCGCCGATCCGAACGGCAGCACCGAGATCGTCAGCTTCCCGATGTCCGGCAAGACCATCGGCCGCGCGGAACTCGAGTACCGCCTGACCGGCACGGTCTCGTCCATCGCGTTCGGCGCCGCGGGCACCCCGCTCGCCGGCCTGCTGTTCGCCTCCGGCCAGCTTGCGCAGCACGTCACCGTCGCCGGTGTCACCGACACCACGCACGGTTCGACCACCTGGATGATCGAACTGGATTCTCGCCGCGTGCTGCAGCTTGCCGGCGGTGGTACCCAGGCCGAGGCGATCGTCGCTACCAGCGATGGGCGCCTGCTCGTGGCGCAGACCCATCACATAGATGAAATCGCTCCGGCGCGTGCGCCGAAGGTTCTGGCGACGAGCGTGCCGGATGGGGCGTTGGTGCCGTTGCCGCTGGGTGAGATTGCGGTCGTGTTTGATCAGGACATGTGGCTGGGTGGCGACTACGCCAGCGACGACGGCGATCCGTCGAGCATCCTGGATGTCCGTAACTACCAGCTCGTCCTCGGTGATGGAACGACGGCTGCGCTCCATCCGCACGCCGTGCGCTGGGATGCTGCAACGCATACGGCCTACCTCGACGTGTCCGGACTGACGGCCGGTGCATATGAACTCGACATCGCATCGTCACTGCGCAGCGCGACACAGCTCGCCATCGGCAACAGCTACAGCGTGCACTTCACGGCGTTGCTTGATCTGAGTGCACAGGTACAACTGACCTTCAGCGGCACGCGTTCGGATCACCTGACCGGTGCCGTAAGCTACGACGTCACCCTCACCAACGTGGGGCACGATCCGCTGAAGGCACCGCTCGTCCTGCTGCTCGATCCCGGTCAGTACTTCGGCCTCTCCATCCCAGGAGCGTCGACCGGTTCGGGCAATCTCGCCGATCTGTGGATGATCGACCTGTCCGACTTGCTCGGGGCGATGGGTGGCTCGGCGGCTCCCGGCACGGTGATCGGCAAGACGACCGTCACGGTCGTGCCGCGTACGGTGCTGGATGCCACCGGCCTCGCCGACCTGGCGTCCTTCGATATCGGTCATGGGGTATACGCCGTGCCGGCCGCCGTCACGCCGCCGGATATCACCATCCTGCAAAGCGGTCCCGTCGTGGCCGATGCGGATCATGGCGAAGCCGACGGTTCCTACGATGACGGTTCGTCCGATCCCGACATGCTGCAGCCCGGCATCGCGGGAACGACATGGAGCGCCGTACTTCTCGCGACCGCCAACGACGGCTCCCCAGTGTACTGGCAAGTCGTCAGCATGCCCGCCGGCATGCGAGCGACGGCAGGTGCGAGCGACGACACCGGTGCGGCGGGGACGACACTTTCGCTGTCCTGGACGCCGACATCGCGGGATGCCGACGACAACCTCATCGTGCTTCGTGTGACCGACCAGCGCGGCGGCACCATGCTGCGCACCTATCATCTGGCCGTTCAGGGCGGAAACCGTGCACCGTTCATCGCGCCCACCCTGACGCTGACGTCCACCGAGGGCCAGGCGCTGACCGTTCCGTTGGTCGCCAGCGACGCCGACGGCGACGTGCTCACGTACAGCGTGTCGAACCTTCCCGCGGGCGCCCGCTTCGACGCGCGCAGCAACACGATCGCATGGACCCCAGGTTATGCCCAGGCGGGTATCTACGAGGATATCCTCGTCCGCGTGAGCGACGGAAAAACCACGCGCGAGCAGCGCATCTCGATAACGGTAAATCAGGCACAGCCAGGCCCGACTCTTGCGGCCGTTCCGCCCCAAACCCTGATCGAGGGCAGCGCTTTTGCGCTCCAACTGATCGGCGCGATCCCGGGCGGAACCACGCGTGCGGATGGCACCACGGTGACGCTGCGCTACGTGATCGCGAACGGACCGGGTGGCCTGACCATCAACGCCGACACGGGCTGGCTAAGCTGGACGCCCGGCTACGATCAGCACGGCGCGTACGCCGTCACCGTCTCGCTCATCGCAACCTACCCCTCAGCCGATGGCGACGATATCCAGAAGACTGTATCGACGACGTTGACGCTGAACGTACTCAATGCGAATGGTGCGCCCGTCTTCGATGCCAACATCGATCAGCCCTGGAACGTACTCGAAGGCCAGGCGCTAAGAATCAGTGCTTTCGCTTTCGATCCCGACAACCCGCAGTTCGCTCCCCGCGTCCGCATCTCCAACGGAGGCGCCACGCAAGACCAGGGTAGCGCGATGAACGCGACAGTCACTTACCGCGTGGAAGGCCTGCCGGCTGGAGCGATCTTCGACAACGAGACATTGGAGATAGTCTGGACCCCTGGCTACTCGCAGGCCGGCACGTACTACGTCACGGTCGTGGCGACCGACGACGGCGACGGCACAGGTACACCCGCCAGCACGCGCGTCACCATCCCCATCGTCGTGGCGGACACCAACCGCGCTCCGGTCATCGCACCGATCGTCAACGCGTTCGTCGACAAGGGTGCGACTCTGGACATCCCGGTGGACATCACCGACGTGGACGGCAACCCGATCGATCTCACAATCACGGGCCTTCCCGCGTTCGCCACGTTCATCCGAAATGCGAGCTCGCAGGACGGACACCTGACCGGCACTTTGCGGTTCGCGCCTGGCGCGAATACGCGTGGCGACTACACCATCACGCTGGCCGCGCGCGATAACGGCGACGGCGATGCGAGCCGGGTACTCACGCAGGCAGCGAGCTTCGTCATCACGGTGCGCAGCCAGAGCGAGCCACCCGTCATCACACTGCCGACCCAGATCGTGGCCGTCTCGGGCCAGTCGGTCAGCCTGCCCGTGAGCGTGGCCGATCTCGACCAGGACGGCCTGACCTACGCTGTCGAGGGTTTGCCGCCGGGTGCCGTATTGACTCCCCAGGCCCGCTACGGCGAAGCGATCTTCACCTGGACTCCGGGCCCCGACGACATCGGTCCGCACGACATCACCTTCTTGGTTTCCGATAGCGGCCTGCCGCCGCAGGACAAGGGCTATACCAACCCCGCCGTCCCCGTACCGAACGTCGTCCGCCGCACGATACGGATCGTCGTCCGCGCCGCGAATACGGAGCCCCAGGTACTCGGGGTGCAGTTCAACGGCGCAATGGTAGCCGACAGTGCCGACCCTGCCGTGCCGGTTCGCATCGACACGACGGAAACCGTGCCGATGGCGCTCGACCTGTTCGCGACAGATGCGGACGGCGACACCATCAACTGGTCCGCGACCGGCCTGCCTCCGGGCATGACGCTGGTGTCCGATCCGGCATCGTCCGGCCGGGTCACCTTGGCGTGGACGCCGGACGTCCTTGCGGCGCAAGGCGGCAACGCCGGTGCCCAGGCACCCGGGGTGTACCGGTTCAGCGTCACCGGCAGCGACGGAACGGCGAGCTTCGACCGTCAGTTCGAAGTGCATGTCGCCAACGTGGACCAGGCTCCGCTGATCCTGCCGATGCCGCTGCAGCTGGTGGACGAGGGCACCACGCTCTCGTTCACCCTCAGGACGGTGGACGTCGACGGTGACGCGACGCACGCCAGCCTGGTCTACGACGCCTCGACGCCTCCGGGCGTGTCGTTCGATGGCAATACCGGTTACTTCGAATGGACCCCGGATAACGGCATCGTCGACAACGCCGTCGAAGGCAGCCGCGACTTCGCGTTCACGTTCAAGGTCACCGACGGCGTCATGAGTTCGCTGCAGACCGTCCATGTCCGGGTCTTCGACGTCAACCGCCTGCCGACCCTGACGGTCAGCAACCGGGCCGCACTCGTCGGGACCGAACTCACCCTGCCCGTCGACTTCGGTGTCGCGAGCGGAACCCGCGATTTCGTCGTCAACGATCCTGACGGCGCGGCGCAGACCGCAGCCCTGACTGTGTCGTTCCTCGGCCTTCCGGAAGGAGCCGTCTACGACACGGCGACGAAAAAGCTTCATTGGACGCCGGGCCCCGCACAGGTCGGTGATTTCGTCGTAACTGCCACGGTTTCCGACGGACGTGCCACCGTCGCCCGGACCTTCACCTTGCGTGTCGTCGCCGACGCCTCCGCGAACTCACCGGAGGTCGTCATCGACAGCGTGCCCAGCGGGCCGATGCTGCCCGGCCAGACCGCCCTGGTCACGGTGCGCGCCGCCTCCTTCAGCCCGGTCGTAACGGTGGCCGTACGCATTCGCGGTGCCGCCATCGGCAGCGCCGACTGGACCTCCGCCAGCCTCGATACGAGCGGTCGCCTCCGACTGACCCCGTCCCAGCCTGGCCTGGTGGATGTCGAGGTCACCGCGACCGATGCCGATGGCTTCATCACGATCCGGACCAGTCAGCTTCGCGTACGCGATCCAGCCGATACCAGCGCGCCTGCGCTCAACTGGTCGGGGCCGCTCACAGGCGCCACGGCGCAGACACGCCCCGTAACGATCACGGACCCGACTGCCCTGGCGGCGAGCATCGCCGACGCGCAGTTGATGGGCTATCGGGTCGAGATCGCACCCGCCGGAAGCACGGCCTGGACCACGCTCCTCCACGCCGACATCGCCGCGACTCGTATTGCCCAGACGCTCTCGCTCGGTACGCTCGATCCGGCGTCGCTACGCAATGGTCTGTATGTCGTACGTTTCACGGCGTGGGACCTCGCCGGAAGAACCAGCGAAATCGTCGCGTCGATCGTGATCGACAGCGCGACGAAAACGGGTGGAAACACCCTCGTCAGCGACGCGAACTGGACGCTCGGTGGGCACGCCTTCTCCCTGGATCGTTCTACCGCGCCGGATACCGGCGACTTCGGTAACTTCACCCTGGGCGGATTCAATACGGGCCTCACCTCCGATCAACCCGCGCTGACCGGCACAGGCGCCTTGGCGTCCTGGAACGACGGCGCACGCGTGTGGCTGCAGGTGCCTTCGACCCTGGGTGCGGGTGCGAGCGTATTGAACCTCGCGTTCAAGCTCTCAGTCGACGGCGTGCGCGCATCGACCGATCCGGGCTCACCGGTCACCTACCATGCCACGTTCGGTACGGACCGCGGATGGTCGCTGCGCGCGTTGGGTGGCGATGCCCTGCAACACCAGGGTAGCCATCTCTACGACCAGTCGAGCGGGCTTCCCTGGTCGCCGTCGGGTTATGAACTGACCGGTCCGGACGGCACGCGTTATACGCTCGACGCACAAGGCAAGGTCTCGACCGTTGCGTTCGTCGACGGTGTCCAGTGGCTGGTTTCCGACAGCGGTATCGCAGTGGTCGGCGCTTATTCTAGCGAGCGCGTGTCGATCCAGCGCGGGGCGGACGGACGCATCGCATCGGTCACCGGACCGGGCGAGCACGCACAGACGCTCGTCTATCGCTACGACAGCGAGGCCCGCCTGGCACTCGTCAGGACGTTGAATGCCGCTGACACCGGCACTGCATACGGTTACGACAAGGACGGTGCACTGCAGAACGACACCCTCGTCGCCAACCTGGGTTCGGCCGCCTCCTGGACATCCGGATCGGCCGTATGGACCGGTGCCGTAACGGCTGGCACGGTCACCTCTATCGCCTTCCAGGTGCGCGACAGCGAGTTGGCGTCGACAGTCAAGGTACCCGGTGCCGCCGGATCGCTGCTGGTTGCCCTCCGACTCACCTCCGCCGATGCCGCCGCATCGCTCCAGGTCGTGGGTGGCGACGTACTGGGCAGCACCCTCGTCGGTGGTGTCCGTACCCTGATCGTCCGCGTGACCGAGGCCGGCCTGAAGCTACTACGTGTGACGGGCCTCGGGAACGTCTCCCTCACGATATCCGTCGCGGGAGACATCAACGGTGACGGCCATATCGACGGCAGCGACGTCGACGCGTGGAACGACGCCCGCGCCAATGGAAACCCGACAGGCGACCTGGATGGCAACGGCGTGGTCGACCAAGCCGACCGCCAGATCCTGTACGCCAATTACGGCTGGCGTGAGAACGCCGCACCCACGGCCACCTCAGCCAATGCGCAGGCACTGACGCACACGGGTTTGGGTATCGCCGTACCCCTGGCATCACTGGCCCAGGATGCAGAAGGCGACGATATTTTCTGGAGTGTCGCCGGCAGCACCCACGGCACCGCCCGCCTGGGCACGGACGGCGCGTCGCTCGTCTTCACGCCGGACGCGGGTTTCAGCGGCGACGCGGATATCACGCTGTTCGCCGATGACGGTTACACGACCGGCCAGCCGATCCACCTCACCATCCACGTGAGTGCGGCGCCAGTCACCGGCATCCACCTCGTCCCCATCGCCGACATGCTGACGGGACAGGTCATCGCCGTACGCACCATCGTCGACTTCGCCGACCAGGCAGGCGTGGACGTAAGTGCTGATCCTTCCTTCATCACCTTGTCGGTCGTTCCGCTCGACACGGTCGGCGTCGCCGGCCCCTCGGCCATCGCCATCGACGATGCGCGTGACATCGCGACGGCGGTCGGATCCGGCCCCGCCCTGATCGTCGCGACGAACACCGACGCGGCCGGTCACACCGTTCGTGCCGTCCAGTCGATCAACGTGACGCTACCGTTCGCGATCGACGACGGTGCCGTGGATACCAATGGCAATGACGAGGACCTCGCGTCAGCGGCACCCGTCGTGGTAGTGGACGACGTCTATCCGTCCTCGCTATCGCTGCTAGCCGATGGAACACGCCAGCTGAAGGTACACGCGACGAGCGAAACGGGAGCCGTGATCGATATTGCCGCGCGTTCCGCCGGCACGCTGTACTTCTCCAGCGACGAAAGCATCGCCACGGTCGGGCAGGACGGCCTGATCCATTCGTTGCACACCGGAAAGGTGACGATAACAGTCGTGTACGTACACACCGAACGCGACATCTTCGGTGCGATCGTTTCGCAGACGATCAGCCAGCGCGACATCGATCTTCACGTCGACTCAGCACAGACGGTCGGCAACGGCACCGATGCACCGCGGGTGATCCAGATCGACAAAGACGACGGCGGCGTGGTCGCTGCACCGACCGGTGAAACCGTCATGATTGGCGCGGGAACCCTCACCCAGGACACGAACGTCTCCATCAGCCGGACGAACGTCCTCGACCCCGCGGCCATGGGGATACCCGTACCGACGGCGCCGGGCATACAGGCCGTCGCCGCCTTCCATCTCGATGTCGGCACGACGCCGACTAACGCACCGTTGCAGCTCGCGATCCCGGTCCAGGTCTCACAGGCCCAGGCCGGCGACGAAGTGGTTTTCCTGCGCAAAGGCACCGTATTGGGAGTCGACGGCGCCTGGCGCGACACCTGGTGGCTGGTCGACAACGGCTACGTCGAAAACGACGGCGTGGCGCGTACGGCAAGTCCTCCCTACGACGGCTTGCGCACGTCCGGCGACTACGTGGTCGTGCGTCGCCTGCCGGGCGTGGTTCCCAATATGGACCTGTCCCTCGGTGCGGGCGACTGGGCCACGTTCGACGGGTTGGGCATCAGCCTGGCCGGCGGTGCATACGGAGTGGATGTCACCTCCGCGATGATCGGCATACTGGCCAGTTCGTCGACCGGTATCACGGCCGGAAGCTACAAGTTCGGCATACCGAAATTCGCCGATATTCCGCTGCCGACGCTCCAACCGGACGCCAACTACTCGCTCGATGTCGGCGCGCTACTGCCGCCCTCCGAGACGCCGTACGGCAACGTCGTCACCCCCAATGCCAGCGATGTCCACTACGACACGGGTGCACAGAAGCTCGTCTTCACCGTCCAGAACGATGACCCCGGCGATTTCGCCGGGAAGATTGTCGTACGCGTCCTGTTCCCGGATGGCACGACGCGCGATATCCAGACCCTCGCAGGCGACGTCAAGGGCGACGTATCCATCGATGTGCCGAACGGCATCGCTATCGGCAGCGTCCGGTGGCAACTGGTCCGTATCGTGCCCGCGCAGACGCTCATGCCTTCGGGCGAGCTGTCTGACGACGCGCCGCTGGAATTTGCTGGCAATGTGCTGAAGATTACGCTCAAGCCGGACATGGGGGCGGTACTGACACGTACGGGCATCCAGTTCATCCAGGAAAACAAGGTCGTCGGCGAGACGAACCTCCTCGACCTGCTAGGTGCGCCGAACGATTTCGATGGCACCTACCTCACGGGCGCGAAGGATCGGCCGTTGGCTTTTTCCGGTGACCTCAGCCGTGTGTATGTCGGCGGCAACGGCGGCGTCTACGTCATAGACATGGTGAGCTTCCGCCTCATCAGTACGATCGCCATCCCTGCCGGCAAGAACATCGCCAGCCTGGAAGCCGTCGGCAATCTTCTCATCATCGGCGAAGGACAGAGCTACGGCGTGGGAGCCGGCCACAATCGGCTGCTCGCGATGGACATCGATCCGGGCAGCGCCACCTACAACCAGACCGTGACCATCAAGGAGCCGCTGATCGAGGACTCTCCTTACGGCGTGACGGGGCTGACGCTCGGACCCGACCGCAAGACCCTTGTAGTCGGCGTACCGAAGAATCCGAACAGCGTCGTGCTGGGCGATCCGTCCAAACGAGGCGACGTGCTCATCTTCGACCTGAGCACGCTCGACTTCGCCACTGGGACGATGGACGATCCCATCGTCGCGCAGCTGCCGGGCGACGGGATCAGCGGCAAGGCGCCCCAGCTCATCGCCGCGACGGCCGATCCGGACCGCTATCTGGTCTCGAACGTCGCCGACTACAACCGCGGCCTGTCTACGCTTGTTCTGACCCGTGACAAGGACGGAAACGTCGTCAGCGCCACGATGACAGCGATCGACCTGTCCCAGCCGAGCAGCGCGATCAAGACCGATCGCCTCGACATCCAGCGCGCGCAGAGTGCCGTACTCGTCACGATCGAAGGCGTCGAATACGCGATCGTCGCGGACGATAACTACAACTTCAACGACCCTTACTGGAAGGCGATGTTCGAGGCGCCCGACTTCGTCTACTCGCCGTTCGGGCCACCGATCGCGGTCGGCGGTAGCGCGAGCGCGAAGAAAGTCGTCGTGGGCGGGAAGCTCGGCATCGTCAAGGACCCGTTCGGCCTGAAGGGCATTCCGCAGTACCTGGGCGCAACCCTGCCACTGGACGGATACGGCATCGTCAACCTCACCGTCTCGGAAGATGGCAAGGTGCTGGTCGGCCAGCTCAAGGGCGGTTTCGGGACGATCGACCAGAACACCCAGAACCCGAACCGAAACGCGGCGTGGGACGTCGCCGCCCTGATCCAGGCTGCCCTCGCGCGACCGGCGTCGCAGGCGCTCACCGATCACATCACGCTGCCGGCCGATGCGCAGCAGGAGATCCCGCCGGCGAACGGCGTCGGTTCGACGGCGCCCGCCGGCGCATGGTTCGACGACGCCGACGTGCAGGCGTCGTTCACCGGCGATGTGGGTGACCTGTTGTCGGTCGACGTCAAGTACTTGGCTGCGGTCGGTCTGCTGGTCAAGGCCGGCACGTTGCCGGCTACCGTGCAGAACACCCCTTACAGCGGTCTGACCACGGCACAGAAGGCTAGCGTCGACGCGATGATGAAGAACCTCGCCGGGTTCGATCTCACGCCGAACGAAGCCGCCGCTAACAGTGCGAACGCGGCGAACGCCGCGGCCGGCAAGAACCTGCTGCTTCTGACGGAAACCACAGGGGCGAAGAACAACAAGAAGACCTCGCCTGTTTCGCGTGACGCCACCGGAAAATCCGTTTCGTTCGCGGACAGCGGCTCGTTGTACTTCCTGCCGAACCTGACCGATGCGGATGAAGCCATCCTTCGTGCCGGTGGCACGGTGACGGCAAAGACCGTCGACGGGTTCGAGGTCATCTTCTTCGAGACGGTCACCAAGTCCGATGGATCAGTCAGCAAGGTCGCCCGCAAGCTGACGCTTTCGGTCACCGCCAAGGACTATACGAAGGCTTCCGGAACCGTTCTCATGGGTGACCGACCGCTCGCCGATCCCGGCTACACCGCCATGACGCTGTTCGGCACAGTCGGCATAGGCAAGAAGAACGACCTGGTGGATGTCTATCGTGTCGAACAGCGGCTGAAATACCTCGGCTACCCGGCACTCGGCCTCACGGCCACCGACCAGAACGCGCTTCAGGAATTTAAGGTCGACGGCAAGTTCGGTGAAGCCGAAGCCCGCGCACTTTCGCTCTTCGAGGAGATCGTTGGCGGCACAGACGGGAAGTACACATACAAGAAGGAAGCATCGCTCGCGACCGGCGATGGTTACCTGACCTGGCTCAACGCGTTCAACGCACCACACTGGATGCAGTTCTTCGCATCCAAGGGCAGCGGTTATGCGGCGACCAATGCCGCCCTCGGCAACTGGGTCAATACGCAGACGACCGCTGCCAACGGCGCCGTTTTCGGAACTAGCTGGATGTTCGATCTTATGGTCGCCGCCGGTAAGTCTTCCCTCGGCGCACCCGGCGGCAAGCCACTGGCCTTCTCCGGCGCTGAAACGGCGAACCAAGTGAAAGTGGGTACGAAGCTCAGCGCCAACCACCTGGGCCTCACACTGGCCCTGGGCGTCGACAACGCCTACGTCTCCGACCCGAAAACGTTCACCGAAACGGCAAAGGTCAAGAGCAACCAGTCAATGCAGGCCAGCAACGCCACGTTCATCGACCTGACTTCTGCGCTGGTCGATCTGAAGAAGAACGCCGGCTTCAACACCAAGGCTTTTACCGACAAGACCTGGAACTACGTCAACGCGGCACTCATGACCAAGCTGCTGGTCAACAGCGCCGACAACGGTAAGGGCGTCGACAACGAACAGGCCGCCTTCAGCGATTTCCTGGCAGTCTA
Source organism: Xanthomonas sp. NCPPB 2632 (assembly GCF_041228075.2). Lineage (NCBI taxonomy): Bacteria > Pseudomonadati > Pseudomonadota > Gammaproteobacteria > Lysobacterales > Lysobacteraceae > Xanthomonas > Xanthomonas sp. NCPPB 2632. The sequence goes on from NZ_CM192979.1 coordinate 2,661,875, forward strand.
CAACGTGACGCAGAGTCAGGGCGCTGGGGGTGCGGCTAACCACGATGGCTCGTATGAGGAGCTCGGCAACCTGGTCAAGAACACCTCCGCACCCACGATCGTCGGTGCCTTGTTCGGTGATGGAAGCCAGGCTACCGGACTCATCGATCCCAGCAAGGTGGGTGTCGGTGGTGACGGCTGGTCGTGGCCGATGACACTGGGCTTTCTGGCGAAGGCCATGGACAGGGGGAGCGACGAAGCCGGTGTCGCAAAGTGGCTCGATCCGCTCAATGCCGTCATGAAGGATGCGCAGATCAACACGCCTGAACGCGCTGCCGCCTTTCTCGCGACAGTGTTCGGCGAGAGCGGCAAGCTAACCAAGACGGTGGAGGACGTCGGTCCGTACCTGACCGGCGGTATGGCCAACCGAATGGCATCACTTTTCGCAACCGCATTCACCAACAAGGGCGCGAACGACACAAAGAACCCCAACGTAGCCGTGATCCCTGCCGGCACGGGGGAAAACGCCGCCGCTACGCTCCGATTGGCGGCGCGCGTCAAGAACGCGCAGCACTTCATCGACACCGATCTCGCCGGCATGGACGTCGCCGGATGGAGCGTGGATGTACAGAAGGCCGTCGCAAACCGGATCTACTCCACCGACGTCGGTGCCGGCCAAGGAGGAGGAACCGAAGCCTCCGGGTACGGCTGGAAGTACCGCGGCCGCGGACTGGCGCAGATCACCGGTTTCAGCAACTACAGCATCTTCGCCAAGTTTATCGACGCGAATCATCCCGAGCTGGTGACCGTGCTGCCGGGTAAGTCTGTCTACGACACGTTGATGGCCAACCCCGACCTCATCTCCGAAAACTCGACCAACGGCAGACTGCTGAGTGCTTACTCTGCGACGTCCTTCTGGGTGACGCACAAGATCAACGACACCGTGGACGCGAATCCGACCCACTTCGAGGGCGTGACCAACGTAATCAACTCGAAGCTGGCAGCGGCAGATCGGGCGATCCGTAACACTGCCTTTGCCAATATCAACAAACTGATGACCGAGGGTGGCAATCCTTACAGCAACATGCGAGCCATCCTCTCCCAGCTCGGCTTTACCCATCCGGACAAGAGCGGATCCCAGAGTGCGTTCAGCATCAACCTTCGCCGGCCTACCGTGACTCCCGTCAAGATCGGCGGGGGGGCGAACATCGCCGTGCCGGAGCCAGAAACGGCATCGCCCACCCCCACCACGGCGTTGACCTGGCACGATGTAGATGTCTGGACCGGAGGCACAACCGGCTCGGATATCGACCTCGCACTCTCCGCTGCCAAGGGCGTGGTGAGCGCGATCTCGAGCCTCGAACCTGGAACGGCGGCAACGACGATCGACGTAGGTGCAGGACCGCGAATCGTCCTTGATGACGATGCACAAGGCTATGGCTGGTACCTGGGTGCCTCGTATGTGGAGGATGCGAACTTCCTGCCGACGTCCGATCCCACGATCTGGATCGCTCGCCCGGGGAGCCCGGCTGACGGCAAGATGGACATGCTGAGCGTCTTGCTTCACGAGTATGGCCATGCGCTCGGCATGGATCATTCGCCGAACCCGATGGATTTCATGTATGAAACGCTGGCACCCGGTGTGCGCCGGTTGCCGACGGCGGCACAACTGAAGGAACTGCTCAACAGGCGAGGCCAAATGATGACCGATGCCCAGTCGGCGGTGCCCGCCCACTACGTGGTCGAACAGTCCGGCTCACCGTCCACCGCCGCCAGCACGATCCCGGCGACGACCGCAGCGACCGGAACGCTGCTCGATGGTGGATGGACCGCACAAGGCGACGCACAGTCGGCAGCAGGAAGCCTGCACATCAGCGAAGGCACTGGCGTGCAGTCCCGTGTGGGCAAGATCGTCACGCTTGGTGAAGGCGACCGCTTCCTGACCTTCACGGTGACCTCGTCGCTCGTGGCTGAGGCAGGCATAACGGATGTGTTCGAAGCCGCGTTGGTGGATGCCACGACGGGGTTGTCCGTGGGCGGATCGATCGACCTCGACCGTACCGACGATATGCTCAATGTCCAGGCCGACGGGCAGATCCATCTCGCCAATGGGCTGTCCTACTCAGTACAGCCAGATGGAAGCCGGCTCTATATCGTCGACGTGCGCGGTCTTGCCGCCGGGACGAACCTGCTTCTTACATTCGACTTGCTTGGCTTCGGTGCCGCGAACAGTATGGTCACCATCCAAAACGTGGGGCTGATCGGCGACCCGCATGCGATCGATGACAACATCGCTCTGAACGAGGACGATCATCGCATCGTCAACGTCAAGGCCAACGACGCAAACATCACGGGAACCCATGCCGTCATCGTCGCTGGGCCCATCCACGGCCACCTCGACGTCAACGCTGACGGTACGTTCGACTACACGCCCGAAGCGCTCTGGTTCGGCGCAGACACCTTCACCTACGTCCTCGACAACGGCAAAGCACAATCCAACGTCGCCACCGTAACCCTGACGGTCAACAAGGTGAACCACGCCCCCATCACCGGCAGTTTCACCGTCTCGCTCGATGAAGACGGCGACGCGCGCATCGACCTCGGTGGGCATGCGTCGGACCTCGACGGTGACGCGCTGACCCCGCGCATCGTGGACGGCCCGCTGCACGGCTCGCTCGTCACGAACGTCGATGGCACCGTCAGCTACGTACCGACGGCAGGCTTCCATGGCACCGACACCTTCACCTACGTGGTGAACGACGGTACCGCGGACTCGGCCGTGACGACGGTGACGTTGAACGTCGCGCACGTGAACCACGCACCGGTATCGCAGGATGCGACGGTGCAGTCGCTCGAGGAACAGGCAATCGCCGGCAACGTGCTCGCCTGGGTCACCGACAGCGATGGCGATGCGCTTGCCGTCGAGCTGGTCGGCGGTCCCGCGCATGGCACGCTCACGCTCAACGCAGACGGCAGCTTCAGCTACCGGCCGGATGACCTCTACCGTGGCCAGGACAGCTTCAGCTATCGCGTCAGCGACGGCTCGCTGACCTCGGCGGTGGCGACGGTCACGATCGTGATGGCACCGGTGAACCATCTGCCGAAGGCCAGTGATTTCACCGCCACGGTCGCCGAGGACGGCTCGGTCCTGCTCGACCCGCTGGCTCATGCGACGGACGTGGACGGAGACGCGCTCGCCGCCGCCATCGTCGACGGCCCGCTGCACGGTATGCTGGTCAAGGGTGCGGACGGCAAGTACACCTACCGTCCGGATACCTACTATGCCGGCGGCGACCGCTTCACCTACACGGTGAACGACGGCCAGGGCGGTTCCAACGTGGCCTCGGTGACGCTCACCGTCACGCCGGTGAACCACGACGCCGTCGCCGTCAACGACACGGCTGCTACGGACCAGGACAAGGCCGTCGTCATCGCCGTGCTCGCCAACGACAGCGACATCGACAACACCACCGGTACCCACGCGGCTGCGCCGCTACCGGCCAACGCCGGCCTCACCGCCCGCGTCGTCGGCCAGCCGGCCAACGGTGCGGTCACGGTGAATGCTGACGGCACGCTGACCTACACGCCGAAGAGCGGCTTCTTCGGCACGGACAGCTTCACCTACGTCGCCAACGACGGCGCGGTGGATTCGGCCGTGGCCTCGGTCACCGTGACGGTCCGCCAGACCAACCACGTGCCGATCGCCAACGACGACGCGTATGCCGGTATCCAGGGCAAGGCCATCATGCTGACGCCGCTGGCCAACGACAGCGATGCGGACGGCGATGCGCTGTCCACGGTGATCGTCGCCGGTCCGCAGCACGGCAAGCTGACACGGAACGCGGACGGTTCGCTCACCTACGTCTCGGATGGCAACTGGACGGGCACCGACACCCTCACCTACCAGGCCAGCGACGGCAAGTCGCTGTCCAACGTGGCGACGGTGCGCCTCACGGTCTCGGCCGCCAACCAGGCCCCGGTCGCGATGAACGACGGCGTACGCGTGCACAACAACCAGACGGCACGGATCGATGTACTCGCCAACGACCGCGACGCGGGCGGCGATGCACTGAAGGCCAAAATCGTCTCCGGTCCGAAGCACGGCACGCTGACGAAGAACGCGGACGGCACGTTCAGCTACTCCGCCGATTGCCTCTTCACTGGCACCGATACGTTCACCTACGTCGCCAACGACGGCAACGCCGACTCGAACCTCGCGACCGTCACGGTCACGGTGCTCGGGCCGAACCTGCCGCCGCTCGCCTTCGACGATGTGGTGGACCTTAAGGAGAACGGTTCGGTGCGAACCGACCCAACGGCCAACGACTGGGATATAAACGCTGACGCCTTGCAGGCCCTGTTGGTCTGCGGTCCGAGCCACGGCAGCCTGTCCCTCAACACGGACGGTACGTATACGTACACGCCGGATGCCAACTGGTACGGCCTGGACGGCTTCACCTACCAGGCATTCGACGGTCAGTTCCGCTCGAACCCGGCGATGGTCTGGATCCGCGTGTCGCACGTGAACCAGGCGCCCGTCGCGGCCGCGGATGCCTTCACGGTACGTGCCGGCGTGGCGACGCGCCTGGACGTACTCGCCAACGACAGCGATGTCGACGGCGATGCCATCACCTCGAAACTGACCAGCTCGCCGAAAAACGGTACGCTCACGCGCAACCGCGACGGCAGCTTCAGCTACACGGCCAAGGCGGGCTTCGTCGGCACGGACAGCTTCACCTACGCGGCCACTGACGGTTCGCTCGACTCCAGGCCGGTAACGGTCACCCTCACCGTACTGGCACCGAACCACGCCCCGGTCGCCCGCGACGACAAGGCGACGACCAACGTCGGTACACCGATGCGGATCGACGTCCTCGCCAACGACACGGATGCCGACGGCGACCGTCTCGCCGCCCTGCTCGTCTGCGCGCCGTGCCACGGCAAGCTCACGATCAACGCGGACGGCAGCTACACGTACACGCCCGACAAGGGCTGGTATGGCACCGACAGCTTCAGCTACCGGGTAACTGATGGCGAGGCGCAGTCGGGCGTGGCGATGGTCAGCGTCTCGGTGCAGAAGGTGAACCGCGCTCCGACCGCCCAGAGCGCCTCGTTCCAGGTGCAGAAGGACGGCAGCGTACTGATCGACTTCGACTGCCTGGTCAACGACCCGGACGGCGATGTGCTGACGCTCAGCCTCACCAATCCGTCGAAAGGTTCACTGACACGCAACCGCGATGGCAGCTATACATATCGTCCGAAGAGCGGCTTCATTGGCACCGATGCATTCGCCTTCTCGGTTAGCGACGGCAAGCTATCGGCCAGTGCGACCATCACGCTGGTGGTTTCGAAGAATCCGCCGTGCGGCAATGCGATGAGCATCATTTTCGGAGCTTTGATGTCGGCGAACGCGGACTCAGCTGGTGGCTATATTGTCGTCAGCCAGATACCGGCAGTCTCACCGGTGATCGATTGGAATGGGTACGCGGAAACACGGTCGATGGACGTATCCTCCGATCCCTGGGCTGGCCTGCTGGGCAGCTCGGCGTCGGGGATCGACATGCTGATCGCGCAGACGGGCCTGGTGGTAAAACGTAATTGAAAGTGGGCACCGCCTCCCCAAAGCGGCGTCTTTACGACATGAATCTCGGAGCTTATAAACTGTATGGCCAAGACGTTACGCACATTCATGACCGTAGCCGCCCTAGGCTTCGCCTGCATGGTTTTCGGGCCAACATCGAATGGCTACGCTAGTGAGGGCAAGCAGGAATACGCTTCGCCTGACGCAGCCCTCAAGGCAATCTACGGAACCCGAATGCTAACCATGCGGGAAGTGCAAGGAGATCTGAACGGTGATGGCTTAACGGATTGGGCAGGGGTTGTGTCCTACGTGGAAGCAGACGCTACGATGCGTCGGCTCCTGATCCTCACCCGAACGCCGAACGGTGGTTACACCCTGGCCGCACAATCTAAGCCTGACGTCCAGTGGGATTCGGCCGCAGAGGAACTGGAAATTTCCGGTAAGGATCTGTTTGCCAACTTCTCGCACGGAGGGGGGGACCACCCCTTTAAGTGGGTCTCGCAAGTTCGCCTTTACAAGAATCAGTGGCGGATCATCGGGACGAAGATAACTTCGTACGATGTCGACGATACGAAGTCGATCGTCGAAGACACTAACACGCTCACCGGAAACAAAATCACATCCTACATGGACGGAAAGCGAACGCTCCGGGTCGAGCGATCCAAGGTCAGTGACACGACCAACCTTCTCGAGGACACAACGCCCTGATCCAGGCAGCACTGCGCGGATATTCGCTGCAGCGTTCGTAGCGCCCGCCGCCTATAGCTAAATTGCCGTCATGGGCAAAGAGTGGACTACTCGCTATGCACGGCAATTGGGGCGCTGTCCTACCGTCGGCGCAGACGGGACTGGTTGTGAAAAAAGACTTACGGGACGGGACGATCTACTGGCATGAGGCAAGGAGTCAACGTCGGTACACCGGTGCGGATCGGCTTCCTCACCAACGACACAGATGCCGACGCCCGACAAGGGCTGGTACGGCACCGACAGCTTCAGCTACCGGGCGACCGATGGCGACGCGCCGTCGGGCGTGGCGATGGTCAGCGTCACGGTGCAGAAGGTGAACCGCGCTCCGGCGGCCCAGAGCGCCTCGTTCCAGGTGCAGAAGGACGGCAGCATACTGATCGACTTCGACTGCCTGGTCAACGACCCGGATGGCGATGCGCTGACGCTCAGCCTCACCGATCCGTCGAAGGGTTCACTGAAACGCAATGGCGATGGCAGCTATATGTATCGCCCCAAGAGCGGCTTTATCGGTACAGATGGGTTCGCCTACTCTGTCAGCGACGGCAAGCTGTCGGCCAGTGCGACCATCACGCTGGTGGTGTCGAAGAACCCGCCCTGCGGCAATGCGATGAGCATCGTCCTCGGGGCTTCGGTGTCGGCCGGAAGCGTCCAGGGCGGCGGCTACATCGTCGTCAACTTGGGTGCGCCCAGCCGGCCCGTCATTGACTGGACGGACATGGCGGGTACGTATCTGACGGGTCTGGGGAACGGCGCATGGGCGGCCCTCTTGGGCGGATCGGCGCCGGGCATGGATCTGCTGGTGGCGCAGACGGGCCTTTTGGTGCGGCGCGACTAAACTGTGTCTGTCGCCCCGCGGGCGCGGCCACTGAAATTCACATGAGGGTAGCTATGTTCAAAGAACCGGAGACCGTCACATGCGTACACGTCTATTGCTTCTGATCGCCAACTTCACCTTGGGATTGCTGATGAACGACTTATCCGCCGCACAGAGCCGCGCCGTCACCGAGGTGCCTGATGCAGGGGTGCCCCCGGAAGCCTTGGAGCGGGCGTACATCGAGTCCTACGAGCAATCCGGATTCCGTCTAGCAGGCCGCGAGAAACATTCGCTTCCCGGCGGTTCGTGGATGAGCGTGCTTGTGTTCGAGTTGAAGAGTTCTCCGGAAGGACCCGGCGCACCCGGCACAACGCTGGCCCTAGCGGGTGAACATGCGACTGTATGCGATCCATGCAGCGTTAGCAGACAAAGCTTCAGAGGGCCCGATGCCGACAATCCCGACCCTGCGGTATTCAAGCGGGGGCGACGCATGCTCCTTGAGGCTGACATGGCTGCCCTGACCAAGGTGCGGCAACGGTCGGGCGTGAGCCTGCCTCCAGTGGAGAAGCCGACGCCCTGACGCTGTCGCTCCTTTCGCTCCATGCCTTGGGCGGCGGATGGCCTTCATGGCCTTGGGGACGAATACGTTGTAGGAGCGCGCCCTGCGTGGGCCGTCGCACCACCGAGGATGGAAATCTCAGCCCCGGACCGTTGCCGGACGCTTGCCGGACTTCCGCCTACCTCGGCCATTGCCGCCCGATAGACACACTCGTTGTTCCTGGGAAGCGGCGGCGATCTATGGGCAAACGGCGAGAACGGCTTCGCTAAGTTAGACCGCCTGGAGCATTTTGCTTCAAGCGTATCGCCTGTGTCTCCGAGCACTGAACTGGCTCAGTACGACGGCGACTTGGAGAAGCGCCTGCGAGGGAACGGATTCGGTCGTGCCATCGCGATCGCCGCGGGTGAGGACCGAAGCTCAGCCGTGGAAGTCGGGCGTGGCGATGGTCAGCATCACGGTGCAGGACGCCGAAATGCGGGCAACTGTCCTACACGATATCGACGGGAGTGCACGAAAAGATGGGCAAGAGACTTTCCAGTGGTGCAACCTTCGTTGCTCTCGGCTTAGCATGCGTTGCTTTCGCGCCGACCTCGCGCGGTGCCGGTGACAGCGCCTCCCTGACCTACCCGTCACCGGAGGCTGCTCTGAAGGCGATCTACGGCTCCCATCTGATAAACAAATGGGAAGTCAGAGGCGATCTCGACGGCGATGGCCAGTCCGACTGGGCGGGGGTCGTGGCCTACGAAGAGGCCGACGCCAACCGCCGCCGGCTAATCATACTCACCCGTACGAAGGACGGGGTCTATACCGTAGCCGCACAATCCAAGCCCGAGACCGAAGCGAACTCCGCCGTCGAGCAACTGGAAATAAACGGCAAGGATCTGTTCGTAAATTTCTCGTACGGTGGAGGTGAGCACCCATACATCTGGGTATCGCAAGTCCGCCTTTACAGGGGTCAATGGCGTGTCATAGGAACGAAAACCACGTCGTTCGATGTAGACGATACCAAGTCGATTGTCGAAGACACCAACCTTCTCACAGGAAACAAGATCACGTCGTACATGGACGGAAAACGAACGCTCCGTGTCGAGCGATCCAAGATCAGCGACACGACCAATCTTCTCGAGGACACAACGCCCTGAGCCAGGCAGCACTGCGCGGATATTCTCTGCAGCGTTTGTAGCATCCGGTGCCTATAGCTAACTTGCCGTCGTGGGCAAAGAGTGGACTACTTGCCATGCACGGCAATTTGGACGCTGCCCCACCGTCGGCGCAGACGGGACTGGTTGTGCAAAAGGACTTACGGGACGGGACGATCTACTGGTATGAGGCAAGGAGTCGCCGAGTCGAACGAATAACACTTCTCGGTTGGCGTGGTGATTCAAGCGCGGGACCGTTACGTCGAGCATTATGAAGAACATAAAAATATTCGCTCTGATCAGCACGGCATTCGTGGGCACTCTTATCGCGCTGATAGTGGTCATCATCCCCCGACAAGTGCATTTGTCCAATGCCGATGACTATGACATGAAAGCCATAAGGCTTCATTGTCCAGACCAGCGTTCCACGCCGATACAAGTGCCTGGAATTAATAATGCGAAATCCGTCGCTTTCCAGGGCGGATACTTGGTTGCCCTCGATAGCCAAGGCCACCTGTGGTCTTATTTCGTCGAGCATGCGGCAAGTTGTGAGACGTATGCCTTAGCGTTAGATCCCACTAGAAAAGTGGTGAACGGCGGCGTCAGTCCGGCCGGAATGGCGCAGATCGCCAGTTCGGCCGAAGGCGGCGTAGGTCTAACGATAGATGGAACCCTTGTCACTTGGGAGCCCAGCGATGCTCACCCGATATGCGCGGCCGGCCTTACGGGAGGGGACTGTGGCGTCTTCGTCAAACGCAGCTTCACTGGTATACACGATATCGCTCAGAGCGCATCGCACCTACTCATCGTAACTAAAGATGGGCGGGTGCTAAGCGCCGGAATGAATGATTGCGGGCAACTGGGGCGTACCGAAGATCATTCACCGCCGCTGGCTTCGTTCGTCGCACCGGTGCCAGGACTCACTGGAATGGTCGCCGTTGCCGCGGGTAAACGAAGCAGCATGGCCCTAGGTCGAGACGGCAAAGTGTGGACATGGGGAAACCTGTCCCATCCATTGGTTGGATCATCGATTCCTCCGGACCCAACGTTGAATACACGTTACTGTGGCCCCTTCCAAAACCCGTTCGGTCTCTCCGAGACTGCGGATACGACACCCGCCATCATGCCCAGGCTGCCGCCCGTTACCGCGATTTCGAGTTTTCACGGCTTTGACCTCGCGCTCGACAGGAATGGACATGTCTGGGGTTGGGGCTACAACGATTGTGGACAGATCGGTGGCGATCCGGTGGCACTCGTAAAGACAGGCGGTTTCCAGGCGTCGCCGGCCATGATTGAGGGTTTGCCGAAGATCCAGGCCATCGCAGCAGGTCGGCGGCATGCCCTGTTTCTTGGAATCGACGGAAGCGTCTGGGCAACGGGCGACAACGAATTCGAACAGTTGGCCATGTTGGGTGGCTCACCGCCGAACGGTCGCACCTGTGTCTCCAGCACCCGGCGTGCCGGTCTGGACGCATACTCGGAAAAACCTCACAGAATCGAAGGCATAGGTAACGCCATAGCTATCGCAGCTGACGGCGGCCATAGCGCGGCTGTCGATGTCGACGGCCACGTCTGGCTATGGGGTCGCTATCCATAGGGCGTATGCTCTAACGACTCGAGAAACCGAGCATCGATATTGCAAAAGCCACGGAGTAACGCGTGAAAGTCATCCTGCCTGGCTTGTCCATGGTCATACTTGCCTCGGTTTTCACCGAGCCCGTCAACGCCCAGAATTCTTTCGGTGGTCGTGTCGATGGCACGCTATGTACTTCTGATGAAACCGTGATGTTCGCCTGCGATCTCAAGATGAAGAAGGTGGCAGTGTGCGCGAGGAAAGCTGGCAACGAGGCGTTTGCTTCGTTGCAGTACCGGTTCGGCACGACCAACTGGCTGGACCTGTCGTTTCCGGCAGCGAATACGTATCCGGCATCGATCGCATCGGGGGCATCTCGTGGAGACATGTCCAGGGGGTCAATGGTGTTCCTACGCATGACGAACCGCGAAACCAGCTACACGGTCTACCACGTAACAGCGTCACCGTCGAATACCGGCCAGGGTGCCCTCGATGCGGGCGGCATCTTGGTAGAGCGAAACGGCAAGCTGCTGGCTAAACGCGTATGCGATAGCAAGCAACGTATCTACTCAGGCATGCTCGATGACCCGGATTTTTTCGGCAAGGCTGTTCCCGTCGACACGAAGCCCGTCGCCACGTTCAGCCAGTTCGGGCATCGCGCCGACTCGCAGTAGGCTTACTCAAGTGGCATGTGCCGTCTCTGAATCTTTTCAAGGTGTCAAGATAATGCGTTGGGAATACCTGTGAAGCGAAGAGAAGGAACCCCGCGACAGAGGTTATCCGCTTGCGCTATGGCCACCATTCTGGGCTGTGCATGCTTCGTATTCGCGCCGATCTCGCGCGGCACTAGCGACGGTAAAGGGCAGGAATACCGATCGCCGGAGGCAGCGCTGACGTTTATCTACGGTTCGCACCTGATAAGCAAGAGGGAAGTGCAAGGAGATCTGAACGGTGATGGTTTAACGGATTGGGCAGGGGTCGTGTCTTACATGGAAGCAGACGCTACGATGCGTCGGCTCCTCATTCTCACCCGGACGCCGAACGGTGATTACACCCTGGCCGCACAATCGAAGCCCGACGTCCAATGCGATTCGGCCGTCGAGGAACTAGAAATTATCGGTAAGGATCTTTTCGTCAACTTCTCGCACGGAGGGGGCGAGCATCCCTTTAAGTGGGTCTCGCAAGTTCGCCTTTACAAGAGTCATTGGCGGGTCATAGGGACAAAAATTACTTCGTTCGACGTCGACGATACGAAGTCGATCGTCGAAAACACCAACATGCTCACAGGAAACAAAATCACATCCTACATGGACGGAAAACGAACGCTCCGTGTCGAGCGATCCAATGTCAGCGACACAACCAACCTCCTGGAGGACACAACGCCATGAGCCAGGCAGCACTGCGCGAAGCTGCTCTGCGTTTGTAGCATCCGCCGCCTGTGTTTTCATACGTATGAAGGGTGTGTATGTCTAGCCAAGCGAAGACATGGAAACCGAAGCGCCGGCCGATACCATCGATCGCCGTCGTTGTCGCGCTGACCCTTATCGGCATCGGTATCGTGGCGACTTCCGGCGGGGTTGCGCCAGTCAAGATTTCCGGTTCGTGTCCGGAGCGGCGGACGGCCCCGGTCCGCGTGTCTGGGATGGATCACGCCGTTGCGATAGCGTTTCAGGGCAACCGGTTGGTCGCTCTCGATGTCGACGGACAGTTGTGGTCGTACGATCCGCGAAATAGCGAGACGTGTGAATCCGTCGCCCGGCGCATCGACATACAACCGGAGACGTCTCAAGGGCAAGCGACGCCACCGCGACTACAGACCATCGCAGCATCGAGTTACGACGGTATCGGTATCACGTCTGATGGTCGACTCGCGGTATGGAACCCGGAAAATGGTCACCGCGCGTGCCCTGATGGCGGTAGTCCGGTAGCTTGCACTGTGCTCCTTAAAAAGGGCGTTGGAGATGTCGAAGGGGTTGCTGGTAGTGCGTCTCATGTTCTGGTTACTTTGCGCAATGGCAACGTTATGAGTATGGGCATGAACGACTGTGGACAACTCGGGCGTGCAGAGGCCGGCACTCTCGCTCTAGAGCAGATCCCCAGTCTCATCGATGTCGTAGCGGTCGCGACCGGCAAACGCAATAGCATGGCTCTCGACAGGCATGGGAGGGTCTGGACATGGGGAAACTTGTCCCATCCTTTGATCGGTTCCTCTACCCCCTTTCAACCTACCGCGGATTTTCTCTATTGCAGTGGAGGCAGCAATCCATTCGGATTGTCGGAGTCACCGGCCGTGAAGCCGGCAATCGTCGATGACCTTCCGTTCGCAAAAGCGATCGCTAGTTTTCATGGGTTCAACCTCGTGCTGGACAAGCAGGGACATGTCTGGGGATGGGGAAACAACGACTGCGGACAGGTGGGTGGGGATCCATCCGAGCTATCGCACCACGGAGGCTATCAACCTGAACCCCAGATCATCGCCGGACTTCCAGCGATCCAGGCCATAGCCGCTGGACGAAGGCACGCCCTATTCCTGGGTAGCGACGACGATGTATGGGCAACGGGTGACAATGGTTTCGCCGAGTTAGGTCGCATGGAGCACTTCGCTTCGAACGTGCCTGCCTGTGTGTCCAGCACCGAACTGGCTCAGTACGATGGCTACTCGGAAAAGCCCCTGCGAGTGAACGGATTCGGTCGTGCCATCGCGATCGCCGCGGGTGAGGACCGAAGCGCAGCCGTGGACGTGGACGGCCACGTCTGGCTATGCGATCGCTATCCGTAGGGTTTATGTTTGAACGACTCGAGAAAACTGAGCCTCGATCGCCTACTCGGCGAGCGACGGCAAGCTGTCGTCCAATGCGACCATCACGCTGGTGGTCTCGCAGAATCCTCCGTGCGGTAATGCGATGACGATTCTGTTCGGAGCATCCGCATCGCCAGGAAATGCACAAGCGGGCGGCTACATCGTCGTCAATCTCGGCGGGTCGAGCCAGCCGGTGATCGACTGGACGGGAGCGACCACGTCGACTCTTGCGTCAACGGCCGGCTGATGGTCGGAGACATCCGGAACGAACCTGGGTGGCATGGATGTCCTGGCAATTCAGACGGGACTGGTCGTGTGCAGGGATTGATAGTCTGCCATCGTATAAGCGCCGCCGATCTCCGATCGGCGGGGCGAGACTGGCCCGCCAAGCATGTTTTGCGAAATGGAACGGATTGATGAAGACACTCGTTGCAACATTGGCCCTCGTCGTCTATACCGCACCCGCCCTCCTCGGCGCATCGTGCCGCGCACAGGACACTCAACCGGCCAGCTATAAATCGCCCGAAGCTGCGGTCAAGGCCCTGTATGGAGCGAAACTGCTGCAAAAATGGGAGGCCCGCGGAGATCTGAACGGGGATGGCCGGGAAGACTGGGCAGCTGAAATCTCATACCAGGATGGTGACCTCAACTCGCGTCGGCTCATGATCCTTGTGAAAAATGAGCAAGGCGCTTACGTGGTGGCCGCTCTATCGAAACCGGATACGCTGCCACGCACTTTTATCGAGGAGATGGAAATCCGCGGCTTGACGCTCCACGTCCGGGAGTCCTTTCCCGGCGATCACCCGCAGGCCTCCGAGGCAAAGGTACGCGAGTATCGGGGTATATGGTCGGTCGTCGGCAAGACGGTAACGACGTACTACTCGGAAAGCGACAAGGCAACAACCGAGGACACCAATCTCCTGAATGGCGCTCGGATCACTACGTATCTCGAGGGTGAGAAAGTCGTGCGTACCGTAAAATCAAAGCAACCCGTCGACTCCACGAACCTGATCGACAATACGATCTGATGTCGGATACAGGTACATCCGTATGACGGGACGATAGATCGCCCCGTCATACGACGCTAAACGCGTATGCGATAGCAAGCAACGTATCTACTCAGGCATGCTCGATGACCCGGATTTTTTCGGCAAGGCTGTTCCCGTCGAGACGAAGCCCGTCGCCACGTTCAGCCAGTTCGGGTATCGCGCCGACTCGCAGTAGGCTTACTCACGTGGCATGTGTCGTCTCTGAATCTGTTCAAGGTGTCAAGATAGTGCATTGGGAATACCTGTGAAGCAGAGAGAAGTAACCCCGCGACAGAGGTTATCCGCTTGCGCTATGGCCACCATTCTGGGCTTTGCATGCTTCGTATTCGCGCCGATCTCGCGCGGCACTAGCGACGGTAAAGGGCAGGCATACCGATCGCCGGAGGCAGCGCTGACGTTTATCTACGGTTCGCACCTGCTAAACAAGTGGGAAGTGCAAGGAGATCTGAACAGTGATGGCTTAACAGATTGGGCAGGGGTTGTGTCTTACGTAGAAGCAGACGCTACGATGCGTTGGCTCCTGATCCTTACTCGGATGCCGAACGGTGATTACATCTTGGCCGCACAATCGAAGTCCGATAGTATCGGTCACCGTCAAAGTGAACCATGCGCCAACCGCCCAAAACGCTTCGTTCCATGTGCAGAAGGACGGCAGCGTACGCATCGACTTCGACTGCCTGGTCGCCGATCAGGACGACGATGCACTTACCTTGAGCCTGACCAATCCGTCCAAGGGCACACTGACGCAGCGCCCGTTCGTTGGCCTCTTGCTGTTGGTCGGTCGCGGAAGTGACCCGGTACAGGGCAAGATTGGCCAGAACGACCCTAACGGATCCCCGGCCGACGGCCTGGTAGACGGTACCCTGACCGGTGAGTTCCTCGAGGAATTCGTACTCGCATCACGCGAAAGCATCCGGGCGAAGTTCGCCAACCAGTACTCCGGCGATGCCCTGTATCGCAAGATGCTCGACGAAGTCCTCGCCAAGGTCGACGACACGATCGCCTCAGAAACCAGTTGCTTCATTGCAGGCACATCGGTATTGACGGAGGCGGGCGAGGTCCCGATCGAGTCGATCAAGCCGGGCGACATGGTGCTATCGCGGCCGGAAGAAGGCGGCGAGCTGGCTTATCGTCCGGTTGTAAGAACGGTGAAGCACTCGAACAAGGTCATCGTTGCGATCACCTATGTCGACCCCAACGAACCGGACGCGGAGATCCCCACCTTCGCGACCGACAACCATCCGTTCTGGGTGGAGGGTCGTGGATGGGTCGCTGCCGGCGCGGTGCGGCCCGGCTACGAACTACAGGGAACGGACGGTCGCAAGATCGTCGTAAGCGCCGTCTCGCCGGTGCACCGTACCGAGACACCGGGCGTCGGCTGGTACCAATTGGCCCCGAACTACGATGTTCTGGGCAACGACGTCGACTTCAACGGCCCCACATGGCGCCTAGTCAAATCGCACACCTCCCGCCCCTACGAAGAGTTCGTCGACGGGCCACTCCTTGGCGTCGACGTCTACAACTTCGAGGTCGACGGTTTCCACACTTACTACGTCGGCCCCGCCGGCGTATGGGTGCACAACGCCGACTGCGCTTTCAAACTGAGCAGGTATGCTCGATGACCCGGATTTCTTCGGCAAGGCTGTCCCGGTCGACACGAAGCCCGTCGCCACTTTCAGCTAGTTCGGGTATCGCTCAGATTCGCAGTAGGCTTACGCAAGTGGCGTGTGCAACGTCCAAACCGTTCAAGCGTAGGATGTCCTGGAAATGCCCTTGAAGCAGCGAGAAGCAACGCAGCGTCGGAGGTTGTCCGTTTGCGCTACGGCCGCCATTCTGGGACTGCTAGTCCACGACGCATCCTCCGCACAAAGTCGCGCCGTCACCGAGGTGCCTCATGTCGGCATGTCCCCGGAAGCCTTGGAGCGGGCGTACATCGAGTCGTACGAGCAGTCCGGATTCCGTCTCGCCAGCCGCGAGAAGCATTCGCTTCCCGTCGGCTCCTGGATGAGCGTGCTTACGTTCGAGTTGATGAGTTCGCCAGAAGGGCCAGGTGCGCCCGGCACCACGCTGGTGCTGGCGGGTGACCATGCGACTTTATGCGATCCATGCAAACTCAGCAGGCAGAGTTTCAGAGGACCCGATGCCGACAATCCCGACCCTTCGGCATTCGCACGGGGCCGACGCGTTCTCGTCGAAGCGGATGCGGCCGCTCTGGCAAAGGTACGGCAACGGTTGGGAGTGAGTTTGCCCGCAGTGGATGCGTCGACGCCCTGACTCTCCTGTACTCGGCGAGG
This sequence comes from Xanthomonas sp. NCPPB 2632, assembly GCF_041228075.2. Classification (NCBI taxonomy): domain Bacteria; kingdom Pseudomonadati; phylum Pseudomonadota; class Gammaproteobacteria; order Lysobacterales; family Lysobacteraceae; genus Xanthomonas; species Xanthomonas sp. NCPPB 2632. Next base: position 2,678,410 of record NZ_CM192979.1, read on the forward strand.
TACTCCTACGAACCAGGATCAACCTCAATCGAACGGGTGGAGGTACATCTGTATTGCGACAGGCCCATACGCTGCCCCGTCATACGACGTCTGATGCCGCTCGACTTTCCCTGGCGATCCACAGGCCCTTTCAGTCGTTCCCGATTCATTGGCATCCCGGGCCACCACACTGAGATCGGCATACCCGTGGCTCCGGCCTGGCGCCGTACCTACCGTGGTCCGGATCGCGCGCGTGGCGTCTGGACATGCGGCGGTGCTATCGCCGTCGGTCAGAAGCTCTACCTGGGTGGCGAATATTCTTTCGAAGCGATCCCCATGCTGCACGAACAGCGTCAGGCGCGTCTCGCCCCATTTGGAATGGGTGTTGTAGGGATAATGGATATCTCGAACGCCGAACGCACGAACACCCGGAGCAAGCGTGTAGCGTGCGGTGTCCACGGACGACGCGCGAAGCGACGATGCGTCCGAAAGCAGATAGCCGGCGTCGTGCCGATGCGCGACTACGACTTGCGTTCGCTGGTTCCAGAGCACCACATCGAGATCGAAATGCTCGGCACCGTCTCCCGTCGTCGCCTGTCTCGGGACATCCGCCGGACTGACTATCGCCACGATGAACTGGTCCGCCGTAACGGGGTGCCGTTGGCAGGACGACAAACCGACATCGACCCGGGATGCCTGCAACATCGTTGCAACCGTTTCGATCATGCCGCTGTCACAGCCAGGCGAGGTATCCCCCGTTGCGTGAACCACCTCAAGCCCAACGAAGGCAAGAACAAAGAATACGAGCTCACTGCGCCATCTCATCATCTCGTTGCCCCATCAATCACCACGGAATGCAACCCGTCCCGTCTTACCTGCCCCGGGCCGAACTGGCTCACCTTACCGTCCTTGAGCACCACCGCGTAATCCGTGTGCGCCATGGACACCCGCGTGCGGTGCCGGTCCAGATAATTCAAAACTTCGAAGTCACCCACCGTCCGGATGGAATCCGGCCGGCCAAGCGTAGCGATCACCTGCTCGCGGCTGGTACCGACGTCGATGGTCGTGATTTTATGGCCGGTGGTCTGGCAGCCGGTGGCCACGATCGCCAGGGCGACCGCGCAAAGCATCCTTTTCATGGTTTTCCCCTGTTCCCGGTCGACGCCCTCGGCGGACCGTGGCGGCATTGTAGCCGTCACGGGCGCACTTGGCACGCCACCGTCGAGGTGCGAAAATGCCGCCTGTACAGGGGGAAATCCACAGAACGCACGCACCTCGACCGGCATCCCGGTGGCGGGGACGTGTCGTCAGGTCCAAGACGGGCCGCCTCCTCCTGCGCCTGGCGAAGGGATTTGAGGTGCTGGTCGAACGTTCGGTCATACAGGCGATATCGCCGCTGGTCAGCCCGATCCAGGGGCGGCGGGCCGTTGCGCGGCGCCTGGACATGCGTCACCGCTTACCCATCGTCCTTATCGCCCTGCTATTCGCTCCCTGCCTGGGTGCCACGCAGACTCCGAAGGTCGTCTCGCTCGGCGACCTGTTCGCCCTGGCCCACGACAGCGAGCCCGGCTACGACGCCGCGCGGGCCAACCTCGTCGCCGCGCGCGCCCGCGAACGGCAAGCCTACGGCGCCATGCTGCCGCAGATTTCCGCCACAGCAAGCACCAACGGCAACGGCCGCCGGTACCAGACGCTGGATACGAAGACCGCGACCCTGCATGACCGCTACCACGCCCATACCGGCCAGTTGAGCCTCAACCAGCCGCTCTGGCGCCGGGCCAACAGCGTGGCGCTCGCCCAGGCGGGCAGCGCGGCGGAACAGGCCAATTGGCAGCTGGCGGATACCGAACAGCAACTCTACGCCAAGCTCGCGACGGGCTGGTTCGACCTGATGGAAGCGCGCGATGCGGTCGACTTCAACGCGGCCCAGCGGGATGCCTTGAAGGCGCAATGGGATATCGCCAGGCGGTCGGCAGAGCTCGGTGCCAAGTCACAGCCCGAGGCCGACGACGCACGGGCGAAGTACGAGCAGGCCGACGCGGACGAGCTTTCCGCCGAAATGGATGTCCAGACCAAGATCGCTGCCATCGAGCCCTGGATCGGCAGCGCCGATAGCCTTGTGCAACCCTGGTTGCGCGAGGATGCACGCATCCCGGACCTGCTTGGTGACGACGCGGACGGCTGGGTCGCGCAGATCGACGAGCACTGCCCTGCCCTGCGCGCGGCATCCGCAGCCATCGCCGCGGCGGATGCGGAGATCGACAAGCAACGCGCCGGGCACCAGCCCACGCTGGATATCGTCGCCACCTACGGCAATAACGACCAGAACGTCGGCAACTTTCCCGGCCAACCGGGTTACCGGATTGCGACGCTCACGGTGGGACTGCAGCTGAACGTACCGCTTTATTCCGGCGGTACGCAGTCGGCCAAGGTGGTCGAGGCGCTCGCATTGCGCGACAAAGCGCGCGACGACTTCGAGTCCGCCCGTCGTCAGGCGGTGCTCAACGTCAAGACCGCCTTCTTCGGCTGGCGTGCCGGGCGTGCGCGCACGGTCGCGGCCAGGACGGCGATCGACGCGGCTCGTCGGGCGCTGGCGTTAGCCAGTCGCGGCACGTCGCACGGTGTGCGAACGGAGGCTGACGTTCTCACCGCACGCCAGCAGCTCGCCGCCGCACGGCGCGACCGGCGCAAGGGCAGCTACCAGCAGCTAACCGCCTTCATCAAGCTCAAGGCCACGCTGGGTGACCTCACGGGCGCCGATGTCGACGAACTGGACGCATTGTTCGTGAATGCGCGCGACGATCGCGACGACATGACCGCCATCGCGGCGGCGGCTGCGCCATGAACGCTTTGCCCGACAACCCAAAGAATCACGCCGAGGATCCGGACACCGACGCGACCGCGGCGGCTCCCGTCGTCCCGGCGTGGGAACGTTTCGTCACAGCCCGGTCCTCTGACGTGTTCTGCGACGCGTGGCTCGCGCTGATCTGCGAGCGTTTCCCCGCGATCCACCACGCTGCCGCGCTGGTCGAAGCCGCCGACGGCAAGAACTACGTGCCGATCGCCGTCTGGCCCGCAGCGGACGCCGACATGTCACGCATGGGCAAGACGGTGGGCCAGGCCCTTGCCGAACACCGGGTGGTGATCGCGCCGGATGCGGAAACGCCCGGCCGCTTGCACGTGGCCGTGCCCGTGTCGGCGAATGACCGTGTCGCCGGCGCCGTAGTGTTCGAGTTGGCGGGCGATGCCACCATCGTGCCCGCGCTGCTAAGGGAAGTGCACTGGGGCAGCGCCTGGTTGTCCAACCTGCTCGGCAAGCGCGATCACGACCTGGCGGTCGAGGCGGGCGAACGCGCCACGGGTATCGTCCACACCCTGGCCGTCACCCTGCGCCACGCCCGCTTCCAGCAGGCGCTGTTCGACCTGGTCAACGAGTTGCGCCGCCGGTTCACCGCCACCCGTGTCGCCGCCGGCGTCGTCCGGGAAGCGGAGGTCAAACTCGCGGCGCTGTCCGAGGCGGCTACCTTCGAATCCTCCTCGCCGCTGGTACATGCGTATCGCGACGCGATGGCGGAGGTGCTCGACCTGGCCCAGACGATCGAGGCCAGCGATGACGCCGGGGGTTTCCGCGCCCATGCGGCCCTGCTGCGTCGCACCGGCGCGGCGCACCTGCTATCGGCGCCTGTGGTGCACCAGCAGAAGATCGTCGCGGTGCTGACGTTCGAGCGCGAGACCGCATTCAGCGACGACGAACGGCGCTGGATCGACACCTTCGCCGCGCTCATCGCGCCGGTGGTCGAGCAGCGCCTGCTTGCCGAGCGCAGTTCGCTCGGACGCATGAACGACGAAGGCCGTCGTCTTTGGGGTGCGATCGTGGGACCACGCTACCTCGTCTGGAAGGCGGTCGCCGCCATCCTGGCGCTGGTGATCCTCGTGCTGGTCGCCGTACCCGTCGACTATCGCGTTTCCGCGAAAACCGTGACCGAAGGCGAGATCCAGCGCGTCGCCGCCGCACCGTTCGAAGGTTTCCTTGCCGAAGGACTGGTCCGTGCGGGCGACACCGTGCGCAGCGGCCAGCCGCTGGCACGGCTGGACGACCACGAACTGCGCGTGGAACGGATTCGCTGGGCCAGCGAGCGCGACCAGTACGATAACAAGCTGCGCGAAGCGATGGCCCAGCACGACCTCACGGCGATCCGCGTCACCGGGGCGCAGCTGGCCGAAGCGCAGGCCCAGCTCGACCTGCTCGAGGACAAGATCGATCGAGCCACGATCCGGGCGCCTTACGATGGCGTCGTCGTGTCCGGCGATCTCGCCCAGCAGGCGGGTACGCCGGTCGAGGCGGGCAAGAAGCTGTTCGAGATCGCGCCTCTGCACAGCTACCGCATCATCCTGGAGGTCGACGAGCACGACATCGCGCCCCTGCGCGAGGGGCAGGCCGGGCAGCTGATGCTCAACGGCTTGGCCGGCGGCGCCTTGCCCATCCATGTAGTTAAGGTCATGCCGGTCGCCACCACCAAGGACGGCAAGAACGTCTACCGGGTCGAAGCGGCCCTGACCGACCCGGACCGGCGTCTGCTGCCAGGCATGGAAGGCGTGGCCAAGATCGGCGTCGGCCGTCGCCAGCTGGGCTGGGTGCTGCTGCACAACGCGTTCGACTGGTTGCGCATGCAGTGGTGGAGCTGGGGCCTCTAGCGATGTCGCGTAGTCCTTTCAGCCCCGGCTGGCATAGTGTCGCGGAACTGAAGCCGCGATTGATGCCGTACGCGACCGTGCAGCGCATGGTCTTCCGCGGCCGTCCCTGGTACGTGGTGCAGGACCAGACCGGCGGCAAGGTCTATCGGCTGACCGCCGCGGCGTATGCCCTCCTGGCGGGCATGGACGGCCGGACCACGGTGCAGGCCTTGTGGGAACGTGCCAACGCTTCCGACGTTCGAGATGCTTGCACCCAACCGGAAGTCGTCGACCTGTTGACCCGCCTGCATGCCGCCGACCTGCTCCAGGCGGATGCCATACCCGATTCAGCGGCGCTGTTGGATCGCCACCGCAGCAAGCGGACCGAGACGATCAAGCAATGGCTCATGAACCCGATGAGCCTGAAGATCCCGTTGCTCAACCCGGATCGTTTCCTCACGCGTTTCGTGCCGTATGTCGGCTGGTGCTTCGGTCGCTGGGGTGCGGCAATGTGGGCCCTCGTGGTGCTGCCCGCGCTGATCCTCGCCGGCGAGCACTGGCACGACCTGACCGAGAACCTGTCCGACCGGGTGCTCTCGGGCAGCAACCTCATGATCATGGCCGCGGTCTACCCCGTAGTGAAGCTGCTTCACGAGCTCGGCCATGGCTTCGCCACCAAGCGCTGGGGCGGCACCGTTCGCGAACTGGGATTGATGTTCCTGATCTTCGCGCCGGTGCCCTATGTCGAGGCATCGTCCTCGTCGGCCTTCCCGTCGAAGTACCGGCGCGCGACGGTCGCCGCGGCCGGCATGCTGGTGGAGCTTTTCCTCGCGGCGCTCGCGCTGCACGTATGGCTCGCCGCCGAACCCGGCATCCTGCGTGGCGTGGCATTCAACGTCATGGTCATCTGCGGCGTCTCCACGCTCGTGGTCAACGGCAACCCCTTGCTGCGCTACGACGGCTACTACATCCTCTCCGACCTGATCGAAATACCCAACCTCGCCCAGCGTGGGCAGGCATGGTGGACCTACCTGATCGATCGCCATGGGTTCGGGTCCACCGACGCCACCCGCCCGGACGAGACGCCCTCGGAGCAGCGCTGGCTGACCGCATACACGCCCATGGCGTTCTGCTACCGCACGTTCGTTACCGTTTCGGTGATCTTCGCGGTTGCCAACAAGTATTTCTTCGTCGGCGCGATGATGGCGCTGTGGAGCGCCTGGGGCCTTTTCGGGGCGCCGCTTCGGAAGGGCTGGAAACACCTCTCGACGTCCGGCTCCCTCCATCGCGTACGGCAGCGAGCGATACGCCGTACCGCGTACGTCGTCGGTGGCATGGCACTCCTGCTGCTTTTCGTTCCCGTGCCGATGCATAGCCGCTCACTCGGCGTGGTCTGGTTGCCCGACCAGGCGATGCTGCACGCGGGTGGCAACGGCTTCTTCGTTCGATGGCTGGTCACGCCGGGCACGGCCGTGCACCGCGGACAACCCTTGTATCACCTGGAAAACCCGCAGTTCCGCGCCGACGCCGCCGTGGCCCGCGCGAAAGTCGACCAGGCACAGGCGCGTTATGACGCCGAGCATTTCGTCGACCCCACCAAGGCGGCGATCTCCGGCCGCCAGCTCGCCGAGGCGCAGGAAAGTCTGGCCCGTTCCGAAGCACGGCTTGCGCGACTCACCGGTTACGCCGGTGACGACGGTACGTTGGTCGTCGCCACCGCTCAGGATATGCCCGGGCACTACTACAAGCAGGGCGAGCTGCTCGGCTACGTATTGCAGGAGCGCGAGCTGATCGTCCGCGCGGTCGTCCAGCAGGACGATATCGACCTGGTGCATGGCCGCCTGTCCGGCGTGGGATTGCGCCTGGCCGATTCACTCGGCGATGCGTGGACCACGAAGGTAACGCGCTCCTTCCCGGGCGGGGTCGACGAACTGCCGACCGCAGCCCTGGGCCTGAACGCCGGCGGCACCATCGCCACCAACCCGAACGACACCAATGGCGTGAAGACGATCCAGCGCGTTTTCATCGTCGACCTTGCGTTGCCGCGCGATGCCAGGCCCCGGTTCGGCGAGCGCGCCCAGGTGCGCTTCGACCACGGCAGCGAGCCGTTGGCCATGCAGGGGTTTCGACGGCTACGACAGGTGTTCCTGAGCCATTTCGATGTCTGACGTACGCGCTTTGCTCGCCGGACGCGACGTGGAACTGGGTGATGGCCCCTACCTGGAACGCGTCGACGCGAAGCGTTCGGTCTGGGAGGAGCGCCTCCGTACCTGGCTGGCACGCCTGCCCCGCTTCGACGGTCGTGCCACCCGCCGTTTCATCGACGCCACCAACGCGAGGGAGGATGCCGCACGAGCCCTCGATGATGACGCCTTGCGCATGCGACTGGCCCACGAGGCCCAATGCATGCGCCACGGGGGTTTCACGGACGAGCGGCTGGTGGCCTCGTTCGCACTTATCCGCGAGGCGTCGCGACGAACCCTCGGCATGCGCCACCACGACGTGCAGTTGATGGCAGGCCGCATGCTGTTGCAGGGGCGGCTCGCGGAGATGTCCACGGGGGAAGGCAAGACACTGGCTGCCACGCTCGCCGCGTGCTCTGCGGCGGTCACCGGTGCCGCCACGCACGTCGTAACGGTCAACGACTACCTCGCGGAACGCGATGCCGAACACAACACGCCGCTGTTCGACTTCCTCGGCCTCTCGGTCGGTGTGGTGTTACAGGACATGTCGATTCCCGACCGGCGCGCCGCCTATGCCTGTGACATCACCTACGTGTCGAACAAGGAGCTGACGTTCGACTACCTCAAGGACACGATCGCATTGGGCGACGCCTCCCGCACACAGCAACGCCTGCGTGAATTCGCCGGCGGCCGCGCCACGGAGGCACCGATCCTGCGTGGATTGCACATCGCCATCATCGACGAGGCCGACAGCGTGCTGATCGATGAGGCCAGTACCCCCCTGATCATTTCCGAGACCCTGCCCGACGACCTCGATCCGACCGTCTACACCCGCGCCATCGAACTGGCCGGATCGCTCGAGGAAACCATCCATTTCCGTCGTTCGCAGCATCGTGATATCTGGCTCACCCCTGCGGGCAAGACACACGCGAAGGAGCGTGCGAGCGCATGGGATGGCCTTTGGCGATCGGCGATGTGGCGAGAGGAATTCATCCAGAAGGCACTCTCGGCCATCCACGGCTTCCACCGCGACCAACATTACATCCTGGCCGAGGGAAAGGTGCAGATCGTCGACGAATCCACCGGCCGGGTCATGCCGGACCGGACGTGGGAGCGCGGACTGCACCAGATGATCGAGTGCAAGGAGAACTGCGAGATCACCGGCCAGCGGCGTACGTTGGCGCAGATCACGTACCAGCGATTCTTTGGCCGTTACCTCATGCTTTGTGGCATGACCGGTACAGCGCAGGAAGTGGCCAGTGAAGTCAAAGGGAGCTATGACCTGTCGATAACGCGCATTCCCACGCACAAGCCGACGCGCCGACGACGGCTTGCCGACACGGTCTGCCGTCGCTCGGACGAGCGCTGGCAAGCCATCGCGAACCGTGCGGTCGAGATGGCTTCCCAGGGCCGCGCCGTCCTGGTCGGCACGCGCTCGGTGGAAGCCTCCGAACGACTGTCCTCGCTGTTCGAGGCGCGCGGCGTCGACCACGCCGTGCTGAACGCACGCCAAGACGCAGGTGAGGCGGAAGCCGTGAGTACCGCGGGCAACGCCGGACGCATCACCGTCGCCACCAACATGGCGGGCCGCGGCACCGATATCAAACTGAGCAAAGACGCCGAGTCCGCAGGAGGCCTCCACGTCATCCTGACCGAATTCCACGAGTCGGCGCGGGTCGACAGGCAGTTGTTCGGACGCTGCGCACGCCAGGGCGATCCGGGTAGCACCGAAGCCATCGTCAGTATCGAGGACGACCTCTTCCAGCGATTCGCACCCGCGGCGCATCGAATCCTCCTGGGGCGCCTGGTGCCTGCCCAACTGGCGAGCGGGCGCGTGGTTCGCCGTTACGTGACATGGCTGCAGGACCGTGCCGAGCGACACTATCGCCAGCAACGCGTGGCGACGCAGAAACGTGACGCCGAATGGGTAAAGTCCTTGGCATTCGTTGGCAGAAGCCGCCGCTGATACGGAAGATAGCGCATGGCCGACGTACCCACGATCTGGGACATTAGCACTACGCGATGCAGGTGTTCGATTACGGCGCGCGGATCCGTCATTTCCTCAACCGTGTGGTGGCCCGCGAATAGGCATGGCCGCTGGTACCCGAAGCGATGTGTACCCAAGGGCTATAGGACACGGGAAGTGTTACCGCTAAGATTCAGTTGCGGCACACCTACCCAGACAAGAACGGCACGCCAAGTCAAAGGACTCACCCATGCGTCGCTATCTGTTCCCGCTCATCGCCCTGCTCCTCGCCCTGCCCGCCTTCGCAGCACACCAACCCATGTCAGACCCGCCCGTACGCGTCGGCATCCTGATGTTCGACGGTGTCCAGATCATCGATTTCGCAGGACCCTACGAGGTCTTCGGCAATGCCGGCTTCGGCGTGGTCACCGTGTCACCCGACGGCAAGCCGGTGACCACTGCGATGGGCCTGAAAATCGATCCCGACACGAGCTTCGCCAAGGCACCTCCGTTCGATATCCTGTTGATCCCGGGAGGCGACGTGGCCGACGCCCAGCGTGACACGCGCATCCTCGACTTCGTCCGCGAGCGATCGCTACCGGCGAAACAGGTGTTGTCAGTATGTACGGGCGCCTTCATCCTGTCGGCCAGCGGCCTGCTCGACGGTGACAAGGCGACCACGTTCACACCGCGGATCGACGAACTGGCCAAGGCGTTTCCGAAGGTTCACGTTATCCGCGACGTGCGCTGGGCCGACAACGGCAAGCTGGTGACATCGGCCGGGCTATCCTCCGGTATCGATGCCGCGCTGCATGTGGTCGCGAAAATCCGCGGCGTGGACGAGGCACGCACCGTAGCCCTGCGTCTGGAGTACGACTGGAAGCCGGAGGGCGGATTCGTGCGCTCGCGGTTTGCCGATCGTTACCTGACCAAGCGAGAGGTGCAGTCCGGCGTGGATTGGCCCAAGGATGCAACGTTCGACGAATATGTTTCCGCCGGCGATATGGACCGTTGGGTAACGCGGTATCACGTACGAACCGCCACGGCCGCAACCGACTTGCTCGACCGGCTCGATGTCGGCGTACGCAAGACCGGGCTGTGGAAGCCGGATGGCATGCATCGGTGGCTTAGTCGGCAGGAGAACCGCGACGTGACCTTGACCTTCACTACGAAGGCTGGATCCGATGCGTCGCACTACGATCTCGACATGGTCCTCGTGGCCTCCCCTGCCAAGCAGTGAAACAACGCACAGGAACCGTCGGTCATGGCCATTCCCTTGGTGAGAATCATCATTTACGTCCGCGACGTTGCCAAGGTCAAGGCTTTTTACCGCACCCACTTCGAGCTTCCTGTCGTCGAGGAAATCGACGATGAATGGGTCGTCTTGCAGGCCGGCGGCATCGAGCTAGCCCTGCATCGCATGGGTGCGAAGTATCGAAACACGACGGCGTCCTCCGCTTCACCGGCGCAGGACGAGAGAACCGGCCCGACGACCAAGTTCGTATTCGCCATCACATCCGATCTAGCGGCCCACCGCGCCAGACTCGAGGCCGCGGGCATCACGGTTGGCGATATGAAGCGCTACGAAGGGTTTCCGTACGATATGTACGATGGCCGCGATCCCGAGGGAAACGTGTTTCAGGTCATGCGATTCGATTGATCGTCAAGGTATTCATCGAGCATCGGGCCGTTGGGCAATTCGATGAAGGCGGTTTGGTTCGGCCTGCAAGATATCCTTCCCGTCGAGGATTGGACTCGACATCGGGCCGCCACTCAAATCTGGGCCGGACGTCGCCTGGCGTTTCGGCGCACTTTTTACCGGCTTAGACTCAAGGTGAAATAGCCCAGCGGAAAGCTCCCCCCCATCCCAAAGCTGAAGTAGTCACCCTTGACCTGGGGCTCTCCGAGCTTGCCCTTAAGCAACAAATAGGCATCGCACTTCTGGTTGCGACCTATGGTGATTTGCCCTTTCTCTATCTGATAGGCAAGCGGCTCTGACGTAGGGAAAAAGTCGTCGTCTCCGGTCGTCGCCGAAACGACTTTCACGGTTTTCCAATCGCCGCCTAGGCAGGACACCGCCTGCTCGTCCATGAACTCAACGGCCAAAGTGGCAACGACCACGTGTTCAGGATTTTCGATGACCAGGGTCCAGCGGCCGGGAAGTTCACTGCTATATGCTGCAGTGGAAATGAAAAGAATGGCCGCGCCAACCATGGCTCTCAGATGTGGTTTCGTCATGAGCTTGAACTCCTGGGTAAGTACCTTGGGATAATGCACTTCAATCATCGCGCAAATCTGCCGACGTTTCTTCGCCCTACCCCGCTTACGAAATAACTCAAAGCCTTGCCGCGCACGACACGGTATGATGCGCGTCCGGGTGGAACACAAGGAAACATAGCAGTGACGCGATATTCCCTTCGTGCGGCAACCATGGCCGCGCTCGTCATGGCCTTTGGCGGCGCCTTCGTTGGCCCCGCGCATGCCGACGACACCGCCGCATCCAGCGCAGACAAGCACCTCCGGCCAGGCTTCGACACCTGCATGGATGCCTCCGAAGGCGTCACCGTGAAGATGAACAGCTGTCTCGCCAAGGAATTCGACTACCAGGACAAGCGGTTGAACACCGCCTACCAGGCCCTGCGCAAGTCGCTTTCCGACAAGGACCGCCTGGCACTCCGCGATGAGGAGCGCGCCTGGATCAAGGCACGCGACACCAAGTGCGCGCCCGACAAGGACGGCGGCACGGCTGCCCTGCTCGTCTCCGGCGATTGCGCGCTGACGCAGACGGCGGAGCGCGCGACGGAACTGGAAAACCGCTTGAAGAAATAATCACACCCACCCGGCGGTTATGTCGGGTGTTTTCGTTAGTCAACCAGGAGTTAGATGCATGACGGATGATCTCGATAAAGCAAAACGCGTCGCCGGTAGCTGGCACCTTGGCCAGACCTCGGCCGGTTACGAATCCGGCGCGGCCGGTCCCGGCGCGGTATCCACCGGCAAGGGCGACCACGGTGGTGTGTCGTACGGGTCCTTCCAGCTGTCCACGAAGATGGGCACGCTGCAGGAATACCTCGACCAGTCGGCGTACAAGGACCAGTTCAAGGGCCTGACGCCCGCCACCCCCGCCTTCGACGAGAAGTGGAAGGCGCTGGGCAAGAACGATCCGGGCTTCGGTGCCGACCAGAAAGACTTCATCGGCCGCTCGCATTACAACGAGCAGGACAAGGCGCTGAAGGCCGCCGGCATCGACCTGTCCGGCCGCGGCATGGCGGTGCAGGATGCCGTGTGGAGCACGTCCGTGCAGACCCGCGACCTCACGCCGAAGATCTTCGCCAAGGGCCTGAAAGAGAAGTTCGGCGACGACTACCAGCTCGACAAGCTCAGCGACAAGGACATCGTCGATGCCGTGCAGGATTACAAGGCGGCGCACGTCAAGGATATCTGGGCCAGTTCGCCCCAGCTGCACAAGGGCCTTTCCAAGCGCATCGCGCACGAGAAGGAGTCGCTCGATGTCCTCGCCGATGCCGATCGCGTCCTCAAGGAAAACGGCGTGACCGTCGAGCACAAGGGCAAGGCAGCATCCGCCGCCGATCATCCGAGCCAGGCATCGGGTGACCATGTACAGCGCGCCGGTACGCTACGCCTGCACGATCATTCGCCCGACGTAGCGGCGCTGCAGGCCATGCTCAACAAGCACGGCAACCTCGGCAACGACGGCAAGTCACTGACGCCCGATGGCGACTTCGGTCCCAACACCCAGGGTGCGCTGAAGCGCTTCCAGACCGAAGCCGGCCTCACCGCCGACGGCATCGCCGGTCCGAAGACCATGGAAGCGCTCAAGGCGGCGACGCGCGAGCAGCCCATGGAAAGCCTGAAGGACAAGGATCACCCCGGCCACGCCCTGTACGAACAGGCACTGGCGCAGGTGCATCAGCTGGACGCGAAGCTGGGCCGCACGCCGGACGCCATCAGTGAGAACGTGGCCGGCGCCGCTGCACAGAAGGCACAAGCGGAAGGCCTCACCCGCATCGACCACCTCGTCATGGCGAATGACGGCTCGACGGCGTACACCGTGCAGGGCGACCTGAACTCGCCGCTGAAAAAGGTCTCCGGTGTCGACATGAACACGGCGATCGGCCAGACGCCGGAACAAAGCGCAAGCCTGTGGAACCTCGAGGCCAACAACCAGAAGCTGGCCGCGCAGGAACGCCAGCAGCAGGCACAGGCCCCGGCCGCCGCCCAGCAGGCTGCGGCACCCCAGCAGTAATCGACCACCGCAAGGCAAAGGGCCGGCAGGATGCCAGCCCTCCGCAAAGCGAAAGTCTCTCTCGACCTTGCCTGTTCAGGCGACTCGGGTCACACGCCTTCGACCATGTAGACCCGATAGTCCGCTCCCTTGAAGCGGTGCTCGCGCGCTGCGGTGTATGCGGGGCTGTTGTACCAGGCCAGTGCCTCGGCCTTGCTCGGGAAGCTGATGATCACCGATCCGTCGACCGGATCACCTTCCAACGTTTCCACCTCGCCATAGAAAGCCAGCCGCGTGGCCGGATGCCCTTCGCCCGCCTTGGCAGCGAGCTGCCCGTAGGTGGCGAACTCGTTTTCATCTTTGATGCGATCGCGGGTAAACACGACGTAGGTCGTCATAGCCATGTCCTCATGAGCCAGAAGCGTGGGTGAGCCGTTTACCAGGGAAGCGTCTGGCCGAGGTAGGTAAAGCTGCCGGTCGGACCGTCTTCGCCGATAAGGGCCATGCCGACGCTGCTCTTCGCGCCGGTCGGCACGTCGATCTCGCCCTGCCCGCCGTTCATGTCCGTCTGCACGTAACCCGGATGGATCGCATTGACCTTGATCGGCGTATCGCGCAGTTCGTAGGCGAGATGGATGGTCCACGCGTTGATCGCGGTCTTCGAAGCGTCGTAGGCGGGCACCTTGAAGCTGTAGATCGGCGACGTTGGATCCACGTGCAAAGCCAGCGAGCCCAGCTGGCTGGACACATTGACGATGCGTGCAGCGTCCGCTTTCTTCAGCAGAGGCAGGAACGCCTGCGTGACTTCGACCACGGCGAACACGTTGGTGTCGAAGGTCTCGCGCCACACGGCGAGCGTCTGCTCGGACGGCGCCTTGCTCATGTCGTCGACCATGATGCCGGCGTTGTTCACCAGGATATCGAGCTTGCCGAAGCGGGACGTGAGCTCGGCCACGGCCTTGGCGATGCTTTCGGCATTCGTGACATCCAGGGCGATCGGTTCGACGGAAAGCCCTTCCGCCACCAGCTTGTCGGCAGCGGCCTTGGCCCGACCGGCATCGCGGCCAGCCAGGAGGGTCAGCACGCCGGCCTGGGCCAGCTGGCGCACCGTTTCGGTACCGATGCCACGGGTGGCACCCGTGACGAGTGCAATTTTCTGCGAGGTATTCATGAGACGTCCTTTATCTATCGACGGAAGGCGGATGCCCCCGGACTTCTTCTGCACCAGGCGAGTGCAAGGACAAGGCGGGAACGCTGTCTGTCGAGATAGGGACGCCGGGGCACCGGATAAAGCCCCCCCTCATGCCGGCAATCCTGGCCCCAGGCACCGGTAGTCATCCAGGGAGGCACGCGCGGTCGCGGGTGCATACGCGGCATAATCGGCAACCACGGCGATGGCATCGGCTTTGGCCGGCCATCGGACATCACCTCGTTCGTCGCCCATGGGCGACAGCATGCACAGGGAACATCGCATGATCGAAACCGACCGCCTCACGCTGTCCATCCCAACCATCGACGACTTCGAACCGTTCCACGCGATCCTCTCCCAACCGGAGGTCTACCGTTTTATCGGCGCGGGGCCTTCACCACGCCCCGAGAGCTGGGTGCGTTTCCTGCGCAGTGTCGGCCACTAGAGCCTGTACGGTTATGGCCTGTTCGCCATCCGCAGCAAGGCCACCGGCGAATACGTCGGCGAGACGGGCACGGCGCACTTCGAGCGCGACCTCGGTACCGACTTCGACCCTTATCCGGAAAGCGCCTGGCTTCTGGGTGCCAGCAGTCATGGCAAGGGATACGCGACCGAAGCGGCGGAGGCGGCACTTCGTTGGTTCCTGCGAATGAAGGGCCCGCAGCGCACCGTCTGCATCATCGATCCACAGAATGTCGGGTCGCTTCGTGTCGCCGAGAAGCTCGGTTATCTGCCGATCGACGAGCGCGACTACCGCGAAAAGCCGGTGATCGCCTTCGAACGCCTGCCGTGACGCGCCGCTGAATTCGCTACCGCGTTTTCGGACGAAACCTGCATCTGTGCTCGCAGTCACAACGCACGACCGATCCACTCACGATGATGCACGCCACACGCCACGTGCGTTCAGGCCTTGGCTTTCCCTTCCCGGGAGGGCCGTCTTCGGAGACAGACCATGTCGATGCCAAGAAAGTCCTGTCTGGCGCGCTGCCTGCTTGCCGCAGCGCTGGTGGTAACGAGCGGTTCGGTATGGAGCCATGCCATCAAGAACGGCCAGGTGGTCGACGACAACGGCAACCCGGTGCAGTTACGCGGCGTCAACTGGTTCGGCTTCGACACCAACGTACACACCGTGCATGGCCTGTGGGCACGCAACTGGAAGGACATGATCACGCAGATGCAAGGCCTGGGCTTCAACGCCGTGCGCCTGCCGTTCTGTCCGCAGTCCTTGAGTGGCATTGCGCCCGGCAGCATCGATTACAGCCTCAACCCGGATCTGCAGGGGCTGAATTCACTGCAGGTGATGGACAAGGTGATCGACGAGTTGAGCAGCCGCGGCATGTATGTCCTGCTCGACCATCACACGCCCGATTGCAACGCCATATCCGAGCTCTGGTACACCTCGTCCTACAGCGAGCAACAATGGATCGACGACCTTACCCTCGTCGCGAGGCGTTACGCCGGGGTACCGGGCGTGATCGGCATCGACCTCAAGAACGAACCGCACGGCGCGGCCACATGGGGTACGGGTAACACGGCCACCGACTGGAACAAGGCCGCCGAACGCGCATCGGCCGCGGTGCTGAAGGTCGCACCCAAGTGGCTGATCGTGGTCGAGGGCATCGGCGAGAACCCGAGTTGCTCCAGCAGCGGTGGCCATTTCTGGGGAGAGAACCTGGAGCCGCTGTCGTGCACACCACTGAACATTCCGGCCGACCGGCTGCTGCTCGCGCCTCACGTCTACGGTCCCGATGTGTCGATGCAGTCGTATTTCAGCGCGTCCAACTTTCCGGCCAACATGCCGGCCATCTGGGACCAGCACTTCGGCCGCTTCGCCACATCGGGCCAGGCATTGTTGCTGGGCGAATTCGGTGGCAAGTACGGCCAGGGCAGTGCGCAGGACGTGACCTGGCAGAACGCACTGGTGGACTACCTGGTCGGCAAGGGTATCCACGGCGGCTTCTACTGGTCGTGGAATCCGAACAGCAACGACACCGGCGGCATCCTCAACGACGACTGGTCATCGGTGCGCACCGATAAGGTCAACCTGCTGAAGAAGCTCTGGGCCACGCACTGAACCCATAATGTTGGGACCTTCGTCGCACGGGTGCGGCGAAGGTCCGACACCGGACGCTCCAGCTCAGCGTCGAAGAGGTGGTTTTACTCGTCCCAGGCAAACGTCTCGACCTGTTCCCGCCGCCCGATCAGGAACGCGTCCGCCACCAATCGCAACGGCCGCGTGTCCACGTCCCTGCCCCGTTCGCGGATCAAGGCCGCGA
The DNA here is from genome assembly GCF_041228075.2 of Xanthomonas sp. NCPPB 2632. Lineage (NCBI taxonomy): Bacteria > Pseudomonadati > Pseudomonadota > Gammaproteobacteria > Lysobacterales > Lysobacteraceae > Xanthomonas > Xanthomonas sp. NCPPB 2632. The sequence continues at coordinate 2,694,923 of NZ_CM192979.1, forward strand.
AGCGTGCATACAGGCCGGCATATTCCCGGTCGGCCGCCGTCAACGTCTGATCCGGCAGGATGAGCACATCGCCACCTTTGCTGAGCCTCAGTGTCCCGCCATCGGTCTCGACCACGATGTCCCACGTCTGCGGGCCGGTCTGTCGCCAGTCCAGGTCCATGGCGATCGGCATGCCGTCGCTGTCGGCGAACCGCAACGCCGCCGCGATCGGCGCCGCGCGGTTGGCGGGAAACGACAACGTGGCGGACGTGAGGAAAAACGCCTTGGGCAGGATGCGCACGGCGATCGACAAGGCATTGATGCCCGGATCGAACACGCCCAGGCCGCCGGGTTCCCAAACCCACTCCTGCCCGGGATGCCAGACGCGCACGTCTTCCCGCCAGGTGATCGCGACACGATCGATGCGCCGCGTGGCAAGCCACGCACGTGCCGGTTCGACGCCCGCCGCATGCTGGGAATGCCAGCCGGCGAACAGTGTCAGACCGCTCGCCTCCGCCTGCTGTTCCAGCACCGCGACTTCCGCGAGTGTGGCACCGGGCGGCTTTTCGAGGAATACATGCACACCGTGCTGGAGTGCTTCGCGAGCCAGCGCATAACGCACCTGCGGCGGCGTACACAGCACCACCGCATCGACGGCGGGGCCATCACGGAACAAGGCAGCGAGGCTGGCGAAGGACGCCACGTCTTCCACCGAAGGCAGCGCCGGATCGACCACCGCCACCAGTTGGAAATCCGGACTGCCCGCCAGCGCGGGAAGGTGCTGGTCGCGCGCGATCTTGCCCAGGCCGACGACGGCGATGCGAACAGGCGCCACGGTCAAAGCGCCTTGACGGTCACGGCCTGCGCGCTCGCCTGCGCCAGCGCATTGCGTAGCGGCAGGGTGAACGGCGCCGCCTCGATCTCGAATTCATCGCCCACTTGCGTCGTGATGCCTTCCGAGAACGACAGCGTGGCCGTGCCGAAGAAATGCACGTGCACGTCACCCGGCTGGCGGAAGACGTCATATTTGAAGTGATGCGCTTCGAGGTTGGCGAAGCTGTGCGACATGTTCTCTTCGCCGGACAGGAACGGCTTCTCCCACAGCACCGCACCGTCGCGATGGATGCGGCTGCTGCCCTGGATCTGCGCCGGCAGCGGACCGACCAGCAGTTCGGGGCCCAGCGCGGCCTGGCGCAGCTTGGAATGGGCCAGCCAGAGGTAGTTGTGCCGTTCGGTCACGTGATCGCTGAACTCGTTGGCCAGGCAGACGCCCAGGCGAAACGGCGTGCCGTCGTCCCCGATCAGGTAGATGCCGGCCAGTTCGGGTTCTTCGCCGCCGTCCTTCGCAAAGGCGGGCGACGTGAGCGGTGCGCCCGGCCCGACCAGGCCATGGCCGTTGCCCTTGTAGAACCACTCCGGCTGGCTGCCGACCTGCCCGGCCGCGGGCTTTCCGCCTGCCACGCCTTCGAGGAAGATCCGCATCGAGTCGGTCTGCTTCTCCGCGGCGGCGGCCTCGCGGTGCATCTTGTCGCGTCCTTCCGCGGAACCCAGGTGGGTCAGCCCCGTGCCGGTCATGAACAGGTGCGCCGGGTCCGGATGATCGATCGGGGCGAGCAGGCGCCCGGCCGCCAGTTCGGCCGCGATGTCTACCGTGGCACCGACGCCGCAGGCCGCGACGGCACCCGCCAGGTCGGTACCCGAGGCAATGGCGCGGTTGGCCAGGGCACGTACGCTGTCCACGCCGGGCACGAACGCGGCGGTGTCACCCCGCGCGGCGATCACGGAACGCGTGCCGTCGGCGGCACGATGTTGCAAAAGACGCAAGGTCATGGCGTTGTCTCTCCAGGGCACACGGGGCGCGGGGAATCAGGCGGCAGGGACACCGTTGACGAGGCGCGGCAGGCCGGCGTCGTCACGCAGCGCGGCGGGCAGCAGGGCCTGCGCGAAGTTCTGGTACGACACCGGCCGCAGGAAGCGATCGATGGCGAGGCTGCCCACCGAGGTGGAGCGTCCGTCGGACGTCGCCGGGAACGGGCCGCCGTGCACCATCGCGTGGGTGACCTCGACGCCGGTCGGCCAGCCGTTGACGACAATGCGACCGCACTTCCGCTCCAGCAGCGGGACCAGGCGCGCGGCCAGCGCCGTGTCGCCCTCGTCCATCTGCAGCGTCATGGTCAGCTGGCCTTCGGCGGCCGCGACGACCGCTTGCAGCTCGGCTTCGTCGGCACAGCGCACCAGCAGCGACGAAGCGCCGAAGACTTCGTGCGCAAGCGCCTTGTCGGCCAGGAACGCCTTGCCCGTGGTCACGAACAACGCCGCGCGTCCGGCGCTGGCACCGTCGCCGGGCAGACCCTGCGCCACGGTGGTGACCTCGTCCTTCTGCCGCAGCGTGTCGACGGAGCGCTCGTACGCGCCGTGGATCGCGCCGGTGAGCATCGTCTGCGCCGGGGCCTTCGACACGGCGCCACCGGCAGCCGCGACGAATGCATCCAGGCCCTCACCCTCGATGGCCAGCACCAGGCCGGGGTTGGTGCAGAACTGCCCCGCGCCCATGGTCAGCGAACCGACGAAGGCCGTGCCAAGCGCGTCGCCGCGCGCACGCAGCGCCTCGGGCAAGAGCAGCACCGGATTGATGCTCGACATCTCCGCGTACACGGGAATGGGCACGTCGCGTTCCTGCGCCAGCTTGACCAGCGCGAGACCGCCAGCGCGCGAGCCGGTGAAACCGACGGCAGCGATGGCGGGGTCCTTGACGAGCGCGGCACCGAGTTCGATACCCGGGCCGGTCAGGTTGGCGAACACGCCCGCCGGCAGGCCGCTGGCCTTGACCGCGATGTGGATCGCCGAGGCGACCATGGCGCCGGTGGCCGGATGGGCGGGATGGCCCTTGACCACGACGGGGCAACCGGCCGCCAGCGCGGACGCCGTGTCGCCACCGGCCGTGGAGAACGCGAGCGGGAAATTGGAGGCGCCGAACACGGCCACCGGGCCCAACGGGACCATGCGCAGGCGCAGGTCGACACGCGCGGGCGTCACGTCGGCCGCGGTGGCCGGGTCGATGCGCAGGCCCATCCAGCCACCACGGCGCAGCACGCCCGCGAACAGCTTCAGCTGGCCGACGGTGCGGCCACGCTCGCCTTCCAGGCGCGGCCGCGGCAGTCCGCTCTCACGCATGGCGGTGACGATCAACGCGTCGCCCAGTGCCACGATTTCCTCGGCGATGCGCTCGAGGAAGGCGGCCCGGCTCTCGGCATCTGTCGTACGATAAACGTCGAACGCGGCGTCGGCCGCGGCGCAGGCGGCCCTGACCCGCTCGACGCCATCCGCCGCGAAGGCCTCACCGAAAGGCTGCCCCGTCGCGGCATCCACCGATCGAAAGGCGTTGGGAGTCACACCGGTTTTTTCGTCGTTCGACATATGTTGCACCGCGATAATTACTCAGACAATTAGGGTAAGGCGGTTATACTGCTTTTGCAATGGCGGGCGGCCGAGGGACGGGAAGGAATGAACACGTGAGCAAGACCAAGCCGACAGCACCGATCAAGGCGGACACCCAGGCACCGCGCGAGCCGCGTGGCACGGGGCGGCGCCTGTATGGCGCGATCGCACACAAGCTGGGCGCCGCCATCCTGGCGGGCGAATACCTGCCTGGCGACGTGCTCTCCGGCGAGGTGGTGTTTTCCGAGCAACTGGACGTATCGCGCAGCGCCTATCGCGAGGCGATCCAGGCGCTGGCGGCGAAAGGGCTGGTCGAGAGCCGGCCCAAGGCCGGCACGCGCGTGCTGCCGCGCAGCCGCTGGAACCTGCTCGATCCGGAAGTACTGGGTTGGGCGTTTGCCGGCAGCCCGGACACGGCGTTCATCCGCAGCCTGTTCGAGCTGCGCGCCATCGTCGAGCCCGCCGCTGCCGCGCTGGCCGCCGAACGGCGCAGCAAGGAGGACCTGAAGGCCATGCGCGATGCCCTGGCCGGGATGACCCGCCACACGCTCGCCACCGACGCCGGCCGCATGGCCGACCGCGACTTCCACAGTGCGATCCTGCATGCCACGGGCAACGACGCGTTGATCGTATTGAATGCGAGCATCTGTGCGGCGGTCAGCTGGACCACGCAATTCAAGCATCGTCAGCGCGCCCTGCCCCGCAACCCCATTCCCGATCATCGCCGCGTGCTGGTGGCGATTGCCGACGGCGATGCCACGGCGGCCAGCGAGGCGATGCGGGTGCTGGTGGAACTGGCACTGGAAGACACGCAGCAGTCGATGCAGCCCTGAACGCGGGCGGCATCGACTGCCGGTAGACGTCATGCCTGGAACGTCGCCTCAGCGACCGCCGGTGCGACGCTTGTTGTAGACGTCGAACGCCACCGCGGCCAGCAGCACCAGGCCCTTGATCAGCGCCTGGTATTCCGTGCCCACACCGAGGATCGACATACCGTTGTTGAGCAGGCCGATGATCAGGCCGCCTATGATCGCGCCGGTGACCGTACCGATACCGCCCGTGACCGCCGCACCGCCGATGAACACGGCGGCGATCGCGTCCAGCTCGAAGCCCGTGCCGGCGCTGGGGCTGGCCAGGTTGAGCTGCGCGGTGAACACCAGCCCGGCCAGCGCCGAGATCACGCCCATGTTCACGAACAGCAGGAACGTGACCCGCTTGGTCTTCACGCCAGACAGTGCCGCAGCGCTGAGGTTGCCACCGATGGCATACACGTGCCGACCGAACACGGAGCGCGCCATGATCGCCGCATAGGCCACGATCAGTACGCCCAGGATCACCAGCACGATCGGGGTGCCGTTGTAGCTGGCCAGCAGGAACGCCATGAAGGCGATCAGGAACACGGAGAACGCCAGCTTGAGGACGAAGTACCACAGCGGCTCCGATTCCAACCCGTAGCGATGCCGCACCGCCCGCTGCCGCAGCGAACCGTACAGCAGCACCAGGGCGGCGACCCCGCCGAGCACCAGCGTCAGCGGCTCGTAGCCACTGGTGCCGAAGGCCGGCAGGAAGCCCGAGCCCATCCGGCGGAACGCCTCCGGGAACGGCGAGATCTGCTGGTTCTGCAGCGCGATCTGCGCGGCGCCACGGAACAGCAGCATGCCGGCCAGGGTGACGATGAAGGCCGGTATCCGGAAATAGGCGATCCAGAAGCCCTGCCACGCACCCACCAGGCCACCCAGGATCAGGCACAGCACCACGGCCGCCGGCCAGGGGATATGCCACTGCGTGATCATCACGCCGGCCATGGCCCCGATGAACGCCACCAGCGAGCCCACCGACAGGTCGATATGCCCGGCGATGATGATCATCACCATGCCGATGGCCAGGATCAGGATGTAGCTATTCTGGATGACCAGGTTGGAGACGTTGATCGGACGAAGCGTGATGCCGCCGGTGGCGAACTGGAAGAACAGCACGATGACGATCAGCGCGCTGAACAGGCCGACCTGCCTCAGCTGGCCGGTCAGGTAGCTCAGCGCCTTCCTTACCCCGCCACCCTGCGGCGTCATTTCATTGGACGTTGTCACTGGCGACCTTCTCCCGTTCTCGTGTCATGTGCTGCATAAGGACCTCGGCGGTCGCCTCGGATCGTGGAATGTCCGCGGTGACGCGCCCCTCGGCGAGGGTGTAGATGCGGTCGCAGACGCCGAGCAGCTCGGGGAGTTCCGACGAGATCATGATGATCCCCTTACCCTCGTCGGCGAGCCGGTTGATGATGGCGTAGATCTCGTACTTGGCGCCCACGTCGATGCCGCGGGTGGGCTCGTCGAGGATCAGCACATCGGGGTCGGCATACATCCATTTGGACAGCACGACTTTCTGCTGGTTACCACCGGACAGCTTGCCCGTGATGGCATCGACGCCCGGCGCCTTGATGTTGAGGTTCTTCAGGTACTCGCCGGCCACCGTGGCTTCCTTGTGGCCGTCGACGAAACCGAACAGGCTGGCCAGCTTGTGCAGGGCCGAGCCCGAGGTGTTGCGGGTGATGTCGTCGATGAGGTTCAGCCCGTAGCGCTTGCGGTCTTCCGTGGCATAGGCCACGCCGTTCGCGATCGCCTTGGGTACGGTGCTCATGTCGATCTCGACGCCGCGCTTGAACACCTTGCCGCTGATCTTCACGCCGTAGCTGCGCCCGAACACGCTCATGGCCAGCTCGGTGCGCCCCGCGCCCATCAGGCCGGCGATGCCGACGATCTCGCCGGTGCGCACGGTGATGCCGGCATCGGTGATGATCTGGCGATCGACGTCGATCGGGTGGAAGCAGTTCCAGCCCTCGATCCGCAGCAGTTCCTCGCCGAGGGTGGGCGTGTGCTCGGGGTAGCGGCTTTCCAGCTCGCGCCCGACCATGCCCTTGATGATCCGCTCTTCCGTCACCTCTCCCGCGCTCATGTCCAGCGTCTCGATCACGTGACCGTCGCGGATGACCGTCACCTCGTCAGCGATCGCTTCGATCTCGTTGAGCTTGTGGCTGATGATGATCGAGGTGATGCCCTGTTCCTGCAGCTGCTTGATGAGGCCGAGCAGGTGGGCGGAGTCGGCATCGTTGAGCGCCGCCGTGGGTTCGTCCAGGATCAGCAGCTTGACCCGCTTGGACAACGCCTTGGCGATCTCCACGAGTTGCTGCTGGCCCACGCCCAGGTCGGTGATGCGCGTGATCGGATTGTTGTTCAGCCCCACCCGTTCCAGCAGCTTGGCCGCTTCCAGGTTGGTCTTGTTCCAGTCGATCCAGCCGTGGCTCTGCTGCTCGTTGCCGAGGAAGATGTTCTCGGCGATGGACAGGTACGGGCTGAGCGCGAGCTCCTGGTGGATGATGACGATGCCGGCGGCTTCGGAGTCGTTGATGCTCTTGAAGTCGACCGGCGCGCCTTCGAAGACGATCTGCCCGTCGAAGGTACCCGCGGGGTAAACCCCGCTGAGCACCTTCATCAGTGTCGATTTGCCTGCACCGTTCTCGCCGCAGATGGCGTGGACGTGGCCGCGTTTGACACCGAGCGACACGTTCTGCAACGCCTTGACGCCGGGGAAGGTCTTCGTGATGCCCTGCATCTCGAGAATGTTGGTGGTCACGTATCCTCTTTCCTCAGGCAGGACTTACTGCAGCTGCGCCGGCGTGTAGTAACCGCTGTCCACCAGCACCTGCTGGTAGTTCGCCTTGGTGACCACGGTGGGCTGGAACAGGTAGGTCGGCACGACCACGACCTTGTTGTTGTAGGTCTTGTCGTCGTTGGTTTCCGGCTTCTTGCCGCTGAGCAGGTCGTTGGCCATCACCGCGGCCTGGTCGGCCAGCTTGCGGGTGTCCTTGTAGATCGTGGAGTACTGCTGGCCGGCGATGATCGACTTGACCGAGGCGGCCTCGGCATCCTGACCGGTGATGACCGGCAGCGGCTTGGAGGCATTGCCGTAGCCGGCACCCTGCAGCGCGGAGATGATACCGATCGACATGCCGTCGTACGGCGACAGCACGCCGTCGAGGTTGGCGCCGGCCGAGTACGACTTGGCCACCAGGTTCTGCATGCGCGCCTTGGCCGTGGCCGGATCCCACTGCAGCGTGGCGACCTGGGTGAAGCCGGTCTGGCCGCTCTTCACCACGATGCTGCCGTCGGCGATGTACGGCTTGAGGGTATCCATCGCACCGTTGTAGAAGAACGTGGCGTTGTTGTCGTCCGGGCTGCCGGCGAAGATCTCGACGTTGAGCGGGCCCTTCTTGTCGGTTTTCTTGCCGTCCGCGCCCAACAGGCCCAGGCCGGTGAGCAGGCTGTTGGCCTGGTCGACGCCGACCTTGTAGTTGTCGAACGAGACGTAGTAATCGACGTTCTTGCTGCCGGTGAGCAGACGATCGTACGAGATGACCTTGATGCCGGCCTTGGCCGCGGCATCGAGCTGGTCGCTCAGCGAACCGCCGTCGATCGACGCGATCACCAGCACCTTGGCGCCCTTGGTGATCATGTTGCTGACCTGCAGCACCTGCTGCGGAATCTTGTTGTCGGCGTACTCCAGGTCCACCTTGTAGCCGAGCTTTTCCAGATCTTCCTTGACCGCGTTGCCGTCCTTGATCCAGCGCTCGGAGACCTTGGTCGGCATGGCGACGCCGACGAGGGCGCCCTTGTTGTCGCCGGAGGCGGCGGCCGTGTCGCCGTTGCCGCGGCCGCCGGAACAGGCGGCGAGCGAGAAGGCGAACCCGACGGTGGCGAGGCCGAGGAGCAGGTTGCGTGAGTTCACTGTAGGGTCCCTTTCAGTTGGATGCTGCATGGTGGCGTCATCTGAAGGGAGGTGTTCGTCCAGACAACGTGGGTTCGGAAAATTCCTTTACCGCCGCTTGACTCATGGATTATCTTGTCTGAGTAATAGACTATCGACGCATCCACCGCGCGTCAACGGCCGGGCCGGAAGCCCTCGCCACGCCGAGCCATCCACCGATTCCTGAAGAGACCGCCGCTCGCCATGACTCATACCGCCCCTCCGCTTCGCTCGCGCGCCTGGTTCGACAACCCCGAAAACATCGACATGACCGCGTTGTACCTGGAGCGGTACCTCAACTTCGGGTTGTCGCTGGAAGAACTGCGTTCGGGCAAGCCGATCATCGGCATCGCCCAGACGGGCAGCGACCTGTCGCCCTGCAACCGTCACCACCTGGTGCTGGCCGAGCGTGTGCGCGACGGTATCCGCGAAGCCGGCGGCATCCCGCTCGAATTCCCGGTGCATCCCATCCAGGAAACCGGCAAGCGCCCCACCGCGGGCCTGGATCGCAACCTCGCCTACCTCTCGCTGGTGGAAGTGCTGCACGGCTATCCGCTCGACGGCGTGGTGCTGACCATCGGATGCGACAAGACCACGCCAGCCTGCCTGATGGCGGCGGCCACGGTGAACATCCCCGCAGTCGCCCTGTCCGTGGGCCCGATGCTCAACGGCTGGCACAAGGGTGAGCGCACGGGCTCGGGCACCATCGTGTGGCGGGCGCGCGAGATGCTGGCCACCGGCGCCATCAACGAGGAAGGCTTCATCAAGCTGGTCGCCTCGTCCGCGCCGTCCACCGGTTACTGCAACACCATGGGCACGGCCACCACGATGAACAGCCTCGCCGAAGCGCTGGGCATGCAGCTGCCAGGTGCCGCGGCCATTCCCGCGCCGTACCGCGACCGCCAGGAAATCGCCTACCTGACCGGCAAGCGCATCGTCGGCATGGTCGCCGAGGACCTGAAGCCGTCGGACATCCTCACGCGCGAGGCCTTCCTCAACGCCATCGTGGTCAACTCGGCCATTGGCGGATCGACCAACGCGCCCATCCATCTCGCGGCCATTGCGCGCCACATCGGCGTGGACCTGGCGATCGACGACTGGCAGACGCACGGTCACAAGGTGCCGCTGATGGTGAACCTGCAGCCCGCGGGCGAATACCTGGGCGAGGATTTCTATCACGCGGGTGGCGTCCCGGCGGTGGTGGGCGAACTGCTCAAACAGGGCCTGATCCACGCGGACGCGAAAACCGCCAACGGCAAGTCGATCGGCGAGAACTGCCGCGACGCGACGATCGAGGACGAGCGCGTCATCCGTCCTTTCGCCACACCGCTCAAGGAAGACGCCGGCTTCATCGTGCTGCGCGGCAACCTGTTCGACAGCGCGATCATGAAAACCAGTGTGATCAGCCCCGAGTTCCGCGCGCGTTACCTCAGCGATACCAACGATCCGGAAGCCTTCGAAGGCCCGGCCGTGGTCTTCGACGGTCCGGAGGATTACCACCACCGCATCGACGATCCCTCGCTGGGCATCACCACCGACACGCTGTTGTTCATGCGTGGCGCGGGCCCGGTGGGTTATCCCGGCTCGGCGGAAGTGGTGAACATGCGTCCGCCGGCCTACCTGATCCGCGAGGGCGTGCACGCCCTGCCCTGCATCGGCGACGGGCGCCAGTCCGGCACGTCGGGCTCACCGTCCATCCTCAATGCCAGCCCGGAGGCGGCCGTGATGGGCGGGCTCGCACTGATCCGCACGGGCGACCGTGTCCGTATCGACCTGGGCAAGGGCACGGCGGATGTGCTGATTCCGGACGCTGAACTGGCCGAACGCCGCCGTGCGCTGGTCGAGGCGGGTGGCTATCGCTACCCCGCCTCGCAGACGCCGTGGCAGGAAATCCAGCGGGCGCTGGTCGGCCAGATGGACACCGGCGCCATCCTGGAAGGCGCCGAGAAGTACCAGCAGATCGCACAGACGAAGGGGCTTCCGCGCGACAGCCATTGAACCGGCTGCGTGCGAAAGCCCCTGCGTGTCGCCGAGGCTCTGGCCGGTCCGGTCAGAACTCCTGCCAGGACGAGGCCAGCGCCGGGGTCGACATCATCGGGCGGCTGGCCGCCTTACGCGGCGCGGCGGCGGGTGCGTGCGCGGCAGCGACGGGCGTGGGTTGGGCCGGCTGCGATGCGGGTTCGCTCGCATCGCCACGAAGCTTGAAGAACGACACCTGACGCATCAGTTCGTCGGCGACATCCAGCGCGGTACGGCTCGCCGCGCTGGCTTCTTCCACCAGGGCCGCATTCTGCTGGGTCACCTCGTCCAGTGCGGACACCGCCTGGTTGACCTGCTCCACGCCGGTGGATTGCTCGTCGGAGGCCGCCGCGATCTCCGCGACCAGGCCCGACACCCTGGCGACATCGGTGGCGATCTCCGCCAGCGCCTGCCCCGTGCTCTCGACCAGGCCGACGCCTTCGGCGACTTCGTCGCGGGTGGAAGCAATCAGCTGCTTGATGTCCTTCGCCGCCGCGGCGCTGCGCTGGGCCAGCGACCTGACTTCGCTGGCCACGACGGTGAAGCCACGGCCCTGCTCGCCGGCGCGGGCCGCTTCGACCGCGGCGTTCAGCGCCAGCAGGTTGGTCTGGAACGCGATTTCGTCGATGAGTACGGCGATCTCGCCGATGTCCTTGCTGGCCTTCGCGATCCGGCCCATGGCACCGACCGCCGACGTGGCGACCTCGTGGCCCGTCGTGGCATCGGTGCGCAGTTTTTCGGTCAGGCGCCGGGTATGCCCGGCGGCCTCGGCGTTCTGCTTCACCGTCGCGGCCATTTCTTCCATCGACGCGGCGGTTTCTTCCAGCGACGAGGCCTGTTCCTGCGTACGGTTGGACAGATCGTCGTTACCCGCCGAGATGTCGCGGGCCGCGCTGTTCACCTGCTGCGCGTTTTCCCGCACCTTGCGCACGATGGCGGACAACTGCGTATCCATGTCCGCCAGCGCCTGCAAGGTCTCGCTGAGCTCGTCGTTACCGGTGACGACCAGTGCGTTCTCGAGGTGGCCGTCGCGGATACGTACGGCAAGCCCGCGTGCCGCGACCAGCGGACGCATGACGGCGCGCCGCAGGAAGAAGCCGCCCATCGCGACCAGGGCCGCGCCAAGCAGAAGCGTACCCGCCATGACCTCCGCCGATCGCTTGCCGGACGCCACCGCGGCATCGTATGTGGCACGCGCCATGTCGCGGTTCTTGGCGACGAGGGCAGCAATCAGCTCCGCATCCTTGTCCATCGACGGCGCGATGACGTTAAGCATGCGATCGATCGCAGCGGCACGATCCGTGGGCAGGATCTCCAGCATCGCGTCGACCTGACGGCGCGTGCCCGAACGCGACGCATTGAAGGCGTCGGCCATCTCGCGCAGCGTCGGGTTCTCGCTCTGCGTCGCATAGTAGCTGCGCCAGACCGTGTCACTTTCGACGCGAATCTGGGCAATCTTGGTCTTGGCGGCTGCGGCGGCATCCGGCTTGTTGACGAGCAACGCGCGATTGAGCACGCCACGCTGCTGGGTGACGAAATGCCGTATCTCGGTCACCTGGGTAACCGGCACCAGGGCATCCGAGTAGATCACGTCGGCCCCGTTCGTAGCCTGACGCGTAGAAAAGAAACCCAAGGTACCCACGGCCAAAGCAATGGCGACCGAAGCCGCCGATGTCAATACGATACGCAGTCCAATTTTCACATCCACCCCCGAGAGCCATGCAACGGACGTCGCACTCGATAGGGTTATCGGCCTTATGCAATATCGGCATATAGACCGTAAGTTATGTTGCCTCTCGCCGTAACCTCGTGCGATACGCAAAAATCGTCGTCTGGAGCCGAGCGCATACGAAGTCAACCGAACTCCGGACCACGCCTCCAGAGCTCATCCAGAGGCACGCGGGAAGGGCCACAAATAAGGATATCCGGGTGATCCCTGCTCTCTTCGTTGACGATGCCCAACGTGTTCCAGCTATGACCCGCCACCCGGCACTTAGTGAGTATTTCCTCAGCACGCGTGAGTGAATTGCCAAGCACGATAAAGGTGGATGGTCCGGGTTCCGGGTAGCCACGCAGCCATCCTGAATTGATGGTCGTGACAGGTACCGGCAGGTGATACGCCGGCCCGAGCAACGCGATGGCGCCATACTCACCATAGTTGCCCACCGCGATACCCAGGTTCGCTTGCTCGGCCGCCGGCAGGCTGTCACGAATCGCGGCGACCTGTGCGACCAGCTCCGGCCAGCCGATCTCCTCGCGCAAATCGCCGTTGTGACGAAGGGCGTAGTCGCGTAACGGACCGCTCGATGCGATGGGTACGATGCGCAGCGCCGCGTATCCCCCCATCCCCAGCACGCCGATGAACACCAGGGCGACGAGGCGCCGCCGATGCAGGGGTCGCAGGCTGCGCAGGCGATTCTCCGCGACCACCGCGCCCATGGCCAATAACATGGGATACGCGCCGGACACATAGTAGAAACGTCCCTTCGCGACCAGGAACAGGAGCAGTGGCACGGCATACATCCATGCCAGCATGCGGTAGCGCCGGCTTCTGGCAAAAACGTACAACCCCGTAAGCCACACGGGGGCGGCCACCAGGTTCACATTGAGCAGGAACTGGTCACGCAGGAAACCGTCCGCCCGACCCAGATGCACATCCCGTGCATGGATGCCCTGCAGGAAATGGTACGAGATGAAGTCGTGCCGTACGAGCCAGACCAGATTGGGCGCGACGATCGCCAGCGCGACGAGCCCCCCGGCCCAGAACCAGCCGCTTCTCAGGTACCGGCGCGCATCGGTCAGCAGCATGCCCACGAGCACGCCGACCAGCAGGAAGGCAATGGAATACTTGGTCTGCAAACCGAGGCCGGCGACAACGCCGATCGCGATCCACCAGCGCGGCTCGTCGTCGCGCAGCAGGCGGATCACGCACCAGGCGACCAGTACCCACCAGAGCAGGTCGAACGACGAGTACTGGAACTCGGTCGCCTGGAACATCGGTACCGGAGACAGCGCCACGGCGACGGCGGTAAACACCTGGGCCAGCCGGCCACCGCCGAGATCCCGCGCCATGAACCCCGCGACGACGATCACCAGCATCTGCGCCAGCACCGAGAACAGCCGCAGCCCCACCAGCGACAGTCCGAACAACTTCAGGCCCAGGGCTTCCACGGCGGGTGTCAGCGGCGGGTATGGCACGAACCCCCAGTCCAGGTGCTGGGCATCGCTGAGGAACTGCCATTCGTCCCGATGAAATCCGTACTGCCCGTTGGTCAGCATGTGGGCCAGTCCGGCCAGCAGGGCAATGACCAGCACCGGGAAGCTGGTTGTCGCTTTATGTCTGTCCATCAACAACCTTGTCATTCGTGTCCTGGAGGGCCTAGCGCAGCGGAACCAGCCGAAACGTACTCGACGCCACGCCTGGCTGCAACGGCGTCGGTTGGCCGAGCCGCCACGCATCGGTGCCGGCCAGGTACGTGGAGGCCAGTGGATGATCCGTCTGGCCGCCGGGCATGTGCAACAGGCTGCGTGCCGCGTCGCCGGGCACGGCCACCAGCCGTTCCGAGGCGCCGAACCGGGGCGCGCTGACGAACGGCATGTCGCGGTCGCCGGACAGCGGCCGCGCGCGCGCATCGAGGAACCGGGCGACGATGCCCGGGAACGCGCCCGACAAGGGGTGCCGCAGGCTCAGCGTGTTCTCGTCGCCCCAGGTGGCCTTGCCTTGCTGCGCCACATCGCGCAGCGTCGCCAGGCAGGCCTCGTCGAGAAGGTCGTCCCAGCTGGCATAGCGAGGGTCACGCAGGTGGGATGCCGACGGCGTGTGGATCAGCTGCCAGACCGCGTACTCGGGTGCCGTACCTTCGGGCCACGCGAAATCCTTGAAGCGTTGCGCGGCCAACGTCACGAACGGCCGGAGCACCCGTGCGGTCACCTCTTCATGAAAACGTCGCACCGCGCCATAGCCGGGGCTGGAGGCATCCGCACGGGCGCCCCAGCGGACGACGCGATCGTGTAACGACGCCAACCCGGCGGCCTCGGCGTGACGCGCCTGTGCCTTGTCGATGACATGGAGCATCAACGCCTGCCAGCGGGCGAGGAACACGGCCCGGTCGTCGCGCTGGATGGCCAGCATGTCGACGGGCGCAGCCGGTGGTTCACCGGCGAGGTCGTCGCGGATCTGCCTGGCACGGGCGCCCAGGTTGTAGCCGCCATTGCCCAGCAGCGCCAGGGAGGCACCGCCGACCGCGCGATTGTTCGCCGTCCACAGATACCCCTGCGCCGGGTTCTCCACCCGTGGATAACGCGATGCGTCCAGCCATCCCGACCACCCTGCCCCGGGTACGCTCCAGTCGGCGGGGTTGGCGAAGCCGGCGGTGCCTCGCACGGGGATGGCGTTGCCGGCGATCGTCCAGCCGATGTGCCCTTGCCGGTCCGCCGCAAGGACGTTCTGCAACGGCAGACCGGCGTGCTGCGCGATGTCGAGCACCGCGGGCATGTCCGTCGCATCCTCCATCTGCATGACCGCCAGGTTGTAGGCACGCGGCGAGGCACCGGTCCAGGCCAGGGCCATCGGCTCGCCCTGCGCGGACATCGCCATGACCGGGCCCCAGCGCGTTTCCGCGATACGCAGCGGCACGGGTGCGCCGCCGCGTACCTGGATCACCTCGTCCCGGTAGACCATGGCCTCGATACCTTGCGGCGACCGGTAATGATTGCCCTGCGGATCGGTGGTGTGCACGACGACCCAGTCCTGCACATCGGCGTAGCTGTTGGTGAAGCCCCAGGCCACGTGTTCGTTCTGGCCGGCCACCAGTGCGGGGGTGCCCGGCAGGGTAAGCCCGGCCACCTGCCGTTCGACGACCTTGCCGTTGGCGTCGACCTGCCTGTAACGGAGCGTCGCGCGATACCAGATGTTCGGCACGCCCAGGCTCAGGTGCATGTCGTTCGCAAGGAGCGCGCCAAGGCGTGACGCACTCCCGCCGGCCACGGCGAACGCATTGCTGCCGATGTCGGCCCCTTGCCGCGGCGAGAAAGACAGGTCCATCGCCATCGCGTCGTCGCCCTGCCGTGGCAGGACGAACACCGACGCGTCCGGCACCCGTGGCGCGGCGGACACCGAACCATCCAGCGCGGCTTCCCAGGTGGGATCGGGCGCGGTGAGGAAGGCCACGACGGGTGCCGGAAGCACGGCGTCCAGTTGCAGCAGGCGCAGCTTGCGCTCGTTGTGGCCGCCATCGTTGAGTTCGAGATACATGGCGCCCAGCACCAGCAGGGAATCCTCGGGCCGCCAGGCTTGCGGTGCCTGCCGGAACACCAGGTATTCCCACGGTCGCACGCGCAGGCCGGCCAGGCCCGCGTTCACGCCCGCCGCGTAGTGCTGCAACGGGTCGCGCTGGTCGGGGGGAAGGGTTCGGTAGGCCTGCTCGGCCACCGCGCGCAGCCGATGGCGACGATAGTCCTTGTCCAGATCGACGGCGGCCGGACCGACCAGTGCCGCCAGCTCACCGGCCGCCTTGCGTCGCATGAGGTCCATGGCGAAGAACGTGTCCTGCGCATGCGCGAAGCCGAGTGCGAACGACGCGTCCGCCCGGCTGGCTGCGTCGATGGTCACCGCGCCCATCGCATCGCGCGCGATCGTCACGGGCGAGGCCACAGAGGCCGCGACATCGCCTTCGGTGGTGGCAACACCGGCGTGGAGCAGCACGAACACGGCAACGAGGATCGAGGCGGCGGCCACGAGGACCAGCGCCACGATCAGGGCGATCAGCCGCCGCACATGCCGATAGGTGAGATGCGTCACGTTTTTGTCCTTTGTCGAAGGCATCCTATTCGTCCGTCGCAGGCACTCACCTGCGGGTGTACATCCAGGACGGCAACGCGCATGCGTGCGGGAAAACGAGACGAATCTACACCTTTATCGACAATTACAATCGATTGCATCACGAATCGTAACTCTTTTCGACGACATCACCGTTGAGGAACACACCATGATGAACATGCGACTCTCCCTCCTGGCGGCACTGGCCGCGGTCGTGCCGATTTCCGCGTCGATGGCGCAATCCCCTTCATCGGTCTACAGCCTGGAGGAATTGAAGACAGCGGCGGACGGCGGCGCGAACATCGCCGTCACCGTCGATCTGACCAAGTGCAAGCCGACCGGTACCACGACAGCGCCGGGCACCACGAAGGGCGGCCTGAAAATCGGCGCCTACCGCGTGACGCCGGATGGCGTCTTCAGTTTTTCCGACGCGCATGAGACCGTCGGCCAGGACGGCAAGCCGTTGTGGCAGTTCCTCCGTTACCAGGTCAAGCCGGACCAGACCGTGGTGTTCACGGCCTTCATGTATTCCCTGCCGACCTATACGCCGCTCGGCCCCGAGATCACGTACGAGTGCGGGATCAACCGTGGCGTGACCTTCATTCCCGAGCGCCACTGAGTACGTCGCCAAGCGGCCGGATGTGCCGTTTCGGCAGCAACACGTGAACGCAAGTGACCATGCGTTGCGCCCGGGCAACCCGGGGTGTACATGAAAGGCAGGCATCCGCGCCGGTAAGGGCGTGGACGCCTGCCGCCATGGCATTCCGATCGTTACCGCCCAGGGGACAACACCCATGAAAACCACCCTCGCCGCCCTCGTCCTGATCGTGGCGGGCGCCTCCGCGCACGCCGTCGATGCCCGCCAGCTCACGACCCCGGACAACGCCCCGCGCAACGCCCCGGTGTGCCCGGACGGCCAGGTTGCCGAGTTCGTCGGCGTGATCAACGGCAAGGCCACCTGGCGATGCGTACCCGCCTGACCCACGCGGTGCAAGCCACCGGCGAATCGGTCACTATGCCCGTTTGAATTTGCGGGTTGCACGTGATGAGCGAGACCAAGCCATCGTCCGGTCCGGTCGTCGCACTGGGCGCCACCGTCGTCATCTGGGCGTTCAGCTGGATCGTGATGAAGCTGGCGATGCGCTACGCCGGCCCGTTCGATTTCTCAGCCCTGCGCTACGCGCTGGGCGCCGCGCTGCTGTTCGTCGTCGTGCTGGTGCTGCGCCGGCCGCTGGCGCCGCCACCGCTCGCCGGCACGATCGTCACCGGGCTGGCCCAGACCGCCGCGTTCCAGGGACTGGGCCAGTGGGCCCTGACCTCCGGTGGCGCCGGGCACGTGGTGTTGCTCGCCTATGCCATGCCGTTCTGGGCCGTGTTGCTGGCGTGGCTGTTGTTGGGCGAGCGTCCGCAGCGCCGGCACTGGATCGGCATGGCGCTGGCCGCGGTGGGACTCGTCTTCGTCATCGCGCCCTGGCATGGCCTCGGCAACCCGCTAAGCACCGGCATGGCCCTGCTGGGCGGCATGTGCTGGGCCCTGGGCACGGTGGTCAGCAAGCGCATGTTCCAGCGCCACCAGCCCGATCCGCTCACCTTCACCGCCTGGCAGATGACCTTCGGCGCCCTGGCCCTGGCGGTCGTCGCCTTCCTCGTCCCGCAGCGGACGATCGACTGGAGCCCGATGTTCATCGCGGGGCTGGCCTATGCCGTCGTCCTGGCCACCAGTCTGGCCTGGACGCTCTGGCTGCTGGCGGTGCGTCGCCTGCCCACGGCGCTGGCTTCCATGTCGTCGCTGGCGGTGCCCGTGCTCAGCGTGCTGATGGCATGGGGGGTGCTGGACGAGAAGCCCCTGCCCAACGAGTGGCTGGGCATGGGTTTCATCGTCGCGGGACTGGTAGCCGTCAGTGGCGTGACGATCAGAAGTCGTAGCTGACCGAGAGCCGTGCGTAACGCGGCTGCTGGCGGATCGTCACCGTGCGATACAGCGGATTGGTCAGCTGCGGGCTGAGTTCACTGTACGGCGAAAGTTGCAGCGGCCGCTGCTCGTTCATCAGGTTGAAGATGTTCGCGCTGAAGCTCAGCTTGTGGTCCGCGAAGGCCGGGCTATAGGTCGCGCCGATGTCCAGCTGGCGGGTCCACGGCAGGTGACCCTGCTTGCCCGGACGCGACGGCTCGCCGTTGCAGAAGTGGTAGAGGCTGCCGTACGACAACGGATCGGTGCCGTCGGCGCCGTAGAAACCGAGGCAATGCCGCGGGCTGCCGGAGATGATGGCCAGGTTGGCTGACACCAGCCACTCGGGATCGATCTGGTAGTAGCCGTAGAGCTTGATCTGGTGCGTGTGGTCGTTGTTCTGCGGCCCGTTGGCGAACTGCATGATCGACGCGCCGTCCCAGTCGTAGCTGGTGGACGCGTTGGCCTGGCTGACGTCGGAACGCAGCTGGCCCTCGGTGTTGCCGTAGCTGCGCGAGAACACGTAATCGAACTTGGCGTACCAGTGCCCGTCGAACGGATGCTCCAGCAGCGTTTCCAGGCTGTAGTACTGGCGCTTGAGCTTCGGGAAACCGAGCTCCGCGTTGCTCATCGGCACCTCGACATAGTTGCCGCTGGCGTCCACGAGCGTGAACGTGTTGGCCCGGCCGGGGTTGATCAGGAAGCAGCTGTTGCTGGTGGACGCGTCTTGGCCCAACTGTGCGGACTTGGCCAGCACGGCGTTGCGGTCGCAGTAGTCGTCGATCGCGTTGCGCAGGTTGCGGTACATCAGCTTCGCGCCGTAGACCCACTCGGGGCCCGCGGTCTTGGTGAAGCCGAGGATGTATTCGTCCTGCTTCTCCGCCGTGAGCCCCTTGGCCGTGGTCACCTTGGGATCGGGCTGCTGGCCGTAGAGGTTCAGGCCGGAGACCGGCCCCGACATCGGGGTCAGGCCGGTGGGCGTGCCGTCGGCGGCGATCCCGCCATAGGTGTAGTACTGCACGGTGTTGGTCGTGGCGGCCGCGGAATTGAGCGCGGGGTTCAGCGGCAGGCCCAGGTAATAGCGCCCGGCGTTGCCGTACACCTTGAAGCTGGCGTCACCCATCACGTCCCAGCTGAAGCCCAGGCGTGGCGCCCACTGCGGCTTGGTCTGGGTAATGTAGGCCTGGCTGGCGGAGTCGTAGTTGGTGAACTGGTCGTTGCGCAGGCCCAGCTGCAGCAGCAGCCGATCGTTCACCTGCCACTTGTCCTCGACGTATTGCGCGCGCTGCGTCGAGCGCACCGTGGCGATCTGGCTGTAGGTGTTCTTCTGGACGAAATAGCCGTCCGCGCCGTTCGGGAAATCACCCGTGGCCCCCACGCGCAGATCGGAGTTGATCGGCACGTTGGGCAGCGACTGGCTGTACGACCAGGTATAACCCGGGCCGGACGACTCGCTGCCCTGGTTGGCGGCCTTGGCGGTCAGGTTGTCGATACCCACGCTGATCGTGTGGTCGCCGATCGCATAGGCCAGGTCGAGCCGGGTATTGGTCGTGAAGTTGCCGCGCTTGGGATCGCTCAGGCCATCGGTGGTCTGCGCGTTGCCGATGGGCACGCCACCGTTGAGCGCGGGGTTCTGGTTCACGTCGCCGTCGATGTAGGTCAGGCTGCCGTCGTAGTTGGCCGGTGCCTGGTAGGCCTGCGTGTGCATCTTGCCGTACTCGGCCGTGAGCGTCAGCGCGTCGGTGATATAGCTGGTGAACTTGCCGCTCCACAGGTCGCCGCCGTTCTTCTGCCGGTCCGCGTCGTTGACGAAGGCACCGCGTCGCTTGGCCACGTAGTCGTAGTCGTAGTAGCTGCCGCGGTTCTCGGTCTTGTCCGAGGCGCCGGTCAGCTCGAGGATGTTGCTGTCGGTGATGTTCCAGTCCAGCTTGGTGTACCAGCGCGGCATGGTACTGCGCGACTTCTCGAACGAGTTGCTGGCTTCCTCGTTGGCCACGGTCTGCGTGTCACGGCGTTCCACCTCGGCCGCGGCGAAGACGTAGAGCTTGTCCTTGATCAACGGTCCGCCGGCATACACGGATGCCGTGCTGTCCACGTTGCGGTTGTCACGGTTGTACGCATACAGGTTGCCGGCCTTGGCCGACTGCGGCACGCCGCTGGCGTAATAGTTGTTGGCACCCTTGGCACGGGCGAACTGCGGCTCCCAGAGGAACTGCACGCCGTAGTGCCAGGTGTCGGTACCGCGCTTGCCCACCGCGTTGATCACGCCGCCGTCGGAGCGCCCGTACTGCGCGCTGTAGCCGCCGGTGTACACCTCTTCCTGGTCGATCGCGCCATACGGCAACGTGATACCGCCGAGGGCCTGCAAGGGGTCCGTCGTGTTGAAGCCGTTGATGTAGTACGCGTTGGCGTTGGCGGACGATCCGCCGAAGCTCACCAGCGACTTGCCGGTGTCGCTGGTGAAGCCGCCGCTGTTGGGGACCACGCCAGGGGCGAGCTGGGCGATCTGCTCGGCGGTGCGGCCCAGGGGCAGCTTGGCCAGCTGCTGGGCGTCGATCACGGTACGGGAATCGACGCTGGCGACGTCGATCGGGGGCGTCGCGTTGGCCGATACCTGCACGCCGTCCAGAGTGGCAGCCTGCGCCGTCCCGGCGGAGAAGGAGACCTCGCTCGCGTTGCCGACGCGCACGGCCACGTTGTCGCGCGTGTCCAGCACCTTGCCGTCGCGCAGCAGCGTCACCGTATAGGTGCCGATCGGCAGGGCCGGCGACTTGTACCGTCCGCTGGCATCCACCGGCAGGTCGCGGCTCACGCCGCTCTGGTTTTCCACGCGCACCGTCGTGCCGGGTGCGGCAGGCACGTCGCCGAACAGGCTACCCGTGGTCGACTGCGCGAAGGCGGCCGGCGCGCAGGCGGCGGCAAGGGCGAGGTACAGCGCGCGCAGCGGAAGACGACCTGGGAAATGCGATGTCGACATGGAGAGACCCTTTGGCGGCACGACCGTCCGCACGGGAACCTCCCGTGGACGAGATGCGAGTGAATGGGAAGGCCGGCTCCGTGAAGGCCGACGTCTCACCTTCTAACATCGCGTAAACGTTTACACAATGGTTACATCGACGTTACGTAAAAGTCGCAAGTTATTGCGTCACCATGGGTTTCGGGACGGTCGCGGCACGCCGGCAAAGCGCGGCAACCCGCTCCGCCAACACATGGGCCACAATCGTCCCCTATCACTCAAGGTAGCCTCGATGTCCGAGTCCTCCACGCCGCTCACCCCCGACACCGTGTCGCCCCTACGCGAGAGTCACCTCGACTTCCCCGTGATCGGCATCGGCACCTCGGCCGGTGGCCTGGCGGCACTGGCGCGTTTCCTGGAGGCGCTGCCGGCCGAGCCGGAGGTGGCCTTCGTCGTAGTCATGCACCTGTCGCCGCGGCACGACAGCATCGCCGACCAGATCCTGCAGCGGTCCACCGCCATGCGGGTGATCCAGGTCAACGAGCCCACGCCCCTGCGCAAGAACGAGGTCTACGTGATCTCGCCGCGCCAGGGCCTGTCGATGACCGACGGTTACCTGCGCCTGGTGGAACTGGACCGGCCACGGGGCAAGCACGTGGCCATCGATTTCTTCTTCCGTACGCTGGCGGAGGTGCACCGCGAGCGGGCGATGGCCGTGATCCTCACGGGCACCGGCTCGGACGGCTCGGTCGGCATCGCGCGCATCCGCGAGCGCGGCGGCATCACCTTCGCGCAGCATCCGGACGACGCCGAATACGACCAGATGCCGCGCGCGGCCATCGCCACCGGTGCCGTCGACATCGTGCTGCCCGTCGCCGAACTGCCCGAGCGCATCCTGCTGCTGGCGCGCGAGTCGGCCAGGATCGCCCTGCCCGACCTGGGCGAGCCACCCGATACCTCGCCGGACAGTCCGCCCCCACCGGCAGGTTCGCCGCTGGACGAGGACGCACTGCGCGACATCATGTTGATCCTGCGGGCCAAGACCGGTCACGATTTCCGCTCGTACAAACGCGCCACGGTGCTGCGGCGGATCGAGCGTCGCATGCAGGTCAACGGCGTGGCCACGCTGGCCGCCTACCGCGACTTCCTGCACGATCACCCGGTCGAGCGGCCCGCGCTGCTCAAGGACATGCTGATCAGCGTCACCAATTTCTTCCGCGACCGCGAAGCGTTCGATGCGCTGGAACGCGCGGTGGTGCCGCAGTTGTTCGACAAGGCGGACGAAAACCACCGGGTGCGTGCGTGGTGCGCCGGCTGCGCCACCGGCGAGGAAGCCTACTCCGTGGCCATGGTACTGGCCGAGGCGGCAGCCGCCACGGACGCCGCGGTGCAGGTGTTCGCCACCGACATCGACGACGACGCCATCGCCCATGCACGCCAGGGACGCTATCCCTCCGCGGTGGCCACGGACATCGCGCCGGGCCGGGTGACCCGCTTCCTTACCCGCGACGACAACGTCTACCGCGTGGCCAAGCCGCTGCGCGAGTGCCTCCTGTTCGCGCGACACAACGTGCTGCAGGACCCGCCCTTCTCGAAGCTGGACCTGATCACCTGCCGCAACCTGCTCATCTACCTCAACCGCGACGTCCAGGCGCATGTGCTGGAAATGTTCCACTTCGCGCTGCGACCGGGCGGGTTTCTCTTCCTGGGCAGCTCCGAATCGGCCGAGGTGGCCGCCAAGTTCTTCACCCCTGTCGACAAGAAGCACCGGATCTACCGGGCCAATCTCATCCCGCGCTCGGGCATGTACCTGCAGGCGCCCACGCGGCAGCTGCCCGTGCAGTCCGCCGTAAGCGCCGCTGCGCAACAGGCTGCGCAGGAACGCCGCACGCGCTCCCTCGCCGAGGTGCACCGCCGCGCCGTGGAGGATCGCCTGCCACCGAGCATCCTGATCGACCGCGAAGGCCAGGTGGCGCATGTCTCGGAGCGGGCGGGCAGCTACCTGCGCATGACCGGCGGGCCGCCGTCCTACCAGCTCACCTCGCTGATCGTGCCCGAGCTGCGCCTGGAACTGCGCGCCGCCCTGTACCAGGCCTCCCAGGAGGAGCGCGCGGTGCACTCGCCCGCGATGCGGCTGCAACGTAACGGCGACGCCCTTTCGGTCACTGTCGAGGTTCGCCCCGTCGGCGACAAGGACACCGATGCCGGCTACCAGCTGGTGATCTTCCACGAGCAGAAAACCTCGGGGGAACCGACCCTGGTGGACGCCGATGCCGTCGAGCAGACTCCCATCCTCCTGCAGATGGAGGAAGAACTGAGGCGGGCCAGGGAGCAGTTGCAGGTCACGCTGGAGGAATCGGAAACCTCGGGCGAGGAGCTGAAGGCCTCCAATGAGGAACTGCAATCGATCAACGAGGAGCTCCGTTCGGCCACGGAAGAGCTCGAAACCAGCAAGGAAGAATTGCAGTCGATCAACGAGGAACTGATCACGGTCAACCACGAGCTCAAGATGAAGGTGGACGAGACCGCCAAGGTCAACGACGACCTGCACAACCTCGTGGCCTCCACGGATATCGCCACGGTGTTCGTCGACCGCGACATGTGCATCAAGCGCTTCACCCCGCGCGCGGCCGACGTATTCCGCCTGATCCCCGCCGACGTGGGCCGCTCGCTGCTGGACCTCAACCACAGCCTGGACTACCCCGACCTGCCGGCAGACGCCGAACAGGCCTTCCATTCCCTGCGCAGCATCGACCGCGAAGTCGGCAGCCAGGATGGGCGCTGGTACATCGCGCGTATCCTGCCCTACCGCACGGCGGAAGACCGCATCGAGGGCGCGGTGCTCACCTTCATCGACATCACCCGCCGCCGCAACGCCGAAGAGACCGCCCGCAGCAGCGAGGAACGCATGCGCCTGGTCGCGGACAGCGCGGTGGACTACGCCATCATCACCACGGATCCGGACGGGTTCATCACCTCGTGGAGCCGTGGCGCGGAGCGGATCTTCCGCTATTCCGCCAGCGACGCCATCGGCCTGCACGGCGACCTGATCTTCACGCCCGAGGATCGCTCCCGCGGTGCCTTCCGGCGCGAGATGGAAATCGCCAGCAACGAGGGCCGCGCCAACGACGATCGCTGGCACATACGGGGCGACGGGCAACGGATCTTCTGCAGCGGCATCACCACCCCGTTGCGCCAGGGCGGATTCCACGGCTACGCCAAGATCGCCCGCGACGTCACCGCCGACAAACAGCGCGAACTCGAGCGTGAGGACCTGCTGTCGGTCGAGGCCGCCGACGCCATCCTTCGCACGGTGGCGGGCCAGGCGCAGGTCATCGACGACCTGCTCGACCTGTCACGCCTGAACACGGGCACGCTGGCGCTCGAACTGGCGCCGCTGAACCTGTGCGAGTGCATCCGCCGCGTCGTCGACGACATGCGCGACGACCTGTCTCGGCAGCAGGTGGGGATCACCCTCACCCTGCCCGACGACGACCTGGTGATCGCCGCCGATGCCACGCGCGTCCGGCAGGTGGCGTGGAACCTGCTGAGCAACGCGCTGAAATTCTCGCGCGAAGGGGGCGGTATCCGGGTCGATCTGCACGCGGACGACGATCACGCGGTCCTGCGCATCCAGGACGATGGCGTGGGGATCGCCGCCGAGCGGCTGCCGCGCCTGTTCGACATGTTCGAAGAAGGGCCGGACCGGCGTCCGCGCAGTCGCGGCCTGGGCATCGGACTGGCGCTGGTGCACCACCTGCTGGTGCTGCACGGCGGTTCGGTGGGCGCCACGTCCGATGGCGTCGACAAGGGTTCGGTGTTCACCGCAGTCATTCCCCGCCGGAGCACGCCTTCAGCGTGAGCCGCGCGGGATCGATCACCACATGGCGCATGTGCGATCGCTCCCACGTGTACAGCACATGCACGCGACCGTCCGCCGCCTGGATGATCGCGGGGTAGGAGTATTCCTTGCCGGGGCGGTCTTCCAGCGTGAGGACCCGGGTCCAGTGTTGCCCGTCCGCGCTGAGGGCCACGGCCAGCGTGCCGCGGCCGTCCCACCAGTCCTTGCCCGGCACCGCGGGGTTGTAGACCAGCAGGTAGCGCCCGTCGGCCAGGGCCACCGCGTCGATCCCCGCGTTGGGGTTGTCGATGTCGAGCAGGCGCAGCGGCGACCAGTGCCGCCCGCCGTCGCGCGAGCGGGTGTCGAACAGGCGCCCCTGCTTCGTGCGGCCGATCGCCTGCAACGTACCGTCGCCACGCACCAGTAGGCTGGGCTGGATCGCGTCGATGCCGGCGGCGGCCACATCGGGCTCGCGCTGCCAGGTCCGGCCGTCGTCGTCGGAGCGTTCCATATGGATGCGCCAGTCGCCCTGCTCCGTGCTGGACGGGCTGACGATGGCGCCATCGGCCAGTTGCACAGGCTTGTCCTTGATCGGTCCCAGGATGCCCGGCGGCAGCGCGCGGGCGGCCGACCAGTGCGCGCCGTCGTCGCGTGAGGTCATCACCATGCCCCACCAGTGCTGCGGGTCGGGGCCCACCTTGTAGAACAGCATCAGGCTGCCCTCGCGCGACCGGAACAGCACCGGGTTCCAGGTGGGCAGCCGCGATCCGTCCGCCTGGACGCCGTTGGCGACCTCCCGCGGCGGCGTCCATCCCTTCGCCTCGTGTCGTGCCAGCCAGATGCCCACGCTGGGATCGCGCTCCTGCTTGCCACCGAACCACGCCGCCACCAGCCCGTGCGGGGTATCGACGAGGGTGCCGGCATGGCTGGCGGCCGTCGGCGCGGGGTCGGCGACGAAGTCACGGCTCACCATGGCCTGGCATTTCCGCGCCGGCTCGGCCATCACCGTGGCGGTGACCAGGGCCAGACCCAGGCACGCAGCGGCGACAAAGGCGGATTGGCGAAGGACCACGGGGCAGCGCGTAAGCGAATCGAGCATGGCATGACCTTCAGGGGCGCCGGATGACCGCTCACATTATCCTCACCAAACCCGCTCATATATGAACAGAAAATTCTTGAAACGCAATTTTGCCAAATTTTTACTCCAGTTCGTCCTCGAACGGCCGCTGATGGGGAAGCAACGACTACCGATGGGCAAAAATGGCAACTTTAAGCGTCAAGGCACAATTGGCGATCCTCGCAGGCGGGCTCGCCCTGGCGATGGTGGCGACCTGCGCGTCCGGGCTCTACGCCCTCTCGGCAACGGGCGAGGCACTGCGCACCGTCTACGAGGACCGCACGGTCTGCATCCAGCAGCTGTCGATCGTGAGCGATCGCCTGCGCGACGAGGCGGCCCAGCTGTCACGCGCCGCACTCGATCCGTCGCGGTTCCCGGCCCGCGACGCGGTGGCCGCCAGCCTTTCGCATCGCGGCACGCTGGAGGCGGAGTGGAAAACCTACGCGGCCACGTACTGGACGCCTGACGAGCGGAAACTGGCCGAAGCCTTCCACACCTCGTACGAGACGCTGGAGAGCCAGGGCTTCGCCGCGACCCGCAAGGCCCTGGAGGCCGGCGACACCGCCGGTGCCGACAAACTGTTGCACGGCTCGGTCGATGTCCTGCTGCCGCGCGCCCTTTCGCACCTGGACGACCTGCGCAAGTTGCAGATCGACGTGGCCTCCAGCGAATACCAGGGCTCGCGCGAGCGCTACGCGCTGTTGTGGCGCACCCTGCTCGGCATCGCCGCGGGTGGCCTGCTGATCGGCGCGGGTGTGGGCGTATGGACGGGGCGTCGTCTTTATCGCGCCCTGGGCGGCGAGCCGGTCTACGCCGCAGAAGTGGTGCGCCGCATCGCCGATGGCGACCTCACCGTGCGCGTGGACCTGAAGGCGGACGATTCGTCGAGCCTGCTGCATTCCATCGCCACCATGCGCGACCACCTGTGCGGCATCGTTACCGGCATCAAGGAGTCCAGCCACTCCATCGCCATTGCCGCGGAACAGATCTCGCAGGGCAATTCGGACCTTTCCCAGCGCACCGAGGAACAGGCCGCGTCGCTGGAGGAAACCGCGGCAAGCATGGAGCAGCTGACCGCCGCCGTGCGCGAGAACACCGATAACGCCATGCTGGGCACCACCCTCGCCGGCACCGCTTCGGCGACGGCCAAGCGTGGTGGCGAGGCCGTGGCCCGCGTGGTCGACACGATGACGGGCATATCGACCAGCTCCGCCCGCGTCGGTGACATCGTCGGCGTCATCGATTCGCTCGCCTTCCAGACCAACATCCTGTCGCTGAACGCCGCCGTGGAAGCGGCACGTGCCGGCGAGCACGGCCGTGGCTTCGCCGTGGTGGCCAGCGAGGTGCGTTCGCTGGCACAGCGCAGCGCCAGCGCGGCGAAGGAGATCCGTGGCCTGATCGACGCATCGATGGAACGGGTGGCGGAGGGCTCGTCCATGGTCGCCGAGGCCGGATCGACGATCGAGGGCGTGGTCACCGCGGTGTACCAGGTGTCCGGCGTCATGACCGGCATCTCCGCGGCGTCGCAGGAGCAGGCCTCGGGTATCGAGCAGGTCAACCGCGCCGTGACGCAGATGGACCAGGTAACCCAGCAGAACGCCGCGCTGGTGGAGCAGTGCACGGCGGCCTCGCGCTCCATGGCCGAACAGGCGCAGCTGCTGCGCACCGCGGTGGACGTGTTCCGCCTCGAAGCGGCCTGATCCGTGCCCAGGGCATTGCGCACGCACGGTGCGCAATGCGGCATGAATCGCAATAACTTTCTTTCTTGAAACTTTCGTGCATGAAAAAGCGCATAGACGTATAGACGTCTGTGCGCTTTTTGCGATCCAGAGCACTTTCCAACGACGTCGCAAGGGCATAGGCTCGAATCATTCCCCGGGCAACCATTTGCCTCGGGAAGACGCGGCCGGTCCGCGTCGGCGAAAGCGGTGCCGAAGCTTTCGCGCACGGCAAACAGGGGAACCACAAAAATCGAGGGAGACGATCCATGACGTATCGCAAGTCATTGCTGTGCGCGGCAGTCCTGTGCGCGCTTTCAGCACCCGCCGCCGTATTCTCGCAAACCGCCGCGTCCGCGGTAGCCGATATCGACACCACGGAGGCCCCACGGATCACGCAGGCGGTGGATGCCCGTCAACGCGTAGCCATCGCCGGAAGCCATATTCCGCTGGTGGACGCCGTGGCCGCGACCTCGGTCGCGACCGACGACCTGCCGATGAACCACCTGCAACTCGTGCTCAAGCGCAGCGCGAAACGCGAAGCCGCACTGAAGAAAGTGATCGCCGAGCAGAACGATCCTTCCTCGCCCCGCTTCGGTCGCTGGCTGACGCCGGAAGCCTTCGGCAAGAGCTTCGGCGTCACCGATGCCGATCTCGCCGCTGCCGTGTCCTATCTCACGGCCCAGGGCTTCACCGTCAACGGTGTCTATCCCAGCCACATGCAGATCGACTTCTCGGGTTCCGCCGGGCAGGTACGCAACGCCTTCGGCGTGCAGGAAAAATACTATGCGGTGGACGCGAAGCAGCACCTGGCCAACGCCGGTGACGTGACGATTCCCAAGGCCTTGAGCGACGTCGTGGCCGGCGTGGCCGGCCTGACCGACCTGCGCCCCCAGGCGCAGCACACGCCCTTCGTGCATGCCGCGCGCGATCCGTCGGGCACCGGCTTCATCCGCAAGCCCGCCACGGGTACTTCCGCCGATGTGGCGACGGCCAAGGCCAGCCCGCAGCTGTTTCCCTACAGCGACAAGATCCGGCTGCTCACCCCGTACGACATGAGCATCATGTACGGCACCGCGCCGCTGATCGCCTCCGGTATCACCGGCAAGGGCATCACGGTGGCGGTGGTCGAGGACGCCGACATGCCCAGGGAGGACTGGGACAACTTCGTCAAGACCTTCGACCTGGCGAAATACGGCGGCACGTATGCCCTGGTCAATCCGCCGGCAGCGGGCCTGTCCAGCACCAACTGCATCGATCCGAACGTGAGCGCCGGCTTCGAGGAGGAATCCGGCGAAACGCTGCTCGACGCCGAGTGGGTGACCGCCATGGCGCCGGGTGCCACGCTGAAGGTCGCCACCTGCGACGACTCGGGCACGAACAACTTCTTCGGTGGCGTGTACACCGCGGCCAACAACCTCATCAACGGCACCGACCGGCCAGACATCATCAGTGCCAGCTACGGCTTCGACGAACTGGACGTGGACGTCGCGACCAAGATCGCGCTGGACGGCATGTGGCAGCAGGCCGCCGCCGAAGGCATCTCGGTGTTCGTTTCCACCGGCGATTCCGGCGTGAACACGGGCTACAACGGCTCGGCGTTCATCACGCTGGGCATCAGCGCCAATGCGCTGGCAACCTCGCCGTACGTTACCGCGGTGGGCGGCACGGATACAGCCGATGTGCTGGACAAGACCACGGCCACGTATTTCGCGGCCAAGCCGAACAGCGTGCTGGGCAGCGCCTTGTCGTACGTGCCCGAGATCCCGTGGAACGAGTCCTGCGGCAATGGCGTCGCGGCCAAGGCCAACGGCTATGCCAGCGCGGTGAAGTTCTGCCAGGCGCAGTACGCCAAGCTGGGCCGTTTCAGCACCCCGTTCACGGCGGAGGGTTCCAGCGGTGCGCCGGCCTTGTACAACGAGAAACCCGTGTGGCAGGCGAAGGTGCACGGCGCGGCCAAGGACACCACGCGGGACCTGCCCGACGTGGCACTGTTCGCCGGCAGCTACGGCAACGTCACCTTCGCGGTGACATGCGATTCCAGCGCGCTGTGTGCTCCGGGGCTGCCCAACGGGGCCGACGGCAGCGGCGGTACGTCGCTGGCATCGCCCATGTTCGCGGCCATCCAGGCCCTGGTGAACCAGTCCACCGGTCGCAAGAAACAGGGTGTGGCCGCGACCACGCTGTACGCCCTGGCCGCCGATGAATACGGCGGCGCCGACGGCGTGGCACCGACCACGCTCGCCGCCTGCGATGCCGACAAGGGCGCCACCGGCACGGCAGGATGCGTGTTCCACAACATCACCCGCGGCGGCATTTCCACCAACTGCTCCACGGGTGCCGACAACTGCTATGCCTATACGGGGCCCTACGGACTGACCTCGATCACCACGAAGAAGTACAAGGAGGCCTACCCCGCGCAGCCTGGCTGGAGCTTCGCCTCCGGCCTGGGCTCGGTCAACGCCGCCAACCTGGCCAAGGCCTGGAAGGCGTACAACAAGCAACACTGACGAAGCCCCCGTCCACGGCGCGACACGCCGTGGACGGGATCGTCGTGCACCGTCGGCACATTGAGCACGACGGCGTTTTGTGGAACCCTCGGTGTTCGTTGCCGTGAGGATGTCCGCATGAAGGCTGCTTCGCCCGCGTCATACGTTCGCCGGCTCGCGCCGGCACTCTCCCTCTTCCTGGCCGTGCCCGCGATGGCCGCCTCGCCGCAGGCGACGCTCACCGTGGCGAACGGCGGTCGGCCCGTGCTGACGGTCCGCGATCCCGGCAGTGCCCTGCCGATCACCATCGCACTCGGCCTGAAGACGACCGCAGCGGATCTCACGCGGGGGCTGACGCTCCAGCGCACCACCGAACGGCACGGCATCGTCGAGCACTACCGCATGACCACCGGCAAGCGCCTGCAGCGCGAGGCCACCTTCGACGAGATCCGTTACGCCCTGCGTAACGCCGGGGGCCAGCAGCTCGATGTCGTGCTGCGCACGGCGCCCGATGGCATCGCCTTCCGCTACGAACTGCCCGGCGTGCACCAGGCCACGGTCACGGGTGAAGCCACCGCCTTCGCCGTCCCCGCCGATTCGCCCGCCTGGCTGCTGCCGTACGGCCCTCAGTACGAAAACGAACGCATCCAGACGACCGCAGGCACGGCGGCGGCCGGCGACTACGGGTATCCCTCGCTGTTCCGGCTGGGCGGGCACTATGCCCTGATCACCGAAGCCAATGCTGACGGCCGCTATGACGGCAGCCGCCTGGTCCATGCCGCAGGCAGCGGCACCTATGCCCTCGCCCTTGCCGATCCTGGCGTCGACAGCCAGGGCGTCACGCCGTGGCGCGTGGTGATCGCGGGCGACCTTGCCACGGTCACCGCATCCACCCTGGTGGACGACCTGGCCGACCCGGCACGGTTCGACGACACCTCGTGGATACGGCCCGGCCGTGTGGCCTGGTCGTGGCTGAGCGAGCACGACAGCCCCTCGAATGCGCAGCGTCAGCGTGCGTATGTCGATTTCGCCGCGCGCAACCATATCCCGTTCGTGCTCGTCGACGAGGGCTGGAGCGATACGTGGGTGCCTGACCTGGTGCGTTATGCGAACGGCAAGGGCGTGGACATCCTGCTCTGGTACCACTGGTCGAAGCTGGACACCGCCGACAAGCGCATGGCGGAACTGACCAAGGTCAAGGGCTGGGGCGTCAAGGGCGTGAAGATCGACTTCATGGAGTCCGACTCGCAGGCCCGCTTCCGCTGGTACGACGACACCCTGGCCGACACCGCGCGCCTGCACCTGATGGTGAATTTCCACGGCGCTACCATCCCCCACGGTCTGGCGCGCACCTGGCCGCACCTGATGACGATGGAAGGCGTGCGCGGCGCGGAGAACGATCCGCCTGTCGCCGGCAATACGATCCAGCCGTTCACGCGCAACGTGGTCGGTTCCATGGATTACACGCCGGTGGCCTTCGACACCGGAACGCAGAAAGCCAGCATCGCGCACGAAGTGGCGCTGCCCATCGTCTTCGAGTCGGGCTGGACGCATCTGGCCGACCGACCGGAAGCGTACGAGCGTCGTCCGCTGGCCCTCGCCTTCCTCAACCAGGTGCCCACCGTGTGGGACGACACGAAGCTGATCGCGGGAACGCCTGGGCAGGACGCGATCATCGCGCGGCGCAGCGGCGACCGCTGGTTCATCGGCGCGATCGCGGCGGGGCCTGCCCGGCGCCTGAGCGTGCCGGTGGCATCGCTCGGCGCGGGACCCTGGCATGCGGATATCGTGCGCGACGGCCGTGGCCGGGGCGACGTGACACGCAGCGCGCAGACGCTCGCCGCGGACGGCACTCTCGCCTTCGACGTGCCGCAGGACGGCGGCTTTGCGGCGGTGCTGTGCCCGGCAGCGACGGTCACCCCGGACGATGGCTGCTATCGCCCATGACCGCTACGACGCCTTCGGCGCCTTGTGCTTGCGGGTGTATGCCTGGAAAGCCTCGATCGCCGGGTCGCGGCGCAGCAGCTTCGACGCGGGATCGACCGTGAACGTTGCGCCCGGCGGCAGGGTCAGCTCGCCCTGCCCCGCGCTCATCGGTAGCGTGACCACGTTCTCGCCGACACGGACCTCCACGGGCAGCGGGAACGGACCCTTGCCCGGCACCTGCCAGGCGAGGTGCAGCTGCTGGCCCTCCCGCGTCACCTTCAGCTCCGGCAACGCCGCCTGGTAGAGATACACGTCGAAGAACCAGTGCATGTCACGGCCCGTCACGCGGTCCACGATGTCGATGAAATCCTTCGTGGTGGCGTAGCGCGGCGCGAACTGGCCGGGCAACGGATGATCGGTGCCGTAGACCAGCTCGCGGGTCGCACGGAAGAACGCCTCTTCGCCGATCAGCCCGCGCAGGGTGTGCAGCATCAGCGCACCCTTGTTGTAGATGTCCTGCCCGGGGCCGCCGCGCGTGTCGTCGTAGACGTCTTCCTCGCGGCGTGGCTTGCCGGACACGATGGGGTGCTTGTTGTCGATACGCGCGCGCAGCTGCATGAGGCTGGCGAAGTAGGCCTGACTGCCGCCCAGCGACCCGGCGTACAGCGGTTGCATGTACGTGGCGAACGCCTCGTGCAGCCACATGTCGTCCCAGTTGGCGTTGGTGACCTGGTTGCCGAACCACTCGTGCGATAGCTCGTGCTGCAACAAGTCGTCGTAGCCGTAGACGTTCTTCGCATACGCATTGCCATAGGCGTTGATCGTCTGGTGCTCCATGCCCTTGAACGGGGTTTCGGCCACGCCCATCTTCTCGCCACCGAACGGGTACGGACCGATGGCGCTCTCGAGGTAATCGAGCATGGCGGGAAACTCCGCGAACAACGCCTTCGCCTGGGTCTCGTCGTCCACATACCAGTAATGCAGCGGCACGACGTTGCCGAACCGGCTGCGATACGACGCGGACAGTTCACGATACGGCGCGATGTTGAGCGCCACGCCATAGGTGCTCACGTCGTGGCTGCGCCAATGGTAGGTGCGCATGCCGCCAGCCTCATCCATGCCCATGGCCACGCCGTTGCCCACCGCCACCAGCGGCGCCGGCACCGTGATGTG
Source organism: Xanthomonas sp. NCPPB 2632 (assembly GCF_041228075.2). NCBI lineage: Bacteria > Pseudomonadati > Pseudomonadota > Gammaproteobacteria > Lysobacterales > Lysobacteraceae > Xanthomonas > Xanthomonas sp. NCPPB 2632. The sequence goes on from NZ_CM192979.1 coordinate 2,728,142, forward strand.
CTCGTCGACCACCTGCGGGCGGCCCATGGGATGATCGATGCACGGCCAGAACAGATCGCAACCCTCGCCCTCCACCGCCGTGGCCACCCAGGGCATGCCGTTCGGCGCCTTCGTCCAGACGAAACCGCCGTCCCACGGTGCGTGCACCGCCGTATGCGGGCTGCCGTGATACACCACGCGCACCGTGGTCCGCGTGCCCTTCTCCAGCGAGCGCGGCAGGTCGATCGACAGGCGACCGTCGGGATTGCGCCAGGCGTCGCTCGCCAGTGCCTTGCCATCCACTTCGACACGGTCGATCGGCAGGTTGCGATCCAGGTCCAGCACGATCCGCCGCAGCGGTGCCGTCACCCCGAAGGTCAGCCTGGCATCCCCTTCGATCCAGTGCCGCACCGGGTCCACGCGGATGCCCAGATCGGCATGCTCGAAAGCCACCGCCAGCTGCTCGGGCGCACGCGCCGCCCCGGAGTTGCGGGTCAGGTCGGTCAACGGTGGCGGTGCCGGCGGCGTCGAGGGCGTGCATGCCGCCGTCGCAAGCGCGACACCGGCACCGAACAGGAGGGGAATACGCATACGTTGAGCGACCGTCGGCTATGGAAATGGCGCCGCAACCATACCCAGATGCCACCACCCCGTCATAGGTCGAAAGACCGATGGTAATTACGGACGACCCGCGACGTCGCCAGGCAAGACGCCGCGACGTCGCCGGAGCCGAGGGTTCGCCGACATCGTCGGCTCCTACACCGTCTATGCACCGCGATCCGCTACCATCGCGACCTTCCTCGCCAGCGCCCCTTCCCCCGATGACCGACAACTCCCAGGACTACGTGGCATGGCTGCTCGAGCGCTCCATGCTGGAGAAAGCCCGCGAACGCGCCAGGCTCTACGGCGGCCAGGCGCGCCTGTGGGCGTATCCGTATGCGGAAAGCCGGGGCCGTAGCGCCTCCGAGATGGCATCGGTGTGGTTCACCGCCTATCCGGCCTCCCTGGTGACGCGTCCGGGGCAGTCGGTGCTGTCGGCGCTGGGCGAACACGATCTGTGGCACGCGCTTTCGGTACTCGGCGTACACGGCATGCACGTGGGCCCGACCAAGGAGGCCGGTGGCCTGCGTGGGCGCGAGAAAACGCCGACCATCGACGGTCACTTCGACCGCATCGGCCTGGATACCGACCCCGTGTTCGGCACCAGCGCCGAGTTCTCGGACATCGCGCGCATGGCGTCGGTGTTCAGCGGCATCGTCATCGACGACGTGATCCCCTCGCACACCGGCAAGGGCGCCGACTTCCGCCTGGCGGAAATGGCCTATGGCGACTACCCGGGCCTGTACCACATGGTGGAGATCCGCGAGGACGACTGGGCGTTGCTGCCGGACGTGGCGGAAGGCCGCGACTCGGTCAACCTCGGGCCTCTCACGGTGGACGCGCTGCACGACAAGGGTTACATCGTCGGCCAGCTGCAGCGGGTGATCTTCCTCGAGCCGGGCGTGAAGGACACCGACTGGAGTGCCACGGCGATCGTCACCGGCGTGGACGGCAAGCCGCGCCGCTGGGTGTACCTGCACTACTTCAAGGAAGGCCAGCCGGCGCTGAACTGGCTCGATCCGTCGTTCGCGGCGCAGCAGCTGGTGATCGGCGACGCGCTGCACAGCCTGGACGTGATGGGCGCGCGCGGCCTGCGCCTGGATGCCAACGGCTTCCTCGGCATCGAGCGTCGCGCCGGCGGCCCGGCCTGGTCGGAAAGCCATCCGCTGTCGATCACCGGCAACCAGATCATCGCCGGCATGGTGCGCAAGGCGGGCGGTTTCAGTTTCCAGGAGCTGAACCTCACCGTGGACGACATCGCGGCCATGTCCCGCGGCGGCGCAGACCTCTCGTATGACTTCATCACCCGTCCCGCCGTGCAGCATGCCCTGGCCACCGGCGATACCGAATTCCTGCGCCTCATGCTGCGCACCGTGCACCAGCACGGGATCGACCCGGCATCGCTGATCCACGCGATGCAGAACCACGACGAGCTGACGCTGGAGCTGGTGCATTTCTGGACCGCCCACGCCACCACGCCGTTCTTCTTCAAGGGGCAGACCATGCCCGGCGCCCTGCTGCGCGAGCAGATCCGCGAGGCCATGTACGAGCGGCTCAGCGGCGAGCATGCGCCGTACAACCTGCGCTTCGTCACCAACGGCATCGCCTGCACCACGGCCAGCCTGGCCGCGGCCGTGCTGGGCCTGCGCGACCTGGACGCGCTGTCCGCCGAGGACATCGAGCAGATCCGCAAGCTGCACCTCCTGCTGGTGATGTTCAACGCGTTGCAGCCGGGTGTGTTCGCCATTTCCGGGTGGGACATCGTCGGTGCGCTCACCCTGCCCGTGGACGAGGTGGCCCCGCTCATGAGTGACGGCGACACACGCTGGATCAATCGCGGTGCCTACGACCTGATGGAACTGGACCCGGAAGCCACCGTCTCCGGCCAGGGGCTGCCGCTGGCACGTACGCTGTATGGCAGCCTGAAAGCACAGCTGGAAGACACCACCTCGTTCGCCAGCCGCGTGCGCCGCGTGCTTACGGTGCGCCAGGCGACGGGTCTGGCCAGCGGCCACCAGCGCCCCATTCCCGACGTGGAAGCCGCGGGCCTGCTGGTGATGCTGCACGATCTGCCCGCCGGCCGCGGCGTGCAGATCACCGCCCTGAACTTCACCGCCGAGCCGATCGACGAGCGCCTGGTGCTGGAGAACGTGGGCGCCGGTCCGGTCGTGGACCTGCTCAACGAGACGCTGGAAGGCGATGTCGGCGAGGATGGCGTGCTGGATATCCACCTCGATCCGTACGAAGGCCTTTGCCTGCGCATCGTCAGCGTGCCGGCGCCGCCCGGTTTCTGATCGCTGCGCCTTACTTGAGCACGCCGGCCTCGATCGCGAACGGCTTGAGACCATGGTCCTCACGCATGCCGTCACGCAGGTCGATCTCGATCCCGCGCGTGACGGCCGTCATCGGTACGTCGTTGACGCCGTTCTCGAACGGGTCCTGCAGGTCGTTGCCCGATTGCAGCAGGCCGAGGAACAGCACGCCGGCCACGGTCGAGCCAAGCGGCGTGTACAGGCCCAGCTGCTCCACCAGGCCGAACGGCAGCAGCGCGCAGAACAGGTGCGTGAACACCACCGGATAGACCGAGTATTGCTGCGGCAACGGCGTGTTCTTGATCCGCTCCATGCCGCCCTGCGCGTTGGATATCTCGGCCAGCGTGCGGGCGAAGGCGGCGCGGATGATCGAATCCGGTGCCGCATCGCTCAGCAGCGCACCCGTGCGCAAGGCGATGGCATTGGGCGCATTGGCCACCGAATCCAGGTCGGCCAGCTCCTCGTCCGACAACAGGCCGACCAGTTCGTCGCGTTCCTTCTGCCTGCGCAGGTGCAGCCGCAGCGCGTGCACATAGGCGATCTGGCGATAGGAGATCTCGCGTGCCACGCGGGCGTCGCCCAGCAGCGTCCACGCATCGCGAACCAGCGTGCGCGAACAGTTGACCATCGCGCCCCAAAGGGTGCGCGCCTCCCACCAGCGCGCATAGGCGGTGGCATTGCGAAAGCTCAGGTAGATCGCCACCGCGGTGCCGAACAGGGTGAGCGGCAACGCGGGAAAGTTGTCCCACCCCGCCTGCGTGCAATACCACGCGGCCGTGACCAGCACATCCCAGCAGAACAGGATGAGCAGCGGCACGCCGACATAGCGGGAAAGATGACTCACATGGGCATGACCGGGAACCAGCATCGGGGTGTCCTCCTGGGTGACGATCAGCTGTTGTGCGCGGCAGCGCGCGGCGTGGTGTAGGCACCGAAACCGTCGGATGCGGTCGGCAGGCGACTTTGATGGGTGTGCGGCGATGGGCGGCCACCCTCGGTGGCGGGTGCCTCGTCACGGCCCTGGGCAAGCGCCACGGCCATCGCCAGGGTCAGCGCCATCACGGGGGCCACCTTGCGTATGCGCAGTCCGCGCACCAGCAACAACGGCACCATGCCCAGCGCGACGGCACTGCCGAACCATTCGGCGACCAGAAGATCCAGGCGCGGCGGCGGGTCGGCGGCGACGACCACGGTCGCGCAAACGGCCAGCACCAGGATCACCGGCAGATGCGGGCGCGCCTCGGCAAGCACGTGCGAGGCATGATCGGGCGGGTCGATGCGATCGGGAAATGAGGGCGGTGTCGGCATACGCAATCCGGTGGCGGTGGGGACGCCCCGAACTTGCAAGACCCCGCGTGGCGATGGCAACCCCGGATTGGCGATGGCATTCAGCGAAGGCCCACGGGGCATGTAACGTCCATGTAACGGACGTCCAGGCGAACCGCGTCACCATGCGGCGTTGCAGCATTCGCACCCGTGGGATAGACGTCCATTTCACGGGTGCGAACACCATCACTCGTTCAGCCAGGGCCAAAAAAACGTCGTTCGGGACGTCCGCCGGGCCGTGAGGTTCTTCTGAACGGTGCCAGGTTGAAGCGGCTCAGGGCGACGCCGCGGTCACCCGCCACACCGTATCGCCCACGTCGTCGGCGATCAGCACCGCACCGTCCTTGTCCTGCACGATGCCCACGGGAGCACCGTAGAGTTGCTTCTGGTCGTCCGAATAGAAGCCGCTGACGATCGTCTCGGGCTTGCCCTGCGGCTTGCCCTCGCGGAACGGGACGAAGACCACTTCGTAGCCGCTCAGCGGCGAGCGATCCCAACTACCGTGCTCGCTGATGAAGGCACCGGTGTGGTATTTCGCCGGCAGCGCATTGGTCTGGCTCAGCAGCAGGCCGAGCGGCGCCACGTGCGAGCCGATGGCGTAATCCGGACGGATCGCCTTGGCGACCAGGTCGGGGCGCTGTGGCTTCACGCGGGTATCCACATGCTGGCCGTAATAACTGTATGGCCAGCCGTAGAAGGCACCCGGGCGTACCGAGGTCAGGTAATCGGGCACCAGGTCGGCGCCGATCTCGTCGCGCTCGTTGACGATGGCCCACAACGTGTTGCCGACCGGGTCCCATTGCAGGCCCGTGGGGTTGCGCAGGCCGGCGGCGTAGATCCGGCTGGCGCCGGTGGCCACGTCCACTTCCAGCACGTCCGCGCGGCGGTATTCCACGTCCAGGCCGTTCTCGGTGATGTTGCTGTTGGAACCGACACCGACATACAGCTTGGTCCCGTCCGGGTTGGCCTGCAGTGCCTTGGTCCAGTGGTGGTTGATCGTATCGGGAAGGTCGGCGAAGACGGTGGGCGCGGCGGCGATATGCGTGTCGCCCTCGGTATACGGGAAGGTGACGATGCCGTCGGTGTTGGCCACGTACAACGTGTTGCCGATCAGCTGCACGCCGAACGGCGAGTTCAGGCCGTCGACGAAGTCGTGTTTCTCCCAAGCGCCCTGCCCTTGCCGGCGCAGCAGGGTGATGCGGTTACCGCCCTTGCCACCCTTGCCGGATTGATCCTTGACCAGCCCGGCCATCAGCTGCTTCGGCGTGGTGACCGGCTCGGTGCCGGGACTGTTGGACTCCACCACCAGCACGTCGCCGTTGGGCAACGTATACAGCTGCCGTGGATGCATCAGCCCGGTGGCGATGGCCTCGATAGCCAGGCCCGGCGCCACGCGCGGCTTTTGTCCGGACTTCCAGCCGGCTTTGTCCGGCACCTGCATCGGCGGCACGAGGAAGTGACGCGGCGCGGGCAGCGACGGGTCCGCACCGGACTGGTCCGGCGGTGCCAGCGAGGCTTTTTCGCTGCAACCGGCAAGGCCGACCAGGCAGGCCAGGGCGAGGGTACCGAAGGGGATGGACTTAGTCATGAACGATCACTCCGCGATGGTTCGCGTACACCGCGACCAGGACATGGGCCACGGCCAGCAGCAGCACCGTGACGACGGACAGCCAGACGCCGGCCGGTACGGCGGCATAGGCATCGCGGGTGTGCACGAAGGCATTGACGATCGCCACGACGATGGCCACCAGGTTCAGCCAGAAGTCGATGCGCGCACCACGCCACAGCGCATGGCGCGAGGTGATCCACACCTGCACCAGGTTGACCAGTCGCGGCACGATGGCGAACAGCAGGCCGACCACGATCAGCCATGCGGCCCCCTTGATCCACAGCAGGACGCCGGTGTGGGCATAGGTCGCATCGAAGATCAGGGCGGCCACGAAGCAACCGAAGGGAATGGGATTGAGCAGGCCGTAAAGCGTGGCGGCCACCACGTTTCGCTGCGACACGACGCGGGAATGCATGATCGAGGGTCTCCCTGGATGGATCGGATGGATGACGTACGGCCCATGCTGGTCCGCGTCGTGTCTAGGCCATGTCTGCTGCGTGCCCTTCCCACGCCTACCCCTGACGGGCGATCATCGCGCAGGGATCATAACGAGGGGTGGGGATGTCGGAGCATGGCCAGGATCAGCAGCTGGAGCGGCTGACGTTTTTTTCGGATGCGGTGTTCGCCATCGCCATCACGCTGTTGATCATAGAGGTGCACGTGCCGCATCCGGCGGTGTCCAGCGATGCGGCATGGCTGGAGGCCCTGGTGGAGCTGGTACCCCAGCTGGCCGGTTTCTTCCTCAGCTTCATCGTGGTGGGCGCGGTCTGGGCGGCGCACCATCGCGTGTTCGGCCTGTTGCGTCATTACGATCCGTCCATCGTGTGGCCGAACCTGTTCCTGTTGATGGCCATCGCCTTCACGCCGTTCTCCACGGCGCTGATGAGTGCCCACCCCGTGGAACGCGTGCCGGAAATGTTCTACGCGACCAGCCTGCTCATCGCCGGTCTGCTGCAATACCGGCTGGTACGCAAGGCACTGCGGCCACCCTTCCTGGCGCCGGGTGTGAATGACGACACCGTGGCCGTGCTGCGTCGTCGCAGCCTGGCGATGCCGTCGATGGCCCTGCTTTCGGGCATCCTGGCGATCTGGTGGCCCGGGCGCAGCAACATCCTGCTGGTGCTCACGCCGCTGGTGGTGATGCTTTATGCGCGCATGGGGACGCGCAAGGTCGCCGACGGCGACTGAGGCGAACCGTCGGCCAGGCTCAGCTCCGCTTTGCCGTTGGCGTCGGGCTGGGTGCAGCCGCCACCGTGAAGGCGTCGTCACGAGGCACGCATGCGCCTGAGACATCCACGACACGAACCACGCAGGCACCCGGATGGGTGGCAGCGGCGAGGTTATAGGCACCGACACGGTCCTCCCGCAGCTGGGGAGCGGGCGACGGATCGCGTGATAGCTTGGACATAGTCGTGGCACTCCCCGGCTGCCGGGCGTGCCCCGGCAACCGCTACGCTGCGCCTTCCCGCGTTAGCTTGCCGTCAGTGCCGCAGGTAGACCACCTCCACCCGATGCTCCGTGCCATCGTCGACCAGCGGTATGGCCCCGCCGGAGACCAGGACGCCGTCCACGTGAAGGCTGCCGGCTTCTCCGTCGGCCGCGGGACGCAGCGCGATGACATAACCGGACCCCCCATGGCGATAGCGCATGCCGTAGCCGGGCCACGCCGCGGGCACGCGAGGGACGATTCGCAGCAGGTCGCCCTCGCGCCGGAGGCCCAGCAACGTTTCCACCAGCAGGCGGTACATCCAGCCGGCCGAGCCCGTGTACCAGCTCCAGCCGCCGCGCCCCACATGGGGCGGCACGGAATACACATCCGCCGCGATCACGTAGGGCTCGACCTTGTAGCGCTCGATCGCCTGCGCGTCGCCCATGTGGCTGGCCGGATGGATCATCTTCACCAGTTCCCACGCGCGTTCATGACGTCCCATCTGCGCGAAGGCCATGGCCGCCCACACCGCCGCGTGCGTGTACTGGCCGCCGTTTTCGCGCACGCCCGGCACGTAACCCTTGATGTAGCCCGGGTCCATGGCCGAGCGGTCGAACGGCGGATCGAGCAGGCGGATCATGCCGGGATCCTCCAGCACCAGGTGCTCGTCCAGCGAGGCCATGGCTTGCTCGCGCCGCTCGGTACCGGCCACGCCCGACAGCACCGACCAGCTCTGCGCGATCGCGTCGATGCGGCACTCGTCGTTGGCGGCGGAGCCCAGCGGCGTGCCGTCGTCGAACCAGGCCCGGCGATACCAGTCGCCATCCCACGCCTCGGCTTCGAGCGCCCTCGACAAGGTATCGGCTTCCGCGAGGCAACGCTCGGCAAATGGCGCATCGTCGTGGCCTCGCGCCGTGACCGCGAACTCGCGCAGGACGTGGACGAGGAAGAAGCCCAGCCAGACGCTTTCGCCCTGCCCGCCCTCGCCGACCTTGTTCATCCCGTCGTTCCAGTCGCCGCCACCCATCAGCGGCAGGCCGTGCCGACCGCGCGGCATGGCATGCTCGATGGCGCGCACGCAGTGCGCATACAGCGTGGCGCGCTGGCCGGACGGCCGTGCCTGGTCGTACCAGGATTCCTCGCCGTGCCGCAGCGTGCGGCCTTCGATGTACTCGATGGACTCCTCCAGCACGCCGGTGTCGGCACTGGCCTTGACATAGCGGCTGGTGGCCAGCGGCAACCACAGGTAGTCGTCCGAGCAGGTGGTACGCACGCCGCGGTCGCCGGGCGGATGCCACCAGTGCATCACGTCGCCTTCGGCGAACTGGTGCGCCGCGCACACCAGCAGCTGCGCCCGGGCCATGGCCGGTGCCGCGTGCTGGGTGGCCATGGAGTCCTGCAACTGGTCGCGGAAGCCGATCGCGCCGCCGGACTGGTAATAACCGCTGCGCGCCCACAGCCGCGCGGCGATGGTCTGGTAGAGCAGCCAGCCGTTGGCGAACCGGTCGGTTGCCTCGTCCGGCGTGCTGACCTGCACGGCACCCAGCGTCTGCTGCCAGTGCTCGCGCACGGCGGCCAGCGCACGCGCCGCCGAACCGTCGTCGCGGAAACGCAGCACCAGGCCGCGCGCGTCCACCTCGTCCACGCCCATGCCCAGGCGGATCACCACATCGCGCGATTCACCCGGTGCCAGGGCGATGGTCGAACGCAGCACGCCGCACGGGTCCAGCCCCGCACCGACGCGGTTGTGCCAGCCGGCACGACGCATGCCCAGGGGCGCGCCGGTGTGCCCGTTGCGGCCGAGAAAGCCGGTACGGTCGCCGCCGACGTCGCGCTCGGCGTCTTCCACGTCGAGGAACGCGACGCGATCGGGGAACTCGCTGTTGTACGCATTACGCGCGAACAGCGCGCCCGTCGACGGATCGATCTCGGTGACCACGTGCATGGCGCTCTTCTCGCGCACATCGCCCAGCAGCCATTCCACATAGGCGGTGATCGACAGCCGCCGTGGCTCGGCGCCGTCGTTGGTCAGGCGCAGCACCTGGAACTTCACCGACGCATCCAGCGCCACGAACACCTCCAGCCGCGACGACAGCGTGCCTTCCGTGTGCTCGAACACGCTGTAGCCGAATCCGTGGCGCGTGATGTACGTGCCTTCGCCGCGCATCGGCAACGGGGTCGGACACCAGGTGTGCCCGGTGGCTTCGTCGCGCAGGTAGATAGCCTCGCCGCAGGCATCCTCCACCGGATCGTTCTGCCACGGGGTAAGGCGGCAGCCATGGGCGTTCTCCGCCCAGGTGTAGGCACTGCCGCTTTCCGAGACCACGCTGCCGAACGACGGATTGGCCAGCACGTTGCACCAGGGTGCCGGCGTGGTGGCGCCGGGCGCCAGGGTGATGACGTATTCGGTGCCGTCGGCGGAAAACGCCGCCGCCACGGGCACCGCCGGCGCCGGGGCGGGACGCCTGCGAGCGGGCCAGGCCGGCTCGGCGGCCGCGGCACGCACACCGATCCGGTGCCGCTCCATCTGCTCGTGCAGCGACCCCAGGGTATCCACCACCACGATGCAGGCACTGGCCTCCATCACCAGGCGATCCTCGTGGGACAACGACTGCGCGGCGCGGATGAACACGCCGCCGGGGCGATCCAGCAGGTTGGTTTCCGCGCCGCTGGCCAGCAGGCCGGTGAGCGCGTCGTGCAACGTCTGCCGGTAACCCGTGCTGTCCTCGTTCCAGATCACCAGGTCCACGGTCAACCCGCGCTGCCGCCAGTACGCCGCGGCACGGACCAGCTCGCGCGCGATGTCCAGCCGCGCGATGTCGCCGATGCGCAGCAGCACGATGGGCAGGTCGCCCGAGACCGCCTGCCCCCACAAGCCCGACTGGCCGCGCCGGTTGGCCGCGATCAGCTCCGGCTCGGCGCGCAGGGCGAGGTTCGGATACAGGATGGAGGTGGCCATGTGCTCGTAGAGCTGGGCATCCACCAGGGTGGCGTTGGCCTGGCGCAGCAGCACCTGGCTGCGGGTCCAGGCCAGGTCGAACGTGCGGTCGGCCAGGTAGCGATCGCGGTACTTCTCGATCAGGCGCAGGCACCCCGGGCGCGTATCGGCCACGCCGGTCACGAAGTCGAGCGTGGCGGTCTGTTCCGGATCGAGGGTGATCCGCACGCGGATGGCGACGATCGGGTCCAGCACCGCGCCATGACCGCCGGAAAGCGCGTCATGACCGGCATCCATCACCACGGGGCTGGCCGTGCTGCGACCGCGCCCGATGAAGCGTGCGCGGTCGGTCTCGTAGGAGATCGCATCCACGTCCGCATCGTGCACCGCGACCATGTGGCACATCGACGGCGACGTCTCGTCGGCCGAGCGTGGGCGACGCGTGCATAACAGGGCCTGCATGGCCGGCACGATCTCGCTGGTGATGAACAGCTTGCTGAAGGCCGGGTGCGCCGCGTCGCCGCGCGGGTCGGCCAGCACCACTTCCGCGTAGCTGGTCAGCTCGACCGTGCGCCGCGTGTTGCCGCGGTTGGTGATGCGCGTGCGCCGGAGTTCGATATCGTCCTCGGGCGACACCACGATCTCGGTGTGCGTTTCGAAGCCGCGCTGGCGCACGCGGAACTCCGCGCGCGATTCGGCGAAGATCGCCTCGAAGCGGTCGGTGTTACGCGCCGCCGGCTGGTACGCCGTGGACCAGACATCGCCCGATTCCGGATCGCGGATGTAGCAGAACATGCCGTCGCTGTCGCGCGTGATGTCCTCGCGCCAGCGCGTCACGGCCATGCCGTCGCGGCGGCTGTAGCCGCCGCCGGCGCTGCTGACCATGACGTGGTAACGGCCGTTGGACAGCAGCTGCACGGCCGGGCGCGGCCGGTCGGGATCGGTGAACAGGCGCAGGCGGGCTTCCGGCAAGGCCGGTGCCGTCGCCACTTCGCCCAGGCCCGCCGTGTGCAGGTATTCGGAGGCCATGCGCGGCACGCGCTCCTGCAACAGCAGGCTGGTCGCCATCATGCGCGGGTCCGACTCGAAGCGCTTCTGCATCGGCCGGTCCAGCAGCACATGACCGATCGCCAGCAGCGACATGCCCTGGTGGTGCGCCATGTACTGGCGCACCACCGCGGACTCCTGGCCCGGCGGCAGGCGCGAAGGCGTGTAATCGACCGCCTCATACAGGCCGAAACGGCCGGCCAGTCCGGCACGCGCGAGGCGTCGCAGGTTGTCGGTAGCCGCGGCGGGCGCCACCATCAGGGCCAGCACCGACGCATACGGCGCCACCACCAGATCCTCGCCCAGCCCACGTTTCAGCCCCAGGCCCGGCACGCCGAAGGCGCGGTACTGGTAGGTCATCTGCGCATCGACCGCGTGGTAGCCGGATTCGGACACGCCCCACGGCAGGTTGCGTTGCCGGCCGTATTCGATCTGCCGTGCCACCGCGGCGCGGCAGGTCTGCTCCAGCAGGCTGCCTTCGTAGGTCGGCATGACCAGCATCGGCATGAGGTATTCGAACATCGACCCCGTCCACGACAGCAGCACCGGCGAGCCGCCCGTGCTGGTCAACAGCCTGCCGAGCGAGAACCAGCTCTCCTGCGGCAACTGGCCCTGGGCGATGGCCACGAACGTGGTCAGGCGCGCCTCCGAAGCCAGCAGGTCGTAGAACGACGCATCCAGCGTGCGCCGTTCGACATCGAAACCGATCGACAACAGGCGGCGATGGGCGTCGTAGAGGAACGCGTGATCCATGATCGCCAGATCGCCCGCCTGCGAGGCGGCGGCCTCCAGCGCCCGCAGGCGTGCCGTGGCACGGTCCGCCTGCGCGGCATCGGTCGTATTCGCCGCCCGTTCCATCAGCGTGGGAATGGCCTGGCCGTCGGTGGCCGCGTCGTACCAGAGGCTCGCCTCTTCGTGCAACTCGTCGCACAGCAGGGTCAATCGCGAGAGCCAGAAGGCCCCTTCGTCGTCACCGGAAGATACGTGGTCGGATGCCTGGGCGGTTACCTCGCGCAGCCGCTCCTGCTGCACGGTGACGAACGCGAGCACATCGCGCATGCATGCCGGCGGGGCCAGCATGGCCGCCGCCAGATCGCCGGCCCACGCGGTCAGTGGTGCACGGCGGTTTTCGTCCGTGGTCTGCGCCAGCAACGCCACCGTGTCGCGCAATCCCGCGATCGACGCGTTGCGGAACACCGGGGCCTGGGCGACATCGAGCAGGCCGCGTTGCAAGGTCAGCAGGTGGCCGGCCAGGTTGCCGCTGTCCACGCTGGAGACATACAGCGGACGCATCGGCGCCAGCGTGGCGGTGTCGTACCAGTTGTAGAAATGGCCGCGATGCCGCTCGAGCCCCTGCATGGTGGCCAGCGTGTTCGCCAGCCGCTGCACCAGGGCGCCGGCACCCAGGTAACCGAAGTCGTAGGCGGCCAGGCCGGCCAGCAGGCCCAGGCCCATGTTGGTCGGCGACGTGCGTCGGGCCAGCTGCGGCGACGGCGTCACCTGCACGTTGTCCGGTGGCAGCCAGTGATCGTCCGGGCCCATGTGTGTTTCGAAGAAGGCCCACGTGCGCCGCGCCAGCAGCCGCAGGAAGGCATGATCGGCCTCGCTGGGCGCGAACGGCTTGCTCACCTGCGCCCGGCTGATCCACCAGGCCAGGGGTGGCGATGCCAGCCAGGCCAGCAGCCAGGGCAAGGCAACGGGCAACACCAGCGGCCTGGCCACGGCCAGCAGCGCAGCCACGACGATCGAAGTAGCCGGGCCGGCCCACAGCGCGCGCCAGGGAATCTGCCGCGAGCCGCGACCCTGACGCTCCACGTCGGCGGACGAGCGCCACTCGAGCAGGTGTTTGCGGCTGACGCACACACGCCAAAGCGACCGGGCGATGGCATCCACACTCAGGCGCGCCTCATGCGGCAGCCAGGCGATGGACAAGCCCAGGCGCAATGCGTGCTCCGCCGCCGCGCGCGACTGCACGCCGGCATGCTGCCGCCACGCGATGTCGTGGGGCTTGCGCGCGGCGTCCATCAGCACCTGCAACAGCACCGGCACCACCATCATGGCGAGGATCGCCGCCGTCCAGGTCAGCGCCGGAGCGATCCACAACCACCCGGCCACCAGCAGGGCCAGCGCGGCCGGAGCGACCAGGCTGCGTCGCAGGTTGTCGAACAGCTTCCAGCGCGACAGTGCGCTCAGGTCGTTGGCCACCCACCCGTGCGGGCTGGGCACCGTGGGCAACAACCATGGCAACAGTTGCCAGTCGCCGCGCATCCAGCGATGGCGGCGCACGCTGTCGTCTGCATAGCGTTCGGGGATTTCCTCGAACACCAGCACGTCGCTTAGCAGGGCCGAGCGAACGAAGCAGCCTTCGATGAGGTCGTGGCTGAGAACGCGCTCGTCCTTCAGCCGCCCGGCCATGGCGCGCTCGAACGCATCCACGTCGTAGATACCCTTGCCGGTGAACGAGCCCTCGTGGAACAGGTCCTGGTACACATCCGACACGGCGCGCGTATACGGATCGACACCGGCGTCGGCCCCGTAGAGGCGGGCATACGCCGAACGCGCCTGCGCCGGGAGCGCGATACCCACGCGCGGCTGCATGAGGCTGTAGCCGGCGATCACCCGATTGCTTTCGTCGGCGAACACGGGGCGGTTGAGCGGATGGTCCATCGCCGCGACCAGCCGGTGCGCGGTGTCGCGCGGCAGGTGCGTGTCGGTATCCAGGGTAATCACGTAGCGCACGGCGGGCAACTGGGCGATCCGGCCCACGATCAACAGGAAACGATCGGCGCCTTCGCCGCGCAGCAGCGCGTTCAGGGCGGCCAGTTTGCCGCGCTTGCGATCGAAGCCGATCCAGCGCCCCTGCGTGGGGCTCCACTCGCGCGGCCGGTGCAGGAGATAGAAGCGGTCGGCGGCACTGGACGGGTACGTCGCGTTGAGCGCATCGATCCGGGCGGCGGCCTGCGCGAGGATGGCCTCGTCACCGGGCATCACCGCCTGGTCGGCATCGGGGAAGTCGGTCAGCAACGCGAAATGCAGGGCATCGTCGCGATTGGCCAGGAAGCGCACTTCGAGGCCCTCCGCCACGTCGTCCGCGTCCTGGGGACTGCCCAGCATCGTCGGCACCGCCACCAGCGTGCGTGCGGCATCGGGCAGGCCGTCCTCGTAATCCATGCGCGGCAGGTAATCGGGCGCGGTGAGCAGCGAGGCGATCAGGTTGAGCAGGCTCAGGCCGAGCTGGCTGGCCACGACGATGCAACCCAGCGCAAGCACGGCCCGCTCCCACACATAGGCGGGACCCAGCGCCGCGGTGCCGACCAGCGCGGTGGTCAACGCACCGGTGAGCGTGAGGAAGGCCACCAGCGACCAGGCGAACGGCGCCCGGTCGAAGGCCTGCCGGCAGCGCGTGGCCAGTCGGCGCCGTGCGCCCAGCGCGCGTTCCAGCGCGGGACGTCCCGCGCCGACCAGGTGGTAACCCACGTGTCGCGCGGCGGGATGGGCGGATGTCGCGTCCGGTGCCTGGGCCGCCGCGATCGCGCGCCGTGCCACGGTCCGCTCGTCGATGCGCGTGGTGCGCGACAGTTTCTCCACCGCGTGCCGGTAGCGATCGCGGCTGGCGAAGTCCATGGCGGGATAGACACCCGACGGGTCTTCACGCAGGCAGCTTTCCACCAGGCTGGCTGCCTCGACGAAGTCGCGCCAGTCGATCGCGGCCAGCGAGCGCAGGCTGCCGATGCTGTTGCCGACCGACACCTGCTGCATCGCCTGCTGCTGGGATTCGGCCTGCACCAGATGATCGGTGCTGCGTCCCGACTCGGCCAGCCGCTGCTCCACCCAACCCAGCGGCATGGCCAGTGCCGGCCCCTGCCCTTGCAGGCGGCGCACCATTTCGGCGACGAACGGGGCGCTCATGACCGGCGCGGAGCGTGCCATGTCCGCGACGACCAGCACCACGTTCTTCGGGTCCTCGGCGGCCATGCGTGTCATCGCGTCGGCCCAGCGCGTGGCACGGCGGCGCCGCGAGCGGTCCAGCGTCACGCGCACGGCGATGCGGCGCAGGTTCTCGATCAGCGCCAGCCGCAGCATGATCGGCACGGCCCACAGCTCGCCGAGGCTGAGCGGCACCACGGTCTGGTAGGCGTCGAGGAATCGCGCCAGTCCGGCCGCGTCGATCCGGCCGTCCCCGTGGGAGATGACCTCCAGAGCGATGTCGTAGACCCGAGGCAGGCCGCTGGACGGGCCGCCGTCGAGCTGCGGCAGTTCTCGGCTGTAGCCTTTGGGGAAATCCTTTTCCGCGGCGCGGACGTGTTCCTCCATCACGTAGAGGTTGTCGAGCAGCCACTCGCCCGCGGGCGTCGTGCCCTCGCCGCGCTTGCCGGCGGCCATGAGGCCACGGCAGGCATCGACGATGACGGTCTCGTTGTCGGCCAGCCGGGGCAGCAGCCATTCGGCGGAGCGATGGGCCGCTACGCGGTGCCGCGTCGCCAATTGCGCACCGTAGGCTTCCAGTTGTTCGGTGTTGAAGAGCTCGGCCCGGAGGGCCGGCTCACGCTCGGAGCCCGCGGCATCCCGGGTCCGCTTGCGCCGGAAGAGGTCTATAGACCCGCCATGAACATCGCGACGCTAAGCATGAGCCACTCCCGGCGCGGATGATCCACACCTGACCGCCGAGAGTAGTCCTTTCCGCGTGCATGGCGAATGATCCGGGTGAAAACCGGTCAGGCCTGAGCCCGGGTCAGCACGATCGCGTTCTGCCGTTTGTTCACCGCCACGGCGATCCGCCAGAAGTAGAACACCCCGATGGCCGCCTCGTAGCTGGAACCCACGATCCAGCAGGTGGGCAGGAACCCGGCATCGCCCACATGGCCCAGGGTCATCAGGTACACCGTGGGGATGCTCAGCGCCCACATGAACACGAACCGGGTGACGAACAGGAAGCGGGTGATGCCGAAGGCCTCCAGCACCGCCTGCCCGGTCATCGAGAAGGCGAACGCGAGCGAATAGGTCCACAACACCCGCGAGGTGGCGACCGATGCCTGCCGGATAGCCTCCGGCTTGTCGGCCAGGCCGAACGGATTCAGCAGCACGTCCGGGGTGACGATCTGGAAGAAGGACATCACCGCCACGTACGCCAGCTCGATGCCCAGCGTCACGGCGATGATCCGCGGCACCTGGTGGAACTCGTCCTTGCCCAGCGCATTGCCGCACAGCACGCTGCAGCCGATGCCCAGGCCCAGCAGCGGGATCACGCCCAGGTAGCTGACCGTCAGGTTGACGTTGTTGGCGGCCAGCGCGATGGCGCCCAGCCCCGCGATGATCCAGATGAAGGCGGCGTTGCCGAAGTTGCCGATGCCCGCCGTCACGCCCAGCGCCACGCCCTTGCGCAGCCGCGGCGCCACCTCGGCCAGGGGAACGCCGCGCGTGCGCACCAGCCCGCGCAGGATCGACCAGACCTGCCGAGGCACATACGGCAGGTAGCAGGCGGTGATCGCCAGCGTGCCGCACAAGGTGCCCAGCGCCGAGCCGCGCATGCCCATCTCCGGCAGGCCGAAGCGGCCGAAGACCAGGCCGATGGTCATCACGATGCCGACTGCCTGGCCGAGCAGTCCCGCCACCAGCGTGATGCGCGTCTTGCCGATGCCGTTGAAATACGACGACAACGCCATGTTGAAAGTCATCGCCGCACCGAAATACGCCGACCAGTAGAGGAACTGCGATTCCAGGTGGGTGATGGCCGGCGGCCGCTGGCTCAGCGACGGGATCATTGCCATCAGCGGCGCCAGCAGCAGCAGGGCCACGGCGAACAGGATGCCGACGACGATGCCCACGGCCGCCTGGTAGGCCGCGGCGTCGTGGCCGGACCGGCCGAAGGCCTGGGCGACGCAGGAGCGTGAGAAGCCCACCACCGCGGCGAAGAAACCGATGATGGCCATGGCCGTATAGACCGCCGGCCCGGACGCGGCCAGGGTCTCGCTGGAATACCGCGCCAGGCACACCCGGTCCACCAGCATCATGATGAGGTTGCCGACCATGGAGCCCATCAGGGGCAGCGACACGCCCAGGATGCGCCGGGCGATCTCGAGATTGGACTCCCGCGCCGCCGGGATCACGAAGCCGCCCCCGGCGGCGTGCGCAGCCTGATCCGCACCGGCAGCGAACTGGGCGCCATGAAGAAATTGAGCACCTCCCGCACCGGTGGCGCGTTCGTATCCAGTTCCAGCTCGAAGTTGCGCAGGATCATGGAGACGACCATGGTGATCTCGGTGAGCGCGAGGAAGCGCCCCGGGCACAGCCGCGGCCCGCTGCCGAACGGAAACAGCTTGCGCGCCGGGTCCCGTTCGCGCGGCGGACGCTGCTCGAAGATCCAGCGTTCCGGCGAGAACGCGGCCGGATCGGGAAACTGCACCTCGTCCAGCCCCTCCCCCGCCGTCGCCACCACGATGGCGGTGTTCTTCGGAATCAGCGTGTCCGCGACCACGCAGTCGATGTTGCTGGTGACCCCGACATACGGTGCCACCGAGCGCAGGCGCTGCGCCTCGCTGAAGGTGGCCTCCAGGTAGTCGAAGCGCTTCATCAGCTCCCAGTCGCGGATGAGCGTGTCCTCGCCGAGCACCGCGTCCACTTCCGCCGTGAGCGCCGCGGCCGCTGCGGGATGCTGGGCCAGCAGGTGGAGCATCCAGGCGATGGAGTTGGCGGTGGTGTCCTCGCCGCCGATGACGCTGAGCACCGCGTTGTCCATCAGCTCCTCGTCGGTGAAGCCGGAGGCCGGGTCTTCCGCCGCGGCGATCATCGCTTCCAGCATGTTGCCCGGTTTCTCGTGCAACTGGCGCTGCTGCGCCATGCGCGCACGGGCGTCGCGGACGAAGCCCTGCACGGATGCCGCGATCTGCGCCGACGCGCGGTCGGCGGCGCGATCCACCGGCAACCGGACGTGGCGCCAGTACGGGAACGCCGCCGTGGTGCGCTGCCCGAGCCGGTGGAAGATGGCGTCGATGCTCCGCTGCAACGGGCCGCCTTCGTCGTTGACCGCATCGATGTCGTGGCCCATCGCGATGCCCACGATCACGTCCAGCGCCATGGCCTTCAGGTCCCGGCGCAGGTCGACCGGCAGGCCCTGGGCGAGCCGGTGCTTCCAGCGGTCCATCATGCGTTCGGTCATGAAGCGCATGGTCGGGAAGAAGTTGCGGATCACCTCCGCGCTCAGCCCGCTCATCACCAGCTTGCGCTGCTTGCGCCAGGCATCCCCCTCGGCGGTGATCACGCCACGGATGTCCAGCTCGTGCATGATCGTCTTCAGGCTGCCGCTGCGCCGGAACACCTCGGGCCGTTCCTTGAGCACCGCCTGCACCGTGGGCGCGTCGGAGACGATGACGATGGGGTTGCCGAACACCTCCAGGCGGAACATCGGGCCGAACTCGCGCACCCAGGCAGTGAACTTCTGGTGCATCTGCCGCCCGCTGAGTTGCAGCGCGTTGCCCACCCACGGCTGGCCCTTGGGGCCCGGCAGGTCCTGGATGCCGCGCGAGTACTGCAGGGTGGGCGTGTCGTTCATGGCGATCCTGGAGGCGTTCACTGGTTGGCGGCCGGGCGAGCCACGGGCGCGGCGACGTTGCCGATCCGGCCGGCGATCTCGCGCGCCAGGCGATCGAGCAGCGGCGGCCGCACCATCGACAGGTGCGTACCGCCGATACGGACGATGTCCAGGGACGGACCGAGCAGGTCGCGCCAGCCCAGGCTCACCTCCTCGCCCTCGCCACGCCCGGCGGCGAAGAAGGTCACCGGCAGTCGTCCGGCGACGGGCGCGCGATACGTATCGACGGCGCGTGCCGTGGCCGCGTAGAGCGCCACGGTCCGCTGCACCTGCCCGCTGTCCAGGTGCTCCGGCAGCAAGGCTTCGCGTCGGCACGCGGCGATCATGCCCGGGAGGTCGTCACGTCCGGCCAGTGCCATCAGCTCGGCGAACGCCGGGTGCCGGCGTGGATCGTCCACGGCGCCCGGCAGGTCGAGCAGCCAGTTCAGCAGGCCGCGGCAGGCCTCCGAGCGCACCGGGTGCTCGGCCAGCAGACGGGCGCGCATGGCGGGGCTGCCGGTGTCGATCAGGCCGACGAAGCGAACGGCCTCTCCCGCCTGGGTCAGCCGGTGGGCCATCTCGTAGGCGATCGTGCCGCCCAGCGACCACCCCGCCAGTTGGTAAGGGCCCTTCGGCTGCACCTGGCGGATGGCGTCCACGTAGGTACCGGCCAGTCCGGCGATCGTGTCCAGCGGCGTTTCGCCCTCCCCCAGCCCGGTCGCGGCCAGGCCGAACACCGGCTGGTCCGCGTCCAGTTGGCGGGCCAGGTCGAACGCATACTGCACGCCGCCGCCGATCGGATGGACCAGGAACAGCGGTGTCGAGGTGCCCTCCGCGCGGATCGGCACCAGGTTGGGGTGGCGTCCGCCACCGTGGCTGGCGTCGACGAACGCGGCCAGCCCGGCCAGGGTCGAGTGGCTGAACAGGTCGCGCAACTCGATGCCGGCGATCTGCCGCTTGCGCAGCTGCGACACCAGCTGGGTGGCCAGCAGCGAGTGGCCGCCCAGCTCGAAGAAATCGTCCATCGCACCGATCTTCTCCACCTTCAGCACATCGGCCCACACCGCGGCGATGCGCTGCTCGGTCGGCGTACGCGGCGCGACGTGCGCCGCTTCGTCCTGCACCATCTCCGGCGCCGGCAGGGCCTTGCGATCGACCTTGCCATTGGAGGTCAGCGGCATGGCCGTCAGCGCCACGAAATACTCCGGCACCATGTAATCGGGCAGCGTGCGCAGCAGGGTGGCGCGCAACGACGCCGCGTCCGGCAGGGTCGCCCCGTCGTGCGCCACGAGATAGGCCACCAGCCGCGGTACGCCGCGTTCGTCGGCACGCGCGAGGACCACCACGTCGCGTACCGCGTCGATGGCTGCGAGCGTCGCCTCGATTTCCCCGAGCTCGATGCGCAGGCCGCGGATCTTGACCTGGTGGTCGCTGCGCCCGAGGTAGTCGATGGTGCCGTCGGGCAGATAGCGCGCCAGGTCGCCGGAGAGGTACATGCGCGCACCGGGGCTGGCACTGAACGGATTGGGGATGAAGGTCTGCGCGGTCAGCTCCGGCCGGTTGACGTAGCCGCGCGCCAGGCCGACGCCCGCGATGTAGAGGTGCCCGACCACGCCCACCGGCACCGGCTCCAGTGCGTCGTCCAGGATGTGGATCTGGATGTTGGCGATCGGCAGGCCGATGGGCACGCAGTTGAGCGGACTGTCCTTGCGGCAGGCCCAGTAGGTGACGTCCACCGAGGCCTCGGTGGGTCCGTAGAGGTTATGCAGCGCCACGTGCTGCCAGGTGGCGAAGAAACGCTGCTGCAGTTCCAGCGGCAGGGCCTGGCCGCTGCACATCACCTGGCGCAGCGAGCGGCCGCTGCCCGGCTCCACCTCGTTGAGGAACACGTCCAGCATCGGCGGCACGAAATGCGCCGTGGTGATCCCTTCCGCATCGATGATGCCGGCCAGGTACGCCACGTCCTGGTGGCCGCCGGGACGGGCCACGACCAGGGTGGAGCCTTCCAGCAGCGGCCAGAAGAACTCCCATACCGAGACATCGAAGCTGAAGGGGGTTTTCTGCAACACGCGATCGGCGGCGGTCAGCGGATAGGCCTCCTGCATCCATTGCAGGCGATTGACGATGCCGCGATGGTCGATCGCCACCCCCTTCGGCTTGCCGGTGGAACCGGAGGTGTAGATCACATAGGCCAGGTGTCCCGGCTGCGTGCGGTGGTCCAGGTCGTCGTCCGCATTCCCCTCCCACGGGGCATCGTCGGCATCCAGGCAGAGCACCGGCAGGCCGGCTACCGGAGGTACCGCGTCGCGGTGCTGCCACTGGGTGAGGATCGCCTTCGGCGCGGCGTCGTCCACGATCGTGGCCAGGCGATCCGGTGGATACGTGGGGTCCAGCGGCACATAGGCGCCACCGGCCTTGAGGATCGCGTACAGCCCGACGATCATCTCGAGCGACCGCTCGGTGCACAGGCCGACCAGGGTGTCCGGCCCCACGCCCAGGCCGCGCAGGTGCCGGGCCAGGCGGTTGGCGCGGGCGTTGAGTTCCGCATAGGTGAGCGAGACGCCCGCGTAGACCACCGCGACCTGCCCAGGCGTGCGCGCCACCTGCGCCTCGAACAGCTGCTGCAGCGTCTGCGATGCCGGCCCGACGCGCGGGTAGACCTTCGCCGTGTCGTTGAAGCCGTAGACCAACCGCTTCCGTTCCGCCGGCGCGATCATCGGCAGGTCACCCAGCGCACGGGTGGGATCGTCCACGATGGCCTGCAACAGGTTGCCGAAATGCACGCCCATGCGCTCGATGGTGCCGGCGTCGAACAGGTCGGTGTTGTACTCGAAGCTGCCGTGCAGGCCCGCCGGGCCTTCGGTGAGCGTCAGGGTGATGTCGAACTTGGCCGTGACCACCTCATGCGGCACCAGCTCCAGCTGCAAGCCGGGCAGCGCCAGGTTCATCGGCGAGTTCTGCAGCACCAGCATCACCTGGAACAACGGCGTGTAGCTGGTATGCCGTTCGGGCTGCACGGCGCCGACCAGCTGCTCGAACTGCACGTCCTGGTGTGCGTAGGCATCCAGCGTGGTGGTGCGCACCTGTTTCAGCAGGTCGGTGAAGCCTGCCGACAGGTCCACCTGCGTGCGCAGCACCAGCGTGTTGACGAAGAAACCGATCAGGTCCTCGATCTCACTGCGGTTGCGGTTGGCGATCGGCGTGCCGATGCAGATGTCGCCCTGCCCGGCATAACGGGCCAGCAGCACGTTGAACGCCGCGCACAAGGTCATGAACAGCGTGCTCTGCGACTTCCGGCTCAGCGCGTTCAGCTGCGCGCTCAGCCCTGTCGGCAGCGCATAGGCGAGCGCGGCGCCGTCCTGCCCTTGGCGGGCCGGGCGCGGACGGTCGGTGGGCAGGGTCAGCAGCGTGGGCGCGCCGGCCAGCTGGCGCTTCCAGTAGTCCAGCTGGCGATCCAGCACCTCCCCACTCAGCCACTGGCGCTGCCAGCGGGCGAAGTCCACGTAACGCATGGGCAGGTCGGGCAGCGACACGGCTGCGCCGGTGCTGTGCGCGGCGTACAGCATGCCCAGCTCGCGCACCACGATGCCCATCGACCAGCCGTCGGAAACGATGTGGTGCATGGTCAGCAGCAGCAGGTGTTCGTGCTCGCCCAGACGCAGCAGGCGGCTGCGGACCAGGGGGCCGGTCTGCAGGTCGAACGGCGTGCGTGCCTCGTCCAGCATCAGCCAGCGGGTCTTGACGTCGCGTTCCTTCGGCGACAGCTGGCGCAGGTCGTGGCGCACGAAGTCCAGCGTCACGTCGTTGGCGATGCGCTGCACGGGCGAGCCGTCGATGCTTTCGAAGCGCGCGCGCAGCGCGTCGTGACGGGCCACCACATCGTCGAGCGCCGCCTGCAGCGAGCGATCGTCGAGGCTGCCCTTCAGGCGCACCGCGGCCGGGATGTTGTAGGTCGGGCTGTGGCCTTCCAGCTGGTCCAGGAACCACAGGCGCTGCTGGGCGAACGACAGCGGAAACGCCTCGCTCTCGTCTGCCCCGCCAGCGTGGCCGTTCGTGTCGACGGCGGCATCCGTCGTGGCCGGCGGCGCGGACGGCGCCGCCGGCATCGGGGCGATGCCGCGCATCCGCCCGAGCAGTGCGGTGACAGTGGGTGCTTCCAGCAGCGTGCTTACCGGCACGTCTACGCCGAACTCGTCGCGAATCCGTGCCGCCAGCTGGGTACCCAGCAGCGAGTGGCCGCCCAGCTCGAAGAAGTCGTCGTCCTCGGCCACCGACGGACGACCCAGCAGCTCGCACCAGATCCGCGTCATGGCCGCCATGTCGTCGTTTTCGCGGACGGGAGCGACGTGATCCGCTGCGGCAGGCACCGCCGTCGCGGCGAGCACGGTCGCCGTGCCCGGCGCATCCGGCGCATCCGGGTAGCGGACGTCGGTCCAGCAGCGCTCGCGCGCGAATGGATAGGTGGGCAGGCTGATCCGGCGTGGACGTGCCTGGCCGTGCGCATACAGGGCGTTCCAGTCGAAGGAGAAGCCCTTGACCCACAGGTCCAGCAGCTTGCCGAACTTGCCCTTGGCCACCCAGGCCTGCACGGCCACCTGCATGTCCTCGTCGTCGGCCAGCATCGCGAAGGCGTTGCGCCGCGCCTGGCCGCGGTAGGCCTCGGCGCCGTCGGCGTCGCCTTCGACGAAGGCGGCCAGCTTCACGCGTAGTTCGTCCACCGATTCGACCAGCCAGGCCAGTCGTTCTTCCATCGCCTCGCGGCCGACCTGCAGCGTGTACGCGATATCGGCCAGCGTCGCCTCCGCGTCGATGCGTTCGGGCGCGAGCGCCGCCAGCAGCCGCTGCGCACGCGCCTGCAGACGCTCCGGATCGCGTGCGGAAAGCACGATCATCGCCGGGCCGTCGATGGCCCGCGCGGCCTCGGGCGGGGCGATGTATTCCTCGATCACCAGGTGCGCATTGGCACCGCCGGCACCGAAGGACGAGACACCCGCCCGGCGCGGCAGTTCGTGCGGCCGGCCGTCGATCTCCTGCGTCGGACGCGTCCACGGGCCCAGCGCCTGCTGAACGAAGAACGGCGTATCGGCGAAGCGGATGTTCGGGTTGAGACTGGCGGCGTGCAGGCTGGGCACCAGCGTGCGGTGCTTCATCTGCATCAGCACCTTGCTGATCGCGACAAAGCCGCTGGCGCTCTCGCTATGGCCGATGTTCGACTTGGCCGAGCCGATCGCGCAGAACTGCCGGTCCGCCGTCCACTGGCGGAACGCCTTCGACAGGCCGGCGATCTCGATGGGATCGCCCAGGCTGCTGCCGGTGCCCTGCGCTTCCACGTAGCCGATCGAACGGGCGTCCACGCCAGCGCGCCGCAGCGCATCGGCCACCAGTTGCGCCTGCAGGGCCGGGCTGGGCACCAGGTAGCTGTTGGTCTTGCCGCCTGCGTTGATCGCACTGCCCTTGATGACGCCATGGACGTGGTCGCCATCGGCCACGGCGCGGTGCAGCGGTTTGAGCACCAGCGCGCCTACCGCTTCGGCATCGACGAAGCCGTCGCCGTCGGCGGCGAACGACTTGCACTTGTCGTCGGCGGCCAGCATGGTCATCGACGCCAGGTCGATCAGCTGGGTCGGCGCCACGATCAGGTTCACGCCGCCGGCGATAGCCACCTCGCTGTCACCGCTGCGCAGGCTCTCGATCGCCAGGTGCACGGCGGTCAGTGACGACGAGCAGGCCGTGTCCACCGCCATGCTTGGGCCCTGGAAGTTGCACAGGTGCGAGATACGGTTGGCGATCGACCAGAACCGCGCGCCGGTGGCGTAGTGCTCGTTGGTCACCCCGACGAACACGCCGATCTTCCGGTTGGTGTGCAGATTCGCGGCGGTGTAGCCGGCATCCTCGATGCTGGCATGCACCTCCTGCATGAAAAGCCGTTCCTGCGGGCTGATCAACCGCGCCTCGCGCGGCGCGATGTTGAAGAACAGCCGGTCGAAGCAATCCACGCCGTCGATCAGGCCGGCCCAGCGCGTATAGGTCTTGCCCGGCACGCCCTTCGCGGCATCGAAGAAACGCGCATGGTCCCAGCGTTCCGGCGGCACTTCGGTGACGCAGTTGCGACCCGCGACCAGGTTCTCCCAGAACCCGTGCACGTCGTCGGCCGCGGGATAGCGGCCGGACAGGCCGACGATCGCCACGTCGAAGGGCGCCACGGGCGCCGGCGCGTGCACGGCGGTGGCTGCGGCGCGCTGCACGACCGGTGTCGTGGGCGTCGTCGTGGCGGGAGCCGTCGGTATCGAGGTTCCGACCGGTTGTTCGACCGCCTGCGCCGCGGCGGGTGCCGCGGCACGTGCGGGTGCGACCGCTCCCGCGAGCCCGGTCCAGCGCAGCAGCCCGTCCGGATCGGTCTGCAGGAAATGCTCAACCAGGCTGTCGATGTCGCGGTGCTCGAAGAACAGCGTGGTGCCGACGTGTTCGGCGCCGAAAGCCTCGCGCAGCGCGTTGGTCAGCTCCATGACCAGGATCGAATCGATGCCGTACTCGTCGAAGCCGATGTTCTCGCCGATGGCATCCAGCGGCAGGGACAACCCCTTCGCGATCAGCTTCCTCAGCTGCAGGACGCTCCGTTCGCGAAGCAGGCGCGAGGGGCCGGTGGATGCGGTGACGCCGGTGATGTCGTTCATGTCGTGAAGGGTCCGGTCGGTGGGCGTGTCACGTGTCGGTGGAATATCCAGAAGGCGCAGGCTGAGCCGGGTCAGGCGCACGCAAACGGCGCCGGTCGGGTCGCACAGGTCGATGTCGAGGTACTGCACGGGTCCGTCGCGGCCGGCCGGATCGCTGTAGCGGACGAAGGCCCACATCCGGGGCGTGCACGGCGCCAGCACATCCAGGGCGTCCAGCGCGAACGGCAGCGCGAGCGCCACGTCCGCGTCGTCGTCGCCGTCGTCGCCCGAACCCAGGTGCAGGCCGAGCGCGGCCTGCAACGCTGCGTCGAGCAGGCTGGGATGCAGCACGTAGTCGTCCAGCGTGGACGCCACGGAGACCGGCAGCGAGATCTTCGCCAGCACCCGGCCGTCGCCGATGAACAGCTCGTCCAGGCCACGGAAGCCGGGTCCGTACTGCAGCCCCTTGCGCGCGAAGACGGCCTGGCATCGTGCCGCGTCGGCATGGGCCAGCGCGCAGTCCCGGCGCAGCGTGTCCAGGTCGTGTCGCACGGTGGCCACCGGCGCTTCCGCGGGTGCCGCGCTGCCCTGGCTGTACACCGTGGCATCGTCGCCGGCCTGGATCGTGTAGTCGTCGCGTCCGCTTCGATCGGTGGACCAGGCGACATGCACGGTGACGCCGTTCGCGTCGGCGACCAGCGGCCGCGCCCAGACGATCTTGCGCAGGCCGCGCACTTCGCGCCCCAGCGCCTGGCGGGCGGTAGCCAGCGCCATTTCCATGTGCACCACGCCGGGCAGCACGTGCGCGCCGTTGACCTGGTGGTCGGCCAGCACGAAGGTGTCGCCGGCCAGGCGCGTGCCGATCCGCCGCGGCGCGCCGTCCGTGATGTCTGTGGCCTCCGTTGCATCGCGATGCGTCGCGGATGGGCGATGCAGGCCCACCCAGCGTGCCATCGCGGACGGCTCGGTCGCGATGAAGTGGTCGGCCAGCGCATCGATGCTCGGATGCTCGAAGAACAGCGTGGTGGTCACCGCCTCGCCGATACCCAGCGCCTCGAACGTGTCCCGCAATACATGGGTCAGTTCCAGCACCAGGATGGAGTCCATGCCGTAACGGTCCAGCCCCGTGTCGGTGTCGATGCTGCCGGCCGGCATCTTCAGGCTGGCCGCGACCAGCTTGCGCAGGGCGGCCCTGCACTTGTCCGCCAGCGCGACGTCGGCGTGCATGGTTGGGCCGGCGGCAACGGGCGTGTCGGCGGGCACGGCTAAGCGTGGCACCTGCCGTTGCCGGGTGATCCCGTCACTGCGGGCCACGATCACCTGCTGGCCCAGCGCGTGGCTGTCCTGCGCGGGGAACGCCACCGGGGCATAGCCTTCCTCGGCGAGGACCCGCGCCCAGCCCGCGGGCGACAGGCTGGGACAGCCGGGCATCCGCAGGGCCTCGTCCTCGTACAGCCACCAGCCATCCAGCAGGCCGAAGGTGAGGTGCGCCCACAGCTCGCAGCTGCTCAGCTCGTTCAACGCCAGCAGGCCGTGCGGACGCAGCAGCGCTTTCGCGTTGCGCAGGCTTTCGCGGATATCGGGCGTGGCATGCAGCACGTTGGTGGCCACCACCAGGTCGTAGCTGCCGGCCTCGATGCCCTGCCCCGCCAGCGGACGGCCGATATCCAGCAGGCGATAGTCCAGGTACGGGTAGTGCGGACCGTAGGTGGCCTGCGCATGCAGCAGGAAGGCACGCGAGAGGTCGGTATAGCAGTAGGTGTCGACATGCGCGGCGTGCGGTGCCAGGCGTGCCATCAACCGTGCGCTGGTGCCGCCGGTGCCCGCACCGATCTCGAGGATGCGCAGGCGGGCCGCCGGGTCGGCGGCGATACGCGCGGCGACGAAGTCCACCACCGCCTGGCCGAGCACGTCGTTGAAGTGGTCCGCCACGGCATTGCCCTGGTAGATGCCTTCGACCAGGCGCATGGACGACTCGGGGAACATCACCGCCGTGGCCTGCACCTGGCCGCTGAGGATCGCCGGCAGTGCACGCAGCATGCTATCCACCAGGCCGACCTGCGCCCGGCGTACGTGGCCGTCGACCAGCCATGTCACCTTGTGCGTGTCCCATGTGGCCCAGGCCTCGGCCAGCGACGGCGTGGCGCCGGCACCGGACAGCGCATCGGCACGGGCGACCCGGTCCAGGCTATGGCCCAGCCAGCGTGCATGGCGGGGATGCCACGCGATCGCCTTGGCCGCATCGGTCAGGCCCAGGGCGCGCAACTCCGCGCGCAGGATCGCCAGCGACAGGCGGTCGATCTGCTCGCCCTCCGCCGCCAGCGCGGCGGCATCGCCCGCGAACCCGGCCGATGCGGCAAGAGCCGGCACCGCCACCGAGGTATACGTGGCGACATCGGCACGAAGCCGGGTATCGCCGATGAGGTCGAACACACCGCCATCGGTCTCGCGCCCGGGCACCACCTTGACGTAACCCAGCCGTGCGAGCGGCGCCCGCATCAGGCGATCCAGGGCGCGCATGCCGTCGGCCGGCTCGATCGAGCCGATGCCCTGTCGGGCCATGCGCTCGCGGTACATGGGTGAGGCCACGGTGCCGATGCTGCCCCAGTAGCCCCAGTCGATGACCTTCACCGGATACGGCAGGCGTGCGGCCAGGCGCAGCGCGTAGGCGTCCTTGAAGCGGCATCCGGCCGCATAGACGGCCTGCCCCGCCGGCGTCGTGAAACCGATCATCGACGAGAAGAACAGCATCAGGTCCAGCGGCAGGCCGGCGAACACCTGCGCCATCCGCACGCTGGCATCCACTTTCGCCGCCAGCCCGCCACGCAGGCCCGCTTCGTCCATCTGCGCGATGCTGCCGTCGCGCAGGGCGATGGCCGCATGCACGACACCGTGGATGGCGCCATGGCGGGCCAGCACCGCGTCGCGGGCGCGCGCCAGTGCCTGGCGGTCGGACGCATCCGCCGCGATGTACCACGGGGTCGGACCGAAGGCGCCGATGCGCTGTCGCGCCTGCTCGATCGTGGCGTCCGCGGCGCGGCGCCCGATCCACACCACGTGGGCCCCGTACGTGCGCACCATGTGCTCGGTCCAGGCCTGTCCGATACCGCCAGCGCCGCCGATGACCACGTAGACGCCACCCGGCCGCCACGGCAGCGCGCCGGCCGCCGTCGCATCGAGGTCCACAGGGGCAAGCCGCTGGCGCAGCCACTGGCCACGACGCCAGGCGCATGCCGCCCCGGCGGATTCGCACGGCAGGTCGAACATCGTGTCCACGGGCCACGGCTCGCCGGCCGGCAGGTCGATCAGGCGCAGCTGCCAGCGCGGGTATTCCCGCGCCATCGCGCCGATCCAGCCATGCACACCGGCGCTGGCCGGCGCAGGCACGTCGTTGCGATGCACCGCCTGGGTGCCGAAGGTCACCACGGTCCACTGCAACGCGCGCGCATCGGCGCCGTGGTCCAGCAAGGCCCTGGCGAGGCGGAAACCGGTGACCACGCCGTCCTGCTGGACGGCGATCAGTGCCTCGTCGTCGCTCAAGTCGTCGATCGCGTGATCTGGCGCGGTGTCCCCGGGGAGTATCCAGACCAGGTGATCGAACGCGGCATGACCTGCCTCCTCGGGCGTGGCCAGCACCGTCGCACCCGGCCAGCGGGCGGTGAGCAGCGCACGCTGCGCGGCCGTCCCGCCGAGCAGCGCCACGCGTTGTTCGGCGCCAGCGGCGCTACCGTCGACGACGGCGGGCGCTATCACGTCCCATACCGGCGCGAGCAGCCATTCGTCGTCGGCCTGGGCCGGCGCCGCTGCCCTGTCGACTACGGCGGCAGTGACAGGGGCAGTGGCAGGGCGCGTGTCGATGACGGCGCCCACGGTTATCCAGTGACGCTCGCGGGCGAACGGATAGGTGGGCAGGCCGATGCGGCGTGGCATCGCCGTGCCGTACAGCGTGCGCCAGTCCACCGCACGTCCCTCGACCCACTGCCGCAGCAGCACGCCCCTGTCGCCGTCGAACACCTCCGGCGGGGCCGCGCGGTTGCGCAGCGCCCTGCCCTGTACGACACCCTCGACACTCGCGCCGTCGGCCAGTTGGGTCAGTGTCTGGCGCAGATGCGCCATGCTCTCGGCGACAAAGCAGAGCCGGGCCTCCATGGCCTCGCGCCCCACCTGCAGCGTATAGGCCAGATCGGCCAGGTCGACGTCGCTTTGCAGGACGAAAGCCTGCAACGCACGCACCTGTTCGGCCAGGCGGGCCTCGTTGCGTGCCGAAATCACGACGATCGCGGGTACGGCCGGTGCCATGGGTGGCCTCGGCGGCGTCGGCACGTATTCCTCCAGCACCACGTGTGCGTTGACCCCGCCGAAGCCGAACGAACTCACGCCGGCGCGTCGTGGCAGCGGCCGACCCTGCGCGTCGCTGACGGTGGCCCAGGGACGGGCCTCGCGCACGACGTAGAACGGACTGCCGTCCAGGTCGATGTACGGATTGAGCGTGTCGCTGTGCAGGCTTTTCACCAGCGTGCGGTGCTTCATCTGCAACAGCACCTTGACCACGCCGGCCACGCCGGCGGCCAGTTCGAGGTGGCCGATGTTGGTTTTCACCGAACCCAGGCCGCAGTAAGGCGCGGCTACCGCACCCTCGCCGAAGGCGGCCTTCAGGCCCTGGATCTCCACGGGATCGCCCAGGCGGGTACCGGTACCGTGTGCCTCGACATAGGTCACCGTGCGCGGATCGATGCCGGCCTGTTGCTGCGCCTTGCGGATCACCGCCGCCTGCGCGACCGGATTGGGCGCGGTCAGCGAATTGGCGTGGCCGCCGTGGTTTTCGGCGGTGCCACGCACCAGGCCGTGGATCGTGTCGCCGTCGCGCTCCGCCGCGGACAGCGGCTTCAGCACCAGCATGGCAACGCCCTCGCCGCGCACATAGCCGTCGGCATCGGCCGAGAACGTCTTGCAGCGACCGTCCTCGCTCAGCATGCCGGCCTTGCTGAAGCTGATATGCGCCTCCGGAGTCACGATGGTATTCACGCCACCCACGACCGCGACCGACGCATCGCCGGCACGGATCGCCCGCACGCCACGATGCAGCGCGATCAGGGAACTGGAACACGCGGTCTCCACCGGTTCGCTGGGCCCGTGCCAGTCGAACAGGTAGCTGATCCGGTTAGGCCCCACCGACGGCACGCCGCCGGTGGAGGCATAGGCCTGACCGCCGAGGTGGGCACGCGCCACCAGCGTGGCGTAGCCCGTCGATCCGGTGCCGACGAAAATGGCGGTGTCGCTGCCGGCGAGCGACGGACCGGCATGGCCGGCATCCTCGAGCGCCTTCCACACGTGGATCATCATCAGCCGCTGCTGCGGGTCCATCAGTTCGGCTTCCTTCGGCGAGATGCCGAAGAACATCGGATCGAATTCGTCGACGCCGTCGATGAAGCCGCCCCGGGTGATGTTGGTCCGGTTCGGCTCGCGCGCCGGGTCGCCGAACCACGCACGCCAGTCCCAGCGCGAGGGGGGAACCTCGACGATGCTGTCCCTGCCCTCGCGTAGGTTGTCCCAGAACGCGGCGATATCGCGGGCCTGCGGGAACTGACCGCTCATGCCGACGATGGCGATGGGCTCGTCCGCGGCGCTCGCGTGTGCCGTGGCCGCGTCGGTGAGGGTGACGAGGGCAGGTGCGGCCGGCGCCATCGGTTCGGCGGTCTCCGGGGTGGCCATGGCGGCCGTGGAGACGGGGAGCGATACGGACGCGATGGCCGCGGCGTGCTCGCGCACGAGGTAGGCGCCCAGACCATCGAGGGTCGAATGCTCGAAGAAGATCGTCGGCGTCAGTCGCAGTCCGTAATGGGTGTTCAGCGCGTTGCCGAACTCCGTCAGGGAGACGGAATCGAATCCGTATTCGCTGAACGTGGTATCGCCGTCGAGGTCTTCCGGTCGCACGGCGATCAGGCGCGACACCATGCCTTCCAGCACCTGCCCCACCTGCTCGGCGAGTGCCGATGCCGACACGGCTGCCGCAACGGATACCGGTGCGGACATCGATGCCGACACAGTCACGGAAGCCGAGGCGTCGCCGAGCAGGCTTTCGCGCAGGCGCGGCGCATGGCCGGCGATCACCAGCAACTGATCGTTACCGCCGGTCCATGCCTGGCGCAGCGCATCCACGCCCGCCGCGCTGTCCAGCAGGTACATGCCCAGTTGTCCGGCCAGCATGTCGCGTGTGGCGGCATCCACCTGCATGCCGCCCTCCGCCCACAGCGGCCAGTCGATCGACAGGCTGCGGCCCTGCCGCTCGCCCAGCGCGACACGTGCGGTGCGACGCTCGACGAAGGCATCCATAAAGGCGTTGGCCGCCGCGTAATCGGCCTGCCCCACGCTGCCGATCGCCCCGGCGATGGATGCGAAGGCGACGAAGACGTCCAGCGCCATGTCGCCGCTGGCCTCGTCCAGGTTCAACAGGCCGGCCACCTTGGCACCGAACACCTCGCGCAGCTGCTGCGGTGTCTTGGCGACCAGGTAGCTGTCGCGGGTCACGCCCGCGCTGTGGATGATGCCGTCCAGGCTTTCGAAGGTCTCGGGCAGTGAGCGCACCAGCGTGGTCACGGCCTCGGCGTCGGCGACATCCACGGCGTGGTAGCTCACCACGGCGCCCAGTGTCTCCAGCGAGCGCACCTGTGTCTTGATCGCATCGTTCATCGGCGTGCGACCGGTGAGTACCAGCACCGGATGGCGTACCTCCCGCGCAATGGCGTGGGCGAAGATCAGGCCCAGGCCGCCGGCGCCCCCAGTGATGAGGTAGACACCACGATCCTTCCACGGCGACGTGGCATCGGCCACGACGGCCTGCTCGGCCCACGCGGCCACCTCGCAGCGGCCGTGCACATAGCGGACGTGAGCGGCGCCGGTATCCCGCGCCGTATCGATCGCCGCGGCCACGTCCTGTACGGACGCGACGGCGACGACCTGGCCGACGAGCCGCTCGTGTTCGCGCTGCGCCGTGCGCAGCATGCCGCCCAGTCCCGCCAGGATTTCGCCGTCGCTGTCCAAGGGGACGACCACCTGGATCAGGTGCCGTCCGGATTTGCCGATGCGAGCCTGGATCGCCTCCAGCAGGGCGATGGCCGCCTGCTCGAAGACGCCTGGCAGGTCCGTCGTGGCATCGTCGATGCAGACGCAGACGAGCCCCGGCGAACGTGCGCGGAGTTGGGCGGCGGTGGTTTCGTCGAAGCCGCACAGCATGACGAAGCGTGAAGTGAACGCCTCCCCCGTCGAGGCCGTATCGGTGGCATCGGCGACTCGCCACAGGGGACGGAAAAGTAGTGTCTGCACGGGAACGTCCACGGCATGCGCCGCCGTCGAGGTCATCCGTGGCCCGAGTGGCGTCGCTGTCGCGACGGACGCGACGGCCACGGCCGGCACCGCGCCCGTTACGCTTTCCGTGGGCTCGGTGGGGGGGGCCACGTCGATCCAGTGACGCTCCCGCGCGAAGGGGTAAGTCGGCAGGCTGATCCGTCGCGACCGGCGTACACCGGCGGCATGCAGGCGCGGCCAGTCGAGCGACATGCCCTTGCTCCACAGGTCGAGCAACCGGGCATGCTTGCCTCGGGCGAGCCACGTCGCCACGGTGCCGGCCATATCGTCGTCGCCGGCCAGCGCGGCCAGTGCATCGCGGTTGCGCCTGGCCTGGCCGCGGTACAGGTCTTCCACCGACGTGTCGCCGGCCAGGAAGGCTTCCAGCCTGTCGCGCAACGCCTCCATGGAAGGCACCAGCAAGGCCAGGCGCTCGTCCATCGCCTCGCGTCCGACCTGCAGGGTGTATGCCAGGTCGTGCAGATCGACGTCGTTCGCCCGCAGGTGGTCGAGCAGGGCCTGCGCGCGTTCACGCAGGCGCGCTTCGTCGCGGGCGGACAGCAGCACCATGGCCGGGCCCGCAGGGTTCGCCGCACGCGTGGCGGCATCCTCGTGTGCCCTGGTGTCCTCGTATTCCTCGACCACCAGGTGCGCGTTGGCACCGCCGGCGCCGAACGAGGACAAGCCGGCGATCCGCCGTTTCTCGCGGCCGTTCACGACCGGCCGCGACCAGGGCGCGAGTTCCTGCTGGACCACGAACGGCGTCTGCCCGAAGTCGATCGCGGGATTGAGCACGGCCGAATGCAGGCTCGGCACCAGTTGGCGGTGCTTCATCTGCAACAGCACCTTGGTCAGTCCGGCGATACCCGCCGCGCTCTCGGCATGGCCGATGTTCGACTTGGCCGAGCCGATCGCGCAGAAACCGGCGTCCGCCGTCCATGCCTGGAAGGCCTTCGTGAGGCCGGCGATCTCGATCGGGTCGCCCAGACGGGTACCCGTGCCATGCGCCTCGACATAGCTGACCTCGCGCGCATCCACGCCCGCCGAACGCAGGGCACGCTCAATCACGCTCGCCTGCGCATTCGGATTGGGCACGGTATAACCGTGGGTCCGGCCGCCGTGATTGATCGCGGTGCCACGGATCACACCGTAGATATGATCGCCATCGGCCACCGCGCGGGCCAGCGGCTTCAGCAGCACGGCGCCCACGCCTTCCCCGGGCACGTAACCGTCGCCGCCCTCGCCGAAGCTCTCGCAGCGGCCCTTGCCCGAGATGAAACGGCCCTGGGCGAGCACGAGGTACTTGTTCGGGTGCAGCGACAGGTTGACGCCACCGGCGATCGCCACGGTGCAACCACCACGCAGCAGGCTCTCGCAGGCCAGGTGGATGGCCGTCAACGAGGATGAGCACATGGTGTCCAGCGCCATGCTCGGGCCGTTGAAATCGCATACGTGGGATACGCGGTTGGCGATGGACGCCGGACTGCCCGCCACGGAGACACCGTCACCGCGTGCCTGCGCCTGTGCGCCATACAGCTGGTATTCCTCGTACATGACACCGACGAACACGCCGACGTCGCGATCCGTCGCCACGTTATCCGGGGTGTAGCCCGCATCCTCCAGCGTGGCGTACGCGCATTCGAGGAACAGACGCTCTTGTGGGTCCATCAGCGCCGCTTCGCGCGGCGAGATATGGAAAAACCGCGCGTCGAAACGGTCCACGCCGTCGATGAATCCGCCCCATTTGCCGTACGTCTTGCCGGCGCGGTTGCGATCCTCGTCGAAGTAGACCGTGTGGTCCCAGCGTTCGAGCGGAATATCGGTGACGCTGTCCCTGCCCTGGCTGAGGTTGGCCCAGAAGGCATCCAGGTCGGCGGCTTGCGGGTAGCGCCCGGCGAGGCCGACGATGGCGATGCCTTCCTCGGCCGACGCCGGCACACCGGCCACCGGAGCCGGCGACCCGAACCGCACCGCCGATGCAGCGACGGCACCGACCGCGCGGACGTCGCCGTTGGCCGTACGAGTCACGGCGACCTCACGGGCCGCACTGGCAGCTTCCGTCGCGCTCGTCTGGCCGGTGTCGCCGAACAGCGTAGCCAGCGTGGCGCCATGCGCACGCAGGAAGTAACTGGCCAGTGCCGCGATGCTCTGGTATTCGAAAAACAGCGTCTTCGGCAGCGTGCCGAAGGTTTTCTCCAGCTCGGCGGTGAGTTCCAGGGTCAGCACGGAGTCGATGCCGTAGGCCTCCAGTCGCGCCTCCGCATCGATCTTGTGCGGCGGCAGGCGCAGCGTGGTCGCAAGGAGACGCACGAGATGGCGTACCGCGCGCTCGCGCAGGTCGTCCGTCGCGGCGGGCGCTGGCCCATGAGCCACGGTGACGGGTTGACCCGCCGCAGGGGGCGGTTCGACGGAATGCGCCATCGCCGGACCCTGCGTTTTACCGCCCAGAAGAGCCAGCAACCGCGTCGGATCGCCCTGCATCACCAGCACCTGCGACGCGCCGAGCGACCATGCCCCGGCCAGCGCACGGCAGCCCGCGGCGGTCGGCAGCGGTGTCATACCCGTTTCCTGGGCGAGGTAACGGCGCGTGGCCGCACCGACCTGCATGCCACCCTCGTCCCACAGCGGCCAGTTCACCGACAGGGTGCGGCCGGCACGGAGGCCCTGGGCCACCAGGTCCTTGCGGTAGTGCGCGAACGCGTCCATGAAACCGTTCGCGGCGGCGTAGTCGGCCTGGCCGAGGTTGCCGAAGGCGGACGCGATGGACGAGAAACAGATAAAGCATTCCAGCGGCAGATCGCGGCTGGCGGCGTCGAGGTTGAGCGTGCCGGCAAGCTTCGCCCGCAGCACGTCGGCCAGTTCCTCGTGCGTCTTGCGCATGATGAAGCTGTCACGCAGCACGCCCGCGCTGTGCACGATGCCATGCATGCCATCGGCGGCTACCGTTTCGCGCACGCAGCGCGCCACGGCGTCCGCATCGGCCACGTCCAGCTGGCGATAGCGCGCAGTGACGCCCATGGCCTCCAGCGAGGCCAACGCGTCACGCGTGGCCTCGCCCAGTGCCGAACGGCCGGTCAGCACCAGCGTCGCCCCGGGTGCCTGGGTGGCGATGTCGCGAGCGAAGATCAGCCCGAGGCCACCGGCGCCGCCGGTGATGAGGTAGGTCGCCCCGCTGCGCCACACAGGCGCGGCGTCGATGGCGGCGTCTGCCTCGAGCCAGCCACCTTCCTGACGCGACCCATCCACGTAGCGGATACGCGTCGCCGTGCTGTCGCGGTTCTCATCGAGCACGCGGTCGATATCCTCGCTGCCGTCCAGCTCGATCACCTGCCCATGGATCGCCGGGTCTTCCAGCGTGGCCGTGCACAACATGCCACCCAGCCCGCTCATCGTCGGTGCGTCGCCCTTCCCCGCGATCACGAGCTGGAACAACGCCGGCCCCGACGTGCTGTCCTGCGCCTGCAACAGGTCAAGCAGCATTGCGGCAGCGGCGGCGTAATCCCCGGCGAGGGTTCCGGTCGAAGGCAGTGCCAGGCAGGTCGCCTGGGCAAGGCGCTGGCGCACACCTGCAAGCGCCGTATCGTCCACGCCGCAGGCAAGCACGACGTGCCGCGCCCACGCCTTCGGCACGAGCTTCGCTACGTCGGCCGACCGTTCGATCCAGTCGGGGGTGGCGAACATCAGGCGCGTCCCAGGCGTCGCGTCCGGCACCGGTTGCACGACGAGGCCGGCCAGGCCGACGCAGACGCTGCCGGCGTCGTCGCACAGGTCGATGTCGAAGCGCCGGGTGCCGGCATCCGCGCTGGCCGCGGCACGCACCACGACCCACACGTTCGAGGGAAGCGGCGCGTGCACGGTCAGCGCGTCGAGCGCCACGGGCAGCCACAGGGCCGGCTCGGCGGTGGCGTCCTCCGCGATCATCAGGCCGACCACGGATTGCAGCGCGGCATCCAGCAGCGCCGGGTGCAGCGTGTAGCCGTCCATGCGTTGCGACGGCGGCAGTTCGATACGAGCCAACAGCCGATCCGTGCCGATGTGCAGCGTTTTCAGGCCGCGCAACCCGGGGCCGTAGTCCAGCCCCATGCGCGCGAACCACGCGTAGCAGGCATCCGCGTCGAGCTGCGCCAGGGTGTCCTGCTGCCTGAGCGCGTCGAGGTCGTGGAACACCGCGGGAGGTGCTTCGGGATGGACCTCCACCGTGCCGTACCCATAGGTCGTGGTACCACCGTCGGCATCGCGCACGATGTCGAAACGGATGGCATCCCCATCGACGGCAAGAACGACGTGCAGGTCGATCGGCTCGTCGGCGACCGTGACGGCGCGCGTCCAGCGCACATCGCGCAGCGACAGGATGCCGGCGGCGTCCAGCGCCTCGGTTACCGCGAGGTAGGCCATTTCCAGTTGCGCGACGCCGGGCAGCACCCGGACGCCGCGGACGACATGCCCGGCGAGGAAGAACTCATCGCCGGTGAAGTGCGACGTGAAGCGCTGCTGCGCGAACGTGGACGTATTGCGATGCACGAGCGGGTGCAGCGGTGCCGTGCCCGCGGGCAGCGTCGCCGGGCCGAGGTCGACCCAGTAGCGCTCGTGCGCGAACGGATAGGTCGGCAGTCCGATGCGATGCGGCCGCGGTGAGCCCTCCGGATACAGCGGAGCCCAATCCACATCCAGGCCGCGCGCCCATAGCCCGACCAGCTTGCCGTACTTGCCCTTGTCGAGCCACGCCCGCACGGTGGCAGCCATGTCGTCATCGTCGTCCAGCTCGGCCAGCGCCTCCTGGTGGCGCCGGGCCTGGCCGCTGTGGAGATCGTCGATGCCGGTCTCGCCGGCCAACCAGGCAGACAACTTCGCGCGCAGCGCGTCCGCCGTGGAAACGATCAGCCCGAGTCGCTCGTCCATCGCCTCACGGCCAACCTGCAAGGTATAGGCGAGGTCGGCCAGGGACACCTCGTTGACATCGAGGTGGTTGAGCAACGCCTGCACGCGTTCGCGCAGGCGATCCTCGTCTCGTGCGGACAACAGGACGATGGCCGGCGGCGCGTTCGCGGACACCGGATCCGGTCGCCCGGGCGCGATGTATTCCTCGATCAGCACGTGGGCGTTCGCCCCACCCGCGCCGAACGACGAGATACCCGCCACGCGCGCAGCCTCGCGGCCGTCGAGGGTCGGTGCCCGCCAGGGGGCGAGCTCCTGCTGCACGACGAAGGGCGTGCGCGCGAAGTCGATATCGGGATTGAGCGTGGACGAATGCAGGCTCGGCGCCAGTTGTCGATGCTTCAACTGCAACAGCACCTTGGTGACGCCCGCGATACCCGCCGCGCTTTCGCAATGGCCGATATTGGATTTGGCCGAGCCGATCGCGCAGAAGCCGGTGTCCGGCGTCCATTCGCGAAACGCCCTGGACAGGCCGGCGATCTCGATGGGATCGCCCAGGCTGGTGCCGGTGCCGTGCGCCTCGATGTAGCTGATCGCGCGGGCATCCACGCCGCCGGCACGCAAGGCGTGCTCGATCACCTCGGCCTGCGCGTTGGGATTGGGCACCGTGTAGCCGTGCGTCCTGCCGCCATGGTTGACTGCGGTGGCGCGGATCACGCCGTGGATGTGGTCGCCGTCGGCGATGGCACGGGACAGCGGCTTCAACAGCACCGCACCCACGCCCTCGCCCGGCACGTAGCCTTCGCCGCCCTCGCCGAAGCTCTCGCAACGGCCCTTGCCCGAGATAAACCGGCCCTGCGCCAGGGTCAGGTACTTGTTCGGATGCACCGAGACATTGACGCCGCCAGCGATGGCCACCGCGCAATCGCCACGCTGGATCGCCTGGCAGGCCAGGTGGATGGCCGTCAGCGACGACGAGCACATGGTGTCCAGCGCCATGCTGGGGCCGTGGAAATCGCAGAAATACGAGACGCGGTTGGCGATGGACGCGGGGTGGCCCGCCACGGCGAGCGGGCGGCCGCGTGCCTGCTCCTGCGCACCGTAGAGCTGGTATTCCTCATACATCACACCGGCGAAGACGCCGACACGGCCGTCTTCCGCCACGTTGTGCCGCGTGTAGCCGGCGTCTTCCAGCGTGGCGTGCACGCACTCCAGGAACAGCCGCTCCTGCGGGTCCATCAGGATCGCTTCGCGCGGAGAGATGTTGAAGAACAGCGGATCGAAACGGTCCACACCGTCGATGAAGCCGCCCCACTTGCCGTAGGTCTTCCCGGCCTTGCCGCGCGTCTCGTCGAAATACAGGCGGTGGTCCCAGCGATCGGCCGGGATCTCGGTGATGCTGTCCCGGCCCTGGCTGAGGTTGGCCCAGAACGCGTCGAGCGTATCGGCCCCGGGGTAGCGGCCGGCCACGCCCACGATGGCGATGTCGCCGACCGTGGGCGCGTTGGTGGTTGGCGGGGTCCTCGCGGCGAACGGCACGGACGCGAGGGTCCGGATGGCACGCGGCACGGCCACGGCCGCATGTGCCACGTGCGCCTCACCGATCAGACCGGCCATGGCGACCGGATGCTGCCGCACGAAATAGTCGCTCAGGGCGGCCAGCGTCTGGTACTCGAAGAACAGGGTTTTCGGCAGCGGCCCGAAGGTGGTTTCCAGGACGCGCGTCAGTTCCAGCACCAGCAACGAATCGATCCCGTAGGTCTCCATCCGTGCCCGGCGATCGATGCGGTGCAGCGGCAGCTTGAGTGCCTTCGACAGGAAACGCTCGAAATAACGCAAGGCGCGCTCCGTCGTGTGGATGCCCGCTTCGCTAGCGGCACCGATTGCGACACCGATCTCGGCACCGACAACGGCATCGAGGGGGACAGCAGCGACGACGTCGACCTCTGCGTCTGCGTCTGCGTCTGCGGCTACGCTACCCACATACGCATGCCCGCGCTTCGACTTCGGCACCACCACGCGGAACACCAGTCCGCGCAGGCGCAGGCACACCAGGCCCTGCGCATCGCACACGTCGATGTCCGCGACGATAGAGGCCTCGTCACTGACGATGCCGTCCGCCGGTCGCACGATCGCCCACAGGCGATCCGGGCACGGACCGAGCACATCCAGCGAGGCCAGCGCCACGGGCAGCATCGCTGGCGGCGTGCCGTCCGTATCGATCACCAGCCCGATCGACGCCTGCAACACGCCGTCGAGCAGGCTGGGATGCAAGCCATACGCCGCCTGTGTGCCCTGTAGCGACGGCGGCAGGTCGATCCGCGCCAGCGCCATGCGCTCGCCGAGCCGGAGTTCCGTCAGGCCGCGGAAGCCGGCACCGTAATCGAGGCCCATCGCCGCGAACACGGCATAGCAGCGCGCGGCGTCCATCGGCTCGCGGTCGCACTGCGCCCGAAGCGCGTCCAGCGAAAGCATGACCGTCGGCGCGGGGCCAGGGACACGGGATACCACGCCATGGCCATAGACGATGCCGTCAGCGGCCAGCGACGAGCGGATCGCGTAGCCGGCATCGTCACCACGACCGGCCTGCAACGCGATGTGCAGCTCCACGCCCTCATCGCCCACGCCGACCGGGCGCGCCCAGACGATGTCGTGCAGGCGCAGCCATCCAGCCGCCGCATCGGCGCGACTCGCCACCGTGGCCGCGAAGCGGGCCATCTCCAGGTGCGCCACGCCGGGCAGCACGCGCCGACCGCGTACCCGATGGTCGTCGAGGAAGAATTCGTGGCCGTCGAAATGGCTGCTGAACGACACGCCATCCAGGGTGGACACGTTGCGCTGGACCAGCGGATGCAGGGGTTTCCCCTCGGATCCGTTCGAACCGCTAGCAGGCACCCAGTAGCGCTCCCGCGCGAACGCGTAGGTGGGGAGGTGCACGCGACCAGGCCTGTCTTCGCCATACAGGGCCGGCCATTCGATGGCATATCCCTTGACCCACAGGGCGAGAAGTCGGTCCAGGCCGGCCCGGTCAATGCCAGGCCGCACCAGCCCGCGCAGTGCCAGATCGGGCACGAAGGCATCCATCGCCTCGCGATGCTCGCCGACGTCCGCGCGATGCATGCCGCCGGCACCATCGTCGAGGTAGCGCGCCAGCTGGTCGCGCACCTCGGCGACCGATCCGGCCACGAAGCCGAGCCGGTGCGCCATGGCCTCACGCCCCACCTGCAACGTATATGCCAGGTCTGCCAGGGCGATGTCGCCCGACAGGCGGGCATCGTCGACGAACGCATGCAGCGCCTGCACCTGCTCGCGCAGGCGCCCGTCGCTGCGCGCGGAAAGCACGACGGCCACCGGCGCGTCGACGACGGGTCGCCGGGCGGGCGCGACGTATTCCTCGAGCACGACATGCGCATTGACGCCGCCAAAGCCGAACGAGCTGACACCCGCGCGGCGCGGCAGCGGACGACCGTCCTCGCCACGCAGGGCAATCCACTCGCGCGCATCGCGCAGCAGGTAGAACGGCGTGCCGGACAGATCGATGTACGGATTGAGGGTATCGCCGTGCAGGCTCTTCACCAGCGTGCGGTGCTTCATCTGCAACAGCACCTTGATGACGCCCGCCACGCCGGCCGCCAGTTCCAGGTGACCGATGTTGGTCTTCACCGAACCCAGCCCGCAATGCGCCGAGGCCACCGTGCCGTCGCCGTTGTCCGCGTAGAGGTTCGCGAAAGCGGCCTTGAGACCGCGGATTTCCACGGGATCGCCCAGGGGCGTGCCCGTGCCGTGTGCCTCGATATAGGTGACGCTGCGCGGATCGATTCCCGTCTGCCGCCAGGCGTCGCGGATCACCGCGGCCTGTGCCGTGGGGTTCGGCGCGGTGAGCGAACTGGCGCGACCACCGTGGTTCTCGGCCGTGCCACGCACCAGCCCATGGATGGCGTCGCCGTCGCGCTCGGCGGCCGAGAGCGATTTCAGCACCAGCATGCCGACACCCTCGCCACGCACGTAACC
Organism: Xanthomonas sp. NCPPB 2632; assembly: GCF_041228075.2. NCBI lineage: Bacteria > Pseudomonadati > Pseudomonadota > Gammaproteobacteria > Lysobacterales > Lysobacteraceae > Xanthomonas > Xanthomonas sp. NCPPB 2632. The sequence goes on from NZ_CM192979.1 coordinate 2,769,832, forward strand.
GTTCGCTTCGGCCGAGAACGTCTTGCAACGGCTGTCCACGCTGAGCATGCCGGCCTTGTCGAAACTGACGTGCAGCGCGGGATCGACCAGGGTGTTCACTCCACCAGCGATCGCGACCGTGCACTCGCCGCGCTCGATCGCCAGCACCGCGCGGCGCAACGCGACCAGCGAGCTGGAACAGGCGGTTTCCACCGGCTCGCTCGCCCCGTGGAAATCCAGGAAGTAGCTCATGCGATTGGGGCCGACCGAGGCGACCGCGCCGGTGGACGAATAGCCTTCCACCGCCATGCCGGCGCGACCGGCCAGCGCGGCGTATCCACTGGGCATCGTGCCGACATAGATCGCCGTGTCGCTGCCGGACAAGGCGCCACCGGCATAGCCGGCGTCTTCCAGTGCCTTCCAGATGTGGATCATCATCAGCCGCTGCTGCGGGTCCATCAGTTCGGCCTCGCGCGGCGAGATACCGAAGAACATCGGATCGAACGCGTCGACCCCGTCGATGAAACCACCCTGCGCACGCGGGCCGCCCGGCCAGTCACGCCCCGCCTGTATCGCGTCGATGCAATCCTTACCGTCGCGCAGGTTGCGCCAGAAGCTGTCCAGGTCCGGCGCGTGCGGGAACTGCCCACTCATGCCGATGATCGCCACCGGCTCGCGGGTGCGTTGCGGCGCGGGGGACTGGGCCGCCGTCGTCGCCGCGAAACCGCGGCGCGCCATGGTCGGCGTGCGTATCGCGTCCGGCGCCGGAAAGGGCGACAGCGGTACGGGCGCGGATACCGTCGCGCTTCCAGCCACTGCCGTGACTGCCGCCACGGCCGGCGATGCCGACCCGGGCGCGAAGACCGGCGCAAGCAAGGCCGCATGCTCGCGAGCCAGATAACCGGCCAGGCCTTCCAGCGTGGGAAACTCGAAGAAGATCGTCGGCGTGAGGTCCAGCCCGTAGCGCTGGTTCAGCACGTTGCCGAACTCGGTGAGCGAGATCGAATCGAAGCCGTATTCGCTCAGCGCGGTGTCGCCGTCCAGGTCACCCGGCCTCACCTTGATAAGCGCCGACACCACCTCCATCAGCGCCCGCTTCACGTCGCGGCGCACGTCGGGCACAGGCAGGCCGGACGCTTCGCCGGATACGACAGCGGAGGTAACGGGCGCCACGTCCATCAGCACGCTGCGCATGCGGCCCAGGTCGCCCTCGATTGCCAGCACCTGGCCCAGCCCGCTCGCCAGCGCATGGCGCAAGGCCCGCACACCGGTGGAACTGGCCATCGGCTGCATGCCCCACTGGCGGGCCAGCATCGCGCGGGTGGCCGCGTCCGCCTGCATGCCGCCTTCGTCCCATAGCGGCCAGTCGATCGACACGGTGTGTCCCCTGCGCTCGCCCCTGGCGACGCGACGGTTGCGCTCGTGGGCGAAGGCATCCATGAAGGCGTTCGCACAGGCGTAGTCGGCCTGCCCCACATTGCCGAGCACACCGGCGATGGACGCGAAGCAGATGAAGCAGTCCAGGTCCATGTCGCGGCTGGCATGGTCGAGGTTCAACGTGCCGTGCAGTTTCGCGGCAAGCACCTCGCGCAGTTGCGCTGGCGTCTTCCTGGCCAGGAAGGCGTCACGCACCACGCCGGCGCTGTGGATGATGCCGTCCAGGCGTTCGAACTCCTCGGGGATGCTGGCCACCAGGTGCGCCACCGCCGCCGCGTCACCGACGTCCACCGCGTGGTAGCGGACCACCGCGCCGAGGGTTTCCAGTTCGCGGACGCATGCGTGGATGCGCTCGTCCGGCGCCGAGCGACCGGTCAGCACCAGCACCGGATTGCGCGCGTGGCTGGCGATCTCGCACGCCACGATCAGGCCCAGGCCACCGGCGCCGCCGGTGATGAGGTAAGCGCCGCGATCCCGCCACGGCACCGTGGCCTCCGCCAAGGGCGTGTACTCCTGCCAGCCCAGCGTTTCACGCATACCGTCGACGTAACGCACGTGCGTCGCGGTGTCGCCGAGGTTCTCCCCGAGCACCCCGACCACGTCCTGCCCGGCCGTTATCTCGATCACCTGGCCCAGCACACGCGGGTTTTCCCGCTGTGCGGTACGCACCATGCCGGCCAGTCCCGCCAGGGTCCGGCCTTCGCCGTCGCCCGGCACCACCAGTTGCAGCCGCTGCATGCCCCCGCGGCCGTTCAACGCCTGCAACTGGTCCAGCAGCAGCGTCGCGGCGGCTTCGTAGCGTTCCGCCAGGTTGCCGGTGTTTTCCACCACCACCAGCGTCGCGTCGGGCCACGCCTGCCGCACGCCATGCGCGTCCACACCGCAAAGCATGACGAGATGACCGTCGAACGCGCGGTCGCCCGCGGTCGCGGCAGCCGCCGTCCACGACGGCTGCAAGAGGAGAAGGCCGGTCTCAGTAGCTTCCGTGGCGTCAGATGCCGTAGCGGCCGTAGTGGATGGATGGGCCCGATGGGCCGCGTGGGCCGTGACCGCCGCATCCGCCGCAACCGCAGCCGGGGCGGACATCGCCCGCAAGCCAAGGCCGGTCAGGCGCACGCAGACCGCGCCATCGGTGTCGCAGAGGTCGATATCCAGCCGCGGCACGGCATCACCCGGCGCACTGCGTTCGCTGTACCGCACCAGCGCCCACATCTCGGGCGTGCACGCACGCAAGCATCGCAGGCCGCCCAGTGCAAACGGAATCATCGGCGTCGTCCCGTCGCCGGCCGACGTGGACGGCAGCGCCAGGGTCGCTTGCAGCGCCGCATCGAGCAGACTCGGCGACAGGCCGTAGCCATCCAGCGTCGCCGATGGCGGCAAGGCTACCCGGGCAAGGACCCGTCCCTCGCCGGCGAACCACTCCCGCACGCCCTGGAACGCCGGCCCGTACTGCAGGCCCATCCGCTCCAGCCGCGCGTAGCAGGCCGCCGCGTCGCCGTGGCCGAGCGTGCATGTCGCGCGCCAGGCGGAAAGATCGTGCGTAACACCCGCATCCGCATCGTCGTGCTCGGCGACCAGCGTGCCCTGGCTATGGACCAAGGCATCACCGTTGTCACCGTCCGCGTAAATGGTGAAGCCGATCGCGGCGTCCGTCTGCGGATGCAGGGCGACGTGCAGCGACACGCCGGCGCCGTCGTCGACGACCGGGCGCAGCCACGCCATGTTGTGCACGGCCCAGGTGCGACCGTCGTCCACCGCCTCGTGGAGCGCGGCACGTGCCATTTCCAGGTGCGCCACGCCGGGGAGCATGCGTGCGCCGCGGATCACGTGATCGGTGAAGAAGGATTCGGTACCGCTGAAGCCGGCGCTGAAGCGCAGGCCACCGATGTCGGAGGTGTTCCGGTGCAGCAGCGGATGCAGCAACGGCGTTTCCACGGCAGCAGCAGCGGGCGCGGCGGTATCGACCGGAATCCAGTAGCGTTCGCCGGCGAAGGGATAGGTCGGCAGGCTGATGCGTCGCGGCGTCCGCTCCGCATACAGGCGTCGCCAGTCGAACGGCACGCCCTTGACCCACAGGTCCAGCAGCTTGCCGAACTTGCCGCGCGCCATCCACGCGTCGGCCAGCGTGGCCATGTCGTCGTCACCGGCCAGTGGGGCCAGCGCCTCCCTGTTCGGCTTGACCTGGCCGCGATACACATCCTCCACCGCCATGTCGCCGGCGGCGCAGGCCACCAGCTTCGCCCGCAGGTCCGCCAGCGAGGTCGCCACGATGCCCAGGCGCTCGTCCATGGCCTCGCGGCCTACCTGCAGCGTGTAGGCCAGCTCGTGCAGGCGCATGTCCGGCTGGTCGTCGATGGCCGCCAGCAGGTGCCGCACCTGGTCGGCCAGCCGGTCTTCCTGCCGCGCGGACAGCAGCACCAGCGCCGGACCGGTCGGTTCCGCGGTCACCGGTGATGGTGATGCCACGTATTCCTCGATCACCACGTGCGCGTTGGCGCCGCCGGCACCGAACGACGAGACGCCGGCCAGCCGCGGACGCTCGCGTCCGTCCAGCACGGGACGCGACCAGGCGGCGAGTTCCTGCTGCACGACGAAGGGCGTGCGCGCAAAGTCGATGTTCGGATTCAGCACGGCCGAATGCAGGCTCGGCGCCAGCTGCCGGTGCTTCAGCTGCAGCAGTACCTTGGTGACGCCGGCGATACCCGCGGCGCTTTCGCAATGGCCGATGTTGGATTTGGCCGAACCGATCGCGCAGAAGCCGGTATCCGGCGTCCACTCGCGGAACGCCCTGGACAGGCCGGCGATCTCGATGGGATCGCCCAGGCTGGTGCCGGTGCCGTGCGCCTCGATGTAGCTGATCGCGCGGGCATCCACGCCGCCGGCGCGCAACGCGCGCTCGATCACCTTCGCCTGGGCGTTGGGATTGGGCACGGTGTAGCCGTTGTTCTTGCCGCCGTGGTTGACCGCCGTGGCACGGATAACGCCGTGGATATGGTCACCGTCGGCGATGGCGCGATCCAGGGGTTTCAGCAGCACCGCACCGACGCCCTCGCCCGGTACGTAGCCTTCGCCGCCCTCGCCGAAGCTCTCGCAGCGGCCCTTGCCCGAGATGAACCGGCCCTGGGCCAGCATGAGGTACTTGTTGGGATGCACGGAGACGTTGACGCCGCCGGCGATGGCCACCGCGCAGTCGCCGCGCTGGATCGCCTGGCAGGCCAGATGGATGGCCGTCAGCGACGACGAGCACATCGTGTCCAGCGCCATGCTGGGCCCGTGGAAATCGCAGAAATAGGAGATCCGGTTGGCGATCGACGCCGGACTGTTGAACACGGCGAGGTTGTGGCCGCGCGCTTGCGCCTGCGCGCCGTAGAGCTGGTATTCCTCGTACATCACACCGGCGAAGACGCCGACGTTGCCGTCGCTGGACACGCTCTCGCGCGTATAGCCGGCGTCTTCCAGCGTGGCATGCACGCATTCCAGGAACAGCCGTTCCTGAGGGTCCATCATCTCCGCCTCGCGCGGGGCGATGTTGAAAAACAGCGGGTCGAAGCGGTCGATGCCGTCGATGAAGCCGCCCCACTTGCCGTAGGTCTTGCCGACCGCGTTGCGGTCCGGATCGTAGTAGAGGCGATAGTCCCAACGCTCGGCCGGAATCTCGGTGATGCTGTCCCTGCCCTGGCTGAGGTTGGCCCAGAAAGCGGCCAGGTCGGCGGCCTGCGGATAACGCCCGGCGACGCCAATGATGGCGATCTCCGTCGTCGCCTGGGTGTTCACCGTGGGCAGCGTGCGCGGCGGCTCGCTGCCGAAGCGGGGCCGGCGGGGCATCGGCGGCGCGAACGACTCGTCGTGCGCCGCGCTCTGCGCCGGACCGTTCGGCGCCCCGAACGTCGGCTCTGCAACCGAGGTCCTCGTTACGGCTGGCGCTGACGCCGAAGCAGCAACAGTGGCAGCGGCCGTCACGTTGCCCGACGCACTCAGCGCCTCGACCAGCACGGCGCGGTGCTCGCCCAGGAAATAGCCGGCCAGGTCCGCCAGGGTCTGGTACTCGAACAACAGCGTCTTCGACAACGGCCCGAACACCGGCTCCAGCGCGCGAGTCAGTTCCATCACGAGGATGGAATCGATGCCGTACGCCTCCATGCGCACCCGTGGATCGATGCTCTGGGCGGGACGCTTCAGCGTGCTCGACAGCAGGCGGACCAGGTAACGCTCGGCCTTGTCGCGCAGGGCGTCCGTGGCCTCACCGGTATCGGCGACCGCGCTGCCGGCAGGCGACGACGACGCGACCGGCGACGACATTGATGCGACCGCCGGTGCCGGCGCGGCCGACCAGCTCGCCACGAAGCGATCGATCGCGCCTTCGGCCACCACCACCTGCGGCAGCGCCGTCGCCATCGCCTGCCGGAGCGCGGCGAGGCCGCTGGCGGTGACCAACGGCACCAGTCCCGTCTGCGCGGTCATCGCCTCGCGCGTGGCGTCATCCACGCGCATGCCACCTTCCTCCCACAGCGGCCAGTCCACCGACAGCGTGCGACCGTAGCGATGTCCCTCCACCACCTGCGTGGCGCGCTGGATCGCGAAGGCGTCCATGAAGGCGTTCGCGGCGGCGTAATCGGCCTGGCCCACGTTGCCGAAGGCACCCGAGGTGGAGGCGAAGCAGATGAAGCAGTCCAGCGGAAGGTCGCGGCTGGCCTCGTCCAGATGCAGCGTGCCGGCCACCTTCGCCCTCAGCACGTCGTGCAGTTCGTCGCGCGTCTTGCGCGGCAGAAGGCCGTCGCGCAAGACGCCGGCGGCGTGCACGATGCCGTGCAGGCCATGCGTCGCAGCCACCTCGCGCACGAGGTGCGACACGGCGTCCGCATCGGCCACATCGAGCGGGCGGTACAGGGCCTTCGCGCCCAGTGACTCGAGTTCCGCGAGCAACGCCTGCACCGTCGCGCCGACAGGCGAGCGTCCGGTAAGTACCAGCGTGGCTCCGCTGGCGTCACGGGCGATATCACGCGCCAGGATCGCGCCCAGGCCGCCGGCGCCACCGGTGACGAGATACACGCCACCCGCCTTCCACGGCGAGGCGACGTCAGGCTGCGTCGCCACCTCGGACCACCCGGCCACCTGCCGGATGCCACCGCGGTAGCGACTGTCACCGGCCGGCGCGTCGCGATGTTCGACGATCGCCTGGACGATGTCCGCCGCCGAGCCGAGCCGGATCACCTGGCCGACGATCCGCGGGTTTTCCCGCATCGCCGTGCGCAGCATGCCGCCCAGGCCGGCCATGAGCTGCCCGGCGCCGTGGTCGGCGACGACCAGCTGGACCAGGTGCCGTCCCGGCCGCGTGACGGCGCCCTGGAGCTGTTCCAGCAACACCATCGCCATGCTTTCGTAGCGTGACGCGAGCGCTGCGTCGTCGTCGATCGCAACGATCCGCGCCTCAGGCAGGCGTGCCTGCAGGTTGGTCGAAACCTGTTCCGGCAACGCCACATCCGCGCACACCAGGACGGTGTGATGTGCGTAGGTGGCCGGCTCGGGGGACACCGAGGACGGCTCCGTCCACATCGGCATGAACAGTGCCGTGCGCGTCGAAGCGGACGCCACCGGGGCAGTACGCGTGGAGAAGCCATCCAGCCGCGCCAGCACCGTGCCCTGCGCGTCGCACAGGTCCACGTCGAACGCCTGCACCGCGGAGGCAGCCGAACCACGACCGGCGCGGTGGCGAATCACCGCCCAGCCGTCGCCGTTGCACGTGCCGCGCACGTCGAGCGAGGCCAGCGCGAACGGCAGCGACAGCGCCCCGCCGTCCCATGTGTCCGCATCATTCGCCTGCACCGCGATGACGGCCTGCAAGGCCGCGTCGAGCACGGCCGGGTGCAGGAGATAGGCCTCGCGTCCCGGCGTCCCCGTCGCCGGCAGGACGATCCGTGCCAGTGCCACGCCGTCGCCGATGAACAGTTCCTCCAGGCTGCGGTGAGCCGGCCCGTACTGCAATCCCACCCGGTCGAACAGCGCGTGGCACGCCGCGGCCGATCGCTGCGAGCGCGTGCACGCCTGGCGAATCGCTTCGATGTCGTGGCTAACGCTGCCGTCCGCAGCGTCGGCTTCGGCGACGGCGAGCAGGCCCTGCGTGTAGACGGTACCGTCGCCGGTGGCGCCGTCGTCGTAAATCTCGAAGCTGAAACCGCCGCTGTCTTCGGGAAACAGCGCGACATGCAGCTCCTTCGGCGTATCGCCGACGGTGAAGGGGCGAAGCCACACCACGTCCTCGATGCGATAGCGGACGGATGACGCACTGGCGAGGTCGGCGGCGCAGCGCAGCATCTCCAGCTGGGCCGCCGCGGGCAACGTCCGCTCGCCGCGTACACGGTGATCGTCGAGGAAGAACTCCCGACCGGTGAACCGGCTGGAGTAACGCAAGCCCGATGCATTGGAGGTGTTGCGCTGGACCAGTGGATGGATCGCCACCTGCATCGACTGCGTGGCGGTGGGCTTCGCATCCACCCAATGCCGCTCCCGGGCGAAGGGATACGTGGGCAAGGCCAGGCGGCGCCGCGAACCCGAGGCGTACAACGGCATCCAGTCGACCGTGGCGCCGTTCACCCAGGCCGACGCCACCGCCGCCAGGTCGCCCCCGGCGAGGTACCCGGCCAGGGTTTCGCTGCCGGACGTTTCGTCGCCCGTGGTCGCGACATCCACCGGCACCTCGCCCGTCATCACATCGTCGCGCTCCGCGGACGAAGCCAGCCATGCTTCCAGTCGCGAGGTCAGCAGCGCTAACGAATCGACCACCGTCGCCAGGCGCGTCGCCATGGCGTGCCGGCCAAGTTGCAGCGTGTAGGCCAGGTCGTGCAGGTCGGCGTCGCGCGCTTCGGTCGTGGTCAGCACATCGACCAGTTGCCGGACGCGCTCGCGCAGCGCGGGTGCCGTGCGCGCCGACAGCACGATCAGTGCCGGACGGGTGTCGGTCACCGGCGCGGGTGCCGTGTCCACATGTTCCTCGACGATGACGTGCGCGTTGACGCCGCCGAAACCGAACGAACTGATGCCAGCGCGACGTGGTATCGCCTGTCCGTCGGCATCGGTCGGCACGGCCCATGGCCGCGCCTGGTCGACGATGAAGAACGGGCTGCCGGACAGGTCGATGCGCGGGTTGAGCCGCTGGTAATGCACCAGCGGCGGGAACGCCTGGTGCTTCATGCACAGCAGGGTCTTGATGAGCCCCGCCAGTCCCGCCACCGATTCCAGGTGGCCGATGTTGGTCTTGACGCTGCCGATCCCGCAGGTGCCCTCGCCCGGCGCTTCACCGCGATCCGCGGCCACGCGCGCGAAGGCCAGCTTCAGCCCTTCGATCTCGATCGGATCGCCCTTGGGCGTGCCGGTGCCGTGGGCCTCGACATAGCCGACGCTGGCCACGTCGATATCCGCCTCACGCAGGGCGTCGCCGATCACGTGCGACTGGGCCAGCGAGCCGGGATAGGTCACCGTGCGTGCGTGGCCGCCATGGTTCATCGCCGTGCCGCGCAGCACGCCCACGATGCGATCGTTGTCGCGCAGGGCACGGTCAAGCGGCTTGAGCAGCACCATGGCCGCGCCCTCGCCACGCACGTAGCCGTTGGCCCGCTCGTCGAAACTCTTGCAGCTGCCGTCCGGCGAGAGCATGCCCGTCTTGGAAAACGAGATGAAATGCGTGGGGCTGCACAGCACGCTGACGCCGCCGACCAGCGCCTGCTCGCACTCGCCCCGGCGGATCGCGTGCGCGGCCTTGTGCAGGGCCACCAGGGAACTGGAACAGGCCGTGTCGATGGGCAGGCTGGGGCCGTGCAGGTTGAGGAAATACGAGATGCGATTGGGGATCAGCGCGGTGTGCGTGCCCGTGGCGAGATGGCCCTCGATCGTCTCCAGCGCGCGGCTCAGGTGATCGCGGTAGTCGAAGGTGAAGACGCCGACGTAGACGCCGGTATGCGTGCCGCTGAACACGGCGGGATCGTAGCCGGCGTCTTCCAGGCAGTTCCACGCCTGCTCCAGCATCACGCGCTGCTGGGGGTCCATGACCGCCGCCTCGCGCGCGGAGATGCCGAAGAAGTCGGCGTCGAAATACTCCACGCCATCGATGAAACCGCCCCACTTGCTGACCGACCGGTTCGGTTCGCGCCCGTCGGCGGCGTAGAAAGCCTCGCGATCCCAGCGTCCCGCGGGCACCTCGCCGACGCTGGACACGCCCTGGCGCAGGTTGTCCCAGAAAGCCGCGTAATCGGCGGCGCCGGGAAAGCGGCAGGCCATGCCGATGATGGCGATATCGACGTTCATGAAAGTGCCCATGCGATAAGGTGATTCACTCAGCGACGAAGTCGGCTGAAGGTGCGGGTGAGGTGCGCTGCGGCGGCATCCATGATCCGCACGGCGATGTCGTCCACGTGGCGCGCGGTCCACGGTTCCAGCGCGGTACCCGTCACCCACTGGTTGAACGAGCCCAGCGCCGGCCCCGTCTGGATCTGGTAATTCACCCGATCGTCGCCCTTGCCCTCCATGGCGATGCGCGTGCAGTAGGCGAAATACCAGCGGAACACCAGCGCCATCTTGTGCTTGCCGTTGGCCTCCGCCTTGGCGATCTCGTGATCCCGGCCCACGGAACGGAAGTACGCCGAGGTCTCCTGCCAGATCGCCTCGAAGCTCTTGTGGAAGAACGTGGTTTCCAGCTGCTGCCGGGTGCGCTCGGGGATGTCTTCCAGGCTGTCGTGGTGGCGGTACAGCGACAGGAGCTTGTTCGCGCGCGCCGGGAAGAACACCGACTTCTTCAGCACCTGAACCTGTGCGCCGATCTCGAACATGTCGCCCGCAGGCGCGTATTCGGTGTCCTGGATATCCATCGCCTGCAACAGCGCCTTGCCGTCGGCGCTCATGCCCGACTCCACGGTGCACTGGTTGATCGAACCGGTGGCGATGAAGTCGGCGCCGAGCAGGAACGCGGCGGCCGCGGCCTCGGGACCACCGATACCACCGGCCAGGCCCATGCAGATCGGCTCGGCGTAGCCGTGCGCGGCCTGCATCTCGTCGCGCAGGCGCAACAGCGGCGGCAGCATCACGGCCGCGATACCGCCGTCGGTGTGGCCGCCGGAGTCGGCCTCGACGCAGACGTCGTAGCTGACCGGCAACGCCTGCGCCCACTGCGCCTGCTCCGGCGTCACCTGACCCTTGTCCAGCAGACGCTGCACCAGCGCCGGCGGCGGCGGGCTCATGAACGCCCGCGCCACTTCGGGACGCGACACCTTGGCCACGATGCGGTGATCGCTCACCACCGTGCCGTTCGCATCGCGGCGCAAGCCCTGCAGCCGGAACCGGACCAGCGCCGGGGTCATCTGCATGAAGGCCGCCGCCTCCACGTTGCGGATGCCGTAGCGCAGGCAGAGGTCGACCACCGCTTCCTCGTGGGCCGGGTTCTCGTAGTTCGCCAGCAGGTTCATGCCGTACGGCTGCCCGGCGTCCAGTCCCGCCTGGATGCGCACGATATTGGCCTCGATGGTCTGCGGCGACAGGCCACCGGCACCGAAGAAACTGAGGAAACCGGCGCGGCCCATGCGCACCACCAGCTCCGCGGAGGCGACACCGCGGTACATGGCGCCGGTCATATAGGCGTAGCGCACGCCGAAGCGTCGCTGGAACACCTCGCTGCCCAGCGCCGTGGCGTGGATGCGATACGGCGCATCGGGGCCATCGTCGCCGACGCCGCCGGTATCCGCACCATCGGCCGCAGAAGGCATCGCGGGCATCACCAGCGCAGGCTGCACCACGGTGTCCCGCCGTTCGTCGTGGATCGGCGTTTCCTTGGTGCGGATCTCCTGCACCATCTTCGACAGGATGTTCGCGCCCATCTCCTGGAATTCGATGTCGCCCTTGCCCATCACGTAACGGATGGAATCCACCCATTGCACGGGGCTGGCGATCTGGCTGGCCAGCGTCCGGGCGATGGCGGAACCGTCGTACGGCCGGGCCGTGGCGTTGGCGATCACGGTGGCGGTGGGCGCGGCAAAGGTGAACTGGCTCAGGTAATCGGCGAACTCGGCCTCGACCGGCTGCATGTGCCGCGAGTGGAACGGCGCACTGACGTTGAGTGGCACGCAGCGCAGTTTCAGCGTCGCGAACAGCTCCGCCGCGGCGGCCAGTGCTTCGTGATCGCCCGCGATCACCGTCTGCGTCGGCGTGTTGAGGTTGGCGATATCCACGCCGTCCAGCCGATGCTCGTCGAGCACGACGCGGATCTGTCCGGCCGAGGCGCCCAGCACGGCCGCCATGCCACCGCCGCCGGCACGCCCCATCAGCTCGCCACGCTTCTTCACCAGCCTCAGCCCGTCCTCGAACGAAAACACCCCGGCCGCATGCAGCGCGTTGTATTCGCCCAGGCTGTGCCCGGCGAAGAACGCCGGTGACCGACCTGCCTCGCCATCGACCTGCAACGCCTGCTCACGGTAGTAATGCAGCGCGTTCACTACGTACAGCGCCGGTTGCGTGTACTGCGTCTTCGCCAGCAAACCGTCGCGGTCGTTGAGGCACAGGTCCTCGACGGAATAGCCGAGGATCTCGGACGCACGGCGCACCTGTTCCGGATACAACGGGAACAGGTCCTTGCCCATGCCCCTGAACTGCGATCCCTGCCCGGGAAAAATGACCGCTTTCATCGTGTCTGGCTCCGGCATGCTTACGGTTCGGGTGTCGGGCGCCAAGGCATCCAGGCGCGCGAGGTCGCCGCCGAAGGGCGACATCACCGCGTGCACACGGGATGCCGTACCGGCGGGCAACAGGTATTTGAGGAAGGTCGCCATCGTCCCTGCGGGGCCGACGTCGATGTAGCGGTAGTCGTCCCGCGGCGGCAGCGTCGCGAGGGTCTCGGCCAGGCGAATGGGTTCGCGCACCACCGCCCAGAAATGATCCGCCGACGGCGCGTCGACATGGCCACCCAAGGCGCAGCACATCAGCGGAACGTGCCCTTGCCGGTACGGCAGCGTGCGCAGGAAGGCCATGTACGGTTCGCGCGCCGCGTCGATCCAGCGCGAATGAAAGGCGAACCCCACCGGCAGCCGCTGGAACGCCAGGCCGCGGCGACGCAATGCCGTCTCGACCGCATCGCTGTTCCGCGCGGGAAGTGAAAGCACGGAATGCGTGGCGAAGTTGCGCGCGCCAAGCTCGCACAGGGCGAGCACATCCGGCTCCAGGAATCGCGCCGGCTCACCCACCACCGCGATCATGCAGCCCGGCTCCGCGTGCGCTTCCACGACAAGGGCCTGCTCCACCACGGCGAGCAGGGCGTCGTCCGGGTCCAGCCATCCGGACACCGCCGCCGCCGCGAACGAACCCAGGCTTGCACCCAGCACGGCATCCACCCGCAGCCCGCGTTCGAGCAGGCTGGTGGCAAGTGCGTACTCCACCATGAAGATGGCGGCATGGCTGTACAGCAGGCGCCGTAGCGGCACGTCCGCATCAGCACCCTGCGCGAATAGCACCGCCAGCACCGACGCACCGGTCCGTTCGCGGAACAGCCGGTCGGCATGACGCATCGTCGAACGAAAGCAGCGATCGGCCTCGTACAGCTCCCGCCCCATCTCGACGTGCTGGGAGCCCTGGCCGGAAAAAAGAAATACGGTATTCAAGAGCGACGCATCCATCCTTGCACCTGCGCCCACGGACGATTCGTATCGACCCGGAACGCAGCGCAGACCGTGCTGCCAACTCCCCTCCCCCCCCGGGGCACGCGGACGACCCGTGCGGGTCGTCCGAAACACACTATCGATCGGTTCTAGCCGCTAATGCCTCGACTCGACAGCCAGCGACCGCGGACGCATGTCGGTCCACGCTTCACCGATATAGGTAAGGCAGGAGGCCTTCGTTCCTTGTACGCCGACTTTCGTCCAGCCCAACGGCAGTGACTTAGGCGCCGGCCAGATCGAGTGCTGGCCCTCCTGGTTGACCACCACGTCGTACAAGGTTTCTGACGCGTTCGAACTCGTGGACATGCTTGCTCCTGTGCAAACGATGACGTCGTCGCTCTCGATAGTGCGATCGTCGTGTCACAGCGTGGAACGATGATTTGTGTGGCCCCTGATACCCTCGACCAGCACACGCAGCATGCTTGCAGGGTGCCGGTCTGTGTCCCAGATCATTCTTCGAAGAAGACCGTCGGCTTTGCAACCAGCAAGTTCTTGCGATCGGTAAATGCAGGCAGGTACGCCATGAAGATGGCTTCGCGCCGCGCTATCTGCCGGATAACGGCATGAGTCCACCATCACCTCCTGCCGTATTTGCACATAGGCAACCGTAGGAGCCCACGATGTGGGCGAAAAACCAAAAGCGCGTTGACGCCGAATGCTTCGGAGCAAGAGCCGGCGAGTGCCACCCTCGTGGCCACGCCTGCGGCGACCCGTCAATGAAAGCCGCTCCGCGGCCATGTATTGATTGCCCTACGGGCCGGGTCGGGCTTCGAACGGGGGTTTTCGACTCGACTTCCTGTCTCGCGAAAACGGCCGGCCGTCCTGGCCGGCCCCCTTCGGGCCTTTTCCGTTCGAAGCCCTCGCCTGCGGCTACCGGCCACGAGGGTGGCACCCGCCGGCTCTTCCGTACACTGAGGTTGCGTGTGGGAGAGCACACAGCCAGATTTCGCTTCGTTGCTGGGAACGCTCGCTTGCCTGGTGCTCGTGGCATCGGTCGCCTTAGATATGTCGAGGGTTCGCGCACGTGCGTGCGCTTGTGTCTTTTCGATGGGGTAGATTCGAAGTCGAGAGCGGAGTGTGGCAGGCCGATTGTGCGCGGTGCCTTGAGCACGTGTAGGAGCCCGGGCCGCCACACTCCCTTCTTTCCACCAAGCCCGAACAGTTGCCCGAGTTAACGGCTCGAACATCACAAGCGTGGGCCCGTGGAAAGTGCTCTCTATCCCGCCCTAGCTGGAACGAGACGATGACTTTTTACCTCGGTATCGACGTCAGCAGCAAGACGCTTGACGTGGCTTTCTTCCGTGCCGGTGAACAAACCGGCGCCTGTGAGCAGTTCGACAACAGCCCAGCCGGTGCGAAGAAACTGCTTCGCGTCATGGCCAGGCTGGACGTGCAACACGTGGTCCTGGAGGCCACCGGTGGCTACGAGAACCTGATTCTGGATGCCATCGCCCAGATCTATACGGTGACCCGGATTGCCTCGCATCGTGGCACCGCTTTCGTGCGTAGCCTGGGCAAGTTTGCCAAGACCGACAAGGCCGACGCCAGGGCCTTGGCCCACATGGCCCAGACCATCACGCCGCAGCCCTATAAGCCGCCAACGCCGGCGCAACGCCATCTGCGCGGCCTGGTGAAGGGCCGGGATCAGTTGATCCGGCAGCGCGACGACAACCGCCGCCGGATCAAACGGTGCGAGTCGATGGTCGTCCAAGGGGCGCTAGAGCGGGTAGGCGCCCTGCTGACCGCGGAGATCAAGGCACTCGAAGGGCTCATGGCGGAAGCCGCCAAAGCCGCCGATGCGCCGCTTGCTGAGCAACTGCTCCAGGTGCCTGGCCTGGGCAAGATCGCCGTCGCCACGCTGCTGGCCTTCCTGCCGGAGCTGGGCCAACGCGGCAATCGGCAGATCAGCGCGCTGGTCGGCGTCGCGCCGTACACCAAGCAGAGCGGGCGGCGGGACGGCCCCCGCCAGATCATGGCCGGCCGGCCCTTCGTGCGGCGCATCCTTTACATGGCCGCACTCGCCGCCATCCGCAGCACCCAGTCACCTCTGAGAGCCCACTATCAGGCCCTTAAAGCGCGAGGCAAGCCTCCGAAGGTGGCCATCGTGGCCTGCATGCGCAAACTGCTCATCACCCTCAACGCCATGGTCCGCGATCAGACTCAATGGCACGGCACGGTAGAGGCCTGAAAAAGACAGTTGCTCCTACCCCCCAGGTGGCGGATCAGGCGTTGGATATGCCACAACCTGTCCTACCCCTGGGGTAGGAGCCCACGATGTGGGCGAAAAGCCAACAAAGCGGTGACGCCATACCCTGCAACTCTGCGACCGCTCGCGTCACAACCCACCTCAGTGTCGGAAAGAGCCGGCGGGTAGCCCCCTTGGGGCCGGTAGCCGCAGGCGAGGGATTCGAACGGAAGAAGCCCGCAGGGGGCCGGCCAGGACGGCCGGCCGTTTCCGCTGAGACAGGATGTCGAATCGGAAACCTCCGTTCGAAGCCCGACCCAGGCCCGAAGGGCAATAGACAAACGGCCGCGGGTAGGAGCGCACGATGTGCGCGAATCAAAGACACGGCCGCGCTAGCGGCTTTCCTCAGCGGGTCGCCGCAGGCGTGGCACCGAGGGGGCTACCCGCCGGCTCTTGCTCCAAACCCCATGGCTCTTGCTGCGCCGCAAGACCCCGGAACGAATCCGCCAATTCCCACGACCCTCACCCCAACACCCAAAACCATGAATCCAAAAGCGAAATGACCATCCAATGAACGATTCATTAGATATTCGTGCAATAAATTACGCGAATATTTAACAAAAACATAATGCTGTCACGCAACACACCGCCGACAAATCGACGGTTCCTTGACGCATGTCGCAAAACCGACTTCGCTCGCTTTGAGTGCCCATCCTGCGCGACTAAGCTCAAAGCTCATCGGCGCCGATCACACGTGTGACTCGCCCTGACGCGACAAAGCACATGCCATCGACGCACGCGTCGAAGCGGCCTACCGGGTGTGCAACGCAGACGCCCAGGCGTCCCCTTCATGACCCAGGAAAACACGCCGCCGCATGACGACGAAGATTGAGCAGGCACACGAAGACGACACCATCGACCTCAACGCGTTGTTCGGCACGTTGCTGGATCACAAGTGGCTGATCGTCGCGATCACCGGCTGCTTCTTCGTGGCCGGGGTGCTGTATACGGTGCTGGCCACGCCCATCTACCAGGCGACCGCCGTGGTGCAGGTCGAACAGAAGACGCCCAGCCTGCCGGGCCTGAGCGACCTGTCGCAGTCGCTGGGAACCAGTGCGTCGCAGGCGGTGACCGAGATCGCCCTGATCACCTCGCGACTGGTGGTGGGACAGACCGTGGACGACATGCGCCTGAACGTGCAGGTGCAACCGCGGCGCATGCCGCTGATCGGCACTTACCTCTCTCGCGGACACAAGCCCGGCCAGCCCGGCAAGCCTCGCTTCGGTCTCAGCCGCTACGGCTGGGGCGGCGAACTGGTGGATATCTTCCGCCTGACCTTGCCCGATCCGGGCATGAGCGCGACCTTCGAGTTGCGCGCCGAAGCCGGCGGTCGCTTCAGCCTGTACGACGACGACGGCAACCGCGTGGCCCAGGGTGCGGTGGGACAGCCGGTGACCGGCAAGGGCGTTACGTTGCAGATCCGCCAGCTGGTGGCCAACCCCGGCACCCGCTTCGACGTGGTGGTGCAGCCGCCGCTGACGACCACGACGAAACTGCAGTCCGACATCGTCGCGCTGGAACAGGGCAACGACTCCGGGATCATCGGGCTGACCTACAACAACGCCGATCCCGACCTCGCGCGACAGGTGCTCGAGCACGTCACGCGCGCCTACGTGCGGCAGAACGTCGAGCGAAATTCCGCGGAAGCCGCCAGCCAGCTGCAGTTCGTCAAGGACCAGCTGCCCAAGGTGCGCCAGGACCTGGACAAGGCGCAGGCGGCGATGAACGCGTTCCAGATGAAGTCCCACTCCGTGGACCTGAGCATGCAGACCAAGGGGTTGCTGGACCAGATCGTGTCCGTGGAGAACAACCTCCAGCAACTTCACCTGCAGGAAGCCGATATCGAACGGCGCTTCACCCACGATCATCCCGCCTACAAGGCGCTGCAACAGCAGATGGGCCAGTTGCAGGCGCAGAAGGCGCGGATGCAGAAGGAAGTGGGCGACTTGCCGGACACACAGCAGGAGCTGCTCAAGCTGAATCGTGACACGCAGGTCAGCGGCAACACCTACACCAGCCTGCTCAACCAGGCACAGCAGCTGGACATCGCACGTGCCGGCACGGTGGGCAACGTGCGCATCGTGGACAGCGCCGCGGTGGACCCCAACGTGCCGGTGCAGCCGCGCAAGGCGCTGGTGGTGATCGTCGTCACCTTCCTCGGCGGGTTCCTCGCGCTGGCTTTCGTGTTCCTGCGGCAGATACTGAACCGCGGTATCGAGGATCCCGCACTGATCGAGGACCTGGGCCTGCCCGTCTACGCCTCCGTGCCGCTGAGCCCCGGCCAGGGCGCGCGCCTGTTGGGTCGCGGCCGCTCACACCCCGCGCACGGCCCGCTGCTGGCCATCGCCGACCCCGCCGACCTGGCCGTCGAATCGATCCGCAGCCTGCGTACCAGCCTGCATTTCGCCCGGCTGGAGGCGAAGAACAATATCCTGATGATCACCGGCTCCAGCCCCTTCGCCGGCAAGACCTTCGTCTCGGCCAATCTTGCCGCGGTGATCGCGCAAGCCGGGCAGCGCGTACTGCTGGTCGACGGCGACATGCGCCGTGGCACGCTGCACCAGCTGCTCGGCGTGCGCACCGGCCGCGGCCTGTCGGACCTGCTGGTCGGGAGCGCCGCGCTGGCCGACGTCATACAGCCGGGCCCGACCGAGAACGTGCACTTCATCAGTCGCGGGCAGGTGCCGCCCAACCCGTCCGAACTGCTGATGCATGCGCATTTCACGCAGTTCATCGCCAGTGTCGTCCCGGCCTACGACCTGATCATCATCGACACGCCGCCGATCCTCGCGGTAACCGACGCGGCGGTGATCGGCCACCACGCCGGCACCAGCCTGCTGGTGGCCCGCTTCGGCCTGAACAAGCAACGCGAACTGGCGCTGGCCAAGCAACGTTTCGAGCAGAACGGCGTGGAACTCAAGGGCGCCATCTTCAATGCCGTGGAGCGGCGCACGGCGGGCTACTCCGCCTATGCCTACTACAAGTACCAGGCCGATCCCGCATGAAGGCGTTCCCATGTCGCGCATCCTGATCGTCGGCAACCACACCTGCGGCAACCGCGGCGATGCCGCGATCCTGCGCGGGCTGCTGGAATGCCTGGCCACCGCGTTGCCGGGCTGCGAGGTGGATGTCACCAGCCGCTTCCCGACCAGCTCCGCCTACCTGCTCGGACGCCCGCTGTTGCCCGACGGGCTGGATGCCTATTACCGCGAAGCGGCCAGCCAACGCTTCGGCCGGTTTCGCCCGCAACTGCTGCGTCGCCTCGTGCCGCGCCTGTTGCACGCGCATCTCACGGGACTGTGGTGGGCGCGCTGGTTACCGTTGCCGCAACGCCATCGCGACACCATCGCGTGGATGGCCGGCTACGACCTGGTGATCCAGGTGGGCGGATCGTTCTTCGTCGACCTGTACGGTCCCACCCAGTACGACCAGTCGATCTGCGCGCTGCTCGCCGGGCGGCCGGTGTACATGATCGGCCACAGCGTAGGGCCGTTCCGGCAACCCTTCTTCAGGCGCATATCCCGGGACGTCATGGCCCGGGTCCAGGCCCTGGCCCTGCGCGAGGAAGTGAGCGCACGCTACATGGCCGAGGACGGCATCCCGCAGGACACGCTGCGCTGGACATCCGACACCGCGTGGCTGGTGGACCCGGGTACGCCCGTGGCGGTCGCCGATCCGCCCACCGTCGCGGTGACCTTCCGCGAACTGGCCCCGTTCGACAAGCGGCTGGGCGTGACCCAGGCGCAGTACGAAGAAGCGTTCGCCATCCTGCTGGACGCGGTGATCGAGGCGGGCTACCGCGTGGCGGCGTATTCCACGTGCACGGCGATCGACGGTTATCCCAAGGACGACCGAATGGTGGCCCTGCGCGTCGGTGCGCGCATGCGCCACGCCGAGGCCTACCACGTGGAGATGAACGAGCTGACCGACGTAGACCTGGGCCGTTGCCTGGGTGCATGCGTGCTGACCATCGGCACGCGTCTGCACAGCGCCATCCTCTCGATGAACTTCGGCACGCCGTCGGTGGCGCTCAACTACGAACACAAGTCCGAGGGCATCATGAAGCGCCTGGGCGTGGACGAACTGGCGGTGCCGGTCACCGCCCTGCTCGATGGCAGCCTGCGCAGCCAGGTGCTGGCTCTGTTGCGGGACGACACATTGCGCGCCCGCGTGGCCGTGGCGGTGGCGCGAGAGAAGACCTTCGCACGCGAATCCGTGCTGGCCACCCTGGGGATCGGAGCCTGAGCATGCCGGTGCTGTTCGTCCTCGCCGAGTTTCCGCGCTATTCGGAAACCTTCGTCATCGACCAGATCGTCGGCCTGCTGGACCGCGGGTTCGACGTGCGCATCCTCGCCATCAGCCGGGGGCCGGCACCCGTGCCCGGCGACATCGTCGATACCCGCGGCCTGATGGCGCGGGCCACCTTCGTCTTCGATCACCCGGCCAGCGCGTCGGCCTCCTGGCAGGTGCTGCTGCGGCGGCTGCGCCGCGTGCTGCCCGGCCTGCCCAGCGCCCACGTACGGCGGGCACTGTCCGTGCGCCGCTTCGGCCACGCGGCGAAGAGCCTGGTGCTGGCCGGTGCGGTACGCCGCCTGCCTACGCCTCTGCGGGCGCGGGCGATCGTCGCCCACTTCGGCCCGACTGGCGTGCTGGCCACGCACCTGCGCACGCTCGGTCTGATCGAAGGGCCGCTGTACACCGTCTTCCACGGCTTCGATCTGTCGCAGCACAGCGTGCTGGCGCGGCATGCTGCCGACTATCGCCACCTGTTCGCGCATGGCGAACGGATGCTGCCGATCAGCCAACGCTGGCGCGGCAAGCTGGAAGCCCTGGGTTGCGCGGCCGAAAAGATCCAGGTGCATCGGATGGGCGTGGACCTGGAGGGCTTCCGTTACGCACCGACGACGACGAACGGCGCGCCGGACCCCGGACGCGAATTGCGCGTGCTGTGCGTGGCGCGCCTGGTCGAAAAGAAGGGCGTGCGCTACCTCTGCGAGGCCGTGGCCCGACTGGTGCGCCGCGGTGTTCCCCTGCGCCTGGACGTGATCGGCGACGGCCCGCTGCACACGACACTCCGGCGTTTCGTCGACGAGCAAGGCATGCAGGATGCCATCCATATCCTCGGCCGTCGCGACACGACCTATGTGCAGGAGGCCCTGCGTGGTGCCGATGTGTTCGCGCTGCCCAGCGTCACCGCGGCCGACGGCGACCAGGAAGGTATACCCGTGTCGCTGATGGAGGCCATGGCCAGCGGCGTGCCCTGTCTTTCGACGGTGCACAGCGGCATCCCCGAATTGATTGAGGATGGCCGTTCCGGCTGGCTGGTGCCCGAGCGCGACGTCGATGCGCTGGCGGACGTGCTGGCGCGTATCCAGGCGGGCGACTTCGACCTGGCGGCCATCGCGCGCGAGGCTCGGCACACCGTGGAGACGCACTTCGACCAGCGCCGGCTGCACGACAGCCTTGCCGCGCAGTTGCACGCGCAGGCGGCCCCGTGACCTCGGCACGACGCGATGCGCTGTGGACGGCCGGGTCCACCGTGGTCAGCGCGGCCAGCCAACTGCTGCAGATCGCGGTGCTCGCGCATCACGTCGACGCGCACATGCTGGGCGCGCTGGCCATCGTCAACGTGGTCAACGCCATCGCCACGCTGCTGCAGGACATGGGCCTGAGCAGTTACCTGATCCACCGGCAGGACATCAGCCGCCCGCAACGCACCTCGTTGTTCATCATCAGCGTGGGCCTGGGCCTGGCGTCGGCGGCGACGCTGTTCGCGATCTCGTACGCGGTGGCCTATTTCTACCGGTCCGACCTGCTGGGCGACCTGCTGCGCCTGTCCACGGTGAACTTCATCCTGCTGGGCGTGGCGGCACAGTACCAGGCCAGCCTGATCAAGGCGTTCCGCCTGCCCCGCCTGGCCCGCATCGAAGTGATCGGCCGGCTGTGCGGGCTGGCCACGCTGCTGGTGCTGGTGCTGGTGTTCCACGCCTCCATCGAGGCCGCCGTGTACGCGATGATCGTCAACAGCCTGGTGCGCCTGGCCTGCTTCCTCACCGTGTCCGAGCGCGACTGGCATCCGGGCCGCGCCTTCGATCGCGGCATCATGCGCGAGGCGCTTCGCTACGGGGCCTTCCAGCTCGGTTCGCAGGTGATCAACCAGCTGCGCAGCCAGGCCGACCAGATCATCCTGGGCAAATTCCTCGGGCTGTCGTCGCTGGGCGTTTACTCGCTGGCCAAGGAACTGGTGCTGCAACCGACCAAGCTGATCATGCCCGTGGCCGGACGCCTTGCCCTGCCGAGGCTGGCCACGGTGCAGGACGATCCCGAAGCGCTGCGTCGCCTGTTCCTCGTCGGGCTGCGTGGCGTGGCGATCTTCAGCGCCGTGGTCTTCATCATGCTGGCGGTGTTCGCGCCGCCGGCCGTCTCGATCCTTTACGGCCATCGCTACGACGGCGTCGCGCGCCTGGTCCCGCTGATGCTGCTGTTCGGCATGCTGCGGCCGCTGGGCTCGCTGATCGGCGCGCTCAGCCAGAGCCGCGGCCGCTCTGACATCGAGTTCGGCTGGAACGTGCGGATTTGCGGGATCACGCTGGCCGTGAGCGTGGCGGGCGCGGCCTCCCGTTCGCTGGAAGTCATGGCGATCGCCCTCGCCCTCAGCCAGGTGCTGTCCACGGTGCTTTCGTATTACTTCTTCTCCTCGAAACTCATCCGGACCACGGCGCGAGAGTTCTTCGACGCCTGGGTCACGGCCAGCTTCGTGCCCTATGCCTGCCTGATGCTGGCCGTCGCGGTGTACCCGGGCGACGGCTGGACGGCCAGCGCCGTGCGGTTCGCCTTCGCCGCGCCGGCGCTGGCGTGGGTGATCTGGCGCAGCCGCCATATCCTGATCCATCGACAGCTCCAGGCGGTACGCGCATGACCGACACCCTGCCGCTGGTGAGCGTGTACATCCCCACGCGCAATCGCTCGGCGCTGCTGCGGCGCGCGGTGGATTCGGTGCTGGCGCAGAGCTACCCGCGGATCGAGATCCTGATCTGCGACGAAGCCTCCACCGACGACACCGCCGAGGTGGTGGCCGCGTATGCGCAGCGCCACCCGGGGCGCTTCACCTACCTGCGCAACGACACGCCGCAGGGTGCCTGCCGCGCCCGCAACCGCTGCATCGAGCACGCCGCCGGCACCTATGTGACCGGACTGGACGACGACGACCTGTTCCACCCGCAGCGCATCGCCTGCCTGGTCGAGCTCTATCGCCGGCACGACGTGTCGTTCGTGTGTAGCCGGTTCCGCTATTTCCAGGAGGAGGCGCAGATCGCCGCGCTGCGCGGCCGGCCTTACGGCGTGGCCGAGCTTCACGCGACCGAGCGCCTGGCCCTGCCCGCGCTGCTCTACGCCAACCTGGCCGGCAACCAGGTGCTGACGGAACTGTCGCGGATGCGCGAGCTGAGCGGTTTCGACGAGGCCATGCCGTCCTGGCAGGACTACGACATGTGGATACGCCTGGCCGACCGCTTCGGCCCGGCCCTGCGCACGCGGGCCGTGCTCTCCTTCGTGGACGACGACCGCTCGCGGGCGCGCATCCGCAACTCCAGCAAGCGCGCCGAAGGCAGCGAGCGCTTCCTGGCCAAGCATGCCCGGCTGATGAGCGCCGACCAGAAGCGCAACCATCGCAACATCCAGTTCGTCATCGGCGGCCAGCGCGCACCGCTGCGCGAGATCGTGCGCAACCTGTCGCTGGGCGGCTACAAGTCCACGCTGAAGGTGTTGCTGCACAAGTTCTTCGGCCGGGCGATCGGCTGAGCGCATGGCCATCGCGATCCACAAGACCCGGGGTGCCGCCATCGTGCTGATGGCCATGCTGTTCGTGCAGGTGCCGCTCGGCCACAGCACCAGCAGCAAGTCGCACGTGAATGTCTACCACCTGCTGCTCCTGCTGATGCCGGTGCTCTACCTTCCCGCCGCGCGTTACCTGAAACTCAACCCGGCCACGGCCTTCATCGTCACCATGGCGGCCACCGCGCTGGCCGCCGGGGCCACCTACGGCGGCGGCCTGCGCTCCACGCTGATCGTGTTCGTGGCGGCGGCGTATTTCCTCGGCGTGGTCTTCGGCCGCAAGCTGCAGGACGTGGAACTGCGCCGGATCTTCACCTGGATGCTGGGCTGCTGCCTCGCCTTCGTCATCCTGCGCGACCTGGTCTACGCGGGCAGCCTGGGCGCGGTCTACGCGCGCACCGAAGGCGCGTCCAGCATCCTGTACATGTCCACCGGCGGCCGCAATATCGAAGCCAGCCTGCTGGCCCTGCTTTCGCTGTTGCTGCTGGGCACCCGCGCCTACCCGATCGCCGCCGGCATCGCCTTGCTGACCAGCGGAATGATGCTGTCGCGCGCCGGGCTGGTCGGCACCGCGGTGTCGATCGGCATCGCCTGTTTCCAGGCACGCAAGTCGCGCCACTATTACTTCTTCACGTTTTTCGGCGTGGCCATGGCCGTGCTGCTGGTCGGGCTGGTGCTTTCATCGGTGATCGACATCCCGGTGCTGGACCGCTTCAACCTCCAGGCCGAGACCCAGCTGGAACACAAGAATGTCGGGCGCCTGGCCCTTTGGAACAGCGCGGGCACCGCCCTGGAGCACAACCTGCTCGGCTACGGCGTGGGCAACGGCGTGCCGGTGATGGAGCAACTGTCCGGGCTGACCTTCGTGGAAAACAACGTCCACAACATCTACCTGCAGTTCCTGCTCGAAGGTGGCGTGCAGTCGTTGTTGCTGTTCCTGGCCATGGGCGCGCAGATCCTGCTCACCCGTACCGAGGGCCCGCAGCGCAACATCAAGTTCTTCCTGCTGTGCTACCTCATGCTGGCCTGCATCGAATTCAGCGGCTACGAGGCCTATTTCTGGTTCTTCGTGGGCATGTTCTACGCGCGTGCCGACCTGCGGCGCGCCGCGCAACGCACGGAAGCGAAACGGCGCCTGCAGGCGCGCGTCCAACGTCCAGACCGATCGCCCGCCGAACCTTCCATGGACCCTTCCCATGCTTGACGCTTTCCGCGCCGACGTCCGCCGGCTCCGCTCGTTGCCCGGCTATCGCAGCCTGGCCTGGTGGATGCTGGACCAGTCGTTCTGGGTGATCCTGACCTACCGGCTGCTGGCCGGCGCGCGCGGCACGGTGCTGCATGCACCGCTGCGCGTGCTGGAGAAACTGGCCGAGTTCGTCTTCAAGTGCTACCTGCCGACCACCGCCACCATCGGTCCGGGGCTGGTGATCTACCACGCCTTCGGCATCATCGTGAACGGCAAGACCACCATCGGCGCCAACTGCACCCTCTACGCGCGGGTATGCATCGGCAACCGTTTTCCCGGCGACGGCGCGCCCGTGATCGGCGACAACGTGACCATCGGCACCGGGGCCTGCATCTTCGGCCCGGTGGTCATCCCCGACCATTTCGTGGTGAAGGCCAACGCGGTCATCACCCCGTCGTCGATGCGCGAAAGCGCCCCGGCTCCCGTTTCCACCCCGCCCCACGCTGGAGCACCGTCATGAGCGAGGCCGATGTGCGCCTGTCGATCGTCATCATCACCTGGAACGAGAAGGACAACCTGCAACGCTGCCTGCTCTCGCTGATGGACAAGCTGGACTTCGAGCGCGACGAGGTGATCGTCGTGGACAACGGCTCACGTGACGGCAGCGCCGAATTCGTCGCGACGCTGCCGCAGGTGCGCTATTTCCCGCTGGACAGCAACTACGGCGTGGGCCCCGCCCGCAACCGCGGCCTGTTCCTGGCCCGCGGCCGGTATTGCATGACGCTGGACAACGACACCATCTTCCTGACCGCCGATCCCGGCAGCATCGTCGACGAGTTCTTCCAGACCCATCCCGACGCGGGCGTGGTGGGATTCGAGCTGCTCAACGTCGATCGCACGCGCCAGGATTCCACCCGCCGGTTTCCCCGCTTCTTCCAGCCCATCGCCGCCCGCATTCCGGCCACGCGCAAGCTCGGCTTCGTCCAGCGCGAACTGGATCGCCACCTGATGGTGGATACCGCGTTCGACGATGCCGACGACCCGCTCGAGGTGGACTACGTGCTGGGCGCCAACCAGACCTTCACCAAGAAGGTGGCCGCCCTGTTGATGGGCTACGACGACCGGATCTTCTTCGGCCCGGAGGATGCGGAGTTCTGCGTGCGTACGCGCAAGCTGGGCCTGCGCAACTACTACTGCCGGCGCATTTCCGTCGTGCACGACTACAAACGGCGCACGCGCAAGTTCTCGCGCCTCGCTCTGAAGCACCTGGCCGGCTTCGCCTACATGCTGCGGAAGCACGGCGGGGTCTATCGCTATACGCTCGACGAGCGGCGCTGAGGCGGGCATGGCCATGGACCGTCGCACCTTCCTCCGCGGCTCGGCCTGGCTGGCCGGCGCCTGCGCCCTCCTGCCACTGCCGCCGCTGCGCGCGGCCACCGAGGGTCGCGTGTTCCATATCGATGGAATCGATGGCGAGGACGGCCGGGACGGCTCCACCCCCGCACAGGCCTGGCGCAGCCTGCAACGGCTGAACCAGGCTCGTTTCGGGCCCGGCGACCGCATCCTGTTCCGTCGTGGCGGCGACTACCCCGGCGCCTTCCTGCCGAAAGGCTCCGGCCGCGCGGGCGCACCGGTCACCGTGGATGCCTATGGCGACGGCGCCCTGCCTCATCTGCACGCCGACGGCGACAGCCCCTCCACGGTGCGGCTGCAGAACGTCGAATACTGGGAGCTACGCCATCTGGAGATATCCAATACCGGAGCGCGGCCCGCACCACGACGCACCGCCGTACACCTGTTCCATCAGGATGCGGGTGTCGTGCACGGCATCGTGCTGGAAGACCTGTACCTGCGTGACGTCAACGGCAGCCTGGTCAAGAAGGACGGCGGCGGCAGCGCCATCCTCGTGCAGGCGCTGGGCAAGCAGACCCCCACCCGGTACCAGAACCTCACCATCGCCGACAACCGCATCGAGCGGTGTGGCCGCGACGGCATCCTGTTCCTCGGCGCGGGCAGCCGCCGATCCGGCCTTGCCACCGGCGTGGTGGTCAGGGGCAACCGCCTTGCCGGCGTGCCCGGCGACGCCATCCTGGTCAAGGGCTGCACCGGCGCGATCGTGGAGCGCAACACGGTCAGCCAGTGCGGCGCCCTGCCACGCGGTGAAGCCGCCGCTGGCATCTGGCCGTTCGACTGCGACGACACGCTGATCCAGTACAACGAGGTGAGCGACCACCGCGCCCATGCCGACGGCCAGGCGTACGACGCGGATTTCAACTGCCGCGGCACGGTCATCCAGTACAACTACAGCCACGACAACGTCGGCGGCATGGCGCTGGTATGCAACGACGGGCGCAACGCCTCGGCGGTGGGCAACACGGGCACCGTCGTGCGCTTCAACGTCAGCATCAACGACGCACTGCGCGCCACGGACAGTGCTTCGCTGCGCATCTCCGGCCCCGTGGCCGGCAGCCGGATCTACAACAACATCATCATCATCCCGGACAAGCCCGTCGCCGACGCGGAAGTCACCGTGTTCAAGGCCACGCGCTGGCAAGGTGTGCCCGACGACACCGCCATCCACGACAACATCATCGTGGCCGCGCGATCGCCGGGCATGGACATGGCCCTGGCCACCCAGACTCGGCTGGGCGACAACGCCGTATACACCGATACGCCGCAGGACGCCGCGCCCGGGCGGATGCGTGCGGCCGCGGGTGACGCCGCGCTGCTGGCGCGATTCCGCCGCTACCGCCCCACGCTGGACCAGGTGAACACGCTAGTTCGCGAGTGCTTCGTCGATGGCAAGCCGGTGTCCGATGCGCTGGCGCGGATCGGTCGGCTGGCAGCATAGGGCGCTACCCGAACGCCGGCTCGCGATGCCAGCGCCACGCGCTGGCCAGGATATCGTCCAGGCGCACCACTCGCGGCTCCCAGCCCAGTTCCGCGCGAGCCAGCGCACTGGAGGCGACCAGCGTGGCCGGATCGCCGGCACGCCGTGGAGCGATGGTGTGCGGCACCGCCTTTCCCGTCACGCGTTCGGCGGCGGCGATCACCTCGCGCACGCTGAAGCCCTCGCCGTTACCGAGGTTGAAGCGGTGCGCGCCGGGCTGCCCGGCCAGGTATTCGATGGCCAGCAGGTGCGCCGAGGCCAGGTCGTTCACGTGCACGTAGTCGCGCACGCAGGTGCCGTCGCGGGTGGCGTAGTCGTCGCCGAACACGTTCAACGCCGCGCCCTGCCCCAGCACCGCCTTCAGCACGTTGGGGATCAGGTGGGTTTCCGGCTCGTGCGCCTCGCCGATCGTGCCTTGCGGATCGGCGCCGGCCGCATTGAAGTAGCGCAAGGCGACCGAACGCAGACCATAGGCCTTCGCCGCGTCCGCCAGCACGTGCTCGATCATCAGCTTGCTCTGCCCGTACGGATTGATCGGCGCGGTGGGGTGCGACTCGTCGATGCGTTCGGCCTGCGGATGCCCGAACACGGCAGCGGTGGAGGAAAACACCAGCCGGTCCACATCCGCATCGCGCATGGCGCCCAGCAGCACCAGCGTGTTGGCCACGTTGTTCCGGTAGTAGGCATAGGGTTCACCGACGGATTCACCCACCAGCGACTTGGCGCAGAAGTGGATGACCGCGTCGAAGCGCTGGGTGGCGAACACGCGCGCCAGACGCGCGGCATCGCCGATGTCGCCATGGACGAAGGTCACCTCGCGCGGCACCGCCTGGCGGTGACCCGTGGAAAGATCGTCGTAGACGACCGCCTCGTGGCCCTGTCCGGTGAGGTAGCGCACCATGTGCGAGCCGACATAGCCCGCCCCGCCGCAGATCAGGAGCTTCACGCGATCGTTCCGGCTGGTTCGAGCGGCAAGCGGCACGAACGCGGCGGGATCAACGCGATTCCTCCACGGCGGGCGTAACGGTCGATAATGCGGGCGTTCCCGGTGCCGAGGACGCGGGAGGAGCCTCGCTGTGCACGAAGCCCTTGAACAGGGTAAGGAAAATGATGCGCAGGTCGAAGCCCAGCGACCAGTGGTTGATGTAGTACAGGTCGTGCTGGATACGTTTGACCAGGTCGGTGTCGCCGCGCCAGCCGTTGATCTGCGCCCAGCCGGTAATGCCCGCCTTGACCATGTGCTTGTGCATGTAGCCGGCGATCTCGCCCTTGAACTTCTCCACGAACATCGGCCGCTCGGGGCGCGGCCCCACGATGGACATGTCGCCGCGCAGCACGTTGAGGAACTGCGGCAGCTCGTCGAGGCTGGTCTGCCGGATGAAGCGACCGAAGCGCGTTACCGTTTTGTTCTGCGCTCCGCCCCATTGCACGGCCTTGTTCTTCTCCATGTCCACGGGCATGGAGCGGAACTTCATCATCTCGAATTCCTTGCCGTCCAGGCCGACGCGGCGCTGGCGGTAGAGGACGGGACCGGGGCTGGACAGCTTCACCCCCACGGCCAGCGCGAGCATCAGTGGCGCGATCATCAGGAGGATGGTGCCGGCGATGACGCGATCCTCGATGTCCTTCAACAGCCATGCGTTGCCTAGCAGCGGGCTTTCCCGCAACGTGACCAGCGGCACGCCGGCCACGTCTTCCATGCGGTGGTTGATCAGCTGGCGGCCGAGCATGTCGGGCACGAATTTCACCGTCATGACGTGTTGTTCCATGCGGTCCAGCACGTAATTGATGGCGCGGTTGGCGCCCACCGGCAACGCTACCAGCACCTGGTCCCAGTCGCGGCAGGCCAGCACCTCGTCCAGTTCCAGCAGTGAGCCGGCCATCGGGATGTCTGCCGGCACGCCGTTGTCGTAGCTGGTGCGCACGTACGCGGTGATCTTCATCCCCAGCGCGGGATTGGCTTCGACCTGCTCGATCATATGGATGCCCGAGTCGGTCGCGCCGATCAGCAGGCAGCGGCTGATACCCACGCCGCGCTCGTGCAGGCGGGTCGTGGCGCGGTACGCGACCAGGCGCACCAGTGCCATGAAAGCGAGTCCGAGCACGAACGCCAGCGATACCCAGCCACGCGAATACAGCTCGCTGACCTTCAACAGATAGCCCATCGCAAGCAGCACGGCGAACGCCATCGACCACGATGCTGCAATGCGCCAATACTGGCCGATGGGGCGTTGCCCGATGGGCTGCTCGTAGACACGGAACACGGCGGATGCCGTCAGCGTGGACAACAGGAGGATGACGAGGGCCACCGAATACAGGCTGGTCATCGCCAGCGTGCCGAAGCGCAGGTAGTACGCGAGGAAACTGGCCGACACGGCGCAGACAGGATCGCTCACGCGGAGCTCGAGATCCACTAACGCGTTGAATTTGGACAGTTGCATGACAGGTACCCTATTTCGACGCGATGATCGCCGTTTCATCGGCGTGCCCAGGTACGTGCCCCCCGTAGGATCGCTTTGCCCCTCCAGGGACACGTAGCGGCCCAACACGTGACGGTCGGCCCACGACATTCCCGTGGGGCCGCCAACTCAACACTTCGCAGTGTGCGTGTAACGATGACCCCATGCTGCACCGCCAGAATTTTGACGGCAATGCAAGATCATGCGATTTGCGGGTCGTGTCACAAAAAGAATTTTCGATAACGCACGTTCAGCCGATTGCCTTGCACTTCCTTGCGAGTTGGCAGTGAATAACCCTGCCTTCGCGATGCATGCATGCGTGCATGCATCGCTTCACATCACCGGAGATGACGACCATGAGACGTCTGCTGTTTGCCAGCGCGATACTTGCCGTCGCGATTCCTGTCTGGGCCCAGAGCCAACGTACCGACCGACCGCCGGCCAATCCACCGGACGCACGGCCCGCCGACGCCACGCCACCGCGTGTCGCGCGTCCCGACGAAGCACGCGAAGCGTCGCGCGGCGCGATCGCCCCGGCGCGCGTCGGGCCAGGCACCGCCGCCATGGGCGCCGTCAGCGGTGCTGCCGCGAACAACACCAGCGGCACCGGCAACGACGGCACGGGCGGTACCGGTGGCACCGGGGGTACCGGCGGCTCGGGTGGCACGGGCGGCACGCGTTGAGGCTGCTGCTTGCGCTGGGTGCCGCGGGATGCTGCCTGTTGCTCAACGGCTGCATCCTCGCGCCCGGCCAGCGCATGAAAACGGGCGAACTGAACGACAAACAGAGCGCCACGGGTAGCCGCTACCAGCTGGTGCCCATCACGCCCAAACTGATCGCGATGGATCGCGCCACGGCCATCGCGCCCGCCATCGACCCTACACTCACGTCCTACCAGCCCGATGCCTATCGCATCGGGCCCGGCGATTCGCTCTACATCACGGTGTGGGAGCACCCCGAACTCACTTCCCCGGCGGGCTCGCAGCAGCAGACCGGTGCCAACGGGCGCATGGTGCGCCCGGACGGCACGCTGTTCTACCCGTACGTCGGCTTGCTGAAAGCCTCCGGGCTGACCGTCGAGGAACTGCGTCAGGCGATCACCGATCGCCTGACGAAATACGTGGAGAAACCGCAGGTCGATATCAGCATCATCGCCTACGCCAGCCAGCGCGTGACGCTCGGTGGCGCGTTCGTGCGCACCGACCCGCAGAACATCACCGTGACGCCGCTGACCCTCACCCAGGCGGTGGGCAGCGCCGGCGTCAACGCCGAGCTGGCCGACCTATCCGACGTGGTGCTCCGCCGCGACGACCACGAATACCATATCGACCTGGACGCGCTGTCGCGCTCGCGCGACGGCGGCAAGCAGGTGTACCTGAAGGGCGGCGACAGCATCTACCTGCCCTATAACGACCGCCACGAGGCCTACGTGATCGGCGAGGTGCTGCGGCCCCAGGCCATCTCGTTCAAGACCAGCGACCTCACGCTCACGCAGGCGCTGGGCCGGTCGGGCGGACTCAACCAGAGCAGCGCCAACGGACGATCGGTATACGTCATCCGCGGCGTGGAAGACATGGAAAAGGCTCCCGCGACCATCTACCAGCTGGACAACACCTCGCCCGCGGCGTTCGCCGTGGCGGCGCAGTTTTCGGTCAAGCCGGGCGACGTCATCTTCGTCGGGCCGGCCGGCATCACCCGCTGGAACCGCTTCATCAGCCAGCTGCTTCCGCTGTCCGGCCTGATCAACAACGCCGCGACCGCGCAATACAACCTGGGCCGGGCCAGCCAGCTCTGACGGTGCCCGATCCGCTCCATCCAGACGTCTAAAGGCAACATCGATGAAGGTCACAATATTCGGCACGGGCTACGTGGGACTGGTTACGGGCGCCTGCCTTGCCGAGATGGGCAACCACGTGGTGTGCGTGGACGTGGACCAGGCCAAGGTGGAAGGACTCAGGCAAGGCATCGTGCCCATCTACGAGCCGGGCCTGGCACCTATCGTCACGCGCAACTACGCCTCCGGGCAACTGGACTTCACCACCGATCCGGCGCCGGCCGTGGCCCACGGTGAACTGATCTTCATCGCGGTAGGCACGCCGCCGGACGAAGACGGCAGCGCGGACATGAAATACGTGCTCAGCGTGGCACGCACCATCGGCGAGCATATCGACGACTACGCCGTCGTCGTGAACAAGTCCACCGTGCCGGTGGGCACCGCCGACCGCGTCCGCGCGACCATCGCGGATGCACTGGCGGCGCGTGGCGCGGCGATCGACTTCGACGTGGTCTCCAACCCGGAGTTCCTCAAGGAAGGCGACGCCGTGGAGGATTGCCTGCGGCCGGACCGCATCGTGGTCGGCTCGTCCAGCGAGCGCGCGGTGGCCCGCCTGCGCAAGTTGTACGCCCCGTTCAACCGCAACCACGACCGCATGGTGGTGATGGACGAGCGCTCCGCCGAACTGACCAAATACGCCGCCAACGCCATGCTGGCGACGAAGATCAGTTTCATGAACGAGATCGCCAACATCGCCGAGCGTGTGGGTGCCGATGTGGAGCTGGTCCGCCAGGGCATCGGCGCGGACCCGCGCATCGGCTATCACTTCATCTACCCCGGCGCCGGCTACGGCGGATCGTGCTTCCCCAAGGACGTGCAGGCGCTGGAACGCATCGCCCGCGGCCATGGCTACGACGCGCGGCTGCTGGCCATGGTGGAGGCGGTGAACGCGGCGCAGAAACACCGCGTTTTCGAGCACCTGCTGCGCCACTTCGACGGCGACATCGCCGGCAAGACGATCGCCCTGTGGGGCCTGTCCTTCAAACCGAACACGGACGACATGCGCGAGGCACCCAGCCGTCGCCTGATGGAATCGCTGTGGGAGGCTGGCGCCCGCGTGCGTGCCTTCGATCCGGAAGCCCGCGACGAGACCACGCGCATCTACGGCCAGCGCGACGACCTGGTGCTGTGCCAGGGTGCTTACGACGCCCTGGAAGGCGCCGACGTGCTGGTGTTGCTGACCGAATGGAAAGCCTTCCGCAGCCCGGATTTCAACCGCGTGAAGGCCATGCTGAAAACGCCGGCGATCTTCGACGGTCGCAACCTCTACGATCCCGCCACCGTCGAGGAAGCCGGTATCGCCTACTACGGCATCGGGCGGGGTCGCTCGCTGCAACGTTGAACCCGGCGGGCCGGCGCCGTCGCGCGCCGGCCCGCCCTACTCCGCGATCCTGCCGAGATTCTTGTCGAACAGGTCGCTGTCCAGGTCGTTGGTCAACGTGTAGAGCGTGTAACGCTTGTTCAGGCGCGCGCCACCGTCGCGCTGCAGGGGCTGCCACAGCAAGGTGGCGCGGTTGCGCGACGAGCGTGGCAGCAGCAGGTCGAAGGGAATGGACACGTAGATGCCCTTGTCGAAGCTACCCTCACCGTAGCCGGCGCTGCCCGACTGGTTGGTGATGGTGGCAAACGCGCCCATGCGGGCCCCGTTGGCGAACTGCCGTGACACGTCCACCGTGGTACCCCAGTCCCCCGCCAGGTAGCGCCCGACGCTCACCGCCACGGTGACATTGTGGTAGCCGGTATCGAGGTAACCCGTGGCCTGGCCCGTGATCACGTGATATTTGCGGAACGACAGGTCCTGCCGGAAGCCTCGCGACTTCACCCAGTTCAGGTCCGCGCCGATCGCCCAGTGCTGGCCGAACGGCCGATACAGCACTTCTCCACCGGCGCCGCCATACATGCTTTCCAGCATGCCGGCATACGCCAGTCCGTAGATATCCTGGCCCAGCTTGCGCGTGCCGGTCAGTTGCAGGTTCGGCACCGTGACATCGGAGCTGGTGAGATAACGGCGGACGTCGGTGCGCACGCGCGGCAGGTTGCTCGGCGCGTCGTAGCGGAAGGTATCGTAGTTGTTGGCGAGGTTGACCGAGAGCACGCCGTCGACCCACAGGTGACGCGTCACGTTGAACCTGCCCGACGCCGCGGCGTACACCTGGTAAAGCACGAAAGCGTCGGGGCCGCCCAGGTTCTGCTGGTAACCGAGCGACGTGCCGCCGGTGAAGCGTCGCAGCGGCGCGCGGTACAGCACCTCTTCGTCGCGCGCCGTCACCGGGTCCTGTTCCACGCTGCGACGGAAGTCGGGCAGGTCCAGCCGGTGATCGAGCAGTTCGAGGAAACGGGGCCGGTGCACGCTGGTGTCCACGGTGGCCAGCCCGCTGCGCTCGGCGGATACGGTGACCCAGTCGATCGTGCCGTCCACCCGGTTGTCGACGATCCGCGTCGCGCGTCCCACGCCTTCCGCCGCGTAGAAGAAGCGATCCTGCTGCCCGTGGATGACCAGCTCGGAGCCGCGCCGGCCGATGCTGCGCACATCGATCCCGGCGTTGTTGCCCAGCGCGTTGGCCATCTCCGCCCAGTCCACCTGCGCGGGCGCGCGGCGCGCGGGCTCGGGCGCACCGGCGTCTGCGGCCTTGTCGTCCGGCAGCGCGGCCGGCGTCTCCGAAGAGGCGCGCACGGGGGCGCTCGTGTACGCCACGGCCTCCGGCTTCGGGTCGGACAGCTTCGGCGGATCCACATGCGTGGCCAGGTTGCTGTGCAGGTTGATCGCGGCGGTGCCCACGTGGCCGCGCTCGTAACCCAGCGTGAGGTCCACGTTGCCGTTCAGGCGGAACACGGCGCCCAGGTTGACCGGCCAACGCTGCGGCTGGTTGTTGTTCTGCGGCTGGTGCTTGTAGTCGTTGCCGTCGAGCTCGGCCTTGAGCACCAGCCAGCGCCACGGTGACCGATACTCCACGCCGCCGAAGAACCCCGGGCGGCCGCGCAGGAACTTGTTGATGCTGAGCGCGCCCGTCGCACCCGTGCCGCTGTTGGGGCGGGTGTCGAACTTGTCGCTGATGAAATCCAGCGGGTTGGCGATGTCGCCGCGGTTGCCGATATAGCCCCAGGCGAGGCCCAGGCTGAAGTCGAACGGCCCCGCGCGCTTGCTGGCCACGATATATTCGCTGGAAAACAGCCCCGTACCGCCGATATCCCGGGCACCCACGGCCACCGCGGGCAGCCAGCGGCTCTCTTCGCGCAGGCGCACCTTGGCGTCGATCGACTTGTCCTTGTAGGTCTGGCTGCCACTCAGGTACGTCGGCCCATACGGCCGGTTGCTGACGTTGGTGTAGCGAAACGAGCCCTCAAGCCATGGCAGCGGTTGCAGGGAGACGTTGTAGTTCGTGTAGGGCGTGGTGCGACTGAGCACGAAACTGAACTCGCCTTCCTGTGCCATCCGTGCGGTCGGCGACTGCATCAGGCCGACACCGCCGAAGTCGCTCTGCGTGTAGACCTCCTGCGCGCCCGCCGCCGAGGCGACGCCCGCCAGCACGCCCAGCCGCAAGGCGCGACCACCGTACGACGCGATGCGGCGGAGACCGCGGCGGGAAGCGGCTGCCAGGCGCACTACGGGTGGTCCCCGTCGTCCGGCCACTGCGTGGCGAGGAACGCCGCCACCTCGCGATCGAACGCGTCGTCCGCCGCGCCAGCGATCGCCTTGCGGTCGAAGGGCACGTAGATCCATGCGCCCGGCGCCAGCGGACGCGGCGCGTCACGATTCCACAGGGCGATGTTCTGCGCGAACACCGCGCCGTCGGGCTGCACCACGAAGATCGTGTCCGGGTCCGCGGCGGGCGATACCGCGCACGCCCGCAGGTAGGCCCTGGCATCCTGCAACGCCACCTGTGGCAACCGGCACGGCGCATCGACGGCGCCCACCACACGGATGTCCGACGGGCGCCGCGGATAGACCAGCCGGTCGCCGTCGTGCACCGGCAGGTTGTCTTCCGGGGTGACTTCCAGCCGCGCGGCATCCAGCGATACCGGCGCGCGCCGGCCGGTGACCGGCAACGCCGCAAGCCAGGCCTGGAACGCCGCGACGCGTATCGACAGGATGTCCTCGCCCCGCGCCATGGCCTGACGGCGAATCGCGCCCAGCTCGTAGACCAGGCCGGCCTGCAGACGCACCTGCTCGCGGCGCAGGCCCGGCTGCAACCAGGCGGCGCCCAGCAGGTAGGCGTCCGGCGCGATATCCGCCGCCAGGGCCACGTCGGCCAGCCGCGCATCGGCCGGATAGACGGCCGAACCCGCATGCCCCACGGCGCCGTCGACGGTGACCCGTATCGCCTGCACACGCGACTGCTGCGCTTGCGCCCGTGCCGACCCGAAAGCAAAGGCGACCACGGCAGCGACGGCCAACCCCCACCGCGCGACGAGAGACGGACCGGACAAAATGACGCGCCTCACGGGGCCGACTCGCGATAGGGCCGTAACTGGACCAGTTCGAGCGGGTAGTCGGGCGCCACGTACTGGCGGCTTTTCCAGATGAAGCCGTCCGCGGGGTCGACCCAGTAGCGGTTGTGCAGATGGATCCCCTGCCCCGCCAGGGTTTCGTCCACGCGCCGCAACCGGTGCACGGTATCCAGGATCGTCACGTCTTCCAGGCCACCGGGCACCAGCTGCCCGTCCAGCACGGCGCCGTAACGGTAGCCCGGCGACCAGTCCATGCGGCGCGTGTAGCGCGTCGTGCCGTGCAGACGATGCAAGCCGTCGTGAAACGGATCGGCTCCGGTAAACACGGAGGCGTCGAGGTTCTGCGGCAGGCCGACCGTGCGGGTGACCACACCGTCGCGGGTGAACACGATGTCGTGCCCCACGCCATACCAGCCGAGCACGCCATGCGCCGTGTTCGCCAGGATCAGGATGGCCCGGCC
Organism: Xanthomonas sp. NCPPB 2632; assembly: GCF_041228075.2. Lineage (NCBI taxonomy): Bacteria > Pseudomonadati > Pseudomonadota > Gammaproteobacteria > Lysobacterales > Lysobacteraceae > Xanthomonas > Xanthomonas sp. NCPPB 2632. The sequence continues at coordinate 2,806,295 of NZ_CM192979.1, forward strand.
CGACGGCGCGTCCACCTGCAACTGGAAATACGGCGAGGCGGCCACGGAGGCCGGCGTGGCATCCACGGCATCGCCGTGTAACGCGAGACGCAGGCTTTCGACGCTGCCGACCGATACCGTCGAGCAACCGGCCACCAGCCAAAGCGCCAGGGCGCAGATGACGGCATGCAGAAAACGTGGCGCGACGCTCGCGCGTTGGGTCGGGGGGCATTCCAAAATCAGTGGCGGGTCCGTCGGGTAGAGGTCGGTTTTCGGCGCGTGGGCGACGAAGCGATGCAGGACAACACTGACCGTGGAGCCGGCGCCCACAGGGGGACGACCGGGGTGCATCGAAAACCTTACACGAGGCGAACGTGCCGAAAAATGACACCCGTCACGGCACGCGTCACAAATAGCGCAACCATGCCGAAACGGACGCATCGATCAGTGTGTATACATGTTCGAAGGCTTCGCGCTGCTGGCGATAGGGGTCGGGAATGTCACGCCCCTCACCCCAGCGATCGAGCAGGAACACCTTGCCGCTGACCTCCGGCGCGATACGCCCCAGCTCGGCTACATGCCGCTTCTCCATCGCCAGGACGAGGTCGTAGGGCCGCAGCAGCGCACGATCGACCTGGCGCGCGCGATGCGCATCGCCGTCGATGCCGTGCTCGTGCAGCAGCTGGCACGCCGTGGCGTCCATGGGATGACCGACCAGCGCGCCCAGGCCCGCGCTTTCCACCCGCGTACGATGGCCATCGCCCAGGCGCGCCCGCAGCACGTACTCGGCGATGGGGCTGCGACAGATGTTGCCGACGCAGACGATCAGTATCCGTTCGAACATGGGTGCTGCGATACTCCGTGGCTTGGACGACGCCGTGGCGACGAACGCAACCGACATGATAGCGACACGCGAAGGCATGGCATGAACCCGTGGCACGCCATCACCGCCTTCGGCGACAGTGCCCTGCTGCTCCCCCTGATCGCCTGGATGGGCCTCTGCCTGCTGGTGCCGCCGTTGCGCGTGCGCGATGCGCGGCGATGGGCGGTTGCGGTGGTGTTCGCCGGCGGCATCGTCTGCCTGTCCAAGCTGCTGTTCATGGGCTGGGGCGTCGGCCCCGCCGAACTCGACTACACGGGCTTCAGCGGGCATACCACGCTGGCGCTGCTGGTCTGGCCGTCGCTGGCCGCCTTGCTCGCACGCGATGGGGCGCCGCTCGTGCGCCGCGGCGCCATCGCGCTGGCCACGTGCCTCGGCGCGGCCGTTGCCGTGTCGCGGCTGGCCCTGAAGGTACACAGCCCTTCGGAAGTCGTGCTCGGCGCGGTGCTCGGTGTGGCGGTCATGGCGTGGTTCGTGCGCGGCGTGACGCCTCGTGTCGAGCTGCCGGCGGCACGACGTCGCCACGCCGCGCTGCTGCTGGGCCTGGGAGCGCTGGCCATTACCGTGGCCTGCCATGGCCGCGTGTTTCCGTCCCAACACATCCTCAAGGACATCGCGCAATGGCTGAGCGGCCACGGCGAGGTCTTCACGCGCCGCCTTCGACAGAGCTCCCCATGACCACACCATCGACCCCGCCCCCGCACAGCGCGTGGTACACGAAACTCGTCGCGGCGCGTGTCGCCGTGGACAAGGCGGCCGCGGACACGGCGCTGGCGGCCGATGAGTTACGTCGCTACCAGAAGTTCGCCCGCCCGGGCCAGCCTTCCGCACACATCGTGCAGCTGCGCCAGAAGCAGGCAGCCGCACGGCAGGCCTCCGCGCAGGCGAAGCAGGCATTCCTGAAAGCCGCGATGGAAGTGGCGCGCGAGGCGGGACTGACGCCGCCGCCGCGCGTCCCGCTGGAAACCTTCATGCGGGGCTGGATGGACGCCCAGCCGGCCGCCTGATGCGCGACCTGTTCAGGCGGAGGTCGTTACGCCCCGCGCGTTGCGCGCCGGTGCCGCCAGGGCCGCCACGGCGCGGTATTCGCTAGGGGTCATGCCCACGGTGGCCTTGAACTGCCGGGCGAAGGCGCTCTGGTCCACGAAGCCGCAGGCCATGCCGATGGACGCCACGTTGTCGTCACCGCCGAGCAGGCGCATGGCCGCCTCGATGCGCAACTTGGTCAGCACCTGCTGGGGGGTCAGCTGGAACACCCGGCGGAAATGCCGCTCCAGCTGCGCGACCGACAACCCGGCCAGTTCGGCCAGCGCGGGAATCCGCACGCCTTCGCCGTAGTGCTCCTGCATGTAGCCGAGCACGCGGCGCAGCCGCTCGTACGTGGGATGCTTGCCGTCGGGAAGGCCCAGGTCGCGCGATATGCCGATCACGCCGCGGATCTCGCCGCGCGAGGACACCGGCCGCTTGCAGGTGAGGCACCAGCCAGGCGCACGGTTGCTGAAGATGTGGACCTCGAGCTGGTTCTCGATCACTTCGCCGGCGAGCACCCGGCGATCCTGTGCGGCGTATGACCCGCCCATGAGCGCGGGAAACAGTTCGGTGACGCCGCGACCGATCACCTCGCTGCGCTGCTTCAGGCCGAGGCGGCGGACCAGGGTCAGGTTGGCGTGCGTGTACCGGCCTTCGGTGTCCTTGACGAAGAACACGACATCGGGCAACGCATCGAACAATGGCTCGAGTTCATCGGCGGAAATCTTCATGGTAAGGATGCTCCTTCGGCACAGCTGCGCACGGGTTTCAGGACCGTATGGACCATGGCGCGATGCATCATAAACCGCTTCGCACCGCGAAAGCCAAGGAAACAGGCATTCCCGGCACGGCTTGCCGAACTTGCAGCCAATTATGCAAAATTCCGCATCTACCGATAGCAAAGCTTTCTATACGCCACGGGGGCTGCCCGGTGAGCATGGACCCATGCATCGAATCGACTTCATCGACTCCCACACCGGCGGCGAACCCACCCGTGTCGTTCTTTCCGGTTTTCCCGATCTCGGCGACGGCCCGCTGGCCGCGCGACTGCAGCGCATGCGCGCGCAACACGACGCTTGGCGGCAGGCGATCGCCTGCGAACCGCGCGGCTCGGACACCATGGTGGGCGCCCTGCTGCTGGAACCGACCGATCCCACGGCCTGTGCCGGGGTGATCTTCTTCAACAACGTCGGTTACCTGGGCATGTGCGGACACGGCAGCATCGGCCTGGTGCGCACGTTGCAGCACCTGGGCCGCATCGCGCCGGGGCGCCATCGCCTGGAAACGCCGGTGGGCATGGTGGGCGTGGAACTGCTCGACGACGGCCGCGTGGCCATCGAAAACGTCGAGAGCTACCGCCACCGCCGCAGCGTATCGGTCGATGTCGCAGGCTACGGCAGCATCACCGGTGACGTCGCCTGGGGCGGCAACTGGTTCTTCATCACCGGCGAAACGCCGCTGCCGCTCACGCTGGCCAACCAGCGCGGGCTCACCGCCTACACCGAAGCCATCCGCGCCAGCCTGGAGCACGCCGGCATCACCGGTGCGGGTGGTCAGGAAATCGATCACATCGAACTCAACAGCCACGCCCCCGAGGGCGGCAACGACGGACGCAACTTCGTCCTCTGCCCGGGCATGGCCTACGACCGCTCGCCGTGCGGCACCGGCACCAGCGCGAAGGTGGCCTGCCTGGCCGCCGACGGCAAGCTCGATCCGGGCCAGGTCTGGCATCAGGCAGGCATCCTGGGCAGCGTGTTCGAGGCCACCTACCGGCACGGCGAACGCGGCGTGTTGCCCCGCATAACGGGCAGTGCCCATGTCACGATGCAAGGCACCCTGCTGATCGACGAGGCCGACCCGCTGGCCTGGGGTATCGGCGCCGCGTGAGCACGTTCGACCTGATCGTGATCGGCGCCGGCATCGTCGGTGCCGCCTGTGCGGAACGGGCCAGCGCGGCCGGGCTCAGCGTCGCCATCGTGGAGCCCGGCGCGATCGGCGGCGGCGCCACCGCGGCGGCCATGGGTCACCTGGTCGCCATGGACGACGATCCGGCCGAGTTCGCCCTGTCACGCTATTCGCTGGGGTTGTGGGATGCCTTCGCCAACCTGCCGGGCGCGGAGTTCAGCCGCTGCGGCACGCTGTGGGTGGCCAGCAACGACGACGAACTGGCGCGCATCCCGGACAAGCTCGATCGCCTCCTCGCGGCCGGTGTGCAGGCCGAGCCGCTGGACGCCCGCGCGCTCTACGAACACGAGCCCGCCCTGGCGCCCGGCCTGGCCGGCGGCCTGCGCATTCCGAACGAAGCCGTGGTGTATCCGCCGGCGGTCGCGCGCCACCTGGTCGATCGTGCGCTGCGCGCGGGCGCCATGCTCCACCGGCAGACGGCCGCCAGTCTCTATCCGCAAGGGGTGGTGCTGCACGACGGCAGCACGCTGCGCGGTTCCGTCCTGGTCGCCACCGGGTGTGCCTTGCCACAGCTGCTGCCAACGCTACCCATCCGGGCCCGCAAGGGGCACCTGGTGATCACCGACCGCTATGCCGGCAAGGTGACCCACCAGCTGCTCGAACTGGGCTACGCGGACAGCGCCCACGGTGCGGATGCGGCCAGCGTGGCGTTCAACGTGCAGCCGCGCCCCACCGGCCAGATCCTGATCGGTTCGTCGCGCGAATACGATGCGGCCGACGCCGGCGTGTCCATGGCCATGGTGCAGCGCATGCTCCAGCGCAGTTTCCGTTTCCTGCCCTTCCTGCGCGACCTGTCGGCCGTGCGCATCTGGACCGGTTTCCGTCCGGTGAGCGTCGATGGCCTGCCCTACCTCGGCCGTGTTCCCGGCATGGCCGACACCTGGGTGGCCGCCGGGCACGAGGGCCTGGGCGTCACCACCTCGCTGGGCAGCGCGCAGCTGCTGATCGACCAGCTGCTCGGGCGCCCCACAGCCATCGATGCCTCGCCCTACGATCCCGCACGGGTGGTCCGATGAGCGGCCATGTACGCATCGTGATCGACGGCCTGCCGGTCGAGGTGCCGGAGCGGATCAGCGTCGCCGCCGCGCTGCTCGGCCTGGAACGGCCGTTTCGCCGCTCGGTCGGCGGACAGCATCGCGCCGCCGTGTGCGGCATGGGCGTGTGTTTCGAGTGCCGTGTGGGCATCGACGGCCTGGCGCAGCAACGCGCCTGCCAGGTCACCGTGCGCGAGGGCATGAGGGTGGATACCGATGCATGATTGCTTCGACATCGCCGTCGTGGGCGCGGGCCCGGCCGGACTGGCCGCGGCCACCGCCGCCGCCGCGCACGGACACCGCGTGGCCCTGATCGACAGTCAGCCCGCGGCCGGTGGACAGGTGTGGCGGCAGGACATCGCGTACGGCTACCCGGCCATGGCCCGACGCAGCATCGACGGCGCACTGGCCACGCGCGGCGTAACCTGGCTGCCCGAGACGCAGGTGATCGCCGCGGAACCCGGCCAGTTGCTGTTGCAGGACCCGCGACGCGGTTACCTGCTGCCTTTCCGCTCGCTGGTGGTCGCCACCGGCGCCCGCGAACTGCTGCTGCCGTTTCCCGGCTGGACGCTGCCCGGCGTGGTCGGCGCCGGTGGTCTGCAGGCCCTGCTGAAACAGGGCTGGGCCCTGCGCGGACGGCGCGTGTTGATCGCCGGCAGCGGTCCGCTGCTGCTGGCCGCCGCCGCCACCGCGCACCGACATGGCGCCATCGTGCTGGGCATCCACGAACAGGCGCCGGCCGCCGCCATCAACGCGTTCGCCCGCGGGCTCTGGCGCTGGCCGGGCAAGGCCGTGCAGGCCGCCGCGCTGCGCCTGTCGCTGCGCGGCGTGGACTATCACACCGGCAGCGTGGTCACCGCCGCCGTGGGCGAGCAGGCGCTGGTGGCCGCCGATATCGACGACGGCAATGGCACGCGGCATGTCGCGTGCGACGTGCTGGCCGCCGGCTTCGGACTGGTGCCTGACCTGGCCCTCGCCCGGCAACTCGGCTGTGCGACGCGCGTCGGCGACAACGACGTGCATCCCCGGATCGTCGTCGACCCTTACCAGCGCACCAGCCGTGACGACACCTTCGCCGCCGGCGAAAGCTGCGGTATCGGCGGACGCGACAGCGCCCGCCTGGAGGGCGAGATCGCCGGGCTCGCCGCCGCCGGTGCCCGCGTGCCCGACGCGCTGCTACGCCGACGCGATCACGCCCGCGCGTTTGCCACGCACCTGCAGCGGCACTTCACGTTGTCGCCGCGTGTGCGTGACCTGGCCCGCGACGACACGCTGGTCTGTCGCTGCGAGGACGTCACGCTGGGCGCCGTGCGTGCGCATACCGACGCACGCAGCGCCAAACTCGCCACCCGCTGCGGCATGGGCGCGTGCCAGGGCCGCATCTGCGGCGCCGCGCTCGCCGAACTGGGCCACGGCTTGCGCACCGATCCGCGCCCCCCGCTCTTTCCCGCCCGCCTGTCCACCCTGGGCGAGCCGGACCTTCCCTGTTCCCTACCTTCACCTTGAGAGGCACATCCACATGAGCAACGCATCCCTCTGGCACGGCGTCCTTCCCGCCATCACCACCCCGTTCACGGCCGACGGTCAGATCGACCACGACTTCCTCGCCAGGCATGCCGTGCAGATGATCGACGCCGGCTGCAAGGGCATCGTGCCGCTCGGTTCGCTGGGCGAAGCGGCCACCCTGAGCTTCGACGACAAGACGGCGGTGCTGCGCACGCTGGTCAAGGCACTCGACGGACGCGCACCGGTGATCCCGGGCATCGCCTCGCTGTCCACCGACGAGGCCGTTCGCCTTGCCAGGGAAGCCAAGGCCATCGGCTGCGCCGGCCTGATGGTGCTGCCGCCGTACGTGTACTCGACCGACTGGCGCGAGATGAGTGCGCACGCCAAGGCCGTGATCGCCGCGACCGACCTGCCCTGCATGCTCTACAACAACCCGGTGGCCTACAAGACCGATTTCACGCCCGAGCAGATGGCCGAACTGGCCGGCCAGCACGCCAACCTGCAGGCCGTGAAGGAATCCTCGGGCGACGTGCGTCGCTTCGCCGCCATCCGCGCGCTCGTGGGCGATCGCCTCCAGCTGCTGGTCGGCATGGACGATGCGCTGGTGGAAGGGGTGAGCATGGGTGCGGTGGGCTGGGTGGCCGGCCTGGTCAACGCGTACCCGGCGGAATCGGTGAAGCTGTTCGAGCTGGCCCGCGACGGTGGCGCCACGGCGGCGGAATCGCTGTATGCGTGGTTCCTGCCGCTGCTGCGCCTGGATACCGTGCCCACCTTCGTGCAGCTGATCAAGCTGGTGCAGGCCCGCGTGGGCATGGGTAGCGAAACCGTGCGCGCCCCGCGCCTGCCGGTGGTCGGCGCCGAGCGCGAATACGCCATGAAGGTGATCGACCACGCGATCGCCACCCGGCCGGGGCTCTGATCCATGAGCGACCAGCCGCAGGTACTGATCGGCGGACGGTGGCGCGCGGCCGATGCGCCCACCGGGACGTTCCGCGCCGAGGACCCCACGCGGGGTGAAGCGATCGGGCCGGCCTTCCCGATCAGTGGCGCGGCGGATGCGGAGGCGGCCCTCGTGGCCGCCGTCTCGGTCGCCGCCGACCTCGCGGCGCTGCCGCCGGAGTGCATCGCCGATTTCCTCGAGCGCTACGCCGACGGCATCGACGCCGACGCGGAGACGCTGGTCGCGCTGGCCACGGCCGAGACGGCGTTGCCGGCGGAGCCGCGCCTGCGCTCGGTGGAACTGCCCCGCGCCAGCGGCCAGTTGCGCCAGGCGGCACGCGCGGTGCGCGAGCAGGCCTGGAGCGATGCCACGATCGATACGGCCAGCGGGCTGCGTGCGCATCGCGCGCCGCTGGGCAAGCCGGTGCTGGTGTTCGGGCCCAACAACTTCCCGTTCGCCTTCAACGCCGTGGCCGGCAGCGATTTCGCGTCCGCCATCGCGGCCCGCAACCCGGTGATCGCCAAGGCGCATCCGTCGCACCCGTCCACCTCGCGGCGACTGGCGCAGATCGCGCGCGATGCCGTGCAGGCAGCCGGCCTGCCGCCCGCGTCGGTGCAGCTGCTCTACCACTTCGACAACGCGACGGGCGCGGCCCTGGCCGGCGATTCCCGTCTGGGCGCGATCGGCTTCACCGGCAGTCGTACCGGTGGCCTCGCCCTGAAGCAGGCCGCCGATGCGGCGGGCGTGCCCATCTACGCCGAGATGTCCAGCGTCAACCCGGTGTTCCTGCTGCCGGGCGCGCTGGCCGAGGGTGCGGATGCCCTGGCGGAGGCGTTCTTCACCTCCTGCACCATGGGCAGCGGCCAGTTCTGCACCAACCCCGGCATCGTGGTGGTACCGGCGGGTGCCGCCGGCGACGCCTTCGTCGCCGCGGCCACGCGTCGTTTCGCCGAAGCCGCGCCGCGGCCGTTGTTTTCCCGGGGTGTCCTCGACAGCCTGAGCCACGCCGTCGCCGGGTTGACCGCGGCCGGCGCGACCGTGCTCGCCGGCGGAGGCCCCGGCAAGGACGCCGGCTACCGTTTCCAGCCGACGCTGCTGAGTGTGCACGCCGAGGCGTTCCTGAAGAATGCACGTGCCCTGCAGGCCGAGGCGTTCGGCCCGGTCAGCCTGCTGGTCCGCGTGGACGACGACGTGGCGTTCGCTGGCGTGGCGGAGGCGTTCGAGGGCAACCTCACCGGCACGCTCTACCGCGCGGCCGATGGCCGCGACGACGCGCTATGGCAAGCCATCGCACGTCACCTGCGGCCGCGCGTGGGTCGTCTGATCGCCAACCGCATGCCCACCGGCGTGGCGGTCAGCGCCGCGATGAACCATGGCGGGCCCTTCCCCGCCACCAGCCATGCCGGGTTCACCGCCGTCGGCATGCCCGCGGCCATCCATCGCTTCACCGCGCTGCACAGCTACGACAACGTCCCCGACGCGCTGCTGCCGGCGGACCTGCGCGACCGCAACCCCGGCGGCGTGCAGCGCCGGATCGACGGTCGCTGGACCACCGCCGACGTGGGAGCCGACGCATGAACGCACAGATCGGACACCTGGGTATCGAACGTGCGCGTGCCGCGTGCATGCCGTGGACCGCGCTCGCCCCGCGCATCGGCACCGACGAATACCTGGGCCGGCTGGCGCGTGCGCAGCGCCTGCTGGAGGCCACGGGAGCCGATGCGCTACTGGTCACCGCGGGCACGTCGCTGCGCTATTTCACCGGTATTCCCTGGGGCGCCACGGAACGCCTGGTCGGCATGCTGCTGCCCCGGCAGGGCGATGCGGTGCTGATCTGTCCGGCCTTCGAGGAGGGCTCGTTGCAGGCCGAACTGGCGCATCCGCTGCCGATGCTGTTCTGGGAAGAACACGAGGACCCGCACGCGCTGGTTGCCTCGTGCATGGCATCGCGCGGCGCACGCACGCTGGCGCTCGACCCGGCGGCACCCTTCGGCGTGTTCTCCGGCCTGGCCGCCGCGCTGGGCACACGCGACATCGTGGATGCCACGCCGGTGATCGACGGCTGCCGTGCCCGCAAGTCGCCCGCCGAGCTGGGGCTGATGAAGCAGGCCACGGCGATGACGCTGAAGGTGCAGGCCCTGGCCGCCGGCATGCTGCACGAAGGCGTTGCCGCGGGCGAGGTGAAGCGCTTCATCGACACCGCGCATCGCGCGCTCGGCGCGGACAACGGCTCCACCTTCTGCATCGTGCAGTTCGGCACAGCCACGTCCTTCCCGCATGGCGTGCCCGGCGAGCAATACCTCGAACAGGACCAGGTGGTGCTGATCGACACCGGGTGCAGCGTGGCGGGCTACCAGTCCGATATCACCCGCACCTATGTCTTCGGCACGCCGGATGCCGAGCAGTCGCGCATCTGGGATCTGGAGCGCGCCGCGCAACAGGCCGCCTTCGACGCGGTACGGCCCGGCGTGGCCTGTGCCGACGTGGATGCCGCGGCACGCCGCGTGATCGAGGCCGGCGGCCTGGGCCCGGATTATCGCCTGCCCGGCTTACCCCACCGCACCGGGCACGGTTGCGGCATGGCCATCCACGAAGCACCCTATCTGGTGCGTGGCAACCAGGCACCGCTCGCGCCGGGCAACTGCTGCAGCGACGAACCGATGATCGTCATCCCGGGCCGCTTCGGCATCCGGCTGGAAGATCATTTCTACGTGACCGACGACGGCGGCGCCTGGTTCACCACGCCGTCGCCATCGATCGACCAACCGTTTGCGTGACGTTCCACCGAAGGGGGTATCGCATGACTCGTTTCCCGGCCGCTCGCGGCGTGTTGCTCGCGTGCCTGATCGTCGCGACCGCTGTTCCCGGCCACGCGGCCGAGGCGCCAACCGGTGCGGCCAAGGCGTTCGATGCCCTGGTCGCCGAACGTTGGGCCTACCAGCTGAAGGAAAGCCCGGAGCTGGCCACCACCATCGGCGACTACCGTTACAACGACCGCTGGACGGATTATTCGCTGGCCCACGTGGCCGTGGACGGCAAGGCCACGGCGGCGTTCCTTCGGCGCTTCGAAGCGGTTGACGTCACGAAGCTGGACGAGCAACGCCGCCTCAGCCAGGCCATGGCCGTGCGCGAGCTGAAGGATCGCCTGGAGGCGATCCGCCTGAAAAACCACGAGATGCCGCTGGACCAGCTGGGCGGCGTGCAGCTGCAGCTGCCCGGGTTCGTGCCGACCATCCCGTTCGATTCCACGCAGCACTACGACCAGTACCTGGTACGACTGAAGGCCATCCCCCGCGTCATCGACCAGCTGATCGCCGCGTCGCGGCAAGGCATGACGGACGGTCTGATGCAGCCGCGCTACCTGCTGGAAAAGGTCGCCGTGCAGGCACGGCAGATCGCCGAACCGGCCGGCGCGGCCAACGTGTTCGGCCAGCCGGTGGACGCTATGCCTGCCAGCATGTCGGCGAAGGACAAGGCACGGCTGAAGCAGGCCATCCTCGCGGCCGTGGACGAACAGGTGCGTCCCGCTTACCGGAAGCTGGGCGACTTCGTCGCCAACGATTACGCGCCGCACGGGCGCACGCAGGAAGGCATCTGGTCGCTGCCCGACGGCGAGGCGCGCTACCGCTTCGCCATCCACACGCAGACCACCACGGACCTGGACCCGCAGCGTATCCACCAGATCGGCCTGGACGAGGTCAAGCGCATCGAAGGCGAGATGACGGCCATCGCGCACCAGCTGGGCTATGCCGACCTGCCCGCGTTCCGCGCCGCGATCGTCAAGGACCCGAAACGCTACGCCACCTCGCGCGAGCAGATCCTGGACTTTTACCGCGGCTACATCGCCGGCATGCAGCCGGAGCTGCCGAAGCTGTTCGGCCACCTGCCGACCACGGCGCTGAAGGTGCAGGCGGTGGAGGCGTACCGCGAGAAGGATGCGCCCGGCGCCGAATACCACCAGGGCACGCCGGACGGCAAACGCCCCGGCGTGGTCTTCGTCAACACCGGCGATTTCGCCCAGCGCACGCTGTACACCATCGAGGACACCGCCTATCACGAGGGCGTGCCCGGGCATCACCTGCAGATCTCGATCGCGCAGGGCCTGCCGTTGCCGCCGTTCCGCCAGCAGGCCGCGTACAACGCCTATATCGAGGGTTGGGCGCTGTATGCCGAGAAGCTGGCCAGGGAAGCGGGCTTCTACAAGGATCCTTACAACGACTATGGCCGCCTCAGCGGCGATCTGCTGCGCGCCGATCGACTCGTGCTGGACACCGGCGTGCATGCGCTGCACTGGCCGCGCCAGCAGATGATCGACTTCTTCCATGCCCACCCGGCGGAAGACGAGCCCAGCATGCAGGCCGAGACCGATCGTTACATCGCGTGGCCCGGCCAGGCGCTGGGCTACAAGCTGGGCCAGCTGAAGTTCCTGGAACTGCGCCAGCGCGCGGAGAAGGCGCTGGGCCCCGCGTTCGACATCCGCGCGTTCCACGACCAGATGCTGTCCGGCGGCGCCATGCCGCTGGAACTGCTGGATGCGCGCACCGATGCCTGGATCGCCACCGTCAAGGCGGCATCCACCCCTCATTGACCGGAGAGTCGCCATGTCCCGTTCCCTCGTCGGTATCGCCTGCCTGCTCGGCATGGCGGCCCTCGCTACCCCGACACACGCCGAGGACGTGGGCCGACGTTTCCGCGATATCGCCACGCGCGAATACACCTGGCGGCAGGCCCAGTTCGCCGGTGCCGACGACGAAAACGGGCCGGCGGCACCGTCGGATCACCTGCCGCGGATGGACGCCGCCACGCAGGCCACGCGCGAACGCTACTGGAGCGACGTGCTCGCGCAGTTGCAGGGCATCGATCCCGTACGGCTGACCGGCGAGGACCCGACCAACTACGCCGTCTACCGGCAACAGGTGGAGGTGCTGCTGGCCGACCAGCGCTTCCACACCTGGCAGATGCCGTTCAACGCGGACTCCGCGTTCTGGAGCAACCTGGGTTTCAGTGCGCGCGCCACGTTCACCGATGCCGCGTCCTACCGTCATTACCTGGCCCGCCTGCGCGACGTGCCGCGATACTTCGACGAGGAAACGGCGGCCATGCGCCTGGGCCTGTCACGCGGTTTCAGCCAGCCGAAGCTGGTGGTGGCCAGCCAGTACGACGGCATCCGCAGCGTGGCCGAGGCCGCGGGTGAGGCGAACCTGTTCTACACGCCGTTCCTGAAGATGTCGCCGACCATCCCCGCGGCGGAACAGGCCCGGCTGCGCGACGAAGCGAAGAAGGCGATCGAGACCCAGGTGCGGCCCGCGTACGCCCACCTGCTGGCTTTCATGCGCAACGAGTATTACCCGGCCGCGCGCGACGGGCTGGCCGCCGAGGACCTGCCGGACGGCGTGGCCTTCTACCGTTCGCAGATCCTCGAATACACCACGCTGGACAAGAGTCCGGACCAGATCCACGCGCTGGGCCTGAAGGAGATGGCCGATATCCACGGCCAGATGCTGGCGGTGATGCGCGAGGTGAACTTCAAGGGCACCTTCCCGGAATTCCTGCATTTCCTGCGTACCGACCCGCAGTTCTACGCGAAGACGCCGGACGAGCTGCTGAAAGACGCCGCATGGATCGCCAAGGAAGTGGATGCCGTGGTCGGCGATTACATCGGATTGCTGCCGCGCCGCCGTTTCGCGATCAAGCCGGTGCCCGCCGACCTCGCGCCGATCTACACGGGCGGCCGCGGCGGCCCGGGGATCTACCTGGTCAACACGTACAACCTGCCTTCGCGACCGCTGTATTCGCTGCCGGCGCTGACCCTGCACGAATCCTCGCCGGGGCACGCCCTGCAGATGCCGCTGGCCGCCGAGACCACCGGCCTGCCGGACTACCGTCGCTACGGCTTCATCTCCGCCTATGGCGAAGGCTGGGCGCTGTATTGCGAATACCTGGGCCAGGAGATGGGCATCTACCACACACCGTACGAGCGCTTCGGTTACCTCAGTTACCAGGCCTGGCGTGCGGCACGCCTGGTCGTGGACACCGGCATCCATCACCTGCACTGGACGCGCGAGCAGGCGCGCCAGTACCTGCGCGACAACACCGCGCTGGCCGAGCACGAGATCGACACCGAGGTGGATCGCTATATCGCGTGGCCGGGCCAGGCGCTGTCGTATTACCTGGGCGAGATGGCCATCCGCGAGGGCCGTGCGCGGGCGACGAAGGCGCTGGGTGAACGCTTCGACATCCGTGCCTTCCACGACACCGTGCTGTCCACCGGCTCCGTGCCGCTGCCCGTGCTGAACCAGCGGATCGACGTCTTCATCGCCGGCGGCGGCAAGTCGCCCTACGCGTCCACCGCGGGAGCGCCACGTCCATGAGCGACATGCCGAACGACACCCAGGGCCACTTCCACAAACGCCTCACCCTGGTCGACCTGACCTTCATCGGGCTGGGTGCGATCTTCGGCTCCGGCTGGCTGTTCGCGGCCGGCCACGTGGCCGCGCTGGCCGGCCCGGCGGGCATCGTCTCCTGGCTGATCGGTGGCGCCGCGGTGCTGCTGCTGGGCCTGGTCTACTGCGAACTCGGCGCCGCGTTGCCGCGCGCGGGCGGTGCCGTGCGCTATCCCGAGTACTCCCACGGCGCACTGCTGGGCGCGCTGATGGGCTTCATTACGCTCATCGCGTTCTCCAGCCTGATCGCCATCGAGACGGTGGCCTGCCGGCAATACGCCGCCGCGTGGCTGCCCGCGCTGAACGTGCCCGGCAGCACGCACGCCAGCGTGCTGGGCTGGTTCGTGCAGCTGGCCTTGCTGCTGCTGTTCTTCGCGCTCAACTACTACAGCGTGAAAACCTTCGCCAAGGCCAACAACATCATCAGCGTGTTCAAGTTCGTGGTGCCCGTGCTGGTCATCGTGATGCTGCTGACCCACTTCCATCCGGCCAACCTGAGCATCCACGGCCTCGCTCCCAACGGCCTGTCCGGCGTGGAAGCCGCGGTATCCGCCGGTGGCATCATCTTCGCCTACCTGGGCCTGACGCCCATCGTCTCGGTGGCCAGCGAGGTACGCGATCCCCAGCGCACCATTCCCATCGCGCTGATCCTTTCCGTGGTGCTGTCCACCGTGATCTACGTGCTGCTGCAGCTGGCGTTCCTGGGCGGTATCCCCACCGACATGCTGGCCGGCGGCTGGAGCGGCATGGACAAGGCGTTCGCCCTGCCCTACCACGACATCGCGCTGGCGCTCGGCTTCGGCTGGCTGGCCACGCTGGTGGTCTGCGACGCGGTGATCTCGCCCAGCGGCACGGGCAACATCTACATGAATGCCACGCCGCGCATCGTCTACGGCTGGGCGCGCAGCGGCGGCTTCTTTCCCGCACTGACGCGGATCGACCGCGCCTCGGGCATTCCGCGGCCGGCCCTGTGGCTGACCCTCGCACTGTCCATCTTCTGGACGCTGCCGTTTCCCTCGTGGGAGGCGCTGATCCAGGTGGTCTCGGCCGCGCTGGTGCTCAGTTACGCCGTGGCCCCGGTCACCGTCGCGGCGCTGCGCCGCAGCGCGCCGGCACTCGAACGCCCGTTCCGCGTACGCGGTTTCGCGGTGATCGGGCCCGTGTCGTTCGCCGTGGCCGGACTGATCGTCTACTGGTCCGGCTGGAGCACGGTGTCGTGGCTGCTCGGCCTGCAGATCGCCATGTTCGCCGGGTACGTGCTGGTCAAGCGCGCCACGCGCGCGCCACGCGCGCTGCTTGCCCAGCAGGTGCGCTCGGCGGCCTGGCTGATCGGCTTCTACGTCGTCATCATCGCCGCGTCCGCGCTGGGCACCTTCGGCGGCAACGGCAGCCTGCCCCATCCCTGGGATTCGGTCGTGGTGCTGGTGGCGTCCGTGGCCATCTACTACTGGGGCGCCTGCACGGGCCTGCCCGCTTCCGCGCTTGCGCTGGACGACGACGATGAGTGACCTCGACCGCACGCCGATGGCGCGCCGCGACTTCCTGCGCACCCTGGCCGCCGCCAGCGCGGCGGCCGGCCTGGCACCCCTGTCGGCCGACGCATTATGGCGCGGCGATACCGGCGGGGCACCTGTCGCGCCCACCACCGGTGCGCCGCCGCCCGCCTCGCGAGTGCCCTTGCCTGGCGTGTCCCTCGACGGCTTCGCGCCCGTGGCGACCTTCCGCGACGGCGACCGCGCGTGGCGCGTGCTGGAAAACCTGCGCCACACGGATGGCGACCTCGTGCTTGCCGACGGCACGCAGGCCGTGGTGATCGGCAAGCGGACCGAGGCCACCTGGGACGAGTCCGACAAGCCGTACCTCGGCCTCGCACTGGCCGAGATCGCGGTCGCCGGCCCCGACCTGCTTGCCGATCGGCTGCTGGCCAAGGGGCAGCCCGACGAAGACCAGGTGCGGCGGGCCGCGCCGCCGCCGGCCTCGGTGCTTAACCCGGAGGACTATTATGGCCGCCTGCCGTGGACGACCTTCGTCGGCACCCGCCAGTGCCTGGACACCATGCCGGTCTACACCTCCGGCAGCACGCGCGGTTACCACGCCGACCAGGCCTTCGCCGACCTGCACGACCCGAAGAAAGTGGCCCGCCGTCGCGAGGGCCTGCTCGGTGGCTGGCTACCGGCGGTGCACAAGGTGGTGCCGATCGACGCGGAGCGCTGGTACGACGTGATCGTCTTCGCCGACGTGGATGCCACGGATCGCTTCGTGGTGCAGACCTGGCATCGCACGGCGCTCGTCGAACATGGCGCGATGACCCGTGTCGTCTACGGGCACAGCTATCCGGCCTGCCCGCCGCGACGGCAGGCCCCCACCGCCGATGCGTTCCACGCCGCGCTGCTGCGCTTCCACGACCGCTGGCATGCCGAACTGGCCGACATGGCGGTGGCGACGATACCGGCCCCCGGCTGGGCGGACATGGCGCGCTACGCGTTCGCGCGCGAACTGGTCGTACGCCCGGAGGGCACCTATCCCAAGTACGGCGCGGTGGATCGCGACTACTACGGCAACGAGTACGACGGTTTCCAGGACACCTTCACCAGTTCGCTGTACGCCAACCTGGAATGGGGTCGCTTCGCCCAGGCCGCCGCCGTGTTCGATGGTTATTTCACCGATTTCGTCCAGCCCGACGGCATGATCAACATGCGCGGCGCGGAGATGGGCCAGTTCGGCCTCACACTCTCGCTGATCGCACGCTACGTGGCCTATACGGGCGACGTGGCGCTGTGCCGCAAGCACCGCGCGAAGATCGAGGCCACCGCCGCTATCCTTCTCGAACTGCACGATGCGTCGCTGCGGCTGGCGGCCACCGACCCGGGCCATGGCCTCATCCACGGCTGGAACGAGTCCGACGCCTGCCTGTTCCCCGATCCCATGCTGTGGTGGAAGCCGTACTTCGCCAACAGCGCGCTGGCCGTGCGCGGACTCACCGATCTGGCCGGCGCATGGTCGCGTATCGCACCGGGCGACATCGCCACCGCGTCGCATTGGACGACGCGCGCCACCGCGCTGCGCGAACGGCTGGTGGCCAGCGTGCGCGCCAGCGTGCGCCACGACCTCAAGCCGCCTTACGTGCCGCCGTTGCCCGGTGTGAAGCGCACCTTCCGCGAGGCACTCGCCGCCGAACATCCCAGCGAGCAGCAATGGCCGCACCGCGCCTATGCGGAACTGTTGCAGGCCGACGTGCTGCCGGACGACCTGGCGCACCGGGTGATCGACGCGATGCGCGGCCACGGGGCGACCAGCCTGGGTGTCGTGGCCAACATCGGCCCGGTGGATCCGAAGAGCCGCGATATCCTCGGTTTCATCTCCTACGGTTACGCGCAGCAGCTGCTGCGCCTGGATCGCGTGGATGAATACCTGCTGTTCCTCTACGCGCACCGCCACCACGGGCATACGCCCGGCAGCTGGACCGCCGGCGAGGTCACCGATATCGCCGGCGGCATGCCGCTGTTCTGCATGCCGGCGCAGATGACGATTCCTCTCCTGCTGCGCTGGGCCTTCGTCCACGACGACAGCGACGGTAACACCCTGCGACTGGGCCGTGCCGTGCCGCATTCCTGGTGGACCGGGAACCATCCGCTGTCCCTGGATGCGGCGCCGACGCGGTGGGGACGGTGCAGCCTGCAACTGCAACGCAGCGCCGGCATGCTGTCCGCCACGGTGGTGCTGCCCGACGCAGCGATGCCGAAGGCGGTCTGGCTCACGCTGCGCACGCCGCCACAGGCGACGCGTGGCATGGTGCGGATCGACGGTGCCGCCGTACCGGCCGGCGACCTAAGCGGCGAGCATATTCGCCTGCACGGCCGTCCCGGGCAGCGAATCGAGGTCACGCTGGCCTTCACGTGACCCGATACTGTGCAGGATGCCGCACCGGCGTCTTGTAAATGACACAAGACGCTGCCGGTGCGTGACGGCACGATGAAAGCGCGCATCGGGGGGTGTGCGGGTACGCCGGGCCTGATGCGCGGCGGCCACGCGGTGGGGGCGACATGCACGAATCGGACGAACGCAGGCGATTTCTGAAAACGGGTGCGATCGCACTCGCCAGCGCCCTGGCCGCGCCGCGGTTGCAGGCCTTCGATACTGCCGACCCGGCCAGCGCGACCGCCGTGGCGGCGCGTGAGAAACCGGTATGCCGGATGCAGCCTTTCGCGCTGAACCAGGTCCGCCTGCTGGACAGCGATTTCAGCCGGGCCGCGGCGATCAACCTCGATTACCTGCACAGCCTGCCCGTGGACCGCCTGGCGCACAGCTTCCGCGTGCAGGCCGGCCTGCCTTCCACCGCGAAGCCGCTGGGCGGCTGGGAAAAACCCGATTGCGAACTGCGCGGCCATTTCACCGGCGGGCATTACCTTTCGGCTGCCGCCATCGCATGGTCCGCGCACGGCGACGCCACGCTGAAGGCGCGCGGCGATGAACTGGTCGGCATCCTGGCCGGTTGCCAGCGACCCAACGGCTACCTCAGCGCGTTCCCCGAATCGTTCTTCGACCGTCTGAGCGCCGGCCAGAAGGTCTGGGCGCCGTTCTACACGGTGCACAAGATCCAGGCCGGCATGCTCGACATGTACCGGCTGGCCGGCAACGCGCAGGCCCTTGCCGTCGCCAGGGGCATCGGCAACTGGACCGTGCGCTGGCTGAACGGGTTCTCCGATACGGACATCGCGCACATCCTCAAGACCGAATACGGCGGCATGAACGAATCGATGGCGGACCTGTACGCCATCACCGGCGACACCCGCTACCTGGATGCCGCGCACCGGTTCGACCAGGTGTCGCTGTTCGATCCGCTGGCCTCGCATCGTGACGAGCTGAAGGGCCTGCACAGCAACACGCAGATCCCCAAGGTGATCGGCGCGGCGCGCCGCTATGAGCTGACCGGCGAACCGCGCTACCGGCGCATCGCGGAGTTCTTCTGGGAAACGGTGACGCAGAACCGCACCTACGCCACCGGCGGATCCAGCAACGACGAATTCTGGAAGACCGGCCCGGGCGACCTGAAGGACCAGCTGGGCCTGTACGCGGCGGAATGCTGCGTGGCCTATAACCTGCTCAAGCTCACGCGGCATGTCTACGCGTGGAGCGGCGATCCGCGCGCCTTCGACTACTACGAGCGCAACCTCTACAACGCCCGCCTGGGTACGCAGGATGCCCAGGGCATGAAGCTGTACTACTACTCGCTGCAGCCCGGTGGCGCGAAGTTCTACAACTCGCCCATGGACTCGTTCTGGTGCTGCACCGGCAGCGGCGCGGAGGAGTTCGCCCGCTTCAACGACGCGATCTATTTCCGCGACGGCGACGCGCTGCACGTCAACCTGTTCATCCCTTCCGAGCTGGACTGGCCCGAGATGGGCCTGACCCTGCGCCAGCACACCGATTTCCCCCGCGAAGGGGCCACGCATTTCCGGTTCACACTGAAGCAGCCGCGCGACATCGCCCTCAACCTGCGCATCCCTTCGTGGATCGCCCCGGGCGCGCGCGTGGAAGTGAACGGCGAGGCCCTGGATACCTTCGCCTCGCCTGGCAGCTACCTCACCCTGCGGCGCACCTGGCAGACGGGCGACCGCGTGTCGCTCACCCTGCCCATGGCGCTGCGCAGCGTGACGCTGCCCGGCGACGACACGTTGCAGGCGGTGACGATCGGGCCGATCGTGCTGGCGGCGCGGCTGGGTTCCAAGGGCCTCACGCATGACCAGCAGTACGGGCGTTACGAATCGGGTCCGTCGCCCGAACCCAAACCGCAGCCCGCACCGCAGATCGCGCCGGATGACGCGCAGCCGCTCGCCTGGCTGGTGCCGACGGACACCCCGCTCACCTACCGTGCCACCACCCGCCACGGCGTGATCGACGTGGCGCCGCTGAACACGATCCAGGGCGAACGTTACGCCGTGTACTGGCAAACCGAAGGCGCCGCCTCCGGCGCCACCTGAGCTTCAAGGCCACCACGCATTCCATCCACCCCGCCCCGTCCACGGACCGGTCGACGGCTTCGTGCACCTTTTCGCCACCGCCCCGAGGAACGCCATGTATCCACGTCATCGCTCCAGGTCCGACCGCTCCTCCTGTACGGGGTTTTCCGCGCGGCTCGCCGGCACGACGTTGCAGGCAGCTATCGCGCTGGCGCTGTTGGGAACCTGCGCCACGTCGCAGGCGCAGGACACCACGAAGGACGCCAGCGCGACCGAGGCAAAAACACTCGACGCGGTGACCGTCACGGGCTCGCGCATCCGCCGCGTGGACACCGAGACGGCCAATCCCGTGGTGACGCTGGATCGCGCCGCCATCGAGGCCACCGGCAAGCCGACACTGGGCGACCTGGTCCAGGAGTTGCCTTCCATCGCCGGCAACGCGACCAATCCCAATACCAACAGCGGCGGCGGCACCGGTGCCTCCACGGTGTCCCTGCGTGGCCTGGGCGACAAGCGCACCCTGATCCTGGTCAATGGCGTGCGCCTGGCCTACAACGACGTCAACGCCATTCCGGCCAGCATGATCGAGCGCGTCGAGGTGCTCAGCGACGGTGCCTCGGCCGTGTACGGCTCGGACGCCATCGGCGGCGTGGTCAACTTCATCCTGCGCGACCACTTCGACGGCGTGCAGCTGTCCAGCGACTTCGGCACCAGCAAGCGCAGCGACGGCAACCGACGCAACTTCGCACTGACCGCCGGGCACACCGGCAGCAACTACAGCGTCATCGCCGGGCTGTCGTACAGCGACATCGACGCCGTATCGGCGGCCGCGCGTCCGTACTCGAAAGATGCCTTGTACCTGACGGACGGCGTCCCGGTGAAGCAGGGCTCGTCCGCCACGCCCGGCGGCTCGGTCAATTTCAACGACGGCTCCGACGCCTCCACGGCGCTGGCCGCCGCGTCCGGCTGCTCACGCGTCACCCTCAACCCCGGCGTGACCGGGCAGCCGGGGCCCGGCGATTTCCACTGCTACCACGGCAGCGATTCGTACAACTACCAGCCCTACAACCTGTTGCAGACGCCGCAGAAGCGCACGAACGCCTTCGTCCTGGGCAAATACCAGTTCACGCCCTCGGTGCAGGGCTACGTCAACGCCTATTTCAGCAAGACCAAGTCCTCGTCGGTGATCGCGCCGATCCCCGTGTTCGCCAACGGCGACAATTTCCTGGTGTCCTCCGCCAGCGCCTACAACCCCTTCGGCGTGAACTTCGGTACCGATCGCGCCACGGGCACGTCGTACAACGACCTCAACACGCGCGCCACGGTGCTGGGCAACCGCAGCTACCAGTACAACACGTACAACCTGCAGGTGAACCCGGGGTTGCGCGGCGCGTTCGGCGACAGCACCTGGCAATGGTCCACCGATATCAACTACGGTCGCGTGCGCCAGATATCGCGCAACAACGGTTTCCTGGACTATGCGCAGTTCAACCAGGCGGTGGGACCGTCGTTCCGCGATACCGACGGCACCGTGCGCTGCGGCAGCGCGGGCAACGCGATCGCCGGCTGCACGCCGCTGGACATCTTCAACCTCAACGCGCCGTCCAGCCTGGCCACGTTGCAGTCGATGATCGTCAACCCGACGGTCACCAGCGTCTACACCGTCAAGCAGTGGGAAGCCAATGCCAACGGCGACCTGTTCGACCTGCCCGCCGGCACGGTCAGCCTCGCCACCGGCGTGTCCTATCGCAAGGAGAGCACCTCCACGCAGGCCGACCCGCTGTGGACCGGCGACGAGAACGGACTGTGCGGGGTGGTCGAGTTCTGCGCTTCCACGCTGGCCGGCGGTTTCAACGTCAAGGAAGCCTATGCGGAGGCGCTGGTGCCCCTGCTGTCCGACCTGCCGGGCATCCGCTCGCTCAACCTGACGCTGGGCTCACGCTGGTCCGACTACAGCACGGTGGGCAGCAAGACCAACAGCAAGGTGGCGCTGGAGTGGCGTCCGCTGGACGACCTGCTGCTGCGCGGTACGGTGTCGCAGGTGTTCCGCGCACCCAACACCGGCGAGCTGTACGCGGGCGTGGCCGGCGATTCGGCCACCGCCAACGACCCCTGCAACGGCTACACCGGCGGGCACGACGTGGCCTGCGCCAATGTTCCCACCAACGGCTCCTACCGCCAGGCCGACGGCCAGGTGGCGGGCAAGGCGTCGGGCTCGGTGCTGGCCGGCTACCAGCTCAAGCCGGAAACCGGGCGCTCGTACGACATCGGCCTGGTCTACGATCCGCATTGGCTGGAAGGCCTGTCCTTCAGCGTGGACAGCTGGAAGATCAACCTCAAGGACACGATCTCGCAGGTGTCGGCGCAGACGGTGCTGAACCAGTGCTACGCCAACCCGGCCAGCGCGTTCTGTGCGCTGGTGCATCGCAACGGCAACGGCACCATCAACTACGTGGCCGAGCCCACCGTCAACCTCGGCAAGCTGTGGGCGGCCGGCACCGATGTCGGCCTGGCGTATCGCTTTCCCGAGACGGCCTACGGCAAGTTCGCCGCCTCGCTCAACGGCACCTACGTGAAGCGTTACGACATCAACCCGGACACCACCGACCCGCATTCGGTGGTGATCCACAACGCTGGCATCTACACCTATTCCTACGGCAACTTCCCCCGCTGGCGCGGCCTGGGCACGCTGAACTGGTCGATGGGCAACTTCAGCGCCTCGTGGCGGCTGCGCTATGTCGGCCGCACACAGATCGGCAGCAGCGACCTCACCCAGGGGCTTTCGGCGGATGCCGCCCTGCCGGGCATCGAGCGAAAGATCGGCGCGTACGTCTACCACAACGTGCAGGTTGCCTATAAGGTCGAACCCTGGCACACGCGCTTCGAGCTCGGTGTCGACAACCTGGCCGACAAACAACCGCCGCTGTATTTCGCCAACAACGTGACCAACGCCAATACCGACGTCGCCACCTACGACCTGCTGGGCCGCTATTACTGGGTGCGCGCCACGGTGTCGTTTTGATCCGCCTGCCGGGCATGCCTGGGCGCACGGGTGCGCTCGCCGTGCCTCGGGCCTTCGCTCTGGCGGGTGCGTTCGCGTTGGCGGGTGCCTGCGCCCTGGCGAGCACGGCGGCCCTCGCCGCGCAGTTGCCCCAGGTGGTGCACGCGAACGGACGCCACGCGCTGCAAGTGGACGGCAAGCCGTACACCGTACTGGCCGTGCAGCTGCACAACTCCAGCGCCTGGCCCGCCGTGCTGCCCGAGGTGTGGGACGACGTCCTCGCGCTGCATCCGAACACCCTGGAGGCGCCGGTCTACTGGGAACAGTTCGAGCCCTCCCCGGGTCGCTACGACACGGCCAACCTCGATGCGCTGATTGCCGGCGCCCGAGCGCACGGCCTGCGCCTGGTGGTGCTCTGGTTCGGCAGCTGGAAGAACGGCCAGATGCACTACGTGCCGGAGTGGATGAAGGCCGATCCCGCTCGCTACCCGCGGGCACTGGATGAACACGGCACGCCGCTGGAGGACCTCTCGCCCCACGCCGACGCCAACCTGCACGCGGACCAGGCGGCCTTCGCCGCCCTCATGGATCACCTGCGCAAGGTGGACGGCGACCGCCACACCGTCATCATGGTGCAGGTGGAAAACGAGCCCGGCAGCATCGGTGCCATCCGCGACCACTCGCCGACGGCGGAGCGGGCGTTCGCCGCGCCGGTGCCCGAGGCACTGGCGCAGGCCCTGCACCGGCCGCCCGGCCGCACCTGGACGGCGACCTTCGGCGCCGATGCCGACGAGCAGTTCAACGCCTATGGCATCGCGCGCTACATCGATCAGGTGGCAGCCAGCGGCAAAGCGCGTTACGCACTGCCGATGTACGTCAACACCTGGCTGCGCTACAAGGGCAAGCACATGCCCGGCTACGACTACCCCAGCGGCGGCGCCACCTGGAACGTGCTGGATACCTGGAAGGCCAGCGCGCCGCACATCGACCTGATCGGCACCGACCTCTACAGCACCGACTACAACGAGTTCACCAAGGTGGTCGGCCAGTACACCCGCCCCGACAACCCGCCGTGGATCTCCGAGACCGGCTACGAGGCCGGCAACGCGCCCTACCTGTTCCATGTGCTCGCGCAGGGCGGCGTGGGTTTCTCGATCTTCGGCGTGGATCACGCCTCCGATACCGCGGAACGCAAGGCCGCCACCGAAGCACACGCACGCAACTTCGCCCTGCTCGGCCCGATCCAGGGCCTGGTCGCCGACGCGGCGTTCAAGGGCACGCTCAAGGCCGCCGTGGAGCAACGCGGCCAACCGAAAACGGACATCGCGCTGGGCGATGGCTGGACGGCCCATGTGTCCTACGGCGCCCCGGCGTGGGGCGACGCGCCGCCGGAACTGCAGGGTAACTCCGCCGCGGACGGCCATATCCTGCTGCTGCCGCTGGGCAAGGACGAGTACCTGCTGGTCGGCTTCCACGCGCGCGTGGAGTTCGAACGCAGCCGCCAGGACGGCCGCATGGGCCAGTTGCTGCGCGTGGAGGAAGGCGGGTACCGCGACGGTGTCTGGGTGCCCCGCCGCTGGTGGAACGGCGACCAGACCGACTACGGCCTCAACCTCGGCGACCGCCCGGTCTACCTCCGGGTGCGTCTGGGAGATTTCCCCGGCGCCACGCCCCGGCCTGGAACCGACCACCTCCCGTAGGAGCGCACGATGTGCGCGAACCCTCAACGTCGCTATGGCGAATGAAGCCATGCACCCCATCGCTGCGAGCGCTTCCGTGAATCCGTTATTCGCTCTTCTGGGCGCGCGGAAACGCCTGCCTTCAGGTCGCGCATGGCCTCGTTCGTCTTAGCGACGTTGAGGGTTCGCGCACACGCGTGCGCTCCTACGCACAAACGCACCGAACCCTCAAACACGCCAAACGATCAAACACGCCGAACGATCAAATACGCCAAACGATCAAACCCGCCGAACGATCAAACCCGCCGAACGATCAAACCCGCCGAACCATTGTAGGAGCGCACGATGTGCGCGAACGACACGACACGACACGATCAACGCAACCCCCCTACCGAAGCTCCCCGGCCACCAACGCACCCAACTCCCTGAACCACGCCGCGCGCTGATCGTCCGTCGACGCGGTATCGCGCAGGAACGCCGCCACCACCGCGCGCTTGCCGTTCGGGGCGGTCACGATGGCCATGTCGTTCCAGGCGGCGATGCGCTTGCCGTAACTCGATCCGGTACCGGTCTTGTCAGCGATGCTGAAGCCCGCCGGCAGGCCGGCGCGAATACGCGTGGGCACCACCTGGGCCTGCATCAGCGACAGCAGGTAACGCGTCGACACAGGGGACAGTAGTTCGCCGGCTTGCAGCTTGCGCAGGAACGTGGCCGCGCCGTCCAGCGTCGTGGTGTTCTGCGGCATGGCGATGGCGGTCTCGTAGCCGCGACGCAGCCGCGCTTCCCTGGCCTGCGCGGTCTCGTGTACCGGGGGCGCCGCGCCATCGGGCAGGCCTTCGAACACCTGCCCGACCTCCCGCTCGCCCACGTCGATGCGTATGCCGTGCACGCCTTTACCGTCGAGGTACGCCGTGACCTTGGGGCCACCGCCGAGCAGCTTGATCAACGCGTCCACGGCCGTGTTGTCGCTCTGCGAAACCGACGCCGACAGCAGTTCGGCCACCGTGACATTGATGGCACCCTTCGCTGCCCGCGTGCCGATCGAGGGCACCGCGGAGCCCGCCACCACGTCGGCCGGCGTCAGGTGCACGGTCTGGTCGAGGTGCAGCGTGCCGGCGTCCACGCCATGCAACACGGCGGCGGCGACCGGCGCCTTGAACACGCTCATCAGCATGTAGGCGCGGTCGTCGCCGACCCGCGCCGTGGTGCCGTCGTCCAGGTTCATCACGATGATGCCGAAGTGGGCGGGCTTGGCCTTGTCTGCAAGCGACTGCAGCGCGACCTGCAAGGCAGCCGATCGGTCTGCCGCACCGGTGGTCTTCGGTGCATCGGTGCCCATGGCGGCGGGCATGGCGCCCGTGGCGGCAGCCGCGGGAACGCCCGCAGCGGCGGCATCACCCGCGGCCATCGCCGCCAACGGCGCCAGGGACAAGGCCAGTGCCAGCGACAGCGCGATAAGGTTGGGCTTCAGCATCACGTGAGGTTCCTTGGGTTGAGGCACGCCATGCTGGATCACGCCTGGGCGTTTTCGCGGGCGAGATGCTGCCAGGTCAACGATGCTTCATGCGCTTCTGCTGGAACGGGTAGAAGCGTTCCTCGCGCAGCTCGTGCTCGATCTGTTCCAGGCTCTTGCCCATCGTCTCGGGCACCATGTAGTAGATGAACACCAGTGCGCCCAGCGAGATCACCGCATACAGCCAGAACGTGTGCGATGCACCCAGCCAGGTCACCAGCGACAACGTGCTCAGTGTTACCAGCAGGTCGAAGAACCAGTGACTGAAAGCACCCAGGCTGGCCCCCTTGCCGCGGACGAACAGCGGGTACACCTCGGAATTGATCAGCCAGATGCACACGCCGAAGCCGCCGCAGTTGAACATCAGGTAGGCGGCCAGGCAGGCCACCACCAGAACGCGGCTAAGGTCGGTCTGCGGCCCCTGCCCTTCGAACAGGATGCCCATGACCACCAGGGCCACGATGGAGCCGGGGATCATCCACAGCAGGTACCGACGCCGACCGATCCGGTCGACCAGGATGCTGCCGATGACTGTCATGATGACGACAAGGATCGTGCTGCCGCCGGTGCCCAGCACGGCCCACTTGTCCGAGAACCCGGCCTTGGTCAGGATCGTGGGGGCGTAATAGATAAGCGCGTTGTTGCCGGTGATCTGGGAAAACATCGAGATGCTCGCGCCGACGATCACGGCCGGGCGGATCCACGGCTTGGCCAGGTCCCGCCAGCGGCCGGTCTCCTGGTTGTCGGACACGCCCTCGATTTCGGTCACCTCGCGCTCGGCAAGGCCACGATCACCGCGCACGCGGGTCAGTACGTCGATCGCCTCCTGCTTGCGCCCCTTGGTCACCAGCCAGCGCGGGCTCTCGGGCAGGATGGCCATGCCACCCAGCAGGATCACCGCCGGCACCAGGCCCAGGCCGAACATCCAGCGCCAGTGCTCACCCAGGAAGAAACCCGTGAAGTAGGCCACGGTGATGCCGAACACCACCATGAACTGGAAAAGCACCACCATCTTGCCGCGATGCTTCGGCGGCGATACTTCCGCGATGTACACCGGGATGATCTGCGTGGAACTGCCGGCCGACAGGCCCAGCAGGAAACGTGACGCGATCAGCATCTCGACGCTTGTCGACATGGCCGACGCGATCGAGCCCAGCGCGAACAGCACGCCCACGAAAATGACCATGCGCCGGCGACCGAGGCGATCGGACAACGGGCCGGTGCCGAGGCAGCCGAACAGCGCGCCGAAGATGATCGCGCCCGTGACCAGCTGCTTGGTCGTGTCGTCCATCGCGAACTCACGGCCGAGGCCCAGGAGCGCGACGCCGATCACGCCGGTGTCGTAGCCGAACAGCAGTCCGCCGAGCGCGGCGATCACCGCGATGCCGACCACCAGGCCGGTGCTGCCACCGGCGCTGTCTGCGTTGGAGGGATTTACCGCTTGCATGCCTGTCTCCTTACACGTCGAACGAGGTCATGCGGTCGCATCGAGGCTGACCCGCACGTTGAAATCCGCACGACCCGCCGTCGCCGCGATGCGGCGGCCGTTGGGTTCGTCGGTGTGTTCGATCCAGTCGAGCGCGGCTTGCCGCGTGCGCCCGTAGTGCATATGCCGCTGCAACAGCTGCTCGCGACGCTGGACGTCGTCCACGTCGACGAACCACACCTCGTCGAGCAGGCCGTGCACGTCCTGCCAGCCATCCGCATCCAGCAGCAGGTAATTGCCTTCGGTGACGATCAACCGGGCATCGGCGGGCACGGCGATCTCACCGGCCACCGGCTCCTCGATCTCGCGATGGAAGGCCGGCGCATAGACGATCTCGTCAGGCACAGGGTCGCGCAGCCTGCGCAGCAACGCCACGTAACCGGCGGCGTCGAAGGTATCGGGAGCGCCCTTGCGCGACGCGCGGTCAAGGCGGGACAGTTCCGCATTGGCCAGATGGAAACCATCCATCGGCACGCCGACCGCATGGGGGCCGACGTGCTCGAGGATTTGCGCGACGAGCGTGGACTTGCCCGCGCCCGGCAAGCCGGCGATACCGAGGATGCGGCGACCGCCGCCCTGCACGAGTGCGTCCAGGCGTTCGATCGCTGTGGAATCGATCAAGGGCTTCTGCCGGTGGAATAAGTCCGACAAAAGCTAATGAAGGAAGTGTGTGCGCAAGATGAAACGGCTTATGCGTGGCGATGCACCGGGCCCTGGCACAGGCATTCGCCGTCTTCGTTCGCATGCCCCAGCAACGCATCCAGCAGATCGCCCGAGGGCGTCCATTGGCCGATCGCCGGATGGATCAGCATGGCCTTGCGCGCCTCGAGGCGACGGTCTTCCAGCACCGAGGCGATCGCCGCACGCTCATACGCCTTGACCGAACGCACCAGGCCGTTCACCGCATCCGGCAGCGGCGCGATGGGACGCGGCACGATGGAGTCCAGCGAGATGTCCGACGCGATCTCGACGATATCGTTGTCCGGCAGGTCCGGCAGCGCACCGCCGTTGCGCGTGTTGACGACGATACGCGCCGGTTTGGCGCCGGTCAGCGCGCTCATCACGTCGATGGCGATGCGGTGGTAGCCCGTGGCGACGCGGAACGGGTCGCCCTGCAGGCTGACGCCCTGGTCGAAGGCGGAGCCGCCCTCGGCTTCCAGTTTCATGTACGAACCGGAACGCTGGTTGAGGTAGGCCGCGTAGATATCCACCGCCGTGTCGCCGTCACCGGCATCCAGGCGTGCGGTGAGGCTGGACAGCAACTCGTCGTTGAGCCGCTGGATCTCACCACCGCGGCTGCCGCCCTGCTTGCGCTGGTTGACCAGCGCGCGCTGCCGCTCGTAGTAGAAGAACAGGTATTCGGTGGGGATCAGCCGCAGGGTGCGGATCATGTCGAAGTCGAACAGCGGCGCCAGGTAGAGCTTGCGCAGCAGTTCATCGCTGGCCAGCAGCCGGTCGATCACGTCCTCGCCGCGCACGCGCACGCCGCGCACCCAGCCGAGGTGGTTGAGGCCGACGTAGTCGCACTCGACGTCCGCGGCAGGCTCGCCCAGGGCGTGGGCGATGTTGTGGAACAGCTCGGTGGGCGTGTCGCAGATACCGACGATGCGCGCCTTGCTGTGGTCGCTCACCGCCTGGGTGATGAGCCCTGCGGGGTTGGTGAAGTTGACCAGCCAGGCCTCGGGGCTCAACCGTTCCACCAGCCGCGCCTGCTCGATCGCGATGGGAATGGTGCGCAGGGCCATGGCGACGCCGGCGGGGCCGGTGGTTTCCTGGCCGGGATAACCGTGGTCGATCGACGTGCGCTCGTCCGCCGCGCGCCCGGCGATGCCGCCGATGCGGATGCTGTTGAGCACGAAATCGGCGCCTTCGATGGTGTCTTCCAGCGAGGTGGCGCCGCGTAGCCGCAGGTCGCCGCCGAACCGGCGGATCACCGCCTTGCCCAGGTCGACCATGATGCGCAGGCGCGCGGGATCCGGGTCGTAAAGCACCATCTCGGACGCGCCGAGTGCCTCGGCCGCCTCGTTGACGCCGAACACCACCAGGGGAGAGCGGACACCGCCGCCTCCGATCAATGCGATCTTACGATCCGTACGTTTGCTCACGGAGGGTCCTCAAGTGCGTGGGATGGGGAAGCGATGCAAGGGCGCCGGGCGCGGTCGTGCATAGGGCGCCACACAGGCAGCCACGCTCGACGCAGCCGTCGATGGGTTCGTTGTCGAGCAGGCCGTCGATGACGCCGGCGTCGAAGGCATCGCCCGCGCCGGTGGAATCGACCGCCACGATGCGCGGCGCCGGTACGCGGCGCAGACCGCGCGCATCGGCGATCCACGCCCCCTGGGCGCCCTGCTTCATGACGGCCAGACCGATGCCGACCGACGCGCACCAGGCCTCATAGGCCGAGGGGGCATCGCTGCCGGCGACCAGTGCGGCCTCTTTCTCGTTGGGCAGGAACAGGTCGACGTCGCGGCAGCTGGCGTGGTTGGCCGGATCGCGCAGCCAGTCCGGGCTGTAGCCGACGTCCAGCGACGTGGTGCAGCCGGCCTGGCGCAACAGCGGAAGCAGGGTGGAGGCGAGGTCGCGTGGCAACGGCATGGCGAAATGCACGTGCCGTGCCGCGGCCAGGTCGGCGACGATCTCGGCCGTGGCCAGCAGTTCGGGCAGTGCGCGGTTCACGCCCGGGTAGGTGAAGAACGAGCGGTCCTCGACGGTGGAGACGCTGACCGTGATCCCGGTGCCGTCGCTGCCCAGGCGGATACCGTCCATGCCGACGCCGAACTCGGCCAGGCGGCCTTCGAACCAGTCGAGGTCGGCATCGCCGATCACGCCGACCAGGCGCACACGGCGACCCAGGCGGGACAGCGCGCAGGCCGTGTTGACCGTGCCGCCGCCGAGTTCACGCACGTAGTTCTGCGCGATCACCTCTTCGCCGGGACCGGGCCACGCGGGAAAGCCGCTGAACACATGATCGGCGTAGATCTCGCCGACCACGGCCACGTCCCACGATTTCAGCGAGGGAGAAAGGGCCACGTCTGTGTCCTCCGTGCTTGCCACAGGAAAAGAAGGGTGCCGGCGAACACCGCCACCACCGCGGCCACGATCGACGAGGTTTCCGCCGTCGCCACCAGGTACAGCCAGCCGACGACGCTGATCACCAGCGGCAGCGGATACAACGGCATGCGGAACACATCCGGCGCGGCGCGCCGACGCCGCAGGGCCACCACGGCGAAGCACTGCGCGATGTACTGGAACAGGATCTGCGTCACCATCAACGTGGCGATCAGGTGCTCCAGCGAGAGGAAACACGCCGCCGCCGAGGTGGCACCGACGAACAGCAACGACACCGTGGGGAAGCCCCCGCGCGGATGCAGCCGCGCGAACACGGGGAAGAACTGGCCATCGGCCGCGGCCGCATACGGCACACGCGAGTACCCCAGCAGCACCACCAGCGCGGAGCCCCAGCTGGCCAGCAGGATCAGCAGCACCGCCAGCGTGCCCCCGGTAGGCCCGTGGATCGCCTGCATGAAATCGGCCACCACCGCCTTGGAATGGGCCGCCTGCGCCCAGGGCAACACGCCCAGGATGCTCAGGTTGAGGCCCATGTAGAGCAACGCCACCAGCGGAATGGAGACGAGCACCGCCATGGGGATGGTGCGCCGCGGGTTCCTGACTTCGCCGCCCAGCATGCAGACGTTGTTGTAGCCGCCGTAATCGTAGACGGCGATCAGCGATACGGCGCCCAGGCCCAGCCAGAAGCCATGCGACGAGGGCATCTTCGTTTCGAAGAAACCGCGGGCCACCGCCATGTCGAAATGGGTGATGCCGCTGAAGACGATCCAGGCACAGGCCGCGACCACGATCGCGCTGACGAACACCGACAACCGCTGGATCTGCCCGACGCGCCGGTAGAGCACCGCGGTGTTGACCAGGCACAATCCTGCCGCGATCAGCGCCCGGCCCGTGTCGCCCAGCGACGGGATCAGGAAACCCGCATATTGAGCGAAGCCCACGGCCGCCGAGCCGATCGACAACGGCGCGGTGAGCAGCGTCTGCCAGAGGTACAGGAACCCGAACAGGCGCCCGGCCTTGTCGCGCCCATAGGCCTCGCGCAGGTAATGGTAGGGGCCGCCAGACTCGGGAATGGTGGAACCCAGCTCGGCCCAGACCAGCCCGTCGCACAGGCACAGCAAGGCGCCGGCGATCCAGCCCAACAGCACCGATGGCCCGGCCAGCGCGGACAACGCCAGCGGAATCGTCACGAACGGCCCGATCCCGATCATGTTCAGCACGTTGGCCGACAATCCACCCCAGAACCCGATCGCGCGCGGCGGCACGCCCGTCGCGTCGGCGGGGCTACCGTCCTCCGGCGTGCGCAGACGCCCGACGGTGCTCATGCCGTGCCTCCGTCGGGACGGCGGGTGGCGGGCACCGTCGAAGCCAGCGAGGTCGCCGCGGCCACGGCGGCGCCTTCCGTCCGGTGCAGGTCCAGCAATAGCACCTCGTTCGCCCCCGCCTTCAACCAAGGCCCCGGGCAGAACAGCCGCTGTTGCGGCCCGATGTTCCAGTATCGCCCGAGCAGGTGCCCGTTGACCCAGAGATAGCCCTTGGCCCAGCTCGTCACGTCGATGTACACATCACCGGGAGCATCGACCTGCACGGTGGCCTTGAAGAACACCCCGCCCCGCCGCGGCGGCGACTGCAACGGCCGCAGGTCGCGCAACCAGGCATCGTCCAGCGGCAACGGCCAGGCCTGCACGTCGTGCAGGGGTGCACCGTCCAGCGACACGGGCCCGATCAGTCCCTTGTGGTCGCCCAGCCGCGGACCGAAATTGATGAGACCGAAGGTATCGACGAGGATCTCCAGCACGCCGCCGGCAGGAGGCATCGCGGGCAAGGTCACGTCGGGCCCTGAGTTCAGCGAGGCATGCACGACGCGCGACACCACGCCCGTCTCGCGTCCCTCTACGTGAACCACCGCATAGTCGCGCACGTTTTCCAGCCGCAGCACGCCCGCGGACGCGATGCGCTTGCGATACACCACCAGGCCCTGGTCCTGCCCGAACAGGATCTCGTTCGGGCCGGGGGACGGCAGGGTCACTCCCTCGCCCGGCAGGTTGTCCCACAACGAGGCGAACGGCTGCGCCGTCACCGTGACGAAGGTGGCTGTCGGTGGCCCCGGCGGCAACGCTGGCGGCTCGACCTTCGTCGCCTCCCGGATCACCTCACGCAGGCGGTGGTACTGCGATGTAGCGGCGCCGCGCTCGTCGATCGGCGCGCCGTAGTCGTAGCTGGTGATGACGGGCTGGAACTGCGACCCGTCGTCTTCCGCGTTGGACCCCGCGGTCAGTCCGAAATTGCTGCCGCCGTGGACGACATAGAGATTGAACGAATAACCCGCCTGCATCACCCGGCGCAACGGCTCCACCAGGTCCTTCGTGGCAAAGCCCGGCTCGCCCCAATGGGTCAGCCAGCCCGGATATCCCTCGCCAAGCCACACCGGCGATTCGCCGGCAAAGCCCCTGCCCTTCACCAGCTCGGCCACGTCGGCACCGTCAAGGCCCAGCGCGGTGCTTTTCGGATAGGCCTTGCGACGTTGCAGATCCTTCCAGCCATCGGAGACGGAGAACGGCCCTTCGATACCATGCTCACGCCACAGGTCGCGCAAGGCATCCAGGTAGCCGACGTCGTCGGCAAACATCGAATATTCGTTCTCGATCTGCAGCATGAGCACCGGGCCGCCCGCACCGGCCATCAGCGGCGCGATCCGCGGGGCCAGCGCGGCGATGTAGCGGCGCACCGCGGTCATGTAACGCGGATCGTCGCGAGTGCGCAGGCGCGTGTCCGGGTCGCGCAACAGCCACGCCGGCAGGCCGCCGTTGGTCCATTCCCCGCAGATATACGGCCCGGGGCGCAGGTACACCCACATGCCCTCCTCCGCACACAGGCGGATGAAGGCGACGATATCCCGATTGTCGCTGCTGAAATCGAACACGCCCGGCTCGCGCTCGTGGTGGTTCCACATCACGTAGAGGGCCACCGTGTTCAGCCCCATCGCCCGCGCCATGCGAATCCGGTGTCGCCAGTGCTCGCGGGCGATGCGTGCGGGATGCATCTCGCCGCTGTGCACGCGGAACGGCCGGCCGTCCAGCAGGAACTGTCGATGACCGAAACCGAACGCGTGCGGTTTGCCGTCCGGCGCCACCGCCGGCACCGGGCTACCCGACGTCGCCGCCCACCCGCGTCCGGCGAACGCAAGCGGGGTGAGCAGCGACAAGGCGAGGAACTGGCGGCGCTGCATGCTCAGAACGAGTACTTCACGGTCACCAGCGTGGTCATGCCGGCATTGACGATATCCGAGTTGACCAGGCTATTACGACCGATGTGCGACCAGTACGAGTTCTGCTTGGTGAGGTTGCTGACCTGCAGGTCGAACTGCAGCCCGTTGGACAGCAGGTAGCCGGCATGCAGGTCGACGCGACGGATCGGGCGAATCCACAGGTCGTCCCACGGCGCACCCTGGTTGAGGAAATCGTACGTGGACAGGTACGAGCCGGTGTAGTGGTAGCTGAGGTTGAGCGAGAAACCGCCCTTCTCGTAGAACAGCTCCGCATTGGCCATGCGCTGCGGTGCCGACTGCAGGCGCTCGTTGCCGAAGCCTTCGCGTCCCAGGTCCACCTTGGAGTTCTGCCGCGTGGCGTTCACGCTGAAGCCCAGGCCGTCGAACGGCTCCGGCAGGTTCTGGAACTTCTGCCGGTAGGTGGCTTCCAGGCCGTAGACATGGCCGTCGCCGCCGTTGGTCGGCGTCTTGGTCAGCACCGTGCCCACGCCGGACGTGTTCGGGTTGGCCTGGCCGCCGCCGCTGTCGTAGATGTAGTCACGCAGCTTCTTGTAATAGCTGGACAACGCCACGTAGCCACCGTTGTGCGTGGTCCACTCCGCGCCCAGGTCCACGTTGGTGGCCTTGATCGGCTTCAGGTTGGGGTTGCCGCTGGTGATGGTGGTGACGCCGTCGGACACGTTGATCTGCGAGCCGCCGCCCAGCTGGACGAACGCCGGCCGCGTGTAGCTCTGCCAGATGGCGCCGCGGTAGACGATGTTGCCTTCCGGCCGGAAGTTGACGAACACGCTGCCCAGCGGCTCGTTGTACACCGTGCGGTTGTTCGAGAAGAAGCCGGGCTGCTCGTTGCCGTCCGCATCCTGCGGCGTCGTCCAGAAGGTGTTGCGGATGGACGTGTGCTCGAAGCGGACGCCGGGGATGACTTCCCACGGGCCACTCTGGAAGGTCGCCATGCCGTACGCCGCGGTGACCGCCTCGGTGCCGCGCATCGTATCGCAGTTGTAGTTGTTGACGTCCAGCTGGCTGCACGTATCCAGGTCCGAGGGCTGCACGTGACCGTCGATCAGGGCCGCCACGGCCGCGCGGCTGACGTTGGGCGTACGCCAGGCGAACTTGCCCGGGTAGATCTGGTTGTAGTAGCCCTTGAAGATGCCCAGGTCGTCCAGCGTGGTGGTGCCGTCGTTGATGCCGCCGGTGGAATAGTCGCGGTTGGTGAATTCGCGCACGCTGTCGCTGTACTTCACACCGAACTTGATCGACTGCAGCGAGCCGCCGTCGAAATCGTAGCGCAGGTCCAGCTTGGCACCGCCGCGCTTCTGCCCCGAGCGGATGTCGGTCACCTCGCCATAATCGTTCGCGTACATGTTCTGCAGGTTGTTCACCGAGTTCAGCAGGCCCGGCGTCAGCACCGGATACGGGAACCCGTTGCCGCCGTAGCGCAGCAGCGAACTGCGGTTGTAGGCGAAGTTGTCCTGCGAGTACTTGTCCTCGCGGCCGTCGATCTCGACGTGCGCGGGGCGGTCGTTGCGGCCGATGCTCCAGAACACGTTGGGCGAGATGGTCCAGCCGCCGGCGGTCTTGTCCGCGCCCAGCTGGATGGTCGCCAGGTCGGCGCGCTCGGGGTTGGTCTCGAACCAGAAGCGGTTGGCGATCCGCCCGATGTTCGGCGTGTACTCACCCGCCGTGGCCGACGGTACATAGGTGACGTTCTGCGGCAGCAACTGGCTGTAGGTGGTGTTCTGCTCGGTCAGCGCGTAGGCATAGGTCATGCGCGCATACGCCATGAGCGACGGGTCCACGTACCAGTCCAGCGAGATGTTGCCGCCATAGCGGCGCTCGAAGCCGGATGCGATACCCACGTTGGTGCCCAGGCTGGTCAGGTTGCGCGCCGGGTCGTAACCCGGTGCGCTGGCACCCGTCGCCGTGGCGTGCAGGAACGCCCACGAACCGTCGTTGGAGGCGCTTTCCGCCGCGCCGATCTCGCTGTTGGCGATGTTGCGGTAGTCGTAATAGCCGCTGACGTAGATGCCGAACTGCTTGCGCTCACCGAATTTGCCCTGCAGCTCACCGGCCAGGCCACTGCCCAGGCCGCTGCCGCCGTAGTTACGCGCCCGGCTTTCCAGGCGACCGCTGGTGGTGACGCTGCCGCTGAAATCCTTCTTGTAGTCGAACGCGCTGGGCGTGCGGAAGTCGATGGTGCCGCCGATGGCGTCGCCGTCCATGTCGGCCGTGGAGGTCTTGTTGAGCACGATGGTCTGCAGGCCCGTGGGCGGCAGCAGGCTCAGCTGCACGCTGCGGCTGTACGGCATGCCCTGGGCCACGTTGCTGCCGTTGACCAGGTTGACGTTGTATTCCGAAGGCAGGCCGCGCACCGAGGTGAACATGCCTTCGCCGCGGGCCGCACCGTCGATGCCGCCGAAATAGCCGGAGCCCGTGGTGGTCACATTGACACCCGACATCAAACCCAGTGCCTCGGCGACGTTATGCACCGCGGTGCGCTGCAGGTCGGCGGCGGACAACACATCCACCGTATTGATGGCGTCCATCCGCATGTCGGTGGCGTCGTAGCGGTTGGCCACCACGCTCAGCGCCTTCATCTGCACGGCCTTGTCCGGCTTGGCCGGGGCGCCCTTCGCATCCGTGGCGGCCGGTTTGGCCGGCGGCGTGGCAGCCGGCGCGGCATCCTGTGCGAACACGCTGCTGGACAACACGGCACACACGGCCAGCGCCAGATACTTCTTGCTATAACCCTTATCGATACCCACGACCCACCCCCACCCTGAAAGTGCCTTGGAAACAGGCACGGCTCGACGCCGCGCCCTGCGCGTACAGACTGACCAGCGGGTTCGTCGCGCGGACGGTACGTGACACGACGCCCACGCCTGCATCAGCGGGCGCGCGGCGGCATCACGACGGACGGGTGAACGTGCCGATCAGCGGTATTTTTTTAGATCGATTTTTTGGATCAGCGGGAGAGGCGAGGCGGCGAATAGCCGGCGACGCACTTGCCGCGGGAACGCAGCGCGCTGAGCTTTGCCCGTGCGAGGATCGGATGGCCATCGGCCCTCACGTGCGCGAACGGACGGGGCGCGAAGGCGCAGCTGGCGTTTTCTTCGTTGGAATCGGGGCGACGCATCGTAGCGGTCTGTCCGTCATTCATCGCGAGCTGCGTGCCGGCATACCCCAAGGATGCCGGGAAGGTACGCGATGGCATGGGTTGCATGCGATGCGCGTGGTGCAGATATAGCGCACTGTAAAAACGGCGTCAACGGCCAAAAATGCATATACCACGGTATGTTGCGACGCACCACGAGCGATCTGCCCGAAGCGGCCCCACAACCCGGGCCGTGCTGCGATGCACGATGACACGTCGCCGAGGGTCGCGCATCCTCGCGCCGCGATGCGGTATGGGGAGCATCGTCCACTCAATCGCATTTGCAGGGACTTCGATGAATCGTCGACAGACGCAGGGCCGTGTCTTGCCGCTCACCCACCGCCCGCTCGCCATCGCGTGCGCCGCCGCGTTCGCCTTGCTCGGCGCCGATCTTGCACTCGCGCAGGAAACGACGCCGCCGCCCACCGACGCAGGCACGAAATCGGCAAATACCGTACCGCCGAAGCGCACCGACGCGGAAAAGGACAAGGAGAAGGACAAGCGTCCCGCCAATCCGGATGCGGCGAGCAACCTAGACGCCGTGGTGGTCACCGGCATCCAGGGCAGCATCCAGAGCGCGCTGAAAGCCAAGCTCAACTCGAACAACATCATCGAGGCGATCTCGGCCGAGGACATCGGCAAGCTGCCGGACAGCAGCATCGCCGAAAGCCTGGCCCGTCTTTCCGGTCTGGCCACGCAGCGTGTGGACGGCCGCGCGAACCAGATCTCCATTCGCGGCCTGTCGCCGGATTTCGCCGGCACCACGCTCAACGGACGTGAACAGGCCACCATCGGCGAGAACCGCGGCGTCGATTTCGACCAGTACCCGTCCGAGCTGATCAGCGGGGCGGCCGTCTACAAGACACCGGATGCCAGCCTGATCGGCCAGGGCCTGTCCGGCACGGTGGACCTGCACACCATCAAGCCGCTGGACCTGCCCAAGCGCACCTTCGCCGCCAACCTGCGTGGCGAGACCAACTCCAATGGCAGCCTCAACCATGGCTCGGGCGTCGGCGATGCCGGCCACCGGGCCAGCTTCTCGTACATCGACCAGTTCTTCGACCACACCCTGGGCCTGGCCGTGGGCGTGGCCCAGCTGGATTCGCCGGTGCAGGAAAAGCAGTACCAGGCCTGGTGGTGGAGCGTGGACAACGGGCCGCAGGGCATCGAATCCCAGGGTGTGCGGCGGACGCCCGGCTTGCCGGACGGCGTGCTGTCGCAGGAAGGCGGCCAGTTGCGCGCCAAATCCGAAAAGCAGCTGCGCAACGGCCTGATGACCGTGCTGGAGTGGGCGCCGGACGACCACTACCACTCCACGCTGGACCTGTACTACTCCACGTTCAACCAGAAAACCTTCCTCAACGGCGCGCAGTGGTCGAGCAGCCCGTACGATAACGTGTCGTATTCCAACGTCGGCGTCGTTCCGGCACTCCCCTACCCCATCGTCACTACAGGCCACATCGACGGTCTGAAGTCGATTCTGCAGAACGACTACACCCGCGAACACGACAAGCTGTTCTCGGCCGGATGGAACAATCAGTACGACTTCGGTAACGGCTGGGCGCTCACCGCCGACCTGTCGTATTCCACGGCGAAGAAGAACCTGCACGACGCCTACCTGTTCGCCGGCCTGCCCGACCAGGCCACCTCGTCCACGGACTTCGCCACGCCGGTCCACGAGCATTTCCCCGACTTCCGCCCCGGCGTGGACTTCGCGGACCCGTCCGCGATGTTCTTCACCGACCCCAACAACTACGGGTACAACGGTCGCGAGGAGTTCGACAAGCAGAAGGACACGATCAAGGCCTTCCGCCTGGAAGTCAGCCATCCCGTGGGCTGGATCTTCAGCGACGTGAACGTCGGCGTGAATTATTCCGACCGCACGAAGACCAAGCAGGCGGACGTCTATTACGCTTGGCTCAACGGCAACGGCTCCACGGCCGCGGACTACCTGCCCGGCTTTGCCGCACCCATCGATCCGTCGTTGCTCAGCGGTATCTCCGATCTCAGCTACGGTGGTTTTCCCGGTGTGGTCAACTACAATGTGGTACGGGCACTCAACAGCCAGTTCTATAAGACCCTGCGTAACCGCCAGGGCGACTTGAGCCGTAACTACACGGTCGAGGAAAAGGTTCCCGTCGCCTATGTCAAGTTCAACATCGATACAAACCTGGGTGACGTGCCATTGCGCGGCAACGTCGGCGTGCAGGCAGTGAAGACCGACCAGTCGTCGGATGCATTGCAAAGCAACGGCGACACCCTGGTCGGTCGTATCTCCGACGGCACGAAGTACAGCAAGGTCCTGCCCAGCCTGAACCTGGCCGCGGAAGTGTCGGACAAGCAGTTCCTGCGCTTCGGCCTGGCCAAGACCATGGCACGCGGACGGATCGACGACGAGAAGGTGGCGACCTCCGCGGGCGTCGCTCAGGTGACCGAAGGCCCGGCCGCGGGCCAGGTGCTGTGGTCGGGCAGCGGCGGCAACCCGAAGCTGAAGCCGTATATCGCGGTGGGCGCGGACCTGTCGTGGGAAAAATACTTCGGCACGGCCAGCTACGTGGCCGTGGCGGTGTTCAACAAGAACCTGCTGAACTACATCTACAACCAGACCACCCTGGACTACGACTTCTCGGGCTACACGAACGACACCCCCACCCTGGTGCCGACCAGCACACGCGGCTCGTTCACCCGGCCGGAGAACGGCACCGGCGGCAAGATGCAGGGCCTGGAGCTGTCCGGCTCGCTGGAAGGCGGGCTGCTCTCGCGCGCGCTCGACGGTTTCGGCGTGCAGGCCAACTTCTCGCTGACCAACAGCAGCCTGCCGGTGAGCGCGGTGTCCAGCATCCCCGGCAGTCCGTCCACCCTGCCCGGCTTGTCGAGGAAAGTCGCCAACCTGGCGCTCTACTACGAAAAGTACGGCTGGTCGGTGCGTGTCGCCGAGCGTTACCGTTCGTCGTTCACCGGCGAGGCCGTGGCCCTGTTCGACCAGCTGGGCTACACCCAGGTGCTGGCCGACAAGCAGACCGACTTCCAGCTCGGTTATGCCTTCGACCACGGCACCTGGAACGGGCTGTCGATCCTGTTGCAGGTCAACAACCTCACCGACTCGCCGATGAAGACCCAGCAGATCCTCAGCCTGCCCAGCGGCGTGAAGGTGGCCCGGCCGCTGGAGTTCGACACGTACGGGCGCACGGTGATGTTCGGGATCAACTACAAGCTCTAGGCCAGCGCAGAGTCGATGCGGTCGAGGCGTGCGGCGTAGCAGCCGTACGCCGCGTAGTGCGCGTGGATGTAGCGAACCGCATCGTTGGCGAACAGCTGCCGCGCTGCCTCCGGCACCTGCGTGCCAGGCACGAGCAGCGCCTGGGCGATGTGCCCGCGCGCATCGAAGCCACGCAGCGAAAGCTGCCGCACGCGCATCACCTCGGGTACCTCGTCCACGGCGTCGTAGGCCTGCGTGGCGCCTTCACGCACGAAGATCGCGTGGCTGGCGCGATACGGGCCGGCGATCGGCTGGTGTTCGTAGTTGAGCAACAGCAAGGTCTCACCACGGCGCGCCGCGCGCAGTTCGACACGCTCGGGGTAACCCGTGTCGTCGGCGGCGATGACGCGTAGCGCGCCTCGTGCGGCCAGTGCGGCGTCGTCGAGGCCGTAGTAAGCGAGAAAGGGGGCGGGATCGAGACCGCGGATGCGAAAGGACATGGCTTCATTCCGGTGGGAGTGATGCGATCCTCTCCAACGGCGCGTTGCCGCGCTATCCGGATCTTGTCACGTCCTCACATGACTTCCTCCTAGGAAAAAACCTGATTTATCAATGAAAGTCGCGGAATTCGGCAAAGCCCGCTCAAGTTTGCCGAATTTGAGGCGATAAAACGTCTACTCACACAGATCGAGAGACGTCATGGGCACGAACGCGAGCGAGACGCTGGAACTGAACGACCTGAAGGCGATGAACGACGCGCTGCATCGTGTCCAGGCCATCATCGAGTTCGACCTGCACGGCACGGTCTTGACCGCCAACCAGAATTTCCTGGACGTGCTCGGTTACACGTCCGATGCCGTGGTCGGGAAACACCATCGACTGTTCTGCGAGCCCGCCTTCGCCGCCAGCCACGATTACGCGACGTTCTGGCAGCGCCTTTCCGCCGGAAACCCCGAGGTGGGCGAGTTCAAGCGCATCGGCGCGGACGGTCGCGAGGTCTGGCTCAGTGCCTCGTACAACCCCGTCTTCGATACCGAAGGCAAGCCATACAAGGTCGTCAAGTTCGCCACCGAGATCACCACGCTGGTGGACAGGTCCGCGGAACTGGACGGCAAGATGACCGCGCTGGACAAGTCCCAGGCCGTGATCGAGTTCGACCTCGGCGGTCACGTGATCGCCGCCAACGCCAATTTTCTGGCTGTGGTCGGTTACACGGCAGACGAGCTCATCGGCCAGCACCATCGCAAGCTGTGTGACGACGCCTATACGTCCAGCCCGGACTATGCGGCGTTCTGGGAACGGTTGCGTCGCGGTGAATTCGACTCCGGTCGTTATCGCCGCCTGGCCAAGGGTGGGCGGCGCGTCTGGTTGCAGGCAAGCTACAACCCGATCTACGACGGCAACGGCAAGCTGCAGAAGATCGTGAAGTTCGCCGCCGACGTCACGTTCCAGGGCGAGCTGGAAGAACTGGTCAAGCGGCGCGCGGAGGACTTCTCGTCCGCGTCTACGCAAATTGCCCAGCAGTCCAACGACATGGCGGCCGGCGCCCAGCTGCTGGGAGCCACGGTGGAGGAAATGAACGCCACCATCGAAGAGCTGACCGCGTCCATCAGTTCCATTGCCAGCAACGCGCAGAGCGCCGACCGGCTGGCCAAGGATACGCAGCAGGAAGCCGAA
This sequence comes from Xanthomonas sp. NCPPB 2632, assembly GCF_041228075.2. Taxonomy (NCBI): domain Bacteria; kingdom Pseudomonadati; phylum Pseudomonadota; class Gammaproteobacteria; order Lysobacterales; family Lysobacteraceae; genus Xanthomonas; species Xanthomonas sp. NCPPB 2632. The sequence goes on from NZ_CM192979.1 coordinate 2,848,077, forward strand.
CGTGGCGCCAAGGCGCTGGAAAAGTCCATCGAGTCGATGGACCTGATCAACAAGTCGTCGGAAGATATCGGCGACATCAGCAAGGTGATCGGTGAAATCGCCAGCCAGACCAACCTGCTCGCCTTCAATGCGGCGATCGAGGCGGCACGCGCGGGTGAGCACGGCCTGGGCTTCTCCGTGGTCGCCGACGAGGTGCGCAAGCTGGCCGAACGGTCCTCGCAGGCCGCCAAGGAAATATCCAAGCTGATCGCCGAGTCCACCAGGCGCGTCTCGCAGGGCAGCCAGATATCGAAGGAAGCCTCGGCTGCCTTCGACAAGATCCTGTTCGGCGTGGTCAACACCACCCAGGCCATGTCGGAAATCTCCTGTGGCGCCGAGGAACAGGCCGTGGCGGCGCGGGAAGTCGCCACCGCCGTGCAACATATCGCCGAGGAAACCGAGAAGACGGCGGCCACATGCGACGACATTGCCCGGGCGTGCGGTGGGCTGAAGGAAGGCGCCAGCGAACTGAGTGCCACCGTCAACAACTTCGCCACCTGACGCGCCATGTTCGATACCGAAGCCATCGTCGGTTCCGCTACCCGTGAGGCCCTGTTTGCCCAGGTACGGAGGCATACGGGCATCGTGATGGCCGAGCGCAAGTGGACGCTTCTGCATGGACGCCTTCGTCGGCGCCTGCAGGAGCTCGACCTGCCCGGCTATGACGACTACCTCACCGTGCTGGAGAGTTCAAAGCAGGAAGTGGCGCGCTTCATCGACCTAGTCACGACCAACGAGACCTCGTTCTTCCGCACACCGCGCATCTGGCAGTATCTCGCCGACGACTTCTTCCCGAACTGGTACAAGGCGAACGCCGGCGGAACGATGAACATCTGGTCGGCCGCGGCGTCCACCGGCGAGGAGGCCTACTCTCTGGCCATGCTGGCCGAGGAGTTCCAGCGAACGCACCGGGATTTTCTTTACCGCATCCTGGGCACCGATATCGCCCAGGGCGTGCTCAATGTCGGTGTAGCTGGAATCTACGCCGGCCGGAACGCGGAAGGACTGAACAAGAACCGGCCCGAGATGGCGAAAAAGTACTTCGAACGCAGCGCGGATGCGTTACGCGTGGTGCCTTCATTGAGGAACCACATCACCTTCCGCCAGCACAATCTTTACCGGCACTGGCCCGAGCCCACCCGCTTCGACCTGGTGCTGCTGCGCAACGTGTTGATCTATTTCGACGAGGCGGGACAGGAAGCCGTCGTGGAAAACGTGCGGCATTCGATGAATTCCGACGCGGTGCTGGTGATCGGCGAGTCGGAGTCGCTCCATCGGATCGGAACGGGATTCACTTATCAACAACCACTCATCTATCGAAATGCGAAACCGCCGGAATGACCGCCCAGGACGTCTACGTGGGCATGTGCGAAGTGCGGGCCGGTAGTGGCGCGAAGGTTCTGCGTAGTACGTTGGGCTCGTGTGTGGGGATCGGTATCCTGTGGCGGCAGCGGGGCATCTCGGCCCTGGCCCATTGCCTGCTGCCGGAGTCCGTGATTGCCTCGGAAGGCCCTTCCGCGAAGTACGTGACCGATGCCATCCCTTCCCTGCTGGGCTTGATGGACGCGACACCGCGGGATTACCCGCAACTGGTCGCCGTTGTCGCCGGAGGCGCGTACATGATGAAGCAAATACAACCTGCCACGCACGGAAGCATCGGCGAGCACAACACCCGGATGGCTCAGAAACTGCTGGACGAGGCGGGCATCCGCATCATCCACACGGAGATCGGTGGCAACGCCGGCCGCCAGCTCAGCATCCACTGCGACACGCAAGACTACGCCGTTCGTACTTTCGACCGCTTCCTCTGAAGGCCCCTCCCATGCACCATCCGTTGCCTGATGTCGCACCCGACGCCCGTCACGACGTGCAGCTGTTCGGGACGTTCCACCTGGGTGAATTCGAACTGGCGCTGCCCATCGACACCTTGCAGGAAGTGGTGGGCTTTCCCCAGGCCATCACCCGCGTGCCTATGGCGCCAGACTACGTGGCCGGCCTGTTCATGCTCAGGGGCATGATGATTCCGGTGTTGCACCTGGGTCGGTACCTGGGCCTTCCGGTGAGCATCGAGCAAGGCGAAAGCCGCGTCGCGGTCATCGAGTCGAACGGTGCGCTGCTCGGTATAGGTTTCGATCGTACCGGCGACATGCTGCGCATGGCGGGAACGCAGATCGTGCCGTTCCAGCGCGACAACGGTGCAGCCAGCCTGATCGAGGGTGCGTTCCACCTCGACGATCGCATCGTCCAGATGCTGTCGTCGGAGGCACTGGTTCACCTTCCCGGCATACCGCGGACGGTCAGCACCCATCTTGCCCGGCAGGCACGGGAGCAGCGCGCCGCCAACAGGATTCGCAAGGCCATTTCCTTCCATGTGGACGCTCGCCCCATGGCGCTGCCCATGGAGGCCATTCACGAGATCGTCCGGCTGCCGACACTGGAACATTCGGTGCTTTCCGATGCCGTGTGTCTCGGATGGCTCGATCTGCGCGGGCGCCCCGTGCCGGTGCTCGATCTTGCCGCCTTTCTCGGCCTGGACAGCTGCGCGACCACCCCACCCCAGGTATCCGACTTCGAGGATGCGCGCCGTGTGGTCGTGCTGCGCAACGACGCGTTTTACCTCGGGCTACTGGTCGACAACATCGACAGCATCGTCAGCTATACGGATCGCGAGCTCCTGCCGATGCCGGCCATGCGGGGGCAGACAGGTGTATTCACCAGCTGTATCAACCGGCGCGATGCCGATGCGAGTGCGGATGCCGACGACCTGATCATGATCGACACCGCCGCACTGTTCGCCGACGCGCACCTGGCGCACCTCGCCAAGGGCCACCACGATCTGTACCTGGTGGCCGACGACCAGACACGTCGCACCGAAATACGTCGCAAGCGGGTCCGCGAGACCTGGCTGACGTTCCGGCTGGACCGGCTCATGGCGGTCCGGATCGATGAAGTCAGCGAGGTCATCGAATCTCACGATGCCCTGGTCCGCCCCCCGGGTACGCCAGCCCATGTGAGCGGCGTACTCAACGTCGGCAAGGCGCTGATCGCCGTGATCGACCTGCGCAGCCATTACGGCATGGGACCGATGCAGGATGTGGAGCAGCGAAAGATCCTGGTCGTGCGGCACGAGGGGCACACGTATGGTCTGGAGGTCGATTCGGTCGAGAGCATCATAAGCATCGACCCGGCCGAGAAGATCACCGTGCCTTCCCTTGTCGCGACGCACATGGATGCCGAACTGAGGAAGGACATGCATCAGGTGGTCGAATCCTCCGAGCACGGGACCGTGCTGCTGGTGGACACGCTGTCGCTGATGCGTCGGTTGACCGGTAACGACGAACCAACGGCCGGAACCGAAGACGCTCCGGAGAATGCCACGCCATCCATGGCATGACGTGTCGTGGGCACAGCGGCTCCCCTCAGAAGCGGTAACCGGCGCTCACGCCGTACACCCACGGATCGATGTGCGCCGTGCCCACACGCGCACCGCCGACCCTCACCCGGCTGTCGATGTCCATGTAGCGGGCATCCACGGTGAGCGTCCAGCGCGGGTCCAGTGCGATGTCGATGCCGCCGTGCCACGCGATGCCCCAGCTGCTGTCCAGGTCGACGTTGGCGCCCTGCAACGCGTTGTGGCCGCTGGCGTCGTAGAAACGTGTGTAGTTCACGCCGACGCCGACGAACGGGGACACCGGTTGTCCGACGAGGAAGCGGTAGTTGACGCCCAGCACCGGCGGCAGCTGCTTCACGCTGACCGCGCGCTGGCCGGACAGGCGCACATCGTGCTCGAACGGCAGCGCCGCCAGCAGCTCCACGCTCCACGCCGGCGTGAACAGGTATTCGATGCTGAAGGTGGGCCGGGTGCTGCTGCCGACGCTCGCCTTCATGCCGGCCAGGTGGCCGTTGTCGGAGGTGGGGTCGACGCGGTGCGCACCGACGTGCACGATCCACGGGTTGTCGACCGATTGCGCGATGGCGCCAGTCATAGGTGCCAGGCAGACCAGGCCGGCGAGCGCGATAGAGATAGGATGACGCATGGGAAACTCCTTGGATCACGGGCTTCGGCCACGATCGGCCGTCCCCGGCAGGTTAGGCGCGACGCGCCGGCCGGTTACTGATCCCGATCAATTTCTGCTCCGATAACGAAGCCGGTCTGCCCGTGGCAAGCATGGCCCGGTCCAGGATGCGCAGCGTGCGTCCGCTGGCGATCAGCCAGCCGGACTCTTCCATGCGCCCCAGCGCGCGGCTGACCGTTTCCACCGCCAGCCCGAGGTAGCTGGCGATATCGGCGCGCGACATGGGCAGGCGCAGGCAATCGGACTGGCGCGAGAGACGATGTTGTCGTTCCAGCAAGCCGTCGAGGAACAAGGCCACGCGCTCCATGGCCGATGGCCGGCCCATGGCGACCAGATGCGCCTGGTCGGCGGCCACCTCGCTGCCCAGCACACGCAGCATGCGCCGGTGCAGCGACGGGACCTCGACGAAGACGGCGTCCATCCGCGCGAACGGCACCTCGCACACCGTGCTGCGCTCCAGCGCGACTGCTTCGGTGCGGTGCATGTCGTCGAGCAGGCCGTCCACGCCGAGGATATCGCCCGGCAGACCGAAACCGATCACCTGCTGCGCGCCTTCAGCGTCGGCGATCGTGCTGCGCGTGGCGCCAGACCGCAGCACGTACAGCGCATGGAACGATTGGCCCTGGCGGAACAGGGTCTCGCCGCGCGATATGGTGCGGCGGTCGCGGGTCAGGCGGTCCACGCGTGCCAGCGCTTCGCCGCGGATGCCTGCGGGAAGGCACACGTCGTGCAGTCCGCACGTGGCGCATCCGTGGCGCGACGCGAGCGGGTACGGATCGGGCATGTCGGCAGGTCCTTCCTCGGCCATGACGTGCCGGGACGGTAGCAGCCCACGTGCGCGTGGACGCGATGTGCGTGCCGCCTGCGGCGATCCGTCCCACTATCGCCACCGACACTACATGCGCGCCGGCACCTCGATGCCCAGCAGGTGGAGGCTGCGTGCCAGCACGCGCTCGGTCAGGACACACAAGGCCAGCCGCGAGGCGCGCGTGGCCGCATCCGGCTCGGCCAGCACCGGGCAGTCCGCGTAGAACCGGCTGAACCGTTGCGCCAGGGCGTGGGTGAAGGCCGCCAGCACGCCGGGTTGGCAGGTCCGGCAGGCTTCCGCCACGGTGTCGCCGAACGACAGGCAGGCCAACGCCAGCTCGCGCTCTGCCGCCAGCACCGGCATGGCGTATCCGCCCGCGGCATCGGGCGCGCGCGCAAGCAACGAGCGCATGCGCACGCAGGCGTATTGCAGGTAGGGGCCGGTACGCCCCTCGAAGGCGACCATCCGCTGCGTATCGAAGACATAGCCCGAGAGGCGATCGCCGGAGAGGTCGGCGAAACGCACGGCGGCGATACCCACCTGCCGGGCCAGCGTCGCGCGCTGTGCGTCGTTCCCTTGCGCACCATAGCCTGCGGCGTCCAGGCGCTCGCGTGCGCGCGTCACCGCCGCGGCGAGCAGGTCGGCCAGCCGGGCCACGCCACCGTCGCGCGTGCGGAACGGTTTGCCGTCCGTGCCGTTGACCGTGCCGAAGCCGACATGCACCAGTTCGAGGTGGTCGCCGATACCCGCCTTGCGCGCGGCGCGAAACACCTGCTCGAAATGCAACGCCTGCCGCTGGTCGACGACGTAGACCACGCGCGCCAGGTCGGGGCGCGATGCCCGCACCTCCAGCGTGGCCAGGTCGGTGGTGGCATACAGCGCGGCACCGTCGCGCTTGGCCAGCAGCAACGGGGGCACCACGACGGTATCGTCGGCGTGTGCCACATCCACGACCACCGCACCCTCGCTAGGGTGTGCCACACCCGCATCGAGCAGCCGCTGCACCAGCGGCGCCACGGCGTCGCGCACGTCGCTCTCGCCGTCCAGCGCGTCGAAGTGGACGCCCAGCGCGGCGAAGTCCGCAACCTGCGCGGCGAGGCTGAGCGCGCGTAACGACCGCCACAGGGCCAGCAGGCCCGCGTCGCCGGCCTGCAGCGCGGCGGTGTCGGCCCTGGCTTCGGCCATGCGCGCAGGATCGCTGCGGCAGGCCGCCGCGGCGTCCGGGTAAAGCCGCTCCAGGGCGTCCAGCGTGACCGGCGCCTGCGACGGGAACGGCACCGTGGCGCCGGCACGGAAGAAGGGCAACCCCGGATCGAGCCGCCGGATCGCGGCACTCAGCATGCCCATCTGCAAACCCCAGTCGCCCAGGTGCGCATCCGCATGGGTGCGCCAGCCCAGCGCCGCATGCATCCGGCGCAGGCTTTCGCCCAGCACCAGCGAACGCAGATGACCGACATGGAGCGGCTTGGCCACGTTGGGACCGCCGAAATCGAGGACCACCTCACGGCCCCTGCCCTCGTCGGCCACGCCGAGCCACGGGTCGGCGGCCATCGCGGCGAGGCGTTCGGCGATGAAAGCGTCGGCAAGACGCAGGTTGATGAAGCCGGCGCCGGTGACACTCACCTGGTCGAACATGGCATGCGCGCGCAGGAAGGCGGCCAGGGCTTCGGCCGTCTCCCGGGGCGAACGGCACGTCGCCGCAGCGGCCGAGAACACGCCGTTGCACTGGAAATCACCGAGCTCGGGGCGGCTCGCCGGTACGGCCCGGGCCTGCGTGGCGGGCAGATCCAGCGAAACGAAGGCAACGGAAAGCAGGGCGTCGACGGACGCCGCGGGGGACAGGCACATCGGGGTTCTCCAACAACGATGACGCGCGGCGCAGGCGCGCCGCGGGCTAGGCGGCTATCAGCCGGCAGGTCGTCGTCGCAGGAGGATGGAGGCGGTCATCGGCTTTATTTACAGGACGGGGCGTGTCTTCGCAAGCCGAGAACGATTCGCTCGGTAAGCTGCGGGCAGCCTGTTACGGAGACATTCCCATGACCCCAACCTCACGGACCGGCGCGCACCGCGTCGTCATCGTCGGCGGCGGCGCCGCCGGTATCGAACTGGCCACGCGGCTCGGCAGACAACGCAGGTTCGATGTCGCCCTGGTCGATCGCGACGCCAGCCATTTCTGGAAGCCCCGCCTGCACGAACTGGCCGCCGGCCTGCTCGGCGACGGCGAGGAAGCCGTGCCGTTCCTCGCCCACGGCCAGGCCCACGGCTACCGCTTCGAGCCCGGCGCGCTGCGTGGGCTGGATGCTGCGCGCCGCACGATCGACCTGGATGCGGTGCACCTGCCCAACACGGACGAGCTGATCCTGCCGCCGCGCTCGCTGGGCTACGACACGCTGGTGCTGGCCTTCGGCAGCCGCGTGAACGACTTCGGCACCCCGGGCGTGCTCGATCACTGCGACATGCTGGACAGTCCCGCGCAGGCGATCGCACTGCGCCGGAAGATCCTCGCGCTCGCCCTGCGCAGCGCCGGCGACCCGGACAAACGGATCCGGGTCGGCATCGTCGGCGCGGGCGCCACCGGCGTGGAACTGGCGGCGGAACTGCACCACGCGTTCAACGACATGCATCGTTACGGTGGCCTGGATTCCGCCTCGAAACTGGATGTCACGTTGATGGACATGGCGGATCGGGTGCTACCCGCCGTCGATCCGCATACGTCGGCGTCCGCACAACGCGTGCTGGAGGGCATGCATGTCACGTTGCGGCTGGGCGTGGGCGTGAGTGCTGTGGAGGCCGATGGATTTCATCTGTCCGACGGCAGCGTGGTGCCCTGCGATATCCGCGTCTGGGCCGCGGGCGTCACCGGACAGGACATGGTCGAGCGCCTGGGCCACTTCGAGCTGTCGCGCGACAAGCGCATCGTCGTCGACGAGCGGTTGGCGGCGAAGGGTATCGAGGGTATCTACGCCATGGGCGACTGCGCCTACGCCACGACGACCGACCAGCGCAGCGTGCCGCCGACCGCACAGGCCGCACACCAGCAGGCGAATTATCTTGCGAAAGCGCTGGCGACCGTCGCACGCGGCGGCGTGCCCTCCCCGTTCGCGTACCACGCCAAGGGCACGCTGGTCTCGCTGGGTGTACGCCAGGCCACCGGTGAACTGCCCTCGGGCCGCACCTCGGTCATTCCCATGCGCGGCTGGCTGGCGAAGATGGCCTATGTGTTGCTGCAACAGATGCACCGCGCCACGCTGCACGGGTGGCCACGCGCCACGGCATTGTGGTTGGCCGATTGGTTACGCAATACCACGCTGCCTCCGGTGAAGCTGCATTGATGTATGTTGCGATGTTTTCGTGGTCGCGCACATCGCGCACATCGTGCGCTCCTACATGGCGTTTATCGCACCTTCGCGTTCTCGTGATCGCGCACATCGTGCGCTCCTACATGGCGTTTATCGCACCTTCGCGTTCTCGTGATCGCGCACATCGTGCGCTCCTACACGGCGACGCGGCTGTAGGAGCCCACGATGTGGGCGAACCCTCGACGCAACCATCGCGGGTGAAGCGATCCGCTTACGGCGTGTCCGGCGTTTTCACGGCGTGTTCGAGGGCTTCGAAGTCGGCCTGTGAGAGGTCCAGCGCCGCGCCCTTGACGTTTTCCTCGAGGTGAACCGGGTCGCCGGTGCCGGGGATCGGCAGCATGACGGGCGAACGCTTCAGCAACCACGCGATGGCGACCTGGCCAGTCGTGGCGCCTAGCTTCTGCGCGATCTTCGACAGCACCGAGCCTTCCTTCGCCAGTTCGCCCGCCGCCAGCGGATACCAGGGGATGAAGCCGATGCCGTGCTTCTCCGCATGGACGAGCACGGCTTCGCTCTTGCGGTTGCCCAGGTTGTAGAGGTTCTGCACGGTGGCCACTTTGAAGAACGGCGCGGCCGCTTCGATCTCCTCGACGTTGACCTCCGACAGCCCGACGTGGCGGATGAGGCCTTCGTTCTGCATGTCGCGGATCACGCCGAACTGCTCGTCGCGAGGCACCTTGGCGTCGATGCGATGCAGCTGCCACAGGTCGATACGCTCCACACCCAGGCGGCGCAGGCTCATCAGCACGCACTGGCGCAGGTATTCCGGCCGGCCCAACGGGGGCCACACGTCGGGGCCATGGCGCGTCAGGCCGCCCTTGGTCGCGATCACCAGTCCCTTGTATGGATGCAGCACTTCGCGGATCAGGTCCTCGCTGACGTAAGGACCATAGCTGTCCGCCGTGTCGATCAGGTTGACGCCCAGTTCCGGAAGCCGGGCCAGCGTGGCCTTCGCCTTGGCCGCATCGGCAGGCTCGCCCCAGATGCCCTTGCCGGTGATGCGCATGGCACCGAAACCGAGGCGGTTGACCTCGAGGTCACCGCCGATCCTGAACGTGCCGCTTGCGCTTGCTTGAACGCTTGCCATCGTATGACTCCTTGCATGAGGACGAGGAACGCGAAAGCAGACATGGGTACGCCAGGGGGCGTTTAAAGGGCATGCAGGAGCCCACGATGTGGGCGAATCCTCGACGTAACCATGGCGAATGAGGCAGCTCGTTCTGCACGGGTGGGCGTTTCCGGACGTTTCAGGGCGGGGCCTTGGACTGCTTTAAGCGATAAAAGCTTTAGGGGCCGCTTCGTTCGACGTATGGAAACGCAGGCATGATGCTTTGCATGGCTTCATTCGGTGGGTGGGGGTTGAGGGTTCGCCCACATCGTGGGCTCCTACCGGACCTTTTTTCGCGAGGGCTCACCCCTCGCGCAGGTGCCGCACCATCGCCTCGATCACCGGCTGCGCCTCGTCGGCATCGCCGCCGGCATCGAGGATGTCTTCCAGCTCGCCGGCCAGCGTCACGATCGCCTCCACGCCGCACACGAGCGCCGCGCCCCGCGCGCGGTGCACGTGATGCCGCGCAAGCGGCAGGTCGCCGTCGGCCAGGGCCTCCCGAACGGCGACGAGGTCGTGGCGGGTTTCGCGGCGGAAGGTGGCATGCAGGGCCTCGGCGGCAGCCGGGGTGTCATTGCCGTGCTCCACCGGCGTTCGCACCGGAGTCGCCAGCGCCGCGGTCAGCGCGTCCAGCGAAAGCGGCTTGCCGAGCACGGTGTCGATGCCGCTCTGCGCGCATCGCCGCACGTGTTCCACGCCCTGGTTGGCCGAGATGGCGACGAAGCGCGTCGGCGCCACGCCCGCCTCGATCTCGCGGGCGCGCAGTTCGGCGGCGATATCGTAGCCCTGCATGTCGGGCAGTTCGCAGTCGAGCAACACCCCGGTGAAGCGGCCGGGCACGAACGTATCGATGGCGGCCTGCCCGTGATCCACGGCCTCCGTGGCGTAGCCGAGGAACTTCAGCTGCGCCGCGATGATCTGCCGGTTGGCGGGGTGGTCCTCCACCAGCAGCACGACGCCGCCGGCCCGTTCGGGCAGGCGCTCGTCGCTCGCGGCGGTCGCGGGTACGGGTGTCGTGGTGGGCACCAGGCTGGTCGGCAGTTCGACACGCACGGAGGTACCCACGCCGGCTTCGCTGTTGAACGCCAGGCGCCCACCGAGGTGGGTGGCGATGTCGCGGCAAATCGCCAGGCCGAGCCCGGTACCGCCCAGGCGCACGTCGAGGCGTCCGCGCGCCTGCGCGAACGGCACGAACAGCTGCCGCTGGCGACTCGACGACACGCCGATACCGGTGTCGAACACCTCGATGACCAGGCGGCGTACCCCGTCGGGGTCGTCGCCGGCACCCTGCCACAGCGCGATGCCGACATGCCCGCGCTCGGTGAATTTCACGGCGTTGGCGAACAGGTTTTCCAGCAGCTGTCGCACGCGCACCTCGTCGACCAGCAGCCAGGGCAGCGGACCCATCGGCATGTCCAGCCGCACTTCCAGGCCCTTGGCCTCGATCGCCAGCCGCTGCGAGGCAATGGCCTCGCGCGCCACGGCCTGTACGTCGCAGGGCACCGGATCGGGGGTGAAGCCTTCGACCTCGGAGCGGGTGTAATCCAGTGCGCTCTTGAGCAGGTTCTGCAGGTTGCGGCTGCTGACCTGCGCGATGGCCAGCAGGTCGCGCTGGGGACCGTCCTGCGGCTGGCGCGCCATCAGGTCGATGGACGAGGTGACCGCGTTGACGGCATTGCGCACCTCGTGGCTCATCACCGCCAGCAGCATCGTCTTCTGCTGCTCGCCACGCCGCGATGCCAGCTGGGCCCGGCGCAGCTGCCACAGCGCGAACACCAGCGCCGCGACCAGGGCGGCACCCAGGCCTATTTCGACGCGATAGGTGGCCAGCACCTGCGACCACGTCGGCGCGCGCAGGTAGGCGGTCTCCAGCCAGCGCTCGATCACCGCCTCGTTGTCGGCCGTGGACAGGCCGCGCATGCTCTGTTCCAGGATCGACAACAGCACCGGCTGGTCGCGCTGCACGGCCACGCGCACCGACACCGCCATCTCCGGAACCGTGCCCGCTACGCGCAGGCTCTGCGCGTAGTCACGCCGGACGATGGGGTAGTAGGCCACGTCGATACCGATGGCCGCGTCCGCGATGCCGCTCTCCACCGCCGCCAGGATCTGGTGGATGTCCGCCAGCGGAAGCCGCGTGATCGACGGATGCTCGCGTTGCAGCCAGGCCTCGTACTGGCCACCGCCCTTGAACGCCACCGTGCGCCCCTGCAGGTGCCACAGATCCATCGTGGCCGGCCCCACCGTCCGTGTGACGATCAGCGTGCGGCCGACATAGAACGGCGAGGAAAGCAGCGCGGAGGTGCCGAGGTCGGCGGTGAGCAGACGATCGGAAGTGGACGGCAGCACGTCGACCCGGTGCGCCTTGAAGGCGGCGACCGACTCCGCCCACGACGCGGTACGCACCGTTTCGAAGCGCATGCCCGCCTGGCGCGCCGACAGGGCGAGGTATCCGGTGACCAGCGGATTGGCGTTGCCGACACCGACGTCGGCGCGAAGCTGGGGATCGAGCGCGATGCGCAGCACGGGATGCGCACCGACCCAGCGACGCTGCGCTTCGGCATCGGGCACGTCCTGTGCGATCGCCAGCACCGCACACAGGCAGCCGGCGAGGGTCCATGCGATCCGCCGCATCATGGGGGATCGGTACCCAGGGCGCGGATGTAATCTTCCATCTTGTACAGCGCGTTGTCGGATTTGATGTCGAGCTTGCGGAACGCCGCGGATTTCTGCGCGCTGATGGTCTTCATGCTGCGCCCGAACTTCTCGGCGATCTGCGACACCTTCATGCCCTCCAGCAGGCAGCGCACCACTTCCCACTCGCGCGGCGACAGCTTGACCAGGCTGGCCTCGGCGGTGCCGCCCGCCCGCCGCGGTGGCAGGTACACGCGGTTGGTCATCACCGCGTCGATGGCCTGCACCAGTACGCCCGGGTCCTGGCTCTTGGCGACGAAGCCATCGGCGCCGGCCTGCAGCAGGCTGTGTACCACCAGGCCCTCGTCATGCGCGGACACCACGAGGATCTTCATCCGTGGATAGCCGGCGCGCAGCAGACGAATCAGTGCCACGCCGTCGATGTCGTCGAAGGCGAGCGAGTAGTCGATCAGCACGACGTCGACCGGTTGCTCCGCCAGCAACGCACGGAAAGGCCGACTGCTCGAAAAGCTGCCGAGGATGGCGATGGAGGGGGACGTCTCCAGTTGCGCGGCCAGCCCTTTGAGGACGAGCGCATGGTCGTCCAGCAAGGCCACGCGCACTGAGCCCAGATAGCTTCGCGCGGACATGAGTGGACCAGATGGGTGCGGTAGTCATATGCCCACCGGCTATCGATGGGACCAGGGGCAAGATATCGCGGTGACCGTGCCTTGTAAACGCTTGCTTCACACCGTTATCGGTACCGCGCTAGCGATTCGTTCAGCCTGACGGCATCGGCCATTCGTCCACCCACGTAAGCCATACAGGCAAGCCGGGGGTGCGTTGCTAACCTTTCGTCGCCCCCGTTCCGGGGTTTTTCGGGCCACGCACGGGGATGGACACTTACATGGACACCGCAAGCCGAACGCGGGCCGATGCCGCCGCGGGCGATCCGTCGTGCGATACACGACCTGTCGCCGATGCCACGTCGTCGATCGACCAACGCCTGGAAAACGCCCGCATCGGCGTCATCGGCCTGGGCTACGTCGGCCTGCCGCTCGCCGTGGAATTCGGCAAGCGCTACGCAACCCTTGGATTCGACATCCAGTCCCGACGCATCGACGAGCTCCGCGCAGGCCACGACAGCACGCGGGAAGTGGACGCCGATGAACTGGCTACCGCGAAACGGCTGCGGTTTTCCGACGCACCGGGCGACCTGGCCGACTGCACCATCTACATCGTGACGGTGCCCACGCCGATCGACGACGCGCGCAGGCCGGACCTGCACCCGCTGCGCATGGCCAGCGAGTGCCTGGGCAAGGTGCTCAAGCGCGGCGACATCGTGGTCTATGAATCCACCGTCTATCCCGGCTGTACCGAGGAAGTATGCGTTCCGATCCTCGCGACGGTGTCCGGCCTCGTGTTCAACGAGGATTTCTTCGTCGGCTACAGCCCCGAGCGAATCAATCCCGGCGACAAGACCCACCGGGTGACCGATATTCTCAAGGTCACGTCGGGATCGACACCGGCCACCGCCGATACGGTGGATGCGCTCTACCGGTCGGTGATCGCCGCCGGCACGCACCGTGCTCCTTCGCTGAAGGTGGCCGAGGCGGCCAAGGTCATCGAGAACACGCAGCGCGACCTCAACATCGCCCTGGTCAACGACCTCGCCATTCTCTTCAACCGGCTGGGCATCGACACCCTGGACGTGCTCGAAGCCGCCGGCACGAAGTGGAATTTCCTGCCGTTCCGACCCGGGCTGGTCGGTGGTCACTGCATCAGCGTCGATCCCTACTACCTCACCCACAAGGCACAGCAGGTCGGCCACCATCCGGACGTGATCCTGGCCGGGCGCCGCACCAACGACGGCATGGGCCCGTACATCGCCGGCGAAGTCATCCGCCTGATGGTGCGCAAGGGCATCAATCCCGTGCACGCACGCGTGCTGATCCTCGGCCTGGCGTTCAAGGAGAATTGCCCGGACCTGCGCAACACCCGCGTGGTCGATATCGTGGCCGGGCTGGCGGGCTACGGCGTGGACGTGGACGTGCACGATCCCTGGGTGCGTGCCGACGAAGCGCGCCACGAGTACGACATCGTGCCGGTGGAGGTCCCCGCGCACGGCAGCTACGACGCCGTCGTGGTAGCGGTGGCCCATCGCGAATTCGTCGCATGGGGCGTGGAAGGCATCCGCGCCTTCGGCAAGACCGACTGCGTGGTCTACGACGTGAAATACGTGTTGCCGCGCGATGCGGTGGACGGCCGCCTGTGAAAGTGCTGGTGACCGGCACGGCGGGCTTCATCGGCTCGCACGTGGCCATGCGCCTGCTTGCCCGTGGCGACGAGGTGATCGGCCTGGACAACCTGTCCGACTACTACGACGTGGAGCTGAAGAAGGCGCGACTGGCCCGCTTCGGCGACCATCCGCGCTATACGCACGTGCACGCAGACCTCTCCGACCGCACGGCGATGGAAGCGGTGTTCGCCACGTACCGGCCGCAACGCGTGGTGCACCTGGCCGCGCAGGCCGGCGTTCGCCACGCCGCCACGCACCCGCATATCTACGTCTCCAGCAACGTCACCGGTTTCCTCCATGTGCTGGAAGGCTGCCGCCACCACGGCGTGGATCACCTGGTCTTCGCCTCCACCAGTTCGGTCTACGGTGCGGATACCCACATGCCGTTCTCGGAACGGCAGCCCACCGAGCATCCGCTGACGCTGTACGCGGCGTCGAAGAAAGCCAACGAGCAGATGGCGCACAGTTACGCGCACCTCTACGACCTGCCCTGCACCGGCCTGCGCTTCTTCACCGTGTACGGCCCCTGGGGCCGCCCGGACATGGCGTTGTTCCTGTTCACGCGGGCGATCCTGGCCGGCGAGCCGATCCGGGTGTTCAACCACGGGCGGCATACGCGCAGCTTCACCTACGTCGACGACATCGTGGAAGGCGTGCTACGCACGCTGGACCGCCCGCCCCTGCGCGATCCGCAATGGTCCGGCGACCGTCCGGAGACGGGCAGCAGTGGCGTGGCGCCCTACCGCATCTACAACATCGGCAACGAAACACCCGTGGCGCTGCTGCAGTACATCCACGTGCTCGAGGACTGCCTCGATCGCAAGGCGCACATGGAAATGCTCCCCCTGCAGGCCGGCGACGTGCCGGACACCGAGGCGGACATCTCGGCCCTGGTCCACGCCACCGGTTACGCCCCCGGGGTGGACGTGCGCACCGGCGTGCGGCAGTTCGTCGACTGGTACCGCGGCTACTACCACGCCTGAAGCGGGCCGCCACGACCACCCCGCGACGCCTTACCCTGGAGATGTGCCGTGATCCTCGATTACCTCGATCCGTCGGCACCCACCGACCTGCATGCGGACCTGTGCATCATCGGTGCCGGCGCCGCGGGCATCGCCATCGCACGGTCGTTCATCGGCTCATCGGTCACCGTCTGTCTCGTCGAGGGCGGCGGTACGCGTGGCGAGGAACGCAGCCAGGCCCTCTACGAGGGCAGCGCATCGGGCGACGTGCCCTTCGATACGGCCGGCTCGCGCATGCGCGTGTTCGGCGGCAGCTGCACGCTATGGGGTGGCGGCTGCATTCCGCTGGGCGACAGCGACATGACGCCGCGCGACTGGGTGCCCGACAGCGGCTGGCCGCTGCGCCATGAAGAGTTGGCGCCTTGGTACGAAAAAGCGCGTGAGTTCTGCCGGATCGACCCCGCCCACGGTTTCACCGACGGCACCTTCGACGGACCGCCGCCGCGCAAGCCGCTCGACCTCGATCCCGAGGTGATGACCAACTATGTCTTCGCACGCAGCCCGGTGCTGTTCGGCGACGCCTACCGCGACATCCTGGGCCACGCCGCCAACGTCACCGTGCTGCTGCATGCCAACCTGCTTGAACTGCGCTCCAACGACACTGCCAGCCATGTCACCGAGGCACGCATCGGCTCGCTCGACGGGCGTCGCGGCCGTGTCCGCGCACGGCACTACGTGCTTGCCGCGGGTGGCATCGAGAACGCGCGCATCCTGCTGCTTTCCGACAGCGTGGCACCCGGCGGCCTGGGCAACGCGAACGACCTGGTCGGTCGCTACTTCATGGACCATCCCAGCGGTACGCTCGGCACGGTCCGGTCGGCGCATGTCGACCGGCTGTCCCGTCCCTACGAACGCAACATCGGCAAGCAGCGCGCGCCGCTGTCGGCGGAGATCGGCGTGTCGACCACCGCCCAGGCCCGCCATCGTACCCTCAACGGACGCGTCCATCCCTTCGCGATCGAGGGTGAGGTGCCAAGCGGCATCAAGGCCCTGCGCGACCTGCGCGCCTCGTTGAGGAAGCCCGTGCGCGACGAAGGCACCCGACTGGAAGCACGGCTCAACGCCGCGCTGCTGAACGGCCCGGGACGCGGCGCGCTGGTCCCCCGGTCCCATGCGGCGCTCAATGCGCTGCGCCTGGGCCTGCACTTCGGCGACGTGGTGAAGGCGCTCGTGCAGAAGGCCGGCGATCGTCCCGTCGTGCGCAGCGAACGCGTCGCCCTGGTCGGCTTCTTCGAACAGGCCCCCAACCGCGACAGCCGGATCACCCTCGACGCCAGCCGCGACGCGCTGGGCCTGCGGCGCGTCCGGGTGGACTGGCGCCTGACCGACCTGGATCGACATACCTACCGGACGCTCACCTTGCTCACCGGCGATCGCCTGGCCGCAGCCTGCGAAGGCCGCTTCGAGCCGGCACCGTGGGCCGTCGATGCCGATTTGCCCGTGGAGGTACACGGCACGGCGCACCACATGGGCACCACGCGCATGGCGAGCGACCCATCACAGGGCGTGGTCGATCCGGCCGGCAAGGTGTTCGGCGTCGGCAACCTGCATGTGGCCGGCAGCTCGGTGTTCCCCACGGGCGGCTGGGCGTTTCCCACCTTCACGCTCATCGCGCTCAGCCTGCGCCTGGCCGACCGGCTGCGCATCCTGTTGCAGGCCTGCGAATCCGGCGGCCTGGGCTGACGCGGACGGCCATACGGCCTAGCCGCACGATGACCGGAAGTGCAATCGACACCCGGTCGCCGCATGCCTAGCCTTCGCTCATCGGCACGTCGATGTACGACATGCGAGGGGACTACCATGATGCGTTTGCTCCGCCAGCCGATCGTGCGCTGGCTGACCCTGATGGCCTGTTGCGAACTGCTCCTGCTCGCCGCATCGCTCAACGTCGCCACCTATATCCGTTTCGCGCCGTCACCCGACGACCTGGCCGCCTCGACGCAGACGCTGACCATGCGCGCGGTGATGTTCGCCCTGGTCATCTTCCTGGGCATGGCCGCCCTGGGCGAATACCGATCCACGCTGCGCATGAGCTGGCGCGGCCAGATGGCACGCCATGTCATCGCGTTCGTCTTCGGCGGCCTGGCGCTGGTGGTCGGCTACTACGTCATTCCGCAGGCCTACGTGGGACGCGGCGTGCTGGGCATGGCGCTGGTCATCGGCATGGTCGCCACCGCCGCCTTCCGCGCGCTGTTCATGCGGCTGGTGGAACTGGAGGCCCTGAAGCGACGGGTGATCGTGCTCGGCGCGGGACAGCGCGCCGCGCAGATCCACACCCGCATGCGCCGGCGTTCGGATCGCCGCGGCTTCTCCCTGCTCGGCTACGTGCGCGGCGCGAACGAGACGGTGCTGGTGCCGGCCGATCTGCTGCTGGACCCCAGCGAAACGCTGGTGGCCTGTGCACGACGCCTGGCACTGGATGAAATCGTCGTCGGCGTGGACGACCGCCGCGGCGGCCTGCCGATGGACGACCTGCTCGCCTGTCGCCAGCTGGGCGTGAAGATCACCGACCTCACCACATTCGTCGAGCGCGAGGCGGGCCGCGTGCAGCTGACCATGCTGGACCCCTCGTGGCTGGTGTTTTCCGGCGGCTTCAATGCCTCGCCGCTGGCGCTGTTCGTCAAGCGGGCCTTCGACATCGGCGCGTCGCTGACCATCGCCGCGTTGTTCTGGCCGATCATGCTCGGCGTGGCCCTGGCCATCCGCCTGGAATCGGGACGCGGGCAGCCGGTGTTCTATCGGCAGGAGCGCGTGGGCGAGAACGGCCACCCCTTCTGGCTGTACAAGTTCCGCAGCATGCGTACGGATGCCGAGATCGACGGCGTGGCGCGTTGGGCCCTGAGCAACGACGACCGGATCACCCGGGTGGGGCGCATCTGCCGCAAGCTACGCTTCGACGAACTGCCGCAGCTGTGGAACGTGGTGCGCGGCGACATGAGCATCGTCGGCCCGCGACCGGAGCGACCGCAGTTCGTGTCGGACCTGGAAACCAAGATCCGCTATTACAGCCTGCGCCACAGCATCAAGCCCGGCCTGGCCGGATGGGCCCAGCTGAGTTACCCCTATGGTGCCTCGGAAGAAGATGCCGCCGAGAAACTGAAATACGACCTGTTCTACGTGAAGAACCACAACCTCTTTCTGGACATGGTGATCCTGATCGAGACCGTGGAAGTGGTGCTGTTCGGCCGTGGCGCGCGCTGAGCGCCGGCCCGGGGCGTCACCGATGGGGACGAGGCGACGACACATGCAGGCCGTGCAGCGGCGAGCTGTACCAGTCGCTCAGCCGATGGCGATCGAAGCTCAACCACGATGGCCCGTACTCCCAGCGGTCGTCGATGCGCCGGTCCGGCTCGCCCTCGATGGCCAGCACCTGGTCCTCGTCCATGCCCAGCGCCAGGTCGGGTACGCGCGTATTCAAGGGCACATCCCCACGTGGCGCCGGGTGATAGGGCCCGACCGTTTCGTTGTCGCGGTCGGACACCTCGGCCGCCGGCATCAGCGACCACGTCATCACCGCCACACCGACCAGACCGATCGACAGCCACCAGCGCGCGCCCAGCGTGCGCGTGGGCAAGGACTCCGCGGCGACCGTCACCGTGGCTTCAGGCACACCGTCCGCGACGATGGCAAGCGGCTCGGGCACGGCAACCGCGCCACGTGCCGGCAGCGGCGCGCCCGGCAGGCGGCCATGCCGCCGGTGAAACGCCATGGCGGCGGCGTACTGGCGGGTGAGCCGTTGCATGCGCCGCGTGGCGAGGGCATCCGCGTGGCCTTCGCGCCGGCGGTCCGGATGCCATTGCGCCACGTGCCGCCGATAGGCCTGCTTGAATTCGGCCAACGTGCAGCCCGGCTGCAATTGCAGCCGCGCGTACAGGTCGACGAAGTCGGTTTCATCCGCCACGTGCCATTCCCCTCGAGGCGTCGCGCGCGACGGATGTCAGGCAGGCGGTACGCAAGAGGCAGCGTGGCGCAGCCGCGCCCATGTGACAAGTATGACTTTTGGGAGCACCGCCATGACATCGACCTGTCGTTATACCTTCCGGGTTGCCGCGTTGCTGGTGGCATGTGTCGGTCGCCTGCATGCCGACGATCGTCCAGCCCCTTCCCTCGGTGCGCACGTGTTCCTGGCCCAGGGCGAAGGCCTGGGCGTCACGCCCGCGACCACGCCCCCCGTGGATACGCAGCCCGATGGCAGCCTCTTCCTCGTGTTCAACGCGGGATACGCCAGTAACGACGGTCCGCCACACGACACCTACGGCAATCGATGGTTGCCGTTGGGGCAACCGCAGACCTATGCGAACTACGGCGATCGCTTCACCGCGCGCGCCTATGTCGCGAACGACGGCAAGGGTGGCCCGGCACATAGCGTCTCGATCGAAAAACGCGGCGAGGCAAAGGGCGAACTCTCCCTGCCCTTCATCGAAGTGCGCCATGCATCGCATGTGGCATCGGTGGCGCGAACCTACGCGGGCGACGCGTTGCAGGTCGCCAGTGGCACGGTGACCGTCGACGGCCCGGCCACGCTGCTGGCGTTCTGGTGGGGGGATGGCGGCGTCAAGCGCATGCGTGTCAGCCCGGGCGACGGCTTCACGCTGATCGACGCATTTGTGCAGTTGCCCGACGAAAGCGGCGTGCAGGGTGCGGTCGCGTGGCGACAGGTCACCGCTGCAGGTACCTACCGTATCCACTGGACGGTGGCACCGGTACAGGGCGCGGCGTTGTGGTTGATCGCGGTGCAGTAGTCCACGCCACCGTCCGGAACCGGACAGTCAAAAACGGCACCGCGACCACAACGCGCTATGCCGCAACCTCCACTCGGCCGCGGTGTCCGCAGCATCGGCGAATCGCCTGGAGTCGCGTCCGGAAATGGACGTCCACACCTACAACCAAGGGATTATTTTCTTATCCGGAACAGGCAGATAGCCTGAACTCTCGATGCCGCCGAGCCGCAGCGAAGCGTACGTGACAAGGACCGTGCAGGGAGCACGTCGGCGCTGGCGACACGGATGTCGCACAAAGACCGGAGGCACAGCGCCCGATGTCACGAAGGACGTGGCGGAAGCCACGCGGTTCGCTCTGCGGCCCGGAGGTATCGAGCCCATGTTCGCCGACCGAGGCCGATCGCATCGAGCCAGGAACAACTCGGCCATCGTTTCGGTTTACGCCGACGGACAGCCGATCATTCGTTCGGTAACGCTCAATGGCGTGGTCACGATCGGGCCGGGGCGAATCGTGGCGTCGAATACCACACTGAGGATCGACATCGCCAACGAGCGGAAAACCGGTACGGGCGACGATTTCGGCATCACCGATATCCGTGTCCGTCGCGTGGCCTGAAAAAGCCGCCACCAAGCGGGACATGCCCGCGGCCGCGAACATGTCCCAGGACCGCTAGCGCGCCCGCCTAGAAGCTTACCCGGATACCCACGTTGCCGGCCCAGCCGCGCATGCCGTAGCTGCCGACGAAGTGCTGGTAGTTGCCTTCGCCGTACAGCTGCACGTACTCGCCGAGCTGACTGACCGCACCAGCTGCCACACGATAGGCATTGCCTGCGCGACCCGAGCGGAAGCGTTCCGCGATGCCCCAGGCGTCGCTGGACACGTCCACGCGCGGATCGCCGTTGCGGGTGTGTGTCAGGTCGAGGCTTGCATACGGCATGAACAACGGCTGTGCGGTACGAGTCACGCGGCCGCCCAGGGTGGCGCTGCCCTGCCGGGCGGTACCCAAGCGTACATCGAGTCCATCGCCGTCGCGGAAATCACGGAAAGTCAGTTGCTGCTGCTGCAACCGGAAGCGCGGTTCTACCGTCCAGTCACCGCCCAGCGCGATGGGAAGACCGGCCTCGACCGACATGGTCCAGCCGTGGGCGCGAATACGGCCCACGTCGGCGCCGCGCAGGTCGGTACCCACGTCGCCACGGTAGCGCGTCGCGCCCACCACGCCATCCACCCAGAAGCCATCCCCGTGCTGCCAGGTGACCCAGCCCGCTACGCCGTTGGCGCGATACCTGGCGGAACTGTTGCCGTCCACCGCATGGGGCGTCACCCGGGTCGTGCCCTGGTCGGCCGCCCAGCCGGCACGCAGCGTGCCGTTATCGCCATCCAGCGCGATCAGGCTTCCGCCCAACTGCAACGCATTGACCTGCTGGTCGAAGTCGTAACCGTAGTGCTGGAACGGAAGGTTGGAGTTATAGCGTGCTTGCCCGCCCAGATAGCGTACGAACACCTCGCCGCCCATCGCACCGCTGGCCGCGCCCTCGCGCAAGTCGCCCAGGCGCTGGTGCAACCCGTCGTTCAGCATGTCGCCGTAACTGAGCAACGCGGCTGGCGCTGAAAGATACGACGGCACCTGCGGCACCACGGCAAGGCGCTCGACCGGGGGAGGCGGAACGCCGGGCTCGTCCGGGCCGCCGGGATTCCCAGGATCACCCGGATTGCCGGGATCGATCGGGTTGCCAGGGTCGGCGGGGTTGCCGGGATCGCCCGGGTTACCGGGACCGCCCGGATCGACGGGCGGCTCGACGGGCGGATCCACCGGCGGATCCACCGGACCGCAATCACGCTCGCATACGTAATGACTGCCAAGCCTGTAATCCCAGTTCAACGGCCCGGATGCCAGCACGTTCTGCGACGGATCGGTCTGTCCCGGGCCGAAGGCATGCAGGGTGTACTGGAACGGGCCGGCCGCCACATACCCCCCTCTCAGCACGAACGCATCGGCGCGCGAGGTGCCGGCGACCTGCACCAGGGAAATGCCCTCGCCGGCGTCCGCGATACCGTTCTGGTTGATGTCCGTGAGCGCTCCCGTGCCGGTGGGCGTCACAACGAGCGTGGTGGGCCCCGACGTGGTGACATCGCCTTCGATGAGCAAGCGATCGGTTGCCTGCGAGGCAAGCGGACCGCCGGCGTTGAGCTCCACGTTCAACCCGACCACGCCGCCGCTGCCTGCGAGGTTGCCGCGCACGTCGAGGCGCCGGTGCATGCCTGCCGCTGCCGGCGCGAACGCGATGTTGCCCTCGGAAAGGTCGAGTGCACTCACCGACGAATCGGTGGACAGGTTCCACGTGGACCGCGAAGCGACGGCCAGGTCGATGTCACCGGAAACGGCACCGTCGAGCACGGAGCCACCCGTCAGGCGCACGATGGCCGAGCCGTCGCCGACCGCACGCACGTCGCCACGCAGTGCGCTGGCATCCACGGTCACGTCGGCCGTCGTGCTGGCAGCCAGGTCGATCGCCACGCCGTTACCGCCGATGATCTCGCTGCCGTTGGCAATCGTGACGACAGCTTCGGTCGTGCCATTACGAAGGGTGTCCAGGGCAACCCCGCTGCCGGTCAGCCCCTCGACCCGCGCGCCATCGATAGCGAGGAAACGCACCGACGGGAGTCCTGCTTGTCCGCGTTCGTCCTGACGTACACGCACGCCGTTGACCTGACCCTTGATGTCCGAGCCGGCCTGGATCAGTGCATTGCCGTTGAACAAACCCACGCCCACGCCCGCCGCGCCCACGCCCTGGACTTCGGTGCCGCGCAAGGTCAGTGTAGCCGCGGCGGAAATGCTGGCGCCGTATGAACTGCCGATGATGGTGCTGTCGTCGACGTTGACCGATGAGATGTTTCCCGAATCCCTCTGGGCAACGTTGTTAATGGTCGACAGACCACGATCGCCGGTGCTGACGATACGCGCGCCCGTAATCGTGCCCGTGGCGCCGTTGCCGAATACGAGGGCCATGTTGGCCGTTTCGACCGTTGCGCGATCGATGCGCACGGCGGTGGCGGAACCGTAGGCGACAATGCCGAGGGCTCTCGATTGCGGTTCCAGGATCAGCATGGCACCGTCGTGCAGTGTCCATGAATCGGGTATCTCTCCGGCCGCGACGGTCCTGGATTGCCCCGCCCCGAGATCGCCGCCCCGCGCGCCTGCAGGCGCCAGCACGCCGATGATGGCAATCCACAAGGGCGCCCTGAACAGGTGGAGCTGCGACATACGCATGCGGTTTTTGCCTCAAGGTAAACGAATCGCCATATGTTCAGCGGGCACGCGCTTCATCCGCCATGCGGCACTGTCCTAAAATCACCCGCGTCTTGATATCTACGGTTAACGCCATGGGTCCGAAGGCACAAGCCGCGTCGCGCCACAATCGCAGCGTCGTTTCGGAAAAAATGAACATAACCAACTGTATTTAAATACATTTCATTTTTTTCGCGCACGAAACCTACAACGTTCGTCCTATGGGACAACGCGCTAATCAGGCCTAGCCTTGTATGCGTATCCCACCGACGCGCGACCTGCGCGCCATCACGCAAGGAGTTGACCATGGATGGTTCCATTACCCGGCGATTTGCCGCCGTCCGCCAGCGGCCAAAAGCCGCAAACGCCATCACGACGTCCGCGCTCGCGACGCCGTTCGTTTACACAGAGCCACTTATCTTCGATCCGGCGGTGCTCGCCCCCACGCCCCCCGACGGCGTGCCGGACAATCTCCTGCTGGCGAGCACGAAGGACGCACCGATCAAGCTCACGCTCGCCCTTCCGGACAACGTCGACTTCGACGACACCATTCAGCTCTTGCTGAACGGCGAATTGGTCGGCGAACCCGTCGTCATCACAGAATTGGTCGATAGCATCACCATCGAACTCTCCGCCGAAGCAAGAGCGTCGGTACCCGAAGGCGTCGTGACGATCAACTACATCGCCGTTTTCGTGTCCGGAAGTGGCGAGCACGAATACGGCCCGTCCAACCAGACCTTCATTATCGATTACACCGCCCCCGGCCTGCCCTTCCTGGGCACACTTGAATTCGAAGAGGAGGTGAAGCAAAACGGTGTAACACCGGAGGTGCTTGAAACGGACGAGGAAGGGCGTGAATACCTGGCGGCCAGCGTTCCCAGCTACCAGGGTCTGGCGCCGGGTGATGTCATCATCGGTATCGTAAACTCGCAGGAAGAAGAGGTAGCCATCATTGTCGGCGACACCGACACCAACATCGAGTTGCGCTTCATGCGCGAGTTCATCCAGGACGTCGGCGATGGAAAACTCAGTTTCCTCTATAAGGTGAAGGACCGGGCGGGCAACGTATCGCTGCCGTCTGCAGCCGTCGAACTAGCCGTACTCCTCAAAGGAGCGATCGACGATCTGGCGACGCCGATCGTGCCCGCTTACGACGACGACAACGAAGCGGATCCTGTCGGCAAGCTGATCGACGAAGCGGATGCCCGGGCTGACGGTGGCGTCGAGGTGCAGATTCCTGTTAATTCAGCCATCCTCGCAGGCGACAAGATCTTCGTGCTCTGGGGCAGCGCGGAAGTCGGCCCGGTAACCGTCACGAACCCGAGCGACGATCCCGTGGCAGTGATCGGTGTCCCATACGCAGCGATAAGCGCCGAATGGAGCGACGCCAGCGGTGGAACAGACACGCGCAGCCCCGTAGAGGTCAACTACCGCGTCGTTCGGGACGGCATCGTTGCGGGCACACCAGCGATCCCGGCCACGGTCGAAGTCAACCTCTATCAGGCCGGCGGCGTAGACCCCGAGCCGGAAACACCCGAAAACGAGAATTTTGTCGCTCCGACCTTGACGAGCGCAAGTGACCAGGAGAACCAGATTCCACCGGACGATTTCGACCAGGATGCGAGGGTTTCCGTAAGTTTTACGCTCACCGACCGCACTGCCGCCTTCGCGGTCGGGGATATCATTACCGTGATTTATGGAGGGCAGAGCCTCGATCCCTATGTTATCGATGAGGAACCGGCGGCGGATATCTACATCGTCGTGCCGGCCGAAACGATCGGAACCGTCGGCTCCGGCAACGTCAATCTCGCTTATCGGGTGGCTCGCGAACTTGCCAATGGCGGGACGAATACGTCCGTGTCCCCAACGACGATGGTCATGGTCAGCGGCAAGGACGAACTCCCGGGCGGCGGGACGCTTCCCGCCGGGAGCGTTCCCGAAGCGGTGGGGACGGACCCATCAAAGCCAGATCGGTTGCTGCTGGGAAAGTTGCAGGGAAAGGACGGCACCGACTTCTTTATCAACGCTTATACGAACCAGAAGGTCGGGGATAAGATCACCGTGAGGATGAACCTATTCCGGTCGTTCTATGCTACTGGGCACGAGGCTGACAGGCAACCGACATACCCGCGGGACGTGTCGAAGGTAGTCACCGTCGTCGATGCAGGGAATCTCGTCATCGTTCATTTCACCGAAGTCGAATTAATGCGCTACGACTTGCCGACGCAGGCCTTGCATGCGCACTTCCTATATACGATAGAGGGCGTAGCGACACCGGGCCGCCCGGTGACATCAGATGTGCTCCTGGTGGATATCGATCCACGGGGCGACTGATCCGGGTGTTACGAAGGGGGCACGGACACCCGCGCCCCACTTACGCAAGGAGGCGTGATGACCCATAACAAGCCCATGGTACTCAGGCCGGTGCTGCAGTTTCCCGCGGAGGCCCTTGCGCGCCGGCCGGAGGGCAGCGCACCCGACAACCTGCTCCTCGCATCCGTGCGCGACCGGGACATCGAGCTGAGCCTGTTGTACCCGCTCACGGACGATCCGGAAGGCGGCGAGTCCGATCAATTGCAACTCCTCGTCGAAGGCGTGCCCGTAGGTGATCCGGTGACGCTCCAGGATTACCGTGTAGGCGATACGATCCCGATCACGCTGCGCGCCGCCGACCGTCCGCTGGACCCGAAGCAGGACCGGCTCGTCTCGTCGATCAACTACCGCGTGCACTACGCGTCGGGTGGCGGTGGCTATGAATCCGGGCCCGCCGGACAAAGCTTCGTCACCGATGTCGTGCGCCCTGGAAGGGATTCGCTGGCTACGTTGCTGTTCGACCCACGCGTCATCGCTGAAGGCATCACGCCGGAAACGCTCGTGGACGATGGCAGCGGCCAACGTTACCTGCCCGCCATCGTCAAGGGCTACGACACGGCAGCCGTCGGCGACTGGCTCGAGGGGATGATCGACGACACGCCGCGCACGCCGATCAGGGAACTCACGGCGTCGAACATAGGCCACGACATCGAACTGCGCTTCGACGAGTCCTCGCTTCTTCCGTTCGACGGCACCGTCCACGATTTCGGTTTCCTCATTGCCGATCGCGCAGGCAACGTCTCCCTGCGACCGGATCCGGAGCCGTTACAGGTCAGCCTGATCGACCGGGTGAAGGATCTGAAGCCGCCCGTGATACCGCTGTTCGCCGACGACGGGCTGATCCACGAAGACGATGCCCGGGCACCGGTCATGGTCGATATACCTGCCTATGCGAAGGCTAAGGCCGGTGACGTCATCGTCGTCTTCTGGGGCGAGGCGGCACTCGCGGACACCATCGTGACCGAACCGGACGCCACGCCGGTGGTGGTGTCGGTTCGGGTGCCCTACGCCGTGTTGCAACGTGTGCCCGAGCGGTACGCGGTGGACGTGAGCTACGAGGTAAGGCGACCGTCGTTCGCCACGCGCTCACCCGCGCTGACGGATGTGCAGGTGGACCTCTCCCTGCCCGGCGGCCCCGACCCCGACCCCGAAACGCCGGAAATGGAAAGCCTGGGGCGGCCTTCCATCCTGGGTGCGGCCAGCGGGTCACTCAACGTGATTACGCCCGCGGATGCGGAGCTCGCCGCCACGGCGACCCTTCCCGGCTGGAGCTCGACATCCCCGGCGTTTCCTGCGTTTCTGCCCGGCGATGTGCTGCAGCTGGTATGGAACGGCGAACCGGTACAACCGCCGTATACGTTAGGTCCGGTCGATGTCGGTAAGGACATACCGGTCACGGTGGCCTCGGCGATCCTGAAATCCGGTGGCTCGGGCATCGCGACGATGCATTACCGCGCCACACGCATGGTGCGGGACGGCACCGGCAATGCGGTTCCCAATATCTCCCGGTCACCGGCGCAACAGGTACGTGTGACGATCGCCGACGACCTTCCGGGTGGCCCGGGCGGCCTGGAGGAGGGACGTTTTCCCGAGGCGAACCGTTACAACTCGCTCAACCGCGAGATCGCCCTGAGCGACGGCGGCACACCGTTCCTGGTGCCGCTATACGTCAACCAGCGACTCGGCGACCGGATCGTCATGCACTTCGTCCAATACCCGGAGAGCAACGGTAGCGGCGCACCCATCGAAGCCAGTCGCCATGCCGCGGAACAGGTGGTCGGCCCGGACGACGTCCGCGACGACCATACGTTCCTCATCCCTACCGACAAGCTGCTTTTCGTCGAGAGCCGGTCCGCCCGCGCCAGCTACACAGTCACCGCCCCCCCAGGCACCGTGAGTTCAGCAGATGCCTTCGTGCTCTGCGATATGCGTGACGACACCTGACCCACCAAGGAGCCCGACCATGGAAGACAACACACAGATCCTTTCCGACATCTACGTCACCTTGCCCGTCCCCACCGTGCCTGATGCGGAAACCAACGGAGGCATCGGTTACGAGGACGTGGAGGACAACCAGAAGGGCGTATGGGTACGCGTAGGCCCGTGGCTGGACATGCATACGGGCGACGAAATCAGGCTGTTCTGGGGAGACCCGGACCGGGCGGCCGTCACCCATACGGTCAATACCGAGAAGGAAGCCTTCCTCATCGCCATGCCGGCGGAGACCATCAAGAACGGACCCACGCAGGCCGAGGTCGAGGTCTGGTATACCCTGGTCGCCTTCCCCGGCGGGAATCCGAGCACCTCGGCCTCGATCAAGGTCCTGGTCGACCTCACGGTGCCGGGCGGCATCGATCCCGTACCCGCTACCCCACAAAACGAGAATCTATCGCCCATCGCGGACTTGCCACGGATCGTGGGCAAGGAACAGCCGGTCGAGTTCACGGTACCGGAATGGATCAACCAGGAAGTCGGGGACGTGTTGACGGTGGCCTGGGGAAGCTTCCGCAAGAAACTCCCGCCCTCCACGCAGACCGGTGCAGTGAAGGTCGCGCTGACCGCGGCCGAGATCAAACAGGGCGGCGACGACCGCGTGCCGGTGTCTTACCAGATCCGCGACCGCGTCAACAACTGGTCGCGCTGGTCACCCGTCGCCACGACAAACGTGGAAATCGGCGACCGGCTACCCGGCCCCTCGATCCATGACGCCGACGAGTTCGACGTGCTGCATATCGAGGACCTGCGTGGCGGCCCCGCGGAGGTTCATGTCACTTACACGGAAGGCGAAAAAACCCGTATCGGCCCGAACGACATCGTTACGCTCACCTGGTCCGGACAGACGGCCGAAGGCAGTGCCATCGAACCGGTGGTGCTGGAGACGACCGTTACCAGCCCGGTGCCCAGATTCGTGCGTTTCGACGTACCCTTCGACGACGTCGCGGTGCTGGCGCAAGGCAACGCCACCGTCAGCTACACGGTGGCCGTCGGCGGGACCGGCACCCCCCTGCCCTCGGCGCGTACGTTCGTCAGCATCGTCGGCGATGTACAAAGGCTCACCGCCCCCACCGTGATCCAGGCTGTCGGCGACACGCTGGACCCGGCCGATGTGCCGGATGGCGCGACGGTCGTGGTCGAGAAGTATCCCTTCATCGCCTCCGGCGACCGCGTCAGCTACGAGATGTACGGACAGGCCCCGGGTGGCGTCATCGTCGGCGACCAGGCCTATCGTGACATCGGCAATATCGACGCGCCGATCGTCTTCGTCACGCCGAAGGAGAAGATCGCAGCCCTCGCCGGGGGCGTCGCGTCGTTCGCGTATCGGGTGGACAACTTCTCGCTCGCGGCCGACGGTACGCGAACGGTAACGTCCAGGCGGATGATCGCACCGGATGGCACGGTGGTTTCACCCGAGCGGGTGCTGAAGATCAGCGGCGCCGTCAGCACGCTCCCCCCTCCCAACGTACCCCTCGCCGAGGGGGAATGGCTGGATCCGGACAAGGTGAACAGTGCACTGGGCGTGCAGGTGGATGCGGCCTGGCCGGCCATCGCGCCCGGCGACAAGGTCACCTTCATCTGGCAGGGCAGCGCCGATGCCACGCCGTGGACGGATGAACTGAGCCATCGCTCCGGCGGCAAGGTCACCACCTATGTGCCGAAGAACCGGCTGACGCCCAGCCTCGGCGGCACGGTGACCGTTCGCTACTCGGTGGCCTATGCCGCCGGCGGCAGCGGGGCATCGCAGTCGCTTCTGCTGAACGTCGGTTCCGCACAGCTGGTCCTTCCCGCACCCACCGTGGACCAGGCTAGCGACGGCGAACTCGATCCCTTCGATGTCGTGGCCGGCATCACCGTTCGGGTACCCGAAAATCCGGTACTCAAGGCGAGCGACCAGGTTTCCGTGACGTGGCGGGGCAGCAGTTCAAACGGCTCGCATACCACCTCTCCGAAGCAGGGCAATCCCGCCGGGATGACGTTTACCGTTCCCGCGGGCGTGCTGCCGTTCAACTTCGGTGAAACCGTGGAGGTTACCTACAGCATCGAACGGGCCGGGAGTCGACAGATGTCGCAGGCCCTGTCGATGAAAGCCGCGGCGACTCCCTATAGCGAAACGCCTCCGGGCTATCGCAGGACGCGGGCCCGGCACGTGGATGCGATGGTCCCGGCAAGCGAGGTGCTGTCGGACACACCGCTGCAAAGCTGAGTGAAGGAACGGGACGACCCGCAAGGCGCGCTTCGGCGCGCCTTGCGCGTTCATGGCATCCACCTTTTGCCTACCGCGGCTAGCGCGCCAGTTGTATATGAGCCACGGCCGTACCCGTCTATAAATAGCCCTGGATAGCTCGAAGGGGACCCTCATGGACCGGTGTGCGACGTCGTGTTTCCCTGCCGGGGATACCGTTCATGCGCGCTTTGCCGCGGTCGCACGTGCCGTTCCCGAGCGCCTGGCCCTGGTCTGCGATGGCCTTGCGCTCTCTTACGCGGAGCTGGACACGCGCAGCGGTCGCATCGCCGCGGCGCTGGCCGAGGCAGGCATCGCTCCTGGCGCCCACGTTGCGCTCCTGATGGAACGGTCGGTGCAGGCCGTCGTCGTGTTGCTGGGCGTACTCAGGGCCGGCGCAGCCTACCTGCCCCTGGACAGGCACTGGCCGGCCGCGCGCATCGCACTGGCGCTGAGCGACGCAAACGTCGCCGCGGTCGTGGTGGACGAGCCGTCGGAACACGATTTCGGCCCCTTGCCGGTGTTCACCGCGGGACGGCTCCGGGCGACCGACATGCACCTGGAGCCGGTATCGGTGAACGGCGGCGACGCCGCTTACGCCATGTACACGTCCGGATCGACCGGACGGCCCAAGGCAGTCGACATAGGCCATAAGGCCATCCTGCGCCTGGTTACCCGATCCGACTACATCGACTTCGATGCGCCCCGGGTGCTGCATGCCGCGCCGCTGGGTTTCGACGCCTCCACGTTCGAGATCTTCGCCCCGCTGCTCAACGGCGGCACCTGCATCGTCCATGACGAGCGCGTGCCGACCGCCCGTGGCATCGCACGCAGTGTCGCCGTGCACGGCACCGAGATCGCCTGGCTCACCGCCGCCCTGTTCAACGCCATCGTCGACGACGACCCGGCAAGCCTCGCCGGCCTGCGCTATGTACTGACCGGCGGTGAGGCATTGTCGGTGCCGCACGTGCGCAAGGCGCTTGCCGCCCTGCCCGGCACCACACTGATCAACGGCTACGGCCCCACCGAGACCACCACGTTCGCCACCACCTATACGATTCCTCACGACCTGCCGGAGGGGGTCCAGGCCATTCCGATCGGCCGACCGATCGCCGAGACCTCCGTCCATGTGCTGGATGCGCAGGGCCGGCCGGTCGAGAACGGCGAGACGGGCGAACTGTTCATCGGCGGCACGGGCGTGGCACGGGGTTATCTGGGGAATGCCGACCTGACCGCCGAACGGTTTGTCGCGTCGGAGCACGGCAGGCTCTATCGAACGGGCGACCGGGTGTACCGTCTGGGCGACGGCAACCTCGCTTTCGTCGGTCGTACCGATGGCCAGGTGAAGATCAGCGGCCATCGCATCGAGACCGGCGAAGTGGAGCTGGCGTTGCGGGCCGTGCCCGGCGTGGTCTCGGCGGCGGTACTCGCCCGCGAGGATCGCCCCGGCGAGAAGCGCCTGGTTGCCTATTACGTGAGCCGGGAGGCCTCCCTTTCCGCGCGCGACCTGCGCGATGCGCTGGCACTTACGCTGCCCGACTACATGTTGCCGGTGGCATGGATACGCAGGGACGCGCTGCCGCTCAACGCCAACGGCAAGCTGGACCGTCATGCCCTGCCGGCGCCGGGCCGTTCGCGTCCGGAACTGGCGGCCGCTTACGTGCCCGCGCGTAACGGCTCGGAAACGACCATAAGCGCCATCTTTGCCGACGTGCTCGGCCTTGACCAGGTGGGCCGCGACGACAATTTCTTCGACCTGGGCGGCAGCTCCCTGCTCGCCACGCGTGCGATGGGCCGTGTCCACGCGCACGTCTCGCCCGTTCCGACGCTCGTCGGTTTTTTCGCGCTGCCTACGGTAGCCGCCGTGGCCGCGGCTATCCACGGGCAGACGGGCCAGGACCGGACCGCCCATCGGCTTGCTGCCATCGCGCCAGGCGCGAGCGAATCCATCGCCATCGTGGCCATGGCTGGCCGCTTCCCCGGTGCGGCCGACGTCGAGGCATTCTGGGACAACCTCCGTGCCGGTCGTGAGTCGATCCGTTTCTTTTCGCCTGACGAGCTGGACCCGTCCATCGGCGAGGCGGAACGCAACGATCCGGGCTATGTCGCCGCGCGCGGTATCGTCGAGGGCAGCGATCTCTTCGACGCCGGTTTCTTCGGCATGTCGCCGCGCGAGGCCGAGCTTACCGATCCGCAACAACGGTTGTTCCTCGAGTTGTGCTGGGAATGCATGGAGCGCGCAGGCTACGTGCCGGATGCCCAGGAGGTACCGGTCGGCGTATTCGGCGGCATGCACAACGCCACGTACCTCCAGCGGCATCTGAGCGGTCGTCCGGACCTCGTAGAGCGGTTCGGTACCTTTCCTGTGATGCTCGGCAACGAGAAGGATTACCTCGCCACACGCGTGGCGCACAAGCTCAACCTCACCGGCCCCGCGATCAGCCTGAACACCGCGTGCTCCACGTCGCTCGTGGCCATCGTGCAGGCCATGGATGCGTTGCGTGCCGGACGGTGCGACATGGCGCTGGCAGGCGGCTCGTCGATCACCTGCCCGTCCCGTAGCGGCTATGTGGCGCAGGAAGGGTCGATGCTGTCTCCGGACGGACACACGCGGGCATTCGACATCGATGCGCAAGGCACCGTCTTCAGCGATGGCGCGGCAGTGGTGCTGCTCAAACGTCTGCCCGATGCCCTGCGCGATGGCGACCCCATCTATGCTGTGGTGCGCGGCGGCGCCGTCAATAACGACGGCGGCATCAAGGCGAGCTTCACCGCGCCCAACGCCGCTGGCCAGGCAGCCGTCATCACCATGGCGTTGCGGAACGCGGGCGTATCGCCGCGCGATATCTCTTACGTGGAAGCCCACGGCACCGCGACGCCGCTGGGCGATCCGATCGAGCTGGAGGGACTGACCCAGGCCTTCCGCCGAGGCACCGATGACACGGGGTTCTGCGCGCTCGGCTCGTTGAAAACCAATGTCGGCCATATGGTGATCGCCGCGGGTGCGGCCGGTGTCATCAAGACCGCGCTGGCCCTGAGCGAGCGGCGCCTGCCGCCGTCGCTGCACTTTACCGCCGCGCACCCGCGACTTGGCCTCGCCGGATCGCCTTTCACGATCAATCACACGCTGCGGGCGTGGCAGACGGCGGAGGGGCCACTGCGTGCCGGCGTCAGCTCGTTCGGCGTCGGTGGCACCAATGCCCACGTCATCCTGGAAGAGGCGCCGCAGCGAAATCCCTCGGATGCCGCCAGCGGCGCACAGTTGCTGCTGCTGTCCGCGCGTACACCGTCCGCCCTGGGCAACGCGGCGGGTCGACTCGCGGATCATCTGGCGGCCCATCCCGACGGCAACCTGGCCGATGTGGCATGGACGCTCGCCAGCGGTCGCAAGGCCTTCCCGCAACGGACACATGTCGTGGCACTCACCACCGACGATGCGGTGACCCGCCTGCGCGACATCGCCGCGGCCACCACCGGTCATGCCTGTGCTCCGGCGGCACCCGGCGTGGTCTTCCTCTTCCCGGGCCAGGGGTCGCAGTACGCGGGCATGGGGCGCGAATTGCATGCCGTCGAGCCTGCGTTCCGTTCGGCACTCGACGAGGTTGCGGTTGCACTCCTTACGGAACTCGGCTTCGACGTGCGCGAGCACCTGTTTGCAGACGATGCCGATGCGCTGGCTGCGACGTCGCTGACGCAGCCGGCCACCTTCGCCATCGAATATGCCCTGGCGCGCCTGTGGATGAGCCTGGGCGTGACACCGGTGGCCATGATCGGGCACAGCGTGGGCGAGTTCGCCGCGGCCGTCCTGGCCGGGGTCATGTCGCTCGCCGATGCGGCATGCCTCATCGCGCGACGCGGTCGCCTGATGCAGGGTCTTCCTACCGGAAGCATGCTGTCCGTGCGCCTCGGTGCGGACGAGGTCGCCGCGCGGATGCCGGCCACGCTGTCGCTGGCCGCGGAGAATGCGCCTGAAGCCACCGTCGTCTCCGGGCCGACCGCCGATGTCGAGGTGTTCCGCATCGCCCTGGAAGCCGAAAACGTGGCCTGCCGGCGGGTGCACACGTCGCACGCATTCCACTCGTCCATGATGGATCCGGTGCTCGATGCCTTCGGCGACGCACTTACCGGCATCCACCTGTCGGCGCCCTCGATCCCCATCGTCTCCACGCTCAGCGGTAAGCCCCTGACGGTCGATGAAGCCACCTCCCCCGATTACTGGGTGCGTCAGCTGAGGCAGACGGTGCGTTTTTCGCCGGCACTGTGCCACGCGCTGGACGACAGCGGCACGGCGTTCCTGGAAGTGGGCCCACGCGCGGTGCTGACCCAGCTGGGGCGCCAGCACGCCCAGGCCCGCGGCCGGACGATGGTGGCCAGCCTGGCCGACACCCCGGCCGGCGAGCGGAAGGCCCTGCTCGATGCGGCCGGCACGCTGTGGGGCGCGGGCGTACCCGTGGACCTGAAAGCACTGGACCATCGGGCCCGGCGGCGCCGCCTGCGCCTGCCGACCTATCCCTTCGAGCGCACACGCCATTGGGTGGATGCGCCGCCTGCCGCGTCGATCGCCAGCCTGGCGGCTACGACGGCTACGCGAAACGAAACTGCCTCCCCCCCGCCCCCGCCCGTGGAAGAACCACCCATGTCGCAGCCCGCCTCCGTTTCCCCGCGTCACGCGCGTCTCGTCGGTGAGCTCGTCGCCCTGTTCGAGGATGTCTCCGGCGCCGACATGGCGGGGGTCGATCCGGCGGCGCATTTCGTCGAGCTGGGACTGGATTCGTTGTCGCTGACGCAGGTGGCGTTGCAGTTGCAGAGGGCCTATGCATTGAAGGTGACCTTTCGCGAGCTGATGGACGGGTGTTCGTCGTTCGAGCGGCTGGCAGGGCATCTGGACCGGTTGTTGCCGGGGGAGGATGCGGGCGTCAAGGCGGAATCGGGTGTTGTGGCGGAGACATCGCCCACATCGTGGGCTCCTGCGACGGCGCCCGTATCGGCGGCGGTGGGGACGGATACGGTGCAGGCGGTGATCGCGCAGCAGATGCAGTTGATGCGCGAGCAGCTGGCGTTGCTGGCGGGCATGGAGGCGGCGATGAAGGTAACTGCCGTGTCGTCTACCGCCAGTACGGATATCGGTGCTGGTGCTGCGAGTGCGGGTGTTGCGGGTGCAGGTACGGGTGCGACGCCGGCAAGGGCGCCGTCGACGCAGGGGACGCAGACTGCGGCCAACGACGAAGAGGCCGCGCTGGCGCACACCTCGTACGACGTGAAGAAAGCCTTCGGCG
This sequence comes from Xanthomonas sp. NCPPB 2632, assembly GCF_041228075.2. Classification (NCBI taxonomy): domain Bacteria; kingdom Pseudomonadati; phylum Pseudomonadota; class Gammaproteobacteria; order Lysobacterales; family Lysobacteraceae; genus Xanthomonas; species Xanthomonas sp. NCPPB 2632. The sequence goes on from NZ_CM192979.1 coordinate 2,883,301, forward strand.
CCATCGCCCGCATTCATCATGGCGCCACGGACCTGAGTGCGCGGCAGCGCGCACGGCTGGATGCCTTCATGCAGCGCTACATCGCGCGCACGGCGGCGTCGCGGGCTTATACGGAGGAACACCGCCCGCATCTGGCCGATCCGCGCGTGGTCAACGGTTTCCGCCCGCTACTGAAAGACATCGTCTACCAGATCGTCATCGCGCGCTCCAGGGGCGCGCATGTCTGGGACCTGGACGGCAACCGGTACGTGGACGCGCTGAACGGCTTCGGCATGAACCTGTTCGGCTGGCAACCGGATTTCGTGCTGGATGCCGTGCGCCGGCAACTCGACGAGGGCTACGAGATCGGCCCGCAGCACCCGCTGGCCGGCGTGGTAGCCCGGCAGGTCTGCGAGCTGACCGGCTTCGATCGCGCGGCGCTGTGCAACACCGGCTCCGAAGCGGTGATGGGTTGCGTGCGCGTGGCGCGTACCGTGACCGGCCGCGACACGCTGGTGATCTTCACCGGCTCCTACCACGGCATCTTCGACGAGGTGCTGGTCCGCGGCACGAAGAAACTGACCTCCGTGCCCGCCGCGCCCGGCATCCTGCGCAACACCGCCGAGCATGTACTGGTGCTGGAATACGGCACGCCCGAGTCGCTGCAGATCATCCGCGAGCGCGGCTCGACCATCGCCGCGGTGATGGTCGAGCCGGTACAGAGCCGGCGTCCCGATTTCCAGCCCGTGGAATTCCTGCGCGAGCTGCGCGCGATCACGCGCGATGCGGATGCGCTGCTGATCTTCGACGAGGTGGTGACCGGATTCCGGGCCCATCCGCGCGGTGCACAGGCCGTCCTGGGTATCGATGCCGACATGGCCGCCTACGGCAAGGTGGTCGGCGGCGGCTTCCCCATCGGCATCATCGCCGGTGCGCGCCGTTTCATGGATGCGCTGGACGGCGGCGACTGGCGCTACGGCGACGATTCCGTACCGACCGTGGGCGTCACCTATTTTGCCGGCACGTTCGTGCGGCATCCGCTGGCCCTCGCGGCCGCGCACGCGGTGCTAGGTCACCTCGCCGACCAGGGCCCGACGTTGCAGGCCACGCTCAACGCGAAGGTCGGCGCGTTCGCCGACGGGCTCACGGCATTCTGTGCCGACGTGGGCGCGCCACTGCACGTGGTCCACTTCGCGTCGGTGTGGAAAACCGTGTTCACCGAGGACCACCCGCTGCAGGACCTGTTGTTCGCGATGATGCGCAGCCGCGGCATCCACATCCTCGACAACTTTCCGTGTTTCTTCACCACCGCGCATGAAGAGGCCGACTTCGCCGCCATCGCCACGGCGTTCCGTGAATCCGTGCTGGAAATGCAGGAGGCCGGGTTCCTGCCGCGCCGCCGCGACGCCACGGCGATGGACGCGACCCGGCCGCCGGTGGCGGGAGCGCGCCTGGGTCGCGATCCCGACGGCAGCCCCGCGTGGTTCGTCCCCAACCCCGACACACCAGGCAAGTTCCTGAAGGTGAACGCATGATGCCGCACGAGCAGGCCGCCACCGCGGTCGACTACGATCCGTTCGCCGGCGACCCGCTGGCCTGCGTGCTGCCGACCACCCCGGCGCAGCGCGAGATCTGGCTGGCCTGCCAGCTGGAACCGGAAGCCTCGCTGGCCTATAACGAGGCGATCTCGCTGACCTTCAAGGGGCTGCTCGACGTGCCCGCGCTGGAGGCCGCGCTGCACGACCTGGTCGAACGCCACGAGGCCTTGCGCGCCACGTTCGCCGACGACGGCGCGAGCATGTTCGTCGCGGAGCAGGCCATGCTGCCGCTGGAACGGCACGACTACGCGTCGCTGCCGCCGTTCGAAAGCGATGCGCGCATCGAGGCGATGCTGTCCCGACAGGTGACGACGCCGTTCGACCTGGAAAACGGTCCGCTGTTCCGTGCGGACATCGTGCGCCTGGCCGCCGATCGCCACCTGCTGGTCCTGTGCGCGCATCACCTGGTCTGCGACGGCTGGTCGTTCGGCGTGATCGTGCGCGACCTGGCCGCGCTCTATGCACGGCACACCGGTGCGGCCGGTGGACCGGACGCACCCGGTACGTTCTCGGACTTCGCCCGTGCCGAGGTCGCCCACCTGGCCGGTGCGACCGCCGAGGACGACGCGCGCTACTGGCTGGAACGCTTCGCCACGCCGCCGCCGGTGCTGGACCTTCCGGTGGACCACCCCCGACCGCGCTACCGCACGTTCGCCTCGCGTCGTGAGGATCGCCTGCTGGACCGCGCCGATGTGGATGCGATCCGCCGCCTCGGCGCGACCCACCGCGCCAGCTTCCACGCGACGCTGGTCGCCGGTTTCGCCGTGCTGCTGCGCCGGCTCGCCGGGCAGGACGACGTGGTGATCGGCATACCGTCGGCGGGCCAGGCCGCCGGTGGCCTCGATACGCTGGTCGGCCATGCGGTCAACGTGCTGCCGCTACGCGCCCGCATCGGCGCGGAGGCACCGTTCGCCGAAGTGCTGGGCGACGTGCGCGCCGACCTGATGGACGCCTTCGACCACCAGCGCCATACGCTGGGCAGCCTGCTCGCCCGGCTGTCGCTGGCCCGCGATCCGGCGCGGCTGCCGCTGGTCGCGGTACTGTTCAACCTGGACGCGGCGCTGGACGAAAGCACCGCCCGCTTCCCGGGCCTGCGTTACGACCTCGCCGCCGTGCCGCGCGAGTACGAGAATTTCGAGCTGTTCGTCAACGCCGTGCCGGTGGACGGCCACCTGCGCCTGGAATGCCAGTACAACGCCGACCTGTTCGACGGCGCCACCATCCAGGGCTGGCTCGATGCTTACGTCACCCTGCTGCGCTACGCCGCGCTTGCGCCGGACACGACGGCCGTCGCGCTGCCTGTGGTCTCCGATGCCGTGTACCGCGAACTGGCCGGCTTGCAACCCGCCCCCACGCCGTTTCCGGAACTTCGCCTGGCGCACGAGTTCTTCGAGCAGCAATGCGACCGCACCCCCGAGCGCATCGCCGCGCGCCATGCGGACCGCACGCTCACCTACGCCGCGCTGGAATCGCGCTCCAACCGCATCGCCAACGCCTTGCGTGCCCGCGGCATCGGCCATGGCGCACTGGTCGGGCTGTCGCTCGGCCGCGGCTTCGACATGCTGGCCTCCGTGCTGGGCGTGCTCAAGTCGGGCGCCGGCTATGTGCCGCTGGACCCCGGGTTCCCTGCCGAGCGGCTGGCCTTCATGGCCGACGACGCCCAACTGGCGGCCCTGGTGATCGACGATACCGCCCCGCCGGCCTTCCACATCGACGCAAGCCGCGTGCTCGCCCTCAGCGACGACGAGATGGTGCATGCCTCGTTCGAACGCCCCGAGCGCGACCGTCGCGCGGCCACGCCGGATTCGGTGGCGTACGTGATCTTCACCTCCGGTTCCACCGGGCGCCCCAAGGGCGTGCGCGTGCCACACCGCGCGGCGGCCAATTTCCTTACCAGCATGCAGCGCGTGCCGGGTATCGCGCCGGATGACCGCCTGGTCGCCGTCACCACGCTGTCGTTCGATATCGCCTTCATGGAGCTGATGCTGCCGCTGACCAGCGGCGCCGAAGTGGTGATCGCCGGCCGCGACGACGTGCGCGACGGCGGCCAGTTGCGTCGTCTTATCGAGGAAGCGGACGCCACGATGATGCAGGCGACGCCGGCGGGCTGGCGCCTGCTGGTCGATGCGGGATGGCGTGGCCGGCCGGCCTTCCGTGCAGTGTCCGGCGGCGAGCCGCTGCCACTGGACCTGGCCGAGGCCCTGCTGGAGCGCTGCGGCGAGGTGTGGAACGGCTACGGCCCCACCGAGACCACCGTGTATTCCACGTACTGGCGGGTGAGCACCCCGCGCGACGGCATCTACATCGGTCGTCCGATCGCCAACACCACCGTTCATATCCTGGACGAGCACGGCAACCACTGCCCGCTCGGCGTGCCCGGCGAAATCCACATCGGCGGCGCGGGTGTCACGCTCGGCTACCTGCGCCGGCCGGACCTGACCGCCGCGGCTTTCGTCGCCGATCCGTGGTCGGAAGCGCCGGACTCGCGGATGTACCGTACCGGCGATCGCGGCCGCTGGACGTCCGCCGGCCTGATCGAGCACCTGGGTCGCCTCGATTTCCAGGTGAAGGTGCGCGGTTACCGCATCGAGCCCGGCGAGATCGAAAGCGCTCTGACCGACCTGCCGGAGGTGGCGCGCGCCGTGGTCATGGCGCGCGAGGATCGGCCCGGTGACGTGCGGCTGGTCGCCTACGTCGTCGGTCGCGACGGTGGGGTGCCCGACGAGGAATCGCTGCGCTCGCGACTGCGCGCGCGCCTGCCGGATTACATGCTGCCGCAGCATGTCCTCGCCCTCCCCGCCATTCCCCTGCTGCCCAACGGCAAGATCGACCGCACTGCGCTGCCGCCGCCGATCGCCCGTTCGTTCGCCGCTCCCGGCGCGCGCGTCGGGCCGCGCAACGACGACGAGCGGCGCGTGGCAGCGGCGATGGAAGCCGTGCTCGCCCTGCCCGATCTCGACGTGCGCGACGACTTCTTCGCGCTGGGCGGGCACTCGCTGCTGGCGGCCCAGCTCACCGCCACGTTGAACCGCGAATTCGGCGTGTCGCTGTCGTTCCGCACGTTGTTCGATGCGCCCAGCGTGGAACGCCTGGCCGCGACCCTGCGCGCACGGATCGACGCCGGCACCGCGCCGGTGGCCGAACCGATCAGCCCGCGCGACGACCAGGCCCATGCGCCGCTGTCGTTGATGCAGCACCGGCTGTGGGCACTGGAACGCATGCACCCGGGACGCGTCACCTACAACGCACCGTCGGCCCATCGCCTGCGCGGCCCGCTGGACGAAGACGCCTTCGCCAGGGCATTCCAGGCGCTGGTGCAGCGCCAGCCGAGCCTGCGCACCGCATTCCGCACGCTCGGCGACGACGAGGTGGCCCAGGTGGTGCTGCCACGGCTGGACTACCCGCTGTTTCCCGCCGAGGACCTGCGTGACGTGCCGCATGACGCGCGCGACACCGTGCTGATGGCGCGCCTGCAGGCGCTGACCGATACGCCGTTCGACCTCGGCACGGCACCCCTGTTCAGCGCGCGGCTGTTCCGGCTGGCCGAGAACGAGCACGTGCTGTTCTTCATGCCGCACCACATCGTCTGGGACGGCTGGTCGTTCGATATCTTCGCCAACGAACTGTCCGTGCTGTACCGCTGTTTTGTCGAGGGCACGCCGTCGTCGCTCGCGGCACTACCCGTGACCTACGGCGACTTCGCCACGTGGCATGCGCGGTGGCTGCAGTCGCCGGCCTTCGAGTCGCAGCTGGCCGCGTGGCGCGAACGGCTGGCGCGGCGCGGCGACGTGCGCGCGCTGCCCACCGACCAGCCGCGGCGCCCCGGCATGTCGGGGCTGGGCCGCACCGAGTGGATACGCGTATCGCGCGAGCAGACCGATGCCATGTACGACGTGGCCCGGCAGGCCGACGCCACGCTCAACATGGCCCTGCTTGCCCTGTACTTCGTCATGCTCGCCGGCTCCACCGGACGGAACGAACTGGTGGTGGGCACGCCCGTACGCGGTCGTAACCACAGTGAGCTAGAGGCGGTCATGGGGTATTTCAACAACCTGCTGCCGCTGCACGTCACGGTCGATCCGGCGCTGCCCTTCCTGGCGTTCGTGCGGGAAGTGCGGCGCGCGGCGATCGACGCGTTCGGGCATCCGGACGTGCCGCTGGAATACCTGCAACGCGAACTGACGACCGTGCACGGCAGCGGCGCCGTGCTGTACCAGGCGCTGTTCTCGTTCCAGGACGGGCGCCAGCGCGCGGCGGACTGGGGTGGCCTCGCGCACGAGCAGATCCTCCTGTTCCAGAGCGGAGCCACCGAAGACCTGGGCCTGTGGTTCCTGGAAAGCCAGGCGGGGCTGGTCGGCGGCGTGACTTACAACGCGGACCTGCTGGAGGCCGACACCGCGTGCCGCATGCGGGAGCGCTACCTCGCCATGCTGCGTCGGGTGATCGACGACCCCGGCCTCACGCTCGGCGAACTGACCACCGCCACGCCGGCCGAGCGCGAATGCATGCGCGGCTGGCAAGCGCGCAAGGCGGCCGCCGAACCGCCGCGCGACCTCCACGGCATGATCCAGGCCACGGCCACGGCGATGCCGCACGACGTGGCGATCGAGCACGGCACGCGTCGCATCGGCCACGCGGCGTTGCAGGAGCGCGCCGAGCGCATGGCCACACGGCTGCGCGAGCGTGGTGCCGCCGAGGGTGGCGTCGTCGGTCTGTGCGTCGAGCGCGGTATCGACCGCATCGCCGCCCTGCTCGCGATCGGCATGACCGGCGCCACGGCGTTGCTGCTGGACCGCGACGATCCCACCGCCTTCCTGCGCGACGGCCTCGCCGACGCGCGCGCCACGGTGATGGTCGGCGATGCGGGCCTGCAGGCCCTGCTCGACTGGCCGAAAGCATGCGCGGTGTGGCTGGATACCGATGCCCCCTGGCTGGCCGCGATCGATACGCCCACCGCGCACGGCGGCGCCCTTCCGGACACGGCCGCCGTCGCCTTCCAGGCGCACGATGCCGAGGGCAAGGCCTGCGGCGCGGCGCTGTCGCATCGCACACTGGGCCATCTCGTACAGTCGCTCGGTGACGCGCTGGGCGTTCGGGCCGGGATGCGCCTGGGCGGCGATGCGTTGCCGGGCGATCCGCTCTCGGTACTGGGCCCGCTGGTGGCGCTGGCCAGCGGCGCCACCTGGGTCGAGACGGGCACGCGCGATGCCGCCGCGGGTCGTCTGGACACGATGCACCTGTGCATCGCCACGCCGGAAACCTGGCAGGCGCTGCTCGCTGGCGGCTGGCAGGGCGATGCCGGACTGCGCGCGGTGATCGTCGGCGGCTCGGCCACGGCGGACCTGACCACGCGCGTGGCGAAGGCCTCGGCCGGTGTGTGGATGCTGTTCGGCGATCCCGCGGTGGCGCCCGTCATCACCTGCGGCGCGCTGGACGCCGCGGCGGACACGCTGCACCAGGGCCTCACCCTTGCCCACGGCGAAGCCTGGATTCTCGACGTGCATGGCGAGCCGGCACCGATCGGCGCCGCGGGCGACCTCGCCGTGGGTGGCCGGCTGCTGGCCATGCCGTTCGGTCAACGTGCCCGCGCGGCACGACGCCACGGGGAAGCGGGCCTCGTGCGCACGGGATACCGCGGCCGCTGGCTGAGCGGGGGCCGCCTGCAGGTGCTGGACCGCGACGACCGCCGCCTCCGCTGCCACGGCATGGACGTGCAGCCCGGCGCGCTGGAAGCGATCGCGCTGCGCGAGCCCGGCGTGGTCCGCGCCATCGCCGTGCCGCGCCACGAGCCGGGCGGTATCGCCCGGGTCGAACTGCACGTGGTGGCGGCGCCGGGACGGCGCCCGGACGCCGCCGCGGTGCGTACCGCGCTGGTCGCTTCGTTGCCGGCCTGGGCGATGCCCGACCATGTCCACGTGCTGGACACGCTGCCCACCCTGGCCACCGGCGAACCCGACCTCGCGGCGCTGGCCGTGCACGACGATGCGGCGATGGCCGCTCCCGACGACACCACCACGCCCCACACGGAGACCGAGCGCCTGCTCGCCGGCATCTGGCAGGAGTTGCTGGGTACGCGCCGCATCCGCACCAGCGACAATTTCTTCGACGTCGGCGGTCACTCGCTGCTCGCGGTGGACATGGCGCAGCGCGTGCACACGCTCAGCGGCGTGCAGCTCAACCTGCTGGACGTGGCCAACGGCACGCTGGGCACCCTGGCCGCCGAGATGGCCGTCGCGCCACGGGTAGCCGCCACTCACCGCCGTGGCCTGTTCAGCCGCCTCATGGGCCGGCCATGAGCCACGTCGCCTGGGTGGTCTGCTGGGCATCGGCGGGCTTGCTGGTGCACACGTTCGCCGGCTATCCGCTGCTGGTCTGGATGCAGGCGCGCCTGCGGCCACGCCCGGTGGTACGCGAAGCCATCCTGCCCACGGTGAGCATCGTGCTCGCCGTGCACGACGGCGCCGCCTTCATCGAGGCGAAGCTGGCCAACCTGCAACGGCTGGACTACCCCGCCGCGCTGGTGGACATCGTCGTCGCCTGCGACGGTTGCCACGACGCCACGGCCGCCCTGGCCCGCCGCTCGACGCATGCCCGCCTGGCCGTGCTGGATTTCCCCAACCGCCGGGGCAAGGCCGCCTGCCTCAACGACGCCGTGGCGATCACGCGCGGCGACGTGCTGCTGTTCACGGACGTACGCCAGCGGCTGTCGCCCGTGGCACTGCGGGAACTGGTCGCCAACCTGGCCGATCCCACCGTGGGCGCCGTGGGCGGCGAACTGCACATGGAGCATGTCCGCACGGGTTTCGCCCAGGGCGTGGATGCCTACTGGCGCTACGAGAAAGCCATCCGTCACGCGGAAGCGCTGTCCGGCTCCACCGTGGGCGTCAGCGGCGCGCTGCACGCCATGCGCCGCAGCCTGTTCTCGCCGTTGCCGCCCGGCACCGTACTCGACGACGTGCTGTTGCCGATGCGGGTGGCCGCGCAGGGCATGCGCGTGGTCTTCGAACCGAAGGCCATGGCCTGGGACCGTCCCTCGCAGCAGCCCGCCGACGAGCGTCGGCGCAAGATCCGTACCCTGGCCGGCAACTTTCAGTTGGTACAGCTGGCGCCCTGGCTGCTGCTGCCCTGGTCCAACCCGCTGTGGTTCCGTTTCGTCAGCCACAAGCTGCTGCGCCTGATGGCGCCGTGGCTGATCGTGGCGCTTGCCGTGAGCACCGGCGTGCTGGCGACACGCCACCCCCTGTACGCGGTGGCGTTCGGTGGCCTGCTCGGCGGCGGCGCCTTGCTGGTGCTGGCCCGCTGCCTGCCCCCGCTGGCTCGCTGGCTGCCCCTGCGCATCGCGCTGGCGTTCTTCTACCTCAACCTCTTCGCGGCGCAGGCACTGCTCGCCTTCGCCCGCAACCGAAGGCTGCATTTATGGTGACCGACATGCCCGTCCGTGGCGCCCCCGGCATGCGTGGCCGGCTGGGAGAACTGTGCTATTCCAGCGGCCTGCTGACGCCGCTGCAACGCGTGCGCGCCTGGTGGCAACGCGACCTGCGCATCCTGGCCTACCACCGCGTGATGCCGCTGCCCGACCCGGATACCTACGCGTTCGACATGGAGCTGATCAGCACGCCGCCGGACGAATTCCGCGAGCAGATGCGCTGGCTCGCGCGGCATTTCCGGCCGATGCGGCTGACCGACATCGTCGAGGCGCTGGATGCGGGCGAGGTGCTGCCGCCGGACACCGTCGCGGTGACCTTCGACGACGGGTACGACGACAACTACCATGTCGCCGCGCCCATCCTGGAAGAGGCAGGCGTGCCCGCCACGTTCTTCGTCTCCACCGGGCACCTCGACAGCGGGCGTCCCTACGGCTACGACTGGCTGGTGCACATGATCCTGGTCACGGGTGCGCCGCGGCTGGAGCTGCCCGAGCTGGGCATCGACATCGCGCTGCCACCGGACCGGGACTCGCGCCGACGCATCGCCGGCAACGTGCTGCTGCGCATGAAGTGGCTGGACGCGCTGGCGCAGACGGCCATGACGGAACGCCTCGAACAGGAATGGAACCTGCCGTCGGTCGACGCGCGTCCGGCCGCGTGCCGGCCCATGACCTGGGACCAGGCACGCGAGATGAGCGCCGCCGGTTTCGAGTTCGGTTCGCACGGTGTGCACCACCGCATGCTGGCCCGACTGCCGCAGGACGTGATGGAACGCGAGATCCGCGAATCCAAGGCCACGCTGGATCGCGAGCTGGGCACGCCGTCCATCCTCATGTCGTATCCCGTGGGCGGCGACCGCGCCTATAGCGACGCCGTGATCGCGGCCACGCGCAGCGCGGGTTTCCGGCTGGCCTGCAGCTATGTCTGCGGCACCAACCCCGAACCCGGTGTCAACCGCTATGCGCTGAACCGCCTGCCGGTGGAGGCGAACATGGGCCCGGGCTGGTTCGCCGCGATGCTGGCCCTGCCACGGCTGATGAGTTACCCAACCACCCGCCACGAAGCCCATCCGCCACAGGCGCAACCATGTTCGCGCTGATCCTGCTGTATGTCGTACTGACGATCATCCGCCCGCAGGACTACGTGCCCGGCCTGGACGCCGTGCCGATCCTGCCGGTGGTCCTGCTGCTGGCCTTCGCCGGCTGGCTGGCCTCGCGCGAAAAGACCTTCCAGGCGCCGCAGTTCATCATCCTGCCGGCGTTCCTGCTGGTCCTGATGGTCTCGGAAGTGGCCAATGGCTGGACCGGCGGCGCACTGGACGAACTGGCCCGCTTCGGCCCGGCGGTCATCGCGTTCTTCGTGCTGGGCGCCGCTTGCCGCACGCAGCGGCGCGTCCGCACGGCCATGGCCGTCTTCGTCGGCTGCGCCGTGGTGCTGGCGCTGCACGGCGTGGAACAGGCCGGCACCGGCATGGGCTGGACCGGCACCCCCATCGGCGAGGGCGGGCGCATCCAGTACGTGGGCATCTTCAACGATCCCAACGACCTGGGCCTGCTGTTCGCCGCCACGCTGCCCATGGCCGTGTTCCTCGGCCGGCGCGGCGGGGGCATCCTGCGCCTGGCCTGGCTGGCCGCGGCGGCCCTGCTGCTCTACGGCATCCTGCTGACCAATTCGCGTGGCGCCATGCTGGCCGTACTGGTGGTCGCCGGCGGTTATGTCTGGTATCGGCGCGGCATGGCGGTGGCCGGCGTGCTCGGCATCGTCGGCCTCACCGTGATGAAACTGCTGTCCTCGCGCATGGACGAGCTGGATGCCGGCGAAGAATCCGCGGCCGGACGCGTGGACGCCTGGTATGCCGGGCTGGAGATGTTTCGCGACCATCCGATCCTCGGCGTGGGTGCCGGCAACTTCACCGAATACAACGAACTGACCGCGCACAACTCGTTCGTGCTGGTCATCGCCGAGACCGGCTTCATCGGCTTCGTTCTGTGGCTGGCCTTCGTAGGCTACGGCTTCTGGATGATGCTGACGATCGTGCGCCATGTGCGCCCCACCGGCGACGATGCGGCGACGACAGCGGCCTGGGCTACGGAGCGGCAGATGGCGCTGACCCTGCTGCTGTCGCTGTGCGGGCTGTTCGCCGCCGCGTTCTTCCTCAGCCGCAGCTACATGATCGTGATGTACCTGATCGCCGCCATGGTCGCCGGCTACTACGTCGGCGCCCGCGCGCGCTGGCCGGGGCTGCCGCTGTTCCGGCTGTCCGACGGCGGCTGGCGCTGGGTGCCCGCCGCCATGGGCACCATCGCCGGCTTCTTCGTGCTGGTGGCCGTGCTGCTGAGGACCGTATGAGCACCGCCTACGAAGCCCTGTTGCGCCATGTGGTGTGGCCGGCCTACGAGGGTGGCCTGCGCCGCCGCGCCACCCCGCGCTACATGCGCGCCTACGAACGCGAGCAATGGCTCGCGCCCGAGCGCATCGAGGCGCTGCGCCTGGAACGCCTGCGTGCGCTGATCGACTGGTGCTGGCGCGAGGTGCCCTACTACCGCCGGCGCTGGACCGAACTGGGCATGCAGCCCGGGGATATCCGCAGCCTGGACGACTTCGCCCGCCTGCCCGTGCTGACCAAGGCGGACATCCGCGCCAACGCGGACGACCTCGAGGCCACCTCGCTGAAGGCCGGGCTGGGTTACAAGACCACCGGCGGGTCCACCGGCGAGCCGCTGCGTTTCGGCTTCACGCGCGAGAGCAACGACCGCCGCGTGGCGGTAATGTGGCGTGGCTACGGATGGGCCGGCTCGCGCATGGGCCGACGCACGCTGTTCCTGTGGGGCGGCGCGGTCGGGCAGACCTCGACCGCGCATCGGATGAAGGATTGCCTCTACAACGCGGTGTTCGCGCGTCACCTGCTCGACAGCTTCCACATGAGCGAACACAACCTGGCCGGCTATGCCGACGCGATCGACGCGTATCGCCCCGAGGTGATCGTCGGCTACGTGGGCCCGCTGGTACGGCTGGCCGAATGGCTGCTGGCCACCGGCCGCCGCGTGGCGCGTCCGGTGTCGATCATCGGCGCGGCCGAGGCGCTGCATCCGTTCCAGCGCGACCTGATCGAGCGCGCGTTCGGTGCGCCCACCTACAACACCTATGGCTGCCGCGAGTTCATGCTGATCGCCGCCGAGTGCGAACACCGCGATGGCCTGCACGTCAACGCCGACCACCTGCTCGTGGAGACGCTGGTGGACGGTCGACCCGTGCACCAGGGCAGCGGCGAGGTGACGATCACCGACCTCTTCAACCGCGGCATGCCTTTCATCCGTTATGTCACCGGGGACATGGCCACCCACGCCACGCATCGCTGCCCCTGCGGTCGCGGCCTGCCCCTGCTGGCCTCCGTGGACGGCCGCACGCTGGACGCCATCCGCACGCCGGCGGGCCACGTGCTGCCGGGCGAATTCTTCCCGCACATGATGAAGGACGTGCCGGGCGTGACGCGGTTCCAGCTGGTGCAGCGCCGACTGGACCGGCTCGACCTGTCGATCATGCGCGGCCCGGGCTTCGACGAGGCCTCGGTCGACTACATCCGCCGGGAAGTGGGCAAGGTGCTGGGCGACAGCGCGCAGCTGCAATGCCACTTCGTCGACGATATTCCCCTCACCCGCAGCGGCAAGCTGCGTGTCACCGTTTCGGAGCTGGCCTCGTGAACATCAGCCATGTCGTGGAAAACCTCAACCGTGGCGGCCTCGAGCGCATGGTCATCGACCTGGTCAGGGCACAGCAGCGGCTGGGTCATCGGGTACAGGTCATCTGCCTGTTCGAGGCGGGCTCGCTGGCCGGCGAGCTGGCCGACCTCGGTGTGCCGGTGCACGCCTGCGGCAAGCGACCGGGACCCGACCTGCGCGCGTTGCGCCGCGTCCGCCGGCTGCTTGCCGCGCACGCCACCGAGGTCATGCACACGCACAACGCCGTGGCCCATTACCTGGCCGTACTGGCCAGCACGGGCCTGGGCATCGATCAGGTGGTGAACACGCGGCACGGCATGGGCGGCGCCAACCGCAAGGGTGGCCGCCGAGAGTGGCTGTTCCGCCGCGCACTGGGCGCCACCGACGCCGTGGTCGCCGTGTGCGAGGCCGCGCGCCAGGATGCCGTGCGCCGAGGCATCGCACCGGCGAAGAAAACCTGCGTGGTACCCAACGGCATCCGGCTGGAAGGCTTCGACGTCGCCTCTGACACGATGCACGAGCGGCTGGCGCGACTGCTCAACGTGCCCGCCGGCACCCGCATCATCGGCAACGTGGGCCGGCTCAACTGGACCAAGGACCAGGCCGGCCTGATCCGTGCGTTCCGCATCGTGCGCCACAAACGCCCCGATACCGCGCTGGTGCTGATCGGCGACGGGGCACTGCGCGATACGCTGCGCGCCTGCGCCTTCGACGAGGGCGTGGCCGGCTGCGTGCACTTCCTTGGTGATCGCGACGACGTGCGCGAACTGCTCCAGGGGCTGGACCTGTTCGCCCTGTCGTCGGTCACCGAAGGCTACTCCATGGCCTTGCTGGAAGCCTGTGCGACCGGCCTGCCCATCGTGGCGACGAACGTCGGCGGCAACGCGGAGATCGTGCGCGACGGCAGCACGGGCTGCCTCGTGCCGGCCTGCGATCCGCCCGCGCTGGCCGAGGCGATGCTGCGCCTGCTGCACGAATCGCAACGTGCCGCACGGCTCGGGCGCGCCGCGCGCACCTGGGTGGAAGCCCACGGCTCGCTCGACGCCATGGCGTCGCGCTACGGACAGCTGTACTTCGGCGGCGCGGCCGCCGCGTGAAGATCCTCATCCTGACCAACCTGTTCCCCACGCCCTGGGACCCGCGGCGTGGCACCTTCAACCGCCAGCAGTTCCAGCGCCTGGGCCAGCGACACCGCGTGGACGTGCTGACCGCCGTGGATTTCCGCGAGCGCCGTGGCCCTCGCGTCGCCACCGGCGTGAGTGGACTGGGCGAGGACTGCTTCACCTTCTACCACCCACCCGGCATCGGTCGCTTCCTCAACGCGCTGTGCTTCTTCGCCTGCGTGATGTGGCAACGCGGCCGAGCGCTGCGGGCCGCACGCTACGACGTGCTGCTGGCCAGCTGGGCGTTCCCGGATGCGGTGGCCGGCGGATGGGTGGCGCGGCTGCTCGGCATCCCCTACGTGGTCAAGGTGCACGGCAGCGACCTCAACATGCAGGCCGCGTCGCGGCTACGCCGTATGCAGATCGGTCCGGCGTTGCGCGAGGCGGACGCGGTGGTCGCGGTCAGCGACGCGCTGGCGACGCGTGCCGTCGCCCTGGGCGCACGCGCCGACACGGTGGAAACCCTCTACAACGGCGTGGATACCGCACTGTTCCATCCCGGCGACCGCGACGACGCACGCCGACGCCTGGGACTGCCCGCGCATCGAAGGATCGTGCTGTTCGTGGGCAACCTGAAGGCGGCCAAGGGTTGCCTCGACCTGCTCGACGCGTTTGCCCAGGTCGCCCGCATCCACGACGACGCCTGCCTGGTGTTCGTCGGCGATGGGGCGGAACGCCACGCCCTGCCGCGTCGCGCCGCGTCGCTGGGCTGTGCGTCCGCCCTGTGCGTGATCGGCGCCGTGGACCATGCGGCCACCGCCGACTGGTTCCGCGCGGCGGACCTGCTCTGCCTGCCCAGCCACAACGAAGGCGTGCCCAACGTCGTGCTGGAGGCCATGGCCTGCGGCACGCCGGTGGTGGCGACACGCGTCGGCGGCATTCCCGAGGTGCTGCCGGCACTCGCGGGCAGCCTCGTCGCGCCCCACCGACCGGACACGCTGGCCGCCGCGCTGTGCGATGCGCTGGCGCGATCGTTCGACACCGCGGCGATCGCCGCCCACGCCGCGCGTTTCCGCTGGGACGACAACATCGACCGGCTCGACCGCGTGCTGCTGAACGCGGTCGCCCGCCATGCCGCCCCCTCCACCGAACGTGCCGACCGACTGCCCCCGACCCTATGACCTGGAAACCGAAAAAACACGAACTGCTCGGCCTGTTGCCGGATGCCCTCGTGTCCACCCGCCACCGCGGCGCCTCGTTGCGTTACCTCAGTTTCGACGATGGCCCGGAGCCCGCGCACACGCCGGCCCTGCTCGACACACTGGCCCGGCACGAGGTCAAGGCCAGCTTCTTCCTGGTCGGCGAGAAGATAGAACGGCACCCCGAGATCGTCCGGCGGATCGTCGACGAAGGCCACATGATCGGCAATCACTCGTACAGCCACTGGTCGTTCCGCCACATGAGCCTCGGCAGGCAACTCGACGAGGTGTACCGCACCGATGCCCTGCTGCGCGGGTTCGACGAACGCCCTCACCACCGCATGCGCCCCCCCAGCGGCTACGTGGGCGCCGGGCTGCTGCTGCACTTCGCCCGACGCAAGCGCAACCTCGTGTACTGGTCGTACGACAGCCTCGACTACCAGGACGCCCCCGTCGACACGCTGGTGGCGCGCTTGCGCGACACGCCGCCCGCCCCCGGCGACATCGTTCTGATGCACGACGACGCCGACAAGGCGCGCCAGGCGCTGGACGTGATGCTGCCGGAATGGATCGACGGCGGATTCCGCTTCGCCGCACTGGAGGGCAACGCGCCATGAATATCCTCTATCACCACCGTACGCGCGGGCGGCATGTCGAGGGCGTGCATATCCGCGGCATCGTGCAGGCCCTGCGCGAGCTGGGCCACGACGTCGCGGTGATGTCGTTCCCCGGCGCCGATCCGGAACGCGAGGAACACGCCGCCACGGCGAACGGCCGCGGACGCGTCGCGTCGATGGTCACCCGCCTGCCGGGCATCGTCTTCGAGGTGTTCGAACTGCTCTACAACGTCGTCACCCTGTTCCGCATGACCCGGGCCTGGCGCGGCGCGCGTCCGGCGCTGGTCTATGAGCGGTATTCGCTGTTCCTGTTCGCCACCGTATGGCTCGCGCGCCGTCGCGGCATACCGCTGGTGCTGGAAATCAACGACTCCGCGCTGGTGGATCGCGTGCGCCCGCTCGTCATGACACGACTGGCGCGGCGCATCGAAGGCTGGTGCCTGCGCCATGCGAGCGGACTGGTGTTCATCTCCACCTATTTCCTCGACACCGCGCGCCACGCGTACGGCGACATCGCCCCCTCGGTGGTGTCGCCCAACGCGGTGGACCTGCCGCGCTTCGACCCGTCACGGTTCGACGTGGCCGCGTTGCGCGCGGAACGCGGGCTCACCGGCCGCGTCGTCTGCGGTCACATCGGCGCGTTTGCGCACTGGCATGGCGTGGACGGCTTCGTGGAGGCCATTGCCGGCCGCCTGGCCGACGTTCCGGAACTCGCCCTGGTGTTCGTCGGCGACGGCAAGACCCTGCCGGCGGTGCGCGAACTGATCGCCGCGCGCGGGCTGAGCGACCGCGTGCTGTTGCCCGGGCGCGTGCCGCACGACGAAGTGGCCGGCTGGATCGCCTGCATGGATTACGCCGTGCTGCCCAATTCCAACGCCTATGGATCGCCGATGAAGCTGTTCGAATTCATGGGCATGGGCGTGGCCGTGGTCGCGCCGGACTATGCGCCTGTCGCCGAGGTGATCGCCGATGGCCGTACGGGCTGGCTGTTTCCGCGCGGCGACGCCGCCGCCTGCGTCGAACGCGTGCTGACGCTGGCCCGACTCGCGGCGGAGCGGCAACGCGTGGGCAACGCCGCCCGCGCCTATATCGCCAGCGAGCGGCAATGGCGCAACAACGCCGAACAGCTGCTCACGCTGGTGCCAGCCGGAGCCGCCGCATGATCGGCCTTGCATGCCTTCTCATCATCGTGCTGCTGGCGGCGGCGGGCCTCACGCTGGCCATCCGTGCGCGCAACATGCAGTACTGGCTGTGGGGTTACCTCACCCGGCGCAAGCCGCCGAAGGTCGACGGCCCGGTGCACGTGATGTTCTGCTTCGTCGATCACTACGAGCCCAACTGGGGCCGTGTGGACATGGCCACGCAGCGACGCCGGGTCGATCGCTGGTGCACCGACTACCGCGCGCTGGCCGGACGCCACCGCGACGCGGACGGCCGCATGCCGCAGCACACCTTCTTTTATCCGGAAGAAGAATACGTGGAGGAACACCTGGACAAGCTGCAGTCGCTGTGTGCCGACGGTTACGGCGAAATCGAGATCCACCTGCACCACGACAACGACACCGAAGCCAACTTCCTCGCCACCATGGACCGCTTCAACCGGCTGCTGCACGAACGCCACGGCGCGCTACCCCGCGATCCGGTCACCGGCCAGCTGCGCTTCGCCTTCATCCACGGCAACTGGTGCCTGGACAACTCGCGTGCGGACGGCCGCTGGTGCGGCATCAACAACGAACTGGTGCTGCTGCGCCAGCTGGGTTGCTACGCCGACTTCACCCTGCCCTCCGCGCCCAGCGACACGCAGACGCGCATGTCCAACGCCATCTACTACGCCACCGACGACCCCCTCCGCTGCAAGTCGCACGACACCGGCGTGCCGATGCGCGTGGGCGGCACGCCCAGCGGCGACCTGCTGATCATCCAGGGACCGCTGGGCCTGAACTGGAAAGATCGCCGCTTCGGCATCGTCCCCCGCATCGAGAATTCGGACGTACGCAAGGGTTGCCCGCCGACACCGTCGCGCATCGACCAGTGGGTGCACACCGGCATCCACGTCGAAGGCCGCCCCGAATGGGTGTTCGTCAAGGTGCACACCCACGGCACCCAGGAACGCGACATGGACACCCTGTTGGGCGCCCCCGCCGATGCCATGCACGACTACCTCGAGCGCGTCTACAACGACGGCGTGAACTACGTCCTGCACTATGTCACCGCCCGCGAGATGTACAACATCGCCAAGGCCGCCGAAGCCGGCCGCACCGGCAACCCCCACGCCCACCGCGACTTCGAACTCCCCCCACCCCATTCAGCCACGCCCACACCCCGGTAGGAGCCCACGATGTGGGCGATTGTCCAACCGCCCCCCATCCTCTAGCATCCCCACCCATGCACCCGCACCCGCCCCGCCTGTTCTTCCGCATCCGCCGCCAGCGCGGCCTGTGGGTGCTGGCGCTCGCGGTGCTGCTGTTCAAGCTCACCATGGCCACGTTCTGCCTGCTCGACGGCCCCCGCGTGGCCTCCCTCGCCGACGGCAACATCGCCGTCGCGACGGCCGAGGCCGCCCCCGCCGACACCTGCGTGCTCGACGAAGGTGCCGGCTGCCATTGCAGCTGCGCCCACAACGTCGCCATGCCCTCCGCGTTGCCCGCGATACTCGCCGGCGTGCCCCACACGCACACCACCGTAAAGCCGGCTGCCGTGCTGGTCTCGGCATATATCCGCTCCCCGCTCCGCCCACCGATCGCCTGACGAACCCACCGCGCGACGCCGGCCGCCTCAGCGGCCACGTCGATCCGTGCACGTTCTTCCGGAGATCCACCCATGTCCCACCTGCGTACGGTGTTCCACGCCGCTGCGTGCGCCTGCCTGTGCCTCGCCGCCCGGGCACAGGCCGCGTCGCTCCCTGACCTGCCGACCTCGGCGCCACCCGCCCTGCGCGATCGCGTGCACGCCCTATGGGCCCGCAGCCCGGACGTGCAGGCCGCGGACGCCGAACGGCGTGCCGCCGCGGCCCGTGTCCGCGCGGCCGACCAGCCCGTCTACAACCCCACGCTCTCGCTCGAAAGCGAAAACGCCGATGTCGATCGTCGCACCGCTTCGGCCAGCCTCGCGCTGGATATCGGCGGCAAACGGCGGGCACGGGTCGAGGAAAGCAACGCCGCGCTGACGGTCAGCGACGCCGCCTATGCCCTGCGCCGCCGCGACGCGGCGGTGCAATGGCTGAAAGCCTGGGCATCGGTCGGGCTGCTGCATCGACAGCACATGCTGAGCCGCGAGCGCGTGGCCGCGATGCAGCGCTTCGACGACCTCGCCGAGCGACGACTGCGGGTCGGCGACCTAAGCGCACCCGAGCGTGACCTGGCCGCCCTCGCCCTGGCCGAGGCACGCATCGCGCAGGCCTCGCTCGCAGGCCAGCAGGCCGCGGCCATGGCGACACTCGCGGCACTCGGCGAAGGCATGGAAAGCGGGCTGCCCGCCCTGCCCGAGGGGTTGCCTCCAACGTCCGATGGCATCGCGCCGCGGGACGCGGAACAACGCCCCGAACTGGCGCAGGCCTATGCCGAGCAACGTCGCCGCGATGCCGCCGTGGACGTGGCGCGACGCGCCCGCGTACCCGATCCCGTGGTCAGCCTCACCGGTGGCCGCGTGCGCAGCGGCACCCGCAGCGATCCGGTGATCGGCCTCAGCGTGGCCATCGCCCTGCCCGTGCGCAACAGTGGACGCGCCGAGATCGTCGCGGCGCAGGCCGAAGCGGATGCGGCCCTGGCGCAACGACAGGCCGTGGGATGGCAGACCGCCTCCGCACTGCGCCAGGCGGCCGACACCTACCGCACGCTGCGCCAGACCGCCGACACCTTGCGCCGCCTGCGTGCCGAGCCCACCGGCCCACGCACGCTGCTGCTCGAGCGCCTCTGGCAGGCGGGGGAGCTGGATACCTCCGACTACCTGGTCCAGTTGAACCAGCACCTCGATACCGCGCTCGCCACGCTCGCCCTGGAAAACCAGACCTGGCAGGCGTGGTTCGACTACCTCGTGGCCACCGGACGCCTCGGCGACTGGATCGACGGCCGCGCACAGGATGCCAACCCATGATGACCCACCGTAGTTCCGCGCGCCGCGTCGCGCTCTTCATCGGCCTTGCATTGGCCACGATGCGGGCCGGCGCGACCGACCATCCCCTGTCGCTCGACGACAAGGCCATGGCCGACGCGGGCATCGTCGTCGATACGCTCGGCACGCATGCCATGGCCGAGACCGTGGTCGCCCCCGGCGAGGTCCGGATCGACGCCTATGCCACCGTGCTCGTGTCACCACGCGTCACCGCCCAGGTGATCGAGCGCAAGGCCCGGCTCGGCGACATGGTGACCGCCGGCAACCCCTTGGTGGTGCTCTCCAGCATCGAGGTGGCCGAGGCGCAGGGACGCCTCATCGTGGCCAGCCAGGACTGGGCACGCGTCTCGGCGTTGGGGCCGCAGGCGGTCTCCGGCCGCCGGTATGCCGAGGCGCAGGTGGCCCGCGACCAGGCACGCGCCGCGTTACGCGCCTACGGTCTGGGCGACGCGCAGATCGCAGGCATGCTCCGGCGCGGTTCGCCCGCGGCGGATGGCCGTTTCGAGCTGGTCGCCACGCGTGCGGGGCGGATCACCAGCGACGATTTCCTCGTCGGCGAACGCGTCGAACCCGGCAAGACGCTGTTCACCGTGGTCACCGAGGACACGGTGTGGGTCGAAGCGCAGCTGCCTCCCGCCGTGGCGGCGCGGGTCACGCCGCGAGCCGAGGCCAGCATCGCCGCACAGGGCCGGACATGGCCGGCCCGCGTCGTGCAGCGCGCGCACCGCACCGACGAGGGCACGCGCACGGCCGGTATCCGGCTTCGCGTGGCTAACCGCGACGACCTGCTCCATCCCGGCGATCCGGTGGACGTGCGGATCGCCACGGGCGGCTCGGACACCGTGCTGGCCGTACCCGCCGACGCCGTGGTACTGCTGCAGAACCAGACGACGCTTTTCGTGCGCGGCAACGACGGCAGGTTCGAGCCCACGTCGGTCGAGGTGGGCGAGACACGTGGTGGATGGACGCCCATCCGACGCGGCGTGGCCGCCGGCAGCCGCTACGCCAGGCAAGGCGCCTTCGTGCTTAAGGCACGCCTGCTCCGCTCGCAGCTGGGAGACGAATGATGCTGACCCGACTGGTCGACCTGGCGCTGCGCTACAAGCTGCTGGTGATCCTCGGTGTGCTGGCGATAGCCGCGCTGGGCGTGGGCGCGCTGCGCCGCCTGCCGATCGACGCCTTTCCGGACGTCACGCCCGTGCAGGTGAACGTCTACACCGAAGCCACCGGGCTGGCCGCGGAAGATGTCGAGCGCCTGCTCACCACACCCGTCGAATCGGCGCTCGCCGGCCTGCCCGGCGTGGAGACGATCCGCTCGGTCAGCCTGTTCGGGCTGTCCTATATCGCGGTGTATTTCAGCGACGACACCGATATCTACTTCGCGCGCCAACTGGTCAACGAGCGCCTGCAACAGGTCGCGGAACGCCTGCCCGACGGCTACGGCAAGCCCGAGATGGGGCCGAACACCTCGGGCTTGGGCCAGGTGTTCTGGTACACGGTGGAAAGCGAAAACGGCGACGTGTCCGACATGGACCTGCGCGCCTGGCAGGACTGGACCGTGCGCCTGATCCTGCGCAGTGCGCCCGGCGTCGACGACGTCACCTCCTGGGGCGGCCAGGAGCGACAGTTCCAGGTGCGCGTCGACCCGCAGCGCCTGATCGCCTACCGGCTCGGCCTGAAGGACGTGCTGCAGGCCGTGGAGGCGAACAACGCCCAGGTGGGCGGCAACGCGATCGACGTGGGACGCGAGCAATACCTGGTCCGCGGCGTGGGCCTGCTGCGCGACGCCGCCGACCTGGGCGCCATCGTGCTGCGCAGCGACGACGGCACGCCGGTCTACCTGCGCGACGTGGCGACCGTGGTCGAGGCCGGCGCACCGCGCACCGGGGCGGTGACGCGCGACGGCCGGGAAGTGGTCCTCGGCCAGGCCCTGGCACGTATCGACGAGAACGCGCGCAGCGTTGTGGAGGCGGTCAAGGCGAAACTGGAGACGATTCGCCGCGCCTTGCCGCCGGGTGTCGCGGTGCGCCCGGTCTACGAGCGCACCGACCTCGTCGACGCCGCCGTCGGCACGGCCACGCGCGCCCTGCTGGAGGGCGCCCTGCTGGTGGCCATCGTGCTGTTCGTCTTCCTGGGCGAGTGGCGCAGCGCGCTCATCGTGGTGACCACCTTGCCGCTGGCCATGCTGATCGCCTTCATCGGCATGGACCGCTGGGGCCTGTCGGCCAACCTGATGTCGCTGGCGGGACTGGCGATCGGCATCGGCATGATGGTGGACGGCGCGGTGGTCATGGTGGAGAACGCGCACCGCATCATGGGCGAACACGCCGCGCAGGGTCGCGCCGTCGACCGCGGCGACGCGGTACGCGAAGCGGCACGTGAAGTCGCGGCGCCGATCGCCTTCGCCATCCTCATCATCATCGTGGTCTTCCTGCCGCTGTTCGGCCTGCAAGGCCTGGAGGGCAAGATGTTCCGGCCGATGGCGTTCAACATCGGCTTCGCCATGGCCGGGTCGTTGCTGCTCGCCCTCACCCTGGTGCCGGTGATGGCGGCGGTGCTGCTCAAGCCCGGGCACGAGAAGGACACGCGGCTGGTGGCGTGGCTGAAGCGTCGCTACGAGCGCGTGCTGCGCGCCGCGCTGGCCCGTCGCCGCGGCGTACTGGCAACCTCGGTGCTCGTGCTCGTGGCCGCCATGGGACTGTTTCCCCTGCTGGGCAAGGAATTCATGCCGGTGCTGCGCGAGGGCGCGATCATGTGGCGGATCACCTCGATTCCCTCCGCCTCGCTGAACGAGTCCATCGACGTGTCGCGTCGCGTCGCGGAACGCATCCGCGCCACGGTACCGGAAGTGGAAACCACGCTGGCCATGATCGGTCGTGCGGAAAAGGGCGAGACGGCCGACGTGAACTACATGGAGGTGTACACGCCGCTCAAGCCCGCCGCGCAGTGGCGACCCGGCCAGACATTGGCCAGCATCGAGGCCACGATGCAGAAGGAACTCGAAGACGCCCTGCCCACGGCCGTGGTCAGCTACACGCAGCCAATCCAGATGCGCATCGAGGAACTGATCTCCGGCGTGCGCGCCACGCTGGCCCTGAAGATCTACGGCGACGACCTGGCCACGCTCGATCGACTGGGCGCCCGGGCACGCGACATCCTGGCCACGGTGCCCGGTGCCGCCGACCTGTCGCTGGAAGCCAACCTGGGCAAGCCGCAGTTGCGTATCGAGGTGGACCGGGCAGCGATGGCCCGTTACGGCCTCAATGCGGACGACATCCTCACCGTGGTGCGCAACGGCATCGGTGGCCAGGCCGTCGGCAGCCTGGTGGATGGCGTGCGCCGGTTCGACATCGCCGTGCGGCTGGACGACGCCAGCAAGGCGTCGCCCGAGGCCATCGGGCGCATTCCGCTGCGCACGCCCGCCGGCGTGCTGGTACGGCTCGCGCAGGTAGCCACGGTGACGCAGGCGGACGGCTACTCGTTCATTCGCCGCGAGGCGCTGCAACGCTTCGCGGTGATCGGCCTGGATGTACGCGGGCGTGACATCGACGGTTTCGTCCAGGAGGCAGAGGCACGTCTGGCGCGCGAACTGGCGCTGCCCACCGGCTATTACACGGCATGGGGCGGCGCGTTCGAAAACCAGCAGCGCGCCATGCAACGACTGGCGCTGATCGTCCCGCTGACGATCCTTTTGATCTTCGTGCTGCTCTACACCGCGTTCCAGTCGTTCCGGCACGCGGCGCTGATCCTCGCCAACGTACCGTTCGCGGTGATCGGCGGCGTGGTCGGCCTGTTCGTCAGCGGACAATACCTGTCGGTACCTTCCGTGGTCGGCTTCATCGCGGTGTTCGGCGTCGCCATGCTCAACGGCATCGTGCTGGTCAGCTTCCTCGACAGGCAACGCGATGCGGCGGGCGACCTGCGCGAAGCGGTGATCCAGGGCAGCCTGCTGCGCCTGCGCCCGGTGCTGATGACGGCCACGGTGGCGATCCTCGGCCTGGTGCCCATGTTGCTCTCGCAAGGTGTAGGCGCGGAAACCCAGCGGCCCCTGGCGACCGTGGTGGCCGGCGGGCTGATCACGTCCACCCTGCTGACGCTGGTGCTGCTGCCGGTGCTGTACGAGTGGATGGAAGCGCGTCAGGCGCGTCGGCGCGCGTAAGCTCTACGATCAGCGATGATGCGAAAGCTCGCCGTCTTG
Organism: Xanthomonas sp. NCPPB 2632; assembly: GCF_041228075.2. Lineage (NCBI taxonomy): Bacteria > Pseudomonadati > Pseudomonadota > Gammaproteobacteria > Lysobacterales > Lysobacteraceae > Xanthomonas > Xanthomonas sp. NCPPB 2632. The sequence continues at coordinate 2,907,251 of NZ_CM192979.1, forward strand.
GGTGGGCACGGGGAGGAGGCGTCGGGCGGTCACCCTCTGCGCTCGGGCAGCGGCCGCAAGCGGCCGAACTCGCTCAGAGGATGACCACCCGACACCTCCCTGACCACTGAGGTTGCGGGCTGGGAAGGCAACGCCTGCGGCATTGCACGGAGCGGCATCTGCAAGCAGGCCCCACCCGATGTCACCAACGCGTTGCTCTCCGCGCAGATTGCCTCTGTGGTCGCAGAGGTGGTGGGTGGTTACGCTCTGAGCGAGTTCGGCCGCTTGCGGCCGCTGCCCGAGCGCAGAGTGTGACCACCCGGCGCCTCCTCGCCGCGCCATACGAGCGACGGGCTTCGGCTTCGGCTTCGGCTTCGGTACAGACCCCGGTCATGCGCGAAGAACCTAAAAAAGTTCACTTAGAGTGATCCTTTCGCTCAATACGTAAACCTCAAGCGGCAGCATGCGGAGCGTCTTGATGAGGTCATCACGCAGGTCGCGTTCACGAAACTGACCATGCAGCACGTCACCGTTACGCCTATTTACCACGACGCACACGCCACTCTGCCCTGAGCCGATGAACACGGCGGTATGCCCAGCGCAATGGCCTGTACGCGCCAAAACCCAGGGTCGCGGGCATCGATCTCACGACATACAGCGAACCGCACGCCTCGGCGCGCGTGGCAAGCAACCGCTTGTACTGGTTGTCGCCGTAGCCGAAGCTGATGCGCTCGCCGGGAAACCGGTCGAGCAAGGCGCGGATGGCCTGGAACACCGCGACGGAGCCGATGCCGACCTTCGCCACGGTTTCGTCATAGCCGAGGTCGTCGACCAGGTAGGTGCCGCCCAGGCGATAGCCGTGCACATAGGCCAGCGGTGTCCCTTCGCGCAGCACCACGTGCCCGACCAGCTGCCCGGCGGCGGCCAGGCGTTCGAACAGGGCCACGCGCGCCGGTGCCTCCCAGTCGATGGGCAACGCGGCGTGGTGCCAGGTGCGCGCGTACACCTCGTTCATCAGCCGGGCGTACTCGCGCATGTCCTCCGCCCGGTCGAACGTGTGCAGCGCTGCATCGCCACCCAGTTTGCGGTAGGCACGCCCGACGCGCTGCGTGAGGTCGGCACGCTTCTTCCGGTCCATGCCGCCCAGCCACGTTTCCGAGGACGGTTGCGGGTCGATCGACCAGTGCACCTGGTCGCGCAGGTGCGCGGCGACGATGCGCAGGCCGGCGGCGGCCAGGCGATCCGCGAACCGGCTGGGCAGGCCGGCCTCCTGGATGCGGATCACTCGCACGCCGATGTCGCCTGCGAGATGGCGGGCGATGGCGTCGCCGACCCGTTCGAGATCGGCGGCGTCCGCTACCACGTCGTCACCGAGCAGGCGCAGTACGGGCCCGCGATACACCGGCATACGGCGCCCGCCCAGGTCGATCCGCGCGACATGCTCGACCGCCAGCAGCGGAGCGTAGCCGATGATGCCTCCCCCCGCGTCGCAGACGAGGATCACGTGCGGCCGCGTGCCGTCGCTGCGGCTGGCCACCTCGTACGCGATCCAGTCCGGGTGCTGCACGATGCCGCTGGCCGCACCGGGCTGTGCCGCCAACCGGGCCATCCCGTCGCGATGGCCATGCAGGGTTTCCAGCGAATCCACGACGCGACAGACCTGGCTCATGGGCCGGCCTTGACCGCGGCGGACGGCACGTGATCCAGCATGCGCGACAGCCAGCGACCCGGGCGGCCGAGGCGTCGGCTGATGCCTGTCATCAGTTGCACGTCGTCCGCCGTCCAATAGCGCACCAGCACGCTGCCGGGCAGGTACAGCACCGCGAAGACCGCGCAGCCGCCGAGGAAACCGGCCAGCGACGGAATGGCCGCGGTGGTCGCCCAGGCCGCCAGCGTGGCCACCGCGCCCACGACGAACAGGCGCGCCATCGCCGCCAGCGGCAAGCCGCCACGGGTGGCCTTGCGCAGGTAATGCACGGCCAGCACCATCTCCACCACGCGGGTGCCGGCGTAGGTGAGCACGGCGCCCGGCAGGCCGAACGCCGGTATCAGCGCCACGCCCAACGAGGCATTGGCCACGAGCGCCACGGTGGCGATGCGGACACGATCGTCCTGGCGGTCCACCACGGTCTGGAAGGCGGCGATGCCATTGCCGATCAGCAACAGGCCACCCAGCACCAGGGTCGCCTCGATCGCGGGGATGGCTTCCACGTAGCGGCTGCCGTACATCAGCCGGACGATGTCCGGCGTCGTGACCAGACCCAGCCCGGCGATGGCGATGCCCACCGCCCAGTAGAACCGCGTGGCCTCGGAAAGGAAGCGGGCGGCCCGTGCCGTGCCGTGCTCGCCGTAGGACTTGGCCATGTACGGCAGCAACGTGGAGGTCAGCCCGACGGAGAACAGTTGCACGGCGCCGCGCGTGAGCGTGCCGGCGATCGCGAAATACCCCACCGCTACCGAGCCGGAAAACGTGTTGAGCAGGAATATCTCGATGGTGCCGACACGGAACGAGCCCATCAGCACCAGGGCGGCGGTCAGCTTCAGATGCCGATCCACCCGCTGCGACAGCGCCGGCGGTACCGGGCCCGGTGCGAAGGATCGGCAGCAGCGGCGATAGACCTGCCGATTGACCAGGTTCAGGACCAGGCAGGCCACGGCGAACAGCGCGACGAAGTCGACCAGGCCCGCGTGCATCAGCATGGCGGCCAGCACCAGCAACATGCCGAGCACGCCGCCGACCACGGTGGCCACGGCCTCGGGCTCGAAACGCTCCTGTCCCTTGGCGATGGCGACCTGCATCGCGTAGTTGGCCTTGGCGACCACCGCGACCACCACCAGCGCCATGATCGGCAGCAACGAATGGTCCCATTCGGACGGTCGGCACAGCCAGCCCACCACCACGAACAGGCCGATCACCACGGCCGAGCTCCACCCTTGCAGACGCGAGAAACGGGCGGCAAGGTGCGAGGCCAGGCCGGCATCGCCCATGCCGTCGGCCTCGGCGATGAACTTGGTGGACGAGGTGGTCAGCGCGTGGTTGGAACACACGATCAGCCAACCGCACAGCCACACGGTGAAGGCATAGCGACCGAAGTCCACCGGACCCAGGGCGCGTGCGATCCACACGCTCATCAGCAGGCCCAGCGCGTATTCGATATAGGTGGACACCGTGACGATACCCACGCTGCGCAGCACCGCGAGGCGACGGTTCACGGCGACGCCGCCGTCGGGGTCGCACGGGAAGGTGGTGCCACGCCGGCGCCGGCCGGCTGCGCCATCATCCACTGCGCCACGCCAGCGCCGCGGTTGTTCCAGTTGAAGCGGCGCAACGTGTCGGAGATCGACGCGCAGGACGGCGCATACGACGAGGCGATGGCGGCAAAGCGCTTGGTCAGCGCCGCGGCCTGGCGCGCGTCCGTCTCGAAATATCGCGCGGCGGCCACCGGTAGGCCCAGCTCCACGGTGTGCCCGTCGCTGTACCAGCCTTCCGATTCCTGGATCTTCATCAGCGCGGCGGGCGTGGCCTGCGACGACGACCAGTACCAGGCGATCTGGCCACGCGGGCCGGAGCAGCCGTTGCGCCAGTCGTGCGGCGGCACCAGCAAGGCGGGATCGATCCAGCCGTAGCGTTCGAGGTAGCGGCCGAAACCGGTGACCATGGCCGGGATGCGTGGGTCTTTCGTGACCAGCCACGCATGCCACAGCCCATCCACGATGTTCTCGCTCATCCAGGGCGACGCACCGCGCACGTCATCGGCGCCGCCGCGGTCGTTCTCGTGCACGTTCCAGCTGTTGCGCCACGAACCGTCGTCGCCGAGACCGTCGGGATTGTGCCGCTGCTGTTGCTCCAGCCAGCCGATGCGCGCGTCGATGCGCTCGCGGTAGCGCGCGTCGCCTGTGAGTTCGAAAGCGGCCACCGTCTGGATCAGGCCGAGGCCGGCCAGGCGCTCGGTGAAGTAATCGTCCGCATGACGATACGGACCGGGTGCGCCGTTCCATCCACCGCTGTGCCACAGGTCCGCCATGGCGGCCACCGTGGCCGCATCGTGCATCGTGTCGTCCCCGCTGAGCGCCATCGCCAGCAGGATCGGCTCGATATACACGTACTTGACATCGCACGGCTTGCCGGACGGCAACCATCCCCCCGCGCAGGAGGGACTGGCCGGCACGCCGTCACGCTTGATACCCGCCATGTACCAGCGATAGCTGGCCTCGGCGGCGTCGAGGTAATCCGCGCGGCCGGTGCGAACATAGGCCTTGAACAGCGTGGACGGGCGGTCGAACAGCCAGGCCGTGGTGTCGGCGGTGGGCAACGTGCGCGCCCAGCGGAACTGCGCATCGACATAACCGGCATAAGGCTCGTCCGGTGCCGCCACCGATTGCGGCCCGGCAATCAGCGACGCGGTCAGCCACTGCGGCGTGAGCGTGGCCAGGGCGACGGACGGCGGGCCGGTCCGCCCCTGCGCATAGGGCCACGCCGGCATCGCCGCCGCATGCGGCGCACCCAGGATGAAGTAATACGTGCCCGCCGTCGCGCGGAACTGCGCACGCACCGCACGCACGCCGCCAGCACCGGTATGCCACTGCAGCAGCGGCACGATCGCCGACGGTATCTCGTGGCCCTGCGCATCCACGATGCGCAACAGCGTCGTATCGCGCAGCAGTCCCGGCGGGAACGGAATGCCCGCCGACACGGCCAGCACATCGCCCTTCCCCGCCTGCGGACGCACGACGATGGCCTGCGCAGCAGGCAGTCGCGCAGATACGGACGTGCGCGACGCAACGGGCGACGTGGTCGCGCCCGGCGGCCCGGCAGCACGGCCCGGTTCGGGCAGGCCGACGAAAATGCCGGCGATCAGCAGGCAGACGACGAACGGCACGCGGCGCACGGTGAAGCGCATCCTCATGCCACCGAAGCCACCGGCACGGGCGCGGGCGCGCCGATCAGGCGGTATTCCCAATCCAGCGCCGTGCGTACGATGAAATCCAGGTCGTCGTGGCAGGGCGTCCAGTCGAGCACCTCGCGCAGCCGGTCGCTGCAGGCGATCAGCTTGCCGATATCGCCCGGGCGGCGTGGCAGCTCGATCACGTTGAGCGGGCGGCCGCTGGCTCTGGCCACCGCGTCCACCACTTCGCGCACGCTGTAGCCGTGACCGTAGCCGCAATTGAGCGTCAGCGACGCACCGCCGTCGCGCAGATGGTCGAGGGCGCGCAGGTGCGCGGCGGCAAGGTCGTCGACGTGGATGTAATCGCGCACGCCGGTACCGTCAGGTGTGTCGTAATCCGTGCCGTAGATCGAGATGCCGGTGCGCTTGCCTACGGCGTGCTCGCACGCCACCTTGACCAGCAGCGTCGCCGCGGGCGTGCTGTGGCCGATGCGTCCCAGCGGATCGCAACCGGCCACGTTGAAATAGCGCAGCACCACATGGCGCATGGCGCCGGTGGCGCACCAGTCGCGCAGCATCGTCTCGGACATCAGCTTGGAGCGGCCATACGGATTGGCCGGGCGCGTCGGTGTTTCCTCGTCCGCGATGCCGGTGGCCGTGGTGCCGTAGACAGCCGCCGTGGACGAGAAGATGAACTTGTCCACGCGCGCCTCCGCGCAGGCAGCCAACAGGTTGCGCGTGTTGCAGGTGTTGTTGCCGTAGTACTTCAACGGGTCGCTGACCGACTCCGGTACCACGGTGTGCGCGGCGAAATGCAGCACCGCGTCCACGCGGTGCGCGCGCAGCACGCGTCCGACCAGTTCGCCGTCTCCCACGTCGCCTTCCACCAGCGACGCGCCACGCACCGCCTCGCGGAACCCGCTGGACAGGTTGTCGATGACGACCACCCGATCGCCCCGCGCCACCAGCTGCTGCACGGTGTGGCTGCCGATGTAGCCGGCGCCGCCGGTGACCAGGACGGTATTCAAGTGCGCCTCCCGGCTACAGCCGGCGGAAAATGATGGGTCAGCCAGTCGTCGATGCCGTGCACCAGCCGGGCACGGTCACCGGTGAGAACATAGGTGTGGTCCGTGCCGGCGAGGTAACGCGTCGCCACGGCCGGATGGCGCATGACCTTGCCGAAGCACTCGCGGAACTGGCGGGCGTGGTTGAAACAGTCGCTGATACCGCCCGAGTAGACGAGGTACAGCCGCATGCCCCGCGCGACCATGCCGGTGAAATCCGCGATCACCTCGTCGCGTGGCGCAGCCGCCACGGCGAACACCGGTTCCGGGGTCCGTACCGCCCTGGCCTCGCCGCCGCGGCGGCGCACACGACGCCACCAGCGAGCCGGGTCTACCAGGCGCGGCAGGTAATGCCGCAACCGGTAACCGAGCGTGCGGTAGGCATAGCCGTCCAGGAACACCGCCCCGGCGACACGCGGGTCCTGCGCCGCCACCACATGGGCGTTCTGCGCGCCCGAACACAGCCCGACCAGGACGAAGCGCGAGCAGCCGGCCTGGCTGGCCAGCAGGCCCATGGCATCGTCCAGGTCCGCCAGTACCTGTTGCACACGCGTCTGCCCGCCGCCAGTGGCCGCGCTGTCGCCGAGCGTGGACATGTCGAAGCGCAGCGTGGGATACCCGGCGGTATTGAGCTGCCGGGTCAGTTCCACGTGCAGGCGGAACGGACCGATGCGGTGGACCAGTCCGGCATTGAGCACGATGACACCGATGTCGCCGGCGTCGCCCGCGGGCACGCCGGCGATGCCGACAAGATGCCGCGCACGGCCGAAACGATGGGCCTGCTCGTGCATCACGCGATCTCCCTGAAGCGGCCGCTCACGGCCTGGATCAACGGCTGTGAGAGAATCGCGGTTTCCAGTCGGTGCAGGTCATTCCACGGCGTCGGCTGACCCAGCACGCGAATCCGGCCGTGCTCGCCGAGGCGGCCGTCCCAGCGTCGCGGCTCGCCGTCCGGCAACGAATCCAGGACCAGCGTGGGCACGGCGCTCGCATCGACATGCAGCGCGGCCAGCTGGTCCCGCAAGGCGGCGCCGACATTGAAACCCAGCCACTGGTCCGCGGCATCGGCCGCGTCACGCGGATGGGTGAAGCGGTTCGGGTCCTCGCGCAACGCGGCCTGCATCGCGTCCAGCACCGCGACGTGCTCCGCGCCGTCGAAAACCGGGTCCCAGGCGATCACCTCGGCGAAGCGGGCCCGCGACGAGGCGGCGAGCGCAATGCTGCCGCCCAGGCGCGCGCCGAAGGCGACCACGCGGTCCACGCCGGCCCGTGCGCGTACCTGATCGGCAGCCGTCGCCGTATCGGCGACACAGCGATCCCAGTCCACCTCGCCGCTGGCACCGGCGGCATCGCCCGTGCCGTGGTAATCGAAGCGCAACACGGCCACGCCCTGCCCGGCCAGCGCCTGGGCCAGCTGCCGGTAGAGCCGGTGGCAGCGGATCAGATCCTGGCCCAGCGGCGGGCACATCAGCAGCGCCTGGCGCGGCCGCACGGCGGGCGCGTGGTACATGCCGAACAGGCCGTGTTCGGCGCCGAAGAAAAAGGGCAGGTCCAGGTCGTCACGCATGCTTACCTCCGGTACACCACGCCGACGAAGCACTCCGCTTCGCGGTAGCTCTGTGCCGCCGCATCGCTGCTGCGCCGCTCGCGCGCCACGGAGATGTGCCAGCTCCAGTGCCGGTTGATCTCCTTGGCCAGGTCCAGCCCAAGGCGAGTCGTGTGGTCGCTGCGGTCGAGCGTGCGGTAATCCACGTGCTCGTACGTACCGAAGCCGGACAAGGTCAGCGTCGGCGTCATGCGATAGCCCATGCCGATGCTGAGGCCACGCGCGGTCTGGTCGAAGGTCGGGTCGTCCAGGTAGGCCAGCTTGCCGATCGCCGGCGACACCGTGACGGTCAGGCGATCGCCACGCCAGTTCCAGTTCGCCTCCACCCGACGCTCGCGGTACACCTGCGAGCCGATCACGGCACTGCCCACCCCGATACCGTTACCGGTCGCGCCACGCCCCAGCCCGCCGGTATTGGCGAACGGATCGATGGCCTCGGCGCGATCGGCCTGCAGGCCCGCACCGTATGCGCCGGGCGTGGTGATGATGTCCTGCGCGGCATCGGCGTATTGCCAGGTGCCGGCCAGGGACACCGCGTTGCGCAGCGTCGGCTGCCAGCCCACCCGCAGTCGTACCAGTGGTGCCGATACGCTCCGGCCCTGGTCGAACGACAGCCGCGTGCCACCGAGCAGGACATCCGCATCGAAGTGCGGCAGCTTCCGCGTATAGCGCACGAAGGCTTCCTTGCGGTCGTAGTTGGCCCCGTCCGGCTGGTGGGTGAAGTCCACGCGCTGGAACTCGACGTTGCCGGATACCTGGTCGGTCGGGCCGAGGTCGCGGTAAAGCCGGAACGCCGCCATGCCACGCGAGGAATCGAACTGGTCGACCTTCGACGCATAGCTGTTGATGTAGCGCAGCTCCAGCTGCCCGCGCGCGGCATCGCCGAAACGCATCCGCAGCGTGGGACCCAGCACCAGCACGTTGGTCTGCTGCCGGTTGTCCGGCGCATCGGCGGACAGCTGGTCCACCGGTTGCACGCCGGCATAGTCCTCGACCGAGAAATCCAGCCGTTGAGGCAGCAGGGTCCAGTTCGCCTGCGCACCCAGTTGGGTCTGCGTCTGCGGATCGAAGTGACCTTCGAGATACTTCCGGTATTCGACCGTACCGAGCACGTTCGCCTGGAAGGTGGACCCCAGCTGGTTGAACTGGAACGTGGCGCCCGGGGTCAGCACGTTCTCGCTGAGGGGGCGATCCGAGGACAACGCGATGTTGTTGCTGTGCTCCAGGCCGGCATACAACGTGTAGTCCAGCGTACCGGCCAGCGAGCACGCCGGCACGGCCGCCAGACCCAGCGCGATCGCACGGGCCAGCGCCGTGGAGGCGAGCATGCGTTTCCTTCGACGCATCGCGATCACGGCGACTGGTTGAAGACGACGCCGGCCACCTTGGCCGGATCGAAATTGGACACCGCCTGGTGGATCGCGGCGGGAGTGTCGCGCCCGTAGCCCGCCACCACGACCACGAAATCGGCCAGGTCGGCAAGGATGCGCGCGTCGGGGGAGCCCTTCACCGGCGGGCCGTCCAGGAACAGGTAGCGATCGGCATAGCGGCAGCGCAGCGAGTCCAGCACCGCACGCATGCGGAACGAGGAAAAGTATTCCCCGCTGTTTTCCCGCGCCGTGCCGGCGGGGATCAGGCGCAGCCGGGGCACGCCGGTCGGATACATGATCGAGGCGATGCCACGCGCCGGATGCTCGAGGAAATCGATCAGTCCTCCCGTGCGCGGCTCGATGCCCAGGGCCTTGTGCTGGTCGGGATAGCGAAGGTTGCAGTCCACCAGCAGGCTGGTCTTCGATTCGTCGAAGGCAAACGCGGCGGCCAGGTTGCGCGTGACGAAACTGCCGCCGGAGCGCGGGCTGACCGCCACTACCAGGGTGATGAAGTTGCTGTCGCCGGCCATCTCCACCAGGCGGGTCCGGATGCCCCGGAACGCATCCGATTGCGAGCGCACTGACGCCTCGCGATGGATCAGGCGCTTGCGTTCGCAGTCGATGGGCGCCAGTGCGCCGCGCTCGTCACGCATCAGGGCGATGGAATGGCCCGACGCGGCATGCGCGTCGTCCTGCGCCTCGTCACGATCGACGAAATCGCCCGGCTCGGTGGATGCGTCAATGCGCGAGTGCATGGTCTTCAAGCCTTCATCCTCCACCAGAACAAACCCAGGTACACCGCGCCCACACCGAGCACGATCGCTGCGAGCAACATGTTCTGCAGCCGGTCGCGACGACGGTCACGCGGCGTGGGATAAAACGGAATCGTCGCAAGCACGGGGTAGCCCAGCGCCTGCTCCAGCTGCCCCACCGAACGCACCCGCGGATCGAAGCGGGCAACCGCGAACAGCAGACCGAACGGCACCGCTAGCGACAGGGCCAGGCCGGCCAGCCCGAAGTGCATGAAACGCAGGCCCGAGGGCACCAGCGGCATCACCGCCGGGTTCTGCACCTGGAAGGTCAGCCCGCGCTGCTCGGCATCCAGGTTCATCGACACGCGCGCGTTCTCGCGACGCTTCAGCAGGTCCTGGTAGACATCGCGGTTGACCGTGTAGTCGCGGGTCAGCTCGGCGGTCACGTTCTCGGAATTGGCGATGCGCCTGCTGCGTTCCAGTTCGGACTGCAGCATGCTTTCGCTGGCGCCTACCCGCGCCGAGGCGGCCGCAGCATCGCCACGGATCGTGGCCAGCTGCACACGCATCTGCTGGTTGACCGGATTCATGGCGACCATGCGGTCCACCGTGCCGCCGCCCACGGATCGCCGTGCGTCGGCGCCCTGCATCTGCGCGCGAAGATCGTCGATCTGGTGGCGAAGCCGCACCACGTCGGGATAGGCATCGGTGTAGGTCAATCGCAGCGTATCCAGCCGCGCTTGCATCTCGGCCAGTTGCGACGCGTAGATACCGCCCACGGTCTGCACCGCGTTCACTTCCGACTCGCCGCTCAGCTGCGCATTCATAGCCGCCGCCTGCGACTGCTTCTGCATCGCATCCATGCGATTGTTCTCGATCTGCGTACGCAGCGAACCGATGCGCGCGTTGGTGTCGGCATCGCTGCCGGGGCGCGCGTCGGCGTTGGCGTCCCGATACGCCTTGAGCTTGTTTTCCGCGTCGGTGAGCTTGCCCCGGTAGGCTTCCACCTGGCTGTCGATGAACTCGTAGGCATCGCGGCTTTCGCGCTGTTTGGACGCCAGGCTTTCGCTGATGAACAGCTGGCCGAACGCACGGGTCACCTCGAACGCGCGCCGCGGATCGGCATCGAAATAGCTGATCGTGATCAGGTTGTCACGGCCGTTGACGACCTTCGTGCGCGACTTGATCGCCTCGATCAGCCGGTCGCGTTCGATGGGCGTCGGCGTGCTCGCCAGCCAGCCACCGGTGCGCAGCACCTGGTCCATCACGCGACGGCTGAAGATCACGTCGCGCGCCATGCCCACGCGGTTCGCGTTGGCGGTGGCCGATGCCGCGCCCTCCATCAGCGGCGTGATGATGCTCGCCTCCTGAGCCAGGATGGTGGTGGACGCTTCGTATTTCTTCGGCCACAGCGCGCCGATGCCCAGCGCGGCCAGCGCGATCGCCGCGAAGGTCACGCCCAGCGCGATCCGGCGCCGGCGTGCCTCTCCGATCAGGGCGGGCAGCATGCCCGCGAAAGGAACGAGTTCCCCGTTCATGGATAACACCCCTTGCCCCGCCCGACGGCGGGGCGGTCAGAAAGCGCGCTGCGGGACGGTGATGACGTCACCGGGCTGCACGGGATAGTTGTTGGCCAGGTCGCCCTGCTGGAGGATCTTCTGCAGGCTGACCGCATAGGCCTGCGTGCTGCCCGCCGCGTCGTGCCGATAGAGTTCGGTGCGATCGGGCGCGGCGAATTCCGTCGTGCCCCCCGCCGCCAGCACCGCGTCCAGCACGGTCATGCCCTGGCGATACGGCATCGAGATCGGGCTCCGCACGGCACCCGTAACCCGCACGCGAGATAGGTATTCGTGGCTGCGCAGCGCGGTCAGGATCACCGCCACCTGCGGATCGCGGATGTACTGCACCAGCTTCTGCTGGATCTCGGCGCTCACCTGGTCGGTGGTGCGTCCGCCGGCGGCCACGTCGCCGACCAGCGGCACGGTGATCTTGCCGTCCGGGCGCACCGGCACGCTGACGCTCAGGTCGGGGTTGTGCCAGACGGTCACCTGCAACTCGTCGTCCACCCCGATCAGGTAAGCGGCGACGACCGGACTGGCCGCATCCCGCGTGGGCGGCGGCAGATGACTGCCACCGGTGGCGCAGGCCGTCAGCCAGAGAGTGGCTGCTACGGCAGCGACGCGTTTTCCATGATTCATACGACACCCACCCTGTGATTTCGCTCGGTGGGTATCGTCATTTCAATGCACGGTGGCGTCCATTCAACAGCCCGCCTAGGCCATTCGACCGACGGGCGGCGGCACTGCTTTTGCGCCATGATCGCGGCGGCCATGGATATCGCCGACTACCTGATCCATCCTGCCGTGCAGGCCCTGTTGCTGGCCGTCCTGTCCACTGCGCTGGTGCTGTGGCGCCGGCCGCGCCTTGCCTGTGTCCTCGGTATCCTCGCCGCGGCATGGCTCACGATCGCGTCCACACCGGCCCTGGCCCTGCACCTGCGCAACGGACTGGTAACGGGCATGGACGACACGTCGTCCCGCGCGGACGCCATCGTCGTGCTGGGCGGCGGCGTGCTCCCGGACGGCGACTGGTCGCGGACGACGACACGGGCCGGCATGGGCCTTTCGCTGTGGCGTGCCGGAAAGGCGCCCGTGCTGATCGCCTCCGGCAACGACCAGGCGGTTTATCTCGCGCGGGGGTTTGCGGCGTCCGGTGTGCCGACACGGGACCTGCGCGTGGAAGACGCCAGCACCGACACGCACGAGAACGCGCGCGACACCGCCGCGATCCTCCGGAACGAAGACCTGCATCGCATCGTCCTGGTCACGTCCGATATCCACATGCGACGCGCGGCGGCCTGTTTTCGCCGCGAGGGTGTGCACGTGATCGAGTCCCCGGCCGACGACGCCCTGACCGAGCTGGTCGCCGCATCGGCCTGGCTGCCGCGGCGCGACGCGCTCACGCTCACCGCCCGTTGCCTGCACGAGTACGTCGCGCTATGGATGTATCGCCAGCGGCACTGGATGACCTGACGCGACGCTCAGCGGTCGTCGGTCTCGATCTGCAACGAGGTCTTGCCGTCGCGCCGTATCAGCCCCGGCCCGAACTGGACGACTTTCTCGTCCTTCAGCACAACGGTGTAGTCCTTATGGGTGAAGGAGAACCGGCCCGGACGGCGATCGAGCCAGCTCATCACCTCGAAACCGATCATCGTGCGATCGGAATCGGCCGGTCCGAGCCGGTCCAGCACTTCGTCGCGGGGCATGCCCACGTCGAGGCGGGCAACTTTCGAGGCCATGCCCGCGCATGCGGACAGGCCCATGGTCAGGGCGACGACGACGATGGCCCGGTTCATCCTCACTCGCATTCCCCACACGGATCGGCATTGCCGCGATGGTAGCGCACCGGCGGCCTCGTCACGTTAGCGTACGGAGGTGGATGGCGTCGGCGCCTGGCCGACGGGCTTGCCGTGCGGGTCCAGCGTATGACCCTGCGCATCCACGCCGTGGGCATTGGCGTTCTCGACACGGCGCGTCACGCCCCTGGCCGAACCGGCGGGCTTGACGGGCACCAGGCCGCGCTCGGTGGCGCCGGCATCGGAATGGGGCTGCACGGGTGCGGCGGCGGGATGGGGGCGGGCCACGGCACCGGTGTCCAGATCCTGCGGCGCACCGGGCGACGGTGAAGCGGGTGCCGGCGTCGCGATCGGTTTCGGCGACGGTGCGCTGGCCGGGTTCGACGACGGCGCCGTCTGGGCCATCGCGGCGGTGGCGGCAAGGGCGAGTGACAGCAGGAACAGCGGACGCATGGGCATGGCGGACTCCTGGCTTGCCGGTGCGACGCCCCGGCTGGACCACGACGCTATCGCCGCCGGTGTGAAGCCCGCGCGTCCCTGCTAGGCTGCGGCCCTACCCTGCCGGAGACACGCGATGCTGCTTGCCCTCGCTCTTGCCATGGCCGCCGATGGCGGCTTCGAAGCCCGCGTGCAGACCGCGAAGGTGCTGGAGACCAACGTCGAAGGCAAGCTATGGCAGGGCAAGCTGTGGGACACCATCGGCAACCCGGCCACGGACGCGCTGAAGGACTGCATCGCCAGCAACATGCCGGCCGCCGACCGGCGCCCGTTCACGCTGGTGGCACGGGTGCGTCCGGACGGGCGCAGCCTGGACGTGGACGTAAAGCCGAAAACGCCCGTGGCTACCTGTTTCGCCGGGCAGTTCGCCAACTGGGCGCTGCCCGCGCCACCGAAGACGCCGAGCCCCTATCCGATGGAGATCGACGTCTCGATGCAATGACGTCAGCGCGTCGCGGAGGCGCCCGTTACGGCGTAGGGCATGTGCTTCATCCTGTGCCTCGTCACGATCGACACAGCCGCCAACTCACCGCCCGTGGTCTGCACGACTATGTCGCACGGTAGATGGTTGCCGTCGGCACAGGCAAGCCTGACCGATCGAGGGGCCGATACGGCAAGTTCGGCGGCAAGTGTCGAACGCTGCTGCAATAGCGTTGGCGCACGCAAGGCCCGTCTACAACGTTTGTCCTATGGCCCTTGTTTCAGGCCAGTTGTAGGGTAATCCATAAGCCCATTGACGGAGAGCGACATGCGCCAGATCCACGGACGGACACCAGCACCGGGCACCAGTAGCCCACGCGCATTGATTCTATCGACTGAACAACCCGCCGATCGCGATTCGCACCGGCCGTTGGCCGATGTGGCCGCAGCGCACGATGGCGTTCTGAACAAGGTGACTGCGGAACTCAAAGGTTCGGATATCGTTTTCATGGAGCATAAGTGATGAGTACGAATCTTTCTTCGAACCATCCCACGGAAACAGGTAAGTCTGCGTCGCTCGAACTTGTTGTACGACGCCCACAGAGCGGCGACTCAAGGTTTCCTTCTCCGGCGATAGCGCAAGCGATCGACGGAGTGCTGGACATGAATATCGTTTCGTCGGATGTATTCGTCAGCATCGCTCCATGGCCCCTCATTGTTAGTGGCCAAACGTACTCACTAAGTATCCAGGGACAAAAGACTGACGGATCACCTTATGAACTGGTTATCGTCCAGAATCGCGCGTTGAAAGACAGCGAGGTCAGTTCCGGGCCGAAGCACGCTGTGGAACGTCTTGATCTCGAAAATCTGCGTGACAACTCTGACTTCACGCTTATCTTCAGCGTCGCATTTGCTCCTGGCATGTCGGGTATCACTTTCCCGACATCAGTTTTTCGAATCATTCAAGAAGAGAAGCGTGATCCGCTGACCCTGTCTGGACCCTCCAGCGCCTATGTAGGCTACAGTTTCATATTCAGCGCAAAGGGTGGCAAACCACCCTATGCCTATCTATCCAGTAATAATGCCGTTGCACGAATGACCGATGCCGCAGGTAATGGCGTCGCTGTAAGCCCGGGCTCTTGCGCTATCAGCGTGACCGATAATGCGAAGGGAAGTGCGACGCACAACTTCACGGTAGTTAAAGTAGAACCTCCGGTAGTTACTCCAAGAACTTACACTAATGTGAGGCCCGGGCAGACATATACGTTCGAGGCACTCGGCGGAAAGCCACCTTACCGATGGACGCCCGGAGTTCGGCCGGAAGAAATCCAGTTACACAACACATCAGGGCCTCGCGTGACAGTGACGACTACGTCTCGTTTCATCGCTGGTACTAACGTAGATGTGGTAGACGCGAACGGGCTGGTGGCCTGGGGGCTGCTCTCCCCGCCCTTGCTGTAGTGAAATAACGGGTTCGTCCAACAAGTCACCCCGACCGGACGCGACCGAACACTGGTTCCGTCGGTGCAAACGGTTCGCTGCTTGTATGCCATCCCTGGCCCCGCCACTTACGCAGGTGGCGGGGCTGGGGACCCAGTAGAGACCGGCGTCTCAATGCGGTAGTCAGTTAAAGTCGTCCGGATCGGGGCCCATGCGCTTGCCCGCATCCAGCCCGGCGATCGCCTTCATGTCCTCGTCCGTCAGCGCAAAATCGAACACGTCGATGTTCGCGGCGATGCGCTCGGGGGTGGCGGACTTTGGAATCACCATGTGGCCGAGCTGCACGTGCCAGCGCAGCACCACCTGGGCGCTCGACTTGCCGTACTTCTTGCCGATGGCAACCAGCGTTTCGTTCTTGAGCAGGTCGCCACCCTGGCCCAGCGGGCTCCAGGCTTCCGTGATGATCGTGTGCTTCGCGTTGGCGGCTACGACGTCGCGCTGGGCGAAGTCCGGATGCAGTTCGATCTGGTTGACCACCGGGACCACGCCGGTTTCCTGCACGATCCGCTCCAGGTGGGCGGGCTGGAAGTTGGACACACCGATCGAACGGATCCGGCCTTCCTCGCGCAGGCGGATGAACGCCTTCCAGGTATCGACGTAGCGATCGTGCTTCGGCGTCGGCCAGTGGATCAGGTACATGTCCACATAATCGGTGCCGAGCTTGCGCACGCTCTCGTCGAACGCCTTCAGCGTCGAGTGGAAACCCTGCTCGCTGTTCCACAGTTTGGTGGTGAGGAAGATATCGCCACGCGCCACACCTGAGCGTTCCATGCCCTGGCGCACACCGGCTTCGTTCTTGTAGATGGCCGCGGTGTCGATCGAGCGATAGCCCGCTTTCAGCGCGGCGGCCACCGCGTCGGCGGTTTCGGCATCGGGAATCTGGAAGACACCGAAGCCCAGCTGCGGTGCCTTGTTGCCGTCGTTGAGGTCGAGGACCGGAACGGTGGAGGTCATGCGTTGTCTCCTGCGGGGAACCACCGGTCATGATGACGGCGGCCCCGCATTCAACGCGTGACGGGTCAGTCGCCGCGTGCGGCGTAATGCGTTTCGACGTAGTGGTCGAGGATGGCCACGAACTCGTCGGCGATGTGGTCACCGCGCAACGTCATCGCTTTCTCGCCGTCGATGAACACCGGCGCGGAAGGCGCCTCGCCGTTGCCCGGCAGCGAGATACCGATGTTGGCGTGCTTGGATTCACCCGGTCCGTTGACGATGCAGCCCATCACCGCCAGCGTGAGGTTTTCCACGCCGTCGTACTTCACCCGCCACACGGGCATCTGCTCGCGCACATGCGCCTGCACCGTCTTGGCCAGCTCCTGGAAGAACTCACTCGTGGTGCGGCCGCAACCCGGGCACGCGGTGACCAGCGGGGTGAACGCGCGCAGGCCCATGGTCTGCAGCAGTTCCTGCGCCACGATCACCTCGGCGGTGCGCGACTGGCCCGGCTCCGGCGTGAGCGAGATGCGGATGGTGTCACCGATGCCTTCCTGCAACAGCACCCCCAGGGCGGCGCTGGAGGCCGTGATGCCCTTGGAGCCCATGCCGGCTTCGGTCAGGCCCAGGTGCAGCGCGTAATCGCCGCGACGCGCGAGGTCGCGGTACACCGCGATCAGCTCCTGCACGCCGGACACCTTGCACGACAGGATGATGCGGTCGCGCGCCAGGCCGAGGTCCTCGGCGCGGGCCGCGGAATCCAGCGCGGAGCGGATCAGGGCCTCACGAGCCACGTGGCCGGCGTCCCACGGATCGGCGCGGCCGGCGTTCTCGTCCATCAGCGCGGCCACCATGGACTGGTCCAGCGAGCCCCAGTTGGCACCGATGCGCACGGGTTTGTCGTAGCGGATGGCCATCTGGATGATCGAGGCGAACTGGGCGTCCTTCTTCTTGCCGAAGCCCACGTTGCCCGGGTTGATACGGTATTTCGCCAGGGCCTCGGCGCAGGCGGGCTCGCCTTCCAGCAGCTGGTGGCCGTTGTAGTGGAAATCGCCGATCAGCGGCACCGAGACGCCCATCATCTCCAGGCGCTCGCGGATGCGCGGCACGGCGGCGGCGGCGGCCGGCGTGTTGACGGTGATGCGGACCATTTCCGAGCCGGCGCGGGCCAGCTCGGCCACCTGCTTCGCGGTGGATACGGGGTCTTCCGTATCCGTATTGGTCATCGACTGCACGACGATGGGCGCGCCGCCGCCGACCTGGACGCGGTCGATCACGACACCGGTGCTGGGGCGGCGGGCGCCTGCTTCCGCGGGACGCGGGCGGCTGGAAAGGGTCTCGGTCATAGCCGCGCATTTTAGCGCACTGGCATGACCGGAAACCGACTGGTTCTCACGCCACATCGATACCCTGGCCGCGATCATGCGCCATCCAGCTAGACTCGCCCCCCATGAATGCCCGACACCGCACCCACGGCTTTTCCAGCCGCCTGTTCGCCCAGCAGGCCCTCAGCCGCAGCGCCGGCGCTCCCCTCATCGGGGGCAACGCCGTCGAGCTGCTGATCGACGCCCAGGCGCATTTCGATGCCTGGCTGAAGGCCATCGCGGGGGCCACCCGGCATGTGTTCCTCGAGAACTACATCATCCGCGACGACCGGATCGGCCAGGCCTTCCGCGACGCGCTGGTGGAGCGCGTGCAGGCCGGCGTGTTCGTGGCCGTGATCGGCGACTGGGGTGGCTGCCTGGGCCAGTCGCGCTCGTCGTTCTGGGCGCCGCTGCGCGCGGCCGGCGGCCTGGTCCGCATCTACAACCCGCCCCGCCTGGGCAGCTCGTTCGGCTGGATCAGCCGCGACCATCGCAAGCTGCTGGTGGTCGACGGCGAGGTCGGCTTCCTGTCCGGCGTGTGCCTGAGCGAGAAGTGGCTGGGCGAGCCGGGCCGCGACGTACCGCCCTGGCGCGATACCGGCGTGGCGCTGCGCGGACCGGCCGTGGCGGAACTGGAACACGCCTTCGCCGACAGCTGGCGCGAGGCCGGCGAACCCCTGCCGGACGACACGCGGCTGTCGCCCGTCGCCACCCCCGTCGAGGCCGGCCAGGTCGCCCTGCGCGTCATCGCCACGCAGCCCAGCACCGCCGGCATGTACCGGCTGGACCAGATGGTGGCGGCGATGGCGCACAAGACCCTGTGGCTGACCGATGCCTACTTCGTGGGCGTGGCGCCCTATGTGCAGGCGCTTTCCGCGGCCGCGCGCGACGGCGTCGATGTCCGCCTGCTGGTGCCCGGCACCAGCGATATCCCCATGGTCGCCGGCATGTCGCGTTCCGGTTACCGGCCCCTGCTGAAGGCCGGCATCCGCGTGTTCGAATGGAACGGCTCGATGCTGCATGCCAAAACGGCCGTGGCCGACGGCCGCTGGGCCCGCGTGGGCTCGTCCAACCTGAACATCGCCAGCTGGCTCAGCAATCGGGAAATCGACGTAGCAATCGAGGACGCCGGTTTCGCCACGCAGCTCGAGGCCCAGTACGAGGCCGACCTGGAAAACGCCACCGAGATCCTGCTGCAGCCCCGGCGGCGCCGGTCGGGCAACGAGCGCGTGCGCAGCAGCGCGCCGCATCCGCCGCGTCCCCGTCGCGGGGGTGGAAGCTCGGGCCGCGCGGCAGCCGGCGCTTTGCGCATCGCCAACACCGTGGGTGCGGCGATTTCCCAGCACCGGGTGCTGGGCGACACCGAAACCGGGCCGTTGCTGGCCGGCTTCGCCGCCGCGCTGGTGCTGACCGTGGTCGCCATGTCCTGGCCGGCGGTGATCGCCTGGCCGCTGGCGCTGCTGGGCGCGTGGTTCACCGTCAACCTCGCCGTCAGTTGGTGGACGCTGCGGGAGAAGCGCCGGAAGCACGGCACGGCGGCCGGCCAGGGTGCGGACGACTGAAGCCGGGGCTGGCTAGCTCCGGGGCTTGAAGGTCAGCGGCTGGCTCTCGATGGCCGGGCCGGCCGAGGGCGCAGGCCCGCACGAGCCGCACGAGCCGCAGCCGTCGCCGCAGCTGCCGGTGGCCACCGCCGGCTGGATACGCCGGCCCAGTGCGCGAAGCATGCCGGGGCGACCATCGCGGTTGAGCGCGGCCGAGACGCGCGCCATGGCCCGCACCGAGGTCTTCGGCAGCAGCTTGCGGAACGCGACATAGGCGGCCGCGAGCACGACGACCGCGATGACGACACCCTGGACGATATCGAACGTGCTCATGAGAGCGCCCTCGCGATCTGGTAGGTGGCCAGCGAGGCCAGGTAGGCCAGGCCGAACAGGTAGCCGGCGGCCACGGCCACGTTGCGCCATGAGTTGGTCTCGCGGCGGATCACCGCCAGCGTGGACATGCACTGCGGCGCGAACACGTACCAGGCCAGCAGCGACAGGGCGGTGGCCAGCGACCAGGAGTGCGAGATCACCGGACCCAGCTGCGAGGCCACGGTGTCGTCGCTGCCGGACATGGCATACACCGTGCCCAGCGCGGCCACGGCAACCTCGCGCGCCGCCAGGCCCGGTACCAGTGCGATGCAGATCTGCCAGTTGAATCCGATCGGCGCGAACACGTATTCCAGCAGCCGGCCCAGGCGGCCCGCCATGCTGTAGTCGATGGCCGGGCCCGTGGCGCCCTCGGGCGGCCCCGGGAAGCTGGACAGGAACCACAGCAGCACGGTGAGCGCGAGGATGATGCCCCCCACCCGCTTGAGGAAGATCAGCGCACGCTCCCACAAGCCCAGGCCGATGTCGCGCACGTTGGGCAGACGGTACGACGGCAGCTCCATGATCAGCGCGTGCTCGCTGCGATCCTTGCGCAGCCGCTTGATCACGAACGCGACCAGCAGCGCGCTGAAGATGCCTGCGAAGTACAGCGTGAACAGCACCACGCCCTGCAGGTTGAAGATGCCCGCCACCGTGTGGTTGGGAATGAACGCGGCGATCAGCAGCGTGTACACCGGCAGGCGCGCCGAGCAGGTCATCAACGGCGCAACAAGGATCGTGGTGAGGCGATCGCGCGGATCCTGGATGCTGCGCGTGGCCATGATGCCGGGGATGGCGCAGGCGAAGCTGGACAGCAACGGAATGAACGCCCTGCCCGTCAGGCCCACGCGGAACATCATCCGGTCGAGCAGGAACGCCGCGCGCGGCAGGTAACCGGATTCCTCCAGCACCAGGATGAAGAGGAACAGGATGAGGATCTGCGGCAGGAACACCAGCACCGCGCCCAACCCGGCGAACAAACCATCCTTGAGCAGGCTGTGCAGCGCGCTGCCCTCGGGCAGGAACCCGGTGAGCCCATCGCCCAGCGCGGCGATACCGGCCTGGATGCCGTCCATGACCGGTTGCGCCCACGAGAACACGGCCTGGAAGATCATGAACATGAGCGCCGCGAGGATCGCCAGGCCGAACACGGGATGCAGCACCCAGCGGTCGATGGCGTCGTCGAGGGCCGCGGTGTCGCGCGGCAACGTGACCGTCTCGGCGAGGATGGAACGCACCTCGGCATGCAGGCGGTCGCGGTCGGCCGTGTCGATCTCGGCCGGCTGGATGGACGGGACGGCCCGGTCGATGCGGTCGATCAGCGCCTGCGCGCCGCCGCGCTTCACCGCGATCGTCTCCACCACGGGCACGCCGAGCCGCCGCGACAGCGCGTCCACGTCGATGACCATGCCGCGGCGGCGCGCGGCGTCCATCATGTTCAGCGCGAGCACCACGGGACGACCCAGGCGGCGCACTTCCAGCACGAAGCGCAGGTGCAGGCGCAGGTTGGTGGCATCGGCCACGCAGACGATCAGGTCCGGCGGCGCCTCGCCGGGATAGCGCCCCTGGCAGACGTCACGCGTGATCGCCTCGTCGGGACTGGTCGCGTCGAAGCTGTAGGTACCCGGCAGATCGAGGATCTGCAACGTGCGCCCGGAGGGCGTGACGAAGCGGCCCTCCTTGCGTTCCACGGTGACACCGGCGTAGTTGGCGACCTTCTGCCGGCCGCCGGTGAGCTGGTTGAACAGGGCCGTCTTGCCGCAGTTGGGATTGCCGACCAGGGCGATGCGGGTGGCGATGGCGCTCATGCGGCGTCCTCCATGGCGATGGTGACGCGCGCGGCCTCGGTACGGCGCAGCGCGAAACGGGTCGAGCCGATCTGGATCAGCAGGGGATCGCCACCGAGCGGCCCGCGC
This sequence comes from Xanthomonas sp. NCPPB 2632, assembly GCF_041228075.2. Classification (NCBI taxonomy): domain Bacteria; kingdom Pseudomonadati; phylum Pseudomonadota; class Gammaproteobacteria; order Lysobacterales; family Lysobacteraceae; genus Xanthomonas; species Xanthomonas sp. NCPPB 2632. Next base: position 2,928,804 of record NZ_CM192979.1, read on the forward strand.
GCCACCAGGCGCACCGGCTCGCCGGCCACGAAGCCCAGGTCGCGCAGACGCTGCGCGATGGGATCGGCGGGATGGGCATCGGTGACGGACTGGACCACGGCTTTGGCACCTTTCGGCGCGTCGGAGAGGCGCACAGCGAATACTCAAATAAGAACTGTTCGCATTGTATGCCTTTAGCGCGAGGGCTGCACATGCGGTGCCGGCCTATTATGATCTTGCGCCCTGCCCCGGAGATTGCCCATGTCCGCCGTCGAACTCCGCCGTCACGGCAGCACCGCCCATCTGGTGATGAACCGTCCCGAGGTGCACAACGCCTTCGACGACGGCCTGATCGCCGAGTTGACCGCCGCGATCGACGAGGTCGAGCACGACGACGGCGTACGCGCCGTGGTGTTGACCGGCAGTGGCGGCAGTTTCTCCGCAGGGGCCGACCTGAACTGGATGCGCGGCATGGCCGCCGCCAGCGAAGCCGACAACCGGGCCGACTCGCTACGCCTGGCCGCGCTGATGCGTCGCCTGCAATTTCTTGCGAAGCCGACCGTGGCACGCGTCAACGGCGCGGCCTTCGGCGGCGGCGTGGGCCTGATCGCGTGCTGCGACATCGCAGTTACGGTGGACAGCGCGCGCTTCGCGCTGTCCGAGGTCAAGCTCGGCCTGGTGCCCGCGGTGATCTCGCCCTACGTGGTGGCCGCGATCGGCCTGCGCCAGGCCCGCCGGCTGTTCATCACCGGCGAACTGATCGACAGCGCCGCGGCACTGTCGATGGGCCTGGTGCACGAGGTGGTGCCGCCGGACCAGCTGGACGCGGCCGTGGAACGCGTGCTGGGCCTGCTGACGCGCGGTGGCCCCGTGGCGCAGCGCGAAGCGAAGCGGCTGGCGCTTGCGATGGGCGGTCACACCCCGGCGGACGCGGAACGCACCGACACGGAAAACGCGGCGCTGATCGCACGGCTGCGCGTGTCGCCCGAGGGCCAGCATGGCCTGTCCGCCTTCCTGGACAAGACCACGCCGGCCTGGCTGGACTGAGCGATCAGCCCAGCAGCGGCGGCAGGTCCTTGCCGATCTTCTCCGGCGTGTCGGTGGGCGCGTAGCGTTCCACGACCTGGCCATCGCGATCGACCAGGAACTTGGTGAAGTTCCACTTGATGCCCTCGGTACCCAGCAGGCCCTTCTTCTGCGATTTCATCCAGCGGAACAGCGGGTGCGCCTGCTCGCCGTTCACCTCCACCTTCGAGAACATCGGGAAGCTGACCTCGTAGGTCAGCGAGCAGAAGTCGCGAATGTCCGCTTCGTCGCCCGGCTCCTGATGACCGAACTGGTCGCATGGAAAACCCAGTACCTCGAACCCTTGCGCCGCATACGTCTTGTGCAGTTGCTCCAGCCCCTTGTACTGCGGCGTGAACCCGCACCTGGACGCCACGTTCACCACGAGCAGGGCCTTGCCGCGGAACTCCGCCAGCGACCGCTCGTTGCCGTCGATGTCGCGTGCGGAGAAGTCGTAGATGCTGGTCATGCGCGGTTCCTGGCGTCGAAGGAGATCGGCACAGTCTACGCCCGGCACGACAGCCATCGTGCGCTGCCGACCGCCGGCCGGCTTCGGCTACCATGGGTGCCCGTTACCGGCTGGAGCCACCCGCCCCGTGATCCGTTTCGCCTCCGCATCCAAATCCTATCGGGTGGAGGGCACCCTCGTGCCCGCGCTGGAACCCGTCGATCTCACCATCGAGGCGGGCGAGGTGTTCGGCATCATCGGCCATTCCGGCGCCGGCAAGTCCACGCTGCTGCGCCTGATCAACCTGCTGGAGCGCCCCACCGCCGGCCAGGTGTTCATCGCCGACCGCGATGTCACGCACGCCGAGGGCGCCGAACTGCGCCGTCTGCGCGCGGGCATCGGCATGATCTTCCAGCACTTCAACCTGCTGTCGTCGCGCACGGTGGCCGACAACGTCGCCTTCCCGCTGCGCCTGCACGGCGAGCATGACGAGCAACAGATCCAGGCACGCGTGGACGAACTGCTGGCCCTGGTGGGCCTCACCGACCACGCGCGCAAATACCCCGCGCAGCTCTCGGGCGGCCAGAAACAGCGCGTCGGCATCGCAAGGGCCCTGGCCAGCAAACCATCCATCCTGCTCTGCGACGAGGCCACCAGCGCCCTCGATCCGCAGACCACGGCGTCGGTGCTGGAACTGCTGGCCGACATCAATCGTCAGCTCGGCCTCACCATAGTACTGATCACGCACGAGATGGACGTGATCCGCCGCGTCTGCGATCGCGTGGCCGTGCTCGACGCGGGGCGAGTGGTCGAAGTGGGCGATGTCACCGACGTCTTCCTGCACCCGCAGCACCCCACCACCCGGCGCTTCGTGGACGAGGCCGACCATCGCGAGGGCCGTGGTCCGGCGTTCCCCGGCATCGACGGGCGCCTGTTCCGGCTGTCCTTCCGCGGCGAGGCCACCTATTCACCGCTCTTGTCCCGCGTGGTGCGTGACACCGGCATCGAATACAACCTGCTGTCGGGCCGCGTCGACCGGATCAAGGACACCCCGTACGGGCAGCTCACGCTGGCCATGCACGGGCAGCGCCTGGACGAAGCCCTCGCGCAACTCCGCGCGTCCGGCGTGGATATCGAGGAGGTGGCCCGATGAGCCCCATGCAGACGCTGTTCCCCAACATCGACTGGCCGGAGATCGCCCAGGCCTGCGTCGACACCCTGCTGATGCTGGGCGGCTCGCTGCTGTTCACGCTGGCGCTCGGCCTTCCGCTGGGTATCTGGCTGTTCCTCAGCGCACGCGGCCAACTGCATGCGCGGCCGCGGCTGTACGCGGGGCTGTCGCTGGTGGTCAACGTGCTGCGTTCCGTGCCCTTCATCATCCTGATGATCCTGCTGATCCCGCTCACGCAGGCCATCACGGGCGTGAGCATCGGCATCCGCGGCGCCATCGTGCCCCTGGTGATCGGCGCCGCCCCGTTCTTCGCCCGCCTGGTGGAAACCGCGCTGCGCGAGGTGGAGCGCGGCGTGATCGAGGCCAGCCAGGCCATGGGCGCCACCACGTGGCAGATCGTCACCCGCGTGCTGTTGCCGGAGGCCCGTCCCGGCCTGATCGCCGCCACCACGGTCACCGCCGTGGCCCTGGTCGGCTACACGGCCATGGGCGGCATCGTCGGCGCCGGTGGCCTGGGCGCACTGGCCTACCAGTACGGTTACAACGGCTACAAGCCCGATTACATGCTGGTGACCGTGGCGCTGCTGGTGGTGCTGGTGCAGATCCTGCAATCGCTCGGCGACCGCCTGGTGCTGCGTTACACGCGCCGCTGAGGCGCCTTTGCATACGGCGGTATGGACGTCTATGCTGGTGGACCGCACCATCCGCCACGGACGTCCGCCATGAAGAACTACCTGCTGCCCCTCACTGCCGCCCTCGCCCTTTTCGTCGCGGGGTGCTCCGGCAACGCGGGTGACGGCAAAGCGGACGCCTCCGCCACGCTCACCGTGGCCGCCACGCCCGTGCCGCATGCGGAGATCCTCAAACAGATCAAGCCGCTGCTGGACAGCCAGGGCGTGAACATCGAGATCAAGGTGTTCACCGATTACGTGCAGCCCAACATGCAGGTTGCGCAGAAGCAGATCGACGTCAACTTCTTCCAGACCGAGCCCTACCTCGATGCCTTCAACAAGGAGCACGGCACGCATCTGGTCAAGGTGGTCGGCGTGCACATCGAGCCGTTCGGCGCGTATTCGAAGAAGTTCAAGGCGATCGACCAACTGCCCGACGGTGCCGACGTGGTCATTCCCAACGATCCCAGCAACAACAGCCGCGCACTGCTGCTCCTGGCCAGCCACGGCCTGCTGAAACTGAAAAACCCCAACGACCGTCTCGCCACCCTGAAGGACGTCGTGGAGAACCCCAGGCACCTGAAGTTCCGTGAACTCGAAGCGGCCATGCTGCCGCGCGTGCTCGACCAGGTGGACCTCGCGCTGATCAACACCAACTACGCCCTGGCCGCCGGGCTCAACCCGGTCAAGGATGCGCTGCTGATCGAGAACAAGGATTCGCCGTACGTCAATTACCTGGTCGGCCGCGACGACAACAAGGACGACCCGCGCGTGAAGAAGCTCGCCGCAGCGCTCACCTCGCCCGAAGCCAAGGCCTTCATCGAGAAGAACTACAACGGCGCCGTGCTGCCCGCGTTCTGAGTCAGGCCACCGGCATGCCGAACACCTTGCGCAGGTAGCTCACGTATTCCACGTCGTCGCTCATGTTCTTGCCCGGCGAGTCGGAAATCTTCGCCACCGGCTGGCCGTTGCAGCGGGTCATCTTGATGACGATGTTGATCGGTGCCGGGCCCACGTCGTTGGTCAGGTTGGTGCCGACACCGAACGAGAGCAGGCAACGGCCGTCGAAGTGACGGTAAAGGTCCATCACGCGCGGGATATCCAGGCTGTCGCTGAACACCAGCGTCTTGGTCCGCGGGTCCACGCGGTTGGCCACGTAGTGCGACAGCACGCGGTCGCCCCAGGTGAACGGGTCGCCGGAATCGTGCCGTGCCCCGTCGAACAGCTTGCAGAAGTACATGTCGAAGTCGCGCAGGAACGCATCCAGCCCGTAGACATCGGACAACGCGATACCCAGGTCACCGCGGTACTCGCGGGCCCACGCTTCCAGTGCGGCTGTCTGCGAGTCGCGCAGTCGCGGCCCCAGCGACTGGAACGCCTGCAGGTACTCGTGCGCCATGCTGCCGATCGGCACCAGTCCCTGCTGCATCGCCAGCAGGACGTTGCTGGTGCCGGCCAGCTGGGTGCCCAGGCCCTCCGCCAGGGTGGCCAGCATTTCCTCGTGCCAGGCCCTGGAGAACCGGCGACGCGTGCCGTAATCGGCGATGCGCACGCGCTCATAGCCCGGCGTGTCATGCAGCAGGGCGATCTTCGCCCGCAGGCGCGCCCTGCCCTCGGCCAGGTCCAGGTCCGGTTGCGTCGCCCGGTAGTACAGCTCGTTGACGATCGCCAGCAGCGGCACCTCGAACATGATCGTGTGCAACCAGGGCCCCTCGATCACGATGTCGATCTCGCCGGGCACGGTGGCCGACGGTGCGATCGACACGTACTTGGCATTGAGATGGAACAGGCCGAGGAAGTCGACGAAATCGCTGTCGATGAAGCGCAGGCCACGCAGGTAGGCCAGTTCGTCGTCGGTGAAACGCAGCGCGCAGAGGCCATCCAGTTCCTCGCGGATGCGCACGATCAACGGCACCAGGTCCACACCCGGCGTACGGCAGCGGAAGCGGTATTCCACCTGCGCGGCCGGATACTGGTGCAGCACCACCTGCATCATCGTGAACTTGTACAGGTCGGTGTCCAGCAGCGAGGTGACGATCATGCGGTGGCTCCGGTCAGGCCGATCTGTTTGTTCACCGCGTCGACGAAGGCATCCGCCCCGGGCCACGAGGTGATCCGGCCCAGCTTGCGGCCACGATGGAAGAGGAAGAACGCGGGGATGCCGTGCAGGCCGAAGCGCGTGCCCATGGTCGGATCGTCGTAGACGTTATCGTGCAACCAGCGCACCTCCGGCCAGGCGAAGCGCTCCGCCGTCAGCAGGATCTGCCGCTTGGCGATATCGCAATTGGGGCAGTCGCGGCCCCACAGGAACAGGATCGCGATGCGCCCGTCGTCGCGGGCCAGCTCGGCATCCAGCCCGGCGTCGGTGACCTTCTGCATGGGGAATTCGTCGAAGAACCGGGGGATGGTGGTGTCGGCCATGGTGAATCCGTGATCGTGTCGAATCCCCGAGGTGGGGACGATGGGGCGATAATCCGAGGGTACCGACCGCGCTGCCTTCCATCTAATCCTTCGGACACAGGACATGCCGTGCGCCTACTGATCGCCATCGCCTTGCTCTGCTTCGCCACACTCGCACCGGCCGCCACCCTGACGCTCGACACGGGCAAGGGCGTGCAACGTCTCACCACGGCGCAGCTGCTGGCCCGCCCCGATGTGCGCGTCGTCGATGTCCCCGGCGATGTCTCTTACCACGCCGCCATGCGCTACCGTGCGGTGCCCCTGACGGCCCTGCTGCCCGGCATCGATCCGGCCGCGCACCTGCAATTCGTGGCCCTGGACGGCTTCGCGGCAGAGCTGCCGGCGTCCCTCGTGCTGGGCAAGGGTGCTGAGGCCTGGCTGGCCATCGAACCGCCGGACGCGCCCTGGCCGGCGCTGGGCAAGGACAAACCGGGCGCCGGCCCGTTCTACCTGGTCTGGCTACATCCCGAGACCAGCCACATCGGACCGGAACAATGGCCCTACCAGATCGCCACCGTCCGGCTCCTTGCTGACCCCGCGACCCGTTTCCCGAAGATGCGCCCCGCCGCCGACCTGCCACCGGACGACCCGGCCCGCCGCGGCTTCGCCGTCTTCCAGCGCAACTGCCTCAGTTGCCACACCCTCAACGGCCAGGGCGACGCACGGCTGGGCCCGGACCTCAACATCCCGCACAGCCCCACCGACTACCTGCGCGAAGACATGCTGCGCACCCTCATCCGCAACCCGCAATCGCTACGCCAGTGGCCGCAGTCCAAGATGCCCGGTTTCAGCCCCGACACCCTCTCCGACCACGACCTCGACGACCTGATCGCCTACCTGAAACACATGGCCGCCCACCGCCCCGCCCCCACACCGACACGGTAGGAGCCCACGATGTGGGCGAAAAACCAACAACGCGGTGTCGCTGAAGCGTCACCTGCCCATCAATGGCGACTGCGCGACTGCCTGCTGTTGCGCCTGCTCCGGCGTCTCGGCCAGCGATGGCTTGACTCCGGCCTGGTGGTACTGCTCTGAGCTCGTCGCCAGTGGCGTATTGAGCGCCTGGACCGTGGGCACCTCTGCATATCGATGCGCCCCTGCCGAGGTCGCCGTTCCGTAGACGAATACCGTCGATGCGTCTTTGGTGTTGGGTTCGACGCCGCCTACATGCGTGATCCCGTTGGCTTTCGCTGCCACCGTCAGAACGCCAGAGAGATTGTCGCTCTGCACGTCCGGCGACTTTCTATACCGGGTGTCCATCTCATGCACGTAATCACGGACTTGCGTAAATAATTTATATCCCGGATGCGAGGGGTCATCGAGTGGCACACTCTGTTGCGCACGAACACCCGATGGGCCGCCGTGCGACGGCCCCTCCTGGTCATGCTGGAGGTCCGGGGTCTTGCCCTGGACCTGAAGCGTTCCTGGCAGGGTTTGCTGAGGGTGCGATGGATCGTTCGGATAAATTCTTTGCAACGCTTCCAATACCCTGACCTGGTTGCCCTGTGTAGCAGCCATCTTGAGAGCGAAGGCTTGGGACGGGTCGGAACCTTCGTCCAGATTCGCTCGCCGCTCCACCCAAAAATTGGCGTCGGATGGCCTTGGATTGGCTTGCTGGGTGTCACTGGCGAGCTTTTGCATCTGCTCTTCCGTGAGCGTCAACGTCACCTTGTCACCGGGTTTTATCGGTGTATCCGCGCCTGCGCGTTCCAAGGGAAGATTGTTCAGGCTAGGACACGAATTCTCGTTGGCATCAAAGGTGAGGGTGTAGCGCCGCGCGGACACCACCTCGTGACCGTCCTTGTCGAACGTCGATTCGATGGCCAGCGGCACGCCCGTGTCGTAATGGATCTTCAGCGCGGATGATTCCGTGCTTCCATCGGGGCGTTTCGTTACGACAAGTTCCCCCGTGTTCTTCTGAAGATCGATACTTTTTTCGAACTTACCCAGCGTGATTCCCAGCTGCGAGGCCGACGACAGGTCATGGGTCTCCACCGTGGAAACGTTCGACACACCTGGACCCGATTCTTTGGGCAGCACCCCCAATCCGAGGAAACGGTTATAGGCTCCCTGCCCTTGCGGCGTAGACAGATCGAATTCGGCCGTCTGCAACTGCTTACCCTCGAGCTTGTCCTCTCGTCCGAGAAGCGCGCGAGCCTTACCGAATTCCACACCTATGCCGTCGTACTTCTCCAAAGCGTCCTTGGGCCCGGCCATGACCCGCACCATGTGGTCGGACGTCTTCTCGACAAGGACGCCGCTTCCACGCTCGGTCGAAACACGCGATTCGATCGCCAGGTGGTCGAAGGTGCCGGTGAGTTTGCTTTTTTCGAAGTTCGCGCTGTCGATCGACACCTTCGTGCCGACGGGCATGGAAACAGGATCGTACGGCGTGATAGTGGCCGGGTCCCTGTCTGCGAGCGCTTTCTCCGGCACGACGACGTTATACGTCGAGCGCAAGCCCTGGCGCTCCTCCATGCCCACGCCCACCTTCTCGCCTTTCACCTCACCCTTGGTCGTTGCGGAGACCTCGGCCGTACCGGTCCAGCTGAGATTTCCATTCTCGAGCCGGGTTTCGGTCGAGAGCTTCCCGCTAGCGCTGACGGAAAGCTTCACGCCTACGCCGGCAATGTTTTCCTTGTATTCGGCGCTCTGTTGGCCGCTTAGCGTGTCGCCGTGCGCAGTCGGCTTAACTTCTAACGTCGTCTTGGTTTCCGTTGCCATGGTTACTCTCTTCGAGTGACGAAGCGAAAAGTGAATCCCTGCTTCGTGCAAAAACGTCGGTTTGATTCTTCGCTGATAATCATACCAACTTCAGGTCTGACGCAACGGCGACGCGCAAGTTCGCGCTCATACGAAGTCGCGTGGGTTTATCGGGGAGTTCCTTAACGACATAGCGCCTTAGCATGAAAGCCGCTCACCCCCGACACCGCTCCGAACAATACCGAACGTTCTCCCATTCCCTGGCCCACTTCTTACGCCAGGCAAACGGGCGCCCGCACTTCTGGCAAACCTTGGTGGGTAATTCGGATTTCTTACGCATGCGGGACATCGTCGAATCCTCCTGCGCCCAGTCGCGAGGCGCCCGTCGTCCGCTGATTGTAAACCCCCAAATCCAGAATCCCCCGCTCCCGCGCCACCAGCACCGGCACCACCATCTGCCCGGTCACGTTGGTCAGCGTGCGCATCATGTCCAGTATCCGGTCGATCGCCACCAGGTATCCAATACCCTCCAACGGCAACCCCGCGGAACTGAGCACCAGCGTTACCATCACCGTAGCCGTGCCCGGCACACCTGCCGTACCGAACGAACCCAGCACCGACGCCAGCAGGATCACTACATACTGCGCAGGCTGCAGGTCCAGGTGGAAATACTGCGCAATGAACACCGAGGCGATCGCCGGATAGATCGCTCCGCAGCCGTCCATATTGATACTTGCACCCAGCGGCACGGCAAACGCCGCGTATTCCTCCTTCACGCCCATGTTGGCGACCACGCTGCGCAACGCGATCGGCATCGCGGCAAAGCTCGACGACGACGTGAAAGCCACCTGCATGGCCGGAAACGCCGCGCGGAGGAAGGCCAGTGGATTCAGCCCGTGCGCGAGCAACAACCCGCCGTATACCACCACGATCTGCAACACGCAGGCTAGGTACAGCGCACCGACGAACGTGGCCAGCGGCAGCAGCTTCTCGAAACCGTAACTGCCCACCAGTGCCGCGATGAGCCCGAACGTGCCGATCGGCGTCACCTCCAGGACGAAGCGGGTGACCTGGATCATGCCATCGTTGGCCTCTCCCGCCAGCGCACGCAGCCGGGCCGACTTCTCGCCAATCTTCACCAGCGCCAGCCCGAGCAGGCCGGCGAAGAAAATCACCTGGAGGATCTTGCCCTCACTCAGCGCGTGGAACGGGTTGGCCGGCACGATGTCCAGCAACACCTGTACCGGCTGCGGCACCGCGCGCGGTTGCCAGCCGACCGGCGCGGTCAACCCCTGCACGCCCAGGCCGGGTTGCAGCACGTGCGCCACCAGCAACCCGACCAGTACCGCCAGCGTGGCCGTGGCGGCGAACCACGCGAAGGTACGGCCGCCAAGCGCCGCGACGTCCTTCACGCCGTGCAGGCTCGACACGCTGTGTAGTACGGCGAAGAAGACCAAGGGCACCGCGATCATCTTGATCAACGTGACGTAGAGCGTACCGAGCGGGCCGAACCACGTCGCCGCGGCAGGGCCGATCAGCCAGCCTGCCAGCGCACCGAACACGAAGCCCGCTGCGACACGCTTCCAGAAACGGATGCGGAACCAGTAACTGAACCAGGACATGCGACACACCACGGAAGACGGACTCCGCACGTTAACGCGAGACACGGCCATCTGGACGGCCATGTCGAAACGCTGCGTTTCCCGTCACGAACAGTGAGGGGTTGCATGGCGGAACGCGTGCCCCATGGCCTGCCGCTTTTTCCATCGCATCACAGGACCCGACATGACCGACCCGCACACCCTGTTCGAACCCTTCCGCGCCGGCGACATCGAACTGGCCAACCGCATCGTCATGGCACCGCTGACACGCGACCGCGCCGGTCCGGGTCTGGTACCGCGTCCGATCGCCGTGGAGTACTACGCGCAACGCGCCGCCGCGGGCCTCATCATCGCCGAGGCCACGCAGATCTCGCCTCAGGGCCAGGGCTACCTTGATACGCCGGGCATCTACAGCGGCGAGCAGGTGCGTGGCTGGAAGAAGGTCACCGACGCCGTGCACGCCAAGGGCGGCAAGATCGTCTTGCAGCTGTGGCATGTGGGGCGCATCTCGCACACCAGCCTGCAGCCCGGCGGTGCGGCGCCCGTGGCGCCATCTGCCATTCGCGCCGACGGCAAGACCTTTACCGCGAACGGTTTCGAGCCCGTGTCGGCATGCCGCGCGCTCGAGGCCGGCGAGATCCCGCTGATCGTCAACGATTACAGGCGCGCTACGGAGCTTGCGCTGGACGCCGGTTTCGACGGCGTGGAAATCCACGCCGCCAACGGTTACCTGATCGACCAGTTCCTGCGCGACAAGACCAACCACCGCACCGACGCGTGGGGCGGCAGCATTCCCAACCGCCTGCGCTTCCTGCGCGAGGTGGTCGAGGCAGTCGTCGGGGTCGCCGGAGCCGGCCGCACGGGCATCCGCCTCTCCCCCACCACACCCGCCAACGACATGGCCGACTCCAACCCGACGGCCGTGTTCACCGCGGCCATCGATGCGCTGAAGGCACACAAGCTGGCTTACGTGCACGTGATCGAAGGCGCCACAGGTGGGCCGCGCGACGTCGAACCGTTCGACTACGAAGCGCTGCACCGCCGCCACGGCAACGGTCCGTGGATGGTCAACAACGGTTACGACCGCGCCATGGCGATCGACGCGGTGGGCAGCGGCCGCGCGGATCTCGTGGCCTTCGGCCGCCCGTTCATCGCCAACCCGGACCTGGTGGACCGCCTTCGCCATGGCTGGCCGCTGGCGCGTCCCAACCCCACGACGCTGTATGGCGGCGGTGCCGAGGGCTACACCACTTATCCGGTGTACGCGGCCTGAGCACAGGCCGGGCGCCGCGCTAGGGCAGTAACGCCTGCAGCTCGCGCGTGCGCTCGGTGGCAGGCTTCCTCCCCAGGACGGCCACGCGCGCGAAGAACACCGGCCACTGCCGATCGCTGCGCTCGAACAAGGCGGCGAAGGCCGGCTTCCAGGTGTCGTAAAGACCGAACGGCAACAGGGTGGCGTTGTTCAGCGGCTTCGCCATCCAGCGGTCGTAGCGGCGATCGCCTCCGGCAACGTGGGCACGCCACGCCAGGTAATCGCCACGGAATACCTCGAAGGCTTCAGCCTTGGCGATACCCATGGCTTCACCGGCCATGTGCTCTGCGTAGAGGCGCCCCAACTGCTCCCGCAGGGCGAGCACACGCACGGTGAACGAACGATCGACGGCGTCGTCGCCCTCCGGCGGTGGCAAGCCGCGCGATCGACGCCACTCACGCACGCCCTCATCCTCGACGAAACTGGCATACGACTCGTTGAACGCGGAGTCGTCCTTCACGTAGAACTGCTGGTGTGCCAGCTCGTGGAAGATCGTGCCGGCCAGGGTGTCGTCGTCCCAGTAGAGCATGCTGCTCAAGATGGGATCGGCGAACCAGCCGAGCGTCGAGTACGCGGGTACCTCCCCCAACGCCACGTCATCCCCGCCAGCCCTCAGGCGAGCCGCTTCGCGATCGGCCAGTTCCTTGCGGAAATAGCCCCGATACGCCACGCAACCGGCGATCGGAAAGCAGTGCGTGACCGGCGCGACGGAAAACACCGGCGTGGCGAACACGTTCCATGCCACCCAGGGACGATCCAGGGCCACGTAGTAGGTGTAGCTGCGATTGTCCGGCAGCCCCAGGGTGTCGGAGGCGAAGCGCCGCGCCTCACTGGACAACGCCAGGCGCTGGCGTACCCGCTCCGGCGTGGCGGGATCGTGCAACACCTCCGCCACGGGGCGACGCTGCGTCAGCAGCGCCGCCTGTCCGTGCGCGACGTGCGCGTAATAGCCCAGCGTGCGGCAGCCCGTAAGACCGGCGATGAGGAGAACGACGAAGAGGATCGGACGCATGCGGCCATTGTGCCGCATGCGCGCTCACACGTCGGACCGGCCTCCCGTCATGCTCGGCAGCACGCCGTCGCGACGGATCAGCCCATGCATCAGCGCCGCGCCCATGTGGGCCAGGAAGGTCAGGAAGAACAGCCACGCCAGGTACCGGTGCGATTCGCGCAACCAGGCGAACAGCGCCGGGTCGGACGGCAGGATCTTCGGCAGGTGCACACCCGCGAACATCGTCACCGGATAGTTGCCCGCCGAGAGCATGCCCCAGCCGATCAGCGGCATGGCGATCATCAGGCCATACAGCATGACGTGGGAACCGTGGGCCGCCAGCCTCTGCCACAGCGGCAGGTCGGACGGCAGCGGAGGTGCGCGATGGGTCAGGCGAAAGCCCAGCCGGATCAACGCGAGCACGAAGATCACGATGCCCAGCGGACGGTGGATCGCCACCAGCGTGTCGTGCTTTTCCGCCACGGTGCTGACCATGCCCGCCCCGATGAACAACATGGCGAGGATCATGATCGCCATCAGCCAGTGCAGCAGGCGGGCGAACGGGTGGAACGCGCTGGCGTGGTTCATGGCCGGGTCTCCTTGGGGCGGGCGGCGCCGGGAAGGTGACCCTCTTCACGGGTGCGCCGCAGGTAGGACTCCGCATAAGCGGCGGACCGTGCCGCCAGCAACGGATCGCCGGACGCCTCGATGCCCTGCGGCAGGATGGTGGGGTCGTAGTTCACGTCGCGGCACGGGCCGTCGGCCTGTGCTTGCCAGCTGTCGATCACGAGGGTGCCCGCATCGACGCTCCGGCGGCTGTCCGGCCAGGCCACGGCGGCATCGTCCACCGCATCGCCGTCCGCGGCGAAGCTCATGACCAGGTGCCAGCGCAAGGGTCCGGCGGCCAGGCGCTTCACCAGGTCGGCGGCCAGGTAATCGGTATCGCCCGCGGTCGGGGAACCGTCGCCCGCGGCCGGCGTCTCCGGCACCACCTTCCAGCGCACCGCGCGGCGCACACCGGCCGCGTCGCGCAGATAGAAGGCGTTGATGCTGCCGTAGGTCTCGGTGGCGTAACTGGCCGGCGGCTTGGCCGTCTTCACCCAGCCCAGGAACGGGCCAGCCTCCGGATGGGCGGCAAAGAACGCGCCGGCCTTCGCCGGATCGGGCTTGCCGGTCTTCGGGTCGGGCCCGGTGGCCACCTGGAGGTCGTAGAACGCCTTCGGCGTGGACACCGGGAAGACGGGCATGGCGTTCATGCCGGTGCGCCACTGCTCGCCGTCGGCGAGGTCGAAGCGCAGGGCGAAACTGCGGATGGGCACCGAGCTGTCCGCGGCATACGGATTGCCGCCGGGTAGCGCCAGACGGCCGACCACCGGGGTGCTGACGCCGGGTGCGAACAATGCCGCCCGCGAGTCGCCCTGCAGGGCACCGTTGGAGTCGAAGTGGCCGCCGACGCAGATACCCTTGGCATGGTTGCGCCGGTAGCCTGGGTGTTCGCCGCCGCTCGCCTGCAATACGTCGACGACTTTCTTCGGCGAGAGCCGGTCGGGCGCCAGCCAGCCGCCGACATAACCGAACGCCGCGGCGGAGCCGGCTACGACCAGCCCGATGATGGCCCAGCGCAGGCCCACGTTCGGCGGCGGGCGCCTCTTTCCGGTCTCGTGCATGTATTCGTCTCCCGTGCTGATGGATGTGCTGACAAGGGTGGGACGTATGTCCGCGATTTTTATTCCCTTCGGGAGGACTATGTGGCCACGATACTCGTCCTACCTCCTGTAATCCGGCAAGAAGGCCCGGCATGTCCGACTCACGCATCGACGATGCACTGCGCTCCCTGCTGCCACGACTGCGGCGTTTCGCCCTGTGGCTGACCCGTGACACGCACGCGGCGGACGACCTCGTCCAGTCGACTGTGGAGCGCGCCCTGTCCAGATGGCACCTGCGTCGCGACGACGAAAGCCTGCGGGCGTGGCTGTTCTCCATCCAGTACCGGCTGTTCCTGGACGGAAAGCGCCGTTCCAGCCGTTACGCGCGCCTGCTGGCCATGCTGGGGCGCGGCGCCCCCGACGAGCCGACCTGGCCCTCCGCCGAGCGGGTCGCCATGGCCAACGCCACCCTGGCCACCTTCGCCTCGCTACCGACGGAGCAGCGCAGCCTGCTGATCTGGATCACCGTGGAAGGCCTGAGCTACCAGGAAGTAGCCGATATCCTGCAGGTCCCGATCGGCACGGTCATGTCCCGCCTTTCCCGCGCGCGTGCCGCACTGCGCCGCCTCGGCGAGGGCGCTCCCGAAACACCTGCCCTGCGACTGCTGAAATGACCCACACGCCTCCCAGCGAGCACGACATCCACGCCTATGTCGACGGGCAGCTCGAGCAGCCGCACCGCAGCGAGGTAGAGCGCTACCTCGCGCGCCACCCCGAGCAGGCCGAGGAAATCCAGGGCTGGCGCCAGGATGCCCAGCAACTGCGCACCCTGCTTGCCGGCGACCTGGCACCCTCGACGACGGCGGATCCGACCGCGCTACGCCAGCGCATGGCCCGCCGCCGCTTCGTCCGCCTGGCCACCGCGGCCAGCCTGCTGCTGTGCCTCGCGCTTGGGAGCGGCGCCGGCTGGGTCGCGCGTGGCATGGGCAGTGGCGCCAACGCGCCGATGGCCGATGCGATGCAGGCCTATCGGCTGCTGGCGCTCGACCATGGCGTGGGCATGGACATCACCACCGCCAACGAACGCGACCTGCGTGCCTGGCTGGCAGGACGGGTGGGCGCCAGCGTGCGCCTGCCGGACCTCTCCGATGCCGGGTTCCGCCCCATGGGGGGGCGGCTGTTCGCCACGGACCAGGGCACGGCCGCCATGGTGCTCTACGACGACGGCGGCGGGCACACGATCAGTTTCTACGTAAGGCCGCCGGGTCCGGCGCGCCACCTGCTGCCACACGGCAGCCGCGAGGACGACGGCCTGCTGGCGGACTACTGGTCGGAAGGCGGCCACAACTATGCGGTGGTGGCACAGGCCAACCCGTCCGGGCGTTCGGCGGCGCAGCGGATCGCCGCGCGGATCATCTGAAGGATTGACGCCCGGCGGCGGGCCTAGCGCTCGTGGAGCTCGCCGTTCTGCAGCTCCAGCGTGCGGTCCATGCGGCCGGCCAGGCGCGTGTCGTGCGTGACCAGCACGAAGCTGGTGCCGATTTCGCGGTTGAGCTCCAGCATCAGGGCATACACCTGCGCGGCGTTGGCCTCGTCGAGGTTGCCCGTGGGCTCGTCGCCCAGCACGCAAGCCGGGCGCGTGACCAGGGCACGGGCCACCGCGCAGCGCTGGCGCTCGCCGCCGGACATCTCGGCCGGGCGATGGCGCAGACGCGACGACAGCCCGACCCGCTCCAGCAGCGCCGTGGCCTCCTTCTGGGCCTGCGCGATGGACACGCCGCGGATCAGCAAAGGCATGCACACGTTTTCCAGCGACGTGAATTCCGGCAGCAGATGGTGGAACTGGTAGATGAAGCCCAGCGAGCGATTGCGCTCGCGGCCACGCTCGGCATCCGAAAGATCGGAGAGCACGCGACCGTTGACCTCCACCTTGCCGGCCGTGAGCGTGTCCAGCCCGCCGATGATATGCAGCAGCGTGGATTTGCCCGAGCCCGAGGCGCCGACGATGGACATCGTCTCGCCACGGCGCAGTGAGAAATTCACATTGGACAGCACGCCCGTACGCAGGTCGCCCTCTTCGTAGACCTTGGCCACCCCGGTGGCGCGCAGCACGATGTCGTCGGTGGGATTATTCATAGCGGAGCGCCTGGGCGGGCTGCGTGCGCGAGGCACGCCATGCGGGATACAACGTGGCCAGCAGCGAGAACGCGAAGGTCACCAGCACCACCCAGCCCACGTCGGACCAGAGCAGCTGGCTGGGCAGCTCGCTGATGTAATACACGTCCGGCGAGAGGAAATTCTGCCCTGTGACATGCTCGATCCACTTGACGATGGCCGGCAGGTTGTACGACAGCAGCGCGCCCAGGGCGACGCCGCTGGCGATGCCGACGATGCCCACCAGCAGGCCCTGCACCATGAACATGCCCATGATGCTGCGCGGGGTGGAACCCAGCGTGCGGAGGATGGCGATGTCGGCCTGCTTGTCGGTCACCAGCATCATCAGCATGGAAATAAGGTTGATCACCGCTACCAGGATGATCAGCGAGAGGATCACGAACATCACCGTCTTCTCCATGTCGATGGCGCGGAAGAAGTTGGCGTGGGTGTCCATCCAGGTTTGGATGCGGTAGGTCTGGCCCAGCTTGTTGGACAGTTCCTGCGCCACCGGGAAGGCCTCGCGCATGTCGTCCAGCTTCAGGCGGATGCCGGTCGGCCCGTTCAGGCCGTTGAGTCGCTGCGCGTCCTCCATCGAGATCAGCGCGAGGTTGGCATCGTATTCCTGCATGCCCAGCTCGAAGATGCCGCTGACGGTGAAGCTGCGCAGCTTGGGCACCGCGCCCATCGGCGTGGCCGTGAACTGCGGCACCACCACCGTGACCTTGTCGCCCACCTGCACGCCGAGCTGCGTGGCCAGCTCGCTGCCCAGCGCGATCTTCCAGCTGCGATCGGTCAGGTCGGTCATCTTGCCGTGGACCATGTGCGTGTCGATGTCCGACACCCTCGGTTCCATCGACGGCACGATGCCGCGGATCAGCGCGCCGCTCGGGCGGCGCGCCTGCAGGAAGGCCTGGATCTCGACATACGGGGCCGCGCCCTTCACGTGCGGGGTGGCCTCGGCCGTCTTCACGGCGGACTGCCAGTCCTGCACCGTGTCGTCGATACCCGAGATGGTGATGTGCGAGACGGCGCCCAGGATGCGATTGCGCAGTTCGCTGTCGAAACCGTTCATCACCGACATGACCGTGATGAGCGCGGTCACGCTGATGGCGATGCAGACGATCGACACCGTGGAGATGAAGGAAATGAACTGGTTGCGACGCTTGGCGCGCGTGTAGCGCAGTCCGATGAAGAGCTCGAGGGGTCTGAACATACCTGTGGGTCGCAGCCTTGAAGGAGTGGGCCCGCCGCGAAAGGCACGCACCGCGCGGCAGAGTGCACGATGCGGCGCGCCGGGGCAAGCCGAAGGAGGAGACCGGCCGGCCGGGCTTCAGCTTTCGCCGGTGGCGCCCGCCGTCAGGGCAGGCCATCCGCCGGTGCGGCCCGCACCCGCTTCAAGCGGGCTCGCAGCATGCGCAGGTCCGCTGCGGGCGTATTATCCGGGAGGAACAGCAGATGTAGCCACCGCCGGCGCCAGCGCAGCGACAGGCAGACGCCCTGCCCCACCCGCCTCGCGGCCCGCAGCTCCGCCTCCGTGGCCGGGCCATGGCGACCGGTCACGGTCCAAGCCCCGTCGGCGGCCCAGGAAAGGCGGCGGCAGGCAGGATGCCGGTAGCGATGGATCCGGCGAACACCATCGACGACGACGGCCGCCGACAACAGCCAACGGACCGGCAGGGGCAAGGCGGTGAACAGGGGTGCCGCGGTGGCCAGGGCGAGCAGTACCCCCAGCCAGCAGGTCAGGTGCCGCGACGGCCGGATGTCAAAGTCGATGCCTCGCGCGGATGTCATCGATGATGCCCTGCCAGTCGTCGCGGGGGGCACGGGCATGGCCCATCACCCAATCCCAGAGATCCGGATCCTGCACGTCCATCAGCGCATCGAATGCCGTCCTGCACGCCTCGTCGGCGTCGGCGTACCGCTCGTCCAGCCAGCCGCCGAACAGGCGATCCAGCTCGCGCGTACCGCGACGGGTGCGCCACCGCAGTCGCTTGAGCCGTGCGTCATCCACATTCATTTCCATGCTCCCACCACCCCGTGCCCATGTAGGAGCGCACGATGTGCGCGATATGTCTTCGCGCCAATCGACACGATTACGGTGTAGGAGCGCACGATGTGCGCGACATGTGTTCGCGTCGGTCCATGGGTTTATGCGCCAGCCCACAGGCTCGGCCTCAACACATGTCGCGCACATCGTGCGCTCCTACATACACACCTGCGCCGGGTCAGGCCGAGCGGCGCTGCACGATCAGCTTCTTGATCTCCGCGATCGCCTTGGCCGGGTTGAGGCCCTTGGGGCAGGTGCGCGCGCAGTTCATGATCGTGTGGCAACGGTAGAGCTTGAACGGGTCTTCAAGGTCGTCCAGGCGGTTGCCGGTGTCTTCGTCGCGGCTGTCGACGATCCAGCGGTACGCCTGCAACAGGATGGCCGGGCCGAGGTAGCGGTCGCCGTTCCACCAGTAGCTGGGGCAGGACGTGGAGCAGCAGGCGCACAGGATGCACTCGTACAGACCGTCGAGCTTCTTGCGGTCTTCCGGCGACTGCAGGCGCTCCTTGTCGGCCGGCGCGGGGCTCTGCGTGCGCATCCACGGCTTGATCGACGCGAACTGGGCGTAGAAGTGGGTGAGATCGGGCACGAGGTCCTTAACCACCGGCATGTGCGGCAGCGGATAGATGTTGACCGTACCGCCACCGCAGTCCTCGATGGCCTTGGTGCATGCCAGCGTGTTGGTGCCGTCGATGTTCATCGCGCACGAGCCGCAGATGCCTTCACGGCACGAGCGACGCAGCGAGAGCGTCGAGTCGATCTCGTTCTTGATCTTGAGCAGGGCGTCCAGGACCATCGGACCGCACGTTTCGAGGTCGACCTCGTACGTGTCGGTGCGGGGATTCTGGCCGTCGTCCGGCGTCCAGCGGTAAATCTTGAAGGTGCGGGTCTTCTTCGCATCCTTCGCCGGGAAATGCTTGCCGGCCGTAATCTTGGAATTCTTGGGTAGCGTGAACTCTGCCACGATTGCCTCTCCGGTCCGGTATCAGTAAACGCGCTTTTTCGGCGGCACGACTTCGACGTCGTCCGTCAGGGTGTACATGTGCACCGGGCGGAAGTCGAAGCTGGACTTGCCGGCCTCGTCGATCCACACCAGCGTGTGCTTCTGCCAGTCGTGGTCGTCACGGTCCGGAAAATCCTCGCGGGCATGCGCGCCACGGCTTTCCGGACGCTGCTCGGCCGAATGCATGGTGGCGACGGCCTGCGCGAGCAGGTTGGCCAGTTCCAGCGTCTCGATCAGGTCGGAGTTCCACACCAGCGAGCGGTCGCTGACCTTCACCTGCTGGAACGAAGTGAACACCTCGGAGATCTTCGCCTTGCCTTCCTTGAGCGTATCGCCCGTGCGGAACACGGCCGCGTCGGACTGCATGGTCTTCTGCATCTCGGCGCGGATGGCCGCGGTCGGCTTGGTGCCGTCCGCGTGGCGCAGCGCGTCGAAACGACCGAGGATGGTATCCAGCGCGTTGGCCGGAAGATCCTTGTGCGGCGTACCGGGCTTGATCAGTTCGGCGCAGCGGTGCGACACGGCGCGGCCGAAGACCACCAGATCGAGCAGCGAGTTGGAACCCAGGCGATTGGCGCCGTGCACCGACACGCAGGCCGCTTCGCCGATGGCGAACAGGCCCGGCACGATCGAATCCGGATTGTCGTCGCGCTTGGTGACCACTTCGCCGTGGTAGTTCGTCGGGATGCCGCCCATGTTGTAGTGAACGGTCGGCAGGACCGGGATCGGCTCCTTGGTGACGTCCACGCCGGCGAAGATGCGTGCCGACTCGGCGATGCCCGGCAGGCGCTCGTTGATGACCTCGGGACCCAGGTGCATCAGGTTGAGGTGGATGTGATCCTTGTTGGGGCCCACACCGCGGCCTTCGCGGATCTCGATGGTCATGGCACGGCTGACCACGTCGCGCGAGGCGAGATCCTTCGCGTTGGGCGCATAGCGCTCCATGAAGCGCTCGCCCTCGGAGTTGGTGAGGTAGCCACCTTCGCCGCGAACGCCTTCGGTGATCAGGCAGCCGGCGCCATAGATGCCGGTCGGATGGAACTGCACGAACTCCATGTCCTGCAGCGGCAGGCCGGCGCGAAGCACCATGCCGCCACCGTCGCCCGTGCACGTGTGCGCCGACGTGGCGCTGAAGTACGCGCGGCCGTAACCGCCCGTGGCCATCACCACGGCATGGCCGCGGAACAGGTGCAGCGTGCCTTCGTTCATGTCGAGGGCGAGCACGCCCACGCACTTGCCGTCCTCGAACACGAGGTCAATGGCGAAGTATTCGATGAAGAAGGTGGCGTCGTGGGCCAGCGCCTGCTGGTAGAGCGTATGCAGGATGGCGTGACCGGTACGGTCGGCCGCGGCGCAGGTGCGCTGCGCGGTGCCCTGGCCGTAGTGCGTGGTCATGCCGCCGAACGGGCGCTGGTAGATCTTGCCTTCCTCGGTACGCGAGAACGGCACGCCGTAGTGCTCGAGTTCGATGATGGCGGGGATGGCTTCCCGGCACATGTACTCGATGGCGTCCTGGTCACCGAGCCAGTCGGAGCCCTTGATCGTATCGTAGAAATGGAAACGCCAGTCGTCTTCACCCATGTTGCCCAGCGCGGCGGAGATACCGCCCTGCGCGGCGACCGTGTGAGAACGGGTCGGGAAGACCTTGGTGATGCACGCCGCCTTCAGCCCTTTTTCCGCCAGGCCGAACGTGGCACGCAGGCCCGCGCCACCGGCGCCGACCACGATCACGTCGTATTTGTGTTGCTGAACCTTATAGGCTTCCATCGATCAGTTTCCGAGCGCGATGCGCAGCACGGCCAGCACACCCGAGAGCGCGGCGAGTACGGCGATGAACTTGATGGCCACCAGCGACGCGACTTCGAGCCAGCGCGTGTGGACGTAGTCTTCGATCACGACCTGCAGCCCGAGGACGGCATGCTTGAACATCGTGACGATGAGGGCGACGAGCAGGACGGCGTTCCAGGGCCGGGCGATGGTCGCGCGGGCCGTGGCGTAGTCCGTATGGACCAGACTGAGCACCACGAGAACGAACCAGACCGTGAGGAACACCAGGGCCAGCGCGGTGATCC
The DNA here is from genome assembly GCF_041228075.2 of Xanthomonas sp. NCPPB 2632. Lineage (NCBI taxonomy): Bacteria > Pseudomonadati > Pseudomonadota > Gammaproteobacteria > Lysobacterales > Lysobacteraceae > Xanthomonas > Xanthomonas sp. NCPPB 2632. The sequence goes on from NZ_CM192979.1 coordinate 2,950,130, forward strand.
GCTGCTGCATCCAGTGACCGACACCTTCTTTCGCGGAGCCCAGGCCACGGGCACGGGCGAGCGGGTTGCGCAGATCCTTGCTCATGCGTTGCCTCCGAGCAGCAGATAGGCCCAGACGAGCACGGTCAGCACGATGGCGACGATGATCGACAGCCAGCTGGACAGAACGAACGAGGAAATGGCGTAGCCCCTGCCCGTGTCCTGCACCAGATGACGGATGCCGTTGGCGAGGTGGTAGAAGAACGCCAGGGTCCAGCCGATCATGACGACCGTGCCGGCGAGGCTGCCGGCGACGGCCGAGAACGACGAGAAGGCGTCGGCGCCGGCGGCGAGGGCACACAGCCCCCAGACGATGATCAGGCTGCCTACGGCGAGGATGATCCCCGTGGCGCGATGCAGGATGGACGAAGCCATCTGCACTTGCCATTTGTAGACCTGAAGATGCGGTGAGAGCGGTCGTCCCGTTTGTGCCATGGCGGCTATCCTGGATTGGAATCGCTGATGCCCGACGGCCCTCCCCCGCCCCCGATGGTCAGAAGTCGATGCAGCGACCGTTCTTTTCCCAGTCGCCGTAGCGGGTGGGGTCCAGAGGCGCTTTTTCGAGTCCTGTCTCGCCGTTCGTGGGGACGAGCGGCGGAACGAGCGGCTTCGCCGGAGCGGAATCGGTCGCGTCCTGGGGTTTGGAGGAGTTGTCGGACATGGTTATAAAGCCCTAAAAGGGTAATACCTGTGCCACCGCAGCACAACCTCGGCCGGTGGGCCACGCCTTGGTTTGGCCTTGGGCCGGCCGTATATCCTACGCCTCCGTCACCACCGGCGCCCGCCCATGCCGAGCCGTACCACTCGCAGCATCACCCTCACCGGACCCGACGCGGCCACGTTCGCCAACGCCCAGTTCGGCAGTGCCGTGCCCGACCTGGCGGTCGGCCGCTGGCAGTGGAGCGGCTGGATGGATCCGAAAGGACGGGTTCGCGCCCTGCTCCAGCTCGCCCGCCTGGAAGAGCACCGCTTCGTGGTCGTGCCCCGCGGCGGCGACGGCGACGCGCTGGCCACCGACCTGAAGCGCTTCGTGTTCCGCGCCAGGGTGAAGATCGCGGTATCCGACGTACTCGAGGTGGCCGATGGCGACGCGCGCGACGCGATGAGCGCGGAAGAAGACGGTAATGTCATCGTGCTCGGCGAAGGCGATGCGTCGTTGCGCATCGGCGTTGTGCGTGGCGACGACGCATGGTTGCCGCGTCATATAGAAAGAGGCTTTGCATGGTTGCCCGACGACCTGCTCGATCGCCTGTTGCCACCGGCGTTGTCGATGGAACGCCTGCACGCCGTGGCGTTCGACAAGGGGTGTTTCCCGGGACAGGAAATTGCCGCGCGACTGCACTTTCTTGGCGGTCACAAGAAGCACCTGCGTGTCGTGCACAGCGATGCTGCGTTGCAAGAAGGCGCATCGTTACGGATAAACGGACGGGAGGTCGGGAACGTATTGATGTGCCATGCATCGCATGACTTCAATAGGTCGCTGGTCGTAATGGACGACAGCTGCGCCGATGGCAGCATGGTTGAAACGGACAGCGTTCGTCTACACATCGTGTCTACATTCGAAGCGTGATCTTCTGCGCCTTCGCAAGAATAGGTTTCACGATATGCGTGAGTCGAAGCTGAATCGGAAGGCGCGCGCACTTGCAGAATTCGTGCAGCGCCACTAGGCTCCGCCGATCCATTCACGTGGCCGTGGCGATGTTTCCACGGCGACACCCGCGACGATCCGTCGACGATGACGGTTCTGGCGCGACCCGGCGAAAGCCGGAGTTGAAAGCGACGCGCAGCCCATGAGTAGCGCGTAGTCGACCGACGGAGCCGCCGCATCGCGATGCCGCTCCCTTTCGGTATACCCCCATACCAGGCGACTCCGGACAGTCGCCCAGTACAGTCACAGTGTGTGACGCCCGCTTCATCCGTACCTTCCACAGAGACACCCTCGGATGAAAGTCGGTTGGTCCAGGTAGTAACGGCCTGCCCGCCCGTCTACCGCTCATACGTTTCCCATGGCCTTTTTCACGAAAGACGCCGCAAGTGACGGAAAAGCTCGTTGGAGGCAGATACACATGAAACTTTCCGCTTTGCTCTGGATGGCGTCCGTCCTTCCGAGCCACCTTGCCGACCAGACGTGCCTGGCGACGACGGTTTACCTGGAAGCACGTAGCGAACCCACCATTGGCCAGTACGCCGTGGCGGAAGTCGCCCTACGACGCCGCGACCGCGGCATGGGCGGCGAAAAAGTGTGCGACGTGGTGTCGGCACCGCATCAGTTTGCGATCACCACCACGCCGAAGGATTTCGAGATCACCGACCTGGTGTCGTGGTCGAAGGCATGGAAGGTGGCGGGCGACTCCCTGAACAACTGGAGCCTGCCCAAGAGTGAACGACTCGTTTATGTTCCACAGGCCGATCATTTCGCCACGGCCGCGGTGATACCGAGCTGGTCCGCCAGCCGCATCGTGCGCAAGATCGGCGACCACGCGTTCTACGCCGTCAACTGACACGGCGAGTGAACCGGCGGGGGAAAAAGGAATCCGAGCGGGCAGCTTGGGATTCCCGGGAAAAGGGGCCCTCGGATGAGGGTCTTTTTTTGTCCGAAGAATTTTTCGTCCAAAGAAAAAGCCCGCTTTCGCGGGCTTTTTCTTTGGACGTCCATACGGCTAAACGATCAACGCCTGTAGACGTGGTCGCCTCGCACCTCGACGTAATCGCCGCGACGAAGTTGCGGGTCGTCCACCTGCGTAACGGTGGCCCAGCGGCCATCGTCCAGGCGGATGCGGACACGGAACGCGACATCGTCGCCACCGTTGCGCTTGCCCACCTGGTTGCCGACCAGGCCACCGACGACGGCACCGCCCACGGTAGCCGCGGAACGACCGTCACCCTTGCCCACCGTATTGCCTAGCAGGCCGCCGGCAACCGCGCCGATGACCGCGCCCAGCGGCGACGAATCGCGCTGCGTGTAGACCTGCTCGACATCCTGGACGACGCCGCACTGGTCGCACCCGCGGGGTGCACCCTGGTAAACCACGCGATCTTCCCGGTACACGCGACGCGGCTGGTCGTAGCACGCGGTCAGGGAAAGCGTGGCGATAGCGACGGCGACGAGGCCGGACTTACGAACGATGCTGTGCATGATGGCGCCTTGGAATAGACGAGGGATGAAGGATCAACGCGCGTCGGAGACGACCGACACACCTTCCTGCACTTCGACACGGTCGCCCGGGTCGTGGTCCATGCGCACCGTGCGGGTCACGCCGTTGTATTCGTAACGCACGTCGTAGGCCACGATCTTGTCGCCCGCCGAGCCCGCCACCGTATTGCACTTCCTGACCGTGCTGGTAGTGGTGTTGGTTTCCTGGCGACGCTCCTGGATCTCGTGGCCGGCATAACCGCCACCGACCGCACCGGCCACCGTGGCCAGCGTACGGCCCTTGCCGCCGCCGATCTGGTTGCCCAGCAAGCCGCCCGCCACCGCACCGATGGCCGTGCCGGCAAGCTGGTGTTCGTCGCGCACCGGCACGTGCCGGGTCACCACTTCGTCGTGGCACTCGCGCTGCGGCGAGGAAGCCGCCTCGCGCACCGGGTCGACGCTCACGACGCGACCGTACTTGGGACCGGCCGGAGCCGGTGCCGCGGCCGCGCCCGGGGCTGCACTGCCGTCGCCACGGTAGGAGACGTCGGCATTCGCATCGCGATTGCAGGCGGACAGACCACACACCAGTACCGCGCCCAGTGCCACATTCAGGACGGAAATCTTCAAGCTGTTCATCACCTTACTCTCCTGAAAAAGGTCTACGACCTCGATGGCGCACGAGCCCCATCACCCGGAAGTCGCCCTCGGATCACATTTGACATTCGTTAAACTGAACGACGCCTTAGACTGTCCTTTGCTTCATTCAGGGATAACACCCGCATGCTCGATCTGGTGGATACCCACGCACACCTGGACGATGCCTCTTTCGGCGCCGACGGCGATGAAATATATGCACGCTCGGCGCAGGCCGGCGTGCGGCGCTGGGTGGTCCCGGCGATCGAGCGGGCCAACTGGGAGGCCGTCCACGCCCTCGCCCGCACGCGACCGGGCGTGTCGGCCGCCTTCGGCCTGCACCCCCTGTTCGTCGACCGCCACGAGGATCGCCACCTTGCCGAGCTACCGGCCTGGCTGGAAGGACACGGCGCCGTCGCTGTCGGCGAAATCGGCCTCGACGCGTACGTGGAGGGACTGGATTTTGCCCGGCAGCGGACGATCTTCCAGCGTCAGCTTGAGATCGCGAGGGAACACGACCTGCCGGTGATCGTGCACGGGCGGCGGGCCTTCGAAGAAGTGATCCATACCCTGCGGCGCGTGGGCGGCCTGCGCGGCGTCGTGCACAGCTTCGCCGGCAGCGAGGAACAGGCACGGCAGTTGTTCGACCTCGGATTTCATCTGGGCATCGGCGGCCCCGTGACCTACGAACGTGCCGCACGCATCCGGCGCGTCGTCAGCACCATGCCGCTCTCGTGGCTGCTGCTGGAAACCGATGCGCCTGACCAGCCCTGCGCCGGGCATCGTGGCGAGCGCAACGAGCCGGCCTTCATGCTCGAGGTGCTCGACACGGTGGCAAGGCTGCGGGGCGAGACGCGCGACATCATCGCCGCCGCCACGACCGCCAACGCCTCGGCGCTGTTCCGGCTGACCTAGCGCCGCTTGCACGCCACCGGTGGGCTTGTTAACCTTGTAGTTCACCAGTGAACTATTAGCCAGCGAAATGACTAGCCTCAAGCCGTGCGTCGACGCCCTGTACGAAGGGATCGATCGTGTCGTCGAGATCATCCCGGGCGTCCCACGGCGCGAGGTGCTCCTGATCCGCCTGCTGCTGCTGACCGGCGAGGCCCTGCGCCGGGAGGTGCAGGCAAGGCTCGATCCGCACGACATGAACGACAGCGATTTCCGCACGCTGATGATGCTGTATTCGTCGGAAGACGGCCGTTCCACACCCGGCGAACTGTGCGCGCTGGCCGAGCAGAAGCCGACCAACATGACCCGCATCACCAACCTGCTGGCGAAGCGGGGACTCATCACCCGCTCCCACGCCACGCACGACCGGCGCCAGGTGATGCTGACGATCACCGCCGAGGGCCGGCGGTTCGTACTCGAACTCCTGCCGCCGATGTTTCCCGATCTGGTCTCCCGCTTCACCTGCTTCAGCGACGCGGAACGCCTCACCCTCGAAGGCCTGCTGAAAAAGCTCGCCCTGCACATGGATACATCGGACAGCCCATGAACCGAATCCCGTCCCGTCCCGCCGTGCTCGCCGGGTTGATCGCCATCGCGCTCGCCGCGTGCCACGTGCCGGCGAAGATCGACCGCCCTGCGCTCCGCGACGACGTGCCGCTGGCCGGCCTGGTCACCGACCAGCGCCCTGGCTGGCCGGCCGCCGAGTGGTGGCGCGCCTACGGCGACCCGCAGCTGGACACGCTGATGACCATGGCGCTGCGCGGCGCGCCGGACCTCGCCCAGGCGAAGACGCGCGTGGACAGCGCCCAGCAGGACATCCGCGTGGCAGCCGCGCAGACAGGCCTGCGCGTGGACGGCAGCGCCCAGGTGGCGCGCCAGCGCATGAGCGAGCACGGCCTGATCCCGGCGCAGTTCCTCGGTTTCACCTGGTACAACCAGGCCGATATCGGCATCCAGGCCAGCTACGACTTCGACTGGTGGGGCAAGAAGCGCTTCACCCTCGAATCCGCCATCGACAGCGCGCGGGCCGCCGAGGCGGAACGCTCCGCATCGTCGCTGGCGATCCAGGCGATGGTGGCGGACACCTATTTCGGCTGGCTGGCGGACACCTCGCGTGTCGCCCTCGCCGACCGCCTGATCGCCGCCCGCGAGCGCGCCCTGCGCATCGCCGAGCTGCGCGTGAAGCAAGGGGTGGACGTGCCGGACACGGCACAGCAGGCACGTGCTGAACTATCCGGCGCACGCCAGCAACGTGTCGCGTTGCAGGGCTCGGCCGATATCCGCCGCGCGGCCCTGGCCACGCTGGTCGGCGTGTCACCCGCCCAACTGCCGCCGCTGCTGCCGCGTCCGCTGCCCGTCGTCGGCACCGGCCTCCCGGCCAACGTCGGCAGCGACCTGATGGCCCGGCGTCCGGACATCGCGGCCAGCCGCTGGCAGGTGGAAGCGGCCCTGCGCCGCACGGATGCCGCGCGCGCCCAGTTCTTCCCGGACATCAGCCTCACCGGCATGGCCGGACTGTCCAGCATCGACATGGACAAGATGTTCTCCGCGGACAGTCGGGTCTTCGCGCTGACCCCGGCGCTGCACCTGCCGATCTTCGAGGGCGGCACGCTGGAAGCGAACCACGGCGTCAGCCGCGCGCAGCTTGCGGCCGCCGTGGCGCAGTACAACGCGACCGTCGTGTCCGCCGCGCGCGACGTGGCCACCCAGGCGCTCAGCGCCCAGCAACTGGCCGCGCGGCGCACGCAGCAGGCCGAGCAGATCGACGCCGCCAACACGTTGCTCGCCAGTGCCAGGGCACGCGCCGCACGTGGCGTACGCGACGATCGCGAGTCGCTCGCCGGCGAGGCCGCGCTGGTGCAGCAACTGGACGCGGATGCCGACCTGCAAGGTCAGGCCCTGTCCACCGACATCGCCCTCATCAAGTCACTGGGTGGCGGCTATCGCGCCGAACCCACCGATACCCCTTCCACGCCCCGCACGAACGGAACCCCGAGCCCATGAGCGCCAACCCGACCGACACGCCGCGACCCCAGGACGAAAGCGGCAACGCGCCCAAGAACAAGCACAAACGGAACCGCGCGCTGCTGATCGCCCTGCTCGTCTTCATCGTCGCCGCCGTGGCGTGGTTCCTGCTGTGGATGTTCGTCTTCTCGCTGCGCGAAACCACCGATGACGCGTATGTCGGCGGCAACCAGGTGGGCATCTCCGCCCAGGTGCCGGGCATCGTCACCGGCGTGTTCGCCGACGACACGCAGCGCGTCAATGCCGGCCAGGTGCTGGTGCGCCTGGACGCCACCGATGCCGACGTCGCCCTGCGCAAGGCCAGCAGTGCGCTGGCGCAGGCCGTGCGCCAGGTACGCCAGCAGACCCAGTCGGCGGCCGGCGCGGACGCCGCGCTGGGTGCACGTCGGAACGACCTCAAACGCGCGCAGGACGATCTGCGCCGCCGTATTCCCCTGCTGGCCGAAAAAGCCGTGGCGCCGGAAGAGGTGCAGCATGCACGCGACGCCGTGGATAGCGCGCAGTCCGCGCTGGAATCCGCGCAACGCCAGGCCGATGCCTCGCGCGCCCTGATCGACGGCGGCGACGTCGCGTCGAACCCGGCGGTGGACCAGGCACGCGCCAATTTTCGTCAGGCCTGGGTGGCCGCGCAGCGCAACGCCATCGTCGCGCCCATCGACGGCTACGTGGCCCAGCGCAGCGTCCAGCTCGGCAACAGCGTGCAGCCGGGCCAGCAGCTGATGACGGTCATTCCGCTGCACGACCTGTGGGTAGACGCCAACTTCAAGGAAAGCCAGCTGCGCCATGTTCGCATCGGCCAGCCGGCCCGCATCGAAGCGGACATCTACGGCAGCGGTGTCGAGTACCACGGCAAGGTGATCGGCCTGGGCGCGGGCACCGGCAGCGCGTTCTCGCTGCTGCCGGCGCAGAACGCCACGGGCAACTGGATCAAGGTGGTGCAACGCATCCCCGTGCGCATCGCGCTCGATGCGAGCGACCTCGACAAGCATCCCCTGCGCATCGGCCTGTCCACGGCGGTCACCGTCGATATCTCCCATGACGACGGCGACGTACTGGCGAAGTCGCCGGCCACGACACCGGTGGCGCAGACCACCGTCTATGACGACGTGGCCGCCAAGGCCGACGCCGCGGCCGATGCCATCGTGCGCGACAACCTCGGAGCGGGCGTGCCTTGAGCGACGCGCCCGCCATCCCGGATGCCGCGCCCGCCCCTGGCGGCCCGAAACCGCTGCAAGGCGGTGCCCTGGTTCTGCTCACCATGGCCGTCGCGTTCTCGACGTTCATGGAGATCCTGGACATGACGATCGTCAACGTGGCCGTGCCGCACATCGCGGGCAGCCTCGGCGTGAGTTCCAACGAGGGCACCTGGGCGATCAGTTCCTACGCGCTCGCCAGCGCGATCATGCAGCCACTGACCGGCTGGATCGCCAAGCGCTTCGGCGAAGTGAAGACCTTCTGCGTTTCCGTGGCGTTGTTCGTCGTGTTCTCGATGCTGTGCGGCCTGGCCACCAGCATGCCCATGCTGGTGATGTTCCGCCTGCTGCAGGGCGCGGGTTCCGGACCGATGGTGGCGTTGTCGCTATCGTTGCTGCTGTCCAGCTATCCGAAGGAGAAACAGGGCATCGCGCTGGCGATGTGGGCGATGACCGTGGTCGTGGCACCCATCTTCGGCCCGATCCTCGGCGGCTACCTCACCGACAACTTCTCGTGGCCGTGGATCTTCTACATCAACGTGCCGGTAGGCGCGGCGGCCGGTGTCATCACCTGGACGATCCTGCGCTCGCGGGAAACGAAGACGGTGCGCGCGCCGATCGATTCGGTGGGATTGTTCCTGCTGGTGCTGGGCGTGGGCTGCCTGCAATTCATGCTGGACAACGGCAACGACCACGACTGGTTCGCCTCGCCGCTCATCCTCACGCTGGGCCTCGTGGCTTTGGTCGCCCTGACCTTCCTGGTCATCTGGGAGCTGACGGCGAAGTTTCCGGTGGTGGATCTGTCGCTGTTCGCGCGGCGCAACTTCGCCGTGGGCGTCAGTGCGCTGTCGCTGGGCATGCTGGGGTTTTTCGGCATCACCGTGGTGTTTCCGCTGTGGCTGCAGACCACCCTGGGCTATACGGCCACGTGGGCCGGCCTGGCCACGGCGCCCGTGGGCGTCCTCGCGTTCCTCATGTCGCCCATCATCGGCAAGAACATCCAGCGGCTGGAACTTCGCTCGGTGGTGACCTTCGCCTTCCTGGTCTTCGCCTTCACCGCGTTCTGGTTCTCGACCTTCACCAGCGGCGCGTCATTCGCCGCCCTGGTGCTGCCCCGCTTCGTCATGGGCATCGGCATCGCGTGCTTCTTCATCCCGCTGAACCAGATCTTCCTGTCCGACCTGCGGCCCGACCAGATCGCCGGCGCCTCCGGCCTCGCCAACTTCTGCCGCACGCTGGCCTCGAGCGTATCCACCGCGCTCACGGTGACCATCTGGCAGCACCGCGGCGAAGCGCACCATGCCTCGCTCACCGAATACGTCAATCCGGCCTCGCCGGCCACCATGGCGTATGTGGGACGCCTGCAATCGCTGAACCTGCATGGCGCATCGCAGCGCGCCGTGCTCGACCAGGTCGTCAGCCGTGAGGCGCTGACCCTGGCCGTGAACGACGTGTTCTGGCTCTGCGGCCTGCTGTTCCTGGCACTGATCCCGATCCTGTGGCTGGCGAAGCCGCCGTTCGGCAGTGCCGCGGGCGCCGCCGCGCACTGACGAAACCTCGGCGCACCCCGAGCCGGGTGCGCCGCACGAACGACGATCATGCTGCGCAACATTAAATTGCGGTTATTTAAATCGTTCCAATCGGAAAGGTGAAGAACGCAAACGATTGCATGGACTTATGGCAACTGGTGCGGCGCAATACCTCGTGGTAGCTTTCGCCGCATGGCACAAACCCTACGCATCATTAAGAAGTATCCGAACCGTCGTCTCTACGATACGGAAATCTCGAGCTACATCACGCTGGAAGAAGTCCGCCAGCTGGTCCTCGACGGTGAAACTTTCGAAGTCCGCGACGCCAAGTCCGGTGAAGACCTGACCCGCTCCGTGTTGCTGCAGATCATCGCGGAGCACGAGGAGCACGGCCAGCCGATGCTCTCGCCGCAGCTGCTCTCGCACATCATCCGTTTCTACGGCGATTCGCTGCAGGGCTTCATGGGCCCCTACCTGGAGCGCAGCCTGCAGGTGTTCCTCGACCAGCAGCAGCAGTTCCGCAACCAGCTCAACAGCCTGATGGGCCAGACCCCCTGGTCCATGCTCAACGAGATGACCGAGCGCAACCTCGACGTGTGGAAGTCGATGCAGCGCGGTTTCCTCGACGCGGCCACGGCCAAGCCGGCCGAGCCCGCCGCCGCGCGCCAGGCCCGTCCCGGCAAGAAAGCCGGCTGATCCATCGCGTCGCCCGGGCTTGCTCCCGGCGACGCGGCGGCGCACGATGCGCTGCCTTGCCCTATCGCGCCGCGACAACAGGCCGTCATGCCCCGTAACGACATCGCCGTGGTCGGCGCCGGACTGGTCGGCGCCATGGTGGCCACGCTTCTGACCCAACGCGGCTTTCGCGTCAGCGTGTTCGAAAAACGTCCCGACCCGCGCCGAGCCGGCGTCCAGGGGGGGCGCTCGATCAATCTCGCCCTGGCCGAACGCGGTCTGCACGCCCTGCGCGCCACCGGGCTGGCCGAACAGGTGCTGGCGCAGTCGGTGATGATGCGCGGCCGCATGGTCCACGATCCGGCCGGCCACAGCGCCCTGCAGCGCTATGGCGCGGACGACTCCGAGGTGATCTGGTCGGTGTCCCGCGAGGGGCTGAACGGCCTGATGCTCGACGCCGCCGAGGCCGCGGGCGCCACGTTCCACTTCGGACAGGGCCTGGCGTCCGCCGACCTGGACGCGGGCACGCTCATGCTGCGCAGCACGGACGCGACGCAGCGCAGCATCGACGCGCCGGTGGTCATTGGCGCCGACGGTGCCGGTTCCGCCCTCCGCACGCAGATGCACCGGAACACGCCGCTGGGCGAACGGATCGAAGAACTCGGCCACGGCTACAAGGAACTGGAGATCCCGCCCGGCTGCGACCCGGCTGCGCCTTTCGCCATCGAGCCCCACGCGCTGCACATCTGGCCGCGCGGGCATTACATGTGCATCGCGCTGCCCAACCGCGAAGGCAGCTTCACCGTCACGCTGTTCCTGCCCAACGAGGGCGAGCACCCCAGCTTCCGCAGCATCGCGGACACCAGCGCGGCCGAAGCCTTCTTCCGCGCCGACTTCCCCGACGCCCTGGCGCTCATGCCGACCTTCGCCCACGACTGGGCCGCCCATCCGGTGGGCATGCTGGCCACGCTGTACCTCGATCGCTGGCACATCGGCGGCCGCGCCCTGCTGATCGGCGACGCCGCGCACGCCATCGTGCCGTTCCACGGCCAGGGGATGAACTGCGGCTTCGAGGACGCCGCCGAACTGGCCGACCTGTTCGCGGCCGACCCGACCGATCCGGCCGCGGTGTTCGCCGCCTTCGAAACCCGACGCAAACCGAACGCCGACGCCATCGCGCGCATGGCGCTGGAAAACTACGTGGAGATGCGCGACAAGGTGGCCGACCCCGTGTTCCTGCGCAAGCGCGAACTGGGCGCCCTGCTGACCGAGCGCTGCCCGTCGCATTACCTGCCGCGCTACCGCATGGTCACCTTCACCCACCTGCCCTACGCATACGCGCTGGAGCGCGGCCAGGCGCAGGACACGCTGGTCGAGCAACTGCTCAAGGGCCACGACGACGTGGGCACGGTCGATATCGATGCCGCCGTGCGCGCCCTGCGGGCCACGCTGCCGCCGCTGCCGGCCGAGGCGTTCGAGCACGGCCTTCGCCCGGCCCTGGGCGGCGCATGACGGCGGCCGCCGCGGTGCTGCTGGAAGCCCGCTCGTTGTGTTTCCGGCGCCAGGACGAACCCGTGTTCGGCCCGGTGGATTTCGCGCTGCGCGCGGGCGAGATCGCCCTGGTGGAAGGTGACAACGGCAGCGGCAAGACCACGCTGATGCGCGTGCTTACCGGCACGCTGCGCGCCGCCTCAGGCGATGTGCTGCTCGACGGGGCGGCGTTTTCACTGGATACCGTGGCCGGGGCCGTGGTGTTCCTGGGCCATCATCCCGGACTCAAGGCCGACCTGTCGCCACGCGAGAACCTGCACTTCGCCGCCGGCCTCTACGGGGTACGCACCGGTGCCGACGTCGACGACGCCCTGGCCGACGTGGGCCTGGCGGGCTACGAGGACGAGGCCGTGCGCCGGTTGTCCGCCGGGCAGAAGAAGCGCGTGGCGCTGGCCCGGCTGCTCATGCTTCCCGCGCGGGTGTGGCTGCTGGACGAGCCGTACGCCAACCTCGACCGCGAAGGCATCGCCCTGGTCAACCGCCTGCTCGACGGCCACGCGGCCCGTGGCGGCGCGGCCCTCGTCACCAGCCACGGTGCGGTGACGTTCGCGGGCGACGCCCTGCGCCGCATCCGGCTGCACGCATGACGCCGGGAAGCACACCGGCCGCCTGCGCCGCGCTGCTGCGGCGCGACCTCACACTGGCCTGGCGTCGGCGCGGCGACATCGCCCTGCCCGTGCTGTACGCGATCATCGTGGCCACGCTGTTTCCGTTCGCATTGGGTCCGGACCCGGCGCTGCTGGCACGCCTCGCCGCCGGCGTGGTGCTGGTGACGGTGGTGCTGGCGATCCTGCTTTCCCTGGATACCCTGTTCCGCACGGACATCGAAGACGGCTCGATGGAACTGCTGATGCTGGCGCCGCAGCCGCTCGCGCTGCTGGTGGCCAGCAAGATCCTGGCGCACTGGATCGTGTCGTCGCTGCCCCTCATCGTCGTGGCGCCGCTGATCGCCGGCATGCTGAAACTGCCGTCGGCGGCCATGCCGGTGCTGTTGCTCACCCTCGTCCTGGTCACGCCGCTGCTGTGCCTGCTCGGTGCGATCCTGGTGGCGCTGACGGCCGGCTCGCGACGCTCTGGTATGCTTCTGGCGCTCATGTTGTTGCCGCTGTGCGTGCCGGTGGTGATCTTCGCCGCCGGGGCCGTGGCTGCCGCGCAGGAGGGTCTGCCCTGGATCGCGCCGGTCGCCTGGTTGGGCGCCGGCCTGGTCATGGCCCTCGTGCTGGCGCCGCTGGCCTGCGCGTCGGCACTGCGCATCGCGATGGATTCGTGATGCATGCAACCGTCGGGCACGGAATCCGGACTCACCCCTTCTCGCACCAAACGGCAACGAGGATCGATGGCTAACTGGGTTCCCCTCTGGCTGCACCGGCTCGGCTCACCCCCCGTGTTCTATCGCTTCGCGGGCGCAGTGCGTCCCTGGGCTTTGGGACTGGCCGTTTTGCTGGGCGCCGTGGCGCTCTACGGCGGCCTGTTCGTGGCACCGGCCGACTACCAGCAAGGCGACGCCTACCGCATCATCTTCATCCATGTGCCCAGCGCCTGGATGAGCCTCTTCATCTACGGCGTGATGACCTTGGCGGCGTTCGTCGGCCTGGTCTGGCGGATCAAGCTCGCCGAAACGGTGGCGATGGAATCCGCACCCGTCGGCGCGGCGTTCACGCTCATCACCCTGGTCACCGGTTCGCTCTGGGGCAAGCCGATGTGGGGCACCTGGTGGACATGGGACGCCCGGCTCACCTCCGAACTGGTGTTGCTGTTCATCTATCTGGGCATCGTCGGACTCTATCGCTCGTTCGAGGATCGGCGCCAGGGCGCGCGCGCGGCGTCGTTCCTGGTGCTGGTGGGCGCGGTGAACGTACCCATCGTGCATTTCTCGGTGAACTGGTGGAACACGCTGCACCAGGGCGCCACCATCCGCCTGCTCGGCCCCTCTCACATCGACGCCAGCATGCTCTGGCCGCTGCTGACCATGATGGCCGCCACCAAGCTCTACTACGTCGCCAGCCTGTTCGCGCGCGTTCGCGCCGAACTGGTCGTGGCGGAAGGCGGCAAGGCCTGGGTGCGCGACATCGCCCTGGGCACCACCACGCAGGATGCCGCCGCATGACACCGGACCTGTCGATGGGCGCCTATGGCGTCTACGTGTGGACATCGCTCGCCGTCTTCCTCCTGATCCTCCTGTTCGACACCCTGGCCCCCCTGGCCAGGCGTCGACGCAACCTGCGCGACCTGCGCGCGCGCCTCGCGCGCCAGGAAAACCGCCGCCGTCCCGGAACCGCTCCCCGTAATGAACCCCACCCGTAAACGTCGTCTCGCCATCGTCGTGTCGGTGCTCCTTGCCGCCGTCGTGGCGGTGGGACTCACCGTGTTCGCCTTGCAGCGGAACATGAATTATCTCTTCACTCCCAGCCAGGTGCAGCAGGGCCAGGCCACCCAGTACAGCAACTTCCGCCTCGGCGGCATGGTCAAGGCCGGCTCCATCCAGCGGGCGAAGGACAGCCTCAAGGTCAGTTTCATCGTGGTCGACGCCGACGGCGCGATGCCCGTGGAATACACCGGCATCCTTCCCGACCTGTTCCGCGACAACCAGTCGGTGATCGCCACGGGCCGCATGGACGATGCGCGCTTCATCGCCAGCGAAGTGCTGGCCAAGCACGACGAGAACTACATGCCGAAGGAACTGAAGGACGCCATGGCCAAGGCGCACGAGAACCGCAAGATCGACGAAAAGGCCACGGGCGACAAGGCCATGGCGCCGGGTACGCCGGAATGATCCCGGAGCTGGGCCAGTTCGCGCTCGTGCTCGCGCTGCTGCTGGCGCTGGTCCAGGGCATCCTGCCGATCGTGGGCGCCTGGCGTGGCAACGCCACGCTGATGGCCGTGGCCCGGCCGGCTGCCGTGGGGCAGGCGCTGTTCGTCTTCCTCGCCATGGGCGTGCTGATCCATGCGTTCCTGGCGTTCGATTTCTCGGTCGCCTACGTCGCGGACAATTCCAACCTCGCCCTGCCCTGGTACTACCGCATCACCGCGGTATGGGGCGCGCATGAGGGCTCGATGCTGTTGTGGGTGTTCATCCTCAACGTATGGTCGCTGGCGCTGGCCTTGCTCAGCCGCCACCTGCCCACGCCCTTCGCTTCCCGCGTGCTCGGTGTGCTGGGCCTGATCGGCGTCGGCTTCCTCGCCTTCATCCTGTTCACCTCCAACCCGTTCCTGCGCGAGCTGCCGATGCCCGGCGACGGCGGCGACCTGAACCCGGTGCTGCAGGACCCCGGCATGACCTTCCACCCGCCCGTCTTGTACATGGGCTACGTCGGTTTCTCGGTGGCCTTCGCCTTCTCCATTGCCGCCTTGCTCGGCGGTGAGCTGGAACAGGGCTGGGTGCGCTGGGCGCGTCCTTGGACCAACGTGTCCTGGGCGTTCCTCACCATGGGTATCGTGGCCGGCAGCTGGTGGGCCTACGCGGAACTGGGCTGGGGCGGGTGGTGGTTCTGGGACCCGGTCGAGAACGCCTCGTTCATGCCCTGGCTGGTGGGCGTCGCGCTGATCCACGCCCAGGCCGTGACCGAGAAACGCGGGTCGCTGCCCGCGTGGACGATCCTGCTGTCGCTGTTCGCGTTTTCCCTGTCGCTGCTGGGAACCTTCCTGGTCCGCTCCGGCGTGCTCACCTCGGTGCACGCCTTCGCCTCGGACCCACGTCGCGGCCTCTACATCCTGGGTTTCCTGATCGTGGTGATCGGCGGCTCGCTGCTGCTGTACGCGGTGCGTGCGCCCAAGGTGGCGACGGGCAAGCCGTTCGCGGCGCTGTCGCGCGAGACCGGCATCATGGTCGCCAACCTGCTGTTCACCACGGCCGCCGCCATGGTGCTGCTGGGCACGCTGTTCCCGCTGATCGGCGATGCGCTGAACCTGGGACGCATCTCGGTCGGGCCGCCGTATTTCGGCTTCCTCTTCGTCGCGCTGATGGCCCCCGCGATCCTGCTACTGCCGTTCGGGCCGTACCTTCGCTGGGGGCGCGCCGAGGGCCGGCAGCTGACCGCAATGGCGGCGCGCGCCGGCATCGCCGCGGTGGTCTGCGCGATCGTCGCCGCCGTGTTCGCGGCGGGCCATGCACGGGCGATCGCCGGCGTGGCCGGGGCCACGTGGGTGGCCGTGGGCACGTTGTCCTATGTGGTGAAGCGCTGGCGCGAGATGCCACGCGGTCGCCGCTACCCCGCCGAGATGGCAGGCATGCTGGTGGCCCACACCGGCGTCGCCGTGTTCCTGATCGGCGTCATGCTCTCCGAATCGCTGAGCGTGGAGCGCGACGTGCGTATGGCCCCGGGCGACACCCAGACCATCGCCGGCTACGTGTTCCGCTTCGACGGCGTGCACGAGACGCAGGGCCCGAACTGGCGCGCCGACGAAGGCACGGTCGCCATCCAGCGCGACGGCGCCACGCTGGCCACCGTGCGGCCGCAGAAGCGCACCTATTCGCGCGGCCAGGTACAGACGGAATCGGCCATCGATGCCGGCCTGTTCCGTGACATCTATGTCGCCCTGGGCGAGCCGATGCAGGCCACCGACGTCGAGGGGGCATGGGCGCTGCGGCTGTACTACAAGCCCTTCGTGCGCTGGATCTGGCTGGGTGGCCTGATCATGATGTTGGGCGGCTTCCTCGCCGCCAGCGACCGCCGTTTCCGTGCGAAGAAGTCGCCTGCCGCGTTGCCGGGTACGGGGTCGCCGGCATGAGTCGCCTGATGCCTTTGTTCGTCTTCCTCGCGCTGTGCGGCCTGTTCGGCTTCGGCATCTGGTGGAACACGCAGCACGACCAGCACGAGATCGTCTCGCCGCTGATCGACAAGCCCGCGCCCGCGTTTTCGCTGCCCGTGCTGGGAGAGCCCGCCCGCCACGTCGACAAGGCCTCGCTGCTGGGCAAGCCGTACTTCCTCAACGTGTTCGGCAGCTGGTGCATCGAGTGTGTGCACGAGCACCCGGTACTGTCCCGCGAAGTGAAAGCCCTGGGCCTGCCGCTGATCGGGCTCGACTACAAGGACGACCCGGCCGACGCGACGGCCTGGCTAGGCGAGCACGGCAACCCGTTCGACGTGGTGATCGCCGACCGCGACGGGCGCGTCGGCATCGACTTCGGCGTGTATGGCGCGCCGGAAACCTTCCTGATCGACGGCAAAGGCGTGATCCGCTACAAGCACGTCGGCCCCATCACGCCCGATGTCGTCACCCGGGAATTCCGCCCCGCCCTGCAGGCGCTCTCCCACGAGGCCGCCCCATGACCTCGCGCCCGTATCCGTCCCCGCGCCCGCTCGGTAGGAGCGCACGATGTGCGCGATGGCTCCGTGCCACACCATCCAAGGCCGCGCTAACCCTGCTTTTGCTGCTCCTTACCCTCCCCACCCTGGCCCAGGCCATCCAGCCCCTCCCCTTCCGCAACCGCGCCGAAGAAATTCGCTTCCAGACCCTCAGCGCCGAACTACGCTGCCCGATGTGCCAGAACGAAACCCTGGCCGACTCCAACGCGCCCATCGCGCACGACCTGCGCCGGCAGATCTTCGAGATGATGCAGGCCGGCAAGACCGACGCGCAGATCAAGGCCTTCCTGGTCGAGCGCTATTCGGATTTCGTGCTCTACGAACCGCCGGTGTCGCCGAAGACCTGGCTACTCTGGTTCGGCCCGTTGCTGGTGCTCGCCCTGGGCGGCACGCTGGTCGCCGTCCAGGTGCGCCGCCGCGCACGCCAGCATGCCGGCGGCGAGATGCCGGCCCACGATACCGGGGACGACTGGTGAGCACCGTGTTCTATCTACTCGCCACTGCGATGCTGCTGGTCGCCCTCGCGCTGATCCTCGTTCCGCTGATTCGCCAGGGCCGCCTGCATGGGCGATCGCGTGGCGTCTTCGCACTCGTCGTCGCCCTGGCCGTGCTGTTGCCGCTGGCCAGCGTCGGTATTTACGTGCTCGTGGGCAAGCCCGCCACCCTGTCTGGCGTGGCGCCGCCCAAAGACATGGACGTGGACGAGGCCATTGCTGCGCTGCAGGCCCGCCTGAAGGCGCACCCGGACGATGTGCCGGGCTGGCTCCTGCTGGGCCAGACCTACACCATGCTCAAGCAGCCCGCCCAGGCACGCGATGCCTATGAGCATGCGCTGGACACCGATGCCCACAACGGTGCGGCCATGGTCGGCTGGGCGGAAGCGGATTCGCTGCTGCGCGACGATCACCGCATCGTCGGGCGTGGCTTCGACCTGCTGCAGGCGGCCGTGACCGACAACCCGCAGAACCAGAAGGCCCTGTGGCTGCTCGGCATCGCCCAGTTCCAGCAGCAGCGTTTCGCGGAAGCCGCCGCCACCTGGCGCAGCCTGCAACCGCTGCTGGACCCGGACTCCAACGTCGCCCACGCGGTGGCCCAGCAGATCGCCGAGGCCGACAAGCGCGCCGGCGCCGGCGATAACGCCCCGGTACCGGCACCCGCCTCGTCACGCTGACCTGGCGCCCACGGTGGCCGTGGCAGTATCGACCGCCTCCAACGAAGGAACGACCCATGGGTGACGCCCGCCGCTACCACGCACTTTCCTCACCGTTCCGCATGAAGCGCGGCGGCGAACTGCACGGCGCGTGCGTTGCCTACGAAACCTGGGGCACACTGGCCGCAGCAGGCGACAACGCTATCCTCATCCTTACCGGCCTCTCGCCCAGCGCGCACGCCACGTCCAACGACGAGGACCCCACGCCGGGCTGGTGGCAGGAGATGATCGGCCCCGGCAAGGCGTTCGACACCGACCGCTGGTTCGTGGTCTGCGTCAACTCGCTGGGCAGCGACAAGGGCTCCACCTGCCCCGCGTCGATCGACCCCGCCACCGGGCAGCCCTATCGCCTGACCTTCCCCGAGCTTTCGCTGGAAGACGTCGCCAACGCCGCGCACGAGGTCGTCCTCGCCGGGCTGGGCATCGAGCGCCTGGCCTGCCTGGTCGGGTGCTCCATGGGCGGCATGAGCGCGCTGGCGTTCATGCTGCTGCACCCGGGCACGGTGCGCACGCACATCAGCGTGGATACGGCCCCGCAGGCACAACCGTTCGCCATCGCCATCCGCTCCCTGCAGCGCGAGGCCATCCGCCTCGATCCACACTGGAACGGCGGCAACTACGGCGATGAAGCCTGGCCGGAACACGGCATGAGCATCGCGCGCAAGCTCGGGGTCATCACGTACCGCTCCGCGATGGAATGGAACGGCCGCTTCGCACGTATCCGCCTGGATGCCGAGCAGCGCGAGGAAAACGAGCCGTTCGGTTTCGAGTTCCAGGTCGAGTCCTATCTCGAAGGCCACGCCCGGCGTTTCAATCGCCAGTTCGATCCCAACAGCTACCTTTATCTGTCGCGCGCCAGCGACTGGTTCGACATGGCCGAACACGGCGAAGGCGACGTCATGCGCGGCCTGGCACGCATCCATGTGCAGCGCGCACTGGTGATCGGCGTCAGCACCGACATCCTGTTTCCGCTAGAGCAACAGGAAACCATCGCCCGGGGCCTGGAAGCGGCCGGTGCCGCCGTGGAATTCGTGGCACTGGACTCGCCCCAGGGCCACGATGCCTTCCTGGTCGACATCGCCAGCTACAGCCAGGCCATCGGTGGTTTCCTGGGGTCGCTCTGAGGCATCGTGACGCTGGCGCGCGGCGCGCCCTGCTATCATGGAAGGTATCGGGCATTGCCACGCCCTATCCGCCGCCAGAGGTAAAACGCATGATCACGGTCGACTTCCCCGGCAGCCGCAAGCTCATCGATGCGATCGACGCCTCCGTCGTGCAGCCGGATACCCCGGCCATCACCGACACCCTGCGCAATGCGCTGTGCCGGTTGATCCGCTCGCAGGAAGTCATCCTGCCAGCCTGCGTCTTCGAGTCCACCGGCGACCACTACGCCCGCCGCGAGCTCTACCGCAGCGACGAGCACGGTTACAGCGTGGTCGCCATGACCTGGGGTCCAGGCCAGGGCACCCTGATCCACGACCACAGCGGCATGTGGTGCGTGGAGGGCGTCTGGAACGGCGCGCTGGAAATCGTCCAGTACGAGCTGCTCGGCCACGAGGCAGAGCGCTACCAGTTCCGCGCCGTGGGCTCGATCCAGGCTGGCCCCGGCTCGGCCGGCAGCCTGATCCCGCCGCACGAGTACCACACCATCCGCAATCCCAGCGAGGATGCCGTCGCGGTCAGCCTGCACATCTACTCCGGTCGCATGACCCAGTGCGCGGTGTTCAATCCGGAGGGCAACAACTGGTACCACCGCGACGAGCGCAAGCTGGGTCTCGACCAGATCCATTGAATCCCGCATAATCCACGTGTTGTAACGTTTTGCGTCGGCCCGAGTGGTGAAACTGGTAGACGCAGGGGACTCAGACCAGAAATTGAGCCCTCAGGGGGAAACCCCCGAGGTGAAGCCCGTCAAACTCGGCGAAGGCCCTGGACGCAAGTCCGAGCTAATACCGAGCCAAGCCCCGGCACCGAAAGGTCCGGCGGAAGGTGTAGAGAGCAGACGGCGGGCACCTAAGGCAAAGCGATCCAACGCGGCGCTACGGTGAAGGCGTGCTCCAGACCACGAACGTCGCTTTCGCAAGGAAGTGTCGGCGGCGAAAGCCGAAGTGGTACGAAAATCCCCCGCCGCAAGGCGTGCCGGTTCGATTCCGGCCTCGGGCACCAAACATGAAAACCACTTCCGTCTTGCGGGGGTGGTTTTTTTTCGTCAGTTCGCGTGTTCGAGGCGATAGCCTTCGCCGCGCACGGTACGCACCATCACGCTGGCGCCCAGCTTGACGCGCAGGCGCGACACCTGCATCTCCACGGCGTTGATGGACGAGTCGCAGTCCCACGATGCGATAGCGTGCAGCAGTTTTTCCTTGCTCACGACATGACCCACCCGCAACGCCAGCGATTCCAGGACGCACCATTCGCGACGGGTCAGTTCGACCGGCACCTTGTCCACGGATGCCATGCGTCCGGAAAGATCCATGTGAAGTCCGCCCACGCGCAGCTCGGAGCTGGCCAGCGTACGCACGCGCCGGACCACCACACGACAGCGCGCCGCCAGTTCCAGCAGGGAAAACGGCTTGACGAGGACATCGTCGGCGCCCAGATCCAACGTCACGATGCGATCGGAAACGCAGTCGCGTGCAGCCACCATCACCACCGGCAACATATTGCCGGATTTACGTAGTGCCTTGAGGAAACCGTTGCCACCGTCTCCAGGCAGGCCTGTATCGACCACCGCCAGATCGAAATCGCCTACCGCCAGCGATGCCCTCGCCTGCTCCGCGGAAACGACATGTTCCACGGTAAATCCTTCGTCGGTCAGGCCGCGGCGCATGGCAACCGCGAACGTCTCGTCGTCGTCGACCAAAAGAATTCGCATCAGGCCCCCGCCCGCAAGACATCGTCGAGGGCCGCAGCATAGCGCAGCAAATCGTAAATTCGACACCGACAGATTCAAGAAAGATTCGCGTCAGAATCCCGTCAGGAAGTCGCGGCATCATCGAAAAAAGGGGATCGATTCCGCCAGCGATTATCCGTGCTTGCGCGAAGACCGAAGGGATGGATGGGACATGGAAACCTCGCTTTTTCGCAAGCAACTGACCGACGCGGGCAGCCAGGAGTGGTTGGGTGTCGTGCGCCTGGCCACGCCAGTTTCTACCCAGGTATGGACGGTGTTCGCCCTGGTGCTCGGGGCTGCCATCCTGACGTGGTTGTTCACCGGTCATTACACGCAGCGTGTCCACGTGACAGGCCTTCTGGTCCCGCGGGCCGGCCTGATCGGCATCACGGCGAACAGCGTCGGCATCGTGGATCGCGTGGCGGTGGTGGAAGGCGACCGCGTGACGAAGGGCCAGCTGTTGGTCGCCCTGTCCGGGGAGCGCACCAGCAAATCGCTCGGCAATACCGCGGCCGGCGTAAGCCTGCAATTGCAGCACGAAGCCGTCAGCCTGTCGCAGGACATCCGTGACACGCTCACGCTGCAAGGCAAGCAGGCCGACGACAATCGTACGCAGCAGGGTTTGCTGAAGGGCCAGCTGGCGCAGATCGATGCGCAGATCGTCATCCAGAAAAAACAGATGGCACTCGTCCAGGAACTCGTGACCAAATGGTCGGGCCTGGTATCGAAAGGCTATATCTCCTCGTTGCAGGTGGAGCAGGAACAATCCGCGCTGCTGGCCGACGAATCCCAGCTGAAGTCGTTGCAGCAGCAACGCTACAGTACACAGCAGCAGGTGACCGCGCTGGACGACCAGCTCACCCAGTTGCCGCTGGCCGTGTCGGCCAAACTCAACGAACTGCGCCGACAGCTGTCGCAGATCGAACAGGCCCTGGCGCAAAACGAGGCCAGTCGCGCCAGTGAATTGCGTGCACCCTCCAGCGGCATCGTGTCGTCGGTAACGGTCAAGCCCGGCGCGTCCGTGGCCATGGGGCAACCGTTGCTGTCGATCGTGCCGGACGGCTCCAACCTCCAGGCGCAGATCCTCGTGCCAAGCCAGGCGGTCGGTTTCGTGCACCCCGGCACCGATGTCACGCTCCACTACCCGTCGTTTCCCTACCAGAAGTTCGGCCTGCAGCATGGCGTGGTGACCAGCGTGTCGCGCAGCGCGCTCACGCCCTCGGAAGTCACGCTGCTGCTGGGCGGCGGCACGTCGCCCTCGCCTGATTCCCTGTACCTGGCCCACGTGGACCTGAAATCGCAGAGCGTCAACGCCTACGGCCACGACGAACCCCTGCGCCCGGGCATGGCGCTGGAAGCCGACATGCTGCTGGACCGACGACGCATCGTCGAATGGATCTTCGAGCCGCTTTACGGCATGGGCCATCGCTGGAGCAACGGCGCGTGAGCGACGGGCTGCACTTCGGGCGCGAACGCGCGCTGCCCAGCGTGCTACAGGCGGAGTCGGCCGAGTGCGGCCTGGCCTGCCTGGTCATGATCGCGGCGTACCACGGGCACCAGACCGACCTTCCAGCCATGCGCCGACGGTTCACGTTGTCGCTCAAGGGCATGACCGCGCGCCGCCTGCTCGACATCGCCCACACCCTGGGCCTGCAATGCCGACCGCTGCAACTGGAGATGGAAGAACTGGCCCAGTTGCAGACGCCTTGCGTGCTGCATTGGGACATGGACCACTTCGTCGTGCTGCGCCATGTGGGCAAGCGGAAGGTCGTGATCCACGATCCGGCCGTGGGCGTGCGCACGCTCAGTGCGGCCGATGTGGCGCGGCACTTCACCGGCGTGGCGATCGAGTTTTCCCGGGGCCCGACGTTCCAGAGGCAACAGGCGCCCCCGCCGGTATCCCTGCGCTCGCTGGCTGGGTCGGTCCGCGGGTTGGGGCGCGGCCTGGTTCAGATCTTCGGTCTGGCGCTGGTGCTGGAATTGTTCGCCCTGCTGGCGCCGCTGTTCATGCAGTTGGTCGTGGACCAGGTGATCGCCGACGGCGACCATGACCTGCTCACGTTTCTCGGCTTGAGTTTCGCCCTGCTGATCGTGCTCGAGACGCTGGTCTCCGCGCTGCGCAGCTGGACGGTGATGTGGTTGAGCACGCACTTCAACCTGGGCTGGACCGGCAACGTCTTCGCGCACCTCATCCGCCTGCCGCAAGCGTATTTCGGTTCGCGCCACCTGGGTGACATCGTCTCGCGCTTCGGCGCCATCGACACCATCCAGCAGACCCTGACCACGCGCTTCGTCGAGATCATGCTGGACGGCCTGCTGGCCAGCGTCACGCTGGTGGTGCTGTTCATCTACAGCCCGTTGCTGGCGGCGGTCACCATCGGCGCCGCGGCCATCTACGCGGGCCTGCGCCTGCTGTATTTCAGGATCTATCGCGAGGCCAACCTCAGCCAGATCACCGTGAGCGCCCGGCAGCACAGCCGGTTCCTCGAAGCGGTACGCGGCGTACAAACCATCCGCCTGCACAACCAGGAAGCGGCGCAGACCTCGCGTTACCTCAACGCGGCGGCGGAAACGCTCAACACGTCGATCGCCGTGCAGCGCCTGGACATGCTTTTCACCGCCCTGCAAGGATTGGCCACGGGTGGCCAGCGGCTGGGCGTGCTCTGGATCGGTGCATGGCTGGGGCTCAAGGGCCAGTTCACCGTGGGCATGCTGACGGCCTTCGTAGCCTATGGCGACCAGTTCAGCAGCCGCGTCGCCAGCCTGATCGACTACACCATCGAGTTGCGCATGCTGCGGCTGCAGGCGGAGCGACTTGCCGACATCGTCCTCACCGCGCCCGAGGCCTATGCCACCAGCGAACACGTAGGCCCCTTGCCCACGGCGGGGGTCGCTTTCCAGAAGGTGGGCTTTCGCTACGCCGAAGGCGAACCGTGGATACTGCGCGAGTGCAGCTTCGAGGTGCGGCCGGGCGAATCGGTGGCCATCGTCGGACCCTCGGGCTGCGGCAAGAGCACCCTGATCCGCCTGCTCCTTGGCTTGCTCGATCCACAGCAAGGCAGTATCGAGATCGGTGGCATGGACCTGCGCCGGCTGGGCAAGGCCACGTATCGCTCCATGACCAGCAGCGTCATGCAGGACGACCAGCTGTTCACCGGCTCCATCGCCGAGAACATCAGCCTGTTCGATGCCCTCGCCACGCAGGACGACATCGAAGCCGCGGCGCGCATCGCCGGCGTGCACGACGATATCGTCGCGATGCCGATGGGCTACCACAGCCTGGTCGGCGACATGGGCTCGTCCCTGTCAGGCGGGCAACAGCAACGGCTCTTCCTCGCGCGCGCCCTCTATCGTCGTCCGCAGATCCTGGTGCTGGACGAGGCGACCAGCCACCTCGACGTGGCCATGGAGCGCCAGCTCAACCAGGCGATCAAGGCCTTGAACATCACGCGCATCGTCATCGCGCATCGTCCGGAGACCATCGCCCACGCCGATCGTGTCCTGGAACTCGTCGACGGCGCCATACGCCCACGCGACGCGGCCGTTGCGCCGCCCGCCCGCTTCATCCACGAATCCACGAGGTAACCATGGTGTCGTCGCCGGAACCGTCATCCCTGAAGGTCGTCAACCACTTCCTCGACGTGGCGCAGGTGCCGGGCCAGGCCAGCTGGTCGTACGGCATCTACCCAGGCCTGCTGGGAGACACCCATCCGTCGTGGCACACGCACCTGTGCGGTAGCCGCAATCCGCTGGAACGGGCGATCCACGACGACGTGCTCAACGCCACGCCAGGCCTGCAGGCGCTCAACGAGATATGGGTGCACATCCGCGAAGAGCTGGCGCCGGACTACGGCCTGGTGCGGGCCTATGCCAACGGCCATACGTACGGCATGGACGGTGAGGCACATCACACCGCGAAGCCGTCCGACCACGAACTGGTCGCGCTGGTCTATACCAATGCGGAATGGAAGGACGGCTGGGCGGGTGAAACGGTCTTCTACGATGCGGCGCGCGAATGCATTTCCGTCCGCCCGCGGCCCGGTCGGCTGCTGCTGTTCGACGGATCGATCGTGCGTGCTTCGCGGGCGCCCGCGCGGGAGTGCCCCACGTTATGCACGACGTTGTCGTTCCATATGCGACGCATCCGCCGCTGACCGGCGGGATGCCCTCCAGGATGAACACGACGATGCGACACAGTCCATGCACCCTTTCGCTGCTGCTCGCGACACTTTGGCTCGGCGTCGCATCGGGGCCGGCGGCGGCGGCGGCGGAACACATCGCTTCGCTGCATGGCGACGAGGGCGATGCGCTGCACATTCCGATACGCGACGACACCGGCCAGGCGTGGACGATGCAGGGACGCCTGTGCCGTCCGGAAGGCGTGACGCGTCCACGGCTGGTGGTCATCAACCATGGATCGCCCCCCGATGCGGCGGATCGTCCCCACATGACGCTGGCCAACTGCCGGGCGGAATCCGTGCAGTGGTTCATGCAACGGCATTACGCGGTCGTGCTTGCGCTGCGGCTGGGCTATGGCGCGACGGGCGGCCCGTGGACGGAAGGCTACGATGGTTGTGACAACGCCGATTACTACAAAGCAGGCATGGAGACCGCGCGCCAGATCAAGACCATCGTCGATTTCGTGACGGCACTGCCTGGGTATGCGCCCAGCGGCGTGGTCGTGGTGGGCCAGTCCGCCGGCGGTTGGGGCACCCTGGCCTACGACAGCATGCCGCATCCGCAGGTGGCCGCCTTCATCGACATGGCCGGTGGGCGCGGCGGTCACTTTCACGGCACGCCGAACACCAACTGCCATGCCGACAGGCTGGTGGAGGCCGCGCGTCGCTTCGGGACGACGGCCAGCACGCCGGTGCTGTGGATCTACACGCCCAACGACAGCTATTTCAACCCGGAACTGGTGACGTCGATGTACCAGGCATTCACCCAGGCGGGCGGCAAGGCGCAGCGCATCATGCCCGCCGCGTATGGCGACGACGGGCATCACCTGTTCTTCGGGCGCGGTGGCTCGGCCACGTGGGGGCCTCCCATCGAGGCCTTCCTCGCCACGTCTAACGCGTCGGCTTCGCCATGACACCCCTCTTTACACCCACCGCGGAATCGACGATGACCATCGAGGCGATCAGGAACACCATCCAGGCGATCGGACTGCACACGCAGGCGGAAAACATTCCGCTGATCACGAAGAAGGGCGGCGCCTATACCTGGCTGTTCGACCTGCGTCGTGTGTTCATGCAACGCGACACCCTGCTCCAGATCGCGCATGCGTTCTGGGAGCGCAACGCCGCGCGCGAGCCGTTCCAGCTTGGCGGCCTGGAAACCGCGGCCATCCCGTTGCTCACGGCGCTGATGCTCACCGCACCCGCGGAACGGGGCCCGGTCAACGGCTTCATCATCCGCAAGGATCGCAAGACCACCGGCATGGGTAACGCGATCGAAGGCGACGTGCTCGACCTGCCGATCATCCTGGTGGACGATTCGCTCAACTCCGGCAGCAGTGCGGAAAAAGCGCGTACCGTGATCGGCATGGCGGGGCACCGTCTCGCGGAGATGTTCGTGGTGGTGGATTTCGTCTCCCGGGCGGGCCTGGCCTGGCGCGACACCCACGGCATCACGGTGCAGACCTTGTTCACGCTGAAGGACTTCGACCTTCCCGACGACGTGCGCGCGCCCTTTCCCACCCAGACCTATCGCGAACTGTGGCGAACCGCGACACCCGGAGGCTTCGCGTTCCACGTCGTTCCCAAATCGGCGCCGCTGCTGGTCGACAACCTCATCTTCCGCGGCTGCGACGCCGCGAAGATGCAGGCGTTTTCCGCCGAGACGGGCGGCCTGGTCTGGGAGTACGCGGTCACCGGTGCCGCGTACACGAAAAAAGGCATATGGTCCTGCCCCGCCTACCACGACGGCCGGCTTTATTTCGGCGCCTACAACGGCACGGTCTATTGCCTGGACGCGCACAGCGGCGAGGAAATCTGGACTCACCCCGACGGGGAGTGGGTCGGTGCATCGCCGCTGGTCGTGGCCCGGCACAACCTGATCTGTGTCGGCGTGGAATACGTGCGCCCCTGGGCCCAGGGCAGCCTGGGTGCCTACGACATGGATACCGGCGAGAAGATCTGGGAACACCAGGTCGAGAAACTGCAACACGGCTCCCCCGGCTACTGGCAAGGCGGCGACCTGGTCATCTGGGGCAGCGCCGATCACGAGACGCTGGCGCTGGAAGCCAGGACGGGCCGCATCGTCTGGCGTTTCCCCACGCGCCGCTCCGTGAAATACGCGCCCGCCGTGGACGAGGCGCGCAAGCTCACCGCCTTTGCCTCGTTCGACAAATCGATCTACATCCTGGATGTCGAAACCGGTGAAAAACGTGGCGAGTGGAAAACGGACGAAATCTGCTACACGACGCCCCTGTTCGCCGGCAACAAGCTGTTCTGCGGCTCGGGCGACCGGCACCTGTACGTGATCGATGTCGACACCATGCAGCTGGTGGCGAAGATCAACCTGCGCTCGCGCGTCTATGCCTCGCCGCGGCGGATCGGCAACCGGATCATCGTAGGCAGCAACGGCGGCAAGGTCTACGAGATCGACATCGACACGTTGCAGGTGAAAGGCATCCTGCAACTTCCGGATGCGGTGACCAACGGCGTAGCGGTTTCGCCCGACGGTCGGCGCATCTTCGTCTCGACCTATATGAACCACCTCTATGCCTTCGAGCGTCCGGACGATGCCGTGCAAGGCACGCAGCCACACGATCTGCGTGCCGTGTCGTAGCGCGCTACCCGGTCGAGGAAACCGACCCGTGTGGCGCTGCCCCTGCGCGGCGTGACACGGGTCAGCCGACGCGAGGACGGCTCTTTCCCCGCAACCATGTATCAAGGGATCACCATGAGAACGCTCGACATCATTGAAATCGATATGGTGGCAGGCGGTATGCGCGCATCCATCGGCGCCCATCCGCTGTCCACATCCATCCATCACGCCAAGGCGCACAAGAAAGTGCACCACGCCAAGAAGGCGCACCACCATGCGGCGATCCACAAGGCCGGTGCGGTGCACACCACCAACGAGTACGAGGAGCCGATCGCTGAGGGTGGCGAAGGCGGTGAGGGTGGCGAAGGCGGCGAAGGTGGTGAAGGTGGTGAGGGTGGAGAAGGCGGTGAGGGAGGTGAAGGCGGCGAAGGCGGCGAGGGAGATGGTGGCGAGGGTGACGGCGGCGACGGTGATGGTGGCGATGGCGACGGCGGCGAAGGCGACGGTGGCGCCGGCAGCAATGCCAACCCGGCCACAGCCGCATCGGCGTCCGGCACGACCGTAACCTACACGGCCGCCGACGGTTCCACGCAGTCCATCACGGGGACCCACCCCAACCGCGACAACAACCCGCTCGACATCCGTTCGGGCACGGTCGCGACGAACAACGGTTCACTCGGCGACGATCGTGGCTTCGCCATCTTCGCCAGCCCGCAGGCAGGTCTGGATGCCGCCGTAGCCAACATGGACCGTATCAACAACAATGCGGGTGGTACGGCTACCCTCAGCCAGATCATCACCACGTGGTCTCCGCCTAGCGAGAACCCCACGGCCGAGATGATCACGACCATCACGAACAACTCGGGCCTGTCGCCCTCCGCGCAGTGGAGTTCCCTGACCGGTGCGCAGCAGAATGCCTTCATCACGGCCTACGGGCATCGTGAAGGCTGGCACGGGAACTGAGTTCGCCGGGGCCGGGAACCGTTTCCGGCCCCTCCCTTCCGATACGCCGCCTGGAGATTCGCGTGAGAAGCCACATCATCCCCCTGTACGGTCTGCTCGTCCTCGGCATCGTCGCCTTCCCGGTGCATGCCAACGGCATGGCGGACGATTGCGTCGGCGCCCTCCACCATGAATTCGCGACCGCGAACGACACCGTCGATACCAGCGCCCACGCCACCCTGCCCGATGCGTGCACGCACCTCGGCCCACTGGCGCTCGGCATGACCCGCAGCCAGGTCCTGGCCGCCATGGGTGCGCCGGACAAAGAGCGCACCGCGAAGGATCATCCCGGCACCGCCGACCTGCTTTATGTCTATCCCCGCGACCTCAACGCGCAGCTGGCCCGAAAGCCGGTGACCGCCGACCAGATCGCCTACAGCCAGCTCCGCGTCCGCATCCAGCAGGACAAGGTCACCGCCATTTCGACGTTTGCCAATGCCAAGGCGCCCTTGCCGTTCGCCCTGCTGGGACAACCGGCCGGAACGAAGATCGACGGCCTGATGGCGGCGTTGGGTGGCCATCCCCAATGGAATGCCAGCCGTGACTACGTGCAGTTCCCGTCCGTGCCTTTCGCGCTGAGCGTGGACCCGGATACCGCGGGCCTGGTCGGCGTCGATATCGCCGACCGGATGACCAGCCTGGCAACTTTCAGCGGCCAGGGGCTGAACCTGACGAAGGACAAGGCGAGCGGCCTGGTCAATGGCTTCCACTGATGCTCGCCGGCTACCTAAGTATTTCCTCACGAGGTTTTAACTCGAGCGGAGGCAAGAATCGCCTTCGGTGACACCGAAGGGGACATCAGGCATGGCAGTGGATGACACGACCCGGCACGAGGCGCAGCTCGACGAGCAGACGCGCTTTGCCCTGCAGCAATTGTGCTCCACCGCCTACCTGGCAGTCAGCAGCCTGAATGAGTCCGCGTGCGTGGCGCTGTTGCGCCGCGGTCTCGCCGTCCAGGACGAGCTGGGCTACTGGAGCGTCACACCCTCGGGCAAGAAGACGTTCGAGCGACTGGGGAAATCCGTTAGCGTGCGGTGAAAGTCGCCGGCCGATCGGCTAAAATCCCGGCCATGGCACCTCTCCCTATCCCCGGCGGTCTGCTGATCGCCATCGAAGGTATCGACGGCGCCGGTAAGACGACGCTCGCCCATACCCTTCGCGATACCCTTTCGGTCGACGGTTGCACGGTCAACCTCAGCAAGGAGCCGACCAACGGCCCCTGGGGCATGCAGATGCGCGCCTCGGCATCCACCGGCCGGCTCACCCCCGAGGAAGAGCTGCGCCTGCTGATCCTGGATCGCCGGCAACATGTAGACGAACTGGTCGCCCCCGCGCTGGCCCGCGGTGAGATCGTCATCCTCGACCGCTATTTCCCGTCTAACGTGGCCTACCAGGGCGCTGCCGGCCTCGGCATCGACGACCTGATGCAGGCCAACGCCTTCGCACCCCGCCCCGACCTTCTGCTTCTGCTCGACCTTGCTCCGGAGGTTGGCCTGGCGCGCATACGCCTGCGCGGCGATAAGCCGAATCACTTCGAGACGGCGGACAACCTCGACCGCTGCCGTGCGATCTTCCGCGATATGGCCTTGCCGCATACGGCCCTCATCGATGCTACGCGTGACGCCGACGAGGTGTCGGCGGATGCGCTGGACCAGGCAAGGCAAGCCATCGCAAGGAAACGCGCTGGCGGGTGAATGAGCTTAACGCTTGTTCATACTGGTAGAATCGAGTCATGCCTCAGGTTCGCTCCTCCCTTGCCACCCTGGACGATCCCCTGATCGGGGCGGTGGCGCGCCTGTCGGTCGTGCCCCGTATCCTCGACGCCGTGGTCCGCCGCACGGGCATGCGTTTCGCCGCGGTGGCACGGGTCACGGACAACCGCTGGACGGCCTGCGCCGTTCGCGACGACCTCGGTTTCGGCCTCGGCGCCGGCGACGATCTCGCACTGGGCAGCACCATCTGCGACGAGATCCGCCAGCACCATGAGCCGGTGGTGTTCGGCCATGCCAGCGCCCATCCGGTTTACGCCGACCACCACACGCCACGCTTCTACAAGCTCGAAAGCTATGCCTCGGTGCCGATCTTCACGGTGGATGGCCAGTTCTTCGGCACCCTGTGCGCCATCGATTCGCGCCCGGTCACCCTCGACGAGAAAGGTCTTGCCGCCGAGATGACCCTGTTCGGCGAGTTGATCGCCGCCCAGCTGGCGCTGGAGGACCGGGTGAATGACGCGGAACAGGCGCTGCGGGAAGAGGTGGACGACGGCGTGCTACGGGAGCAGTTCCTTGCCGTGGTCGGGCACGACCTGCGCAGCCCGGTGCAGGCCGCAGGCATGGCTGCCGAGTCGCTGCAGTCGATGAACCTGCCGCCACGCGCGCAACGCCTGGCCGGGCTCATTGCGGCCAGCACGCGCCGCATGGCGGACCTCATCGACGACGTGATGGATTTCGCCCGCGCGCGGCTGGCGGCGGGCATCCCCGTGACGACGCAGGTACGCGACGACTTGGCCGAGGCCGCGGAGCGCGTGCTGGCGGAGATTCGCCAGGCGCATCCCGAGGCGGATATCCGCGCGAGCTGGAGCGTGAACCGTCCGCTCCGCTTCGACCTCAAGCGCATGCAGCAGCTCATCGCCAACCTGGTCAACAACGCGATCACCCATGGCGATACCCGTCGGCCCATCCTGGTCGAAGGCAAGGACGAGGGTTGCGCGGTGACGCTGGCGGTCACTAACTTCGGTGACCCGATCGATCCGCAGACGCTGGATCGCCTGTTCCATCCGTTCTTCCGGCCGGATAGTTCACAGCCCCGGCCCGGCCTGGGTCTGGGCCTGTACATCGCCTCGGAAATCGCCCGCGGCCATGGCGCGACGCTCACGGTGACCTCGTCGAAGGAGGCGGGCACCTGCTTCATGTTCCGGATGCCGACGACGCTCCGAACCTGAACGAAAAGGTAGCGAACCTACCGATTCCATCACTTTTATTCTTAAGTAAGTGCATGTACCGCCGATAAGTGACGCAAGTCACACTTCAGGCTTTTCGATGATTCGCCATTGGTTCGAGAGACATCGCGCCTCCCAGGGCAAGCTCGCCGCACTGGACAAGGTCCAGGCCGTCATCGAATTCACCCCCGACGGCCACGTGCGTCACGCCAATGCGCTCTTCCTCGAGACGATGGGCTACCGGCTGGACGAGATCCGCGGTGCCCATCACCGCATGTTCGTCGCCGGTGACGAAGCCGACACGGATGCGTACACGGCCTTCTGGGCCGCCCTGCGCACCGGCCGCAGCGATACAGGGCTGTATCGACGCCGGCGCAAGGATGGCAGCGACGTGTGGCTGCAATCGTCGTACAACCCGCTGTTCGATCGGGGCGGTCAGGTCGTCAGCGTGATCAAGTACGCCACCGATGTCACGGCGCAGCGCATCGCGGCGGCCGACATGGACGGCCGCCTGCAGGCGATCGACCGGGCCCAGGCCACTATCGAGTTCGACCTGGACGGCACCATCCTCGACGCCAACGAGAACTTCCTTAGCGCCATGGGCTATGCGCGTGACGAGGTGGTCGGGCGACATCACCGCATGTTCGTCGAATCCGATGAAGCGTCGTCGCCCGGCTACGCGGCCTTCTGGGCGCGGCTGCGCGAGGGGCGCCATGCCGCGGCCCTGTACCGGCGGCTCGGCCGCGACGGTCGCGTGGTGTGGATCCAGGCAACCTACAACCCCATCCTCGACTTCAACGGCGTGCCGATGAAGGTCATCAAGTACGCCACCGACATCACCGCGCAGACCCTGGCCGCGCAGACGCTGCAACGCGAGGTGGTGTCACTGTCCGGCGCCGTGGTCGACAACGCCAGCAAGGCCGGCAACGCCGAGCAACTGGCTTCCGGCGCCCGGCAGGCCGCCGAGCGTGGCGGCGAGGTCATGCGCGACGTGGTCCGCACCATGGGCGGCATCCAGGAAGGCACGCGGTCGATCGAGGACATCCTCGAGCTGATCGATGCGCTGTCGTTCCAGACCAACCTGCTCTCGCTCAATGCGTCGATCGAAGCCGCGCGTGCCGGCGAGAGCGGCAGGGCCTTCGCCGTGGTGGCGGACGAAGTGCGCCAGTTGGCCGTGCGCAGCGCCAGCGCATCCAAGCAGATCCATCAGCTGATCGGCGATGCCCGGGGGCGCGTCGAGGAAGGCGCGAGCCTGGTGGGTACGGCAGGCCACACCATGGAAGAGATCGTCGCATCCATCGCCAACGTCACCCAGGTGACCAGCGCGATCAGCGAAAGCGCCGTGGCGCAGTCCTCCGGCATCCAGCGGGTCAATGCGGCCGTGGCGCAACTGGAAGCGGTCTACGGCAACATCTGACCGTCAGCCCTGCGCATCGGCGATGCGCGGCGTGTCGACCGCCGGGTAATCGTTGCTGGTCTCGAACTCGGCGTAGGGGTCGTTGCTCTCGCGCAGCCCGGACAGCGGCACGCGCTCGGCCACGCCCATCAGGCGGGCGCGCAGCATGCTCACCTCACGGATTTTCTCAGAAGCGGCGAAGGAGTATTCGTCGGTCATGTCGAAGGCCGCCACCACGTTTCCCTCCTCGCTACGCATGATCCAGGGGCGACGCGCGGTGATCAGCCCGGCGCGCTGCATCACCTTGTAGGTCTCCAGAAGGATACTGACGACCAGATCGGTGCGGCCGGGAAAGGGGCGATACCCGACGATGATGGAAGTAGCCAAGATTGAGTCCCCTGAATGCGTTGCGCGGCTTTTCAGGAGATTGTTTCGCGAGGCTCGTCAGCGTCAAGTGATCCGCTAGGCGTATCCGGCAGAGAGTGGCTTCACAACTCGCGGACGACCCGAAAACCCACGCGCGCGCTACGCAGGTCGGAGGTCGCCCCCTGGCGGTAAGCCGATCGCACCATGTCCGGCGCGCTGCCCCACGAACCACCGCGGATCACCCGCCGCCCGCAGCCCGGGTTGACCCAGGCCTCCGCGGAACGCGGTGCCCGGATATAGTTGTCGTGCCAGCAATCGGCCACCCACTCGGACACGTTGCCGCCCATGTCGTAAAGACCGAAGGCGTTCGGCGTGAAACTCATGACCGGGGCCGGGCCCCAGAAACCGTCCTTGTAGCCGTTGAACGCATTGCTCCAGCGGCGGCCCGAGCCCGAACGGTCGTTGCCGCCGGTCAGGTTCTCCACGCGGGAACCGGGCGAGCCGTCGCCCCACCAGTACCGTGTAGTGGTGCCGGCACGCAGGCCGTATTCGAATTCGGCTTCGCTGGCCAGGCGGTATTTCTTGCCCGTGCGTTGCGAGAGCCAGTCGGCGTAGGCCTTGGCGTCGTTCCAGGACACGTTGATGACCGGCAGGCGGTCCTGGCCGGGCTTGCCGGCGTAGTCGTCCTGCCAGTTCGCGTTGGAGTCGTCCCGCAGGCCGCCGCTCTGCTCGTCGTAGACACTGCCACCCTGCATCGATACCGACTGCGGCACGTAGCCCGTGGCGCGGACGAAGTCACGGAACTGCCCGATGGTGACCGCGCTGCGCGCCATGGCAAAGCCCTTGTCCACCTGCACCTCGTGCACGGGTGCCTCGTTGGCGTCGTGGCCGCGCTCACCGTCGGGGGAGCCCATCAGGAAGCGCCCCGTGGGTACCACCACCATGGCGGGGGCCTGACCGGTGGAGTCGACGAAGCGATCGGCGAAGACCTGGCCGGGTTTGTAGCTGGCGTACAGGCGGGCATTGGTCAGCCGCTCGTTGAAGTCGTCCAGACCGGCGAGGTCGGCGCTGGTCTGCTGCGCCTTGTCGGCAAGCTGCCGGGCAAGCTCGAGATTGCCGGCGTCGAGGGCTGAGCGGGCCTGGGCCAGCATCGCCGTGGCACTCTGCCGGCGCATGCCCTCGATACGACCACGCGTATCCTGCAGCGCCTGCGATTCCGGCTGGATGACCGCGGCGGCGGCCAGGGCCGTGTCCGCTGCCGCGAAGTCGTTCTGGGCCACCGCCGCCAGCGCCTTGTCCAGCACCGTGCGCTGCACCTGCGTGATGCCCTGCTCCGCCACCGCATTGCCCTCGTCCATCTGTAGCACCTGGCGATAGGTGTCCAGCGCGCTGTCGCCGTGCGGCAGGTCGGCCTTGCCTTCCTGCAACTGCGTCGCCGCCTTGCCCAGCAGCGGCCGCACTTTTTCCAGCACGCCCAGTTTCTGTTGCAGCGGCGCGACATCCGCGGCGCTGGCGGGCAACGCCTTCAGTGCCGCCAGCGATTCGCGCGCCGCATCGGCGTCGCCCAGCGCGATGTCCTGCTCGATCTCGGCGGCCATGCGCGCGCGAACCTCGTCCATGCCGGCCAGGGCACGCTGGCTGTCCGCCTTCTCCTTGAGCACGGCGCCGAAGAGCGCGGCCGCGCTGTCCCTGCCCCCCACCAGGCGATCGACCGCCAGGGCCTTGTCGCCGCGATCGAGCAAGGCCGTCAATTCGGGCGTATCCGGGCTCTTCTGCGCCGGCAACACCCGTTCCGGGGATTTTTCACGCCGCCGCGCCGCGATCACCGCCGTCGGCGCCAGCATGATCGGCGGCCCGGCATCGAGTTCGGAGACCACCGCCCCAGCCGCCGCTTGCGGACGCTGGTCGAAGCCCATCGTGGTCGGCTGGCCCCGCATGGGCGAACGCGGCGTGTTCTGCGTGGTCTGGACGTGCAGCACCTGCGGGAAGAAATGGTAGAACAGCGCAAAACCGAGCAAGGCCACGCCCAACGCGCCGCCCATGGCGCGCTGTCGTCGAACGGTCTCGGTGTTGGGCATGGTGGGCGGTTCCGTGCGAGCCTGCTATCGTGCGCTGCAACCATAGGGAATCGCGCCCGGCAGGGCAACACGATACGTCGCCGCGACTCCTGACCGACCCCAAGGATCTTGCATGACAACGAGCGACCTCGCTCACCCCGCCCCCTGGATCGACCATCGCGAGGGGCTCGATGCGTGGCTCGCTCCCATCGCACCCTCCGCCGTCGTGGGGCTCGATACCGAGTTCATGCGTCGCAACACCTTCTACCCGCAGCTGGCCTTGCTCCAGCTCGCGCACGAAGGCCGATACGCCCTTATCGACCCGCTGGCGGTGCCGCTGGACGACGCCCTGGCGCCGGTGTTCGCCGCGCAACCGGTCGTCACGGTGATGCACAGCGCCGGGGAAGACCTGGAAGCGATGGCCCCGTTCCTTCCGGACGGCCCGCACACCCTGTTCGACACGCAGATCGCCGCGGCCTTCGTCGGCATGGGCCTGGGCATCAGCTACCGCGCCCTGGTGGCGGAACTGGTCGGCGAAGAACTGGACAAGGGCGAAACGCGCAGCGACTGGCTGCAGCGTCCGCTCACCGAGTCGCAGAAGCTTTACGCCACGCTCGACGTCGTCCATCTGCACCCCGTCCACGCGATCCTCTCGGAACGCCTGGCCGAACGTGGCCGGGCCCACTGGCACGCGGAAGACTGCGCACGGATGAAGCGGCGCGCCAGCCAGCGCCATGGCGATGCCCAGCCCCAGCGTGGCTTCAAGGCGGCCAGCGAATGGGCGCCAGAACAGCAGGCCTTGCTGCGCCGGATCCTGCGCTGGCGGGAGGCCTCGGCACGTACGCTGGACAAACCCCGCTCCTGGCTGCTGGAAGACAACCACGCCCTCGATCTGGTCGCGTCGATACCGAAAACCCCCGCCGAGCTGGATGAACGCGTACGCGGTACCCGCGCCCTGCGCTCGGCACAGCGCCAGGAGCTGTTCGACCTGGTGCGCCAGCCGGTCACGGCGGACGAGGTGGAAAGCACCGCCGCCATCATCGGCCACCCGGTCGGTGACGCCAAACGCGCGATCAACGAGATGCGCAGCGCCATCGACACCCTGGCCACGCAGCTGGATGTCCCGCCGGGCCTGCTCTGCGCACGGCGCTCGATGGAAGAACTGGTGATGAGCGGTGGTGTGTGGCCCGAGGCCCTGGAGGGCTGGCGCCGCGAGGTGTTGCACGATCGTCTTTGCGCGCTGTTGCCGGATCGCGGCTAGGCATCCAACCAGGCATCGAACGATTCGTGGGTCGTAGTCGTTCGCCTTAGTGGCTGCACCGCGTTCGCCTGATGAAAACCGTCCTTTTCGGACGGTCAGGCATGTTCGGGGCTCCACCGTAGGGCTGTGCAGGACGCACCATGCGTACCGATCAGAACCGGGCTTGCGTCCTTGAAGATGTTTGCGCGCCCCGCATCGATTCAAGCTGATCGTTTTCCAGCCTCAACTTGCGGGCCTGCTGTTTTGCGAGTTCCGCGCGTGCACCGACCCAGCTGGCGCATTCCCAGATCAGGAACCCGCCGAAGACCATTGCGAGTGTCGCTACGCCGAGGATCGAATTCATTACACGTGCTCCGTTAGTCAATTATCTGGCTGCGGATGCATTGTCCCCAGCACGTGCGGCGCTAGCATCTGACAGGTGTCATCCATTGCTTGTGGCGCGACGGTAACTGATTCTTAGAGCTACATTAGCCTACCGAGCACGCGGCTTCATGAGCGAAAGAAATTGCCGATGGACGATTATCGCCGTTGCCATCGCGTTATATGCCACGAGTCTTTTCTTACCCGCTGTGACTTTCATCACCCACGTGCCTCCCGATCATGCCATCGGCCATGTCGTCACCTACCCTGGCTGGTACCTTGCCGGCTTCGGATGGATCGGTACGCTATTTCTCAAGCCAGCCGCCATGGGTTGGCTAGCGAACATCACCTTCATTGCGGCGATCTTTTGCCATGCCGAATCCCGGTATGAACGGTCGATGGTTCTAAGTGCTATTTCTATAGCCATCGCTGTCTTTTTTTTCTGGTTATCTCTGTCCCACCCCATGCCCGTGTTGTTCTCGGGCATCGACGACGTCATGAATCAACCAAAGGCACTTTTGGGCTTCTACTGCTGGGTTGTCTCGTTTGCTTTTTTTCTGTTCGGGTCGTGGATGACAAAGCGCAAACGTATGACGAATCGCATTTAAGCGGCTGGTGAGGTAGAGAGTGAACCGTGTCGGTCGCCCCCTTAAGTAAAAAACGTAAGGAGCAAGTCATGGATAGAACCTTCAAGACGCCACTGATCTGTGCCCTACTTATCGCTGCCGCGGAAAACACTGCACACGCATTCACACCGGCCTGCCTATCGACCCAACAGGCCGCCGCGCAAGACGCGATCTCACAGGCGTCTCATGGAGACAGCGCGGCCAGGCTTCGCTCGGCAGTCCTCTCGAGAAATGACGCCGCATTTGATTCCGCCTTGGGCGAACTCGTTGACCGGACTGATGAGACGTCGACCAACGCGCTCAAACAGGCATTAGCGGGCGCTGCCTGGATCGGCAACGCGCACGCGCTATCCGCCCTGCTCTCGGCCCGGGTAGATCCTGACGCAACCACGCCACTAACTGCTTCGCCGCCCATCGTGTTGGCGGCTCAATGCGGGCAGACCGAGGCTATGGCAGCACTCCTGACCAAGGGAGCGAACATTGCAGCCGGTTCCACTCCCGATCACGCCGACAACGTTCCACGAGGGGCATTGGAAGCCGCACTCGTCGGCGGCCAGCCGCACGCCGTGACATGGCTGCTCGATCACGGATATGACGTTTGCCAGGCGGGTGAGCGCGCGCGCATCAGCGTGCTTTTATCCCGCCGCTCCGACCTGATTGCGGCATGGCCAGCGTCACTAAAGGCGAGGCTGACATGCCAATGATCGACCCGAGCGTATTGGCTAGACTTATCGCGACATTTATGGATCTAATTTCTCAATTAGGCCAAAGTCGCGCCTTCGTCTAAGCTGGGTAGATCATGTCAAGCGTTGCCATCACCGATCTAACCGCGTCGAGGGACGTCGATAGCATCATGCGGTCCGTGGTGGCCTTAAGTGCCACGTCGGTGACAAAGGGCTGGGAAAATGCGAGGCACAGTCACCGTAAGGCACAGCTGATCTACTCCGTAAGAGGCATCCTCAACTGCGAAATCGAAGACGGCGTCTGGATCGTGCCGCCTCAGTGCGCCATATGGATACCAGGAGACTTGCCCCATGCGGCACGCGGGGCGGGTGACACGGAATGCTATTGCCTGTTCGTCGAGCCCGACGCCGCACCGGGTCTTCCCGAAACCTGTTGCACGATTTCAGTATCGCCATTGCTACGCGAGTTGCTCCTGAAGGTGGCCGGTTTTCCTGAGCGGTATGCGCTGGGTGGACGGGAGGACCGCCTGATTGCCGCGCTACTCGACGAGTTGGCAGCGGCACCGGTGGAAGACTTGCACCTACCCATGCCGCGAGACCCCCGATTGCGGCGCCTCGCCGAAATGATGCTGGCCGACCCCACGGATAAGACGTCGAAGGCCGAATGGGCTACCCGGATTGGCATGAGCGAGCGAAGCATGAGCCGCCTTCTGCTGCATGAAATTGGCATGAGCTTCGGGCGATGGCGTCGGCAGCTGCATGTGATCCTTGCGCTTCAACGTTTGACCAAGGGTGAAACGGTGCAGAAGGTAGCATTGGATCTGGGGTATGAAAATGCCAGTGGGTTCGTCACCATGTTCCGCAAGGCTGTGGGCAAGCCCCCGGCACGATACCTTTCGGACCGCACGAGCAGTGCCGAACGTACTCCCGGCATCATGCTCCCTGATGAAATCACCCCTTGATTGAACCAAGTTATCGGCAGAACACTATCGACTTCCCTCGACCGCGAGCTTCGTTTCTTTGCGAAGATGATGACACTTCGAACACGTCGTGGTTATCGTAAAAACCGACTCCTCATCGAAAACGAAACCGTTCTTCAATGCCAGCGACCGCAACCGCCCAAGCAACACCGGGTCTTCAAGGAAAACCAGTCGCGCGCCACAGTGGCACCGCAGCGTGTCGTACCGATTCAGCGCCGCCAGCTTGATTGTATAAAATGCCCGCCCACGTGCGCCTTCCGCGCGAATCAACAAGCCAGCAGTCCATAAATCATTCAGGGCTCGGTAGACCGATCCCGGCGTGAGGCTGTCGATTTTCCTGCTGAGAACGCGATAAATCTGGCTGGCATCGAGACAGCTCGGTGTTGCCTGCTCCAAGGCATTCAATACAGTTGAACGAACGATCGTCGCTTGCTGCCGAATGACGCAATCAAGTCAACGATCCGAGGCGAGTCATCACATGGCTCCATGTCCTTATTCCTATGCTATGCCTGACCTCAGTTGTTCGTCACAACGGGAGGCAGCCTGGCTCATTGGGCTCGGTTCAAACGCAAGGTGCAGCCCAAAGGCGCCTCTTCCCGTAAGAACAAAGTGCTCGGTCGGCCACATGCGATGGGCCGACATGGATAACCACAGTGGAGCGCAGCCTACTCACGCTGACCAGCTAAGCATTGCTGGATCCGGCCAGCATGTTTCGCAAGACGGCCAAAGCGAGGGAAACGATCGTGCGTTGGCCGAATCGAATAACAACTTGGCCTGATTTCGCCATCACTTCCCCTGTTCGCCATTGTTAAATAAGGCATCTAAATGCAAATGAGTATTATTAATGTACGACCGCAAAACGTCTGGGTGTCCCCGTAGATCAATCGACAGGCGCACGGAGGCCGTCGCCTATCCTCGACGGGATGCGCCATGCCGCGCCGCCAGCAGACTCCGGCGCCGCGCCGTGTTTGGCTCGGCCGTAGCGGCAGCCGTACTCATCGGTGCGCCGGGCGCGTTCGCCGCCGAGTCAGCTCAGACTCAAACCAAGACGGGGGGAGCGTCGCAGGAGGAAACGGCCCTGCCGGCGATCACCGTCACCGGACGCATAAAGCCGGCTACCACCGAAGGCACGGGCTCTTACACCACGGGCAAGACGACGGTGGCCACGAACCTTCCGCTGTCGCTTCAGGAAACGCCACAATCGGTGACGGTGGTCACGCGTCAGCGCATGGACGACCAGCAGCTGAATTCGGTTCAGGGCGTGCTGGACAACACCACGGGCGTCACGTCGGACCAGGCCGATAGCGAACGAACAAGCTTCTATTCCCGTGGTTTCCTGATAAACAACGTTCAATACGACGGCATACCGACCGTCATCGGCAGCCCCGTCAACGGGAGCGGTATCGGTGCCATCGACACCGCGTTTTACGATCGTGTCGAGGTCGTGCGCGGCGGATCCGGGTTGCTGACCGGCACCGGCAATCCGTCGGCGGCCATCAACCTGGTGCGCAAACGACCGACCCGTGACTTCTCGGCGTCTGCCTCGCTCGGCGCGGGAAGCTGGGATACGCAGCGGGGCGCGGCTGACGTATCGACTCCGTTGACCGAGGACGGCCGCGTTCGTGCGCGCGTGGT
Source organism: Xanthomonas sp. NCPPB 2632 (assembly GCF_041228075.2). NCBI lineage: Bacteria > Pseudomonadati > Pseudomonadota > Gammaproteobacteria > Lysobacterales > Lysobacteraceae > Xanthomonas > Xanthomonas sp. NCPPB 2632. The sequence goes on from NZ_CM192979.1 coordinate 2,991,346, forward strand.
GGGAACCTACCAGGACGGAAACTCGTATATCGACGGCTATAAGCCGCATCGGAAAGCCTTCTACGGAGTCATCGAAGCCGACCTGACGCCAGACACGACGGTGAGCCTGGGCTATGACTATCAGGACATCACGCCGAAGGGCTCTACGTGGGGCGGTTTACCGCTATGGTTCAGTGACGGCACGCAGGCGCAATACTCTCGCTCAAAGAACTATGCGCAGAACTGGAGCCATTGGGACAACACCCTCAAGACGGCGTTTGCCAAGATCGAACACCGCTTCGGCAACGGCTGGAACCTCCGGGCCATCGCTAACCAATACAGCACGGCATACGATGCCGAGCTACTCGGCCTGGTCGGTCGCCCCGATCGTGCCACGGGACTGGGTTTCTATCCCTATGGGGCTTACCCGGTAGCGCTGTCGTCCAACGGTCGCAGCCGTCAAAACACGGTTGACCTTATGGCGGGTGGCCCCTTCGAACTGCTCGGTCGCCAGCATGACCTGGTAGTCGGGGCGACGAGTTCGCACCGCACGGCCAGCCAGGAAGACATCGCACCGTTCTATGCAGGTGTTGCGCCGGTCAACGTCTATGACTTGAGCACGTCCTACCCCCGCCCTGATTTCGATGCCATGGCTTCGATACCTACTCGCACCCGAATCAAGCAGAGCGGCGTCTATACCGCGGCCCGATTTTCCCTGGCCGAACCTCTGAAACTCATCATCGGTAGCCGCCTCAGCAACTACGACATCGAAGACCAGGTCGGTAGCTCTTCGTTGCACTACAAGAAGACCGGCGAGTTCACCCCGTATGCCGGCTTGATCTACGACATCGACACGACGTATTCGGCCTACGTCAGCTACACGGGCATCTTCAATCCGCAAACCGACTATCGGGACAGCAAGGGCAACGTGCTCACGCCGTCAAAGGGGAAAACCGAAGAAATCGGCCTCAAAGCCGCCTACATGGACGGTCGACTGAATGCGTCGGTGGCCTTGTTCGACACCAGGTTGGACAACGCGGCACAGATGATCGCCGGAACGTACACCCCCGGCGGCGCCCAGGCCTATCAAGGCGCGGATGGAACCAAGTCGCGCGGGATCGAACTGGACTTGCAGGGCGAACTGACGCATGGCTGGAACGTCTACGCGGGTATCGCCCACTTCACGGCCCAGGATGGCGACGGCGTCCGTCTGAATTCGCAAATACCGCGTACTACAGCCCAGGTCTTCACCACCTACCGAATGCCTGGAGAGTGGAACAAGTTGACGCTAGGCGGAGGCGTCAAATGGCAAAGCCGCTTCTACCAGACGCCCGACACCGGCACGAGTTCGTTGGGCGGAGAACAGAAGTCTTATGCCCTGGTATCGCTCATGGGGCGCTATGCCGTGTCGCAGAAGACAAACGTGACCGTCAACCTCAACAACGTGCTTGACAGGAAATACGCCTTGCAAAAGGGCGATTTCGACACCGTAAGTTACGGCGCGCCACGCAACGTCATGGTTACGTTCGACTACAGGTATTGATGTTCACGCACTCGAACGCTGCACCGATTGCACATTCGCAGACATACCACCATCGATCACAGAGAAAGCCGATATGCTCCTTCAGTCCCGCTTACGCACCGCTCAAGACCTGCCCATGGTCGATCAGAACAAGGTGACCTTGTTCTGGTTGACGACGGCCATGGGCGCCGTGCTTTTTGTAGCCTTCCAGTTGTTCTTCTACGTCAACGGCTTCGTGAGGGCGCATGGAGCGACGCCGGCGATCACGTTTGAGCCAGGCATCCTGTGGATGTTTTCCGCGTACTACGGTTGCTGGATCGTCACGGTGCTTCTCACGCTGATCGGAACCCGAACGGCTCAGCGGATAGCCCTGGTCCTCGGTAGCCTGCTTGTTGTCCTGAATACCCTTGGCGGTATCTCCGACGGGTTGCGCGACGGCTGGTACGTTGGATTCTCGGCAGTGCTCTTCATCACGCTGCCCGGCGTTTTCGCCGTGGTAGCCACCTGGCTTCGCATGAAAAGCAAAGGAACCGGCCATGTCGATCGATAGCTCCAACTTCCCTTTGGTCTGGATGAAGCTCACGGACGAGGCGGGACACGACCACGAGAAGGACTTCACCGAATTCGAGGCCAATTTGCAGCGTGGAGAGCCCTTCGTGCTCTTGACCGATTCCACACCGGCCGAAGACCATGAGCACTCGCCGGAAGAAAAGAAACGCACCGCACTCTGGATGAAAAAGAACAAGGTCGAATTGCGAAGGCTCGTCCTGGCAATGATCCTGATCGAAGCCAACCCGGCGAAGCGCCTGGGTTTCAAGGCCTTTTCGGTCGTCTTTGCCAAGTTCTGGGGCTACCCTCTACTGCTTGCTGCTTCACACGAGCAGGCGATGGACATGGCGAGAGAACTGCTTCCAAAGAGCGGAAAGCCATCTCAATGATGGATCCTGCTGGCGTCCGTGCTCCCATGAAATCCTGGTGCTGCGGACCGAGGAACTGACCGGCGTGTCCCTGTACGGGGCACTGGGTCGCTGCCGTGTTCGGCTGCGTTGGGCATTTTGAGCCTCCCACGCCCTTTCAAATCGACTGTTGGCAGTCACGGAGATGGCTGATATCATTCGCCGGACGTGGGGCGGTAGCTCAGCCGGGAGAGCGTCGCGTTCGCAAGGTGATCATCGATCTCCCTTCCCTGCGGGCCACCATGCCTAATAAGCCTCGAAACCCTTGGTTTTCGGGGCTTTTTTGTGTCCGTGGAATGAGCCGACCTCAGCCGATCTGGGGGCAATAGGAACCAAATCAGCGCTACACTGCCCCCGAAGTGTCTCCCACATTTTTGTCAGGGTGAGGGGTCTGTATGGATGCGCACCAGTCGGCACGTGATGAAACCTATCGCCGGTTTCTGGCCCTCTTGGACCAGACGTTTCCCGGCCGACTGACGATCAACCTCCAAGATGCAGCCCGGTTTCTGACCGAGCACGTAGGAGTGCCGACGAGCACAGAGATGGCCCGGGTTTACGCCAAAAGTGGCCGACTCATCCCCGGGCTTCGCAAAAGCCCAGCTGCCACCTGGCTCTTCCCCCTCCCTGCTTTGGCAGCCGGTCTCGCCGATGGCTTTCTCGGCACCACCGAGCCGATTCCAGAATCCATTCGTCTAACAGCCCTTGCCAAGCGCGACGCCGCAGCGAAGGTGGCCCCACGGCGCGGTGGCCGTCCCAGGCGAAGCGCCTTGGGATTCGTGGCAATGGAGGGGTGGGTCATTGATGCTGAAGGAGAGCAAGAGCGGAGCTGGTGCTGGAACATGACCAACTTGACGCCAGAATTCTTGATCAGCTACGACCCGGAATCGGTAGCAACCGCCAAGAACCGGCTGGCACGAACCCGGTCCCAATACGCCTGGGAGGCACTCGCAGAGTTCGTTGACTTGCTGGACCGAACGACCCGAGCCCAGCAGCGTCTTGCCGATCTCGCCGAGCGCCCGAGTCGTCCAGGTGCGGGGCGTCGACACGTCTGAGCATTCCAGCACTGCAACTTGTCCAGGTCGTCATCGGGACAACCGCAACGCTGTTGCGCGATCATGACCCCCGCTCGCGTCGAGGATTACCAAGGACTCGATCTGCAAAGTCTCCCAAGTCCATACACATCCCACTGTCTGCACTCCAGCGTTTCTTCGGGATCGTGGCCTTCACCGCCGTCAGCGCTTTAGTCCATTGTCGGATATCGCCCGGCTTCAGGCTATCGTCCAACGTGTCAGCCGATACCAAGACCAAACTTCTGTGACGAAATAGTTTGCCTGGTGAATAACAAACTTTGGGCTTGTCCCATTGAAAGTCTTCGCCGTTGTAATCGGTGAAGCAAATCAGCTTGGCATTCTTGGGAATGGCTGGCCATTCCTGCCATCCCAGAGCCTGATGGCCAGTCTTCTCCTTATAGTCTTTGGCGTCAGCATCGCCTTCGCTGTCCCAAGGGATTGTCGTCACGACGACAAACAGATCACGATTTCGATAGTTGTTTGGATCATCAAGGGCTGCGGCCAGAATGTCCTTGGCTTTGTTGACACCCTTCGGCCGGATCTTCTGTCTCTCCTTCCATTTAAGCTCCGCCTGAGTCAAATCGCGCGACTTAATCGGTTGACCTGCAGACCATTTATTCTTAAACCACCGCTTGGTGTCCTGCACTACAGAAGCGTCGGTGGTGCGCACCGCCAACTCATGCCAAGAAGTGCTTTGTGAACCCTCAGATCCCAAGCCATTGGCCGACGCGTTGGTGCTGCCAATCACCACACCCTCTTTTGCGATGTAGGCCTTCGCATGCAGGCGCGTGAACTGTTTCACTTCAACATGGGGCAGGTCTATCAAGCGACGCACCTCTGCAGGATTTGTCCCTCCGGATCGGAGTTCCAGCAACACCCGGATGGGCCTTGGCTTTTCAAGCCCCAGTTCTTTGACGGCGCCCTTTCCCCAGAACGCGACGGCCAGGTCGAGCGGGCCCGAAGAGTTCTTGACCCATTTCGCCAGGTCCTGTTGTCGACTCCCCGTAAACTTACTCCAGACATAAACCGAGGTCTCCGGGCAAAATATCCCCAAGGAGACCCACGATGCGCAAGAGCAAATTCACCGAGAGCCAGATCGTTGCGACGCTGAAGCAGGTCGAAGGCGGCAGGCAGGTCAAGGACATGTGCCGGGATCTCGGCATTTCCGAGGCGACCTACTACACCTGGAAATCGAAGTACGGTGGCATGGAGGCGTCGGACGTTCATCGCCTGCGTGACCTGGAAGCGGAGCACAACAAGCTCAAGCGCATGTATGCGGATCTGGCGATGGAGAACCACGGGCTTAAGGATCTCATCGCAAAAAAGCTGTAGACCCGGCGCATATGCGCCCGCTCATCACCTGGCTGGTCGAGCAGCACGGATGGAGCGAGCGCCGGGCCTGTGAGGCACTAGGCTTCTCGCGATCTACGCTGCGCTACAAGGCTCGCCCTGATCGCGACGAGCCCGTCATCGGGCTATTAGCGGAGCTGGCTGAGCGATTCCCCGAGCGCGGCTTCGACAAGCTATTTCAGATCATCCGCCGGCGCGGTCTGCCGTGGAACCACAAGAGGGTGTGGCGCGTGTATTGCCAAATGCAGTTGAATCGCCGCCGACGCGGCAAGAAGCGTGTCCCGACGCGTCACCCGCTACCACTGGTGGCCGGCGAGGCGATCAACGGAAGCTGGTCCATCGACTTCATGTCCGACGCGCTGTGGGACGGCCGCCGCTTCCGCACCTTTAATGTCATTGATGACTTCAGTCGCGAGGCACTCGCCGTGGAAATCGATTTGAATTTGCCTGCGTCGCGTGTGATTCGCACGCTCGAGCGTGTCGCTGCATGGCGCGGATATCCATCAAAGCTTCGTCTGGACAACGGCCCGGAATTTGTCGCCCTGGCGCTCGCGGAATGGGCAGAACGCAAAGGCATCAAGCTCGACTTCATCGAGCCGGGAAGGCCGATGCAGAACGGCTTCATCGAGCGCTTCAACGGCAGCTTCCGGCGTGGTGTCCTCGACATGCACGTGTTTCGGAACCTGACCGAAGTACGCGAGCAGGCAGAGCTTTGGCTAGCCGACTACAACCGCGAGATACCGCACGACAGCTTAGGCGGGCTGACGCCCGCAGAATTCAGGCAGCAAAATGATCCGGCGACCTTGGGTTATGGTTGGCACTAACTAACGGGGGGTCGACAATTCCACGCCGATGAATTTGAGGCGGACCAGCAATAACCGCATCCAGCGCCGACATGAGCCAAAAGGAGCTGCCATTTTCGCCTTCAAGACCGAAAGCGATAGTCACTGCTTCTTTGTTAAGGGATCTCTCTTCATCAAAAGACCACGAGGGAAGGTTCGACATTAATCCACCGTCGATGAAGACTTTCTTAACAGCGATGTCTTCCCCTTTTCTTTTGCAAAGAAAGGACCATCGCTCGAACACAAACGGAATGCATATCGAAGCACACACGGCATCAACCACAGCAACATCAGGAGTCGTTTCGTAACTAAACAACTCCAACTTGCTGTCGGTGGTATTCGTTGCTACCAATTTTAAAGGAAGCGCACCGGCACCCTTCATTTGTCTGAACGTAACATCGCTTGTATCAACGAGCAATTTCTTGCAGATGGCCTCATCGAAGACTCTGCGAACATTTGAAAGAGAACATAAACCCTTATAAGCCCGAAATAAGAACGCAGCTAGATAACCACTTACGCACGCAACAATGACCAGAAAGACAAGAGGAAAAATCGCTGCAAAAATAATCATGAATAAAATTGCGACGACCGCGCTCCCCTTAGCAAAGAAACTAAGATAGCCCTTTTCGGATCTCCACAACCTGAAGTATCTAGCTAGCCGATTTTTCCATTTTATTATCGACTTGATTGATTTCCAGCCCCTTTCTGAAAATAATTTAGTCGGGTCGGCGTAATTTCCATCACAAAGGTCTTTTAGAATGTGGTCACCAGAGTCACAGTCGAATATCTCTTTGGCTGAGTAGCCGGCGGAAACAAGTGCAGCAATCAGCGCACCGGCCGACGTTCCGGCAACGCCTCCGATTTCCAGATTAAGTTCATTGACCGCAGCGAGGCTACCAATATGTGAGACGCCTTTCGCCCCGCCGCCCTGAAATGCCAAGTAAGATAAGATCCTTTCCTCTTTCACTGCCCCTCCCTACCTGGAATATGTCTGATCGCACTGGTGAAATTGATTATTTGGCCGACCAATTATTTGTAAACGCTTTAATTTTCTGGCGCCGACGGTTTTTGCGCAATATTTAAATGTTGAGCCTCCTTCGCACGACGTGGCTCCATAGCCTGTGCCCACTGTGCGCTGCTCTGAGCGATCGAGGTTATCGCCGCGTCCGTCGGCACGCTCGTCCTCAGGCCAAACAGGTGGTCGGTCCATCCGGGCAGAGTATCGACGACCCAAAGCCGCTGGCCGTCCGTGCTCAATGCGACCTAATCGATACGCTGAAGACCGTCGGCCCGTGCATTAACCACCAGCATCCTGGCGAGATTGCCCCCGTGGACATCCTGGACGGGGTCCGTCTGCGCAAATTCAGGCCCAGGGCATTGCCCATCGCCTCGTAGTTGTCGTGGCCGGTCAGCTGGATGTAGCCGCGGCCGCGGTAGGTGTAGCCCTCCCCTGGCGCATTGCCCATCTTCCCGCCATACATCAGCTCCGCAAGCGGCTTGGGATCGCCGTCCAACGCTGCCTGGTGAGCGGACTCGCCATCGGGGCTGTTTCTCGCGGAGGCGACCGGCACATCCTTTAGTCCGCCGGGGTAGCGAAAACTCTCCTCCATGCGGGTCAATCCACCCGACTCATGGCTCACCTGCCCCATCAGGTTGGCCAGCTCCTTCGGCGAAGTAATACCGGAGGCATAGGCGGCGGCAAGGAAGTCGGCTTCGCGCTGAGTGGTCATGGGTCCGTCCTTTGTGGCATGAAACTTAGAGGGCGTCGGGCACGAACTTCGCCAGGCATTGATGCTTGGCGCGCTTGCTCGGGGGAACGGGCACCGCCGCGGTCACATGGTAGGGCTTGCCCGTTTTTTGATCCTCGGGGTCCACGAAAGCGCCCGCATGGTAGCCGGTGTCGCACTGGTCGTATTTGTCACAGACCGCCAGTTTCGTGCAGATGACGGTGCCGTCTCGCTCGTAAACGTAATACGTGGCTTCCGAATACGGCGGACGCGGATAGGCCTCAGTGTGGATGGTCACGGCCGGCGGTTCGGCCGCGCAAGCCGAGCCGGACAACGCCAGACCGATCAGGAAGAGCCAAGCGGTCCCGTGGGGGCGTGAGGGCATGACATGGTCCTTGAGTGGAAAATCCAACGGTCCGATGGTGCCCCATGCTCGGGCCGCCGCCAAGTCGGCACGACATGCCACATCGGAGACAAAGTATCCGCACCCACAGGCGATGCGTGCTTCGGTCGCAGCGCCAGCCCGCACGGCCGGCAGCCTTAGCCTTCTCAAGATCGCTCGGGCGCCACGGAAACATGCCGGGGTGGCGGAGGGATCCTCGCGCCAGCGAAGCATGGAAAACGCCCCACCATACGTGTCCCAGCCATGTTGGCTCAGGCGGTTTTCCAAGCGATGGAAGATACCCTCGCGTAGATTGACACCTGGGCGAACTCCCCTAACGTGGGGCATGCCACATCGCCGGTATCCATCCTCCGCGTCTCCAGTCACCGGCCGGTTGGTTGCCTCGCGCGGTCTCGCCCGGCCGAAACCACCGCCCTCGATCGACCAATGGTTTGATAAAACTTTTGCGGCGATCGTTGCGGTCTTCCTGCTTTCGCTGCTGGGGCACGTCGTCGGGCTCTACTAGGATGCGCCGAACTCGTGAGCCGCGTAGATGAGCATTCCGAGTCCGTTGAATGCGAGCGCCGCTCGGATCAGCCCATCCGCTAGCGGACTGGGCGAGGATCGCCATACGCGTCGGCGAACCAGGGGAACGAGGGCGCTGGCGAGGACGCCCATCAGAGCCACCCCCACCACCGCTTTACTGGCGTTGTGAACCAGGTAGGCCGCATATCCGGCGAGCAACAGCAGCACCGAAAAGAAAAAGTTACGGAACTCTGCGGTCCGCATGGGTCGATCGGGGACGACCAGTTGTGCGACGAGCGTTCGTCCGGCAAGCAACGCCGCCAGGCAGGGTGCCGCAAACGTAGCGTAGTTACAGGCATCATCAAACGATTGCGCTACCCAGAACGCCACGAAAGTCCACGTTAACTGACAGGCCACCGCAATCAAGAAGCCGAGGATCAGACTGCGCTTACCAAACTCTGTCCGCTGCTGTGCTTTCCAAATGAGCCAACGTCGCCGTGGTTGCCGCTTCATCGTCCAGGCGGTGACACCGTAGGCGGCTGAGAACAGGGCGGCTCCAACGATCTGAAGCGCCACGACAAACTGTTGAACCTTGTCCACCATGGGGAAGTCTCGTCGGCTGCAATCCCGGGATGGGGGGTGTTTCGGCTGCGCGCCAGTTTCCTTAAACCGGGCCGTTCTTGCATCATTCAACGCAGAGTCAAGTTCGGGCCGTGGCCGTTTCAGGAACGCCCCAGTGTTACGACCAAATGCCGGAGAGTCTTGGCGCCGGATTTCTCCAGCAATCCCCGGACATGGGTGCGCGCCGTGCTCTCCCGCACTCCGTCCCATGCGGCGTGCTCGGCCACGCTCCTGCCGGCCATGATGGATTGGAGCAAGCGCGTTTCCGCTGGCGTCAGGCCCCACTCCCGGGCGCGCTGGGCCACCGTCGGCGCCGCCGCGGGCGGAGCCGGTTCAAGGGTCACGACGACATCCGCACCGAGCGGCAGCCCGCGGGTGGCGGTCCCCGAGGCCAGTCGGCCCAGCCAGGCGGTTGAGCCCTCCCCGGGGTGACGCACCAGCGGGAGCACGCTGACCGTCAACTCCGTGCGGCGCACGCCGAGCATGCGAAACCGCAGCGCCTGTCGGCTCAACGTGACCGAGCGAATCAGCGGTTCCAGGCTGGAGGCAAACGGGGAGGCTCCCTCCTGACCCAGATGGGGTCGGCGCAACCGATCGCCCAACAATCGGACCGCCTGGCGGTTGGCGTGGAGCAGCCGACCGCGCAGGTCGAAAAAGACCAGGCCCTGATCCAGTGTTTCGACGACCTGCTCGCCCAGTGCCGCTGCGCGGCGCAAGCCCTCTGCCCGCACCAGTTGATTCGCCCAGCGCGCCAGGTGCGGAAACCATCGATCGAGTTCGGCACGCTTTGTCCCTTCAAACTGCGGTCGGCCGACCACATGATTGAACACCAGATGGACCAGGTGGTCGTCCTGGCGCAGGACATTTCCGCCATAGATGTAGCGGGGGCCAAGTGGAATCAGGAAGTCCTGGTAAAACTCATCTTGGGCCACGAACTTGTTGTCAAAGAAATCGTGGCATGCCCCGCCCTCGCCTAGCGGCCGGCGTGTGCCCATGTCTTTGCGCGGATCGATGTGTGCGTAGTGTTCCAGATACGCCTGCTCGGCTACCGCGATATGGGGACTGGTCACCAACGAAACGATCGGCTGGCCGGTGGATTCTTGCCACCCAACGAGGTGGATGCCATCGCAGTCGAAGTGCTGGTTGATCGCACGAAGAATGTCGGGGACGCGTTCGGGTGCGAGCACCGATTCGTAAAGGTCGCCCAGCAAGGCCAAGTCGCGATCGGGGTGGGTGTGCCAAGTGGTCATGTGCTATCCGTAGCAAACGGCATCCCAACGCGCCTCCCCAAAACTGTGGAGGCGGACGGTAATCGTCGTCCCTACGCTGGTCAAGTGTGTTCACTTGGCCCACAGGGAGGCTTTCCATGCGCATCCATCCGTTCGTTCTCGCCGTGCTGCTGCTCGCCGTTATGTCGCCGACGCGTGCGGCTACCCACTACCTCACGTTGGTCAACGATGATGCGGTCTCGGCTTTGGCCATCGAAGCCACACCGCAAGGATCTAGCACGGCGCAGCGGCTGGATACGGCCGGAGCGCTCCAGGGCGGTCGTGCTGGCCAAGCGACAGTGAGCTTCCCCAGCGGGGTCTGCCTCGTGACCCTGCGCGTGACCTATGCGGACCGCGGGCCGTTGACCATCACCGACTGGAATGTGTGCCGACAGAGCGTGCTCTACCTGGGCCAAGCCCGCCGCGCCGGCCTGCGCCAACGGGAGGACGCCCTGCCCTAGCCAGCCCTCACTTCAAGGCTTTCTCGACGGCCTTGGCCCAGGCGACCAGGTCGGAGTTGCACGCGGCACACCAATCGCGCAACTGGAGACCGTCCAAGCGGGTGACCCCGCGCTCGGCCGCGGTCACGAAATTTTGGGAACGCCCCAGCCGCTGGGCCAGATCCGCCTGGGTCAGGTTTGCGCGGGTGCGCAAGCCGCGGAGCACGGCGAGGAAGGCCTGATTTTCGGGCCGGTAAATCGATTTCAGGGACGCGTCGTCCCCGGATTGTTTCGCCGCCATGTCGCCCGCCCTTGGAACCGGGCTCCTAAGCTATGGCGCCAACCCTGATACACCGACACTGTGTTTTTGTTTAGACTTCATTCGGGAGATCGATCGTAGTCTCGCCTCACCAAGGCACTCATCGGGCATGCCTCGGGATTGTCGATCGCCCGTATCAACAGGGAACTTTGAAATGGCCTATTCCTATCGCAGTGCCAGGCTGTCGGCGCTGGTGGTCCTGTTCGTCTCCAGTATTGCCTCGGCGCAGACCTCCGGGGGGTTCAAGGGGTTTCTTCAGCGCACGGCCGGCGCCGTCCTTGGACAGACCAGCGGAAACGGCCAGGCCAAGGCCGGCAACGGGCCGTCCGTCACGGACGGTCCGGTCTACCGACCCGTTTCACCGGCCTCGGGCGGCACCTTTCCGGGTCTCTTCCGCGGCTGGAGTCCGATGAACAACCCGGGCAAGTTCCCGCGCGTCAGCCTGTTCTTCGAATCGTTCGGCGCGTCGGCGCCGTGCTGGCGCACCCGCGCGACGATCTGGACCACGGAAAGCGGGCACTACGAAGAAACCTTCGACCTGTGCAACGCACCGGTGGAGACGAAAGATGATCTCGGCGCCACCACGACGCTGAGCGACCCCACGACCACGTATCTGGGGAAGCTGTCCCGGGAGACGTTTGCGCCCGGTATCCCCGTCACGGCCGATCGCACCGTGGGGCCCAACCCGCCCCGCCTTCCCTTCTTGATGGACTTCGGCAGCGCGCCAAACCCGGAACTGCGAGGGCAGTATCAGGACATCGTCGTGCGCGCCATGGTGATTTCGGGGTATGCGACCAGTCCGCAAGAGCCCCTCTTCTGGGTCGGCGGCTTTGCGCCAGATGGCAATCGCGATCAGCGCGCCCGCTGACAACCCATGCCCGCCTAGCGGCATTGCTCTCCGGAGGTCTCCATGCTCGTGCTCGTCGTTCTCGCGGCCGCGATCGGCTGCTTCGTGTTCCTACGTAAAAAGGGATCGACACATCCCGAGCCGGTGCGGCATTTCGAGGTTCGACAGGAAGACGGCCGTTGGGCGTTTACCGTTCGTCCCACGGGATTCGCGGTCCCGAGCATCCTGATGGCGATGCTGCCGGGTGCCCTCGTCGCCATCGTGGTCACCGCCTTCTGGCTGGCGCTGGGCCACGACCTGGACCGTAGCGGCGTGCCCTTTTTTGCCGCCTGGCTTGCCGGCACGGCACTGTGCTTGGGACCAGCGCGCCGCCGTGCCGTGGCTAAGTCCGGAGGCGTGACGTTCTCGGTCGGCCATGGCGGCGTCGTGTTGCCCAACGGCGCTACGGTGGCGATCACGGGTCAGTATGTGCTCAACCGGCGCAACGCCGCCGCGTATGGCCAACCGGCGGCCTACGCGCACTACGTCAGCCTTGATGTGGACGGGGTGACCTACGTGCTCGCTGAGAACATGGCCGATGTGCCGTCGATGGCGCTGTATCACGAAGTCGGACGACGGCTGCGCGGGGATCCGTAGGCCGCAAGAACTCGCGCATCCTGCGGCGGTGCGGTCGATCGTTACCGGTAATCGGCAAAGGTATTCAAAGTGCTCCGTGACAGGGGTTCTGGCCATTCCACCGTCCTGACCCCCGTGTCACCCTTTGGCCCTCAGGGAGGCAACGTGAACGGACGCACGCAGAGACTTCATCGTTGGGGAGCACATCTGGCCATTGCTGCAGCGTATGCGGCCGGCTACGAACTCACGCGCTATGTCTCCCTGCCCCAGTGGCTACTCACCGCGGGTCTTCGGCTGGCCTGCCTCCTTCTGCTGCCCATGCGCTACTGGCCGGCCTTGGCCTTGGGCGAAGGCCTGCCGCTCATTGAGAACGCGATCTTCTGCGCGCCGACCTTCGGGCCCGCCTGGGCACTGTCGGCCTCGGTGCCCCTGGTGGCCTTGTGGATGGGTCTGATGAAGCCACTGCGCCAGCGCTGGACGCTCTACGACCACCGCGGCCAGCTGCGCTTGCCGTTGATCCTCGCCGCGACCCTGGGGTGCGCGCTGATCACCGCCGCGTCGACCACGCTGACATTACTCACCGCCCTGTGGAGCGCGCCCCCGGGAAAATGGCCAGCGATCTCGGCCTCCAACTACTTCTGGGCCTACCTGCTTGGCGCCTACCTCGGCTCGTTGACACTCACGCCAGTGATCCTGGCCCTACGAGAGCGGTTCCTCGCCCTCCAAGGGCGTCCGTTGACCCTTCAGATGATCTGGCAGAGTTCGCTGTTCCAGGAGATGCTCTGCTGGGTCATTCCATTGCTGCTCGCGTTGACCTGGCTGGCCCTTGGCACCGCCGACGACTCGATACGAGAAGCAAGTCGCCTGGCCTTGCTCTGGCCGGTTTTCGGGCTCGCCTGGCGCCATGGCTGGCACGGGAGTGCCTTCGGCGGCATGGGTGCCAGCATCGCCCTGGCACTCACCACCGAGGGCAACCTGGACCCGAATGCGCTACGTGTCGAGGTCATCTTGGCGCTCGGGCTGTCCGGTGCATTTCTGATCGGTGCTCGCGCGCCCGCGCGCTTTGGACAACCGTCTCCAACGCCGGCTAAGAAGCCATGACCGACCGCCGGGTAGCCGACGATCGGTCCGCCGTGGGCAACTGCCCTAGGGGCCTTTGATGGAGCACTTGGCCGGGTCATCGCACTGGCTTGGTGCCAGCAATAGACGCAGCGAACCGTCCGGCAATGGCATGGCGCTCACCCTGACGGCCGCATCTTGGTAGACCGACGGCCCAGCAGCACGGGACGCGTTGGGCGTGCTGGCGCTCCAGCGTGCCGCATCCGTGCCCATGGGAAGGGCCATGACTTCGTCACCTATTACCGCGATGGCGCCACGCACCTTGCCGTTCGTGTCATTGATTTGAATGTAGCGAACGCCCTTCCGGTCAAAGGTATACACATGAAACTGAGGCGAGGCACTTTGATCGGGCGCATTGGGCCAGGACTGCCCCAAGCCGGTAACGGGCGCAGTGGTGGCGAACGCTGTGCCACACGCGACCATGAGGACGGCCGCCAAGGCGAGATAACGCTTCAAACGCATGTGAAGACTCCAGGACTCAGGACGCGAAAGAGCGCCTGCGTTAGGTTAGCGGCTCGCCCGTTCGTCCATGCTCCAGACCGCTGCGCATTTTCGGGTCGGCCTGCTCGCAACGCTTGGGGCGATTCATGAAATGGAACCCCGACGATTTGGCCGATCTGCTGAAGGAGGCGGTCGTGCTCCATGAAGCGCTGCTGGCGAACAACTTTGAAGAGGCCCGTTACCGGGCTCGCCTCATCATTACGCTGTCGGCAATCTACGGCATGACCGCCGTTCACCAAGCCGCCAATCAGTTGGTGGACGAACTCGGTGGTTCAGGAAGCGTGCCGGCGTCGACCTATGTGGACGCTGCGGAGCGGCTGTCGCGGGTGCTGGATGCGACACTGGAATAGCGGCTGATCCGCCCCACGAAGTGAGCCGACTATACAGACAAGTGAATGGCATGCTCAGGCAGCCGAGGTCGACCACCATCCTTGATCAAAGCCTGGCTCTACGCCTTTCTACGGTAATCCACCAGATCGGGATCATCCGCCACCCATTTATCTTCAAGAGCTGGCCATCCATGCGCTTGGAGGTAGCTGACTTCGCTATCAAGCATCGGGATCAACCACGCCATTGCGATGTCCCCAAGCCCTTCCTCGAAAACACTTCCGAAACCATCGGGGAAGCACACGGGATTGGAAGCGTAAAGTGCCTTGGGTTCGTAGCCATCGAAGAGAACACCTCGTGGACCAAGCATCTCGCCACGCAAAAGCGCCGCGTTACGCGAAATTGTCTCCATACCAACCAGGTATAAAATCGCGATGATGTTGGGGGGCACCGCGTCCGACGGAACGACCATGACCAGTTCATGTCGAATCAACCTCGCCTTATCACAACAGCTGCCGTTGGGCAAAGGAAACTTCCCAAGGCCTAACGTCGAGAATGTCGTGGTTCCACAATAAGGTCCGCCAGCCGTCTC
Source organism: Xanthomonas sp. NCPPB 2632 (assembly GCF_041228075.2). NCBI lineage: Bacteria > Pseudomonadati > Pseudomonadota > Gammaproteobacteria > Lysobacterales > Lysobacteraceae > Xanthomonas > Xanthomonas sp. NCPPB 2632. The sequence continues at coordinate 3,006,348 of NZ_CM192979.1, forward strand.
AACGATTTGGAACGACATTTTATTGCCGTCCGGATCAACTGAGGCGCCGCGAACTATTTCGCAGGCGTAAGCTTCAAGGTGGTCAAAAACCGTCGTCATGTTACAAAAGGTCCGTCATCTCACCAGCCAGGTAAAATACTTCGTGCTGCGTTCTTTGAGGGCGAGCAAGTTTGAGAAGTCTGGCAGCTTCAGGAGATGCTGACGCTGATAATTGTGGCGATGCCCGACAGTCCCACAGACGCGGCGGTCCAGATCGCAGCACACGCGTTCTTGGAATTGGCGTTATGGGTGGCGTCAAGCGTCGCAGCCATCCATCCTTGTAGCGAAGCCACCGTTTCACCTGGCTCAACCACCCACGATGGCATCACTGGAATCCTGCTGGCGCGCCACCACAAATAGGCTGCCTTCAGACCTGTGCCACAGGCCAATGCGGCGATCATCATTAAAAAGAGTTGCATGGGGACGTCCCTTCCAGAGCCAATATCGAGTCGGGCCGTCGTGGCGGCCAGATGAAATACTGTAGCCGACAGCCGGCTAGGTTAGCGATCCCAGGTCGGATGCAGTCTTTCATTTTTTTCGCGCCATAGGTCACGAATTAAAAGGCTTTCCTGTGTCGACCCCCCGTTAGTTAGTGCCAACCATAACCCAAGGTCGCCGGATCATTTTGCTGCCTGAATTCTGCGGGCGTCAGCCCGCCTAAGCTGTCGTGCGGTATCTCGCGGTTGTAGTCGGCTAGCCAAAGCTCTGCCTGCTCGCGTACTTCGGTCAGGTTCCGAAACACGTGCATGTCGAGGACACCACGCCGGAAGCTGCCGTTGAAGCGCTCGATGAAGCCGTTCTGCATCGGCCTTCCCGGCTCGATGAAGTCGAGCTTGATGCCTTTGCGTTCTGCCCATTCCGCCAGCGCCAGAGCGACGAATTCCGGACCATTGTCCAGACGAAGCTTTGACGGATAACCGCGCCATGCAGCGACACGCTCGAGCGTGCGAATCACACGCGACGCAGGCAAATTCAAATCGATTTCCACGGCGAGTGCCTCGCGACTGAAGTCGTCGATGACGTTGAACGTTCGGAACCGGCGGCCGTCCCAGAGCGCGTCGGACATGAAGTCGATGGACCAGCTTCCGTTGATCGCCTCGCCGGCCACCAGTGGTAGCGGGTGACGCGTCGGGACACGCTTCTTGCCGCGTCGGCGGCGATTCAACTGCATCTGGCAATACACGCGCCACACCCTCTTGTGGTTCCACGGCAGACCGCGCCGGCGGATGATCTGAAATAGCTTGTCGAAGCCGCGCTCGGGGAATCGCTCAGCCAGCTCCGCTAATAGCCCGATGACGGGCTCGTCGCGATCAGGGCGAGCCTTGTAGCGCAGCGTAGATCGCGAGAAGCCTAGTGCCTCACAGGCCCGGCGCTCGCTCCATCCGTGCTGCTCGACCAGCCAGGTGATGAGCGGGCGCATATGCGCCGGGTCTACAGCTTTTTTGCGATGAGATCCTTAAGCCCGTGGTTCTCCATCGCCAGATCCGCATACATGCGCTTGAGCTTGTTGTGCTCCGCTTCCAGGTCACGCAGGCGATGAACGTCCGACGCCTCCATGCCACCGTACTTCGATTTCCAGGTGTAGTAGGTCGCCTCGGAAATGCCGAGATCCCGGCACATGTCCTTGACCTGCCTGCCGCCTTCGACCTGCTTCAGCGTCGCAACGATCTGGCTCTCGGTGAATTTGCTCTTGCGCATCGTGGGTCTCCTTGGGGATATTTTGCCCGGAGACCTCGGTTTATGTCTGGAGTAAGTTTACGGGGAGTCGACAGGGCAATGCCATTCAGTGGACCGAATCGCGCCGTTTCGGCGAAATATGAAGCAGAGCCCGCTGGCCTCTAATGCGGCTTACACGGGCAAGCCGTCGGGTTGAATTCCGGAGGCCGTGGCATCCCAGCCCAACGAACTTTCAACTCATCTTGCTCGGGGTTTCGATGGCGGCTTGAAGAGCCATCGCGATGCTGAATATCCGCTATCTCGCACTTTTACCAAGCTCGCAGCATTCTCCATGGGCGCCTTTTCGGTTCGACAACCGGGAGGCACGCTATCGATTCTGATATTGACCAGCACCTTTCGTTGTAGGGTCAGCCTGCCGCTTATGCGGATCATTGCATGGTCAATGATCGCTATCCTTCCGGTATCGCCGCCCGGCAGAAGCGCAGTTATTTAACGGAGACTGGTTAACTATGCCATTCCACCCCATCAACGCGTCCACTGCTTGTATTCGCCGCAGTCGGCGGTTGCTTGATCTTGCAGAACACGACATTCCGGACAGTAAGGTTAAAAACGATTTGCGACGTTCGGCACTGGTTATGGCAGTGACTGCGATAGACTCTCACATGCACTGGCTCGTTTACAGACGTATATCTGATGTAAGGAGGGAGGGTGACCTTCCGAAGGCTCTTGCAAAGCTCGATCTTCCTTTCACCGAAGTGGCGTCTCTTGCGGACGCGATAGTTCAAGGACGAAAAATTGGCAAAGATACCCGCCCATGGGTCAAAGTAAAAAACGCCATGCAGAAGCGTTTACTCAAGGAGACCTTCCAGTCTTTTGAACAAGTTGCAGGTGCGTTTTCCTGGGCTGGAATCGAGAAACCTTGGTCGCGCGTAGCAGAGAAGTTAAACACCTCAACTGATGACATCAAGTCGCGTCTAAATTCGTTGGTCCATCGTCGCAATCAAATTGTTCATGAAGGCGACATCGCTCGCGCGTCCCGGCCGCGAAGCCTGAAATACAACGATATCAATCATGCGATGGTTACAGATCACGTCACCTGGGTTGAATCGCTCATTGGTGCAATCGAGCAAGTGGTCGGTGAGGTTAAATCTTGATTTCCAACGAGATCTACGTTCTGAATGTTGCAGATCTCACTTGGAAGCCTAAGCCCTCGGCGACGCAGCCTCGTCTCGAATTGTAATGAGGCCCGTTTACGATCCTTGCACATCAACGACCTTGCCTTCGCGTTGGGGTCGAAGCGCATGGCTCAGGCGGCTCGCGATGAGGTAACGCATGCTTTCTGGCCTACCGGACGCACACCTCTGCCTCTTGTGCCAGCCGCGCCATGACGCTGAGATTACTCATCTCCCGGAGCCTTCGGATTATGTCCCAGAAGACGCCTGGACCGACCTGCGGCCAAATGCGGCCAAATGCGGAGCCTTACAGGGAGCCCAGAACTAGGCCATCAAAATGTCGCATCCGGCCCCTGTCCCTGTCCCTTCGCCCTTACTCCAGGCGCCGCTGCCTCCTGACCTTTTCGGGTAGAGGTCGTAACCCGTGCGAGATCCGGGCGCTCCTGCGGGCCGTCCGCGTCATCGTGGAGAGCCGCGCGGCGCAGTGGGATCTGACCGCGATGGACGGGATGACGGTCACGTTCGATCTGGAAGCGACCGTCACCCAAATTGATCGGGTCCGAAATCACCGCTCACCGTCGGCTTACGAGCCTCCAAGGGGTGGATAAGGACGGCAGCGGGATGCGTGTTGACCATCGGGGGCGATCGGCCCGATCGCTACGTAGTCCTCGACGCTGCCTTTCTCATGACCTTGCTGCGCCCTTCAGAGCCGGATCTCGCGCACAACATCTTGGTTCACGAACTGGCCCATGTCGTGTTCGCCCGCTATCGATCGAATCGCGAGTGGCTCGACCTGTTCGACACCCCGCGACGTGCTTGGCAGCGCCGCACCTGGTTGAATCTCGCCTATCCGATCTGGGATGAGTATGCCGCGTGTCGGTTGAGCGCCTGGGCCGGGGATTACGCAGGCGTGCTTTTCAACTTTCAGAACTGTATCGCTCGGGACATCGCTGATTTTCCTGCACCTGTTCGACGCACCAAACGAATCCGCTGGGACGTTCCAGCGGCAGCGCCGGACTTTATCCGCAGAGTAAGGGTGGCCACCAAGCCGTTGCTCACGGCCGCTTATCTGACCGGCCACCTCGATGGCTTGGGCATCGCCGAAGGAGTGACGCATTTTTCAACGCCCGCCCGCACCAGCATCCTGGCCGAGTGCTTCGAACCGTTGAGGATTGCGCTACGAACCATCTGGGATGAAGGCCGACATTGGCACGAGGGCAAGGCAGCCATGGAGCCGCTGGTTGCGGTGATGCGGGAGGCGTTGCGCATCTGGGAGGATGCGACGGAGCAGCGCTAGCCGAGCGGCAAAGGGGGCGGACGCGCCACGGACCCACCACGGCGCACCATCTGACGTTACTCAGCGTCCCCGTAATGGGTGTCATGTGAACTGGGCAACCGGCAAGCTAGGCCCACCATCCCATGTCAACGTGCTTCTGGGAGCTCAGCCCGACCTTCGCTCTCCTACACCACAGACCGACGCGTAAGCTCATTATCCCCGAGGCACTTTCTGGCGTGGCTGACAGCGGATATGACAATGGAGAGGTTGTAGAACGGGGCTAGCGCGGGATTGATGCGGCCTTGTCCGGGCCAATTTGACAGGTCATCCGGTTCCGCTAGGTTGCGGCTACCCTAGGAGACTCGCTATGCAATCCACCTCCATTCCTTCCAACCCTTCCCTATCTGCCCGTGAGCGTGTCTGGACCGCTGCGTTTACAACCCTTCTGGCTCGTCATAACCCTGATGAGGCCGCCAAGGGCGCCGAACGCGCATTATCTCTTCATGAGGCTCGATGGGGAGGGGCTCGGGCACCGACGCAAAATGCGCAATCGTTTTCTTTCAACGAAGCGAATGCTGGCGATGAACAAGCCACTGGTCCAGGTGGACTTCCTCCCTACAAAGATTGGCCTGTTCTTTACAGTTCAGCCGGAAACGCCAGACGACCATCTTCTGCTTCATTGGAAGAAGACGGAAGAATGATCTTCGTTTACTAAGCTCAATAGGCTCTTCACTGCCGGCTTTGATGAGGACGACGCCCGCGCGGCCCGTTCGGCCCTACTTCCGGAGGTTCCGGCGCTGGCAATCGCATCAACCATTCTTCATAAGCAGCAATGACTGCCATCGCCTCCTCCAGCGTGGCACGGGTCGTCGTGTCAGTTCCCGGGATGGCGACTTCAAAAACTGTTCGAATGGAAACAGTTTCATCCTGTTCCCGCAAATATTCGGTGACTTCGGTAAGCCAAGCACCGAGTGTCACGGATATTAGCTGGATGAACTTTCGCTTCCTTCGGATTAGGGCAGGCAATCTGGCATCCCGATAGCGACGATTCAAATCGACCGTGCTAGCCAAGGCGGCGCCCTCGCTATCGTGAGATTTGACTACGTGATCGCCTAACAGGACAAGATACCTAGGAGGTTCAGTCTCAACGCCTTCGTCGTCCACCGTTGTTTCGACAACCGCTACGAAGAGCTCGAATGCCGTTGAAGCTGGGCTTAGTAGTTTTCGAAACCTATGCACGACGACTTTCCACCAATCTGGATCGCCAAAGTCTTGCCGAAATACTGCCCAACATATGCGCGTTTTCGGACCGCATACGTGCGTGGCAGGATCTGACCGACCTTGCCAAGTTGGCAGATGACCTTGAGCAGCGATTGGTTCAACGTCGGGACAACCCGGCACTAGCATCGGGACCGCTTACGGGCGGCCGTCGGAGGCCCTTGACCAGTTGCTCAATAGGTAGTGACGGGTTCGATAGCCGTCGATGTCTGTGGATCACTGAGCAATTCGCCGGTCAACAAGAAATTCTCCAACTCAGCGCGCGTGATGATCCGAACGCCTTGATCGGTTGCTTCCTTCATCTTCTTAGCGCCGGCCGTGGCACCGGCACACAAGATGAAGCACGCCTTGGTCACCTTAGTCACCACCGTTAACCCGCCTCGCTTGGCTAGGTCGGCTAGCTCTGATTTTTCAGAGTCAGTGAACCCCGTAAAGCATATCTCCAGGCCCTTCTCGCGTTTCGGTGGCTTGGTGGCATAAACATGGTCCCACGCTTGCGATTCCAACATGGCGAGGATGTCGGCATCGGCGACGCCACGTTTGCGCAAAATCCTAGTGACTTTTTCCGACGGCACTGTCCCTCTCCTTTCATGTTTCAATCCGTGTATCGACTGGAGGTCAGACTCCCCTGAAGCCTAAGCTCAGCGCCGGGAATTGCTGACAACGGTCCAAGAGTTGATCCTATCCGTTTTCTAACAGCACGGCAGTCCAGGCTAATCGGTCGCCGGAGGCACCCCTCCCGCCGTCGCCCCAGCCACCAACCTCCGCAGTTCATCCATCAGCTTGGCCTGCTCACTCGGCCCGTCGCCCCGAGCCTGGTTCAACCGACGCCCCAAATCCTGGGGGTCCGGGTGGTAGTAACGATCTAGGGTGCGGGTATCCAGATGACCACTGATCTTCATTGCATCATGGATCGGTAGCGCGCTGGCGATCTCCGTCACCCGGGTATGGCGAAGATCATGGAGCCGCGCATCCTTGATACCCGCCCTGGCGCAACCCCGCTCAAACGCTTGGGTGGGCGTGTCCACCGCCATCGGAAAGATTCGCCCCACGGTCGGCGGGCCCCTACCCTCATCCACTAGCGTCAGCAACGCCTCGACGGCCCTCTCGTCCAGGGGGATGGTGCGATGCCGGATTCGGCCCCTGGGGTCCTTCGTCTCCCGGAACGTGACTTCGGGAATGGCCTTGGACCAATCGAGGTCGGACCACTCCAGCCGGACGGCTTCGGACCGCCGGCACCCCGACCACCGGAGGAACCGCAAACAAGCCTTCGTTTCGGGCGAGGCGGTCGGCACATGGGCCAGCACTTTTTCGAGTTCATCTGCTGTGATCAGGCGACCGACGCGGTCCATCTGCTTCGCGTTGTCCGGCCGGGCGGCACGGAGGCCACGCACCGGGTTACGCAGTTGCAAGTCCCACTCCGTGATGGCCGCGCTGAACACGGCCGACAGCACGGCGACCCAGCGGTTGATCGTGCTCGGCATCAGCGTGTTCGGGGTACCGTCTTCGGCGACGAGTTCGAACTGGAGCACCCGCATGGCTCGCCGGATATCGGCCTCGATGACGGCATCGCACGGTTTCGCCATCAACTCGGGAAACGTCGAAGTCCATCCGCGAAGAACCGAGAGTTCCTTTTTTGCACCCTTCTTGCGGACATGATGGGCGCCCGCCGGGGCGCCCGCCTGGATCTCTTGGGCATACCGGTCGAGCAGATCGCCCAAGGTCAGGTCGACGACGCGTTCGCCTACCGGCGCCTTGTCATGTCGAAGCGCCCGCTGCTGCTCGGTGATCCAGGCCCGGGCTGCTTCAATCGCACTGAAACGACTCATCCGGTGACCGGCTGGTAGCGCCGGGTCATAGGGGAACGTCTGGCTGATGTCACGCAGTTCGCCTCTTGCGTCGGCGCGTCGGGTGCGCGCTCGAATCGACTGACGATCCTTGCGGTCCTCAAGTCCTTTGCCGAGTCCCATGCCACGTTTGGTCGCTGCCATGCCCGTCTCCGCTAGTCGTCCCCAGATTGCCCCCGCCGGCCCTAAACAATCAATTGGTTCAAGCCAGTGCAGTCAGTCGACGGAAGGAAATCACCATCCTGGGCCAGTCCCCACCGTCGTAAGCACAACCCTGATATGACGGGCTTTTGCGGCGTCCAAGGTCTTTCCAGCCGCCGGTTGGCAGTCAAGCAGATGGCTGATATCATTCGTTCCAAGTGGGGCGGTAGCTCAGCCGGGAGAGCGTCGCGTTCGCAATGCGAAGGTCGGGAGTTCGATCCTCCTCCGCTCCACCATGTCATTCCAGACAAAAGCACGCGGTGTCCTTCACCGCGTGCTTTTTTCATTTCAGACAGGTCGTTCATCTGCCAGCCAGCTACAAAGCGCGGTAACGCGTAGCCTTGTCGCATCCCTGTTCGGCTACCCACCATGACCGATCCCCTGCATCCGCCCCATGACCGGGCGGCCATCCCACTTGCGCCCTCGCTCGACCCCACGCTCGCGCAGGAACACATGCGCAGCCGGCTGCCGCGCGTCCGCCGACGCCTGGTCGCCACCACGCTGATCGCCATGGCCCTGGCTGCCTTCGTCGCGCTCATCGCCCATGCGCTGACGCGGCTGATCGCACTGGTCACGCATGTGGCGTTCTTCGGCGACTGGAGCACGACCTGGGTGAGCCCGGCGCACAACCACCGCGGCGTGTGGGTCATCCTGATTCCCGTCATCGGTGGCTTGCTCGTCGGCGCCATGGCGCGCTGGGGCTCGCGAGCCATCCGCGGGCACGGTATCCCCGAAGCCATGGAGCAGGTGCTGACCAACGAAAGCCGGATTCCCGCCCGCATGATCTGGCTGAAGCCGGTGTCCTCGGCCATCGCCATCGGTACCGGCGGCCCGTTCGGTGCGGAGGGCCCGATCATCGCCACCGGTGGTGCCCTCGGTTCCTTCATCGGGCAGTTGCTGCCGGTGACCGCGGATGAACGCAAGACGCTGCTTGCGGCCGGTGCCGCGGCGGGTATGGCTGCCATCTTCGCCGCGCCCCTCGCCGCCGTGCTGCTCAGCATCGAGATGCTGCTGTTCGAGCGTCGCGCGCGCTCGCTGGTACCGGTCGCCATGGCTGCGGCGACCGGCACCGCCGTCCGCTTCGCACTCGAAGGCCCGGGCCCCGTGTTCCCGATGGCGGCGCTGCTGCCCGCCTCGGTCACGGCGCTGGCGGTCTACACCCTGCTGGGCCTGCTGTTCGGCGTGATCGGCGTCGGCGTGACCCGGCTGGTATACGGTCTGGAAGACCTCTTCGAGCGCCTGCCGATTCACTGGATGTGGTGGCCGGCCATCGGCGGTATCGCCGTGGGTGTGGTGGGTTACCTGGTGCCCTCCACGCTGGGCGTGGGCTACGAGAACATCGTCGCCGTGATCGGCGGTCACCTCGGTCTCGGCGCGTTGGCCCTGCTCGCCTTCGCCAAGCTGGTGTCGTGGTCGATCGCGCTGGGCAGCGGTACATCGGGCGGCACGCTCGCACCCTTGTTCACCATCGGTGGCGCACTCGGCGGATTGCTCGGCATCGCCCTCGCCCACTGGCCCATCGCCCAGGTCGATCCGCGCATGGCGGCGCTCGTGGGCATGGCGGCGCTTTTCGCCGGGGCGGCACGCGCCATGTTGACCGCTGCGGTGTTCGTGTTCGAGACCACCATGCAGCCCCACGCGTTGCTGCCACTGCTCGCGGCGAGCGTGGCGGCCTATCTCGTCTCCGGCCTGCTGATGCAGCACACGATCATGACCGAGAAGATCGCACGGCGTGGCGTGCACGTGCCGACCGACCTCGTGCCCGACCGCCCTTTGCATTAAGGTCGCCCGATGAAAAATACACCTGCCGTCCTGTTCGTCTGCACGGGCAACATCTGCCGCTCACCCACGGCCCATGCGCTGCTGGTGCACAAGGCCGCCGCGTTGTCCTGGGATGTCCGCGTGGACAGCGCCGCCGTCACCGGCGAGGAAATCGGCAATCCACCGGACCCGCGCGCCCTGACCGAACTGAAGCGCCGTGGCGTCGCCATGCCGCCGCACCGCGCCCGACGTGTCACACCCAGGGATTTCACCGACTACGACCTGGTTCTGGGCATGACTGCGGGTCACGTGCAGGCCCTGCGTCGCCTGGCACCGGACGCCGCCGAGGACAGGATCGGCCTGCTGATGGATTTTGCCGGCAACGCGGACGGTATCGATGTGCCAGACCCGTGGTACGGCTCGGCGAAGGATTTCACGCACGCGTTCGACATGATCGAACGCGGCGTAGACGGCGTCATTCGCCAGCTTCGCGCTGCAGGCGCAACGGTCGACTAGCCCCTCACGAACCGGTAGTGAGCCACCAGCCATTCCTGCCCGCGGTCGTAACCGAACAGTTCGGCGCACGACATCCAGAAGATCCGCCAGCGCTGGAACCACAACCCGGCCGCATCACCATACGCCTCGCGCAACACGGTCATCACCTCGTCGCGCGCGGCATCCTGGTTGGCCAGCCAGTGGTTGGCCGTGCGCTCGTAGTGGGTGCCGTCCACGTGCCAGCGGTCCTCGATGCGCAGGTCGCGCTGGAACCACAACAGCGTGTCCGACGCGGGCATCAGTCCACCCGTGAAGAAGTGCCGACCCATCCAGTCATTGTCACCATCCGTCTCGAACGGGTACATGAACTGGCGGTGGGCGAAGATGTGCACGAACAGCTTGCCGCCCGGACGTAGCCACGTGGCTACGCGCGAGAGCAGCGTCTCGTAATTGCGCATGTGCTCGAACATCTCTACCGACACGCAACGGTCGTAGCCGTTCGCGTCCAGCTCCAGCGTGTTCACGTCGTTGGTGATGACCTTGACGTTGTCCAGGCCCAGCTCCGCACAACGTGCCTCGATATGCCGGCGCTGGCCGCTGGAGTTGGATACCGCGGTGATGCGCGCGTTCGGATAGCGCCGCGCCATCCACAGCGTGAGCGAGCCCCAGCCGCAGCCCAGCTCCAGGATCGACTGGCCGTCGGCCAGTTCCGCGCGGCGCCCGTACACCTCCAGCATCGCCTCCTCCGCCTGCGCCAGGCTTTCCGTACCGGACGGGTACAGGCAGCCGGAATACTTCAGCCGCGGCCCAAGGCACAGCTCGAAGAAACGTGCGGGAAGCTCGTAGTGCTGGCCGTTGGCCGCGTCGGTATGCACGGCCACCGCGCTCTGCCGCAGCGCGTCGATGCGCTTTTGGTAGCGCGCGGCGACGGCGGACAGGCCGCCCTCGCCCTCCTCGCGCAGGCGCTCCGCGCAGAGGCGGCGGATACCCCGGCGAATGAGGGCATCGGGCAGCACGCCCCGCTCGGCAAGACCGAGAAGGCCACCGGCAGCGCGATCCTCGCGGGAATAACCGTTGGCTTCGGCTGTCGTGTTCATGCGTCGTCGCTCTTTCGGGAAGGAAACCAGGGGAAGAACATCGGCGTGTCGCGCTGGTAGCGGCGGTACTCCTCGCCGCGCGAACGCAGCGCCTGGGTTTCCGTGTACGGCACGCCGCTGACGAAACGCAGGAACAGGAACATCACCACCGGACCACTGAGGGCAAGCCACCACACGGGCGAGCCGACCGCCAGCACCACGTAGGCGAACCAGTGCAGCCACTCGAAGAAATAATTCGGATGCCGCGAATAGCGCCAGAGGCCATCGCGACAGGTCTTGCCCCGGTGCGCCGGGTCGGCACGGAAGCGGGCCAGCTGACGATCGGCCAGCGACTCGCCCGCGACGCCGATCACCCATATCGCGATCGCCACGGCGATCATCGGCAGGCTGGCCTCCGGGTTGGCGGCCACGGCCGTGAAGGGCACGGCGAACATCGCCACCAGGAATGCCTGGAACTGGAAGAACCCGAAGAACTTGCCCTGGTGCCCCTGCCAGTGTTCGCGCAGGGCGCGATAGCGGCCGTCCTCCGGCTCGCCACGGACACGTTTCCACAGGTGCCATGCCAGGCGGGCACCCCAGACGCCGCCAAGCACGGCCAGCACCGCACGGGTAAGCGGTGCGCCCGGGCCGGCCAGGGCTGCCCACACGGCAGAACCGCCCACGCCGACCGACCACAGCACATCGACGATGCCGGCGTTTTCCTTCCGCCACTGCCATGCCCAGCCCGCGGTCATCACCCAGGCGGCCACCAGCCAGATCACAAGGAACGTATGCCAGACGCTCATGCGAGCCTCGGCTTTTCGAGGAGCAGGTGCGACACGCCGATGGATCGCTCGATGAAACCACCTTCGCAGTACGCGAGGTAGAACTCCCACATGCGCATGAATCGCGTGTCGAAGCCCTGTTCGCGCACGTCGGCCAGGCGCGCCATGAACCGCACGCGCCAGGCGTGCAGCGTGCGCGCGTAGGAGTCGCCGAAGTCCTCCAGCCGCACCAGCGCGAGGTCGCATGCGCGTGTCTTCGCTTCGAGCATGCCCTGCACCGAGGGAATGAAACTGCCCGGGAAGATGAATCGCTTGATGAAGTCCACCGAGCGCAGGGCCTGCGCGTAACGGTGATCCTCGATGGTGATGGCCTGGAGCAGCACACGCCCGCCGGGACGCAGCAAGCTGGCGATCTTGGCGAAATAGGTTTCCTGGTAAGCCGCGCCGATGGCCTCGATCATCTCGATCGACACCACCTTGTCGTAGCTGCCGGCCAGGTCGCGGTAGTCCTCCAGCAGCAGGGTCACACGATCGCCCAGTCCGGCTTCCGCGACGCGCTTGCCGGCCAGGGCAAACTGCTCGCGCGAGATGGTCGTGGTGGTCACGTGGCAGCCGTAGTGACGGGCGGCATGGAGGGCGAAGCCGCCCCAGCCCGTGCCGATCTCCAGCACCCGGTCACCAGGCTTCAGGTCCAGCCACTGGCAGATGCGATCCAGCTTGCGGGTGGACGCCGTTTCCAGGTCGTCGTCTTCACCCTCCCACAGCGCTGAGGAATACATCAGGTCGGCGGACAGGAACAGGCGGAAGAAATCGTTGCCGAGGTCGTAGTGGGCGGCGATGTTGCGCCGGCTGCCGACGCGCGTGTTCGCGCGCAGCGCGTGCCAGGCCTTCATCGCCAGGCCGCCCACGCGTGCCAGGCCGGTTTCCATGCCGTCGAGGCGGTCGCGGTTGCGCACGAGCAACCGGATCAGGCCGACCAGGTCGTCGCAGGTCCATTGGCCATCCATGAAGGCTTCGCCGGCACCGACACTGCCGTTGGCTGCCACGGCGCGGTAGAAAGCCATGTCCTTCACGTCCAGGCGGACATCGGGCGCGCCGTCGACGAACTCGCCCAGTGTGGTGCCACCCAGCGCATCGAGGATGGTGAGGCGACCGTGGCGCAGCCCGGCCATGCGAGAAAGCAGCATGCGCCGCAGAAAGCGGTGGCTACGCGAGTCGGCGATGAATTCTTCCGTGCGGGCGATGCGGTTCATGATCGTGAGCCTTGCTTCATCGGGTGGTCGTGAACGGGGTTGCGCTTGAGCCACAGGCGCAGGGCCTGGTAGTGGATGGCACCGACCACCTGTGCAGTCATCAGCGGGTAGCGCCAGAGCACGCGAGCCAGCGAGGCGGCACAAAGCGTCCGGCGATGCAGTGACAGGTGTGCGTCGAATTCGCGCTCGCCATTCCGCAGTACATCCATGTGGACGCTCAACCGCACATCCGGCGCGGTAAAGCGCCAGCGGTAGGTGCGGTCCATCGGCATGAACGGAGAGACGTGGAAGACCTTGTCGAAGTCGGCGTCGATGGCGTGGCCACCGGATGCCGTGACCGGCAGCACATAGGTATGACGCTCGCGCCACGGCGTGTTGGTGATCTCGGCGACCACGCATTCCAGCGTGGTGCCGTCCACCGCATAGCAGTAGTAGAACGTGACCGGGTTGAAGACGATGCCGGCATAGCGCAGGTGGGTCAGCACGCGCACGGGACCGGCGGGACGGCGGCCGGTCACCTCGCCGGCGCGGTCGCGTACCGCGTCGGCGAGCGACGTGGCCGGGTCGCCGTAGTAATCCGACCGACGAAACTCGGCCACATTGCGCCGGTTCGTCGACCACAGCCAGCGACCGGCGAACACCCGGTCCACTTCGTCCAGGTCCAGGAACAGCTGGGCCATGCGATAACGGAACGCATGCTCATGCGGCGCGTGGCGATGGTGCGTCACCACGCCCTCGTACACCGCACTGGCAAGTGACGTGGTCACGCCACGACCTCGGCACGACAGGCGACCACGGCATCGAAGTCGTGCGCCAGTTCGACGGCGCTGCGCATGCCGTCTTCGTGGAATCCCCAGCCCCAGTAGGCGCCGGCGAACCACGTGCGCCGCCGGCCCTGGATCTCGTGGCGGCGAGCCTGGGCCGCCACCGAGGCATGCGTGTACACCGGATGGTGGTAGGTCATGCGGCGCAGGATGCGCGCCGGATCGATGGCCTCGGTACGGTTAAGCGTCACCACGAACGGTTCGGGCGCCTGGATGCCCTGCAGCAAATTCATGCAATAGCTGACCGTGCAGGCCGCGCCCGGGCGGGCCGGAATGAAGGCATTCCATGCGGCCCACGCCTTGCGCGCGCGTGGCAGCAGCGAGGCATCGGTATGCAGCACGGTCTCGTTGGGCTGGTAGGTCATGGCGCCCAGCACGGCGCGCTCCGCGCCATCGGCGTCCCCGAGCAGCGCCAGCGCCTGGTCGCTGTGGCATGCCAGCACCAGCTCGTCGAACGCGTGGGTGCCACCGTGCGTTATCACCTCCACGGAGTCCGCGTGACGCCGCACGCCCACCACCGGTGTGTTCAGCCGCTCGGTGACGTTCCAGCGGGCGCGCAGCGCATCCACGTAGGTGCGCGATCCACCCTCCACCACGCGCCATTCGGGGCGGCCCGCAATACGCAGCATATGGTGGTTGGCCATGAAGCGAACCAGGTACTTCGCCGGAAAGCCGAGGATCGACGACGACGGCGACGACCACAACGCGCATGCCATGGGCACGAGATGTTCGTCGCGGAAAGCCTCACCGTAGCCGTGGACCTGGAGGTAGTCGCCCAGCGACGGCCCCTGCCCGTCGATGTCCAGCAACGCCGGTGCCTCGCGATAGAAACGGAACAGGTCGCGCAGCATGCCAAGGAAACGCGGCGAGACCAGGTTGCGTCGCTGGCAAAACAATGTGTCCAGCGTGGCCGCGTTGTATTCCAGGCCGCTGGCCTCGCTGCGCACCGAAAAGCTCATGGTAGTCGGCTGGGTTGCTACGCCCAGCTCATCGAAAAACGCCGACAGCAGCGGGTAATGCGCCCGGTTGTGCACGATGAACCCGGTATCCACGGCGTACTCGCGCCCGCCCTGCACGACGCGGTGGGTATGCGTGTGCCCGCCGGGATAATCGTTGGCTTCGAACAGGGTGACGTCGTGGTGCCTCGACAGCAGCCACGCGGAGGCAAGACCGGCGATGCCCGAGCCGACGACAGCGATGCGCATGCTCAGCCCCTCGCCTTGGCGGACACCCACCCGGGGATCGGCTTGAGGTCATGCACCAGCCCCAGCCACGACATCAGCACCAGGCCGTAGTAGGTCATGTCGATCTCCCACCAGCGAAAGCCCTGGCGAACGGTGCCCGGGAAGAAGTGATGGTTGTTGTGCCAGCCCTCGCCGAACGTGATGAGCGCCAGCCACACGTTGTTGCGGCTGTCGTCGCGAGTATCGAAACGCCGCTTGCCGTACCGGTGGGCCAGCGAATTGATGGTCACCGTGGCGTGGAACAGCACGGTGGTGGAGATGAAGAACCCCCACACCAGCATCTGCCAGCCGTCCGTACCCAGCCCCGGCGCCACATGCTGCAGCAGCTTGCCCAGCCCGAACAGGGCGATGGCCAGCACGACGGGAATGGCGGTATCGAAGCGGTCCAGCCAGCGCAGCTCCGGGTACACGGCCAGGTCGGGCACGCGCTCGATCTCGGTGCGAAAGCCGCGCGGCGTCAGGAACCAGCCCGCGTGGCTCCAGAGGAAACCATGCACGGACGGCGAATGCGGGTCCAGCGTCGTGTCGGTATGCCGGTGATGGTTGCGGTGGTGAGCGGCCCACCACAAGGGGCCGCGCTGCACGCAACTGGCACCGATCAGGGCGAAGACGAACTGCACCGCCCGGGATGTACGGAAAGTGCGATGCGAGAAATAGCGGTGATAGAAGCCGGTCAGCGCGAACATCCGCACGGCATAGAGGGCCACTGCGACCAGCACCGCTACCGTCGATACCCCGGTCCAGATCGCCCCCAGGCACGCCAGGTGCATGACGACGAACGGCGAAGCCCGCAGCCAGTCGATGCGATCGGCACGGGCATCGTCGCCGGCATCGGCGACCGAGGTGTCGAACCAGCGGCGCCACGCTGCCTTGCGACGCGGCAGGGGGACGTTGCGGGTGGCATCGATGGGCATGACGATAGAGGCTCCGTGGGGTCTTCTATATATACGGGATGATGCCGCGAATGGATGCACATGCCCGGCTACCCTGCCCCCGACACCCTGTTCATGCTATAGATCGTGGTGCACCGTTGACCGGCCCCGTCCGACCAAGGAAACCCGACGCATGCCCGCCACCAGCCCCGCCGAGCGCGACGAGCTGAACCGATTGCTGCAACGCACCGCCGAAGGGGACGAACGCGCCTTCGCCGAGCTCTACCGCCGTACGTCGCCGCGCCTGTTCGGCGTCTGCCTGCGCGTGATGAACGATCGCGACGAAGCGGAGGAAGTCCTCCAGGAAGCCTTCGTCACCGTATGGAAGCGCTCCGCGAGCTTCGATCCGGCCCTGGCCAGCGCGGTCACCTGGCTGCTGACCGTGGCCCGCAACAAGGCGATCGACCGTTTGCGCCAACGCCCGGACCTGCGCCAGGCGCACGACGTCGACTTCGATGCCCTGGTCGACGATCGCCCCGGCCCCGCCCATGACGCGGAAAGCGACCAGGAGTACCGCCGCCTGCGCGCCTGCCTGTCCGAGCTCGAACAACAGCAGCGTCGCTCGATCCGTGAAGCCTTTTTCGGTGGCGCTACGTATAACGAGCTGGCGGAACGCGCAAAGGTGCCCCTTGGCACCATGAAAAGCTGGGTCCGCCGTGGTCTCCTGCAGCTCAGGGCTTGCCTCAATCCATGAACAGTACTTTCGAATCGGACAAGGACAACCTGCGGTATGCCGAGTACGTACTCGGCCTGCTGGATGCGGACGCGCGCGCCGCGGTCGCCAGGGAGATGGAAACCAGCCCGGAGGCCGCCGTCGCCGTGGGCCTCTGGCAGCGACATCTCACGCCGCTTGCGCTGGAGATCGCCGACGAGGCACCGCCGGCCCATGTGTGGGCCGCGATCCGCCGGCGCCTGGGCCTGGACGCCGCGCCAGCGCGCAAGCCCGATCGCGCCTGGGACAGCGTGGCGCTGTGGCGCTGGCTGGGCATCGGCGCCACGGCGGTGGCCGCGTGCCTGCTGGTGCTGACCCTCACCCGTCCCGGCGCGCCGACGGCACCACCGCTGGCGACGACGGCACCGGCACCCGCCACGCTGATGGTCGCCACCATCGCCACCGACCGCGGCGTGGCCGGGTGGACAGCCACCATGGACATCGAGCGTAGCGAGCTGCTGCTCGTACCCGCGTCACCCGAGGCCATCGCCGCCGATCGCAGCACCGAGCTCTGGCTGATCCCCGAAGGCGGCAAACCCATATCGGTAGGCGTGTTCGTGCCTTCCGATCCCAAGCGCATCCACCTGGACAAATCGTTGCTCGACCGACTCGGCCCCACCGCCGCCCTGGCCGTATCGCTGGAACCGTCCGGCGGCTCGCCGACGGGCCAGCCCACGGGTCCGGTCATCGCCAAGGGCGCCATTCGCGCGGCGTAGCCGCCCGCAGGCGCTCAATCTTCCCTTGAGCCTGCCGATACGACTACTGCGTCGCAGGCCGGGAGAAGCACGCCAATGAAAGCGCTCATCGCCGCGGGCCTCATCGTCGCGGCACACGTTGCCGGCCTTGCGCTGATGCCGTCGCGCGGCATGGCCGTGTCCTACGTGTTCTTTTTCGCCGTGGCGCTGCTGGCCATGGCCGGCACGGTGCGCGCGTTCCGCCGCTCGGGCACGCCCGGCGACCGCCGCTGGTGGCTGCTGACCGCCAGCCTGGTGCTGTGGGCCATCGGCATGGGGCTGTCGGCGCGGCAGAACTACTCGCTGGACAATGCCAACCTGGCGCCCGGCGACAGCATGTTCTTCTACATCCTCTACGTGCTGCCCGTGCTGGTGGCAGTCTCGTCCGCGCCGGTCGCGGCGCGCAAGCACTGGGCGCTGGGCATCGACCTGGTGCTGGCGGCGCTGCTGGGCGTGCTGTTCTACGTGCGTACCTTCTCGATCGTGTCGCTCCAGGGTGCCATGGGGCCGCAACAGGCCGTGGACGTGGCCTACATGCTCGACTTCGAGAACGCGTGCCTGGCGGTGGCGGCATCGCTGCGCTTCCTGGCCACCGACCGCGCCGACGACCACGCCTTCTTCCGTTCGGTCACCGCCTTCTTCGTCACCTACGCGCTGGCGGGCTTTTTCTACAACCATTTCGTCGCGCTCGGCGGCAACCCGGATTTCGGCACATCCTTGTGGGATGTCCTGCTCGACGTCCCCTTCCTGGCCCTCATGGTCACGATGGCGGCGCGCCTGCCGCAAAGGCACTGGCACGCGCCGGTCTATCTCGTGCGCTTCGTGCAGAGCGCCAGCCCCACTTTCCTGGCCATGAGCGTGCTGGGCTTCGGCCTCATGGTCATACCCGGCTATCCGTCGCTGGGTATCGCCGGGGCGATCGCCGCGGTCATCGGCATCGGCCTGCGTGGCACCCTGGCGCAGGTGGACCTGGTGGAAGAAGAGTTCCGGCTCTCGCGCAGCCGCGAGGAATTGCAGGGGCTGGTGTTCGTCGACAGCCTTACCGGCCTGGCCAACCGGCGCGCCCTGGACGAACGCCTGCTGCGCGAATGGCACCGCCCGGGCCAGCGCGAACCCATCGCCCTGCTGATGATCGACGTCGACTACTTCAAGGAATACAACGACCGATACGGTCATCTCGCCGGTGACGACTGCTTGCGTGCGCTGGCGGAAGCGCTGACGGCGCGCGGCCTGCGTCCCAGCGACTTCATCGCCCGCTTCGGCGGCGAGGAGTTCGCGGTAGTGGCCCCCGGCACGCGGCTGGACGACGCGCTGGCGCTCGCCGAGGATCTTCGTTCCCAGGTGGAGGCCCACGCGATCCTGCACCCGACCAGCCCGTTCGGGGTGCTGACCATCACGATCGGCGCGGCGGCTATGCATCCCACCGCCAACAGCGGACCGCTCGACCTGCTCAATGCCGCGGATCGCGCCCTCTACCGGGCCAAGGATGCCGGACGCAACCGTGTGGGCGCTGCCGTCGAACCGCGTCCCGAAACCTCGCGGGCCTGACGGATGTCCCGCCGCGGGCCCTGGATCGTCGGAGCGGGCATTGTGCTCGTGCTGACACTGGTGTGGGCCATCGCGTGGCGGGCGCGCGATACCCGGCCGCTGGCGCTGCGTCCCGAGAGCCCCACGTCAGCGCCTCTGGCCGTCTCGCCCGCCGGTCGCCTTCCGCCACGGTCGCCCGGTGACATCGAGCCGCGCCCCCCCGCCAGCACAGGATCCGCCGCCGCGACGCCGGCATCGCCCGGTCCTGTGGCGTCGTCGACCCGCTCTAACCTCCGGAAGGCCCCGGCGGTCGATGGCACGTGGCGGGATGAAGCGCGGTATCCTGCGACACCCGTGCTGCCACCGGACGATGCCGTCGGCGAGATCCGCCGGCTGCTCGGGCGCGGCGAACGCGCCGAGGCGTTGCGCCAGCTGCGCGACCTTCGCCGCCGGCATCCCCGTTACGACCTGCCCCAGGACCTGCTCGATCTCCACCCATGAGTGTGCCGTTGGATACCCTCGCCGCACCGTGGCGGCACGAGGAAGACATCAGGAAAAGCCGTTTCCTCGCCCAGGCAGCGCCGGTGGCGTCGGCGGAGGATGCCCTCGCCTGGTTCGGGACGGTCGGTGACCCGAACGCCACGCACAACTGCTGGGCCTACCGGGTGGGCGATGCCTACCGGTTCCATGACGACGGCGAACCCGGCGGCACGGCCGGACGCCCCATCCTGCAGGCGATCGACGGCCAGGGCTGCGACCGCGTGGCAGTGCTGGTGACGCGCTGGTACGGCGGCATCAAGCTGGGCGCGGGTGGCCTCGCCCGTGCCTACGGCGGCAGCGCCGCCGAGTGCCTGCGACTGGCGCCGCGCACGATCATCGTCCAGGTCGGCCGGCTGGGCCTGCACTGCGACTTTGCCGAGCTGGCCCTGGTGACGGCACGGATACGCGACATGGATGGAACGGTGGAGGACGAAACCTTCGTCGCCGACGGTGCCGACCTGGTCGTGAGTGCGCCGCTGGACCGCCTGGAAGCGCTTGCGGCGCGTATCGTGGACCTCTCGCGCGGCCGGATCGCGCCCAGGCGCGTCGACTGAGCCGCCCCCGCATGTTGAATACGCCCTCCCCCGGCCCCATCCGGTGGCGGATGACCCAAAGAATGGACCACGCATGACCGTCGAGCGCAGGGAAAAGTCGAAGAAGGTCGGCGTGCTCCGCAACCTCTGGCCGTTCCTCCGGCCGCACAAGTCACTGGCCATCGGCTGGCTGGTGTTCCTGGGCATCTCCTCCGGTGCGTCGCTCACCCTGCCGGTCGCCGTGCGACACATCATCGACCACGGCTTCCTCGCCTCCAACCTGGCCTCCATCAACGGCACCTTCCTGGGCCTGTTCGGCGTCGCCATCGTGCTGGCCATCGCCACGGCGGCCCGCTACTACTGCATCGCGTTGCTGGGCGAGCGTTCGCTGGCCGAACTGCGCAGTTCCCTGTACCGCCACGTCATCGGCCTGGACGTGGGTTTCTTCGAAAGCACCCGCGTGGGCGAACTCACCTCGCGCCTGGGTACGGACACCGAGGTGGTGCAGACCCTGATCGGCTCGGGCATTTCCGTGGCGCTGCGCAGTGCGGTCATGCTGATCGGCGCCGCCGTGGCCATGGCCTGGACCAGCCCACGCCTGGCCGGGCTCACCGCCCTGGTCATCCCCGCCGTGATGCTGCCCATCCTGGTGTTCGGTCGTCGCGTGCAGAAGCTGTCCCGCTCCAGCCAGGATCGCATCGCGGATGCGGCAGCCGTCGCCAACGAAACCCTCAACGCGGCACAGGCGGTCAAGGCCTATGCGCGCGAACCCACCGAAAGCCGGCGCTACTCGGAGGCGATCGACCTGGCCCTCGCCACGGCGCGTCGCCGTATCGGCATGCGCTCGTTGCTCACGGCGGCGGTGATCGTGCTGATCTTCGGCGCGATCACGCTGGTGCTCTGGGCCGGCGCGCGCGATGTCATCGCGGGGGAGCTTGCCCCAGGCGTGCTCAGCCAGTTCGTGCTGTATGCGATCTTCGCCGCCGGGTCCGTGGCCGGGCTTTCCGAAGTGTGGGGCGACGTGCTGCGCGCCGCCGGCGCGATGGAGCGCATCGGTGAGCTGTTCGCCGAAACCGCCACCATCGCCACGCCCGCCGCGCCGGAACCGCTGCCCACGCCCGTCACCGGCGCCTTGCGTTTCGACCATGTGCAGTTCCGCTATCCGTCACGTCCCGACGTGGCCGCGCTGTCGGATTTCGACCTGAGCATTGCGCCGGGCGAAACCGTGGCGCTGGTGGGGCCGTCGGGTGCGGGCAAGAGCACCGTGCTGAGCCTGTTGTTGCGCTTCCACGATCCGGTGGCCGGGTCGATCCGCCTGGATGGCGTCGACCTGCGCGCACTGGCCTTGCCGGAACTGCGCGGCGTCATCGCCCTGGTGCCGCAGGAGACCGTGATCTTCGGCGGCAGCGCCGCCGACAACATCCGCTTCGGCCGCGAGGACGCGACCGCCGACGAAGTGCGCGAGGCCGCACGCCTTGCCGAAGCCGACGGCTTCCTCTCCGCCCTGCCCGACGGCTACGACGCGGCGCTGGGTGAGCGCGGGGTGCGGCTGTCCGGTGGACAGAAGCAGCGCATCGCCATCGCGCGGGCGATCCTGCGCGATGCGCCGTTGCTGCTGCTGGACGAGGCCACATCCGCCCTGGACGCACAGTCGGAAGCGGCTATCCAGCAGGCGCTGGAACGCCTCGAAAAGGGCCGCACCACGCTGGTGATCGCGCATCGCCTGGCCACCGTGCAGCGCGCCGATCGCATCGTGGTGATGGACGGCGGCCGGATCATCGCGCAAGGCACGCATGAATCGTTGCTGCGCGAGGGTGGCCTCTACGCGGAACTGGCACGGTTGCAGTTCGTCGCCTGACCCGCCGCGTTCCCGCTGTGCGCACGTCGCGTTGACGTGCGGCTGCCTAACGTCGGCGGATGGACAGCGACGTGCTGCTACCCCGCCCCCAGGGCCTCTATTGCCCCGCCGGCGACTTCTACATCGATCCGATGCAGCCGGTGCCGCGGGCAGTGGTGACGCATGCCCACGGCGACCATGCGCGCTCCGGCAGCGGCCTTTACCACGTGGCGAGAGCCGGTGGCGGACTGATGCGCGAACGGCTCGGTACGGCGGCGGTCATCCAGGAATATGCCTACGGTGAGCGTTTCACGCTCGGCAACACCGTGATTTCGCTGCATCCGTCGGGCCACGTGCTGGGCGCCGCACAGATCCGCATCGAGACACCCGACCTGGTCGCGGTGGTCTCCGGCGACTACAAGCGCGATCCCGACCCGACCTGCGTGCCGTTCGAGCCGGTGCCGTGCGATGTGTTCGTCACCGAATCCACCTTCGGTCTGCCGATCTACCGCTGGCCACCGATGTCCCGCGTCATCGACGAGATGCTGGCCTGGCTGGACGAGTGCGCGGCACGCGGCGTGCCCGCGGTGCTGTTCTGCTATGCCCTGGGCAAGGCCCAGCGCATCCTGGCCGAACTGGCGCTGCGCACCGATCGCACGGTGCACCTGCACGGCGCCATGGTACGACTGGTCGAGGCGTATCGCGATGCGGGTGTCAGCATGGTGCCTACCCAACCCGTGAGCGACTCGGCCAAGGGTCGCGACTTCGCGGGTGAACTGGTCATGGCGCCACCCTCCGCGGCCGGTGCGCCCTGGATGAAACGCTTCGGCAAGGCATCCACGGGGTTCGCCTCGGGGTGGATGCAGGTGCGTGGGGCGCGTCGTCGTCGCGGCTACGATCGCGGTTTCATCGTGTCCGATCACGCCGACTGGCCCGGCCTCATCCGCAGTGTCGAGGACTGCGGCGCAAAGCGTATCTACGTAACCCACGGCGACGGCGAGGCGTTGATCCATTACCTGCGCGACAAGGGCCACGACGCCCGTGCGCTGCGTTCGCTGGGCGGCAGCATGCCCGACGAGCGCAGCAGCGAGGAAGGCGACTGATGCGCCGCTTCTCCCGGTTGTTCGAGGCGCTGGACCGGACGGCGTCCACCACCGCCAAGCGCGAGGCGATGGCGGCGTACTTCGCCGATGCACCGGCGGAAGACGCGGCGTGGGCGGTATACGTGCTGGGCGGCGGAAAGCTGAAGCGCACCGCCAGCTCGACCGAGATGCGCACCGCGCTGGCCATCGAAACCGGGTATGCCGACTGGCTGATCGACGACAGCTACCAGCACGTCGGCGACCTGGCCGAGACCATCGCGCTGATGTTGCCCGGTACCGACGACGAGAACGAGGACACCGCCCTGCACGTATGGATGGAGGCGCGCCTGCCCTCGCTGGGCAAGCTGGAGGCCGGCGAGCGGATCGCCATGCTGCGCGAGTGGTGGCGGTCCACCCCGAAGGAACAGATCTTCCTCGTCAACAAGCTGCTCACCGGGTCGCTGCGCGTCGGCGTGTCGCAACGGCTGGTGGTACAGGCACTGGCCCAGTGGTCGGCGCTTGCCACCGACCTCATCGCCCATCGCATGAGCGGCACGTGGAAACCCAGTGCGGAGGCGTTTCGTGCACTGGCCGGACCCGAGCGCGACGACGAGCACGCGGGTGAACGCCCCTACCCCTTTTTCCTGGCCTCGCCGCTCGAACAGGACATCGATGCGCTCGGTGCGATCGACGACTGGCTGGCCGAATGGAAGTGGGACGGCATCCGCGCGCAGCTCATGCGCCGTGCCGAAGGTGCGCTGATCTGGTCGCGCGGCGAGGAGCGCATGGACGGCCGCTTTCCGGAACTGGAGCTGGCCGCGGCCGCCCTGCCCGACGGCTGCGTCATCGATGGCGAGATCCTGGCCTGGTCGCCAGGCGAGGATCATCCATTGCTGTTCGCCGCACTGCAGAAACGTATCGGCAAGCTCAAGCCCGGTCCGAAGCTGCTGGCGGATACGCCGGTGCGCCTGATGGCCTACGACCTGCTGGAACTCGACGGGCAGGACCTGCGAGAGCGTTCGCTGGCGGAGCGACGTTTGCTGCTCGAACGCCTCATCGCATCGCATGGTCCCACGCTGGCGCTGTCGCCCCAAGTGCGCGCAAGCGACTGGACGACCCTGGCTCAGTGGCGCACCGAATCGCGCGAGCGGCGCACGGAGGGGTTGATGCTGAAGCGGCGCGACTCGCCCTATCGCGTCGGCCGCAAACGAGGCGACTGGTGGAAGTGGAAGGTGGAACCATACACGGTGGACGCCGTGCTGCTCTATGCGCAGCCCGGCCATGGCCGGCGCTCCGGTCTGTTCACCGACTACACCTTCGGCGTCTGGGACGGTGAGACGCTGGTCCCTGTCGCCAAGGCTTATTCCGGCCTGGACGACGCCGAGATCGGCCGGCTCGATCGCTGGATCCGCGCACACACCATCGACCGCTTCGGCCCAGTCCGCTCGGTCGAACCCACGCATGTCTTCGAACTCGCCTTCGAGGCGATCCAGGCCTCCGGCCGTCACAAGGCCGGCGTGGCCGTGCGCTTCCCGCGCATCCTCCGCTGGCGCACCGACCTGGCGATCCGCGATGCCGACAAACTCGACGACCTCCGCCGCCTGGCGGCGGGCTGAGGCACGCCTCGTCGCGTGGTTCGCCACGCAGGAACGAAAACCCGCCGCGTTCCAGCGCGCGGCGTGGCGCGCATGGGCCGAAGGTCGTAACGGCCTGATCCACGCGCCCACCGGCACCGGCAAGACCCTGGCCGCGGCCGGCGGTCCGCTGATCGACGCGGTGCTGCGTCCGCAGACGGGTTTGCAGTTGCTCTGGATCACGCCGTTGCGCTCCCTGGCCACCGACACCGCGCAGCATCTCACCGCCGCCGTCGAGGCGATGGAGCTACCGTGGCGCGTGCTCCGCCGCACCGGCGACAGCGGCAGCGCCGAGCGCGCCCGCCTGCGCCGGGGTGCCTGCGAACTGCTGGTGACCACGCCGGAAAGCCTCGCGCTGCTGCTCAGCTACCCCGATGCGCGCGAGCGTTTCGCCTCGCTGCGCGGCATCGTGGTGGACGAATGGCACGAGCTGCTCGGCAACAAGCGCGGCATCCTGCTGCAACTGGGGCTCACGCGCCTGCGCCACTGGCTGCCGCAACTGCGCACCTGGGGCCTGTCGGCCACGCTGGGCAACCTGGACGAAGCCCTGCACGCGCTATCCGGCGACGGCGTGCTGATCGGGGGCGGTGGCCGCAAGAAGACCGTGATCGAGACTGCCCTGCCGGAAGGCGGCGAGCGCTTCCCGTGGGCTGGACACCTCGGCCTGTCACAACTGCCACGTGTGTTGAAAGCCGTGCTGGACGCCCGCAGCAGCCTGGTCTTCGCCAACACGCGCTCGCAGGCGGAGCTGTGGCACGAAGCGCTGGCCTCGGTATGGCCGGAGGCACCCGAATCGCTGGCGCTTCATCACGGCTCGATCGACCCGAAGCTGCGCCTGGCCACCGAGGAAAAACTGCGCCAGGGCACACTGCGTTGCGTGGTCGCCACCTCCAGCCTCGACCTGGGCGTGGATTTTTCCAGCGTGGAGCGCGTGATCCAGATCGGTAGCCCGAAAAGCGTCGCCCGCCTGCTCCAGCGCGCCGGACGCAGCGGCCACCGGCCCGGGCTGCCGTCGAAGATCCTGTGCGTGCCCACCCACCTGCTCGAACTGGCCGAGATCGCCGCCGCCCGACGCGCGCTGGCCGAAGGCCACCTGGAGCCGCGGCATCCGATGCGCGGCTGCCTGGACGTGCTGGCCCAGCACCTGCTGACGATGGCGCTGGGCGGCGGCTTCACGGCCGATGAGGCCTACGCGGAGATCACCTCGTCGCTGGCCTACGCCTCGCTACCGCGCGAGCGTTTCGACGCCGTGCTGGCCTACCTGCGCACCGGTGGCTCCGCGCTGGCCAGTTATCCGGAGTATCGCAAGCTGGCCAATACGGAAGGCCGCTTCCATGTCGAGAGCGGTCGCGTCGCCCGCATGCACCGGCTGTCCATCGGCACGATCACCTCGGACGGCAGCCTGGCCGTGCGTTACATGAAGGGTGCGCGGCTGGGCACGGTGGAAGAGAGCTTTCTTTCCCGCCTGCGGCCGGGCGATCGCTTCCTCTTCGCCGGTCGCCACCTCGAACTGGTGCGCGTGCGCGACATGACCGCCTACGTGCGCCCCGCACCCAACCGCCGCGGTGGCGTGCCGCGCTGGATGGGCGGTCGGCTGCCTCTGTCGGGCGAGCTCTCGGACGAACTGCGTCGCACGCTGGCCGGCGAAGGCCGCGAAGCCGAGATGCGCGCCCTCGCGCCCTTGCTGGATATCCAGCGCCGGCAATCCAGCGTGCCGTCCATGGATGCCACGCTGTGCGAGCGAACACGCACTCGCGAGGGCGATTACCTGTTCGTCTACCCGTTCGCGGGCCGGCTGGCACACGAGGGCCTGGCCGCCGTGCTCGCGCTGCGCCTCGCGCGCATCCAGCCGGGCGATTACGGCTACGCCGTCAACGACTACGGGCTCACGATCACGGCCGCGCGCATGCCCGCACTGGACGCGGAAGCGATGCGCGTCCTGCTGCATCCGCAAGGCCTGCGCAGCGACATCCGTGCCAGCGTCAACCTGTCGGAGCTGGCCAAGCGCCAGTTCCGTGAGATCGCGCGTGTCGCCGGACTGGTCTTCAACGGCTACCCGGCGCACAACAAGACGATGCGGCAGCTGCAGGCATCCAGTGGCTTGCTGTACGACGTGCTGCGTCGTCACGATCCCGAGCATCCCCTGCTGTGGCAGGCCGAACGCGAAGTGCTCGACCAACAGCTCGACTACACGCGCCTGCGCCATTGCCTGGTGCGCATCGCGCGTTCGCAGCTGCTGTGGAACGAGCCCAAGCGGCTCAGCCCGCTGGCGTTTCCACTATGGGTGGAGCGACTGCGTGGCGGCATCGCCGCCGACGACTGGAAGAGCCGTGTCGAACGCATGCTGGCCAAGCTGGAAGCAGGCGCCGGACCATGAACACACTGGACATCGAGGTGGCCGGCGAACGGCTCACATTGCATGGCGAACGTGCGATCCACTGGTCGGCCCGACGCATGCTCATGGTCACCGACGTGCACTTCGGCAAGGGCGCCGTGTTCCGCCGTGCCGGCATCGCGGTGCCCAGCGGCGATACGGACGACGACCTGGCACGCCTGGACGCGCTGATCGCCACGTTCCAGCCGGAGAAGCTGGTCGTGTTGGGCGACATGGTGCACGGCGCCGCGACGGAACGCAGCGCGTGGGTTTCGCGTGTGCGCGCCTGGCGCGAGGCACATGCCGGGGTGGCGATGATCCTTGTCGCCGGCAACCACGACCGGCACTTCGACGTGGGCACGCTGGGCGTGGAGGTGCGGCCGGATCGCATGCATGCGCCACCGTTCGTGCTGGCCCATCATCCCGAGCCGCATGCCGACGGCTACACGCTATCGGGCCACGTGCACCCGGGCGTCGTGGTGCGCGACGGCTGGCGCAAGCATCGCCTGCCCGCCTTCGTCTTCGACCGCCACGTCGGCATGCTGCCGGCCTTCGGCACCCTCACCGGCCTGCACGAGACGCCGCCCGCGCCCGGCCGCCGCATTGTCGCGGTGACACCGGGGGGGCTGTTGCCGGTCAAGGTTTAGAGCGCTCGCCTGGATATTGCGCATGGCCTCGTTCGCTGTAGGTGGGCTGAGGGTTCGCCCACATCGTGGGCTCCTACGCCAGCCCACATCGTGGGCTTCTACGCCAGCGCGGCGACGATGGCCCTTACCGTGTCCACGTCGGTACGCGTCTCGCCTGCGCCCATGCCCAGTGCATCGGCCGGCGACCGCATGCCCGAGGGCAGCCGCCGCTTCGCCGACGCATGAAACTCGCGCGCACGCGTCGCGGCCCGCAGGTTGGCGGCGTTACCCGGCTCGATGCCGGCGCCGGGCATCACCACCATGCGATCGCCGGCCTGCGCGACCAGCTGCGCGATCGAGGCCGCGCCCGCCACGGCACTCTGCATGCCGCCCGATGTGAGCACCCGCTCGAAGCCGAGATCGATGACGGTTTCCAGGGCTTCACGGCGATCGGGCACCAGGTCGAAAGCACGATGGAAGGTGACACCCATCCTGCCGGCCGCACGCACGAACAAGGCGCACGCCTCGGTATCCACGTCGCCCTCCGCCGTAAGCGCGCCGACGACGACGCCGTCGCAGCCCAGGTCGCGGCAGTGTTCGATGTCGTCGAGCATGCACTCGATCTCGATGTTCTCGTAGAGGAAGTCGCCCCCGCGCGGACGAACGAGGACATAGAGCGGGATAGTCAGCCCCTCACGCGCCAGCACGATCGTACCGTGCGAGGGCGTTACGCCACCCTCGTCCAGACTGGCGCACAGTTCGATGCGCCCGGCGCCGCCTTCCTGTGCGGCGAACGCCGAGGCAACGGAGTTGGCGGCCACTTCGAGCAAGGCCATCTCAGTAGGTGCTCTTGCCGGGATGCAGGGCATCCTGCTTCGACGCGTCGCACACTGCGTACGAGAAGCCCTTCTGGATCGACCACGCGCCCACGTTGCCCTTCTTGTCGAGGGCGAGGAAGCCGACCTGGAGATCCTTCGCCTGCGGCTTGCGCCGCAGGATGCGTTCCACGGCCTCGCGACAGGCGTCTTCGGGTGATCGGCCCTGGCGCATCAGTTCGACGACCAGGAAGCTGCCGACGTTACGGATCACTTCCTCGCCCACGCCGGTGGAGGTTGCCGCGCCTACCTCGTTGTCGACATACAGGCCCGCGCCGATGATCGGGCTGTCGCCGACACGGCCGTGCAGCTTCCACGCCATGCCGCTGGTGGTGCAGGCACCGGAGAGATTGCCCCTGGCATCGATGGCGAGCATGCCGATGGTGTCGTGGTTGCTGGCATCGCCCGGCGTGCCGCCTGGACCGGCGTTGTAACTCTTCACTTCGCTGTTGGCCACCGGCTTGTACTTCGCCGACTTGAGCCACTCGTGCCAGGCCTTGTCCGACTCGGGCGTAAGCAGTTCCTCGCGGGAAAAGCCCTGCTCGAGCGCAAATTGCAGCGCGCCGTCGCCGACCAGCAGCACGTGCGGCGTACGCTCCATGACGCGGCGCGCGACGGAGATGGGATGCGCGATGTGCTCGATCGCCGCGACGGCGCCGCAGTTGCCGTTCTCGTCCATGATGCTGGCATCGAGCGTGACCTTGCCGTCCCGGTCGGGGTAGCCGGCGCGTCCCACACTGTGGTTGCGCAGGTCGGCCTCGGGCACGCGTGCGCCGGCTTCGACCGCATCCAGCGACCGACCGCCGCCGGCGAGCACCTTCCACGCGGCCTGGTTGGCGGCCACGCCAAAGTCCCACGTGGAACACACGCGCGGCAGCATGCCGCCGGCCGTGGGCTGCTTCGCCCCGCCCGCCACATCCGCCGCCAGACCCTTGGCAGTCAACGCCATGCCCGAAGCGACCGTCGCCCCCTGAAGAAACCGCCTGCGATCCATGGAACCCTCATGTGCGACGACGCGCCGGTTGCGCCTTTACCGATGGTCGCATGCGGCGACATCCTCCTGCCAGCGAGCCCGGTCCTGCCCGACGGCGACGCAGACGCGGTCCCGGTATTCGGCGGCGGCCAGCCGCCGCGAGGCAGCGCCGCGAGACAAGGCTGCGCCCAGCAGGCCGAGAGCGGCCAGCATCAGCAGCACGAAGACCAGCACGGACCCACGTCGACACTTCATGGTTGCTTCGCCACGACGCGGGAGAATCGCCTGCCGTCGGCGAGAACCACGGCGACCTCCAGCAGGCGCGCCGTGTCTCCATGCCGTTGCAGGAAGGGAACGCGCCGAACCTGCCCGGGATCGGCCGGCAGGTCGGCCATGACCTCAAGTCGAACGATCCCGTCGACCAGCGACTCGCACTGCTTTACGCATCGCCGCAGCCCGTCGCCGACCAGCCAGTCCGCGACGTCGGTGTGCAGCAGGTACGACCGATACGGGCGATGCCAGGCGGTGAGGTCGCAGTCCCTTGCCTCCGTGCAGGCTCGCCACTGCTTCGAACTGAAAAGATCGTCCGCCAGCACCGCCAGCGCCATGCGCGCCGCATCCTCGCGCTGGACCCGGTCGAGATGACGCCGCGATGCCATACCGGCCGCTCCCGCCCCTGCCGCGACCACCGCTGCCACCATGCCGGCCACGGCGAGCGAGACCAGCAGTTCCACGAGGCCAGACCCGTGCTGGTTCATGGCCGGAACGATGTGGCGGCGACGACATGGCGGCCGAGCGTGACATGCACGATGCAACGCGTCGTGTCCTCGCAGCGGACGACGGACGCCGTGGACGATCCGACGTGCCGACGAAGGCTGGCGCGGAACCGCGCGAGGTCGTCGGCGGCAAGCTGGTCAGGCGTGCAGCCGCCCGCGCAACCGACGTCCGATGGCGTGGTGGCGTTGTAGGAACCGCCTGACACACCGAGCGGATTGGCGCGCATGCGCTCGCGCAGATCGGCGATGGCGGTCACGGTGGCCATCGTCCGAGATGCCGCCGCATCCATGGCCATCGACGCGTGAAACCACGCCCCGCTGGCCGCGCTGCCGACGGCAAACACCGACAGGGCAGTCAGTGATTCAATCAGTGAGGCACCGTGGCAGTGGGGTTTCATGGAGCTAGCGTGGGCCAGTCGCGCCCTGCCCGCTGCGGGTCCACGGTGGGGTATCGCGTCGGCTATGCACCGCAGCCCGCGCGCAACGTTACCGCATGCCGATGCACGGCATCGGCCGCAGCGTCATGCCTGGTTTCGGCGTACGTCATCGCACCGCAGGATGACAACGGGTGTGGGATTCGCGTATCGCGGACATCGTCCGCTCCTCCACAGCGCCACGTAGGAGCGGACGATGTCCGAGATCCACGATTGTAGGAGCGGACGATGTCCGCGATCCACGGTTGTAGCAGCAGACGATGTCCGCGATCCGAAGTGCAGAAACATACGATGCCCGCAATCCGCGGTTGTAGGAGCGGACGATGTCCGCGAAATGCCTACAAGACTGCCAACAAACGCCCAAGAATCGCCGGAACGTTGGCCGTAGCCGCGGCCAGGTGGGCGAAGATTTCCTCGATGCTGATCTCCGCCTCGTCGCCGGCGCCGGCGGCGAAGTTGGCCACCAGTGCCAGGCAGGCGAATTCCAGGTCCAGCTCGCGGGCAAGCACGGCCTCGGGCATGCCGGTCATGCCGACCAGGTCGCAGCCGTCGCGCTTCATCCGCGCGATCTCCGCGCGCGTCTCCAGGCGCGGCCCCTGGGTCACGCCGTGGCAACCGCCATCGATGATCGCCAGGCCCTCGGCGCGCGCCGCGGCCAGCAGGGCCTGGCGCAGTGCGGCGCTGTATGGCTCGCTGAAATCGATATGCCGCACCTCGGCACCCTCGACATCGTTGAAGCTGGTGCAGCGGCCATGCGTGTAATCGATGATCTGGTCGGGCACCACCAGCGTGCGGGGGCCCATGTCGTCGCGGATGCCGCCCACGGCGTTGACGGCCACTACGCGGCGCGCGCCCAGCGCATGCAGGGCCCACAGGTTGGCGCGATAGTTCACCCGATGGGGCGGTACGGTGTGGCTCTCCCCATGACGAGCGAGGAAGGCGAGCCGCCTGCCGCGAAAATCGCCCGTCACCACGTCGCCCGAAGCCGGGCCGAACGGCGTCTGCAAGGCATGCCGTTCCGTGTTTTCCAGGCCTTCGAACTGGTAGAGGCCACTGCCACCGATAACAGCGAGGTCGATGCTCATCGGAATCAGTCCTTCAACGCATGGATGGCCGGCAGGTTGCGCGCCTGCTCGTGGTAATCCATGCCATACCCGAACACGTAGCGATCCGGCAGGTCCACGCCGTTGAAATCGGCCTCGATGCCGTGCGCGCGCCGATCGTGGCGCTTGGTGCAGAGCACGGCCAGCAACACGCGCTTCGCACCCATCGCAAGGCATGCGTCACGCACGGCCTTCAGCGTATGGCCTTCATCGAGGATGTCGTCCACCAGCAGCACCGTACGTTCGTGCAGCGGCACCTCCGGACGACGCAGCCATTGCAGGTCGCTGCCGCTGGTTTCCCCGCGGTAACGCGTGGCGTGCACGTAGTCGAACTCGAGGTCCGTGCGTATCGACAACGCCAGCTGGCCGGCGAACACCAGCGCACCGTGCATCACGGTGAGGAATACCGGCACTTCGCCATCGAGCGCGTGGTCGATCTCGCGGCCCATGCGGGCGATTTCGGTGTCGAGCTGTTCGCGGTTGAAGAGGATGTCGGAATGCGCGAGCGCATGGTCGAGCGAGGCGGTGGCGGTCATGATCGGGTCAGGGCTCCAGGGCGGTCACGCGCGCGATGAATCGATCGCGCTGGGGATTGTGGATGAGGCCTTCCCAGGTGGAACCGATCGCACCGCGCAACGGGGCGATACGTTCGACCGGTGAAGGACGGCGGTGCTGCACCGCCGCGATCGCCTCGGGAACCACATCGGGAAAACAGGCGAGTACGAGGTCGCAGCCCGCTTCGAGGTTGGCTGCCACGCGGGCGGCCACACCGCCGACGCTGCCGGCGGCGGCCATGCTGATGTCGTCGCCGACGACACAACCGCCGAAACCGAGCTCACCACGCAGGATCTCCTCGATCCACACGTGCGAGTACCCGGCCGGCTGGTCGTCCACCGCGGTATAGACGACATGCGCGGCCATGACGGCCTCGGCACGTGCCTCGATGCCGGCGACGAAGGGCTGCAGGTCGGTCGCGAAGATATCGTGCTTGCTGCGCGGGTCGATGGCCGACGCAAGGTGCGTGTCCTCGCGCACCGAGCCGTGCCCCGGAAAGTGCTTGAGTACGGCGGCCATGCCGCCCAGGTGCATGCCGCGCACGTAGGCCTGGACCAGCTCGGCGGCGACCGCCGGATCCGCGTGCAGCGCCCGGTTGCCGATCGCGGCGTTGCCGCGTTCGAGGTCGGCCACGGGCGCGAAGCTGAAGTCCACGCCGATGGCGCGCATCTCGCTGGCCATGATCCACGCGTGTTCCTCGGTGCGGTCGATCGCCGCGCCCGGGTCGCTGTCGTACAGCCTGCCCAGCGCCGACAATGGCGGCAACCGCGTGAATCCGTCGCGGAAGCGCTGCACGCGCCCGCCTTCCTGGTCCACGCAGACCAGGATCTCGTCGCCGGCCACCTCACGCACGTTTTCGATCAGGGCCGTGACCTGCTCGCGCGAGGCGAAGTTGCGCGAGAAGAGGATCACCCCGGACACGCCGTGGGCCGTCAGCAAAGCGTGCTCGTGCGGCTCCAGTTGCGTCCCCGATAGACCGATGATCAGCATGCCATGTCCTCCGTGCCGTCCCGTTCCGCATCAGACCAGTCGCTGTACGGTCGGTCGATCAGGTTGACGTTGTAATAGCGCAGCGTGCCGCTGACCTCGCGGCCGAGCCATGCCGGTGTCGGGTGGGTCGCGTCCGTGGACGGCAGTTCCACCTCGGCGACGATCAGGCCGGCGTTGGCGCCGACGAACTCGTCGATCTCGAAGTGTGTGCCCTCGACCATGACATGATGACGAATCTTCTCCACGCGACCGTCGGCCAGGTCGTCCAGCATGCGCGCGGCATCGGCCACCGGCACGGGGTATTCGTATTCCTGCCGCTCGATGCCCAGCGTGGCCGACTTGATGTTGAGCCAGGCCTGCTCGCCGGACACGCGCAGGCGTACCGACGACTTGGCCTGTCCGGACGCCACGGCCGCGCCACTGATCAGGTAACCCTGCGCCATGCGCTCGCTGCGCACGATCTGCTTGCGCCAGGCGTCGCTGGCCAGGAGGAACTTGCGCTCGATCTCGATGCCCATGGGGTCTCCGGTGTCAGCGGCGCTCGAACAGCGCGATGGATTCGACGTGCGCGGTGTGCGGGAACATGTCCATCACCCCCGCCGCGGCGAGACGAAACCCCTTCTGCACCAGGATGCCTGCATCGCGTGCCAGCGAACCGGGATGGCAGGAGACGTAGACGACGCGGTCGGTGCCCTTGCGCGGCAGGTATGCCAGCAGCTTGTCGGCGCCGACGCGCGGCGGGTCCAGCAGGATCTTGTCCCACGCCTGTTTCGCCCAGGGCTGGTTGCGCTGGTCCTCGAACAGATTGGCTACCTGGAACGAGGCATGGCCCAGGCCGTTGCGCGCGGCGTTGGCCGCGGCCCGCTCCACCAGCCCGTGCTCGCCTTCCACGCCCACCACCTCGGCGGCGTAACGTGCGATCGGCAGGGTGAAGTTGCCCAGGCCGCAGAACAGGTCGAGCACGCGATCGGCCGGTTGCAGGTCCAGCAGCTCCAGGGTACGCGCCAGCATGCGCTGGTTCATGCCCGCATTGACCTGCACGAAATCCAGCGGCAGGAACTCCAGCTCGACATCCTGGGCGGGGACGGCAAAGGCCAGGCGCGGCGCGTCGGGCCACAACGGATGCACCGTGCTGTGGTTGCCCGGTTGCAGATAGATGGCCAGGCCGTGCGCCTTGCCAAAATCCACCAGGGCCTGGCGATCGGCCTCGTTCAGCGGTACCAGGTGGCGAAAGACCAGCGCAACGGTGTCGTCGCCTGCGGCGAACTCGATCTGCGGAATGTCGTGCGCGGCGGACAAGCCGCCCACCAGTGCCGCGATCAAGCCCACCTTGGGGCCCAGCGCGGGATGGATCACTTCGCAATGCTCGATGTCGGCGACGAAACGCGGGTTGGATTCCTCGCGGAAACCGACCAGCACGCGCTCCTTGTTCGCCACGTAGCGCACCGAAAAACGCCCCTTGCGACGGTATGCCCACGGCTCGCCGGTCAGCTGTGGCAACCACGCATCCGGCGTGACCTTGCCGATGCGTTCGAAGTTCTCGGCAAGCACACGCTGCTTCGCGGCGATCTGCTCGGCGGGCGCCATGTGCTGCAACGCGCAGCCGCTGCACTGGCCGTAATGGCGGCATTTCGGCTCGACACGCGCGGGGGAGGCCTCGACGATGCCGACGAGATCGGCCTCGTCGTACTTGCGGTGGCGCTTGTGGTAGACCAGCCGTACGCGCTCGCCCGGCAACGTGCCGGGCACGAACGTGGCCTTGTTGTCGATGCGGGCAACGCCCCTGCCGTCGTGGGTGAGGCCGATGATGGTGGCTTCGAATTCGATCATGCGCTCTGAAACGTAAAGCCCGGACGACGAAGGCCCGGGCTGGCTGGGAGGACGCCCGCGCGATGGCGGGCGTTCCTGGCGGGTGCCTTACTTGCGCTTCCAGGCACCGGAGGCATCGCGATAATACCAGCCCGGCGGCGCGCGCTGGACCCAGCCGTCCGCGAATGCCTTGCGGATCTGCGGCTCCCATTCCGGGTGACCGTTGGCCTTGGCGACGGCGGCATACAGGGCATCGCGGTCGCTGTTTTCCTGGTCGACCAGGCCGTTGGCCTGCGAGCGCTGGTCCAGCGGTAACGCGCCGGCATCGCGCACGGCGACCAGGCCGTTGGCCGTGAAGCCCACCGCGCCACTGTCGAACAACGCCTTCAGCTGGCCGCCGAAGCGGCTGGTCATGCGCAGCCGGATCGCGTCCGTTTCCGGGGTGCGCACCTGGATGTCAGGCGACTCCGCCGCCTGCGCGGAGGGGATCACCAGGTCCAGCAAGGACGCCGAGGGCTGCTTGCCCGGTGCGGCCGGACGGGCTTTTTCCGGCGCGGCGGACGGTTTGGCCACGCCGCTGTCGTCGAGCACGGTGCCGATGAACTGGTCGGCCGCCTTCTGCGCGGCGGCTTCGGGAAAATAAACGTTGATGGTGACGCAGCCGACCAGGGCGACGGCGATGGCAGCCATGAGGGCGATGAACGATTTACGCATGGTTTTTCCTTGTGGGGGCAGCTTGCCCGCTCAACGGACCACCGGGCCATCGCCCTGGGTGGCGGCTTGCAGGCGGCGTACCAGGGTGGGCCAGTCGACCTCACGCTGGTGACCGACCACGGTCAGGCGGGGCAACCCGCTTCCTTCGACGATAGTGTAGCCATCCTTCGCGGCGCCCAGTCCACCCATGGCGCATACATCGCCGCGCAGGCGGCACGACAGCCCGATGCGTTTGTAGCCGAACGTCTTGAAGATCTTCAGCACCGTGCCCTGCAGGCCCGCGGCGATACCGCCCCCGCCGACGGAGGTGAGGTTGTTCACCGCCTTCTGGCTGATCCGGCCGCCACCGCCCGCCAGCAGGTGGGCGTCGAACGCGGCGGGCTGCCAGGCGACCAGGCGCAGGTTGTCGATGCCACCATCCAGTCGGCCGGTGATGCTGCCGAAGTCGAAGACGGAGGTCATCAGGCCCAGGTCGAGCTGGCGCAGCGAGAGCGTGCCGGTGAGGATCGGCGCCACGCCAAAAGGCTGCGCGAGGCTCATGCCGGTGATGTCGACGAAACCGTCGAATATGTTCAGCGACAGGCCGCCGGCCATTTCCACGCGATCGTCTACATAGCGAAGCGACGGCACCGCGCCGCCCAGCGTACCCTTGAATTCCGGCCAGCCCAGTGCGCGACAGAATGCAGCCATGTCGATTTGCGTCAGCACCAGCGAGGTCTGCAGGCGGTCGCCCGCGGTGGCCGCGGGCTTCCACGCCAGGCGCTGCACTCGTAGCTGGCCATCCAGGACGGGAATGACCAGCGGTGCCAGGAGGCCCAGCGTGCCGCCGGTGCTGCGCAGTGCCGCCTCGGCGGCGCCATTCGGAATCCGCTGCATCTGCAAGGCACGCCAGCCGAGCTTCGTGGCGGGGCGATCCTCCGTGGCACTCCAGTCGACCGCGCCATGCAGGCCCTGCACCCCGAAGCGTCCTTCGCCGCTGGAGATATCCAGCGCCGTGGTCTGGAACGCGAAGGCCTGGGGGCCTTTCGAACCCATCGTGAGGTGCCCCGTGACATCGCCCCGGGCATCGAGCGCATCGACGCCGAAGCTGCGAGCCAGGCCTTTACCGTAGCGTGCGTAGGCGGCGGGAAAGCGTGCATCGAAACGGTCCAGCCGCAGCGAGGCGAGACTACCGTCCGCCGCGAGGCCTACCTCACCTTCCAGTTGCAGGGCGTCGGGATCGGTCAGCCGCAGGCGCCGGATCGCCATGGCACCCTTCTGCGCCCGGGTGGAAAACGACAACTGCACCGGGTGGGCGGGAAGATCGACATACAGGGGGCCCAGCAGCAACGAGCCACCGCGCAGCGCGGCGTCGAGTTCGATGACGGTGGCCTCCGCCTGGCTGTCCACACCGAGCCGACCGCTGCCCGACACCGTTTCACCGGCCAGCGCGCCGCCCGGGCTGTCGAAGCCCACGCCGGCCAGCGCGAACTGGCCACCGGCCTGCACGCCGCCGGGAAGCAGGTCGAGCGCCAGGTCGGCATCCACCCGGCCGGTCGTCATGCGACCGGACCACACCGTCGAGAGCAGCCCTTGCAACCAACCGGCAGGCAGGTCTTTCAGCGTGATCTGCGCATGGGTGGTCTGGTCCATCGGCATCGCCACGCGGGCCAGCGAGGCATCCTGGCGCACGGTCAGCTCCAGCGTGTTCGCGGCGGTGTCGGCCACCATACGCACGGTGGCCCGCGGCCAGGGGTCTCCCGCCGCGCCGCGCATGCGCAGATTGCCCGTGAACGTCCAGCAACCGGGTTCGTCGCGGGCGAGCGTGCCGTCCAGGTCCATCGCGGCCTTGTGCCAGCCCATGGCGGCCAGGTCGGCTCGCTGCACGGTCAGGGCGACGCCCACGCCATCGCCCGCGGCGGTCAGGTCGGCGTGCAGTCCGTCCAGCACCACGCCGGGTAACGACACGCCCTCCGCGTCCACGGACACAGCCGCCCGCGCCCCATCCGCGCCGACCAGGGCGACCAGAACGATGAACAGGAAGCTGAACGTGCGGGTTGATACCGGGAACATGCTCCGCCATTCTGCCAAATCAAGATGAACAACACGGAACGTTGCATGATCGAGCAGTATCTGTCCGCCCCTTCCGCGCCGACGCCACGGCATGTCCTGGTGGCTGACGACGACGAGGCCACCCGTATGTTCCTGGCGCAGGCGCTGCGATCGCTCGGCTATCGGGTGGATGTCGCGGCCGATGGCGACCGCGCCCTGGACCTCGCCAGGCGACAGCCGTTCGACGCGCTCCTGCTGGATTGCCGCATGCCGGGCGCCGGTGCGGAGGCCTTGCTGCCGGCGCTGCGCGCCGATCCTTCCGCCCGGTCGCGCGACGCCGTGGCCCTGGCCACCAGCGCGGAAATTCCCGCCCGTCTGCGCGAGGCCTTGCTGGCGGCCGGCTTCGCCGGCGTGATCGAAAAACCCTGCCAGCTCGCCGCGCTCAGCCATGCGCTGGCCGCCACGCTCGGCATCGAGGGGCATCTGCAGGTGCTGGACGACGACGCGGGGCGCGCGGCCAGTGGCGATGCCATCACCCTGCTGGCACTGCGCCAGTTGCTGCGTGTCGAACTGGTCGAACTGGAGGCCGCGCTGGACGACCTGGCACGTCGTCCGACCGACCTGGTCGACCGCCTGCATCGCCTGCGTTCCGCTTGCGGGTTCTGCGGCACCGCCCGCCTGGGTGCCCAGGCCAGGGCCTTGCAGAACCACGTGCTGGAAACCCGCACCGTCGTTCCGCCCGCCGCCATAGAGCGCTTCCGCTTCGAACTGAACGAGGCGCTGGCGGCCCTGCCCCGCGACACGCCCGCCGTTTAACGCAGCACGCGCCAGGCCTTCAGCTCGCCGCCGCCCAGGTGGAAGGAGATGATCTGGCGCATCATGCGGCGCAGCGAGGCCAGCCCCGCCACGTCGGGGGAATGGTCGGCGGCCAACGCCAGCAGATCGGCACCGCGAATGCCACGGGCATCGCCCGCGCGTCCGGGGCGTACCCCCGACTCCGGGTCATAGAAGTAGGTGAGCGCCGGGTCCAGCGGCTCACCGTCGATGGCGTCGATATCCAGCGGCAACGCATAACCCAGCGCGTCCAGCATGTCGCGCTCGAAGCGGCGCAGCGTCCAGGCCAGGGCATCGCCCGTCGCCATGCGGCGCAACGTGCGCTCGTAGTGCGCGAACAGTGTGGGGTTGGGGTCCTGGCGGCCGGTGAGCCGCACCACCAGTTCGTTGAGGTAGAGGCCGGCCATGCCCGCGTCGCCGGTCAGGCGTTGCGGCGTGCCCACGTGTTCGGCCGTGCGCAGTGTGGCCAGCTCCCCCTTGAGCAGGAGGTCCAGTTCCACGCGCTGGAACGGCTCCAGCTGCGCCCGCTGCAATCGCGCGCCTTCCTTGCGCACCCCGCGGGCGACCACGCCCAGGCGGCCGTGGTCCCGGGTCAGGCACTCCACCAACAGGGATGTCTCCCGGTAGGGCCGGGCGTGCAGGACGAAGGCGGGCTGCTGTTCGACGCGCATGACGCGGTACGGCGCACCGGCTTATTCGTAGCCGAAGCGCTTGAGCAGATTCTCGTCGTCCGCCCAGCCTTCGCGCACCTTCACCCACAGCTTGAGGAAGACCTTGCGCTCGAACAGGTGCTCCATGCCCTTGCGCGCCGAGGTGCCGATCGCCTTGAGCTGGGCGCCGCCGTTGCCGATGACGATGGCCTTCTGGCCGTCGCGCTCGACCCAGATCACCGCATGCACCTCGGCCACGCCATCCGGGCGGTCCTCGAACTGTTCGATTTCCACCGTGGTGGCGTACGGCAGTTCCTGGTCCAGGCGCAGCATGAGCTGCTCGCGGACCATTTCCGCGGCGAGGAAACGCTCGCTGCGGTCGGTGATCTCGTCTTCGCCATAGACGGCCGGCTGCACGGGGAGGCGCTTGAGGATGCCTTTTTCCAGGCCTTCCAGGCCCTTCGACTTCAGCGCGCTGACGTAATAGACATCGTCGAACGGGTGCTTGGTCATCAGGTCGGCCACGAACGGCAGCATCGCCGTCTTGTCCTTCTGCAGGTCCACCTTGTTGATGGCCAGCAGGCGCGTCATGCCCTCCTGTTCGGCGAGAGCCGCATACATCGCGGCGTCCTCGTCGGTCCAGCGACCGGCCTCGATCACCTGCACAGCGAGATCGACCTCGGTGATCGCGGCGCGCGCGGCACGGTTGATGCTGCGGTTCATCGCACGCTTGGCGCCGCGGTGCAGGCCCGGCGTGTCGACGTAGAGGATCTGGCCCGCGGGCTTGGTCGAGATGCCCAGGATGCGATGGCGGGTGGTCTGCGGACGATGGCTCACGATGCTCAGGCGCACGCCGATCATGGCGTTGAGCAGCGTGGACTTGCCGACGTTGGGTCGGCCGGACAGGGCCACGTAACCGCAGCGGAAGTCGCCGTCGACGGGGGTGTCGTTCTCGGGGGTATCGTTATCGTTCATTCTTTTTTTCCAGCAATCGGCGCAGCACCGCTTCCGCGGCGTCCTGTTCGGCGGCACGCCGGCTGCCGCCGCGTCCTTCCACGCGGATCGGTTCCGGTTCGTCGATGCAGCAGCTGACGTCGAAGGTCTTGGCGTGATCTTCGCCGTAGCTGTCGGTGAGTTCGTAGACGGGCAGCGGCAAGCCCCTGCCCTGCAGCCACTCCTGCAGGCGCGTCTTGGCGTCCTTGCTGGAGCGTTTGAGTTCGGCCACGCGCGGCATGAACAGCCGGCGCACGACCTGGCGACAGGCGTCGAAGCCGTCGTCCATGTAGACGGCGGCAATCAGCGCCTCGAAGGCGTCGGAGAGGATCGAATCGCGGCGGAAACCGCCGCTTTTCAGTTCGCCCGGACCCAGCTTGAGCACGTCGCCCAGTGCCAGCTCCCGCGCGATCACCGCCAGGGCCTCGCCGTTGACCAGTTGCGCGCGCAGGCGGGAAAGTTCGCCCTCGCTGGCATTGGGGTGCACCTCGAAGAGCAACTCGGCGACGATGGCGCCCAGCAGCGCGTCACCGAGGAATTCCATCCGCTCGTTGTTCGGCTTGCCGACGCTCCGGTGGGTGAGCGCCAGCGCCGCGAGAGTCGGATTACGGAAGGAATGCGGGAACTGCACGAAACCTCATCATTGCCCGACGGCACTCTTGAGCGGGACCGAATGGTCGAAATGCAACAGGAAGGAAATGTTGTAGAGGAACGGAATCTGCTTGTCGTAGTCCACGTGCAGCACCGCACCGTTGTTGGCGCGCTCCACCGTCACGTCCTGCGGCTTGATCGTCGAATCGTCGACGTACTGGAAGCTCATCTTGAAGGCCAGCTGGCGACGTGCCTGGCCGACGTCCTCGTTGCCACCCTCGGTCGACATCTGGTTCATGGCCTTCACCACGCCCATGTACTCGATGTACGACGGCACCAGCTTCATCGCCATGAACGCGAAGAAACCCAGCACCGCCAGGAGGATGACGAAACCGATGAGGGTGATACCCGATTGCCTGGATTTCATGCGTGTGTTCCGCCGTGGCCGGCGGCTCCCCTGTTCAAGACCGTGAATGGCAGCGGGGCGCACGGGCGCCCCGGAGCGGAGATTACCTTGTCCACGGCCATCCGCAACGTCCTGCCGCACGACGGGGCCATGCCGCCGTCAATGGATGACCTTGCCCATCTTCGAGAAGTCGAGGATACCGTTGCCCAGACCACGCCAGGCCATCCAGACGAAGAACGCCTTGCCCACCAGGTTTTCCTCCGGCATGCAGCCCCACCAGCGGCTGTCGGTGCTGTTCATGCGGTTGTCGCCCATGACGATGTAGCAGCCCTTGGGCACCTCGGAAGGCACCATGGCGTTGGGGATGTCCATCGGCACGTTGTAGGCCGGGGTCAGGGCGATCGTGTGGTTGATGCTGCCCAGGTGCTCCGTGTACAGGTGCGAACCGTAGGTCATCAGCATGCGGTCTTCCGGACGGTTCATGTTGCCCTTGAACGCGCCGAGATCGTCGGCGCCGACCCGCTCGCCATTGATGTAGAGCTCGCTGCCGCGGGTCTCGATGCGATCGCCCGGCAGACCGATCACGCGCTTGATCCAGTTTTCGCCCGGCACCGGCGCGTGGGGATCGGCGCAGGAGACATCGCCACTGCGGATGGTGCGGCCGCTTTCGTCCCGGCAGAGGTAACCGGGGAAGCGGAAGACCACCACATCGCCACGACGGGGCTCACCGTTTTCCAGCAGCTTGTTGTTGAACGCCGGCATGCGCAGGCCATAGGCGAACTTGTTCACCAGGATGAAGTCGCCGACATCCAGCGTGGGCATCATCGAGCCGGAGGGAATCCGGAACGGCTCCGCCACGAACGAGCGAAGCAGCAGCACGACGAGGATCACCGGGAACAGCGACCGCGCCCAGTCGACCGGCCACGGCTCGGGTTGTTCGGTGCCGGAGGCTTCGGTGCGCGCACGGCGCGCCTTGGCGAGGAACAGCCAGTCGATCAGCCAGATCACGCCGAACAGCACCGTGAGGCCGAGAAGAATCGCCGAAAAATCGAATGACGCCATGCCAACTCCGTAAGTCGTGTCGAGGGGCCGGTGGCCCGTTCCGGCGCGTCCGGCGCCGGCTATCCGTGATGAAACGCCGTCGCAGCCGGCAAGGCTACTTGTTGTCCTGCCTGAGCACCGCCAGGAAAGCTTCCTGGGGGATTTCGACGCTGCCGACCTGCTTCATGCGCTTCTTGCCTTCCTTCTGTTTCTCGAGCAGTTTCTTCTTGCGCGAGACGTCGCCGCCGTAGCACTTGGCCAGCACGTTCTTGCGCAACGCCTTAACCGTGGAACGCGCGATCACCGCCGCACCGATCGCGGCCTGGATGGCCACGTCGAACTGCTGCCGGGGGATCAGATCCTTCATCCGCTCCACCAGTTCCCGCCCACGGCGGTCGGCGTGCGAACGATGCACGATGAGGCTGAGCGCGTCCACGCGATCGCCGTTGATGAGCACATCCACACGCACGAACGGGCCCGCGTCGAAACGCTCCAGCTGGTAGTCCATCGAGGCATAGCCGCGGGATACCGACTTGAGGCGGTCGAAGAAATCCAGCACCACTTCGGCCAGCGGCAGCTCGTAGGTCACCTGCACCTGCGTAGCGAGGTACTGGATGGTGCGCTGCACGCCGCGTTTTTCCTCGCACAGCTTGATGACGTTGCCGACGTACTCACCGGGGGTGAGGATGTTGGCGACGATGATCGGCTCGCGGATCTCGACGATCTGCTGCGGGGGCGGCAACTTGGCCGGGTTGTCCATCGACAGGATGGTGCCGTCGGTCTTGGCCACCTCGTACACCACCGTGGGCGCGGTGGTGATCAGGTTGAGGTCGTATTCGCGCTCCAGGCGCTCCTGCACGATCTCCATGTGCAGCATGCCGAGGAAGCCGCAGCGGAAGCCGAAGCCCATCGCCTCGGAGCTTTCCGGCTCGAAGAACATCGCGGCGTCGTTCAGGCGCAGCTTGTCCAAGGCCTCGCGCAGGGCCGGGTAATCGTCGGCGGACACGGGAAACAGGCCCGCGAACACGCGCGGCTGCATGGTCTGGAAGCCCGGCAGCGGCTCGCTGGCCGGCTTGCCCGCCAGTGTCAGCGTATCGCCCACGGGGGCGCCGTGGACATCCTTGATCGACGCGTTGATCCAGCCGACTTCGCCGGCGCAGAGTTTTTCGAGCTTCTTGCGCTTGGGCGTGAACACGCCCACGTCGTCGACCAGGTGGGTGCGACCGGTGGACATGACCAGGATCTTGTCGCCCGGCTTGATCTCGCCCTGCATCACGCGGACCAGCGAGACCACGCCCAGGTAGTTGTCGAACCAGGAATCGATGATCAACGCCTGGAGCTTGTCCGTATTGCCCGGCTTGGGAGCGGGAATGCGGTGGATGATGGCCTCGAGCACCTCGATCACGTTCTGCCCGGTCTTCGCGCTGACCGCGATGGCGTCGCTGGCGTCGATGCCGATCACCGCCTCGATCTCGGCCTTGGCTTTTTCCGGATCGGCCGTGGGCAGGTCGATCTTGTTGAGCACGGGAATGACTTCCAGCCCCTGTTCGATCGCCGTATAGCAGTTGGCGACCGACTGCGCCTCCACCCCCTGCGCAGCGTCGACCACCAGCAGCGCACCCTCGCACGCGGACAGCGAGCGGCTGACTTCATAGGAGAAGTCGACGTGGCCGGGCGTGTCGATGAAGTTCAGCTGGTAGGTTTTTCCGTCGCGCGCCGTGTACGGCAACGACACGGACTGGGCCTTGATCGTGATGCCACGCTCGCGCTCGATCGGGTTGTTGTCGAGGACCTGCGCTTCCATTTCGCGCTCGGACAAGCCTCCGCAAAGCTGGATGATGCGATCGGCCAACGTCGACTTGCCATGGTCGATGTGGGCAATGATGGAGAAGTTGCGGATGAGTTCCATGGAGCGCCGTGGTCACGTTCACCATCGCTCGCGGCGCGAACGACGCGCAGCGGCCCTGGGGGCCGGTGCGAATCCGGCATTATCGCATGGAAGGCCACCCGCCGCCGAACGGCGACGGGTGGCCTGCGCGGGATCATCGATCCTGGGGAACCGTGATGCCCATGAAGCGCGTGGTGTCGTCGCGGCGAACCAGCAGCATGGCCGTGTCGCCCGGCTTGATGCCCTGGGTGGCCTCGCGGAACGCCGCGGCCGAGCCGACCCGTTTCTGGTTGACCATGAGCACGATATCGCCTGCCTGCAGCCCCGCCCCGGCGGCCGCGCGACCGGTGACGCGGCTGACCACCACGCCCTCGCCGGCCTTCAGGCCGAGCTCGGTGCGCGAGGAGGCATCGATGTCCTGCACCGCCAGACCCAGCGCGGCGGCCGAACCGCCCGCCCCCGCGCCCGCATCGCCGGCCTGGGCCAGCGCGTTCTTGTCGCGCGGCAGTTCGCCCACCTTGACCTCGAGCGCCTGCTTCTTGTGATCGCGGAGGACCTCGACCTTCGCGGTCGAGCCGGGACGGGTGATGCCCACCAGCGGCGGCAGGTCCGCCGACTGCGTGACGGGGGTGCCGTTGAA
This sequence comes from Xanthomonas sp. NCPPB 2632, assembly GCF_041228075.2. NCBI lineage: Bacteria > Pseudomonadati > Pseudomonadota > Gammaproteobacteria > Lysobacterales > Lysobacteraceae > Xanthomonas > Xanthomonas sp. NCPPB 2632. The sequence goes on from NZ_CM192979.1 coordinate 3,051,110, forward strand.
CGAAAGGATGACATCGCCCTGCCGGATACCGGCCTTGTCCGCGCCACTCCCGGGGGTGACCTGGGCGACCAGTGCGCCGTTGGCGTCGGGCAGGTCGAGGTTTTTCACGAAGGGGTCCACCGGCTGCACGGTGACGCCGAGCATCCCGCGGGACACGTAACCCTTGTCTTTGATCTGCTGCACGACGTTCATTGCGACGTCGATCGGGATCGAGAAAGACAGGCCCTGATAGCCACCCGATGTGGAGTAGATCTGCGAATTGATGCCGATCACCTGGCCCTGCAGGTTGAACAGCGGACCGCCCGAATTGCCGCGGTTGATCGGCACGTCGGTCTGGATGAACGAGGTGTAGGGCTGGTCGCCGCTACCCAGGTTGCGCCCGACCGCGCTGATGATGCCGTGGGTGACCGTGGCATCCAGTCCGAAGGGGGAGCCGATGGCCAGGGCCCACTGGCCGCGCCGCACGCTGCGGGAGTCGCCGATGGTCACGGTGGGCAAGGCGCTGCCGTCGATCTTGAGCAGGGCGATGTCGTACTGGGGATCCTTGCCGACCACTTTCGCGGTGAAGGTGCGGCGGTCCTGGAGGCGGATCTTCACCTCGTCGGCGTCGTCGACCACATGATCGTTGGTGAGCACGTAGCCGTCGGCGGAGATGATGAAGCCCGAGCCCAGCGAGGTCTGCTCGGGCGATGGCGCCGGCGTGCCCGGAGGCATGCCCGGCATGCCGAAGAAGCGCCGCAGGAGTTCCTGCTGGTCGTCCTGACCGCCGCTGTCGGGCCCGCTCCGCCCTTTGCCCCTGGATGAACCGTTGGTCTTCGCTTCCACATGGACGACCGCCGGGGCGTTCTTTTCCACGATGCCGGTGAAGTCCGGGAGCGATTGTGCCTGCGCTGTCGCGCCGGCCATCACGAGTGCGCCGCCCAGGAGCGCGCGTACCTGCCAGAAAGCCATCTTTTCCTCCTTTTTCCAGCCACGACTGCCCGTGCGGCGATGGCACCGCCGGGGATCAACAGAAGGGGATGCGCCCGCCGGGGACGGCGGCGGGCGCGGATACGACCGCGGCTCAGCGAGCCTGCGGGACGGACACCGGCTGCGCATAGCGGCTGCCGTCAGGACGGGTCAGCAGCATGTAGCCGTTGCCCTCGGGATTTTCCGACGCCCGGGCGCGGTGGATCTGGTAAGGCATGGAACGCGGCAGGTACGCGGTGCCGGCTTCGCTCGAACCATCGAACGCCGCCTTCTGCGTGAACTGAGACGCATCGTTGCCCGACAGCCACTGGGGTGCGACGGGAGCGGCGGCAGCGGCGGGAACATCCGCCACGGTAGTGCCTTGCATGGCCGGGGCCTGTTGGGCCACGTCGGTCGCCGTGGAGTGGCGACCCGCCGGCTGTGAAAGCATCAGCGCGGCGACAGCGACGCTAGCGGCGATGGCGCCACCCGCGGACCAATGCAGCCAGCGACGTCGCGGTGCCGCAGAAACGATCACGGACTCCGCGTCGATCGCCGCCATGACACGGCTGGCGAAATCCGGCGACACCGCCAGGTGGGCTTCGCCGCGCAAGCGATCACGCACCGTGTGATAACGCGACCATGCGCCCGCCAGGCTGGCGTCGGCCTCGACGCGGCGCAGCAGGAAGCGCATTTCCTCCCGTGACAACTCCCCGTCCATGCCGGCGGAGAGAATTTCGCGATTGGTTTCGCTCATGGGGTGTGATCCTCGCGGTCGGATAGCAACGGCCGCAGTTTTTCGTCAATGGCTTCGCGAGCCCTGAAAATACGCGAGCGGACGGTCCCGATGGGGCAGTCCATGAGAACGGCGATTTCATCGTAACTCTTGCCGTCCACCTCGCGAAGGGTGATCGCGACCCGAAGTTCCTCGGGCAAGGCTTGGACAGTGGAAAAGACCGTTTGTTCCACCTGTTCCCGCATCAGCTCGCGCTCGGGCGTAGCGCTTTCGTGCATGCGCGTCGCCCCGGGCACGTAGACAGCGTCTTCCACGTCGATGTCGCCCGTCGGGGGCCGACGCCCCATGGCGACGAGATGGTTCTTCGCCGTATTGACCGCGATCTTGTAAAGCCATGTATAGAAAGCGCTTTCGCCGCGGAACGAGGCCAAAGCCCGCCAGGCGCGCACGAAGGCCTCCTGCGCGATGTCCTCGCACTCCGTACGGTCGTGGACGTATCGCGAGATGAGCGCGATGACCTTGTGCTGGTACTTGCGAACAAGCAAGTCGAACGCGCGGCGGTCACCCTGCTGCACGCGCTCGACAAGTGCTTGATCCAGTTCGTTTTCGCCCATCCGGGCCGTCTCCTTAACTCATTCGGGGCCAGTCGCGGGCGCAGCTGAGACAAGCGCCGCGCGGGCAAGTTCACTTACGGGCCAGGCCCAGCCGGTGGGAATATGCCCACCAATGGCTGAACGGCACGTTGGACAGCGACCCCGATAACCATCGCCGGCCGCCATGATCACCGGCACCAACATTTTTGGCGGTCCATGCCGCCGGCTTCGGCATCCGTCATCACCCGAGAGGTTCACATGCAAGGTGGCAAGCAACCGGGACCGCATCATCCCATCACCGTGGAACCAGCCGCGCAGCGAGTGATCGTCCGGGCGGACGGCGCGGTGCTGGCCGATAGTCGTAACGCTCTGCTGCTTCGCGAGGGCAGCCTGCCGCCGGTTTTCTACATTCCGCGCGACGAGGTGGCGATGCAGGAACTCATGGCCAGCAGGACCCGAACCCATTGCCCTTTCAAGGGCGATGCGAGTTATTTCAGCAGGAAGGACCACAAGGAAGACATCGCGTGGTCGTATGAAGACCCGTTCGACCACGTACTGGCGATCAAGGGGCATCTCGCCTTCTATGCCGGGCGCGTCGACGACATAGAGACATACCCCCTGGATTGATTCGTGCACTACGCCCGAAAAGCGGGCCGATCCTGGGTGCCGTCGCCGACCAGGCGCTCACGCTCGCCCAGTAGCTTGTCGAAGCTGGCGGCCGGCAGCGGGCGGCAGAACAGATAGCCCTGCAGTTCCTCGCAGCCGTTGCTGCGCAGGAACTGCAGGTGCTGCTCGATCTCCACGCCCTCGGCGACCACCGCCCGTTTCAGCTGGTGGGCCACGTCGATCGTGGCCTTGACGATGGCTTCGTCGTCGGGATCGACCCCGATGTTCCGCACGAAACTCTGGTCGATCTTGATCCGGTCTGCCGGCAGCCGGCGCAGGTAGTCCAGTGAGGCGGCACCGGTACCGAAATCGTCGATGGCGATCTGGCAGCCCAGGGCATGCAGGGCATCGAGAGTCTCGACGAGCCGGGGCACCGTCTTGACGCTGATGCTTTCGGTGACCTCGAGCTCGAGCAGCTCGGGCGGCAAGCCGCTGTCGCGCAGCGCGGACGCCACCACTCCGGCCAGGTCCGGCTGCATCAGTTGCACCGCCGAGAGGTTGACACCCAGCCGCAGCCGCAGGCCGAACCGATCGTCCCACGCCTTCGCCTGCGCGCAGGCGGTACGCAGCACCCATTCGCCCAGCGGCACGATCAGGCCGCTGGCCTCCGCCAGCGGAATGAAAAAGGCGGGGCTGATCATGCCCAGCTCGGGATGCTCCCAGCGGACCAGGGCCTCCATGCCGACGATATCCTCGCTGGCCGCCGCCACCTGGGGCTGGTAGAACACGCGCAGCTCGTCGTTGCGCACGGCGTGACGCAGGCGGGCCTTGAGTTCGGCGCTCTGCCGCTGCGCCACACCGGTATCGGCGGCATACAGCTGGTAATTGTTGCGGCCGAGGCTCTTGGCGCCGTACATCGCCTCGTCGGCATGGCGCAGCAGCACCTCGCCCCGGTGGGCGTCGTCGGGAAAGAACGCGATGCCGACCGACACGGTGACCTGCAACTCCGACCCGTCATCCAGCGCCAGCGGCACCTCCATCGCCTGGACCACTTTTTCGGCGATCCGCAGCACGTCGTCGCGCTTGATGATGTGGCGCAGGATCAACGTGAACTCGTCCCCCGCGAACCGCGACACGGTATCGGACGCGCGCACGCTGGCACGCAGCCTCCGGGCCACGGCGTCGAGTACCAGATCGCCCACCGCATGGCCGAGCGACTCGTTGATGCCCTTGAAACGGTCCAGGTCGACCAGGAGGATGGCGAACAGCTCGCCGGTGCGCTCCGCCTCGCGAATGGTGGTGTCCAGGCGATCGTTGAACAGCAGCCGGTTGGGCAGCCCGGTCAGCGTGTCGATGAGGCCCCGCACCCGGCCCTGCTCGCGCGCACGGCGCAGTTCCAGCGCCGAGGCGAATCGGGCGGTGGCTGCGCGCAGCGCCAGGGACAGCACGCGGCCGTCGCTGCCTTGGCGACGCCGCCCCGCCAGCATCGCGCCGATCACATTACGGCGCTCGTCCAGCAGCGGCATGAAGGCGAACGACACCAGCCCCAGCAGGTCGACCAGCGGATCGCTGGAAGCGGTATCGTCACCTTCGACCAGCCTGGACAGGGTCGCGCCGCCAAGGCATGTCCTGAGCAGGGGCAGGTCGTCGGGCGATGGCCACTCCACGGGCGTCGGGCCGTTGTACAGGTGGGTGATCAGCGACGGGTCCGTCTCGCTCTCGGGAAGCGCCGACCAGACCGCGAACGCGTCCAGGTCGAGGGCGTCCGCTATAAGGGCCGCCGCCTCACCGATGCCCTCATCGTCACTGGGGCAGCCCTCGAGCACGGCCAGCAAGGAAAGCGCCCGCGACGCCATGTCGGTGGCACGCAGGTCGCGGAAACCGACCGCGATGCGATGCTCCCCATCGTCGGTGCGATGCCGTACGTCGATCTCGCCGACGATCTCCGTGCCATCGCGCCGGCGAAGCGTGCACGCGATGGCATCGCCATCCGGCAGCGGCCAGGCGGCGCCCCCGGCGGGATGGAACACCTCGGCCAGCAAGCGACCCTGCGCCGGGCCATCCCCCGCGCACAGGCGATCCATCGCCTCGCCTGTCTCGAGGATGCAGCCCTGGGGGATGGACGCCACCACCCATGCCGCGCCCGCATCGAAAGCGAACCGGTAATCCCGTGCCGAAGCGACCGGCACGACGGGAACGGGGGGCGTCGTCACCGCCTGCCGCACGCGCTGGGCGAGTTCGGTGGCGATCGCGCCCTGGCGAAGCCAGTCGACACCGCCCGCAGGCGCGACACCCGGAAGATCGTCCACGACATGCACTGCCGGCAGCGAGGCATAGCGTTCGCAGGCACGCAGGATGCGCAGCCCCCGGACGATCTCGGGATCGCCCTCGGCACCGACCACCATCACGTGCAGCGGGGGAGCATCCTCGAGCAGCGCCTCGAGTTGCGTGGCGTCGCGTGCGCTCAGCAGCACGAAGTCGCCATCCAGGTCGAGGGCGTCGAAAATGGCACGCCGAACGTCGCGATGCGGCGTGAAGATGAGGATGCCGAGAGGCGCTGGACGGATCGACACGGGTCAGACGATCCAGCGACCGTCACGAAGCCGGGGCGCGGCTGCCGGGCCCGGCGGTTGGGCGTCCACCTTGACCACGTCGTCCTCGAACGTCGCCAGCAGGCTGGCGCTGGCGCCCATCAGCACGACGCGGCGCACGTGCCCCGTGCTCGTTCGGGCCAGTTGCCGCAAAAGCGCACCATCGGTGGCGCTGGGCGGGCCCGGCGGCATGTCCATCAGGTAGACGCCAAAATGCAGGCTCTGCAGGATGTAGCGCAGGGCATCGCCCAATCGTACGCAGCCGGGCACCCGCATCTGCGCATCGCGCAGGCTGGTCAATCCGTCTGCATGCCGCCAGAGGTAGACGGCCTGGCCCGTGCGGCGTGCCACCAGTCGGAACTGCTCGACCAGGATCGCCGGGTCGGCCGACTGCAACGCGACCAGCGGGCACGTCGACGCCAGGATGCGCTCGAAGACATCGGAACCTGCCTGGGTGTCGGGCGCCATGGGCATCACTTGCATGAGGTACGCGCAGTATCGTGGCAACACCGGGGGCGACGCCAGCGGATATCTCGCATTCGACGCGGCGGAAAGGTAAGGTGATGCGCTCACTCGCCAGCGCACGACTTTCACCATGTTCGAAGGACTCCGATTCAAGCACTGGACCACCCAGGCCGATGACGACGGCATCGTCGTCCTCACGCTGGACCGCGCCGGCTCCAGTGCCAACGCGCTGTCGCGCGAGGTACTCGACGAACTGGATCGCCTCGTCGAGCGCCTGGCCATCGAGGCACCGCGCGGCGTGGTGATCCACTCGGCCAAGCCGTCGGGTTTCGCGGTGGGCGCCGACATCCGCGAGTTCGTCGAATACGCCCAGGCCGGCTCGGTCCTGGAAAACATCGAGAACGGCCAGCGCATTTTCGAAAACCTGGCCCGCCTGCCGTGCCCCACCGTGGCCGCCATCCACGGCGCCTGCATGGGTGGCGGTACCGAACTGGCCCTGGCCTGCCGCCTGCGCATCGCTGCGGACGACGACACCACGAAGATCGGCCTGCCCGAGGTCATGCTCGGTATCCATCCCGGCTGGGGCGGCTCGGCTCGGCTGCCGCGGCTGATCGGTGCGCCGGACGCCCTCCCGGCCATGCTCACGGGCAAGCCGTTCAACGCGCGGCGTGCCCGCGCCGTCGGCCTCGTCGACCGGCTGGCACGCCGGGAAGCCTTGCTGGCCGAAGCCAGGCAACTGGCACGGCGCCCCTCGGCGCGCCCCTTCGCGCTGCGCGCCAAGGCCTGGGCCACCAACACCGCACTGGCAAGGGCCATCCTCGCGCCCATGGTCCGCAAGCAAACCGCCGCCAAGGTGCGCAAGGAACACTACCCTGCCCCCTTCGCGCTGATCGACGTGTGGGCACGCGGCGGTGCCGGTATCCAGCAGCGCCTGAAACTCGAGGCGAAATCGGTGGCGAAGCTGGCCACCACGCCCACCGCGCGCAACCTGATCCGCATCTTCTTCCTGCAGGAACGCCTCAAGGGACTGGGCGGCGGCATCGAGCACGGCATCCGGCACGTGCACGTCGTCGGTGCCGGCACCATGGGTGGTGACATCGCCGCCTGGACCGCACTGAAAGGCTTCGACGTTACGTTGCAGGATCGCGAGCTGCGTTTCGTCGAGCCCGCCCTCCAGCGCGCACGTACGCTGTTCGAGAAAAAACTGAAGACGCCGGCGAAGGTCGATGCCGCCGTGGCGCGACTTCGCGCCGACGTGGAAGGCAAAGGCGTCGCACAGGCCGACCTGGCCATCGAGGCGATTTTCGAGAACGCGGACGCCAAGCACGCCCTGTACGCCACCATCGAGCCGCAGTTCACCGCCGAGCAGATCCTGGCCAGCAACACCTCGTCCATTCCGCTGGACGAACTGCGCCAGGGCCTGGCGGCGCCGCGGCGCTTCCTCGGCCTGCATTTCTTCAACCCGGTCGCGCAGATGCCGCTGGTGGAGGTCGTCCGTCACGACGGGCTGGACCCCGCCATCGAAAAACGCGCCCTCGCCTTCTGTAAGGCGCTGGGCAAGCTGCCGGTGCCGGTCAAGGGCACGCCGGGCTTCCTGGTCAACCGCATCCTCATGCCTTACCTCATGGAAGCCATGCGCCTTTACAACGAAGGCGTGCCGGGTCCGGTGCTGGATCGCGAGGCGAAGAAGTTCGGCATGCCGATGGGCCCGATCGAACTGGCCGACACGGTCGGTCTCGACGTGTGCGCCTCCGTCGGCAAGGAACTTGCCCCCTTCCTGGGCCTGCACATCCCGGCCGGGCTCGACGACAAGCTCGCCGCGAACAAGCGCGGCAAGAAAGACGGCGAAGGCCTCTACGTATGGAAGGACGGCAAGCCGGACAAGCCCGAGGTCGATCCCGACTACGTGCCGCCGACCGACATCCAGGACCGGATGATCCTGCCAATGGTCAACGAGGCGGTCGCATGCCTTGCCGAAGGCGTGGTGGACGACGCCGACCTGCTGGATGCGGGCGTCATCTTCGGCACCGGCTTTGCGCCGTTCCGTGGTGGCCCCATCCAGTACCTCCGCACGGAAGGCGTCGCCGCCATCGGCGAGCGACTGGCCCGGCTGGGACAGAAGCACGGCGCACGCTTTGCGAAGAAGGAAGGCTGGGACAACCCCGCGCTGGCGATGCCGCCGGCGTGACCTGACGTCACCACATCAGGTCGTCGGGAACACCGTCGTCGGCCACGGGGGCGTCCGGGTCGACCATGAGCGCGATGAACTCCGGCGCGATGGCCCGCAATTCGTCGATCACCGCCTTGTCGACGATGAGATAACGCCCGCCCTGCTGCACCACGCCCAGTTCGCCGGCATTGAGTGCCGCCAGCTGTGCCGTGTCCACATAGACACGACGAATCTTCTCGCCATACGGGAAATGCCTGACCTGGTCCGCGTCGGGCAGGTTCTTCGCCTTGCCCTTCAGAAGCTCCTCGACCTTGCGCTTCTTTTCCTTGCGCAGCCGGGCCACTTCGGCGGCCTCGGCCTCGGCACGGCGACGCTCGGTCGCCTCGGCCTGGGCGCGAATGGCGTAGGCCTTGGCCAGGTCCATCTCGCCATCGGTGCGTGCGGGCTTGGCCGCCTGCGGCGGCCGGCCCCCTTGCGGGCGACCTCCACCGGTTCCACCGCGACGGCCGTCCTGGGCGCGATTACCGCCGCCCCCGGGACCACCGCTTCCGGCCCGGGCACCGCCACTGCCAGCCGGCCGCTCGCCTTGCGGCCGACCGCCCTGGCTCGAGGAAGGCTTGGCGCCGTGACGCGGATTGCGGCCCGCATAAGGCTGGCCGCTGCCCCCCGCCTGTTTCGGTGGCGCTGGCGCGGCGGTCCTTTTTTCTTCACGGACCTCCTTGACGAGGCCGCTTTTCAACAACTGGTCGCGCAGGGACTCTGCCATGATCGGTAAGACTCGTTCGGGTGTCAGTAATGCGGAGGTGGCGGTTCATTCGCCGGGTCGCTGCCGATGCCGGCGCGCATGTTGATCAGGTCGGAGCGCAGGTCGCGCACGGCACGCTCCAGCCGGTCAAGGCGCCGCGCGATTTCCGTGTCGGCCGACGACAGTCCGTTGACGGTGTCGTCGATGAAGGACAGGCGCACTTCGAGCTCGTTCAAGCGGTCGTCGACGGACTCAGCCATGATCGCGTCCCGCCAGGCTGCGGCCGCGGCCGATACCGTAATAGGCGATGCCGGCTTCCTCGACCTGCGCCGGGTCGTACAGGTTGCGCCCGTCGAAGATTACCGGCGTGCCCAGCATCGACTTGATCCGGGAGAAATCCGGGGCGCGGAAGGCCTTCCACTCGGTGACGATGACCAGCGCGTCCGCCCCCTGCAACGCATCGAAGGGCCGCTCCACGAGCACGAGGTCGTCGCGGTTGCCGTAGATGCGCCGGGTTTCGTCCGCCGCCTCGGGATCGAACGCGCGCACGCTGGCACCGGCGTCCCACAGCAACTCCATCAGGCGGCGGCTGGAGGCCTCGCGCATGTCGTCGGTGTTGGGCTTGAAGGCCAGGCCCCAGACCGCGACGGTCAGACCCTTGAGCTTGCCGTCGAAGTGCTTCGACAGCAGCGCGAACAGACGCGACTTCTGCGCGTCGTTCACCGCCTCCACCGCATCGAGCAGGCGCGCGTCGTAGCCCACGCCGTGGGCCGTGCGCGCCAGCGCCTGCACGTCCTTGGGAAAGCACGACCCGCCGTAGCCCGCACCGGGATAGATGAAGTGATAGCCGATGCGCGGATCGGCGCCGATGCCCTGGCGAACCAGTTCCACATCGGCCCCCACGTGCTCGGCGATGTTGGCGATTTCGTTCATGAAGCTGATCTTGGTGGCCAGCATCGCGTTGGCCGCGTACTTGGTCAGCTCGGCCGAGCGTTCGTCCATCACCACCATGCGGTCGTGGTTGCGGTTGAACGGCGCGTACAACTTGCGCAGCACCGCGACGGCACGCTCGCTGGACGCACCGACCACGATGCGATCCGGACGCATGCAGTCCTCGACCGCATCGCCTTCCTTGAGGAATTCGGGGTTGGACACGACGTCGAACGGCACGTCCACCCCGCGCGCCTGCAACCGTGCGGCGATCGCCGCGCGCACGCGGTCCGCCGTGCCCACGGGCACCGTCGACTTGTTGACCACCACGGTATAGCGGTCGATGTGGTCGCCGATGGTGTTGGCCACGGCCACGACGTATTTCAGGTCGGCGCTGCCATCCTCGTCGGGCGGCGTGCCGACCGCGATGAAGACGACCTGGCCATGATCGATACCAGGGGCGGCGTCGGTGGTGAAATCCAGCCGGCCATCCGCGTGGTTGCGGATCACCATCGGCTCGAGGCCGGGCTCGTAGATCGGGATATCACCCGATTTCAGCCGCGCGACCTTGGTCGCATCCACATCGACGCAGACGACATGATTACCCATTTCCGCGAGGCAGGTGCCGGTGACGAGGCCGACGTAGCCGGTTCCGAAGATCGTGACTTTCATGCGACTCCCAGGGTGGCTCCGGCAAGCGATCCAACGGCCGATTGTAACGGGGGCGCACGAAAAAGGGCGCGGATTGCTCCGCGCCCTTTCTTTTTCACCGATGTAGCGAGGGCTTACTTGCCGCCCGGCGCCGGACCGGCGCCCGGACCCTGACCCGCGGGGGTCGGACCGGTCTTGAGCAGTTCGACGTCGAAGATGATGGTCGCATTCGGCGGGAAGCCATTTTCCGGCTTGGCGCCGTAAGCGATGTTCGACGGGATGAACAACTTGTACTTGCCACCGGTCTGCATCAGCTGCAGGCCTTCGCGGAAGCCCGGGATGACCGCGGCGAGCGGGATCTGGGCCGGACCGGCCGGCTGGTGATCGGCCGAGGAATCGAACTTCTCGCCGTTCACGAACGTACCGGTGTAGTTGATGGTGACGGTGTCGTTCGGACCCGGACGCTGACCGGTACCGGCCTGGACGACCTGGTACTGCAGGCCCGAGGCCGTGACCTTCACGCCGGAAGCCGACTTGTTCTTGGCCAGGAAGGCGTCGCCCTCGGACTTGTTCTGGGCGGCAACCTTGTTGTACTCGGCTTCGGCCTTGACCTTCAGCTGGGACACGAAGGCTTCACGAACGGACTTGGCTTCCGCTTCCGACATGGTCGGCTTCTGGCCGGACAGGGCGGCCTGGAGGGCCTTGGCTACCGTAGCGGCATCCACTTCCTTCGCGACGAGCGGCGGCAGCGAGCTGGCAAGGTCCCAACCCACGACGTAGCTGGCCTTCTGCTTATCGACCGGTGCCCCGGAGGCAGCCGGCTTGGCGGCCTGGGCGGATGCGCCCGCAGCCGTACCCAGCGCAACCGCCAGGGCGACGGCCGTCATCGTGGGACGCAAAAAGTGCTTCATTGAATACTCCCTCTCTTGGAAAGATTCGGCGACGCCGCCGGTTTACACCTCCTTGTGGAGGCAGAATCGCCATTGTGCGGTGGTTCGCATCCTGCTTGCAATGACGGGTCGAAAGACAAGGTTTCACATGGAAAGTTCAGAAACCTTTCAAAAAACGTGACCGGCTCATTCGTGGGGGTCCGCCCCGGGCTTGTCCAGGGTGTCGCGCAGGGCGGCCTGGAGTCGGGCGTGCACCTGCACCAGCACCCGCCACATCAGCCAGGCCAGCCCGATCCCGACCAGGATCAGCAGGCCCGCCACTTCGCGTGGGGGCAGGATCGTGGACGCCAGCGCCGCCACCAGCAGCCCCATCACCAGCATCGCCATGAGGGGCACGATCCGCGCCAGCACGGCACGAATCCGGTAGGTGCTGCTGCCGAAACGGTCCGGCACGGACAACTCCGCCAGCAGCATGCCCAGGGCTTCCGCCTTGCGGTAGGTGGCCACGATCATCGGCAGCGAGACCAGCGCAGCCATCGACCAGGCCAGGCTGCGCCGGACCGTCGCATCGCCGCTGAGGATGTCCAGGTGGAGGAACCCGCGGCGATACGCGAAGGCCGTGGCGATGAACACCGCCACCACCAGCGCCGTGTTGATGACCACATGCCAGACGAGCCGGCGGATCATCTTCATCACGATGGCGCCCTGCCCCTGCAACCCCAGGTTACCCATCCATTCGGTGTAGGCGCCGAACACGCCGGTCACGCGCGCGGGCAGCACGCGGGAAAGCAGGTTCGCCAGCGGATCCGACGAACGGATGAGGTAGGGCGTGAGGAAGGTGGTGATGGCCGAGACCGCCACCGCCACGGGATAGAGGAAATTGCTGGTGACCTTCAGGGTCAGGCCCAGCGAGGCGATGACGAACGAGAATTCGCCGATCTGGGCCAGGCCCATGCCCACCCGCAACGAGGTGCGCCCGTCGTTGCCGGCCACGAAGCTGCCGAAACTGCAGGTCACCACCTTGCCCACGACCACAGCGATGGTGACGATCGTGATCGGCCACGCGTAGGCCACCAGAAGGGCCGGATCGATCAGCATGCCGATGGCGACGAAGAAGATGGCGCTGAACATGTCACGCACGGGCATGATGATCCGCTCGATGCGCGCCACGCTGTCCGACTCGGCCACGATGGCGCCGATCATGAAGGCGCCCAGCGCCACGCTGTAGCCCATCTCGGTGACCAGCAGGCAGAAACCGAAGCAGATGCCCAGCACGGCCACCAGCAGCACGTCGTTGCGGCTGACACGCGCGATGTAATCGACCACGCGCGGCACCAGCAGCAGGCCCACCACGAGCGATACGGCCATGAACAGGCCAAGCCGGCCGACCGCGGCGAACGCCTGCCCCGCCTCGACGCCACCGGTGCTGGCGATGCCCGTGAGCAGCGCCATCAGCACGATGGCCAGCAGGTCTTCCACGATGAGGATGCCGAACATCAGCTGGGCGAAGCGCTCGCGCTTCAGACCCAGGTCTTCCAGCGCCTTCATGATGATGGTGGTGGAGGAAATGGACAGCATCGCGCCGAGGAAGATCGAATCCATGGCCGACCAGCCAAAGAACCGGCCGATCTCGTAGCCGATCCACACCATCAGCACGATCTCGGAAAACGCGGCCACCAGCGCGGCACCGCCCACGGCGCGCAGCTTCTTCAGACTGAACTCGAGCCCGAGCGCAAAAAGCAGCAGGATCATGCCCAACTCGGACAACGTGCGGATCGTCTGCTCGTCGTGGATGAAGATGACCGGCAGCGTATGCGGACCGATCAGCAGGCCGGCGATGATGTATCCCAGCACCACCGGTTGGCGGAGGCGCTGGAAGATCACCGTGGTCAGCCCCGCGACGAGCATGACCGTGGCCAGGTCCTGGATGAAAACGATGCCGTGCATGCCTGTCCCTGTGATGTCGAACCCACAGGTTAACCCGTGCTCGCATGGCACGACACGCGGCAGGCGAAACGACATGCGCCACATGACACACGCAAGTAGCCGCCACGCCTCGTCATTCTCGTTTCGTGGAAAAAAAATTCAAAAAAAGTGTAACGAATGCTTGACGAACGGATGGGTCGGACGTAATCTTTGCGGCTTCCAGCAGGGGGCCATAGCTCAGCTGGGAGAGCGCCTGCATGGCATGCAGGAGGTCGCCGGTTCGATCCCGGCTGGCTCCACCAACTTCTAAGACGTCCCCATCGTCTAGAGGCCTAGGACATCACCCTTTCACGGTGGCGACCGGGGTTCGAATCCCCGTGGGGACGCCACTTTCTGGTCCGCCAGGAAGTGAATGGACGAGAAGTTGGTAGTTGTTGGAACGTGTTGGACGGTAAGTGTGGAGCGGTAGTTCAGTCGGTTAGAATGCTGGCCTGTCACGCCGGAGGTCGCGGGTTCGAGTCCCGTCCGCTCCGCCATTACTTCCAAAAGGAATCCGCCATCTGGCGGATTTTTTTTGTCTCGGATTTGCCCGGTCTCCCCATGCACCGGCATAGGCATGTAGGAGCGCACGCACGTGCGCGACATCTTTTCGCGACAATTGGCGGTCGGCGCGCCAGCGCCATGTCTCGGCCTCAACATATGTCGCGCACATCGTGCGCTCCGACATGGGCGCTGGCGCGTTATGTCGGCATGCCCAGGCCCCAGACCTTCACGGAGCCGGGGTATCGATCCGCTGGAGCGTGCCGATCGAATGGCCCTGCTCGGCCAGGTATTCCAGCCAGCGGCTGAGGAAGCCGTTCATGCGCAGGCGGTGCTGGAACACCGAATGCGCGGGCGGGAACGGCCCCAGCACCTGCCACAGCTTGCGGCCCGGATGGCAATGCATGGCCTCGGCCACGTGGGCATCGGTGTACATGCGCAGCTGCGCCGAGGGCGAGGGATGGCCGGTGGCCTCGTCGACGAAGTCGTAGGTAAGCTCGAGCTCCAGCGTGTACGGATGCTTTTCCTGGACATCCAGCCGCACCATCAACCCATCGTCAACGTCGGATACGTAACGCCCGGGCGCCAGCCGCTCCGGCGCGAACAGGCGCGCCAGCCGATGGTAGTTTTCCGCGTACAGGCCCATCAGGAACTCGAAGCGTCCCGGGATCAACGCGGTGGGGCGTTCAATCACAGCGGTCATAAAGGATGGCGGTCTCCGTAATCGTTTGCGCGATCAGTACATGTGTCGTTCGATGCCGAGGTACTCGAAGATCTTGCTGGAAATCTCCTCGATCGAGGTGTGCGTCGTGTTGAGGACGGGTATGTTTTCCCGCCGCATCAGCCGGTCGGCCTGTTCGAGTTCCCAGCGACACTGCTTCAACGTGGCGTAGCGGCTGCCGGGACGGCGCTGCTCCCGGATCTGCGCCAGGCGCACCGGATCGATGGTGAGCCCGAAGAGGCGGCTGCGATAGGGGCGGAGGCGAACCGGCAGCTCCAGCTTGTCCAGGTCGTCGTCCGTGAGCGGATAATTGGCGGCGCATACCCCGTAATGCAAGGCCATGTACAGGCAGGTGGGGGTCTTCCCCGAGCGGGACACCCCCACCAGCACCACGTCCGACTGGTTGTAGTCCACGTCCAGGCCGTCGTCGTGGGCCAGGGCATAGTTGGTCGCCTCGATGCGCGCCTCGTACCGCTCGAAATCCACCAGGCCGTGCGACCGGTTGACCGCACCCGACTGCTTGGCTCCCAGTTCGGCCTCCAGCGGCTCGATGAACGGCGCGAAGACGTCCAGCATGAGGGCGCCACTGCCGGCGACGATGTCGCACAGGGCCCGGGAGGTCATCGTGTTGACCACGATGGGGCGGTGTCCGTCCTGGGCGTACTTGGTCTTGATCCGCAGCGAGGCCGCCTCGGCCTTCTGCGCGTTGTCGATGAACGGCAGCCGGTGGGTATCGAACTGCACCCCGTCGAACTGGGCCAGCATGCTGTTGCCGATGGTCTCGGCGGTGATGCCGGTGGAATCGGAGATGAAGAAGACGGTGCGCCGCATCGAACGGTTTCCTTGGCTGGTTCCCGACCCTCACCTTAAGACCAATACGTCATCATAACCATCCACCCCGCAGAATCACTGCGCGTTTGGTGCATCGCGGCTTGTAAGCCGACCATACCACCGCGACAATGCGCCGGTTTTCCAGCGCGGCCCGCCGCCCAACCGATGTGAGGAACTTCCTTTGAGCGACCTGGTACTTTGGCTCGACGCGCTACGCATGACCGACCTCGGCAAGGTGGGCGGCAAGAATGCCTCACTGGGCGAGATGATCGGCAACCTGGCGAAACTGGGCGTCTCGGTGCCGGGGGGCTTCGCCACCACGGCCGACGCCTTCCAGACCTACCTCGAGAAGAGCGGCCTCGCCACGCGCATCCAGCAGCGCCTTGCCACGCTGGACGTGGACGACGTGGACGAACTGACCCGCGGCGGCAAGGAGATCCGCGGCTGGATCGTCGACACTGCCCTGCCCGGCGACCTCGAACAGGCCATCCGCGACGCCTACATCAAGCTCTGCAAGGACGCCGGCGCGGACGACATCGCGGTGGCCGTGCGCTCCTCCGCCACCGCCGAGGACCTGCCGGATGCCTCGTTTGCCGGCCAGCAGGAAACCTTCCTCAACGTCGTCGGCATCGACGACGTGCTGCACAAGGTGAAGGAAGTCTTCGCCTCGCTCTATAACGACCGCGCCATCGCCTACCGGGTCCACCAGGGCTTCAAGCACGAGGACGTCTTCCTCTCCGCCGGCGTGCAGCTGATGGTGCGCTCGGACGTCGGCGCCTCGGGCGTGTTGTTCACGCTGGACACCGAATCCGGCTTCCGCGACGTCGTCTTCGTCACCGGTTCCTACGGCCTGGGCGAGATGGTCGTGCAGGGTGCGGTCAACCCGGACGAGTTCTACGTCTTCAAGCCCACCCTGCGCGACGGCAAGCCCGCGGTGCTCCGTCGCAGCCTCGGCGCCAAGCAGCAGCGCATGGTCTATTCCGACCAGCCGGGCGAGCGCGTTCGCATCGAGGAAACGCCGGCCGAACTGCGCCACCGGTTCTGCCTGGTCGACAGCGATGTCGAGGAACTCTCCCGCCAGGCGCTGATCATCGAAAAGCACTACGGCCGCCCGATGGACATCGAATGGGCGAAGGACGGCAACACCGGCAAGCTCTATATCGTGCAGGCCCGCCCCGAGACGGTGAAGTCGCGCTCGCACGCGACCACGCTCGAGCGCTTCCAGCTCAACGAGAAGGGCAAGATCCTCACCGAGGGTCGCGCCATCGGCCAGAAGATCGGCTCCGGCAAGGCCCGGGTCATCCGGTCGCTCTCCGACATGAACAAGGTGCAGCCCGGCGACGTGCTGGTGGCCGACATGACCGATCCCGACTGGGAGCCGGTGATGAAGCGCGCGGCCGCCATCGTCACCAATCGCGGTGGCCGTACCTGCCACGCGGCGATCATCGCCCGTGAGCTCGGCGTGCCGGCCGTGGTCGGTTGCGGCAACGCGTTGCAGTCGATTCCGGACGGCGCCGAGGTCACCGTGTCCTGTGCCGAAGGCGACACCGGCACGATCTACGAAGGCCTGCTGAAGTTCGATCGCATCACCGCCGACCTGGGCGCGATGCCGGAAGCGCCCCTGAAGATCATGATGAACGTGGCCAACCCCGAACGCGCCTTCGACTTCGGCATGCTGCCGAACGCCGGTATCGGCCTGGCCCGCCTGGAGATGATCATCGCCAGCCACATCGGCGTGCATCCCAAGGCGTTGCTGGAATACGACAAGCAGGATGCGGAGACGAAAGCGCGGATCGATACGCGCATCGCCGGCTACAAGGACCCCGTCTCGTTCTACGTGGACCGCCTGGCCGAGGGCATCTCGACCATCGCCGCCTCGGTGTACCCGAAGCCCGTGATCGTGCGCCTGTCCGACTTCAAGTCGAACGAATATGCCGGTCTGCTCGGAGGCTCGCGCTACGAGCCGCACGAGGAAAACCCGATGATCGGCTACCGCGGCGCCAGCCGTTACGTCTCGCCGGACTTCGCCGAATCGTTCGCCCTGGAATGCAAGGCCGCCAAGTACGTACGCGAAACCATGGGCCTGACCAATGTATGGGTCATGATCCCGTTCGTGCGCACGCTGGACGAGGGCCGCAAGGTGATCGAGGTGCTGCGCAAGAACGGCCTCGTGCAGGGCGAGAACGACCTCAAGGTCATCATGATGTGCGAGGTGCCTTCCAACGCGCTGCTGGCGGACGAGTTCCTCGACATCTTCGACGGTTTCTCGATCGGCTCAAACGACCTGACCCAGCTGACCCTGGGTCTCGACCGCGATTCGAGCATCGTCGCCAACCTGTTCGACGAACGCGACCCGGCGGTGAAGAAGCTGCTGTCCATGGCGATCAAGACCGCGAAGGCCAAGGGCAAGTACATCGGCATCTGCGGCCAGGGCCCGTCGGACCATCCGGACCTTGCCGAATGGCTGATGGAACAGGGTATCGAATCGGTGTCGCTCAACCCGGACACCGTGGTCGACACGTGGCTGCGCCTGGCGAAGAAAAAGGCCGGCTGACCGACATTCCGATGGGTATCGCAGAACGGCGCCCTCCAGGGCGCCGTTCTTTTTCAGGTCAGCAGTGCACGGTGACCCCGGCGTCGCGATACGTCGCCACCACCGTCGCCTCCGTATCGGCTGCCACCACCAGATGCGAGATGCCGGTGATGGGCACCGTGTGGTGCGTCGCCGATGCCACCAGCTTGTCCGGCGTGGCGATCGCCACCGTCTCGCCACTGGCCTCGATGATCGCCTGCTTGAACACCGTTTCTTCTTCGTCGTAGGTCCACAACCCGCGCTCGGGATCGATGGCGCAGACCCCCGGGAAACAGATGTCCGCGCGGATATCCTGCGCCTGGCGTACGGTACGCGAGCCGATCGCACCGCCGATGGAAGGATCGACCCGGCCACCCAGCAGGATCACCTCGAAACCGGGCCGACCCAGCACGGCAAGGGCGACATCGGGGGCGTTGGTCACCACGGTGAGTTCCCGGTGCTCGGGAAGCATCCTTGCCAGCACCGTATTGGTCGAACCCGCGTCGATGAAGAGGATCTGCCCGGTACCGACCAGGCCGACCGCGATACGGGCCAGCGCATGCTTCAGTTCCGTGCGCTCGGCATGACGCTCGCCCAGCGGCGGGATGTTCACCGCGAGCAACGCACCGCCATAGACACGGCGACAAAGGCCTTGCGCTGCAAGATCGCGCAGGTCGCGGCGAATGGAGTCTTCGGACACCCGGAATTCCTGGGCCAGATCCGCGGCCACCACCCTGCCGTCGCGACGTAGCCGCTGCAGGATCAAGGGTTGCCGCTCACGTGGCAGCGTGGTGTCGGGCGATGCGCTCATGCCGCCAGGAAACCCAGGGCAATCAGTTCGTCACGCAGTTGCCTTGGCGTGTGGAAATGGATGCCGTGGATACCCAATGCCTCGGCGGCGTCGACATTGGCCTTGTTGTCGTCGATGAACACGGCGCGCGCCGGGTCGATGTCGTAGCGTTCGAGGAGTGTCCGGTACAGCTTCGGGTCCGGCTTGATCGTGCCCTCTTCCCCCGAGACCACGATGCCGTCGAACAAGCGGAGGAAATCGAAGCGTTCCCGTGCGAAGGGGAAGGTTTCATGCGACCAGTTGGTCAGTCCGTACAACGGATGGCCGGCCTCCTTCAGTTCCCTGAGGATGTGCAGGCTGTCGTCGATCGCGCCACCCAGGGTTTCTTCCCAGCGATGCTGATAGGCGGCGATCAGGTCGGCCTTCGTCGGATGCTTTGATGTAAGCAGGCGAACGGCCTCGTCCCACGAACGGCCCGCATCCTGCTGCAGGTTCCATTCCGGTGTGGTCACCTCGGCGAGGAACGTCTCCATGCCCTCGACATCGTCACCGAACAGCTTGCGGTAGAGATAGCGGGGATTCCAGTCGATCAGCACGCCACCGAAATCGAAGATCACGACATCGCGTTTGTTATGCATGGAACACTCCTTTCAGCGGCGAACGATGGATGCGCACAGGGATACGACGACAAGCAGGGCGGCCACGCCTGCCAGGGCGATCGACAGGCTGCTGGCGTGGGCGACGAAACCGATGACGGCCGGCCCCGCGAGCATGCCCGCGTAGCCCAGTGAGGTCACGGTGGCGATGGCGATACCGGGCGAGGTGCTTACCTGTCGTCCCGCCGCACTGAACAGCACGGGCACGATGTTGGAAGCACCGATGCCCACCAGCACGAAGCCGAGCAGTGCCATCGGGCCCCACGGCAGCAACGTGGCAAGGAAGAAACCGGCGGCGGCGACCAGGCTGCCGACCCGCACGATGGTCGTGGCGCCCAGCGACGCCGTGATGCGGTCGCCGAGCAGGCGGCCTAGGGCCATCGCCACGGAAAACGCCGCATAGCCCAGGCCGGCCGTGGCGGGATCGAAACCGCGCGAGAAGCGCAGGAACACGGCACTCCAGTCGAGCATGGCGCCCTCGGCCAGGAAGACGACCATGCACAGGAAACCCAGGAGGAACACCGCCCCGCCCGGCATGCGAAACCGTGCACGCGCCTCGCCCGAGCCGTCGTCGTGACGCACGAGGAAGTGCCGCCACTGGGTGCCGACGATCAGCAACAGCAGCACCGAGACCGCGATGGCGCTACCGGTCAGCGGCGAGCCGAACCGGAGCAACGCCGCCATGCCGGCGGAACCCGCCAGGCCGCCGACGCTGAACAGCCCGTGGAAACCCGACATCATCGGCCGGCCCTGCTGTTTCTCGACATCCACCGCATGCGCGTTCATGGCGACATCGACCACACCGAGCGACGCGCCGAAGAACAGAAGTGCCGCACCCAGCCACCATGCATTCGGCGCAAGCGTAAGCAGGGGCAGCGCGAGGCAGACCAGCAAGCCGCTGACACCGATGACATCGCGGTGACCGAACCGGTGGGTGAAGAACCCCGCGAGGGGCATGGCCGCGGTGGCGCCGCAACCCATGCACAGCAGCACGAGACCAAGCGTGGCGTCGTCCAGGCCAAGGCGCTCCTTGGCATAGGGAACCATCGGGGCCCAGCTGGCCATGCCTATGCCGGAAAGAAGAAAGATGAGCCGAGTGGCGCGGACGGGATTCATGCGTAGGCCAAAAGCAAGGAATACGCATCAATGTAATTAAACGTGCAAAAACGTGCAAGCCCGATGCGCGTTTCGGTCAGATCCAGTGAAACCCCTTGGCCATCAGGGCAGCCATGCCAAGCGCCAGACTGATCATCGCGCTGAAGAGCACGCGAAAATCCATACGCGACTGGTCACGTAAATGGCTCATATCGTTACGCGACTGGTCACGCAAATGGCTCATATCGTTACGCGACTGGTCACGCAAATGGTTCATATCGTTGCGAAGGTCGCGGAAATCCGTACGGAGACCGTTGACGTCTTCCCCGATGTGCTCGAGGGTGACTTCGACGCGCGCAAGGCGGGTGTCGAGTTGGGTCGTGGCGACTTCCAGTCGGCTGAGGCGATTTTCCATGGCGGGATACTCGGCTGTGATGTGCTCGCTTGCAAGTTGCGAAGGTTGGCAGGAGACGACAACCGTTTTGTTTCCGGCACCGGATCGATCCATGATCATGCTGTTCTCCCACGGGAATGAAGGGGCCGGGGCCTGCTGAAAGGATCCGAGGTGAGCATTCACCTTGGCTGCCAGAATCGACAGTCGCGCTTGCCCACCGCTTTCTGTAAGCCTGGACGACACGCTTACGTTTCCGGATTTTCTCAAGGGGCCTACCCTCTTGCACCGGCGGCCCGACATCTGTACAAATGTACACATGTCGACACCTACCCTCACCGAGCGCCAGCAAAAGACCCTCGCCTTCCTGCAGGAATACCTGCAGACGCAGGGCCTGCCGCCCACATTGCGCGAGATCGCCGATGCCTTGGGCTTCCCCAGCCACAGCTCGGCGCAGGCCTGTGTGGAATCGCTGGTCCGCAAGGGTGTCCTCGAGCGCTCCCCCCAGCACCGGGGCCTGCGCCTGTCGGCGGGTAACGCGGCCCTCATGCGGGCCGCCGCGGCCAACGATCTTCCGCTGATCGGCCGCGTAGCCGCAGGCTCGCCGATCCTGGCGGAAGAAAACATCGAAGCACAGCTCGAGGTGGACCCTGCCCTGTTCCGGCCGCGCGCGGACTACCTCCTGCGCGTCGTCGGCCTGAGCATGCGCGATGCCGGCATCCTCGATGGCGACCTGCTGGCCGTACACAAGACGGCCACCGCCACCGACGGGCAGATCGTCGTGGCCCGGCTCGATGACGAAGTCACCGTCAAGCGCCTCAGGCACGAGCGCGGCCGCCTCCTTCTTCTGCCTGAAAACCCCGACTTCCAGCCTATCGAAGTCGATCCCCGTCGCCACGCGTTCGCCATCGAAGGGCGTTACGTCGGCATCATCCGCAGGACCTGACCATGAACGCCATCGCTGCCCCGACCCTCGCCCAGGTTCTCGACCATCCCGGTATCTGGCGCCGTTCCGCCGATCGTCAGCCGCGCACGCGCGCGCTTTCCACGGGCTGGACCTCCCTGGACGCGAAGTTGCCGGGCGGGGGATGGCCGCAAGGCGCGCTCAGTGAAATCCTGTTCGAACACGATGGCCTGGGCGAACTGGACCTGGTGATGCCCGCACTGGCCGCGCTCACGCAGGAACACCGCCGCGTGATTTTCGTCGCGCCCCCTTACCTGCCTTATGCGCCGGCACTCGCAGCCGCTGGGGTCGATCTGCGCTTCCTGCATGAAATCCATGCCGGCACGACCGAGGCGGCCTGGAGCATGGAGCAATGCCTGCGCTCCGGCTGCTGCGGCGCCGTGGTCGGCTGGCTGCCGGACATCGACTATCGCAGCCTGCGGCGACTGCAACTGGCCGCGGAAAGCGGTGACGCCTGCGCCATGCTCTTCCGTCCCGCCGCGCATGCAGCGCAGAACAGTCCCGCGGCACTCCGTCTCAAGGTCAGCAACAGCGACGAGGCCACCTATGTAGATGTCCTCAAGTCGCGCGGCCTGCTGACCACCACCGCTCCGCTGCTGCGCATGCGGGCCTGATGGACCTCGTCATGACGCCGTGCTCCACCCGCCGTCATGACGAACGCTTCGTCGCCGCCTTTCTTACGCAGCCATGCTTTGGGCCTGCCTCCGTTTTCCCGGCCTGGCGTTCTCCGCCGCCTTCGCCGCGACCTCGGAGGCAGGCCCCTCTGCCTTGCTCGACACACGGTCACCCCAGCGCCTGATCGCCGCCGCCAATGCAGAAGCGGCCACCGCCGGTGTTCGTCGGGGCCAGAGCCTCGCCGCGGCGCGCGCCCTCTGCCCCGCGCTGGATGTACGCCCTCGCGATCGTGCCGCCGAATCCCGCCTGCTGGCGGAGCTTGCCGCGTGGTGTTACCAGTTCAGTGGGCACGTCAGTTTGATACCCCCTGCGGCCATCCTCCTCGAACTGGGCGCCAGTCTTAGGCTGTTCGACGGCTGGCCGTTGATAGCCGAACGCCTCCGCCATGGCCTGGGCGAACAGGGCCATGTCCACACCCTGGCGGCAACCCCCTTCCCTGCCGCCTCGTGGGTGTTTGCGGCGCACGCGGACGGCATGGTGCTACCGGAGCCGCAAGGCGTCGTCCGCATGCTGGGCTCCCTCTCGCTGGGTCAGGCCGGCCTGCCTGCCACGACGGTGAAATCGCTGCAGGCCATGGGGTTTCGCCGGCTCGACGACATCTTCCGGCTGCCGCGCCCGGAACTCACACGTCGCATCGGCCGCGATGGCGTGAACTGGCTGGATCGGCTACGTGGGCAGGCGGCCGCGCCGCTGCCCGCGTGGCAGCCACCGGCAAACTTCCGGCAGAAGATCGAATTCGATAGCGAGCTGGATGGCAGCCAGCCACTGCTGTTTCCCTTGCGCCGGCTGACCCGCTCGCTCGCCAACCTGCTCGCCGCACGCGACGGTGGCGTGCAGCGTTTCACCCTGACGCTCGAGCATGCCCGCGGCGCCACCACGCGCGTGGTCGTAGCGATGGCCGCGCCCCAGCGCGAGGCGGAACGCTTGTTCGAACTGGCCCGCACCCGGCTCGAACGTACCGTCCTGCCTGCGCCGGCGCGGGCCATCGAACTCGATGCCGAGGAACTTCCGGTTTTCCGGCCACCGGTGCGCGACCTTTTCGAGCCCATTCGCGGCGACGGGCTGGACTGGCCCACGCTCGACGAACGCCTGCGGGCCCGCCTGGGCGATGCCGCGCTTCGGCAGATCGCCATGGTGGCCGACCATCGACCGGAACGCGCGATGCGCTATGGCCCACCGGATACCACGGTGGCCCCACCACGTCGCCGGCGCCCGCTATGGTTGTTGCCACGTCCTCTGCCCATGCGTCCCGAGCCTGTCGCCGTGCTGGCCGGGCCCGAACGTATCGAAAGCGGCTGGTGGGATGGCGACGACACGCGCCGCGATTACTACATCGTGCGCACTCCCTCCGGGCAACAGGCCTGGGCCTACCTGCCGCCCGGCACCCTCGACGGCTGGATGCTGCACGGCTGGTTCGCGTAGTTCGCCATGCTGCCCTTGACCCTACCGCCGCCCGCGAACGAGGGCGAGATCGACCTTCCCGCCTATGCCGAGCTGCACGCGCTGAGCGACTTCAGTTTCCAGCGCGGCGCCTCCAGCGCGCGGGAGTTGTTCGAGCGCGCCAGGGACATCGGTTACACCGCCCTGGCGATCACCGACGAGTGTTCGCTTTCGGGCATCGTCCGCGCACTGGAAGCCTCGCTGGAAGTCGACCTGCCGATGATCGTCGGCAGCGAGGTCCGTCTGGTGGACGGCACCACGCTCGTGCTGCTGGTGGAGAACCAGGACGGCTATGCCGAATTGTGCCGGCTGATCACGCTGGGCCGACGTCGCGCGCCGAAAGGACGCTACGAGCTCCACCGTGCCGACCTGGAAAACCTCGCCCACGGCCTCTGCCTGCTCTGGGCACCGGGTCCGTTGGCCGCCGACGATGCCGCCACCCATGACGACCGCGCGGCCTGGGTGGCCACGCATTTCCGGGACCGCGCATGGGTGGCCGTGGAACTGCACCGCGGCCAGCACGACGCGGCCGAACTGGCGGCGTGGCGTCACCTGGCCGAGCGGCATGGCCTGCCATGCGTCGCCGCCGGCGATGTGCACATGCACCTGCGCGGGCGTCGCGCCTTGCAGGATGTGATGACGGCGATCCGCCTCAACCGCAGCGTGGCCGAGGCCGGCCACCACCTCTTTCCCAACGGGGAGCGCCACCTGCGTCGGCGTGAGGCACTCGCGCGCATCTATCCGCGTGACATGCTCGAGCAGAGCCTGCTCGTGGCCGCCCGCTGCACCGGTTTCGACCTCCGCAAGATCCAGTACGTCTACCCGCGCGAACTGGTGCCCGAAGGCACCGATC
The DNA here is from genome assembly GCF_041228075.2 of Xanthomonas sp. NCPPB 2632. NCBI lineage: Bacteria > Pseudomonadati > Pseudomonadota > Gammaproteobacteria > Lysobacterales > Lysobacteraceae > Xanthomonas > Xanthomonas sp. NCPPB 2632. Next base: position 3,075,889 of record NZ_CM192979.1, read on the forward strand.
CTGCCGCTTACCTACGCCGTCTCACCTACGAGGGCGCGGCGCGGCGATGGCCCGGGGGCATGAAACCCGACCTCGTCACACGCATCGAAAAAGAACTGGACCTCATCGCCAAGTGCTGTTACGAGGCATTTTTCCTCACGGTGCAGGACATCGTCAGGTTCGCCCGCTCGCAGCAGATCCTTTGCCAGGGCCGCGGCTCCGCGGCCAATTCAGTGGTCTGTTTCTGCCTGCACATCACCGAGGTCAACCCGGACCAGATCACCACGCTGTTCGAACGGTTCATCTCGCTGGAGCGCGACGAGCCACCGGACATCGACGTCGACTTCGAGCACGAGCGCCGCGAGGAAGTCCTGCAGTACGTCTTCGAGAAATACGGCCGCGAACGGGCCGCGCTGGCGGCTACGGTCATCAGTTACCGGCCCAAGAGTGCCGCCCGCGATGTCGGGCGTGCGCTGGGGTTGTCCGAAGACCAGCTCGACCAGCTCAGCCGTGCCTATTCGCACGCGCATGGCGAGGTGCCGATCATCCAGCGCCTGCAGGAGCGAGGTTTCGACGTCGCCAGTCGCACCATCCGGCAGCTGATCGTGCTGGTGCACGAACTCAACGGCATGCCTCGCCACCTGTCCCAGCACGTAGGCGGTTTCGTCATCTCGGATACGCCGTTGCATCACCTGGTGCCCGTCGAGAACGCGGCGATGGATAACCGCACCATCATCCAGTGGGACAAGGACGACCTGGAAACGATGAAACTGCTCAAGGTGGATTGCCTGGCGCTGGGCATGCTGACCTGCATGCGCAAGGCGATCGACCTGCTGCGTGCCCGTGGCGGCCCGGATTACCGATGCATGGCCGACATCCCCATGAAGGATCCGAAAACCTACGCGATGATCCAGGCCGCCGATACCGTGGGTGTGTTCCAGATCGAATCACGTGCGCAGATGTCGATGCTGCCGCGCCTGAAACCGGCTGTTTACTACGATCTGGTGATCCAGGTGGCGATCGTCCGACCGGGCCCGATCCAGGGCGGCATGGTTCACCCCTACCTGCAACGACGCCAACTGCCGCCGGAACAGATCGTTTACGAACCGGGCGTCAAGGACGTCCTGGAACGCACCCTAGGGGTGCCGATCTTCCAGGAGCAGGTGATGAAGCTGCTGCAGGTGGTGGCGGGTTTCACCGAAAGCGAGTCGGACGACCTGCGCCGGTCGATGGCCGCATGGAAGCGCCGTGGCGGGTTGCAGAAATTCGAGCCGAAAATTCGAGCCAACATGGCGGCGAGGGGTTACACCCCCGAGTTCACCCAGCAGATCATCGACCAGATCCAGGGATTCGGCAGCTACGGCTTTCCCGAATCGCACGCGGCCGGCTTTGCGTTGATCGCCTATGCCTCGTCGTACATGAAATGCCACCATCCGGAAATCTTCTGCTGCGCCTTGCTCAACAGCCAGCCGATGGGCTTCTACGCGCCGGCGCAGCTCGTCGCCGACCTGCGTCGGCACGGTGCCGAGGTGCGCCCACCCGATGTCACCGCCAGCCAATGGGATTGCACGCTGGAAGCGACCCGGGCCCCACGCCCTGCCTTGCGCCTGGGTCTGCGCCTGATCGGCGGCCTCTCGGCCGACCTCGGCGCACGCATCGTGCAGGCACGCGACAGCGCGCCCTTTCGCGATCTTGCCGACCTCGCCCACCGTGCACGCCTTAGCCGTTTCGAGCGCGAACGCCTCGCGGATGCCGGTGCCCTGCGCGTGCTCAGCGGCCATCGTCATCGCGCCCGCTGGGAGAGCTCCGGCATCGAACGCAGCCTGCCGCTACTGGAGGCCGTGGCCGAACAACCTACGCCGCTGCGCCCACCCAGCATGGCCGAAAACGTCTTTGCCGATTACGCCACCACCGGCCTGTCGCTGGCGGGCCACCCCCTGCTGCTGGTTCGCAAGATATTGCAGTCGCGCCGTGTCCGTCGTGCACGGGACATCGAAGACACACGCAGCGGCACGTGGTTGCGTCATGCCGGCCTGGTCACGATGCGCCAGCGCCCCCAGACCGCCAGCGGGATTACCTTCGTCGCCCTGGAAGACGAAACGGGCCAGGTCAACGTCATCGTGCGACCCGCGGTGGCCGAGGCCTGTCGGCAGGCGCTGCTGGAAGCCGTGCTGCTGGCGGTCGATGGCCGCTGGCAGTCGATCAAAGGCGTACGCCACCTCGTGGCAAGCCGTCTTCATGACTACAGCGACCTCCTGCCGGAACTCGGTGCCGTGTCACGGGATTTCCACTGATCGTGTCAGGAATCGCACGACCTTGCCGTTACTTAACGCCGGCTAATTTTACTCTGAACGGTTAACCGGAATTTGCTGCTTCGCAAGAACACTGTTCAGCGGAAACGCGATAGCGTCTATCCCATCGACACATCCGGATATCCGGTAAGCGATGCTCATGCGCCGTGCATCGCGAAGTTCGACCAAGGCGCCACAAGTTCCAGGAGATTTCGTCATGCGCAACACGAAACTGATCGTCGCCATGCTGGCTGGTTGTATGGCTTTCGGCGGCGCCGCCATGGCCCAGGATGCTTCGCAGTCGGCGTCCCCCACGCCGTCTTCCAGCGCGGGCTCGCAGACGCAGACCACCAGCGACGCCATGAAGAGCACCGGCACCTCCGGTTCCAGCGCCGCCAATTCCAACGGTTCGATGAAGTCCACTCACAAGAAGCACAAGAAGAGCACCCCGACCACCGGCACCGAACCGGCCAAGTCGTCCAGCTCCGGCATGTAATTCCGCATCCGCGGAATAACCGCCCAAAGAAAACCCGGCGCCGCGAGGCGCCGGGTTTTTTCATGCGGACGATGGAACGGGTCAGTCCACTTCGGGCAGGACGCTGATCTCGTCGCTACCGATGGTGACCACCTGGCCCGCGCGCACCTTGTAGGTCTTGCGCATTTCCGTCACGCCGTCCACGGCGACCAGGCCATCGGCCACCCGATGCTTGCCCTCGCCGCCACTGGCGACGATGCCGGTCAGCTTGAGCAGCAGGTTGAGCTCGACGTAATCGCCTTCAAGGCGGAATTCATGGAACGGCATGACGATGGCTTCGCTTTGGTAACGGTGGCCCATTAGAACACCGCTACCGGTCGACAACCAGAAACCGTCCCATCCGGTCCTTCGTCATGACGAGCGGGTTCAGTAAAGGATGACGGAGCGGATGGCCTTGCCCTCGTGCATCAGGTCGAAAGCCCGATTGATCTCATCCAGTCCCATCGTGTAGGTAATCATCGGGTCGATCTTGATTTCGCCCCCCATGTACCGATCCACGTAGCCCGGCAACTGGCTGCGCCCCTTCACGCCGCCGAACGCCGAGCCGCGCCATACGCGCCCGGTCACCAACTGGAACGGACGGGTGCGGATCTCCTGGCCGGCACCGGCCACGCCGATGATGATCGACTCGCCCCAGCCCTTGTGGCAGCACTCCAGGGCGGCGCGCATCACGTCCACGCTGCCGATGCACTCGAACGAATAGTCCACCCCCCCATCGGTCAGGTCGACGATCACCTGCTGGATCGGCGTATCCGGATAGTCGCGGGGATTGATGCAATCCGTCGCACCCAGCATCTTCGCCATCTCGAACTTCGACGGATTGGTGTCGATCACCACGATACGACTGGCCTGGGCCATGACCGCGCCCTGCACCACCGACAGGCCGATGCCGCCCATGCCGAACACCGCCACCGTCGAACCGGGCTCGACCTTGGCCGTGTTCAGGACGGCACCGATGCCGGTGGTAATTCCGCAACCGAGCAGACAGACCTTTTCCAGCGGGGCGTTCTTGTTGATCTTCGCCAGGGAGATTTCCGGCAACACCGTGTATTCGCTGAAGGTGCTCGTGCCCATGTAGTGCAACAGCGGCTTGCCCGCCAGCGAGAAGCGCGACGTACCATCCGGCATGACGCCCTTGCCCTGGGTCAGGCGGATCTTCTGGCAGAGGTTGGTCTTGCCCGACAGGCAGAACCGGCACTCACCGCATTCCGGGGTGTACAGCGGAATGACGTGATCGCCCGGCTTGAGCGATGTGACGCCCTCACCCACCTCTTCGACGATGCCACCGCCCTCGTGACCCAGGATGACCGGGAAGGCCCCTTCCGGGTCGTCGCCCGACAATGTGTAGGCGTCGGTGTGGCACACGCCGGTCGCCACGATGCGCACCAGCACCTCGCCCGCTTTCGGACCCTGGACATCCACTTCTTCGATGGACAACGGCTTTCCTGCTTCCCAGGCAACAGCGGCACGAGACTTCATGGTGGGCAATTCCTCTTACACTAACGGTGGAACCGGCATGGCAGCCGGCGGTAGCGAGGATTTTAGCCAGCCCCGGGCCCGTCGATTAGCCGCCCTGCGGGTGAAGCATTTTTACCGGGGAGCAAAGATCGATGCGTGCTTGGGACGGGATGGACGCCTTCGTGGAAGTGGTAAGGCTAGGCAGCTTCTCCGCCGCCGCCCGTCACCTGGGCCTGTCCACGGCCTTCGTTAGCCGCGCCGTGAGCGCGCTGGAGCAACGACTCGGCACCCAGCTACTGCACCGGACCACCCGCAAGCTGCGTCTCACCGACGCCGGGCGCCTCTACTACGAGCATGCGCGGCACCTGCTGGAGGGGTTTGACGCCGCCGACCAGGCCATCGTCGATTTCCAGGACGGCTTGCGAGGCAAGTTGCGCATCAGCCTGGCGACCACCTATGGCGAGCGTTACGTGGCGCCACTGGTCAACGCCTTTCTCGCGCTCCACCCGCAACTGGGCGTGGACATGGATTTTTCCAACCGCACCGTCGACCTCATCGAGGAAGGCTATGACCTGACGGTGCGCACCGGCCTCCTGCCCGATTCCAACCTCGTGGCACGACGCCTGGGTGAGCGGCGACTCTTCGTCGTCGCCTCACCCGCCTACCTCGCGGCCAATGCAGCGCCGACGACACCCGACGAACTCGCGGGACACACGCTCCTGCTGGGATCGGCCAGCCACTGGATCTTCGCCGAGCACGGCCAGCCCCGGCAGCGACCCGTGCACGGCCGCTATCGGGCCAGTTCGGGCCAGGCCCTGCTCGATGCGGCGCACCGCGGACTCGGCATCGCGCAGTTGCCTGACTTCTACGTGGAGCAGGCATTGGTCGAAGGCAGCCTGGTTTCTCTGCTCGATCCATGGCGTTACGAGCACGGTGCCGTGTGGCTGGTGTATCCGCAAAGTCGCCACCTTTCCCCCAAGGTTCGCCAGCTCGCCGACTTCCTCGTGGAGCGCCTCCAGGCACCCCCGTGGCGCCGAACGATCGTTTGAGTTAAACTAGGGTTAACGGATACAGCTGAAACGGTGAACGAAAGCCCGTAGTAAGGATCCCTGGAAAGCGCTCCGACACACCGCCGGGCGATTTGCTTGAACCTTTTACTCACAAGCCTGTCCAACCCTTCAATGCCCGGGACCCCTTGTAATGGCCCGAGCCGCCCATACAAAAGGCGTGTAGTAAACTCGTTAGTTCAGGAATTACACCCTATCGGGTGATGACGAAAGCCTAACGAACCGATTGTTCACCAAACGAAACGGACTGACCGCCCAGCACGCCTTCTTCGAGGTCCTGCATCGGCGTAAGGTCCCCACCACGTCAAAGACCGGCGACGTTGGTGCCAGAGCATTTCGCATCCGGTCACAGACGACTGGGAGACACGACCATGAACGAACTTCGCAACGAATACGGCATCACCACCTTCGAATATTCGACGGGCTTCCGTGCAGGCGACAGCAGCACCGGCCTCGATCTGTTCGGCGGCGAGATGGACGGCTACGACTGGCTCGGCGAGGTCGCCAGCCGACTCAGCGGCGACGCGGTCTGACCCTGCGTCCCGAGCCAACGCGCTTGCGCATGGCACACCGTTCCTGAAAACACACAGAGGCCCGTCTTTCGACGGGCCTCTGTGTCGTAAAAACGATCGCGAGGCATGGCCCGGATCGTAACTGCCCGGATCGCAGGGGACGCTCCGCCGCCGTCATATCCGGCCTGCAATCCCCCTGAGTTCAGGGAATCCGCACAGCCAGCGCCTCGGGCGCCACCGGCGACGGGCCGCCGTCATCTTCCGGTTGATCCGGATGCGCGGGCCGCTCCTGCGGACGATCCGTTCCCGGGTTACCGCCCGGCGTCTCGGGCCTCGGCTCGACCGGCGACTCTTCGGGGATGACCGGTGAGCGGCCGGGGGTTTCGGGCACATAAGGACTTTGCATGGCGTCGGCAACCGTCTGAGTCGTAGTCCGCCGAAGTTGCGTGACCCGGTGTGAGATCGCTGTCATGCCCGTGTCTTCGATACGCCGATGGTCGTCGACATGCACATCGGCACCACATGTGCTGCACATGCCTTGCCCGAGGTTGACGTTTCACCTCACACGAATGGAGCGTCCTCATGACACTCAAAGCCCTTGGACTCAACTGCACGCTTGCCCGCTCGCCGAAGCCGTCATCCAGCCAGAAATTGCTCGATCAACTGCTGGAAGGGCTCAAGCGGCATGGCGTGGAGGTGGACAGCGCTCGCGTGGTCGACCTGGATATCAAGCCCGGGGTAAGCCACGACGAGGGCGACGGTGACGAGTGGCCGGCGCTGCGCGAGCGCATCATGGCAGCGGACATCCTGGTCATGGTCACACCCATATGGATGGGACAGCCGTCCAGTATCAGCAAACGTGTCGTGGAACGCATGGACGCCATCCTGGGCGATATCGGCGACGACGGACGCTACCCGACGTTCGGGAAAGTGGGGATCGTCGGCGTCGTCGGCAACGAGGATGGCGCACACCACGTCACCGCCGAGCTCTACCAGGCATTGGCCGATGTCGGCTTCACCATCCCCGCGGGAAGCTCTGCCTACTGGGTGGGCGAAGCCATGTCGGACACCAACTACATCGATCTGAAAAAGACTCCGGAGAAGGTCGTGCAGACCATAGCGACGCTGACGACCAACGCCGCGCACCTCGCCGGGCTGCTCAAGGCGTCCGCCTACCCCGCACCCTGAACACCATCAATCGGACCCCACGCTTGTTTCACGCAGTGCTCATGGCCGCGAGGCGTACACAGGTCACGCTGCGAATGACGCAGAGCCTGCAGAGGAAACACCACCATGGACAAGAACCGTACCGAAGGCACCAAGCACGAGGTGAAGGGCGCCGTGAAGGAAGTTGTCGGCAAGGTCACCGGAAATGACGCCAAGGAAGCAGCGGGAAATATCGAGAAAAATGCCGGCAAGGCGCAGAAGGAAGTAGGCAAGGCCGCCGACAAGGTGCGCGACGCCGGCAAGCACTGACAGTGCATGGCACGAGGGACCCCGCGGGGTCCCTCCCTTTGCCTGGATACGCCGGTCTGGCTCAGTCAGGTACAACCCCTGACCAGGAAAATAAGCAGGAGCACCGGAATGGGCACGCCCAGAACCCACAACAGGATGTATCCGATGCCGCCCTTCTGTTTGTCAGCAACCGCAATCTTACCCTCGTCCATCGGACGCTCCTCCTCGTTGGTAACCGGAAGTCAGCGTCCACGGACAGGCGTGCATCTTGCGTGACGTGCACGGCATGAGGCGTTTCGCAATGGACACCTTCGTCGAATCGGTACCGTGATGGGGGAAACACTCGTATGAACCGCACACGCTATTACGCACTCATCGCGCTGATTGTCGCGATAGTGGCCATCGTGGTCGTAGGCGCCATCAACAAGGGCGGACCGGCCGGCGATACGCCGGACGACGGTGCCCGCGCACCGACGAACCACGCTGCGGATCGCTAGGCCGTTTCCATTTCTGTTTCCGCCGACTGCGCCGCATCGTGGACCGAGGCGGCCCGCTGCATGGCGACCAGGAAGTCGGTGCCGTAGCGCATCACGAACGGCGCCACGGTGCCGGGCACGAAGCCATCGGGCAAGGTAACGATCTGTGTCTCGGGCAAAAGCGTGGATCGACGTGCCATGGCCTGCAAGGCCCCCTTGTGGTTCCCCCAACGCCCTTTACTAAGGTAAATACCCACCGGCGTCAAGCGTCGACCAAGACTGCGAACCACCCGCCATGGAGGTGCCCGCGGATGCCGTTCATTGCGGCAAATCGGCACAGGCACCTGACCGCGCCCGCCGCCGGGGACCCGAAGGCATAAAATGGTCACGCACGCCCTTCCAGCGTGCAGGGAGGTCCACCGTGCCGCATCCTGTCGCTGCTACGAGCCCCGCGCCCACGCGCCGCACGTCGGCGTGCTGCAACGCCTCCTGTCGCCATGCGGAAGCGTGCGAAGCAACGAGAGGTGGCGACCCCGCCCTGCTCGACATTAGGGACGTCGTCGAACGGGTAGGCCCCTTTTCCGACGGCGATCGACTCGTGCAACCGGATGCCCCACACCGCGCAGCCTTCGCCGTTCTCAACGGCATGGCCAAGACGGTCGGCGCCGGCTGCGTGCTGGCCTTCCATTTGCCCGGCGAACTGTTCGCCCTGGACGTGGCACGCAACGAAACGCACGGCCGCTCCGTCGTGGCGGTGGGCAAGACATGGTTTTGCCGGTTTCCACGGGACGCCGTCGATGCCCTCTGCGTGGAAAACGATGCCCTGGCGCGTCACCTCCGCACGCTGCGTCGGCGGGAGCACGCCGTTACCAGACATGCCGCGGACGGTGTCGCCGCATCGCGCGTCCGTGGCTTCCTCGTCGACCTGCTGGATCGTCACCGCCGTCTCGACGAACACACCCGAACGATCCCGCTACCGATGTCGCGTGACGACATCGGCTCGTATCTGCGCATGAGTTCGGCCACGGTGACGCGCATGCTGGCAAAGCTGCGCGACGACGGTGTCGTCAGTGTCCATCCTGCGGGTGTGGATGTCGTGGACGAATCGGCACTGCGGCACTGATCGTCCAATGCCTGAGGCGACAAGACCTCTCGCCGCGATATCTTGCGTTTCAGTGTGCGGACGGCTGCCTCAGCGGATCGAGCAGGCTGCGCAGGCCGTTGTGATCGAGCTCCAGCATGAGCGCCAGCAGGCGCCCCAGTTCGCCGGGCGGAAAGCCCTCGCGGGCGAACCACGCCAGATAGTGACCGGGAAGCTGCGCGATCGGCCTGCCCTTGAACTTGCCGAACGGCATCACCGCGCTCGCAAGACGCTCCAGGTCGCTTCGAAGCGTGTCGCCCGATTGCACGGGGGAATGACCGGGATCAGTCATCGCCAGGATCGAAACCCTCGCGCTCCTTCATGAGCCGACGAGCGGCCAGGATGCCCAGGTTGAGCCCCTCGGCGCAGGCATCTGCCTCATTCTCGTGCAGGGTGGTGCAGAGATTTTCGGCAACCTCGTCGCCGTCCTCGCTGATGACGTATTTACCGCGCCAGCGCCCTGGCTTTGCCACGTAACATGAGCCTTCCACGTCGAAGTAACCGATCTTGCGATGCGTCATAGGTGGGATGTTCCTCGTTCCAGCGCATCATCCTAAGCATCGCGCATCAAAAGGACGTGCACTGGTGGCTACAGCAGTCCGCTGACCGGGCGCTTGGCGCTGGATTCGAACTCGCGCCATATACCGTCGGCGCCTTCGACCGAGACGAGCACCTGCAACCCGCTGTGCGCACCTAGCAGCTTGGACTGCTGCACGGCATAGGCGATGGCGGCGACGCGCGTGTCGAAATTTTCCGTGGGCACGCCGTTCATCTGCACGTGCCACAGGCCTGCAAGGTCCGGGCTGAAGGGAATGTCGTAAATGACCAGGGCCATGGAAAAATGCGTAACCTCGAAATTCCGTCTATGCGCTCGCGAGGGCGAGACAGTCCTGCCACGGAAAGGGACGAGCAAGACTATCCGGTCGTACGTGTCGCCACAATGGAAGAAATGCCCAAAAAAATCTTCACATGAAAGTCACGATTCGCGTCAGCGAGGTGCCTTGTAATCACCCGGACTCTGTGCCGTTGCGCGCCATTCGGGAAGCCGATCACGCTCGGCGTCCAGCAGGCCCTGACGCACCCCTTCGATGTCGCGATTGGTGCCGTAGACCGGCGTGCCCGGCTGCTGCTTCCACGATTCCGCCAACGTGCCGGCATCCACGCCGTCGAAGCCGATCTCGTCCACGAGCTTGAGCACCTTGGCCTTCGCGTTGGGGTCGTCACCAGCCACCGGCAGGGCGATCCGATGCTCGTCGGTGGACGGCACACCCATGCTGCCCAGGTGCTCCGCATGGATGTTGTTGAAGGCCTTGATGACCGGCCGCCCGAGCTGGTCGGCAACCCACTGGCTCTCGGCCAGTCCTTCCTCGATAGCGGCAATCCGACCATCGCGTTGCTGCGGATAGTAATTGCCGGTGTCGACCACCACGGTGTCCGCCGGCACGTCGGCAAACAGGTCGACCGGCAGGGACGGAATGCTCGACTCGGGAATGGTGACGATGACCACGTCTCCCCCGTGCGCCGCCGCCTCGACGGTAGCCGGCACGGCGCCGGTCTCCGCGGCCACGCCGGACAAGGTCTCCGGCCCGCGGGAGTTGGCGATCAGTACGTCGTGGCCCGCTTCGCGGAAACGCCTGGCGAGCACTTTACCGATATTGCCTGCGCCGATGATGCCGATCTTCATGTGCGGAACTCCGGTCCGGGAAAGTGATCCATGTTCACGATCCCATGTGAATGCCGGGCGAGCACCCGGTTAAGCGGCAACCCGGGCCAAGCGGCACTCCTCCCTTCAGCGTTCCTCCTTTAGCCTAACGCCATGACCCCGAACCGCATGCTCAGAGCCCTTGCCGCCCTCGGCCTCGTACTGGCGGCAGCCCTCCCCGCTGCCGCGCAGACGCCCCCTCCCGCCGCGCCACCGCCGGCCACGTCCGTGCCCCTGCTGGAGGCGGTCACGGTCAGCGGCGAGCAGCCGGGACCCGGCCTGTGGCGGGTAACGCGCGGGGGTCACACGCTGCTGATCCTCGGCACGCTCACCCCGCTGCCCAGGAACATGACCTGGCAGACGCGGGAGATCGACGAGGCACTGGCCCATACCGGGGCGCTCATCCTTCCCCCCAAGGTGGAGATCAAGCCCAATGCCGGGTTCTTCGGTCGCCTTGCGCTACTGCCCTCGCTGATCGGGGTGCGCAACTCGCCCGACGGCAAGACGCTGCAGGAGACCGTGCCACCCGACGTCTACGCCCGCTGGCTCACGGTGAAGGCGAAGTACATCGGCGACGATCGCAAGGTGGAGCGCTACCGGCCCCTTTTCGCCGTGCTGGAACTTTACAAGGCCGCCATACGCAGCAGCGGCCTGGCACGCTCCGGCGGCGTCACCCGCACCGTCATGGACCTGGCGACCCGACACGGCGTGAAACAGGTGCCCATCGAGTACACCCTGATGGTCGACGATCCGCGCGCCGTGGTGAAGTCGTTCAAGCGTTCGAACCTGGACGACGTGGCATGCTTCGCGCAGAGCATCGACAACATCGACGCGCAGCTGGCCGACATGGCCCGACGTGCCAATGCGTGGGCGACGGGCGATATCGCCGCGCTGAAGGACGAGCGCACGGCCCGGCAACGCATCACCTGCATGAACGCGGCGACCGACAGCGGCATAGCCCAGCAGATCGGCCTGACCGACATACCCAAGGCCGTGCGGGAGCGCTGGCTTGCCGCCGTGGATACCGCGGTGGCCGCCAACGACCAGACCATCGCCATCGTGCCGCTGGACGACCTGCTGGGCAACGACGGCTACCTGAGCGCGCTAAGCACCAGGGGCTATAAGGTGTCGGCCCCCGACGATGACGACTGAGCCGACGGCACACCGACGCGTATGGCAGACGAAAAATCGTCTTTCGCGGTGGTGGCCCGGGCACGGTCGGTAATGCGCCCGAGGCGCCGCCAGGTCTCCACGCCCAGGCGTGGGTCGAGCGCGCCGACCTCCATGAAGTACTCCGGCAGGTAACCCGTGAGCAGCAGGCGCGGGTCCAGCGGCAGGCCGCTGTCGATGCGCCGTGCCATGCGATAGACGATGGTGGTGCAGTTGGAAGTCACCGTGTTGTAGAAACGCGGCTCGTGCGTCATCCGGTTGGCGGCTTCCACGTAGGACACGAACAGCGAGCGCATGGCCTCACGTGGCATACGCAACGGGAACAGGTAGTCGTCCTCGCCGCGCACGTTGGTCCTTACGCGAACGATATCGCGCTCGTCGGCGGCCAGCAGGATCAACTCGAACTGCTTGAAGAACCCGCCCACCTCGGAAAAGGCCTCGCCCCGCTCCCGCCGGATCTCGACCGAGAAGACCAGGTGGCGTCCATCGTCGAAACCGAACGACAGCATGGCGTGCGCGATGACCTCGCCCGACCAGTAAGACAGGATCGCGTCCACCCCGGTGAGGTGATCGAGATCGTACTGGCGGGTTTCCCATCGTGCGTCGTAGTCGTCATCCGTGCGCCAGTCGAAATGGCGAACGTTGTGCAGGGTGACGAGCGGGCCATCGATCGTACCCGACACCAGACGGCTGACGTCGTCCGCCCAGACGCGATCGTTCGACGGCCGCACGTTGGTCCACCACAGGGCCAGTGCCGTCAGCGCGACCAGCATCGCCACCGACGCCCACCACGGGCGCCAGACGACCAGGGCGGCGCACAGGCCCAGCCACATGACCGACCATGCGCCCGCGCCGACGATCCGCGCGTAGGACGGCCCCGGCAGCTGGTAGCTCAGCGCAAGCGTGCCCCAGGCGCCCGAGACGAACAGCACCAGACCCGCCATCACGCCGATGAGGATACGGGCCAGCATGCGGAGTCGCCCGGCAGGCGCGGCACGGTCGTTCATCCGTGCCGCGGCTCGCCGATGGCATCGTGGACCAGCACCGCCCCCACCTGGTCACCCTCCCGATCGCATACCGGGTAGGACGTACCCTGTATGGTCTGGCGACTTCCGTCGGGCCGCCGGACCACCCATCGGGCATGGCGAACCGTCTCGCCATGGCGGACGGAACGAGCAAGCGGAAGGTCGTCGGAGGGATAGGGACGCCCCTCCTCGGTGAACAGGCCATACATCCGGCTGTAGTCGTCCGGGCCAACCGCCAGGCGCACCCAGCCGTGCAGCTCGGCGGCGCGATCGTTGACGTGCACGATGGCGCCGGCGGCATCCACGACGATGACCCCGAACTCGATGTCCTTCAGGCTGTGCCAGGGCTGTCCACCGAACGTCCACGGCTCGTCGAAATCGATACGCGACATGTCACCCCCTGGTCGATGTCGCCTGGTTCACAGGAACGCTACACCGGTTCACCGACGCCGGCCATACGTCATAGGGCGACCCCTCACCGCGCGGACGCGTCGTCCGTCGCTTCGACGATGAACGGCGGGGCGCCACCGTCCGCCTTGCCGTGGGAGCCGAGGTCGTCGCCGACCTTGGCCAGCCGCTGGGCGATACGCACACCGTCGCCGCGCAACGGATCGCCAGGCTTGCCGGCCTGGGCGCTGTCGATCATCGCGGCCTGCGCCTGCTTAAGGCGAACCACGCCCAGGTTATAGAGCGCCCGCGCATCGCCCGGCCTGATCCGGATGGCCTGCTCGTACGCCGCCACGGCGTCGTCCTGCCGCTGCAGCCGGAAACGTGCATTGCCCAGGTGGAACCATGCGTCGGCATCGTCCGGGACATCGCGCACGAGCGCTTCGTAGAGATCGGCAGCCTGCTGCATGTCGCCGCGTGCATAGACCCGGTGCGCATCGCTCTTGCGCTGCGCCACGTCCGTTCCCTGACGCGGTTCGGGCAACGTCCCATGCGCGGCGCAGCCGGCCAGGGCCATCAGGCCGGCAAGGAGCGAAACCCGCAGTGTCACATTCGTCATGGGAATCCCATTTCCATCGGCTTTGTCGTCCAGCTTGTCGCCTGGCTTGCAGCGCGTCAATGCGTCGCGGACGCGCATGCATATCTTCACCCTCGCCTCGCGCGGGCGGCGCGATGCTCGCTGGTATGAAAGCCATCATCTTCGACGACTTCGGCGCGGCCGACGTACTGCACCTGGGCGAGGTGGACGATCCCACCCCGCGCGACGACGACCTGCTGGTGCGCGTGCATGCGGCGGGCGTAAACCGGGCGGACATCATCCAGCGCACCGGCGGCTACAAGCGCGACAACTTCGGCGACTCCCCGGTCATGGGCCTGGAGATCGCTGGTGAGGTGATCGCCGTCGGGCGCAACGTGCACGGTCATGCCTTGGGCGATCGCGTCATGGGCATCGTCGGCGGCGGCGCCTACGCCCCGCTGGCGCGCATCGACCATCGCATGGCCATGGCGATTCCGGACGGCATGGACTATGCCGACGCCGCGGCGATTCCCGAGGCCTTCGTCACCGCCCACGAGGCGGCCTTCCACCTGGGTCGCCTGGAATCGATGGACGCCATCCTGGTGCATGCCGGCGCCAGTGGCGTCGGTTCGGCCGCCATCCAGCTGGCCCATGCCGCCGGGGCACGCGTGTTCGCGACCGCCAGCGAGGGCAAGCTCGATCGTGTTCGCGGTTTCGGTGCCGATATCGCCATCGACTACCGCAGCAGCGACTTTGCCGAGGTGATCGCCCGCGAAACGGACAAGCGCGGTGTCGACGTGATCGTCGACTTCATCGGCGCGTCCTACTTCGACCGCAACCTGGCTTCGCTCAACCATGGCGGACGCCTGGTCGAAGTGGGCCTGCTGGGCGGCGGCGCGAAGGCCAGCCTGCCGCTGGACCAGTTGCTATACCGCCACCTGCAGATCATCGGCACGGTGATGAAGTCACGCCCCGCGGCGGTCAAGCAGGCGATGACACGGCGGTTCCGCGAGCGCTGGCTGCACCGTTTCAACGACGGCACGCTGCACGCTGTGGTCGATAGCCGCTTCCCCCTCGCAGAGGCCGCGGAGGCGCACGCGCACATGGAATCGGGCAAGAGCGTGGGCAAGATCATCCTCACGATGTGAGGACGATCGCTATCAGGCCTTGAAGAAAGCGTCCGGGGTTTCCACCGCCAGCGGTTCATGCAACTCGAGCGTGCGACCGGCGTCGGCATAGGGCCCATACGGAACATAGATCAGGCGCGCGATCCCCGGTGCCTCGATATGCACGCGTATACCGCTCCTGACAGGTGCGTCAAGTTCGGCCGGAATGGTCACGGGAGCAAGCAGGGCAGCGGCGGCCACGCCACCGTCGGCGCAGGCGCGCGTCAGCGCTTCCGCGGTCGACCAGTACACGTCCAGGACAGGGGACTGTTCCGCGTCGGGATTGCCCTCCCCTTGCACGGCCGAAAATTCGCCGTGCACGGCCGAAAACTTGCCATCCGTCGAAATGACCATGCCGAACGGGTAGAAGTCGCCGTCGTCTTCCAGCCTGCCTTTTGCGAACGAGACAGTGAACTCGAAGAGTCGGTCGATCGGATCGGCAGTCTGGTTCATGGCAGTTCCGGTGGTTGGGTGTACGTCAGCCCGCATCGTAATGCACCGGCATCGACAACGCGACCTGTGCGGCAGGCACCGGCCTGCCCAGCAGATAGCCCTGCAGCACGTTGCAGCCCAACCGCGTGAGCAACGCCTGCTGCTCCGTGGTTTCCACGCCTTCGGCGACGATCTTCAGGCCGAGCGTCTTGCCCAGGGCGACGATGGCCGAGACGATCGCTTCATCGTCGTTGCCTTGCGTCAGTTCGGTGATGAAGCCCCGGTCGATCTTCAGTTCGTTGGCCGGCAGCTGTTTGAGATAGAGCAGGCTGGAATAGCCGGTACCGAAATCGTCGATGGAAATACCGATGCCCAGCGCCGACACCTGGTTGAGGATGGCCAGGCTGGTGGCGGCGTCACGCATGGCCGTGGATTCGGTCACCTCCAGCACGAGGTGCCGCGGCTCGAGCTGGTGGCGTTGCAGCGTGTCGCGCAGCACATCGAGCAGACCGGCATGAGTGAGCTGCACCGTGGACAGGTTGACCGCCACGGTCCAGTCCGTATGCCCCTGGGCCTGCCATGCACGCATCTGCCGACAGGCTTCGTCGATCACCCAGTTGCCGATGGGCACGATCAGCCCCGTGCGTTCGGCGACAGGCAGGAAGTCGTCCGGCGCGACGATCTCCCGCCCGGGCGGTTGCCAGCGCAACAAGGCCTCCACGCCGATCATGGGCCCCGCGGGGGACACCACCTTGGGCTGGTAATGCAGCAGGAATTCGCCATTGTCGACCGCCCGCCGCAGGTCCTGCTGGAGTTGCAGCTGCTGGTGCACGTTCGCGTTCATCGCTTTTTCGAAGAAGCAGTAGCCGTTACGCCCCTGCTCTTTCGCGTGGTACATCGCCGCATCGGCATTGACCATCAGCTCATGCGTGGTCCGCCCGTTCTCGGGATAGATGGCGATGCCGATGCTGGCGGCGACATGAATGGCGTGGTCTTCGATCACGTACACCGCCGCCAGCTGGTCGACGAGTCGCTGCGACAGCTCCGCGGCGTCTTCCGGGCCACGGATGTCGAGCACCAGCACGAACTCGTCGCCACCCAGCCGTGCCACGGTGTCCTGCCCGCGCTTCAGTTTCAGGATACGACCTGCCACCTCCTTGAGCAGAAGGTCGCCGAGGTGATGCCCGTAGACGTCGTTCACGGCCTTGAACCCGTCCAGATCGACGAAGAGAACGGCCAGCTGGCGCCGGTCGCGTTCCGCCATGTCGATGGCGTGCTCCATGCGATCGCCCAGCAACACGCGATTGGGCAAGCGCGTCAGGTTGTCGTGCAGTGCCAGCTGCACCAGTTCGCTGTTCGCCCGGTCCAGCGACATGGCCAGCGCGTCCGCGCGAACGTCCAGCATGGACACGATGAGCGTGATGGCGAACACGGCGAGGCTGACGACGATTACGACGAACGCAAGCCATTTCGCATCGATACCGGTATAGGCGGCACCGCACCAGCTGTCCGAGGGGAACGCGGAAGCGGCCATCCCCGTGTAATGCATGCCGACGATGGCGCAGCCCATGACCAGCGACGCGCCCAGACGCGCCAGCACTACCCGCTCGCCATCGTGACGCAGGCGAAACGCGATCCACAAGGCGGCACCCGACGCCAGCACGGCGATCGCCACCGATGCCGCGAACAACCAGGGATCGTAGATCACCCCCGGCTGCATCTTCATCGCGGCCATGCCCGTGTAATGCATCGTGGCGATGCCCGCCCCCATCAGCAACGCGCCGCCACAGAGGCGCCGACGAGGCAACTGCTCCAGGCAGACCAGCCACAGGGCGAAGGCGGATGAGCCGACGGCGATCACCAGCGACAGCGCGGTGAGGCCCAGGTCGTAGCCCACGGCGATGGGCAACCGGAACGCCAGCATGCCGATGAAATGCATCGACCAGATGCCGAAGCCCATGGCCACGGCACCGCCGATCAGCCAAAGCAACGAGGCACGACCTCGCGCACCCGCCACGCGGCTGGCCATGATCAGCGCGGTGTAGGACGCAAGCACGGCGACAACGAGCGAGAACACGACGAGGATGCCGCTATAACTGCTTGCGAGCATGGAAAGGGGTTTGCCTGATGACGTCACCGCAGCATGCGGCTATAGGCAAGTATCGGCAAATTTACCGAATTATTGAGCTTTCGCGATCATCGAGTGTCGGTACGTTCAGGCAGCGACACCGAGTGTCCGGGCACAAAAAAACCCGCTTTCGCGGGTTCGATTGCGATCCGGTTGAGGTACTCCGAATCTTTCGTTGGTGCCAAGGGGAGACCCTCCACCGCACGTAAGTGATTGTCCATGCAAGGCTCATCAGCGGGCACGGTGAAAAACATACCCAAAAACATGCCCAAACCGCCGCGCTTGCGGAGCACGGAGTCACGGACGCGCCCCCGCCCTGTCGTTGATCCATTGCTCGACCTCCGCCCGCAGCCAGCCGACGGACGCCGTGCCGAGTCGAATCTGCGCGGGGAAGGTCTTCGCTTGCACCATGCGATAGAGCGTAGGGCGGGAAAGGCCGATGGTCGCCAGGACGTCGGGCAGCCGGAGGATTGTCGGGCGCGAGACGTCAGACATGAGACTGCCCGCCGGTGGGCCGGAACTCGCCAAGCCGTCCCACGGGGACGAGGGGGGCACGGGGGGAACCTTGCTGTTCCTCCGTGTTAGAACCCCTACCGGAAATTTCTGCCGAACATTTCAGGCAGGAGGCCGTGGCGACGCCGGGCGCCCTCAGCGTGTCGACCGGTGTCCATGCGGTGCCTTTGCGCACGAGCAAGTTATCTCGCCTCAGGTTTAGTCGATCGCCGTCCGCATACCTGACTATCTCGCCCTTCCCCGCGTTCGCCACGAGACGCGCCACCGTCAAGGTCCGCGGCCTGCCCTTGGGGCCGTGTGCCCACACCAGCACGTACCGGTGGCACCCGGTGTTTTGCAGGGACCAATGAGGCGACCAGCCTCCATCAAGGATGCGGGCAAGGTCGTCCACGTGTAGCACTGCACGATCCTGCGTGCCATTAACGGCGACATGGGCCAGCCGGTTCCCGCGCGCGTCGCGGGTGTAGTAAGTGGTAGCTCGTTGCTTAGTCATTGCGTCTCTGGTCTATAAAAGTGTCGTCAGCGCTGATCGCTGATCGCTGATCGTGAATTTGCTTACGTCGCTTCGGTAACCATTGATGTCCGAGGCGACTGATTCCTTAATGCCCGTGGCTCCGGTCGACGGGAGACCCGTGGACTTCGGCCATACCCCCGCAGCCGAGGAAGCCGAAGACACGAGGCTTTGCACGAGCTGGCCGTTTATCTCGCCGCCTCGGGAACGTGCCTGCTGCGAGGTTTCAGCGATGCCGTTCTCGCGGTTCTTCTCGATGCGGGAGACATCCCGGCCGGGCTGCATCTGGATGTCGCTGATAACGGCGTCAGCGGAGTTGCCGGTTATGCCCGCCTCGGCCGACGCAGCTCGGGCGGCCGCGCGTTGCTCTCGGGCGCCTCATCCGTCGACGGTGATATCGCGATGCGGGCCGGGGTAACGGCACACGATGGTGTGGCTTGTTTTGAGGTGGTGACGTGAGTCATGGAGTCTTTCTCTAGGCATAGTCAGGCGTGCCCGTGCTCGGAGAGCAGGGCCGCAGTTAGGGGGTAAAGAGAGGCGGCTGTCCCAATGGGACACTTGAGATGGGACAGAAGAGTCCCGAGCTGAAACGAAGGCGTTAGAAGTCGGCCCCGTCAACGTCCATTGCTGCCGCCATCAGCTCGGCTGTGTCCCGGTCGTTCTTCAAGGCCGTCTCGGCACTCAAGAGGCGCAAGGCAGCCGTCAGCACATCTGGGCGAACGTCGGATATGAGCTTGCCAAGCTTGCGCGCGAGCCTCTCGGCGTCACGCGTGGCGATTGCGCCAGCGGTCATCTTGTGCTCCATCTCCAACCATCCGGCTCCGTGCTCGCGTACATAGCGCCAGCGCGGGAATCCCGTGCCAAGGTCATTAGCAGCCGGAGCGAAAGCGGATGGGCTGACGCTCGGAAGTTTCTCGACCATCCGAGCCACGGTGCCTCGGCCAATACCGAAGCGGCCGGAAACTGCCCTGAGCGATTCCCCGGGAGGCAGGCGAAGGCGGCCTCGCTCGGTGATGTGAGCAAGGTACTGCCACGCGGCATCCAGCCGCTGCTGCGGATGCATCTCCATGGCCCGCGCGTCTGTGTTTGCTAGCTTGGAGAGGATGACCGCCGCATGGAGCGACATCTTCGCTGTACGGACTGGCACCATAGCGCGCCGGGCTAATGAGTAAGCCTTTAGGCGGTGGTGCCCGTCGACAATCAACAGCTCGTTTCCGACCTCAGCGGCCAGGAGCGGTTCCAGTTCAACGGCCGCCCCAGCTTCTAGAGCCAGCCGCATGGTCCCGACATGGGCATCGCTACGAGCAGCCACAGTGCCCTGCTCGCGGTAGGGGACCATGCGACCTTCACGGGGCTGAAGGATCTCATCGGTCTTAAGGCTGCCGACGGCAACCATTCGAGGTGCTCCATGCCTCAGTGCTGCAAGGGCCTCAGAGGCATTCGCCACGGGTGGCTCGGGCATCCGGGTGGGTCAGTAGCAGGTATTTGAGCACCTCCGCATTGGAGGTGTCGCGGCGGATGCGGTGCTCCAGCCCGCGCTGGATGTGCTTGAGCGCGTCGAAGGTCGCCGTGTCGAAGGCTACGTTACGGATGACCAAGGGTTCGCGGAGGGCTACCGCGTCGGCCAATGATGTGAGTTCGTTTTCAATCATGCGTCTGTGTCTGTTTGATGTGGATTGGGATGCCCAAACGCTGGGCACGACGAAAGTCCGGATGGTGCCTAAAGCCCCCCGGTTCCAGCGGCTGCTGGGTATCTATCTAAGTTCCTAGTTTTACTGCATGGGCCTGTGAGGGGCACTGCGAGACACTATGGTCCTAAGCTGCAACTTATAAGCTGTCGGGCCGACCGCATTCCCTCACGGCTCGCAGTTTTACCGCGTGTCCCCGCTTGAGCCGGTCCGGATATTGTTGGTCTTATGCTCCGAGTTTTATCTAAGCCCAGCCGGTAGTTTCTAAGCTGCGGGTTTATCTCGCCCGGCCAGATAGGTCCCAAGTTCCGACTTATATCCACCTACCGTGAGACCGGCCCTGTGTCTACATGCGTCCCAGCAGGGGAACGGCCAACGGCCTCGTTGCTCCTACGCTGCAAGATATATCCAGCCATTGGCCGTAACGTGGCCGGAAGTTAGGTCCTAAGCTCCGTCTTTTATTCCACGAGCCCGTGCCTTGATCCTAAGTGGCGACTTTTTTCAAGCCCGCCGTCTTCGGTGGGCGAGCGCCCCCCGCGATTGCCAGAGACACCACGGGTAGTGCGCAGCGCAACCACGGCCTTTGACGGTGATCGCCCACTGACCGCCAATCAATCACACTGGCGCCCTCGGGTTGCGATGACAGCATTCACCTTACTCGGGGGGCCGCACACAAAATGCCCTGGTTGCCGAATCCATCAGCCCAGATCTCAACTCAATAGCATCAGTGTCGTTAGTCCCTCGGAAAACACGGCGGCCCCTGTCGCTTATTTTCCGGCGACGAGTGGTTGCAAAACGAAGCTCGCCAGGGGCGGTGACAGTGGCGAAGCGACGTTTCATTTGCGGCATTGTCCTAGCCCAATCGCTAGTTTGTCTCCTGCAAGGCGAGCGCATGCAGCACGGCATCCACGACGACTTGTGGATGGTCATACTGGATGTAGTGACCGCTATTGGGAACGATCATGTTGACGCCCCGCGCGGACATCGCAGCCATCCGGGTGTGAAGCCGCTCCCAAGACAGCGTGCGTAGGTCGCGCTCGGACTGGGTCTCATCGTCTCGCTTTGGGTATGGCGAATGGATTAGCACGAACAGCGGCATATCACCGTAGTCCTTCCGCGTCGCTCGTACCTGCTCAACGCTCACGCTGGCAACGTTCTCGCGCTCAGATGCCACCGCCGCCTGCCAGCGAGGGGTAATAGCATAGGCGCGTTGCGCGGCATTAATCGCGTCACTGTTGCGGGGATCGGCATCGTCGCCCACGCACCTTTTGAACTCAGGACTGCCGGGTACTAGCCCCTTTTCTGCCAGCGCGATGCAGCCATGTTCCTCTGCCAGGAATTCCTCATACTTGCGCTTCTGGTCTGGTGAGCCGATGGCCCAGCCTTCGGTGAATTGATCCTCGTGAGACGATTCGACCATAACCATTCCCACCACCTCGCTGCGGTAGCGATCGGCGAAGATGCGGGCATTCAGGCCGCCGGAAGAGTGGGCGACTAGAACGTAGGGTGGCCCAATATCGGCAGCTTGGAGCAGCTGGTGCAAATCTTCAGCCGCATTTTCGGCCGTTCCAGCGCGCGTTGCGGCGTCACTGAAACCCAGCCCCGCCCTGTCGAACGAGCAGGTGCGGACATGTCGCGATATGGCAGGCTGCACAAGCGCCCAGCTGATCGAGGAATCGCCCATCCCAGCGTCCATGATCACAGCCGGGGAACCCTTGCCCATGCAATACAGGTTCATGCGACGCCCCTGTCCCACGTTTACCATTCGCGCCGGTCGCGTGTACACGGCATCGGTAATGACCGGATCTTCGGCACGGGAGGCCTGCGCGAACGACAGAGCCAGAATCATGCCTAGTGAAAGTGACTTCCTCACGAGCTTCCCCTGCAGTCATACGATCGGTAGAGTCTGCCATAAGGCCCACACCACATATACCCGGTTGGGCGCATGATGCGCACGTTGGGTCGCATGGCCGTCCTAGCCACCTCAACCCATCCACACGCCCGTCGAGGCAATGGCGTCGCGGGAGATAGCGTTCAGAACGTCCAACCCTGTTCCGCCATGAACTCTTCCAACGACAGATAACGAACCTTGAAGTGCTCGCAAACGTTCGGAATCTTCGATGCATTCGGCTTGTGCTGCTCTTCCGTCACGACCGCCGCATCCCGAGCCCATGCCGCAGCTACGACGAACGGGTCTGCGACTGGTGTCCCGCGTAGGCGCTGCTTCTCGCCGATGATTGCTTGGAAGTGCGGCACGGCAAGAATCTGCCCGACCATTCCAAGCTCCTTCGCGCTTGGCACGGTGAATATGTGCTTTCGCGCCTTCAACCAGGGATGCACATGCTTATTCGGCTCGCCGTTCTGAAGCTCCGTCCAGACCTCTTTAGTCGAAACGACCGCGCCTTCTTCAATCAGCTGTTCGAGACCGGCCCACACTGACTTGAACACCGTCGGGTAATAATGCTTCAGCCGACTAAAGGGGCCGTTGTCGAAGACGTAATTCATGCGAACTTCCTTTTGAGGGCCAGCTCCTCAAGCGCACCGACGTTCCTAGATTTGACGCCAAGGTAATCCGCCGCCTGTTCGACGGATATCTGATCGCGAGACCTACGCGCGAAGACATCGCGGAGAAGGCGATCACTCAGATACGCGCCCGTGGACGCAACCCAACTGCCGCCGCCCGCCTTCTTTTTGATTTGTGCAGTCCACTCCTGCGCTTTCGACTCATAAAACGCCGGAGTCACCCGACCGAGGTCAAGAAAGCGCCGAAGGATCGCTTCGCGACTCACGCCAAACCTATGGGCCAGGGTGATGAAGATTTTTTCAGGCACCGCTTCGACCGAGTTGGGAAGGCCGCCTATGTCCTTTTGAAACTCCGAACTAGGAATGAGCACTTCGGCGGCGATAGCGTTACAGAAAATCTCAAGTCGCTTCTCTGCCTGTGGCAGCGTGTCGAGATACGCCTGATCGAACTTGCTGATGCCGTTCACCGAAAAGAGGATGTGGGCAACCTCATGCAGTAGGCTGAATATTTGTCGCGTCTTAGTCGTGCTGTTGTTTATGTAGACCAGAGGGAAATTATCATCGCGCAGGCAGAAGCCTGACAGGACTCGCTGCTTAAAAGAGTCCTTGAATACGAAGATGCCAGCGGCCTCTATCGCCTGACGCCATTCTCGCAACGCCACCTCGTCGCTGTCCCAGCTGCTTTGCCTTGGCATATCGATACCCAGCAGAGAGCGTATCTCGGCTGCCTTCGCCGATACGTTGTCACCCAGCGCCAAGCCCACTCTTTCCCAGAGCCGCACGGGCGCCGGGTTAATACCGTTGTAAAGTTCGGCCAGTCCGATCTGGTAAGCGTGCGCCTTGCGAATATGCAGGTGGGTGTCGCGCGAGAGCCCCTCTAGCTCCCCAGCGGGAAGAGTGCGGAACTCATGTTTCGGTTTGCTCTCTTTAGGCGGTGCGGGCAGGAAAAAGACGGCAAGCGGCCGCTTGTAATGCTTATAGGCCAGCGACTCAAGCTGGGAATACGTCGGCGAGCCGCTTCCGTTTTCCCAGGCATCAATCTCGCCGGGACGACGCTTCATGCGCACGGCTACCTCGTCCACGGTCATGCCCGCAGACTCTCTTGCCCAGCGCAGCACCGATGGCTGTATTCCCAAACCCTTACCAGAATTCATCGAGTCACGATCCCCTTACCCGACAGTATCGCTTGGCAGCCGCCCGACCGCATCAGTGGTCCTCGCGTTCGGTGGCAAACTTTGAAGCAAATTCGGCAACAGCGCCATAGTCGAGATCATCATTGCGTTTCGCCCTCCCTCGCACGCCCTGAATCGCCTCGCAGCAAAACGACAGATACGGGAAGAAGCTCGTGCGAACGTTGCCCGGCCCAGCGCCGGACTTCGGGCACCTACGCCACCGAGCGCCTGAAGGGAACAACCTTGGAGCCGCCCACTCGCAGCTCATCCAGGTAATCCGCCCACGCCTGCATCACCGTTCGCCGCTGCTCTTTGAACTTGACCCGCGCGTATGCGGCCTGTACTTCGTCTTTCGGTGCGTGCGCCAGCTGCGATTCCAACACGTCCACGTCAATGTTCAGGCGTTCACGCCCCAACGTTCGAAGCGACGCGCGGAACCCATGCGTGGTGTGCCGCCCCTGAAAACCCATTTCCCGTAAAGCCTTACTTAGGGAATCGCGGTGTAGGTGCTTCGTTTTCTGGCGTGCCTGGGGAGGAAACACGAACTCCTCCATCGACCTGACGCTATGCATCTCCCGGAGAACTTCGAGCGCCTGAGTCGGCAGTGAGGTGGTGAAGTCTTGACCGGTCTTCATCCTGCGGCTGCCGTCCGGGTTCAGTCCGGGAATCTTCCACTCCCCCGCATCAAGGTCGATCTCTGACCAACGAGCGCTTGCGGCCACGCCGGGCCGGATGGCCGTCAACGACGTGAGGATGAGTGCGGCGCGGACGACTCGATTCTCATATCCGTAGATCGCGGTCATCACCTTGCCTAGCTGCGCGTCGTCATCAGTGACGGCTGGCATGTGCCCCGCCTTGAGCTTGGGGAGGATTCGCACAAGGCGAAGCGTGCTCTCATCCGACCGGAGTCCCTCGTCGATTGCCTGCTCTAGGATGCTTCCCATGTACTGCCGAGCTTTGCGCGCGAGTTGCGGAGTGACGTGGGCCATCTCGATCAACACGGGGCGCACGTCTTTTGTCTCGATCACCCGCATGTCGAGGTCGCCGATCTTCGGCACAAGGTGAGAGTTGACGACCAATCGGGCTTTCCTAAAGGTCTCCACTGCCCACGACGGCCGCTTTGCAGCCAGCCATCGAGCCGACACCGCGCGAAACGCGGCGTTCTCGCGAGCTTCTTTGGCCCTTTCCTCGATGGCGTCCAATGCGACTGCCGCTTCGGCGGCGACGCGCCGGGCATCCCGAACACCCGAAGCCGTCAGCCCAAGCCGGGCATCGCGCTGGACCTCAACTGCCTTAGCCCTCGCCTGCGCGAGCGTCAGCGAAGGGTAACGACCGATAGTCACCGGGGCGGGACGGGAACCATCCGGCAGTCGGTAGCGCACCGTCCACGACTTCACGCCCGATGGGCTCACGACGAGCGCAAGCCCGTTACCGTCGGAAAGAGTGTGCGCTTTGGGCTTTGGCTTGGCTTTGCTCACTTGAAGCTCAGTAAGCGGCGAGGCGAGCTTGGGCATCGAACGGGGACCGGTTTGGGTAAGGTGGCGCGCACCATACCCAAAGACCTACCCAAAAGTCCAAGCCTCGATGAAACATCGTGAGACGTGCAGACACAACGAACCCCGCACGGTGGCGGGGTTCGTTGTGGTTCAAAGATTCAGTGAGATTCCCTGAAACCGTTTATGGTGCCCAAGGGGGGACTCGAACCCCCACAGCCTAAGCCGCTACCACCTCAAGGTAGTGCGTCTACCAATTCCGCCACCTGGGCATAACTTTTACAGCGTGTTGCAGTATCGCTGATTACTTCTTGGCCGGTTCGGCGGGAGCCTGCGAGGCATCCTGCTTGGCAGCCGGGGTGTCGCCATTGGCGGCGGCGGGTGCTTGCGGCACATCCGACGCGACCGGCTTCACCGGAGCGTTGCTGGCGGGAGCGGCCGGCACCGAGGCACCTGACATCACGCCGAGATCCGCGGCCGGCTGCGGAGCACCCGAGCGACCGAGATAAATACCCATACCCAGGCTGAGCACGAAGAACAGTGCGGCGAGGATGGCGGTGGCCCGCGTCATGAAGCTGGACGAGCCGCGCGAACCGAACACGGTGGCCGACGCGCCGCCACCGAAACCGGAACCTGCGTCCGCACCGGCGCCGCGCTGCATGAGGATCAGCACGATCATCGCCGCGGCGATCAGGATATAGAAAACGCTGAAGAGGATGAACATGTCTTCTTGTTTGCCGTGTCGCGATTATCGCGCCGCGGCGCATATATCCAGGAAATCGGACGCTACGAGAGCCGCACCGCCGATGAGTCCCCCGTCTACGTCCGGCTGGGCGAAAAGTTCGGCCGCATTGGCCGGCTTGACGCTTCCACCGTAAAGCACCCGGGTCAGGAGCGAGATATTAACATCCTTTTTTGCCAGTTGGCTACGGATGAACGCATGAATTTTTTGCACCTTGTCCGGGGTGGCGGTTAGCCCCGTGCCGATGGCCCAGACCGGCTCGTAGGCAATCACGATGTCACGGAAAGCGTCCACGCCCACCTGGTCCAGCACGGCGTCCAGCTGGCGACCGATGACGGACTCGGCCTGCCCTGCCTCGTGTTCGTCCTGCGTCTCGCCCACGCAGAGGATGGGTGTGAGGCCCGCCTGCCGCGCGGCATCTACCTTTCTGGCCACCAGCGCGTCGGATTCGCCGTGGTACTGGCGACGTTCGGAGTGGCCCGCCAGTACCCAGGCGGCGCCCACATCGCGCAGCATGCTGCCTGCGACTTCACCCGTGTAGGCGCCGGGCTGCGTGTGCTCCGACAGGTCCTGCGCCCCGAAAGCCAGGCCGCGACCGTCGTAGCGCTGTGCCAGGTCGTGCAGGAACACGGCCGGCGGAAACGCCACGACATCTACGTTGCCAGGCACGTTACCCACCACCGCACGGATCAGGTCGTCCGCCATGCGCAGCGAGCCATGCATCTTCCAGTTACCGGCGACGAGCTTCGTGCGCATGGGTCGGGTTTCCGTACGTGGAATAAGGGCGGCAGGATAACGGCGGGGCACGGCATGGCAAAGCTGCATTGCCGCATCGCCGGCCCGCGCGTGCCCTTCCCGTCAGCGTACCGCAGGCACGAGGCGTCCGACGCGGGCCGACCTGCCTTATGATCGCCCGCATGCGCACATTGAGAATTCTCTTCATCGCCCTGCTCGTCGTCACGAGCGGCCCCGTCTTCGCCCAGAGCGACGACGACTCCACGGCGGCGCCCGCGCCTGCCGCCGTCGCCACGCCGGCCCAGCAGCTGGACGACCTTCGCGGGCAACTCGACCAGGTCGAGAAGGCCATGAAGGACGACCAGATCACGGATGGCAAGATCGACGACCTCCGCGGCAAGGCCACGGATATCGTCTCCAGCGCGCAGGCCGTCTCCGGCACGCTGCGCTCCGGCCGCGATGCCGCCAAGGCGCGCCTCGACCAGCTCGGCCCCGCGCCAGCGGCCGGCACGAAAGAAGCGCCCGAACTGGCCGCCTCACGCAAGGACGCGACCAAGGCGTTCAACGCGGTGGACGCCCAGGTCAAGCAGGCCGACGGCATCGCACTGGAAGCCCAGCAGACCTCGGGCCAGCTGGCCGATCTGCGTCGCATCCGCTTCCAGCAGACCATCTCGCAGCGGACCAACTCGCCGCTGTCCCGCGCATTCTGGTCCGATCCGGCGCAGGCCTTCCCGCGCGACTCGTCCAACCTGCGGGATTTCGGTAACCAGGTGAAGACCGACCTGGTAGCGAGCTGGACGCAAGGCAACCGCACCGCGCTGGTCGCGTGCGTCTTGTTCGGCCTGCTGCTGATGACGGCCGTGCGCTTCTACATCGAACACCGGGTGCGGCACCTCACCGCCAACCGCATGCCGCCCGGCCGCCTGCGGCGTTCGGCACTGATCCTCGGCATCGCGCTGACCTCCACCCTGACCACCGGCCTGGGCACGCAGTTGCTCTACCTGGGCATCAACTGGAACGATACGCTCAGCCACGACACCGACGAAATGGCACGGCACGTCGTCGGCCTGGTGTTCTTCAGCGCCTTCGTCGCCGGTCTCGGTCGCGCCCTGATCTCCGCGAAGCGACCCTCCTGGCGGTTGCCCGCACTGGCCGACGAGACGGCCATGCAACTGCGGCGTTTCCCCATGGCGTTCTCCCTCGCCATCGTGCTGTTCCGCTTCCTCGAAGACCTGAACCGCACGATCGGCACCAGTCTTGCCGCGACGGTGATGACCAGCAGCGTGCAGGCGGTGGTGCTGACCGTGCTGGCGGCGCTCGTGCTGATCCGGCTCGGACGCACCCACCGCACCGAAGGCGAGGACGAGGCGCCTCCGTCGCGCCCGGTCTGGACCAGCGTGCTGATCGCCGCCGCGTGGATCGCCATCGTGGCCGCATGGGTCGGCCTGCTGCTGGGTTATGTGTCGTTCGCGGCCTTCATGGCCGGGCGCGTGGTCTGGATCACCATCGTGATCGCGGCCACCTACCTCGCGATGCGCCTGGTCGACGACCTCTTCGAAACGCTGCTTTCGGAAAAGGGCCCGATGAGCGCCCGCGCCCAGGCCGTGTTCGGCACGCATCCCCGGTTGCTGGACCAGGCGGGCGTGCTGCTGTCCGGTGTCGTGCGCCTGGGCCTGTTCCTGCTCGGACTGTCCGCCGCGGCGGCCGGTGCCGGCGGCAGCGTGCCCGATCTGCTCGAACTGGGCGGCAAGCTGCAATCGCTGAAGATCTACAACGTCGAGCTGAAGCCCGACCAGATCCTCACGGCGATCGGCCTGTTCTTCGTCGGACTGCTGGCGGTACGCACGGCGAAGAACTGGCTCGCCGACCAGTACCTGCCGCGAACCAACCTCGATCCGGGCATGCGCAGTTCGCTGACCACCCTGTTGGGGTATGTCGGCGTCGTCGTCGTCGTGGCGATCGCCCTGCTGGCGATGGGCCTGTCGGTACAGAACGTGGCCTGGGTCGCCTCGGCACTTTCCGTCGGCATCGGCTTCGGCCTCCAGGCCATCGTGCAGAACTTCATCTGCGGCCTGATCCTGCTGGCGGAGCGACCGGTCAAGGTAGGCGACTGGGTGGTGCTCGACGACGCGGAAGGCGACATCCGGCGCATCAATGTCCGCGCCACCGAGATCCAGGTAGGCGACCGGTCGACCATCATCGTGCCCAACTCGTCGTTCATCACCAAGCCGGTGCGGAACATGACGATGGCCAACCCGCAGGGACGCGTGCAGATCAAGATGCCGATGCCGCTGGACAGCGATCCGGTGGACGTGCGCAGCCACATGCTGGAAGC
The DNA here is from genome assembly GCF_041228075.2 of Xanthomonas sp. NCPPB 2632. Classification (NCBI taxonomy): domain Bacteria; kingdom Pseudomonadati; phylum Pseudomonadota; class Gammaproteobacteria; order Lysobacterales; family Lysobacteraceae; genus Xanthomonas; species Xanthomonas sp. NCPPB 2632. The sequence goes on from NZ_CM192979.1 coordinate 3,105,102, forward strand.
CATGGGCGCACACAACGCCGTGCAGGAGAGCCCTGCCCCGTCGGTCACCCTGGACGGCATCGATCGCACGGCGATGATGTTCGTCGCCACCTGCTACGTGGGCAGCCCGCGCGACGTGGGCAACGTCAAGAGCGACCTGCTGTTCGACATCATCGCGCGCCTGCGCGGCGCGGATATCCCGCTGCTGCGTCCGCAGGACCTGGTGCTGCGCTCCGGCGGTGCCATGCCTGAGATGCCCGGGCCGCCAGGCCCGACCGCCGCCGGTGCGCCGAAGGCATCGACGGACGATCCGGCAGGCTGAAGGGTTACTTCACGGGCGTGAGCCGCAGGTCCTGGAAGTCGAAGCTGAAGTCCGTCAGCGGCGATACCGGTTCCATGCGGATCTCGCGTACCTTGCCGTCGGGGTCCAGCGCGAAGTTGACGAACGCGTCGCCGTTGAGCGAGCGATCGTCCCAGTGGGCAATGAACGTATCGTGCTGCCACGACTCCAGCGTGCCGGTGAGCTGCGCCGTCTTGGTGAACGTCATGACCAGCTTGCCGCCCTGGCGGGTTACCTTGACGTCGCCGTACCACGGGTCGCGATACGTGCCGACGTAGCCGTCCAGTGGGAGCGACGGCTTGGTGCCTTTCATGCGCGCCGCTTCGTGCGTCTTCATACTGTCGTCGGCGTTGCCCTCGGATTTCTTCACGCCGGCCGCGTAGGCGGCGATCCAATCCGTCTTCGGTGCGTCGGTGAAGGCATCGAGGGCGCGCATGGTGACCGCCTGGAACGCGGCACCGCTTTCCTGGTTGGTCAGCACCACGATGCCCAGCTTGAGGTCGGGCACCATGGTCACGCGCGACACCATGCCCGGCCAACCGCCGGTGTGCCAGACCAGCTTGTGGCCGCGGTAGTCGGAGACGAACCAGCCTTCGCCGTAGCCCGAGAAATTCGGCCTGGCCGCCTTCAGTTCGGGCACGCTGGGTTCAGGGATGCGGATGGGCGTGATCAGCGACCACATCTCGGCCTGGCGCTTCTCGCTGAACAGGCGTTGCGACTTGCCGGCGGCGTCGATGTAGGTACCGCCGGCCAGCTGCATGGTCAACCACTTCGACAGGTCGTGCACGCTGGAATAGATGCCGCCGGCGGACGGATTGTTGCTCCACGACATCGGCCCGACCGGCTTCAGGTCCTTGAAGTCGAACTTGGCATGGCCCGTGGCGATATCGTCGTTCGGCCCGATCGTGGTCGGTGCGTGCGTCTGCGACTCGGTCATGCCCAACGGCACGAAGATGCGGTCGCGTACGAAGTCGGCCCACGGCTTGCCGGTGACTTCCTCCACCACCAGGCCGGCCACGGCGAAGAGGATGTTGTCGTACGCGTACTCGGCGCGGAAGCTGTTGGTCAGCGGCACGTAGCGGAGGCGCTGCACCACTTCGCGGGTGGTGTACGAGGTGGCTGGCCAGTAAAGGAGGTCGCCCGCGCCCAGGCTCAGACCGCTACGATGCGCGAGCAGGTCGCGGATGCGCATCTCGCGGGTGACGAACGGATCGGACATCTGGAACCACGGCAGCCGGTCGACGACGCGATCGTTCATGTCCAGCTTGTTCTCGTCGGCGAGGATGGCCAGCGACGCGGCGGTGAAAGCCTTGGTGTTGGATGCGATGGCGAATTGCGTGTGTGCGTCCACCTTCTTCGGGTCACCCAGCTTGCGCACACCCGAGCCCATCTCCAGCACGATCCGGCCGTCCTTCACGATGGCCACCGCGATACCGGGCACGTCGAACTGCTTGCGCGTGGCATCCACGTAGGCGTCGAAGTCGGCCAGGGCGGGTGGACGGGCCGGTGCCGCGGTCGTGGCCGCGGCTGGCGCCGAAGCCGCATCCTGCGCCGGCGCGGCCAGCGCGCAGGCGAGGCTCGCGCCACCGACGGCGAGGATATGACGAACACGAAGACGCGACATGCAACACCCCTGCGACAAAAACGATGGCGGGACTATTCCACGCATCGTCGTCCGGGGAAAGGGGCTCAGGACACCTTGCGCTGCTGGCTGAGCAGCACGCTGCCCAGGATGATCGCGCCGGCCAGCGCCATCGTCGGAGTCAGCGCCTCGCCCAGGAACATCCATGCCCAGGCGACGCCGAACAACGGCACCAGGTAGGTCGCGGTGGCCGCACGCGGTGCGCCGATGCGCTGGATCAGGCGGAAATAGAACGCATAGGCCAGCCCCGTGCAGAGCACGCCCAGCGCGATGACGGCCAGCCACGACTTCACGGGTATGGGTGCGTCCGGCCAGGTCAGCGCGGCTAGCGGCGCGGTCAGCACGGTGGCGCCGAGCAGGCACCCGGCGGCGACGGCGGTGGGAGCGATATCGGCAAGGTAGCGCTTGATGAGATTACCCGCCAGCCCGTAGCAGAAGGCGGCCGCGGCACCGGCCAGCGCGGCGGGCGCCACGTTGTCGCCGGCGGTCCGCCCGCTGGCCAGGATCAGCACGCCGGCGAAACCGGCCACCAGGGCGATCGCCTTGCGCGTGCCGATGCGCTCGCCGAAGCCGATGAACGCGACCAGCGCGGCGAACAGCACCGTCATGCTGTTGGCGATGGCACCGATGCCCGCGGGAGCACGCTCGGCACCCCAGGCGAACAGCGTGAACGGCACGGCGGCGCTGAGCGCACCGAGCGCCAGCATTTTCCACAGGTGCGAGAACCGCAAGGTCTTGCGCGCCCTCAGCAGCAGCGGCAGCAACACCAGCGAGCCGAACAGCAGCCGGGTCGCCACCATCGGAAACGGCCCGAAGTCTTTCGCCGCCACCCTCATGAACAGGAACGAGCCGCCCCAGATGGCGCCCAGCGCGACCAGTTCCACAGGGGTGCGCCAGTCGCGGTCCACGGCGGCGAGGCGGTTGTCGATCGGAGCATCGCTGGCGGCGGACATAGGTAACTCTCCCTTGGGTAACGCCTATTGTCGCCGGAACCGCACGGGCGACAAGCGCATTGCGTGCAAGTCAGCCTCGCATTCGTTTCATGTCGGCGGTGTTTATTCCGCGCCGACGAAACCGCCGGTCTGGTGCGCCCACAAACGCGCGTACAGCCCACCATGCGCGATCAGCTCCGCATGGGTGCCGGTTTCCACGATGGCGCCGTGATCCATGACCACCAGGCGATCCATCTTCGCGATGGTGGACAGGCGATGCGCGATGGCGATGACGGTCTTGCCGCGCATCAACGTTTCCAGGCTTTCCTGGATGGCGGCCTCGGCTTCGGAATCCAGCGCCGAGGTGGCTTCGTCCAGTACCAGGACGGGCGCGTCCTTGAGCAGCACCCGCGCGATGGCGATGCGCTGTCGCTGCCCGCCGGACAGTTTGACGCCACGCTCGCCCGCGTGGGCGTCGTAGCCGGTGCGGCCCTCGCCGTCGGACAGCAGCGGAATGAACTCGTCCGCGCGTGCCTGGCGCACCGCCTCGGCCATCTCGGCCTCGGTGGCATCGGGGCGCCCGTAGAGCAGGTTGTCGCGAATGGACCGATGCAGCAGCGAGGTGTCCTGTGTGACCACGCCGATCTTCGAACGCAGGGATTCCTGGGTCACCCCGGCCACGTCCTGTCCATCGATGAGGATCTGGCCGTCCTCCAGGTCATAAAGGCGCAGCAGCACGTTGACCATGGTGGACTTGCCCGCGCCGGACGGGCCGACCAGGCCGATCTTTTCACCGGCGCGCACCGTGAGGTCCAGGCCGCCGATGATGCCGCCGGCCTTGCCGTAGTGGAAGTGGATGTCCTTGAAGTGCACCTCGCCGCGGGTGACCTCCAGCGGCGCCGCGTCGGCGCGGTCCACGACCGTGCGCTCCTGTGCCAGCGTGGTGATGCCGTCCTGCACGGTACCGACATCCTCGAAGATGCCATTGACCACCCACATGATCCAGCCGGACATGTTGTTGATACGGATGACCAGGCCCACCGCGAGCGCCACCTGACCGGTGGACACGGTGCCGCGCGACCACAGCCACAGCGCCAGGATGCTGGTACCGGCGATCAGCAGGCCGTTGAGGGCGGTGATCGACGCGTCCATGGTAGTGACCATGCGGCTGGACGAGCGCACCTTGTCGGTCTGCTCGACGATGGCTTCCTTCGCATAGGCTTCCTCGCGGTTGGTGTGCGCGAACAGCTTGAGCGTCATCACGTTGCTGTAGCCGTCGACGATGCGCCCCATGAGCTTGGAGCGCGCCTCGGAAGCCTTCCACGAGCGCTCCTTCACGCGTGGCACGAAGAACACCAGCATGCCTACGTAGCAGGCGATCCAGCCCACCAGCGGCATCGCCAGCCAGATGTCCGCCCGCGCGAACAGGTAGATGGAGGTGCCCGCGTAGACGGTGACGTACCACAGCGCATCGACCACCTGCACGGCGGACTGCCGCAGCGACGGCGCGGTCTGCATGATGCGGTTGGCGATGCGCCCGGCGAAATCGTTCTGGAAGAACGAGAGGCTTTGCTTCAGCACGTAACGATGGTGCTGCCAGCGCATCATGCTGGTCATGCCGGGGTTCAGCGCCTGGTTGACCAGCAGGTCGTGCAGGCCGATGGACACGGGACGCAACACCACCACCACGAAGCCCATCCACCAGAGGGTGTTGGCATGGGTGGCGAAGAACGTGGCGGCGGGCGTCTTCTGCGCCATGTCCACCAGCCGGCCGAGGAAGTCGAACAGCGCAACTTCGATCAGCGCCACGGCCAGGCCCACGACCAGCGCGGCACCGAAGATCTTCCATACCTGGCGGAGGTAGAACGCGTAGAAACGTACGACGCCCTTCGGCGGGGTCTGGTCGGGGACCTCGCGGAAGATGTCGATCAGGGATTCGAACCAGCGAAATATCATGCGGTCATTGTAGACCGGGAACGGTTACGGGCGTGCCCGGAGGCCACGTGCGAGGGCACGGTCCATCGCGACCAGGCCCATGCCCAGCCCGAGGAACAGCGCACCCACAAGCGCACTGTTGAGCAGCACGGCCGCATAGCCCAGGTGCCGCACGTCCATGAACGGGTACGGGTATTCGTGCACCACGGCGCCCCGCGCAAGCGTCCAGGCGAGGAACACCGCGGGAAAACCCAGCCAGCGCAGCGCATCGCCCCAGTCCAGCGAACCGTGGGGCAACAGGGCGATCCACCAGACCAGGAACAGGAACGGCACTACGTAATGGAGGGCTCGGTCGGCGACGAGCTCCGGCCCCATCGGATGCCACAGCGACTGCAGCACGGCCGCATAGACCAGGCAGGTGACCGAGATCGACAGCGCCGCCAGTCCACGCACCCGCGGACCGCGCCAGAACCGCACGGGCGCCCAGCTGCCACCGGTGACCCACGCGGTGGCCACGAGGGCCACCAGCAGGTTGGACAGGATGGTGAAAAAGCTGAAAAAGCGCAGGGTCGCCTCGGGCCATGGCGCGGACCATAGCGACAGCCAGTACTGCAGCATCAGCGCCGGCCACGCCACCGCCGCGACGACCAGGGCGAACAGATGGGAGACCGCACCCACGCGTGGCGACATGGTCAACGTGGCCAGGTGTTGTTGCTGCGATCGCGGTCGGGCAGCGCGTGGTCCGGATCGATCACCGCGCGGACGATCGCTTTCGTCCCGGGCAGGGTCACGTCGAACGTGGTGTGCTGCTGCCAGGTTTCCACGGGGATGCGGATGTCACGCGTGCTCTTGTCGTCGAAGGTCACCCGCAGCGTGGCCGGCATGACCAGGCGGTCGAGGTTGGCCAGGGTGACCTTCGTGCCGGCGACCTTGGTCACCGCGAGGTCCAGCTCCCAGTTGTTGGCGTACCAGCCGCGCCAGAACCAGCCGAGGTCCTCGCCCGTCTCGCTTTCCATCAGGCGGAAGAAATCGGAGGGCGTGGGATGCCGGAACGCCCACGTGGCGATGTACTTGCGGAACGCGGGGTCGAACCGCTCCGGGCCGACGATCTGCTCGCGCAGCAGCACCAGGCCGAGCGCCGCCTTGAAGTACGTGGCCGGGTGGCGGTACTTCTCCTTGACCATGTCCGCGCCGATCAGCAGGTTGGGCGCATCGCGGTCGGCCAGCAACGGCAGGATCTCGTCCACCGGGTTGCCGCCCTTGGGGGCGTATTCGCCGTCCCGCTTGGGCGCAAACTCGCCGCCGTGGAACGCGTCAGCCTCGTACACATCGATGAAGGTGTTGAAACCTTCGTCCATCCAGGCGTTACGGCGTTCGTCGGTGCCCACGATCATCGGGAACCACGTATGGCCGATCTCGTGTGCCGTGACCATGTGCAGGTCCTTGGGCGAGGCCTTCATCGGATCGAACACGATGCCTGGATACTCCATGCCGCTGGCCGCGGAGCCGGCTTCGTTCACCGCCACCGGGTACGGATACGGGTACCAGCGTGCCGAGAAGTGTTCCACCGCGGCCTTCAGGTATTCCGTCGAGCGGCCCCAGGCGGTGTCGCCGACGCTCTCCACCGGATAGACCGACATCGCCAGCGCCTTGCCGCCCTCCGGCAGGTTGATGCGTGCGGCGTCCCAGACATAGCTGGTGGAGGCGCCGAAGGCGACGTCGCGCGTGTTCCGCATGCGGAACTTCCAGGTCAGGGTGCCGCTTTTCGCAGGCCGGCTGCCCGGGTCGGTCACCTCGGCCGGCGTGCGGATCATCACCGTCGTATCGCTGTCGCGCGCGCGGGCCAGGCGATCGCGCTGCGTGGCCGTGAGCACGTCGTCCGGATTGACCAGCTCGCCGGAGCCCGCGACGATCATGTTGGCGGGCACGGTAACGGCGTAGTTGAAATCACCGTATTCGAGGTAGAACTCGCTGTTGAGGTAGGGCGCGGTGTCCCAGCCACGCAGATCGTCATACACGCACATGCGCGGGTACCACTGCGCCATCTCGTAGATATTGCCGTTCTTCGACGGCGCGAAACCCGTACGACCGCCAAAATCGCCCGGCAAGTCGTAGGAATAATCGATCGTCAGCGTGATCTTGCCACCACGGGCCGGCAACGGCTGCGGCAGGCGTACCTGCATGCGCGTGTCGCTCACCACGTAGCTCGCCTTCACGGCCCGCCCGCCCTGCTCCACCGTCACCGTGGCGATGCGATACCCATCGGTATGCGACGTGGGCATCGCGCCGGCCGTGAAGTTGCCGCGAGCGTCCTGGGTGAACCGGTTTTCGTCCAGCTGCAGCCAGAGCACGTCGAGCGCGTCCGGACTGTTGTTGGTGTAGTGCACGGTGGCCTTGCCGACCAGCGTGTTGCGGACCGGGTCGAGCGTGGCGGCCAGGTCGTAGTCCGCACGGTTCTGCCAGAACAGCGGGCCCGGCATGCCGCTGCCGGAACGGTAGGCCGTGACCGGCTGCGGATAGGTGAACGGCGCGAACGCCTCCCGGGGATCGAACGTGCCGGCGGCAGCGCCGAGCGAGGCCGCCAGGGCGAAGCCGGCAAGCGAGAGACGGACTGGGTTTTTCATCGGGGGCACCCTGGGGACGACCGTTCAGCGTAACCGGCAAACCAAGCCTACCTCTACCGTGCCAGAAGTCAGGTCGACGCGCGTCGATCCTGCCCTCACATGACGTAATCTTCGCTCGGCATGCGCTATCACAGCGGTTTATCCACGAGGGAGGGCTACCCATGGGGTTGCTCGTCGAAGGCAGATGGACCACCGCGGGCTATGACACCGGCAAGAGCGGTGGACGCTTCGAGCGCGAGCCGACGCGTTTCCGCCACTGGATCACCCCCGATGGCGCGCCCGGCCCGACCGGCGAGGGTGGCTTCATGGCCGAGCCCGATCGCTACCACCTCTATATCGCCCGGGCCTGCCCCTGGGCCCACCGCACGACGATCTTCCGTGCACTGAAGGGCCTGGACACCCTGATCGGGCTGTCGGTGACCCACTGGCTGATGGGCGACGAGGGCTGGACGTTCGACCCTGCCGACGGGGTGATCCCGGACACCGTCAACCAGACCCGTCGCGTCTACGAGCTCTACCAGTTGTCCGACGCCGCCGTCTCGGGGCGGGCCACCGTCCCGGTCCTGTGGGACAAACGTCGGCGCTGCATCGTCAGCAACGAGTCCGCGGACATCATCCGCATGTTCAACACGGCGTTCGACGGAATCGGCGCCGCGCCGGGCGATTATTACCCGGAAGCGCTGCGCGGGCAGATCGACGGCTACAATGCGCGTATCTACGATACGGTGAACAATGGCGTGTACAAGGCGGGCTTCGCCGGTACCCAGGCGGCCTACGAAGAGGCCGTCCACCCGCTTTTCGACTCGCTGGACTGGCTGGAAAGCCACCTGAGCGACCGCCGCTACCTGTGCGGCGATACGTTGACCGAAGCCGACTGGCGGCTGTTCACCACCCTGCTCCGCTTCGATGCCGCCTACCACGGCCATTTCAAATGCAACCTGCGGCGCCTGGTCGACTACCCCGTGCTCTGGGCGTATACCCGCGCGCTGTACCAGGTACCCGGCATTCGCGACACGGTCGACTTCGCGCATATCAAAAAGCACTATTACCTGAGCCACCCCTGGCTGGACCCGACGGGCATCGTTCCCGCCGGACCGGATGCCGACTTCGACGCGCCCCACCCGGCGCCTTGATCCGGGCATGCCTTGCATCCTGACCAGACAGCCACATATTCCCCCCCGATAAACACACGAGGATCCCACGCATGAAAATCGGCTTGATCGGACTGGGCAAGATGGGCGGCAATATCGCCCGCCGCCTGATGAGGGACGGTCACCAGACCGTGGTGTACGACAACAACGCCGACGCGCGCACCACGCTGGCGAAGGATGGCGCCGAAGCCGTCGAGTCCCTCGAGGCGCTGGTGCAGGCCCTGCCCTCGCCCAAGGTGGTGTGGGTCATGCTGCCCTCCGGCGAGATCACCGAGACCACGATCGCCAAGATCAGCGACATGCTGGGCAAGGACGACATCGTCATCGACGGCGGTAACACGTTCTACAAGGACGACGCCCGCCGTGCCGAGGAACTGGCCGCCAAGGGCCAGCACTACGTGGACGTCGGCACCTCCGGCGGCGTGTGGGGCCTCGACCGCGGCTACTGCATGATGATCGGCGGCGACAAGCCCACGGTCGATTTCCTCGACCCGATCTTCAAGACCCTCGCCCCGGGCGCCGGCGACATCCCGCGCACGGAAGACCGCGACGGCCGCGACCCGCGCGTCGAGAACGGCTACATGCATGCCGGCCCGGCCGGTGCCGGTCATTTCGTCAAGATGATCCACAACGGTATCGAGTACGGCATGATGCAGGCCTTCGCGGAAGGCTTCGACATCCTGAAGAACCGCAACGGCACCCAGCTGCCGGAACGCGAGCGCTACCAGCTCGACATGGCCGACATCGCGGAAGTATGGCGTCGCGGCAGCGTGGTGTCCTCGTGGCTGCTCGACCTCACCGCCAGCGCCCTGGCCAAGGGTCCGGAGCTGGAAAACTACTCCGGTTACGTCGACGATTCCGGCGAAGGCCGCTGGACGATCAACGCCGCGATCGAGGAAGCCGTCCCCGCCGAGGTGCTCACCTCCGCGCTGTTCGCCCGCTTCCGCTCGCGCCAGGACCACACCTACGGCGAACGCCTGCTGTCGGCCATGCGCATGGGCTTCGGTGGCCACATCGAAGGCCGTGGCACCCCGCCCAAGGAAGGCGAGCATTCCTGAAAGGAACGCTTGCGACGGTGAAACAAAAGGCCCCGCAAGGGGCCTTTTGTTAGGAACGACACCTGCGGAACGACATGTAGGAGCCCACGATGTGGGCGAACCCTCGACCTGTCTATTGCGAATGAAGACGATCCTGCCTACGAGGGCCTCTGCCGGGGTGCGCTGGCTTCGTTCCGCGCCCGGAAACGCTTTTGCTTATCGCTGCACGGCATCCCCTCGCGTGATCTGCGTTTTGGGCTCGCGGACATCGTCCGCTCCTACGGGGTCGGGCCATGCCCCGCGGAAGGGGCGCCGTCGAGTTGGGCCAGGCGCTCACGCCAGCGCTCGGGGGTCTGCGGCTTGATGAAGAGCGCGACGATCGGCAATCGGGCCGCTTCGGTGCGCCGTTCGATCTCGCGAATACATTCCTCGATCTGCACCGTGGTCAACGCGTCATCGAACGCCGCCGACAGGGCCACCATTACATGATCCGGCCCGATCTGCACCGTCAGCACGCCGTTGACTTCTTCGATGCCCGGCACCTCGCCGGCGATCCGGCACACCTGTGCCAGCAGGCCCGGCTGCGCCGGTTCACCGATCAGCAGCTGCTTGCTCTCTCGGGCCAGTGCGAGGGCGGCCAGCGCCAGCACCACGGCGATCCCGACCGAAGCCCAGCCATCGAGGCGCGGATCGTTGAACCGGTGCGAGCAGTAGACGCCGATCGCCGCGATGCCCAGGCCCAATAGCGCTGCCGTATCCTCGAACAACACGGTGAACGTGGTCGGGTCCTTGCTGCGCCGGAACGCCTCGAAATAACCCAGGCTACCCTTCTTCCGCCGCACGCTCTTCAGCGACAGATACCACGACGCGCCCTCGAACAACGCACTCGTCGCCAGCACGATATAGGCGACCTTCGGATCCTCCAGCGGTGTCGGCGCCAGGATGTGGTTGACCCCTTCGTACAACGAAAAACCCGCGCCCAGCGACAGCACCAGCAGCGCGACGATGAAGCTCCAGAAGTACAGTTCACGGCCGAAGCCCAGCGGATGCAGGCGATCGGGCGGGCGCTGCGAGCGTTTCAGCCCGTAGAGCAGCAGCACCTCGTTGATACTGTCGACCAGCGAGTGCACGCCCTCCGACAGCATCGCGGCACTGCCGGTGAGCGCGGCTGCCACGAACTTGGCCGCGGCAATAGCGACATTGGCGGCAAGCGCCACATAAACGACGAGTCGGGAACCTTCAGCCATCCGCCATCGTCGCGGCTGCGGTGTGTTCCGGAGGTAAAACGAAAAGGGCCGCACCTCGCGGCGCGGCCCTCGATCGGTACCCTGTGCCGCTTACTTCGCGAACAGGTGCTCGACGCCCGCGCGCTCCTCGCGCAGTTCCTTCTCGGTCGCGTCGATGCGCGCCTGCGAGAACGCGTTGATCTGCAGACCTTGGACGATGGCGTACTTGCCATCCTTGACCGTGACCGGGTAACCGAAGATCACGCCCGGCTCGACGCCGTAGGAACCGTCGGACGGGATGGCCATCGAGACCCAGTCGCCCTCGGCGGTGCCGAGCGTCCAGTCACGCATGTGATCGATGGCGGCCGACGCGGCCGAGGCGGCGGACGAGGCGCCACGCGCCTTGATGATCGCCGCGCCGCGCTGCTGCACGGTCGGGATGAAGTCGCCCTCGTACCATGCCTGGTCGACCTGCTCCAGTGCGGCCTTGCCCTTCACCGTGGTGGCGTGCAGGTCCGGGTACTGGGTGGAGCTGTGGTTGCCCCAGATCGTGAGCTTGCGGATATCCGTCGAATGCGCGCCGGTCTTCTCGGCCAGCTGCGACAGCGCGCGATTGTGGTCGAGGCGGACCATCGCGGTGAAGCACTTCGGATCCAGATCCGGAGCGTTCTGCTGGGCGATCAGCGCATTGGTGTTGGCCGGGTTGCCGACCACCAGCACGCGCACGTCGCGCTTGGCATGGTCGTTCAGTGCCTTGCCCTGCGGGCCGAAGATGGCGCCGTTGGCCTCGAGCAGATCCTTGCGCTCCATGCCGGGGCCACGCGGACGCGCGCCGACCAGCAGCGCGTAGTCGACATCCTTGAAGGCAACGTTGAGGTCGTCGGTGGCGACCACGCCCGCGAGGGTCGGGAACGCGCAATCGTTGAGTTCCATGACCACACCCTGCAGCGTGGGCAGCGCCGGGGTGATCTCGAGCAGGTGCAGGATCACCGGCTGGTCGGGGCCCAGCATGTCGCCGGCGGCGATACGGAACAGGAGGGCATAGCCGATCTGGCCGGCTGCGCCGGTAACGGCAACGCGAACGGGTGCTTTCATCTTTCGACTCCTCAGGGATATCGCGTGGGACTTTCGATCAGTTGAGTTCGGCGAAGAACTCGACGATGCGGGCCATGCCCTTGTCGAGCGCTTCGTCCGGGCACGAATAGGAAATACGCAGGGCACGCGGCTCACCGAAGGCGGAGCCCGGCACGCAGGCCACGCCCTTGGCCTCCAGCAGCGCGGCGCAGAAATCGACGTCGGAGGTGATCGGCACACCGTTGTGCGTCTTGCCGAAGGCCACCGAGATGTCGGGGAACGCGTAGAACGCGCCCTGCGGGCGTGGGCAGACCACGCCGGGAATGGAGACCAGCGCGTCGTAGACGCGATCGCGCTTGGCGGCGAACTCGACGCACTTGGCGAGTGGCACGTCCTGCGGCCCCGACAACGCGGCCACCGCGGCGGCCGTGACCACTTCGGGAAGGCTGGTGATGTGATTGGAATTGAGCACGGTGACGGCGCGCGCCACGGCCACCGGGGCGGCAATGAAGCCGACGCGCCAGCCGGGCATGCCGTAGGTCTTCGACAGCGAGTCGACGAAGATGGTGCGGTCTTTCAATTCGGGACGCACGTGCACGAAGTTGTGGTAGCCCACGCCATCGAACACCATCGTGTTGTAGATGTCGTCGGTGATGATCCAGGTGTCCGGATACTTCGCGATCACCTCGGCCAGCGCGGCGATTTCATCGCGCGTATAGACCATGCCCGTGGGATTGGACGGGTTGTTGAACAGGAACACGCGCGGCTTGCGCGCCAGTGCCTCGTCCAGCTGCGCGGGCGTGAGCTTGTAGTGCTGCTCGGGCGGGCACGGCAGGATGTTGATCTTCGCGCCGACGATCTCGGCGATGTCGAGGTAGCTGGTCCAGTACGGCGCCGGGAAGGCGATCTCGTCGCCCTCGTCGAGCAGGGCTTCGGCCAGGTTGTAGAGGATCTGCTTCGCACCGACGCCGGTGGAGACGTTCTCGCGCGTGTAGCCGGTGAGCCCGAGCGCCTCGATGTGGCCCAGGAAGGCATCCACCAGCGCATCGGCGCCACGGTTGCTGCCGTACTGGCCGGAGTCCTTCGCCAGTGCCTCGCGGGCGGCGGCGTAGACATGCTCACCCGGGAGGAAATTAGGCACGCCGATCGAGAAACTGACGATATCGCGGCCTTCCGCCTTCAGGCGCTTGGCCTTTTCGGCGATGACCATGATCGCACTGGGTTTGGCGCGACCCATTCGCGTGGCAAGCTGCGGCATCGTTTCCTCGGCGGGGCTGGGGCAAAGGCCATCATTTTAACACGGCCCCCAAGGAAAACGCCGCCCGAAGGCGGCGTCTGAACCGAAGGCGTGGGGTGCTCAGCGCGCGTCGAGCACTTCGTTCCACTTGGCCACCTGGGCGGACTGCTTCTCCAGCAGCGCGTCGACGTCGCCCTCGACGATCACCTTCTCGATGGTGTCGTCACCGGCGATGGTGTTGACCACGGCCTGGTCTTCCGGACCCACCACTTCACCGAACACGCTGTGCTTGCCGTCCAGCCAGGGCGTGGCGCCATGGGTGATGAAGAACTGCGAACCGTTGGTGCCCGGGCCGGCGTTGGCCATGGACAGGACGCCCGGCTTGTCGTGCTTCAGGCTGGCATCGAACTCGTCGCCGAATTTGTAGCCGGGGCCGCCGCGACCCGAACCCTCGGGGCAGCCGCCCTGGATCATGAAATCGGGGATCACGCGGTGGAAGGTCTTGCCGTCGTAGTAGCCACGCTTGGCCAGGTTGACGAAGTTGGCCACCGTCATCGGGGTCTTGTCGTCGTGCAGGCGCAGGTGGATGTCGCCCTTGTTGGTCTTCATGGTGACGTTGATGGTCATCGCGATTCCTGTAACTCGTTGAAAAATAGGTCCATCCGCATCGCGCGTCCGGTCCTGGGGGCAGCAAAGGCTACCGAAGATGGTGGCCTGGACCCAAGAGTTCAAGCGTAACGATGTGACGGCATGGTCATGGCGGTGGCAAGGCCAGGGCTTCGCGGGTCAGGGAGCCACCGCCACGGGGCCTCGCATCCCGCACCAGGGCATCCTCCGGGAGCGCCCTGCCCTCGGTCAGGTGTGCCCAAGCGCGGTCCAGCGCGGCGAAGCCATACGGCAGCAGCGGCACATGGCGGTCGCCGAAGTCGGGAAAGGAGAGGAAGGCATCGAAATGCTGGGCATACGGCACCTTCCACAACACGGGCGACCGGCCGGACGCGCGCAGCCATGCCACGTACGGCTCGGAGCTGAAGGCGACAGGGATCAGGCCGTCCTGCGCGCCGTGCACCACCAGCACGGGAAGGTCGGCGCGCGGCAGCTTCGCGACGGTGGATGCCACGCCGGCACGCAGGTCGGTGGCGTCCTGCCCCTGCCCTTCCCACAAGCTCCGCAGACACCGCACGCCCGGCAATGTGGGGTCCAGCGACACGTCCGTACCGCCGGTCAGGCTCACGCCCACGCCGGGCGGCACGCCGGACCCGTCGGCCCACCAGGACGCCCTGACCGCCGCATCGAAGGGAGCGCCGATGTCGGCGTGGTAAGTGAAACCGCAGGGCATGCGACCCGCCGCACGCCGTGTATAGGCCGATGCATAGGCGGCGGCGACGGAGCGCCAGAGGTCCAGCGACGTGGATGCCGCGCCGACCTTCATGGCGTCGCCCTGCCAGCCCGCCGCGCGTAGCCGGTCCAGGGCCTCGTCGGCCTGGGCGCCGGGCATCGCCGCATGCAGAAGGCCATGCGCTCGCAACATGGCGGCGCGCAGGGCCCAGCCAGGTGGCGAGGCTAGCCCTATCCTGGCGAACGGCACGCCGTCGAAGAAGCGCGAACCCAGCGCCGCCGGAAGCCAGAGCGCGGCTTCCGTGGCATAGTCGTAGAACGCGCGGCCGCGGCCCTCGACATGGATGTTCGGTTCCAGCGCCACCACCGCCGCGAGGATGCCCTCGTCGTCGTCGCCCGCAGCCCGCAGCACGGCACCTCCGCCGTTGGAGATGCCGGTGGCGAGGATGCGCGTGTTGCGTGCGGTGAACGGCGCTTCGTCGGGAAATGCCCGATCGAGCATGGCCAGGCCGAATCGAGCAGCCTGCAATACATGCCGCCCCCAATCCGCCTCGGGATTGTCGCCCGAGTGCGCATGCTTCACCGCGATCCCTGCATCGGTAGGTGCATCAACCGGCTCGAATTCCAGCGGTATGTCACCCGCCTTCGCGCGGGTACCGTCGAGTGCCACGCCGGTGAGATCCGCCGTATCGAAATAGCCCGACCCGGCGCCCTTGTCGGTATAGGCCACAGCGCAGCCGCGAGGCAGACCCCAGCCGCCCGCCAGGGCGATGGAACCGTAGATACCCCGCGAGCCCGACGATGCCGTGACCACGAGGCAACGCTGCCCGTTGTCGAACGCATCGGGCACCTGCACCAGCATCCGGTGCGGCGCGCGTGCACCCGGCAGCGTGGCGAACGCGGTGTACTCGCGGCCCGGCACCGGTGGCAGGCGGCCGTAAAGCGTGCCAAAACCACCGAGCAGACCGAGATCAGCGATGCCCTTCCAGCTGCTGTGGATCGCTCGGCGACGCAGTTCCTCGGGCGTGGGCGTCATGGGCAGCGCGAAGGCCGACGGAGTGCCGGCCAGGCCGCGAAGGCCCAGCCCGGCGCTGAGCAGGTCGTCGCTGTCGCGGTGCGTGGTGGCGCGAACATCGCCGACAGTGTCGGTGAGGGACATCGACGTTTCCTTTCGGCCGAGTCAGGAACGGAGGACGATGCGCCACCTCGCCGCTGGATAGCAACACCGTTACCCCGCCGATTCAAGCAGCGAATGATCCGCCCACGGGGCTAACGCCACTCTTCTAACGGGGTCCTAACAAAACGACCGCTCCCCGCCACTAGCATCGGCCATGCATCGATCCCCATGGAGCGACGGATGGAACGCGAACTGAAGCTCGGCGACAAGCGGATTGTCCTCCAGGACCCTAACGGTGCCCTGGCGCATACCATCGATGCGCGCAGCGGTCGGCCTCCGCCCGATACGTCTCGAACCCAGGCGAGCGAGGCGGCTACACTGCCACCCCAGGGGTTTCCCGATACCTCCGATCCGCTCGGCGTGGCGCATGCCGAAGGGCAGCTCTACGGCGCCATCTACCAGGGCAAGGTGGGTCCAGCTACGTTCGTCGTGAGTGGGTTGTTGTCGTTGCTAGGCGTCTTGTGCGCCGTCGCAGTGATCAGCGAGCAGGAATGGAGCGCCCCGCTTCGTGCCGTGGCGGGGACGCTCGTGGTTCTGGCGGATGCATGGATCTTCTGGGTCGTCTTTCGCCGCATGCGCACGCGCAGACTCAAAGACGCACGATCGAGCTGACCACTCGCAGCACCTCGGCCCGCGTATCCAGGCGGCGGTGCGCATCCGCCAGCGCCATGGCCCCGGCCTTGAAGGATGGATCGGTGAGCAGGCGCTCGACCGCGATGCGCACTTCTTCGACACGGGCGGCGTTTGTCTGCAGATCGATGCCCGCTCCGGCCCACGCCACGCGTGCGCTGACGTCCGCCTTGTCCTCGGTGAGGCCCGCAGCCACGATGGGAATGCCGTGGGCGAGTGCCTGGTTGACCGTGTTGTAACCGCCGTTGGTGACCAGCACGTCCACCTTCGGCAGCAGCCACTCGAAGGGAAGATAACGGGCGACCCGCGCGTTGGAAGGAAGGCCGCCGGTGAGCGATTCCACCGGTCGGCCGCCGGTGGTCACGACCACGAGCACATCCGGCCTGTCCGCCAGGGCAGCCAGCGTGGGTTCGACCAGCTGGCTGAAGTCGTGGTTGGACAGGGTGCCCTGCGTGACCATGACGACCTTGAGCACGCCGTCGAGGTCGTCGGACCACGCGGGTAGCGGTGCCTGGTTGGGCGTGATGGGCAGCGCGCCCACGAAGCGGACGGTCGTCGGCATGTCGGGACGCGGGTACTCGAAGTCGGGCACGGTGAGCTGGATATGGGCGTCGGGCAGACAGGTCACCGCGTCGAGGATGTCCATCGGCAACGGCGGTGCGCCGGCCGACGCCAGGCAACGGTCGATATGGGCGGCAAACGGATGGGCGAAGCGGCTTTCCACCTCGTCGGCGACGGTGGCATAGGCGGCTTCCTCGGCGGCGTCGCGAGCGGGTGGCAGGCCCACGTTGCAGGGACCGCGGTCCGGTCGGTGCCAAAGGAGAAAGGTGGTGCCGCACAGCAGGATGGCCGGCCGGGCCGAACGCTCGCCGAGCAGGAGCGGCAGGACGCCGAAGAAGAGGTTGTCGGCGACGATGAGATCGGCGGCGAAATTCGCCATGACCTCGCGCAAGCCCCGGTGCTGGGCGCCGAGGGGATCGGCGAAAACCCGCTTGAAATAGAAGAGCGTCATGGCGGGACCGGGTTCGAGCTCCGCGAATTCCGGATAGGCAGCGAGCATATCGCTGGCGTCCACGTCGGCCTCGCCCGGAAAGGGATGGAACCGGGCACCGATGGCTTCGATGCGGTCGCGGAAATGGGTGGCCGACAGGCCGACGACCTCGTGGCCGGCGTCGACGAGCATGCGGCCGACGGCGAGGACGGCGTTGAGGTGGCCCAGCAGCGGGACCGACGTGATGATGATTTTCATCCGGGTATTGGACGATCCAAGGACCGAGGAATCTGTCGGCGCAATACTCGAAAGTCTGTCGGCCGACGCACCTGCCGGAGCGGGTCCAACGACTGCTATTCTCCGATTCCCGGCAGGAGCCGGACGAAACCAAGGGGATAAAGAGCAATGATTGCCCGCCGTACCGTCGTGCTGTCCGCCGCCATCGTCGCGGGTCTGGGGCTGGCCGCCTGCCACCGGAAAGACGAAGCACCCACCGCCGATCCGAAGGCGATCGCCGCCGCCCAGGCCGCCATTTCCTCGCCGGCCTGGCTTCGCCAGCACCTGCCCGCGCAGACCGTCGCCTACGTGCGCTTCCACGCGCCGTGGGCCCTTGTCGGCGGCATCCCCACCGGACGGCCGCTGGACGCCGCGCTGTCGACCAAGGCGAATATCGACGCCATTGCGAAGGTGCGCGAGGCCATCGCCAAGGATAAAGCGCTGACCGACGCGGGGATCGGACCGGCGCTGAGCCTGCTGCTGGGCGACCTGCGCTCGCCGATCGAAATCGTCCTTATCGATCCGCTCGGCATACCCGCCCCAACCTCGCGCGTCGTCGCCACAGCGAAGCTCTCGTTCGATTCGGTGGATGCCTTCAACAAGCAGGTCGCTACCTTGTTCACCACCCCAGCGATCGCCGCGCCGCTGGATGCCCAGGGCAACGGCAAGCTGGTTACCGGCGGCGCCGTCCGCTATGTGGTCGCCGAGCACCGCCTGTGGATCACCCAGTCGATGCAGCAGCCCAGCGACAGCCAAACCCTCGACGAACTGATCGCCACGTTCGGCAAGTCCACCGCGGCGACCGCCCCCGCCACCTTGTCTGCGCTGGAAGCACGTATCGACACCTCGGGCCAGGGCCTGTTCGGCTGGGCTTCCATCCGTGGCGTGGGCGGTGTCGCCGCCGCACAGGCCGGTGACAATCCCCTGGGCAAGCTGCCGGCCGACTTTGCCAGCAAGGCCGACGCGGTGGCTTTCGGCGGCGGCACGGTGGATGGCCGCGGCCAGTTCCGCATGATCGTCCATGCGCCGCAGGCGCGCCTGCTGCAGTACATTGCGCCGCGCTCGTTCGCCCCGGACTTCAAGACTGTCGGCAAACCGCGCTGGGCGATGAACTTCGCGCTGCCCGGTGCGGAGGGCTACAAGGCGTTCGAGGACAACCTCAACCTGGACTTCGGCGCGGAAAACGCTGGCAAGGTGCGCGAAGCGCTGGCAAAGATGCGCCAGACCTACGGCTTCGACGTGGCCGACTACACGAAGTGGCTGGGCCCCGAATCGGTGGTCTTCGCCGATGATGCCGGTGAGTTCTTCGCCATCCGTGCGCGCGACCGCAAGGCCTGGTACGCCCGCATCGACGAGATGACCAAGGCCGGCCGCTGGCGCAGTGGCGAGACCACCGTCGAGGACACCCATGTCCATTGGCTGGTCATGCCCGGCGCCCCATACCTGGCCGAGAAAGAAAGCGAAGTGAGCCAGCAGGTCAAACCGTACCTGGCGATCGCCCAGCGGGTCGGAACGCGCCTGTACTGGGTCGAGGAAGGCGACTGGATCGTGTTGGCCAAGGTGCCCCAGGCCCTGGCCGATCGCGCCGCCGGCAAGCCCGACACGTCCATCGCCGACTGGTACAAGGACCGCGCCTACCCGGGCGTGCGCACCCTGATCGGCTTCACCGCCACCAGCCACGGCGCCCAGCGCGACGCCTATTATTCCTATCTCCAGTTCCTGCAGTTCGTCGGCGGGATCGCGGGCCGCGACATCGACATCTCCGCCCTGCCCGCCGCGCATACGCTGGGCCTGCCGTCCGACGGTGTACTTGGCGCCGCCATCGAGACCGACCATGACACGTTGGGGCTGTCGCTCACCTACGAGCAGGCCCCGACGGAGTTCATCGGCCGGAGCAACGCCGCTGGCTCGGTAGCGGGTATAGCCATCATCGCCGCCATCGCCGTCCCGCAATACCAGCAATACATGCTTCGCAGTCAGGTGACCGCGGCGCTCGGGGCCGCCGAGCCCGCGAAGACGGCGGTAGCCGCGCGACGGCTCGCCAGCGGCAAGTTCCCTTCCAGTAACAAGGCCGCCGGCCTGGGCCCCGCCGAGTCGCTGGGCAACGAGTATGCGGGTTCGGTCGAGGTCGGCCAAGGTGGCGAGATCGCCATCACGCTTGACGACCAGCCGCCGCACAAGGCCGATTCGAAGCTGACCGGCGGGCGCCTGGTCCTTATGCCGGAGGTCGAGGCGGGCCGCGTGAACTGGATCTGCGCCGGCGACGGCATCGACGAGCGGTACCTGCCGGCGACCTGCAAAGGCCAGCTTCCGGGGCTCTGAACGGGGCATGGGGCGGGGTCGCCTGAACGGCGCCCCGCCGGTCATGCGGAAGTCGTCAAATTCCTTTATAATCGGCGGCTTCCCAACCTAAAGAGGCGATCCGGCTGTACGCCGGCGCATAACGCATGTCGATCGAATTCCTGCGCAACATCGCTATCGTCGCCCACGTCGACCATGGCAAGACCACCCTCGTCGACCAGCTTCTGAAGCAGTCGGGCACGCTCAACGAGCGTACCGTGCTCGCCGAGCGCGTCATGGATTCGAACGACCAGGAAAAGGAGCGTGGCATCACGATCCTGGCCAAGAACACGGCCATCACCTGGGAAGACAAGAAAAAGGGCGTCAAGAACCGCATCAACATCGTCGACACCCCGGGACATGCCGACTTCGGCGGCGAAGTCGAGCGCGTGCTGTCGATGGTGGACACCGTGCTGATCCTGGTCGACGCGATGGACGGCCCGATGCCGCAGACGCGCTTCGTCACCCAGAAAGCGTTTGCGATGGGCTTCAAGCCGATCGTCGTCGTCAACAAGGTCGACCGTCCCGCAGCGCGCACGGAATGGGTGGTCGAGCAGGTGTGGGATCTGTTCGCCAAGCTCGGCGCCACCGACGAGCAGATGGATTTCCCGATCGTCTACGCGTCGGCGCTGAACGGCTACGCCTCGCTCGACGAGAATGCCCGTGAAGGCGACATGACCCCGCTGTACGAAGCGATCATGCAGCACGCGCCGAAGCCGGACGTCGATCCGGAAGGCCCGTTCCAGATGCGCATCAGCCAGCTGGACTACAACAACTTCGTCGGCGTGATCGGCATCGGCCGTGTGCAGCGCGGTACCCTGAAGAAGGGTATGCAGGTCGCCGTGATCGACCGCGAAGGCAAGAAGCGCCAGGGCAAGATCGTCCAGGTGCTCGGCTTCCTGGGCCTCGAGCGCATCGAGCAGGACAGCGCCGAAGCCGGCGATATCGTCGCTATCTCGGGCATCCCAGACCTGACCATTTCCGACACGCTGACCGCACCGGATACGCCGGAAGCGCTGCCGGCCCTGAGCGTCGACGAGCCGATGATCAGCATGACCTTCCAGGTCAACAACTCGCCGTTCGTCGGCAACAAGGATCTCTCGGGTGGCAAGTTCCTGACCAGCCGCCAGCTGCGCGAGCGTCTGGACCGCGAGAAGGTGCACAACGTCGCCCTCCGCGTCGAGGACGGCTCCGACGCCGACAAATTCCTGGTCTCCGGCCGTGGCGAACTGCACCTGTCGGTGCTGATCGAGAACATGCGTCGCGAAGGCTACGAGCTGGCGGTGTCGCGTCCGGAAGTCATCCTCAAGGAAATCGACGGCCAGAAGATGGAGCCGATCGAGGAACTGGTGATCGACATCGAAGAGATCCACCAGGGCGGCGTGATGGAGCGCCTCGGCATCCGCAAGGGTGAGCTGAAGAACATGGTCTCGGACGGTAACGGTCGCGTGCGTCTTGAATACGAGATCCCGGCCCGTGGCCTGATCGGCTTCCAGAACCAGTTCAAGACCCTCACCCAGGGTTCCGGCCTGCTGTTCCACGTATTCAAGGAATACGGCCCGTACACCCCGGCTCCGATCGCCAAGCGCCAGAACGGTGTGATGATCGCCAACGCTGGCGGCAACACCCCGGCCTACTCGCTCGGGCCCCTGCAGGAGCGCGGCAAGCTGTTCGCCGCCGAGGGTGACTCGGTGTACGAAGGCCAGCTGATCGGCATCCACGCGAAGGACAACGACCTCACCGTCAACGCGATCAAGCCGAAGCCGCTGACCAACATGCGCGCCTCCGGCAAGGACGATGCGATCCAGCTGACCCCGGCCACCAAGTTCACGCTGGAACAGGCCCTGGACTTCATCGACGACGACGAGCTGGTCGAAGTCACGCCGAAAGAAATCCGCATGCGCAAGAAGCACCTGACGGAACAGGATCGCAAGAAGGCGTCGCGCGGCTAAGGCCAGACGATACCTGCGATCCAATCAGAGCCCGGCACACGCCGGGCTCTTTTTTTACGCCGAAAATCCATCAGGTAGGAGCCCACGATGTGGGCGAACCCTCAAGGCGGCTACGGCGGATGAGGCCATGCGCCATGCGAGCGGTTCCGTGGGTTGAACGAAGATGCTTCTATGGGGCTTTAGCAGCCGTGTCAGGAGGGTCTAAAGACGCTCGCCTGTGCGAAATGGTTTGCCTCATTCGCACTAGCTACCTTGAGGGTTCGCCCACATCGTGGGCTCCTACCCTGGCGAGCGAGCGTTGTGAGAGGCGGGCGTGGGATGTGGTTCGGTTGCCAGTTCACCGCGGTAACGGGGCATGTAGGCGGGGAAGTCGCGGCGGACGAAGGCGATCAGGCCTTCGCGGACCTTGCAGCGCAGGTCGAACGACTTGCCGGAGTCCATCGAACTGACCAGGGCGCGGATCTGCATCGCCTTGTCGTTCGCTTCGACCACCTGCAACACGATGACGCGGCCGTCCCACTCGGCGGCGTCCTTGCAGATGCGCTGCAACTCCGTGCGCAACGGGTCCAGCGGCAGGCCGTAGTCGAACCACAGCAGCACCGAACCGAGTATCTGCGAGTTGTTGCGTGTCCAGTTCTGGAACGGCGTTTCGATGAAGTATTGCAGCGGCACGATCATGCGGCGCTGGTCCCAGATCGCCACCACCACGTAGGTGCTGGTGATTTCCTCGATCCGTCCCCACTCCCCTTCGACGATCACCACGTCGTCGATACGGATCGGCTGCGTCAGCGCGATCTGGATGCCGGCGATGAGGTTGCCCAGCACCGGCTTGGCCGCAAGGCCCACGGCAAGGCCCGCCAGGCCCGCCGACGCGAGCAGGCTGGCGCCGAACTGGCGCACGGTGGGGAACGTCATCAACGCCACGCCCAGGCCGAGCACGATGACCACGACCATGCCGGTGCGTGCCAGCACACGGACCTGCGTCTGCACGCGACGCGCGCGGAGATTGTCTTCCAGGTCGATGGGATTGAAACGGGATACCGTGGCTTCCAGCGCGCCGATGCAACGGACGAGGAACCAGGTACAGGCCCCGATCAGCATCACCGCGATCAGGTGTTCCAGCCCGTCGATCAGGCGCTCGGGTTGCTCCGGCGCGGCACGGAAGGTCAGCAGCAGCATCGCCAGCGGCACGATCACTTCCATCGGCGCCTTTGCGCGCGCGATGATGCTGGCACCGCGTGGGTGTCGCAGGGTGAAGCGACGCAACAACAGGTCGACGAAGCGTCGGAGAATACCCGCGACGGCCAGCGCGATCACTACGATCAACGCGAAACGCGTCCACGGATGCGAAAAATCGGGCATCCAATCGGAGGGGTTCATGGGCGAGGAGCCTAACGCCCCGGATGTCCACATTTTGTTGTGATGCAGCAATCGGAAGGTAAAACGTCGGCATGAGTCACGACGATCCACACGGTTTCATCCTGCCCGACGTGCTCGAAACGGGCCTGGCGCTAGTGTTCTGCGGCACCGCGGCAGGTACGCGATCGGCCCGCGACAGCGCCTATTACGCCCACCCGGGGAACATGTTCTGGCGCACGGTACATGCGGTGGGCCTGACACCGCGGCTGCTGGCACCCGCCGAATATCCCGTGATGCCGGGTTTCGGCATCGGCCTGACCGACCTGTCGAAATTCCATTACGGCAACGACGCCGAGCTGCCCCGCGACGCGTTCGATGTCGCCGCGCTGCACGAAAAGCTGGCGCGATTCGCCCCACGCGCCCTCGCTTTCACCAGCAAGCAGGCCGGACGCTCCGCACTCGGCAGGCCGGTCGGTTTCGGACGGCAAGCCGTGGATATCGGCCACACTGCCGTCTTCGTGCTGCCCTCCCCGTCCGGCCAGGCACGGCGATCGTGGGACATCGAGCCCTGGCGACAGCTCGCGGCCTTCGTGCGCGATCAGCCGCCCGGCGTCGATCGATAGGCGCGCACGTCGCCAGGTGACACGGCCAAGGCCTTGTTCGACCAGGCCTGCCGGATGTAGGTCACGACCGCCGCCGCATCGTCGTCGCCGAGTTTCTGCGAGAACGGCGGCATGGAATAGGGTCGCGGGTTGTCGCGCGTGGCCGGCGCGAAGCCGCCGCTCAGCACGATGCGGATCGCGTTGATGCCCGTGGGTTCGGTGACCGAGGCATTGCCGTCCAGCGCCGGGTAGGCGTCGCCCTTGCCGCGCCCGTCGTCGCCATGGCATTGCGCGCAGTGTGCCGTATAGGCTGTCTTGCCGTTACGCGCGAGGTCGTCCGCACCGGCCGCGGATTCGCGTTGCTCCGCGGGTTCGCGTTCCGGCAGCGCGGCCAGGTAGCTCGCCATGGCGGCAAGGTCGGCATCGGTGAGGTGCTGCGTGCTTTGCAGCACCACCTCGGCCATCGGCCCCAACGCCGTGCCTTTCGCAGAACGACCGGTCTTCAACAGTGCCACCACGTCCGCCTCCGTCCAGCCGGACAGTCCCCCATGGCGGCCCATGGACAGGTCCGGCGCGTACCAGTTCTGCGTGGGGATGATGCCGCCGGCGAGGTAGGGCTCGGTGACCATGGCACCGAAACGGTTGCGGCTGGCGTGGCACTCGTTGCAGTGGCCCAGGCCCTGCACTAGGTAGGCACCGCGGTTCCACGCCGCCGATCGTTTCGGATCGGGCCGGAACTCGCCCTCGTCGAAGTACAGCGCACGCCACGAGGCCATCAGCGAACGCATGCTGTAGGGCCAGCGCAGCGTCGGCTCGGGTACCGAACGCTTCACCGGCGCCAGGCTCTTCAGGTAAGCGAAGATGGCATCGGTGTCCGCGCGCGTCACCTTCGTGTACGAGGTGAACGGGAATACGGGATACAGCGAGGTATCGTCGTGCCCCTTGCCTTCATGCATCGCCCGGTAGAAATCGTCGGCATGCCATGCGCCCAGGCCGGTCTCCCGGTCGGGCGTGAGGTTGGGCGCAACGATGGCGCCGAACGGCGTACCGATAGCGCGGCCGCCGGAAAACGGCACGCCGCCCCGCGCGGTATGGCACGACGCGCAATCGCCCGCCGCAGTGAGGTAACGGCCACGCTCCTCGACGGTCTCGGCATGCACGGGAAAACCCGCGAACACCAGAAAAGCGAGGTACAGGCAACGTACGGGATGAACGATCGGCAGGTTCATCGACTCATCCTCCCAACACGCCGCAGCGCATCGGCGGCGTGACACTGCCGGCCGGTTCGGCATGGGTATCCTCGGGCACGGGGCGCGTAGCCAGCCACGCCGATACCGCGCTGATGTCCGCATCGCTCAGCCGGCTGACGATCGTCGCCATGCAGTCCGGTGCGGTCGTACTGCGCGTGTCGGTGCGCCAGGAACCCAGTTGTGCACTGATGTAGTCGTACGGCAGGTTGACCAGTCCCGGGATATCCGGCTGGACACCGGCCAGACGTGCACCGTGGCAGGCGACGCAGGCGGGCACGCCTTTCTGCGCATCGCCGCGCAACACCAGTTGCTCGCCACGTGCCGTGGCGCGTGGCGTCATCGCCGGTGCCGGCTGCTTCGTATAGGGCACCTGCTGGGCGGAGAAGTAGTCGGCGATCTCGCGAAGGTACGCGTCGCTCAACGGGGCGACGGTGTATTCCATGATCGGGTAATGCCGCAGGCCTTTCTGGAAGTCCTGCATCTGCCTATGGAGGTAGCCCGCCGGCTTGCCGGCCAGGCGCGGGTTGAAGCCGTTGTCCCCACCCTCCCCGTGCGCGCCATGGCAACTGGTGCAGGCGGCAATACGTTGCACGAGGGTATCGGGCACCGTGGTCGTATCCTGCGCGCGCACCGCGAGGGCGCACAGCGCGATGACAGCGACGGCGAGTCGGCTCGGAAGACGCATGGACACTCCCTGATGTAGCGAGGCTCGAGTATAGCCATGCGCGACAGCCGTCAGATCGGGCATCATCGGCAGACGTCGCCAAGGGGGAACACCATGCCGCACCTGTCGAGAAAACCGGCCGCGCTCGTCGTTGCGCTGGCGCTCGCGCTCACCGGCGCCGCCACGCACGCCCGTGACGCGGTCGATGACGACGCCTTTGCGTCCATCGCGACCCTCCGCCAGGCTTACAGGTCCGGGACATTGACACCCGAAGGCCTCACCGCCCTCTTCCTCCGGCGTATCCAGGGCATCGACAAGGCGGGTCCGTCGATCCATGCGGTGCTCGAGACCAACCCCGACGCGCTGTCCATTGCGCGCAAGGCAGGCCGTGAGGGCCCGCTGGCCGGCATCGCGATCCTGCTCAAGGACAACATCGACACCGGCGACCGCATGCTCACCACGGCCGGCTCGCTGGCCCTGGCGACGAAGCCGGCGCCGCGCGACGCCACCGTGGCGGCGAAACTGCGCCAGGCCGGCGCCGTGATCCTCGGCAAAACCAACCTCAGCGAGTGGGCGAACATGCGCTCCACGCACGCCACCAGCGGCTGGACCGGGCGCGGCGGCCTGACCCTCAACCCGTACGTGCTGGATCGCAACGCCTGCGGCTCGAGTGCGGGCTCCGGCGCGGCGGTCGCCGCCGGCCTGGCCACGGTGGCGATCGGCAGCGAGACCGACGGTTCCATCATCTGCCCCGCCTCGATGACCGGACTGATCGGGATCAAACCCACGGTCGGGCTGGTCAGCCGTGCCGGCATCATTCCCATCTCGAGCAGCCAGGACACCGCCGGCCCCATGGCACGCAGCGTGGCCGATGCCGCGACGGTGCTGGGCGCGATCGCAGGCAGCGACCCGCGCGATCCGGCCACGAAGGACGCGGACAAGCACGCCACCGACTACACACGGTTCCTCGACCCCAACGCCCTGCGTGGCAAGCGCATCGGCGTGGTGCGGCAGCTGGCGGGCATCGAGCCCAACGCCGATCGCGCCCTTGAGCACACCATCGCCTTGCTCCGGGCACAGGGCGCCACCGTGGTCGACAACGTGACGCTTCCGCACCTGAAGGAACTGAGCGAGCACGAGCTGGACGTGATGCTCTACGAGTTCAAACACGGCATCGACGCCTATCTTGCCGGCCGTCCCGACCAGCCGATGAAGAACCTCGCCGACCTCATCGCGTTCAACGACCGCGAGGCCGCGCGCGAGATGCCGTGGTTCGGCCAGGAACTGTTCCTGCAGGCACAGCAGAAGGGCGACATCACCGATCCGGCGTATATCGCGATGCGTGACGCCAACCGGCGCCTCGCGGGGCCCCAAGGCATCGACGCCGCGCTGGCGAAAGACCACCTCGACGCCCTGCTGGCGCCCAGCTGGGGACCGGCCTTCGTCAACGACCTGGTCCTGGGCGATCATGTGGTGAGCGGCGACCCGACCGTCGGTGGTGTATCCGCACCCGCGGCGATCGCCGGCTACCCGTCGATCACCCTGCCCGTCGAGTTCGCGCACGAGCTGCCCGTGGGCGTGGTGTTCTTCGGCACGAAGTGGAGCGAGCCGACCCTCATCGCCATCGCCTACGGCGTGGAGCGACAAGCCCGGGCCTTCCGGCGTCCGCGGTTCCTGCCGACGCTGCCGACACACTGATCGGCAGCGTCGTGGCCCTACATCACAGGCGCATGCCTTCGAACGGGTTCCAGCTGTCCTGGCCCTTGACCCGCTTGAGGTAGAACGAGTAATTGACCACCAGCATGTAGAACACGCTGAAGCCCGTGCCGAGGCCGCGATACACGACGTCCGGCGCGTTGAACACCGTCATCAGCACCATGACCGCCACCTCGAGCCCGAGGATGGCGAGCGCCTTCTTCCACAGGCCCAGGATGCAGAAATAGATCGGGCCGAAGAAGAACGCGAAGAAGTTGGCGTTGACGATGAGCTTCTGCTTGAACGGAAGCTTCTTCAACTCTTCCTTGTAGCGCGGGGAACTGGGACCGCCGAAACGCTCGAAGAAGGCGAAGCGGGTGTTCCACTTCGCATTGAGCGTGGGATCGGTGACGAACTCGGCTTCTGCCATGGCATAACTCCTGTGGGGATATCGCGCGGGACACGCGAGCGCAGGATGTTACGGACGTAAACGCCGTTACGTAACAAAAAAAAACCGCACCTGTCGGTGCGGGTTTTTATGTGGCAGGGGCCCGGAATCAGGCCTTGTTGGCAAACTCGCGGACGATCGGCGCGAGCTTCGGATCTTCCAGCGCCATCGCCATCGTGGCACGGACCAGGCCGGCCTTGTTGCCGCAGTCGAAGCGCGTGCCGGCGAAGCGGTAGGCCAGCACCTTGCCCTTGGCCTTGAGCAGATCCTCGATGGCATCGGTGAGCTGGATCTCGCCGCCGGCGCCCTTCTCCGTCTTCTTCAAGTACTCGAAGATCTCGCACGGCAGGACATAGCGACCTACCACGGCGAGGTTGGACGGGGCATCGGCCGGCTTGGGCTTCTCCACCATGTGGCGAATGATCGTGGCGCGATCCGTGACCGCCTCCGTCGCATCGACGATGCCGTACTTGTCGGTGTCCTGCTCGGGCACTTCTTCCACGGCGATGACACCGGCGTCGTTGGCGTCGGCCACCTCGGCCATCTGGCGCAATGCGCCCGGACCGGTCTTGTTCCAGATCAGGTCGTCGGGAAGCATGACGCCAAAGCGCTCGTTGCCCACCACCGGCGCGGCGCGCAGCACAGCGTCGCCAAGGCCGAGGGCTTCCGGCTGCGTGACGAACACGCAGCGCACGTGCCGCGGCAGGATGCCCCGCAGGATGGAAAGCAGTTCATCCTTGTGCTTCTCGGCCAGCTTCTCTTCGAGTTCGTAGGCCTTGTCGAAGTAATCGGCAATGGCGTGCTTGTAGCGGTTGGTGACGAACACCAGCGTGTCGGCACCGGCGTCGACGGCCTCGTCCACGGCGTACTGGATCAGCGGACGATCGAGCACCGGCAGCATTTCCTTGGCTACCACCTTGGTCGCGGGGAGGAAACGCGTACCGAGGCCAGCCACGGGAAATACGACCTTGCGCAGGGGTTGGGTCATGCGATGTCTCCACTTTCGTTACGACGTAACGGCAGCACGTTGTCGCTTTGCGGCTCGCTCCAGCGGAACGACGGCAGCAGCTGCGACACGCACCGACGCAGGGTTTCTTCATCGAACGCCGCCACGGCCTCCTCGGCCCTGGCCAGCTGCACCTGAAGCATTTCCCACGAGACCTGGCGATGCTGCGCCTGGAAGATCTTCGCGTGGGTCGTGCTCGTATAATTCTCCAACGGGTGGAACAATTCTTCGAACAGCTTCTCACCCGAGCGAAGACCGGTATAAACGATCTGGATGTCCGAGCCGGGACGCTTGCCGGCCAGGCGGATCATCTGCTCGGCAAGGTCGCGGATCTTCACCGGGTCGCCCATGTCCAGCGCGAAGATCTCGCCACCCTTGCCCAGGCTGGCCGCCTGCAGGATCAGCTGGCAGGCCTCGGGAATGGTCATGAAGTAACGCGAGATCTCCGGGTGGGTGATCGTCACCGGACCGCCCTGGCGGATCTGCCGGCGGAACAACGGCACCACCGACCCTGCGGAATCCAGGACGTTACCGAAGCGAACCGTAATGAAACGTGTAGACGTATGCGCGGCGAGATTCTGGCACCAGATCTCCGCCATGCGCTTGCACGCACCCATCACCGAGGTGGGATTGACCGCCTTATCGGTGGAGATGAGTACGAACGATGCCGCACCGCAACGCACCGCGGCATCGGCGACGACGCGCGTGCCGAGCACGTTGTTGCGGAAGGCCTCGCGCAGCTGGCCCTGCAGCATCGGCACATGTTTGTACGCGGACGCATGGAAGACGATCTGCGGCTGCGTCTCCTGGAACAGGCGGTTGATCGCCGTGGCGTCGCGCGCATCGGCCAGCACACCGTTGAAGATCAGCTCCGGATAAGCCGAGGTCAGTTCCTGGCCGATGCGGTAGAGGTTGTATTCGGACATCTCCACCACGGTCAGCGATGCCGCCCCCAGGCGGGCCACCTGCCGGCAAAGCTCGGAGCCGATCGAGCCGCCGCCACCGGTCACCAGCACCCGGCCGCCGCTGATATTTTCGCGGATCGCCGTCCAGTCCAGTTCCACAGCGTCGCGGCCGAGCAGGTCCTCGATCGCGACTTCCTTGATTTCGTTGAACTGGGCACGCCCCGCGACCACATCTTCCAGGCGCGGCACCGTGCGGAACGGCAGGCCGGTACTTTCGCAGAAGGCGACGATGCGGCGCATCTGCGCCGTGGTGGCGCCCGGTACAGCGATGAGCAGCATCTGCACGGCGACGGCCTTGGACAACTCGGCCAGCTGGTCCACGGTGCCCAGCACCGGGATGCCGCCGATCTGGGCCCCACGCAGTGCCGCGTTGTCGTCGACGAAACCGATGACGCTGTAACGGCTGTCCCGACGCAGGTCGCGCGACAACGCCTCACCCGCGCGATCGGCGCCCACGATCAGCACGCGCTTGGTCGGCGTGGACTGAAACAGGTCGATGCGGCTGTCTTTCCAGAAACGGTAGCTCAGGCGCGGCACGCCCAGCAGGACCACCAGGACCACGGGATAGATCATGAAGACCGACCGTGGGACCCCATCCAGGCGCGAATACATGACCATGGCCAGACCGATGATCAGGGTGCCGAAGCACGTGGCGCGGATGATGTTCCACAGGTCGGGCAGGCTGGCGAAGCGCCATACGCCCTTGTAGAGGCCGGTCCAGTTGAACACGGCACCCTGCACCAGCAGCACGATGGGAAATTCCATCGGCAGGTAGGATATCGGTGCCAGGTCCGGCATCAGGGCGTAGCGGAGGGTCTTCGCAATCCACCAGGCGAACGCGGCCATGGCCAGGTCGTGGGCGACGACCGCCGTGCGGGGATGGATGATGCCGATGAACTTACGCAGAAACATGTCGCTCCCTTCGACGCAAGCCGTAACGCTTGCCAGTACGCCAGACCGCGGCTCCCGCCAGGTAGGTCGCCACGAAACACACGGGCGCCGCCGCCGGGAAGCGGAACGCGATCCATGCGACGGGAACACAGACGAGAACATTCCATGCGAGGTAGGCCAGGCCTACCCTGCGATGCGATGCGCCACGCCTCACCAGCCATTGGTAAAGGTGTTCGCGGTGCGGAGTGTACCAGCGCGCACCGCGCAGCATTCGCACGAGCAACGTCAAGGTCGCGTCGATGACGAAGGCGGAAGAAAAGACCAGCGCCGGCCAGAGGAGTTCCGTGCGCCATGCCCAGAGCATGGCGGACAACGCGAACACCATCAGGCCGAGGGTGGCGCTGCCCACGTCGCCCATGAAGATACGGGCCGGCGACCGGTTGAACCACCAGAAGCCCAGCGACGCGGTGGCCATGGCCAGGCCCGCGCCGGCGAGGGCCGGGCTGCCCGCCGACCAGGCCAGGGCTGCGCAGGCGGCACTGAAGAACATGGCCTGCTGGGCCGCCAGGCCGTCGATACCGTCCATGAAGTTGTGCAGATTGATGCACCACACGCCGGCCAGCAGCAGGGGCACCGCCCACCAGAGGCTGGCAGTGACGGAGGCCATAGCCAGGCACAGCAGGAGCGTCGCGGCCAGCTGGATCGCCAGGCGCGGCCGGATCGGCAGCGAACCGTGGTCGTCGAGCCAGCCGATGCCCGCCACCGCGATCACGGCAACGGAAAACGCCGCGGTGATCGCAGCACCTGGTGAGACCGGGAGGAGCAGCAGAGCCGCCGGCATCCCGGCCAGTGCGCCCAGCACGATGCCGATGCCGCCGCCGCGCGGCGTCGGCACGCTATGCGAGCGGCGACGCCCCGGGGCATCCAGCATGCCGCGCCGGTGGGCGTAGGCGATGGTGGCCCGGACGGCGGCGAACGAGACGAGGAAGGCAGCGAGGCCACAGGCGACCAGCGTCGGCAGGAGGCTGACGACGACGGGCATCATTCGTTGGCAACGCCATGGATGGGACGAACGGTACCCCAGCTCTTGCAGCTGGGGCATTGCCAATGATGGGCCTTGGCACCGAAACCGCAGCGACTGCAGCGGTACATGGCCTGGCCCTCGAGCAGCTTGCGCGTGAGGTCGCGCAGGATCAGGTAGTTCTCCCGCGCCTCACCGGACACCTTGTCCATCGTGGCATCGATGAGCGCCATCAGGCCTCGCACGGACGGCCGCTTGCGCAGCTGCCCGGTCAGGAAATCGATGGCGGTGCGTTCACCGTCCCTGCCCTCGTACAGACGTGTCAGCGCCAGCACCGGCGATATGCCGTGGTAGCGCTCCATGATCTCGCGCAGGAAGGTCTCGGCGCGGTCCATCTGCTGCGAGCGCGCATAGCAGTTGAGCAGCGGCGGCAGGATTTCCGGAACGAAGGCGATATCGGCGGCGATGGCGGCCTCGTACGACGTGATGGCGTGCGGCAGGTCGTCGTCTTCGGAGGAAAGGCGCCCGGCGATCATGTGCGCGCGCACGCAGTCGCGCTGGCAGGCGAACGCCTCGCGGACATAGTCGCGCGCTTCGGTGCGGGCGCCGTGCTGGCGCGACTGCTCGGCCAGTTCGCAGTAGAACTGCGCGATCATCGGCGACTCGTCTTCGCTCGTCATCGTTTCCAGCCGACGCGCGTGATCGATCGCCTTGTGCCATTCGCGCTCGTGCTGGTAGATGGCGATGAGGTGCCGCAGGGCCGACGGGGCCAGCGCATCCATGGCCACCAGATCGGAAAACAGGGTTTCGGCACGGTCCAGCAGGCCCGCACGCATGTAATCCTCGCCCAGTTCGAGCAAGGCCACCGTCTTCATTTCGTCGGAAAGCCCGGGCCGCGAGACCAGGTGCTGGTGCAGGCGAATGGCGCGATCCACCTCACCACGCTTGCGAAACAGATTGCCCAGGGCCAGGTGGGTCTCCACCGTATCCCGGTTGTATTCGGCCAGGCGCAAGAAGACCTCCAGCGCCTTGTCCTGCTCCTCGTTGAGCAGGTAGTTCAGGCCACGGAAGTAATCGGAGGAAAGCGCATTGACCCGCTCACCGGAACGGCGGGTGTGCGTACGGCGGGCGAACCACCAGCCGCTGACGAAGGCCAGCGGGGGGACGAGCGCCAGCAACCAGATCGGATTCATGCGGTCGTTGCGCTGCCTACCTTGCGTTCTTTGCGCTCACGACGGCGCAGGCGCCGATGGGCGAAGGACGTGCCCAGCCAGGCGGTCAGCCCACCCAGGATCCAGCCGACCAGGATGGCGGCGAGGATGGTGCCGCCCTTGGGCAACGAAGCGCGGACAAAGCCGAAGTCGAACGACACGAGATCGGCGTTGAGTGCCCCGAAGACGACCCCGGCGGCGGCGAACAACAGAAGGAAGAGGATGACGAGAAGGCGCATCCACGGACTGTACCCGAATCGTGAACACGATGGTGCAGCGCGGTGGGGCTTTCGTACATAAAAAAACGCCGCGTCAGAGCGCGGCGTCGGTTTCCTCGATCAGGTTTACGCGTTCGCGTAATTCCTTGCCGGGTTTGAAATGTGGCACGTGCTTGCCCGGTAGGGCCACCGCTTCGCCGGTCTTGGGGTTGCGCCCCATGCGCGGCGGACGGAAGTGCAGCGCGAAGCTGCCAAAGCCGCGAATCTCGATGCGCTCACCCGTGGACAAGGCATGGCTCATCTGTTCGAGCACGCTCTTCACGGCGAGTTCCACATCGCTGAAGGCAAGGTGGGTCTGGCGCCGCGCCAGCGCCTCGATCAGTTCCGACTTGGTCATGGGTCCCCTGGTTCTTCTTTAAAGCTGAAGCAAAACACCAGTCAAACAACAGCGAGGGGCGGTGAACCGCCCCTCGCCCGACGGTTAGTCGGCCTTGTTCATCTGCTCCTTGAGGAGCGCACCGAGCTTGGTGGTACCGCCTGCGGCCGAGGCGTAATCGGCCATGGCGTCAGCCACGTCCTCTTCGTCCTTGGCGCGGATCGACAGCTGGAGCTGACGGCCCTTGCGGTCCATGCCGGTGAACTTCGCCTCGATGGCATCGCCGACCTTGAGGTGCGTCGTGGCGTCTTCCACGCGCTCCTTGGCGATGTCGTTGGCACGGATGTAGCCCTCGACGCCTTCGCCGAGGTCGATGATCGCACCCTTGGCGTCCACTTCGCGGACGGTGCCGGTCAGGATCGTGCCGCGCGGATTCGTGGCCATGAACTGACCGAACGGATCCTGCTCCATCTGCTTGATGCCGAGGGAGATGCGCTCACGCTCCGGATCGACCGCCAGAACCACGGCTTCGACTTCGTCGCCCTTCTTGAAGTTGCGGACGAGGTCTTCACCCGAGGCCTGCCACGAGATGTCGGACAGGTGGACGAGACCGTCGATGCCGCCGTCCAGACCGATGAAGATACCGAAATCGGTGATCGACTTGATCTGGCCGGACACCTTGTCGCCCTTCTTGTGCATGGCGGCGAAGGCTTCCCACGGGTTCGAGCGGGTCTGCTTGATACCGAGGGAGATACGACGACGCTCCTCGTCGACGTCCAGGACCATGACTTCCGTCTCGTCACCGACCTGAACCACCTTGGCCGGGTTGACGTTCTTGTTGGTCCAGTCCATCTCGGACACGTGCACCAGGCCTTCGACGCCCGGCTCGATCTCGACGAAGCAGCCGTAATCGGTGACGTTGGAGACCTTGCCGAACAGGCGGCTGCCGACCGGGTAGCGGCGTGCGATGGCGACCCACGGGTCGTCGCCGAGCTGCTTGAGGCCGAGCGACACGCGGTTGCGCTCGCGGTCGTACTTGAGGACGCGGACGTCGAGTTCGTCGCCGACGTTGACCACTTCCGACGGGTGACGCACGCGCTTCCACGCCATGTCGGTGATGTGCAGCAGGCCGTCGATGCCGCCGAGGTCGACGAATGCGCCGTAATCGGTGAGGTTCTTGACCACACCCTTCACGACCGCACCTTCCGTCAGGCGCTCGAGCAGCTTCTCGCGCTCTTCCGAGAACTCCGTCTCGACAACCGCGCGGCGGCTGACGACAACGTTGTTGCGCTTGCGGTCGAGCTTGATGATCTTGAACTCGAGGTCCTTGCCCTCGAGGTAGACCGGATCACGGACCGGACGCACGTCGACCAGGGAACCGGGCAGGAATGCACGGACGTCCTTGATGTCGACGGTGAAGCCGCCCTTGACCTTGCCGGAGATCTTGCCGGTGATGGTCTCTTCCTTGTCGAACGCCTGCTCGAGGTCGTCCCACACCATCGAACGCTTGGCCTTCTCACGGGAGAGCTTGGTCTCGCCGAAGCCGTCTTCGAGCGCATCGAGCGCGACCTTAACTTCGTCGCCCACTTCCACTTCGAGCGCGCCGTTCTCGTCCTTGAACTGCTCGATCGGGACGATGCCTTCGCTCTTCAGGCCGGCGTTGATCACCACCACGTCGTTGCGGATTTCCACAACGATACCCGTGACGATGGAGCCGGGCTTCAGCTTCGAAATGGCCTGCTGGCTCTGTTCAAACAGTTCGGCAAAACTTTCAGTCATCTTGATTCCAGGGTTATGAAAGGTCGTACCCGGCGCCTGCGTCACTTCTATGTACGCCCGCGGACAGGGGACCCACCGGTTGTGGGCGCTGGAAGGCCTTTGTGAGGCCGCTCCGCACCGTTGCCATTGCCCCGTGCACACTGCACGGGAATTGTGCCGTGACGCGCCCTTACGGACGCACCACCGCGAATACGTTTGCCACCACCGTGTCGATCGGCATGCCGGTGGTATCGATGACCACAGCGCCTTCGGCGGGCTTCAACGGGGCGACCAGCCGCGACGCGTCCCGCTCGTCGCGCGCCTCGATCTCACGTTGAAGAACGGCAAGTGTAACGCTCAGGCCCTTATCCTTCAACTGCTTATAGCGCCTTTTCGCCCGTTCGGCGGCGCTGGCGGTCAGGAAGACCTTGTGCCCGGCATCCGGAAAAATCACCGTACCCATGTCGCGACCGTCGGCCACCAGCCCCGGCGCCTTGCGAAAGCCATGCTGCAGGTCCAGCAAGGCCTGGCGGACGCTGGGGATCACCGCGATGGCCGACGCCGCGGCGCCCGCCGTCTCGGTGCGCAGCTCGTCCGTGGCATCGTGCCCGTTGACCAGGATGTGCGTCTCATCGCCCGCGGGACTGGGCTTGAAGCGGATCTTGACGGTCTGCGCGCAGCGGGTGACCGCGTCCACGTCGGACAGGTCGATACCCGCCTCGCCCGCCGCGTAGCCCACGGCGCGGTACAAGGCACCGGAGTCCAGCAGGTGCCAGCCGAGCTTTTCGGCCACCCGCCGGCTGATGGTGCCCTTGCCGGAGCCGGAGGGGCCGTCGATGGTGAGGACCGGAGCGGCAGCCGATGCGGGCATGGGGGAATCCTCGTTCGCCAAACCGGCATGATATCGCGTCGGCGCGCGGCCGTCGGCGCATGGACGCATCGGCCGCGCCATGCTACAAGGCGCCGAACGATCCACCGGGGCCTCTTCCCATGTCCGACGACCTCCAGAGCCAGTTCGAGCAGGCCTACCTGGACATCACCCGTCTGGGGACGCGGCCCGACAACCACACGCTGCTGCGCATCTATGCCCTGTACAAGCAGGCGACCCAGGGCGATGCCACCGGGCCGAAACCCGGTTTCTTCGACTTTGTGGGGACGGCCAAGCATGAGGCCTGGTCGCGGTTGGCGGGGCTGTCGCGTGAGCAGGCTATGCGCGATTACGTGGCGTTGGTTCGGTCGTTGGAGGTGGGGTGATGTGGGGCTGGCTCGCCTGCGGCGTCGCGTTGGGCCTTGGAGCCCTGGCGCCTTGGAGCAAGAGCCGGCGGGCGCCACCCTCGCGGCCACGCCTGCGGCGACCCGTCAATGAAGGGCCGCTCCGCGGCCGTTTATCTATTCCCCTTCGGGGCGGGTCGGGCTTCGCACAGGGGTTCTCGACTCGACATCCTGTCTCGCGAGAACGGCCGGCCGTCCTGGCCGGCCCCCTTCGGGCCTGATCTGTGCGAATCCCTCGCCTGCGGCTACCGGCCACGAGGGTGGCACCCGCCGGCTCTTTCGACGACTGAGGTGGCGTGTGGTGAAAGCACAGAGCGGGGTTTCGCTTCGTGGCTGGGAACGCTCGCTTGCCTGTTGCGTACGGCATCAGCCGCCTTAGGTGTGTTGAGGGTTCGCGCACATGCGTGCGCTTGTGTCTTTTCGATGGGGTAGATTCGAAGTCGAGAGCGGAGTGTGGCAGGCCGATTGTGCGCGGTGCCTTGAGCACGTGTAGGAGCCCGGGCCGCCACACTCCCTTCTTTCCACCAAGCCCGAACAGTTGCCCGAGTTAACGGCTCGAACATCACAAGCGTGGGCCCGTGGAAAGTGCTCTCTATCCCGCCCTAGCTGGAACGAGACGATGACTTTTTACCTCGGTATCGACGTCAGCAGCAAGACG
Organism: Xanthomonas sp. NCPPB 2632; assembly: GCF_041228075.2. Taxonomy (NCBI): domain Bacteria; kingdom Pseudomonadati; phylum Pseudomonadota; class Gammaproteobacteria; order Lysobacterales; family Lysobacteraceae; genus Xanthomonas; species Xanthomonas sp. NCPPB 2632. The sequence goes on from NZ_CM192979.1 coordinate 3,142,377, forward strand.
CTTGACGTGGCTTTCTTCCGTGCCGGTGAACAAACCGGCGCCTGTGAGCAGTTCGACAACAGCCCAGCCGGTGCGAAGAAACTGCTTCGCGTCATGGCCAGGCTGGACGTGCAACACGTGGTCCTGGAGGCCACCGGTGGCTACGAGAACCTGATTCTGGATGCCATCGCCCAGATCTATACGGTGACCCGGATTGCCTCGCATCGTGGCACCGCTTTCGTGCGTAGCCTGGGCAAGTTTGCCAAGACCGACAAGGCCGACGCCAGGGCCTTGGCCCACATGGCCCAGACCATCACGCCGCAGCCCTATAAGCCGCCAACGCCGGCGCAACGCCATCTGCGCGGCCTGGTGAAGGGCCGGGATCAGTTGATCCGGCAGCGCGACGACAACCGCCGCCGGATCAAACGGTGCGAGTCGATGGTCGTCCAAGGGGCGCTAGAGCGGGTAGGCGCCCTGCTGACCGCGGAGATCAAGGCACTCGAAGGGCTCATGGCGGAAGCCGCCAAAGCCGCCGATGCGCCGCTTGCTGAGCAACTGCTCCAGGTGCCTGGCCTGGGCAAGATCGCCGTCGCCACGCTGCTGGCCTTCCTACCGGAGCTGGGCCAACGCGGCAATCGGCAGATCAGCGCGCTGGTCGGCGTCGCGCCGTACACCAAGCAGAGCGGGCGGCGGGACGGCCCCCGCCAGATCATGGCCGGCCGGCCCTTCGTGCGGCGCATCCTTTACATGGCCGCACTCGCCGCCATCCGCAGCACCCAGTCACCTCTGAGAGCCCACTATCAGGCCCTTAAAGCGCGAGGCAAGCCTCCGAAGGTGGCCATCGTGGCCTGCATGCGCAAACTGCTCATCACCCTCAACGCCATGGCCCGCGATCAGACTCAATGGCACGGCACGGTAGAGGCCTGAAAAAGACAGTTGCTCCTACACAGCCGGCGGATTAGGCGTTGGGCATGCCACAACCTGCCTACCCTTGGGGGTAGGAGCGCACGATGTGCGCGAACAGCCAACAAAGCGCTGACGCCGTACCCCGACCCCTGCTCGCCCAACGCCACGCGCTGCTCGCCCAACACGCAGCCTCAGTTTGAGGAAGAGCCGGCGGGTAGCCCCCTCGGTGCCGGTAGCCGCAGGCGAGGGATTCGAACGGAAAAAGCCCGAAGGGGGCCGGCCAGGACGGCCGGCCGTTTCCGCTGAGACAGGAGGTCGAATCGGAAACCTCCGTTCGAAGCCCGACCCGGCCCGTAGGGCAATAAGAAAACGGCCGCGGAGCGGCCCTTCCCTAGCGGGTCGCCGCAGGCGTGGCACCGAGGGGGCTACCCGCCGGCTCTTGCTCCACGGCCCAAGGCCCAACGCGATGCCGAAGGCGAGCCCACCCCTGGCTCCTTCAACCTAACCCCCAACAGCCTGCCAAACAGCCACCGGCAAGCCATCGAACACCCGCTCTAGGCCGACGCGACCGCCATCCAACTCCGCACCTGAGAAAACGCTCACCCAGCGACCCTCAGGCAGGGCCACCGACGTACCCTTCCAGCAATCGTCGGCAATGACCGGCGTGTCCTGCCCCGCGACCCACTCCGCCGTATGCCGTGCCACGGCCACGAACAGCCGCTGCCCCCGGTACTCGCGCGTGAAACCGATCGCGTGGTCGCTGGCCGGCCCTTCGGCTGTCAGCGGGCGGTAGTCGCCGCGGGCGAACAGCTCGGGGTGCGCGCGGCGGGCGTCGAGCAGGCGGGCGATGACGGCCTGCTTCACCGTGCCGTCGCGCCAGTGCTCCAGCGCGTCGCGGGGCGATTTCCCCTGCGCGAGGGACGTGACTCGCGCAGGGAAATCCACGGGCCGGCGGTTGTCCGGGTCGACCAGGCTGAAATCCCAGTAATCGCTGCCCTGGTACAGATCGGGCACGCCGGGCGTCGTGATGCGTAACACCGTCTGGGCCAGGCCGTTGGCGGCACCCGGCGTGGCGATGTAGTTCGCGAACGCGGCGAACTCCGCCGCCACCTCGCTGGACAGGATGGTGCGCAGGAAATCCTCGCAGGCATCTTCGTAGGGCTCGTTGGGCGAGGTCCAGCGCGACCAGCGCTTGGCTTCGCGCAGGGCCTTGCGCTGCCACGCCGCGATACGCGAGGCGAAGCGTTCCACGCCTTCGGTGTCGTCGGGGGCGAGGTTCATTGGCCAGGCGCCCACCAGCATCTGGTAAAGCATCAGTTCGTCGCCGGCAGCCGGCGCCATGCGACCCTCGGCGCGCTGGCGGAAATCCGCATGGCGAACACGCCACCGCTCGGCCGTGACCACCCAGCGCTCGGCTACCTCGGACAGCACGGCCAGGCGGGCGCGCAGGTCTTCGCCGCGCTTGTGGTCGTGGGTCGCCGTGGCCAGCAGGTTGTACGGAATGGTCTGCATCCTGGCGGCGCAGCGCGCATGGAAATCGTCGACCGACATAGCCAGGCGACCGGCGTCCACGCCTACTTCGTTGCGCGAGAGAAGACGGCCGTAACGGTAACCCGCCGTATCCTCCACGGCCTTGGCCGCCACCGGCGACGTGGCCTGCTGGAACACCGCCATCGCGCGCTCGCGCGCCCGGCGCACCGGGCCCGGGGGAAGCGAGCGTGGCGCCTCGCCGCCCAGCCATGACGACACCAGGATCAGCAGGTCGCCGTCCTCGGTGCGCAGGGTGCGCGAGGCCCCTTCGACGGCACGGGCGAAGAAGGCTTCGTCGATCTCGTCCCGGCCCATGCCGCCGGCATAGGTGCGGTACACGGGGAAATGGACCAGCAGTTCGACGAGGACGCGACGCACCGCGGCCAGCGACACGTCGCGCGTGGCGACATCGGCACGCGCCGCGGCGAACAGGGCGCGCGCGGTACGGTCCAGTTCGGATTCGAAACTGTCGACCAGGATCTGCCTGCGTGCCCGCACCGACTGCGTCCCGAAATCCGCCGACTCACCGGTCAGCTTGCGCCACAACTCGGTCAACGGGGCCTCGCCACGCTGGCAGTGCAGCACCGCCGAGACCTGGTCCATGAACTCGTAGCCGGTGGTGCCGTCGGTGCGCCAGTCGAGGCGCAGGCCTTCGTCCTCGGCCAGGATCTTCTCGACCACGATGTATGCGCCGCCTTGCGGTGCCGACGCCGGGCGCTGCGGTCGTAGCTTGTCCAGGCGATGCCGCAGCTGCCGGCAATAACGGCGCGGATCGGCCAGGCCGTCGACGTGGTCGCAGCGCACGCCGTCGACCAGGCCTTCGGCGTACAGGCGAAAGATGGTCTTGTGCGTGTCCTCGAACACCGCGGTGCGCTCGATGCGCAAGCCGACCAGTTCGTTGACGTCGAAGAACCGGCGGTAGTTGACCATGTCACTGGCCAGCTTCCAGAAAGCCAGCCGATAGTGCTGTTTTTCGATCAGCGCGTGTAGCCGCTGCCGCCCTTCGTCGGTCGAGGGATCGTGCGCGGCCGCCGCGTCGTCGCCCAGGCCCGCCACCGATGTCGGCGACAGCGGCAGGCGATCGTCGTACACGCCGAGCATCCAGGTATCACCGCGGCGGACCAGGCGAAGGTCACCGGCACGCAGTGTTTCGTCGTAGCCGGCGCCGAGCATCGGCAACAGAAGGCGTCCGCGGAGCAAGGGGTCGGGCGTGGTCCACTCGATATCGAAGTAACCTGCGTAACGGCTTTCGCGGCCATGCCGCAGCACGTCCATCCACCAGCCGTTCTCGCTGCCGACACCCATGTGATTGGGCACGATGTCGACCACCAGGCCCATGCCGTGTTCGCGCAAGGCGGCGACGAGACGGCGTAGCGCGTCTTCGCCACCGATTTCCGGATTCACCTCGTGGCAGTCGACCACGTCGTAACCGTGCGTCGAGCCGGCACGCGCGCGCAGGATGGGCGAGGCGTAGAGATGGCTCACCCCGAGGCTGGCGTAATAAGGGACGACCGGCACGGCATCGTCGAGTGTAAAGCCCGCATGGAATTGCAGGCGGGCAAGGGCGCGCGGTGGGCTCATGTACGGTTCCGGGTCTGGTCGATCGCCGCGCAGACGGCATGGGCGATGGGGCCGTCGAAAAGTCGTGCCGACGAATCGGGCATGCGTCGCCGCCAGTTCGGGTGGATGGCATCGGTCGGACCGGGCAGATTGGGCTGCTCGTGCAGGCCGAGCACGTCCTCCACCGGGAAGATCGCCAGCGGTGCGGGTGCCTGCGCGACGTGGCGCGCCGCAGCGACCACGACCGGCGAGATGTCTTCGAGCCCCGGCGGGGCATCCTCGTTCCAGGCCGAACCGGAAGCGCACATCGCACGCCAGAGCGCATTGCGCTCGCCCGCACGCTGGGCCACCTCGTCCACGGCGGGATCGTCCAGCCCCGTACGCTTGCGCCACTCCACGTCGCGCCCGCTCCACCAGCCGGCCACGGTGGGGATATCGTGCGTACTGGTGGTGGCCATGGCGTTATCGGACCATTCGCGCGGCGAGACGAAACCGCCGTCCTCGGCGCGCTCGAACCACAGCACACGGATACCCAGCACGCCCTTGTCGGCGATCGCATGACGGAAGTCGGCCGGCACGGTGCCCAGGTCCTCACCGATCACGATGGCGCGATGCAGGTGCGACTCGAGCGCGATCAGGCGCAGCATATCGGTCAGCGGGTAACGCAGGTAGGCGCCTTCGGTGGCACCGGCGCCGTGCGGCACCAGCCACAAGCGCTTCAACCCGAGCACGTGATCGATGCGTACACCGCCGGCATGTGCCAGCGCGGCGCGCAGCATGCCGATGAAGCCGCGGAACCCCGTCTCGCGCAGGCCACGGGGCGAGAACGTGGTGAGGCCCCAGTCCTGACCGAGACGATTCAACGCATCCGGCGGTGCGCCGACGGACAGGCCGCCGAGCATTTCCGCCTGGTGCGCCCAGGCGTGGCTGCCGCCCGAGTCCGCGCCCACCGCCAGGTCGGCGACGAGTCCGATGGCCATGCCGGCATCGCGGGCGGCCTTCTGCGCGCCCTCCAGGCCCTGCGCGGCCAGCCATTGCAGCCAGGCATGAAAGGCCACCTCGCGACCATGCTCGTTGACGAACGAGGTGACCTCGCGCGACGAGGGATCGTGGTACTCCTTCGGCCAGCCCTGCCAGCCGCCCGGGCGACCGTGCGCGGTGAAATGGCCGTGCAACGCCTCGAAGCGCGCGTGCCGCTCCAGCGGCTCGCCCTGCTCCCGACGAAACGCCATGAAACGGTCCGAGTGCGCCAGATCCACGGATGCCCATTCGAACAACGAGCGGAATACCGTCATCCGCGCGCGGGCGGCACGCGGCCAGTCGATCAACTCGAGCCATTCCAGTTCGGCCAGTTCCTGGCGCAGGTTGTGCGTATCGATCACGGCACGCACCGTCTGCTCGCCGCTGGTGCGCACGGGATCGACATAGAGGCCGTTGAGGAACAGACGGCTGGACGGCGCGTAAGGACTGTAACGCTCCGGTGCCGCGGCAAACAGCGCGTGCAGCGGGCTGATCGCCAGGGCATCCGCGCCCTTCTCCGCCGCGGCCCGGGCGCAGAGTTCCAGCGCGGTGAAGTCACCGATGCCGCCGTCGCCGGGACGACGCAGCGCGGCCATCTGCACGGCCATGCCCCAGGGCCGGCGGACGCTGGCGATATCGCCGATGCCGAAGCCACGGGGCGGTGCGACGGCAAGGGTGATCTCGTCTTCGCCCAGCATCAGGGTGTAATAGCCGGGCATGGCGGGTGCGGCGATGTCGGCCGCGCCCGAAGGCAGCTCGCCCTCCGCGACCCGGCCACCCTCCCCGTCCAGCAGCTTCCATACGCGCCCGCGGGGCAAGGGCGGAATAGCCACCCGGTCGCCCGCGTCGGCGGTGATCATGCGCGGCGGTCGGCGACCCGTGCGCTCCTGCTCCAGCAGGCGCAGGCTGGCTTCGACATCGTCGCCGTTATCGGCCGGCAAGCCCACGGCGCGGAGCACGGCGCGCAGGGTGGCATCGGGCGTCGTCTTCGGCCGGCCCAGCGCATCGCGCCAGTCGACATCGATACCGGCCTGTCCGGCGAGCAGCGCAAGACGATCGTCGAGGGGGACGTTCACGGATCAGGACTCCAGGCAGGCGACGGTGCGACGGGCCGGAACGGACCCACGCGAAACGGAAGCGACATCCGCGGCATCGCCGTGCAGCCATGCCGCGGACGGCGATGGTGGCTGCTGGATCGTGATGTCGGTGTCGCCGAAGTTGACGTACTGGGTAAGGGTGGCCGTACCCAGTTTCCAGGCGACACGGAACGCCCGGTCGCCCAGCGCTTCGGCACCGGCCGCGGTCGCTTCGCCGATGTACGGGGCGACGTGTCGGTTGCGCTGCGCGATCAGTTCCCTGACCCGCTGCCGGCGCGCTTCGCCGATGTCTTCATCGCGAACGGGAATGGATGCGGTGAACGTGTCGTACACGTTGGGGTCGGGAATGTCCTCACCCGCGAAGCTGGTGAACGCCTCGAACTCCCGGCGGCGGCCATCGCGCACGGCGATGCGCAGATCGTCGTCCTGGAAGTCGGTGAAGAACAGGAACGGCGTGCGGCTGGCCCATTCCTCGCCCATGAAGAGCATCGGCACGAAGGGCGCCAACAGCAGCAGGGCCAGGGCCGCGTCCAGCGTTTCCGCGTTCACCAGCGTGGTCAGGCGATCGCCGAACGCGCGGTTGCCCACCTGGTCGTGGTTTTGCAGGAAGTTGACGAAGCGGCTCGGCGGCAGGTGGGCACTGGATTCGCCCCGGCGCTTTCCCCCCATGGCCTCGCCCTGGAAGACGAAGCCTTCCTGAAGGCTGCGCAGCAGCTTGGGCAAGGCCGGATGGTAATGCTGGTAGTAGCCCTCGCTTTCGTCGGTGAGCAGCGCATGCAAGGCGTTGTGGAAATCGTCGTTCCACTGCGCATCGAAACGCCCCCGCCCCAGCAGGCTGGCCTGGTTGGCCTCGTTTTCCAGCACCAGGTGCACGTGCCGCTCCGGTCCCACGGCGGCGTGCACCCGGGCGGCCAGCGAGGCGAGCCAGCCGGGGTTGCCGATGGCATGCACGGCGTCGAAGCGCAGCCCGTCGAAGCGGAACTCCTCGACCCAGTACAAGGCGTTATGTACGAAGAAATCGCCGACCTGCGGCGTAGCGACGCCGATGGCGGCGCCCCACGGCGTGTGCACCGATTCGTCGAAGAACGCCGAGGCATAGGCGCCGAGATAGTTGCCGTCGGGGCCGAAGTGGTTGTAGACCACGTCGAGGAACACCATGACACCCAGCCCGTGCGCCGTGTCGATCAGCGACTTCAGGTCGTCCGGCGAACCATAGGCATCGGCAGGCGCATAGGGCAGCACGCCGTCGTAGCCCCAGTTGCGCTCGCCGGGAAATTGGCCGATCGGCATCAGCTCGATCGCGGTGATCCCGAGCGAAGCCAGGTGCGGCAGCATCATCTCCACGCCATGGAACCCACCCAGCGCGCCGACGTGTACTTCATACAGGATGGTCTCGTGCCAGGGCCTGCCTTGCCACTCGGTGTGTCGCCAGGTGAAAGCGTGTGGATCGACCACCATGCTGTAGCCATGCACGTCGCCGCCGCGCTGGCGGCGCGACGCCGGGTCCGGTACGGCCGTGCCGTCGGCCAGGCGGAACCGGTACCCGGTGCCCGCTTCCGCGGGGCATACGCATTCGAACCAGCCGTCGTCCAGCGCGCGCATGGTCGATGTGTGCCCCGTATCGCATTCGATCGAGACGCTCTCGGCATCGGGCGCCCATAGCCGGAATCGCACACTGTCCTCGCCGATGCGTTGCGCGCCGTAGGGCATGGCGTGTGCGTAGTGGGTCGTCATGCCGGCTCCGTCTTCACGGTTGCCGCCAGCAGCACCACGCTCCTGCCCTCCACCTGTATCGTCGGTTCGGTCCAAGGTAGCTCCGGCGCCAGGGGCGCGGCAGTGTTACAGCGCAGCCGCCAGTGGGCGGCGGGCTGCGGCAATTGAAAGAGGTGCGTTTCCGCCGTGGCATTGACCAGGATCAATGTCACGTCGGCACGTTTTTCGGCATGCACCTGGGCACGTCGCAACGCCAGGAGGCGCCCCTCCGTGTAGCCCCAGGTATCCAGGGTCATTTCCGCGCCGCTCTCGTCGAACCAGGCGACTTCGCGCATGCCCGGTGCCACCTCGGTGTCGCCACGGAGGAAGTGCGCGGCGCGCAGCGTGGGGTGCTGCTCGCGCAGGCGGACCAGCCGCGCAACGAACTCGGTCAGCTCGCGCCCCCCATCGGACGTGGCCAGCTTCCAGTCATACCATGACAGCTCGGTATCCTGGCAATAGGCGTTGTTGTTGCCGTGCTGGGTACGACCGAATTCGTCGCCACCCAGCAGCATGGGCGTGCCGTGCGAGAAGAACAGCGTGGCCAGCATGGCCCGCTTCTGCCGGTCACGCTGCAGGCGGATGGCCGGATCCTCGGTGGGACCCTCGACACCGTGGTTGAAGCTCTCGTTGTCGTTGCCGCCGTCGCGGTTGTCTTCCCCATTGGCGTCGTTGTGCTTGTCGTTGTAGCTGACCAGATCCTGCAGCGTGAACCCGTCGTGGGCGGTGATGAAGTTGACCGACGCCCACGGCTTGCGTTTCTGGTGGTCGAAAAGTTCGCCAGAGGCCTGCAGACGACCGGCCAGTGCGCCGCGCATGTTGGAATCGCCCTTCCAGAACCGGCGGATATCGTCGCGGAACTGACCGTTCCACTCGGCGAAACCCGGCGGATGGTTGCCCAGCTGGTAGCCGCCGGGACCGATGTCCCAGGGCTCGGAGATCAGCTTGACGTTGGCCAGCACCGGGTCCTGGCGCATCGCGTCGAACAGGCCGCAGCAGGGGTCGAAACCGTGCTCCTCGCGGCCCAGGCTCACGCCGAGATCGAAGCGGAAACCGTCCACGTGGAAGGTTTGTACCCAGTAACGCAGGGAATCCATGACCAGCTGGAGCACGCGCGGGTGGGCGGTGTTCACCGTGTTGCCGGTGCCCGTGTCGTTGATGCAGTATCGGGGGTTGTCCGGCATCAGGCGGTAGTAGCTCTTGTTGTCCAGCCCGCGGAACGACATGGTGGTGCCCAGCTCGCTGCCCTCGCAGGTGTGGTTGTAGACCACGTCCAGGATGACTTCGATGCCGGCGGCATGCAGCGCCTGCACGGCGGCGCGAATTTCGTTCAGGGCACCCTCGGCGAGATAGGCGGGCTCCGGTGCGAAGAACGCCAGGGTGTTGTAGCCCCAGTAGTTGCGCAGCTTCATCTCGGCCAGGCGACGATCCTGCAGGAACGCATGCACGGGAAGCAGTTCCACCGCGGTGATGCCCAGCTTGACCAGGTAATCGATGACATAGGGATCAGCCAGCGCGATGAAGGTGCCCCGCTCGTGCGGGCGGATACGATGCAGCATCCGCGTGATGCCCTTCAGGTGGGTCTCGTAGATGATCGTCTCGTTCCATGGGGTGTGCGGACGATTGTTGTGGGTCCAGTGCATCGGCTCGTCGACGACCACGGCCTTGGGCATGGCCGCGGCGCTGTCACGCCGGTCGAACGACAGGTCCGCGCGCGGCGACGCCACCCGGTAGCCGTGCAGCGCATCGGACCAGCGCACCTGCCCGTGCAGCAGGCGCGCATAGGGGTCCAGCAGCAGCTTGTTGGGATTGAAGCGGTGCCCCTCTTCCGGCGCGTACGGGCCGTGCGCGCGAAAACCGTAAAGGGTGCCGCCACGCACGCGTGGGAGGTACCCGTGGAAGACCTCGTCGGTGCACTCGGGAAGATCGTAGCGGGCAATCTCGCGCTTGCCGGAAGGATCGAAAAGGCAGAGTTCGATGCGTTCCGCATGGGCGGAAAACACCGCAAAGTTCGTGCCCATGCCGTCGCACGTGGCACCCAGGGGGTGCGACGTGCCGGACTGCATGCGCTCGGGAAGTGCAGGCATCGTATTCCTCGTCAGTCGGCCACGAAGATGACCGTGGACAGCGGCGGCAGGCTCGCCACCAGCGAATGGTCGAAGCCGTGCGCGGGTATGGCTTCGGCGTGCCGCGCACCCTCGTTACCGACGCCCGAGCCGCCGTAGTCGACGGCATCGGAATTGAAGGCCTCGCGCCAGCGCCCGCCTTCGGGCACGCCGAGGCGGAAGCCATGCCGCGGCGTCGGCGTCATGTTACTCACCACCAGGGCCGGGCGGCCACCCTCGGCAAAGCGCAGCCAGGCGAAGACGCTCTGGCCGGCATCGTCGCCGACCACCCAGCGGAAGCCGCGCGGATCGGTGTCCCACGCATGCAGGGCCGGCGTGGCGGCGTACAGGTGGTTGAGGTCGCGGACGGTCTTCTGCACGCCCAGGTGCAACGGCGAATCCAGCAGTTCCCAGGCGATCTGGGCATCGTGGTTCCACTCGTGCGGCTGGGCGATTTCCGCGCCCGTGAACAGCAGCTTCTTGCCCGGATGCGCCCACATGAAACCGTAGTACGCGCGCAGGTTGGCGAAACGCTGCCATTCGTCGCCCGGCATGCGACCGAGCAACGAGCGCTTCCCGTGAACCACCTCATCGTGCGAAAGCGGCAGCACGAACTTCTCGGAGTACGCATAGACCATGCTGAAGGTCATCTCGCCATGGTGGTACTGGCGATACAGCGGGTCGCGCGACATGTATTCCAGCGAGTCGTGCATCCAGCCCATGTTCCACTTGAAGTCGAAACCGAGGCCGCCCTGCTCCACCGGCTGCGTCACGCCCGGCCAGGCCGTGGATTCCTCGGCGATGGTCATGCAGTCGGGGTGGCGCTCGGCCACGAGCTGGTTGACCCGGCGCAGGAAGGCGATGGATTCCAGGTTCTCGCGACCACCGTACTGGTTGGGCACCCACTCGCCATGCTTGCGCGAGTAATCGCGGTACAGCATGGAAGCCACCGCATCCACGCGCAGGCCGTCGATATGGAAGCGCTCCAGCCAGGCCAGTGCGCTGGCGACCAGGTACGCCGACACCTCGTTGCGCCCCAGGTTGTAGATCAGCGTGTTCCAGTCCTGATGGAAGCCCTCGCGCGGGTCGGCATGCTCATACAGCGGCGTACCGTCGAAATGGGCAAGGCCATGGATATCGGTGGGGAAATGGGCGGGCACCCAGTCCACGATGACGCCCACCCCGGCTTCGTGGCAGCGATCCACGAAACGGGCGAAGGCTTCCGGCGTACCGAAACGCGACGCCGGCGCGAACTGGCCCAGCGGCTGGTAGCCCCACGATCCGCCGAACGGGTGCTCCGATACCGGCAGCAGTTCGATATGACTGAAACCCATGCCGGCCACGTAGGGAATCAGGCGTTCGCCCAACTCGTCCCACTGCAGTTCGCGTCCGTCCTCGCCGCGCAGCCAGGAGCCGGCGTGCACTTCGTAGATCGACAGCGGCGACCCGGCGTGATGCATCGCACCGCGTCGGCGCAGCCACTCGTCGTCGGTCCAGCGGAAGGCGGTGGGGTCGGCGACGATCGACGCCGTGGACGGCGGCAGTTCGGCGGACAAGGCCACCGGGTCCGCACGCTGCAACACCGAGCCGTCGGCGCCCCAGATCTCGTACTTGTAGCGCGCGCCGGGCAACAGGCCCGGCACGAACAACTCCCACACACCGGCCGGCACGCGCTTGCGCATCGGCAACCGACGACCATCCCAGCTGTTGAAATCACCCACGACGCTGACCCGCTGCGCGTTCGGCGCCCATACCGCGAAGCGCACGCCGGTCACGCCGTCGATGGTCATGGGATGCGCGCCGAGGCAGAGGAACAGCTCGGTATGCGTGCCCGCGGAGAGCCGCGCCAGGTCGTCGTCGCCCAGCAGGTTGCCGAAGCGATAGGCGTCGTCGATCTCCTGCGTGGCGGACGGCCAGTGGATGCGCAGTCGATACGCCGCCTCGCTGTCCGGGAAACCGGCAAACAGGCCACCGTCATGCACGCGCAGCAGCTGACCCAGCGCGCGACCGTCGGCGTCGATCAGCTCGACGGCCTGCGCACCCGGTTGCAGCGTGCGCACCACGCGGCGCCCGTCCACGGTGTGCGCGCCGAGCAGCGCGAAGGGGTCGCCATGCCGCCCGTCGACGAGCGCGTCCACGGCGGCGGTATCGTTCAGGCCATAGGTACGGGGATCGGTCACGTCGCATCCTTCAGTTCGTTGGACATGTCGCCGCGGGCGGCATGGAGCAGTCCACGCACCGGCACGTCGACCCAGCCAGGTCGGTTCGCGGCTTCATAGTTCACTTCGTAGGCAGCCTTCTCGATGACGTAGAGCTCCACGATGGGCGCGAGGGCATCGGACTCCACCCAGCGCACGGGGGCCGCGTCGAGCACGCGACGGTACGCCTCGAGGAACGTGCGCGACGAACGCTCACGGAACCGGGCGAGATAATCGACGAAGCCTTCGTCCTCGACCGGAGCCAGCCCATCCTCGCCGCGGCGTGCCATGGCGGCGGCATAGTCCAGCGAGCGCAGGAAGCCGGCCACATCGCGTAGCGGCGAGCCCTTGGCCCGACGCTCATCCAGCGTGCGGGCCGGCTCGCCTTCGAAGTCGATGATGTAGGCATCGTCCTGCACCACCAGGATCTGACCGAGGTGGAAATCGCCATGCACACGCGTCTTCAACGAGGAAACGCCGGCACTCGCCAGCTTGCCGACCCGCGCGTCGAGAACGCCGGCCACGCCGCGGAGGGATGCGATATCCGAAGACGCCGGCTCGGCCACATCCTTGAGCTGATCGATCGAGGCCATGGCCCGGGCGATCTGCGCGCGGATGCTGTCCTGCACCGCCTTGACGTCCGCGTCGCCGGCTCGCTCGGGCGAAAACGCCGACACGTCGGACGGCTGCGCCAACAGCGCGTGCAATTCACCCAGGCGCGTGCCCACCGCCGTGGCGAAGGCATCGTATCCGCCATCGATTTCCGTCTGGCGCGCCACATCCTCCGAATGGCTGTATTCGTCGTAGCTGCGACGCAGGTAATCGAGCGTCCAGCGCCACGCATCGCCCTGGTTACGCAGGAAACCCTGTAGCACGGCGAGCGTGGTGCGTTCGCCGCCTTCCTGGATGCGCACCACCTCGCCCAGCAGCGGCGACGTGTTGGCGTAGCCCCGCTCGGTCAGGTAACGGCCCATCTCCACTTCCGGGTTGATACCCACGGCGGTGCGGCGGAACAGCTTCACCACGCCGGCGTCGTGCATGATCATGGAACTGTTGGACTGCTCGGCGGACAACCAGCGGCTGGGGATCTCGGCATCGAAATGCACGCCGGCGAACGCATCCGTGGTCTCGAAACGCACCACCCCGCCGTTGACCGGCAGCTCGGTGCTCTGGCGCAGGCCGATCAGCAGGCCGGAGGCAAAGGCATCCAGGGTGAAGCCATCGGTAAGCAGGCCGATGCGGCGGCCACGACGCACGCGCGCCAATGCCAGTTGCTGCGCGCGTGCCGTGGGATTTTCGTCCTCCCAGACGATACCGGCCGGCAGGCTGTACTGCTCGACGCCGCCATCGGCCAGGCTGACCTCCACCTCGGTAAAGATCAGGTCGTCGCCATGGTCGGGCCAGGGCACCGCGTAGAGAATCCGGGCACTGGCGATGCCACGGTCCTTCGAGGCGAACCAGCGACGCACGCCGAGGTAGCCCGGCAACACCTGGGTTTCGATCACGCCACGATGGTGGGCCATGACCGGACCTTCGATGAGCGCACCACGCACCACCAGCGTCTCGTAATCCGGCAACGGCTCGGCCGGCACCTCGTGCCAGTCGGGCATCTGCGCATTCGCGCAGATCTGGAACGCGTAGAAACCGTACGGCGGCAGGGTCAGCAGGTAAGGCAGCTGCCCGATCGGCGGGAACGACGAACCGCCCATGATCTCGATCGGCACCTGGCCGTCGAAGGCGGCCACGTCCAGTTCCACGGCCTGCAGCGAGCGCGACATGTTGGCCACGCACAACAGATGCTCGCCCTCGAACTCGCGCAGGTAGGCCAATACCTTGCGGTTGCCCGGGTAGAGGAACTTGAGCGTGCCGCGACCGAACGCCTTGTAGCGCTTGCGCACGGCCAGCATGCGCCGCGTCCAGTTCAGCAGGGAATGCGGATCGCGCCCCTGCGCCTCGACGTTGATCGCCTGGTATCCGTACAGCGGATCCATGATGGGCGGCAGCACCAGGCTGGCCGGATCGGCACGCGAGAAACCGCCGTTGCGGTCCACGGACCACTGCATCGGCGTACGTACGCCATCACGGTCGCCCAGGTGGATGTTGTCACCCATGCCGATCTCGTCGCCGTAGTAGAGCACCGGCGTGCCGGGCATCGACAGCAGCAATGCGTTCATCAGTTCGATACGCCGGCGATCGCGCTCCAGCAGCGGCGCAAGGCGGCGACGGATGCCCAGGTTGATGCGGGCGCGGCGATCGGCGGCGTAGGTCTGCCACAGGTAATCGCGCTCGTTGTCGGTCACCATCTCGAGCGTCAGCTCGTCGTGGTTGCGCAGGAAGATCGCCCACTGGCAGTTCTCCGGGATGGCCGGGGTCTGCCGCATGATGTCGGTGATCGGGAAGCGGTCCTCTCGGGCGATCGCCATGTACATGCGCGGCATCAGCGGGAAGTGGAACGCCATGTGGCATTCGTCGCCGTTGCCGAAGTAATCCTGTGTGTCTTCCGGCCACTGGTTGGCCTCGGCCAGCAGCATGCGGTCGGGGTAGTGCTGGTCGATCTCCGCACGCATCAGCTTGAGGATGTCGTGGGTCTCGGGCAGGTTCTCGTTGTTGGTACCCTCGCGCTCGATGAGATAAGGCACCGCGTCCAGGCGCAGGCCGTCCACGCCCAGGTCGAGCCAGAACCGCATCACATCGAGCACGGCCTTGATCACCGCCGGGTTGTCGAAATTCAGGTCCGGCTGGTGTGAGAAGAAGCGATGCCAGAAGTACTGGCCGGCCACCGGGTCCCAGGTCCAGTTCGACTTTTCGGTGTCGAGGAAGATGATACGCGTGCCGTCATAGGCCTGGTCGGTATCGGACCAGACGTAGAAGTTGCGCGCGGCCGAACCCTTCTTGGCCAGGCGCGCGCGCTGGAACCACGGATGCTGGTCGGAGGTGTGGTTGATGACCAGCTCGGTGATGACGCGCAGGCCGCGTCGGTGCGCCTCGGCGATGAACCGCTTGGCGTCGGCCAGCTTGCCGTAGTCCGGGTGCACGGATTTGTATTCGGCGATGTCGTAGCCGTCGTCACGCCGCGGGCTGGGATAGAACGGCAGCAGCCACAGCGTGTTGACGCCAAGCTCGGCGATGTAGTCCAGCTTCTGGATCAGGCCCTCGAAATCGCCCACGCCATCGTCGTTCGCATCGAAATACGACTTCAGGTGCACCTGATAGATGATCGCGTCCTTGTACCAGAGCGGATCGTTCGAAAAATCGGGCGCGCTCGCCTGCTTCTTGCCTTTGGCACGTGTAGCCATGGATCAGACTCCCGGAAGACGGACATGCCATATGGCGTAAGGCTGGCCGAGGCCGAGCCATACGTTCTGCTGGGCACCGCGCCACGCGATGGGCTGGTTATGAAGGAGGTCGTGCACGTCCAGCGCGGCATCCGGGGCAAGGCCCCAGTCGTCCAGCGGCAGCGTGAGGTCGGAGGACTGGGCGTTGTGCGGGTCCAGGCTGATGGCGACCAGCACCAGATCGTTCTGCGAGCGCTTTTCGAAGAACAGCACCTGGTCGCTCCCGGACGACAGGAAGCGCACGCCGAGGTGCGATTGCAGCGCGGGATGGGCGCGGCGGATATGGTTGAGCTGGGTGATCTCCGCCACGATGTTGCCGGGCGCGTCGAAGTCGCGCACGCGCACCTCGAACTTCTCGGAGTCAAGGTACTCTTCCTTGCCCGGCAAGGGGGCGGCCTCGCAGATCTCGAAGCCGGAATACATGCCCCACAGGCCGGACAGTGTCGTCGCCAGTGCCGCCCGGATCAGGAAGCCCGGCCGCCCCGAGGTCTGCAGGAAGTACGGGTTGATATCCGGCGTATTGACGAAGAAATTCGGGCGGAAGAAATCCTTCGGCGCGGTGGTGGTCAGCTCGGTCAGGTAGTCGATGAACTCCTGCTTGGAGTGACGCCAGGTGAAATAGGTGTACGACTGGCTGAAGCCGACCTTGGCCAGGCGGTACATCGGCTTGGGCCGGGTGAAGGCCTCCGACAGGAACAGGGCGTCCGGATACTTCGCGCGCACCCGCCCGATCATCCATTCCCAGAACGGGAACGGCTTGGTATGCGGGTTGTCCACGCGGAACGTGCGCACGCCTTCGGCGGCCCAGAACAGCACGGCATCGCACAGCGCCTGCCACAGCGAGGGGATGGCACCGTCCGCATAGAAATCGACGTTGACGATGTCCTGGTATTTCTTGGGCGGGTTTTCCGCGTACTTGATGCTGCCGTCCGGGCGCCAGTCGAACCATTCCGGATGCTCCTTCAGCCACGGATGGTCCTGCGAACACTGGATGGCGAAGTCCAGCGCCAACTCCAGGCCGTGCTCATGGGCGGCGTCGCGCAGTGCGCGGAAATCGTCCATCGTGCCCAATTGCGGATGCACCGCCGTGTGGCCGCCGTCCGGCGAACCGATGGCGTACGGGCTGCCGGGATCGTCCGGGCCCGGCGTCAGCGTGTTGTTGGGCCCTTTGCGAAAGGCCTTGCCGATCGGATGGATCGGCGGGAAATACAGCACGTCGAAGCCCATGTCGCGGATGGCCGGCAGCCGCGCGATCGTGTTGCGGAACGTGCCGTGTTTCGCCTTGTCGTCGGTCATCGACCGCGGGAACAATTCGTACCAGCTGGCAAAACCGGCCTCGCGACGATCCACTTCCAGCGTGAACGTTTCGGTGGCGGACGAGCGAGCGCGCGGATCGGTGGCCATCATCAGGGCGACGGTGGCCTCGTCCAGCAACGACGCAAGACGTTGTTCGTCGTCGGCCTTCGCCAGCGATGCCGCCAGGCTGCGCAGCGCCTTGGCCTTCGGGCCCGCGGCGTCCTTCGCCCGGGCCTCGACCATCAGGCGGCCCTCTTCCAGTTCCAGGCCCAGCGGTACGCCCGCGGCATGCTTGACCTCGATTTCATGGTGGTAGCTGGCGAAGCGATCGTGCCATGCCTCCACCTGGAACTCGTAGCGCCCTACCCGCGTCGGCACGAAGCTGGCTGCATGGATATCGTTATTGACCGGCTGCATGACGATCTCGCGCCAGGCGCGTTCGTCCTGGGCGCGATAGCGAAGCCGTGCGGCCAGCACCTCATGCCCATCCATGAAAATGTCGGCGGTGACGTCCACAGGCTGACCGACCACGCGCTTGGCCGGGAAGCGCCCTGCATCCACGACCGGCTGCACGTTCTCGATCATGACGCGATCGGCACGCGATGCCGCCTGTAGCCATTCTTTCTGCACGCTGCTTCCCAGTTTGCGTTTCGCCGGAACAGCCGGCTGTCCTGTCAGCGTCAGGACGCCGCCCGGTGCCAGCACCAGGCTGTCGCCCTGGTCGAACACCTTGCGCCCTTCCGCCGAGGTCCACGGGGCGAAGTGCGTTGCCGCACCTACCAGTCCCTGCGCCGCGGTGACTACGGCGTCCCGATCCAGCGAGGCGTTGACCAGCGTAAGGGTCGCGCCGGGCGCGGTCCTCGGATCGGGACCATGCACCGTGAGGAACGACGCGACGCCATGACCGACGGCGACGAACGGTGCCGACGGCACCTCCTCGCGCACGGCCACATTCGCGGCGCGCACGGTATCGCTCACGTCGAGGATCGCACCCTGCGCAAGCGATGCCGGCGTGACCGGCTGGCCACGACGCGGGTCGAGGCGGTCGTGCTGGGCGAACTCGAAACCCATCGGCATCATCCAGCCGCCCGGGGACGTGGCGGCGAAGGCGATCGCACGCTGGTGCGCGTGTTCCAGCTGGTTGTGCTCACCCATCTGCTCGCCGAAACGCGGACCGAACGGTTCTTCCACGCAGGCCAGGACCGGTGCCACCGCGGCAAGGCGCGCGGCCTCGTCCGCGAACCACGGCGCCCTGAAATCCCACCAGTTGGCGGACGACACCACCGCGTCGAATCCCGCACCGGCCAGCGCCGCGAGATCCTCGGGCGCCAGGCCGGGCGTCCAGGCGAGAAACGCCGCGTCCGCGGCATCGGTATGCGTACCACGCACGGCCTCGATCAGCGGCTTCCAGCGTTCGGCACGCAGGCGTTGCGGGTGCACCACGCGAAAACCCTCGACGCCGGCGGCGGTCCAGCGATGCATGCGGTCGACCCACCACTGCGTGGCCGCCTCGGCCACGTCGGGATCGTTGAAACGCCAGCGCACGCTGTCACTTTCGGCCGGCGTCCAGCGCGGGTCCGGCGTGCCGTGCTGGGCGGCCACGGCGCGGAACCAATCGGGATGCGCCTGGCGTACCGGCGCATCCGAGGACACCTCATCCAGTGACAGGTCCAGCCACAACTCCATGCGATGATTGCGACACGCCTTGGCGATCTGGGCCAGCCGGTCGGTGGCCTCGCCCTCGTCGGAAACCGACGTGTTAAGACGATCGAAATCCCGTGTAACGAAAACGTCACCGGTATCGGAAGCATCGAAGGGCGGCGCTATCAGCAACTGGCGGAAGCCGAGCGAGGCGGCATGCTCGATCCATGCGTTCCAGGCGGTCAGCGGACCTGCCAGCAATGGATGCAGGTAGTAAATTCGGAAGGGGGCACGCGTACTTGCAGGCATGTGACTCGTGTTCCTCGAAGGGTAATCACAAGCATGCCGGGCATCATGTGTGCATCGTGCCAATCCCGGACATGCCAAGACCTTCACAGTGACGCACAGGGGTGTTGCGGAAGCGTGAACAGGTATCGTGGATTTGTACGCGTGGTTCAGGCCCCGACATCGCGCATGAGCGCTGCGACGGCCTGCTCGTCGTCACCCTGTCTCTGCGCCAGCAAGGCGGCGGCACCAAGGCGATCGGCCTCCGTGCGGTTCTGGCCGAGCTTCCATTTTCCTTCTATCCGGGCGATGGGGATGCGGATGCCCACGATGCCGCGATACATGGCGGCGAGATAGTCGTCGGGGGCATCCCCGACCCGCCAGGGTGTGGGCTGGGCGGCATCGTGCTCGGCCTGGGCCGTCAGCCGCTCGAGCAGGTCGCGCAGCGACTCAGGGTCGGTGAACGTATGCGCCGGGCCGTAGGCATGGACGGCGATGTAGTTCCAGGTGGGCACCTCTCGATGGTGCTTGGCCTTGCCCGGATAACCGTTGGGCGAGATATAGGCGTGCGGCCCGGCGAAGATCGACAGGACCTCGCCCTCGCTGCGGTTTACGTGGTCGTTGCCTCTGGCCACATGGCAATACAGCGTACCCAGAGGACCTTCGTCGGGGGCCAGTACGAAGGGAACATGACTGGCCTCGATGCCACCCTGCCCCGCGGTGACCAGCGTGCCGAAGGCGATACGTCGGATGGCCCCGTGCAGGATGTGCGGCCGGTCTTCGACGAACGCCTTCGGGGTATACATGTCAGTGCCCGAACTTGATCTCTTCGCCTTCGTGGCCGCGGTCCCAGCCGCGCAGTTCGTCGCGGATGTGCGCGATGCGCTGACGCCCGAGGGCATTGCGTTCCTCGTCCAGCACCAGGCCGTCGAGCAGTTCGCCCAGGCGCTGCACCGTAGGCAGCATGGCGTCCCAGGCATCCAGGGCGGGCACCGGACCCGGCAGCGCCATGAAGAACGACAGGCCGGACGTCTGCAACGTGGCGATGCGTGCCATGTCGAAATTGCCCGGCTTGGTCAGGTTGGCCACGCTGAAGATCGGCCCCTGTTCGGGATGGCCGTCCACGAGGCGGTGATAGATGCCCATGTCGCCGAATTCGAGGCCGGCCTTCTCGGCGGCGACGATCAGGTCGGAACCGTTGAACCGGCTGCCCTCCCGGGCCACCACGTAGAGGCTGACAATGCGCTCCACGGGCGCGTTCGGCGGGCGGCGACCGAGATCGGAGCGCGGCGGGGTGCGCGGCGGAGCCGGTGCCGGCAAAGGCGCTTGCGGGCGAGGCGGCACCGGTGAGGGCGCAGCGGTGGACGCGTGCGTACCGCGCGGGTCGTCCAGGTCGAACGGCAGGTCGAGGTCCAGGCGCGGCTCGACACGCTGCGATTCATGGCGCGACGGCTCCTGGCGCGGCGACGCCGGACGCGGCGGCTCGGCACGATGGGCATCGCGAGCCGCGAGGTCGTCGGCCAGGGGTGCCGCGGAGGCGGTACGCTCGCCGGCCAGCGAGGCGCCCAGACGCTCCAGTTCCGCGCGCAGGTCCACATCCAGCTCGGTGTGCCGCGGACGCGGATTGAACAGCGGATCGTTGGCGTCGCCTGCCACCTCGTGCGCGGCGTCACGCGCACTGAAAGAGGCGTGGTCCCGATCGTCGAACTCGTCGTCCTCGGCAACCTCCTCGCCATCGTTGAACACCGGCTCGCGGCGTTCGCGGGCACGCCCGGGCTGCTCGGGCACCGGCTTGCGACGGCCCTGCTCCTTGCGTGGCTGGCCGAAGAGCCAGAGCAGCACCATCACGACGATGCCGACGAAGAGCATCGGGATGCCCACGGCAGGGTTCCAGGCGAGGCCGATGGCGGGATTCATGGTTCGATTTCCTTGAAGAGCGGTACTTAGGCGACGCCGACGAGCTTGGACGCCTCGGCCAGGTCCACCTGGACGAGGCGAGAGACACCCGGCTCGCGCATGGTAACGCCGCACAGCTGATGCGCGGCCTCCATGGTGGCCTTGTTGTGGCTGACGAAAATGAATTGCACCTTCTCGCTCATTTCACGAACCATGGCCGAGAAGCGCCCGACGTTGGCTTCATCCAGCGGCGCGTCCACCTCGTCCAGCAGGCAGAACGGCGCGGGATTGAGGCCGAAGATGGCGAACACCAGCGAGACGGCGGTGAGCGCTTTCTCGCCGCCGGACAGCAAGGTTATGTTGGATACGCGCTTGCCGGGCGGCCGGGCCATGATCGACACGCCGGTGTCCAGCAAGTCGTCGCCGGTGAGTTCGAGATACGCGTGGCCGCCGCCGAACAGGCGTGGGAAAAGCTCCTGCACGCCGGCGTTGACCCGGTCGAACGTTTCCTTGAAACGCTGGCGGGTTTCGCGGTCGATCTTCTTGATCGCGCCTTCCAGGGTTTCCATCGCGCTGGTCAGGTCCAGCAGCTGCGCGTCGAGGTATTCCTTGCGCTGCGACTGCTCGGCGTGTTCCTGGATGGCGGCCAGGTTGACCGGCTCCAGGCGGGCGATCTTGCCGGACAGGTCCACCAGCTGCTGCTGCCAGCGCGCCGGCTCCGCGTCCTCGGGCAGTTCGGTGAGCAGGGCATCGAGTTCGAGACCGGAGGCGACGATGGCTTCGGCGAGCTGTTCCGCTCGCAGCTGGAGTGCCTGCGCCGCCAGGCGCTTTTCGGACACGCTTTCGCGCACCTGGCCCAGCACCTGTTCGACGCGCTGGCGCTCCTGCTCGAGGCGGCGGAACTCCGCATCGCAGTCTTCCAGCGCACGGCGTGCCTCCACCAGCTGGCGATCGACCAACAGGCGCTGGTCGAGGTAGGTCTGCCGTTCGGCTTCCAGTTCGGCGATGGGATCGGAGCCCGCCGCCAGTTGCTGGTCGATCTCGTCCCGCCGGGCCACGACCTGGCGCAGCTGCGTGTCCAGTCGGGCCAGCGCCTGCTCCAGCGAGCCGAGCGCGGAGCGCTTGGATTCCATGCTGAGGGCCAGCTGGTGCGACTGGTCGGCGGCCTCACGCGCGTTGATACGTGCTTCCTCGCGGGCTTCCAGCAACTCGCGGCGCTCATTTTCCAGGCCGCGGCGCTCGTCCTCGCGATCGCCCATGAGGCCCACGGCCTCGTCGAGGCGGGCACGCGCCTCACGGGTCTGGCCCTGCAATTCGTCCAGTTGGTCGACGATCGCCGAGATTTCCCCACCGACCTTCTCGGCGCGTGCGCGCGCCGTTTCCATCTTGCCGCGATGGCTCTGCAACTGGCCGGCCAGCTCGGAAAGCCGACGGTGGGCCGCATAGAGGTCGCGCTGCGCGTCGTCGCGCTGGCGCTCGGTCTCGAACTTGCTGGCGCGAAGAGCCTCCAGTTGTTCGGTGCGCTCGTCGATCGTGGCTTCGAGGGTTTCGATCTGGCCGGCCAGCTGGCGGATCTCGCGCTCGCGAGCCAGCACCCCCACCTGGTTGCCCTGCGCGCGCAGGATGCGCGCCCAGCCCGGACCCATCCAGGCGCCGTCCGGCGTGATGACCGACTGGTGCGGCTGCAGCGTTGCCACGCGCGCGGCGGCGGTTTCGGCCGATTCCGCGACCATGACACGACCGAGCAAGGCCATGGCGGCCACGGGGCCACGCACGTGCTCGGCCAGCGTACCGGCCGGCCCGGCCGCACCGTCTTCCCGGGCGAACAAGGCGACATCGGCCTGGCCCAGGGCCTCGAACTCGGGCACCAGCGCTTCCGGCGCATCCACCAGTACGCCGTCGAGCAAGCCGGCCAGCACGGTTTCCACGGCCGATTCGTAGCCGGCATCCACCTGCAGCGACTCGCCCAGGCGGCGCGAGCGATCCAGCCCCAGGCGCGCCAGCCAGCCGCTGGCGGCGGTTTCCTCCTGGCCCAGCGCGGCGCTTTGCAGGGCTTCGAGCGAGGCCTGGCGGCCACGCGCGGTCTGCAACTGCTGGCGGCCATCGTTCAGCGCGGTCTGCACCTGACGCTCTTCGTCCAGCACGCGCTCGTAGGCCACCTTGTGCTGGTCGAGCACGCCGCCCAGGTGTTCCACGCGCTCGCGCTGCGTGTCGTGTTCGGTGTCGAGCTGTTCCGCCGCGGCGTCGAGGGCGGCGATATCCGTGGCACGCTGTTCGGTATCCAGGGCCTCCTTGCGGCGCGACAGGTCCACCGTCTGCCGGTCGAGGTAGGCCAGCTTGGTCCGCTCCACCTCGGCCGCCCGGCTGGATTCCGATGCGCCGCGGGTGTGCGTATCCCAGCGCTGCTGCCAGTCGGCCAGCTTCGCCTCGGTGGCACGCATCGCATCGCTCGTTTCGTCCTGCATCTGCTGCAGCGATTCGAGCTTGGGCTCGCCCTCGGCCAGCGCCATGCGCAGGGTTTCCACCTGCTCGCGGTCGGCACCGATATGGCCCTGCAGTTCCTCGAATTCGCGCTCGGCATCCGCGCGGGCGCGGGTCAGACGCTCGCTCAGGTCGCGGTTGTGCCGCACCTGTTGCTCGACGCGGGCGATTTCCGCGCCCACCTTGTAGACCTCGGCCTGGACCTGGTTGAGCTGTTCGCTGGCGCCCTGGTGACGCTCGCGCACGCTTTCCATCTGGGCTTCCACCTGACGCTGCCCGGCCAGGTGCTTCTCGATTTCCAGCTCGGCCTCGCGCAGGCCGGAGCCCTCACCCTCGTGCCGACGGTGCAGCGTGCGGTATTCCAGCGCGCGCAGTTCCGCCTCGCGCCGGGTGTGTTCTTCCTTGAAGGCCTTCCAGCGCTCGGCCGCGCGGGCCTGCCGGTTGAGGTGGTCCAGCTGCTTGTCGACCTCGTCGCGCACGTCGCGCACGCGGTCGAGGTTCTCGCGCGTGGCCTTGATGCGGCTTTCGGTTTCCTTGCGACGCTCCTTGTACTTGGAGATGCCGGCGGCTTCCTCCAGGTGCGTGCGCAGTTCCTCGGGGGCCGCCTCGATGATCTGGCTGATCATGCCCTGCTCGATGATCGAGTAGGACCGCGGGCCCAGGCCGGTACCCAGGAACAGATCGGTGATGTCGCGCCGGCGGCAGCGCGCGCCATTGAGGTGATAGGACGACTGGCCGTCGCGGCTGACGATGCGCTTGACCGATATCTCGGCGAAGCTGGCGTACTCGCCCTGGATGGTGCCGTCGCTGTTGTCGAAGATGAGTTCGACCGCGGCCTGGCCCACGGGCTTGCGCGCGCTGGAGCCGGAGAAGATGACGTCGGTGAGCGAGTCGCCGCGCAGGCGGCTGGCCGCGGACTCGCCCATGACCCAGCGGATGGCGTCGATGATGTTGGACTTGCCGCAGCCGTTCGGCCCGACGACGCCGGTCATGTTGGTGGGCAGGTGCAGCGTGGTGGGGTCGACGAACGACTTGAATCCCGCCAGCTTGATCGTGGTCAGACGCATGATGGTTTCCGTGGGGACGCGGCCGCGAGCTCCTACAACCGATAACCGGCAGTGTAGCGACTTTGGCTTATTCGCCGGGGGCCCTGGCCTCGATCGCCAGCGCGTGGATACCGTCGGGCATCATCTCGGCGAGGGCGGCATAGACCATGCGATGGCGCTGGATGGGGTTGGTGCCGGCAAAGGCCGGGGTGACGATGCGGGCGAAGAAGTGCCCCCTGCCCTCGCCCGCGTGCCCGGCGTGCTTGTGGCCCTCGTCGATCACGTCCAGCTCCACCGGGGCCAGTGCCGCGGTGAGCAGCGCCCGGATTCGCTCGACCTTTTCGACCGTCACGGCAGCACGGCGCGGAACGGCCGCACGCTGACATCGCGGTAGACGCCCGCCTCGACGTACGGATCGGCCTTGGCCCAGGCCTCGGCGGCGGCCAGGTCGGTGAACTCCGCCACGATCATGCTGCCGGTGTAGCCGGCCTCGCCCGGGTCGTTCGCATCGATGGCCGGGAACGGGCCGGCCAGCTTCAGGCGGCCTTCGTCTTTCAGGGCATTCAGGCGTGCAAGGTGCGCCGGGCGCGCGGCAAGGCGCTTTTCCAGCGAATTCGGGTGATCGAGCGCGACAATGGCGTAGAACATGGGATGTCTCCGTGGGCGAGGCCGGTCAGGCTTCGGGGCGCATGGTCGGGAACAGCAGCACGTCGCGGATGGACGACGAGCCGGTCAGCAGCATGACTAGACGATCGATACCGACGCCGAGGCCACCGGTGGGCGGCAGCCCCACTTCCAGCGCACGGATGTAGTCGGCGTCGTAATGCATGGCCTCGTCGTCGCCGGCATCCTTGGCGTCCACCTGGGCCTGGAAGCGCGCGGCCTGGTCTTCCGAGTCGTTGAGCTCCGAGAAGCCGTTGGCGATCTCCTTGCCGTTGATGAACAGCTCGAAGCGGTCGGTGATGCCCTTGTCGGTATCGCTCTCGCGCGCCAGCGGCGAGACCTCCACCGGGTGGTCGGTGATGAAGGTGGGCTGGATCAGCGTGTGCTCCACCGTCGCCTCGAATATCTCCAGCAGCAGCTTGCCCCAGCCGTACGACGGCTTGACCTGGATCTTCAGGCGCGCGGCGTGCGCGGCCATGGCGGCGCGGTCGCGCAGGTCGGCCGGCCTGATCTCGGGGTTGAGCTCGAGCACGGCGTCTTCCATGCGCCAGCGGCGAAATGCCGGGCCCACGTCGACGGCCGCCCCGTCCCACTCGATCACGGTGTTGCCGATGACCTCGGTAGCCGCGGTGCGGATCATGCCCTCGGTGATGTCCATGATCTCGTGGTACGTGGCGTACGCCTGGTACAACTCGAGCATCGTGAACTCGGGATTGTGCCGCGTGGACACGCCCTCGTTGCGGAAATTGCGGTTGATCTCGTAGACGCGATCGAAACCGCCGACCACCAGGCGCTTGAGGTACAGCTCCGGCGCCACACGCAGGAACAGCGGGATATCCAGCGCGTTGTGATGCGTGGTGAACGGACGTGCGGTGGCGCCGCCCGGGATCACGTGCATCATCGGGGTTTCCACTTCCATGAAGCGGCGCGGTTCGGCTTCCAGCCAGCGGCGCACGTGGCTGATGATCTTCGAGCGCAGCGCGAAGGTGCGGCGCGATTCCTCGGTGACGATCAGGTCCACATAACGCTGGCGGTAGCGCTGTTCCACGTCGGCCAGGCCGTGGTGCTTGTCCGGCAGGCCGCGCAGTGACTTGGTCAGCAGGCGGAGGGTCTCGACCTTGACCGAGAGTTCGCCCGTCTTCGTGCGCATCAGCACGCCTTCGGCGCCCACGATGTCGCCCAGGTCCCAGCGTTTGAAGGTGTTGTAACCCTCCTCGCCTACGGTGCCCTGGTGGACGAACAACTGGATGCGGCCGGTGCCGTCCTGCATCTGCACAAAGCTGACCTTGCCCTGCCCGCGCATGAGGATGATGCGGCCGGCCACGGCGACCCGGCGAGGCGTGGCCTCGATGGCTTCGGCCGTCCAGGTGTCCTTGTCGGCGAACTCGTCCTGCAGGTCGCCCGCGAAGCTGTCGACCCTGAAGTCGTTGGGATAGGCGATGCCCTGCGCACGCAGCGCTTTCAGTTTCTCGCGGCGCTCGGCGATGAGACGGTTCTCGTCGGCGGCGGTCGCGGAGGCTTCGGCGTTGGCGTTTTCGGTCATGGCTTGGGTCGTGGCTTCTTTTCGGAGGAAGACGGGGGCGCCCATGCGCCCCCGGTGGAATCAGGCGTCGAGGCGCTTGGAGCCGGCCTCGAGGCCGGATTTCAGGCTGGCTTCGACGAATTCGTCGAGGTCGCCGTCGAGCACCTTCTGCGTGTCGGAACGTTCGATACCCGTGCGCAGGTCCTTGATGCGGGACTGGTCGAGCACGTAGTTGCGGATCTGGCTGCCCCAGCCGATGTCTGACTTGGTGGCTTCCAGGGCATCCCTCTCCACGTTGCGCTTCTGCACTTCCAGTTCGTAGAGCTTGGCCTTGAGCATCTTCATCGCGCGGTCGCGGTTGGCGTGCTGGCTGCGCTCTGTCTGGCAGGCCACGACCGTGTTGGTCGGCACGTGGGTGATACGCACCGCCGACTCGGTCTTGTTGACGTGCTGACCGCCGGCGCCCGACGAACGGTAGACGTCCGTGCGAAGGTCGGCCGGGTTGATGTCGATCTCGATGTTGTCGTCGACTTCCGGCGAAACGAACACCGAGGTGAAGCTGGTGTGGCGGCGGTTGTCGGAATCGAACGGGCTCTTGCGGACCAGGCGATGCACGCCGATCTCGGTCTTGAGCCAGCCGTAGGCGTAGTCGCCCTCGACGCGGAAGGTGGCGGACTTGATGCCCGCGACTTCACCCGCGCTGACTTCCATCATCTCGGTCTTCCAGCCGCGCGATTCCGCCCAGCGCAGGTACATGCGCAAGAGGATTTCCGCCCAGTCCTGGGCCTCGGTGCCACCGGCGCCGGCCTGGACATCGACGAACGCCGCCGCCGAGTCGAGCTCGCCGGAGAACATGCGCTGGAATTCGAGCTTGCCCACGCGGGCGTCGACCTTTTTCAGGTCGTCGACGATGGACTGCACCGTGGCCTCGTCGCCATCGGCGGCGGCCATCTCGAGCAGTTCGTTGGAGTCGTCGAGCGAGCCGGACATTTCTTCGATGCCGGTGACGATGCCGTCGAGCTGGGCGCGTTCGCGGCCGAGCTCCTGCGCGCGCTTGGGGTCATCCCAGATCTTGGGATTTTCCAGCTCGCGGTTGACTTCTTCTAGGCGTTCTTTCTTGACAGCGTAGTCAAAGATACCCCCTAAGCGATTCGACGCGGCCCTTGAGGTCCGCGATCTGCGCAAGGATCGGATTGGTCTCGATCATGGTGTGGCTGGCCTGGTAACGCGCCGCTGGGGCGCCGACTAAAGCGCCCAATCCTAGCAAATAAGCAGGTGTAGGAGCGCACACACGTGCGCGAAGGGGGTCTGAAGCGGCCCGCAAGCCAGCGCATGACATCCGGGCGTTCGGCGAAAACATGTCGCGCACGTGCGTGCGCTCCTACCCCCCGCCCCGGGCTGGCGGCCCGGGGCGGGGGCGGCTCAGGCTGGCAGCGACTCCCGGTGCACGCCGCGGACGGCCCTGCCGGACGGATCGGCGGCGGCGGCGAAGGCCGGATCCCATGCCAGGGCGGCCGGGGACGAGCAGGCGATGGACTTGCCGCCGGGTACCGTGGCGGCGCAGGCCTCGCCCGGGAAATGCGTCTCGAAGATGCTCCGGTAGAAGAACGCCTCCTTGGTGGCCGGGGTGTTGGTGGGGAAACGGGACGCGGCGGCGGCGAACTCGCGATCGGAGACCATGGCTTCCGCATGGGCCTTCAGCCCGTCGATCCAGCCGTAGCCGACGCCATCGCTGAACTGCTCTTTCTGGCGCCACAGGATGGCATCGGGCAACGCGCCCTCGAACGCCTCGCGCAGCAGGCCTTTCTCGATACCCTTGCGGGCGACCATCTTGGCCTCGGCATCGATCGACATCGCCGTCTCCAGGAACGCTACGTCGAGGAACGGCACGCGTGCCTCGACGCCCCAGGCCGACATGGACTTGTTCGCGCGCAGGCAGTCGTAATAGTGCAACGCATCCAGCTTGCGCACCGTTTCCTCGTGGAAGGCACGGGCCGACGGCGCCTTGTGGAAGTAGAGGTAGCCACCGAAGATTTCGTCCGCGCCTTCGCCCGAGAGCACCATCTTCACGCCCATCGCCTTGATCCGGCGGGCCAGCAGGAACATCGGCGTGGAGGCGCGGATGGTGGTGACGTCGTAGGTCTCGATATGCCGGATGACTTCGGGCAGCGCGTCCAGGCCCTCCTCGAAGGTGTAACGGAACCCGTGGTGGACCGTGCCCAGCGCCTCGGCGGCGACCTCAGCCGCCTTCAGGTCCGGCGAGCCCTCCAGCCCGATGGCGAACGAGTGCAGGCGCGGCCACCAGGCCTCGCCACGGTCGTCTTCCTCGATGCGTCGGCGTGCGAAGCCCGCCGCCACCGCCGCCACCAGGGAGGAATCCAGCCCGCCGGACAGCAGTACGCCGTAGGGCACGTCGGTCATCATCTGGCGGTGCACTGCCGCCTCGAACGCCGCACGAAGGTCTTTCGGCGAAATGGTCTTTCCGGCGGTGGCGTCGTAGTCGCGCCATGCGGGGGTCCAGTAGCTCACCGCCTCACCGGTCTCGCTGTCGTAGACATGGCCGGGAGGAAACGGCGCGACATCCGCGCATACGCCTACCAGCGACTTCATCTCGGAGGCGACGCACAGACGACCGGCACGATCATGTCCCCAGTACAGCGGACAGACACCGACCGGATCGCGCGCCACGATCAGCCGTTTGCGCCCCGCATCCCACAGGGCGAAGGCGAAGATGCCGTTGAGCTTGCCCAGGAAATCGGCGCCGTGCTCGCGGTACAGCGCGTTGATGACCTCGCAATCCGAGGCGGTGGTGAAGGCGTAATCGCTGACCGCGCGCAGTTCGCGATGGTTATAGATCTCGCCGTTGACGGCCAGGGCCAGGTCGCCCTCGGGGGACCGCAGCGGTTGCGCGCCGCTGGCCGGATCGACGATGGCCAGTCGCTCATGCACGAGGATGGCGCCCTCGTCGACATAGACCCCGCTCCAGTCCGGACCGCGATGGCGCTGGCGTTGCGAAAGCGCCATGGCCTCGCGGCGCAACGCGACAAGGTCGTCACCGGCCTGCAGGCCGAACATCCCGAAGATCGAACACATGGTGTTGCTCCTGACTGGCAAGGTTTACGACATGAAGGGACAGAACGAAAAAAGGCCCGCCTGGTGAGGGCGGGCCTTCGATGTATTCGGTGGTTTCAGTTGCAACCGCCTACACGCCGACCCTCCCGAGGTTCCGGGCATTATTGGTATTGGCGTTATTGGCGGCGAAGCGGCTCATGCCCCGAATAAACCACGATCCCCGCCGCATTGCAACAACCCGCAATCCCCGTCCGATCGTGCGCCGAGGCGTGCCTATCGCGCACATCGTGCGCTCCTACATCCGGCGTGTGTGCGGGTATCGTTGGATGTCCGCAAAAAACAGGTATCCCCATGCTCAACCTGCTTGCCCTTGCCCTGCTCTCCACCGCCCAGCCCGCGCCGGCCCCGGCCCCGGCGTGGCTCCTTGGCGACTGGGAGCCCTACAGCAACGCATTCACCGGCCTGCGGCTGCTGAATGTCGGCAAGGACGCGCTCAGCTGGCACGGATGCACCGGCGCGCGCTTCGAGGTGATCGAGAGCAAGGATGACCGGCTGACCTTGCGCCTGGCCGGGGACAGCACCTGCCGGCTCGACGACGAGCCGCCTTCGCGGATGGATACGGTGCGCTTCACGCTGCGCGAGAACCGTTGCGACCTGGCCGTGTCCATCTACGCCTCGCCGGAGGCGGCCGCGAAAGACCAACCGTCGGCCGAAGGCCTCTACGGCCGGCTGAAGTGCCCGTCAGGGCCGGCCCCTCACGCGGCGGCCAGCCTCTCGACGACGCCACGGTAAGCCTCCGCCGCCCGCGCTTCCGCCACGTGCGCGAAGTCGCGTACGCGCCAGTGGCCGCCGACCATGACATCCCGCACCAGCGGTGTGTTACCGGCGAACAGGAAACTGTCGATCACGTCGGCTTCGCCGCGGGCCGCCAGCAGGGGCGAGGTATCGTCCAGCACGAGCAGATCGGCGCGCGATCCGTGGGCCAGCCGGCCCACGTTCACCGCGGCGGATTGCGCGCCGCCGTCCAGCGCGCGCTGCCACAACACGGTGCCCACGCTTTCTTCCGGACGGCGTGCGGCGACGTTGCGATGCCGCGTGACGAGACGCTGGCCGTATTCCAGCCAGCGCAGTTCTTCCACCGGCGACACGGAGATGTGCGAATCCGAGCCGATGCCCAGCGTGCCACCCGCATCGATGAAGGCCCCCAGGGGGAACACGCCATCGCCCAGGTTGGCCTCGGTGGTGGGGCACAGGCCGGCGACCGCTCCGGTCTTCGCCAGGCGGTCGGTCTCGTGCGGGGTGAGGTGCGTGGCGTGGACCAGCGTCCACCGCGCATCCACCTCGGCATGATCGAGCAACCACTCGACGGGGCGTGCGCCCCGTGCCGCGAGGCAGTCCTGCACCTCGCCGATCTGCTCGGCGATGTGGATATGGATGGGCATGTCGCGGCATACGCCGGTCGACAGCAAGGCCCGCATCGCGTCCTCCGGCACGGCCCGCAGCGAATGCAGCGCCACGCCGATCCGCAGCATGTCGTCCTGCAAGGGCGCCAGGCGTTCCAGCAGGGCGACGTACTGGCCGACGTCATGACGGAAACGCTGCTGGCGCTCGTTGAGGGCACGGCCGTCGAAACCGCCGGTCATGTACAGCACGGGCAGCAGTGTCAGGCCGATGCCGGCGTCGCGCGCCGCTTCGACGAGCGCCAGCGACATCGCCGCGGGGTCGGCGTAGGGCTCGCCGCGCGGGCCGTGGTGCAGGTAGTGGAACTCGCAGACCTGGGTATAGCCGGCCTTCACCATCTCGACGTAGACCTGCGTCGCGATGGCCTTCATGTCGTCGGGATCGATCGCCTCGGCGAAGGCGTACATCGTCTCGCGCCAGGTCCAGAAGCTGTCCTCACCCGGGCCCCGCCGCTCGGCCAGGCCGGCCATCGCCCGCTGGAAGGCATGCGAGTGCAGGTTGGGCATGCCGGGAAGTACGAAACGTCCGACGCGCTCGTGCGGGCCCGGCGCCTCGTCGGCGAAGCGCCCGTTCGCCACGGCGATACCGTCGCCTCCCGCGCGCCACGCGCGGTCGTGCCAGAAGTAGTCGGCGGCAAGCGTGGCATGCGACATGGCGGCAATCCTCGAAAGATGTCCCGTCATGGTATCTCGCGGCGACGCCGCGGCCACGGGCCGGCAGCGTGCTGTCGGCCGCCCGGCCCGCGGGCGCATAATGTGCGGATGACCCCGACCATCCCACCCGAACGCCAGGCGACTCCGTCGGCGCGCATGCCGGAGACCCCGTGAGCGACCTGCCTCCCCACGATGACGCGGACGCTCCGCACCACCCGCGCTTCCAGCGCCTGCGCAAGCTGCGCCAGCACGACCTGCTCTCCCCCCTGCAATGGCGGCGACGCGTGCTGTTCTGGACCGGCGCGATCGTGGTCGGCCTGTCCGCGGTCTTTTTCGCCAAGGCGGCGGACTACGCGTTCGAACTCTTCCACAGCGTGGCGTCGCATGGCTGGTGGGTGCCGCTGCTGATCACCCCGCCCATGTTCGCCCTGCTCTGCTGGCTCACCCAGGGCGCGCTGAAGGCGACGCGGGGCTCGGGCATCCCGCAGGCCATCGCGGCGCTGAAAGTGGAGGACGAAGACTTCCGTACGCGCCTGCTGGCCCTGCGCGTCGCGCTGGGCAAGATGGCGCTGACACTGGCGGCGCTGCTCGGCGGCGCGTCGGTCGGCCGCGAGGGACCCACGGTGCACGTGGGCGCCGGCCTGCTCTACTCGATGGGACGCCGCTTCGGGTTCGACGATCCCACCGCGGCGGGACGCTTCATCCTCGCCGGCTCCGCCGCCGGCCTGGCCGCCGCGTTCAACACGCCGCTGGCGGGCATCGTGTTCGCCATCGAGGAAATGTCCGGCACGTTCGAGCACCGCATGAGCGGCACGCTGCTGACCGCCGTCTTCGTCGCCGGCGTGGTCTCGCTGGGCGTGCTGGGCAACTATGCCTATTTCGGCGATATCAGTGCTTCGCTTCCGCTCGGTCGCGCGTGGCTGGCCGTACTGCTCACCGGCATCGTCGGTGGCCTGGCCGGCGGCCTGTTCGCGCGCCTGATCATTCCCTCGACCCTGGGCCTGCGCGGCGTGGTCGGTCGGCTCCGTGCACGGCAGCCGATCGTGTTCGCCGCCGGCTGCGGCCTGGCGCTGGTGCTGCTGAGCCTGCTGAGCGCCAACGGCCTGTACGGCACCGGCTACGCCCAGGCGCGCGACATTTTGCAGGGCCACAGCGACACCGGCCCGCTGTTCGGCGTGCTCAAGTTCCTCGGCAACATCGCCTCGTCCTGGGCAGGCATCCCCGGCGGCATCTTCTCGCCGGCGCTGGCCGTCGGCGCTGGCCTGGGTGGCAACATCGCCCACCTGCTCCCGGGCGCGGACACCTCGGCCGTGGTGCTGCTGGGCATGGCGGCCTACCTCTCCGGCGTGACGCAGGCCCCGCTCACGGCCACGGTGATCTCGCTGGAGCTGACCGCCAACCACATGATGGCGCTGCCGATCATGGCCGCCTGCCTGCTGGCGCGCGGCGCGTCCGCCCTGGTCTGCCGCGTGCCGGTCTACAAGGCGCTGGCGGATGCCCTGATCGTGCAGTACGAAGCCGAGCGCGCCCGGCGTGAGCCGACGCCGGCCACGGAACCGGGACACGCGCCATGAGCGGCGGGGATCGCTGGGATCACCTGCTGCTCGATGTCGGCCTGGCCACGCTGGCGCCGACCGGCAAGGCCTATGGCGCCATTGAGGACGCTGCGATCGGCTGGCGGGACGGCGTGATCACGTTCGTCGGCCCACGTGCCGAGCTTCCCGGCGACCCGCATGCGCTCGCCCACCGGGTCGAATCGCTGCCCGGCCATTGGGTCACTCCCGGCCTGGTCGACTGCCACACGCATCTCGTCTTCGGCGGCGAACGTTCCCGCGAGTTCGAGCAACGGCTGGAAGGCGCGACCTACGAGGAGATCGCCCGCGCGGGCGGCGGCATCGTGTCCAGCGTGCGGGACACGCGCGCCGCGGACGAGGATGAATTGCTGCGCCAGTCGCTGCCGCGTGCGCAGGCCCTGCTGGCCGACGGCGTGACCACCCTGGAAATCAAGTCGGGCTATGGCCTGGCGCTCGACGCCGAACGGCGCATGCTTCGCGTTGCCCGACGCATCGGCGAGACGCTGGGCATCGACGTGCGCACCACCTTCCTCGGCCTGCACGCGCTGCCGCCGGAATACGCTGGCCGCCGCGACGACTACGTCGCGCTGGTCTGCGACAGCATGCTGCCCGCGCTGGCCGACGAGGGCCTCGTGGATGCCGTGGATGCCTTCTGCGAGGGCATCGGTTTCACGCACGCGGAAACCGAGCGCGTGTTCGCCCGGGCCGCGGCCCTGGGCTTGCCGGTGAAACTGCATGCCGAGCAGTTGTCCGACCTGGGTGGCGCGGCCCTGGTCGCCCGCTATGCCGGCCTGTCCGCCGATCACCTGGAGTGGACCAGCGACGAGGGCGTGCGCGCCATGGCCGCGGCCGGCACCGTGGCGGTGCTGCTGCCGGGCGCGTACTACGCGCTGCGTGACACGCGCCCGCCGCCGATCGCCCGCTTTCGGGAACACGGCGTGGCCATGGCGGTGGCCACCGATCTCAATCCCGGCACCTCCCCGCTACTGTCGCTGCGCCTCGCGATGAGCATGGCCTGCACGCTGTTCCGCCTCACGCCCGAGGAAGCCCTGCGCGGGGCGACGGTGCACGGCGCCCGTGCCCTCGGGCTGGACGATCGCGGCACCCTGGAAACCGGCAAGCGCGCGGACCTGGCGGTCTGGCGTGTCAGGCACCTGCCCGAGCTGTGCTACTGGATCGGCGGCACGCTGCTGCGCGAAAGCTGGATCGCCGGCGTGCGTGTTTCGTCGCCCAGGGCCTGACCGCCACGGGCAACATCCGGACGATTTTTCCGAAAACTTCCATCGATCGCACGGGCGACGCGCTCTAACATCGCGGTCCCTTCGCCCATCCGGGCGTTGGCGACCCTGGCTGTCGAGGATCGTCGATGTTGCGGCCTGCCGCCTGTCTCACGCTGCTGGTCTGTCTGCTCACGGGCTGTGCCGGCGCCGACGACCCGGACGACCGGCGTGCACGCCGCGCCCGGCAAATGCGCGATGTATCGCGCATGCTCGACGCCATGGAACAGCCCGACCGGCCGCCCGGTCCACGCGAAACCGCCTCGCTCCCCGCGGGTGCGCCCGCTGCGCCGGGCGTCGGCTCCACACCCAGGCGTCTCCCGTGGCAAAGCGGATCGGGGATGGTCGCGGCAGCCATTGCCCTGGGCCTGCTGGGCCTGGCCGCGGCCAGGCCGCTGGTCCGGCGCCGACGCCTACGCCGGTCGCGGCGCATCGGGGAAACACCCTCCGCCGCCGTGCACTTCGCGGAAACCCCGGTCATGCCTATCCAGGGCATAACGGGCGCCCAGGCCCGTCCCACGTGGATCTACCGCACCTCGCCTTACGAGACGCCCCTGCTGCACATGGTGCCGGAGCCCGTCGACCTGCTACCGCCCTGGTCGCCCGAACCCGACCCCTCGGATGCGCTGGCCCTGGCACGCACGGCGCTGCAGCGGGCGCGATCGCTCACCGGCGCCGAGGCGGACGATGCCTGCTCGTTCGCGCTCATGCATGCGTTCCTCGCCGAACAGGAGCCCTCGCTGCGCGCGGAAGCCGCCGCATGCCGCCAGGAAGCCACGGCCCTGTACGAAGCCTTGCCGCATCGTCGGCACTGACCCGACCACCACCAACGAAAAACCCCGCCGAAGCGGGGTTTCTCGTCTCACGCAAGGCGGGCTTTACGCCTTCTTGCGCGGCGCGGCCTTCTTGGCAGCGGCGGCGGCAGGCTTAGCGGCAGCCGGCTTAGCCACGGCGGCGCCGGTGACGACGTCGACGTGCGGACGGGCATTGCCGTAGCTGGAACGGTAGATCTTGCCGCGACGGGTGCGGCGGTCGCCCTTGCCCATGGGAAACTCCTTGATTCGGAATGATGAAGAGGATCGGCCGGCCATCGTATCAGCGGCGGCGCAAATGGCAAGCACCGCCCTTGGGCGGCAGGGTCAGTGGGCGTGGCTGCCGCCGTCCTGGCCGCAGCCTTCCAGGTCGTCCTGGCAGTGGCCGGGATCCACCTGAACGGTGGCGTGGCCCACGCGCCAGCGCTCGCTGAGGGTCGTCTTGATCGCGGTCAGCACCCGCCCGACATCGGCGCCCGGGGCCAGTTCCGCATGCAGGGTGGCCATGCGCGAGCCCGCCGTGACCTGCCAGATGTGTACGTGGTGGATGTCGACAATGGCCGGGTCCGCCGCCATCAGCTGCCGTTGCACGTCGGCCAGGTCGACCCCCTCCGGCGTGCCTTCCAGCAGGATGTGCCCGGAACGTCGCACCAGCGACCACGCGCTGCGCAGGATCAGCAGGGAGACCAGTATGGAAAGGACCGGGTCGGCCCAGTTCCAGTCCATCCAGCGCACCGCCAAGGCGGCGAGGACGGCGGCCACCGAGCCCAGCAGGTCGCCCAGCACATGGAGGCTGGCGCCGGCGATGTTGACGTCGTCGGGGTCGTGGCCGTGCAGGGTGCGCAATACGATGACATTGGCAGCCAGGCCGACCAGCGCGACCGCCAGCATGATGCCGGACAGGATGGGCGCGGGATGGAACAGCCGCATCACCGCTTCGTAGACGATGAAGGCGACCAGGGCGAACTGGGTCAGCGCGTTGACGAAGCCGGCCAGGACCTCGATACGGCCATAGCCGTAGGTGCGCCGCGCATCGGCCGGGCGTGCGGCGAAGCGCGCGCCCAGGAATGCCAGCAGCAACGCCAGCGCATCCACCAGCATATGCCCGGCATCGGCCAGTAGGGCCAACGAACCGGAGGCCAGGCCGCCCGCCGCCTCGACGACGAGCATGATCGTGGTCAGGACGAAGGCGAACAACAGCTTGCGCTCGCTGCCACCGGCGGCGTGGGCATGGTCGTGGTGGTGCGAATGGGCGTGATCGTGTGACATGGGCGGAAGGCTAGGCGCCGGGGCCGCGGTTACACAATCACGGGTGGACGCAGGACGGCCCGTGGATGTGCCCCGCATGATCGCCGTGGTCGACGCGCAGGTTGACGAAGTGCGCCGAGGCCACCAGCAGGCCCCCGCAGGTCACCAGTGCGCTATGCACCAGCAGCGAGCCTTCGTGCAGAACGGTGACGCCCGCCACCAGCAGGACGAGACCGGGCAGCGCCAGCATCAGCGGCAGGCGCCGGCGGTGCCGCCGGTAACCGGAGACCAGCGCCAGCGTCGCCAGTACGCAGGCGAAGCCGACGAAACCCGTTTCGAAGCGGTGATCGGCCAGGAACGACAGGCCCATCACCGGCAGCAGCGCGATCACGAACGGCATGGCAGCGCAGTGGATCGCGCACAGGAACGACGCCGTGGCACCGAAGCGATCAGCCACATGCCACCAGCGGCGGGGCGTGGCGGTATCGGCGGGGTCGAGGCGAAGGTCGGTCATGGGATGCATAGCGTGACTTCTTGCACAGGTCCAGGCAAGTGATGATACTTTATAACATCTCAGAACACACCATGGAGTGACCTCCCGATGCGCCGAACCCTTCTCGCCCTGACGCTCGCCACCACGTTCGGTAGCGCTGTTCCCGCCATGGCCGAAGATGCGCCACAGGATGCCACCGCCCCCGCCTCACCCAAAGAGGGCCAAGGCAAGTCGCGCAAGAACGCCGACAAGCTGGACGCCATCGTGGTGAACGCCGTGCCGCTGGGCCAGAGCGCGGACCAGATCGTCGCGCCCGTGGCGGTACTGGCCGGCTCCGCCCTCGACGACGCGAAGGCCGTGTCGCTGGGCGAAACGGTGTCGGCCATTCCGGGCGTGCAGAGTTCGGCCCTGGGCACCGCCGTGGGTCGTCCGATCATCCGCGGTCTGGACGGCCCGCGCGTCGCGGTACTGGAGAACGGCCTGTCCTCGCAGGATGTTTCGAACGTCAGCCAGGATCACGCGGTCACCCTGGAGCCGTTCCTGGCCGACCAGATCGAGGTGCTCAAGGGCCCGGCCACCCTCCTCTACGGCTCCGGCGCCATCGGCGGCGTGGTCAATGTCGTCGACGGTCGCGTGCCCGAGAAGGCACCCGACAACGGCTTCGCCGGCCGCGCAGAGCTGCGCCACGATTCCGTCTCGGACGGCAAGACCGGCCTGCTCCGCCTCGACGCGGGTAACGACACCTTCGCGATCCACGTGGACGGCATGCATCGCGACAACGAGGATTACGACATCCCCGGCGGTACGCTCGCCAACAGCGCGGTGAAGACCACCTCAGGTGCCGTCGGTGCGTCGGTACTCGGCTCGTGGGGCTATGTGGGCGTGTCGGTGTCGCGCTTCATGGACCTCTACGGCAGCCCCGCCGAACCCGGCGATGCGGCCGAGGGCGAGGACCCGGTACACATCAAGATGGCGCAGACCAACTACAGCCTGAAGGGCGGCCTGGTCCAGCCCATCGACGGCATCGCCAGGGTCGAATTCAATCTGGGGCATGGCGCCTACCAGCACGTGGAATACGAAGGCGACACGCCGGGCACCACGTTCACGACCAACAGCAACCAGGGCCGCCTGGTCGTCACGCACGAGGAATTCGCCGGCTGGAACGGCGCCTTCGGCGTGCAGACGCAACATCGCCGGTTCTCCGCGGTGGGCGAGGAAACCTTCGTGCCGCCGACGACGACCAAGGGCGCGGGCGTCTTCCTTACCGAGCAGCGCGAATTCGGTCCGGTGAAAGTGGAACTGGGTGCGCGCCACGACAAGCAGGACGTCGAGCCCGACAATGGCGCGAAGCGCAACTACAGTCCCAACAGCTTCTCGGCCGGTGCCGCCTGGCGCTTCGCGGATCAATGGCACCTGTCGCTCAACCTCGACCACGCCGAACGCGCGCCGTCGGAAGAAGAACTCTTCGCCAACGGCCCGCACGCCGCATCCAACACGTTCGAGATCGGCAGCGACCTCAACAAGGAAAAATCGAACCAGGCGGAACTGGGCCTGCATTTCCATGGTGATGCGGTCGAGGGCAAGGTGGCGGTGTATTACAACAAGTACAAGAACTTCATCTACCTGGCCGACACCGGCGAAGTGCAAGACGATCTGCCCGTGCGTATCTGGTCGCAGAACGACGCGACCTTCCGCGGCGCGGAGGCGGAAGCGACCTTCCACCTGGCCAAGGGCACGTCGGGCAACTGGGATCTTCGCGTGTTTGGCGACACGGTACGCGCCACGCTGTCCGACGGCGCCGGCAACGTGCCGCGCATTCCCGCCGGTCGCGTGGGTTCCACGTTGAGCTGGAGCGCCGACAGCCTGCGCGCCAGCCTGGGTGCGGTGCGTTACATGAAACAGGACAAGATCGCCGCGTTCGAAACGGATACGGCGGGCTACACCCTGGTCAACGCGCACTTTGCGTGGACCTTCGTCAACGACGATCGCAGCCAGTGGGAAGCCTTCGTCGACGGCAACAACCTGACCAACCAGACGGCGCGCCCCGCCACCTCGTTGTTCAAGGACGTGGCACCCATGCCCGGTCGCAACATCTCCGTGGGCGTGCGCGCGTTCTTCTGAGTTACCGACCCGGACGCCCCCCTCCCGGCCCGGTCGGAAACGGAACGGGGCATCGCAGTGATTGCGACGCCCCGTTTTTTTTGCGCCGGAGCCCGAACGCGGCGTAGGAGCGCACGATGTGCGCGATAGGGTTCCTAGCGGCAGTTCTTGCAGATGCCGTGGACTTCGAGGGTTTGCGCCTGCGGGCGAAACCCGAGTGCGCGGGCCTGCGCCTCGATCAGTTCGGCAACGCGTTCGTCGCAGACTTCCTGCGCGCAGTGGCACTTGTCGCAGATAAGGAACGGCACCTGGTGCGCTTCCGCCGGATGGTGGCAGGACACGTACGCGTTGATCGATTCCAGCTTGTGGATGAAGCTGTTTTCCAGCAGGAAATCGAGCGCGCGATAGACCGTGGGCGGCGCCGCGTTGCCGTGTTTCTCGCGCAGGCGATCCAGCAGGTCGTAGGCCTTGATCGGCTTGCCCGCGCCGGCAACCAGTTCGAGCACCTCGCGCCGAAGGGGCGTGAGGCGCAGGCCGCGCTGGATCGACGCCTGCTCGACAGCGGCGACGAAGCCGCGGGCGTCGTCGTGGTGGTCGTGCGCGTGTTTATGGGCTGCGGGCGTGGTCACATCGATATCCTCGTGTGCGTCATCCTAACACGCGGGCCGTTCAGCGCTTTTTCGACCCCGGGAGTGGCGGCGGCAAGCGTGGCGGCTTGCGAGGAAGGAACGGTACCACCCAGCCGAAGGGACCCAGTACCAGCGCGGCGACGATACCGGCGACGAGGCGACCGCGCCACCAGCCGAGCGCGGCACCGACCACGATGAAGACGACCTGCCACAGGATCAGTTCGCCCCATGGCACCAGCCGCATCAGATTGGCGAAGATCGCCAGGAACGCACCGGGGGCGTCGGGGTCGACGCCCTGCATCGCCCGGGCGAGCAGTTCATCCACGGGCGCGGGCGCACGCCTCGTCGATCCGTGACAGCGCACCGTCGCGGCCGGCCAGGTAGATGGTGTGCTCGATCGACGGCGAGACCTGGGTGCCGGTCATGGCCACGCGCAGCGGCGCGGCC
The DNA here is from genome assembly GCF_041228075.2 of Xanthomonas sp. NCPPB 2632. Taxonomy (NCBI): domain Bacteria; kingdom Pseudomonadati; phylum Pseudomonadota; class Gammaproteobacteria; order Lysobacterales; family Lysobacteraceae; genus Xanthomonas; species Xanthomonas sp. NCPPB 2632. The sequence continues at coordinate 3,182,455 of NZ_CM192979.1, forward strand.
ACCTTGCCCATGCCCAGTTCCAGCGCGGCGGCCACGCGCTCGACGGCGCCATGCACCGCTTCGGGCGTCCACTCGGCAAGCGCGGCAAGTTCGGCCCTGGCCTGTTCGAGTGCCGCCACCGCGGTATCGGTGCGCAGGTGTTTTTCGACCGCCTTGTCATCCCACGCCACGATCGGGCCGTACCAGATCTTTGCGCGCTCGGCCATTTCCTTGAAGGTCTGCACGCGATCGCGCAACGCCACCACGACATCCGCGGGGTTCGGACCCTGCGAGGGGTCGATGCCGATCTTCGCCAGGTGCCAGGCCAACTCGGGACCGAGCGTGGCGGGGTCGTCGTGCTTGAGGTAATGCTGGTTGAGCCATGACAGCTTGGTGACATCGAAACGCGACGCGGCCTTGTTGACGTCGGCCACGTCGAACAGCGTTTTCATATCGGCGACGGAGAAGATTTCCTGGTCGCCGTGCGACCAGCCCAGCCGGACCAGGTAATTGAGCAGCGCGTGCGGCAGGAAGCCGTCGTCGCGGTACTGCATGACGCTCACCGCGCCGTGGCGCTTGGACAGCTTCTGCCCGTCCGGGCCGAGGATCATGGGCAGGTGGGCGAACTCGGGCACGGGCACGCCCAGCGCCTTGTAGATGTTGATCTGGCGCGGCGTGTTGTTGACGTGGTCGTCACCGCGGATCACCTCGGTGATGCCCATGTCGATGTCGTCGACCACCACGGCGAAGTTGTAGGTCGGGAAACCATCCGAACGGAAGATGACCAGGTCGTCCAGTTCTTCGTTGGACCACTCGATGCGACCCTTGACCTTGTCGTCGAACACCACCGACCCCGTGGACGGGTTCTTGAAGCGGATGACGCGGTTGGGATCGTCGCGCAGCGGCTCGTTGCGATCACGGTAATAGCCGTTGTAACGCGGCTTGACGCCCGCCTCCATAGCGGCGTTGCGCATGGCCTCGATCTCTTCCTTGGTCTCGTAGGCGTAATACGCCTTGCCCTCGCGCAGCAGCTGGTCGGCCACCTCGCGGTAGCGATCCATGCGCTGCGTCTGGTAGTACGGGCCTTCGTCGTGGCCGAGGCCCAGCCACTGCATGCCGTCGAGGATGGCCTGCACGGCCTCCTGGGTGGAACGCTCGCGGTCGGTGTCCTCGATGCGCAGCACGAATTCCCCGCCGCGGCGACGCGATTCCAGCCAGCAATACAACGCGGTGCGGGCACCGCCGATGTGGAGGTAGCCGGTGGGGCTGGGAGCGAATCGGGTGCGGACGGTCATCGTGGGGATCATCGGGCGGACAAGACCGCGATTTTAACCGATACGCCCGGTGGACGTCGTAACCGCGCGGTCATCTGGCCATCATGCCCGCGACATGCCGGCACGCAAGGATGGCTCAGGCTCAGGACACAAGGGGCACCGCCATGCGACTCGGCATCGTTACCGAGACCTACGCGCCGGACGTGAACGGGGTTGCCCTGACCGTCCAGTCGCTGGCCCGCGGCATGCTGCGGCGGGGCCATACGGTCGACCTCATTCGTCCGATCCACCCGGATACACCCGCCCTGGCGGATGCCGGCATGGACGTGCTGGCGGTGGAAGCCGCCGCCGTGCCCCGCTACGACAGCCTCCGCTTCGGCCTGCCCTCCCGCTTTCGCCTCGAACGTCGCTGGCGCTCGGACCGCCCGGACGCGATCTACGTGGCCACGGAAGGCCCGCTGGGCTGGAGCGCGGTCAGTGCGGCGCGCCGCCTGGGCATTCCCGTAGCCACCGGCTTCCATACCCGCTTCGATTTCTACGTGGGCCATTACGGCTTCGGCGCACTGACGCCCCTGGTACGCCAGTACCTCGCGCGCTTCCACCGCCGCGCGCACGCCACGCTGGTTCCCACCGGCCAGCTGGCCGCCGAACTGAACGACCTGGGCGTGCACGACGTGCGAGTGCTGCGCCGCGCGGTGGACACGCGGCGCTTCCACCCGGAGCGTCGCGACGAGCGCCTTCGTGACGCCTGGGGCGCCGCGCCCGATGCGCCGGTGATGCTCAGCGTCGGTCGCCTCGCCCCGGAAAAGAACCTGCAGGTGGTCGTCGATGCCTATCGTGCCCTGCAACGACGCGTGCCGACGGCCCGCTGCGTGATGGTGGGCGACGGTCCGGCACGCGCCGCGCTGGAAGCCGCTCATCCGGACATCGTCTTCCCCGGCACGCGCCGTGGCGACGAACTGGCGGCCTGCTACGCCAGTGCCGATCTTTTCGTATTCCCCAGCCTCACCGAAACCTTCGGCAACGTGGTGCTGGAAGCCATGGCCTCGGGTACCCCGGTGGTCGCCTACGCCGAAGCCGCCGCGCGGGAATTCATCCGCAACGGGCAGAACGGCATCCGCGTGGCGCCGGGCAACGAAGGCGGCCTGATCGAACGCGCCGCGGTGCTGGGTGCGGACCTGCTCGCCTGCCGCTCCATGGGCAGTGCGGCACGCGCATCGGTAGCCGGTTCGTCGCCGGAATCGGTGATTGCCGAGTTCGACCAGATCATGACATCCCTGTCCGAGGAGAACGTCCATGCATCGCGTACCGCCGTCGCCGCGTAGGGCCAACCTCGATCGCCGCATGTGCGTCGCCGCCAACCGGTGGGGCGCACGCCGGGCCATCGGGATCTTCTTCGGTGCCGTCAGCCGGCTGGGCGACGGTGTGTTCTGGTACGCCCTGATGAGCGTCATCGCCCTGGTCGGCGGCTGGCACGGCGTGGCCGTGGCGCTGCAGATGGCCGTCACCGGGCTTACCGCGCTGATGCTCTACCGCGTGCTGAAGCGCTGGACGCGTCGCCCGCGCCCGTTCCGCACCTGCCCCGGCGTGATCGCGCACATACCGCCGCTGGACGAGTTCAGTTTTCCGTCGGGCCACACGCTACAGGCGGTGTCGTTCACCGTCGTGGCGGTGGCGCACTATCCGGTGCTGGCACCGTTCCTGATCGGCTTCGCCGCGCTGGTCGGCGCATCGCGTGTCGTGTTGGGGCTGCATTACCCCAGCGACGTGCTGGCCGCCACCGTGATCGGTGGCGCCCTGGGTACGCTGTCGCTGTGGGCGGAGCGGGTGCTGGTCTGATCAGGCGGCGACGCGCGGCGCCTTGCCGAGGATGCCGAAGACCGAACCCAGCGTATCGCGCATCTCGCGACGGTCGACGACCATGTCGAGGGCGCCGTGTTCGACCAGGAAGTCCGGACGCTGGAAGCCTTCCGGCAGGGTCTCGCGCACGGTCTGCTCGATGACGCGAGGGCCGGCGAAGCCGATCAGGGCCTTGGGCTCGGCGACGTTGAGGTCGCCCAGCATGCCCAGGCTGGCCGAGACGCCGCCGGTAGTCGGGTGGGTCAGCACCGAGATGTAGGGCACGCCGGCATCGCGCATGCGCGCCAGGGCGGCCGAGGTCTTGGCCATCTGCATCAGCGAGAACAGGCCTTCCTGCATGCGCGCGCCACCCGTGGCAGCGAAGCAGACCAGCGCACTACGATCGGCCAAGGCCTTCTCGGCGGCACGGGCGAACTTCTCGCCCACCACCGAGCCCATCGAGCCACCCATGAAGGCGAACTCGAAGGCGACCGAGACCACCGGACGCTCCAGCAGGCGACCGGACATCGCGATCAGCGCGTCGCGCTCGCCGGTGGACTTCTGCGCGGCGACGACGCGGTCCTTGTACTTCTTCTGGTCCTTGAACTTCAGCGCGTCGACGGCCTCGAGCTTTGGCCACAGTTCGGTGGCGCTACCCTCGTCGAAGAATGCGTCGAGGCGCACGCGCGCCGAGATGGCGTGGTGATGCCCGCACTTGGGACACACCATCAGCGATTTCTCGAGCTCGGGTTTGTAGAGCACGGTGCCGCAGCCGGCACACTTCTCCCACACGCCTTCGGGCACCTTGCCCTTGCCGACGGCCGCGCTGGGTGCGCGGGTCTTCGGCGTCATGATTTTCTGCAGCCAGTTCATGGTGGTTCTCCGAAAGGGTGGTGCCGATCAGCGCGCGTCGAGCGCGGCGCGGATGGGCGAAAGGAAATCGTGCGCGCGGCGAGCGGCATCGTCGGCGGACTCGGCGCCGGCCAGGCGATCGACCAGCGCGCTGCCGATGACCACGGCGTCGGCGAAGGCCCCGATCGCCACGGCGCTGGCCGCGTCACGCACGCCGAAACCGACGGCCACCGGCGCCCTGGACCGCGCCCGGACCGCCGCCACGCGCTCGGCGATATCGCCGGTGTTGAGCTGGGCCGAACCGGTGATGCCGGCAACCGACACATAATACAGGAAGCCCGCGGCGGCCTCGCAGAGGGCCTCCAGGCGGGTCTTGGCCGTGGTGGGCGAGGCCAGCACGATCTGGTGCAGGCCGGCCGCGCGCAGGGGCTCCAGCACGTGGGATTCCTCCAGCGGACAGTCCACCATCAGCAGGCCGTCGACGCCCTTCTCCGCCGCATCTTCGGCGAACTCCGTGTAACCGTACATCTCCACCGGGTTGAGATAACCCATGAGGACGATGGGGGTTTCGTTGTCTGCCTCACGAAAGGCCGCGACCCAGGCCAGCACGTTGGCCAGGCCCACGCCCTGGGCGATGGCCCGCTCGCTGGCGTGCTGGATGACCGGGCCATCCGCCATCGGGTCGGAAAACGGCACACCCAGTTCGATGACGTCGGCGCCGGCGGCCACCAGCGCATGGAGCATCGGCACCACGGCGTCAGGCAGGGGATCGCCCGCGGTGACGAAGGTGATCAGGCCGGTGCGGCCGGCGGCTTTCAGGGCGGCGAAGCGCGTGTCGAGGCGGTTCATCAGAGCAGGATCCCCTCGCGCTCGGCGATGGTGTGCACATCCTTGTCGCCACGCCCCGAGAGGTTGGCCAGCACCAGGCCGTCCTTCGGCAGTTCACGCGCCAGCTTGATCGCCTGGGCGATGGCGTGGCTGGACTCCAGCGCCGCCAGGATGCCTTCGGTGCGGGCCAGCAGGTGGAAGGCCTCGAGGGCTTCGTCGTCGGTGACGCCGACGTATTCCGCCCGGCCGGCATCTTTCAGGAACGCGTGTTCCGGACCGACGCCGGGGTAGTCGAGACCGGCCGAGACGGAGTGCGTTTCCACGATCTGGCCGTTGGCGTCCGACAGCACGTAGGTACGGTTGCCGTGCAGCACGCCAGGCTTGCCGGCCGCCAGCGAGGCGGCATGGCGGCCCGTGGCGATGCCGTCGCCCGCGGCCTCGGCGCCGACGATGCGCACGTCGCGGTCGTTGAGGAAGGCGTGGAACAGCCCGATGGCGTTCGAACCACCACCGACGCAGGCGGTGATGACGTCCGGCAGGCGACCGAACTGCTCGAGGGTCTGCTCACGCGCCTCGCGACCGGCGATGGCGTTGAAGTCGCGGACCATCTGCGGGTACGGATGCGGGCCGGCGACGGTGCCGATGATGTAGAAGGTGTCGGTCACGTTGGTGACCCAGTCGCGCATGGCCTCGTTGAGGGCATCCTTGAGGGTCTTGGAGCCGGACGTGACCGGCACCACCTCGGCGCCGAGCAGGCGCATGCGATAGACGTTGATCTTCTGCCGCTCGATGTCCACCGCACCCATGTAGACGATGCACTTCAGGCCCAGGCGTGCCGCCACGGTGGCGCTGGCCACGCCGTGCTGGCCGGCACCGGTCTCGGCGATGATGCGGGTCTTGCCCATGTGCCGGGCGACCAGCGCCTGGCCCACGGTGTTGTTGATCTTGTGCGCGCCGGTGTGGTTGAGGTCCTCACGCTTGAGGATGATGCGCGCACCGCCGACGTGCCGGGTCAGGCGCTCGGCCAGGTAGACCGGGCTGGGGCGGCCGACGTAATACTTGAGGTCGCGGTCGAGCTCGGCGATGAAGTCCGGATCGACACGCAGCTTTTCGTACGCGGCGGTCAGCTCGGCCAGCGGTTCCATGAGCGTTTCGGCCACGTAGATGCCGCCGTAGTCGCCGAAACGGCCGTGCGCGTCGGGGTAGGCGTGGAAATCCGTGATCTCGGTCATTGCGTTCTCGCTATCGTCGTACGGCGGACATGAAGCGTTCCATCTTAGCCGCTTCCTTGATGCCCGGCGAAACCTCGATGCCGCTGGAGACATCCACCGCCCAGGGCCGCGCGATGCGGATCGCCTCGGCCACGTTGTCCGCGTCCAGGCCACCGGCCAGGATCAGCGGCTGCGCAAGATCCTGCGGCATGGACGACCAGTCGAACCGCTGCCCGCTGCCGCCCTGCTCGCCCAGGCCGTGCCCGTCCAGCAGCAGCCCCGCGGCGCCGGGAAACAGATGCAGCCGGGCCAGGGCCGGGGCGCCCTCGCCCATCGCGATGGCCTTGGTGTAGCGCACGCCGTGGGCGGCGCACTGCGCATCGGTTTCCGTGCCGTGGAACTGGAGCATGTCCGGGCGTACCACCCGCACCACTTCATCGATGAAGGCGGGCTCGTCATCCATCACCAGCGCCACGACGCTGACATAGGGCGGCACGGCGTCGCGCAGGCGCTTCGCCGCCACGGGGTCGACGAAGCGCTTGCTCCGGCGCGTCATCACCAGGCCGATGGCATCCACGCCGAGGCGTACCGCCAGCTGCACGTCGTCGATGCGGGTCAGGCCGCAGAACTTGATCCGGGTCATTGCGTCACTTCCTGTGGTAGCCCCCAGTGGGGTTCATAAAGCGGACCGAGGAAGGTCAGGCCTTCCGCGGGCGCGGTGGCACCGGCCACCTCGCGGTCGCGGCCGGCCAGCAGCTCGGCCATCCAGCCGACGGCTTCCTCGCCGCGGCCGATCCGCAGCAAGGACCCGACGATGTTGCGGACCATGTGATGCAGGAAGGCATTGGCCTCGATCTCCACCACCACGTGGATATCCTCGCGGAACACGCGGATGGCGCGCACGTTGCGCCGCGCATGCGCGGCCTGGCAGGAAATGGCCCGGAACGCCGTGAAGTCGTGCTCGCCCACGATCGCCTGCGCCGCCTCGTGCATGGCCTCCGCATCGATCTGCCGCCGCTCCCAGGCGACGAATCGTGCGTCCAGCGCGGGGCGCACGAAGCGCGGCAGGATGCGATAGCGATAGCGGCGCGCACGCGCCGAGAACCGCGCATGGAAGTCGTCGGCCACCGGCTGCGCCCAGGTCACCGCCACGCTGTGCGGCAGGTTGGAGCACGCACCGAGTATCCAGCCGCGCATGTCGCGCACCACCTCGGTATCGAAATGGACCACCTGGCAGCGTCCGTGCACGCCGGCATCCGTGCGGCCGGCCGCGGTGACCTCCACCGGCGCGTGGGCAACGAAGCCGAGCGCCTTCTCCAGCGCACCCTGCACGGTCTTCGCATGGCTGAGCCGCTGCCAGCCGAAGAAATCGGTGCCGTCGTATTCGACGCCAAGGGCGATGCGCATGGGAAAGGTGTCGGGGGCCGTGGAAACCGCAAAGGGTACCATTCGCGCGCCAGGCGGTGCGTTCGGGCGCGTAGGGACACCCCCACAACGACCCGTGGTTGCCACAATCACGCCTCCGGGAGGCCCCGTGCGGCCCGCATGCTCGCAGCGGACCAACTATCACGCAGGCTGACCCCATGGCATCGTTCACCTACGCAAGTCTCGTTTGCGCCCTGCTCGTCTCGACGGCCTTCGCCCATACCGCTACGCCAGCCAGCGATGCCGCCCGCAGCGAAGCGACCCGGAAGCCAGCGACGACGGCAGCGAACGCGCCCTACCGGATGTCCGCGGACCTGCGCGGGAACATCGCCGAACACCCCGCGTGGACCGCGCCGCAAAGGCCCTTCCGCATCTACGGCAACACCTGGTTCGTCGGAACCAGGGGGCTGGGCGTCTTCCTCATTGCGTCGTCTGGCGGGCACATCCTTATCGACGGTGGCGTACCCGGCGACGCCGTCCTGATTGAAGCGAACCTGCGCCAGCTCGGCATACGCCTGCACGACATCAAGTGGATACTCAATACGCATGCGCACTCCGACCATGCGGGCGACCTGGCCCGGCTGGCCGCGGACACCGGCGCGAAGGTGATCGCCAACGTGGCCGACGCGCCCCTGCTGGAACGTGGCGGCAACGACGATCCCCAGTACGGCAACGGGTTCGCTTTCCCGCCTGTGCACGTGGATCGAACGGTCGTGGATGGCGAGGTGCTGCACCTGGGCGACCTGACGATAACGGCCCACGCGACACCCGGACACACCAAGGGCAATACGACCTGGACCTGGACTTCCTGCGAGGGGAGGCGCTGTCTCGCCATGGTCGACGTGGGCAGCCTTTCCGCCCCAGGCTTCCATCTGGTAGGAAATGCCCGATATCCCGACATCGTCCGGGATTTCGAACACAGCTTTGCCGTCGTCGCCGACCTGCCCTGCGATATCCCCATCGCCCCGCATCCGGAGATGGTCGATTTCTGGGAACGCGTCGCAAAGCGCAAGCAAGACGGCACGGACGCCATGATCGACCCCGCCGGCTGCCGCGCCTATGCCACCGACGCACGGCAAAACTTCGAAGCCGAACTGGCTACCCAACAAAAGTCCATGCCGGCCGCCCAACAAAAACCCGGACTGGCCACCCAGCAAACGCCCGGACTGACTACCCAACAAACGCCCAGGTAGGAGCGGACGATGTCCGCGAACCCTCAAGGCATCCGCCACGAAAGAAGCCCTGCACAACATCAACGCAGGCGTCTCACACCGCAAAACGAAGCCAGCTCTTCAGACAACGAGCCTCACCCACGTCTCCGTTTGGTCGTCATGAAGATCAACCTGGTCCACCCAGCTTCAGGCGACGAGAGGCTCAGCGCTTACATGCACCAATGCCCGCGCATGGATCGTGGCCTTCACCAGTTCGGCAAAAATGCCGGACAGTACATTCATGCTCGGATTGCCGCGAGGCGAAAGCATCCGATGTAACGATTTGGACGGCGTTCCCGTGGCCTGGGCGAGGGTTTCGAACCCGACCAATCCATGGGTGAGGTCACGCATGAGGAGGCGTGCAGCCTCGGCTTCACCATTCACCATGAGTGCCATGGCTTCGTCAAGAAGCGCGCTTGCGAATTCAGGATCTTCTTTGATGCGATTCGCGATGGTTTCGCGATAGTCTACTGTCAGTGCCATAAAGGCTCCTCGATCAGGATGTTCATACCGTCATTTGGACGGCTATTTTTTCTTGCCGGCTTTGCTGGTTTTATTTCCTACGTGTTTGCTGGCAATTTTTTCTGCTGATCTGACCCACTTCGTAGCTGCTTTTTTGCGCGCTTTATATTCCGCGGCCAGCGCAGCCGCCGCAGTGACTGCAGCAGACTGATCGCCTTTGTCGCTGCCACCGAGCATAACTACGAGCCGGTCACCGTCCTGGTATACATAAAGGCGAATTCCAGGACCCCAATCGATTTTCCACTCAGCCAACGCATTGCCAATACCTTTGAGATTCGAGGTATTGCCCGCCGCCATACGGGCAACGGCCGTGGCCGCTTTGGCGGCGGCAGGCGCGGTGAGGCTGTTGAACCATTCACGGTAATAGTTGCGCCCGTCGTCTGCGACGTATTCCTGAATTGTGACCATCCACCAATCCTTTGTTCAGGAGGATATGGTGCCATATATGTTACCATAAGGCAAACGCAACGCATGTGTAGGAGCGGACGATGTCCGCGAACCCTCAAGGCATCCGCCACGAAGGAAGCCCTGCACAACATCGACTCAGGCGTCTCCACCCGAAAAACGAATACATCGTGCGAGGCGGCGAGGATGGTACCTTCCGCCGGCATGCCAGCGACGGCGTCGCATGCACCGGCAAGCGCATCTCCACCACGTCCCCATCGCAACAACGCACAAGGCAACCCATGGCGCTCATAGGAAAGCTATTCGACGGACCGCTCGACCTGATCGGCGATGTACACGGCGAAATCGAGGCCCTGCATCAGCTTCTTTCCCGCATGGGCTACGACGCACAGGGCCGCCACCCCGAGGGGCGACGCCTCGTCTTCGTCGGTGACCTGTGCGACCGCGGCCCGGACAGCCCCGCCGTGCTCGACCTGGTTGGCGCGCTGGTCGCCGCGGGACGTGCGCAATGCGTACTCGGCAATCACGAGCTGAATATCCTGCGGGGCTCACGCAAGGAAGGAAACGGCTGGTTCTTCGAGGACAACCACGACCGCGACGAAGGCAAGTTCCTCACCTCGACCGATGCGGATGCAGGTAGGCGGAGCGACTACCTGTCCTTTTTCGGCGACCTGCCCATCGCCCTCGAAAGCCCGGAACTACGTGTCGTGCATGCCTGCTGGAACGAAACGTCCGTGCAGGAGATCAAGACAGCGACCGTCGACACCGTGGCCGACCTGTTCACGGTGGCGGACGACGCCGCGGAAGCGCGGCTGGTGAGCAGTGGCCTGCTCGTCGCGGCCGACAACGACGCGAAGCACATCGGCGACTCGCTTCGCGACCCGGATGCCGCCATGAGCATGCTCCACGGCATGGCGCAGGTCGACGAGATCCGCCAGATGGGCAACCCCGTTCGCGTGCTGACCTCCGGCGTGGAGCGGATCGGCGAGGCGCCTTTCTTCAGCAGCGGAAAATGGCGGATGGTCGAGCGGGCCGCCTGGTGGAACGATTATCGCGGCACCGTGCCCGTCGTCATCGGCCACTACTGGCGCTGGCCGGTGTCGGTGGACAGGCGCGCCTTCGGCAAGGGCGGCAAGGACCTGTTCGAAGGGGTTCCCTTCGACGAGGCGCTGGGGCCCGACCGCAACGTCTACTGCATCGACTATTCGGTAGGCCGACGATTCCAGGAGCGCCTGGCGGGGCAAGCCTTCCTGACCCGGCTGGGCGCCCTTCGCTGGCCGGAACGCGAACTCGTGTTCGACCGGACATAAGTGCCCTGACACGAAACGACGAAGGCCCCGGTGCACGCACCGGGGCCTTCGCAGGGGCGAACCACCGGATCAGACGATGTCGTCGAGGATCCGCTTGGCTGTGTCCTTCTGCATCTGCGTACCTTCGGCGATCACCTCGTCGAGCATCATGCGGGCGCCTTCGGCGTCGCCCATGTCGAGGTAGGCGCGGGCCAGGTCGAGCTTGGTGTCGACCGGGTCGTCGCTGAAGTTGTCGCGCACGTGATCCGTGAGTGGCTCCTCGTCGGGGAACGTCGGGAAGGCCGGCGGCTCGTCGAAGCGGGGCTCGTCGAAGCGGGGCTCTTCCGCGTGATGTACGTGCACATCGGCCATCGTATCGGAACGATGCGACTCGTCGAGCGGTACGGGTGCTTCGACCACTCCGTCGCGATCCTCGTCGAACGACCAGCTCGGCGCGGGTTCTTCATGCGCGCGGGTCTGCTCGCCCAGGATATCGCCGAAGGTGGAGGCCGGCGGCACGTGCCGCTCGTCGGCCGCATCGGTGTCGTGGTGTGCCGCGTCGTGCAGCGGCGCCTCGTTGTACGGCGATTCGGGCGCGTCCACGTCGAAGACATCGGGCGCGTTGGCGCGATGCTCGGCCTCGGCGCGCTGGACCGGCGTCAGGTCGAAGTTGAAGTGGTACTCGCTGTGCTTCTGCGGCTCGGGACGCAGCGGCAACTCGTCGTCTTCGGGGCTGGTCACGTAGTGGCCCAGGTCGAATTCCTCGAGCGCGGCGACCTCGTCGGCGGTGTGGGGCGAACCGGCGGTATAGGTGTCGTACGGCTCGTCGATCTCGTCCACCGGGACGCCACCGAACAGCGGATGGGTGGGCGCAAGATCCTCACCCATGGTCACCACCTCGCGCCACTCCGGCTGATCCGGGTCGGCGACGTGGGCGAACATGGCTTCGGCGGCGGCCTCGAAATGGTCGACGTCACGGCGGCGGTAATACAGGCTGACCAGTTCCAGGTGCAGGCCGATGTCGTCCGGATGCTCGGCCAGGACGTCGAGGATCTCGCGCTGGTCGGGGTCGATCGCATCGTTGTGGCCGTACTCGCCGAAGGTCGGTTCCTGCTGGCCGAACCGGTCGGCCAGCGAGGCCGGTGTCGCCTCTTCCGGCTTCGGCTTGCGACGGCCGAACACGGCTGCCACCAGAAGCAGCAGGATGACGACGGCGCCGCCACCCCACGCCCAGGGCTGCATGTACCAGGGATTGTCGTCGACCGGCACGGGCGTCACGCCGGTGGGTTTCCGGACCGGCGTCGCGGCCGGCGCCGTGTTCACGGCATCCTTCAGCGGCGCGGTGGCCACCGTGGCGGCCGGCGCCGCCGATGCGGGCCGGGCCGGGGCGGACGATGCGGGCGTCGCCGGCGAGGTCGCTACGGCCGGTGCCGTCGCGGCGGGCGAGGTAGCGGCGGGTGCCGCGACCGGCGGCTGCGCGGACGCAGGCGTCGGCTTCGCGGCGGCGGTAGCTGCCGGTGCCGCCTGATCGCCCCCCTTGCGCGCGTCGGCCAGCTTGCGCTGGAGCTCGGCGATCTCGGCGTCCTTCAGGCTGAGCAGCCGCTGGTTCTTGGTATTGATCGCCTCGAGGTCGCTGACGCGGGAGGTGAGCTCGGCGCCCTGTTGCTTGAGCGAGGCGACGTTTTCCTGCTGGGTGGTCAGCGCCTGCTTCAGGCCGGCCACCTGCGCGTCGCCCTTGCCGTCACGGGTGCCGGCGCGCGTGGATGCCGCTTCACCGCCATCTTTCGACGGGACGATGGCAAGGCGGTCGTTGGCGGGAGTCGTGGCCTTGCCGGTGTCCTGCGTGGCACCGGTGGCCGCGCCGTCGGCGACGACGGACGGCTTACGGGCCGAGCCGGCGCGCCATGCCTCGTTCTGGCGACGCACCTCGGCCAGCGCGGACGCCGCGGACTGGGCCTGGACATCTTCCGGCGACGGCACGCGCAACACCGCGCCGGTTTTCAGCGCATTGATGTTGTCGCGATAGAACGCATCGGGATTGGCCTTGTGCAGGGCCAGCAGCATCTGGTTCATGTCGCCGCCGCCAGCATGGTCCCGCGCGATGGCGGACAGGCTCTGGCCCCGCTGGACGGGACCGTAGAAGCCGCTGGCGGCGGGCGCCGCACGCGAGGCCGGGCGCGTCGGCGCCCTTTCCGGCGCGGCGGCCGGTGGAGTGGCCTCGCTGCGCGACGGGCGTGGCTGGGCGGCTTCGGCCGTGCGCGAGGGCACCTCGGAGGTACGCGACGGACGCGCGGTGGGTGTCGGCGCACCGACGGACGGCGCGGAGATCGGGGTGCCCGGCGGGTCCAGCAGCATGGTGACCTCACGGACCACCTTGTTGCCGCCCGTGGACACCTCGACGAGGAAATCGAGATAGGTGTCGCGCACGGGCGCGCCACTGGTCACGCGGATGACGGGTTGGCCACCGGCGTTGCGGGCCACGGTGAAGCTGAGCGCGACAGGCAGGCCCTCGCGGCTGAGGCCGGCGCGGGAGAAAGCCTCGTCGGAGGCCAGGGCGACATGAACGCTGTCGAGGCTACCCGACACGCCGCTCAGCGGGATTTCCGCGACCAGCGGCTGTTCCATGGTGGAGCGCATCTGGACCGGGCCCAGGTTCTGCGCCCATGCCTGGCCGCCTCCCGTGAGTAGCGCCAGCATGATCGACAGCTTCAACGTACGGTTCATTACGACTTCCCCCGAACTAAAATCATGCTGACGGCGCGCCTCTTTCGGGCGGTCGGCCGCGAAGGCGCCACTGTAGTGCACCCCAGCAACAACTAACAATAGCGTACACGGGCAGTTACGCGACAACCCTGCTGTCGTTCGCGAACCCTGTACACGCCCCCTTTGTTCGTCAAACCGTGCCGACCGAGGCCGTCACGGGTGTTGTCCGGCGAGTTGCTTCTGCAGCTCGGCGATTTTGCGATCGCGCTCGGCCAGGGCTTTCGCCGCCGCATCGGAATGCGACTCCAGCGTATCGATCCGGGCCTTGAGTTGCCTGACCCGGACGTTCTCGGCATCCGCCTGCCGCTGCGCGGCCTCCAGCCGCGCGCGTGCGGCGGCGGGGCTTTCGGTCGGCGTCGCCTGCGTCACCTGCGATGCCGCCACCGCCCAGGGCGAAAGCGACACGAGCAGGCAGGCGGCGACGACGCGTCGATGCATTACAGGTAATCCTCGATCAGGATCTCCGCGATCTGCACGGCATTCAGCGCAGCGCCCTTGCGGATGTTGTCGGCCACGACCCAGAGGTCCAGGCCGCGCTCGTGGGAGATGTCCTCACGGATGCGCCCGACGAACACCGGGTCCTTGCCGGCCGCGTCGCCGACCGGGGTCGGATAGCCACCGGCCCTGCGCTCGTCCTGCACGACGACGCCCGGGGCCGCCTCGAGCAGTTCGCGGGCGCGCTCGGCCGTGATCTTGTCGCGGGTCTCGATATGCACGGCCTCGGAATGGCCGTAGAACACCGGAACGCGCACGGCGGTCGGATTCACCTGGATCGAAGGATCCTCGAGGATCTTCCGGGTCTCCCAGACCATCTTCATTTCTTCCTTGGTATAGCCGTTGGGCTGGAAGTCGTCGATGTGGGGAATGACGTTGAAGGCGATCTGCCTGGGGAACTTGCCCGCTTCCACTTCCTGGAAATTGAGCATCTGGGCGGTCTGCTTGCCCAGTTCCTCCAGGCCGCTGCGGCCTGCGCCGGACACTGACTGGTAGGTCGCCACATTGATACGCTCGATGCCTACCTCACGATGGATCGGCGCCAGCGCCACCAGCATGCCCATCGTCGAGCAGTTGGGGTTGGCGATGATGCCGCGCGCCGTGTAGTCGGCGATGGCGTGCGGGTTCACTTCCGAGACCACCAGCGGGATGTCGTCCTGGTAACGGAACTCGGAGGTGTTGTCGATCACCACGGCACCGGCCGCCGCCGCGCGCGGGGCATGCTCGCGGCTGACCGAGCCGCCGGCCGAGAAGAACGCGATGTCCACCCCGTCGAAATCGTAGGTGGCCAGGTCCTGCACCACGTGCGGTTTTCCCGCGAAATCGACCGTACCGCCTGCCGAGCGCTCGCTCGCCAGGGGCACCAGTTCGCTGATCGGGAAATCCCGTTCGGCGAGGATCGAAAGGAGGGTTTCGCCGACCGCGCCGGTCGCGCCCACCATGGCCACCTTGTAACTCGTCTTCTTGCTCATCGGTCGCTTTCGTCAGGGCGTGGGGAACCGGGAAGGCCGGCGTCGGCCAGCACCCCCGGATTGAGAATCGAGGGGGGCCGGCCGGCGTGGGGACCGTGTCCGAACGCCGCCAGCACATTGTCCACAGCCAGCGCCGCCATATCGCGACGTGTGTCGCGGCTTGCACTGGCGATGTGCGGGCTGAGGACGATATTTTGCAGCCGAAGCAAGTCGGGATGGACCTGGGGCTCGCCTTCGAAGACGTCCAGGGCGGCCGCGCCGATGTCACCCTCAGCCAGCGCCCGGGCCAGGGCCACGTCGTCCACGATGCCGCCACGCGCGATGTTGACCAGCGTGGCCGTGGGCTTCATGGACTTCAGCTCGGACTCGCCGATGGCGTGCCGGTTGGCCGGCGTGAACGGCAGCACCAGGATCAGGTGGTCGGCCTGGGCCAGCAGCGCGGCCTTGTCGACGTAGGTAGCGGCGCATTCGCGCTCGATCGAGGCGTCCAGGCGCGAGCGGTTGTGGTAAATCACCCGGGCACGGAAACCGGCGGCGCGGCGCGCGATGGCCTGGCCGATCCGGCCCATGCCGAGGATGCCGATGGTGGATCCATGAACGTCCGCCCCCAGCCAGCCCTCGAAACGCGGCCCCTTCCACTGGCCATCGCGCAGCCAGCGTTCGGCCTCGCCGACGCGGCGCGCGGCGGCAAGCATCATGGCCCAGGCATAGTCGGCCACGGTCTCATTGAGCACGTCGGGGGTATTGGAGGCCCCCACGCCAGCCGCGGTCAGGGCATCCAGGTCGAGGTTGTTGTAGCCCACGCCCAGGTTGGCGACGAAGCGGAGCCGGGGTGCACCTTCCAGCACGCCGGCGTCGATCCGCTCGGCCAGCCCGGTGATCGCGGCGTCGACATCGGCAAGGCGCTCGGCCAGTTCGGCCGGCGAGAACCCGCGTTCCTCGGTCTCCGCGCGCACCTCGAAGTGCTCGCGGAGCCGGTCGACGATGTCGGGAAAGAACGGGCGGGCCACCCATACCGTGGGCCGCGTCATGCGCCGTTCCCCACGCTGCCGGGAATGCGCGGCGGAACCTCGCCCACGTCACCGCACTGTGCGCGGTGACGCAAGGCCTGGTCCATCAGCACCAGGGCCATCATGGCCTCCGCGATCGGCACCGCGCGGATACCCACGCAGGGGTCGTGCCGACCCTTGGTCACCACCTCCGCCGGCTGCCCTGCCCGATCGACGCTGCGGCCGGGCACGAGGATGCTGGACGTGGGCTTGAACGCCATGGACACCACGACCGGCTGTCCGGAGGCGATACCGCCGAGGATGCCGCCCGCATGATTGGAGAGGAAACCGTCGGTGGACAGCTCGTCGCGGTGCTGCGTGCCGCGCTGGGCGACCGCGTCGAAACCGTCGCCGATCTCCACGCCCTTCACCGCGTTGATCGACATCATGGCCGCGGCCAGTTCACCGTCCAGCTTGCCGTAGATGGGTTCGCCCCACCCGGCCGGCACGCCGTCGGCCACCACCGTGACCTTCGCCCCCACCGAATCGCCCGACTTGCGCAGCGCATCCATGTAGGACTCGAGCTCGGGCAGCTGTGACGCATCGGGCCAGAAGAACGGATTGCCCTCGATGGCCGCCGTGTCGAAGCCGCCCGGCACCAGTGGGCCGATCTGCGCGACGTGACCACGTACGGTTACCCCGTAGCGTTGGGCGAGCCACTTCTTGGCGATGACACCGGCGGCCACGCGCATGGTGGTTTCGCGTGCGGAGGAACGTCCGCCGCCGCGCGGGTCGCGCACACCGTACTTCTGCCAGTAGGTGTAGTCGGCGTGGCCGGGGCGGAACGTTTCCAGGATGTTGCCGTAATCCCTGGAGCGGGCATCCACGTTGCGGATCAGCAGCGCGATGGGCGTGCCGGTGGTAACGCCCTCGTAGACGCCCGAGAGGATCTCGATCTCGTCCGTCTCGCGCCGCTGCGAGGTATGCCGCGAGCGACCGGTGGCACGCCGTTCGAGGTCGGCGCGGAATTCCGCCGCCTCCAGGGGCAGACCGGGAGGGCACCCGTCGACCACGCACCCGATCGCCGGGCCGTGGCTTTCGCCGAAGGTGGTGACGCTGAGGAGCTTGCCGAACGTATTGGAGGACACGGTGTTTCCGATGGGGTCAGTTTCTTGCGGCGCGCGCCGCGGCGAGGTCGGCCGCGTGCTCGATCAGGTCGCGGCGTTCCAGCGCGAAGATACCCATCTGGCCGACCTTGAACTCCAGCCAGACGAAGGGCACCCGCGGCAGCAGCGCGACCAGCGCATGCTCGCTGTCGCCCACCTCGACGATCAGCAGGCCATCCTCGCTGAGGTGAGCGGCAGCCTCGTCGAGCATGCGCAGGGTGAGGTCCAGTCCATCATCGCCGGAGGTCAATCCCAGGACCGGTTCATGACCGTATTCGGGCGGCATGGCGGCGTATTCGTCGTGGGTGACGTAGGGCGGGTTGGAGACGATCAGGTCGTAGACCTCGCCCTGGACGCCGGCGAACAGATCGGACTTGATCGCGCGCACGCGGTCTTCCACGTGCTGGAAGGCGATGTTCTCGTTGGCCAGCGACAGGGCGTCGTCGCTGACGTCGACCAGGTCGACCTGCCAGTCGGGGTTGTATTCGGCCATGGCGATGCCGATGCAGCCCGAGCCCGTGCACAGGTCCAGCGCCCGGGTGACATGGCGATCGTCCAGCCAGGGCGTGAAGCGGCCTTCGATCAGCTCGGCGATGGGCGAGCGCGGCACCAGCGCGCGGCGGTCGCTCTTGAACTTCATGCCCGCGAACCAGGTCTCGCCCACCAGGTAGGCCACCGGCACGCGCTCGGTCACGCGGCGCTCGATCAGCTCCAGCACCCTCGCCTTCTCGTCCGCCACGAGGACACCGGCGCCGTAGGCCGGCGGAATGTCCGGCGGCAGGTGCAGCGCGGCCAGCACCAGGTGCGTGGCCTCGTCGATCGGATTGTCGTGGCTGTGGCCGAACGTGAGGCCGGCGGCCGAGAAGCGGCTGGCGCCGTAGCGGATGAAATCGATGATCGAGGCGAGTTCGTGGGTCACGGGGAGACTTTCGCTGGGGCTGACCAGAGAGTATAGCCATCCGCGCCCCTGGTCGCTTCCAACCGGGGCTCGCCGGGCATGGGCCGCCCGCTCGGGCTAGCTGCGTACCAGGCACATGGGCTAGTGCCGTCGCTTGTGCCGTCGCCGGGAACCGCCGTGTTCGTACGGGTGCGGCGAGAAAACGACCGCCAATGACGGCGAGCCCTTCCATTCATCGCTGATCATTGCGAAACGGCTGATCGATGCGCTGCTCGGTCGCACCGTAGCCCGGATCGCTCGTCGCCGGCTTTCCGTCATCGTGATGCCCGGCAAACCGACGCAGGTATCGAGGTGCGTCGGGCAGGTCGATCGTCACGTCGTACCATCCCGCGCTGGCGCCCAGCTGCAGCGGAAACGTCGATTCACTGCCGGGCTCGACCACCACACGATGCGCCGACGCGCCAGCGTATCGCTCCGTCACCCGAACCTCGACCGGCAGGCGCCCGCGGTTGCTCAGGTGCACGTCAAGCCGGCGCTCGCCGCCGACGCCCGACACCGACGCTTCGATCATGTGCTGCCTCGATCCGCGAAGATGTGCGAGAAACGACTGCGGGCCATGGATGCGGCGATCGTAGGCATCGCCGGCTTGTGGCATGTCCCACCGATCCGCCACGCGCGTGCCCGCACTCACCGCGTAACGACGCGGCGGCGCATCGCGCTGCAAACCGTCGTAGATGAGGAAGGCCGCACCCAGGCGCCCCATGTTTTCAAAGACGATGCGACTGCTGTCGCCATCCAGGCTGTGCTGAATGGTCCATGCATAACCCAATGTCCGCGACGGGCGGGTACCGGCTTCCTGCACCGGCATCGACTGCGCAGACGGCACACGGATCGGTGCCTTGCCGCTGGAGCCTTCCGGCACACCCAGGGTCGGCATGCGCTCGTCGACCTCGGCCGCGAAGTCGAACGCGCTGGTCAGGTCGCCGCAGATCGAGCGACGCCACGCACTGATGTTCGGCTCCTCCACGCCGAAGCGTTTTTCGA
The DNA here is from genome assembly GCF_041228075.2 of Xanthomonas sp. NCPPB 2632. Lineage (NCBI taxonomy): Bacteria > Pseudomonadati > Pseudomonadota > Gammaproteobacteria > Lysobacterales > Lysobacteraceae > Xanthomonas > Xanthomonas sp. NCPPB 2632. The sequence goes on from NZ_CM192979.1 coordinate 3,201,616, forward strand.
GGAAGCGCAGCACCGAGGTGTGGTCGAAGGTTTCCGAGCACACCCAGCCGCCGCGGGTCCACGGCGACACCACGATCATCGGCACGCGGTTGCCCAGGCCGACCGGTTGCCGGCCGCGCGGATCGCTGCCGGGAACGATGGGCGCGGAGATGCGCGGGTGCGCATCCAGGTCCATGATCTCGTCGTCGAGCCCGGCGACCAGATCGTCCGACACCCTGCCCTGCGCGTTTTCCTCGCTGCGCAACGGCGGCGCCGGCGGCACCACATGATCGAAGAAACCGTCGTTCTCGTCGTAGTTGAGGAACAGCACCGTGCGCGACCACACCTTCGGGTTGACGGTGAGTGCATCGAGCACGCGGCGGATGTAGAACGCGCCGTCGGCCGGGGATGAGGTGGGATGTTCGCTGTATTGATAAGGCGCGACGATCCAGCTGACCTGCGGTAGTCGCCCATGGATCACGTCGTTACGCAAGTCGCGCAAAGTGTGCGTCGAAGCGCCGTTGCGTACCAGCGGGCCCTGTGGATCCGCGCCCTCCTTCACCTGGTAGGCGGCGAAGAACTCCAGCGAGTTGTCGGTGTAGTTGTCGGTCGGTGAGCCCGGCTCGCCCGTACCGCCCTGGTAAACGCGCCAGCGGATACCCGCCTTTTCCAGGCGCTCCGGGTAGGTCGTCCATGTATACCCGTTGGCGTCCGCACGCTCTTCGGTGCCCGGCCCGTTCGGCTTGCGGCCCAGGCGCCCCGACGGATCGCACGAGCCGCTCCACAGGTAGATGCGGTTGATCGCGGTGTCGCCCAGCGCGGAGGCGTGGTACGCGTCGCACACGGTGAACGCGTCGGCCAACGCATAGTGGAATGCGGCGTCCTCACGACGCAGGTACGCCATGGTCAGCACATCCTGCTTCTGCTCGATCCAGCGATCGTTGCGGCCGAGGTTCCACGCACCGTGTCCGGTGCTCCACCCATGATCCGTGCCTTCGTGATGGTCGCCGCTGGCACGGGTATCCAGGTGGAAGGGATAGACCCAGGCCACATCGTCTGCCAGCCCGCGCGACTTCCAGCCCTTGGTGTGCGACGTGGCCACCGGTTGCTTCCATACCGGGTCGCCGGTGCCCAGTTCCAGCACGCGCGTGTCGCCGAACCCGCGCACGCCGCGCAGGCTGCCGAAATAATGGTCGAACGAGCGGTTTTCCTGCATGAGGATGACCACGTGTTCGACGTCGGCGATGCTGCCCGTGCGTCGATCGGGCGCCGTGGCAAGCGCGCGTGCGATCGCCGCCGGGAATCCCTGCGCCACCAGCGAGGCGACGACGGTGGTGCCGGTAGCCTGGAGGAAACGGCGACGATCGCGCGAGACCATGCAGGTCAGTCCTGTTGCAGTGAAGCGATGATCGCCCGGTGCAGGGCAGGCGTGGCTGCGGCGACGACGCGGCCGCCGCTGTCGAGGCCCAGGTCGCGGCCTTCCCAGTCGGTCATGACCCCACCGGCCGCCTGCACCACCGGCGCGATGGCCAGGTAGTCGTACGGCATGAGGTTCGCCTCGATCACGGCATCGATATGCCCGGAGGCCAGCATGCCGTAGCCGTAGCAATCACCGCCGAAGCGGCGGCTGTACGCCGCGCGGCTGGTGCGATCGAAGCGTGCCCACTCCGCCGCGTCGAACATGTCAGGCGTGGTGGTGTAGAGCGTGGCGTCGGCCAGGGCCTCGCAGCCCGTGGTGCGGCATGGCCGCCCGTTCATGGTGGTACCGACCCCCACGTGACCGATCCAGCGTTCGTCCAGGGCGGGCATGTCGAGCACGCCCATGACGGGTCGGCCCCGATGCAGCAGCGCCAGCAGGGTGCCCCACAGCGGCCAGCCGGAGATGAAGCTGCGGGTGCCGTCGATCGGGTCGATCGACCAGACGAATTCCGCGTCGGTGCGAGTGGCGCCGTATTCCTCACCGAGCAACCCATGGGTGGGCCAGGCGTGCTCGATGCGCTCGCGCAGCATCGATTCCACGCCGCGGTCCACGGCGGTCACGGGGCTCATGTCGCCCTTGAGGGTGACGTCGACGGGCCGGCGAAACCGCGGCAACGACAGCGCGCGGGCGTTATCGGCAATGCCGGTGGCGAATGCCTCGAACTCCTTCCGCCCGGCGGCGGACAACGATTCCATCGACAGAACTCCTGGGATTGGCCGTGCGCCCCTTAGCGGCAACACGTTTCGGTGGGATGACAAAAACGAAAATTCTCTGCTGGAAGTAAAACCACAGCTTTGCAAATATACCCAAAATGCCACATGGGTGGGGTATGGTGCCCCCTCAGGTGGAAGACAACCCGCGTCACAGCATAGGGCCATCCATGCGTCCATTCCGCAGCATTGCCATGACAGTCGCCCTGGGCATGGCCTGCGGCGTGGCGCAGGCGGGCCAGGTCACCGTGTATTCCGCGCTGGAAAGCGACGAGATAGCCAGCTACCTGGATGCGGCCAGGCATGCCTTGCCGGATCTGGACATCCATGTGCTGCGTCTTTCCAGCGGCGATCTTGCCGCACGCCTGCTGGCGGAATCCGCACAACCACGCAACGACGCGATCTGGGGCATGGCCGTGACCGACCTGCTCGATCCGCGCATCGCCCCGCTGCTGACGCCGGTCCGTGGCGAGCACATCGACGCCATGCCCGCACGTTTTCGTGGAGCGGACAACACCTGGTTCGCCCCTACCGGCTATCTCGCGGCGCTGTGCGTCAACCGGGAAGCACTGGCCGAGCGCGGCCTGCCCATGCCGCGTACCTGGCGCGACCTGGCATCGCCCCGTTACCGCGGCCAGGTCGCCATGCCCGATCCGGCATCCTCCGGCACGGGTTACATGGTGCTGTCCTCACTCACCGACGCGGGGCGCGATGCCCGCGGCATGGTGCTGGTGACGGCCATCGCACGCAACGTCGGGCAGGTCACGCTGTCCGGCTCCGCGCCCTGCAAGCTGGCGCGCATCGGTGAATTTCCCATCGGTATCTCGTTCGCCTTTTCCGCCATGCAGTCCATCCGCCAGGGCTATCCGATCACCATGGTGATCCCGGCCGACGGCGCGGGTTACGAACTGGAAGGTTCGGCGCTGATGAAAGGTTCCGCGCACGCGGCGGAGGCACGCCGGTTCCTCGACTGGACGGCATCCCCGCAAGCGGCCGCCCTCTATCGCGGCTTCAAGGAAATCGTGGCCGCACCCGGCAGCGTGCCCAGTGCCGAACAGCAACGGCAGGGCCTGCCGGCCGACGTCGTCGCCACCCTGCCCGCACGTGACTTCGCCGGCGCGGCGCGCGAACGCGCCGCGCTCATCGACCGCTACAAACGATCGACGCGCTGACGCCGCGGCCATCGGAGACCAGGGGACCATGCACCTTCGCATCGACGACATCACCAAGGCCTGGAGCGGTCACACCGTGCTCGACGGCGTGTCCTTCCAGGCCGGCGAAAGCGACCTGGTCTGCCTGCTCGGCCCCAGCGGCTGCGGCAAGACGACCCTGCTGCGCATCGTCGCCGGCCTCACGCCGCCCGACCGCGGGCGCGTGATCCTGGGCGACCGGGATATCACCGCGCTGCCGCCACGCGATCGACGCATGGGCCTGGTGTTCCAGTCGTACTCGCTGTTTCCCGACATGACTGTCGCAGCCAACATCGGGTACCCGATGCGCCTGCGTCGCGAGAGCCCCGCCGCGATCACCGCGCGCACGAGCGACCTGCTGGCCCGCGTCGGCATGGGTGACCTGCACGCGCGTTTTCCCGATCAGTTGTCCGGCGGACAACAGCAGCGCGTCGCCCTGGCACGCGCCCTGGCCAGCGACCCGGCCATGCTGCTGCTGGACGAGCCGCTATCGGCGCTGGATCCGGCCATCCGCACGCAGCTGCGTGCGGAGATCCGTTCACTGCAGCGATCGCTGGGTATTCCGACGCTCATGGTCACCCACGACCAGGACGAGGCCTTGTCCATGGCCGACACCGTGGTCTGCATGAACGAAGGGCGCGTGGAACAGGTCGGCTCGCCGCGATGCCTCTACGAGCGGCCGCGCACGCGCTTCGTCGCCGGCTTCATCGGCAAGGCCAACCTGCTGCCGACGGATCTGGTGCGGGACGCTCTGCCCGCCTTCCTCGAACGACGGCCGCCCGGCGCGGATGCCACGTTCGAGTTGTGCGTGCGCCCGGAAGACCTCACGATCGCCGCCGACCCGCGCGGCGAAGGCGTGGTCGAGGAACTGACCTTCCTGGGCAGCCTCGCGCACGCCCGCGTCGCCTGGCGCGGTCGCTCGCTGCTCACCGAACTGTCGGGCCGCAGCACGCTGGCGCAAGGCGAGGCCGTGACCGTCGATGTATCGCGCGGCGCCTGGGTGACGACATGAAGCGTTCGCTGCTGCCCGGCCTGCCGATGGTGGCGCTGCCGTTGCTGGGCCTGTGCGTGTTCTTCCTGCATCCCTTGCTGAGCGTGTTGATGCGCAGCGTCGTGGACGACGGGGGCACGCTCACGCTGGACAACTACGCCCGGCTGCTGGACGACCCCGGCCTGCCGCGTGCGGCATGGCACAGCGTGGTCATCGGCGCGACCACCACCTTGGGCACCCTCGCCATCGGCCTGTGCGTGGCGATGGCGCTGCACCGCTCGCGCCTGCCCGGCAAGGCGCTGATCCGCGGCGCGCTGCTGCTGCCCATGCTGGCGCCCTCGCTGGTGCTCGGCCTCGGCCTGGTCTGCCTGCTGGGACGTAACGGCCTCGTGCATCGGCTGACCGGCTGGCCCACCGATATCTACGGTTTCTGGGGCCTGCTGCTGGCCAACCTGATGTATGGCCTGCCGCAGGTGGTCGTGATCGTCTCGGCCGCGCTGGAACGCACCCCCGCACGCCATTACGACGCCGCCGCGTCGATGGGCGCGACGCCCTGGCGGCAATTCGTCGACGTGACCCTACCGCGGATTCGCTTCGCCCTCTGGGCCGCCGCCTTCCTGGTCTTCACCGAAACGCTGACCGACTTCGGCAGCGCCGTGGTGGTCGGCGGCGACTACCGCGTGCTGGCCATGGAGATCTACAGCGAGGTGGTGGGCCAGCGCGATTTCGCCATGGGCGCCACGCTGGGCATGCTGCTGCTGGCCCCGGCGCTGTTGTCGGTGTGGCTGGGACGACTGGCGCGACGCCGGCAGGACCTGGGCGACGCCAGCCCCGGCCATGCGCTGCGGCCGGAACGGCATCCCTGGCGTGACGCCGCCCTGGGCGGGGTTGCCGCGCTGGCGGTGCTGTCGATCGTCGTTACCCTGGGCACGGTGGTGTACGTGAGCGTGGTCAGGCTGTGGCCGTACGATCGCACGCTCACCCTCGCCAACTACCTGGGCGGCATGCCGGAAGGCTACGGACCCGTGGCGACGTCGGTGGGCATGTCGCTGCTCGCCGCGACCGTCGGTGTCGTCGGCGTGTTCATGCTATCGGCCGGCCTGCGTCGCCTGCCCGGATGGCTGGCCCGCCCGCTGCAGCTACTGGCGGCCCTGCCCGCCGCCGTTCCCGGCATGGTGCTGGGCCTGGGCTACGTACTGGCATTCAACCATGGCGTGCTGTCGACATGGCTGTACGGCAGCGTGGCGATCGTGGCGGCATGCAGCCTCTACCACTATCACGCACCCACCTTCCTGACCATGCAGACCGGCATGCGCCGCGTGCCCGACGCCCTGGAAGATGCGGTGGCCGTGTGCGGCGGCGATACACGCCACGTGCTGCGCGACGCCGTGCTGCCGTTCGCGGCGCCAGCCGCGATCGCGGCGTTCTTCTACCTGTTCATGCGCTCGATGGTGACGCTGTCGGGCGTGATCTTCCTGGTGACCGCCGACCTGGGCCTGGCCTCGGTGTCGGTGATGCGCCTGGACGAAAACGGCTTCCTCGCCCCGGCCGCTGCCTATGCGACATGCGTGGTGGCCGCCGGCGGCCTCGCACTCGGCGCCATGCGCCTTCTCCTCCACACACTCAGGGACCGACGCCATGTGGCATGAAGAACGACACACCCGTATCCGTGACCTGCTCAGCACCAGCGGCCAGGTATCCGTCGAGCGCATCGTGACCGAGCTGGGCGTGTCGCGCGAGACGATCCGCCGCGACCTGGTCGAACTGGCCGCCCGCGGCGAGATCCGTCGCGTACACGGCGGTGCCGTGCTCACCGGCGACGAACCGCCGATCGCCGTGCGCCACGCCACCCGCGTTCGCGAAAAACGCGCCATCGCACGGAAGGTGGCCAGCCTGGTCGAGAGCGGACAGACCATCTTCATGGATGCCGGCAGCACGATGAACCTGGTGGCCGAAGCGCTGGCCACCCGTACCGGGCTCACCATCGTCACCAACGCGGTGGACGTGGCCGCGCGCTTCGCCTCGCGTCCCGGGAACGACGTGCACCTGCTGGGCGGACGCTTCGATGCGCAGATCGGCTGCACCAACGGCTCGGGCACCATCGCCGAGATCGGGCGCTACCAGCCGCACATGGTGATCCTCTCGCCGGTGGGCATCGACGCCAAGGCGGGCGCCAGCAGTTTCGAGATGGAAGAAGCCGAGATCGCACGAGCCATGTGCTCGAACGCGCGACGCATCGTCATTGCCGCCGACCATTCCAAGATCGGCGTGCGCAGTCGCGTCGCCTGGTGCCCCGCGGATCGCATCGACCTGCTGGTCACCGACCGGCGCGCGGAAAAATCCCGCGGTATCGCCGCCCTCGGCAAAGCCGTCGGCGATATCGCCTATGCCTGACCCGAAAACCATGCGCCAGGACGGCCAACCCACCCTTGTCCTTATCTGTCCTTCCCGGAGCAACCCATGATTTCCCGTCCTTATCTTCGACGCAGCCTGTTATGTGCCGCCGTCGCGGCTTCGCTCACCGGCGTGGCCTACGGCCAGGCCACCGCCGGTCGCATCGCCGGCAGCGCACCGGTCGCCGCCGGCGAAACCGTCCTGATCGAAGGCAGCAACGGCCTCACCCGCGAGGTGGCCGTCGATCCGCGCGGCCGTTATGTCGCCGAGGCGCTGCCGCTGGCCACGTACAAGGTGTCACTCAAGGCCAACGGCCAGGTGATCGATTCGCGTGACAACGTCACCCTGCGCGTCGGTGCGGCCACCGATGTCTCGTTCGCGTCCGCCGGCTCGTCGGCCACGGCGCAGCAACTCGACCAGGTGACCGTCTCGGCCACGCAGGTGGCGAAGATCGACGTCGCGACCGTGGCTTCCAGCACCGTGATCACGGCGGCCGACATGGCTCGCCTGCCGCTACAGCGCTCGGCCGAGGCGATCGCCCTGCTGGCACCGGGGGCCTCGCCCGGCTACTCCGGTTTCCAGAACGCGTTCGGCGGCAGCCTGGTCAGTTTCGCGGGTTCCGCGGTGTCCGAGAACGCGTATTACATCAACGGCATGAACACGACCGACCCGCTCAGCGGTTTCGGCGGTGTCACCCTGCCCTATGGCGCGGTGGACCAGCAGGAGATACTCAGCGGCGGCTATTCCGCGATGTATGGCCGCTCGGACGGCGGCGTCATCAGCCAGGTGGGCAAGCGCGGCACCAACGACTGGCACTTCGGTGCGCAGGTGTTGTGGGAGCCGGACTTCGCGCGCGCCAGCGCACGCAACATCACCTACGGCCACGACAACCCCGCTCCGCCAGGCACGATCAACCAGCGCAACGACGACAACCACGAGTGGAGCACCACGGTCAGCGCGTATGCCGGCGGCCCCTTGATCAAGGACACCCTGTACGCCTTCGCCGCGGTGGAAATGCAGCGCAGCAAGGGCAACAGCATCGGCGACGTCAACCACGCCTACGACACCCGTTACACGTACAAGGACCCGAAGTGGTACGGCAAGCTGGACTGGAATATCAACGACAGCAATATCCTCGAGCTGACCGGCGTCAACCAGACCCACCGTTCCAACGGCAACAAGTACAATTATGACTACGACACGAACACGGTGGGCGATTTCGCCAGCACCGATTCGACGTACAAGACCCGCGCCATGGTGTACTCGGCCAAGTTCACCAGTTACATCACCGACGACCTGACCCTCACCGCGCTGTACGGCAAGTCGAAACTCACCTATTACAACGAACCGCCGGCCACCGGTGTCACCGGCCCGTTCCTGGGCAACGTCAGCCAGCAGAACCCGGCACTGAACGGCGGCACGCCGATCAGCAACGGGCAGACGCTGGATACGGTGGACAACCCCGATCACCAATCGACCAACCGCAACCTGCGCGTGGACCTGAACTACAAGGCCGGCGACCACTCGATCACCGCGGGCATCGACAACCAGGACTCGCATGACATCGACGACGGCACCACCATCGGCGGCGACGGTTACGAGCTGTGGTATGCCAAGGGCGATCCCAACCTCAACATCAGCGACAGCCCGTTCGTCGACAAGCCGGCCAATTATCCCGGCGGCCAGACCGGCTATTACGGGTATTACCGCCACTACAACACGCTGGCCTCGGTGCGCGTGAAGCAGCGCGCGCAATACGTCATGGACGACTGGCAGGTGTCGGACCGCCTGCTGCTATCGCTGGGCCTGCGCAACGACCAGTTCACCAACTACAACCCTGCCGGCCAGCCCTACCTGAAGCTGACCAAGCCGCAGTGGGCCCCGCGCCTCGGCTTCAGCTGGGACGTGAATGGCGATTCGAGCATGAAGGTGTACGGCAACGCGGGACGCTATTTCCTGGCCATGCCCGCCTCGGTCGCGCTGCGCACCTCGTCCGGCTCGCTGGCCACCAACCAGTACTTCACCTATACGGGTATCGACGCCGGCGGCCTGCCCACCGGCGTCACCTTCGTGCAGTCAGCCACCGGCGGCGCGGTATCGCCCAACGGCGAATACGGCCAGCCGCCCGACCCGAAGACGGTCAGCGCGAAGAACATCAAGTCCGAGTACCAGGACGAATACATCCTCGGCCTGGACAAGCAGCTCGATCCCAGTTGGGTGGCCGGCGCGAAGGCCACGGTGCGCAAGCTGCGCAACGCACTGGACGACGTGTGCGACAACGGTGCCATCACGCGCGCCGCGGTGGCCCAGGGGGCGGACATCGACGCGGTGACGGTAGGCAGCTGCTACCTGTCCAATCCGGGCCGGGCCAACGTCTACCAGCTGGCCAAGGCCAGCGGCGGCTACACCGATGTCACCGTGACCAACGCCGACTTCGGCTTCCCGCACCTCAAGCGCAACTACTACGGGCTGGACCTGTACCTGTCGCATCCGTTCGACGGCACGTGGTCGGGCAAGGTCGATTACCTGTATTCGCGCAGCTACGGCAACACCGAAGGCCAGGTGCGCTCGGACGTGGGCCAGGGTTCGGTGGCCGCCTCGCGTGACTGGGACTACGCCACGCTGATGAACTATGCCAACGGCTATCTCGCCAACGACCGCAAGCACCAGATCAAGCTGTACGGCTCGTACCAGGTCGCACCGGAATGGATGGTCTCGGCCAACCTGCTGATCCAGTCGGGCCTGCCGAAGTCGTGCCTGGGCCGCTACGGTGCGAACGAGAGCGACCCGTCGGGCTACGGCAGCTACTACCACTTCTGCTTCGGCGAGCCGTCGGCGTACGGCGCCAAGGGTCGCGAGCCGTGGGAGGAACTGGTCGATGTCAACGTCGAATACCGTCCGCTGTGGGCCGATCGCAAGCTGGCCTTCACCGCCTCGGTGTTCAACGCGTTGAACCAGCAACGCTCGCAGCGCAGCAACCCCGTCTCGGGCAGCAAGAACTCGGTGAACGACGGCTACCAGCAGGTGATCGGTTACACCCAGCCGCGCTACGCACGTTTCGGCGTCACCTACGACTTCTGACGGAACCGCCATGCATCCACTCCTGCGACTGGCCATCGTCGCACTGGCCGCCGGGGTCCTCGCGACCCCGGCGTTCGGCGACACGGCCCCGGACAACCCCCTGCCGACGGAAACGCCGGCACACTTCGTTCCCACCGACACCGGTTTCGACTACGTGCGCCGCACCGTCGAGATCCCGATGCGCGACGGCGTGAAACTGCACACCGTGATCCTGGTGCCCAAAGGAAGCACGCATGCCGGCATCCTGCTCACGCGCACGCCCTACGGCGCGGACGGCATGGGCCACCGCAACGACAGCCCCCACCTGGACAGCACCCTGCGCGGCTACGACAACCCGGCCGATGTCGTGGTCCAGGACGGCTATATCCGCGTAATCCAGGACATTCGCGGCAAGCACGGTTCGGAAGGCGACTTCGTCATGAACCGGCCGCCGATCGGCCACGGCAACCCCACCGCCATCGACGAATCGTCCGACATCTACGACACGATCGACTGGCTGGTGAAGCACGTGCCGGAGTCCAACGGCAAGGTCGGCATCATCGGCATCTCCTACGACGGTTTCGAGGCGATGGTCGCCACCATCCGCCCCCATCCCGCCCTCAAGGTGGCCGTGCCGATCAACCCGATGATCGACGGCTGGATGGGCGACGACTGGTTCCATCGCGGCGCGTTCCGCCAGCAGATGATTCCCTACATCTACGGCATGGTGAACTCGCGCGGCAGCGACATCGGCTGGAGCACCGGCTACCGCGACGACTACGACCTTTACCTCAAGGGCGGCTCCGCCGGCGACATCGGCCGTGCCTACGGCATGGAAGCCCTCGGGTTCTGGCAGAAGATCCTGGCGCACCCCGCCTACGACAGCTTCTGGTCGGACCAGGCGCTGGACAAGGTCGCAGCGAACGAGCCCATGACCGTGCCGACCATGCTCGTGCACAGCCTGTGGGACCAGGAAGACAACTACGGCGACATGGCCGTGTACCGCGCGCTTGCACCACGCGACCCGAACCACGAGAAGCTGTGGCTGGTGCTGGGCCCCTGGCGCCACGCCAAGACCTGGGAGAAAGGCAACACCATCGGTGCGATCGACCTGGGCAGCAACACCGCCACCACGTTCCGCCAGACCATCCTGCGCCCCTTCCTCGCGCGCTACCTCAAGGACGATGCGCCGCAGGTGGCTATCGCACCGGTGAATGCCTTCGTCACCGGCGCGAATACCTGGCGCCAGCTCGACACCTGGCCGTCCGCCTGCCGCACGGGCTGCGCGCCGACGATGCAGCGCTGGTTCGTGGGCGCGGACGGCACGCTCGGCACGACCGCGCCAGCGACGGGCGAGGACGCCTATGTGTCCGATCCGGCCAAGCCGGTGCCCTACCGCGTGCGTCCCATCCAGTCGTGGTCGCACGGCGTGGCCGACCGTGAAGACAGCTGGCCCGAATGGCTGGTGGACGACCAGCGCCAGTTCGCCACGCGCACCGACGTGCTGACCTACGTGTCGCCGGTGCTGACCCAGCCGATGGGCATCGCCGGCGAGCCGCTGGTCCACCTGCTCGCTTCCACCAGCGGCACCGACAGCGACTGGGTGGTGAAGCTGATCGACGTCTACCCGGACGAGGTGGAAGCGGAGCCGTCCATGGGCGGCTACCAGTTGCCGGTAGCCATGGAGATCTTCCGCGGGCGCTACCGCGAGGGCTACGCCACCGCGAAAGCCCTGGTATCGGACAAGGCCCAGGCCTATCGCTTCCCGCTACCCACGGTGAACCATGTCTTCCTGCCCGGGCATCGGGTGATGGTGCAGGTGCAGTCCAGCTGGTTTCCGCTGTACGACCGCAATCCGCAGACGTTCGTGCCGAATATCTTCAATGCGAAGCCGGGCGACTATAAAAAGGCCACGCAGAAGGTATTCCGCGGCGGCGCCGACGGCACCTGGGTGGAGCTGCCGGTGGTGAAGTAGCCGGGGCGCTGCGGCAAGGGCCGGCGGTCGCCTATACTCCCCCGATGAAGCCAAAGGTCCTGCTGCAGTACATCCTCCCGCACCGGTTCCTCTCGCGGATCGTCTATTGGGCGACGCGCTGGGCATGGGCGCCCTGGAAGAACTTCCTCATCCGGGAGATCGTCCAGCGCTACGACGTGGACATGAGCCAGGCCGCGCAGCCGGACCCGCTGGCCTACCAGCACTTCAATGCGTTCTTCACCCGCAAGCTGAAACCGGGCGCGCGCCGCCCGGACGACGACCCCGCCACCGTGCTGTGCCCGGCCGACGGCCGGATCAGCCAGTCGGGCCGGATTCGCGACGGCCGTATCTTCCAGGCCAAGGGCCAGGAATACACCGCCGCCGAGCTGCTCGGCGACGCCGCCGCCGCCGTGCCCTTCCGCAATGGCAGCTTCGTCACGGTGTACCTCTCGCCGCGCGATTACCACCGCGTGCACATGCCGCTGGCCGGCACCCTTACCGGCACCACCCACGTGCCGGGCCGCATCTTCAGCGTCGCCCCGTTCGCCGTGCAGGACATCCCGCGCCTGTTCGCCCGCAACGAGCGCCTGGTCTGCCATTTCGATGGCGAACACGGGCCGTTCGTCTCGGTGATGGTCGGGGCGATCCTGGTCTCCAGCGTGGCCACCGTCTGGGACGGCATGGCCATCCCGCCCTACGCTTCGTCCATCATCCGCAAGGACTGCCGCGGGCGCGGCGTGGACCTGGACCGCTTCGGCGAAATGGCCCGGTTCAACATGGGATCCACGGTCATCCTGCTCCTGCCCGAGGGCTATGCGCTGGACGACCTGCAGCCGCAGCAGCAGGTCATGGTCGGGCAGCGCCTGGGTCGATGGGTAGGCGCCGCGCCGCACGGCTGACCCCCCGCGTCACAATGTGACGAAAATGTCTTCATTTCGACGTGTCCAAGGGTTATGCTCGCGGCGACCGGTCACTCCGTGGGGGAGGAAACCGGTGCCTGCTGAAAGCGTCAGCCCGAGGTAACTCATCATGCGACTGGTCACCCATCTCATCGCCGTAAGCCGCGAGATCCGCCTGCGTCGGCAGCTTGCCGATATCGAGCGCGTGGTGCTCTCCCTTCCGGTGCGGGCCCATGCCGACCTGCAGCAGCTGGTCAGGCGCGAGATGGAGCAGGCATCGGTCTGCGACTTCCCCCACCTCTACGGCACCCCGCCCGACGAGCGTTACAGCGCCCATGGCCATGGCCCTGAAGTCGGCCTGGGTAAAGCGCGCTCGGACAACCCCCTGATTGCTGCGCGTGGCGTCGCCTTGTGGATCGCCGCGGTCTACCACGAGACCCTGGGCTCACGCCGCCCGGGCATGGATGAACTGCATCGCCAGATCCTCAGGCTGATGCGCCAGATCAAGGAACTGTCCGCCTCGGAGACGCGCGAGGCGTCTTCGCGCTGGATGGCCCCCAGCGCGCTGGCGTAACGATCGGCCCTTCCCGCTTACCGGCAAACCGGCACGCGGATGGACTGCCCGACCTTCAACTGGTGGCCCTTGATGCCGTTCATGCGAGCGATGTCCTCGACATCCGCACAGCTGCTCTTGCGCGCGATGCTGACCAGCGTGTCGCCGCTGCGCACGGTGTAGCTGCGCGAGGCGGACGATGACGCCCGCGACGACGACGACGATCCGCCACCGGCCAGGGCGGCCGAGGTCGCGGCGGGCGGCGGCGGCGCGACGATCTTCGCCGCGTTGTGCAGGTCGGACGCGAGGATGGGCCAGGGGCCGTCGGCGCAGCTGGATGCGTAGGCTTTTTCGAGCTGCTTGGGTACCTCGAGCCGCGCACCCACCGGCTGGCTGATCTGCGGGTCCAGGCGCGGGTTGAGGTTGCGCAACGTGCGGAACCAGCCCTCGGGCATGTCCTGCGAGGAGCCCAGGCAGATGGTCAGCTCCGACAGCGAGGCCGGCCGCTTGAGCACGATCTGGCCCGGCTCGCCGTCGATCTTCGGCCAGCGCAGGTGGTAGCTGTCCGGATGCAGGAACAACCAGGCGGCGGCCAGTACCATGGGCACGTAGTCGCGGGTTTCGGCCGACATCTGCCCGTAGATCTGCGGATCGTAGAAGCTGGCACCCGGGCTGCCGGCGGCAATGCGGCGCATGCGCCCTTCCCCGCCGTTATAGGCGGCCAGGGTCATTTCCAGGTTGTTGTTGAACGCGGCCAGCTGCTCGTCGATGTATTCCGCGTTGGCCTGCGCGGCCATGGTCGGATCGAAGCGCTGGTCGAAACCATCGGCGTTGCTGAGGCCGAAACGCAGGCCCGTGGCGTACATGAACTGCAGCGGGCCCGACGCGCCCGAGCGCGACACCGCATGCACCTTGCCGCCGGATTCCTTGGCCATGATGCCGAACAGCAGTGCCTCGGGAAGGTCGGCCTTCTTGTACGCCGGCCACATCTTGTAGCGCATCATCTGGTAGTTGACGTAGGCATCCATCAGGTTGGGCCGCAGCTGGGTCAGCCACAACTCCAGCGCCGCCTTCACCGGCCCGTTCATCACCATCAGGTCGGAGAACTGGTGGCCCTTCAACATGGTGACGCTGCGCTGCGCCGCGGGCAGCGAGCCGATCGCCACCGAGCCGGGCAGGTTGACGTCGCCGGGCTGTACGCCCACCTCGGCACCCTGCTCGGTATCGTCCGCGTCCTCCCCCTCGATGAAGCTGCCGTCCTTCAGGCGCAGCAGCCGGTCGAAGACGGCGGCGAAACGCTGCGGATCGCAGCCCGGGGTAAGGCTGCAGCGCGCCGAGGCGTCCTTGAGCTGGTCGAGGGCCTGCTTGCGCGTCTGCGCCGCCTGCGGGGTATCGCCGCGACGGGCCTGGTCGATGGCCGCCTCGTAGCCCTTGCTGGCCTGGTTCATGCGGTCGTAAAGGGCGTTTACCTGGGGCGTGACCTTGCCCGTGCGCGGTGTTCCGCCGCTGGAAGCGCAACCGGCGAGGACCGCCAGGGGAAGCAAGAGGAGCGGACGCGGCACGCGAAAGGACATGTATGGAACTCAGGGTCAGGCAGTGGCGGCCACGTTACCCGCCGCACGCCCCGGACTCAAGCGGGCATATGACGATTTTTCTCGTAACGGCATATCGTTGCGTACACTTGTTCAGGAGATTCTTAAGGAGTAGCCATGCCGCGCCACGCCCTCGCCGATGCCGATACGCCCTTCCCGCAGCGAGCCCTGACCGGCTTCCGCTATCCGCTGGGCGGCGGTGCGCGCATGACCCTGGTGGCCGTCACGCTGCTGGAGTCGTTGTCGTTCCTGCCGGTGCTCGGGCTGAAGCTGCTGGTGATCTTCATCGGCTGGCTGGCGATCTACGTCTACGCCTTCGAGTGCCTGCGCCATACCGCCGACGGCTACGCCGATCCTCCGGAACTGGCGATCGACACGGAGGACAGCACGGGCGTGGCGCTGATCGTCATCCAGCTGACCGGCAACGCGGTGGCGGTGCTGGCGCCGTTGTTCCTCGGCATCCCCGGCCTGCTGGTGTCCCTGGTGTTCGCCTTCGTGCTGCCGGTGATCACCATGTCACTGACCTTCGACGGGGTGGGCGCGGCGCTCGATCCGCGCACCTGGGTGGAAGCGATCGGCCGCCTGGGCAGCGCCTACCTGTTGCTGTTCGCTATCGTGATGGCCACCAGCCTGCTGCAGGCAGGAGCCCAGTACGCGCTGAAGGACCACGGCCCGACCTTCATCGGCGTGCTCGGCTATTACGCCGTGGCCAATTACCTCACGCTCTACAATTTCCATCTCATGGGCGCACTGATCCACCACAGGCACGAGGCACTGGGTTACCAGCCAACGTCCGTCGCGTTGCGCGAGGCCGCCGAGCCCGACGACGATGATGCGCTGCTGGCGCACGTGAACCTGATCGCGTGCGACGACATCCCCAACGCGACCGACATCCTCACCGAACGCCTTCGGGAGGGTCTTGCACCGGCGCCGCTTCACGTTCGTTATCGTGAATTGCTGCGGGCACAGGATCGCCGGCCCGAACTGCTGGTGCATGCGCAGATCTGGATCGCCGCGCTGGTCGCCGCGCAGGAGACACGTCGCGCGCTGGGCGTGGTGCAGGACGGCGTGGAGGTCGATCCGGCCTTCCTGCCCGACGATCCACGTACCTGCGGGCCACTGGCGGACACCGCCGCGCACGGTGGGATGACCCGGCTGGGGCTGCACCTGGCCATGGGCTATCTGCACACCTGGCCCGGCGACATGGGCGCACCCCATTACGGGCTACTGGCGGTACGCCTGCACGATCGCCTCGGCGACACGCCGGCCGCCGCCACCCTCGCGCGGCAACTGCTCGCCACTTACCCGGATCATCCCTTGGCCCCCGATATCGCGACGCTGCTCGCCACGCTCGAAACCGCCCCCAAGGCGACGCCATGAGTCGCTGGCGCCCCCCCTCCCCCTCTTCCACCGCGATCATCACGCGAGAGGGATTCGAACGCCTGAAGGCCGAGCTGGACCACCTGTGGCACACGGTGCGGCCTGAGTTGGTCAAGGCGCTGGCCGCGGCCGCCGCCGAGGGTGATCGGTCGGAAAACGCCGAGTACACCTATCGGAAGAAGCAGCTCGGCGAGATCGACCGGCGCGCACGTTACCTGAGCAAGCGCATCCCGGCGCTCAAGGTGGTCGAGGCCGCGCCCTCGCAACGCGACGCCGTGTTCTTCGGCGCCACGATGACCCTGGAAAACGTGGAAAGCGGCGAGACGGTGCGTTATCGCATCGTCGGGCCCGACGAAACCGACGCCCGCAAGGGCTGGATCAGCATCGACTCGCCCATGGCCCGCGCGGTCCTGAAGAAACGCCTGGACGACGAGTTCGACGCGGAACTGCCGGGCGGGCGTACGCGCTTCGCGATCCTGGACGTGTCCTACGACTGAGCGTCCGTTGGGGCTTGCGTGTTCTGGCGGAGGCGAATCGCCAATCGCTCCAGGCCATCGGTAAACGTGGCGACGTCACCTGCGAACTCGTGAAGCGCAGCGATGTCGACGTCGGCGCCTTCGCGCAGCGCGAGTTCCATGCGTTCGCCCCGGGTACCCACCGGCGAGTGCCCGAACACGTGTACGCCCCCGAGCACGTGGTGGATCCAGCCGGCCACGGCCTCTGCCTGGGCATGCACGGCGACCGCATCCAGCCGCGCCAGCGCCTCGCGCGTGGCCTGCACGCCGGCATCGATGACGCTGGCGATGTTCTCGTCCGAACCGAACGCGCGACGCATCCGGCCCATGTCCACATCGGGTATTCCCTCGCCCGTGTCGCCGAGCCAGCGGGCCACGGCGGCGTGAAACGCTTCCAGCCGGATCGGCTTGCGCAGCAGGTCGTCCATGCCGGCGGCCCGGCACAGCTCGCGCTGCTCGGCACGCGCATCCGCGGTCATGGCCACGATGGGCAGGCGGCGTGCGCCGCCCGCCTCGCGACGACGTACTTCCTGCGCCACCGCATAACCGTCCATGCGCGGCATGTGGCAATCCACGAGCAGCAGGTCGTACGCCTGCGCGGCAAGCGCTTCGAGCGCAGCCACGCCGTCGTCGACGATGTCACAGCGGTAACCGCGCAAGGCCAGCTGCACCCGCACCAGTTCCTGGTTCACCGGATGGTCCTCCGCCAGGAGTATCCGTGCGTCGCGCGCGGGCACCGTCGGTGCGGACGCGTCGCCACCCTGCGCCTGCGAGGGCACGGGCATGTCGGCAATCATCAGTTCCAGGGTGACGGTGACCGTCGTGCCCTGCCCCGGCTCGCTCTCGATGAGGATGTGCCCGCCCATGCGCTCGACCAGTCGCCGGGCGATGGTCAGGCCCAGACCGGTGCCGCCAAAGCGGCGGGTGGTCGAGGATTCGGCCTGGCTGAACGGTGCGAACACGTGGCGCAGCTTCGCGGCATGAATGCCGATACCGGTGTCGCGCACGACGAAACGCAGGCGCTGGCGTGCGCCGTGGTGTTCGTCCACGTGCACCGCCATGAGCACCGAGCCTTCCGCCGTGAACTTGATCGCATTGCCCAGCAGGTTGAGCAACACCTGGCGCAGGCGCCCGTCGTCGACGGTGACGGCCGGGGCCAGCGCCGGATCGAACGAGGCTTCCAGGCGCAAGCCCTTGGATTCCGCCTGTGCCACCATGATCGCCATGGCACCTTCGACGATGCCGCGAGGATCGGCCGGGCGCGGGTCGAAGGTGAGGTGCCCGGCTTCGATCTTCGAGAAATCCAGCACGTCGTCGAGGATGTGCAGCAGGGCTTCCGCCGAGTGCTCGATGGTCGAGACCATCTTGCGCTGATCGGTATCCAGTGACGTGCGTTCCAGCACATCGAGCAGGCCGATCACGCCGTTCATCGGCGTGCGGATCTCGTGGCTGATCGTGGCGAGGAAATCGCTCTTGGCACGCGTGGCCGCCTCGGCTTCGTCGCGTGCATGCGCCATGCCGCGGGAGGCCAGTTCCTGCGCGGTCACATCCACCCAGTAACCGTTCCAGCGCACGCTGCCGTCGGCGGCTGCCAGCGGCACCGCGTCGGAACTGAGGTAACGCGTACGGCCGCCGACGTGCGCGCGCACGGTGACATGCAACGGCGTGAGCTCACGCGCCGAACGCTCGAACGCCGCGCGCAGCGCCTCACGGTCGTCTTCCGGCACGGGCGCCAGCATGGCCTCGCCCGCGGCCAGCAGCTGGCCGGGCTCCATGCCGAGGATGCTTTGCGGATCGCCACCCACGTAGGCCATGGCATAGGTGCCATCCAGACCGCGGACCGCTTCGTACACCACCGCGGGCACGTGTGCGGTGACCTCGGCGAGGCGCCGCTCCGTGCGTTCGCGCCGGCGTGTCTCGCGGCGCAGGTTGAGGTAGGCGTAGCTGATCGCGATCAGCGAGGCCAGCAACACCGCCACGAACGGCGCCACGCGCCCGGCGATCTCGCGCCAGGTGGGGCCGACCACGTAATGCGAGGCGAACCAGGTGTTGCGGATCTCCTGCTGGCGGTGCGTCGACAGGTTGACCAGCACGCGGTTGATCAGCGGCACCAGCGGCGCGAGCTCGCGCCGCACGCCGATGGCGATGGCCTCGTTGTCGCCCGTGGGCGCGGCCACCTTGAGCTGGCCGAGGAAGTTGTCGCGGATCAGGTAATCCACGGAGGCCAGGTTGCCGACGAACGCATCGCCCTCGCCCGCCGCCAGCCGGCGCAGGCCTTCCGCCTCGGTATCGACCGACACCACCTGGACGCCCGGGATGCGCGACAGCAGCCGGCGGATCGGCTCACGGGTGGTGTTGCCCAGCACCCGCTTGCCGGCGAGGTCATCGCGACCGGCGATGGTGGGCGCGCCTTCGCGCGTGACGATCATGATCGGGAAGTCGAGGTAGGGCACGCTCGGCTCCAGGAACGGTGCCGTGGCGCTCTGCGGATTGATCGCGGCCACGACGTCCACCTCGCCACGATGCACGCGCTCCACGGTGCCAGCCCAGTTCTCGCTGGGCACCTGGGTGACCCGGATGCCCAACTCCGCCGCGATCTCGCGCACGTAATCCAGGGACAGCCCTTCCGCCTCGCCCCGGCCGGTGATCAGGCTGAAAGGCGCATAGCTGGGGTCCACGCCCAGGCGCAAGGGCGGCAGCGCACGCAGCCAGTCCTTTTCCTTCTCGCTGAGGGGAATGCCGGCCTCGCGGGGGCGGGGGGCGATGTCGCGTCCGACCCAGCGCGCGCGCAGGCGGCCGTGGTCGGCGGCGGTGAGTTCGCCCAAGGCGTGATCGAGCGCCCGGCCCAGCGGTGCGCGTGACGCGGGCACCGCGAAGGCCAGTGCACTGATCGGCAATGCCACGGGGCTGCCCACCCGCAGTTCGTGGTCAAGGCGCAGGCGCGAGACGAATTCACGTGCCGAATAAGGGTTGTCCAGGTAGGCGTCCACGTCGCCGCGGCTGACCCGCCCCAGCGCCTCCGCCGTGGAGGCGGTTTCCACCAACGTCGTTTCGGGCAACTCGCGGCGCAGCGCGGCGATGTCGAAATACCCGGTGTGCACCGCCAGGCGCTTGCCACGCAGGTCACCCGGGCGGTGGGCGATCGGTGCGTCGACGCGCTCCACCAGCGCGGGGAGCGATTCGAAATACGTGGCGCCCACCCGGATACCCGGCATGCCCTGTTCGAGCGGAGTGACCGAGGTCGCCACGTCGATCTCGCCCTTGGCCAACGCGGCCAGCAGGGCCGGCCAGCTGGGGTATTCCCGCGTCTGCAGCGTCACGCCCAGCTCGCCGGCCAGCTCGCGCAGGTAATCGGGGCCCAGGCCTTCCAGCTCGCCGTCGCGCAGCTCCTCGAACGGCGGATAGCCCTCCGGATACGCGCCCACGATGAGCACCGGATGGTGGCGCAGCCATTCCGCGTCCGCGGGGCGCAACGGCACGTCCGGCATGGCCATGACCATGCGGGCGAGCACAAGCAGCATTAACGGGAGCAGGCGTCGGATCACACGGGAGGCTTCGTCAAGGTAACCTTCATGGGCATAATCGAGTCGAAGCCCGCTGTATCGCAACGTATTCAGGAGAACGCAAGGCATGCCACTCAAGGTCATTCTGGCAGACGATCACCCCCTCGTTCTTGTTGGGGGGCGGCTTGCGCTGGAGAACGCGCACATCGAAGTGGTCGGTGCGGCCAAGGCCGCGGACGAACTCCTGGCCATGCTGGCCGACCGCGCCTGCGATGTCGTCATTACGGATTTTCTCATGCCGAGCGATCGGCAGGACGATGGATTTCCCCTCCTGGAAACCATCAACCGGGATTATCCCCATGTCGCGCTCATCGTCCTGACGATGATCAACCGCCCGGCCGCCCTGCAATCCATGCTGGGGCGCGGCGCACGCGGCATCGTCGACAAGCGCGCCCCGATGGACGAACTGGCCACGGCCGCGCGCGCCGTCGCGGACGGTGAAACCTACCTCAGCGAAACCCTGCTCGACATCCTCAACGAGGCCGACGACACCTCGGTGGCCATGCCGGGCGCGCCGCTGTCGCCGCGCGAAACGGAAGTCATCCGCGCCTTCGTCGCCGGCATGTCGCTGCAACAGATCGCCGACCGCGAAGGCAAGTCAGTAAAGACCATCAGCCGGCAGAAGCGCGACGCCATGCGCAAGCTGGGCGTCGACCACGACAGCCTGCTGGGCGACTACGTGCGCGACCACGGCCTGGCCGATCCAGCGTCAAAGCGGTAACGGATACGTCCGACCTTCGCGCAGGGGCTGGAAACACGGTGCCGTCGTGTAGAACGACGGCCGATCCGTATCGACATGCCAACCGGGAACGCCGGACACGGGCAGTGGCCTCAGTTCCTGCGGATCGTTGAGAACGCTGCCGGCGGCGATGGCGTCCGCACAGATCGCCCGCGCATCGCCCTCGCCCATCACCACGAGGGCCTTGCCGACCAGCAGCTTGCCGGGCGTGAGTGCGTGCTCAAGCAAGGCATGACCGAACACCTCGACGCGGGCCCCGCCAGTCAGCCACGCTTCGCGGTACGTCCAGAACAGCGTGGTCCAGTCGTGGGCATCCCAGGCCGCCAGCATGGCCGGCTCACGCAGCGTGACGATCATCCCCGCCTCGTCGAAATGCGTCAGGGCGCATTGCGGCCGTGAGCGCTCCCGCCGCCCCATCACGGCGATCTCCGCCATCTGCCGCGCATTGAGCGCGCGTTTCAGCGCCGGATAGCGCAGCCATACCAGGGCGTTGATCAGGTCGTGCCAGTTGTCCGGCCGCGTGGCGATGGCACGGCGATGCGCGATGCGTTCCTCGTAATGCAGGCCGTCGTCGAGCAGCGCCTTGTCCTGGGTGACGAAATGCACGTCGGCGTCTGCCGGCAGCAGCGCGTTCAGGGCTGCGATATCGGGCCACGCCTCCCCACCCAGCAGCGTGGCGTAGTCGCGCCAGCACGACAGCGGCGGCGACGCGAGCACGCTCCGCTCGAGCGATTGCCGCGTCGGCGCCACGTACCGCATGGGCTCAGGCCAGGCGACCGTAGAGGTCGTGAGCGTCGGCTTCCTCGACCAGCACGTCGACGAACTGGCCGGGCTTGAGCAGCTGGCCGTCGTCGATGCGCACGGCGCCGTCGATTTCCGGCGCATCGGCACTGGAGCGACCCCACGCGCCGTCGGCGTCGATCTCGTCGATCAGCACCTTGATGGTCCGGCCCACCTTGCGCTGCAGCTTGGCCGCGGAAATCTCCGCCTGCACCGCCATGAACTGTTCCAGGCGGTCTTCCTTCAGTTCCTCGTCGATCTGGCCCGGCAGGTCGTTGGCCTTCGCGCCATCCACCGGCGAATAGGCGAACGCGCCGACGCGATCCAGCTCGGCTTCACGCAGGAATCCGAGCAGCTCCTGGAATTCCTGGTCCGTCTCGCCGGGGAAGCCGACGATGAATGTGCTGCGGATGGTGAGGTCGGGCACCTCGCGGCGCCACGCCTGCACGCGCTCCAGGGTGCGCTCGACGTTGCCGGGGCGCTTCATCAGCTTGAGGATGCGCGGGCTGGCGTGCTGGAACGGGATGTCCAGGTACGGGAGGATCTTGCCCTCCGCCATCAGCGGCATGATCTCGTCCACGTGCGGGTACGGGTAGACGTAGTGCAGGCGGGTCCAGATGCCCAGCTCGGACAGGCCCTGGCACAGCTCAGTCATGCGCGTGCGATAGGCCTTGCCGCGCCACTCGCGCTCGGCGTAGCGCACGTCCACACCGTAGGCGCTGGTGTCCTGCGAGATGACCAGCAATTCCTTCACCCCGCCCCGCGCCAGCTTCTCGGCTTCGATCAGCACCTCGTCCACCGGGCGGCTCACCAGGTCGCCACGCATCGAGGGAATGATGCAGAAGCTGCAACGGTGGTTGCAGCCCTCGGAAATCTTCAGGTACGCGTAGTGCTTGGGCGTCAGTTTGACCCCGGTGTCAGGCACCAGGTCGAGGAAGCGGTTGCGCACCGGCGGGATGGCCTGATGCACCGCGCTCATCACGCTGGCGTAATCCTGCGGACCGGAGATGGCCAGCACCTCGGGATAGCTTTCGCGGATCAGCTCGGATCGCTTGCCCAGACAGCCGGTAACGATCACCTTGCCGTTCTCGTGGAGCGCCTCGCCGATGGCGTCGAGCGACTCCTGCACCGCCGAGTCGATAAAGCCGCAGGTGTTGACCACCACGGCATCCGCCTCGCCGTAGCTGGGCACGATCTCGTAGCCCTCGACCTTCAGCTGGGTGAGGATGCGTTCGGAATCGACGAGGGCTTTCGGGCAGCCGAGGCTGACGAAACCGACTTTGGGAGCGGCCTGGGACATTGCCGTGGGTACCGGGGGTGTAGGGAAGCCGGGCATTATAGCGGGTCGGCGGCGGCAGGGCCGGACGGCCTTTCACATTCGGATCGCCGGCCAGGCTTGAAGCGTAAGGCTTTCTTTTCCACGAGGTGCCAGGAGGCGGCCGCCAGGGCGAGGGTCACGGGAAGGGTCACGGACAGCAGCGCAAGGTAAGGCATTTGCCGCCCCATGAGCGCCACTCCTATTTGCTGCACGGGCCATGCGTAGATGTAGATGCCATAGGAGAGATCGCCGATTCCTGGAATGTCGCGCAGGCCGGCCCATGACCGGACGCCAATCGCAACCGTCAGCACGGGAACGACGAGTGCGAGACCAAGTTTGGTCTGATCGATATGCACAAGCACACAGCCTGTGACCAGGAACGACAGGGTCGGCAGCGGTTTGCGGAGGTACGGATAGGCCCTGAGCAGGCTTCCCGCGGCGAAGAACAAACCGAAGCACGCCAGGATACTTTCTCCGGACTGCAGGCCTGAAAGCACGAAATAGACGAAAATTCCCACCGCCAGCACGATGGAAGGATGTCGCGTTGCGACGCCAGCAACAAGAAGCAGAGCGTAACAGTAGACCTCGTACGGAATCGTCCAAAGCGATCCATTGGCGAGGTGCCTGGGATTTCCGGGAAACCCCGTCAATCCAAGCGCAGCGATCACTGCCAGGGTCAGCGGAATCGACACGCAAAGAGCCGGCACGATCCGGAGGGCGCGACGTGCCGCAAAGCGACGAATATCGGGATCTTTAAGCCAGCTGGCAGTGACTAAATAACCGCTGATCGAAAAGAAGATGAGCACGCCAAGGTTGCCGAACGAATGTTCCCCGACGAATATGGGTTCGGGGCGGCCGGAAAGCGCGAACTGATGGCTGATCAGCACGAGGAAGGCGCCGAGCAGCCTCAGTGCATCAAAATTGTTGCGCTGACCATGGGCCATTCTTATCCCTTCGACGCCCGTCGAAACCAGATGTCACAGAGTAAGGCAATTCGCTTGCCTCACCAGCAGCCGGTAGGTGTCGAGTACCCCAGGGGCAAACCAACGAAACGAAGCCGACTCTCGGCGATGAAATAGGAAAGGTTCTCAGTGGTGGCCGCTCAAGGTCTGTCATTTGTCGAGATCATGCGGTAAGCGCCAGATGTAAAACGAGTCTTCGTCAATGAACGCTGATCCGGCTTGGTACATTCATCGCCGAACAAGCTTAAAACGGTCACGGCGCGAGTGGGTGTCACTTGTTCCAGGATAACGCGACCATAAGGAGAGCCAGCGGTCGCTTGGAGGCGCGTTCCAACGGCCAGACCGTCGTTAGCACCGTGATCCAGTTCCAGCCGATACCGGCACTCGAGTAGATCGACGTGTTTATCTTGCAACGGCTTGGCTGAGATCACGCCGACTTCCAGCGGCACTTCGCGAATCAGCGACCGCTGAGCACGTGGCAGGATAGGCATGCCGTATGCCTTGCGCCCCTCATCTCCCTCACGCATGAGGAACATGCCCCGTGCGTCCTGTCACGGCTCATAACCCAAATTCACCGCGCTGACGAATGCGGGAATTTCTTTCTCGGAGATCATGTACATGCGATCTCCCCAGGCGACAGGCACTAAGTGGTCAGCAAAGCCAATACCCTTTTCATCGTTGGGCTCCTCATACTTCAGCAGCAGACTGCCGTCCGCTTGTGGGATCACCGCTCCCTTGTTGGTTGTGTAGGTACCAAGGCATCCCTGCCATGTAGCAGCAACACCGGAATGGGGCGCGAGAGATAAGGATACGTTTGCGCCAAGGCCATCGCCGAAATAATAGTCACCAGCCCAGGAAATTCGTGGTTTCGTGTTCGCATTTTCTTCGTCTATAGCGACTCGCTGTGCGTCAACGGCGTGCTGGAAGGCCTCTTGTGTCGCAGCGCCCTGGGGCTTACCCGGCTGAGGTGAAGAGGGATTGGCATGAGCTGCACGGGCAAGGGATGCGCCGATGACCAGCGGCAAAAATAACAAAGGCAGAAAATGTTGGCGGCGCCGCATAAGCGAGTACATGGCCCCTGTCTCCCATTAGCTCGAAGCATCTAAACGAAGTCATCCACGTTTTCCGCCCGCGAGACGGGCAATCGCCTGACCGGACGATTACCGTGGCACGGCGATGACCTGTACCGAATTGACCAGGGTCCCCGACCACACATCATCACGGTTTCCGTTGGTCAGATACACGATGACGTAATGATCTTCCAGGTTTGCGCTGTACAGGATTCTGACACGGACCTTCGTACCGCCGTCATGGCCCACCTCGTGCCAGCGCCCTTCTTCACCGTAGTCCCAACCGGATGCAAAGCCGCCCTGATTCCCGTGGGGGAACTGGTATAAATGCCAGTGTTTCACTAGTGCGGCTTGCGAAACGAGTTTGCCATCGGCAATCGCGGATATGAACGTACCCATGTCCGCTAGTGTTGAGACGATGCACCCCTCGGCGATGGCGTAGTCGGGCCAGTGCACAGCCGGGTCGATGACGGCGCGACCGTTTTCCGCGTGGTAACTCTCGACCATACCCGGAGGGGAATGCGATATATCCAGCGAGGTGTGAAGCAAGCCCAGACGCTGGATGATCCGCTCTTCGACCAAGGCCCGATAAGGCTTGTGCGTGACGTTCTGAAGAACCGCCTCGAGGACGAGATAGTTCGTTCCAGAGTAGCGCGTCTGCACATCGGGGGCCGACGTGACAGGCATGGTGCTTACGGCCGCAAAAGCCGCATCGAGTGTCGGAGGAAACGGCCGATCCAGATGCTGCGGGTCAAAGAAATTCGGCAAGCCCGTCACGTGGCTCATGAATTGCTCAATGCGAATGGAACGCCACGCAAAGGGAAGGTTAGGGACGTAACGCGAAGCAGGTGCGGTCAAGTCGATCTTGCCCTCTTCCGCAAGCTGCAGGACCAGCGTGTTAGTGAACAGCTTGCTCACCGAATAAATGGGGAATGGTGTTTCCCGAGTGATGGGCTTTCCGCCACCCATGACCACCGTACCTGTGGTCCCTTCGTAGATAAGCTCACCGTTGTGGGTCACTCGTACCGCTTGGGCCGGAATGCCGTGACCCAAGGCATTGGCCTTCAGCTGCGCGTCAAGAGCGCCTTGCAGATCGCTGGCGCGCCCAGGGCCGGCGGCCGCGAGCCAGGCAACAGCAATGAAAAGCCATGTCTTCATTATTTCATCCTGAAGGTCAGGAGCATAAGCATGCCATAGGCACCCATCGCACGGCGGTTAATAGCGAGGCGCCCCAAGCTAGACGTAGATAAACTGCGATTCGGGCAGCCAAAGCTGACGAAAGCGACCTTGGGAGCGGCCGGGCACATACCGTAGACTTTCGCGCATGCCATGGCCATCGGACTATCAGGAACAGCTTCTCCCAGTCCGCCTTTCGGAGGCGATCGAAGCGGAGTGGACTTTCACGGCGTCCACTGAAGGTACGCACATCGTCCTTCCGGATGGCCGGATGGACCTCATCGTCGCTTTCCGGGGCGATGGAGGGAGCGGACTCGCTAATGTGAAATTGCTGATCGTCGGACCCGCCCGGCGTTGGGCGGAGGTCGCTGTGTCGGCTGGCGACCGCTTCCTGGGCGTACGTTTCCGGCCTGGATGGGGTGGGCTATGCCTCGGCATCGCTCCTGCCTCGATTACTGACAACGCTTTGGTCGGCGAAGCAGCCGAAGCTGCACTCGGCGCGGACGGCATAACGATCGGCGCCGCTCGAACGCCATCCGCACTGGCGGCTGCATTGAGTGCTTGCGCGCATCGGCGAGCGGCCCTGGTGCAGCGACCTGACGCGACGATCCGACGTGCAATCACCGTCATTCAGGCATCCGGTGGACGCCTCCGGCTCGATGAGGTCGCCCGCGTTGTCGGCGTGCCGGAAAGAACGCTGAGACGTCAGTTGACACTTGCACTAGGACTGTCGTTCAAGGCGTTTTCCGCAGTCGTGCGCTTCCAGCGCGCCATGCGACTCCTCAACGACGCGTCAGCGCCGCTCGTTCCGGCCCATGCAGCGATCGAAAGCGGCTACAGCGACCAGGCTCACATGACGCGTGAGTTTCGGCGCCATGGGGGTTTTACTCCCGGCAGCCGGCCGCCGCTGGTGCTGGTCGGCATGTCGATCGAATGACGTGGCCGATTTATTCAAGCAGGGCGACGTGAAGCGCCCTACGCTACACGCCATCACCACGGGAGATTACGATGCGCTTGGGCTATACGATCATTTACGTGCCGGACGTCGCGGCGACGGTGGAATTCTACGAACGCGCCTTCGGCCTGCAACGTCGCTTCGTCCACGAGAGTGGCTTGTATGCGGAGATGGCGACCGGCGAGACCACGCTCAGTTTCGCCGGCGAATCGATGGCGGAACTCAACGGCGTCGCCATTCGTCCGAATAGCCGGAGCGAGCTTTGTGCCGGCTTCGAGATATGCCTTGTTACCGAGGCACCCGAGCAGGGTTATAGCCAGGCCGTCGAAGCAGGTGCATTGGCGCTCAAGGCGGTCGAGGCAAAGCCCTGGGGCCAGCGCGTCGGGTACGTGCGAGATATCAACGGGTGCCTGGTTGAAATCTGTTCACCCATGGCGGGGTAAGACCTTCGCCTCAGTGGATCCAGCCCAACCTCTCACAGATCGACGCGGCTATAAGCACGAATGCCAGAAACGTCGTGATGCCACAAAGTCGCCGCGTTACTGGCGTCTTCGGGACATGTTTCAGGAGAGCGAAAATAACCCCGCCCGCCAGCACTGCGCACCCGATCATGAGGGCTTTTACGTAAGATATCGCGATATCTACTTCGTCGTTGCTGTCCGGCACCGCCCCGCACATCCCGGCGACATGCCTACAGGTTACCCTTGTCTCCTTACCCACTCTTCCGGAGACCTCCCATGGGCCGCACGCTTATCCTCGATACCTCCCGCCCGCCCGAGAGCATGGACGCCTACATCGCCGAGCCCGCTGGTACCCCGAAGGGCGGCATCGTGGTGATCCAGGAGATCTTCGGCGTCAACGCCCATATCCGCAGCGTGGCCGACCGCTTTGCCGCCGAGGGCTATGTCGCCATCGCCCCGGCACTGTTCGACCCCGTGGAAAAGGACGTGGAGCTGGGCTACGACCAGGACGGCATGCAGAAGGGCATCAAGCTGATCGGCGAACTGGGCCTGCTGCGCCCGCTCCAGGATGTCGCCATCGCCGCCAAGCTGATCGCCGACCAGTACAAGGTCAAGGTGGGTACGGTGGGCTACTGCTGGGGCGGCACCGTCGCGGCACTGGCGGCGCTGCGCCTGGGCCTGCCCTCGTCCAGCTACTACGGTGCGCGCAATGTGCCGTTCCTGAGCGAGCCGGCCAAGGCCAACGTGATTTTCCACTTCGGCGAGCGCGATCACTCCATCCCGCCGGACATGGTGGAAAAGCACCGTGAGCTGAAGCCGGAGATGGATACCTGGGTCTATCCGGCCGACCACGGCTTCAATTGCGATGTCCGCGGCAGCTACGACGAGCCGAGCGCCAAGCTGGCCTGGGAACGCACCCTGGCGTTCTTCGCCCGCGAACTGGCATGACCGACGGCTTCACCCTCGATGCCCGGCTGGCCGGCGACACCCTTGTCGTCGGCGACCTGCCATTGAGCCGTGTGCTGCTGATGCGCGACGCGCGGTACCCCTGGCTAGTGCTGGTGCCGCGCAAGGCCGACAGGATCGAGGTGTCGGACCTGGATGCGGACGACCAGGCCCGGCTCTGGCAGGAAGCCAGCCTGGCCGGCACCGCCCTGCGCGCCGTGGCGCCGTGCGAGAAGCTCAATATCGGCGTGCTGGGCAATATCGTCCGGCAACTGCACGTCCATGTAGTGGCGCGCAACGCCGGCGATGCGGCGTGGCCGGGGCCGGTGTGGGGCTTTGGCCAGGCCGAAGACTATCCGCCCGGCGAGGCCGAGCGACGGATCGAAGCACTGAGGGAAGCGCTGGGATTGTAGCCAGCGTCAAGCCTGCCGCTGGCACCGAGTCTGTTACCAGCCCAGCCCAGCGCCAGCCGATGACCTATCTGGCGTATCGCCGAAACGACAACGGGGCAGATGCCAATGGCACCTGCCCCGTCTTCCGCGCTACAAGCTCGCTAAGAACTCGCGACGAGCCGTCGCCTTTGGCGTTTACGGCTGGGTCTGCGGGTTGTAGGCGCCGCTGGCGGCGTCCTTGCCCTGCATGCGATCCGGCAGGTTGGCCTTCTGCGGGGTGTCCTCGAGCTGGCGGGCCTTCTCTTCCACGGCGTTCAGGCGGGTGAGCTCGCCCTTCTTGTCGTAGTACACGGCAAAGCCGTAATCCAGCTGCATGCGGGCCATGAAGCCGAGATGGATGTCACGGATCTTGGAGTCGTCGCTGGGGATCAGCAGCACCGTCTTGGGCAGCTTGCCCTGGTCTTTCAGGTAGGCGAAGTGGCTGCCGGTGTCGGCCGCGGAAAGCACGGCGTTGTCGACGACGAACTGGCCGCTCTTGTAGGCCTTGATGGTGACGTCGAACTGGCCTTGCTCGGTTGGCACGTGGTCGCTCTTGGAGACGCCACGATGGCAACCGCCCAGCACGAGCAGGCTGGCAAGCAGAACCGCGGCGGCGGCGCGGGACAGGAGGGTGGTAACTCGGATCATGCGTGTCTCCGTGGATCGGCGTTCATGAAGAGGGAAAGTTTACCCCGCGCCTTTCTCGCGCGCGGCTGGGACGGCACGGGCGTTCAGGTACTCGGCAGGGTCACGCCCCGCTGGCCCTGGTACTTGCCGCCGCGATCGGCATAGGACACCTCGCACTCTTCGTCGGACTCGAGGAACAGCATCTGCGCGACGCCTTCGTTGGCGTAGATTTTCGCGGGCAGCGGCGTGGTGTTCGAGAACTCCAGCGTGACGTGGCCTTCCCACTCGGGCTCGAGCGGCGTCACGTTGACGATGATGCCGCAGCGCGCGTAGGTGCTCTTGCCCAGGCAGATCGTCAGCACCTGGCGCGGAATGCGGAAATATTCCACCGTGCGGGCCAGAGCGAACGAGTTGGGCGGGATGATGCAGACATCCGACTTGATGTCCACGAAGCTACGCTCGTCGAACGCTTTCGGGTCCACGATGGTGGAGTTGATGTTGGTGAACACCTTGAATTCGTCGGCGCAGCGCACGTCGTAGCCATAGCTGGAGGTGCCATAGGAGACCAGCCGATGGCCGTCGCGCTCCTTCACCTGACCGGGCGCGAAGGGCTCGATCATGCCGTGCTGCCCGGCCATGCGGCGGATCCACTTGTCGGACTTGATGCTCACGTGCTGTCTCCCTCGCTGGAGCCGGAAAGGTATAGGAACGTCGTCGAAGACGCCACTTCTCAGGTGTTCTGGATGACGATCTTGGGGAACGAGATCGCCTTGTTGCGCGCCTGCAGCGACAGCTTCGCCGCCGTGGAGCGGGCGATGGCGCGATAGCGCTCCGCCAGGTCCGAGGTGGGGATGGCGGCCACGGTGGGCGTGCCCTCGTCGGCCTGCTGGCGGATACGGATATCCAGCGGCAGGTCGCCGAGGAAGGCGATGCCCGCCTCCGCGGCCATGCGCGCGCCGCCGCCGTGCCCGAAGATGTGTTCCTCGTGGCCGCAGGCGGAGCAGATATGGGTGGCCATGTTCTCGATGACGCCCAGCACCGGCACTTCCACCTTGCGGAACATGCCCAGCGCCTTGCGCGCATCCAGCAGGGCGATGTCCTGCGGGGTGGTGACGATCACCGCGCCGGAGACGGGCACCTTCTGCGACAGGGTGAGCTGGATGTCGCCCGTGCCGGGCGGCAGGTCGATGACCAGGTAGTCCAGGTCGTCCCAGCGGGTGTCGTTGAGCAGCTGCATCAGCGCCTGGGTGACCATCGGGCCGCGCCAGATCATGGGCGTGTCCTCGTCGATCAGAACGCCGATGGACATGGCCTGCAGGCCGTGGGCCAGCATCGGCTGGATGCTCTTGCCGTCCGGCGACACGGGCTTGCCGGTCAGGCCCAGCATGCGGGGCTGGCTGGGGCCGTAGATGTCGGCATCGAGGATGCCGACGCGGGCACCTTCGGCGACCAGGGCCAGCGCCAGGTTGACCGACACGGTGGATTTGCCCACGCCGCCCTTGCCGGAGGCCACGGCGATGATGTTCTTCACGCCCGGCATGGGCGCCAGCTGACCCTGCACCTTGTGCGGGTGCACCCGCCAGCCGACCGAGACGGCCGCCGCGGCGATGCCCGGCTCGGCTTCGAGCGCCTCACGGGCCTGCGTCGTGGCCTGCTCCACATAGCCGACGGCGGGGTAGCCGAGCTGGATATCGACGGACACGCGGTCGCCATCGACGCCCACGGCGCGCACGGCGGCGCTGAGCGACTGGCCCGAATAGGGGTCGATGACGCGGTCGAGGACACCGCGCACGAGGGTTTCGCTGGGCTGGGTCATGGGGGATGTTGAGCAAAATCGAAGATCGCCCATTATGCCAGCTAGCGGGGTGACACCGGACCGTCGGCACCCGCTTCCCGTCCATCCTGCCCTTGTCGGCGCATCTGGCGCGGTGCAGCTTGACGGCGTCGATGGCCCTCGTCAGGCTCCGGCCATACCTTACCGTATGGGGAGTACCGCAAACTTATGAAGTCCATGATCCGCGCCGCCCTAGGTCTCGCCCTCGTTGCGAGCGCTCTCCCCGCCTTTGCCGCCACCGACAGCCCGGTCGGCAAATGGAAGACGATCGACGACACCACCAAGGAAGTGAAGTCCATCGTCGAGATCACCGAGGGCGCCAACGGTCAGCTGGAGGGCAAGGTGCTGCAGGTGCTCAAGTCCGATCATGGCCCGCATCCCGTCTGCGCCCAGTGCGACGGCGAGCGGAAGAACAAGCCCATCGAGGGTATGACCATCATCTGGGGCCTGAAGAAGGACGGTGACAACGAGTGGTCGGGTGGCCAGATCCTCGATCCGGCCAAGGGCAAGATCTACAAGCTCACCGTGAAGCTGGAGAACGGCGGCAAGACGCTCGACGTCCACGGCTATATCGGTTTCTCGCTGATCGGGCGTAGCCAGGATTGGGTGCGGGTGGAATAAAGCGGGTGGAATGAGGGGGAGCGCGATAGGGCACGGCTATAAGGGCATCGCGCACATCGTGCGCTCCTACGGACGCTTCGCAAGGAAGGCGGGTGCCCGCGAAAAACCGCCTGACCGCGCCCCATGCCATAATCGCGGGCCCCGAAGCCGACCGCGATCCTCATGGCCCGCCGCATCCTGGTTACCAACGCCCTTCCCTACGCCAATGGCCCGCTGCACCTGGGCCATATGCTCGGCTACATCGAAGCCGACATCTGGGCGCGGGCGCAGCGGATGCAAGGCAACGAGGTGTGGTATGTCGCCGGCGAGGACGCCCACGGCACCCCGATCATGCTGGCCGCCGAGAAGGTCGGGCTGACACCGGAGGATTACATCGCCGGCATCCGGGCGTCGCACGAAGCGGACTTCACCGACTTCCATTTCAGCTATGACCAGTACCACACCACGCACTCCCCGGAGAACCGGGATATCGCGACGGCCATCTACACGCGCCTGCGCGACGCCGGCTACATCGCGCGCCGGGATATCCAGCAGCTGTACGACCCCACGCGGGACATGTTCCTGCCGGACCGCTACGTCAAGGGCACCTGCCCCAAGTGCGGCACGCCCGACCAGTACGGCGACAACTGCGAGAACTGCGGGGCCACCTACGCGCCCACCGATCTGCTGAATCCCTATTCGGTGATGTCGGGTGCCACCCCGGTGCTGCGCGATTCGGAGCACTACTTCTTCGAGCTGGGCAAGTTCGAGCAGCTGCTGCGCGACTGGTTCGCGGGCAAGTTCACCAAAGGCAAGCCCACCGCCGACAGCGGCGTCGTGGCCAAGCTGGCGGAATGGATCGACGGCGGCCTGCGCGACTGGGATATATCCCGTGACGCGCCCTACTTCGGCTTCCCGATTCCCGACGCACCGGGCAAGTTCTTCTATGTCTGGCTGGACGCGCCGGCCGGTTACCTCGCCGCATTCAAGGCCCTGTGCGATCGCACGGGCCTGGTCTTCGACGATTTCCTGCGCGCCGACAGCACGGCCGAGATGCATCACTTCGTCGGCAAGGACATCATCAATTTCCACGGCCTGTTCTGGCCGGCCATGCTGCACGGTGCGGGCATGCGCGTGCCGACCGCGCTGCATACCAACGGCTACCTGACAGTCAACGGCGCCAAGATGTCCAAGTCGCGCGGCACCTTCATCCAGGCGCGCACCTTCCTGGATGTCGGCCTGGACCCCGAAGCCCTGCGCTACTACTTCGCCACCATGCTCAGCCCGCAGCCGGTGGACGTCGATCTCGACCTGAAATCGTTCGAGGAACGCGTCAACTCGCACCTGGTCGGCAAGTGGGCCAATATCGCCAGCCGTACCGCGGGCTTCCTGCACACGCATTTCGCCGGCACATTGTCCGATCGCTTCGACCCCGAGGCGTCCGCGCTGTGGACCGACCTGCTGCGGCAGTACGACGGTATCGATGCACTCTACGAGGCCGATGAGTACGCGGAAGTCACCCGGCGCTTCGTGGCCATGGCCGACGCGGTCAACGGCTATATCGCGGCGAAGGCGCCCTGGGTGATCGCCCGTGACGAGACGCGCCGCGACGAGTTGCACCAGGTGTGCTCGTTCGCGATCAACGCCTTCCGCCTGCTGTCCGGGCTGCTCAAGCCGATCCTGCCGACCACGGTCGCCGCCGCCGAGGCCTTCCTCGGCGCGCCCATCGCCAGCTTCGACGATGCGCGGCGCGAGTTGTTCGGCCATACCGTGAACGCGTTCTCGCCGCTGTTCTCGCGTCTGGATCCGAA
Organism: Xanthomonas sp. NCPPB 2632; assembly: GCF_041228075.2. NCBI lineage: Bacteria > Pseudomonadati > Pseudomonadota > Gammaproteobacteria > Lysobacterales > Lysobacteraceae > Xanthomonas > Xanthomonas sp. NCPPB 2632. The sequence continues at coordinate 3,235,606 of NZ_CM192979.1, forward strand.
GAAGATCGCCGCGATGGTGGACGCCTCGAAGGAGTCGCTGTCCCCCTCCGAGCAGGCCCGCGAAGCCGTGGCCGAAGCCAAACCGTCCAAGAAACCCAAAGAAAACACCAAGCCCATGACCGAAGCCACGCCTGCCAACACCGCCACCGACACCGCCGCCACCGTCTCCATCGACGATTTCGCCAAGCTCGACCTGCGCATCGGCAAGGTGCTGGCCTGCGAGTTCGTCGAAGGATCGGACAAGCTGCTGCGTTTCGAACTGGACGCCGGCCCGCTGGGCACGCGGCAGATCTTCTCCGGCATCCGCGCGGCTTACGCGGAGCCGGAAAAACTCGTCGGTCGCAGCGTGGTGTTCATCGCCAACCTCGCCCCGCGCAAGATGCGCTTCGGTCTGTCGGAAGGCATGATCCTGTCCGCTGGCGATGGCGGCGCGGATCTGTTCCTGCTGGATGCCGACCAGGGTGCGGCACCGGGCGCCACCGTCCGCTGATCCGCCCACCGGCCGCGCGCCAGCCATGACGCCAACGCTCGCCGATCGCATCGACGCCCTCCTGCCGCAGACCCAGTGCGAGCAGTGCGGTTTCCACGGCTGCCGTCCCTACGCGGAAGCCATCGCCGCGGACGCGGCGGGTATCGATCGCTGCCCGCCCGGCGGCGCGGCGGGTATTCGCCGGCTGGCCCATCTTCTGGATCGCCCGGTCGTGCCGCTGGACCCCGCTCACGGCGTGGAAAAGCCGCGTACGCTGGCACGCATCGTCGAAGCCGACTGCATCGGATGTACCAAGTGCATCCAGGCGTGCCCGGTGGACGCCATCGTGGGCGCCTCGAAGGTGATGCACACGGTGCTCAGCGACCTCTGCACCGGATGCGAGTTATGCGTACCCGCCTGCCCGGTCGATTGCATCCGACTCGATCCCATGCCTGCTCCGCAAGCCGAGGATCCCCGGCACGCGGATGCCGCGCGACGGCATTTCCAGCGCCGGGAGGCCCGGCTTGCCCGCGAACGCGCCGAGCGCGAACGCCAACTGGCGGCGAGCAAGGCCGACGTGGCCGCACCCGCCGCACGCAACGCGGTGCTCGAGGCCCTCGCCCGGGCCAGGGCACGGAAGAAGGACAGCCCGTGAAGAAAGCCGATGTGGTCGAGATGTTCAGCCGCCTGCGCGAGCTGAATCCGCATCCGAAAACCGAACTGGCGTACACCACGCCGTTCGAGTTGCTCGCCGCCGTGGCGCTGTCGGCCCAGTCCACGGACGTGGGCGTGAACAAGGCCACGCGCAAGCTGTTTCCCGTGGCCAATACGCCGCAGCAGATCCTCGACCTGGGCCTGGACAAGCTCAAGCCGTACATCAGCACGATCGGCCTTTACAACAACAAGGCGAAAAACCTGATCGCGATGAGCCAGATCCTCGTCGACCGCTACGCGGGTGAGGTACCGAAGTCACGCGAGGCCCTGGAATCGCTGCCCGGCGTCGGGCGGAAAACCGCGAACGTGGTGCTCAACACCGCCTTCGGCGAACCGACCATCGCCGTGGACACGCACATCTTCCGCGTCGCCAACCGCACCGGGCTCGCTCCAGGTCCCGACGTGCGCAAGGTCGAGGACAAGCTGGAGAAGGTCATCCCGGCGGAGTTCATCCAGGATGCCCACCATTGGCTGATCCTGCACGGACGCTACGTGTGCAAGGCGCGGAAGCCGGAATGCCCGAGCTGCGCGATCGTGGATCTTTGCGCCTACAAGCAGAAGACGAAAGCGGCCTGACCGGATGCGCCCGACGGGGGAAGGTTGATGCGCCGGAACGGGGGATCGTTGATGCGCCGGACCGGGGCAATGCGCGACGCGCCCGACGGAATCCGTGCGTAGGAGCGCACGCACGTGCGCGAACCCTCAGCGCCGCTAAAGCGAACGAAGCCATGCACCCATAGCCGCCGGCGTTTCCGAACGCCAAACGAAGCAAAAAGCAGGAAGCAAAACGCCGGCTATTGCCGGCGTTTTGCTTCATTCGGTATAGCAACGTTGAGGAATCGCGCACATCGTGCGCTCCTACACGAGCCGTTCTAGGCCGTGCGGTTTCGCAGGCCGCGCGGCGAAGTTACGCGGCCTTGGGTGCGCCTTCGACACGGCGGCCGAGTTCGTGCCAGTCGACGACGAGTTCGCAGCCTCGCTTCGAGGCATTGCGGCCCCACTCACGTAGCAACTCCAGCGACGCCTGGTCGACGTGGACCAGGCGATCCATGCGCACGTTGAGGCGGGTGTTGGCCGGCACGGCCTCCAGCTTGCGTGCCATGGTCGGCACCTTGAGGAACGTGGCGGAGCCTTCCAGATGCAGCGTGGCGTGGCCGGGCTCGTCGTGGTGCTGCACGTCCATCTTCAGCTTGGACGAGAGCAGCGCCAGGCGGAACAGCGACAGGCCGAAGCCGACGATCACACCGGTGAGCAGGTCGGTCGCGACGATGGCGACCGTGGTGGCGACGTACACCGCCGCCGTGCCCTTGCCGTAGGCCGCCAGCGACTTGATCTGGCCAGGGTTGACCATCTTGACGCCGGTAAAAACGAGGATGCCGGCAAGGCACGAGACCGGTGTCATCCGCATCAGCCACGGCAGCAGCATCACGAAGGCCAGCAACCAGCCGCCGTGCAGGATGGCGGCCATGCGCGTGGCGGAGCCCGCCTGCACGTTGGCCGCGCTGCGCACGATCACGCCGGTCATCGGCAGTGCTCCGAGGAAACCGCAGATGAGGTTGCCCACGCCCTGCGCGGTCAGTTCGCGATCGTAGTTGGTGCGTACGCCCTCGTGCATGCGATCCACCGCCGCCGCCGACAGCAGCGTTTCGGCGCTGGCGATGAAGGCGAACGTGGCGGCGGCTACCAGCAGAGTGGCGTCGAACAGGCCAAACAGGCTGCCCATGCTGGGCAGGCTGACCGCCGAGAACAGGTTGGCCGGCACGTCCACGCGCTTCACGTCCACGGCGGTGAGCTGCGCGATCAGGGTCATCGCGACCACCGCCAGCAGCGCACCGGGCACAAAACGCAGCTTGGCCGGACGCAGTTTCTCCCAGCCGAGCATGATGGCGATGGTGCCGAGGCCGATCATCAGGGCGGCCGGGGCCTGCCCCTCCGCCGCACCGGTCACCGACTCCCACGCCGCAGCGGGCAGCGCCGCGAAATTCTCCAGGCCACGGGCCTTGGGGATGGCGTCGAGAAGCACATGCGACTGCGACGCCACGATGAGGATGCCGATGCCCGACAACATGCCCGCCACGACGGCAGGCGAGGTCATGCGAAACCAGACGCCGACCTTGCACAGGCCGGCGACGACCTGGATAAGGCCCGCCAGCAGCACGACGGGGCCGAGGGCGGCCACGCCGTGCTCACGCACCAATTCGAACACCAGGACCGCGAGGCCCGCCGCCGGGCCGCTGACCTGCAGCGGCGAACCGGCGATGGAGCCGACGATGATACCGCCCACGATGCCGGTGATCAGTCCCGCGCTGGGTGGCATACCCGACGCGATCGCGATCCCCATGCACAACGGCAGAGCGACAAGAAAAACGACCACCGAACCGAGGAGGTCGCGGCCAAAGAGGCCCTGGGAGAAATAAGCGCGCATGTCTGGCTTTCCTTAAGCGGCGTTTGCCACCGGCAGCGGCGTTGAGAAACGCGCGTGCGGTGTCGCGTCGGGCGCGTGGGCATCGCCGGCGACGAGGGGGCGGAACCGGCCTTCGAGGGGATCGAAGGCGGTGATTTCCGTCTGGGCGATGTCGTAGATCCAGCCGTGGATACGCAGGCTGCCGTTGGCGATGGCGGCAGCGACCGCCGGCAAGGTGCGCATGTGTTCCAACTGGCCGACCACGTTTTCTTCGGTAAGGTAGCGCAGACCTTCCTCGCCCATCATGGTGGGACGGTTCTCGGCGACGACGTAACGGGCCACGTCGGCATGCTTCAACCACTGCTCCACGGAGGGCTTGCCCTTCAGTACCGACGGGTTCTGCAGCGCCTTCATCGCGCCACAGTCGGAGTGGCCGCAGATCACGATGTGCTGGACCTTCAGCGCCGTGACCGCATACTCGATGGCCGCGACCACGCCGCTGACGTGCTGGGCATACGGCGGCACGATGTTGCCGACGTTGCGGTAGACGAACAGGTCGCCCGGCTGCGCGTTGAAGATCAGCTCGGGCATGATCCGCGAGTCGGCGCAGGTGATGAACATGGTGTGGGGTGTCTGGCCGGACGCCAGGCGGGTGAAGACCTCGCGCTGGTCGTCGGTCATGTTGCGGCGGAAGTTGTCGAAGCCCTGGATGAGACGTTCCATGGTGGTTTCTCTCTTCTTGGCGGAAAGGGGGCGCGAGCGCTCACGCTCGCGGCGGCCGGCAAAGGTGCCGACACGCGGGGAAAGGGAAAGGACATGGGGTTGCACAGGCCCCGGCATGGCGACGACGGTCGCGACACGGGCTGGCGGAAGCGGCGCGCGCGGGCGCCGCGAGGACATCAGGCGATGGGAGGGCGCAGGTCCAGGCTATGGTGATGCGCGTGCGGTTGGGGGCGCACGTCCGCATGGCCGGTGGTGGCGATGCGGGGTATCGACACGATGTGCAGGGGCGGCACGTCGAAGGTGTCGTCGAGGCCGCCGCCGCTGTTGTCTTCCAGCGAGGGCACGGCGTCTTGATCGTCGAAGGCGACGGTGTCGTCCGCGGCGGCGACATGGGCATGCTGCGTTGCATGTTCCTGGGCCATCGTCACCGACAGCGCCTCCGCCGCGGCGGGTGCGGCGCTGACGCCCATGCAGGCGACGAGCAACACGAAGAACACGAAGAACGTGCTTGCGAAGCGGCGCATGACGAGGGCGGCGGGGGTGTCCATGGGCCGAACCTACGACAGGCGCACCGGCGACCGCAAGTGTGGCGACGCAGCAAATTCAGGCATGACGCAGTTTTCTGTTCGAAAACGTGACGTGACAACGGTTTTGACGGCCTTTCGCCCGTCCCGACGGGGTGTAGGCATTCAGTTTGGACGTCCGGATGACGGCCCCGAGGGCTGAGATCATTCGCAACGCACAAAAAAAACGGCGGGCTTGCGCCCGCCGTCCGGTTCGTCCTTGAGCAGAACTCCGTTAGGATGCCCGTTAGAAGCTCAGCATGCCCCAGAAACCCACTTCGTTCGTCTTGTAGTGGTACGGGGTAGCAAAGGGACCGTCCAGCTTGTTGTGCTTGTAGACGAGTGCCAGCTTCAGATTCTTCAGCACATCGTACGACACGCCTGCGTTGTAGTACTTGTCGTTGAGCTTCTCTTCGACGTTCAGCAGGTTGTTGTACTTGTAGTTGAGCTTGTCGGCGCGCGCGAAGACGGCGAACTGCTCGTAGAAGTGCCAGTCGGCCCAGACCGAGTAACCGTCGGCCTTGTCCTTGGTGGTGTTGGTAGCGGCACCCACACCCGGACCCGCGCCCTGGTACTTCAGGATGTCGTCCCAGTTCTCGGAGTGGAAGTACTCCACGCCCGCGCCCCAGGTCTTGTCGCGCCAGGCCAGCAGCACGTCGCCACGGGTGGCGGTGCGGGTCGGGGCGCCGTTCTCGACGTCGTTGCCGCGCTTGCCGGTGTAGCCACCGATGGCGATCACCATCTGCTCGATCGGCGAGTAGGCGAAGCGGCCTTCGGTGTCGACGCTCTTGGAGCGGCTCAGGTTGCGGAAGCCGCGACCGTTGACGACCGACAACTGGTAGTTGACGGCGTTGTCGCCGGTGGTGGCACCCATGGCATGGATACCCCAGTCGGACGAGTTGCCGAACGAGCCCACGCCGCCGGCCGTCGCGGTGCCGCCACTGCGGCCGCCTTCGAACGAACGATCGGTGATGGTGTTCTCGACGTAGCGGTAGCCGTACCACTTCTCGACGAACGGGATCCAGGGCATGTCGGCCGCACCGAAGCGCACGGTGAAGAGCGGGTCGAACTTGCCCTGCACGTAGGCCTTCTTCACGAACAGGCTGGTCTGCGACAGCGTGGACTGGTAGTTGAAGTCCGTGGTCAGGTTGGCCGACCAGACGTCGTCGAACTTGTGGTCGACCGTCAGGTAGAAGCGCTTGACGTCGAAACCGGTACCGTTGGTCGAGCCGTGGCCGTCCTTCTGGAGCGAGCGGGCGTTGCCGATCTTCTCGTCGTGATCCTGGTTGGTGGCGTCGAAGAACATCGTGCCGCCGACCTTGGTGTTGTCCACCAGCTTGTTCAGCGCGTCGAGCTTCTTGGCCAGTTCGTCGGTCGGCTTGGCCGCCGCCACCTGCGTGTCGTTGACCACCTTGGCGGTTTCGATCTGGGCGTCAGCCTGGGCTTCCTGCTTGGCCTGCAGGTCGGCGACCTGGGACTGGAGGGCGGCCAGCTGCGCCTGCAGCTGCTGGAGGGTGGCGGCGTCGACCGTGACACGGGCCGGCTGCTGCGACTTCGGCGTGGCCGCGAGGGCCGCGAAGCTCGTCAGGCCCAGACCGGCGGCGATGGCCACCGTGAGCAACTTGGAACGCATTGGGATTTCTCCGCTGTATGAAATGTGTGTAGACCCCTGTGCCCCTGCTGAGTCTTTTCTGTCCGAAAATCCTCAAGCAGGGCCAACGGCGCGAAGAATGAGCCGTGGGGTTTACCGTTCCATGCCCTTTTTGTGACAGATCGAAGACACGCGCACATCCGCTTAACGCGGACGCACCGCGCCCCCGGCTGATATCCTTTAAGGATGGATACGACGAGTAACAGCACCGCTTCGAGCATGTCAGCGCGGTTCCGGGGGTTTTTGCCGGTCATCGTGGATGTGGAAACCGGGGGATTCGACGCGGAGCGCGACGCGCTGCTCGAGATCGCCGTGGTCGTGGTGACGATGGAGCCCTCGGGCCTCCTGGTGCCGCAGCCGGCCGTGGCGGCCAACGTGGAGCCCTTCCCGGGCGCCAACATCGACCCGCGTTCGCTCGAGATCACCGGCATCGACCCGGATCACCCCTTTCGCGGCGCCCTGCCCGAGCGCCAGGCCCTGGACCATGTGTTCCAGGCCGTGCGCGACGCCGTCAAGGCCGCCGATTGCCAGCGTGCCGTGCTGGTGGGCCATAACGCCGCGTTCGACCTGGCCTTCCTCAACGCCGCCGTGCGCCGCACGGGGCACAAGCGCAACCCCTTCCATCCCTTCAGCTGCTTCGACACCGCCACGCTGGGCGGCCTGGCCTACGGGCAGACGGTGCTGAGCAAGGCCGTGCTCGCCGCGGGGCTGTCGTTCGACACCCGCGAAGCCCATTCGGCGATCTACGACGCGGAGCGGACCGCCGAGCTTTTCTGCCGGATCGTCAACCGCTGGCGTCATCTGGAGCTGGCAGAACGCGACCAGGCGGCCCCGATCGTCGTCTGAGGGGTTTCGTAAGTTCCTGAATATGACACCAAAAAGGCGAGTGTCATGAGGCTGCAACATTCAGTACGTCTCATTGCAACACGGCAGGGCTGCAATACGGCCCCAGGCGTACAAGCCTGACACTCATCCATCCGAGGACCACCCCGTGTTCACACGTAAACTCCGCATCGCCGCGCTCGTCGCCGCATCCCTGTTCGGTATGTCCGCCCAGGCCACCGATATCACGGGCGCAGGCTCGAGCTTTGTTTACCCCGTGCTGTCGAAGTGGTCCGCCACCTATGCCGAAGCCACCGGCAACAAGCTGAACTACCAGTCGGTCGGTTCGGGTGCGGGCATTGCCCAGATCAAGGAAGGCACCATCGACTTCGGCGCGTCCGATGCCCCGATGAGCGCCGAAGACCTCGCCAAGTTCGGCCTGGGCCAGTTCCCGGTCGTGGTCGGCGGCATCGTGCCGATCGTTAACCTCCAGGGCGTCGCCCCGGGCCAGCTGAAGCTCAACGGCAAGGTGCTGGCCGACATTTACCTGGGCAAGGTCGCCAAGTGGAGCGATCCCGAGATCGCCGCGCTCAACCCGGGCGTGAAGGTTCCCGACGTCAAGATCACCGTCGTGCACCGTTCGGACGGTTCCGGCACCTCGTTCAACTTCACCAACTACCTGTCCAAGGTCAGCCCGGAGTGGGCCTCGAAGGTGAAGTTCGGCACAGCCGTGGAATGGCCGGCTGGCGTCGGCGGCAAGGGTAACGAAGGCGTGTCGCAGTACGTGCGCCAGATCCCGGGCTCGATCGGCTACGTCGAATACGCTTACGCCACCAAGAACAAGCTCTCGTACACCCAGATGCAGAACGCCGCCGGTACGTGGGTGCAGCCGAACGCCGAGGCCTTCGGTGCCGCCGCTGCCACCGCCGACTGGAAGTCCGCCAAGGACTTCAACCTGATCATGACCAACGCTCCGGGCGCGCAGGCCTGGCCGATCACCGCCACCACGTGGGCGATCATGTACAAGAAGTCCAAGAACGCCTCGCACAGCAAGGTCGCCTTCGATTTCTTCAAGTGGTCGCTCGAGAAGGGCCAGGCGCAGGCCGCTTCGCTCGACTACGTCGCCCTGCCGGCGCCGCTGGTCCAGCAGATCGAAGCCTACTGGGCGTCGGAGTTCAAGAACTGATTCGACACCGATGGGTCGGCTGACACATCCGCGGCCCACAGTATCGTCCAGGCGGGTCGCCGTTCCGACAGGAGCGGCGACCCACATGTTTGAAAGGCCTTTCGGGAATTCGCACCGACCATGCACGCCACCGTCAGCAACGCCGTAGCCGATCGGGAACGCCAGGCGGAAGCTTCCCGCAACGCGCGGGACACGCGTAACGACCGGATATTCGGCTGGGCATTGAAAGCCTGCGCCCTCCTGGTCCTGGTCTGCCTCGTCGGCGCCGCCGCCTCCACGCTGTGGCTGGGCCGCGACGCCTTCGCCACGTTCGGCTGGGGCTTCCTCACCAGCGCCGAGTGGGACCCGACCAACAACCGCTATGGCGCCCTGGTTCCCGTCATGGGCACCGTGGTTACCGCGCTCATCGCCCTGATCTTCGCCGTGCCGGTCAGCTTCGGCATCGCCCTCTTCCTCACCGAAATCGCGCCCGGCTGGCTGCGCGGTCCGGTCAGCTCGGCCATCGAACTGCTGGCCGGCATTCCGTCGATCATCTACGGCATGTGGGGTCTTTTCATCTTCGCGCCCTTCGTGGCCGCGCATATCAAGCCGTGGCTGATGAACAACCTCAGCACGGAGCCACCGGACGGCCAGGTGTCGTGGCTGGTGCAGCACGTGCCCTGGATCGCGAAGTTCTTCTCCAGCGAATACCCGTTCTTCGGCGCCGGTGTGCTCACCGCGGGCCTGGTGCTGGCGGTGATGATCATCCCGTTCATTTCCTCGGTGATGCGCGAGGTTTTCCAGACCGTACCCACCCGGCTGAAAGAGTCGGCATACGCGCTGGGTTCCAGCACGTGGGAAGTGGTGTGGGACATCGTGGTGCCTTACACCCGCACGGCAGTGATCGGCGGCATCTTCCTCGGCCTGGGCCGCGCACTGGGCGAGACCATGGCGGTCGCCTTCGTGCTGGGCAACACCTTCCAGTTCACCCCGTCCATCCTCGAGACCGGCAGCTCCATCGCCTCCACCATCGCCAACCAGTTCGGCGAAGCGGAGGGCCTGCAGAAATCGGCACTCATGGCGCTCGCCTTCCTGCTGTTCGTGGTGACCTTCATCGTGCTGCTGATCGCGCGACTCATGCTCCGCCGCCTGGCGACCAAGGAGGGCACCTGATGTCCGCCTCGCTGTATACCCGGCGCCGTATCAAGAACATCCTCGCGATGGTCTTCAGCGTGCTCGCCACCGGCATCGGCCTGCTGTTCCTGGCGTGGATCCTCTGGGAAACCCTGAGCCAGGGCATCGCCGGCCTCCGGCCGCAGCTGTTCACCAAGATCACCGCGTACCGCGAGGAAGGCGGCCTGGCCAACGCCATGGTCGGCAGCCTCATCCTCAACGTGATCGGCATCCTGATCGCCACGCCCATCGGCGTCGCCGCCGGCACCTGGCTGGCGGAATACTCGCGCCGCTCGCGGCTGGGGCCGACCATCCGCTTCCTCAACGACATCCTGCTCTCGGCACCGTCGATCGTGCTGGGCCTGTTCGTCTATACCGTGATCGTGCTGCCGTCCAAGTGGCTGACCGGCGGTGATGTGACCTTCTCCGGCATCGCCGGCGGCATCGCCCTGGCCCTCATCGCCCTGCCCGTCATCGTCCGCACCACCGACGAAATGCTGCGGCTGGTACCCGGCACGCTGCGCGAGGCGGCGCTGTCGCTGGGCGTGCCGCAGTGGAAGCTGACCCTGCAGATCCTGGTGCGCTCCGCGCGCTCTGGCATCGTCACGGGCGTGCTGCTGGCCCTGGCTCGCATCAGTGGCGAAACGGCGCCCCTGCTGTTCACGGCGTTCGGCAACAACTTCATGACCTTCAACCCCATCGACAAGATGCCCAGCCTGCCGCAGGTCATCTACGAATACACGAAGGACCCCAGCCCGGACATCAACACCCTGGCCTGGGCAGGCGCCTTCGTGCTCACCATGTTCGTGCTGGCGCTCAGCCTTACCGCCCGCTTCGTCTTCTCGCGTTCCAAGGTGTCCAATGACTAATCTCAACGAAGTCGCGTCCAAGCCCGGATTCGGCACCTCGCCGCACGCCGCCGCCGTCGACCTCGGCCAGGCGGCGCCGAAGATGACCGTGCGCGACCTCAACTTCCACTACGGTGAGTTCCACGCGCTGAAGAACATCGCGATGGACGTGCCGGAGAAGAAGGTCACCGCCATCATCGGGCCGTCCGGTTGCGGCAAGTCCACCCTGCTGCGCATCTTCAACCGCATCTACGCGATCTATCCCAGCCTGCGCGCCAGCGGCGAGATCGTGCTGGACGGCGAGAACATCCTCGACCCGAAGTACTCGCTCAACCGCCTGCGCAGCAAGGTCGGCATGGTGTTCCAGAAGCCGGTACCGTTCCCGATGACCATCTTCGAGAACGTGGCCTACGGCATTCGCCACCACGAGAAGCTCAACCGCAGCGACATGGAGGGCCGCGTGGAGCAGGCCCTGCGCGGCGCCGCGCTGTGGGACGAGGTGAAGGACAAGCTCAAGCAGAGCGCGCTCGGCCTCTCCGGCGGTCAGCAGCAGCGCCTGTGCATCGCGCGCGGCATCGCGCTGAAGCCGGAAGTACTGCTACTGGACGAACCCACGTCCGCACTCGACCCGATCGCCACCAGCCGCATCGAGCAACTGGTGGAAGAACTGAAAAGCCAGTTCACCATCGTGATCGTGACGCACAACATGCAGCAGGCGGCGCGCTGCTCGGACATGACCGCGTTCATGTACATGGGCGAGCTGATCGAGTTCGACCGGACCGAGAAGATCTTTACCAAGCCGGATAAGAAGCAGACCGAAGACTACATCACCGGCCGGTTCGGCTGAGCGCTCCCCACTTCGAGGCACCCGCGATGAACAACCCGCACGAACACATCATCAAGAGCTACGACGGCGAACTGAAGCGCCCCACCGGCGAGATCGTCCGCATGGGCGAACTGGCCGTGGCGCAGCTGGAGGCCGCCATCGACGTGGTGGAACGTCGCGACGAGCGCGCGGCGCAGCGGGTGGTCGACAACGACGACGCGCTGGATGCCCTCGAACAGGAAGTCAGCCAGGACGTGGTCCGTCTGCTCGCCCTGCGCGCGCCCATCGCCGGCGACCTGCGCAACGTGTTCGCGGCGCTGCGCATCGCCGCCGATATCGAGCGCATCGGCGACTACGCCGCCAATGTCGCCAAGCGTTCCATCCCGCTCAGCCGCGTGGCGCCGATCAGCGCCGCCGGCGGCCTGAAGAACCTGGCCGAACTGGCCGCCGAGCAGCTGCGCAACGTGCTCAAGGCCTACGACGCGCAGGACGCCGAAGCCGCCTATGAAGTGTGGAAGTCGGACGCCGACCTCGACGAGGCTTACACCGTGGTGTTCCGTGCATTGCTGACGTACATGATGGAAGACCCGCGCAACATCACGCCGTGCACCCATCTGTTGTTCATGGCGAAGAACATCGAACGCATCGGCGACCACGCCACCAACATCGCCGAGAACGTCTGGTTCGTCGTGCATGGCGAGCCGCTGGTCGCGCCACGGATCAAGCGCGATACCACCGCCAATCCGGATATGTAACATCGATCGGGCGCGTGGAGCCGTTTCGCGTGAGGCGGCCGTTCCGCGCCCGATCGTGGATCGCGCACATCGTGCGCTCCTACCCATCGACGCATCCACGATCACGCTACCCGCCCAGGTAGGAGCGCACGATGTGCGCGATAAACGGTCACGTCAACCGTGCAGGTAGGAGCGCACGATGTGCGCGATCCAGGGTTACTCAGACGCCGGCGTCAGCTTCAACCCCAGAATCCCCAGCACGATCAGCCCGACGCACACCAGCCGCAACGGCTGCGCCGACTCACCGAACAACACGATACCGAAAATCACCGCGCCGACGGCGCCGATGCCCGTCCACACCGCGTACGCCGTGCCCAGGGGAAGCTGTTTCGTCGCGAAGGCCAGCAGCATGATGCTCACCAGCATCGCGCCCACGGTGAGGACGCTGGGCACCAGACGGGTAAAGCCCTCGGTGTACTTGAGGCCGACGGCCCAGGCGATTTCGAAAAAGCCGGCCACGACAAGAATCAACCAATACATGGGAGTGTGCTCCGCAAGAGCGGGGTCGTCCCCGCGGAGATGGTGCGCGTTCCGGGGTCGTCCCCGGAAGCGGGCCGGCATTGCGCCGACCCTCTGCCATTATACGGAGCGTGCGTAACCCCGCGCTGACCCGCTCGTCAGACGGAGGGGCCGACGGTCGGACCGGTGGAACCGGTCGTGGGATCGGCCGCGGCCTTGCGTACCTTCGCGCCACGGACGATGCCGTAGACGCTGATCAGGAACCAGGCCAGCTCCTGCACGAACGCCGACAGGTTGAACATGCCGAACACCAGCGACAGCAGGATGCCGAACGCACCCAGCAGGTTCATCACCTGATAGGCGCAACCCTGGCCGGACACCTTGTGCGCCTGGAGCAGGAGGAAGGCGATCAACACCAGTGCCACGCCGACCAGACCCGCCCAGTCGTGCCAGAACATCGCATTCATTTCTTCGCACCTCGCTGACGCAATGCCTCGAACAGGACGACACCCGTGGCGACAGAGACATTGAGGCTCTCCATCCCGCCGGGCATCGGTATCTTCGCCACGAAATCGCAGGTATCGCGGGTGAGCCGACGCATGCCGTCACCCTCGCTACCCATCACCAGCGCCACCGGCCCCTTCAGGTCGATCGCGTAGATGGACTGGTCGGTGTCGCCGTCCAGCCCGGTGATCCAGACGCCCGCGTCCTTCAGCAGGCGCAGGGCGCGGGCGAGGTTGGTCACCGCGATCAGCGGCACCAGGTCGGCGCCACCGGCGGACGCGCGGCGCACCGTGGGGGTGATGCCTACTGCGCGATCCTTGGGCACCACCACCGCCGTCACCTTGGCCGCTGCCGCACTGCGCAGGCATGCGCCCAGGTTGTGCGGGTCGGTCACGCCGTCCAGTATGAGCACCAGCGCATCCGCCCCTGCCGCCTCGAGCAACGCCGGCAAGGCGCTCTCGTCGCGCAGCGGCGGCGTTTCGTAGCGTGCGATGACGCCCTGGTGGCGTGCTTCGCCACCGAGCTTTTCCAGCTGTTCCTTGGCCACCGGCTTGACGATCAGGCCGAGCTTGCGCGCCTGTGCCGCGATCTCGGCGATACGGGCGTTCTTCGAACCCTGCTCGATCAGTACTTCACGGATACGATCCGGGTCGTTGACGAGTGCGCCCTCGACCGGATTGATGCCTACGATCCACGACTCGCTCATGCTTGCGGCTTGCTCCTGGGTTTACGCGGACCACGACGCGTCGTGGACTTCTTCGCCGGTGCCTGCTCCGCCGTCGGTGTGTCCGTCGTCGGTGCGTGCGATGGTGCCGCGGCCTGCTTCCTGGCGGTTTTCTTCGCGGCCGGAGCCGACGAGCGGCCTTCGGTCGACACACCCGCACCCGCCGGCGCGCCACCGCGCTTCGATGTCGCCCTGCCCCGTGCCGGAGCCTCCGAAGATGGCGACGGCGACGTGTCGCGCGTGTCGTCGCGACGCGGCCCACGACGGTTGCCCGAGCGGTTGTCGTCCTGGCGCGGTTCACCACCGCCCGCCTGACGCGGGCCGCGCTGGCGGGAGCCCCGCTGCGACGAACGCTCCGAGCGATCGGCCGTGGTTTCCGCCGCCGCCGAACGCTCCGGACGGGCTTTCGGCGCGATCGGTTCCTCGACGGCCACCGGTGCCGGAGTCTTCTTGCCGAAGATGCGGCCGACGGCTTTCTTCGCCGCACGACCCATCGCCCTGCCCGCTTCCATCATGCCCGAGCGCGGCGCGGCGACCGGTGCGGCCACCTTCGGTGCGGGCTTGGGCAGCGCGGCCAGCCGTGCGATGAGGCGGAAGTCGATCTTGCGGTCTTCCAGGCTGGCGCGCAGCACCTGCACGCTTACGTAGTCGCCCAGGCGATACGCCGCGCCGGTGCGCTCACCCTGCAGGAGGTGACGTACCGGATCGAACTTGTAGTAATCGTTGGGTAGCTGCGAGACATGCACCAAACCCGACACGCGCGAGGCGGCCAGCTCGACGAACAGCCCGAACGAGGTGACGCCGGTGATGGTGCCGGCGAATTCCTCGCCCACGTGTTTCTCCATCCAGGCGCACTTGAAGCGCTCGTCCACGTCGCGCTCGGCTTCCTCGGCACGCCGCTCGCGCTGCGAGCAATGGATGGCCATGGCGGACATCTGCGTGTCGCTGTAGATGTATTCCGACGGCTTGCCCCGCGTGATCGCGTAGCGGATCGCACGATGGACCAGCAGATCGGGGTAACGGCGGATCGGCGAGGTGAAGTGTGCGTACGCATCCAGCGCCAGGCCGAAGTGACCCTGGTTTTCCGGGTGGTAGATGGCCATGCTCTGCGCGCGCAGCAGCACCGACTGGATCAGCTCCGCCTCGGGGCGGTCCTGCACCTTCTTCAGCAGCGCAGAGAAATCCGCAGGCGTGACTTCGTCGGCCGGCGGCATCTTCAGCTTGAACTCCTTGAGGAACTGCAGGAGGTCTTCGTATTTCTCGGCCGGGGGCGTGGCATGCACGCGGTACAGCGCAGGCACCTTGCGCTTGGTGAGGAACCGCGCCGCCTGCACGTTGGCGGCGATCATGCATTCCTCGATCATCTTGTGCGCGTCGTTGCGATCCGAAGCGCCCATCGACTGCACATCGCCCGCTGGCCCCAAGCGGAACTTGACTTCCGGGGTCTCGAAATCGATGGCGCCGCGGCGCTTGCGTGCCTTGGCCATCACCTTGTACAGCTTGTGCAGGGTTTCCACCTGCGGCAGCACGTCGGCGATCTCGTCGCGCACGTCGGCATTGCGCTCGCCCACGGCCTGCCAGACCTTGTTATAGGTGAGGCGCGCATGCGAGAACATCACCGCGTCGTAGAACTTGGAGCGGGTGACCTCGCCTTCCTCGTCGATCTCCATGTCGCAGACCATGCACAGGCGCTCGACCTTCGGCATCAGCGAGCAGATGCCGTTGGACAAGGTCTCCGGCAGCATTGGCACGACGAACCCGGGGAAATAGGTGGACGTGCTGCGGTTGTAGCCTTCGACGTCCAGCGGGGTACCCACCGGCACGTAGTGCGAGACGTCCGCGATGGCCACGATCATGCGGAAACCGCCGTCCTTCAGGGACTCGGCATACACCGCGTCGTCGAAGTCGCGTGCGTCTTCGCCGTCGATGGTGACCAGGGGCAGCTTGCGGATGTCCGTGCGACCCTTGCGTTCTTCCGAGGTGACCTTGGGCTCGATTTCCTCGGCCTGGCGGATGACCTGCGGCGGAAACTCGTGCGGCAGGTCGTGGCTGGCGATGGCCATCTCGACCACCAGCGACGGTTGCAGGCGCTCGCCGAGCACGGCGCGCACGGTGCCCATGGGGCCGCGCTGCTGGGTCGGCGGATCGGTGATTTCCACCACGACGATCTCGCCCGAGCGGGCACCGGCGTCGCGGCCGGCGGGAATCATGATGTTCTGGTGCAGGCGGCGATCGTCCGGCTCGACCAGGGTCACGCCGTTCTCGATCACCACGCGCCCGACCATCCGCGGCGAGCGGCGCTCCAGCACTTCCACGATGGCGCCCTGGCGGCGGCCGCGACGGTCGATGCCGACCACGCTGGCGAGCACGCGATCGCCGTGGAGCACGCTGCGCATCTGCTGCGGCGAGAGGTAGAGGTCGTCGCCGCCCTCGTCCGGACGCAGGAAGCCGTAGCCCTCGGCATTGGCGATGACGCGACCGGGGATCAGGCTGAGTTTCTGCGCCGGCGCGTAGTCGCCACGGCGGTTACGCAGCAGCTGGCCGTCGCGGACCATGGCGCCCAGGCGCTTGTTGAGGGCGACGATCTCGTATTCGTCGAACAGGCGCAGCGCCCGGGCGATGTCGTATTCAGCCAGCAGCTCGCCGCGTTCCTCCAGCAGGGCCAGGATGGCCTCGCGGCTGGGGATAGGCTTCTCGTAGCGCTGGGCTTCGCGCTCGGCATGGGGATCGACCACGGCATGCGCCGGGGTGTTGCCTTCCGGCGCCTTGCCGGCGCGGCTGGCCTTGGGTTTACGGGGACCGCGTTCGGTATCCGAACCTTTCGTTTTCTTTGTCACGTAAGAACCTTTGAAGGGGGATGGGAAATAGTTTCACATCCGGGGTGCAAAATAGTTGACAAGCATACTCGACCTACCTAATCTACGCGGCTCACGGGGCAGCGATGCTTCGGGACACCTGCCCAGGTGGCGGAATTGGTAGACGCACTAGTTTCAGGTACTAGCGGGTAAAACCGTGGAGGTTCGAGTCCTCTCTTGGGCACCAATTATAGACGAAGCCTCGCAGCGATGCGGGGCTTTGTTGTTTCCAGGGTTCAGGAAAGCCTCGCGATAGAATCGTCGGAACCTGCGAAGGAAGCCTCCTCCATGTTCACACGCCTCACATCGATGCTCTCGTCCCCCACGGGCGGCGACCCGGACGCAAGCGAACTCCGCTTGAACGTCTATGCCACGGTAAGCACGCTACCCGCACTCGATTTTCCCCATCGCGTGCTCGGACAGCGCGCCCTGGGCGACCCCGACCTGATTGGGCACCTCGAGGGATTCATCGGCTATGTGCTCAGCCGCGGCGACGGTGAGATGACGCGCGTGCGCTATCACCTCATGCGGCACCTGCAGAGGGTGCAGCATCACGTCAGCCTGAGCGTCGCGCCATCCGCCCTCCCCACGTTCTCGCGATGGACCGAACGGGCAAACGCGGTGGTCTTTCACGACGACGGAAGCGTCCGCGACACGGCTGGCCGCGTGCTTATCGACAGTGAGGGCGACGGCGATCCTGCCGCGGACGTCCCCTATCCCGCCGATGCCGTGGCGAGGAAAGCCGTCATCGAGACCGAACTCTCGGAGAAAGGCATACACACCTCGACCAGCCTGCCACCGGTGGTCGGTGAGGAAGAAGCCCAATGGCGTACACCGGCGGATGTCGTCGGACGCGTGATGGCCTTGCTTTTCGTAAGCGCCTATGCCGAAGGCATCCGCGACGGCGAACGGCTCGATGTCGAACATATGCGCGAGCGCCTCCCAGGAGCCTTCCCGTATCTGTCGCCGGACGAACAAGCGTTCCTCCAGGCCGAGAACCCGGATGAGCACCTCGTCACCCAGATGGGTTGGCGCTACGAGAGCATGGCGACCCTGGCCTGGGCGGCAGGACTTTGGTCGGACCACCCTGCACCGGATACGATTTGCGAAGTCGCCGGCCTCACGGCCAGCCTGCTCGACGATGCGGAGCATGGAATGCCGGCTACGCGTGACCTGCGTCTCACCGATGATATCCTCGACGCGCTCGACATGACCTTCCGCACGCATTGGGTCATACGCGAGGCTGAGCTCGGCCGCCGCGACTTCCCTCCCCATGTCATCCCGGGCGTGATCCAGGAACGTCATCACGCGCTGAACTGGCTTGTGCGCTTCGAGCAGGCCGAATGGGATGACGTGACGACGCCGACATAGTGGATATGCATGAAGAACGCACCTCCCGGATACTTATGCCCGTTCTGCGGTATCGCCGAGACGCTGCCGCTGCCGGCGCCGGAATCGGCGGTCGTCCTGATCGAAAGCACTGTATTCGCGTTGGTGCCCACGCACTACTACGGTGGGATAAAAGGCAATTGTCTGGTGATACCGCGGAAGCACCATGAAAACGTCTTGGATATCCCGGACGATCTTGGAAACGACTTCTTTCGCGCCACGCGCCGACTAGCGCAGGCGATGCGGAGCGTTTTTAAGTGCGATGGAATCTCCACCCGCCAGCATAATGGACCTGCCGGCAACCAGGATGTCTGGCACTACCACTTACATGTCTTTCCACGATACGACAACGACGGACTGTATGCGGGGAAGAAGTCGTCCTACTCGACCGAGGAACGGATCGAGCTTGCGTACAGTTTGCGAACTGCGATGACTCCCTGATATCCAATGCAAAATCTTATTCACGACGGCCGCCGCCTTTCGTTCTTAATATAGGATCCAAGCTTCAGCCTAGACTGATACCTCAGAGCTAGATCGTTGTCGTATCCATCTCCACACGAATCCCACGGGTAGCCACGAACATCGTCACATACTGAACTGGCTTGTGCGTTTCGAGCAGGCCGAATGGGATGATGTGACGACGCCGACCTGAGCCGCTACCTCTGCATGGTCGGAGGAGACTGCTGCGGATCCTGGGACGGTTGCGAGACAGCCTGCTGCTGGTTCTGCTGAAGGCGAGCCTGTTCGTTGGCTTGAATATGAGTTGCTGCTTCGGCACTGGACTGTGCCAGGGGCGTCTGGACCGCCTGCACGACGTCGACATCGATGTGCTGCTTGAACGGCGACTTCATGTCTCCCTGGACCGCGTAAGCCCGGCTTGCGTCATCCGATAGCACGACGTGGTCGATGCGACTGAAGCCGGCGGCCGTGGCGGCTGAGACGAGGCTTCCCGAAAGCATCTGGCTATGAGCCCCCGTTTCGCGCTGGTGATCCTTATCGAGCTGCGCGACACAGCGGAATGCCTGGTCGTACATGCCCTTGGCGGGGTGATCGACATCCATCATGCTGGGCAATCTCTGCGCTTTTAAGGCTTCCGCCAAAGCAGCCTGCGTGGCTTTCCCCGCCACACCATCCTGGTGAAGCCCTTGATCATGCTGAAACGCCCTCACCGCGTGGTCCGTACCCGTACCGAAATCCTTGTCTGGCCTTAGTGCACGACCGTTTGCGTCGCTATACCCGAGGGACGTCAGGGATGCCTGCAGGGCACCTACGTCGTCACCTTTCTCACCTTTGCGCAACGGACGATCATGGTCCGCACCATGGGATTGCGGTGCCCTTCCTTCGGCAAGCTCGATCCCCGCTCTCAAGCTAGGCCCCTTGCCTATCTTGACGAGTTTCTCTGCGTAGTTAGAGTCGGTAGCGTAGCCGGCCTTCGCTATGGCCTCTGCTTCCTTTTCTAGATGACCTTTTACCTCGGGCTTATACAGGCCTGCTTTTTCGTACCTATGATTATCTTCAAGAAACTTGGCGCGATCAGCCATAGACTCGGCATACGAATCGTAGACGCGAAACTTTTCCTTGGACATGTACACCGCACCCGTCTTCTTATCTTCCTCAGGTACGGTGAATTCTGCTGACTTACCTTTCCAGCCTGCATCCGCCTTGATGTTGTAAAGGTTATTCGTACCAGGCAGGACTTTCTGGCCCCATCCCGTTTCAAGGGCGGTCTGGGCAAGAACGATCTCTACCGACGACCCCGTGTCTTCTGCGATCTTCTTCGCGCCGGGATAGATATCTGCAATGAACTGCTCTTGACGGGTCGCCATGTCGCTCTCCTTGTCGATCAGGGGGTCGGGCTTGCGGTGAACGACTTACGTGTATCCGGGTCTTGAAGGTTGAAATATTTCCCCGTTACGACAATCTTTCCGTTTTCCATACGAAAATTATCGGCTCCCGCTTCGACCCATGTAGACGGCGTACGGCCAGCCTGCGCTGCGATCACTTTTCCGGTTGATTCGATGCGCCCGGTCACCTTATCCATCGTGACGACATCAACGAAGGTCTGCGACAGAGCTTGGGCCTGCGATGTGTCCGACTGGACCAGCGCATAGATCTTCCCGGCATCGGATAAGCAGTGCGTGGCACGATTCTGGTAGCGATTGGGAGGCAATGGTATGCGGACAGACCACCGAATACGATGCGTTTTCTTCTCTTCCAGGTATACGTACGCCCTTCCATTCATGGCGTCTTGGTCAGTAATGTCACCAGCGACGCACTGCAGCCCCTCGCCCGCGTCGACTTTGGCGTAGCTCTGGAATCCGGTGGGGATATTGGCAGCACTGCTGACGAACGGCATTCCCAAGAGGAGAAACAGGACTGCGAGGGGCAATATCTTGCGGTGAACGCCATGCCCAACATTTTCCGGCGAAGTGCGTTTTCCGTTCATGGTCGGCTCCTTGCACTAGTTGTTATAACCGCTTTCTTCACGTGCTTCGATTGGCCGTTTTAGCGCTAGATAGTGAATTTGTAAACCTCCGCCGCGGTGAGCCAGCCAGAGCTAGAAAATCTACTCAGGGTGCGATGAATTCACTCGATGCGCCTTAACCAATATCGCAGGGCACAAAACTAAGGAGGCCGTCCACCATGGTCGTCAGCAGGCGGGCCTCCCTGCCTGCCCTGACTAGATCAAGCCGGCTGCACCATCTGCCCATAACGCCACCGCACATACCTGCCCAATAGCTCGGGCGTCATCGCCGTAGCGCGCACGCCCTCGCCAGCGAACTCGACCACCGCGTTGCCCAACTCGATCGGTGCACGAGCCTGCGTCCCGGCCGGCGGCGCCGACAGTTCGACCGGCATCACGGTGGCGAGGCGACGGGTGGCGGGATGCTCGCCGAGCTGCTGCCGCCACTGCCGATAGTCCATGCGCTGCACCTCCAGCTCATCGATGGCCGCGACCTGTCGGGTCAGTTCGCCGAGCATGAACGATCGTGGGTTGGTGAGGTTGAGGCTGCGGCCGCCCATATCGCCTCGCAGCGACAAGGTCACGATCGCGTCGGCCATGTCGTCTACCGGCAGCGAGTTGATCGCCGTATCGATGTCCGGCACGCACTCGAGGACGAGGCACGCGTCGATGAACAGGCTCCACGTATCGGTGGCGTTGCTGGCGCCGTTCGTGCGGGCGCCCGCGATATGCGTGGGACGGTAGACCGTGTACGGAATACCACGCTCGCCACCGACGCGCAGCAGCCGCTCGGCCACCCACTTGCTTTGCGCATAGCCAGAAGGAAGGCCACGCCAGTGCTCGGCCAGTTGCGTCTCGTCCACGATGTCCGGTCCGGCGCTCTCGACCGGTGGTATCGTGCTGAGCGTGGATACGTAGTGGATATGCTTGGGCGTGCCCCGGGCCGCCAGGCGCAGGATCTCCTGGGTGCCCGTCACATTGGCCGACTTCAGGCTGGCGTAGGTGTGCAATGAATCCACCCACGCCCCGTTGTGGTGGATCGTGTCGATCGTCCCGGCCAGGCGATCGAAACATGCCTCGGTCAGGCCGAGCTTCGGCTGCGCGAGATCGCCCGGCACGATCACCACACGAGCGGGATCGAGCCCGGCGATGCCGAACCGATGGATGTTCGCTGTCAGCCGCGACCACCCATCCGCGGGGTCGATACAACGAACCAGGCAGTGCACCGTCGCCTGCGTCTGCCGCAGCAAAGATGCAAGCAGGAATGCCCCGAGAAAACCCGATGCACCCGTGAGCAGGATATGTACCGGTGGCGCGTGGTCGCGTGGTCGCGCATCGGTACGGATGGCGTCGTCGAGCACGATTTCCCTGCCCAGGTCGAGGACGGGCAACGACGGAAGCGAACCGGCAGGCAACATCAGTTGCGCCATGTCTGTCAACACCGGGCAGCGGAACACATCGCGCACGGCCACCGACATGTCCATGACCTCGTTGATGCGCATGACCAGTTGCACGACCAGCATCGAGTGGCCGCCGAGCTCGAAGAAATGATCGTGACGACCCACACGCTCGACACCCAGCACCTCGCGCCACAGCCTCGCCAGCGCGGTCTCGGTACCGGCGTGCGGCGGCTCCCAGGCACGCCGGGCGTACGCACCGTCGTCCGGCATGGGAAGCGCCTTGCGATCCAGCTTGCCGTGCGCGGTGAGCGGTAGCGCCGCGAGCACGACGAACGCCGCGGGGAGCATGTAGTCCGGAAGCCGCGCGGCCAGGTGATCGCGCAGGACGGCGACGTCCGCGTCGCCATCGGCATGCGCCGCCACATAGGCCACCAGGCGCTGCTCGCCGGGGCGATCCTCGCGGGCCATCACGACACACTCCCGCACCCTGGGATGCATCGCCAGCTGGCTCTCGATCTCGCCCAGCTCGATGCGGAAGCCACGCAACTTGACCTGATGGTCGTTGCGTCCCACGAAGACGAGATTGCCGTCAGGCAGGTAACGCACAAGGTCACCCGTGCGGTACATGCGTGCGCCGGGCCGCGCATCGAACGGATCGGGAACGAACCGTTCGGCCGTCAGTACGGGCCGGTCGAAGTAGCCGCGCGCGACCCCTGCCCCGCCGATATGCAACTCACCGACGCTGCCGCGCGGCACCGGCAGACACTGGTCGTCGAGCACATACAGGCGCGTGTTGGCGAGCGGCCTGCCGATGGGCACGCTGGTCGGTTCGCTGGACTCGTCAGGGGCCAGCCATACCGTGGCGCATACCGTGATTTCGGTCGGGCCGTACGCGTTGGCGATACGGGCATGGCGTTGCCATGTGGCCACCAGCCCCGGCGCGGATGCGTCGCCCACGAAGACGAGCGTGGGTCGATGCGTCCAGCGAGGGGTTTCAAGGTGGCCTTGCAGGAAGGCCGGTGGCAGCGAGGCGTGGGTTATGCCGTGGCGCCCGATGAAGGCGAGGAAAGCGGCCGGATTCAGCCGCTCCGCCTGCGTGGGGAAATACAGCGCACTGCCCGTGGCGAGTGCCATCACGCTCTCGAAGACGCTCGCATCGAAACCGGGCGAGGCGAACTGGCTGATCCGGCTGTTTGCGTCCACGCCCAGCCGCTCGCTCAGCGACAGCGCAAGGTTGACCACCGCGTGGTGCTCCACCATGACGCCCTTCGGCGTGCCGGTGGAGCCGGAGGTATAGATGACGTACGCGAGCGTGCGTGCATCGAAGCCGCCTACGTCCGGGTTGTCGGCCCCCTCGCCGTCCCGGTCGAGCCGATGCGTCAGGTCGAGCGCGTCGCGCGCCGCGAGCGCCGTCGCGCCGAGCGCCGCGCGTCCGGCGTCGTCGTAAAGCAGGAGCCCGGGCGCGGCATCGTCCAGGATATGGTTCAGACGCGCAGAGGCGTACGCCGGGTCGAGCGGCACGTACGCGGCGCCGGTCTTCAGTACGGCGAGGAGCGCGACGAACATGGCCGAACCCTTGCCGACACACAGCGCCACCCGGCCGCCCGGGCGCACGCCACGCGCGATCAGTTCATGGGCAAGACCATTGGCGCGCGCGTTCCACTGTGCGTACGAGAGTGTTTCCGGGGCATCGACCAGCGCGGGCGCGTCCGGTGTGTCGCGCTCCCAGCGCTCCACCAGCTGGTGCATGCCCGTCTGCGTGGGATACGGTGCCTCGGTACGGTTCCACTCGTCCAGCAATTGCCGCCGCTCGGGCACGGCGAGCAACGGGATGGCCGCTATCGTCGCGGCGTCATCGGCCACCATGGCTTCCAGGACGGTATGCAGGTAGCCGGCGTGACGCGCCATGGTGTCGTCGTCGAACATGGCGGTGGCGTAGTTGAAGCCGCCCTGGATACTGCCGTCCACGTCGCTCAGGATCAGCTCCATATCGAACTTCACCCAGTCGAACGCGGGCAGCGGCTCCACCGCGATGCCGGGCAATGACAACCGACCCTCGTCGTGGCTCTGCCAGGCGAACAGCACCTGGACCAGCGGTGTGCGATCGACGCGCCGGGGCACCTGCGCGATCTCCACCACCTGGTCGAACGGAAGGTCCTGGTGCGCCTGCGCATCCAGCGCGACCTGCCGCACGTGGTCGAGCAGCGAAGCAACGTCGTGTGGGGCGGCGAGGTCGATGCGCAGCGCGAGGGTATTGATGAAGAAGCCGATCAGCGCTTCCAGTTCTTCCCGGCCGCGTCCCGCGGTGGGCGTACCAATCATCACCTCCGACTGACCGGCGAGCCGTGACAGCACCGCGGCCCAGGCGGCCAGCACCACCATGAACAGGGTCGTGCCGTGCTTGTGGGCAACACGTTTGAGCGCACGCGTCAGCGTGGGGTCCAGTGTCAGTGGAAGAAACGCACCGGCGAACGACTGACGTGCTGGACGCGGCCTGTCCGTCGGCAGGGTCAGCAGGGACGGTGCGTCCGCGAGCTGCCGTCGCCAGTACGCGGCTTGCGCCGTGAGGCGGTCCCCGCTGATGCGGTCGCGTTCCCAGAGGGCGTAGTCGGCGTACTGGATCGGCAACGGCGGCAGGAGGCTATCCACGCCGTCCACGCCGGCGACATAGAGGGCGCCGAGTTCGGCGGCGACGATGCCGAGCGACCAGCCGTCGGCCACCAGGTGATGCAGGGTCAGTTGCAGCACATGACGCGACTCGCCCACCCTGACCAGGCTGGCGCGAACCAGGGGGCCGGCGGCGAGGTCGAACGGACGGTTCCTGTCCTCGGCCAGGAAGCGTGTCAACGCGGCCTCGATGTCGGGCCGGTCACGCAGGTCGTCGTGGTGCAGGTCCGGGCCGCGATCCTCATCGAGGACCATGGTGTGCGGTCGCCCGTGCTCGGCGACGAACACGGTACGCAGGCTTTCATGGCGCGCCACCAGGCGGCGGAATGCGCTGCGCAGGGCCGCCACGTCGAGGTCACCGTCGAGACGCACCGTCAGTGGGATGTGGTAAGTGGCGCTGTCACCCTCGAGCTGGGCGAGGAACCAGAGCCGTTGCTGGGCGTGTGACAGCGGGGCGCTGTCCCCGCGAGACGCTCGCGGGATGACCTCGAGGCCCGTGTCGCCTGACCGGAGCCGGCTGTCGGCCAGCACGCCGGCCAGCTCGCTGAGTACCGGGTGGGCGAACAGCTCGGCCAGCGGCAACGCCATGCCGAAACGCTGCGACAGACGACTCAGCAACCGCACCGCGATCAGCGAATGGCCGCCCAGCTCGAAGAAGTGATCGTGCCGCCCGACCCGTTCCACGCCAAGCAGGCCCTGCCACAACACCGACAGCCCCTCCTCGATCTCGCCTTGCGGCGGCGCATAGACCGAGCGCGCAAACGCCTGCTCGTCGGGTAGTGGCAACGCGTGGCGATCCAGCTTCCCGTGCGCGGTCAGCGGAATGGCGGCCAGACGCATGAACGCCGCGGGCACCATGTAGCCCGGCAACCGGCCGGCGAGGTGCGCATGCAGCGTGGCCGCCAGGCCATCGTCCGGGCCCGGCGCGACGACATAGGCGACCAGTTGCGTCTCGCCACGCGTATCCGGGCGCGCGATCACCGCGCACTCCCGCACCAATGGATGATCGGCGAGATGGGCCTCGATATCACCCAGCTCAATGCGAAAACCGCGGACCTTGACCTGATGATCGTTACGGCCGAGACAGATCAGTCGTCCATCCGGCAGGTAACGGGCCAGATCGCCGGTGCGATACATGCGCGCATCGGGGCGGGTGTCGAACGGATCGCGCACGAAGCGCTGGGCGGTCAGATCGTCGCGACCGAGGTACCCACGCGCGATGCCCACGCCGCCGATGTACAGCTCGCCGACGGCACCCAGCGGCACCGGCACGCCCTGGGTGTCGAGCACATAGGCGCGGGCGTTGGCGATGGGACGCCCGATGGGCACATGGCTGGGCGAATCGCCGATCGATCCCGGGCCGAGCGTCTGCGCCGTGACCACATGGGTTTCCGTGGGTCCGTAGTGATTGTGCAGGGCGCACGCCGGCAAGCGCGCGAACAGGCGCTTGATCTGCGGCGTGAGGCGCAACTGCTCGCCGGCCACGGCCACCTCGCGAAGGTCGGGCAGCAATTGGCCATGAGCGAAACCCTCGTCGATCGCCTCGGCCAGCGACTGCAAGGCGATGTACGGCAGGAAGACACGCTGCACGCGTTGCTCGCGCAACACGTCCACCAGCACGTCGAACTGGAGACGAACCGCCACATCTACCAGGACCAGCGCTCCCCCGAAACAAAGCGTGGCGAAGATCTCCTGGAACGCCACGTCGAAGCCGAGCGCGGCGTATTGCAGGGTGCGCGGTGCCGGGGCACCCGCATCTTCGCTCTGCGTTCGTTGCCACTGCACCAGGTTGACCAGCGGCCCGTGCGGCATGGCGACGCCTTTCGGCGTTCCCGTGGAGCCGGACGTGTAGATCACGTAAGCGAGGTTGGCATCCGTCGCCGCGGGTAACGGGTCAAGGTCGTTCGATGCTATCGCGTCGTCTTCGGGCGGCGCGCTATCGAGGTCGATCGTGCAAGGGGCCGCGAGCGACAGGTCGCCCAGTGCGCGTCGCCCGGCGCCGTCGGCAAGCAGCAGCGTCGCGCCCGCTTCATCGAGCACCTGCTGCAACCGTTCCGCGGGATAGGCGGGATCCAGCGGTACATAGCAGGCGCCCGCCTTGAGGATGGCGAGCATGGCGGTGACCATGGCGAAGCCGCGCTCGGCGCAGAGCGCGACGCGCTGGTCGGTTCGTCCCTCGGCGCCGATGCCGAGCGCGCGCAGATGACGCGCCCGGCGGTTCGCCTCCCTGTTGAGCTCGCCATAGGCCAGCTGTGCCTCGCCGTGGATGAGGGCGATCGCCTCCGGCGACCGCGCCGCCTGCCGTTCGAAGAGCCGGTGGATGCCCTCCTCCCGCGCGACGGATACCCCCGTATGGTTCCAGCGTTCGAGCAAGGCCTGTTCGTCGGCACCGGCCAAGGCGATGCGGGACAACGGCAGCGGCGTCTCGGCTGCCATGGCATCCAGCACGGCTCCCAGGTAGCCCACGTGCCGCTCTATCGACGCCTGGTCGAACAACGCCGTGGCATAGCCTAGCCCGCCGACGATGGCATCGTCGTCCTCGTAAAGATGCAGTTCCAGGTCGTAGCGGATCGCCGCCAGGGACATATCCGCCTGGCTCACCTCGATGCCCGGCAACGCGAAACGCCCGCGGTCGTTGCTTTGCCAGGCGATGAGCACCTGGAACAACGGCGAATGATCCAGCCGTCGCGACGGACGCGCGATCTCCACCACCTGCTCGAACGGCAGGTCCTGGTTTTCCTGTGCCGCGAGGATGCGCTGGCGTACCCTTGCGAGCATCCCGGCGGTATCCGGCTCGCCGGACACGTCCAGGCGCAGGGCCAGCGTGCTGACGAAGAAGCCGATGAGCGGCTCGATCTCCCGCTGCCCCCGATTGGCGGACAGCGTTCCGATCACCACGTCGTCCTGACCCGAGAGACGCGCCAACACGCTCGACCACGCCGCCGTCAGCAGCATGAACAGGCTCACGCCGTGCCGGGCGCACACCTGCCTGAGGCGACCGGCCACGTTGGCATCGACCCGCAGCGGCACCACCGCACCGGCGAACGACTGTCGCGCCGGGCGCGGACGATCTGTCGGCAGCTTGAGCAAGTCCGGCGCGCCGGACAGCGTGTGACGCCAATAGTCGACCTGGCGTTGCAAGCGCTCGGGCGTCAGCACCGCACGCTGCCAGGCGGCATAGTCGGGATACTGCACCGGCAACGGCGGCAGCTTGTCGTCCTGCCCTTGCGCAAATGCCGTGTACAGCGTGCCGATCTCGCGGGCCAACAGGTGCAGGGACCAGCCATCCGCGACGATGTGGTGCATGCCCAGCAGTAACGTGCAGTCACGGTCGGCGACACGCACGAGGCAGGCGCGGACCAGCGGCCCGTGTTCGAGGTCGTACGGCATGCACGCGTTGTCGTCGGTGTATCGGGCCAGTGCGCCGTCGAGATCACTCGTCCCGCGCAGGTCGTGTTCGACGAACGGGAACGCGGTGTCCGCCGGCAGCAGCGCGGCGTGCGGCTCGCCGTCGATGCCTCGGAACACGGTACGCAAGGCCTCGTGGCGCGCCAGCAGGCGGTCCAGGCTGCGGCGAAGCAGCGCGCCGTCCACCTCGCCTGCCATGTGTACCACCAGCGACACGTGATAGATCGCACTGTCACGGTCCAGCTGGTCCATGAACCACAGGCGTTGCTGCGCGTAGGACAGCGGCAACGTCGCCCCGTGGACGACGGGACGGATGGGCGGCAGGACAGGATGCGCGTCTTCGCGCCCAAGCGCCTCGACGGCCACGGCCAGCTCGGCCACGGTAGGGTGACTGAACAGCGTGGCCAGCGGCAGCACACGACCGAAGGCCTGCGCCATGCGACCGAGCAGGCGGATGGCGACCAGCGAGTGGCCGCCGAGTTCGAAGAAGTGATCGTGACGCCCGATGCGCTCGACACCCAGTAATTCCCGCCACAGCGTCGCCAGTACGTTTTCCGCCTCGCCCCGGGGGGCCTCGTAGGACCGCAGCGCGAACGCCTCGTCACCGGGCTCGGGCAGCGCCTTGCGATCGAGCTTGCCGTTCGGCGTGAGTGGGAAGGCGTCCAGACGGACGAAGGCGGATGGCAGCATGTAGTCGGGCAAATCGACGGCGAGATGCGCTCGCCAGAGTCCGGCGAGCGCGGCATCGTCGGCCTCGCCGGCCTCGCCGGCGCGGGTCACCACATAGGCGACGAGCCTTCGCGTCAGCCCCTCGCCCAACGCGAGCACCACCACTTCATGTACGGAAGGATGCTTCGCGAGACGAGCCTCGATCTCACCCAGTTCGATGCGATACCCACGCACCTTGACCTGGTGATCGTTGCGACCCAGGAATTCGATCGCGCCATCCGGCAGATAACGACCCAGGTCGCCCGTGCGGTACATGCGTGCACCGGCACGGTTCGCGAACGGGTCGTCGATGAAACGCTCGGCGGTCAGCGTCGGCCGATGGAGATAGCCTCGCCCCACGCCGCTCCCGCCGATGTACAGCTCACCGACGGCTCCCACAGGCACGCGCTGTTTCCGGGCGTCGAGCAGATGCACCCGGGCATTCGACACCGGGCGTCCGATCGACGGCACGCGGGGCGCCTCGTCCATGCGCAACAGCGTCGCGTTGACGGTC
This sequence comes from Xanthomonas sp. NCPPB 2632, assembly GCF_041228075.2. NCBI lineage: Bacteria > Pseudomonadati > Pseudomonadota > Gammaproteobacteria > Lysobacterales > Lysobacteraceae > Xanthomonas > Xanthomonas sp. NCPPB 2632. Next base: position 3,264,850 of record NZ_CM192979.1, read on the forward strand.
GCCTCGGTGGGCCCGTAGGCGTTGAACAGCGTGGGTCGGTGCCCTGCCCTCGCAAACCACGCGGCCACCGCGGAAGGACTGATGGCATCCCCACCCACGCTGACCCGGCGCAAGGTGGCCGGCAGCGGCAGTTCGGGGCGTTCCGTGGCCAGCTGCGCCCAGAACGTGCTGGGAAGGTTGATCCAGGTCAGGCCGTGCTCGGCACAGAAGGCGGCAAACGCCGTCGGCGAGGCCAGGCAGGCATCGGTGCGCAACACGAGCGTGGCGCCGGTAACCAGCGCGGGAAAAATCTCCTCCACCGACATGTCGAAAGCCAGCGAAGCGAACTGCAACAGACGGTCGTCTGGCCGCAGGTCGTAGGCACGCTGCAACGCGACGACCTGATGGGCGACGTGACGATGCTCGACCATCACCCCCTTGGGCTGCCCGGTGGAGCCGGAGGTATAGATGACGTAGGCCAGGTGCTGCGAGGTCACGCCAGCCAGCTCGGGATTGCTCGCCGGCAGCGTGATCCACGGTGGCGAAGGCAGGTCCAGCCGCAGGTGCGTCGTCGCGTCTACGGAGGCACCCAGTGCGCGGCACCCCGTCTCGTCCGTCAGCAAGAGGCGCGACTGCGCATCCTGCAGCAGGTAGGCCAGGCGCTCGGGTGGGTATGTCGGATCGATGGGTACGTAAGCGCCCCCCGCCTTGAGGATGGCCAGCAGGCCGATCACCATCGATACGCCGCGTTCGAGGCAAAGGACGATCCGGTCGTCCGGCTGCACACCCGTCGCCAGCAGATGGTGAGCAAGCCGGTTGGCCCGTCGGTTGAGTTCGGCGTAGCTGAGCGATACATCGCCGTGCACCAGGGCGACGGCATCCGGCTGCCGGTCGACACAGCGCTCGAACGCCGTGTGCAGGCACGTGTCGGGGTAAGCGACATCGGTCGCGTTCCAGGCCGCGAACTGCTTCCGTTCGCTCGCGAGCACGACGGGTATCGAGGCGAGGGGGGCGTGGGCGTCTGCGAGCAGCGCCTCCATGAAGACGATGAACCGCTCGCGCAACGTGGCGATCTCACCGTCGTCGAAGTACGCGCGACCGAAGATGAAGAACATCGTCGACTCGCTGGTGCCCAGGTCGTCGCGAACACACAAACGAAGCGGCGTGCCCTCGTGATCGTTCGTGCACTTCACGACGAGTGCGCGGACCGTGCCGAAGAACAGCTCGGTGCCGCCATGCTCGTAGGAGATGGAAAGGTCGTAGAGCTGTGCGCGATGGCTCCGGAAAAGGTCCAGGCCCTCGTTCAACGCGCCGACGGGGAAGCGCTGGTGTCGATACGCCTGGCGCAAGGCCGGCGCGATGGACGCGATCAAGGCGACGAACGAATCGCTCGTATCGAACGCCAGGCGCATCGGCAGGACATTGGTGAACATGCCGGCGGTCCGCCGCGCCGCGGCGTCCTTGCGGTTCAGCACGGACATGCCGACGATCAGCTCGTCACGCTGCTCCAGGCGCAGGAAGAACGCCTGGAACAGGCCGAGAAACACCTGGAATCGCGTTGAACCATGCGCGGCGACCAGGGCGTCGATCTTCTCGTCCAGATCGCGCGACAGCCGCCACGAGCACTCACCGGTCGAAAAAGGCTGGCCGACGACCGTGTCCCGATGGCGCGGCGAGAGCAACGGATCGGGCACGTCCGGGTAGGTACCGAGCCAGTGACCGCGATCCCTGTCGAACGACGTGGATGCCAGGTAGGCGGCATCGTTGGCTACGAACGCAAGATAGGACGGTGCCTCGATATCCGGCGCCTCACCGTTCTCCAGCGCGCTGTACAGGCTGGCGACGGACTGGATGATGGTATCGATGCCCCAGCCATCGACGGCGATGTGGTGGGCGCAGATGAACCACTGGAACCGGCTTTTCGAAAGCTTGATGAGCGCGCAGCGAAACAATGGCCACCGAAGAGATCGAATGGCGTGTTGATGCACTCGCGAATCCACGCCCGCGCGTGCTGCTCGGGCGCCTCGTGACCGGAAACATCCAGCAAGGGCAGCGAAATCGCAAGTTCTTGCGCCATGACCTGCCCGGGTGTGTCATCGCCCCTGGAAACCAGGCGCAAGCGCAGGCAATCGTGCTTGCGCACCGCGAGCTGCAAGGCCCTTTCGAAGCGTACCGCGTCCACGCCACCGAAGAGGTCGACGTACCCACCGATGTTGTAGGTCGGCGTGCGGCCCTTCATCAGTTGATCGTGGTAGATATCCCGTTGCGGGCTGGAAAGCGGATGGACAGCCGCGCTTTCGCATGCATGGCGCGATTCAGCCGATGACATGATGCATTATCCTGCGTGGGAAATGCGCAAATAGTACAAAGCGGTGATGGGCCAATTGTGATGGCAGCGGGCATCGCGTCCGCAGCGCCCTCGCACACAGTTGCACCGGTTACGCAAGATTGAACGCGTGGCGGCGAAGCCGGACAATCGCCGCTGTGTTCCACAGGCCCTCCCCCCATGAACGAACGTATCGGCACAGAAAGCGATTTTTACCTCAAGGCGTTCCAGGGCCTGGACTATGCCGAAAGCATTCTCGCCACGCTCACCTTCGAGGAATGCACGTTCACCCGCTGCACCTTCAGTGATGCAACGTTCGACCACTGCAAGTTCATCGACTGTACTTTCACAGCCTGCGACCTGAGCAACATCAAGATCAAGGCCAGCAAGTTCCAGGGCGTGACGTTCAACGAATGCAAGGTCATCGGCGTGGACTGGACGCGAGCGGACTGGCCGCGGTACGCCGCGCCGGCCAAGCTCGCGTTCCGCAAGTCGGTGCTGGACTACGCGTCGTTCTTCGACCTCGATCTGCAGGAAATCGTCATGGAGGAATGCAAGGTCCGCCACGTCGACCTGCGCCAGGGCAACTTCACGCGGGCGAACTTCACCTATTCCGACTTCGCGGAAGCTCTCTTCGGGAAGACGAAGCTGGGGGGTGCGGATTTTTCAGAGTCCACCAACTACGTCATGGACATCCGCGATAACCAGATCAAGGGGGCCAGGTTCACACGCGCGGAAGCGTCCGGGCTGCTGCATGGCCTGGGCATCGAACTGGTGGATTGAAGTGAGCACCGGGCTGGCGAAGCCTGTGCTTCGGCCATGGACACGCTAGGGACGACGGTGCTCGGCGTGTTCGAACTTGAGGATCATGATGGTGAGCAGTGCAACGGACAGCACGGCGATACCTCCACCGACCAGCCAGGGATGCGCAGTCCTGTCCACCACCCGCGGCAGCGCGATCATCGCCACCGCATAGATCGCCATGACCAGCCAGCCCTGCCAGCGGCGCGGGCCGATGCCCCAGCCGATGCGCTTCTTGCCGAACCATCCATTTGGGTTTGCGTTCATTTGAACAGCCATGAGTGCCAAGCGGTCAATCTACGCCGGTTCACCCGAAAGAAGTTGCGGTACGAATGAAACGGATGTCATGTCCTGCAGACTGCGGAGTTGGTTCGTACGCCGTGCTGCGGTAGCTGAAGCTCCCCATGCGTCATGGCGCTCCTTGCCGATAACGCGCCAGCAAACCTTGCGCGGGCCGCGACGATAAGGAGAGGATTCCATAGTCCCTCTCTATCGATTCGATAGTATCAATCAGCTTCCGAAGCGTCACACCCGCAGCGTACACTCAGGAACAGGTCTTCCACAGGTCGCGTCATGCCCCTCCCCCGTCGCGCTCCCGTCGCCGTCTCACCTGTTTCCCGCAAGCGGGACGACGACGCCCTGGTCGGCCTCTCGGCAGTGTCACTGCCCATCATCGTTGTCCCCGTGGCGCATTGTCGCCGAACCTCCGTGCAAGCCTGACGCCCCGTAATGCCAGCCATTGGGACCATCCCAAGGAGAGAGAGAGCGCATGACCAACGAAGCCAAGTGCCCGTTCAACCACACCGCCGGCGGCGGCACCACCAATCGTGACTGGTGGCCGAAACAGCTGCGTGTGGACCTGCTGGCCCAGCATTCGAACAAGTCCAACCCCCTGAGTGGCGACTTCAACTACGCCGACGCTTTCAACAGCCTCGATTTGTCGGCCGTGAAAGCGGACCTGACTCGCCTGATGACCGATTCGCAGGAATGGTGGCCGGCGGACTTCGGCCATTACGGCGGCCTGTTCGTCCGCATGGCCTGGCACAGCGCGGGCACGTATCGCGTCGGCGACGGCCGTGGCGGCGGTGGCCGTGGGCAGCAGCGTTTCGCCCCGCTGAACAGCTGGCCCGACAACGTCAGCCTGGACAAGGCGCGTCGCCTGCTCTGGCCCATCAAGCAGAAGTATGGCCAGAAGATTTCCTGGGCCGACCTCTACATCCTCACCGGCAACGTCGCCCTGGAGAGCATGGGCTTCAAGACCTTCGGCTTTGCCGGCGGCCGCGAGGATACGTGGGAACCGGACCAGGACGTGTACTGGGGTAACGAGAAGACCTGGCTGGGCGGCGATGTGCGCTACGGCAAGGGCAAGGCCGGTGACGACGACGGCGGCGGCGTGCTCGTGGCCGATGCCGAAAAGCACGGCGAAGAACAGAGCCGCACCGACGGCGGTCGCCACCTGGAAAGCCCGCTCAGCGCGGTGCAGATGGGCCTGATCTATGTGAATCCGGAAGGCCCCGACGGCAACCCTGACCCGGTCGCTTCGGCGCACGACATCCGCGAGACGTTCGGTCGCATGGCGATGAACGACGAAGAGACCGTCGCGCTGATCGCCGGTGGCCACACCTTTGGCAAGACGCACGGTGCCGGTCCCGCCGACAACGTCGGTGACGAGCCGGAAGCCGCGGACATTGCGAACCAGGGCTTCGGCTGGAAGAGCAGCTTCGGCAGCGGCAAGGGTGCCGACACCATCACCAGCGGGCTCGAAGTTACCTGGACCAGCACTCCGACGCAGTGGGGTAACGGCTTCTTCGAGAACCTGTTCGGCCACGAGTGGGAGCTGACCAAGAGCCCCGCCGGCGCCCACCAGTGGGTCGCCAAGGACGCGGAAGAGACCATCCCGCACGCCTACGATCCGTCGAAGAAGCAGCGTCCGACGATGCTGACGACCGACCTTGCCCTGCGCATGGATCCGGCCTACGAAAAGATCTCGCGCCGCTTCCTCGAGAACCCGGACCAGTTCGCCGACGCGTTCGCCCGCGCGTGGTTCAAGCTGACCCATCGCGACATGGGCCCGCGTGCCCGTTACCTCGGTCCCGAAGTGCCCGCCGAGGTGCTCGACTGGCAGGATCCGATTCCGACGATCGATCACGCCCTGGTCGGCGATGCCGATGTCGCGTCGCTGAAGGAGAAGATCCTGGCGTCGGGCCTGTCGGTGGCCGAACTGGTGACCACCGCCTGGGCTTCGGCCTCCACCTTCCGCGGCTCCGACAAGCGCGGCGGCGCCAACGGTGCGCGCATCCGCCTCGCGCCGCAGAAGGACTGGGAAGCCAACCAGCCGGAGCAACTGGCGAAGGTGTTGGGCGTGCTGGAAGCCATCCGCAGCGACTTCGAGAGCACGGGCAAGAAGGTTTCCGTGGCCGACCTGATCGTGCTGGCGGGTAACGCTGGCATAGAGAAGGCCGCGCGGGACGCCGGTCACTCGGTCGACGTGCCGTTCGCACCGGGCCGTGGCGATGCCACGCAGGCGCAGACCGATGTGGAGTCGGTCAACGCGCTGGAACCGAAGGCCGATGGCTTCCGCAACTACGTCAAGCGCAAGTGGAACGTACCGGCGGAAGCGCTGCTGATCGACCGGGCGCAGCTGCTGACCCTCACCGCACCGGAGATGACCGTGCTGGTCGGTGGCTTGCGCGTGCTGGGTGTGCGTAACGGCAACGATACGCACGGTCAGTTCACGCAGAAGCCGGGCACGCTGACCAACGACTTCTTCCGCCACCTGCTCGACATGGGCACGGAATGGCGGGCGATGTCCTCGGCGCAGGACATCTTCGAGGGTGTCGATCGCAAATCGGGTGAGCGCAAGTTCACCGGTACGCGTGTCGACCTGATCTTCGGCTCGCATGCTCAGCTGCGAGCCATCGCCGAGGTCTACGCCACCGAGGATGCCAAGGAGAAGTTCGTTAACGACTTCGTCGCCGCGTGGACGAAGGTGATGAACCTGGATCGGTTCGATCTGAAGAAGTAAGCCGCACGGTTCGTGTTTGATGCGACATGAAGCCCGCCGCGACCTTTCGTCCGGCGGGCTTCGTTTTTTGCCGGCTGCCCATCACGATCCTGGTATTGCCGATCAGCCTTTGACAGGGCAAGGGGTGATGATGTTTCAGCCCTTCGCAGGAAGACCCGACCAGTAACGCCGCAGCGACACGGTCAACTCGTTCGCGTAGTCCATCGCGGTGAAAGCGGCCGCGGCTTCACCCATCATCTCGACGCAATCGGCGGGAATATCGAGCGCCTGCCATAGACCCTGGGTAAGCGCGTAGCTGTGTACGAGGATACGCGCACCCTCGCCGGCGTCCAGACCCAACGAGGCCTCGACCGCGCCGCCGGCTTCCATCAGCGCATCGCTCAACGCCGCCTTGTACGAACGCAGCCGTTCCTGCGCGACGTTACGTTCGAGCACGCTGTAACCGAGCGATTCCAGCTTAAGTATTTCCGGATGCGCCACGATATCGGCGACATAAGCAACGAGGAAAGCGTCGACATGATCGGTAGGCGAGCGATCGTCGGGGGCGAAGGCCTCGCGTATTACCGACATCATGGCCACGCGATAGACGTGGAGGATATCCATGAAGATTTCCTCCTTCGTCTCGAAGTACAGGTACACCGTACCCTTGGCAAGACCGGCCTCCGTGGCGATGGCCGCTGCGGAGGGCAGCTTTTCCGGATCGCGCAGGAATAGCGTCCGCGCGGCGGTCACGATGGCCTCGCGTCGCGCCTCCTTGTCTTCCGCGGCAAGCGCGTATCGCACCATGTACTCAGTCCGGCATCAGGTTGCCGCCATTCTATAGGTGATGCGCGATAGCTGCTGACGCGGAAGCAGGCGTGAGAGGAAGACCATGACCCGATTGATACGGCCGGCGACCACGCCGGAGCGGCCTGCCGCCAGCGCGGCAAGTCCGATATCGACCACGGGACGCGACTTCATCATCATCCGTTTCATCGCGGCGTTGGGCGCCTCGCCCGCCGCATCGAAGAACCCCGTATCGGTTACCCCCGGCGACAGCACGGTCACAACGACGTTCTTCGACTTCAGCTCCGTATGCAGGGCTTCGCCGAGCGACACCACATAGGCCTTGCTGGCTGCATAGGCGGCAAAACGCGGGCATGGCTGAAAGGCGGCGACGCTCGCCACCAGAAGCATTTTCCCGCCGCCACGGCGTGCCATGTCATGGGCGAAGACGTGTGCCAGTTCGGTCGTGCCGATGACGTTGAGCCGCAACATCGCACTGAGGCCATCCGTCGGCGCGTCGATGAATTCCGCCGTCAGGCCGTGGCCTGCGTTGTTCACCAGCGTGCCGATCACGATGCCGCGCGTATCGAGCCGTGCCTTGAGTTGAGCCGCGGCGCCTTCCACAGCCAGGTCGAGGACCTCGACATGCGCCTGTACGCCATGCGTGGCGCGAACCTCCGCGGCGAGCCGCTCCATGGGTTCCGTTCGGCGCGCCGTGAGCACCACATCCCATCCCTGCTCCGCAAGCGCCAGCGCGAAATCCCTCCCCAGCCCGCTCGACGCACCAGTAACCAACGCCCACCCTTTGTTCGCCATGCCACACTCCAAATGACCAGTGGTCATTAATGTAAATGACCACTGGTCATTTGGCAACAGGATGGGAGCTTCTTTAAGGCCCTGGCGGGAGCCCCCGCGATGCCGCGAACAGATAGGCGCGGCACATCACGGGCAACTGCGCTCGCAGCATCGCCATCGACGGCGGCGAGGCATCGGTCTCCAGCACGGCGCGCACGGTGCCCACCAGCAGGGTGCGCAACGCGAAGGTCACGGTAGGCAGGTCGTCGAATGTCGCGTCGCGGGCACTGGCCAATACGCGTGCGAGCGCGGCGTCGACACGCCGCGTGATATCGCCAATCAGGTCCGCCGTATCGAGTTCGGCCGCCACGGCGTAAAGAGCCCGCGATCCAGGCATGTGGCGCAGCTTGGCCTCGAGATAGGCATTAACCAAGCCGTCGGCGATCTCGCCCAGGGATGCGCCCTCGTGGCGGACACAGGCGTCTTCCAGTGCCACCACCACTTCCTCCAGGTACAGGTCGAGCAAGGCGTACAACAGCGCCTGCTTGTGCGGGAAGTACTGGTACATCGTGCCCACGGACACGCCGGCACGCTCGGCGACACGCGTGGTGGTCAGGCGCACGAGGCCTTCGGTCAGCAGAACCTGAAACGTGGCTTCGAAAATCGCCGCCACCGTCGCCGCCGAACGGGCCTGACGTGGGGTTTTACGGGGCTTCAGGGGATCGGCCGGGGTCACGGACATATGCGAATTCAAAAGCCGAAGGATGATTCATATATTAACGCCAGTGCCTCCCCTGCCGTCTTACCAAGGAACACCATGACTACCCCCGACCGTCGCATCTCCCTCATCACCGGTGCCAACAAGGGCATCGGCTTCGAAGTCGCCAGGCAGCTCGGCCAGGCCGGCCACCGCGTTCTGCTCGGCGCACGTGACGCATCACGTGGCAACGAGGCCGCGAAAACCCTGCAGGGTGAAGGTCTCGACGTGCGTTACATCGCGATCGACCTGACCAACCCCGCGTCGCTGACGGCAGCGGCCGCCGATATCGAAGCGAACGAAGGCCACCTCGACGTCCTGGTCAATAACGCGGGGATATCGGTGCAGGGCGACGGCATGCCCGGAGTCGCCGACCTGGCAGTCGTCCGACAGATCTTCGATACCAACTTCTTCGGCGCCGTCGCCGTGACCCAGGCACTGCTGCCGCTGCTGAAAAAATCGGCGTCGGGTCGTATCGTCAACGTATCCAGCGGCCTCGGCTCCATCACGCTCAACAACGATCCGACCTGGGAATACGCCGCGGTCAAACTGCTCGGTTACAACGGATCGAAGGCAGCGATGAACATGTTCACCGTGCTGCTTGCCGCCGAACTGAAAGAGCATGGCATCAAGGTCAACGCGGCCAATCCCGGGTATACCGCCACCGATCTCAACGGTCACAGCGGTCCGCAGACCATCCCCGAAGGGGCGGCCGAGACCGTTCGCCTCGCCCTGCTCCCGGACAACGGCCCGACCGGCGGATTCTCCGCCACGGAAGGTACCGATCCCTGGTGATAGCCCTGCTGGCCAGTGACCACTGGTTATCGAGCTAAAACCCGACAAGAAGTGTCGATCCGCGCCTCTCGTTGACGCCATCGCAATTTGCGATATTATGGAACCCAAGCTCACGGAAGAGTGCGATGCGTGTCATCACGAATCGGCGCCTTGTCGAATTCGCCCTTCTCCACACCGATGCAGGCACCCCGCTGCAGGCGTGGCGCAAACTGATGGAGTCACGAAGCTATCGAGGCTTCAACGACCTGAAAATGTCTCTGGGCAGCGTAGACATCGTCGGCGACAAGCACGTCTTCGATATTCGCGGAAACCGTTACCGTATCGTTTGCGGCATCAGCTACGCAACGCAGCTTTGTTTTATCAAGACAGTGCTTACGCATAGCCAGTACGACGAAGGAAAATGGAAATGAAAGCACGAACTTCATTGGCTTTCGTCACGGAGGGCTGGGAGGCCTTCCAAAAGCTTTCCGGTCTGCGTCACATCGAGAACAGTGCCGATTACGACGAGTTGGTGGCACTGGCCGACACGCTCGTCGATGCGGGTGCAATGCAAGCGACACACCCGTGTCACTCCCTGTTCCAGGTGATTGCCGATCTCATCTACGCCTATGACCAACGCCACTATCTCCAGGCAGAAGTGCATGGCGTCGATCTTCTGCGCTTCCTCATGGAACAGCACGATCTTCGACAGAACCAGCTGCCGGAAATCGGAACACAGAGCGTGGTTTCCGAGATCCTGGCAGGGAAGCGCGAACTGACCGTCAACCACATCCGTGCGCTGGCCAAGCGCTTCGCCCTCAGCCCCGCCGCCTTCTTCTGATTAGCCGGCAGTCCCGCCGCCGGTGAACATCTCGACCAGGCTGGCCGGTGCACGCTCGCCGAAACACACATCGAGCAGTTCCTGCGCATCCACCGCGGCCAGCGCGCTGCGTTTGAACAGCGTTTCCTCATAGGTGGCGAGTGCCGCTTCGATGTCGCCTGGCTGGGCGACCAGCGCCTGTGCCAGTTCGGCTCCATCCCACATCGCCAGGTTGGCGCCCTCGCCCGAAGGCAACATGAGGTGGGCCGCGTCGCCGAGCAACGTTACGCCCGGTACGCGTTTCCAGCGGTGTTCGGATGGCAGGGCGTGGAGGCGTCGGATCACCGGCGGTGTTTCGCCGTCGGTGATCAGTGACTTCAATCCCGCGTCCCAGCCGTCGAACTCCGCCGCAACCTGCGCCATCGTCCGGGCCGGCTCGTCTGCATTGATGCGGGACATCCACGCCTCGGAACGACGCAAGGCCACATAGGTGTGCAAGACACCCTCCGGCTCGCGGTGCGCAAGGATGCCCTTGCCCGGTGCTACGGCGAACAGCGCACCGCCGCCGACGGCCGCCGCGCCGGGTGCGTGGCGATGGTCGGCACCGTGCAGCCATGTCTCCACGTACGACATCCCGGTATAAACCGGTACGGCAGCGGACAACAGCGGGCGAACCTTCGACCACGCCCCATCGGCACCCACCAGCAGATCGACGGTGGCGGTCGAGCCATCGGCGAAGTGCAGGTCGTGCCGGCCGCGTCCTGTCGACACGGCGTGCGTCAGCTTGCTGCCCCAGCGGATGGTATTCGGCGGTAACGACTCCATAAGAAGGCGTCGCAACGCGCCCCGCGGCACTTCCGGTCGATCGCCGGAGCCGTCGTCTTCGTTGGCGAACAGCAGCGCGCCGTCGTGGCCAAGCACACGGGTCGCCTGGCCGCCGGTATGCACGATGTCCAGGAAGGCTTCGTAAAGACCGGCGGCCTTGAGTGCGCGCTGACCGTTATCCCCGTGGATATCGAGCATGCCACCCTGGGCGCGTGCGGTAGCCGAGGCTTCGGCCTCGAAGACCGTCGCGGCAACGCCGTGGACGTGGAGGACACGTGCCAGTGTCAGGCCACCAAGACCGGCACCGACGATAGCGATGGAAGGAGGCATGGAGTGCTTCACGTATAGGTAGAGAAGTGATCGCCAGTACGGCGGTCGCAAGCGCTCGAAGGTGGACTCGAACCAACGACGCCCTGATTAACAGTCAAGTGCTCTAACCGGCTGAGCTATGCCATAAGCAAAGCGACCTTGGAACGTCGTTCCAACATATTGGAACGACGTTCCATCCATGTCAACATGCAGGCCATGGCCAATTCATCTCCTCCACCCCAGCGACGCGACCAGGCCCTCTCGCGTGATCGCATCGTCGCTACCGCCGTAGCGCTCCTGGATAGCCTGGGCGAAGGCGGCCTTACCTTCCGTGCGCTTTCCGAGCGCCTGGCGACCGGGCCGGGCGCCCTCTATGGGCACATCGCCAACAAGGACGACCTACTGACGGCGGCATGCGACGCGGTGGTCGCGGCTGCGCTGCGAACTGCGGCAGCGGGGACTGCGCCCGCAGCGCCGACGCCCGAGCACAGGATCCGCGCCATCGCGCTGGGCATGTTCGACGCCATCGATAACCACCCCTGGGTCGGCGCGGCGCTGGGTCGCGGCCCTGGCCAGCTGCCCGGCGTGCGCCTGCTGGAGGCGCTGGGCGGCGAGGTGCAGGCGCTGGGCGTGCCGCCGACGGCCCAGTGGTCGACCGTGCTGGCCTTGTGGAGCTACATCCTGGGCGTGGCCGGCCAGAACGCGGCCAACGCACGCCACGGCCAGACGCTGGGCGTGGACCGTGAGGCGTTCCTGGCGAGCGTCGCCACGACCTGGGCCGCGCTGGACCCGGACGCCTACCCCTTCACGCGCGGCATGGCCGGGGCCCTGCGCTCCCACGACGACCGTGCCGACTTCCTGACGGGGATCGATCTGATCCTGGGCGGGATACGCTCGCAAAAAGACATCATCCCCGGCCCCGGCTCTGTATAATCGTGTCCAGCAACACCCGGTGGGAGAAGCGGAAGGACCCGCTGCCGAAGGCGCAACGCCCGTAATCGCTCAGGCTCCCATGACCACCGACGTGCTTCATCACTCTGGAGAGACCGGTTAGATCCGGCGCCGAAGGTGCAAGAGGCCACCCGCCTCCAAACTCTCAGGCAAAAGGACAGAGGGGCGCCCCACGTGCCGGCACGGCACGTTCTTCCGGATGCCTCCAAAGCCATGAGCCAGAAAAACTCTCCGTCGCTGCGCGAACTCGAGAACCACGGTGCGTTCATCGAGCGTCACATCGGTCCGAACGATGCCGAGATCGACGCCATGCTGGCCGTGGTCGGCCACGCCAGTCTCGACGCCCTCACCGATGCCATCGTGCCGGGCTCGATCAAGTCGCCCGCGCCGCTGTCGCTGCCCGCCGCGGTGACCGAAGAGGAAGCGCTGGCCAAGATCCGCGCCATCGCCGACCGCAACACGGTGTTCCGCAGCTTCATCGGCCAGGGCTACTACGGCACCCTCACGCCCAACGTCATCCTGCGCAACGTGCTGGAGAACCCGGCCTGGTACACGGCCTATACGCCGTACCAGGCGGAGATCTCGCAGGGCCGCATGGAAGCCCTGATCAACTTCCAGACCATGGTCACCGACCTGACCGGCATGGATATCTCCAACGCCTCGCTACTGGACGAAGCCACCGCTGCCGCCGAGGCGATGACGCTGGCCAAGCGGTCCGCCAAGTCGAAGTCGAACGTGTTCTTCGTCTCGAAGGACGTCCATCCGCAGACGCTGGAAGTGCTGCGCACGCGCGCCGACGGCATCGGCATCGAACTGCACGTGGGCGCGGACGGCGACGCCGGTTCGGTCGACAGCTTCGGCGTGCTGCTGCAATACCCCAACACCTTCGGTCGGATCAACGACTACAAGGCACTGGCCGAAGCCACGCACGCACGCGGTGGCATCGTCTGCGTCGCCACCGATCTGCTCGCCCTCACCCTGATCGCCGCGCCGGGCAGCTGGGGCGCGGATATCGTGGTCGGCAACACGCAGCGGTTCGGCGTGCCATACGGCTTCGGTGGCCCGCATGCCGCTTACCTCGCCTGTCGCGATGCCTATAAGCGCTCGATGCCGGGCCGCCTGATCGGCGTCTCCGTCGACAGCGAGGGCAAGCCGGCCTACCGCCTTACCCTGCAGACGCGCGAGCAGCACATCCGCCGCGAGAAGGCCACGTCCAACATCTGCACGGCGCAGGTGCTGCTCGCCGTCATGGCCAGCATGTATGCGGTCTATCACGGTCCGGACGGCCTGGTCCGCATCGCCCGCCGCACGCACCGCCTCACCGCCATCCTCGCCGGCGTGCTGGGCAAGGCCGGTGTCACGGTGGGCAACGACTTCTTCGACACGCTGCACATCACGGGCGTGGACGCCGCGGCGCTGCACGCGCGGGCCGCAAAGGCCGGCCTCAACCTGCGCGCGATCGATGAGGGCAGCGTGGGCATCAGCCTCGACGAGACCACCATCCGCGCGGACATCGCGGCGCTGGCCGGCGTGTTCGGCGCGGAGCTGGGCGACATCGACACGCTGGATGCGGCCACGGCCGACGCGCTGCCGTCTGCCCTGCTTCGTGACACCGCCTTCCTGCAGCACCCGGTGTTCAACACCCATCACAGCGAGCACGAGCTGCTGCGTTACCTGCGTGGCCTGGCCGACAAGGACCTGGCGCTGGATCGCACCATGATCCCGCTGGGCTCGTGCACCATGAAGCTCAACGCCACCGCGGAGATGATCCCGGTGACGTGGCCGGAGTTCGCCAACATCCATCCGCTGGCCCCGGCCGACCAGGCCCAGGGCTACAAGCAGCTGATCGACGAACTGGAAGCGATGCTGGTGGAATGCACTGGCTACGACTCGGTCAGCCTGCAGCCCAATTCCGGTGCCCAGGGTGAATACGCCGGCCTGCTGGCCATCCGCGCGTACCACCGCTCGCGCAATGAGGGCCACCGCGACATCTGCCTCATCCCGGAATCGGCGCACGGCACCAATCCGGCCTCGGCCCAGATGTGCGGCATGACCGTGGTGGTCACCCGCTGCGACGCCAACGGCAACGTGGACGTCGACGATATCCGCGCCAAGGCCGAGAAGTACTCCGACCGGCTTGCCGCCATCATGATCACCTACCCCTCCACGCACGGCGTGTTCGAGGAAGACGTGGTCGCCATCTGCGACGTGGTGCACCAGCACGGCGGCCAGGTGTATACCGACGGCGCCAACATGAACGCGCTGGTCGGCGTGGCCAAGCCCGGCAAGTGGGGCTCGGACGTCTCGCACCTCAACCTGCACAAGACCTTCTGCATCCCTCACGGCGGCGGCGGCCCGGGCGTCGGCCCGTGCGCGGTCAAGTCGCACCTGGCGCCTTTCCTGCCCCGCGGCTTCGGCGGTGAGGGCGACGTGGGCATGGTCAGCGCGGCCACCTTCGGTTCCGCGTCCATCCTGCCCATCTCGTGGATGTACATCACGCTGATGGGCACCGAGGGCCTGCGCAAGGCGACCCAGGTCGCCCTGCTCAACGCGAACTACATCGCCCGTCGCCTGGCCCCGCACTACAAGACGCTGTACACCGGCCGCAACGGCCTGGTGGCGCACGAGTGCATCCTCGACCTGCGCCCGCTCAAGGACGCCACCGGCGTGGGTGCCGAAGACGTCGCCAAGCGCCTGATCGACTTCGGTTTCCATGCCCCGACCCTGAGCTTCCCGGTCTCGGGCACGCTGATGGTGGAGCCGACCGAAAGCGAATCGCAGCACGAGCTGGATCGCTTCATCGACGCCATGATCCAGATCCGTGAAGAGATCGCCGCGGTGGAAGATGGCCGTCTGGATCGCGAGGACAACCCGCTGCGCCGCGCACCTCACACCGCCGCGATGGTCACGGGCACGGAGTGGACCCACGCCTACCCGCGCGAACTGGCCGCCTTCCCGCTGCCCTCGTTGAAGCTCAGCAAGTACTGGCCGCCGGTATCCCGCGTGGACAACGTCTACGGCGACAAGAACGTGATGTGCGCCTGCATCCCCATCGACGCCTACAAGGAAGACGCGGAGGCCTGAGCCCACTCAGGCGTATGTGGGTATGTAGGAGCGCACGATGTGCGCGACATGTTTTGAGGCCATGCCTCCAACCTGGCGCGTGAACCCGGTGGGGTCGACGCGAAGCCATGTCGCGCACAGCGCAATGATTTCGCGCACATCGTGCGCTCCTACACCCGCCCCCCAACCCCGCTCCTGCGGGTTTCCATACCCGCGCGAATTTCTTTGGCCTCGTGTTGTCCTAAACTGCGTGCCGGACAGCCGCCCGCCCGGGCGGCGCACTTACCAAGGCCATGCGCATGACCCAGGAAACCCCACGTAACGAAAGCCTGCTCGGCCTTCTCCGCGGCGTCGAGGATTTCAGCGACAAGGTCTTCCCGGAACCGGGAAACCGCAAGCTTTTCGGCGAACTGGCCGAGGGCCAGAGCCCGCACACGCTCTTCATCACTTGTGCCGATTCCCGCGTCGTTCCCGAGATGATCACGCAGACCCAGCCGGGCGAGCTGTTCGTCTGCCGTAACATCGGCAACATCGTTCCCGGCTACGGCGAGATGCTCGGTGGCGTCTCCGCGGTGGTCGAGTACGCGGTAGCGGTGCTGGGCGTGCGCCACATCGTCATCTGCGGCCACACCGACTGCGGCGCGATGAAGGGCCTGCTCAACCCCGAATCCACCCGCGACCTGCCCACCGTGGAGGCCTGGCTGCGCAACGCGCAGGCCGCCCGGAGCGCCGTCTTCGCGCGCAAGCTGGAAGGCGCCGAAGCGATGCAGGCCGTGATCGAGGAAAACGTCCGCCTCCAGCTCACCCATCTGCGCACCCACCCGGCCGTGGCCGCCGCGCTGGCCAACGGCACCATCGCCCTGCAGGGCTGGGTCTACGGCATCGGCGACGGCAAGGTGGCCGTGCTGAATGAAGACTCCCTCAAGTTCATCCCCCTGGCCGAGGCCATCCAGCGGGAACACAACGCGTGATCCTTCCGGGCCGGGCGCATGTGGGACACATCCTGCGCTACGTGGGTAAGCCGCTGATCTGGCTGCTGGCCTGGGACGTCGTGGTCACGGCGTTCTGGTACGTGATCCATCCGCGCCTCACCGCGGAGTTCCCGGCCCTGCCGCTCACCCTGCTGGGCTCGGCCGTCGCG
Source organism: Xanthomonas sp. NCPPB 2632 (assembly GCF_041228075.2). Lineage (NCBI taxonomy): Bacteria > Pseudomonadati > Pseudomonadota > Gammaproteobacteria > Lysobacterales > Lysobacteraceae > Xanthomonas > Xanthomonas sp. NCPPB 2632. The sequence continues at coordinate 3,281,181 of NZ_CM192979.1, forward strand.
GTGTACCTCAGCTTCCGCAACACCACGGCGTATGCGCGCTGGTGGGAAGCCCGCACCTTGTGGGGCGCGATGGTGAACGCCTCGCGCACCCTGGCCCGCGAGGCCGGCACCATGCTGCCGGATCGCAGCGTGGGCGCCACCGTGGCGCATCGCCAGATCGCCTATGTGCACGCGCTGCGCTTGCACCTTCGCCGGCAGGCGCCGTGGGACGAATTGACGCCGCGCCTGCCTGCCGACGAGATCGAACGGCTGCGCCACGTCACCAACCTGCCCAACGCCATCCACGCGCGTACCGGCGTGCTGATCGCCGACGCGCGCCCCGACCCGATCCTGCTGGCCAGCCTTGCGCGCACGCTGTCGGACATCTCCAACGCGCAGGGCGGCATGGAGCGGATCAAGAACACGCCGCTACCGCAGCAGTACGCCACCTATCCCGGCATCTTCACCCACGGTTTCTGCATCCTGCTGCCGCTGGGCCTGGTCGAGACACTGGGCCTGTATACCCCGCTGGGCTCCACGATGGCCGGCTTCCTGTTCCTCGCCCTGCTGCAGATCGGCAACGACATGCAGAACCCGTTCGAGAACCTCGAAGACGACGTACCGCTGACCACCCTCACCCGCGGTATCGAGATCGACCTGCGCGACTCGCTCGGCGAAGCGCATGGACTGAAACCCGTGCAGCCGGATAACGGCATCCTCTGGTAAGCCCGGTCAGATCGCCACGCGACGCAGCCGCAACGCGTTGGTCACGACCGACACGGAGCTGAGGCTCATCGCCAGCGCGGCGATCATCGGGGACAGCGTCCAGCCGGTCAGCGGATACAGCACGCCCGCCGCGACCGGCACGCCCACGGCGTTGTAGACGAAGGCGAAGAACAGGTTCTGCCGGATGTTCCTCACCGTGGCAGCGGACAGCGCACGCGCCCGTGCGATGCCGGCCAGGTCGCCCTTGAGCAGGGTGACCGACGCGCTACGGATCGCGATGTCGCTGCCGTTGCCCATGCCGATACCGATATCGGCCGTGGCGAGTGCCGGTGCGTCGTTCACGCCATCGCCGGCCATGGCGACCCGGGCCCCGGCCGCCTTCAAGGCAGTCACGATGCGGGCCTTGTCTTCCGGCGACGCACCGGCGTGTACCTCATCGATGGGTAGCGACGCGGCGACGGCTTCGGCCGTGGCCGCGGCGTCGCCGGTCAGCATGATGCACCTCACGCCGGCCTCTCGCAGTGCATCCAGTGCCGGCTTCGACGAGGCCTTGATCGGATCGGACAGCGACAGCACCGCCGCGAGACGACCATCGACGGCGAGGTACATGACGGTGGCGCCCTTCGCGCGCGCCTTGGCCGCGATGTCGTGGGTCGCGCCGAGTTCGACCCGCTCATCCTCCATCAGCCGGCTGTTGCCCAGCACCACGTCGTGCCCGTCCACGCGACCGCTGACGCCTCGACCCACGTAAACCTGAAAGCCAGAAACGCTGGGGATCGCGACGCCCTCCGCTTCCGCCGCTGCAATGACCGCACGCGCCAGCGGGTGTTCGCTCGGCCGTTCGACCGCGGCCGCCATGCCCAGTGCGAAACCACGGTCGCCACTGAACGTGTGCAGTGCCGCCAGCAAGGGCTTGCCTTCCGTCAGCGTGCCGGTCTTATCGAAGACCAGCGTGTCGATGTCGCGCAGCGCTTCGATCGCCGTAGCGTCGCGGAACAGCACGCCGGCCTGCGCGCCGCGCCCGCTCGCCACCATGATCGACATCGGTGTGGCCAGGCCCAGCGCACACGGGCACGCGATGATCAGCACGGAGACGGCGACGACCAGGGCATGCGCCAGCACCGGCGCCGGCCCGAGGACCCACCATGCCGCGAACGCGACGATCGCCGCCACCACGACGAGAGGCACGAACCATGCCGCCACCCGGTCGGCCATGCGTTGCAACGGGGCACGCGACCGTTGCGCCTCCGCCACCATGGCGACGATGCGGGAAAGCACGGTGTCGGCACCGACATGGTCCACGCGCAGTGTGACGGCTCCGTGCCCGTTAAGCGTACCGCCGGTCAACCGGTCGCCGTCACGCTTCGCTACGGGGACGGCTTCGCCCGTCAGCATGGCCTCGTCGACATGGCTTTCGCCGTCCAGCACCGTACCGTCCACCGGCACGGTCTCGCCGGGACGCACGCGCAGCGTATCGCCCACGCGCAGGCTGTCGATGGCGACATCGCCCTCGTGGCCGTCCGGATCGATGCGCCGTGCCGTCTTCGGCACCAGACCCAGCAGCGCCCGAAGGGCCTCGCCCGTGCGGCGACGGGCGCGCAGCTCCAGCAGATCCCCCAGGGTCACGAGCGTGACGATGACGGCGGCGGATTCGAAATAGACGGCCACCTGGCCGTGCATGTCGCGCATGGAAGGTGGGAACGCCGACGGCACCGCGAACGCGATAGCGCTGTAGAGCCAGGCCACACCGCTGCCGAGTGCGATCAGCGTGTACATGTTCGGCGACCAGGGTTTCAGCGAGCGCCAGCCGCGTGCGAAGAACGGCGCGCCACCCCACAGCACCACCACGCTGGCCAGCAGCGCCTCCACCCAACCCAGCAAGGCGGCCCATGGTTGGTGCCATGCCTGTCCGGCCACGTGCGGGATCATGGCGATCAGGAACACCGGTAGCGTCAGGCCGACGAGCCACACCAACCGACGGCTCAACGTCCGCGTTTCACCGTCCTCGTCGTCCAGGCTGGGCATGGCCGGCTCCAGCGCCATGCCGCACTTCGGGCACGCGCCAGGGCCCTGCTGGCGGACGTCCGGATGCATCGGGCAGGTGTACGTCGTGCCGGCGGGCATCGGCGCGTCCATCCGCGCATCCGTGGGTGCGTGCGTCGTGGCGGTGCCGTGCGAGCAGCAGTGGCTCATGCCCCCGGCTCCGCCAACGCCTTGAGGATCGGGCAATCCTCCGGCGCGCCGTGCCCGGGGCAGGCTTCGACCAGTTCGGACAGACCGCTGCGTACACGCTGCAGCTCGGCGATGCGTTCGTCGATCGCCTGGAGACGCGCCGCGGCACGCTCGCGCACGCCTTCCACGCCACTGTGGCGGTCGGCGGAAAGGGCGAACAGTTCGCGGATTTCCTCCAGCGTGAAGCCCAGATCCTTGGCGCGGCGGATAAAGCGCAGGCGCGATACCGCGGATTCGTCGTATTCGCGGTAACCGGAGGGCCGGCGCTTCGGCGCGGGCAGCAGGCCCTCGCGCTCGTAGAAGCGGATGGTGTCGATAGCGACGCCGGCGCTCTGGGCGATGCGGCCGATGGTGAGGGAGGTGGGTGAGCTCATGGGGGTAAGTCTAGACCCTTTATCTAGGTCAAGGGTCAACCCACTTTGGCGGCTCTCGCTATCGGGTCCCTTAACTTGTCACTCGGGTCTCAAACCCCTTCATTAATCGTTGCGCTGTCACTGCCTATAGCGGATGCAGTTCACCGGGGATGGCATACGCATGCACCTCTCGTCGTAGCCAAATACTCCACACTGGCCGGCTGGGATAGCTAACGCCTCGTAAAAGAGCAGTGTCCCAATCTCCGCTGAAATGCGCAACGAGATCCATAGCGAGGCATCGGACCTTTCCGATGCCTCGTTTGCTCCTACGTCATCAAAACTCGATTAACGATCACAACCAACGAGCTTGAAAATACCGGACCCGATAAACATCCGATCAGAAGCGCTTGCCTGAAGCGTTTCCGGCAGGTCCGGCACGAGAATAAACTTTGGAGCGGGCGAACCCGGCACAGGCATTTCTCCAAAGATCTTCAAGTCATCGTTCCACGCAAAAAACTTCTGATCTCGAATCGGTCGATCACCGCCATCGGGAGTCGGCGGACTCCATCCGCTCTGGTTTGGGTCTTTGACCGAAATCAAGCTGATGTAGCGCGCATTGCCTTGGTCGAAAAGAAACCACAGGTTCTTGGTGCCCGAAAGACTCAGGTGGAAAACCAGCGGCGACGCAAAGCCGTCAACATGCTTGATGACTTTGAAATCTGCTCCCCCCTGTCCAGCACTGTAGTCATAGCGGGCGTGCTCGATGGGACACACCGATGCGGCCAGCGAACTTGCGCAGAAGAACACGCCCCCCAAAAACAGAGGAATTCGCATAATTATTGACTTGCCGAATAGCCCAAGGGTCAACGGGAAAAAGAATGCAGTCCAGGCATGATGCGATACCGGCGCATCCAGCCGAATGCTTTCAATACAGGACGGGCGCAAAGCGTCTACCGCCTCCACGCAAAAAAGTTGCTCCGTGTGGCTCACCTTCGTCCTTTGGCTCCTCCGAGGCTGGGATAGAATCTGACTAGCGTGAGAATTGTGTCAACGAGCAAGTTTTTGCGACTGCGATCTCCTCGGATTTGGGTTACGGCTCGGATAGATTGCGCGGCCGATAGCCAGACTAGAGTGGACACCACGCACCCCACTGCGATTGGGGCCGCAGCTGCGGTAGTCAGCTCCCAAGGGTGACGAAGGATGAAACCGGCTGCGACAAGGTTCAACGCGTGCTGGCAATCGGCCGGTGCAGTTGCTGGATGCGGATACCCGATACGTTTCCGTGGAGTACCCCAAGGGTCGCCCAGATAGGACGAGCATGGCTGTCGCACGAAAGCCATGGGAGGAAAAAAGTCCCTGTTTGGCCTCGGCCATGGCACGACGTGCTCGACCCGCATCATCGCGGGTGTAAGGGACACCATTCGCCAGAACGTCGATGTCAAAGTTGACGCTGACCGACAGGCCTGAGCGGCTACGACACACGCTACTGCATTGAAGCCTTGCCGACATCGAAGGGTTACCCACCCATAATATATCAGTAATAGTTACTAATTAAGCTATGGTCGCGTCTGCAGCGCCGGTCCGTGTCGAACCCGGCCAGGCATGAAGCCGTCGATGACGTTCACGCCGAGCCGGATCCCCATAACTCACATGAGAATGACCCATGACCACATACACACGTCGTCGCATCACGGCAGCCCTCGCGCTGCTCATCGGAGCGGGATCGCTCGCACAGGTATCCCATGCCGCCTGCCTTCCTGTCGGTAACCGGATGGCGGCGCTCCTGAAAACCGAACCCACCCACCAGGTATCCGTGCTCGCACACCGTGGCCTCTGGGGCAAGGGATCGCCCAACCCGGAAACCCCCGAGAACTCGCGCGCCGCGCTTCAGGACGCGGATGACCAGTGCATGGACGCGGTCGAACTGGACGTCAAGATGACCTCCGAGGGCGTACCCGTGCTCATGCACGACTTCAACCTCGGCCGCACCACGGACGTCTACACAGCTTTCCGTGGCGGCACCAAGTACGATCCCAACACCGATAGAGGCACCAATCCGACGGTCGCCTCGGTCAGCTGGAACACGATCCAGAACCTCCATCTGCTGACGCCGGGCCGCACCCAGGTCACCGGCTATTTCGTGCCCGACGTGACGGGCGTGTTCACCTACTGGAACCAGCATGGCCTCCGCACACCCATGATCTTCGATACGAAGACCAAGGATGCGGTCAAGGCCATCGACCGGCTCGCGCAGGAAAACTTCGCCGTACCGTCCAAGGTAGTCGGCGCGAAAGTGAATGCGACGCTTTATCCGTCCTATGCGGCCTTCAAGGCCGATGCGCCCACGATCGTCGGCATCCCGGTGTTCACCACCAACATGTTGACGGTGATCGACGTACCCACCGCACGTCGCAACTGGAGCAACGCGGCGGCGGTCGAGATCAACGTGAAGCAGCCGAACGGCTTGCTGCAGGGCCAGCTGGATCTCGCCAAGCACGACGGCAAGGCCGTGGGTGTCTTCAACGCCCTTCCCGATGCACCGGGCAACGGCAACTTCTACAAGAACACTGGCGTGTGCTGCTACACGCTGGCCAGCATCTACTTCTCGTATCCGGGCGGTAAAGACACTGCCGATGATCGTGGCAATTGGGACTATCTGGTGAAGCAGGGGTTTACTTTCATCACGACGGACGATCCGAGGGGCCTGATCGGCTTCCTCAAGTCCCGCGGTCTGCACTGACGTAGCAGGGAGGGGGATGCGCGTCGTCCCCCTCTTCCGCTTCGATGTCCGTCTCCTGCCAAAGGGTCATGCCCACCATGTCCATTCGTCATCGCTTCACCGTCGCCGCCATCGTCATCGGTACCGTGCTGTCCAAAGCATCGGCCACGCCTCCGACTTCCACGCCGACGACACCTCACAGCGCAAACATCACCCTGACGGTCCCGATCGCACGGGATGTATCCCCTGCGGAACGCGAGCGCCTGCGCGCATCCATCACCATCACCCCCGACGACGTACGCCAGAGACTGGCTGCGCATCCCTATGCCTATGACGAGTTTTCGTTGAGTCATATCTTCGTCGCAGTGGGCCCGACCCGCGATGGCAGCCAGCGCTCCGAGAGCGAGGCGCTCGCCCGGGCAACCGCCCTCAGGAAAAAACTGATCGCCGGAGCCGACTTCGCCACCGTGGCACAAGGCGAGTCCGACGATCCCCAGACCGCCGGCGATGGCGGTGAACTGCAGCCGATGCTGGGCATGTACGTCGCCGCTCAATTCGTTTCCGCCATCAGCCAACTGCACGACGGCGAGGTATCGCAACCCGTGCGAGGCCCGCAGGGCTATCACCTGATCCTGGTGCAGCAGCATGTGGTCGCCACGTATGAGAACTCGCACAAGCTCATCGAAGCCGTGCTTCGCGACGAAGCCGTCGATACCCTGATCGCCAGGTCGGGCAGTCCGACGCACCGCACGCCGGACAAGGCGCCGTCCGATTCACCTGGGCGCCGGTAGTCGTGCGGACTGTGCCGTGCCATCGCCGGCGGGTCGCTCTTGTCGTGGCAACGCTTGCCGCGCTCGGCATCTTCGGCACCGTTGCAGGCGTCTCGCATATGCCTGCGCCCGCGCTGATCGTCGGCAACGCAAGCGAGCGGAATGGCCCGGCGCATCCGTCGACGGCAGCGCGACGGCTAGCGGAAGCCCACTCCCCCGCGATGACGGACCACCGACATGCAAGCGCCATGGACGCCACGGCCGCGAAAGCGGAGTCCGAGGCTGCCGTCGATCGAATGTGCCTGATGGCCGCTCGGCAGCGGGCGGAGGATGGCGACCGTGACAAGGCCGGCACCGGCCGCGACGAACCGATCGAATCGAGGCGCACGTTGGCCGCAACTTGCGCAGCCCGGCCCATGCCATCCGACGACGCTGTCGACGCACTGCTGCGCACGGCCGCGGCGGCGGGCAGTGCCGGCGCAAAGCGAGCACTGCTGGAAGCGAAGCTGCAACAGGACGAACAGGATACCGACGCCGTGGCCTCGGGGCTGTCTGCATCGGATCGCGCAACGGTACGCGCTTACTACGCCGACGATGTACAGGCCTTGCGCGAAATGGCGCTGCATGGCGACCTCCAGGCCGCCGGCCAGATGGCCGATCTCGCGGAAAACGGCAGGCTGGTCGAACACGATACCGTGGCGGCCGCGGCGTGGCGGCTCTATGCCAGTGCTACGGCCACAGGCTCGCTACCCGGCGACCACATCCTTTCGACCGATCCCGCGCTGGACGACTTCGGGGACCGTGACCGCGCCACGGCCGTGGCAGCTGCCAAGGATCTTTACGCGCAGCGGCGTTGAGCGAGGATGTTCGATCAACCGGGTTTGCCGGGCAACGCCCAAAGCAACCCACGCGTAATCACAGCCGGGAAAACTGTCATATGATCCTCGTCACCCACGGTGGTCATCTGGATATGCAATCCCGGGTAGTGCTTCGCTTTCAGCTCGGCGACGAAGCGCCGGGCACCGGCAACCATGTCGGTACTGTGGTTGAAACGCGGGTCGTGCGAGCCCGGGGAAAGCGACTCGTAGCTGCCCAGCACGATCAGCACATGGGCGGGCATGTCGCGTCGCGTTGCCATGGCTTCGTGCAGGCGCGCGAACTCAACGTCATTGCCGAACTGGAACGAAGGGCTACCCAGGATGTAGTACTGGAACATGCCGGGATCGTGGACCAGGATATCCGCGCCCAGCAACCCGCCGTACGAATGGCCCGCGTAGATCTTCCGCTGCATGTCGGCCCGGTAGTGCCCGGCAATCAGCGGGAAGACCTGGTCCTTGATGAAACGGGTATACGCTTCGCCGCCGCCATGGACGACGGCGCGCCCCGGCATGTCGGAAGCAAGTTCGGGATCGCCATCGGGCGTCGGGGTGTAGTCACGGCGCCGGCTGTATTCCGGCGTCTCGCCCACGGCATACGACAAGCCCACGAGGATGAAGGCCTCGGTACCGCCTTCGTGCTCGCCCACGCGACGGGCGATGCTGCGGATGAGCGGGAACGCGTAGTTGGCATCCGTGACGAACAGCACGGGGTAGCGACGCTCGGGATGGTCCGCGTAGTCACGCGGCAAGCTGACGAACACCTGGTAATCGCGATCCGTGCCTTCGGCGTGCAGCGTACGCACCTCGGTACCCTCGAGTACGTAGGGTTGCGGCATGGCTTCGGCGGGCGCCGGTGGCGCCATCGCCGGCCGGGCCGTCGACGCGGGGGGCGGTAGGGCTGTTGCCGGTGGCTCGGCACCGGGACGTGAGCAGGCAATCATCACGGCGCACAGCGCCAGTAATCCAAACGTGGTGCGATAAGCCATCCGTTGCGTTTCCCCTGATCGACAGCGGCCATTGACGCACGAGCGGCGGCGCCTCGGCAAGCAACGCTACATGTCGCGAAGGAGAGCCGCACGGCGACGGTCTTTATCCCGACCGAACAGATGGAGCACGCGTCGCAGTTCCGCGGGTGAAGGCAGGCGAAGACGCGCGGCATACACGTCCAGCGGGCGCGATTCATCGATGCGCACGGGTTGCCACGCGTCCTCTACGCACACCTCCAGCCCGCCCATGATTTCCACCGGCATTGCCGTGAACGCGTAACGCGCAAAGCGCGAACGAAACAATCCGCCGTCGGGCGGCTGGTAGTGGTGCAATCGTCGCGACTGCCACACCTGTTCCAGGTGTCGCGCATCGTCGGTCGTGGTCAGGATATCCAGGTCGGCGACCTCGATGTCTGCACCGACGAGGCATACAGCGGCGCTGCCGATTACGAAGGCATCGCTCGTCAGCAGCCGGCCGAGATCGTGTTCGATGTCGGCGAGCGCGGCGCCGATACGCATGTCGTTCTTCGTCATCGTGTCAGCTTAATGAAGTGAGCGTCACGTCGCACTTTACCCTCGTGATTTTTTGCGGCGCAGCGTGACACGCCGCCGCTTTGGCGGCCTAATTCCGGCCAGGGGATTTAGATCGATCCAATCAAGAGACATCGGGCCATGTCGCGAAGACGGGCCCGGGGGTTTCGTGCAGGAAAAATTTCGTCGGTAACACGCGTCACAGGTGCCGCCTGCGGCTTGCGGTGTTGCCGGACCTTCGGGATAGGGGTCCGAAAGGACAAGGGGGAACGCGTGCAGACATAGGCCATGTGCAGGGTATTGACGATCGGGGGATCTCCACGCCGCCGTCGCGGCGCACACGACTCGAGGGAAGTACATTCACATGACCTATCTGCCACGCTTGCTCACGCGCAGGCCGCTTTGCGCCGCCCTTGCCACCGCAACACTGTCCGTTGCCGGCTGTCTTGTCCTTCCTGCACCGGCCTTCGCGCAGGCATCCACGCCACCTGCCGCACCCACCAGCGCTCCGCCGCAGGTACAACCGGCCCATGCCGCCAGTGCAACGCCCGAAAGCGACACCCGCAAGACGGACAAGCCCAAACCCGGCGAGCCCGGAAGCACCACCACCATGGATGCCGTGGTCGTCACCAGCTATCGCCAGTCGATCGACCAGAACGTACAGGACAAGCGTGAGGCCAACTCGATCGTCGAGGTGATCAACGCGCAGAACATCGCGCAGTTTCCCGCCAAGAACATCGCCGATGCGCTGGCGCACGTGCCGGGTGTGGTCATCAGCCGCGAATCCGGCGAAGGCAAGACAGTGAGCATCCGCGGCCTGGCGCCCGAGCTCACCCTCACCCAGTTGAACGGCAACTATGTCGCCTCGGCCGACACCTCGGCGGGCCTGACGCGCTCGTTCAACTACACGCTGTTCCCCGCCAACATGTTCTCGGACATCAAGCTCTACAAAAGCCTGGAGGCGCGTCTCGACGAGGGCGGCATCGGCGGCAACGTGGACCTGCGCACGCGCCGGCCGCTGGAAATGGCCGCCAACGAAGGCTTCGTGACAGGCACCGCGGCCGGTTCGGACACCAGCAGCAAGCTCAAGCCGCAAGGTTCGGCCCTGTGGTCGTGGAGGAACAAGGACGAGACCTTCGGCATACTGGTGGCGGGCTCGTACCAGAAGCGTCATGCCACCACCCACTCCGCCGATGCGGGAAGCTGGCACTGGTGGTCGGACAACTGCACCGACCGCGATGCGTGCACGCAGCCGCCGCGCAACGTCCACGGCGGCACCTATGCGGCGGATGTCAATTCGAACATCGACCTGTGGCCCGGCGGCGGCGTGGTCGACCAGGCCGGCAACGTGTCCAACGGTTTCTGGATGCCGCAGCAGTTCTCCACCACCCGCAACGAGCTGGACCTGAAGACCAAGGGCGCGCAGGCGACCATGCAGTTCAAGCCCAGCGATCATTTTCTGCTGACGGGTAACTACTTCCGCTTCGAGCGCCAGCAGACCCAGATCACCAATACCCTGGAAGTGCCCGAATGGGGCCTGCCCAGCAACAGCAACTACGCCGACCAGCAAGGCCGCCTGCTCGCGCCGAACGGCTTGACCTTCGACCCCTCGCACACGATCGTCACCGGGGCCAACTACCGGCTGCCGGCGGCTGGCGTGGGCTGCAATTCGACGGTCAACCCGTCGACGGGCGCGACCCGCCAGGCCGTGGATGTCTGCAACACCGAGATACCTTGGTTGAACGGCAACTACTCCGTCGAGAAAGCCACTTCGCAGACGCTGAACCTGGAAGGCGAGTGGGACAACGGCGGCAGCCTCAGCGGCTCGTTCAACGTCGGCCGCACGTGGGCCAAGGGCGGTCCCTCGGTAGAGCTGGGCATGGCCGCCAAGCCGCGCAATTTCGTCGACGGCCAGTGGGTCAACGGCAGCAACGGCGCCGCGTGGACGCTCAACGGCAAGCCGACGCTCAGCGCCGACGGGCAGACGCTGCAGAACATGCAGAACGGTGCCGGCCAGGTGGACCTGGGCTCCACCGGCTCCAACATGGTCAACACCAGCAACTCGCAAAACTTCGCGCAGGCCGACTTCACCTGGGCCTTCGACTCGCACTGGATGCAGTCGCTGCAGTTCGGCGTGAAGACGTCCGATGCCCATGCCGAACAGCAGAGCAACGAAGTGCGCTGGTACTGCAAGGGCACCACCTCGCAGTTCCAGACCTGCGACCCGAACGCCGGCCAGCTGCCGCCTGGCTTTTTGCTGGCCAACTCGCTGGATGGCAGCAGCGAGGCCTACAACGACAGCACCTTCCCGGCGATCAACTTCCCCGCCTACTACAACCATCTCAACTCGACGTACGACCGCGTGCTCTACAACAAGCCGCAGAACAAGTCGTCGATCGGGGAGAAGATCGCCGCGGCCTACGTGCAGGCCAACTTCGATACGGGCACCGTGCGTGGCAACGTGGGCGTACGCTTCGTCACCACGAAGCAGGACCTCACCGTGGCCAACCAGGTCACCACCAACAACGCGGTGTACTACCACAACGCGGCGGGCAACATCCTTATCTGCCCGGCCTCGGGCGTGAACGCGGGCGGGGGCGCCTGCGCACCGGGCGATTTCCAGTACCTGCCGCGGGAGGTGGCGGTCATCGAGGACTTTACCAACTCCAGCACCACCAAGCGTTACAACAAGTTCCTGCCCAGCTTCAACGTCGCCTGGACCGTGGCCGATGACATCATCATCCGTGCCGCCGGCTCGCAGGCCCTGGCCCGGGCCAACTACACCGACCTCGCGAAGCTGGGCAGCCTGACCAACAACACGCAGGACTACTACAACGACCGCAAGCAGTTCGGCGCCCCGCTGCCGGGCTGGTACGGCAGTGGCGCCAACGCGGACCTGAAGCCGTTCACGGCCACGCAGTTCGACCTGGCCGGCGAGTGGTACTACGCCGAGCACTCGGTGGTCGGCATCGACCTGTTCAAGAAGGAAGTGAAGAACTTCGTCGTACCGGTGACGGTGAACAACATCGACGTGAACGTCGGCGGCACCCAGACCAACTTCATGCAGTACAGCACCAATGCCAACGGTCGCTCGGGCACGTCCAAGGGTATCGAGCTCTACACGCAGCACACGTGGGACTCGGGCTTCGGCTACATCGGCAACTACACGCTCAACAAGACCAACGAAACACCGGTCTCGCTGGGCGACACGCAAGTGGGCAAGTCCGAGCTGATCGGCAGCGCGAAGTACGCGGCCAACGTATCGGTGTTCTACGAGAAGAACGGTCTGCTGCTGCGCGCCAGCGACAACTGGACCGGCCGCACGATGCAGGGCCTGGCCTCGGGCCTGCCCATCTACGCGCAGCCTTACCACCAGATCGACGTGAACGGCGACTACGAGTTCAACAAGCACTTCATGGTTACCGCCTCGGTCATCAACCTGACGAAGTCCACGCCGCATACCTACCTGGGCGGCGACACCCGCGCCCGGCTGGTCCAGCTGCTGTATCCCGGACGCCAGTACTACGTAGGTGTGACCTACAAGTTCGGTGCGGATAGCTGAGCACGATCGTACGAGCGGGGCCGGTGCGTCGTGCCCGGCCCCGCAACCGTCTCGCCCGCCTGGACCCGATCATGAAGCCCTCCCCTGCATGCCACCGCGGGCCGTCCCCCTACGGCCGCACTCTTCTTGCCGTGGTGCTGACGAGCCTCGCGCTCGACGGTGTCGCCGCGAACCGATCCACCGCGGAACCTCCCGCTATGGCACGCGCGGCGCCATCCTCGACGCCCTCGCCCGTAGACTTGGCCAACCCGCTCGTGGGCACCGCGCCGCTCGATCGGCAGGACCTGATCGGCAATGCCCCGCCACCGGGCGAGCCGCTGTATACCGGCATGACCACGCCCGGTGCCAGCCTGCCGGAGAGCGCCACCGAGGCGGCGCCGGTCAACATCAATACCGACCTGGGTTTCGCCACGGGCGTACCCGTGGCCTACGATTACCGCCGCCCGGCCATGATCGGCTTCACCGGCGGCGGCGCCACGTACGGCGCTCGCGGCGCTCCCATGGTGATGCCCGTGGTCGGCGACTGGACGGTGCCACCCGACTACACCACTGCCGCGTACGACAAGGCGACGGAGAAGGCATCGCCCGGTTACTACGCCGTGGACCTCGCCACGTTCCACACGAGGGTCGAGCTGACGGCCACGCAGTGGACCAGCCTCATGCGTTTCACTTTTCCCGAGAGCCACCGCGCCAACGTCGTGCTCAACCTGCGCAGGGACGGCGGTGACGTGGAGGTGGTCGGCGATCGCACGATCCGCGGCGTGGCCAAGGCCGGACGGCACGATCGCGACGCGGACGGTCCGTTCTTCGTCGCCGAGTTTTCCCGCCCGTTCACCGTCTTCGGCAGCTTCCACGCCGAGGTGACGCACCAGGGCGAGGGGCTGGGACGCGAGGATGTGCAGACCGGCCGCCGTACGGTTTCCGGCGACTATGCCGGCGCCTACGTCACCTTCGATACGAAAGCCGGTGACCAGGTGGTGCTTCGCATCGCCCATGGCCACAGTGCGGCCGAAGCCGAACAGCGCCTGCACGCGCAGGACAGCGACACGGATTTCGACCGCGTGCATGCGAAGGCGCGCGAGATCTGGGCACGCCTGTTTAACCGCGTGCAGGTGGAAGGCGGCACGCCGAAGCAGCGCATGCTGTTCTATTCGACGCTTTATCACTCGTTTGCAAGCCCGCGGATGATCGCGCGCAAGGGCGAACACTACACCGATAGCACCGGGCACGACCGGCTCGCGACGTACGACCAGTACGGCCCCGTGCCGTTCTGGGATACCGGACGCAACCAGATCGCCCTGCTGATGCTGCTCCAGCCAGAGGTGGTGAAGGACATCATGCGCTCCGAACTGGATCGCGCTCGCGTACGGGGCTATATGAACACCTCGTTCCACGGCGATCATGCGGTGTTGCTCTACGACGGTGCCTGGCAGCGCGGCATCGATTTCGACTACGCCGCCGCGTACGAGTACCTGCGCAAGAACGCCACGGACCCGAAGGGGCCGCGCGGTTACCTGGCCGAATACGATACGCAGGGCTGGATCGCCGACACCTTGCCGGAAGGCAGCCCCAGCCCGCCGTATGCCGGCGGCAAGGCGGGCGTGGCTACCACGCTGGAATACGCCTGGGACGACCACGCGCTGGCCGACGTCGCGCGCCGCCTGGGCAAGACCGACGATGCGGCGATGTTCGAGCGTCGCGCGGGCAACTACCGCCACGTGTTCGATCGCTCGACCGGCTTCTTCCGTGGCCGCACGGCCAACGGCGCCTGGATCTCGCCGTTCGATCCCGGTGAGCCCTACTACAACTTCATGATGAAGGAAGCCTCCGGTTGGTCCACGCTGTGGCTGGTACCGCACGACGTGCAGGGGCTGGTGGACCTGCTGGGCGGCCGTGACGGATTCAACGCGAAACTCGATGCGTTCTTCGCCACGCCTTATACGGCCAAGGGCATCTGTCGCGACTGCACGGGCCTGATCGGCCAGTACGTGCAGGGCAACCAGCCGGACCAGCAGGCGGCGTACCTCTACGCGTGGAGCGGCCAGCCGTGGAAAACGCAGGCACTGGCACGTCGCATCCTCAGCCAGATGTATGGCAGCGACGCCACCGGTTACGGGTATCCCGGCATGGACGACCAGGGCTCCACCTCGTCGTGGTACGTGCTCAGTGCGATGGGCTTCTATCCCGTGGATCCCTCGCGGCCGGAGTACATCATCGGCAGCCCGATCTTCGATCGCGTGCGCCTTCGCCTGGACAACGGCAAGGTGTTCGAGATCGTTGCGCGCGACAACACGGATGCCAACCCGTATATCCAGTCCGCCACGCTCAACGGCAAGCCCTGGAACAAGCCCTGGTTCAGCCATGCGGACATCGCCGATGGCGCCACGCTGGTGCTGACGATGGGCCCGAAACCAAATACCGCCTGGGGCAGCGACCCGCACGCTGCGGCCCCCTCCATGACGACCGTGAACCCGAACGGCAAGGATCCTCGATGACCGCTACGACACAGGTACCCCACAACCGCCGTCTCCGGGCGATCATGGCCATGACGATGGTCTTCGCCCCGGTGGCCATGGCCGGCATCGACCCTGCCGTCGCGTGGAACGGCAAGGTTCCGCCACTGGCCACGCCGTGGACGTCCAGGGTGACACCGGACGACGCGCTGCCCGACTATCCGCGCCCACGACTCGCCCGCCCGTCGCTGGACCATCCGCGATGGATGAGCCTGAACGGCCTGTGGCAGTACGCCGCGTTCGACGAGCAGACCACCCCGCCCTTCGGCCAGGCGCTGAAGGAAAAGGTCCTGGTGCCCTATCCGGTGGAGTCGGTGCTGTCGGGTGTGCAGAAGCATGCGGATTTCATGGCGTATCGTCGGCTCGTGGACATCCCGGCCGCTTTCACGGCAAACGGCCAGCATGTCCTGCTCCATTTCGGCGCCGTGGCCCAGGATGCGACGGTCTACGTCAATGGCAAGGAAGTCGCACGGCATACGGGTGGGTATACGTCCTTCAGTGCCGATATCACGGCCTTCCTCGTGCCGAAGGGCGCGCAGGAAATCACGGTGGTCGTGCACGCACCCGTCGATGGCGCCAACGTCATGGTCGGCAAGCAGCGCCTGAAACCCGAGGGCATCTTCTACACCGCCGCTTCCGGCATCTGGCAGACGGTATGGATCGAGCCCGTGCCGGCGACCTACCTCGTTCAACTCGACGCCATCCCGACACAGCGTCTGGACGCGTTCACGGTGACGTCGACGCTGGGCGGGGATGCCGCGAACGCCACGCTTCATGTCACCGCCTACGCGAACGGCAAGGCCGTCGGCGAAGCCCATGGCCCCGCCGCCAAGCCGCTGCGCGTTGCCGTCGCGCAGCCGCATCCATGGAGCCCGCAGGACCCGTTCCTGTACTCGCTCAAGGCCACCCTTACGCACGGCAGCAAGCGCGACGACGTAACCAGCTATGCCGGCCTGCGCAGCATCGGCATCGCGAAGGTTGGCGGCCGCAACAGGGTGGTGCTCAACGGCAAGCCCACCTTCCTGCTGGCAACGCTGGACCAGGGCTACTGGCCCGACGGTATCCACACCGCGCCGACCGACGAGGCGCTGCGGTTCGACATCCAGAAGACCCGCGATCTCGGCTTCAACACCATCCGCAAGCACATCAAGGTGGAGCCGGCACGCTGGTACTACTGGGCCGACCGCATCGGACTGATGGTGTGGCAGGACATGCCGGCGCTACCGAACGGCCACAACGACACCTTGAGCGAGGCCGACAAGGCCGGCTTCCGCCGCGATGTCGACGCCATCGTGGACCAGCTCAAGGGAGAAACCTCGATCATCGGCTGGATCCCCTTCAACGAGGGCTGGGGACAGTGGAGCGTGCCCGCCGCCGCCGAACTGGCCGCGCAGATAAAGCAGCGCGATCCGTCGCGCCTGGTCAACGCACGCAGCGGCGCGAATTGCTGCGATACCAAGGGCGATCCGATGGCGGGCGACATGATCGACATCCACGATTACCAGGGCCCCGGCCTGCCCGCGCCGGATGCCACCCGTGCCTCGATGGACGGCGAGCATGGTGGCCTGACCCTCGGCGTACCCGGCCATGTCTGGCCGAACACGCCGATCAACCCGTACGGCGAGGTGAAGGATGCCGCCGCGTTGAACGACGGCTACGTGGCCAACACCGCGGTGCTGCGCGACAAGGGCCCGGGTATCGGCGTGTCGGGGGCGGTGTATACGCAGATCACCGACGTGGAAGGCGAGCACAACGGCCTGTTCACCTACGACCGCAAGGTCGAGAAGGTGGACGAGGCCCGTGTGCGCGCCATCAACGAGGCCACGATACGCGCGGGCAGTTCGCCCTGACGATCGGGCCGGCGACGCCCGTCTCCATCAAATCTTGAAGATCCATGAAGGTCATCTTGACGATCGGCGCCTAGCCTCACGGTTGCCCTCCCCCTCAGGAACCCTCCATGACATCGCCAAGAACCTTCCGTGCCGCGCGCACCCTCTCCGCGCTCGGCCTGGTCACCGTGACGACCTTCGTCGGCGCGCAGGACGCCGCGCCGGCGTCCTCGCCCGATTCCAACGCGCTGCAGGCCGTGTTCGGCGTGGCGGCGGTATCCGCACCGCGCTATGCCGGGTCCAGGCGCGACCGCATCCAGGTGCTGCCCGTCGTCTCGATCGCCAAGGGCCCGTGGTTCATCGACACGCTGCGCGGCGTGGGCGCGCAATACCAGACGCAGGGCGGCTTCTCGGTCAGCGAGGCCCTGCACTACGACTTCGGCCGCCGCGACCGCGACGACGGCCTGCGACCGGGCGCGGACGAACTACGCGGCATGGGCGACGTGCCCGGCTCCGTGGTCAGCCGCACCATCGTGGCCCAGCAGTTCAGCCCGGTGCTTTCCACCAGCGCCGAGGCCGAGTACTCGCTGAGGGACGGCAACCATCGCGCCCGTTTCCGCGCGGGGCTGCAATGGGCGCTGATCCAGCGCGACAGCGACATGCTGACCTGGAACGCGGACATCCATGCCGGCAACGCCTCGTTCAACCAGGCCTACTTCGGGGTGTCGCCGTTTCAGGCCACGCGCACCCGCTTCACGCCTTACCGCGCTGCGGGCGGCGTTTATGCCTACTCCAGCACGCTGACCTGGACCCACGTGTTCAGCCCACACTGGTCGACCAGCGTCACGCTGAGCGGGCTGCGCTACACCGGCAAGGCCTCCGACAGCCCCATCGTGGCGCGGCGCACCGCGGTGACCTCCGCCGTGGCGATGAACTACGCGCTGTAACCGCCGCGCAGGGGCAACGCGACCGTCACCCGCAAACCGCCGTCGGCACGGTTGGTGGCGAGGATGGTGCCGCCGTGGGCTTCCACCACCACGCTGGCGATGGACAAGCCCAGCCCGCTGCCGCCCGAATGCCGGCCGCGGGAGTGCTCCGCGCGCCAGAAGCGGTCGAAGATGCGCGGCAGCTCGTCGGGCGGCACGCCCGGACCGCGATCCTCGACCGCGATGCGCGGCGCGGCGCCTTCGTCCGTCAGGCGGATGGCCAGCGACCGCCCCGCGGCCGCATAGCGGATGACGTTTTCGATCAACACGGAAATGACCTGGCCCAGGCGGTCGCGGTCGCCGTACCAGCGCAACGAGGCGGGGCCGTCCACGCTGCATGCGATACCGGCCTCGTCCAGCGCCGGTGACGACCAGGCCACCCGTTCGGCGATCAGCTCGGCCAGGTCGAAGCGGTCTTCGCTCAGGCGCAGTTCGCCCGCCCGGGCCACCGAGAGGAAATGCAGGTCGGAGACCAGGCGGTTCAGCTGCACCAGCTGGCGCAGGATCATGCCCAACTGCTCCGGCTCGGGCTCGAACACCCCGTCGAGGATGCCTTGCAGGCGGCCCATCGCCGCGTTCAGCGGTGTGCGCAGCTCGTGCGCGAGGATGGCGCTGGAGTCCAGCACCTCGCGCTCGTAGCGCGACAGCTTCTCGCACATGGCGTTGAAATCGCCGGCCAGCCGGTTGAGCTCGTCCGGTGCGTTGGGCACGTGCTCCGCGCGTGCGGAGAAGTCGCCCTGGGTGACCCGTCGCGCGGTCGCGGCCACGATGGAAAACTGCCGGGACAACGGCCGCGACGTGACCAGGCCCAGCAGCACGATCACCGGCACCGAGGCCAGCACCAGCGCGTAGAACAGCAGCCAGTCGGTACCGACCAGGCCGGGGACCAGGTCCTGCGGCCGGTAGTACTGGCGCAGGTAGCCCCATAGCTCGGCCTCGTGCCGTTCCGGCGCCTCGCTGAGCACGGCGATGCGATCGCGTGTGGCGGGGGGGATGCGCCGCTCGATCGTGTAGGCCTCGATGGCGAACCGCAACCACATGCACAGCGCGATAGTCAGCACCACGCCCAGGGCGAGCAGGCTCATCCGCACCGCCACCCAGCGCCATAGCGAGCGCCCGCGCACGGGCTTCAAGCGATCGGTGTCCTTCATCGGTAGCGGTAGCCGACCGAGCGCACGGTGACCAGCACCCCGGTGACGTCCAGGGCCTCGAGCTTGCGGCGCATGTTGTGCACGTGCGTGTCGACAACGCGCTCCAGCGCATCGCTGTCCGGCAGGCAGGCCTCCAGCAGCTCGGCGCGCGTGAACGCCTTGAACGGTGTGCGGATCAGCAGCGCGAGGATGCCAAACTCGGTGGGAGTGAGATCCAGGACGACCGTCCCCCGTTGCGCATGGGCCACGGTGGCCATCACCGATTCGGTATCGACGGTGACCGGGCCCTCCACATAGGAGGCTACCGTGGGCGACACCGGCACCGACCGCCGCAGCACGGCGTGTACCCGCGCCACCACTTCGCGGGGGCTATAAGGCTTGACGATGTAATCGTCGGCGCCGTAACGCAGGGCGCCGATCTTGTCCGGCTCGTCGCCGAGCGCCGTGAGCATGATCACCGGTGTCTGGCTGCTTCGACGGATGGCCGAGAGCACGTCGGTGCCGCTGACCAGCGGCAGCATGACATCCAGCAATACGATGTCCGGATGCCACTGCGCGTGGGCCTCGATGCCGCGCTGGCCGTCGGGTGCGATATGGACGTCGAAACCATCCTTGAGCAGATAGGCCTGCAGGATGCTCGCGCTGTCGGCATCGTCTTCCACGACGAGCACACGTCGCACCATGGCGTTCTCCCTTGATGAAATCTTGAAGAAAGGCCGATGAAGCCTTGAGATACGTCTCTGACAATGCGCCCAGCTTATCAGCCCGGGAGCATGCAGTGCGTTGGTCATTCCGTCAGGATCGAATCCTCTGGCCCCATTCCGTAGCACTACTGCTGCTGGTGGTGGCGTGCCTGCCGTTTTCCGCGTGTTCGCTGGCGCCCGCGTACCAGCGACCGTCGGTCGCCATGCCGGCGACGCTCGGCGAGCGCGTGGTGCCGAAGGCGCCGACGACCACCGGTGCCACACCGTCCACGGCGGCGCTGTCGATGGAGGAAGCCCGTTTCCTCGGCGCCTTCGCGCCGGACGCCGAAGCGACCCGCATCGTCACCACGGCACTCGCCGCCAATCCGGACCTGCGTGCCGCCGCGTCGCAGGTGGCCGAGGCCCGCGCGGGCGTCGCGGGGCAGCGCGCCGCGCTGTTCCCGCAACTGGGCGCCACCCTGCAGCGCGACAAGACGCAGATGGACGATCCCACCGCCGCGGCGATGCTGAACCGCGATTTCAAGTCGGCCACGCTGGACGGCCGCTTCGAGCCCGACTTCTTCGGCCGCCTGCGCAGCCTGTCCGACGCGGCGTCGTACGACTACCTGGCCAGCGAGGCCGGGCAGAAGGAGGCACGCGGCGAACTGATCGCGTCCGTGCTCGCGGCCTATGTCGATGAACGCGCCGCCGTCGAGGTGGCCGGCAAGCTGGTCTACGCCGACCAGGCCGGTGAAGCGCTGACCGTTCAAGCGCGCAAGCAGTACGCCGTGGGCACGATCTCCGCCGACGACCTGCAGGAACGCATCGACCAGGCTTCGCGCGTGCATGCCGCGCGGCTGGATGCACAGCGCCGGCACGACGACGCGCTGCGCTACCTGCGATCGTTGACCGGCTACGCGCTGCCCGCGCCGGTGATGGACCTGGACCGTATCGGCCGCACGGATACCGCCGCCGACTCGCTGGCATCGCTGCCCTCCACCGTGCTGTTGCAGCGACCCGACGTGGTGCGCGCCGAGGAGCGCCTGCGCGCGGCCAACGCGAACATCGGTGCGGCGCGTGCGGCCTTCTTCCCGTCGATCCAGCTGTCGTCGTCGGTGGGCCATGTGTCGTCCAGCCTGGACCATCTCTTCGGTGCGGCCACGGGCGGCTGGACATTCCTGCCGCAGCTCACGCTGCCGTTGTTCGACGGCGGCGCAAGGCGCGCCGACCTGGACCTGGCCAAGGCACGCAAGGACACCGCGGTGGCCGACTACGAAGCCACGGTGCAGCGCGCCTTCCGCGATGTGGCCGATGCGCTCGGCGCCCGCGATGCGCTGGCGGCGCGCGTGCAAAGCCTCGATACCGCCTGCGCCGCGGATAGCGCACGCCTGGCCAAGGCCTATGCGCGGCACCGGCAGGGCCTGGAAGACCCCTCCCAGGTACTCGTCCACACCATCGACACGGCGCAGCTACAGATCGATTGCCTTTCCGCGCGACTCGACCAGGCGCTCAACCGCGTCGCCGTCTTCCGCGCCTTCTACGGCGTGAGGCTGCCCGATGCCCCCGGCGCGTCCACCTTTCACGGAGCTTCGTTGTGAACACACGTTTTTCCCTCCTGGCCGCCTGCCTGTTGCTGCCCTGCCTGCTGGCCTCGTGCAGCGAACCGCATCGCGAAACCGTCGTGCCGCGCACCGTGCTGCTGGCCGATGTCGCCCCCGCGCCGGGCGCGACCTATACGGTCACCGCCGAAGTGCGCCAGGCGCAGCGTGCCCGGCTCGGCTTCGACGTGGCCGGCCGCATCGCGAGCATCGCGGTCAAGCCCGGTGACGCTTTCATCCAGGGCCAGGTGCTGGCCCGGCTCGATCCCGATCCGATCCGCCTGCGCCTGGTCCAGGCCCGCGCGGAAGCCGCTTCCGCCCATGCCGAAGCGGCCGACCGCGCGGAGCAGCTGCGCCAGCAGGTGGCTTTGTTCGACGACGGCGCGGCCTCGAAGACCACGCTGTCCATGGCCAAGGCCGCCGATGACGCCGCGCGCGGCAAGGCCGCTGCCGCCGATGCCGCCGTGGCCCTGGCCGCGCGCGATCTCACCCATGGCGACATCGTCGCCCCGTTCGCCGGACACGTGGTGTCGCGTGCGGAGGAACCCAGCCACGATGTCGCTTCGGGCCAGGTGGTGCTGACCCTCGATGGCCAGGGCCAGTTCGAAGTGGTCGCCGCGTTGCCGGCGTCGCTGCGTGCGTCGCTGGCACCGGGTGCCGCGGCGACGCTCGTGGCCGCCGACACCACGCCGGTCACGGTGCACCTCGCGCAGCTGTCCGACCACGAAGACAAGGGTGCGACGGTGGAAGCGATCTTCCGCACCGACGGCGCGCCATCGGCCCTCACCGCCGGGCAGTTGCTGCCGCTGCGCCTGGGCGGCGCTGACGACGGTCGGCTGTCGATCCCCCTCACCGCGCTGGTGCCGGGCACCCGGGCCGGCGACGACGCCGTGTTCGTCTTCGACACCACCCACGGGCTCGTGCATCGCAGGAAGGTGGTCGTGGGCGGTCGCTCGGGCGATCGCGTGTTGATCGGCGGCGGCCTGGCCGCGGGGGAACAGGTGGTCGTCGCGGGCACCGCGTTCCTGGTCGACGGGCAGTCGGTGCACGCGTTCGAAGGCGCCAGCCAGCTGGAGACCCACTGACATGTTCCTGACCCGTTCGGCGCTCGGCGCCAGCCGCCTCACCCTGTTCATCGCCGCGCTGATCCTCGTCGCCGGCACCTGGACCTTCCTGCACTTTCCCTCGCAGGAAGAACCGTCCGTCACCGTGCGCGACGCCGTGGTGTCCATCAGCCTGCCCGGGCTGGATACCCGCCAGGCCGAAGATGTCCTGGCACGTCCCGCGGAAGAACGGCTACGCGAACTGGGCGGCCTGAAAACCATCGCCACCACCGTGCGGCCCGGTGCCGTGGTCATCCAGCTGACCGCGTACGACACGGTGACCGACCTGGATGCACTCTGGCAGAAGGTGCGGTCCAAGCTGGCCGAGGTAGCGCCCACGTATCCGCAGGGGACGATAGGACCCTTCCTTGATGACGATTTCGGCCGCGTGTCGGTCGCGTCCATCGCGGTGACCGCGCCGGGTTTCTCGCTCGCACAGATGCGCGAGCCGCTGAAGCAGTTCCGCGCGCAGCTGTATGCGCTCAAGGGCGTGGAGCGCGTGGCGTTCTACGGCATGCAGGATACCCAGCTGTATGTACAGTTCGACCGGAGCAAGCTGGCTGCCCTGGGCCTGACATCGATGGACGTCGGCCGCCAGCTGGCCGCCGTCGACGCCATCGCCTCCGCCGGGCAACCCTCGGTCTCGGGGCTGGGCCTGTCGGTCAGCGTCGACGGCGCGATGCACTCGGTGGACGACCTGCGACGCGTCACGCTCGCGGTGCCCCACGACGGCGGCGCTCGCGACGTGACGCTGGGCGACGTGGCCGTCATCCGCGCAATGCCCACCGATCCGCCGCAAAGCGCGGCCGTCTACCAGGGCCAGCCGGCCGTCGTGGTCTCCGTGTCCATGGCCAAGGGCCTGGAAATCGCCAGCTTCGGCCGTGACCTGAAGGCCACCCTGGCCACGGCGGGCCAGTCGCTCCCGGCCGGTTTCGCCGCGCACGTGGTGACATTCCAGCCCGATGTGGTCACGCGTGAGATGGGCAAGATGCACCACGTGATGGGCGAGACGGTGGTGATCGTCATGGCCGTGGTCATGCTGTTCCTGGGCTGGCGGATGGGCCTGGTGGTGGGCGCCATCGTGCCGCTGACCATCCTCAGTTCGCTGCTGGTCATGCGCGCGTTCGACATCGAGCTGCAGATGGTGTCGATGGCGGCGATCATCCTCGCGCTGGGCCTGCTGGTCGACAACGGCATCGTCATCGCCGAGGACATCGAGCGGCGACTCAAGGCGGGCGAGGAACGGCGCTCGGCCTGCATCGAGGCCGGACGCACCCTGGCCGTGCCGCTGCTGGTATCCACGCTGGTCATCGTGCTCGCGTTCTCGCCGTTCTTCCTCGGCCAGACCAGCACCAACGAATACCTGCGCTCCCTGGCCATCGTGCTGGCGGTGACGCTACTCGGCTCGTGGTTCCTCGGGCTGACCGTGACGCCGCTGCTGTGCTTCTACTTCGCCCGTGTGCATGCGGACGCCGCGGACGACATCGCGCACGAGTCGCGCTTCTATCGTGGCTACCGTCGCGTGATCGGCTGGGTGCTCGCACACAAGCTGCTCTACGTGGGCGCGATGCTGGCCCTGCTGGGCGGCGCAGGGTGGACGCTATCGCGCCTGCCCTACGACTTCCTGCCGCGTTCGGACCGCCTGCAGTTCCAGATCCCGTTGACCTTCCAGGCCGGCGTGGACGCGCGGCAGACCCTGGACGACGTCACCCGCATCAGCCGTTGGCTGGGCGACCGCAAGGCCAACCCCGAGGTGGAGGACAGCATCGGGTATGTCGCCGATGGCGGTCCGCGCATCGTGCTAGGCCTGAACCCGCCGTTGCCCGGTCCGAACATCGGCTATTTCACCGTCTCCGCGCGACCCGGCACGGATATCGACAGCGTCATCGCGCGTTCGCAGCATTACTTGGCCGATCGCTTTCCCAACCTGCACGCCGAACCGAAGCGTTTCTCGCTGGGTGCCACCGAAGCCGGCGTGGCCGTCTATCGCGTCACCGGAGCCGACGAAGCCACGCTGCGCCGGCTGGGCGACCAGGTGGCGGCCGTGCTGCGTGCCCTGCCCGGCACGGTCGACACGCTCGACAGTTGGGGACCGCGCATTCCTCGCTACCGGGTCGTGCCGGATCCGGCGAAGATGCACGCTGTCGGCATCACCCGCGAAGACGTGCTGCACGCCCTGCAGTTGCGCTACAGCGGCTACCAGGCCACCGCCATCGACGACGGCGGCACCAGCGTGCCGGTGGTCCTGCGCGGCAGCGCCACCGAACGCGCCTCGGATGCCGATCCCGGCGATACGGTGGTCTATCCGTCCGACGGCCAGGCGAACGGTGGGCCCGTACCACTGGCCGCCGTGGCATCCGTCGTGCTGGACTCCGAGCCGGGCGTCGTACAACGGCGCAACCTGAGCCGCGCCATCACGGTGACCGCACGCAATCCGTCGCTCACCGCGCAGGAGATCGCCGACCGCCTCGCGCCCGCCATCGCGCGCATCGCCCTTCCGCCGGGCTACACGATCGACCTGGGCGGAGAGATCGAGGACTCCGCGGAAGCCAACGCCGTGTTGACCCAGTACATGCCGCTGGCCCTGGGCGGGATGCTGCTGCTGTTCGTCTGGCAGTTCAACTCGTTCCGCAAGGTGTTCATCATCGTCGCCAGCATCCCCTTCATCCTGATCGGCGCGACGCTCGCGCTGGTGGTCAGCGGCTATCCGTTCGGCTTCATGGCCACGTTCGGACTGCTTGCCCTGGCCGGCATCATCGTCAACAACGCCGTGCTGCTGCTGGAGCGCATCGACGCGGAGATCGCGGAGGGCCTGCCCCACCACGACGCGGTGATCGAAGCCGCGGTGAAACGCCTGCGCCCCATCGTGATGACCAAGCTCACCTGCATCGTCGGACTCATACCGCTGATGTTGTTCGCCGGCCCGCTGTGGACCGGCATGGCCATCACGCTGATCGGCGGCCTGCTGCTGGGCACACTGGTCACGCTGGGCCTCATTCCGCTGCTCTACGACGCGCTGTTTCGCACCTGATTCTGTCATCCATCCCGCGGAGAATGTCACCATGCGCGAACACCACGACACGCCGGTACGTATTCTTTACCTGGACATGGCCCCCGGGGCGCAACCGCCCGGGTACGAGACCGTCTACGCCATCCTCGACCCGACCCCTTCACCACGCTGGCGAGCCGCGTTCCGGCGCTTCGCGCGCAACGGCCCGCCGTTGCTGCGCGGGGTGACGATCCAGACGTTCCAGCGCAAGGCGGCCATCCGCGTCGCGGCGCCCGAGCAGAACATCGCGGCCGCGCTGCAGGGGCTGAAGACGCTGGTCGCCGACGTCAGCGGACGCACGGGTCGCGTACGCGCCGTGCCGACGACGACGGAACAGGGCGACCTCAGTGCGGCCCGGCGCTCGCCCTGACGCGGTCGGGAACATCCGAGGTGGGATCGAGCGTGTAGGCATAGGCGACCGGCGGCCGCACGAACGGTGTGCCGGCGGCGGACTGGCCGGTCGTCGTCCGGTAGACGTTGTCACGCTCGTAGAACGCATGGGCGTCGCCGGGCCGGTCCAGGCCGATCTCGTTGCTCTGGTGGGTGCCCATGAAATAGTTGGCTTCCGAATACACCACCGCGCCGCTGCCGACCTGCAACGCCGTGTACTGTCCCGCACCGGCCCGCGTGGCCGGCCCCGCCGATGGCGGCGACGCATTGTCGAAGTAGTTGTCGTAGGCGTGGATCCAGCCACGCAACAACGGGCGGCCCTTGACCAGCGGACCGAACCAGTCGTGGTGCAGCGTGACGTGCAGTGCGTGCGACCCGTAGCTGTAGGAGTCCGACGGGTTGGCGCCGACGATCATGGCCAGCCGTTCGTTGGCCAGGTCGCTATAGAGGCCGACCCAGTTCCACAACGGGTCCGGGTCCATGGTCACCCAGGCCTGGGTGAAGTAGAAATGGTCATACGACAACGTGACGTCGTCGGAGCCCAGGGTCACGCTCAGCAGGTCGTCGCTGGTGTCGTAGAACGTGCAGTGGTCGATCCACGCATTCACCGTCCGTCGCAGCGACACGCCCTCGTAATTGATGCCGATGTTGTCCGGCGTGCCGAAGACCTGGGGCGGCAGGGCCTGCAAGTCCGCAATGCGGCCGTGGAAGGTGATGTTCCTCACCACGATGTTCTCGATGGCCTGGTCCACGGGCAGTCGTTCGCCGTCGAACTTCAGCTGGATGTTCTCCAGCACCGCCTTGCCGCCAGGCGCACCTTCGATCGTCGTGTCGTTCCACGCCGTGCTGCCGAAGAGGATCGTGACCGGCACCGGACCACCGTAGATCGCCCCATCCACCACGATATGGTGACGGGACGCCGCGACCGCCGCACGAAGCTGCGCCAGCGTCGTCACCGTGGTCGCGAGCTCGCCGGAGCCGGTCGCCGTGGAAAATCCACCCGTGGCAGACTGTTCGACGTGTTCCTTGTGCCCCGTGCGCCCGGTGTGTCCGGCATGCACGTGCAACGGCAGACCGATGGCCACGGCGAGGGCCCCCAGCGAAAGCGTTCGTTTGATCGTCATGCGTGGGCTTTTCCAAGGGGGGTCGGCAGGGCCGTCGCCGATCCGAGATGCAGCGTACGGTCCGCGATCGTCGCGACGTCCGCGCGATGCGAGACGACGATCAGGATGGTACGCGGAAGACGCTGTTTCAGGCGCTCCAGCACCGTTCGCTCGGACGCGGCATCCAGTGCGCTGGTCGCCTCGTCCAGTACGGCCAGCGCCGGTTGCCGCAGGATCACCTGGGCCAGCATCAGCCGTTGCAGTTCACCGCCGGACAGGCGGCTGGACGATCCGTGCAAGGCGGTGTCCAGGCCGTCGCTGGCACGCGCCAGCCGCACGTCCAACCCCACGTCGGCCAGGGCGTCGCGCAGGGCGTCCTCGTCCGCCGCCGGCGCCGCCCATAGCAGGCATTCACGCACCGAGGTCTGCCATGGGCGGACGTTCTGTCCTACGTACGCGCCGTGCCGCACGACATCGCGGTAGCGTCCGAACGCCAGCGAGCGACCGTCCACCGTCGCTTCGAAAACCTCGGGCTCGGCCATGCCGGCCAGCACGTCGACCAGGCTGCTCTTGCCGATCCCCGAATCGCCGAACACCAGGATCATCCGGCCGGGCACCAGGTCCAGGTCACGCACCTCCACGCCCTCGGCGGGCGGCACGACCCGCAGGCGAACGATCCGCAACGTGCCCGGCGGGCAGGTGGCGACCGGCGCCGCCGCGTTAGCGCCGAGCCGCGCGTAGCGTTCCCACAGTTCGAACGCGGGCACGGCGGACCGCAGCTGCTGGAAGCTTTGCCGACTGGACACCATGTACGGGAACAGGCGGCCCAGCAACAGGCAGACGGCGATCAGCGACGCCGGATCGATCCCCTGCCAGTGCCGCGCCAGCACGAGCACGGTGGCGATGCCGACGGCGCCGACGAGCTCAAGCAGCATCCGTCCGGAAGCGACCAGCTCGACCTGACGCGCGTAGCAATGGGCCAGGCGCGCGGAAATCGCGCCGTAGCTGGCCTTTTCCGAGGTCTCGCGCCCGAACGAGCGCACGTGGCGCAGTCGGCGCGGAAAATCCTCGCTGTGCCAGAACAGCGTCGTCATGTCCGTCACGTATTGCCGGCTGACCCGCGCCTGCTCGCGCCCGAACAGCCGCGACGCGGCCATGCCCACCGCCATCAGCAGCGGCATGGCCAGCAGCAGGCCCGGCGACAGCCAGAACGCGAACGCGAGGCTGACCGCCGCGGTGACGCCCGCTACCAGCAACTGCTGCAACGCCGTGAAACCCTGCACAACGATCTCGATGTTGTAGGTAAGCACGTTGGCGATCTCCGCCGACGTGGCATCGGCGAGCGACGCCAACGGTGCATCGACGAGGCTGGCATGGACGCGACGCCGCAGGTCAAGGCCGTAACGCCCCACCAGTCGTGCGCCGACGCGCGCGGACTGCCAGCGTAGCCACGCGAACGACATGGTGGTGGCAAGGAACGCGAGCACCAGCAGGTCGGGCCGTGGCCGCCAGGCGATGCCCCACTCGCCCAGGGGCTCCGCCTGCCCGGGCTGGATCAGCGGTACCAGCAGCAGGGCGGCAAGGCTGCCTAGCAGCGCCGAACCCAGCGACAGCGCGACGTAAACCGCCAGGGCGAGGCGATCGCCTCGCGAGAGGGAGGTGAGCAGCGAACGCAGCGGCCCGCGCGAACGGTCCGCGCGAGGCATCAGCAGGTCGCCATGTCGTGCGTGCGCAGGAAGGCGCGCAAGGCATGCACGGATTCACGGGGGTGGCGACCGCGACGCAACTCGTATCCACCCAGCGCGACCATGCCTTGCAGGAAGCGACGCCAGCCATGCTGCCCGGTGGCATAGGGCTGGTCGGCCTCCAGGCGCGCGGCCACCTCGTCATCGGGCAATGCGGTCAGCAAGTGTCCCGGATCGACCGCCTGGCGGTCGGAAACGAACACGGCGCCGAGCAGGGCCAGCGCGCTACCCGGCGGCCGCGAACGCCCGGCGCGCAGGTCGGCCTCGAATTTCTCCACGCCACTGCGCCGGCGGATCACGGGTGCCGTGGCGATCCACTCGCGGGTGGCCTCGTCGTCGACGAAGCGCAACGCATCCGCACGCACGTGCAGGAAGTTGGCCACGCCCGTGGCCAGCATGCCCGACGGCTGCACCAGCACCGCGTCCTCCGACACGAGATCCATGCCCTGTACAAGACACTGCAAGGCCAGCGTCGACTTGCCTGCCCCGCTGGCGCCCAGCAGCAACACGCCGTGTCCATGCTTGCCCACGCACGCGCCGTGCAGGGGCACCAGGTGCATGCCGCGCGCGGCCAGCAGGTAGACGGCGAACTCGATCAGCTCGTAGCGCACGTGGTAGGGGTGCGCCAGCATGTCCGCCGACACCACGACCAGTGCGTGGTGTCGCTCCGGCGAGACGACGACATAGTTGGACTCGTCCATCACGCCGCAGAGCAGGCCCACGCCGGCCTGCGCACGCACGGTCGGCGGTGTCCAGGCGCCTTCGCGCGACCGATGCGGCGCCAGCCGAAGTTCGACGCGGAACACCGGCGGCACGTCGTACCGCCGCTGTGCAGGCAATCCACCGTAGGCCGCCTCCACCAGGTCCAGCAACGCCTCGCTGGCGCTGTCGAACTGGAACCGTCCGCCGAGCAGCTCCTTGCATACGGTGAACGGCAGCACCGTGTGCTCCGAGAAAGGGTCGCTCACGCCGGGGTCGTGCTGGTAGGTCAAGGCCATCTCGCCGCTCGTTGACCGGGGCCGCGCCGTGACACGGACGACGCCACGGTCGGAATAGTGCACGTGAGTGCGCCGCGGGACGGCAAAGGTTGCCGGTGCAGAAAAATACAACCCATCCCCGCTGCGACGGCACTCACGAGGCAAACCGCGCACAGGCTCTAAAAGCGATGCTCACGATCCAGGTCGGCCATTCCTACTTCCTCCGCGACGACCGGAAGCAGTGGGAACGCGGCAAGCCCTATCCCCCGCTGGCCACGATCCAGATCGCGGCCCTGCTGCGCGATGGCGGCCACGCGGTGTCGCTGTTCGACGCCATGCTGGCCGAGGGTGTCGGTGACTATGCACCGGCATTGAAGGATGCCGCGCCCGACCTGGTCGTCTTCTACGAGGACAATTTCAACTTCCTCACCAAGATGTGCCTCGGCCGCATGCGCGACGCGGCTTGCCGGATGATCGGCGAGGCACGCGCGGCCGGTGCACGCGTGATCGTCGCCGGGTCGGACGCCTCCGATCATCCCGACGCATTCCTGGACGCCGGCGCCGATGTCGTGCTCGTGGGCGAGGGCATCGCCGCCCTCGTCGCCCTGAGCGAACGCCTGGCGGCGCAGCCGGACATCGACGCCACGAACTGGACCGACGGCGTGCCCGGCATCGCCACGCGGGTGACGGGACAGACGCAGGTTCACCGTACCGGCATCCTTCCACCGGATGGACGCCTGGTCGGGCAGCCCGCGTGGGACCTGATCGACATGCCGCGCTACCGCACGTTCTGGCGCGAGCGGCACGGTTACTTCAGCCTCAACATGGCCGCATCGCGCGGTTGCCCGTTCCGCTGCAACTGGTGCGCGAAACCGATCTGGGGCAACCACTACAAGCAGCGCCCCGCCGAGGACGTCGCCGCGGAGATGGCGTACCTGAAGACCACCTACGCGCCGGACCACATCTGGATGGCCGACGATATCTTCGGATTCCACGTGGACTGGGTCACGGCGTTCGCCGAGCACCTCGACGCGAACGACGGCTCCATCCCCTTCATGATCCAGACGCGCGCCGACCTGGCCAGCGAGCGCATGGTCACCGCGCTGGCGCGGGCCGGCTGCGCCGAGGCGTGGATCGGCGCGGAGAGCGGCAGCCAGCGCGTGCTGGACCGCATGACCAAGGGCACGCACGTTCCCGACCTGATCGCCGCGCGCGAACGACTGGGCGCGCAGGGCATCCGCGTCGGCTTCTTCATCCAGCTGGGTTACCTGGGCGAGGCGCTGGACGACCTGCTCGCCACCCGTGACCTGGTGGTGCGCGCCGCACCCGACGATGTCGGGGTGAGCGTGTCCTATCCCCTGCCCGGCACGCCGTTCTACGAGGAAGTGAAGGCCCAGCTGGGCCAGCAGACACACTGGGAGGAAAGCGGCGACCTGTCGATGATGTTCCGCGGCGCCTACGATTCCGCGTTCTACCGGCGCGTGCGCGACCTGCTGCATGAAGAAGTCACGCTGCGGACCGCACCGGCGGCGCAACGCGATGCCCTGGACGCCCGCTGGGATGCCCTGGTCGCCAGCGAGCACCTGCACCGCAACGAAAACCCCACGCCGGTGCCGCGCGAGGCAAGGCGACGTATCGCCTTGACCCAGCTTTGAGCCCGGGCCTGCCGCCCCTGTCGTCCATCCGCAGGGGACTGCGGCATGCGACCGAAGCATTGGCCGTCCAGCTGGCCACGCCGGCACCGGAAAGTGCCACGCCCGACTGGACCGACCTGCAATGGCGGCTGGCCCTGGCCGCGGCCGCCGCGCACGGCGTGTCGCCCCTGCTGGCTGCGCGCACGGGCTGGCGGCACCCGGACTGGAACCCGTTCCTCGCCGAACAGCGCGACCATGTGGAAGCGCGCCACCGGCGTATCGCGACGCTGCTGGAACGCATCGATGCGGGCGCGCGCGCGGCGTCGGTCTCCCTGGTGGCGCTGAAGGGCTCGGCCCTGCATGCCCTGGGTGTCTACACGCCCGGCGAGCGACCGATGGCGGACATCGACCTGCTGGTCGCCGAGGCCGACCTCGACGCCGCGTCCGGGCTGTTGAAGGACCTGGGCTATGTGGAATCCTTCGCGCACTGGCGGCATCGTGCGTTCAAGCCGGCCGTGGGCGCACCGACGGTCGGCCTGGGCGAGCATCGCGATACACCGGTCAACATCGAGCTGCACACGCGCATCCAGGAACGCTTGCCCATTGCCACGGTGGACATCACTGCCCGCGTGCCGCTGCACGCACCGGGCATCCAGCCCTACCCGTCGCACGGCGCCCTGATGTGTCACCTGTTGCTGCACGCCGCCGGTAACATCTGCGGCCGCAGTATCCGGCTGCTGCACCTGCACGACATCGCCCTGCTTGCCGCACGCATGGATACGGCGGACTGGGACGTGCTGTGGACCGACGGCTCGGCATGGTGGGCGTTCCCGCCGCTGGCGCTGGTCTCGCGGTATTACCCCGGGGCGATCCCGCCCGCGGTGGTCGCACGGCTGGATGGCGAGTGCCACGGCTGGCTGCGGCGCACCTCGCGCCGCCGCACGCTCACGCAGCTGTCGTGCTCGGCGCTCTGGGCACAGGCCATGCCCGGGATCGAATGGGCGCGCACGATGCGGGACATCGGGCGCGCCGTGCGCAACCGCTTCCGCCTCACCGAGGAAAACGTGCAGGAGCGCGCCGACCTGGCGCGTACGCAGCTGTGGCTGCAAGGCCAGGCCTGGGTGAAGCGCAGCCACGGTCGTCGGATACTCACCCGGCTGACCCGGCCGGTGCCGCGCATGGACACGCTTTACGTCGTACGCGCCGCACTCGGCTACGGCGTCAGTCGTCCGGGCTGACCACGCCGCGGCGGGCGCGCACCTCACGATAGAGCGTCTCGAACGCGCGCGCCGTCATGTCGGCGTCCTCGGCCACGGCGCGCTGCTGCGCTTCCCTGGCAAGCCGCAGCCGCAGGTCTTCATCGTCGAGCACGCGCTGGATGCAGACGGCCAGCGCCTCGGCATCGTCCACCCTCACGGCCAGCGCGGCAGCCGGCGCCCACTCCACGAGATGACCGACGGCGGTGCCCACGGTGGGCACGCCGGCCACGGCGGCTTCCAGCACCACCAGCGGGCCGGCCTCGTGCAGCGACGACACCAGCAAAAGGTCGGCGGCCACCAGCAGCGGCTGCAACTGCCGCTGCGTGCGGAAGCCCAGGAAACGCACGCGGTCATCCAGGCCCAGCCGTTGCGCCAGCGCCTGGATCTGGCCGTCCAGCGTATCGACACCGACGATATCCAGCACGAAGGGTGAGGCCACTCGCGCCAGGGCATGCAGCAGCGTGGCCTGGTCCTTGACCCGGTTGAGGCTGGCCACGTGGATCAGCCGTGCCGTGCCCTGCGCACGGCGACGCGGTGCCCGCACCGGCCATGCATCCAGGTCCACGCCCAGCGGCAGGCGCCGCGCCGCCACGCGCAGGGCGCGCAACGCGTCGATGATCGGCGCACTGGCCGCGGTCACCGCGTCGGCGAAACGCAACACGAAGGCTTCGCGCAGGCGACCCTTCCAGTCACGGCGGCCGCCGTAGCCGATGTGATGCAGCGCCACCAGTTCCCCGCCGGCCACGTGGACCGCGCTGGGGCGAGCGATCAGCCTCGCCGCAACCACGGCGATCAGTCCGCAATCGCCGGAAAAGATCGACTGGACCAGGTCGAACGGTGCGATGCGGTGTTCGGCGCGGATCGCCGCAACGGCGCGCAGTCGCGATCGCCGCCGGCCGATGTTGTGGATATGCGCGCCGACCAGCCGCCACGTGGCCGGCAGCGGCTCCTGGTACAGCACGAACACGTGCACCTCGTGTCGCCGGGCCAGCCGCTCGATCAGCGCCAGGAACACGGGAATCACCCGGTATTCGCCGGAGCGATCGACGCCCCCGGGAAGCACAAGGGCAAGCTTCATGCCCTGCCCTCGTGTCGGGAGCCCACGAGCGCCGCATACGCCGTGGCCCAGTGCCGGCCCACGGCCGCGAACGACAACGCCTTGTCGAAATGCGCGCGCACGCTGGCCGCGGAGGGTCGCCCGGCCGACGCACGCACCAGTGCCGCGGCCAGGAAACCGGCATCGCCGACCGGCCAGAGCTCGCCGATGCGCCCGAGCGTCAGGGCACGAAACGCGGGAATATCCGTCACCACCGGGGTGACACCGCACGCGAGCGCCTCCAGCAGCGCAAAACCGCAGCTTTCGGCGCGGCTGCCCGAGACGAACAGATCGGCGGCCTGGAGCGCGGTCTGCACATCGGCGTGGACCAGCTGGCCGAGCAGGTGCACGCGTCGGGCGAGACGCCCATCCTCGGCCACGCGCCGTTGCACCTGCGCCAGCATCGGCGCGCTGCCGGACGCGATCCAAAGGTGCGCGTCCGGCAGGTGCTGCGCGGCCCGCGCGAAGCCTTCCAGCACGGTGAGCGGATCCTTGCCTTCGGCGAGATGGCCGATCGAGAGGATGCAAGGGCTGCCATGCAGGCCGCTTTTCGCACGTGCCGTCGCCATGTCACCCGGAACGAATCGGCTGCTGGATTCCGGGATGGCGAACACGCGCGTACCAGGCCCGAACAGGCCGGCCGAGGTGAAAGGGATGGCCAGCGCCGCCGAGGTGAAGGCCACCCCCGACGCCGCGGAATACCAGCGACGGTACGGCAGGCGCAGCCAGCGGGTCGGCGGCGGGTCGGCGTGGTCCTGGATGAGGATGGGCAGGTCGGGCAGCCGTCGGTGCAGCTCGAAGGCATCGTGCGCGAAGCCCAGGCCATGCAGGTGGAGCACGTCGGGCGACAGCCCGTACAGCACGTCGACGAAGCGCAGCGCGCGCGTCGCCGCCGACGTCGTGCCGCGCAGGTCGACGAAGTGGTAATCGATGCCCTGCCGGGTGAGATGCAGGTCGCATGCTGCGGCCTGGATGACCGAGACCCGTGTGCCGGCGGTGGCCGTCGCCTCGGGGATGTCCGCCATCGACGGCCAGCGGACGAACAGCTCCTCGGGGCTGCACGCCGCCGGCATCGGCTGCACGTTGATCTGCGCGACGTGCACGCCTACAGGCCGGAAACCTGTGGCAGGCGCAGGCGCACCAGGCGGTTGGCAAGGTTGAGTTCCCACGGCCGGTCGTAACGACCCTGCCGGTAGCGGCGTGCGGCCAGCGCGCTCAGCCCGCGCTTGGCCCACGGCGGCGAACGCAGATCCTGCACGGTGGGAAAGCGGCAACGCAGCACCGTGACGAAATCCTGGATATGCCGGCGCAGGTCGTCGGTGAGCCAGGGTGCATCGGCATGGCAGGCGTAATCCACCCAGCGCTTCTGCATCCACTCTTCCGGTGAGGTCGGGAAGACCACGGGATCGCCGTTGAGGTCGCGCAGCGCCATGCCCGGTCGCTTGCCGCGATCCTTCTCGTGCTTGCTCGACTCCGGCAGCGGCGTGTAGATGTAGACGATGATCTCGGACGCGGGGTTGATCTTCTTCAGCTCACGGATGAACTCGAAGGTCTGCCGGGTCTCTTCCTCGGTGTTCTCCGGGGGCGCGACCATGAACGACAGTTCCGGGATCACGCCGTGCCGGCGGCACAGCTCCGCCACTTCCAGCGTCTGGTCCGGGCGCGTGCCCTTGCGGATCTCCTTCAGCATCTGGCCGTTGGGCGACTCCGCACCGATATACGCCATCTGCAGGCGGCTCTTGCGCACCAGTTTCCACGTGCTCTCGGACAGTTTCAGCAAGGCATCCGAGCGGGCATAGCACCACCACGGCATCTCCAGCTTCGCCATCACTTCCAGCAGCGGGATCATGTCTTCCTCGCGATCGAAGAAGTTGTGATCGAAGAACTGGACGGAGTCGGCACCCAGTTCGTGCTTGAGGTAACCCAGGTCGCGTTCCAGCCGCGCCGCGGTCGGCAGTGCCGTGGTACCGCCGAACATCGCGGCCACGCCGCAGAACGTGCAGCGGAAGCGACAGCCGATCGCCGCCTGGTGCGCGACGGTGCGCCGGCCCAGGAACGTGCGCGCGAGGTAGCGACGCGGATCGCCCAGCTTGTCGTAGGGCAGCACGATGCCGCTGTCGCCGAGCGAAAAACGCCGGTTGGGGTTGTGCACCACCACGCCGTCCCGCTTCCACGACAGGCCGCCGATGGTCGCCATGTCACGCCCCGGCGTGGTCAGTGCGGCCATCAGTTCGGGCAGGCTTTCCTCGCCCTGCCCGCGGATCGCGTAATCGACGTAGGGAGCCGCCAGCGCGGTATCGGTATACAGCGTGGGGAAGTAACCACCCCACACGATCGGCAACTGCGGGAAACGCTCGCGGATCGCCTTCGACACCGCGATGGACGGCTCGATCTGCGGACCGCCCATGACGCTGATGCCCACGGCGTCGAAGCGTTCGTGCGCCAGGGCATCCAGCGTGGCGCCGACCACGTCGCGGTCCACGTTGCCATCGACGATCCGGCTGTCGCCGTGTCGGTCCAGCGCGGCGGCCAGGTGCAGCAGCGACAACGGAAACCGCGCGCTCGAGGGCGAGGTGATGGTCGGGTTGACCAGCAAGGTCCGCGCGCCGGCAGGCGTGGTCTCGAAAGCGTTCATGGAAGGCGCCTCAACTGGAACACCAGGGCGACGGGCACGTGCAGCGCCGCCGGATCGAATCGTGCGCCGGGGGGGATATCGGCGGGATCGAGCATCGGCTCGACGACCCGCTCGATCGCCAGGCCCAGCGTGGCGCACGCCGCGTGCCAGTGGCTGTACAGGTGACGCGCGTGGCGAACGGCATAACGCTCGCCGCCCGCGCGGAAGTCGCGCTGCCAGCCGAGCGCCGCGCCGATCGGGTGGAAGTCGCTGCACACCACGCGCCCCCCCGGTCGTGTCACGCGATGCAGTTCGGCCAGCGCCGGGTGCAGGTCGGGCAGATGGCCGACGACCAGCCCGCACACGGTCAGGTCGGCCGTCTCCGCGGGCGCCGGCAGCGCGGTGAGGCTGCCTTCGTGCAACGCGACCCGCCCGGCATCCACATGCCCGGCCAGCGCACCGCGTGCGCGCTCCAGCATCGGCGGCGACAGGTCGATGCCGCGTACATGGGCAGCCCCGCGCGCCAGCGCATGCAGCACGTAACGACCGCTGCCGCAGCCTGCGTCGAGCACCCGCATGCCATCCAGCCGCGCGGGCAGCAGCGCGAGCAGCGCGCGTTCCTCGGCCAGCATCACCGGGTTGTGCGCGTGCGGCGGATAGCTGTCGGCCCAGAGGGCATAGGCTTCCGCGGGATCGAGCACGGGCACGCTCAGCATGCACTTCGCCGTGAGCGCGCTTCGGCCAGCGTCAGCCCCGGCTCCAGGGCCAGTACGGCGGGATCGGCCAGCGTGCGGTCGAGCAGTTTCGGCCGGCCGTCCAGGGTGACCGCCACCGTTTCCACGCCGGCGGCGGCGAACCAGCCGGCGAAATCGGGATCGGCGATGCGCGGCAGGCCGCCACGCACCACGGCGCGCAGTTCCGCCCGCGAGGCGTTCAGCAGGCTGCGTGCGGCCGGACCGCCACGATCCTCCACGATCACCATGTCGGCGTGCGCGCCATCGACCAGTTCGCCACGCCCAGGCGTGCGCAGGATACGGGCGGCATCGGTGGTCACCAGGGCCAGCAGCGAGGATGGGACCAGGCCATCGCGTGACGCGGCCACCCGAAGTTCCTCCAGCAGGTCGCGGCTGCCGCTGACGCGTGAATCGGTGCCCAGCGCCAGGCGGCCGGCCTCGTGCAGACGGCGCGGGTCGAGCGTGCGCCCGAGCAACGCCTGGTTGCTCGACGGGCACCAGACCACGGCCGCGCCTGCGGCGATCACGCGATCCACGTCGTCCGTGCCGAGGCCGACGCCGTGGATCAGCACCGTGTGCGGCGCCAGGCAACCCAGGGCGTCCAGTCGTGCCAGTTCCGCACCGGCCACGTCGTCCGTGCCTTCGGCCAGGTGGATCATCCAGGGGCGATCCGTGGCGCAGGCCGCGAAGCTCTCGCTCACCGGCGGTCCGTAGCCGGGGCCGGCCAGCGCATAGCTCCAGCCGAACCCGCGCAGCACGCCGACGGGAAAATCCGGCGCGTCGAACACGGCATCCGCCGGATCGTGATGGGCGACGAAGGTGGTGCCGGCCAGCAGGTTCTTGAGCGCCCCGTGACGCAGGCGTACCGCCTTGGGTACGGCGAGCGCGGCGGCCACCGCGGGATCGGCGAAGTGCGCCTGGAACGCCTCGATCCACGCGTAGCTGTTCGGAAACGGCGCGGCGTGGCGCAGTGGCGGCACACCGTTGATGTGCAGGTGATCGTGCGCGTTGATCAGACCCGGGAAGACGAGGTGATCGCGCAGGTCCACCCGGTACGAGGTGGCGCCCGCGGCGACGACGACGCGCCCGGCGCGCATGCCCAGCGGCAGGCGCGATACGCCCTCCGGCGACACCGCCACCGATCCGCACAGGTCCACGTCCGAGCGCCGTCGCATCACCGTCATGGCCTTATCGCCGGTGCATGACGATCAGGAAGTGATCGCCCATGTCGCGCAGCAGCGGCACCTCGCCGAGGCGATCGTCCCAGCGGCCCAGCCGTTCGTAGCGCGCGGGACGACGCCGGTAGCGGTCCACGAGATACGGCGGCGGCATGAACAGGCTGAGTGCGCGATAGCTGCCCAGGGTGAACGACGGCGCGAACGCGCGGTAGAACTCCCGCGGCAGGTAGTAGTACGTCCAGATCGTGTGGTTGTTCATGCCCACCGCGGTGGCGCCACGCGCCGCACGTACCGCGGCCCGGCGGAACCGGCCCCGGCGGGCGTAGTGCGCCACTTCCCAGGGGCAGATCCGGCCCATCACCGAGAACACCAGCGTGCCGCCCGGCGCCAGCAGCCGCGCGCATTCGGCGGCCACCGCGGGCAGGTCGGGCGCGCAGTTCAGCGGGCCGAAGTTGGAATAGATGGCATCGAAGGTGCCCTCCAGCCGGTCCAGTTGCTGGATGCCCAGGTGCGTGGCCGTCACCCTCGAGGTGAGCGCCGCGGCTTCGGCGCGTTCGCGCGTACGGGCGATCATCTGCGGCGACCAGTCCGTGGCCACCACGCGGAACCCGCGTCGTGCGAACTCGATGGCGTCCAGGCCCGTGCCGCAGCCCAGGTCGAGCAGGCGCGCACCCGCGGCCACCTGCGCGTGCACCGTGTTCCACAGCGTGACGCGCATGCGCTGGATCAGCTCGTTGTTGCCGCGCGGGCCATCGTAATCCGCCGCCACGCTGTCGAAGGCCTGCTGCGTTTCCAGAAGCTGTGTGTCATCCAGTGTGTGCCGACCGCTCATCTGTCTCTCCTGCCCGGACCCGTGAGTGCCGCATCGGCCGCATTCGGTTCAACGCGGCGTACCCGACCGGCGGCATCGCGGGCCACGGCCACCCCGCAGCCCAGCAGCAGGCCGATCACCAGGCCGATCGCCCAGATCATCAGCGGATGCGGCGAGACCTTGTCCGCCGGCACGTAGACCGGCCATGGCATGGAGGTGTCGAAGGTGTAGTTGGGAATCAGCCGCGCCACCATGTCGCTCTCGGCCTGCTGCAACGCACGGATGTCGTCGTTCTTCCTGGACAGCGCGACGGCCGCCACACCACCGCTGGCGCCCCCGGCCGCCGACTCGCGGGTCAGGTGGTCGCGATCCTCCAGCGCGGTGCGCAGGTCCTTGCGGATGTCGTCCAGGTGCTGGTGCGCCAGCCGCAGTGGCAGCTCGCCGATCTGCCGGTGGATCGCCGCCAGCGCGTTTGCCGTGGCATAGGCCAGGTCGCCGGCCTGGCGCGCGGAATAGCCACGCACCTTCATGCGGATCAGGTTGGCGTAGGGCTCGGGATCGAACTTGAGGCTGGCGCGATACAGCGACGCCTCGGGCGAGGTCACGGCCAGGCCCGCACCGGTGGTCACCGCATCCTGGAACGCACGGGTCTGCAGGCGTTCGATGGTCCGCAGCAGGGTCTCGATCTTGGGATCCTGGCCGGAGGGCGTGGGTGCGATCTGGCCGATCTGGATCCAGCCCGACGCCTCCCACTGGCTGCGTGCCACGCGGGTGTACGCGAAGGTCAGGCCCAGCACGAGCACCAGCGTGCCGAGCACCCAGCGCCAGCGACGGCACAGCAGGCGCCACAGGTCGATCAGGTAGATGTCATCCGGTTCCATGGGAACTCACTTCGAGGGGTGTGGGAAAAGCGCGCGCACGGCGATCGGGCAGCCAGGCGGCGAACAGCTGCATCGCCAGGCACAGGACGATGAAACCGACATGGGTAAAGGTGTAGGCCTGCGGCGCGAACGGGCTCATCACGGCCACGTACGCCACGCGCAGGAAGATGAGCAGCGGAAACAGCGAGGCCCCGCGCAGCAGCCAGGCGCTCCAGCGCAGCATCGCGTAGAGCCCGACCATGGCCGCCACGGCGCCGAGCGGCCCCATCGCCATGGCGAAGGGAAAGAACTCCGTGCCGATGTTGATGTTGGACGCATCCAGCGGAATGTCCGTGCCGGCGGTGGCCACCGAGCCGTTGAACGGCACCAGCTGGTTGACCAGGAAATCGGCGTTGACGTAGTGCCGGGCCAGGATGCCGCCGAAGTTGTAGGGCCCGGCGCTGGTGTACAACAGCAGCCACTTG
This sequence comes from Xanthomonas sp. NCPPB 2632, assembly GCF_041228075.2. Lineage (NCBI taxonomy): Bacteria > Pseudomonadati > Pseudomonadota > Gammaproteobacteria > Lysobacterales > Lysobacteraceae > Xanthomonas > Xanthomonas sp. NCPPB 2632. The sequence goes on from NZ_CM192979.1 coordinate 3,321,715, forward strand.
ATCGCCTGCGGCATGGCCAGGTACAGCGAGCCGAACGGCAGCGTGACATGCTCGATCGAGCCCGAGCGCAAGGTGCCCAGCACGGAAAACGCCACGCCGCCGGCCAGTGCCAGCAGGCCGATGATCTTCCAGGGCAGCGGTCGGGCCTCGTCACGCCGGAAGACGATCACCAGGCACATCGCGATCAGGCCGGCGAACAGCCGGTTGCGGTCGATCACCAGGATGGGAAAGACCACCCCGACGAGGATCAGCGCGTTGCGCAGCCAGCGGCGCCGTACGCAGAGCAGGCCGATCGACGGCAGGGTCCAGCACATGTCCGAGATGTGCCGCACGTGCTCGCGGCCGTTCTCCATCGTGGCGTACGAGGCCGGGTTGTCGATCAGCGGGATGGAAAACGCGGTGAGGTCGACCAGGCACGCGATCACGACCACCGCGGCGAAAGCCAGCGCCACGAACGCGTCGCGCGTGCCCGCGTAGCGATGCCGTCGGAACGACGCCATCGCCGGCAGCCGCGTCGTCGAGAAGGCATCCACGAAGAGGATCGCCGCCGCCGTCGTCATCAGCAGCAGGATGCCGGCCAGGTAACCGTCCGGCAGGTCGTAGGTCAGCAGCGTCAGGCCGCAGGCCAGCAGGATCGGCAGGCCCAGGTAGGCCGAGGGCCAGCGCAGCAGACGCATCACGTGGCCTGCTCCGGACGATGCGGCGCGGCGAAACGCAGGCGGGACGCGACGACCAGGCCGGCATACACCGCGAGGTGCAACGCCACTCGCGTGTAGCGCTTGTGCAGGAAGGCGACTTTCGCGCCGAGGTACTGCGATTCCGCGCGAAGCAGGCTGCGATACGGTTCGTCGAACAGTTCGGCGCGGCGGATCGCCACCTGCCGTGCCTCGGACAGGTTGATGATCCGCGTGGCCACGTGAGTGGTCTTGCTCAGGTTGGTCTCGTGCAGGCGGTAGGCGCATACGCCCACGTCGATGAAGCCCAGCGCGTCGTGCGCGGCAAGGCGCAGGAACAGGTCCCAGTCGTCGATCCGCAGGCCTTCGGTCCAGCGCGACACCGTTTCCAGGGCGTTCTTGCGGATCAGCGTCACCGGGCCGCCCACGGCCCAGCGGGTGATCACCGCACGGCGAATACCGTCGTCGGTGCGGTACAGGCGCTTGTCCGCCTGGTGCAGGTCGCACATGCCGCTGTCGTGCAGCTTGCGCCCCTCCCCGTCCACCACGATGGAATCGCCGATCACCGCGCCCTTGCGCGGATGCGCCAGCAGGTAGCGCACCTGGGCGTCCAGGCCACCCGGCAGCAGGTAGTCGTCGCTGGAGCCCAGGCGCAGCATCTCGCCCCGCGCCCGCGCCACCAGCTCGTTGAGCGTGGCGGTGATGCCCTTGTTCGCCCGCCGCACGAATTCGATCGGCAGCTCGCCTTCGTGCAGGGCCACCCAGGCGGCGATGCGATCGGCGGTGCCGTCGGTCGAGCCGTCGTCGATAACGACGATTTCCTTGGCCGGGTACGGGTCCTCCAGGACGCTGTCGAGGAAGCGCTCGACGAAGCGTTCGTGGTTGAACGCCGGGATCAGCACGGAGACCAGTGGCATCGCCGCCACGTTCCTTACCGGTTGCGCCGCCATGGTCACAGACCTCCCAGGTAGCGGCGCACCACCACGATATTGAACACGAGGTAGGCGCCGTAGTTGATCGCGAACGCGTACATGGCGCCGACGACGCCGAACCGCGCGGTGAGGATGAAGACCAGCGCCAGGTAGCTGGCGGCGAACACGCATTCGGAGACGACGAACAGCCGCGTCATCGCCTTGGCCAGCATCACGTACGACAGGATGAACGAGGCGATCTTGACCACGTCGCCCACCAGCTGCGGGCCATACAGCGGATTGGCCGGGGCGAAGGCGTCGGTGAACAGCAGTTGCGTGATCCACCCGCGCAGCACGTAGATCGCCAGGGCGAGCATCGCCACCACCGGCACGACGATGCGGAAACCCTGGCGCAGCTCGCGCATCAGCGCGCCGCGCTCGCGCGTCGACGCCAGCTTGGGCAGGTAGTAGATATTGATCGCCGCGGTGAGGAACAGCAGGTAGGCGTCCGACACGCGGGTCACCGCCTGCCAGTAGCCCACCTGCTCCCAGCCGAACTCGCCGGCCAGGCGGTTGCGCACCACCAGGGTGACCAGCGGCGGCAGCAGCGCCGAGCTGAGCGTCATCACGGAGAACCGCGCCAGCCGCACCACCATCTCGCCATCGAAGCGCCAGCGCAGCATGCCGCGGTGGAAATACGGACTGGTCCACCATGTGGGCACCGCCACCACGAGCCAGAGCACCTGGCCCAGCACCAGCGCGAGCAGCGCACCGTACAGGTGCCACTCGCGCGCGAGCCAGAGCGCCAGCGCGATTCCCAGCACCGAGCCGGTGACCTGGATCAGGGCCAGGCGGCGCACGTCCATGAAACCGTTGACTACCGCCAGGATGTAATTGAGCAGCGCGATGCCTACCTGCGCCAGCGCAAGGATGCGGATCAGGCCGGCGTACCCCGCATCGTCCAGCAGCCAGGACGCCAACCCACGGGCGAAGATCAGCGCGACCACGCCCATGAACAGGGTCGCGCACAGTGAATACCACAGCGCCGCGGCGAGGAAACGCGCCACCCGCTCGGGATCGTCGCGGAACTCGGCCACGTACTTGACGATGGCCGAACCGATGCCGCCCCCGGCCAGCACGGCCAGCACGGACATCAGGCCCATGAACTGGCCCAGCTTGCCGACGCCCTCGGGACCGGCGTACGCCGCCACCACCTTGATGACGACCAGCGCCGCGATCAGCCGTGCGCCCGTGCCCAGCGCCGAATAGAAACCCGTGCGGACGAGGCTCATGCGGATCCGTCGAACGACGCACAGGCGGCGATCACGCGGTCGATGTCCGTATCGCCCAGGGTGGGGCCCATCGGCAGGCTCAGCACCTCGTCCTGCAGGCGTTCGGTCACCTGTAGCGACAACACGCGAAGCGAGGCGTACGCCGGCTGCCGATGCGGCGCCGTAGGGTAATGCACCTGGGTCTGGATGCCCCGTGCGCGCAGGTGGCGCTGCAACGAGGCGCGCAGGCGGCAGCGCACGACGAAAAGATGCCAGACATGGCGGCCTTCCTCGGGCGTGGACGGCACCAGGATCTGCGGATGGCGCAGCCCCGCGCGATAGCGTGCCGCCACGCGGCGGCGCACGGCGGTATCGCTGTCGAGGTAACGCAGCTTCACGCGGAGCAGCGCCGCCTGCATCTCGTCGAGTCGCGAGTTCACGCCCTGCTGGGGATGCACGTATTTCTCGACCGAACCGTAGTTGCGCTGGGCCGCCACGCACGCCGCCAGCTGGGCGTCGCCGGTCACCACCGCACCCGCATCACCGAGTGCGCCGAGGTTCTTGGTCGGGAAGAAACTGAAGGCCGCCGCGTCGCCGAAAGCACCGGCGCGACGACCCTGCGCGTCCACCGCGCCGTGCGCCTGGGCGGCGTCCTCGATCAGCAACAACCCGTGCCGGCGCGCCAGCTCGCCCAGGGCGTCCATGTCGGCCAGCTGGCCGTAGAGGTGCACCGCCATGATCGCGCGGGTGCGCCGCCCGATGGCCGCCGCCACGCGCTGCGGATCGAGGTTGAAGGTGAGCGGATCCGGCTCCACCGGCACGGGCACGAGGCCGTTCTGGCTGATGGCGAGGAAGCTGGCGATGAAGGTATTGGCCGGCACGATCACCTCGTCGCCGTCGTGCAGGATGCCCAGCTGCTTGTACGCACGCAGGATCAGCGACAGCGCATCCAGGCCGTTGCCGACGCCGACCGCGCAGGCCACGCCGCAGTAGTCGGCGAACTCGCGCTCGAAGGCGGCCAGCTCGTCACCGAGGATGTACCAGCCCGAATCGATGACGCGCGCCGCGGCGGCCTTCAGTTCGTCGGCGAACCGGGCATTGATCTGCCCAAGCGGCAGGAAAGGAACGTCGCTCACGGTGTCCACTCGTAGAAATCGTGCACGACGGCGCGCGCCCCGAAGGATTCCTTCTGCGCGACCAGCCCGGTATTGAGTACCTGGCCGCCCTGCTCCGTTGATATGCCGAAACTGAAGTGCTGGCGGTCCGCATAGGTGTCGCGGATCAGGTGCTCCAGCGTCAGGCTGAGGGCGCCCAGCGCCCGGCCCTGCTCCGAAGCCGCCATGTATTGGGTGTGCACCACGCGGCCGAAGTCGTAGACCAGTACGCCGGCCAGCAGCTCGCCGTCACGGCGTGCCTCGTGCAGCGCGATGGCCTCGGGAAACCGCGAGCACAGCCGCTGCAACTCGTCCACGCGGTGTGTCGGCGAGGCATCGTGCCTGTGCAGCGCGTCCGTCAGCAGGGCGTGGAAACCGGCCAGGTCGTCACCTGCAGCCACGTCGATGCCGGCCTTGCGCGCCTTGCCGATGTCATGCCGGCGACCTTGCGAGAACGCGAACGGTTCGCGCAGCGCGATCGCCGACGACAGGTCGCGCCGTACCAGCCGCGCACCGAGCCGGTGCAGCGCGTAGAGGTCTTCGTCCGCATGCCCTGACTGGAAGACGCGTGGCACCGCCTTGTAGAGAATTCGCGATACACCGCGCCCACGGTAGTGCGTGCCGATCGCGGTGAACGCATCGAGCATGGCTTCGGCGCGCAGCGCCGCCGTGGAAATCAGGCCCGCATAGGTCAGCCCGCCATGGCTGACGATGCCGTCGTCGTGCGCACTGGCCGGAAACACCCCGACCATCTCGCCCGCCTTTTCCACCACCAGCGACGCGTCGATAAAGCGGTCCGCGTGGTAATCCATGTAGCCGCGCCGGTGCAGCAGGTTGCCGTTGCGCGAGCGCGCGACCAGAGCATCCCAGTGCGCGGCATCCTCGGCGACGTAAGGCCTAACCGCAAGCACGGTCCGCCTCCTCGTGCCATGCATCGTGGGCATGCGCCACGCCGAAACCGTCCACGCCCATGTCGTTGCCGTTGTAGAACATCCACAGCGTGTCGCGCTGGCGGATCAGGGCGGGATAGCAGACCACGCGCGAATCCCAGCCGGTATCGGCCAGCGCCAGGCCCAGCGTCTCGTCGCGTCGTGTCCAGGCCAGGCCGTCGTCGCTATAGGCCACGCCGGGGAAGTACTCGCCGGTGACGTTGCCACGCGTGAAATACATCACGTAGCGGTCGTAGAGCCGATAGACGCGGGGCCGACCGATGCGGTATTCGGTGCCCTGGGGCAACAGGCAGACATGGTCCTCGCGCGGCAGCCGCGTGAGGTCGTCCGTCTCGGCATAGCGGATGTGGTAACGCGGAAAGTCGCAACCGTCGATGGACTCCCAGTCGTCGCCCACCGCGTACCACAGGCGCCAGCGTCCCTCTTCGTACAGCGCGGTATGCACGGCGCCGATGGTGCTGCGCCCGTGGGCCCGATCCAGGATCGGGGTTTCCTGCGTGCGGAAGAAACGCTGGCCGCCGTCGATCGAACGCGCCAGCCCGGTGAAGGCCAGGAACTTCGCCTTCGCTACGCGCTGAAAGCCGACGTAGAACATGTAAAGGCCACCGGGCCCGTCCACCACGTCGCCCAGGATCACGCCGTTGTCGTCGAAGCAACCGTCCCGGCCGATATCCAGCACCGGCGCGGCGCTGACGCCCAGGATCACCGAGGGATCGTCCGCCCGTACATCCACGTAGCCGATCCGGCTGACGCCTTCCTCGTCGCGAAACCCCGCGTAGACGCGGATGCGCTCGTCGTCCAGGCGATACGGCGTGGGGGTGAGCGCGGAGTGGCGCATCCAGCCGCCCACGCCCTGCCGCGCCGTGTCGAACACCAGTCCCTTCCGCGTCCACACGAACATCGGTCGCCTCAGAGCTTCGCGTCGAGACTGGACTTGCCGGGGACGGCACGGGCCGGCGAGCCGACGTAGATCCGGCCGGGCTCGGTGTCGCGGGTGACCAGCGCGCCGGCGCCGATGAGGTTATCGGCGCCCACGGTCACATGATCGTTGAACGTGCTGTTGACGCCGATGAAGCTGCCCTGGCCGATGTCGCAGTAGCCAGAGATCACCGCGTGCGAGGCGATGAAGACATGATCGCGCACCACCGTGCGGTGACCGATGTGGTTGCCGCTCCACAGGATGCAGTTGTCGCCGATGCCGACGAAGGGCTGGATGACATTGCCCTCGAAGATGAAGCTGTTCTCGCCGATCTCGGCAGTGCGCCAGACGAAGGCACGCGAACTGACATAGGTGGCGAACCGGTAGCCCCGGGCCTTGGCCTCCATGTACAGGCGCATGCGCAGGCGGTTGAGCTGGCTGGCCGGAATGGCCACGAACACGTCGAAGTCGTCGGGCGGATACGTCTGGCCCAGCGTCTCGAAAGGCACCACCGGTCGGCCGGCCAGCACCGGTTGCGTGATGTAGTCGCTCTCCACGCTGAAGGCCACCACATCGCGGTCGCTGTCGTGCTCGAAGTATTCGCAGGCGATCAGTGCGAACTCACCGGCACCCACCAGCACCAGGGGGCGACTCATGCGGCACCGCCTTCGGCATAGGCCACGCCGTTGATCTCGCGCAGGAACGTATCGTAATCGACGATGTAGTCGTCCACGTCGTAGTACTGGTCGGCCAGCACCATCAGCACGCAGTCGTCGCTGAAGTCGTAGAGCTCGCGCCAGACCATGCTACCCAGGAGCAACCCGTGCGCCGGATCGTCCAGGGTCACCCGTGCCGGGCCAGTGCCGTCGTCGAGCAGGAAACTGACCGAGCCGCATACCGCGACCGCCAGCTGGTTGAGGTGGCGATGCGCATGCCGCCCGCGGTGCACCCCGCCCTTGGTGGCGAACAGGTAATAGACGCGGCGGATCTCGAACGGGACATTCCGCTCCTGCTCCAGGGCAACGAGCATGCCACGGTGATCGCCGTGCGACTGCAACGGTATGCGTTCGATTTCCATGCTCAGGACCAGGCCAGTGAGTGAGTACGTCCCACGAGGCTGAGTGCCAGCCCGCGTCGAAAAGGTTGCGACGGTCGTCGTGTGCCTGCGGCGCAACCTTTCGCCGCGCTCGCGGCACTCAAGGCGTATGAAGCCACCTTCCCACCTCTCGCCCGACTTGCCTTATCCGCGCCGCGTGCAGGTGCTGCACTGGCTGACCGTCGCCGCGCTGATCTCGGCCGCGGCTTTCATCCTCACCCGCGACGAGCTTTCCAGCCGCGCCTGGCGTGGCTGGCTGATGGAAGGACACCGGCACGCCGGCCTGATCGTGCTGCTGCTGTTCGTCGCACGCCTCCTGGTTCGCCTCGGCCTGCCCAGGCGCCCGCACGATGCCGGCACGGCGTGGCCGCTGCGCATGGCGGCCGCCGCCACGCACGTCGTGCTCTACGCGATGCTGCTTGGCATGCCGCTGCTGGGCTGGGCACTCAGCAGCGCCCAGGGCAACCCCGTGCACTTCTTCGGTCTCACCCTGCCGCCGTTGATCGGCGAGGACGAAGACCTGGCCGACACCCTGCAGACCTGGCACATGAATGCTGCCTGGGTGCTGCTGGGGGTGATCTGCCTGCATATCGGTGCCGCGCTGTGGCACCACTTCGTGCTGCGCGACGGCGTGCTTCGCCGCATGACGCGCCGCGCCCGCCCATGAACGACGACGCCACCCCAGGAGTTTCCATGCTGCCTCCCAGGCACCGCCAGGCCATGCGCCACCCGACCCACCGGCCGCTCTGGCTGGGCCTGCTGATGCTGCTGCTGGTCGTCTTCGGGCCGAGCGCGCACGCCATTCCGGTATACGCCCGGCAAACCGGCTCGGCCTGCGCCGACTGCCATGCCGGTTCGTACGGCCCGCAGCTGACGGCCTACGGCATGCGCTTCAAGCTCGGCGGCTACACCGATACCGACGGAAAGGGCACGAAGATTCCGGTGGCCTTGCAGTTGACCGAAACGCATAGCGCCCCCGCGCGTGGCGACAGCACCACGACGCTGACCGAAGGCGACCTGTACCTCGCCGGACGCCTGACCGACAACGTCGGCGGCTACGTCAAGGTGGAAGCGGACCACACCGGTCACAACACCTACAACACCAAGCTGAGCAACATCGACCTGCGCTTCGTCGCCAAGGAACTGAAGCTGCGCGGCAAGGAATTGCTGCTCGGCGTGAGCGTCAACAACAGCCCGGGTTTCCAGGACCCCATCGCGGCGCTGCCCAACGCCGCGCTGATCGGCCCGGCCGGCGTCACCGGCTCGCTGCTGAACCCGTCCAGCCCGAACACGCTGACCGATCGCGTGATCGGCGCCACCGTCTACGCCCTCTACGACAGCAACTGGTACAGCGAAGTGGGCACCTATCGCTCGCTGCCCACCTCGCAGCAGGACCACCTGGGCTACAACGTCGCCGGCGACCCGGGCAAGCTGAGCAACACCGGCTACGCGCGCTTCGCCTATATGAAAGACATGAAGCACCAGTTCTTCTCGGCCGGCGTGGTCGCCCTCACCACGCAACGCCAGCTGCCGCGCTCCGGCCCGCACGACGACCTCACCGACCTCGGCTACGACCTCACCTACCAGTACCTGGGCAACCGCGAGCACATCGTCCAGGTCAGCTACGTCAACATCCTGGAACAACGTCATTACGGCGCCCGGCTGCTCGGTCCGCAGGGCCAACTGGCGCAGAGCCGCGCGGCGATCCACGACCAGACCGCGAGCGTGGCCTATACCTTCCGCCAGACCTACGGCGTGATGGTGACCCACATGCTGAGCAGCGGCCCGCACGATGCAGTGCGCTACACACCCTATGGCGACCCCAACGCCACCACCAACCTGTTCACGGTGTTCTGGGTGCCGTTCGGCAAGGACGACTCCTACACCACCATCGCCAACATCAGGCTGTCGGCCAACTGGTTCCGCTTCACCCGCTTCAACGGGCGCGCCAACGATATCTTCGCCGCGCCGCCGGGTTCGCGAAAAACCAACGCCGGCGACCTCAATGCGTTTTCCGTTTCCGCCAGCCTCGCATTCTGACCAAGGGAGCACGCACGTGACCGATTCTTTCCTGAGCCGCTTCGGCCGACCGCTCGCCGTCCTCGGCCTCCTCGTCGGCTGGCTGCTGGCCTCGCCGCTGGTCATCGCGGGCGACGTCACGGCCGGTGCGGACGTATTCAAGGCCGAATGTGCCGAATGCCACGCCGCCAAGGAGGGCCGCAACAAGAAAGGTCCCAGCCTGTTCGGCGTGGTCGGGCGCAAGGCGGGTAGCATCGCCGACTACGACTACTCCGACGCCGTGCGCAACAGCGGCTGGACCTGGACGCCTGAACAGCTGCACACGTATCTGTCGCAGCCGGCCAAACAGGCCAATCCGGGCACGAAAATGAAATACGATGGCCTGACCAATGCCAAGGACCTCGACGACCTGCTGTCGTACCTCGGCAGCCTCCACTAAGGTCAACGCCCTATCGATACGCGCCCTGTCCGGGCACCGGCGGCGATCCGCCCGGGGCCATGCCCGCTCCAACGTCACCACGCCTTGCCGCCGCTCCTCGCGCCGGCAAGGCGTTCGCGTGTCTGGCAAGGCTGGATCGGCGGCGTCGGACTCACCCTGGCCATCGGGCTTGCCGGACCTGCGCAAGCGCAGTCGGTCGTCACCAGCGGCACCGTGGCGCTCAGTTCGCAGCTGGTCGATCGCGCCGTGGCACTCACGCCTGCCACGCCCATCCTGCAGGGGTCCGTGACCTGGACCACCCCCACCGGGTGGTCGCTCGGGCTGGCCGCCAGCACCCGGCTGCGCGCACCCGGCCGGCTGGCGGAGTCGCTGGCGCAGGTGGCGCGCTCCTGGACCCTCTCCGACGACTGGCAGGTGCAGGTGCCGCTGGTCTATTACCGTTACCCGCCCAACGGATCGTGGCACGTCTACGACCGGGTGGAACTGGCGGTGGTGGGCATCTACCGCGACACGCTGACCATCGGGCTGTCGGGCGCCCAGCTGGTGCACGGCGCCAACCGCGGCCCGCGCGGCGCGGCCGACCTCGGCTTCCTCTGGCCGCTGGCCGACCATCTGACGCTGTCCCTGGGCGCCGGCATCGCCCAGACCCTGATCCGGCCGCGTCACGTCTACGACTCGGAACCCGGGCACTATCTCTACGGCCAGGCCGGCGCGATATGGGACACTGGCCCCTGGCGGTTCCAGCTGGCGCACATCGTCAACGGCCAGCACGGCCAGGGCGGCCCGTCGCGCATCGCCCCTTGGACAGCCACCCTGTCGCGCGCGTTCTGACCGCCAGGCAACCTTTTCGCCCCGATCGGGGACTTACCTGCTCCATCACACGATCGCCGCGAGCCCATGAGAGACCCCGAGAACGACACCGAGGCCACCGACCGCCTGCTGCTTCAGCGCATGGCGGCGGGCGATCGCGTCGCGCTGACCGTGCTCTACCGCAGCTACCACGACCGCCTGTGCCGGTTCCTGTCGCGCCTTACCCGGCGGCCGGACATCATCGAGGAAGTGATCAACGACTGCTTCTGGATCGCCTGGCAGAAGGCCGGCGGCTTCCACGGCGACTCCCGCGTGTCGACCTGGATCATGGGTATCGCCTATCGGTGCGGCCTGAAGGCGTTGCGCCAGCACGGCAGCGAGCCGGTGGACGAGGACACCATCCCCGAGAGCATGATCCCCTCCCATGACCCCGACGACGACCGCGAGCTGCGCGACTGGCTGGGCAAGGGCATGGATCGGCTTTCGGTCGACCAGCGCGTGGTGGTGGAGCTGGTCTACGGCGTCGGCCACAGCCTGGACGACGTGGCGGTCATCATGCAGTGCCCCGTGGGCACGGTGAAGGCCCGCCTCTTTCATGCGCGGGTCAAGCTGCGCAACGTACTTCCCGGCCTGGCCGGGGAGACCCATCGTGCCAGGGAGAGCGCAACATGACCGTCTCGACGGAAAACGGCAGGGAGTGCAGCCGCGTGTGGGAAGCCATGCCTTCGGTGGTGATGGGTACCGCGACACGCGAACAGGACACGTGGGTGCATGCCCACCTGGCCGAATGCGACAACTGCCGTGAAGAATTCACCCAGCAGGAGCGCCTGCGCCATGCCATGGCGCTGCCTTCGGATGTCCATCTGGATGCCAACGCGGGCCTGAAACGCCTGCTGACGCGGCTGGATTCCCCGGCCGAGGAAACGGTGCGCGTGCGCACCTCGTCCTGGCTGACCCGCGCCCTGGTCGCCGCCGTACTGGTCCAGGCCCTGGGCCTGGGCGCCCTGGCCCTGCGCCTGCATGGCGAACGCCCCGCCTACCGCACGCTGAGCCAGGTGGCCGCACCCGTCGCCGCCGGCGCGATCCATGTCGTGCCCGATGCCACGATGGCCCTGGCCGACTGGAATGCGCTGTTGCAGGCGCATCACCTGCAGGTGGTGGGCGGCCCGAACGAAGCCGGCGCCTATACGCTGGTGTCGACCGACCCGGCCTCCCCGCCCGACCAGCTGCTGCGCGAACTGCGCGCGTCGCGCGGCATCCGCTTTGCGGAACCGGTCATGCGCACGCCATGACACCACGCGACATCGTGCTCGCCGCCTGCCTGGTCGCCCTGGCCGCATGCGCTCCCACCCATTCCACGCGTTCCGATCGCGCGGCCAGCGGCACGGCGACGGCGACGGCGACACCGGCACCGGCACCGGCACCGGCACCAGCGTCGACGCCCGCCGCCGGCGCCTCGTCCATGGACAGCCGACGCGACATCGTGCTGGCGGTAGCCAATCCGCTGGCGCCGATGTCCACGCACGCCGGTTCCAACGTGCTGGGTTACGCCTCCAGCGGCCACTACGGCGCGGGGCAGCGCGCCGCCGGCGTGCTGGCCGAACTGAAGAAGCACTACGACCTGCAGGAAGTGGCCGGCTGGCCGATCACGGCGCTGAGCCTGTACTGCATCGTGGTGAAACCCGCCGTCGGCGTGGATCGTGACGCGGTCATCGCCGCACTGGCGAAGGACGATCGCGTGCAGCTGGCGCAGCCGTTGCAGGATTACGCGGTCTACACCGAGCCGACGCCGCCCGATGCGCACCGATACAACGATCCCTACGTGGACCTGCAGCGCGGTTTCGTCGCCACGGACGCCGCGCTGGCGCACACGGTGAGCCAGGGCGACGGCGTGCGCGTGGCCGTGGTCGACACCGGTGCGGACCTGACCCACCCCGACCTGCAGGCCCGCATCCACGATACGCAGGACGATGTCGGCACCGATGCCGGTGCCTTCGACCGCGACGCGCACGGCACCGAGATCGCCGGCGTCATCGCGGCGGTCGGCGACAACCACCAGGGCATGGTCGGCATCGCGCCAAAGGCCACGCTCAGCCTCTACAAGGCGTGCTGGTACCCCCCCGGAGGCCACGACGGTGCACGCTGCAACTCGTTCACCCTGGCCAAGGCGCTGGCCGCGGTCAACGACACGGACGCGCGCATCGTCAACCTCAGCCTGGGCGGCCCGGCCGATCCCCTGCTGGGCAAGTTGCTGGAGCACCTGCTCGGCCAGGGCCGGATCGTCGTCGCCGCCTTGCCGCCCAACGGCAGCGAACGCGGCTTTCCCGACAGCGCCGATGGCGTGATCGTGGTCCGCGCCGGCAGCACCACCGCCGCACCCCCCGGCGTGCTCAGCGCCCCCGGCAACGACATCCTCACCACGCAACCCGGCGGCAGCTACGACTTCAGCTCCGGCTCGTCACTGGCCGCCGCCCACGTCAGCGGCATCCTCGCGCTGCTGCTGTCGATCGAACCCAACCTCGACGCCCACGCCGCCCACGACCTGCTCCTGCGCAGCAGCAAGCTCACCAACGGCGTCCTCGAAGTCAACGCCGCCCTGGCCGTCCAAACCCTCCGCCACGACCACCCCCACCGCTAACCCCTCGCCGCCCATCCACCACGTAACGACGTCGCCCGCCATCCACCACGTAACGACGTCGCCTCGTCGCGACGAACGGTAGGAGCCCACGATGTGGGCGATCCACGCTGCCGCGTTGAATGAAAAGCAACATGCGCCGTGGAGCAAGAGCCGGCGGGTAGCCCCCTCGTGGCCACGCCTACGGCGACCCGCCAAGGAAAGGCCGCTCCGCGGCCGTATATCTATTGCCCTACGGGCCCGGGTCGGGCTTCGCACAGGGGTTTTCGACTCGACATCCCTGTCTCGCGAAAACGGCCGGCCGTCCGGGCCGGCCCCCTTCGGGCCTGATCTGTGCGAACCCCTCGCCTGCGGCTACCGGCCACGAGGGGGCTACCCGCCGGCTCTTTCCAGGACTGAGGTGGGTTGTGACGCGAGCGATCGCAGACGTGCGGGGTATGGCGTCAGCGCTTCGTTGGCTTTTCGCCCACATCGTGGGCTCCTACCTTAGGGGTAGGGCAGGCCGTTGGAATACCCAACGCGTGATCCGCCGGCTGGGGGGGTAGGAGCGCACGCACGTGCGCGAACCCTCAACGTATCTAAGGCGACCGAGGCCATGAGCAACAGGCAAGCGAGCGTTCCCAGCAACGAAGCGAAACCTGGCTGTGTGCTCTCCCACACGCAACCTCAGTGTATGGAAGAGCCGGCGGGTGCCACCCTCGTGGCCGGTAGCCGCAGGCGAGGGCTTCGAACGGACAAGGCCCTAAGGGGGCCGGCCAGGACGGCCGGCCGTTTTCGCGAGACAGGATGTCGAGTCGAAAACCCCCGTTCGAAGCCCGACCCGGCCCGAAGGGCAATCAATAAACGGCCGCGGACGCGGCCCTTCATTGACGGGCCGCCGCAGGCGTGGCCACGAGGGTGGCACCCGCCGGCTCTTGCTCCAAGACGCTAAGGCTTAGAGCGAAACGCGAGGCCGAAGGCGAGCCCACCCACAAAGCCCAACAAAGAAATGGGCGGCGCCGGCGCATCCAGCGGGAGCGCCGCCCGGTCCACACAGGGGGAAGTGGACGGCTGAATCATGCGGTGTCCACCACGTCACAAGTGTGACGCAGCGCACCGCTGCGCGTAGTTGCCGCAAACGCGGCTATCCCATCGGCGAACCGCGACGTGGATTACCCGGCCACGTGACCGGACGGGCGTCTGGACGTCCTTACCAGGGCACCGTCCGACCGAGGTAGTCCAGGTAATGCAGCCCCGGCATGCCCTCGTGCGCGAGCATCGTATCGACCAGGCGAGGGATGCTCTCCGCAATGGTGAGCCGCGCCTCCGGCCCGCCCATGTCGGTGCGCACCCAGCCCGGCGCCATCAGCAGCAAGGTGCGCGCCTCGTCCTTGTGCCGTGCCGCGAAGCTGCGCATGAACATGTTCAATGCCGCCTTGCTGCCCCGGTAGACCTCGTACTGACCGTTGGTGTTGTTGGTCAGGCTGCCCTGCCCCGAGGACATCACCCCGATGGTGCCGGTGGGCCACACGCACGCGTGCAGCGCCTCGATCACCCGCAGCGGGCTCAGCGCGTTGGTGACCATCACGCGGACGAACTCCTCCGTGGACACGTCGGCGATGCCTTCCCAGTCGGCGTTCTTGGTGCCGGCGTTGACGAACAGCGTGTCCAGCCGGCGCGGCGCCAGGCGTGCGTCGAGGTCGGCGATGCCGGCGGGGTCGGTGATGTCCAGGGTCATCACCTCGAGCGCCCCCGCCGACATGTCGGCCAGCGCGTGGAGCCGTTCCAGCGAATGGGCACGTCCGGTGGCGATAACCCGCCAGCCGCGACGCAGATAGTCCTCGGCCAGGGCGAAACCGAGTCCGCGCGATGCGCCGACCAGGAGGATGGTCTTGCGTGGGGATGAAGGTGTCATGCGACGCTCCGATACAGGGCTGCCCTTCGCGGGCGGTGCATGCAACGTAGTGGCCATCGATAGGCGGCGGAAGGCGCGCGAACGGAAACGTATGGATGCACCGGACGCCTTATCGGGCGCGCGGCACGCTACGATGCGCCATGGACGAGCCCGACCTGAACCTGCTGATCGCGCTGGATGCCCTGCTCGCGGAAGCCAGCGTGGCGGGTGCAGCGCGGCGCCTCGGCCTGAGTGCATCGGCGATGAGCCGCACGCTAGCGCGCCTGCGTGCCGCCACCGGGGACGAACTGCTCGTGCGTGCCGGACGCCGCATGGTGCCGACTCCACATGCGGTGGCGCTGCGCGAGCTGACCCGTGGGCTGGTGGAAGAGGCACGACGCGCCCTGCGACCCGCCGTGACGGAACACGACGTGGCCGGCCTGCGGCGCGATTTCACCCTGCGTGCGAACGACGGATTCGTCGAGGTGTTCGCCGCGCTGCTGATCGCCGACGCCCGGCGACTCGCTCCCGGCGTGCGCCTGCGCTTCGCATCCAAGGCCGAGAAGACACCGATGCACCTGCGCGAAGGCCTGGCCGACCTGGAGGTGGGCGTCGTGGGTGGGATGGGGCCCGAGGTACGCACACAGGCCCTGTTCCGCGACCGTTTCGTCGGCGTGGTCCGGCGCGGTCATCCACTCGACGATGGCAACCAAGTGACAGCCGGGCGCTATGTCGCGCACGGCCATGTCGTGGCCTCTCGTCGCGGTCAGGCGACGGGGCCGGTCGATACCGCGCTGTCTGTCGCCGGGCTGGAGCGCGAGGTGGTGGCGGTGGTGCCGGCCTTCCACGCGGTGCTGTCGGTGGTCCGGGCCTCTGACCTGGTCGGGCTGGTACCCGCGTCGTTCCTGGCGACGCCGCCGGACGGTATCGCCGTCTTCGAGTTGCCGGTGGTGACACCGGGTATCACCGTGTCGCAGATGTGGCATCCGCGCCTGGACAACGATCCGGGCCACCGCTGGCTGCGGCAGCGGGTGCTCGCGCTATGCCGCGAACACCTGCCCGACTGAGCCGTCGCCTCGCCTCAACCGTCCAGCGACGGCGCGACCAGCTTCACCACGCTGGAGAAATCCAGCCCGCCCCGGCCGGCCTTGCTGTTCAGCGCGTACAGGTTGCGAGCCAGTTCGCCCAGCGGGATGGACGCGCCCACGCCGACCGCCGCCTCGGTCACCAGGCCCAGGTCTTTCAGCATCAGGTCGGTACCGAAGCCGCCGGTATAACCGCGTGAGGACGGTGCGCCGGGCAGCACGCCGGGCCAGGGGTTGCAGACCTCCGTGGCCCAGCTGCGTCCGGTGCTGACCGCCATCATCTGCGACAACACGGCGGGGTCCAGTCCATGCGCGGCGCCGAGGGCGATAGCCTCGCCGGTGACGGCCATGATGACGCCCAGCGCCATGTTGTTGCACAGCTTGGCCACCTGGCCGGCGCCGTTCGTACCGACATGGAAGATGTTCTTGCCCATCGACGCCAGCAACGGCCGTGCGCGTTCCAGCACCGCGGCGTCGCCGCCCACGATGAAGGTGAGCGTGCCCGCCGTGGCACCGGCCGTGCCGCCGGACACCGGCGCGTCGAGCATCGCCAGCCCACGATCGGCCGCAGCCCGGGCCACCTGCTTCGCCGTCTCCGGGGCGATGGTGCTGCAGTCCACGACCAGTGCGCCGGCGGGAATCGCCGCCAGCACGCCCGCGTCGCCCCGGTACAGCGCATCCACATGACGGCTGGCCGGCAGCATGGAAATGACCACCTCGGCATCGGCCACCGCCTCGGCCGCGCTGGCGGACGCCGTAGCGCCAAGCGCCACCGCCGCGGCCACCGCCGTCGGCACCAGGTCGAACACACGCAGGTGGTGCCCGGCCTTGAGCAGGTTGGCGGCCATCGGGCCGCCCATGTTGCCCAGTCCGATGAAAGCGATGCGACTCATGGCGAGGATTCCGTGGAGGCACCCAGGTCGGCCAGCGGATGATCCGCCGCGGTCCATGGGGCATGGAAGAAAGTTTCCGCCCAGGCCGGCGTGGCCTCGGCGAGGGTGGCGGGGTTCCACCGCGGCTGGCGATCCTTGTCGATCAGCAAGGCACGAATGCCTTCGGCGAAGTCGCCGTGCGCGGCGCAGTGCAGCGACACGGTGTATTCGAGACGGAAGGTATCCGCCAGCGTCAGGTCGGCCGCGCGCCGCTGCAGTTCGAAGCCCAGCCGCGCCGATCCGGGTGCGCCGGCGAGCAGCGTGGTTTTCGCCGCCTGCAACCACGCATCGTCGCTATCGAGGGCGACGATGCCGGCGACGACCTCGTCCAGGTTCGACGGTGCGCACAGGCGCTCGATGAGCGCGGCATGCTGCTGCAATGGACCGGGGGATGCCGGCTGCGCGAAGGCATCCAGCACGGTCGAGAGCGTGGCGTGGTTCTCCGTCGCCTGGTCGGACCATGCCGTCTCGATCAGCTTCGCGACCACGTCGTCATGGCACGACGCGTCCATGCGGTAGTCCGCCAGACGCGCGTGGATCGCATCGCCCGCATTCAGCGGCGCGCCGGTCAGGGCGAGGAAGATGCCGCCGTGCCCGGGCGCACGCCTGAGCAACCGGCTGCCGCCCACGTCGGGGTACAAGCCCACGGTGATCTCCGGGAACGCCAGCTTCGAGCGCTCCGTGACCACACGGTGGCTGGCGCCGGCCATCAGGCCGATGCCGCCGCCCATGACGATGCCATGGCCCCAGCACAGCACCGGCTTGGCGTAGCGGTGAATGCGGTAGTCGAGCCGGTATTCCGTGGCGAAGAAAGCGGCGGCAGGCGTATCGCGGGCGATGTCGTGGCTGCCGTCGCGATGGTCGAGCATGCCGCGGTACAGGCCATGCAGGTCGCCACCGGCGCAGAAGGCCTTCTCGCCCGCGCCCTGCAACAGCACCATGACGATGCCGTCGTCGTCGGCCCAGGCACGCAGTCGCTCGTCGAGCAGTCGGGCCATCGGCAGCGACAGGCCGTTCAATGTCTTCGGCGCATTCAGCGTGGCGATGCCGATGCGCCGGCCGTCGCGCGTCGCACGCTCTTCGAACAACACCGGTGCATCGTCCGGCGTTTCCATCGGCGTCGCGCTCATGCGTTCTTCCACTGCGGGCTGCGCTTTTCCAGGAAGGCGTGCACACCCTCGGCCTGGTCGGCGCTGTCGAACAGGTCGACGAAGGCCTCACGCTCCGCCACCAGCGCGGCCGCGTGGGTCTGGGTGCGGGTGGCCTGGACCAGCCGCTTGCACGCCGTGACGCTGGTCGGACTTTGCGCGTGGGAGCGTGCGGCCCAGGCCAGGGCCGTAGCCAGCCCCTCGCCGGTGGGAACCACCTCTTCGACCAGCCCGATCCGCAGCGCGGTGGGCGCGTCGACGCGCTCGCCGAGCAGGATCATCCGCTTGGCCCAGCCTTCGCCGACCAGGCGCGGCAGGTTCTGCGTGCCGCCCGCGCACGGCAGCAGGCCCACGCCGGCCTCGGGCAGCGCCATCTGCGCGTGCGCCTCGGCGATGCGCAGGTCGCACGCCAGCGCGCACTCCAGGCCACCGCCCATCGCATAGCCGTTGATCGCGGCGATGCTCACGCCACGGAACGCGGACAGGGCTTCGAAGGCCTCGCCGAAGCGACGGGCCGCCGCGCGCGCCACGGCGCGGTCGCCCTCGGCGAACTGTTTGAGATCGGCGCCGGCGCAGAAAAACTTGCCGCCCTCGCCCGTGACCACCAGGGCGTAGATGTCACGATCGGCGTTCAATGCGCCGGTCAGGTCGCGCAGCGCCGTCAGGCTGTGCACCGTCCAGGTGTTGGCCGGCGGGTTGCGCAGGGTCACGACGGCCGTATGGCCCTCGACCTTCAGCGCCAGCCCGGTCCAGTCGGTGTCCTTGTAGCCACTCATCGCAGTTCCTCTTCGGTGTTGAGCAGGTGGCGCGCCACGATCACGCGCATGATCTCGTTGGTGCCTTCCAGTATCTGGTGCACCCGACTGTCACGCAGCAGCCGCTCGATCGGGTACTCGCGTATGTAGCCGTACCCGCCATGCAACTGCAAGGCATCGTTGCAAATGGCGAAACCGGCATCCGTGGCGAAACGCTTGGCCATGGCGCACCACACCGTGGCGTCGTGGCTGCGTGCATCGAGCTTGCGCGCGGCGGTGTGAACCATCTGCCGTGCGGCCACCAGTTGCGTGGCCATGTCGGCCAGCTTGAATTGCAGCGCCTGGAACTCGCCCAGCTTGCGGCCGAACTGGCGCCGCTCGCCCAGGTAGCGGCGGGCCGCATCCAGTGCCCCCTGCCCCGCGCCGAGCGAACACGCGCTGATGTTGATCCGGCCACCGTCCAGGCCCTTCATCGCGATGCGAAAGCCCTCGCCTTCCTCGCCCAGCCGGTTCGTTGCGGGAATACGTACGTCCTCGAACGTGATGCCGCGCGTGGGCTGGCTGTTCCAGCCGAGCTTTTCCTCCTTGCGGCCGTAGCCGATCCCCGCGGTATCCGCGGGCACCGCGAACGCACTGATGCCACGCGCGCCGTCGCCGCCGGTGCGGGCCATCACCACCAGCATGTCGGTGGCGCCGGCCCCGGAGATGAACGCCTTGCTACCGTTGATGACGTAGTTATCGTTCTCGCGCACGGCGCGCGTCTGCAACGAGGCCGCATCGGAACCGGCGCCCGGCTCGGTCAGGCAGTACGACGCGAGACGCGTGCCGCTGGCCAGCGGTTCGCCCCAGGCCTGCAACAGGGCTGGCTGGGCGTAGGTGGTCAGCATCCAGGTCGCCATGTTGTGGATGCTGATGAAGGCGGCCGTGGAGGGATCGACCGCGGCCAGTTCCTCGAACACGATGGCCGCGTCCAGTCGCGTCAGGCCGGTACCGCCGGCCGCTTCGTCCACGTAGAGGCCACAGAAGCCCAGTTGCCCGGCCTTGCCGATGACCTCGCGCGGAAAGATGCCTTGCGCGTCCCAGTGTGCCGCATGCGGCGCCAGCTCCGCCTGGGCGAAGTCGCGCGCCGCCTCGCGGAACGCATTCTGCTCGTCGCTCAGGCCCGGGGCCTGCACCGTCACCGGAATGTCCATGAGGGGCGCCCTCACTTCAGGCTGATGGTGGTGTTGACGCCGTGACCCGTGCCGCCGTCGTCGAACCAGCGCGAGGTGACCGTCTTGGTCTGCGTGTAGAACATGACCGCCTGCTTGCCGTACGGCCCCAGGTCGCCCAGTTTCGAGGCGCGCGAGCCGGTGAACGAGAACAGCGGCACAGGCACCGGAATCGGTACGTTGATGCCGACCTGCCCCACGTCGATGTCTTCCTGGAAACGACGCGCCGCGGCGCCGCTGCCCGTGAACAACGCCGTGCCGTTGCCGTTGGGGTTGGCATTGACCAGCGCGATCGCTTCGTCCAGCGTGTCCACCGTGAGGACGACGAGCACGGGACCGAAGATTTCCTCGTCGTAGATGCGCATGCCGGGGCGCACGCCCGAGAAGATGGTCGGGCCGACGAAGTTGCCCTGCTCGTAGCCCGGCACGCGGCAATCGCGACCGTCCAGCTCCAGCGTGGCGCCTTCGGCCACACCGGCGTCGATCAAGGCGTGGACGCGATCGCGCGCCGCGCAGGAGATGACCGGGCCGACATCCGTACCGGCCTCGCTGCCCGCATTGATCTTCAACGTCCTGGCGCGGGCCACCAGGTCGGGCAGCCATTCGCGCGCGGCGCCGACCAGCACGGCCGTCGAGGCGGCCATGCAGCGCTGGCCCGCCGCGCCGAACGCCGCGCCGACCATCGCGTTGAGCGTCTGCTCGCGATGGGCATCGGGGAGCACCACGGCGTGGTTCTTCGCACCCATCATGCACTGCACGCGCTTGCCGGCCTGCGACGCGCGATGGTAGACATGGGTGCCGACGCGGGTGGAACCGACGAACGACACCGCCTTGATCTGCGGGTGGTCGCAGATCGCGTTGACCACGTCCTCGCCACCGTGCACGACATTGAGCACGCCGCGGGGGATGCCAGCCTCCACGGCCAGTTCGACCAGGCGCATGGTCACCATCGGGTCCTGCTCCGACGGTTTCAGCACGAAGGTGTTACCCGTGGCGATCGCCATCGGGAACATCCACAGCGGAATCATCGCCGGGAAGTTGAACGGCGTGATGCCCGCGCATACGCCCAGCGGTTGCAGCAGCGTATAGGTATCCACACCGCCGGCCACGTTGTTGGCCAGCTCGCCCAGCTGCAGGTTGCCGATGGCCGCCGCGTGTTCCACCACCTCCAGGCCACGGAACACGTCGCCTTCGGCATCGGGCAGCGTCTTGCCCTGCTCCGCCGTGAGCGTCGCGGCCAGTTCGGCCATGTGCTCGCGGATCAGTTGCTGGTACTTGAGGAAGATGCGCGCCCGCGCACCGATGGGCGTCTTGCGCCAGGTGACGAAGGCGCGGCGCGCGGCATCCACCGCCGCCTCGACTTCCGCCGGCGTGGCGAAGGGCACGCGTGCCAGCACCACCTGCGTGGCCGGGTTGACCACGTCACGCCATTGCGTGGTGGTCGATTCGACGAACTCGCCGTCGATCAGCAGCTTTACCGTGGCGACATGGGTCGCGGCCGGGTTCATCTCGTTCATTGTCCAGTCTCCAGATCGCTCACCCGCGAAACCGGGCGTGCGAGGGACAAGACAAGTGATTCGAGACAACGGACGCCGCGTCGAGTCAGCTCATCCGGTTGCCCACCGCAACACCCGAGGAAGACACCGCATGCGATGTCCACCACGGGCCGGTCTCCGGGCTTGCGAGCGATGCGGCATGCATCAGCCCGACACCTTCCCGCGTTGCCGCAGTGGTTCTGAGTCGGGTTTTCTCGCCTACCGTTGCGGGGGCAGCGCCGGCATCGGACCGGCTTCCCGTTTCACCCTGCGCACCGGAATGGCGGCGGCAGGACACCTGTGGCCCATCGATTGTAGGCGGCGCAACGCATGGGGACACGCTGCGATGCAGTAAACGGCGCGGTGGCGGCGTCGAGAGCCGGTGGCATCAGGGCTTGTGGTACGAGAAGATCTTGGCCAGTTCCGCGTGGTGCCCCTTGTCGGCGACGAGTTCGGTCATGGGATGCGCACGCACGATGCTGCTGCCGCTCTTGGTCGTGGTCTCGCCGGGGTGCTGTCCACCGAAGGGTCGCCCGGGCACGCCGGTCAGCGCACTGTGCGAGCCCAGGTTGTCCTTGAACATCTCGCCGCAATGGAAGCACACCTGGTTGGGGAAGCTGGCGAACGTGGCCACAAGGCCCGTGTCCTGGGCCATGGGCGTGTGCCGGTGCGTGTCGTGCAGCGTCACGGCCATCGGTTCGGAATGGTGGTTCTGCGCCGGGTTGCTCTTCTTGCCCCGCCGTTTCGCCGACTTTTCGCTGGGCGCGTAGAGTGTGGACGGCGAACCGCTGGCGCTCTTGTCCAGCCCCTTCGCGGAAACACCCATGGCATAAGTGCCGTCGATCCACGCGAAGCGGGCAGTGCCGTGGTCGTAACGCACCTTGCCGACATCGGAGAGCACGGTATTGATCGTCTGCTCGGTGCCCTTGCTGTTGATCGCGGGCGTATACAGCCGCTTTGCGCTCTCGTCGAACGCGGTGACGAACGGCTTGGACGCTGACGCATCGCGAAGCGCCTCGGTGGTGGGCAACGAGTGCAGGCGCCAGCCCTTGACCGAACCATCCGGCATGTTGGACAAGCCGACGATGGAGCCACGTCGTGAACGGTGCATGGTGTTGGTATCTGTCGAGGGCGACGGCACGGCGTCCCAGTCCTGCTTACTGGACAATGGGGTGAGTCCCGTATCGGAACGGTAGTCGGCCACCAGCGACGGCGCGCGCCGGACCGCGCCATCGGGAAAGGTCTCCTTCGCCGGGAACGCGATGTTGGAAAACGCATGGAAGCGTGGCGTGCCGGGCGCCAGGCCCGAATCCATACTCTTCCCCGCGAACGCCTCGTGCGAGAACGTCAGCGTGCTCTTCGCCTGCGCCGCATGGGGTTCGGGCGACAGGCTGCGGGCCTTGCGTTTACCCAACACCGAGGATGTGGTCATGGCGTACTACCTCGCGAAAGCCCGGTCGGGCGACAGGTCGAGCGGATCGAAGGGACAGCCGATGGCGAAGCAGAGCTGGCGCAAGCCTTCGATAGATGGCGACGCGCCCATTCCCAGCGCCTGCTGGAAGAACAGCAGGTCGTCGTCCGGCGGCGCCGCGTGCGCCGCCATCGACTGGAAACCCAGCGCGTGCAGCGCGGCGATCGAACGGGTGTTGTCACGGTATGCCGAGGTGTAGAACACATCGATGCCCACCTCTACCGCCTGCCGGGTGAGCAGCCGTGCAGCCCGGCGCCCCAGCCCGCGGTTCTGGTGGTCCGCGCCGATCCAGAAATGGAAATACCCCGCGCTGCCGGCGTGCTGGTAGCCCACCGAACCGACGAAGCCGTCCGCCCGGTCGACCAGCGCGAAGCAGGCGCGCTGCGGATCGGCCTGCTGGAAGGCGATCCACTCGCGCACCGCGTCCACGTCCTCGAGCGCGGGCAAGCGGGTCACGATACCGATGTGCGGATCGCGATACTGGCGCAGCCACGCCGGGGCGTGATGCCAGGCAAGCGGCTCCAGACGCAGTTCGCCGTCCGCCGCGTGTTCCGCGGCGAACCATGGCAACGTACGGCAATAACGTGCGTGGTCGCGGATATAGGTCTTCCATGCCGGCTCGTCGTCTTCCGGGTTACCGAGCATGGCCTGCGCCGCCGTGACATCGCCGGCATGCAGCAACGACCAGGTGAGCCGGTCGGCCACGTCGTCGACCAGCGATGCCTGTAGCGGCGCGAGCACGTCCACAGCAAGGTCCCACAATCCCAGGTCGGCCGCGCAGGCGCCCACGCGCTGGCAGGCATCGGTGGTGGTTTCGTCACGCGCCAGCTCCCCGCTGCATTGCAAGGCATCCCGCCAGTGCGAGCGCGCGAGCGCATCCCCTTCCTCGCGCAGGCCACGCAAAACGAGCGCATGCGGATCGAAGGCCGCTGCCCGTAGCACGGCGAGGGTGACCGCTGCGGGCGCCTCGTCCGACAGCCAGCGGGCCTGCTCGCGCAAGGCCAGCGCGGTGTCCATGCCGCCGCGAAGCGGCGCAAGCACCCGGGCGAACGCATCGACCGGTTCGTCGCCGGCCATCGTCACCAGCAACAGCGGCGAGTCACCCGCGGTCCTTTCATACGCCACGCGGGCATCCGGCTGGGCGCAGGCCAGCGCATGGAAATTCACCGGCATCGCGGAGCTGCCGTCGATCCATGCCGAAGGCAGCGCCAGGCCGCCGTCGGCGATATCGCGAAGGTCGCCGACGCCGTGATCCGCGGCAAGCAACAGGTAGCGCCCACCCGTCAACGAGGCCATGGCGCCCACGGCGCGAATACCCGCCGAGGGCAGGTTCAGCACCGCACTGGCCAGCTTGCCGCGATAGTAGGCTTCCAAGGGGCCGTCACCGCTAGTGACCGACCATGCGCCCTCCACGTTACTGACGCCATCGGCTTGCGCGGGTGACACCGTCATGCATCCGGTGAACCACTGTGAGTAATGCGTCGCGCACAGGTCGATGTCCAGCCCCTGGAAGTAGCCCATGCCGAGGAACGCGACGCGATCGCGCAGTACGGGCGGACGGTCGGCGCCGGAGGGGTCCCATCCGTGCAGGCAGACCTGTCCGTGCCGCACCCCGTCGCGCACGCGGCGGTGACGCAGCAGCGACGACGCATAGCCCCCGCACAGGTATAGCCGGATATCCGGCGCGTGACCGTCGCGCACGGCAAGGCGATCCATCGCCCTCAGCAGGCGCGCCGCGAAGACGCCGCCGGCGGGCGCCACATCGACGATGTCCAGCGTGTCCGCGGCATAGCGCCATAGTGCCTCGGCCACCTGTTCCACGAACGCCGGCAAGGCCATGGCGTCGGCAAGATCGATGCGCCGGACGAGCGGCGTCGGCGTGTCGTCGCGGCAATCCGCGGGCGCGGGTGAAGAACGGGTGGCCAGCATCGTCATCGTCCTGGATACCTGGGAAAAGACATCACTCGGAGGTCGTACCGTCGGTGATGCCGAGTATGTCGAGCATGTCGAGGCGTCCGCCGCCCTCCACGAAGATGGCGTGGTAAAGCTGCGCGGAGTTCATGCCGCCCCATAGCACGGCGCGCCGCAGCAGGTAGGGCACGGGGCTGTGCGGTTCGATGCGCGCGAGGAAGGCGGCGATGTCCTCGAGGACGTCGTAGGCGCGCTGGCGTTCGGCCACGGGGTCGAGCGGCTCGTACCCGGGCGATGTGTCGTCGTCCGACTCGTCGTGGTCCGTGCCGGCATGACCGTCGCCCGCTCCGGCATCGCTACCGGCAGCGGCACCGCGCCCGGCGGCCACGACATCGTCGCCGCCCGCATCGACGGACGGCGCCTGGTCGACGGGCACCACCCCGGGCTCGCGCACCGCCACGCCACGCTGCGCCAGTTCCTCGCGCATGGGCGACTGCATGCGCTCCAGCAACCCACGCAGTCGCGACAGCGAGGGCATGTCCGACGCCTGCGCGCGCAGGCTGGCCTCGAAGGCGAGCACCGCCGCGTGGGCCGTGTCCAGATCGACGATGCGTCGGCGCAGGTGCTCCGTCGACTGCCGTCCCACCAGCGCCGCGAGGTCCGCCAGGGTGGGTGCTTCCGCGGCCTCATCGGGCAGTTCGCGCTGCACGGCCTTGATCCGCTCGAAGCGGCGCGCCTGCTCCCAGGCCGACCAGCTCACCGTCTGCTCGGGCTCACCGACCAGCGGCGCCAGGGACAGCGCCGGCATCAGCTTCTCGTCGACCCAGCGCACCACGTTGCCCAGGGCCTCGAAACTGGCGTCGTCGGTGCGCGGATAAAGGCGCTCCCAGAACGTTTCGCACAGCGCCTGCATCAGGGCGATGCACGGCGCCACCGCGATGTGGCCGCGCTCGTGGATCTCCGATTCCAGCAGCCAGGCGGCCAACTGCAGGTCCTTGGTTTGCTCGGACAGCACCGACACGATGATCCGCGAGACGCGTGGCCAGTTGGAACGACGCAGTTCGGCCGCCCACGGGCCCATCGGCAACGACGGGTCGTCGCCGCGCCGCGCTTCGGACAGGGCACGGTAGGCCGAGGTGCCACGTACGGGCGACCCGGTGGGGTCGTGCCCGGGGATCGGCGCCAGCAGACGCTCCAGCGAGCGACCGAAGTGCGTTTCGAAGTAGCCGCCCTCGAAGGAGGCGGGCGTGGGATGGGCTGGCGACATGGCATGTCCTCCTGGGGGATTCATTACGGCTCCGGTGCCTGTTGCGGGAACACGGGTACGTGCAGCGGCTGCGCGGCATGGGTGGTCGGATCGTTCGACGACAGCCGCAGCGCGATGTACAGCCGTGCCCTTGCGACGGTGTCTTCGCCAGCCGACGGTGTGCTGACCACGGTGGGCACGTCGAACCCGAGCAGCACCGCATCGGGGTCCAGGCCGCTGGCGGAAGGCGCGCGATGCGTGTCGATGAAGTGCAGCAGCGCCCAGGGGCCGTCCGCGCGATACACGGCATGGTGGCCGTTCACGCCCAGGTCCGCCTGCGCCGGATCGGCCACGGGCGTGTAGCGCGAGCTGTCTGCCCAGGCCAGGTCGAGCGACACCGGCTGGCCAAACGTCCACGCCAGCGTCGGCGCCACATCGGGCCAGTTGGCCTTGCCGGTGCCGCTGGACAGCGTCCAGCCCACCAGCTGGTTGCTCAGCGGCGAATCCTGCGGGCGCGCACGGAAGGTCACCTCCATGGACAGCGGCGCACCGACCGGCACCACCGAAAGGTTGCCGGCAAAGAAGGCCTGCACGGCGTCCAGCTGCGCGATGAACGCCTTCATGCGGGCGGCGCGGTCGCCCTTGGCGGTGGCCAGCCAGGTCATCAGTTCGACCTTCTCCTTCGCGTAGTACACGAAGAACGCCCGTACCGTATCCGGCGTCACCTCGTGCGCATCCGGCGGACCGAACGGGTAACGCCCGGCCACCTCGCTGTTGAACAGCATGGCGATGCGATAGAAGTGCAGCTCGGAGCCGGCCTTGCCCTGCGCCGTACACGCCAGCGTGGCCTGGCGCAGCATCGCCTCGCGTCGCGCCGAGAACAGGTCGTTGCCCCCGGCCGGGCCACGATAGGCCGACAGCGCCGCATCGCACGTGGCATAGGTGAGCGTGGCCAGCTGCTTGAGGAACAGGTCTTCCAGCGCAGCCACCTGCCCCGCCGGATCGGCGAACTGCACGGCGCGATTGAACTGGTCGATCGTGCCGTCCCAGTAGACGTCGGTCTGCGCATTCAGCCGGTGGGTATCGCTGGTGCCGCGCGAGTTCTTCAACAGCGTGACGAAGGGCGCGGCGTAACCGGACAGCACCTGCGCGCGCGCCAGTTGCCGTTGCAGGTACGCCTGCAGCACGGGGGTGCTGCCCAGGTCGAACATCGGCGCGTCGCCCGCCTCGTTCGCCGCCTGCACGGGCGGCGCGTACAGCTGGCTGGCCGAGGCCAGTCCGGAGACGTCCATCAGCATGCCCGAGGCGTAGTTGCGCGCGCACTGGCCGACGCTATCGGCCAGTGCGGCGAAACGCAGCTGGCGCAGTTGCTGCAACGATTGCAGCATCGGCCCGATGGACGCCGACAGGGCCGCGCTTTCCGTCGACAGCTCCCGATCCAGGGCCGAGACCGCGTCCAGCCCCGGCGAATCGCCCTCGCCGACGCGCTGGCGCTGGTTGCGCGCCAGGCTGTCTTCCAGCGTGCGCGCCAGCTGCGCATGCGCGATGCGCTCATACAGCGGCTCGGTGCCTTCGGCCACGGGATGCGCCTGGCGCTCGCGCGTGCCGAACGCCTGGTAGTCGCGCAGTTCTCCCAGCACTTCGTCGAACGCCCCCGCGCGGAAACCACCGGCCGAACCGTTGCAGCTGAACGCCTGCATGGAAGCCACCTGCATGAAGCCCATGCCGGCCAGTGCATGCAGGCCGCTGGCCTCGGCGGCCAGCCCGGGGCTGATGCCCTGCAACTCGCCCGTGGTCGCGTTCACCGTGAACAGCGCGCCGTAAGGCGGCACCGAGGCCTGGCGCAGCGTGGCCACCGCGGGCAGGTAGCAATGGGTCGTGTCGAAGTGGCCCAGCGTGTCGCGCAACGAGGCATCGTAACCATGCTTGCGGATCAGCACGTCGATACCGGGGCGCAGGGCATCCACCTCGCGTGCGCAGGGATTGGACGCGGGCGTGGACAACACCCAGCCCGTGCCGACCCAGCGCAACCAGTCGTCGAAGGCACGCAGGGTGGGCAGCACCGGCGGCCGGTCGTCCTTCAGTTCGGCCAGCAGTGCGGGACCCGAGGCCACGCGCCGGGAAAGGTCGCTCGCGGCTTCTTCGGCCATGGTGTCGAAACGCTCGATGAGCTGGCGCTGGCGGTCGTGGCCGATGTCCGGCGCCGACCCGTAACGGGCCGCGAGCAACGCCTTGCCGAGCATGCCGTCGGCTGCCAGCGCATCCCTCGGCACCGGCTTGCCGTGCACGTAACGCGACACATCGGCGAACGCCGCCAGCAACGCACGCACGCCACCCTCGTCCGCGGGGTGGCCCAGGGTACGGAAGCGCGCCAGCGCATCCTCCAACGCCGCCAGGTGCGACAGCTGGGCGTCGAGTTGTGCGTGCGCGCGCTCGAATGCCTGGTCCGGGGGCACGTCGCCGCCGGCCGGCGCCAGCACCGCCGACGACAAGGTATCGATACGCTTCTGCAACTCGCAGGCCAGCGACGGCAGCAACACCTGATCCAGCGCCTTGCCCGAGACGGTGCGCACCACCCCGTCGGGAATGCGCCGATCGACCCATGACGCCGGGATCGCGAGGTAACGGGTGCGCGTGTCCAGCCGTGCGATCTGCCCGACCAGTTCGTTGAAGCGGCGTGCATCCAGGCAGCCGCCACGGGCCAGCGCATCGCTGCTGGCCGAGACATCGACGACCATGTCGTGCAGGGCCTTGCCCCGCGAGGCTACGTGCCACGCCGTCCAGGGCAGCGCGACGACCCCTGCCAGCGCCGCCGCCGCGACGCCCAGCTGCAACCCGCGCAGCAGGCGGTTGCGCGCCAGGATGCCCTTGCGCGTGCGCTGCGCCAGGCCCTTCTCGCCGAACACCTTCTCCGCCAGCAGGTCGCCCAGGAAACCGACGTCCCGGCGTGGTGCGCTGGCCGCCGCGCCGTCGCTGCCATCCGGCCCGACGAAATAGATACCGCGACAGAACGCCCGTGTCTCGTACATATTGGGCTTGAACACGACATCCAGCACACGCTGCAACGGCACCTGCAGGCGCCGCATGTGCTGGGGAAACAGGAAGAAATCGTCCGCGTCGTCGATATGGTCGCGCGCCGCCGCGCTGGCCAGCACCAGCGTGCGCAGGCCGTCCAGCAGCTTGCCGAAGGCCTTGGCGATCCATTCCGCCGGTGTGCCGTTGTCGTCCAGCGTGGGACTGGACCAGCCGACGATCTCGCGGCGCAGCGCCGGGTCCTGCGCGGCCCAGAACGCATCGAAGCCGGGCACGGCATCCATGCGTGTCAGCACCAGGTACACGGGCAACGCATACGCGTAGCGCTCCTGCACCGAGTACACGCGCGTGAACATCGCCTGGGCCAGCGCATCCAGCGCGGCATCGTCGGACGACAACAGGCGATCCGCGGATAACGCCCAGACCAGGCCGTCCACGGCACGGTCCGGACGCAGGCTTTCGATATCGCCGAGCAGGTCGTGCCAGTGCGCCTGCCCGGCCACCTCGGGCGCGGTGGTGGCGTCGGGGTCTAGTAGCACGCCGCTGTCGAGGAAACGCCACTGCGCACGCGGCACCGAGGCCCGCAGCCAGGCCTCGTTGCGGAGGTCGGCTCCGCTGGGTCGGCGCAGCAGGTCGTCGGGCACCGACGCGGCGAGACTGCTCTTGCCGTCGCCGGCCATGCCCAGCAGCAACAGCCAGTTGCTGCGATAACGCCAGTCGCGTCGCGCCAGGAGGTAGCGCACCGCGCGCTCCACCACGGCGTAACGCCGGCGTGCCGCGTCGCGCAGCGTGACCCAGCGACCGTGCCCCGCCACCTTGCGCGGCACGCCGCGTACCGCTGGCACCGCGGGTGCACGGCGCGCACGCCACAGCAGCACGACGATCAGCAGCAGCGCGACCACTGCCAGCACGAGGCAGACGACGAACGCGCGGCTCACGACGCGGCTCCGGCGGTGCGCTGGAGGGTATCCAGCAACGACCAGGTCAAGACCAGCCACACCACGGAAGAGACGACCAGATAGGCCAGCGCGCCATACAGCGCGCCGCGCACCCACGGCATCAGCGCCGTGCGGCTGTTGTCGCGATCGGTGCTCACGGTGTGCTTGTACGCCTCGTCGAAGGCATGCCGGCGCGCCACGCCCAGGTCGCCCTGGCTGGCCAGCTTGTACAGCTTGCCGCGGAAGGCGGCGATCGCCGCCTCGCCCGAGGGCCCGCGGTAGCGCCCCTTGAAGCCCAGCTGCAAGGCGAGCAGGAAGACGCCGGCCAGGTCCGCATCCAGGGGCGCCGGCGCACGCGACTCCACCAGCGCCTGGGCCAGGTCGAAGAACCGCCGGCCGGCGACGCGGCTGCGCTCGACGCGGTATTCCAGCAAGTATTCCGGCCAGTGCTCCGCGCCGGGCCAGGCCAGGTCGAGGATGAATATCTCATCGGCCAGGGCCAGCATCGCGTAACGCGCGCGGATGTAGACGGTCAGCTCCGCTTCCGTCGCCGAGGCGACGACCTCGTGCTTCTGCTTATCCAGCACGTCGAGCAGGTAGGCGGACACGCGTGCGGCCAGATCGTGCGCGGACAGCACTACGCGGGGCGTATCCGGCTGCAACAGCCGTTCCAGCTCGCCACGCTGCGCCGCCTGTTTCACCTCGGCCACGGTCTCGTAGAACGCGGCGAAGCGTCCCAGCAGCGACACGTAGGCGGGCGAGGCGGTCGGCATCGATCAGTGCCCCGCCGCCACGCGCGGCACGTAAAGCGTGATCGCGGTGGGCACGTGGCTGCCCGGTTCACCCAGGATCACCAGCGTGCGGCCAGCCACGAGCAGCGCGCGCGGCGGTCCGGTTTCCGGGTCGATCCGTCGCTGCGCCACCCCGTAGACGAACGAACCCGCCGGAAGGTTCAGTGCCTTCACCTCGCCGGCATCGGCGGGCGTCACGGGCGCCCCGGTGTCGCGGCGGCGCACCAGGGTGGAGACGAGGTCGTCGGTACCGATGGCCGCGGTGTTGATCCAGTCGTGCAGGGTCTGCGCGGTCTCGCCCACCGCCGGCCGCAGCTCGATGAGCAGGCGCGCGGTATCCATGCCGGGCGGCAGCACGCACTGGAATCCCGAGACGCCGACGCGGCGGAACTCGTAGACCTCGTAGTCCGCGTTGAGTCGCGTCAGTTGCGCATCGATGTAGCGGAAGGCGCGTTCGAACTGTGGCAGGCAATCGTCGTGGTCGTAGCCGCCCAGGGCGGGCGGCTGCGGTGCGCCGTCGCTGGCGGCCAGCACACCTACCAGCCCGGCCAACGCCTTGTATGCCTCGAAAGGATGCACTTCGCCGGATTGCAGCAGCACGTCCAGGCCGGGCAGCACGGTGACCAGGAACCGCGCCGCGCGTACCTGGGCATGCGACTCGCTGGCCAGCCGACGCTCCGCGCGATCGACGCCGGCACCCATCAGCTCGCGATACTTGGCCCACAGCAGCACGGACAACCGTTTGAGCCGGGCATCCAGCCCGCGCTCGCCGTGGACGGCGGCGGCTTCCAGCCGCAGCAGCGGCGGATGGAACGGCGCCAGGCCGACGCCGCGTGCATCGCCGGTCAGGCGCAGCAGCGGGAACGAACTGTAGGACCGCGGTACCGCGTCGCCCGCCATCAGCGAATACACGGGGCGCAGGCGATCCACCGCGATCTCGTCCCTGCCCGTGTGCTCGTCGGCCACCAGGTCGCCGGCCACGGTGGTATAGCGCTGCATCTCGCCGTGAACGTTGGCGGCGCCCTTGCCGCGCACGGGCACGCACAGGTGCACGGTGACGTTCGGTTCGGCGATCCATCCGTGGCCGGAAAGGTCCAGTTGCAGGGGCGCCGCGCCCACGGCCTCCTCGTGATCCACCAGCAGGCCATCGCGCATGACCGCACGCACACGCGTGATGCGTACCACGCCCCGGGCCAGTTCGGTCGGGTCGATCGCCAGGTCCAGCAGGCCCCAGCCACGCGGCTGCACGGTGGACAGGCGTTGTTGCAGCAGGGCATGCCAGTAGATGTCGTTCTGCTGGAAATGCTGCGGCGACAGCAGCATGCCTTCCGACCACGAGACCGCATCCGGCACGTCGGGCAGATTGTCCGTCAGGGTGTTCATCGGCATGTGTCCTAGGGGTCCGTGACCGTGATGCGCGACTCGTTGAGCCACAGCACGGGGTTGCGGTATCGGGTGAGGTCAAGGCGTCCCTGCCCCGCCGGCGCGACGTAACGCGCGAAGCCGTAGACGGCGACGGCCTTGGCGTGACGCTTCGGCAACGGGAAAGGCACGATGAGCTTGTCGGGTACGACGCCGATCGGTGCCACCTCCAGCGCGGCCCCACCGCCCGCGACGATGTCGTCGCGATGGGCGAACCACTCCGGCGAGGTCTTCGGCAGCAGGGCCGCGGCATCCGCACTGTAGGCGAACACCAGTTCCAGCTGCGTGGCCGAATTCAGGTTGGCCCCGGGCGGCGCGGCGATGCGCACGCTGCGCAACGAGGTGGTCTCGACATGGCCCGGCACCAGCTTGCCGAGCGCGGCGCAGCCGGCGATGGTCGCGGTGAACGACAGCAGCGCGATGAGGGTGGCCGGGCGCATCAGCTCATCACCAGCACGGTGACCTGCGCCGGCGTCAGCGACACGCCGACCATGTTCGGCAACAGGCCGTTCTGGCCGACGATGCCCAGCATATGCGTGCACGGCATGGCACCCATGAACACCTTGACGCTGCCCAGCAGCGAGCGGAACGGCCCCATGATCAGGTGCGACACCACCCCGCCCTCCAGGCCCACCTGGTCGCCGTTGCTCAGGGCACCCACGGTGATGAGGTTCTCGGCAAGCCCGCCACCCACGATCACTTCGAACTGCGCGGGGATATCCGCCGTGGACAGGGCGATGTTGGGAAAAGGCAGCGGCGTGGGCACGCCCAGCACCGGGACGAAGCACACATCCGGGAAAGCGAAGTCGAGCACACCGAGATTGGTATTGACGAACATCGGGTCAGCCCAGGGTGATGCGTTCGGCATCGATCTTGACGTCCTGCCGCGCGTCCAGCACGGCCTGCTCGCCGTCCAGCCGCAGGAGATGGCGCGCGCTGACCAGGAACTGGTCCACCTTGCCCACATAGGTGGCCGCGGTATGCACCAGCGACTCCGCCGCGCTGGCGAACAGGTTGCGCGCCGACAGCATCAGCGAACCGCGCACGGCGGTCAGTTCGATACCCTGCCCGGCACGCACGGCGATGTCCTTCGTCGCCGTCACGTCGACCGTGTCCTGGCGCAGCGAGAGTCGCTCCGCACCCGGAACGCTGAGGCAGGCGCTGCGACGGTCCTTGCGGTCCAGCACGTGCAGCACGAACAGGTCGTCGTCGCTGCCGTGCAGCAGCACGCGGTCGCCCGGTTCGGGGGTGACCAGACACGACACAGCCTGGCGGGCGAGGCGCCCGTCGGCCAGTCGCCAGGTGCCCGCCTCGGCCATGTCGCGCACGATGGCATCGACGCACGGCGCGGGGTGGCGTGCACGCGGGAAGGAACGCGAATGGGCAGCAAGCATCAGTGGATCTCCAGGGCAAGGGCACGCGCTTCGGCGGCCAGTCGCAGGGGCGACGTGCCGCGCACACCGTCGCGGCGGGCACCGCGCTCGTCGGCATCATGCAGGTGCAGGTTGTGGGTGCTGGCGTGGCGCAGGTCGGCCCCGCGCAGATCGACGGTGCGGGCCGTGGCATGGTCGAGACGGGCGTGGCAGAGCGTGGCCCCGGCCAGGCTGGTGTCGTCGAGCGACGCGTGGTCCCACACGCTGCCGGTGGCCCGTGCACCGTCCAGTCGTACGCCGCGCAGCACCGCCGATTGCAGCAGTGCCTCTTCGCAGCACAGGCCGCGCGCGTCCACATCGTCCAGCGTGGCTTCGAGGAACAGCGTGCGCGTGGCGTCCACCTCGCGCAGGTCGCTGCCGACGAAACGGGCCTGGCGGCAGTTCGCCTCGCGCAGGCGCGCGCCGCGCAGGCGGGTACCGACGAAGCTGGCGCCGTCGAGCATGCAGCGTTCCAGGCAGATGCCATCCAGCACCATGCCGTCGAACACGCCCTGGTTGAAAACGGCACCGCGCGCGACGAGTCCGTCCAGTGCGGTGACGCGGAAGTCCGCCTGGGCGATGACGCTCTGGTCCAGCGTTGCGCCGCGCAGCGACAGGCCGTCGATGCGGCACTGCGCCAGCACGCTGCGCTGGAGCGTGGCACCGTCGAAGCCGGCGCCACGCAGGTCGCCCTGCGCGAACACGGTCAGGAACAGCGACGCACCCGGCCAGCGGCTTCGATCGCCATCGCAACCGGTGAATGCGACGCGTGACAGCTGCGCGGCGTCCCAGCGGCTGTCGGCAAGCAGGCAACGGGTGAAGCTGCAACCGTCGAGCACGGCACCGCTGAAATCCGTGTCGCGCAGGTCGCAGTCGACGAAAGTCACCCGCGACAGGTGGGCTTCGCGCACTGCCCCGCCGCGCCACGTCACATGGCTGGCGACCAGGTCGTCCAGGATGCGGCCGCTACCGTCCAGTGCGCCCAGGTCCACCGCCTGCAAGGGGCGCCCCAACCGGCGCAGCGCGTCGATATCGTTCCAGTCGGTCACGGCGCCAGCCTCCGGCCGGGTTCGATCCGCACGTCGTCCAGCAACGCGCGCTCGAACGTCGCTTCCGCACAGTCGGCCTGCACGAAGTTGGCGCCATACAGGTCGGCGTCGGTGAAATCGCCGCGGCGGCACACCGCCTGGTAGAAATCGGCGCTGCCCGCGCGGCAGCCGTGCAGCACGCTGCCCATGAACAGCGAGCGGTAGAACAGCCCGCGTTCCAGCGTGGCTTCGTCAAGACGCGCCCCGCTGAAGTCGCATTCGCGGAACGAACCGTCACCCAGGTCGGCCAGGCGCAGGTCGGCATCGCGCCAGCTGCTGTGATCGGCGCTGGCCTTGCCCAGGTCGGCACGGCTCCAGTTCGCACCACCCGCCTGCACGCGGAACAGGCTGGCACCGCTCCAGCGGCTGTCGGCCAGCGCGCAGGCCATCAGCACGCTGCGGGTCAACCGTGCTTCGGTCCAGTCGCTGCCCACCAGATTGGCCCCGAGCGCGACGCTGCGCTGCCAGGTGCTGCGTTTCCACCGGCTGTCCGTCGCCTTGGCATGCAGCAGGACGCAACCGACCAGGGTGGTGTCGTCGAGACAGGCCCCCTCGAGCACGATGTTCGGCGCGATCCATTCCTCGAAGCGGGCGCCGGCCAGATCGGCCCCGCGCCAGTCCGCCTCGCTCGCCTGGACCTTGGTGAACGACGCGCCGCGGAAGCTCGACCGATGCGCGCGGCTGCCGGCCAGGTTGGCACCGTCGAAACGCGCCTGGGTGCAGTCGGCGTCGTCCAGGCGCGCGCCGGTGAGCGCCACCTCGCGCAGGTCGGCGCCGTCCAGGCGTGCGCCACTGAGATCGGACGCTTCCAGCAGGGCGCCGCGCAAGTCGGCACCCGACAACGCCGCCCCCCGCAGGTCGGCACCGGCCAGGTCGCATCCGTGCAGCGAACCGCCGTCGCGCACGCGGGCCAGGGTCCAGGCCCCGATCGCCTCGGCCACCGCGGGTGGCAGCGGTCCGACCGGTGCCGTGGCGCTGGGTGCGGCCAGGCGGGCCTGGCGCTGCATGTCCTGGAGCTGGGCGACATCGACCGCGAGCGACGCGTCGTTGCCGGCCTGTTCGATCAGGTCGGCCAGGCCGGGCGAACGACCCGCGGCGCGTGCCAGTGCACGCTCCACCGTGTCGGCCACGGGCGATACGGCGGGCGCCTGCGCCGCCAGCGCCTCCGCGGCCTGCTGCCGGCGGGCTTCGCCCAGTGCGCGCGCCTGCTCGCCGATCCGCGTGGCGCTGTCGATCAGCGGGCCGAGGTCCACGTCGCCGCGTTTCATCGATGCCGTGGACGGGATGGCCAGTGGCTCGGGCGCATCGGCCGGCGGCACGATGGCTGCACCCGGCACGCCGCCGGCCGCCACGAACTCGGCGGTCAACGTGGCCTCACGATGCTGTCGCGCCGCATCGGCCGCGTCGCATTCAGCCTGCTCTTCCAGCGCGCGCGCGGCGCGGGTGGCGGCATCCGGCGCGGGCGTCAGCTGCGCCTCGTTGAAGACATGCCGCGCCGCCGTGTCGCGGTTCGTGCGCAGCGCCAGCACGTCGCCGTAGTAGCCGGGCGTGCGCGGTGTATCCAGCGGGTGTTCGTAGGCCACCATCAGCGCCTGAATGTCGAGCGCCAGGCTGTCGGTCACCGGTACCTCGCCACGATGAATGGCCACGCCCAGTTGCACATCGGGGAAGAACCAGACCGTGTCCCACGCCAACGTCACCTCGTCCACGGCATCGCAGGGGCGACCCTTACGACACACGAACGCCCGCGGCCGGTAGGTCGGCAACCTACCCTCGATCAGCGGATGCTCCGGATGCAGGCCTTCCAGCCGATACGGCTCGCCGCCCTGGAAGTGTCCCGCGATGCGCTGGTCCTCCGGCGCGGCATTGAAGAACGCCGGGTCGGTGTCGTCGGCCAAACCGGGAAACGACTCGGCCTGCCAGCGGGGGCCATAGGTGCCGATACCGCGACGGCGCGGCATCCAGCCCACGTCCAGCGCGCCGAAGCCGGCCGGCACGTGGCGACGCAGGTGGCCGCGCACGGGGTCCGCCGGAAACTCGATGTTGGGCATGGGCGCCTGGTTGCGGCCCAGGAACGCGGCCAGCGGATTGGGCACGTAACCGCGTCCGGTGGGATTACCCGGGTGGCCCGGTCCGCCGTAGGCGCGACTCCAGTCCAGCGGCATGCGCTCGAACGGCGCAGGCGCGGTCACCTTGAAGAAGGGCAGCAACCCGTACGACCACTGGCGATCGCCGAACACGCGCAGGCGCTTGTCGACCGGGCCGAGCTGCAGCCGCACCGTCTGCTCCGTGGTCGCCATGCCATTGGCCGCATAGGCGCTGCCGGCCAGCAGTACTTCACCGCGCGTCTTCGGCATCAGTTCGTCCAGTGGACGACCGTGCGGCAGCTGCGCGGCTACCTTGCGCCATTGCAGGTTGTCGCGCAGCAGCGGGCCGTCGCGCCCGCCGAGCGCGAAGAAGCCGACGGTGGCCACGAGCAACCGATGCGAGCCCTGCCACAGGTAAGGGCGGTGCATCAGGCCGAGCGTCATGGGTTTGACGATCTTCATGCGCGTCCTCAGACGAAAAGGTAAATCAGCGGAAGGCTGATGTTCTCGCTGCCGATGTCGATCGACAGGCGCGATCCGATGGACAGCGACAGGCCGTCGCCGGTCAGGTCGATCGACGTGGACGTGCCGTGCACGCCCACGCGCGACTCGCTGCCGCTGACGCTCACATCGGTACTGCTGCCCGTCACGTTGATGCCGGTGCTCTCGCCCGTGACGCTCATGCGCGTCGCCGTGCCAACGATGCCGATGTCGGATGTCGCGCCGGTGATGCTGGTCTGCTGGGTACTGCCCGTGAGCGACACCGACACGCTGGACCCGGTGACGCTGGTCTGCTCCGCCACGCCGGTCACCGACGTGTTGCGGCTGGTGCCGGTGGCCTGCGTGGTGTCGCTGATACCGGTGACGGAGAGACTGGTGGACGCACCGGTCAGCGAGGTGTCGTTGCGCAGGCCGGTCAGCGCGGTCTGCGTGGCCATGCCCGTCGTCGATGCGCCGATGCTCAGGGCCACCGCGGAGATCACGCTCGACATCCCCGTGGTGTCCACCGCGCAGGTGAGGCCGGTGGTGTTCGCGCTGGACTGCATGCCCGTGCTCGACGTGCTCGTGGCCATGGCCTGCGAGGACACGCGCGTGGCCGTGCCGGTCACCGTGTCGTCGCTGTAGGAGTCGCCGACGGTGCTGGTGCTGGAGGTGTGCAGGCCCTCGAACGTGCTGTACGTGCAGCCCAGCGACTCGGACCGGCTGAGCAGGCCCGCGGCGCCGTTCTCGGAGGTGCTGTAGCTGTAGCTCGCGCCCTGCGAATACGAGGTATCGCGATACTCGCCGCCCGCATAGTGGTCGTTGACGATGCCCACGGCGCGATCCAGGTCGTACGCCGAGCCGCGGCCGAAGCGGATGCTCTGACCGTCGCCGTAACTGGTGGAGTAGCTGCTGCCCACGTGCGTGTTCGCGGTCCAGCCCGACGGCGTGACCACCAGGCTGCCGTTGGCCTGCACGATGCTCTGCACCTCGGGCAGCTCGGACTCGTCGTTGGCCCGCGAGACCATCACCATCACGCCGATCTCGGGCACCGTGGTCATGTGCGCGGCCAGCTTCACCCACACCGGCCCGGCGTCGGCGCCCGGCGTGGAGAAGCGCACGTAGACGCCGCGCGCCATCAGGTCCTGCGGCGTCGCGCGGGTGTCGCGCAGGCGGCTGGACTGCGGATCGAAGTTGGTCGGGTCGTAGAAGCGCCAGTCGTTCGGACGGCGCCCCTGCGTGTCCACCACCTGGGCCAGCAACGTGCCCTGCTGCGTATCCTGCACCGAGAACGCCGTGAGCAACGCGCCGGCGTCGGTCGCCTCGAACGTGTTGGTGTAGCCGCCGTCCGCGCTGGCCTTATGCTGCACACGGGACAACACGAAACGCCGGCCCTCCAGCGAGGGGTGCACCGGCGCCGGGTAACACCCCGCGGCCATCTCGCCCCTGAGGCTGAAGCCGTGGCCCGCGGCGAACACGGAACACGTGCTGCCACCGGTCAGCTGTTGCGCCGACGCGGCAAGGCTGGACGCGGTGTTCTTCACGTAGTGCCGCACCTCGTCCTCGCTCAGGCCGTACTGGTAGGTGCGGTACTGGTTGAACGGCAGCTCGCCCGGGTCCGCGGGCGTGAACGCGCTGAACGCCTGGAAGGTGGGAATCGCATCCACCTGGGACGCGCTCTGCTCGTGCGCGAAGCCACCGTTGACGCCCGTGGCGGTGAGCGAGAGCCGGAACCCGTACTCGAACACGATGTCGTCCTGGGACAGGCCCAGCTGGTCGATCGCGGTATGCGTATAGCGCAGCGGACGGTCGCCGCAGGCCGGCGGATAGGCGGGACGGTTGGCGAACACCACGGTGTGGCCGTTGCCCGTGTGCCGGAAGTAGTAATAGATGTGTGCCTTGCCCATCAGCCGGCGCAGGAACTCGTAGTCGCTCTCGCCGGCCTGTAGCCAGTCCTGCGTGCGTGCCAGGGCGATGTCGTCGTCGCCGGATACGCCCTCCAGCGAATAATCGATGTAATGCGTGCGCATCAGCTGCGCGATCACGCCGCGGATGGTCATGTGCGGATAAACGGCGTAACGGTTGGTCAGGGTCAGCTTCCACAGCGACGGCTTCATGTCCAGCCGGTACACCCCGGGCTCCGCCATCGAAAACGACGCGACCACACCGTTGCGCAACACCATGTCTGCCGCCGTGCCCTGCTTCAGCGCCGACGCGAAGCGCGCCGCGGCATCCGGTTCCCCGCCGC
The DNA here is from genome assembly GCF_041228075.2 of Xanthomonas sp. NCPPB 2632. Classification (NCBI taxonomy): domain Bacteria; kingdom Pseudomonadati; phylum Pseudomonadota; class Gammaproteobacteria; order Lysobacterales; family Lysobacteraceae; genus Xanthomonas; species Xanthomonas sp. NCPPB 2632. Next base: position 3,361,259 of record NZ_CM192979.1, read on the forward strand.
CGTCGGGACGATTGATGCCGACCGTGACCGGACGCCCGATCACGGCGGTGAAATCCAGCGGCGGCTGCGCACCGGGCGAGGTGTTGCCGCGCAGTTCCAGCTGGTAGCCGAACGGCTCCGAGATCGACTCCTCGCCCTCGAACGACAGCAGACGGAACGTCTCGTCGCCCAGCCAGCGGTTGCCCGCCAGGGCGATGGCGGCATGCAGGTACAACAGCGGCGAATCGGACTGCCCCTGGCTGCCGATGGCCCGCAGCGCCGTGCGACCGGCACCGGCGACGGCGACGGCCAGCGTCATGCCGCCACCCCGGATGCGCCGGCGTGCACGGTGAAACGCACCTCGCGGGGAGCGCGCCCGCTGCCCCGCAGCCAGGCCGTCTGACCCAGGCGCGCGCCATACCCCGCGCCGCCGACGGGTCGGCGCGGCAGGGAAAGGACTGCCGACGGAACATCGCGGGGATCGACCCGCACCGTGACATGCACGTCCACCCGGCGGTCGAACAGGTAGCGCAGCATCGCGCACAAGCCCGCATGGCCGTTGCCGAACGGCGGCAACCCGTCGCCGGACGCACCGGCCTGGCGGTCGGGCAGCCACTGGCAGAGGCGCGCGTACGACACCGGCCCGAGGGCCAGCGCGATGCCCGCATGCGGCACCCACACGCGACGGCCCAGCGGTGCCACATCGACCAGGCGTCGCCGGCCCAGCCGCGTACGGTCGCGTGGCTCGATCGCTTTCCAGTCGCCGACCATCTGATCGATGCGCAGGGGCGTGCCCAGGTACACGCGCAGCACGGTGGCCGCGGTGGCGATGCTCTTGCGACCGTTGCCGACCACGCCGGCCAGGGCCAGCAGCGCGCGCCGCGGCATCGGCATGCCCTGGCGCAGGATGGCGTCGCCCTCCCCTTCGAACGCGGACAGGCCCATGAGCGCACCCGCGGCGGCGGCGTACGCGGTGCGTTCCGGGCGCAGCGCGTCGAAACCAAGCGCGCTGGCGGCCTTCAGTTCGTAGCGCAGCGTGCTGATGCGGTGGTTGAAGATATCCAGGAACTCGGCCATGCCCGAGTCGCGCTCGCCCAGCCGTTCGCGCACCCACTCGGCGAAGCTGTCAGGCATTGGTCCCAGCACGCCCAGCAGCGAAAAGTTGCTGACGAACAGTTCAAGCCGCGTCGCCGTCGCCGCGCCGTTGCGCTCGGCCAGCAGCCGGCCATGCGATATCTCGCTGCCCGGAAACGCCGACGACAACTCGCCGCGAAAACGCACCTGCGAGCCGACCCGCCGGGCGCCCTGTGCCTTGAGCTCGTGGCCGAGCGAACGCTCCACGGTGAGCGACGCCTGCTCCACCGTGTCGGAACGGTGGACGGGATCGCGCGGCGGCCAGGACGCCAGGCGCACCCATTGGAAGAACTCGAAACCGGCCGGCCGCGTGCGCAGCCGGCGGTCTAGAGACTCGCCTGTGCGCCAGTCAGCGGTGCCCATGATTTCAGTTCTCCTCGGCGATCGGACGATTCGAGCGTGAGCTCGACCAGGGTGTTGACCTCGGCATACAAGGCCAGGAAACGATGCAGCACGGCGGCGAACAGCACGGCGCTGCCGCCTTCGAAATGAACCGGGTCGACCTGCACGCGCACCTGCAGGCAATCGGCGAAACCACGCCATGCCTCCGTGCGCGGCACCCGCCGCTGGATACGCCGCGTGCTCAGCTGGCGCAGGCCATCGACTTGCCGGTGCCCGGTAACGCTGGCCGTGCCCACGTGCAGGCGCAGCATGTTGCGCAGCACGGCGGGGCCCTGGCCACCGTCCACCAGCGACAGGTGGTTCAGGCACAGCTGCGATACGAGAGCCCACGGGCGTTCACCCACCATCTTCGGCGACTGGTGCGGCGTGGGCTTGCTGGCCACGCGCAGCGTCGCCACCGGACCCGCGCCTTCCAGCAGCAACGAGTCGCCGATCACCAGCTGGGACGGCAGGCGGCGATTGGTGCACAGCGCACGGCCGCCGATCATCTCCTCGGCGGGCTGGGTGGTTTCCAGGTCGGGGTCAAGGAACGACACGTAGGTCTCGGTGCCGTGCACCGTGCCGTTCTGGTTCACCTCACGCCGTGCCGCGAAGAAATAGTCCTGCTGCTCCAGCAGGTGGAATTCGTCCAGCGAGAAATACGGCGCGATCGGTCGCGGGCTGCGGTCGGGCCGGATCGACACCAGTTCCTCCAGCCGGTAGATCTCGCAGTACCGGTGGTTCTGCTCGTCGCCCATGATCCGGTATTCGTAGCGCTGCTGGTCCAGCACGAACGGTTCGATGCGCTGCGGATACAGGTTGACCAGCGGCACGCAGTTCAGCCGCAGCAACCCGCGATCCAGCACGTCCGTGCGCGAGGGCGGCATTTCCAGCAGGAACAGCAGTTCGAACGCCTCGCCCACGCCGGTGACGTCGAGGTCGTGCACTTCGAAGAACATGAATTTCTGCGGGAACGCGAAGTACTCCTGCAGCAGGCGATAGCCGGGGTGGGTCAGCGGACTGGCCTCCAGCATCGCCTCGTCGTCGTCGAACCCGCACCAGCGCAGGCGATCGGCATCCAGGTAACGCAGTTCGGCACTGCCGGGCACGCGTACCGCCATCCGCACCAGGTTCAGCGCCAGCGCGTCGTGGATCGCGTACGACTGGTCGTCTTCGCCGAGGATGCAGAAGCGCAGGAAACCCGGCTTCAGCGCATGGATCGGGTCCTTGCCGCTGCGTTCGATGGACACGCGCAGGACGGACAGCGTCCGCGTGTCGGCGGGGTCCAGCGCGTAGGTATTGGGCGCCACCAGGTCCAGCGCCGAGACCCGCAGCGGCCACAACGGAGTGTGGAAGCTGGTCCGGAACCGGCAGCGCACCGTCTGGCCGAAGTCGTTCTGCAGCGAGGCGTAGGCGAAGCGTCCGCGCTCCAGCGCCGCGCCGTGAACGAAGTTGGCGCCTTCGGGCTTGACGTCGATCTCGCCGATCAGCATCGAGGGCAGCGGCGCTTCCAGGTGCGGGTAGAGCAGCCCGAGCAAGGCGTTGGGCAACACCGCCTGATCGGCTTCGAGCTGGTAACGCAGGCGTCCCGCCATCCAGGCGAACGACTGCACCAGCAGCTCGACATGGGGATCGGCGCTGCGTCCACCGCTGAGGGCGAGCGTCCTGGCCAGGGCCGGGAACGCGGTGCCGAACTCCACCGCCTCCGCGCGCAGCGAAGCCAGTTCCTGTTCGTACCACAGCTTCAGCCGCGGCGACTCGGCGTTCACGCCGCCATCCCGCCATCGGCCAGTTCGAAGCGGAACGGGCCCGCATCGCCGGTCAGCTCACCGACCACGACCAGGGTGCGCGGGCTCAGGGCCCGACCCGACGGCGTCCATGCCACGCTGACATTGCGCAGGCGCGGCTCATAGCGCTCAATCGCCCGGCGCAGCAGTGCGCCGTAGGCTTCCAGGTCCACCCGGCCGCCGCCCATCTCCACGACGCTCGGCATCCCGAAGTCGTTCAGCCGCACGCCCGAGGCCACCTGGGGACGGCACAGCACGATCCGCTCGACCTGCGCCGCCACGGCGTTCGCCAGATCGAACGGCAGCGCGGTGCCCAGTACGGCATCGACGCGGCGAACCAGCTTTTCCATCAGGTATTGCACGGCCGGTCAGGTGAACTGGCCGATCGGACGGTTGCGGGCGACGCTCCATCCCGTTGCCACGTTGCCGGCCGTGGTCATGTCGCTCTGCTGCACGGTGTATGTCCACAGCACTTCGGTGAAGTTGAGCTTGAACTGCTCGGTGGGCATGTCGTCGGCGTTGGACTGGAACTGGATCTCGCTCAGGATGGCGTCGCGCAGCGCGATGGTGATGATGTTGGCCGTCATGCCGCCGGAGTTGCGCGCGATGTAGATCTTGGTCGGCTGTTTCCCGCCCACGCCCAGCGGCTGCGCGCGCAGGCAGTATTCGTAGAACTTCACCGAAGTCTTGTCCACGTATTTCACGCAGGTGAACTCGGTGATGATCGGGCGGCCGGACGTGCGCGCGGAGTTGCTGACATCGGTGGTGATCTGCTGTTTCATGCCCTGGTGGATCGACACCAGCTCGATGCACTGGCCCAGCTTCAGCACCTCGTCGCGCCATTGGTCGTCGATCAGGCTGCCGCCGCCTTTCCAGTCGTTCTTCGAGCCACCGAAGATGGTGTCGTCGCCGGGTTGCAGGAGAATCAGGTCCATGGTCTTGTTCCTTGATGGGTTCGTCGTGGCGTGCGGCGGCGATCAGCCTGCCGGCAGGTCGGCGACGAGGCGTATGGAGGTGGTCAGTTCCTCCAGCTGGAAATGCGGCTTGATGAATACCGTGGCCTTGTAGGCACCCGGCGAACCCGGCACGTCGGTGACGTTGAGCTGGGCCGCGCGCAGGGGGTAGCTCGCCTTCACGTCCTGCGGCGCGTTGTCGTCGAGCAACACGTACTGCGCGATCCAGGTGTTGAGGTAGGCCTCCACGTTCGAGCGCGTGAGGAACGCGCCGATCTTCTTGCGCATGATCACCTTGATGTAATGGGCGAAGCGCGACGCGGCCAGCATGTACGGCAGCATGGAGGAAAGCCGCGCGTTGGCATTGGCGTCCTCGCTGATGTACTGGCGCGGCAGGTTGGTGGTCTGCCCACCGAAGAACGCCGCCTGGCCCGTGCCCTTGCAGTTGCACAGGGCGATGAAGCCCAGGTCGTTGAGTTCCTTCTCGCGACGGTCGGTAATCGACACCTCGGTGGGACAGATCATCGCCGGCAGGCCGGCGTCGTCGCGATAGGTGTACACGGGCAGGCCGCCGACCAGGCCACCGCCCTCCTCGCCACGGATCGCAGCGGTCCAGTGGTAGAGCGCGAAGGCGTTGGTGATGCGTTCGGCGAGCACGTAGGCCGCGTTGCCCCACAGGAACGCGCCGTGATCGGGGCCCTGCTCGCCCGTCACCGTTTCCTCGTAGCGCAGGCCCTCGGCGGGACGCGAATCCTTGCCGTAGGGCAGGCGCAGCAGCACATGCGGCAGCACCAGCGCCACGTAGCGCGAATCCTCGCTGCCGCGGAACTCGTTCCACTGCGCCAGTTCGGGCGATTCGAACAGCTGGGCCAGGTCACGCGGATTGGCCAGTTTGTCGTAACCGTCCAGGTGGAACAGCGACGGCGACGCCGCGGCCACGAACGGCGTATGCGCCGACGCGGCGATCCGGGTCATGCTTTCCAGCAGTTGGATGTCGTTGGCCGAGCGGCCAAACTCGTAGCCGCCCACCAGCAGGCTGTACGGCATGCCGCCGTAGGTGCCGTACTCGTGCTCGTAAATCATCTTGAAGATGCAGCTCTGGTCGAACTCCGCCGCCTTTTCCAGTTCCTTGCGCAGTTGTTCCTTCTCCGCGTTGAACACGCGAAGCTTCAGCAACTGGCCGCTTTCTGTCCGCGACACGACGTAGAACAGGCCGCGCCAGGTCGCCTCCAGCGCCTGGAAGCTGTTCGAATGCATGATGACGTCCAGCTGGCGTCCGATCTGCACGTCGATGCCGCCGGTGCGCTCGTCGATCAGGCCGTTGGCGCCGAGCACCACCTGGGTCAGCTGCTTGTCGCCCAGTGGCGCGATGATCTCGTGCGTGTACCGGCCGGCAAGGCGACGCGCCTTCGACAACGGATCGATGGACACGAACGCCTCCTGGCGCCGGGTCACCGTATCGGCCGTGCGAACGGCCGCATCCTTCGCCATCGCGGCCTTGGACTGCGCCGCCAGCAACGCGGCATCCGCGACTTCCCTGGCCTTGCCCGCATCGGCGATATCGGCGCTGGCCTTGGCCACGGCCGCATCGCCCGAGGCGGCGGCCAGTGCGTTGGTGGCGGCGGTCAGGTCCGCTTCGGCCTTGGTCGAAGCGTCCTGTGCCGCCTTCGCGGCGGCGGCGGCGGCGGTGTTGGCATCGTCAGCGTTTTTCTTCGCCTCGTTGGCCGCAGCCAGCGCGGTGCGTGCCGTCGCGGCGGCATCCGCATTGGAGGCCATCTGCCCCTTCAGTACGGCGATCAGCGCCTTGGGTACGTCGGCACCGGCGACCGGCGAAGGCAATGGCGCGTCCGCATCGATATCCAGCGCATACCAGCTGTCGGTGGTCTCGCCGGCGAAGGTGGTCTTGAGTGCGCCCATGGCTGCGGCGTCGCGCGTGGACAGGTCAAGCAGCGCAGCCAATGCGTCGTTGCTCTCGGCCATCGACTGCAGGGTGCGCAGGTCGCCCCTGGCGTCGTAGCGGCTGCTCAGGCCCGGCACGTTCTTCACCACCGACAGCGGTTCGAAGTCGGCCAGGCAACGGAAGCCGAGCGTGCCCTGAAGCCTGGCATCGTCGCCCTTGATGAGGTCGGGCAGCCCGTGCAGCGTGGCGACCGGACCCACGTCGGCCATGACGCGATCAAACGAATCCGCATCGATGTCACGCATGCGCCGGTCTTTCATCGCGGGAAGCGAGTCGATGTCCACGTCGCCGGACAGGTTGGCGAACATGCCCACGATGAAGGCCAGTTCGATCTTCTCGGACGAGCCGCCCGTTTCCACGTCGTAAGTAATACGAACGCGCGGCGGACGCACGCGCAACAGCTTTTGCTGGATGCTCTCGGCACTCATCGGACTTGGCCTCTCGGTAGGATGGTCGGCAGGCATACGTGGCCCGCCGCCGCAGGTGAGAGTGTCTAAACACGATCCGTGCCAAGGCCACGCAGGCGCCGTGCAGCGCGGTGCGAAGCGGTTTCGAGGGGCTCGTTTGCCCGCTACCGTGTGCGATTCCACACGGTGGGTGCAATGCTGCGCACCGGTGCCATCCGTGTGGCAGGCGGGTATACCGGGAGTCGGCTACCGTGTGCGAAAAACGACACGGTGTGTGTTCCGTCACCCTGCGTCTAGGGCGCGGGGTTTCCGTCGGAACCGCCGTGCGTGACGCGAAGGCGCCATACCGTGCAGCGGATGAACGCGTGACGCTCGATCCGCCCTTCGGCTTCGAGCAGTTCGAGGGCGCGCTGCGTGATCTGCGGCGTCACGCCGGGCGATGGCGAAGCCAGCCACCATTGATGAATGCCCTCCAGCGTGTCCGCCGCACGCGGATGCTCACGCAGGTAGGCGATCAGACGGTCGGCCACGTCGCGCACGAGCGGTTCGGTCATGGGCCCTCGCTGGACGAATGCAGGCATGGGAAATCGGGGACGGGAGGCCGGTCAGTGTTCGACCGTGTCCGTGTCCCGTTTGTCCTTCGCCCCGTATTTGCGCACGAGCTTGCTGAACGCACTGCGATCCTGGCCCGCCATGCGGGCCGCATGCGAGACATTGCCCTGCGCCATGGCCAGCGTGCGCGTTACGTAGCCGCGCTCGAATTCCTCGATGGCGCGCGCCTTGGCGTCCTTGAACTCGCCTTCCGTGGCCAGGCCCACCGCATCGCGCCGCGTGCCCTGCCCGGCCGTGGCGCGGATCTCGTCGCCGTCGCACAGCAGGAACTCCCGGTGGACGAAGTGTTCAAGCTCGCGGACGTTTCCCGGCCACCCATGCCCGGCCATGACGTGCAGCGCATCGGTATGGAAGCGCTTGGACGAGACCTGCCCACGGTATTGCTCGTTCAACCGGGCAAGGAAGACATGGGCCAGTTCGACCGCGTCGTTGCCGCGTTCGCGCAGTGGCGGTAGGGTGAGCGTCAACACCTGCAAGCGATACAGCAGATCGCGCCGGAACCGGCGCGCCTCCGCCAGCGCACCCAGGTCGGCGTTGCTGGCCGCCACCAGGCGCACGTTCGCCGTTCGCTGCTGCGAACCACCCACGCGGCGATAGGTGCGGTCCTGCAGGAAGCGCAACAGTGCCGCCTGGGCCTTGGCCGGCAAGGCGTCCACCTCGTCGAGGAACAGGGTGCCGCCGTCGGCCTCGGCGATCAGGCCCGAGGTGGCATTCTTCGCGTCGGTGAAGGCACCGCGCTCGTGGCCGAACAACTCGCTTTCCACCAGCGATTCCGCCAGCGCGCCGCAGTTGATGGGAATGAACGGCATACCGGCGCGCGCGCTGAGGTAATGCACCGCCCGTGCCGCCAGTTCCTTGCCGGTGCCCGTCTCGCCGCCGATGAGCACGGTGACGTCGAAGGCCGCGAATCGGCGCAATTGCGCGAGTACATGGTGGAACTGGGGCGACGACCCCAGCAGCTTGGCACCCAGTACGTCTTCCACACGGACCCCCTGAAGGCATGCAGGGGACGGCAAGGCGGGCGCAAGAAACTACGGTCGGCATGACCGTGGTTTGCGTGTCTTCGACTCCCCTGGGCGCGAAAATCTAATACGCCACGCGTGCGCTGGCAACCATCGTTTTCGGCTATCGTGGTTTCGTCTCGCGGTGTGTCGCGGGCACGTCACAACGGAAGGCTATCGTGTTCATCCGCCTGGGGTTCCTGCTGCTCATCGTGGCGTTCGGCCTGTGCTGTTTCGTGGCAGGCATGCTCGCGCCCGACGGCTGGAAGACCGGTCTGGCATCCTGGTCGGCACCCGCGTTCGGCCGTCCGTCCGCAAGTGTGCCGAAAACGTCCGACGATTCCGCCAGCCACCCCACGCCACCCGCGGCGGCGTCCCCCGCACGCCCGTCCACTGCACATCCACCCGCCACGGCCAGCCTGCTCGTCGACACCGACGTGGCGCAGCCGATGCCTGCGCAAGGCCAGCCCGTGTATGCGCTGCAGCTGGGCCAGTACGTCGACACCGTGGAGGCCACCACGGCGTTGCGGCGCATCGCCGGACGCACCCAGGGGATGGCGCTGGCGCAACTGGATACCGTGGATGCCGCGCAGCGGCACTGGTCGGTCGTGGCCATCGGCCGCTATGTTTCCGCGGACGCGGCCCGGCGTGCCGCACCACGTGTGCAGGCGATACTCGGCGTGGACGATCTTCCCGTGATCCGCCTGCCCGCCACGCCACCGTCGCCGGCCGCCGCGCCCTAGGCCGTCCTGTCCATCCGATCGTTCACCGCTTGCCGGAGACGCCACCATGCCATCGATGCCTCCCCGTTCCGGCCGCGGTCCGTATACGCGGATCGCCGTGCTCAAGCCCGAATCCGCGGGACGGCCTGTGCTGGGCAGCTTCCAGCCACTGGAAGACGATCGTCGTGCCCGCGCCGCCACGCAATGGGGTACGGGACACACGGTGCCCCGGGGCACGCCCCCGCCCAGCCTGGAGGCACCGCTGCCGACCCGCGTGCGCACGCTGCTGTCGCACGGCGTGGAGCCCGAACTGGCCGGTCAACTGCGCGGCGGTCCCGCGCCCTCGCCCGGGTCACGGCGCGACACCGAGCGTAAGCTGCAACGGGTACTGGACGCCGGCAGCGACGGTGTCTACCACGACGATCCACTGGCCTCGCCCAACCTCTCCGGGCGCTCCGATCGCGGCGAACGTGGCGATGTCACCCCGCCCATTGATGAATCCAAGACATAGGACCAAGCGTGTTACCCCGCTTAATCGCTGGGTGAAGGGTGGCTAGCATGGTGACCTGTCTTCCCTCATCCCCGGAGATTTGCCATGCACACACGGATTCTCGGTAACAGCGGCCTCGAGGTGTCGGCACTCGGCTTCGGCTGCATGGGCCTGAATTTCGGCTACGGCCATGCCCTGGACACGGCCGCGGCCGTGCAGCTCATCCGCGACGCCGTGGACCTCGGCGTGACTTTCTTCGACACCGCGGAAGTCTATGGCCCGTTCACCAACGAGGCGATCGTCGGCAAGGCGCTCGCCTCCGTTCGCGAACGCGTGGTCATCGCCACCAAGTTCGGCTTCGCCTTCGAGGCCGGCAAGCAATCGGGCCTGGACAGCCGTCCGGAGTCCATTCGCAAGGCGGCCGAGGGTTCGCTCTCGCGATTGGGTATCGAGCAGATCGACCTGCTCTACCAGCACCGCGTCGATCCCGCCGTGCCGATCGAGGATGTCGCCGGCACGGTCCGGGACCTGATCCAGGAAGGCAAGGTGAAGCACTTCGGCATGTCCGAGCCGGGGGTGCAGACACTGCGCCGCGCGCATGCCGTGCAGCCGGTGGCCGCGCTGCAGAACGAATATTCGCTGTGGACGCGGGATGTGGAAACCAACGGCATCCTCGATGCATGCGGGGAACTCGGTATCGGCCTGGTCGCTTATAGCCCCCTGGGCAAGGGCTTCCTCACCGGCGCCATGAACAAGGATACGAAGCTCGGCGACGACGACTTCCGCAAGGCGCTGCCGCGCTTCGCTCCCGAGGCGATGGCGGCCAACGAGGCCCTGGTCGGGATGATCCGCGGCATCGCCGACGGCAAGGGCATGACGCCGGCGCAGATCGCGCTGGCCTGGCTGCTGGCACGCAAGCCATGGATCGTGCCCATCCCGGGAACCACCAAGCTGCATCGACTGAAAGAGAACATCGGCGCGGAAGCCGTGTCGCTCGATGCCGACGAGCTGACCGGGATCGAAAAGGCGGCCGCCGCCATCGACATCGAAGGCGGACGCTATCCGCCGCACCTGCAGGCCATGATCGGGCGTTGAAACCGCCACGAGCGCGGAGGCCCGGGTGCTACGATCCCGGGCATTCCCATCGGGGCATCGCAACGCGTGCGTAAAGACATCTACGACATGATGGCCTTCCTCGCCGTGGCCCGCGAGCGCAGCTTCACGCGGGCCGCGGCGAAACTCGGCACCTCGCAATCGGCGCTGAGCCACACCATCCGCGGACTGGAAGCACGCCTGGGCGTGCGCCTGCTCACACGCACCACGCGCAGCGTCTCGCCTACCGAGGCGGGCGAACGCCTGATCGGCAGCGTGGGGCCGCGCTTCGACGAGATCGAGGCGGAAATCGAGGCCCTGGGCGAACTGCGCGAACGTCCGGCAGGCAACCTGCGCATCACCACCGCGGAGCATGCCGCGCAATCCATCGTCATGCCCGCGCTGGAACGGTTCCTGCCGCAGTACCCGGACATCCATGTCGAGCTGAGCGTCGATTACGGGCTGGTGGACATCGTGGCCGAGCGCTACGACATCGGCATCCGCCTGGGCGAGCACCTGGCCAGGGACATGATCGCCGTACCGGTGGGCCCACCCATGCGCATGGCCGTGGTCGCCACGCCCGGTTATTTCGAGCGGCGCACGCTTCCGCGCACGCCGCAGGACCTGACCGGGCACAACTGCATCAACCTGCGCCTGCCCACCTACGGCAGCCTGTACGCCTGGGACTTCGAGAAGGACGGTCGCGAAGTGAAGGTGCGGGTGGAGGGCCAGTTGATCCTCGACGGCATGAATGCGATCGTCCGCGCGGCCCAGGCCGGCCTGGGCCTGGCGTGGGTGCCCGAGGACGTGGTCTCGCCGCATGTCGAAGCCGGCCAACTGGTGCGTGTGCTGGAGAACTGGTGCGAGCCCTTCGCCGGTTACCATCTCTATTACCCCAACCGTCGACAGACCGCGCCGGCCCTCACCCTGCTGGTGGACGCGCTGCGCTACCGAGGCTGAATCGTCCACGGAACCTTGACATACGGGCGATTGACACCACCTCTTGCCTAGCCGAGGATCGTTTCAGGCCGCGCCCGGGTCCCGGTGTCGTGCAGCACGCAGGAGAAAACACCATGAGCCAGCGCCACCTCATCCTCGCCGCATGGTTGGCCCTGGCCGTCGTGTCGTATGTCGCCGGATCGGTCACCGGAACGCTGCTGCTCGTCGGCGCAGGCGTGGTCACGGAAACGCTGCTCTGGTTCAACCTGATGCAGCAGCGGCGTATGCAGCGCGTACGTGTGGTTGCCCGTCGGCGCTGAGGTTGTCTGGATCGCCCACATCGTGGGCTCCTACAAAAGTAATCGGCGCAACGTGTACCTGTTGGAGCGGACGATGTCCGCGATCCACTCCCGCGATTCGCTCCCGCGACCAAACACACGCAAACACGCCCCCACACCCCCCTACCTCCAAGCGACAACACGCAATTTCACGTCACGGCAGATGATCCGGTGGCGATAATGCGGGCATGACCCGACGCAACGCCCCGCCTACCATTCCCGCTACCGTCCCCACGCCCACCGACACCCGCGGCTTCGTCCGCGTCCGCGGCGCACGCGAACACAACCTGAAAAACATCGACGTCGACATTCCGCGCGACGCCCTGGTGGTGTTCTCCGGCGTGTCGGGTTCCGGTAAGTCATCGCTCGCCTTCGGCACCCTTTACGCCGAAGCGCAGCGGCGCTATTTCGAATCCGTGGCCCCCTACGCGCGGCGACTCATCGACCAGGTGGGCGTTCCCGATGTCGACGACATCGAAGGGCTGCCGCCGGCAGTGGCGCTGCAACAGCAACGCGGCACGCCGGGCACGCGCTCATCGGTGGGTAGCGTCACCACGTTATCCAGCCTGGTGCGGATGTTGTATTCGCGCGCCGGCTCGTACCCGCCGGACCAGCCGATGCTGTTCGCCGAGGACTTCTCGCCGAACACGCCGCAGGGCGCCTGCCCGCATTGCCATGGACTGGGGCGCGTCTACGAGGTGACCGAGGCCTCGATGGTGCCCGACCCCACCCTCACCATCCGCGAGCGGGCCATCGCATCGTGGCCACCGGCCTGGCATGGGCAGAACCTGCGCGACATCCTGGTCACGCTGGGCTACGACGTGGACATCCCGTGGAAGGACCTGCCGAAGAAGCAGCGCGACTGGATACTGTTCACCGAGGAGACGCCGACGGTGCCGGTGTACGCCGGCTTCACCCCCGCCGAAACGCGTGCCGCGCTCAAGCGCAAGACCGAGCCGAGTTACATGGGCACGTACATGGGCGCGCGTCGCTACGTGCTGCACACATTCGCGAGCACGCAAAGCCCGTTGATGAAAAAACGCGTGTCGCGCTACATGATCGGCAGCCTGTGCCCGCTGTGCGACGGCAAGCGCCTCAAGCGCGAGTCGCTGTCGGTGACCTTCGCCGGCCTGGACATCGGCAGTTTCTCCGCGCTGTCGTTCGATGCGCTGGTGGACACGCTGCGGCCCATCGCCGAAGGCCGCTTCGAAGACGACTCAAGCACGAGCACGCGCAGCCGCGCCGCAGGCAAGCGCGCCGACGCGAAGCGCGTGGCCGGCGGTGGCGCCGCGCACCAGGGCTCGTCGGACGTGCGCCGCACCTCGCACCTCTCGCCGGAGAAACGCATCGCCGCGCAGCGCATCGCGCAGGACCTGCTGGTTCGCGCGGGTACGTTGCAGTCACTGGGCCTGGGCTACCTGTCGATGGACCGCGCCAGCCCGACCTTGTCGCCGGGCGAATTGCAGCGCCTGCGCCTGGCCACGCAGATCCGCTCCAATCTGTTCGGCGTTGTCTACGTACTCGACGAACCCTCCGCCGGGCTGCATCCGGCCGACGGCGAGGCGCTGCTGTCCGCGCTGGAACAACTGAAGCGATCGGGCAACACCCTTTTCGTCGTCGAACACGACCTGGACGTGATGCGCCGCGCCGACTGGCTGGTCGATGTCGGTCCCGATGCCGGCGAGCACGGCGGCCGGGTCCTCTACAGCGGCCCGCCGGCGGGCCTGGCCGATGTGGCGCTGTCGCGCACCGCGCCCTACCTGTTCGGGACGACGCGGCCGAGCGAACGCCCGCCGCGCATGCCTTCCCGCTGGCTGGAACTGAAAGGCATCACCCGCAACAACCTCCGTGCACTGGATGTCGCCTTTCCCCTGGGACTGTTCACCGCCGTGACGGGCATCTCCGGATCGGGCAAGTCCAGTCTGGTCAGCCAGGCCCTGGTCGAATTGCTCGGCGACCACCTGGGCCACGAGCCCGCGACCATCGACGACGAGTCCGACGACGCCACGCCCGGCATCGTCACGAAAACCGGCGGTCGCATCCACAAGGGCGCGGACCCCATCACCCGCCTGGTCCAGGTCGACCAGAAGCCGATCGGACGCACACCGCGCTCCAACCTGGCCACCTATACCGGGCTGTTCGACCACGTGCGCAAGCTGTTCGCGGCCACGCGAGCGGCCACGGCGAAGCGCTACGATGCGGGGCGTTTTTCGTTCAACGTGGCCAAGGGCCGCTGCGACACCTGCGACGGCGAAGGCTTCGTCAGCGTCGAACTGCTGTTCATGCCCAGCGTCTACGCGCCCTGCCCCACCTGCCACGGCGCACGCTACAACGAGGCCACGCTCGCCATCCGCTGGAACGACAGGAATATCGCCGAAGTGTTGCAACTCACGGTGGAGGAAGCCTGCGAGTTCTTCGCCGACGAGCCGGCCGTGAAGAGGCCGCTCATGCTGCTCTACGACATCGGCCTGGGTTACCTGCGCCTCGGCCAGCCGGCCACCGAGCTTTCCGGCGGCGAAGCGCAACGGATCAAGCTGGCCACCGAACTGCAGCGTTCGCAGCGCGGCAGCAACTTCTACGTGCTGGACGAACCGACCACCGGCCTGCATCCGTCGGATGTGGACAAACTGGTCGCACAGCTGCAGGGCCTGGTCGATGCGGGCAACACCGTCGTCGTGGTCGAACACGAAATGCGCGTCGTCGCGGGTGCCGACTGGGTGATCGACGTGGGTCCCGGAGCCGGCAGCGAGGGCGGACGCGTCGTCGCCAGCGGCCCACCCCGCACCGTGGCTGCCGAAAGCGCCAGCCGCACGGCTCCCTACCTGGCGCGTGTCATCGGCTGATCAACCGCCCTCGGCGACCCGCAGTTCGTTGACGTCACGCACGCTGTAGACGTCGATCGCATAAGGCTGCCGGGTATCGCCGGTGGCCTTGAAGCGACCGAACACGGTGGCGTCGGCCCGCGTACCCTTGGCGGCGACGGCCCGCCGGAACGATGAGACATCCCGCTTGCCCATCGCCTTCTCGTCCATCGCCAGCGCCACGGCGCCCTTGCACTGCGCGTCCGACAGCGTGGTGACCTTGCCCTCGCTGCTGGCGATGCCGCGCACGGTCACGGTGGTGTTGAGATAGCGCGCCGCGCCGTCGAGCACCGCACAAATCGAGTCCGGCGGCGTCTCCGGCGCCGCACGCGCGGTCAGCGGCGCGACGGCCAGCACCCATGCCACGGCGACGGCGGTCGCCCCTGCCAACATCTTGGTTTTCATTGGTTACCCCCAGTTCCCGGCCCGATGCGGGCCTGGCCGTATGGACGGCCGAGGGAAGGACACCGCGTTTGCGGCGCCGCGTCAATAAGAAAAATGGTCAGTTGAGGATATCGGGAGGGTTAGCGGCGGCAAGAGCCGGCGGGTGCCACCCTCGTGGCCACGCCTGCGGCGACCCGTCAATGAAAGCCGCTGCGCGGCCATGTATTGATTGCCCTTCGGGCCGGGTCGGGCTTCGCACAGGGGTTTTCGACTCGACATCCCTGTCTCGCGAAAACGGCCGGCCATCCGGGCCGGCCCCCTTCGGGCCTGATCTGTGCGAATCCCTCGCCTGCGGCTACCGGCCACGAGGGTGGCACCCGCCGGCTCTTTCCAAGACTGAGGTTGCGTGTGGGGAGAGCGAAGAGCTGGGCTTCGCTTCGTTGCTGGGAACGCTCGCCTGCCTGATGCGCATGGCATCGGTCGCCTTAGATACATTGAGGGTTCGCGCACATGCGTGCGCTTGTGTCTTTTCGATGGGGTAGATTCGAAGTCGAGAGCGGAGTGTGGCAGGCCGATTGTGCGCGGTGCCTTGAGCACGTGTAGGAGCCCGGGCCGCCACACTCCCTTCTTTCCACCAAGCCCGAACAGTTGCCCGAGTTAACGGCTCGAACATCACAAGCGTGGGCCCGTGGAAAGTGCTCTCTATCCCGCCCTAGCTGGAACGAGACGATGACTTTTTACCTCGGTATCGACGTCAGCAGCAAGACGCTTGACGTGGCTTTCTTCCGTGCCGGTGAACAAACCGGCGCCTGTGAGCAGTTCGACAACAGCCCAGCCGGTGCGAAGAAACTGCTTCGCGTCATGGCCAGGCTGGACGTGCAACACGTGGTCCTGGAGGCCACCGGTGGCTACGAGAACCTGATTCTGGATGCCATCGCCCAGATCTATACGGTGACCCGGATTGCCTCGCATCGTGGCACCGCTTTCGTGCGTAGCCTGGGCAAGTTTGCCAAGACCGACAAGGCCGACGCCAGGGCCTTGGCCCACATGGCCCAGACCATCACGCCGCAGCCCTATAAGCCGCCAACGCCGGCGCAACGCCATCTGCGCGGCCTGGTGAAGGGCCGGGATCAGTTGATCCGGCAGCGCGACGACAACCGCCGCCGGATCAAACGGTGCGAGTCGATGGTCGTCCAAGGGGCGCTAGAGCGGGTAGGCGCCCTGCTGACCGCGGAGATCAAGGCACTCGAAGGGCTCATGGCGGAAGCCGCCAAAGCCGCCGATGCGCCGCTTGCTGAGCAACTGCTCCAGGTGCCTGGCCTGGGCAAGATCGCCGTCGCCACGCTGCTGGCCTTCCTACCGGAGCTGGGCCAACGCGGCAATCGGCAGATCAGCGCGCTGGTCGGCGTCGCGCCGTACACCAAGCAGAGCGGGCGGCGGGACGGCCCCCGCCAGATCATGGCCGGCCGGCCCTTCGTGCGGCGCATCCTTTACATGGCCGCACTCGCCGCCATCCGCAGCACCCAGTCACCTCTGAGAGCCCACTATCAGGCCCTTAAAGCGCGAGGCAAGCCTCCGAAGGTGGCCATCGTGGCCTGCATGCGCAAACTGCTCATCACCCTCAACGCCATGGCCCGCGATCAGACTCAATGGCACGGCACGGTAGAGGCCTGAAAAAGACAGTTGCTCCTACACAGCCGGCGGATTAGGCGTTGGGCATGCCACAACCTGCCTACCCTTGGGGGTAGGAGCGCACGATGTGCGCGAACAGCCAACAAAGCGCTGACGCCGTACCCTACCTCTGCTCGTTCACCGCCACTCGCTGCTCGCCCAACAACCCACCTCAGTGTCGACAAGAGCCGGCGGGTAGCCCCCTCGGGGCCGGTAGCCGCAGGCGAGGGCTTCGAACGGAAAAAGCCCGAAGGGGGCCGGCCAGGACGGCCGGCCGTTTCCGCTGAGACAGGAGGTCGAATCGGAAACCTCCGTTCGAAGCCCGACCCGGCCCGTAGGGCAATAGATAGACGGCCGCGCAAGCGGCCCTTCCTTAGCGGGTCGCCGCAGGCGTGGCACCGAGGGGGCTAACCGCCGGCTCTTGCTCGAACGCCGCGACGCTCCAAGCTCCAAGCCCCAACGCGATGCCGAAGGCGAGCCCGAACCAAACGTCCAATCCCAAAACTCAGGCCTTGCCCGCCGCCACGTTCACGCTGATCGCGATGATGAAAACGTTGAAGAAAAACGCGATAGCACTGTGCATCAGGCCCACACGGCGCAGGTAGCGCGTGGTGATCTGCACGTCGGAGACCTGGAAGGTCATGCCGATGGTGAAGGCGAAATAAGCGAAATCCCAGTAATCGGGTTCTTCGTCGCCGGGAAATTCCAGGCCCTTGTGCGGCTCGCCGAATTCGCCGTAGTAACCGTGCGCATAGTGCAGCGAGAACAGCGTGTTCATGAACGTCCACGCCAGGATGATCGTGCTTGCCGCCACGGCGATCGCCATCACGCCGCCCTTGTCGCTGGAGTTCAGCTCGGTGGTGACCGCGCCCAGCACCACGGCGGACAGCACGACGCCACTGAGCAGGGTGGTCCAGCGCCCGGTGTCCTGCTGCGAGGCCTGCCGGCGCATCGTGGCCGGGTTGGCGCCGACGAAGATGCGTAACAGCAGCACGAAGTACACGACGGCACCGATATCGAAACCGATCAGCAACGGCAGCGAACGCGGCAGTCCGCTGAATTCCAGCACCACCGCAGCGACCACGGCGGCGGCCGCACCGACCAGCAGGCGCGGGCGGGCATGCGCGTAACGAATGGGCGCCCACACCTTCTTGCGATGCGACCCGTGTTTTTGCGAGGTGTCGTTCATGCCTGCATCCGCCTTGAGAGTGCGGCGGACTATAGCCGAGTGCATGCCCGATGCACCGGAGGGGCGCGACTGCCACCCCTCCGGCGACGTGGCACTACGGTTTCCGCCCCGCCAACAAGACGGTCGCTCGCTGCAAGGCCTGGGTCGCCTTGCGTGTCGCTTCCACGGTCAACGCCGCCTCGTCGCGCGCTTCGTCCCACGCTTTCGCTTCGATCGCATCGCCGATTCCCGGCAGGGGTGCCACGTCTTCCCCCTCCTTGCGGCCGGGCGCCTGCAACAGGTTGCGGTAAGCGCGCCGCTGCGGCAGGCCATCGGCCTGCAGGTAGGCGTCGCCGACCTCGCGCAGGTGACGATTGATCCGGACGGCGTCCGCGGGCGGGATGTCCCCGCTGGCGTCGGCCGCTGCGTCGTAAGCGGTCGCCGCTGCCAGCAGGTCACGCTGCGCCGCACGCAAGGCGTCCAGGCCCACCGGCTGCCATGCGTCGTCCACCCGTGCCGGCGGCTGCCACTGACGATAGGCCACCTCCGCGAGGCGGTAGGACCCATCCGCCAGCAGCGCGTTATGCCGCTGCGCTTCGTCGCGCGCTTTCGTCGCGCCGGCCTGCACCCTATCGATATCCCGACCCAGCGCCTGCGCGAAGACGGTGAACCGCCAGGGCAGCACGTCGGCATTGGCGACACGCAGGGCCAGGCGTGCATTGGTTTTTGCCAGCAGGCCGACATAGGCCAGGCCGGGGTCGCCAAAGCGCTGGTAGTGCGCATACGTGTCGTAGAGCGAGTGGTAGACCGGCACGCTTTCCTCGTCGCCGTCGCGGTCGTATCCGTAACGAACATGCAGCGAGGGAACGCCGAGTCGATGGGCGAAGGCCAGGTAATCGGAACCGGTGCCCAGCCGAGGCAGGACGACCGGGCCAGCAGGTACCTCCCTGCCCTTCTCGTCGGCGTCCACGGCACGCTTGGCCAGACGGCGTGCCTGTACGCTCGCTCCCGTCTCCGGATCGCTCAGGTCGGCGGCGACGCCGTCCACCAGTGCACCGATCGACGGGTCGCCCTGGGCGGCGAGCAGGCCGCGGCCGGTGGTGTCGTTGTTGAGGTAGAACACCGCCTTTTTCGCCAGTTCCGCGGCATGGCGCTCCGTCCAGGCACGCGAGCCCAGGATGCCCAGTTCCTCGCCGTCCCAGCTGGCGAAGACAAGGGTGCGCTTGGGTCGAACCCCCGCCTTGGCCAGCTCACCGATGGCTTTCGCTTCGGCCAGCAGCGCCGTGGTGCCCGCCAGCGGGTCCCAGGCCCCGTAGACCCAGGCGTCGTGGTGCACGCCACGGATCACCCACTCGTCCGGGTAGCGGCTGCCGCGGAGTGTGGCGATGACGTTATGTAGCGTGCGCCACTCCCACGGCGAACGGACTTCCAGATGGACACGTGCCTCGCCACCGATGTGATACGTCAGCGGCAGTCCACCCTGCCAGCGGTTCGGCACGACGCGACCGCCCAGCGCGCGCAGGAAATGCTCGGCATCGCCGTAACCGATGGTCACCACCGGGATCGACAGGTCGTCGGTATGCCTGGCCGCCTGGATCGTCTTCGCACTGGCGGCATCCAGCACGCTGTCGATGCCCAGCGTGCCGCGCTGCACGGTGCGCGGCGTACGCCATGCGCCGGTGGGATAGACCTCGCCCTTGGTGAAGCCGTCGGCCTGCGGATCGGAATAGATGACCACGCCCACCGCGCCATGCTGCTGGGCAAGCCGGGGCTTGACCCAGCGACCGGCGCCGCTGGACTTCACCAGCACCACCTTGCCCACGACGGACTGGCCCGTGCGGGCCAGGTCGGCATAGTCCTTCGCCAGTCCCTCGTTGACGTAGATCATCGGCGCATCCACCGCGCCGTCGGGACTGTACGCCTCCATGCCCGGCAGCACGCCGTCACGCCGCGCGGTGTCGGCATCGCCGGCCACCGCCGGCTCGGTGAAGTCCGCCGCGTAGCCGTCGCCGTCCAGCAGGGCAAGCTTCTGCACCGTGGGATAGGCGACGAGCACACGGGTGGACTCCACCGTTACGTCCCAGCCCCACTGACGCAGGCTGTCGGCGATGAAGCGGGCGTTCTCGTCGTTGTGCGGCGAGCCCACGTGGTTGGGCGCCGAGGTGAGTCGGCGCAGCCAGCCGTCCAGGTCGGCGCCGGCCAGCGCGGCGTCCACGCGATGCTCCGTCTCGCGTTCGGCAGCGGACGATGCGGGGGTGAAACCGGCCAGCGGTGCGTCCGCGGCCGGCGTGGCGTCCGCCGCGGTGACGGTCAGCGACAAGGCAAGCAGAAAGGCACGCATCGACATCAATCCCACCGGTAGGTCACGCTGGCGTAGTAGTAACGGCCGTTCCAGCTCAACGGCGAGAACAGGCTGTACTTGAAGTTGCCGCTCGTGGAGTTGGCGTACTTCACCTGCTCCGGCCGCGCATTGAACGCGTTGTCCGCGCCCGCGGTGAACGTCCAGCGGTCGAGGTTGTAGTCGGCCGATACGTCGAGCGTCCAGCGATGGTCGAAGTCCTGGTCCAGCGCCGGGCCGCTGTTGCTGTAGACGGTGTAGCTGCCGTAGCGCTGCACGTTGGCGTGTGCCGCCCAGCGGCTGTGCAGGTAGTCGAAGCCGACATCGAGCTTGGTCCGCGGATTGGTATCGCCCAGCAGCCCCAGTCGCTCGCGGCGCTCCACACGCTGCACCGCCACCCCCAGTTCGTCGAGGACCGCCGGGTTCGGCTTCACCCGCGTCACCTCGTTCTCGTTGTATGCCCAGCCCACGGTGGTGTTGAGGCGATCGCCGTTGGCAAAATCGAAACCGTATTGGCTGACGATGTCGAGCCCGCGCGTGCGTGTGTTCACCGCATTGGTGAAATAACGGATCGACTGGTAATTCGCGTCCACGCCGTTGGCGGCCAGGTAGGCGTTGACGGCCGGCGTGTTGACCGGAATGTTGGACGACAGGTTGATCCGGTTGGCGATCTTGATCCAGTAGGCATCCGCACTGACGTTCCAGCCGTCCAGCGGTTCCAGCACCAGGCCCAGCGTGGCGCTGCGCGACTTCTCCGGCTTGAGTTTCACCGCGCCGAGCAGGCCGGCCGCCGCGGAATCCACGGGGAACGTGCCGGACTGCACCAGCACCTGGCCCTGGCCGAGGTCCTGCAACTGCGAGGAAATATCCGCGTAGTGCTGCTGCACCAGCGTGGGCGCGCGGAACCCGGTGCCGACGCTGCCGCGAAGGGCCACGCGCGGGGTGAAGTCGAACCGACCGGACAACGCACCGGACGTGGTGCCGCCGAAGTCGCTGTACTGCTCATGGCGGCCGGCCAGCGACACCGCGAAACGGTCGGTCAGGTTGGTGTCCAGGTCCACGTACACGGACGTGTCGTGGCGCTGCCAGTTGCCTTGCAGGTCGCCGGTAATGCCGCCGTTGGCGCCGTACTGCGACACGGCGTCGCCCGGCTTCACCTTGTAGCCCTGGCGCAGGTATTCCGCACCGAACGACACGCTGACCGGGTTGGGCAGCCACGAGGGGCTGAATTCCTTGCCGATGTCGAGGTTGGCCACCTGCTGGTTGGTCTTGTAATCGGCGCCCTGGATGAAGAACGGCGTGCTGCCGAACGCGCGGTAGTAGTCCGCGTTGATCGCATGGCTGCGCTGGTCGTATTCGTTCGACCCATGGCTGACCGACGCGTCGTAATGCCAGCCGCTGTCGAATTCGCCACGCACGCCGGCGGTCAGCGTGGTGTCGTTGACGATGGGCACGTTCACCGGCAGGTAGCCCTGCGGATAGATCGACGCGACGTTGGTCGATTCGCCACGGTGGCGATAGAGGCTGGCGGTCTCGTCGCGATCGCGCCGGTAAAGCGCTTCGACATACACCTCGGCCGCCTTGCTGAAGGCGTACTGTCCCACCAGCGACACCTTGTTCGACTGCACGGCGGGTTCGCCCAGCCAGTACACCTTCTTCCCGTAGGTGGTGCCGACCGAGGCGGCCGTGCGATCCAGGCCGGCGCGGTTGGTGCCATCGTTGTTCTGCGTGTCGATGGCGACATGGATCGACCCCTTGTCGCCCAGCTTGAATCCGGTGTCCGCGCTCAGCTGGCGCTGGAGGCCATCGCCCGCGTCGTAGCCGCCGAACTTGGCGGTCACCTGCCCGCCCGTGCCGGACTTCTTCAGGATCACGTTGATCACGCCACCGATGGCATCGGAGCCGTAGCGCGCCGACTGCCCGTCACGCAGCACCTCGATGCGCTCCACCGCCGAGACGGGGATGGCGTTGAGGTCCACGGGGTTCGAACCGCGTCCGATCGCGCCGCCCAGGTTGAGGAAGGCACCGGCGTGCTGGCGCTTGCCGTCGATCAGCACCAGCACCTGGTCTGGGCTGAGACCGCGCAAGGTCACGGGACGGGCCACTTCGGCACCGCTGATCGTGGTCGGCTGCGGAAAATTGAGCGACGGCACCAGGCGCGCCAGCGCGGCTGTGAGCTGGGTGGCGCCGGTCTGCTGCAACTGCTGCGGGGTGATCACGTCGATCGCCTGCAACGAGCTGGATACGGTGCGCTCGGTGCTGCGGGTGCCGGTGACGATCACGGTATCCAGCTGGCTCGGTTTTGCCGATTCCGCCTTGTCCGCCGGGGCGGCCTCCTGGGCATGGGCGGACGTGGCGCCGAGCACGAGGGCCAGCGCGAGGAACAACGGGTGACGACGATGGGTCGAAGGCGACATGGTTGGGACTTTCCCCTGGAAACGATGAAGGATCGGCACCTGAGGCGCCGGATAGCCGGGAACGGCGACACGACACCGCGGCAAAGGCAGCGGCAGCCGGCATGGCCGGACAAGAGTCGAAATATCGTTACCTGCGGCGGACCCGCAGGACACGCGCAACGCGTGGCGTCAGTCGCTCAGGCCCGTCGACACGAACGACACGCAGCGCCGACCGGACATCGCGGCGTGGCCGCTGACATCGACGGAAAGGCAGGTGCGTGGCAGGTGTGTGCGTTCACGGTGAGCGGGTGTCGCCTGGATAGGGCCGGGTGCCATTTGTTGCACCGCAGCGACCCGATGTCAACCCGGTCGATTGGACGTCCATTTCAAGGACTGCGACGCTTTGACGCGCATCGTGCGATGATTTCGCCAGTTCTCCACAGGCCCTTCCCCATGAGCTACGACGACGATTACCCCGAAGAACGCGAGTTCGACGACGAAGAAGGCGAGGAGACGGTCGAGTCGCAGGTGTGGCAGCTGTTGCTGCTGATCAACCCGGGCGACGAGGAAAACGCGCTTCGCCAGTTCACCGTCTACCGCGCGGAAATCGAGGACCAGGGCGACGACGATCCCATCCGTGTCGTGGCGCAGGTCACCGACTGGCAGTCCAGTTTCGAAGTGGACGCCGACGATACCCGCACGCTGGTGGATGCGATCGCCGAGCTGGTCTCGCGCTGGAGCGACGTCACCATCGACTGGGACGGCGACCCCAGCGAGGACGACTTCCACGAGGACATCGACGGGCCGGAGATCTTCAGCCGCGCCTTCGACCAGCTCAACCAGTACGGTTACACGTTGTGGGCCCGCGAAGCGGAGGACGACGACGTCTACGCCGGCTGGATCACGTCCTCGCGCGATGACGAGAACATGCGCCAGCTGGCGGCCAAGCTGGGGATCAACCTTCGGCTGGGTAGCCAGGTCACGTGAGCGGCAGGCGCGCCACGCGGCGCGGCGCATTCAGGCCAGACGTTCCTTGAGCAGGTCGATAAACGCCCGCACCTTCACCGGCGGTTGGTTGCCCGGATAAACGGCATGCACCCCGCCCTCGGGCAAGGTGTAGTCAGGCAGCAGGGCCACCAGGCCGCCCGCTTTCAGTTCGGCCTCCACGATGTAGTCGGGCAGCACCGAGAGGCCCAGGCCTTCGAGCACGAAGCGGTACGCCGCCGTGGCGCTGTTCGCGCTGGCGACGGCGCGGGTCTGCACCACGCAGTCCGCGGCGTTCGGATCCTTGAACACCCAGCGGGTCGGCGAGGCGAGCACGGTGACCGCGATCCAGCGGTGTGTGGACAGATCCTCGGGCACAGTGGGTATGCCATGGCGGGCGAGATAGGCCGGGGATGCCACCAGGCATTGCCGGAAACTCGAGAGCTTCGTCGCGCGCAGGCTGGAGTCGCGCAGCCAGCCCAGGCGGACGGCCAGGTCGAAGCGCTCGGCGATCAGGTCGGTCACAGTGTCGGTAACCACCAGTTCCACACGAACCTGCGGGTAGCGCTCGGCATAGGCGGCCAGCGCCGGCGCCACCACGTTGATGCCGTGGTCGTTCGCGGCGCTGATGCGAAGCGTGCCCATCGGGGTGTCTCGACATTCGCCCAGGCGGGCGATCGCGGCTTCCGCCTCCGCCAGCACGCGCGCGCAATCCTCGTGGAAACGCTCGCCCGCGTCGGTCAGCGCCATGCGGCGGGTGCTGCGCACCAGCAGCTGCACGCCAAGCTCGGCCTCCAGGCGGGCCAGGTGCTGGCTGACCATCGCCTTGGTCGTGCCCAGTTGCTCGGCGGCGGCCGTGAACGAGCCGGCACGAACCAGGGCGACGAAGACGCCTAAACGGTTGAGGTTGATATCGATGGCCATGCGGCTTGGTCCAGATCGTAAAGTATAACTTTACGATGAATCGCGTATGGAGTGGTTTTTTCGTAACGATACGCGGCGCATGCTGTGCTCCTACCCACCGAACCCGAGGTTTACCCATGAAGATCGTTCTGTTCGGCGCCACCGGCAATATCGGCAACGTCATCCTCGATGAGGCCCTGGCCCGCGGCCATGATGTCACGGCGGTGGTCCGCGACCCGTCGAAGCTCGCTACGAAGCATCCGAAGCTTCACGTGGTGAAGGGCGACGTGGCCGCGCCGGCCTCGTTCGCTCCGTCCCTCGGCGGCGCCGATGCCGCCATCGCCAGCCTCAACGACCACGCCGATCCCGCCAACGTCCCCCGCCAGGCCACCACCCTGCTCGACGCGCTGGCCGCGGCACACGTGAAGCGCTTCGCCTGGGTCGGCGGCGCCGGCAGCCTGGAAGCGGCGCCCGGCGTGCGCGTCATCGACGATCCGCATTTCCCCGAAGCGTGGAAGACATCCGCGAACGCGCAGATCGAGGCGCTGAAGGCCTTCCGCGCCAGCACGGCGGACGTGGACTGGACCTATATCAGCCCCGCCGCCGAGATCGCGCCCGGTGAGCGGAAGGGCAGCTTCCGCGTCGGCGGCGAGCAGTTGCTGGTCGATGCCGGCGGGCACAGCAAAATTTCCACGGCGGATTTCGCCATCGGCGTGCTGGACCGGATCGAGCAAGGCGATGCGGCGAAGAAGCGGGTGACGTTCGCGTACTGAGGGGTGTGGGGTGTGGGGTGTGGCCGCGACCTCAACCCCGACCTCAACCGCAACCGCAACCGCAACCGCAACCGCAACCGCTACTGTAGGAGCGCACGCATGTGCGCGACATCTTCTCGCGCCAGTCCCCAGGTTTGCGCGCCAGCTCCGGGCTGTGGCCTCAACACATGTCGCGCACATCGTGCGCTCCTACGGTATACCGGCCTTCGGCCGGTATACTCCCCTTATGAACTACCGTCACGCTTACCATGCCGGCAATTTTGCCGATGTCCTCAAGCACATGGTGCTCGTGGCCCTCATCGATGCCTTGAAGCAGAAGGCCTCGCCGTTCTGCTACATCGACACCCACGCCGGCGGCGGCCGCTACGACCTTCAGGGCAACGAGGCACGCAAGACGGCCGAGGCGGACGAAGGCTTCGGCATCCTCAAGACCGCCAGCGGGCTGCCGCCCCTGCTGTGGAAGTACCTCGAGATCGTCCGGGCCTGCAACGAGGGTAGCGATACGCTGCGTTACTACCCGGGCTCGCCGTGGATCGCCGCGCACCTCATGCGTGAGACGGATTCCGCCCAGATGGTGGACCTGCGCAACGACGAGTCCAGCGCCCTGCGCCAGCTGTTCCATCACGACAAGCGCATCCACGTGCACGAGCGCGACGGCTACGAAGCCATGAAGGCGTTCGTTCCGCCGAAGGAAAAACGCGGCCTGGTCCTTATCGATCCCCCGTTCGAGGCGCAGGAAGCCGAGTTCCGGTTGATCGAGAAGACGCTGAAAGCCGCGCTGGAAAAATGGCCCACCGGCGTCTACGCCGTCTGGTATCCGATCAAGCTGCGCAGCCATGTCCAGCCGTTCCACCGCTGGCTGACCAAGTGCGGTGCCCGGCGCGTGCTGGTGGCCGAGCTGCTGCTGCGTCCGGACGATTCCCCGCTGCGTTTGAACGGCACGGGCATCGCCATCGTGAACGCGCCGTGGAAGCTGGATGACGCCCTGCGCGATTCCCTCAAGCTGCTGCCGAAACTCCTGGGCACCGCCGGCCAGTCCGAATACCGCCTGACCTGGCTGGTCGAGGAAGGCAAGGATGAAGACGTAGCCCACGCGCCGCAGTCGCCACGTTCAGTCCGCCGGCGGTAGATTGGGGGCACACGCCAGGAGCCGACCCATGCGCCCCCAGACCGTTCGTTCCACCGCCGCCGCTTTCCTGCTCGCCGCCGCCCTTTCCGCCTGCGCCCCGGCACCGATCTACAAGCCGACCCCCAACAACGCCGCCGTGCCGCCGTCCCAGGTGGCCCGGGAGCCGGAACGCTACGGCAGCGCCGACGTCATCTGGGGTGGACGCATCGTCAAGGTCAGCAACTTCGCCGACCACAGCGAGATCGAGATCCTCGCCTACCCGCTGGACCGCTCGCAGCGGCCGCAGGCCAACGACACCGGCAACGGCCGCTTCATCGCCGCCATGCCCGGTTATGTCGAAAGCCTGGATTACCCGGCGGGCGGGCTGGTCACGGTATCCGGACGGCTCAACGGCACGCGCGCATCCAACGTGGGCCAGGCGTCCTACACCTTCCCGCTGGTGACGGTGAACCAGTCGCACGTATGGACGGCCAAGGAAATGTCCGGCGGCCATCCGAACGTGAGTTTCGGCGTGGGCGTGGGCATCCTACGGTAAGATCCTTCGATTACCCATCGGGAACAGGGATCACATGTCGGGACACGCCGATTCGAAGCGCGCGATCTTTCTCGCGCTCGGAGCCAATTTCGCCATCTTCGTCGCCAAGCTCGTAGCGGCCATCTTCACCGGTTCCGGGGCCATGCTGGCCGAGGCGGTCCATTCCCTGGCCGACTGCGGCAACCAGGGCCTGCTTCTGCTGGGCATGCGCCAGGCCAAGCGCCCCCCGTCGGCGGACTATCCGCTCGGCTGGGGCCGTGCGTTGTATTTCTGGTCGTTCCTGGTGGCGATCCTGCTTTTCAGCGTCGGCGGCATGTTCTCGGTGTACGAGGGCGTGCACAAGTTGACCCATCCCGAGCCGCTCAAATGGGCGTGGCTGGCAATCGGCGTGCTGGCTTTCTCGATCGTCACCGAAGGCATTTCCATGCATGGCTGCATGCAGGAAGTGAACAAGGCCCGCGGCGACCAGCCGCTGTGGCAGTGGTTTCGCGAAACCCGCGCCAGCGAATTGCTGGTGATCTTCGGCGAGGACCTGGCGGCGCTGGTGGGGCTGTGCTTTGCGCTGCTCGCCGTGCTGCTCACCATGCTCACCGGTAACCTCATGTTCGACGCCATCGGCACCATCGCCATCGGCGTGCTGCTGATCGTGGTGGCGGTGGCGGTGGCGCGCGAGGTCAAGGCGCTGCTGATCGGCCAGGGCGTGGAGCCGAAGCGCCGCGTGCAGATGATGGCCTTCCTCGAGGCCCGCCCGGAAATCGACACCGTCTACAACCTGCTCACGCTGCAGATGGGCAACGAGGTGATGGTGGCGATCAAGGCCCGCATGAGCCCCTCGCCCACCGCGCGGGCCATGGTCGAAGCGATCAACATCGTCGAGGCCGACTTCAAGGCCGAGTTCCGCGATGTACGCTGGAGTTTCTTCGAGCCCGACATCACCGACTGACCCCGTCCGAGGGGCCGGCACCGCTGGCCCTTCACGGGCAGGTAGTACAATCGTCGGCTTGTCCGCAAGCTGCCAAGCCGACTCCATGCCTCTAGTGCTCCCCCGCCCGTCACTCCCCGCCACCGCCAAGACCCGCCGCTACTGGGCCACGCCCCATGGCTCGGCGTGGGCACTCGAAGTCGCCGAGGCGGCACGCGCGCACGAGGGCGTACTGGTCGTGGTCACCCGCGACACCCGCAGTGCCGATAACCTGGAGAGCGAACTGGCGGTGTTCGCCGGTGAACTGCCGGTGCTGCATTTCCCGGACTGGGAAACCCTGCCCTACGACGTCTTCAGTCCGCACCCGGAAGTGGTCTCCCAGCGTATCGCCACGCTCTATCGCCTGCCCACCACCCGGCGCGGTGTGCTGGTGGTGCCGGTGGCCACGCTGATGCAGCGCATCGCGCCACGCGCCCACATCACCGGCTCGGGACTGGTGCTGCGCAAGGGCCAGAAGCTCGACCTGGGCGCCGAGCAGCGTCGGCTGGAGGCCGCCGGCTACCGCAACGTGCCTCAGGTGGCCGAACCGGGTGACTTCGCCGTGCGCGGCGCGCTCATCGACATCTACGCGATGGGTGCCGACGAGCCCTACCGCGTGGAGCTGTTCGACGACGAGATCGAGTCCATCCGCAGTTTCGACACCGAAACCCAACGCTCCACCCACCAGGTGGACAGCGTCGACCTGCTGCCCGCACGCGAATTCCCGCTGACCGAAGACGCGGCGAAGAACTTCCGCGCCAACCTGCGCGAACGCTTTCCCATCGACATCCGTCGCTGTCCGCTCTACCAGGACATGAAGGAAGGCGTGACGCCCGGCGGCATCGAGTACTACCTGCCGCTGTTTTTCGGCGCGACCGAAACCCTGTTCGACTACATCGCGGGCGATGCGATGTTCGTCCTCGGCGAGGGCACGCTGGACGCCGCGGAGCAGTTCTGGACGCAGACCGCCGAGCGCTACGACCAGCGCGCGCACGATATCGAGCGCCCGGTGCTGCCGCCGGCGGAGATCTACCTGCCGCCGGAGCAACTGCGCGAACGCCTCAACAAGCAGGTGCGGATCGACGTGGTGCCCGCCGGCCACGAGCACGCAGTGGACCTGGGCACGCAGCCGGCACCGGACGTGCCGCTGAACCGCAAGGGCGACGAACCGGGCGCTGCGCTGCGGCATTTCCTGTCCAGCTACAAGGGCAGCGTGCTGATCGCGGCGGATTCCGCCGGCCGCCGCGAGGCGCTGATCGAGCAACTGGCCGGTGCCGGCCTGAAACCGGTCAACATCGACAGCTGGAAGGATTTCCTCGCGCGCGACGAGAAGCTCGCCATCACCGTCGCGTCCCTGGAACAGGGTTTCGCGATCACGAAGCCGGCTTTCACCGTGCTCACCGAGCGCGAGCTGTTCGGCGAACGTGTACGTACGGATCGCAAGCGTCGCGCCGGTGCCGCGCGCGATCCCGAAAGCATCATCAAGGACCTGACCGAGCTGTCGATCGGCTCGCCCATCGTCCACATCGATCACGGCGTCGGCCGCTACCAGGGGCTCGTTTCCCTGGACGTGGGCGACATGCCTGGCGAGTTCCTCACCATCGAATACGCCAAGGGCGACAAGCTCTACGTGCCGGTGGCCCAGCTCGGCCTGGTCAGCCGCTACACCGGCACCGCGCCGGAACTGGCTCCGCTGCACTCGCTGGGCGGCGACGCCTGGGAGCGCGCGCGCAAGAAGGCTGCGGAAAAAGTCCGCGACGTGGCCGCCGAGTTGCTGGGCATCTACGCCCAGCGCGAGGCGCGCCAGGGGCAGTCGCTATCCGTCGACCGCCCGATGATCGAGGAATTCGCGGCCACCTTCCCGTTTGAGGAAACCCCGGACCAGCAGGCGGCGATCGATGCGGTGATCGTCGATCTGGCTGCGCCGCGCGCCATGGATCGCGTGGTCTGCGGCGACGTGGGCTTCGGCAAGACCGAGGTCGCCCTGCGTGCCGCGTTCGCCGCGGCCACCGCGGGCAAGCAGGTGGCCGTGCTGGTGCCGACCACCCTGCTCGCCCAGCAGCATTACCGCAACTTCGCCGACCGCTTCGCGGACTGGCCGGTACGCGTGGACGTCATCTCCCGCTTCAAGTCGAAGAAGGAAGTGGACGGCGCGTTGCAACGGCTGGCCGACGGCCAGATCGACGTCATCGTCGGTACGCACAAGCTGCTTGGCCCGGACATCCGCTTCAAGGACCTGGGCCTGGTCATCGTCGACGAGGAACAGCGTTTCGGCGTACGTCAGAAGGAACAGCTGAAGAAGCTGCGTGCCGAAGTGGACCTGCTGACCCTCACCGCCACGCCGATCCCGCGCACGCTGAACATGGCGATGAGCGGCCTGCGCGACCTGTCGATCATCGCCACGCCGCCGGCCCATCGCACGGCGGTTCGTACGCTGATTTCCACCTACCAGCCCGCGCTCATCCGCGAAGCCATCCAGCGCGAGCTGGCCCGCGGTGGCCAGGTCTACTTCCTGCACAACGAAGTAGAGTCGATCGAGCGCATCTCACGTGAGCTGGGCGAACTGGTGCCCGAGGCGCGCATCCGCGTCGCCCACGGCCAGATGCCCGAGCGCGACCTGGAACAGGTGATGGCCGATTTCCACCGACAGCGGTTCAACGTGCTGGTGTCCACCACCATCATCGAATCGGGCATCGACATCCCCACCGCCAACACCATCGTGGTGAACCGCGCGGATCGCTTCGGCCTGGCCCAGCTGCATCAGTTGCGCGGACGCGTGGGTCGCTCGCATCACCGCGCCTATGCCTACCTCATCGTGCCCGACCGCAAGGCGATGACCGCCGATGCGGAGAAGCGCCTGGAAGCACTGGCGTCGCTGGAGGAACTGGGTGCCGGTTTCACCCTCGCCACCCACGACCTGGAAATCCGCGGTGCGGGCGAGATGCTGGGCGAGGAACAGTCCGGCCAGATCCAGGAGATCGGCTTCGGGCTGTATACCGAGTTGCTGGACCGTGCGGTGCGCGCGCTGAAGTCGGGCAAGGTGCCGGACTTCGACCTCACCTCCGAGCACGAGACCGAGGTGGAACTGCACCTGCCCGCGCTGATCCCCGGAGACTACCTACCCGACGTCCACACGCGCCTGACGCTGTACAAGCGCATCGCCAGCGCACGCGACGAGCACGGCCTGCGCGAGCTTCAGGTGGAGATGATCGACCGTTTCGGCCTGCTACCCGACCCGACCAAGTGCCTGTTCGCCGTCGCGCAACTGAAGCTCATGGCCACCCCGCTCGGCATCCGCAAGGTGGACTTCGGCGCCAGCGGTGGACGCATCACCTTCCGCGACAAGCCCGACATCGACCCGATGGCCCTGATCAAGCTGATCCAGCAACAACCACGCATCTTCAAGATGGACGGCCAGGACAAGCTCCGGGTGATCCTCGAACTACCCGGCAGCGCCGAACGCATCCGCACCGCGCAGGATCTGCTGGTCTCCCTGGGTGCCCGCCGGCCGGGGTGATCGAACCCCGCACAACACCTGCACGCATCGTCCAGGCGACACATGCAGGAGCGCACGCTGCGCGCGACATCTTTTGAGGCAGAACCTCCGAACTGGCACGCCAGCTCGGAGAATGCGGTGAAAGGATGTCGCGCACAGCGTGCGCTCCTACAACATCCGGTGCGATGCGCCGGGCCGCCCGTGCGATGCGCCGAGCCGCCGGTGCGATGCGCCGGGCCGCCGGTGAGGCGGCGGGCGTAGGGATCAGGTAGGGTCAGGCGACCGGCGTCGCCCGCACCAGGTACTGCACGCTGAAACGGCGATCCTCGTCCATCCAGACCTGAGACACCGACAGCCCGGCCTTGTTGGCCATCTGCGCGAAGTCGTCCAGCGAATACTTGCAGCTGTATTCCACCTGCATCGCCTCGTCCTCGCGGAAAGTGAAGGCGTCGCTACCCACATGCACCACCTGGTGGCGCGTGCTGACCAGCGAGGTTTCGATACGGCCGGCAAGCACGTTGTAGCGTGCGCGGTGGCGGAATGCATCGAGGTCGAAATCGGTGCCGATCTCGCGATTCAGCCGCACCAGCATGTTGAGCGTGAAGTCGCGCGTGACACCGGCGGCGTCGTTGTAGGCCGCCTCGATCTGTGCGGCGTCCTTCTTCAGGTCCACGCCGATCAGCACACCGCCGCCGTCGCTCATCTCGGCGCGCATCTGGCGAAGGATCTTGACCGCATCCTTCGCCTCGAAATTGCCGATGGTGGAGCCGGGAAAGTAGATCACCGTACGCCGCGGCGAGCGCGTGGCCACCGGCAGCCGCAGCGGCTGGGTGAAGTCGGCGCAGACCGGCTGCATGGGGACGTCCGGGAAACGCGTGGACAATTCGGCAACGCTTTCCATCAGCGCCGTGCGCGAGATCTCCACCGGCACATAGGCCACGGGGGTGACCAGATGCTCCAGCAGCATCCGCGTCTTGATCCCGCTGCCGCTGCCGTATTCGACCAGGCGCACGTCGGGCCCGATCACGTCGGCAATGTCGGCCGCATGATCGCGCATGATGCGGATCTCGGTTCGCGTGAGGTAGTACTCCGGCTGCTCGCAGATGGCCTCGAACAGCGCCGAACCACGTTCGTCATAGAACAGGCGCGACGGCAGCTTCTTGATCTTGGCCCCGAGGCCGCGGCGTACGGTCTCGAGGGTGTCCTCGACATCCGGATGGCGGTCGTCGACACGGATGTCTTTGGGTTGAGCACTCATCGATCGTTTCCCAGTCGTATCCCCGTGAACTGCCAGCGCGCATGGGGAGGAAAAAAATTACGGTAGGTGGCACGAATATGATCGGAGGGCGTCGCGCACGAGCCCCCGCGGAGTATCCACTGACCGTTCATGAACTTGCCGTTGTATTCCCCCAGCGCACCGTCCAGCGGACGAAACCCCGGATAACTGACATATGGGCTCATCGTCCACTCCCAAACGTCGCCGTACATCTGACTCAGGTCGGTTTCGAACGACGACGCACGTGGGTGGAACAAACCGTTGTCCTGGAAATTGCCGCGAATCGGCAGCGACGTGGCCATGGTTTCCCATTCGACCTCCGTCGGCAGCCGCGCGCCGGCCCAGCGCGCGAATGCGTCGGCCTCGAAATAGCTGATGTGACACACCGGCGCATGCGGATCGATGGCCCGGCGGCCCTGCAAGGTGAACTCCGTCTCGCACGCCTCGTCCCAGTACAACGGGCGCTGCCAGCCCTCGGCCTGCACGGTGGCCCAGCCATCCGACAACCACAGCAACGGGTCGCGATAGCCGCCGTCCTGCACGAACGCAAGGAACTCGGCATTCGTCACCGGGCGATTGGCCAGCGACCCCGCCTGGCGCCAGGTGCGATGGCGAGGCCCTTCGTTATCGAAGTGGAAACCGTCGCCGGCATGACCCACCTCCACCACGCCTTCGTCGAACGGCACATAGCGCAAGGCAGGCGCGGCCACGGAGAGCGCACGCGGTGCCTCCGCGGCAAACGCCGGCTCCAGCGGATTCTGCGCAAACGCGTGCTTGATATCGGTGAGGAGCAATTCCTGATGCTGTTGCTCGTGCTGGCAGCCCAGTTCTATCACGACAGCCAGCGCCGGATCGTCGCCGCGCATGAGGCGCTCCGCTACCGCATCGTCAACACGGCGCCGGTAATCCAGCACTTCGGCGAAGTCCGGCCGCGTGATCATTCCCCGACTGGGGCGCGCGTGCATCGGTCCTACCGACTGGTAGTACGAATTGAAAAGAAAGTGCCATTCCGGGTTCGCAGACACATAGCCCTCGGTGCGACCGAGAACGAAGTGCTCGAAGAACCATGTGGTGTGGGCAAGGTGCCACTTGGTCGGGCTGGCATCCGGCATCGACTGGATGACGGTATCCTCCGGACGTAACCGCGAGGCCAGTTCGGCGCTGCGACGACGCACGCCAAGGAAGCGCGTAACGAGGTCCGCAGGGGCCGAGGGGGTGGGGTCGAGGCCAAGCGGGCGGACCGTCATGCGCTGGCCTCCTGTGCGGCCTTGATAGCGTCAGTCATTACGGAAAGGATGGCCGAGGAAACGTTCAACGAACGTGAGTGGCATCCTCCACGCCCTTAACGAAAGGTGCACCGTGGCCCCTGTCAATCTGGCCCGTGGGCCGATCCCGGCTTAACATCGCCATTCCTCCCGGAGGACCCCGTCATGACTGCCCGAATCCTGTTCAGCGCCGCTCTCCTGCTCGCCGGCGCGTCCACCGCGCACGCTCAGGACAACGCACCCCGTCCCGGCCCCGCCGTCCCCCAGGCCCGCAACGAACTCCCCTTCAACGATTGCCTGCGCACCGACCGCATCAACGAATGGGCCGTGGTCGACGCGCGCACGGTGGCGGTGCGCAACGGACCCAACCATTTCGTGGTGAAGACCAGCGCGGACTGCCCGCGGATGGACCTGGGCGGCGGCATCCGCTTCAAGTCGTCCAACAGCGACAAGGCCATGGGCGAGATGCGTATCTGCGGCGGCATCGATGAGAAAATCCTTCGCCGCAACGAGCCGCCGTGCCAGGTCCAGTCCGTGCAGACGATCGACAAGGCGACATTCGAGTCGATGAAGAAAAGTGCCAAGCGGCGCGGCTCGGGTGCGCAGCTGCCGTCTCCGGGTGGTTGAGTCCGGGGCTCGGAGCAAGAGCCGGCGGGTAGCCCCCTCGGTGCCACGCCTGCGGCGACCCGCTGATGAAGGGCCGCTGGCGCGGCCGTATATCTATGGCCCTTCGGGCCCGGGTCGGGCTTCGCACAGGGGTTCTCGACTCGACATCCTGTCTCGCGAGAACGGCCGGCCGTCCTGGCCGGCCCCCTTCGGGCCTGATCTGTGCGAATCCCTCGCCTGCGGCTACCGGCACCGAGGGGGCTACCCGCCGGCTCTTCCAACGACTGAGGCAGGTTGTGACGCGAGCGGTCGCAGAGGTGCGGGGTATGGCGTCAGCGCTTCGTTGGCTTTTCGCCCACATCGTGGGCTCCTACCCCAGGGGTAGGACGTGTTGTGGCATATCCAACGCCTGATCTGCCGGCTTGGGGGTAGGAGCGCACGCACGTGCGCGAACCCTCGACGTATCTAAGGCGACCGATGCCATGCACACCAGGTGAGCGAGCGCTCCCAGCTACGAAG
The DNA here is from genome assembly GCF_041228075.2 of Xanthomonas sp. NCPPB 2632. Lineage (NCBI taxonomy): Bacteria > Pseudomonadati > Pseudomonadota > Gammaproteobacteria > Lysobacterales > Lysobacteraceae > Xanthomonas > Xanthomonas sp. NCPPB 2632. Next base: position 3,396,319 of record NZ_CM192979.1, read on the forward strand.
CGAGTCCTGGCTCTGTGCTCTCCCACACGCAACCTCAGTGTATGGAAGAGCCGGCGGGTGCCACCCTCGTGGCCGGTAGCCGCAGGCGAGGGCTTCGAACGGACAAGGCCCGAAGGGGGCCGGCCAGGACGGCCGGCCATTTTTGCTGAGCCATGGATGGCGAATCAAAAATCCCCGTTCGAAGCCCGACCCGCCCCAAAGGGGAATAGATATACAGCCGCGGAGCGGCCCTTCCTTAGCGGGTCGCCGCAGGCGTGGCCACGAGGGTGGCACCCGCCGGCTCTTGCTCCAACGCCCGAAGGCTAAACGCGATGCCGAAGGCGAGCCTTCTTCAAAGCGCCCAACATTCCCCCACCATCCAAAACAAAAAGAGCCCGGCTCGCGCCGGGCTCCCTCGATCAAACCACGCAACGAAAACAACCTCGATCAATACCCGTCGTCACGCACATAACGGGTGCCACCGTAACCATCGTCCACGTAGGTGGTCGTGGTGGTCACGCGGCGGGTAACGACCGGCGCGTCGTCATAGACCACCGTGCGGGTGGGCGGGGCGTAGTAGTAGCCCGGGCCGTTGTCGTAGACCACCGTGCGCGGCTGCGTGGCGTTGGCGACCAGGCCGACGACCGCGCCGGCGACGATGGCACCAGCGATCCAGCGGCCGGCGTGGTCGTAGTGACCGCGACCGTAGTAACCGCCACGACCGCCGTAGTATCCACCACCGTGGTAACCATAGCCGTAACCACCATGGTAGCCGCCGTAATAACCACCGCGGGCAAAGGCGCCGGGTGCGAACGCCATCAGACCCGCAGCGGCGAGGACGAGAGCGGACTTTACGAACTTACCTTTCATGACAGTTACCTCCGGGTGTTGACTGCAGATTCGCGCTCGGCCACTGAATCCAATCTGAAGTTTTCTACACCCTCAATTCACGTTTTCCACGGATTCACGAACGGCTTACGGAGCAGCCAGCAACCGTGGATGTTGTGCCGGCGGGAGAAGTCGAACGGGATGCTGGGGGCGCTCCAGTCCTCGATGGAAAAATGGGGCTCCAGGGCCGCCTTATCAAGCTGGAAACGACGGAAATTGTTTGAGAAAACAATGGCCCCGTCCGGCAGCAGCCGGTCCAGGCAAAGCATCAGCAGCTTCACGTGATCGCGCTGCACGTCGAAGTCGTCGGCCTTCTTGGAGTTGGAGAAGGTCGGCGGGTCGACGTAGATCAGCCCGTACTGCATCGAGCGCTTCTCGAGGAAGGTCAGGGCGTCCTCCTGCACCAGCCGATGGCGTGCGCCTTCGAAGCCGTTCAACGCCAGGTTGCGTGACGCCCAGTCCAGGTAGGTGCCGGACAGGTCCACGGTGGTGGTGTCGCGCGCATCGCCGGCCGCCGCGTAGACGCTGGCAGTGCCCGTATAGGCGAACAGGTTGAGGAAGTGCTTGCCCGGCGCCAGTTCGCGGATCTTCTCGCGGACCAGGCGATGGTCGAGGAACAGGCCGGTGTCCAGGTAATCGGTGGGGTTGATGAGGAAGCGCAGGCCGCCCTCGCCCACCTCGATGAACTCGCCCTTCTGGTCGAACTGGCCGTACTTCGAGCCCCCCTTGCCGCGCTCGCGCGTCTTCACCGCGATGCGCTCGCGGGGAATGCCGAGCACCTCGCTGGCCACGCGGCCGATCTCGCGCATGCGGATGCGCGCCACGTCCACCGGCACGTCCTGCGGCGCCTTGTACTCCTGGATGTGCAGCCAGTTTTCGTAGACGTCGATGGCGGCGGCGTACTCGGGCAGGTCCTGGTCGTAGGCGCGCCAGCAGGTGATGCCCTCGCGGGTGAGCCGCTTGCGCAGGTGGCGGACGTTCTTCTCCAGGCGGTTCTTCAGCATCTCCGCGCCGGGCGACAGCGGCTTCGCTTCGCGCGGGGCATCGTCGCGTGCGCGCAGGGCGTAGGTCAGCAGCGGGGTTTCCAGCGCGCCGTTGAACAGGGCGTAGCGTTTGTCGGGGCTGAGGCGCAGCGCACGACCCAGTTCCTCGTCACCGGCCAGCACCGCCGCGCGCCAGCCGGCGAAACGGTCCTTCAGTGCCTGGCCGAAGTCGCGGTAGAGCGCCGGCAGTTCGGCACGGTCGCCCAGGCGCTCGCCGTAGGGTGGGTTGGTGATGACCAGGCCGAGCGGGGTTTCCGGCGGCGGTGCCACGTGCACCGCGTCACGCTTGTCGAGGTGGACGAAACCCGCCACGCCCGCACTCTGCGCGTTGCGCTTGGCGGTCTGCACCATCTGCGCATCCGAATCGCTGCCGAAGAACACCGGGCGCAGGGCACGCAGGCCTTCGTCCGCCCGTGCCTTCGCCTCGTCGTAGATGGAGCGCCACAACGCGTAATCGTGCTTGGCCCAGCCGAGGAAGCCGAAGTAATCACGACGCAGGCCGGGCGCCACGTCGGCGGCCATGAGCGCGCCTTCGATCAGCAGCGTGCCCGAGCCGCACATCGGATCGACCAGCGCGCCGCCTTCGGCGTAGATGCGCGGCCACTGCGCACGCACCAGCATGGCGGCGGCGAGGTTTTCCTTCAGCGGCGCCTCGCCTTGCTGCTCGCGCCAGTTGCGACGATGCAACGGCAGGCCCGAGAGGTCGATCGACAACGTGGCGCGATCACGGCGCAGGCGCACGTTGACGCGCAGGTCGGGTTCTTCCGGGTCGATGTCCGGACGCGCGCCGGTGGCGGCACGGAACTGGTCGACGATGGCGTCCTTGGTCTTCAGCGCGATGAACTGGCTGTGCGTGAGCTTGCTCTGTGCCGTGTTCGCATCCACGGCCAGCGTGCCGTGCGCGGCCAGGTGGGTGGCCCAGTCGATGTCCTGCACACCCGCATAGAGGGCGTCCTGGTCGGCGGCGTCGAACTCGGCCAGCGGCAGCAGCACGCGGCTGGCCATGCGCGACCACAGGCAAGCGCGGTAGGCCGTCTCGATGTCACCGGCAAAGGACACGCCGGCCAGGGCCTCGCGCACGTCCGTCGCGCCAATGGCGATCAGTTCGTCCTTGAGCAGGTATTCCAGGCCCTTCGGGCAGGTGGCGAAGAAGTTCATGCCAGGCCCTCGAGGAAACGGTGGAAGGTGGTTTCGATGTCCGCCATGGCGTTGCCCAGCCGGTGGTCGTCCTCGACCAGCAGCATCGGGATCGCATGGCTGCGCGCGAAGGCGAAGGCCTCATCCACCGGGCAGACGTCGTCCGCATAGCCGTGGATCATGAAGGCGGGCACGCCCCTGGCGAGGTCGAAGGCCCGGCCGTAGCCGGGGATGCGCGCAGGCAGCGCCAGCAGGAACACTCCGGCCACCGGGGCCTGCAGCGAGGCCAGCCCCGAGACGAAAGCGCCCATGCTGGAGCCGACCAGGATCGGGGGCGCCGGTGAGTCCGCGATGGCCCGGGCCAGCCGCGCCAGCCGCGGTTCGACGCAGCCGGCGTGGCCGAGGGCGTCGTCTTCACGGTAATCGGGGCGGACCGTGGTCCAGCCCAGCGAGCCCGCCAGGGCCGCCAGCGCGCTGACCTTGGTGGCGTCGGGGCCGGAATCGGAACCGTGGGAAAGGATGATGTGACCGCGCATGGCGGACTCCGTACGCGGAATGACCGGCTATGTTATCAAAGCGCCATGATCGACATCCGCCACAGCCCCCTCCCCTACGAACACCGCCTCCCGGAGCGCCCGGCCGACGCGGTGGACCTGGTCGTCATCCACTGCACCGAGCTGCCCGACCTGGCCATGGCGCGCGAGTACGGCGAGCGCGTGCTCTACGAGGACCGTGGCACGGGCGCCAGCGGGCACTACTACGTCGATCGCGACGGAACGATCCAGTGCTACGTCGATCCGCGCCGCGTCGCCAACCACACCCGTGGCTACAACCCGCGCTCGATCGGCATCGAACTGGTCAACACGGGGCGTTATCCCGACTGGTTCCACTCCGACCGGCAGGTCATGACCGAGCCCTACCCCGCCGAACAGATCGACGCCCTGCGTGCCCTGCTCGACGACCTCACGCTGCACTTTCCGTCATTGCGCCATATCGCCGGCCACGAGGACCTGGACACCGCCATGGTTCCCGCCAGCGACGATCCGCACCGCGAGGTGCCACGCAAGCGCGATCCGGGCCCGCAATTCCCCTGGGCACGCGCCTACGATGCGGGCCGCCTCGCGCGGCTGGCGGGCTGAGGCCCGGTATACTTTCCGGCCATGTCGCCACCCCGCTCAACAGAGACCCCCATGACGGACAACCACGTCGGCGAACTCGTCGAACTGCTCGAACTCGAGCGCCTCGAAGACAACCTCTTCCGCGGCCAGAGTCGCGACATCGGCACCAAGTTCGTCTTCGGCGGCCAGGTGCTGGGCCAGGCGCTGTCCGCCGCGCAGCGCACGGTGGACCCGCGCCGCGAGGCGCACTCGCTGCATGCCTATTTCCTGCGTGCCGGCGACATCAACGCGCCCATCGTCTACAGCGTCGAGCGCACGCGGGACGGCGGCTCGTTCTCGTCGCGCCGCGTGGTCGCCATCCAGCACGGCCAGCCCATCCTCAACGGGTCCATCTCGTTCCAGGAACCGGAAGCCGGCTACGAGCACCAGATGTCGATGCCCGAGGTGCCTGCGCCCGAGGACGTCGAGCCGATGCCGGCGATGACCGCCGAGCAGCTGGCCCGGCTGCCGGAGAAGACCCAGCGCTGGCTCGGCATCGACGGCCCGTTCGAGTTCCGCCACGTGTGGCCGCGCGACGAACTGCGCCCGGCCAAGCGGCCGCCGTACCAGCACATCTGGTTCCGCCTCACCGCGCCGATCGACGACACGCTCGGGCTGCACCAGGCGCTGCTGGCCTACGCGTCGGATTTCCACCTGATCGGCACGGCCACCCTGCCCCACGGCATCTCCTACCTCACCCGCAACATGCAGATGGCCAGCCTGGACCACGCGCTGTGGTTCCATCGCCCGTTCCGTATCGACGACTGGCTGTTGTATTCGTTCGACAGCCCCACCTCGCAGGGCGCGCGCGGCCTGGCGCGCGGCATGATCTACACCCGCAACGGCGTGCTGGTGGCCTCCACCGCGCAGGAAGGCCTGATCCGCGTCCGGCCGGACTGAACCGCCCATGGGCATCGAGCTGCGGCACCTGCGTTATTTCATCGCCGTGGCCGACGAGCTGCATTTCAGCCGCGCCGCCGAGCGGCTGGGTATGTCCCAGCCGCCGCTCAGCCAGCAGATCCGCGACCTGGAAAGCCTGCTCGGCCTGCGCCTGCTGCGACGGACCAACCGACGCGTCGAGCTGACCGATGCCGGCCGCGTCTACCTCGACGCCGCCCGCGACATCGTCGCGCGCGTGGACGCCGCCGCCGATCAGGCACGCCGCGCCGAGCGTGGCGAGATCGGCGAACTGCATGTCGCTTTTACCCGGTCCACCCCGCTGATCGAGCGGTTCCCGCGGGCGATCCGCGCGTTCCGCGACGCCTATCCCGCCGTGCGGCTGGTGCTGGTGGAACGGAACACATTGCGGCAGGTGGCGTGCCTGCTGGAGGGAAGCCAGCACGTCGGCCTGCTGCGTGGCGGTGCACTGCCCGCCACGCTGGTCTCGCACAAGCTGGTCGACGATCCGCTCGTGGCCGTGCTGCGCGCCGATCACCCGCTAGCCACGCGCAAGCGCGCCCGGCTGCGCATGGACGAACTGGCCGACGAACGCTTCGTGGTCTTCAGCCGTGCCGCCGGCACCGGCGTGCACGACCAGTTGCTGTCGATGTGTCGCAACGCGGGCTTCGTGCCGCGCATCGCCCAGGAAGCCGGCGAGTCGTCCACGATGATCGGCCTGGTGGCCGCGGGCCTGGGCGTCGCCGTGCTGCCGGACTCGCTGCGCCACGTGCGTGTCGACGGCGTGGCCTACGTCGCCATCGATTCGCCGGATGCCGCCAGCGCGCTGCACGTCACCCACCGTCGCGACGATGCCTCGCCGCTGGTGAAGGCGTTTACGGCGCTGATGCTGAAGGCGTGAGCGTGCGCAGCTTCAACGCGACCGCCAGGCCGGCAAGGATCAGCACGGCCGCATAGATCGCCACGCCGTTCCACCCGCCGTGGTTCCAGGCCAGCCCGCCGATCGAGCCGGCGATGCTCGAACCCATGTAGTACGCGAACAGGTAGAACGACGACGCATGCGCCTTGGCGAACGACGCGCGCCGACCCACCCAGCTACTGGCGATGGAATGCCCGCCGAAGAAACCGAAGGTCAGCAGCGCGATGCCGGCGACGATGGCCCATAGCGACGCACTGGCCGTCAGCGCTACGCCGGCCAGCATGATGACGAAGGCCGACCACAGCACGCGACGACGACCCAGCCGGCCGGCGATCGCCCCCATCCACGCCGAGCTGCCCACGCCGATCACGTAGACCATGAAGATGGCACCCACATGCGACTGCGACAGCGAGAACGGCGCGGCGATGAGACGGTATGAGACGTAGTTGTAGATCGTGACGAAGGCACCCATCAGCAGGAAGCCTTCCGCGAACAGCCACGGCAGCCCCTTGTCCCGCCACAGCGAACCGAACGACGCCAGCAGGGCCCGCGGATGCGCGCGCCGCTTCTCGAAATACGCCGATGCGGGCAAGCCGCGCAGCACCAGGTACGACGCGATCAGGCCGAGGCCACCGATGACCGCCACGGCCACGCGCCACGAGGCATGGTCCGCGGCGAAGCCGGCAATCAGGCGCCCGCCCATGCCGCCGAGGGCATTGCCACCGATATACAGCCCCATGGCGAAGCCGAGCGAATCGCCGTGGATCTCCTCGCCCACATAGGTCATGGCCACCGCGGGCAGACCCGCCAGGGTAAGACCCAGCAGCGCGCGAATGACCAGGAACGTGCCCCAGTGCGGCGCCATGGCGGAGAGCAGCACCAGCAGCGACGAGCCCAGCAGCGAGGCCAGCATCACCGGCTTGCGCCCCAGGACGTCGGAGATGGCACCGGCGAACAGCATGCCCACGGCCAGCACGCCGGTGGTCAGCGACAGCGACAGGCTGCTGCTGGCCGCGTCCACGCCGAAATCGTGCGAGAACGCGGGCATCAACGGCTGCACGCAATAAAGCAGGCCGAAGGTAGCGAACCCCGACGAGAACAGGGCCAGGTTGGTGCGCCGGAACGCCGGCGTGCCGTGCCTGATACGGCGATCGGCCACGACGACCGGTGCGGGCGACGAACCGTCCACGGGAACCTCCAGGAAATAAGCCATGTCGCCAAGGCTAGACCCTGAATTGAGTCGGATCGATACCGGTATGCGTCCTCTTCGATATGTCCTGTGTATGAATCGGCTCAGCGGGTGACGGTGCCGGTGTCGCCGCCATCCCACTGGATGGCCGCCGCCAGTTCCTCGTCGGTGAGGGCCAGGGCACCGGACCCGGCCTCGGTCTTGAGCGACAGCACATGGCCGTCGTGGCGGGACAATTCCCGCGCGCCCGAGCTCGCCATCGCATGCGCGCGTTCGTCGTCCGAAGACAACAGCACCAGAAGGGTCTTCGCGCCGGCCACGAAGCGCACGCCGCTGGTGGCGCCCGACTTCGCCAGCGCCGCGGAATCCAGCGGCACCGCCGTGACCTTGTCCGTCCAGCGCGGCGGCCCGACGAAGGTGTAACCCGCCGCTTCATCGCGCCAGGCGAAACGTTTCATCGGATCGGCCGCCGGGGCGCGCTGCCCGTGGGTACCCGGCGGGGTCTGCGCGGCCGAGGCGGCGAAGGTGCAACCAAGCAGGAAAGCGATGGCAAGGGGTTTCATGGCGCACCTCGGGAAGATAGGCGCAGCGTACGCTTCCCGTGTCTGGATGGCGTCAAGCGCCCCGGTCGGCATCCACCCCGTCGGGATCGGGCGAACCGTCCCGGCCACTCGCCCATGCGAACAGGGCAATGCCCACGACGATGGCCACGGCTCCGAAGGCCGCGAGCGGGCCGGGCAGCGACTCGTGCAGGAAGAGCACGCCGATGCCTGTGGCGAACAGCAGTTCGGCGGCCTGCATGGCCTCCACGCCGGCCAGCGCGGTGCCCTGGCGGCCGACCATCTCGGTGGCGTGGAAGAAGAGCACGGTGGCCACCACGCCCGAGGACAAGGCCACGCCGCCGGCCAGCAACACCTCCCGCAGGGACGGCGGCCCCAGGGAGGACCACGCCACGCCCGCGAACCCCAGCCACACCGGCGCGCTGGCCAGGGTCATCCCGAACACCCGCTGCACGGCGCCCAGCCGGGTGCCCGTGCGCTCCAGGTGCAGCAGGATCATCCGGTTGCCCAGCGGATACGCGAACGCGGCGAACACCACCGCGCCCACCGCCAACCAGGCGGAGGCATCCAGCGCACCCCGCGCGTGGCCGAACTGCAGCAGCATGACGCCCAGCACGATCAGCGCCCCGATCGACAGCGCACCGACCTGCCAGCGGGCGCGCTCGTCGCGATAGATAAAGGGCGCCAGCAGGGGCCCCGCCAGAACGGTGGTCTGGAAGCTACCCGCCACCAGCCACGACGGCCCGCTGCTGGCCGCCCAGGTCAGGGGTACGCCGAACAGCACGAAACCGACGCCGCTCCAGGTGAGCCAGGTGCGCGTATGCCCGCGCAGTTCCCGCGGCAGCGCGCCCAGCCCACCCCGGAAGGGCAGCACCACCGCCAGCAAGGGCAGCGTAATGAGATAACGCAGGATCACCGCCCATTGCCAATGCCCGCCCCCGCTGACCACGGCGCGATTGAGGACATAGGTGAGCGTGAAGAACAGCGCGGACAGCAGCGCGAGGGCGACCGCCCTGGAAGCACGGGAACGCATGGCATGACCTGGAACGAACAGGCCCCAGTGTGCCAGTCACCGTGCGCAACGTCAGCCGGCGTCGTCCACCGCCTCGTTGAGCTCGAGGAACAACTCCTGCAACTCGCCCCCGATGGGATGGCCGTCGATGCACAGCGTCACGTCGCCCTCGATACCCGCCACCGGGCAGCAGCCGTCGACGATGCCCAGCAGGTTGGCCGTGGTATCGATCATGGTATTGCAGATCACCTGGAGGAAGACTTCCTTGCCAGCCTCGTCCAGCCCGTTGAACAGTTCCAGCGCGTTCACCCAGTGCGGATCCACAGCGCGTTCGGCCGGCGTGGTGCGGAACAGTTCGGCGTAGACGGCGAGGTTGTCGCGGACCACGGCCTGCTGGAGGGCGGAGACGAAACACTCGGGAGACATGGCGCCACCTGCGACAAGACGATATGCAGCCTATGTGTGGGGGGTGTGCCCCCGGCTCAATGGCGCTCCCGCCCTTTTCGTCCTTCCCGCCTCGGCCGGCGCGACGCCGGCACGTAGCCCGGCCAGATGGCGTCGTAGAAATAACGCTCCAGGGCGCTGGGCGGCGCATAGGCCTGTACCGGTGGCGGAATCAGCTTGCGCAGCCGCGCCTCGTGGTGCTCGGCCCAGCGCGTCACCATGCGCTGCATCAGGGACATACCCCGCAGCACCGTCCCCTGCCCCTGCCGCGGCCCGTAGCGCCAACGCACCACCCAGCGCCCGTCCTGCGGACTGACCCGCGCGAACGGCCGCGTCGTCCCCTCGAGGACCGCGTACTGCCGCTCACCCATCCGTATCCAGTTCACCGTGGCCATGGCGCCGAGGTTAGGCGGGCGCCGTCTCAGATATGTGGACGGCGCGGCAGGTTTGCCTGAGGTTTTTCAGGCAAGTCGCTGGGCAGGGACGCGAAGAAGCCGAAGCCGTTGTCCTTGCATGGCGCGGCGAGGAGGCGCCGGGTGGTCACACTCTGCGCTCGGGCAGCGGCCGCAAGCGGCCGAACTCGCTCAGAGCGTAACCACCCAGCACCTCTGCGACGACAGAGGCAAGCGGGAGTGGAAAAGCAAAGCGTTGGCAACCTCGTGCGGCCCGCCCTGGAGATGCCGCTCCGTGCGACACCTCGAGCGTTGCTTTCCCGGCAACGCACCTCAGTCGTCAGGGAGGTGTCGGGTAGTCATCCTCTGAGCGAGTTCGGCCGCTTGCGGCCGCTGCCCGAGCGCAGAGGGTGACCACCCGACGCCTCCTCCCCGCACCCTACGAGGAAAGCGGCTTCGGCCCTTAAAGGGCTTCCATATGCGTCAGCAGCAACCGCACGCTTTCCCTGCCCTGCCAGTCGTTGACCGATAGCTCGTAGGCCACACGCATGCGCGCAGGCGGAGGCGTGCCCTCGTAGCAGTTGAACATCACCGCCTCCAGCGGCGCGCCGCCCTGGGTGTGCCGCAGTTGCAGGCGCAGGTGACGGCTGCCCATGGGTTTCCACGAGGCGCACTCGAAGTGGGCTTCGAACACCGGCGGCGGGAAGGCCTGGCCCCAGGGGCCGGCGTGGCGAAGCTGCTTCGCCAGGTCCAGGGTGTGGTCGCGGTAGTCCAGTTCACCGTCGGTGTGCACCAGCGCCTGGAGGTGATCGTCGTCGAGGTGGCGACGTGCGGCGGCGTCGAACGCCGTGGCGAAACGATCGAAATCGCGCGCCTGCAGGCTGAGGCCTGCGGCCATCGCATGGCCGCCGAAGCGCAGGATCAGGCCGGGATGCTTCGCGTCGATCTCGGCCAGCGCGTCGCGGATGTGGAAGCCGGGAATGGAGCGTGCGGAACCGCGCAGCTCGTCGGTGTCGTCGCCGGCCGGCGCGAAGGCCAGCACGGGGCGATGCAGTTTCTCTTTCAGCTTCGATGCGATCAGGCCGACGATGCCCGGATGCCAGCCTTCGTCGAACAACGCCACGCCTACGGCATCCACGTGCCGTGCCAGCGCCACCATGCGCTCGGCTTCCTCGACCATGCCCGCCTGCATTTCGCGACGTTCCTGGTTGATGCCGGAGAGTTGTTCCGCGTAGCGCCGCGCGATGCCCACCTCATCGGTCAGCAGGCAGGCCACGCCCAGCGACATGTCTTCGAGCCGCCCCGCCGCGTTGAGCCGCGGGCCGATGGCGAAGGCCAGGTCGGTCGCGGCGATGGTGGCCAGCGAGCGGCCGCTGGCTTCGATCAGCGCGGTGATGCCGGCGCAGGCCTTGCCGGCGCGCATGCGTTTCAGGCCGGCGTCGACCAGCACGCGGTTGTTGAAATCCAGCGGCACCAGATCGGCGACGGTGCCGAGCGCGACCAGGTCGAGCAGCGTGCCCAGGTCCGGCTCGCCTTGCGTGAACCGGCCGGCATCGCGCATCGCGGCGCGCAGCGACAGCAACAGGTAGAACATCACGCCGACGCCCGCCAGCGCCTTGCTCGGAAAACCGTCGTCGGCAAGGTTGGGGTTCACGATGGCATCGGCCTCGGGCAACGTGTCGCCCGGCAGGTGATGATCGGTAATCAGCACGCCGATGCCGCGTGCCCGTGCCGCGGCGACGCCGGCCACGCTGGCGATGCCGTTGTCGACGGTGACGATCAGGTCGGGCGACGGTTGCAGCGATGCCACCAGCGCTTCACTGAGGCCATAGCCATGCACGAAGCGGTTGGGCACCACATGCGCCACGTGCCGCGCACCCAGCAGACGCAGACCGCGCACGGCCACCGCCGTGCCGGTGGCGCCGTCACAATCGTAATCGCCGGCCACCACGATGTGCCGGTCGTTTGCGATGGCATCCATCAGCACCGCCACGGCACGGTCCATGCCGCCCAGCAGCGTCGGCGACAGCAGCCGCGCCAGGCGATGTTCCACGCCATCGGGCGTGCACACGCCACGCGCGGCATAGATGCGCTGGATGACGGGATGGACGTGCCCGGGCCAGCCGCTCGGCGGGGCCTCCGCCTCGCGTCGGCGCCACACGCGGCGCGTCATGGCTTGCGCCAGAACCGCAGTCGGTGGTGCTTGCGCAGCACCGTGCGCGTGCCGTCGGCGAAAGCGAGACAAAGCTCCGCGCCGTCTTCGAGCCGCGCCTGGATGGCAGGCCACCACGACCGTGCGAAATCGTCCGCATGCACGTCCTGCAGGTCGAGCAAGGTATATGGCGAGGCATCGCTGCCGACGAACGCGTTGCGCGCCTGCACGTCGACATCGGCCTTGTGGCCCAGCGACCAGGCCAGCAGGTCGTCGCTGTGGATACGCGACAAGCCGCACTCGATCCAGTCGGGCAGCACGCCCGGCCCCCACAGCCATACGCTGTTGACCGGCGGCAGGCCGCGCGAAGCACGCGCGTGGTTCACCGGATGGTTGTGCAACACCACCTGCGCCTCGTTGATCAGGGCACGCCAGCGCCGTCCGGCGTCGCCCTTGGGCAGCTGCTCGAAGAGATCGGCACCCAGCGCCTCTTCTGGCTCGGGGAAGGACGGCACGTCCACGTCAGCGGGCAGGCGCAGCTGCCAGTGCTGCGCATCGCCCATCTGCAGGCACATGCCTTCCGCCTCGAACGTTTCGGTCAGCGCGGCCACCAGGGCAGCCGACTCCTCGACCGTCAGCCCCAGGTTGCCGCACGCCAGCAGGCGCGCGCCGCTGAGCTCGGGCTGCACCCAGGCCGGATCGGCGGACAGCCATTGCGCCGTGCCTGCATCGCCGGCCACCGACTGACGGATCAGGGCGGCGGCGGGCAGCGGCCCGCCGGGCCAGCGAAAATATTCGGCCATCGCCGACAGGTAACCCGGAGCGGCGGCCGGCAACGTGCTGCCACGCGCCAGCCAGGTGGCGAACGGGGCCACGGTGGCGAGCTTGTCGCGCCCCGGCAACAACACGTTGAGGACGACGCCCACGCCTCAGTCCCCGATCTGCTCGAGGAGGCCCAGCCATTCCAGTTCCAGGGCTTCCTTCTCGCCGCGCAAGGTCGACTGGCGCTGGCTGAGATTCATCAGTTCCACCGTCGGGCCATCGTAGACCTTCGGATCGGCCAGTTTACCTTCCAGCGTGGCCAGTTCCTTGTCGAGCGTGGCGATCTGCGTCTCGATCTTCTTCACCCGCGCGCGCAGCGGTTTTTCCTTCTCGCGTTCCTCGGCGCTGAGCTTGCGTTTCTCCTTCGCGGAGGCCTGGATGGGCGCTTCCGCCGCGGCCGAGGCGACGGCGGCGGTCTTGCGCGTGGTGGCGCGCGAGCGCAGCCATTTCGCGTAGTCGTCCAGGTCACCGTCGAAGGCGTCGACGTTGCCGTCGGCGACACGCCAGAACTCGTCGCAGACCATGCCCAGCAGGTGACGATCGTGCGAGACCAGCACCAGTGCACCGTCGAACTCCGCCAGCGCGTCGGCCAGGGCCTCGCGCATGTCGAGGTCGAGATGGTTGGTCGGTTCGTCGAGCAGCAGCAGGTTGGGTTTGTCCCACGCGATCAGGGCCAGCGCCAGGCGCGCGCGCTCACCGCCGGAGAACTTGTCCACCGGCTCGAACACGCGATCGGCCGGGAAATTCCAGGTACCCAGGTAGTCGCGCAAGGCCTGCTGGCCGGCGGTGGGCGCCTTCTCCTGCAGGTGGTCGTACGCGCTCCAGCCTTCGTGCAGGCTTTCCACCGTGTGCTGGGCGAAATAGCCGATCTTCATGTCCTTGTGGAACGAGCGCTCGCCCGTGAGCGGCTCGAGTTCACCCACCAGCGACTTCACCATGGTGGACTTACCCGCGCCGTTCGGACCGAGCAGGCCGATGCGATCGCCGGCCTCCAGGCCGAAGGCCACGTCGCGCAGCACCACGTGCTCGCCGTAACCGGCGTCGATGTGGTCCAGCTGCAACATCGACGTGGGCAGGCGGTCCGGCGTGGGGAACGAGAAGCTGAAGGAGCGCTCGGCGCGCACGGCTTCCGTGCCGGCTAGTTTTTCCAGGCGCTTCATGCGCGACTGCGCCTGCTTGGCCTTGCTCGCCTTGGCCTTGAAGCGGTCGATGAAGGATTGCAGGTGGGCCCGCTCGGCCTGCTCGCGCACATGGGCGATCTGCTGCTGGCGCAGGTGCTCCGCGCGCTGGCGCTCGAAGGCGGTGTAGTTGCCGGTATAGAGCTTGGCCGTGCCGTCGTGCAGGTGCATCGTGTGCGAGATCACGCCGTCGAGGAATTCGCGATCGTGCGAGATGATCAGCAGCGTGCCGGGATAACGGCGCAGCCATTCCTCCAGCCACAGCACGGCGTCCAGATCTAGATGGTTGGTCGGTTCGTCCAGCAGCAGCAGGTCGGACGGCGCCATCAGCGCGCGGGCCAGGTTCAGGCGCACGCGCCAGCCGCCGGAGAACGACGCCACCGCGCGCTCGTGGGTATCAGGGCTGAAGCCCAGCCCGTGCATCAGCCGGCCGGCGCGCGCGCGGGCGTCGTAGCCGTTCAGTTCCTCGATGCGCTGGTTGGCTACCGCGACGGCTTCGTAGTCTTCCCGCTCGTAGGCTTCCGCCTCGGCCTTCAGGACGGCCGCCACCTCCACATCGCCGCCCAGCACGTAGTCGATGGCGGGGTCCGGCAGCGCGGGGGTTTCCTGCGCGACCGAGGCGAGGCGGACCTTGGACGGCATGTCCAGGTCGCCCACTTCCGGCTCGAGCTCGCCCTTGAGGGCGGCGAACAGGGTGGACTTGCCACAGCCGTTACGGCCGATGACGCCGAGGCTCCACCCGCTCTGAATGGTGAGGTCCATCTGCGACAGCAGGGTGCGGCTGCCCCGGCGAAGGGCAAGATTGCGGAACGAGATCATGAATTGGGCAAACTGGCGGCTGGCGACCGCCCATGATAGCCGCCCCATGGCGTGTGTGGAGGCGATCTGTTAAAACGGCGTCTTGCGCCGCATGGGGAGCGCGCCGGAGCCATCATGAACACCTTCAAGCCTGTTTTCCTCGCGACCGCCCTGGCCGTCGCGTTCGCCGCCCTGGCCCCGGTCGCCCACGCCGGCGACAGCCTGCTGGTCAACCGCGTGCAGCAGGAGCAGGCCATGAACCTGCCCCGCAAGGGCATGAGCATGGCCCAGGTGGAGCGCCAGTTCGGTACGCCCACCTCGAAGCTGGACGCCCGCGGCGGCGGCAGCGCGAAGCAGCCGGTGATCAACCGGTGGATGTATCCGGGCTACATCGTGTATTTCGAGCGCAGCCATGTGGTGCATGCCGTGTTGAATACGCCGGCGGGGAACAATGTGAATCCGCAGGGTTCGCGGTGAGGGGCTGTAGGCTGGATTGAGGATACGGGGATCGCGCACATCGTGCGCTCCTACACCGGGGGGTGCGGCACCGGGTGGTGCGGCAAACGGCGCGGGTGTGTGGTGGGTGGGGTGGAGGCTTTACACTAGCGGGCTTACCCCTTGCCGCCGTTGCCCGCCATGACCGACCGTAGCTCGTATCGCCTGCCCGCCGAATGGGAGCCGCAGGCCGGCGTCCTGATCGCCTGGCCCCACGCGGGCACCGACTGGGCCAATCGCCTGGCCGACGTCGAGACCACCTACGTGGCGCTGGCCGCGGCCGTCACCCGCTTCGAACCGCTGCATGTGATCGTGGCCGATGCCGCGCTGCGTGAGCGTGCGCGCCAGGCCGTCGAGCACGCCGGTGCCGACATGGCTCGCCTGCACTTCATCGAACTGCCCTACGACGACACCTGGCTGCGCGATTCGGGCCCGATCACCCTGACCGGTCCGGATGGCGTGCTGCTGAACGACTACCGGTTCACCGGCTGGGGCGGCAAGTTCGGCGCCGACCAGGACGACGCGCTGATCGCCGGCCTGCTCGAGCGCGGCGTGCTGTCGGGGCTGCCGCACCGGCGCATCGACTGGGCCCTGGAAGGCGGCGGCATCGAGAGCGACGGCCGCGGCACCGTGCTCACCACGTGGAAGTGCCTCGCCCAGCGCCACCCCACGCTATCCCGCGAGACGATGACCGACACCCTGGCCACCACCCTGCACGCCGACCGCGTGCTGTGGCTGGACCACGGTTACCTTGAAGGCGACGACACCGACGCCCATATCGATACGTTGGCGCGCTTCTCCGAGGACGGTGGCATCGTGTACCAGGCATGCGACGACAGCGCCGATCCGCACTTCGCGGAACTGGGCACGATGGCCGATGAACTGGCCGCGCTGCGGACGCCGGAAGGCACGCCGTATCCGTTGCACCCGCTGCCGTGGGCGCAGCCGATCCTCGATGAAGGTCGTCGACTCGCGGCGTCCTACGCCAACTACCTGATCGTCAACGGCGCCGTGCTGGTGCCGTCGTATGGCGACGCCCGGGATGACGAAGCCGCACGCATCATCGGGCTCGCCCACCCCAGCCGTGAGGTAGTGCAGGTGCCATGCCGTCCGTTGATCTGGCAGAACGGCAGCTTGCATTGCATCACCATGCAGCTTCCCGCCGCCGTCGCCGCCTGAAGGAGCCCCTCATGTCCCGCACCACCCTCAAGGTCGCCCTGCTCCAGGAAACCGATCGCGGCAGCCGCGACGCCAACCTCGACGCGATCGAGCAAGGCCTGCGCGATGCCGCCGCGGCCGGCGTCGAGCTGGTGCTGCTGCAGGAACTGCACAACGGCCCGTACTTCTGCCAGCACGAGAACGTCGACCTGTTCGACCTCGCCGAGACCATCCCCGGGCCGAGCACCGAGCGCCTGGGCCGGCTGGCCGAGGAACTGAAACTCGTCGTCGTCGCCTCGCTGTTCGAGAAACGCGCCACCGGCCTGTACCACAACACGGCCGTGGTCTTCGATCGCTCGCGCGCCATCGCCGGCAAGTACCGCAAGATGCACATCCCCGACGACCCGGCGTTCTACGAGAAGTTCTACTTCACGCCGGGCGACCTGGGTTTCGATCCCATCCCCACCTCGGTCGGCAAGCTCGGCGTGCTGGTCTGCTGGGACCAGTGGTACCCCGAAGCCGCGCGCATGATGGCGCTGGCCGGTGCGGACATCCTGTTCTATCCCACCGCCATCGGCTGGGACCCGAAAGACACCGACGACGAGAAGGCACGCCAGCGCGAGGCGTGGATCACCGTGCAGCGCGGCCATGCCGTGGCCAACGGCCTGCCCCTGCTCGCCTGCAACCGCACCGGCTACGAGGCCGACCCCACCGCCGTCGGCAACGGCATCCAGTTCTGGGGCTCCAGTTTCGTGGCCGGGCCGCAGGGCGAATTCCTCGCCCAGGCCGGCACCGAGGGTCGCGAGCTGCTGATCGTGGATGTCGACATGCAGCGCAGCGAGCACGTGCGTCGCATCTGGCCGTTCCTGCGCGATCGCCGCATCGATGCCTACGGCGACCTCACCAAGCGCTTCCGCGACTAAGCCCCAGCCCAGGACAACCGAGCGCATGATTCCCGCCGAGCACGACGTCACACCGCATCCCGCACTGGACGGCCAGCCCATCGAGCGCATGACGCGCGACGGCGTCGACTACGTCATCCTCGGCACGGCGCACGTGTCACGCGCCAGCGTGCAGGCGGTGGATGCGCTGCTGGAACGCGAACACTTCGACGCGGTGGCCGTGGAGCTCTGCGCCAGTCGCGCGCACGGCATCCGCGACCCGGAAGCTTTCAAGCAGATGGATCTCTTCCAGGTGATCCGCCAGGGCAAGGCCGGCATGGTCGCCGCCAGTCTGGTGCTCGGCGGCTTCCAGAAACGCCTGGCCGCGCAGTACGGCATCGAGCCCGGCGCGGAAATGAAGGCCGCGATGGATGGCGCCGACGCACGCGGCATCCCGGTGTGGCTGGTCGATCGCGAAGTGGGCACCACCCTCAAGCGCGCCTGGCGCAGCGTCGGTTTCTTCCAGCGCTTCGGCCTGATGGCCGGCATGCTGGGCAGCGTGTTCGAACGCGAGGAAATCGCCGAGGCGGACATCGAGAAACTCAAGCAGTCCGACCTGCTGGAAAGCGCGTTCAGCGATTTCGCGAAGGACTCCGCGCCGCTGTACCGCGCGCTGATTGCGGAGCGCGACGAATTCATGGCCGCGCGCCTGCGCGAAAACGGCCAGCGCATGGATGCCGCCGCGCCCGCGCGCACCGTGCTGGTCGTCATCGGCGCGGGCCACCTCAAGGGCATGAGCCACCAGTTGGCGGAGCAGCACGGCGACGCGCGCGCCACCGCCGACGAGCTGGCCGTCACCCCGCCGGCCTCGCCGTGGCCCAAGGTGTTCGCCGTGGGCCTGGTGCTGGCGATCTTCGCCGCCATCGGCTTCGCGTTCTACCGCAGCCCCAGCCTGGGCGCCGACGCGGTGAAGAGCTGGGTGCTGCTCACGGGCGGGTTGTCCGCCCTCGGCGCGCTGATCGCCGGCGGCCATCCGCTGTCCATCGTCGCCGCGTTCGTGGCCGGCCCGCTGAAACCGTTCCGCCCGGGCATTCCTTCCGGTGCGTTCAGCGCCATGGCCGAGGCATGGGTCCGCAAACCCCGCGTGATCGACTTCGAGCACCTGCGCGACGACATCACCCACTGGACCGGCTGGTGGAAGAATCGCGTGGCCCGCACCCTGCTGAACTTCTTCCTGGTCTGCGTCGGCACCATCGCCGGCGAGTACATCGCTGGCTTCCACATCCTCAAAAGTCTTTTCTGACCTGCACTTACGCCCGAGTTGTTCCACCTTGCGACAGCCCTCTATACTTCGACGGCTGTTCAACCCCGGCCCCGACCGGCACCCAGGGAACTCTTAATGAAGCGTCTGCATCTGATTGGCCTGATCGCTGTAGCTCTGTGCGCCGCATCCGCCGCGCATGCCGAAGGAGACAAGGCCAGGGGGCGGACGCTGGTCTACACCTGCAATGGCTGCCACGGCGTACCGGGTTATGCCAATGCGTATCCCGAGTACCACGTGCCGCATATCGGCGGCCAGAATGAGCAATACCTCGTCAACGCCCTGAAGGCCTACAAGAGCGGCGAGCGCACTCACCCAACGATGGGCGCCCAGGCGCAGAGCATGTCCGACCAGGACATCGACGACATCGCCGCCTACCTTTCCAGTCTCGCCAAGTAAGCCGCCGAGGACGAATGATGATCCGTGGGTTTTCCCTGATTGCCATCGGCGCGATCTTCGCGCTGACCGCCACCTCGAGCTTCGCCGCCGGCGACCCGGCCCGCGGCAAGACCAAGATCGCCACCTGCGTGGCCTGCCACGGCCAGGACGGCAACTCCGTCGATCCGCAGTACCCGCGCCTGGCCGGCCAGTACGCCGACTACCTTGCGCAGGCGCTGCACGAGTACAAGGACGGGCGCCGCAACAACGCCATCATGAAGGGCTTCGCCGCAACGCTGTCCGACCAGGACATCGACGACGTGTCGGCGTACTTCGCCACGATGCCGACGAAGCTGCAGGGCCTGGAACACCACATCCAGGGCGACTGACCCATCGGGCCGTACTTACGCCTTGGCGAAGTACGGCGTGTCGCCGGTCTCGTGGTCGGTGACGTCGCGCACCTCGGTAATTTCCGGCACGCGCTCGCGCAGGGTCTTCTCCACGCCGTTCTTCAGCGTGACATCGACCATGCCGCAACCGTGGCAGCCGCCGCCGAAGCGCAGCACCACCACGCCTTCGGCGGTGACCTCCACCAATGAGATGCGGCCGCCATGCGAGGCGATCTGCGGCGCGACCTCCGACTCCAGCACGAACGTCACCCGCTCCACGATGCCGGCGCCTTCGCCCGGCGCATCGCCCTTGATCCGCGGTGCGCGGATATTGAGCTGGCTGCCGGTGGCGTGGGTTTCGTAGTCGATGTTGGCCGGGTCGAGCCAGCGCATGCTCTCGCTGTCGACATAGAGGTTGAAGCCGGTGCACTCGACGGTCCATTCGTCGCCGGTGAGTTCCGTGGCGTCGCAGAACTCCAGCTCGCACTGTGCGGCAGGCGTGCCCGCCTCGACCACGCGCAGGCGGATACCGAGGCCGTCGCCGCCCTGCTGGGCGAGCAACCGCTGGAAATGCGCCTGGGCGCGCTCCGAAATATCGATCATGATCACTCCGAATCCGGTACCGGCGTGGGGACGCCGGAATACAGCACCATTCTAGTACTGTTTAGTCCAGGGCGCCGCCTTTTGACAATTCCAGCCGGAGCGCCGACGCTTCGCGCTTTCCCCGGACGGACCTTCCCCATGTCGCTTTCCCCGCTCGCCTCCCAGCACTGCCAGCCGCGCAAGGGCGCGGAGAACGCGCTCGATCGGGCCACCCTCGACGAGCACCTGGCCACCCTGCCCGGCTGGTCGGTCACCGCCGACGGCAAGGCCATCGTCAAGGACTTCACCTTCCCGGATTTCCGCCACACCCTGGGCTTCATCAACGCCGTCGGCTTCATGGCCAACCAGGAAGACCACCACCCCGATCTCGAAGCCGGCTACGGCCACTGTCAGGTGCTGTGGTCCACCCACGACGTGGGCGGCCTCTCGCTCAACGACGTGATCTGTGCGGCGCGGGTCGAGGCGCTGCTCGATCGCTGACGTGCCGCCACGCGCCGCCGGTTGGGCCCCCATGGCGACGGTGGTCGCGGCCATCGTCATGGCCGTCGCCCTGCTTTTTATTGTCTTGCCGCGCTTTGCCGCCTCGGTGGTCCACACGGCCATCGAGCGCGACAGCGCCGTCGACCGCGCCGCTTTCGCCCGCGGCCAGTCCCCCTGGGCATGGCGTTTCCGCGATGCCGGGGATGTCGTGGCGGGACGCGCCTTCGGCGCAGGCAAGCTGTCGTCCTCGACCCGGGGGGTGGCGGTACAGGCCATGGCCGCCACCGGTTTCGAGATCGGCCTGCCGCTGCGTCGGGATGCGGACCTCGCACGAACCGCGGTATTCCACCTGGATGCCGAGGCGAACGCCCCGGGCCGCTACGGCCTGACGGTCCGCCAGACGCTGGACAGTCCGGGCCTGCGTGCCGAGCTGGGCACGCTGGGACCCGGCCCACTGGTGTCGACCGCCGTGAGGCTGGACCGGCTCGCCTGGACCGACGAGCGCGGCGCGGCCATGCCGGCGCCCCACCGCGTGGCGATGCTGCGCCTGCGCGTACAACTGCCCGTCGGCGAGACGCTCACCCTTCGCGACGCCCGCCTAGCATCGACCGACGAACCAGCGGCGCCTGCCCTTGCCACGACCGGCCTGCCGACCGGCCTCACCGCCGAAGCCCTGCTTGGCTGGCGCGACGAGGCACGTGCCCGCGATGCCCTGGTGATCTTCGGCGACGGCGACACCCCACCCCGAGCGGCGGATGCCCCCGGCGCCGACGGCACCGCGTCGGGCTGGAAGGCCTGGCTTCTCCCTTCGCTTTACCTGCTTCTGCTGATTGCCCGCCACCGTTTGCGCCGTGGCAGCGCCGGGCCGACGGACGCCTTGCTCGCCGTGCTCGGACCCGTCGCCTTCATCGCCGGCCTGGGGCTGTCGTTTCACCCGGCCCCGAGCGAGGTGGCGATGTTCGCCATCGGCGTGGCCTACGCGGCCCTGCTCGCAGGGCAATGTCGACTGCCCCCGTGGGGCTGGCCGGGCGGCTGGCGTGTCGCCTGGGTGCCCGCGCTCGCCCTGCCCGCGGCGCTCGTCGTGGCCGCCATCGCCGGTCATGCTCCCGTGTGGCCCCCGATCGGACGCGTGCTGGTTTATCTGGCCTGGGCCACGTTCCAGCAGTGGCTGATCCTGGCCGTGGTGGCGGCCCTGCTCGACCGCGTGTGGCCGCGCCCGCTCGCCATCCTGGGGGCGGCCACCGTGTTCGCCCTGCTGCACACGCCCAACGGCCTGCTGATGCAGCTGTGCTTCGTCGGCGAACTGGGCTGGGCCTGGTGGTACCTGCGCCACCGCGCGCTGGTGCCGGTGGCGGTGGCGCATGCACTGAGCGCGGTGGTCCTGCAGGCCTGCGTCAGCGGCGGCGCGTTGCGGTCGCTGGAAGTCAGCGCCCGCTACCTGGGCTAGGCAGGGGCCGCCGCAACCATGGGCGCGGGATCAGCCGCGCAGGTTGTTCAGGAAAACCTTCAGATCGTCGGGCAACGGCGAAGAAAAATCGTAGTTCTTGCCGCCAAGATCGAAACTCATGCGCGCGGCGTGTAGGAACATCCGTTTCAACCCCTTGGCCCGCAGCCGCTTGTTGGCTTCCTCGTCGCCGTACTTGGGGTCGCCCGCCAGCGGATGCCCGACATACTGGGCGTGCACGCGGATCTGGTGGGTGCGCCCCGTGCCCAGCGTGGCCTGCATGAGGCGCGAGCCGGGGTACTGCTCCATCTCCTGGAAGAAGGTGAGCGACGGCTTGCCGCCGTCGTCCACCCGCACCAGGCGCTCGCCGCCGTGCATGACCGACTTCAGCAGCGGCGCGTTGACGTCGAACTTGGCCTTGCGCGGCGTGCCGGTCATCAGGCAGAGGTATTGCTTGGTCACCTCGTTCTCGCGGATCAGCGCCTGCAGGCCGGTCAGGCCCGGGCGGGAACGCGCCAGCACCAGCACACCGCTGGTGTCCCGGTCCAGCCGGTGAACCAGTTCCAGGTGCTCCGTAGGGCGCGCCGCGCGCAGCAGCTCGATCGCCCCGTGGCTGACCCCGCTGCCGCCATGAGCGGCGATGCCCACGGGCTTGTCGATCACGAGGAAGTGCTTGTCCTCGAAGATGACCGAGTCGGCCACGGCTCTCACCATGCCGGAGGGAGCCACCGTCTCATCGCGCTCCGCGACGCGCACCGGCGGAATACGCAGCATGTCGCCGGCGGCCAGGCGCGTTTCCGGCTTGGCGCGCTTGCCATTGATGCGGACCTGACCGGTTCGGAGGATGCGATAGACGAGACTGCGCGGCACCCCCTTCAGGAGGGTAAGCAGCGCGTTGTCCACGCGCTGGCCGTCCCGCTCGGGTCCGATTTCGACGATGCGCACACCTTGGCCGCCGTCGAGGGAAGTTGCCGTCTGCATTGATAAAACTCGAAATTGATAGGATACTCGGCCAGCGCCAGGCTCCGCTGAAGACTTATCTCTCGCGGGGTGCCTGTACCGTCACGTAAGGCGAGTGTCGCGCGGGTCCGTCCAGGGAGACGGAACGCGAAGACACCCCACATCGTAACGGTTCGGGTTGCGGTTGTCCGGCTAATCCGTAGGGACGCGGACCGGTTGCAAGGCGCTTATCACGAATCACGCCGGGTCCAGGCATCGGTCCCGGATCCCATGCCGCTTGAAGCCTCACCGCTGCGGCGCGATCCCCGGCAGGCCGCCACATGGGCGCCACCGCGGCCCGCGGCCGCGCGGCAAGGCCGAGGAAATTACAAATGAAGCGTATGCTTATCAACGCGACTCAGCGCGAAGAGTTGCGTGTGGCCATCGTCGATGGTCAGAACCTCTACGATCTCGATATCGAAATCCCGTCCCGCGAGCAGAAAAAGGCCAATATCTACAAAGGCCGCATCACTCGCGTCGAGCCCTCGCTCGAAGCCTGCTTCGTCGACTACGGCGCCGAGCGCCACGGGTTCCTTCCCCTGAAGGAAATCTCCCGCGAATATTTCAATCCCAACGCGGAAGGCAAGTCGAACATCCGCGATCTCCTCAAGGAAGGCCAGGAGATCATCGTCCAGGTCGAGAAGGAAGAACGTGGCAACAAGGGCGCCGCCCTGACCACCTTCATCAGCCTCGCCGGCCGATACATGGTGCTGATGCCCAACAATCCCCGTGCCGGCGGCGTCTCGCGCCGCATCGAGGGTGAAGACCGCCAGGCCCTCAAGGAGGCCATGGAGCACCTGCAGGTGCCCGACGACATGGGCCTCATCGTGCGCACCGCCGGCATGGGCCGCGACGCCGAGGAACTCCAGTGGGACCTGGACTACCTGCTCCAGCTGTGGAAGTTGATCTCCGGCGCGTCGCAATCGCAAAAAGCCCCGTTCCTGATCTACCAGGAATCCAAGCTGTTCATCCGCGCCCTGCGCGATTACCTGCGCAACGATATCGGCGAAATCCTGATCGACGAGGAGTCGCTGTACAACGACGCCCGCGACTTCGTCCAGCAGGTGATGCCGAACAACCTGCGCAAGCTCAAGCTCTACCAGGATCCGACCCCGCTGTTCTCGCGGTACCAGATCGAAAGCCAGATCGACAGCATCTTCGAGCGTAATGTGCGCCTGCCCTCGGGCGGCTCCATCGTCATCGACCAGACCGAAGCCCTGACCGCCATCGACATCAACTCGTCGAAGGCCACCAAGGGCAGCGACATCGAAGAGACGGCGTTCAACACCAACCTCGAGGCCGCGACCGAGATCGCCCGCCAGCTGCGCATCCGCGACGCCGGCGGCCTGATAGTCATCGACTTCATCGACATGGACAGCCCGCGCCACCAGCGCGAGGTGGAAGAGCGCCTGAAGGACGCCCTCAAGGCAGACCGCGCCCGCGTCCAGATCGGTCGCATCTCGCGCTTCGGCCTGCTGGAGATGTCCCGCCAGCGCCTGCGCCCCAGCCTGGGCGAAGCCACCCAGATCGTTTGCCCGCGCTGCGAGGGCCACGGCCACATCCGCAGCGTGGAATCGCTGGCGCTGTCCACCCTGCGCCTGATCGAAGAACACGCCATGAAGGAAAACACCGGGCAGGTCCTGGTGCAGGCACCGTCCTCGGTGGCCAACTTCATGCTCAACGAGAAGCGCGCCAGCGTCGTCGAGATCGAGCTGCGCCACAACGTGCACGTGGTGGTAGTGGCCGACGAGAAGCTGGAAACCCCGCATCTCGAGATCACCCGCATCCGCGAAGTGGACATGGGCGAGCACAGCAAGCCCAGCTACGAGCGCACCACCCCGGTGGTGGCCCAGGCCCTGCCCAAGATGGGCCAGGCGCTGGGCAGCGGCGAGCAGCCGCTGGTCACGGGCGTCGTGCCGTCGTCGCCCGCCCCGGTTCGCGAGGAAATCGCCGAGCCGGTGGCCGTCGCCGTTGCGGCGCCGGTTCCCCGCGCCGCCGCACCGGTCGCGCCTGCCGCCCCCGCGGGTGGCTTCTTCTCGCGCCTGTTCGGCAGCCTGTTCGGCGGCAACGCCGGCACGCAGCCCGCCCCCACGGCGCAGCCCGGCCCGGCGTCCCGCCGTGACGAGGCCCGCCCCGCTGGCCGCAACGAACGCAACGAACGCGGTGATCGCAACGAGCGTGGCAACCGCCGCGACCGTGACGACCGTCGTGGCAACGAAGGCCGTGGCCGCGGTGGCGAACCGCGCCAGGCGCAGGGTCCGCGCAAGGACCGTGATGGCCTGCCCGCGCAGGGCAAGACGCAGCAGCCGCGTAACGGCAACAAGCCGGCACAGGGTCGTAACGACGCCGCGCCGCGCCAGGGCGACGAAAAGGCAACGCGCCAGAAGGATCCTGCACAGCAGGGTCGCCAGGGTGGCCGTACCGAGACCTCGCCCTCGGGTGAGACCACCGGCCGTCGTGAGCGTCAGCCGCGCGGCGAGCGTCAGCCGCAGGGTGAGCGCATCGAGAAGGCCGCCAACGTCAACATCGCGCCGGACGTCGCTGCCGCCGCCCCGCGCAACCCGGCCGAGAAGCCAGTCACCGCGCCGGTGGTCAACGACGACGAAAAGCTGATCCTCGACGCCGAGGCACTGGGCGTCGATGCCGTCGCCACGGGCGAGGTCGACAGCGAAGCGCCTTCCACCGATGGCGGCAAGGATACCGAGGGTGGCCAGCGCCGCCGTCGCGGTCGTCGCGGTGGCCGTCGCCGTCGTCGCCAGGAAGACGGCGGTGCCGTCGGCTCGGCCGATGGTGCCAACGGTGCCGACGACCTCGACGACGACGAGGTTGAGGGTGAGGATGAAGCACCGGTCGGTACGGGCCGTTCCAGCGCCAGCGTGCCGCCCATGCTCGACACCGCTGCCGCGGCCGAGAACGCTTTCGCCGTGGAAGCCCCGCGCCACGAAGCCACCCGTCCCGCCCCGGCCGCTTCGGTCCCGGCGCCGGCGGCCGTCCAGGGCGACGCCTCGGACGACGAAAACGTGCCGTCGGCGCTCACCCTGAGCTCGCTGCCCAAGCTGCCGCCGATTCCGGGCCAGCCCACGGCATCGGCGCCCGCCCCGGCTCCGTCACACCCGATCGATAGCGCCACTCCGGCGGACTCCGCCCCGGTCCGCACGACCGAGCGTCGGCAGACCGAATCGGATGCACCGCTGAGCACGCCGCCGCCGGCTTCGCATGCCGCCCATGTCCCGGCAGCAAGCGACGTACCGGCACCGGCAACCGAGACGATTCAGCCCGCCGCCTCCCCGGCCAGCCAGCCCTCGGTGCTCGATGCACCGGCGCGTGGGATGCTGTCGACCGAAGGCGACACCGACGACGCCGCGATCGAACGGAAGCCCGAGCGCAAGCCCCGGCCAGCCGCTGCCGTGACTCCGGCTCCGGCGGCGCCCGCGGTCGAGACGGCACCTCGTGCCGAGCCGGTTCGCCAGGCCGACGCGCCCGTGGCTCACGCTCCGGCACCGGCGGAGGCACCGGCCCAGGCCCAGGCCCCGGCTCCCGCTGCGGTCCAGGCACCGGCTCCGGCCCCGGTTCAGGCTCCGGCCCCGGTGCAAGCACCCGCCCCGGTAAAGGCACCCGCTCCCGCGGAAGCCCCGGCGCCTGCGGCACCGGCACCGGCACCCGTGGAGTCCCCGGCACCTGCCCCGACTCCGCGTGCTCCGGCCCCGGCTCCCACGCCGGTGCCGACCGCCGTCGCCCCGGCCCCGGCAGCTGCGGACCATGTGCCAGCACCGCCGGTCGATGCCCCGGCACCGCCCGCGGTGGTCACGCCCAAGTCGCCCGAGGCGTCCAACGTCTCGCCGGTGTCCCACGAACCGGTGGCTCCGTCGCAGCCGGCCTCACCGGCACCGGCCCAGGGCGACTTGCTGACGCGTCCGCGCCAGGAAACCTCGTCCGACAAGCCCTCGTCCGACAAGCCCTCGTCCGACGAGAAGCCGCACGGCGACGCGTAACGCCCGGGGGAGGCGAAAGCCTCCCTCTCCACCATAAAAAACGCCGGGCTAAGCCCGGCGTTTTTTATGGTCCCATCGGTGGATAGCGGCGCTGAACGCCAGCCTTGTCAGGTGCCGACCTGGTGGTTATGGGTATCGAGCAGGCCATGCACCGTCATGAGATGGGCAAGACCGACGACATGCTCGACGTGCAGCTTCTCCATCAGGCGCTGTTTGTAGGTCGAAACCGTCTTGGGACTGAGGTTGAGGCGTTCGCCGATGGAGGTGAGCGGCATGCCGCGGACCAGCATCATCGAGACTTCCATCTCGCGCGTGGACAAGGTGTCGAACGGCGAGTCGGAGCCATCCAGCGTGGCCAACGCCAGTTGCTGCGCCACGGTGGGGGCGAGGTAACGCCGGCCTGACGCCACCTGCCGCACGGCCGCGAGCAACTCGTCGGCGGTGCAGGCCTTGGTCAGGTAACCGAGTGCGCCGGCGTCGAGCAGGCGCTTGGGGAACCGTGCGTCGTCCACCACCGTGAGAATCACGACATTGGTACGCAATTTGGCGCGAATGACGCGCTCGGTAAGCTCGACGCCGCTCATGCCCGGCATGTGGACGTCGACCAGTGCGATGTCCGGTGAATGCGAGCGGATAAGCCGCAGGCCCTCCTCCGCCGAACCGGCCTCCCCCCGAATACGGACGTCGGCCTGCTGCTGCAGGATCATCCGGAAACCGGTCCTGACCAGCTCGTGGTCGTCGACCAAAACAACATTAATCATTCTTTGCCCTCCCTGGGCCGACTGTACTTCTGTGCGCGAGGAATGACCTGCACGCTGCCTGCGAATGCATACAATGCCAGATGTGCAGGCGAGACAACCAGCGTGCCGGTATGATCATCGAATGCCCGCAGGGCCTGTAGCGGTAATCTCCCCGCGTCGTGAGGCGACGCGACCCGATCGTCACGTAGGCCGCGTCCGCGTTGGTATGTAGGGGTTCGCCTACTCCCCATCTCGCCGCCACATGTCCTGCGCCACCGGAGCGTAATTCGCCGATCGTTACAGCCTGACGGTGGTGAACGCCTCAGCCGAATCGGCCTTCACGACATCGCACTCACGAAGTGACCACACCATCGTCAGCGGCGACACGCCAAGGTGAATCTTTACCCGAGGAGACGACCATGGCTAATGAGAAAAATCGCCCGCCGCAGCATCCCGGCCAGAACGACGCCCCGCCGCAGAAGCGGGGCCCGACCGAGCAACCGAAGACCGACTCGTCCGGCGATCCGTTGGACGGCACCGGCGAAGACAACAAGCAGCAGGACTGATTACGGTCAGTACGACGCGTCGGCGTGGCTCACGAGGGCCATGTCGGCGCGTTGTCGTTGTGCGGCACGTTGTGCGGCGCGCTTGCGCAGCAGGATGATGCCGGCAAGGATCAGGATGGCCGGACCCCATTTTCCGCCGGTGGCCTTGGCCAGCAGTTTTCCAGCGGCCAATGCGCCGATGGTGTTGACGTGAGAGCCCGTCGTATTAGCCATGATCCGATCCCCGAGTGGATAGTGCGCGCCAGAGCGGCAAGAGTCGCCGGGGCCGCATGGCAATCACGTGAAGCCGGGGGATAGGACGTATTTACGTCAGCCGGCGTGGTCGCTGGGGGCCCGGATGCCGTGCATCAGCAGGGCCAGCGCGTGCCGCATGATCACCTCTGCGTCGATGTGTCCACGCAAGGCATCGCCCTTCCATTTCCGGCTGGCAGTGACCGGCAGCACAGTCAGGCTGAGCACCGTGCCCATCAAAAGGGCGGGGTCGAGGTCCTGGGCAATACGCCCCTCCTCCTGCCACCGGCGGATGGTGCCGACGACCGCCAGCTGGCGCGAGTCGCCCAGCCGCTTGCGCATGTGCTGCTTGAACAGGTCGCTGTCGTTGAGCATCTCGCCGAAGAAGACCGGTCCCACCCACGGTGAATCGCCCGCGATCTCGACGAAGCGGCGCACCAGGCTCGCGAAGGCCGCCACCGGATCGTCGGCGTGCTCCAGGAAGATGCCTTCGAGGCGTTTCTGCATCGGCGCGATGCGCTCGTCGAACAACATGTCGAACAGTTGCTCGCGTGTCTTGAAGTAGTAGTGCACCGCGGCGGATGTCATGCCCGCGGCCCGGGCGATGCCCGCCAGCGTGGTTTCGGCGTAGCCCTTCCGGGCGATCAGTTCCAGGGCGATATCGGCCAGGCGCTGGCGCTGGTCGGGGCCGTCCGGCTGGACGGGTGGCCGACCGGGGCGACGGCCGCGGCGGGGGACAGAAGTAACCAAGGATGCTCCGACATGGTCGAAAGGCGCTCGACACCACGACTTCAATACCACGGCAGCGTGTCGGATTGACCGGACGCCGTGTCGCACCTATATTAACTTACCCATTAATTAAATTCACGGGATACCCTTGTGACCGCTTCCCCCGTGCCGGATTCGGCGCCCTCGCCGACCGCCACCCCCTCCCTGCGCGTGCTGTTCCCTGCGCTGATGCTGGTGATGTTGCTGGCCGCGCTCGACCAGACCATCGTCTCCACCGCGCTGCCGACGATCGTGACGGAACTGGGCGGTTTCAGCCAGTTGTCGTGGGTCGTGACCGCCTACCTGCTCAGTTCCACCGTCGTGGTGCCGCTATACGGCAAGTTCGGCGATCTGTTCGGCCGCAAGGTGGTGCTGCAGACCGCGATCGCCCTCTTCCTCCTCGGATCCGTCCTGTGCGGCCTGGCCCAGGACATGACCCAGCTGATCGCCATGCGCGCGCTGCAGGGACTGGGCGGCGGCGGCCTGCTTGTGATCGTCATGGCCTCGATCGGCGACGTGATCCCGCCAGCCGACCGTGGCAAGTACCAGGGCCTGTTCGGTGGTGTGTACGGCCTGGCGACCGTTCTCGGCCCGCTGGTCGGCGGCTTCATGGTCGACCATCTGTCATGGCGCTGGATCTTCTACGTCAACCTGCCGCTGGGACTGGTCGCCATCGGCGTCATCGCCGCGGCGTTCCATCCCCATGTGCGCCACGTGAAGCACACCATCGACTACTGGGGAGCCGCGTGGCTGACACTCGCGCTGAGCTGCCTGATCCTATTCACCACCGAGGGCGGCACGATGCTGCCGTGGTCGTCCGGGGAACTGTGGTTCATCCTGGCTTTCGCCATCATTGGCGTGATCGGCTTCGTCTACGAGGAATCGGTAGCCAGCGAGCCGATCATCCCGCTGGGACTGTTCCGGCACCGCACCTTCCTGCTCAGCTGCATCATCGGCCTGTTCGTCGGCGCGGCGCTGTTCGGCTCGACCACCTTCATGCCGTTGTACCTGCAGGTGGTCAAGGGCGTGTCTCCCACGGCAGCCGGCATGCAGCTGCTACCACTGATGGGTGGCCTGCTGGTCAGCTCGATCGTCAGCGGCCGCCTGATAAGCCGCATGGGGCGCTACCGGGTCTTCCCCATCGTCGGCACGTTCCTCGCGACCGTGGCGCTGACGCTGCTGGGTACGCTGCACAACGACAGCCTCATCCCGCTCATGTACGCCTACGCCGGGCTGCTCGGCGTGGGACTGGGCATGATCCTGCAGGTGCTGGTTCTCGCCACGCAGAACAGCGTCGACATGAAATACATGGGCGTGGCCACCTCCGGCGTGACGTTGTTCCGCTCGATCGGCGGCTCGGTGGGCGTGTCGGTGTTCGGTGCCGTATTCAGCAACGGCCTGCAGTCGCGCATGGCCGACCTGCTGCCTGCCGGCTCGCCGGCGCGGTCGCTTCGCCCCGATGCCGTGAACGCCCTGCCCCCCGATATCCATGCTTCCTACCTGGAGGCGTTCGGTGCTTCCCTGCATACGGTGTACGACGTCGGCGCCTGCGTGATGGCGGTGGCGTTCGTCGTCGCCTGGTGGATGAAGGACGCGCCGCTGCGCCGCGCACCTGTCGCACCCGTTACCGCGGGCAAGCCGGTCACGTCCGGGGAGCGCCTCGTCGAGGAGGGCCCATGAATCGCGGATACATGGGCGCATCCTCCGGCATCAAGCTTTGCCGACCTCGGCCGTTACCGGTGGCGACCCTCCGGCTGGACATCACGTGAAACGCTACCGCGTACTCGGCCTCATCCTGCTCCCCCTGCTCCTCGCTGGTTGCGCGGGCGACGACCTCCACCTGGCGGGCAAGGGTGCAGACCCTGCCGATATCGCCCTGCGGGGCAAGCTGGGCACGGTCACCTGGCACTGGGGGACGAAGTCGTTCACCGAGGCGGTCACCGCCAACAAGCGCACGACCGTCCGCGGGGATGCCGGGGTGTCCGGCACGCTCGACATCACGCTGGCTGGCGGAAAGCATGTCTTCCTGGTCGGCGAGCACAGCACGTTCGCCTGTCGGCATGGGTGTGCGGAGCTGCACATGCCGGCGCTTTGGGTTGTGGCTGATCCTTGAGGTTGGTGTCTTTTGGGAGGGCTCGCCTTCGGCATCGCGCTTAGCCTTGAAGCCTTCGGGCGTTGGAGCAAGAGCCGGCGGGTGCCACCCTCGTGGCCACGCCTGCGGCGACCCGAAAAGGAAAGGCCGCTGACGCGGCCGTTGTCTTATTGCCCTTCGGGCAGCGGGTCGGGCTTCGAACGGGGATTTTTGATTCGCCATCCATGGCTCAGCAAAAATGGCCGGCCGTCCTGGCCGGCCCCCTTCGGGCCTTTTCCGTTCGAATCCCTCGCCTACGGCTACCGGCCACGAGGGTGGCACCCGCCGGCTCTTTCGACGACTGAGGTGGCTTGGGGTCGAGCACAGAGCGGGGGTTCGCTTCGTTGCTGGGAACGCTCGCTGGGCTGTTGCGTGCGGCATCAACCGCCTTAGGTGTGTTGAGGGTTCGCGCACACGCGTGCGCTCCTACACAGCCGGCAGATCACGCGTTTCACAACCTGCCCTACCAGGCGTAGGAGCGCACGATGTGCGCGAACAGCCAACAAAGCGGCGACGCCGTACCTTCGCGTCTACTCACCCACCACCACGCGCTGCTCGCCCCACACCCCACCCCAGTTTGAGGAAGAGCCGGCGGGTAGCCCCCTCGGGGCCGGTAGCCGCAGGCGAGGGCTTCGAACGGAAAAAGCCCGAAGGGGGCCGGCCAGGACGGCCGCCGTTTCCGCTGAGACAGGAGGTCGAATCGGAAACCTCCGTTCGAAGCCCGACCCGGGCCCGAAGGGCAATAGACAAACGGCCGCGGGTAGGAGCGCACGATGTGCGCGAATCAAAGACACGGCCGCGCTAGCGGCTTTCCACGACGGGTCGCCGCAGGCGTGGCGCCGAGGGGGATACCCGCCGGCTCTTGCTCCAAGGCTCCAAGGCTCCAAGGCTCCAAGGCCACAGGACCACAGGACCACAGGACCACAAAGCCAAGCACGAAGCCAAACCTAGGCCTCCTTCGCGCTCTGAGCAGAAAACAAAAAAAAAGCCCCGGTATTAACCGGGGCTTCGAAAATCTGGAGCGGGAAACGAGACTCGAACTCGCGACCCCGACCTTGGCAAGGTCGTGCTCTACCAACTGAGCTATTCCCGCATCAAGCCGGCAATTCTAGGCAAGCCTTGCCCGCATTGCAAGCCCTCGACGCGCTTCAGTGATCGTCTTCCACCTGCCCGAGCTCGGCGTCGTCGCAGGCCACATCCGCTGCGCTCGCATCGCCGGGATAGGCGAGCTGCACTGCCTCGTCTTCAGGGTCGCGGTAACGCCGCGGATCGACGATCACCGGGCTCCGCATCTCCCGACGGTGCGCCTTGAGTTCGCCGATGAGGCGCTGGTTGATCGTTTCGTACTCGGTCGTCATGGCGAAACATCTCCGGACAGGTCGAACTGGATCAACAGGCACTCACGAACAGGGGACTCTCATGACACTCGAACGGCCATCCACGATCCCGAGATCTTTTCCTGAAGCACCTCGACAGGGCGGCCGTGACCGCGCAACGTGCGGGCGCGTGTCACCGCGAACTCGATCGCCGCACCTTCCGAGTCGAACGACTCCTTGGCCGATCCCGGAAGCAGGACCCACCATGCACGGTGATTGATCGATGGATAGAAGACGTAGACGCGCAGTGGCTTGACGTGTTCGGTCGCGGCGGCGGTCACCGTGGCCTGGGTAGATCCGAGCATGGCGCACCTCCCTAATACCCACGTTTCGCACAGGCGGCGTTACGGGGGTGTGACCTGTCGCCGAACCGACATACGGGTGTCCTCGCTCACGGGACGACTCGCTAAGCCAAACCGTACAGATCGGGATTCAGGAACGGCGCCATCGCCAGCAACAAGGCCTGCGTGTAGACGCCCTCGCGAGTGGCATGACCTCGCGTGACGAGGGCTATGGCGCCTCCCTGCTGCTTGACGTTGACCGTGCCGAACAGGTGGTCCATCACGTCGCCCAACTCTTCGCCTTCGAGCAGGGCCTCGTAGGCAATCGGTGGAACGGGTAGCCAGGCACTGCGACCTACGGATAGGCGGTCGCCCCTAGCGATGGCCACGTAACCGACTGATCCCGGACCGTCCTCACCCATCTCGATCCCACTTTCCAGCGCAACATGGAAGTCGGCCTCACCACCGTGTTGCTGGCAGTACTGCATGCGCTGGATGGCGCCCTGCCGCGTCTCCGTCGCGGTCATCGGCTGATCGGCGACGCCAGACGGCGCATGCATGCCCTCACAGGCGAGGACATGCTCGGGAAAGAGCGCCGTGAGCGCGTTGCGTACCGCGCCGATCTTGACGGGATTGCGCGAGCCGATAATGACCTTGAGCGCTGTCTGGTGTGTCATGAGGTGGGCCTGTGTTCGTTACTCGTGGTGCCGGAGCGGGGCACACCGGACCTGGTCCGGATGACCTGCGCCGCGTTCGGGTAAGTCGACAGGGTAATGCAAAGGACAAACTGAGGCAGTC
Organism: Xanthomonas sp. NCPPB 2632; assembly: GCF_041228075.2. NCBI lineage: Bacteria > Pseudomonadati > Pseudomonadota > Gammaproteobacteria > Lysobacterales > Lysobacteraceae > Xanthomonas > Xanthomonas sp. NCPPB 2632. The sequence continues at coordinate 3,429,917 of NZ_CM192979.1, forward strand.
CAGCCCACCAGGGCCAGTTCGGCGTCGCAGACACGACGAACCGAATCAGCCGGGCGAGAAACGCCAGCGAATCGTGGTGGTCGGAACGTTCGACGTTCTTGTCTCGTTGCCAAGGTCGAAGCAGAAATAGAAATTCTGCGACTTGGTCATCATCAAGGTTCGCACGTTGTAGGTGATGTCGTATGCATCGACGCCGTACTGGCCAACAACGCTGGACATGGCCGGCACGGGCACTGTAGCCGACTGGCCGATCAGGGTCGTGATCGTCTGGGTGAAGCTCGCACTGACGTTGGCGGTAAGCCACTTGAAGAATGACACCGACAGACTCGAGCTCACGGTGGACGTGAACGATTCCGACTTCGATGAGGTAAACGTCGCGGTTATCGGGTCGGGCAAGGCGTTCTGGCTCACCAACGTCTGGCTGACATTAAAGGTGGGATTCGCGGACAGCAATTCATAGGAGTAAATGTATTTGTTGCCCTGTCCCCACGGATCGTTGGAAGCGTATTGCCAGGTCGCACCCGGCGGGATGTCTTTGCAATTGATCGCTGCAGCATGCGCATGGCTGCTGAAAGCACCCATGACGATCGCGACGCATGCGCCCATAGCGGCCTTCCGGCCATTCGTTTCGACAATCATGGTTATCCCCACCGAGTGTGTCGGAGCACCGAGCGAAACCTCGTGCCTTGCCGACCGACCCCTCTTATAGCTTTGAAACGAGGCAGGCGCTGTCGTTTATTGGGCGCCAATTCGGTGTGACGTGCCGGTCTTCGGCACGTCTGAGAAGTCGTGAATTTTAGGGAGAATTTTACGGGTGAGGTGCAATGCGGGTTCAGCGGATCGCGGAACCCTTTGGTACAGATGGTGCCCGGAGTCGGACTCGAACCGACATACCCTCGCGGATGAGGGATTTTAAGTCCCTTGCGTCTACCGATTTCGCCATCCGGGCTTACAAGAAAAAAGGCGCACCGCGTGAGCGGAGCGCCTTGGAATGCGATGGAGGCCGAGGTCGGAATCGAACCGGCGTACGCGGATTTGCAGTCCGCTGCATGACCACTCTGCCACCCGGCCATCGCTGGCGCAGCGCGAAGAGTATCGCGTGGCGCCTAAAAAACAAAACCCCGGGTGACCGAGGTTTCGTGAAAACTTTGGAGCGGGAAACGAGACTCGAACTCGCGACCCCGACCTTGGCAAGGTCGTGCTCTACCAACTGAGCTATTCCCGCGTCGTTGTCCGGCTATTCTAGATCACGACGCCCATGTGTCAACCACCTTGCAGCGGTTTTTTTTCACTTTTATGGATCGCCTCGGCGTCGCCGCGCAAGGCCGGCCAGGCGGCACGCAGGTAGTCCAGCCCGGACCAGATCGTCAGGATGCCGGCGATGACCAGCAAGGCCTCGCCGATGTGGTACAGGCGCAGCGTCTCCGCGTCGTGCTGCAGAAGCAGGACCACGAGGGCCACCATCTGCATCGTGGTCTTCAGCTTGCCGAGGAAGGCGACCTTGACCCGCGAGCGCGCGCCGATCTCGGCCATCCATTCGCGCAGTGCGGAAACGCTGATTTCCCGGCCGACGATGACGGCGGCCGTGACCGCCAGCAATATCCCCTGCCATCCGCCCGGGTGCGACTGCACCAGCAGGAACAACGTGACGGCGACCATCAGCTTGTCCGCCACCGGGTCCAGGAATGCCCCGAACGCCGAGGTCAGGTTCATGCGCCGGGCCAGGTAGCCATCCAGCCAGTCGGTGAAGGCGGCCAGCACGAAGACCAGTGCCGCCGTCAGGCTGGCGCCGCGGAACGGCAGGTAGAAGACGACGACCATGACCGGCAGCAGGAGCACGCGGAACAGGGTGAGCCAGGTGGGGAGGTTGATGCGCATAGGTCAGCCAGTACGGGAGGAATCGGTGCGAGCCGACACCTCCGTTCGATCAGGGATGCAGCATGGCATAGATGCGCTCCGCGAGCCCGCGATCAATGCCCTTCACGCTCATCAATTCCTCGACGCCGGCCGCTTCCACCCCGGCCAGTCCGCCGAAGGCCTTCAACAGGGCCGCGCGTCGGCGCGCGCCCACGCCGGCCACGTCCTCCAGCGTACTGCGTTCGCGGGCCGCTTCACGACGGCGGCGATGGCCACTGATCGCAAAACGGTGCGCTTCGTCACGGACCGCGGCCACGAGGTGCAGGGCCGGCGACGAGGTGCCGGGGTGCAAGGTCCGGCCGCTGTCGGCGAGCACGAGGGTTTCCTCGCCGGCGCGGCGGCCGGGGCCCTTGGCCACGCCGACCACCCGGATGCCCTCGACGCCGAGCTCGCGCAGGACATCCACCGCCTGCCCCACCTGGCCCGTGCCGCCGTCGATCAGGAGGATGTCCGGCCGCACGCCGCCTTCCACGACCTTCTTGAAGCGCCGCGTCAGTGCCTGGTGCATGGCGGCGTAATCGTCGCCCGGGGTGATCCCGGCGATGTTGAAGCGCCGATAGTGCGACTTTTCCGGCCCCTCGGGACCGAACACCACGCAGGAGGCCACTGTCGCCTCGCCCATGGTGTGGCTGATGTCGAAGCACTCGAGGCGCCGCGGCATGTCGGTCAGTTCGAGCACCTTCTGCAAGTCGTCGAATCGCGCCAGCAGCGTGTGCCGGCTGGCCAGGCGCGAGGTCAGCGCCGCACCCGCGTTGCGCTGGGCCATTTCCAGGAAGCGGGCGCGCTCGCCGCGCACGCTGGGCTTGAGCGACACCGTGTGCCCGGCATGCTCCGACAGCACGCCGGCCAGCACCTCGATGTCTTCCACGTCGTCGCTGAGCACCAGCTCGCGCGGCACCTGGCGCTCGAGGTAGTACTGGGCGATGAACTGCGCGAGCACGTCGGGGATCGACGCATCCGTACCCAGCCGCGGGAAGAAGTCGCGCGAGCCCAGGCTGACGCCGTTGCGGAAGAACAGCACGCTGACGCAGGCCATGCCCCCCTCCATGCTGCACGCGATGACGTCCATGTCGGCGCTCGCGCCCTGCACGAAATGCTGGGCCTGGAGCCGGCGCAGGGCCGCCACCTGGTCGCGCAGGGTGGCGGCGCGTTCGAAGTGCAACGCCTGGCTGGCGGTGTCCATCGCCACGGCCAGCTCGTCGATCACGGCGCTGCTGCGCCCTTCCAGGAACATCTCGGCGTGACGCACGTCGTTACGGTAGTCCGGCACGTCGATCAGGCGCACGCAGGGGGCGCTGCAACGGCCGATCTGGTGCTGGAGGCAGGGCCGCGAGCGGTTCCGGAAATAGCTGTCCTCGCACTGGCGCACCTTGAACAGCTTCTGCATCAGGCCCAGGCTCTCGCGGACGGCGAAGGTGCTGGGATAGGGGCCGAAGTAGCGGCCCGTCGCGGTCTTGGCGCCCCGATGGAAGCCCAGCCGCGGGTACTCGTCGGCGCTGGACAGGTAGATGTAGGGGTAACTCTTGTCGTCGCGCAGCACGATGTTGTAGCGCGGCTTCAGCGACTTGATCAGCTGCGATTCGAGCAGCAGCGCCTCACCCGCGGTACGGGTCAGGGTCACTTCCGCCCGCGCGATCTGCGACACCATCGAGGCGATGCGCGGGTCCATCGGCGGCTTCAGGAAATAATTGCTAACGCGCTTCTTGAGGTTGGCGGCCTTGCCGACGTACAGCAGTTCGTCCTCCGCGTCGAAATAGCGGTAGACGCCGGGCGAGGTGGTCAGGTGGCGGACAAAGGTCTTGCCGTCGAAGGGGTGCGACTCGGTGTGCTCCATGCCCCCATTTTACCGCGTGGGCGTACGCCGGGCGCGAAAACGCCGGCATGGGATGAATCATGCCGGCGCCGGACCTTCCGTGGGAGTGTCGCCGTCCTTAGGGGGAGAGCTTGGCGACAGGGATAGGTTACGTCGTCGCCCTACGCGACGCGCCCGGCGGAGGCCGGAGATGAATGTAGGCGAGAGCAGGCTACCCGTGTAGGAAATCCCCTAGGACTCACGAACCCCGACCTGGGTCGCCACCCAGAGCTCGGCCCGTTCCAGATCCTCGGCCGTGTCGATCCCGGGCGGGAACGGCTCCGGCGTGGGCTGGACCGAAATGGCGTGGCCGTTCTCCAGGGCGCGCAGCTGTTCCAGCGACTCCAGTTGCTCCAGCGGGGTGCGCGGCAGGGCCGCCAGCCGGCGCAGGAAGCCGGCCCGATACGCGTAGATGCCGATGTGGCGCAGGAACGGCAGGCCGGGTGGCAGCACGCCCCGGTCCCGGGCGAAATCGTCCCGGGCCCAGGGCGCAGGCGCGCGGGTAAAATACAGCGCGCGACCGTTCTGGCTGCGCACCACCTTGACGATGTTGGGGTCGAAGAATTCGTCGGCATGCACGATGGGCGTCGCCAGGGTGGCCATGGGCGCGTCGTCCCCCGCCAGCGTGGCCACCACCGCACGGATGCCGGCGGCGGGGGCGAAGGGCTCGTCACCCTGCAGGTTCACCACGATGGTGTCGTCGGGCCAACCGAAGTGAGCCACGGTCTCGGCGATGCGGTCGCTGCCCGAGGCGTGGTCCGTCCGGGTCATGCAGACCAGCAGGTCGCCGCAACCGCGCAACTCCGTCGCCACGCGGTCGTCGTCCGTGGCGACCACCACCTGCGCGGCGCCGGCCTGCCCTGCCCTTGCCGCCACCCGCCGGATCATCGATTCGCCGGCGATCTTCAGCAGCGGCTTGCCCGGCAGTCGGGTGGAGCCGAACCGCGCCGGGACGACGACGACGAACGGGGGGAGCTTGTCTGCCATGGGGGCATCCGGTCGGGGAAGGCGACCAGCGTAGCGCCTACGCGGACGCCACGGAATCCGTCAGGTCGAAACCCAGCCCGTTGGCCAGCGCCATGAAGCCGGGGAACGAGGTGGCGACGTTGGCGCAGTCGCCGATGACGATCGGTGCGCTGGCGACCAGGCCTGCAACGGCGAAGCTCATGGCGATGCGGTGATCGCCGTGGCTGTCGATATGCCCGCCACCGATGCTGCCGCCACGGATCATCGCGCCATCCGGCAGTTCGTCGATCAACACGCCACAGGCCTTCAACCCGTTGGCCATGCTGGTGATGCGATCCGACTCCTTCACCCGCAACTCCGCCGCGCCGCGGATCGTGGTCATGCCCTCGGCCACGGCCGCGGCGACGAACAAAGCGGGAAACTCGTCGATCATGTCGGGGACGATATCCAGCGGCAGGGCCACACCATGCAGCGGCGCATAGGTGATCACGAGGTCGCCGATGTCCTCACCGCCACTGCTGCGCTCGTTTTCCACGGCGATATCCGCGCCCATGAGCTCGAGTGCGGCCAACAGTCCGGTGCGGCGCGGATTGAGGCCCACGCCCTTGATGCGCACGTGGGAACCGGGCACCACGCAGGCTGCGACGATGAAGAAGGCCGCCGACGAGAAATCCGCCGGCACGTCCACGTCCACCGCGGTGAGACGATGGCCACCTTCCAGCTTCGCCTTGCCCGGCGAATACTCGATCGGCCAGCCGAAAGCCTTGAGCATGCTTTCAGTGTAGTCGCGGGTGGGATGCGGCTCGATCACCTCGGTGCTGCCCTCGGCGTACAGGCCGGCCAGCAGCAGCGCCGACTTGATCTGCGCACTTGCGACGGGCGGCTGGTAGCGGATGCCCTTCAGCCGGGCGCCGCCGTGGATGCGCAACGGCGGCTTGCCGTCAACGCTGTCGATCGAGGCACCCATCAGCGCCAGCGGATCGGTGACACGACGCATCGGTCGCTGCGACAGCGAGGCGTCGCCGACCAGCGTGCTGTCGAACGCCTGCCCGGCCAGCAGTCCGGCGAGCAAGCGCATGCCGGTGCCCGCGTTGCCGCAGTCCAGGTCGTCCGTGCTGCCGCGCAGGCCATGCAGACCCACGCCATGCACCACGCGCTCGCCCGGGGCCGGCGTGTCGAAACGCACGCCCAGCGTGCCCAGGATCGCCGCGGTGGCGCGGGTGTCCTCGCCTTCGAGGAAACCGCGGATGTGGGTGACGCCCTCGGCCAGCGCGCCGAACATCAGCGCGCGATGGGATACGGATTTATCGCCCGGTACCGCGATCTCGCCGCGCAGGGGGCGACCCGCGCGGCTTTGCCAGTCCATGCGGCTCATGGCAGGTTCTCCAGTAGACGGTGAAGTTCGGCACGGCTGCCGATGCTGATGCGGACCGTATGGGGCAGCCGGTAGCCGCCCATGGGCCGCACGATCACGCCGCGCTCGAACAGATGGGCCTCGACGGGCGCGGCGTCGCGCCCCAGGTCGACCAGCAGGAAGTTGGTCTGCGACGGCAGCACGCGCATGCCGCGCGCGGTCAGCGCATCGGCCAGCCACGCGCGGTCGCCCGCGTTGACCTCGCGCACGCGATCACGATGGGCGCGATCCGCGAGCGCGGCCTCCGCGGCGGCCAGGGCCACGGCGTTGACGTTGAACGATTCGCGCAGCCGCTCGCACACCGCCGCCACCGACGGATGGCTGGCCATGTAGCCGATACGCAGCCCGGCCAGGCCGTGCGCCTTGGAAAAGGTGCGGGTCACGACGAGGTTGGGGAAGCGGTCCATCAGGGCGACGGCGGTTGCGGGACCGGCGGCGTCCACGTACTCGTGGTACGCCTCGTCCACCACTACCAGGGTGGCCGGCGGAACGCGCTCGAGGAGCGCGGCGAGCGCGGCGGCCGTGAACCAGGTGCCGGTCGGATTGTTCGGGTTGGCGAGGTAGACCAGCCGCGTCGTCGGGGTCACCGCGTGCGCGATCGCCTCCAGGTCGTGCCCGTAAGGCGCCTGGGGATGGTCGGCCGACAAGGCGGGCACGGCGATGCCATGCGCACCGGCCGCCGCGGCGGCGATGGGAAACACCGCGAAACCGTACTGCGAGAACACCACCGGATGCTCGGCGTCGGCGAAGCACTGCGCCAGCAACATCAGCAGTTCGTGCGAACCGTTGCCGAGCGTGATGCCTGCCGGTGCGATGTCCAACTCGGTCGAGAGGCAGGCCTTGAGCGCCGTGCCGGTCGGGTCGGGGTAGCGCCACATGTCCTGCAGCACCCGTGTGGCCGCCTGCATGGCCATTGGGCTGGGGCCGAGCGGATTCTCGTTCGAGCCCAGTTCGGCGATGGCCGCGCCGAAACGTCGACGCAGCGCGGGCAGGTCGTGGCCTGGATCGTACGCGCGCAGCGCGGCCGTCGCCCGGTTCGCGAGCGCGGCCGCGTCGAACCCGACGGTCACGGCAAGGCGACCGGATAGGAACCGAGCACGCGCACGTCGGCGGCGGCCGGCTTCATCTCGTCGAGGGCGGCTTTCATCGCGTCGTCGTCGACATGGCCCGACACGTCGATGAAGAACGCGTACTGCCACTTGCCCGTGTGTGCCGGGCGCGACTCGATACGGTTCATGCTGATGCCGTGCTGCGCCAGCGGGCTGAGCACGTCGTACAGCGCGCCGGGCTTGTCGCGCACGGACACCAGCAGCGACGTGCGATCGTTGCCCGAGGGCGGGAAGATCGAGCGACCGATGACGAGGAACCGCGTGGTGTTGTCCGAGCGGTCTTCGATCGGGCCGGCGATGGTCTTCAGGCCGTACACGCGGCCGGCCGTCTCGCCGGCGATGGCGGCGGATTCCGGTGACAGCTTGGCCGTTCGCGCGGCCTCGGCGTTGCTGGAAACGGGAATGCGCTCGGCGTTGGGCAGGTTCACGCGCAGCCAGCCCTGGCATTGCTGCAACGACTGCGGGTGCGAGTAGACGCGCTTGATCTCTTTCAGCTCGCCGTTGAGCGAGAGCAGGTTCTGGTGGACGCGCAGTTCCACCTCGCCACAGATGGTGGCCTTGGAGACGAGGAACATGTCCAGCGTCATCTGGATCATGCCCTGCCCGGAATTTTCCACCGGCACGACGCCGAAATCGGCATTGCCCGCGGCCACTTCCTGAAAGACCTCCTCGATGCTGCCCAGCGGCAGGCCATACGCGGCATGACCGAAGTGCTTGCGCACGGCCTGCTCGCTGAAGGTGCCCTCGGGGCCGAGGAAGCCGATCTTCAGCGGCTGCTGCTGCGACAGGCACGACGACATGATCTCGCGGAACAGCCGCACCAGCTCGCCGTTGGGCAGCGGGCCGTCGTTGCGGTCGATGACACCGCGCAGCACCTGGGCCTCGCGCTCGGGTCGGTAATACTCCACCGCCGCCTTCAACGGGCCCTTGGCCCGGCCGACCTGCTGTGCCCAACGGGCGCGCTCGCTGATGAGCGACTGCAGTTGCTGGTCGATGCTGTCGATGCGCGTACGCGCTTCGATCAGCGTGGCTTGCTTATCGGTGGGGGTCTTGCTCATGGACTTCCAGGCGGCTAAGTGGTTGCAAATGAAACGGTTATCACCGCACTACGCATGCTGCAATGCGGTGAATCCCGACTTTAACCGTGACGCGCCGTAAAGTCCCGCATGAAGTTCACCAGTACATCCACGGCGTCCTGCGGCACGGCGTTGTACAGCGATGCGCGCATGCCACCCACGGCCTTGTGTCCCTTGAGGGCAAGCAAACCCGCCGCGGCGGATTCAGTGAGAAACGCGGCGTCCAGCGCACTGTCGTGCAGGGTGAAAGGCACGTTCATCCGCGAGCGCGACGCCACCTCGACCGGACTGCGATAGAAACCGCCCGAGCCGTCGATCGCGGCATACAGCGTGGCCGCCTTGCGCGCATTGCGCTCGCCCATCGCTTCGAGGCCGCCCTGATCTTCCAGCCACTCGAACGTGAGCCCCGCGAGGTACCAGCCCCAGGTGTTGGGCGTGTTGAGCATCGAATCGTTGGCGGCGTGCTCGGCGTAACGGAATATCTTCGCCATGGGCCGGCCTTCGCGGGCCAGCAGGTCGTCGCGGACGATCATCACCACCAGGCCGGAGGGCCCGATGTTCTTCTGCGCACCGGCGTAGATCAGGCCGAAGCGCGATACGTCGACCGGCCGGCTGAGAATGTTCGACGACATGTCCGCCACCAGCGGCACGTCGCCCGCGTCAGGCACGTCGTGGAACTCCACGCCGTGGATGGTCTCGTTGGGCGTGTAGTGCAGGTAGGCGGCGCGGGGATCGAGTTGCCAGGTGTCGCGCGCAGGCAGGGCCAGGTACTGGGCGTCTTCCGACGTGGCGGCCACGCGGGCGGTGAGGTAAGGCGACGCTTCGCGCACCGCTTTCTCGCCCCAGTGGCCCGTCACGATGTAATCGGCCGACGCATCGGCGCCGGCCAGGTTCATGGGAATCTGCGCGAAATGCTGCGTGGCCCCGCCTTGCAGGAACAGCACCGTGTAGCCCTCGGGTACCGCCATCAGCCGGCGCAGGCGCGCCTCGGCATCGGCTGCCAGGGCCATGAAAGCCTTGCCGCGGTGGGACAGTTCCATCACCGAGGCACCGGTGCCGTTCCAGTCGAGCAGTTCCGACTGGGCGCGGCGCAGCACCGCTTCCGGCAGGGCCGCCGGGCCTGCGCTGAAGTTCCAGGCTCTTGTCATGCTCGATGCACCCTCGGGAAGTAAACCCCGATTATGCGCCCGGTTCAGAGCTTGACGAACAGCACCAGCGCGATACCCACGGCGAGCAACGCCGCGGTGAGGATCAGCCACCAGACGTCGCCGCGTGCGCCGGCGGTATCGTCGCCGCGGGGGTCGGCCGCGGGAGCGGGCTCGGGCAGCACCACCGGCGGCTCCGCCGACCAGCCCGGGGCATCGACCACGAAGCGATGCGCGGCCAGGCCGATCTGGTCGCCCGGCTGGAGCACGGCGCGCACGGCGGTGATGCCGTTGACCCGCACGGCATGGCGCGCCGGGACGCGGGAGCCGTCGAGGATCAGCTCGCCGTGCTCCCAGGCCAGCACCAACAGGGCGACGTCGTTGCCGGGCAGCTCCAGCGGCAAGGCACCATGCGTGGCGCCCAGTTCGAGGCGATCGCCCACGGCGATGACACGGCCGGACAAGGGACCGGCCACCGGCCGCAGCGCGACGGTGCAACGGGGGTCTGTCGGCTCCACGGTGGGACGGGCGTCCAGGTCGGCATCGTCGCGCAGCAACATGCGGCAGTCGCCCAGCGACAGGCTGTCACCCGGGCGCAGGATCGCGCGTTCGCGCACGGGGCGGGCGTTGACATAAACGCGCCCGGTGGACGGGGCCACTTCGAGCACCATGCCGCGACGGTCGCGATGGAGGGTGACGTGCCTGGCGGCCACGTGGTTTTCGGACACGACCAGGTCGTTGTCCTCGCCACGGCCGATCGTGAGCACGGGCCGTGACCAGTGGAAATCACCGCGAGCCGAGCTGACGAATTCGATGCGCATGGAGGAACCGGGACGTTGACGAAGTAACTTTAGCAGAGTGCGCTATCTGTTTGACCTTAAAGGTGTCGACGAAGGTGTCGACATGACGTGATGCCCCATCCTGCTAGACTCCGCCGCTTTCAGTGCAGAGGGTCGCTCCGATGGCAAGAATCGATATCCGCCGCCCGCATGGCAAGACCGTCGCGGAAGCACGCGCCGTGGTCGAGAAAGTGGCCGCGCGCATGAGCGAGAAGTTCGGTACCGAGGGCCGCTGGGACGGCGACACGATGAGCTTCGCCCGTTCCGGGGTAAAGGGCGCCATCGCCGTGTCACCGTCCGACGTGCACGTCACCGCCGAGCTTGGCATGCTGCTGTCGCCCCTGAAGGGCACCATCGAGGAAGAGATCCGAAAGAAGCTGGACGAGCACTTCGCCTGAGCCAAGGCGGCTGCGTGGGCTGGCCCGAGCCGGTCCGCTATGGCATACTAAGGGACTTATGCGGCCATTCCGGCCGTTCATCCGACCCGGAACACATGGCAAAAGACGACGTCATCGAAATGGAAGGCACGATCCAGGAGACCCTTCCCAACACCATGTTCCGCGTGCAGCTCGAGAACGGGCACGTCATCATTGCCCATATTTCCGGCCGCATGCGCAAGCATTACATCCGCATCCTCACCGGCGACAAGGTGAAGGTAGAGATGACCCCGTACGACCTGACCAAGGGTCGTATCACCTACCGCATGAAGTAAGCGCGTCTCGCGCCGCACCCGGTAGGCCAAGAAAGCCGCAGCTCACGCTGCGGCTTTTTGTTGTCCGACCGATCCGCACTCAGTCGAGGCGGACGTCCTTGCGATGCTCGATGATGCGCGAGACCAGACCGTAGGTCACCGCGTCTTCGGCCGACATCCAGAGGTCGCGCTCGATATCCTCACGAACACGCTCGATCGGCTGGCCGCTCTCACGCGAAATCACGCGGGCGATGCGCTCGCGCGCCTTCATGATCTCCTTGGCCTGGATGGCGATATCGCTGGCCTGACCACCGGCGCCACCGCTGGGCTGATGGATCAGGAAGCGCGTCTGCGGCAGGCAGACCCGACGCTCGCGCGGCGCGCCCAGGTACAGATGCGTGGCGGCACTGCCGACCCAGCCGGTGCCGATCATGTTGACCGGCGCCGTAATGAAACGCACCACGTCGTGAATCACGTCACCCGACTCCAGGTGACCGCCCGGCGAGGACACGATCATGTCGATCGGCGCATCGGACTCCGCGTCCAACGCCAGCAGGCGGCGAACCGTATCCGCGGCGACGGCGTCGGTGATCGTGCCGAACACCAGCACGGTACGCGCGCGGAAGGCTTTTTCTTCGAGGAAGGTGCTGCCCTGGCCCTGACCGGCGGACGCCTTGGGCTCGGTTTCGTTGCTGAACATGTGCATTATCTCCATGGGGCAGTAGTAAACGTCAGGCGGCAAAAAAGGGCGGCCCGCAGGCCGCCCTTTCTCTTACGCCAGCATGTCTTTCAAACCATCATTCCGACTCAGGCCGTCACGGCCGCCGGTTCCGCCGACTCCGTCTCGACGTGCAGCTCGTCGCCGTCCACCGACAAGGTGACCTTGCCGCCGTCGGCCAGCTTGCCGAACAGCAGTTCGTCGGCCAGCGCGCGCTTCACCTTGTCCTGGATCACACGGGCCATCGGACGGGCGCCCATCTGCGGATCGAAGCCGTGCTCCGCCAGCCAGCGACGGGCTTCCGGCGTGACATCCACGCTCACCTTCTTCTCGGCCAGCTGAGCTTCCAGCTCGATCAGGAACTTATCCACCACCCGCAGGATGTGGTCGAAGTCCAGCGCGTTGAACTGGATCACCGCGTCCAGCCGGTTGCGGAACTCCGGCGTGAACAGGCGACGGATGGTCTCCATGGCGTCCGTCGCGTGGTTCTGCTTGACGAAGCCGATGCCGCGACGCGATGCGAGCTGTGCGCCCGCGTTGGTGGTCATCACGATGATCACGTTCTTGAAGTTGGCTTCGCGGCCGTTGGTATCGGTCAGCACGCCGCGATCCATCACCTGCAGCAGGATGTTGTACACATCCGGATGGGCCTTCTCGATTTCGTCCAGCAACAGCACGCAGTGCGGATGCTTGGTGATCTGCTCGGTCAGCAGGCCGCCCTGGTCGAAGCCGACGTAGCCCGGAGGCGCACCGACCAGGCGCGACACGGAATGAGCCTCCATGTACTCGGACATGTCGAACCGCACCATCTCGATGCCCAGCTGCATGGCGAGCTGACGGGTCACTTCCGTCTTGCCCACGCCCGTGGGGCCGGCGAGCAGGAAGCTGCCGATCGGCTTGGACGGGTCACCCAGGCCGGAGCGTGCCATCTTGATCGACGACGACAGGGCCTCGATCGCGCCATCCTGGCCGAACACCACCATCTTGAGGTTGCGCTCCAGGTTGCGCAGCACGTCGCGATCCGACGCCGAGACCTGCTTTGCCGGGATACGCGCCATCTTGGCCACGATGTATTCGATCTCCGGCACGTCGACCTTGCCCGTGCGCTCTTCCTCGGGCAGCAGGCGCTGGCGGGCACCGGCTTCGTCGATGACGTCGATGGCCTTGTCCGGCAGCAGGCGGTCGGGGATGTGCTTGACCGACAGGTCCACGGCCGCACGCAGGGCCTCACCGGTGTACTCCACCGAATGGTGCTCTTCGAAGCGGGTCTTCAGGCCCTTCAGGATCTCGATCGAGTCGGCCACGGTGGGCTCGACCACGTCGATCTTCTGGAAACGACGCGCCAGCGCCCTGTCCTTCTCGAACACCCCGCGGAACTCCTGGAAGGTGGTCGAGCCGATGCAGCGCAGCTCACCCGAGGCCAGCATCGGCTTGATCAGGTTGGAAGCGTCCATGGTGCCACCCGACGCCGAACCCGCGCCGATGATGGTGTGGATCTCGTCGATGAAGAGGATGGAGTTGGGCTGCTTCTTCAGCTGTCCGATGACGGCCTTGAGCCGCTTCTCGAAATCGCCGCGGTACTTGGTACCGGCCACGAGGGCACCCAGGTCCAGCGACCAGATAGTGCAATCTTCCAGCACCTCGGGCACCTGTCCCTCGACGATGCGCTTGGCCAGGCCTTCCGCCAGGGCGGTCTTGCCCACGCCGGCCTCGCCCACGTAGAGCGGGTTGTTCTTGCGGCGGCGGCAGAGCACCTGGATGGTGCGCTCCACCTCGTCCTGGCGGCCGATCAGGGGGTCGATCTTGCCCTGCACCGCCAGTTCGTTGAGGTTGGCGGCGTATTCGTTGAGCGGATTGCCCTTGCCTTCACCGCCCTCTTCCCCTTCGCGCTCGGGGCTTTGCGCGGCCGCGGCCGCTTCATCGCCGATCTTGGCGATGCCGTGGGAGATGTAATTGACCACGTCAAGACGGGTGATCTCCTGCTGATGCAGGAAATAGACCGCGTGGGAGTCTTTTTCGCCGAAGATCGCCACCAGCACGTTGGCGCCGGTGACTTCCTTCCGGCCCGACGACTGCACGTGGTACACGGCGCGCTGCAAGACACGCTGGAAACCCAGCGTGGGCTGCGTGTCGCGCTCGTCACCGGCCGGCAGCACCGGCACGGTTTCGGCGACGATGCGCTGCAGATCGGCCGAAAGCCTCGGCAGATCGACGCCGCAGGCACGCAGGGCGGCCAAAGCGGACGTGTTTTCAGTGAGCGCAAGCAGCAGGTGCTCGACGGTCATGAATTCGTGGCGCTGTTCGCGAGCCTGCTTGTAGCAGTGCCCGATGGTGACTTCGAGATCCTTGCTGAACATACGGACCGTCTCCGATAGATGTGGGCGGCGGGGACCAGCCCCTTCGTCTTGCCGCATGAACACCAGATGGGGTAGCGCTTACATTTTTTCCATAGTGCACAAGAGCGGATGCTGATTGGCTCGCGCGTACTCGTTGACCTGCGTCACCTTGGTTTCTGCCACCTCGCGAGTGAACACGCCGCACACGCCCTTGCCGCGGGTATGCACATGGAGCATGACCTGCACGGCCCGTTCCTGGTCCATGCCGAAGAAACTGCGTAGCACCTCGATCACGAAATCCATGGGGGTGAAGTCATCATTGAGCAAAACCACCTGGAAAAGGGGCGGTCTTGCCGTTTCCGGTCTGACGGTCTCGACCGCTAGCCCGTGGCCGCGATCGCTTTCCTGATCGTGTTCGTGTTCCTGGGACATTAATTAAGAACCTGTCGGTGCGCGATTCGATTATATACACCGGAATTCGCCCACCCTCCGGCTCGATTTCCACAGGTGATGGCACAATATGCCTTTTTCCAGAGCCAGACCGATCACCACGCCCATGCCGCCGACACCTTCCCAGCCAGAAAACGTCTGGCGCCCCCGCGCCACGGTGGCGTGCGTGGTCGCCCGGGGCGACCGCTACCTGATCGTCGAGGAGGATGTCTTCGGCGAGGTGGCGTACAACCAGCCGGCCGGGCACCTCGATCCGGGCGAGAGCCTGCAGGCCGCGGCCATCCGCGAAACCCTGGAGGAAACGGGGCACACCATCGCGCTGGACCACTTCCTGGGCGTGTGGCAGTGGGCCAGCCCGGAACATGGCGAACAGGTGCTGCGCTTCGGTTTTGCGGGTCATGTGGAGTCATACGATGCGGACCGCCCCCTGGATGACGGCATCCGGCGGGCGATCTGGCTGCGCCGCGACGAAATAGCGGCCCTGGGCCCCCGCCTGCGCAGTCCGCTGGTCCTCGAAACCATCGACGCCTGGCTGGACGGGCGCCGCCTGTCGCTGGACACCGTGAGCTGCCGACTGCCAGGGGCGGTCGCGTGAAGGTAATCCTGGGCGTCTCCGGCGGGGTGGACTCCTCGGTCGCCGCCCTCCTGCTCCAGCAGGCGGGACACGACGTGGAAGGCATGTTCATGCAGAACTGGGAGGAAGACGACCGCTCGGGCCCCTGCACCGCCGACGACGACCGCCGGGACGCCGTGGCCGTCTGCGGCCGCCTGGGCATCCCGTTCCATGCAAGAAATTTCGCCGGCGAGTACTGGGACGGCGTGTTCGCCTATTTCCTGGCCGAATACGCCGCGGGACGCACGCCCAACCCGGACGTGCTGTGCAACCGCGAGATCAAGTTCAAGACCTTCCTCGATCACGCCCAGGCCCTGGGCGCCGAGAAGATCGCCACCGGCCACTATGCCCGGGTCGATTATCGCGACGAACGCTATCGCCTGCTCCGCGCCGTGGATGCCGCCAAGGACCAGAGCTACTTCCTGCATGCGCTGGGCCAGAAGCAACTGGCCGCCACGCTGTTCCCCGTGGGCGAGATCGAAAAACCGCTGGTCCGCCAGATGGCCCGCGACGCCGCACTGCCGACGCACGCCAAGAAGGATTCCACGGGCATCTGCTTCATCGGCGAGCGCAATTTCCGCGCCTTCCTCTCGGCCTACCTGCCGGCCCGGCCCGGCGCCATGGTCGATCCCGAGGGGCATGTCATCGGCGAGCACCAGGGCGTGATGTACTACACGCTGGGCCAGCGCAACGGCCTGGGCATCGGCGGCCGGGCGGATGCGCCGAACGAGCCCTGGTACGTGGTCGGCAAGGATGTGGCTGCCAACACGCTCATCGTGGCCCAGGGCGGCGAGAACCGCTGGCTGCAGTCCACCCGCCTGAGCGCTGGCGAGGCCACCTGGGTGGCGGGCGAGCCCCCGGCGGCCGCCTTCCGCTGCACGGCCAAGACCCGTTACCGCCAGTCGGACCAGGCTTGCCACGTGGAAGTGAGCGGCGCCAGCGTGCACGTGCGCTTCGACGAACCCCAGCGCGCGGTCACCCCCGGCCAATCCGTCGTGTTCTACGACGATGAAACCTGCCTCGGCGGCGCCGTGATCGACGCCACCGATGCCACCTACGGCGGCCTGGCGTGAGCCGCGCCGCCTCCTTTTCCAGGCTTTGCGAATGAACGAAGAACGCGTGCTCGCCCTTGCGGGTGTTTTCCAGGGTGCCTCGCTGGCCCAGCAGCTGGCCACCGAGGGCCGCTGCGACGACGCGGCGTTCGAAGCGAGCATCGGCAGCGTGTTCCGCATCGACGCCGACTCGGTGGCCTCGGTGTACGGCGGGGTGGGCAAGGTACGCCGTGGCCTGCGCACGCTGGTGGCCCAGTTCGAGGATGCCACCCGCGATGTCGCCGTCATGCGCATGGCGATCACCGTGCTGCGGCTGGAGCGCTCGCTGTCGCGCAATCGCGGCCTGCTCGATCGGCTGCGCGAGGGCATCGTGTCCACGCAGCGGCAGGTGGAGCATTTCGGGATCGAGCACCCCAACGTGGCCGCCCGGCTGGCGGAGGTCTACGCCGGCACCCTGTCCACCCTGAAGCCCCGCGTCATGGTGACCGGCAACCCCACCCACCTGCAGCAGAAGGGCAACGTGGACCGGGTGCGGGCCGCGCTGCTGGCGTCCGTACGCTCGGCCGTGCTCTACCACCAGATCGGCGGCCGGCAATGGCACCTGCTGATCTACCGCAAGCAATGCGCGATGCTGGCGCGTGGCCTGTTGACCGGGTCGACCCTGGACGACGGCGGTTGATATGCCCCGATCCCCCTGACCTCGCGGGCGGGTGTAGGAGCGCACGATGTGCGCGATCCGGGGTGCCTCATTCCCAATGATCGGCACGCGATGTGGGATACCGCTTTTCCGCCTTGCTGGCTTTTCGCGCACATCGTGCGCTCCTACACCCGACGTTGAGGGCCTAGGCGTTTGTGGCTGCATCCAGGCCAGGAATGGTCCGCGCCAGCTCGCGTAGCAGGTCGCCGAAACGGTCCAGGTCGTCGCGCCATGGCGTGGCGCTGCGCCAGTAGAGCGCGATGTGCCGGCCGGGTCGCGCGGCGTCCACGCCGGCCAGCACCACGTTGCGGATCGAGCCCAGGCGCTCGTGCGCCAGGATCGGCACCAGGGTGTAGCCGCCGCGCATGGCCACCAGCGTGGCCAGGCTTTCCAGGCTGACGTCCTGGATACGCTCCGGACGCGCCGCGCCGGCCATGCCCAGGTCGGATACGCCATTACCGTGGCTTTCCGCCATGAGGGTGGCTTCCGCCGCGTCCAGTTCGGTCAGGGCGATGGCGGCGCGTCCGGCCAGCGGATGCGCCGCATTGAGCAGCAACTCATAGGGCTCGAAGAACAGCGGCGCCGATTCCAGCCCGGTGGCCGTGACGCTGGGCGGCGCCAGAACGGCATCCAGCTCGCCCTCGTGCAGGCGCCGCAGCAGGCCGCGTGGCTTGCCTTCCGAGATGGTCAGCCGCGCGCCCGGGAAGCGCTGCGGAAACGGCTCGATGAAATGGGGCAGCAGGTAGGGCCCCAGGGTGGAAGGCACGCCCAGCCGCAGTTCGCCACCGAAAGCGACATCGCCGGCGCGTGCCGCGTGCTCCAGGTGCTCGGCGGAGCCCAGCACCGCCTCGATGTAACCCAGCAGGCGCTGTCCGCCCACCGTGGCCACCACGCGGCGGCCGCCGCGCTCGAACAGGGGCACGCCCAGGGCCTGCTCCACCTTCTGCACCTGGTGCGACAGGCCGGAAGGACTGATGTGCATGGCCCGCGCGGCGCCGGTGAAGCTGCCTTCCCGGGCCACGGCCTGGACCAGGGCGAGGTCGCGCAGCGACACCGACGAGAGGGCCATCGATATCATCGAACGCTGCGTGCCATCAAATACGTTTGCACCCATCCGCCTGCCGCTCCATCCTTTCGCCGCCGAATCATCGCCCGGCCATGCCCCGAAGCCCGCCATTCTAGCCCGACGCCAGAACCGTGGCGGTCGCACAGGGGCAGCGGACTGCGCGATAATCGACGCTTTGGCGGACGCCCTCGGGGGTTTCGCCGGCCTCCCCAGCTAAAGAACGTCACGCCAGGAGTACAGCATGAAAGACTCGTTCTCGGTACGAGACAGCATCGAAGTCAACGGCAAGCGGCACACCATCGCCAGCCTGGCCAAGTTCGGCGAGCAGCACGATATCAAGCGCCTGCCGTACTCCATGAAGATCCTGCTGGAAAACCTGCTCCGCCAGGAAGACGGCGTGAACGTCACCACCAAGGAAATCGAGGCGGTGGCCAAGTGGGATGCCAAGGCCGAGCCGGACACCGAGATCTCCTTCATGCCGGCGCGCGTGGTCCTGCAGGATTTCACCGGCGTTCCCTGCGTGGTCGACCTGGCCGCCATGCGCGACGCCGTCGCCAGGCTGGGCGGTGACCCGAACAAGATCAACCCGCTGGCGCCGGCCGAACTGGTCATCGACCACTCGGTGCAGGTCGACGCGTTCGGTTCGTCCAGCGCGCTGGAAGAGAACGTCGCGATCGAGTTCGAGCGCAACCAGGAGCGTTACTCCTTCCTGCGCTGGGGCCAGAAAGCCTTCAACAACTTCAAGGTCGTGCCGCCGCGCACAGGCATCGTCCACCAGGTCAATCTGGAGAACCTGGCCCGCGTCGTGTTCACCAATGAAGTGGACGGCGAGTCGTTCGCCTACCCGGATACCGTGTTCGGCACCGACTCGCACACCACGATGATCAACGGCATCGGCGTGCTGGGCTGGGGCGTGGGCGGCATCGAAGCCGAGGCGGCCATGCTCGGCCAGCCCTCCTCCATGCTGATCCCGCAGGTCGTCGGCTTCCGTCTCACCGGCAAGCTGCCGGAAGGCGTCACCGCCACCGACCTCGTGCTCACCGTGACCCAGATGCTGCGCAAGCTCGGCGTCGTCGGCAAGTTCGTCGAGTTCTTCGGCAACGGCCTGCAGAACCTGCCGCTGGCCGATCGCGCCACCATCGCCAACATGGCCCCGGAATACGGCGCCACCTGCGGCATCTTCCCGATCGACCAGGAAGCACTGAACTACATGCGCCTGTCCGGCCGCGACGAAGCGCAGATCGCGCTGGTCGAGACCTACGCCAAGGCGCAGAACCTCTGGCACGACGCCGACACGCCGGAAGCCGAGTTCACCACCGTGCTCGAACTGGACCTCGCCGACGTGCGCCCGTCGCTCGCCGGCCCGAAGCGTCCGCAGGATCGCGTGCTGCTGGAAGGCGTGCAGCAGAGCTTCCTCGACGTGGTCGGTTCGCTCACCGCCAACCGCAAGCCGAAGAGCCACGGCGAAGCCAGCTTCAGCAATGAAGGCGGCGGCACTGCGGTCGGCAATGAAGCCAACAACGTCGGTGAAGACGGCGGCGTGCTGGTCGAGAAGGACGGCACCTCGTTCCGCATCAACGACGGCTCGGTGGTCATCGCCGCGATCACCTCGTGCACCAACACCTCCAACCCGGCCGTCATGCTCGCCGCCGGCCTGCTGGCGAAGAAGGCCGCCGCGCGTGGTCTCACCTCCAAGCCGTGGGTCAAGCCCTCGCTCGGACCAGGCTCGCTCGTGGTCACCGAATACCTGAAGAAGACCGGCCTGCTCGCCGAACTGGAGAAGGTCAACTTCTACGTCGTCGGCTACGGCTGCACCACCTGCATCGGCAACTCCGGCCCGCTGCCGGCCGAGATCAGCAAGGGTATCGCCGAGGGCGACCTCGCCGTGGCGTCGGTGCTGTCGGGTAATCGCAACTTCGAAGGCCGCGTTCACCCGGAAGTGAAGATGAACTACCTGGCCTCGCCGCCGCTGGTGGTCGCCTACGCGCTGGCCGGCACGCTCGACATCGACCTGACCAAGGATCCGATCGCCAACGGCAGCGACGGTCAGCCCGTGTACCTGAAGGACATCTGGCCGAGCAACCAGGAAATCTCCGACGCCATCGCGGGCGCCATCAATCCGCAGATGTTCAAGGACAGCTACGCCGACGTGTTCAAGGGCGACAGCCGCTGGAACCAGATCGCCTCGCCGGATGGCCAGACGTACGCCTGGGACGATTCGACCTACATCAAGAACCCGCCCTACTTCGACGGCATGTCCGCCGAGGCCGGCACCATCGAGGACATCCACGGCGCCCGCGCCATGGGTATCTTCGGCGATTCGATCACCACCGACCATATCTCGCCGGCGGGCTCGATCAAGAAGGACTCCCCGGCGGGTCGCTTCCTGATCTCCAAGGGTGTCGAGCCGAAGGACTTCAACTCCTACGGTTCGCGTCGCGGCAACGACGACGTGATGGTGCGCGGCACGTTCGCCAACATCCGCATCAAGAACCTGATGCTGGACGGCGTCGAGGGTGGCTTCACCAGGTACATCCCGACCGGCGAAGAAATGGCGATCTACGACGCCGCCATGAAGTACAAGGCCGAAGGCACGCCGCTGGTGGTCCTCGCCGGCAAGGAATACGGCACCGGCTCGTCGCGTGACTGGGCCGCCAAGGGCACCCTGCTGCTCGGCGTCAAGGCCGTGATCACCGAGAGCTTCGAGCGCATCCACCGCTCCAACCTGGTCGGCATGGGCGTCCTGCCCTGCCAGTTCCAGGAAGGCGAGAACGCGCAGACGCTGGGACTGAAGGGCGACGAAGTGTTCGACATCACCGGCCTCAACGGCGGCGAGTCGAAGACCGCGACGGTCAAGGCCACGCGCCCCGACGGCTCGGTCAAGGAGTTCACCGTGAAGGTGCTGCTGCTGACCCCGAAGGAGCGCGAGTTCTTCCGCCACGGCGGCATCCTGCAGTACGTGCTGCGCCAGCTGGCTAAGGCGGCCTGAGGGTTTACTAGCCTGGTAGGCGGGTAAAAGCATCGCCCACATCGTGGGCTCCTACACGATGCCGTATCGCATCGAGTAGGAGCCCACGATGTGGGCGATGTCATTTACGCAGCAGCCCACGCCACAGGAGCCCACGATGTGGGCGATGTCGCTTACACCGCAGGACCGCCCATCGCACGCACCCGAAGACACCATCTCCCCGCCTGTTTCACGTTGCATTGCGGCTTGCCGCTATACGCGGGCGTATGCTCCAATGCCGCGATCGTACGACGATTGCCGTGCGTCACGTCACACTACGGAGCCCGTCCGATCCATGAGCATTGAGCGTCCCTGGCTTGCCCACTACCCGGCCGGTGTCCCGGCCGAGGTCGACATCGACGGTTACTCCTCGGTCGCGGCCGTTTTCGAAGAATCCTTTAAGAAATTTCGTGACCGCCCCGCGTTCTCGAACTTCGGCAAGGTACTGACCTACGGGCAACTCGACGAACTCTCCGCGGCCTTCGCCGGTTTCCTCTCCGGCGAGATGGGTTTGAAGCAGGGCGACCGCATCGCCATCATGCTGCCCAATCTCCTGCAGTACCCCATCGCCCTGTTCGGTGCGTTGCGCCTCGGCCTCACCGTGGTCAACACCAATCCGCTGTACACCGCGCGCGAACTGCACCACCAGCTGGAAGACTCCGGCGCCAAGGCCCTGGTCGTGCTGGACAACTTCGCGGCTACCGCGCAGCACGCGCTGGACGGCACCAAGGTACAGAGGGTGATCACCACGGCCGTGGGCGACATGGTTGGCTTCCCCAAGGGCAACATCATCAATTTCGTGGTGAAGAGCGTCCGCAAGGAAGTGCCGCCCTTCCGCATCCCGCTGGCCATCCGCTTCAAGGATGCGCTGGCCAGGGGCAAGGCGCATGCGCTGCCCGCCGTCACGATCCGTCCAGACGACCTGGCCTTCCTGCAGTACACCGGCGGCACCACCGGCGTGGCCAAGGGCGCGATGCTCACCCACCGCAACATGGTCGCCAACATGCTGCAGACGCGCCCGTGGGTAGCCGGCTTCGCCAAGCTCGGCGAAGAAACGGTCATCACCGCGCTGCCGCTGTACCACATCTTCTCGCTCACGGTGAACTGCCTGATCTTCGCCAGCCTGGGCGGCCTGAACCACCTGATCACCAACCCGCGCGACATGAAGGGCTTCGTCAAGGAACTGCGCAAGACGAAGTTCACCGCGATCACCGGCGTCAACACGCTGTTCAACGGCCTGCTCAACACGCCGGGTTTCGACCAGGTCGACTTCTCGCACCTGCACCTGGCGATGGCCGGCGGCATGGCCCTGCAGCGCTCCGTGGCCGATCGCTGGCAGAAGGTCACCGGGCGCGTCATCATCGAAGGCTACGGACTGACGGAAACCTCGCCCGTCGCGTTCGCCAACCGGGTTGACGTCACCGGCTACACCGGCGCCATCGGTTACCCGATCCCCAACACCGACGCCCAGATTCGCGGGGAAGACGACCGCGTGCTGCCCGTGGGCGAAGCCGGCGAGCTCTGCATCAAGGGCCCGCAGGTGATGAAGGGCTACTGGAACCAGGTCGAGGAAACCAGCAAGGCGATCGACGCCGACGGCTGGCTGCGCACCGGCGACATCGCCAGGATGGACGAGAACGGCCAGGCCTTCATCGTCGATCGCAAGAAGGACATGATCCTGGTCTCGGGCTTCAACGTGTATCCGAACGAGATCGAGGACATCGTCTCCCGGCACCCCGGCGTCAACGAGGTGGCTGCCGTCGGCATCGACGACGAGCACTCGGGCGAAGTGGTGAAGCTGTTCGTGGTCCGCAAGGACCCCTCGCTGACCGAGGAAGCCCTGCGCGAATACTGCCGGGAAAACCTCACCGGCTACAAGCGTCCCAAGCAGATCGAGTTCCGCGATGCCCTGCCGAAGACCAACGTCGGCAAGATCCTGCGTCGCGAACTGCGCGACGAGGATCGCCGCAAGCGCGCCCAGGTCTGACTAAACCCCGGCTCACACAAGAGGTGTAGGAGCGCACGATGTGCGCGAACCCTCAACGTTTCTATGGCGAATGAGGCCGCGCACTGACTCCGTGCAGGCGTTTCCGGGCGACACAAAGGAGGCGTCACAAAGGCGGTGCACGGCATCCGTGCGAGCGTTTCCGGGCGTCGGAAGAAATGATGTTGCGCCGGAAGAGCGAATGCCGGGGGTCACGGAAGCGCTCGCCTGTTCAGGCGGGAGGGCTTCATTCGTTTCGGTGGGGGTTGAGGGTTCGCGCACATCGTGCGCTCCTACACCTCTGTTTTGGCGGGCGCGTGCGTTTCGAGGGGGGGGGGGCTTGTGACGTATTACGGGTCTTGCCAGGCCTCGAGGGTGTCGGCGTAGCCGCCCAGCAGCTCCCATAGCGCGGACTGCTTGTCTTCGGGAATCAGGGTGTATTCCAGGCCGATCTGGCGGGCGGACACGCGCGCGACGCTGGCTTCCATGTGGATGTGCAGGTCGTGGCCGAAGATCATGTCCAGGACCCAGGTCTGGCCGGGCTCGCCGCGCCAGCCGAGCGGGCGGCGCAGCAAGGCGCCCGTGGCGGAGATATCCACGAGGTCGGTGGGGTGCGCTTCGCCGCCACGGCTCATCAGCACGGCACTGTGCACTTTCATGCGTGCGTGGCGGTAACGCATTCCTTCCTTGTCAGACGACATCTGCCTTTGGGTCCATACCGGTTCAACGTTCGTGCTTGTGGCGATTTGCATGGTCACACCTCGACCGACTTACCTTTCGTGTCACAAACGGACACATTAGCGCAGTCGGAGGTTCCGCTCCTTAACGTAAGCGTTCATTCGCTGCCACGCGTTTTAAGCACACCCGCACGTACCAGCGCCCCGGCGCCGAAGCGCCCGTTGATCAGATCCTGCACGCCATCGGATGGTTTTTTCGTTGCGGGTGCCGCGAACATGTCCTGCTGCTCGTCGCCGCGCCGCGCGTCGAATCCCGAAAGCGTCACCCCCAGCAGCCGCAATCGCGGGCGGGGATGTTGGTTCCACCAAACGTGAAGCAAGCGACGTGCCACTTCGTAGATAGCCGGTGTAGCGTTGCCGGGAACGGGTAGCGATGCCTGGCGGCTGTGGGTGACGAAGGGCGGCTCGCGGAGCTTGACCGACACCGTACGGGCCTCCACCGCACGGCTGCGGGCGCGCGCGCCGACCCGCTCGCACTGGCGCAGCAGCCAGGCCTCGGCGATGCCAAGGTCTTCCACGTCGTATTCGAAGGTCCATTCGGCGCCGATCGACACCTCGGGGGCGTCGGTGACCACCGGACGACGATCCTCGCCCCGGCAGAGCTGGCGCAATTGCGCGGCGTGACGCTCCCCCACCGCCTTGTTCAGTCGCCAGGCGTCCGCGTGCACGAGGTCGCCGATGGTGCGGATGCCGACCCGCTGCAAGGCCTCCTCGGCCACCTTGCCGACCGTCCACATCCGCCCGATGGGAAGCGGATCGAGATAGCCACGCACCTGGTCCGGCGGGATAACCAGGAAGCCGTCGGGCTTGGACAGCTCGCTGGCCAGCTTGGCCAGCAGCTTGTTATGGGCCATGCCCACCGAGGCATTGAGGCCGGTGCGGGCCCGGATCGCCTCCTTGACCCGGCGCCCGATCGCCTCGATGGAGGCGAAAAGCCTCAGGCTGGCGGTCACGTCGAGGAAGGCCTCGTCCAGCGACAGGCCTTCGATCATCGGGGTGACTTCGGCGAACACCCCGAACACGACCCGGGATATCTCCGCGTAGCGGGCGTGGCGCGGGTAGATGTACATCCCGTGCGGGCAGCGGCGGCGCGCCTCGGCCGTGGCCATCGCCGAGCGCACGCCGTAGGTGCGGGCCTGGTAGTTGGCCGTGGACACCACGCCGCGCCGCCCTAGGCCGGCCACGATGACCGGCTTGCCCACGAGACTGGGGTCGTCCAGTTCCTCGACGGACGCGTAGAAGGCGTCCATGTCCACGTGGATGATCGCGCGGTCGGCGGGCTGCATTCGTCCATTGTGCCAAAACCGCGGAGTGCCCGGCGCATGGCCCCGCTGGACTTGCGCGGAAACAGGCGATACCCTGTGTCCATTCGGGTGAACTTATTCGGGCGTCACGCCCTCCCCGGTCCGTCTTCTGGACCGGCAGCTGACAGCTTCCGACGATTCTTCACAGGCGGTGACCCTCCTGGGGTGTCCAGCGGCAAGGCCTTTCGCTCGTCGGCGACGATGCGTGGCATGCCGGACGAGGCGGCGGTATGGCCGCCGGACGGCATCGATTGTTGCGTTCCCGGTCGCACTCGCGACCCTTCTGACGTGTGCCGATGACTAACGAGACAACCGACGTCCAGGTGGTCGAAAACATGCCGGGTGCCTTCGCGGGCATCCCGCAGCAACAGGAAATGCCCCTTGCGCTGGTGCGCGGGCAACCCGTGCTGCACATGCCCCAGGACCTGTACATCCCACCGGACGCCCTCGAGGTCATCCTCGAATCGTTCGAAGGTCCGCTGGACCTGCTGCTTTACCTGATCCGCCGGCAGAACCTGGACATCCTCGACATCCCCGTCGCCGAAATCACCCGGCAGTACATGGATTACATCGAGATGATGCGCGAGGTGATGCGCCTGGAGCTGGCGGCGGAATACCTGCTGATGGCCGCCATCCTCGCGGAGATCAAATCCCGGCTGCTGCTGCCGAGACCTCCCGCGGAAGAAGGCCTGGAAGACGACCCCCGCGCCGAGCTGGTCCGGCGGTTACAGGAGTACGAACGCTTCAAGAGGGCCGCGGCGGATATCGACGAGCTGCCCCGGCTGGAACGCGACACGGCGGTGGTCCACGCCTTCGTCGGCGAGCACACCGTGGTCCGGGTGCCGCCGCCGCTGGACCTCAGGGAGATGTTGCTCGCGCTCAAGGACGTGCTGGGACGCGCCGACCTGTTCACGCACCATGCGATCCAGCGCGAGCCGCTCAGCGTCCGCCAGCGCATGGGCGACCTGCTCGGCACGCTGAGCGAAGGTGGCGGCTTCCGCCGGTTTGAAACGCTGTTCGACGTCAGCGAAGGCCGACTCGGTGTAGTGGTCACCTTCCTGGCCATGCTCGAGCTGGCAAAGGAAATGCTCATCGAGATCGTTCAGGAGGAGGCTCTCGGGCCGATCTACCTGAAGACGAAGGTACAGACGGAGGCCGCGCGCGAAGAAGCGCTCGCCTGACCCAAGCAAGCACCCGAAGGCCTATGCAACCCGAACAACTCAAACCCATCGTGGAAGCGGCGCTGCTTGCGTCGACCCAGCCGATGACGGTCGCGCAGTTGAAGGCGATCTTCGCCGAAGAGGATGAAGTCACCGACGACGACCTGGTCGTCGCCCTGGCCTCCCTCACGCACGACACCGACGGTCGCGGTGTGGAACTGAAGGAAGTGGCCACCGGCTGGCGCTACCAGGTCCGCCGCGAAGTTCACCCCTGGGTCTCGCGGATGTGGGCCGAAAAACCCAGCCGCTACTCGCGCGCCCTGCTGGAAACCCTGGCGCTGATCGCCTACCGCCAGCCCATCACGCGTCCGGAGATCGAACAGATCCGTGGCGTGGTGGTGTCCTCGAACATCATCAAGACGCTGGAAGAACGTGAGTGGATCCGCATCGTCGGCCACCGCGACGTACCCGGCAAGCCGGCCCTGTTCGGCACCACCCGGCTCTTCCTCGATTACTTCAACCTGAAATCGCTGGACGCCCTGCCCCCGCTTTCCGAAATTCGCGACCTGGAAGAGCTCAACCCCCAGCTTCGCCTGTCGGATGCGGATGGCGTTCCCGCCAAGGCGTCCATGCCGACCGATCTTCCGGTCGACGTGGACGACGAAAGCCCCACGAATCCCGAACCCACCGATGATGTCGTGGCCGAAGCCCCGACGATCGACCGCACCGCCGTGGAGACCGCGCCCGACGAGGGCGTCGATGTCGACGTGGCGAACCACATGCCTGCCGGCGACGACGACGTCGCCGCGGCTTCCCCCACTGCCGACGAGGCAGAGAACCCCGAAGGCGACGTCGACGACGACGCCCGCAAAGATACCGAGGAGTCACGCGCATGAATGCGCCGCAACGTTCCGTACTCAGTTTGAAGCGCGGTGAGAACCGCACCGAAGAAGGCCCGCAGCTCGAAGAGCGCCTGCACAAGGTCCTGGCCAACGCCGGCCTCGGCTCGCGCCGCATGCTCGAGCAGCGCATCCAGGCCGGTGAGGTCGAGGTCAACGGCACCGTCTCCACCATCGGCGCCAGCGTGCATGCCGGCGACCGCGTGACGATCGACGGCAAGCAGTTCGTCGTCGCCACCGACAACCGCAACGATGCCGAGGTGCTGGTCTACCACAAGCCGGAAGGCGTGGTGACCACGCGCGACGACACCGAGGGCCGTCCCACCGTGTTCGAACAGCTGCCGCGCCTGAAGGGTGCGCGCTGGGTGGCCGTGGGTCGCCTGGACATCAACACCACCGGCCTGCTCCTGCTCACCACGGATGGCGAACTGGCCAACGCACTGATGCATCCCAAGAGCGGGCTCGAGCGCGAATACCTCTGCCGCGTGCACGGCGAAGTGCCCGACGAGACCATCGAGCGCCTGAAGGCCGGCGTCGAACTCGAAGACGGCCCCGCCCGCTTTGACGAGATCGCCACGATCAGCCGCGGCGGCAGTCATAGCTGGTTCCGCGTGACCATCCGCGAGGGTCGCAACCGCGAAGTCCGCCGCCTGTGGGATTTCGCCGGCTTCCTGGTCAGCCGCCTCAAGCGCATCCGCTACGGCACCGTCGAGCTGCCGCGCGCGCTGCGTCGCGGCGACTGCGAATCGCTGGACGAAACCGCCATCAAGGAACTGCGCGAGCGGTCCGGCCTGGGCGCTCCCGCGCCGGTGCTGACGCTGAGCGCCGTGGTGCACCAGCGCCGCGCACCGCGCCACGTCACCGAATACAAGCCGAACGCCGGTGGCGCCAGCGCCTGGAGCTCGGGCCGTCACGACGAAGCCCGCGAGCTGACCGCGTTCGATCGCCTGCGCGACGACAACCCGCGCGGCGGCCGTGGTGGTCGTGCGGGCGGCGGCGGTGCCGGCGGCCGTGGTGGCCAGGGCGGCGCTCCGCGTCGCGAGGTCAACGGCAACGTGGCGCGTCCCGAACGCGGCGGCAATGCCGCCGGCGGCGCGCAGCGCAAGCGTCGTGTCGCACCGGGCCAGGAACTGCCGGGCGTGCGCACCTGGTTCGCTGGCGACTCGCGCACCGGCGGCGGCAATGCAGGCAACGCGACGGGCAACGGCGCGGGCAACCGTGGTCCGCGTCCTGGTGGCCGCAGCGGTGGCAACACCGGTAACGCGGGTGCCGGTGGCGGCTACGGCAATACCGGCAGCGGTGGCGGATATGGCAACCGCGCCGCGGGCACCGGTGGCAATCGCGCCGCGGGTCCGGGTGGCAATCGCGCCGCGGGTCCGGGTGGCAATCGTGCGGCCGGTTCGAGTGGCAACCGTGCCGCCGGTCCCGCCCGCGACGGCAACCGCGCCGCCCCGGGTGGCGGCGGTGGCGCACGCTTCGAAGGCGGCGGCAATCGTGGCGGTCGTCCCGGTGGCGGCGGCAACGCCGGCAACCGTGCAGGTGGCGGCGGTGGCAATCGCACCGGCGGCGGCCCGCGTGCGGGTGGCGGTGGCGGTGGCAACCGTGGCCCGCGTCCGGGCGGCGGCGGCGGTGGCAATCGCGGCGGCGGTGCCGGCGGCGGCAACCGCAGCGGTAACCGATAACCAACGCCTCCATCTACCGACATACGCGGTGTAGGAGCGCACGATGTGCGCGATGGGGGGATACGTCGGCGATTGGGGGGTGCCTCATCGCCGCTTCGTTGGCTTTTCGCGCACATCGTGCGCTCCTACACGGTTGCGGTCGTGGTTACGGCCGTGGTTACGTTTAGCGGTGGCGGGCGGCCAGCCTGGCGGCTACCGCGTCGAAGCCGATGCCCCGGGCACGTAGCATCACCATCAGGTGGAAGACCAGATCGGCGGCTTCGCCGATCAGCGCGTCGTCGTCTTCGGCGACCGCCGCAAGGGCCGTCTCGACGCCCTCCTCGCCCACTTTCTGCGCCATCCGGCGGATACCGCCTTCGAACAGCGTCGTCGTGTAGCTGCCTTCCGGCCGCTCCGCGTGGCGTGACGCGACCAGGGCATCCAGTTCGCCGAGGAACCCCAGCGACGGGGCCACGTCGTTACCGAAGCAACTGGTCGTGCCGGTGTGACAGGTCGGACCGGCCGGGATCGCTCGCACCAGCAAGGTGTCGGCGTCGCAATCGATCCGGAGGTCGACCAGTGCCAGCGTGTCGCCGGAGGTTTCGCCCTTGGTCCACAGGCGCTGCTTGCTACGGCTGAAGAACGTGACCAGGCCGAGTTCGCGTGTCTTCGCCAGCGCGGCTTCGTCCATGTAGCCCAGCATCAATACCTCGCCCGTGCGCGCATGCTGCACGATGGCCGGCAGCAAACCGTCGCCCTTGGCGAAATCGGGTGTCGTCATCTCACTCATCGTCCTACCTCGACACTCATCGTCTGACGCGACGCTCATAGTCTTACCTCGATGCCCTGCGTACGCAGTTCGCGCTTCAGGGCGGGAATGCCGATGTCGCCGCTGTGGAACACGCTGGCGGCCAGCGCCGCGTCCACGTCCGCCACACGGAACACCTCGGCGAAATGCGCCGGCGTACCGGCACCGCCGGACGCGACCAGCGGCACGCGGCTGAGGGCACGCGCGGCGCTGAGCTGTTCGATGTCGTAGCCACGGCGCACGCCATCGGTGCCCATGCAGTTGAGCACGATCTCGCCGGCACCCAGCGCCTGCACTTCCTCGATCCAGTCCAGCGTGCGCTTGCGCAACGCCTTCGTACGGGAGGGATCGCCGGTGTACTGGCGCACGCGCCATTCGCCGTCGTCGTCACGCAGACTGTCCACGCCGACCACCACGCACTGCACGCCGAACGCATCGGCAATCTCGGCGACGAGAGCCGGGCGCTCCAGCGCAGGCGAATTGATCGAGATCTTGTCGGCACCCGCGTGCAATACCTCGCGCGCGTCATCGACGCTGCGGATGCCACCGGCGACGCAGAACGGGATGTCGATCTCGCGCGCCACGCGCTCGACCCAGTCGCGATCGACGCGGCGCCCCTCGGGGCTGGCCGTGATGTCGTAGAACACCAGTTCGTCGGCACCTTCATCGCGGTAGCGCAAGGCCAGCTCGACGATCTCGCCGACCACCACGTGATCGCGAAAGCGCACGCCCTTCACCACCCGGCCGTCGCGCACGTCCAGGCATGGAACGATGCGGCGGCTCAGCATGACGCGCTCGCCTTGTCGGCCACGGCGAAGGCGTCGGGAAGCGCGAAGGCGCTCTCGAGCAACGCACGGCCGAGGATCACCCCGGACACGCCCCGCAACGCTAGCGTGGCGATGTCGTCCAGCGAGCGCACGCCGCCGGACGCCTGCACGTCGAGGCCGGGCGCCAGCGTGGCCAGGTGATGATAGAGGGCGAGGTTCGGACCGGTCATCGTGCCGTCACGATCGATGTCGGTGCACAGCAGATGACGCGCACCCGCCGTCTGGTACCACGGTACCAGGTCGTCCAGGGTGCGCTCTTCGTCGGCGGTCCAGCCCGCGCTGGGCAGTTTCCAGAGACCGTCACGGAAACGCGTGTCGAGCGCAAGCACGATGCGATCGGCACCGTAGCGACCGATCCACGCGGCCACGGTTTCCGGGTCGCGCATCGCCACGCTGCCGACCACCACGCGCTGCACGCCGGCGTCCAGCAGGCGACGCACGCCGTCTTCGTCGCGCACGCCGCCGCCGGCCTGCACCTTGAGTCGGCCGCTGGAGGCGATGCCGGCCAGGGTGGAAAGGTTTTCGAAGCGGCCGGTACGCGCACCATCGAGGTCGACGACGTGCAGCCATCCGGCCCCCTCGTCCGCATACCGTGCAGCCAGCGCCTCGGGTTCGAACGCAAAGGTGGTCTGCTGCGCGTAATCGCCTTTGTACAGGCGTACGACCTTGCCTTCGCGCAGGTCGATCGCGGGAATGGGTAACGTCATAGCGAGAGAAAATTCCGCAGGAGTTGGGCGCCGACACCCGCCGAACGCTCGGGGTGGAACTGCATACCCATGAAGTTGCCGGACGCGACGACGGCGGAGAACGGCATGCCGTGCTCGCTGGACGCCAGCGTGTAGTCACCCGTGGGGACGGCGTAACTGTGGACGAAGTAAGCGCTGTCGCCTTCGCGCAGGCCGTCGGTGAGTTGGTGGTCGCCGGTCGCGCGTAAGGTGTTCCAGCCCATGTGCGGCACGCGCAGGCCCGGCTGCTCGTCGAAGCGCCGCACCGTGGCCGGGATCACGCCCAGGCATTCGGTATCGCCCTCTTCCGAACGCGCGCACAGCAACTGCATGCCGAGGCAGACGCCGAGCACCGGCTGGGTCAGGCCGCGCATCACCTCGACCAGACCGGCCTCGCGCAGCATGCGCATGCCGGGCGCGGCAGCACCCACACCGGGCAAGATCACATGCGTGGCGGCGCGAATGCGGTCGGCGTCCGAGGTCAGCGTCGCGTCCGTACCCAGGCGCTGCAGCGCGTAACGCACCGAGCCGATGTTCGTGCCGCCCGCATCCACCAGGACCACGCGCATCACAGGCTTCCCTTCGTGCTGGGCAGTTCCGATCCCTCGCGACGGATGGCCTGGCGCAGCGTACGGGCGACGACCTTGAAGCAGCCTTCGACCATGTGGTGCGCATTGTCGCCGTGCACCGTGAGGTGAAGGTTGGCACCCAGCGTCTCGCACAGCGAACGGAAGAAATGCGGCACCAGTTCGGTCGGTATGTCGCCGACACGCTCACGCGGAAACTGGCCGTCGAAGACGAAATACGGACGACCCGACAGGTCCAGCTCCGCACGCGCCGCGCTCTCGTCCATCGGCAACGCGAAACCGTAGCGGCCGATGCCGCGCTTGTCGCCGAGCGCCTGTTTCAGGGCCTGGCCCAGCGCCAGCGCGGAGTCCTCGATGGTGTGGTGCTCGTCGATGTGCGTATCGCCGTCGCAGCGCAGTTGCAGGGCGAAGCCGCCATGCTTGCCGATCTGCTCGAGCATGTGGTCGAAGAAGCCCAGGCCGGTGTGCACGACGGGATCGGCGACGCGGTCGAGATCGACGGCGACGGTGATCGACGTCTCCTTCGTCTTGCGTACCACCTCGGCGGTGCGCGGGGCATCGAGCAAGGCATGGACCAGTTCGGCCCAGGTGATGCCTTCCGGCCCGACGCGGAAGCCACGCACCCCCATGTTCGCGGCAAAAGCCAGGTCGGTCTCGCGGTCGCCGACCATGGCCGACTGCGCCCGGCTCCAGCCGTCGTCGGCGAGCCAGTGGCGCGCGAGGCCGACGCCCGGCTTGCGCGTGTCGCGGTGCTCGTGCGGAAAGCTGCGGTCGATCAGCTGTTCGCGGAAGGTGATGCCCTGCGAGGCGAGGATACGCAGCAGCAAGGCATGCGGGCCGTCGAAGGTTTCCTGCGGGAACGACGGCGTGCCCAGGCCATCCTGGTTGGTGACCATGACCAGCTCGTAGCCGGCGGCCACGCAACGCTGCAGCGCGGCGATCACGCCCGGCAGCAACGCCAGCTTCTCGTAGCTGTCGATCTGCTGGTCGGCCGGCTCCTCGATCAGGCAGCCGTCGCGATCGACGAAAAGAATCTTGCGGCTCATGCCCCTGCCCTCAGCACCGCGAGCACGCGGTCGTTCTCGTTGCCCGTGCCCACCGTGATACGCAAGGCATCGCGCAGGCCGGGATACTTCGTGATGTCGCGTACCACCACGCCGGCGGCGAGCAGGCGGCGATAGGTGCCGGCCGCATCGTCGAAACGGACGGCCAGGAAATTGGCGTGCGAAGGCAGCACCGCGCGAACGCCCGGCTGCTTCGCCAGCTCGACCACCATGCGCGCGCGCTCGTTGAGCACCTCGTGCACGTGATGCCGCTGCAGGCGGCGCCCTTCGTAGGACACCGCACCCAGCGCGGCGTCCACGCACGGCGACGGCAGCGGGTACGGCGGGATGATCCGGCGCAGCAGCGCGATCACCTCTTCCCGCGCAACCAGCGTACCGACGCGTGCGCCAGCCAGCGACCAGGCCTTGGACAGCGTGCGCAGGACGGCCACATTGTCGTACGCGTCGATCAGGCCCACCGCGCTGCGTGTGCCGCTGAATTCGAGGTAAGCCTCGTCGACCACGAGCACCGCCCTGCCCTGCAACGCGCGCGCGATGCGCTCGATGGTGGGCAGATCCACCAGGTTGCCGGTGGGGTTGTTCGGTGAGCACACGTACACGAGCTTCGTGGCATCGGTGACGGCGGCGAGCAGCGTGTCGGCATCCAGCGCGCCATCGGCCGGCAAGGGCGATTCGATGACGATCGCCCCCTGGATACGCGCGCACACGGCATACATGCCGAACGTGGGCGGCGACACCAGGACGGCGTCCTGCCCGGCGCGGCAGAACGCGCGGGTGAGCAGGTCGATGGCTTCGTCACTGCCCCGGGTCACCAGCACGCGCTCGCTCACGCTGCCGTACAACTCGGCCAGCGTTTCGACGAGGCCGCGCGGCTGCGGATCGGGATAGCGGTTGAGGCCTTCGCCGCCGGGGATGTTGGGCGAGCGCGAGGACTCGTTGGCATTGAGCAGCACCGTGCCGCCCTGCGCTTCCATGCGTGCGCTGGAGTAAGGCGCGAAGGCGCGGATATCCGCGCGGGCAAGATCGAGCACGCTCATGCGGCGGCCTCCATGGCGGCGAGGCGCAGGGTGACCGCACGGCGGTGTGCTTCCAGTTGCTCGGCTTCCGCCAGCGTCGCCGCGCACGGACCGATGGCACGCAGGCCCTCGGCGGTGGCTTCCTGCACGGTCACCTGCTTCTGGAAGCTGGCCACCGACACGCCGCTGTAGCTGCGCGCGTAGCCGTAGGTCGGCAGGACATGGTTGCTGCCGCTGCAATAGTCGCCCAGGGATTCGGGCGTCCATTCGCCGAGGAATACCGAGCCGGCCGATTCCACATCGGCGAGCAACGCGCGCGGGTCGGCCGTCTGGATGATGAGGTGTTCCGGCGCATAAAGGTTGCTGACCTCGATCGCCTCGGCCAGATCGGCAACGAGGACGAGCCGGCTCTCCGACAGCGCCACGGCGGCGACCTCGGCACGCGGCAGTTCGCGGCGCTGGCGCTCCACTTCCACTTCGACCCGATCGAGCAGGTCGGCCGACGGGCTGACCAGCAGCACCTGGGAATCCGGCCCATGCTCGGCCTGCGAGAGCAGGTCGGCGGCGATGAAGCGCGGATTGGCCTCGGCGTCGGCGACCACCAGCACTTCCGACGGACCGGCCGGCATGTCGATGGCGGCGCCGGCGGGATCGCCGGCCACCTGCAGCTTGGCTTCGGTGACCCAGGCGTTGCCCGGCCCGAACAGCTTGTCGCAACGCGGCACCGAGGCGGTGCCGTAGGCCATGGCGGCGATCGCCTGCGCGCCACCCAGCTTGAACACGCGATGCACGCCCGTCGCACGCGCCGCGAACAGCACCGCATCGTCGCAGCGTCCGTTCGCCTGCACCGGCGTGCACAGCACCACCTCGCGGCAACCGGCGATGGCCGCCGGCACGCCCAGCATGATTGCCGTGGAGGGCAGCGGCGCGCCACCGGCCGGCACGTACAGCCCGACGCGACGGATGGGGCGGAGCACACGCTCCACGCGGACACCGGGCGCGGTATCGACTGCGACCTCGGTGGGCGCGGCCGCGCGATGGAAGCGATCGACACGGCTGGCGGCCTCGCGCACCGCGGCTTTCAGCGCCGGTGCCAGGCGCGCCTCGGCGGCGTCGAATTCCGCGTCGGTGACGGCGAGGTCGTCGAGGGAGGTGCCGTCGTAGCGCGCGGTGAGTTCGCGCACGGCCACGTCGCCCCGTGCACGGACGTCGGCCACGATGGCTTCCACACCCTGGCGCAGGTCGGCGGCGCGCGATTGCATGGGGCGCGCCAGCGCGGCGTTACGCGCGGTGTCGTCGAGGGAGGTCCAGTCGATCCGTTTCATGCCAGCATCTTCTCCACCGGTAGCACCAGCATGTCGCGGGCACCGGCGCGTTTCATGTCTTCCAGCTGGCGCCAGCTCACCGAGCCGGCGCACAGCGCCTGCAACACCACCTGGTCGGGTGCGCCGTCCACCGGGGTCAAGGTCGGCACCGGCGTACCGGGCAGCAGCCGGGTGATCTCCGCCAGCGCCGCGCGCGGCGCCTGCATCAGGATCAGGCGCGAGTCGCGCACCTGGATCACACCGTCCAGGCGGCGCAGCAGCAGTTCTGCGATCTCGCCGCGTTCGTCCAGCGGCAGTTCCGCATGGCCGGCCAGCACGGCTTCGCTTTCGATCACCACGGCCACTTCGCGCAGCTGGTTGGCGACCAGCGTGGCGCCGCTGGAGACCAGGTCGCAGATGGCGTCGGCGGTACCCAGGCGCGGTGCGATTTCCACCGAGCCGTTGAGCATGAACACGGTGGCCTCGATGCCATGCGTGCGCAGCCATTCGCCGGTGAGGCCGGGGTACGACGTGGCGATGCGCTGCCCGGCGAGCTGCGCGGGACTCTCGTACGTATCGTCTTGCGGCACGGCGATGGACAGCCGGCAGTGGCCGAAACCGAGCGAGCGCAGTTCGTCGATGCCGGTGCCGGCCGCCGGGTTGGACAGCTGGAACTCGCGCAGCACGTTGCGGCCGACGATGCCCAAGTCGCACACGCCCTCGGCGATCAGGCCGGGGATATCGTCGTCACGGACCAGCAGCAGGTCCACCGGCTCGCCCTCGCCGAAGCAGAACAGCTTGTCGCGGCTCTGGCGGAACTTCAGCCCGCATCGGGCGAGCAGGTCCTGGGCGGGCTCCGTGAGCCGCCCCGATTTCTGCATGGCGATGCGCAGTCGATCACGCGGCTTCATGCGGCACTCCCGGCGTTGCGGCGGGCGGCGGCGGCCATGTAGCCGCCATTGCCCTGGTTGAGGTAACGGGCGACGCGCCCGATGGTGGTGATGCTGACCGCCGTGCGCTCGTGGATCTCGCGATACGACCGCCCTTCCAGCAGGAAAGGCACCACGCGCCAGCGATCGACCATCACCTCGATCTCGGCCGGGGTGCAGAGGTCGTGCAGGAAGGCCCGCATCTCCTCGACGGAGGCCAGGCCGGCCAGGGCCTCGCACAGGCTGGCCTCGGCGGAGTCCGCGGGTGTCTCGGGATCGAGGTGGCGTCGCTTCATAATGTACTAATGCGTTAATACGATAACGCATACTAACTTGAGCAACCGAATCGTGGCAAGCGCCGACCCCGAATTGCGCTTTTGTTCCATATACCGCGCCGCGGCTCCCCGCCACCATGACGCCATCTTTTCCATGAGCCCTACCCATGCCGAGCACCGTGATCATCGCGGACGATCACCCGGTCGTGGTTGCAGGGGTCGAGACCATCCTGAGGTCGCACCGCTACGACATCGTGGCGCGTGCGCACGACACCGATGCCCTCTTCGACGCCCTGACCGATCACCCGTGCGATGTCGTCGTCACCGACTTCTCCATGCCCGAGGGCAGCCGCCCGGACGGCATGCCGATGATCCGCCGCATACGCGCCCTGCGGCCGGACACCGGCATCGTCGTCCTCACCATGCTGTCCAACGCGGCCATCCTGCGCAGCCTGCTCGACATGGGCGTGGCGGCGCTGTTCGACAAACGCACCAGCCTGCGCGATATCCCGGTGGCCGTGCATGCGGCCGATGTCGGCCGCTGCTACCTCAGCCCGGCCATCCGCCGACTGTTCCACGAGACGGACTGCTCACCCACCGACAAGGAACTGGTCACGCGGCTGTCCCCACGCGAGGTGGAGGTCCTCCGGGCCTATGCCCAGGGCTACCAGCTGGCGGAGATCGCCAGGGCGATGGGGCGCAGCTTCAAGACGATCAGCCGGCAGAAGCGCTCGGCCATGCTCAAGCTGGGCCTGGCCAATGATGCCCAGTTGTACCAGTACCTCGCCGGCGTGCGCGCCGGCATGCTGGACGACTGGTCGCCGGCGGACGAAGCCGCCGCCAGCCTCAACTTCTGCGCGCCCTGATCAGGCGCCGGCCACCAGCCGGCCGGAGGCCACCAGCTCGCACATCAGGCGCACTTCGCCGTCCATCGCGCGATCGCGCTGCATGAAGGCGATGTACTCGCGCACGCTGGCCAGGGCCTTGCGCACCGCCACGCCGCCATGGAAGTCCTCGGCACCTGCCAGGGCATCCATCAGGGCGCGCACTTCCGTCTCGAAACGGGCGTAGTGCGGCGAATCGGCGCGTGGCGCGCCGGCGACCTTGGCGGCCAGCGCCTGCCAGTCGCCGCGCATGGCCAGCGTGCGGGCGGCGTTGAGCATGTCCTGGCGGTACTCCAGCGCCTGGGCGGCCGTGTACAGCTCCATGGCCAGCACGTGGCCGAGATCTTCGGTCATCTCCAGCACGTGACGCGCCTCGTTGGCACCCATCGACACGTGGTCTTCGGCGTTGGCGCTGGTCGGGATCGAATACACGGAAGCCGGGTGTGCGCGCGTGGCCAGGTCGTTGACCAGGGCCGCGGCGGTGTACTGCACGATCATGAAGCCGGAATCCGTGGCGTCCTCGTTGCCGATCAGGAAGGCCGGCAGGCCGTCGTTGTTGGCCGGGTCGACCAGCTTTGCCGTGCGCCGCTCGGAGATGGAGGCCAGCACCGGGATCGATGCCTTGACGTAGCTCATCACCAGGGCCAGCGGCATGCCGTGGAAATGACCGGCGGAGATCACCTGGTCCTCGATGACCTGGGCATCCTCGGCATCGGGGAACACCAGCGGGTTGTCGGTTACCGCGTTGAGCTCGACGTCGAACACGCGGCAGGCCTGCTCCCACGCATCGCGCACGGCGCCGTGCACCTGCGGCGCGCAGCGCAGGCAATACGCATCCTGCGGCTGGTGCTTCTTGCCACCCTTGAAGGGCAAAAAGCGCGAGTAGAACGCCTCCTTGCCATGCCGCTGCGTGGCCGGCACCCAGTCCCAGCCGATGTCGAAGCGGTGGCCCTGGTCGGCCGGATCGGCCCACGAGTCGGACAACCAGGGACGGAATCGCGGCACCATGTGATAGGCGATGTCGGCCAGCGTCGAGCCGTCGAGCAGGCCGCGTATGTTCCGCGCCGCGGCCACCTGGCCCGGATGCGGGCGCAATGCGTGCACCTGCTCGGCGTAGGCGCCGGTACGACCGGCGAAGGCATCCAACGTCATCGCCGCGGCCAGGTCGGCCGTGCGGATCAGCATGTCCATCGTGTCCAGCGCGAGCACACCGGTGGCCAGCATCTGCGTGGTGCCGTTGTTGAGCGCCAGGCCTTCCTTGAACGACAGGCGCACCGGGGCCAGGCCCGCACGCTTCAGCGCTTCCGCACCGGGCAGCCGCTCGCCCTGGTAGAAGGCTTCGCCACCGCCCAGCAGCACGATGGCCAGGTGCGACAGCGGCGCGAGGTCGCCACTGGCGCCCACCGAGCCCTTCTCCGGGATCACCGGGATCACGTTGCGATTGAGCAACTCGGCCAGCGCGCGCAGGGTTTCCACGCGGATGCCGGAGTGCCCCTTCATCAGCGTGTTGACGCGAATGGCCAGCATCGCGCGCACCACGTCCTCGGCGAACGGCTTACCCACGCACACCGCATGGGTGATGATCAGGTTGTGCTGCAGTTCTTCCAGCAGCGTGCCTTCGCGCGGCTCGGGGTTGCCACCGGCCAGTTCGTCGCGCACGCGGTGGGCGCCCAGCAGCTTGTCGGCATTGCTGCCGAAGCCCGTGGTCACGCCGTAGATCGGCTCGCCGCCGCCCACCTTCTCCGCCAGGAAGTCGGCCGCGCGCTTCACCTTGACCAGTTGCGCGTCATCCAGGCGAATCGAGACACCGTGGCGGGCGATGGCCGCCACCTGGGCGCGCGTGAGGCTGCGGCCATCGAGAAGGATAGGAGAGGTCATGGGCGATGCCGTGCGAAGTGAGGAGGAGGATCAGCGACCGATGTCGGCCTGGGCCAGTTCGACGCGCAAGGTCTTGATCAGGTCGGCGCGCGCCACCTCGAACTGGTCTTCGCGGCGCAGGTCCTTCACGGTAACGACGCCCTTGGCGATCTCGTCCTCGCCCAGCACCACGACGAAACGGATGCCGGCACGGTCCGCGTACTTGAACTGCTTGCCCAGCTTGCCGCCTTCCAGCACCACTTCCGTGGCGATGCCGGCGTTGCGCAGCTCGGTGGCCACGGCCAGGTAGGTGGGCAACTGGGCCGCGTCCATCTGCGTCACCAGCACGTCCACGGTGCTGCGCGCGGTGGAGACGAGGCCGGCGTCGCGCAGCTGCCAGTAGAGGCGCGTGAGGCCGATGGAGATACCGACACCCGGCAGGTGCGACTTGGTGTACTGCCCGGCGAGGTTCTCGTAGCGTCCGCCCGAACAGATGGAACCGATGCCGGGGTGGTCGTTGAGCGTGGTCTCGTAGACCGTACCCGTGTAGTAATCCAACCCGCGCGCGATCGACAGGTTGAGCGTGAAATGCGTCTCCGGCACGCCGAAGTCGCGGATCATCGTCAGCACGTCCTTCAGCTCGGCCCTGCCCTGCTCGAAGGTTTCCGAGCCGGCACCCAGCGCATCCAGGTGGGCGAAGGCATCGGCCACGGACGTGGAACGCACCTGCACGAAGGCGAGAATCTTCGCCGCCACCTCGGCCGACAGGCCGAACGCGTCACCGGTGAGCGTGTCGCGCACGTAATCGGCACCGCGCTTGTCCAGCTTGTCCACCTCGCGCAGCACCAGCATCTGCTGCTCCGCGTCGGCGATGCCCAGGTTCTCGAAGTAACCGCGCATCAGCTTGCGGTTGTTCATCTGGATGGTGAACGCACCGATGTTCAGTTCCTTGAACACGTTGTAGATGACCGCCGGAATCTCGGCGTCGTAGCGCACCGAGAGGGCATCCTTGCCGATCACGTCGATGTCGCACTGGTAGAACTCGCGGAAGCGGCCGCGCTGCGCACGCTCGCCCCGGTACACGCGCTGCATCTGGTAGCGACGGAACGGGAAGCTGAGGTCGTGCTCGTGCTCGGCGACGTAACGGGCCAGGGGCACCGTGAGGTCGAAACGCAGCGCCAGGTCGGGTACGCCGCCGGCGTCCTTCTCCGCCGCCGCACCCAGCGCGCCGGTGGACTGCACGAAGTACACCTGGCGTTCGGTCTCGCCGCCGGTCTTGGTCAGCAGGACGTCGCTGTGCTCGATGACGGGCGTCTCGATCGGCAGGAAGCCGAATTTTTCGTAGTTGCGACGGATCGTGTCCAGCATGCGCTGGAAGGCGATCTGGTCGAGCGGCAGGAGCTCGAGGACACCGGGCATGGTGCGGGCCGGGGTGAGTGCCATGCAATTCCTCTTGGGGACAGGCTATACGGGCGCCGCCACGCGGCAGCCGCCTAGGTTAGCAGATGGCCAGGGCCGCCCCCGTGGCGGGGTGGTAAAAAAGTTGGAGCGCCCTGTTGCCATCCGGCGGGTGCATGGCTAATATACGCGGCTCCCGTCGGGGTGTAGCTCAGCCTGGTAGAGCGCTACGTTCGGGACGTAGAAGTCGCAGGTTCGAATCCTGTCTCCCCGACCAATATTCGAAGAAATTAGGCCCTGGAAACCGCATCAAAGCGAGCTTCCAGGGCCTTTTTCTTTGTTCGGCCCAATTACTCATCATCCCTCATATATGAGGTAAATCGAGCAATTCTGTCGTCGCAGTGTCCCAAGGCTGTCCCGAGGAATGTCCCAGCTCGCGGGACTTGACCGCACCCCTCGCGCTCCTCTAATTTACTCACCAGCGATCATACTGTGTGGCTGGTTCGGCGATGTGGGTTAGTGGCCCTCGCCCGGGTAAAGAAGGATGAGCCAGCACGTAAGCGAGCGACCAAGCGATAGCTCGCCACGACAAACACGGTATCCGGCACTGACGCGCCGGACGTAATGATCGAAAAGCATTGCCGTAACCGCCTGAGCGCATCCTTCGCAACGGTGGCAAGAGCTTGAGTCCTGCACGCATCTATTTTCTGCATTCTGCAGATCGCTGGTTCAAGCCCCTCAGGGGGCTTCGCTCCAGGACATCACGGTGCCTGCCCCATATCTCCCCGAAAACCTCAATCTCGCTTCCGTAGAGCGATCGACGCTTGCCCTTGAGACACGCGTACGCGTCCTCTTTATTGAGGATCTGGCGTCGCTGATCGGCAAGACCAAAAGCACCATCCGCACCTTCGTAAGTCGGCGCGAGAGCTACCACCACTTGATTCCTCCGCCCTATAAGTTGCAGGGGTCTCGTCGGCTGTGCTGGCGTGAGCGCGATGTGATTCGTTGGATGGAATCTACGAAACCGGTGTTTCCGCCTCCCAAGCATAGGCGACCGGGCCGCCCCACCAAGCTGGAACAGCTCGAACGTCAGCGCTGGGCGACCAGCAACGCGGCGGAGGGTCGGCCGTGACCCGTGCTGGCATGGCCCTCGAAGAGCAACCAGCGTACGGAACCTACATGCCGACAGCGATGATCTTCGCCTCGTTGCCCCATTCCGAACCTGATGACGCCTTCTTCGACCGTCGATCCGATGCGCACACCCTCTCAATCGTTAACGACCCGAGGATTGGTTTGCCCTACGGCAAGATACCTCGCGTCATCACGGCTTTCCTCTGCACTCAAGCCAAACTTCAAGCCAAGACAACCAATGACCGACGTATTTACCTAGGCCGCTCGCAAGCGGAGTTTGCCAAGAAATTGGGGCTCAGCTCCACCGGCGGAGAGCGTGGCGGTCTGACACGTCTCAAGGACCAGTGCACCCGCCTTTTCACATCAAAGATCACGCTCATCCGTAAGACAGACGTGAGCGACCGATTTAAGAACGTCATTATTGCGGACGAAGGCGAGCTGTGGGGCCTGAACAACGCGGAGGCCCCTTCTCTATGGAAAAGCTGGATCGAGCTGTCGGAAAAGTTCTATACCGAATGCATCGAACATGCGGTCCCGATCAAAATGGATATCATCAACGCGCTTCGCTCACCAATGGCGATCGACATCTATATTTGGTTGACGTATCGATTCAATTTCATCAGGACGCCGACCCATATAACTTGGAAGCAGCTGAGCGATCAGTTCGGAGCGGACTACTCCGAGCAAAAGAACTTCAGCGGCAACTTTAAGAAGCACCTGAGGGCCGTTCACGCTTTGTATCCAGACGCGAAGTACATATTTGAGCGTGGCAAGCTGATTTTGCTGCCGAGCAGAACCAGCGTTGCCGCGCGTCCGGCTGCGAGCTACTGAAGGGACCTATCGAGGCCGAGTTTAAGGCGAACATGCTGCAGCCCCGCGCACCCACCATGTAGCTAGAGGAACCTTGGCGACCCCGACCGCTACAACTGAGTCGAAAACGGTAGAGTGGCGCCATCCCACAGGGAGACACCGCTATGTTGAAGCCAAGGGATGAACGGCGCAGCGTCGTCACGTGGACCATCATTCGAAGCATCCTATGGTTCAGCATCATGCTATATGCCGGGAAGCGCGGGTATTCCAGCGTCATATCTAGCCCTTGGAGCCTGGTGTTCGCATACGAGTTCGCCTACTACCTCCTCCGCAGCGAGAAAGCTGAGCGAGACTACAAGGATGCAGTCGCTCGGCGGGAATGGTGGGAGGAACAAGAGCGCCAGGGGAAGGTAGTAAACGGCTTGCCACCTAAGGACACCTAAGGAGTCCTTAGGTTAGCGCGTCAATGACCGCGCGCGCACGGCCACACGACCTCGTCACTGACCACACACCCTGCGCGGTGCATTGCCCGAGTGGCCCAATTGGCGTCTAGGCCCCGCCAGCCGAATCAAAGCTAACGGACGCGATGGCGGCTAGCAACGCCTACATAGGATACATTTGCGGCCCCGAGGTCGGGCAAATCTGGGAACAGGACAGCAATGAAGCTATTACCAATGCAGCTACCCATAAAGGATTACGAACGCGCGTTTCGCGTCATGCACGCTGTTTTGAACGGTGTCGGATCTACCCCTGAAAAGTCGTGCGTCTTCTTCGCAATGGTCGGCTCCTACGTATTGAATCGTTACTGCGGCGTCGCAGCCTCTGCGGTTGCAGGCACGGCCCTGTACCGCCTTGACGACAACGACGACAGGGTCGCTTTTGTGGGGGGAATGCGCGACGGCAGCCCCTACAGCGACGAAAGCAATTTCCACATGTGGGTTCAAACTAAAAGCCACATCATCGACTTTCAGGCTCCGTTGTTTCGCGAAGCATTTGCCGACCAGGTCACTACTTTCACAATTCCGCGCCTCATGTTTCAGCGCGGAATGAATGAAGACTGCAATGGCGCTTTTAAGCGCGCTGGCGACTTTGCGCACTACCCCAATCCGGAGCTTTCGGAAAAGTTAATCAACGAAAACCTAGGCCGCAGCGATATGGTCGACCTGTTGCAGCTTTGCGGCAACTGGTTCCAGCGCTCCCCAAGGCCCATCGCGCCACGGATCCCGCTGATTTCAAATGACGGAATTAACAAGGTGATTCCGTTGAGCCCTATTCGACTGACCGCCGCCTGGGGTAGATAAGGCCGTATCTCCCGTGCAACTGCGGCACCGAAGCGAACAAAGTGCGTGACCTACGCAGAAGGCCGCGTGAGCCTCACGCTCCGATAGCAAGGTGCTTGGCCGTACGATGCGCCTGAAAGCGGATTCAGAGTGAAGAAGAGGGCCATCTCGTGCATGCGTGGGGACACGAGCAGGGGTGGGCAGGCTCCTGACCAAGGGAACAATCTTGGCTCCAAGAAAACGAAATTCCCTTTTGCAATGGTCATCGCTCTAAAACCCACGGGTATAACCTTACCTGGCTTGCGCGAATCTCCGAGTCGGATGCCACCATGTATTACCACGTACCACGTCGACGAGCTCGGGTTTACCTTAGCAACGACGCCTCGATAAGATACCCCTGGCACAGCGTCTTCAACGACTAACATGGCGTCGCCAAGCTTCATGAACATACTGTCGATCAGAGGTATCGCTTCCAGCG
Source organism: Xanthomonas sp. NCPPB 2632 (assembly GCF_041228075.2). Classification (NCBI taxonomy): domain Bacteria; kingdom Pseudomonadati; phylum Pseudomonadota; class Gammaproteobacteria; order Lysobacterales; family Lysobacteraceae; genus Xanthomonas; species Xanthomonas sp. NCPPB 2632. Next base: position 3,473,983 of record NZ_CM192979.1, read on the forward strand.
GGACGATGTCCGACTTGATGTAAAAGTCACCACACAGCCCAAAGTGGTGCGCCATGAGGCCACGAATAAGCCATCCGGCATACTGCTGCAGATACCCTTCGCGAAGGGACGTGAAATAGAGCTCGGACCGTTCGCCATCGGCCGTGACCGTATGCATGCTCTCCGCCATTTCACGCTCAAGAACGCGATCCTTGTCGAGGCGGCTCTTAAAGCGAGGAAGGAACTCTTCATGAATGGACTCGTCGGCGCTACCGAATGGCACCACGACTGACAGGTAATGTTCCAATCGCGATTTTTCGCCGTTGCACGCCTCGCAGGCAGGAACCTTGATGAGATTCGCACGCTGAGCGATCGGAAACATCGCGCGAGCAAAGACATGGTCAACGGTGTTTGCCACCGCCCCGCAGTACGCGCATGCCTTGCCCAGATACTTCTTGCTCATCGCCCTCCCCCTCGCTCCTGTGAGGGTCAGCGTAGCACCCCTATATGGTTCCTTTTAGAGGCTTTCGCCGCCCCCCCCCCCCCCCCCCCCCTAGTCGTCTTCGGTCAGGATCACCGCTGCGTCGTGGACGCGAATCAGCCAATCTGGGCTAACACGGTCGATGGCCTCGGCCATCGTGTAGCCCATATCGGCGAGCCAGTCGGCGCGGTTTAGGACGAGGGCGGTGACAAGCTTTTCACCCGTAGAAAGCGCATCAAAACCGCCATTTCGGGCGTCCCTAGATTTGCCAACGATTTGTTCGAGCACATGGTCGGGCACAGCAGTCCTCGGGTGGGTTAGGGAAGGAAAAGCCCGCACAAACTACTTGTTCGGCCGCCGATCAATCCCTATCGAGTGGGCAGAAGCTCTCGCACGATCGTGGAAGATCGAGCCACGGAATGAAGTCGGCCCACCAGGCGCCCAACTCACTGGGCTCCCCACCATCCACGCCTTCACGCACGCAGCTATGATTGGCCAGCCGCTCACCATTCCAGTTCCCCCTGAGCGCTCCCTGGATCTGCACCGGCCCCGTCTGAGACGCACGCCCTACCTTCATCTCAAGAACGGGCAGCCAATGCGTTTGTGGCTCGAACTGAAGAGTTGCTTCCGTATAGAGCCCGTCACCGATCCAACGTCCCGATATGAAGGACCATGGGCCCTCAGCCAGAGGCAGCATCTCCTCTCTTATCCAACGGTCGATGGATGACCGCGCTCGCAGCCAGCGCTGCATAGCGATGCCATCGCGCCGCATTTCGTCCTGCAGAAGGGCGATCTGTCGCGCCGCGAGTTGCCGAGACTGCAGATAGGTGTCGGGCAGAGGATGGACATCGAACCGCTCACGCTCGAAGCGCTGGCCAGCAACGGCTATTAGCGTTTCATCGTGCGGGATCGAACGAAGGGAACCGCCTTCATTGAGCACCAGCTGATCCCCATCCGCGACCAGATAAATCCCTTCCGGATCCGCCGTGATGGACTTCGCCTGAGCGGGAGCGAAGTCACAGCGGTTCTCGTCAAATTTCCAGATGTGCATGCCTCTCTCTCCCGGAGATCAAATTCCGTTGGTAACGAGCCTAATTAAGAATATCAATAAACCGATTTCTACGGAATACATAAGCATCAATTAAACATCATTTAATACACCTATCGACACGAAGTAACCACCAAGCTGACACTAAGTAACCACCTGATTGTTAAGGCAAAAGATATTTAATAGATAACCACACATTTCGCTTGAACGCGTTAATTATTTGGCTAGTATTCGGAGCCACATCAACTAGCGCGAGTTAATCATGTTTGGACGTCAAAGGAGCTATCCATATCAGGGCGACGCCGCAAGGAAAGGCCGGTCTATTCGGTCGTCTAAAATTGTTGGTATTGCGGCGACGGGTCTCTTTGCGTTGGCCGCCCACTCCGCCTTCGCCCAGACAGCTCCGGTAGCTGTAGCCGGGACCGGCACCTACACGGCCGCATGCCCTGTCGTGCTCGACCAGGTAACGGGCCAGCCGATAGCATGCGGGCCTGATTCGTCCTTCGCCAAAGCCGTTGGCGGCGGCAGCCTGGCGTTCGGTAGATCTATGGCATCAGCTGACTACGCCGTCGTCATCGGCGACGGTGCCGACGTAGCCGCCGCAAATGCCATCGGCATCGGCGCACGTTCGATCGTGACAAGCCAAGGTACCAATTCCGTCGCGCTTGGCGCCGATTCGCTCGCCAACGAACCGAATACCGTCTCAATCGGCTCGCCCTCGCAACTACGCAGACTGACGTACATGGGAATGGGGGTGAGTGCCTGGGATGCCACAACGGTGGCCCAACTCGACCAAGTAGCAGCTGGACAAAGCGCATGGCTGGGCGGAGGTGCGAACGTCACGAAAACAGCCGCAGGCGCGTATCTCTTTAACGCCCCCTCCTACGCACTCTCATCGCCCGGCGCATTGGGCGTCTACAACAACGTAGGTGGTGCCTTGTCTGCGCTAGATCGGGGCCTGTCGTCGCTCTACAACACCGTCAGCAACCTCCCGCCGCCCGGGACAGGTCCAGCCGGTCCAACAGGTCCCGCTGGCCAGCCCGGTTCCGCTGCGGGTGGTGATGGAACGGACGCCATGGCCGTGCACTACGACGACAGCCTGCGCAGCAGCGTGACGTTGCAGGGGCTGGGCGGCACGCAGATCCATAACCTTGCCGCAGGCGCCGCAAGCACCGATGCCGCCAACGTGGCCCAGCTCGATGCCGCGACGGCCAACGCGATCGCCACAGCGAAAACCTATACCGACGTCAGCGCGACCAGAACCCTGCAGTCCGCCAACGACTACACCGACTGGCGTGTGAGCCAGCTCGATGACCGTTTTCGCAAGCAAGAAGCGAGCATCAACCGCGCCGGGGCCGCGGCGTCTGCCATGGGTCTGATGGCAGGCAGTGCCGCGAGCATTCAGAACGCCGACGTGCTCTCGATGGCTGTCGCGGGCTACCGGGGAGAGGGCGCTGTGAGCGTCGGCCTCAATCACCACTTTTCCGAGCGCGTCGCGCTTACCGTCGGCGCCGCGTTCGGTGCCAGCAACGCGGGATCGGTCGGTGCCGGTCTCGCCATTGGTCTGCATTGAGGATTGAGGAATGAAGAATTTTGCCATCGCACTCGTCACCGCCGCCCTTGGCGTCGGCTCCGTCGCTAACGCAACGGACTATATTCCTCCGCAGAGTCAGGAGGAGTGCCACCTCTGCGGCACGGTGCAGGGCTTTCAGATCGCTTATGACGATCAACAGCGCCTCAAATCCCTGACCTACGTCGTCGCCATGGGCGGTGGCCTAGAGACGCGTTCGGTTACCTACGACAGCGGTGACATCCCGGCGATCCGCCCCGGCACATCGGTCAAAGTAAGCGCCGATGGGAAATCGATCCGGCCGCTGAACTAATCTTAGGCGATCGCTTCACAAGAACACACCAAGACCGGCGCCAAGCCGGTCTTTTTCATCGAACTACTGTTTCGACGCAGCCCATGCCAGCCAACCGGCCCGATGTGCTCCTGCATCGTGCAAGGCGTGATGCCACGGACGCTGCGGGTGCCCGTGATAGTCCACGACGGCGCGATGGTAGACCGACGTGTCCACCAGAGGCCGGAGGTCGTAGTGGGTCGGGGCCAGGTTCGGGGGAAGCACACCGCCCAAGACCTCCCGCACCAACTTCAGGTCAACGATCGAATCGCATGCTAGTTGCACCGCACGAGGCAGCTCCTGGAGCCACACCCGCAACCGTTCGCGAAGCTCCGGCAACGCACAGACCGCTGCCGTATCCTGGCCCAAGTGAGGCAACACCTCGGCGAGAACGAAGCGGCTGCACCAATGGCGGGGATAGTCGTTACGTTCGAGATAGATCGCCCTGCGGCCGTCTTCCGAAACCATGCCAACGCTGATCAGCTCGCGCCGCGTCTCGTCGGTGTATTCAGTATCGAGGAAAACGCGCATGGCTACCTGTCGCGCTCGAGCTTCGGCTGAGGAGTATCGGCGTGCTGCCGTTCTTGTTGCTGTCGCTGAAGCTCCAGCTGCCGTATGGCGGCCATCTGTCGCTCTCGCTTTTCCTGGTCGGCCAGTTCAAGCCGCGCGAACTCGCCGAAAGCGGTCCCTCGGATCTTTGCCCAGATTTCCAGCACTGCGCTCTTTGCCATCACCGGCTCCCGCTATAGGTCAATGTCGAACGCCGACGCGTCGCCCGGGTTCTTCTTTCGCTGCGTGTCGCTGAGGTTACCTTGCACGACGACGCGTTCAGCCTCCTGTTGAGTGCGCGTCGATTCGAGACCCTTGATCTTCGCCATGCGGGCCGCACGCTCGGCAGCGGCATCGCCAGCGATCTCACTGGTTGCCCGCACTTGGTTACTTTTCCACTCGGTATGGATAACAGCGTGCGCGCTCTTCGCCTTCGTCCAGGCATCTTCGCGAAATGCCACGGCTTTGGGATCGTCGCCGCGCATCTTTTCACGGTAGCCGTCCACCTGCATGGACAGCTGCTCTTGGTGAGCCACATGGTCGCGGTCCCATTTATCTGCCGCCTTCCGTGCCCGCATCTTCTCGATGAAGCCCCCCGCCTCCGGGTCGGGACGTGGCCCAAGCTGCTCCCGGTGGACCTGTTCCTGCTGCGTTCGATACACCGCCACAACTCTTTCAAGCGCTGCCGCCTCGACCAACTCCCGATTGATAGTCGGCTCAGGCGCCTTCAGCGCGGCTTCGCGCTGGGCGGCAGTCATTGGTGGCAGGGCGACCTCAGGCTTCCTTGGAGAGGCCGTGGCGCGTTCCTGGGCGTAGTTTTGATCGCGCTTGACCTGGACCATCTCTTGCCGGCGCGATTCCAGCTTAGGATCGCTGAAGCGCACATCCAGGTCGCGTTCGACGGCGACCATTAGCGTTACATCGGCAAACGCGTTGTCGTTCCCGTAGACCTTGATCTTGCCGAACTTTTCCGACGCCAGGCGCAGCCCCATCTCGATGGCATCGTGGTTTCGGGCGCTGTCGCCATTGAACGCCAGGCGAGGTCCCTGATCGCGGAACGCCGCCTTCTGGTCCACCTGGTAGTCGACGGCGCCGGTCTTCCTGTCCACCGACCAGGTGACACGCTCGGTGATGCGCCGTGGCTTGGCCGGATCGAGATCCTGGGAACTCTCAGTGCCTAGGTGGGGGGCACGCTTTCCTGCGGCCTCTTCTCGCCGAATCAGGTTCGCGTCCCGCTTGTCCGTATAGGCCCATCCACGCACCTGCGAGATCGCCGCCCGGTCGCCTTCCTGGGCTCGCTCCACTGTCCAATTTCGATAGCTGTTCGGGCGCTCGCTGCGGAATGCCTCGCGTTGCATCTTAATCGTGTCGTTCAGCGCCTCTCGTTCACTCGCAGCGTTCAAGGCCGCCACCGAGTAAAGCGCCTTCTTCTCGACGGCGGGCAGGCCGCTGCGGCGAACGATGTCGCGGGTGGACCGATGCCGGTCTATTAGTTCCGCTCGCTCCGCACGTTGTTGCTCATACATAGCCACCCTGGCCGGGCTCTTCGCCTCCCGCCACTCCGCTGCGTAGCTGCGGTATCGATCACGCAGGTCCAGCCGTTCCTGGGCACGCTGTTCCCGAAGTTCCTCACGCTGCACGAGATCCCGTTTCGGCCGATTCTCGTTGTAGGTGATCTTTGGCGGGTTCGGCACGCGCTCTGGCGTCCGTTCCTGGAAGGGACCGAGCTGCTTCTGCAGCTTCCCCGCGCCCAGCTCCTGGGCCATCGTGGATGCTTTGATTGGTGTCTGCTGCGGGTCGCCAAGCGAGTGAATAGCAAAGCCCTGTCCCTTGGGCTGAATCCCTAGCCCATGCTCGGCCAGAGACGCGTGCAATCGCTGCCAGTCGGCACCGGGAGCTTTCAGCGCATGTAGAGCCGCCTTCTTCGGCTCGCCCTGGGCGTAGGTGGCCAGCGATTCGTTGCCAGTCATGGCCTCCATCTGGCGAGCCTTTGTAGGGGTTTTTTCGACTCGCCGATCTACCTTCTCCCGCCGCCATTCCTGCGCGCTGGACTTGGCCCAGTCCACCACCTTCATCCCGTCACGTTCGTGCACGGCGTAGGGCCCTACGCTGTGACGCCATCCCTGGGCAAGTTCAACCTCGCGCATGCACTGATCAAGCTTGAAGTAATCGCGATCGGGATACACCGCACGATAGGTCTCCGGATTCACCCGGTTGACCATCAGGTGGACGTGGTGGTGGTCACGGTCGCGGTGCATCGCCGCCACGTATTGATGACCCTCCATGCCCACCGCTTTCATGGCCGCTCTGGCCGCTTCGAAGGCCTGCTTATCCGTCGGCACCTCGCCAGGCTGCCATGCCAACACGACGTGGTAGACGGGATCTTTGACGCGTGGGTTCTGACCCGACACCGCCCACATCTCTGACCATGCCGTGTCCAGGGAAACACAGTTGGTCTCCATCGACACGTCACGACGTGTGACCTCGCCAGTCACCGGGTCGATGTGATCGCGTTCATTGCCAATGTATTTCGCCAGGCTTGAGAAGCTCGATCGGCCGTCCCCGCGTTTGCCAGGCACTTTAGCCAGCATCGTCAGCCTCCTCGATGCTGGGCGATAGCCGCTTTATGGCCGCCTTGATCTCGTCCAGGACCGCTGCGTATTCCTCGTTGAAGATGCCCCCGCTCTCGGTGAACAAGTGCTTTTGAAGGCCTCCGAGACGACGCAGCTCATTGACCACATTTCGGTCTGTTTGATTCCTGATGCGCCGACTGAGTGCAGAGCAACGTAGGAATTCCGATGTGGTCAACCCGGCGTCCTGGGCACGCGCCTGGATCTCGGTGCCCTCGCCCGGGAAACAACGCAGGTTGAGCACGCGTGTCCGCTTGCGGCTTTCGGATGAGGACATGGCGCGTGGCTCCTGTGGCCGCACAGCGGCGGGGTCTCGGGGCGTAGCCCTGAGCAAGGTGGTTAGGGTCTGAGAAACGAGTGCAACGAGTGGAGCAGGCCCGGTGGATTAACGACGCGTCAGCGGCGGTAAGACAAACCCTACCTTGTCCACGCCTCTACATTGGATACGGGATGGAACAAGGATAGCAATAGAAGGGTTTATAAGGACACCCTTATAGTGCTAATGCGTGCATTATATTTGTGCTCACATGACAACAAATAACCACCATGTTTACACCAACTAGTTAGTTGATTGTTAACGATAAAATTATATGGATATAAACAGCGATATTTCTTGAATGCGCTAATGATTTGGCTAGAATCCGGAACCACACCAACTATTGAGATGTAATCATGGCGGGACGTCCACGGAGTTATTCACAGCAAGCCAAAACAGCAATGGAAAGCCTGTTTGATGCCCTCCCCGAAAAGCCAGAAAGCGAGCGCCCGCTTTCGACGACCGAGTTGGTCAAACAACTGAAGTCAAAGATCGCGGCGGCGCAGGCCAAGGGCTACACCCTGGAAGAGATCGTTGAGCAGTTCAAAAAGGGCAACGTGCAAGTCAGCTTGAGCACCCTCAAAGCCGCGCTGAAGGGCAAATCGAAGGCTCGCACCGCCGACATCCGGGCATCCCAGAGCGTCTAACTCTATCCATTCGAAGGGGAAACATCGTGGCTGTTTTCGACATCAATACAGGGCGTGGCAGCACGCTCCACGTGCAAAGCCTGTGTAACCGGATAGTTGTGTTCCTTGTCGGAGCGTGGCCGGGAATGGCGCTGGGTCTGTGGCCATTTTGGAATCCGTTGCCCGGGGCAATGGGACGGTTCGGCTACGCGTTTTGGTGGGCATTGCCGGTGGCAATCGCGGGTGGACTGCTCTACACAAGGATTCGGCATAACCGCATCAACCAGGCTGTTCGCCTGATGGATTCCGTCGAGGATGCCGCGCGCAAGGAGGCGGAGGAAGCAGCTGAAAATGCCCCCGCCATCGATCCGTTCGAGGTGCCTTTTTCGGGTGTGGTCCTCGGCACGTCGTCAGGTCTCCTGCGACACCAACGTGATTACGCAAACGGCATCATCGCGGGCGATGAGGTCCATCTAAATCGCGAAGATGCGTGCAAGAACCTCATTATCTTCGGAGGCATCGGTAGCGGCAAAACGACCCGCGCCATCAATCCGCTGCTGAACCAGATCCTCCGTCAGGACACTGGCGCACTCATTTTCGACATCAAAACCGACTTCGAGGACGCAGTGAAGGCAATCTCGGCTAAGGCGGGGCGCAGCTACAAAGTGGTAGGCGATGGCGGAATGACCCTCAATCTGTTCAGGGGCTGCACCCCGGAACTGGCCTCCAGCTACCTGAAAAGCTGTTTTCTGGCACAGGGTCAGGGTAGTGGCGATTCGGCGTTTTGGGTCGATTCGGCGACGGAAATGTCTAGGCATTGCCTCCATCTACTACGCCTGGCGAAGGCTGACTATTCGCTCGCTGGCCTATACGAGGTCGTTTTCAACGACCAGGCACGCGGCGACATGCTCGCCCAGGTAGCCCAGGACATCGCGAACCTCAGCGATCGAGATCAGCGCTTCTTCCAGCAAACACAGTCCTTCCTCGTCCAGCAATGGGACACCCGCGACGAAAAGCTGAAGTCAAACATGAATGCCACGATCAGCCAGGTGCTATCGCCTTTTACGCACCCGGATCTGGTCGATGCATTCAGCGCCGGCAGTGTGCACGGCGAAGCTGATATGACCGCGCTGATTAACGACGGCGAAGTGTTCCTGGTCAAGCTTCCCATGACCAAATATGGCCGGGCCGGTGCCCGCTTCGCTTACCTCATTCTCAAACTGCGCTTCATGAACATGATGCGCGAGCGCACCACTTGTCACGAGTGGAACCAGGATCGAGCGGTCGCGTTCATTTGCGACGAATACCAGGCAATCATCGATCCCATCAGCGATACCGATTTCTGGGACAAGAGCCGAAGCACCGGCACCGTCGGCATCATCTCTATGCAGGGTGTTTCTAGCTTGATCCAAGCCTTGGACGGTAACCATCAGGCCGCCAACGCCATTCTGCAGAACTTCCGTCAGAGGCTCATCTTCCGCACCGAGGACGAGGCGACCGTGAACAGTGTGCAGAAGGTGCTCGGCCAAGTTCTCATGCACCAGGAGGGCTACAACAGCGGCGAAAGCATCTCGAACAACTATTCCGCCGCACCCGGTAGTCCAGCAGGGTCTAAGTCATGGTCGGAATCGGAATCCATTGGAAGCAGCTGGTCCCAAACGTGGCGGAATTTGTTCGAAGCCGCAGATATGCGGGAGATGAGTGCTAACGAGTGCCTGTTCGTCGGCAACCTCGGCAATTACGGCGTGGCCGAAGTGCTCAATGTCTCGCCCCTCTACCCCCCGAAGATGGCACCCCACGCCCAAGCGGAACCCGTCGTCGAATTCGAAAACGACCTCGCATAAGGAGAATCTATATGGCTTGGATCCAACATTTGCATCGGCACGTCGCGGACCACAGGGCAATGGAAACGCTGACGCCGAAGGTCGCGCTGGCCTTCATTCGCACTGGGTTGGTCGTGGGCATTGTTGCCGGCCTGGCCGTGGGCCTGTGGCATCGCGAGGAGCTGAGACCGCCGTATGGGCGGTGGGAAGAGGCGCGCACGCGCGCGGCCGAACTGGCGGCCGAACAGTGCCGAGATTTTCCGAACTCCACTATTTGTCAGAAGAAGTAGGACGGCCTTGAGCGGCGGGCAAGGGGCGTCCAAAGTTAGGGTACCCTTGCCTTCGACCAGGCTAGTGGCCTGGACTGTCTTTGTCAGATGCTAATTGAAGCCCACCGCGTCTGTGCACCGTCGGCAATATTGCTCAGGGTGCATCGACCGCGCGTGCTTCAGTGTCGTGTGGAACGCCACTGGCGAGCCGAAGAACGCGCGCACCTCTTCCAGATGCCTGTAGTACACGGGCATGGCGTCTCCAAGCGCCGCCTCCCCTCTGTAGTACGCCTCGTGCTTCGGGCAATACCTCAGCACCCCTGACATCACGGCAAGGGCATATAGCGCCTCGTTAGCGGTACCCGCTACTGCCATATCTGCACCGGACGATCGTCCGTTACGTACTGTAACCCGAGCCCATCGCGTCCCCGCCGATGCACGGAAAGCCCGTGCGCTAGCCGGAACTGCGCGCGGCGACCGGCAGTAACACCTTCCTGAGCAGCCGAGCCTGAATCTTGGATCGTACAAGCCGATGGTTCTTCCGACGCTTTGCGCGCTCGGTGACACCCGGAGCACCTAACGCGGTGAGCACGGCATCGAAGTGCCGAGCACGCTCTTTAGCCACTGACAAAAGCTCACTGGCCTCCCGGTACTGACCGACAAGCGCCCGGAGAAAAAGCGCCTTGCGAGCAGGTGTTTTTGCCCTACGCAGCTCATCGGTGAGCGCGCGTATACGCCTGAAGCGTGGGTGTGGAAGGCTCATACCAGCCCGACACTGCCTGACGCCCGTGACAACGAAGTCCTGGCCCGGACGGTAAACAGCAAGCTTGTGAGCGAAAAATCCGTGTTTCGCGACGATCGTCTTGCCCAGTGCAATGAAGCCACCAACGCCGCGTGAACCCGAGACGACAATATCGTCCACATACACGGTTAAGCGCAGATCACGAGCGACAGCAGCCTCGTGTAGTTCATCAAACATCGGCTTGCACGCCCAATATGAGATGTACGGACTGATGGCACTACCCGTCGGAAGCCGGCCCTCCAGGCACGTCAATTCCGTAAGCCAATACGCGATGTCACGACCGCATTTGAGCGTTTCCGTAAAAAAAGCACCGACCCTGCCGGCCTTCACGCTGGGATAGAACTTCCGAATGTCGATGCGGCCCACCGCGCGTCCGAATTCGTGACGCTCAGCGTTAGTCCGGTAGGAGCGACCGCGCGTTGCAGATTGAAGGTAATCAGGAGTCTCAATTCGGCTCAGGAGTACGGCGAGTCTCCGTTGAATCACTTCCAGCTCGCCCTTTGGAGCCTCTACCTTGCGCGCCTTGTGCTGCAGATCCTTGTGCCGAGACTCGTATTTATCCTGAGTGTCAAAGCACTGGTACTGCTTGGAGCGGGCAGCCTTTTTCAGGTCAGAAAAAGTACATCCAAGAAGGTCGGCTAGCTTACGTTTGTTGTTCAAACGATAAAGGGGCGATTGCTCCAAGCTATAAGAGACCATGCGTCAGGCGGCGCGCTTAACGTCGATCCACTCTAAGAACTTGAGTGCCTTGTCGGCTGCCGACTTCTTCACGCGCCCAGCAAGCGACTTATTATCGAAGCTCTCCGAGACGATGAGGAGCGAACTAACGGGGATCTCGAACTGCTTGCTGAAACCTTCGAGCAGATCGAGGCTCGGCGTTTTGTGACCGGCTTCGAGCTCAGACAGATACGAGCGCGAAATTCCGAGGGACTCAGCCGCTTGCGCTTGGGTGATGTCGTGAAATGACCGCACTAGCTTTAGCGCGCGCCCTAGGTTGTTCGTCATATTTGAATCCTCGTCATGGGATGTTTACTTAGGGGTTAGAAGGTCGAGCTCCCGATAGCGGCAATCAAACCTTTCACTGCCGGCCACAACTTCGTGCCCGCAACAAACAGTTTTGTCACCGCATCAATGAGCTTCACAACCCAAAAAACGAAATTGGGAAGCTTGCGCCACCAGCTACGTTTTTGCGTCCCTTCCAAGACGGGCGAAGTCCGATCATTCAACTTACTTTTTTGAGCCATGTTTGTGATCCTTGGTTAACACGCCCCTTGAGCAACACGCTCTCGGTAACGCTTCCGTTGTTAACCAAACCCATGGCTTACGCGTTCGCCGTCTCTGTCCCCCCAAGCCACACCCCGCCACCTTCCGGAGGCGGTCTCAGTCCCGGCGGACCACGACCCTCACGATCGATCGATCGGATGGGCCCTGACGGCGCCTCGACTGGGTGTCGGAGCTTTCGCTCCACGGGTCATGTGCATACCCACGATATTGCCAGCACGCTCATGATCGGACGTCGCTAAGGCTAGACACTATGTCGCTCAGAGTCAACATTTATTTTCAGCGGCTCGCTGTTGTGTCCGACGCTTATGGGGGCCAGCAGCTTTGCGGCCCCATACCAGGGCCATGAATCACTAGCTGACTAAGAGCTGCCCGCCTGGTTCGTCAACCGACGAAGCCAGCCTCGATGGATTCCAGGTAGGTCACGACGTCATCTTTCCGTCCGGCACACACGAGCTGGTATCCAGTTAGATGGCGCAGCGCCGGAATGGGCGCATGGCGCAGCCACAAAGCCGCTTTCTGGACATCGTCGGTGACGACAGCGGCGGCGGCGAGCGCCGCCACTAGGTCGTGTAAGTGGGCCTGCAGCGGAGCAAAGCGAGGATCCACAGTCGCCACGTTCAGTGGAACATTTGCACCATTGGCTAGATCAGCCAAGGTCATACCGAGGGCGTCGGCCATTCGCTCCGGCGAAATACCAACGCCGTCGGGAAGGCGAAGCCCGAGCATGGCAAGCGTTATCGATGCAAGATCCATAAGCTAAGTGTATTCCCCCGAGTGCGCAGCACAATGCGGCACGGCGTTACGTTACGTTACCGTAACGTAACGTAACAAAAGGACTGCCCTTCGGGCGGATCGTGGCCACGCGACAGCTACGCCGTCGCCCGCCCCCGATCTTGATGGACGGCTCAATGCCGCTGTCAGCGGCCAGCTGCGTCAGAGCCGCCTTTCGGGTGAGGGACGGCGGCGCTCTTCCGAACGGAACCTGGAAGGTCGCCTCGCGCTCGTGGGGCGCAAGCATTCGGTGAACCTCGCCGCTGCTACGCCAAACCCGCTTTTGATTCACGCATCTCGAAGCACTCATTCCCGCCTCCTGTGTCCCCCTCGGTGCAGCTCTTATCCACAGATGACCCTTGCCAACTACTTGTTCTTTTATAGAAGTAAGAACTAGAGCTACTTGGGGGTAGTGGAGAATCAGCCGAGCGGCGGTACTGGGCGGGGGAAGTTAGCATTTCAGCGTTCTTACTTTAACTAGTGTTTAGGCCGCTTTTCACTAGCGTTTCGGCGTGAAAGCGGCCCAATAGGCTTGTTTTTCGGCGCGAAAATGGGATCGTGTTTCGGCGTGGATAAGTCTCGCCATACAGACGTTATCCACAAGGCCGTCGCGTTCGCGCTGCCTTCATAACTCTAACGGTGCTTTCGCGCAGCTGGAACGGGGGACGGCATCGCGGCGGTCCAGCTCAGAACAAAGCTCCGCTGTCTCCCCGGACTAGCAACATGCGTACACCAAGGTCACACCAAGAAGCCAACATCTAGGCGGGGTGTGCACACCATACCGCGCCCCAATAGTCACCGTGTTGCCACCATCTAACACCAGAAACACAGTGAAGCGGCAAGCAAGAGCCGGTAGCGAACGTGAAGGCAAATGCCCCGGCAGCAGAACTAAAAATACGTGGTGACTGCGCTTCCCCAATCGTCAAGGAAAGGTGCGGTCGACTCAGGCCTTCCCGTGACTTCATACTCAAATCCGGCTTCTTGGATCGGTAAGCGGCTGTCGATATAGTTTTTTTGAAGATCAGAGAGAGATTCGTACCAGTCAGGCGCAATGGCGAAGTTTTCGCCGTTGTCGAAAATGACGTGCAGAACGGCCGCCGTTAGGTCCGTGGACTTTGCGACCGATTCGAAATATGACCTCGGCGCACTATTGGCGGTGTCCAGCCAACTGAAGATCGCCGCTCCTCCAACCTCCAGTGGGATCACTGAAATTGACAGAAGGGAGGCGCTAGTCTCTAGGTCATCGATCAACTGGAGTTCCGTTCCGTCCAGGTTGAAGAAGGGCCCGAACGCGAATGTAGCCACAACAGACGGCCGTTTCTCAAACACAACCGCAGCGGTCACTACGCGGCCCCAGTCACCCGTTAACAGATGCACGTCCAGTGCAGCCTTGAATGCTTCAGCTTCTTCGGCGCCCTTCAAAATAGAGGCTTGGTGAATCATGGCCTCCTGCGTGTACCCTACAGGCGTATCAATACCGTGAATCTCGGCCATGTCTTCCAGTTTTGGAAACGAATCGAATTGCTTGCGCTTTAGATAGCACTCACGGGCTGCGGCTCGGTACGCCATCTTGAAACGTTGTTCGGGCGAGAAGCGAAACGGCTCATCTTCGACACAACTGAAGAGTGATTTGTCGTGCGAAGCGCAGAACGCATGCAAGCTAGAGACGTCGCCGATGCCTAGTTTTGCTAGCTGAAAATGCGGTTGGTTGGGTACGAGCCTCCGAGTGTTCAGCGCATAGACGCGCGCATCTCGGGATATCGGGCGTAGGACACTGCCCACCGCCAACGTGTGGGCCGCCACGACGCCACCGGAGTGCTCGGCGAACGGCGCCAAGCAGACGCGCTGCTGATAGCGCCTGCGGAACTCGTCGTAGACGCGCGCGGCCGCCCTCGGGTTATGCAGGTCACCTAGGCTCATACTCAGCTCCCCCGTATTTCGGGCGAAGCATAGCGCCAGATAGTGGCTCTATCCACCGTGGGGTAACCACGCGAGATAAGAATCGCGCGATGACTGCGGATGTGGAGCGGGCGCGGTCAGCATTGTATTCGGCAACAAGCGCTCGGCCGCTCCCGACTTTGGAGGCGTTCGTATAACCGTTGCCATCGTCGAAGGCGTGGACGGCAAGGTCTATACAGTGGAGCCCGGCGAGATTCGCTTCGCGTCGCCGCCACCGAAGAGTCCGCACCGGGTCCTCCAGGACTTTATAAACCAGGGCGACACCCCGACGCATAAAACTTCTGCGCCTTAACACTGGCCGCGGACAGTCGCGGGGCCGCTGGCTTTAGTCGGTGCTGAAAGGGCGCCGACCGTCAGGGTGCGATCCGTTTTAGGAAGGCCTTGGTGTCTTTCGTGACGATCATCTGAGAGTCGGCTTGAAAGCGCTGCAGGTCGATAACGGGCCGGTGGCCATTCTGATACGCATTCCAGAGCTCAGCGTTAAGCGAACTGAGGAAAGCTGCCACCCCCTCGATGCTGGCGAGGTCCGCCGCCTCGAATAGAACGCCGACGTCCTCTTTGGTGTACTCCCTGTGGGCGAACCACTTGTGACGGATATCTTGGTGCTTCGCTTTGAAGATCCGCCTCTGCTCCTTCACCTGCCGATCGAGCATTCTGAAATCACTGATATCTGGCTCGTATAGGCCTTCCGACGAGTCAAGGTTAAATCCGGCACGCTCGTCGGCACTCAGCGCCGCGAACCTAGCTCGGCGGCGCTCCAGGATCGCGGCCGGGCCAAACATGGCTATGTCGCGCTTTGCGAGGCTGAGCAACTTGGCAATCGAATGTGGCTGGTTTGCGTGATTATCGAAGATGCGACCGAGGGTGATGAAAATCGCGGCCCGCAGTGCTGTCACCGTCGCTTGCCAGAACCATGGCGTTCCGCCCATGGCAGAGCGCACAGCCTCTCGCGAGTTGTGCTCTTCGTTGATGGCCATGAATGCGCCAAGGCTCGCTCCGAGGGTGTGAACTTCCTCGTTGAAAATGCCCAGCTCTAGCTCGAACTCAGCCCAAGCAACTTTTGTCACTTCTTCCTCCACGAGAGCCGGTCCGTAAACCTGTAGGGCCGACCGCCGCATGTAAGCGACGGCGCTTCCCAGCCGCGATCTAGCCAAGTTTCTTTGCTATGTCCTCGGCACGAGGATGGTAGTAGCGCTTCAACATGCGCAAATCCCGGTGCCCGGTCACCGCAGACAGCTCCAGCACATTGGATAATTTATCTGCAAGGCGGGATGCGGCCTCATGTCGCATGTCGTGAAAGTGAACATCGACCAGGAACGATTCGTCGGCTCCCTGCCCCGAAGCGGCCCGATCCTTCAGATACTGCGAACGTGCGCGTTCCACGGCGCGCCAGAAACCCTTCTGAAATGCCGCAGGAGAGGTGGGGAAGACCCTTTCGCTCTTCGCGTGAGGCCGAATACCCCTTAGCAATGCAATCGCCGTAGTCGACAACGGCACCGTTCGCGCATCGCCATTCTTCGTGTCAGGGAGATGGGCTGTGCACTTCTCAAGATCAACGTGCTCCCAACGCAGTGCTAGCAACTCGCCCCGCCTCATGGCGGTCTCTATCGCGAGCCCCGCCACCGGGGCAAGCCACGGGTTCCGCGACCCAGAACCGAGCGTCCCATCCTGCCTCCGCTCACATTCCTGGAACGCCGCGAAGAGATACCTCTCTTCCTCGGCGGAAAGCCGCCGATCACGCGACCGCGCTTTATCGGGCCGCTTGACGTGGGGTATAGGGTTTTCGATGTGGATTGCCCATTCGCGACGCGCGTGGTTAAACACGGAGGACAGAACGTCGATCTCTCGGTTGACCGTCCCTCCGGTGACAACCTTGAGTCTGCGATCCCGCCAAGCGGCGACCGCTGCACTGGTGATCGCCGTCATCTTCAGTTTGGGAAGAATTGGGTCCCGCAAGATGACGTCGATCTTGACCGACTCGATCGGGGCGCACTTTTTATTGGGAGTAACCTCCCGTCGGTAGCGCTCTAGCACCTCGCCGAGTGTCGTTTTGTCAGCCTCGCGGCGATCCACGAACCCGGTGGTCTCAAGCTCGCGCTCTAGCGCTCGCGCCCACTTCTCGGCGTCCTCGCGATACGAGAAGGTCTTCGTTTGCACAGGAAAGCCCATGCGACGAACCTTTGCCTGCCACTGAAGCTCCCCGCGTTTGGTGATCGTCGCCACAAGTGTCCCTGTTATGTCCCAATAACTCCATTATATGCGATGAAATGGCTCTGCATCTACGTTTCTAACTACGTTCGGGACGTAGAAGTCGCAGGTTCGAATCCTGTCTCCCCGACCAACGAATACGTTCGTTATGAAAACGCCGGCCTAGCGCCGGCGTTTTTATTTGTGCGGCCGGCCTAGGCCTGTTGCAGGTGCGACACCGGCGCGGACAGCTGCAGCAGCAGGCCCTCGGCGAGGTATTCGGTCTTCACGCTGCCCGAGCCCAGGCCCATGGCGATCAGTTTGGAGCCGAAACCCTTGCGGGATGGCAGCATGACGGCCGGGCCATCCACCTCGCGCCAGGTCATCAGGAAATCGCCGCCCTCCTGCGCCCAGCCGAGCTCGACACGGCCCTTCGCATTCGACAGCGCGCCGTACTTCAGGGCGTTGGTCGCCAGTTCGTGCAGCAGCAGCGATAGAGACAAGGTGGCCTTGGGGCCGATCTCGACAGGCGGCCCGCGGAAGTCGATGCGGCTGTCGATACACAGGCGCCCCAGGGCCGCCCGGGAGATCGCCTCCACCGAGGCGCCTTCCCAGTTCTTGTCGAACAGGATGTCGTGGGCCGAGCTCAGTGCCGTGATGCGTTCTTCCAGGGCCTCCACCGGCGCGCGCTCGGGCACTGCGCGCAACGTCTGCGTCGCCAGCGCCTGCACCATCATCAGCGTGTTTTTCAGCCGGTGGCTCATCTCGTGCTTGAGCACCTCCTGCAGTTCTTCCCGCGTGCGTCGCTCGGTCACGTCGCTGACGAAGCCGATCATCCGATCCGGCCCCAGCGGGGTCATGCGCGTTTCGAACCAGCGTCCCGCCAGCAGCGTCGAGCGACTGACATGAACGCCCGGAACCTGCTCGTCGACGATCTTCGCGAACACAGGGAGGATCTCCTCACCCGCACCCGGCACGACCTCGCTAAGCAGGGCGCCGTTGACCTGCACGCCACCCAGGCCGGTGAGGTGAGTGAACGACGGATTGACCTCGTCGAAACGGAAATCGACCACCGTGCCGCTGCCATCGCGGACCACGTCACCGACGTAGAAGCCCTCGCGCATCTGTTCGAACAGCGTACGGTAGCGCCGCTCCGACGCGCCGACGCGAATCTCCTTGTCGACGATGACCGCGACCGACTCGAGAAAACGCTGATCGTGCGCCGTCCAGGCATGAGGCCGGGTATTGATCGCAGCCAATGCCCCGATGAGTTCGCCACCGGGCAGGCGAATGGGCACACCCAGGTAGGCCACCACGCCCAGGTCGGGAATGGCAAGGTTGTCCCGCACCAGCGGCTCGGCATAGGCGTCGTTTACCGAAAGCGCCGCACCCCGGTCCACCACGTGCTGGCAGAACGAATGGGTGATGGGCGTCTGCCCACGGGACGACCATGGTTCGGGCAGGCCGCTATGGCCGGCGAACACCTGGCGGTGCTCGTCGACGATGGACACGATGGCCACCGGCACGCCCAGCATCATCCGGACCAGTTCGACAAGGTGCGCGTACTGTGCCCCGCCCGGCTCGTCGAGGATGCCACTGCGGCGAAGTGCGGCGATCCGACCCGGGTTGAGTCGGTGGGGCAACGGGACAGGCATGGGGTGCGCAGCTGTAGGGGGACCAGTGCGGAGGATAATGGGGATGCCCAGGGGAAAGGAGCTTGCCGCCTTGCGCGCTGACGGAGCCGTTCAGCGGGCACAAAAAAGCCCTGCGAACAGGGCTTTTTGCAAACTGGCGGAGAGTGAGGGATTCGAACCCTCGATAAGGCTTTTGACCCTATACTCCCTTAGCAGGGGAGCCCCTTCGGCCACTCGGGCAACTCTCCGGGATTGTCGTGAAGAACCTGCCCTCACGAGCCGGCAAGGATACTTAACCTTGCACGCCTCGTAAAGCCTCGGGCCTTACTGGTCTTGGTCGTGGTCGTCCCCGGTATGCGTGCCGGCGTCGCCTTCGTTCTTGATGCGCTGGTAGATCTCTTCGCGGTGGACCGCGACATTCTTCGGTGCATTGATGCCGATGCGCACCTGGTTACCCTTGACACCCAGAACGGTGACGGTCACCTCGTCGCCGATCATCAGGGTTTCACCGACCCGGCGGGTCAGAATCAGCATGATTGATACTCCATAAAATCAGGTATTGGCTTCCCCACCAACGACAACCTCACCCCGAGTGCTTGCCGTCGATGGATTGACGTTTCGACCATCGAAGGCCGAACTGCCTTCCCCGGCTCTAGTTGTGTGTGTCGCTGACCAGCTGTCCTGCCATTTCCGATCCGAAGGATCGATACCGAAAAACGCTTTCGGCATTCGGATCATACTAGCTGAGCCAATCCCGGGTAAGCAACGCGCAAGCACGTGAAGACGTTTACACAAACGGCCTTACAGCCGTCCATGCTCGCGCAGCCCACTCGCCGTTCAGCCCAGACGGGATTGCACCCATCCCGGAATGGCGGCAAGGATGCCAGGCAATGCCGGACTATCTACACCGCCACCCTGGGCCATGTCGGGACGACCGCCGCCCTTGCCGTCGATCTTCGAGGCGACTTCGCCCACCAGGTCGCCCGCCTTGACCCGGCCGAGCGCGGAGCCGCCGACACCGGCCACGAGCGCGACGCGCCCGTCGACCGCACCGGCCAGCACGATGGCGCAGTCGCCCAGCTGCTGCTTGAGTACGTCCACGCTGTCGCGCAGGGACTTGGCGTCCAGGCCCTCGACGCGGGCCGCGACCACCTTGATGCCCGCGATGTCGACCGCCGACTCGGCCAGGCCCGCCGAGGCCGAACTGGCGGCCTTGGACTTGTAGGACTCCACCTCGCGCTCAAGCTTCTTCTGCCGATCGAACAGCTGGCGAAGCTTCTCGATCACGTCGTCGCCCGTGGCGGCTAGCAGGCCGGACACTTCGCCCAGCACGCGCTCTTCATCGGCCACGCGCGCCATGGCGCCCGCACCGGTCACCGCTTCGATGCGGCGGACACCGGCGGCGACGCCGGATTCGGAGACGATCTTGAACAGGCCGATATCGCCCGTGCGCGACACGTGGGTGCCACCACACAGTTCCGTGGAAAAATCGCCCATCTTCAGCACGCGCACTTCGGCGCCGTACTTTTCACCGAACAGCGCCATGGCCCCGAACTCGATCGCTTCGTCGTAGCCCATGTTGTGGATTTCGGCGGCGTCGTTGTGACGAATCTCGTCGTTGACCATGCGCTCGATCAGCGCCAGTTCGTCGGCCGTCAGCGGCTTGAAATGCGAGAAGTCAAAGCGCAGGCGCTCCGGAGCCACCAGCGATCCCTTCTGGGACACATGGTCACCCAACACGGTGCGCAGCGCCGCGTGCAGCAGGTGGGTAGCGGAATGGTTGAGCACAGTGGCCTGGCGCTGGGCGGCATCCACCGACGCGCCCACCACATCGCCCTTGTTCAGCGGTGCGGAGCCCTGCCACGTGCCGAAGTGCGCGAAGAACGCGCCGCCGACCTTCTGCGTGTCCTCCACCGCCAATGCGCCCGCCGGATTACGCAGTATGCCGGTATCGCCGACCTGGCCGCCGGATTCGGCATAGAAGGGCGTGCGGTCAAGCAGCAGGAATGCCTGCTCGCCGTCCGCCAGACGGTCCACCGACTTGCCGTCGCGCACGATGGCAACCACGGTCGCATCGGCTAGTTCGAGGCCGTCGTAACCGGTGAAGACGGTGGGCGCCACGGCGCTGGCCACCTCGGCCGGCAGCTGCGCCTTGGTGGCGAAGTTGCTGGCCGCGCGGGCACGGGCACGCTGCTCGCCCATGGCCCGCTCGAAGCCGTCCATGTCGACGCTCATGCCCCGCTCGCGAGCGATATCGGCGGTGAGGTCCACGGGGAAGCCGTAAGTATCGTAGAGGCGGAACGCGTGCTCGCCCGGGATCACCTTCTCCGACTTGGAGGCCACGTCGTCGAACAGGCGCATGCCGTGTTCCAGCGTTTCTCCGAAGCGATCTTCCTCGGTGCGCAGCGCCTGCTCCACGAAGGCCTGCTTGCGGGCGATGTCCGGATAGGCCTCGCCCATCTCGGCCACCAGCGGGGTCACCATCTTCCAGAAGAAATCGCCGCGCACGCCCAGCATCCAGCCGTGGCGCAGGGCGCGACGGATGATCCGGCGAAGCACGTAGCCGCGCCCCTCATTCGAGGGCAGCACGCCGTCGACGATAAGGAAGGAGCAGGCACGGATGTGATCGGCGATGACGCGCAGCGACTTGTTCGACAGGTCGGCGGTGCCGGTCAGACGCCCCGCTTCGGCGATGAGGTGCGCGAACAGGTCGATCTCGTAGTTGGAGTGCACGTGCTGCAGGACGGCGGCCAGGCGCTCCAGGCCCATGCCGGTGTCGACGCAGGGCGCCGGCAACGGCGCCAGCGTGCCGTCCGGTGCCCGGTCGAACTGCATGAAGACCAGGTTCCAGATCTCGATGTAGCGATCGCCGTCTTCGTCGGGCGAGCCTGGAGGGCCACCAGCCACGTCGGCGCCGTGGTCGTAGAAGATCTCCGTGCACGGGCCGCACGGGCCCGTGTCGGCCATCTGCCAGAAGTTGTCGGAAGCGAAGGGCGCACCCTTGTTGTCGCCGATGCGAACGATCCGCTCGGCCGGCACGCCCACTTCCTTGTTCCAGATATCGAAGGCCTCGTCATCCGTGTGGTACACGGTGACCCACAGGCGCTCCGCCGGCAGCTTGTAGACACCCGTCAGGAGCTCCCAGGCATAGCGGATGGCATCGCGCTTGAAGTAATCGCCGAACGACCAGTTGCCCAGCATCTCGAAGAAGGTGTGATGGCGGGCGGTGTAGCCCACGGCATCCAGGTCGTTATGCTTGCCGCCCGCGCGCAGGCAGCGCTGGACGTCGGCCGCACGGACATACCCGGGCTTTTCGCTGCCCAGGAACACGTTCTTGAAGGGCACCATGCCGGAGTTGGTAAACAGCAGCGTGGGGTCGTTCGAAGGCACCAGCGATGCCGACGGCACGATGGTGTGGTCCTTGGACCGGAAGAACTCGAGGAAGGTCGAACGGATTTCGGCGGTTTTCATGAGCGATCGTGGCTGGGGAGCTGCGAGACGCGTTGCGTCGACGCTCCGTCCCAATCAAGGCTGGTGGCCTTCAATCGTCGTCGGCGTCTTCCGCATCGGCGTGAGTTAGACCCCGTACTGTGGCGGCGGCGAAGCCGCGACGCAAGAGGAATTGCGCCCGTCGGGCCCGTTCAGCCGGGTCGGCCGAGGGCCCGCCATAGCGCCGACGGAGCTGACTGGCGGCCAGATCGTGCCAATCGATATCGGTGTTTTCCATCAACTCGCGGATGGTGGCGTCGCTGACGCCCTGGCTGCGCAGTTCCGCACGGATGCGGGCCGGCCCGTAGCCCTGCCCTGCCCGACTGCGAAAAAGCGAAGCCGCGAAACGGTCGTCGTCCTGGTAGCCCTGGTCGCCCAGCCGCTCCAGGGCGACGGCGGACTCGTCACGCGCAAAACCGCCGCGCTCGAGCTTCTGCTTGAGTTCGCGGCGGGAATGCTCGCGCCGGGCCAGCAGGCCCAGCGCCTTGTCGTACGCGGTGCGGGTGGGGCGAGCGGCCTTGCCGTCGCCCTGCCCGGTGCCCTTATCAGACTTCCTCAAGCTCGTCGGCCTCGGTGGAGGCTTCGGACTTGGGACCCGCCTTGACCAGCAGGCGGGCGCGCAGCTCGGTATCGACCTCGTTGGCGATGCCCGGGTTGTCACGCAGGAACTGACGGACGTTTTCCTTGCCCTGGCCGATGCGGTCGCCCTTGTAGCTGTACCAGGCGCCGGATTTGTCGATCAGGTTCTCGCGCACGCCCAGTTCGATGATCTCGCCTTCGCGCGAGGTGCCCTCGCCGTAGAGGATCTCGAACTCGGCCTGACGGAACGGCGGCGCGACCTTGTTCTTGACGACCTTGACGCGGGTCTCCGAACCGATGACCTCGTCGCCCTTCTTCACCGCGCCAATGCGGCGGATATCCAGGCGGACCGAGGCGTAGAACTTCAGCGCGTTACCGCCGGTGGTGGTTTCCGGGCTGCCGAACATGACGCCGATCTTCATGCGGATCTGGTTGATGAAGATGACCAGGCAGTTGGTCTTCTTGATGTTGGCCGTGAGCTTGCGCAGGGCCTGGCTCATCAGGCGGGCGTGCAGGCCGACGTGGGAGTCGCCCATCTCGCCTTCGATTTCCGCCTTGGGGGTCAGCGCGGCCACCGAGTCGATCACCACCATGTCCACGGCGCCCGAGCGCACCAGCATGTCGGCGATCTCGAGGGCCTGCTCGCCGGTGTCCGGCTGGCTGACCAGGAGGTCGGCGACGTTGACGCCCAGTTTTTCGGCGTAGCTCGGGTCGAGCGCGTGCTCGGCGTCGACGAAGGCCGCCGTGCCGCCAGCGCGCTGGCACGAGGCAATGGCCTGCAGGGTCAGGGTGGTCTTACCCGAGGATTCCGGGCCGTAGATCTCGACCACGCGGCCGCGCGGCAGGCCGCCGATGCCCAGGGCGATATCCAGGCCCAGCGAGCCGGTGGACACCGTGTCGATGTTGTCGTCGACGCGGTCACCAAGACGCATGACCGCACCCTTGCCGAACTGCTTTTCGATCTGGCCGAGGGCACTCGCCAGCGCCTTGCGCTTATTGTCGTCCATCGTCATATCCGGTCTCTTGTGTATGTAGGTATCTTGACGGACCGTCGTCTCAGGGACTGCGATCCGCAATCCCCAAGTTTGCCATAGCCCGGGGCGTTCAGCCCTTCAGTTCGGTAGCCATTCCAACAAGTGCGGCCGCTACCGTCTGCCGCCGGACAGCCTCGCGGTCGCCGTCGAAATGGTGAAGGCTGGCGTGGGCGTAGCCCCCGCGCCGCTTCCATCCGATCCACACGGTGCCGACAGGCTTGTCCGGAGTGCCGCCGGACGGGCCCGCGATACCGGTGACCGCCACGGCGACGCCCGCGCCGTAGCGCGCCAGGGCGCCCGAGACCATTTCCAGCACCGTCTCCTCGCTGACCGCACCCGTGCGCTCCAGGGTGCGCGGGTTGACCCCGAGCAGCGACTCCTTGGCGCTGTAGCTATAAGTGACCACGCCCGCCTCGAACCAGGCCGAACTCCCGGCCAAGTCCGTCAGGGTCTTGGCGATCCACCCACCCGTGCACGATTCGGCCGTGGCCACCATGACGCGCCGCTCCTGGGCAGCAGCGGCAACGGCCTGGGCGAGCACCATGAGGTCATCGTCGGTGGGCATGTTCTGTGTGGCCATACCTGGGCTACCTGTCGATAAAGGCCAAGGTTCTAACCCGGATCGTGTCGGCGTGTCGATGCAACGCCCACCACATGCTGACGATTTTTCAGAAAAGTTCTATGCCGAACGCATTGTCGCGGCCACTACGCACGGCTACGATGGCAACCCATTAGTGACGTAGCACGTCACACCTAGATTGCCATTCAAAAACGAGGCGTCGTGCCAGCGGTTGCGGCACAGCGTCCCTGCACTCCCCTTCGATGTTGATCCGATGGTGCGCTCCGGCGCGCCCTGGAAAGGAGCACGCCCAATGGAAAGGACCGGTCAGCCATCCCGCATCTCCCGCGGTGTGACGGCAACCGTTTATTGCCGTTCGATCGTACTCGGTGCGATGGCGGCATTATTCTTCGCGCCACCTTTGCCTGCCGTGGCTGCGGTGGATGCCATGCCTGCGGTGCCAGACGAGGTCCGCGCAGTCCTCGCACCAGACGACCTTGTCCTCGCTTATGAAAAGGCGGATGCCACGGGCGATGGCGCCATGGACCTCGTGATCGCCGTGTACCGCGGCGCCCGGTTCACGGAACAGCCCGACACCTCAGCCGGTAACGCGTGCGAACTGCTCGTCTTCACGGGTTCGGGCCCCGGCACCGGCGCGCAAAGCACATGGAAGGAGGCCGAGCGGAGCCGCGAGGCAATCGACTGCGTGGACAACCCGGTCATGGATCGCCCGAGGGAAATGGCCTATCGCGACAACCTGCTGGTCAAACCGGGAGCGATCACCTGGAGCAACCAGGACGTACGGCGCCACACGACCTTTGCCTTTGTCTATCACCGTGCCGGCGGCCACTGGTATGTCGGCTCGATGAGCCAGGGCTATGTGCTGACTGCCGCCGGGCCCAACGGTGATGTCGTCATGGCATACGGCGAAATCGCTTCCCCGCGCGACTTTCCGCTTACCCCCATGAGCGAGTTGAAGGTGGCGCCGCTGCAGCGCCTGCTGGACACGCGCACCTCGACGGACGACTGACCCGGCTATGCGCACGCCTCGATTCAATCCGCATTCCGCGCAGCTGCTGAAGCGCGCCATCGACAGCGGCATTACCTCGTCCGCGGAGCTGTCCAACCTCATGGGCCAGACCGCCGTGGAATCCGCCGGGTTCACCCGCACCCACGAGGATTTCCGTTATCGCAGCGCCGACCGTGCGATGAGCGTAGTAGGACAGCTTCGCCAGCGACACACCCGTGACGAAGTGGCCGCCGTGCTCGCCGCGCGCGACCCGGAAGCGACTGCCAACCTCTTCTACGACGGGCGTACCGACCTGGGTAACACGACGCCGGGCGATGGCTGGCGTTTCCATGGACGCGGCGTGATCCAACTGACCGGTCGGGCCAACTACGAAACCTACGGGCGCCTGGTCGGAGTCGACCTGATCGAACACCCCGAGCGCGCCGCCGACCCCGAGGTCTCGGCCGATGTCGCCGTCGCCTACTGGCAGCAGCGGCTGAAGCACGTCGACCGGACCGATGTCGAAGCGGTAACGCGACGGATCAACGGCGGTACCAATGGCTACGACGAGAGGGTGGAGGCCGTGGCAGGCTGGGCGGCGGTCATCACCCCGGAACTGGTCGAGGGGCTTCGCCAGCAGACCCTCACTCCCGATGACCTGCTCGGACGTGAGCCGTTACAGGTCTCGCAACCTGCCAGCGCGCTCCGGTCCGCAACGCTGCGGACCGGAGCGCACGGCGCCGATGTTCGTCACATGCAGGAACAACTGCACGAACTCGGCTACGACGTGCGTATCGATGGCGATTTCGGCCATGCCACGCGCCATGCGGTGATGGACTTCCAACATAACCACGACCTGGCCGCGGATGGCGTAGCCGGCCCACGGACGCTGGATGCCGCAGACATCGCGCATCGGCATCTGAAGGAAAACCGGGGGCCTTACGCCGATGACAGGGTCGCCGGTCGAACGGAAGCCGCCCCGAAGGAGCCTTCGATTCACGACATGTTCGAGGCGCTGTGCCAGGCGGGACACGATCGCGACATCGACGCCCTTTGCCGGGTTGGCCAGATCTATGCGAACACACCGGGCGGACGCGAATTCCTGATGGATGGCGAGCAAGCCAGGCAGCAGACGGCCGAGGACGCACTGGCGGCGCAACAGGCACAGCAGGCCCAGATACAGCAACAGGAAGTCATGGCCGCGCCGCAACGAAGCGGCCCGGTGATGTCGCTCTGAGACGAGGAATGGAAGGACACATGGATAGAACGGACGTCGAAGAACTCGCGGTGAAACTGGGCATGCTGGCCGCGGGGCTGAAAGACCTCGGCGAGCGACTGACCCGCCAGACCGAATGGGCGCAAACGGAGCTGGCCCGCACGGCAAACGCCCTGGCCAGCACCGCGGAAGCCAGCGCACGACAGGCCACGAGCGACCTGATGTCCCATGCGGGCAAGGCGATCCTGGCAAGCACACAAGCCGTGACGGCCGACCTCGAGCACGTGATCGTGGACGCGTCGTCGACGGTGACACGAGCAAGTACGGGCCTGGAGGAGAGGATCCATGCGCTCAAGCGGCTGCACGCCCTCAGTGTCTGGAAAGCCCTGTTCGCCACCGGAGGCGCCCTGTTGGCCATCGCTGCTGCCACATGCACCATCGGCTGGAGCACTTATACCTACAGAGAAGACACCGCCTGGGCAGGTGAACTGCATGAGGCGCGGATACGTGGGAGTTTGCGCCCCTGTCCCGAGGGAGGCGTGTGCGTGTATGTCAACAAACGCTGGCATCGTCTGGCTCGTTGAGCGCACGGCCACGCCCGGAGAACTCACGCGGGCGCGACTGACCCAAAGGCATGGGCGTGGACGACTGCTCACTCGCCGGTGCCTCGGTCAGTATGTAGCCTCTCGTGCCGGGCCAGTTCGACACGCAGCTAATGGCATGTAGCAAACCTGACATATACCCGTGACACCGTTACGAGCAAGGGATCCAGATATGCGCAAAAAGACCACTTCACGGAATGTAGACATTTCGCCATGTCTCTTACACCAGCCTTACGAACGTGATCCACGTCACCTTCGGGCTGTGTAATTCACGTTACGGCCGGAATTTGTGTGATATCGGCCGCAGAAACGCGTATACAGACCCCTAGCCAGCGCATGAATATTGCTTTATCTTAACAACGTGGACTAGCTCCATTCAGGGTGGGGGAAACCTCAAGGCTCCAACGCGGCAACCGCAAGTGGCGATTCATCACATCGCTCCGGGAACCCGTTCGGCCGGTCTTTAGCGGTTACGTAGTGCAACGGCGCCCAGGCGCTCGATACAGGATGTTTTATGGACGATTTGCATCACGCTCGTGGCCGTTGGGCCCTAGGTTTCAGCTGTTCAAGGGGGGTGTTTGCCATGAACGCGCTTCGCGTCGTGGCGAATCGACCGAACCAGACCCGGCCAGGCGCCGGACATCTGGTTGGGTCGTCAGTTTCGTAGCGATGTAAACGATTTCTCGACCCCGCGTCCCGGCCAGGCCGACGACGAGGGCCGCTGATGTTTTCTGTTGCCTTACATGACTTACGAGCCACGCGTGAAAAAAATCCTCAACCCCGCTTGCACCCTTCTCCTCGCCTCGGGCCTCGCCCTGGTGCTGACCGCGTGCGGCACGCCTTCCGCCAAGGACTTCGGCGGCCGCTGGAAGCCGGTCAACAAATACGACGACAAGGTGGTCGAGATCCCGCTCGCCGTGCCGTACACCTACTATGCGGCGCCGATGGATGGCACGTTGAAGGTTATGTTGACTCGGTGGACGACTGATACGGGAGCCAAGCTCAACTACAAGCTTCGCTCCGACTTCACACTTCCCAAGTCGGCTTCCGCAATCCATACCAGCGAACTGCGTGACGCTGCGTCCCAGTTGAGTGCGATCTACGCACCCCAGGGCGTCGCTGTCCTCGTGGACGGGCCTCAGCTGGTCGTCGAGGAAGTGAGCGCGATCGCGCCTCCTGCCCCGGCGGGTCAGGCTGCTGCGCCCTCAACGACCAAGTAACCGAAGAACCTCAGGCCGTCGCCACTCATGTTCAATAAGAAAAGCTCCCCGAAGATCGATGCGGCCGTCGCGCAAAGCGTCAACTTCGAAATCACCGTGGCCGATCTCGCCAGGAAGAGCGAGCGTCGTGCATGGATGGTGGCGTTCATCGCCACGAGCATGTCACTGGTTCTTGCAGGTGGCATGTTCTACATGCTCCCGTTGAAAGAAAAGGTGCCGTACATCGTCATGGCGGATGCCTATACCGGCACGAGCTCTGTTGCCCGAATCACGGACGATGTCATCAATCGCCGGATCACAGCAAGCGAGGCCATCAATCGCAGCAACATCGCGCACTTCATTCTCGCCCGCGAATCGTTCGACGTGACGATGATCAGCTTGCGTGACTGGGCTACGGTGCTGACGATGGCTGCACCGAACGTGGCCAAGGCGTATACGGACATGCACGCGCAGGGCAATCCGAATGCGCCGTTCAAAATCTATGGTCGGGATCGCGCCATCCGCGTGAAGATCCTCAGCATAGTCCTGATCGGCGGTGATGACGGCGGCACACCGAAGGGCGCGACGGTCCGCTTCCAGCGGGTCGTCTACAACAAGACCTCCGGGCAGACCGTACCGCTCGATAGCAAGATCGCAACGATGGCGTTCTCCTACAAGCCCAATCTGAAGATGGACGACCAGTACCGGGTTGAAAATCCACTGGGTTTCCAGGTCACCGACTATCGGGTCGACAACGATTACGGCGATGCCCCGCCGCCGGAAACGCCTGCGACCGACGCCGATACGCCCGCAGCAGCAGCGTCCGTCGCTGGCAGCGCTCCCGCCGCGCAGCAGGTTAACGCAGCACCAGCGCCGGTCCCCGTTGAAAGCGCTATCCCGGCCCAAGCACCTAACTTCGCGCCTGCCGCGCAGCCTCAGCAAGCACCATCTGCTGCGTCTCCGCAGGTTCAGGCTCCCGCCACTCGAAACGCCGCCAATGGAGGGCGCCGTTAATGACGCGCGTCAAAACACACTATCTTCTCATCGCCGCTTTGATAGCCGCGGGCAGCCTGTCCTCTGTCGCAATTGCCCAGACGACGGTGACGCCGTATGAGTACCAGCCTGACCACATCTACACGGTGCGAACCGGCCTTGGCATTACGACGCAAATCGAGCTGAGCCCGAACGAGAAAATTCTCGACTTCAGCACCGGTTTCAGCAGCGGCTGGGAGTTGACCCGCCGCGACAACGTCTTCTACGTCAAGCCGAAGAATGTGGATGTCGACACGAACATGATGGTTCGTACAGCCACCCACTCCTATATCTTCGAATTGAAGGTGGTAGCAACCGACTGGAAGACACTGGAACAGGCGCGACGCGCAGGTGTTCAATACAAGGTGACTTTCACCTACCCCGCGGACACCAGCTTCCTTGCTGAAACCAAGAAGGTTGAGGCCACACCGGAGCTGGACACCGCGCTGGTCAAGGGTCGCGACTACAACTTCAACTACGACTATGCCAAGAAGCGTAAGACGGCTCCGTGGCTGGTACCGATCAACGTCTACGACGATGGCCGGTTTACCTATATCAAGATGCCTGACCTCAAGCAGTTCCCAACGGGGAATTTCCCAACGGTCTACATGCGTGAAAAGGAACACGGTGAGGACTCGGTGGTGAACACGACAGTCGAGGGCAACACTATCGTTGTCCATGGCACGTACAACTACCTGGTTATCCGGCACGACAACAACGTCGTGGGTCTGCGAAGGAACACCAAGAAGTGAGCCCCAATAATCCCTACCACCCGGACGAAGAGAATCGCGAGAGCCAGGTTCCGCCACAGGACCGGCCGCGCGAGCAGGCAGACCCGCTTGCGGGCAACCCGTATTCCGCAAATCAGAGGCATGCGCCTCCGCCGGATCTTGACGCGGCTGCTCCGCAGTTAGCGGCGTCGGATGTTCGACGGATGAATCGGCGCGCGCTGGTGTTCCTGGGGGGCATCATTGCCCTGCTTCTGTTCGCCGCGTATTTCCTCTTGAGCGGTGGCTCGAATAAAGCCGCACCGCCGAAGAAAGTTCGCGACGAGACGGTCAGCGTGCCCACCGCGCCCAAGGTCGCTCCGATTCCCGAACCGGAAGCCCCTGCCCTTCCGCAGCCGATCGCGCTCGCGCCGCCTCCGCCGCTACCGACGCCCGCCCAGATGCAGCCCGCGGAAATGCCGCGCCAGCGCACTGGCCCGAGTCTCGTGGAGCGCCGCATGATGGACACCGAGGCGGCACAAGCCGTGGGTGGCAGTGGCGGCTACCAAGGTGGACAGCAGCCGCAGCAGCCGGGTTTCGGTGGCATGGGCATGCCGGGATTCCCTGGCTCCAACCCCAATGCGATCAACGGCGTGCCGATCAACGGCGCTTACGGTGGCAAGAGCCTGCCGGACGTTTCAAACGCACAGCCGCTCACGCATCCGGACACACTGATGCTCCGCGGTACCTTTATTCGTTGCGTACTGGAAACCCGAATCATTACGGATATTCCGGGCTTCACCTCCTGCGTGGTCACGGAGCCGGTCTATTCGTTCACGGGTAAGCGTCTGCTCCTGCCCAAGGGCTCTAAAGTTCTCGGCAAGTACGAAATGGAACCGAACGGGCCTCGCGTCGCCGTCATCTGGGACCGTATCGTCACCCCGACGGGCATCGACGTCTCGATGGCCAGTCCGGGCGTTGACGCCTTGGGCGGCGCGGGTCACCCCGGCTATTACAACGCGCATTGGGGCAGCCGTATCGGCGCCGCCTTGTTGATTTCGATGCTCAGTGACGCCTTCAAGTACGAAGCCGCCGAGCACGGCCCTCGGCAAACCACGATCAGCAATGGCGTGGTGACGCAGAGCCCCTTTGAAAGCAACACGGCATCGACTATGCAGAGCATCGCCAATACAGCCGTTCAGCGCGCCGCCAACCGCCCCGCTACGGTCACCATCAATCAGGGTACCGTTCTGGCTATCTATGTCGCCAAGGATGTCGATTTCAGCGGCGTGGTCGCCCGGTACTGATGCGGACCCGTTAAGCAATGACTGATACCGCTATCGCCGCCGTCGGCAACGATTTCCTGGACTACCAGTACGAAGTGCTGGGCGTCCGGGACTATCTCGCCTCGTCGGACGTGACCGAAATCTGCATCAATCGCCCGGGTGAGCTTTACCTGGAGCGAGCGGGCCTGTGGGAACGCGTGGATGTGCCGTCGCTGACATTCGAACGGGCACGCCAGTTCTGCACTGCGGTCGTCAATGAGAGCAATACGGGGCAGCGCATTACCGATATCGATCCGGTGGTGTCCCTGACCTTCCCCACCGGCCAACGTGCTCAGTTCGTCATTCCTCCTGCCGTAGAGGCCGGTCGTGTATCGATCACGATCCGGCTGCCATCCAAACATAACAAGTCACTCGCTCAGTACCAGGACGATGGCTTCTTTGACGAGATCCTCGAGGGCGCAAACACGATCAGCCAAGCCGATCGTGAATTGCTGGAACTTCGCGCGGAGCGGCGTTACGCGGACTTCTTTCGCCACGCGGTGAAGAGCAAGAAAAATATCGTCGTTTCAGGTGCGACCGGCAGCGGCAAGACCACCTTCATGAAGTCCCTGGTTGGCCACATTCCAAGCGACGAGCGGCTTGTCACCATCGAAGATGCACGCGAGCTTTTCATCGATCAGCCTAATGTGGTGCATCTGATCTATTCGAAAGGTGGTCAGAGCACAACAAACGTCACCGCAAAAAGCTGCATGGAAGCCTGTCTGCGCATGAAGCCGGACCGGATCATCCTTGCAGAGCTCCGTGGCGATGAGTCGTTTTACTTCATCCGAAATTGCGCATCGGGACACCCAGGGTCGATCACAAGCTGCCATGCGGGCAGTGTCGAGCAGACCTGGGATCAGCTGGCGCTGATGGTGAAGGCCTCAACCGAGGGCGCTGGACTGGAATTCTCAACGATCAAGCGATTGCTGATGATGACCATCGATATCGTCGTTCATATCAAAGCTCACGCCGGGCGACGACATATAACCGGCATCGATTTCAACCCCGCTCGCCTGCTCGGCGACGACGGGGGGTAACGCTCACACCAACCCGGACATTATTCAGGAGTTGTAACGGTGGTACCAGGACTGGAAATGATGGCTTGCCCTAACCTTGCCGTACCGGCTGAGGTGATGCAGCACGTCGTCAACGTTGAATCGTCGCGCAATCCGTTTGCGATCGGCGTCGTTGGCGCGCAGCTCGTCCGTCAACCACAGAACCTGGGTGAAGCCGTCGCAACGGTGCGCATGCTCGAGGACAAAGGCTACAACTTCTCCCTGGGAGTGGCGCAGGTCAATCGCGCCAATCTGGGCAAGTTCGGACTGGACACCTACGAGAAAGCCTTCGACGTATGCCCGAACCTGGTGGCCGGCTCGCGGATACTGGCCCAGTGTTACGCCAGCGCCGGTAATGATTGGGGCAAGGCCTTCAGTTGTTACTACTCGGGCAACTTCACGACCGGGTACCAGGACGGTTACGTCCAGAAGATATTCGACTCCATGGCCCGCTCGGCAGCGGCAAACGCGACGGCGATTCCCATTCAACTGGTAAGTTCGCCCAAGCCGGTAACGATCAAGGGTAGTCAGGTCTATAGCCCCGATAGTTCCGCTTACCGCGTAGCCATGCGAAGTGTGGCCGATGCCGCTGTCTCGGCAGCCATTGCTCCTGCCGTGGCGTCGGCGGCGAGCGTAAGTACACCTAGCCGAACGGTGCCGGTCGAAGCCGTCGCCTTTACGCAGCCGCTGCCCGACGAAGCATCCATAGCCCAGGCTGTCGACTCGGCTACTGCGGGTAGCCTTCAGGCGCTCCAGGGCATCAACGGTATTCAGATGCCGTTAACGGGGCAAACGCTTCCTACACCTACACGTGGGCCTGCGCCCGGACGGATCCCGACGGATCCAGCTACGGCCGCATTGATGTCTCAGGTGGGAGCAGCCGCTGCCTCAAACAATGTATCGACAGGCCAGGGCCGAATTCAGACCGACGCGGGTACCGCTTCTGCCATGGCGCAGATCGGTATTTCAGCGAATCCCGATGGTATGGCGCCTGCACAGGACAGTCAGATCTTCGTCCCAGAGGTCCATGGACCCAACGATCCACCCGCGATGGCCCCCACAGCTGCCGCACCGGCAACGCCCTCTGTTCCCGCCGGCGATCCGGCCGATACCCGACAAGGGAGGGGCGATGGTGCCTTTGTTTTTTGACCTATCCCCGCCCTGTCAGGGATAGGTCGTCACCACCCGGCTACAACTTGCGTAGCCGTTCCAAGTTGTCGTGATACCCGCGGCATTTCCAAAAGACCTGAAACCCAAAAGGAACGTAGAGATGGCCCTGCCTAAGCTTCCCACCGTGAATGTCGACAAGACGACCAAGATGGTGCTCTTCCTCATGATCGCCGCCGTACTGCTTATGCCGACCGTTGGTCTGGCTCAGGACGTCACTGAGACATCCAAGAAGGTTTGCGGCTTCTTCCAGAACATCAACAGCCTGCTGAACGCGGCATCGATCGTCGTCGTGACTATTGCAGTGATCTTCTCGGGCTACCAGATTGCGTTTGCCCACAAGCGCATCGCCGATGTAGCGCCGGCTCTGATCGGTGGCGTACTGATCGGTGCTGCGGCCCAGGTAGCAAAGATGGTGGTCGGTGGCGACGGCGGCGCGTCGGGCGCTTGCACCTCGAGCAGCGGTGCGGCCAGCTCCTTCCTGATCGACGCCGTGCAGATGGGCATGAGCTTCCTCCACTTCCATGCATAAAAACGCCCTCTTCCGCGGCTGCACACGTCCCGCCATGTTCATGGGCGTGCCGTATCTGCCCTTTTTCATGGGGGCAGGTAGCGGCCTGCTGATGGCGATGTATTTCAACCTGTGGTTCCTGATCTGGATCCCGATCGTGACGTTCATCATGCGTCAGATGGCAAGACGCGATGAAATGATCTTTCGGTTGCTGGCTTTACGCCTGCAATTCCGTACGAAGGTCAGGAACCAGCAGGATCATGACGGCATGTGGGTGTTCTCACCCAATATCTACCGCGAGCCAGGCAAGGCCAAGCGATAGAGCGTTCCCTCGCCCTGGCAGGTAACTGCCAGGGCCTTTCCGCGCTTCCAACGGTACTCAGGCCATGTTTACACCAGACGCTTCGATCGGCGACTTCATACCCTTCTCCACCCACGTTTCTCCGACAGTCGTCAAAACGACAGGCGGCGATTTCCTGTTGGTGTGGCGCCTGGCAGGCCTGCCCTTCGTTGGACGCGAAGAGTGGGAAATCGAACATCGCCACAACACGTTCAACCGTATGCTGCAGACGTTGCGCGCGCCTGATTTCGTCAATGTCGCCTTCTGGGTACACGACATCCGTCGCCGACGCGGCATCAAGAACAAGTCCCAGTTCGAACATGCGTTCAATCAGGACTTGTCTGACGGTTATTACGAAGCACTGTCGAACCAGAAGCTCATGCAGAACGAGCTTTATCTTACGATGCTGTATCGACCTGTCGTTTCCGGCAAACGCTTCGCTGAAAAATCCGCCGACGTTTCACGTCTTCAGACTGAACAAACGCAGGCGATTGCCACGATCCTGGAGCTAGCCACCAACGTAGAGGCCGTGCTGAAGGACTACGCGCCATCGCGCCTGAGCATGTACGAGACGCCCAACGGCATCGTCTTCTCAGAAGTGTTCGAACTCTACGGCTATATCCTGAATCGCATCGATGAACCCGTGCCGGTGCTCAATGCTTCCGTACCGGATTACCTTCCAGTAAGTCGGCAGCGTTTCTCGGCCAAAACGGGTGACTTCGTCTTGACGACGCCGAACGGCGTCAATCATTTCGGTGCGATCCTGAACGTCAAGGAATATGCCGAGGCTACCTATCCGGGCATCCTCAACGGACTCAAGTACCTCGACTTCGAATATGTGATAACCCACTCGTTCAGTCCCATGGGGCGTACCGACGCGCTGAAAGCGCTCGAACGAACCAAGGGCATGATGATCTCGTCCGGCGACAAGGCGGTAAGTCAGATCATCGAAATGGACCATGCCATGGACCAACTTGCGTCGGGCAATTTCGTCCTCGGTGAGTATCACTTCACCATGGCCGTGTATGCCACGAGCCAGGATGCCTTGTCGCAGCAGATCGCCGCCACGCGCGCGGAGTTGTCGAACGCCGGATTCGTCACCGTCAAGGAAGACCTTGCCGTTACCTCTGCGTTTTACGCGCAGTTCCCTGGGAACTGGAAATACCGCACGCGCCTGGCCAACGTCAGCTCGTTGAACTTCCTGGGCCTCTCGCCCCTGCATAACTTCGCCACGGGCAAGAAAGACAATAACCCGTGGGGTGACTGCGTAACGACGCTGCAGACCACCAACGGTCAGCCGTACTATTTCAACTTCCATGCCACGCACCCTGCCGAGAATTCCTTTGGCGAGAAGGCCATCGCCAACACCATGGTGATCGGTAAGTCCGGTACCGGTAAGACGGCGCTTATCAATTTTCTCCTCAGCCAGGTCCAGAAGCTCGACCCCGCACCGACCATCTTCTTCTTTGACAAGGATCGGGGTGCAGAGATCTTCGTGCGTGCATGCGGCGGTAACTACCTGGCCCTGGAAAACGGTAAGCCGACCGGCTTCAATCCGTTCCAGTGCGAGCGCACGGAAGAGAACGTGCAATTCCTTGGCGAACTGATCAAGGTACTCGCGGCCAAGGTCGTTTACAGCTCACGCGAAGAAGAAGACATCTTCCGCGCCGTCGAGAACATCCTCGATACGCCGATGCACCTTCGCACGATGACGAACTTCCAGAAGAGCCTGCCCAACCTGGGTGACGACGGCTTGTTCATCCGCATGCGGAAATGGACCGCGGGTAACTCACTTGGCTGGGTTTTCGACAATCCGCGCGATACCGTCGATCTGACGAACGCCAATATTATCGGCTTCGACTACACGGACATCATCGACAATCCGGAAGTGCGCGCACCGGTCATCAACTACCTGCTGCATCGACTCGAAGCACTGATCGACGGCCGTCGCCTGATTTACGTCATGGACGAGTTTTGGAAGATCCTCGATGGCAAGGGCGGCCTGAAGGAATTTGCGAAGAACAAGCAGAAGACCATTCGTAAGCAGAACGGCATGGGCATCTTCGCGACGCAGAGCCCGGAAGATGCTTTGGCCAGTGATATTTCTGCGGCGCTGATCGAGCAGACTGCGACCATGATCCTTCTACCGAATCCGAACGCCAGCCGCGAGGACTACGTAAACGGTTTGAAGCTGACGGAGGCCGAATATCAAGTGGTCGTCGGCCTTGACGAGCGGTCACGTCGATTCCTGGTCAAACAGGGACATGCATCCGCCGTTTGCCAGCTCAATCTGCGCGGCATGGACGATGCCCTGTCCGTCATCTCTGCATCGACGGATAACATCGAGATCATGCACGAGGTTATCGCGCAGTGTGCGGATCGCGAAGGCGTTACGCAGGATCAATTGCATCCGGACCAGTGGCTGACCACTTTCTACGAAAATCGCAAGGGCAGTGGTAAGAAGCCCAACCCCTCCCCCCAATCGACGCGTACCGCCCGCACGGCGACGCGTTGAAGCCGTATTTCGAATTGACGATGGAGCCGACCATGACCAAGCACCTTCCTCAAACCAGGCACGCGAAGCGGCTGCTGCGTCGCATGGCCAGCAGCGCAGCGATGTTGCTCGCGCTATGCGTGGCAGCGCCGGCGGCCCACGCACAGTGGTCTGTCAACGATGCCGAAGCTAACAGTCACCTTAGCAACATAGATACAAACTCCGGCAAGATCGATAAAAGTACCGATCACACCAATCAGACTATTGGCAATACCGGCGACGATTACAACAGCGCCACGGTCAATGGCCGCCTTGATGCGATTAACCGCAAGCTCACGATTGGCACGTACGATGAAGCCAAGCCCGGCCCTCGTTTGAAAGATCCGGACAAAGCGCTTCCTGCGTCCACTAGTGCCGCACTGGACGACGGGGCCAGCTGCAACTCAATCGCTCCCCAGCAGAAGGCAACCTGTCAAGACATCGTAGCCCTGCAGAATGCGCAGTATAAGTACATGCTTACCATGTACGAAAATACCAATACGCGTGATGCCATGCTTCGGTCACTGTTGGAAGAGCGTAAAAACATTAACAACAACGATCCCAACCAATATGGCAAGCTCGAAGACAACACCAACAAGCTTACGGCGCTTTACAACCTGATCCAGCTGGACTACCAGCAGATGCAGACGGTGAACTACGCATACGAGGCGAACATACGTTACCTCCAGGCGAAGCAGACGTTGGCTGCTAACGCGGCCTCGACAGGCAAGGATACGTCGTCCACTGGCAGCATCTCCATTCCTGGCATAGGAAGTATCTCGCTTGACTCCGTCATCCAAGGACTAGCTACGGGTGCTGCCTTGGAGCTTGCGCTCAAGGGAGCACAGTCAGACAAACCGGCGGGCATGAAGACATTGGGCATTGGTGAATCGAATGGCTACTGATGATCGGCGCGCCGTTATCAGCGCTGAGGGTGCAACCTCTATGAAAAGGAATATCGTGCCATGGTCGACTCAATGAGTAGTCTATTTGGTCACTCGGGAGTAGCCATGTTCGCCGGACCGCTCGACTCCGCCACCCAGTTCGTCTTTTTCAAGACGATCAATGACTTTTTGCGCACTGAAATCGACATCATGCAGTGGAAGCTGTTGTCGAGTTCGGCCGCCATCATTGGTGTGGTTGCCACTGTCGTGCTGACAGTGTGGATCATGTTCCAGGGCTTCCGTATCGTGACCGGGCAGTCGCGGCAGCCGATGATGGTGCTTGTAGGCGACGCACTGAAGGCGACACTGGTGGTTTTCATCGCAACCACCGCAGCCTATACATCGTCGTCAGTGTATTGGAGCCTTAGCGACGGCATGTCGACGACCATCGCCGAATATGTTACCGGCGAGGATGGCAGCCCGTTCCAGCATATCGACAACAACCTTGCTGGCATGGAGCTGGCAATGGGAACGATCGATGCCATCGATACTGGTGGCAACCAGGCAGCACAAGCAGACAAAGATCGCGATCGATGGTTTACCGGCATCGGCATCGCTGGACCCAGTGTTATCGCTGGATCGATGCTGCTCTTGAATAAGATTGCCTTGGCGCTATTCGTTGGTTTTGGCCCCATCTTCATCATGTGCCTGCTTTTCGAGCCCACAAAGCAACTGTTCAACAAGTGGCTGCTATACGGGATCGGTACGGTGTTTTCTCTGGCGGTTTTGAGTGTCATGGTCACGATTGCCATGAAGATGATGGCAGCCATTACCGCCGCCTTTGCGGTCAAGTATCTGGCATCAATGCCCCCCTTGGGCGATGGCACCGCCACGGATGGCATCAACAGTATGGCTCTACAACAGGGTGGACTCGGTATTTTGCTGACTACGATGATCATCAGCGCTCCGCCTATGGCAGCCGCCTTCTTCCAAGGCACGCTTGGTCAGTTCAATGCCTACTCGCCGTTTGGGCATATCAAGCCTGAGCCGCATGGCGGCGGTGGCGGTGGCGGTTACGGCCCTCCGGGGTCCCCCAGTTACATTCCGCCAAGAACAGGGGGAGAAGATTCCACCCCTAGATCAGAGGCAGGCAAAACTGGAGGCTTCAACAACGGATCACAGATGCTTACCTCTGGATCAAATTATTCAACGCAACACGAAGAAATTAAGCAGAAGGATGGCCGACAGGTATGAAAATTCGCTTAAAGTATGCTGCCGCCTTATTCCTTTTACAGGCCATTGCTGCTCCTAATGTATTAGCGCAATGCGCGACGGGTGTAGACACTGGTGGCGGAAATTGTGTGCCGCCAGATGCTGCAGGTATGCCAGGATATAGTTCCGCGCCCGGTAACGCCGAACAATCACAGCCAAGACCAGTATGGAAGGATACTTGGGGGGCTATCGTAATTGATGGAAAGTCGGGAGCGGCGGGCACTGTAATTGATCGATCTAGTAAAGCAAATGCGATCAATGATGCAATGCATGACTGCAAGATGCGAGGAGGTCAGAACTGTCAGCTAGATTTGGCTTTTAGTAATCAGTGTGCTGCGGTTGCATGGGGTGACGATGGACATGCATCAGCTAGAAGCCCTGACAAACAAAGAGCAGAAAATATAGCAATGCAGAGTTGTCGAGAGGCTGCTACTACGGGCTGCAAAGTTGTTTACAGCGAATGTAGCGATGCTCGTCGTGTAAAGTAGCATGACTACGAGTCACAGAGTATTTTTTGCAACGTCAGTGCTGTTGTCGTCAGGCGTAACTTTTGCTCGCAATTCAGACTGTATCCCAGCAGACCAAGATCACTCTCCGTGTTCGCAATCAGGTACGCCCACATCGTTATCAGCAGCCTAATTGGCAAACCGCCGGGGCTCTGTTATCGCCCGCAGCTGATTAAATGACAAGTTGTCGGTCGTGTAAATCCAAACTTGGAATGTACTGGCCATTAAATCCACTGCGCCATGGCGTGCACTTAAGGGAACAAGGAATCCTCATGAAGTTCTGGTTTTTTCTCACACTCAGTCTTATTTGTACCGCCACAGCAGCTCAAACCCTTACTTACCGGGGAAGTGACCCATTCTTGTTCTGCACTGAAGGACAAATTGACCCTGGCCGGTGCTGGCGTCCAATACAACCTTACACGGGAGGCACCGCATTCGTGATCTCGCCGTCGTGCGAGCCTTATCCTTACGGTAAAGCTTGGTCAGCCGACGACGTTGCTTCCATGACTCAGTATCAGACTGTGTGCCCCATAGGCCGGCAGCCGGGTGGTTGGAACTATACGGGTGGATCTCCTGAATTCGTCCCAGGCTTCCACTGATACACGACCCTGCTGTGCACCCCATCGATCCAAAAACAATCGAAGCTTTCAAATGAACAAAGTTGTTGGATCGTTTAGGTTCATTCTCGTTGCTTGCTTCGGCATTGTATTCAATGTCAACGCGCAAAGCCCCAACCCCTACGCCCGCTCCGCCCCGACTGCCGCAAAAACGGCCAAAGGACACGCCATGGACGACCTCACCGCGTTCGCCACCAGTGGCGCCAAGGTGCTCGAGTCGGTCAAGGGCGACCTGACGGGCGCCGGCCACGCCGACGTGCTCCTGGTGCTCGATCCCCCCGCAAAAGGTGATGAGAAACTGGGCCAGGGCCCGAACCGCAACGTCGTACTGTTGGTACGTGACGACGCGGGGCGGCTGCACAAGGCAGCCGCAAACGCCCGCATTATCCCCTGCGCCCTGTGCGGCGGCGTTTCCGGCGACCCGTATGCCTATTCAAAGGTCGGCAAAGGCCAGTTCACCGTCGTCGTCGGTGGCGGTAGCCGCGAACGCTGGACCGATGAGTACACCTTCACCTACGTCAGTGATAAAAAGAACTGGATAACATCAGGAGTGGCCCGGAAGGTAACCGACACGGACACCGGCAAAGAGAAGCACCTCGACCTGACGAGTCGGGAGCTGGGCACCGTGCTTTTCAGTGATTTCGACCCCAGTCACCTGCCGGAACCGACACTACCCTGAAGTCAGATGACGCAACACCCCGCCAGGAAGGCGGGTAAGGCCAGCAAGAGGCAAAGCCAACCGGACATCAAACAGGAGTTACACATGACGATTGATCGTTTCTCGCCGGCACGCTCCGGCAGCTCTTCCTTGTGCGCACCCGTCCAAGCCGGCGCCTCTGCTCCTGGCAGACTGCCCTTGCAGCGCTTCGCGTCCGCGCCCCCGACTCACGCATGCGCTGAGTCCAGCCCCCTATAACGCATTCGACAACGGCCTCCGCCAAGGACAGCGGATCAGACAGGCTTAAGGACGCATCAAGGCACGCGAGTCAACCAGGAGCTCCACATGGCGATTGATCGTGAAACCCAGGTGCTGAACGACGCGACCGCGGCGGGCATCACGCGACCGAGGGAGCTGGCCAATTTCATGGCCCAGGTCACTCATGAATCCAACGGGCTGAACCGGCTCGAAGAAAGCTTTCGCTACACGCGCAATATCTCGCAGATCCCGGTGCAGTCGG
The DNA here is from genome assembly GCF_041228075.2 of Xanthomonas sp. NCPPB 2632. Lineage (NCBI taxonomy): Bacteria > Pseudomonadati > Pseudomonadota > Gammaproteobacteria > Lysobacterales > Lysobacteraceae > Xanthomonas > Xanthomonas sp. NCPPB 2632. The sequence continues at coordinate 3,515,059 of NZ_CM192979.1, forward strand.
CCTGGCGCGAAGGTCCGGAGGCCCTGGACGCCGCACGCAAGCAGGCGTTGATGGGCAAGCCCGAGAAATTGGCCGAACTGATGTACGGCGGCCGCAACGGCAACGACGAGCCGGGTGACGGCTGGAAGTACCACGGGCGCGGCTACATCCAGCTCACCGGCAAGGCGAATTACCGCGCTGCGGGCGAGGCACTCGACCTGGATCTGGTAAAGCATCCCGAACTCGCCGCCGATCCCCAGAATGCGTCGAAGATCGCCGTCTGGTACTGGGAGAACCGCGTTCCCGACAACGCGAAGGAAGACGTGCGCGCGGCGACCAAAGCGGTCAACGGTAAATACAACGGACTGGAAGATCGCGAGAACCGCTTCGAAGACTGGCAGCGCCGCCTGAATCCGGAGGTCATGCATCGTCTTGCTGAAGGCAACGTCGGCCGCCCGCAGCCGTCGCATCCGGTGGACGCCCCTGCCCCGTCGACCACCCTCACCCAGGGCGCAAAAGGCGAGGATGTCCGTCTCCTGCAAGGCAGCTTGGAGCGCCTAGGCTATACGCCTGGACCCCACGGCGAACTGCATACGGATGGCGTCTTCGGTGCAGGCACACGCGCCGCACTCGAAGCCTTCCAGCGCGACCATCACCTCACGGCCGATGGCGTTGCCGGACCGAAGACCATGGAAGCCATTGCGCAGGCCAAGCATCAGGACGCCGTGCAGCGTACCGCCGCCACAGGCCGCCTGGATAATCCGGGACATCCTGACTACACCCTCTTCGAACAATCACGTACAGCCGTCCATGCACTGGACGCTCAGTACAAGCGCACACCCGACGTGCAGAGCGACCAGCTCGCTGGCGCGGCAACCGTCGAAGCGAAGCGCCAGGGTTTGACGAAGATCGATCATGTTGTGCTCAGCGACGATGGCAGCCGTGCTTATGCCGTACAGGGCGAGCTGAATTCACCGCTCAAACGCATGGCGGAAGTCGACACCGCAAAGGCCGTCAACACCCCGATCGAACAAAGCAGCGCGGACATCGCGAAGCTGGCCCAGAAACCCGCCGCCCCTGCCGAACACACCCGGCAACCGGTCCAGGAGGCCGAAACGCCTTCACCCGCCCCCGCGATGACGCCCAGGGAATAACGCCATGAGCAAAGACATCCTCGATGCCGCCGACGAGCACTTCTTCCATTCCGGGATGAAGTTCGAATACGGCCGCCCCGACTCGCAAAACAAGACCAACTCGGCTCATGGCATGACCGACCGGAGTCGTACCGAGAAGGATCTGGACGGTGACGGCTACCGTGGCGTCGACTGTTCGTCCTTCGTCTGGCGCGGTATGAAGAACGCGGGCTACGACGTCGGCGACCAGCCGTTCAGCACGCATGCGCTCTATAACGGCAATAAGACGACCGATTACGCGCAGAAGCACTTCGATGTCATTTCGAAGGCGGATGCATCGAAGCATCCCGGTGATCTCCAACCGGGCGACATCCTCATGCTGAAGAGCAAGACGGGGTCGAACCAGCACGTCGCCATCTTCAAGGGCTACGACGCGCACGGAAATATCGAGTTCATAGGCTCGCAGACGTCCACAGGCCCGGCAGCGGTCACGATGGACGCCCGGTCGTATTTCACCAAGAACATGGAAATCGTGGGCGCCCTGCGCGCGAAGCCCGAGTTCCGCACGCACGAGCCGGTCCATGGTCACGCCACGACGCCGACCGGGCAACACGCGGATACCACCGCGCATACGAAGGCCGAGCCGAAGCACGTCGAAGCGAAACCGACGGCGGCACATCCCGATACCCTTCGCAAGGGTGACGAAGGCGCGAAGGTCACCGCGCTCCAGGAATCGTTGATCCGCCTCGGCTACAGGGACGACAACGGCCATGCCCTGAACCCCGATGGCCGCTTCGGCGACCACACCAAGGCCGCCGTCGAGCGCTTCCAGCGCGATCATCGGCTGGACCCGGATGGCGTCGTTGGCACGAAGACGATGGAAGCGCTCGACAAGCAGGCGCACACCGGCTCTCGCCTGGATTCACCCGCCAACCCGTACCACGCGATGTTCCGCCAAGCCCAGGACGGCGTGTTCCGCATCGACGCCGAGCACGGTCGCACGCCGGACATCCAGAGTCACCAGCTGGCCGGCTCGGTGACGGCCGACGCCGTCAAGGGCGGTTTCAAGAGCATCGACCACGTCTTGCTCAGCCCGGACGCCACCCGCACCTACGCCGTCCAGGGCGACCTCAACTCACCTTTCAAACAGATTGCCGAGGTCAACACGATGCAAGGCATGGCCACACCACTGGAAAAGAGCAGCGAGGCCGTGCAGCAGCATGTTGCCGAGCAAGCCCGGAGCCAGCCGCAGCAGCAGGCACCACAGCAGCAGCCCGCATCGCCGGCGGGGTTGTGATCATGAAGACCTCTCGATGGATGCTGGCCGCGACCTTTCTCCTGACCGCAGCAACGGCCTCTGCGGCGCCCGGCGATGCCCGCGCCTTACAGGCAATGCTTCAGGCGTCGTCACCCGGGTCCCCCGTGACCTGCAACGGCGATAAGCATGGCAACACCGCTTGCACCATCGACGGCGTCGCGGTCGATGCCGGCGACGACTGCACATCGAATATGTCTTTCGGTGTGATCGGAGCCGACAAGGGTGCGACGCTCGAGGACAACTTCAAGGCGACTGCCGCCAAGCCCGTCGCCCACCTGGGTGCAAATCAGCTGATCTGTATCCAGGCCACGCAACGCAAGGACGGCGTGCTGGTCCGCGCCCTCGTCAAGGCGATCCCAACCCGCACCGTGAAGCTCTGCAAGGGCAACGAAATGTGCAAGGGCGCCGATGCGAAGGTCGAATGGACTCGCCCAGCCAGCGGCACCGCGTGCACGCTCAAGCCGGACGGTCACTACGCAGGCGATTGCGCCACGGGGTGGGTCGACGGCAAGGAGGTCGATGAATACTCCATGGGCTTGAAGCCCGAAGATAACGGAGGCTAAAGCGCCCTCCGATGATCGGCTATCGCTTCATTCGTTTCGCGCGATTCGTCCCTAGCGCACCTCTCCAGGCAACTCGTATAACGGTTGCCCGAAGAATCGTGCAGGTCGCCGTCCCCGGCCTGTTTCTCTTACTGACTGCATGTGGTGGAAACATGGAAGACCCAAGGATCGAACTGAATCCGCATCCGACGATGCGCTATACGATCACAGCGAGCATTGTCGATGCACCGGGAGCGTTCGACACGATCGAGGCCGACGCGCAGTACCAGGTAACCAACGACGATTGCGCTCCCGAACAACCAATATCGGGCGCAAGAATCGTTCCTAGCAAGCGAATGAAAATAGAGCTTCAAAAATCGGCAGACGGCGACTACATAGGAGAGGTATACGTCGACCGAATGAAGGACCACGACTATTACGCGCACGGTATCTGCCATTGGTCGCTGGTTGCCGTGAGCATCCGGGCAAGCCACGGTAAGATGGAGTTCGACACGCCGCTCTTTGTGCCACGATTCTTTGAAAAAGGTGGGATTACTCGCTACTTCTCCTATGACGCCTACAACGAAAGAGGGATGCGTCTTGCCATAACCGGCAACGAGAATCGCAATGCCTACGCCGACCCATCGAAGACGTTCTCAGTGACGCTGTCGGCACGGGAGGCTATCCAATGAAATACAAGATAGAAGTTTACTCTTACATTGCGCTCGACAATTACACGACCGCAACCGATGACAACAGAGCACGACTGGCCGGACGCTGCGACCAAAGCGGCCAAATCACCATGGACAAGCCAACCAAATTTCATGCTGGCTCTCACCAAAACGTAACTCTAGACGACAACAGCGACTGACGTACACTTAGATGGTCATTTATCGCTTCATTCGTTTCGCGCGATTCGTCCCTAGCGCACCTCTCCGGGTAGCTCATTTAGCGATTTCCCTGAGAATCGTGCAGGTCGCCGTCCCCGGCCTGTTTTTCTTACTGACTGCATGTGGTGGAAACATGGAAGACCCAAGGATCGAACTGAATCCGCATCCGACGATGCGTTACAAGATCACCGTAACTATCGCAGGCGCGCCCGGCCCCTTCGACAACATCGAAGCCTCGGTGGACTACGGCGTGTCGAATTTCGATTGCGTTCCCGAGCAGCCTATATCCGGTGCTCGTCTGCTTCCCCAAAAGCATGTACCACTGAAGCTTTCTAAGCTGAGCGAGACGACGTACGTGGCAGACATGTACGCGGACCTTATCAAGGACGAAGACTACTATTCTCTAGGAACATGTCATTGGTCGTTAGCAGCAGTCATGGTCAATGTGACGAAAAACCGAATGAGGTTCACCACCCCACTAACCTCTAAAAACTTTTCTTCGAAAAAAGACGAAACGCGATACTACTCTTTTGACTCTTATCGCGACAGCAATGTCGATACACATAACATAGGCAACACAGACCGAAATGCATATCGCAATGCAGCGGATACGTTTTCTATCAGAGTTACTGCAAGGGCGACGCAGCAATGACGAATCGTACAGAGGACTATGTATTTCTCGCCACCAAGGTTTACGCCGCAAACCCTCTTGACAGAAGCATTAAGAATGGAGATCGCACCTTCTCCGTCGAATCCACTGCCATGGATGGCCTAACGGGCTTCTTCGCAGCAGCTTATCGCGATGTCGATACAGGACAAGTTGTCATTGCGTTCCGCGGAACAGACGATCCTTTGGATGCGTTGGTGGACACCACAATGGCGGCGTCAAAGATCAACCTTCAGCAGTTCGAATCTGAGCTATTCACGCGTGAAGTGATTGCTCGTGCTACGAGAGAAGCCCGCGCAGCAGGCAGAGAGCCCGACATCACGGTCACCGGCCACTCCCTCGGCGGCGGCCTCGCCGAAGTCAACGCCGCAAAATTCGGCCTCAAAGGTGAAACCTTCAACGCCTACGGCGGAGCCGGCCTGATACGCGGCACGCCAGAGGGTGGCGACCAGGTCATCAACCACGTACGGGCGGGCGACCCGGTAAGTGCCGCCAATCGACACTTCGGCGAGGTGAAAATCTACGCAACCGCCGACGACATCACGACACTGAAGCATGCCGGCTACGACAGGCCGCACACCGGCCTGGGTGCGACGTTATCCGCCGTCAGCCCAAGCTCGCACTCCATGTCCAACTTCATTCCCAAAGGCGACGAGACACCGCTACTCGGTCCTGAAGCTGAAGCACGCTACCGCGCAAACAGCACCCTGGTCGATCGCTATCGATCCGACGTGCTCACGTCGCGCGAGATCGCCACGCAGGTCGCGACCGCGCCGTCTGTCGTGGCACCGGCCCTGGCCATCCGTGCCGGCCAGTTCTACGTCGACCGACTAGAGCACGACTGGAACGAACTCGTGGAGCGCAGCAAGCCCGTCGTGGAGGCCGCAGGACGCGGTGCCGTGGCTGCGGGGCATGCGATGGAAGTAGGCGCAGACCACGCACGCACCACCGCCATCACCGGCGCCCGCACCCTCGGCCTCGTCCACGAGTCCGTCGCCAGCGGCGTCTGGGGGTCACCCACGCGCTCCGCCGAACTGGAGCGCCTGCTCCACCCGCCCCGGCTGGACGACCCCACGCACCCGGACAACCCGTTGTACAGACAGGCGCTACGCGGCGTCCACGCCATTGACGCCGATACCGGCCGCAAGCCCGACCACATGAGCGAGAACCTCGCCGCGGCTCTGACCGTCGAGGCCCGCCGGCAAGGTCTCGCCCGTGTCGATCAGGTCACCATGAGCGACGACTTCAGTCGCGCCTATGCCGTGGAGGGCGACATGTATTCGCCTTTCCGGAAAACGGCCCAGGTGCCCACGGAGATCGGTATCGCCACGTCCATCGAACGCAGCAGCAGCGCGTGGCGCGAGCTCGAAGCGACCCAGGCCACCTCGTCCGTCGTTGCCAGCCAGACAGCGCAGCACGCGGTTTCCACCGAAACCCCATCCACCCATTCCGGCCCGTCGATGAGCCGATAGGAGCACGAGCCAGCCATGAAGCGAAGACTCGCCCTAACCGTCGCCACCCTGTTCGCCATCCACTCCCCTGCCTACGGTGCCTCCATGACCCAGCCCGACATCAAGCTCAATCCCCATCCCCGGATGCGTTACGAGATCACCGTCAAGGTCGAGGGCGCACCGGGTCCGTTCGATCGCATCGAAGGCGTGGTGGACTACCGCGTGGCCAACGAAGCCTGCGTACCGCTGACGCCGGTCACGGGCGCCACGGTGCCGCCGGAGAAACGGGTGCCGGTCAAGCTCGCGCCCGCCGGCGACAACGTCTACAAGGGCGAGATCTTCGCTGACCTATTGCAAGACGAGGATTATTTCGGCAAGGGCGTCTGCCATTGGTCGGTGGTCGCCACGAGTGCCAACCTCTGGGTGAAGCAGGTCGATTTCAGCGCACCGCTGTTCCATGACGACCTGCTCAAGGGCAAGGCCGCCACGCGCTACTACTCCCACCGTTCCTATGCCACGACTCAAATGGATCGTGTGGACGTGGGCGAGGCGGATCGCGCGCAGTACCAGGACGAAGCCAACGCCACGTTCTCCGTGACGCTGCATGCCGAGGAGAAGCATCCGTGAGCCTCTCATCTACCGACTACGCGCTGCTTTCGCAGGATGCCTACCAGGATCCCGTACTCAACAAACCCAAGGAACTGGGCGGCGTCAATTACGAAGCGATCGACGTGGCCAACAACCCGGTCACCGGCTTCCAGGCCACGGCCTACCGGCGCATGGATACGGGCGAGGTCGTCATCGCATATCGCGGCACCGAGTTCAAGCGCGAACCGGTGCAGGACGGTGGCGTGGATGCCGGCATGGTACTGGCCGGGATCAACCTCCAGCAGGCCGATTCGGAGGCCTTCACCCAGCGCGTGCTCGAGCATGCCAAACTCGATGCCGATTTGCACCATCGCCCCCTGCAGGTGACGGTGACCGGCCATTCGCTGGGCGGTACGCTGGCGGAGCTCAACGCGTCGAAGTTCGGCCTGCACGGCGAGACCTTCAACGCCTATGGCGCCGCCAGCCTGCGAGGTAACGTGCCCGAAGGGGGTACGCAGGTGATCGACCACGTACGCGCCGGTGATCTGGTCAGTGCGGCCAGCCCGCATTTCGGCGAAGTGCGCATCTACGCGGCACAGCAGGACATCGACACGCTATCCCGCGCCGGCTACAAGGACGACGGCGGCATCCTCACTCCGCGCAACCCCATCAAAGCGACGGACTTCAGCGCCCACGCCATCGATAACTTCGTGCCCAACAGCAAGCTGCTGGGCCACTCCATCATCGATCCGGAAAACCAGGCGCGGTACGCGGCGCACGAGAACATGGTGGATCGCTACCGCAACGATGTTCGCGACATTCGCCTGGGCCTGTCCGCCAGCTGGGAGATTCCCAAGGCGATCGGCGAGCTGAAAGACAACATCGAGCACCGCGTGGGCGAGGCGGTGGGTGCCGGGGTACTTGCCGTGGAGCACGGCGTCGAGCGTGTGACGCAGCAGGCCAGGGAAGGCTTCGATCATCTCAAGGATGGCGTGCAGCACGTGGGTCACGACATCGCGGACGGCTTCCACGCCGCCGAGGAAAAAGCCCATGCCGCGTGGAACACCGTGACGCACCCGGGCGCATGGTTCAACCATGACAAACCGACCGTGCCCCTGGACCATGCCGCTCACCCCGACCACCCTATGTTCCAGCAGGCGCAAAAGGCCGTGCATGCCATGGACAAGGCGCAGGGCCGCCAGCCGGACGTGGTCAGTGACAACGTCGCCGGTAGCCTGGTGGTCAAGGCACGCCAGGACGGCCTGCAGCGCATCGACAGCGCGGTGCTGAGCGACGATGCGCGGCGCATCTACGGCGTGCAGGGTACGCCCGAATCCCCCTTGAAGCGGGTTACCGAGGTCCCCACCGAGCAAGCGGTGAATACCAGCGTGGCGCAAAGCAGCGAGGCATGGAGCCGTGCGGCGCAGCAGGCCTCGCAGGTGCAGGCGGCGCAGGCGCAAGCACAGGCTCAGCAGCAACCGCCCACCCGCGATCACAGCGCACCCGGTCCAGGGCTGTAAGCGCGGATGAAAGCCGTCACCACCGCGCAGACAAGCGTGACCGTCAAACAGGAGATAAACGTGACGACTGACCGTTCGAAATCCGCCTACTTGAACGCACGATGGTTGGTGGGCCTGCTGGCAACGCAGCTGGTCGTCCTTCCGAGTGCCGTCATCGCAGCCGATGCTGCCAAGGTTCCCACCACGACTGCCACTTCCGCAAAGGTACCGAAGGCTTTCAGCGCTTACGGCTCCACTTCCGTCGAAGGCGGCGAATGCATCGCGGGAAATGTCACGAAGGAAGGCATGAACGGTCGTGCCTTTGTCTATTTCAAGGATGCACGGACACAGCAACCACGCTGGGTGACCGCTATCCCGGTATCGCCCGACTATTACCAGAATCGCGCTACCCACTGCTTCGCCATGGGTGGATCGCTGTTCGTACTGGTGCAGAGCGACACTAATCAGGCCACGTCGCTGTCGCAGACTCTACTTAACGTGGTCGAGCTATCTCCAGCTGACGGGAAGATCGTGAGCGACCGGTACGCTGACGTGCCGGGTGTCGACGCGGCCTATTCATCGTGGGTCGACAAGGGCAAGGAGGGCTTTCACGAAGACCATGGCCAGATCAAGGTCTCGGGACAGTATTTCCTGATGGCTGATCCAAACAAGCGGATGCCGTTTACCGCCACCCTTCCCGCCCATCCGTCGAAGTAAGGACAAGGACCTTAACCATGACGACGCCGCAGCAACAGTTCATCGTCGATATCTACCCCGCCGTGCACAAGGTCGCACAGGAAACCGGTGTCTCGGAGAAACTGCTTCTAGCGCAGGCTGCCGCAGAAACAGGCTGGGGCCAGAAGACGCTGGCTGGAACGAACAATCTTTACAACATCAAGGCCGACTCAGGCTGGCACGGCGAGTCCAAGACCTTCCATGTTCCTGAGTTCCGGAACCATCATCGGGTCATGGAGGATGCCAAGTTCCGGGTGTACGGGTCGTACGAGGAATCGATCAAGGACCGTATCAAGTTCGTGCAGGAAAACCCGACCTACGCCAAGCACGGCTTGAACGATCCGGGCGTCAAGGGCAACCTCGAAGGCGAAGCCAAGGCTTTGCAGGCGGCCGGCTATGCGACCGATCCCAACTACGCCAAGAACCTCATCGAAATCGCCAACGGACCCACCATGCGCAAGGGCCTGGCCCTAGCCACGGGCCATGACCAACCGGCCCACAGCCAGGGAAACGGTAAAAGCCACGCGGCCGACAGTCACGCCGACAAAGGCGTCCTCCGCAAGAACGACAACAGCAAGGACGTTGGCGAACTCCAGGCCTCGCTACAGAAGCTGGGTTACAAGAATGCCGACGGCACGCCGCTCGGCACCGACCACAAGTTCGGTGCCAACACCGAAGCCGCACTGAAGACCTTTCAGCGCGACCACGGTCTGAAGGACGATGGCGTCGCAGGCCCCAAGACGCTCGAAGCGCTCGAAGCGCTCAAAGCGGCCCAAGAAAAGTCGGTGACGGCCACGCTCGCCGATCCCAGCCACAAGGCCAACGGTCTGTACACGCAGGCCGACGCTGGCGTCTGCCGTATCGATCGCGAGTACGGGCGTGAGCCGTCGCTGCAGAGCAGCCAGTTGTCCGGCTCGCTTGCCACGTCCGCAGTGCTGGCACAGATGAGCCGCATCGACCACGTCGTACTCAGCGACGATGCCCGCACGATGTACGCCGTGCAGGGCGACCTCAAGTCACCCTTCAAGTCGATGGCCGAGGTCGACGTGGTTCGGGGGTTGAACACGCCGCTGGCACAGAGCACCCAGATCGTCGACGCCCACCTGGCGCGTGCGGCGACACAGGCTCAGGTCCAGCAGCAGACACAGCCGCTGCAGGAACAGGCTCCGACGCATCCACTGACGCCACTGACGCCCGCGCCGACATCGACGCAGCACACGTCAGGTCCAAGTCTCTGAATCGTCAGCCCAGGGCGCTACAATCCTGGGTACACAGAACGCATAGCAGGAAGGGGCGATGCAGGCGTCGCTCCCTCTGCGACTTAAAGGTCTAAGGGCGAACAACGCATGAGCAAAAACAGGGGATATTGGGCGGCCGGGCTTCTGCTCGTCGCATTGGTCATAGGGGAGATGCTTTCGGGCTACCTCACCCTGTCGTTCCTCGGCCTGGGCCAGGTGCCCCTGAGGTTCGCCACCTATTACGAATATATCCGCGCTCTTGACCTCCCGCAGGTCCAGCCGTATGCGTGGAAAATCAAGGCCGCTGGCGGCATCGGGTTCTTCGTGCCCTTGGCCGCATGGTTGGTCAGCCTGTATTTTCTCACACGCAAGAAGAAGCAGGCGATGCATGGCGACGCCCGCTTCGCCACGGCCGCCGACCTGCGCAAGCAGAAAATGCTTTCCCCCGCGGACAACGGCATCCTCGTCGGCAAGTTCAAGGGCGAGCTGGTCCGCCTGCCCGGGCAGCAGTTCGTGATCCTCGCGGCACCCACACGCTCGGGCAAGGGCGTCGGCGTGGTCATCCCCAACCTGTTGGACTACCAGGAATCCATCGTGGTCCTGGACATCAAGCAGGAGAACTTCGACCTGACCAGCGGCTGGCGCAAGTCGCAGGGACAGGAAATCTACCTGTTCAACCCGTTCGCGGAGGACCGCCGCACCCATCGCTGGAATCCACTGAGCTATGTCTCAACCGATCCGGCGTTCCGCGTGTCGGACCTGATGAGCATCGCCTCGATGCTCTACCCGGACGGCTCGGACGACCAGAAATTCTGGGTCAGTCAGGCACGCAATGCCTTCATGGCGTTCTCGCTGTACCTGTGCGAGAAGTACGAGCACGACGAGAACAAGGGCCTGCCCGCCATCCTGCGCAACAAGCCCACTCTGGGCATGATCTACCGCCTGTCCTCAGGTGACGGCACCGACCTGCGCGAGCTCTACACGCGCCTGTCGAAGGAACCGTTCCTCAGCGCCAACGCGCAGTCGGCGTTCGCCAACATGTTGTCGCAGGCCAACGAGACCTTCGCGTCGATCCTCGGCACGTTCAAGGAACCGCTCAACGCCTGGATCAACCCGGTGCTGGATGCCGCCACCAGCGAAGACGACTTCCTGCTGACCGATGTGCGCAAGAAGAAGATGACTATCTACATCGGCATCCAGCCTAACAAGCTGGCCGAGAGCCGACTGATCGTCAACCTCTTCTTCAGCCAGCTCATCAACCTCAATACCAAGGAGCTGCCGCAGAACAACCCGGCACTCAAGCACCAGTGCCTGCTGCTGATGGACGAGTTCACTTCCATCGGCAAGGTGGAGATCATCGCGTCCGCCGTGTCGTACATGGCCGGCTACAACATCCGCCTGCTGCCGATCATCCAGAGCATGGCCCAGCTGGATGCCACCTACGGCAAGGACGTCTCGCGCACGGTCATCACCAACCACGCGTTGCAGATCGTCTACGCGCCGCGTGAGCAGCAGGATGCCAACGACTACTCCGACATGCTCGGCTACACCACCGTGCGCCGGGAGAACATCACCAAGAGCAAGAAGGGCGATATCTCCAAGAGCCATTCGGAAGAGAAGCGCGCCCTCATGCTGCCGCAGGAGCTCAAGGCGATGGGTACGGAGAAGGAAGTGTTCCTGTACGAGGGCATCCCGCATCCGGTGATGTGCGAGAAGATCCGCTATTACCAGGACAAGTACTTCACCTCGCGCCTGATGGAAAAGGCCAAGGTCGAGCCGCTGACGATCTGACGACTGTCCACGCGCTTGTCGTTTGGAGAAAACCTCACTAATCGGATTGACCTATGAAGCTACGTTCCCGGACCCTGTTACTGTTCGTCGCCATGGCCCCGTTCGCGGCCAACGCCGGCGTCGCCAAGCCCGCACCGACGATGTGCGCCAACGGCGACCAGCCTGTGTTCTCCTGCCCGCTCGCTGGCGGAAGCAAGACGGTCTCCATCTGCGCAGCGGGTGACGTCGCCCATGGCGCGGGCCGCTTCTACTACAGTTATGGCCGGGCCGGAGCCAAGCCCGAGCTGATCTACCCCGCCAGCGGTGAAACAGCCGCTTTCACGCGTACCCACCTCATGTTCGGCGGTAACAGCGGCGGTTATGCGTATGCGTTCACCAACGCGGGTTTCAAATACGTCGTCTACTCGGTATCGGGATCCAACAACCTTCAGGATGGCGGATTGACGGTCACCAAGGATGGCCAGGCGAAACCCCTGAAACAGAGCACCTGCCAGGCTGGCAAGATCACCGACACGGAAGACGATGCACTCATCGACGCAACGCTCAAGTGGAAGAGCGACCCTGCGATCGAGAAAACCGGGATACCGGGGCGCTGATCGCACCGGTTCCTTCCTTATCATTAGCCAGGAGTTACACCATGTCCGCGAAAGAAAACGCCGACTATTTAATGGACGCCGCCATGAAGGCGGGTATTACCGACCCCAAGGAATTGGCCAACTTCATGGGTCAGATGCAAGTCGAATGCGGCGGGTACGCCAGCATGAACGAAGGCCTCGGCTACTCGGGTAGCCGACTGTTCGAAGTTTTTCCCGGCCGCAACGGCATGGATACCCTCAGCAAGGCCAATGCCATTGCCGCGGGCGGCCCTGAGTCCATCGCCAACGAGATTTATGGCGGCGCATGGGGGAAGAAAAACCTCGGCAACACCCAGCCGGGCGATGGATGGAATTTCCATGGCCGCGGCTTCGTGCAGCTCACCGGCCGGGACAACTACGAGCGCGTGGGCAAGGAACTGGGCATCGACCTTGCCCACCATCCCGAACTGGCCGCCGACCGCGACGTCGCGGCAAAGATCGCCATTCACTACTGGAAGGACCGCGTGCAGGCCAATGGCCACCAGAACGACGTAACAGGTGCCTGCAAGGACATCAACGGCGGTCACAATGGGCTCGACGCACGCAAGGCGGCCGCGCAAGCGTGGGAAGGCGCCCTGGACAAGGGTTACAAACCCGGCGGTCCGGACGCCATGCCGATGGCCGGAGCGTCGCATGGCATGAGCAAACAGAAAACCGAACAGGTCCAGACGCTTCTGAATACGCACGGCTATGTCGATTCGAACGGCAAGCCCTTGGTCGTGGACGGACATGCTGGCAAGGAAACGCGCCTGGCGATCGAACGCTTCCAGACCGATCACCAGCTGAAGCCGGATGGCATCGTCGGGCCTGCAACGCTCAAGGCGCTCCAGCAGGCGCCGCAGCAGGACAAGTCGACAACCGTACACACGGCGACGCCTCCTGTGTCGGCAGCGGTCACGCTGAGCCATGGGGCCAACGGCGCCGCAGTCGAGGCACTTCAGACGCAGCTTCGCGATCAGGGTTATACCGGGTCAAACGGTCGGCCTGTCGGTGCCGATGGGGCCTTCGGCGTACAGACCAGAGACGCTTTGCAGTCGTTCCAGCGCGCACACGGCCTTGAGGCCGATGGCATTGCCGGCCCGAAGACCATGCAGGCACTCAGCGATAGTCAGCGCCAAGGCGCGTCACTGTCTCTTGAGAGCGCGAATCATCCAGCGAACGCCATGTATCGGCAGGCACTGGGGCACGTCCAGGCCCTGGACGCGCAGCACGGCCGCGAATCGGGCCCGCATACTCACCCTATCGCGGGCGCATTGACCGCAGCGGCGACGACCGCGGGCATGAGCCAGATCGACCGTGTCGTACTCGGCCAGGACGCGATCAAGGCCTATGCGATGCAGGGCGCGGAAAACTCGCCGTTCAAGCAGCACGCCGAGGTCAACGTGGCGCAGGCGGCACGTACCCCGTTGGCACAGAGCAGCATGGAAGCCCTCGGCCATGCTGCACATACCCATGACAAGCAGGCCGAGACGCCGACGGTCAGCCAGCAACAGAACCTGGAGCAAAGCGGACCCGCGCGGTAATCGGACCACCGTATCCACCGCGCTAGCCGGCCGCCCACAAGGCGGCCGGTTTTTTAGTGCCTCAGCGATGCGGTGCCATCGGCTCCGGAGGCGTCGGAGTCGGAGTCGGAGTCGGCGCACTCTGCTGCTGCGCCTGGGTCGGCTGCGGCGTCGGGTTCTGCGGCTGCAACGCCGGCTGCCATTCGCGGCTGCTCTGCTCCAGCGGCTTGGCCACCGACTGGGCCACGTCCACCTCGGCGATCCGCTTGAACGGCGAATTCAGCTCGCCCTGCACGGCATAGGCACGCTTGGCGTCGTCGCTGAGCACGACGTGGTCGATCCGGGTCAGGCCCTGTTCGTGGGCCTTGTTCGCGAGCGAGCCAGCAAAGTTGTTGCTCAACTGGTCCGGCGTGCGGCCCTGCTTGGCGTCGATACCGTGCACGGCATCCAGCGCCTGCTTGTACATCGCGTTACCGGCGTGCGTGGGATCGGCGAGTCCGGCGCTCTGGGTCGGGGACGTCTGACGCTGGGTGGCCGTGTGCAATGCATCCATCGTCTTCGATCCGGCGATGCCGTCCTCGGTCAGCCGGTGATCGCGCTGGAACGACTGCAACGCGTGCCTGGTGTTGCCGCCGAAATCGCCGTCGGGGTGCAGGGCCTTGCCGTCCGCGCCCTTGTAACCCAGAGCGGCAAGCTGACCCTGTAACGCCTGGACCTGTGGAGCGCGATCGTGTTCGCGCAACGTGCCAGCGCGCTGGATATGTTCGCCGCTGGCCTGGCTGTGCGGTGCGGCCTGACCGTGCGACGCGGCCTGTCCGTGCGCGGCAGGCGCGGCGGCCGGCTGGCTATGCACACGGCCAGGATGGGTGACATGCAGCAGCCGCTCGTCAGCGCCGTTGCGATGCACGTTCACGTCCAGGGTCTTGTCCGCGTTGACGTGGGTGGAAATGTCCCGGCTGTTGAGCGTGCTCCACTGGCCGTTGACCAGCGCCTGCGCGTGGCCCGAACGATCCCATGTCACAAGGTCGCGACCTTCCGCCACGAACCCGCGCTTGTTCTGCGTATTCGCATAGGAACCGCCCTCACCCAGCGCCTGCACCATGCCCCGCGAGTGAGCCGGATCGGTGAACGCATCGCGGATGGCGGCGTATTCGTGCGGCAGGTTGGGATGGGTGGGATCGTTGCCAAGCTGCGTCGGATTGACCGTCGGGTTGGTCAGCACGTGGTCCCACGCGGGGCGCAGCGGATGGTTCGCACCCGTGGCCTGCATGTCGTTGAACAGCGCGGTGCCGGCCAGCGCGTGGTCGCGGCCGTCGCGTACGTAATCCGGGTAGCGGTCGATCGAGTGCTTGACGTCGTCGACGCTGTGGTGCTCGTTGTTCTGCAACTGCCCGACCAGGCGATTGCCGTACACCTCGCTCTGGTTGTAGAGCTTGGCGGTCATCGTGATCAGCCGCGCCTGGTCCTGCTCCGACGCATGCTGGTACAGCGGCGTTTGCTGGAGCGGGCCGATCGCCTTGGTCATCAGGCGGTCCACCTGCGCGGTGTCGTGACGGTGCACGAAGTCGACGCCCGCATCACTGGCCATGAAGCTGTCCAGGTGCGACTTGACCGTCGCGTCCAGCGGACGGCCATGCTGGGCGGTGATCTGGCGGCCGGTGCGCCCCAGGTCGTCGATCGTCTGGGTGCGCTGGGCCGCATTCAGGGCCCAGTCCGGATGCGCCGTACGCGCCCACGTCTGGTAGGCGTCGGTGAGTTGCGTGGCCACTTCGGGATGCTGGCCCAGGTCGGTCTGCAGCGTACCGATGGAAAAGCCGCTGTTGCCGATCGGGTGCATCGCTGGGTTGCCGTGCGCGTCGTTGCGCACATTGCCCGCGAAACTCAATTTGTAGGCGACATCGCCGCCTTCCGAACTCACGCCAATGGCGAAATACGACAGCGCCCTGGCTTCGTTATCGGTCAATCCTGGCATCTTCCAACTCCTGGTTAACGGTCGGTGTTACGGGGCGTCCTTGCACTGGGTATCGAGCGGCGCCCTGCCACCCTTCGGCACGCGGTCAAGCGTGACGTATTTCGAATAGTTGCCTTCGCTGGCCGGGCCCTCGGCTTGGTACCACGCCAGCCGCTTGCCCTCGGGGACGACATAGGCCGCGACGTCGCCGTAGGCCGGGCACGCGGGATAGCCGCCGCGCTCGGCCGGGTCGGCACAGAAACGCGTATACAGCTTGCCGTCCCGCCACTCGCCCTTGAAGCGACCCTGGCTGCCGGACTGGTGGGTGCCGTCGGACCAGGTGCCTTCGGCCGTTTTTGCGGTCGACGCGGTGACGCCGAGCTGGGCGGCATGACCCAGATTGCAGTCGCTGCGGTAGCCCCAGTCGCCAACGATGGCGGTGCCTGTGGCTGCGCCTGTCGTGGACGGAGTTGCGGATACGCGCGTGCCACCGGCGGCTTTCAGGCGCGATGCGAGCTCGTCGGCCCGGAAGCTGGCCTGGGTGGTGGTGCATTCGTTCTTGGCCGTGCTGCCCGGGGGCACGCCACAGGACTGGTCGCGGCCGGCCACCCATTGACGCTCTTCGTCGCGAAGCGCCTTGCGTCCCGGCTCGTCCAGGGACTGCATCAGCTTCTTGTACACGGCATTGAGCCGCACATCCTGCGCGTCGTAGTTACGTGTCGCCTCGTCCTGGCCGGTCGGGGCCGCGGCAGCCACATGGCACAGGGCCAGCGCCACGGCCAGGCCGCACCCGCGCAGGGCACCACGTACCTGGATCCTATCCTTTCGCGTCACACGCATTGCAACTCCCGATGAGAGGTAACCCCTGTTCCCGCGCGGGAGGGTAACAGCGAAAGAGTGAACGATTCGCCATGACCCGCGCCAACCCGTTCCGCGAACGCCTAGCGCTTTTCGGCCTCGCGCTTTTCGCCCTCGACGAACTTGTCGTAGTAACGCACCACCATCTCGGCAACCTCGCTGTTGATGACATGGCCATCCATCGTCGGATGATCCACCGCCATTTCCGTCGCGGCATACATCACCTCGGTGGAGAGTCTCATCGCTACGCGCAGCGCTTCCGGGTCCGCGCTCGGGTAGCGGTCACGTAGACCTTTGAAGCTCGTTTCCGCCACGTCGTCGTGTGAATCGAGACGGATATGGCGCAGCGTGGGTATGGCGCGCAGCGCTCGCATGATCCACACGGCACCGGGAAAGGCCAGCGTGGCGGCATTGATCGCCGCCTGCATGTCGCGCAGGCCACGGATGCTGGCCTCGCGCGAGCCGTCGTACTCCAGTGCCTGTTCCTCTTCCAGCCACGCGCGATAGGCCTTGTTCTGGCAGGCCATCAGGCGTTCGCCCAACACCTTGAGGATGGCGTACTTGTTGGGGAAATAGCGATACAGCGCCGGCGGCGAGATGCCCGCCTGGGCGCAAATCAGGTTCGTCGAAAGCCGTTCCACGCCGACTTCTCCAAGCAGCCGCGCAGTGACCTCGAGGATCGACTCGAAAGTTTCCAGCGAACGCTGCTGGACCGGCTGCTGCTTGGTGTCCAGCGGTATCGCCGGACGCGCGTCGTTCTTCCTTCGACGCGTAACGCTTTTCATGGGTCCACCTCGAAAGGAGTGATCGCAAATTCTGACGATCAGTTGAAGGGTTTCGCATGATAGTTCTTCCATGCGTGCACGCACGTTGCAACGCAAGACGCAGGCTTTCCGCACCAGACGCCATGTAAACGTCAAGGCACTGTCACGTGCACACGATAGCTTTGATTACTGTTTTAAACACCCCTCCCCCACAGCTTCCATCCCATGCCCTTCGGCCTCGTCAGAGCTGACCGTTGCGGGCCACCGCGCGGCCGATTTACGCAGGAGTTTCGACGCAATGCATCAGAAGGTACGGTTTGGCTTCGGCCTGGCGGCGCTCGCCACCGCTATCGGCGCGACGGCGGGCACCACGGACGCCGACATCACGAAACAGACGACCACCCTGCAAGGTGTCGCGGTATCCGCAGGCGTGGACGATCCGAATCTCGCACCGCCCGGCAGTGCCGCGGCGCTCGCGCCTTCACAGGGCAACCTGTTCGAGATCGAGCCGCAGTCGGTGCTGAGCGCGAATTTCATCCACACGATCGCGACACCGAAGGCGGACTACCTGGCGCTGGTGGAACTCACGCCTTCCGCGGTGAACGCCGCTCCGAACGGCGCCGGCCTGTCCAGCAAGAGCGCCACCATCCGCGGCTTCCAGGACGGCGAATACGACGTGACGTTCGACGGCATTCCCTTCGGCGACCCCGGCGCCTTCGGCCACGCTACCACGGCTTTCTTTCCGGGGCCGTCCCTGGACAAGGTAGTGGTCGACCGCGGCCCGGGAACGGCCAGCAACCTCGGCAACGCGACCTTCGGCGGCACCGTGGCGCTGTACTCCGCACCCACTACGGACAAACCGTCCGGCCAGGTGTCCGCCATGTACGGCAGCGGCGCTACGTGGCAGGTGGCCGGCACCGGCAACACCGGTGCGATGAACAAGATCGGCACCGAGGCCTCGGTCAATTACAGCCACACCGAATCCGACGGCCTGATCGACCACGCCGGCTTTCGCCAGGACAACGTGCTGTTCAAGGTCAGCCAGCCACTCGGTGACAACACGACGCTCACCCTGGTAGCCGACTACAACAAGGTGAAGTGGAACACCTTCACCGCCCAGCCCCGGAAGCGCACCGACCTCTATGGCCTGGAATTCGGTGGCCTGAACGACGATCCGACCTCGCAGGGCTACGCCCGCTACAACATCGACGACCGCCATGCCGATTTCGAATACCTCCAGCTGCATGGCGACTACGGCGACTGGCGCGTCGACAACAAGTTCTACACCTACGGCCTGCGTGACAGCGGTCCGGGGGCCGTGAGCCTGATCGGTGCGGTGCCGAACAACGCACTGCTACCCGCTGGCGGTGTCCCGGGTGCGTTCAACAACAGCCGGTATCGCGCGGTGGGCGATTTCCTCACCGCGGAGAAAGACGTCGGTAGCGGCTGGCTCCAGAGCACCGTGAAAGCGGGTATCTGGGCCGAGCGCACCTACCAGGTACAGGACCAGGTGACGGTGGATCTTTCCACGATGACGCCGCGCGTCCTCAAGGGCGAGCCGAACGCCAACATCATCGACACCCGCCAGCACACGAACACCACGCAGAGCTACCTCGAAATCGACTGGCATCCGCTGGAGAACCTGAGCATCGTGCCGGGCGTGAAGCAGATCGTGTTCAACCGCACGCTCGATGGGGTATCCAACTTCCTGCCGGTGGGCGGTAGCGGCCACTTTTCCACCACGCTCACCTCTGTGGCGGCCAACTACCGGTTCTCGCCGAACCTGGCCGCGTATGCGCAGGTAGCCAAAGGCTTCCAGGCGCCCAAGGTCAACATCCTGCAGGGCACAGCCGGCACCGGCAACGTCGAGCCGCAGACCACCACGAACTACCAGGCCGGCGTGGTCTGGAAGACCCCGACCACCGTGGCGGACGTGGACGTCTACTACATCGACTTCGGCAACCTGGTCACCAGCGTCGATGAACCGATCGGGCCCGGCGGCGCCTTGGTCAGCGTGTTCGTGAACCAGGGCGGCGTGATCTACAAGGGCGTGGAAGGCGAGCTCACGCACATCCTGGGCGACTCCGGGTTCAGCGTGACCGCCAACGGCAGCATCAACAGCGCGTATTCGAAGACGACCCGCCGGCAGATCGCCAATGCGCCGATGTCCACGGCGGATGCCGGCTTCATCTACGACCACGGCCCGCTGTATGGCTCGTTCCTGGTCAAGTACGTGGGCACGCGTTTCGCCGGCGTGGGCGAGACCGGTGGCGCCACGTACAACCCGAACACGCGGTTGCCCCGCTACAACTACACCAATTTCAACATCGGCTACCGCTTCACGCCCGATTTGAGGCTACAGCTGTCGACCAACAACCTGTTCGACCATCGCACCGCGATCCAGGGCAACGGCCTGGCCAAGGACCCGACGTACTACTACCTGGCACGGCGCAACTACACCGTGCAGGCCACCTACACGTTCTGATCGGACGGTTGAACAGGAAAGTGCACCGATGCATACCCACCGCTCCACGGTACGAAACACCTTCGCTGTCGCCCTCGCCTGCCTGATCCTCGCAACGCCTGCCGCCATGGCCACCGACCATGCCGGCGACGTCGATCCGCTCATCGGATCGGACTGGTTCGGCGAGGTGTTCGTCGGCGCCACCCTGCCCTTCGGCATGGTCAAGGTCGGCCCGGACCTGCGCGATTATGGCTATCGCAAGGGTTTCCAGAGCACCGGCGACATCCGCGGCTTCTCGCACCTGCATCTCAGTGGCGGATCGGGCAAATACGAGAACGTGCGCGTCATGGCCACCACCGGTGAGCTGGAACCCGGTGCGTTCCACTCGCCACGGGCCAACGAGGTGTCCGCCGCCGGTTACTACGCCGTGGACCTCACGCGATACGGCGTAAAAGCCGAGATGACGGCCACGCGCCGCATGGGCATGCATCGCTACACCTTCGCGAAGGATGGCGACGGCCACATCACGCTCGACCTCGACCTGCTCTACAAGGACACCGGCCCGGAAAGCCAGCGGTTCCTCGGCGGCGAACTGCGCGTGGTCTCGCCCACCGAGGTCACGGGCGTGGGGCATTACGTCGGTGGCTGGAACGAAGGCGGCCCGTACGACGTGTATGTGGACATGATCGTCGACACTCCGGCGTCGGGCACGCGTACGTGGCTCGACACCGCCGTGAGCAACGCATCGACGGTGAGCACCACCGGCGCCATGCCACTCGGTGTCTCGTTCGATTACGCGGTCAAAGGCGGCCAGGCGATTCAGGCGAAGGTCGGCATCTCGTTCGTCAGCGAAGCCCAGGCCCGCCGCAACGCGGCGACCGAAGCGCGCGGTTGGGATTTCGACGGCGTGCACCAGGCGGCGGTGGCAGCGTGGAACAAGGCACTGGGACGTATCGAGATCGCGGGGGCGGATGCGACCCGGCGCCGCATGTTCTACACGGCGCTGTACCACACGATGATGATGCCGTCCGACCACACGGGCGAAAACCCGAAGTGGACCTCGAACGAGCCGTACTACGACGACTTCCAGGCCATCTGGGATACGTTCCGTAGCCAGGGCCCGTTGCTGACCCTGATCGCGCCGGACGTGCAACGCGACATCGTGCGCTCGCTGGTCGATACCTTCCGCCACACCGGCTACATGCCCGATGCGCGGGTCGGTAACGACAACGGACGCACGCAGGGCGGCAGCAATGCCGATGTGCTGGTGGCCGATGCATACGTCAAAGGGCTGACCGGCATCGACTACGCCACGGCGTTCAAGGCGATGATGAAAGACGCCACCGTCGCCCCCACCGATGCACGCAAGGAAGGACGTGGCGGCCTGGAGACCTACAACCGCCTGGGCTACGTGGCCCAGCCGACCGAGCGCGCCGGGTCGCGCACCGTGGAATACGCGTACGACGATTTCGCCATCGCCGAGGTGGCCTGCGGCCTGGGCCACGCCGATGAGGCAAAGCTTTACCGCGAGCACGCCGGTAACTGGGCCAACCTGTGGGATGCCACGAGCACGCAGGAGGGCGTGTCCGGTTTCCTGCGTCCCCGCAACGAGGATGGTAGCTGGGCGGCGCAGTACTTGGTCCGCCGAGGCACGTGGCCGGACTTCTACTACGAAGGCGATCTGTGGACGTATTCGCTCTACGCCCCGCAGGACGTCCGCCGATTGATCGCGCTGTCGGGCGGTAACGAGGCCTTTGTGAAGCGCCTGGACACGGTGTTCGACAACCTGCATTTCGACATGACCAACGAGCCGGGCTTCCTGATCCCGGACCTCTACCTCTGGGCAGGACGCCCCGACCTCACCGCCGATCGCGTCACGACGTTCCTGCATCGCGCGTTCGGCGCGGATCGCGCGGGCATTCCGGGTAACGACGATTCCGGTGCGATGTCCAGCTGGTACGCCTTCCAGTCGATGGGTTTCTATCCGAACGCGGGACAGGACGTCTACCTCATCGGCACGCCCTCATTCAGCGAATCGCGGATCGACCTGGGCGGTGGCAAGACCTTTACCGTGCATGCCACGAACTTCACACCGGACGGTACGAACCGCTATGTGCAGTCGGCCACGCTCAATGGACAGCCGCTGGATGCGGCGTGGTTCCGCCACGGCCAGATCGACAAGGGCGGCACCCTCGACCTCGTCATGGGGCCGTCGCCCTCGCGCTGGGGCACCACGTCGCTCCCACCGTCCCTGTCCGACCCCGACTTCGCCCTGTGCACACGTGCCCGCCACTGATCGCCCCGAGGATACCCATGGCTTCCCTTCGTTTCCGCCTGCTGCCGCTCGCCGCGGCCTCGTTCCTCTTCGCATCGGCCGCTTTCGCCGCGACGAGTGACCTCCGCCTCAACCAGATCCAGGTCATCGGCACGCACAACAGCTATCACGCCGGCTTTGCGCCCAGCGCCACGCGCGTGATGCAGAAGGAAGCACCGAAGGAGTTCGCGGCCATCGACTATCGCCACCCTTCCCTGACCCGTCAGCTCGACGACGGCGTGCGCCAGGTGGAGCTGGATGTGTTCGCGGATGCCAAGGGCGGCCTGTACCTCGAACCGGCAATCGACCACCTCATCGCGATGAACGGCCTCCCGCCCGACCCGCCGACCGCGGCGCCGGGCGTCTGGGAGAAGCCCGGCTTCAAGGTCATGCATATCCAGGGTGTGGACCAGCGCAGCACCTGCCAGCCGTTCACCGCCTGCCTGACCGAACTGCGTGCGTGGTCGCGCGCGCACCCGGGACACGCGCCGCTGTTCGTGCTGGTGGAAACCAAGGACGAGCCGCTCAAGGCGAAGATCCCGACCGTGACGCCGGAGCCCTTCACGCCCGCCGTCTT
This sequence comes from Xanthomonas sp. NCPPB 2632, assembly GCF_041228075.2. NCBI lineage: Bacteria > Pseudomonadati > Pseudomonadota > Gammaproteobacteria > Lysobacterales > Lysobacteraceae > Xanthomonas > Xanthomonas sp. NCPPB 2632. The sequence goes on from NZ_CM192979.1 coordinate 3,537,955, forward strand.
CGATGCCCTGGATGCGGAGATCGCGTCGGTGTTCCCGCGCGACGAGATGATCGTTCCCGACGATGTGCGCGGCGATCACGCCAGCCTCGACGAGGCCGTGCGTGCGGGTGGCTGGCCCAGCCTAAGCAAGGCACGCGGCAAGGTGGTGTTCCTGCTCGACCAGCGCAAGGTGGAAGGCGTGTACGGCGAAGGTCATCCTTCGCTAAGTGGTCGGCTGATCTTCACCAACGCCACGCCGGGCGCCGACGATGCCGCGTTCACCGAGTGCAACGAATGCTCGGCGGACGAGATCGACGCGCTGGTGCGTCGTGGCTATATCGTGCGTGCGCGGACCGACGATCCGGCGCAGGGGCAAGCGCTGAAGAACGACACCGCACGCCGCGATGTCGTCTTGGCTAGCGGGGCCCAGTTGATAAGCACGGATTACCCGGCGGGCGAACCGTCGGAGCACGGTTACTCGGTGGGGTTTCCGGGTGGGGTGACGGTGCGATGCAATCTGGTGCTTACGACGAAGGGGCAGTGCCCGCACGCGGCGCTGGAGGTCTCCGGAAAGGCCGTTACGCTGACATCAGCGACGGCGTTGCACAATCACCTTGCCTCGCCGGATCACGTCGCGAAACACGTCGTCCGTTGAGGCCCAGTCCACGATGTCCACCTTCCAGGGCAAATCGGACTCCGACAATTCATCCCGCAATGCCGCACCGATGTCCAACGGTAGCGGCACGTCGGTGATGATCGCCAGGTCGAGGTCGGAATAGGGCTTGGCGTTCTTCCTGGCACGAGAGCCAAAAGCCCATACTTCGTATTGGGGCACCCGTCGATGCAAGATGTCCCTCACGACAGCCCATTGCTCTGGAAGAATGTCGATGTCCGGCACTGCCGTGCCTTCTCCGTTCACGTACACACTTCCTGCAGGCGCTTCAGTAGGTACCGGGCTTCCTCGATGAAGTCGGGGATACCAGTCACAACTTGCAGTGCCACCTCTTCCGCGTAGGTGTGGCTGGTCCTCCCACGCATATCGCGATATCTGCGCCAGGCGGGCCAGTCGCCGCGCAGCAAGCTGCGTTCGTTCGCGCTACGGATCTGGTCCTGAAAGGTCATACCGTCAAACTCGGCGGGATTGGCCGAGGTCATTTCAAGGAACCGTTTGAGCATCTTGTGGCTGATTTCGTAGGTGAACTCGAAACGCTGAATCAGGCCGTCGCGGATTTGTGTATCGGTGATGTCCTGCTGATAGCGTATCCAGCCCTCCGTAAGGCGTGCCACGGCTCGCTTGTCGCCTCCCCGTAAACTTACTCCAGACATAAACCGAGGTCTCCGGGCAAAATATCCCCAAGGAGACCCACGATGCGCAAGAGCAAATTCACCGAGAGCCAGATCGTTGCGACGCTGAAGCAGGTCGAAGGCGGCAGGCAGGTCAAGGACATGTGCCGGGAGCTCGGCATTTCCGAGGCGACCTACTACACCTGGAAATCGAAGTACGGTGGCATGGAGGCGTCGGACGTTCATCGCCTGCGTGACCTGGAAGCGGAGCACAACAAGCTCAAGCGCATGTATGCGGATCTGGCGATGGAGAACCACGGGCTTAAGGATCTCATCGCAAAAAAGCTGTAGACCCGGCGCATAAGCGCCCGCTCATCACCTGGCTGGTCGAGCAGCACGGATGGAGCGAGCGCCGGGCCTGTGAGGCACTAGGCTTCTCGCGATCTACGCTGCGCTACGAGGCTCGCCCTGATCGCGACGAGCCCGTCATCGGGCTATTAGCGGAGCTGGCTGAGCGATTCCCCGAGCGCGGCTTCGACAAGCTATTTCAGATCATCCGCCGGCGCGGTCTGCCGTGGAACCACAAGAGGGTGTGGCGCGTGTATTGCCAGATGCAGTTGAATCGCCGCCGACGCGGCAAGAAGCGTGTCCCGACGCGTCACCCGCTACCACTGGTGGCCGGCGAGGCGATCAACGGAAGCTGGTCCATCGACTTCATGTCCGACGCGCTGTGGGACGGCCGCCGCTTCCGAACGTTCAACGTCATCGACGACTTCAGCCGCGAGGCACTCGCTGTGGAAATCGACCTTAATCTTCCTGCATCGCGAGTGATCCGAACGCTCGAACGTGTCGCCGCGTGGCGCGGCTATCCGTCGAAGCTTCGCCTGGACAACGGTCCGGAATTCGTCGCTCTTGCGCTGGCGGAATGGGCAGAACGCAAAGGCATCAAGCTCGACTTCATCGAGCCGGGAAGGCCGATGCAGAACGGCTTCATCGAGCGCTTCAACGGCAGCTTCCGGCGTGGTGTCCTCGACATGCACGTGTTTCGGAACCTGACCGAAGTACGCGAGCAGGCAGAGCTTTGGCTAGCCGACTACAACCGCGAGATACCGCACGACAGCTTAGGCGGGCTGACGCCCGCAGAATTCAGGCAGCAAAATGATCCGGCGACCTTGGGTTATGGTTGGCACTAACTAATGGGGGGTCGACAAAATTGTCTACAGCACTATCTGTAGGTTTCACTCAAGAAGCTACACGACTTTCAGTTCGTCTAGCTCCTCAATGTCCATCTCCATAACTCTCGCAACTAATTTAAGCTGTTCTTTTACATTTGCTGAAACAGGAATATCAAATTCAACCAACTGAGAACACAATACTTCTAGCCCCACTCCTGGCTCGCCAGAAGAAAGCAATCCTTTGACGTTAGCTTCCGTGTCGTCGCTAAAGCATCCAGAGAGCTCTTCCAAAACTGCTCCGATTATTTTTTCTGGTTTGCACATATTCCCCTCTCTACTTTGGATACGCTGTAATAATACCCTCACCGTTAGGCTCCACTATTACACGCACGTTCACACCGTCATAAACGCCTTCAACAGCCCAGCGGACAGGCTTACCTTTCGTAGTGTATTGTGCTCCGGGCTTACCAGTTAATTGAGTCCATGACGCATTAGGATCCGTAGCCAAGTCAGAAACACTATGCATAATTTTATCAACGCTCCAAGAATCGGGAAAAGGCGTTTTTCCTGGAGCGCCAGGCCATAGATGTCCTCCACCTGTAGCATCACCCAGCAAAATGTGCTGAGTTCTTTGGTCACTAGCTAGATTAATAAAATCGCCGACGCTTGGAAGGTCTTTGGGACCGTATCCTACCTGCGTTTCATTGAGAACAGCATTCGATAAGATCGAGCTTTCGGTTCCAGCACCGGCAACGAGCTGACCTTCACGCGCGGCATTGGCCGTACCGTGGGCCCGTGCAGCATTGTTTACGAGATTCGCGTCTACAGTAGCCGATGCGCCCTCTGTAAAAGCTAGCCAAGCGACGCTACCTACGCCTTCTCCGAAAGCGGTGCCTTGAGCCATGCCCGAAGGCATATTCGTCGTGTAATCGACTGGTGCACTGCCGGGCTGCTTCGGGAAGAAAGGGTTATTAGGATTAGATTGCTCGTCGTTTCCCAGAAAAGGGACTGCGCCATGTACGGCACCGATCACGGCTCCCGCTGCAAAAAGCCCCCTCTCGTCGTCCTGCGGCAGATACGCATAAGCCGATGAACGCAACCCTCCCCAGAGCCCGATATCTCCGAAGTAACTGGACTGCTCCAGCGCAGCGTCTAGTCGCTGATCCTTCCTAAGTGAATCAGGGACAGACGTGTTGCCATAGTACGACTCGAGCGCACCCAGCCCCTTATAGCAAGCAGTAGAGTCTCCGCTCTGGCACGTCATGGCAAGTGCGAGATCGTTCGATGCCGAGGCTTTCTTCGCCTCGGCGGTAACCGAATCTCTGCAAGCCTGATCTTTGCAGTTAGCCAGGGCATCTTTCAGCTCGTCTATCTGGCGATGGCTCAGGTAGTTGTATTTGGTGCCATCCAGCGCCGCAGAAGCACCACTACCTTCGCCGGCGACAGCGCCTATCGAAATGGCCGCCACCTGCATCATCGTGGCAAACTCGGGCGAGTCGGCCTTATAACCCTGGTCGATCAAGTAGCTCGCTATCGCCGGTATGGCGGCCTGATTCGCTGCTGCTCCCAGCCCGCCAGCCATCGCATCACCACCGCCCAGCGATGCGATGGCTGCTCCTACCGCACCGTGCAGAACGGTTCGCTCCTTGCTTCCTTCGGCCCACCCCATTTGACCTGCCAGGTCCCCCGCGGCCCGCATGCCGACATAGCCAGCCACCTGCCCCATCTCTTGCCGCTCAGCCACCTTCTTCTGATCGAAGATCGCCTTCAACCCACCGGCGTCGATGTCCGGGTTCCGATCCAACCCACTCAGATCCCTACCCGGCTGCTCACGAACGTCAATCGCCCCAGCAGCAATACCCGCCTTGGTCGTACTGCTCGAATCCTTCGACTGCGGCACGCTCATGCTGCCGCTGAAGCCGCCACCGCCGCCGGACACGCTCGCGCTGAAGGAGCTGTAATCTGCCTTGTTCTGCAGGTCGCTGAAGGTCAGCGAACCGGTGCTGAGTGCATTTTTCGATGCGTCCGCGGAGCTGGCGATCACCGCGCCCTTCAGGTCGGTGTTGCCACCGACATAGATGTCGTAGCCACCCTTGCCGGCGCCGATGCCGCTGATCTGGTCGACGCTGGTGTAGTTGCTGGTGGTCTTGCCGACGGCGACGCTGACCTGGCTGCCGTAGCCGTATACGAAGGTGCCGCCGACCTGCCAGTACTGGCTGGCGTAGTCGTTGGTGGCCTGGTGGCTGGCGATGTTGAGGTCGCCGCCGATCGCCGCGACGACGGTCTCGCCCCTGGCCTGTGCGCCGAGGATGTTGGCATCGTTACCCGCAATAATGCTCAGCTTGTCGGAAGCATTGACCGACGTGTTGGCATTCGTCGTGCCGTTGCCGTGGGCAAGGCCCTTGCCGACGGACGCGGTTACGTAGATGCCCGTCTGGCTGCCGACACTGAAGCCGACTTCGCCACTGGCGTTCGCGCTGCTGCTCTTCTGCGTGTGCGCTTCGAGCTGGCTCAGCAGGTTGAGGTCGTGGGTCGCAGCCAGGCTGACGTTCTTGCCGTCGATCTGGCTACCGATGACGTTGAGATCGCCGTTGGTCGCGGCGATGGTGATGTCGCCACCACTGCGCAGCGTGCTTCCCGCCGTGGTGTCGTCGTGTGTGGTGGCGCGACTGTTCGCCGTGCTGGCACCTAAACCGATACGCAGGCTGACGCCGCTTGCCTTGGCCGCACCCTCCGCGCCGCTGGCCGTGTTGCCGTCGGCGTCCGGAACGTTGCCCCCGGCCGCTTTTCCTTGGGCGCCCGCCACCGCGGCACCGGCACCCTTCACCGTATCGACGATGCCGTAACCCGCCTGCATCGCATACAACGCCTTGAGCCGGTCGTCGTCGGCTTGACCGCCGCGATGCGCCGATTCGTACGCACCCTGCGCCGCGCTGGCCATGCCACCGGTGAGACCGACGTTGATCCCGCCGGAGTGCACCGACTGGGTCTGCTTGGTGTCGACCGTACCGAGACCGGCGTCGATCGTGACGTTCTGGCCCACGATGGTCGTGCCGGTCTGGCTCAGGATGTTCGAGCCGGTGATATGCACGTCCTTGCCGGCCGCCATGGTCACCTTGCCGTCTGTGCTTCCCACCATGCTGCCCGTGGCATCGACCTGGGTGACCTCCAGCGTGTTCTTCGTTTTCTGGTTGCCGATGGTGACGCTCAGGCCGTTCTGGATGAAGCCCGACGTGGATACGCTCTGCTTGTGACCTTCGGCGTGGGTACTCACGGCCGTGCCGATGTTCAGGTCGTTGCCTGCGGCAAGCGTCACATCGTGCGTACCGGCGACCTGCGCCGCCTGCGTGGAGAGGTCACGACCGGCGCTGACCGTCACCGTGTCGCCGCTCAGGAGCGTGCCGACCGCTACGTGGTCCTCGCTAACGTCGGCGTTCGCCCTGGTCTGGGTCTGGTAGTTGTAGTCGGTCGGCATCAGCCCGCGGGTCATACCGGAGCGCTTGGTCGTCTTGCTGTGGCTCTCGTCGTAGACGTCGTCACCCGCCAGCAGGTTCAAGTCGTGACCGGCCGACAAGCCGATGTCGCCCTTGGCCGTGACCGAAGCGGCTGTGGCAGTGAGGTCGTTACCGGCCACCAGCTTGACGTTATCGCCGTTGAGGCTCGTACCGACCGCCAGGGTCTTGGAGGTTTCGTCATGCGTCGTGGTGGTCTTGCTGCTGAGCAGGCCACTCTTCTTTTTCTTCGTATCTGTAACGACCGTATGCGTCTCGTCGGCCGTCGTCAGCGACAGGTCGTGACCCGCACCCAGCGCAATATCGCCCGCAGTCTTCACGTCCGCCGCCTGTAGCGTGAGGTCGTGCCCGGCAACCATCTGCACACCGGTGCCTGCATTCACCGCCACGCCGCGCACGGTGTCGTCCGTGGTCGTCTGGGTGATGCGCTTCTTGCCTTCCTTCCAGCTCGACGTTTGCGAGGCGCTGTCGGTGACGGGCGCCAGGGTCAGGTCGTTGCCGGCCTGCAGGCCGACCGCCTTGCCGGCGGTCAGCTGCGTGCCTTGCAGCAACGCGTCGTTGCCGGCGGCGATGCTCAGGTTGCCGCCGGCATCGAGGGTCGTCACCTGGTGAGTGACGTGGTTGGCGTTGCCGTTGGTGGTGGCGGTCAGCGACAGGTCGTGACCGGCGAGCAGCGCCATGTCTGCACCGCTTTTCAGCGTCGCGGCCTCGGCGTTGAGGTCGTGGCCGGCGGACAGCCCAAGCGAGCCGCCCGCATTGATCTGCGTGCCCAGCGTCTGCGTATTCCAACGGTTGCCGGTCTGAACGGCGCCGAGGGTCAGGTCGTGACCTGCCTGGAGCATGGCGTCACCGCCGGCACTCAGTGTCGAGCCGGACAGGGTCATGTCGTTGCCTGCCACCAGCGACAGGTTGCCGCCGGCGCTCAGGCCGATACCATCGGCACGCGTCGTCGTGATGCTGCTCCAGCGGTACGGCGTTTCGGTAGTGACGGTAGACGACAACGAGAGGTTGTTGCCCGCCATCAGGGCCAGGCTGCCACTAGCCGATACGCCATGGCCGCTGAGCGACAGGTCGTGATCGGCCGTCAGCAGCGCATTTCCACCCGACGAAACCAACGTGTTGCTCAACGACAGGTCGTGGCCGGCACTGACCTGCAAGCCCTGAGTGGCCGTGATGCTGGAAACCTCCAGGCCACGCACGCCGAGCCCGGTCAGGTTCTCCGAACGGATGTCACCACCCGCCACGAGCGCCACGCCGGCGCCGTCGATACGGCCGTTGGTGTTGACGATATCCTTGCTCGCCGAAAGCGCGGTCAGGCCATCGCTGGAGATCCGTCCACTGTTGAGCAGGTTTTGCGCGGACAGCACGGCGCTGTTCTGGCCGCGGATGAGGCCATCGTTGGCGAGCGTGCCGCTGGCGTCGATGGTCACGTCCTTGCCGGCGATCACCGCACCCTGCGCGGTCAGGCCCAGACTGCCGCCGGCCAGGTAGACCACCGGAACGAGCACGTCGTGACCCTGCACGTTCTGCTGAACGAGCCAGACGATGTCCTGCGTGAGCGAGCTGACCTGGTCGGCCGTCAGCGCCACGCCGACGCTGAGGCTCATCGCCCGGGACACGTTCGAGGCGTTGTTCATCAGCGCCTGGTACTCGGCCAGGCCGCTGGCGTAATTCGACAGGTACGCACGACCCGTGAGCTGGGTCACCTGCTGGGTGACCAGTTGCTGCTCGTAGAAGCCGTCGCCCAGGCGCATCATTGTGCGGGCCGGATCGACACCCAAGTGGTCGAGCAGGTAGTCGCTGCTGATGAACTGGCTGTAGTCGGCGAAGCGTGCGTTCGTCTCGATCAGGTAGTTGCTGCTCGGTGCGTGGCCGAGCAAGGCCGTGAGATAGGCGCTGCCCATCGATCGCACCGAGCGCGCCGAGGCACTGCCGGCCGTGGCCGAGAGCACGCCCGCATCGACGCCACCTACCGCTACGCGCTGGCCACCGCTCACGCTGCGCACGAGGTTGTCGCCGATCGGACCGTCGACCGTGACGGTGTTGCCGCCGCTGCCACCGGTCAGCGGCGCGGACGAGCTGCCGCCGTCCACGGTAACGCTCTGGCCGGCACCGGCCGCGCGTACCGAGTAGATACCGCCGGTCGGCAGGGTCACGCCCGCCAGCGGCTGGCCCGCGCCGCCGAGCACCTGCAGAGCATGGCCGGTAGCCGGGTCGACCTGCGCACCGATGGCGATACCACCGCCGGCCTGCGCGCCACCCTTGTTCGCGGACGACAGGCCGATCGCCTGTCCGTTCGGGTCGAGGCGCGCGTTGGACACGGAACGGCCGTCGGCCGTGACGCCGCCGTTGCTGACGTTCACGCCGCCGATCGACACGCCTTGGCTGCCCGACATCACGGCAGGCAACGCGTTGTAATTGTCGTGGATGTAATGCGTCGGATCGGTATCCGGGCGGCGCGTGTACGATTCCTTTTCCTGACCGGGGCGGCAGAGACTCTGTTGCCAGCCGCAGCCCATATGGTGGTTGACGGCAACGGCCTGGATCGTGCGCCCCAACGCCAGCGACTGGTTAGCCACATTCTCGTTACCGAACACCATGCCGGTACCGCCACCCGCACCGGCCTGGTTGATGGCAAGGAAACCCGCTGCGGCGATCGTGGACGTGTTGTTGTTCACCGAGCCGTATAGCGAGATGTTGCCACCCGAGACGATCTGCGATTGCGCGCTCGCGGCCACGACGGTGGACTGCGAAATCGTGTGGTACTCGGTCCAGGTCTCGTACTCCTGCACCTTGTTCATCGCATAGGTGTAGTCGGAGCGTGGTAGCGGTTGTGAGGCGTCGTACTCCGCCTGCGTCAACGTATGGCTGTCGGTCTGCAGCACGCGCCGCACGTTGTTGATCTGGTTCGCCGCCAGCAGGATGCTGCCCTGCGCCTGGATCGAGCCGGAATAGTTGTCCACCTGACCGGCGCGTGTGTCGAACTGGCCCTGCCCATTGCGACCCGCGCCGGCGATATTGATGTTGCCCAGGCTGAACACCTGCGCGTCGCGGTTGAGCAGGTAGTTCGTGTAGATGTCGACGTTGCGCGTCGCGGCGATCGTACCGCTCTGATACGCCGCGTTAGCGGTCTGCGCACCGAAGTCGGCACCGTTGATCACGGTACCCGCCTGCACCGTGACGTCGCCACCCATGATCGTGCCGGTGTTGTTCACCCAGCCGGCATGGAGCCCGACCGTGTCGCCCTGGATGCTGCCGTCATTGGTGATCGTGCCGCCCGTGTTGAGCTGGGTGTTCGACGAGTTGAGAAGCGCGCCGGCGCTGTTGGTGATGTTCGCCGCGCTGATGGTCAGGCCCTGCACCGCCTGGATGCTGCCGTTGTTGACGAACTGACCATCCACCGCGAGGTTGAAGCCACCGATCGCCTTGATGCTCGAACCCGCCGCCTGGATGTAGTCGCCGACCAGGTGCATGCCCAGCGTGTTGTTGGCGACGATGGTGCCTTGCCCAACGAGGTTGCGGATGTCGAGCACGACGTTACCCACGCCGCCCACGCCGTCGATGCCGGCCTGCACTGTGCCGCCGCTGTTCTCCATCGTCAGCAGGCTGAGGTTGAGCTGGCGACCGGCGGTGATCTTGCCGCCTGCGTTGTAGGCGGTCGCACCACCGTTGGTGAAGGTGAAGGTATTGCCGGCGTATGCCGTACCGTTGCTGTTGTCCAGCTGGCCGGTCGACAGCGTCATGTTGCCGGCCGCCACCAGCGTACCCGCCTGGCTGTTGCCTATCGACGATGCCGTGAGATTGACGTCGCCCTGTCCGCCGAGCGTGCCACCACGGTTGTCGATCGCGCCGCCGGTGCTGACCTGGGTGACCAGCCCGCTCGCATTGGCGATACGGCCGCCGACGTTGGCCAGCGAGCCGACATTGAACGTCGTCGCACCGTTGCTTTCGATCCGGCCCGCGTTGTTGGTGAGGCCATTCGCCGTGCGCAGGTCGAGGTTGCCGCGGCTCTGCAACAAGCCGTTGCTGTTGTTGACCGTGTCGCCGACCTGCAGCCCCAGCGTACCGCCGGAGACCACGCCGCCGACGTTGCTCAGGCTCGCCGCATCGAGCTGCGCGGCCCAGCCGGCGGCGATCGTGCCGCCACGGTTATCCAGCATGCCGACGATGCCGAGGTTCACCGCGCCGTTGGCGGCTTGCACCGCACCGCCCACGTTGCTCAGGCTGCCCGCACCGACGTGCGTGGTGCCAGACGTCGCCTGGAGCAGGCCACCGCTGTTGCCGACCGCGCCGGAAACCGTTACGTCCAGCGTGCTTCCGGATATCGCACCGTTGGCGGTGTTGCTCAGCGACGCACCGGAAACGGTCGTCCCGCCGTGCGCATTGATGAGGCCGCCATCGTTGGCGACGCCGGCGCCGGCGACGACCTGCGTCGTGCCGTTGGCCGTGAGAGTGCCTTGCCGGTTGTCGATGTCCTGGGACACGTTGATATCGAGCACACCCGTACCCGCCACCTGCACGTTGCCACCGGTGTTGACCAGTCGGGTGCCGCGCAAGGCGAGGCCTGCCGAGTTGGTGGCGATCGTGCCACCGGTGTTGTCGAGCACGCCGGTCGTCTTGATCGAGGTCGCACCCACGCCGGTCTGCAGTAGCTGTCCCGCACCGTTGTCGAGGCTGCCCGTGGTGAGCGAGAGCTGGCCCGCCTGCATACGCGCCGTGCGTCCATTCGCGCTGCGGTTGGTGAGCTTGCCGTTGGTCTGCGCGGTCAGCACGCCGCCGATGGCGAGATCGCCACCGGTGTGATCGATATCGCCGACGCGAGCGATCAGCGAGGCGTCGCCACCCGCACGCTGCGTGCCGTTGGAAAGGTCCAGCGCACCGGCTTGCACGTCGAGCGCACCACCGGCCAGCAGGCTGCCATGCGCCGTCAGGCCCGCGTCGGCAAGCGTATGCAGCGTGCCGCTGGTGCCCAGCGAGCCGTCCTGCTTCACGCCGGCACCGAGCACGCCGTCGACGCCGATGCTCCGGGCACGCACGGTCAGGTCGCCCGACGACAGCGTGCGACCGCTGTTGTTCACGGTCGTTCCAACGAGGGTGATGCCATTCGCGCCGAGGGCACCGTTCTGGCTCAGGGTGCCCCCGCTCTTCAGCGCGGCATCCTGCACGACGATATCGCCATCGGACGTCAGGTCGCCCTGCGCCGTCAACGTGAGGGTCGTGGCGGTCAGCTGGCCGCTCTGGTGAAGCGCGGCGGCGGTCGACACATCGAGGCGACCCGCGGACGATACCGTGCCGCCGAGCGTGAGATCGCCCTGTCGCGCGAGCACGGCCATGTCACCCTGCTGCGTACCGAGCGTGCCGGTCGTGGCGACGCTGCCCGCGCGCAGGTCCATGCCCTTCGCCGCGACGAGGCTACCGGCGTTCTGCAACGCACCCGCCACGTCGATGGCGACGGTGTCCGCGCCATACATCTGCGCTGAGGCGCCCTGGTTGAGCGCGGAGGCACCCAGGGTCAGTGCCTTGCCGGCATAGAGCGTGCCCTGATTGTCCAGCACGCCACGCGCGGCGATGACCAGGGTGCCGCCGGAGGAAAGGTTGCCGGTCGATGCCTGGGCGATACGCATACCGGTCAGCGTCATCGCCGATCCGGACGCCAGCTTGCCGGCATTGGCGAGATCGCCATCGGCATCGATACGGAGCATGCCGGCCGCCTGGGTGGTTCCCGCCAGCGCGACGTTGCCATGACCGGTCAGCTGCAGGTCCTGGGCGCTGGCTATCACACCCTTGCTGTCGACGCTGCCAGCCACGATGGTCAGTGCGCCGTTGCCCTGCAGCGTGCCGGACGCCGTCTGCGTGAAGGCACCGCCGATATCGAGCGTCGTGGCCTCCTGCGCGCCGATCACGCCGCTGTTGTCGAAGCCACCACCGGCATGCACGCCAAGATCGCTGCCTGCGTAGACCGTGCCGCTGGCGTGCAGCGACGTCGCCGCACCCAGCGTCATGCCCGCATGACTGGACGTGTCGCCAGCCAGCATCAGGTCGCCCGCGGATGAGAGGTCCACGGTCGTCGCGCTGAGCGAACCGGTCTGACCCAACGCACCGGCCGAGGTGGCGTGCAAGTTGCCCGCGGCGACCGTCGTGCCGGCGAGCGTGAGGTCGCCCTGCATCGTCGCCAGGCCGACATCGCCCTGCGTGGTTCCGAGCTGGCCGGTGCTACGCAGGCTTCCGGCCTGGATAGCCAGGCCATTCCCGCCGACGATGCTACCCGCGCTGTCGAGCGCACCGCTCAGGCCCACGGTCAGCCCGGCATGGCCGGTGGTCTGCGCCTGCGTGCCCTGGATGAAACGGGTCGCGTCGAGTGTGAACAGCTGACCCGCGTAAAGCACACCATCGTTGACGACATCCTGAGCGACGGTCAGCGCGAGATTGCGCTGCGCGCTGATCGCGCCGTTGGCGAGGTTGGTCGCCTGGGTGTTGCCGAGGATGACGTCGCGCGCGGCGACCATCGTCGACGCATTACGCAACGTGCCACCGGAGAGATGAATGTCTCGCGTCGCCTGTAGGCGTCCCGCCAGATCGACCGATGCCGCATTCAGGGCCGCGTCGTTGCCCGCGTCGAGCGTTCCCTGCGAGGTGATCGATGCCGTGTCGAACTTGATGTCGCCACCGGCATGCACCACACCGGCGGTGCCTACCGTGATGCCCTGGGCCGCCGATAAGGTGGCCTGGGTGCCCGCCGAGAGCGTGCCGTCGACGGCGAGGGTCGTTCCCGCGCTCAGCGTCGCATCGGCGTCGCTGTATGTGCTGCCCGAGAGCTGAATCGCGCCCGTCGCTCCCAACGAGAGCGTCTTCACGCTTAACGAGCCTGTCTGCGCCAGGTCGCCGGCCGAGGTGGCTTGCAGGCCACCGGCGGATACCGTCTTGCCGCTGAGGGTGAGATCACCCTGCGTCGCGCTCAGCGCGACGTCGCCCGCGAGGGTACCGAGCTGCCCGGAGCTCGCGAGGCTGCCCGCGGTGATGGTCAGGCCCTGTCCGGCGACGAGGCGTCCCGCGTTGATGAAGGCGCCCGAAAACACGAGGTCGATGGCTTGCGCCGCGCTGATCTGTCCGTTGGCAGTCTGGCTCAGTCCGTTCGTGCGCAGCGCGAGGTTCGATCCCGCATAGAGGCTGCCGTTGTTCGTAAAAGTGCCGCTGCCGGTGACGGCGAGCGTCCGCGATGCGGATACCGCGCCGTCGTTGGTGACTGCCGCTGCGTCGATGGATGCGTCGCGCCCTGCTTGCAGCGTGCCGCCCAGCATTGTCGTCGCGGCCTGAAGACGGAGATCCTGACCCGCATCGAGTACGCCGCGGGTCGTCAGCGCGTCGGCCGACACATTCATGTCGGTGCCGCTGTGGATCGTGCCCGAGGCATCCAGCGTGGTGCCGGCATGCAGCGAAAGATCACCATCGGCGTAGACGGTACCCGCCAATGCCATCGAGCGCGCCGCGCCCATGTCGAGCGAGGCACCGCTGAGGGTGCCGTCGACGACGAGGTCCTGGGCCGAGCGTGTGACCAGCGCGCCCGCGCCGGAGGTGGTACCGGTCAGGCGCACGTCGCCCTGTGTGGACGTGAGACGCACGCTGCCTAGCGTCGACCCCAGCGAGCCGCTGGAATCGATACTGGCGGCGGTGACGTTCAGTGAGGTGCCTGCGACGAGGTTGCCCTCGTTGTGGAGATCACCGCGCAAGTTCATTGCCGCGGTATCCGCCCCACTCGCCGCACCGGATGCGCCGAGAGACATGGCATTCGCATCCACACCCAGGGCGTGACCCGCGTAGAGCTTGCCGTTGTTCGCGACGTCACCGGTGACGGTCAGCGCGATGTCGCGGGTAGCGGACAAGGCGCCCGTGTTCGTCACGGAGGCCGCGTCTACGCCGAGGTCCCGGCCGGCAACCACCTGTGCATCGTTGTCCAGCGTACCGCCGGTAGCCAGCGAGAGATCGCGGCCCGCCTGCACCATACCTGCTGTGCGGATCGTATCCGCCGAAAGGCGTACATCCCTGCCCGCATCGAGCTGCTTGCCGCTGTCGATCGTGCGCGCCTGCATGCCGAGGTCGGCGCCTGCGTGCAGCGTGCCGGTATTGACCACGCTGCCATCTGCGTTGAGGGCCAGCGAACCGTCGCCGTAAAGCGAGCCGCTGTTGGTCAGGTCCTTCGACGTATGCACGACCACGTCGCCACGACCGTAGAGCGAGCCGGTGTTCGACAGTGTGGCCGCGTCGACGTCCAGCGAGCCGGCAGTGAGTTGGCCCGTCTGCTGAAGGTTGCCGGCCGTGCGAGTGCGCAGCGCGCCACCGACCACGGTGTTGCCGGCGAGGGTCATGTCAGTCGCACTGGTCAGCGCAGCATCACCCTGCCGTGTGCCCAGTTCGCCGGTGCTGACGAGTCCGTGTGTATCCACACTCAGACCGCGGCTGCCGACCACGCTACCGCTGTTGACGGTGTCCCTTGCAACCAGCGCCTTGACGCTGCCGACGGCGTAGATCTGTCCCGTCGCGGCCTGGCTGAGGGCTGCCGCTGCCAGCGACATATCGCCGCCTGCATACAACAAACCCTGATTGACGACCACGCCAGCGCCCAGGACAGAAAGATTGCCACCGGCCTGGACGGCGCCGTCGAGCGTGGTGTCGCCCCGGCTCGCCATTGCGAGCGCGCCACCGGCATCCATGACACCGAGGCTACTCAGAGCGCCCGCGTCCACCGACAACGCGTTACCGGCATGCAGCGTGCTCGAGGCCGTCGTCTCTACCGCGCCACCCGCCGACGCGCGGCCGCTTCCCATCGCATAGATCGTGCCGTCGTTACGCAGGACCGTACCCGTCGAGATATCGAACGACTGCGCGGTGTAGACCACCCCGCTGTTGCGCAGCGCACCCGACGTGGCGAGTGTCAGGTTGCCACCCGCATTGACCCGTCCGGACTGGTCGATGTCGCCATAGGCGCGCATGCTCAAGGCGTTCGCCGCGATGACGCTACCGCGCAAGGCCAGTGCGCCCTGCGTGGTCAGCGACACATCGCCCGTCTGCGTACCGAACGTGCCGTCGAGCGTGACCGGGCCGGCCGCGTCGAGGCCCAGCCGGTTCATCGCAACCGTGGTACCGCCCAGACGCACCTCGCCCGCGCTGCTCAGCGTGAGATCACCGGCCTGGGCCGCGATGACCCCGCTGCTGACCACGCCGACGCCGGCCTCGGTACCTACCAGGCGGATCTTCTCCGCGTACATGCCGCCCAGCGCTGCCACGTCGATCGCCACGCCGGTGCGCGCCCCGGTCGCCTCACCAGCACGGATGCTCGCATCCGCGTAACCCACGTCGTTGCTACCGGCGACGACGCCGAGGTCCTTCGCCCAGATTTTCCCGTTCACCTGTAGCGCGCGGGCGATGAGGTCGGTCCGATCGATGGTCGCGGTGTCCAGCCCACCACTGCCGATGGCGATACTGCCGCCGGTGACGTGGAATGCGTCCAGACTGCCGCTGCCACCGAACACCGGCGTGCCGGTGGTCAGCGTAAAGCGAGGGCTGTTGATGATGCCGCAGCCATCGCAGGTGATGCCGTAGGGGTTGGCGATCACCACCGGCGCGGCCTTGCCGCCCACCTCGACGTAACCGCGCAGGCTGCTCGGCAGGCCCGAGGTCACCTCGTTCAGGATCAGCGAGGCTTCGCCGTTCTTCAGGTTGTCGTTGCCGGCGATGTAACCACCGAGCTGCGTACGCGAGATCGACCCGCTGTTGTTGAGGATCACGCCACGCTGATCGACATCGAAGCGCTGGTATTTGTTATGCGAAACGCCCGCACCGTTGGGCGCGACGATGTCGACGACGGGAACCCCGTTGGCCGCCGAATCCATCTTCGGCTGATGAGCGCCTGCCGCCGCGTCCGGGACCACCTGGGCCCAGGAGACCACCGGGATGCCTACCGCGGCCAGTGCCACGGCGATCGGCACGCTGCGCAGCAGCGCGTGACCGGTAAGGCGCGCGCCCTGCGGGCGGCCCGTCGTTTCCTTGCTCGTCTTCATGACATGTTCCCTGGATCGCCGCTCGGCGGCGTCGTCTGGCAAATTCAGAACTGGTAGATCAGTTGGAAGCCGGTCGCCGGCTGATCGGTATCGAAACCACGTGGCGCATGGAGCCGCCGTCCTGCAAAGAGGTCCCAACTCAGGCCGAGGTAACTGCCGCGCATGCCGATCACGGCGCCCGCCAGCTGCTTGTGGCTGGCCTGCGAGCCGGGTCCGGAGATCCGGCCGATGTCCGCACCGATATACGGAGCGAGGCTTCCCATGGGGAAGGTCAGCGTGTTGCGCAGGTAGCCGCCGCGCTCGCCGGCGAGCGTCTGCTCGCCATCGAAACCACGTACCGAGTAACGGCCGCCGATGGTCAGCAGTTCCGCGGCCGGCAGGTGATCCGTCGAATTCTGCAGGCGCAGGCTGCTGTCCCAGATCGCCGCCTGCATGCCAAACTGCAACGGCTGGCTTAGCGAGATGTCCAGCGTGGTCAGCCCGTAACGGTTGGTCGGGAAGCCGATCGCGGGGTCGTACGCGTTCCATTGGCTGCCGAACCACGGCGTGCCGCGCTGGTAGCCCAGGCGTGCATCGAGCTGCGCGTGGCCCAGGTAATGACGATGCACCAGGGCCAGTTCGGCGCTTGCCACGCGCTGCCGCTGGATCCCCACTTCCACGCCCTGGATATAGCTGTGTGCGCTACGCGTCGCCACGCGCGCCTCGACGGAAGTCTTGCTGGAGGTACCGCGCATCAGCAGGCGCTGGATGGTCACGTCGCTGGATGTGGACGTGCCGGTGGATCGGAACCGCCGCTGGAAGCCTTCGATCCACTGCCGGTAGCGGTACGTGGACACCGAGCCGCTGATCGTCCACCAGCCCAGCGGCACGCTGTAGGTCGCGTTCTCGCTGAAGGTGCTCCCGCCGTCCGCGTGGGTGGCCAGTGCGTGCCCCGCGCCGATCGAGAAGAGATCGTTCCAGCCCAGCGGATTGTCCAGGGACAGGTTGAGGTTGCCCTGGTACCGTCCCGTGCCCTTCAACCCGGCGTCGCCGGCGTCGAGGACGACATGCCATCGCCGCGTGGTATGCACGGTGAGCACCACGTCGGACTCGCCGACCTCACCGCCCGGCGCGATATCCATGGTCACGTCCTGCGACGGGACGCGCTTCAGCTGCTCAAGCCCCTGCTCGATGGCATGCAGGTTGAGCAGGTCACCCTCGCGCAAGGGAAACGCCGTGCGCCAGTCCAGCGTGGGCGAGCCTTCGGCAAAGCGGATGCGTCGGATCGTGCCCGGCACCAACAGCATGCGCAGACTACCCTGGGCGATGTCCTGCGCCGGCACGCCGACACGCGTGGTGACGAAACCCCGGGCGATCAGTTCATTGGAAAGGCGTCGCTGCAACGCCTCGAGCCCGGCCCGCCCCACGCACTGGCCGACAAATCGGTCCAGGTAGCGCTGTGCCCAGCCGAACTCGTTGGCCCGGTCGCCTTCCAGACGGAGCGCGCGCAAGGTGAAGCACATCGTTTCCTTCGGCAACGGCGCATCGAGCCGCTCGACGGCCCTCGGCGGCAATGGCAGGAACGGTTCTTCCTGGCGTTCGGTCTCTTTCTGGTCCAACCGGCGCGCACGACGCAGTTGTTCCTGCTTGTCGAGGGTGGTCTGCCCCAGCGCCACCCCCGCTATCAGGACGGCGCTACTGACCAGCAGCGTCCGACCCATGGCACGCCAACGGCGCGCCCCCTGAAAACCCATGCTGTCCACTCCACACGTCCGAATGTGCGGGAAGCCCGCGCGAGCGCGGCTTCTCCATGACGGGATCGCCCCTTGTACAGGCGATCCGCGATGTTGTCGGCCATCCTGCCGAAAGCTTTAGGGCTGATACGAAAAAATAGTTCCGATGCGATGGATCTGGCGTCGATTGCCAAACTCGGCCTGGGTCATACGGCCACGGGTCGGAAACAATAACGTTTCTCATTTGTAAATCAACAGCGATCCCTTACGAGACATCTCCTGAAATCCCACACGCCCTCGATTGAGCTAGCCTCTTTCGAGCATCGAAAACCGGAGACGAAACATGCTGGAACGAGGAACCTGGCTCAACGAACCGCCGCACTGGAACATCGCCGACGGCGTCCTGCACGTCACCACAGGTCCGGAGGGCGATTTCTGGCGCCATACCTACTACGCTTTCGTGCACGACTCCGGTCATTTACTCTCCGTCCCGGTATCCGCCCACTTCACCGCACAGGTCTTCGTCGAAGCGGACTTCCAGCATCTCTACGAACAGGCCGGCCTTATGCTCCGGGCGAGCCCCGAGATATGGTGCAAGGCCGGCGTGGAGTTCAGCGACGGCGAACGGATGATCGGCAGTGTGCTGACCCAAGGGCAATCCGACTGGGCGACCTGTCGCATGCCCGAAACATCCGGCGGTTTCTGGGTACGGATGACGCTGAAGGACGGCGTGCTACGTGTGCAATATTCGACCGATGGCCATCGCTGGCCACTGCTTCGGCTATGTCCCTTTCCCGCGGAGGATGGACTTTCGATCGGGCCGATGTGTTGCTCGCCGCAGGGCGAAAGCCTGCGGGTGACGTTTCGTCATTTTTCGGTCGGGGTGGCGCAGAGTAGGGACCTTCATGACCTGAATTGACGAGAAAACCTGAGAGCGGACGTTGCCTCGCAAGTCTTTGCGATCCCCGGGATGTTCGTTGCCCATGGTGCTGTGCCCGCCTCCCAGACGCTATGCTCGGCAGTCGCGCCCGGAGGCGCCGATGCACGTCACTTTCATACGAGGGCACCCATGACCAAGCATGACCTGAAGCCGCTCGCGCTGGCCTTGAGCATCGCGCTCGCCGGCACCGCGTGCAGCCAGCACGGCGATGCCGACACGTCCGCCGCAGCCGGCAGTGCCTCGACGGCCAACGCCCCGGCCGTCACGGGCAGCGCGCCCGCCCCGGCCACCACGGCCGCCGCCGCGCCAGCTGGCCCCACGTTCAACGTGGCTGACCTCGACACCGGCATCGACGCTTGCGACGACTTCAACGGCTTCGTCAATGCCAAGTGGGTGGCCGCCAACCCGATTCCGGACGATCACACCGAATGGGGCGCCTTCGACCAGCTGGAAGAAACCAGCCTGAACACCCAGCACGACATCGTCGACGCCATGGACAAGGGCGCGGCCAGCGCCAAGGCCGGCTCGATCGAACAGAAGATCGGCCTGCTCTACCGTTCGGGCATGAACGAGGATGCCATCGAGAAGGCCGGCATCGAACCGCTGAAGCCGGAGCTGGCGAAGATCGACGCGCTGAAGTCGCCGCAGGACATCGTGGACTTCCTCGACAGCAGCTTCAACGACGGCAACGGTTACGTGTTCGGCTTCGGCGCCGGCGCCGACTTCAAGAACGCCAAGATGCAGATCGGCTTCACCCAGCAGGACGGCCTGGGCCTGCCGACCAAGGATTACTACACCGATCCCAAGCAGGCCGACAACCGCAAGGCCTATGTCGACTACATCGTCAAGACGCTGACGCTGGCCGGCGTGTCCGACGCGGATGCGAAGACGCAGGCCGACGCCATCATGAAATTCGAGACCCAGCTCGCCGCGGCCTCGCTCTCGCCGGTGGAACTGCGCGCACCGGAAAACCAGTACCACTTCGTCAGCGTGAAGGAAGCGGACAAGGTCACCCCGCATTTCAATTGGGAGAAGTTCTTCGCCGCCCAGGGCGTCACCGTCGACAAGGGCTTCTCGCTGTCGCAGCCGAAGTTCTTCAAGGCGTTCGACACGATGCTGGCCTCCACGCCGGTATCCACCTGGCAGGCCTACCTGCGCTTCCACGCCATCGACAGTGCCTCGCCGTACCTGTCCAAGACCTTCCAGGACAACAAGTTCGACTTCTACGGCAAAACGCTTTCGGGCCAGCCGGAGCAAAGGCCACGCTGGAAGCGCGTGCTCGGCACGGTCAACACCTCCATGGGCGAAGGCTTGGGCCAGCTGTACGTGGCCAAGGTGTTCAAGCCGGAAGCCAAGCAGCGCGCCAGCGAGCTGGTGGACAACGTGCGCAACGCGCTCAAGGCCCGCCTGGAAAAGCTCGACTGGATGAGCGACGAGACCAAGCAGAAAGCCATCGCCAAGTGGAACACCTTCCTGCCCAAGATCGGCTACCCGGACAAGTGGCGTGACTGGTCCGGCCTGGATATCACCGGCGAGAACTACTTCGGCAATGTCGAGGCGGCCGAGAAGTTCAATTACCACTACGACATCGCCAAGATCGGCAAGCCGACCGACCGCATGGAATGGGGCATGACGCCGCAGACGGTCAACGCGTACTACAACCCGACCGACAACACGATCAACTTCCCGGCCGCCATCCTGCAGCCGCCGTTCTTCGACGCCAACGGCGACGACGCGATCAACTACGGCGGTATCGGTGCGGTGATCGGCCACGAGGCCAGCCACGGTTTCGACGACCAGGGCAGCCAGTTCGACGGTGAAGGCAACAACAGCAACTGGTGGACCAAGGCCGATCGCGCCAAGTTCGATGCACGCACCGCCAAGCTGGTGAAGCAGTTCGACGAATACACGCCGATCAAGGACAAGCCGGACCTGCACGTCAACGGCAAGCTGACCCTGGGCGAGAACATCGCCGACCTGGGCGGCACGGCCGTGGCGTACGACGCCCTGCAGGAAGCGTTGAAGAAGAACCCGAAGGAAGCGGAGTCGAAGATCGACGGCTACACCCAGGACCAACGTTTCTTCCTGAACTGGGCGCGCGTGTGGCGCGGCAGCGTGCGTGAAAAACAGGCCATGCTCTACCTCAACACCGACCCGCATGCACCCTCGTCGCTGCGTGCCATCGGTCCGCCGTCGAACATGGACGCCTTCGCCACCGCGTTCCAGTGCAAGCCGAATGCGAAGATGGTTCGTTCGGGCGACAAGCAGGTGAAGATCTGGTAATTCCTGCTGAATGGCAGGATAGGCTGGGAGGCATCGCCCCCCCCCATCGTGACCAGCGATGGGGGCGGTTGTCACCTCCACGACGCGCGTGCCGGTACTCATCGAATACGATATAGGGCCTGGGTCCCGGAAGGGCCTCGGCATGCCCTCACTTTTCGTACCGATTCACCTTAAGGCACTGATGGAACAGCACTCCACTCTTTCCTCGACCGCAGTCGCCGGCCACACGCCCTTCATGCGCCAGTACCTCGCGGCCAAGGCCGAGCATCCGGATATCCTGCTGTTCTTCCGGATGGGCGACTTCTACGAGCTGTTCTACGACGACGCCCGCAAGGCGGCGCGACTGCTCGACATCACCCTGACCCAGCGCGGCCAGTCGGCCGGCGCGCCCATTCCCATGGCCGGCGTGCCCTACCACGCCGTCGAGAACTACCTGGCTCGCCTGGTGAAGCTGGGCGAGTCCGTGGCGCTGTGCGAGCAGATCGGCGATCCGGCCCTGTCGAAGGGCCCGGTGAAGCGCGAGGTGGTGCGAATCGTCACCCCGGGCACGGTAACCGATGCCGCGCTGATGGAAGAGCGTCGCGACAACCTGCTGCTGTCCATCGCCGCCGGCCAGACCGGTTACGGACTGGCCTGGGTGGACCTGTCCACCGGACGCTTCCTGCTGACCGAGGTGACAGGCGCCGAGGGCCTGGCCGCCGAGCTGGCCCGCCTCCAACCCGCCGAGACCCTGGTCGGCGAAGACGTGGCCTGGCCGAAGCTGGTCGCCTCCCTGCCCGGCCTGCGCAAGCGCCAGCCGTGGCACTTCGACGGCGATGCCGCCACGCGAGAACTCTGCCGCTTCTTCCGTACGCGCGACCTGCGCGGCTTCGGTGTGGACGGCATGCCGATGGCGGTCGCCGCGGCCGGTTGCCTGCTGGGCTACGTAGAGGAAACCCAGAAGGCCGCCCTGCCTCACCTCACCGGCATGGCCGTGGAAAACGCCGGCGAGACGATCGCCATGGACGCGGCGACACGACGGAACCTGGAGATCGACACGCACCAGAGCGGCCGTGTGGAAAACACCCTGCTCGGCGTGCTGGACGAAACGGTAACGCCGATGGGGGCGCGCCTGCTCCGACGCTGGCTCAACCGTCCGTTGCGCGATCGCGGCGTGCTGCGTGGCCGCCACCAGGCCATCGGCAGCCTGATCGATACGCGCCGGCACGCCACCCTACGTGAGCGCCTGCGCGGCATCGGCGACCTGGAGCGCATCCTTGCGCGCGTCGCGCTCCGTTCCGCGCGGCCGCGCGATCTCTCGACGCTGCGCGATGGGCTGGCCGCTGCGCCAGCGCTGCGCGACGACATCGCCGGCCTGGACAGCCCGCTCCTGCACGACCTGGTGGAGCGTATCGGCGACCATGCCGACACGGCCGATCTGCTGATGCGCGCGGTAATCGCGCAGCCGCCGGTGCTGCTGCGCGACGGCGGCGTGCTCGCCGAGGGCTACGACGAGGAACTGGACGAACTGCGCCAATTGTCGACCAACGCGGATCAGTTCCTGGTCGACATGGAAGAACGCGAGAAAGCTGCCAGCGGTATCCCGACGCTCAAGGTCGGCTACAACCGCGTGCATGGCTATTACATCGAGATTTCGCGGGCTCACTCCGAGAAGGCACCGACGCATTACACCCGCCGGCAGACCACGAAGAATGCCGAGCGCTACATCACCGAGGAACTGAAGCAGTTCGAGGACAAGGTGCTGTCGGCGAAGGAACGCTCGCTGATGCGCGAGCGAGCGCTGTACGAACTGCTGCTGGACAAGCTGACCGAGCGCCTGGGCGAGCTGAAGATCGCCGCCGCGGCGATGGCCGAACTGGACGTGCTGGCCGACCTGGCCGACCGTGCGGAAGCCCTCGACTGGGCCGCACCGGTGCTCACCGACGTGCCCGGCATCCACATCGAGCGCGGCCGCCATCCGGTGGTGGAGAAGGTGCGCGACGAGCCGTTCGAACCGAACGACCTGGCGCTGGACGCCGCGCGGCGCATGCTCGTCATCACCGGCCCCAACATGGGCGGTAAGTCCACCTATATGCGGCAGAACGCCCTGATCGTGCTGCTCGCCCATGTCGGCAGCTACGTGCCGGCCTCCGCCGCCAGCATCGGGCCGATCGATCGCATATTCACCCGCATCGGCGCCGGGGACGACCTGTCGCGCGGCCAGTCCACTTTCATGGTGGAGATGAGCGAGACCGCGAACATCCTGCACAACGCGACCGAGTGCAGCCTCGTGCTGATGGACGAAGTGGGCCGTGGCACCAGCACGTACGACGGGCTGTCGCTGGCCCGCGCCGCGGCCGTCCATCTCGCGGCGACGAGCTGCGCGTACACCTTGTTCGCCACGCATTATTTCGAGCTGACCGAACTGGCGGGCGATTACCGCACCATCGCCAACGTGCACCTGGACGCCGTCGAATACGGCGAGCAGTTGGTCTTCATGCACACGGTGAAGGACGGCCCGGCCAATCGCAGCTTCGGCTTGCAGGTGGCGGCACTGGCCGGCTTGCCCAAGGCGGTGATCGCCGATGCCCGGCGTTATCTGGCTGCGCTGGAACAGGGGCACGAAGTGACCGCAGCCGTGGCGACGCCGGCGGCGGCCGCGCCGCAGATGGGGTTGTTCGCCCCGCCCTTGCCCTCGCCCGTGGAAGAGGCGCTTCGCGCGATGGATCCCGACGACCTGACGCCACGTGCGGCCCTGGACCAGCTCTACAAGCTGCGAAAAATGCTGCGCTGAACCATTGAGTCACCCTATCGGGGCGATCCAAACAATCGAATTCCCCTTGGGAACTGCGCTGCTTATAGTGACGTTGTCGATTTCACGGGGTCTTACGACTCTCCATCTTCCGACTCCGTGACGCCTCCGCCCCATCCCCGAGTCAGCAGCCCGGGACATGGGATGCGGGGGCGGTTTTTTTGGGTTCTTCGTACATGACCGGGGCCTGCCCCGGAGCCCATGCCGGAGCCGCCGCCGCTCGTACGGCGCGGCAATGAGGCGCCGGGTGGTCACACTCTGCGCTCAAACAACGGCCGCAAGCGGCCGAACTCGCTCAGAGCGTAACCACCCGCCACCTCCGTGACGACAGAGGTAAGCGGGGACGGAGAGCATTGGCGACGGCATGGCACGAAACGGTTGCTGGAACAGCGCTCTAAACCTGATTCGGCACGTCAGTTGTGAAGAATCCTTTTTATTTGCTTTTGAGCGCGTAGCGAGTCGCCCAACCGGCCTCAAACGTACCCGGCTTCTGGGGCAGGGCTACAACTCCTGCCCCTAGGGTTATGTCCGCCGGTTTGGCTTTGCCGAGAAGGCCAGCCAGGGAGGGGGCGATCAAGCCACTTCGCTGCCATTCCGAGACATGCTCAGCCGTCGCCGGGACGCGGAGCACGTTGAAGGACTTCAAGGCACAGGTTGCCGTATCTGCATCCGCTTGTTTGCACGCATCGTGATTGATAGCGATGCTCGCTCCATCAACGACAAAGCCGTCCGCATAGACCACGTCCCCTTTTCCGACCCGGAACGATGCGAATGGGCGCGACAACGCCGTAGTCACGAGCAAACCGCTTACCTGCTTGTCGAGTTGCACGGTCTTGTAACCTGCCGAACTCACCTGCTTCGAGTAGCTTCGCGTGCCGACGTCGAAACCCGCACATCCGCCTGTCGATGAATCCATGAGGGCGCAATACGTACCTGTATAAGTCCCGTTTTGATAAGTGGCGCCTTGCCAGGCCTGGGTCTTGTAGTATTCCGTGTCCTGGGTCGACACAAACGATACCGATCCCAGCGATGACTTCGCTGGCCCGGCCTGCGTCGACATATCCGGCATAGAAGCGCGACGGAACTCGGTACTCGTCCCTTTAAGTTGGTAGGTGCCGGGATCAACGATGAATAGGCCGTACTCCGACTTGCCGCTTCCACCTGGATACCTATAAGCGAAGCCGTGCAGCCCCTGCTCAGTCATGCTGGACATGGAGCCCGTTTGCAGGACATCGGCTGCGTCGTCCGCTCGTTGCCACTGAGTGGTGGCAGTAAGGTCGATCCAGTAGTTCACGAGCTGCTCTTCCCGGAGCTGGTCGACACCCGTACCCTGGTATTTTTTGAATACGAACAGGGTCGGCATGGCCACGAATGCCTTACCTGCGTAGATAGCACGTACAAACAAGGCCTCCATGCCATCATTTCGGCGTTTAAGATCGTCCGTTCGCTTGGCCATAGCAGAGTTCTCGACCTTCTTGAACGGATTACGGAGTCGCGGCGTCTTTTCGGATTGATTCGGCGAAGACGGCGCCGTACCGGCCGCGGTGGCGGAGAGCATTGCGCACGCGATACTACGAAGCGCGTCTCGGGAGCCTTGTTGCTTGGAGTACGTACGAAGGACTAATGAAACCGCCCCCATGTCACTGTCGAACTCCACTCGCACCGGGAACGGTCGAACGTCGGGCGCGTCCATGATGGTCGAACGGATGTACGCGCCGCTGGTCAGCGAGATATCCATTGCACCCTTTTTGCCGTGGAAGTCCTCCCGAAGCATGCGGGCATCCGAGGTCTTGGCCAGAAATGCCTTGAGACGTCCGAACGCATGCTGCGCGTCGTCGCCGGACGAGGTCAGTGTCCATGTGCCGAAGACGGAACGGGTGCCGCCGACGACATCGGTTTCATCGGTAAAATTCGCCTCGCACAGACGGGTTGAATCCTCGGGCGAGATAGGACCAGGCAAGGCACCCGGCGCACCCTGAGCGGCGCGCGCGTCCGTCGTGGCCGTGGCCGGCACGGAAGATTCCACTCCGCGCGGCTTCACCTTCGCGAGAATGCCGCACATCGACGCTCTCATGTTTTTTTCGCTGGCGCCCATACCTGCAGGCAGGCTGGCCTTCAACACGAGCTGACCGCTGTCGTCAGCCGAAAACTCGACGGGGAAACCCCGTGAGTTCCCCTGGGGTTTGCTTGTGAGAGCGAGCTTAGCGGTTGATCCGGCAAGCGTATCTTGCCCGACTTGGAAGTCTTCGCCTGGGGCAATGACCTTCATTTGCTCAACCGCGCCTTGTGCCGTCACACCAGGCGCGATCCAGCGCGCTTCGAATACCTTGCCTGAGAAAAGGCTACCTGATGCCTTGAAGGTGGACTCACACGTATCGGCGGCCCGAGCGGCAGGACAAGCTGCCAGGAAAAGAAGCGCGGAGATACCCATAAGGCACATCGATGCGGCATACCGACGGTCCAGTCGGCGAAGATCGTTAAACATCATGCTGTCCTTGTTCCCTGAAATGGCGCTGCCATGTGGCACCCGTCGATTGGACACTGAACGGGTTGCGGGAACAAGCGGTCTAGTCTGAAAAGGCGGCCACACACTCAACGCGGAGTTTTATGGGAGCGAACGCTATCGCGATAGCCGTCTCGCTTACGTAGAACCGAGGGCAAGGCCAGACGGAAATTGCTGGAAGGATCACTCTCACAACTGGTTCAAAGAGGCGGAACCGCAAGTCACAACGTCTTTTTGAGGTCCTGGATAAGTCGCCGCGAACGCTTGTCCGGCCGCGAGTCCGGACGCAGCAGCGCACCGCCGGTCAGCCGCTTGTCCTCACGCAACCGCTCGCGCTCGGCGATGCTCTCTTCGGTCTCGGTGTAGAGCTTGCGCGCCTCCGGCGCCGGGCCGCGTTTGGCGGACAACGCCACCACGAGGCAGACAAGGCGCTCGTCGCCGCGGGTTATCCGCAGCGTGTCGCCGGCCACCACGGGACGGGCCGGTTTGCAGGGAGCGTCGTTGAGCGCCACCTTGCCGCCCTCGATGGCCTGCTTGGCCAGGCTGCGGGTCTTGAAGAAGCGGGCTGCCCATAGCCATACGTCGGCGCGAACCCCGGGACTACTGGTCTGATCGGTCATGGGCTGAGTGTGCGGACGTGCCGGGGCAAAACCAAGCGCTCACGCGGCTGGAAGCAGCAGGTTGCCGAGCGGCAAGGTCACCAGCGAGAGCACGATGCCCGCGCCCAGCACCGTGTTCGCCAGCCGCGGCTCCAGACCGTGCTGGTCGGCGAGGATGGCTGCCGAGATCATCGGCGCCATGGCCGACTGCAATACCCCGACGGTGAGGATCAGTCCGCCCACGCTGGTGGACAGGCCCAACGCCAGCACGGCCAACGGCGCCAACAGCAGCTTCCAGCCCAGTCCGGCCAGCAGGGGAAGGGTTTCTTCCCTGCGCATCTGCAGACGGAACTGTAGGCCCACGGAGAACAGCGCCAGCGGCGTCAGGGTCTGGCCGATCTGTAGCAGCACCTTCTCGCAGGCGGGAGGCCAGCCCCCCGCCATGCCCACGAGCACGCCCACCAGCAGCGCCAGGAATGCCGGGAAGGTCAGCACGCGCCGCACGATGGCCGT
The DNA here is from genome assembly GCF_041228075.2 of Xanthomonas sp. NCPPB 2632. Lineage (NCBI taxonomy): Bacteria > Pseudomonadati > Pseudomonadota > Gammaproteobacteria > Lysobacterales > Lysobacteraceae > Xanthomonas > Xanthomonas sp. NCPPB 2632. The sequence continues at coordinate 3,565,301 of NZ_CM192979.1, forward strand.
GGCGCGGGTGCCCTTGCCCGAATACAGCGACGCCACGACGATGCCGCCCGCCGCCAGCAGCGGAAAGCACCCGAGCTGGTCGGCGATCACCGCGATGGAGAGGCCCGGCTTGCCGTGCAGCGCCTCCATCAGCGGGTAGCCCATGAACGAGGTATTGCCGAAGCCACCCACGAGGGTCAGGCAACCGATCCGTTGCGGCGTCCAGCGCAGGAGTTTGCCCAACAGCGCGAACAGACCCCAGGCGCCGAAGAAAGTGATGTACATCCCCGCAACCGGGAACCACAGGTGGGCATCGACGGTGACCTGCGGGACGAGCGCCAGCACCAGCGCCGGTAGCGCCACGTTGAGCACCCACCAGTTGATGCCCGGGACGATGCCCTCGGGCAGGCTGGCGAAACGCCGGCAGAGGATGCCGAGCGCGAGGCAGACGAAGAGGATGAGCAAGGCGGACATGATGTCGGACGATAACATCGTCCCCTCTTGCGCCGCCCGGCATGTAGGAGCGCACGATGTGCGCGACATGGTTTCGCGGTGCCCATCGAGCTGGCGCGCCAGGTCATGGGTCCGGCCTCAAAACATGTCGCGCACATCGTGCGCTCCTACGACGGGCGGTGTTGCGGGGCAGACGGACGGTGTCGCACCGGGGGCGGTGCGACACCGTGAGCTTTACGCCAGCAGCACGCGGTTCATCCGCTGCACGAACGCGGCGGGGTCCGAAAGCTGCGCGCCGGCGGTGATCTCGGCCTGCTCCAGCAGCAGGCCGGCCAGGTCGCCGGCCTTGCCGTCGTCGGTCTCGGCGGCCAGGCGCTTCACCAGCGGATGCTCGGGGTTGAGTTCGAGCACGGCCTTGGACTCCGGCACGTCCTGGCCGGCTTCACGCAGCAGGCGGGCCAGGTGCGGGGCGAGGTCGAAATCGGCCAGCGCCAGGCACGACGGGGAGTCGGTGAGGCGGGCCGAGATGCGGACATCGCCGACGCGATCGCCCAGCAGTGCCTTGGCGCGCTCGATCAGCGGGGCGGCGGCTTCCGTGGCGGCTTCCTGCTTCGCCTTGTCGGCCTCGTCCAGCGGGAACTCGCCCTTGGCCACGTTGCGCAGGCGCTTGCCTTCGTACTCGGTCAGGTAGCCCAGCATCCACTCGTCGACGCGGTCGAACATCAGCAGCACTTCGATGTCCTTGGCCCTCAGCGCTTCCAGCTGGGGGCTGCCGGCGGCGGCCGCGTAGCTATCGGCGGTGACGTACCAGATCGTGTCCTGGCCGACCGCCATGCGGTTGATGTACTCGTCGAACGACACCGTCTTGGCCGAGCCCTCGCCCTTGGTCGAGGCGAAGCGCAGGAGCTTGGCGATGCGATCGCGGTTGGCGGTGTCCTCGACGATGCCTTCCTTGAGCGTGTTGCCGAAGCCGGCCAGGAACGTCGCGAACTTCTCCGGCTCGTCGCGCGAGACCTTCTCGAGCAGGTCCAGCACGCGCTTCGTGCACGCGGCCTTGATGCGCTCGAGCTGGCGGTTCTGCTGCAGGATCTCGCGGCTGACGTTCAGCGGCAGGTCGTCCGCATCGACCACGCCACGCACGAAGCGCAGGTAGTTTGGCAGCAGTTCTTCCGCGGCATCCATGATGAAGACGCGCTTGATGTACAGCTTAAGGCCCTTGCGCTCTTCGCGGCCGCCCATCATCAGGTCGAACGGCGGCTGCTCGGGCACGTAGAGCAACGTGGTGAAGCTCTGGCTGCCTTCGACGCGGTTGTGCGTCCAGGCCAGGGCGTCGTTGAAGTCGTGGCCCAGCGCCTTGTAAAAGCCCTGGTAGTCCTCGTCGGTCAGCTCGCTCTTCGGACGCGACCACAGCGCGGACGCCGAATTGATGGTGGTCCACTCGGTCGGATCGGGCTTGCCGTCCTTTTCCACCGGCATGCGGATGGGGAAGGCCACGTGGTCGGAATACTTGGTGACCAGCGAACGCAGCTGCCACGACTTGAGGAATTCGTCCTCGTCGGCCTTCAGGTGCAGCACGACGGTGGTGCCGCGCTCGGCGACGCTGGTGTCCTCGAGCAGGTATTCGCCCTTGCCGTCGCTTTCCCAGCGCACGCCTTCCGCATCCGGCGCGCCGGCGCGGCGGGTGATGACGGTGACCTTGTCGGCCACGACGAACGCGGAATAGAAGCCCACGCCGAACTGGCCGATCAGGCGGGCGTCGGCCTTCTGCTCGCCCGACATGGCCTCGAGGTAGCGGCGCGTGCCGGAGCTGGCGATGGTGCCGATGTTGGCGACCACCTCGTCACGGCTCATGCCGATGCCGTTGTCGCGGACGCTGATGGTGCGGGCGTCCGGGTCCCAGCTGATCTGGATACGCAGGTCCGCATCGTCGGCGGCCAGCGCGGGATCGGCCAACGCCTCGAAGCGCAGCTTGTCGCAGGCGTCGGAGGCGTTGGAGATCAGCTCGCGCAGGAAGATTTCCTTGTGCGAGTAGAGGGAGTGGGTGACCAGATGCAGGACCTGGGCGACCTCGGCTTCGAACTTACGGGTTTCCTGGCTCACGATGCCGTTCCTTCATGGGTGGACAGGCAGCGGATTATGGGGGCACCCCCGTGAGGAAAAAAGGTCAGCGCCCCTTTTGCAGGGCGGCGATGCGTTCCTCGATGGGCGGGTGGCTCATGAACAGGCGCTTGAAGCCCGAGGCGAGGTGCCCGGAGATGCCGAAGGCCTGGATCGTCTGCGGCAGGCTGGTATCCCCGTGGTTGGCCGACAGGCGCTGCAGGGCCGAGATCATCGAGGTGCGACCGGCCAGGCTGGCGCCCGCGGCGTCGGCCCGGAACTCGCGCCAGCGGGAGAACCACATGACGATCATGGAGGCAAACAAGCCGAACACGATCTGCAACACCATCACCACCACGAAATAGCCGATGCCACCCTCGCCGTCGCGCTCGCGGCCGCCGCTCATCCAGCTGTCGACCACGCGGCCCACCACGCGCGCAAGGACGATCACCAGCGTATTGAGCACGCCCTGGATCAGGGTCAGGGTGACCATGTCGCCATTGGCCACGTGGCCGATCTCGTGACCCAGCACAGCCGAGACCTGCTCACGGTCCATCTGCTGGAGCAGGCCGCTGCTGACGGCCACCAGGGCGTTGTTGCGGCTCATGCCCGTGGCGAACGCGTTCATTTCCGGGGCGTCGTAGATGGCCACCTCGGGCATGCCGATGCCGGCCTTCTCCGCATGGCCGCGCACGGTATCCACCAGCCAGCGCTCGGTCTCGTTGGCCGGCTGGGTGATGACCTTGGCTCCGGTGGTCATCTTGGCCATCCACTTGGAGATGGCCAGCGACACGAAGGCACCGCCCATGCCGAAGATGGAGGCGAAGACGATCAGGCCGCCGATGCCCATGCCGCGCTGGGCCGCCCACTGGTCGATGCCCAGCACGCGGGTGACGCAGGTGAGCAGCAGGATGACCGCGAGGTTGGTCGCGATGAAGAGGGCGATACGTTTGAACATGGTCTTCTCTCTCTGGGCGGCTGGCTGGAGGGCGCCGCGCACGGCAAGTTTTCGGGGCGGACGCTGAACGATTCAATGCCTGCGGCGCGTGCATGCCGCCGGGCCTCGGCCCGGCGCGGCTCGCCGCCTGGCGGCATCGCCTACACTGGGTCGATCGCGTCCCGTACGCTCTGAGAAACGACTCAGCCCGTGGTACCACCGCCTCCTTCGCGCTATCGGGGACGCTTCGCCCCCTCCCCCACCGGCACGCTGCACCTGGGCTCACTGGTGACGGCGGTCGGCAGCTGGCTGGTCGCCCGGCACCACGGCGGCGACTGGCTGGTGCGCATGGAGGACATCGACCCGCCACGCGAAGTGCCCGGCGCGGCGGCGGACATCCTGTCCACGCTGCACGCCTTCGGCCTGGTCGCGGACGAGCCGCCGGTGTTCCAGTCTGACCGGGGCGCCTTGTACGCCGCGGCCTTCGCGCAGTTGCAGGACCAGGGCCACCTCTTCCCCTGCGGCTGCAGTCGCGCCGATCTGGCGCCCTACGGTGGCGTGCACCGCGACGGCCACTGCGTGGCACCGCCCGACCCGTCGCGTCCCGTCGCGTGGCGGCTGCGCACGCCGGACATCGACATCGCCTGGACAGACGACCTGCAAGGCCCGCAAACGGAAAACCTCCGCGAGGCGGCGGGCGACTTCGTCATCCGCCGAGTGGAGGGGCTGTGGTCCTACCAACTGGCCTGCGTGGTGGACGACGGCGCCCAGGGCATCAGCCATGTCGTGCGCGGTGCCGACCTGCTCGATTCCACCGCCCGCCAGCGCTATCTCCAGCGCCTGCTCGGACTGCCCTCGCCGGGTTACCTGCACCTGCCCCTGGTCTGTGATGCCGAAGGGCGCAAGCTATCCAAATCGGTGTCGTCGTGGCCGGTGGACCCGGCCGAACCGCTGCCTGCCCTGCGCCTCGCGCTGGCGCAGTTGGGGGTGCCGGCCCGTTCCACGGCCACGCGCCCGGAGCACTTCCTGCGCGACGCCCTGGCGGTCTTCGACCCTGCGTCGCTTCGCCGCAGTAGTCTTACCCACACGCCGACGCTATAAAAGTCGGCTTACCGCGCAGCGGATCACCCACGGATACGGTCAGACATGAAGCAGGGCATCACGCAACGCACGGCACTGGTCACCGGGGGCACCGGCGGCATCGGTACGGCGCTGGTGCGCTACCTGGCCCGGCAAGGGCATCGGGTGGCCACCAACTACCGCGACGAGGCCCGCGCGACCGCCTGGCGCGAGGACATGATCCGCGACGGCATCGACGTGGTGATGGTGCCGGGGGACGTGGCCGATCCCAATGCGGCCGAAGCCATGGTCCGCGAGGTGGAAGCCCTGGCCGGCCCGGTGGAAATCCTCATCAACAACGCCGGCATCACCCGCGACACCACCTTCCACAAGATGGACTACCAGCAGTGGACCGAGGTGGTGAACACCAACCTCAACGCCTGCTTCAACGTCACCCGCCCCGTCATCGAGGGCATGCGCCTGCGGCAGTGGGGACGCATCGTGCAGATCAGCTCGATCAACGGGCAGAAGGGCCAGTACGGCCAGGCCAACTACGCCGCGGCCAAGGCGGGCATGCACGGCTTCACGATTTCGCTGGCCCAGGAAAACGCGCGCTTTGGCATCACGGTCAACACCGTGTCGCCCGGCTACGTGGGCACCGACATGGTGATGGCGGTGCCCGAAGACATCCGCGCGAAGATCGTCGCGCAGATTCCGGTCGGACGCCTGGGGCGCCCGGAGGAAATCGCCCATGCGGTGGCCTTCCTGACGTCGGAGGATTCCGGCTGGATCACCGGCTCCAATCTCGCCATCAACGGCGGCCACTACATGGGCTGGTAAGGCTTCAGAGCTTGAGGTCGTCCAGAGACGTCGGCTCGCTGATCGCAAGACCGTTATGGTGAGCGCGGAACTTCGCCATCACGCTGTAGGCCACGCGTCGTGCGCGCATCACCGAACCCAGCGGGCGATGCGCGGTCACGCCGTGCCAGGGGCTGAAGGACAGCCCATCGTCGATTGCCTGTTTGCGGGCTTCGTCCCACGCCGACTGCGGCTGCAACACGATGCGGGCCACGTCGATGTACGGGCTTTTCTCTTCCGACCAGGCCACCGATGCATCCTCGATCGGCATGCTCTCGCTATCGGTGCAGAACTGCACGCGCACATCCCATTCGCCACCCTCGCGCGCGAAATGCTCGACCATCGCATCACGCAGGCCGTCGGGCTTGCCGTTGACGTTCAGTTCGGCACCGGTGAGCGCGGTGAGGTTGGGCGAATGCGGAGCCACCGACACCTTCACCACGTAGTCGCCGAAACGGATCGGCGCCTGGCTGTAATACGTGTCGCCCAAGGGGTTGGTCTCGGGCTGGCCACCCAGGGCCAGCAGCGTGGAACTCTTGCCGCCGAAGGCCTCGATCAGGCGCTCGGTGCCACGAAACACAGCGGAAATGACTTTCTTCGCCCCTTCCGCCCGGTCGGTGGTGGCGGCCACCAGCTTGAGCGTGCCGGCGAACTTCTTCGCCGTGGGCGCGCCGAATGCCGGGCCGTTGACCATGACGAAGTCCTGCGTGGCATCGCCTTCGCTGCCGGGCAGACGGTCACCTTCCACGCCGATGATCTTGATCGACATGCCGCGCGGGGTGGACACGCTGTCGTCCAGGATGTCGCCCGGTACGGTCGACAGGCGCATCACCAGCGGGTAACGCCCGGCTTTCCTGAAAATGCCCTGGGCCAGCTCAATCGGCAGGCCGTCGGGCACCACCAGTTCACCCGTGAGCAGGCCGTGGCTCTTCGCATGCACGGACCGGTAGGCGTGCTTCTCGTGCTCCAGCGTGGTCTCGTTGATCCTGGTCAGCGTTTCGATCAGCTGCTCGGCGGTCTCGGCCTCGTCGGGACCGACGTGCTCGAGCGATTCGTCGAAAAGGATGGGCGGTGGTGTCAACGAGAGGGGCATGGGGCGGCTTCCGGGCAGGTGGCGTGGAAGGATCGTGCCGCCGTGCTTGTGAACACCGGGTCGGTGCGCCGCCCGGTGTGTGAACGGAACCTCCGCTACATCAACTTGTAGCTGAAGGTCAGGTTCCACCGCGTATCGCGATCGTTACTTTCCGGCGGCCGGTCGCCCGTGGGTCGGGCCAGTGCGAAATCCACCGAATAGTGCCGGTTGTCCGACACTCTCACCCCGACGGCTGCCGAGTCCAGCTTGTCGATCAGGGGACGCGCGCCGTTGAGGTAAACGTGCGCGCTCTGGTACACGACGTACGGCACCACGGATTTGACCCAGCGGCTGCCGATGACGAAGCTGCGGTTCACTTCCGCCGAGGCGGCCCACCCGCTGTCACCCGCGGCGTCGCCGGGATCGTACGCATAGGCGTAGCTCGGTCCGCCGAAGTTGATCTGCTCGGTCGATGGCAAGGCGTTGTCGCTGTATTGCCCGGTCGCCCGGAATACCGTGCCGAAGCGGTGCTTCCACTGTTCGGCCCAGCTCATGCTGGTGGTGTAGCGCGTGAAACTCACATCGGGCGTGGCGATCGCCAGCGGGCCCGTGTTGCTGACCGCGCGGGAATAGGCACCCATGCCCGCGAAACCATGGAACACCGCGGCGCTGAACTGCTGCGTGCGTTGCGTGCCCACCTGCAGCCACGACAACTCGGCGTTCAGCACGCGCACGCTGGACTGCAACGCCACCATCGCGCCGTTGAGCGTGTTGCGGTAGCGATCGTCCTGCTTCGAGGCATAGATCCCCATCGTCAGGTTCAAACGTTTGCTGTTGGTCAGCAACAGCGGATAGACGGCCGAAAGGGCGAGCCGGTCCTGGGTGAGCCGGTGATCCAGGTACGCCGGCAACTGGTTGTCGGTGTCGGGCGTACCCCAATAGCGGGTGGCGTCCACCTTGCCCTGCCAGCCTTGCGAGCCGAACGGCTGCATGTACCCGAGCACGTAGAGGCGCTGGCCGCCGCCATTGGGAAACAGTGTGGACAGGCTGACTTGCTCACCCAGCGGCGTGGCACCGTTTTCCAGCAGCGTGAACACGCCCTGCGCGCCGGGATGGTTGAGGTCCATGCCGTAGCTGACGTCGTAACGCTGCCGCTTCGCGCTCAGTTCCAGACGGGTCGCGCCGTCGGTCGTGGTGGGCGGCGGCACGTTCGCGCCGATGGTCAGCCCGGGCAACTGGCCCAGCAGCTGGGTGTAGCGCTCGAAGGTCTGCTGCCGTAGTGGCCGCTCGCCGACCACGTGCGCCGCGATGGCACGGATGCGCGACTCCATGTTGCCGGCATCGCCGGTGACGCGCACCTCGGACACATAGCCTTCCACGACGGCCACACGCACCACGCCGCCGGAGAAATTCTGGTTGGGCACGAACGCGAACGACAGCGCGTAGCCGGCCTGCTTGTACATCGCCGTGACGCGGTCGGCAGCGGCGATCAGGTCGCGAACCGTAGTGTCCTTGCCACGCATCGGCGCGAACTCGGCGGCCACCTTGTCGAACGGGATGGATTTCACGCCCGTCACGTCGAAACGGGTGGGCGTCAGGTGACGGGCCAGCAACGCCTCGACGGCCTGGCTGGGCCCTTCGACATTCACCTTGACCGGCGCCTGCCTGGGCGTCTCGGTACGGGGAAGGGTTTGCAGCGGATTGGCAGGGGCACGCACCTGCCCCTGCGCAGAACACACAACGGCCATACCGATAAGGAAGCCGAGCCATCGATTCATGGACACTCCCCTGGGTCCATCGGACCGGAAACGGAACAGGTGGACGGGCGACGCCGGAGCGCCGCCCGTCTTCGACATCACGATGGAATCAGCGGGTACCGCCGCCGACGCCGATCTTCAAGCCGAGCTTGGAGCCTTCGTTCGCATTCAATGCGCCACCCGTGAGGCCGCCGACCAGTCCGCCGACGGTACCGCCCACCGTGTTGGTTACACCGGCCAGCGCACCGCCGAGGCCGGCCGGAGCCGTGCCGGTCGAGCCGCCGCCTGCCGTGGCGCCAGAGAGAGTGCCCGTGGCTGCGGCGACGGTATTGACCACCGTGCTGACCGCGGAGGTCGCACCCGACAGCGCGCCACCGTTGGAAACAGCCGCCGTGGCACCGTTACCGACGCTGGACACCGTGCTACCGAGCGCCGAGGTCACCGGAGCCAACGGCGCGAGCGCGCCGGTACCGAGGCCGGACACCGTGTTACCCGCACCGGTGACGGCCGCCGTGGCCCCTGCGAGCGTGGTACCGACGGTATCGCCGCCGCCGACGCCTGCCTTGCCCAGGCCGTTGGACAGGCCCGCGCCCACCGGCGCCAGCGTCGATGCCACGTTCTGCACCGCCAGGCCGGCCGTTGCGGTCAGGCCCGACGTCGTGCCAGGTCCCTGCACCGCGGCGATGTTGCTACCCAGCGACGACACGCCCGCGCTTGCGCCGCTGACCAGGCTGCCGCTGGCCGAACCGACCGCCGCGACCAGGTTGCCCGAGTTGATCGGCGAGGCGCTGTCGCCCAGCGCGCCGACCACCGGCGTCAGAACGTTGCTCAAGGCCTGCGTCAACGAGTTGCCCGAAGCGGAGTCCAGTGCGCCATCGAGCGACGACCCCACTTGCCCCACGCCAGAGCCCGTATAGCCCACGACACTGCCTACGGCCTGGGTGATCGGCATGATCGGCGTGCCCGCACCCACCGTCGCGACGCCGTCGCCCAGATTGTTCACCGCACCGCCGACCTGTGTCACCACATTGCCGAGGCTGTCCGTCGTCGTACCGACCGGATCGGCGATGTTGCCGATCTGGCCCAGGCCGCCGCTGGTGGCATTGCCGAGCGTCGTCACCGCACCACCCACGCCCTGCACCGCCGAACTCAGCGCATCGGTCAGGCCCGCCGTACCGCCCAGCACCGTGGTCGTCGGCAACTGCGCACCGACGCCGGTCACCGTGCTGCCGATCGCCGCGATGATGCCGCCCGCTCCCGTCGCCAGCGATCCGACGGCCGTGCTGGCCGCCGCATTCGTCGGGCCGGTGCCACCGCCCGTACCGCCACCCGTACCACCGTCACCGCCGGTACCGCCTCCGGTACCGCCCGTACCGCCGGTGCCTCCCGTACCGCCGCCGGTACCGCCTGTGCCGCCGCCCGTGCCGCCCGTACCGCCGCCGGTGCCGCCTGTGCCCGTACCGCTGGGGCCGCCCGCCGTGCTGTCGCCGCCGGTGCTACCGGTGCCGCCCGTTCCACCGGCGCTACCCGTATCCGAAGGCCCGCCTGCCGTTTCCGAACCGCCACTCCCCGTACCGCCGCTTCCGGAGCCGCCGCTTCCCGCGCCGTCGCTACCGCTGCCGCTGGGACCGCCGGCCGTACCGGGGCTCACGCTGCTGCCCGTCTTGCTGCCGGAGCGGGTGGAGCCATGACCACTGCAGGCCGTCATCGACACAGCACCTGCGAGCAGGCAACTGACGAGGACGGTACGTGTGAGAACCTTGCTGAATTTCTGCTCGCTCATGATTCACCCCTCCGAACGCACGGCATTTTGGACACTGCTCCCAACCTGCGGGAGCGGAACATCGACTGTGACCCACGTCACACCCGGTGATTCATGTAACGCCCGCCACCTGTGCCGTATTACGCAAATTAGGCCAATAAACCCGCATATTCCAAGCCGATTCGGCCATTTGTGTAGTTGCGTCAACCCCCCGACGCACTGGATCGAGCAAAACGACGAATTCGTGCAAGCCAGTCAAAACGCCAAAAAATCCACGTCATTTCCCTGACGTCGTTGTAGGAGCAACTGTCTTTTTCAGGCCTCTACCGTGCCGTGCCATTGAGTCTGATCGCGGACCATGGCGTTGAGGGTGATGAGCAGTTTGCGCATGCAGGCCACGATGGCCACCTTCGGAGGCTTGCCTCGCGCTTTAAGGGCCTGATAGTGGGCTCTCAGAGGTGACTGGGTGCTGCGGATGGCGGCGAGTGCGGCCATGTAAAGGATGCGCCGCACGAAGGGCCGGCCGGCCATGATCTGGCGGGGGCCGTCCCGCCGCCCGCTCTGCTTGGTGTACGGCGCGACGCCGACCAGCGCGCTGATCTGCCGATTGCCGCGTTGGCCCAGCTCCGGTAGGAAGGCCAGCAGCGTGGCGACGGCGATCTTGCCCAGGCCAGGCACCTGGAGCAGTTGCTCAGCAAGCGGCGCATCGGCGGCTTTGGCGGCTTCCGCCATGAGCCCTTCGAGTGCCTTGATCTCCGCGGTCAGCAGGGCGCCTACCCGCTCTAGCGCCCCTTGGACGACCATCGACTCGCACCGTTTGATCCGGCGGCGGTTGTCGTCGCGCTGCCGGATCAACTGATCCCGGCCCTTCACCAGGCCGCGCAGATGGCGTTGCGCCGGCGTTGGCGGCTTATAGGGCTGCGGCGTGATGGTCTGGGCCATGTGGGCCAAGGCCCTGGCGTCGGCCTTGTCGGTCTTGGCAAACTTGCCCAGGCTACGCACGAAAGCGGTGCCACGATGCGAGGCAATCCGGGTCACCGTATAGATCTGGGCGATGGCATCCAGAATCAGGTTCTCGTAGCCACCGGTGGCCTCCAGGACCACGTGTTGCACGTCCAGCCTGGCCATGACGCGAAGCAGTTTCTTCGCACCGGCTGGGCTGTTGTCGAACTGCTCACAGGCGCCGGTTTGTTCACCGGCACGGAAGAAAGCCACGTCAAGCGTCTTGCTGCTGACGTCGATACCGAGGTAAAAAGTCATCGTCTCGTTCCAGCTAGGGCGGGATAGAGAGCACTTTCCACGGGCCCACGCTTGTGATGTTCGAGCCGTTAACTCGGGCAACTGTTCGGGCTTGGTGGAAAGAAGGGAGTGTGGCGGCCCGGGCTCCTACACGTGCTCAAGGCACCGCGCACAATCGGCCTGCCACACTCCGCTCTCGACTTCGAATCTACCCCATCGAAAAGACACAAGCGCACGCACGTGCGCGAACCCTAAACGTGGCCATGGCGAAAGAGGCCATGCATGACATACGTGCTGGCGTTTCCGAGCGAAAAACGAAGCCGGCTTTGACAGGCGCAAGGCTTCGCTCGCCCAATGAATGGCAAGGGTTCGCCGACATCGTCGGCTCCTACAACCGCACGCGATGGCGAAGCCGAGCGGTTTAGTGCGATGGCGTAGCCGAGCGGTTCAATGCGATGGCGTAGCCGAGCCGGCCAGTGCGATGGCAAAGCCGAGCCCGCCAACGCGATGGCGTAGCCGAGCCGGCCAACGCGATGGCAACGCCGAGCCCGCCCCACCAGCCCAAAAAAAACGCCCCGATACCGGGGCGTGTTTCAAAACCTGAAAAAACCGCTCAATGCACGGTAAACAACTTATCGAACCCCGCAATACGCAACGTATTCCGCAAATCCGCCCCGGCATTCACGATACGGATCTCCGCACGATCGCCGCCGGCATGCTCGCGCAGCAGCATCAGCATGCCCAGCGCGGAGCTGTCCATGCTGGTCACCTGCTCCAGGTCGAGCACATAACTGCGTGCCGCCAGCACGTCGCCCAGGCAGGCATCGTGGAAGGCACGGTGGATCGAGAAGTCGAAGCGATCGCCCAGGTGGAGGGTGAGGCAGCCGTGCTCGGCATCGTTGTGAACGTTGATGGACATGGGTGTCTTCCTCAGAACAGGTCGATGTCGCCGGCAGCCATCGACTGCTGGAGGGCGGGGCCGCGGGCACGCAGGCGGGCACGTTCACGCTGCTCGGCAAGGCGGGCACGCACACGCTGGGCGCGGCCGCCGAGCTCGGACGGGTCGGACGGCGCGCAGGCGAGTTCTTCGATGTCGCGCGTGCAGTCGGCGGTGATCTCCTGCAGCTCGACCAGGCGCGAACGCGTCTGGTGCAGCAGCTGGCTGAGGATGTCCTCGAACTGCAGCGAACGGATGGTGGTGGACACGTCGTTGCCGAGGCCGCGGTTGATGGTGGCCGCCTCGTCCGCCGCGGCGCTGGTGCGCTGGTTGGACTCGGTGATCGTCGACATCATCTGGTCGATGTCGCCCTTGGCCGACAGCGCCACGTTCATGTCCTGCGAGGCCATGTGGCCGACCAGTTCGCGCAGCTGTTCCATGGCGGTACGCGAGCGCTCCACGTGGGTGCCGATCTTCTCGTTGAACTGGTTGCTGTGCTGGGCGAGGTTGCGGATTTCACCCGCGACCACCGCGAAGCCGCGGCCGGATTCACCCGCACGCGCCGCTTCGATGGCGGCATTGAGCGCCAGCAGGTTGGTCTCTTCGGCGATCGTGTTGACGTTCTTAAGCAGCGCGAACACGGCGTCCATTTCCTTCGCCATGCCGTCGATGCGGTAGACGATGCGCAGGCTTTCGCGCGACAGCTGGACGATCAGGCCGACGAAATGCTCGAGCAGGCCGGCGGTGCGGGAGGCGAAATCCTGCACCGAGATGCCCTGGCCACCGCTTTCGATGATCTCCGTCAGCAGCTTCTGCTGCTTGCCGGTCTTGTGCGACAGGCCGTTGAAGCCGCCGCCCAGTTCGGCTACCGCATCACGGACCAGGTCGAGCGCCTGGTGCAGTTCGCGGCTGGCGTGACCCAGTTCGTCGACGATAGCGCTGCGCACGTCTTCCATGGCCTCGCGTACGGATGCCTCGTCGCTGGTGGCGTGCGAGTTGAGCACCACCTCGACCTCCGGCAACGGGGCCGGCACCAGGCTGATGGCGATCCAGGTAGCCGTCAGCAGCGCCACGACGACCGGGGCGACCCAGGCAGCGTGAAACACCAGGACAATGACCAGGGCGATGGCACTGGCGATAAAGCCGATGCTGCGTTCGTTCTTCGGGATGACCATGATGATGTCTCGTTCTTCAGGTGCCGACGCGGGCGACGGCGGAAACGGGGGTTTGGGCAAGCGCGAGCAAGCGCGCGGCGATGGCGTCCAGCGGCAGCATTTCGCTGGCGGCACCGGCTTTCCAGGCGGCGCCCGGCATGCCCCAGACGACCGATGAGGCTTCGTCCTGGACCAGCGTGGGCGCGCCGATTTCCTTCAGTTCGCCCAGGCCGCGGGCGCCGTCGTCTCCCATGCCGGTCAGCAGCACGGCCACGGTGGCCGCGCCGACGCTGGCGGCCATGGAGCGGAACAACACGTCGACCGAAGGCTTGTGCCGGTTGACCGGCGGGCCGTCGTGCAGGCGGCACACATGCTTGGCGCCATCCCACATCACCAGCAGGTGCTGCCCGCCCGGCGCGATATAGGCATGACCGGCCTGGATCGGCTGGCCGTCACGGGCCTCGCACACGCGCATGGCGGAACAGGTATCCATGCGTGCGGCGAACGGACCGCTGAACGCCGCGGGGATGTGCTGGGTGATGACGATCGGCGGGGCGGTCGGCGGCATGGCCTCGAGCACCACGCGGATGGCTTCGGTGCCGCCGGTGGAGGCACCGATGGCGATGATGCGGGTACCGCCGCGGCTGCCGGCGGTCTGCGCGCGCGGCAGCACCGCGTCGGCGGAAAGACGCGGCGGCACGTCCATGCGCGGCAAGTCGTACCGCGGCACGTCAAGACGGGTGACCTCGGAGCGTTCGCGAGGCTTGGCGCCGGCGGCGAGGCGCACCTTGGCGCAGATCTCCGGCGCGTGCTCCATGAAGGTGTTGGCGAGGTCGGCCGACGGCTTGGTGAAGAAGTCGATGGCACCCAGCTCGAGCGCGCGCAGCGTGACTTCCGCGCCTTTCTCGGTCAGCGTGGACACCATCACCACCGGCATCGGCCGCAGGCGCATGAGGTTCTCGAGGAACGTCAGGCCGTCCATGCGCGGCATCTCGACATCGAGCGTGAGCACGTCGGGGTTGAGCTGTTTGATCTTCTCGCGGGCGATCAGGGGATCGGCGGCGGTGCCGACCACTTCGATGCCCGGATCGGACTCGAGCATGGTCGACAGCACCTTACGTACCAGGGCCGAGTCGTCGACGATGAGAACGCGAACTTTCTGCATGGATGCTTGCAACTCGGGTGGCGTGACGTCCCCGTCGGTGGAACCGAACGGCGCTGAATGTCTGGGTGGAACGAACTGACGATTTGCGCGTCAGAAAAGTTCCACCTCTCCCTTTATCGGATCGTCGGCCAATCGCTTGAGGTATCGTTTCTCGCGATCGGCAAGATTGTTGTCGTGGGCGGCGCGCAACTGGCGCACGCGCACCTTGCCGCTGAACGGAAAGAACTGCACCTGGCGCGGAAAGATGTCGCCGACGTCCGAGGCGCAGAGCCGCAGCTTCTCGGTGGCGATGTAGCGCTGCACGAAGGCGATGTTGCGCTGGCCGATGTCGGTCATGGTGGCGAGCACGCGGCCGCCGCCGAAGATCTTGACCTCGAAGTCGTCACGGCGACCGCCGGCCTTGAGGATGGCGTTGATCAGCTGTTCCATGGCGTCGTTGCCGTAACGCGCGGCGCGACCGACCGTGGAGCTCCAGCTGTCGCGCTCGCCGGCCGGCTCGGGCAACATGAAGTGGTTCATGCCGCCGATGCGCAGGCGCGTATCCCGCACGCACGCCGACACGCACGATCCGAGCACGGTGGAGATCATCTCCTCCTGCCGGCTGACGTAGTACTCACCGGGCAGGATCTTGACCGTGACCACTTCCTGCGCAGGGTCCCAGAATCGCCGGATGTGTTCGAACCCGGGCAGCACCGCCTTGGGATCGAAATTGGCGAAGGTCCTGGGTTGCGCAACGAAGGTGTCGCTCATGTGCGTTTCCGGTAGACCGTCCGACCGATCAGGTCGAAGTCCTCGGACAGTCCATACATGGATTCCGAGTGACCGAGGAAGAGGTAGCCGCGGCTGTCCAGCATGCCGGCGTAACGGGAGAACAGGCGCTGCTTGGTCGGCTTGTCGAAATAGATGACGACGTTGCGGCAGAAGATGGCGTCGAACTTGCCCTGCATGGGCCAATCGTGGAGCAGGTTCAGCGGCTGGATGGTGACCAGCTCGCGTAGGCGCGGGTGCACCTGGGCAAAGCCGTCGAAAGCACCCTCGCCGCGCAGGAACCAGCGCTTGCGCCTGGCATCGCTCACGCCCGAGAGGCGCTCCACCGGATAGACACCCTTGCGACCGAATTCCAGCGCCTGGGGCGAAAGATCGGTGGCGAGGATCTTCGCGTCGACCTGGATGCCCGTACGCTCCATGGCCTCGGCCAGCACCATCGCGATGGCATAGGGTTCTTCACCGGTGGAACAACCGGCGGACCAGATACGCAGGCGGCCACCGTTGCGTTTTTCCTCCAGCCAGCGCGGCAGGAGTTCGTCGACCAGCATGTCGTAGTGGTGCATCTCGCGGAAGAACGAGGTGACGTTGGTGCTGATGCAGCTGGCCAGTTCGCCCAGCTCGCCGTCCGGATCGCGGCGCAGGAGGTCGCAATAGGCGGCGAAGCCGTCGAGCTGCAGCGTGCGCAGCCGCCGCAGCAGGCGCCCCTGGACCAGCTGGCGCTTGTGCTCGCCCAGGGAGATGCCGCAATGCTGCAGCACGAACTCGCGCAGGAAGGTGAACTCGGCATCGCCGAGGTTCGGACTCGACGCGCTCGTCTGCGCGACCGTGTCGCTGGAATGGACGAGCGCGTTCATGATCAGAACTCCTTCCAGGCGCCTGTGTCGGCCGACTCGGCCGGACGCGATGCGCGGGTGGCGGGTGCGGCGACAGGCGTGCTGCGCACCGCGGCAAAGACGGTTTCCATTTCCTGCTGCGTGGCATCCTTGCGCGGCGCCTTGGCGGCCGGCGTGGAGGCGACGTTGCCGGTAACGCGGAAGAACGAGACCTGGCGGCTGAGCTCGGTGGCCTGCTCGTGCATGGCTCGCGCGGCGGCCGCGGATTCCTCGACCAGCGCGGCGTTCTGCTGGGTCATTTCGTCCATCTGCAGCACGGCGTGGTTGACCTGGTCGATGCCGGCGGACTGCTCGGAGCTGGCTGCGGCGATCTCGGCGACGATGTCGGTCACCTTCTTCACGCTCTCGACGATCTCGGCCAGCGCCTTGCCGGACTGGTCGACCAGTTCCGAACCGGCCCGGACCTTGCTGGCGCTGTCGTTGATCAGGCCCTTGATCTCCTTGGCCGCACCCGCCGAACGCTGGGCGAGGTTGCGGACCTCGGTGGCGACCACGGCGAAGCCGCGACCCTGCTCACCGGCACGAGCCGCTTCCACCGCGGCGTTGAGCGCCAGGAGGTTGGTCTGGAAGGCGATTTCGTCGATGAGGCTGACGATGTCGGAAATCTTCTTGCTGGAGCTGTTGATCTCGCGCATGGCCACGACGGTCTGGGCGACCACTTCACCGCCCTTCTCCGCCTGCTCGCGGGCACCGCGGGCCAGCTGGTTGGCGTGGCTGGCGTTCTCGGCGTTCTGCTTGACCGTGGAGGTCATTTCTTCCATCGAGGACGCGGTCTGTTCCAGGCTGGAAGCCTGTTCCTGCGTGCGCTGGGAGAGGTCGTCGTTACCGCGCGAAATCTGCTGCGCGGCGGTGCTGACCGAACCGGAGCCGTGGCGCACCTCGGTCACGATGGCACTGAGGCGCTCGTCCATGGCGCGGAACGCCGACTGCAGCTGACCCAGTTCGTCGTTGCGCGTGACCTGCACGTCGTGGCCCAGCTTGCCTTCGGAAATCTCGTTGGCGATACCGACCGCCTCGTTGAGCGTACGGATGACCGAGCGGATCACCAGCACACCGATCAGCAGGCAGATCGCCAGGCCGAGGGCGAGCGAGCCGATGCTCAAGGTGCGGATCAGCGCGTACTGCGAGGATTCGGTGGCATAGATCTCGGAGGCTTCTTCACGCTTGGCCTCGATCAGCTTGGTCAGCTGCGACTGGCGATCCATCAGCAACGGACGCACCTGCATTTCCAGGACGTCCGAAGCGCCTTCGTCGGCCTGCTTCAGCGCGTCGATCATGTCGGCCTTGGCCTGGTCGTAATCGGACGCGGTGGCTTCCCATTTGTCGTACAGCTTCTTGACGTTGGCCGACATGGGAATCTTGAGGAACTCGGCCTGCGTCTTGTCGTTGTCCGCCTGGTACTTGTCGAACTCGGCCAGCTTCTGCTTCACCTGGTCGGCATTGCTGACCTTGGTGCCGGCCTCGCCGAGCACCACGAACGACATCAGCGAATTGGTGGCGATGCGCGCGAGCATCTCCGAGGGTGCAAGTCCTTCCTGGTAGATCTTGCGCATGCCTTCGTTCTGGAAGTGCATGGCGCCCAGGCCCACGGCGGCGCCGCCGAGCAGCATGATCGTGAGCAGGCCGAGCACGCCGTAGAGACGACCGCGAACGGTCAGTGCGGGCTTCTTGAACTTGAACTTCTTCATTACGGTTCCAATCGGCAAGGTGCGGCAAAGGCAAACCAGGCATCGCGTGTCGCGGCAGCCGGGGCCACCGCCGCACGCTCGGGCTCAGGCGACGGCTTTGACATCCGTGGAGGCCAGGGCGGCTTCCAGCATCTGGGCGTCCTGCGGCTGCAGCAGGCGATCCACGTCGAGCAGGAGGACCATGCGCTCCCCGACGGAGGTCAGGCCCTTGAGGTATTCGGTATCGACCGTGGTACCCATGTCGGGCACCGGGCGGATGCTGCCGGGGGCGACTTCCACCACATCGGAGACGGCGTCGACCACCACCCCGAACTGGCGACCGTTGACCATCACGATGACCGTGACGGTGGTGGCGGTGTAGTCCTCGCGATCCAGGCTGAAGCGCAGGCGCAGGTCCAGCACCGGGACGATGGCCCCGCGGAGGTTGAGCACGCCCAGCACGTAGGGCGGTGCCTGCGGGATGCGCGTGACGGCTGTCCAGCCGCGAATCTCGCGGACGGCAAGGATATCCACCGCGTATTCCTCGTTGCCGAGGTTGACGGTGAGATACTGCGCGGCCTCTTCGGACGCGTCGATGGCGGTATTGGCTGCTTGGTTCATGTCGTTCCCACGGCGGATCGGATCGGCGGTTCGGGACCCCTTCCCTTGGGGTATCGGCTATCCCCAGCGGAGCTTGAGGGCCAATTTCAACGGGATGTGCGCGGATGTGGATCAGGCAGGCCCGGACGGGCGTGCATGGGCCGCGCGCGCAGGACGGGCGGGCATCGGAACGGCGCGTATGGGACGGCCGCGTGTAGGAGCGCGCGCGTGCGCGCGACATGTTTTGGGGCCGTGCCCCCGGGGTGGCGCGCCAGCTCGGGGGTGATCGCAAGAAGATGTCGCGCGCGAGCGCGCGCTCCTACATATGGACATGCACCGCGGGGGGGAGTGCCCCGCGGTGCGGGCGTCAGGCGGCCTTGCGGCGGGCCTGGAGGCGGACCAGGCCGGCGACGTCGGCGATCAGGGCGACCGAGCCATCCGCGAGGATGGTGGCGCCGGAGATGCCGCTGACCCGGCGGTAGTTCGCCTCGAGCGACTTGACGACCGCCTGCTGCTGGCCGATCAGCTCGTCGACGAACAGGCCGATACGGCTGCCCTCGCCTTCCACCACGATGACGATGCCCTCGTCGATGGTGCGGCGCTGGCCTTCGCAGTTGAACACGTCGAACAAGCGGACGATGGGCAGCCACTGGTCGCGGAAGCGGAACAACTCGCCGCCGCCGGCCACGCTGCGCGTCGCATCGGGCTTGACCTGCACGGACTCCACGATCGACACCAGCGGCACGATGTAGGTTTCCTCGCCCACCGCCGCCGTCAGGCCGTCGATGATCGCGAGCGTCAGCGGCAGCGTAATGGTGAAGGTGGTGCCCCGGCCCTGCACGCTACGGATATTGACCGTGCCGCCCAGGTCCATGACGTTGCGGCGTACCACGTCCATGCCCACGCCACGGCCGGACAGGTCGGTGGTGGCGGCGGCGGTGGAGAAGCCCGCCTCGAAGATGAGGTCGGCCACGGCGTCGTCGGACAGGTGCTCGCCCGAGGCGATGATGCCGCGCGACACGGCCTTGGCGACGATGGCGTCGCGATTGAGGCCGGCGCCGTCGTCCGCCACTTCGACCACGATGGAACCGCCACGGTGGAAGGCCTCCATGCGCAGCGTGCCGGTGTCGCCCTTGCCCGAGGCCAGGCGCTTGTCCGGCATTTCCAGGCCGTGGTCGATCGCGTTGCGTACCAGATGGACCAGCGGATCGCCGATCTTCTCCAGCACCGTCTTGTCGAGTTCGGTGGTTTCGCCGCGCATATCCAGCACGACTTTCTTGTCGAGTTTCTGCGCGAGGTCGCGGACCAGGCGGGGGAAGCGGTTGAACACCGTGCTGATGGGCAGCATGCGGATGCTCATCACGCTTTCCTGCAGCTCGCGGGTGTGCCGGCCCAGCTGGGCCAGGCCCTGGCGGAACATTTCCAGCTGCGATTCGTCCACACCATCGTTGAACTGGGTGAGCATGGACTGGGTGATGACCAGCTCGCCGACCAGGTTGATCAGGACGTCGATCTTCTCGATGCCCACGCGGACCGAGCTGGACTCGCTGTTGACCGCGGGTTCGCGGACGGCGCGTGGCGCGGCGGCCGCCACCGGCGCGACGGCCTGGACGACGGGCGCGGCCACCGGTGCCGACAGGCGCGGCGTGGCCGTGAGGTCACAGTCGCCGTCGACCCAGTCGAACACGCCTTCGACGGCGGCGCGCTTGGCGCCGGCGTCCAGGCTCAGCGTCCAGCCGAGATAGGACGACTCGGCGTTCATGTCGGCCAGCGCGGGAAGCTTGCTGGTGTCACAGGTGACCGTGAGCGGACCCATGGCCTCCAGCTCGCGGAACATGCGTGCCGGATCGTTGCCGGTCTTGAGCAGGTAGTCGAACGGGCGGAACGCGATGTCCCAGCCCTCGATGGCTTCCACCGGTGCGGCGGCCTTGACCGCCACCGGCGCGACCGGCGCACCCGAGACCATGGCCGACAACTCGGCCAGGAGCGCCTGGCTTTCCGCCGTGGCGGCCGGCTGGCCGGCCATCGACAGGGACAGCATGTCGCGCACCGTATCGCCCGAGCGCAGCAGCAGTTCGACGACGGCCTTTTCCATTGGACGGCGGCCACTGCGGACCTCGTCCATCAGGTTTTCGGCCACGTGCGTAAAGGCCGCGACGTCGGTGAAACCGAACGTGGCCGCACCGCCCTTGATCGAATGGGCGGCACGGAACACGACGTTGATCAGTTCCGGGTCTTCGGCACCCTCGTCCAACGCGAGGAGCGCCTGCTCCATGGCGTCGAGACCGTCGAGGCTCTCTTCATGGAACGCCTTGTGGAATTGCGCCAGATCGACTTTGGACATGGGGGAACCCTGGATGACCGGAACGTGTAAGGAAGCGAGTTGCGGAAGGATCAGCCGAGAACGCGGCCGACGGTGGCCAGCAGCTGCTCCGGATCGAACGGCTTGACCAGCCAGCCGGTGGCACCGGCCGCCTTGCCTTCCATTTTCTTTTCCGGATTGGACTCGGTGGTGAGCATGAGGATGGGCACGCCGCGGTAGTCCGGACGGGTGCGGATCTCACGAACCATCGAGATACCGTCCATCACCGGCATGTTCACGTCGGCGAGGATCAGGTCGAACTTGTGCACGGCGGCGGAATCGAGCGCCGCCTGGCCGTTGTCGGCCTCTTCGACGTCGTGACCGGCGCCACGCAGGGTGAAGGCGACCATGCTGCGCATGGAAGCCGAATCGTCTACCGCAAGAATCTTAGCCATCGAAGCACCTTCAGTTCACGCCGGCGTGGGCCGGCAGTTCAATCAGACTGTTGAGACCCAGCACGGCCACGCCGCGCTGGAGGGGATCGCTGACGCCTGTCCAGGTGACCGTGCGTCCTGCCGCCCGCGCATCGCGGGAAAACGCGGCAAGCAACTGTAGCGCCGCCGTATCTACCTGGGCCACCGCGCTGCCGTCGATACCGACCGGACCGCCGCTGGCGAGCGCCGCCAACAGCGTATCGCGCAGCGCGGGGGCTGCGGCGATGCGCAGGTCGGCATCGAGTGCCAGCGCTGTGCTGGTGGCTTCTTTGGAGGATTTCTTGGCCATCGTCCGTACCATGGGGACCCCGTGGCGCAGATCGCCTGGGGTCGTTCGATGGGCTTATCGGCCCCACGGGGGAAAGCTTTAGGCGATGCGTCACCGATTATGAAATCCGCCGCCAACCATTATGAAAATCACCCATCTTCACCAGTGAACATGATATTCATTGACAACGTTGTCATGGCGGAAAAAACTCGAACCGTATCGTCGCGCCGCATGGCCTTTTCGTCACGCCGCGATCGCCAGCAATCACGGGGTCAATGATGGGAACCTTCTCCAACCAGCCGGTCGTCACGGACATCGCCTCGGCACGACGCCCGGTGCTCGCGGCGGATGTCGGCGGCACGCATGCGCGCGTCGCGCTGGTCTATCCCCAGGGGCCGGCGCAGGCCACCGTCCAGCTGCTGTGTCACCGTCGCTATGTCGGCGCCGAATGGCCCAGCCTGGCGGCCATCCTGGAGGACTTCCTGGTCACCTACGCCCACCTGGCACCGCTGGGGGTGGAGCGCTGCGCCATCGCCATCGCCGGGTACGTGCTGGACGATCAGGTCGCCAACAGCAACCTGCCGTGGCCGGTCGCGCTGGGCGACATCCGCGCCGTGGCGGGCGACGCGCTGGAGGTGGTCAACGACTTCGAGGCCGTGGCCTTCGCCAGCCAGTTCATCGACCACGCCGAGGCGATCTCCCTGCTTCCGGGCATCCCGGGCGGCGCGCACGGTCCCGTCGTGGTGATGGGACCGGGCACGGGCCTGGGCTCGGCCGTGCTGCTGCCCGGCGACGGGCAGGCCAGGGTGCTACCCACGGAAGCCGGCCAGATCGCCTTCGCCCCCGGCGACGAGCGCGAGGCGGCCATCCTGCGCATCCTCTCCCGGACCCGGCCTTACGTGTCGGTCGAGTCGCTGCTGTCGGGACCCGGCCTGCTGGCCACCTATCGCGCCCTCGCCGAACTGGACGGGCGGGACGCGTCGCTGGCCACCCCCGGCGAGGTGAGCGCGGCCGGCATGGCCGGTACCGATCCGACCGCGCATGCCGCGCTGGACGTCTTCTGCGCCGTGCTGGGCGGTTTCGTCGGCGACCTGGCCATGCTCTACGGCGCGCACGGTGGCGTATTCCTGGCCGGCGGCATCCTTCCCCAGATCAGCGACTTCGTCCTGGCCAGCCGGTTCCGCGAGCGCTTTTTCAACAAGGGCGTCATGCGACCTTTCCTGGAGCGCGTGCCGGTGTGGCTGGTGGAGCACGGTCACCTTGGCGTGCTGGGCGCGGCCACGATGCGCGCGGGCTCGCGGGTGGGCTCACGATGACCGTCGGCAGCAACGGCCGGAAGCCCGCAGCACGGCACCTTGGCCGCCGCCTGGCCCTGGCCGCCGCGCTGGCCTGTACCGGCGGCCTGGTTCACGCCGACGCGCTGCCGCTCATTCCCCTGCCCGCCGACATCCGGCAGACCGAGGGCTCGCTGGCCATCGACGCGCATACCGTCATTGCCTATGCGCCCGGCGACCGTGGCGCCGAAGCCGCCGCGGTCTACCTGGCCGCCGAACTGAAACGCAGCCGCGGCCTGTCCCTGACGCCCGTCGCCACACGGCAGCCACCCCATGGCGCCATCGTGCTGCGCACCGATCCGGCCGCCCGCGTGACCCAGGCGGACGGCTACACCCTCGACATTACCGGCGACGGCGCCCGGATCGCCTCGCGCGGCGACGCGGGTCTTTTCTACGGCGCGGTCACCCTGTGGCAACTGGCGAGCGCGGATGGCCGGCAGGGTGCGACGCAGCTGCCCGATGTCGCCATCCGTGACTGGCCGCGCTTCGCGTGGCGCGGCCTGATGCTCGACGTGGCCCGGCATTTCCACGACGTGGCTACGGTCAAGCAGGTGCTCGACACCATGGCCGAGCACAAGCTCAACGTCTTCCACTGGCACCTCAGCGACGACCAGGGCTGGCGCATCCAGATCAAGCGTTACCCCCGCCTTACCGACGTGGGCGCCTGGCGGACGCCGCCGGGCGCGGGCACATTCGGCGAGCCGGAACGCTACGGTGGCTTCTACACGCAGGAGCAGGTGCGCGACGTGGTGGCCTACGCCGCCGCCCGCCACATTACGGTGGTGCCGGAACTGGACATGCCCGGACATGCACAGGCCGCGGTAGCTGCCTACCCCGAGCTGGTCGGTGTCACCGGCGAGCACCCCGCGGTTTCCGTGGACTGGGGCGTCAATCCCTATCTCTACAACGTGGACGACAAGAGCTTCACCTTCATCGAGAACGTGCTCGACGAGGTGATGGCGTTGTTCCCGTCCACGTATATCCACCTGGGCGGCGACGAAGCGGTCAAGGACCAGTGGAAACAGTCGCCCGCCGTGCAGGCGAAGATGGCCTCGCTGGGCATCAAAGATGAAAACGCCCTGCAAAGCTGGTTCACCGACCGCCTGGGCGATTACCTCGCCAAACACGGCCGGCGCCTGATCGGCTGGGACGAAATCCTCGAAGGCGGCCTGCCGCGCACGGCATCGGTCATGTCATGGCGCGGCGTCGAGGGTGCGGTGGCCGCGGCGAAGCAGGACCACGACGTGGTGCTCGCGCCCGCCGGCTGGATGTATTTCGACAACCTGCAGAGCGACCGCGCCGACGAGCCCAACGGCCGCCTGTCCGTGCTCGACCTCAAGCGCGTCTACGGCTTCGAACCGGTGGACGCGTCGCTGACGCCGGAACAGGCCCGGCATGTGCTGGGTACCGAGGCCACCCTCTGGAGCGAGTTCATTCCCTCCACGCGCCACATACAGCACGCACTGTTCCCGCGCCTGGATGCCATGGCGGAAATCGCCTGGTCGCCGCGAGACGTGCGCAACTGGGACAGCTTCCTGCAGCGGCTGCCCGCGCAGGTGCGTCGCTACGCGGCACTCGACATCGACGCGTCGGATACCGCGTTCGCCCCGGCCATCCAGCTGGACGAGCCGGTGTCCGGCATCCTGCGCGCCGGCAAGGCCACGGTGCGGATCGACGCCCAGACGACGTTCGGCACGATCCGCTACACGACGGACGGCAGCCTGCCCGATACGCAGGCCAAGGTCTATGCCGCGCCCTTCGCCGTGACGCTGCCGACCACCGTTCGCGCCGCGACGTTCGCTCCCGACGGCACACGGATGGCCGCGGTACGCAGCCGCACGATCGACCGCGACACGCTGCTCACCCGACGCACCGGCGAGCTGACGAAGTGCGCCGACGGCAGCCTGGGCCTGCGGATGCCGTTGTTGCCCGACCTGGGCGCGATGGACACCGCGGTATTCGACATCGACCTGTTCCACGCCTGCTGGGCCTACCCGGCCGCGCCGCTGGATGGCATCACCGGCATCCGCGTGGACGTGGCCCGGCTGGCCCGCAATTACGGCCTGGCGCACGAACTGTCCAAGGTCGTGTCCTACCCGGCGAAAACCGCCTACGGCGAGCTGGAAGTCCACCAGGACACCTGCATGGGCCCGCTACTGGCCACCCTGCCCCTGCCACCGGGCAAAGCCCTGGGCGAGCGCTTCGTCCTGCAAGGCACGCTGCCCGCGGTGCGTGGCGACCACGATCTGTGCCTGCGTAGCACCGCACCCATCACCGGCCCGCTTTACGGCCTGGGTGCGGTGAAACTGACCGGGCCGGCGCGATGAGCGGCCGTCACGCGACACGGCGTGTCGCAGCCGCGTTGCTGCTGTGGGTGGGCCACGCGTCTGCCGTGACGCCAGCGGCGCCACCCGAGCAACGCGCCCGCGACCTCGTCTCGCGCATGAGCCTGGACGAGAAGGTGGCGCAGTTGCAGAGCGCGGCGCCGGCGATACCCCGGCTCGGCATTCCCGCCTACGAGTGGTGGAACGAGGGCCTGCACGGTGCGGCACGCGCGGGCTATGCCACGGTGTTTCCGCAGGCGATCGGCCTGGCCGCCAGCTGGAATCCCGACCTGCTGCAACAGGTGGGCGAGGCGATAGCGCAGGAAGCGCGCGCACGCTTCGACGCCATCGGCGCGGGCCACGACCACGGCCGCTACGAAGGACTGACCATCTGGTCGCCGAACATCAACATCTTCCGCGACCCCCGCTGGGGCCGTGGCCAGGAAACCTACGGCGAGGATCCCTACCTCACCGGCCGACTGGCCGTGGCCTTCGTGCAGGGTATCCAGGGGCCCGACGCGGCGCACCCGCGCGCCATCGCCACGCCAAAGCACTTCGCCGTGCACAGCGGACCGGAAGCCGGTCGGCACGGCTTCGATATCGACGTGTCGCCGCACGATAAGGAAGCGACCTTCCTGCCGGCGTTCCGCGCCGCGATCACGGAAGGCCACGCGGGCTCGGTGATGTGTGGCTACAACGCGCTGCACGGCACGCCGGTGTGCGCGGATGCGGGGTTGCTCCAGGACACGCTGCGCACGAGCTGGGGCTTCACCGGTTTCGTCGTGTCCGACTGCGATGCGGTGGACGACATGACCAAGTTCCACTATTACCGCGCAGACAACGCCGGCTCTTCGGCGGCCGCCCTGCGCGCGGGCACCGACCTGGATTGCGGCTTCGCCTATGCGGAGCTTGGCGAGGCGGTGCGCCGCGGCGACGTGGACGTGTCGGTGCTGGATACGGCCCTGGTCCGCCTGTTCGCGGCCCGCTACCGGCTCGGCGAACTCGACGCGTCCGCATCGCCCCGTGCCCGGCCCGCCGAGTCGCCGGCGCATGCGGCGCTTGCCGTGGACGCGGCGGCGCAATCGATGGTGCTGCTCAAGAACGACAACGGCGCGCTGCCCCTGCGCGGCACCCCGCGCATCGCGGTGATCGGACCCAACGCCGACACCGTGGAAACCCTGGAAGCGAACTACCACGCCACGTCGCGCGCACCGGTCACGCCGCTACAGGGACTGCGCACGCGGTTCGGCACCGAACGCATTCGTTATGCGCAGGGCTCGCCGGTGGCCGTGGGCGTGCCGGTGCCGGTACCGGAAACCGCACTGCGCACGCAGGCCGCACCCGGCGCCGCGATCGGCCTCAGCGGCAGCTATTTCGTCGGCACCGGTTTCCAGGGCAAGCCCAGCGCCACGCGCGTGGATCGCAGCATCGACTTCGACTGGGACCACGTGACCCCCGCGGGCCTGCCCAAGGGCACCTACGCGGTGCGCTGGACCGGCGTTCTGCTGCCGCCCGGCCCCGGCGACTACACGCTGGCGGTGCACGTGGATCGCTGCTTCGACTGCGTCGGCCACGATCCGGTGCGCCTGTTCGTCGACGGCAAGCTCGTGGTGCAGGACGACGGTAGCGACACGGCCATGCAGGCCCGCCTGCACTTCGACGACACCCGACCGCACGACATCCGCCTGGAGTACGTGCACAGCGGCAACGACCAGGGCGTGCGGTTGCAGTGGCTGGCGCCCGCCGACGCGCAGCTGGCCGAGGTGGACCGCGCATTGGCCGACGCCGATGTCGCCGTGGCGTTCGTCGGCCTGTCGCCCGACGTGGAAGGCGAGGAACTGCGGATCGAGGTACCGGGCTTTGCCGGTGGCGATCGTACCGACATCGGCCTGCCCGCTGCGCAACGCGCCCTGCTCATGCGTGCCGCGGCCAGCGGCAAGCCGCTGGTCGTGGTGCTGATGTCCGGCAGCGCGGTGGCGCTGGACGAGGCGAACGAGCGCGCCGCCGCCATCGTCGCCGCGTGGTACCCGGGCCAGAGCGGCGGCACCGCGGTGGCGCGCCTGCTGGCGGGCGACGACAACCCCGCCGGGCGCCTGCCGGTCACGTTCTACCGTTCCGTGCGCGACCTGCCTCCCTTCACCAGTTACCAGATGAAGGGGCGCACCTACCGCTACTTCGACGGCACGCCGTTGTACCCCTTCGGCCACGGGCTCAGCTACACGCGCTTTGCTTACGCCGAGGCACGCCTGTCGCAACCGGCGCTGACGGCTGGCGATACCCTTACCGCCAGCGTGGACGTGCGCAACAGCGGCGAGCGCGACGGCGACGAAGTGGTCCAGGCGTACCTCGGTTTTCCCGAGGACGACAAACTCGCGCCGCACCGCACGCTGGTCGGGCTGCAGCGCGTGCATCTGCGCGCCGGCGAAACACGCCGGATCACCTTCGTCCTCGATCCCCGCCGGCTCAGCTCCGTGGATGCGGCCGGACAGCGTGCCGTCGTCCCCGGAAGCTACCGACTCTTCCTCGGCGGCGGCCAGCCGGGCGATGCGCCGGGCCAGTCGCTGGAGTTCACCCTCCAGGGCCGGCAGGTGCTGCCGCGATGACGCGCCTCGTGCCGCGTCTCGCGTTACTGGTGGCCGGCCTGCTCGTGGTGGTGCCTGCGGCCTTCGCCAACCCGCCGCTGACCGTGTCCGGCGCGCATTTCATGCGTGACGGCAAGCCTTACCAGATCATCGCCGGCGACATCCATTTCCAGCGGGTGCCGCGGGCGTACTGGACCGACCGGCTGCGCAAGGCGCGCGCGATGGGCCTGAACACCATCACCACCTATGTGTTCTGGAACGCGGTGGAACCGGCGCCCGGGCGGTTCGACTTCAGCGGCAACAACGACGTGGCCGCCTTCGTCAAAGCGGCCCAGGCCGAGGGCCTCAACGTCATCCTGCGTCCGGGACCGTACGTGTGCGGCGAGTGGGATGCCGGCGGCTTCCCCGCCTGGCTGTTCGCCGAACCGGGCATGCGCGTGCGCACTCGCGATCCGCGTTTCCTCGCCGCCGCCGATCGCTACCTGCAACGCCTGGGCAAGGAACTGGCGCCCCTGCTCGCGGCCCGAGGCGGCCCCATCGTCGCCACCGAACTGGAAAACGAATACGGCTCTTACAGCGACGACAAGGCCTACCTCGGCCAGATCCGCGACATGCTCAAGCGGTCGGGCCTGGCGGACGACCTGCTGCTCACCTACGACGGCCCCGACCTGCTCGCCAATGGCACCCTGCCCGATGTGACGGCGGTGATCGACTTCGCGCCGGGCGAGGCGAAGAAAAGCTTCGAGACGCTGGCGCGCTTCCGGCCGGATGCACCGCGCATGGCCGGCGAATACTGGGCCGGCTGGTTCGATGCGTGGGGCGGCAAGCATGCCGACACCGATACGAAGCAACAGGCCGACGAACTGGCCTGGATGCTGTCTCGGGGCGACTCGGTCAACGTGTACATGGTGCATGGGGGCACCAGCTTCGGCTTCATGAACGGCGCCAATTTCCAGGGCAACCCCTCGGACCACTACACGCCGCAGACCACCAGCTACGACTACGACGCCGCGCTGGATGAAGCGGGACGCCCGACCCCGAAGTACCTGCGCTTTCGCGAGGTGATCGCGAAGGCGACCGGGCAGGCCCTACCCCCGGTGCCGGCGTCGCCGCCCCTGCGCAGCCTTCCCGCCTTCACCCTCGACGAATCCGCATCGCTGTGGGACAACCTGCCGGCGCCGCACGCGTCCGAGCAACCCCGGTCGATGGAAGCGTATGGCCAGTCCTACGGCTACATCCTCTACCGCACCACGGTGCATGGTTCGTTCCACGGCACGCTGTACCTGGGCGACGTGCGCGACTATGCAGCGATCTACCTCGATCGCGACGCGCGCGGCACGGTCGACCGACGACTGAAGCAG
Source organism: Xanthomonas sp. NCPPB 2632 (assembly GCF_041228075.2). Classification (NCBI taxonomy): domain Bacteria; kingdom Pseudomonadati; phylum Pseudomonadota; class Gammaproteobacteria; order Lysobacterales; family Lysobacteraceae; genus Xanthomonas; species Xanthomonas sp. NCPPB 2632. The sequence continues at coordinate 3,594,363 of NZ_CM192979.1, forward strand.
GTGTCCGTGCCGCTCGATGTCGGCAGCGGCGAGCACACGCTGGATATCCTCGTGGAAAACACCGGCCGCGTGAACTACGGGCCGCACCTGGACGACGGCCGCGCCGGCCTGGTCGATCCGGTGATGCTCGGCACCGATGTGTTGACCGGCTGGCAGGTGTATCCCCTGCCCATGGACACACTGCGCACGCTGCGCGGCTGGACGACCGCCCCGGTCGCGGGCCCGGCGTTCCACCGCGGCCACGTGGATATCGGGACGCCTGCCGACACGTTCCTGGACACACGGGCGTTCGGCAAGGGCGCCCTGTGGCTCAACGACGTAAACCTGGGCCGGATCTGGTCGATCGGACCCCAGCATGACCTTTACGCGCCCGGCCCCTGGTTCCACCGGGGCCGCAACGACGTCGTGGTGTTCGACCTGGACACGCGCGACAAACCCGTCGTAAGGGGTGTCGATCACCGGCTGTGGTCCGACCCCGCCAAACAACCCTGACTTTTTGCGCCTGTGCTGGAGTGCCTGCCCATGTCGACGTCCGTTCCGTTCCGCCGCCTGAAGACCTGCCTCGCGACGGCGCTGCTGGCGGCCCTGCCGGGCATCGCGCCGGCCGAGTCGTTCACCGACGTCAAGCCGTCGCCGCAGCAGGTGGCCTGGCAGGACCTGGAGTTCGGCGTCATCGTGCACTTCGGCACCAACACCTTCCTCGACCGCGAGTGGGGCGACGGCACCGCGTCGCCCAGCGTGTTCAACCCCGACAAGGTCGATCCCGACCAGTGGGCGCGCGCGGTCAAGGCGGCCGGCGTGCGCTACATGGTGCTGGTGGCGAAACACCATGACGGTTTCGCCCTGTGGCCCACCGACCAGACCGATTATTCGGTGAAGGCCAGCCCGTGGAAGGGCGGCAAGGGCGACCTGGTGCGCATGGCGTCCGACGCGGCGAAGAAGAACGGCCTGGGCTTCGGCATCTATCTATCCCCCTGGGACCGACACGATCCGCGTTACGCCAACGCCGCTGCGTATGACAAGTACTACCTGTCCGAGCTGGAAGAACTGGTGCAGCACTACGGACCGCTCACCGAGTGGTGGCTGGACGGCGCCGGCAGCGCGGGGCATGTCTACGACTTCGCCAGATACGTGGAAACGCTGCGGACCTACCAGACCAACGCGATGATCTTCGCCGATGTCGCCCTGTTCGACTACGGCGACATCCGCTGGGTCGGCAACGAGGACGGCGTGGTGCAGGGCGAAAACTGGAACGTCATCGACCGCCACGGACAGCTTCGCTGGCGGCCCCTGGAAGTGGACACGCCGCTGCACAAGGGCCACTGGTTCTACAGCTCCAGGCCGGACTTCGGCACGTCGCTGAAGACCGTGGACGAACTGATGGACAACTGGGAAAGCAGCGTCGGCCACGGCGGCCAGCTGATGCTGGGCGTGGCGCCGGACACCCATGGCCTGTTGCCCGAGGCCGACGTGCGCCGGCTGGCCGACTTTGGCAAGGCGCTCAAGGCACGCTACGGCGATGCGGCCAACCTGGTGGCCAAGCACGCGCCCACCGACGCCAACACCGCGGCGGCGCTGGATGACGATCCGTCGACGTTCTGGTCCGCACCGAACGGGTCGGCCAACGCCACGCTGGAGGTGGACCTGGGTCGCGAGGTCACCTTCGACCGCGCCATGACGATGGAATGGCTGGACGGCGGCCAGAACGTGCACGGTTACGCGGTGCAAATCTGGGACGGCAACGGATGGAAAACCGTCGCCCAGGCCCAGGCGATCGGTCACATGAAGATCGATCGCTTCGCGCCGGTTACCGCACGGCGCGTCCGCCTGAACATCCTGTCCGCCGTGGGCACGGCGCGCATCCGCGAGTTCAAGCTGTTCGCGGTCAACGCACCGCGTTAGGCAGCTCGTCCCAGATTTTCGGGTCTTCCGAACCCAGCACCCAGGCGCAGAAGCCCTCCAGCCCGTATTGCTTGACCACGTCGTAGCGGTCGCGGAAGGCGCGCGCATCGGGCAGGAACACCCACTCGCGCATCTGGTCGCGGTAGAAGTAGAACCACGACTCGTGCTCCACCGGATCCCACTGCATGGTGACGCCGAACTGCTTCGCCAGCGGGAACGATTCGTCGGCATCGATATAGGTGCCGGAGATGTTCGAGTTTTCCTTGCCGTCCGCGCCCACCGGGTTGCCGGTGAACCAACGGTAGCCGTACAGGCCGATGCCCAGCGACAGCTTGTCCTTGGGCACGATCTTGATCGCGTACTGCAGCTGTTCCATCACCCAGGGCATGCCCGCCACCGGGCCCGGCGTGGTCCAGCGCGTGTGCTGGTCGTAGGTCATCAGGCAGACCAGGTCGAGCACCTTGGACAGCTCCTTCAGATCGTACGCGCCACGCCAGTATTCCCACATCCACTTGCCGAAGGCGCCCTGCCCAGCATACCCCGGTGCATTGGGGACCACGGCCATGCTCAGCTTCAGCCCGTTCTTGTGCAGCGCCTCGTAGGTCTGGCGCGTGATCAGGGTGAGCGCGTCGCGATCGGTCCAGGCGATATTCTCGAAGTCGAACTGGTAGCCGACGAAGCCGTGCAGCTTCGCCTGTTCGATCATGCTGGCGATCATCGCCTTCTTCGCGGTTTCGTTGGTGAGCAGCGCGTGGAACTTGGCGCGGTCGCCCGCAGCCGACACGATGGGCATCACCGGCAGCTTGTGTGCCTGGGCGATCTTCAACACGTAGTCGTCGGGACCACCGGAGACCAGGCCGTTTTCGTCCACGCCGTACCAGGTGGGCACCAGCAGGTCGATCTTGTCCACGTGCGCCTCGAACGAGGCCACCGATTTCTGCGTGCCCATCAGGTAGAACAGCGCCACGGGCGCCTTGGCGAACGCGGCCAGCGGCAGCGAGAACAGGCCGGCGACAATGAGGAGTTTCCAGCGATTCATGGGGAAGCCTTGGAGGTAGTCGGTGTGGCCAGCGTGATGCGGTACACGTACGCGTCGCTGCCGACGGGATGGGAGGAAACCCGCAGGTGAAGCCCGGTGCCGTCCTGGGTGAAGGGCACGTTGCTACCGTCAGCGAGCAGCTCCACTTTCGACACGGCGTCGGTCGGCTTGATCGCGTGCACGGTGGCCTTGCCGGCCGCCGGCCAGCCAAGTTCGATCGCGTAGAGCTTGCCGTTGCCGGTGGTAAAGCGGAAATCGTCGGCGGTGAACGGCTTGGTCTTCGTATCCTGGAACGTGCCGCCGATGACCTCGGTGGGGCCTTCGCCGTACACCCGCCACGGCTTGCTGCCGTAGATGGCCTCGCCGTTGACCTTCAGCCACGCACCGATGCCGCGCAACGTATCCTGCGCGCCCTGCGGGATGGTGCCGTCCGCGCGCGGCCCGATGTTGAGCATCAGGTTGCCGTTCTTGGAGACCACGTCCGCCAGCAGGTGGATGATGACCGTGGGCGACTTGTAGGTGTCGTGGTCGATGTAACCCCACGAGGCCTCGCTGACCGACGTGTCGGTCTGCCAGTGCGTGGCGTGGATGCCGGTGAGCTGCCCGCGCTCGATATCCAGCGTGCCGGCGCCCTCGGGGAAGTCACCCAGCTTGTAGTTGACCACCACGCCGTCGCGTTTCGCGCCTTGGTTGTAGTAGTACGACAACAGGGTGGGCAGCGTGTTGCGGAAGGTCGGGTGACCGATCCACCAGTCGAAGTAGATGATGTCCGGGTGGTAATCGTCGATCAGCTCCGCCGTGCGGGCCAGCCAGTCGTCCAGCCAGGCCTGCGAGACGAAGGTCCAGTCGTCGGCCAGGTTCTGGTCGTCCTTGCTGAGGTGGTCCACCGCCGGCCCGTAGAGCCCGGCATTGGCGGGATCGTTCACGTCTGAATCGAAGTGGCGACCGCCATCGAAGAACCAGTCGTGCTCGGCCCGGTGGGACGACACGCCGAAGCGCATGCCCTGCGCACGGATCGCCTTGGCCAGCAGGCCGATGACGTCGCGTTTCGGGCCCTTCTGCACCGCCGTCCACTCGGACAGCTTCGAGTCGTACATGGCGAAGCCGTCGTGGTGCTCGGCCACGGGCACCACGTAGCGTGCCCCCGCCTCACGGAACAGCGCCGCCCAAGCGTCCGGATCGAACCGCTCCGCCTTGAACATCGGCACGAAATCCTTGTAGCCGAAACGCGACTGCGGGCCATAGGTGGCCACGTGGTGCGCGAATTCCTTGGTGCCCTGCTGGTACATGTTGCGCGAATACCACTCGCTGCCGAAGGCCGGCACCGAGTAGACACCCCAATGGATGAAGATGCCGAACTTGGCGTCGTCGTACCAGGCGGGCGAGCGGTAGCCCTTCAACGAAGCCCAGTCGGGCCGGAACGGGCCCTTGGCGACGTCGGTACCGACATGATCGAGGATGGCCTTGCGCGCCGGGGCGAACCGGGCGGTGGCCTGCTGCCAGCGCAGGTCCTGTACCTGCGGGGACACGGTGCCGGCGGTGGGCGCCGTCGCTTCGCCCGCATGGGCGGCACCGAACGCCAGCGCCGCCACCATGAGGGGGACCAGGGATCGTCGCACCATCGAAAGCACTCCTCGTTCCGTAAAAAAACCCGGCGGCGCCGCAGGGAGACGATCGCCGCCGGTAGCGCGCTAAAGCTTGAAGTTCAGGGTCATCGAGTACGTACGGCCGCTCTTGTACTCACCGATCGGAGCGTACTTGATGTCGGCGTACTGGTAGTACGTCGAATCCAGCAGGTTGGTCGCGCTCAGCGTGACGCCCATCCATTCGTTGACCTGGTAGGACGCGCTCAGGTCCAGTTCCTTGTACGCATCGGCGAACACGTTGGAATTCAGGCGACCCACCTGGGTGAAGTACGGGGAACGGCGGCTGTAGTTGATGCGCGCCGACCACGGACCGTGCTCGTAGTAAGGGATGATGTTGACCGTGTTCTTGGACAGGTACGGCAGGTTGAGCTTGCCGCCATCGGCCTGGGTCTGCGTGGTGGCCTTGCTGTACGTGTAGTTGGTCTGGATGCCGAAGCCGTAGCCCAGGTCCTGCTGGTAGATCAGCGACAGCCCCGAGACCTTGGCGTTGGACGCGTTGACCGGTGAGGTCACCTGGTACAGGTTGGTCTGACCCGTGGTCGGATCGGTCAGCGAGCGCTCGCTGGTGGTCGTCACGATGTAGCTGTCGATCTTGCGCACGAAGCCTTCGACCGAGAGCAGGCTGGCCGGGGCGAAATACCACTCCGCCGACACGTCGAAGTTGGTCGACTGGTAGGGCTTCAGGTCCGGGTTGCCGGCGCTGGCGGTGAAGTTGCCCGTGGATGCGCCGTTGAGCGACGTGGCACCGGCGAGGTCACCGTAACGCGGGCGGGCGATCACCTTGGCGATCGACGCGCGCAGCACCTTGTCCTCGTCCAGGTCGTAAGCGACGTTGAGCGAGGGCAGCGGCTTGTAGTAGTGCGTGGTGTTCGACACGGCGCTGTACGTGCCGCCGTTGTTGTTCACGTAGTAGTTGGAGGTGTCCTTGGTGTCGACATAACGCACGCCGACGTTGCCGCGCCACTTGCCAGATTCGAAGTCCAGCTGCAGGTAGGCGTCCTTGGTGATCTCCGCCACGCCGAAGATCGACGGGTAGTTGATGGTGTACGGGCCCTGCGGCTGCGACTTCAGGTAGTTGACCACGCTGCTCTGGCTGGCCGTGGCCCAGTCGGTCATGTTGCCGCTGGCGTGCAGGCCGTCGTACAGGCCGCTGGGGGTGGAACCCGGATCGAAGTCCGTCAACGACACCGGATCGGTGGTGTTGATGCGGTTGCCGCGCGACTGCGTGCCGTTGAAATGGTTGGTGTACTTCACGCCCATTTCGATCTGGTTGATCGGGCCCCACGACAGGTCGCGCAGCGCGTCGAACTGCGCGTAACGCTCGCGGTCGGTGGTCTGCTCGTAGTAGATGCCACCGGCCTGGTTCTGGCCCGGCAAGGTCGGATCGCCCGGGGGCGAGTTGGCCGGCGAACCCGGCAGGCCCCAGTTGGCGGCCGAGCCGTTGTCGTAGTTGGTGCTGGTGTTGCGGCCGTCGTAGCCGAAGTTGTAGCCGCCGTTCTTCAGCAGGTACTTCATCAGGTACTCGGGGTCCTTGCCGCCGCTGGCGCTGGTGTAGCCCACCTGGCTGGTGAACTGCCACTCGTCGCCGGTGAAATCGTGGCGCAGGTTGATGCTCTTGGTGGAGACTTCCGTCTTGCGGTAGTTGGTATCCAGCTCGGCATACGGCTGGCCGTTACCGGTGTTGGGCGACACCACGCCATTGGTGATGTAGCCGTTGCTGTTGGTGATGCTGGTCAGCTTGTTGAGGTCGCCGCAACCCGGGCACACATAGCGCGCCTCGCTGAAGTTGTCGTACTTGCCCTTGACGTACAGGCCGGTCAGGTTGAATTCGTTGTGATCGTCCGGGCGCCACTGCAACGTGGACTGCAGGCCGTTGCGCTCACGGGTCTGCTGGAAGTAGTCGCTGTTGATGCCCACCGGGATCTTGGAATTGGCGTAGTTCGGGTCGCCGGTCACCGTGGGGTTGCTGGTGATCTTGTCGCCCGTGGTGTAGCCGAAGAATTCGATACCGGCGCGCGACAGGTTTTCCTTGTCGTGCGTGACGCTGGTCAGGAAGCCGAGCGTGCTGTCGTCGTTCTTCCAGCTCCACAGCGCCGAGGCGCGCGGGTTGCCCTGTGCGGAACGGTCGTTGTAGTTGTAGCCGAGCGAGCCGCGCAGCGTGTTGGCCGGCAGGTCCAGCGGCTTGCGCGTCTGGATGATGACCGTGCCGCCGATGCTGCCTTCGTCGATGTGCGCTTCGGGCGACTTGTACACCTGCATGTTGCCGATGATCTCGGGCGACAGCAGCGAATAGTTGAACGTGCGGCCGCTGGTGTCGGTCGGGTTGCCGCCCCAGTCGCCCGAGGCGATGGTCTGGCCGTTCAGCAGCACGCGGTTGAGCGCGGCGTCGGTGCCGTTGACGCTGATCTTCTCGCCTTCGCCGAACTGGCGGTCCACCGTGATGCCCGGGAGGTGCGACAGCGACTCGGCCGCGTTGGTATCCGGGAACTTGCCGATGTCGGTCGCGCTGATCGCATCCACCACGGCGTTGGCGTTGCGCTTGATGTCGATCGCCTTCTCCAGGCTGCCGCGGTAACCGGTGACGGTCACGGCCTGCAGCGTCGCAGCCTGCTTTTCAGCGGCGCGTTCCTGGGCGGTCTTGGCCGCATCCGGCTTGTTCGGGTCCGCGGGCGCGCTGGCGGGCGCGGCGGGGGGTGTCGTGGTGTCCTGTGCGTGCGCCGCGGCGGCGAATGCACAAAGGATGCTGGCGCACAGCAGGGTCTTGTTGATGGTCATGCGGATGTTCTCCCCCAAACTCTTCTTATTCCGGATGCTGGCGATCCGCCCGGCAGGCAGTGCGCTTCGTCCGTACGGAACCGCAACCGTCGGCGACGGCGCGGGCTAACAGCCCATGTATTCGTGGCACGCGTCATCGACCCCTCGCCGACAACGTTGTCATCCCTGGTGTGTCGCTACCTACCATCCGTTCACTGGCGAACGCAGTATTCAGATATGTTTCGCACGATTCAAGTTGCGCTGCAACAAAAATTTCATCGCGCCGTCACCTGTACACGGGTTCACCTATAAACGTAGTATTTATACCTGTGCAGGCGATACCGTCTGCCGTGTGTTTCCCTGGAGCCCCCATGCCGCTGCCGTCCGCGAGCCCGACCGCCACTGTGCCGCCCGCCCGTTGCGCCACACTTTCGTCGCTGGCCTTCGGTGGCGCGCCGGTGGGCAACCTCTACACCGAGGTGGACGAGGCCGAGGCGCTGCGAACCCTCCGGCAGGCGTGGGAGGGTGGCATCCGCCACTTCGATACCGCGCCCTATTACGGCTTCGGCCTCAGCGAAAGCCGTATCGGCGAGGCGCTGGCCGATCTGCCGCGCGACAGCTACGGGCTGTCGACCAAGGTGGGCCGGCTGGTCGAGGATGCTTCCGGCCGCCACGGCGACCAGGACGGCTTTGCCGTGGACGGTCGCGTCGCGCGTTTCGACTATAGCCGCGACGGCGTGCGTCGCAGCTTCGAGGCAAGCCTGCGTCGCCTGCGCACCGATCGCATCGATATCCTTTTCCTGCACGACATCGGCGCGCTGACGCACGGCCCTCGGCATGCCGAGGTACTGGCACAGGCCCTCGACGAAGCGCTGCCGGAAATGGCACGCCTGCGCGACGAAGGCGCGGTCGGCGCCATCGGTATCGGGGTCAACGAGGAAGCTGTCTGCCTCGACGTCATGGCCCGCTTCCCGCTCGATGCGATCATGCTGGCCGGTCGTTACACGCTGTTCGAACAGACCGCCAGCACGCGCGTGATGGCGAAGGCCCAGGCCGACGACGTGGCCATCCTGGTGGCCGGTCCCTACAACTCCGGCCTGCTCGGCAACGCCGACCATCCCGGCGCTACCTACGATTACGCACCGGCGTCGCCCGCCGTACGCGAGCGCGCGCAGCGTTTCTACGACGTGTGCCGGCGCACGGGCGCGGACGTCGGTGCGGCCGCCCTGCACTTCCCGCTGGCCCATCCCGCCGTGGCCAGCGTCGTCTGCGGCCTGCGTTCGGTGGCGGAAGTGGACACCGCGCTGCGGCGTCGCGCCGCCGACGTGCCTGCTGCGACATGGCGGGCGTTGATCGACGAAGGCCTGCTTGCGCCCGGGGTGCCCACGCCATGATCGTCGACGCACATCGCCATTACTGGGATCCGTCGCGCCTGCATTACGGCTGGCTGGCGAATGCACCGCCGTCGCTGCAAGCGGCCTTCCTGCCCGACGATGCCGGCGCGCCGACGGATGCCTGCTTCCTCGTCCAGGCCGCGCCGGACGAACGCGAGACGCGCTTCCTGTTCGAACTGGCCCGCGCACGGCCCGAGGTGTTGGGCGTGATCGGCTGGATCGACATGGAAGCGGCCGATGTCGGTGCGCGCCTGGACTGGCTGCTCACGGACGGCCAGGGCCTGCTCTGCGGCATCCGCCCGATGGTGCAGGATATTCCCGATGTCACCTGGCTGGCCTCGCCAGGGCTCGACCGGGCGTTCGATCACCTGCGCGACCGCGACCTGGTCTTCGAGGCCCTGGTCGACGGTCGCCACCTGCGCACGCTGTCGATGCGACTGGCCCGGCATCCGGGCCTGCGCACGGTGATCGACCATGCGGCCAAGCCGGACATCACCGGCGGCGGCTTTGCCGAATGGGCCGGCGCCATCGCGCGACTGGCGCAGATGCCGGATGTGCACTGCAAGTTCTCCGGCCTGCTCGACCGCACCGGCGCCATCGCGGATCCGCGCGCGCTGGAACCCTACGTAGGCCACCTGTTCGAGACCTTCGGCGCCTCGCGCCTCATCTGGGGCAGCGACTGGCCTGTGGTCACCACGCACGCTACCTACGACGCCTGGAAAACCGTGGCCCGCGCCTGCGTGCTGCGTCATGCCCCCCATGCCGAGTCGGCCGTTTTCGGCGACAACGCCATCGCTCTCTACTCCGCCGCATCGAGGTCTTCCCCATGACATCGTCCGCCCGTTCCGGCCGCCTGGCCGGCAAGCATGCCCTGATCACCGCTGCCGGCGCCGGCATCGGCCGCGCCACCGCACTGGCCTTCGCCGCCGAAGGCGCCACCGTGCTGGCCACGGATATCGACGAGCAAGGACTGGCCGGACTGGCCGCCGCGCTCGACGAGCACCTCGCCGCCACGCCGTCGGCCGTGCGGGGTGCCTTGCGCACGCAACGCCTCGACGTGACCGATGCGGCGGCGATCGCAGCGCTCGTCGCCGACGCGGGCCCGCTGGACATCCTCTTCAACTGCGCCGGCTACGTGCATGCGGGCACCCTGCTGGACACGGACATCGACGCGTGGCGCCGTTCGTTCGCGATCAACGTCGACAGCATGTTCCATACCTGCCGCGCGGTGCTTCCGGGCATGCTGGAACGCGGTGCGGGCAGCATCCTCAACATGGCGTCCGTGGCCTCCAGCATCAAAGGCGTCCCCAACCGCTTCGCCTACGGCACCAGCAAGGCCGCGGTCATCGGCCTCACGCGCTCCATCGCCGCCGATTACGTCGCCCGTGGCATCCGTTGCAACGCGATCTGCCCCGGCACGGTGAAAACGCCCTCGCTGGGCGACCGCGTGCGCGCACTGGGCGGCGACGAGGACGCCGCATGGCGTGGCTTCACCGAGCGGCAGCCGATGGGACGCCTGGGCGATCCGCAGGAGATCGCCGCGCTGGCCCTCTACCTGGCCTCCGACGAATCGTCGTTCACCACCGGCACCGTCCACGTCGTGGACGGTGGCATGTCGAACTGAAGGAACACCCATGAAACTCGTACGTTATGGACAACCGGGGCAGGAGAAGCCCGGCATGATCGATGTCGACGGCCAGCTGCGCGACCTGTCCGGCATCGTCGACGACCTGTCCGGCGCGACGCTGGGCAACGCCTCCTTCGCGCGCCTTGCCGCCCTCGATCCCGCATCCCTGCCCCTCGTCGCGGGCCAGCGGCGTTTCGGCACCCCCGTGGCAGGCGTCGGCAAGATGATCTGCGTGGGCATGAACTACGCGGACCACGCCGCCGAGACCGGTGCGCCGGTGCCGGAGCAGCCGGTGCTGTTCATGAAGGCCACCACCGCCATCGGTGGCGCGAACGATACCGTGGTGATTCCGCGCGACTCGGTCAAGACCGACTGGGAAGTGGAACTGGGCGTCGTCATCGGCGAGGTCGCGCGCGACGTGTCGCTCGACGATGCCATGCGGCATGTAGCCGGCTATGCCGTCATCAACGACCTGTCCGAGCGCGAGTTCCAGCTGGAACACGGTGGCCAGTGGGTGAAGGGCAAGAGCTGCGACACCTTCGGTCCGATCGGCCCCTGGCTGGTCACCCGCGACGAGGTGGCCGATCCGCAGAACCTCTCGCTGTGGCTCGAGGTCAACGGTCATCGCTACCAGAACGGCAACACGCGCACGATGGTCTACGGCGTGGCCTACCTGGTCAGCTACATCAGCCGCTACATGACGCTGATGCCGGGCGATGTGATCAGCACCGGCACGCCAGCGGGCGTCGGCCTGGGCCTGAAGCCGCCCACCTACCTCAAGCCCGGCGACGTCATCGAACTGGGCATCGAAGGGCTGGGGCGCCAGCGCCAGGATGTGGTGGCGCATCCGGGAGACCGCCGCGCATGGTGAACATCACGGCGCTGGACACGTACGACGTCCGCTTTCCGACCTCGCTGGACCACGACGGCTCCGATGCGATGAACCCCGACCCCGACTATTCGGCGGCCTACGTGGTCATCCGCACCGACAGCCCCGATGGCCTGGCCGGTTACGGGCTGGTGTTCACCATCGGCCGCGGCAACGACGTGCAGACGGCGGCGCTGGCGGCGCTCGAACCGATGGTGGTGGGGCGCACGCTGGACAGCGTGATCGATCACCTGGGCGACTTCGCGCGCGAGCTAAACGGCGATTCGCAGCTGCGCTGGCTGGGCCCCGAGAAAGGGGTGATGCACATGGCCATCGGCGCGGTGATCAACGCCGCCTGGGACCTCGCCTCGCGCCGTGCGGGCAAGCCGCTGTGGCGTTTCATCGCCGAAATGAGCCCCGAACAGATCGTCGCGCAGATCGACTTCCGCTACCTCACCGATGCGATGACGCCCGAGCAGGCGCTGGCGATCCTGCGCGAGGCCGAGCCGCACAAGCAGGCGCGCATCGCGCAGCTGGAAGCCGAGGGTTACCCCGCCTACACCACCTCCCCCGGCTGGCTCGGCTACAGCGACGCCAAGATGCAACGCCTGGCACGCCAGGCGGTGGCCGACGGTTTCCGCACGATCAAGCTGAAAGTGGGCCTGCACCTCGAAGACGATATCCGCCGTTGCCGCCTCGCCCGCGAGACGGTCGGCCCCGACATCGCCATCGCCGTGGACGCCAACCAGCGCTGGGACGTAGGCACCGCCATCGACTGGCTGAAGCCGTTGGAAAGCGTGGGCCTGGCCTGGGTGGAAGAACCCACCAGCCCCGACGACGTGCTCGGCCACGCGGCCATCCGCCGCGCGGTGGCACCCACGCCGATCTCCACCGGCGAGCACGGCCAGAACCGCGTGCTGTTCAAGCAGCTGCTGCAGGCCGAGGCCGTCGACCTGATCCAGATCGACGCCGCGCGCGTGGGCGGTGTCAACGACAACCTGGCGATCCTGCTGCTGGCGGCGCACTTCGGTGTGCGCGTCTTCCCGCACGCCGGCGGCGTGGGCCTGTGCGAACTGGTGCAGCACCTGGCCATGGCGGATTTCGTGGCCATCACGGGGGAAAAGGAAGATCGCGCCATCGAGTTCGTCGACCACCTGCACGAGCACTTCGTCGATCCCGTGCGCATCGAACGGGGTCGCTACCGTGCGCCATCCGCGCCGGGCTTTTCCGCGCAGATGCACACGAGCTCGGTGCGCGACCACCTGTTTCCCGATGGGATCGTGTGGCGTAGCCTGCCGCTCGTCGCGGGCGCCTGACACCACGCCAACGCCCGGCCGGCGCCACCACTAGCGTGGCGGCGGCCTCCGTCGCGATCGCCGGAAGACGGCTTTCAGCTAGCCGCGCAGGCCGCGAGGTCGAAGATCCGCTGCATCGGCACCCATTTCTGCCCCGCAGCGGCCCACGGCAGCGGCTGCTGGAATGTCGACATCAGCGCTTCCCACGCCTGCACGCGATCGCTGGCGGCATCGGCCGCGGCCTTTGCCGCGCCGTCGAAATGCGGGGCCACGCGCATCAGCATCACCAGCCGGTTGCCCGTGCGGAAGATCTGCATGTCCAGGATGCCGGCCGTGCGGATGGATGCCACCACTTCCGGCCAGATGAATTCGGCCTGGTGCCAGCGCTCGTATTCGGCGATCGACGCGGGATCGTCGTACAGGTCCAGCGCGAGGCACTGCCAGTTCATGCGACTACCGCCCGGGCACCCGCGCGTCGCCAGGCGAACAGGAAGATGGCGACGAAGCACAGCATCGGCACCAGCATGGCGTGGGCGATGCCCAGGCGATCCGACGTGGCACCCATGACGGCCGTGACCACAGCGCCACCGACAATGGCCATGACCAGCAACGAGGCGCCGAACTTGCGTTCGGTGTCGCCACGGCCCTCCACGCCCAGCGCGAAGATGGTCGGATACATGATCGACATGAAGAAGCTGGAAGCCACCAGCGCGTAGATGCCGACGTGGCCGGGCACGAAGGCGGCCACCGCCGCCAGCACCACGTTGATCAGCGCGAACGTGCGCAGCACATGCGCCGGACGCAGGTACTTCATGATGGCGGCGCCGGCAAAGCGTCCCGCCATGAAGCACAGCAGCGCGGCGGTGATGTAGTTGGCCGCCGCCTTGTCCACGGTGCCCGGCATGGTGGCCTGCGCGTAGCGGATCATGTAGCTGAAGACGGCCACCTGGGCACCCACGTAGAAGAACTGCGCGACCACGGCCGACATGAAGCGACCGTCACGCAGCAGGCGACCGAGCACGCCGCGATCCACCGGTCCCGCGGATTCCGCTTCGTCGACAGACGTGCGCGGGAACCGGGTGATGGCGATGAGCGCCGCCCAGGCGATGACACCCAGCCCGATCACCAGGTAGGGCATCTGCACGGCCGCCGCTTCGCTTTTCATGTAGGCCAGATGCGCCGCGGCATCCATGGCGGCCAGCTGCTCGGGCGAGCGTTCCACGCCGCTGAAGATGAATTGCTGCCCGATAAGCACACCGGTGATCGAGCCCAGCGGATTGAATGCCTGCGCGAGGTTGAGCCGGGAGGCGGCCGACTCGCGTGGGCCCAGCAGCGTCACGTAGGGATTGGCGGAGGTTTCCAGGAAGGCCAGCCCGGCGGCGATCACGAACAGGCCGACGAGGAAGGTGCCGTAGGTGGCCGTGGCCGCGGCGGGCCAGAACAGCAAGGCACCGGCGCCGTAGAGCAGCAGGCCGAATACCACGGCCGGTTTGTAGCCGAAGCGCCGCATGAACATGCCGGCCGGCAGCGCCACGAGGAAATAGCCGAGGTAGAAGGCGCTCTGCACCAGGCCGGCATCGAAGTCGGACAGCGTGAACGCTTTCTTGAACTGGGCCACCAGCACATCGTTGAGGTTGTTGGCCACGCCCCAGAGGAAGAACAGGCTGACGATCAGCACGAGCGGGAACAGCGGGGCTCGCGCCAGGGCGCGCGTCGGGGTCGCCGTGATCGGCGTGTGCTGCTGCATGCGATGTCTCCGCTGACATGGCCCGGGACGCGGGATGTGCAAATATGAACTTATTATTCACCAGCATAACAAGCTGCGCTGCAGCATGGCACGCCGGTATCGATGTATATACACGCCCGCACGCAGCCACACGCTAGACTTGCGTTGCACCGTTTCTGCCCATGCCACGGAATGCCATGCCCCCTGCCGATTCGCCGAAGTATCGCGCCCCTGCCCTGGACAAGGGCCTCGACATCCTCGAACTGCTCGCCCGTGCGACCCAGCCGTTATCCATCGCCGAGATTTCCGAAGGCGTGGGACGCTCGCGCGGCGAGATCTTCCGCATGCTCCAGGTGCTCGAGGAACGCGACTATATCGCCCGACCCGACGGCGAGGGAGCCTACTCGCTCACGCCGCGCCTGTTCCGGCTGGGCATGGAACAACCACCGGTCAGGAACCTGGTCGAAACCGCGATGCCGGTGATGCACCGGCTGGCCGAGGGCATCGACCAGTCATGCCACCTCGTGGTGCCCTCGCAGGAGCAGATCGTGGTGATCGCGCGGGTCGATCCGCCCGGCGAGACCGGCCTCGTCGTACGCGTGGGCCATCGTCGCCCCATGTCGCATTCCGCGTCGGGCTATGTGCTGCTGGCCTGGCAGACCGACGATATCCGCGAGCGCTGGCTGCGCACCATGGCCGCGCACGATCCGGCGCTGGACCGTGCGCGTGTGGACGCGACGGTGGCGAAAGTACGCGCCGCGGGCCTGGCCCGCATCGCCAGCGAAGTGGTGGATGGTGTCACCGATCTCTCGGCACCGATCATCGAAGGCAACCATGCGGTATGCGCCCTCACGGTGCCTTTCATCGAACGGCGCGGCGCGAGGATCGACATCACGGCCACTGCCCGCCTGCTGGTGGACGCCGCGGCCGAGGTGTCACGCGAGCTGTCGCACGGCGTGCCGGGACTCTAGCCGCCGCGCGGCGGGTAGATCAGCATCGCGTCGCCGTAGGAGAAGAAACGGTAGCGTTGCAGCACAGCGTAACGGTAGGCATCCAGGATCGTTTCCTTGCCCGCCAGCGCCGAGACCAGCATCAGCAGCGTCGATTGCGGCAGGTGGAAATTGGTGATCAGCGCATCGACGCTGGTGATGGTGTAGCCGGGGAAGATGAAGATCTGCGTCTCGCCGGCGAACGGGCGCAACACGCCCTCCACCGTGGCGCTTTCCAGCGCGCGCACCACCGTGGTGCCCACCGCGATCACCCGCCCGCCCGCCGCCCGGGTGGCGCGGATCTTCTCCACCAGTGCGGCCCCCACGTTCAGCCATTCGCGGTGCATGACATGGTCACGCACATCGTCCGCACGCATGGGTTGGAACGTGCCGGCACCCACGTGCAGGGTGACGTAGCCCATGTCCACCCCAACGTCGCGCAGGCGTTGCAGCAGGTGCTCGTCGAAATGCAGGCCGGCGGTGGGCGCCGCCACGGCACCCGGCTCACGCGCGAACACGGTCTGGTAGCGCTCCATGTCGGACTGATCGGCGCTGCGCTCGATGTACGGCGGTAACGGCATCTCGCCCAGGCGCGACAGCAGCCGCTCCAGCGGCTCGCCCGACTCGAAGCGCAGCAGGAAGAACTCGCCGTCGCGTCCCAGCACGGTCACCATGCTGCCGTCGGCCAGTTCGATGCGGCCCCCTTCCTTCGGCTTCTTGCTGACGCCGAGCTGGGCCCGCGCCTCGTGCGCACCGGTGACCCGCTCGATCAGGATCTCCACTGCGCCGCCCGACTCCTTGCGGCCGTGCAGGCGGGCCGGCAGCACGCGGGTATCGTTGAACACCAGCAGGTCGCCCGGGCGAACCATCTCGGGCAGTTCGTCGAACTTGCGATCCTTCTTGCTGTGTGCCGCCACGTCCACCACCAGCAGGCGGCTGCCCGAGCGCCGCGCCAGCGGTGCCTGGGCGATCAGGTCGGGCGGAAGGTCGAAGTCGAAATCGGATTTCTTCACGGCGGGTACGGCATCGGGAGCGGGTGGGGATTATCCCCCATCCCGCTCCCGGCCGTTCAGGCCACCGTCCGGCGACGGCGCCTGCGGACGATCAGGGCACCGATGGCCGCCACCAGCGCGACGAGCACGACGATCTCGATCACCAGGTGCTTGCGCACGAACTGCTTGACCGCCCTCACCTGCTGCGCGCGCTTGAGTTCACGTGCGCGATCGAAATTCGGCGGCTCGCAGTTCATGCCGAAGTTGTCGGCCCACGCGACATGCGGCCCCTGCTTCACGTAGCGCTCGTAATAGATGCGGGCACGGCGCGACCGTTCGTTGAGCGGTTTATCCGCTTCGCCATCGGCGGCCTCGTCGTAATCGGGCGGGCCCTCGCGCATCCAGCGGGTGGCCATGCACAGCGTGGCCGCAAACGCCTGCGAGCGGGGCGGCAACAGGTCCGCCGCGGCCACGGCGTGGTCGGCCGCCACGTAGCGGTAGTGGAAGCGACGATCGGGCTGTGCGTTGCTGTCGGCAAAACGTTGCCGCTCGCCGGCGGTCACCAGGTCGCCCTTGAGCGTCGCGGCCGACTGGCCGCTACCGCCCTGGAACACGCCGCCGTTGTCCGCGAAATCCGGGGCCTGTTCGAAGCCGAGGATTTCCATGCCGTGGTCGCGCGCGACCGTCGCCGCGGCGAAGCGGGCCTCGGCCTTGCCGATATCCGTCCAGCGGTGATCGCCGTCGTGCACGTCGTCGGCATAGGCCTTGGCCGTGGCACGCAGGTCCACCTCGGCGTAGCGCTTGTCCACGCCCGCCGGGAAATAGGCCAGCGCGTCGTCGAAGCGCCCGGCACGCATGAGCCTGCGCGCCAGCATCCAGCGCAGGCGGTCGCCGAACAGCAGAGAGGCCGCCGTCACGTCCTTGTCGTCGGCCTTGGGCGCCGCCGACGCCGTGGGTACGTTGGCGTCCACGAACGTCTTCAGTTCATCGACGGTGAGCACGCGCTCGCCGATGTACATCGTGTCGTTGCCGTAGCCTGCGCCCGCGCTCTCGCCATCCTCGTCGACGACATTGCCGTCGCCGCCGACCGCCTTCGACGCCTCGAACATGCGCGTCATGGCCTCGACGTAGTCGCCACGCGAGAGGGCCAGCACCCCGCGCTCGCCCATCAGGCGATGCACGCTGTCGGGTTCCATCGAGGCCTTCGGATCGTCGGCACGCGGAAACGCCTTCGCCGCCTCCGCATAGGCCTGGGCGGCCGCGTTGCGATCGCCCCGGCGCAGCGCCAGCTTGGCGCGTACCCAACTGGCCAGCGGGCCGTCCGCATGCGCCAGCAACGCCTGCGCGGCGTCATAGCGGCCCAGCTCGTAGGTGAGCGAGGCCAGGCGATCGGCCGCGGCCACCTTGCCCGGGCCGGCCTTGTCGATCGCATCGAGCAAGGCGCCCAGCACAGGATCGGGCTTGCCGTCGGTAGACTGCGGGGCCACCCTGGCCAGCGCATAGGCGACCAGTAGCCGCTGCGACACCGGACCGTCCACCAGCGCCTGCGCCTGCTCGGGCACGGCCAGCACCGCGCCGGCGATCGCCGCCAGCGATTCCACCGCGCCGCGTGATCCGTGCCCGGCCTGGGCCGCATACGGCGCGATGGCGTGCTTGAGGTCGTTGGGCGCCAGTTGCGCCACGCATTCCTCGCCCTTGACCATGTCGACCCAGAGGCAGGCGGTGTCGCCGACATACAGGCTCAGGCGCGCTTCTTCGCCGAAACTGGCCACGGCAAGGCCCTGGGCATCGGACGCACCCGCGAGCACGCGGGCGCGGGTGTCCTGGAACGCTTTCGCCGCCGCGGCACGCTCCGTCGCGAAGGCGGGTGTGCCGGTAGCACCGGCCGCGCGCAGGGCATGCACCTCTCCCAGCATGTACGCCGCCCACGCGCCACGCGCCTTGGAGGATTCCGGTGGCAACGCCGTCACCGCCTCGAACTGCGCCTGCGCGCTGGCCAGGGCGGCCGCGTCGAAGGTCGCACACGGCGGCTTGCCGCTCGGCTGGCCGTATTCGTTTTCCGGTGCGGCGGGGCACGCCGCGGTGGCACGGTTCCACTCGACCGCGCCCGCTACGTAATGGCGTACGTCGTCCGGCAGGTCCTTGCCGGCATCGAGTGCCTCGGCCGCACCGGCCGACGCCATGATCGCCTTGACCCGCTCGGCCTGGTCGGCCGGCAGGTCCGGCTTGACCGAAGGCTCCTCGAACGGTGCCGTCTCCACGGCGGCCAGCGTGTCCGTGGCCGGCAGCAGGTGCGCCGCCTCGAAGGCGAAGGTGTTCTGCGGCACGGCGGCCAGCGTGTCCGCGCGATCATCCAGCGTCTGCGTCGGGAACCAGGGCCCGCAGGCCCAGGTGACCGCGCCGGCCAGGGCCAGCACGCAGCCGATGGCGAGCGAATGGGTCTTCATCATGAAAGCGGCGCTCCTTCAGCGCTGAGGGAAAGGATGGATGGCGTACCGGCCGGGCAATGCGCCCAGCCGATCGCCCGTTGCGCTTGTGCGGGTAACGGTCGTGCCTGCCGCGACACCAGCTCGAGACCATCCCCGGTGTGATGCACCACGTAACCATCGATGCCGTCGGCGACATCGCAGCCACGCGGCAGGGTAACCGACAGCGGCGGCGCCATGTCGATGCCACCGGTGTTTTCCAGCACGACATCGGCGGCGGCGCCATCCTTGCCCGGGCGCAGCATGGCACGCAGGGGCGGTGCGTCGAGGTGGCCGGTGACGACACCCCGCCACGTCGCCAGGCTCCACGCCCGGCGATCTTCCGCCGTGGGCAGCCGGAACCAGGCGAAGCCGACCAGGCCACGGGGACGCTGCGCGGCCAGCCGATCGACCACGCGGCGAACGGCCAGCGGCGAGGCGTAGAGCTCGGACGCCGCTATGCCGGCGGCCCGCAGGCCCTGCTCGCTTTCCACGGCGAGCATCGACCCGTCGGCGTTCCAGCTCACCCGCGAGCCGTACGTCGGCAAGGCCACGCGGAACGGCTTGCCCGTATGCCGCGCGAAGTCGTCGATCCAGCCCAGTGCCACCGCGGGATCGAACAGGCCCGCCTGCGGGGCCTGCACGGCATGCACCTGCAACACGGACGCGTCGGGCACGGCGAGCAGGTCGTCGAGGTCGGCCGAGCCGGTCCAGGTCGGCAATGCCGTGATCGACAGCGGCGTGTCGCCCAGGGCGGGCTTGAGGCGGCGCAGGAACGCCGTGTACGCGGGCAAGCGTGCCGTGGGGCAGTCGTAGTCGATCTCGATGGCCGCCGCGGGCAGCGACGCGTCGCGGGCGATGCCGACGATGCGACTCACCAGCCCGGCTTCATCCAGCCGGGCAAGCCGCCCGTCGATGCGCACGACCAGGATCGCCGGGCGTCCGCTGGCGGCCAGGGCCGCGCGGTCGGGCGCGAACGTGTGAAACGTGCCGTCGCGGTCGGCCTGGGCGACAAGCACGCGCCAGTCGCTGACCAGGTCGCGCGAGGCCATGACCGACGCGCCCAGCGACGGTGTCCACTGCCGCTGCCAGATATAGGCGTCGTGGGTGAGCGGCGCTTCCGCATGGCGGCATGCGGACGCGATCAACGCGAACGACACGGCCACGGCCCAGCGCAAGCGACGCATCGAACGTCGACGGGCGTCACGGCGGACTGGCGGCATCGGGGCATGCATCCGTTTCGGTTCCCTGGCGCCGTGGAAGCGCAAGCCGTCATTCTAACCGTCTTGCGTTGCACCGCTCACAACCAACCCTTCTGCCGGGCCAGTCGATATGCCTCGATGCGATTGGCGGCACCCAGCTTGCCGATCGCTTCGGAAAGGTAATTGCGCACCGTGCCGTGCGACAGGTTCAGTTGCACACCGATGTCGCTTGCCGACTGGCCCTCGCCGGCCAGGCGCAATACCTGCCGCTCGCGATCGTTCAACGGATCGGCATCCGACCAGGCTTCCAGTGCCAGCTGCGGATCGATGGCGCGACCGCCCCGGTGCACCTTGCGCAAGGCCTCGGCCAGGTTCTCCGCCGGGGCATCCTTCAACAGGTAACCGCTGACGCCGGCGTCCAGGGCGCGGCGCAGGAAGCCGGGCCGCGCGAACGTGGTCACGATGACCACCTTGATCGGCAGTTCCTGCCGGTGCACGCGCTGCGCGATCTCCAGGCCGGTCAGGCCCGGCATCTCGATATCGGTGACCAGCACGTCGGGCTTGAGCCGCTGCAGTTCACGCCAGGCGGTTTCACCGTCGGCCGCCGTGCCCAGCATCTCGATATCGGATTCCAGTCCCAGCAACGCGGACAGCGCACCCCGGACCATCGCCTGGTCTTCGGCCAGCAACACGCGGATCATGCGGTGTGCTCCAGCAGGCCGCATGCCGCGACCATGTCGATGGTCAGCGTGGTGCCCTGCCGTGCCGGCGAGGCGATGGCCAGCCGGCCGCCGACGCGGCTTATCCGCTCGCGCATGCCGGATACCCCATTGCCGTGTGCCGCCAGACCGCCGCAGCCGTTGTCCGTGATGCGCATCGAGAAAGCCCCTCCGTTCCGGGTGATGACCACACATGCCTCGGTGGCACGCGAATGACGATGGATATTGGTGACGGCCTCGCGCAACACGAGGGCCAGCTCGGCCTCGGTGGCGGGGGCCAGTTCGAGGCGATCGGGCAGCGTCACCTGCAAGGCGATACCCGAGACTTCCAGCATGAGGCGCGCCGACACCAGCTCGCTCGCGAGATCGCCCGCCCGCAAACCGCTGACCGCGCTGCGGACCTCGCTCAATGCATGCCGGGCGACGCGCTCCACTTCTTCCATCTCCTGCTGAGCGCGGGGCGGGTCGACAAGCGCGAGACGCCGGGCCAGTTCGGATTTGAGCGTGATCAGCGACAGGGTGTGGCCGAGCAGATCGTGCAGGTCACGGCCGATGCGTTCACGCTCGGCCAGGGTGGCCAGCCGCTGCACCTCCGCCTGCGACAGCCGCAGCGCGACATCGCTACGTGCACCGCGGGCGTACAGGTAATTACTGCATCCAGAGACCAGGCTGGCGCCGAGCACGACCCAGACATGCATGTAGGGAATGCCGAAGCACCACGCCCAGACAGCGGTCAGCAACGTGGCCGCCGCCGTCGCAACCAGCCAGTCGACCGGCCGGTGCGCGAACGCCAGCAGCGACAGCCCGATTACCACATAGCCCAGCGATATCGGATTGACCGGCCAGAGCGCGAAGCCCAGCACGACGATGGCACCGGCATGGAACCGCAACCGCGATTGCGGCCCGGCAAAGACGCCGAGCGTGCAGGCAAGGTAGACGAGCACCGAGGCCAGTGTCGGACCCATCCAGTGCCAGCTGAAACCATGCGTGACCAGCGGCCCCTGCATCAGCCCGACGAGCCACAAGGTCTGCACCCCGGCTTGCCAGCGCAGGTAGGTGGGCGAACGGAAGCTCGCCAGCAGCGAATCGGGATGCACCCGCGGCATGAGCGTCACGGGGCGAGCCCGGCATCGGTGGGCAGCTCGCCGCGTGGCGGCGCCGCGAGCCGGTCGGCGGGCGTCAGCGGTATCGCGATGCGCACCCGCGTGCCTTGCGCGCGTGCGGACTCGAAACCGATGGACCCGCCCAGCTTGCGCACGCGCTCACGCATGCCGCAGATGCCGTTGCCTTCGTCACCGACGCCCCCCTTGCCGTCGTCCGTGACGGTGAGCACCAGCGTCCTGCCCTCGATCCCGACATGCGCTTCCGCGGTGGATGCCCGCGCGTGGCGATGCACGTTGGTGATCGCCTCGCGCAGGATGAGGGCCAGTTCGGACTCGATCCGCTCGGGCAGCACGGGCAGGCCGCTGGTGTATTCGAAGCCGACCATCGACGCATTCAACAACAGACGCGCCGACGCCAGTTCCGCGGCCAGGCCCGACGCACGGATGCCGGTCACCGCCGAGCGCACTTCCGCCAGCGCGTGCCGCGCCACCTGTTCGGCTTCTTCCATTTCCCGTCGCGCGGCCGCCTCGTCGCGATCCATCAGGCGCCGTGACAGTTCCAGTTTCAGCGTGATCAGCGACAGGGTGTGACCGAGCAGGTCGTGCAGGTCGCGGCCGATGCGCTCGCGCTCGGCCATCGCCGCCAGTCGGCGCACCTCGTCATGGGACAGTTTCAGTTCGGCATCGCGCTGCGCGTTGAAACGGTAGATGACGTTGATCGCCCCCACGCACAGCGCGATGAAACTCAAGCCGGCGATGATGGCCGGCGGCCAGTCGTGCAGCAGGTAGGCCACCAGCACGAAGCTGCCCAGGATGGCGCCCATGCCGCTCAGGGATCGACGCGGCGATCCCTCGAAGCCGACGATGGCGCAGGCGTAGATCACGTAGCAACCGCACGCGCTGGCGTTGACGTCCATGACCGCGAAACCGAGCAATGCCGACGCCGCGGCGAACCACGGCGTCAGGCGCAGCGACTGCGTATAGGCGAGCACGTAGATCACGAGGAACACGGGAAACGAGATGCCGGTGACCAGCCACCAGTGCGGCTCCAGCGTCTTGGCGAACGCCAGGTCGCCGAACGCATACACCGTCCAGACCAGGTGGAACAGGCTGGCAAGGCGCAGGCGCGGCTTGTCTCGGAAGCGGTTCCAGAGCGAGTCCGGCGTCGGCGTGAACCACGAGCGGGGCATGCGGGCATCCGAAGACAGGCGGGCGTTCATGCTACTTCAACCGTGCCGGCGCAGGCGGCGTGCCGCCAGCCAGAGGAAGGCGCCGGTGAAGGCGGCCAGCACGCTCACGTGGATCGCGTTGCCGCCGTCGCCCAGGCCCACCACGGACAGGGCCAGGCGGTCGAGGTGGTAGGCCGGCCACAGCGGCGCGATCGACTGCAGGAACCCGGGCAGCACCGGCAGCGGGATCCACAGGCCGGACAGGAAGGCCATGGGCAGGTAGATGAGGTTCACCACGCCCGGCGCGCCCTGCCCTTTCACCAGCGTGCCGATCAACAGGCCCAGCGCGCAGAACGGCAGCACACCGAGCACTTCCAGGACGAAGAACGCAGCAAGACGCGACACCGGCAGCGACACCCCGGCCACGAAGGTGGCCAGGCTCATCAGGATGATCGAGATGATGGCGGCGACCAGCATGGCCATGCACATCTTGCCGAGCAGGTAGGCACCCGGCGGCATCGGCAAGGCGCGTTTCAGCGTTAGCAGGCCCGAGTCGCGCTCCAGCGCCAGCGACACGCCGAAGCCGAACAGCCCGGGCGCCATCACGCCGAAGGTGCCGTACGACGCCAGCAGGTAACGCGGTGCGTCGGCGCTGTTCGCATGGGACAGGAATATTCCGAACATGATGTAGAACACCGACGGAAACAGCAGGGTCGGCAGGAGGAAACCCGGGTTGCGCAGGTAGCGCAGGCATTCCGCCTTCGCTTCCTGCACATAGGCGTTGACGACACGGCGACCGCTCATGACCGGCGCGGCGATGCTCTCGATAGTGTTCATGCGGCCTCCTGGGCCATGGCGCAGGTCTCGGATTCACGGGTGATTTCGGCGAACGCTTCGGCCAGGCCGGCGCGCTGCACTTCCAGTTCGGACAGTCCCTCGTCGGCGGCGAGCAGCCGGCGCACGACGCTCTCGGCATCGGCGGTGGCGAGGCTCAGGCGACCGTGTTGCAGTTCGACGGAGGCGACACCCGGCCAGGCGGACACGGTGGCGATATCCGTGCGGGTCACACAGCGGACGCGACGCACCGCCACATGGGCACGCAGCGCATCGACGCTGCCTTCGGAGATGACCTTGCCGCGAGCCACCACGCAGACGCGATCGGCCAGCGCTTCGGCTTCCTCCAGGTAGTGCGTAGTGAGCACCACTGCGCAGCCGCCGGCCACCAGCGTGCGGATGGACGACCACAGCGATTGCCGAGAGGCGACGTCCATGCCGACGGTCGGTTCGTCGAGGAACAGGATCTCGGGGCGCCCGGCCAAGGCCATGGCGAACTGCGCACGACGCTGCTGGCCGCCGGACAGGTCGGCGTACTTGCGGCCCATCAGGTCCGTGATGCCCGCCAGGGCGGCGCACTCGGCGATGCCGCGTGGTTCGGGGTAGTAGCTGGCGGTGACGGTCAGCAGTTCACGCAGCTTCAGCGTGGGTGGCAGGCTGGCCGACTGCAGCATCACGCCGATGCGTCGACGCGCCTGGATGTCCTGGGGATCGCGACCGAACAGGCTGGCCGTACCGCTGTCGGCGCGGATCAGGCCCAGCAGCAAGCCGATGCTGGTGCTCTTGCCGGCGCCGTTGGGACCGAGCAGGGCCAATACCTCACCCCGGTGGATGGAAAGATCGATGCCGTCGAGCGCGACGACGTTGCCGTAGCGTTTGCCGACGCGATCCAGACGTGCAATGCAGGTGTCGTTGTTCATGAGTGTCCTCCCTTGCGTCGCACCATATTCCGCGGCAACCCCTTGACGGCAGTCGCTTGCGTCATTGTGCGGATGTGACAAGCGTCACCCGGGGGTTACGGGGCAAAAAGCCGCATGCTATGCTGGCTCATTAAACCCTTTACATATAGACACTTAGCGGCAGTGCCGCGTCATCCAGTGCGACAAGTACCAGGAGTGGGTTATGGACGTGATCGGTCTTCTGCATGAGCTTCGCGACTTCGGTGGTGCCGCGCGCACGCGGGGCCTCCCCGACGCGGTGGTTTCCCGTTTCGCCGCCACCGATCCCGCGCTGGTGCAGGCGGTCGAGGATGCCGCGGCCTATCACCGTGCGCTGCGCACCGACATGGCCGACTTCCTGCGCCTGGACGAAGTGGCGCAGATCCACCAGTTGCAGGCCAGCCTGGTCAACTTCTATCCGGACGACGGCCTCAACCCCTATGTGCCGGCCGCCGCGCGCGGCCCGTGGGTGGTGACGCTCAAGGGCGCCGTGGTGCACGACAACGGCGGCTACGGCATGCTCGGCTTCGGCCACAACCCGCAGGCGATCATCGACGCGATGTCGCGTCCGCAGGTCATGGCCAACGTGATGACCGCCAACGTCGCCCAGGTGCGCCTCTCCGATGCGCTGCGCCGGGAACTGGGCCACACGCGTGGCGGCAGCCCGTACACCCGTTTCCTCTGCCTGAACTCCGGTTCCGAATCGGTGACGCTGGCCGGCCGCATCGCCGACGTCAACGCCCGCATGATGACCGACCCGGGCGCACGCCACGCCGGTCGCACCATCAAGCGCCTGGCGGTCAAGGGCGCGTTCCATGGCCGCACCGAGCGCCCGGCGCTGTATTCCGACTCCTCGCGCCGCAACTACCAGCAGCACCTGGCCAGCTTCCGCAACGAGGACACGCTGGTCACGGTGGAGCCCTACGACGTGGCGCAACTGCGCGCCGCGTTCGCCGAAGCCGACCGCCAGGGCTGGTTCATCGAGGCGATGTTCCTCGAGCCGGTGATGGGCGAAGGCGATCCGGGCCGCGCGCTCACGCCCGATTTCTATGCCGCCGCGCGCGATCTCACCCAGGCGCACGGCACGTTGCTGCTGGTCGATTCGATCCAGGCCGGCCTGCGTGCGCACGGCGTGCTTTCCATCGTCGACTATCCCGGCTTCGAGTCGCTGGACGCGCCGGACATGGAAACCTTCTCCAAGGCGCTCAACGCGGGCCAGTACCCCTTGTCCGTGCTGGCCGTCACCGAGGCCACCGCCGACCTCTACCGCAAGGGCATCTACGGCAACACGATGACCGCCAACCCGCGCGCGCTCGATGTCGCCGTGGCCACGATGGCCGAGCTGACCGACGAGGTGCGCGAGAACATCCGCGCCCGCGGTCGCGAGTTCGTGCAGAAACTGGAAGGCCTGAAGACCGAACTGGGCGGCCTGATCACCAAGGTGCAGGGCACGGGCCTGCTGTTCTCCTGCGAGCTGGCGCACGAGTTCAAGTGCTACGGCGAAGGTTCCACCGAGGAATACATGCGCGAGCGTGGCGTGGGCGTCATCCACGGCGGTGCCAATTCGCTGCGCTTCACGCCGCACTTCCGCGTCACCAGCGCCGAGGTGGACCTCATCATCGAGGAAATCCGCCATGCGCTGAAGGAAGGTCCGCGGCGTCAGGTGGCGGCCTCTACGCGAGCGGCGTAATAGCGGTCGCCGGTTGGCCGGTTGCGGCGGGGCCGTGACCGGGTTGGCCCTTGGGGCCTTCGGCGCTGGCCTTCGGCGCGGGCTGTAGGCTCATTGTCGCGAAGACCGGGAACTGAGCAGCCCTCAGCTCAGGCGGCCCCAAGGGCCAACCCGGTCACGGCCTCGTACGGCGAGGTTCGTGGATCAACCGCGAGGCCTGGCGGGAATTCTGACAATCGCGCAGAAGATCAGTCCGGAAAGTAGACCAATAAACAAGCCGATCCCGGTTTGCTGAATCAGCGCGTTCAATTCGAATGACTGGTTACTGATCAGCATGGCGAGTGACACGAATACGATCGCGCCAATGATGCACGAACCTCCACACACATAGCTTCCAGCCAGCTTGTTCCGTCGAACCAGGACGGTCACCCACGGCCAGCCGAGGGCGAACATGGCCAGACAACCTGTGGGCAGCCCAAACAGATAGATGAATAGCAGGGATCCCGTCCAAGACATGCTTGGCCGGTTGTATCCCATCGCGAACGAATACAAAGCATAGGCAAGGAAGAACGCCAGAGGGGTCACTAGTGGCGTGATTACCATGCCTAGCCAGAGAACGTGTCGGGCGATCATCATGGATAGCATCCCAGCGACGTAAGTAATCCTGTTTAATCCTCGCATTTATAGCAGTAGTTGATCATTCAGGGATCGTGCCCTCTCATCCGTCGCTCGTATGGCGCGGCGATGAGGCGCAGGGTGGCCACACTCTGCGCTCGAAAAGTCGCGAGCGTTGCTTTCCCAGCCCGCAACCTCAGTCGTCAGGGAGGTGTCGGGTGGTCATCCTCTGAGCGAGTTCGGCCGCTTGCGGCCGCTGCCCGAGCGCAGAGGGTGACCGCCCGACGCCTCCTCCCCGGCAACGCGCGAAGAACCCTGCATCTATGGCCAAATCCGAACGCTGCTTCCGCAACCGCCGTGACTGGCTATCCGGCCACCCACCCCTAACATGCAAGAATAGATACACCGCCCACCATCCCCACCCGCCCATGAAAATCGTCGAAGTCCGCCACCCCCTCATCCAGCACAAGCTGGGCCTCATGCGCGTCGTGGGCATCAGCACGAAAGAGTTCCGCGAGCTGGCTTCCGAAGTGGCGGCGCTGCTGACGTACGAGGCCACGGCGGACATGGAGACCGAGACCAAGACCATCCAGGGCTGGGCGGGCCCGGTGGAGGTCACCCATATCAAAGGCAAGAAGGTCACCATCGTGCCTATCCTGCGCGCGGGCCTGGGCATGCTCACCGGCGTGCTGGAGATGATCCCGGCCGCCAAGGTCAGCGTGGTCGGCCTGCAGCGTGACGAGGAAACGCTGGAGCCGGTGGCCTATTACGAGAAGCTCAGCGGCGGCATGGACGAGCGCACGGCGATCATCGTCGATCCCATGCTCGCCACCGCCGGCACGTTGGTGGCTACCGTGGACATGCTCAAGGCGGCCGGCGCGAAGCGGATCAAGGGCCTGTTCCTGGTTGCCGCGCCCGAAGGGCTCAAGCGCATCGAGGCCGCGCATCCGGACATCGAGATCTATGTGGCCTCCATCGACGAGCGGCTGAACGAGCTGGGCTACATCCTGCCGGGGCTGGGCGACGCCGGCGACAAGATCTTCGGGACCAAGCAGAAGACCTGACCGCGCCACCCCCTTAAACACCAGCTGATCCACGGCTATCCGTAGCCGTGCATGCCGCTGTCATAAAATGGCGTCACACTAGGGATACGGGCCTTCGCAGGGGGAACGTCGTGCGAGGACACGCATGACGCTGTGGGTCGCGTACTACTCAACGACTCGAGGGGACAATCGAATGCGTTTGACCACGTCACGGCGCGCCTCATGGGCGGCGCTGGCAGGCCTCATGGCCGTCTTGCCGCTGCAGGCGGCCGACCTTTCCATCACCCAGTTCCGCGCCCGCGGCCCCGCCGGCGGCAACGACGAATTCGTCGAGGTGCAGAACACGGGCACCGCCGCGCTGGACCTTTCCGGCTACAAGTTGAACGCGTCCAACGCGAGCGGCACCACCGGCACGCGCTTCACCTTCCCCACCGGCACCGCCGTGGCACCGGGCTGCTTCCTGCTGCTGGCGAACAAGGCCGCGTCGGGCTATTCCGGTACCGTTACCCCCGATCTCACCTATGCCACCGGCTTCACCGATGACGGTGGCCTGGCCGTGCTCGACGCCAACGGCGCGATCGTGGACCAGGTGGGCCTGAGCGCCGGTTCCGCCTACAAGCGGGGCACGCCGCTGGCGTCGCTGGGCAGCGGCAACTCGGACCAGGGCTACGGGCGCAAGGTGAACGGCGCCGGGCTGCCGCAGTCCACGAGCGACAATGCCGCCGACTGGGTCAAGGTCGCGCCCACCGCACCGCGCGCCAGCACCTCGCCTTGCACCGTGCAGGGCACCAGCGTGTCGATCGCCGACGCCACGGTGAACCTGCGCAACGGCGACGATGTGCCGATGCCGTTCGCGATCACGCTAAGCGAGCCCAGTTCCGCCGACGTGACCGTGCATGCGGTGACCGTGGACGACACGGCAACCGTCGCCGCGGGCGACTACGATGCGGTCGACACGACGCTGACGATTCCCGCGGGATCCACCGCAACGACGCTTACCGTCAACGTGCATGGCGCCAAGGCCGCCGGGCCCGACAAGGCGTTCCGCGTGAACCTGAGCGACGCCACCGGCGGCGTCACGCTGGCCAAGGCCACCGCGGTCGGCGCGATCCTCAACCAGATCCCGCTCACCGCCGAGATCTGGCAGGTCACCGGTCGCGGGCAGGTGTCGCCGTTGCTCGGCAAGCGTGTCGCCACCAAGGGCAACATCGTCACCGCCGTGGGCCCGGCCGGCTTCACGATGCAGACGCCGGACAGCCGCGCCGACGACGACCGCCTCACCTCCAACGGCATCTACGTGTTCACGCAGTCCGCGCCGTCGGTAGCGATCGGCGACATGGTCGACGTGGAAGCCACGGTCGACAACTACTTCAACCTGCCCGAACTGAAGAACGCCACGGTGGCGACCACGATGCGTGGCGCGAAGCTGCCCGCACCGGTCGTCTTCGGCGCCAACGTGCCCTCCACGGATCCGAACGCGCTGTCCTGCGGCGAGACCAACTTCCAGTGCTATGTCGGCATGCGCGTGGCGATCGACAACGGCATGATCACCACCGGCAACCTGCGTTTCAGCAACGAGCCGTTCGCGGAGGTGTACGTCACCGCCAACGGACAGCGTTCGCTGCGCAAGCCCGGCGTGCGTTACACCGTGCCGGTGCCGGACGGCGTGAACCTGCCGAACTGGTCCGGCAACCCGGAAGTGTTCAAGATGAACACGGCCGACTACGGCGCCGTGGCGGCGAACACGCCGTTCAACGCAGGCACCACCTTCCGCGCAGAGGGCGTCATGTCGTACGCGTTCGGCGCGTACACCTTCATTCCCACGAAGGTGACCGTGACCAAGGCCGCCGAACTGCCGCGTCCGGTGGACGCGCGACCGTTCTTCGCGGTGCGCGTGGGCGCGTTCAACATGGAACGCTTCTGCGACACGCAGTTCAACACCACCTTCACCTGCAGCGGTGGCGACACCGAGCCGACCGCCGACCAGGTGCGCCTGAAGACGCAGCGCCTGTCCGCGTATGTCGGCAGCGTGCTGAAGCTGCCGGACATCCTGTCGGTGGAGGAGGTGAAGAGCCTGACCGTGCTGCAAGGCCTGGCCAAGCAGCTGGGCGACGATTACCCGGCGCAGTACGAGGCGTTCCTGCAGGAAGGCCACGACCCCAGCGGCATCAACGTCGGCTTCCTGGTCCGTACCGACCGCGTCCGCGTGCTGGACGTCCACCAACTGGCCGCCGACGAGACCTGGCAGGACCAGGGCAGCACCGCCTTCGTCCACGACCATCCGCCGCTGCTGCTGACCGCCGAAGTGCCCTCCATCCTTGGCAAAATGCGCATCAACGTGATCGCGGTGCATCCGAAGGCACGGCAGAACGTGGACAAGACCGGCAGCACGGCCGAGCGTGACCGGCAGAAGCGCTTCCTCCAGGCGAAGTCGCTCGCGGCGCAGGTCCAGGCCTTGCAGATGGGACGGAAGAACCTGCTCGCGCCGCTGCTGGTCGTCGGCGACTTCAACGCCTACCAGTTCAGCGATGGCTTCACCGATGTGGTCGGGCTGATTTCCGGCCGCTACGACGACAGCCAGAACCTGCTGAAACTCGGCGGCAACCTGGTCAAGCCGGCCCTGTGGAACGCGGTGGATTCGGTGCCGGCGAACGATCGCTATTCGTTCCTGTTCACCGAGAACTTCGGCAACGTGCAGGGCCAGGCGCCCCGCTCGGTACCGACGCACCAGGTGCTCGACCACGCGCTGCTCAACACCGTGGCACGCGGCCTGTTCCTGCGCATGGAGTACGGCCGCGGCAACCTCGACGCACCGGTGCAGACGCTGGATGACGCGGCCTCGGCCACGGGTGTGACGAAGGCGATGGGCTCATCCGACCACGACGGTTTCGTGGTGGACCTGGTAACCCTGCCGCTGCGCTTGTTCTGACGCTTGTTCTGAAGCGTGTCGTGATTTAACCCCTGGCTGCCCGGCATCGACCGGGCAGCCTCTTTTTTGTCTCAGCCGGCGAAGCGATCCGTGGCCCGCACCAGTTCGCGGACGATGCCCGGCTCGAAAGCGGAGTGCCCGGCATCCTGCACGACCTTCAGGTCGGCCTCGGGGAAGGCGCGGTGCAGGTCCCACGCGCTGCGCATGGGGCACACCACGTCGTAGCGGCCCTGCACGATCACCGTGGGAATGTGGCGGATCTTACCGACGTCGCGCAGCAGCTGGCCGTCCACCTCGAAGAAGCCGGCATTGACGAAGTAGTGGCACTCGATCCGCGCGAACGCGAGGGCGAACTCGTCCTCACCGCTGGACGCGATATGGCCTTCGTCCTGGTACAGGTAGCTGGTCGCACCCTCCCATACCGACCACGCCCGGGCTGCGGCAACGCGTACCGCCGGGTCCCTGCTGGTGAGGCGACGGTGGTAGGCACTGATGAGATCGCCGTGTTCCGCCGGCGGGATGGCCGAGAGGTAGGTTTCCCAGGCGTCCGGGTACAGCTGGTCGCAACCGCCCTGGTAGAACCACTCCAGTTCCGATCGGCGCAGCATGAAGATGCCGCGCAACACCAGTTCGCTGACACGATCCGGATGCGTCTCGGCATAGGCCAGCGCGAGGGTCGAACCCCACGAGCCGCCGAAGACCTGCCAGGCATCGATACCCAGGTGCTCGCGTAGCCGCTCGATGTCGGCCACCAGGTCCCACGTGGTGTTGTCGGTCAGTTCCGCGTGCGGCGTGGATTGCCCGCAGCCGCGCTGGTCGAACAGCACGATGCGGTACTTCGCCGGGTCGAAGAAACGACGGCAGCGCGGGTTGGTGCCGCCGCCGGGGCCGCCGTGCAGGAACACCACTGGCTTGCCCTGGGGATTGCCGCTTTCCTCGAAATAGAGCGTATGCAGCGACGAGACGGCCAGCGTACCGCTGTTGTACGGCTCGATCGGCGGGTAGAGGTCAGGGGAATCCTGGGCCATGGCGCGGTTCCTTGAGCGGGAAGGAAGGGGGCCCACAAGGCTAGCGGGCCGATCCCGTGATGCCAACTGCCCATTCCGCGGCAGCGATCCCAGGCAACCGGCCCCTACCGTCCCTGCCCTCAGCGTGACGTCGGCGAACTCACGGAAGCAGCTTGCCCGGATTCATCACGGTGTTCGGGTCCCACACAGCCTTGATACCGCGCATCAAGGCGATCTCGGCTTCGCTGCGCACGCTGCCCAGCCACGGCTTCTTGACCAGGCCGATGCCGTGTTCGGCGGAGATGCTGCCGCCATGGCGATGCAGCGTATCGACCAGCAGCGAGGTGACGTGCTCGCACTGGGCGACGAACACGGCATTGTCCAGGCCTTCCGGCTTCAGCACGTTGATGTGCAGGTTGCCGTCGCCGATATGGCCGAACCAGACCACGTCGACATCGGGGTACTCCGCCGTGAGCAGCGTCTGCATGTCCGCCATGAAGGCGGGCACGGCGGAGATCCGCACCGAGACATCGTTCTTGTAGGGCTTGTGCGGCGCCAGCGATTCCGTGATGCCCTCGCGCAACCGCCACAACGACGCGGCCTGCGCCTCGCTGGAACTGATGACGCCATCCACCACCCAGCCCTCGCCCAGGCAGAACTCGAAGAAGGCCAGTGCGGCGGCTTCGGCTGCGGCGTCGGGCACGTCGAACTCGGCCACCACATAGAACGGATGGTCTTCCTCGAAGGGACGCCGTGCGCCATGGGCCACCACGTGGTGCAGCGCCCGGTCGGTGAAGAATTCGAACGCGCCCAGGCTGAGGGAATGCCGCGCCTCGGCAAACACCTTCATCAGGGCGTCCATGGCAGGGATGGCCAGCAGCATCACCTGCGAGGGCGGCGGCGGCGAGGTCAGGCTGAGGGTAGCCTCGACGACGATGCCGAGGGTGCCTTCGGAGCCGATGACCAGGTGCCGGAAATCGTAGCCGGAGGCGTTCTTGACCAGTCCCCGGTTGAGGTCAAGCAGCTCGCCCGTGCCCGTGACCACCTTCAGCCCGGCCACCCACTGGCGGGTGTTGCCGTAGCGGATCACGCGGATGCCGCCTGCGTTGGTGGCGATATTGCCGCCGATCTGGCACGAACCGCGCGCGGCGAAGTCCACCGGGTAGATCAGCGAGTGCTCGCGGGCGGCGTTATGCACCGCTTCCAGGGCGATGCCGGGCTGCACGGTGAGCGTGCGGTCGATCGGGTCGAAATCGAGCACGCGGTTCATGCGATCGAGCGTGACCACCAGTTCGCCATGGGCGGCCACGGCACCGCCCGAAAGGCCGGTGCGACCGCCGGACGGCACCAGCCCGACGCCCTGCCCGTTCGCCCAGCGCACGATGCCCTGAACTTCCTCCACCGTGGCCGGGTAGGCGATGGCCAGCGGCGCCGGTGTCCAGCGGCGCGTCCAGTCGCGGCCGTGGTGTTCCAGGTCGCCCGGTTCCGTGGACAGTTTCAGGTCGGGGAGGAGACGGGCCAGTTCGGCCAGGCGCGGATCGGTCATGGGAATCTCGCTCGGGTGTCCATCGAGGGTGCCAGTCCCGTCGCCGCGCTGCAACATGGGCGCCCCGATCTGGCATAGTGTTCAGCCGATCCGCGGAACAGAAGCGCCAGCCATGAAACGCACGTCGTACCCGAAAGAAGACATCAAGGTGCTGCTGCTGGAAGGGGTGAGCCGCAGCGCACTCGACACCTTCCGCCAGGCCGGTTACTCGCAGATCGAGTTCCACGAGAAATCGCTGCCCGAGGACGAACTCAAGCAGCGCATCGCCGATGCGCACATCGTCGGCATTCGCTCGCGCACGCACCTCTCCGCCGAGGTGCTGGCCGAGGCGCGCCGCCTCATCGCGGTGGGCTGCTTCTGTATCGGCACCAACCAGGTCGATGCCGCCGAGGCCGAGCGCCTGGGCGTGCCGGTGTTCAACGCGCCCTACTCCAACACGCGCAGCGTGGCCGAGCTGGTCATCGCCGAGACGATCATGCTGGTGCGGCGTATCCCCGAGAAGAACGCCGAGTGCCATCGCGGCGGCTGGTCCAAATCGGCGGCCGGCAGCTTCGAGGTGCGCGACAAGGTGCTGGGCATCGTCGGCTACGGCCACATCGGCACCCAGGTCGGCGTGCTGGCCGAGTCGCTGGGCATGCGCGTGATCTTCCACGACATCGAACCCAAGCTGTCGCTGGGCAATGCACGGCCGGCCTCCAGCCTGGACGACCTGCTCGAACGTGCCGACGTGGTCACGCTGCACGTGCCGGAAACCGCGCAGACGAAGAACCTGATCGGTGCCGCGGAGATCGCCCGCATGCGCGCCGGTTCCATGCTGATCAACGCCTCGCGCGGCACGGTGGTGGACATCGACGCGCTGGCGGACGCATTGCGCGAGAAGCACCTCGCCGGCGCCGCCATCGACGTGTTTCCCGTCGAGCCCAAGGGCAACGGCGATGCCTTCGTCTCGCCGCTGGTGGGCATGGACAACGTGATACTCACCCCGCACGTCGGCGGCAGCACCGCCGAGGCGCAGGAGAACATCGGCATCGAGGTGGCGTCCAAGCTGGTGCGCTACAGCGACAACGGCAGCACGCTCTCGGCGGTGAACTTCCCCGAGGTCTCCCTGCCCGGCCATCCCACCAGTCGCCGCCTGCTGCATATCCATCGCAACATCCCCGGCGTGCTGTCGCGGGTGAACGAGGTGTTCTCGCGCGCAGCGGTCAACATCGACGGCCAGTACCTGCAGACCTCGCCCCAGGTGGGTTACGTCGTCATCGATGTGACCACCAGTGAGGAACGCGCGGTGGCCCTGCGCAACGAGCTGGCAGCCATCGAAGGCACGCTGCGGGCGCGCGTCCTCTACTGACGCGCGTCCGCGTCGCGCCAGCAACGCCTTTTTTTCGCGACCGGCGGTAGCGGGTCGTCCTAGCATCGGATCACCGTATCCCTGCGCTGGACGACCCATGCCCGCTCCCGTCACCTGTGTCGCCGACCTGCGCGAGCTGGCCCGCAAGCGCGTGCCCCGCGCCTTCTTCGACTACGCCGACCATGGCTCGTACGACGAGGTAACGCTGCGCGACAACCGCGCCGTGTTCGACCGCATCCGCCTGCGCCAGCGGGTAATGATCGATGTCGACCGACGCGACCTGGCGACGACCATCGTCGACCAGCCGGTGTCGCTGCCCCTGGCCATCGCACCGACCGGGCTGACCGGCCTCACCCATGGCTCCGGCGAGATACTGGCCGCGCGCGCGGCCGCCGCGGCGGGTATCCCGTTCTGCCTCAGCACCATGTCGATCTGCTCGGTGGAACAGGTGGCGGCGGCCGTGGACGACCCGTTCTGGTTCCAGATCTACGTCATGCGCGACCGCGGCTTCACCCGCTCGCTGATTGCCCGCGCGCGCGCGGCCGGCTGTTCGGCCTTGATGGTTACGGCCGACCTGCAGATCCAGGGCCAGCGCCATCGCGAGATCAAGAACGGCATGACCGTGCCGCCGAAGCTCACCCTGAAGAACCTGGTGGACATCCTCGGCAAGCCGCGCTGGGTGCGAGGCGTACTGACCGCACCCAGCCGATCGTTCGGCAACCTGGCCGGCCAGATCGACGGCGCTGGCGGCCTGACCACGCTGGCCCAGTGGATCGGCAGCCAGTTCGACCCGCGATTGAGCTGGGACGACATCGCCTGGATCAGGGACCTGTGGCCCGGCAAGCTGATCCTCAAAGGCATCATGGACCCCGACGATGCCCGTGCGGCCGTCGCCGCCGGCGTCGATGCCATCGTGGTCTCCAACCACGGCGGCCGGCAACTCGACGGCGCAATCGCCTCGGCGGTTGCCCTGCCGCGCGTGGTCGACGCGGTGGGCAACGATATCGAGGTGCTGTTCGACGGCGGCATCCAGACCGGCCAGTCGCTGCTCAAGGCCGTGGCGCTTGGCGCGCGTGCCGGCCTCATCGGCAAGGCGTTCCTCTACGGACTCGGTGCCATGGGCCAGGAAGGCGTGACGCGCGTCATCGAGATACTGCGTCGCGAGCTGGACGTCAGCATGGCACTGACCGGGCATACGTCGGTGCACGACCTGGATCGCTCGGTGCTGCTGGACGAGCGTGGCGAGCCGTGGCTGCCGATGCGTGCGCGGGTGCAGGGCACGAGCTGAGGCGGCGGGTTCTATGCGTCCCGCGAAACCGATGCGCCTTGCGCCGCCCGGCACACCTCGTGCAGCCACGCGCCGAACGCGGCACGCGATCCGTCGTCATCCACGCCACGTGGTGAGCACAGGTAGTAAGCGGACATTGGTCGCGCTTCGATGGCGAACAGCGGGATGAGCCGCCCCGCCTGAAGGTACCGCCAGGCAAGACTGCGCCGGACCAGGGCCACTCCCTGCCCGTTCAACGCCGCCGCCATCAGCATGCCCAGATCCATCAACCGATGGCCCTGGGTAGGCTCGTCGATATCCCCCGTGCCGGTATGCTCGCGCGCCGCGCGCATCCACGGTCCCCACGGTTCGAGCGGGCAGCGCAGCAGAGCGCCACGCCGCAGCATGTCGGCGGGCGTATCGAAGCGGACGCGGGCCAGGTAGGCCGGGCTGGCCACCGGGAACACGGTGTCTTCGGTCAGTCGTTCGCTGAGCACGCCCTCGAACGCACCGTCACCGAAACGGATCTCCACGTCCCAGCCGGGTGCGGTGATGTCCAGGTAGGGAATCGAGGGCATCAGTTCCAGCTCGATGTCCGGATGCCGTTCGCTGAAGGCCGGCAGGTGCGGCACGAGCAGGTTGCGGCCGAACGTGGGCGGCGTGGCGACACGCAGGCGCCGGCGTGAGGTGGACGCACGCTGGTGATACGCGGACCGGGTGAGCAGGCCCAGCGCGACATTCACCTGCTCCAGGTATTCGCGACCGATGGCCGTGGGCTCCACGCCCCGCCCCGTGCGCGACAGCATCTTTACGCCCAGCAGCGACTCCAGCGCAGCCACCCGTTTGGCCACGGCGCTGGCCGTGATCGCCAGCTCATGACTGGCCCGTTCGAACGAACCGAGCCTGGCCGCCGCTTCCAGGGCACGCAGGTGCGCGGTGGACGGCAGTCGATGGTGGGGACCGTCGGGCGACGGATGGCGAGGGGAAGTCATGGGCACCGTTCTCCTGGCCGCCACCTTAAACGAAAAAAGGCGCCCCATCGGGACGCCTTTTCGAATAATGGTCGGGGTGGCGAGATTCGAACTCGCGACCACTACACCCCCAGCGTAGTGCGCTACCAGGCTGCGCTACACCCCGACGAGCAAACGATTGTAGCAGCAACGCCGTGAACTGCGAAAGCGGTTCAACGACGAAGCAGGGTAAGGACTTCTTCCAGCTCCAGGCGAACCTGGCGGACGATCTGGTGGGACATGCTGGCTTCCATCCGGGCCTGGGGGCCCTCCAGCCGCGCACGCGCACCGGTGATGGTGAAACCCTCGTCGTACAGCAACGAACGGATCTGGCGGATCATCAGCACATCGTGGCGCTGGTAGTACCGGCGGTTGCCGCGTCGCTTGACCGGCTTGAGTGCGGGAAATTCCTGCTCCCAGTAGCGCAGTACGTGCGGCTTGACGCCGCAAAGCTCGCTGACCTCACCGATGGTGAAATAGCGCTTTGCCGGGATCGCCGGAAGCTCGGTGTTATTCCCTGGGTCCAGCATAGCCCTCGACTCTTACCTTGAGTTTCTGGCCGGGACGGAAGGTGACGACCCGCCGGGCAGAGATGGGAATTTCTTCGCCGGTCTTGGGATTGCGACCGGGACGCTGATTCTTCTGGCGCAGATCGAAATTGCCGAAGCCGGACAACTTGACCTGTTCGCCCCGCTCGAGGGCTTCACGCACGACCTCGAAGTACGCGTCAACGAACTCCTTGGCCTCACGCTTGTTGAGGCCCACGTCGAGGAAAAGCCGCTCGGCCATTTCCGCCTTGGTCAGCGCCATCTTACCCTCGCAATCTTGCCTTGCATGTCTTCTCCAATGCCCCCACCGCTTCTGCCACGCGAGCGTCGGCATCTTCGTCGGTAAGGGTGCGTGAAGCGTCCTGTAAAATCAAGCCCATAGCGAGACTCTTTCGTCCTTCGTCGATCCCTTTTCCGGCGTATCGATCGAACAGTCGAAGCTCTTTCAGGACCTCACCCAGGGCGCCGCGCACGGCGGTTTCGACGGCGGACCAGGACACCTCTTCCGGCAGCTCCACGGCGATGTCGCGGCGGACGGCGGGGAAGCGGGTCACGCGACTGGCGCTGGGCAGCCGGCGCGCGAGGATCGGCTCGAGGGCCAGCTCCATCACGTGCACATCGGGGCCCAGGTCCAGCGCCTTGGCCAGCGCCGGATGCAGGGCGCCGAGGTAGCCGACGGGCTGGCCGTCGCGCAGCACCCGCGCGCTGCGACCCGGATGCAACCAGGACGGCAGGCTGTCGGTGTCGACCGACCAGCGCGCCGGCTCACCGGTGTGGGCGATCAGCGCATCGAGGTCGCCCTTGAGGTCGAAGAAATCGACCGTGCGCGATGGCGTGCCCCATTGCTCCGCACGCGCGTGACCCGAGGCGACCACCGCCACGCGGCCGATCTCGTCGGGGGCACCGCCAGTGGCATGGAAGCTGCGCGCCACCTCGAACAGGCGTACGCGCTCCTGCTGGCGCGCACGGTTGTGCCGCAGGGCCTCGATCAGCCCGGGCAGCAGCGAGGTGCGCATCACCGCCAGATCGGCGGAAAGCGGGTTGGCCAGCGGCACCCAGGCATCATCCAGGCCCCAGGTGGTCAGCAGGTCGGCGCTGAGGAAAGACAGCGTCACAGCCTCGAAGTACCCGCGCGCGGCCAGCTGGTCGCGCAGGGCCATCTCGCTCAGGCGCGCTTCCGGCTCCGAGCGCAGGGCGATCTGTCCGGCGGGGATGTGCGTGGGGATGCGCTCGTAACCGTGGATGCGGGCGACCTCCTCGATGAGGTCTTCCTCGCGCTCGATATCGAAGCGACTGCTCGGTGGGGTCACGCGCCAGCCGTCGGCGATCTCTTCCACGCCCATGCCCAGGGCGGTGAAGATACGGGCCACTTCGTCGGCCGTGACCTCGATGCCCAGGATGCGGTGCAGGCGCGCATGGCGCAGGACCACCGGCGCATGCTCGCGCAGGTCTTCCGGACGCTCCGCCACCGTGATCGGGCCCGCCTGGCCGCCGGCGATCTGCAGCAGCAGTTCGGTCGCCCGCTCCATGGCACGCCGCGGCAGCGCCGGATCGACGCCGCGCTCGTAGCGGTGCGAGGCATCCGTATGCAGGCCAAGCTTGCGTGCGCGACCCATGATGGCGGCGGGTGCGAAATGCGCGGCTTCCAGGAACACGTTGCGCGTACTCTCGGTTACGCGCGAATCGAAGCCACCCATGATGCCGGCCACGGCCAGGGCGCGGGCTTCATCGGCGATCACCACGAACGAGGGGTCCAGGGTGGCCGCGTTGCCGTCGAGCAGCTTCAGGGTTTCGCCCTGCCCCGCATGACGGACGACGATCGCGCCGTGCAGCGTGTCGTTGTCGAAGGCATGCAACGGGTGGCCGAGTTCCAGCATCACGTACTGGGTAACGTCCACGATGGCGCTGATCGGACGGATGCCGGCGCGACGTAGCCGTTCGGCCATCCACAGCGGCGAGGCGGCGGCCGCGTCGATACCTTCGATGATGCGCCCGAGATAGCGCGGCGCGTCCGCGCCGGCGTCGAGGCGCACCTCACGCGTGGCACTGGCGGTCACCGGCACCGCATCGACCCCGATGGCCTTCACGCGGCTGCCGAACAGCGCCGCCACGTCGTGCGCCAGGCCGTTGAGACCCAGCACGTCGGGGCGGTTCGGGGTGATCTTCAGTTCGATGCTGGCGTCGGGCAGGCCCAGGTAATCGGCCAGCGGGGTGCCGACCGGCGCATCGGCTGGCAGCTCGAGCAGGCCCGACGCGTCGGCGTCGATGCCCAGTTCCTTGGCCGAACACAGCATGCCGAACGATTCGACACCACGCAGCTTCGCCGCCTTGATCGCGATACCGCCGGGCAGCGTGGCGCCCACCGTGGCCAACGGCACGCGGATGCCGACGCGCGCATTGGGCGCACCGCAGACGATCTGCACCGGTTCGCCAAGGCCGGCGTCGACCATGCAGACCTGCAGGCGATCGGCTTCGGGATGCCTGGTGGCGGAGACGATCTCGGCCACGACCACACCGTGCAGCCCGTCACCCAGTTCGGTGACCTCTTCCACTTCCAGGCCGGACATGGTGAGCGCATGGACCAGCGCCGCGCGGTCGGCATCGATGGCCACCAGTTCGCGCAACCAGTTTTCGGAGAATTTCATGGGGACACTCTTTGATCCGGAGGGCGGTCAGGCGAACTGGCGAAGGAAGCGCAGGTCGTTCTCGAAGAAGGCGCGCAGGTCGCCGACGCCGTAGCGCAGCATCGCGAAGCGCTCCACGCCCAGGCCGAAGGCGAAGCCCGTGTAACGCTCCGGATCGATGCCGCAGTTGGCCAGCACGGTCGGGTGGACCATGCCGCAGCCCAGCACTTCCAGCCAGCGCGTGGAACCGTCCTCGGCATCCCAGCGGATATCGACTTCCGCCGAGGGCTCGGTAAAGGGGAAGTAGCTGGGACGGAAGCGCATCTCGAAATCGCGCTCGAAGAACGCGCGGATGAACTCGGCCAGCGTGCCTTTCAGGTCGGCGAAGCTGGAGGTCTCGTCCACCAGCAGGCCTTCGATCTGGTGGAACATCGGCGAGTGCGTCTGGTCCGAATCGCTGCGGTATACCTTGCCCGGCGCGATGATGCGGATGGGCGGCTGGCGCCCCTGCATCGAGCGCACCTGCACGGGCGAGGTGTGCGTGCGCAGCAGCCGACCGTCGCCGAAGTAGAAGGTGTCGTGCATCGCCCGCGCGGGATGGTGCGGCGGGAAATTCAGCGCTTCGAAGTTGTGCCAGTCGTCCTCGATCTCGGGACCGTCGGCACGCTGGTAGCCGAGGCGACCGAAGATATCGGCGATGCGCTCGAGCGCACGCGTGATCGGATGGATCCCGCCGTATTCGCCATCGCGGCCCGGCAGCGTGACGTCGATGCGTTCCGAGGCGAGGCGGCGATCCAGCTCGGCCTGCTCCAGCGCCTGGCGGCGGGCGGCAATGGCGTCGGTAAGACGCTCCTTGACGCGATTGACCTCGGCGCCGCGCGCCTTGCGTTCATCGCCCTGCAACTGGCCAAGGGCCTTGAGCGCCGCGGTGACCGCACCGTTCTTGCCCAGCAGCGCGACGCGGACGGCGTCCAGCGCCTCCAGCGAGGCGGCCGCATCGATGTCGCGCAAGGACGCGTCGATATGCTCGATCGATTCCATCGGATTTCCTGACGTCCAAAAAAGAAATGGGGAGAAGGCAAGGCCTTCTCCCCACGTCATCCATCTTCGCGCGACATCGCTATCGCGCGTTCAAAGCGGATTACGCAGCCAGACTGGCCTTGGCCTTCTCTGCGATCACGCCAAATGCCTTGATGTCGTGCACGGCGAGGTCGGCGAGGACCTTGCGGTCGACGGCGATCTCGGCCTTGGCCAGACCGTTGATCAGGCGGCTGTACGACAGACCGAACTGACGCGCAGCAGCGTTGATACGGACGATCCACAGCGCGCGGAACTGGCGCTTGCGCTGCTTGCGGCCGATATAGGCGTACTGGCCAGCCTTGATGACGGCCTGGTTGGCTACGCGGAATACCTTGCGACGGGCATTGTAGTAGCCCTTCGCACGGCCGAGGATTTTTTTGTGACGACGACGGGCGGTAACGCCACGCTTAACACGAGCCATGGTTCAACCCTCCCTTAAAGATACGGCAACATGCGAGCTACACCCTTGGTGTCGCAAGCTTTGACGTGGTTGGGAGCGCGCAGGCCGCGCTTACGCTTGGTCGACTTCTTGGTCAGGATATGTGACTTGAAGGCATGACCGGCTTTGAACTTGCCGGATGCGGTCTTGCGAAAACGCTTCGCTGCCGCCCGGTTGGTCTTGATCTTGGGCATCGGAATGCTCCGTATTCGGTTGCTGACTGATCCGGCGGCAAGCCCTTGCGGGACAAGCACTTTCCTTCCTGCCGGGTACGGTGGTACGGCCCATCCATGCGGGCCGAGCCGGCGATGATACACGAAGAACGTGTAGGAGCGCACGTTGTGCGCGAAAAGCCGACAATCGGGGACTAGGCCGAGGTGGGGCGAGCCTGGATCGCGCACAGCGTGCGCTCCTACCCCCCCATCTGGTTCGCAAAAAAGGCGCCCTGGGGCGCCTTTCTGGGTTCAGATCTTCTTCTTGGGACCGATCATCATGACCATCTGGCGGCCTTCGAGACGGGGGAAGGACTCCACCACGCCATCTTCGCCGATATCCCCCTGGACCCGGCGGGCCAGGTTCTGGCCGAGGTCCTGATGGGACATTTCGCGGCCGCGGAAGCGGATGGTGACCTTGACCTTGTCGCCTTCTTCCAGGAACTCGCGCATCTTGCGCAGCTTGATCTGGTAGTCGCCCTCGTCGGTAACGGGGCGGAACTTCACTTCCTTGATCTCGACCTGCTTCTGCTTCTTCTTCGCAGCCGAGGCCTTCTTCTGGGCCTCGAACTTGAACTTGCCGTAATCCATGATCTTGCAGACCGGCGGATCGCCGTTCGGCTGGATTTCGACCAGATCCATGCCCAGCTCTTCAGCGGCCTTGATGGCGTCTTCCGTCCGCATGATGCCGAGCTGCTCGCCTTCCGCGCCAAGCACGCGGACCTGCGGGACACGAATGTCTCTGTTCTTGCGATTGCCCTTGTTATCGGTCGTAGCGATACCGCTATCCTCCAGAAGAATGATCCCAATACCGGACCCGTGGCGTCAGCGACGGGTCTCGGCTTCCAAACGTTCGACGAACCGGGCCAACGGCATGCTGCCGAGGTCCTCGCCGCCGCGGGTACGTACGGAGATGGTACCTGTTTCTTTCTCGCGGTCACCGACCACGATCAGATAAGGCACCTTCTGCAACGTGTGCTCGCGGATTTTATATCCGACTTTTTCGTTGCGCAAATCGGAGTTTACCCTGAACCCTTGTCCGACAAGGGCTCGGGTCACCTCTTGCACGTAATCGGCCTGAGCGTCGGTAATGCTGAACGCAACCGCCTGAATGGGGGCGAGCCACGTCGGAAGCAAGCCCGCGTGGTGCTCGATCAGGATACCGATGAATCGCTCCATCGAGCCGACGATGGCCCGATGGAGCATGACCGGGTGCTGGCGCTGGCTGTTTTCGTCGACATATTCGGCGCCCAGGCGCTCGGGCATCATGAAATCGACCTGCATCGTGCCCACCTGCCAGGCGCGGCCGATGGAATCCTTCATGTGGTACTCGATCTTGGGGCCGTAGAAGGCGCCCTCGCCCGGCAGCTCCTCCCAGGCCACGCCGGCCGCCTGGAGGGCGGCGCGCAGGGCGTGTTCGGCCTTGTCCCAGACCTCGTCGGCGCCAATGCGCTTGTCCGGGCGCAGGGCGATCTTCATGGCGATCTCGTTGAAGCCGAAATCCTCGTAGACCTTCATGGCCTGGGCGTGGAACGCCGCGACCTCGCCTTCGATCTGCGCCGGGGTGCAGAAGATATGGCCGTCGTCCTGGGTGAAGGCGCGCACCCGCATGATGCCGTGCAGGGCACCGGAGGGCTCGTTGCGGTGGCAGCCGCCGAACTCGCCGTAGCGGACCGGGAGGTCGCGGTAGCTGTGCAGGCTGGTGTTGAAGATCTGGATGTGGCCCGGACAATTCATGGGCTTCAGGGCGTACGTGCGCTTCTCCGACTCGGTGAAGAACATGTTTTCCTGGTAGTTGTCCCAGTGGCCGGATTTCTTCCACAGGCTGACGTCCATGATCTGCGGACCGCGCACCTCCTGGTAGCCGCTGCTCTTGTAGACGCCGCGCACGTATTGCTCCACGGCCTGCCAGATGGCCCAGCCCTTGGGGTGCCAGAAGATCATGCCCGGCGCTTCTTCCTGCATGTGGAAGAGGTCGAGCTGCTTGCCGATGCGGCGGTGGTCGCGCTTCTCGGCCTCCTCCAGCTGGTGCAGGTAGGCCTTGAGGTCCTTGTCGTTGAGCCAGGACGTGCCGTAGATGCGGGTCAGCATCTCGTTGTTGGAATCGCCACGCCAGTAGGCGCCGGCCACATTCATCAGCTTGAAGGCGCGCAGCTTGCTCGTGTTGGGCACGTGCGGGCCGCGGCAGAGGTCGGTGAACTCACCCTGCGTGTAGAGCGACAGCGTCTCGCCCGCGGGGATGCTCTCGATGATCTGGGCCTTGTACTCCTCGCCCAGGCCACGGAAGAAGTCGATGGCCTCGTCGCGGCTCTTGACCGAGCGCGTCACCGGGATCTGCTCCTTGACGATCTTTTCCATCTCGGCCTCGATGGCCGCGAGGTCGTCCGGGGTGAAGGGGCGTTCGTAGGCGAAGTCGTAGTAGAAACCGTTGTCGATCACCGGGCCGATGGTGACCTGCGCGCCGGGAAACAGGCGCTGCACGGCCTGGCCCAGCAGGTGGGCCGTGGAATGGCGCAGGATGTCCAGCGCCTCGGGGCTCTTGTCGGTGACGATCTCGAGCGCGGCGTCGTGGTCGATCGTGAAGCTGGCATCCACCAGCGTGCCGTCCACCTTGCCGGCGAGCGTGGCCTTGGCGAGGCCCGCGCCGATGGAGGCGGCGACGTCCTGCACGGAGACGGGGTGATCGAACGGGCGCTGGCTGCCGTCGGGTAGCGTGATCTGGATCATAAATGCGAATTCCGGACAAACAAAAAGGGCGCCATGCGCCCTTCGAATGATGACGAAGACGTGGCGTGGATTCAGTAGGAGGGGCGCGTAGTCCGCATGTCGCACACTCGGCCAGCGTTACCGCGGGCCACCTTCGTCGGCTGGATACCCGCAAAAGCTAGATCAGGCACGCGGCCGTGTCAATCCGGGCGTCCGTTACACTGTGTCATTCGCTAGAGAACAGGTCTTCACCATGCGCATCCTGGTTACCGGCACGGCCGGTTTCGTCGGCTC
This sequence comes from Xanthomonas sp. NCPPB 2632, assembly GCF_041228075.2. Classification (NCBI taxonomy): domain Bacteria; kingdom Pseudomonadati; phylum Pseudomonadota; class Gammaproteobacteria; order Lysobacterales; family Lysobacteraceae; genus Xanthomonas; species Xanthomonas sp. NCPPB 2632. Next base: position 3,639,362 of record NZ_CM192979.1, read on the forward strand.
GGCCCTCACCGAGCGCCTGCTGGCCCGCGGCGACACCGTGCTGGGCTTCGACAACCACAACGATTACTACGACCCCGCGTTGAAAGAAGCACGCGTGGCCCGGTTCATCGACCACCCGAACTACACCCATGTGCGCGCCGATCTTGCCGAGCAGGCTGCGGTGGACAAGGCTTTCGCCGATTTCCAGCCGGAGCGCGTGGTCAACCTCGCCGCCCAGGCCGGCGTGCGTTATTCGCTGACCCACCCGCACGCGTACGTGCAAAGCAATCTGGTCGGCTTCGTCAATATCCTGGAGGCATGCCGCCGGCACGCGGTCGGCCATCTGGTCTACGCGTCGTCCAGCTCGGTCTACGGCGCGAACCGGAAAATGCCCTTCGCCGTCGAGGATGCCGTGGACCACCCGGTCAGCCTGTATGCGGCGACCAAGAAGTCCAACGAGCTGATGGCGCACACCTACAGCCACCTGTTCGGGCTGCCCACCACGGGGCTACGCTTTTTCACGGTGTACGGCCCGTGGGGCCGGCCGGATATGTCGCCGATCCTGTTCGCCCGCCGCATCGTGCAGGGCGAGGCCATCGACGTCTTCAACCACGGCAACCACAGCCGCGACTTCACCTATATCGACGACATCGTCGAGGGCGTGATCCGCACGCTGGACCACCCGGCCCAGCCAGACCCGGGCTACGACCCGGTGGCGCCGCATGCCGGCAGTTCGTCGGCGCCGTATCGCGTGTACAACATCGGCAACGACGAACCCGTCCAGCTACTCGACTTCATCGGCCTGCTCGAGAAACACCTGGGCCGCACGGTCGAAAAGCGCCTGCTACCGATGCAGCCGGGCGACGTGCCGGATACCTGGGCCGACGTCTCGGCGATCCGCCGGGACGTCGGTTACGCACCCAGCACGTCGATCGACGCGGGGCTGGCGAAGTTCGCCGAGTGGTACAAATCCTACTACCGCGTGGATTGACCGCTCGGAGTCGACCTGCCTGTCGATCGATTCGTTCAGACCAAGCGCCGCAGCAGCCCGGATGCGCGATGGGTCCTGCGACCCACCGCGTAGGCGAGGATGTCCGCCGAGGCCAGCAGCGTGAACGCGGTGCGGGCGCGCGTCACGCCGGTGTAGACCAGTTCGCGCGTGAGCACGGGCGACGGCTCGGCGGGCAATGCCAACGCCGTGTGTTCGAATTCGGATCCCTGCGACTTGTGCACCGTCATCGCGAACACGGTGTCCACCGCGGAGAGACGACTGGGCACCACGAAACGGATGCGCTCCCCATCCTGCTCATGCATGACGGTGAACGCCACGCGCAAGGCCATGCCACCCTGCCCGTCCGGCACCCACAGGGTCAGGCCGACGTCGCCGTTCATCAGGCCCAGCGCGTAGTCGTTACGCGTCACCATCACCGGCCGCCCTTCGTACCAACCGCTGGTGGCCTCGACCAGCCCGCGCTCGAGCAGGCCTTTGGCGATGCGTTCGTTCTGCGCGTCGACCCCGGCATCGCCATGACGCGTGGCGCACAGCAACTGGAATCGCGCATAAGCTGTCAGCGCACCCGCCGCCCATGCCTCGAAGGCCGCGAGGTCAGCCCCGAGCGGGGGCCGGTTCGCCTCCAGCCAGTCCAGGTAATGCCGATAGCCCGGGGCCTGGTCACGCCCGTCGATCGCCACGGCGGCAATGGACGCGGCCGACGCCGGCAGCAGGGCCAATTCGCCGTTCGACGTGGACAAGGCCGCCGCCAAGGCCGCCATGTCCCCGTGGTTGATGCCCAGCGCCAGCGCGCCGATGCCGCTGTGCTCACCGAAGCGGCGGCTACGCCGCAGCATGGTCACCTGCTGGTCCAGCGGCCGTGCCTCGTCGTCCGTCGCGGACCAGGGGCCCACGTCGACGCCGAGCGTCCCGGCCAGCCAGGCCCGCGTGCCGGCATCGTAGTAGCCCCGGTCGGCCCGCGCGCACAGGTCGCCGAGGACGGCACCGGCTTCCACGGAGGACAACTGATCCTTGTCGCCCAGCAGCACCAGCCGTGCCTGCGGCGGCAGCGCGTCGAGGGTGGCCGCCATCATTTCGAGGTCGATCATGGAGGCCTCGTCGATGACCAGGACATCCAGGTGCAGCGGATGGTCGGCATCGTGGCGGAAGCGGCGGCTGTCGGGACGGCTGCCCAGCAGGCGGTGCAGCGTAGTGACTTCCGCGGGTATCGCCTGCTTGACGGCGGCATCCACCTGCAGCCGATCGATCTGCACGGCGATGGACGCATTGAGCCGCGCGGCCGCCTTGCCGGTGGGCGCGGCGAGGCGTATACGCAGGCGCGGCTGGCCGGCACGCTGCGCCATCGTCTGCAACAGCCCCAGCAGGCGGATGACCGTCGTGGTCTTGCCCGTACCCGGGCCGCCCGTGATGACGGCGAACGCGCCTCGCGCCGCGATGGCGCAGGCGATCTTCTGCCAGTCGGGCCCGCTCTCCACTGCGGGAAACAGGCGATCCAGCTCGGCGGCCAGGTCGTCCGGCACCGGCAGCGGCGCCAACCGGCCGAGCACGGCCTCGGCCACGCGTGCCTCGTCACGCCAGAAACGGCGCAGGTAGAGCAGCTCGCCATCGAGGACCAGCGGCGCGGCGGCGTCCCCCGTGGGACCGGCCACCAGCGGCGAGGCGACGAGGACAGGCCGGATATCCGCCAGCGCGGCGTCGGCGGCGGTGTTCCAGGTGCCGATGTCGACGCAGATATGTCCATCGCCCAGCTCACGGCTGACCTGCGCCGCCGCCAGCAGGACCCGCGGATCGCCCTGGGGATCGAGGCTGCCGAGGAAGCACGCGAGCGCGCGATCGACCGGACGAAGACGATCCTCCGCCACCGCGTTGTCCATCCAGCGATCGAGGTCGTCGCGTGTCGGCACGATGTTCATGCATCCGCTCCCCGGAACAAGGCGTCCAGCGCGTCGATCATCGCCCGCGGCGGACGCTCGGCATGCACGCCGTGACCGCGACCGTCCACGCCTCGCAGGTAAAGATAGACGGCGCCGCCGATATGGGTGTCGTAGTCGTAGGCATCGCCCAGGCGTGTACGCAGCTGGCGATGCAGCGCGAGCAGGTAGAGCGCGTATTGCAACTCGTAGCGGGCGTCGAGGATGGAGCGCCGCATGGCCTCCGGGGTGTAGGCGTGCTGGTCGGTGCCCAGCCAGTTGGACTTGTAGTCCACGACGTACCAGCGCCCTTCATGCTCGATGATGAGATCGATGAAGCCCTTGAGCATGCCGTTGACGCGATCGGACGCGAGGGCCGGCCTTGCCGCGCCGTCCAGCGTGTAGGTGCGGACGATGCGGTCCAGCGCGAGCGTATCGACGCCCTTCGCCTCGAACAGGAATTCCAGCTCCGCGCGATAGCGGCGGGGGTCGTCCAGCGCGCCGAGCGCGAGCGTACGGCCGTCGGGCAAGGGCAGCGGCGTGGACAGCAACCCGAGCAGCCAGGTCGTCAGCAGGTCGATCGCGTGCGCCCAGCCGCGCCGCTCGCAGCGGCGTGCCACGGTATCGCGCAGGCGCTGCGGGTCGCGGGCGATCGCGGCGAAGCCTTCTTCCGCCATCCACTCGAGCAGGTCGTGCAAGAAGGTGCCTGCCTCCGCGCCACGCTCGAACGCATGGATGCTGCCGGCCTCCGCGACCGCCGCCGGACGCTCGCTCGCGTATTCGACGATCACGTCGTCCGTGGCGGTCTCCGGCGCAACGATGTCATCCTCCGCATGGCGCAGTGCGCTGTAACTGGCGATCCACCAGGGCTCGGCACGCGCGATATGCGCACGGCGCGCCGGCGCTGGATGTTCCTGCTGCGCCGGCGGTTGGTAGCGGTTGTCCTCCGGCGCGGGCATGTAGTCCACTGCGATGCAGGTGTGACCCTCCGCAAGGCGCCGCAGGAGACCCTCTACCGCGCCGTTGTCGATCTCCGCGCCGCCGGTAAGCAGGTGACCCAGCGCCGCCTTGTGCAGCTGCGGTTTTTTCGCGGATGCATGACTGACCGGCGCGACACCGATCCAGCACGCGTGACGCGCACGGGTCAGGGCCACGTAGAGCAAGCGCAGGTCTTCCTGCAACACCGCGCGCTCGGCGGCCTCCTTCGCGTCACGCACGGCATCGCCCGCACCCTGGTGGCTGGCCGCGACCAGTTCCAGCTGGGCACCGCTGCCGTCGTGGTAGCGATAGCCCTGCCCCGGGCGCATGCCTGCCACGGCGGCCGCGAAGGGCAGGAAGACCAGGGGATATTCCAGGCCCTTCGACTTGTGGATGGTCACGACCTTGACCAGGTCGTCGTCGCTTTCCAGGCGGACGATCTGGTCGTCGCCCGTGTGACCGGCGGTATCGGCGATACGCTCGGCCAGATGACGGATGAGCGCCTGCTCACCTTCGATCATGGACGCGGCCTGCTGCAGCAGTTCGGCCAGGTGCAGCAGGTTGGTCAGGCTGCGTTCGCCGCCACGCTGCGCCAGCAACCGTGCCGGAAGGTCGAACAGGTGCAGGAAACGGTGCAGCATGGCCAGCACTCCGCCCCGGCGCCACGTCTCGCGCAGTTCGAACAGCTGCTGCCCGCGCCGCTCCCAGTGCCGCTCGTCCACATTGAGGCGCTCCAGTTCGCCGTAGCCCAGATCGAGGCTGCGGGTGGCCAGCGCGGCACGCATGGCCGTGTCGGAGGATGGCTCGGCAACGGCACGCAGCCAAAACAGGATGTCGTGGGCCTCGATGCTCTCGAGCACCGAGTCGCGATCGGACAGGAACACGCTGCGCACGTGGCGCTGCGCGAGCGCATCGCGGATCTGGGTCGCCTCGCTGTGGCTACGGACCAGGACGGCGATATCCGCCGGCTTCAGCGCCGTGAAGTGGCCTTCGGTCGAAACGAAGCCACAGCGATCATGCCCTGCGGCATTCAGTAGTTCAACGATGTGCGTGGCGCAGGCACCGGCCATCTGCTCGCGGTAGACACGCACGCCCACCGGCTGTTCGTCGTCGAGCAGCCAGACCTGCAAGGCCGCGGGCACAGCGTCGTCAATAACGAGGCGTTCGCTGCGGCCACGTGACCGCACCGGTGCGAAGGGTAGCCCGCGGTCGGCGAAGTGGAACGCACCCGTGGCGTGGCCTTCGGCATGCCCGAACAGCGCATTGACCGCCGCCACCATGGCCTCGCTGGAACGATGGTTGGTGTCCAGGCTGTAATGCGGCGGAAGCGCTTCCGCCCTGGCCCCGAGGTAGGTCTGGATGTCGGCCCCGCGGAAGGCGTAGATGGCCTGCTTGGGGTCGCCGATCAACAACAGTCCGGTACCTTCCGCCGCGGCGTAGATCGCGCGGAAGATCCGGTACTGCAAGGGGTCCGTGTCCTGGAACTCGTCGATGAGGGCGAGCGGGTATTGCCGGGCGATGGTCTGCGCCAGTCCCGTACCGGTGTCGGCCGCGAGCGCCCGATCCAGGCGCAGCAGAAGATCGTCGAACCCGATCTGCGCACGCCGCCGTTTCTGCGCGGCGAAACGCTCGCGTACCCAGGCCAGGGCGTCGGCCAACACGACATGGCGAATGCCTACCTTTCCCGCCTGCCAGGCCTGCCAGTGTTCCAGCGCCGCAAACGCCGGATGCTCGGGCCGATGCTTGCCCTTGCCCGTCGCCTTGCCCAGCCGCGTCACGGAATAACGCGCGATATCGAAGTCGACGCGTTCGGCACGTTCCGCCCAGTAACGCATGGCGGCAAGATCGGTGGGAATACGGTCCGGCTTGTACCAGCCGTTGTGCAGGGTCTTGTCACCTACCGCGGCGGTAATGGTCGCCTCGATGCGATCGATATCGGCGAGCCAAGTGCGCGCCGCATCCGCGTGGCGTCGCTCATCCTCCTCGTCCCATGCGGCACGATCGAGCAGGGCCGCATCGAGATCGCCGCCGGAGGCCAATACCTCGCCGTTGACGCGCAACGTGGCCTCGCCGCCGAACAGCAAGGGGCGTAGTGCGCGCGCAAGCGCATCGGGCGTCTGCCATTCCTCGAGGATGGGCGCGAGACGCGCCTCGTCGAGCAGGTAGAACGCCTTGCGCCAGTAGTCGCGTACGCACTCGGCGAGCAGTTCGCTCTCGTCCGGCTCCAGCGTCTGGGCGAAGGCGTGGCCACTGCCGAAGGCATGCTGGATCAGCATCCGCTGGCTCCAGCCATGGATGGTGAAGATGGCCGCCTCGTCCATCCATTGCGCGGCGAGCTCGAGCCGGCGCGCGCACGCGCCATGACGCTCCGCCTCGCAGGCATCCAGGAGCGCGGCGAGGAAGGGCTCTTTTGTCGTGCCGGCACGGAAGGCGGCGGCCGCCTCGACGAGACGCGCCCGCACGCGCTCGCGCAGTTCCTGCGTGGCCGCCTCGGTAAACGTCACCACCAGGATCTGCGGTGGCAGCAGGGGCTGCGCCACGCCATGGCCCAACACGGCGCGCACGTAAAGTGCGGCGATCGTCCACGTCTTGCCCGTGCCGGCACTGGCCTCGATCAGGCGCACGCCGTCCAGCGGCATGGTCAGCGGGTCCAGCGTCTGGAAGTCGAGGGTCATGCGCGCTCCACGTGAAGCGCGCCCAGCAGGTCGCGATAGGGCTGCAGCCAGCGGGTGAAACCGGCGCGCTCGAGCGCATCGAACTCGGGCCACGCGCGCATCAGATAAGGATCGCCGTCCACTTCGCCCCGTGCACGATCGTAGACGCCCTCGTAGGCTTGTCGTGCGGCCTGCATCGATGATTCCTCCGGGGCCAGGAGCGCCGAAAGCGCGGTGCGCGCGGCGACCGGCAGCGGCGACCGCATGCCCTCGCGCCACGCCAGCAGCAGTGTCTCCAGCATGGACGTGGCGCGGTCGGTCGGAATCGGGGCAAGCACGATGGTGGCGTCCGGCCCGACATACCGGGTCTGCACGGCAATCCCGGCGGCCTGGGCCACCAGGTGATCGATCCATGGCATCACCAGCCGGTGCGTACGTGGCGAGCCGTCCGGCTCCAGCACGTTCGCGGGCGAAAGCAGGAAAGCGGCGAGGTTGCCTTCCGTATCGGCCCGGAGTTCGGCCAGCCAGTCCTCGACGACCACACCCGCGGCCTCGACACGCACTTCCCGCTTGCCGGCATCGACCGGCCAGCGGCGGCGCTCGGTCACGAACCGGGCGAAGATGGCCGACGCCGTGGCCGTCAGTTCACGGCGAACCGGCGCAGCGAACCCGCCCATGGGCAGCAGGCCGCTGCGTTGCAGCCGCGACGCCGCCGTATCGATCGCGCCCGCGGCGTCGTTGCCGCTGTGGATGGCGGCACGCAGCAAGGTGTCGGTCATGCCGAACCGACCCAGCGCATCGACCGCGAACGGCTCCTGGTCGTCGCCTGCGATGTCGCCCAGTTCGAACCGCACGCCGAGCCGTGCCTGGAAGAACTCCCGCACCGGATGACGCAGGAAACGCCGCAGCACGGCAAGCCCGATGGGCCGTTCGACGAGCAGCGCCGGCAAGGTCGACGCGTCGGCGGACGGTGCGATGTCGTGCGCCTGGCGCCACTCGCTGGCGTAGGTGAACAACCGGGCGTCGCCCTGACGAAAGTAGGCACGACTGAAGGGCTGCAACGGGTGCTCCACCGACAGCTGTGCCAGAAGCGGCTGACCGTCGGCGCACAGCCATGCCGATGCCAGGTAATCGCGCAGCTGTCCCACCAGCACCGATGGCGCGCGCTCGCTGTTGTCGCGGGCGCTGCGCGCGACCCAGCCGATGTGCAGGGCATCGCGCGCGGACAGCAGGGCCTCGAGGAAAAGGTAGCGATCGTCCTCACGACGCGAGCGGTCGCCCGGCCGCCACGCACCCGACCGCGACATCAGGTCGAAATCCATGGGCGGACGGGCACGCGGGTAGTCGCCGTCGTTCATGCCCAGCAGGCAGACCACCCGGAACGGGATGGCCCGCATGGGCATCAGCGTACCGAAGCTGACCGCGCCGGCGAGGAATCGCTTGGACAGCCCCACGTCGTCGAACTGACCGAGCCAGGCCTCGCGCACCACGTCCACCGGCAAGGGCTCGTCGAACCGGGCTTCGGCGCAAGCGCCCTCCCAGGTATCGAGGGCATCCAGGAGGCGCTCCAACTGCTTGGCATCCTCGGCATCGGAGCGGTCGAAGAAATCGTCGATCAGCCGGCGCAGGCGCGTCCCCCATGTCGCGGCTGGCGCCGGTTCGGCCATGTGTTGCCAGTGGCGACCGAGTGCGGCGAGGAGATCGGACAACGGACCGACCAGTGCCGCATCGAGCCCGCCCACCTCGTCGAAGGGCTCGATATCGCCCCATGCCTCCCCTTCCCCCACGGCATAGCCCAGCAACATGCGCCGCAGGCCGAACGCCCAGGTGTTCTGCTCCAGGGCCGGTAGCCCCAGCGAACCGCGCTGTGCCGCATCCAGCCCCCAGCGGATACCGGCGCCGCCGATCCAGCGATGCAGCAAGGGCAGGTCGTCCTCGGCCAGGCCGAAACGCGTGCGCACCGCCGGGACATCGAGCAGATCGGCCATCTCGCCGGCCGTGAACCGCGACTCGGTCATGCCCATCAGCATGTCCAGCGCCATGACCAGCGGAACGGTGCCACGGGCCGCACGATCCGCCACGCTGAACGGAATGAATCGCGGGTCGTCGCGCGGCACGCGGCCGAAGACGGCGTCGATGTGCGGGCCGTAGGTTTCGATATCGGGCACCATCACGATCACGTCGCGAGGCAGGATGGGATGGCCGTCGCGTGCGGATGCCTCGAACCGGGCAAGCAGCTGGTCGTGGAGGATCTCCACCTCGCGCTGCGGCCCGTGCGCGAGATGGAAGACGATGGAGGTGTCGTCCGCCGCCACCTGCCGCGGTTCTTCCGGCAGGGGCTCCAGGTCGAGGATGGCCGCCTGCACCTGCCCGAGCAGCGTGTTGCCGGTCGGCTCGGCGAACAGGTCGATGCGCTGGTCCCACGCGGTGAAACGCTCGCGATAGGTATCCGGATGGTCGAACTCGTCGAGCAGGCGGATGTAGTCGCGACCCTGCTTGCCCCAGGCGGCCAGCAGGGGGTTGGCGTAGAGGTGCATGTCCTCGTCGGACGGCAGCAGAGGCATGCCGGGTTTGCTTTCCTGACGCCTGCGCTCGGCCCGCAGCAACTCGCGGTCGTCGACGATGTCCGCCCAGTAGTGGCGACAGGGATTCATCACCACCAGCACCACCTGCGACCAGCGCGCCAGCGCGGACAGGGCCTCCAGCGTTTGCCGCGGGAGCGAGGACATGCCGAACACCACGATGCGACGCGACAGGGCCGCCGGGCGCTCCGACGCAGAGGCCACGGCCCGCAGGAAGCGCTCGTGGACGGCGGCACGGTGGCCGTCGGCCTCTTCCGGACCGACATCGTCCAGCAAGCGACGCCACAGGCGCGCCTGCCAGCGATCGTCTTCCGCCATGTCGGGCGCCGCACCGCGGGCGTCCCGCAGCACGTCGCGCCCTGCCGCCCAATCGTCGAGCCAGTCGGCACGGTAGACCTGGTACTGGTCGTAAAGGTCGGCGAGCCGCTCGGCCAGCTGGTGGCACTTGCGCGCGTCGTCGTCCTTGCCGAGGAACGCGCTGAGCGAAGCGAAGCCCTCCTCGGCGGCTACGGAAGGCAACAGGCGCATCAGGCGCCAGACCAGACGGGACTTGTCGAAAGGCGACTCCGGCGGCACGGCGTCCTTGCCGAGCACGGCGCGGTAGGCCACCCAGAGGAAACGCCCCGGCAACTGGACATCGACGGCCGCGGCGATACCCATGCCGCCCTCGGCCTCCGAGCGCGCCAGCGCAAGGCGAAACCACTGCGCGATGCCGTTGGACTGGACCAGGATCGATTCGTCTTCCAGGGGTTGCAGGGGCGCACGGCGAAGCCACGCCACCAGGACGTCACGCAGTTCTTCCAGGCGGTTGCCATGCAGGACCATGAGGCCTGGCGCGATGTCGTTCGCTGCGGTCACCACGGAGCTCCAGCGGACTCGGGAATCATGCGGTTGATGATGACGGCCTCATGTCGCACGGATCGAGACGTCAGAACGGCTTCCCGACAACGAGATAGACGATGGCCAGCAGGACCAGTACCGGCAACTCGTTGCAAAGCCGCAGGGCCTTGGACGACGGCAGCGAACCGCCTGCCTCGCTCCGTTTCAGCAGGCGGCCCGTCCAGATGTAGTAGGCGAGCATCCCGGCGACCAGCGCCAGCTTCATGTGCAGCCAACCACCGGAGATGTGGAAATAGAGCCAGAGCACCAGACCGAAAGCGAGTGCCACACCGAACATGATGTGGCCGAACCGGTACAGACGGCGGCCCATCAGGATCAGCCGTGCGCGGACCGCAGCCTCGCTGCCCGCCTCCACGATGTTGATCAGTATCCGCGGCAGGTAAAACACCGCTGCCATCCAGGCGATGACGAAGACGATGTGCAGGGACTTGATCAGAAGGTAGCCCACGGGATGTCGCTCCACCGGGAAAGCAACGAGTGTAGCGACTCTGCGGCGCGCTGGCGGACCCCGAGCCACCGTGCGGCCTCATTTCGCGGTTAGCGTGACAGGCCGAGCAGACGAAACACGGCATCGGCCACGATACTTGCAACGCCACCGGCCACGCCCGCTGCCACCACCGCACCCACGACGCGGTGTTTCCAGGCGATCAGCTGTTCCAGCCTGGTTTCCACGCCGTCCAGTCGCAAGCCGAGGCGCGCTGTTTCAGCCTTGGCATGCTCGTCGCTTGTATCCAGCCGTTTTATCAGTCGGGCTTCGGTTGCCGCAAGGCGCTGATCCGATCGCGCTTCCGATGCGAGTACGCGCTGCTCCGACCTGGCTTCAGCGTCGGCAAAACGCTGCTCCACCTCCGAAAAACGCTGCTCCGTGCGCGCCTCTGCCGCCGCCATGCGCTGCTCGAAACGGATATCGGCTGCGTCCTGACGCTGCATCATCCGGTCAAGCAGCACATTCATACTGGCCGTGCGCTCGTCGAGCCGGCCCAATTGCTCCTGCATACCGCCGAGGATGCCCGCCAGGTCGGCACCCGAGGGATGCACGCAGTCGGCGTAGCCCGCGGGCCGGCCTGGGCCCGGGTATCGCGTCTTCTTCATGACGTACTCCATCGCGCTGATCCTCCTCAGTGTGCGGGACGCGAGGCGATGGGTCGTGAGAATCCGGACCGGTTCGCGTCAGGGCCTCCAGTCTGGCTAACGCGCGACATGCTTGCACCGGGTCCCCGATCATCATCAAGCGTAAGTAGCAACCGCTCTGGATGTCGTCCAAATGCCGGGCACAAAAAAAGGAGCCGCAGGCTCCTTTTTTCAGCTTCTTCGTGCCACCGCCCCGATGAGGGAAAGTGGTGGGCGGTACAAGGATCGAACTTGTGACCCCTACCATGTCAAGGTAGTGCTCTACCGCTGAGCTAACCGCCCGAAGAGCTGCGCAGTTTACCGGCGCCCGATCCCCGCTGCAAGAGCCCGGCCGGATTTTTTTCCCGGGCCGGCCCGTGTCAGCGCAGGGCCCTGTCCCGCAGCCGGTGGATCTCGTCGCGGAGCTTGCCTGCCTCCTCGAACTCGAGGTTCTGGGCGTGCTTGTACATGCGCGTCTCCAGCTTCTTGATCGTGGAGCCGACCTGCTCGGGGGTCAGGGAGCCGTAATCGGCCTGCTCTTCCTGGGCCTTCTTCGCCTCCTTGCCCTTGCGCCCCTTGCCACCGCGGGCACCCACATCGGAGCGGGCGCCCTCCATGATGTCCGCAATGCGTCGTACGACGGTCGTAGGCGTGATGCCATGGGCCGTGTTGTATTCGACCTGCTTCTCGCGGCGGCGCGCCGTCTCGTCGATGGCGTCCTTCATGGAGCCGGTAATGGTGTCGCCGTACAGGATCGCCTTGCCGCGTACGTTTCGGGCCGCGCGGCCGATGGTCTGGATCAGGGAGCGTGTGGAACGCAGGAAACCCTCCTTGTCCGCGTCGAGAATGGCCACCAGCGACACTTCGGGCATGTCCAGGCCCTCGCGCAGCAGGTTGATACCCACCAGCACGTCGAATTCGCCCAGGCGCAGGTCGCGGATGATCTCCGTACGCTCCACCGTGTCGATGTCCGCATGCAGGTAGCGCACCCGCACGTCGTGTTCGGACAGGTAATCCGTCAGGTTTTCCGCCATGCGCTTGGTCAGCGTGGTAACCAGCACGCGGTCGCCTATCGCCACGCGCTTGTGGATCTCGCCCAGCAGGTCGTCGACCTGGGTACGGACCGGCCGCACCTCCACCTCGGGGTCGATCAGGCCCGTGGGACGCACGACCAGCTCGACCACGTTGTCGATGGAGCGCTCGAGTTCGTACTTCGCCGGCGTGGCCGACACGTAGATCGCACGTGGCGCACGGCGCTCCCATTCTTCGAAGCGAAGGGGGCGGTTGTCCATCGCAGACGGCAGGCGGAAACCGAACTCCACCAGCGTCTCCTTACGCGAACGGTCACCCTTGTACATGGCGCCCAGCTGCGGAACGGTCACGTGCGACTCGTCGACCACCATCAACGCGTCCGGCGGCAGGTAATCGAACAGCGTCGGCGGCGGCTCACCCGGGCCGCGGCGGGTCATGTGCCGCGAGTAGTTCTCGATGCCCTGGCAGAATCCCACCTCGGCCATCATTTCCAGGTCGAAACGGGTGCGCTGCTCCAGGCGCTGCGCCTCGACGAGCTTGTTGTCCCGGTACAGCTGCTCCAGCCGCTCCGACAGCTCGACCTTGATCGTCTCCATCGCGTTGAGAACGCTCTGGCGCGTGCTGGCGTAATGGGTTTTCGGGTACACCGTGTAGCGGGGCACCTTGCGCAGCACTTCGCCGGTGAGCGGATCGAACAGCGAAAGGTTTTCCACCTCCCCGTCGAACAGCTCGATGCGCAGCGCCTCGGACTCCGACTCCGCCGGGAACACATCGACCACTTCGCCACGCACGCGGTACGTACCGCGCCGCAGGTCCATCTCGTTGCGCACGTACTGCAGTTCGGTCAGCTGACGGATCAGCGCACGCTGCTGGATATGCTCGCCGCGCGACAGGATAAGGCGGAGGCTCATGTAGTCCTCCGGATCGCCCAGGCCGTAGATCGCGGACACGGTGGCCACGATCAGGGAATCGCGCCGCGACAACAGGGCCTTGGTCGCCGCGAGACGCATCTGCTCGATGTGATCGTTGATGCTGGAATCCTTCTCGATGAAGGTATCCGAGGCCACCACGTAGGCTTCCGGCTGGTAGTAATCGTAGTAGCTGACGAAGTACTCCACCGCGTTGTGCGGAAAGAACTCCTTGAATTCGCCGTAGAGCTGCGCGGCCAGTGTCTTGTTCGGCGCGAGCACGATGGTCGGCTTCTGGATCTGCTCCACCACGTTGGCGATGGTGAAGGTCTTTCCGGACCCGGTCACGCCGAGCAGGGTCTGGGCAGCCAGGCCGGATTCGAAGCCCTCGCTCAGGCGGCGAATGGCCTCCGACTGGTCACCGGCGGGCTTGTAGGGCGAAACGAGCTGGAAGCGATCGGTCATGGTTGACCATATGCTGGCTGAAAGGACGATTTTAAACGGCGGCCGCCTACAGGGCGTGAGGTCCTAACCTGACAGTGGATGGCGTTCGCCCGAGTCAGGATGGTCAAGGACTTTTCCTGCCGCGGTCGCTCCCCATGCCCACACGCCAAAGGCTCCCAGGCGGCTTCACCCTGCCCGACCTCACCACCACGCTGGCCATCGCCGGCTTGCTGGCACTGGTTACCCTGCCGGCCCTTGCCGGGACACTCGCCCGCTACCAGTTGAAAGCCACCGGGGAAGCGCTCTTCACATCGCTGAACAAGGCCCGCGCCACGGCCATCCGGCGCGGCCACCCTACCCGCGTCTGCCCCAGCGAAGACGGGCGCCTGTGCTCGCCCGCCGCCGACTGGAGCCTGGGTTGGATCGCCCGCGACCAGCAGGCCAAAGCCTTGTTCGATGTATCGGATACCTTGCCCCGTGCCATCACTATCGTTCACTCGCTCGGGCGATCCGCGGTGAACTTCCAGCCCGACGGCACCGCCAACCACGATAACCAGCGAATCAGCCTGTGCGTTCGCGGCAAAGCCCATACGGCGGTCAGCATCGTGCTGGCACGGTCGGGCCGTATCCGTCGCGAAACCGCTCCCGCCGACATCGCGGCGGCGTGTGCCCGGCACCGCGCAAAAAATGCCTAGAGCCGCTTGACAGCCCCCATCGACATCAACACAATACGTGGCTCCCCGCCCGAATAGCTCAGCCGGTTAGAGCACTTGACTGTTAATCAGGGGGTCGTTGGTTCGAGTCCAACTTCGGGCGCCAGGTTTTGAAAGGGTCTGCAGCGATGCAGACCCTTTTCTTTTGGGCGGTGACCCGCTCATCCGCACACTCAGTGAGCGCCCGTATCCAGTGACGCGCCTTCCCGATGGTGCGTACCCAGGCGCTGCACCAGTTCGTGGCTGGCGGCGTTCAGGCCCACGACGTCCACCGTGACGCCTGCCTGGCGGAACTTGAGTACCACGCGATCCAGCGCACCGATCGCGGTCAGGTCCCAGAGGTGGGCCGCGGTGACATCGATCACCACGCCGCTCAGGTCCTCTTCCTTCACGTCGAAAAAGTCACCGAACGTATCCGCCGACGCGAAGAACACCTGGCCGGAGACGACGTAGGTACGCACGCCCTCCTCGGAGAGGGAGCTATCCACATCCAGCATGCGACCGACCTTGCGCGCGAAGAACACCGCGGACAGGATTACGCCGGTCAACACGCCACGTGCGAGATCGTGCGTCCAGACGGTCACCACGACCGTGCCCAGCATGACAACGCTGGACGACGTGGGATGCGTGCGCAGTGCGGCGATGGATCGCCAGTTGAACGTGCTGAGCGAGACCATGATCATCACCGCCACCAGCGCCGCCATGGGGATCTGGCTGACCCATGGTGCGCCGAACACCACCAGCATGAGCAGCACCACGCCGGCCACCAGCGTCGATAGCCGGCCGCGACCGCCGGAGCGCACGTTGATGACCGACTGGCCGATCATGGCGCAGCCCGCCATGCCACCGATGAAGCCGGTCGCGATATTGGCGAAGCCCTGCCCCATGCACTCGCGGTTCTTGTCCGACCGCGTGTCGGTCATGTCGTTGACGATCTGCAAGGTCATCATCGATTCGAGCAGCCCGACCACCGCCAGCGTCGCCGCCGTGGGCAACACGATCTTCGCGGTCTCCCAGTTCAGCGGCACGTCCGGCAGCAGGAAGCGCGGCAGCGAATCGGGCAATGCGCCCATGTCGCCCACACGGTGGATATCGATGCGGAAGACGATGGCGATGACCGTCATCACCACGATGGCCACCAACGGCGATGGCACGGCGCGCGTGACGTAGGGGAACAGGTAAATGATAGCCAGCGCGCCGGCAGTCATCGGATAGACCATCCACGACACGCCGATAAGCTCGGGCAGTTGCGCCATGAAGATGAGAATGGCCAGTGCGTTGACGAACCCGGTGACCACGGACCGCGAAACGAAACGCATGAGGCCGCCGAGCCGGAGCGCGCCTGCCAGCACCTGGAACAGACCGGTCGCGATGGTCGTCAGCAACAGGTACTGCAAGCCGTGGGTCTTGACCATGCTCACCATCAGCAGGGCCATCGCCCCGGTGGCGGCGGAAATCATGGCCGGCCGGCCGCCCGTGAAAGCGATCACCACCGCCATCGAGAACGATGCGTAGAGACCCACCTTGGGGTCCACGCCGGCGATGACGGAAAACGCGATGGCTTCGGGAATGAGCGCGAGCGCGACGACGAGGCCCGAGAGCACGTCGCCACGCACGTTGAAGAACCACTGCTGGCTCCAACGAGTAGAGGTATTCATGAATTGTCCTGGTAAACGGATAGACGGTCGGTAAGAAACCGACACGCGATCGTCCTGCGGTAGATACCGCAGCCTGAGAACACAAGGGTGACGATCAGGGTGGCGTAAGCACCGGGCGAATCCAGGACATGGGGTTGAGACGTCGATGATAACCCATCGACGTTCGCGAGTCAGTTTTGCAGTTGCGTGATCGAGCGGATGCGCCCGTCGACGATCTCGATCTGCACGGATTTACCGTGATCGAAATACTCCAGCCGATACCCCTCGAGGCCGCCACGCGGTGTTTCGATCGGCGTTTCACGATCGGGCTTGCCGGCGATCTGGCGGAGGCGGCCTTCGCTGTCGCCCGTGGTCACGACCTGGGAGCCGAAGCGGTAGGTATCTGCGGAGGCGACGCCAATGGAAAGGGCGGTAAGAACACACGCGGTGACGATGCGCTTCATGCGAGCATCCATGTCGGGTATGCGCCAGAGGTTATGCCACATGGAACGGTAAAGCCAACCTGCCCTCCCCGCGAAGCACATGGCACTCAGGCGCGTGAGACGTGGGGATTGCCTGCCACGAACCACCGCCACAGGAGGTCGGTGCCTTCCCGGATACCGATACGCGCGGAGCCGACCACCTCATCGGGCGGCGGCATGCCGTCGTCAAGGATGGTGTAACCATCCCGCGCCCGCGCCAGGTCGATGCCGTTCTGTGCGCCGGTGATACCCATGGCCTGGGTCAGCCGGGCCGGACCGCTGCACAGATCGCGGTCCTTACGGATACGTGGCCGTGCTGCACGCATCGTTTCGATACCCGCGACAGGTTCGAGCGCGCGCATGAGGACGCCGGAACCTTCGCCTTCGTCACCGCACACCGTGTTCGCACACCAGTGCATGCCGTACGTAAAGTACACATACATATGCCCGGGAGGTCCGAACATCACCGCGTTGCGTTTGGTCTTGCCACGGAACGTGTGTGCGGCAGGATCGATGGCGCCTATATAGGCCTCGACTTCCACGATGCGCCCTGCCCTTCCGTCAGCCGAGGCCAGCAACTTGTTCAGCAGCTGCGGAGCCACATCGCGCGCGTCGCGATGGAAGAAGCTGCGGGGAACGATATCGCCCGGCCATTCAACACGCGCCAACTCAGGTCTCCACGGGATCGCCGTCGGTGTCCGGATCGGGGCCGGGTCGATTCACCGGCGACTCGTCGAAAGGCACGGGCTCGGCGCCTGTCGGCACCTTGTCGGTCGCGGGAACGGGACGATGGGGTCGGGTCATGGGGTGCTCCGCTCCCGGTGCGCCTGGGCGTCACCGGGAACCTGGAGAGAAATCAGAATACGCCAAGCAGCCAGCAGATCAGCACGATGGCGAGGACCACGCCGATACCGCCGCTGGGACCGTAACCCCACGAGCTGGAATAGCCCCACGTGGGCAGCCCGCCGATGAGTGCGAGAACGAGGATGACGAGCAGGATGGTGACGAGCATGGGATCTCTCCGGGCGGGATGCGTGGGTGCCATCCTCGCTTGTGGAGCCGTCTAGACGGTGTGACGCATCGTGCCCGTTTGCGCGTGGCGTTCAGCTAATGGCGAGCCGGACCGACCTACCCGATCCGGCCGCCATTACTTAAGTACGCCTATCAGGTGCGCACCACGTAGCACGGCTCATAGGCCGTGCCGCCGGGCAGCTTCATGCGGTGTTGCGCAACGAAGGCTTTCAGCATCTCGTCGAGGGCGCGCATGATCTCAGGCTCGCCGTCGATCACGAACGGGCCGGACTGTTCGATGGCGCGCACGCCCTCCTCCTTGACGTTGCCGGCAACGATGCCCGAGAACGCACGGCGAAGATCGGCCGCCAGTTCGTGCTTCGGGCGATCGCGATGCAGCGCCAGGCCGGCCATGGCTTCGTGCGTGGGACGGAACGGCTGCTGGAACGGCAGCGGGATATCCAGGGCCCAGTTGAAGAAGAAGGCGTCCTTGTTGTCGAGCCGGTGATTGCGCACCTTCTCGATGCCCGCGACCATGGCGTGTGCGACAGCCGCCGGATCGTCGACGATGATCTTGTAGTGTTTGGCTACGTCGTCGCCGAGTGTCAGGCGGAGGAAACGGTCGATCTGCTCGAAGTACGCCGCCGACTGCTGCGGCCCGGTGAAGATCAACGGGAACGGAATGCCCTTGTTCTTCGGCAACAGCAGGATACCGAGCATGTAGAGTATTTCTTCCGCCGTGCCGACGCCGCCCGGGAAGACGATGATGCCGTGGCCCAGCCGCACGAACGCCTCGAGACGTTTCTCGATGTCCGGCATGATGACCAGGTTGTTGACGATCGGGTTGGGCGACTCCGCGGCGATGATGCCCGGCTCGGTCACACCGATATAGCGGTTGCCCTTGCGACGCTGCTTGGCGTGGGCGATGGTCGCGCCCTTCATGGGGCCCTTCATCGCACCCGGGCCACACCCGGTGCAGATGTCCATGCTGCGCAGGCCGAGCTGGTAGCCGACCCGCTTGGTGTACTCGTACTCGTCGCGCGAGATGGAATGACCACCCCAGCAGACCACGAGGTTGGGGTCCACCTGGGGGCGCAGGATGCGCGAATTGCGCAGGATCTCGAACACGGCGTGCGTGATGCCCACGGTGTCGTCGAGATCGAAGGCGCCTGCTTCCAGCTGGGTGGATACGTAGACGATGTCACGCACCACCGCGACCAGCAGTTCGTTGATGCCGCGGATGATGCGGCCGTCGACGAAAGCCTGCTCCGGCGCATTCTTCAGTTCGATCTTGATGCCGCGATCTTCCTGCAGCACCTGGATGTCGAAATCGGGGTATTGCTCGAACAGGGTGCCGGGGTCGTCCGAGAGGTTGCCCGAGGTCAGCACCGCCAGCGCGCAACGGCGCAGCAACTGGTGCAGGCCCGACCCGCTGGCGTCGCGCAGGCGCGCCACTTCGTTGCGGGAGAGGATGTCGAGGCCGCCGGCCGGCGATACGCGGGCACTCACGGTCTTGCCGTTGACCGGGTCCCCGAAATGGATGGCATTCATGGAGTTACTCGTCCTTTACGACCGCGGATTAGCGGCGAACCCCGCTCCGGATCGGGAGCGGACCGCCTAGGATCACGCGGACGGCGCCGGGGGGTCAAGACCGGCGCCGTCCGTGGCAAAAAGAAGGCCGGCACCCTCACGGGTACCGGCCTCCGGATCAAGCAACGAATCCTTCGCTTAGAACGTGTAGCGAACCGTCAGCATGGCGGACCAACGCGAGACCGGGTTGATCTTGGTCGCGCTGTTGTCGGTCGGGGCGTCGTAGATGCCCTTCAGGCCCGGCTGGAAGTTGCCGTTGGCATCGGTCGGCAGGTTGTAGATGTACTCGCCCTGCGCGTTGACGCCACCGAAGTTGGCCAGGGTGCGGGTGTACGGGAAGCCGACATACGACTGCTGGCCCCACTTCTTGTTCACGAGGTTCAGGAAGTTGTACACGTCCAGGCGGATCTCGCCCTTGTTGCCCTTGAAGATGCCGGGAATTTCCTGGCTCATGCTCAGGTCGATCTGGTTGACCCAGGCGGACGTGGCACCGTTACGCTTGGCAATCTTGCCCTGCTGCTTGCGCAGGTAGCTGTCACCGTTGATGTAGTCGTAGAACTGGTTCACCAGCTGCTGCGACGCCGCTGCCGTACCGGCGGCATTGCGGAACACGGTGCCGTCGTTGCGGGTCGGGATGTACGCCAGGTCCTTCGAGTAGCTGTCGCCGTTCGAATCGTTGCCGAAGATCCAGCTGTACGGCACGCCGGAGTGGCCGTCATAGAACGCGCTGATCGTGGTGGCATAGTCGCCGAAGAAGTTGTGCTGCCACGTGAGCGAGGCGTTCAGGCGCTTCGCGATGTTCGTATTGGCCGTGGAGGCGACATCTTCGTTCGGGTTGGTCCAGGCGCTGTTCGAATAGTTCGACGTGGCCTGGCTCGACGTACCGGGGTTCACTTCGGTCGAATGACCGCCGGTGGCCGCGACGCTCCACGACCAGCCATCCGCCATCGGCTTCGAGAACGACAGCGTGACGGTGTCGGCACCACCCTTTGAGGTGTTGGTCAGGTAGGTGACGCCCTGGGCGAAACGGTCGTCGCGGCGAGCGCGAGCATTACTACCGCCCGTGTTCGAACCGATGAGGTTCGCTGCATTGCCCGCGCAGTTGACGCCCGTCGGTCCGCCCACGGGGGTCGCGCCACCGATGCAGGCGTTATACGTGTAGCGACCGTCGGGCATGATGCCGGTGGGACCGCCGATATTCAGGTTTTGATAGAGGATGCCGTCCTGCACGTCGAGGTGCTGGTACTCGATGCTGGCGATGATGCCCTGCCACGGCAGTTCACGATCGAAGGCGATCGAGGACTTCCACACGCTCGGCAGCTTGAAGTTCTTGTCGACCGTATCCACCGCCTGCTGGGGCAGGGTGCCCGCACCGCTGGTCGGCTGGTTGAACGGGTTGGCGCTGAACTGCGGGCACGGAAGCGTCTGGGTGCCGAGCTTGCAGTTCACTCCATCGGCCAGGCGATCATACGAGTACGTAGCGACGTTGATACCGTTGTTCTGGTACGGGTTGGTCATCCACACGGTCGGCGGATCGGACTGGAACAGGCCGACGCCACCGCGCAACTGGGTCTTGTATTCGCTGTCGAAGGTGTAGTTGAACGACAGTCGCGGCTCGACCAGCTGGCTACCATTGATCGTGTTGGCATTGCTGAAGCCGTACTTCGACTGGAACGTTGCGTTGTACAGCGGCTTGTCGTCGGTCAGGTACTTGTTGACACGGAAACCGAACTGCACCGAAAGGTTGTCTGATGCCTGCCAGGTGTCCTGCAGGAAGAAGGTGTGACGACGCAGTTCCCACTGGGCCGCGATGTCGTTCAGCGAGTAGCCCTTCGCCGGCTGGTACAGCGAATAGTTGCTGTACAGGCCATTGGCGATGTTGTTCGCACCGTTGTTGCCGAACGTGTACGCGCCGAATTCGGTACGGCCGAACAGGTTGTAGATGCGGTTACGCTCCCACTCGAAGCCACCCTTGATGGTGTGGTCACCGAGATACAGCGTGCCGGCCCACATCGCGTTGAGCGTCTTCACCGAAGCCGCGTTGTAATGGCTGAACTGGTCTTCGCCGAGACTGACCGTCGGGCCGGTGGCGCTGGTGCCGAAGTTCGTGTTGTTCGCACGAACGGTGACCATCGGCTGCTGCGTGTCGACCGAGCGATTCAGGCCGTAGTCGCTGTAACCGATCTTGGTCTCCGACGAGAAGATGTCGTTCCAGTCGTCGAACGACTGCAGCGTGTAATTCTTGATATCGGAGTTGACGGTGTACCAATAGCTCGACAGACCGACGGACGAGGTGCCGTTGCCCTGCGGGTTGGGCTTCACTTCCTTGGTACGCGAGTACGCAAGGTTCATACGGTGGCCGTCCGTGATGTTCCAGTCCAGCTTCGCGATGTAGCGCTTGTCGGTCAGCGTGCCGGCGTTGGCCCCGGTGCTGCCCGGGGCGATCCCGAGACCGGTTGCACCATTGACGATGCGCTGCAAATCGTTCTGCGAAATCTTGTTGACCGTCGAATTGGCCAGCGACGGATCGAGGCCATTGACGGCACCCGAACTCAGGCCGGTCACTTCTTCCTTCTCATACCCGGCGAAGAAGAACAGCTTGTCCTTGATGATCGGACCACCGACGGTCGCGCCGGCCACCCAGTTGCGATCGAACTCGGTGTAGTCACGACCCTGGTCGAGCCAGCCGGCCTTGCCGACCATGCTGCTGGCGTTCTTGAAGCCGTAGTAGGCCGAACCATGGAAGTCATTCGTACCCGACTTCGTCACGGCGTTGATGTCCGCGCCGATCGTGTCGGAGCCGACGTCATAGTTGGCCGTCGAGATGTTGAACGAGTCGATCGTATCCATCGAGACCGGCGAGCCGACGGTCGGCATGCCCGTGCCGTTCAGGCCGAACGGGTCGCCCACGCCCAGGCCGTCGACCTTGATGCTGTTCATACGGGCGTTCTGGCCGTTGGCCGAGATCGCGCCGGTGCCGTGGTCGACGTTGACGCGCGGGTCGAGACGGGCGATGTCCGCGATGTTGCGGCTCGGGGCCGGCGTGGCCTTCAACTGCGCCTGAGAAATGGTGGTGCCCAGGCCCTTGTTCTCCGACGAGAACTGGCCGGAGACGGCCGACACGGTGACAGCGTTCAGCGCGGTGGCATCGGCGGCATTGGCGGCGGCGCCGGAGGTCAGGTTGACCGCGGTGTCCGCGCCCAACTGCAGGTAGACGTTGTCCTGGCGAGCCGACGGGGCGCCATCCTTGGTCGCGGTCACGTCGAACGGACCGCCGACGCGGAGGCCCTGGGCCGAGTAACGGCCGCTGGCATCGGTGGTGGTGGTCTTCGTCGTGCCCGACGGCTCGTGCACGATGACGACGGTGGCATTGGCCACCGGCTGGCCGCCGGCGTCGAGGACGCGGCCGCTGATCGTGGACGAGGTTTCCTGCGCGAACGCAGGTGCCGTCAGCAGCGAGGCGATCGCCAACGGCAGGAGTTTGGCGCGGATTCGGCTATTCATCTAATGGTCGACCCTGTGGCTTGCATACGAAAATTTTTTCCAGACGAAGGGCTACCTGGCGCGGGGCCGGGTGGAGCGTCGCATCTGGACTTTCCCCAAATCGCTGGCTGTGTCGTCTCATGTGACCCGGCTCACATCCTTGCGACCGGTGGCGACAGTTGTTAAGCCAACTTTAACGGCATTGTATGACAGATTTGTAACGTTTTCACGCCAGTTTGATAAATACCACTTCCGTGACGGTTGGTGGTTTTGTCGATTAATCCATTGATTTTAAAGTATATATTTCGCCAATAACGCCCGCGTCACCGGATCCTGTAAGAGCCACCCCTACCGGCGATGTCGACGAGCGGCATGGCGGGCCGCAAGCCTGTGTTGCCTATACCGCGCATACCTGCGCGGCCGACACAAAAAAAGCCCCTCGCGAGGAGGGGCCTGAAGATCATGCGCATGGGCAGGGCCGACCGGGAGGGCCTCCCTACCGTGACCGGACAAGACTCAGAAGAACGAGGCTCCGAAGGTCACCATGAACGTCCGTTCCTCCAGCACCGAGTAGTAAGGCGCCGACGTGAACAGCGTCACCCCATTGGCATCCTTGATCTTGCCGGGGTTGCTCGCCAGGAAGGCCGAGGTGTTGTTCGCATTGGTCAGCGCCTTGCGATCGGTGAGGTTGAACACGTTGACCTTGATGTACGGCTTGCGGAAGGTCGACGAGAAGTCCGGGAAATCCCAGCCCGCATTGAGGTTCAGCGTGGTGTAGCCGCCGACACGCTCCGTGTTCGACCAGTCGCCCCAGATGGAACCCTGGTACTTGGCGTTAAGTCCGGCCCAGAACGGCCCGTTCTTGTAGCTGAGCTCCACATACCCCGAGTTGCGCGGTGCGTTGAGCAGGGTCTTGCCGCGGGTGTTGTAGATGCCGTCGCCGAGGGAATCGAGGTTGTCCTCCATACGCGACTGCAGGTAGGTGTAGTTGCCGTACACCGACCACTGCGGGTCGAAGCTGAAGCTACCCTCGGCACTCATGCCGCGGTTATGCACCTTGCCCAGCTGCGTATACACGCCCAGACCGGTGGCCTCGTCGTAGCCGGAGACCTGCTTGTTGTTGAAATTGGCCGCGAAGGCATCGACGCTGAGCGACGCGCGCTCGCCGTAGTAGCGCCAGCCCAGGTCGGCACTGGTCGAGGTTTCGGGCTTGTTCGGCAGCGCGCCGGCCTGGGCCGTGCCGTAGCCGTACAGGGCGTTGCTCAGCACCGCGCCGTTGATCGGGGCACGGAACGTCTTGCCGATACCGAAGTAGATCTGGTTCTCGGCATCCAGCTGGTACTTCGCACCCGCCGTGGGCGTCCACTTGTGGTACGTGTCCACCGGTGAGGCGCCGTAGCCGATGTTGGTCGGCGTCACCGTCACCTTGCCGGCCGCATTGATCGCGCCGGCGGAATCCGGGTATTCGGCGACCTCGCCATCACGCTTGGACCAGACATAGGCGACGCTGCCCGTAAGGGTGAGCTTGTCGGTCGGGTTCCAGTTGTCGGTGACGAACGCCTTGGCATTGGTGGTCGTGGTGTACTGGCTGTAAGCCTTCTGCGATGTGCCGTCCGGATAGGTGATGCGCGAGCCCTTGGCGGCCCACGTATCGATGGGCACGCCGGTGGCGTAATCCACGGGCACGAATGCCTGGCCCTGCTGCTGGCGCGGGCGCTCGGCCCACACCCCGTATTCCAGGCTGTTGCTGTCGCTCAGGTCCTGGTTGAACTTGGCGATGATGCCGGGCCGGTAGGTCGTCGAGTAGCTGTACGAGTTGACCAGCTGGGTGCCGCCGATCTTGCCGTCGCCGTTTAGGTCGTACGCTACCGTCCTGTAGTAGTTGCCGTTGGCCTTCGCGTTCTCGGTGAAGGTGCTGCCCGAGCCGCCACCGCCGTAGCCGTACTGGAAATACGGCACCACCGACAGGCGCAGGTTGTCGGACAGCGTGAACTCGCCGTCCATGCTGGCCAGGTAGTTGCGGAACGGGTTCTGGTGCAGCGCGTAGTAGTTGCTGCTGGTGCTGCCGGGCGTGTACGTGCCCAGGTAGCTCTGGTCGTACTGCTGGGCCGCCTGGGCCTTGGTCAGCGACTCGTAGTTCGTCTTGATCAGGCGGTTGTACTGCACCGAGAACGCGACCGAATTCTTGTCGTCGATCTGCCAGACGGTTTTCTCGTCGACCTTGGTGACCTTGGCCTTGCCGCGGCCGCGCCACAGGTTGGTCTCGTTGTTGGAGTAGGAAATCCACGAGCGCACCGGGCCGGTGTCACCGGTGTTCAGGCGAAAGAACGTGCGGTGATAGCTGTTGCCGCCGCCGGACTGGCTGACGTCGAGCCCGGCGGTGTGCGACGGATCGACCGTGACCCACGCGATGGAACCGCCCGCGGCGCCGGAGATCGGCGTTCCGTTCTCGGGGAACCCGGGCTGCACGGTCACGTCGCCCATGTTCTCGCTGTCACCGTATTCGGTGGCGTAGATCTTGTAGTTGCCGCTGTCGTTGATGGGCGCACCGTTCACCGTCACGCCGATCTCGTCGAGGCTGAAGCCGCGGATCGAGGCATTACCGTCGTTGAGGCCCGTGTAGTCGTCGGTCGATGCCGTGACGCCCGGGATCGAGTCGATCGCCTGGGTGAAGTTGATGCCGGGCGCGGCGCGGATGATGGCCTCGCGCGACACGGTGGACACGGCCTTGGGCGCATCCTGGACGGACATCAGGCCCGCGCCGAGCGACAGCGAATCCGCCTTCACCTGCACTGATTCCATTTGCTGGGTAGCGCGACGGGTGGCGTTGTCGTTCGTGGTATTCGAGGTGCTGGCGGCGGCACTGCGAGCGCGCTGCGCATCGGCGGCCTGCGTGCCTTGGCTGTCCTGCGCCGACACGACACTGGCGGCCGCGAAGAGGGTCAAGGCGATGGCGCCCGAGAGGGAGTTGCGGATCATGGAGGGTTTCCTGAAAAACACTGGGTTGAGGTCATGCCAAAGCCGTCCGTGGCCAGCCCCTTTTCGAGGCAGCTATTTATTCTTTTGAATCGGCTTTTAATACCCTTTCCGTAATTGATATCGATTATCTGCCAGCCGATATTTATTACGCTCTACGCAAGAAAAACGTTATCTCCGGGCACGGCGAATGACCCGCAAATGCAGGTGGGTCAATACGTTGGGAAACAGATGAACGGTCCAGCAGACAAGGGTCAACCTTATCGCCGCGTTATGACAGTTTAACGATGAGGGCGCGGGTTTGGAAAGGCTACAGGCCCCACGCCATTACCGGAAACGGACACGCCAGCGATACCCGCTGGCGTGTCCGTGTATGGGCGTAACCGGAAATCCGCGCGAGGGCAGACTTCCGTGGCGCTGTCAGCCCTTGCCCAGGTAACGCGAACGCTTGGACGGCTTCAACGCGGCCAGGTCGAGCAGCACCAGGCCATCCACGCAGCCGGAGAAATCCGGATCTTCGCCGAAGGCCAGGAACTGCACGCCGGTCGGCTCCACCAGGTCCACGTACTGCCGGTAGAGCACCGGCAGCGTCACGCCCAGCGCGTCCAGGCGATGCTTCAGCCGGCCAAGACCACTGGCCGCGTCCAGCCCTTCCAGTTCGGCGCGTACGGAGGCGATGGTGGCATCCGGGATGACGAACGGCTGGCGTGCCGCCGCAAGACCCTGCACGCCGAAGAAATGCTGGTGCGCCGCCGCGATCCATTCCCTTGCTTCGCGGGGCATGCTGACGGACATGCTGACCGGACCGAACAGGTAGCGCACGTCCGCGTTGCGCTGCAGGTAGAGGCCGATGCCCTGCCAGAGCTGGTCGAGTGCGCGGGAACGCCAGTAGGCGGGTGTGATGAAACTGCGCCCGAGCTCCAGCCCCTGGGCCAGGCGCGATTCGAGCGCCGGCGAGTAGTCGAACAGGCTGGAGGTGTACAGGGACGCCATGCCGCGTGCGGTGATCAGACGGCCGCCGTGACCGAAGCGGTAGGCACCTACGATGCGCAGGGCCTTGGCGTCCCACAGCACGAGGTGCTCGTAATGGGGATCGTAGGCATCGAGGTCGCGGCGCTTGCCGGTGCCCTCACCCACGCGACGGAAGGTCAATTCGCGCAGGCGGCCGATCTCGCGCAGCGCGTAGCTGTCCTGCGAGCCTTGCAGCAGCACGATGCGCTTGCCGTCGGGCAGCGAGGCCAGCAGTTCGGCCTGGTCCAGCTCCGCGGAAACACGCTCCACGGGTTCGGGGTGCGCGAGCGGTGTCTGGCCACCGAACACCAGGTCGCGACCACGGCCCACACGGTAGACGTGGCGGCGCATCAGGCGTGCGGCCTGCTCCGCCGAACCGCCGCTGACCTGCTTCAGTTCGTCGGCATCCACCAGCTTGCCGATGCGGAAGCCGACCCGCTGGCGTCCGGACGTGGCCTCGCGCGGCAGCATGGCGGTGCTGAGCGGCTTGGCCAGCATGGACAGGCCGTAGAACGCGACCGAGTTGCGCGCCGCGATGTGCACGGGCAGCACCGGCACGCCGGCTTTCATGGCAATGCGTGCGAAGCCGTCGGACCACTTGCCGTCGCGTACGCCCGAGGGCCCCACGCGGGACACTTCGCCTGCGGGGAACATCACCAGCACTTCGCCGGCCTGGATGGCGCGGAAGATGTTGCGCATGCGCGAAGCGGCGCCCTTGCCGAACACGTCCACGGGCAGCAGAAGGGGGCCCAGCTGGGGCACCGCGGCCAGCACGTCGTTGCCCAGGATGCGGACATCCCGGCGCACCGTGCCGATCATCTGCAGCAGGGCGATCGCGTCCACCATGCCCAGTGGATGGTTGGCCACGACGATGAGCGGTCCCTCGACGGGAATGTTCTCGCGCTCGCGCTCGGTGATCCGGCAACTGACGCCGAGGTAATCCAGCGTGCGCTCGCAGAAGTCGAAGCCCAGCGCCGTTCCGGCATGGTCCAGCGTCTTGTTGAAGCGGGACTCGTGGGCCAGCTTCTCCAGCATGCCGACCAGCGGCTTGCGGATCAGCGGGTGTTGCGCCAGCCAGGGCAGGCGCTCCATCAGTGTCTGATCGATGCTCAGCATGGTTCAGGCTCCCCTTGACGTCGAACGGTTCAAACCGAACGGGGCCGGTACGGAGTCGTGGTTTCTCATAAGCCTTCGAACATCCTCAAGTGCCCCTCGCCGGGCATCGGACGCATGCACCGGACGGACGGTGTCCGCCCGGTGCATGCTCGCCGTCAATTATGACAGCAACCCTACCGTTGCGTACGTTCCTGCGGGCGGAGGCCCGAAAGACGGGTCAGACCGCGATATGCAGGTAGGCCGAGAGCCCGGTGAGGAACATCTGCACCGACAGGGCAATCAGCAGCATGCCCATCAGGCGCTCCAGCGCGGTCAGGACGCTCTCACCCAGCCATTTGAACAGGAAGGTGGAGCTGAGCAGGATCACCGCGGTGGCCAGCCAGGCCAGGAACAGGGCGATGCCCCATTCGGCGGTACGACCCGGCTGGGAGTTGGTCAGCAGGAGCAGTGCCGCCATGGCCGACGGGCCCGCCACGCCGGGAATGGCCATGGGCACGATGAAGGGCTCGCCCTCCCCCGGCTTGCCGAATACGCCACCCTCGACGGGCGGAAACACCATGCGAATGCCGATCAGGAACAGCACGATGCCACCAGCGATGCTTACGGACTCCTGGCGCAGCTGAAGCACCTTGAGGATGTACTGGCCGCCCAGCAGGAACCCGATCAGCACGCCCAGGGCGATCAGCAGCTCGCGAATCATGACCTTGCGCCGTCGCTGTGGCGGCACGTCCTTGAGCAAGGCCAGGAACAGCGGGATGTTGCCCAGCGGGTCCATGATGAGGAACAGCAGGATGCCTGCCGACAACGTCGTCATCTGCGCTTCCATGGATAACTCCTATACGACGTTCAAGGGGCGGGACGAAGGTCGAGCACGCTGCCGCGCGCGGCGGACCCCGCGTCCGAAAGCAGGTAGACGACGGCCTCGGCTGTTGCCCCAGGCAGCGGCCGGTCGAGCGTGTTCTCGCCGTAATACGCCGCGCGGCGCAAGGCCGTGCGCATCGGCGCCGGCAGCAGCGCGTGCACACGCAGGGGGCCGCGGCCGTTTTCGGCGTGCAGCACGGTGGCAAGGCGCTCCAGGGCCGCCTTGGATACCCCGTAACCGCCCCAGTGCGCACGCGAGAGCAGGTCGGGATCGTCCAGGACGAACACCACCGCGCTGTCCGCGGCCTTCCCCATCAAGGGCATGCAGGCCTGGGTCAGCGCGAACGGCGCCGACACGTTGACCTGCACGGCGCGCAGCCAGTCGTCCGGCTTGTGCATGGCCAGCGGCGTCAGCTCGTTGAAGTGCGCTGCGGCGTGCACGAGGCCGTCGAGGCGACCGAATTCCTTTTCGATGCCCTCGGCCAGCGCCGCGTAGTCGTTCGGAGTGGCGCTTTCCAGGTCCAGCGGATGGATCACCGGCTGGGCACCGCCCAGCGCCACCAGTTCGTCGTAGCATTTTTCCAGGGCGCGCACCTTGCGCCCGGTGATGACCACCGTGGCGCCGGCTCGCACCGCCGCCTTCGCCGTCTCGCCGCCCAGGCCGCCCGTGACCCCGGTGACCACCACTACCCGCCCGTCGAGCAGGCCGGGGGTGGGGGTCCAGGAGGCTGGCAGGCGCGCCGACGGCAGGGAGCTCACGAATTGGCCTCCGCCACATCGGCGGCCATGCGCTTCAGCTCACCGGCCGAGTGCAGGTCTTCGACGATGTCGCAGCCACCGATGAACTCACCCAGCAGGAACAGCTGGGGAAAGGTGGGCCAGTTGGAATAATGCGGCAGGCCCGCCCGGACGCGGGGATCGGCCAGGACGTTGACGGTGAAGAACGTGGCCCCCGCCGCTGCCAGCGCCCTGACCGCACGATCGGAGAATCCGCAGGTGGGGTATTCCGGCGTGCCTTTCATGAAAAGCACGATCGGATGGGCCGCCACGATGGCCTTGATCTCGTCTACGACGTCCATAGGTCGGGTTTCATCATTAGAATGCGATTAGTTGCGTAGTGTAACAGCGTGGGCCGCCGCGCCCCCTGTTGACGCCCTTCCCCCCAGCCACCGCTAAGGAGCTCCCTCATGGCGTTCGAACTTCCCCCGCTTCCCTACGAAAAGAATGCACTCGAGCCGCACATCTCCGCCGAAACGCTGGAGTTTCACTACGGCAAGCACCACCAGACCTACGTCACCAACCTCAATAACCTGGTCAAGGGTACGGAGTTCGAGGACAAGAGCCTGGAGGACATCGTCAAGTCGTCCTCGGGCGGTATCTTCAACAACGCCGCCCAGATCTGGAACCACACCTTCTACTGGCACTCCATGCGTGCCCCGGGCGGCGCCGAGCCGCCGGCCAAGCTCGCCGACGCGTTGACCAAGGCCTTCGGTGGCGTGGACAAGTTCAAGGAAGAATTCGCCAAGCAGGCCGCCGCCAACTTCGGCTCCGGCTGGACCTGGCTGGTGCAGCGCCCGGATGGCTCGCTCGCCATCGTCAACACGTCCAACGCCGCCACGCCGATCACCGGCAGCGACAAGCCGCTGTTCACCGCGGACGTGTGGGAGCACGCTTACTACATCGACTACCGCAACGCCCGCCCGAAGTACCTGGAAGCCTTCTGGAACCTGGTCAACTGGGATTTTGCGGCGAAGAACCTCGCCTGAGGTTTGTCGGTGCGTTGCACCGCGTTATCGCGCGTTGTGACGCACCGAGATCGCGCACATCGTGCGCTCCTACAACCGACCCGTAGGAGCGCACGATGTGCGCGATACCAGGCCGTGTAGGAGCGCACGATGTGCGCGATACCAGGCCATGTAGGAGCGCACGATGTGCGCGATACCAGGCCCGTGTAGGAGCGCACGATGTGCGCGACATGTGTTGAGGCCGAGCGCCTGGCCTCGCGCGCCAGCTTGCGGATTGCCGCTAAAAGATGTCGCGCGCATCGCGCGCTCCTACCCGCGTGGCCAGGTGGCGTCAGCCAAGCAGCTCCACAGCCGGCGCCACCTGGTCATCGCGACCCAGCGCCGCACCCACCTCGGCAAGCTTCGCACGCAGGCTGCCGGCGTCGGCGGCGCAGATCGTCGCGTGGCCGACCTTGCGACCCGCGCGCGCTTCCTTTCCGTAATCGTGCCAATGACCGTCGGCCACCGATAACACCGGCGCCGGGTCGGGCAGGTCGCCGATCCAGTTGAGCATGGCGCTGGCACCACGGACACCCGTGTCGCCCAGGGCCAGGCCCAGCACGGCGCGAATATGGTTCTCGAACTGGCTGGTGTACGCGCCCTCGATGGTCCAGTGACCGGAGTTGTGCACGCGCGGGGCCATTTCGTTGCCGAGCAGGTCGCCGCCGCGGACAAACAGCTCCAGCGCGAACACACCCACGTAATCCAGTTTTTCGGCGATGGTGCGCGCATGCGCGATGGCGGCGCGATCCATGTCGTCGGACGTGCCCGGCGCGGGGGCGAGGCTGAGCGACAGCACGCCGTCGACATGCCAGTTACGCGTCAGCGGCCAGGCACGAAAGGCACCGTCGCGGCCTCGCACGGCCACGACCGACAACTCCCTGTCGAACGGCACGAAGGCTTCCAGGATCAGCCCGTGCTGGCCGGCGGCATCGCCGAGCGCCGCCCAGGCCGCGTCGATATCGCCGTCCGACTTGAGGCGGAACTGCCCCTTGCCGTCGTAGCCGAGCCGCCGCGTCTTCAGGATGGCCGGGGTGCCGATCCGGCCGACCGCGCGAACCAGGTCGTCGCGCGTGTCCACGGTGTCGAAGTCGGGCGTATCCAGGCCCGCCTCGCGGAACAGGGTTTTCTCGCTGAGACGATCCTGCGCCACGGCCAGGGCCCGCGGATTCGGGAACACGTCGACCTGCCCGGCCAGGCGCTCGGCGACGGCGGCGGGCACGTTCTCGAAGTCGAAGGTGACCACGTCCACCCGGGCGGCAAACGCGGCCAGCGCGGCCTCGTCGGACCAGTCGGCCACCACCAGCTCGGCCACCTGGCCGGCGCAGGCGTCCGGCGACGTGTCCACCACGACGGTGCGAATGCCCAGCGGTGCAGCGGCCAGGGTCAGCATGCGCGCCAGCTGGCCGCCGCCCAGGATGCCTACGGTGGGGAGCGTGCGGCTCACGTACGCGGGTCCGGGTTGTCGAGGACGTTGCGGGTCTGCTCGGCGCGGAAGGCATCCAGCGCGCTGGCCACGGCGGGATCGTGCAAGGCGAGCACGGAGGCGGCCAGCAAGGCGGCGTTGGTCGCACCGGCGCGGCCGATCGCCAGGGTGCCCAC
Organism: Xanthomonas sp. NCPPB 2632; assembly: GCF_041228075.2. Taxonomy (NCBI): domain Bacteria; kingdom Pseudomonadati; phylum Pseudomonadota; class Gammaproteobacteria; order Lysobacterales; family Lysobacteraceae; genus Xanthomonas; species Xanthomonas sp. NCPPB 2632. Next base: position 3,671,137 of record NZ_CM192979.1, read on the forward strand.
GGGGATGCCCGCGGGCATCTGCGCGATCGAAAGCAGGGAATCCATGCCGTTCAGGGCCTTGGACTGCACGGGTACGCCGAACACCGGCAGGGCCGTTTTCGCCGCGATCATGCCCGGCAGGTGGGCCGCGCCGCCGGCGCCGGCGATGATCACCTGGATACCGCGGCCGCGCGCGCCGTCGGCATAGCCGAACAGCAGATCGGGCGTGCGGTGGGCCGAAACCACCTGCACCTCGTGGACGATGCCCAGGCGGGTGAGTGTGGCGGAGGCATGCTCCATCGTTTCCCAGTCCGATCGCGAGCCCATCACCACGCCCACGCGCGGCGCGCCCGCTCCGTTACCTTCGTTGGAAATCATGGCCCGGCCACCCAAAAGTCGCTATTGTAAGTGCATTCCCGATCTACAGGTTGGCCGGCACGGCCGCTCTCCATGGACAAGCGACTCCTCGACATCCTCTGCTGCCCTGTCAGCAAGCGCCCCCTGCGCGCCCTCACGGCCGCCGAGCGCGACACCCTCAACAGTGCCATCCGCGCGGGCTCGGTCGACACCGTAGCCGGCGATAAAGTCACCGATGTCCTGGCCGAAGGCCTGATCACCACCGACGGCCAACTGGTCTATCGCGTGGAGGACGGCATCCCCGTGATGCTGCCGGAAGCGGGCATCGGCACGCTGCAGCTCACCGGCTTTACGCCGGAAAGCGGTCTCGCGCAGAATCCGTGACCTGAGTCACACTTTAAAGCATTCGATCCCGCACAATGGCCCCTCAGGCGGGGGCCGGTGAATCCAGAGATGCGCGATGAATAACGCGAACGAGCCGTCGAACGTCGTCGATCTCAGCCATCGAATGGACCCTCGTATCGAAAGTGTGGGTGCGCTCCTGGTCACGGTGCGCGGGCTGGCGACCAAGCGGCTGCACGCGCTGGCCACCAACATGTTCGAGAACATCGACGACGCCCTGTTCGACCTGGCCGAGAAGGCCGAGAACAACGCCGCGCAAACCCAGTTCTTCGACGGCATGCGCGAGGTGCGCAAGAAGCGCGCGATCGTCGAACGCAGCTTCCTGGGCCAGGTGGCCCGCGACCTGGCCGACTTCTCCGCCGGCCGCACGCGCGCGCCCGAGGCCGACGCGCACGCACGCCCCCTGGCGAACATCGAACTCAGCCTCGTCGGCGAGAACGAACTGGAAGAATCGCTGGCGATCACCAGCATGATCGGCAAGAACGAGCAACGCCTAGCCCGCGCCCTGTTCGCCGTGAACCAGCGCCTGTCCGTGATCTGCGGCGGCGCCCGCATGGACGACGCCTCCAACCCGGTCGGCCCCGCCTCGCTGGCCGGGGCCTTCCGCCAGGCCATGCGCGAGCTGGTGGTGGAGGTCCGGGTCAAGCTGATCATCTACAAGCTTTTCGACCGCTATGTGCTCGCCGGCATCGACGAGCTGTACGACGACATCAACAACGAACTGGCCGCGGCCGGCGTGCTCCCGCAGTTGCGCCACGAGATCGCCACGCGCCGCAGCGACGCGCCCGCCCCTACCGGCCCGGCGTCCTCGGCCACGACGACGGCGCAGGCAACGGCCCCGGTCACCGACGCGGCAGCGGCGGAGTTCATGCAGTCGTTGCACGCCATGTTCTCCGCCCGTCGCGGCGCGATCTCCGCCCTGACCGGCACAGCTACCGGCGGTGGCCAGGCCTTGCCGATCGGCCCCCTGCCCAGCGCGGCGGAGATGCTCGGTGCGCTGACCTTGCTGCAAAGCCAGATCGCCAGCCTGCCCAGTCACGCCGCACCGCTTGCCACACAGGCCGACGTCACCCGCGACGTGGCCCAGCTGAAGGAACAGTTGCTCGTCCAGATCGGCCAGCTGCGCGGGCAACAGACCGCGCACGTGTCGGGCGTGGACGAGGACACGATCGATCTCGTGGGCATGTTGTTCGAGTTCATCCTCGAAGACCGCAACCTGCCCGCCGAGATGCAGGTGATGCTGGCGCGCCTGCAGATTCCCTACCTGAAGGTCGCCCTGCTCGACCGGCGCCTGTTCGCGCACAAGTCCCACCCCGCGCGCCAGCTGCTGGACGCCATGGCCGATGCGGCCAAGGGCTGGTCGGCCGAATCCGACCGCGACGGCCGCCTGTTCGACAAGACCCGAACCATCGTCGAACGGCTGCTGCGCGACTTCGACGACGACGTGGATCTCTTCAACCGCCTGGCGACGGAGTTGCAGGATTTCCTCGACATCAGCCGCAAGCGTGCGGAGCTGGCCGAGCAGCGCGTGGCCGAATCCACCCGCGGCCGAGAAAAACTGGAGCACGCCCGTCGGCGCGCCGCGGAGGAAATCGTCAGCCGGGTCGGCGGTGCCGCGTTGCCGCCGCTGATCCATGGCGTGCTGACCCGGGCCTGGGCCAACTACATCGTGCTCACCCTGCTGCGCCAGGGCGAAGACTCGCCTGAATTCCGCGAATCGCTGCGCTTCGTCGACGATTTCATCGCCAGCGCCCGTCCGGTCTACGACCTCAACGGGCGACGCGACCTGCGTGCGCTGCTGCCCTCCGTGGAGCGGACGTTGCGCCGCGGGCTGACCGCCGTGGCCTTCCAGGATGCCGACACCGAACAACTGCTGGCGCAGTTGCATGCGTTCTACCGGCAACAGCTGGGCGAGTCCGTACCGGAGACCGGATCGGGCACGCTCATCGCCAGCGTGACGCCGCTGCCCGATGCCATCCAGGCGATCGACGAACCGATCATCGAGCCGGTGCCCGAGGACGAATCCCTGCCGGACGAGGCCTTCGACGAGCGCAACCTCGTCCAGGCCCGCGAACTGAAGGTCGGCCAGTGGCTGGAATTTACCAGCGCGGACGGCAGCACCGACCGCGCCAAGCTCTCGTGGATCAGCCCGATCAGCGGTCGCTACCTGTTCGTGAACCGTCGCGGCCTCAAGGTGGCCGACCACAGCCTTGCCGGCCTGGCCCAGGGCTTTGCCAACGGCACGGCGCGGCTGCTCGATTCCGCGCTGCTGTTCGACCGCGCCATGGACGCCATCGTGGAACGCCTGCGCACGCCGGATCCGGGTGCCTGAGGTTTGCTAAGGTAGCGCCCTCTTCCCTGAGCGCATCCGCACGATGACTTCCAACCCGTCGCAATCCCTGGCCGATGCGCTGCCGCCGGCCGTCGAGATACAGGCCGATGTCGATCGCGCCCTGAACGAGGACATCGGCCCGGGCGACGCCACCGCCGACCTGCTCGATGCACGGGCCACCGCCACCGCCGTGCTCACCTGTCGCGAGGATGCCGTACTGTGCGGCACGGCCTGGTTCGACGCGGCGTTCCGCACGCTCGATCCGGACGTACGCATCGCATGGTCGCTCCACGATGGCGACCGCGTCGCCGCCGGAAGCGCCATCTGCCGTCTCGCCGGCAAGGCCCGCGCCCTGGTCACCGCCGAACGTACGGCACTCAACTTCCTGCAGCTGCTGTCGTCCACCGCCACCGTCACGTCGCGCTACGCCGATGCCCTGAAGGGCACGCGCACCCGCATCCTCGACACGCGCAAGACCCTGCCCGGCCTGCGCCGCGCGCAGAAATACGCCGTGCTCTGCGGCGGCGGCACCAACCATCGCATCGGCCTGTTCGACACCATGATGCTCAAGGAAAACCACATCATCGCCGCGGGCGGCATTCGTGCCGCCGTGGTCGCGGCGCGGCGCATCCATCCGGCGTTGCCGCTGATCGTGGAAGTGGAGACGATGGCCGAGCTGGCCGAGGCGATCGACGCCGGGGCGGACCGCGCGTTGCTCGACAACTTCACGCCGGCGATGCTGGCCGAGGCCGTGACCTATACCGACGGCAGGATGTCGCTCGAAGTGTCGGGCAACGTGGAGCTGGATACCCTCCGCCGCATCGCCGAGACGGGCGTGGATTTCATTTCCAGCGGCGCGCTGACCAAGCATGTACGCGCCATCGATCTTTCCCTGCGGCTCGACGTGCAGCCCGCGGTGCTCAGTGCAGGCGGCGCCGGTCGGCCAGCGAGATGACGTTGCTGCCGTGGATCAGGGGATCGGTGGCCACCACGGTTTCCAGGTCGGGCGCGTCGGCTCCCGGCAGGGAATAACTGGCGATGTCGTGCCCCGCCATCCACAGGCGTGCCGACTGGCGCGACTGGCCATCCAGGCTCACTTCGAAGCCGTAGCAGCGCTCTAGCCGACGCACGCCATCCACGCCCTGGAGGCGCATGGCGCGCAGGCCGACCGACTGATCCAGCAACTGGAGGCCGTAACGCTTGCACAGCCCCGCCGCGGCGAGTGCGGCAACCTCCCGCGCACGCGTCAGCCTGTACCAACTCGCGATGCCGCCGGCGAGGACAAGGAGCCAGAAAAGATCGCTGAAGGATGCCATGGTGGCAGTGTGTGGCCGATCCGGGACGTCCACAAGCCCCCGAAGGGGCGGCGGTGGCCTACTTGACGACGCGCAGGTGTGGCGCACCGCGCTTCGGGCGGTCGTCGTCGCCACCGGACGAGGGCGGCGGGGGCTCGCTGTTTTCCACCACTTCCATCGGACCGGACGAGGGCGCCGGCTCGGAACCGTCGTTTTCGTCGGCCGGGAACATCATGCCCTGCCCGTTTTCCTGGGCGTAAAGCGCCAGCACGGCCGCCACGGGGATCACGATCTGCTGGCTGACGCCCGAGAAGCGGGCCTGGAAGCCGATCTTGTCGTTGCCCAGGTCGAGGTTGGCCACGGCGCGCATGGCCAGGTTGAGCACCACCTGGCCGTTCTTCACGACGTGGGCGGGCACCTTGACCCCGGGCTGGGCGGCGTCCACCAGCACATAGGGGGTCAGGCCGTTGTCGCTGATCCAGTCGTAGATGGCGCGGAGCAGGTACGGGCGGTTGGAAGTCATGCCCGCGCTTTCGTTCGTATCCATGGATGCTGTCCTCGTCGTTCCCGCCGGTAGGTCGGGGATCACCAAAGCCCCGGCTGGGCAAGGTCGGGGGACAGTTTAAGGGATAGGCGGCATCCGACGCTAACCAGGGCTGAAATTGAAATCCGGGCGCATGTCGCGCTCCTCGGGCGTGAGGCTGCGGGCAAAGCCCTGGCTATGGAACAGGCGCTCGCCGTAGTCGACGATGGCCTTGCCGTCTCGCCCCAGGTCCACGCCCAGGTGGGGCAGACGCCAGACCACCGGGGCCACCAGGCAGTCGATCAGGCTCATTTCCGGATTCAGGAAGAACCGCGACGCCCGGAACAGCGGCTCGGACAACAGCAGCTGTTCGCGCAGGCGCTTGCGGGCACCGACCGCCTCCTTGCCGCCCTCAGTAATCGCCTCGATCTCCGGCAGCCAGTCGTTTTCGATGCGCCAGGTGGCCAGTCGCAGGCGCGCCCGTGACAGCGGATCGATGGGCATCAGCGGCGGATGCGGGTAGCGCTCGTCGAGGTATTCGACCACCACCAGGGGGTCGTAGAGACAGAGGTCGCGATCGACCAGGGTCGGCAGGGTGCCGTAGGGATTGAGGTCGAGCAGGTCGGCTGTTGGCCGATCCGGCTTGAGGATGAACCGGTCATAGGCCACCCCCTTCGCCGCCAGCACCAGGCGCGTCCGGTGGCAATGGATATCGTCGGCGCTGGTGTAAAGCGTCAGCGCCGCACGCGAACGAGCACTCTGGACCATGCGTCGATCTCCCTGTTTACGGTGTTCGGAACTCTAACCCCACCCATCCCCCAAACGAAACGGGCGGCCGTGGGCCGCCCGCGGGACACCGGTCAGTGCTCGTCGTGTTGTTCGTGCACGTCCTTCCAGTATTCCTGCTTCACGAGGTACAGCAGGAAGGTCAGGCCGGCCAGGAACAGGATGACCCACACGCCCACGGACTGGCGCTCGAGGGCGGCCGGCTCGGCCGTGTACTCGAGGAAGGTGGTGAGGTCGCGCGTGGCCGCCTTGAACTCCTCGGGCGTCATCCGCCCCGGGCGCTGCAGCTCGAGCTTCTCCACCGTGGCTTCCTGGCCCGGCTTGGCCTCGCCGTGCACGGCCACCTGCAGGCCCTGCAGCTCCCAGAGGGGATTGGGCATGGAGGCGTTGGGGAACACCGTGTTGTTCCAGCCGACCGGCCGTGTGGGGTCGAGATAGAACGAGTTGAGGTAATTGAAGATGAAATCCACGCCCTTGGCCCGCGCCTCGAGCGACAGGTCGGGTGGATCCTTGCCGAACCAGGCCTTGGCACCGTCCACCGGCATGTGCGAGATCACCGGCTCGCCGAACTTGGCGCCCGTGAAGTTGAGGTTGGTCATCACCTCGTCTTCGGACAGGCCCAGGTCGGACGCCAGGCGCGAGTAGCGCACGTACTTCAGCGAGTGGCAGCCGACGCAGTAGTTGAAGAACAGCTTGGCGCCGCGCTGCAGGGCCGCCTGGTCGTTGACGTTGGTACCGGCGGACGGAAGCCCCTCGCCACCTTCGGCGGCCATGGCGGGCAACGCGGCGACGAACAGGCCCAGCGCGAGGGCGGCGGAGGAAAAATAGCGCTTAATCATGCGTCGTCACCCGTTCCGGAACCGGCTTGGTCTTCTCGAAACCGAAGCGCGTGTAGACCCATACGAATACGAAGAAGCCGAAGTAACACAGCGTCATCAACCGACCGAAGGCGTTCTCCCAGGTGGTGACGTCCGCATGCGGGAACCATTCGGGGATCAGCTCGGCCGTGACGCCCGCGCCCACCGCGCCCAGCGACAGGAAGGACACCACCAGCACGCCGAGGGCGATGCGGTAGCCCATGCCACGGTATCGCACGGAGCGCACGGCGCCCTGGTCCAGCCACGGCAGCAGCGCCAGCAGCAGGATGGAACCGAACATGCCGATGACACCCCAGATCGCCGTGCCGAAGAACGACGGGATCATGCGCAGGATCGCGTAGAACGGGGTGAAGTACCACGACGGCTTGATGTGGCTCGGCGTCACCAGGTTGTTGGCCGGGGTGAAGTTGTCGTGCTCCAGGAACCAGCCGCCGAAGGTGGGCGCGAAGAAGATGATGAACGCGGCGATGGTCAGGAAGAAGCCGACGCCCACCAGGTCCTTCACCGTGTAGTACGGGTGGAACGGGATGGCGTCGATGGGCTTGCTCGCATCCCAGCGGTTGCCCTTGGGGCCGTGCTTGACGTCGACGCCGTCGGGGTTGTTCGAGCCCACTTCGTGCAGGGCGGCCAGGTGCAGCACCACCAGCAGCAGGAGCACCAGCGGCAGCGCGATGACGTGCAGCGCGAAGAAGCGGTTCAGCGTGGCGTCGGCGGGCAGGAAGTCGCCCATGATCCACTCCACCAGCGACGAGCCGATATAGGGAATGGTGCCGAACAGCGAGATGATGACCTTCGCGCCCCAGAACGACATGTTGCCCCACGGCAGCACGTAGCCCATGAACGCCTCGGCCATCAGCACGAGGAAGATCAGCATGCCCAGGATCCAGACCAGCTCGCGCGGACGCTTGAACGAGCCGTACATGATGCCGCGGAACATGTGCAGGAACACCACCACGAAGAACAGCGAGGCGCCCGTGGAGTGCATGTAGCGGATAAGCCAGCCCCACTCCACGTCGCGCATGATGTACTCGACCGAGTTGAACGCTTCCAGCGCACTCGTCTTGTAGTTCATGGTGAGGAAGATGCCGGTCACGATCTGGTTGACCAGGACCAGCAGGGCGAGCGAACCGAAGTAGTACCAGAGGTTGAAGTTCTTCGGCGCGTAGTACTCGGTCATGTGCTTGCGGAACGTCGGCGCCAGGTTCGGCGCGCGTTCGTTGACCCAATCGAAGATGCTGGCCATCAGCCTTTCCCCTCCGGATCGACACCGATCTGGATGTGCGAGTCATCCAGGAAGTGGTACTGCGGCACGGCCAGATTTTTCGGCGCGGGCACGCCGGCGAACACCCGGCCCGCCAGGTCGTAGCGCGACTTGTGGCAGGGGCAGTAGAAGCCGCCCTTCCAGTTGGCGTCGAACGGCTCGGGCTTGATGTCGGGCACGAAGTCCGGCACGCAGCCCAGATGGGTGCACAGGCCGATGACGACCAGCCACTCGGGCTTGATCGAGCGGTTCTCGTTGGTGGCGTACTTCGGCTGCTGGCCCGCGTCCGAGGATTGCGGGTCCAGCAGGCGGGGCTCGAGGCCCTTCAGCTGGGCCAGCTGGTCCTTGGTCCGGTTGACCACGAAGACCGGCAGGCTGCGCCACGCGAACGTGACCTTCTGGCCCGCCTCGATGGCACTGATGTCGACCGTGACAGGCGCTCCCGCTGCCTTTGCCCTTGCGCTCGGTTCCCACGACTTGATGAAGGGCACGACCGCCGTAACCACTCCGACACCGCCCACGACCGCAGTCGTGGTGGTGAGGAAGCGACGGCGCCCGTGATCGACGACTTCGTTCGCCATCAGGCTCTCCGGAACTTATGCCATTGAGAATGCGGACCCCTATCGCCGGTTCGTTCGGAAATCGGCTTCCGCTATATCAAGTCAGTGTAACGGCAGGCACCACCCACGTACAATAAACTGAACCACCCCCTGTCCTCCATGACGGGTGGGACGGTCACGAATCCGCCAGGAAGCGGACAATCCGGCACCACCGGCTGCCCGGATTCCCCCGGGCAAGGCGACGCGACGACGACAGGACCCCTCGTTATTCCATGAACCACGCCGCACGCACGCTCGCCTTCGTTGCCCGCTTCGTCGTGCTCGGCCTGGCCGTCGCCTTCGTGGTGGGCCTGTTCTGGCCGGGCAGCGGCGCTTTCCTGCGCCAGCGCTTCACCCCCCCGGCCACCCAGCCTGCCGCCGCCAGCACCGAAACCGAGGCCCCGGCCGCCGGCGCGGCCGCCTCGTACGCGGATGCCGTGGCCAAGGCCGCGCCGGCCGTGGTCAACATCTACGCCAACAAGATGGTGACCGAGCAGCCGCGCGAGCTGTATTCGGACCCGGTGCTGCAACGCATCTTCAGCGTGCCCACCGGCCCGGCCCGTACCCGCCGCCAGCAGAACCTGGGCTCGGGCGTGATCGTTCGGGAGGACGGCTACGTCCTCACCAACAACCACGTGATCGCCAACGCCGACGACATCCAGCTGCTGCTGTACGACGGCCGCGTCGCCAAGGCCCGCGTGGTGGGCTCGGACGATGAAACCGACCTGGCCGTGCTCAAGGTGGATGCGGGCAACCTGCCTGCCATCCACATGACCGACGCCGAAAGCCGGCCCCGGGTCGGCGACGTGGTGCTGGCCATCGGCAACCCCTTCGGCATCGGCCAGACCGTGACCATGGGCATCGTCAGCGCCATCGGTCGCCAGCTCAACCTGTCCAGCCTGGAGAACTTCATCCAGACGGACGCCGCGATCAACTTCGGCAATTCCGGCGGTGCGCTGGTCAATGCGCACGGCGAACTGGTCGGCATCAACACCTCGCTGATCGGCCAGGCCGTGGGCGCCGAGGGCATCGGCTTCGCCATTCCCGTGCAGAGCGCGCGCGAGGTGCTGGACCAGATCATCCAGACAGGTCACGTGGTGCGCGGATGGATCGGCGCGGATTACGGCGCGGTGCCCATCTCCGCCGACAGCGGCCTGCCCTCCGCGGCCCGCGGGGTGGTGGTGAACGAGGTCTCGCCCGGCGGCCCCGCCGCGCTGGCCGGCATCCAGCAGCGCGACGTACTGCTGCGCATCGGCGACGAGGACATTCTCGACCCGTCCGATTTGCGGCGGCACGAGGCCTCGTTGAAGCCGGGCGTGGCGGTGAAGGTGTCCGGCCTGCGCAACGGCGCGGCGTTCGCGACCACGGTGACGCCCAGCCAGCGGCCGCCTACGGCGCCTATGCAGGCCCTGAGGTAGCACGGTTCGCGCACGTGCGTGCGCTCCTACGACGCGGCGTGACGTTGGGCGCGGTACGGCCGTTACAGCGCGGCGTGGGGCTTGAGGAGGTCGTTGTAGCGTTTGCGGAGGACGCCGACGCGTTCGACGTAGACCTGGGTCTCGTCGTAGGGGGGCACGCCGTTGTATTTCTGCACGGCGCCGGGGCCGGCGTTGTAGGCCGCGGCGGCGAGGCGTTCGTTGCCATTGAAGGTGCGCAGCAGCTGGGCAAGGTAGCGGGCGCCGCCGCGGATGTTCTGGCCGGCGTCGAACGCATCCATGACACCCATGTCCCGCGCGGTGCCGGGGATCAACTGCATCAGGCCCTGGGCACCGGCCACCGACAGTGCCCGCGGATTGAACGCACTTTCGGCATGGATCACGGCGCGCAGGAGGGCCTCGTCCACGCTGAACTCGCTGCTGGCCGCGCGGATCGCGTCGCCATAGGCGGCCACGTTGAGGGTGACGCTGTTCCAGTCGACCTTCGAATGGACATCGCAGGCGGCGCAGGTGGCGATATAGGTAAAGAGCATCTTGACGGTGCCGCCCTTACCGCCGCCACCGCCCTGCGGGATGTTGGTGTATTCCACCCCGCCGTCCGCCCGCGTGATGCGATAGACCGCCCCGCGTAGCACCCGTGAACCCTTCGGCGTCTCGGGTGCAACGGCGGCCGTCAGGTCCGAGCTGGCCGATTCCTTGTAATCCCATTGCCCCTTCGGCACCGCGGGGGACGGCGTCGCCGCCGTCACGGCAGGCAGGACCAGCGGCTCAGGGGAGTGACCTTCCGCGCCACCGACCACACCGCCGGTGACGCCGGCCAGCGATGACGCGCCGACGGCGGGCGCGAGTGCCACCGACCCGATCACCCCCTTGAGCGAGGGCGGCCCGGCGACCGGCTCGAAGACGGCGGTCGGGGCGGAAGAAGGCTGGACGGCGTTGGAACGGATCTGGCCGGGCGGCAAGGCGGGCAACGGTGCCTGGGCGGGGGGAGCGACTGCCGCGATCGAGCGGGCCGGACGCGAGGGCCCGGTGCTGCCGATGCGCTTGCAGTCCTTGTAACCGGCGGTGGTGCCCGAAAACACCGTCTCGCCCGCGGAACCGATGCAGCGGTACAGCGAGCCGGCGGCGGCCGGGCCGGTCACCAGGCCCAGCAAAAGGAGCGCGCACGTACCCACGGCCCTGCGCAGGGCCGTGCCGGAAGGATGAAAACGGCGGGCGCGATGGCCGGCGCTTTCCCCTGGCGTCGCGTCGTGAACCATGGGCGCGAGTGTGCCCGAGCCCCCTTGGCCTGCCAAGGGCTGGATGCCGACGATCTTCACGCAAGTCATTGATCCGCTGCGGGCAACTGGCACGCACCCCGGCGGGGGCGTAAACTGCGCGGTTCGGCAACTCCCACGAATCACGGTACCCCGGCGCATGAGCGGCAAGCTTTTCATCAAGACCCACGGCTGCCAGATGAACGAGTACGACTCGGCCAAGATGGCCGACGTGCTGCTCGCCTCCCATGGCCTGGAGCTCACCCAGAACGAGGACGACGCGGATGTCATCCTGGTCAACACCTGCTCCATCCGCGAAAAAGCCCAGGAAAAGGTCTTCAGCCAACTCGGCCGCTGGAAGGCCCACAAGGCCAACGGCAAGCCGGTGCTGATCGGCGTGGGCGGTTGTGTCGCCTCGCAGGAGGGCGATGCCATCCTCAAGCGCGCCCCGCATGTGGACCTGGTGTTCGGACCGCAGACGCTGCACCGCCTGCCGCAGATGATCGAAGCCCAGCGCGCCACCGGCAAGTCGCAGGTGGACATCAGCTTCCCGGAGATCGAGAAGTTCGACCGCATGCCGGAGCCGCGCGCCGAAGGCCCCACAGCATTCGTTTCGATCATGGAAGGCTGCTCGAAATACTGCTCCTACTGCGTGGTGCCCTACACCCGCGGCGAGGAAATCAGCCGCCCGTTCGACGACGTGATCGTCGAGGTGGCCCAGCTCGCCGAACAGGGCGTGCGCGAGGTCAACCTGCTGGGCCAGAACGTCAACGCCTACCGCGGCCCGATGCACGACGGCGACGTGGCCGACCTGTCGGTGCTGATCCACGCCATCGCGCAGATCGACGGCATCGGCCGCATCCGCTTCACCACCTCGCATCCGCTGGAGTTTTCCGACTCGCTGATCGAGGCCTACGCCAACGTGCCGCAGCTGGCCAACTACCTGCACCTGCCCGTGCAGGCGGGCTCGGATCGCATCCTGGCGGCTATGAAGCGTGGCTACACCGCCCTGGAATTCAAGCAGCGCATCCGCAAGCTGCGCGCCGTGCGTCCGGACATCTGCGTGTCGTCGGATTTCATCGTCGGCTTCCCCGGCGAGACCGACGACGACTTCGAAAAGACCATGAAGCTGATTGACGACATCGGCTTCGACCAGAGCTTCTCGTTCGTGTTCTCCTCGCGTCCCGGCACCCCGGCCGCCAGCCTGGCCGACGACACGCCGGCCGAGGTGAAGAACGCCCGGCTCGCTCGCCTGCAGGCGGCAATCAACGAGAACGCGCGCCGGATCAACCAGGCCATGGTCGGCACCGTGCAGCGCGTGCTGGTGGAAAAACCCAGCCGCCGCGACCCCAACGAGATGAGCGGCCGCACCGAAAACATGCGGTACGTCAATTTCCCCGGCCACGCCCGCATGATCGGCCAGTTCGTCGACGTCACGATCACCGAAGCCATGAGCAACTCGCTGCGTGGCCGCGTGCGCCTGGACGACGAGGTCGCGCTGGCGTCGTGAGCCCTCGCCCCTAACGTGACGCACCGGACCCTATGACCACAGGCCCTATCCAACGCGATTTCGCCCTCGATCCCGAGGACAACACCCGTCTCGCCAACCTGTGCGGTCCGCTGGACGAACATGTCCGGCAGATCGAACTGCGCCTGGGCGTGGAAGTGGACCACCGCGGCGCCATTTTCCGTGTGATCGGCGACGAGGCCTCGGCACGCGCCGGCGAGCAGGTGATCCGCGCGCTGTACGCCGCCACCGAGACGGAGATCCTCAACGGCCAGGCCATTCACCTGCGCCTGGCGGAATCGGGTATCGACGCGCTCAACGACCAGGCTGCCGAATCCGCTCAGGAAGTGGTGATCAAGGTGAAGCGTGGCGTGATCAAGGGCCGCGGCGCCAACCAGGCCCGCTACCTCCACGCCATCACCACCCACGACATCAACTTCGGCGTGGGCCCGGCAGGCACCGGCAAGACCTACCTCGCGGTGGCCAGCGCCATCGAGGCCCTGGAAGCCAACCGCGTGCAGCGTGTGCTGCTGGTGCGTCCGGCGGTGGAAGCCGGCGAGAAACTGGGTTTCCTGCCCGGCGACCTCAGCCAGAAGATCGACCCCTACCTGCGCCCGCTGTACGACGCGCTGTACGAGATGGTCGGCTTCGAGAAGGTCGGCAAGCTGATCGAGCGCAACGTCATCGAGATCGCCCCGCTGGCCTACATGCGCGGCCGCACGCTCAACGATTCGTACGTGATCCTCGACGAGGCGCAGAACACCACCGTCGAGCAGATGAAGATGTTCCTGACCCGCATCGGCTTCGGCTCGGTGGCGGTCATCACCGGCGACGTCTCGCAGGTGGACCTGCCCCGCCACATTCGCTCGGGCCTGCGCCACGCGATCGAGGTGCTGCGCGGCGTGGACGGCATCAGCTTCACCTTCTTCACCTCGCGCGACGTGGTCCGCCACCCGCTGGTGGCCAAGATCGTGCGCGCCTACGAGGCGTTCGAGGACAAGCAGGACCCGCCGCGTTGATCCCCGTGGATGTAGCGGTCGGCTACGCAGCCGCTTCACGCAAGGGCGTGCCCGCCTCCGCCAGCTTCCGCCGCTGGGTGGAGGCCGCGCTGAAGGGCGCCCGCCGCCGCAAGGCCGCCGAGGTGTCGATCCGCATCGTCGATGTCGAGGAAGGCCAGGCGCTGAACCTGCAATACCGCGGCCGCGACTACGCCACCAACGTGCTCTCCTTCCCCGTGGAGCTGCCCCCCGGCGTGATCCTGCCCCTGATCGGCGACCTGGTCATCTGCGCCCCCGTGGTGGCACGCGAGGCCGCCGAACAGGGCAAGAAGCCCGCCGATCACTGGGCCCACCTCACGGTGCACGGCATCCTGCACCTGCTGGGCTACGACCACATCGACGACGGCGAAGCCGACGCGATGGAGGCCCTGGAGACGCGCATCCTGGCCGGCCTCGGCATTGCCAACCCCTACGAGCCCGTGGCCTGACGCCCCCACCCTGGCCTGTGTAGGAGCGCACGATGCGCGCGATCCGGGGTGACCGATGGCTGATGTGTCGGCTTACGATGGGGGATGGGGGGGCATGCCGCTTCATCGCCTTGTTGGTTTTTCGCGCACATCGTGCGCTCCTACGTGCCCCCCCCCAGGCGACGGCTGCCCTGAACCGTCATGAGAATTCCGCTAGACTGGCCGTTCCGCCCTTCCGGGCAGAAACGCAAAGAGTGATGAACGAGGAACCTGGCAGTACCCATGGCCCGACCCATCGATCCTGGTGGGACCGTCTGGGCCATATGTTTTCCGGCGAGCCACGCAACCGCGACGAACTGATCGAGGAACTGCGGACCGCCCAGGCCAACGGCCTGCTCTCCAACGACACCCTGACCATGGTCGAGGGTGCCATCAAGGTGACCGAGCTCAGCGTCGACGACGTCATGGTGCCCCGCGCCCAGATCGTCAGCCTGCCGGCCGATGCCTCCCTCCCCGAGATCCTGTCCGCCGTCGTCGAATCCGGCCACTCGCGCTTTCCCGTGCATGGTGAGGACAAGGACGAAGTGCTGGGCATCCTGCTGGCGAAGGACCTGCTGAAATACTACGGCCAGAGCGAAGGGGGCGACGTGCGTGCCCTGCTCCGTCCCGCCGTGCTCATTCCCGAATCCATGCGCCTGAACGTGCTGCTGGCGGAGTTCCGCCTCACGCGCAACCACATGGCGCTGGTGGTGGATGAATACGGCGGCGTGGCCGGCCTGATCACCATCGAGGACGTGCTGGAACAGATCGTCGGCGAGATCGACGACGAGCACGACGACGAGGAAGATCCGGTCCTGGTGCAGGCGCTGGAAGACGGCGGTTTCGCCGTGAGTGCCCTGACCCCCATCGCCGATTTCAACGAGATCGCCGGCGCCCATTTCTCCGACGAGGAATTCGACACCGTCGGCGGCATGATCACTTCGGAGTTCGGCCACCTGCCGGCCGCCGGGGAAGAGATCGCCGTGGGCGACTTCCTGTTCCGTGTCACCGAAGCGGACGACCGCCGCGTCCAGCAGTTCCACGTCGCACGCGCCAACCGCGCAGCCTGACGTCTGCCGCCGGCCTCCCCGGGCCGGCGGTTCCTGACAGCCATGCCTGCGGGCAAGGATTCCAGCCCGACCATGCGCCACGCCCTGATCCTCCTGCTCGCCCTGTGCTTCGCCCCCCTGTCCCGCGCCGGCATCGTCGATGCGCCGGCCTCGGACCTGGACATCTCGCTGATGACCTACGGCCCCGGCGACATCTACTGGGAGCGCTTCGGCCACGATGCGCTGGAGGTGCGCGACCGGGTGAGCGGCGAGGCCATCGCCTTCAACTACGGCGTGTTCGACTTCGACCAGAAAGGTTTCATCCTCAATTTCGCGCGCGGCATCATGGCGTACCGCATGGATGCCGAAACCACGCAATCGGACGTGGATTTCTACGCGGGCGAGGGGCGCTACGTGCGTCGCCAGCACCTCAGCCTGGACGATGCCCAGAAGGACGACCTGCGTCGCTTCATGCTCTGGAACGTCCGGCCCGAAAACGCCGGCTACCACTACGACTACTACGCGGACAACTGCACCACGCGCGTGCGCGATGCACTGGACGCGGCCCTGGGCGGCGCACTCGGTCGCCAGCTGGGCGCCCGCGAAGGCGGCATGACGTATCGCGAACAGACCGCCCGGCTGATGAGCAACCAGGCCTGGCTGATGCTGGGCATGGACCTTGGCCTGGGGCCCTACGCCGACCAGCCGATGACGGCCTGGAAGGAAGCCTTCCTGCCGATGGTGCTGGAAGACGAGCTGCGCCATGTGCGGATCGGCGAAGGCGACGACGCCCGGCCGCTGGTGGATGGCGAGACCACCCTCGCGGAAGCCCGCCTCGTGCCGCCCCCGGAACAGGCCCCCGACCTGCGCTGGCCGCTGCTCCTGGCCGGCCTGCTGCTGGCGATCCCGCTCGCCCTGCCCGCCTTCAGCCGGCATCGCGTGGCACGCGGTGTCTTCGTTGCCGCGGGCACGCTTTTCACGGTGTTCGCCGGCCTCGCCGGGCTGTTCATGCTGGGCCTGTGGACCCTGACCCTGCATCGCTCGGCCTGGGGCAACTTCAACCTGCTGGCGTACCAGCCACTGGCCTTCCTGCTGATTCCCGGCATCTGGCGCCTGCGCCGTGCCGGCCGCCCCATGGGACGCTTCGCACCGCGCATCGCGGCGATCTCGTTCGCCGCCGCGGTGATCGGGATGCTGCTGCACCTGTGGCCCGACTTCCCCCAGCGCAACATGCCTTGGCTGCTATTCGCGCTGCCCTGCTGGACCGC
Source organism: Xanthomonas sp. NCPPB 2632 (assembly GCF_041228075.2). Classification (NCBI taxonomy): domain Bacteria; kingdom Pseudomonadati; phylum Pseudomonadota; class Gammaproteobacteria; order Lysobacterales; family Lysobacteraceae; genus Xanthomonas; species Xanthomonas sp. NCPPB 2632. Next base: position 3,687,569 of record NZ_CM192979.1, read on the forward strand.
GCTGTTCGTGACGTTCTGTCGCCGGCACGACTGATCCGCACGTTCTTGCGGAGTCGCTCGATGGCCCCCGCGTAACATTGCCCCGTCACACATGGCCCGGCATCATGCCGCCCATGGCCTCTGTCTCTATCCTTCCCGAATCCGCGCCCACCTATGTCGCCTCCGGCGGCATGGTGGTCAACTGCGTCGCCTATCGCACCGACGGTCGCCGGATCGGCGACATCAGCCTCGACGCGATCAGCGACGTCCTGAAGGAACCCGACACCTTCGTCTGGGTGGGGCTGCATGAACCGGACGAGCCCCTGCTGCTGAAACTGCAGGAAGAGTTCAACCTGCACGACCTGGCCATCGAAGATGCCCAGCTGGCCCACCAGCGCACCAAGATCGAGACCTACGGCGACTCCCTGTTCATCGTCGCCCAGACCGCGCAACTGGTCGGCGGCAACATTGCTTTCGGCGAGACGCAGATCTTTGTCGGGCAGCGCTACTTCGTGACGGTGCGCCACGGGGCGTCCCTCTCGTACGCGCCGGCGCGGCGCACCTGTGAGCAGTCGCCGGAGCTGCTGCGCATGGGGCCCAGCTACGCGCTGTATTCCGTGCTGGATTTCATCGTCGACAACTTCCTGCCGATCGTTCGCGACTTCCGCGAGGAACTGCACGAGCTGGAAAACGACATCTTCGCCGAGACGTACAACCGGCTGACCATCAAGCGGCTGTACGACATGCAGCGCGAACTGATGACGCTGCGGCTGGCGGTGGTGCCATTGCAGGACATCGTGGCGCAGCTGGTACGACTGCACCCGCACCTGATCCACGACGAACTGCGTGCGTACTTCCGCGACATCTACGATCACGTGTTCCGTGTCAACGAGTCGATTTCCGCCATGCGCGAGATGCTGGGGGCCGCGATCAGCGTGAACCTGGCGCTGGTGACGTTCGGGCAGAACGAGGTGATGAAGAAGCTGGCCGGCTGGGCGGCCATGCTGGCGGCACCGACGTTGATCACCAGCTGGTACGGGATGAACTTCGTGCACATGCCGGAGCTGGACAAGCCCTGGGCGTACCCGGCCATCACGTGCCTGGTGGCGTGTATCGTGGGTGGGATTTTCATTGCACTTAAGCGGAACAAGTGGTTCTGAGTGGTTACACCCACACGCCTCGCTTCGCCACGCCTCGCTCGGTGACAGCCCAGGACTGACAGACCCGCCGACCCCGGTCCGGTCAAATACGCGCCCCGTCTCCCCGCAGACACCCACACGGCGCCCATCCGATGTTGAACCACCCCCGTCTTGCCTTCGCCTTGCTGGTGACGGCGAGTGCCGCGCTGTGCCCCGCCGACGCGGGCACGGTGCAGCTCACCCAGGTCGATGCCACCGATGCGTACGACGCCGGGCAGCGCCTCATCGAATCGTTCAAGTTCAACCTTCGCGGTGCGCAGCGCTACGCGGCGACACAAACCCTGCTGACGACGCAGGAGGATTTCGATCCGTTCGCCGCACAGTGGTCGCGCGCCCATGTCGCGCAGCTGAAATACCAGTGGCGCAATGCAACCGGCCAGCCGCGCACCACGCTCTACCACGCCCTATCGGGCAAGGCCCCGCCTGCCGCCATGGGCATGGGTGAAACGCAAGGCGATGCGGCTTACGCCATGCCGGACTGGCATCGGTACTACCGCGAACGCAATCCCAGCGTCTATGCCCATGTGATCGAGAACGAGCCGTCCGTACTGGATGCCATCGAGGACTTTCGCCTCCCGGGTGAAACGATGGGCGTAGGGCATCGATACGACGCGGAAATGCGCGGACTACGCACGCTCGAGCGTGACATCGTGCAAAACCATCTGGCGCCGGGCGGCCGCGTGAGCATGTGGACATCCAGCCCGCCTTGCCCGGTATGTCGCCGTGCCATGCAGATCGTGGCCGATGCCTACGATCTGAACATCCATGTGTTTCATCTGCCTGCCGCCGCGCAGGATTCGCCGCAGGTGTTTCGCCTGCTGCAGATGACGAAAAACAGGATGCTGCGTCATTTCCACCAACGGGTGTCGAACGAGCGGACGGTGCCGGATGCACCGCAGTGCGTTCGCTCTTAAGCCCTCGCCTTGCCTGCGTCGCACGACGCCCCACCCGACTTCATCGGAGACCCTCACGACATGGATGCCCATGCTCTCAAGGCATCGCTATGGCTGCTACTTGCCTTGCCGCGTATCGTGGCTGCGAACGACTTGCCCCCCGTCGATTTCCTCAAGGCATACCTTGCCGAACGCCACGACCATGCCGATAGCGAGGCGCTCGACGACGCCCGCTGGTCACAGCTTCTGCAGGAGCCCAGTCACCTGCCACCCCACGCGTATACGGAGCCGGCCGCTTATGACAGCCGGCGCATCGACGACACGTTCAGGTCCGCCGCCGCACGACTCGACAGCCCGACACGGCTGATCTACCTGCACGAGGCCTGGAGGATGCTCCAGTGGGACCTGGGCTTCACCAAGGCGCGCCCCGAGGACGTGAGGCTGCCGCACACCACCGACGACTGGGGAAGCGAGCAGGCGGCGCTGAACGCGATCAAGGCCGGCGTGGAAGCCGACATCTTCAGGCAGTCGCTCGCACTCTTCGGCAATGCACACAGCACGTTCGCCGCCAAATACGCAGTGGCGGCGCAGATCCTCCGCGAACGCATCGCGGCGACACCGGAGGACAAGCGCGAGGTGCGCAACGTCGAGCCCGAGGTGCTGGCGCGCTTCATGAGCCTGCCCGAAGGCAGCCCACTGGACGCCTACGATGCGCAGTACCTCGGTGCCCTGCTCGAATCCGAAATCAACCACCATACCGTGGCACGCTCGTCCTTTCGAGGCATCCGCGAGATTGCTACACCGTTTCGCATCGCACGCGTGGCGGCGGCTTACCGGGACAACCAATCGTATGTCGCACCGCCTTGCACGGACAACTTCCGTTACCGGGAAGGCGTGGCCAGCCTGGACCCGAGGCGCGGGCCGGTGTGCTTTGTCGATGCGAACGACCGCGCTGTATACGCCTGGTACAACGAGGCATTTCGACGACAGGCTGGGCTGGTGCGGGAAAGTCAGGCCGAGACATCACCGCTGGCGAAGGTGCTTGCGTTGCTGGTGCCGTTCGGCGTGATGCTGGATGTGGTGGCGGCGGTGGAGTTCACGGAGGCGCTGGCGACGGAGGATCTTGCCGTGTCGGGGGAAGTGGCGGAGGAGCAAGCGGTTGCTGCGGAGGAGCGGATGGGTGGGTTGATGTGCCGGCGGATTTGATGGGGCGACCGATTTCTTGAAAACCTTTCGCATGGGTCATGGTCGGGCCTATGCTCAGGCCTTCCTCGCCGCCCATCGAAAGGCCCCGTAGACCATGAAGAAGATCATCAACGATCCACGCCATGTCGTCCGTGAGATGCTCGAAGGTGCCGTTTCCCACTCACCGGGGCAAGCCCTGCTCTCCGACCAGAACGTCGTGGTGCGCAAGCGGAACGATGGCAACTCGACGGTAGCGATCCTTTCCGGTGGCGGCAGCGGGCACGAACCGGCTCACGCGGGTTACGTCGGCGAAGGGCTTCTCGCGGCCGCGATCGCGGGAGACGTCTTCACCTCGCCCAGCGTCGATGCGGTGCTCGCCGCGCTTCGCGTCGTCGGTGGTCCTGCGGGTGCCGTGCTGGTCGTCAAGAACTACACCGGCGACCGACTCAATTTCGGCCTTGCCGCGGAGATCGCGCGGAGCGAGGGCATCCCCGTAGAGATTGTCACGGTGGCCGACGATGTGGCGTTGCGGGACACCGTGGCACCGGACAAGCGTCGTGGCATTGCGGGCACGGTGCTGATTCACAAGGTGGTCGGTGCGGCGTCGGCGGCCGGCAAGTCCCTTGCCGACGTAGCCTCGTCAGGCCGTCGCGCGGTAGCCGGCCTGGGTTCGATGGGCGTGGCGCTCGGCGCGTGTACCGTGCCCGCCGCCGGCCGTCCCGGCTTCGAACTGGGCGAGCAGGAGGTTGAATATGGCCTGGGCATCCACGGCGAGCCCGGGGTTCGCAAGGGGCCCATCACGACGGCCGACGGCCTGGCGGATACCGTGCTCACGGCCATCATCGACGACCTTGATCTCACGCGCGGCCAGCGGGTTGCGTTGCTGGTGAACGGTCTGGGTGCGACACCGCCGATGGAACTGGACATTCTGCTTCGTAGCGCGCTGCGTTTTCTCGAGGCCAGGGGCATGGAGGTCGCCCGAGCGTGGTGCGGCAATTTCCTCACGGCGCTGGATATGCCCGGTGCATCGCTGTCGCTGATGAAGGTAGACGACGAACTGCTTGCCTTGCTCGATGCGCCGGCTTCGGCGCCCGCATGGCCGGGCGGCGGTAAGCTCAACGACGCGCCCGTGTTGCAGGTGGAGCACGCACCTGACGAGGCGCCGCCAGTAACTTCCCCCACACCCATGGGCGATGCTGTTCGAAACACCAGCCATGCTGCTGCACGCGCGCTGCTGGCGGCCGAGGACGAACTGACCGAACTGGACACCAGGGCGGGCGATGGCGATTTGGGAGCCAGCCTGCGGCGTGGGGCGGAGGCGATCCTGGAACTGCCCGACCATGCCTGGCACACGCCGGCGATGGCTTTGCGGAGCATGGCCGATGCCGTACGCAAGGCTATTGGAGGAAGCTCGGGGCCGTTCTATGCCACTGGGCTGATGCGTGCGGCCAGGGAGCTTGATGGTGTCGATGACCCGCAACCGTTGCAGTGGCATGGCGCCTTGCTGGCGGCGGCGGATGCCATCGCGGAACTGGGTGGGGCTAAGGCTGGGGACCGTACGATGCTGGATGCGTTGTATCCGGCCGCGCATGCCTACAAGGAGGCGCTGGATGCGGGGATGAGTGCATCGCAGGCGCTGGAGGCGATGAATGCTGGTGCGTGTCGGGGGGCTAATGAGACTGCGACGTTGCGTGCCAATGCGGGGCGTGCGGCTTATCTGGGTGAGCGGGCGATGGGGGTTCGGGATGGTGGGGCTGTGGCTGTGGGGATTTGGATGGGTGCGCTTGGGGCACCGGGGCACGATCCCCGCTGATTGGCGAGCGCGCTGCGCCTCGTGCCGGCAGCCAGTGGCGGATGACTGCGCCGTGACATGGTTCAGCTATATTCACGGCCTTCGCAAGAATTCTTAGGACGCCATGGATCACATACCGCTGCCGCCCAAGGAGCGAACCTTCGCCTACCGCCCCGGCATCGACGGCATGCGGGCCATCGCAGTCCTCGGCGTAGTGTTTTACCACGCCGGATTCGGGCCGCCGGCGGGGTTCGTGGGGGTCGACGTCTTTTTCGTCATATCCGGTTTCCTGATCACCTCGCTACTGGAAGCAGAACTGAAGGCGACGGGACGCATCCACCTTTCGGCCTTTTATGCCCGGCGTGTTCGCCGGCTCCTGCCGGCCCTTGGGATCGTGCTCACAGCCACCGTGGTGTCCAGCTTTGTATTTCTCTCCTACGGCGAACTGACCTCCGCTTTGCAATCGGCCGCGGCATCAGTTGTTTTTGGCGCAAATGTTTTCTTCCAGTACACGACGGGCAACTACTTCGGCCCGAATGTGAACCACCTTCCCTTGCTACACCTCTGGTCACTGGGTGTCGAAGAGCAGTATTACCTCGTGTGGCCCATGTCCCTGCTGGCTGTGCGCCGGATTTCGCTCCGCGGTCGGCGCACGATATTCGCGGCACTTGCGCTAGGCTCCCTCGCCTTTGCGGAGTGGGCGCTCTACCACGGCAGCCAGGCCGCTTTCTACGCCATGCCTTCACGCTGGTGGGAGCTATCGATCGGAGCCTTGGCCGCCTGGGCACCAACGTCCACACACAGAACGAATCGCTGGGAAAGCTGGTTAGGTGCGCTACTCGTCATCGTAGCCATGGTTATCCCGACAAAGCACTTTCCGGGATTGGGCGCTCTCCCGGCGGTAATCGGGACGGCGCTGCTGTTGCACGCGTCAAGCACGGAGGGCGGCGCATGGAAGATCCTTTCGTGCGCACCATTGGTGTTCATTGGCAGGATTTCCTATCCCTTCTATCTCTGGCATTGGCCTCTCCTAGCATTGGCTGCCGTTGCTATCCCCGGCGACATCACTCTTCTTACCAAGGCGGCGCTCGTTTTCGCCGCCTTTCTTCTCGCTGCTGGCACGTGGCGCTGGCTCGAGCGGCCAGTGCACGCGATGCCGATGGCTCTACCGCGTCACTTGGCAGGTGCAACTCTGATAACGTGTATCGCCGTCGCATTGCTTCTCGTACAGGTGGCGGACGCTACCAGGTCGTCGCCGCCGTCCTCCGATCCAGCGGCCATCGCGGAACGGGATATGCCACTGAACATGGCCAGCTGCCATAACCTCTCTATTCAGCCCGAACATTTGCCGGACGAGTCGGCATGTGTACTTGGTGGTAACTCGCCGCCAACGGTCGCCATCTGGGGCGATTCCCACGCACTGGCCTTCCAGCCGTTCGCTACAATGCTCGCCGTCCGCGAGAAAAAGACCGCTATCGGTTATTCACGCGATGCTTGTGCACCCGCCGTGGACTATGACAATGGGAAGCGCCCTATAGACGTAGCTCGTTGCCGGATCTTCAACGCAGCCGTGCTTAAACGCGTTGAGACCATGGATACGGTCATTCTGGCGTCACGCTGGCCCGCGACGGGCGACCGTGAATTCGCTGCCGATCTCAAAATGACCGTAGATCATTTGTCCTCACATGTGAGACATGTCTACCTGCTCGGTGCTACGCCAGACTTGCCCGCCAACGTTCCCGATTGCATCAGGCGACATGTACTGACTTCCTGCGAGATCAGCAGGGACGCCTTTGTCGCTCAGTCGTCAATGGTTCGTGCTTTACTCAAATCGATATCTGCAAAGCACTACAACGTGACCTACGTCGAGACCATCGACTTTTTTTGCAATCAGCGCACCTGCCCAGGGGTCCGCAATGGCATGGCATTGTATTGGGACAATAACCATATATCGTCTTCTGCCGCTTCAGCGTTCGGCCGTACGTTCCTGCAGAGGAAAGTCGATCGCGAGCTTTGACCCGCGCAAAAAAAGCGGCGACACACTGGTCACCGCTGTTGCTGAACTTACTTAGCCATAGGAGCCGTCCACTCCTTCAACCACGCATTCACCGTCTCATGCCACTGAACACTGTTCTGCGGCTTGAGAACCCAGTGGTTCTCATCCGGGAAATGCAGCAGCTTGCTCGGGATACCGCGACGCTGCAGGGCTGTAAATGCACCCATCCCCTGTGTCTCGGGAATGCGGAAGTCCTTGCCGCCGTGGATGACCAGCATCGGCACGCGCCAGTCCTTCACGTGATTGATCGGATTGAAGCGCTCGTAGTTTTCCGGATGGTCGAACTGCGGGCCGCCGTTCTCCTTTTCTTCGAACCAGAGTTCTTCCGTGTCGTAGTACATGGCACGCGCATCGAAGACGCCGTCATGATCGACGAGGCACTTCCACGGCTGGTTCCATACGCCGGCGATCCAATAGACCATGTAGCCGCCGTAGCTGGCTCCCAGGGCACAGGCCCGGTCGCCATCAAGGAAGTTGTACTTCGACAGCGCGGCGCTCCAACCGAGCTTCAGGTCTTCGAGCGGTTTGCCGCCCCAATCGCCGGAGATGGCGTCCGTGAATTTCTGGCCATAACCCGTGGAACCATGGAAGTTGACCGTGACCACGGCGAAACCTTGGCCCGCATAGGTCTGCGCGTTCCAGCGGTAGCTCCAGCTATTGGTCATGGCGCCCTGCGGGCCGCCGTGGATGATGAAGGCGACGGGATAGGTCTTGCCTTTCTTGTAGCCCACGGGCTTGACCACATAGCCCTGCACGGTGTCGCCGTTCGCACCCTTGAAGGTGTAGAACTCGAAGTCACCCGTCTGCGCGCTCTTGATCCGCTTGGCATTGAAGTGCGAGACCTGTTTCAGGCCCTTCCCTCTCAGGTCCGCCGTGTAAAGGTCGGCCGGTCGCTTGAGGTCGTCGCGGGTCAGCAGGATCTTCTTTGCCGAAAGTGCGAACCCACCCACGGCGCCATCGGTGACCAGCATCGTTGCCTTGCCGGTCGCCACGTCGATCGCGAACAGCGGGTGCTGGCCGTTGTCGTCGGTGGTTGTGTAGAGGGTTTTGCCGTCCGGCGATACCTGCAGCGCGCCCGCCGAGCGATCCCATGACGGGTCCACCTCGTGCTTCTGGCCGGAGGCGAGGTCCAGGGCCCAGATACCGAAGCGGTCGGCCTCGGAGCCGGGCTCCTTCATGGCTGTATAGAAGAGTGTCTTGCCATCCGGGGAGACCAGCGGATTGGCATCCCAGGCCAGGTTGTCGGCCGTGAGATTGGTAGGTGCCGCCGAGCCGTCGGTCGGAACGCTGTAGATGTCGAAGTTGGTGGACCAAGGCTCAGTGGTGCCGGCGATGCGCGCGTCGAAATAGACCGTCTTGCCGTCCGGGGAGAAAGTGAACTCGTCCTCGCCGCCAAAGGGCTTGCTGGGGACGTCGCCGTCGATGCCGCGGCTTAGCAGAAGCGGCTGGGAGGGACCGGCTGCGTCCGCGATGTAGAGCTGGTTGCGGCGACCGTCGGCCCAGGTATCCCAGTGGCGGACGAAGAGCTTGTCGTAGACGGTGCCGGTGGATTTGTCCTTCTCGCGGCCGTCGAGGCGCTCCTTGGTGCAGGTCAGGTCCGGGCAATCGGTAAAGACCTCGTAGCTGAGGAGCAGCTTAGAGCCGTCCGGGGAAAGCTTGAAGGAGCCGACGTCGAGCTGGGCGTCGGTCACGGCATCGCCGGGGCGGACGGTCAGGGACAGGCCTTTTCCGTTATCTGCATCGAACGTACGGTGCCAGACCTGGGCTACGCCATCCTTTGCCGCGGAATAGTAGATGGACTGACCGTCAGGGGCCCAGCGTGGCGAGGAGCCCTTCTCCACCACCTTGACCGGTTGCGGGGGTTTATTGAGGTCCATCACATAGATGGAGGTCGTTCCCTTGTTCGCGGCGTAGTCCGTGGAGCGGACCGCGAAAAGTGCGTAGCGGCCGTCTGGGGAGAGCTGGGGGTCGCTCACCCGATCCATCATGACCAAGTCGCGGATCGAGAACGGATGCGAGGCGTCGGCGTCGGCCCCCAGTACAGGGCCGGACGCCAGCGCGAGTGCCAGCGCGGCGAGAATAAGTTTCATAGGACTCCCTTGGTAAGGCCGCTGGGACGGTAAGGCTTGGAGGCGACAGGTGCAAGCGAAGGCCGACCGAGAGTTCCGGATACAGCACCACCTTTTTTCCATGGCAACCTTCGTAACATCGTCTCGTCGGGGTGCGCGGTTGACAGCCAGATTACTGCTGTACGCGACAGTCATATATACGGTGCTATAGGCCGAGCTGCGCTACGTCAGGGCATTCCGTGGTGTGGAGCTGTCAAGGCGGTACTTTTCTGCTCCACTATCGCCACGGTATGAGCCAGGCTCGGCACGCAACACCCCACACGACTAACGATTGAACGATCCACGTCACGCCGAGGAGCTGCGGTTACGCTCACGGAGAGCTGTTGGTACAAAACCTGCTCGGAGGGGGAAACAGCTTCAGGGGAATCGAATTATGCAACATCGCTGCGACGTCGCAGGCTTCACATTGATAGAGTTAATGATTGTCGTTGCAATTATCGCCATTCTCGCAGCAATCGCGATTCCGGCCTATCAGGACTACGCCATCCGCGCCCAAGTCTCCGAGGGCGTCAATCTATCCACCGGCGCAAAGACCGCTATTTGGGATTTTTTCGCCGATAAGGGCCGATTACCCGCGGGTAACGAGTCCGCAGGGCTCGCGACGGAAACTTCGATCGCTGGAAAGTACGTTTCCTCGGTAAAGGTGACGAGCGGCGCAATCACGGTGAAGTTCCAGACCTCGAAAGCAAACAGTCACGTTCAAGGCAGTGCATTGGTGCTTTCCCCCATCACCAACGCAGGGAGCATTGCATGGGTTTGCAAGGGTTCGTTGATGGATGCACGCTACCTTCCGACGTCCTGCCGCTGACCACTGTAGGTGACGTCTCGCGTCACTATGTGACTCTAATGGGCACCCGGCGTCAGATTGGAAGTCAGGGACTTTTCCTCTTGCTCGCCACACGTGACAACCGGCACAATCCCTGCAGGCGTAATATGAGCGAATAAGCGCCGTCACCTGTGGCACGCAACATGCAGGCGACATCACGAGCTTCCTGGTCGTACCTGACCACGTGAGTGAGAAAGGGGGCCGGCCCTTCCTAGGGGGATCCGGAACCGGGGCTCAGGGGGCACCACACATATGGTTAGCTAACCACACAAAGATAGGAACGCCATGAAGAACGTACAGAAAGGCTTTACCCTGATCGAACTGATGATCGTCGTTGCGATCATCGCCATCCTGGCCGCCATCGCCATCCCGGCTTACCAGGACTACACCATCCGCTCGCAGGTCTCGGAAGGTCCGGTCCTCGCTGACGGCGCCAAGACGGCTGTCGCGGAGTTCTTCCAGAATACCGGCCGCTTCCCGAAGTCGAACACCTCGGCGGGCCTTGCGGTCAACAAGTCCATCAAGGGCCAGTACGTTTCACAGATCGACGTCGACACCGGCGCTACCGGCCTGATCACCGCCACCTATGGCGGCCCCAAAGCCAGCAATAAGATCGGCACAAACGCGACGCTGCTGCTCTCGCCGATCTCGAACGCTGGCAGCATTTCCTGGACCTGCAAGAGCACGACGATCAAGAGCAACTACCTGCCGTCGAACTGCCGCACCTCGTAATAATTAAGTTGGACGCTGGGAGGAAAAAGGATCGCTTTATGCGATCCTTTTTCTTTGGCGCTTCCCAATATTTGGATTCATGAGCATCCGCCGCCTCCTGCCCTTCGCTTGCATGCTCCTCCTCACGGCTGCCACATGGCTGGCCTACCGCCCAGGGTTGGAAGGCGGCTTTCTATTCGACGACTTCGCCAACTTACCATCGCTCGGTGAGACCGGTCCCGTGGAAGACTGGGCCACTTTCGCTCGTTACGCCACATCCGGACACGCCGATCCGACTGGACGACCATTGTCGGTGATCAGCTTCCTGATCGACGCTAGGGATTGGCCCGCCGATCCATATCCATTCAAACGCACCAATCTGATTCTACACCTGCTAAACGGCTTACTGCTTTTCACTCTGTTGATCAGATTGGGCAAAGTAGCGTCACGCGATGCCCGATGGAACCTGACTCCTCAGAAGACGGGCTTTGCGGCACTGATCGGCGCTGGCAGCTGGTTGCTTCATCCCTTCTTTGTTTCGACAACGCTGTACATCGTGCAACGCGAAGCCATGCTGCCCGCGACATTCGCTTTTATGGGATTGCTCGGTTGGGTGCATGGCTGGGAGCTGATGCAACGCGGAATTTCGCGCCTTGGATCTTCGATCGCCATGGCATCGCTAGCGGCCTTCACCCTGCTTGGCGTACTGGCAAAAGCAAACGGCGTCCTCCTCCCTCTTTTTATACTCGTAATCGAACATACTTTATTGCGGCGGACCGTACTTCATAATAATGGCCGGCCCACACAGCCGTACCGCGTAGCGATTGCGGCGTGCTGGATGTGCTTTCTCTTAATCGCTATCGGTCTGGCGTACGCTTTTTCCCAAGGGGTTCGCCACGGACTAGGGAATAGGCCGTGGACAATGATTGAAAGGCTCCTGACCGAAGCACGCATCGTTATTGACTACATCCGCTCGTTATGGATGCCGCGTCCGTACACCGCCGGCTTGTTCAACGACGCTACTGTCGTCTCCACATCCTTGCTACATCCATGGACAACACTGCCCGCGCTCGCCTTCATCGTCGTCGTGACGGCCGCGGCGTTTCATTTTCGACGAGTGACTCCAGCGTGGTCGATGGCCTGGGGATTCTTTGTCACAGGGCATCTGTTGGAATCCACGAGTATCCCCCTGGAACTATATTTCGAGCATCGCAACTATCTACCAGCGGCCTTTATGTTCTGGCCTCTCGGACTCTGGTTAAGCGGAGCGACCTTGCGATTGAGACCGCGCATTGATGACAATCCGCGATCCTTTCCAAGCCTCGCTGTGCGCATAGCACTCGCCACGGTTATTCTTTCTACGCTCTTCGTGATGACAAGATCGAACGCGATTGTATGGGGAGATACCAGCCAGCAGGCGACGTTATGGGCTGCACTCAACCCAGCTTCCCCGCGTGCGCAGGTATTAGCTGCGCAGGAAGAAGTGGGCCGCGGCGACCCAGCGGCTGCGTTGTCACGACTAGAACCCATGCTCGCGCGCCACCCAGAAGAGGTGCAACTGGCCATAAACCTCATCGCTGCTCGTTGTGCTGTCGGCGGCGTGCGTCCCACCGACATAGCCGCAGCAGCGAATTCGCTAGGCACGGCACCGGACCCTGGAACACTGATTGTGAGCTGGTATGACCGTATTCTTCCCGTAGTCGAGTCCGGGGCATGCCCCGGACTCGATGCAGAGGCTTTAGTGAAGATCGCATCTTCCGGTCTAACGAATCCGCGACTCGCTGCCGGCAGGCGTCAAGACCTCGAACATGTAATCGGGGCCGTGCGCCTTGCGCAAGGCCGGGGAGAAGAGGCACTAACTCATTATAATCTTGCCCTAGCTTACGAACCGCGCGAAAGTATCGCACTTCGACAAGCAGCCGAACTGGGGTCAGCCGGCTTTTCGACTCTCGGCATGCAGCATCTCACGACCTACGATGCTCTAACTCCTGCAAGCACGCCTCCTGCCATCGATATGACCTCGCTTCACGCCTGGGTATTGAAGCGCCAGCGTTATTGGAGCGTAGAACGAGAACGATTGGAAGAAAGTCTTCGCGCCGACATCAAGAGTCATCCATGAACAAAACGACTCTTTTATTTTCAGTCGTCGAAGAGCATCTCGGAGTTAGTTCGTGAACTGGAAAACAAAGCTGACCAGCCGCGCTCCATGCCCTTGGTTGATACTCGCGACCGGGATGATCATTACGGCTATTCTGTACTGGCCCGGACTTTCCGGCACATGGTTGTTCGACGACTACCCAAACATCGTCGACAACGATGGCATCCATGTGACGAGCACGAGCGTTTCGGATCTTCTGAACGCGGCGCTGTCGTCGCCCGCCAGCGATTTCAAAAGACCTCTGGCCTCACTAAGCTTTGCAATAAACTACCTCGTCACGGGCGCCAATGCACCCGCAATGAAGTTGACGAATCTATGCATACACCTATTTAACGGCCTTGCCGCATTCCTTTTCCTCAGAGCACTGATTCGAGCCTCACATGGTCAAGGCCCTCGCGTAGCGGCCGGTGATCGCCAGGCTGCGCTGGTGGCAACCGCATGGCTAGTCCTTCCAATCAACTTAACGTCTGTCCTTTATGTTGTGCAACGCATGGAAAGCATGGCGAATCTCGCCGTACTTCTGGGGCTTTGGGGTTACGTCGCAGGTCGTCAGCGAATGCTCGCCGGCATGCGACTTGGATTCGTGCATGCGACCGCGAGCATTCTCGTGGGAACCGCCATTGGCATCTTGGCAAAGGAAACCGCCATTATGTTACCGCTCTACGCTGCCCTGATCGAAATCTTCATTTTCCGGGGGAGGCGTGTTTGCGGTGACGGGGACGAGAGCAGGACTGACAAACGTGTTATTTACTTTTTCACGTTCTTCCTCATCTTGCCGATGTTTGCAGGCATTGCCTGGCTCGCGCCGGGACTTTTGACCCCGTCGACGTGGACCACGCGCGACTTCACACTATCCACGCGACTGCTTAGCGAAGCGCGCATCATCGTGGATTACATCTCGTGGACGATTGTGCCGCGGCCCAACGCGCTCTCGTTCTACCACGATGATTTCGTTATATCGCAGGGAATATTTTCACCACCTTCGACTGCCGCATGCTTGGCTGGCATTGTCGCGCTTCTTGCATTCTGCTGGTGGCTGCGAAATCGCGCCGCACTAGCCGGACTGGGCATTGCGCTTTTCTTTGGCTGCCACGTACTTACTGGTACTGTTCTGCCCTTAGAGTTGGTGTACGAGCATCGTAATTATTTTTCGAGCCTCGCCCTGATGCTTGCCCTGGCTTCGTTAGCGGCGGCTATTCCGCGGGACAACATTTTCGGAAGGCGCGTCGCTACTGCCACTCTCAGCCTGCTCGCCTTATCGTGGATCGCCATAACCGGATGGACGGCTATAGCTTGGGGCGATCCGCTTTCACTAGCACGCGAGCTTGCGCTGAGGGCTCCTTCTTCACCGCGAGCGCAGTACGAGTTGGGACGAACTTACATTATCTACTCAAACTATGATCCTTCATCTCCCTTCGTACCTTTGGTTTACGAGCCACTGGAGCGCGCTTCTCAGTTGCGAGGCTCGTCAATACTTCCAGAACAAGCACTGATATTTATGACCTCTAAAATGCGCCTGCCAGTGAAGGAGGCCTGGTGGACAAGTATAGAGGCCAAGCTTAGAACACGCGATGCGACCATCCAGGACGAGAGCTCCCTGGATTCGCTTTCGCAGTGCCTCAAGACCGAAGCCTGCCACTTTCAAGCTCAGCACCTACTAAATGCCTTCGCCGCTGCTCTTTCGCACGATCACCGAAGTCCGAGGCTTCTGGCAATTTACGCCAACTTTGCTTACGCGGTGATCCACGACAGTGACCTCGCGTATCGAGTGCAGTCGGAGGTGGTGGAAAAAGCGCCGAATGAGCCAGCTTACAGGGTGTCCTTGGGGCGTATTGCGGTACAGCGTGGCGACTTTGCGACGGCTGATGCTCAGGTCAAAGCACTTACTGGAGCGAACGTCGGCGGACGACTCACACACGACATCGACTCCTTGGAGAAATTGATTAGTGACGCTAAGCGAACCCGCTGCGAGCGTCCAGAGGGTTGCAGGTGAGCGCACGCCCCCTTGCGTTGAGCAGCATACGGACCATTTTAATGATGGCCGTGCGGATCGTTATCCAGGGAGCAACATTGATCCTTGTTACCCACTTTTTGGGGCCGGAAGTGTACGGCGGCTATATTTCTGCTGCTTCACTTGCCGTAGTTCTCGGACTTCTTCCAAACCTAGGCTCGGGATACGTGCTCATGAAGCGCTCGTCCCGCGACCCAGGAGCGGCCGCTGACGTGTGGAGCTACGCATGGCCGCTGACCGTCGGGCTTGGAGTCGCGCTTACTGTCGTGTTTCCTTTCGCCGCACATCCCCTTGCCGGCGACGCGATGTCGCTCCCGGCGCTAGCAGTTGTTGGAGGAGTCGAACTGCTGTTTTCCCCGCTGACACTCATGCTTTGCTTTGTGCTCCAATCGATTGGCCGGGTGCCCACAGGACAAGCAGTACTAACACTCCCTTTATTGCTTCGAATGCTGTCCGCAGGCGCCTGCCTAATTTTCACCCACGCCTCCTTGATTCAGTTCGTGCTTCTTCAAGCAGCAGGATCTTTTATTGGTCTTCTCGCGGCTTTTTGGGTTACAACTCGTTTCGTGAAGTTGGGCTGGCGGGTCCGGCGACCACTTCGCAGTGAAATACGTAGTGGATCGAGTTATGCCGCCATGCATATCGTCGCGGCCAATCCCACCGAGTTCGACAAAATCGCCTCACCCCTACTCCTGGGCGAACATTCAGCAGGCGTGTACAGTGCTACTTCCCGCGTCATGAATGCGATCGTTATGCCGGTTGTAGGGATGTTGCTCGCTGCGCAACCGAGACTCTTCCGCCACGCTGCCGAACCCACGGAGAGCGGCCAAAAATTGATCGGGACGGTTGCTATCCTTTCATGTGCCTGGGGACTAATCGGTGGCATCATCATGTTCAACGCGGCACCAATGCTTCCGCTCCTTTTTGGGAACAGCTACGCAGACGCTGCGCAGCTCATGCCATTCGTTGCCCTAGCCGCACCCTTCGTTTCGTTGCGGCTCGCGGCTGGCACGATCCTAGTCGCCCTGGGACATCCGTTGCAGCGGCTACGTTTCGAACTGGCTGGCATCATCGCGCTTAGCGGCCTGCTGATCATTGGCTCTCGGCTCGCGGGACCGCGCGGCATGGCCGTCTCGCTTTCCACTGCCGAGTGTGCAATGGCAGTATATGGCTGGATATTGGTTCGCCGCGCAGAAAAGCTCATGTGACCTTGTCAACCTCCAACGGAGGGTGTAAGCGATCTCAAGCGTCCACGCGCTACGTCCGATACCGCCATTATCAAGCCTTTCCAGGGCCGCAACGAGGCGGAGCGCAGGCTGCGAATCAACGCGCGTATTGAAAGGAACAGCCCCCGTCCCGCAAAGAGCATTGCACGTCCTACGGGGCCGTACCCCAACTTTCCGACGAGAAGAAGATGCGCGCGGGCGATGTGGTACTCGTAGAAAAGAGAGCCATTACCGCTACTACCCGAGCCTTGGTGGATAACTAGCCCCTCGGGCACATCAATTAATTGAACGCCCTTTCGACTCATGCGAAAGCCAAGCTCGATGTCGTCACCATAGAAGAAGAATGAGTCATCGAAAATAGGACACCGCGCGAGTTCGCGATGAAGGAGGAGACAAGCTCCTCCGAGCAAAGCATGCCCACGAAGCCCTGGTCCGCGAGGATTGATCGTTCCGCTGAAATGTCGGTAATACGTGCGCGCAGCGACAATGCCTGTGGGGCCATCGATCGATGGAGCCGCGATTGTAGGCCGGTCCCCGCTTACGGCTTGTCGTAAGCGATCGACGGTACCCTCCGAAAGCGTGGCGTCGTTGTTGATAAGAAGCACATCACTGCCAGCGAAATCCCGTTCAACGATGGCCATGCCAAGATTAATGCCTGCCGCGAACCCGAGATTTCTGCCAGGTTCAACTGAAACGACACTCATCCTTACAGCTAGGAGCTTTCGCTCCAATTCATTGAGAGAAGCTCTACCGTCTTCCGAGTTGTCCACAAGAACGACATCAGTCAATCCTTGCCTAGAGAGCGATACAAGGCACTGCATTGTCATTTCCGCCGAGCGAAAATGCAGAACAAGGGCCACGCACTTATGCACGGGCATTGCTGCGCACAGGGGCAAATGCAACGATGACGAGCTCGTCGCCCCCCTGAGAACTGAAAGTAGCCGCGACGTTAGCCCAGAGAGCCACGAGTGGCCCTAGATGTTGCCGGATCTTATTCACCCAGCCGGGACGCAGTGAAGCGATCTGGGTGCTCTCGCGCACAATACCCTTGGCATGGTGCCCACGCCTCAGTAGCCGCACATTGGAATAACCCTGCCGGCGAAGTAAAGCCCTCATGGAACGAGCCGATGGGACACAGAGATGCCGCGGAACCTCAAGGCCACGCCAGCTCGCGCGAAATACCCTGGAGCCCGGCCCGGAAGGGTTGGGCCATGCCATCCAAAGCATGCCACCCGGTCGAAGCAACTCAAGGCATCGGGCCAAATGTGCAGGGGGATCGGGCACATGCTCAATGCTGTGACGTAAGGTAATTGCATCGAAGTCTACAGGCATACCGTGCATTTCGTCTTCGATGAACCCAACGAAAGCATCGATCCCCTGTTGTCGGCACGCATCGACCGCGGCAGGATCTGGATCAATACCCGTACTTTCCCAGCCCATCGTTATTGCACGGCGAAGGAACTCGCCATTGCCGCAGCCGACATCCAGTACACGCCGAACACCTTCGCGATGCGCCGCAAGGAACAGGTGGCGACCGTGATAATCGAGCTTTAGGCGAATTGGTTCAAGAATGAAAGCCAGCCAGTATCCCAGTATCGACGCCGGCGAGAACCGAGCGCCGAAGCGGCGATTCATATAGCCGTTCACCATACTCCAGACCAAACGATACGCAGTAGAGCGACGGGCGCCAGCGTCCTCGTTAACGTGTGTGTAATATGACGAGTAAGCTGCCCAAAGCGAGTCGCTAGATGGCCGTGGATCGAGGAACAGGCTCGCGCAGCGTTCGCATCGCCACACTGTCCAACGATCGGGCCCGTTCGGGTGCAAGTGATCGAACACGCTCTCTGCAAACTTTCTGCGGTTATCGCTCAGACACGCAGGACAATCTGGCTGGCGATCAGTACGACCGCTGGACCAACGATCACCCACTCCTTCGGCGCAATGCCCACATTGGATCGGCGTCATGCTCACTTGCTCACCTTCCGTACTCCGTCCATAACGCCTTTCCAGATCATGCCGAGTTGCTTGCTGCGCCGTCGGTCGCTTATGGTCACTATGAATAGTGTCAGCACCATCTTGACTACTGCCCAGGCTTTCCAAATGGCAGGAACGTATCCGCGGCGAAGCAACCAAATCGTATTTCGATACAGGTAGAAGTGTCGTAACGGACTGCGCTCGGGCCAGACCCTCCAGCCGAAAAGCCAAATCCGGCGGCCACTTTCCCCCATCCGGTGATAGAACGATATCCACGGAATGCCGAAAAGGCCGAATTTTCGTGAGGCAACCCGGAAGGACCACTCTGTATCGACATGATCGATGAACATCGCAGCGTCAAACTCACCGATGCGCTCGACCATCTCAAGTGACATTGTCGTGCCACTTCCGTTGAGATTTGCGAGTTCGAACGGAGGAGCATCGGCAGCCGGGTAGGCGCGCGACCATAGCCAACCGTTTTCGATGTAGTGAAAGCCGTGTGCCAGCTTCGTGTCCGGATCTACTAGGACTGGCCCCACACAGCATAATGTGCCGGTCTCGGCTTGAACCTGATTTAGCGCAGAAAGCAGCCTGCCCGGCACATCAGCTGTAAATACGGAATCTTGATCCAAGAGTAACACCGCTCGATATCGCCCTTGGAACGAGCTCGCGCGCGCAACCCCCGAATTAAGGGCGGCGGCCAATCCCTCATTCGAAGAGTTTTCAATCAATTCGACACCGGTGAACTTGCTTACCAGATCGCGTACATCTCGCAGAATCGCGGGCTCCGATGCATTGTCGACGAGGATGATTCTTCCAACCTCCTGCAACGCACTCAGTTGCCGCTTAAGGATGGACAGATCGGGGTTGAACGTAACAGTGATCGATGCCAGCTCGTCGACCCTCGCAGGGCGCGGGTCAGCCAACATCTGGAAGATCCATCGCACGACGGACGCCGTCGCCAAAATGCGTCCAGGCAAATCGCTGCGCGAATTGTCTGGAGCCTTCCGCGAAATGGGCACGGCCGCATTTCAAGACATCCTTTACGGCCTGGGCAAACGCCTCAGAGTCACCCGCCGCTACAAGGCGGCCCGAAACGCCATCTGAAATTGCATCAGGTACACCGCCTACGGCGTAGGCAACCGTAGGTAAGCCGTGTGCGGCCGCTTCAATGGCGACCATCCCGAACCCCTCCACATCGCCAGGAATGGTCTTGACCGGAAATATAGAAACATCCGACGCCGCATAGGCGCAATCGAGATCCGCATCCGGCAGCTCTCCATAAAGGGCCACATGCTCAAGTAACCCGGCGGCAGCGGCAGCTTCCATAATGGAGGCGCGAATATCCGAACGCCGCTGCCTTAACGCATTCGGCGCATCGTTACCCACTACGGCAAAAAGAAGGGTCGGCTCGTCCTTCACCAGCGCAGGCAACACGTCTCGAACGAAGTCCAGCACGCCCTTGCGCTCTGTGAGTCGTCCCACGGACAAGAGCACCCGGCGCCCTTCCCAGCCTCGCATGCTACGAAATGCGGTGACAGAGTCTGCATCTGGAGCGACGACCGGAATGGTGGCGCCGGGATGGACAACGTATATCCGCTCGGGCGGAACACCGGCTTCTCTTGCAAGCTGTGCCGTGTTGGCGCTGTTCGCGATGCACACATCGCAGCGGCGCACGAACGGCATCCACAAGCGGCGGTAAACGGCGTTGTCCGTCACGATGTCAAGACCATGGATGTAAACGGCGGCGCGTGCGCCGACCATGCGCGAAGCGAACCAAGCGATAGGAGCACACAATCCGCTCCCCGCAATTACGTGCGAGGGACGCGATGACTTGGCGAGCCTAGCGGTCTGCACAAATGCTTCGACCAGAAATCGCCACAGCGGTTTGAGCGCGCACGTGACCACACGCGACGCCTCACCGAGCATGGCATCACATCCCCGCGGCCCAACGACGTCAATAGGCGAACTGCGCGCAAGCTCAGCGATCAGATGCAGATTGAGTCTTTCCATCCCACCGCGAAGCGGTGGCAAATTACGGGTTACCAATAACAGACGAGGCACGTGGGCTTACTCCCCTGTCCGCCCGCAGTAGTGGTACACCTGGTACTGCCACGCCATCGGCCATGCGGCCAGTGACATGGGCTGCAATGCCCTTACAGGCCACGTCCACCACTTGCCATGCGTAATCCAGCGCCAGCTAGGGGGATGCAGGTCGCGGCGGCGACGATGTACCGACAGACCCGCCGCTTCGAATAGCTCGGCCCATGCGTCGAGCGCTATCACGTCTTCCTTTACCTTCACCTGATGGGTTCCGCCGTAGAGGCCGACTCGCCGACTGAGAAACCCCGCATTGGGCACAAGCAGGAGGAACTGGGCGCCCGGCCGGGAAACGCGAACCATCTCCCGCAGTGCCTCCGGCTTATCGATGAAATGCTCAAGCGAACCCATGCAAGTGACGACATCGAAACTGTTGTCAGCAAAAGGCAGTGTTTCGGCAGGACTCGTATGGAAAAAGCCTTGTGGAAACGTGGCGCGGCAGGCCTCGATTGCTCGCCCGGATAGATCGACTCCGCTTACGCTACGCGCACCCATTTTCGCGAAGTGTCCAAGCCATACGCCAGTCCCGCAAGCTACATCCAGAACATCGCCGCCAGCCACCCGGGTCATTTCGCGCGCTGCGAGGCGGCAATGCCAAGGCAGTGGGTGCTGGCCCGGAGTCGCACCGTAGTATTCGGCATCATAGAACTCGCGAATGTGTTCGAGTTGCCGACGTTCGTCCATACCTAGCGGCGTCGTCATGATGAACGCCTCTCACTGGGTCGATACGTCAGCGAGGTGATCTGCTCCGAAACCAAACCTATAAGGAAAACGATCACGGATGCACTCCACATCAGCGTGCTGCCATTGGTCAAGCGCCCCTCGTGAATGAAGGTCCACGCATAATTGGCAACGCCAAGCAGAAAGAATGCTGCACTCGCCGGAAAGAACAACTTCAACGGTGAATAAAGCGTTGCAATCTTGAAAATGATCAGCAGAAAGCGCACACCGTCCTTCAGCGGCTTGATGTGGCTCTTGCCCACTCGCTGGGCCGCCTTGATCGGCTCATAGGCCACGCCATACGCGCTGCGAAAAAACGCCATCGTGCTCGTCGTCGGGTAAGAGAACCCGTTCGGCAGCAGGTGAATGAACTCGCGGAAGCGACCGGCGCGAGCCACCCGGAATCCCGACGTCAAGTCGGCCACCGTCTGACCGGTCATCTTGCTGGCAAGCCAGTTATAGACCGTATTGGCCACGCCACGACCAACGCCGGCCTGGCTCTCCCAGTCGCGCGCGCCGACCACCATGTCATAGCCCTGCTCCAGCCGCGCCAGCAGGCGCGCAATGTCGGCTGGGTCGTGCTGCCCGTCGCCATCCATGAAGACAAGTATCTCACCGGACGCCGCCCTCGCCCCCCGCTTGATCGCCGCCCCATTCCCCATCGAATACGGCGACGACAGACACACAACCCCCGCCGCCGCACACACCGCACGTGTCTCATCCGTCGACCCGTCGTCCACCACGATGATCTCCGCCCCCGGCTGGGCAGCCGTCAGGCGCGGCAACAGGTCTTTCAGTGCAGCCGCCTCGTTCTTGGCGGGCAGGATGATACTTATACGGCTCAAGATAACTCCCCTTTGGTCGTTGAATCATAAGGGATATCCCTGCATCGAAACGAGGGCCCGACGCCGGTCGTGCGCTTGCCGGAGGTCACGCGATTTCACATCCGCAGAGGTGACCAAACCCACAATCTAGAGTAGATTCAGGCGCATATCTCGGGGAGACGGGACCCTACATGGCTTCACAAATGCATTCCCCCATGCTGGCGGGACTGACCGGCATGGCCCGGCGCCTAGTCAACGAGGGTGTCATGGCCGAGGCCGACGTCCGCAAGGCGGTACAGGATGCCGCCGAGAAGCGATCGTCGCTGTCCGCCTGGCTGGTCGATCACCACCTGGTCGAGAGCGCCAAGCTCTCCCAGGTCGCGTCCGCCGAGTTCGGCATGCCCCTCATGGACATCGGCGCCATGGCCACGGCCAACATGCCCCTGGACCTGGTCACCGAGGCGCTGATCACCAAGCACCAGGCGCTGCCGCTGTTCAAGCGCGGCAAGCGCCTGTTCGTAGGCATCGCCGACCCGATGCAGTCCCACGCACTGGACGAGATCAAGTTCCACTCCAACCACATGGTCGAGCCCGTGCTGGTCGAGCGCGGCCAGCTGCGCCGGGTGATCGACACCGCGCTGGCGGCCATGAACAACTCGGTGCCGGCCTTCGAGGATGGCGGCCTGGACGAGCTGGCCCTGGAAGGCAGCGACGAGGAAGGCGACGTCACCACCGGCATCGACGCCAACGCCAACGACGACGCGCCCATCGTCAAGTTCGTCAACAAGGTGCTGGTCGACGCGATCAAGCGCGGCGCCTCGGACATCCACTTCGAGCCCTTCGAAGCCATCTACCGCGTGCGTCTGCGCATGGACGGCATCCTGCGCATCGTCGCCACGGCACCCAACAAGCTGGGCAACCGCATCGCCTCGCGCCTGAAGGTCATGAGCGGCCTGGACATCGCCGAGCGCCGCGTGCCGCAGGACGGTCGCATCAAGCTCAACCTGACCAAGACCCGCGCCATCGACTTCCGCGTCAGCACGCTGCCCACGCTGTTCGGCGAGAAGATCGTGCTGCGTATCCTGGATGGCTCATCGGCCAAGCTGGGCATCGACAAGCTGGGTTACGAGGAGGTCCAGAAAAACCTCTACCTGAACGCCATCGAGAAACCCTACGGCATGGTGCTGGTCACCGGCCCCACCGGCTCCGGCAAGACGGTCTCGCTGTACACCGCACTGAACATCCTCAACACCGAGGGCCGCAACATCTCCACGGTGGAAGACCCGGTCGAAATCCGCGTCGAGGGCATCAACCAGGTCCAGCAGAACGTCAAGCGCGGCATGACCTTCGCGGCCGCCCTGCGCTCCTTCCTGCGCCAGGATCCGGACGTCATCATGGTCGGCGAGATCCGCGACCTGGAAACCGCGGAGATCGCGGTCAAGGCCGCGCAGACCGGCCATATGGTGCTGTCCACCCTGCACACCAACGATGCGCCACAGACCATCGCGCGCCTGATGAACATGGGCATCGCGCCTTACAACATCATCTCGTCGGTCACCCTGATCATCGCCCAGCGCCTGGCCCGCCGGCTGCACGACTGCAAGCGACCGATCCAGCTGCCCCCGGCGGCCCTGCTGGCCGAAGGCTTCACCCAGGCCGAAATCGACGCCGGGATCACCATCTACGAGGCCGTCGGCTGCGACAGCTGCAACGAGGGCTACAAGGGCCGCGTAGGCATCTACCAGGTCATGCCGCTGGTCGAGGATATCCAGCAGATCATCCTGGAGGGCGGCAACGCCATGCAGATCGCCGCGGTGGCGAAGAAGGCGGGCATCAACGATCTGCGCGCCTCCGCGCTGCTCAAGGTCCGCAACGGCGTCACCAGCCTGGCCGAGATCAACCGTGTCACCAAGGACTGACGGTCTCGTCAGCCGACGAGACCGGTAAAGATGTGCGCCAGATGGCAGAAACCCACCCGGCGCTCCGTTCAAACTAGAATAAGAGCAGGGGCCGACCGCACGGCGGCGGCCACCTGAAGCATCCACCCGGGGGAACACCGCGTCATGGCTATCGCCACCGCCAGCAAGAATGCGCGCGCCATGGGCGCCGCGCGAGCCACTGTAAGCGCACTGGTCACGTACGACTGGACCGCGCTGGACAAGCGCGGCAAGCGCATGAAAGGCGAGATGCAGGCGAAGAACGCCTCACTCGTCAAGGCGGAGTTGCGCCGCCAGGGGATGAATCCCCAACAGGTGAAAGAACGGACCAAACCACTTTTTGGATCGTCGGGCAAAAAGGTTACGGCACGCGACGTGGCGATCTTCAGCCGTCAAATTGCCACGATGATGTCGTCCGGCGTGCCTATGGTTCAGGCCCTCGAAATCATCACCGGCGGACAGAAGAATCCCCGATTCAAAACCATACTCCTCGACATCAAGACGTCGATCGAAGGCGGCTCGTCACTGCACGAGGCCATGGCGCTACACCCAGTACAGTTCGACGAGCTCTACCGCAATCTGGTCCATGCTGGTGAATCGGCCGGTGTACTCGACACCGTGCTCGACACCGTGGCGACCTATAAAGAGCGGATGGAGAGCATTAAAAAGAAGATCAAGAAGGCGCTGTTTTATCCGATCATGGTTCTGGTCGTGGCCCTCCTGGTGTCCATGATTCTCTTGCTCTTCGTGGTACCCGTGTTCCAGCAGACATTTAAAGATGCCGGAGCAGACTTGCCAGCACCCACCCAGTTCGTGGTGAGTGCATCGGAATTCATGCAGTCATACTGGTGGATGGTGATTGGCGGGATCGTTGGCGGCGTAGCCGCATTGATCTACTTCAAGAAACGATCGCCTAGGTTCGCCCACTTTCTGGAGCGCATCATGCTGCGATTACCGGTCATGGGCAACATCATGCACCAGTCAGCTATCGCTCGTTTCGCACGCACGCTTGGCGTGACCTTTCATGCAGGCGTGCCCCTAGTGGAGGCTTTAGAGGCCGTTGCGGGCGCCACAGGTAGCATAATCTACGGTGAAGCAGTGATGCAGATGCGCGACGACATCGCGGTCGGCCATCAATTACAGCTTTCGATGCGCCAAACCGGGCTGTTTCCGAATATGGTGGTTCAGATGACTGCCATCGGTGAGGAGTCTGGCTCATTGGATGCGATGTTGTTCAAAGTCGCAGAATTTTACGAAGAAGAGGTCGGGAACGCTGTAGATAATCTCGCGACCCTGCTCGAGCCGATGATAATGGTGATCCTCGGCGTCCTCGTCGGTGGCATGGTCATTTCCCTGTACCTGCCCATCTTCAAGCTGGCCGGCACGGTCTGACCGCGCACCCGCCGCGCCATGCACAATAGGAACCCTTCGCCCTCGCGGGCGGAGGGTTTTTTCTTGACCACGGATCTTCCATGCCCGACATGCCCCTCGCTCTCTGGATCGGCCTTGCCGGCGTCTTCGGCCTGCTGGTCGGCAGTTTCCTCAATGTGGTGATCCTGCGCGTGCCCGCGCGCATGCAGGCCGAGTGGCGCCGGCAGGCGCGCGAGGTGCTGGAACTGGATACGGTGGACGAGCCGCTGCCGCCCGGCGTGGTGGTGGAGTCGTCGCACTGCCCGCGCTGCAAGCATCCGCTGGCCGCGCGCGACAACATCCCGCTGCTGGGCTGGCTGCTGCTGCGCGGGCGCTGCCGATACTGCCGCGAGCCGATCT
Organism: Xanthomonas sp. NCPPB 2632; assembly: GCF_041228075.2. NCBI lineage: Bacteria > Pseudomonadati > Pseudomonadota > Gammaproteobacteria > Lysobacterales > Lysobacteraceae > Xanthomonas > Xanthomonas sp. NCPPB 2632. Next base: position 3,713,059 of record NZ_CM192979.1, read on the forward strand.
CCATCCAGTATCCCCTGGTCGAACTGCTGGCCGGACTGGCCAGCGCCGCGGTGGTCTGGCGGTTCGGGCCCACGCCCGGCGCGGCAGCCGGCCTGGTACTGACCTACTTCCTCATCGCCTTGTCCGGCATCGACGCACGCACCCAGCTGCTGCCCGATGAGCTGAATTACCCGCTGCTGTGGATCGGCCTGGCCCTGTGCCTGGTGCCGGGCTGGCAGCCGCTGCCCGTCGCACCCACCTCAGCCATCCTCGCCGCCCTGCTCGGCTACCTCAGCCTGTGGAGCGTCTACTGGCTGTTCAAGCTGCTGACCGGCAAGGAAGGCATGGGCCATGGCGACTTCAAGTTGCTGGCTGCGCTGGGCGCGTGGATGGGTCCGTTGTCCCTCCTGCCCATCGTCATGCTGTCGTCCCTCATCGGTGCCCTGGTGGGCGGTGCGCTGATCCTGCTGCGGCGACATGGGCGAGAGGTGCCGATCCCCTTCGGCCCCTACATCGCGGCGGCCGGCTGGGTCTGGTTGCTGCTGGGCGACCGCTTGCTCGGAGCCTACCTGAGCGCCACGGGCCTGCGATGAGCGGCTTCGTGGTCGCACTCACCGGCGGCATCGCCTCCGGCAAGAGCGCCATCGAGCGCCGCTTCGCGACACGCGGGATTCACGCCTACGACGCCGACGTGGCGGCACGCGCCGTGGTGGAGCCAGGCTCGCCCGCGCTGGCGGAGGTGGCTCGCGTCTTCGGTGCCGGCGCGCTCGATCGGGACGGCCGGCTGGATCGTGCGGCAATGCGCCAGCGGGTGTTCGACGACCCGTCGGCCCGGACGAGCCTGGAAGGCATCCTGCACCCGCGCATCCGTGCCTGGCTGCGTGCGGCAGCGGCGGCCGACACCGGGCCGTACTGCATCCTGTCCATTCCGTTGCTGGTGGAGAACCGGGCGCACTACGCATGGGTGAATCGTGTGCTGGTGGTGGATGCGTCGGAAGCGACACGCATCGCGCGGCTGGTCCGGCGTGACGGCATCGATGAGGCGCTGGCGCGGAAGATGGTTGCGGCGCAGGCGCGGCGGGAGGATCGCCTGGCGATCGCCGACGATGTGGTGGTCAATGAGGGGGACGAGGAGGCGCTGGACGCGGAGGTCGAGGCGCTGGATAGGCGATATCGCGCGTTGGGGTCGCCTGCAGGGCGGGCTCCTACAACGGCGCGGTAGGCGGTCGCGATGGCCGCGTGGCGGGCGGCGGCACGGTAGGCCGTCGCGAGGGCGTCAGACCATCGCGGCGGCGGCGAGGCGTTCCTGGACGAAGGCTTCGGCGGGCATGGGGCGGCCGATGTGATAGCCCTGCACGAGGTCGCAGTCCATTTCGACCAGGCGGCGCAGCGTGAGTTCGTCTTCCACGCCTTCGGCGATGGCTTCCAGGCCGAGGCGGTGCGCCACGTCGATCATGGCCTGCACCAGCAGTTCGGTGCGGCCGTCGCCGCGCATGGCGTCGACGAAGCTGCGGTCGATCTTAAGCTCGGTCGCGGGGAAATGGCGCAGGTAGGCGAACGACGCATAGCCGGTGCCGAAGTCGTCGATGGCCACGCGCAGGCCGCAGTCGCGCAGGCGGCGCAGCACGCGCACGCTCATGTCCATGTCGGTGAGCAGGGCCGTCTCGGTGATTTCCACGATCACCGACTGCGGCGGCACGCCCCAGATCTCGATGGCGCCCAGCACCTGTTCGGCGAAGCCCTGTTCGACGAAGACGCGCGGCGACAGGTTGATCGCCACGTCCATCGGGCAGCCGCCACGGTGCAGCGCCGCCGCATGGCGCAGCGATGCGTTGAGGCTCCATCGGGTCAGCGGCACGATGAGGTCGCTGCGTTCGGCGAACGGAATGAAATCGTTCGGCCCCACCACCACCTGGGCGGCGGTGGTCCAGCGCGCCAGCGATTCCACACGGTTTATCTCGCCCGTGCGCAGGTCGTGCAGCGGCTGGAAGGCAACCTGCAAACGGTTGGCCTCGATATCCTCGCGCAGCTCGCCGTACAGGATCTCGACGGGGGTAACGTCCGGTTTGTAGATGGCGAAGGCTTCGCCGACACGCAAGGCTTCGTCGTGGGCCAGCTCGGCGCGGCGGTACAGCCACTCGGCGGTGACGCCATGATCCGGATGGATGGCCACGCCGACCACCGCGCGCCCGTGCCAGGGACGCTCGCCGCGCAGCAACGCCTTCTCGAACGCGGCCACGATACGCGTGGCGGCCAGCAACGCATGCGTGCGGTTGCGCACCATCGGCAGCACCACCACGAAGGTGTCGTCGCCGGCGACGAACACGGTATCCACATGGCGCACCGCGTCCACGATGCGCTCGCGGGACGCCAGCATGACCTCGCTGCCGAAGTCGTAGCCGAAGCGCAGCTGCGCCTCGCGCATGCCCTGCAGGCGCACGATCAGCACCGCGCAAGGGCCTGAATCCACCGACACCCGGTCGAGGATGGCCTGCACCGCCGGCAGGATGTGTGCCCGTTCACTCATGCGGTGAAATATTCCCGCGGGTCGATGCCGTGGGAATGGGGCGGCAGGGTGCGCATGATTTCCCGGCGGACTATCTCCACCTGGCGCATGAGGTCCACGATCAGGAAATCGTCGAGGTGGGTCTTGTCCGGCCGCGTCAGGATGGCCACCCGCGGCTGCAGCCGTCGCGACTGGTTCTGCACCATCACGATCGCCACCTCGCCGGTGTTGAGCTCCACCAGGGTGCCCGTCGGATACACGCCCAGGCAGGCCTGGAACTGCTCCACCAGCTCGCCCTGGAACTCGCGGTCGCGGCCGGCATACAGTTCGCGCAGCGCGACGTGCTGCGACACCGCCGCCCGGTAGGGCCGCGGCGTGGACATCGCGTGGTAGGTGTCGATGATCGCCGCCATGCGCCCGGCCAGCGGGATCTCGGTGCCGGCCAGGCCCGCGGGATAGCCGGTGCCGTCGAAGCGCTCGTGATGCGTCGCCACCATGTCGCGCACCTCGTTATCGACCACGCCCGAGTGATCCAGGATGGCGACACCCTCGCCGACATGCTGCCGGGCGATGTCCCACTCGTCGTCGTTCAAGGGGCCGTCACGGCTCAGCAGTTCCTCGGGCAGCTGCGACTTGCCCACGTCCATCAGCAGGCCGCCCGCGGCCAGGCTGACGATGGCGTCGCCTTCGAAGCCCATGTGCCGGCCGAAGGCGGCGGCCAGCGTGCTGCAACCGATCGCGTGCTGGTAGGTATAGCCGTCGCGGCGGCGCAGGCTCTCGATCCAGAAGAAAGCATCGCCGCTACGCAGCACGCTTTCCACCATGGGCCGCACGGCGTCCTCGACGGCCTGCGGCTCCACGACTCGCCCCTGGCGCAGGTCGTCCACCATCTGCACCGCGAAATCGGCCACGGTATCGAACGCCGCCTTGGCGCGCGGCATCTCGTCGTCGAACGACGCGGTGTCGGCATAGGCGTGGCGACTGACCAGACGCAGGCTGACCGCCGCTGGCCGATGGATCACGGCGGGACGCTTGACCACCACGCTGGGCGGCCGCAGCGAACGATCGGGCGTGACCTGGCGCTGCGTATCCACGAACACGTATTTACAGAACCGGCTGAGCGATTCGATGTCCTCGCGGGACGTGATGGGCAGGCCCTGCAACGGGAAGGGGGTGTCCGACCAGTCGCAGTCCAGGCGACTGACGTACATGCCGATCTCCAGATCGGTCACGAAGACACGTCGTTCTACCAGGTCATACGCCACGTTATCCCTCCTCTCTCAAGCGGTATTCTCGACGCGCGTGAGATCCCTGCCGGGTGCGTCGCCAAATGAGCGGCGGACTCTACCGTGTCACGCGCATCGGGTGCTTAACGGCGCGTCTGGCCGATTCTGTAGGTACATGAACGTGAAGAAGTGCTTCACATCCTGTCAGGTTTTCGCGGGTACACCGGTCTGGTGTATCAGGTCATGCCGACCGGGAGAAAAGCCATGTTTCGTCGTTCCCTGCTGCCCGCCCTGCTCGTCGCCCTTACCGCCTGCTCGGCCGCGTCCGCGCGTGATGAAGGCGTACGCCTGCCTGCGCCTGCCGTGGACGCCACAGCGGCCTCGGGCGATGCCACCGCCGTCTTCGCCGGCGGCTGTTTCTGGGGCGTGGAGGGTGTGTTCCAGCACGTGCGCGGCGTGAAGAGCGTCCGCACGGGCTATGCCGGTGGCGACGCGCAGCACGCCAATTACGACGACGTGAGCGAGGGCGATACCGGCCACGCCGAGTCGGTGAAGGTGGTCTACGACCCCACCCAGGTCACCTACGGCCAGCTGCTGCAGGTGTTCTTCTCGGTGGCGCAGGACCCGACCCTGCTGAACCGGCAGGGCCCCGACAGCGGCACGCAGTACCGCTCGGCCATTTTCTATAACTCGCCGGAACAGAAGAAGCTGGCCGATGCCTACATCGCCCAGCTCACCGCAGCCAAGGCGTTCCCCAGCCGCATCGTCACGGAAGTCACCCCGCTGAAGGGCTTCTACCTGGCCGAGGCCGAGCACCAGGACTACATGCGCCTGAACCCGGATGCCATGTACATCGCGATCAACGACCGCCCCAAGGTGCTGGCCCTGCAGCGGATCTACCCGGAGCGGTACGTGACCTCGTGGGCCAATGGGCGCTGATTAGAGCATCGGCAGGTTGAGACCCTGCTCCCGGGCACAGTCGATGGCATCGGCGTAGCCCGCGTCCGCGTGACGCATCACGCCGGTGCCGGGGTCGTTCCAGAGCACGCGGCCCAGCCGACGGTCGGCAGCTTCACTGCCGTCGGCCACGATCACCACGCCGCTGTGCTGGCTGTAACCCATGCCGACGCCACCGCCGTGGTGCAGGCTGACCCACGTGGCGCCGCCGGCCACGTTGAGCATGGCGTTGAGCAGCGGCCAGTCGCTGACCGCATCGCTGCCATCGCGCATCGCCTCGGTCTCGCGGTTGGGGCTGGCGACCGAGCCGGAGTCCAGATGATCGCGTCCGATGACCACGGGCGCTTTCAGCTCGCCGTTGCGGACCATCTCGTTGAAGGCCAGCGCCAGACGATGCCGCTGGCCCAGGCCGACCCAGCAAATGCGGGCCGGCAGCCCCTGGAAGCTGATCCGCTCGCGCGCCATGTCCAGCCAGCGATGCAGGTGCGGATCGTCGGGGATCAGCTCCTTGACCTTGGCATCGGTCTTGTAGATGTCTTCCGGATCGCCGGAGAGGGCCACCCAGCGGAACGGGCCGATGCCACGACAGAACAGCGGACGCACGAACGCCGGCACGAAGCCGGGGAACGCGAACGCGTCGGCGAGCCCTTCGTCCTTGGCCATCTGGCGGATGTTGTTGCCGTAGTCGAAGGTCGGGATGCCCTGCCGGTGGAAGGCGAGCATGGCCTCCACGTGCACGCGCATGGAAGCCTTGGCGGCCGCGGCGGTACCGGCCGGATCCGTGCGTCGACGCTCGAGCCATTGCTCCACCGTCCAGCCGGACGGCAGGTAGCCGTTGACCGGATCGTGCGCGCTGGTCTGGTCGGTCACGGCATCCGGGCGGACGCCTCGTCGAACCATCTCGGGCAGCACGTCGGCGGCATTGCCCAGCAGGGCCACCGACACGGCGCGTCCTTCCTTCGCGTAGCGATCCAGCCGCGCCAGCGCATCGTCCAGGTCGATGGCCTGTTCGTCGACGTAGCGTGTCTTCAGGCGGAAATCGATACGGCTCTGCTGGCATTCGATGGAGAGTGAGGACGCACCGGCCAGGGACGCGGCCAGTGGCTGCGCGCCGCCCATGCCGCCCAGGCCGGCGGTGAGTATCCAGCGACCTGTCAGTGAGCCGCCGTAGTGCTGGCGGCCCATTTCCACGAAGGTCTCGTAGGTGCCCTGCACGATGCCCTGCGAGCCGATGTAGATCCACGAGCCGGCTGTCATCTGGCCGTACATCATCAGGCCCTTGCGATCCAGCTCGTTGAAGTGCTCCCAGTTCGCCCACGCCGGCACGAGATTGGAATTGGCGATGAGCACGCGCGGCGCGTCCGCGTGGGAAGGAAACACGCCGACCGGCTTGCCCGACTGCACCAGCAGCGTTTCATCGTCGCCCAGTTCGCGCAGGCTGCGCAGGATGGCGTCGAAGCATTCCCAGTTACGCGCCGCGCGGCCGATACCGCCGTAGACCACCAGCTCGGCGGGGTTTTCCGCCACCTCGGGATCGAGATTGTTCTGCAGCATGCGGTACGCGGCTTCGGTGAGCCAGCTGCGGCAGGTCAGGTCGGTGCCGCGCGGGGCGCGCACGGTGCGGGTGGTGTCGATGCGCGTGGCAGCCGTCATCGGGAAACTCCGGAATGCGGGGAATCCCGATTATGGGCGTGCCACGCCATTGCCCGCCAGCGGCGACGCAGCAATCGCAGGCCCGTCGGGTCGGCGCCGCTTGCAGCGGATCAGCGGCCGGCGGAACCCGTACGTGCCGGCGCCGTACTGCCGCGATTGAGCGAGTCGTTCTGGTACTGGCGGTCCGCCGCGTCCTGGCGAGCGCGATTGAGCTGGTCCTGGCTGCGCTGCGCATTGTCGATCTGGTTGCGCATGGCCGGATCGGTGGTGTTGTTGCGCTGGATGGTGCTGTTGTTCTGCTGCAGTTGCTGGCGCACGGCGTTCTGGTTCTGCGTGTTCTGCAACTGCTGGCGATCCACCTGGCGCTGCCACTGCTCCGTGTGCGAGGGCGTGGTGATCACCGCCTGCGGGCGCGGCGGCGGTGCAGCGGCGGGCTTCACCGGCTGGGTCTGGGCGAGTGCCGCGACCGGAATCGCAAGAAAAAGCATCGACAGCACGAGATTGCGTGATGAATTGGTCATGAGACTCCGCCATCATGGGGGGATTGTTCGATAGTGAGCCTACGTTTTTCCCCATGAAAGCCACGTTTTCCCGCTGCGCCGCGATCTTCACGCTGATCGCCACACTTGTCCTCGCCAGTTGCGTCACCCACCCTGCCGCGTCCGACCGCCCCGCCGTGCTGCTGGTGTCGATCGACGCCTTCCGCCCCGATTACCTCGAGCGCGGCGTCACGCCCAACCTGCTGGCACTGGCCGGCGATGGCGCGCGGGCAACGTACATGTTGCCCTCGTTTCCCTCGCTGACCTTTCCCAACCACTACACGCTGGTCACCGGACGCGTGCCGGACCACCACGGCATCGTCAACAACACCATGAACGACCCGGTGCTGGGCAAGTTCAGCCTGGGTAACCACGAAGCGACCAGCGACGGCCGCTGGTGGGCGGATGCCGAACCGATCTGGGTCACGGCGCAGAAGGATGGCCTGCACACGGCCACGATGTTCTGGCCGGGCACCGAGGCCGCCATCCATGGCGTGCGTCCCGACCACTGGATTCCCTTCGACGATTCGCTGACCTCGCGAGCCCGCGTCGACAAGCTGCTGTCGTGGATCGACGAGCCGGGCCCGAAGCCGGCGTTCGACACGCTGTATTTCGACGCCGTGGACCACGCCGGCCACGCGTTCGGCCCCGACTCGCCGGAGGTGAACGCGGCCCTGCGCGAGGTGGACGACGCCCTCGGCTACCTGGTGGCCGAACTGCGCCGCCGCGGGCTCTACGATCGGACCAACCTGGTCGTGGTGTCCGACCACGGCATGGCCGACGTCCCGGTGGGCAATATCGTCTTCGCCGACGAGGAAACCGATCTGGACGTCCTGGACCCGGTGGCGTTCGGCGTCGTTTCGGCGTTCAACCCGAAACCGGGCGTGGACGCGTCGGCCGCCGAGGCCCGCCTGCTCGGCCCGCATGCGCACATGCGCTGCTACCGCAAGCAGGACCTGCCCCCGCGGCTGAACTACGGCAAGCACCCGCGCGTGCCCGCCCTGATCTGCATGGCGGATACGGGCTGGGCGATCATTTCGCACGAGGCGCTGGCAAAGCGCACGGTGCCGATGTCCCGTGGCGAGCACGGCTACGACAACCTGGAGCCGACCATGCGCGCGCTGTTCGTGGCACGCGGCCCGTCGATCCGCCGGGGCGTCACGGTGGCGCCGTTCCCCAACGTCGACGTGTATCCCTTGCTGGCCTACCTGCTCGGCATCGACCCGCTGCCGAACGACGGCCACCTGGACGACCTGCGCGCCGCCCTCGTCGCGCCGCCCCACTGAGGCGCGCCGGGGCCGGCAATCCCGTAGAATCCGGCCATGCGCCAGATCTATACCTCACCCCGCCCCGAGAACATCGACCGGATCGTCGCCTTGCTCACCGAGCACGCGATCGAGACGACCGTCACCAACCGATCGACCTGGAACCGCCCGACCTATCAGCGCTTCAGCTACTCGCAGCGGCAGTCCGACCGTGACAGCTGGCCGCAGGTGTGGGTGAAGAGTGCCGACGACTTCCCCCAGGCCCGCACCCTGCTCAAGGAGATGGGCATCGAGCCGGTCATCCGCTTCCAGGAAGAGTTGCAGATGCACCGCGATCCGGACCGTCGTCCGGTAGCGCAGCGCACGGCGTCCCGCGTGCGCCTGATGGTGCTGGCCGTGGTCGTGGGCGTCATGCTGATCGTGATCCTCAAGGCCACGCAGGTCCTCTGAGTGCCGCCCGTCACCGCCGACCATCGCGCCGCGCACGTCGTGTTGCGCGAAGCGACCCGTGAGGACCACGAGGACACCGAGGCATCGGACGGCATGCGCCGGCTGATGGACGGCGCGCTGAGCGAGGCGGGGTATGCCGCGTTGCTGCGTGCGCAGCTGGGGCTGTTCGAGGCCTGGGAGGCGGAACGGGGCGCGTGGCTGCGTGGTGCCGCGGCCCGGGCCGGTTGGGCGTATGTGTCGCGGGCGGGGTTGTTACGGGAGGACCTGGGGATGGGGCGTGTCGAGCCGGGGCGTGATGACGATCTGGCTATCGCCCACATCGTGGGCTCCTACACGAGCGGGATGCCGCACGCCGGCCACACCCCTGTAGGAGCCCACAATGTGGGCGATCCCCCCCGCGACAACCCCACCAACAAACCCCTCCCCACCGTGCCCCCTGGCGCCGACCACGACACCCCCACCGCCTGGGGCGAACTCTACGTCGTCGAAGGCTCCGCCCTGGGCGGCCGTCTCATCGCGCGCCGCCTGCGCGAGCTCTACCCGGATCGCCGGCACCGCTTCTACGCCGTGGGCGAAGATGCCCCGTCCGCATGGCGCCGTTTCCAGCACCTCCTCGATACCCACCTGCCCGACGATGCCTCCTGCCGTGCCGCCGTCGACGGCGCACGAGGGATGTTCGCCCGTTTTCGCCGGACGCTGAAGGAACCCACCGATGTCTGAGCTTCCCGACCTTACCGCCTGCGATCGCGAGCCCATCCACATCCCGGGTTCCGTCCAGCCCCACGGCATGCTGATCGTGGTCGATGCGGCGACGCAGGCGATCCTCCAGGTCAGCGAGAACGTGACGTCCTTGCTCGGCGTCGATCTCGCCGCCGCGCTGGGTGCCCCGCTGGACACGCTGCTTGTCCTCCCGCCGGACCTTTTCCTCGACGACGAGCGCCCGGCGCATACGCCCTGGGTCGCGGTGACCTTCCCGCACGACACCGGTCGCGGCGGCTGGCACGCCAGCGTGCATGCCTATGACACCCGCTGGTTGATCGAGCTGGAGCCGCGCGAAAGCGCCTTCGACGAGGACCCGCTGCGGATCGCCTTCGACTTCGCGCACAAGCTGGAGCTCGACGGCAACGTGCAGCGCGCGGCGTCCCGCGTCGCCCGCACCATCCGTGGCGCGCTGGGTTACGACCGGGTCATGGTCTACCGCTTCGACCACGACTGGCATGGCGAGGTTATCGCCGAGGCGCGCGACGACGAACTGGAGGCCTACCTCGGGCTGCACTACCCTGCCACCGACATTCCCGTGCAGGCGCGCGCGCTCTACCTGCGCAACCGCGTCCGCCAGATCAGCGACTGCCGCTACGTTCCCTCGCCCATCCTGCCGGCCTTCGACCCGCAGACCGGCGCGCCTGCCGACCTGAGTGACGTCTCGCTGCGCAGCGTGTCGCCGGTGCACCTGGAATACCTGGGCAACATGGGCGTCACCGCCACCCTGGTCGCCTCGATCATCACCAACGGCCGGCTGTGGGGCCTGGTGGCGTGCCACCACTACCGGCCGTTCTTCGCCGACCATCGCATGCGTGAAGTGGCCGATGCCGTTGCCCGGGCGTTCGCCATGCGCGTGGCCGCCATCGAGGAAATGGACAAGGTGGAGGTGGAGAGCACGCTGCTGACCGTCCGCGAGAAACTGATCACCGCGTTCAACGAAAGCGACCGGATCGATCCCGACCTGCTGGCCACGCTGGCGCCGGAGTTGCTGGAAGTGGTCGATGCCGATGGCGTGGCCATCTTCGCGGGCAACCATGTCATCCGCCACGGGCACCTGCCCGCCGAGGACGCCCTGCTGCGCATTCGCGACGTGGTGGCCACCTCCGACACACCGACCGGGGCCGATGGCATCACCGGCGTGCTCAACACCGACGAGATCGGCAGGCACTATCCCGAGCTGGCCGCGGCCGAGTTCGCCAGCCTGGCCGCGGGCATCATCTTCATGCCGTTGCAGGCGGATTCGCACAACGTGCTGATCTGGACGCGCGCGGAGCAGGTGCGCAACGTGCGCTGGGCCGGCAATCCGGCCCTGACCAAGCTCGAGGTCATCCCCGGCGCGCGCCTGTCGCCACGACAAAGCTTCTCATCGTGGCAGGAGACGGTGCGCGGTCGCTCGCGACCCTGGTCGCGCCAGCACCTGGACTCCGCGCGCGGCCTGCGCGTGCTCATCGAGATGATGGAGCGCAAGCATTACCAGCAGAGCTTCGCATTGATGCGCGCCTCGCTGGCACGTCTTCCCGATGCCATCGTGATCACCGACGCCAGCCACGCGGACTGGCGTGAGTGCCAGATCGTCTTCGTCAACGACGCCTTCATACGCGCCACCGGCCATCGCGCCGAAAGCGTGGCGGGCCTGATCATCGGCGACCTCCTGGTCGGCGACCTGGCGCTGCTGGCGCGGCGCACGGGTACGCTGGACGCTGACGAAGCAGCCCGGATCGCCGTTTCGGTGCGCAAGGCCGACGGCGGGGTGCTGCATGGTCGGCTCGAACTGGAACCGGTACTGGATGCCGCCGGCGCGATCACCCACTGGATGTCGGTCTACCACCCGGCCTGAGTACCGCCGACATCCCCAAAAAGACGCGATAAGATCGGGCCATGACCGATCGCGTCCGCCTGTTCCAGACCTTGCCGCACGCCTGCGGCTATTTTGCCGAGCGGACGGCACAGAACCTGGTGATCGATCCGGGGGCGCCTCGTCTCGACCAGCTCTACGGCCAGGCCCTGGCGAAGGGATTCCGCCGGGCCGGCAGCCACCTCTACCTGCCGCAGTGCGACGCCTGCCAGGCGTGCGTGCCCTGCCGTATCGACGTGGCGCGCTTCACGCCGGATCGCACCCAACGGCGATGCCTGAAGCGCAACGCCGATATCGACGTGAGTGAGACGATGCCCGGCTTCACCGCCGAGCGCCACGCGCTGTACGAACGCTACCTGCGCACGCGGCATGCCGGCGGCGGCATGGACACGGCCGACGAAGAGGATTTCCAGCGTTTCCTGGCCGCGCCGTGGAGTCCCACCGTGTTCCTCGAGATGCGCCGCGAGGGCCGCCTGCTCGGCGTCGCGGTCACCGATATCGCCCTCACCGGGGTCTCGGCGGTCTACACGTTCTTCGAGCCCGACGAGGCGGCACGCAGCCTGGGCACCTTCGGCATCCTCCAGCAGGCCGCCCTCGCCAGGCGTCGCGGCATTCCCTATGTCTACCTGGGTTTCTGGATCGCGGGGCACCCGAAGATGGACTACAAGCGTCGCTTCCACCCCCTGGAAATCCGGCAGCACGGGCGCTGGATCGCGATGCCCTGACGGCGGCGTTGGCCGACGGCGTCCGGAACGGTGACAATCGGGGCCTGTCACGCTCCGGAGTCGTCATGGGCCCCCGCCGCATCGTCTGCCTCACCGAGGAACCCACCGAGACCCTGTACCGGCTCGGCGAGCAGGATCGCATCGTGGGCATCAGCGGCTTCACGGTGCGGCCGCCGGAAGCGCGCCGCGACAAGCCCAGGGTCAGCGCCTTCACCAGCGCGAAGATCGACCGCATCCTGGCGCTGCAGCCCGATCTTGCCGTGGGCTTTTCCGACATCCAGGCGGACATCGCCCAGGCCCTGATCAAGGCCGGGGTCGAGGTATGGATTTCCAACCACCGCAGCGTGGAAGGCATCCTCGACTACATCCGCCGCCTCGGCGCCCTTGTCGGTGCCGCCCCTCGTGCGGATCGGCTGGCGGATGAGCTGGCGCGCGGGCTGGACGACGTGCGCGATGCCTCCGCGCACTTGCCGCGCCGTCCGCGCGTGTATTTCGAAGAATGGGACGATCCGCACATTTCCGGCATCCGCTGGGTCTCGGAACTGGTCGCGATCGCCGGTGGCGACGACGTGCTGCCCCATCGGGCCAGCCAGTCGCTGGCACGCGACCGGATCGTCGGCGACCCGGCGGAAATCATCGCCACCGCGCCGCAAATCATCATCGGCTCGTGGTGCGGCAAGCGCTTCCGCCCCGAACAGGTAGCCGCCCGCGCCGGCTGGGAAGGCGTGCCGGCCATCCGCGACGGCGAACTCTACGAGGTGAAATCCCCGCTGATCCTGCAACCGGGGCCGGCCGCGCTCACCGACGGCCTGGCCGCCCTGCGCCGCATCATCCATGGCTGGAGCGCGCGACATGGCTGAAGCGCGTGCCGCCCGGGACGAGAACGCCGGCGGCAGCGCGATGTGGCTGGGCGGCGTGTTCGTCGGTTGCCTGGCGGCGCAGTTGCTGTCGTACGCCCTGTGGAGCCGGCAAGGCGGTACGCATATCGTCTGGTTTCCGGGCGCGGTACTGCTCGGCGCCTTGCTGGCCACGCCGCCGCGGCGCTGGCCGGGACTGGTGACGGCCGCGTTCGCGGGACTGCTGGTTGCCTGCGTGGGCCTGTTCCGCCTGCCCCTGGGCGATACGGTGGCCGTGCTGGGCGCCGCGCTGGCCCTTACGCCTGCCGCCGCCTGGGCCCTGCGCCATGTGCGTGGCGACATGCCGCTGCTGCAGGACATCCGCATGCTGCTGGTCCGCGGCGCCATCGTCGTCGTCGCCCTACCGATCGGATCGGCCCTGCTGATCGGGCGGGTCGCGCCGCATACCTCGTACGACGGCGCCGTACTGGGCGACGGCACCAACGTCGCCCTGGCCCATGCCCTGGGCTACGTGCTCTACCTGCCTGCGTGGACCAGCCTGCGCAGCCCCGACGCTTCGGTGCGCCACGCCGGTCGCATTCCGCCGGTGTTCGTTGCCGCCATGGCCTGCGCCATCGCCTTGCTGGGCGTGATCTGGTACACCCTGGGCGCGCACGCCCGATTGCTGCCTCTGCTGTGCCTTGCGCCCGCCCCGATCCTCGTCGCCGCCTGCCTGCGTGCGCAGATGGCGGGCAGTTCGGCCGCGATGTTCGTGATCGTGGTGATGGCCGCGCAACTGAGCGTCGGTGGCCACGGCCCCTTCGTCGCCGCCCGCCTGCAGGACACCACGCTGGCGGTGCAGCTGTGGACGCTGGGCGCCACCCTGTGCGCGATCGCGATAAGCGCCCTCGTGGAGCAGCGCCAGGCGGGCCAGCGCGCGCTGGACAACGCGCGCAACCACATGCGCGAACTGGCCGGGCGGCTGATCGCCACGCAGGAACAGGAGCGTGCCCGCCTGGCGCGCGACCTGCACGACGACATCAACCAGCGCCTGGCCGCCGCCTCCATCGACCTGAGCGCGCTGCGTCGGCGCGTTCCCGCCGCACAGGCCGGCGACGTCGGCAACGTGCAGGCACAGGTCATGGCCCTGGCCGAGGACCTGCGGCTGATGTCGCACCAGTTGCATCCCGGCTGGCTCAGCCACGCCGGCCTGCAGGAGGCCCTTCAGGCGCTGTGTACGTCGACCGGTCGCTCGGGGCCGCCGCGCATCGATCTGTCCGTGCCGCCGGACGCCGCCACGCTGTCCGGCGAGGTCGCCCTGTGCGTCTACCGGATCGCCCAGGAAGGGCTGCGCAATGCGCTGGACCATGCCGGGGCATCGCGTGTGACCATCGCGGTGGCGATCTGCGCCGACCACGCCACCCTGCACATCGCAGACGATGGACACGGCTTCGATCCGGCGCGGTTGCCGATCCACGCGTCCGGTATCGGGCTTATCAGCATGAATGAGCGGGCCAGGTTGCTCGGGGGTCGTTTCGATCTCCGCAGCGCGCCCGGTAAAGGAGTCCAGCTATGCGTCCATCTGCCCCTGGCAAGTCCGTGAACGTGCCGGCCCGTCCACGCCTCGTGTTCGCCGACGACCATCGCATGGTCGCCGAGGGTATCGTCCGCCTGCTCGAACCCGACTACGACATCGTGGCGGTGGTTGAGGATGGCGGCGCGCTGCTGGAGGCCATCGGTCGCGAGGTGCCCGACCTGGCGCTTTCGGATATCAACATGCCCCGCGGCAACGGCCTGGAAGTGCTCAAGACACTGCGCGCCCGCGGCGACACCCTGCCGTTCGTGATCCTGACCATGCATGCCGATCCGTCACTCGCCGATATGGCGATGAAGGCGGGCGCGAACGGCTACGTGCTGAAGATGTCCGCGGGGGAGGAGTTGCTGCTGGCGCTGCGTCGGGTGCGCGACGGCGACATCTATGTCACGCCGTCGCTCGGCGTGCATGCGGCCGCCCGCCTGCCGAACGAGATGCGCGAGCTGACGCCGAAACAGCGCGAGGTGCTGCGCATGGTGGGCCAGGGGTTGCGCTCGCGCGAGATCGCCGAGCGGATGGGTCTGTCGGCGCGCACGGTCGAGGCGCACAAGTACATGATCATGCAGATCCTGGGCGTGCACAGCACGCTGGAGCTGGTGCGCCGATCCGAGGACCTGGGGCTGCTGCTCTAGCCCCGGCCGGCACGCGGATTCAGGGGTAGAGCATCCGGCTGGACCACGCCGTGCCGCCGTCGGTGTGGACGAATCGCTCGTGCAGGCGGTAGCGCGCGCCGTACCAGAATTCCACGCGATCCGGCTGCATCAGGTAGCCACCCCAGTGTGGCGGACGCGGTACGTCGCGGTCCTTGAACTCGGCCTCGTAATGCGCCACGCGTTCTTCGAACGTGGCACGGTCGGGCAGTGTCTGGCTTTGCCTGGACGCCCAGGCGCCGATGCGACTGCCACGCGGGCGGCTGGCGAAATAGGCATCCGATTCCGCGTCATCCAGCAACTGCACGCGGCCTTCGAAGCGCACCTGAACGCCTTCGCGGATCTGCTTCCAGTGGAAGCACAGCGCGACCTGCGGGTGCTCAGCCATTTCCCGACCCTTGGCGCTTTCGCGATTGGTGTGGAAACGCAGGCCGTGCGCATCGATGCCCTTGAGCAACACGATGCGCGAGTGCACGCGCCCGCTGGCGTCGGCAGTGGCGAGGTTCATCGCCGTGGGCTCGCGGTCGCCGCTGGCCTTGGCCTCGTCGAGCAGGCCCTGGAAGGTATCGAGGATATCGGGTGTGAGCATCGTGGCTGGGCTTCGGGCCAGGGGATCGTTCGATGCTAGCACGCCGGTCCGCGCCCTTCCGGGGCGTTTCGTCGCGGTCAGCCGGCGAGCAACGCGGCGTAACCGGCACGCGCATCCGGCCACCGGCAGCGGAAGCCGGACGCCCGCAGCAAGGCATTGGACAACCGCTTGTTGCCGATGCCGGCCGGCCCCGGCCCATCCGGAGGCAAGGGCACGCCGAGCAGTCCGGCCAGGTGGTCGTACAGCACGTCGATCGGCAGCGGCGTATCGTCCACGCCGACATACACGGGCGCCGGGTCCGGCAGCGACAGCACCAGCGCCAGCGACGCGGCCGCGTCGTCCACATGGATACGATTGGCATAGACGCCCTGCCCACGCGGCACCCGGGCCAGGCCATCGCGCAACCGCTCGAACAACTGCGTGCGCCCCGGACCGTAAAGGCCGGCCAGACGCACGCTCACGCCGCCCACCCCTCGCGAGGCCAGCCACTGTTCGGCATCCCGCATGACGCGACCGCTGAACGCCCCCGGCGCCACGGGCGTGGTTTCATCCACCCAGTCGCCGCCATGCTCGCCATAGACGGCCGAGGACGACACGAACACCGTGCGCCGCGGCGGGACCGGCAGCGCGTCGACGATATGGCGCAGGCCGTCGACATAGAGGGCGCGATAGGCGTCCTCGTCGCGGGCGTCGGGCGCGGCGGCGTAAATCAGCGCGTCCACCGATGGCAGGTCGCGCAGGGTGGCTGGCTGCGTCAGGTCGCCCCGCAACCAGCCGATACCGTCGCCGTCGGCCGCTTCGCCCCGACGCAGGGCGAATACGCGATGCCCGTCGGCAAGCAACTGCCTGGCCACGCGGCTGCCCACGTCGCCCGCGCCGGCGACCAGCACGCTCTCGTACCTCTTGGGGTGGCTTGTTGTTAGCATGGTTGCGATGAATCCTTCGCCCAACCTGTTCCTGATCGGCCCCACGGGGGCCGGCAAGACCACGATCGGACAACGCCTCGCGGCGCATTACGGCCTGCCGTTCGTCGATCTGGACGTCCAGATCGAAGCGCGGCTGGGCACGACCCTTGTCAGCCTCTTCGAACGCGAAGGCGAGGCGGCGTTTCGTGCGCTGGAATCGGCGCACCTGGACGAGTCTAGCCGCGCCGACGGCGTCGTGCTCGCCACGGGCGCCGGCGCCGTGCTGGACGCCGACAACCGCGCCCGGTTGATGTCGCGCGGCACCGTGTTGCTGCTGTCGGTCGACGTCGCCGAGCAGTTCGATCGCCTCGCGCACGACACCGTCCGCCCGATGATCGCCGGCGCCGATCGTCGCGGACGACTGGAAGCCCTGGCGACCGAACGCAACGCCCTGTACGAAGAGATCGCCGACCTGATCTTCCTGGGTCGCCACGAGCACGTGGACGCCGCCGTGCCGCGCGCCGTCGCCCTCCTCGACCGTCACTGGAAACGCCCCTGATGGAAACCGTCGACGTCGACCTGGCCGGTCGCAGCTACCCCGTATGGATCGGCCCCGGGCTGCTCACGGACAGTGAGCGCTGGCGACCGATGATCCGTGGGCGCCACGTGCTGGTGGTCAGCAACACCACCGTGGCTCCGCTGTATCTGGACGCGCTGGCCCAGGGCCTGGACGGCCTGCGCTGGGCGTCCTATCTGCTCGACGACGGCGAAATGCACAAGACCTTTGCCAATATCGGCCGCATCCTCGAGGCGCTGGGCGAGCTGGGTGCCACGCGCGACGCCTGCGTCATCGCCCTGGGCGGCGGCGTGGTCGGCGACATGGCGGGCTTCGCGGCGGCCTGCTGGATGCGCGGCATCGACTTCATCCAGGTGCCGACCACCCTGCTGGCCATGGTCGATTCCTCCGTCGGTGGCAAGACCGGCGTGAACCTGCCCACGGGCAAGAATCTGGCCGGTGCATTCCACCAGCCGCGCGCGGTGGTGGCTGACCCCTACCTGCTCGACACCCTGCCCCAGCGTGAGTTTCAGGCCGGCCTGGCGGAGATCGTCAAGGGCGCGGCCATCGGCGATCCGGCATTTTTCGCCTGGCTGGAAGACCACGCCGACACGCTGGCCACGCGCGAGACCCGTCCACTGATCGAGGCCATCGCCCGCAAGTGCCGGTACAAGGCCGGCGTGGTGGCGCGCGACGAGACCGAACAGGGCGAACGGGCACTGCTGAACCTGGGGCACACCTTCGGGCATGCCCTGGAGACCGCCGGCAACTACAGCGAGATCCTGCACGGCGAGGGCGTGGCCATCGGCATGGTGCTGGCGGCTCGCCTGTCCGAGCGGCTGGGCATGGCTACCGCCGACGATACGCAACGCCTGGTCACCCTGCTGCAACGCCTGGGCCTGCCCACCGAGCGCTCGCCGCGGCATGCGCCCACCCGGCTGCTGGCACTCATGCGGCTGGACAAGAAGAACACGGCGGGCACGTTGCGGCTGATCCTGTGGCGCGGCATCGGCCGCGCGGAGATCGTGTCCGGTGTCGCCGAGGACGACGTGCTCGCGGTGCTGGCCTGACACGCCTACAATGATCGGCCCTGCGCCAGCCCGGATCGTTCGATGCGGATCTACATGCAAACCCTGCCCGATGTCGCAACGGAAGCGCCCCGCTACGTCCAGATCACCCTTGAGCAGGACCTGCTCGGCGGCTGGACCCTCTACCGCGAAAGCGGCGTCCAGGGCGGCAAGGCCTCGCTCAAGCGCGAGGTGCACATCACGCACGATTCGGCGTTGGCGGCTTTCGAGAAAACCCGCGACGCCCAACTGAAAAAAGGCTTCAAAGTCATGTTCAGCCAAGGCCAGGAGTCGGCACATGGTCGCTGACGCGCCGAGCAACGATCGCTTCCTCCGCGCATTGCGTCGCGAGCCCGTCGACACCACGCCGGTGTGGGTGATGCGCCAGGCCGGTCGCTACCTGCCGGAATATCGCGCCACCCGCGCCAAGGCCGGCAGCTTCATGGGGCTGGCCACGAACCCCGAGTACGCCTGCGAGGTGACGTTGCAGCCGCTGGCGCGCTTCGACCTCGACGCGGCCATCCTGTTCTCCGACATCCTCACCATTCCCGACGCCATGGGCCTGGGCCTGTCGTTCGAACAGGGCGAGGGCCCGCGTTTCGCGCGCCCCGTGCGCGACGCCGCCGCGATCGATCGCCTGGCGGTGCCGGACATGGACAAGGAGCTGCGCTATGTCATGGACGCGGTACGCCTGATCCGCCAGGAACTGGGCGGCCGCGTGCCGCTGATCGGTTTTTCCGGCAGCCCGTGGACATTGGCCTGCTACATGGTCGAAGGCGAGGGTTCACGCGACTTCGCTCGGGTCAAGGCGCTGGCCTGGAACGACCCAGCGCTGGCGCACCGCCTGCTGGATACCATCGCGCGCTCGGTCTCCGCTTACCTCATTGCCCAGGCGCACGCGGGTGCCCAGGCGCTGATGATCTTCGACACGTGGGGCGGCATGCTCGGCCCCGCGCCGTTCCGCGAGTTCTCGCTGCGCTACATGACCCAGGTGGTGGATGCGCTGAAGGCGGACCCGGTCAGCCGCGAGCTGCCGGTGATCCTCTTCTCCAAGGGCTCCAACGGGCAACTGGAAGCCCTGGCCGACACCGGCTGCGACGGACTCGGCGTGGACTGGACGATCGACATCGGCGAAGCGCGCCGGCGCGTGGGCGACCGCGTGGCCCTGCAGGGCAACCTCGACCCCGCCGTGCTGCGTGCCTCACCCGACATCGTGGCGCGCGAGGCGCGCGCCGTGCTCGACAGCTTCGGCAATCACCCCGGCCATGTGTTCAACCTGGGCCACGGCATCACGCCAGAAGTAGACCCCGACAACGTCAAGGTGCTGGTAGACACCGTGCACGCCCACGGCCGCACCCTCCGCACGCCGTAAAAACGGGCGGGGCGTTACCGTGTAGGAGCCCACGATGTGGGCGATCCGGGCATCCTGGTGATCCGGGCATTCCGAACGGACCATGCGAAAAGCATCGCGGACATCGTCCGCTCCTACATGTACCTATATCTATTTATCAGAACCGGTTGGGGCCGGCGATGTGGCACTTGCCGCCTTCCGCCTTGGCGGCGGTGGCGCCGGCCTGGTCGTCGGCCTGCATACGCATTTCGTAAACCGTCTGCCAGTTGCGGGCGCAGAGGCTGCCCGACTTCGGGCCCATGTCGAACGATTGCTTCGCGAGCTGCTCGGCGCGCGGGAAGTCCTGCATGCGCACGGCTACTTCGGCGCGGTCCTGGATGAGTTCGGGCGCCTGGGGCGCCAGTTTCAACGCCTGGGCGAGCTTGGCGTCGGCATCCGGATACCGGCCGGCGCGCTCGTCGGCCGCGGCGGCCTGCTGCAGGCCCTGCACGCCGGGATCGCGCAACGGCGCGACCTCGATGGCCGACTTCTCGCGCTCTCCGGCGGCGCGGATCTGCGCCACGATGTCGTAGACGGGTTTGCTGGGCCGCGTGGCCTGCGGCGGTGCCGGCTGGCTGCAGGCGGCGACGAGGGTGGCGGCGGCGATGGCGCAGAAACGAAGGCGATGCATGGCGTCAATCCGTAGGATTACTGGGAACGGGCGGTGCGGGCTGTTGGGCTCCGTCGCCGCCGCCGAACATACCCTTGAATCGCTGCCAGAAACAGCCCTCTTCCGCTTCCGGCACGTAACCGGACACAAACGGGAACTGTCGCGAGCCTTCGCACGAGGGGTCGGTGCGCTTGCCCGTCTGCGGGTTCACGTAGGCCATCTCCAGGCCTTCGCCGGGCGCCGCCGAGCGGGGCCGCGTCGGCAGCTTGCGGAACAGCTCCTGCCACACGCGCATGCTTCCGGTGGCGCCGTACAGGCCCGTAGGCTTGTTGTCGTCGCGACCCATCCAGACCACCGCCAGGCGGTCGCCGGTGAAGCCGGCAAACCAGCTGTCGCGCTGGCTGTCGCTGGTGCCGGTCTTGCCCGCGGCATGCAGCCAGGACAGGCTGGAGTTGCCGATGGCCGCGGCGGTGCCGCCGTTGACCACCTGCTGCATGGCCCAGGTGGTCAGCCGCGCAGCGGTCTGGTACTCGCCGTCACCGCCCTTCACCTCGTAACGCTTGATCGCCTGGCCCTTGTTGTCCATGACGCCACGCACGGCCACCAGCGGCAGCGCGTGGCCATCGGCGGCGATGTACTCGTACAACTGCGCCACCTGCAACGGCGACAGGTCGATCGCGCCCAGCAGCAGCGACGGACTGGGATTGACGCCCTCCAGGCCGAACGATTCCAGGAAGCCCTTGATCCGCGGCACCCCCACCTGCATGCCGAGGTTCACCGTGGCGAGGTTCCACGAGTGCACCAGCGCGTCCAGCATCGGCACCTGTCCATGTACTTCGTGGTCGTCGTTCTGCGGCGTCCATGGCGTGCCGTCGGGCTGGCGCATGTTGATCGGTGAATCGTCGACGATCGAGGCCAGCGACCATTTCGACGGCTGCGCCAGCGCCACCAGGTACACCAGCGGCTTGACCAGCGAACCGATGGAGCGGCGGGCATCCAGCGCGCGGTTGAAGCCCTGCTCGCCGGGATCGCGCGAGCCGACCACGGCCAGCACGCTGCCGTTGGTGGTGTCGGTGACCACGGCCGCGGCCTGCGCGGCGGCACCGCGCTTGCCCAGCGATTTCATCGTGGTGATGATCGCCTGCTCGGTGTAGAGCTGCGCGGCGGGGTCCAGCGTGGTGAAGATGCTGAGGCTGCCGTCGCGTAGCGCGGCTTCGTCGAAGTCGGCGGTGATCTGCGAGCGGACCAGCTGCATGAACGCGGGGAAACGGTTATGCGGAAGCTGCGCGTTCGGCGCGATGCCCAGCGGTGTGGCTTGTGCGGCCTTCGTCTGCGCGTCGTCGAGCAGGCCGGTGTCGTGGAACTGCTGCAGCACGAGGTTGCGGCGCGACAGCGCGCGATCCGGATAACGGCGCGGATCGTAATAGCTGGGGCCCTTGACCAGGCCGATCAGCAGGGCGATTTCCTGCGGGCGCAGGTCTTCCAGGCGGCGGCCGAAGAAGAACTCGCCGCCGGCGGCAAAGCCGTGCACGGCCTGGTTGCCCTGCTGGCCGAGGAACACCTCGTTGACGTACGCCTCGAGGATGCGACCCTTCGAATAATGCGCTTCCATCAGCAGCGAGAGGATCGCCTCGTTGACCTTGCGCAGCATGGTCTGGTTGCGATCCAGGAACAGGTTGCGCACCAGCTGCTGGGTCAGGGTGGAGCCGCCCTGCACCGTGTGGCCTGCGCGCAGGTTGGCGAACGAGGCGCGCGCGATGGCCGAGAAATCCAGCCCGATGTGGTTCTTGAAGTCGCGGTCTTCCACCGCCTGCAGGCCCTGCACGAGCAGCGGCGGCACGTTCTCCAGGCGCACGATGCGACGCTCTTCCTGCTGCGCGCCGTACAGCGTGGCGATGCGCGCGGGGTCGAGGTGGATCGACGCGATGGGCTTGTTGTTGGTGTCGTCCACCACCGAGGCCACCTGGCCGTCGGCCAGGGCCACGCGGATGCGATGCGGCAACTCACCGCCGTCCGGTCCGAAATACCCGTGCGAGGCGATGACGAAGCGCGAACCGTTCTTCGAATAGCTGCCCTGCACCTTGCCGGCGCCCTCGGCCGTGTAACCGGCAAAGGTGAGCTCCAGCTCCAGCGCGGCGGGCGTCAGCGCCCTGCCCGTTTCCAGCGGCAGCGGTCGCGCGTAGACACGGGTGGGCACCGCGAACACGAGGTCGTTGAAGCGATCCTGCAAGCGGGCGTTGAGGATCAGCGTGTAAGGCAGCAGGAAGCCGAACAGCAGCCCCATGACCAGCCAGAAAGGAATGCGCAGCCACGGCCAGGCCGTGCGCAGGAGGGAGCCGAGACGGTTCAGGAAAGCCAACGCGAAGAAGTCCTGCGGGAGGGGTCGGGGACCGATGATAGGGGCAGTTCACCGGCGATCATCTGAACGAGAGCGGGCAAAGCGAGGGCAATGAAGGTCAGCGCACCGGCCGCCAGGTGGCCGCGACGGGGCGAAACGCCCGCGGGTGCACGTCGAGCAGCGCTTCCAGGTCGCCATTGTCGGCGATCAGGTCGGCATCGAGTCGGGCGACGGGACCGCGGATCGTGGGCGAAAGGGCCGCCGCCATGTCGAGCAGGACGCGCGGCACGGGCACCGGCAGCACCAGTCCGCCAGCGCTGCGCTGCGTGCGCCGGAACATCTCCGCCGCGGTGATGCGCTCGCCGCCGCCGATGGGCAGGGTGCGCCCGCGGGCGGCGGCCGTGCCCAGGGCCGCGACGACCGCCGCCGCGATGTCGTCGGCATGCACGGGCTGGCGCTGTCCACGCCCGGGGGGCAGCGGAAACACGTGACGCCGGCGCGCCGATGCCACGATCGGGGTCAGGCTCTTGTCCATGCCCGCGCCGTAGATCAGCGTGGGCCGGAACACCGTCCAGGGCATGCCCCGCGACGCGCAGGTGGCGATCAGGGTGGTCTCGGCATCGCGCAGGCGCCGCGATACCTCGCGCTCCTCGGGCACTGCGGATTCGCGCTTGGTCTCCGCGCTCATCGACGAGGTGGCGATGACGTGCGGCACACCCGGCAGGCGCATCTCGGCCAGCCAGGTGGCCAGCAGGTCGATCGGACCGAGCGAGACCACGGCACGCAGCGGCGGCAAGTCGGGCATGGCATCGGGCAACTGGCCCCCAACCCAGCGCGCGTCCCCCGGTGGCGGCTGCCGGCTCACCGCCTGCCAGGCATAGCCGGCGGCCTCGAGCCGGGGAAGCAGGAAGTGTCCGATCTGACCGGAGCCGCCCAGTACCAGTACCGTCATCGTGCTCAGCGTCCCGTCGCAATGCGCTCGTAAGCGCTTTGCAGGCGCGGATCGTCGGGCACGTAGCGGCGCGCGTGGTCCAGGGCCTGGAACGCGCCCTGGCGGTCGCCGGCGCTGGAGCGCTGCAAGGCGTTGTCGATCAGCGCGCTGCCCAGGCGATGGCGCATCTCGCCTTGCGAGGCATCGCCGGGGGCGAGATCGGACATCGTGGCGTAGAGGTCTTCGGCCCGCTTGACGTTGCCGCTGGCCACGGCCTGCTGCATCTGTTTCTCGACCTGCGCCGGCAAGCCCTGCAGGCCAGCGCGTGCGGTGGGGTCGTTGCCGTCGATGGAGAGGGCGTTGCGATAGAGGTCGTAGGCGCTGTCGCCGGGCGGGTCCATGATGTCGCCGCGCGATGTGGCGGCCTGCGCACGACGCACCAGCGCGGCGACCCGCGCTTTTTGCTCCGGGCTGACGGCGAGGGACGCCTCGGACGTGTCGTCGTCAGCGGCGGCAGCGACGGGCGCGCCCTGGGTTGCACGCGCAGGCGGCACGGCAGCATGCGGCGCGCCGGTGTCGCCTCCGCCCAGACGAGCGCGGGCCGCGGCCAACTCGGCCGACTTCGGCGCCAGTTTGGTCGCCTGTTCCAGCAGTTTCGCCGCCTGGGCATCGTCCTCACTGTCCAGCGCCGCATTGGCCTGCACGATCAGCGCCTGCGCCACCTGGCCCAGACCGGCCTTGGCAGCCGCGTTGTCCGGGTCCACGGCGAGCACCGCCTTGAATCGGGCCAGCGCGGTGTCGTCGCCATCGCCGGTGAAGCGTCCCGCGCGCATGGCGTCGTTGCCTTGCTGGATCAACGCGGCGGTGGCCTGGTCGTCCTGCTTGCGGGTTTCCGCCAGCGATGCCCGCAGCGACGGCAGGTCGCTGTAGCCCGGGACGAGGATGGCGATGCGATCGACCAGGGCGTTGGCCTTGGGCCGGTCGTTGGCGGCGATGGCCTGGCGTGCCTGCGCCGCGAGAGCGTCGCCGACCTTGTCCAGGCCGCGCGCCGCCACCGTGTTGTTACGGTCGGCATCGAGCACGCGGCGATAGAGCGCACCGGCGCCTTCGTCGCCGTCCAGCTGGCCGGCGGCGAATGCCGCCTGCGCGCGATCGACCAGCGACTCGGTGCGCCCCTGCGGATTACGCGCTTGCGATAGCTGTTGGGTCAGGCGTTCCACATCGCTGCCACCGCCCAGCAGTTCGCGGGCAACGTCCAGTGCCGCCTGCGCCTCGTCGAGGTTGCCGGCGGCGAGGGCCGCGTCCGCGCGCGCCACCTCCGCCATGCCGACGCGGCGCAGGCCGTCACGGGCCTGGTCGCTGTCCGGTTGCTGGTCGCGGGCCTTTTCGAACAGCTCGCGGGCGCTGTCGCCCGCCGTACCGTCGAGCTTGCCGGCGGCCAGCGCACGGTTGGCCTGGCCGAGGATGTCGTTGAGTTCCGTGGCGGGCATCAGCGTGCGCAGGCGATCCTGCTGCAGCCACAGGCCGGTGACGCCACCGATGAGCACCAGCACCAGCACCGGTACCAGCCAGCCGCGCTTGCGCGCACGCTTCGGCGGCGGCGCGGATGGCCCGGGGCGTCGACGTGGCGTGTCCACCACGATATGCGGCAGCCCGTCGTCGACGGGCGGCGCGGGACGGTCGAGGTCGTCCAGCCGCCCGAGGGTCGGCTCGGTGCGACCGCGACGTTCGTGATCGTGGTTGTCTTTGCGTCCGCTCATGGGCGTGGGTCTTACCGGGAAGCGCAGCAGCTTAACATTCGGGCGTGAACGGCCGTTGTCGGGCCCGTGGGATCAGAGTTCGACGCGGATGCGGCCGGCGGCGCGCTTGGCCTTGGCGAGGGCTTCCTCCACGGTGGCGGCACGCGCCAGCGTGACCGCCATGCGGCGACGGCCCCGCACCTCGGGCTTGCCGAAGATACGCAGCATGGTGCCGGTTTCCGCCAGTGCCTCGGCCACGCCATGGTAGGTGGGCGCCTGCCCTTCCCCCTCCACCAGCACCGCGCACGACGCGGCGGGAGAAAACGCATGGATCTCCGGCACGGGCAGGCCGAGGATGGCCCGCGCGTGCAGCGCGAACTCGGAAAGATCCTGCGAGATCAGCGTGACCAGGCCGGTATCGTGCGGGCGCGGGCTCACTTCGGAAAAGATCACTTCGTCGCCGCGGACGAAGAACTCCACGCCGAACACGCCCCAGCCGCCCAGTGCCGCGGTGATCGTATCCGCCTGGCGTTCGGCGGAGGCGCGGGCCGCGTCGCTCATCGCCTGCGGTTGCCACGATTCGCGGTAGTCGCCGTCTTCCTGGCGATGACCGATGGGCGGGCAGAACGACACGCCATCGCGATGCCGCACGGTGAGCAAGGTGATTTCGTAATCGAAGTCGACGAAGCCTTCGACGATGACCCGACCCCGCCCGGCACGACCGCCGGCCTGGGCATACTCCCAGGCGGCATCCGCATCCGCCGGCGTGCGCAGCACGCTCTGGCCCTTGCCCGACGAACTCATCACCGGCTTGGCGACGCACGGCGTGCCGAGCGCGGCCACCGCATCGATGAACGCCTCGTGCGTATCGACGAAGCGGTACGGCGAGGTCGGCAGGCCGAGCTCTTCCGCGGCCAGTCGACGGATGCCCTCACGATCCATCGTCAGCCAGGCAGCCTTCGCGGTAGGGATGACCCGCAGGCCTTCCTTTTCCATCGCCACCAGCGTGGGCGTGTGGATCGCCTCGATCTCCGGCACGACGAGGTCCGGCTTCTCCTGTTCGATGAGCGCACGCAGCGCATCGGCGTCCAGCATGTCGATGACGTGGCTGCGATGGGCCACCTGCATCGCCGGTGCGTTGGCGTAACGATCCACCGCCACCACCTCCACGGCGAAGCGCTGCAGCTCGATCGCCACCTCCTTGCCCAGTTCGCCGGAACCCAGCAGGAGCACCTTGAGTGCGTTGGAAGCGTGCGGCGTGCCGAAGGTCGTCATGCGGGAATCCTGGTGAACTTAAGGCGTGCATTCTACCGAACGCGGTGCAGCGACAGCCCCACGGCGATCCAGCCGGCGATGAACGCCACGCCGCCCAGCGGGGTGATCGCGCCGGTCCAGCGCGGCGCGCCCAGCGCCAGCGCGTAGAGGCTGCCGGAGAACAACACGATGCCGACGGCGAACAGGGCGATGGCGACCGTGCGGGCGCGGCCCGGTGCCAGACCGACCACGGCCACGAACAGGGCCAGGGCATGCCAGAAATGGTATTGCACCGCGGTGTGCCAGACCTGCAGGCCGGCCTCGTCCACGATGCCGCGCAGCGCATGGGCACCGAACGCGCCCAGCCCCACGGCGGTGGCGCCGGCCAGGCCGACCAGGAGGGCGTGGGTGCTGCTGACAGGTTGTCGCATTCGCAAGGTTCCGCGGTAGAGGGCGCCTGATCGCGGGCGCGGGTGGCGTATCCTGCGGAGGATATCCCGCGGAGTGTCGCATGAAGCCGTTCCTTCCCCGCCGGGTCGTGCTGACCCTGATCGCCCTCCTCGCCGTGGTCGCGCTGAGCGCTTGCCAGCGCGAGCCGCAGCCCGAGTGGCGATTGAACGACGTATCGGGTCACCTGCCGGATCTCGACTTCAAGCTCACCGACGACAGCGGCAAGACGGTCACCGGTGCCGACTACCGCGGCAAGGTCACGCTGATGTACTTCGGCTACACCCATTGCCCCGACGTCTGTCCGCTGACGCTTACCCAGTTGCATGTGGTGCTGGGCCGCCTGGGCCCCGCCGCCGACAAGGTGCGCATCCTGTTCGTCAGCGTCGACCCCGCGCGGGATACGCCGCAGATCATGCACGACTACGTCAACGCCTTCGACAAGCATGCCGTCGGCCTGGTCGGCTCGGGCGCGGATGTGGAAGCGTTGGCCAAACGCTATCGCTCGGCGTTCACCCGCGAGCCGGACAAGGGCGACGGCGCCTACGACGTCAGCCACAGTTCGGCCATCTATGTCTTCGACGCCGAGGGCAAGGCGCGCCTGCTTGCCACGCCGTCGGCCTCGCAGGACGACATGGTCCACGACCTGACCCTGCTCACCTCCCTGGAGCCGCACGCATGATGTTTCGCTCGCTCGCCGCCTCGTTGTTCCTGCTTGCCGCCAGCGCCGCCGGCGCCACCGATACGCCTGCCGTGGAAGCCAGCGCGGGGTGGATACGCGTGCTCCCGGGCAGCCTGCCGGCCGGCGCTTACGTCACCTTCCGCAACCACTCCAGCAGCGCACTGAAGATCGTCGGTGCGGAAAGCGCCGACTACGCGGAAGCGATGATCCACCGCAGCAGCACCGAGGGCGGCATGGGTCGCATGGAGATGGTGGACAGCGTGGACCTGCCGCCCGAGGGCACGCTGGCCTTCACGCCCGGCGGCTACCACGTGATGCTGGAGAAGCCGAAGCACGCCGTGAAGGCGGGCGACCGGCTCACCATCACCTTTGAGCTGTCGGACGGCAAGAAACTGCCGGCCACGTTCGTCGCGCGGCCGGCCAACGCGACCGGCCCGACGGACTGAACGGCTGACGGCGAGGTCAGCCGCCCTTGGCGATGGCCTCGCCCAGCTTCTCGCCCGTCACCGGCCCGATGAACGTCTTGGCCACGTGGCCGTCCGGCGCGATCAGGTACGTGGTGGGCAGGCCCCTGGGCGCGTCGAAATCCTTCGGCGGCGCCGTGACGTCCACCTGCGCGATGGGATACGACACGGGATGCTTGTCGATGAAGGCCTTGATCTCCTTCGCGTCGGTGTCCTCGAACGCAAGACCGATGGCGGCGACATCCTTGCGGCTTTTCACGAAGGCCGAGATATCCGGCATTTCCTTGATGCACGGCACGCACCACGTGGCCCAGTAGTTGACGATCACCCACTTGCCGCGCTGCGCGGCAAGGTCGAAGGGCTTGCCGTCGAGCGTGGTGACCTTCAGTTGCGGGCTGGCGGCCGTGGCCGCCACGACGACCGTGGGCGACACGGCGAGGGCCAGGGCGGCAAAGGCAAGGGTACGCAGGATCATGCGGGGGAATCCTCGATGGAAGCGGGTGCCGGGGTCGGCGGGAACAGGTGGTCCAGGCGTGCGCCCAGGGTGGCGTCGAGCGCCGCCGCCAGTTGGTCCAGCAGCGCCAGCAGGTCGGGTGGCAGCGTAATGCCCATGCGATCGACCTGCTCGCGCGGATGCAGCGGCAACCGGTACTGCGTGCAGCGATAGACGCGAACCAGTTCGGTCGTATCCAGGCTGCGGCTGAGCAACCAGCCACCGGCCTCGCCGCGCTGGATCATGTCCGCGCGCTGCAGGTCCTCGAAATAGCTGGCGATCGCGTTGGACGGCAGGTAGGGCTCACGCACGCGGATGGTGGCCGGATCGATGCTGTCGCCGCAGCGCTGCGCCTCGACGAAGTGCTGGAGCACCACCAGCAGGCCGATGAACTCCGCGCCGTCGGGAAGCGCCTCGGTGGGCAGCACGTACTCGAAGGCGGAGATGGACGCGGCGATGGAGGCACCCAGGATCACGATGATCCACGACAGGTAGATCCACAGCAGGAAGATGGGGATCGCCGCCAGCGCACCGTAGATTTCCTCGTAGTTGGGCGAATTGCGGATGAACTGGGCAAAGCCCCACCGCGCGAACTCGAACAGGATGGCGCCCAGCAAGGCGCCGATGGCCGCATGCCGCCACGACACGCGCCGGTTGGGCACCATGGTATACATCAGCACCAGCGTCACGAAGGTGATGACGAAGGGCAGCAGGCTGATCAGGCGGAACTGCGAGGCGATCTGGTCGGCTGCCGCGTGCAGCATCGGGAAGGCGGTGATATACGACGACAGCGCCAGCCCGCCGACGACCAGGATCGGTCCCAACGTCAGTGCCGCCCAGTACAACAACAGGCGCGAGGTCCAGCCGCGCGGCTTGCGCACGCGCCAGATGCGGTTGAGGCGATCCTCGATGCTGATCATCATCGACACGGCGCTGAACAGCATGACCAGCACGGAGATGCCGGTGAGCTGGCTGGCCTTGTCGGCGAAGGCCATCATGTATTCCTGGATTTTCATGCCCGTGGCGGGCACGAAATTCTGGAACGCATAGGCGGCCAGCGCACCCCGCCATTCGGCGAACACGGGAAAGGCCGAAAGGATGGCGAACACGGCGACCGTCAGGGGCACCAGCGAGACCAGGGTGGTGTACGACAGCGCGCCGGCGGTTTCGAAGCATTTGTCGTCGACGAAGCGCAGCCAGGTGAAGCGGGTGAAGCTCAGGGCGCGGTCGCGGTCGAAGCGAAACGGCATGGGGGTCCTTGGATCCTTGTCCCGATGGTTTGGGATCGTGAACAGTTCTGCGAGACTAGCGCCTTCGCAAAGGCACTCAATCCATGTCCCACGACGTTCTCGTACTCTACTACAGCCGTAGCGGGCACACGGCCCAGCTCGCCCGGCTCGTCGCCCGCGGCATCGAGGAAGTGCCCGGCATGCGTGCGCGCCTGCGCCAGGTGCCGCCGGTCGCGCCGGTGACCGAAACGGCGATGCCGCCCGAGCCGGACGAGGGCGCTCCCTACGTCACCCGCGCCGACCTGGTCGAGTGCGTGGCCCTCGCGATGGGTAGCCCTACCCGCTTCGGCAACATGGCTGCGCCGTTGAAACACTTCCTCGACACCACGGGCGCGGAGTGGGCCTCGGGCGCCCTGGCGGGCAAGCCCGCCGCCGTCTTCACCGCGTCCAGCACCATGCACGGTGGTCAGGAGTCCACGCTGCTGACGATGATGGTGCCCCTGCTCCACCACGGCATGCTGCTCGTCGGCATCCCCTACACCGAGCCGGCCCTCACCAGCACCACCACCGGTGGCACCCCCTACGGCGCCAGCCACGTCGCCGGGCCGCGCGGCGAGAACGCGATCAGCGAGCACGAGCGCGACCTGTCCCGCGCCCTGGGCAAGCGGCTGGCCGATATCGCGCGCCGGCTCGGCACGCCCGCATGACGAAGGGCCCCGCCGCCGGGTGGCCCACGGCGTTGAGCGGCAGCCAGAAGACCGGACTGGCGGCCTGGGCGGCACTGCTGGCCATCCAGGTGCTCTGGTACACGCTGTATCCCCCGGTATCGATTCCCACCTGGGTGGCGTTCGCCCTCACCGTGCCGCCGCTGCTGCTGCCGCTGCTCTCGCTGCCCAGGGTCACCCGCGCCCTGCTGTGGGTCGGCATCCTGGCCCTGTTCTATTTCTGCCACGGCGTGGCGGAGGCCTGGAGTTCCACGGGCGACCGCTGGCTGGCCGCCCTGGAGATCGTCGTCACCCTGCTGCTGATCGGCACCCTCGGCGCGGGCGTGCGCCGGCGGGGCTGACGACGACGTCATGCGCGGCCGATCGACCGGCATGCTGCGCAGCACATCGACGCGCACGCGCGGTCCGTGCAGGCTGGAGCCTTCGCTCCGTTATCGAGGGACATCACCATGGCATTCGTGCAGGACGCCCCCCGGCTGGCCCAGCCCTATCGCCACGATCGCGTGCTGCGCGCCTGGCTGGTCCAACGGCTGCCGCCGGACCGCGTCGCCGCCCTGCACGGCGATATGGATGCCCTCGGCGATTACGCGGTCATGGCGTGGGAACGACGGCAACGCACACCGCGTACGGAGCCGGTGCTCACCGCGTGGGACGCCTGGGGCAACCGTGTCGACCGCATCGCGCTGACGCCGGCCTGGGAAGAAGGCCCGACGATCACCACGCGGCATGCGGTACTCGCGGCCGGCCATGAGCCCTCGCCCTGGGCGCGCGTGGAAGCGTTCGCCCGCGTCTACCTCTACCACGTCGCCAGCGAGTTCTATTGCTGCCCGCTGGCAATGACCGACGGCGCCGCGACGGCGATCCGCGCCTCTGGCAACGCCGCGCTGGCGGCACGCGCCCTGCCGCATTTCCTCAGCCGCGACCCGTCCACCTTCTGGCTGTCCGGCCAGTGGATGACCGAAACGCCCGGCGGCTCGGACGTGGGCCGTTCGGAAACCGCCGCGCGGCAGGACGCGGACGGCCAGTGGCGGCTCTACGGCCGCAAGTGGTTCAGTTCGGCGGTGGTGGGCGAGGCGGCGCTGGCCCTGGCGCGCCCGGAAGCCGCCGGCGCGGGAACGGCGGCGCTCGGGTTGTTCTACGTCGAGACCCGCGACGAGTACGGCGCATGGCGCGGGATCACCATCGACCGGCTGAAGAAGAAACTGGGCACGCATGAGTTGCCGACCGCCGAGATCCACCTCGACGGCCTTCCCGCCCTTCCCGTGGGACCGGTCGAGCATGGCGTACGCCAGATTGCGCCGATGCTCAACGTCACGCGTACCTGGAACGCGGTGTGCGCCGTGGCCAGCATGGCGCGTGCGGTGGCGCTCGCCCGCGATTACGCAACCCGACGCCAGGCGTTCGGCCGGCGCCTCATCGACCACCCGCTGCACGCGCGCACGCTGGCCGACATGCAGGCCGAATACGAGGCCGCTTTCGCGCTCACCTTCCACGTGGCCGAACTGCTGGGTCACGTCGAGCACGGCGAGGCCGGAACGGCGGACGTTGCCCTGCTGCGACTGCTGACACCGCTGGCCAAGCTGTGGACGGCCAAGGTGGCGATCCGCGTGGTGTCAGAAGCCCTGGAGTGTTTCGGCGGCGCGGGCTACATCGAGGACACCGGCCTGCCACAGCTGCTGCGCGATGCGCAGGTCTATGCCATCTGGGAAGGCACCACCAACGTGCTTTCGCTCGACATGCTGCGTGCGCTCGGCGGGGCCGGCATCGCCCCATTGCGCACCGCCGTGGCCGGGCTGGTGCCCGAAGGCGACGCCACGCGCCGGGCCATCGACCGCAGCCTGGACGCGACCGAGACCCTGCTCGCGGAAGTCGCCTCCGACCGTTCCTCGCTGGAAGCCTCCGCCCGCGGTATCGCGTTCACGCTCGCACGCTGCATGGCCGCCGCCCTCCTGGCACGGTCGGCAGCAGGCGCCGCCGATGGCGATACGCGCCCCGCAGCGGCCTGCCGGCGGTTTGTCGCGCGCGGCCTGGACCGGTTGTCGCTGCCCGGGAACGATGACGACATGCTGTTGGCCACAGCGCCGGACCATCCCTGAAGGCGAAGCCGACACCATGTAAGATGGACGCCCGTTTCACCCCGCTTCGCAGGTCAACCATGCAGCAACTCACCATCGTCACCACCGGCGGCACGATCGACAAGGTCTACTTCGACGACAAGTCGGATTACCAGATCGGCTCCCCGCAGATCGGCGACATTCTGCACCAGCTCGGCGTCGCCTTCCGTTTCGAGGTGATTCCGATCCTGCGCAAGGACAGCCTGCACGTGACCGACGAAGACCGCACCCTCATGCGCAGCACCATCGAGGCCCAGCCCCATCGCCATGTGCTGGTGACCCACGGCACCGACACCATGGTGGAAACGGCGCACGTGCTGGCCGGCATCCCGGGCAAGGTCATCGTGCTGACCGGCGCCCTGAACCCCGCGCGGTTCCAGGGTTCGGACGCCGTCTTCAACATCGGCTGTGCGGTGGGCGCGGTGCAGTCGCTGGCCGATGGCGTGTACATCGCCATGAACGGCCGCGTGTGGGACCCGAAAACCGTGCGCAAGAATCGCGACGCCAACCGCTTCGAAGCGGTGTGATCGTCCGCGCCGGTCAACCACCGGCGCGATCCTCGACGACGGCATCCACCGTCGCCCCCGCATCCATCAGCCCGGCGCCACAGCCCTTCGGGCACGGGCCCGGCAGCGGTCGCGCGTTGTCCACCAGCTGGCGGGTAATGGTATCCACCGCGATGGAAGGATCTGCCGAACGCATCAGGGCGACCAGGGCGGATACCTGCGGCGCCGCCATCGAGGTGCCCGCGTAATAGGCCAGGATCGGCCGCTCACGACCCTGTTTGCCGGCGTCGATGGTGGAGAGGATGTCGTCGACCCCGAACGTACCCAGCGTGCCACCCGGCGCGGACAGCGTGATGCCATCGCCATGGTTGGAATAACGGGCCATCGAGCCGTCACGCGCCAGCGCACCCACGCTGACCACGCCGGCGCAATTGGAAGGCGACACCGCCGACGCACGAATGCCGTCGTTGCCCGCTGCCGCGACCACCGCCGTACCACGCGAGCGCGCCGCCGCGATCGCCTCCGCCAGTGTGCGCCCACACGCTCCGGGCGTGCGCAGGCTGAGGTTGATCACGTCGACTCGCCGGTCGATCAATGGAACACCCGCCAGTTCGCCACCGCTGGCCCACGCGATCGCATCCACCACATCGGAAAGCCGGCCTCCGCATTTCGCCATCACGCGCACGGGCACCACCTTCGCCTCCGGCGCCACGCCGAGCATGCCGCGGCCATCCGGCGAGCGGGCCACGATCAGGCCACTGACATGCGTACCGTGCCATGACGACGCCGAGGGCTTTTCGGACTTGCACTCACCGGCCTCGTGCCAGTCGCCTTCGTCGGTGGGATCGGCATCGCGCCCATCGCCGTCGCGCGCCGCGGTCGCGTCGCTGACGAAGTCGTAGCCGTGCAGCAGCTGGCCATCCAGCTGCGGATGCGCCGCAACGCCGGTATCGAGTACGGCCACCACCGCACCCGCACCGCGGGTGTAACGCCACGCCACCTCCGCATCGATGCCGACGCGCGGATCGTGCATGTACCACTGCCGGTGCCACAGCGAGGTCAGCCCGCGCGCAGGCGTCACGATCCGATCTTCCTCGACATCCACCACGCCCGGCAGCGCAGCCAGGCGCGCCGCATCGCCGTCGCTCACCTCGAACACGTCACCCCCCGAGCCCAGAGACCGCACATGGCGAATGCCACCCGCACGCGCCGCAACCACACGGGAAGGCAATGATGATATCGACGTGGTTCGCACCGCAGTAGCCGCCGACCGCTGACTGTCGAAGTGCACGATGAACCGCATGGGTGAGGTGTCCGCAGCAAGCGACGCGAACGGGTAAATCACCGCGGCGGCGAAGACGAACGAAGAACGGTGGATGAAACGCATGTCGATGTCCTAGCGATTCGCGGCCATACCGCGGGTACGGACAACGTAGGTCGATACCTCCAGCGCAAACATGCGTTGCCGCCCTTGCGTTTGCGTAGGTGATGCGATTAGCGACTTACTGGACGGGCTCATCGTCGTTGGCGGGCACGGGAAGGAGGCGTCGGGTGACCACCGAGCGCCTCACCGCCGCGCCTTACGAGCGACGAGGTCTTCTGCTTCTGCTTCTGCTTCTGCTTCGGCTTCCAAACAGTCCCCAGCCACGCACGAAAAAGCCCGGACGTCTCCGCCCGGGCTTCGTTTCAACGCCGATCAGTCGGTACTTACGGCGTCCACGTCGCCTTCAGCGAAATGCCGGAGAACGTCGAGTAACCGCGAACCTTCACGTAGTACGTGCCCGCCTGGGGCGCGGCGAAGGTGCAGGTCTCGTTGTTGCCCGACACGTACGGACGGCAGTTGTAGCTGGACGTGGTCGGCGCGGAACCGAACTTCACGTACAGGTCCGCATCGCCGGAGCCGCCGCTGGTCACGATGTTGAGGTTGGACGCACCCGCGGCCACCACCACCGTGTAGCTCAGTTCCGTGCCCGCGCTACCGGCCAGGCCGGTCTTGGCCACGCCGTTCTGCAGGGCGGTGCCACCGGTGTTGCCACCGCCGCCCGTCGAGCAGGTGACGCCCACGCCGTTGAAGGCCGTGGCGACATCGGCTGCGGTGTAGCCCAGGTCGGTCGCCGCGCTGGCGACACCGCAGGCGCCGCTGTTGAACGTGGAGCTGGCCGTCCAGTACAGGGCGTTGGCGCG
Organism: Xanthomonas sp. NCPPB 2632; assembly: GCF_041228075.2. NCBI lineage: Bacteria > Pseudomonadati > Pseudomonadota > Gammaproteobacteria > Lysobacterales > Lysobacteraceae > Xanthomonas > Xanthomonas sp. NCPPB 2632. The sequence goes on from NZ_CM192979.1 coordinate 3,748,279, forward strand.
AGCGAACACCTTGAACGCCTTGACCGTGCCCCAGCCGCTGGTCTTGGCCAGCAGGCAGAACGCCTTGTTGTACACACCCGAGGAGTAATGCACGTCGAGGCCGCTGGTGTATTGGGACGCATTGTCGATGGACCCGCCGTCCTGCGACGGTGTGCACATGTAACGCAGCGCATTGCCGATACCCGCGCTGGTCTTGACGATGTCGGCACCGACCAGGAAGTCGTTCGTGCCGCGGTCGTAGAACTCCGCCGCCTCACCGGCGATGTCGGAGTACGCCTCGTTCATGCCGCCCGACTGGCCGCTGTACGCGAGGTTGGAGTGCTGCTCGGTGTAGCCGTGACTGATTTCGTGCGAGGTCACGTCCAGGGCCACCAGCGGATAGAACGTGCTGGCGCCGTCACCGAAGGTCATCGAGCTGCCGTCCCAGAACGCGTTCTCGTACGCGTTGCCGTAGTGCACCTTCATGATCAGCACCTGGTTCAGCGGCGCCGCGCCGGTGTACGAGGTGTACATGTCGTGCACCACGCCACCGAAATGGTGGGCGTCGTTGATCGGGCCATAGGCACCGTTCACCGCGTCACCGCTGGAACCCGCGCTGCAGGTGAAGCTCCACAGCGTGCCGCTGCCGGAGGTCGCCTTCTTCATGTTGTACGACTTCACGTAGGCGTTCTGCGCCGTACAGGTCGTTCCCGACTGGGTCACGCGCAGGGCCGGCTTGCCGCCGGCGCCCCAGGTGTACTGGCCGGTCTTCTGGTTGCCGCCCGGGCCCGTGGCGTCGATCTCGGCGTAGGCAAGGCCTTCCCACTGCTGGATGATCTCGCCGGTGTTGGCATCGATCAGCGCGGTGGGACGGGTGGGATGCTCGCCGCCGGAGAAGAACGAGGTGAGGTAGACCAGCCGCGCGGGCGCACCGTCACCCGGGTAGATGTACAGGTCGGCCTTGGCGTTTTCCGGCTGGACACTGGCCACGCCGGCCAGCGACGGGGCCTGCTTGCTGAGCAGCGCGACGGCACGCGTGCCGTCGATGCGCGGCGCGACCGACGCGATGTCGACCTGCAGGTCGGACGTGACCTCGCCGTTGGCGACCAGGGCATTGCCCTGCCCGTCCTGCTCCACCGCGATGCTGCGACCGTAGACCGGCACACCCTTGAAGGTCTGCTGCATGCGGACGGTCTGCGTGCCCTTCGCCGTCGGCAGTGCCGCCTTGGCGACGAACCCGTTGTCGGCGGACAACCCGAGCCGGGCGGCCAGCTGGTTGGCCGGTACCGCACCCAGGCTCTGGGCGCGAAGTGCCTGTTCCGTGGCGGCCGATGCGACCGAGGTAGCGGCGATCCCGAGGGATGCCACCAGGAGTTTCAAGCGAACATGACTTGCCATTACGTTCCTCCTCCAGGAATGGGCCGCACGAGGCCATTGCAGCCGTGAGGACCACATTCCGAACGATATGAATACGCGCCGTAGCGCGATGCCCGTTTTATTTCGCGACCTTCGGTCCCCCAACCGAAAGTCCTTGCCAACCTAGCGCAAGATATCGCGAACGACTACCTAGGGATTTCCCTAGGGCGTCGGCAGGCAGGAGGAGGGGCGAAGGTCAGAGCATGCCGGTTTCGAGCTTCGCCGCATCCGACATCATCGAGTGGTTCCACGGCGGATCGAACACCAGGTCCACGTCGGCCTCGGCGATCGTGGGAATCAGCTCGAGCTTGGTCCGTACGTCGTCGACCAGGATGTCGCCCATGCCGCAACCGGGAGCGGTCAGCGTCATCTTCACGTACGCGCGCCGGACACCCTCGTCGCCCGATTCGAGGCTGACGTCGTACACCAGCCCGAGTTCGACCACGTTGATGGGGATTTCCGGATCGAAACACGTGCGCAGCTGCTGCCACACCAGCTTTTCCACGTCCTCGTCGGTGGCACCGTCTTCCAGTTCGATCGGGCGCGGCGGTTCCTTGCCGAGCGCGTCGGCGTCGCCGCCCGCGATGCGGAACAGGTTGCCTTCGACATAAACGGTGAAGCTGCCGCCCAGGGCCTGGGTGATGTAGCCGATCTGCCCGGCGGGGAGCGTCACCGTCTCGCCCTGCGGCACCATGACCGCCTGGCAGTCGCGCTCGAGGGTGAAGGGTTCGCTGCTGAGGCTGAAGCCGCTCATTGCTGTCCTGTGAAGGCCGCGCCGCGGCCGCAAAGTCGTCGATTATGCGCCGCCGCGCAAGGCGAAGGTAGGCATCCACCCGCATAGGTCGGGGCGCCGGAGGCGGGGCTCAAGAGCGAGCGACGGCTTGCCCGGCTATGATGACTTCCTTTTGCCCATCCTGGATGCCATGCGCGACACGACCCCAATCCATGCCGGCTGAGCGTCCGGGTATGGGCGGATTCCTCTTCGGCGCGCTCTGCTCCGCCATGTTCGGCCTGGCTGCCGGCGCGGTGTGGATGCTGCCTTCCATGATGTTCGGTCGGGCACTGCCGGCCCTGGTCCTGCCCGTGGGCTGGCTGCTGGGCGTGGTGGTGCGACGCTGGCTGCATGTTCGTGGCCTGGCCGGCGCACTGCTCGCCGCGGGTGCCACCCTGCTGGCGGCGGTGTACACGTCGTGCCTGGTCGTCGCCGCCACCATCTCCGGCATGATGGGCATCGGCTTCGGCCAGGCCATCGCCGATGCGGGTCCGGGCATGCTGCTGGCCCTGGGCCGCCTCGCCCAGGGGCCGGGGCAACTGGCGCTCTACCTGGCCGGCGCACTGCTGGCCGCGCTGACCGCGTGGCCGCTGCAACGACGGATCGAACGTCGCCGCCGGCTTTCATAGGCGGTAAATCCACCGACGGCGACTATCCCGCGGTGGACGACCGTCAACCGGCGGTCGATGACCGCGTTTACCGGAGTGAACCTAGCGGTATGGAGCACGAGGATGCGAACAAAGACGACGCGGAGAAGCCCGTGAACGCTTCGCTCGCCCTCGACGGCGCATCGCTGGCGGATGTCCGCGAGGTGCCGGCCAGCATGGACGCGTTCCTCGCCGGTATCGAACGTCGTGCCTGGCGCATGGCGGAGATTCACCTGGGCAACCGCGACGATGCCATGGACGCGGTACAGGACGCCATGCTCAGCCTGGTCCGCCATTATTCGGCCAAGCCCGCGGGCGAGTGGACACCCCTGTTCTGGGGCATCCTGCGCCGCCGGATCGTCGACCTGCAGCGCCGCCGAAAGGTGCGCTCGATCGTCGTCGGCTGGATCGGTGGCGGTCGGGACGACGACGGCGACGAACTGCCCCAGTGGGAACCGGCGGACGACGCACCGGACCCCTCGGCCCGACTGCAGGATACGCAGGCCTATGGCGACATCGTGACCGCCGTGCGCGGGTTGCCCCGCCGCCAGCGCGAAGCGTTCACGCTGCGCATCCTGGAAGGCCTGGACGTGGCCGAGACGGCCGCGGCGATGGGCTGCTCGGACGGAAGCGTGAAAACCCACCTTTCGCGCGCGATGCATGCGCTGCGCGACCAACTGGAGGCATGGCGATGAGCCTGCACGATCGATCCCTCGAACGTCGCGCCCGGGAGCTCTACCTGCGCGCCAGCCGCGATGTGGACCCGTCCACGGCGGCCCGGCTGCGCGCGGCACGCCGAACGGCCCTGGCCGACCCGCGGCCCTCGGTGACACGTCGCCTGCTGCTGCCCGCCGGCGCTTTCGCCGTGGTGGCACTCGCCTCGCTGATGATCTGGCAGCCGCAGCCACGCGTCGCGCCGACCGACAGCGCCGTGGCCGCGTCGCGCGACGCGGCGCCCAACGACCTGCCCCCGGATGCCGACATCGCCGATCCCGCGCTGTACAAGGACATGCAGTTCTACAGCTGGCTCGCCTACAACGACGCCCCCTCGTCTTCGTCCCGCAAGTGACCGCCATGCGCCGCCTCTCGTTCGTGCTCGCCCTTCTCGTCGTCGGCGCCGCGCCCCTCGCGGCCACCGCGCAGCAGGACCCTCCGCCGCCGGGCGATACGGCGCCGCTGCCCCCGCCGCGGCCGTGGAGCGCCTTGTCCGCGGACGAAAAGGACATCCTCGCCCCGCTGGCCCGCGACTGGGATACCTTCCCGCCGCAGCGCCAGTCGCGGATGCTGGAGAAAGCGCAGCGCTGGCGCGGCCTGCCTGCCGACCGTCGTGCGCAGATCCGCGATCGCATCGAGCGCTGGCAGCACATGACGCCCGAGGAGCGCGCCGAGGCGCGCAAGAACCAGCAGAAATTCCAGGACCTGTCACCGGAGCAGCGCGCGCGCCTGCACGACGCCTTCGAGCGGTTCAACAACCTGTCCCCCGACCAGCGCCGCGCGCTGATCGACAAGTGGCGCAACCTCACACCCGAGCAGCGCCGCGACGCGGTGGACCGGATCGGACCGAACGACATCGTGCCGCCGCCCCCGCCCCACGGTGGTCCAGGGGGGCCGGGCGGCCACGATGGCCCGGATGATGATCACCGTCCGCCCCCGCCCCCGGGGAACTGAGCAAGGCGCCGGCGAAGGCCGTCGCGCCAGGCGAGACCGCGCTCCGTTAAACTGGTGCCATGACCGACCCTACCCTGGCTAGCCTCAACGACCGCCGCTCGGTGCCCTCGCGCCAGCTCGGTGAACCCGCCCCCGACGACGCCACGCTGCGACGCCTCCTCGAGGCCGCCATCCGTGTGCCGGACCACGGCAAGCTCGAGCCCTTCCGCATTCGCGTGCTGCGTGGCGAGGACAAGCTCGCCTTCGGCCGCAAGCTGGCGAAGCTGGCCCTGGATGCCAACCCCGACCTCTCCGACGCCAAGCAGGAAAAGGAACGGCGCCGTTACGAGTTCGCGCCGCTGGTGCTCGTGGTGTCCGCCCGCATCGACACCGACAGCAAGGTGCCCGAACTGGAACAGGACCTCACCGCCGGCTGCGTCGCCTACAACATCCTGCTCGGCGCCCAGGCGCTGGGCTTCGGCGCACAGTGGCTGACCGGCTGGGCGGCGTACGATCGCGATGTAGCCAGGCTGCTGGGCATGAAGAAGAACGAGCACGTCGTCGGCTTCATCCACGTCGGCACGCCCACGATGGATGCCCCCGAGCGCGACCGTCCGTCGTACGACGACATCGTGAGCGTGTGGTCGCCGTGAGTTCCGATTCGCTCGTCCACCTGGTCGACGGCAGCCTGTACGTCTTCCGTGCATGGCATTCCATGCCGGACGAGTTCCACGACCACGAGGGCGAATCGGTCAACGCAGTGCACGGCTTCACCCGGTTCCTCTGCGAACTGCTCGAACGCAGCCGCGCGGAGCACATCGCCGTGGCTTTCGATGCGTCGCTGACCACCTCGTTCCGCAACGCCATCTATCCCGCTTACAAGGCCAACCGCGATCTGCCGCCGCCGCAGCTGGTGCGCCAGTTCGGGCTGTGCCGCGAGGTCTCGGCCGCACTGGGCCTCACCGTGCTGAACGACCACCAGTACGAGGCCGACGACCTGATCGGCAGCGCGCTGTGGGGCCTGCGTTCGCACGGGTTCCGCGGCGTCATCGTGTCGGCCGACAAGGATTTCGGCCAGCTGCTGGGCGAACACGACGAGCAATGGGACTTCGCCAAGAACCTGCGCTGGGGTCCCACCGGCGTGTTCGACAAGCTGGGCGTGCATCCGCACCAGGTGGCCGATTACCTCGCCCTGTGCGGCGACGCCGTGGACAACATTCCCGGCGTGCCGGGCATCGGCGCGAAAACCGCCGCCGCCCTGCTCGCTCATTTCGGCAGCCTGGACGCCATCCTCGATCGTGTCGACGAGGTGCCCTACCTGCGCTTCCGCGGCGCGGCCGCCTGCGCCGTGCGCCTGCGCGAGCACGCCGACCAGGCCCTGCTGTGCCGCCGGCTGACCCGCATCGCCCTGGATATCGCAGTGGCGGAAACCGCGGATGCGCTGAGCCGGCGCCGGGGCGAGGCCGACACCCTCGACGAGCTCTGCGAGCGCCTGCGCTTCGGGCCGCTGACACGTTCGCGCCTGCGGGCGCTGATCTAGCTCCATCGCTAACGTCACCTCGCCGATATACCCTTGGCCGGATAGTCACCTGCCCATCCAAGGAGCCCGCCATGCCGACCAGCCCGCTGCCCCATGCCTCGCCCGTTCCCGCCGACGCCAGCGAGCCGGAGGAAGTCCTGCACAAGGCGAAGTGGCTGACCCTGAAGCGGCGCGGGCGCTGGGAGTACGCCGAACGGAACAACCCGGGCGGCGCCGTGATCATTCTCGCGGTCACGCCGGACGACAAGGTGGTGTTCGTCGAGCAGTACCGCGTGTCGATCCTGAAGAACACCATCGAGATGCCGGCGGGCCTGGTCGGCGACCTGGCCGGCGCCGAGGACGAGGACGTGCTGCTGGCCGCCCGGCGTGAACTGGAAGAAGAAACCGGCTATGCGTGCGGTCGTATCGAGTTCGTGCACGACGGCCCGTCGTCGGCGGGCATGAGCACCGAGATGATCGCCTTCGCCCGCGCCTGGGACCTGGAACGGGTCGGCAAGGGCGGCGGCGACGAGACGGAAAACATCATCGTGCACGAAGTACCGCGCGCCGAGGCCGGCAAGTGGCTGTTCGACCGCGCGAAGGAAGGCTTCTCCATCGACGCCAAGCTGTTCGCGGGCCTCTGGTTCATCGAGCACCCGGAAGCCCATATGCGCTGAAGGCAGCGCAGGCCCGGACGCCAGGCCGACGTAAAGCCGCCAGCCGCCCCAGGGCGCCGTTTCCGGCGCCCTGGGTGAAAGTCAATTCTTGTCCCAACCCCCTGTCCCGGTTAGCCTTCCCTCTGCATCACCCGGCGCCGCCCATGTCCGTCCGTTTCGCCCATCTGCACCTGCACAGCGAATATTCGCTGGTCGACTCGACCATCCGCATCAAGCAGCTGGTCGCGGCCTGCGTACGCACGGGCATGCCCGCCGTCGCGCTGACGGACGAGAACAACATGTTCGGGCTGGTGAAGTTCTACAAGCAGTGCATGGCCGCCGGCGTCAAGCCGATCGCCGGCTGCGACGTATGGATATCCAGCCCCGACGATCCGCGTCCCTGGCGGCTCACCCTGATCTGCCAGGATCGCGACGGCTACCTCAACCTTTCACGGCTGGTCTCCCGCGCCTGGCGCGAAGGCCAGGGCACGGGCCGCGCCCTGGTCGATGCCGCCTGGATGCACCCGGAAAGCGTGCGCGGCCTGATCGCCATCGCCGGCCGCGAAAGCGACGTCGCGCGGGTGGCGCTGACCGCCGGGCTGCCCGCCGCCACGCTGCGCCTGGCTTTCCTGCAACGCCTGTTTCCCGATCGTCTCTACCTCGAGCTGACCCGAACGGGTCGCGAGAACGAAGAGAACTGGGTACGCGCCGCCATGAAGCTGGCCGGCGACCACGAACTGCCGGTGCTCGCCAGCAACGACGTGCGCTTCCTGGAGCGCGAGGGCTTCGACTCGCACGAGGCGCGCACCTGCATCAACCAGGGCCGCGTGCTGGCCGATCCGAAACGGCCCAAGGACTATAGCGAAGAGCAATACTTCAAGTCGCCCGACGACATGGAAGCCTTGTTCGCCGACATCCCCGAAGCGCTCCAGAACACCATCGAGCTGGTCAAGCGCTGCAACCTGGTCCTGGAATTCGGCACGTACTACCTGCCCGACTTTCCCGTGCCCGAGGGCCATACGCTCGACACCTTCATCCGCGCGCAGGCGCAGAAGGGGCTGGACGAACGACTCGAGCAGCATCCGCTGGCGGCCGGCAAGACGCGCGAGGACTACCAGGCGCGACTGGACCGCGAAGTCGACGTCATCATCGGCATGGGCTTCCCCGGCTACTTCCTGATCGTGGCCGACTTCATCGGCTGGGCGAAGGACAACGGCATTCCCGTGGGCCCGGGTCGCGGTTCCGGTGCGGGCTCGCTGGTGGCCTGGGTGCTGAAGATCACCGACCTGGACCCGCTCCAGTTCGAGCTGCTGTTCGAGCGCTTCCTCAACCCCGAGCGCGTGTCGATGCCCGACTTCGACATCGACTTCTGCATGGACCGCCGCGACGAGGTGATCGACTACGTCTCGCGCAAGTACGGCCGCGACCACGTCAGCCAGATCATCACCTACGGCTCGATGGCGGCCAAGGCCGTGCTGCGCGATTCCGGCCGCGTGCTGGGCATGGGCTACGGCCAGGTGGATCGCCTAGCCAAGCTGATCCCCAACCGCCCGCTGGATCTCACCCTGGGCGATGCGCTCGGCCGCACGGAAAAATCGAAGAAAGAGCCCGACCGCATCGTCAGGGAGTTCTGCGATGTGTACGAGCAGGAAGAAGAACCGCGCCAGCTGATCGACCTGGCACTCAGCCTCGAAGGCCTCACCCGTAACGCCGGCAAGCACGCCGGTGGCGTGGTGATCGCACCCACGCCGCTGACCGACTTCGCCCCGCTGTATTGCGAAGCCAGCGGCGAAGGCGTCGTCACGCAGTACGACAAGGACGACGTGGAGGCGGTGGGCCTGGTCAAGTTCGACTTCCTGGGCCTACGTACGCTCACCATCATCGACTGGGCCGTGAAGGCCATCAACAAGCGCCGTGCAAAGGAAGGCACCGAGCCGCTGGTGATCGAGTCGCTCCCGCTGGACGACCCGAAGGTCTACGACCTGCTGAAGAAGGCGCAGACGGTCGCGGTGTTCCAGCTGGAGTCGCGCGGCATGCAGGGCATGCTCAAGGACGCGCAGGCCGACCGTTTCGAAGACATCATCGCGCTGGTGGCGCTGTACCGGCCCGGCCCGATGGATCTCATCCCCAGCTTCTGCGCGCGCAAGCACGGGCGCGAATCGGTGGATTACCCCGATCCGCGCGTCGAGCCCATCCTGAAAGAGACCTACGGCATCATGGTCTATCAGGAGCAGGTGATGCAGATGGCGCAGATCGTCGGCGGTTACACGCTCGGCGGCGCCGACCTGCTTCGCCGCGCCATGGGCAAGAAAAAAGCCGAGGAGATGGTCAAGCACCGCGCGACGTTCCGCGACGGTGCGGCCAAGGACGGGATCGAGGGCCACAAGGCCGACGCGATCTTCGACCTCATGGAAAAATTCGCGGGCTACGGCTTCAACAAGTCGCATGCCGCCGCCTACGCGCTGGTCTCCTACCAGACCGCCTGGCTGAAGGCGCACTACCCGGCCGAGTTCATGGCCGCGACCATCTCCTCGGACATGGACAACACCGAGAAGGCGGTGACCTTCCTCGACGAGACACGCGCCATCGGCATCCAGGTGCTGCCGCCCGACGTGAACGCCTCCGACTGGATGTTCGAGGCCGTCGAGCCGCGCGTGGTCCGCTACGGCCTGGGCGCCATCAAAGGCGTGGGCCAGGGCATCTGCGAGGAGATCGTCGCCGAGCGCCGGGCGAAGGGGCCGTTCCGCGGCCTGGTCGATTTCTGCCAGCGGGTCGGCTCCAACAAGCTCAACAAGCGCACGATGGAAGCCCTGGTGCAGTCCGGCGCGCTGGATGCCCTGGGCGAAAACCGGGCCACCCTGGTCAAGCACATTCCCGAGGCCATGCGCGCCGCCGACCAGGAAGCGAAAAACCGCGCTTCCGGCCAGGTCGACATCTTCGGCAACGCGTTCGGCGCGGCCGAGGCGCCCAGCATCATCGAACTGTCCGGCTCTGTGCCGGAGTGGCCGCTGGAACAGCTGCTGCAGGGCGAGCACGACACCCTCGGCCATTACCTCTCGGGCCACCCCACCGACCCGTGGAAGGCGGAGCTGGCCCAGCTGGGCAGCTGCCCCATCGGCGAGATTCCCCAGCGCTACCAGCCACCCAAACCGCGCCGCAACGACGACGACGAGAACGCCAATCGCTTCCGCCGCGGGCCGGATACGCCCTGGGTGGTCGCCGGGATGGTGGTCGGCATGCGCAAGCGCGGCGAGAGCGACGCCTTCGTGCAGATCGAAGACGCCACCGGCATGCTGGAAACCAGCTTCTTCCGCGAGGTGTTCACCGATGCGGCCTCCCTGCTCACCCGCGGCAGCATGATCGTGGTCGAGGGCGGCCTGCGCATCGACGACTTCGCCGGCGGCTACCAGCTGCGTGCCCGCAAGGCCTATGCGCTGTCCGACGCCATGGAGCATTTCGGCCGGCTGCTCACGCTCAAACTCAACGGGGTGGGGCCGGAATTCAACCAGCACCTGCGCCAGGCGCTGATGGGCTACCGCGGCGGGCGCACTCCGCTGATGCTGGCCGGCTACCGCAATGCGGAGGGCCAGGCCAGCTTCGAACTGGGCGAAGCGTGGCGGGTGCGCGCCCTGCCCGACCTGGTCCGCACGCTGCGCGCGCTGCCGGGCGTGCTGGGCACGGAGCTGCGCCTCGTGCGACCGTCGGACTGACGGACGGCCGCGCATGGTTTCCGTGGGGCGCGACCTCGCCGTGCCCGCTCAGTCGTCGAACATGAAGCTCGTCTTCTCGAGCAGCTCCACCTTCTCCACCACCAGCGGCACGTCGCCTTCCGCCTCGATCGATACACCCAACTGGTCGAACGACGTGTTCGCCGGCACGGTCAGCGTGGCGGTGTAGGTAGCCGACTGGTATTCCGAGGCCACCTGCCGGTCATGGAAAACCTGCGGCACGCGTTCCGCGGCGGTATCGGCAGCGACCAGGGTCAACGCCATGGCCACCGGCCCCTCGATCGGGCCGACGATCCGCCCACCGGATCGGGTGGCATGGGGCGCATACGTGACTCGCACCGAATAGGCCACCTCATGCCCCTGAGTGCCGTCGAATGCCTTGACCGGAAGCCACTGGTAGATCGCGCCCTGCTTCGGCGTCAGCACCATGCCAGGCTTGCCGTGGATCTCGTCGCGATAAGCGGGACGGCCGTCACCGACGAAATGCCAGGGCTTGAGATGCTCGACCGCGTCGTGCAGCTCGCGCGGCAGGCCCACCCACGTGAAGGTGGGTTCCCACGGGTGCCAGTGCTTGCCCGTCTCGGACCCCCGCGGCGCATCGATGCCCCGGAAGTCACCGTTGGGTACCGGTACCAGGCAGGCGGGCACGTAGGCGTTGGGGGGCAGCGGTGCGTCGCACGCCGGCACGTCGAACGCGTCGCGTCCGACCGCGGCGAGGGGGAGGAAAGCGGCGACCACGGCTAGCCGACGCAGGGGGAAGCATGTATGCATGGGAGAATCCTTTCCAAGTAAGGGACTGCCTCCACGTCTTCGACGAATACCGAAACGACAGGCATGCCGCGGACTACGCCGTCCGCAGGGCGATTGAAGCAGAGCCGACAGTGAGAAAGGCCAGGACTGGGCGAGTAGCCCCTTGCGCCTACAGACATTTAGGCCAGATCCGAAGCGCCAGCCCATCCATACCCGTGCGCACACGCCCCGGCCCGGCACTGGGTATAATCAGCGGTCCTGTCCGGATGCTCCGTATTCATGAATCCCAACTTCCTTGATTTCGAACAACCCATTGCCGAGCTGGAAGCGAAGATCGAAGAACTTCGGCACGCCAGCAGCGGCCAGGCGTTCAACATCGACGAGGAAGTGGGCCGCCTGCGCGAGAAGCTGAAGATCAAGACCGCCGAGATCTTCCGCAACCTCACGCCATGGCAGGTCAGCCAGGTGTCGCGCCACCCGGCGCGCCCGTACACCCTCGATTACATCCAGGCCATGTGCGAGGAGTTCCACGAGCTCAAGGGCGACCGCATGTTCGCGGACGACCAGGCCATCGTGGGTGGCCTCGCCCGCATCAACGGCCGCTCGGTCATGATCGTCGGCCACCAGAAGGGGCGCGATACCAAGTCCAAGGTCAAGCGCAACTTCGGCATGCCGCGCCCCGAGGGCTACCGCAAGGCGTTGCGCCTGTTCAAGATGGCCGAGCGATTCGATATCCCCGTGCTCACCTTCATCGACACGGCCGGCGCCTGGCCGGGCATCAACGCGGAAGAGCGCGGCCAGTCGGAAGCCATCGCCCGCAACCTGCTGGAAATGGCCGAGTTGCGCGTGCCCATCATCTGCACCGTCACCGGCGAAGGCGGTTCCGGCGGCGCACTGGCCATCGGCGTGGGCGACCGCACGCTCATGCTGCAGTACTCCACCTATTCGGTGATCACGCCCGAGGGTTGCGCCTCCATCCTGTGGAAAAGCGCCGACAAGGCCAAGGATGCCGCCGAGGTCATGGGCCTCACCGCCCCGCGCCTGCTCGAGAACGGGCTGATCGACAAGGTGGTGCGCGAGCCGCTCGGCGGCGCGCACCGCAACCCGCAGGCCATGGCGGTGCGCCTGAAGGCCGTGCTGCTCAACGAACTCGATGCCCTTCAAGGCCTGCCGGTCGAAACCCTGCTCGAGCATCGCTACAAGCGCCTGCGCGGATATGGTGCCTTCACCGAAGGGTGATGCCCGCGCGGTCCGGCCGGGGTGCGCGCCATGAGCCGCACCCTGGCCGATCACCTCGCGCTGGCGCTCGATAGCGACCACGACGTGCCGCTGGTCGTCGCCTACAGCGGCGGTCCCGACTCCACCGCCCTGCTGCATGCCCTGGCCCACTGTACGCCGCGTCCGGCCCTGCGTGCCCTCCACGTCGATCATGGACTGCACGCCGACAGCGGCGCTTGGGCGTCGCATTGCCGCCGCACCGGCGATGCGCTCGGCGTGCCGGTCGAGGTGGCCCGTGTCACGGTGGACCTCAGCCAGGGCGAGGGCATCGAAGCCGCCGCGCGGCGGGCGAGGCACGCCGCGTTCGCCGCATCGCTGCGCCCCGGCGAGCGCATGGTGCTTGCCCATCATCGGGACGACCAGGTCGAGACCGTACTTCTGAAGCTGCTGCGCGGGGCGGGACCCGAAGGCCTGGCCGGCATGCGCAGCCTGCGTCCACTGGGTGCCGGCATGCTCTGGCGGCCCTTGCTCGACCTGCCCCGGGCGGTCCTGCTGGAGCACGTGTCCGCGCACGCGCTGGCCACGCTGCACGACCCGTCCAACGACGACCCGCTGATTGCACGCGGTTACCTTCGCGCCACGGTGGTGCCGGCGCTGCTCGCGCGCTGGCCGCAGGCCGCGACCAGCATCGCCCACAGCGCACGACTGTGCCTGGCCGCCGCCGACACCCTGCGCGATGCGTGGATGGACGCCCTGACCGGCCTGGACCGGGGCGAGGGCACGCTGGACGCCCGCGGCTGGCTCGCGCTTCCCCTCGCGTGGCGGGCGCCTTCGCTGGAACACTGGCTGCACACCCGCGGGCTGTCCGCGCCGACGACGGCGCAACGCGAGCAACTGGAGCGGCAGATCCACGAAGGCGGCGCCGAACGGCTGCCCCTGGTGGGCTGGCGCGATACCGAGGTGCGGGTATGGCGAGGCCGCCTTTGGGCCATGCGCCGGTTGTCGGCGTTCGACCCGGAATGGTCGGCCTCCTGGCATGGCGAGCCGCTGGTGCTGCCCGGTGGTGGCCGTCTCACGCTGGACGGGAGGCGACTGGCCCAGCCGCTGCAGGTGCGCTACCGCGCCGGCGGTGAAACCCTGCGGCCGCAGGGCGATCGTCACACCCGCGAGCTTCGCGACCTGTTCCAGCAGGGAGCCGTACCGCCCTGGCGGCGACCACGCACGCCGCTGCTATGGGCCGACCGTGACCTCGTGGCCGTCGGCACCCGCTGGATCAGCGAGCAGGGCCGACGGCTTTTCGACGAGGCCGGTGGTGCCCCGGTGTGGGACGAGGACACCGGGGCCTGAGGCAACGCCTGTTACGTGCGGTCGCGCACGCTCACCGACACGTCGCGTCGATGAAGCGCGCGCGGTAATGCAGGGTGACCGGCGCGTTGCCGTCCGAGGTCACGCGGAACTGGGTGACGTACGTGGCCTCATGACCGCCGGCGGCACCCGGATTGCGGGGTAGCACCACGATCTGGCCGATGCCGGTGTCCGCCTGGCGCAAGACGGCGGCATACCCCTGGCCGTCGCAATCCGGATCCACGAGGGGAATTCAACCACGGCCCCCGCGGGCTGCCAGCCACTGCCCGCGCTTACGCTTGGAACACTGACGCCAAGTTGCGTGATTGCCCTACTTTATGCCGTGGGCGACATCGGCCGAGATTGATCCAGACGGCCATGTGAGCTAGTTTTGCGGCCATGCCGAAGTCGTCCGTTCCCGCCGTTGCCACCTCCTCGATCGCCGAGTTCGAGCATTCCCTGGACGAGCTCGAGCAACTGGTCACCCGCATGGAAGGTGGCGAGCTCAGTCTGGACGAGTCGCTGAAGTCCTTCGAACGCGGCATCGGCCTCTACCGGCACTGCCAGACGGCGCTGGAACAGGCCGAACTGCGCGTGCGCCTGCTGCTCGATCCCGCCACTCCCGAAACGTCCGAACCCTTTGATTCCCGCATCGACTGACCTGCCCGCGCCGCTGAAGGCGCTGGCCGGCCGTGCCGACGACGCGCTCGCGCGCGCGTTGCCGGCCGCCGACCTCGCTCCCGTCGAACTGCATCGCGCCATGCGTTATGCCGTGCTCGGTGGCGGCAAACGCCTGCGTCCGCTACTGGTCTACGCCGCCGGCCATGCGCTGGGCTGTGACGACGGCATCCTCGACGCGCCCGCGTGCGCCGTGGAAATCATCCACGCGTATTCGCTGGTGCACGACGACCTGCCGGCGATGGACGACGACGACCTGCGCCGCGGCCGTCCCACCTGCCACATCGCGTTCGGCGAGGCCATGGCGATCCTGGCGGGCGACGCCCTGCAGGCATTGGCCTTCGAGCTACTGTCCACGCCCCATGCGGCCGACGACGATGCGTCCGCACGCATCGCCATGCTGCGTACGCTGGGGGCCGCCTGCGGCGCCGAGGGCATGGCGGGCGGCCAGGCCTTCGATCTCTCGGCCGTCGGCGTGAAGCTTTCGCTCGAGGAACTGGAGCGCATGCACGCCTACAAGACCGGCGCACTGATCCGCGCGTCCGTCCGTCTGGGCGCATTGGCGGCCAGCTGCCGGGACGCCGCCGTACTGGAACGGCTGGACCGTTACGGCCACGCCGTGGGCCTCGCCTTCCAGGTACGCGACGACATCCTCGACATCGAAGGCGAGTCGGCGATCATCGGCAAGACCGCCGGCAAGGACGCCGCCGCGGACAAACCCACCTTCCCGTCGATCATCGGCCTGGACGCCTCGCGCGCCCGCCTGACCACGCTGGTGAACGACGCCCTGGACGCCATCGCGCCCCTGGGCCCCCGCGGCGAGTGGCTCGCCGAGCTGGCCCGCTATTCCGCGCACCGCGGGCATTGATCGGGCCGAGCACCCCACCACCCGCGACCACGCTGGACCCGAAGGGTAGGAGCCCACGATGTGGGCGAACCCTCATCGTTTGCTAAATCGAATGAAGCCGAATGCAGCAACAACGATGCCTTCGTTTGGCGGCCGGGACAGCCAACACGTACGTGATGTATGGCCTCTTTCGCCGTAGCGACGGTGAGGGTTCGCGCACGTGCGTGCGCTCCTACCCCCCAAGGGGTAGGAGCTCACGGAGGGCCAGCGGTCAGCTGACCAGGCGCAGTGCGAAGGGGTAGCGGTAGGTGCCGGTCTGGCTGACCTTCACCGCGGCCACGATGCAGAAGACGATGTTGAGAATCCACAGCGCCACGTGCAGGAACGCGCCGATGAGGATGATCGTCAGTATCCAGCAGATCACGTAGCCGATGAGCACGGTGATCTGGAAGTTCAGGGCTTCTTTCGACTCGGCGACGAGGTAGGCCTTGTCGGCACGATCCTTGTTGATGAGCCACACCACCAGCGGGACGATGATGCTGAGGATGAGGCCCGACAGATGCGTGAGCATCGCCAGGTTCTTGTCGTCGTTGCTGCTCGACGCCACGGTGGGTTCCCGGTCGTACGGCGGCGGCTCGTAGGGAGGCGGGGATGGCGGCGGCGGGGTTGACGGCGGTATCTGATCGGAAGGCGTACTCATGGCGCTGCTCCGTGAAGTGTCGACTGCACTGTCGGAGAGCGCCGGGACCCTGTCAAGCAGACTTACGGCAGGGTGTTGCGAACCACCCTGCCTGCGAAGCGACCCTACTCGCCCGCGATGGTCATGGTTTCGACCAGCCACGATCCGGTCAATACGTGGGAGCGACGATCCACGTCCGCGCCCACGGCCACCAGGTTGGCATACATGTCGCGCAGGTTGGCGGCGATGGTGATCTCCTCGACCGGGTAGGCGATCTCGCCGTTCTCCACCCAGAAGCCGGACGCCCCGCGCGAGTAATCGCCCGTGACGATCGACACGCCCTGCCCCATCACCTCGGTGACGAGCAGCCCGGTGCCGAGCTTGCGCAGCATGCCCGCGAAGTCGTCGCCACCGGTGGCGACCACGAGGTTGTGCACACCGCCGGCATTGCCGGTGGATTGCAGGCCGAGCTTGCGTGCCGAATAACTGCCCAGGATGTAACGCTGGAGCACGCCGTCCACGACCAGCGACGAATCGACGGTGGCCACGCCTTCGGCATCGAACACCGACGACGCCAGCCCGCGCGGAATGAGCGGTTTCTCATCGATGCGGAACCAGGACGGCAGGATCTGCTTGCCCGCATGGTCGAGCAGGAAGCTGGAGCGGCGATACAGCGAGCCGCCGCTGACGGCACCCAGCAGGTGACCCAGCAAGCCGCGCGCCACTTCCGGGGCGAACAGCACCGGTGCCTGCCGGGTACCCAGGCGACGCGCGTTCAACCGCGAAAGCGTCCGCTCCGCCGCCTTGCGACCGATCTCGGCGGGATCGGTGAAGTCCTGCGCGCGCCGGGCACTGTCGTACCAGTAGTCGCGCTGCATGCCATCGTCTTCGCCCGCGATCAACGCGACCGACAACGAATGGCGGGTGCCGCGTTCGCGCCCGACGAAGCCATGCGAGTTGGCGTAGACGGACAGGCTCTGCCCGGTATTGACGCTGGAACCGTCGGAATTGGTGATGCCGGGCACGCTGCGACCGCCATCCTCGACGGCCTGACCCAGGGCGATGGCCGCATCGACGTCCAGGTCCCAGGGGTGCCACAGATCGAGATCAGGAAACACCGTGGCCATGCGTCCGGCCTCAGCCAGGCCCGAGGCCGGGTCTTCCTCGGTGAACCGGGCGATGGCGCACGCCTGGTCGATCGTGGCCTGGATCGATTCGGGCTGGAGGTCGGCCGTGCTGGCCGAGCCCTTGCGCTGCCCGACGTAGACGGTGAGCGAAAACCCGCGGTCACGCGTGTGCTCGACGGTCTCCACCTCGCCCAGGCGAACGTTGACGTTGAGGCCTACGTCGATGCTGGCGGACACCTCCGCCTGGCTGGCACCGGCGGCGCGGGCGCGTCGGATGGTGTCCTCGGCCAGGGTGGCGAGGCGGTCGAGATCCTGCTGGCTGCTGTCGCGTGTCGAAACGAGGCTCACGTGGGGCTTCCCGAAGGGCTGGGTTAGAATGACGGGCCGCGCGCGGCCAACCCATCGTTAATGGGGGTCGCGTCACCCGATCAAAAGCAACGCAGCGCACCGTGCATGGTGCCATGGAACCGTTATGAGCATCCGTGTCGGCTATTACCGTCACTTCAAGGGCATGCCCTACCGCGTGCTGGGCACTGCCCGGCACAGCGAGACGATGGAAGAACTGGTCGTCTATCAGGCCCTCTATGGCGAGCACGGCCTGTGGGTACGCCCGGCTGCCATGTTCGCCGAAACGGTGCAGCATGAAGGCCGCGACCAACCCCGTTTCGCTTTCGAACGCGATGCCATCGATCCGCTCACCAGCCAGGAGACACCGGCATGAGGACCCATGACGATCGTCCGAAGCCGGACGCGGAAGACGAAGAAGATTTCGGTCCCAGCCGCAGCGAGCTACGCCGCAACGCACTCGACATGCTGAAGCTGGCCGGCCAGCTGATGGACCTGCCGCCCAGCCGCATTCTCAAGCTGAAGCTGCCCGAAGACATCGTCGACGAGATCGGCCGCACGCGGAAGATCACCGCGCACATCGCGCGCAAGCGGCAGCTGGCCTATCTGGCGAAGCAGATGCGCCGCCACGGTGATGAGGCGTTCGTCGACGCACGCGCCGCCCTGGGCGAGGACCGAGACCGGCAGCGCCAGGAAGCGGCCCACATGCATCGGTTGGAAGCGGCCCGCGAAAAACTGCTTACCGGGGGCGACGAGGCCCTGGGCGAGCTGTTCGACACGCATCCCCACCTCGACCGCCAGCATGTGCGTTCCATCGTCCGGCAGGCGCGCAGCGAACGCGAGGCGAACAAGCCGCTGCATGCGTTCCGCGAGATCTACCGCCTGCTGAAGGAGCTGGAAGCGTCTTCCGAGGACGACGCTGCCGAGTGATGCGGTGTTTTGCGTGGCGCGCCGTGTACCGGCCGCGCCACGCAGGGGCGGTACGGCGGGCCTTATGTCAGGCCGCCGTACCGCCCACCGTCATGCCATCCACGCGCAGCGTCGGCTGGCCCACGCCGACCGGCACGCTCTGGCCGTCCTTGCCGCAGACGCCCACGCCTTCGTCCAGGGCCAGATCGTTGCCGATCATGGACACACGCGTGAGCACCTCCGGCCCGGAGCCGACCAGCGTGGCGCCCTTCACCGGACGCGTGATCTTGCCGTCCTCGATGAGGTAGGCCTCACTGGCGGAAAACACGAACTTGCCGTTGGTGATGTCGACCTGCCCGCCGCCGAAGTTCACCGCGTACAGACCGCGCTTCACCGAGCGGATGATTTCTTCCGGCTCACGATTGCCGGCGAGCATGTAGGTGTTGGTCATGCGCGGCATGGGGAGCTGCGCGAACGATTCGCGGCGGCCGTTACCCGTGGACTTCACGCCCATCAGGCGGGCGTTGAGCTTGTCCTGCATGTAGCCCTTGAGGATGCCGTTCTCGATCAGCGTAGTGCATTCGGTCGGCGTGCCCTCGTCGTCGATGCTGAGCGAACCGCGACGCCCCGGAAGCGTGCCGTCGTCCACGATGGTGACGCCCTCGGCCGCCACACGCTGGCCGATGCGGCCCGTGAACGCGGAACTGCCCTTGCGATTGAAGTCGCCCTCCAGGCCGTGGCCGATGGCTTCGTGCAACAGCACCCCCGGCCAGCCGGGCCCGAGCACGACGGTCATGCTGCCTGCGGGTGCATCAACTGCCTCGAGGTTGACCAGGGCCTGGCGTACCGCTTCGTCGGCGAACGCATGCGCCCGACCGTTCTCGATCAGCTCACGATAGCCATAGCGCCCGCCGCCGCCCGAGTGACCCTGCTCGCGACGACCGCCCTGTTCCGCGATGACCTGCACGTTGAGGCGCACCAGCGGGCGCACATCGGCCGCGAGCGTGCCGTCGGAAGCGGCGATCAATACCGTGTCCAGCGTGGCGGCCAGGCTGACGACCACCTGCTTCACCCGCGGATCGCGCGAGCGTGCGTAGGCGTCGACCTCGCGCAGCAGCGCGATCTTTTCTTC
Source organism: Xanthomonas sp. NCPPB 2632 (assembly GCF_041228075.2). NCBI lineage: Bacteria > Pseudomonadati > Pseudomonadota > Gammaproteobacteria > Lysobacterales > Lysobacteraceae > Xanthomonas > Xanthomonas sp. NCPPB 2632. The sequence goes on from NZ_CM192979.1 coordinate 3,767,672, forward strand.
ATTGGGCAGGCTTTCCACCGGGTCGATGGCCGGATACAGGCCGCGGCCCGTGGCGATCGCCAGCGGCCGGCCGGCACCCGCGCCGCCCTGGGCGATGGCACGCGCCGCGCGCGAGGCCTCGAGCAACTGGGGCAAGACGATCTCGTCCGAATAGGAGAAGCCGGTCTTCTCGCCCGAGATGGCGCGTACACCTACGCCCTGTTCGATCGAATGGCTGCCGTCCTTGACGATGCCTTCCTCCAGCACCCACGACTCGCTGCGCGAGTGCTGGAAATACAGGTCCGCCGCGTCGATCGACGGCCCCATCAGCTGGGAAAACACGCGATCCAGGTCGGTGGAAGCGAGGCCGCCGGGAGTCAGCAGGCGACGTTCGGCAAGGGAAATCAGGGAATCCATCAAGGGGCGCCGTTAGCGATGGGGGAGACCCCACAGGTGGGGCCGGATGGGGTCAGCTTAAACCCTGCAGACCCTTTTCGCAGGGGCTGTCTTGCGGCGGTTCGCCACCGGCTCGGTGGGGCCTGCCTTGCTCGTCTGCTCCCAGGGAACGATGGCATCGAGGACATGAGCCAGGGCGTCCCGCGTCATTTCCCGGTCGTAGTCGGCTTGCAATCCGGTCCAGAACCAGTCCGACATGCCGAAATAACGCGACAGCCGTAATCCGGTGTCGGCCGTGATGGATCGCCGTCCGGCGACGATCTCGCCGATACGTGGGGCGGGAACACCGATCGCCTTGGCCAGGCGATACTGCGAGATACCCATGGGCTTGAGGAACTCCTCGAGCAGGATCTCGCCCGGATGAGGATAGGGAATGTCGCGCATCGTGGGTTCCTGTCAGTGATAGTCGACGATGATGACGCCGTGCGCATGTCCGTCGCGCCAGATAAAGCAGATCCGGTACTGGTCGTTGATCCGGATGCTGTGCCATCCGGAGTAGTCGCCGTGCAGCGGCTTGAGGCGATTGGAGGGGGGGAACCCTCAGTTGCTCGATCGACTCGGCCCGATGGAGCATCGCAAGCCTGCGCATGGATGGCTTGGCCATATGACTCCATTTCCGGCTTTGCCCGTCGAAAAAAGCTCGCGAGTCGCAGCGTCGCCGAACGACATGATCATGTTAGTAACGTTGCTCGATAGTAACGAACAGAGATACTATTCACAAGGCGTCTAAACGTATGCCGGTGGCGCCCAGGTCGTAAGGTAAGCGATTGACCCGCAACGGCCGGCCCAAGCCCGTTCGAATGCTAGGATGCTCATACAAACTCACCGGAACGGAGCCTCCATGAGCAGGGGAAAGAAACGGGCCTTCGTCCGTCGTGTCGCGGCGGAGCCTGTCCGTCGCGCGGAAGCCGTGGTCGACGAAACACGCGATCTGTTGCATAGCAGCGGCCACCTCGACCCGCGCAAGGCCATGGTCAGCACCGCGATCGCGCTGTCGCTCGGTTTTCTCGGCCTGCTGGCGGTCATCGCTTTCCACTTCCCGCAGTACCTGACCACGCCGGACCTGCGGCACCGGTATTCGGTGGACGTGCTACGCCAGGCGCTACTGGGCGCCCTGCTGATCGCGGGCGGGCTGTCGCTGGCCAACGTGATCCTGGGCCGGCGGCGCAACCTCAACATCGCCGCCTTCGTGCTGGTCATCGCCGCCGTGGCACTTGGTGGCTCGCGTGTGCCGGTCGGTGCGTTTCCCGACCACACGCCTTACATCGGCCTGGACTGGTTCATCCTCGACCTGCTCGGCTCCACGCTGCTGTTCGTGGTGATCGAGAAGCTGTTTCCGCTGTATCGCGGGCAGTCGGTGTTCCGCTTCGAGTGGCAGACCGACATGAAGCACTTCGCCGTGAACCACTTCCTGGTGGGTCTGGCGCTGCTGGTGGTGAACTTCCTGATCCACCACGGGTTCGGCTGGCTGACGGGAAGCGACTTCCAGCGCATGGTGGCCGGCATCCACTTCGTGCCGCAGCTGCTGCTGTGTGTGCTGGTGGCCGACCTGGCCCAGTACGCCACGCATCGCGCGTACCACGAGGTGCCGTTCCTCTGGCGTTTCCATGCGGTGCACCACAGCGTGAAGACGATGGACTGGCTGGCCGGATCTCGCCAGCACATGCTGGAGTTGCTGTTCACGCGCGTCTGCGTGCTGGCGCCGCTCTACGTGCTGGGATTCAGCGAGGCGGTGATGAACGCGTACATCCTCGTCGTCGGCTTCCAGGCCGTCTTCAACCATGCCAACGTGCACCTGCCGTGGGGGCCGTTGAAGTACGTGATCGTGACGCCCGACTTTCACCACTGGCACCACGCTTCCGACGACGAGGCGATCGACAGGAATTACGCGGCGCACTACGCGTTCATCGATTACCTGTTCGGCACCGCGGTGAAGTCGACGAAGCGGTTTCCCGAGAAGTACGGCGTGGTGGGCGATTACATGCCGGAAGGGTTCGTGCGGCAGCAGATGTTTCCGTTTCGGCGGCAGAAGCCTTAGAAACGGGGTTGCGTGTCACGCAACCCTGTATCGCGCACATCGTGCGCTCCTACGGAGGCTGGTTGCGTGGGTCAGGGGGTTTCGCCCTTTTCGATGGGGGTGAACACGGGTTTGTCCCAGCTGCCGGTGACGTGGTAACGCTTGCGCGCGGCCTGGTTGAGGCCGCGGCCGAGCAGGCCCTGCACCGCCAGCCCGGCGGCGGCGCCGACCGGGCCACCGGCCAGGGCGCCGACCACGGGCAGGCTGTTGCCGAGGTGCGGTACCACGAGCACTTCCTGGTCGTAGTCGCGGGCCTTGAGGCCGGCACGGCCGGTGATGGTGATATCGGCGGCAGGGCCGCGGATGGCGAGGTTGTCTGTGCTGGCGTTGCCATCGGCGAAACGGAAATCGCCGGTAATAGAGTCGAAGGCGAAGCCCTTGCCGAGCACGTCGCCGAAGTCCAGCGCCATGCGACGCGGCAGGTCGGTCACCGAGACCAGGCCGAACAGGCGGCCGACGCCGGGCTGCACCTCGAGGATGCGGCCCTTGGCGACGTCCACCTTCAGCGTGCCGTCCATGTTCGCCAGCGCCAGGGCCGACGGGCCACCGGGCCAGGTGGCGTCGAGGCGTGCCGAGGTGCGGCCGCCCTGCAGGATGCCGGCAAATCCGAGTGCGTCGAACATGCGCGCCACGTCTTCCGAGGCGAAATCCATGGCGAGGTGGGTGCGGCTACGCGTCTCGTCGCCGGTCCAGTCGCCCGACGCGGTGATCTGCACGTTCTTGGACTGCGCACGCAACTGGTCGATGTGCATGCCGTCGTCGGTCGGCCAGGTTTCCAGCCGCGCCTCGCCCAGCTTCGCCTTGCCCAGCCGCATGTCGCTGACCTGCAGGTGCATCGGCGGCAGGCTGGCCGGCGCCACGCCCGCCTCGTTCGTGTTGGCGGGTTTGCCGCCGGCAGCGGACGCGTCTTTCGCGTCCTGCGCCTTTGCGGCGGTGGAGGCTACCGTCGTCGCGGCGCCCGCCGCGGTCTTGCCCTTCTTCGCCGCGTCCGCGGCGTCGTCTGCCGAGGGCCACCATATCCGGTCCATGCGCGCGGTGATGCCGCGGCGGCGCATCTCGTCGTTGGGCACGGTGAGTTCGCCCGCCAGGCCTTCCCCGTCCACCTTCAGCGAAAGCGCCTGCGGGCCGGGGTTGGCCATGATGTGCAGGCCGGAGAAATGCTGGCCGAACACCTCCGCATCGTCCGCCACGAGGTCGAGCGCGCTCAGGCCCGGCCCGCTGCTGCCCCCCGTGGACAGGCCGACCACGTATTGGACCCAGCCCGAGACGTCCAGCCTGGCGGCATGACCGCCGATGAGGTAACCCTGCGCGGGCAGCGCGGCGGGCACGACGCTGCCCAGGTTGAAGGCGGCGGCGAGAGGCACCGTATTGGTGGGCAGCCGCAGGCGGCCGCGGACCACGTCGCCCAGCGCCAGGTCCAGGCGGGCGCCATCGACCGGCAGGCCCACGCGCACCGACAGCGGCTGCGCCGCGGCGGCCGGCTTCTTCACCGGCGTCGGCAGCAACAGCTCGACGCCGCGCAGGTCCGAATCCACGGTGAGCGCCTGCGCCGTCGCGTCGCCCTGCCCCGTGCGGCTCAGGTCGAAACCGATGCGGAACGTGCCGCGCCCCTTGCCGATGTCGGCCAGCCACTTGAGGGTGTCGTACGGCCGCAGCATCTCTTCCAGCGTGAACGCACCCGTGACCGATGCCGTGACGATCTTCGCCGGATCGCCCGTACCCCCGGCAATGGCCAGGTCGAGGCTGGCCGGTTGCCCCTGGAACCGGGTGGTCAGGCCCTTGGCGGTGAACCCCTTGCCGTCGAAACGCATCGGCCCGGTGATGCCGTCCAGGCGCAGCTTCCAGTCGTCGGCCACCAGGTCGGCGTCCTTCAGCGTGGCCGTGCCGTCCAGCGTGAAACTCTTCGTATCCTTCAACGGCAGCATAAGGCTGAAGCCGAACTCGCCAGTGCCGCCCAGTTTGATCTTGTCCAGCGTGTCGCGACTGCCCGCGCCGACCGGGCTGTTCTTGACCAGGTCCAGGTAGCTGGCACCGGTGCCCGCACCGCTCAACGTGAGGTTCAACACGCCCTCGGCGAAATCGTCGATGGTCGCGGACGCGGAGCTGACTGCATTGCCGAGCGAATGGCCCTCGGTGGCCTCGATCGACATGCTGTTGTCGACGAAGCTGGCGACGGCGGCGATGCCTTCCGCGCGCGGCCAGCCCGTGCCGTAATCGAGCACGGTGTCGTCGACGACGGCGCGGCCTTCGAAACGGCCTTCATGGTTACGGAAGGGAAAATCGCGCAGGTTGCCGCGCACCAGCGCTGCGCCGCTTTCGATGTGACCCGAGACGATCGCGCGGTTCAGCCAGTTCTGCGAGCCCTCGGACATGCCATGGATCGGCCAGAACAGCTTGGCCGCCGAGATGTCGCCCTCGCCCATCGCCACGTACATGTCCAGGAACGGCCCCGTATCGGCCGCGGGCAGAACGTATTCGCCACGTACCTGGCCGGTGAAGTCCTCGCCGCGCACATCGAGCGGATCGATGCCGATGTGCCAGTCGCCGTCCTGCGGGTAGACGACGATGTCGCCACTCAGCGACGACAGCACGAACGGCTTGCGGAACATTCCCGTCGCATCGATCGTCGTCGCCTGCGTGGGCAGGCTGAGCGACAGCGCCTCCGCATCGCCCAGCACCTCGCCCTTGAGCGACGACAGGCCCGGCAGCGTGCCGCTCGCGTCGATGCCAAGGCCGGAGAAGCCCGCGCGCACGAACGCCACGCCGGTGGCGGAATTCCAGTCGGCACGCAGGTCGTCGAAACGGCCACGCGGGTGGCCTTCGGTGAGCCAGCGCGACAGGGCCGGCGACATCCGCGGAAGCAGGCCGGCCCAGGGCAACAAGGGCGCCAGGTCGACCTGGCGTCCCACCAGCGTGCCGTCGGTGGTGTCGCCCGTCGCGCGCAGCAGCAGGGCGATATCGCCGCCGTCGCGGGCGGCCCAATCGATCCGCTGGCCCTCGGCGGTGCGCCGGAGACGGGCGATCCCGTGCAGGCCGGCCGTTTTCACGGTGCGCTCCGGACCGCGCACGCCCAGGCCGTCGAGATCCAGCCGCGAGGTCATCCGCACCACGCGGGCATCGCTCCAGTCCAGCCAGGTTTCGAACGCGCCCTTGCCGGAGGCCAGTGCATAGCCGCCGGCCGTGAAATCGCCGGTGAGCGCGGCGAAATCGACATCGGCGCCGTGCACGTATACACGGCCGCTGGAACCGTCCAGCGCGAAGCGGCCCGCCGCGGTAAGCACCGTGGGGACGTTTTCGCGGCGGAGGTTGCCGCCCAGGCGTATCGCGTTGTCCTGCAGGCTGGCGCGCAGCCGATCCACCACCAGGCCGTAGTGCCGCTGGGTGGTCTCGTCGTCGATATCCAGGCGCAGGTTGGTCACCCACAGATCGGCCGCCAGGTTGCCGAGCGACACCGTGCGCCGGCCGCCGTCGCCGGGAAGCCCGTCGATGCTCCAGCGGCCGTCGGGTGCGCGGCGCAGGCCCAGGCGAAGGTCGCTCAGGCGGAGGTTGAGCAGGTGTCGCGAGGGCAGCACCAGCGCACCGAAGTCCAGCTTCACCGCCGCCTGCGGCAGGTGCACGGGCTGACCGCCCTCGGTGGGCACCACCGTGACGTCGCGCATCACGAACAACGGCCCCGACGGCTGCCAGAATCCTTCCAGCGAGGCGAAACGCACGGGCCGGTGCAGGGCGTCGCTCAGCAACGACGCCACGCGATCGGGGTAACGGGCGGCCAGCGGCAGCAGCAACTGCCCCAGCGCCATGAGCAACGCGAGCGCGATGAGCACGCTCGCGACCAGACCGATGAGGAAGAACCGCAGGCGTCTCAGGCGATGGCGCCAGCCGGAACTCACCGGCCGACGTGCCGGCGACGCGCGCCGGGCTTAGAGGAGAACGACATCGAACTGTTCCTGCGAATAATGTTCTTCCGCCTGGAAGCGGATGCTCTTGGCGATGAATTCTTCCAGCTCGGCCACCGCCGTGGATTCTTCCTCGAGGATGCGGCCGACCACCTTGGGGCTGGCCATCACCAGCAGCTTCTGCGCGTTGAACTGGCGCACGGCACGGGTGATTTCGCGGAAGATTTCGTAGATCACCGTCTCGGCGGTTTTCAGCGTGCCGCGACCGCTGCACGACGGGCACGGCTCGCACAACTGGCGCTCAAGGCTTTCGGTGGTGCGCTTGCGCGTCATTTCCACCAGGCCCAGCGCGGACATCGGATAGACCGTGGTTTTCGCGTGGTCCTTCAGCAGGCCCTTCTCGAGCATGCGCAACACCTGCCGCTTGTGCTCGTCGTCGATCATGTCGATGAAGTCGATGATGATGATGCCGCCGAGGTTGCGCAGGCGCAGCTGGCGCGACGCGGCCTGTGCCGCCTCGAGGTTGGTGCGGTACACGGTTTCCTCGAGGTTGCGGCTGCCGAGGTAGCCACCGGTGTTCACATCGATCGTGGTCATGGCTTCGGTCTGGTCGACGATCAGGTAGCCGCCGGATTTCAGCGGCACCTCCTTGCGCAGGGCGCGCTGGATCTCGTCCTCCACGCCGTAGAGATCGAAGATCGGCCGCTCGCCCGCGTAGTGCTCGATGCGGTCGGACAGCACCGGCATGAACTTCGCCACGAATTTGACCGTTTTCTCGTAGGTCTCGCGTGAATCGACGCGCACCTTCTCGATGCCGTCGTTGAGCGAATCGCGTAGCGACCGCAGCGGCAGTGACAGTTCCTCGTAGACCCGCTCGCCCACGCGGGCCTTCTGGATGTTTTCCTGCACCACCCGCCACACCTTGCTCAGGTAGGTGACGTCGAAGGCCAGGGATTCCTCGGACTGGCCCTCGGCGTTGGTGCGCACGATGTAGCCGAGATGGTTCTCGCCGATCAGCGGCAGGATGATGTCCTTCAGGCGCTGGCGCTCGCTTTCCTCCTCGATGCGCACGGACACCCCCAGGGTGCGCGAGTGCGGCAGCAGCACGAGGTAACGCGACGGGATGGACAGGTGCGTGGACAGCCGCGCGCCCTTGCTGCCGATCGGGTCCTTGACCACCTGCACGACGATTTCCTGGCCCTCGTGGACCAGTTCGCTGATGGGCGGGACAGGGCCGTGGCCGCCGGATTTACCGTCGGGCGCATCGGTGGGCGGAAGCGCCGGGCGAACGATGTCCGACGCATGCAGGAACGCTGCGCGGTCGAGACCGATCTCGACGAACACGGCCTGCATGCCCGGCATGACGCGTTGCACGCGGCCCTTGTACACGTTGCCCACGTAACCGCGCCGGCTGGCACGCTCAACGTGGACTTCCTGCAACATGCCGTTCTCGACGACGGCCACGCGCGTCTCACGCGGCGTGACATTAATCAGGATTTCCTCGCTCACTGCGTGCCCTTTTCCATGAGTCATCCCGCTTTATATCCCGCGCGTCCCGCGACTGTCACGGACCGCGAAGAAGCCGGGAGGTTTCGAACAGGGGCAGTCCCATCACGCCGGTGTAACTACCGGAAAGGTGCGCGACGAAGGCCGCGGCGCGGCCCTGGATCGCATACGCGCCGGCCTTGCCGAAGCATTCGCCGGTATCGATGTAGGACGCTATGTCGTGATCGGAGAGCGACGCGAAGCGCACGGTCGATACCGACACCACCCTGCGTTGCTCGCCTGCCTCCACGAGCCATACGGCGGAGATCACGCGGTGCTCGTTTCCCGAAAGACGCCTCAGCATGGCCACCGCGTCGACGGCATCCCGCGGCTTGCCGAACACCTCATCGCCCTGCACCACTTCGGTATCGGCGCCGAGCACGCGCGCGCCCGGTTCGGCCGCGACCAGCGCAAACCCGGCATGCGCCTTGTCCCGCGCCACGCGCGAGACGTAATCGTCGGGCGATTCGCCGGCGGTGCGGATCTCCTCGACATCCACGTCGAGGGTGCGGTGCGCCTCGCCGATCTGGCCGAGGAGTTCGCGACGGCGCGGCGATTGCGAGGCCAGGTAGAGCACGGCGGTTCCTTCAGGCGCGATGGTAGGGATGCCCGGCCACCAGCGTGGTGGCGCGGTAGAGCTGCTCCGCGAGCACGAGGCGCACCAGCATGTGCGGCAGCGTGAGCGGGCCGAGCGACCAGCGTTGGTCCGCGCGCGCCAGCACGTCCGGCGCATGGCCGTCGGGGCCGCCGATCAGGAAGGCGAGATCGCGCCCGCCCATGCGCCATTGTTCCAGTTGCTGGCCCAGGTCTTCGCTGGACCACGCCTTGCCGCGCCCGTCCAGCGCCACGACGTGGATGTCGCGCGGCAAGGCGGCGAGGATGGCGGCGCCTTCGTCGAGGGTCGCGCGCACGTCGTCGCGGCCCTTGCCGCGCGTGCCGGGCTTGATCTCGATCAGTTCAAGGGGCAGCTCGTGGGACAGCCGCTTGCGGTATTCGGCAAAACCTTCCGCCACCCAGGCCGGCATGCGCTCGCCGACGGCGATGAGGCGCGCCCGCATGGGCGGATCAGGCGTGGGCGGCTTCGAAGCCGTCGTCGCCGACCGTCCACAGGCGTTCCAGGCCGTAGAACTCGCGGATGCGCGGCATCATGACGTGGACGATGATGTCGCCCAGGTCGACCAGCACCCATTCGGCTTCGGTCTGGCCTTCGACGCCTAGCGGCATCACGCCCGCTTCCTTGGCGAACTTGATGACTTCGTCGGCAATGGACTTGACGTGCCGGGCGGAGGTGCCCGACGCGATGAAGAGGATATCGGCGATGGAGGTCTTGCCGCGAACGTCGATTTCGCGGACGTCCTTGGCCTTGAGGTCTTCGAGGGCCGCGACCACGCGCTGGCGGAGGTGCTCGTTGCTGATGGCGGGCTTGGCCTTGCGGGATGCGGACGAACTCAAGATACGAAAACCTCGTACGGCGGAATGCCGGCGTTGGGCGAAGTATACCCCCGCCCGCCCGGGGACGCGTCAAATGCCTCGGCAGCTTTCAGCGGGCGGCCCGGGGCGGGGACGCGGCGTCCGCCAGCGCACGGTACGGCGCCAGCAGTTCCGGAGGATCGAAGCAGGTCGCGGGCATCAGGAAACGTGGCTCGTGGCCGGCGGCAAAGGCCTCGCGGATGGCCGTGGCGGCGATGTCCAGCGGCGTGATGGCGATGTCCAGCACGCCGCCGGCCGGCCCCTGCGGGTGGGTCCCGCGGCGCCCGGCGATGAAGTCGGCCAGTTCCGAAGAGGGGGCGTGGCTGACCCCAGGGCGGTTCAGCACGCCCACATGGGCCAGCGTGAACAGGTCGCGCCAGCGCTGCCAGGAGGCCAGCCCGGCAAAGGCGTCGGCCCCCACCAGCAGCACCAGCGGACGCACGGGGCCGATCTCGGCACGCAGCGACGCCAGCGTGTCGATGCTGTACGAGGGGCCGTCCCGGTCCAGTTCGCGGGTGTCGATCCGGAGCCGGTCCTGCCCGGCCAGCGCGGCGCGCAGCAGGGCGACCCGGCCGGCCGCATCGGCCACCGGCGGCGGCCGGTGCGGCGGCGTACGCGCGGGCACCAGCCGGACCTCGGCGTCGAGGGCTTCGGCGGCTTCCCACGCGGCACGCAGGTGGCCGTGGTGGATCGGGTCGAAGGTGCCGCCGAGGATGGCTAGCGGACGCATGTCGCTCACGCGAAGGCAGCCGCCGCGCGGGGCTCGGCGATGGCGGCTATCAGCCGTTCGGCCTCCAGCCACGGATTGCCCTGCTCGCGGCCCTTGGCCATGCGGTCGATGCGGGCGGCCCGGGCCAGGCAGGCCATCCAGTGCTCGCGCGGCGCGCGGCGCAGGGCCTTGCGGAAGAGTTGTTCGCGCGCGGGCCATAGCCGCTCCACCTTCGCCTGCGCCGCGAAATCGCGCGCGTTGGCCAGACGCAGTGCCAGCTGCAGCTGGTTGACCAGCCAGCCCATCAGGGCGATCAGCTCGTCGCCCTCGGCATGCAACCCGGCCAGTATGCGCAGGGCACGGCCGCCCTCGCCCGCGAACGCGGCGTCGGTCAGCTTGAAGGCGTCGAAGCGGGCGCTGTCGGCCACCAGGCTTTCCAGCGTCGCGGCGTCCAGCCGCTGGTCGCCCGCGAGGACCACCAGCTTGTCGATTTCCTGGGCGGCCGCCAGCAGGTTGCCCTCGACCCGCTCGGCCAGCATCGCCACGGCATCGGGACTGGCCTTGACCCCGCGGGACGCCAGACGCTGGCCGACCCACTGCGTCCATTCGTGCGGGCGCGGCGCATTGAAGACCACCTGGATACCGCCGCGATCCACCGCCTTGGTCCAGACCGCCTCGTGCTTGGTGCTCCACTCGGTGGCGGTGATCAGCAGCGTGGTATCCGGCGGCGGGTTGCCGACGAACTCGGTGATTGCCGCGCTGCCGTCCTTGCCGGCACGCCCGCCCGCCAGGCGCAGGTCGAGCAGGCGCTGCGTGGCGAACAGCGACAGGCCGGCCGAGGATCGCGCCAGGTCGTCCCAGTCGAAACGGCTGTCCGCTTCAAGCACCTCGCGCTCGCTGAAACCGAGCCGCCGGGCCATGGCCCGTACGGCATCGGCGGCTTCCAGCACCAGCAGTTCCTCGCCGGCCAGCAGGTACACCGGCGCCATGCGGTCGCCCGCGAGGTGCTTCTGCCACTGGCCCGGACTGAACGGCACGGCGTTATCCGCTCAGTGCGCGGTCGACGAGGCGGGCGCGGGCGCGGACGGCGTGGCTGCGGCGGCCGCCGCAGCCGCCGCGGCCGGGTGCACCGTCGCTGCTTCGAGGCGGAACAGGATGGCCTGTACCATGTCGCCGACCAGGCTGCGCTGCAGCTCTTCGGTCTGGCTGGCGGTGCCGATCGTGTTCTGGGCGTCGTAGCTGAACTCGCGCGACATATCGACGCTCTGCGGCGCGATGATGAGGCTGCCGTCGCCGGCCTTCGCGTTGAAATCGACGTGATAGCGCACGGCGTATTCGGTGACGCGCGCGGTGCCGCTGACGGTCAGCGAATCCGTACGGAAGTTGTTCGAGGTGATCGCCAGTTCGGCGGCATCCACGGAAGCGTGGTCTACCACCGTCACATCGGCGTTGGTCAGCGCGCGCGACAGCTCACGCTCGAGGCGGCCACCCCCGGCGACGGTCAGGTGGATCTTCTGCATGCCCGGCGGCAGCGCCGCGGACTGGCGCAGATGGAAGCCACAGGCGCTGACCAGCCCCACGACGGCAACGAGGGCGGCGACACGGAGCGAACGGAGCGGGGTCGGGCTCATGGTTATCCTGCGACGATGTTGACGATCTTGCCGGGCACGACGATCACCTTGCGCACGGTCTGCCCTTCCAGCAACCGGGCCACGGCGGGCTCGGCCCGGGCCATGGCCTCGGCATCTTCCTTCGATGCCGCGGCCGGCACCTCGATGGTAGCGCGAAGTTTGCCGTTCACCTGCACTGCGTAGGTCAGCGAGTCGCGAACCAGCGCCGCGGGATCGACCGCCGGCCAGCCGGCATCCTCCACCAGCGTCTCGCCCTGGCCCAGCACCTGCCATAGCGCATGGGACAGATGCGGCGTGAACGGGTTGATCAGCTGGACGATGGCGGTGAAGGCCTCCTGGCGCAACACCGAGCCGGCGGCGCTGGCATCGTCGAACCGGCCTAGCGCGTTGAGCAGCTCCATCAGCGCAGCGATGGCCGTGTTGAAGGACTGGCGGCGACCGATATCGTCGGTGACCTTCTGGATCGTCTCGTGCAGCTGGCGGCGCAACGTCCTGCGCGAGGCCTCGGCCGCCGCGCCATCGCCCTGGGCCACCGCGGCGGACTCGACATGGGCCGTGACGTCACGCCACAGGCGCCGCAGGAAGCGGGCCATGCCCTCCACGCCCGCCTCGTTCCATTCCAGCGACTGGTCCGGTGGTGCGGCGAACATGGAGAACAGCCGCACCGTGTCCGCGCCGTACTTGTCCACCATGGACTGCGGGTCTACGCCGTTGCTCTTGGACTTGGCCATCTTCTCCACGCCGCCGATCTCCACCGGCAGCCCGTCGCTGCGCAGCACGGCGCCGGTGATGCGCGCGCGCTCGTCGCGCTGCACGTCCACGTCCGCCGGATTGAACCAGGTCAGGTGACCTTCGTCTTCCTTGCGGAAATAGGTTTCGGCGATGACCATGCCCTGGCACAGCAGGTTGGTGGCCGGCTCGTCGCTGTGCACCAGGCCCTCGTCGCGCATCAGCTTGTGATAGAAGCGGAAGTACAGCAGGTGCAGGATGGCGTGCTCGACGCCACCGATGTACTGGTCCACCGGCGTCCAGTAATCGGCGCGCTCGTCCACCTGCGCCTCGGCGCCGGGGCTCGTGTAGCGCGCGTAGTACCAGCTGGACTCCATGAACGTATCGAAGGTGTCCGTCTCCCGCTCGGCCGGGCCGCCGCAGGTCGGGCAGGTGGTCTGCCGCCAGGTCGGGTCGGCCTTGATCGGCGACTGCACGCCGGAGAACGCGACATCCTCGGGCAGCACCACGGGAAGCTGGTCTTCCGGCACCGGCACCGCACCGCAACTCGGGCAGTAAATCACCGGAATCGGGCAGCCCCAGTAACGCTGGCGGCTGACGCCCCAGTCGCGGATGCGCCAGTTGACCCGGCGCTCGCCACGGCCGGTCGCGGCCAGCTTCGCCGCGATGGCGTCGAACGCCGCCGCGAAATCCAGCCCATCGAATTCACCGGAGTTGATGAGCGTGCCGTGCTCCGTGTACGCGCCGACCGTCTGGATGTTGGTCTCGAACGTCTTGATCGTCTCCACCGCGGCGGACACCTGGTACGCATCCGACGAGCCGCCGTCCAGCGCGTTCTGCACGGTGTCGGTGCCGTCGGCCGCCAGGTCGCGCTTCAGTTCGGCCACGGCATCCACCACGCCGCGATCGACCACCACCATGTGGATGGGCAGGGAATACTTCTGGGCGAACTCCCAGTCGCGCTCGTCGTGACCCGGCACGGCCATCACCGCGCCGGTGCCGTAGCCCATCAGCACGAAGTTGGCGACCCACACCGGCACCTTTTCACCCGTGAGGGGATGCACGGCATCGGTACCCGTGTAATACCCGCGCTTCTCCTGCGTCTCCAGCTCCGCCTCGGACACACCGCCGGACCGGCAGCTGGCGATGAAGTCGGCCAGGCCGGGGTTGTCCGCCGCGGCACGCGTGGCGATGGGATGCTCGGCCGCCACCGCCACGTACGACACGCCCATCAGGGTGTCCGGCCGCGTGGTGAACACCGTCAGCGGCTCGGCCTGGCCGTCCACGTCGAAGGTGATCTCCAGGCCTTCGGAACGGCCCAGCCAGTTGCGCTGCATCGTCTTGACCGCGTCGGGCCAGCCCGGCAGCGTGTCCAGGCCGTCCAGCAGCTCCTGCGCATAGGCGGTGATCTTGAGGAACCACTGCGGGATCTCGCGTTTTTCCACGGTGGCGCCGGAGCGCCAGCCCTTGCCGTCGATCACCTGCTCGTTGGCCAGCACCGTCTGGTCGACCGGGTCCCAGTTGACGACGCTGTTCTTGCGGTACACCAGGCCCTTCTTCATCAGCCGGGTGAACATCTGCTGTTCCCAGCGGTAGTACTCGGGACGGCAGGTGGTGACCTCGCGGGTCCAGTCGTACGCGAAGCCCATGCGCTTGAACTGCTCGCGCATGTGCTCGATGTTCTTGTAGGTCCACTTCGCCGGCGCGGTGTTGTTCTTGATCGCGGCGTTCTCGGCGGGCAGGCCGAAGGCATCCCAGCCCATCGGCTGCAACACGTTGCGGCCCTGCTGGCGCTGGAAGCGACTGATGACGTCGCCGATGGTGTAGTTGCGGACATGGCCCATGTGCAGGGCACCCGACGGGTACGGCAGCATCGACAGGCAGTAGTACTTGGGCTTGTCCGAGTCTTCGGTGACCTCGAAGGCACGGGTGTCGTTCCAGAAGCGCTGCGCGCTGCTTTCGACGGCGGCCGGGGCGTAACCGCCCTGCTCCCGCGCGCCCTGGTCGGGGGTGTCCTGCATGGTGTTCGCTACCGGTAGTTGCTCGGGTGGCCGCGCGGGAAAAGCGCGGCGCTCAATCGCGGGAGACTAGCTTAATGGGGGGTTTGAAGGCAAAAGCTGGGCCTTGGAGCTTGGAGCAGGAGCTGTTGCGACTTGGAGCAAGAGCCGGCGGGTGCCACCCTCGTGGCCACGCCTGCGGCGACCCGTCAAGGAAGGGCCGCTCCGCGGCCGTTTATCTATTCCCCTTCGGGGCGGGTCGGGCTTCGAACGGGGATTTTTGATTCGCCATCCATGGCTCAGCAAAAATGGCCGGCCGTCCTGGCCGGCCCCCTTCGGGCCTTGTCCGTTCGAACCCCTCGCCTGCGGCTACCGGCCACGAGGGTGGCACCCGCCGGCTCTTTCGACGACTGAGGTTGCGTGTGGGAAAAGCCAAGAGCCAGGTTTCGCTGCGTAGCTGGGAACGCTCGCTTGCCTGTTGCGCACGGCATCGGTCGCCTTAGGTGTGTTGAGGGTTCGCGCACATCGTGCGCTCCTACCCCCGCCGGCGGATCACGCGTTCCACACCCTGCCTACCCTGGTGTAGGAGCGCACGATGTGCGCGAACAGCCAACAAAGCGCTGACGCCGTACCCCGACCCCTGCCCGCCCATCACCACGCGCCGCTCGCCCAACACCCCACCTCAGTTTGGGGAAGAGCCGGCGGGTAGCCCCCTCGGTGCCGGTAGCCGCAGGCGAGGGATTCGAACGGACAAGGCCGCGTAGCGGGGCCGGCCAGGACGGCCGGCCATTTTTGCTGAGCCATGGATGGCGAATCAAAAATCCCCGGGCGAAGCCCGACCCGGGCCCGTAGGGCAATAGAAATACGGCCGCGCCAGCGGCCCTTCCTTAGCGGGTCGCCGCAGGCGTGGCACCGAGGGGGCTACCCGCCGGCTCTTGCTCGAGGAGTTCGGCTTTACCGCTTACCGCTTCACCGCTTCGTTGGCTTTTCGCGCACATCGTGCGCTCCTACAGGCACATCGTGCGCTCCTACACGAACACCCCGCTTAACGGCAGGTAGCCGCCTGCCCGCCCGCCACCGCGCGAACCGCCGCGGCAACCTGATCGGCGGCCTGGCCCAGCGCGCGCTGATGCGCATCGACCAGGCTGTCGTAGCTGCTTCCCGCCGGCTCGCTTACCCGCGAGGCGCACGTGCTGGCGGTGTCGCCGCTACGCACGGACCAGCTGGCTTCGAGGGTGGCGTTTCCGCCCACTTCGGAGTCGAAGCGACGCACGTCGAACTGCACGTACACCACCTTGGCGTCCTTGCCGCGCGGCAGGCCGTGCACATCGTGCGTGCCCAGGCGCGTGGAAAGGTCCGCGGCCAGTGCGCCGCGGATCTCGTCGCCGAGCGGCGAAGCCCAGCGTTCGCCGTCCAGTACCGCGATACCGCTGGCGCCCTGGCGCAACACCAACGCGGGCTGGTCGACCTGCGGCGGCACGCCGACGGCCTGGACGTCGATCAGGAACGGCGCGGCGGCGGGTGGCAGACCCGCCGAGGGCGGGATCAGCGTGTGGAAATGGGTGGGCGCCGAGGAGCACGCGGCAAGCGTGCCCAGCAACGTAACGGCGGCCGCGAGGCGAAGTGTCTGGATCATGGCTTTGCTTCCTTGGCCTGCGGAGACGGCGGCGGGGTGATGACCTTGGGCGGCGCGTCGGCACCGCGACCACGCAGCAGCGACTCGGGGTGGCGGCCGAGGTAGTCGGTGAAGGCGCGCACCGAACGCACCGTGCGCTGCAGTTCCTCCAGTGTCACCGTGATGTTCTGCTGCAGCGGCGAATCCGCGGACAGCGCATCGTTGGCCGTGCCCACCGTCTTGTTGACGCCTTGCAACGTCTTCTTCGCTTCCGGCAGGAGTTCGGTGTTGACCTGCTTGAGCGTGCCATGCAGTTCCTGCAGGCTGCCGTCCAGGTTCCTGCCGATGGAATCGAAGGGAATCTTCTCGACCTTGTCGACGATGCTGGAAATCTGCTCCTGCAGGTGATCGAAGTCGCCCGCCGTGGTGGGCACTTCCAGCGGGGACGCCTTCTCGTTGAAGGTCACCTTCGGTGCCTTCTTGTCGAAGTCGATCGCAACGTAGAGCTGACCGGTCAGCAGGTTGCCGGTGCGTGCCTGCGCGCGCAGGCCGTGGTCGACCATGCCATGCAGGATACGCGGCAGCTGCTCTTCCTCGTTGCCGCCGACGGCCGCGCGGAGTTTCTCGTCCGCCTTGCCGAGGCGCTGCGGATAGACCACGGCGCCGACGATCACGGGGAAGGTCTTGCTGACCGGGTCGTAGTCGAGATTGACCGACACCACCCGGCCGACCTTCACGCCGAGGAATTCCACGGGCGCGTCCGGGGCCAGGCCACGCAGCGAGTGTTCGAAACGCATGCGGATGTAGTGCGGCTTGCCATCGGGCGGCGCCAAGGCGGTCTGCTGGTCGTTGAACAGCGTGAAATCGGCCATTTCCGAGGCCGGGGTTTCGTCGTGCGGACCAGGGGCGGACTGGAAGGCCACGCCACCGGCGATCACCGTGGCGATGGACTGCGTGTTGAGTTTCAGGCCGTCCGCGCCCAGCGATACGTCCACGCCGCTGGCATTCCAGAAGCGGGCGTCCCTGGTGACGAAGCGGTCGTTGGGGCCGTCGATGAACAGCTGCAACGACACGCCCTTGCCGTCCTTGTCCAGCTCGTAGGAAACGATGCGGCCCACCTGGATGCGGCGGTAGTAGACGGGCGAGCCGATATCCAGGGAACCCAGGTCGCTGGAGTGCAGCACGAAGCGTCGCCCCGGGGCGCCATGGGTGACCGCCGGCGGTGTTTCCAGCCCCGTGAAGTCGGATTTTTCGTCTTCGGAATCGCCCGCGTCCGCGCCGATGAAGGCACCGGACAGCAGCGTATCGATGCCGGACACGCCGCTGGCGCCGATGCGCGGCCGCACCACCCAGTAGCGCGTGCCCTTGGTCGCGAACGCGCGGGCGTCCTTCTCCAGGTCGATTACCACGGAGATGTGCGTGCGGTCCTTGGACAACCGCATGGTGGTGACCTTGCCGATCACCACGTTCTTGTACTTGACCTGGGTCTTGCCTGCCTCGATGCCTTCGGCGGTGAGGAAGGTGACCGAGATCTGCGGACCGGCCGACAGCGCATGGCTGACCATCAGCGAGATGCCGACCAGCGCCGCCACGATCGGCACCAGCCAGATGAGCGAAAAGCCGAGCTTGGACTTGCGCACCTCCGGCTGCGGCAACTCGTCAGGGGCCGGCGTTTTTCCGTCGTGGGTGTCGCTCATTGCGATTTCCTTTTGTCCCAGATCAACCTGGGATCGAAACTCATGGCCGCCAGCATCGTCAGCACGACGACGATGCCGAAATACACCACGCCAGGCAGGGGCTCGACGCGGCTCAGTATCTTGAAATGCACCAACGCGGACAGGATCGCCACGACGAACACGTCGAGCATCGACCAGTAGCCGATCAGTTCCACGAAACGGTACAGCTTGGAGCGCTGGCGCGGGCCCAGGTCGCTGGACCGCTGCACGGACACCAGCAGGTAGCCCATGATGATGAACTTGAGCATGGGCACGACGATGCTCGCCGTGAAGACGATGGCGGCCAGGCCGGGGGAGCCGGCCTGCCACAACTCGACGATGCCGCTGAGGATGGTGTTGTCGTCCTTGGAGGACAGGCTCTCGGTGCGCATGATCGGGAAGATGTTGGCCGGGATGTAGAACATCGCCGCGGCCAGCAGCAGCGCCCAGGCGCGCGAGATGCTGCCGTGCTTGCGCCCGTGGAGCGGGTTGCCGCAACGCGGGCAATGCGCGTGGGGATCGTCCGTGTACGCGGTGACCAGTTGGCAGACATGGCAGGACATGATGCCCATGTCCACGGCGCGGGGCGGCGTACTCATGCCTTGGCACCCCCGGTCAGGTCCCACAGGTTGCGCGGGTCGTGCGCCGAAAACACGGTGACCAGCAGGGTGAGGAAGCCGAAGGCCCAGATGCCTGCGCCGGGCACCACATCGAAATAGGTATGCGCCTTGACCACGGCGACCAGGGTGCCGAGCATGAATACTTCGATCATGCTCCAGGGCTTCACGCGGACCAGCGCGGACATGGCCCAGGCAAAGCCTGGTGCACGCTGCCCCTTACGGGCGAACAGCAGCACCCAGCCGAAGATGAGGATCTGCGCCAGCGGGAAGAAGAACAGTGTCAGGGCGGTCAGTACGGCCACTATCTGGGCGCCATCCTGCCACATGGCGATCACCGCGCCCCATAGCGTGGTGGCGGCCGTCATGCCCGACAGGCCCAGGGTGACGATGGGCGATACGTTGGCGATGACGAAGACGATGAGCGCGGCGACGATCAGGGCGAACTGGCTGTCCACACCGAGCCACTGGTGGCGCTCCAGCACCGCGCCGCAGACGACGCAATCGGATACCTCCCCGCGCGCAAGGCTGCGTCTCCGGTAAACGGAGTCGCAGTGCTCGCAGATAATCAGGTCCTGACCTTTACGCATGCCAACCCGGCGGCTCCGGGCCGGCTGGCCCTCGGCGCCCATGATCGCAAATCCGCGTAGACGGCGCATGATGAAAAACCTAGGCGCCGGCCTAAAAGCGGTGCCCGGGCTAAATGCATGGGGCACCTTGATATGCTCCCGCCCTTCCCCGACGTAAGGGGCCATCGACCAACGTCCCAGGAGTCCTCCGTGAACAACGCCCCGACCCGCAGTGAACACGTCTTCGACGCGACCACCGCCGGCTTCGAGACCGACGTCATCCAGGCCTCGCTCGAAACACCGGTGCTCGTCGACCTCTGGGCCGAATGGTGCGGCCCGTGCAAGTCGCTGGGCCCGATCCTCGAGAAGCTGGCCGGCGAATACAACGGCGCCTTCCGCCTCGCCAAGATCGACGTGGACGCCGAGCAGGAGCTGGCCGCGATGTTCGGCGTACGCAGCATTCCCACGGTCATCCTGATCAGCGGGGGCCAGGTGGTGGATGGCTTCGCCGGGGCCTTGCCGGAAGGCCAGATCCGCGAGTTCCTGACCAAGCACGGTGTGGCGCCCGCCGAAGCCGCGGTCGAGGAGCCGGCCGAGGTTGCTGCGCCGGAGACCGCCGCCGACGCGATCAACCGCCTGCAGCAGGACATCGCCGCGGAGCCGGACCGCGCCGAGCTCAAGCTCGACCTCGCCCTGGCTCTCATGCGCGCCGGGCAGGTGAAGCCGGCCCAGGCCGAGCTGGACGCCCTTCCGGCCAACCTGGCCACCGATGCCCGCGCCGTTCGCCTCGCCAAGCAACTGGAACTGGCCAGCGCGCTGGACGGGGCACCGTCCATGGCCGAGTTGCGCGAGCGGGTCCAGACGGACGATACCGACTGGGAGGCCCGCGACCTGCTCGGCGTGCGTCTGCTGATCGAGGGCACCGCCGCCGAAGGACTGGACCAGTTCCTGGACATCCTCAAGCGCCAGCGCGACTGGCAGGACGGCCAGGCCAAAAAACGCCTGCTCGCCGCGTTCGCCACCCTTGATGACGCCGCACTGGTCAGCGCCTATCGCCGGAAGATGGCCTCGCTGGTGTTCTGAGTGGCCTCCGGCTGCTCAGCGGCGCTTGCGGCGGACATACAGCTGCTTGCGCACGCTGGCTACCCGCTCGCCCGAGGCGGTACGGATATCGGTGTCGAACCAGCGCAGGCATTTCTCGCCGTTGGCCGCGGCGGTGCGCAGTTCGTCCAGAAGCGCGTCGTCCACCCGGAACTCGGCGAAGACATCCTCGCGACCGGGAGCGATGAAGCGGATCTCGCCCGCCTGGTCCCATACGATGTAATCGTCGCCCAGCGACTTCAGCACCATGATCATCCAGAACGGATCGGTCATCGAGAACAGGTTGCCACCGAAGTGCGTGCGCACGTAGTTGCGGTTGTACCAGGCCAGCTTCAGCCGGACCCGGGCATAGCGGTAATCGTTCATCGTCACCACGCGGATGCCGGTGAACAGGAACGGTGGCCAGGCGTTGAGGATGCGACGGAGCGTGCTGGCTTTCATGGCCGGGATACCTGGAATACGCGAGCCGACATGCTAGCCGCCGACCGCGCCGGGGCGAAGCCACCCGTTTAAAACATGCGCCGGATCACCGGGCGCCGTTACCTTTGGCACACGCCGCGGGTGGGCGAGCTGCCGACTATCGGACGCTACCGTCCGCCAAGGGGAACCCTGCCGCCATGCGCCTGCCGCTCCGTCGTGCCATCCTCGCCGCCGCCATCCTCGCCGCGACGACCTTCTCCGCCACGGCCACGCGCGCGGCCGATATTCCGGTCGCGGCGGACACGCCCTACCCCGGCAACCTGACCCTCGACGTGGACCTCTCCGACGCCGCGAAGAACATCTTCCGCGTCAGGGAGACGATTCCGGTGACGCCCGGGCACATGGTGCTCAACTATCCCGAGTGGATCCCGGGGGTGCATGGCCCGGCAGGTCCCCTGTCGAATGTCGCCGGCATCCAGATCACGGCCAACGGCAAGAAGATCCCCTGGCGCCGCGACACGAAGGAAATGTACGCCTTCCACGTCGACGTGCCCGAAGGCGCCAGCACGCTCGAGTTGTCGTTCGTCTACCTCGCACCGGCCACGCCGAACTACGTGCCGCTGTCGTTCAACGAGGTGTCGTTCTATCCCGCCGGTTACTACGCGAGCCGGATCAAGGTGGATCCAAGCGTCACACTGCCGGCCGGATGGCGCTACGCCTCGGCGCTGGATACCGCCTCGCAGAGCGGCAACACCGTGCATTTCAAGACCGTGAGCTATGAGAACCTCGTGGATTCGCCGGTCATGAGCGGCAAGTATTTCAATCGCATCGACCTGGCGCCCGGCCAGCCCACGCCAGTGCACCTGAACATCACCGGCGACACCGCCGCGGGAGTCAAGGCCACCGACAAGCAGATCCAGGTGCAGCGCAACCTGATCGTCCAGGCCAACAAGCTGTTCGGCGCGCATCACTACGCGCACTACGACTTCCTGCTGGTGACGTCCGACCACACCGGCCATTTTGGTCTGGAGCACCACCAGTCCAGCGACGACCGCCTGTTCGCCAACTTCCTCACCGATGCCGACGTCAACGTGGCCGCGGGCACGCTGTTGCCGCACGAGTACATCCACTCCTGGAACGGCAAGTTCCGTCGGCCGGCCGACCTGTGGACGCCGAGCTTCGCCGAGCCGATGCAGGACGACCTGCTGTGGGTGTACGAGGGCCTGACCGACTACTGGGCCGGCGTACTCACCGCGCGCTCGGGCATCTGGACCACCGAGCAATGGCGCGACTCGCTGGCGGGCATCGCCGCCAGCATGTCGGCGCGCACGGGGCGGTCGTGGCGATCGCTGCAGGACACCGCGGACGGCATTCCGCTCTCGTCGCGGGGCAGCAGCCCGGGGTGGGACAACCTGCGGCGTAGCTCCGACTATTACCCCGAAGGCCAGTTGCTCTGGCTGGACGTCGATACCAGGATGCGCACGCTCTCCGGCGGCAAGCACACGCTGGACGAATTCGCCAAGGCCTTCTACGGCATGGACAACGGCAGCTACACGCCCAAGACCTATACCTTCGAGGACGTCGTCGCCACGCTCAATCGCATCCAGCCGTTCGACTGGGCGGGTTTCCTGCGCCAGCGCCTCGACTACACCGGCGACACCCTGCCCGAGCACGGCATCGAAGGCGGCGGCTGGAAACTGGTGTACGACGACAAGCCCTCGCCCTTCGTCATCACGGGGGAAAAGATCCGCAAGGCAGCCAACTTCACCTATTCGCTCGGCATCCAGGTGAACGAAAAGGGCATCGTCACTGACGCGCAATGGGACGGTATCGCCGCAAAGGCGGGCCTCGTACCGGGCGTGCAACTGGTCGCCGTCAACGGCAAGGATTATTCCCCCCAGGTGCTCAAGGACGCGGTAACGGCCGCCAAGGGCACATCGACGCCCATCGAGTTCCTGGTCAAGAGCACCGACGACTACGCGACGATCAAGGTCGACTACCACGGCGGCCTGAAATACCCGCACCTGGTGCGCGGCGACGGCAAGGACCTGATCGGCGCCATCGCCACGCCCTGATCGACGCTGCCGCCGTGCCACACGCCATCCCAACGCGGCCGTAGGAGCGCACGATGTGCGCGAAAAACGCCCCCCCCTGTCGATCACCCCACCGGCAACCCCACCACGACCCGCAACCCCGAACCGCCCTCGCGGTCCAGCAGGTCGATGGTGGCGCCGTGCAGCTGGGCCGCACGCTGCACGATCGACAGGCCCAGCCCATGGCCTTCGCCGTGCGTATCCGCCCCGCGCTGGAAACGGGTGAACATGGCCGCGCGACGCTCCGGCGCAATGCCGGGACCGTCGTCCGTCACGACGATGCGCGCCGCGCCGTCGACCGTGTCGATCGACAATTCCACATGTCCGCCCGGCGGCACATGCCGGAACGCGTTCTCCAGCAGGTTGCGCATCAACGCCCCCAGGGCGACGCCATAACCCTCTACGAACAGGTGGTCCGGCAGCTCGCGCACGCTCAGCTCGACCTGTCCGTTGCCGATCAGGGGCGACAATTCGTCGATGACCTGCAACGCCAGTTCGCCCAGGTCCACCCGGCTGCGCGGCCCGGCGGCGGCACCGGCCTCCAGGCGCGCCAGGTCCAGCAACTGCTCCGTGCGCCGGGCCAGCGAGACGAGGCATTCGCGTGCCGCCTCAAGCGCCGAGCGTGTCGCCGCGTCCGGCTCCGCCGAGGCCATCGCGTCCTCCAGGTTGATCATGGTCGACGCCAGTGGCGTGCGCAGCTCGTGGGCCACATCGGCACTGAAACGACGTTCGCGCTCCAACGCCCCTTCCAGCCGCTCGATCTGCTCATTCAAGGCGATGAGCACCGGCTGCAATTCGGTGGGCGCGTCGACCAGATGGATCGGCTCACGGCTGCCGGCCTCGCGACGGGAGAGCGCATCGGCCAAGGCTTCCAGGGGACGCAAGCCGCGACGGATCGCCCAGCCGACCAGGATAGCCAGCAGCGGCAACCCCAGCAGGGTCGGCAGGCCGTGCTCGATCCACAGGGCGCGGGTGATCTCGTGACGGCTGTCGTAGCGCTCGCCCGCCCGGATGGTGATCCCGTCGCGCTCCATGATCAGCGTGAACACGCGCCACTCGTAACGACCGTTCACCACATCCTCGAACGCCCCGTCGGCGGCGTGGGTGTCGGGCAGCCCGGCCAGATTCTCCGTGCCCAGCAACAGATGACCATCGCTGTCGCGCACCTGGAAACCCACTTCGGATTCGAAGGTACGGCCCTGCACGGTCAGTTCCTGTGGATGGTTGGACACACTGGGCACCAGCAGGCGAGCGTTGCGCTGAGTGCGCAACTGGTCCACACCGATGCGCCCGACCAGCACCTCGAGCGTGCGCGCGGCCTGCGCCAGGCGACCGTCCGACAACTCGTCCACTTCCTCCAGCGTGCGTTTCGCGCTGAGCACGCCCAGCGGCAGCAGCACCACCGCCAGCATGAATACGATGAGGACGAGCAAACGGGAACGCAGGCTCAGCGGCTTCACATCGGTTCCCGCGGCACCATGTAGCCGAAGCCACGCACGGTCTGGATCGCGCCGGGACTGAGCTTGCGTCGCAGCGAGTGCACCAGCACCTCGAGCGCGCTGGTACTCATCGCGCTGTCGGGACCGTACAGCGAGGTTTCCAGCGATTCGCGACGGACGATCCGGCCCGCGCGCTCCATCAGGGCCTGCAACAACGAAAATTCACGCCGTGTCAGTTCCACTTTCTCGCCGCGCCAGTGCACATCGAAGCTGCCCAGGTCGAGGCTGAGTGCCCCCGCCTCCAGCTTGTTCACCGCCGCGCCGCGCACGCGCCGTGCCAGCGAACGGATGCGCGCGGCCAGTTCGTCGAGGTGGAAGGGCTTGACCAGGTAGTCGTCCGCCCCCGCATCCAGCACCTGGATACGCGAATCCAGGGCATCGCGTGCGGACATCACGATCACCGGCGTGGTCACCCGCAGCCGGCGGGCCTCGCTCAGCACCTCCATGCCGTCGCGGCCGGGCAGGCCCAGGTCGAGCAGCACCAGGTCCGCATCGTGGTCGCGCAGCGCGACCAGCGCCTCGTTGCCGTCGCGATACCAGCTGACCGTGTACGTCAGGCGTTCCAGGGCGCGACGGATGGCATCGCCGAGTCGGGCATCGTCTTCGACGAGAATGATGTGCAAGGCGGTGCCCTCCGGGATAGGAGCAAATTATCCCTATCGGGCGCTTAGTACCAGCTTAGGGATCGGTTGAGGGGCGGTCGATGTCACGAAAACGGGCTACTTCATCCAGGCGAGCCTGTGCCCGTCGCACGGCGCTGCCGCCCTGCGCCGGGCGCAGAAAGGAGACGGCAGCGAAGACACCCACGCAGACGAACGCAGCCAGCAGGTTCCATACGACGAAAGCCGGGTTCACGACAAGAATGTCCACGCCGAGCATGCCGAACACACAGACGATCATGGCTACCCACATGAACGAGCCCACCAAGCCGAACCAGCGCCCTTCTCGAATCCGCCATGCCCTGAGCGCCACGATCCGCGCTTGCACGTCGAGGACAGGCAAACTTTCGTCCAGTCCCGTCGCCAGCACCAGGCTTCGCGCTGCGGCAGCAATCATGGCAATGCCGTAAAGATGAAGCAGCAATCCGCTTACCAGCAGGCCGGAAGTCTGTCGATGTGCCATCCAGAAAGCGCCTGCTTGCAAAGCCAACCAGGTGCCCACCAGCAGTTGCACTATCTGCCCCCCGATCAACGGGCGTAACTCCGTACGTACCCCGCTTATCACCGTACGGGCCTCGAGAGCATCACGGGAGCGTTCCACACGATCCAGGCGCTGATCCAGCTCCGCCCAACCTGCCCGCAATTCATCGAGTTCCACGATCGTCTCCTTTGATGAGGCCGTTGCCGGTCAGATCCCGACGCAGCCGTTGTTTGAGGCGCGCGATGCGCGTGCCGACGTTCGACTCACTGATGCCCATGACAATGGCGATTTCTGCATGGGACAGGTCATCGAGATAAAGCAGGGCAAGAGCACGCTCCAGCGGCGCCAGGGCTTCGATAGCGGCCCATAGCATGGTCAGTCGCTCATCGGGCTCCTCGATGGGCGTACCGCCGCCAAGCTTGTCGATCACCGTTTCATCGAGCGGATGGTGGTGCTCCCGCACCCGACGTGCGTGGGAGAGCCCGACGTTGAGGGCCACCCTGTACATCCATGTGGAGAACGATCGTGACGTATCGAAACGGGGAAACGAACGCCACACCTGCAGCGCGATGTCCTGGGCGAGATCGCGCCGATCCTCTTCACTCCGCGCGTAGACCGCCGCCACCTTGAAAATGATTTTTCGGTGGATATGCAGAAGCATGTCGCACTCGCGTCGTCTTGCCTCGTCTGCCATGCCAGCTCCTCTTTCCCCCATGATTCGCCGCGAGGAGAAAAAAATCACACAATGCCCCATTCCCCGTCCTCCAAGGCCCGGCCACCCGTGACCCTGCCCACCCGAATCCTCCTCGCCCTTGTCGCGCTGCTGGCAATGACGGCCCACGCGACAGACACCTGGACCACACCGGCGGAGGCCTCTGGGTTTCGTACCACGCCCTCCTATGCGGATACCCAGGCGTTCCTGCGCCGGCTGGCTCATGCGGCGCCTGAGACGATTAGGCTGGCCACCTTCGGCACGACGCCGGAAGGCCGGCCCATGACGGTGGTGATCGCCGCGGCCGATGGCGACCTTACGCCCGAGCGCGCCCGGGCCGCCGGTAAGCCGGTCGTGCTCGTCCAGGCGGGCATCCATCCCGGCGAGATCGAGGGCAAGGACGCCGGGCTGATGCTGCTGCGCGACATCGCGGTGCTGCACACGCTGCCGCACCTGCTGGATCACGTAGTGCTGGTGTACATCCCCGTCTACAGCGTGGACGGCCACGAAAACAGTGGCCCCTACTTCCGCATCAATCAGAACGGCCCGGCGGAAATGGGGTTTCGCGGGCAGTCGCAGTACCTGAACCTCAACCGCGACTACGTCAAGGCCGACGCCCCCGAGACGCGTGCATGGCTGGGGCTGTGGAACACGTGGAACCCCGACTTGCTGGTCGATATCCATACCACCGACGGTGCGGACTACCAGTACGACCTCACCTGGTATGCCGAGGATGCGCACAAGCTGCCGCCGTCGATCGCCGCCTGGCAGGCCCGAGCGTTCACCGACCAGACGATGCCTCGTTATGAGGCACTCGGTCACCTCGCCTCGCCCTACCTCGAATTCCGCGACGGCCGCGATATCACCAAGGGCATCGAGAACTTCGGCTCCGGGCCGCGCTTTTCCACCGGCTATGCGGCCATCCGCAACCGCGCCGGGCTATTGATCGAGACCCACATGCTGAAGTCGTACGAGGTGCGTGTGCGCGCTACGTACGACGTGGTGCGCAGCCTGCTGGCGGTGGTGAACGACGATTCGTCCGCGTTGCTTGCCGCGTCGCGTGCGGCGGATGCCTGGGCGGCGTCACGCGCCGCACAGCCGGGTGCCTCGCTACCGGTGACGTTCAGGCAGGACCCGACGCCCAAGCCGTTCCAGCTGAAGGGCTTTGCCTTCACACAGACCAAAAGCGAGATCTCCGGCGACACCTGGGTCCGCTACGATCCGTCGGTCAGGAAGACCTACGATATCCAGAGCTGGAACGATCTGCTGCCCGATGTCGCCGCACCGCTGCCCGCCGCGTGGGCCATTCCGCCGCAGTGGACGGAGATCGTCGCGCGGCTAGACGCGCATGGCATTCCCTACACGCGCACGACAGCGCCGTTGAAGGTCGAGGCCACGCGCGACACGCTCACCCGGCCGGTCTGGGCGGACAAGCCGTTCGAAGGCCACCACATGCTCAAGGACGTGGCCATCGCGTCCGCCCGGGAGAGCGTGGTGTTGCCTGCCGGCACGGTCATCGTGCGCGCCGACAACGCCGATGCCGTGCTCGCGCTGAACCTGCTCGATGCACGCGCGCCGGATTCCCTGCTGCGCTGGGGCTACCTCAACGGCATCTTCGAACAGAAGGAATACGGCGAGCCGCGCGTGCTGGAAGCGCTCGCCCGGAAGATGCTCGCCGACGACCCTGCGCTGAAAACCGAATTCGACCGGAAGCTGCGGGACGATGCGACGTTCGCGGCCAGCCCGCGTGCGCGGCTGGCTTTCTTCTACGAACGCAGCCCGTGGTACACGGTGCAGAAGGTCGGCGCCTACCCCGTACTGCGGTTGGCCAACGCGGCACTGCAAACGCTGGCGCCGCGCTGACCGCGGCGCCCGTTGCCTGACTTACCAGGCACGGTGGCTCAGGCCACCACCTCGAACGGACGCATCATCTCGTTCGCCTCGTGCTCGGCCAGATGGCAGTGCCACGCGTAGCGTCCGGGGAAGCCGTCGAAGGTGGCGACGATGCGCGTGACCATGCCCGGATACGCCTGCACCACGTCCTTCCAGCCACGCTCGTGCGGCGGCGGTTCCTGCGCCGGCCCCACATAGCGGATCGTCTTCTTTTCCATATACTCGTCCACGTCGTACGGACGCCGATCGAGGATCTGGAAACGAACCAGGTGCAGGTGGATCGGATGGGTATCCTCGGTGAGGTTAACCAGGTTCCACATCTCGGTGCTGCCGAGCTTTACCGACTCCGTCACCGGATCGTGCCAGCGCTTGCCGTTGAGCAGCATCAGCATGGGCGTGGCGACGCAGTCGCTGTATTCGTCGAGGGTCAGCTCGCGGGTCTTCGACGCGGTGGACGCCGTCACGCGCGGCAGGTCGCGCAGCACGTCGGGCACACGGCTGTCGTCGCGAACCGCGCCCTGCCCCACTGCGAAACGCATGAGCGGCAGCGCATCGTTCATCAGCTCGACCGTACCGCCGCGCAACGCGGCAAAATCGACCACGATGTCCGCACGCTCGCCCGGCGCCAGGAAGATCGATTTCATCGTCGATGGCGACGCCAGCAGACCCTGGTCCGAGCCGATAACCTGGAAAGGCCGGCCGTCGCGGAAGCGCAGGTGGTAGAAACGCCCGTTCGCGGCGTTGAGCACGCGCAGACGGTAACGACGCGGCAGCACATCCGCTCGTGGCAGCACCACACCGTTGACCACGGTCAGGTTACCGAATACCTCCGGCACCCACGGGGCCTTGGCGTCACCGGAATCGGGATAATACAAACGGCCGTCCGTATGCAGCAGCCGATCGGCCAGTACCAGCGGCAGCTCCTGCTCGCCCGCGGGCAGGCCGAGCGACAACTCGTGCTCGTCGCGCAGCAGATACATACCCATCAGCCCGGCGTACATGTTGAGCCGATTGATGCCCATCGCATGGTCGTGGTACCACAGCGCCGTCGCGTCCTGCACGTTGGCATAGTGGTGACGGCGCGAGACGCCGGGCACGTACCAGTCCTCGGGATAACCGTCGTCCGCGTGCGGCACCTTGGCCCCGTGCAGGTGCACGATGGCGCGGACTTCGGGCTTGTCCGCCTCGGCACCGCAGATCGCGTGGTCGACGGGAAGGAAATGCTTGCGCGGGAGCGCGTTTTCCCAGATCACATCGATCGGCTGACCCGTGCGTGCCTCGATGGTGGGGCCGGGGTAATGCCCACCGTAGGTCCACAAGGTCGTGGGCGGCAGGTCGCGGTGCAGCTTCTGCGCGGTCTGCGCCATGCGCACGTGCAGCGGCTTGCCATGCACGGCGTGCAGCACGGGCGGCAACGGCAAGGCATCCACGAACGGTGCCAGGCGTGCCGGATCGACCAGCCCGGGCATCCGGCTGGTATCGCCCATGGGATGCATGCACAACGTGTTGCCCACCTTGCCGGCCGGCGCCGCGTGCATGCCGTGCATGTCGTGCGCGAGCAACCGCGACGGGATCCATCCCGCCGCGGCCGCCCAACCCGCCGTCGTCAGGAACCGACGGCGATCAACCATGCCCACCGTTCCCGTTCGGCCACTGCGGCCAACCCGGCCAGCCGCCGCCAGCGTGCTTCGGCTGGCCGGTGGTTTCGTCGAGGATCAGCTTGCGATCGAACAGGCGTGGCAGGAAGAAGTCGAACATGCCGTCGATGCGGCCAGCCTGTGCATCGCTGGAACCGCCACCGATACGCTTGCCGGACAGCCAGTTGTCCTCGATGAAGCGCGTGATCGAACTCTGGTCGGTGATGCTGTGGTCGACCATGTTCTCGCGGGCCCACGGCGACACCACCAGCAGCGGCAGGCGCGGACCGAAGCCGCAGCGGCCCTGCGCCGGCGTCTTGCCATCCAGCCCGGGCAACGTGCCGTGACCCTTGCATACACCGTCGCCATCGAGGGCGTCGGTGCTGCCGACCGAACCGTTGACGCGCGGCGGCGCCTGGTGGTCGTACCAGCCATCGGAATCGTCGTACGCAATGATGACGGCGGTGTCCTTCCAATCGTCGCTTTGCTGCAGGGCGTTGATCACGTGGACGACGAAGGCCTGCTCGTCCAGCGGATCGGAATAACCGGCATGGCCGTCCTGGTACGCGGGCGCCTTGAGGAAACTCACCGCCGGCAGGTGCCCGGTGTCCAGCGCGTCGTAGAAATCGTGGGTGTCGTACTGGTGATTGGCCGCATCGGTACGGCCGATCATGGCCAGCGACGTGGGACGCGCGTGCGTCGGATTGGCGGTGGAGGGGTAGTACTGGAACGGCTGGTGATGCTGGCTGTAATCGTTGGAGGTGACCTTGGTCACCGCGGACAGGGTATGCCGGCCGCACCCCGTGCTGCCGTCCGGGTTGGTCACGCCCAGGTCGAAACCGCCCTGGAACCAGCCCCAGGTCACCTGCTGCTCGTTGAGCAAATCGCCGATGTTGCGACCACCCATGGTCACCTGGTTGGCCGTGGGCGAGGAACAGACATCGCCCAGCGGATCGGGGTCGCCGATCATGGTCAGCCCGCCGTGGCCGTCATCGGTTTCCGCACCGGTACCGTTGAGGGTGTCGATCACGCCCGCGGTCTGCCCGGCGATCAGGTTCACCGCGCCGGGAGTGGAGGGACCGAAGCCGGTGCCGTAATGGTTGTCGCTCAGGGCGTAGCGCTGGGCGTAGTTCCAGTAGGCCGTGACGGTGTTGCCGTCGTAATAGCCCATGACCTGGCCCTTGCCCTCTTCCGCGGCGTCGCCGCCGGGCAGCGTCTCGCCGCGGCCGGTGTAGCGCGGAAAGGCATCCATGCGACCGCCGTCGAAGGCGCGCTGCTCCGACGTATAGCCGTGATCCTGGTCGGCGGTGGCGGCCTGCGCGCGACTCAACCGGAACGGGTTGATCGCGGCGTCGGCATTGCCGGTGTTGGCCGCATTGGGGTTGGCGGTGAGCAGCCGATGCGTCAGCCCGTTCACCGGCGGCGTGAACGGCCGGGCGTAGAAAGCGGGTTCGCCGGCCGGATTGGCCGCGAACGGATAGGTACCGAAGTAGTGATCGAAGGAAACGTTTTCCTGGAAGATCACCACGAGGTGCCGGATCGGCGTGGCCGTATGCGGGCCCCTGCCATGGCCGTGGCCGAAACCGAAGCCCAGGGCATCCTCGACGGACGTGGCCTCCGCGGGCGCGGTCTGCTGGGCCACGACGATGGACGCGCCGGACAGGGTGAGCACGCAGGCGATGCCCGCAGCCAGTAACTTGCGCATGACGATGATTCCTCGATAAGACGATCGCATTGCGTGAAGACCGCACCCCCTGTGACGCGGCGACGCCCTAGTTTGCGAAACGCGGATGACAGTCCGGCGTCACTTCGCCGCGATTCCTTGCGGAATATGCCGAACCATGACTTTCGTCACGGTTAGCCCTGCGCCGGCCCGCCAGCCGTTATCCTCGGGCAGTGCGGCGCCCGGGGGGTGCCGATGTACGTCACTTTCCATCGAGGGACATCCATGACCAAGCAGTACCTGAAGCCGCTCGCGCTGGCCTTGAGCATCGCGCTCGCCGGCACCGCGTGCAGCCAGCACAACGATGCCGACAGCGCCGCGCCGGCCGCCAACGCCCCGGCCGCGACGGGCAGCGCGCCCGCTCCGGCCACCACGGCCGCCGCCGCGCCTGCAGGCCCCACGTTCAACGTGGCCGACCTGGACACCGGCATCGACGCTTGCGACGACTTCAACGGCTTCGTCAATGCCAAGTGGGTGGCGGCCAACCCCATTCCGGACGACCGTACCCGCTGGGGCGCCTTCGACCAGCTGGCGGAAACCAGCCTGAACACCCAG
Source organism: Xanthomonas sp. NCPPB 2632 (assembly GCF_041228075.2). NCBI lineage: Bacteria > Pseudomonadati > Pseudomonadota > Gammaproteobacteria > Lysobacterales > Lysobacteraceae > Xanthomonas > Xanthomonas sp. NCPPB 2632. Next base: position 3,799,450 of record NZ_CM192979.1, read on the forward strand.
CACGACATCGTCGACGCCATGGACAAGGGCGCGGCCAGCGCCAAGGCCGGCTCGATCGAACAGAAGATCGGCCTGCTCTACCGTTCGGGCATGAACGAGGATGCCATCGAGAAGGCCGGCATCGAACCGCTGAAGCCGGAGCTGGCGAAGATCGACGCGCTGAAGTCGCCGCAGGACATCGTGGACTTCCTCGACAGCAGCTTCAACGACGGCAACGGTTACGTGTTCGGCTTCGGCGCCGGCGCCGACTTCAAGAACGCCAAGATGCAGATCGGCTTCACCCAGCAGGACGGCCTGGGCCTGCCGACCAAGGATTACTACACCGATCCCAAGCAGGCCGACAACCGCAAGGCCTATGTCGACTACATCGTCAAGACGTTGACCCTGGCCGGCGTGTCCGACGCGGATGCGAAGACGCAGGCCGACGCCATCATGAAATTCGAGACCCAGCTCGCCGCGGCCTCGCTCTCGCCGGTGGAACTGCGCGCACCGGAAAACCAGTACCACTTCGTCAGCGTGGCGGAAGCGGACAAGGTCACCCCGCACTTCAACTGGGAGAAGTTCTTCGCCGCCCAGGGCGTCACCGTCGACAAGGGCTTCTCGCTGTCGCAGCCGAAGTTCTTCAAGGCGTTCGACACGATGCTGGCGACCACGCCGGTCTCCACCTGGCAGGCCTACCTGCGCTTCCACGCCATCGACAGCGCCTCGCCGTACCTGTCCAAGACCTTCCAGGACAACAAGTTCGATTTCTACGGCAAGACCCTCGCGGGCCAGCCGCAGCAGAAGCCGCGCTGGAAGCGCGTGCTCGGCACCGTCAACACGTCCATGGGCGAAGGCCTGGGCCAGCTGTACGTGGCCAAGGTGTTCAAGCCGGAAGCCAAGCAGCGCGCCAGCGAGCTGGTGGACAACGTGCGTAACGCGCTCAAGTCACGCCTGGAAAAGCTCGACTGGATGAGCGACGAGACCAAGCAGAAGGCCATCGCCAAGTGGAACACCTTCCTGCCCAAGATCGGCTACCCGGACAAGTGGCGTGACTGGTCGGGCCTGGACGTCAACGGCGAGAACTACTACGGCAACGTCGAAGCCGCCGGCAAGTTCAACTACCACTACGACATCGCCAAGATCGGCAAGCCGACCGACCGCATGGAATGGGGCATGACGCCGCAGACGGTCAACGCGTACTACAACCCGACCGACAATACGATCAACTTCCCGGCCGCCATCCTGCAGCCGCCCTTCTTCGACGCCAACGGCGACGACGCGATCAACTACGGCGGTATCGGCGCGGTGATCGGCCACGAAGCCAGCCACGGTTTCGACGACCAGGGCAGCCAGTTCGACGGCGAAGGCAACAACAGCAACTGGTGGACCAAGGCCGATCGCGCCAAGTTCGACGAGCGCACCGCCAAGCTGGTCAAGCAGTTCGACGAATACACGCCGCTGAAAGACAAGCCGGACCTGCACGTCAACGGCAAGCTGACCCTGGGCGAGAACATCGCCGACCTTGGCGGCACGGCCGTGGCATACGACGCTCTGCAGGAAGCGTTGAAGAAGAATCCGAAGGAAGCGGAGTCGAAGATCGACGGCTACACCCAGGACCAGCGTTTCTTCCTCAACTGGGCCCGCGTGTGGCGCGGCAGCGTGCGCGAGAAGCAGGCCATGCTCTACCTCAACACCGACCCGCATGCACCCGCCTCGCTGCGCGCCATCGGTGCGCCGTCGAACATGGAAGCCTTCGCTACCGCGTTCCAGTGCAAGCCGGATGCGAAGATGGTTCGCTCGGGCGACAAGCAGGTGAAGATCTGGTAAGCGCCGTCAATCGCGCCTCGTAGATCAGAAGACGCCGCACGCCTTGTGCGGCGTCTTTTTTCGGTCCGGAGAAATCACTCACTCTAAAAACGTCCTGTTCAACCGACTGGTACCGAGTGTGCGACGCGGCGGGCTTATCGTCCTGTTCGGCCACACGCCGGTGCTGGTCGACGTCCATGAAAGCGCGGCACGCCATGGCTTGCGGGTGCAGCGCAGCGCTGCGCCTACCGGTACCGACGGCATCGTTCCCTACTACGTGCTTCGTGTGTGAAGCCGTCGGCCCAGCAGGTGCGCCGCCACGCGCGCCGCTGCCTGCCGCGGGCAGCCGTCGTCGCAGGTCACGGCGGCATTGTCGCGACCATACGGCGCGTAACGTTGCGGATCGGTCGGACCGAAAAGACCCACGGTAGTCGCGGTGGTCGCGGCCGCCAGGTGCATCACGCCGCAATCCGCACTGACGTAGGTGCCGGCGGCTTCGATGAACCCGGCCAGCTTGCGCGGATCGCTGGTGTAGTACGTCGGATAGCCGCCCCCCAGACGCGACTGACCGTCGGCAGACACCAGTTCGACGATACGCATGTCGCCGGTCTTCGCCAGCAACGCCGTGGTGAAGTCGCTCCACCATGCCGCCGGCAGGCGCTTGGAGCCTGTGGCGTTCGGGAAAATCGCCAGTACCGGTCGTTCGCGCGGGTCGATGATGTTCAAAACGCGTGCCAGTGCGTTGATGCCGCAGCCACGTTCCTGGTCGGTCAGGCGCAGGTCCAGCAGGGGAATATCGGCGTCACCCGCGACGCCCAGCGCCCAGCGAAGGGCCTGCACGGGACGCGCCGCGAGGTGCAACGGCAGACCCTCCGTCGGCATCGCGTCGGTGCGCAGCTGGAATCGCGCTTTCGTGAGCATGGCCGCCAGACGACCCGAGGACGAGCCCGCCGCGGCATCGATCACCAGATCGTACCGACGCGCCCGCAGTTTGCGCAGCGCGCCGAGGGTCCTCAGCGGATGTCGCACGGCACGGCGGTCGAGCGTCGTGCAATCCCCCACGATGTCGAATCCGCGGAACACGCCGTGCGCCGCGGGCCCCGCCGAAAGGATATCCACTTCCGCACCGGGGAAGCGCCGTTCCATCTCGACCAGCAAAGGCGTGAGCAGCAGGGTGTTGCCCAGGCGATGGTTCGGGCGGCACACCAGGATGCGCTGGATGCCCATCGACGGCAGGCTCGCGGCGCCGACCAGGTTCTTCGCCGGCGGGAGCAGATGGTTCACCAGCCAGGTGGCCATTCGACGGCGCCAGAGCGCGCCGTGACCGTGCATGGGCACACGGGCGGCCTCACTCGACGAAGCGGCGGGGGCGGATGCGAAAGGAGACATGACAGGCTCTGGCGGTAGTCAGGCACCCACGATGCCGCAAGTACCTTAGATCTTCCTGTCCGTTGGATGACGATTCGACGTCCGTTCACGCCCGCGCTCCACGGCGCCGATGGCCACGGGCAAGCCCAGCAGGACCAGCGGGTACTGCACCAGCAGGCCACCGACGATGGCGATCGCGAGCGGCTGCTGCATGCGCGCCCCGCGGCCGATCGCCAGCGCCAACGGCAGCAAGGTGAGGATCGCCGCGAAAGTGGTCATGCTGATCGGCCTTACACGAAGGCGCACCGCACGCCGCAAAGCGGCCACGGACGTCGCCGTACGGCGACGGGCCACGTATTCGGAGACCAGGAAGATCGCCATCTCGGTACCGATGCCCATGACCATGGTCAGGCCCATCATGGCGGTGACGTTGAGATCCACCCCGGTGACCCATAACGCGAGGAAGACGCCGGACGCCGACAGCAGTGAGGCAGCGATCACCAGACCCGAGAGCCACAGGCTGCGGTAAAGCAGCATCAGCAGCAGAAATTCGGCGAACATGGCCACCGCAAAGACCTTGCGCAGACCGGCGAACGCCACCTGCTGCTGCGCGTAGAGGCCGCCCAGTTCGTAGCGCGTGCCGGTCGGCAACAGGCCGGGCTGCGCCAGCACGGCACGAACGCCGGACACCGCGGCGTCCATGCCACCGGTGGCGATACGCGCGGTCACCGGTACCATCGTCTGCAGGTTTTCGCGGGTGATCTGCGCCTGTCCGCTCACCGGCACGAGCGACGCGATGCGACGCAGGGGAAAGACGTGACCATCGGGCGCCCTGAGTGGCAAGTCGGCGAGATCGGCGATGCGCCACTCCCGCGCGCCGGGCATCGACACGCGGACGCCGACCGCCCGGGTAAGCAGGGGCAGCGTGGTAGCAACGACGCCGTCCAGCGCGGCACCGACGCTGCGTCCGACCAGATCGGCGTCGACGCCCTCCGCAGCCGCCGCATCGTGGTCGAGACGGATGTCCAGTGCATCTCCCGCGATGCGGACGCCGCTCTGGATATCCACCAGGCCGTCGGTGTGCGCCAGCTTTTCCGCGACACGGGTCGCCGTAGCGCGCAAGGCCACCTCGTCGTCGCCATACAGCTTCACTTCGATCGGCTGCGGCACGGCGATCAGGTCGCCGATGAGGTCCTCCGTCAACTGCGCGGCCTCCACCTCCACGCCCGGAACGTTTCGCAACACGCTTTCGCGCACGTCCTCCATCACCTCACGGGTCGGCGCCGCATGATCGGGCTTCAGCCGGACGAACACGTCGCCGTGATGCGCCTGGCCGAGGTCGCCGCCAAGCCCGGTGCCGAGACGACGCGAGAACGTCTCGACATCGTGCCGCGTGCGCAGGATGGTCTCGATCTGGGCGACCTGGCGTTCGCTTTCGCTGAGCGACGTGCCCGCCGCCGTGTAGTAATCGAGGACGAAGCCACTCTCGTCGGCATCGGGCATGAAACCGGTAGGTACCCGTGATGCCGCGAAGGCACCTGCGACGAACAGGCAAAGCATGACGATGGCGGCCCACCAGGGCCGGCGCACCGCTGTACGGTAGGCTGCGCCATGCCAGCGAACCAGGCCGCGCGCCTTGCCCACGCCCGGATCGCTCCAGCGCGACACATCGATCCAGCGCGAGGCGAGATACGGCACGATGAAGGCGGTCATGGCCCACGACACCGCGAGCGCGCAGGCCATCGTGATGGACAACGCACGCGAGAACGTGCCGGTCACGCCGTCCAGGTACGCCATCGGCACGAACACGATCAACGTCGCCGCGCTTGAGCCGGACAGCGGCGGCAGGAAGTCGCGCGCCGAGCGAAAGAGGCTTCGCTGTATGCCGTCCCGCGCTTCGGATCCCGCGGCGTGCGCAGTGCGGTGGGCAAGGTGCTCGACCATCACCATGACATCGTCGATCACCAGCCCGACGGCCGCGGCCATGCCACCGAGGGTCATGATGTTGAAGCTCATGTTCATCCCGCGCAGCAGCAGGACCGTGATCGCCAGGGTCGCCGGCACGACGACCATGGCGATCGCCACGATACGCATGTTGCGCAGGAACGCCCAGAGCACGACCGCCGCGAGCAGCAGGCCGATCGCAATGGCGTCACGTACGCTGGCGGCGGCATCGGTCACCAGCTCGCTCTGGTCGTACCACTTGCGCAACGTGACGCCCTTCGGCAGCGCCAGCCCGGCCAGGCGCGCCCTGGCCTCCGCGGCGATCGCCACCGCGTTGCCGTCGGGCTGCTCGAACACGTTGAACAACACCGCGGGTCGGCCGTCTTCGGCAACCCGGGTCCATTGCGGTTCGACACCCGTGCGCACCGTGGCTACGTCGGATACGCGTATCCAGCCGCTGTCCGCACGTCGCACCACCACGGCGCCGATGTCGCGCACGTCACGGATCGGCTGGTCGACCAGGGTGAGGAAGAGTTTGTTGCGGTCCTGGACGCGGCCGACCGCACGGACGACGTTGGCGCCGCCGATCGCCCCGACCAGGTCGTCGAGCGACAAGCCATGCGCGGCAAGCTTCCGGACATCGGCTTCCACCTCGATTTCCGGTGTGTCGCCGCCCTGCACGTCGACCCTCGACAGGCCGGGTACCGAAGCCAGCGCCGGGGCGATGCGGAACCGGGCAAGATCGCGCAGGCCCGCAGGAGACACGCTGTCCGAGCGCAACGCATACGAGATGATCGGGAACACCGTCGGGTCCATGCGCCGGACGTCGTAAGTGATGCCTGCGGGGAGGCTGGTGACGACGCGCGCGATGGCCGCATCGACCAGCAGCGTGGATGCGATCATGTCTCGCCCCCAGCCGAAGTCCACCGAGACCTGGGCGGCACCTCGCGAGGTTTCCGAGCGGACACTCTCGACCCCGGGCACCGTCCGGATCGCCTCTTCCACGGGGCGGGTCACCAGCAGCGCCATCGTATCGGCGGGACGGTCGCCGGCATCCAGATCGACGACGATACGCGGGAACGCGACCTGCGGAAACAGGCCCACGGGTAGCGCCCAGGCGGCCACGGCACCGGCGATCGCGAGTGCCATCGCCAGCAGGATGAAGGTCCTTGCGTGACGGACAAGGAAGCCGTCGCCGCTCATGGCGTATCCATGGGGCGCACCTGGATACCCTCGTCCAGTTGTGTGGCACCGACCGTCACCAGCGCCAGCGATGCCTCGATCGCGCCAGCCACCAGCACCTGGTCGCCGTGCTGCGCGACCACGGTCACCGGGACACGGTGCGCCTGTCCCTGCCTCACCTGCCACACGGCACGTGCGCCTTCCTCGCCCGTCACGGCATCGGCAGGCAACTGCCAGCCGGCCAGCGAACCGACCACGATATCGGCGCGATAGGCCATGCCCTGGATCAGCGGGTATGACGTCGAGACCGTAACCCCGACCAGACGCGATTGCGGATCGACCGCACCAGCCACCGTGGCCACCCGGGCGGGCAGCTCGCGTCCTCCCGACAACGCGTGCAGCGCCACCGTGTCACCCGCGTGCACACGGGCCCTATCGGCGGGCTCGATGCCACCCGCAAAGCCGGTGCAGTCGGTATCGGCAAGCGTCATGATCGTCCCGCCCGCGGCGACCTGTGCACCACGCAGCGTATCGATGGTCAGCACCGTGCCATCGGCGGGTGCCTGCAGCTTCTCGTGCGGCGTGTCCTGGGCGGCGAATGCGGCTTCGGCGTCATGCATGGCCTTGTCCGCCTGGGCCAGCTGGTCGTTCGTAGCGAGGTGGTCGGCGAGCAGGCGTGCCGTGCGTTCACGTTGCGCCCGTGCCAACGCAACGGCCGAGCGCGCCGCCACACGTGCCGCGGCGGCCGCCTTCGTCGGCACGAACGACGCCAGGACCTGCCCGGCGTTCACATGCTGCCCCGCGGCGACATCGACCCGGGTGAGCGTCGCGTCGATCGGCAACGTCAACGCGCGCGTGCCGCCGCTGCCCGCCGCACCCTGGCCATAGGCCACGACGATATCGTCGAAGTGGCCGCGCACCGGCGTCACCTGCCGGATCACGGCACTCGGGATCATCGCCCCCGGCGTGCCCGCATCGGCACCGGTATCGCAGCCGCCAAGCGCGACGACGATCGCCACCACGGCGGCGCGGAAAAGAAAACGAATCATGGCGCGATCCCGGGCGGAAGCGAGCTGGGCAATCCCGCGCCGGTCAGTGCGTCGAGCGCGATGCGCTGCTCGCGCCGGTACAGGTCACGGGTGATCCGGTCGACATCCTGCCCCAGCGCGGCGACGTTGAGATCGGCGTAGATGGCGGCATCGATGTCGCCGCGGGCGAAGGCGCGGCTGGCTGCATCCATCGCCACGGTGTCCGTGGTGGTGCGCGCCGCGGCCCGCGCCGCGGCGACCACCGCGGCGATCAAGGCGTGCGCTTCGACCACGGTCTCGTCGATGCGTGCCGTGTATTCGTCATGCAGCTGCTGGCGCGTCGCCTCGGCCACCGCGATCTTGCCCTGCTGGCGATCGAACACGGGCAACTCGAGCGAGGCGGAAGGACCGATGTCGAGCACCTTGCTGCTGTCGCGTGTGGCGTCCACGCCGACCGACAACGGCGGAAACTGGTTGAGGATCGCGCCGCGCAGGCGCGCCTCCTGCGCGGCGTAGGCGAAGCGTAGCGCGGCAAGATCGGGACGGTGCTCGCCCATCGAAGCGACTGCCGCCGTCGCCTGCGTCAGATCGAAAGGCCCCAGCGCTGGCAGCGGTGCCAGCGGCAAGGGCGCGTCGGCATCGAGGCCCAACAGCGCCGACAGTTCCGCACGCTGCGCTTGCACGACCTGTCGCGCGTCGCTGGCCGCCGTGCGTGCGTCGACCGCCGCGGCGAAAACGGCGCTGGATGTACCGGCGTCCGCATCGCCTCGCCCCACGGCGGCGCGCAGCGATGCCGCGCGTGCTTCGATCAGGTCGGCCAGGCGATCGCGCAGGGTCAGGCGGCGCTCGCCATCGACCACGTCGACGACGAGCTGGCGCGCCCGCGCCAACGTGACCCAGGACTCCCACAGCAGCTGTGCGTCGGTGGCCGAGGCCGTGGCACGCGCTTCGTCGCGACGGGCACCGCGCACGATCAGACCCTGCAGGCTCTGCGCGAAGCTGGCGCCCCACGCCGGCACGTCGCCTGCACCGGCCACCAGGAAGCCCAGGTTGGCCTGCACGCTCGGGTTCGGCAGGGTCGAGGCGTCCAGCACCTGCGCCCGGCCGACGCCATGGCGGGCGCGCGTCGCGGCCAGCGTGGGATTGTTGAGCAGGACAAGGCGCTGGACGGCCGCCTCGTCCAGCGGCAGGGCCGTGCCCTTGCCACCCTGGAGGTCCTCGACACGACGGGCCAGCGTGGCATGCGTGACGAGCGGCAGCGGGCGATAGGTCGCACAGCCCACCAGACCGGTCGCCCCGACGAGGGCAAGCAAGTGACGCAACGCATTCCATCCGGCGGCTTTCATGGCCCGCAGGTTAGACATGCCGGCTTAGCGCAATCTTTGGCCGGGCATCCGGCGTGACGACAGGCCGGAATGACGCCCGCTTCGATGGCCGCGCCTCAGCGCGGCACGATCATGCGAGGTCGCGCGGCACCATGTAACCGAAACCGCGCACGGTACGAATCGCCTCGGCGCCGAGCTTGCGGCGCAGGGAATGCACGAGGACCTCCAGCGCGTTCGGGCCCACGTCCGATTCCATGCCGTAGACGGAGCCTTCGATGGTCTCGCGGCGGACGATCTTGCCGTGGCGCTCCATGAGGATACGCAGCAACGCGAACTCGCGTCGGGTCAGCTCGACGGGACGCGCGTGGTAGGTCACCTCCAGGGTGCTCAGGTTGAGCGACAGGGCGCCCGCGTCCAGCTGGTTGTCGGCCAGGCCCCGCGCGCGTCGAGCCAGCGAGCGGATGCGCGCAGCCAGTTCATCGAGATGGAAGGGCTTGGTCATGTAGTCGTCGGCACCGGCATCGAGCCCCTGGATGCGCGACTCCACGCTGTCCCGGGCGGTCATCACCAGGATGGGCGTCCTGACGTTGAGCCGGCGCGCTTCCGTGATGACGTCGATGCCATCCTTCTCGGGCAGGCCCAGGTCGAGCAGTACGAGATCCACCGACTCGTTACGCAATGCCTCGAGGCCTTCGGCGCCGTTGCGCAGCCAGGTGACCGTGTAAGCCAGATGTTCCAGCGCCCGTTTGATGGCGCAGCCCAACCGCGCGTCGTCCTCGACCACGATAATGTTCATCGATCACGTCCTCTTCGGCACACAACGACGTCAGGTATCGCATCCATGCGCGCGGCTTGGGTCACGTATTCGGCAAGGCGAGCGCATTATTCCGGACGTGGCTTAGAAGTGGCTGAGTACCGGCGTAAGCTTCAGATAAGTCGCAAGGGTGACCCTATCGGTGAGCAAACCCTGCCCGCGTTCACCGTGGGCGACCCCGATATGACCATGACCACGGACGCCTTTCTTGAGCCTCGATGTCCATGCCTTGCGCGGCAGCCTCGCCGGGCCGTTCGATTTCCATGTCCCGTCCGGGCGGTGCCTGGCCATTACCGGTCCTTCCGGCTCGGGCAAGAGCCTGCTCCTGCGCATGCTCGCCGACCTCGACCCGTGTGAGGGTCAGGTATCGCTCGACGCCGAGCACCGTGCCACGATGTCGCCGACGACGTGGCGCCGCCGCGTGGCCCTGCTTCCGGCCAGGAGCGGCTGGTGGGCGGACAGTGTGGACGAACACTTCGTCGCCGGGCAGTCCGACGAACGCGGTGCGCTGGCCTGCGACTTATTGCTCGCCGACCGACTGTTCGGCCAACCGGTCGATGAAACGTCCACGGGCGAACGCCAGCGACTCGCCCTGATCCGTGCGTTGCTCACCGGGCCGAGGGTGGTGCTGCTGGACGAACCGACCGCCTCGCTGGATGCGACGGCGACGTTCGCCGTGGAGGCCGTCCTGCGCCGACGGATGCAAGAAGGCCTGATCGTGGTGATCGTCACGCACGACGTCGCGCAGGCGGACCGTCTCGGCGATGAAGCCCTGGTCATGTGCGATGGCACGCTGGTGCGGCCATGATGCCGCTCAGCTTGCACACCACCGATATCGCGTGGGCCGGGATACTGCTGCTGATCGACGGGGGCCTGTCGGTGTGGCTACGGCTGCGCTTTCATCGCGCGCTGGCGATCGCGACACTGCGCATGGTCGTACAGCTCGTCGCCGTGGGTTACCTGCTGCGTTACGTGTTCGCCGGTCACTCGCCGTGGCTGACCGCAGGCATCCTGCTTGCCATGTCCCTGGTCGCGGCACGCGAAGTGGCCGTGCGACCGTCGCGCCGGCTGCGCGACGGGAACGCGCTGGTGGCATTGCCCAACGTGGTCGGCGTGGTGCTCCTGACGACGGCCTTCGCCCTGATGACCGCCATACGCCCCGAGCCATGGTACGACCCCCGCTACGCCATCCCGTTGGTGGGCATCCTGCTCGGCAGCATCCTCAACGCGGGCAGCATCGCGTTGTCCGGCGTCCTGGACAACGTGAGCTTGCAACGCGAAGGCATCGAGGCCCAGCTCATGCTGGGCCGCAGCTTTCGCAACGCCACCGCGCCCCTGGTGACCCGTGCCATCCGCAACGCCATGGTTCCGGTCATCAACCAGATGGCCGCCGCCGGCGTCATCACCCTGCCGGGGACGATGACGGGCCAGATGCTTGCCGGCGCCGATCCGGTAGACGCCGTGAAATACCAGATCCTGCTTTTGATCCTGCTCGCGGGCTCCAGCTGCCTGTCCGCGATCGGCACGGCGTTTCTGGCCATATCGCGCCTGACCGACGAACGGCAGCGATTGCGCCTCGACCGACTGCGCTGAGCCGATCGGCGAAGCCCCATTCCTCGACACCATGGCGACGAGGGGATGGGCGAATCCCTGGAGATCCCATACATGAATATTGCGAATCGTTCTCATTAAGTTTACGATGTGCATCACGCCGGGTTAACGCTTACCTGCGCAGCACGCATCGCAAGGGCAGTCACCGTCTTCCGCCCCAGTCATCGCCTCGCGCGATGCGGCCGCGTGCGCGCAGCCCGGGCCCCCGCCCTTTTCGTCATCGTCTCTCGCAAGGATTACCATGGCCTTCATCACCAGCCGCAAGCACGCCGCACCCGCGGTACGCACCGTCGGCGCCGCCGTCCTCCTCTCGCTCGCCCATGGCGCCATCGCTGGCGATGCACCGGTGGATGTCGCCCCGCCGCAGCAGGCCAAGGTCAACGACGCGCAGGCCCTCCCAGGCATGCAGGTGCAGGCGGATCGCTCCAGCGATTACCGCGTGGACAAGGTGTCCTCGCCCAAGTTCACCCAGTCGCTGCTGGACACCACGCAGACCATCCAGGTGATCAACCGCGCCCTGATGCAGCAACAGGGCGCCACCACGCTGACCGAGGCGCTGCGCAACAGCCCGGGCGTGGGCACGTTCTTCGTCGGCGAGAACGGCTCGACCAACACCGGCGACTCCATTTACATGCGTGGCTTCGATACCTCGGGCAGCATCTTTGTCGACGGCGTGCGTGACCTGGGCACCGTGTCGCGCGATGTGTTCAACATCGAGCAGGTGGAAGTCACCAAGGGGCCGGACGGCACGGAGTACGGCCGCACCGCGCCCACCGGCGCGGTCAATCTCGTGACCAAGCAGCCGGTGCTCGGCAACGGCGTATCCGGCTCGGTGCAGGTGGGCAGCGGCCAGCGCCGCCGCGGCACCGCCGACTGGAACCAGGCGCTGGGCAACGACGCGGCGTTCCGCCTCAACGTCATGGGCCAGGACAGCCACGTGGCCGGACGCGACCGGATCGAGAACAACCGCTGGGGCGTGGCGCCGTCGCTGGCCTTCGGGCTCGGCACACCGACCCGTGTCTACCTCGACTACCTGCATATCAAACAGAACAACGTGCCAGACGGCGGCGTGCCGACCATCGGCCTGCCGGGTTACACGTCACCCGATCGCCGAGCGTTCCTCACCGGCGCGGGCAAGGTCGACGAAGACAACTACTACGGCACCAACCAGGACCACGATCATGTCACGCAGGACATGTTCACCGTCATCGTCGAGCACGACTTCAGCGACACCGTGGCGCTGCACAACAGCTCGCGCTGGGCACGCACCACGCAGGACTACCTGCTGACCGCGTTCATGGGCACCACCGCCAACCTGCTCACGCCCGACCCGGCCGATCCGTCGACCTGGACGCTGGCACGCAGCCTGCCGACGTTCAAGCACCAGTCCAACCGCATCGCCACCAACCAGACCAACCTCACGGCGACGATCGAGTCGGGTGCGGTCACGCAGAACATCAGCGCCGGTATCGAGCTGACCAACGAGCAGGCACGCACCATTGGCCTCGGCCCCGTCACCGGCAGCACCTTGCCGGCGGCCAATCTGTACAAGCCGTACTCCGACGTGGGTGGTCTGCGCTACCACGAGACCGGTGCGGTATCGAGCGGCAAGACCAACACCGCCGCAGCCTACCTGTTCGACACACTGAAGTTCGGCGAGAACTGGCAGGTGAACGCCGGTGTGCGCTTCGACCATTACAAGACCGACTTCAGCAGCCTCGTGGTCTGCGGTGCGCGCAATGGCCCCGCGTGCGGTCGCCTGCCGGCCGGCAGCATCCTGCCCGGCGTGGACACCACCAAGAGCGACAACCTGATCAACTACAAGGTGGGCGTGCTGTACAAGCCGGCCGCCAACGGCAGCATCTACATCAACGTGGCGCAGTCGCAGGAGCCACCGGGCGGCAACACGCTCACGCTGTCCGGCGCAACCAACAGTGCCGACAATCCCAACTTCGATCCGCAGAAGGCACGTACCGCCGAGATCGGCACCAAGTGGGATCTGCTCGACTCGCGGTTGCTGCTGACCGGCGCGCTGTACCGCACCACGGTGACCAACGAGCTGGTGCAGGACCCGACCGACCTGCTTTATTACCAGATCGGCAAGAAGCGCGTGCAGGGCATCGAGGTATCGGCCCTGGGCAAGCTGACGGAAGACTGGGCGGTCAGCGCCGGCTTCACCACGATGGACGCCACTGTGGAGCAAGGCACCCACGTGACGCAGAACGGCTCGGACGACCTTGCCTATACGCCGAAGAAGGCGTTCACCTCCTGGACCACCTACCACCTGCCGTTCGACCTGACCGTCGGCGGCGGCGCACGCTATTCCGGCGAACTGCTGCGCGGCACCGACGGCGCGGTGGGCACGCCGCAGTACACCAAGGCGTACTGGGTGTTCGATGCGATGGCCAGCTACCCGATCAACCGCAACATCGACCTCCAGCTCAACGTGTACAACCTGTTCGACAAGCGCTACGTGGCCGCGATCAACAAGAGCGGCTACCGCTACACTCCGGGGACGCCGCGCTCGGCGATGCTCACCGCCAACGTCCGTTTCTGATCCACCGGAAGAATCCGCCATGTTGCTGCATATCCCCGATGTCCTGACCGCCGAACAGGTCGCGGGAATGCGTGCCGCCATGATGGATGCCGACTGGACCGACGGTCGGCAGACCGTCGGTCCGCAGGGCGCGAAGGTGAAGCGCAACCTGCAGCTGCCCGATGCATCGCCCCTGCGGCGCCAGCTGGGTGAACAGGTGGTCGCGGCGCTCACCCGCCATCCGCTCTACCACGCGGCGGCGCTGCCGCTGCGCACGATCTCGCCGCGCTTCAACCGCTACGAAGGCGGTGGCGAATACGGTTTCCATATCGACGGCGCGGTGATGTCCACCGGCCACGGCGACGAACACGTCCGCAGCGATATCTCATGCACGCTGTTCCTGTCCGAGCCGGACGAGTACGACGGCGGCGAACTGATCGTCAGCGACACCTACGGCGAGCACGAGGTCAAGCTGCCGGTCGGCCACGCCATCGTCTATCCCTCGTCCAGCCTGCACCGGGTGACGCCGGTGACGCGTGGCGCCCGTATCGCCGCGTTCTTCTGGGTGCAGAGCCTGGTCCGCGACGATGGTGCGCGGCGGCTGCTGCTGGAGCTCGATACGTCCATCCGCGAGCTGTCGGCCACAGGGGCGGATCAGGCGGCGATCCTGCGCTTGACGGGCGTCTATCACAACCTGCTGAGACGCTGGGCCGAGACCTGATCTCACAAAGGTAGGCATCCGGAGCCGGGCGGCGGATAATCAACGCCCCCTTGCAGTCCTGGCTCCCCTCGCATGTTCCAACCCGGTCAACGCTGGATCTCCACCGCCGAGCCCGAGCTCGGTCTCGGCACCGTTCTTCGCGTCGAGGGACGTAGCGTGCAGGTGCTGTTCGCCAAGGCGGGCGTGCTGCGCCCCTATGCGTCGGACAGCGCCCCCCTGATTCGTGCGGAATTCCGCGCCGGCCAGCGTGTATCGGGCAAGGGCATCGCCTTCCTGGTCGAGCGCATCGAGGAACGTGAGGGCCTTTATGTCTACCGTGGCGAAGGCCGCGAACTGGAAGAAGGCCAGCTGGACGACGAACAGGCGCTGTCTCAGGCGGACGACCGCCTGATCGGTGGCCGTACCGACACCAACGACCGCTTCGACCTGCGCCTGGAAGCCCTGCGCCGGCGTGCCGATGCCCGTCGCTCCGCGGCCTGGGGCCTGGAATCGGCGCGGATCGGCCTGGTGCCGCATCAGCTGCGTGTGGCCGGCATCGCCGCCGCGCGTCGCCCGCCCCGTGTGCTGCTGGCGGACGAGGTCGGCCTGGGGAAGACGATCGAGGCCGGCATGATCCTCTCGCGCCAGCTGGCGGCCGGGCGCGCGGGTCGCGTGCTGGTGCTGCTGCCGGAAACCCTGGTCTACCAGTGGTTCGTCGAGCTGCTGCGCCGTTTCAACCTGTCCTTCTCGATCTTCGACGAAGAACGCTGCGAGGCGATCGAACAGGCTAGCGACGGCCGCAATCCGTTCGAGGACGAACAGCTGGTCATCGCCGATTTCGCCTTCCTCGAAGGCTCGCCGAAGCGCGCCGCGCAGCTGACCGAGGCCGGCTGGGACCTGATCGTGGTGGACGAAGCCCACCACCTGGCCTGGACCCCGGACGAGGCCAGCCCCCGCTACCGCCTGGTCGAGACCCTCGCCGCCGCCACGCCGGGCGTCATCCTGCTCACCGCCACGCCCGAGCAGCTGGGCCGCGCCGGGCATTTCGCCCGCCTGCGCCTGCTCGACCCGCAGCGCTACAGCGACCTGGACACCTACCTCGGCGAGGCGGAAGGCTATGGCGCCTTGTCCGAAGTCGCCAGCGTGCTGGCCGCGGGCGAGACACTCGGCACGGCGCATCGCGAGGTGCTCAAGGCTCGCTTCACCGGCGACCGCGAGTTGCTCGGCCTGGTCGAGCGCGACGACGCCAACGACGCCCTGCTGGCCGCCCTCATCGATCGCCACGGCACCGGCCGCGCCATGTTCCGCAACCGCCGTGCCGGCATCGGCGGCTTTCCGCACCGTGTGCCGCACATCCGCGTGCTGGATGCCGATGCGCTCGAGCCCGGCCGCCGCGACGCCCTGCTGGCAGAGTTCCGCTCCGACCTGCAACAGCCACCGGCACCACTGGAATTCGACTACCACGACGACCCGCGCCTGGCCGCGCTGCTGAGCCTGCTCGACGCGCATCCGGCGGACAAGTTCCTGCTGCTGTGCCGCAGCCAGGCCAAGGTGCTGGCGATCGAGGAAGCCCTGCGCACGAAGAGTGGCGTGGGCGTGGCCCGCTTCCACGAAGGCCTGGGCATCGTGCAGCGCGACCGCAACGCCGCGTTCTTCGCCCAGCCCGATGGCGCGCGCCTGTTGCTGTGCTCCGAGATCGGTTCGGAAGGCCGCAACTTCCAGTTCGCCCACCGCCTGGTGATGTGGGATCTCCCCCTCGATCCGGACCTGCTCGAACAGCGCATCGGTCGCCTGGACCGCATCGGCCAGAAACACGACATCAGCATCCACGTGCCCGTGGTCGAGCAAAGCGCGCAGCACATCCTGGCGCGCTGGTACGACGAAGGCATGGACGCGTTCCGCTCCAGTCCCGCCGACGGTCGCGAGCTGCTGCGTCGGTTCGGTGAGCTGTTGTCCACGCTCGCCGACGAGCACGCCCGCGAGGACGACGCGCGCGACCAGGAGCTGGATGCGCTCATCGCCGAGACCCGCGGCGCGCACGAGGAACTGGCCGCCCTGATCCACGCCGGCCGCGACCATCTGCTCGAACTGGCCGCCAGCCGCGACCCGCATGCGGACGACCTCGCCGGCAGCTTTGCCGCCGAAGACGCCGACGAAGCGCGCGACGCCTTCATCCAGCGCCTGTTCGAGACCTTCGGCGTGCACGCGGAAGAACTGGCCAAGGACATCGTGCTGCTGGATCCGCAGTACCTGTCCACCGACGGCCTCACCGGCTTTGCCGATGGTCCGTTGTCGGTCACGTTCTCGCGCGACCTCGCCCTCGCACGCGAAGACCTGCCGCTGCTGCGCCTCGACCACCCGATGGTGCTGGCCGCGGTGGACCTGCTGGTCTCGGGAGAGAACGGCAATGCCGCCTTCCTCGTCGACGATGCCCTGCCCGTGCGCACGGCCCTGTTGCAGGCCGTGTTCGTGCTGGAAATCATCGCCGACCGCACGCTCGATCCGGGCCGCTTCCTGCCCACGACACCGCTGGCCCTGACGGTGGACACCAAGCTCAGCGAACGCCCGGGCTTCCGCCCCAGCGACGTCGCCATGCGCCGCGCGCCCGATCGCAACATCGAGGTGCCGCGCTATCGCAAGTTCCTCTCCAAGCTGGTGCCGCCCATGCTGGAACGCGCACAGGACCTCGCCGAGGCCCGTGCCGAAGTGATCAAGGTGGAGGCGATGGAAACCGCACGGCGCGAACTCGACACGGAGTACGCGCGGCTGGTCGCCCTGCACGCGGTCAATCCGTCGATCACCGACGCAGAGCTGGAGGCGGTGGAGAACGAACGCGATGCCCTGCTGGCAGCGATCCCCGAAGCGCGTTTCCGCCTCGACTCGGTACGCTTCGTGGTCAGCCCGGATTTCCTCGCGCTGCGCTGACTCGCTTCAGAACGAAGGGCGTGGCGGCGGCCTGACGCCCCACGCCCACAGCAGCGCCAGCCCGGCGAACAATCCGCCCAGGTGGGCGAAGTGCGCCACGCCGGATACCGTGCCGGTAACACCGAAGATCAGTTCGGCGGCGCCGTAGAGCGTGACGAACAACCACGCCGGGATACCGATGGGAATCGGGATCAGCATCAGCTTCTCGCGCGGGAACAGCATGGCGAATGCGCCGAGCAGGCCGAACACCGCACCGGACGCACCCACCGTCGGGTACATGCGGCCCGGCTCGAAGAAGTACACCACCGCCAGCTGTGCCACGGCGGCCGCTACGAGGCAGGTGAAGTAGTAGATGACGAAGCGCCGCTGGCCCATCACGCGCTCGATCAGCCCACCAAACATGTACAACGCGTACATGTTCAGCACGATGTGCATGATGCTTCCATGCATGAAGCCGTAGGTCACCAGCTGCCAAACGCGGAACCCGATGCCGGCGATATCGCCGCCGCCCAGGTCCACGGCAAGGTCGTGGCCGATCGGCCACAGGGCGAACCAGCGGCTCACCGCCAGCGTCTGCTCGTCGCCCAGCAGCGTCTGCACGATGAAGACCAGCACGTTGGCGATCAGGAGATTGCGGGTTACCGGGGGCAGGTTGGTCGGCATGGCGTCAGGCGGGTCAGGCGACGAACGGCGTGGGCTGGAGGATCTCGATCCAGTACTGGTCCGGATCGCGGATAAAGGCGATATGGCGCATGCGACCGTCGCTCAGGCGCTTCTGGAACGCCACGCCCATCGCCTCGAAACGCGCGCAGGCGGCGTTGACGTCAGGCACGCTCACGCACAGGTGGCCGAAGCCGCGCGGCTCGCCGTTGCCATTATGGTAAGCGAAGGCGGCATCCTTCTCCGTGCCGTGGTTGTGCGTCAGCTCCAGCACGCCTGGCTGCGACAGCACCCAGCGCTTGCGCTCCGCGTCGTCATCCGGAATGAGCGCACGATCGCCCACCAGCACCAGGTAGACGATGGTGAAGGCCGCCTCTTCGTGCACCTGCCGGTACACGGGCGTAAAGCCCAGAACCCGCGTATAGAAGTCCAGCGACACGTCCAGGTCGCGCACCCGGATCATCGTATGGTTGAACACGTAGCCATGGGTCACGGCGTCCGGCGCGGCGGTCACGCCCGGCAATGAGGTCAGGTCGGAAAGAGACATGGGGATTTTCCTCGGGACAATGCCCAAGGGTGGCCTCCCACCCCCCGCAATTCAAGCACCGCCCCACGCCATCCACCCAAAACCCGCCACATCCCACCTACAACCCGCCAAACCTCACCTACAACGCGGGTAGGAGCTCACGATGTGAGCGAAAAACCAACGCGTAGGAGCTCACGATGTGAGCGAAAAGCCAACGCAGCGAAGAAGCCGCCCCCACCCTACCCCAAGGCGCTTCCGACCCCACCCCGCCGCCCCTACGAAGCCTCCCGCGCCCCCCTCGTCTCCCCCACCGACAACACCATCAACACCCCCGCCAACACCCCATACGCCGCCACGAACTGCCACACCACCGCCCGCGCCGCCGCATCCAGCAACCAGGGCAGGTACACCGAACCGATCGGCGCCACCGAATGAATCACCCCGAACGCAGTAAGCACGCCCCCCAGCGCCACGATACCCGCGGCCTTGCGCACCTGCCCGTCGATCATCGCCACCACGAAACTGGCCCAGACCATCGAGGTGATGATGAAGCCGTTGCCGAGGATCACGATGACCGCCATGGCCGAAATACCGTGGGCGTTGTCGGCGTACAGCGCCGCGAAATGCGCCGGGTCCACGATGGTCGGATCGCCCAGCTTGATGGCCAGCAGCCGCGCGATGGCCGGGAAGAAACTGAAGACCACGGCGCCCGCGTAGCGTAACGGCGTGGCCTCGAACGCCTGGGTGGTGATGCTGACGGACACGAAGACCAGGATCGGCGCGAGCACCGCCACGGGCAGCAATTCCACCAGGTTGGACAGGTAGCCGAACACGCCGCCCAGGCCGATGACCAGACCCGTGACCAGGGTGTAGCCCGTGCGTGCGCCCATGGCCTTGTAGGCCGGCTGTCCGATGTATGGCGTGGTCTGCGCCACGCCCCCGCAGATGCCCGCCACCAGCGTCGCCAGCGCCTCGACCAGCAGGATGTCGCGGGTCGAGTAATCATCCCCCGCCGCGCGCGCGCTTTCGGTCACGTTGATGCCGCCCACCACCATCAGCAGGCCGAACGGCAGGATGAGGGGCAGGTAGGGCAGCGTGGCCGGCAAGGCATCGAGGAAACCGAGGTTGGGCAGCGGCAGGCCCAGCCGCCATGTCCAGCCCGCGGGCGCGTGATAACCGCTGCCCAGCAATCCGACCGGGCCCAGCCCGTAATACAGCGCCACGCCGACGACGAAGGCGCCGAGCACGCCCGGGATGCCGAACGGCAGGCGCCGCCGGGCGATCAGCGCGTACAGCACGATACCCAGCCCGGCAAAGCCCACCACCGGCACACGCAGGATCTCGACCAGCGGCAGCAGGCCCATCAGCACCAGCGCGATGCCGGCAATCGAGCCCAGCAGGCCCGCGCGCGGCACCGAGCGCTGCACCCACGCCCCGAAGAACGACAGCACCAACTTGAGCACGCCCATGACCACCAGCGACGCCATGCCCAGGTGCCAGGTGGCCTCCCCGGCGGCGGCGGCATCCATGCCGGCTTGCCGGTAGCCCGCGAACGCCGGGCCCAGCACCAGCAGCGCCATGCCGATGGTGGTCGGCGCGTCGATCCCCAGCGGCATGGCCGTGACGTCGTCGCGGCCGGTGCGCGCGGCCAGGCGGCGGGCCATCCAGGTATAGGCGAGATTGCCCAGCAGCACGCCGAGTGCCGTGCCGGGGAACATGCGCCGGAACACCAGGTCGGCCGGCATGCCGAAGATGCCGATGAGCGCCGTGGCCAGGAAGGCCAGCAACGACAGGTTGTCGACCACCAGACCCAGGACGCCGTTGAGGTCGCCGCCGCCGAAGCGACGACGCGTTGCGGGGACGGCCGCCATCAGAAGGACACGTCCGCGGGCTGGGTCACGCGCAGCACGGACTGGTCGCCCGTCTTCGCCTTCCACGCCGCGCGGATGGCATCGACCGACGCCCGCGCCGCCGGCGTATCGGGATACAGCAGCACCACGATCTTCGAGCGGAGGCGCTCGGGCTGGGCCTGTTGCCTGCCCTGCCACTGGCCGTAAGCGTCGACCACGGTGAGGCCGCTGGGAAAACGGGGCGTCACTTCCTTGTCGAGGAAACCGCGCCACGCCGCTTCGTCCACGCCGTCGTGCGCATCCGCGCGACCCAACCCGAAGTAGAGCTCCGTGCGGACCCATCCACGGGTGGCATCCGGATGGGCCGTATCGCCTTGCAGCGTTGCCGCGACAGGTGCGGCCGAGCCGCGCTGCGCGGGGCCGGCACAGGCGGCCGTCACGAGCGAGACGGCGAGGAAAAGACCAGCGAACACCTTCATGGAAACCCCTTGCACGAGTATTTCGAAACGGACGTCCATACGGCTAGGCGTCCGACCTATTGACACAGCGTACACTGCAATGCAACAAATAGTGCAAGGTTCGCACGTTACTGCGGCCACCGGAACCATCATGCTCCGCCATCGTCGCCCGTGTCGCCGCGGTGACCTCCCCGCGTGCCCGCCAGGATCATCCATGCACCCGTCCCGCCTCGCTTCCGCCGTCCTGCTCGGTCTTGCCGCCCTTCCCGCCGCCGCTCAGGAGGCCGACCGCAACACCGCCTCCACGCTCGACCAGATCGTGGTCACGGGCACCCACGCCAAAGACCGCACGGTACTGGATTCGCCGGTGCCGATCGATGTGCTCACGCCGGAGGACCTGCGCTCCGCCGGTGCCGTCAACGGCGAGCTCGGCCAGGCGCTGGCCACCCTGCTGCCCTCGTTCAATTTTCCCCGCCAGTCCAACTCGGGCGGCTCCGACCACGTGCGCGCCGCCCAGCTTCGAGGCATGAGCCCGGACCAGGTGCTGGTGCTGGTCAACGGCAAGCGCTTCCACACCTCCGCCCTGGTCAACAGCGACAGCAAGATCGGCCGCGGCACCACGCCGGTGGATTTCAACGCCATTCCGATCAGCGCGATCAAGCGCATCGAGGTGCTGCGCGACGGTGCCGGCGCGCAATACGGATCCGACGCCATCGCGGGCGTGGTCAACATCATCCTCGACGATGCCCCGGAGGGCGGCGAGGTGGACGCCACCTATGGGGCCTACCACACGAATTTCCGCCCCGGGAACCGAGAGATCACCGACGGCCAGAGCGGCTACGTCAGCGCCAAGGCGGGCGCCAAACTCGGGGGCGACGGTGGCTTCGTCCGTGCCGGCATCGAGGGGAACAACCGCCAGCCGACCAACCGGGCCGGCCGTGACGACATCCCCTCCTGGGAGAACCCCTCGCCGGAAAACCTGGCCTTGCGCGGCAAGCGAAACTACGCCGCCGGCGATCCGCGCAACGAGAACTACAGCGGCTGGTTCAACGCCGAATTGCCGTTGGGCGACACCGTGCGCGGCTACGCCTTCGGCATGTACACGCAACGCCGCACCGTCGGCGACAACTATTTTCGCTATCCCGACAGCGACGCGAACGTGCCGGCGCTCTATCCGCAAGGCTATCGGCCCGAATCGCTCGGCTACAACCGCGACGTCAACCTCACCGCCGGCGCGCGCGGCCGTGCAGGCGAATGGGATATCGACGGCAGCCTGACCTGGGGTCGCAACACCTTCGACTACGACCTGCGCGACACCGTCAACGTGTCCCTGGGCGAGCAAAGCCCCACGCGCTTCGCCATCGGCAAGTACGACAGCACGCAGGGCACCGCCAACCTCGACTTAAGCCGATCCGTGGAATGGGGCTCGAAGCTGTTTACGCTGGCAACGGGTGCGGAGTTCCGCCACGAGGGCTTCCGGACCTATGCGGGCGATCCGGCGTCCTATGCGGTGGGGCCGATCATGGGCGCACCGACCGGCGCGCAGGCCGGTGGCGGCCTGACACCCCAGGACACGGCAGACCTGCATCGCAACGTCAGCGCCGCCTATGTCGATCTCTCCGGCGACGTCACGGATCGCTTCTTCGCCGATGCCGCAGGGCGCTACGAGCACTACGACGACTTCGGCTCCGCGTGGACGGGCAAGCTCAGTGGCCGGTACGCGCTCACCGATGCCTTCGCCATTCGCGGCGCCGCATCGAACAACCTGCGCGCGCCCTCGCTCAGCCAGGTCGGTTTCGAATCCACATCCACGGGCTACGGCGCCGACGGCACCCTGGTACAGGGCCGCGTGCTCTCGGTCGACAATCCCATCGCGCGCGGGCTGGGCGCGCGCGACCTCAAGCCCGAGAAATCCCGCAACTACAGTCTCGGGCTCACCGCCCGCCTGGGCGAGCGCTTCGACGCCTCGCTGGATGTGTATCGCATCGATGTCGACCACCGTGTCACGTTGTCCGAAACCATCGCACCAGACGGCCTGGAAAATTACATCGACGCGCGCTTCGGCGTACCGGGTATCCAAAGCGTGGCGTTCTTCACCAACGCCGTGGACACGCGCACCCGTGGCGCGGAGCTGGTCACCAACTACCGGCAACCGGCCTTCGGCGGCAACCTCACGCTCACCGCCACCTATAGTTACAACCGCACGTCGATCCGCCACGTCCGCGACACGCCACCGGAACTGGCCGCGCTCGGCGCGGATGCGGTGCTGTTCGGGCTGGAAGAACGCAACACGCTCACCGATGCCGCCCCGCGCCAGCGTGGCGCGTTCACCGCACGCTGGGACAACTCGCGCTGGTCGTTACTGGGCCGCGCCACACGCCAGGGCAGCACCACGCGGGTGTTCGATTTCGGTGGTGGCTTCGTGCCGAAGCAGACCTATGCGGCGCGCTGGCAGCTGGATGCGGAAGCCGAATGGCACGCCACCGATCGCCTTTCCCTCGCGCTGGGCGGGCAGAACATCACCGACCAGTACCCCGATCGCTCGATCCCCGACATCGCCTACGCCGGCAACTTCCCCTACGACGTGATCTCCCCGATCGGCTCGAACGGCGCGTACTGGTACGGACGACTCCGCTACGCCTGGTAACCCCGCCACACCCGGCGGTGCGTTGCGTCCGCCGTCAAGATCGTCGCGGTCGCGGGCCAATGTAGGAGCGGACGATGTCCGCGAACCCTCCAGGCCACTAAAACGAACGATGCCGCGCCCCGCCTAACGCCGGGCGTTTCCAACCACCGAACAAAGCGGTCTCACATGGCGCGGAATGCCACGCGGGCACGTGGACCGTCGGGGTGCCGGACCCTTGGAACGTTGGCCGACCCTGTGGCCTGCACAAAAAAAGAGCCCGGCTTTCGCCGGGCTCTTTCATGCTGCACTTACCGATCTTGCAACGATTACTGCTGAACCTGCAGTTCCGTGCGACGGTTACGAGCGCGGCCTTCGGCCGTGTCGTTCGTGTCGATCGGGTTGCTTTCGCCGTGACCGATCGGACCTTCCAGACGATCCGCACCGATACCGTGCGAGGTCAGGTAGTCGAACACGATCTTCGCGCGACGCTCGGACAGGCCCTGGTTGTAAGCGTCCTTACCGACGCTATCCGTGTAACCAGCAACCGTGACCTTGACGGCCGGGTAACGCTGCAGGGTGTCGACAGCCTGGTCGAGAACGCCCAGCGAGTCGCTGGTCGGCTCCTGCAGGGTCGGTCCGATGTTCGTCTCACCCTTCTTCGGGCGGTCGAACTTGAAGTTGACACCACGCAGGTCGATGACGACCTTCTGCGGGCAACCGTCCGGGCCGACGATCGTGCCAGCCGGGGTGGCCGGGCACTTGTCGTCGCAATCGTTCACGCCGTCGCCGTCGCTGTCGAGCGTCGAGCAATCCGGAGCGGCCGGAGCGACAGCAGCGACCGGAGCCGGAGCTGCCGGCGGCTCGCCGAAGCGCGAGACGATCGAGAAGCCGAGGAACCAGTCACCGTAGCCATTCTCGCTCTCGACGGTCTTGTCGTCCCAGTCGTAGCGGTAGCCGGCTTCGACGCGGAAGTCGGAGCTGTCGGTGATGGTCTTCGACACGCCGACGCCGAGCTCGGCAGCCGGGGACCAGCCGTTGTCGGACGGGTTGTGGTGGTACGAACCCATCACGCCAGCCAGCAGGTACGGACGCCAGCTGTCCCAGGCACCAGCGTAGAAGCGAGCTGCCACGCCGTAGCTGTTGTTCGACCAGTGGCCGTTACCGTCGTTGTCGCGCTTGGTGCGATCGGCAAAGATGTCGATCGACGCGTTGTTCGAAATGAACTTACCGAAGCCCAGGCCGTAATAGACCTGACGGCTGTTGGTGTTGCGGTCGGTGTCGTTGTAGTAACCGCCCACCGTCGGTGCGATGTACCAGCGGCCGTCATAGCCGTTACCCGCGGTGTCAGCAGCGGATTCCTGCGCATGAACGGCACCCACGCCGCCCAGGGCCAAGCCGATCAGCAAAAACAAGCCCTTACGTTTCATCGGTGTCTCCTCATTATTGGTATTCGCTTCCGCGCTCCACCCCAAACGGAATCGCGCGTAAATCTAAAATCTAATCCGGGGACTTCAGCCGTCCCTCGCTTTTATATCCCTTCAACGGGCGGCGGCAGTTTAGCAAAAATCAAACAATTGAACACGTGCTAAAAACCGCCGTTCATACTTGAGTCACGGCTATTATCAAGCCGTGAAGAGCGTCATGAACTCGTGAATGGGCATCGCGTCGAGTTTTTCGGCCGACGAAGTCACCTCCAGAACCTTCTCAACCCGCTCTGCAGGCCACTCTGCGCGCAGGGCCGCCTCGAACTTGCGGAGCAGGACCGGGATGCCTTCAGCGCGGCGGTTGCGATGACCGATGGGAAAGTCGATCGAAATCTTTTCAGTTTTTGAACCATCTTTGAAGAAAACCTGCACCGAATTGCCGATGTAGCGCTTCTCCGGGTCGAAGTAGTCGCGGGTGAACTGGGGGTTCTCCACCACCGTCATCTTGTCGCGGAGGGCATCGATCCTCGGATCGGCCGCCACGGCGTCGTTGTAGTCGTCCGCGGTGAGGCGGCCGAAGATCAGTGGCACGGCCACCATGTACTGGATGCAGTGGTCGCGGTCGGCGTAGTTCGCCAAAGGGCCAGTCTTGTCGATGATGCGGACGCCGGCTTCCTGCGTCTCGATCACGATCTTCTCGACCTCGTCCACGCGGGAGGCGACCTGCTCGTGCAGCGCCATGGCGCATTCCACCGCGGTCTGGGCGTGGAATTCGGCCGGAAAGCTGATCTTGAACAGCACGTTTTCCATCACGTAGCTGCCGAACGGGCGCTCGAACTCGAAGGCGTTGCCCTTGAAGGCCACGTCGTAGAAGCCCCAGGTCTTGGCGGTCAGCGCCGACGGATAACCCACCACGTTGCGGTAGACCGCGTTGATGGCATGGGTGACGGCACGGCGGCAGGCGTCGCCCGCGGCCCAGCTCTTGCGCGGACCCGTATTGGGCGCATGGCGATAGGTACGCAGGGCGCCGTTGTCGATCCAGCTGTGCGAGACCGCGGTGGTGATCTGGTCCTTGTCGCCGCCCAACATGGCCGTGGTGACGGCTGTGGACGCCAGCCGGACGAGGATCACGTGGTCCTGGCCGACGCGGTTGAAGCTGTTCTTCAGGGCATAGCAGCCCTGGATTTCATGGGCCTTGATCGCATAGCCGAGCACGTCGCGCACGGTCAGCGGCGCGCCGCCTTCCTTGACCGCCTTGCGTGAAAGGTAATCGGCCACCGAGAGGATGGCGCCCAGGTTGTCGGAGGGGTGACCCCACTCGGCAGCGAGCCAGGTGTCGTTGAAATCCAGGTAGCGGATCTGCGTACCGATGGCGAAGGCCGCCTGCACCGGGTCCAGCTCGTGCGCCGTGAACGGCACGCGGGAGCCACCGGGCATCATCGCGCCCGGCACCAGCGGCCCGAGGTGCTTGACGCAATCGGGGAATTTCATCGCCAGGGCCGAGCAGGCCAGCGAATCCAGGAGCATGTAACGCGCGGTGTCGTAGGCCTCCTGCGAGTCGATCCGGTAGTCGGCGACGTAGTTGGCGATGTCCACCAGCGGCTGGTCCGGATCGGGACGCGTGGCGGAACGGATGTCGTGTGCGCTCATGGATGTCACTCGCGGGGTTGGGATAGCCGACGATTTTAACCGGTGACCCCGGGGCAATGTCTTGCCGCGGTGCATCCCAACCGAGCACAATGCACCCCACTACCAACCCGAAGGGGAGTAGTTCCGCGAAGTCCCTCCGGGGTTTCGTGCGCGACGGTCGTCAATACGGATGCCCCATGCATCCCGGTCGTCGCGGTGGCTTGCGCCAGGAACGAGACTTTTGTGGTGACCACGAGCGCGCGTGCCCGTGGCCGCCGCATTCGATCTCACCACGCGCAAAGGCCGCCACGCATGGATTTTCTCACTCCCGAATTCTTCTCCGGCCTTGCCGCCATCGTCCTGCTGGACCTCGTCCTGGCGGGAGACAACGCGATCGTGATCGCCCTGGCGGCACGCAACCTGCCCCGCGAATTGCAGAAGAAAGCGGTGTTCTGGGGCACGTTCGGGGCGATCGCCCTGCGCATCGTGCTGACCTTCGCCGTGATCTGGCTGCTCAAGCTGCCCGGTCTCATGCTGGTCGGCGGCGCCCTGCTCATCCCCATCGCCTGGAAACTGCTCAAGCACGACGACCACGATCCGAACATCGATGCCGCGTCGGGCTTCTGGCCGGCGATCCGCACCATCGTGGTGGCCGACGCCCTCATGGGCCTGGACAACGTGCTGGCGATCGCCGGCGCGGCCAAGGGCCACATGGGCCTGGTGGTTCTCGGGCTGGCGATCAGCGTGCCGTTGGTGGTGTGGGGCTCTACCCTCATCCTGAAACTGATCGAGCGGTTCCCTGCGGTCGTCTACATCGGTGCCGCGGCCATCGCCTGGACCGCGGCGCGCATGATCGCCCATGACGGCCTGGTGGCGCCCTGGTTCGATGGACGGCCGTGGGCGCCGTGGGTGCTGGATGCGGTGCTCGTGCTGGGCGTCTGTGGCGGCGGGTGGCTTTGGGGGCGTCGGGTGCGGGGATGATCAGCGTGAGTGGCTCGCCTTCGGCATCGCGTTGGGGCTTGAGCCTTGGCACCTTGGAGCAAGAGCCGGCGGGTAGCCCCCTCGGTGCCACGCCTCCGGCGACCCGCACCGAGGGGGCTACCCGCCGGCTCTTCCTCAAATTGAGGTGGCGTGTTGGGCGAGTAGCGCGTGGGGTGAACGAGTAGCGGTCGGGGTACGGCGTTGCCGCTTTGTTGGCTGTTCGCGCACATCGTGCGCTTGTGTCTTTTCGATGGGGTAGATTCGAAGTCGAGAGCGGAGTGTGGCAGGCCGATTGTGCGCGGTGCCTTGAGCACGTGTAGGAGCCCGGGCCGCCACACTCCCTTCTTTCCACCAAGCCCGAACAGTTGCCCGAGTTAACGGCTCGAACATCACAAGCGTGGGCCCGTGGAAAGTGCTCTCTATCCCGCCCTAGCTGGAACGAGACGATGACTTTTTACCTCGGTATCGACGTCAGCAGCAAGACGCTTGACGTGGCTTTCTTCCGTGCCGGTGAACAAACCGGCGCCTGTGAGCAGTTCGACAACAGCCCAGCCGGTGCGAAGAAACTGCTTCGCGTCATGGCCAGGCTGGACGTGCAACACGTGGTCCTGGAGGCCACCGGTGGCTACGAGAACCTGATTCTGGATGCCATCGCCCAGATCTATACGGTGACCCGGATTGCCTCGCATCGTGGCACCGCTTTCGTGCGTAGCCTGGGCAAGTTTGCCAAGACCGACAAGGCCGACGCCAGGGCCTTGGCCCACATGGCCCAGACCATCACGCCGCAGCCCTATAAGCCGCCAACGCCGGCGCAACGCCATCTGCGCGGCCTGGTGAAGGGCCGGGATCAGTTGATCCGGCAGCGCGACGACAACCGCCGCCGGATCAAACGGTGCGAGTCGATGGTCGTCCAAGGGGCGCTAGAGCGGGTAGGCGCCCTGCTGACCGCGGAGATCAAGGCACTCGAAGGGCTCATGGCGGAAGCCGCCAAAGCCGCCGATGCGCCGCTTGCTGAGCAACTGCTCCAGGTGCCTGGCCTGGGCAAGATCGCCGTCGCCACGCTGCTGGCCTTCCTACCGGAGCTGGGCCAACGCGGCAATCGGCAGATCAGCGCGCTGGTCGGCGTCGCGCCGTACACCAAGCAGAGCGGGCGGCGGGACGGCCCCCGCCAGATCATGGCCGGCCGGCCCTTCGTGCGGCGCATCCTTTACATGGCCGCACTCGCCGCCATCCGCAGCACCCAGTCACCTCTGAGAGCCCACTATCAGGCCCTTAAAGCGCGAGGCAAGCCTCCGAAGGTGGCCATCGTGGCCTGCATGCGCAAACTGCTCATCACCCTCAACGCCATGGCCCGCGATCAGACTCAATGGCACGGCACGGTAGAGGCCTGAAAAAGACAGTTGCTCCTACACCCAGGGTAGGCAGGGTGTGGAACGCGTGATCCGCCGGCTGGGTAGGAGCGCACGCGTGTGCGCGAACCCTCAACACACCTAAGGCGACAGATGCCACACGCAACAGGCAAGCGAGCGTTCCCAGCAACGAAGCGACCCCCCGCTCTGTGCTCTCCCACACGCAACCTCAGTCTGCGAAAGAGCCGGCGGGTGCCACCCTCGTGGCCGGTAGCCGCAGGCGAGGGCTTCGAACGGAAAAGGCCCGAAGGGGGCCGGCCAGGACGGCCGGCCATTTTTGCTGAGCCATGGATGGCGAATCAAAAATCCCCGGGCGAAGCCCGACCCGTGCCCGAAGGGCAATAAGTAAACGGACGCGCCAGCGGCCCTTCCCTTTCGGGTCGCCGCAGGCGTGGCCACGAGGGTGGCACCCGCCGGCTCTTGCTCCACGGCCCAAGGCCCAACGCGATGCCGAAGGCGAGCCCATCACCCGACCAACCAACCACCAACCACCAACAAAAAAGGCCGCCCGAAGGCGGCCCAGGATTCCCCCCGGCGAGGCGGACGGCGAGAGCCGACCGCCAACCGGTTGGTCAGAAGCGGAAACGGACGTAGGCAGCCGGTCCGTCGAGCTTCATGTCGAGATCCAGGTCGTAGCGACGCTTGTCCTGGTTGAGCTTGATGCGGGTATAGGCATATTCCGCGCCGAAGCCCACGTTCTGCCACGGGAACCACTCGACGCCGAGCGCCGCGTCCCAGATGTGGCCGTAGACGCTGCCGCCGTTCTTCTTCACGCCCGAGGCGTTGAAGTACATGCGCCACTGGTCGTTGAACGCGTGGCGCCAGCCCAGCTGCAGGTTGGGAGCCCAGGCGTTGACGTCGCTGGAAGCGCGGTCCGAAACCGTCTGGCCGAAGCCCGACGCGGTGCCGCTGATGCTCGCCTGCACCTTGTAGTAGGCCGCACCCAGGCCGACGCCGAACACGTCGTTACCCGTGCCGAACCACCACTTGTAGGCGGCGCTGCCGAAGGTGAACTTCAGGTCGCCCTTGACGCGAGCCGTGGCGTCGATAGGCGTGCCGAGGAAATTGATCGAGGTATCGAGGCTCTTGGCGTGCGAGCGGTTCACTTCGTAGTAGTCGAAGGTGAAGCCCTGGTGCTCGCCGATCAGGAAGTCGAGGCGCGCGCGCGGCACGGTCTTGTGCTTCTTGAAGTCGAGGTCGTCTTCGAGGTTCACCTTGCCGCTGGTGTTGAGAAAGCCGGTCTTCGCGCCGATCGTCGTGTCGTTGTTGGTGTAGTAGCCACCCAACCAGATGCTGACGTTATCGAGGGCGGGAGACTGCGACTTCTTCTCGCTGGTGTCCTGCGCATGCGCCACCGCGCCGAAGGCGGCGAGCGAAGCGATGGCAAGGCCTGCAGTGAGCTTGCCGTAACGGAATTGACCTGTGCGCATGAACAAAACTCCCTGGAAATGTTTAAAAGTTGTTAGTAGCCCCGTTTGAAATTTTAACAAACGCAAGTGTGTGCGTTTCGTGCACGGGAACCTCCCAGCGTTTGAAACATCGGCGAAAACAGCACCGCAAGCCGCCTTCAGGGCCTATTCCGCCCGTGACGAAAGGTGATCTGCATCACATATCGGGACTCACGTGCGCTTTACCTTGCGAAAGTGAGGCCTACTCCGCCACGCCCGCGCCACCTGGCAAGGTCGCCCGCTGCTGCGCCCGCCCTTGCCCCGACGACACGATCCGGGGATCATTCGAACGATCGTTTGAACCGGATGTCGCCGTGTCCTACCCCCATCTGCTCGCCCCGCTCGATCTGGGCTTCACCACCCTGCGCAACCGTGTCCTGATGGGCTCGATGCATACGGGACTGGAGGACAAGGCCGCCGATTACGACAAGCTGGCGGCGTTTTTCGCCGAGCGCGCGCGCGGCGGCGTGGGCCTGATCGTCACCGGCGGCATCGCGCCGAACATCCAGGGCTGGCTGAAACCGATGTCGGGCACGATGTCGATGCCCTGGCACGTGGGTCGACACCGCAAGGTCACCTCGGCGGTCCACGCCGAGGGCGGCAAGATCTGCATGCAGATTCTCCACGCCGGCCGCTATGCCTACCAGCCCCTGTCGGTCGCCCCCTCCCGGATCAAGTCGCCGATCACGCCGTTCACGCCACGGGCGCTCGGCGCGCGTGGCGTGGAGCGCACCATCGACGCCTTCGTACGCAGCGCAAAGCTGGCACGGGATGCCGGCTACGACGGCGTCGAAGTCATGGGCTCCGAGGGCTACCTGATCAACCAGTTCCTCACCTCGCGCACCAACAAGCGCACCGACTGCTGGGGCGGTTCGGCCGACAACCGCATGCGGTTCCCGATCGAGATCGTGCGGCGCATGCGCGAGGCGGTGGGCAAGGACTTCATCATCGTCTACCGCCTGTCGATGCTCGATCTGGTCGACGACGCGCAGCCGTGGAACGACATCGTCACCCTCGCCAAGGCGGTGGAAGCCGCCGGTGCGACGATCATCAACACGGGCATCGGCTGGCACGAGGCCCGGGTTCCCACCATCGTGACCAGCGTGCCGCGCGGCGCGTTCCGCTGGGTGACCCGGCGCATGAAGGGTGAGGTGGCGATACCGCTGGTGACCACCAACCGCATCAACATGCCCGACGTGGCCGAACGCATCCTGGCCGACGGCGACGCCGACATGGTCTCGATGGCCCGGCCGCTGCTCGCGGATCCGGAATGGGTGAACAAGGCGCGCGCCTCGCGGCCGCAGGCGATCAACACCTGCATCGCCTGCAACCAGGCCTGCCTCGATCACGTCTTCGAGAATCGCCGGGCGTCGTGCCTGGTCAACCCGCGGGCTTGCCACGAGACCGAACTGACGATCACGCCGGCGGCCGTCGCGCGCCGTGTCGCCGTGGTCGGTGCGGGGCCCGCGGGCCTGGCCGCCGCGACCACCCTGGCCCAACGCGGGCATGCCGTCACGCTGTTCGATCGCGCCCACGAGATCGGCGGCCAGTTCAACATGGCCAAGCGAATTCCGGGCAAGGAAGAATTCAGCGAAACGCTGCGCTACTTCGACCATCGCCTGGACGAGACCGGCGTGACCCGCCGGCTGGGCACCGATGCCGACGCAGACATGCTGGCGTCCGGCGGCTTCGAGACCGTGGTCCTCGCCACCGGCGTACTACCCCGGCCGCTGTCGATCCCCGGCGCCGATCATCCCCGGGTGCTGAGCTATATCGATGTCCTTCACGGCAACGCTGCGGTGGGCGCCCGGGTCGCCGTCATCGGCGCGGGCGGCATCGGCTTCGACGTCGCCGAATTCCTGACCGAGAGCGCCCCCTCGCCGACGACGGACATCGCACGCTGGACGCGCGAATGGGGCGTGGACATGACCATGGCTACTCCCGGCGGCCTGATGCCGGCGCAGCCGGAGAAACCCGAGCGTGAGGTGTGGTTGTTGCAGCGAAGCGAGGGGCGACCCGGTGCGCGCCTCAACAAAACATCAGGCTGGGTGCACCGCGCCACGTTGAAGAACAAGCGCGTGAAGATGATCGGCGGCGTGATCTACGAGCGCATCGACGACGCCGGCCTGCATGTGACCGCGGATGGAGAGTCTCAATTGCTGGCCGTGGACCATGTGGTCGTTTGCGCCGGGCAGGAGCCCAATCGCGCCCTTCATGCCGCCCTGCTGGCGCGCGGCGTCGACGTACGATTGGTGGGTGGCGCGGATGTGGCCGCAGAACTGGATGCGAAGCGGGCGATCGACCGCGCGACGCGGATGGCGGCGGAGATGTGAATCAGGCTACGGCGTCAATGCGCCGCGGCATCCTGCTTCTCGCACATCGTGCGTTCGATGTGGCGGCTACGCCGCGGTGCCCCCATTCGCGCACATCGTGCGCTCCTACGACAGCCGCGTTGTAGGAGCGCACGATGTGCGCGAACAGAAAACGCCGCGGCGAAGCCGCCTCCGATAACGCACGATGTGCGCGAATCGAGACACCGCGGCGAAGCCGCCTCACTACATCAACGCTTCTCGATCGGCGTATACGTCTGGTCTTCCGGCCCGGTGTAGTTCGCGCTCGGGCGGATGATCTTGCCGTCCTGGCGCTGTTCGATCACGTGGGCGCTCCAGCCCGACGTCCGCGCAATGACGAACAGCGGCGTGAACATGGCGGTGGGAACGCCCATCATGTGGTACGCCGACGCCGAGTACCAGTCGAGGTTGGGGAACATCTTCTTCAGTTCCCACATCAGCTTCTCGATCTTTTCCGACACCTCGAACAGGCGCGGGTTGCCGCCGTCGGTGCACAGCTTGCGCGCGATTTCCTTGATGATCTCGTTGCGCGGATCGGACACCGTGTACACCGGATGCCCGAAGCCGATGATGATCTCCTTGCGCTCGACGCGTGCGCGGATATCCGCTTCCGCCTCGGCGGCGTCGCGATAGCGCGCGATGATTTCCATCGCCACCTCGTTGGCACCGCCGTGCTTCGGGCCACGCAGTGCGCCGATGGCACCGGTGATAGCCGAGTACATGTCCGAGCCGGTACCGGCGATGACACGCGCGGCGAAGGTGCTGGCGTTGAACTCGTGCTCGGCGTACAGCACCAGCGAACGATCCAGCGCATGCGAATGCAGCTCGCTGGGCTTGCGGCCATGCAGCAGATGCAGGAAATGGCCGGCGATCGACTCGTCGTCGGTCTCGGTCTCGATGCGCTTGCCGTTGTGGCTGAAGTGGTACCAGTACAGCAGGATGGAACCGAAGCTGGCCATGAGCCGGTCGGCGATGTCGCGCGCGCCGGTGACGTTGTGGTCGTCCTTCTCCGGCAACACCGTGCCCAGCACCGAGGCACCGGTGCGCATCACGTCCATCGGATGCGTGGCGGCCGGCAGCAGCTCCAGCGACGCCTTGACCGGCGCGGGCAGGCCACGCAGGCGCTTCAGCTTGGCGCGATACGCGTTCAGCTCCATCCAGTTCGGCAGCACGCCGTGCACCAGCAGGTAGGCCACTTCCTCGAACGAGCCCTTCGCGGCCAGGTCGTGGATGTCGTAGCCGCGGTAATGCAGGTCGTTGCCGCTGCGGCCGACCGTGCACAGCGCCGTGTTGCCGGCGGCGATGCCGGATAACGCGACGGATTTCTTCGGCTTCGGGCCGGTCGTGGTTGCGGTGTCGCTCATGCGTGACTCTCCTTAACCCTGCTTAGAGAAAAGCGCGTCGAGGTGACGCTCGAATTCGTGGTAGCCGATGCGG
The DNA here is from genome assembly GCF_041228075.2 of Xanthomonas sp. NCPPB 2632. Classification (NCBI taxonomy): domain Bacteria; kingdom Pseudomonadati; phylum Pseudomonadota; class Gammaproteobacteria; order Lysobacterales; family Lysobacteraceae; genus Xanthomonas; species Xanthomonas sp. NCPPB 2632. The sequence continues at coordinate 3,833,470 of NZ_CM192979.1, forward strand.
TCGTAGAGCTCCTCGCGCGTCTGCATCGTGTCGATGACATTGCGCTGGTGACCGTCGCGGCGAATGCTGGTGTAGACGTTTTCCGCCGCCTTGTTCATGGCGCGGAACGCGGAAAGGGGATACAGCACGATGCCGACGCCGACGCTGCCCAGTTCCTCGGTGCTGAACAACGGGGTCTGGCCGAACTCGGTGATGTTGGCCAGCACCGGCACTTTCACCGCGTCGACGAAACGCTGGTAGGTCGGCAGGTCGTAAGCCGCCTCGGCGAAGATCGCATCGGCACCCGCCTCGACACAGGCGATCGCCCGCTCGATGGCGGCGTCCACGCCAAGCACCGCGATGGCGTCGGTGCGAGCAATGAGGAAGAAGTCGGGATCGGTCTTCGCGTCGGCCGCGGCCTTGACCCGGTCGGCCATCTCGCCCGTGGTGACGATTTCCTTGCCGGGACGATGACCGCAGCGCTTCGCGCCCACCTGGTCCTCGATGTGGCACGCCGCGGCGCCGGCCTTGATCAGGCTCTTGACGGTGCGGGCGATGTTGAAGGCACTGGGCCCGAAGCCGGTATCGATATCGACCATCAACGGCAGGTCGCAGACATCGGTGATGCGGCGCACGTCCACGAGCACGTCGTCCAGCGTGTTGATGCCCAGGTCGGGCAGGCCCAGCGACCCGGCGGCCACGCCGCCGCCGGACAGGTAGATGGCCTGGAACCCGGCTCGCTTCGCAAGCAACGCATGGTTGGCGTTGATCGCGCCGATGACCTGCAGGGGCCGTTCGGCCGCGAGGGCGGCACGGAAACGGCCACCGGCCGAGGAAGGCTGCGCCATGGAATGCTCCGGGTAAAGACGCGCATTTTAGCGCAGCTGCGTGAAGAGGCCTTGCTGCGGCGCGGCGTACGCGTCCTACCGGGATTTACCTCCCCTGCCCTGGGCGCGCCACCCCATACATCTCCCAGGCGATCTTCTTCATCAGCGCCTGGCGATCGTCGCCCTCGACATAGACGTCGAAGTGGGTCTTGCCGGGCAGGAAGCGGATATCGCTGCGGGCGTGCAGGCCATCCAGCGTTTCCTTGAGCAATTTCGCAGAGCCATCGAGGTAGAACGTATCCGCGGTGCCCACGATCAGGTGGATCTTGCCGTCGAGGTCGGGCTTCAACGTGGGCCACTGCGTGCGCAGGCGCTGGGCGATGTCGTAATGGTCGCGCCAGTAGGCCACCACCTCGGGATCGATCGCGCCGGTGTCGCGGTTGAACATCGGCTGCGGACGCCCATCCTTGCCCCGGGGCGAGAACACCCAATCGAACGAGGCCAACTGACCGCCGTAGGCACCCAGCACCCGCTCCAGGCGGGCGAAGGTCTCGAACGTCGCGATCACCTTGCCGTCGTCGCGCACCAGGGGATAGGCCGTGCCGTCGGGCGCCTTGTAGGCGTTGGCGTGCGGTGCATAAAGATCGATGTTGGTGAAGTTGTGGAAGTCGCTCGGATCGGGCGAGGTGGACCACGTGCCGCCGAACACCTTCGGGTAACGCGTCTGCAGCCACAGCGTGGCCCAGCCGCCGGAGGAATGCCCGTTGAGGAAACGGCCACCCACCTTCGCGTCCATCCGGTAGCGGCCTTCCAGCCAGGGAATGTACTCGGTGGTCAGCGCCTGGCCCCAGGGCCCGTTGTTCACCGAGTCGGCAAACTCGTGCGTGCCGGTGGGGCCGGATTCGTCGAGCAGCACCCAGATCATCGGCGGCATCTGCCGGTTGGCCATGGCCGACCACAGCGAGGCGATCGTGCCCGCGTATTCGTCGAAGCCGCCGCCGAAGCCGTGCGTCACGTAGACGGTGGGATAACGCGTGCTCGCCTTGGCGTCGTAGCCGGGCGGTGTCAGCACCCAGGCGCGGATCGTCAGCGGGCGCCCGGCGAAGGCGGTCAGCGCGGCACTGGGCATGATCTCGGCGTGCGCATGCTTGCGCGCCTCGGGCAACGCATCGCGGACCGCCTGCGGCACCCGCGGCGACAGCAACCAGGGATCTTTCGCCGGAACGGTCTTGTCCAGCACCAGGGTGGGCACGGTGGCGCCCGGGGCCAGCTTCACCGCCGTCACCTCGCTGAGCAGATCGCCCGCGCCGCGGCCGTGGTAGTTGTAGTCGTGGCCGACATCGAGCACGGCCTGGACCAGGTAATCGCCCGGCGGCAGCGCGGAGAATCCGGCGGGGAACGCTTCGCCGTCGGTATCGATGTCGACGGTCTGGCCGCCGCCGATCCAGGTGACGTCACGGGCGGCCACGGAGACTGCGGTCGGCCGGAACGGGTTGGTGTCGACGGCCTCGGGCTTGCCGTCCTTCGCGGCCGAGGCCGGCATGGCGAACAGGAGCAGGCGGCCCGACGTGCCCGGGCTGGCGGCGGGCAATCCCACCCGGACGATGCGATGGACCGCTGGCGCCGCGTCCGCATGGACGGCATCGAAGCCGCCCGCGAGCAGGGCCAGCGCGAGAACCGCGAGGAACGGTGAACCGATGGACATGTGTTTCCCCTTATCGGCCGCGACGCGCGGCGTGGCAACATGGCCGATCCTGCCACGATACGCGAGGTGAACCGAGTGCCATTGGATTGGATCAGCACACACGCCCTGTCGATCTGGGCCCTCCTGCTGGCGGTGGCCCTGGTCGGCTCGGACATCGCCTGGCGGCGCGCCGTGCGCCGGCGCGAAGGCGTCGACCCCGCCGCACGCGCCTTCCTTCGGCCGACCACAGCGCTGGTCGTAGTGGTGACCATGCTGCTGGTCGCCACGGTGATCGCGGTGGAAGTGCGCGAGCAGGCCGGGCTGACGGTATTCGACGCCGGACTGGCGGCCGACCTGCGGGCCAACCTGCCCCTGCCCGTGCTGCGGGTCGTCGCCTGGGTAACGCACAGCGGAGACCCGGTCGTCGTGGGCGCGGCCACCGGCGTGGTGTTCGTGGCCCTGCTGCTGCGCCGCCACTTCCGCCTCGCCGCGACCTGGATCGTCACGCTGGTCGGCACTGCCCTCATCAACAGCGCCCTCAAGGCGTGGTTCCATCGCGAGCGCCCCCTGCACGACCACGGTTTCATCGTCGAGCGCAGTTACAGTTTTCCCAGCGGGCACGCCTCCGGCTCGATGGTCTTCTACGGCATGCTGGCCTATGTGCTGCTGGTGCTCTGCCCGCCACGCTGGCATCGCGCCATCGTGATCGGCGCGGTGACCATGATCACCGTCGTCGGGATCAGTCGCATCCTGCTCCAGGTGCATTATTTCAGCGACGTGATGGCCGGCTACGCCACGGGCCTGGCCTGGGTGACCCTCTGCGTGGGCAGCGCCGAATACCTGCGCCTCCGCGAAGGCCGCCGTGCCACCACGTAAATTCATGCGACCGTGACGAGGCGAGTGCTTCGATCCTCGCCCATGCCCACCCCACTCGCTTTTGCCATCGTCATGAATGCCGGCTCCGGCCGCCAGGACGCCGACGCCGCGCGCGACGAGATCGCCTCGATCCTCGACGCCGCCGGTCGCCGCCATGCGTTTTTCCTGATCGACGACGGGCACCCGATCGAGCAAGCGGTCCGCGAAGCGGCCGCCTATGCGAAACAGCACGAGGGCGCCATCGTGGCGGCGGGCGGCGACGGCACGATCAACTGCGTGGCGCAGACCGCCTGGCGCGAGCAACTGACCATGGGCATCCTGCCGCAGGGCACGTTCAACTTCACCGGGCGCACGCACGGCATTCCCACCGACACGCGTGGCGCTGCCGAAGCCCTGGTCCGGTCGACGCCGATCGATGCGCAGATCGGCATGGTCAACGACCGGCTGTTCATGGTCAACGCCAGCCTGGGGCTCTACCCGCAGGTGCTGGAAGATCGCGAAACCTGGAAGCAGCGCTTCGGCCGTCACCGCATCGTGGCGTTGTGGTCGGGCCTGGCCACCCTGATGCGCGACTACCGGCCCCTGCGTATCGCGGTCACCGACGGAGCGCAGGCGCGCCAGTTGCGCACGCCCACGCTGTTCGTCGGCAACAACGCCCTGCAACTGGAAAAGATCGGCCTGGACGAGGCTGCCGACGTGCATCGCAACGACGGCACGCTGGCCGGGCTGGTCCTCAAGCCCATCGGCAAGCTGACCATGTTGCGATTGATCCTCAGCGGTGCGCTGGGCAAGCTGGGCGAAGCCGAGCATGTGGTGAGCTTTCCGTTCCGCGAGATCACGGTGACGCCGCGGCGCCGGCACACGAAGATCAAGGTGGCGATCGATGGCGAAATCGTCTGGCTCGCCCCGCCCATCGTGTTCCGCGCCGCGCCGCGTCCCCTCGTGCTTCTCACCGACGGCGAACGCCAGCCCGGGGAGGATCCGGGTTGAGCCTGCTGGTCCAGATTTCCGATACCCATTTCGGTACCGAACGCCCTCCCGTGGTCGCCGCGCTGGGTGACCTGATCGCCTCGCTGCGGCCGGACCTCGTCATCCTCTCCGGCGATGTGACGCAGCGTGCGCGGCGTAGCCAGTTCGACGCGGCGCGGCGCTTCATTGATGCCTGCGGCCGCCCGTCCCTGGTCATCCCGGGAAACCACGACGTGCCGCTGCTGAACGTGTTCGCGCGTGCGTTCGATCCGTTCGGTGGCTACCGTCGTGCGTTCGGACACGACCTGGAGCCGGTGCACGCCAGCGACGACCTGCTGGTGATCGGCGTCAACACCGTGCGTGCCGCGCGCCACAAGAACGGCGAAGTATCCGACGCGCAGATCGAGCGAGTCGGGCGACGGTTGCGCGAGGCCAGCACCGCGCAACTGCGTATCGTCGTCACCCACCAACCCGTGCATGTGATCCGCGAATCGGATGTGGCCAACCTGCTGATCAACCACGAGCGCGCCATCGCCGCCTGGGCCGCGGCGGGTGCGGATCTTGTCCTGGGCGGGCATATCCACCTGCCCTACGTCAGGCCGCTGAACACGGAAAAACGTGCGCTGGCCAGCGAACTGTGGTCCGTGCAGGCCGGTACGGCGCTGTCCACGCGCATCCGTGACGGCATCAGCAACTCGTTCAACGTGATCCACCACGATCCCGCTAACGATCCGGGCAGCTGCGTGGTGGAACACTGGGACTACAACGAGGCCAACGGCCGGTTCGACCCCGGTGGCAAGACCACCATTCCGTTGCAGCGCTGACCGTCACACGTAGTGCATCTTCCGCGCGACGCCGCCGTCCACCGTGATGTTCTCGCCGGTGATGAAGCCGGCCTGCGACGACAGCAGGAACACGGCCAGCGCACCGATATCCGGTGGCAGGCCGGCGCGCCCGACGGGATGTTGCGCATGATCCGCCGCGGATAGTCGCGACTTGCGGCGCAGGCCCGGCTTTTTCCACGCGTCCACGACCACCCAGCCGGGGTTGATCGCGTTCACGCGCACCGGCCCGGCACTGATCGCCAGCGCGTGGGTGAAGGCGACGATGCCGCCCTTGCTGGCGGCGTAGGCCTCCGTGTCCGGCTCCGACTGGTGCGCGCGCGACGATGCGATGTTGACGATCGCGCCGTTGCTGCGCGTGAGCGCCGGCAACGCATGCTTGCTGCACAGGAAGGTACCGCCCAGGTTGGTATCGATGCGGCGTTTCCATTCGCTCCAGTCAAGCTTGTGCAGCGGACCGCTGGTGGGATCGGCGATGCCCGCGTTGTTGACCAGGCCGTCGATGCGGCCGAAGCGCTTGAGCGCCGCGGCCACGAAGCGTTTCACGCTGGCTTCCTTCGACACGTCCAGCACCAGGAAAGCGGCACGCTCGGCGACGTCCCATGCCTCCAGGCAGGCCCTGCCGGCGTCGGCATCCACATCGCCGATGAGCACCGATCCACCGACGGCCAGCACCGCCTCGGCGATGCCCTTGCCGATGCCCTGCGCGCCGCCGGTCACCAGCACCACCTTGCCGGGCCACTCGCCGTTGCCCATCGACGGAAAGGGTGCTGCCTTGTTCGCTGCCGCCATGGGTCGTGTCTCCTGCCGGAAGGCCTCGATGCTCCACGCGCCGCCGTGCAGGGAACGTCACGCGGCGCGGTAATAGTCCACGGGGCGATAGCCGCGTGCGTACAGGCCGAACGCCAGCGCGGCGATGGCGGCAAAGCCGGCGAAGAAGAACATCTGGAACGCGGTGGCCCCCATGCCCGTGCCCGCGATGCCCGCCAGCACGGCCTCGTTGCGCACGCCTGCGTTGGCCAGCAGCACCCAGAGGTTGCCGACAGTGACGCTCAACGTCCAGAAGCTCATCAGCGTGCCCTTCATCGACGGCGGTGCCTGGCTGTAGGCAAATTCCAGGCCCGTCGCCGAGACCAGCACCTCGCCCATGGTCAGCAACACGTAAGGCAGCACCTGCCAGGCGATCGACAGCGCATCGCCACCGTCCAGCCCCAGCTGCAATACACCGACCACCACCCAGGCCAGCGCGGAAAACACGATGCCCGCCGTCATGCGACGCAAGGCCGTCGGCTCGATGCCGGCCTTCCGCAGCAGCGGAAACAGCACCAGGTTGTTGAAGGGGATCAGCAGCAGCACCAGCAGCGGATTGATCGCCTGCATCTGCGCCGGATGCAGCCAGTCGGGCGCACGCATCACGCCGGCCTGGAGCACCCATGTCGAGGCTTTCTGGTCGAACAGCGACCAGAACGGCGTGACCAGGGCGAACACCACCAGCACGCGCAGCACCACGGCCACGCCGTCGATCGCCTCGTCGGGATGAACACCGCGCGCTCGTTCCAGTTGCATGCGCGTGCCGATGCCGCCCCCGACCAGGATGGCCACCAGCCCGAGGCACAGCGCCGCGACGATGCCCAGCACCGGGGTGGTCGCCAGTGCCGCCAGCGCCAGCACGACAGACCCCGCAGCGACCCACAGGCCCGGCCGGCCCTGCCCCTCGCGACGGGTGAGCAACGCGGTGCGCACCACCTTCATGAAACCGTGGGGATCGTTCCCCGCGGGTGGTGCCATCACGTAGTGACGCCGACCGCACCAGAACACCACGGTGGCAACGAACATCAACGCACCGGGAATGCCGAACGCCACGGCCGCGCCGTAATGGCGCAGGAAGAACGGCATCGATACCGACGCCAGGAACGAGCCGACGTTGATGATCCAGTAGAACGCGTCGAACACGACCTTCGCCAGGCGTCGGTTGCCCTCATCGAACTGGTCGCCGACGAACGCCGCGACGCAGGGCTTGATCCCGCCCGCGCCCAGGGCGATCAGCGCAAGGCCGGTGTAGAAGCCTGCCACGCTGTGCTCGAACACGGCCAGGCAAAGGTGCCCCAGGCAGTAGACCAGGCTCAGCCACAGCACGGTGCGGTACTTGCCGAACCAGCGGTCGGCCAGCCAGCCGCCAAGCAGCGGGAAGAAATACACGCCGATGACGAAGGTGTGGAACACGTCCTTGGCCGCCCCCGCCCGATCCGCCTCCGGCAGGTACAGCAGCAGCGAGGTGATCAGGAACGGCGTCAGGATGTTGCGCATCCCGTAGAAGCTGAAGCGCTCGCACCCCTCGTTACCGATGATGTAGGCGATCTGCCGCGGCATGCGCTCCGGCGGGCTGGCGGCATCGGCGATGGGCATGGGCGTTTCCGCGGCTTACGAAGAAGCGCCGGATGCTAAACGAAACGCTCAGGCGCGCCGCGTTACGCTTGGTCATTCGACAGCCCAAGGAGTGACCATGCACGCGATCCCCACCGGCCTCATCGGCTACGGCACCGCAGGCGCCTTCTTCCATGCACCGCTGATCGCCGCCGCGGAGGGCCTGCATCTTGCCGCCATCGGCAGCCGCCGCGCCGACCAGATCGCCCGTGACTTTCCCGAGGCCAAGGCCTACGAAAATCCTCATGATTTGCTGGCCGACCCGTCGCTCGAACTGATCGTCATCGCTTCGCCGAACGAAAGCCATGCCCCGCTCGCACGTGCCGCGCTGGAAGCCGGCAAGCACGTGGTGGTCGACAAGCCGTTCACCCTGGACGCGGCGGAAGCCGATGCGCTGATCGAACTGGCCGACCGCGTGGACCGCCGCCTGTCGGTCTTCCAGAACCGTCGCTGGGACAACGATTTCCTGACGGTACGCCGCCTGATCGAAGACGGCCGACTGGGCGAGGTGGTCTACTTCGAAACCCACTTCGATCGTTTCCGGCCCGAGATCAAGCCGGGCTGGCGGGAAACCGAAGTGGCCGGATCGGGCGTGCTGTACGACCTCGGCGCGCACCTGATCGACCAGGCACTGGTGCTGTTCGGCCTGCCCCGTGCGATCACCGCGGATGTGATTCGCCAGCGCGCGGCCGCCAGGACCGACGACTACTTCCACCTGGTGCTGGATTACGGTCACCGCCGCGCGGTGCTGCACGCATCGGCGCTGGTCCGCGCCCCGGGACCGCGCTACCTGGTGCATGGCGATGGCGGCAGCTTCGTCAAGTACGGCATCGACGGCCAGGAGGCCGCCCTGCGCGAAGGTCGCCGACCGGGCGGTGAGCACTGGGGCGACGACGACCCCACGCTGTTCGGACGCTTCACCGATGCCGATGGCAGCGCCACGGTGATCGACACCCTGCCCGGCCGCTATACCGCCTACTACGACGGCGTCGCAGCCGCCATCCGCGGCGAATCCGCCGTGCCGGTGGACCCGCGCGAATCGCGGGACGTCATTCGGGTGATCGAGGCGGCGCAGTTGAGCGCACGCGAACGACGCACGGTAATGCTATAGCGCATCGCCGTTGGCCACGCCACGGGAGCGGTCGCTGACCCAGCCGCTCCATGACGGTGCATAAAGGCGTGAACCGCACAGGCCCGCGTACTCCATGGCCAGCAGGTTGTGGCACGCGGTAACGCCGGAACCGCACATGTGCACCACATCGTCCGCGGGGTGCGGACCGATCACGCCCTCGAACGCACGACGCAGGGTCTCTGGAGAATGGAACACGCCGTCGGTGTCGAGGTTGTCCGCGAAAGGCCGGTTGCGTGCACCGGGCACGTGCCCGGCCACGGGGTCCAGCGGCTCGACCTCGCCGCGATAGCGCGGCGTGGCACGCGCGTCCAGCAGGACCAGTCGCCCCGACGCCACGCCCTCGGCCAGGGTGTCGGCATCCACCGTGCCGGCCGCGTCGAAGGCCACATGCACGGCCGTCGCCTCGCGCCTCGGCACCTCGGCATCCACGGGCAACCCGGCCCGCGTCCAGGCGGCCCAGCCGCCATCGAGCACGGCCACGTTGTCCAGGCCGGCAAGGCGCGCCAGCCACCAGAAACGCGCGGCCGCCAGGGCCCCGCCGGCCGCATCGTAGACGACCACCTGCAGGTCCGGCCGCCAGCCCGAGCGCGCCAGCCACGCCTGGAAGCGCTCGGGCGAGGGCAACGGATGACGACCACGACCGTTCGCGGGCGTCGCCATGTCGGCCAGGTCGCGGTCGAGATCGGCACGCACGGCGCCACGGACATGCGCCCGCGCATAGTCCTCGTCGCCCTGGGCGGGATGGGCGAGGTCGAACCGGGCATCGACGAACAACACGTCGTGCGCGGAGAGGTGGGCGGCGGTGCCGGCATCGACGAGCGTGCGCGAGATCAGCATGGGTGGTGTCCCATCCGTTTCAGCAGGTTGAGGAGGATGGCCGCCGTGACGCCCCAGATGCGGTAGCCGGCATGCAGGAATTCGACCATGTCACGACGGTGACCGCGGAACTCCATGGTGTAGCGACGCAGGTTGTCGGGCTCGAGGAAGAACGCGAAGGGCACCTCGAACACCTCGGCCACTTCCCCGGGGTCCGGCCGGAGCACGGCGTCGGCGTCGATGCGCGCGACCACCGGCGTCACCGAGTAGCCGCTGATCGTCTCGAACGCATCCAGGAAGCCCAGCGGCGTGACCTTGCGCGCATCCAGCCCGATTTCCTCGTGGCTCTCGCGCAGCGCCGTGGCCACGGCATCCGCGTCGTGGTCTTCCACCCTGCCGCCGGGAAAGGCGACCTGGCCGGCGTGCTGCTGCAACGTATCGGTGCGGACGGTGAGCACGACGTTCTGCTCGCGGTCGTCGCGGATGCCGATCAGCACGGCCGCCTTGCGGCGCGGGCCGTCGCCGATCAGCTCGGCCATGTCGTGGTGGTTCCAGCCGCGCGGACCCGGCGGTGTGTCCAGGGGCAGCAGCGCGCCGCGCAAACGGGCCAGGAGGTCGTCCATCACCCGGCCTGTCGGGTGGGGAGGATCTCATCCATCAACCAGCGCTTGCGGTCGTCGTCCAGCGACGACCAGCAGGCGATCTCGTCGCCCGTGCGCAGGCAACCCACGCAAAGGCCGCGCGCGTCGAGGCGGCACACGCCGGTGCACGGTGTCAGGGGGAGCGAGGATGATGGGACCGGGGACATACCGTCGGTCATTCTAGCGCGACCCTCAGGGCTTGACGTCGATCAGCTCGAGGTCGAACACCAGGGCCTCGTTCGGGCCGATGCGGGGCAGCTCGCCGCGCTCGCCATAGGCCAGCGCCGGGGGAATCACCACCTTCCACTTGTCGCCCACGCGCATGCGCGGGATCACGTCCTGCCAGCCGGGAATCACCCGGTTGACCGTGAAGGTGACGGGCTTGCCGTGGGCGTAGGAACTGTCGAACTCGGTGCCGTCGATCAACGCACCGCGGTAATTGACCACCACGGTGCTGGTGACACTGGCCTGCGCCCCGCTGCCCTTGTTGAGCACGGCGTACTGGATACCGGAAGGCAAGGTGGTGACGCCCGGCCGCACCCGGTTGCGGGCGAGGAAATCGCTGCTGCGCTTCGCGTTGGCGGCGGCGACACGACGGAACTCCACCACGGAATCGCGCTGCACCTTGGCGTCGAAGTTCACCAGCTGCTGCTGCATGACATCGATGGGCACGCCCGGCGCGCGCTTGGCGTAACCGTCCTGGAGCGCCCTGACCAGCACCGCGATGTCGACATCGGGCTGGGCGCTGTTGGCGAACTGGGTGCCGATCTGGTAACCGATGGCGTACGACAGCCTGGTCTTGTCGATGGCGGGTGCGGCGGACGCGTTTGCCGTGGCCGGCCCCTGGGCCAACGCCGGGACGGCGGGCAGGCACAGCAAGGCGGCGATCGTGACCAGCAAACGCGAGGATGGCATCCCGTTCTCCAAGAACCCGGAACCCTGGGCGTGCGTGGAGGATAATCCATCGGCCGCTGCCCCGTCCGTACACCCTCAGACGCCGAAGAAGGGGTAAAGGTTCCCCTGCTACCATCCGCCGCCTTGCCCCACCGCCAGGAGCCGCCATGGCCTTTCGTACCCTCGTCACCGCCGATCGCGGCGCCGTCCGTCACATCACCGTCAACCGCCCCGACAAGCTCAATGCGCTCAACCGCGAGACCATCGTCGAGCTGACCCTGGCCTTCCGGCAGGCCGCGCAGGACGACGCCATCCGCGTCGTGGTGCTGGCCGGTGCGGGTGACAAGGCATTCGTCGCCGGCGCGGACATTTCCGAAATGTCCGACTGGTCGCCCGTGAAGGCGCAGGCCGCGTCACGCGCCGGGCAGGACCTGATGCTGACGGTAGAGCGCTTGGGCAAGCCCGTGATCGCGAAGATCCAGGGCTACACGCTGGGTGGCGGCATGGAGCTGGCCATGGCGTGCCATCTTCGCGTAGCCAGCGAAAAGGCGCGCTTCGGCCAGCCTGAGATCGGCCTGGGTCTGATTCCCGGTTTCGGCGGTACGCAACGCCTGACCCGGCTCGCCGGTCGCGGCCTGGCGCTGGAGCTGTGCCTGCTGGGCCAGCAGATCGATGCGGCCCGCGCCGAGCGCACCGGCCTGGTCACCCGCGTGGTGGCCGCGGACGAACTGGACGCCACCGTGGATGCCCTGGCCGACCAGCTGGCGGCCGCGGCACCGCTGGCCCTGAAGGGCATCCTGGAGGCCGTGATCGAAGGCGGCGAATGCGCGATCGACCAGGGCCTGGCCTTCGAGACACAGGGCTTCGCCATCGCGTTCTCCACCGAGGACATGCGTGAAGGCACCGGCGCGTTCCTGGAACGGCGCAAGCCGGTGTTCAAGGGCGCCTGATACGGCGCCCGTGGCGCGTCAGTCGTGGCCGCCGGCGTATTTCTTCTCGCCCGCGGTCACGCGCACGTCCAGCCGGTTTTCCGGCGGCGCCAGCGGGCACGTGGCATACGGCGTGAACGCGCACGGCGGGTTGCGCGCCTCGTTGAAATCCAGCACCAGCTTGCCGTCCTTGGCCAGCGGCGTATCCAGGAACCGTGCCGCGCCGTAGGTTTCCTTGCCGCTGGTACGGTCGGCGAAAACGAAGAACAGCGAATCGGGTTCTTCCTGGATGGGGTAGAGCTCGAAGGTGTGGCCGTCGCGCGTGAACACCGCCTTGCCCGGCACCTTCTCCTTGTCGATCGTGCCGAGCACCGAGCCGATTTCCAGCTCGTGCGGCGGATCGAACGGCACCCAGCGGGCTTCCACGCGCCACGTCGGGTCGACGGTGAAGTAATCCAGGCCGGCGAAGTGCGTGCGCGTGGCGGCGTTGTCGTCCTTCACGCGCAGGGCTTTCTTGCCGTCGCGGGCGATCACGAAGAACCGGGCCGAGCCGAAGCGGACTTCCGTGGGCTTGCCGCCGGTGCCGCCATCGTCGACGAGCGTGGCGCGCTGCACCTCGCGACCGTCGACCAGCGCACCGCTGCCGGGCGCCAGCTCGATGGTGACCGTGCCGCCGTCGTCCAGCGTGACCACGCCAAGATGGGCGGGACCGGCCTTGAGGACGATGTCATTGTCGGCCGAGCTGCCGATGCGATTGGCACCGGGCTGCAGCCAGTCCAGACCGACCAGGCTCAGCCAGCCGTCCGGCGCCTTCAGTGCGTCGATGCGTGCGGCACGCACTTTCTCGATGGCGGCGGTGTAGGCGTCGCCGGCGATGGCGTTGCCGGTGGTGACCGCTACGACGGAGGCGAAGGCAAGCGAACGGATCATGGCGAAACCCCGGTTTGGACGTCTATCCGTCCAGCATACATCGATTCAGCGACCGCGCAGGAACAGCCTGTCCAGCTCCCCCAGCGACAGCTGCACCCAGGTGGGACGGCCATGGTTGCACTGCGCCGAGCGTTCGGTGGCTTCCATCTCGCGCAGCAGCGCGTTCATTTCCGGCAGGCCCAGGCGTCGGCCGGCACGCACGGAGCCATGGCAGGCCATGGTGGAGAGCAGTTCGTTTTCCAGTTCTTCCAGCCGGCGCGAGCTGCCGTGCTGGGCCAGTTCGGCCAGCACGTCGCGGGTGAGCTGGGCCACATCGGCGCTTTCCAGCAACGACGGCACGCGCCGCACCACGACGCCGGAAGGGCCGCTGCGCGACAGCTCCAGGCCCCAGTCGGCGAGCGCCTCGGCGTGTTCTTCCGCCGCGGCGGCCTCGCGCGCGCTGACCGCGATCGACAGCGGCACCAGCAGCATCTGCGAGCGCAGGCTGGAGGTGACGCGACCGTTCTTCAGTTTTTCGTAGGTGATCCGCTCGTGCGCGGCGTGCATGTCGACCAGCACCATGCCGTGTTCGTTCTCGGCCAGCACGTAGATGCTCTTCAGCTGCGCGATGGCGTAGCCCAGCGGGGGAATGCCACCCTCCGTGTCCGGTTCATCGCCGGCGGCCGGCGGCGTCCAGGAAGTCGACGGCCGCGGCGTCGACAGGGACGTCGTGGCGCCGAACAGGGTCTTGTAGTCGGCCAGGGGTTCGTCGCGCACGCCCAGGCCCAGTCGCGACTGGCTGCCTGCCTGCGGCCAGGCGGGCATCGATGCCATGCGCGATCCCGCGCCACCGCTCGCAAACGTTCCCACCGCTGTCCCGTGCCCCGCGTCGATGCCGCCGGCCATGCCTGACGGCGCATCCGTCGAGGACGCTGCGCCCACGCCGGCACGCGTCTGCGCCAGTGCCTCGTGCAGCGTGCGGAACAGGAAATCGTGGATCAGCCGCTGCTCGCGGAAGCGCACTTCGCTTTTCGCCGGGTGCACGTTCACGTCCACGCCGACCGGATCGAGCGTGAGGAACAGCACGAACACCGGATGGCGGCCGTGGAACAGCACGTCCGCATACGCCTGGCGCACGGCGTGGGCGACGATGCGGTCGCGGACCAGCCGGCCGTTGACGTAGAAATATTGCTGATCAGCCTGCGAGCGTGACGCGGTAGGCAGGCCGACCCAGCCGGACAGGCTCAGGCCAGCGGCCTCGTGATCCACGCGCAGCGCCTGGCCGGGAAACTCCGGGCCGAGCACTTCGGCCACGCGCGCCAGCGCCGCGTGTTCGTCGCGTGCCGGCTTGAGCAGGCGCACCGGCTTGCCGTTGTGCGAGAGCCGGATATCGACACCCTCGCGAGCCAGTGCCAGCGATTTCAGCAGGTCGTCGATGTGCGCGAACTCGGTGCGCTCGGCGCGGAGGAACTTGCGTCGGGCCGGCACGTTGTAGAACAGGTCGCGCACCTCGATGGTGGTGCCCGGCGGATGCTGCGCGGGCCGCGCATCCTGCAGGCGACCGCCGTCCACGTCGATGCGCCAGGCGGCGTCCTGCCCCGCATGCCGCGAGGTGAGCGAGAAGCGCGCCACGGAGGATACGGAGGCCAGCGCCTCGCCGCGAAAGCCCATGCTGGCCACGCGCTCCAGGTCGTCGAAGCTGCCGATCTTGCTGGTGGCATGCGAGGCGACGGCCAGCGCCAGTTCATCGCGCGGAATGCCGCCACCGTCGTCGCGCACGCGGATCAGCCGGGAGCCGCCCTGCTCGATGTCGACCTCGATCCGGCGCGCACCGGCATCGATGCTGTTCTCGACGAGTTCCTTGACCACCGAGGCGGGTCGCTCGATGACTTCGCCGGCCGCGATCTGGTTGATCAGCTCGGGCGGCAGGGGGCGGATGGGCATGGATGACAACCTGACTGCGTTCAGGTCGAAAGCATAGCCCAAGGGCGCGGCGTCAGCTCGCGGGAATGACCATGACCGAGCCGACGCGGACGTTGTTGTCGTTCATCTTGTTGGCGATCTTGAGTGCGCCGACGGATACGCCGTACTGCTGGGCGATGCCGGTCAGGGTTTCGCCGCGGTTGACGCGGTGGAGGTCGCGCACGTTCTCGTCGGCACGACCCGACGGCGTCTCGACCCGGCCTCGTGCGGGCGACGGGGAGGCCTCGGCCTTGGCCAGGGCCTTACGGCCGGACGTCGTCACGCGCGAAGCCGCCTTGACGGCATCGGAAGCCACTGCACCGGCGTCGGACGCCACGGCGGGCGCCGCCGGTGCGGACGCGGCGGTGGCGGCCAGCGAGGTGCCGTTGCGCCGCGCGGCCTGCGCCGCGAACCAGGTGCCCGGCGGCGGCATGGATTCGAAATAATTGCGCACACCACCGAGCACCGCGGTGGCCAGTTCGCGGCGATGGCCGTCGTCGCGCAGGCGGCGCTCTTCCTCGGGATTGGTGATGAAGGCCGTTTCCACGAGGATGGACGGCACGTCCGGCGAGCGCAGCACCACGAAGTTGGCACGCTCCACGTAGCCGCGATGCGTCGGACCCAGGCGACCCAGCGCCTTGAGCACGTTGCCGGCAATGGATTCGCTGGCCTGCATGGCGTAGCCCTGCTGGAGATCAAGCAACACCGCCGCCAGCGAGTCGTCCTTGTCGTCCAGCGACACGCCGCCGACCAGGTCGGCGCGGTTTTCGCGATCGGCCAGCCAGCGCGAGGCCTCGGAGGTCTTGCCGCGCGGCGACAGCACCCAGACCGACGAGCCCTTGGCGTCGCCGTTCTTGAACGCATCCGCGTGGATCGACACGAACATGTCGGCATTGTGCTCGCGGGCGATCTCGTAGCGGCGCTTCAACGGAATGAAGTAGTCGCCGTTGCGGGTCAGCACGGCCTGCATGCCGGGCTGGCGGTTGATCTGGTCGGCCAGCTCGCGCGCCACCTGCAGGGTGACGTCCTTCTCGCGCAGGCCGGTGGCGCCGCGGGCGCCCGGATCTTCGCCACCGTGCCCGGCATCGATGGCCACGACCACCTTGCGCTCACCACCGAGCATCGGCGGCGACCCTGCCGGAATCGTTTTGCCCGCCTTGCCGCGCCTGCCACGCAGGGGAGCCACGGCGGGCGCCTCGGTGGGGGATTCGGCAATGGCGGTGGCCAGCGCCGGCGCATCCGACGGGCTGTTGTCGCCCGGATCGCTCTGGCCGCCGGGGTACAGATCGAGCACCAGCCGGTAGCCGTAGTCGCCGGCCGGCTTGAGCAGGAAACTCTTGGGCTTGGCGCGTGCGTCGACCGTGGCCACCACACGGGCGCCGCCACCCTGCTTCGCCGCTGTCATGGACTGGAACAGGCCCTGCTTGCCCGGTGCGGCGAAGTTGCCCGCCACGGTGCTGCCGGCGATATCCAGCACCACGCTGCCCGGCGTGTCGCCCTGGGACATCTTGTACGTGGCGGGGCCGGACAGATCGAACACCACACGGGTGTATTCAGGGCCGGCCCACACCCGCGCCGACTTGACGTCGGCGGCCAAAGCCAGGGCAGGCGCCAGCGTCGCGAGGGCGATCGCGCACACGAATCCACGGAATTTGAAGATGATTCCCCTCATACGGCCCGGATTGAACTCCATGCGTCCGACGAATGCAATATGTTTTCCCTTGATAATCCATAACCTGCGAAACCTTCGTCAACGCACGTACAGGAATGTCGTCCAAACGAGGACATGTGCGTCAGCGCGGCAGTGCCGCGAGCACGCGCTGGCCGGACACCGAGCGGGCCTCCAGCCGTACGGCACGACCGCCGTCGCGGTGCCGGAAATGGAGTTCCAGGTCCACTGGCGGCAAAGCGCCTGCGCCCCGCTCCGGCCATTCCACCAGCACGATGGCGCCGGGCTCCGCCAGGCTGTCCAGGCCGAGCCACTCCAGTTCGCCGGGATCGGCGATGCGGTACAGATCGAGGTGGAAGGCCCGTCGGTCGCCGATGTCGTAGCCCTCGACTAGGCTGTAGGTGGGGCTCTTCACCCGCTCGCCCACGCCAAGGGCGCGGAGGAAGGCCCGGGCGAACGTGGTCTTGCCCGCCCCCAGGTCGCCATGCAGGAACACGACCAGGCCACCGGCCAGGCCTGCGGCCAGCTCGCGGCCAAAGGCCAGCGTGGCGTCCTCGTCGGCAAGGATGCGTTCTTCGCTGCTACTCATGCAGGTAACCCGTTGACCAGCCGGCGCAGGGGCTCCAGCAGGTCGCCGGCCAGCAGCCCCCGCTCGCCCTGCCGCGCGGCCACGTCCGCCGCACGGGCGTGCAGCGCCACTCCCAGGCAGGCGGCTTCGTAGGGATCGCAACCCTGCCCCAGCAAGCCGGCGACGATGCCGGTGAGGGTATCGCCCATGCCGCCGCTGGCCATGCCCGGGTTACCCCAGGGGCAGACCGAGACCTGGCCGTCCGGCGAGGCGATCAGGCTGCCGTTGCCCTTGAGCACCACGACCGCCCCGTAGCGTTGCGCCAGCTCGCGGACCGCTGCGAAGCGATCCGCCTGGACGGCCCGGGTATCCCGGCCGAGCAGACGGGCCGCCTCGCCCGGATGCGGCGTCAGCACGACCTTCTCCGGCAGCGCGCGCGCATGGGTACGCAGCAGGTTGAGGCCGTCCGCGTCCAGCACCGTCGGCAGGCCGGCGTCCAGCGCCGTGGTCCACAGCGCGTGACCCCAGGCGGCCTGGCCGAGGCCGGGCCCCAGCGCGACCACGGATGCCTTGTCCAGCATGGGCTGCAGCGCCTGCGGACCGTCGACGCCATGCGCCATCAGTTCCGGGCGCGCCGCGTTCATCGCCGGCACGTTCGCTTCGCGCGTGGCGACGCTGACCAGTCCCGCGCCGGTACGCAAGGCGGCCTCCGCGGCCATGCGTACCGCACCGCCGGTGGCGTGGTCGCCACCGATGGCCAGGACGTGCCCGTTGTTGCCCTTGTGCGAATCCCGCGGGCGTCGCGGGAGGGAGGCTTCGACCAGCAGGCGCGCGTCGGGCGCCTCCAGGAGGCTACCGGGCAGGTCCAGGCCATGCCGTTCGACGTCGCCGGCGAGCGCAGCGCGATGGGTATGCAGGCCGCGCTTGTGCACGATGAACGTGGCCGTTGCCGCGGCCTGCACCGCGACGCCGGGGCAATCGCCGGTATCGGCGTCGAGCCCCGAGGGCACGTCCAGCGCGAGTACGGGGAGGCCGGTAGCGTTGATCGCCTCGATGGCGACCGCCGCCGCGCCCTCGGGCGCCCGGTTCAGGCCCGTGCCGTAAATCGCATCGACGATGACATCGGCGGGAGCGAGTCCGGCCCAGGCGTCCCACGACAACACCGTGCCACTCGCGGCGACGAAGGCGTCGCGAGCTTGCATGGCGTCCGTCCCCCGTGGGGCTTCCAGCGCGACGAGATCGACGGCGAGGCCGAGATCCAGCGCGTCGCGAGCCACGAGGTAGCCGTCACCGCCGTTGTTGCGGGCGCCGCAGACCACGCGGAGGCGCCGGGCCTGGGGCCAGCGCTGGCGCAGCATGCCGAACGCCGCGGCAGCCGCGCGCGTCATCAGCGCAAAGCCCGGGATACCGAGGTCGCCGATGGCGCGCTGGTCGATCGTGCGGGCCTGCGCGGACGTGAAAAGAGCGATATCGGGGTTGGACGAGGTCATCGGAGGATTATAGGAGGGGCAAGTAGAATGCACGCATGCCCGCACCCCCCGACACCGACTACGCCGCCCTCGCCGACGACATCAAGCGTTGGGCGCGCGAACTCGGCTTCGCGGACGTCGGTATCGCCGGTACCGACCTGGGTAACGACGAGGCCTACCTGCAGCGCTGGCTGGACGACGGCCACCACGGCGAAATGGATTACATGGCGCGCCACGGCACGCGGCGCAGCCGGCCGGCCGAACTGGAGCCGGGAACGCTGCGGGTGGTCTCGGTACGGATGGATTACATACCGCCCGGCACGTCCAATGCCTGGGACGTGATCGAGGACGGGGAAAAAGCCTACGTCGCGCGCTATGCGCTCGGTCGCGATTACCACAAGGTGATGCGCAACCGGCTGCAGAAGCTGGCGGCACGGATCGGCGAGCGCATCGGTGACTTCGGTTACCGCGCTTACGTGGACTCCGCTCCCGTGCTCGAAAAGGCCCTGGCCCGCAATGCCGGCCTCGGCTGGATCGGCAAGCACACGGTGCTGATCAACAAACGGGCGGGCTCGTATTTCTTCCTCGGCGAGCTGTATACCGACCTGCCCCTGCCCATCGATAAGCCGGCCAGTGCGCACTGCGGCAGCTGCCGGCGTTGCATCGACATCTGCCCGACGCAGGCGATCGTCGCGCCCTATCGGCTGGATGCACGCAAATGTATTTCCTACCTGACCATCGAGCTCAAGGGCAGTATTCCCGAGGCTCTGCGCGCGCCGATCGGCAACCGCATCTTCGGCTGCGACGACTGCCAGCTGATTTGTCCGTGGAACAAGTTCGCGCAGGAAGCCACCGAGCCCGACTTCGCTCCGCGGCATAGCCTGGACGGCCCGCGCCTGATCGACCTGTTCGCCTGGAGCGAAGCGGACTTCCTTTCCCGCACCGAGGGCATGGCGATACGCCGCACGGGCTACGAAGGCTGGCTGCGCAACCTGGCCGTGGGCCTCGGCAACGCGCCCACCTCCGACGAAATCGTCGCCGCACTCCGCGCGCGCGCGGACGATTCGTCACCCATCGTGCGCGAACACGTGGCCTGGGCATTGGCCCGGCATGCCGCAGACGGCTGAGCGCACACCTCCCAATCGTCCCAGGCGCGCGACACCGACACGACTTACCGCGTCGAAAATTACCGGATCGAGACCCTTCCGACGCACGCGAGGTCCGTGCCCCGCGTGTCACCCGCATGGACCAGTGGATAGACCTCGACATGCTGGCCGGGTCGATCGAACGCATCGAAGTTCCATCGACCATGCTCGCCGCGCGAGGTCTGGCGGGTGAAACCCAGTTGCTCCAGCGCTCCGGTGAAATGGGCGAAGTCTGGCGAGCAGATGCCCTGCGGCGATGGCTCAGCCTCGTCGACGGGCGAGAACGTGAGGTCCACCCGCAGACCGATCGAGGGCACCAACTGGCGTTGCACGCTGAACGACCAGTCGCCAGGAAGTTGCTGGGCGTAGCCGAAGTGGTCGGCGCTTACGCGCGTTACAGGTACCCCAAGGGCCTGGCCCATGGACTGCGGGGTCAGTTCCGCCACGGTCTTGTGCGACCGGATCAGCGCCATGACCCCCTCGAGCGCCTGGGTGGCCGTGATCCGGCCGGATGGCGTGGCGCCGTCTGTAGCGGAGCTGCGCACGCGTGAAGCCGCGTGGGTCATATCCTTTGCGCTCGCCACAGGTGTGGCGAGCGCAAAGCCAAGAGCGACGGCGACACCCAGTGGGAGTGCCGCCGATGAACAACCGCGAGACGGCTGCCTCATGAAAAAAGCTCAGGCCATACCGCCCGACTTCTTCACGATCAGCATCGCCAGTTCCAGTGACTGCTCGTAGTTGAGCCGGGGATCGACCATCGACTTGTACGCGCGATCCAGATCCGTCTCCACCAGGCCACGGGCACCGCCGAGGCACTCGGTGACGTTTTCGCCGGTAAGCTCGAGGTGCACGCCACCGAGGCGGGTACCGGCCGCGGCATGGATGTCGAACGCCTGGTCCAGCTCGCCCGCGATGTTGGTGAAGCGCCGCGTCTTGTAGCCGTTGCTGGTGCTCTCCGTGTTGCCATGCATCGGATCGGCGACCCAGAGCACGCGGCGACCTTCCCGCTTGACCGCCTCCAGCAGAGGCTGCAGCTGCGTGGCGATCTTGTCGTTGCCCATGCGATGGATCAGGGTCAGCCGACCCGGCTCCTCGTTGGGGTTGAGCACGTCGATCAGGCGCAGCAGTTCGTCCGGCTGCACGGTCGGGCCGACCTTCACCGCGATCGGGTTGCGGATACCGCGGAAGTATTCCGTGTGCGCGCCGTCCAGCGCCGCCGTGCGCATGCCGATCCACGGGTAGTGCGTGGAGAGATTGAACCAGCCGTCCTGGCGCGGCACCTGACGGGTCAGCGCTTCCTCGTAGTGGAGCAGGAGCGCTTCGTGCGAGGTGTAGAAATCCACCCGCGAATAGCTGGAGATCGACTGGCCGGCCAGGGTTTCCATGAAGCGCAGCGAATCGCCGATGGTGGCCACCATGCGCTTGTACTCGGCGGCCAGCGGCGAGTGGTCCACCCAGGCCAGGTCCCAATACTCGGGGTGATGCAGGTCGGCAAAACCACCGTCGATCAGCGCGCGGACGAAGTTCATCGTCATCGCGGAGCGGGCATGCGCCTTGATGAGTCGCTGCGGATCGGCGCGACGCGCGGCCGGCGTGAACTCGGGGCTGTTGACTAGGTCGCCGCGGAAGGCCGGCAGGGTCATGCCGTCACGCGTTTCGGCATCGGCGGAGCGCGGCTTGGCGTACTGGCCGGCAAAGCGACCGACGCGCAGCACGGGCTTCTTCATGCCATGCACCAGCACCAGGCTCATCTGCAGCAGCACCTTCAGCCGATTGGAAATGATCGGGCTGTTGCAGTCCGCGAAGCTTTCGGCGCAATCGCCGCCCTGCAAAAGGAATCGCTCGCCATCCTGCGCTTCGGCAATGCGCTGCTTCAGGGTGAGGACTTCCCACGAGGTGACCAGCGGCGGCAATTCGCCGAGCTGGGTCAAGGCGTGGTTGAGCTCCGCCGCGTCTTCATACGTCGGCTGCTGGAGGGCGGTCCTCGAACGCCACGAACCCGGCGTCCAGTCGGCGGACGAGGGAACTACGGCTTTGAGGGAGTGCTGCATGACGGTGGTGCCTTCGTAATGGCGCCTGGAGCGGCGCGGGAGAAATCAGCGAACGGTGCGACGGAGAGCGAGAAGCACCCAGACGATCAGGGCAATGAACCAGAGCAGGGTCCAGGCCGGCATGGGCAGCCCGAGGATGGGTTCGATCTTCGCGCACTCCCCGGAGCCGGTGAAGGCCAGCTTCAGCATCTTCATGAAGGGGAAGGCGTCGAACAGGTAACCCAGGCCGGGGCCGCAGGCGGGAACCTGGTCGGCAGGCAGCGATTGCAGCCACAGATGACGACCCGCCGTGGCAATGCCCCACAGACCACCCAGGGTGATGAGGCCCGCATACATGGATCGGCCGCGTCGCGTCGCCGGCGCGTGCAGGCCACCCAACAGGAAGAACAGGCCCATGATGCACACCGCGATGCGCTGGAAAATACACAGCGGGCACGGATCCAGGTGCATCACGTATTGCGAATACAAGGCGAAGGCCATCAGGCCGACGCAGACGAGGAAGGCCAGCAGGTAGCGCGAACGGAACGTCAGGGAGGAGAGAGCCATGGGTAACGGATAGGTGTCAGGACAACCACGTTAACCCGATGTGCATGCATTTGTCAGCAAGCACGTGAAGTTTCGTTTGTAACCGTAATTCAATCACTTGCATAAAAAAAACCCCGGCAGGTCACCCGGCCGGGGTTCTTTGGGACAACCTTGGCGCTTACTCGGCGTCGACGGCTTCGCCGGCGGTCGGGCGATCCACCAGCTCGACATATGCCATCGGGGCGTTGTCGCCCGGGCGGAAGCCGCACTTGAGGATACGCAGGTAACCACCGGGACGCTCGCGGTAACGGGGGCCGAGTTCGACGAACAGCTTGCCCACGGCAACCTTGTCGCGCAGACGCGCGAAGGCGAGGCGACGGTTGGCGACGCCATCGGTCTTGGCGAGCGTGATGAGCGGCTCGGCAACGCGACGGAGTTCCTTGGCCTTGGGCAGCGTGGTACGGATGAGCTCGTGCTTGATCAGCGACGAGGCCATGTTCTTGAACATGGCTTCGCGATGGCTGCTCGTGCGATTGAGCTTGCGACCGGATTTCTGGTGACGCATGACGTGTACTCTCTAAGTCTGTTGTTATGAAAAGCCGGCCGGGATGGACCGACGTTCCGCGGTTACCCGCTGATGCGAGGCTGTCAGTACGCCTCGTTATAAGAGGGCGGCCTCTATGGACCGCTGTCGATTCACGATGGAAGTGCTCGGGGCATCCACCGGATGGCGCAAAGGAACGGGGCGATCGAAAAGCGATCGCCCCGTGTGAATCAACCCAGCTGCATGCCGTGAGAAAGACCCGGCGGCGGCCAGTTTTCGAGCTTCATGCCCAGTGCGAGACCACGCCCGCCCAGGACATCCTTGATTTCCGTCAGCGACTTCTTGCCAAGGTTCGGCGTCTTCAACAGCTCGACCTCGGTCTTCTGGACCAGGTCGCCGATGTAGTAGATGCTTTCGGCCTTGAGGCAGTTCGCGGAACGGACCGTCAGTTCGAGGTCGTCGATCGGACGCAGCAGCAGCGGATCGAACCCGCCCTTCTCCGCCTTGGTCGAATCGCTCTCGCGGCGCGAGAAATCGCCGAACACCGACAGCTGGTCGTTGATGATTTCAGCCGCCTTGCGAACAGCGTCTTCAGCACCGATCGTGCCGTTCGTCTCGATGTCGAGCACGAGCTTGTCGAGGTTGGTGCGCTGCTCGACACGAGCGGCGTCCACTTCGTAAGCCACGCGCAGGACCGGCGCGAACGACGCGTCGAGCTGCAGACGGCCGATCGGCCGCGTCTCGTCATCCGGATGCTGGCGCGCGCTGGCCGGCTGGTAGCCGACGCCACGACGAACCTTCAGGCGCATGTTCAGGGCCACATCCTTGGTGAGGTGGCAGATCACATGGTCCGGGTTGACGATTTCAACGGAGTGGTCGACGGCGATATCGCCTGCCGTGACCACGCCCTTGCCCTTCTTCGAAAGCGTCAGGGTGACTTCGTCACCGCTGTGCTGACGAATGGCGACATCCTTGAGGTTCAGCAGGACTTCGATCACGTCCTCCTGCAGGCCTTCCAGAGTGGTGTACTCGTGCAGCACGCCGTCGATTTCGACCTCGACGATCGCGCTACCCGGGATCGAAGAGAGCAGCACGCGACGCAGCGCGTTGCCCAGGGTGTGACCAAAGCCACGCTCGAGCGGCTCGACCACCACCTTGGCGCGGTTGGCGCCGAGCTGCTCGACGCTGAGGCCACGAGGCCGCAGCACACTAGTTGACGAAACTGCCATGCAAGGCTCCGGTGAAGATTACTTCGAGTAAAGCTCGACGATCAGGGCTTCGTTGATATCGGCCGGCAGATCACCGCGATCCGGCACAGCCTTGAACGTGCCTGCGAACTTCTTGCTGTCGACCTCGACCCACGACGGACGAAGATCCATCGTGTCGAAAACCGTCGCTGCTTCCTGGACGCGCAACTGCGTGCGGGCCTTTTCGGTCAGCGAGACTTCGTCGCCCGGACGGACGTGGTAGGAAGGCACATTGACCTTCTTGCCATTGACCGTGACAGCCTTGTGGGCCACCAGCTGACGAGCCTGGGCGCGGGTAACCGCGAAACCCATGCGGAACACGACGTTGTCGAGACGGCTTTCCAGCAGGCGCAGCAGGTTTTCACCCGTGTTGCCCTTCTGGGTCGAAGCCTTGGTGTAGTAGTTGCTGAACTGACGCTCGAGCACACCGTAGATGCGCTTGACCTTCTGTTTCTCACGCAGCTGCACTGCGTAATCGGAAAGACGGGCGCGCTTGTTGGCGCCATGCTGACCGGGCTTGGTTTCGAGCTTGCACTTGGAATCGAGCGCGCGAGCCGGGCTCTTCAGACCGAGGTCGACACCTTCACGACGCGCAAGTTTGCAGGTAGCTCCACGATAACGGGCCATGGGTATGCTCCTTAGACGCGACGCTTCTTGGGGGGACGGCAGCCGTTATGCGGAATCGGCGTGACATCGATAATGTTGAGCACTTTGTAGCCCAACGCATTCAGTGAACGCACGGCCGACTCACGGCCCGGGCCGGGGCCCTTGATGCGAACTTCAACCGTCTTCACACCGTAGTCGCCTGCAGCGCGGCCAGCCTTTTCAGCGGCAACCTGGGCAGCGAACGGGGTGGACTTACGGGAACCGCGGAAACCCGCGCCACCGGCAGTCGCCCACGACAGGGCGTTGCCCTGGCGATCGGTGATCGTGACGATCGTGTTGTTGAAAGAAGCCTGCACGTGGGCCACGGCATCCGTAACGACGCGCTTGATCTTCTTCTTGGTTTTAACCGGCTTAGCCATAATCGGTATCCGTTACTTCTTGATCGGACGACGCGGACCCTTGCGGGTACGGGCGTTGGTACGCGTGCGCTGGCCGCGCACCGGCAGGCCGCGACGATGGCGCAGGCCACGATAGCAACCCAGGTCCATAAGGCGCTTGACCGCCATGCCGACTTCGCGGCGGAGGTCGCCTTCGACCGTGTACTTAGCGATTTCGGCGCGGATTTTCTCCACTTCGCCTTCGCTGAGCGACTTGATGGGAGTGGTCGGAACCACGCCGGCATCCACACAAACCTGCTTCGCCCGCGAACGGCCGATTCCGAAAATGCTCTGCAGGCCGACCCAGACATGCTTCTGGACCGGCAAATTGACACCCGCGATGCGCGCCATGATGTACTGTCTCCGATGCGTTTCGTGCGCGGTAAACGCGCAATTCTAACCTGAATTAACCTAAACGGGAAGTCCTGCGGCGCTGGGCGCCAAGGCCTCCCCTACTTGGGGGCTTAACGTCCAATCTCAGCCACGGCGAAGATTGGACTTCTTGAGCAGACTCTCGTACTGGTGGCTCACGAGATGGGCCTGGACCTGAGCCGTGAAGTCCATCACCACCACCACCACGATCAGCAGCGAAGTGCCGCCGAAATAGAACGGTACGTGCCAGGCGTTCTGCATGAACGTGGGCACCAGGCAGACCAGTACGATGTAAATCGCGCCAACACCGGTAAGCCGGGTCATGACGCCATCGATGTAGTCTGCCGTGGCGCGACCCGGACGGATGCCCGGAATCAGCGCGCCCGAACGCTTGAGGTTATCGGCCGTTTCCTGCGAGTTGAACACGATCGCCGTATAGAAGAAGGCGAACCCGATCACCAGCACCGCGAACACGATGTCGTGGACCGGCTCACCCGGGCTCAGCGCCGTGGTCAGCCACTGCAACCAGCGCGACTGGTGGGCGGAGCCGAACCAGGTAGCGGCGGTTGCCGGAAAGAGCAGGAGGCTGGTCGCGAAGATCGGCGGAATGACACCCGCCATGTTGATCTTCAGCGGCAGGTGCGAGGTCTGGCGCTGGAACTGACGTTGGCTGCCCTGCTTCGCGTAGTTCACGGTAATGCGCCGCTGGGCGCGCTCCATGAACACCACGAAGGCGGTGACCGCGAGAATCAGTGCCGTGACCATGAGCAGCTTCAGGACCGACAGCTCGCCGTTGTTCGCCATGGTCAGCGTGTGCGCGATGGCACCCGGGAGACCCGCGACGATACCGGCGAAGATCAGCATGGAGATACCGTTGCCGATACCCCGCTCCGTGATCTGCTCACCCAGCCACATCAGGAACATCGTGCCGGCGGTAAGGCCGACGACCGATGCCATGACGAAGCCGGCACCCGGCATGTAGACCACCGGACCGCTGGCGCCGACCTGCTTCTGCAGGGCGACCGCGATGCCGAAGGCCTGGAATGCCGCCAGGCCGACCGTGCCGAAACGCGTGTACATGGTCATCTTGCGACGACCCGCCTCGCCTTCCTTGCGCAGAGCCATGAGCGACGGTACGACCGAGCCCATCATCTGCACCACGATCGACGCCGAGATATACGGCACCACACCAAGCGCGAACACCGAAAAACGCGAGAGCGAACCGCCGGAGAACATGTTGACCATGTTCAGCAGGCCGCCACCACCCTCAACCAGGCTCGTCATCGCCTCGGGATTCACGCCCGGAACGGGAATGAACGAACCGAGGCGGAAGACGATCAGCGCACCAATCAAGAAGAAGATGCGCTGACGCAGTTCCGTCAGTTTGCCCAGCGAGCCGAGCGTTGTGCCCTGCGCTGCTGCCACCTGATTACTCCACGCTGCCGCCGGCGGCTTCGATAGCCGCCTTGGCGCCGGCCGTCGCAAGCACGCCCGAGAGCTTGATCGCGCGATTGATTTCACCCTTCAGGACGATCTTGACCTTCTTCGCGCGGCTGGTCACGAGACCGGCGGCGTGCAGAGCGATCAGGTCGATCGTGTCGGCCTGGATGGTGGCCAGCTGGTACAGCATGACCTGCTGCGTGTCGGCCTTCTTCAGCGAGCGGAAGCCCACCTTCGGCAGGCGACGCTGCAGCGGCATCTGGCCGCCTTCGAAGCCGACGCGGTGCGTGTTACCCGCACGGGCGTGCTGACCCTTGTGGCCGCGGCCGGCGGTCTTGCCGAGGCCGGAGCCGATACCGCGCGCGACGCGGGTACGGGTCTTGCGAGCGCCCTTGCCGGGCCTGAGATCGTTAAGACGCATGACTTACTCCTCGACCCGAACCAGGTAGTAGACCGTGTTGATAAGGCCACGGACCTGCGGGCTATCCTTCAGTTCGCGGACATCGTTGATCCTGCTCAGGCCCAGGGCCTTGACGCTCAGACGATGCCGACCCTGCACGCCACGCAGACCCTTGACCAGGCGCACGCGGACAGTACCGCCAGCGGCGGTTTCATTCTTCTTAGCCATTGCCGAGGACCTCTTCGATCGTCTTGCCACGCTTGGCGGCGATGCGCTTCGGCGAGGCGACGGCCTGCAGACCCTTGATCGTCGCGCGAACGAGATTGATCGGGTTGCGCGAGCCGACGGCCTTGGCGAGCACGTCCTTCACGCCGACCACTTCGAGGACAGCGCGCATGGCGCCGCCGGCGATGACGCCGGTACCCTGCGAGGCAGGCTGCATGTAGACGCGAGCCGCACCGTGGTTGGCCTTGATGGCGTACCAAAGCGTGCCGTTGTTGAGTTCGATGGACACCATGTTGCGGCGGGCGCGTTCCATGGCCTTGGAAATGGCGACCGGCACTTCACGTGCCTTGCCATAACCGAAGCCGACGCGGCCTTCGCCGTCGCCGACGACCGTCAGCGCGGTGAAGCTCATCTGGCGGCCACCCTTGACGGTCTTGGCCACGCGGTTGACGGCGATAAGCTTTTCAAGCATGCCGTCCGAATTTTCGCGATCTGTCGAGGACATCTCTTTTCCTGATAGCCCGGAATGGTGGTTAGCCGGGACTTCTGTTTACGGCTTGGTCGCCGCTTGGTGTTGTAGGTACATCGGGCGACACCGGCTCCGAGGAGCCGATGCCGTGGCCTGACGCCTCTTAGAACTTGAGGCCGGCCTCACGCGCCGCGTCGGCCAGAGCCTTGATGCGACCGTGATAACGAAAACCCGAGCGGTCGAACGCGACGGCTTCGATACCGGCGGCCTTGGCGCGCTCGGCAACGATGCGACCCACCGTGATGGCGGCCTCGACGTTCTTCTTGCTCTTGAGACCCTCGGCAACCGAGCTCTGCACGGTCGAGGCGGCTGCCACGACGGTGCCGTTCGGTGCGAAGACCTGGGCGTAGATGTGCTGACCGGTGCGGTGCACGCTCAGGCGGGCGACGGCGAGCTCACGGATGTGGGCACGGGTCGACTTGGCGCGGCGCAGGCGGGATGTATTCTTGTTCATCTTCTCGTCTCCAGAAAGCGGATAGGCCGATTAGGCCTTCTTGGCTTCCTTCAGGATGATCTTCTCGCCGGCGTAGCGAACGCCCTTGCCCTTGTAGGGCTCCGGCGAACGGAAAGCACGGATCTTGGCGGCCGTCTGGCCCACGAGCTGCTTATCGGCACCCTTGATAAGGATTTCCGTCTGCGTCGGGACTTCGATGGTGATGCCTTCCGGCGCGTCGAAGACGACCGGGTGCGAGAAGCCGAGGGACAGGTTGACGGCCTTGCCCTGGAGCTGCGCGCGATAACCGACGCCGACCAGTTCGAGCTTCTTCTCGAAGCCGTTGGCAACACCGGTGACCATGTTGGCGATGATCGCGCGGGCGGTGCCACCGAACTTGTCGTCGGCGCCATCGGCGAGAACGATCGAAACGACGCCGTTTTCCTGCGAGAGCGAAACGCCCGGCAGCTCGTGGGTCGTCAGGGTGCCTTTCGGGCCCTTGACCGAGACCGTGCCATTGGCAACGGAGAGTTCAACGCCCTTCGGGAGGGTGATGGGGAGCTTGGCTACACGTGACATGTCGGTACTCCTTACGCCACCTGGCCGATGACTTCGCCGCCCAGACCCTTGGAACGGGCCTGCGCGTCGGTCAGGAGACCGGCGGAAGTCGAGATGATCGAGATACCCAGGCCACCGAGGACCTTCGGCAGTTCGTCCTTGCCGCGGTAGACGCGGAGACCGGAACGGCTGACACGGGAAATGGTTTCAATGGCCGGACGGCCTTCGAAGTACTTCAGCTTGATCTCGAGGACCGGCTTGCCCGCTTCGTCAGCGGTACGGGCGTCGAGGATGTAGCCTTCGTTCTGCAGAAGCTTGGCCAGGGCCAGCTTCACTTTCGACGACGGCATACGAACAACCGCTTTGCCAGATGCCTGGCCGTTACGGATGCGCGTAAACAGATCGGCGATGGGATCAGTCATGCTCATAAGAAAAACCCTTGAGAGTACCGATATCCGTATGACCGGAAATCTTAAATTGTAGTGCCGACACATCGTCGGTCTGCATTGCGCAGACCAACGACTATAGCAGCATGAGACGCCCCGGACAAGTTTTGTCCAGGAGCGCCCTGCCCCGCCGAAGCGGAGGCTGGTTTTACCAGCTGGCCTTGCGCAGGCCCGGGACGTCACCACGCATGGTGGCTTCACGGAGCTTGTTGCGACCGAGGCCGAACTTGCTGTAGACGCCGCGCGGACGACCGGTCAGTGCACAGCGGTTACGCTGGCGCGACGGGCTCGCATCACGGGGAAGCTTCTGCAGCTTGGTCTGGGCTTCCATCTTCTCGTCGTACGAAGCGGTCGCGCTAAGAACGATCGCCTTGTATTCCGCACGCTTTGCAGCGTACTTCTTGACGAGCTTGGTGCGCTTGAGGTCGCGCTCGACCATCGAGGTCTTGGCCATGTTCTACCTGTGATCAGTTGCGGAACGGGAAGCTGAAAGCTTCCAGCAGCGCCTTGGCTTCTTCGTCGGTCTTGGCGGTGGTGGTGATGGAGATATCCATACCGCGCAGCGCGTCAACCTGATCGAAGTCGATTTCCGGGAAAATGATCTGTTCCTTGACGCCGAAGTTGTAATTACCACGGCCATCGAAGGCACGACCCGAGACACCACGGAAGTCGCGCGTACGCGGCAGCGAGATGTTGATCAGGCGGTCCAGGAATTCCCACATCTGGGCACGACGCAGCGTGACCTTGCAACCGATCGGCCAACCGTCGCGGATCTTGAACGAAGCGACCGACACGCGGGCCTTCGTCGTGATCGGCTTCTGGCCGGCGATCTTGGTCATGTCGGCGACCGCATTGTCGAGGATCTTCTTGTTACCGGCGGCTTCGCCGACGCCCATATTGAGCGTGATCTTCGTAATGCGGGGCACCTGCATGACGTTCTGGTAACCGAAGCGCTCAGTGAGCTTCTGCATTACCGACTCTTTGTAAAACGTTTCAAGACGGGTCATGACTTCGGTTCCTTACGCGTCGACTTCTTCGCCGGAGCGGAACACGCGCACCTTGCGCCCGTCCTCGAGCGTCTTGGTGCCAGCGCGCTCGCCCTTGTTGGTGGCGGAGTTGAAGAGCTGTACGTTGGAGATATGGATCGAGGCCTCACGTTCGACGATCCCACCCGGCTGGTTGGCCTGGGGGTTCGGCTTGGTGTGACGCTTGACCAGGTTGACGTTCGAGACGACGACGCGCTCGCCATCGACGCGCAGCACGTCGCCGCGCTGCCCCTTGTTCTTGCCGGTGATGACGACGACGTTATCACCCTTGCGGATACGGTTCATGTCTGGCCTCCGCTCAGAGCACTTCGGGCGCGAGCGAGACGATCTTCATGAACTTCTCGTTGCGCAGCTCGCGAGTAACCGGCCCGAAAATACGGGTACCGATCGGCTCGAGCTTATTGTTGAGGAGCACGGCCGCGTTACCGTCGAAACGGATCACGGAACCGTCGGCGCGGCGCACACCCTTGGCGGTACGAACCACCACGGCGTTATACACCTCACCCTTCTTGACCTTGCCGCGAGGAATGGCGTCCTTGATGGTCACCTTGATCACATCACCGACGCTGGCATAACGGCGCTTCGAGCCGCCCAGCACCTTGATGCACATCATTTCCTTCGCACCGCTGTTGTCCGCGGCGGAAAGCGAGCTCTGCACCTGAATCATGGCTGCTCTTCTCCTTAGACTTCAGCGCGCGTGACGATTTCGACCACGCGGTGATGTTTGGTCTTCGACAGCGGACGGCATTCCGCGATCCGCACCAGGTCACCCTCGTTCGCACCGGTGTCGTCATGTGCGTGAAGCTTCGTGGAGCGGCGGATGATCTTGCCGAGCAGCGGATGCTGCACCTGGCGCTCGATCAGTACCGTTACGGTATGGTCCATCTTGTTGCTGATGACACGTCCCGTGAGGGTGCGCGCCGTCTTCGTGTTATCACTCATGTCCGCCGTCCTTACTTCTTAGCGCCGAGCACGAACTTCGTGCGGGCGATGTCACGCCGAACGCGGCGCAGCTGGTGCGGCTGAGTGAGCTGACCGGAGCCCTTCTGCATGCGCAGATTGAACTGCTCCTTGCGAAGGTCCAGCAGATCCTGCTTAAGCTCTTCCGCCGACTTCTGGTTGATATCTTTGCTGGCCATTACATCACCGCCCTGGAGACGAACTGGGTCTGGACGGACAGCTTGGCTGCGGCCAGACGGAACGCTTCGCGTGCCGTCGTCTCGTCGACACCTTCGATTTCATAAAGCATGCGACCGGGCTGGATCGGAGCGACCCAGAACTCGACGCTACCCTTACCGGCGCCCATTCGAACCTCGATCGGCTTGCGGGTGATCGGCTTGTCCGGGAACACGCGGATCCAGAGCTTGCCGCCACGCTTGACGAAGCGCGTGATGCAACGACGGGCCGCTTCGATCTGGCGCGCGGTCAGCTGACCGTGCGTCGTCGCCTTGAGGCCGTACTCGCCGAAGCTCACGAGGTTGGAGTTGAACGCCAGGCCGTCATTGCGGCCCTTGAACTGCTTGCGGAACTTGGTGCGCTTAGGTTGCAACATGGCAACACTCCTTACTTGGCCGTCCGCTCGCGGCGGTTTTCACCACCATCGCGGCGCGACTGCTGAGGCTGCTGGTCTTCCTTCGACTCGGCCGTGGCAGCCGCCAGATCGAAGATCTCACCCTTGTAGACCCACACCTTGACACCGATGATGCCGTATTGGGTCTTGGCTTCGGCGGTGCCGTAGTCGATGTCCGCACGCAGGGTGTGCAGCGGAACGCGACCTTCACGGGCCCACTCGGAGCGAGCGATCTCGGCGCCGTTCAGACGACCGGAGACGTTGATCTTGATGCCCAGGGCACCAAGGCGCATCGCGTTGCCGACCGAGCGCTTCATCGCGCGGCGGAACATGATGCGACGCTCGAGCTGCTGAGCGATCGATTCGGCGACAAGCTGGGCGTCGAGCTCCGGCTTACGGACTTCGCTGACGTTGATGTGCGTCGGAACGCCCATCATGTCGGTGACTTCCTTACGCAGCTTCTCGATGTCCTCGCCCTTCTTGCCGATCACCACGCCCGGACGGGCGGTGTAGATCGTCACGCGGGCGGTCTTGGCGGGGCGCTCGATCTGGATCTTCGAGATGCCGGCGGCGGCGAGCTTCTTGCGGAGCATCTCGCGGACCTTGAGATCGGCCTGCAGATACACCGCGTACTCACCCTTGTTTGCGTACCACTTCGAGTTCCAGTCCTTGGCAATGCCGAGGCGGATACCGGTGGGATGAACTTTATGACCCATCGTCTCTTACCCCAGTCAGTTGCCAACAACCACAGTGATGTGGCTGGTGCGCTTCAGGATGCGCGAACCGCGGCCTTTGGCGCGGGCGTACATGCGCTTCATCGCCGGACCTTCATCGACGAAGATGCGGGCGACCTTCAGCTCGTCCACGTCCGCACCGAGATTGTTCTCGGCGTTGGCGACGGCGGAGAGCAGCACCTTGCGAACAAGGTGAGCGGCTTTCTTGTTGGTGAAGGCGAGCACGTCGCTGGCTCGGCCCACGGGCATACCGCGGACCAGGTCAGCCACCAGGCGTGCCTTCTGCGCCGAGATGCGGGCGCTGCGCAGGATCGCTTTGGCTTCGGTGCTCATCACTTGCCCTTCTTGTCGCCGGCGTGGCCCTTGTACGTGCGGGTCACCGCGAACTCGCCGAGCTTGTGCCCGACCATGTTCTCGTTGATCAACACAGGCACGTGCTGGCGGCCGTTGTGGATGGCGATGGTCAGACCGACCATCTCCGGCAGGATCATCGAACGACGCGACCAGGTCTTGATCGGACGCTTGTTATTGGCGGAAACGGCGGCTTCCACCTTTTTCACGAGGTGCAGGTCGACGAACGGACCTTTTTTTAGAGAGCGCGGCATGATCGTTTCCTAATTACTTGCGACGACGCACGATGAACTGCTCGGTGCGCTTGTTGTTACGCGTCTTGTAGCCCTTGGTCGGCGTGCCCCACGGCGAGACCGGATGACGGCCACCCGAGGTCTTGCCTTCACCACCGCCATGCGGATGGTCGACCGGGTTCATGACGACGCCGCGAACCGTAGGACGAATGCCGGCCCAACGCTTCTTACCGGCCTTGCCGAGCTTGCGCAGGCTGTGTTCGGAGTTGCCGACTTCACCGATGGTGGCGCGGCATTCAACCGGTACGCGACGCATTTCGCCGGAGCGAAGACGCAGCGTGGCATAGCCCTGCTCGCGAGCGACCAGCTGGACCGAGGCACCGGCGGAGCGTGCGATCTGCGCACCCTTGCCCGGCTTCATCTCGATGCAGTGGATCGTGGAACCGACCGGGATCGAACGAAGCGGCAGGCAGTTGCCCGCTTTGATCGGGGAGTCGGAACCGGACACGAGACGGTCGCCCACCGACACGCCCTTCGGCGCGATGATGTAGCGGCGCTCGCCGTCGGCGTAGCACAGCAGCGCGATGTGCGCGGTGCGGTTCGGATCGTATTCAAGACGCTCGACAACGGCGGCAATGCCTTCCTTGTCGCGCTTGAAATCGATGATGCGGTACGCCTGCTTGTGACCGCCGCCGCGATGACGGGTGGTGATGCGACCGTAATGGTTGCGACCGCCGGTCTTCGACTGCGATTCGGTCAGGGGCGCATAAGGAGCGCCCTTGTACAGACCTTCGGTCCGTACGCTGACTGCGTCGCGACGACCCGGGGAGGTCGGCTTGTGAGTGATCAGTGCCATCTCAATTCAACTCCTGGCTCAGGCCTTGGCCGACACGTCGATCGTATGACCGTCGGCGAGGCGCACGTAGGCCTTGCGCTTGCCCTGGCGGTTGCCAGTGCGATTGCGGAACGACTTGACCTTGCCCTTGGTGTTCACGAGGTTCACGTTCTCGACCTTGACGTCGAAAAGGTGTTCCACCGCTGCACGGACATCGGCCTTGGTCGCCTCAGGCGCCACGACGAAAACGTACTGGTTGTTCTCAGCAAGGCGAGCCGACTTCTCGGAGATGTGCGGCGCGCGAAGCGTATTGAGCGTGCGTTCGGTGCTCATGCGAGCCACTCCTCGACCTTCTTGACCGCGTCCACCGTCATGACGACGTAGTCGCTACCGACAAGGCTGACCGGATTCAGGGCCAGCACGTCGACGACGTGGATATACGGAATGTTGCGGGCGGACAGGTACAGCGCTTCGGTGGCGTCTTCCGACACCAGCAGCACGCGACCCTTGACTTCGAGCTCGGCGAGCTTCGCGATCATGCCCTTGGTGCTCGGGGCTTCCATCGACAGCTCGGTGACGACCTTCAGGCGATCCTGACGGTTGAGCTCGGCAACGATGGAACGAATCGCGACGCGATACGCCTTGCGGTTGACCTTCTGCTCGAAGCTGCGCGGCTTGGCCGCGAACGTCACACCACCGCCGACGAAGATCGGGGCGCGGTAATCGCCGTGGCGAGCACCGCCACCCTTCTGCTTCTTGAACTTCTTGGTCGTACCGGACATCTGACCGCGAGACAGCTGAGCCTTCGTGCCGGCACGGCCAGCCGCCTGATAGGCGGTGACGACCTGGTGCACGAGGGCCTTCTTGTACTCGCCGCCGAACACGTCGTCCGACACGGTGAGCGCCTTGGCGCCAATAACGTTGAGTTCCATGGCGTCTCTCCTCAGCCCTTGGTCGTCGGACGGATCACGACATCGCCACCCGGCGCGCCAGGGACAGCGCCCTTGACAGCGATGAGGTGACGCTCGGCATCGACCTTGACCACTTCGAGGCCCTGCTGGGTGCGATTGACCGCGCCCATGTGGCCCGACATCTTCTTACCAGGGAACACGCGGCCCGGCGTCTGGCGCTGGCCGATCGAGCCTGGGGCGCGATGCGACAGCGAGTTACCGTGCGTGGCATCGCCCATCTTGAAATGGTGACGCTTGATGGTGCCCTGGAAACCCTTACCCTTCGACACGCCGGCAACGTCGACCGTCTGACCGACGGTGAAGACGTCATCCGCCTTGATCTCGGTGCCGATCGCGTACTTGCCTGCGTCTTCCGCGGAAACGCGGAATTCCCACAGACCGCGGCCCGGCTCGACCTTGGCATTGGCGTAATGACCCTTCAGCGGCGAGGTCAGGAGCGAGGCGCGCTTGGCACCCGTCGTTACCTGCACGG
Organism: Xanthomonas sp. NCPPB 2632; assembly: GCF_041228075.2. Classification (NCBI taxonomy): domain Bacteria; kingdom Pseudomonadati; phylum Pseudomonadota; class Gammaproteobacteria; order Lysobacterales; family Lysobacteraceae; genus Xanthomonas; species Xanthomonas sp. NCPPB 2632. The sequence continues at coordinate 3,869,230 of NZ_CM192979.1, forward strand.
CGCTGTAGCCGTCGTTTTCTTCGGTCTTCACCTGCGTCACACGATTCGGGGTCGCTTCAATCAGCGTCACCGGAATCGAGCGGCCGTCTTCGGTGAAGAGCCGGCTCATGCCGCACTTGCGGCCAACCAGTCCGATACTCATCTTCGTATCCTTTTATCCGCTCAGCCGAGCTTGATCTGCACGTCAACGCCAGCCGCGAGGTCGAGCTTCATGAGCGCGTCCACGGTTTTGTCGTTGGGGTCGATGATGTCCAGAACGCGCTTGTGCGTACGGGTCTCGTACTGGTCGCGGGCATCTTTATCGACGTGCGGCGACACCAGAATGGTGTAGCGCTCAATCTTGGTCGGCAGCGGGATCGGGCCGAGGACCGTGGCGCCAGTGCGCTTGGCCGTCTCGACGATTTCGCTGGCCGAACGATCGATCAGGCGATGATCGAAGGCCTTGAGCCGAATGCGAATCTTTTGGTTCGCCATAAAACCGTGTCCTGTTATCGAAAGAACGTTCTTGTGATTCGGAGTGGCTTCTCGCCGCCCCGCACAACCCATGTAGCTACTTGCAGGTGTCGCGACGGGCCGCCGTGGCGTGGCACGAAGCCACCCGGGCGACCCGAAAAAGTCGAGGCGGACCGCATAAACGATCCGCCAAGACAGAAAAGTATAGAATACACAACGATACGGATCAACAGAGCTCTCGCTCGGTGACCCAGTCGGCACTCCATTCGGCATCCATGCCTGCGAACTCGAAGCACATTCCGTGCGCCTCATTTCGCTGTGAGCCGTCGCCTTGAAGGCGATCTGGCTGATATAACTCGGCGACTATAGCGGATCGATCAGAAAAAGGGAAGAGGCGTGCCATAAAAAAAAGCGGAGGCTTTCGCCTCCGCCTCTTCGGGACACCCAGGCAGATCACCCTGCCCGGCCGTCCTTTCTTACTTGACGATCTTGGCGACGACGCCGGCGCCGACGGTACGACCGCCTTCGCGGATCGCGAAGCGCAGGCCTTCGTCCATGGCGATCGGGAAGCCCAGGGTCACCGAGATCTTCACGTTGTCACCCGGCATCACCATTTCGACGCCTTCCGGCAGCTTGATCGAACCGGTCACGTCCGTGGTACGGAAGTAGAACTGCGGACGATAGTTGCTGAAGAACGGCGTGTGACGGCCACCCTCGTCCTTCGACAGGATGTACACCTCACCCTCGAACTCGGTGTGCGGCGTGACCGACTTCGGAGCCGCCAGCACCTGGCCACGCTCCACGTCTTCACGCTTCAGGCCGCGAACCAGCACGCCGACGTTGTCACCGGCCTGACCCTGGTCGAGCAGCTTGCGGAACATTTCCACGCCCGTGACCGTCGTCTGCTGGGTGTCCTTCAGGCCGATCACTTCGGCCGGGTCACCCACCTTGACGATACCGCGCTCGACGCGACCGGTCAGCACCGTGCCACGACCCGAGATCGAGAACACGTCTTCCACCGGCAGCAGGAACGGCTTGTCGATCACGCGCTCCGGCTCCGGGATCCAGCTGTCGAGTGCGTCGACCAGCTTGATGATCGACGGCACGCCGATCTCGGACTGGTCGCCCTCGAGGGCGAGACGGGCCGAACCGTGCACGATCGGGGTGTCGTCGCCCGGGAACTCGTACTTCGACAGCAGTTCGCGGACTTCCATCTCCACCAGCTCGAGCAGCTCGGCGTCGTCCACCATGTCCGCCTTGTTCAGGAAGACCACGATGTACGGCACGCCCACCTGGCGCGACAGCAGGATGTGCTCACGCGTCTGCGGCATCGGGCCGTCGGCAGCGGAGCAGACCAGGATCGCGCCGTCCATCTGCGCGGCACCCGTGATCATGTTCTTCACGTAGTCGGCGTGGCCCGGGCAATCGACGTGGCCGTAGTGGCGCATCGGCGATTCGTATTCCACGTGCGCGGTCGAGATCGTGATGCCGCGTGCCTTCTCTTCCGGCGCCGCATCGATCGAACCGTAGTCCTTGAATTCGCCACCGAAGCGCTCGGCGCCGATCTTGGTCAGCGCGGCCGTCAGCGTGGTCTTGCCGTGATCGACGTGACCGATGGTGCCGACGTTGACGTGCGGCTTCTTGCGCTCGAACTTACCCTTTGCCATGACTCTGAAACCTCTGAAAAATCGTTGAAAGTTTTAATGAAGAAGCCCGATCAGGACTTCTTCATGACCTCTTCGGCGATGTTGCTCGGCGCCGGCTCGTAATGATCGAATTCCATCGTGAACGTGGCACGACCCTGCGACAGCGAGCGGATCGTCGTCGCATAACCGAACATCTCGCCAAGCGGGATCATCGCGTTGATCGTGTTGCCCGACGGCGTTTCTTCCTGACCGGTCAGCATGCCGCGACGGCGCGAGATATCGCCCATCACGTCACCGACGTAGTCCGGCGGCGTCACGACTTCGACCTTCATGATCGGCTCGAGCAGAACCGGCTTCGCCTTGGCGAAACCCTGCTTGAACGCCATCGACGAGGCGAGCTTGAACGCCATTTCCGAGGAGTCGACGTCATGGTACGAACCGAAGACGAGCTTGACCTTCACGTTCACCACCGGGAAGCCCGCGAGCGGACCACTGGTGATCGTCTCACGGAGACCCTTCTCGACCGAAGGAATGAATTCCTTCGGAATCACGCCACCGGAGATGTCGTTGATGAAGAGGAAGTCGTCCTTGATCGACGGTGCGATCTTGGGATCGGCACGATCGGCATCGGAGATCGGCGACAGCTCGATCACGACGTGACCGTACTGACCCTTACCACCCGACTGCTTGGCGTGCTTGTAGTCCGACTTGACGTCCGCGGCCTGAATCGTTTCGCGGTAAGCGACCTGCGGCTTGCCCACGTTGGCCTCGACGTTGAACTCGCGACGCATGCGGTCCACCAGGATGTCCAGGTGAAGCTCGCCCATGCCCGAGATGATCGTCTGACCCGACTCTTCGTCCGTCTTGACGCGGAACGACGGATCTTCCGCGGCCAGGCGGCCGAGGGCGACACCCATCTTTTCCTGGTCCGACTTGGTCTTCGGCTCGACCGCCATCGAGATCACCGGCTCCGGGAACGACATGCGCTCGAGGGTGATGATCTTGTCCTGCGAGCAGAGCGTATCGCCGGTCGTGACGTCCTTCAGGCCGACCGCGGCGGCGATGTCGCCCGCGCGGACTTCCTTCAGTTCGTGACGCTCGTTGGCATGCATCTGCAGCATGCGGCCGATGCGCTCTTTCTTCGACTTGACCGGGTTGTAGACCGGGTCGCCCGCATTCAGCGTGCCCGAATAGACACGGAAGAACGTAAGCGCACCGACGAACGGGTCGGTCATGATCTTGAACGCCAGCGCGGAGAACGGAGCATCGTCCTTCGCTTCGCGGGTATCCGGCTGCTCGTTCTCGTCGATGCCTTCGACCGGCGGGCGGTCGAGGGGCGACGGAAGCAGGTTGACCACCGCGTCGAGCATGGCCTGGACGCCCTTGTTCTTGAACGCCGTGCCGCAGAACACCGGAATGATCTCGCTACGCAGCGTACGCAGACGCAGGCCTTCGATGATCTCGGCCTCGGTCAGCTCTTCGCCACCCAGGTACTTGTCCATGTACTCTTCCGTCGCTTCCGCGGCGGCTTCGATCATATCGGTACGAGCCTGCTTCGACTTCTCGAGCAGTTCGGCCGGAATGTCCTTGTAATCGAACTTCATGCCCTGGGACTCCATGTCCCAGCTGATAGCCTTCATCTTGAGGAGGTCGACGACGCCTTCGAAGTTGTCTTCGGCACCGATCGGCACCTGCATCGGCACCGGATTGGCGCCAAGGCGAGCCTTCAGCTGATCGACCACCTTGTAGAAGTTGGCGCCGGTGCGGTCCATCTTGTTGACGAACGCGAGACGCGGCACCTTGTAACGGTTGGCCTGACGCCAGACGGTTTCGGACTGCGGCTGCACGCCACCGACGGCACAGAGCACGAACACCGCACCGTCGAGCACGCGGAGCGAACGCTCCACCTCGATGGTAAAGTCGACGTGTCCCGGGGTGTCGATGATGTTGAAGCGGTGCTCGGGCAGCGAACGGTCCATGCCCTTCCAGAATGCCGTGGTGGCAGCGGAAGTGATGGTGATGCCGCGCTCCTGCTCCTGCTCCATCCAGTCCATCGTAGCGGCACCGTCATGCACCTCGCCAATCTTATGACTGACACCGGTGTAGAACAGGATACGCTCGGTGGTCGTGGTCTTGCCGGCGTCGATGTGAGCCATGATGCCGAAGTTGCGGTAGCGCTCGATGGGCGTAGTGCGTGCCACGGTCTTTCCTCAATCTGGAGCTGAAATTACCAGCGGTAATGCGAGAAGGCCTTGTTGGCCTCCGCCATGCGGTGCGTTTCTTCGCGCTTCTTGACGGCGCCGCCACGGGATTCCGAGGCTTCGAGCAGTTCGGCGGCCAGCTTGCGCGGCATGGACGTCTCACCGCGCTTGCGCGCTGCGTCGATCACCCAGCGCATGGCAAGCGCCATACGACGGCCCGGACGGACTTCGACCGGCACCTGGTACGTGGCACCACCGACACGGCGCGACTTCACCTCGACGGCCGGGGCGATATTGCCCAGGGCCTTCTCGACGAGTTGCACGGCTTCAGCGTGCTTCTTGCCGATTTCTTCGAGAGCGCCGTACACGATGGATTCGGCGACGGACTTCTTGCCGGACTTCATCACCATATTGATGAAGCGGGCAATCAGCTGGCTTCCGTGCTTCGGGTCCGGGAGGACCACACGGGCGGGATGGGAACCTTTACGCGACATAATTCTTGTCCTTTACTCAGCTCTTCGGGCGCTTGGCGCCGTACTTCGAGCGCGACTTGCGACGCTTGGTCACGCCGGCGCAGTCGAGACTGCCGCGAACCGTGTGGTAACGCACACCGGGGAGATCCTTGACGCGACCGCCGCGGATCAGGACCACCGAGTGCTCCTGGAGATTGTGACCTTCGCCACCGATGTAGCTGATGACTTCGAAACCGTTGGTCAGGCGCACCTTGGCAACCTTACGCAGTGCCGAGTTCGGCTTCTTCGGGGTGGTCGTATACACGCGCGTGCAGACGCCGCGGCGCTGCGGGCTGCTCTGCAGGGCCGGGGAGGCGCTTTTGTACGCCTTCGGGCTGCGGGATTTGCGCACCAACTGGTTGACTGTCGTCATGCGAAGCTATTCCTGAGAAACATAAAGGCAGACCGAAAGATCGGCCCGCCAGAGAAACGTTGTTGACGTGCGCCGCCCACGAAGCGAGCCGGCGCCCATCGTCCCTGAATCCGAACACGAGGCGCGTCCCTGCGCCTCATTTCGTATGTACGAGCAAAACCCGGAATACGGGCCTTACTCAGCGCTATCGTTGGACCCGGCAGGGGCTTCGGCGAACGAAACGGCCGGCGCCGAACCCGAGAGGGTTTCGAGCTCCGAAGCCGTCAGACCGCCCTGGCTACGACGCGAAGCGTGGTATGCCAGACCCGTACCTGCAGGGATTAGCCGCCCAACAATAACATTTTCCTTCAGGCCCCGCAACGTATCCCGGGTACCACGAACCGCCGCCTCGGTGAGAACGCGGGTGGTCTCCTGGAACGATGCCGCCGAGATGAACGACTCGGTGGCCAGCGAGGCCTTGGTGATGCCCAGCAGGACCGATTCAAACCCGGCACGACGCTCACCGCGAGCCTCGGCACGGTCGTTCTCTTCGTTGATCCGGACGCGCTCGACCTGCTCACCGCGCAGGTAGGTGCTGTCACCCGCCTCGGTGATCTCGACCTTGCGCAGCATCTGGCGAATGATCGCTTCGATGTGTTTGTCGTTGATCTTCACGCCCTGCAGGCGGTAGACGTCCTGGATTTCCTTGACCAGGTACGAAGCCAGCGGCTCCACACCCAGCAGGCGCAGGATGTCGTGCGGATTCGGCTCGCCGTCGACGACGGTCTCGCCCTTCTCCACATGCTCGCCTTCGAAGACGATGACCTGACGCCACTTGGGAATCAGCTCCTCGTGCTCGTTGCCGTCCACGTCCTTGATGATCAGGCGCTGCTTGCCCTTGGTGTCCTTGCCGAAGCTGACGATACCCGAGCGCTCCGCGAGGATCGCCGGCTCCTTCGGCTTGCGGGCTTCGAACAGATCGGCCACGCGCGGCAGACCACCCGTGATGTCGCGGGTCTTCGAGGTTTCCTGCGGGATACGGGCGACCACGTCACCCACGCCCACTTCCGTACCGTTCTGGATCGACACGATGGCGCCGGCCGGCAGGAAGTACTGGGCCGCGATGTCCGTACCCGGCAGCTTGAGCTCACGGCCCTTGCTGTCTTCCAGGCGGACGATCGGGCGCAGATCCTTGGCCTGCGTACCGCGACGCTTCGGATCGGTAACCACCGCCGACTCCAGACCGGTCAGCTCATCGGTCTGCGACTGCACGGTGATACCGTCGATGAAGTCGATGAAGCGCACCACACCGGCCACTTCCGTGACGATCGGATGGGTATGCGGATCCCAGTTGGCGACCGTCTGGCCCGACTTGACCGGATCGCCGTCCTTGACGGAGATGGTCGCGCCGTAAGGCACCTTGTAACGCTCGCGCTCGCGACCGTTGGCATCGATGACGCTCACTTCGCCCGAACGCGAGACGGCGACCAGGTGACCCTGGTTGTGCTCGACCGACTTCAGGTTGTTGAACTTCAGCGCGCCGGTGGTACGCACGGTGACGTTGTCGACCGCAGCCGCACGCGACGCCGCACCACCGATGTGGAACGTACGCATGGTGAGCTGGGTACCCGGTTCACCGATGGACTGTGCAGCGACGACGCCCACGGCCTCACCCATGTTGACCAGGTGACCACGAGCCAGGTCGCGGCCGTAGCACAGGGCGCACACGCCGTGGCTGGCACGGCAGGTGATCGGCGAACGCACCTTGATCAGCTGCACCGACGCCTTGTCGAGCTTGTCGACCAGGTACTCGTCGAGCAGCGTGTCGCGGGTGACGATCGGCTGGTCGTCGTCGCCGGGGGCGTAGACGTCCTCGACCACGACACGACCGAGCACGCGATCGCGCAACGGCTCGACCACGTCGCCGCCTTCGACGATCGGGGACATCATGACGCCGTCTTCCGTGCCGCAATCGTGCTCGGTGATGACGACGTCCTGCGCCACGTCGACGAGACGACGCGTGAGGTAACCGGAGTTGGCGGTCTTCAGCGCGGTATCCGCGAGGCCCTTACGGGCACCGTGGGTCGAGTTGAAGTACTGCAGGACGTTGAGGCCCTCGCGGAAGTTCGCCTTGATGGGCGTCTCGATGATGGAGCCATCGGGACGGGCCATCAGGCCGCGCATGCCGGCCAGCTGGCGAATCTGCGCCGCGCTACCACGCGCGCCGGAGTCGGCCATGATGTACAGCGAGTTCATCGACTTCTGGTTGACCGTCTTGCCGTCGGCGTCCTCGACCTTCTCGGTGCCGATACCGTCGATCATCGCCTTGGCGACGAGTTCGTTGGTGCGGCTCCAGATGTCGACGACCTTGTTGTAGCGCTCGCCGGCGGTGACCAGGCCCGACTGGTACTGCTCCTGGATCTCGACGACTTCCTTCTCGGCTTCCTCGAGGATGCCCTTCTTCTCGGCCGGGATCTTCATGTCGTCGATGCCGATGGAGATACCGGCGCGCGTCGCGAAACGGAAGCCGGTGTACATCAGCTTGTCGGCGAACACGACCGATTCCTTCAGGCCGAGCAGACGGTAGCTCTGGTTGATCAGGCGCGAGATGTTCTTCTTGGTCAGCTCGGTGTTGACCAGCGCGAACGGGAGGCCGTCCGGGATGATCTCCATGAGCAGCGCGCGACCGACCGTCGTATCGACGATGGCCGTACGCGACGACGTGGCACCTTCCGAGTCCTGCTCGGTCATGTGCACGCGAACCTTGACCTTGGCGTGCAGCTCGACGGCACGATTGTCGTACGCACGACGCACTTCGCCGACGTTCGCGAACACCATACCGGCGCCCTTCGCGTTGATCAGCTCGCGGGTCATGTAGTACAGGCCGAGCACGACGTCCTGCGACGGCACGATGATCGGCTCGCCGTTGGCGGGCGACAGGATGTTGTTCGACGACATCATCAGGGCGCGGGCTTCGAGCTGCGCCTCGATCGACAGCGGCACGTGGACCGCCATCTGGTCACCGTCGAAGTCGGCGTTGAACGCCGTGCAGACGAGCGGATGCAGCTGGATCGCCTTGCCTTCGATCAGGACCGGCTCGAACGCCTGGATGCCCAGGCGATGCAGGGTCGGGGCGCGGTTGAGCATGACCGGATGTTCGCGGATCACGTCTTCCAGGATATCCCACACCTGGGCCTCTTCGCGCTCGACGAGCTTCTTCGCGGCCTTGATGGTCGTGGCTTCGCCACGAGCCTGCAGCTTGGCGAAGATGAAGGGCTTGAACAGCTCGAGCGCCATCTTCTTCGGCAGGCCGCACTGGTGCAGGCGCAGCGTCGGGCCGACCACGATGACCGAACGGCCCGAGTAGTCGACGCGCTTGCCGAGCAGGTTCTGGCGGAAGCGGCCCTGCTTGCCCTTGATCATGTCGGCCAGCGACTTCAGCGCGCGCTTGTTCGTGCCGGTGATGGCACGACCGCGACGGCCATTGTCGAGCAGCGCATCGACCGATTCCTGCAGCATGCGCTTCTCGTTGCGGACGATGATGTCCGGCGCAGCGAGTTCGAGCAGGCGCTTCAGGCGGTTGTTACGGTTGATGACGCGGCGGTACAGGTCGTTCAGGTCGGACGTGGCGAAACGACCGCCATCCAGCGGCACCAGCGGACGCAGGTCGGGCGGCAACACGGGAAGGACGGTCATGACCATCCACTCCGGCTTGTTGCCGGACTCCAGGAACGCCTCGATCAGCTTCACGCGCTTGGTGAGGCGCTTGAGCTTGGTCTCGGAGTTGGTCGCCGTGATCTCTTCCTTGAGGCGGATGACTTCGCCCGGCAGGTCGAGGCTCTTCAGCAGCTCGTAGACGGCTTCGGCACCCATGCGGGCATCGAACTCGTCACCGTGCTCTTCGGTCGCCTCCAGGTACTGGTCTTCGCTGAGCAGCTGGCCGCGCTCGAGCGCGGTCAGGCCTGGATCGATCACCACGAAGGCTTCGAAGTACAGGATGCGCTCGATGTCACGCAGCGTCATGTCCAGCATGAGGCCGATGCGCGAGGGCAGCGACTTCAGGAACCAGATGTGCGCGGTCGGGCTGGCCAGCTCGATGTGGCCCATGCGCTCGCGACGGACCTTGGCCAGGGTGACCTCGGTGCCGCACTTCTCGCAGACCACGCCACGGTGCTTCATGCGCTTGTACTTGCCGCACAGGCACTCGTAGTCCTTGATCGGGCCGAAGATGGCCGCGCAGAACAGACCGTCACGCTCGGGCTTGAACGTGCGGTAGTTGATGGTTTCCGGCTTCTTCACTTCGCCGTACGACCACGAACGGATCAGCTCCGGCGATGCCAGGGCGATCTTGATCGCGTCGAAATCCAGCGTCTGTCGCTGCTGGTTGAACAGATTGAGCAGGTCTTTCATGCGTAATCTCCGGTAGCCGCGACGATCACTTGATCTCTTCCAGCTCGATGTCGATCGCGAGCGAGCGGATTTCCTTCACGAGCACGTTGAAGGATTCCGGCATGCCCGCGGCCATCTCGTGGTTGCCGTCGACAATGTTCTTGTACATCTGGTTACGGCCCTGCACGTCGTCCGACTTGACGGTCAGCATTTCCTGCAGGGTGTACGCCGCGCCGTAGGCTTCGAGCGCCCAGACTTCCATTTCGCCGAAGCGCTGGCCGCCGAACTGCGCCTTGCCGCCCAGCGGCTGCTGGGTAACGAGCGAGTACGGACCGGTGGAACGCGCGTGCATCTTGTCGTCGACGAGATGGTTCAGCTTGAGCATGTGCATGTAGCCCACGGTGACCGGGCGATCGAACGCCTCGCCGGTACGGCCGTCGTAGAGCGTCGTCTGACCGGATTCCGGCAGATCGGCGAGCTTCAGCATGTGCTTGATTTCGGTCTCTTCGGCACCGTCGAAGACGGGCGTCGCCATGGGCACGCCGTCACGCAGGTTGTCGGCCAGCTGGATGATCTCGGCGTCCGTCATCGACTTGAGGTCGACATGGCGCACCGCACCTTCCGCACCGGCGTTGCCGTGGTTGTAGACCTCGTCGAGGAACTCGCGCAGCTTGGCCGGCTTCTCGTTGGCTTCGATCATGGCCGAGATCTTGTGGCCCAGGCCCTTGGCGGCCCAGCCCAGATGGACCTCGAGAATCTGACCGATGTTCATACGCGACGGCACGCCCAGCGGGTTCAGGCAGATGTCGACCGGACGACCGTCGGCGGAGAACGGCATGTCCTCGACCGGGACGATCATCGAGACCACACCCTTGTTACCGTGACGGCCTGCCATCTTGTCGCCCGGCTGGATGCGGCGCTTCACGGCGAGGTACACCTTCACCATCTTGAGCACGCCCGGGGCGAGGTCGTCGCCCTGGGTGATCTTGCCCTGCTTCTCCTTGAAACGCTTGTCGAAGGCCTCGCGATGGCGCTTGACCTGGTCGGCCGCGCGCTCGAGGAACTCCGAGACTTCCTCTTCCTTGACGTTGATCTTGAACCAGTCGTCTTTCTTGAGCGTATCGAGGTAGGCGTCGTCGATGACCACGCCGCGCTTGAGCCCGCCCGGACCGCTCATCGCGGACTTACCGACCAGCTGCGAGCGCATGCGGGCGTAGATCGCGCCCTCGAGGATGCGGAACTGGTCGTCCAGATCCTTGCGGATCCGCTTCAGTTCGGTTTCTTCGATCTGCTTGGCGCGCTTGTCCTTCTCGATGCCGTCGCGGGTGAAGACCTGCACGTCGATGACGTTGCCGTCCATGCCCGGGGGCACGCGCAGCGAGCTGTCCTTCACGTCCGAGGCCTTCTCGCCGAAGATGGCGCGCAGGAGCTTTTCTTCCGGGGTCAGCTGGCTTTCGCCCTTGGGCGTGACCTTACCGACCAGGATGTCGCCGGCCTTCACTTCCGCACCGATGTAGACGATGCCGGACTCATCGAGGCGGGCCAGGGCCTGCTCGCCGACGTTCGGGATATCGGCCGTGATTTCCTCGGCGCCCAGCTTGGTGTCACGGGCGATGCAGGTCATCTCCTCGATATGGATCGAGGTATAGCGATCTTCCTGGACCACGCGCTCGGAGATCAGGATCGAGTCTTCGAAGTTGTAGCCGTTCCACGGCATGAAGGCCACGAGCATGTTCTGGCCGAGCGCAAGCTCGCCCAGATCGGTCGAGGAGCCGTCCGCCAGGGTATCGCCCACGGCCACCACGTCACCGACGTTCACCAGCGGACGCTGGTTGAGGTTGGTGTTCTGGTTGGAGCGGGTGTACTTGGTGAGCGTGTAGATATCGACGCCGGCGTCGTTCTCGTCCACTTCCACTTCGTTGACGCGCACGACGATACGGGCGGCATCGACCTGGTCGATGACACCGCCGCGCTTGGCGGACACGGTGACGCCCGAGTCGCGCGCCACGGCGCGCTCGATGCCCGTGCCGACGAGCGGCTTCTGGCTGCGCAGGGTGGGAACGGCCTGGCGCTGCATGTTCGCGCCCATCAGGGCGCGGTTCGCGTCATCGTGCTCGAGGAAGGGCACGAGCGCCGCCGCCACCGACACCGTCTGCATGGGCGAGACGTCCATGTAGTTGATCTCGGCCGACGGACGCAGCTCGGACTCACCACGGAAGCGGCAGGACACGAAATCTTCGAGGAACTTGCCTTCCTTCGACAGCGGCGAGTTCGCCTGGGCGATCACGTGGTCGCCCTCTTCGATCGCGGAGAGGTAATCGACCTTGTCGGTGACCTTGCCGCTCTCGACCTTGCGGTACGGCGTCTCGAGGAAGCCGTAGGCGTTGGTGCGGGCATACACGGCCAGCGAGTTGATCAGGCCGATGTTCGGGCCTTCCGGCGTTTCGATGGTGCAGACGCGGCCGTAATGGGTCGGGTGCACGTCGCGCACTTCGAAGCCGGCGCGCTCACGGGTCAGGCCACCCGGTCCGAGCGCAGACACGCGGCGCTTGTGGGTCACTTCGGACAGCGGGTTGTTCTGATCCATGAACTGCGAGAGCTGCGACGAACCGAAGAACTCCTTCACCGCCGCCGCAACGGGCTTGGCGTTGATCAGTTCCTGCGGGGTCAGGCCCTCGGACTCGGCCAGCGACAGGCGCTCGCGAACCGCGCGCTCGACGCGGACCAGACCGATGCGGAAGGTGTTTTCCGCCATTTCGCCGACCGAACGCACGCGACGGTTACCCAGGTGGTCGATATCGTCGACCGTACCGGTGCCGTTGCGGATGTCGATCAGGACGCGGAGCACGTCGAGGATGTCGGAGGTCTCGCCCTGCTCGGCGACCAGACGCTGCGATTCCTCTTCCTTGCGCTCGCTGAAGTACTTGTGGTCGTAGAGCACGCCCGGACCGACGACGTCCTTGCGGCCGACACGACGGTTGAACTTCATGCGGCCGACGCCCGAGAGGTCGTAGCGGTCGAAGGTGAAGAACAGGTTGAAGAACAGGTTCTGCGCGGCGTCCTTGGTCGGCGGCTCGCCCGGACGCATCATCCGGTAGATTTCGACCAGGGCCTCGAGCTGCGTGCGCGTGTTGTCGATGCGCAGCGTGTTCGAGATGTACGCACCGCGATCGAGGTCGTTGACGTACAGCGTCGGCACGGTCTCGATCCCGCCCTTGCGGAACTTCTCGAGGTGCTCGAGCGTCAGCTCGTCGTTGGCCGCGGCGATGATCTCGCCGGTGTCCTTGTCGATCATGTCGACGGCCACGATGCGGCCGACCGGGTAATCGTCCGGCACTTCGAGCGTGGTGATCTTCTCGCTGGCCAGCTGGCGCACGTGGCGCGCGGTGATGCGCTTGCCGGCTTCCACCAGCACCTTGCCGTCGATCAACAGATCGAAGGACAGGGTTTCACCACGCAGGCGCTCGGCGACCAGGTCGAGCATGACGCCGCCCTTCTTGCCGAGGTGGAACACGTTGTGCTCGAAGAAGATGTCGAGCATCTCCTCGTTGCCGTAACCGAGCGCGCGCAGCAGCACCGTCACCGGCAGCTTGCGGCGACGATCGATACGGGTGAACAGAGCGTCCTTCGGGTCGAACTCGAAGTCCAGCCACGAGCCACGGTAAGGAATGACGCGGGCCGAGAACAGCAGCTTGCCCGAGCTGTGCGTCTTGCCGCGGTCGTGGTCGAAGAACACGCCCGGCGAACGGTGCAGCTGCGAGACGATGACGCGCTCGGTGCCGTTGATGATGAAGGTGCCGGTGTCGGTCATGAGCGGGATCTCGCCCATGTAGACCTCCTGCTCCTTGACGTACTTCACGGCCTTCTTCGAGGCCGGGCTGTCCTTGTCGTAGATCACCAGGCGGACCGTCGTGCGCAGCGGCGCACCGAAGGTCATGCCACGGTTACGGCATTCACGTTCATCGAACGCGGGTTCGCCGAGCCTGTAGTCGACGTATTCGAGCGCGGCATTGCCGGAGTAGCTGGAAATCGGGAACACCGACTTCAGCGCGGCGTGCAGGCCCTTCTCCTCGCGATGCTTGGAGCTGACCTGCTCCTGCAGGAATTCTTTGTACGAGTCGGTCTGGATGGTCAGCAGGTTGGGCACGCCCAGGACGGGCGGGCGCTTGCCGAAATCCTTACGGATGCGCTTCTTCTCGGTAAACGAGTAGGTCATGGTGGGTACCGCCTCGGCTCAGTAATGGGTCGATCAAAAATCGGATGAATCGAAAATCGGAGATCGAGATTCGTACCGCAGGGCATCGCTGCCCTCGACTCCCGATGTCCCATTTCCGACAGGGACGACGTATTGCACGTGCATGGCGCGGGGAACATGGTGCGTGGTGCGCGGAACAGGCCATTGAACGGCCAAAGCCCGGGGGCTTACGCCCCCAGGCTCACTTGACGCTATGTCGAACTACTGGCGCGCAAGGCGCCGATTACTTGAGTTCGACCGTGGCGCCGGCAGCTTCCAGATCCTTCTTGAACTTGGCAGCGTCGTCCTTCGATGCGGCTTCCTTCACGACGCCACCGGCTTCGGTGAGGTCCTTCGCTTCCTTCAGGCCCAGGCCGGTGATGGCGCGGACAGCCTTGATGACGTCGACCTTCTTGTCGCCGGCGGACTTCAGGATGACGTCGAACTCGGTCTGCTCTTCGACAGCGGCAGTGGCCGGGCCGGCAGCAGCAGCGGCAACCGGGGCAGCGGCCGAGACGCCAAAGGTGTCTTCGATCGACTTCACCAGTTCCATGATTTCCATCAGGGACTTGGCCTTGATGGCTTCGACGATCTGTTCGGTGGTCAGGGTGGACATTGTTTCTTACCTTTTAAATGGTTTCGATGAGAAAAGTCGGCGAGCTTAGGCGGGTTCGGCTTCGGCCGGGGCCTCGGCGGCGGCTTCGCCACCACCCTGCTGGTCGGCCACTGCCTTGACGGCGCGTGCGAACATCGCAGCCGGTTCGGACAGGACGCGGGCCAGCATCGCAAGCGCTTCCTGACGGGTCGGCAGCGACGCGAGCACGTCGACGTGCGCCGGGGGAAGCAGCTTGCCTTCCACCGAAACGACCTTCGGGATGAGCTTGTTGTTCGCCTTCGCGAACTCCTTGATCACGCGCCCGGCAGCACCGGGCTCTTCCAGCGAGAACGCATACAGCAGCGGACCGACCAGGGCGTCCTTGACGACCTCGAACTCGGTACCGGCCACGGCGCGCGCGGCGAGCGTATTCTTGACAACCTTCAAGAAAACACCCGACTCACGAGCCTTCTTGCGCATCGCGGTCATCTGAGAGACCGTGGTGCCTGCGTACTCGACAGCGACCAGGGAGTGAGCCTTCGCGGCGATTTCTGCCAGCTCGGCGACTACTTCTTGCTTCTGGGACAGATTGAGAGCCATTGCACTCCTCCAATTGAACTCCGCTTGCGACTCCTGCCGCTTGCGGTCCTGGGCGACATCGTCCTGACGTCGGGGACACGACGTGTCCCGGGTGGTGGCCTTTCCCCATTCGAAACGAATACGGAAGGGGCTACACCATCTACGCAGGCCGGACACCGCGAGGCATCCGATTAAGCGAACCCGCTAACGACGACGGCGTATCCATGCCAACACGAGCTCCCTGCTCGTCGCCGTCGCGCGCTGTACGCGCCTACGGTCTTTGACGGCTACCACGGCCTTGCGACCGGGGCTGCCCTCAAAAACGTTCCCCCACCGGCAAGCCGGCGGGGGCCGTAAAACCGATTACTTGGTCGAGGTGTTCACAGTCGAGGTATCGACCGGCACGCCCACGCCCATGGTGCTCGACAGCGACACGCGCTGGATGTACTGACCCTTGGCAGCCGAAGGCTTGGCCTTCAGCAGGTCGGCAATCAGCGTGTTGAGGTTGTCGGCCAGCTGGGCGGCTTCGAACGTCGCCTTGCCGATGGTGGCGTGGATGATGCCACCCTTGTCGTTGCGGAACTTGACCTGGCCGGCCTTGGCGTTCTTGACCGCCGTGGCGACGTCGGCGGTGACCGAGCCGTCCTTCGGGTTCGGCATCAGGCCACGGGGACCGAGCACCTGGCCGAGCTTACCGACGACGCGCATGGCGTCGGGGGTGGCGATGACGCGGCCGTAGTTGAGATCGCCAGCGGCCATCTTCTCGGCGAGGTCGTCCATACCGACGGCGTCGGCGCCCGCGGCGAGAGCGGCATCGGCCTTCTCACCCGGCGGCACGAACACGGCCACGCGAACGGTCTTGCCGGTGCCGTGCGGCAGCAGCGAGGATCCGCGAACGCCCTGGTCGGACTTCTTCGCGTCGATGCCCAGACGGACCGAGACGTCGACCGACTCGCCGAACTTGGCCTTGGCGTTGTCCTTGACGATCTTCAGCGCTTCGTCGAGACCGTAGGTCTTGCCGGGCTGGACGGCGGCCGATGCGGCCTTCATACGCTTCGTGAGCTTTGCCATGTCTTAACCCTCCACTACCAGACCCATGGAACGCGCGCTGCCGGCGATGGTACGCACGGCGGCTTCGAGATCGGCAGCCGTGAGATCCGGTTCCTTCGCCTTGGCGATTTCCTCGAGCTGGGCGCGCGTGACCTTGCCGACCTTGTCGGTGTTCGGCTTCGGCGAGCCCTTGGCCACGCCCGTGATCTTCTTGAGGAGGATCGAGGCCGGCGGGGTCTTCGTGATGAAGGTGAAGGTACGGTCCGAGTACGCCGTGATCACGACCGGGATCGGGAGACCCGGCTCGAGCTTCTGCGTGGCGGCATTGAACGCCTTGCAGAACTCCATGATGTTCAGGCCGCGCTGACCGAGGGCAGGACCCACGGGCGGCGACGGGTTGGCCTGACCGGCCTTGACCTGCAACTTGATGTAACCAATGACTTTCTTTGCCATTTTACGTTCCTCGCGAGTGCTGGCGCCTTGCGGCTCCTCGCTGTTGGCCTTCCCTGGTGGTGGTGGGATCCGCGCCTGCGAACCCCTTAAACACGGACACGCCGGAGCAAAAAACTCCAGCGTGGACCGGGCATTATAGGCGTCCGACCTGGGTTAAGCAAACCCCGTGCCGGAGGGGCGGGAGCGACCCCGCCAGGAGGCCGTCAGGCCTTCTCCACCTGGCCGAACTCGAGTTCGACCGGGGTAGAACGACCGAAAATGAGCACCGCGACACGCAGGCGACTCTTTTCGTAATTGACTTCCTCGACGACGCCGTTGAAGTCGTTGAACGGACCCTCGGTGACACGGACCATCTCGCCGGGCTCGAAGAGGACCTTCGGGCGAGGCTTCTCGACACCCTCGCGGACACGGCTGAGGATGGCCTCGGCTTCCGTGTCACGGATCGGGTGCGGACGATCGGCGGTGCCGCCGATGAACCCCATGACCTTGGGAGTTTCCTTGACCAGATGCCAGCATTCGTCGTCGATACGCGGCACCTTGCCGTTCGTATCCGTCTCGATCTGGACCAGGACGTAACCGGGGAAGAACTTGCGCTCGCTGCGACGCTTCTGGCCGCCGCGCATCTCGATGACTTCCTCGGTCGGAACCAGGATCTCACCGAACTTTTCTTCCATGCCCTCGCGCACGACGCGCTCGTTGAGAGCCTTGCGAACCTGCTGTTCGAAACCCGAATAGGCGTGAACCACGTACCAGCGCTTGCTCATGCCTTACCTCAATGTCCGAGTTTAAGCAGCCAATCGAGCACGATGGTCTTCAACAACCAGTCGATCAGCCCCATCAGCAGCGAGAGAATGATGACGACCACGATGATGATACCGGTGGTCTTCAACGTTTCGTCGCGCGACGGCCAGACGACCTTGCGCAACTCGAACTGCGATTCGGAGACGAAACCGCGCAGCTTGCGGCCGGGTACCGTGAAGGCACCGATCGCCATGGCGGCGACGACCGCGGCGATAACGCCGACGACGCGCGCGAAGGACGGCACGCTCGGGTTATCGCTGAAATAGTAGAAGCCGACGATGCCGGCGACGAGCACGACCAGCGCGAGCGCCAGCTTGCCGAAATCGGCCGGGCCCATAGTCCTGGCTTGTTCTGCCTTGGTGTTCATGCGCGCTTGGCAGGGTGCCTTACGAACGTGGCCAGCGAGACCGCCTGCCTGCGTCCGACGTCAACCGCCGTGGTTCCTCGAAAGTGGCACGCCAGGAGGGACTCGAACCCCCAACCTGCGGTTTTGGAGACCGCTGCTCTGCCAATTGAGCTACTGGCGTACAAATAAAACCGTTGAACCGCGGGGCGGGCGGCCCGAAGACCGACCCGCCCCGCGACCGGGTGCCCGACCCGAAGGGCGGGCATCACTTTTCTTACTTGACGATCTTGGCGACGACGCCGGCGCCGACGGTACGACCGCCTTCGCGGATCGCGAAGCGCAGGCCTTCGTCCATGGCGATCGGGAAGCCCAGGGTCACCGAGATCTTCACGTTGTCACCCGGCATCACCATTTCGACGCCTTCCGGCAGCTTGATCGAACCGGTCACGTCCGTGGTACGGAAGTAGAACTGCGGACGATAGTTGCTGAAGAACGGCGTGTGACGGCCACCCTCGTCCTTCGACAGGATGTACACCTCACCCTCGAACTCGGTGTGCGGCGTGACCGACTTCGGAGCCGCCAGCACCTGGCCACGCTCCACGTCTTCACGCTTCAGGCCGCGAACCAGCACGCCGACGTTGTCACCGGCCTGACCCTGATCGAGCAGCTTGCGGAACATTTCCACGCCCGTGACCGTCGTCTGCTGGGTGTCCTTCAGGCCGATCACTTCGGCCGGGTCACCCACCTTGACGATACCGCGCTCGACGCGACCGGTCAGCACCGTGCCACGACCCGAGATCGAGAACACGTCTTCCACCGGCAGCAGGAACGGCTTGTCGATCACGCGCTCCGGCTCCGGGATCCAGCTGTCGAGTGCGTCGACCAGCTTGATGATCGACGGCACGCCGATCTCGGACTGGTCGCCCTCGAGGGCGAGACGGGCCGAACCGTGCACGATCGGGGTGTCGTCGCCCGGGAACTCGTACTTCGACAGCAGTTCGCGGACTTCCATCTCCACCAGCTCGAGCAGCTCGGCGTCGTCCACCATGTCCGCCTTGTTCAGGAAGACCACGATGTACGGCACGCCCACCTGGCGCGACAGCAGGATGTGCTCACGCGTCTGCGGCATCGGGCCGTCGGCAGCGGAGCAGACCAGGATCGCGCCGTCCATCTGCGCGGCACCCGTGATCATGTTCTTCACGTAGTCGGCGTGGCCCGGGCAATCGACGTGGCCGTAGTGGCGCATCGGCGATTCGTATTCCACGTGCGCGGTCGAGATCGTGATGCCGCGTGCCTTCTCTTCCGGCGCCGCATCGATCGAACCGTAGTCCTTGAATTCGCCACCGAAGCGCTCGGCGCCGATCTTGGTCAGGGCAGCCGTGAGCGTGGTCTTGCCGTGATCGACGTGACCGATGGTGCCGACGTTGACGTGCGGCTTCTTACGTTCGAACTTACCCTTTGCCATGAGCGCTAAACTCCGCTGGAGCCAATGAGATAGTAAAAAAGGAACCGCCGCAGGCGACGAAGATGGTGCTCATGACTGGAATCGAACCAGCGACCTCTTCCTTACCAAGGAAGTGCTCTACCGACTGAGCTACATGAGCACGAACGCAGCGCGTGTTAGGACAATGGAGCGGGAGACGGGAATCGAACCCGCACAATCAGCTTGGAAGGCTGAAGTTCTACCATTGAACTACTCCCGCACTGCGCGGAACTCGTCTGGTGGAGGAAGGTGGATTCGAACCACCGAAGGCGTAAGCCAGCAGATTTACAGTCTGCCCCCGTTGGCCGCTTGGGTATTCCTCCAACATAGAACGCCTATTGTCGCGAGCGCCCCGGAAACTGTCAATAACTTCCGCACGTTGAGTTCACATGCGATGACGACTTCCGACGGCCCGGACAGCCCACCGATACGGGTAGTCGGTGAGCGAGCCGCGCAGTGTAGCGATGCCGATCGGGAATGGGAAGAGCCGGCGTCTCAGGCCTCGCGGGTGGCCTGTACCAGCGGTTCCATCGCGCGCGACATCTCCATGAGTTTCAAGGCGTATTCCTGCAGGCGGAGATCCCGCTCGTCTACCGGCTTCCAGGACGGCACGGGGGTGGGCTTGCCGCCGTCGGCCTTGTCCATCGCCACGAAAACCATGACGCAACTGGTCGCCAGGCGCTCCTGACCGCTGCGCAGGTCACGCGCCAGCACGTCCACGGCCAGGTGCATGCTGGAGGTGCCCGTGTGGATCAGGCGGGCCCGCACGGTGACCAGGTCGCCGATGAGGATGGGCGCCAGGAACTGGATGCCACTGACCGATACGGTGACGCAATAGGCGCCGCTCCAGCCGACCGCGCAGGCGTAACCGGCCTGGTCCAGCCACTTCATGGCCATGCCGCCGTGGACCTTGCCACCGAAGTTCACGTCGGTCGGCTGCGCCAGGAAACGGAACTCGACTTCTCGCTGGGTGCCGGACATGCCGCAACCTTGCTGGGGAAAGCCGCATTATGGCCGCTGGACCGCTTGTCGTACCGCCCTGCCCGGCATAGATTCGGAACCGTCATCCCATGGAGCCATCGATGGTCCTTCGCAGCGTCGCCTCACGGCTTGCCCTGGCCGTGCTCCTGGGATCGGCGATCGTCATGGTCGTCACCGGCGGCCTGCTGCTGACCCACACGCGCGAACAGACCCTCGCCCAGACCCAGCGCGAGGCCGCCGCCATCGCCGACTCGGCCGCACTGCGCATCCAGGGCCGCATCGACGGGGTCGGCACGGTGGCGCGCACACTGGCTTTCCTCCTGCGCGACCGGCGCGACCAGGCCGCACCGTTGATTCGCGACACGCTGGCCGCCCACCCGGACATCGTCGACATCAGCGCCGCGTTCGTGCCGCGCAACACATCCGCACCCCGGAACGACGATGCCCCCGTGGCCCGCCGCGCCGCGGACGGCAGCCTGGTCATGGGTAGCCGGCGCGCGGACCCCGAGCCCTACTGGCGCTCACCGTGGTTCATCCGCGGCCTGAACTGCGATGGCGGCTGCTGGCAGCCGCCATTCCATGCCGCCGGCGAAAGCCGCACGCTGATCGGCTACTCGGTCGCCATCCCCGGCGGCGACCGGGTGCCGGTGGTCGGCGTCGCCGATGCCACGATCAGCCTCGACTGGCTGCAGCGCGTCGTGTCGCAGCTGAACAAGCCGGGGCATGCCTCCGGCTTCGTCGTGGACGGCGACGGGGTATTCCTGGCGCACGACTGGACCTCCTACATCGGCAGCCGCGCGAGCCATCCGCTGCGTGAAGCCATCGCGTCCGGCCAGCCGGCCACCCGCCTCACTCCGGAGATGGGCGCACGGGTCAGCGAGCCGGTGTGGGTCTACCTCGTACCCATCCAGGGCACCCGCTGGACCTTCGGCCTGAGCATGCCCGAGCGGGCCGTGCTGGCCGATCTGCGACGCACCTACCTGGTCGATATCCTGCTCGGCGTGCTGGCGCTGGCCGGCGTCTCGCTGATCGCGCTGTTCATCACGCGCCGGCTGATGGCACCGCTGGGCGTGCTCGCGGAGCGCGCCGAGAACGTCGCGCGGGGCGACCTGGACTTCGTACTGCCCCGCGTCCGACGGGACGACGAGGTGGGTCGCCTGACCCGCGCCTTCGACCAGATGCGCCACGAACTGGCCGGCCATATCGACCTGGCCAAACGCACGGCACGCGACCAGGAGCGCATCGCCAGCGAACTGGAAATCGCCCGGCAGATCCAGCTCGCCCTGATCCCCGAGCCGCACTGGCTGGCGGAGGACGGCCGGCTCGAGCTCTATGCCGCCCTGCGGCCGGCCCAGGCCGTGGGTGGCGATCTCTACACCTACTTCGCCCTGGGGGCCCGGCATGTCTGCGTCATGGTCGGCGACGTGTCCGACAAGGGCGTGCCGGCCGCGCTGTTCATGGCCCGCACCATCACGCTGGCCCGCACCCTTGCCACCCATGCCCGCTCGCCCAGCGACATCCTGGGCGCCCTGAACCGCGAACTGTGCAAGGGCAACGACACCTGCATGTTCGTGACCCTGCTGTGCGGCGTGGTGGAAACGGAAACCGGCATGCTCTCGATGGCCAGCGCCGGCCACGAACAGCCCGTGCTGCGGGCGGGCGGCTCCGCCATCCTGATCGACGTGGAAACCGGCCCGGCGCTCGGCCTCGACCGTGAAGCGCGCTACCCTGTCCGGGTACTCACGCTGCTGGGGGGTGACACCGTGCTCATGTACACCGATGGTGTCAGCGAGGCACATGCTGGCGACCAGCGCCTCTACGGCGCCCATTCGCTGCTGGACAGCGTGGCGCGCGTCGCCGAAGGTGCGACGCCCGAGGCCTACGTGGAAGGCGTTCTCGGCGACGTGGACGCCTATGTCGAGGGCGCGCCGGCCTACGACGACATCGCCCTGCTCGCGCTCACCTGGCACGACGCCGAGACCCAGGGAGCGCACCTCGATGCGGCTGCGCATTTCTAACCGGCTCGAGGATGTCTTCCTTGCGCTGGATCGCGCCGAAGACATCCTCGAGCGCAGCGACATCGACATCGCCTGCCGTGCCGACGTACGACTGGTGCTGGAGGAACTCCTGGTCAACACCGTGCGTCACGGCTACCCCGATGGCCGCGAGGGCCGCATCGACATCCGCATGGAGATCGAAAGCGCCAGCGTCAGCCTGGAACTGCGCGACGACGGTGCCGCGTTCGATCCGATGGAACTCCCTTCGCCGGAGCTGCCGGGCGACATCGCCCAGCGCGACATCGGCGGCCTCGGCCTGCACCTCGCGCGCAGCATCGCCAGCCAATTCGACTATGCTCGCGACGACGACGGCAACCGCGTCGTCATCCGCTTCGATCCCTCCCTGTCCGACGAGTCCACCCGATGACCCTGATCGTCCGCAGCGAATCCCCCTCCCCCGAACGCAGCACCGTCTGGCTCGAAGGCCGCCTGGATGCCGCGTCCTTCGGCGAGTTCGACGACGCACTGCGGGATATCACACCCATGGTGGACAACGGCGGCACGCTGATCGTCGATCTTTCCGCGCTGGACTACATAAGCAGCGCGGGGTTGCGCAGCCTGGCGCAGTTGCGCAAGCAGATGCACGACCGGGCCGGACGCGTGCTGCTGCTCAACCCGCAGCCGCAGGTGAAGAAGGTGTTCGAGATCGTCAAGGCGGTGCCGGTGGCCGAGGTGTTCGCCAGCGTGGCGGAACTGGACCAGTACCTGGACCATATGCAGCGGAAGATCACCGGCTGAGGTGCCGAGGTACCCTGCCCGTCACCGGGGGGGGCATGCCCGGCCTTGGTGTCAGCCCTTCGCGGTTTCGAGCACGCTGGCGCGCAAGGCTTCCAGCTGCCGCTTGAGCGCGGCCAGCTCGTCCAGTTCACACCCCGTGGCGCAGAAGACGTGGACAGGCACGTCGCCCGTCTTCTCCCGCAATGCCCTGCCCTGTGCGGTCAGCGTCACGATCACCTGCCGCTCGTCCTGCGTGCCGCGCGTGCGCTCGACCAGGCCGGCAGCCTGGAGGCGCTTGAGCAGGGGTGTCAGCGTGGCCGAATCCAGGAACAGGCGCTCGCCCAGCCCGGACACCGTGACGCCATCGCGCTCCCACAGCACCAGCATGACCATGTACTGCGGGTACGTGAGGTCAAGCCTGGCCAGCAACTGCCGGTAGAGCTTGCCCATCGCCAGGTTGGCCGAATAGAGCGCGAAGCAGAGCTGGCCGTCGAGCGTGCGCGGGGCTTCGACGCCTTCGGGGAGGGAGGGCTTGCTCATGACGGAAATGTAGGGACGCGACTATTCAATTGCAAGCGATTTAATCGCCAGGCGAAGAAACGCTCGCAGCCAGGATGGCCGTCGAATTCACTTTGCCTCTCCCAGGTCCGTGCATCAGCAATGAGACAGAGCAAACTGGAATTTCTATCGTCTCCAGACGAATCATCCGACGCGTATTCAGACCCAACAATGCCGTCGCGAGAAAGTGTGCAGCAACACGGATCCAAAAGACCGGACGCAGGCCGTTGCAACCAATCATTCCCTGCGATCACCTTCTTGAGAACGAACAACGAAAAGCTTTTCAAATAATTGCGTCGATGCTGTCAATCCTTCTTCGGTCATCCTGATCGACTTCGCATGGTTGATCGGGTCGCAAATGAGACCTTTCTCGTGCAGGCGATTGAGAACTTTCCAGTCGAAACCCTTCCATGCGCGATCGCCTTCATGGAGCGTCAGTTGGAGCTCGGCCGCTTGCGGCCGCTGCCGAGCGCAGAGTGTGACCACCCGGCGCCTCCTCGCCGCACCATACGAGCAACGGGCTCTGGCTTTGGCTTCGGCTTCGGAGGGCCACGGTCATGCGTGAAGAACCAAAAAAAGCCTCGCACGAGCGAGGCTTTTCGTTTCACCCTTTAACGCATGTGCTCAGACGTTGAACCGGAAGTGCAGCACGTCGCCTTCCTTGACCAGGTAGTCCTTGCCTTCCAGCCGAAGCCGGCCGGCTTCCTTTGCGCCCTGCTCGCCCTTGAACTTGATGAAGTCGTCATAGGCGACCGTTTCCGCACGGATGAACCCGCGCTCGAAGTCCGTATGGATGACGCCGGCGGCCTGCGGCGCGGTGGAACCGGCGCGGACCTGCCAGGCGCGAACTTCCTTCTCGCCGGCGGTGAAATACGTCTGCAGGCCAAGCAGCTTGTAGCCCGCACGGATCACGCGGTTCAGGCCCGGCTCGTCGAGCCCGAGATCCTTGAGGAACTCGTCGCGGTCGGCCTCTTCCATCTGCGAGAGTTCTTCCTCGATGGCGGCCGAGATGGCTACCACCTCGGCGCCCTCTTCCACGGCGCGCGCGCGGACGGCATCCAGGTGCGGGTTGTTCTCGAAGCCGTCTTCCGCCACGTTGGCGATGTACATCAGCGGCTTCATCGTGATGAGGAACATGTCGCGCACGAGCGCCTTTTCTTCCGCGTCCAGCCCGGCCGAGCGGGCCGACTTGCCCTGGTCGAGGGCGACACGGAGTTTTTCCAGCACCGGCTTCTTCGCGATGGCGTCCTTGTCGTTGGCCTTGGCCGAACGCGTGGCACGATCGAGCGCCTTCAACACGGCTTCCAGGTCGGCCAGCGCCAGCTCGGTGTCGATCGTCTCGATGTCGGCGATGGGGTCGACCTTGTTGGCAACGTGGATGACGTTGCCGTCCTCGAAGCAACGCACGACATGCGCAATGGCGTCGGTCTCACGGATGTGGGCGAGGAACTTGTTGCCCAGGCCTTCGCCCTTGGACGCGCCGGCGACCAGGCCGGCGATGTCGACGAATTCCATGGTGGTGGGAATCACGCGCTGCGGCTTCACGATCTCCGACAGCGCGCCAAGGCGCAGGTCGGGCACGGGAACGATGCCGGTGTTGGGCTCGATCGTGCAGAACGGGAAGTTGGCGGCGGCGATGCCGGCCTTGGTGAGCGCGTTGAAAAGGGTGGACTTGCCGACGTTAGGCAGGCCGACGATGCCGCATTTGATGCCCATGGCGATGTGTCCGGTAAAGGTGAGTGGTGCGGTCAGGCGACCGTGTGCAGGCGCTTCATCGCCTCGTCGAACTTGCCGTCCAGCGCCAGCGGCAGCACGTCGAACGCGCGCCCGATGCCGTGCATGATGGCGTCCTCGTCGGCCGCGTTGGGTCGGCCGAGCACCCAGGGGGTGACCTTGTCCCTGTGCCCCGGGTGGCCGATGCCGACCCGCAGGCGATGAAATTTGCCGTGGCCCAGGTGGGCCATGATGTCGCGCAATCCGTTCTGGCCGCCGTGGCCGCCGTCGAATTTCATGCGGACGGTGCCGGGCGCGAGGTCCAGTTCGTCGTGGGCGACGAGACACTCCTCCGGCGCGATCTTGTAGTAGCGCAGCGCCGAGGCCACCGCGATGCCACTCTTGTTCATGAACGTGGCGGGCTTGAGCAGCCAGACCGTTTCGCCACCGATGCGCAGCTTGCAGGTTTCGCCATGCAGCTTGCCGTCGAAGGCCCAACGCTCTCCCTGGTCCATGGCCAGTGCGTCGACACACCAGAACCCGGCGTTGTGCCGGGTCCTGACGTATTCGGCCCCGGGGTTACCGAGGCCGACGATGAGACGTAGTGTCGCCATGTGCCGAAGCGGACACGACCCGCGGCGCCAGGGCGCACGCGGGTCGTGAGCCGATTACTTCTTCTCTTCGGTCGGAGCGTCGCCTTCGGCGGCCGGCGCTTCCGGATCGACTTCTTCCTGGATGGCGGCAACGGTGACGACGGCGACGTCGTGTTCCTTGCCCAGGGCCAGCTCAGGAATTTCCACGTTGGCCGGCAGCGTGAGGTCGGACAGGTGGATGATGGAGTCGGCGTCGAGCGAAGCCAGGTCCAGCTCGATGAACTCGGGCAGGTGCTTGGGCAGGCACGAGACCACGACTTCCGTCAGGTTGTGCGAGATGACCAGGCCCGAGGTCTTGCCGGCCGGCGACTTTTCCTGGTTGAGGAAGTGGATGGGCACGGCGACCTTGACGGCCTCGTTCTCGTTCACGCGCAGGAAGTCCATGTGCAGCATGAGCTGCTTGTACGGATGCTTCTGCCAGTCCTTGATCAGGACCTTCTGCTTCTTGCCGTCGACGGTGAGGTCGATGACGGACGAGTAGAACGACTCGAAACGCGAGCCGAGCAGCACGTCGTTGTGCACGACCTGGATAGCCTGCGGAGCCTCGCCGGCGCCGTAGACGATACCCGGCACGAAACCCGCGGTACGAAGGCGGCGGCTCGCACCCTTCCCTTCGATCTTGCGGCTCGTGGCGGTGAGCTGATGATTGGTAGCCATGGTGTTGCCTCAGGTAAACCGCCTTACGGCGGTGGTAAAGGGCTTCCCCGCGACCAGGAAAGCCCGAAAAACGGTAGGTCAGTCGATGTAGAGGGAGCTCACCGATTCGCCGAAGGCGATGCGGCGGATCGTCTCGGCGAGCAGTTCCGCGACCGACAACTGACGGATTTTCGCACACTCGCGCGCGTTGTCGCGCAGCGGCAGGGTATTGGTTACCACCAGCTGGTCGAGCTGGGAGCCCTCGATGTTGGTGATGGCGGCACCCGACAACACCGGGTGGACGCAATAGGCGACGACCTTGCGGGCGCCTTTTTCCTTCAGGGCCGCCGCGGCGGCGCACAGGGTGCCGGCCGTGTCGACGATATCGTCGACCAGGACGCAGGTCTTGCCGTCCACGTCGCCGATGATGTTCATGACCGTGGCCACGTTGGCCTTCGGACGGCGTTTGTCGATGATCGCCAGGTCGGCATCGTCGAGGCGCTTGGCCAGCGCGCGAGCGCGGACCACGCCACCGACGTCGGGGCTGACCACGATCAGGTCGTCCATGCTGTGGTGGCGCCAGATATCGGCCAGCAGCACCGGCGAGGCGTACACGTTGTCCACCGGGATATCGAAGAAACCCTGGATCTGGTCGGCGTGCAGGTCGATCGTGAGCACGCGGTCGGCGCCGGCGGTGGCGATCATCTTGGCCGCCAGTTTGGCCGTGATCGGCACGCGCGCCGAGCGGGGGCGACGATCCTGGCGGGCATAGCCGAAATACGGCATGACCGCGGTGACGCTACCGGCGGACGCGCGCTTGAGCGCGTCGATCAGCACCAGCAGGTCGAACAGGTTCTCGGCGCTGGGGGCGCCCGTCGGCTGGATGACGAACACCTCCTGCTTGCGGACGTTTTCCTCGATCTCGATCTGCGCCTCGCCATCGCTGAACCGGCCGATGAGTGCCTTGCCGAGGGGAATACCCAGGCGGGCGGCGACATCTTCGGCCAGTGCGCGGTGCGCATTGCCGGTAAACAACATCGGGGTGGACGTATCCACGGAAACTCCTGGCGTGAGATGGGTGGGTCCGGGTGTATGCCACCGTGAGGTGGCTGGGGCGGCAGGATTCGAACCTGCGCATGCGGGAATCAAAATCCCGTGCCTTAACCAGCTTGGCGACGCCCCAACAATTCGTTCCGGCGAGCCATGTGGCCCGCCTGGCTCTGCCGCAGCCCGCGGCCCTTCCCGTCCTTACGACCTGTGTCCAGCGGCGTCGATCCGTTGCCGCATGAGTTGCAGCGGCGAGGGATCGATGCCTGCCGCCACGTGGACCGTAAAGCCCGCGGGACAGCGTGAAGCGACGGCAAGCGCCGCCTCGTGCGTTCTCGTTTCCAGGAACACGCAGCCGCCACTGCCGGAAAGGCGCGCGCTACCGAAGCCGCCCAGCCAGTCCAGTGCCGCCGCCACGCGCGGATGCCGCGCGCGAACCACCGGTTCGAAGGCGTTCTCCGCAACTTCCCCGGAAACAAAGGCCGAAATTGTCGCTTGCGGGGCATGGCGTGTCAATTCGGGCGCGGCGAACAGCGCAGCCGTGGGCACGTGTTCGCCCGGATCGACCACCACGTACCAACGCCGCGGCAGGCGCAAGGTCGTAAGTCGCTCGCCCACGCCCTCGGCCCAGGCCGACCGCCCGCGGACGAAGACCGGCACATCGGCCCCCAGGCGCAGGCCCAGTGCCGCCAGGGCGTCCTCGTCGAGTCCCGTGCCCCACAGGGCATTCAGGCCGACCAGCACGCTGGCCGCATCCGAGCTGCCGCCGCCCAGGCCACCGCCCATGGGTATGCGCTTGGCGATGGCGATCTCCGCACCCAGCGGACAGCCGGTTTCCGCAGCCAGCAGGCGGGCTGCGCGTACGGTCAGGTCGCTGTCCTCGGGAACACCGGGCACAGCGGCCGGACGGGTGACGAGCCCGTCGGCCCGTACGCGCAGGCGTACCTCGTCGCCCCAGTCGAGCAGGCGGAACACCGTCTGCAAGGCGTGGTAGCCATTATCCAGGCGACCCACGATGCGCAGGAACAGGTTGAGCTTGGCCGGCGCCGGCCAGCGGGTCCAGTCGGCCGGCCCCAGCGGTGCCAGCTCGCGGCTCATGAAGACCCGCAGGTGATCGGGGAAGCCGTTCTCGCGGTCCCGGGCGAGCGCCCGGGCAAAGCCGGGTGCGTGCTTGTCGACCACCGTGAAGCCGTGTTTCGCATAGAACGGCGCGTTCCACGGCACGTCCGCCAACGTGCCCAGGTCCACCCGGCGGAACCCCGCTTCGCGTGCCCAGGCGCAGGCGTGCTCGAGCAGCGCGGCGCCGATGCCGCGGCCACCGAAGGCCGGCAGCACATCGATCTCGGCGATGCCGATCGCGTCGGGGGCGCCGTCGGTGTCGAGGCAGACGAATCCGACCACATCCTCGTCCACCGTCGCCACCCACACCCGACCGCGCGCGATCAACTCGTGGACGATCTCGCGCGGCAGCACCATCGACGAATACGACGGCCAGGCCGGATGCCCGCGGAACAGCTGCACCGCGGCGCGTTCGATCTGGCAAAGAAGGTCGGCATGGTCCGCGACGGCGGGAAAAATCTCGACATTCATTTCGCGAACGACCAGTCCTCGATCGCCAGGCGCACCTTGTAGGGCGCCTTCTCGGCGAACACGCGCAACGGCATGGCCGGCTGGCGCGTCGTGTCCCAGGTTTTGTAGTCGACCGTCCAGCCGTCCTGGACCAGGCGGGACGGCAGGCCATCCCCGCCGAAGGCGATGTCGGCGGCACCGGTGTCCGCACGCAGGCCCAGTGCCCAGCGTTTCAGTTCACGCAGGGGAATCTGCCAGCCGACGGTCGCGGCCATGAGCGATTCGGCATCGGTGCCGTGCCGGGTGCCCCCGTCCAGGCCTTCCAGGTCGGCCCCGTCGGGCCCGCCGGTAAGACGGAAGGTGCGACCCGTGATCGGCCCACGCACGGTGAATTCGTAGCGGTCGCCGTCCTGTCGCCAGGTAAGGGTGCCCGAGTTGCTGTCCTTGCCGTCCGAGACGGACAGCTTGCCCTGCAGGGTCCAGTGATCGGTATCGGCCAGGTTGCGCTCGCGCTGCGCCTGCCGGCCCAGCGTGGCGGCATCGCCCGGCTGGCGGACCGGCGGGCGGGTGGTCGCGCAGGCGGAAAGCAGCAGGGCGAGGGAAACGAGGGACGTTCTGACGAGACGGTGCATGGATCGATCCGGCGAGGGAGGAAGGGCGAGGCGATGGCGCACGGCGGAGACGGCCGGCAGGCGCCCTAGCCCTGCGGGCGCAGCTTCTGTTCGGCCCGTGGCAGCGCGGCGTTTTTCGGGTCGATGCGGCGCACCTCGTCCAGCAGCTTGCGCGCTTCGTCGTGCGCACCCCGTGCCCAGAGCACTTCGGCCAGGTGCAGGCCGACGTCGCCATCCTTGTGGCGGCCCCAGGCCCCGCGCAGTGTGGTCTCGGCCTGGTCCAGGCGACCCTGGCGGAACTGCAGCCAGCCCCAGGAATCGGCCACGGAAGGATCATCCGGGCGCGCGGCCCGGGCCACCTGCAACAGGGCCTGGGCCTCGGGCAGGTCGCGGTCGTTGTCGGCCAGCGTATAACCCAGCGCGTTGCTCGCCTCCACGTCGCCCGGTTTCAGGGTGAGCACCTGGCGGAAATCGGCCACCGCCTGGTCCACCTTGCCGGCTTCGGCGTTGGCCAGTCCGCGGGCGTAGAGCATGTCCGGATCGTCCGGCTTCACGCGCAACGCCTTGTCGTAGGCATCCACGGCGGCGGCGTAGCGCCGGGCATCCATGTACAGCTCGCCGTCCAGCGCGAAGGCCTTGCGCAGGGCATCGGGGCGATCGGCGTACTGGGTCTGCAGGCTGCCGACGATCTCGTGGGCGTCGTCGTCCTTGCCTTGCAGATGGAGAATGACGGCGCTGCGCACGGAGGCATCGAAGATGTGCGGGTCGTCGTCGCCGACTGCGGCGTACCAGTCGAGGGCGTCTTCCTGCTGGCCCAGCAGCTCGGCCAGCTGGCCCAGCGTGAACGCGTTCTCCGCCTGCACGTCGTCGGACTGCCGGCGGATCTCCGCGTACAGCCCGGCCACGGCCTTCTTGTCCTGGGCACGCGCGGCCAGGGTCATCCGCATCATGTAGGTATCGACGTCCTGCTTGCCACCGGCCAGTACCCGTGCGGCACCCTTTTCGTCGTCGCCCTGCGCCAGCACCGTGGCGTAGGCCAGGCGAAGCCGCGTATTCGCCGGATCCTTCGCCACGGCCTTGGCGAACAGGGCCTTGGCCCCCGCCTTGTCGCCGGCGCGGAAGTGCTGCTGCGCCGCCCAGCCGTAGGTCACCCCGTCGTGGAAACGCGCCTGCGCGCCATCGCCGATGGTTTTGGCGTAATCGTGCCGGCCAAGGGTTTCGCCCAGTTCGGCCATGGCCAGCCAGATCGCGGAATCGTTGGGCAGGCGCTGCGGCGTGGCCACGCGCTCGAGCAACTGGCCGGCCTGCGCGGCATCGCGGCCCGAGGCCAGGGTGCGACCTATCTCGCGCCAGGCCTCCGGACTTCCCGTGCCCGCCATGATCTCCAGCTGGCGCTGGGCCTCGGCCGTGTCGCCGCGGTCCAGCGCCATGCGTGCGCGGGTCTCGGCCAGTTCCAGCGGCCCGGCACCCAGGCGGGCCCAGCGGGCCAGGCCCCGCGCCGCGGCGTCCTGGTCGTGCACGGCCAGGGCCAGTTCCGTGGCGCGCGCGGCCACGCGGGGATCGTCGGTGAGGGGGGCCGCGCGCCCATAGGCATCGGAGGCGGCCTTCAGATCGTTGGCGGCCAGGGCGAAGTCGCCCGCCATCAGCTGGGCCTGGAGGTCGCGCTCCGGCGGCACGATGGCCACCTGCATCCGGTCCAGCGGCTGCGCGCCCGTGCGCACGGCCCTGGGCGCGGTGCCCGGGCCGGGGGGCGTCGTGGCACAGCCGGCGAGCACCGCGAGGGTGCCCAGGGCCACAAAATGCCGCACTCGCTTGAACTTGGACCGACCGCTCAGCACACTACTCTCCGAATTCGTCCTACACGCCGATGCACGAAGCCCGGCCCTTGTGAGCGCACAATGCGCCCTTAGCTTAGCCGACGCCACCGAAGCCGACCGCAGCCCGTCATGCCACTCATCGCCCTCGGGCTCAATCACCTCACCGCGCCGGTCAGCCTGCGCGAGCAGGTGGCATTCGACGCCGCGGCAGCCCCGGAGGCGCTGGACGAACTCGTCCGCCAGCCGGGGGTGGAGGAGGCGATGATCCTCTCCACCTGCAACCGCACCGAGCTTTATTGCAGCGTGGCCGAGGGCTTCGAGGGCGCGCCGGGCCTGTGGCTGTCCCGGCAACACCGTATGACCCCGCAGCGGCTGGACGAGTTCCTCTACCGCCACGACGAGCACGAAGCCGTCCGCCACATGTTCCGCGTGGCCACGGGGCTGGACTCCATGGTGCTGGGCGAGCCGCAGATCCTCGGCCAGGTGAAGGACGCCTACCAGCAGGCCCGCTCCGCGCAGTCGCTGCGCGCGCCCATGGAGCGGCTGCTGCAGCACACCTTCGCCGTGGCAAAGCGCGTCCGCACCGATACCCGCATCGGCGCGCACACGGTATCGGTCGCCTACACGGCGGTGCGCCTGGCCGAACAGGTGTTCACCGACCTGCGCCAGGCCTGCGTGCTGCTGATCGGCGCCGGTGAGACGATCGAGCTGGCCGCCCGCCACCTCACCGACAAGAAGGTGCGCCGGCTGATCGTGGCCAACCGCACCCCGGAAAACGCCCAGGAACTGGCCAGCCGCTACGGCGGTTACGCCATTTCCCTCGCCGACCTGCCCCGCCATCTCGCCGAGGCGGACATCGTCATCAGCTCCACGGCCTCGCGGCAGCCGGTGGTCACCCGCTCGATGGTGGCCGACGCGATCGTCGCCCGCCGACGCCGGCCGATGTTCATGGTGGATATCGCCGTGCCGCGGGATATCGAGGCGGAAGTGGCCCAGCTGGACGACGTGTACCTTTACGGCATCGACGACCTCAAGCAGGTCATCGACGAGAACCGCCGCTCCCGGGAAATGGCCGCACGCGAGGCCGACGCCATCATCGACCTCCAGGTGGAGCGCTACATGTCCTGGCGCCGCGCCCTCACCCTGCGCAACCCGGCGGTGGACATGCGCATGGCCGCCGAGGCCCAGCGCGACGAAGTGCTGGCGAAGGCCCAGGCCATGCTGGCCAGGGGCCGCTCCGCGGACGAAGCCCTGGCCTTCCTGGCCAACACGCTGACCAACAAGCTGCTACATGCGCCCAGCGCGCGGCTGCGTGACGCCGCCCTGTCCGGCGACATGGACCTGCTGCACGCCGCCGGCCGTCTCTACGGACTGGACCCGGACGACGACGTTTCCGCATGATGCGTGATTGCCCTCGCCCCACGTCGTACCGTCGATGACCCCTTCCATCCGTCGCAAGCTCGAAACCCTCGCCGAACGCCACGAGGAGGTCGGCCGCCTGCTCGCCCAGCCGGACGCGCTCGCCGACAACCAGCGCTTCCGCGATCTTTCGCGTGAATACGCCCAACTGGAGCCCGTGGCCGCCTCCCTGCGCGAGCACGACGAGGCGGAGCGAGAGCTGGCCGAGACACGGGCCATGCTCGACGATCCCGAAATGCGCGACATGGCGGTGGACGACGTGGCACGCATCCAGGCGCGCCTGGAGGACCTGGACGGCGAGCTGCAGATCCTGCTGCTGCCGAAGGACCCGCGCGACGAAGGCAACCTGTTCCTCGAAGTGCGCGCCGGCACCGGCGGCGACGAGGCGGCGATCTTCGCCGGCGACCTCTTCCGCATGTACGCCCGCTACGCGGAGCGGCAGCGCTGGCATGTCGAGATCCTCAACGCGAACGAGGGCGAGCATGGCGGCTACAAGGAAGTGGTGGCGCGCATCGAGGGCCGTGGGGCCTATTCGAAGCTGAAGTTCGAATCCGGCACCCACCGCGTGCAGCGCGTGCCGGAAACCGAATCGCAGGGCCGCATCCATACCTCCGCCGCCACCGTGGCCATCCTTCCCGAACAGGACGACATCGCCGAGATCGACATCCGCGACGGCGACCTCAAGGTCGACACCTTCCGCGCGTCCGGCGCCGGCGGCCAGCACGTCAACAAGACCGACTCGGCCATCCGCATCACCCACCTGCCCACCGGCACCGTGGTGGAATGCCAGGACGAACGCAGCCAGCACAAGAACCGCGCCCGCGCGATGAGCCTGCTCAAGGCACGCCTGCTGGACGCCGAGCGCAGCAAGCAAAGCGCCGCCCAGGCCGAATCGCGACGTCTGCAGGTCGGCTCCGGCGACCGCAGCCAGCGCATCCGCACCTACAACTTCCCGCAGGGGCGGATCACCGACCATCGCGTCAACCTGACGCTCTACCGCCTCACCGAGGTGATGCAGGGCGACATGGACGAACTGATCGACACGCTGACCCGCGAGGCCCAGGCGGACGAGCTGCAAAGCCTGACGGCGGCGTAACCGCCCTGCCCTGCGGGCACGCCGCGGCGACATGGCGTGCCGCACAATCGGCTTCCCGACCCCCGATGGAAGCTAACGATGGGCAAGAAGAAGAAAGCCTACGAACACGACCTCGAAGCGCTGCAGGTCGAACTGGTCGGTCTCACCCGCTGGCTGCGCCGTAGCGGCAAGCGCATGGTCGTGCTGTTCGAAGGGCGCGACGCCGCCGGCAAGGGCGGCACCATCAAGGCCATCACCGACAAGCTCGATACCCGCGCCGCCCGCGTCGTCGCGCTCGGCAAGCCCTCGCAGGACGAGCAGACCCAGTGGTACTTCCAGCGCTACGTGGAACACCTGCCCGCGGCCGGCGAACTCGTGCTGTTCGACCGCAGCTGGTACAACCGCGCCGTGGTCGAACCCGCCATGGGTTTTTGTACCGAAGACCAGTACGACGCCTTCATGAAGGCCTGCCCGACGTTCGAGAAACTGCTGACCGACGACGGCATCATCCTGCTCAAGTACTGGCTGACGGTCGACCAGGAAGAACAGGAGGAACGCTTCGCCGAGCGCGCGCAGGATCCGCTGAAGCGCTGGAAGCTCTCGCCGGTGGATCTCGAAGGCCGCGACAAGTACGCCCGGATGGGCGACCTGCGCGACACCATGATCAAGCGCACGCACACCGCCGATGCGCCGTGGTTCGTGGCCGATTACAACGACCAGAAGACCGGACGACTGGATCTGATCCGCCACCTGCTCGACCAGGTGCCCGACAAGCAGGTTCCCAGCGAAGAGGTGCACCTGCCGCCGCTGAAGGGCAAGCCGAAGAAGGACAAGGTCACCGACAAGGCGGAAAAGGTGCCGAAGGTCTACTGAGCCGTCCTGGTGCGGCGCACGGGCGCCCTGCGCGGCAGGCGTCCGTTGCGTGACAACCGCAGCCACTGGCGCAGGGCCAGCAGGCCGCCCGCGGATTCGATCATGGCCGCGGGCACCCACATGATCACCCCGCCGATCAGTTGCCCGGTCAGCACGTTGAGCGTGAATGCGCGGCCGCAAATCTCGAAGATGGGGTAGAGGTCGGTTTTCGAGAAGGTGACGATGGCGCCGGCGACGATCTGCGGCGTCATGGTGATGCCCGGCGACAGCACCCGCCAGCCCGGCGACATCCGCCCGGGTGGCTTCGGTCGATGGTCCAGCACCAGCCACCAGTACGCCAGCCCCGACACCACCATCGACCAGTTCATGGCGCGATAGATCCGCCAGTCCAGCATGGCCAGCGTCTGCAGGTCGGGCACCAGCCAGACCAGGATCAACGCGACGAAGCCCAGGGTGACGACCACGGGTTGCAGCAGTACTGCGCTCAACGCGCGCCAGACCACGCCGCCTTGCGCGCGACGCAGGCGAACACGCCACGCCAGCGGCAAACCGGCACGAAGGATCGTCCCCGGATAGGACGCGATGACCAGCAACGGCGCCAGGTGGTGCAGCAGCACCTGCTGGATGCGGTGCATGAAGAACTCGTGCTCCGCGAAATAATCGAAATAGGTGTGCAGCGAGAGGTAGATCATCGCCATGCCGGCCCAGAACGCGGCCCGGCGCGCCAGCGGCACCCGCAGGCGCCGGCAGCCGCGCGCGTAGGCGAGCGCGGCGCCGGCGAACACGATCAGGAACACCCAGGAAAACTCCCAGGGCACCACCCATTTCAGGATCGTGTCGGTCACCGTCACGTCGAACGACGGGCGCGGCGCGTACGCCGCCAGCCGTAGATCAGCCCGATCAGCGCAACCAGGCCGGGCACCAGCACGATGTTGATGAACTTCAGGCGCAGCCCCAGCGCGTCGATCTCGGCGTTGAGCTGATGCTGCACGTCACGCAGCTCCTTGCCGATGGCCAGCTTGCGCTGCAGGTATTGCTCCACCTCGCGGCGCTGCTCGGCCGTGGCCGTGCCGCCCGTGGCGCCCTTGGCCGGTTGCAGCTCGGCCAGGCGGCGCTGGGTCTCGTAGAGCTCGTTTTCCAGCTCGCGTTTCTTGGTCAGGAACTTGCGATCGGCGGCGGCCTGCAGGGCGCGCACCCGCGTAAACGGACGCTGCCCATTGACCCGGCCGCGGATCGACAACAGGGCGGTGGATCCGCTGAGGTTGTCGACGATGTTGGAAACGAAATCGCCGTTGTTGGCGAACGGCGTGAGCTGCTGCTGGCCCAGCAGCGGCTGCACATCGATCCACAGCCGGTCGGAGAGCAGGTCGGTGTCGGCCACCAGCACGATCTCGCCGGGTGCCGCCGCCCGGGCCAGATGGCCCTCGCCGGCGCGCTCGGGGAACGCCGAATGGAACGTGTCGCGCAGGCGCGCAGCCAGCACGTAGCGATCGTGGGTCGGCTCGTAGTTAGCCATCAGGCTGGACGGATCGTTGGCCGCGTCGCGCACGCGCTGGGCGGGCATCACCGTGGCTTCGTCGGAGGACTGCACCAGCGGTACCAGCCGCGCCTTCGTCTCCTGTGCCAGTTCGAAGTGGCCGGCGGTCGAGAAATTCACCCGCTGCAGGCTGGCCGTCACTACGTCGTCGTGGTTGAGGTCCTGCGTGCCCAGGCCGAGCATGGCCGGATGCCCGATGCTGTTGCCGTTGAGGTCGATGGTCAGCGCCTGTGAGCGGTCCAGCACCACCTGGCTCGGGTCGTACACCACCCCCCAGGCGGCGAACAGGCGATGCAGGTCGGAGTCGTGGTCGTCCACGATGCCGTGCGAGTCGATCAGCGGCGCGCTGTCCATTTCCGAATCCGGATCGACGAACACCACCAGGTGGCCGCCACGCAGCACGTACTGGTCGATCGCGTACTGCGCATCGTCGGACAACCGTTTGGGATGCACCAGCAGCAGCACCTCGATAGCCGGGTCGATGCGGGTCAGGCCGTCCGGGTCCAGCGTGGTCACCTCGGCGATCTGGTCGAGCTGCCGGAACACCGTCCAGGCGGCTTCACCGATCACC
Source organism: Xanthomonas sp. NCPPB 2632 (assembly GCF_041228075.2). Lineage (NCBI taxonomy): Bacteria > Pseudomonadati > Pseudomonadota > Gammaproteobacteria > Lysobacterales > Lysobacteraceae > Xanthomonas > Xanthomonas sp. NCPPB 2632. Next base: position 3,906,158 of record NZ_CM192979.1, read on the forward strand.
GGGTTGCCTTCCACCGGCAAGGAGCTGACCACGGCCAGCCGCGGCTTGCGCGGCATGCCCAGTTCGTAGAGCAGCTTGGCGATGTCGTATTCGACGAACGCCTCGCGGGCGGGGTCGAAGAACGGAATGGCCTGGGGTGCCACCTCGCCGGAGCCGTCCATGCCCACCAGGCCGAAGAACACCCGCTCGCCGTTGCTGCCGCCGCTGGCCGGCGTGAGGCCATAGCCTTCGGCGGCATCCTCGTCGTCGGAATACGGCACCGGATCTATCACCCGGAAGCGCACGCGACCGTGCGCACGCACGGCGATCTCGCGCAGCATCTCCTGCACCCGCTGCTCGTAGCTGCGCAGCTGCGGCAGGTCACGCGTGGCGTGGTCGGAAAAATACAGGGTGACGGTCAACGGCTTGGTCAGCGCATCGACGATCTGCAACGTACCCGGCGTCAGCGTGTAGATGCGATCGGACGTGAGGTCGACGCGCGCGGTGCGCAGCGACAACGCACTGATCGCGATGGCGACGAGGAACAGCGCCGCGATGGCGACCAGGGCGGCGCGAAGGCGCAGCGAACGGGTGATGCGGAAGCGGCGGGCCATCTCAGCGCGTCCTCTTCAGGTCGAGCATCACCACGCTGGCGCCCAGCCAGGCCACGATGGTGGCGAAGAAATACACCAGGTCGCGCAGGTCCAGCACGCCACGCGCGATGGCGTTGGCGTGCCGCGCCATGCTCAGCTGGCCCATCGCGCCGACCAGCTTGGGCGGCACCGCATCCTGGAAGAAATCCAGCACCTGCGGCTGGCCCACCAGCAACAGCAGGAAGCAGACCGACGCGGTGAGGATGAAAGCGATGATCTGGCTGCGCGTGATGGTGGACATGCAGGTACCGATGGCGATGAACGCACCGGCCATCAGCCAGCTGCCCACATAGCCGGCCAGGATCACGCCGTTGTCCGGGTCACCCAGGTAGTTCACGGTGATCCAGATAGGGAATGTGAGCACCAGGCAGATCCCGATGAAGCCCCAGGCGGCCAGGAACTTGCCCAGCACGGCTTGCGAGATGGATACCGGCAGCGAGAACAGCAGCTCCAGCGTGCCCGAGGCCCGTTCTTCCGCCCACATCGCCATCGTCACCGCGGGTACCAGCACCAGGTAAAGCCAGGGATGCATGTCGAAGAACGGCTGCAGGTCGGCCAGGCCACGGTCGTAGAAATCGCCGGTGTAGAAAGTGAGCGTGCCCGCCAGCACCAGGAAGATGACCATGAACACATAGGCCACGGGCGTGACGAAATAACTCCACAGCTCGCGGCGGGCGATTGCCATCACACCGTTCATGCGTGGCCTCCGCGCGGCTGCGTGGTGATCTGCCGGAACACTTCGTCCAGGCGTCCCTGCTCCAGCTGGATCTCGGACACCTGCAGGTTCTGGGTGCGCAGCAGGGCCTGCACCTCGTCGAGGATCGGCCGGCCTTCCCGCGGGAACACGGTGACCCGGCCATCCAGCGGATCGACCTCCACCGTCGCCACGCCGGGAATGCGCGCCAGCATCTCGCGCGATACCGCACTGCCCTGCGCGCTGAACGACACCGCGCCGTGGTACCGCGAGCGCGCCTCCAGTTCGGCGGGCGTGGCATCGGCCAGCAGCTTGCCGTTGGCGATGATCGCCACGCGGTTGCACAGGGCGTGCACTTCTTCCAGCAGGTGGGTGGAAATGAGGATGGTGCGCTCGCGCGCCATGGCGTCGATCAGCATGCGTACCGAATGTTTCTGGTTGGGGTCCAGGCCGTCGGTGGGTTCGTCGAGCATCAGCACCGGCGGATCGTGCAGGATCGCCTGCGCCAGGCCCACGCGGCGACGCAGCCCCTTGGACAAGGTGCCGATGGTCTGTTCGAGCACGCCTTCCAGTTCCAGGCGCGCCACCACCTCGTCGAAACGGCGATAGGCCAGTTCGCGATCCAGCCCGCGGACGCGCACCATGAAGGTGAGGAACTCACGGACGGTCATCTCGCCGTAGCTGGGCGCGCCTTCCGGCAGGTAACCCAGCGCCCGCTTGGCCGACAGCGGCTCCCGCCGCACGTCGTAGCCGCAGACACGCGCGGTACCGGAAGTGGGCGCGAGGAAGCCGGCGATCATGCGCATGGCGGTGGACTTTCCCGCGCCGTTGGGGCCCAGCAGGCCCAGCACCTGCCCCGGCTCCGCCCGCAGCGTCAGCGCATCCACCGCGATCAGCGGTCCATAACAACGGGTCAGTCGGTCGGTCTCGATCATTCCCACAATTAACGCACGGCGGGGCGGTTGCAACCACCCCTGGGGGCTTTGGAGCAAGAGCCTGGGCCTTGGAGCAAGAGCCGGCGGGTGCCACCCTCGTGGCCACGCCTGCGGCGACCCGCTAAGGAAGGGCCGCTCCGCGGCCGTTTATCTATTCCCCTTCGGGGCGGGTCGGGCTTCGAACGGGGGTTCTCGACTCGACATCCCTGTCTCGCGAGAACGGCCGGCCGTCCTGGCCGGCCCCCTTCGGGCCTTGTCCGTTCGAAACCCTCGCCTGCGGCTACCGGCCACGAGGGTGGCACCCGCCGGCTCTTTCGACGACTGAGGTGGCGTGTGGTCGAGCGCAGAGCGGGGTTTCGCTTCGTTGCTGGGAACGCTCGCTTGCCTGTTGTGCACGGCGTCGGCCGCCTTGGGTGGTGTTGAGGGGTCGCGCACGAGCGTGCGCTCCTACACGGCCGGCGAATCACGCGTTGAATAGACCGGCCCTACCTCCGGCGTAGGAGCCCACGATGTGGGCGAACAGCCAACAAAGCGCTGACGCCGTACCCCGACCCCTGCTCGCTCACCCCACGCGCTGCTCGCCCAACACCCCACCTCAGTTTCAGGAAGAGCCGGCGGGTAGCCCCCTCGGGGCCGGTAGCCGCAGGCGAGGGATTCGAACGGACAAGGCCGCGTAGCGGGGCCGGCCAGGACGGCCGGCCATTTTTGCTGAGCCATGGAGGGCGAATCAAAAATCCCCGTTCGGAGCCCGACCCGCCCCGAAGGGGAATAGATAGACGGCCGCGGAGCGGCCCTTCCTTGACGGGTCGCCGCAGGCGTGGCACCGAGGGGGCTACCCGCCGGCTCTTGCTTCACCGCATAAAAAACCCCGCTGTCTCCAGCGGGGTTTTTCGTGTGACCTTTAAGCCAGAGGCTTACTTGGCCATCGTCGGCGCGGTGCCGGCTTCGGCCGGGGCCGCGGCGGTGCTGGCCGGGGCGGGAGCCGAGGACGAGCCGGCGGGAGCCGATGCTTCCAGGCCCGGCTGCTTCAGGCCGGCTTCCTGCTCGGGGGTCTGGTCCGGCAGGTTGTCGCCCTGCAGCGGCAGGTAGACCTCGAACTTCTGCTCGTCGTAACCCTCGACCGTGCCCTTGTTGTTGACCGGCGCCTTGACCTGGATGTCATAGGCGCGGAACGACACGTCGTCGAACTTGTAGCCGTGGGTCTGCGAGTAGGCTTCCAGCATCTGGCGGGTCTGCGGGAGGCCCGCACCGGTGCCGTTCCACTCGGCCTTGAGGGCCTTGCCACCGAAGGCGAGCACGGCCTTGACGTTGCCGTCCACGATCACGCGACCCAGCTTGTCCTTGCTGCCCGGCGCGGCGGCGGTGTCGCCCGCGGCGGGAGCGGCGGCGGTCGATGCCTCGGCCGGAGCCGTGGTGTCGAGTGCCGGACGCTGCGCGGCGGTGAGCTGCACGTCCTGACCGTTGATCTTCAGCGTGGTGGCGTCGATCTCGGCGGCCACGTCGAAGTTGTAGTTCTGGTCGCCCCAGTTCGTGGTGAAGGTGATGCGCGGGCCGACGATGTTCACGCCCAGCTTCTTCGCCGCGGCCTGCAGTTCGCCCATCGCCTTGTCCGAGGCCGCATCGACGTCGTCGAGCGTACGCGGGGCGGTGGTGGAGACGAACAGGATCGGCTTGGCAGGCTGCTCGGCGATGGCCGGGATCATCTTGCTGTAGTCGATGTTCGGGATCGCCGCCATCAGGTTCTGCAGGTTGGACAGGCTGAACTGGATCAGCGCGTCCGGATCGCCGTGGATATAGAGGTTGGAGAAGCGATTGACCAGGTTGAAGCCGTAATCGACATCGTAGGCCCACTTCACCTTGACGAGCTTCTGGCTGCGGCCACTGCGCTCGAGGTTGATGGTGAACTTCTTGTCGTTACCGCGCCAGCCATTGTCGACGTTCCAGACAATGGTGCCCTTGCCGGCATCGGATATCTTGGAGAAATCCGGGTCGATGGAGGCGACTTCGAGCGAGCCGTCACCCATCTTGGGATCGCCGGCCTTCCAGGAGATCTTTGCGCCCGGGCCATAGGCCTTGCCGGAAAGTTCGAACTGGACCTTGGGATCGAGGGAGCGAAGGGCTGTGTAGTCCGGGAATCGACGGAAGTTGCTGAAGACGTCGTAAACCTGGCGCAAGTCCTTGCTGATCAGCATTTCGCGCTCGACGTGTCCCGTCGAGGGCATAGCCACACCGGCAACGACGCCCAAAATGGCGACGATGACGAGGGCAACGATAAATTCTAACAGACGCGTCATTCCACGGTTCTCCGAACGTCTTACGAACAGGCTCCGCACACGGACGGTTGCCGCATGGTCACCCCTGAAGAATCGGCCCGTGGCTTGGGGTTAGCCAGTGCCGAAAGAGCCGATGGTAGCTGCTCCCGGCGGGGAACGCCATTGGGTCCCCTGCCCTTTTTCGCAAGCCTGCACAAGCGGATTTTCGGCCGGAAACCGGCCAGCCACCGCACTCGCGCCCGGACAGGGTCAGACGATGCCCATTTCCAGGGCCTTCAGCACCGCACGGGTGCGGTCGCGCACGCCCAGTTTGGACAGGATGTTGGAGACGTGATTCTTCACCGTGCCCTCCGCCACCCTCAGCGAATTGGCGATCTCCTTGTTGCTGTAGCCCCCCGAAAGCAGACGCAGTATCTCTGTTTCGCGCTCGGTGAGCGGGTCGGGCTGTTCCAGGCTGGAGAACTGGTTCTGTATCCGGCCCACCCCCGCCAGCAGGCGCTGGGTGACCATCGGCGCCACCAGCGAGCCGCCGGCCGACACCGTCCTCACGGCTTCCACCAGCTGGTCGAGCGAGACGTCCTTGAGCAGGTAGCCCCGCGCGCCGGCCTTGAGGCCCGAGAGCACCAGCTGGTCGTCGTCGAAGGTGGTCAGGATGATGGTCGGCGGCAGTTCGTTGCGTGCGCCGAGGGTCTGCAGCACGTCCAGGCCGCTCATGTTGGGCATCCGCAGGTCGAGCAACACCACGTCGGGGCGCACCTGGGGAATCATCTGTACCGCTTGCGCGCCATCGGCGCATTCGGCCACCACCCGTATATCCCCGGCCAGGTCCAGCAAGGAGCGGATGCCCTGGCGTACCAGGTTCTGATCGTCGACGAGGCAGACGGAAATCATGGATGGCCCTCGGAAGGAACGGAAAGTGTGGCACGCGGGACGGCCTCGGCGTCATCCGGGACCTCCAGCGTGTGACGCGTCGGCGCATGCGCCAGCGCGGGCTCCTCGCCCAGTGGCAGGCGCGCCGTGAGGGCGAAACCGCCCGCAGGATCGGCACCGAAACGGAGCGTGCCGCCGAACTCGGCCAGCCGCTCGCGCATGCCGTTCAGGCCGTTGCCCGGGTGGAACTGATGGTTGCCGCGCCCGTCGTCGCGCGCGTCCAGGCAAAGCTCATCGGGTCCGGTATGGCGGAACACCAGCCAGAGGTTGCGTGCATGGGCGTGGCGCACCGTGTTGGTGAGGATTTCCTGCGCGCAGCGCAGCAACATCTGGGCCCGGCGAGGGTCTTCCACGCCGAAACGCGGCGGCACGCTCAGGTGCACCGCCAGCCCGGGCACGCCCTCGGTCAGGCTGCGCAGCGCCTGGGTGAGGTCGATGGCATCGTCCTGGCGCAGCTCGCTGACCACCTCGCGCACGTCGGCCAGCAGCTGCTTCGCGGTCTTCTGCGCCTTCAGCACGTGCTCGCGGGCCGTGTCGTTGGTGAGGTGGCTGGCCACTTCCAGGTTGAGGCTGAGCGCGGTCAGGTGGTGGCCGACCAGGTCGTGCAGGTCGCGGGCGATGCGCATGCGCTCGGCGATGCGGGTGGACTCGGCCAGCAGCGCGCGGGTGGCACGCAGTTCCGCGTTGAGCTGGCGCAACTCCTCGCGCTCGTCGGCCTGCTGGCTGGCGATCAGGGAGGCGATGAACATCAGTGCCGAGAACCCGAAATACAGCACCGCCTGCATCACCGAGGCCACCAGGGGCCAGCCGACGGCCGCATAGAACAGCGGGATCAGTGCCACGTGCGCCAGCACCATCCAGGCCATGGCCAGCGGCAAGCTGATGATCCATGGCACCACCGCGGCCACGATGACCAGCAGCAACGCGCTGACCCCGCTCTTGCTGAGCCCGCCCACCGCCAGCGCGGTGCCGGTGAGGATCAACAACACCGCCACGCGGGTGAAGCCGTCCACCCGGGAACCCAGCTGGCGGGTCAGCAGGCCGTAGACGACACCGAACACCAGGTAGCAGGCGATCCAGGCCAGCAGGGCCATGTCGCCGATCTGGCCGGGCTGGTTGCCGGCGCGCTGGATCGACAACGGCAGCCCGGCGCACAGGTAGGCCAGATAAGTGGCGTAGCGCAGCAGCCGCACATGGTTGAACTGGAGCTTGGACATGACCGCATCATAGGGCGGCACAGGACGAGGCCGTAACCTGACCGATGGCATGGGCCGCCCTTTAACTAACGGTTAACAGCGGACGACGGGCCGTCGCGACCGGCATGCGTACAGCGCCGACCGACGCTCCCCATGCCATAATGTGGGTCATCCGCGACCCGGGGGTCGCTTTCCAAGAACACTCAAGCGGAGCAACGAATGGCCCTTGCCATCCGCGACGTGCGCGAGCACGACCTGGATGCCGTGCTAGCGCTCAATAACGAGGCAGGCACCGGCATCCTCGCCACGGACATGTCCCGCCTGCGGCACCTCTACGATGTCGCGCACTATTTCCGCGTGGCCGAACAGGACAGCCGCATCGTCGGCTTCCTCATCGCCATGCGCCAGGACGCCGATTACGCCAGTCCCAACTTCCGCTGGTTCCAGGCCCATTACGAAAGCTTCGTGTATATCGATCGCATCGTGATCGCTTCCGAATTGCGCGGCCATGGCCTGGGCCGCATCTTCTACTGCGATGTGCAGAGTTACGCCGAGGTACGTGTGCCGCTCCTGACCTGTGAAGTTTTCCTGGAACCCCGCAACGACCAGACCGTGCTGTTCCACGGCACGATGGGCTTCCAGGAAGTGGGCCAGCAAAAGATGGGCCACGACGGCCCGAAGGTCAGCCTGCTGGCCCGCGAGCTGCCCAGCTTTCCCTTCGTGCGCGAGCGCTATCTCGAACAGGACGGCCTGCCCGCCGTGCCATGGCTGAGCGAGCGCGAGCCGCCGGCCGCCGCGCAGGTGAACGCATGAACGCCCGCGCCGAAACCCTCGACAGCGCCTGCGACCTGCGCTTCGGCCAAGTCGGCATCGCCTGCGTGCGCCTGCGCCGCGTCGATGCCGCGGCCCTGGTCGAGGAACTGGAACGACGCGTGCGCGCCGCGCCGCAGATGTTCAACCGCGCCGCGGTGGTGCTCGACCTCTCGCACCTGCCCAAGCTGCCGGACGACGGCATGGTCGATGCCCTGCTCGAGGCCATCCGCAGTGCGGGCATGCTGCCGGTGGGCATCGCCTACGGCACTGCCGAGACCGAGGCCCTCGCCGAGCGCATGAACCTGCCGCTGATCGCCAAGTTCCGCGCGCAGTACGAGCCCGCCTCCGGCGATGCCGCCGTGCAGGTCGCGCCGCCCGCGCCCGGCCGCGTGGAAGCCGCCCGCGCGCCGCTCGACGACAACGACACCGATGCCACCGGCGCGATCACCGCGCAGCACCACACGGGTAGCGCGGTCCGCTCCGGCCAGCAGGTCTACGCGCGCGATCGCGACCTCGTGGTCACCGCCGCCGTGGCCAACGGCGCGGAAGTGATCGCGGACGGCTCCATCCATGTCTACGGCAGCCTGCGCGGACGGGCCATGGCCGGTGCCCAGGGCGACGAATCGGCACGCATCTTCTGCTCCGATTTCCGCGCCGAACTGGTCGCCATCGCCGGGCACTACCGCGTGTTCGAAGACATGCCCAAAGAATTCGAGGGCCAGCCCGTGCAATGCTGGCTCGACAGTGGAAAACTCATGGTCGCGCGGCTCTGATGCCGTCCGTCGCAGTAACATTCGGAGACATCTCTTGACAGAAATCATCGTCGTCACCTCCGGCAAGGGCGGAGTCGGCAAGACCACCACCAGTGCTTCCCTCGCCACCGGCCTCGCCATGCAGGGCAAGAAGGTCGCGGTCATCGACTTCGACGTCGGCCTGCGCAACCTCGACCTCATCATGGGCTGCGAACGCCGCGTGGTGTACGACTTCGTCAACGTCGTGCACGGCGAGGCCACGCTCAAGCAGTCGCTGATCAAGGACAAGCGCCACGAGAACCTCTTCGTGCTGGCCGCCTCGCAGACCCGCGACAAGGATGCGCTGACCCAGGAAGGCGTGGAAAAGGTGCTCGACGAACTGGCGAAGGAAAACTTCGACTTCGTCGTCTGCGATTCCCCGGCGGGCATCGAGAAAGGCGCCCACCTGGCGATGTACTTCGCCGACCATGCCGTGGTCGTGGTCAACCCCGAGGTGTCCTCGGTGCGCGACTCCGATCGCATCCTCGGCCTGCTGTCGAGCAAGACGCGCCGCGCGGAAAAGGGCGAGGCCCCGATCAAGCAGCACCTGTTGCTCACCCGCTACAACCCCAATCGCGTCGAAGCCGGCGAGATGCTCAGCGTGAAAGACGTCGAGGATATCCTCGGCATCAACGTCGTGGGCGTCATCCCGGAATCGGAAAACGTGCTGGCCGCTTCCAATGCCGGCGTACCGGTGATCCTCGACGACAACTCGAACGCCGGTGCCGCCTACAAGGACACCGTGGCGCGTATCCTCGGTGAAGAGCGCCCGCTTCGCTTCCTCGAGCCGGTCAAGAAGGGCTTCCTCAAGCGCGTGTTCGGAGGTTGAGCATGGGTATCCTCGATTTCCTGAAGCGTAAACCCGAGGCGAGTGCCGGCGTCGCGAAGGAACGCCTGCGCATCATCGTCGCCCAGGAGCGCTCGACGCGCGGCGGTCCCGACTACCTGCCGCTGCTGCGCAACGAGCTGCTCGAAGTCATCCGCAAGTACGTCAACGTCGATGTCGAGGCGGTCAACGTCACGCTCGAGCGCGACAGCGGCCACGAAGTGCTCGAACTCTCCGTCGCCCTGCCGGACGGCAAGTCCGCCATATGAGTTCGTCCGATCCCGTCGACGCGGTCCTCCGCGTCGGCGACATCGGCTTCGACGAACCACGGCAACGCCTGCTCGATTTCGGCCTTACCCTCATCGAGGTCGCCGACGGCGAAGCCATTCCCGGCAGTTTCTGGGGCGACACCGAAGCCGGCATCATCGGCACGACGGTCTACGCCCGCGCCGACACCCCGGTCCATTCCCTCCTCCACGAAGCCTGCCACCTGATCGTGCTGCCGGCGCAGAAGCGTGCACTCGTGCATACCGACGCCACCGATTCCATCGAGGAAGAGGACGCGACCTGCTACCTGCAGATCGTGCTCGGCGGGCAGCTGCCCTCGGTGGGCAGTGCGAGGATCATGGAAGACATGGATCGTTGGGGATATACCTATCGCCTCGGATCGACGCGGGCGTGGTTCGAGCAGGATGCGATGGAAGCGCGGGCGTTTCTTGTGGAGCGTGGGTTGCCGGTGGGCTGATATCGCCTGCCAGCAGCAAAGCGGGCCCCTCACCCCGGCTCATTCCGCTCGATCTGCGACACCACCGACGACGCTGCGCACGCTTTCGCAAGCGCCAGCCGCCTGCGCTCCAGCGACGCATACCAAAGCCACGCCACCAACCCGATCAGGCAGATCGATGTCGCGCCGATGGACAGCGTCAGCATGCTGGCCGACAGTGCGGGCGAGAGCACGCCGGCGACCAGCGCCGTGAGGATCAGGCTGCCGAACGCCTGCACCGAGGACACGCCACCGCGCTGATCAGGGAAACGGTCCAGCAGCAACAGCGTCAGCGTCGGGAAGGCCAGCTGCACGCCGCAACCGTAGAGCGCCAGCGGCAGCGTCGACCATGGCACGCGCGGGTGATCCAGCGTCAGCGCGAGGACGAGGTTGATCGCGCAGGACGAGAGCATCGACACGTAGCCCCATGACACCGTGCGCGCCGCGCTCACCCGGCCGGCCACGCGGCCGGAAATGAATGCGCCGACGACCATGCCGCTGACCACCGGCACGAACAGCCACGGGAAACCACTCGCGCCCAGGCCGAGCAGATCGCGGATGAGGTGGGGCGCGGAGGCGATGTACAGGAACAGGCCGGAGAAGTTGACCGATGCGGCAATGGCCAGCGGCCAGAACGGCAGGTCGCCGAGGATGGCGGCGTAGCCGCGCAGCAGCGGTCGCGGCCGGAACACGGTGCGATGCTCGACAGGGTGCGATTCGACGAGGAAATACGCCACGCCCAGCGTCAGCAGCGTGGTGAAGCCGGTCAGGGCCCAGAAGATGCCGCGCCAGCCGTCGATGCCCAGCAGCCATGCGCCGACGATGGGTGCGATGGCGGGGGCCACGCCGAAGATCATCATCACCTTCGACATCATCCGCTGGGCTTCCTCGCCGTGCATGCTGTCGCGTACGACGGCACGCCCGACGACGATGCCCGCGCCACCGCACAGGCCCTGCAACACGCGGCAGCCCAGCAGGAACGCGAAGCTGGGCGCCATGGCGGCGCCGACCGAGGCCACGGTGTAGATCGCCATCGAGATCACGATGACCGGCTTGCGCCCGTACGCATCCGACAACGCGCCATGGAAGAGGCTCATTACCGCGTAGGCCAACAGGTAGACGCTGAGCAGCTGCTGCAACGCCACGTCGCCGACATGGAAATCGCGGCCGATATCGGGGAAGCCGGGGAAGATGGCGTCGATCGAGAACGGCCCGATCATCGAGAGGGCCGCGAGCAGGAACGGCAGGTAACGCCTCGGATCGCGCGTCGCGGGATTCATTCGGCAGCCAATACGTGCAGGGACTTGCGAGTATACCGGCAAGGTCCTGCGGCCCTCCCCCTTCCGCGGCAAAGGCACCCATAATCGGGGTGTCCTAACGTAGCGGGGGTGATGTGACTTACACCGGTTTCCTGGCCGTGGGTATCGGCGGTGCCGTGGGCAGCCTGTTGCGCTGGTGGCTGGCGCTGGCGCTCCATCCACTGTTTCCCGACGTGCCGCTGGGCACGCTGTGCGCCAACCTGGCCGGCGCCCTGCTGATGGGTGTCATGCTGGGGCTGTTCGACCATTTCCAGACCTTGCCGGCCGAAGCGCGCCTGCTGGTCGCCACCGGTTTCCTCGGCGGCCTGACCACCTTTTCGACCTTCTCCGCGGAGTCCGCGGGGCTGTTGCTGCGCCAGCAGTACGGGTGGTTTGCCGCGAACGTGGCCGTGAACGTGGTCGGCTCCATCGGCCTGACCATTACCGGGCTGATGATCGCCCGCGCCCTGCTGAGGCACGCCTGACATGACAAGCGCAACGCACGGGGCCGTCGACCACGGCCTGGTCGATACCGACGTCCCCGCACGGCTGGACCGCCTGCGCTGGGGCCGCTTCCACACGCTGGTGGCGGTCGCCCTGGGCATCACCTGGGTGCTCGACGGGATGGAGGTCACCATCACCGGCTCGATCGCCGGCGCGCTCAAGTCCAGCCCGGTGCTGCACCTGACCGATGGCCAGGTCGGTCTGGCGGCCAGCCTTTACCTGGTCGGCGCCGTCGTCGGCGCGCTGTTCTTCGGCTGGCTGACCGACCGCCTGGGACGGAAGAAGCTGTTCACGATCACCCTGGGGCTCTACCTCGTGGCGACCGCGGCCACCGCCTTCTCGCCCAACTTCCTCACGTTCGTGATCTTCCGCGCGCTCACCGGCGCGGGCATCGGTGGCGAGTACGCGGCGATCAACTCGGCGATCCAGGAGCTGATCCCCGCGCGCTACCGCGGCCACACCGACCTGGTCATCAACGGCAGTTTCTGGATCGGCGCGGCCATGGGCGCGCTGGCCGCCGTGGGCCTGCTCGACACGGGCTGGGTTTCCGCGGAGCTTGGCTGGCGGCTGACCTTCGGGCTGGGCGCCGTGCTGGGCCTGGGTATCCTGTTCCTGCGGCAGTGGATTCCGGAAAGCCCGCGCTGGCTGATGTTGCACGGCCGGGTCGCCGAGGCCGAGGCCGTGGTAGCCGACATCGAGCGCCGGCTGGACGCGCCGCCGCCGGACAAGCCGCTACCCCGCCTGCGCCTCCGTCCACGCGGACTGTCGATGGGCGACGTCGCCACCACCCTGTTCCGCGTCTATCCGAAGCGGACGGTGCTCGGGCTGGTGCTGATGGCCACGCAGGCGTTTTTCTATAACGCCATCTTCTTTACCTATGCGCTGGTGCTGGGGCGCTTCTACAGCGTCAGCGACGCCGATGTGGGCCTTTACCTGTTGCCGTTCGCGGCGGGCAATTTTCTCGGCCCGCTGTTGCTCGGGCGGCTGTTCGACACACTGGGACGGCGACCGATGATCGTCGCGACATACACCTTGTCGGGCCTGCTGCTGTTCGTCACGGCATGGCTCTTCGTCCACGGCTACCTGGATGCGCGCACGCAGACGATGGCGTGGAGCGTGGTGTTCTTCTTCGCGTCGGCGGCGGCCAGTTCCGCGTACCTCACCGTGAGCGAAAGCTTTCCACTGGAGCTACGCGCGCTGGCCATCGCCCTCTTCTATGCGTTCGGCACCGCGCTGGGTGGCGTGGCCGGCCCGTGGCTGTTCGGTCACCTCATCGGCAGCGGCGAGCGTGCCGCGATCGGCTGGGGTTACGCGCTGGGCGCGTCGCTGATGCTGGTCGGCGCGCTGGCAGCGGGCCTACTTGGTATCTCCGCCGAGCGACGCTCCCTCGAAGACGTCGCCGCGCCGCTGGGTCGGGCGGACTGACCCACCTAAGCGCTTACGCAGCAGGCCCTGGATGAAATGCCAGGCGGGCGCGGGATCGTCCCGGCGGAACACGTGCAGGTCGGCGCGCAGCCATTCGATCACCAGGCGTATCCATCCAGGATGCCGCGCCGCGGGCGAACAACGCACGCTGGCGATGTCATGGTACAGGTCGATGCAGCTGCCGCCGGTGTCGTAGTCGGATGCGGCGCGTGTCACGGGCAGGCACTGGGCATCTGCCCAGGCCATGGCGCAGACGTTGACGCCGCAACGCGCGGCGAACTCCACATAGGTCCAGGCGCGCGTATTCACCTCGATCAGGCGGCATGCGCCGTCGCGCGGATCGCGCTTGAACTCGGCGCTGAAGATACCCCGGTAATCCAGCCCGTCCAGCACGCGGCGAATGCTGTCCACCGCCTCCGGCACGGCGGACAGCGGTACGGCGCGTGAGCAGGAACTGTTGCCGAAGTCCGGTGGCGACATCCGCCGGCGCTGTCGCGCGAACAGGCCCGCATAGCCACCCTGCCCATCGCGGAAGCCGTCGACGAAGAAGTGTTCGCTGGGCGGTCCGGGTACGTATTCCTGCGCGATGACCCGGAAGCCCTGCGCGTGGAAACGCGCCCACGTCTCGCGCAGCGCGTCGGCGCCCTCGACCCATAAGCCTTTGACGCCGGTCACATCGCTGAACTTCTGTGAGTTCACCGGCTTGAGGAAGACTCGTCCGAGCGTATCGAACGGAATGACGTCGATGTCGCCGGCGTGGGTCAGCCGGAAGGTGCGCGGGTGCGGTACGTGGATCGCCTTGAGGTAACCGGCGAAGGCCGACTTGTCCTGCAACAGGCGTTGCACCTCGCGACTGGCGGTGCTGACGGGAAAGCGCCAGCCCAGGGCGGTGTGCGGCAGTTCGGCCAGCCACAGGGCCGCATCGTCCGCGCCGGCGATGATCACGGCGCGCGCAAGGGCGCAGTCGGCCAGGGCTTCGAACGCCTGCGGGCCCGGCGAGCCGTCCCAGTCCGGGCATCCCGGTACGGCCTGGAAATGACGCGATCGGATGACCAGATCGTCGGGCGGGCAGGCCACGTAGGCGGCAATACCCGCGAGGTCCAGACTGCGGAGGATGCCCAGCGCCGTCGGTCCACGTCCCATCACGATCACCGGCAACCGCGGCTCCGTCTGCATCTGGCCTCCCGGGGAGGATGACGCCGGCATGGCGCCCCTTGGGGGGCCAATGTGCCACCCCGCTCCTGTCAGGCACAGATCGCCAGACGACCTATACCGAGCGGACGAGGTAGGTCAGACCGGGGCCTCGGCCACGGCGAAAGGCAGCACGCCGGGCTCGCGTGCCTCGGCCGGGCGGCGTGCGGGCGGGGCCTGGCGGGGCGTCGGCGCGGAAGGCGCGGTACGGCCGATGGTGATGTTCTTGGACGCCCGCACCTCGCGGTTGGCAAAGGTCCAGATCTCCCCCGTGTCCGTGATGAACACGGTCCAGTAAAGGTCGGATTCGGGGCCGTAATCGATCAGGAAATGGGCAAAACCCTCGCCTTTGGGCGTGTTCATGGGCAGCGGCGGATTCAGTTGCAGCATAGGCTTCTCCTCGTGCTGCCCTTGTAACCGGTCGGCCCGTAGCGGCCGGGTGAACGTGCCGTGGTTCACGCATCACCCGATACGGACAGCATTTACCCGGCCAGCCCGGTAAAATGCCGGCATACCGACAGACAGCCAGTCCACCAGGGGAAGCCAGCACGTGCAGTCACGCAATTTCGAGGTATCGGTGGTCCAGCCCGGTGGCAAGGTCGCCATCGAGATCCAGTTCAACGAGAAGATCCATGGTCTTTCGGGCGACACGTTGTGGCTGTCGCTCGAGGCGGACACCACCATCGAGAGTGCCGAGGCATTGCGCGAACTGCTGGAGTGCATCGGTCACCGCATCACGGTGACGAACGTACGCTCCTGACCGGCGCGCCGGCGCCGTCCTTGACGGCCACCGCCAGCGGTACCACGGTCGACATCAGTCGGTGATTGGTGCCATGCACCTTGCCGCAACCCATGCACTTCCGCGTCGTACCCAGCCCGCGCCGCGCCGCACGCGGCGCACCCAGCAGGCAGCCGCACACGTAACACGCACCCAGCACGCCGCGCTCCCATAGACGAAGGCGCACCAGCTGAAAGGCGGCCAGGGCCGCGGCCACCACGGTGCCGAGGCCGAGCAGCCAGCCCGGCAGGTTGGAATACAGGGAGGCCAGGCCGAAGGGGCCGGGCACCTGCTGGGCCGCCTTGGTCGCGACGGCCGCCAGCGCGCCCGTGCCCAGCGCCAGAAGGCTCGGCACGAACAACCGCAAGTACATGCGCCCGACGTAAGACATGTTGCGACACCCCGACCCGCCGGCGTCCCCCGGCGGGTGGAGAGTGTCGCTAGCGGGGTCTAGCCGCCGTGAAACGGCAGCCGTGCCGCCATCAGGCGGCGGGCGCGCTCCCGAACGACGGCGGACGGTCGGCAAGGGCCTTGCCGAACGCCATGTTGGGCTGGTCGCCCATCACGAACGCCAGCGTGCCACCGGTTTCCAGGTCGTTGTGCGCGATCCAGCTCTTCGTCCACGGCTGGCCGTTCCAGGTGACCGACTGGATATAGGGACGACCCGGTCCGTTGTCCTTCGCCTCGATCACCAGCGTGCGGCCGCCGCCCACCTGCACCTCCGCACGGTCCAGCAACGGGCTGCCGAACACGTAGTGGGTGCTGACCGGGTCGACCGCGTACAGGCCCATCGCGCTCATGACATACCACGCGCTCATCTGGCCGCAGTCCTCGTTGCCGGGCAAGCCATCGGGCTCTGGCAGGTACATCGTTTCCAGCAGCATGCGCACGCGCGCCTGCGTCTTGTGGTGCGCGCCTGTGTACGCGTACAGGTAGGGCATGTGGTGGCCCGGCTCGTTGCCGAACGCATACTGGCCCACCATGCCGGCGATGTCGGGCGGCGCGTCTTCCGGCAACGTGGGATCGGCGTTGAACAGGGCATCCAGCTTCGTCTCGAACGCCTGGCTGCCACCGAACAGCGTCATGTAGTTGTACACATCGTGCTGGTTGAGGAACGTGGCCTGCCAGGCGTTCGATTCGGTGAAATCGCGCCACCGCTTGGAATGGCCGATGGCGATGGGATCGAACGGCTGCACCCAGGTGCCGTCCTCGGCACGCGGGCGCACGAACTGCATGTCCTTGTCGAACACGTGGGCGT
The DNA here is from genome assembly GCF_041228075.2 of Xanthomonas sp. NCPPB 2632. Lineage (NCBI taxonomy): Bacteria > Pseudomonadati > Pseudomonadota > Gammaproteobacteria > Lysobacterales > Lysobacteraceae > Xanthomonas > Xanthomonas sp. NCPPB 2632. The sequence goes on from NZ_CM192979.1 coordinate 3,922,465, forward strand.
AATTCTGCGAGCGTTTGCGCAGCAGCGCCGCGTCGTCGGTGTGACCCAGGGCCTCGGCCATGTGCGCCACGGCCCAGTCGTCATACGCGTATTCCAGCGTCTTGCTGGCCGCCTCGGCTTCCTTGTCGCTGGGCACGAAGCCGAGCTTGCGGTAATACGGCAGACCGAAGTAATCGTCCTGCATGGCGCGACGGCGGAACACCGGCCAGGCTTTCTCGTAGTCGATACCCTTGAAGCCCTTGGCCTGGGCTTCGGCCACCACCACCGCGGAGTGGTAGCCGATCATGCAGACCGTCTCGATGCCCTGCAACGGCCACACCGGCGCACCACTGGGGCTTTCCACGGCAAGCCGGACCAGGCCGTCGACCAGGTCGGGCACGCGTTCGGACTGGTACAGCGTGAACAGCGGATGCTCGGCGCGGTAGGTGTCCCACAGCGAGTAGGTGCTGTAGTTATGGCGACCGTCCGGCAGCGTGTGCACCGCCTTGTCCATGCCGCGGTAGCGGCCGTCCGCATCGCTGAACACCGTGGGCGCCAGCATGGTGTGGTAGAGCGAGCTGTAGAAGGTGCGCTTGATCTTGTCGGAACCGGATTCGATGGTGATCTTCGACAGTTCCTGGATCCACTCGGCTTCGGCCGCGGCGCGGATGCCGTCGAAATCCCAACCCGGCATCTCGCTGTCGAGGTTGCGCATGGCGCCATCGATGTCCACGCCCGAGATACCCACCTTCACCAGCAATGGTGCCGACGACGCCTTGTCGAAGTGCAGCGCGGCCTTGAGGTTGTCGCCCTTGGCGGTGGCGGTGCCCGCGGGCAGGGCCTTGTCGTTGTCGTACAGGGTGACATGCGTGGCGGGACGCGACAGCTTCATGGCGAAGTAGATCACGCGACCGGAGGCCCATTGCCAGACCCGACGACCACCGACCAGCGTGTCGTTGCCGACCACGCTCAGCTGCACGTCGCTGACCCTGGCCGGCTGGTCCATCGCATCCGTATAGCCGTGGGCCATGTCCAGCAGCACGTGGGCGTCGCCGTCCTTGCCGAAGGTATATCGATGCATGCCCGCGCGCAGCGTGGCGGTCAGCTCGGCCAGGATGTCGAAACGGGTGAGCTTCGCGCGGTAGTAGCCCGGATGCGCCTGCTCGCCGGTGTAGTGCGAGCGGTAACCCTTCACGCCGCTGCGGTAGCCTTTCTCGGGCTTGCCGCTGCCCTGCTTCGCGGCGTCGAAACGGGAGACGTAGTTCACGCCGTCGAAGTCGCGGTCGCCCGGCTGCAGCAGCACGGGACCCATCGAGGGCATGACCAGGAAGTCGAGCATATCGGCCGCGCCCGTGCCGGACAGGTGCGTGTGCGAGAAGCCCATGATCGAGCCGTCACCCTGGTGGTAGCCGGATGATCCGTCCCACTGGGCGTTGTTCGTGTCGGGGCTGAGCTGGACCATGCCGAAGGGCCGCGTCGCACCGGGATAGGTGTGACCGTGGCCGCCCGTGCCGACGAAGACATCGACGTAGCGCAGGATGCTGTCACTGGCGGCGGCGCCACCGGATGACGGGGCTTTCAGGCCTTGCTGCACGCCACCGGCCATCGCGGTGAGGGAACCTAGCTGACCGATGGCGGTGGCGGCGGCCACCCCTTGCAGAAAACGTCGACGGGTAACCATGAATCGCTCCAGCGGGGTGTCGCGTCAGACGCGACGCAGGGTGTCGGGATGCTTGTCGGCCAGATGGACGACCAGCTCGCCAAAAAGGGTGTTGGCCCACGCGAACCATGAGCGCGTGAACTGTTTCGGATCGTCCTGATCGAAGGCCTCGTGCATGAACCCGCTGCCGGCGTGGGTGGTCTTCAGCCAATGCAGGCACTGGCGGATCTCCGCCGTGTCGTCCGTGGTGAAGGCCTTCATCATGATCGACATGGGCCAGATCATGCGCAGGCCCTCGTGCGGGCCACCGATGCCTTCGCCGGCCTTGCCCTTGAAGAAATAGGGATTGGCCGTGCTCCACACGCGCTGGCGCGTGCGCGCATAACGCGCATCGTATGCCGTGGTTTCCAGGTAAGGCAGCGCGAGCAGGCTGGGCACGTTGGCGTCGTCCATGAACAGCTGGTTGCCGTAGCCATCCACCTCGTAGGCCCAGAAATCGTCCTGGCCGTCGTGCATCACGCCGTGGCGCTCCACCGCCGCCTCGATCTCGTCGGCCAGCGCGCTGGCTTCGCTGGCGAATGCCTGGTCGCCGAACAGGGTGCCGTGCATCTGGGCGAGGCGACGCAGGGTGACCACCGCGAACAGGTTGCCGGGAATATTGAACGGGTACAACGTGGCGTCGTCCGACGGACGGAACATGGCGTGGATCATGCCCACCGGGCGCGTCGGCTGCCCGTAGCCGTGCAGGAACTGGCTCTCGGTCGGGTTGGGCGACGGGCGCTGGAAGTGATACGGGCCCGTGCCTTCCTTGCGCTGCTGCTCGCGGAAGGTGGTGACGATGCCGCGCGTGGCGGCACGCCAGGCGTCGTCGAAGGGCTCGCGGTCACCGGTGGTCTGCCAGTAGCCGTGGGCGAGGCGCACCGGATAGCACAGCGAGTCGATTTCCCATTTGCGCTCGGCCACGCCGGGACGCATGTCGGTCATGTCGGACTGCGCCCATTCGAGCTTGCTCTTGCCCTTGGGGTCGGGCAGGAACGCGTTGGCGTAGGGATCGATCGCGATGCAACGGGCCTGGCGGCGGATCAGCCCGCGGAACAGCTTGCGCAGCGCTTCGTCCTTCGCGGCCAGCGGCAGGTACGGCCAGACCTGGGCGGAGGAATCGCGCAGCCACATCGCGTCGATGTCGCCGGTGACCACGAAGGTATCCTCGTAGCCGTCCAGGCGGCCCACCTCCACCGTGGTATCCAGCGTGTTGGGGAAGCAGTTCTCGAACAGCCAGGCCAGCTCGGGGTCGGCGATCTTCTTCTTCGTCGAGGCGATCAGCGCCTCCACGGCGGGGCTGGTGAACTTGCGCTTGTCCACGGCCGGCCGCTGGCTGGTGAAGCGCGAAGCCGCGGAGGCACCCAGGCTGACACCACCGATCATCGCCGCGCCCGGCGCCAGCGACAGCCATTTCATGAGGTTGCGACGGGAGGGATTCACGGCGTGGTCTCCTTCAGGGCATCGACGAGCGAGCGTACCGTGATCGCGCGGCGAAGGGCGTCGGTATCGGTGGCGCCCTCGACCGCGATGTCCACGCTTTCGCCCGGCAGCAGGTCGAACGCGTTATCGGACAGGCGCAGGTCGAGGTCGCCGGTGTCCACCCAGACCGCGCGGGCGAGACGCTTCGCGGTAACCGTCACCACGAGCCCGTGGCCATCGTCACGCACCGCGGTGGTCAGTGCCGGCGCCGGCAGTGCCAGCGTGCGCGCCGCGCCGAAGTACAGCAGGTGATGGGCGACCACCTTGCCCTGCTCCAGCAGGTCGAAGGCAACGACCGTCTTGCGCGGATCGGCACCCTTGAGCAGGGTGGCGTCGTCCGCCGTCAGCGTCTTGGTGCTGGACAGCGCCGCGGCACGCACGGGCTGGCTGCTTTCCCGCAGCATCTTGCCGGCCATGTCGTAGACGCGGGTGCGCAGCGTGGCGTCGAAATCGGTGGTGCGATCGGATACGGCAAACACCTGGGTGGTGCCGTCGCGGCGCAGCGGCACCACATCGACCGGCGCATAGAAGCGCTTGGCGTGGAACTGCAACGCCTTCCAGCGATTGAAGTAATCCACGCTGGCCCACGACGCGCCGGGCCATACATCGTTCAACTGCCAGTACAAGGTGCCCATGTTCTGCGGGCGCGCGCTGCGCAGGTGCTCGGCGGCCAGTTCGATGCCTTCGGCCTGCATGACCTGGCTGAGGTACACGAACGAGGGGAAGTCCTTCGGTTCGCCGTATTCCTGGCGGATGTACAGGAGCAGACGCTGGTTGCCGTCGCCGTTGGCAAACTTCTGGTGCGCGCGCATCACGGTCGATTCGGGCTGCATGTCGCCCGGCTCGGCGAACGCCTTGATGGTGGCCATGACCGGGAACGACTGCAGGCCGTACTCGGACTGGAAACGCGGCGTGATGTCGAGGTAGTGCGAGATCGGCTCGGAGCCGGACCACACCTTCCAGTAATGCATGTCGCCATCGTTCTGGACGTTGGCCGGGCCTTCGAAGTCGGTGCTGGGCGAGCTGGCCCAGTAAGGCACCTGGGGCGACAGGCCCGCCACCACCTTGCGCAGCGTGCTGCCGAACAGCGTGCGCATGCCGGCTTCGACCTTCTTCACCTCGTCGCCATTGACGAACTTCTGGAAATCGATGCGATCGGGCCATTCCTCCCAGCCGGTCTGCACTTCGTTGTTGCCGGCCCACAGCACGATGGACGGATGGTCGCGCAGGCGCGTGACCTGTTCCTCCGCCTCGATGCGGCTGCTTTCGCGGAAGGCCGCGTCGTACGGCGTGACGGCACCACCGAACATGAAGTCCTGCCAGATCATCAGGCCCATGCGATCGGCGGCGGCGTAGAACGCATCATCCTGGTAGGTACCGCCGCCCCACATGCGCAGCATGTTCATGTTGGCGTCCTTCGCCGAGCGCAGGATCGCCTCCAGCCGCTCGCTGGATACCCGCGACGGGAACGCATCGTAGGGAATCAGGTTGGCGCCCTTGGCGAACACGGGCACCCCGTTGACCACGAAGGCGAAGCCCCTGCCCCACTGATCCTTGTCGCGGCGCAGTTCCACCGTGCGCAATCCGGTCTCGCGATCGGCCTCGGCCAGCGTCGCGCCGGCGGCTTCCACCGTGGCGTGGAAGCGATAGAGGTTGGGATCGCCGTAACCGACCGGCCACCAGCGCTGCGGACGATCGATGGTCAGCGGCACGCCGACGTGGTTCTCGCCAGCCTTCAGGGTCACGTTCTGCTGGGCCGTACCGGTCTTGCCGTCGGGCGCGGTCCACTGCACCTTCAGCGTGGCCGCCATGGCCTTGTCGACACGCAGGTCGAACTGGCTGTCCAGCTTCGCCGCCGTGGCGTCGACCTGGGTCTGCGCGATGTGGAAATCGGCGACGCGCAGGGTATCCCAGGATTGCAGGTGCACGGGGCGCCAGATGCCCAGGGTGACGTAACGCGGACCCCAGTCCCAGCCATACTGGTAGTTGGCCTTGCGTACGTAGTTGGAGGTCTGCTTGCCCTTCGGCTCGTCACCGAAGGAGGAATCGAATTCGCCCGGCAACGCGTACGGCTGCTTGAGCAGCCACGGTTGCATGCGTGCGATCGGCGATTGCAGGTGCACCGTGAGCGTGTTGGTGCCGGCGTGCAGCGTGCCCTTCACCGGCACACGCCAGCGACGGAACATGTTGTCCGCCGAGAGCAACTTCTTGCCGTTGAGGCTGACCTCGGCATAGGTGTCGAGGCCGTCGAAAACCAGATCGACGTGACCCCGCCGGAGCGTGGCCACGTCGACGTCGAAATCCAGCCGGTAATCCCAGTCGGAGAGCCCGATCCATTGCAGGCGGGATTCGTTGTCACGCCAGAACGGATCCGGAATCTGCTTCGTGGCCAGCAGGTCGGTCTGCACGGCGCCGGGGACGGTGGCGGGTTGCCAGTCGTGCAGGCGCTCGCAGGAGGTTTTGCATTGTTTCAGGTGGGCCAGTGTGGCGGCGGGATCGCTGGGGGCGCCGGGATCGCGGACATCGTCCGAACCTACATGGACCATTGGGGCGGTTGCTGGCTTGGCTTCAGGGGCGAGGCGGAAGCGCCAGCCGGCGGAGAGGTCCCTCTCCGTCGGCGTGGTCGCGCTGGCGGCACCGGCGACGAGCCAGGCCACCAGCACCAGCGAACCGCGGGACATCACAGCTTGAAGCCCATGGTCATCATGTAGGTGCGGCCGTTCTTGTAGGCATTGAGCGGCTGCGCGGGCGTGTTGTTGTAGACCATGTACGTCTCGTCCAGCAGGTTGGTGGCATCGAGCGAAAGGCGGATGTGGTCGTTGACCTGGTAACCCACCGTGGCGTCCAGCTGACGGAAGATACCCGTGATCTGCTGCGACTGCAGCTGTGCGATCGAGGTGAAGTACGACGAACGCCAGCTGTAGGTCAGGCGTGCGCTCCACGGCCCCTGCTCGAAGAACGGCGACAGGTTGAACGAGTTCTTGGAGTTGTACGGCAGCGGGAAGTCGTTGCTGGTGTCGGCGTCGGAGTAGGTGTAGTTGGCCAGCATGCCGAAGCCATAGGCGAAGTTCTGCTGGTAGGTGAGCGACAGGCCCTTGACCTTGGCCACGCCGGCGTTGACCGGCACCTGCATCTGGTACACGTCGTCGCGCTGTTCGGTCAGGTTGTACTGCGTCTGCGCCACGTTGGTGTTGAGGATGTAACCGGAGATGCGGCGGAAGAACAGCTCGGCCGACAGCACGCTGTTCTCCGAGAAGTACCACTCGGCGGAGGCGTCGTAGTTGGTCGACTTGTACGGCTGCAGGTCGGTGTTGCCCGCCGAACCGGTGAGGCTGCGGTCATCCAGCGCCACGTAAGGGGTCATCTGCTGGTAGCGCGGGCGGGCGATCGTCTTGGCGGCGGCGAAACGCAGGGTCACGTCCTCGGCGGCGTCGTAGGCGATGTTGAACGACGGCAGCCAGTCGTGATACGCGCTGCGCTTGTTCACCGGCGTGTAGTTGTTGTTGCCGATGCTGTTGTAGCCGTTGACGGTGTCACGCGTGCGGAAGTAACGCGCGCCGATGTTGCCGCGGTAGCCGTCGCCGGCAAAGTCGCCCTGGATGTAGAAGGCGCGGTTCTGCTCGGCGATGCTGTAGGTGGCCTTCGGATCGAGCGCGGTGCTGGTGACCAGGCTGGAGACATAGGCCTTCATCAGGCCTGGATTGATCGTGGTCCAGTCACCCATGTTGCCGGCCGAGTTAAGGCCGTCGAGGTAACCGCCCGGCGTGCCGCCGTCGGCCAGGTTGGCCAGCGACGTACCGGCATAGGCCGTGCTCGGGATGCTCGCGTTGTACGCATCCTGGCCGTCCAGGTGGTTGGTGGCCTTGATACCCACCGAGATCTGGTTCAGCGGGCCCCAGGCCACGTCGTGCGAGAAATCGGCCTGGAAATAGCGCTCACGATCGTAGCTGGGCGCATAGCTGTAGCCGGCGCCGTGCGCCAGCGCGGCCGACGGGTTGTCCGGGCTGTTGTAGTTGATCTGCGGATGCTGGCCATCGAGGTTGTAGTTGAAGCCGCCGAAATTCTGGAACTGCATGTTCCAGATGCCGTCGGAACCGCCGGTGGAACCGGTGTAGCCGACCTGGCTCGAGGCCGTCCAGCCGTCACCGAACCAGTCGGCGCGCAGGTTGGCGACGCCGGTGTTGACCGTCGAGTCGCGCTCGTAGCCGTCGAGGTAGGTCGAGGTGCCCGGACCGTAGCTACCGGTGGTGGCCACGCCGTTCTGGAAGCCCAGCGCGGTGGCGTCGGCGGCCGAGCCGGACCATTCGCCGTAGTGGCTCTGGTTGAAGTTGTTGAACTTCTCGGTGACGTACAGGCCGGTGAAGTTCAGCTCGAACGCGTCGTTCGGCTTCCACTGCAGGCCGGTGGAAACGCCGTCGCGCTTGCGACGCTGCTGGAACCACGCGGTGTTGACCGCCGTCGGGTACACGCCCTGCTGGTTGGGCGGCACCACGGCCGGGTTGAACTGGTGGTCCGGGTTGGTATCGGTCGGATCGTTGACCCGCTGGTAACCGAACACCTCGGTGCCCTGGCGGTCGATGATCTTGTCCGAATGCATGAGCGAGCCCAGCACACCGAACGTGTTGTCCTGGTTCTTCCAGCTGTACAGCACGGACGCGTTCGGCTTGCCCTTGTCGGCGCGGTCGTTGTAACCGTAGCTGACGGTGCCGGTGAGGGTGTTGGCCTTCAGATCCAGCGGACGGCGCGTGTTGACGATCACGGTGCCACCGATCGAGCCCTCGTCGATGTTCGCCTGCGGGGTCTTGTAGACCTGGGCGTTACCGATGATTTCCGAGGTGAGCAGGCTGTAGTTGAACGAGCGGCTGTCGGGGTTGTTCGGATCGGACGTCCAGTTGGTGGACGCCACGGTCTGGCCGTTGAGCAGCAGGCGGTTCAGCGCGGGATCGGTGCCCAGGATGCTGACCTTGTCGCCTTCGCCGAAGTTGCGATCGACGCTGATGCCCGGCAGGTGCGACAGCGACTCGGCCACGTTGGTGTCCGGGAACTTGCCCACGTCTTCGGCCGAGATGGCGTCGACGATGGAGTCCGCATTGCGCTTGAGGTCCAGCGACTTCTGCAGGCTGGCGCGGATGCCGGTGACGGTGACGCCGGTGAGGTTGGCCGCGTCCTGCGGCTTGGCGTTGGCGTCGGCTGGCTTGGCCGCGGCGGGCGGGGTCGTACCGGGCGAGGGAGCGGGGCTGGATGCGTCCTGGGCGGATACGCTGCCGGCGGCGAGGAGGCCAGTGAGGATGGCCATGGAAAGTGCGCTGATGCGGGGGTTCACATCGATCTCCTGCGGGGATGGTAACGCCGCCCGGGAATCTGCGCCTTGCGCCTTCGCCCCCTGACGTCGCCTGCTGTTCTTCGCGCAACGTGACGCATCGCGCGGGCGGGTGCCTGCGTTGCTCGCCGTCGATGCGCTGGTGTGTTCTTTGCCCTGAAGCCTGCGGCCATCGCGGTGGCCTCCGGCCATGCGTATCGCGCTTACGTCGCGATTGCAGCGATGTTACGAAGCGGATTTTTAGGGGTGCCTGACAACGTTGTCAACCGATTTTTTAACTCGATCTAAAGTCATACAAGTAAATACAACTGCATGTATTCGCAGGAATTATGTAAACGTCCTTTTACTGCACTGCGGAAAAAATACAGGCCACTTAGATCGATCCATGCGAACTCCTTCGCATGGCGTACTGCACGGAACGGCGCCGATGCGCGCGTTTACGGGGCATGCATTACCGGCAAACCTGCAGGGTGGAGCGAGCTGGGTGTTTTGCTGCACTGCAACCAGAAACGTGCCGGCTCGCGCATCGGCGCCTGCATTTCCTACGCGTGGGGAACGCACGAATGCCCTGGTTTCACGCAAGAACGTCGCCGCACCTCGCAGCTTCTCGCGAAGTCCGACGCGGGGATGAACGACTTTGCGCCGCAACGCCTCGCAGGGGTCCACAGACAGCCACCAGTCACCCGCAGGGAACGAATCTGCGGGCGAATCACTTCTCCGCCCCTGATGTCTGCAAGGAGCTCCACCATGAAACGCGTGAGCCTGCATGTGGTCCGCACCACCCTTCTTTCCGCATCGCTGGCCGCGGTACTTGGCGCGTGCAACCGCACGCCGCCGGCCGAGGCCGACAACGCCGCCAATGCTCCGGCCCCGGCGGCCGGCCCGGCGAGCGACGCCAGCACCGCTCCGGCACCTGGCTATGTACCGCCGACGGCCGACCAGCTCTACGCGCTGGTCTCGCCCATCGCCCTCTTTCCCGACAAGCTGGTCGCCCTGACGCTGGCCGGGTCGACGCATCCCGACCAGGTCGATGCCGCGCGCAGCTTCCTGGGCGACAACCGCAACCTGACCGGCGGTGCCCTGATCGATGCAGCGGACGCGCAGCCCTGGGACCCGAGCGTGAAGTCGCTGGTCGCCTTTCCCGCGGTGCTCGACCAGTTGTCGACCAACCGCGACTGGACGGCCGCCCTGGGCGACGCCTATGCAAACGAACCAACCGACGTGCTCAACGCCATCCAGGCGATGCGCGAGCGCGCATGCACGCGCGGCACGCTCAAGAGCAGCAAGCAGCAGGTGGTGAGGATCGACCAGGCGCCGCCTCCGCGGACATACACTACGACCACCACGACGGAGACCTCGATCGTTCCCGCGCCCACCCGCACGATCGTGATCGAACCGGCCCAGTCGGATGTCGTCTACGTGCCGCACTACGATCCCGACGTGGTCTACGGCGAACCCGTGTACTCGACGGTGTACCGAACGCACTGGTACCAGGCGCCCGCCACCACCGGCGACGTGGTCGCCACGGGGCTGGTGTCGTTCGGCGCGGGCATCCTGGTCGGCCAGTTGTTCGCCTCGCACGCACACTACGACCGTCCGCACGGCGGATGGAACGAGTGGAACACCTCGTGGGGTGGCGGGCCGCGCGATGGCGGTTACGGCGGCGGTTACGGCGGTCGCCCCGCCGTCGTCTACGACAACCACCCGTATGTGGTGAATCGCACCACCATCAACCGCACCGTGAACAACAACTACGTCAACCGGTCGGTCAACATCGACAACCGGCACGACAACGGCAATGTCGATAACCGCGTCGACAACCGGCACGACTTCGGCAACGTGGACAACCGCCACGACAACGGCAACCTGGCTATGCGCAATGCCCCGCAGGCGGCACAGGCGGCACAGGCGGCGCAGGTGCGGCAACGCCCGGATTTCGAGCACATGCAGCGGCCCAACTTCACGGCCGCGATGGCGCGCCCGACGGCGGCCGACGCGCGGCCCGCGTTGCCTCAGCAGCAACGAACGGTGCCGGGTGCGGACCCTCGCGGTACGCTTCCGGTGGGAGCGCGCCCCGGCCAGCCGCCGGCGGCAGCGTTCGCCGCGGCACATGCCGCCAACCCCGGGGAAGAACGTGCCGCGCGGGCGGGCCAGCAAAATCCGACCATCGCGCATGTGCCGCCGCAGGCCAACCGTCAGCAGGTGCAGGACCCCCGCGTAGCCAACGTGCACGAGGTGGGCGAGCGTGCCCACAATTTCGATGCTGGCCGTGCCGCCCAGGAACAGGCGGCCACGCGCGCGCAGCCCTCGGCGCGCATGCAGCCCGAGCATATGCAGCCCGAACGCATGCAGCAAGAACGTACGCAGCCATCGCGCATGCCGGCGGAGCGCGAGGAAAACCGCGTGGCCCAGCCGTCGATGACACGTCCCCCGCTGCGACCCGAGCAGCGCCCGCCGTCTCAACCGCAGCCCCGCAACGACCAGGCGCACGAGCGACCGGCACCGCGTCAGCAACAACACGAGAACCACGCCCCGCCCCACCACGACGACCACGACAAACACGATGGTTGAAGGATGACAACCCGAACGCCGAACGACCGCAGGCGTAGGAGCGCACGATGTGCGCGAACCCTGAACCTGTATCTGTCGAAAGAAGCCGCACCCCACACCGACAAAGGCGTTTCCAAACGCAAAACGAAGCCGCTCTACCCTGACGCCGGTGTCACCGAACCCGACATCCGGCCATAGCCATGGGCGCCCTCACTCGCGCTAGTCGCGGTGAGGGTTCGCCCACACCGTGGGCTCCTACGCGCGCGTGCGGCGGGAGGCGGACTTTTTCGTCGACGGCTTGCGTGGGGCGGCGACTTTCTTCGTCGCGGTTTTCTTCGTCGAGGCTTTTTTCACCGCAGTTTTTTTCACGGTGGCTTTCTTTACCGCTGCTTTCTTTACCGCTGCTTTCTTTACCGCGGTCTTCTTCACTGCCGCCTTCTTCCCGACAACCTTCTTCACCGACGTCGCCCGCAGTGCCTTTTTCGCCGCGGCACGCTTCGTCGGGGCACGGCCGCCGGCCGACTTCGTCGAGGACGGCAACACGTCGGTTCGCGGCTTGGCCGTGCGCCGCGCATTCAACTCCGCGGCGGAGTTCAGCGGGCGCCAGGAACGGCCACCCATCGCCAGCAAGGTGTCCGACGAAGCCGGACCGGCGCTGCCCGAGGCGTAGTTCGGGAAGTCGGCCGGCGTGCGCTGGGCCCAATCGTCGAGGATGGGCTGCACCGCGCGCCAGCACGCTTCGACCATGTCCGCACGCTGGAACAGCGTGGCGTCGCCGGTCATGCAATCGTACAGCAGGGTTTCGTAGCCCACGTTGGGCTCGGCGCGGAACCAGTCGGCGTATTTGAAGTCCATGCGCACCGGCGCGAGTTCCACGCGCGGGCCTGGACGCTTCACGTCGAACTGCAGCGAGATGCCTTCGTCGGGCTGGATCTGCAAGACCAGCCAGTCCGGACCGAACGCGTCCATGCCGGTGCCGCGGAACGGGGCGAATGGCGCGGACTTGAAGCGGATGGCGATCTCCGTGGTGCGTCGCCCCATGTGTTTGCCGGTGCGCAGGTAGAAGGGCACGCCGGACCAACGCCAGGTGTCGATCGACAATTTCAGCGCGACAAACGTCTCGGTGACCGAGTCCGGCGCCACATCGGGTTCCTCGCGATAGGAGGTGGCGAGTTCGTTATTGACCGCGCCCGGGCCGTACTGGCCACGCACGGCGTCCTCGGGCTGGATCGGCCGGATCGCCTCGATGGTCTCCGCCTTGCGCGTGCGCACGGCCTCGGCATCGAAGGACGTGGGCGGCTCCATGGCGACCATGGCCAGCAGCTGGAAGAGGTGGTTGGGCACCATGTCACGCAACGCGCCGGTCTGCTCGTAGAACGAGCCACGCCGCTCCACGCCGACAGTCTCGGCCACGGTGATCTGCACGTGGTCGATGCGGTCGCGGTTCCAGATCGGCTCGAACAAACCGTTGGCGAAGCGGAACGCCATGATGTTCTGCACGGTTTCCTTGCCGAGGAAATGATCGATGCGGTAGATCTGGTCTTCGCGCAGCACCTTGAGGATGCGCTCGTTCAACGCATGCGCCGAGGCGAGGTCGTGGCCGAACGGCTTTTCGATGATGACGCGGCGCCAGGCAGCGCCCTCGGTGCTGCCCTCCTCGACCAGGCCGGCTTCGTGCAGCTGTTCGATCACGTCGCCGAAGAAACGCTCGGGCGTAGCCAGGTAGAACAGGACGTTGCCCTGCGTGCCGCGGCGGCGCTCGGTCTCGCGCAACTTCACCGCCAGGCTCTGGAAGGCGGAGAGGTCGTCGAAGTCGCCGGCGTGGTAGGTCATCTGTGCGCTGAGCCAGCCCCAGGCCTCTTCATCGAGCTTGCCGCCGCCGTTGGCCACGTACTTTTCGAGGGAGGTACGCAGGCCCTTGCGCCACGCGTTGTCGGTCATCTTGCCGTGGTTGAAGCCGATGATCGAGAAGTTGTCGGACAGCAGCCCGGTGCGGCGCATGTTGTAGAGCGCGGGTACGACGAGGCGGCTGGTGAGGTCGCCGGCGGCGCCGAAGATCACGACGGTACACGGGTCGGCCGGGTGAGCGCGGGAGGTGACGCGCTTCGTGGGGGCGGGGCTCATGCACGGACTCCTTGGGGATGGTGGGCGTCTGGGGTGGCGTGGATGTCGGCGGTCGCGCTGGAACCATGCGCCAGGCTGAAGGCGGCATTGACCAGCGCGACGTGCGAAAAAGCCTGTGGGAAATTGCCCAGCAGCCGTTTCGACCGTGGATCGTACTCCTCCGCAAGCAAACCGAGGTCATTGGCCAGGCCGATCAGGCGGACGAACAGCTCGCGGGCCTCGTCCAGGCGCCCTTGCAGCACGTAGTTCTCGACCAGCCAGAAGCTGCAGGGAAGAAACTGGCCTTCACCCGGCGGCAGGCCGTCCACGCCGCTGCTCGTGTCGTAACGGAGGACGAAACCATCCACCAGGAGGTCTTCTTCCACCGCCTTGACGGTGGCGACGATGCGCGGGTCGTCCGGCGGCAGGAAATCGGTCAGCGTGACGATCAGCAGGCTGGCGTCCAGTTCCTTCGAACCGTACGACTGCACGAAGCAGCCGCGTTCCGGGTCCACGCCCTTGGCGAGGATGTCGGTCTTGACCTCGTCTGCGATCGTCCGCCAGCGCGCGGCGAACGCGGGGTCGCGACCTTCGCGGTTCTGCTCTGAAGCGCGCTGGAAGGCCAGCCACGCCATGACCTTGGAGTGCACGAAGTGGCGCGATTCGCCGCGGATCTCCCAGATGCCTTCGTCCGGCTTGCGCCAGATGCTGGCAAGGTGCTCGAGGAACACGCCCTGCACATCGTCGGCTTCGGGCTCCAGCGCCACGCCGTTCTTCACGGCATGGGAGAACGCGCCGACCAGTTCGCCGTAGATGTCGAGCTGGAACTGCCGCGAAGCCGCGTTGCCCACGCGGACCGGCTTGGCGCCTTCGTAGCCTTCCAGCCAGTCCAGTTCGTATTCTTCGAGCCGGCGCTCGCCGGCGATGCCGTACAGCACCTGCAGCTGGTCGGGCGAGCCGGCCACCGCACGACGTACCCAGTCGCGCCAGGCGGTAGCTTCGTCGTGATACCCCGCGTTGACGAAGGCGGAGAGGACGAACGTGGCGTCGCGTGCCCAGCAGTAGCGATAGTCCCAGTTGCGCTCGCCGCCCAGTTGCTCCGGCAACGAGGTGGTGGGCGCGGCGATGATGCCGCCGGTGGGCAGGTAGCTTAGGCCCTTGAGGACCACCAGCGAGCGACGGACGATGTCGCTCCATTCGCCGCTGTCGTTGCAGCGACCGGACCAGTCTTCCCAGAAAGCCAGCGACTTGACCAGGGCATCGTAGGGATCGATCGCTTCGGGAGGCGCCAGGTGCGAGGCTCCCCATGCCATCACGAACGGCACGGAATCGCCTTTGCTCACCGCGAAACGCGCCACGCTGTGCATACCCTCGCCTTCGACGGCGACGGGACTGCGTACCACCAGCATGTCGGGGCCGGCGACGGCCGTCAGCGTCTGGCCGTCCACGCGGGTCACCCAGGGCACGGCGCTGCCGTAGTCGAAACGGATGGTCAGCGAGGCTTCGAAATCGACGCGCCCTTCTACGCCTTCGACGATACGCGTGACCCCGACCTGCTCGTCCGCGAAGGGCATGAAATCGATGACACGCGCCACGCCCGTGGCGGTACGCCACTCGGTCTCGAGGACGAGGGAGCCGTCGACGTAGCCGCGCCTCACCGTGGCATCGGGATCGGCCGGCGCGATGCGCCAGCGGCCGTTGCCCTCATGGCCCAGCAGGGCGGCAAAACAGGCGGCGGAGTCGAACCGTGGCAGGCACAGCCAGTCGATCGATCCATCCATGGCCACCAGCGCGGCGCTTCGGCAATTGCCGAGCATCGCGTAATCTTCGATCCGGGATGCCATCGTTTCCTCGTTGCGGGCGGGTAGTCCCATCAACGGTAGCCAGCGGCGCGTTAGAACGACGTATCCGGACGGACGAGACGCGCCCTCTCAGTGTCCTGACGAGGGCTGTGGCGGTGCCGCCGCGGCGAACATGCTGCGCGCCACCTCCTGCTCGCCGTAAATCACCTGCGTGGCACCCAGGCCATCGAGATGAGCCACACATTCTTGCGAATGCGCACGCGCCACGATCGGCAGGTCCGGGCGCAGGGCGCGGGCGGCGCGCACGATCTGGCCGCCTTCGAACGGATCGGACACGGCGACGATGAGCGCGCGCGCGCCGGCGAGGTTGGCCTCGGCCAGCACGGGCGCCGCGGCGGCGTTGCCGATGAGGATTTCCGCACCGTGCTGCTCGCGCAACTCGCGCACCGCGTCTTCGTCGGTCTCGATGACCAGCGTGCGCGCCCCGGTGGCCTGCAATTCGGAGAACACACGACGCCCCACCCGACCGAAGCCGACCAGCACGGTGTGCCCGGCGAGGGCGGGATCGGCGTGCTCGTCCGGGGCGTCGTTGTCGTGGCGGGCGATCCAGCGATCCAGCGCACCGAACAGCAGCGGATTGATCAGGATGGAGACGATGGCCGCGGCCAGCAGGATGTCGCGAGCCTCTTCGCTGAGCAGCTTGAGCGACACGCCCAGGCCGGCGAGGATGAACGAGAACTCGCCGATCTGGGCAAGACTGGTGGCGATGGTCAGCGCGGTTTTCGGCGGACGGCCGAAGGCCAGCACGATACCGAACGCCGCCACGGACTTGCCGACGATGATGATCAGGCAGGCCGCCAGCACGATCCACGGGTGCTCGACCAGGATATGCGGGTTGAACAGCATGCCGATGGAGACGAAGAACAGCACCGCGAAGGCGTCGCGCAGCGGCAGCGTTTCTTCCGCGGCCTGCTGCGACAGCTTCGATTCGCCCATCATCATGCCGGCGAAGAAGGCCCCGAGCTCGAACGACACGTCGAACAGGTGCGCGGCGCCGAAGGCCACGCCGAGCGCGATGGCCAGCACCGCCAGCCGGAACAGCTCGCGCGAACCCGTGCTGGAGACAGCCTGCAGCGTCCACGGGATTACACGCTTGCCGACGATCAGCATGATCGCCACGAACACCACCACCTTGCCGATGGTCCAGGCCACCGTCTCGGCCAGGGCCGCCATGCTGGGCGGATTGTCGCCCTGCTCCGAGCCCAGGAAGCCGCCGATGGCCGGCAGCAGTACCAGCGCCAGCACCATGGCCAGGTCTTCGACGATCAGCCAGCCCACGGCGATGCGGCCACGATCGGTATCCAGCAGCCGACGTTCCTCCATGGCCCGCAGCAACACCACCGTGCTGGCCACGGACAACGCGAGGCCGAACACGAAGCCCTGCGCCATCGGCCAGCCCAGTCCCCAGCCCAGCAACATGCCCAGGCCGGTGGCCACGCCCATCTGCACCGCGGCGCCGGGAATGGAGATCGCCTTGACCGCCAGAAGATCCTTCAGGGAGAAGTGCAGGCCCACGCCGAACATCAGCAGGATGACACCGAGGTCGGCAAGCTCCTGTGCGATGCCCGCATCGGCGACATACCCCGGCGTGAATGGCCCGGCCACTACGCCGGCCAGCAGGTAGCCCGCCAGCACGGGCAGGCGCAACCGATGCGCGATGGCGCCGAAGAGGAAGGCGAGGACGAGGCCACCGACGATGGTGGCGAT
This sequence comes from Xanthomonas sp. NCPPB 2632, assembly GCF_041228075.2. Taxonomy (NCBI): domain Bacteria; kingdom Pseudomonadati; phylum Pseudomonadota; class Gammaproteobacteria; order Lysobacterales; family Lysobacteraceae; genus Xanthomonas; species Xanthomonas sp. NCPPB 2632. The sequence goes on from NZ_CM192979.1 coordinate 3,939,167, forward strand.
GAGTGGCGTGGCGTCGTGCATGGGCGGCTCCCTGAGTCGTCGTTGGCCGTGATCTCGTGGATCACGGCATGCACCCTCGTCTGGTCACGTCGAACTGGCGAACGTAGCGATGTCGGGCAATCCCCCTGGAGTTGGGGATGCCGAGGGTGGCACGCAAGCACTCGCACGGGATTTTTTTCAGTCGTGGCGCACACTTGAGCATAACCTCAAGCGCGCGACGATGTCGGATGTGCCGCGCAGGGATGTCAGGCGGGCGCGTTCAGCACGGCCAGGAAATCCTTGCCGTAACGCTTGAGCTTGTTCTCGCCCACGCCGCTGATCGAGCCCAGTTCGTCTTCGTTTTCCGGGAGCGCGCGCAGCATGGCCAGCAGCGTGGCGTCGTGGAAGATGACGTAGGCCGGCACGCCGTGCGCCTTGGCCAGTTCCGCGCGGACGCGGCGCAACTCGTTCCACAGGGGCATCTCGATTTCCTCGATACCCAGCGAGCCGCCGGCCACGGCAGGCGCCGGCCGCGAGCCGGAGCGACGGCCCTTCGCCGGCCGGGCATCCTCACGAAGCCACACCCGGCGCTCGCTGCGCAGCACCGGGCCGCTCTCCCTGGACAGGCGCAGGGTGCCGAAGCCTTCCGGGTCGGCCTCGACCAGGCCGGCCGCCAGCAACTGGCGGAACACCGACCGCCATTGCGTGGCGTCCATGTCGGCGCCGATGCCGAAGACACTGAGCTTGTCGTGGCCCAGGTCGCGCACGCGCTCGCCGGCCTCCCCGCGCAGGATCTCGATAAGGTGCCCGGCGCCGTAACGCTGGCCGCTGCGATAGATGCAGGACATCGCCTTCTGCGCCGCCGTGGTGGCATCCCAGGTCTTCGGCGGCACCAGGCAGTTGTCGCAGTTGCCGCAGGGCTCCGGATAGACCTCGGCGAAGGCCTCGAGCAACAACTGGCGTCGGCAACGCGTGGCCTCGGCATAGCCCAGCAGCGAATCGAGCTTGAGTCGCTCGACGCGCTTGCGGTCGTCGCCGGAGTCGGACTGGGAGATCATCTGGCTCATGGTCACGACATCGCCCAGGCCGTAGATCATCCACGCTTCCGCCGGCAGGCCGTCGCGGCCCGCGCGCCCGGTTTCCTGGTAGTAGCCCTCCATGCTGCGCGGCAGGTCGAGATGGGCGACGAAGCGCACGTCGGGCTTGTCGATGCCCATGCCGAAGGCCACTGTGGCGACCATGACGATGCCGTCCTCGCGCAGGAATCGCTGCTGGTGGCGCATGCGGACATCGCCATCCAGGCCCGCGTGGTAGGGCAGCGCGTCCACGCCGGCTTCGGCGAGCCAAGCGGCGGTTTCGTCCACCTTGCGTCGGCTTAGGCAATAGATGACACCGGCCTCGCCACGATGCGCGTCGAGGAAATCGAGCAGCTGGCGGCGCGCATTCTGGCGCGGCGCCACGCGATAGCGGATGTTGGGACGGTCGAAGCTGGACACGAAGCGGCGGGCTTCGTGCAGGCCCAGGCGGTCGACGATTTCCTCACGGGTGCGCTCGTCCGCCGTGGCGGTGAGCGCGATGCGCGGTACCTCGGGGAAACGCTCGTGCAGGATGGCCAGTTCGCGGTATTCGGGGCGGAAGTCGTGCCCCCACTGCGATACGCAGTGCGCCTCGTCGATAGCGAACAGGGCGATGGGAATGCGATCGAGCAGGCCGAGGAAGCGCCCGGTGATCAGGCGCTCCGGCGCGACGTAGAGCATGTCCAGCTCGCCGGCGAGCAACAGTTCTTCCACCTCGCGCTGGGTGGCGGCGTCGAGACTGGAATTGAGGTAGCGGGCGCGGACACCCGCCTCGGTGAGCGCATCGACCTGATCCTGCATCAGCGCGATCAGGGGGGACACCACGATGCCGGTGCCCGGGCGCATGAGGGCGGGAATCTGGAAGCACAGCGACTTGCCGCCACCCGTGGGCATGAGCACGAGGGCGTCGCCGCCGCCGGCGACCTCCTCGACGATGGCTTGTTGCTGGCCGCGGAATCCGGGGTAACCGAAAACGGTGCTGAGGAGATCGAGGGCCTGGGACTGCATCCGCACATGCTAACAAACGGACGCGCCCGATCGGCTGTTGGCGGCAGCTAAAGCTGAGGTAGGCCTACGCCGTTACAGGAGGAAGGTGATAGTCCCGGCAAGCGGTCGGGCAGCTAATGACACCAGGCCGGTTGCCCCGCGACGCATCCGCCGGCCCTGTGTCTCCACGAGGAGCGCCCATGCACCACACCATTGCCGCCCGTACCCTGCCGGTCGCCCTGGCCGTCTGCCTGATGGCCTTCACGACTGGCACCCGTGCCGAAGGTGGGCTCATCGGTTTCACCGGCGCGATCATCGAGGCCACGTGCGTCATGCGGGACCACCGCCCCGATTGTCCGCCGGGTCACCCGGCCGCGGCGACGGTCCATGTACTCGACGATCCGCAGGCGCTGGCCGATATCCACGCCGCCCTGCTCGACCACGCGCTGCGGCGCGATCCCGCCGCTCACTGGAAGGTGGTAGACACCACCTACCGTTGAGGCGACTCAGCCACCCCAGAGGGCCCGGTCCAGGTCATGGTCCAGGCCGAAGGCACTCATCGGCACCCGGCCGTCCTTCACGGTAACGCCCTCGGCCTTCAGCAGGCGGCATTGCTCACGGAAGCCGCGCGTGCCCGGCGGAATGCCGATGCGACCGTCGGCGCGGAGCACCCGATGCCAGGGCAGCGTGGCCCGGTCGGGCGCCTCGCCCAGCACACGGCCGATCATCCGTGCCCTGCCCGGGTAGCCGGCACGGGCCGCGATGGCACCGTAACTGGCCACCCGCCCACGCGGAATGGCCGCGACCGCCGCGATGATCCGTGCCGCCCGAAGGGCGCGTGCCGCGTGGTCGTCCCGTTCATCGGTCATGGTCGTTTCGTGCATGTTCGCCGGGGAGGTTGAGCGTACCATCGGTATCCCCAAGGACAGATCGACAAGGCCACCATGCGGCACTTCGAAGCACTTCGCTCTCACGTCGGCGGCATCCACAAGCTGCGCCACAACGAGCCTTACCTCATCAGCTTCGACCTGGAACTGCCGGACGGCCGGCACCAGGGCATCTACCTGGCCGAACTGGAAGACGCCGACGGCCAGCGCTTCCTGCGCCTGTCCACCCCCGTCGGCCCGCTGTCCGGTGTGGATGCGCGCCGCTGCCTGCGCTTCAACTGGGAGCAGCGCACCGGCTACCTCGCCGAGGCCGACCTCGATGGTTCGCCCTACCTGCACCTGTGCGAGAACCGGCCCTACGACTACCTGGACGAACGGGAACTGGCGCGCATCGTTGAAGAACTGGGCACGACGGGGGACCAGTTGGAGCAGTTGGTCAATGGGGAAGCTGACGCGCTTTAAGCAGGGTGCAAGAGCCTTAGGTCGTGGAGCAAGAGCCGGCGGGTGCCACCCTCGCGGCCACGCCTGCGGCGACCCGTCAAGGAAAGGCCGCTCCGCGGCCGTATGTCTATTCCCCTACGGGGCGGGTCGGGCTTCGAACGGGGGTTTTCGACTCGACTTCCTGTCTCGCGAAAACGGCCGGCCGTCCTGGCCGGCCCCCTTCGGGCCTTGTCCGTTCGAAGCCCTCGCCTGCGGCTACCGGCCACGAGGGTGGCACCCGCCGGCTCTTTCACGGACTGAGGTTGCGTGTGGGAAAAGCTAAGAGCCAGGTTTCGCTTCGTTGTTGGGAACGCTCGCTTGCCTGATGCGCACGGCATCAGCCGCCTTGGGTGGTGTTGAGGGTTCGCGCACACGCGTGCGCTCCTACCCAGCCCGCGGATCACGCGTTCCACAACCTGCCCTACCCCTAGCGTAGGAGCCCACGATGTGGGCGAAACGCCAACAACGCGGTGACGCCATACCCTGACCACTACATCGTTCACCGCCACTCGCTGCTCGCCCAACACGCCACCTCAGTTTCGGGAAGATCCGGCGGGTAGCCCCCTCGGTGCCGGTAGCCGCAGGCGAGGGCTTCGAACGGACAAGGCCGCGTAGCGGGGCCGGCCAGGACGGCCGGCCATTTTTGCTGAGCCATGGATGGCGAATCAAAAATCCCCGGGCGAAGCCCGACCCGGATGTGGCACGGGTAGGAGCGCACGATGTGCGCGAATCAGGTGCACGGCCGCGGAGCGGCCCTTCCCTAGCGGGTCGCCGCAGGTGTGGCACCGAGGGGGCTACCCGCCGGCTCTTGCTCCAACGCCCAAGGCTCCAAGGCTAATCGCGATGCCGAAGGCGAGCCCTAACAGCGAAAAAGCCTATTCGGAAAAATCAGTAAAACAGCCGCCCCAACTTCACCAGCACATACCCCAGCACCGCAGTAATCGGCAGGGTCAGAATCCATGCCCAGACCATGCGCTCCACCACCGACCAGCGGATGGCGTTGAACCGCTTGGCCGCACCGACGCCCATGATCGACGCGGAAACGTTGTGGGTCGTGGACACCGGCACGCCTAGCATCGAGGCGGTGAGGATCACGGCCGCCGAGCTGCCTTCCGCCGCGAATCCGTTGATCGGGTGCAGTTTCACCATCTTGTGGCCCAGCGTCTTGATGATCCGCCAGCCGCCGCCCGCGGTACCGCCGGCCATGGTCAGCGCGCAGACCACCTTCACCCAGACCGGGATCGGGAAACCGCCGGCCGCCGCGGGGTCGTACGGGATGCGCAGGAAGTGCAGCACGGTGGGCAGGTGATCGAACTGGCCGGCGGCGGTAGCACCCGCCAGCGCCAGGGCGATGATGCCCATGCTCTTCTGCGCGTCGTTCATGCCGTGCGACAGGCCCATGGCGCTGGCGGAGAGGATCTGCGCCTTGCCGAAGAAGCTGTTGACGAAGGGCGTGCGGCCGAAGCGGTGCAGGCGACCCTTCTGCCGGGAGAAGAAGCCCAGCAAGGCATACAGCGCACCCATCAGCAGGAAGCCGATGACGAAACCGAGGAAGGGCGAGACGATCATCGGTACGATCACCTTGGGCACGACGCCCTTGCCCAGCCACCAGTGCGCGCCACCCTGCCACCAGATGATCGCGTGCAGGTTACCGTCGGACGCGGCCAGGGCGGCGCCGCACAGGCCACCCACCAGCGCGTGGCTGGAGCTGGACGGCAGGCCCATCCACCAGGTGATGAGGTTCCAGATGGTGGCGCCCAGCAGCGCGCTGATCAGCAGGTGCGAGCCGACGTCGACCACCCCCGAGTCGACCAGCCCGGAGGCGATGGTCGCAGCCACGGCCGTGCCCCACAGCGCACCGGCCAGGTTGGTGACGGCGGCCAGCAGCACCGCCTGGCCCGGGGTCAGCACCTTGGTGGCCACCACGGTGGCGATGGAGTTCGCCGTGTCGTGGAAGCCGTTGATATACGTGAACGCCAGGGCGATCAGGACGACCGCGATAACCATGCTCATGGGGCGGCCGCCGTCAGGAGTTCTTGAGCACGATGGAATAGACGACGTTGCCGACATCGCGGCACTTGTCGACCGCCTTCTCCACCAGCTCGAACAGATCCTTGGCAAGGATGGCCTTGAGCGGATCGGAGCCCTCGGCGTACAGGGTGCGGTAGGGGTCGAGCAGCAAGCGGTCGGCTTCCGACTCCAGCGCCTGGAGCTGGTCGCGCAGTTTCTTCACCGGGTCGATCTTCAGGCCGTGGCGCAGCTGGCCGATCATCTGCACCACCACCTCGGCCGAGCGCTCCAGCAGCACCGCACGCTGGCCGAAATCGATGCCGCCCAGGCGTTCGGCGACGATCACATAGCGCTCGGCGAACTTCTCGATGGTCTTGGGGATCTTGTAGAGCGCGGAATTCAGCGCCTCGATGTCTTCACGGTCCAGCGCGGTGACGAAGGTGTTGACCAGTTCCTCGCCGATCTGCCCGTGAAGGGCCTTCTCGCGGGCGCGCGCCGTGCTGAAGGCGGCCATCACCGGGGTGCGGTCGGTCTGGGTGACCAGCTCGTGCATGGCCCGGGCGCTTTCGCGCGCGGCTTCCGCGCTGGCCTCGAGCAGACCGTAGAACTTGTCGCCCTTGCCGAAAATCGTCTGGAGAGAAAACATGGCGTCGCCTGGGGGAACGGGAGAAATGTGACGCTAATGTTACCGGAGCGGCGCGGGGTATGCCTCTACCGTCCACGACCCGAAGCAGGCAGGTCTGCTATATAAGCCCCCGATGCTCACCGAACTCCTGCTCGTCCTCGTGCTCTCCCTGGGTAACGCCTTCTTCGCCTTGTCGGAGATGTCGGTGGTCGCCTCGCGGAAGAGCCGGCTGAAGGCCATGTCGCGCGACAGCCGCCGCGCCCGGGTGGCGCTGCAGCTGGCCGAGTCCCCGGAACGCTTCCTGTCCACGGTGCAGGTCGGGATGACCCTCATCATCCTGGTGACCGGCGCCATCGCAGGCGACCGGCTGGGCGAGCACTTCGCCCAGCTGCTGCACGGGGGCGGTCCGGCCTGGCTCGAGCCGTACGCACGCATAGCCGGCTGGCTGACCGGCTTCATCTACATGTCGCTGGTGCAGATCGTGATCGGTGAGCTGGTGCCCAAGCGCGCCGCCCTGACCGCGCCGGAACGCATCGCCTGCCAGATCGCCGTGCCCATGCTGGTGATCTCGCGGATCACCCTGCCCATGGTGTGGCTGCTCAACCACCTGTCCAGCGGCATCCTGCACCTGCTGCGACTGAACCGGGCCGGCACCTCGTCGGCCGCCACCGAAGAAGAGATCCGGCTGCTGGTGGCGGAGAGCGCCGAGCAAGGCATCCTCGACAGCGACGAGCGCAACATGGTCAACCGCGTGCTGCGGCTGGGCGATCGCGCCGTGGGCTCGGTGATGACCCCGCGGATGCGGATCGCCTGGCTGGACGTGGCGGCCTCGCGGGACGACAACCTCGAGGTGCTGCGCGAATCGCAGTTTTCCCGCTATCCGGTCTACCGCGGCGACGAGCGCGAGGTGATCGGCACCGTCGAGGTGAAATCGCTGGTGGCCGGCTTCGAGCGGGGTGAGTTCGACCTGTTCGCGCGGGTGGTCAAGCCGCTTTTCGTACCGTCCACCGCGCGGGCGCTCGACCTGCTGGAGGCGTTTCGCGACGCGGATACGCAGCTGGCCCTGGCCGTGGACGAGTACGGCGACATCGAGGGCCTGGTGACGCTCAACGACCTGCTGACCGCCGTGATCGGCGCCACCGCCCCCGCGTCGGATGACGACGAACACGAAGGCCCCATCGTGCGGCGCGACGACGGCAGCTGGCTGATCGACGGCAGCCTGCCGGCCGACGACCTGCGCGAGCTGCTGCAGAACGACCAGCTGCCCAACGAGGAAGACCACGACTTCCGCACCGTCGCCGGCATGATGACCACGCAATTCGGGCACATCCCCCGGGCCGGCGAGTCGTTCGTCTGGCAAGGCAACCGCTTCGAGGTGATGGACATGGACGGCGCCCGTATCGACAAGGTGCTGGTCGGCCCCGCGGGCAACGAGCCGTCGGCTGGCGCGGACTGAGCCCCCGTGAGGTACGCCACGTAAAGCACGGGTTCAAACCCGACCCGCGACAGTCCTGGCATGACCGTCGCCGAACCTCGCGAAGAAAAGACTGCCGCCCTGTTGCGTGCGGCCCTGCATGCCGCACCCGGTGAGCGGATTACGCTGGAAGACCTGCTCGAGCCCCTGAAGCGGCGCGCCTTCGGGTTCCTGCTGCTCCTGCTGGCCATTCCCAATTTCATCCCGGTGCCGCTGGGCGTCGGCGGGGTCATGGGCGTACTGGTGGTGGCGCTGGGACTGGAGATGCTGGTCGGCCTGGAGCATCCATGGATACCCGGCTTCCTGCGGCGCCGCACGCTTTCCCGCGACGGACTGCTGCGGTTCCTCGACCGCATCGAACCGGTGACCCGGCGCCTGGAGAGACTTTGCCAGCCGCGCCTGCAACGGCTGACCCGGCGCCCGTTCACCCTGGTGTCGGGCGCCGTCATGATCCTGATCGGGATCCTGCTCGCCCTGCCCATCCCCTTCACCAATTACGTCTTCGGCGGCATGCTGATCGCGTTCGCCTTTGCACTGGTGGAGCGCGACGGTGCCTTGCTGGTGGCGGTATGGACGAGCACGCTGGCGATCGTCATCGCCTCGGCCACGTTCAGCCGCCCGTTGCTGGGTTTCGCCCGCGACCTGTTCTAGCCGCCGGATGGCGCGGCTCAGTCCTTGCCGTGCGCCATCGACGCCATGCGCTGCGCATCGGCGAGGATGCCATGCAGGATGCGCAACTCGCGCAGCTCGGGGCGGGCCCGAAGGAACAGCTTGCGCAGCTTGAGCATGATCGTGGTGGGCGAGCGTCCCTTGTGGAACTCGATGTCGTCGAGCATCTCGCCCAAGTGGGTGAAGAAGCGCTCGAGCTGTTCGGCGTCGGCGGGGGCTGCATCCGCATCGAGGCTCGGCGGCACGACGACCGGCGCCTCGTCCGCCAGCAGCGCCGTACGCAGCTCGTAGGCCACCACCTGCACCGCCTGCGAGAGGTTCAGAGAACTGAAATCGTCGACGCTGGGGATACGCACCATGGCATGGCAACGTGCCAGCTCGTCGTTCTCCAGGCCCGTCCGCTCGTTGCCGAAGACCAGGGCGACCTGCTCACCGCGTCGTGCCGCGGCGATCGCCTGGGCGGCGCCTTCGCGGGGATCGAGCTCGGGCAGGTTGACGCCGCGGCGGCGTGCCGACAGCCCCAGCGAAAACGTGGCGCCGGCCAGGCCCGCCACGAGATCGTCGTGGATGGCCGCCTGGCCGAGCACGTCGTCGGCGCCGGCCGCCAGGGCGGTGGCCTCGGGATCGGGAAAGCGATGCGGCGCCACCAGCGTGAGCCGGTCGAAACCCATGGTGCGCATGGCACGCGCCGCCGAGCCGATGTTGCCCGAGTGCGAGGTGCGGACCAGGACGAAGCGGAAGCGATCGTTGAGTTCGGAAAGGGCCATGGGCGACGGGCAGGCTGGACGAGGGCCGGAAAGTCTACAACGGCAATGACTTGGGCATGGGGCATGCGGGTGATAGACTCGTCGACCGAGGCGGCCCGACCGCCCTCCCCCGTTCTTTTACCAAGTCGATATCCATGCCAAGACCCGCCGTCAACGTCGCGTCGCGTGCCGCGCGCTCCGCAGGAAACATCATCCTGCGCTACATGAATCGTCTCGAAGGCCTTGCGGTCGTCGAAAAGCAGCGGATGGATTTCGCCTCCGAGGTGGATCGCCTCGCCGAAGCCGAAATCATCAAGGAACTGCGCCGCGCCTACCCCACCCATGCCATCCTCGGCGAGGAATCCGGGCAGATCGGCAAGGGCCCGCTGGTGTGGGTCATCGATCCCCTGGACGGCACCCACAATTACCTGCGCGGCATCCCCCACTTCTGCGTGTCCATCGCGTTGGTGGAAAAGGGCGAGCCGGTCTACGGCGTGGTGTTCGATCCCCTGCGCGATGAACTGTTCACCGCCAGCAAGGGCGATGGCGCCTACCTCAACGACCGCCGCATCCGGGTCGGCAAGCGCGAAGGCATCGCCGGCGCCCTGCTCGCCACGGGTTATCCCTACCGTGCGCGTAACCACCTCGAGCCGCAGCTGGCCATGACCTCGGCCTTGCTCAAGGAAGCCGAGGACATCCGCCGCATGGGGTCCGCCGCGCTCGACCTGGCCTACGTGGCCGCCGGTCGCATGGACGGCTTCTTCGAGCCGGGCCTCAACGTTTGGGATATCGCCGCGGGCGCGCTGCTGGTCCGCGAAGCCGGCGGCGTGTACGGCGACTTCGCCGGCCGCGAAGGCCTGCCCGAGAGTGGCAACATCATCGCCGGCAACCACAAGGTGGCCGCCGCGATGACCGAAGTCATCAAGGCGAACGCTACGGCGCGCCTGCTCGGGGAATAATCCGACACGCGGCGAGGGCAATCCCTCGCCGCAGCTTCCCGTTGCCCTACAGACCATGGCGTCTTAGGCAGCGTACCTTGTCGTCGCGAACAGGACGTTCGCCAGCCTTCGGCCGACAAGGAGTTCAGCATGTTCCCTATCCCCTTACCATGCACCCGGTTCGCGTTCGCGTTCGCAGCAGGCCTGACCGCCTTGTTTCATGGGCCTTCCGCGCATGCGACGGTCGAGACCATGATCGTCACCTCGGATCCCCAGTACCCGTGGACAGACACGTCGGGCGAAACCGACGAGGTGCGCAACAGCCGCTCCCGGCAACTGATCGAGGAGCAATACCGCAGCATCGCCGCCTACCGCGCGAGGCGGCCCGACCAGACCATTCCCGTCTTCGTCAATGGCGACCTCACGGCCTACGGGCACGCCTGGCAACGCGCGGTTATGGACGAACTACTGGGCATCCTGGGCGACCATGTTTACCTGGGACTGGGTAACCACGACTACCAGAACAACATTCGTGGCAAGGATGGATCGGGTTGCTACAACAACGGCTGCGCACGCGACAGCGTGCTGGGGCTCGTGCAGCACGTCACGGCAAAAACCGACAAGGTGTCATTCGATTTCAGCGCCTATCCCGGTTTTCCCGGTAATCGCTATGAAGGCAGCCTCGCCTACGCCATCAAGGCGCCGGGGTGGGAGCGAGTACTCCAGGTGCAGCTGAACAACTACCCGACCTACGAGGTCTCCTTCGCGTCCACCGAAGGCATCCGTCCGGCACGCTTCGACATTGGTTCGTCGCTACCCTGGCTGAAGAACGTGCTGGACACCCACCTCGGCGTGCCCAGGTACGGCACACCAGCCGACCGGGCCTACGATTTCGCCGTCGTGCATATGCATTCCGCGGATGGCTATTCGGACGGTTTCGGCGAAGCGCTGGTCACCGGCCACGTCGCCGCGGTCTTCGCGGGCCACCTGCATTTCCGGTTGGGCCAGTACAGGAGCATCAACGGCGTGCCGGTCTTCCTCAGTGGGTCCGCCAGCCAGCGCACCTATCTCATCGTGGAGCACGACACCGTGGCCAGGGTGCTGCGCGTCTTCGCCGTACGCAACAACGATCCGGAAGGACGCGAACTCATCGCTACCGTCGACGTCGACACCGTCTGACCCCGACACACGCAACGAACAAGGACGTCGTCATGAAAAAATGCAACCCTTTCCGGGCGGCGGGAGCCCGCGCCTCATGGCTGGCGACAGCGCTCCTTGCCGTCGCCGCGGCCCATGCGGAACAGCCCCGAATCATGGTGCTCACCTCGGACCCGCAATACCCATGGACCCCCGCCACCGACGCGGGCGAACATTCGGACAAGGCCGACAAGGCCCTGGCGGAGTCGTTGATCCGCGAACAGTACCGGAGCATCGATGCCTTTCGCCGCCAGTATCCAGGGCAGTCGATCCCCGTGATCGTCAACGGCGACATCACCTCGCAGAGCAAGCGATCCGAGCAGCAGAAGATCAGCGAACTGTTCGCGACCCTGGGCAACGAGCTGTATTACGGCCTGGGCAATCACGACTACCAGAACAACCTGACCAACGCCGTGTGCAACCTGCTTTACTGCGCGATGGAGGCCCTGGACAACCTGGCCCACCACGTGCACTCGCATCGGACCCGAAGCAACGTGCTCGGCTTCGACATGCTGGCGACGCCCTACCCCTCAGGCGGCATTCGCAAGGAAGGCAGCTGGTCGTATGCGTTCACGGCCGACGGCTGGGACCGCGTCATCCAGTTCCAGCTCAATAACTTTCCCGAGTATTCGGCCAGCATGGACTGGGGTTTCGGCTCCTACAGCTACCACTACCGGGTAACGTCCAGCGTGCCGTGGCTCGAGGAGCATCTGCCCGAGTACAGCGACCCGCGCGTGAGCGATCTGGTCCTGGTCCATACCCATCAGCCCGACACGCTGCGCACCTCATGGTCGGGCAAGTCGAACGACCTGCAGAAGCTGCTGAAGCGACACAAGGTGGCGGCCATCTTCGCGGGTCACCTTCACGAACGCATGGGTCGCTACGACAGGGGTGGTGCCGACGACATTCCGGTGTTCCTCAGCGGCTCGGCCTCGCAGCGCACGTACCTGATCGTCGAGCACTGGCCCGAGTCGAAGCAACTGAAGGTGTACGGCGTGAGGGATAACACGCCCGCCCACCGCGAGCTGATCGGCCAGATCGATCTCTAGTCGTTCTTCAGCAGGTTGCGCAGGAACGGCACCGTCACCCGTCGCTGTGCGGCGAGTGACGCGCGGTCGAGGGTATCCAGCAGGTCGAGCAAGGTGCCCAGGTCGCGGGCGTGGTGTGCGAACAGCCAGTCCAGCACCACGTCGTCCAGCTCGATGCCACGGGCACCGGCCTGCTCGCGCAACACCGCGCGGCGCTCGGCATCGGCCAACGGCTTGAGCAGCACCTGGGTCAGCGACCCGAGCCGCGAGCGAAGGTCGGGCAACGCGATATCCAGGGACACCGGCGCACCCAGGGCCGAGAACAGCAGCGTGCAGCCCTCGGCACGATAGCCATTGAACGTGTCGAACAAGGCGTGCTCGGCGTCGGCCTCGCCCGCGATCGTATCGATATCGTCGATGGCCAGGACATCGCTGCCGGCCATGCCGCGGATGGCGGCGGCCCGCGGCCCGCGCAAGCCGGCCAGCGGCAGGTACTGCGCGGTGCGCCCCGCATCGATGGCGGCCTGGCAGGCCGCGATCAGCAGGTGCGTGCGCCCACTGCCAAGCGGCCCCGCTACGAACACCCAGGGTGCCGATGCATCGACCGCCGCCGCACGAACGGCTTCCACGGCGGCCGCGTTGTCGCCCGCGTGGAAGTGCTCGAAGCGCTGGCGCCGCGGCCAGCGCAAGGCGAGGGGAAGCTGGGTGCTCATGGAACGCGATCGACCGGCGGCAGGGGATCGTCCGGCCGCGGTCGCACTCGCACGTCGACATCCACGTCCACATCGAGCTTGTGCGCTACCGGTGCAGGCGGTGCGGGCTCCATGTAGAGGTCGCTCTCGCGATAACGCGCGAACACGTAGCGCAGCAGCACGACCACCACCGAGGCGGCGGGCAGGGCCAGCAGCACGCCGAGGAAGCCGAACAGGTGACCGCCGGCCAGTACGGCGAAGATCACCGCGACCGGGTGCAAGCCGATCTTGCCGCCGACCAGGCGCGGCACCAGCACGTAGCCTTCCAGCAACTGGCCCACGGTGAACACCACGCCGACAAGGATCACGTGGGTCCAGTCGCCGTACTGCACCAGCGCGGCGATCAGGGCGGCGGCGAAGCCGATCATGAAGCCGAGGTAGGGCACGAAGCTGAGCAGGCCGGCGACCATGCCGATCAGCGGACCGATCGAAATGCCGACCAGGGTCAGCCCGAGGCCGTAGAACACGCCCAGGGCCAGCATCACCAGCAGCTGGCCGCGGACGAAGGCGCCCAGCACCTGGTCGGACTCACGCGCAAGGCGCACCACCGTGGGCTCGATGGAACGGGGAAGCAGGCGCTGGATGTGCGCGATCATGGTGTCCCAGTCGCGGAGCAGGTAGAACGCCACGACCGGGATCAGCACGAGATTGGTCAGCCACATCACCACGCCCATGCCTGACTGGGTGAGCTTGGTCATCGCCGCGGCGGCCATGCTGCCGACCGAGCCGATGTGTTCGCGGATGGTCGCCAGCAGGCGATCGGTATCGAAGACGTTGGCGTCCAGGTGCAGGCGCACCTGGATCCACGGCAGGGCCGTGGTGCGCACCCAGTCCACGTAGCGCGGCAGGTTCTCCGACAGGTTCTCGAACTGGTGCTCGATCAGGGGCACCAGCAGGAGCAATACCCCGACGAAGACGAGTGTGATGACGGTGAAAACGATGCTGACAGCCCAGCCACGCCCCATGCCCAGGCGTTGCAGGCGATCGGCCAGGGGATCGCCCAGGTAGGCGAGCATGCCGGCGATGGCGAACGGCATCAGGACCGGCGCGAGCAGCCAGATGATGAAAACGATAACCGCGATGATCGCCAGCATCTGCCAGCGGCGTGAGGTGTCGTGGGTCATGGCGTCAGGGCACCCAGCGTACGGCGAGGTCGGCGCCGTCGTGGGGATCGGCGGCCAGCACATGGCCGGCCGAGGCGTAACCGGCGACCAGGCGGGCCAGCGGGGCGGCGGCATTGACGTTGAAGAGCACGCCGTCGGCACTTGCGGCGATCGGCGCCACCGTCTTGATCGAGGGATCGTTCTGGAAGGTGGCCAGCAGCCCGGCGTAGTCGGACGCCGAATGCAGGCCCGACACCCACACCTTGCCCGACGTGCTGCCGCCCTGCGTGGCGGCGAACTGGCGATCCAGCTTGTCGGCCATGGCGTTGGCACCGTTGCTCAACAGGGCCGCACGGGCTTCGCCGCTGTCCTTCCAGCTGGTGGTCTTGCCGGCCGAGACCAGGGTCCAGTCGGTCTGGTCGTCACCGACGTTGCCGACCAGGACGACGCCGGTGTTGTACTGCCGGGCCGCGTTGGCGACCGTGGCGGGATCGCCGCTGGCCAGCGCCTTGACGTCGGGCACCGCGTCGGGCTTGGGCACCACGATCTGGTAGCCACGCGTGTCGGCCATCTGCGCCAGGGGCAGGAGGTCCTGCTGGCTGAGCAGCTTGCCGCTGGCATCGCGTGCCACCACCAGTACCGGGGCCTTGGGCGCGGCGACCGCCGCGTCGCCCACCGCCAGCACGCGGCGGATCGCACCGGGATCGAACACGATATCCAGGCTGAGCGGGGCGCCGTTGGCGCCGCCGGTGCGGGCGTACTGGTACTGCTGCACCAGGCCGCCGGGCTGCTTCATCGCCTGGGCATAGCCCGGCTTGCCGCGGGGGTCCGCCCCGTTGGACGCTCGCGCCAGGACCTGGGTCAGCCCGTTGGCGAAGGCCTGGTCGCGTACCGCCGCACTGGTGTCGGCGACGGGCACGGTCACCGTGTAAATGGAGGTCTGCGCCACTGCGGGGCCGATGCAGGCCACGACGAGGAGCGTCAGGAAGACGAGGAGACGGGCTGGGCGCATGGTCGTGGCGTCGCTTTGTGAAGACGGAAGTCTGCCCAAACCTTGGCACGCCGTCCATCCAAAGCGCGTGCAGGCCAAGGCCGGGCGCCCGCTTGCTGTTATCATTCGCGGTTTCCAATACGCGCCGGAACCGCTTATGTCCTCCGACCAGGGCTCCCTCACCTACCGCGACGCTGGCGTCGATATCGATGCCGGCAACGCGCTCGTCGAGCGCATCAAGCCGATGGTCAAGCGGACCTTCCGCCCCGAGGTCATGGGCGGGCTGGGCGGCTTCGGCGGCCTGTTCGACCTCTCCGGACGCTACAAGGAGCCGGTGCTGGTCTCCGGCACCGACGGCGTGGGCACCAAGCTCAAGCTCGCCCACCAGCTCGGCCGCCACGACACCATCGGTATCGACCTGGTGGGCATGTGCGTCAACGACGTGCTGGTACAGGGCGCCGAGCCGCTGTTCTTCCTCGACTATTTCGCCACCGGCAAGCTCGACGTGGACACCGCGGCCTCCGTGATCGGCGGCATCGCCCGCGGTTGCGAGTTGGCCGGCTGCGCGCTGATCGGCGGCGAAACCGCCGAGATGCCGGACATGTACCCGCCGGGCGAGTACGACCTGGCCGGCTTCACGGTGGGTGCCGTCGAAAAGTCCGCGATGAACGACGGCTCGTCCATCACGGCTGGCGACGTCATCCTCGGCGTGGCCTCGTCGGGTCCGCACTCCAACGGCTACTCGCTGATCCGGCGCATCCTGGAGCGTGCGGGCTCGCCGCTGGACAGCGACATCGGCGGCACGACCCTGGTGGACGCGTTGATGGCCCCGACCACCATCTACGTCAAGCCGATGCTCGAGCTGATCGCCAAGGTGGCCGTGCACGGCATGGCCCACATCACCGGCGGCGGCCTGAAGGAAAACATCATCCGCGTCGTACCCGACGGCCTCGGCCTGTCGATCGATGCCGCGTCCTGGCCGCTGCCGCCTGTTTTCCAGTGGCTGCAGCGCGAAGGCAACGTCACCCACGAGGAAATGTGGCGCACCTTCAACTGCGGCATCGGCTTCACCGTGCTGCTCGCGGCCGACCAGGTGGACGCCGCGAAAGCCGTGCTCGCCGGTCACGGCCTCGATACCTGGACGATCGGCTCGGTGGTCGCTGCCAGCGGCGACGAGCGCGTCCACATTGCCTGAAGCGCCGGTGGATCGCCCCCTGCGCGTCGCCGCGCTCGCTTCCGGGCGCGGCAGCAACCTCGCCGCTCTGATCGCCGCAAGGCTGCCGGTGACGTTCGTCCTGGTGGGCAGCGACAAGGCCGGCGCCGGGGCGTTGACCGTGGCGCGTGAGGCGGGCATTCCCACGCTCGCGCTCAACCCGCGCGACTACCCCACTCGCGCCGATTTCGACCGCGCCCTGTTCGGCCACGTGGCGGACACTGGCGCCGACCTGCTGGTGCTGGCCGGCTACATGCGGATCATCGACGCCACCGTGGTTGCCGCCTGGGAAGGTCGCGCGATCAACATCCACCCTTCCCTGCTGCCGAAATATCGCGGCCTGCACACGCATCGCCAGTGCCTTGACGCGGGCGACGCAGAACACGGCGCCAGCGTGCATTTCGTCACGGCGGAACTGGACGGCGGCCCGGTCGTAGCGCAGGCCCGCATCGACGTGCGCCCGGACGACACCGAAGCCTCGCTGGCCGAGCGCCTGCTGGGGGAAGAGCACGCGCTGCTGCCCGCCGTCGTCCGCGCCATCGCCACCGGCCGCCTGTGCTGGCAGGGCACGCCCACCTTCGACGGGCAGCCGCTGACGTCACCCCTCACCCCGGCCCTCCTCGCGTCCTAGCCGGGGCACGGTAGGAGCGCACGCACGTGCGCGAACCCTCAATGTCACCTGCCGCGAATGAGGCCATGCCTCACACCCCTGCTGGCGTTTCCGACCGCAATTCGCGCACACGCGTGCGCTCCTACGACGACCCACCACCCACCGCCAGGCCATGACCCGGGCCGCTCTATCCCGCGCCGCCCTGCCAATCTTTCCTGCGCCGCCGGCGCGTCGACCCGCATTCAGCCGGCGTGGCTAGAATCGGAACCATGAAGAACCCACTGATCCGCGCCGGCTTCGCGCTGGCCCTCGCCCTGCCCGCCGCCGCGTTCGCCGCCAGCGTGCCGCAGTCCTTCACCGCCACCTATAACGTCCTGCAGGGAGGCAGCCCGCTCGGCGAAGCCACCATCGTGCTGAAAGCGGCCGGCAACGGCCAGTACGAATACACCAACACCACCAAGGGCACCGCCGGCCTGGCCGCGGCGCTGGGTGCCAATTCGACCGAAACCTCGCGATTCACCTGGTCGGGTACCGTGCCGCAGGTGCTCAGCTACCACTACCAGCTGGATGCGTCGTTCAAGCAGAAGACCCGCGACATGACCGTGCAAGGCAATACCGTGCAGGTCAAGGACAACAGCAAGAGTTTCAGCTACCCGGCAGCGCACGGAATGATCGAGCGCAACACACTGCCCCTGGCCCTGGGCGTCGCGCTGCGTGACGGCAAGCAGCAGGTGGGCTTCCCGGTGGCGGTGAAGCAAGAGGTAGAGAACCAGCAGTTCAAGGTGTCGGGCAAGGAGAAGGTCACGGTGCCCGCGGGCACGTTCGACACCGTGCGCGTCGACCGGACCGACGCCGACCGCGGCTTCAACGCCTGGTATGCGCCGACGAAATACCCGGTACCGGTCAAGCTGGCGCAGAAGGACGGTGGCGACCTCACGCTGGAGCTGGTGCGGTTCGAGGGTAAATAACCCGCAAATAACCCTCGACCCGTAGGAGCGCACGCTGTGCGCGCCATCTTTTGAGGCTGTGCACCGAATCCTGCGCGTCACGTCGAAAATGTCGCGTCACATGTGGGGCGTCGTGAAAAGATGTCGCGCACAGCGTGCGCTCCTACGGTCATGAGGGTGCTGCGCGGAGACGCCTATGATCAGCCCGGCAGACGCCGGATATGGGCACCCAGCACGCCCAGCTTTTCCTCGATGTTCTCGTAGCCGCGATCGATGTGATACACGCGGTCGACGGTGGTGTCGCCCTCGGCGACCAGGCCGGCCAGCACCAGGCACGCCGAAGCACGCAGGTCGGTGGCCATGATCGGCGCACCCGTCATCTTCGGCACGCCGGTGATGATGGCGGTATTGCCTTCCAGGCGGATGTCCGCGCCCAGCCGCTGCAATTCCAGCGCGTGCATGAAGCGGTTCTCGAACACCGTCTCCGTAATGACGCCCACGCCTTCGGCGATGCAGTTGAGCGCGGTGAACTGCGCCTGCATGTCGGTGGGGAATGCGGGATAGGGCGCCGTCACCAGGTTGACCGCCTTGGGACGACGGCCGCCCATATCCAGTTCGATCCAGTCCGGACCGGTGCTGATATGCGCGCCGCACTCTTCCAGCTTCTGCAGCACCGCATCCATCGTGTCGGCACGCGCGCCGCGGGCGCGCACCTTGCCGCCGGTCATCGCCGCGCCGACCAGGAAGGTGCCGGTCTCGATGCGATCCGGCAGCACTTCGTAATGCGCGCCGTGCAGGCGCTCGACGCCCTCGACGATCAGCGTGGACGTGCCAACGCCATCGATCTTGGCGCCCATCGCCATCAGGCAGTGGGCGAGGTCGACCACTTCCGGCTCCTGAGCGGCGTTCTCGATCACCGTGGTGCCCGAGGCCAACGTGGCCGCCATCAGGATGTTCTCGGTGCCGGTGACGGTCACCATGTCCATCACGATGCGGGCGCCCTTCAGGCGACCGGCGCGGGCCTTGATGTAACCGTTCTCGACCGTGACCTCGGCGCCCAGCGCCTGCAGGCCGCGGATGTGCTGGTCGACCGGCCGGGAACCGATGGCGCAGCCGCCGGGCAGCGACACTTCGGCCTTGCCGTGGCGCGCCACGAGCGGGCCCAGCACCAGGATCGAGGCGCGCATGGTGCGCACCAAATCGTACGGCGCCACGCAGGAGTTTTCCGGGCGCGGGTCGATGTGCATCTTCATGCGGTCGTCCAGCACCACGCGCACGCCCATGCGGCCGAGCAGTTCGATGAAGGTGGTGACGTCGTGCAGGTGCGGCACGTTGCCGATGCTGACGGGCTCGTCGGCGAGCAGGCAGGAGGCGAGGATGGGCAGCACGGCGTTTTTCGCGCCGGAGATGCCCACTTCACCGTTGAGCGGCTGGCCGCCGCTGATCAGGATCTTGGCCATGGAAGGAGATGCCTTGGGAAGGTAAACAGAGCGAACGTGTCGCCCGGCGCGCTGGAATCAGCGGCGGCCGGCGGCTTCGTCGGGAGTGAGGGTTTTCAGGCCCAGGGCGTGAATGGCACCGCCCATGAGGTCGCCCAGCGTCGCGTAGACGAGGCGATGACGGGCCAGCGGCAGCTTGCCGGCGAACTGGTCCGAGATGACTTCGGCTTCGAAATGGACGCCGTCGTCGCCTTGAACGGCGACCCTGGCACCGGGCAGGCCGGCTTCGATCAATGCCTGGATGCGCGCAGCGTCCATGGGTTCTCCGATGAGGGGGTGGGCCGCGCCCGGGAGGGTTCCGAAACGGACCCTGAACCACCGGTCGATGGCGGCGCCGATAAAATGAGAATATGTAATGGTAATGGAAATCCGGTGTCGCAGAAATGGACATCCCGGGTCAGAAGCCACCACCCGGACTCCCGAGGCCGCATGAACGCCCGCACCGCCCCGCCCACCGATCATTCCGCCGTGAACGTCGAAGCCGTCGTGCGCAGCGCCCGCACGGTGATCGTGACGGAAGCCGCGGCCATCCGGGCGCTGGAAACCAAGATCGACGCCACTTTCGTGGAGGCGTGCCGGATGATCCTGGCCTGCAAGGGGCGCGTGGTGGTGTCAGGCATGGGCAAGTCGGGCCATGTGGCCCGCAAGGTCGCCGCCACGCTGGCCTCCACGGGCACCCCGTCGTTCTTTGTCCACCCCGCCGAGGCCAGTCACGGTGACCTGGGCATGATCCAGCCGGACGACATCCTGCTGGGTATCTCCTATTCCGGGGAAACGGACGAACTGCTCTTCATCCTTCCCGCGGTCAAGCGCCAGGGCATTCCGCTGATCGCCATCACCGGCAACCCGCGGTCGTCGCTGGCGCGGCAGGCCGAGGTCAACATCGACGCCAACGTCCCCTCCGAAGCCTGCCCCCACGGCCTGGCGCCCACCTCCAGCACCACCGCCGCCCTGGTCATGGGCGATGCCCTGGCCGTGGCCCTGCTCGAGGCCCGCGGCTTCACCTCGGACGACTTCGCCCGTTCGCATCCGGCCGGCAGCCTCGGGCGCCGCCTGTTGCTGCACATCGCCGATGTCATGCACACCGGTGACGACGTGCCGCGCATCGGCGTAGAGGCCTCGGTCAGCGAGGCGCTGGTGGAAATGACCCGCAAACACCTGGGCATGACCGCGGTGATCGACGGCGAGGGCCGCCTGCTCGGTGTGTTCACCGACGGCGATCTTCGCCGCGCGCTCGACGACGACGATGTGGACCTGCGCAGCGCCACCGTGGGCCAACTGATGACCCGCGGCCCGAAGACCATCGGCTCGGACAAGCTGGCCGTCGAGGCGGCCCAGCTGATGGAAAAACACCAGATCAACGCGCTCCTGGTCACCGACCCCTCCGGCAAGGTGGTCGGCGCGCTGAACATCCACGACCTGCTTCGCGCCCGCGTCGTCTGACGACCGGACCCGGCGCGACTCCCCGACGCGCCCTTTCGTCCCCATATCGATCCCATGGCCTATACGCATTACACCGACATCCCCGCCGATATCGCCGAACGCGCCGAACGCGTGCGCATCGTCGTCTTCGACGTGGACGGCACGCTGACCGACGGTCGCCTCTGGTACGGCGAGGACGGTCGCGAGACCAAGGTTTTCCACGTGCACGACGGCCTCGGCCTGAAACGCCTGCAGGAAAACGGCGTCAAGGTCGCGATCATCACCGCGCGGATCAGCCATCCGGTGTCCCTGCGCGCCGAGGAGCTGGGCATCCCCCACGTCTACCAGGGCCAGAAGGACAAGCGCGCCTGCCTCAACGAGCTGCTCAGCGCCCTGCGCCTGACACCGGAACAGGCCGCCTTCGTCGGCGACGACCTGCCCGACCTGCCGGCCATGGGTATTGCCGGACTATCCGTCGCCGTGGCCAATGCCCATCCCTGGGTGGCGGAGCGCGCTCACTGGCGCACCCGCCTGTCCGGTGGCTACGGCGCGGCCCGCGAAGTCGCCGACCTGATCCTGGCCGCCCAGGGCAAGGCCGAAGCCGAACGGGATCGCTGGCTGTGAGTGCGCTCAACCTGCTCAAGGACCGCAGCGCCGGGGGTATCGCCGGCATCCTCGTCGTGGCGCTGGGCGCCAGCGTGCTGCTGTATTACTGGGTGGCACCGCAGAAGAAACTGCAGGACTTCGTCGGCCCACCTCGCTCGGGCTACGTGCTGACCAACTTCGACCTGGACTCCTACAACGAGCAGGGCAAGCTGGCCTTCACCCTCATCGCCCCGCACCTGGAACGGCGCGAGGGCGACGATTCGCTCTACATCAACGCGCCCGACTTCGTGTTGCCCTCCACCAAGGAAGTGGACGTGCCGCCCTGGAAGGGCCATTCGCAATACGGCTGGGTCAACAAGGATGGCACCGTGCTGAAACTGCAGGGCAAGGTCCATATGGACCGCGTGGCCTTCGCGCAGACGCCGCCCGCCAGCATCGACACCTCCGAGGTCACCGCGTGGCCCAAGGAGAACCGCCTGGAGACGGCCGAGGCAGCCCGGATCGTCCAGGGAACCTCTACAATGAACGGCGTTGGCATGCGCGCCAATCTCGATACCAAGCACCTGGAGCTCCTCGATGCAGTCCACAGCACGTACCTGCCCGCCAAGCGCTAAGGCTCTCCTCGCGGTGCTCGGACTGGCGCTGGTGGCCAGCCTGCCCGTGGCGGCCAAGCAGTCCGATCGCCAGCAACCGGCCAACGTCGACTCCACGTCGTTCGACGGCTCGCAGCAGCCCAACGGCAAGGTCATCTGGACGGGCAAGGTGGTGATCACCCAGGGCACGCTGAAGATCACCGGCGACAAGGCCACGGGCTACCTCGACGCCAACAACTCGATCACGCGTATCGTCGTCGACGGCAAGCCGGCCACCATCCACCAGCTGGACGACGACGACAACCCGATGGACGGCCAGGCCCTGAACATCGACTACAAGGTCGACCAGGACTACGCCGTGCTCACGGGCAACGCCAAGGTCAAGCAGCCGGTGAAGGGCAGCGCCGAGGGCGACAAGCTCACGTACAACACGAAGGACAGCACGATGACCGGCGAAAGCTCGGGCGGCGCCCCCGTGCACATGACCTTCCAGCCGAAAAACCCGCCGCCGGGCGCTGCGCCCGCGAAGCCGGCCACGCCCGCCCCCACCCCGAAGAAGCCCTGACCCGATGCTTTCAGCCCAAGGCCTGCAAAAGCGTTTCCGCGCCCGCAAGGTGGTTCGCGACTTCGCTTTTTCCATCAGCGAAGGCGAGGTCGTCGGCCTGCTCGGTCCCAACGGCGCAGGCAAGACCACCTGCTTCTACATGGTCGTCGGCCTCATCCAGGCCGATGCAGGCGTGATCAAGCTCGACGAGAAGGACATCACCGGCCTGCCGATGCACGCGCGCGCCAAGCTGGGCATCGGCTACCTGCCCCAGGAAGCGTCCGTGTTCCGCCGGCTCAGCGTGTCGGACAACATCATGGCGGTGCTGGAGCTGCGCGAGGGCATGACCCAGAAGCAGCGCGACGACGAACTGGACAGCCTGCTCGACGAACTGAAGATCGCCCACATCGCCGACCAGAAAGGCATCAGCCTGTCCGGTGGCGAGCGTCGTCGTGTCGAAATCGCTCGCGCCCTCGCCGCGCGACCGCGCTACATGCTGCTGGATGAACCGTTTGCCGGCGTCGATCCCATCTCCGTCGGCGAGATCCAGCGCATCGTCCGCCACCTGAAGGAACGCGGCATCGGCGTGCTCATCACCGACCACAACGTCCGTGAGACCCTGGGCATCTGCGACCGCGCCTACATCCTCAACGACGGCGAGGTGCTCGCCCGCGGCACGCCGCAGCACATCCTCGCCGACGAGAAGGTCCGCGAGGTGTACCTGGGGCGTGAATTCCGGATCTGATCGCGGCCCCGGCGTGGCGCGAATTCGGCCGGAACCGCCGGCCTGCGCAGACGCTGGTTGTGCACGTCGCATGGGGTTAGGATGCCATTGAACCCCTAACGCATCGCAGGCATGAAACCCGGACTCCAGTTTCGCCTCAACCAGCAGCTCACGCTGACGCCCCAACTGCAGCAGGCCATCCGCCTGCTGCAGTTGTCGCAGTTGGAGCTCGAAGCGGAGCTCCGCCAGATCGCCGAAGGCAACCCGCTACTGGAGTTCGCCGAGGATGCGGAAGCGGAAGCCGACCCGGACGGCGAGTCCACGGACGGGCCGGACTTCGATAACGACTACCCGTCTCGCCAGGAAACCCCCAAGTCCGCCAAGGACGACGAGTCCACCGCCACCCCGTCCGAAGAACTCGCACCGGAGTGGGAGGACGACCGCTTCCACGGCGAGGCGAGCGACTACGGTGGCGGCGCTTCCTCGCGAACCAGCGGCGGGGGTGACGAAGACGGCTTCGAACCGCAGAACGCCGCGCCACAGAGCCTGCAGCAACACCTGGAGTGGCAGCTCAACCTGTCCCAGTTCTCGCCCCGCGATCACGCGATCGCCACGGCGATCATCCATGCGCTGGACGAGGACGGCTACCTGCGCGACGGCGTGGAGGCGGTGGAAGCCGCCCTGCCCCCCGAGCTGCGCCCGGGCGTCGGCGAGATCGAGGCCGTGCGCCAGCGGGTGCAGCGCTTCGATCCCACCGGCATCGCCAGCCTCGACCTGCGCGATTGCCTGCTCTGCCAGTTGTCCCAGTTCGCGGCGGAAACGCCGTATCGCGACCTGGCGATCCGCATCGTCAACGAGGAACTGGAACTGCTGGCCCGCAACGACAGCGCCAAGATCGCCCGCAAGCTGAAGGCCGCCGAGGCCGACGTGGCCGCGGCCGCCGCACTGATCCGCAGCCTCGATCCGCGCCCCGGCGCGGCCCTGGATGCCACGCCCGTGGAATACGTCGCGCCCGACGTGTATGCCCGGCGCGAGGGTGGTCGCTGGCACGTCAGCCTCAACCCCGACTCCCAGCCGCGGCTGGGCCTCAACCAGCACTATTGCAACCTGATCGCCCGGGCACGTGGCGACGACGCCACCTGGATGAAGGGACAGTTGCAGGAGGCCCGCTGGCTGCTGAAAAGCCTGCAATCCCGTGCGGAAACGCTGACCAAGGTCGCCGAGGTCATCGTCCGCCGGCAGAGCGCCTTCCTCGATTACGGCCCGGAAGCCATGCATCCCCTGGTGCTGCGCGAGGTGGCCGAAGAGGTGGGCATGCACGAATCGACCATCTCCCGGGTTACCACGCGCAAGTACATGCACACGCCGCGCGGCACCTTCGAGTTGAAGCACTTCTTTTCCAGCGGCGTCTCCACCGAGGACGGCGGCAGCGCCTCGGCCACGGCCATCCAGGCCATGTTGCGCAAGCTGATCACCTCCGAAGACGCCCGGCGCCCGCTGTCGGACCAGGCGCTGGCCGAAGAACTCCATCGACGCGGCATTCAGGTCGCTCGCCGTACGGTGGCCAAGTACCGGGAAGCGATGCGGATTCCCAGCTCCAGCGAACGTGTGCGCGCAAGTTGAGAAACATCGGGGGGAACCCCTTCGGCGCGCCACGGTCCCAGAAGTTCAGGCTTGAGGAACGGCATCCCCGTCGTTCCGATCTTGTCGCCCCACGGCGACACCCTCAGTAAGAAGGAGGCGTCATGCAAATCCAGATCAGCGGCCAGCACATCCATATCACCCCCGCCCTGCGCGAGCGCGTGGAGCAGCAAGTCAGCCGCTTCGAACGCCTTTTCGACAACATCAAAGCCCTCGACGTGGTCCTTTCCGTCGACAAGAACGAACACAAGGCCGGTGGCACCCTGCACTGCGCCGGCACCCGCCTGCATGCCGAAGGGATTGCCCGCCTCGAAGACGACAACAAGGGCGACACCCTGTACTCGGCCATCGACGCCATGATCGGCAAACTGGCCGACCAGCTGCGCAAGCACAAGGAAAAACTGAAGGACCACCACAACAGCGAAGGCCGCGACGCGCGCGTCGCCAGCACCAGCTGACCCAACCGCCCGGCGGCCGCCCGCAGGCGCCGCCGGGCAAGCCACCGCGCGTTTGATGGCACAATAGACCCCTGGCCGGCGCTTCGCGCCGGTCTTGCCATCCAAAGGGATCTCACGCGTGGACCGGCTCACCGCCAGACAACTCTTCGACGGCGTTTACGACCGCATGGCGCTGCGCTGGGCCGCCGGCATGCGCGGCGAGTCACGCGTGCTCGAGCCCAACGCCAAGCAGAGCCGTCGGCCCTCGCTGGTCGGCTACCTCAACGTCATCTATCCCAACAAGATCCAGATCATCGGCACCGAGGAGCTCAATTTCCTCGACGGGCTGGAGTCGCGCCAGCGCTGGGAGGTCATCCACAAGATCGCCGCCTACCAGCCGGCCGCGCTGATCGTCACGAAAGACCAGTCGATCCCTCCCGACCTCCGCGAGGTCGCGGAAGAAACCGACACCCCGCTCTGGCAGAGCACCAAGCGCGGCCATGAGCTGCTCACCTACCTTCAGTACCACCTGGCCCGCACGCTGGCGCCCCGCGTCACCCTGCACGGCGTATTCCTCGAGGTCTTCTCCATCGGAGTACTCATCACCGGTGAGCCCGGGTCGGGCAAGAGCGAACTCGCCCTCGAGCTGATCAGCCGCGGCCACCGGCTGGTGGCGGACGACGCCACCGAGTTCACGCTGATCGCTCCGGACGTGATCGACGGCGCCTGCCCGGAGCTCCTGCAGGATCTGCTCGAGGTGCGCGGCCTGGGCGTGCTCAACATCCGCGAGATGTTCGGCCACACGGCGGTCAAGCCCTCCAAGTACCTGCGCCTGGTCGTCCACCTCAAGCCGCTCACCTCCGGCGAGGACATCGACGGCATGACCCGCCTCACCGGCGATGTAAGCCGGCGCAACGTGCTGGACGTGGACGTCCCCAAGATCACCATCCCGGTCGCGCCGGGCCGCAACCTCGCCGTGCTGGTCGAGGCCGCCGTGCGCAACCATGTGCTCAAGAGCAAGGGCATCGATCCGGCACAGACCTTCATCGACCGCCAGGCGCACCAGATGCGCCGGCTACCGCCATGGTGACCGACATGAACGAGGACGTCATGAGCCCCATCGTCGAGCCCGAGGGCATCCACCTCGTGGTGCTCACGGGCATGTCCGGGGGCGGCAAGACCGTCGCCCTGCGCGCGCTGGAAGACCTCGAGTTCTACTGCGTCGACAACATGCCGGCGGAACTGATCCCCCAGCTGGTCGCCGCCGTCAGCCAGGGCGAGCATGGGCCCCGCCGGCGCATCGCGGTGGGGGTGGACGTGCGCAATCGCCGCATCGATCTCTCGCGCATGCCCCATGTGCTTTCCGAGCTGTCCACGGCCGGGGTACACGTACACCTCATCTTCCTGGACAGCCGCGACGACGTCCTCATCAAGCGTTATTCGGAAACACGCCGCCGCCACCCGCTGGCGGCGGAAAAACGCTCGCTGGCCGACTCCATCGCGGAAGAACGGCGCCTGTTGCGCCCGCTCGTGTCCATCGCCGAAAAGGTCATCGATTCCAGCGACCTCAACGTCCACCAGCTGCGCCGCCTGTTCGCCACCGGCTACGCGGCCGCCTCGGACGGCACCACCCTTCTGTTCGAGTCCTTCGCCTACCGCCGTGGACTGCCGTCGGATGCCGATTTCGTCTTCGACGCCCGCTGCCTGCCCAATCCCCATTGGGATCCCCGCCTACGGCCGTTTTCCGGCCGTGACCTGCCGGTACGTGAATTCCTCGACGCCAATCCACTCGTGGGCGAGTACTATGCCGACGTCGCCCGCTGGCTCGACACCTGGCTGCCACGCTTCGAAGGTGAGGACCGCAGCTATGTCACGGTGTCCATCGGCTGCACAGGGGGCCGCCATCGCTCGGTCTACATGGTCGAGAAGCTGGCCCAGCATTTCCGCTCGGAACGCGGCAACGTACTTACCTTCCATCGCGAGCTCGAGTGACCCCATGACCCAGCCCAAGCCAGTGCGAGTACCCGGGCCATGAGCGTCGGTGTGCTCCTCATGACCCATGAAGCCGTCGGCAAGGCGCTGATCTCGGCTGCCCGCCACGTCATGCCCAAGCTGCCCATGGACGTCGACGCGGTCGAAGTCCCGCCCAGTTCCGACCCGGACGTCATGCGCACGCTCACCGCCCGACACGCCCGCGATCTCGATCACGGCGACGGTGTGCTGGTGCTGGCCGATCTCTACGGTGCCACGCCATGCAATATCGGCTTGTCGCTGAGCGAACTGGGCGTCCACCTCCGCTGCGTATCGGGGCTCAACCTGCCCATGCTGCTGCGCGTACTCAACTATTCGGAAAAGTCGCTGACCGAACTGGCCGAGATAGCGGCCAGCGGCGGTCGCGGCGGGATCTTCATCGACCATGCTTGAACGGGACATCGTGGTATCCAACCGGCTGGGCCTGCACGCACGTGCGTCGGCCAAGCTCGTGCAACTGGTGGCGGGCTTCAAGTCCACGGTCTGGCTGATCAGCAAGGGCCGTGAAGTGAACGCGCAGAGCATCATGGGCGTGATGATGCTGGCCGCCGGCATGGGCACCTCGCTCACCGTGCGCGCCGAAGGCGACGACGCGGAGGCCGCGCTGGCCGCCGTGGTCGACCTGTTCGAGCGCAAGTTCGACGAAGGCGCCTGATCCATGACCCATCGCGCGCGCAGCGTCAGCCCCCCATGAGGTACCTGCTGACCGGTACGCAAGCCGCCCGGGGCATGGCCCTGGGTCGTGCGCGTCTGGTCCAGCCGAGCATCTACGCCGTCGACACGCGGATGCTCGAGGACACCGAAGTCGCCGCGGAGATCGAGCGCCTGCACAAGGCCATCGACAGCGCGCGTACGGAACTGCGCGAGCTGCGCGGCAAACTGCACGGCGCACTCGCCCGCGAGGTCGGCGACTTCATCGACGCCCACAGCCTGCTCCTTGACGACCAGGAACTGCTGCGCGGCCTGGACGAACTGGTATCCGTCGGCCACTACACCGCCAGCGCCGCGCTCAAGATGCAGCGCGATCGCCTCGCGGCCGTGTTCGACGCGATGAACGACCCTTACCTCAAGAGTCGCGGCGAAGATATCGACCAGGTCATCGGACGCGTGATGTCCGCGCTGCTCCAGCAGTCCAGCCGGGAGGAGCGCAAGCTGGCCGCGCGCGTCGGCGAAATCATCGTCAGCGACACCGTCGCGCCGGCCGATATGGCGAGCATGGCGGGCCAGGGCATGCTCGGCGTCATCGCCAGCGCCGGCAGCATCTATTCACACAGCGCCATCCTGGCGCGCAGCTTCAACCTGCCCATGGTGGTCGGGACCAAGGACGCGCTGGCGACGATCAACGACGACGACCTCGTGCTGATCGACGCCGAGCACGGCGAGGTCATCGTTCACCCCACCGCGCAGGATCTCGCCCGCTATCGGCAATGGCAGCGCCAGGCCGCCGCGGAAGGCCGCCGCCTGGCCGCGCTGGCCACCGCGCCGACACATACACGCGACGGCGCCCACGTAAGGCTCTATGCCAACGCGGAGCTGACCGCAGACATCACTCTCGCCCGCTCCCGTGGCGCCGATGGCGTCGGCCTGTATCGTTCCGAATTCCTGTTCCTGCGCCAGCGTGGCCTGCCCTCCGAAGAGGAACAGTTCGTCGCCTACCGCGATGTCGTGCTCGGCATGGGCGGCCTGCCCGTCACCATCCGCACGCTGGACCTGGGCGCGGACAAGGCGGATTCCGCCGGCCTGGCCATTCGCGGCGAAGACAACCCGGCCCTGGGCGTGCGTGGCGTGCGTCTGTCGCTGCGCTATCCCGACATTTTCAGCGTGCAGTTGCGCGCCATCCTGCGCGCGGCGTGCTATGGCCCCGTGCGTATCCTCGTGCCGATGATCACTCACCTGGGCGAGATGACCGAGGTGCGGCGGCTGGTCAAGAAGGCCCGCGAGGATCTGGCCCGCGCTGGCCACGAACTGCCCGAGCGGATCGACCTGGGCGCCATGATCGAGGTACCGGCCGCCGCCATCGGCGTCACCTCCATCCTCGAGAAAGCCGACTTCCTGGCCATCGGTACCAACGACCTCGCCCAGTACGTGCTGGCGGCGGATCGCAACAACGATGCCCTGGAAGGTATTTACGATCCCCTGCAACCGGCCTTCCTGCGCCTGATCGCGCACGTCATCGCCAGCGCGCGTAGGGCGAAGAAGCCCGTCAGCCTGTGCGGCGAGATCGCCGGCGACACCCGCTTCACCGCCCTGCTCCTGGCCATGGGCCTGGAAGAATTCAGCATGCACCCGGGGCAACTGCTCCAGGTACGCGACCGGCTCACGCAACTGGACTGCCGCGCCCTGCGTCGCGCCGCGCCGCAATTGTTCCGCGCGCACACGCGCGACGAGGTCGAGGCGAGGCTACTCGAAGTCGAGGCATTGCAGGACGCCTGCCCGTCAAACTGACGACGCCACACCCGCATCACGTCCGACCGTGTCTGACACTGTAGGAGCCGACGATGTCGGCGAACCCTCAACCTACCTATCGCGAATGAGGAAGGACCGTTTGCACGGGCGAGCGTTTCGACGTCCGGGCATTAGCCTCGTTTTGCGCTGAAAAAAGCGCCTGCACGATCGGGGTGCTTGGCTTTCTTCGGCATCGATTGTGTTGAGGGTTCGCGGACATCGTCCGCTCCTACACACGGCACCATGCCGTGGTGCATTCCCATGTAGCGATGGGTGCCGGCCGCGATGCCTTGATGCGTTTCCGTGTTGCGATGAGGTACATGACGCACAAAAAAGGGGCCACGATGTCTCGTGGCCCCTTCGCGTAACAGCAATGATCGTTAGCGGGCGTTACGCCGCGCGTACCGCCTTCATCTGCTCGGCATTGCGAATCACATTGGCGCGCAGTTCCTCGGTGTCGAAATCGTCCACCGCGATGAACTCCGCCACGCCATCACGCACGCGCTGCAACAGTTCGCGCTCGGCGGCGTTGATGGCGCCCATCTTCTCCGCTTCGGCAAGTTGCTCGTTGTACGTGTGCGCCTTTAGCTGACCACCCTTGAGCGCCTTGACGAACTTGCGCTCCACCGGCTCGGCGGCGATCACGTCGGGCAACAGCGCGTTCATGCGACCCACGGTGTTGTTCGGCGTCGGCGTCATGTAGCTCCAGGTGGTGAGGCGGTCGCGGGCTTCGCTGGGCGCGGTGATCAGCGCGGCGACACGACGGCCCAGGCGATCCGACGGCGGCACTTCGCGCCGACCGAACGGGAAGACCAGGGCACGCAGCAGCCAGGCCACCGGACGCACGGGGAAGTTGCGGATCACGCCATCCAGCGCCATCTGCATGTTCCACACGCACTGGTGGAACGCCCACGCCAGAAGCGGGCGATCGGCCTCCGGGCGGCCCGTGTCTTCGTAGCGCTTGAGCATCGCACTGGCGATGTACAGGTACGACAGCACGTCACCCAGGCGGGCCGACAGCTTCTCCTTGAACTTCAGCTTGCCGCCCAGCACGCCCATGGCGACGTCCGCACACAGCGCCAGCGCTGCCGAGTAGCGGTTGAGTTTGCGGTAGTAGCGGCGCGTGTAGGCGTCGCCGGCGGTGTCACCGATCTTCGCGGCCGTGACGCCCAGCACGAAGCTGCGCACCGCATTGGAGATGCCGAAGCCGATATGACCGAACAGTGCCTTGTCGAAGGTTTTCAGGCGCTCGCGGTAGTCGGCGATGCCCAGGGCCTGCATTTCCTTCAGCACATAAGGGTGGCAGCGAATGGCACCCTGGCCGAAGATCATCAGGCTGCGCGTCATGATGTTCGCGCCTTCCACCGTGATGGCGATGGGCACCGACTGCCAACCGCGCCCCATGTAGTTCTTCGGGCCGAGGATGACGCCCTTGCCACCGTGCACGTCCATCGCGTCGGAAGCGATCTGGCGGCACCATTCCGTGGCGTGGTACTTGGCGATGGCCGACGGCACGGCAGGCTTCTCACCGCGATCCACGGCAGCGGCCGTGGCGCGCGACAGTGCCTGCATGGCGTAGGTGAGGCCACCGATCCGGGCCAGGGCTTCTTCCACGCCCTCGAACCGACCGATGGCCAGGCCGAACTGCTTGCGCATGCGTGCATACGAGCCCGTGGCCGACACCGCCATGCGCGAGGCACCGGTGGCGTTCGACGGCAGCGAGATGGCACGACCCACCGACAGGCACTCGACCAACATGCGCCAGCCCTGGCCGGCCATGTGCGGGCCACCGATCAGCACCGACAACGGCACGAACATGTCCTTGCCGTGCACCGGGCCGTTCTGGAACGGCGTGTTCAGCGGGAAATGGCGGCGGCCGATTTGCAGCCCCGGGGTCTCGCGCGGCAGCAGCGCCAGCGTGATGCCGAGGTCTTCCTTGTCGCCCAGCAGCTTGTCCGGGTCGTACATGCGGAAGGCCAGGCCGACGATGGTCGCCACCGGCGCCAGCGTGATGTAACGCTTGTCGAAGGTGAGACGGATGCCGACCGTTTCTTCGCCGTTCCACACGCCCTTGGTGACGATGCCGAAATCGGGAATGGAGGTGGCGTCGGAACCCGCGTAGGGGCCGGTCAGCGCAAAGCAGGGAATTTCACGGCCATCGGCCAGGCGCGGCAGGTAGTGGTTCTTCTGCTCATCGCTGCCGTAATGCATCAGCAGTTCGCCAGGCCCGAGCGAGTTCGGCACCGCGACGGTGGAGGCCACCGTCTGCGACATGCTGGACAGCTTCTGCAGCACGGCGGAATGCGCCAGCGCCGAGAAGCCCAGGCCACCGTAGCTCTTGGGAATGATCATGCCGAAGAACTTGTTCTTCTTGATGAAGTCCCAGACGTTCGGCGGCAGGTCGGCCAGCTCGTGGGTGATCTGCCAGTCGTCGATCATGCTGCACAGTTCCTCGACCGGGCCATCGAGGAAGGCCTGCTCCTCGACCGACAGTTCCGGGCGCGGCTGGCGCAGCAGTTCGGACCACTCCGGCTTGCCCGAGAACAGCTGCCCCTCGAAACCGACGGTGCCGGCCTCGAGCGCGGTCTGCTCGGTGTCAGACAGTTTCGGGGTGACCTTGGCGAACAGGGACAGCAGCGGCGCGCTGATCTTCTTGCGCCGGAAGTCCACCATCATCAGCGGCACGGCGACGAGGGCCAGCAGGATGAGCAGGACCACGGTGGTCACCGGCGCGCCGGCAAGCACGCCGACCACGAGGATCGTGACGCCCGTGGCGATGGCCCACGTCTTCAGGGACGTGCGGTGGTAGGCACAGGCACCGGAGGCGATGAGCGCCGCCAGCACAACCAGGATCGCAGACATCGGAATCACCTCGTTACAGTCGAACTACGGAAAAGGAAAACGGGTAGGGCGTGGAACGTTTCAGAGCGTATCCATGAACAGGACGATCTCGCGGGTGAACGCATCGTTGGCATCCCCCGCCACCATGTGGGTCGCCCCGGGAAGGCTGACATGCCGCGCGTGCGGCACCAGCCGGAGGAATTCCTCCACCGTCTGGGTGGAAACGACGTCGCTGCGGGCACCGGACAGCAGCAGCACCGGCACGCTCACTCGTTCCGCCGCTTCGAACAACTGCGGCTGGTAGCGCTCGCTCTCGGCCACCATGCCGTCGAGCAATGCCGGGTCCCAGTGCCAGCGCAGCCGTCCGTCGTCGCCCCGGCGCAGCAATGGCGCCAGCTGCGACGCCGTCTTGCGCTCGCGACGCTGGGGCAGGTACGCCTCGATGGCCGAGGCCGCCTCGTCGTAACTGGCAAAACCGTGGGGGTGTGCGCGCATGAAGCCGAGGATACGTTCCACCCCCGCGGTTTCCCACCTTGGCGTGATGTCGACCAGCACGAGCGCCGAGAACGGCGTGGCCCCGGACGATCCACCCGCGGCCACGAGGCCCAGCAGGCCACCCATCGACGCACCCACCAGCACGGGAGGCCGGCCGTCCGGCGAAGCGGAGGCCCGCGCCACGACCAGCAGATCATCCACGAATTGCTGCATGTGGTATTCACCGCGCGGCAGACGGTCGCTCTCGCCATGACCTCGCGCGTCGAACGTGGTGCTGTCGAAACCCTGTTCCGCCAGGGCCACCGCAGTGCCGGTCCAGGCGTGGCGGGTCTGGCCGAAGCCATGGGCGAACAGCAGGGCGGGCGAGCGGTGCCCTGGCCTGCGCTCGGTCGCCAGCGCCACCCCGTCCATGGCGACGAGGCGGGTCAGGGTCGGGCAGGCACAAAGGGTATCGATAACCATACGGTGGAGTATGTGGGCGTCGGGCGGGTGCGTCAATACGCCCGCGTACGGTCATGCAATGGCTTCCAAGTCAAGGTCTTATGCAGCACCTCCGAAGGCCCCTGGATTGCAAACCGCGGCGGCTCCGCTACCATGCGGCGATGAACGACGGTGCCAAGAACGAACGAGTCCGCCTCTCTGCCGAAGACTGGGAAGACGGCGCGCTGGCCCTTATCGCCGAACAAGGCGTGGGCGCCCTTGCGGTAGAAGCCCTGGCACGCCGGCTTGGCGTCACCAAGGGCAGCTTCTACTGGCACTTCCGCACGCGCGAGGCGCTGCTGCAGGCGGCCCTGGAGCGCTGGGAGGAATACGGCGAACGCGAGGTGCTCGCGGAGATCGAGCGCATTCCCGACCCGCTCAAGCGCTTTCCCGAGCTGTTCCGGCGGGTGGCTCACGAGATGCAGCCGCATCGCGTCTATGCCGCCTTGTTGAAGGCACTGGACCACCCGCAGGTCGTCCCGGTCATGTCGCGCGTCTCCCAGCGCCGCATGGAGTTCCTGACCCGGCTGTACAGCGAGGCCGGGCTGGACCCGGTCGTCGCCCTGCATCGCTCGCGCCTCACCTATGCGGCGTACGTCGGCTTCCTGCAGCTCAACTTCACGCTCGGCCTGCCCCGCCTCAGCCATGAGGAATTCGACGCCTATGTCGAACACATGATCGCCACGCTGACACCGGCACACGTCAACGACTGATCGGGGCTGAACGGCGCGTTGCGGCTTTGCTGCACCGTGCCTTGCCAATACCACGCGTCGCAAACTACTGTCTCCACGGACTTTTACCTGGAGACCACGACGGATGCGTTTGGACGGCAGTTCCCTGGAAGCATTGAACCGATGGGTCGACGAGGCCGCCCGCCTCACCTGTCCCGCGTCCATCCACTGGTGTGACGGCTCCGATGCCGAGTACGCCGGACTGGTCCGCACCATGCTCGCCAGCGGCGACCTGCTGCCGCTGAACGAGGCGAGCAACCCGCGCAGCTACCTGCATCGCTCGCACCCATCGGACGTTGCGCGTGTCGAACACCTCACCTTCGTCTGCACGCCCGAGCAGGACGACGCCGGTCCGAACAATCACTGGATGGCCCCGGCTGACGCGCACGCCAAGATCGATGCCCTGTTCGAAGGCGCGATGCGCGGACGCACGATGTACGTCATCCCCTATTGCATGGGCCCGATCGACTCGCCGCTCTCGCGCTGCGGCGTGGAAATCACCGACAGCCCCTACGTCGTCGCCAACATGCGCATCATGACCCGCATGGGTGCGCCCGCCCTGGCTCGCATCGAACGTGAAGGCCGCTTCGTGAAGGGCCTGCATTCCACGGGCGACCTGGACCCGGAGCGCCGCTTCATCATGCATTTTCCGGAGGAACTGTCGATCAAGTCGATCGGTTCCGGCTACGGCGGCAATGCGCTGCTCGGCAAGAAATGCCATGCGCTGCGTATCGCCAGTCACCAGGCGCGTCGTGAAGGCTGGCTCGCCGAGCACATGCTGATCGTCGGCGTGGAAAACC
Organism: Xanthomonas sp. NCPPB 2632; assembly: GCF_041228075.2. Lineage (NCBI taxonomy): Bacteria > Pseudomonadati > Pseudomonadota > Gammaproteobacteria > Lysobacterales > Lysobacteraceae > Xanthomonas > Xanthomonas sp. NCPPB 2632. Next base: position 3,974,168 of record NZ_CM192979.1, read on the forward strand.
CGCAGGGCGAAAAGCACTATATCGCCGCGGCGTTCCCGTCGGCCTGCGGCAAGACCAACCTGGCCATGCTGATTCCCGCGGAGGGCTACCGGAAGGCGGGCTGGAAGGTCTGGACCGTCGGCGACGATATCTGCTGGATGACCCCCGGCGCCGATGGACGCCTCTGGGCGATCAATCCCGAAGCGGGTTACTTCGGGGTGGCGCCCGGCACCGGCGCGGGAACCAACCCCAACGCACTGGCCACCCTGGGCCACGATGCGATCTTCACCAACGTCGCCCTCACCGCCGACCGGCGTCCCTGGTGGGAAGGCCTCGGCGAAGGCGAGCCGGCCACCGACTGGCAGGGCCGCCCGTTCGACGCCGCCCACGGTCCGGCCGCCCATCCCAATTCCCGCTTTACCGTCAGCGCCAGGCAGTGTCCCAGCTGGGCGCCGGAGTCGGAGGACGCCGCCGGCGTACCGATCTCGGCCATCGTCTTCGGTGGCCGCCGCCCTTCGCTGGTGCCACTGGTGTTCGAAGCCCGCGACTGGGCGCACGGCGTGCTGGTGGGGGCCGCGATGGGCTCGGAAACCACGGCTGCCGCCACGGGCGCCGTGGGCGTGCTCCGCCGCGACTCCATGGCGATGAAGCCCTTCTGCGGCTACAACTTCGCCGACTACTTCGCCCACTGGCTGTCGTTCGACAAGCCCGGTGCCAGGCTGCCGCGGATCTTCCACGTCAACTGGTTCCGCAAGGATGCCGAAGGCCGCTTCATGTGGCCGGGCTACGGCGAGAACATGCGCGTGCTGGACTGGATGATCCAGCGCGTGACGGGCAACGCTCAGGGCGTCGAGACGGCGATCGGGGTCGTACCCGCCGCTGGGGAACTCAACACCGATGGCTTGTCGCTCAAGCCCGGCGCGCTGGACGACCTGCTCCATGTGGACGTAGAGGGATGGACCGAGGAACTTCGCGCCATCGGCCTCTACCTGGACGGCTTCGGCGAACGCATGCCGGCGAGACTGAAGGCCGAACGCACCCGCGTCAGCGACGCGCTCGATGCCGCACTGGAACGCAAGGCCACCAGCGTCGCCTGATCGTTAAACCGTTTCGCCCTTGCCGGCATCCAAGCTGGCAAGATGAATGCCCTATGCCTCGCCGCCACCGCCCTGATGCCGTCTGAGCCGCCCGTCGTCGCCACCACCGACGACGAGGTGGTTCGCGCGGCGATCGCCGGCGACCGCAAGGCCTTCGAGACGCTGTACCGGCGCCACGCCGATCGCGTCTACGGCGCCGTGCTGCGGCTGGCCGCCTTCGACCATGCCCGTGCCGAAGACCTCACCCAGGAAGCCTTCGTCCGGGCCTGGCAGAAACTGGACGGCTTCCGCTTCGAAAGCGCCTTCGGCACCTGGGTCTACCGGCTGGCCGTCAATGTGGCGCTGATGTCCATACGCGCCCGCAACGCCGATCCGGTCAGCATCATGGACGACGACCACCTGCCGGACATCATGTCCACCGACAATCCCGTGCGCGCCGTCGAGCGCGACGAACTCGAAAAAGCCATCGCCGCGCTTCCGCCGCGCGCACGCGCCGTGCTTGTACTGCACGACGTGGAAGGCTGGAAACACGAAGAGATCTCCATCGAGCTGGGTATGGCGGTGGGGTCCTCCAAGGCTCAGTTGCACCGTGCGCGCGGGCTGCTCCGCCGCGTCCTGGGAGACACACCATGAACGAACTCGATTACCTGCGCCAGATGCGCTCGCTCAACCGCCCGGTCACGCCGCATCGCGACCTCTGGGCCGACATCGACGCGCAGCTGGACGAGTCGAACGCGCGCGCCACCATCGCCCCCCGGCGCCGACGCGCGCAGGCCTGGCTGATGGCCGCCGCCATCGCCGGCGTCGCCGTACTGGGTGGCGGCCTCGGCCTGCACCTGGTCGGTCCGACAGGTAGCGATGGCCTGGCCAGCAGGCAGGTCTGGAAGCCCAGCGATCCCCGCCTGTCCGGTGCAGCGGTCGAGCTCGACGCCGCCCACATGGAGCTCACCCAGGCCATGCAGGATTCCCCCGATTCCCCTGCGCTGCAGCGACTGCTGCTGCGTACAGAACGCCAGCGCGATCGCCTGCGCAATCTCGAAAAGCAAGCCGGCTAAACACGTACAGCCAGGACACCCCCATGAAAATGCTCTACCTCACTCCCCTGCTGCTGGCGTTCTCGATCGGTCAGGCCATGGCCTCGACCCCGATCAACCTGTCGAAAGACATCCGACCCGACGCCAAGGTCACCATCGACAACGTCAAGGGCGAGGTCACCGTCACCGCCTGGGACAAGAACCAGATCCAGGTGTCCGGCACCCTCGGCGACGGCGCCCGCCCGCTGGAGATCGACGGCGACGGTCGCGACGTCGATATCCACGTCGAAGGCGATGAAAAGAAGGGCAACTGGCTCAGCTGGGGCAACGACACCCGCATGCAGCCCACCGTGCTCAACGTCCGCGTGCCACGCTCGGTGTCGGTGTCCATCAACGTGGTCAGCGCACCGGTCAGCATCGACGGCCTCGACGGCGGCAAGATCGATGTCGATTCCGTGAGCGGAAGGGTGCGCGCCAACCTGCACTCGCCCGAAGTCACCATGCAGACCGTCAGCGGCACCATCGACCTCGCTGGCCGCGCGGGCAAGGCCGATCTGCAGACCGTCTCCGGCGACATCACCGCCCCCTCGGTCACCGACCGCATCGAGGCGCAGACCGTGTCCGGCCGGATGACCGTCGGCGGTGGCCCCTGGAAAGAGGCCAACTTCAGCACCGTCTCGGGCGACACCCAGGTCACCGGCGGCCTGGTCCGGGACGGCAAGCTCACCGTCGATTCGATGAGCGGCGATGTGCAGATCCAGCTTCCGGGCGACACCTCCGCCCGGCTGGAAGCATCGACCTTCAGCGGCGACCTGCGCAGCGATTTCGGCACGCCGTCCAAGGGGGAGGATGGCCCGGGCAAGGAACTGAAAACCACGATCGGCGGCGGCAACGGCACCATCCACGTGGAGTCGTTCAGCGGTGATGTGCGGGTTCGGGGGCAGGGGCGCTGAGGGCTTGGGGGCTTGGGGGCTTCGAGCAAGAGCCGGCGGGTGCCACCCTCGTGGCCACGCCTGCGGCGACCCGCTAAGGAAGGGCCGCTGGCGCGGCCGTTTGCTTATTGCCCTTCGGGCCGGGTCGGGCTTCGAACGGGGGTTTTCGACTCGACTTCCTGTCTCGCGAAAACGGCCGGCCGTCCTGGCCGGCCCCCTTCGGGCCTGATCCGTTCGAATCCCTCGCCTGCGGCTACCGGCCACGAGGGTGGCACCCGCCGGCTCTTTCCAAGACTGAGGTTGCGTGTGGGGAGAGCGAAGAGCCTGGTTTCGCTTGGTTACTGGGAACGCTTGCTTTGGTGTTGTGCATGGCTTCGTTCGCTTTGGGTGGGTTGAGGGTTCGCCGACATCGTCGGCTCCTACAACAATCAACACATCGCGCATTGAGGGCGCCACGATCTGCCCGGCACATGACGCGTGGAAAACGCCACATCTCGCAGAAACGCCATGCGCTCCCGCGTAGGAGCCCACGATGTGGGCGAAAAGCCAACGAAGCGGCGACGCCATACCCTGCACCTCTGCGGTCGCTCGCGTCACAATCTGCCTCAGTCATTGGAAGAGCCGGCGGGTAGCCCCCTCGGTGCCGGTAGCCGCAGGCGAGGGATTCGAACGGAAAAAGCCCGCAGGGGGTCGGCCAGGACGGCCGGCCGTTTCCGCTGAGACAGGATGTCGAATCGGAAACCTCCGTTCGAAGCCCGACCCGCCGCCCGCAGGGCAATAGATAAACGGCCGCGCCAGCGGCCTTTCCTTAGCGGGTCGCGGTAGGCGTGGACCCGAGGGGGCTACCCGCCGGCTCTTGCCACACGCCACACGCCACACAACAAAATCATCGCGAAGAGATGTCGCGCACATCGTGCGCTCCTACACACGCATGCGCGGATAACGCATGTATGCATAAACCAACATGTGTAAACGAAAAACCCGCCTCATCGGGCGGGTTTTTCAGAGGTCCTGGTGGTATTGGACGTAGGGTGTTCGGGACTGGTCGGGCTCGGGTCCGGCGGGCACCGTGGGGGCATTGCCGGAAGACCAGACGTTCTGTGCGCCGACCGACAGCTCGCCGCGCCAGGGCAGCCGGAAGGTCACGCCGAGGTCGACGGCGCTCCAGCGGCGGTCCGGGTTGAGACCGTTCACGATGTTCGCTTCCGGCTGCATGGTGCGGCCGGTGATCGCGCCCGAGATGGGGCCGCGGTCGACGCCGAAACTCAGGGCCTTCTGGTCGACCGAACCGATGCCGAGCAGATTGCCAGGCAGGAGCCGGATGCGACCGACGCTTGCGCCCAGGTCGATACCGCTGCGCGCGCCCAGGTCGACCCGGCCGTGCGCGTTGAGTTCGGTGCTGGACGACAAGGCATTGACCGGCAGGCCCGAGGCGGTCGCGAGGCCCGGCAAGACACGCGGCAAGGCGGCACCGCCACCCGTGGGGCGGCTGGAACCGACGCCGAGGCCGAGGCTGTAACCCGTGCCACGGAAGGTGGCGCCGACTTCGCTGCCGACGATACGCGGCGGTGCGCCGGGCGTGTAGCAGCGGCTGTCGAGGCTGCTGGACGCTGCGGTGGCACAGGACGCGGCCGTGTTCGCCCAGCCCTGCCCGCTGACGCTGGCATGCGCCTGGAGGCGAGGGCCGAGGTCGTATTGCAGACCGCTGGAAAGGAACGGGCCCGCATCCACCGCATGCAGGGCGAGCGGCTTGGAGGGATCGGCACGATCGTCCGCCTGGAGGGCCAGCATGCGGCCGTCGGGGGCACGCCACAGGGGCAGCGAACCCGCACTGGTCCGGGCATAGGCATCCGGCTGCTGCGACAACAGACGCGTGGCCGTGGCATCCGAGCCCACCGACGCGGTCTGCCCTGCCGCGGCGAGCGGCATCAACAGTAGCAAGGTGAGTACGGATCGGCGCATGAAAGGTCTGGTGGTCGACGGCTGATGGTTACCTCCCCGTGCCCCCGTCATCAGCCCGACGGAGACGGTTTGGACTATACCCCGTTTTACTTTTTACTAACACCCCGAGATGGCTGGGGTTCAGGAAAAAGCTTAGCTGCCGTTTATGACGAGCGGGGGACCGGGCGCGTGGGGCGCAACGGATTCGGCACAGGGCGAGGCCATCGCACGGCTGCCTTAACGCATATAGACTCACCCCAACCATGACCGGAATCCATGTCAGGCGATGACCATAGCTCCATCCCATAGCCCGACAACATTGCCCCCCGGTTTCGGGGAGGTCGAGCCGTTGCACGATGCCGTTGAACGGCTGCTGCGGGCGGCGGACCCTGAAGGCATCCGCGACGAGTGCGAATCCTTCGCGCGCTGCCTGCTGCCCGACGCCCGGGTGTTCTGGCGCCCGACCGACGACGCCCCGACCCGTGCCGGCACCGTGATCGAGCTGGGTGTCGATCCGCAAACCGGACGCAGCCTAGACTTCGCTATCGACGACGACGCCCCCGCCTGGGCCGACCTCATCGCCTGGATGGGCCGCCTGGCATCCGCACGCCTGCGCCAGCTGGCCGAGACCGCCAGCCTGTATGAAGCCATCTCGCGCCTGGCGCTCGCCGAGCGGCTGCAGCGTGCGCTGTACGCCATTGCCGAGCAGGCAGGCGCCGAGCACAACATGAAGGACATGATGAGTGCGCTGCACGGCATCGTCAGCAGCCTCATGTACGCCGAAAATTTCTTCATCGTCCTGTACGACGCGCAAAACCGGACGGTGCGCTTTCCGTATTTCGTGGACACGCTGGACGACGACATCCCCGATCCCGAGGGTATCCAGCTGATCGACGCGATCGAGAACTCGCTCACCTGGCACGTGCTGATGAGCGGTCGGTCCATGATGGGCGCCAGCAACGAGCTGGAAAAAAGCCTGCCCAGCAGGCGCGTAGCCATCGGGCCGCCCAGCGACGACTGGCTCGGCGTGCCGATGAAACGCGGCGACGACGTGGTCGGTGCCTTGGTCGTGCAGAGCTACCGGGACGATACGCGCTATACGGAGAACGACCGCGACCTGCTCACCTATGTCGCCCAGCACGTGCAGACGGCGCTCGAGCGCCGCCAGGCCCACGAGGAGCTCGAGCGCCGCGTCACCACGCGTACCGCCGCCCTGCGCGAGGCCAACCGTGTGTTGCGCCAGCAGGTGCTGCAACGCCAGCGTGGCGAACGCCTGCAGGCCGCCCTGTTCCGCATCGCCGAGCTGGCGAACACGTCCGACAGCATCGAAAATTTCTACGCCGCCGTGCACCGCGTCATCGGTGGCCTGCTGTACGCGCGCAACTTCTATATCGCGCTGCTTTCGGAAGACCAGAACAAGCTGACCTTCCCTTACTCCGTGGACGAACTGGACGGCTCGCGCGAGCCGCGCGAACTGGGCCGCGGCCTGACCGAATTCGTTCTGCGCAACGGCAAGGCCCTGCTGGCGGACCGCGACGAGATCGACCGCCTCAACCGTGACCACGTGCTCTCCACCAGCGGCGCGCGCTCGCTGCACTGGCTGGGCGTACCGCTGATCTGGAACGAGAAGTCCATGGGCGTGCTGGCGGTGCAGAGCTACTCGCCCGAGCACACCTACAGCGCGCGCGACCAGGAACTGCTGACCTTCGTCAGCTACCACATCGCTAATGCCTTGCAGCGCAAATACACCACGGAATCCCTCAAGCAGGCGTACGCCAGCCTGGAACGCCGGGTCACCGAGCGCACCCGTGCGCTGGCCCTGGCCAACCGCGACCTGCGCGAACAGATCGCCGAGCGCGAGCGCGTCGAGCGCCGCCTGAAGTACGAAACCCTGCACGATTCGCTCACCGGCTTGCCCAACCGCACGCTGTTGCTGCAACGCCTGGAACAGGCCCTCAACCATTACCGGGAAAACCCGGGCGAGCTGTTCGCGGTGCTGTTCATCGACCTGGACCGGTTCAAGGTGATCAACGACTCGGTGGGTCACCTCGTCGGCGACGACCTGCTCTTCCAGGTGGGCGGTCGGGTACGCGCCTGCCTGAAGACGCGCGATGTGGTGGCACGCCTGGGCGGCGACGAATTCGCCGTGCTGGTCGAGGGCATCACCGACCCGCAGGCCGCCACGCAGATCGCCGAGCGGATCATCGCGCAGTTGCAGACGCCGTTCCGACTGGGGGCGAAGGAGATCTTCACCTCCGCATCCATCGGCATCGCGCTGCCCACGCCGGAGTACACCCGGCCGGAAGAACTGCTGCGCGACGCCGACTCGGCGATGTATCGCGCGAAGGACGAAGGACGCCATCGCGCAGCCATCTTCGACGATCGGCTACGGCGCGAAGCGTTGTCGCTGCTCGAACTGGAAGGCGACCTGCGCCGGGCGATCACGCGCAACGAGTTCGTGCCGTTCTTCCAGCCCATCGTCGAGCTGGAGAACCTGCGCGTGGTGGGCTACGAGGCCCTGTTGCGCTGGCGCCACCCGGAGCGCGGCCTACTGCCGCCGGGCGACTTCCTGGCCGTGGCCGAAGATACCGGCTGCTCCGAGGCGATCGACTGGCAGATCTTCGAGCAGGTCGCACGGCAGGCCCGCGCGCTCACACGCGACGAGGGCTTCATCAGCATCAATGTCTCGGGCAGCCACTTTCGTTCGCCCGACCTCGACCAGCGCCTGCTCGACCTGTTCGCCCAACATGGCGTCCCCGCCCGTTGCATCCGCGTGGAAGTGACCGAGCGCGCCCTGTTGGAAAACCCGGCCCAGGTGAAACGGATTCTGGAAAACCTGCGCGATCACGGCGTGGGTATCGCGCTGGACGATTTCGGTACGGGCTACTCGTCGTTGAGCTACCTGCACCAGTACCCGATCGAGACGCTGAAGATCGATCGCTCGTTCGTGATCGAGCTACCCGCCGAAGACGACCAGGCCCACAGCACCGCCGTGGTCCGCGCGATCCAGGCACTGGCGGATTCGCTGCGGATGCAGGTGATCGCCGAAGGCATCGAGACCGAGTCGCAGATGCGTGTACTGCGGCGCATCGGCTGCCGCTTCGGCCAGGGGTTCCTGTTCGCCCAGCCGCAGCCGGCCAGCAAGTGGCTGGCGGCGCCGCTGTCGTTGGATGCCTGATCGCCAAAAAGGCAATGTAGGAGCGCACGATGTGCGCGAAGCGAGGTTGCCGCGTCACGCGAGGTTACCGCGTCGTCGCAATGTGGCTTTCGCGGCGGCGCCGCTTCGTCGCTGCGTTGGCTTTCGCGGGCTTGCCGCTTCGCCGCTCCGTTGGCTTTTCGCGGGCTTACCGCTTCATCGCTCCGTTGGCTTTTCGCGCACAGCGTGCGCTCCTACTGTAGGGTTTTGGGGGAGGGGGGGGTGTCGGTTTGGGTTAGGAGGCGTTCGGCGTCTACGCGGTCGAAGACGTAGCGGGTGGCGCAGAATTCGCAGATGACCTCGATCTCGCCGTTGCGATCTTCCAGGGTGGCCTCGACTTCCTCGCGGCCCAGCGCGCGTAGCATGCCTTCCACGCGCTCCTGCGAGCACGTGCAGCCGAAGGCCAGCGACCTGGGCTCGTAGAGGCGCACCGTTTCCTCGTGGTAGAGCCGGAACAGGAGCTCCTCCGGGCGTGTCGTCAGCATCTCGCTGGCGCTCAGCGTCGCGGTGAGGTGGCCGACGCGTTCCCAGGCATCGTCGTCGTTTTCGGCGGCGTCGTGGCCGCCCTCGCCCGGCACGGACTGCAGGAACAGGCCGACCGCGTGCTGGCCGTCGGCGGCCAGGAGGATGCGGGCCGGCAGTTGCTCGGAGCGCTCGAAGTAGTTTTCCAGCGCCTCGGCCAGCGACGGCGTGTCGAGGTCGACCAGACCCTGGTAACGACCGCGTTCGGCCTGGCCGATGGTGATCGCCAGGGCCGCTTCCGGCAGCGCGCCGAAGTCGAGTTCACCGCTGGGCGCAAGCTCGTCCGGTTCGAACCGTGCCAACCCACGCAGGCGGCCCTTGTCGGTGCATTCGGCAAAGAGCAGGCGCAGGGCGCCCTTGCTCTTGAACTCCAGCGACAGCGAACCTTCGAACTTGATGTTGCCGGTGAGCAGCGCGGAGGCCGCCATCGCCTGGCCCAGCAGGTCGCGCAGTGCCGGCGGATACTCTCCCCGTGACGCGATGTCCTGCCAGCTGGCGCCGAGGCGGACGAAGACCCCGCGCACGCCGGCTTTCTCCAGCAGGAAGCGGTGCAGGATGTCTTCGGATGCAAGGGTATCGACGAGCGAATCGGTCACGGTGGCCTCCTGGTGATCCGACGGAAGATGGGGATGCGGCGCGCCGTCGACAAGCCCGGCACGCGCGCGGCCCTTATACTGCGCCATCTTCCTTCGCCGTGACGCCATGAGCCCGACGCCCCGCTCGCTGCCCCGCCGCCTCGCCCACATCGTCGTATTGCTCGTGGTTTCCTGGGTGGCGTTGTCGTGCCTGGTGGTCGGGGTGCTGCGCTTCGTGCCGCCCTGGACCAGTGCCATGATCATGGAGCGCCGGGTCGGGGCCGCGCTCGGTGGCGAGAGCGATTTCACCTATCGCCGCCGGTGGGTGCCCTGGGCAGACGTATCGCCACAGGTCGGCCTGGCCATGGTCGCCGGCGAGGACCAGAAATTTCCCTACCACCACGGCTTCGACGTCGATGCGATCCAGGATGCCATCGACGCCGCCGACGAGGGCAAGCGCTTGCGCGGTGCCAGCACGATCAGCCAGCAGGTCGCCAAGAACCTGTTCCTGTGGAACGGCCGCAGCTTCGTTCGCAAGGGCCTGGAGGCGTACTACACGGTGCTGATCGAGGCACTGTGGTCCAAGCAGCGCATCCTCGAGGTCTACATGAATACCGTGGAGCTGGGCGACGGCGTCTACGGCGTCGGTGCAGCCAGCGAGGCGTTCTTCCACACCACGCCCGACAGGCTCGGCGTGGCGCAGGCGTCCCGCCTGGCCGCGGTGCTGCCCAATCCCCGTCGGTTCCACGCCGACGCGCCCAGTGCCTATGTGCAGCGCCGCGCGGCGTGGATCGCCCAGCAGATGGGCCAGCTCGGCGGACCGGCCTACCTCACGCGACCGGCACCGGCAGCCGGACGCGTCCGCTGAGCACGCCGATGACCTACTCCCTTGCGATCGTCGTCCCCGCTTATAACGAAGCGCAGGTGATCGACGAATTCCACGCGCGTATGGGCACCGTGCTCGACGGCCTGGCGGCGGACGCACGCATCATCTACGTCGACGACGGCAGTCGCGACGACACCTGGGCACTGATCGAGGCCATCGCGCAGCGCGACGCCCGCGTGGTGGCGCTGCGCCTGTCACGCAACTTCGGCAAGGAGGCGGCCATGACCGCCGGCCTCGACGCTGCCGACGCCGATGCGGTGGTGGTGATCGACGCCGACCTGCAAGACCCTCCCGAACTGATCCCCACGCTGGTGGCGCGCTGGCAGGAAGGTTTCGACGTGGTCTACGCCACGCGCGGGGAACGCGACGGCGAAACGCGCTTCAAGCGGTTCACTTCCGCGGCGTTCTACCGGGTGATGGAGCGCGTGGCCGATACCCCGCTGCCACGCGATACGGGCGACTTCCGCCTGCTCTCGCGTCGCGCCGTGGAGGCGCTGGGTGGGTTGCGCGAGCGCCAGCGCTTCATGAAGGGCCTGTTTGCCTGGATCGGCTACCGGCAGACGTCGGTGGTGTACCACCGCGATGCCCGCCATGCCGGCGTCACCAAATGGAACTACTGGCGGCTGGGCAACCTGGCCGTCGAAGGCATCACCTCGTTTTCCACCGCGCCGCTGCGCATCGCTACATGGATTGGCGTGTCCGCGGCCTTGCTCGCCTTCCTCTACGGCTTGTGGGTGCTGCTCAAGGTCTGCCTCTGGGGCGACCCGGTACGCGGTTACCCGACCCTGCTGGTGGTCATCCTGTTCCTGGGCGGCGCGCAGCTACTGGCGCTGGGTGTCATCGGTGAATACATCGGACGGACCTACGCGGAATCCAAACGGCGCCCGCTGTATTACGTGGAGTCACGTCACGGGCAGGCGCTTTCACCTCGCCATGACTCCGCCGGACAGCCTCCGGCGTAGACTCGCTGTTTCCGCGGCGGCACGCCGCATGCAGCGGAGTCACGATCATGCAGCAGGTCAGGCATCTTCTCGAAGGCAAGGGCAAGGCCGTCTTCGCCGTGGCGCCCGACGCGTCCGTGTACGACGCGGTGCGGCAGATGGCGGAAAAGAACGTCGGCGCACTGGTGGTCATGCAGGGCGACACGCTGGTCGGCATCGTGTCCGAACGCGATTACGCCCGCAAGGTCATCCTGAAGGACCGCTCGTCACGCGACACGCCAGTGGCCGAGATCATGACCGCCAGCGTCATCACGGTGTCCGTCGACGACACGGTGGACGATTGCATGCGCCTGTGCACCGATGGGCGCCTGCGCCACCTGCCGGTGATCGATGGCGAAGCGATGATCGGCATCGTCTCCATCGGCGACCTGGTCAAGGCGGTGATTTCCGAGCAGAAGGAAACCATCAACCAGCTCGAGAGCTATATCACCGGCTGATCGTCGGGCTGTTCCGGCAGCAGGTCGGGTGACGTCGCCGCCCGACGCCCCATCTCCGCGGCCACGCAGGCCAGCCCGGCCGCGGTGAGGCCGATGGCCGTGATGCCGACGCCCGCGCCGCGCAGGGCGACCAGACCGGTGGTGACCACCAGGTCGCCAAAGCGCCACACCGCGGTCTCGATGAAGTTCTTGCCCTTGTATCGCACCTCGCGGGGCGTACGGGTGTAGAGCGCATCGGACGCCGGCTTGATCATCCCGTAGGTCATGCCGCGCGAGCCGACCAGGACGATGGCGATCACCGGGATCGTCCAGCCACCGAAGTGCAGGTCGACCAGACCCACCAGCGACAGCCCCAACAGCAGGAGCATGTTGGCCAGCGCCGGCAGCACCATCGCCCAGACCACGCCCAGGCCGCGCATGATCATCGGGGTGAGCGTCAGCTGCAGCATCGCACCGAAGCAGTTGGTCCAGAGGTCGAGGTCGGCGTAGAAGGCCGTGCGCGCCGCGTTGTCCACGAAGTGGGCCTTGGTGTAGTCGGCCATGAGCGTGTAGCCCATGGTGGCGATGCCGTCGCCCAGCAGCATCAGCACCAGCATGTAGCGCAGGAACGGCTGCGAGAACGCGGCCTTGGCGCCCTGCAGGATCGAACCGCCCACCGGCGCGCCGGCACTGTCGTCGTTGATGTCGCGACGCGCGGACAGCGCCAGCAACGCACCCAGCGCCATCAGCAGGAGCGTGGCCGACACCACCAGCATGGCCGGCACGCCCAGGCGCTGAACCAGTAGCCGGGTCAGCAGGGGGCCCAGCAGCGCGCCAGCCATGCCGCCGGCGGCGATGAACGGAAACATGACCCGCGCCTGCTGGCTGCGGTACACGTCGGCCATGAAGCTCCAGAACAGCGACACCACGAACAGGTTGAAGACGCTGACCCAGACGAAGAAGATGCGCCCCAGCGACACCGCGCCGATCCGGTCCTGGGCGATGAAGGCCGGGATGAACGCCAGCATGGAGGCTGCAAAGAACAGGTAGCTGCTGCCGATGACGCGCTTGCGCGGAAAGCGCGAGACCAGCCAGCCGAACACGGGCGTCAGCGCCAGCATCACCACGAACACGATGGCGTAGAACGTGGGCAGCGATTGCGACCCCGCGGCGCCGGCAAGCTGGTCACGAACGGGTCGCAGCACGTAATAGGACGTCATCACGAAGAAGAAGGCGATGACGGATAGCGCGAGGGTCCTGCCCTCGCCCAGGGCGACGCGTCGACGGACGTTCACGGGTGGCGGGCGTTCCGCGGGAATCTGCGTCGAGACTAGCACGCCGCCTTCGTTCAGGGAGGTCAAGACGCATGCGTTGTGGCGAACCCGGAAGTGAAAGACAATGCGGAGGACGATGCCGCGCTCGCTGGCATCCCCCTTCCCGCGGCGTGCCCCCACGCCTCGACCGCGCGAGATAAGCATGTCGTTTCGTTCCGCCTCCCTGCTCGCCTGCGCCCTTGCCTGCGCCACCGCCATTCCCGTGGCCCTCGCGGCGCCGCCCCCGCAGAAACCGCCGGTGGTCCATGTGGACCCCGCGTCGGAAAAACTGCCGGCCGAGCGGGTCAAGGACACGATCGAAAACTACAAACGCTGGATGGATGCCGCCGAAGCCCGCGACGCGGCACCGGCCATCGTCACGGCCATCATCGTCGACGACAAGGTGGTCTACGAGCGAGCCATCGGCTATGCCAACGCGAAGACGAAGGAAGCCGCCACGCCGGAGACCGTATTCCGTCTGGCCTCGCTGTCCAAGGCTTTTGCCACCGGCGTCACCGCGGTGCTGGTGCGCCAGGGGTTCCTCAGCTGGGACACCAAGCTGATCGACACCATCCCGTACTTCAAGCTCAAGGATATGCAGGCCGCGCAGCAGGCCACGGTGCGTGACATCCTCGGCCAGCGACTGGGCCTGCCACGCAACACCTACGACAACATGCTCGAGGCCGACGCCCCTTACGAGGAGCTGGTCCGCAAGCTCGACGAGGTGGATCTGTCCTGCAAGGTCGGCGCGTGCTACGGCTACCAGAACGTGGCCTTCAGCATGATCGGCGACGTGATCTACGCCACCACTGGCGACTACTTCTTCCGCCAGGTGGAGCGGCGCATCTTCGCACCTCTGGGCATGACCACCGCCAGCTACGGCCGCGACGCCCTCGAGGCCAGCAAGAGCTGGGCACGGCCACATCGTGGCGGGCCGCACAACTGGATTCCCTACGAGCCCAACGACAGCTACTACCGGGTCGCCCCTGCGGCCGGCGTCAACGCCAGCCTGCGCGACATGGAGCAGTGGTTGATGGCCCAGATGGGTGGACGTCCGGACGTCCTGCCGACACCGTCGCTGGACGTGCTGCATGCGCCCGAAGTGGACACCCCGTCCGAGGTGCACTCGCTGCCCTGGCGCCGTGCCCGCGTGACCGAAGCCCACTATGCGCTGGGCTGGCGTGTGTTCAAGTACGCCAACGAGGACCTGATCTTCCACGCGGGCGCCGTGTCGGGCTATCGCACCATGATCGGCTTCTTCCCGAAGTACCACGCCGGCGTGGTGACCATGTGGAACGGTGCGGGCCCGATACCGGCCGGCCTCATGCCGATGGTGTTCGACAGCCTGCTCGGCCTCAACCACGTCGACTGGGCTGGCGTGGAAGGCACCGTGCGCGCGGCTCCGGTGGCCAAGGCCACGGCTGCACCCACGAAGTCGAAGACCAAGGCGAAGGGCAAGGTGGCGCCGGCAAAGAAGACCGCGCCCGCCACCCCGACCAAGAAGAAAAAGAAAGCGTCGAACTGACGCGTCCCCCACCGGGGGACGCACGCCTTACCGACCCAGGTTGAACTGCAACCGGCGCCGCAGGGTCACGGCCATCGGCTCGCCGTTGCGCATGGCCGGCTTGAATTCCCAACGACCCACCGCGTCCATGGCGGAGCGATCGAACACGTGCTTGGGCTGCGAATCGACGACGGTGACATTGGACACGGCGCCATCGACGCCCACCGTCAGTTCGACATCCACCCAGCCTTCCTGGTTGGCACGCATGGCCGCCGTGGGATAACGCGGACTCACCTGGCGTACCAGCACGGCATCGCTGATCGCGCCGCTTTCGGCCGAGGCGGGCGCCGAAGGCGCGGTCGCGGCCTGACGCGTGGCGGCAGCGGACGCCGGAGCGGTCTGCTGCTGCGACTGGGCAAGACGTGCCGCCTGCTCTCGTGCCGCCTGCGAACGCTGGGCTTCGGCCGCCGCTGCAGCCTGCTCGGCCTGCTGCTGACGGGTCGCCGCGGCGTTCTGCTGGGCAAGCTGCTGGGCCTTCTGGGCGTCCAGGGCCTGCTGCTGCTCGCGGTCCAGCGTCTTGCGCTGCGCGTCCAGTTTCGAGCGCAGGATGGTCAGCGTGTAGTTTTCCGGATCGGCCTTGGCCAGCAGGTCGATCTCGCGCTGCGCTTCGTTGAAGTCGCGCTGGTTGATCGTCTGCTCGGTGGCCGCCGAGCCGTAGGAGAAGGTCTCGCGCAGTGCATCGGCGGCCACGGGATTACCCGGCTGCTTCTCCAGCACCTTCATGTAGAACTCGAACGCATTGTTGCCGGCAGGCGCCACCAGGCGCTGCTCGTTCATGGCGGTGCGCGCTTCGGCCAGCAGCTGGTCGACGCTCAGGGCATCGACGTTGGCCACGGGCGTGGTGTCACGCGTGGCGGCGGCCTTCTGCACGGCGACCGGCGCCGGCGACTCCGCCTGGCGGGCATCGCGATAGGGCTTGATGATGAGGAACCAGGCCGCGACGGCAAGCGCGGCGACGATGACGACGACGGCAAGGGTGACGGGACTGACGGCGCCACGCTGGCGTCGGCGTTCGATGGTGAGTGGACGGTTATCCATGGCGGTCGTACGGACTCCGCAAGACGCGCGCCCCCTATGGCTTGACGCGGTGGACCCCCCGTCCCCCGCAGCGCGATGTGGCGACAAGGTAACCGTAATGGCCGCGTGAATCCAGCGATCCGATCCCACCAACGAATAACCCCGGCAAGCCGGGGTCAAGTTTCGAAGCGTCTCCCCGCGCTGGGCACCGCGGGGAGATAATTCGCAAAGCACTTTCTTATAAGTAGGTAACGCTTACTTGACCTTGGCGGTCCGGGTAGCGCGAGCCACCTTGGCAGTGGCGACCTTCTTGGTGGCAGCCTTGCGCGGAGCGGCGGCCTTGCGCGGGGCAGCTGCCTTACGCGGTGCGGCGGCCTTGCGCGGCGTTGCTGCCTTGCGGGCGGTCTTCTTGACCGCGACCTTGCGGGTGGTGGTCTTCTTGACCGGCGACTTGCGGGTCGACACCTTCTTGGCGGCAACCTTACGGGTCGAGGTCTTCTTGACCGCAGCCTTCTTGGCGGTGGTCTTGCGGACCGGCGACTTGCGGGTCGAAGCCTTCTTGGTCGCGACCTTACGGGTCGAGACCTTTTTGGCCGGCGTCTTGCGCGCGGTGGTCTTCTTTACGGTGGACTTCTTCGTCGCCTTCTTGGCGGCGGCTTTCTTGGCAGTGGCTTTCTTGGCAGTGGCCATGGTTCGTCTCAGCTCCTCATCAGTTGGCAGTGGTTGCCCAGTAAAAGCATGGAGGAACGCTTCAACCAGCAGATCGCTGTTCGTCGCGTGCCTCAAATTGTTCACCTGGCGGCGTGTACGTTCATCGGATAGCAGGCGGAGGATATGCAGCGGAATCGAGACGGTGATCTTGCGAACCGCACCCGCTTTCGAACCATGCTCCACGTACGGCCTGATGAATTTTTCTGTTTCCATTTCCGGGTTCCCCGTCAATTGACGCAAAAGCTATTCCTCAACATTTCCGCTGTCAATAAATTTTGGCTCTAAATTGAAGACGTTGCGGACACATAACCGACGATCTGACGGATTGCACGGTGGCCGTGGGCATTACCGTCGAAGCTGTCGGCGTACTAATGGACTTCCATAATGAAACACGCTGCAACGGACAAGCCGTTCAGCAAACACCGTAAATAAAGCGTTTTTTCTCGACTTGCCAATATAAAGAGCATGCGCGCGGCGAGGATCGTCGCGCGATAATTCCGCGCCGGCCGGCGGCTGCCGCAGGCCGAATTCCGGGGATGAACGGAAGACGACTGGGCCGAAAAAAAAATTTCGCCGAAGGCACCCAGCGGACAAAAAAATGCCGGTCGAGGACGACCGGCATCGGGTTGAAGCACAAGAGGGTCGATCAGTCGTCGCCGTTTTCGGCGAGCTCGGCATACTCGTCGGCCGTCATCAGGCTGTCGAGTTCGCTCTTGTCGTCGACCTTCAGCTTGAAGATCCAGCCAGCCTCGTAAGGGTCTTCGTTGATCGTTTCCGGCTTGTCGCTCAGCTTGGCGTTGACCTCGATGATCTCGCCCGACACCGGTGCGTAGATATCGGAGGCGGCCTTGACCGACTCGACCACGGCGGTACCGTTGCCGGCCTGCACGCTGCTGCCGACTTCCGGCAGTTCGACGTACACCAGATCGCCCAAGGCGCCTTGAGCATGGTCGGAGATGCCGACGGTGACCGTGCCGTCCTGCTCGACGCGCACCCACTCGTGGGACTTGGCAAACTTCAGATCGCCTGGGATTTCGCTCATGGGGGTATTCCTCGTTAGCTCGGGACGGGGGTGCGATAGCGGGTCGGACCATTGTCGCCGGTCCACGCGTTTCGCGAAAGCATGCTGTGGATCAGTCGACGATGCCCGGCATGGGCTGGCCGTCGCGGACGAACGGGAACTTGACCACGCGCACCGGAATCTCGCGGCCGCGGATGTCGACCCGAACCTCGCCGTGGTCACCCGCCGGAACCCTGGCGAAGGCCACCGACTTGCCGAGCGTGGGTGCGAAGCCGCCCGAGAGGATCTCGCCTTCGCCGCGGGCGGTGAGCACCTTCTGGCCGTGCCGCAGCACGCCTTTGTCGTCCATCACCAGGCCGATCATGACGCGAGGCACACCCTCGGCCTTCATCGCTTCCAGCGCGGCGCGACCGATGAAGTCACGCCCCTCGTCGAGCGAGATCGTCCAGGCGAGCGCGGCTTCCCAGGGGCTGACCGTCTCGTCCATGTCCTGGCCGTAGAGATTCATGCCGGCCTCCAGGCGAAGCGTGTCGCGCGCACCCAGGCCCGCCGGAGCGACGCCCGCCTCGCGCAGCAGGTTCCACAGCTCGACCACACGACTGTTGGGCACCACGACCTCGAAGCCGTCTTCACCGGTGTAGCCGGTGCGGGCGAGGAACAGCGGCATGCCATTCGGCCCTTCCACCTCGAGGGCGGCGAACTTGCCCAGCTTGCCTGCTTTCTCGCGCACCTCGTCCGGCAACAGGCCGAGGAATTTCTGGCGGGCGTTGGGACCCTGCACGGCGATCATCCCGAACTCGGGGCGCTCGCGCACGGTGACGCCGAACGCAGCGGCCTGCTTCTGAATCCAGGCCAGATCCTTGACGCGCGTCGCCGCGTTGACGACCAGGCGGAAGAAATCTTCGCGCAGGAAGTAGACGATGAGGTCGTCGATGACGCCGCCGTTCTCGGCGAGCATGCACGTGTAGAGGGCCTTGCCGGACTTGGTCAGCTTGTCGACGTTGTTGGCGAGCAGCTTGCGCAGGAATTCACGGGTGCGCTCGCCGGTGAGGTCGACCACGGTCATGTGTGAGACGTCGAACATGCCGGCATCCCTGCGGACGGCGTGGTGTTCCTCGATCTGCGAACCGTAGGCGATCGGCATGTCCCAACCGCCGAAGTCGACCATGCGGGCACCGAGTTCGCGGTGGGTGGCGTTGAGTTCGGTCTTGTCGGTCATCGTCTTACCTTGCAGGAGATGGCGGTAGGCAGTAGCCCGGCATTATCGGCCGCGGCGGTCCAGAAGGCCAATCGCGGCGCAGCATGATCGCCGCGAGGGCGCCGCCTCCTGCTAGTGTTCCGCCCATGGCATCGGCATCCCACCCCGGCTCGGCCACCCTTACCCGCGACGCCTCGGGCCAGCGGCTGATGCTCGCAGGCGACTGGACACTCGCCCACTACACGGACCTGCAGCATCGCGCCGGCCAACTGGCCGGTGCGATCGACGGCGACACCGTGGTCGATACCCACCGGCTCGGCGCGATGGATACATCGGGCGCCTTCGTCGTCGCCGAGTTGCTGGGCAGCGCACGCACGCGGCAACTCGCCCAGGACGATGCCCTGCCCGCCGCCCGCCGGGCCCTGCTGAAAACCGTCGGCGACGCCATGGACACCTACTGCACCGGCACGAAGCGAAAACGTGACGCCGGCTTCGTGGTCATGCTGGAGCGGATCGGCCGCGCGCTGGAAGGCATCTGGAAACAGACGGCGACCTTGCTGGCGTTCATCGGCATCACCCTGCAGGGCTTTCTCGCCACGGCATGGCGGCCCCGGCGCTGGCGCGTCACGTCCCTGGTGTCGCATATCGAACAGACCGGCCTGGATGCGGTACCCATCCTCGCCCTGCTCTCCTTCATGGTCGGTGCGGTGGTCGCCTTCCTCGGGTCCACGGCGCTGGCCAGTTACGGCGCCAGCGTCTTCACCGTCGACCTGATCGGTTTCGCCTTCCTGCGGGAATTCGGCGTGTTGCTTACCGCCATCCTGCTCGCAGGTCGCACCGCCAGTGCCTTCACCGCGCAGATCGGCTCGATGAAGGCTCGCGAGGAGATCGACGCCATCCGCACGTTGGGCCTCGATCCGATGGAACTGCTGGTGCTGCCGCGGGTGCTGGCGCTACTGGTCGCCCTGCCCCTGCTTACCTTCATCGCGATGATCGCGGGCATCGCCGGTGGCGGCGTGGTCTGCATGGCGGTGCTGAAGATGTCGCCCTCGATGTTCCTGTCGATGTTCCAGTCGGATATCTCGCTCGGCCAGTTCCTGGTGGGCATCGTCAAGGCGCCCCTGTTCGCTTTCATGATCGGCGTCATCGGATGCATGGAAGGTTTCAAGGTGAGCGGCAGCGCGCAGTCGGTGGGCGAGCACACCACCTCGGCGGTGGTGCAGTCCATCTTCGTGGTGATCCTGCTGGATGCGCTGGCCGCCCTCTTCTATATGGAGATGGGCTGGTGAGCGCCAAGGAGACCGTGATCGCCGTGCGCGGGCTGGTCAACCGCTTCGGCGCGCAGACCGTCCACGAGGACCTGGACCTCGACGTCTACCGCGGTGAAATCATCGGCATCGTCGGCGGCTCGGGGACCGGCAAGTCGGTACTGCTGCGCACCATCGTCGGACTAGTGCGACCGGTGGCCGGCGAGGTACGCGTCTTCGGCGAAAACCTGCTGGCGTTGTCCGACGAACTACGCTCGCGCGTGGAGCGCCGCTTCGGCGTGCTGTTCCAGAGCGGCGCCCTGTTCTCGTCGCTGACCGTGGCCGAGAACATCGCGCTGCCCCTGATCGAACATGCCGGCCTGGCTCGCGGCGACGCGCAACGGCTTGCCGGCGTGAAGCTGGCGCTGTCCGGCCTGCCCGCGGACGCGGGGCGCAAGTACCCCTCGCAGCTGTCCGGCGGCATGGTCAAGCGCGCGGCCCTGGCACGTGCGCTGGCGCTCGACCCGGAGATCCTCTTCCTCGACGAACCCACCGCCGGGCTGGACCCGATCAGCGCGGCCGCGTTCGACAGCCTGATCGTCACCCTGCGGGATGCGCTGGGGTTGACGGTGTTCCTCGTGACCCACGATCTGGATACGTTGTATTCCACATGCGACCGCGTTGCCGTGCTGTCGCAACGGCGCGTGCTGGCCGCCGCGCCCATCGACGAGGTCGCGCGTACCGACGATGCCTGGGTGCAGGCGTACTTCAACGGACCGCGCGGCCGTGCCGCCACGCTCGCCGCCCACCGCGGCAAGGAATGAACCATGGAAACCCGTGCCCACCACGTACTGATCGGACTGTTCGCGGTCCTGGTCGTCCTCTTCGGCCTGGCCTTCGGCGTGTGGCTGGCCAGGGCGCATTCCGACCAGGAATGGAACTACTACGACATCGTTTTCAACGAAGCCGTGACCGGCCTGTCGAAGGGCGGCACCGTGCAGTACAACGGCATCCGGCTGGGCGACGTCACCCAGCTGCGGCTGGACCCCGAAGACCCGCGTCGTGTGCTGGCCCGTGTGCGCCTTTCCGGCGACACGCCGCTGCGCAAGGATACCCACGCCAAGCTTGCCCTCACCGGTGTCACCGGCGTCGCCATCATCCAGTTGTCCGGCGGCTCGCCGGGTAGCCCGCTGATGGTGGGGCACGACGGCCAGGTGCCGGTGATCGTCGCCGACCCGTCGCCGTTCGCACGCTTGCTGGCCAATGGCGAAGACCTGATGACCAATATCAGCCAGGCCGCCGCGAAGGCCAACGAACTGCTGTCGAAAGATAACGTGCAGCGGGTGCAGAACACGCTCGACCATCTCGACAAGACCACGGCCGTGATCGCCGACGAGCGGGAGGACATCCGCGTGCTGATAAGGCAACTGGTGAGCGTGACCCGACAGGCCGACGACACGCTGGCGGAAAGCCGCGCCCTGGTACACAACGCCAACGGCCTGATCGACACGCAGGGCAAGGCCACGCTGGAAAGCGCGCAGCGGGCGATGGCGTCGCTGGAACGCGCCACGGCATCGGTCGATCGCCTGCTCAACGACAATGCCGACGCGATCAACGGCGGTGCCGCCAGCCTGGGCGATCTGGCACCCGCACTTCACGAGCTGCGCGACACCCTGGGCTCGCTGCGGTCGATCACCCGGCGCCTCGACGAAAACCCCAGCGGCTACCTGCTCGGCCGCGAGAAGACCAGGGAGTTCACGCCATGAGACTGGCCCGCTTCGCCGTTCCGCTATGCCTTGCCTTGCTGGCCGGCTGCTCGATCCTGCCCAAGGCCGAATCACCCCGTATCTACCTGCTGCCCGCGGCACCGGCGGCGCGTCCGGCCACCACGACGAGCGTGGCCTGGACGTTACGCATCGCCACTCCCACCGCACCGCGCGCGCTCGACAGCGCACGCATCGCCGTAGTGCCCGAAGCCAATACCATCAGTGTCTACGCCGGCGCGCGCTGGGCCGACAGCGTGCCGCACCTCGTGCGCGACCGGCTTGCCGATGCCTTCCGCGATACCGGCCGCGTGCGCGCCATCGGCACCGACGACGGCAATCTCGGCGCCGACTACGAGCTGGATGGCAGCCTGGCCGCGTTCCAGACCGAGTACATCGACGGCAAGCCGACCGTGGTGATCCGTTTCGATGCCATCCTCGCTGGCACGCGCAAGCACCAGATGGTCGGCGCGCGCCGCTTCGAGGTGCGCGAGCCGGTCGACGGCAAGGCCGTACCGCAGGTGGTCGAGGCGTTCGGCCGGGCGATGGACACCCTGGCCCGCCAGGTCACCGCCTGGACCCTGGAGCACGCGGTGCCACATGGCGAAACGTCAGGTTGATCCGTGGCGCATCCACGCGTTTCCGGGGCGGCAACTCATGCTTGTACAAGCGCTGCGTCGCACCGGCCATGCGCAACAGGCTGCCGTGCGGCAGGTCCACCGCCACGGCCGGGCCACCTGCCCTGGGGCGAAAACGAAACGTCCGTGGCGCGCCCAGGCTCACCGACGCGATGATCGGCTCGGGGCCGAGCTCCGGTTCGTCATCGCTGTGCCAGCCCATCCGGTCGGCACCGTTACGGTAGAGGTTGGCCAGCACACTGTTGAAGGAAGTACCGCATGCGGCCGCCACGCGGTCCCGCAGCGCGTGCAGTGACTCCGGCCACGGATGCGGAACGAAGCGGGTGCCCGAATAACGATAGGCGGCGTCGGTGTCACCGATCCACGCACTCAGGCGAGGCGAGTCCACCTGACGCCCGAACATGCGGATGCGATGGACTTCCCACGGCAAGGTGGCGAGCAGCGACGCCAGCAGCGCATCCGCTTCATCGCGCGGCAGCCATGCCGGCGCGAGATCCACCTCGGCACCCGGCAGATCGACCGGCTGCCAGGCGGAAGTCAGGCGGGCTCCACCGGATAGGCGGGCTCCGCATCGAGCGACGAAGCACACACCGCCGCCAGTTCCAGCAGGCGCAGGTCCGAGCCACGCGCGCCCACCAGCTGCATGCCGATCGGCATGCCGTTGGCCAGGGTGCCCATGGGAATACTGACCGCCGGACAGCCCGCCAGGCTGGCAAAGCCACACAGGTCGGCCTGTGAAGCAGGTACCGGGCCATCGAGCGGGAAGGCACCCTGCGGCGTGGTCGGCAACACCAGTACATCCACTTGCGCGAACAGGCGGCGCATCTTCAGCGTGGCCGCATCCAGCACGCCATCGGCGGCGGCATAGTCGGCGGCCGACTTGCGGGTGGCGAAGCCGACCATGTCACGGAAGCCCGCCGATACCGGATAGGCCTCGTCGGCCAGTTCCGCGGCGAAGGTATGGATCATCTCCGCTTCCATCAGCAGCAGGCCCGCCCGCCGCGTCCGGGCAAAATCCCAGTCCGAGAAATCGACCTGGCGGCGCTCGCCCAGTTCGCCCTGCAGGCGCGCCAGGGCCGCTTCGAACACGTCGATCACGTCCCGCCCGACGCCGATGGCGGCCAGGTCGGGCAGGAAACCCGCGCGCAGGTTGCCCGGCTCCCAATCCGGTGGCGAGAACGCCACGCGACGGCGGCGCGAGCGCGGATCGTCCGCGTCGTAGCCGGCCAACGTCTGCAGTAGCACGGTAAGGTCGTCTACCCCGCGCGCCAGCAGGCCCACCGCGTCGAGGCGACGCGCCGCCGGTACCAGGCCCCGCGCCGAGATCTCGCCGTGGGTCGGCTTCAGCGCATAGATGCCGCAATAGCTGGCCGGCACGCGGATGGAACCGAGGCTGTCCGAACCGATGGCGGCCACCGCCATGCCCGAGGCCACGGCCGCCGCCGCACCGCCGGACGAACCGCCCGCGGTGTAACCGAGCCGGTGCGGGTTGTGCGTCGCGCCATGCACGGGATTGTTGGTCGTCAGGCCCAGCGCGCCCTCGTCCATGTTGGTCTTGCCCAGCAGCACGGCGCCCGACGCGCGCAGGCGCGCCACCACGTGCGCATCTTCGTCGGGCACGACGCTGCGCCGCCGCATGCCGGCACGCGTAGGCACGCCGGCCACGTCGAAGTTGTCCTTGATCGCGATCGGGATGCCGTCCAGGCGACCGATGACGCCGTCGCGGCGGCGGCGATCCGCAGCCAGGGCCTGTTCCTGGATCAGCGAGACGCTGTAATCGACGAACGCATTCAGGCGCGGATTGAGGCGCTCGATGGCGTTCTGGTAGACATCGGACAGGGCTTGCGGTTGCACCCTGCCGATAGCCAGCCAATGCAGTATCTGCAAGAGCGTGGCGCGGCGCATGTCGGTGTCGGCCACCGGCGGCATCGTATTCATGAAATCTCCTGGCGCTTGGCACGATTATGAACGCGATATGTGAACGTCATGCAAGGCCCTGTCGCGTGAGGACGTTTGAAACGGCGATTTGCCCCCCTTGCGACGAAGCCTGACAATGATGGGTCAGCCACCCCGCCAGCCGAGTTCGAGTGAGCCAGCCATGAGCGACCGCGAGACCATGGAATACGACATCGTCGTCGTCGGGGCCGGCCCCGCCGGCCTGGCGTTCGCGATGCGTGCGAAACAACTCAACCCCGACACGTCGGTCTGCGTCATCGAAAAAGCCTCGACGATCGGTGCCCAGATCCTGTCCGGCGCCGTGATCGAAACCGGGCCGCTGGATCGGTTGCTGCCGGATTGGCGCACGGCGCCGCCGCCCATCTGCGTGCCGGTGACCACCGACGAATTCTGGCTGTTGCGCGATCACGCCTCCGGCACGAAACTCCCGGTCACGCCGCCGCAGATGAACAACCACGGCAACGTGATCGTCAGCCTGGGCGCGCTCTGCGCGTGGCTGGCCCCGCAGGCCGAAGCGCTGGGCGTCGACGTGTTCCCCGGTTACGCGGCGGCGGAGGCCCTGTTCGACGACGCTGGCGCGGTGGCCGGTGTGCGCATCGGCGACATGGGCGTGGCGCGCGACGGCAAGCACAAGCCCGGCTACACCGAGGGCATCGACATCCGCGCGAAGGTCACCGTGCTGGCCGAAGGCTGCCGCGGACACATCACCAAATCGTTGGTCCGGCAGTTCGCCCTGGACAAGGACAGCGACCCGCAGACCTACGGCATCGGCATCAAGGAGCTGTGGCAGCTGCCACCCGGTCGCGGCCAACCCGGCAAGGTGGTGCATACCGCCGGCTGGCCGCTGGCCAACGACACCTACGGCGGCAGCTTCCTCTACCACATGGAAAACGACCGGGTGGCGATCGGCTTCGTCGCCGGCCTGGACTATCCGGACCCCATGTTCTCGCCGTTCGAGGCATTCCAGCAGTTCAAGCACCACACGAACGTCAAGGGCCTGCTCGACGGCGGCACCATCGTCTCCGCCGGCGCGCGCGCCATCGTCGAGGGCGGCTTCCAGTCGCTGCCGAAGGTGGAGATGCCGGGCGCCGTGCTCATCGGCGACTCTGCCGGACTGGTCAACGTCCCGAAGATCAAGGGCACGCACCAGGCAATCGCCTCCGGCATGCTCGCGGCCGAACATCTCCTGGGCAATGCGCTCAGCCCGGCCGGCTGGGACGCGAAGCTGCGCGATTCCGCCGTCATGAGCGAGTTGAAGAAGGTCCGCAATATCCGACCCGGTTTCAACAAGGGGCTGTGGTGGGGATTGATCAATGCCGCGTGGGAAACCGTGACCGGCGGCCGCTCGCCCTGGACACTGAAGAACCACGCCGACTGGTCGGCGCTGCAGAAGCTGGGCGAGTACGAGGCACCGAAGAAGGATTATGTCGACCGCACCTTGCCCCCGCGCGATCGCCTGGCCAGCGTGTATTTCGCGGCCACCGAGCACGACGAGGACCAGCCGGTGCACCTGAAGGTGCTGGATACGTCCATCTGCGTGGATCGCTGCACGACGGAATACGGCAACCCGTGCGAACGGTTCTGCCCGGCCGGCGTCTACGAGATGGTGCAGGACGAAGGCGGGCGCCGCCTGCAGATCAACTCGGCCAACTGCGTGCACTGCAAGACGTGCGACATCAAGGACCCGTACGAGATCATCACGTGGGTCACGCCGGAAGGCGGCTCGGGCCCGAACTACCAGAACCTGTAGCGCTCACGCGGGGGCCGGCTCACAGCCGGCCCAGCACCGCGGCCAGCAGCAGCCCCGCATTGCCGATGGCGGTCTGCCGATAAAGGCCGGCGCACGCGAAGTGCCACAGGCGCGGCAGCAACCAGGTGGCGCGGCCCCGCGTGAAATGGTCGAAGCGCGCGCGTTCGTCATCGCCCAGCGCATCGCGCATGTTCGACAGCAGGGCCACGTTGGCTTCGTTCCACTCGCGATGACGGCCACCCACCATGTCGGCCATGCGGCGCAGGCGAGCGCCCAGTCCGGCATTCGAACCGATGATGTTCTCGGCATGCTGGCGATAACCCAGCGTCGGCTCTCGGTCGTAGACCACCCTGCCTCCGGCACCCGAGACCACCAGGTACGCCCACCAGTCGTGCGAGACCACGCGGGCGGACGCCGGTGCGCGACACGTCAGGTCACGCGCGCGACGGTTGAGCAGCATGGTGTTGCCGCCAGCAAGGCTTTGCACCAGGGCATTGGCGAACGAGGGGCGGCGTGCGAACAAGGGCGAGAGGCCAAACGGCCGGCCCGCCTCGTCGATCAGCCGCGAACGGCCGCCGTACAGGGCCGGTTTGTCCGGCGGCACCGCGGCGAGCGCGCGAAGCGCGGTCTCCAGCTTGTGCGCATCCCATATGTCGTCCTGGTCGCTGAACGCCACGTAGTCGCCCTCGATGCCATCGCGATGCAGCATCGACATGAAATTGCGCGAGTATCCGGCGCAGGGGCCCTGCCAGAGCACCATGCGCTCCGCGCCGAGCCGCTCGCGATAGGTCAGCAGGAGGGCGAGGGTCGCGTCGGTGGAGCCGTCGTCGGAGGCGTGGATCGTCCAGTCCGTATGGGTCTGGGCAACGATGGAGTCGAGTTGCTCGGCGAGGTGGCGGGTGCCGTTGTAAGTGGCCAGGAGGATGGCGACATGCCGGGAGTCTCTAGTCATGTCCGACTTCATCCTCCGACCCTTAGGAGATCACGTATGGCAGACCTCGCACCGGTACCGAAGCGCGCGTATCGTCCCGAAACCCACTCACGGGCCACGCTGGGCAATCTCGAAACCAGCGGCCTTGCGGACAACACAAGCCGTACCCGCAAATGCGCACGCATGGCCTCTGCAAGAGCAATACGGGCAACCGGAACGTTACCGGCTCGCAAGCGATTAATAAGTACGTCCATTCGTTCTGCATCCTTGCGAATCGCTTCGCTGCGCGAACGAAACATATCCGAAAGCCTCCGCTTTGCTGTTCTCCTGGCGATACCAATCTGGTTTGCACCGTGTTGGCGGTAGTCGACCAGGGCATCGTCGATTACCGCCAAGCGGCCCGAAGCGGCGGCGAGCGTAGCCAGCCACGCGTCATGTACCCAGTCGGGAGGAAGTGGCAATGCCAGTTCAAGCAGCGAGCTACGAAACGCCGACGCTGCGCCCGTCGCGAGGTTGCGGCGGAGATATACCGCGAAAGCATTACCCTGCCGGATACCAGTTCGCTCCCGCCGAGTTACCTCCAAAGCGTCGAACAATCCGTATCCCAGATCATTACCTTCCCGGTCGACAAGTCGCGCGTCTGAATGCAGAAACGTAAGCCCATCGTCCCGCTCGAAGTCTCCAAGCATGGTAGCGATCTTGTCGGGATGCCATGCGTCGTCCTGGTCACATAGGAAAACCACCTGCCCTGACACACGAGACAGCGCACGGGAAAAATTGCCCACGTAGCCGAGACGTTCCGCGTTCCGCGTAGCGCTTATGGCAATGCCCCGACTACGTGCCTGAGCGACGAACGCTTGGACCAGGCTCCATGTCTCGTCGGTAGAAGCGTCATCCCCCAGGATGATCTCGTCGGGGATGCGACTCTGGCCCAGGATGCTCTGGAACTGCTCGACGACGTAGGAAGCACCGTTGCAGGTGCAGATGACCACGCTTGTCTTCAAATTGCGTAGCGCGATGGGTGGAACATCAGTCATCGAATAGGTCAATCCGTCGGATAGCTTTGAATTATCACAGATTTCGTTCCGAGGCCGAAATGGGCCAGTGCTCATCCAACCCATCCCAAACGCCAGTTTGAAGTTTGGATAGAATACGGAGTCAACCCGAGGCGACCGCAACGACGGCCGCCCCTACGCACAGGAACCCCGAATGAAGATTCTGGTCGGCTACAAGCGCGTCGTGGACTACAACGTCCGCATTCAGGTCAAGCCGGACGGCACGGGCGTCGTGACCGACGGCGTGAAGCTCTCCGCCAACCCGTTCGACGACATCGCCCTGGAAGAGGCCCTGCGCCTGCGCGAGAAGGGCGTCGCCGATGAAGTGATCGTGGTGGGCATCGGCCCGGCCGACCTGACCGCTCACCTGCGCAACGGCCTGGCCATGGGCGCCAACCGCGCCATCCACGTCCAGACCGCGGAGGCCATCGCGCCGCTGACCGCCGCCCGCACCTTCCTCAAGCTGATCGAGAAGGAGCAGCCGGGGCTGGTCATCTTGGGCAAGCAGGCTATCGACGACGACGCCAACCAGACCGGCCAGATGCTGGCGGCCCTGTGGGACCGTCCGCAGGCCACCTTCGCCGGCAAGGTCGAGATCGCCGACGGCAAGGCCACGGTCACGCGTGAGGTCGACGCCGGCCTGGAGACCATCGAGGCCGACCTGCCCGCGGTGATCACCACGGACCTGCGCCTCAACGAACCGCGCTTCATCAAGCTGCCCGACATCATGAAAGCCAAGTCCAAGCCCATCGACGTGATCGAGCTGGGCTCGCTGGGCGTTGATACGGCAGACCACATCAAGACCACGCACTACGCCGCCCCGGCCAAGCGCAGCAAGGGTGTCATGGTGAAGGACGCCGCCGAACTCGTCGCGGCCCTCAAACAGAAGGGCCTGCTGTAAGGCAGCCGACCGGAGAACCCCATGTCCAAGATCCTCGTTATCGCCGAACATCTCGACGGCAAGCTGAACGGTGCTACCGCCCGCGCCGTCAGTGCCGCCTCGGCCGTGAAGCCCGACACCATCGACGTCATCGTGCTGTCCGACGCCCCCGACGCGGTTGCCGCCGAGGCGGCGAAGATCGACGGCGTCAGCAAGGTGCTGACCGTGGCCCGCGCCGAGAACACCCACGCGCTGGCCGCCGTGCTCGCACCGCAGATCGCCAAGGCCGCCGCGGGCTACAGCCACGTGTTCCTGCCCTCGACCACCTTCGGCAAGGATCTGGCGCCGCGCGTGGCCGCCCTGCTGGGCGTGTCCCAGGTCAGCGACGTGATGACCGTGGAGGGGCCGCACAGCTTCAAGCGCCCCATCTACGCCGGCAACGCCATCGTTACCGTGGAAGTGGATGCCGCCTCTACGGTGGTCGCCACCATCCGCACCGCGTCGTGGCCCGCCGCCGCCGCCAACGGGTCGGCCCCGGTCGAGGCGCTGACCGTCGAGGCCACACTGCCCTCGCACACCCGCTTTGTCGGGCTGCAGCAAGGCAAAAGCGACCGTCCGGACCTGCAGGGTGCCGCCAAGGTGGTTTCCGGGGGCCGTGGCGTGGGCTCGAAGGAAAACTTCGAGATCGTCTACGCCTTCGCCGACAAGATCGGCGCGGCCGTGGGCGCTTCGCGCGCGGCGGTCGATGCAGGCTACGTGCCCAACGAGATGCAGGTCGGCCAGACCGGCAAGATCATCGCGCCGGAGCTGTACATCGCCATCGGCATCTCCGGCGCCATCCAGCACCTGACGGGCATCAAGGACGCGGGTACCATCGTCGCCATCAACAAGGACGGCGAGGCGCCGATCTTCGAGATTGCAGACATCGGCTTGGTCGGCGATCTGTTCAAGATCCTGCCCGAGCTGGAAGCCGCCCTCGGCTGACCCATGGCCCGGGCAGGCGCCCGGGCCGTCACGTTCAAGGCCGCGGCGTCCGCCGCGGCCATTTTTCTGATTCAGGGACTAGCAATGCCGGACATGGCGGTGGAAAACGCTGCAAAGACGGGCATCCCGCTTTGCGTCGACCTGGACGGCACGCTGATCCGCTCCGATTTGCTGATCGAGTCGGCGCTGGCGCTACTCGCGCAGCATCCGCTGACCCTTTTCTTCATGCTGGGATGGCTGCTTCGCGGCAAGGCACATCTGAAGCGAAAAATCGCGCAGCGCGTGCAGTTGAACCCGGTCGTTCTGCCCTACAACCACGAGTTGCTCGACTGGCTGCATGGGCAACGCGCCCATCGTCACGTGGTGCTGTGTACGGCGTCGGACGTAACGCTCGCTAGGGCCGTTGCGTCCCACGCCGCCGTGTTCGACGAAGTCATCGCTAGCGATGGCCAGATCAACCTGTCGGGGGTCAACAAGGCGAAGGCGCTGGTGGAGCGCTTCGGCGAGAAAGCCTTCGATTACATCGGTAACGCACCCGTAGATCTCGCCGTGTGGAAGCACGCCCATGCTGCGCTCGTCGTGGAACGGGGCGAGACCCTATCGAAGGCCGCGGCACGCGTCGCCCCGGTGGAAAAACGCTTCACGGTGCGCAGTGGGGGCATCAAGGCTTGGGCGAAAGCCCTGCGCGTGCACCAGTGGATCAAGAACGTGCTGGTCTTCCTGCCGTTGCTGGCCTCGCATCGCGTGCTGGAACTCGATCGCGTCGCCGCGTCCTTGCTGGCCTTCGTCTGCTTCGGCCTGTGCGCCTCCAGCGTCTACCTGACCAACGACCTGCTCGACCTGCCGTCGGACCGCCAGCACCACCGCAAGCGCAACCGCCCGTTCGCGGCAGGCACGCTGCCGCTGATCGCCGGCCCCATCGCCGCGGTGCTGCTGCTGATCGCCGGTTTCGGCCTGGCCTTCTTCGTCTCGCACCAGTTCGTCGGTGTGCTGCTGGGTTACTACATCCTCACCACCGCCTACTCGATCCGGTTGAAGCGGATCATGATGCTCGACGTGGTGGTACTGGCCACGCTTTATACGACACGCATCCTCGCCGGCACGGCCGCGATCCACACCAAGCCGTCGTTCTGGCTGCTGGCCTTCTCGATGTTCATCTTCCTCAGCCTGGCGATGGTCAAGCGCTACACCGAGCTGCTGGCGTTGCAGAAGAAGGGCCAGGTGAAGGCCAGCGGGCGTGGCTACGATGTCGAGGACATTCCGCTGATCCAGTCCCTGGGCGGCTCCAGCGGCTACCTTGCCGTGCTGGTGCTGGCACTCTACGTGGACAGCACGGCCAGCATGTCGCTGTACGACCACCCGCATTATTTGTGGATGCTGTGCCCGCTGCTGCTTTACTGGATCAGCCGCACCTGGGCGATTGCGCACCGCGGCATCATGCATGACGACCCGGTGGTCTTCGCCGTGATGGACCGCACCAGCCAGATCCTCGGCGTGATCGCGGCGGTGATCGTCGCAGCGGCCGTCTGATGGCCCGCGACGGACGCTCCTGGGGCCGTTACCCCGTTACCACGGAAAAAGTGATCGCCCTGAGCGATCGGCATGCTCCCCTGCCGCCCAGTGCCCTACCCGTGCTGGCCCTGGGCAACGCACGCAGCTACGGCGACAGCTGCCTCAACGACGGCGGCGTGCTGCTGGCGGCGCGAGGCCTGGACCACTTCATCGCGTTCGATCCGGCCACCGGCGTGCTGACCTGCGAGGCCGGCGTGCTGTTTGCCGACATCCTCGACCTGGTGGTGCCCCAGGGCTGGTTCCTGCCGGTCACCCCGGGCACCCGCTTCGTGACCGTCGGCGGCGCCATCGCCAACGACGTGCATGGGAAGAACCACCATCGCGCAGGCACGTTCGGCCACCATGTGCTGGCCTTCGAGCTACTGCGTACGGACGGCTCACGGCGGGTCTGCTCGCCCACCGAAAACGCGGACTGGTTCGCGGCCACCGTGGGTGGTCTGGGCCTGACCGG
This sequence comes from Xanthomonas sp. NCPPB 2632, assembly GCF_041228075.2. Classification (NCBI taxonomy): domain Bacteria; kingdom Pseudomonadati; phylum Pseudomonadota; class Gammaproteobacteria; order Lysobacterales; family Lysobacteraceae; genus Xanthomonas; species Xanthomonas sp. NCPPB 2632. The sequence continues at coordinate 4,005,798 of NZ_CM192979.1, forward strand.
CGTCATCATCCGTGCCACGATCCAGTTGCGCCGCATCGCCGGGCCGTGGATGTCGACGGAGAGCCACCGCTTCGAAAGCCTGGCCGGCTTCTTCGAACTGTCGCAGGCCTCCGACCGGGACTACGAATACACCGTGTCGTGGATCGACTGCGCGGCGAAGGGCAAGGCGCTTGGCCGCGGCCTGTTCAGCCGGGCCAACCATGCGCCGTCGCGGCCGGACCAGCGCCCGGCGCCGTCGTCGCGACGCCTCGCCATGCCGCTGACGCCGCCGGTCAGCTTGGTCAATTCGCTCAGCCTGCGGGCGTTCAACCAGTTGTATTACCACCGCCAGCGGCAACGCGTGGCGCACGCGACCACGCACTACCAGCCGTTCTTCTACCCGCTGGACAGCATTGCCCACTGGAACCGCATGTACGGCCCGCGTGGCTTCCTGCAGTACCAGTGCGTGGTGCCGCCCGCCGCCGCGGAAGCGACCATGTTCGAACTGGTGAAGACGATCGCCGATGCCGGTGGCGGTTCGTTCCTGGCCGTGCTCAAGCAGTTCGGCGACCGGCCTTCGCCCGGTATGTTGTCGTTCTCGCGGCAAGGCACGACGCTGGCCCTGGATTTTCCGAACGACGGCGCGGGCGTGTTCTCGCTGCTCGACCGCCTGGACGCGATCGTCGCGGACAAGGGCGGCGCGGTGTATCCGGCCAAGGACGCGCGGATGTCGGCCACCCATTTCCGGGCGTACTTTCCGGCGCACGAGGCGTTCTCGGCGTTCGTCGATCCCGGTGTGTCGTCCAGCTTCTGGCGGCGTGTTTCGGCATGAGGGGGGATGCGTGGCACGGAGTGAACGCTTCGTTCGCCTCCCCGCCTGATCCGCCCCACCGCCGTCGCCTCACGAGCCCGCATTGGGCGACGGCGGCCACTGTCCTGGCCCTGGTGATGGTGCTGTATACCCTGATCGGCGTCATTCGGGCCTATTCGCCCGTACCGTGGTGGGACATGTGGGACGGGTACATCGGATTCTTCCTGCAAGCCAGGGAAGGCGGCTGGTTGCCATGGCTGGATGGGCATGCCGAGCACCGGATCGTGCTGTCGCGACCCTTCTTCTACGCCGATATTGCCTGGTTCGGGGCGCGGGGCATCCTGCCGATCGCCGCAGGCCTGGCCATCACGGCCGGTATCGCGACGATCTTCATCCAGGCTGCCAGGCGCTCATCGGACGCACTGACACCCGCGGCATGCAAAGCCCTTTGCGCCCTTCTTCTTGGCGGCACGTTTTTTTGGTCACAACGCGAGAACTTCACCTGGGCTTTCCAGGTGCAGTTCTTCCTCGTCGCCTGGCTGCCCCTGTCCGCGTTCTACCTCTCGGCGCGCGCTGCGTCGGAACCGACACGCGGTTATCTTGCACCGGCAGCAACGGCATGTGCTGCGCTGGCACTGGGTGCGATGGCAAACGGCATTTTTGCCCTGCCGATCCTGCTCGTCCTCGGTGCCTGCGTGGGTCTGGGCCCCCGCTGGCTGGCGGGCACAGCGTTGACGACCGTACTTGCCGTGCTGCTGTTCCGGCAGGGGTTCAGCGGCGGACAGACGCATGTGCCGATGCTGGCGGTCCTGATGGATCGGCCGATGGACGTCGTCCACTTCGTGCTGCGCTATGTCGGCGGTCCGCTCTGGTTTGCATTCGGCAGGACAAACTGGGCCATTGGAATCACGGAAATCGCCGCAGCGCTGCTGCTGCTGGGCACCTTGGCGTTCGTGCCCACGGCATGGCGCACGCGCCGCACCCACCCGATGTCGTTGGCCATGGTGGCCGTGGTGGCCTATGTGGCCGTCAGCGCCTTCGGAACGTCGTTGGGCCGTCTCCCCCTGCCTTACGGGCTTGCCGGCGCGTTCGTCAGCCGATACACCACGATGGGTGGACTGGCCTGGCTGGCGAGCCTGGTCATGGTGGCGCCTGCCCTAGGCGATCGCATCGTGCGTGCTCTTCCCCTGGCGGCCACCCTGGTGCTCCTCGGTCTCATGTCCTGGCAACTCAGGGCCATCCGCAATCAGGCGTCCACCCTCTATTCGCGTGATCTGGGCGCCCTGGCCCTCGCCACGCAGATGAACGATCCGTCTGCCATCGCGCCGTTGTATCCGCCCGAACAGACGGCGCATGTGCTCGACGTCGCCAAGAGGGCAGGTAAGGCCCGTCTCCCCGCCTTCGGGAGGAACCATCTGCTGGCGGCGATAGGGTGGCTGGGCAGACGCGCGCCCACTGACGGGTGCCAGGCCGGTATCGAAACGTCACAGGTCCTCGCCTCGGGCCGTCCGCAGCGCCGTATCGATGGGCATCTGAAGACCGCGTTCAGCCAATCGTCCGACGGAGCGGCCCTGGTCGTGGACGAGCACGATATAATCGTCGGTTGGGCGCTGGTCCGGCCAAAGGCGGCCCGGGAGCGTGGCGATGGCGTCGACGGGCCCGCTTTCAGCGGCTTCGTAGACGACCCGCGGGTGGATCATGCCGGCTGGACAACCACCTCCCTGCGCATCTGCGCCATGCCCACGGGCGCCTCTTTCGCGTATTCGGAGTAACACATGCAGCGAGTCCTGATTATCGGCGCGACCTCGGCGATCGCCGAAGCCACCGCCCGCCTGTACGCCGAACGAGGTGCAAGGCTCCATCTCGTTGCCCGCAACCGGGCGCGGCTGGATGCCATTGCCGACGACCTGCTGGTCCGCGGCGCCCCCGAGGTCACACGCGCCGAGCTGGAGATCAACGATCTTGCCGCCCACGGCGCCGCTCTCGACGCGGCCTGGGCGGCGCTGGGTGAGGTCGACGTAGTGCTGATCGCACACGGCACGCTGCCCGATCAGAAGGCCTGCGAGGCCTCCGTGGAGACCGCCCTGGCGGAGTTCGCCACCAACGGCACGTCCACCATCGCCCTGCTGACCCTGGTCGCGAACCGCATGCAGACGGCCGGCCGCGGCAGCATCGCCGTAATCTCGTCGGTGGCTGGCGACCGGGGCCGCGCCAGCAACTATCTGTACGGTTCGGCCAAGGCCGCGGTCAGTGCCTTCCTCAGCGGTTTGCGCCAGCGCATGGCGAAGCACGGGGTGGCCGTCATCACGATCAAGCCGGGCTTCGTCGACACGCCGATGACCCGCGAGTTCAAGAAGGGTGCCCTCTGGGCCAAGCCGGAGGCCGTCGCCGAGGGCATCGTCTCCGCCGTGGACAAGGGCCGTGCCGTGGCTTACCTGCCGTGGTTCTGGTTCGGCATCATGACCATCATCCGCTGCATCCCCGAATTCCTCTTCAAGCGGCTCAGCCTCTGACCATGGCAGACAAGCACAGCAAGATCGTCATCACGGGCGCGGCCGGTCTGGTCGGCCAGAACCTCATCGTCGAACTGAAAAGCCAGGGTTTCACCCAGCTGGTGGCGATCGACAAGCACGCCTACAACATGGGCATCCTGCGCGACCTGCATCCGGACGTGGTGACGATCGAGGCCGACGTGGCGGTGCCTGGCCCGTGGGAACAGGCCTTTGCCGGTGCGTCGTGCGTCGTGCAGCTGCATGCGCAGATCACCAGCAAGTTCACCGAGGAATTCGTTCGCAACAACATCGATGCCACACGCGTGGTGCTGGACGCGTTCAAGCGCCATAACGTGCCCTACATGGTGCATATCAGCTCCTCGGTGGTGGTATCGGTCGCCAACGACGACTACACCAACACCAAGAAGGCTCAGGAGAAACTGGTGGTGGAGTCGGGCATCCGCCATACCGTGCTGCGCCCCACCCTGATGTTCGGCTGGTTCGATCCGAAACATTTTGGCTGGCTGTCGCGCTTCATGGCCAAGACGCCCGTGTTCCCGATCCCCGGCGATGGCCGCTACATGCGCCAGCCGCTCTACGAGCGCGACTTCTGCCGTTGCATCGCCGACTGCATCGTGCGCGAGCGCAATGGCGAGGTGTACGACGTGGTCGGCGATACACGCATCGACTACGTGGACATCATCCATACGATCAAGAAGGCCAAGGGCCTGAAGACTTTCATATTGCACATCCCCTACGGGTTGTTCGGAATGCTGCTTCGCGTTTACGGCCTTTTCAGCGGCAAGCCGCCGTTTACCGAAAGCCAGCTGAAGGCGCTCAGCGCGGGTGACGACTTCAAGGGCGTCGATACCGTAGCCATGTTCGGAGTGAAGCAGACGCCGTTTGCCGAAGCCGTGAAGGAAAGTTATTGCGATTCGCGGTATTCGGACATTGTGCTGAGGCGCTAAACGACCTATCACCGGAATGCATCATATGACGAATACGCAACGAGTCGCCGTTATCGGCGCAGGCCCGATGGGACTCGCCGTGGCCTACCAGCTGGCTAGGGACGGACACCGTCCCGTAATTTTTGAAGCCGACGATCGCGTGGGTGGCATGACCGCTTCGTTTGATTTTTCCGGACTGAAGATCGAGCGGTATTATCACTTCCATTGCATCTCAGACAGCGGTTTCCTGAGGATGCTTGACGAACTCGGGCTCGCCGACCGCATGCGCTGGACCGAGACCCGGATGGGATACTGGTACGGCAAACGCTTGCAGGCGTGGGGCAATCCGGTCGCACTGCTGAAGTTCAAAGGCTTGAGCCTTGTCGCCAAGTTCCGCTATGGCCTGCATGCCTTCATGTCGACTAAGCGAAAGGACTGGCGTTCGCTGGACAATGTCGAAGCAACGGACTGGATACGACGGTGGGTCGGTACCGAGGCCTACCGCGTGCTCTGGCAGCGCCTATTTGACTACAAGTTCTACGAATACAGCGACAACCTATCCGCGGCTTGGATATGGAGCCGCATTCGCCGGATCGGCAATTCGCGCTACGATCTTTCTCGCGAGAAGCTGGGGTACCTCGAGGGGGGCTCGGAAACGCTACTGCACGGTATGAAGGCGTGGATCGAGGCGAACGGCGGAGAGTTCCGCCTCTGCATGCCAGCCAGCAAGGTGCTGATCGAGCATAACAAGGTATCGGGAGTGGAAACAGCCGCCGGTTTCGAGGCTTTCGACAAGGTTGTCAGCACCATCCCTTTGCCGTTCGTTCCGCGTCTGATACCCGATCTTCCGCAAGAACTGTTGAGGAAGTTCAGGGCATTAAAGAACGTCGCGGTGGTATGCGTGATCGCCAAGCTCAAAAAGAAAGTGACTGAGAACTTCTGGCTGAACATCAACGATGACGACATGGATATCCCAGGCCTGGTGGAATACACGAACCTGAGGCCACTGGCAGAGCACGTCGTATATGTTCCGTTCTATATGCCCGGCGAACACCCCAAATACCAGGATTCGGACGAAATCTTCATCGACAAGGTCCGACGATACATCAGGCAGATCAATCCGGAGCTGGTCGATGACGATTTCATTGACATTCGCGCGCACCGCTATCGTTATGCACAGCCAATCTGTCCTCCCGGCTACTTAGAGTGCATCCCACCACGCCAACTGCCCGTGGCTGGCCTATGGGCCGCGGACACGTCCCATTACTATCCGGAGGATCGCGGTATCTCGGAGAGCATCGATTTCGGACGAATGCTCGCGCGCGAGGTTACCGGATGATCAAGCGTCTCGCCGGCCACCGATTAGTGCGCTTCGTCCTGGCCGGCGGTACCTCTGCCGTCGTTAATTTTGTCTCGCGGATCTTTTTCAACCAGTGGATGGGTTTCTCGGCCGCTGTGATCCTTGCCTATGTCGTTGGCATGATCACGGCGTTCGTGTTGACGCGAACTTTCGTCTTCGGCCGTGGACAGCAATCGACCGCCCGCTCCGCCATGTTCTTCTTTCTAGTCAACCTTATAGCAGTCGCCCAGACGTGGGCTATCAGCATTCTAATGGCCGACTACGCCCTGCCCGCCATGGGCGTCACCAGCTATGTCCATAATATCGCCCATGCCATCGGCGTCATGATCCCTGTATTGACCAGCTACATCGGCCACAAACGCTGGTCGTTTCGCTGAACGGGCGCCTCCCGGGCACCCCCGGGAGGCTTGCGATATCATGTGCAGTCGCTCTGTGGACCATCCAAACCCATGCAATCATTCCCAGCCAGCCCCCGTGGGCTCGCCTCCAGCATCATCGCGCACCGACGCCTCATCCGCGTACTGGCAGTGCGCGAGATCGCCTCCCGGTATCGCGGTTCTCTCCTCGGCTTTGCCTGGGCTGTGGTGCAGCCGGTCTTCATGCTCGCCATCTACGCCTTCGTATTCAGTCAGGTCTTCAAGGCCCGCTGGCCGGGCGGCACCGGGTCTAAGGCCGAATTCGCGCTGGTTCTGTTTGCCGGCTTGCTGGTCTTCAACATGTTTGCGGAAGTCTTCAACCGGGCGCCACAACTTATCCTCTCCAACGCGAACTACGTCAAACGCGTTGTCTTCCCCTTGGAAGTGCTTTCGATCGTTAGTGTCATCACAGCTCTGTTCAATCTGGTGGTCAGCCTGATCGTATGGCTTGCCTTCTACGCCGTGGCGATCGGAGTGCCGCACGTTTCGGTGCTACTTTTTCCGTTAGCGCTCGTGCCTTTGGTCATTTTCCTGATGGGACTGTCCTGGCTCTTCGCCGCGTTGGGCGTCTATCTGCGTGATATCGCCCAGATCACCGCCATCGTCACCACGGCAATTATGTTCCTGACCCCGATTTTCTTCCCGGTCGATGCCATCCCGGAGCGCTTCCGGAGCTTTCTGGACATCAACCCACTCGCACCGATCGTGCAACAAGTACGCGGAGTGCTCATGTGGGGCCAAGGGATCGATCCGGCAAGTTACGGCGTTAGCCTCGGCGTGGCCCTAGCATTGATGCTGGCAGGATTCGCTTTCTTCCAGAAGGTCCGCAAGGGGTTCGCCGATGTCCTCTGAAATCGCGATCCGCGTCAGTCGCCTTGGAAAGTGCTATCACGTCTACGAGAAACCGGCGCACCGGCTCCTGCAGATGTTTTGGCGCGGGCGAAGAAACTATTTTCGCGAGTTCTGGGCGGTCGAGGATGTTAGTTTCGAGATTCGCAAAGGCGAGACGGTCGGTATCATCGGACGCAATGGAGCCGGCAAGTCGACCTTGCTGCAGATGATCTGCGGCACTCTTAATCCGACATCGGGCGACATTGAGGTCAATGGCAAGGTAGCCGCGTTGCTGGAGCTTGGTGCCGGCTTCAATCCAGAGTTCACCGGTCGCGAAAATGTCTATCTGGCCGCTTCGCTGTACGGACTCACCGCTGGCGAGGTAAATGCGCGACTTACCGCCATCGCCGCGTTCGCAGACATTGGCGACTTCATTGAGCAGCCAGTCAAGACCTACTCAAGCGGTATGTTCGTACGCTTGGCTTTCGCCGTCATCGCGCATGTGGACGCGGATATTCTCGTGATCGACGAAGCCCTAAGCGTGGGCGATGCCTATTTCCAGCAAAAATGCATGCGTTTCCTTTCGGAATTCCAGCGCCGCGGCGGGACCCTGCTTTTCGTCAGTCACGATATGGGAGCGGTGAACGCCCTTTGCGCGACAGCGGTGCTGCTGCGAAGGCTAGGCAATCGCTACCTGTGCGATACAGGCACCGCCAAAGCGATTTCCACCACCTACCTACGTGAGTTGTATGACGAACGGACGAGCGCTTCGGCCGCGAGTGTCGCGTTCGACGCAGAGCCGCCGGAATCTGCGCACGGCGCGACAGCGGTGGAACGTCGCCGGGACGACGGCACTGCATACACGGTCACTGATATTCGCCCGGCCCGGTATCACGCATCGCCTTTCAGGCCCGATGCCGAGAGCTTCGGCGCTGGCGGCGGCAATATCACCTCCGTGCATTTCAGCAGCGCCGATGGTGAAATCCTTACCGAGTTCACGTCAGACGACGATATCACGCTGGTAGTGCGTGCCCGAGCCGGCAAGCCGATGACCTTCCCGGCAATAGGATTTATGCTCAAGGATCGCAGAGGCCAGTACATCATCACCGAAAGCACCGATAGCTACCTGCGCGACGAAGCGATCACGGTCGGCGCCAACGAGGACATCGAGGTACAGTTCCGAATGCGCTTTCCCTCGCTCGTCCGCGGCGAGTACACTCTCGACGTTGCTTTCGCCGAGGGTCCCGGCGACGACCACGTACAGCACCAGTGGATGCACGATGTCCTGGTGATCACGGCGATCAACAACAATGTGGTCCACGGCATCTCGGGTGCACCATCCCTGTCGATCCGTTTCGTACTGGGCCGGGGCGCGACATGAAATCCACCAGATCCAGGCTTCGCGTCGTTCTGGCGGGCGAGCCCGGAACGATAATGGACACTTGTGTGGCCTCGCTAGGCAATACCTTAACTGAGGCCGAGAAACTCTCGGCCGAAATAGTTATCGTCGACACCAGCTACCCGGATGCGACCCCGATAACGCTCGACCCGGATAGCAATTTGGTTTTCGTCCTAGGCGGCACACTGCTCTCGCAGGGTGCCCTGGCGGAGATGCTGCGGATCGCTGCGTCGGATCCCATGATTGCGTTCGTCGCCCCCCGGACGAATGGCGAGGGCATATCGACATTACCGCACGTGTCGCCTGCCGGCGGGCAGCCGATCCGAGACAAGGCGCGATTTGACCAGTTGTCCCGTCGCCTGCCAAGTTTTGGCCTCGTCCCCTTCGTAACGCCCTCCGCATTGTGGGTCAGCGGCAGGGTTCTTGCCGAATTCGGCCCGATCGACTGGGTGCAGCTTCCAGGATGGCTGGAAGGCCTGCAGATGCGAGCGAACCGCTGCGGTTATCGTATTGCGCTGGCAAATTACGCTTATGCATGGCAACCGTCGCCTATGCCATCTTTCCGGACTGGGCACCTGGATAAGGATTTCGTCGAACGTGATCGCTTGCGTCATCGACATGAAGCGTCACCGGAGTACCGAGCCGAGGCGCTGCTTGGTGAACTGGTGCCAGCAGCGACCGCGATCCGCGTCACACTCGATCTCTCCGCATTTACGGCGCATCATAATGGAACATTCGAGGCGGGTATCCGCCTTCTCGAAAGCGCGGTTAACGAATGGTCGACTGAATGGTTGATCGACGCGATAATGACCGAGGGAGCGTGGACCTTTCACGGAATGAATCGGTTTCCGCGAATACGCAGGATAGACCTTGACGATTCTGCGCGGTCTGCCGTCGTACTGCGAATCGGCCAACCTTTTACTACATCGGACCTTGTTCGAATTTACACTCGTGCGCCAGTCGTCGCGGTATATATGCTCGACACGATTTCGTACGATTGCGGATACATCGCCGTGGACTTCAACCCGGAGGTCTGGCGCATCGTCCTAGAGTTATCGGATCTTATCCTTACTAACTCGGACTATACCTTGGAGCGGATTCGAGCACGATTCACTCTGGGTGACCGTGTCGGAACCCAGGTATCCCGCCACTCACTCGATCCTGGTGAGTACGCGCCGACCACTGTCGGTCCGCTGCCAGACGAAGACCGGATCCTCGTCATCGGCAACCACTATGCGCATAAATTCGTTGCTCCTACGGTCGATGCCATTGCCGCGGCATTGCCCGAAAAACGCATCACCGCCGTGGGCTATTCGACCGATTTCGCGACGCCGAGCCAAGTAACTGTCTATTCATCCGGAGATATCGATCAAGACGCATTCGATCGTTTCTACGCCGAGTCTGCCGTCGTCGTGTTCCCAAGCCACTACGAGGGCTTCGGCTTTCCAATTCTCCATGCTTTGGCACGCCGACGGCCGATCTTCGTACGCGACACGAGCCTAAATCGCGAACTGGCCGCACGCATCGCGACATCCGTCAATATCTACTTTTATGCGACTACCGCCGAACTGGTGGCCGCGCTTGCAACGACACCGACGTGGTCGGAAGTTGTTGCACCCACGCCGGTGCACAGCTGGGCACACTCTGCTCGCGAGATCGCACAGGCCATCGACGCCACGATGGCGACGGCTAATAGCAGGGTAATTGTCGACCGGCTGCGCCGGATCGACACCTTAACGCGCATAGACGAATTCAGCCTCGCACTCCTTCCGAGGGAGCACCGTGCGGCCTTCCGACTGGCGTCCATTCTCAATCGGGCACTTAGGTTGCCGGCGGCGGTTGCGCGTTGCCTTGCGGCGTTTGACTATCTCCGTCGGCGAAAGCGCTCAGTCTGACCCAGCTCGCATAACATTATCGCTCGGCAGAGTGGCACGCCGTGGCTTCAGGTTAAGCGCTGGGTTCTCGATCAGGTGCCATGACAGCCACGCAATGACCAGGGTGGAAGGTATAGCTATCGCGAAGTGCTGGTATATGTCGAAGTTCGGCGTGAGCCAGATGGTGGTTTGCTGTACAGGAAAGGCATATATGTATACACCGTAGGAAAGATCACCGAAGCGACCAAAGCGATGCAGAATTGGGAACGACTCGGTACTTAGCGCCAGGACCAGAAAAGGCGTAAGGACAAACGCAGCGATCAGCAGATGTCCTGTGTAATACGCAACGAGGCATGCCCCCACGGCGATAACCAGTCCTACCAGCTTGCGAGTCCCCACCATGCAGTACTCGCGGAAAAGATATAAGCAGCTGCCGGAAAAGAAGAACGTAGCGTATTCGATCTCGAAAAGGTGTTGGTGCGTCTGATTGAACACCGCCTCAGCACTGTGGATACCGTAGTACCATGCCGACGTAGCGACTAGCAGCGCGAGCATCACCCATCGATAGCGAAGCACGCCCAAAATTCCAAAGATCCCCAAGTAGCCGTAGCAACGAAGCTCGATGGGAATAGTCCATAGCACTCCGTTCGGGATATAAGCAAGCGGACTATGCGGGAACACACCCGGAAGAAACGGACTCACGAAGAAAAATGCAGTTCCGAAAAATCTTCGCGTCGTGGGATCAGCAAAGTAAGTAGCAAGCGAGACTTCGGTGACTATAGGTCCCAAAACGAGACCGCAAACAAGCACGGTACATAAGAGTCCTGGCCAGATCCTTAGCAAACGTCGGGCCGCGAATCGCCAGATATTCGGATCGTGATGCCAGCTACTCGTGATTAGATACCCGCTGATAGCAAAGAACACCATGACCGCATATCCACCCAGCGTTTGGTATTGGAATACGAGCGGCTCACCTTGATTGTGCAGAGCAAACTGGTGACTGATAAGCACGGATAACGCCGCCATCAATCGAACAAAGTCGAAGTTATTGGTGCGATGCGTGTTCTGCGTTTCAATCATGCTAGAGTTTCTCTAATTTACGTAACGCTGCCAGATCGACGTGTGCTCGTCTTTGACGCCGGGAGCCCCCACCCCCGACGTCGGTCTATTTCAGATCCGCGAAGGATAATTCGAATGGGCCCACCTAGCCTGCCCAGGAAAGGCCTCGTCGATCTGGCTGGCGCTTCGACCTCGGTCGAAAACACTTATATTGCTAGGCTCACGGGTGAAGTAATCGCGCACACTGCCACCAGGATCCGTAGCATCAAATGGGATATCTAAGCGAAACCCTCGAAAAGCCACCTGCGCGCTACTACTGTACCCATCCGGTGAAAGACAGACGCGTACATCGTTCTCGTCTTTCACATCGCGCGCGACCCAACCAACCTCGAGTGAGTAACCAAATCGCTGGGCGGCACTGCGAACGATATGACCCAGGGCATCAGCGTGTGCTCGCGCCAAGATGCCAGAATGTATAAAGCTTTCGACTTGGGAGCGGAACTGCGGATAACGGAGGTCGATAATCGCCTCGTTGCCGGGGACCGTGGTCGCGTTGGGCGAGACGATGCCCGCATCTAGATTTGAGCCACGGCCATGATGGAAGACGAAGCTGCCCGGGGCAAGGCAAATACGATAGCCAGCGGCTAGGCTTCGCAAGCTCCAGTCGGTTTCCTCGCAATAGCCTCGGCCGAAGCACGGATCCATAATACCGACATCCTTCACTACGCTAATCGGAATTAGGATGCAGAACGAGATGCCCGCGGGTATGTCCATCGCCGCGTCACCGAAATGACCGTTCAGCGTCGCATGCAGCCAGTCAACCACAGGCTGCGAGGCAAGGTGGCGATTCGGATCGAGGTTCGGCAGCGAGTAGATCGATACGTTGTTTGACCAAGCGGTGACGGAACCAACGCCCGGCTGAGCAGCGACAGGCAACATAGCGGCCATCAAGTGCGGCGGATAGATTACGTCGGAGTTACTGATGACCACGTAGTCATAGCCGCGCTTGAGCGCGGTCACCATGCCAAGACTAACGTTACGCGGGATACCAAGGTTGCGCGGCGTGCGGTAGTACATTACCCCGCGCTCTTTACAGAACGCGGCCAATTCCTCACTCCAACCCGGCTCCGGACTGGCATCGTCGAGGATAAGAATGTCAATCTCCGCATCGGTCTGGTCCAGACGTAAAGCGCTTTCGATGGCCGCTGGCACGAAGGCTCTGCCATTATAGACTGTGATGCAGTGGAGGATCTTCGGCTTGGCCATTACGCGAGAACCTGACGCAGCTTGGGGCTAAAGATGCTGACCAAGCCCAGCGCGCGCGATGCTCGCAACTGTTGCATCTTGTCGCGCAGCGACTGCAGTTCGCCCATGTCGCCGACATTGATCGCACGGTATGGTGCGGATCCTTCAGGCGCAGCCCCCCTTAGCTTCACTGTAGCCAGTTCAGTACGGGCCTGGAGCAATTCCTGACTCAGCGAAGTAAGACGCGCCGTGAGGTCAATCACACGGGCGTTGGCAACCTCGAAGTCAATCAGAGCCTGCTCCAGGGAAATGCCGTCGAGATCGGTCGTGTTCATACTGGTCCTGTCGTCGTTCATTCGTTATTTCTTTCAGGTGCGCGCAGCGCGCGCGAGCGATTTGCGGTACGCATCGACCAGGCTGGCAGCTGTGTCGTCCCACGTGAGAACATTTCCGCTGCGAAGGATTCCGCCGATGTTTTCTCGCGCCGCCGACGGGTCGGTCAGCAAGCGTTGGGTGAAATCGGCAAGTGCATCCACTGACCACTGGCGAGGGACATCGGGATTGTCGATGAGCTCGCGCAGCGGGCCGAAGTTCACGTGAGCAGTCGGCGTGCCCATGGCTGCGGCCTCGAACGGTACCAGCCCGAAACCTTCCGCCGACGTCGGATAGAGCACGACGGCCGCATGCCGTAGCAGCCACGTTCGCACACCGCTACTCACGTCGGGCATGGTGACGAGCATGTCATCTCCGCCGCGACGTGCAACGGCTTCCTCGACTCGGGACGAGCCTTTGGGCACGTTGGCTCCAGCCATCACCAGCGCGACGTTGTGTCCCCGGCGACGCAACTCCTGCCATACGCGAATGGCCAGGTCGCGATTCTTGTGCGCATAGGTCGCACCGAGCACAAGGAGGAAACTGACGGCAATCATTCCTTTCTCGACGAGCTCTTGAGGAGCCTCATCGAGAGCGCTTTCATCCAGATGATTGCTACCGTTCTTCGCGGTATGAATCTGGTCTCGAGATATGTCAAAGCATTCCTCCGCGATTGAAGCGTGGGTGTCATCGGAGATGGCGACCACGGCGTCAGCCTTCGCGCACGCATCTGCTATGTTGTGTCGATAGGCCAACCATGCCTCGCCCGTCGGATGATAGGCACCTATTCGATATGCAATAAGATCCTGTAAGGTAACCACGACGCGCTTCGCCAAGGCACGCCATCGGTCCCATGGAATAGGTCTGTCAGGCTGAAAAGGTCTATGCAGGATGTCGACCATCTCGGCACCGGTGAACTCGAGGTTGTGCGAGTCGACAATTCGGACCTTGGCGTCGCCATGTAAGTCTATAGCGTAAGCCGGCAGTCGGCCGTGCGGCACCGCGAGAGCGATCGACCAGATGTCTGGTCGACGGGCTAAGGCACGCACCAGTTCAAGGGTCTGTACCTGGGTGCCCATTTCCATCGGTCCAAGGCAAGATCCATCGATCAGGAGGCGCAAGCCGGCGACCTTGCTGCGCGCGACGTCCATCGCAATGGACAAGGACGCGGCCGAGGCCTCCCGTTGCTGATCGTAAAGCGCGGGAAACGAAGAATCGTATTCATGCAGCCGATGACGAGCACCAGGGTCGTCCACAGCGTCTAGGCACGGAAATCCTTCGAACCACTGCGCCGTGAGATAGGAACTTGCGTCCAGGCGATGCTGGAACCCACGGCGAGCAGCCCGCAAGGCAAAATGCGCAAGCGACTCCCTCGGCATGGCATCCAGCGCAGGATCGAAGCCGCCAAGGGTTGACAATACGCCTCGGTTGACGAGGATCGCCGAGCCCGAGGGCATCGCGATGGGAACGGGTCCACTGTCTGGCTCCAAAGAACGGAGCAGACGAGTGACCGTGGCCTCATCGTGCCCCGCGATGCTCATGGACGACGGCGAGTTCCGATAGGGGAAGCTCAAGTAGCCAGCCGCATTGGAAAGAAACGAAACAGTCGCGATGCGCGGATCGGCGCGCATCCATTCAAGCGCCCGCTCGAGCAAGTTTGCCGGAACAGCCACAGGCGAGGTAACGATGAGCAGCGCATCAATGGTCGGCCATTCGACAAGCAACATGGCAGCCGCAGCCGATAGGTTCCACTGGGGCGCCAAGACGGTCGGCGATCCTTCCAAGACACGCTGCATGGTTACGCTGTCTGTCGCGCAGACGCGAAGCGTGGCCTCGGCTTCCACAGCCAGTTGTTCCAACGTACGCACAGCGTCCGCCCAGTCGCGCGGCGACTCGTTGACGATGGCAAGGATGCCAACACCAGCGGTCGAAGTCGCGGGAAGTCGCGTCATGCGTAACCTCGCTCAATCAGCCACTCACCAACGCGACGAGAGCCTTCGTCGAACGAAACCTGCGCACGCACGCCGAGTGCGTCGGCAAGCGGACCGGGATCGGCCACGGCCCAACGAACATCACCATCGCGGAACTTTCCGCAGATCTTCGGCTCAGGCGCATTATGCTGTACAGCGATCGTTCGTGCCGCGTCGTGGATCGTCGTCGCAACGCCATGGCCCACGTCGAGGATGCGGCGGTCGACGGGAGGAGCGTTCATCCCCGCGGCAAGCGCCGAGACCACGTCGTCGATGAACACGAAATCGCGACCAATACTGCCATCCTCGTAAACTTCAAGCTGCTGACCCTGACGGGCAAGGCGAATAAACAAGGTAATGATTCCGGTATACGCATTGAAAGGCGACTGACCAGGACCATAGACGTTCTGCAGGCGGAAAATGGAAAGCGGCACCTGCATGGCCCCGCACCAGGCTGCCAAGATGTGTTCCTGCGCAAGCTTCGTCGCCCCGTAGACACTGGTGGGTGCAGGAACCACTGTCGTCGCCGAGTGTGGCAAGGGCGATGCCTTGCTCTTGCCACCAGGAGCTGCCGGGTCCCAATGCGCCGCTGCGAGAATAGCGTGGGACCTCGCCGCAGGGTAGAAAACGCTGCCCTCCAAATCCTTCCAAGCACCCTCGCCGTAGACGGCCCGGCTTGACGCTAACACCACGTGGGTGGGCTTCACGCCGCTTCGCGAAAAGGCATCGAGCATGGCAGTCGTGCCCACGACATTCACGTCGGCGTGGCGAGTGGCTTCGGTGAGCGACTGCCCCGTCCCGGTTTCCGCGGCAAGGTGTACGACTACTTCGGGATGCCAGTGTGACAGCACCTCCTCCCAGGTAGCGGCCTTGGTGACGTCGCCGACGTGAAGCGTTACAAACGCGGGCAGCGCATCCGGTCGCGTCCGCTCAGGGTGGATTTGCGGGTGCAGGTTGTCTATCGCGACGATGGGCAGTCCTTCGACGCCGAGGCGCGCGGCAAGCGCGCTGCCGATGAATCCTGCACCGCCCGTAATAATGATGGCCTTCTGCATCGAGTGTTCTCCGTAAGAATGTCTGTCGTTCAGGTCAGCGGACGCAGCATGAGGTTGGCCTGACCGAAAGGTCCAGCCGAATAGCAGAAATCCAAGATTTCGTGGTCGTTGGCAGCATAGAGAGCATCCGGACGAATCAAAGTGAGCTCGAACCCCTGATTACGCAAGTTAACGAGAACCACCTGGGGATCGATATACCCAGCGCGAAGCATGCCGGGCGAAAATTCCATCACGATGCATATACCGCGCGAACGCTGGATGAGCTGCGACATACCCGCTAAAACCGCAAGTTCCGCGCCCTGAACATCGATCTTAACCACGTCCGCACGCAGGTCGCCAAGTAGCTCATCCAGCGAAATGACGGGAGCAATTACGTTGGCCACCTGCCGATCCGTAGCAACGACGCCCTTGGTGTCGCCCAAATTGTTCTCAGCGGTGCTCAGGGCGACCGTGCCGCGACAGTCACCCAAAGCACACGGCCAAACTTTCACGCGGTCTGCGTACGGCCACGTATTGAGCCGAAGCACCTGTGAGGTAAGTGGATGCGGTTCGAAGGCATGAACGGTAGCGTGAGGGAACCGTGACGCGATCAGCATCGAAAAGTAGCCGACGTTGGCACCGACATCGAGGAATATCCCATTCGGCGGCAATGACTGACTGAGGACTCGACCGATATCGGGCTCCCAGGTGCCTGCGTTGCGGATATGGTCCCGCATAACCAGGTCGAGCATCGGAAACCACATGTCGCCGACGTCGGTACTGACTAGTTCCAAGTCTACACCGCTAAGTCCAGAGGGGATGGTACCGGAGATCATCGCTAATGGCATCGTGTCTAAAGGCATCGTGGTATGAAGATTATTAAATGAGGGGGTGCTCTGCGGGCGCCCGAATTCAAGCCAGGGAGGCCGCGAGTTCGCTACGTAAATCTTCGATGTCTTCCACGCCCACCGAGAGGCGGATTAGCGAGTCGCCGATTCCCAGCCGCCTGCGGTTCGCAGGCGGAATCGACGCGTGGGTCATGATCGCAGGATGTTCGATCAAGCTCTCGACACCGCCGAGCGATTCGGCCAAAGCGAACAATTCCGAGCGCTCAAGGACACGACGGGCCATGCGCAAACCGCCTTTGACCTCGACCGATATGATGCCGCCGAAGCCATCCATCTGTCGCCGGGCGAGCACATGCTGTGCGTGGCTCTTGAGCCCGGGATAGATAACCCGCTCGACTGCTGGATGGCGCTCGAGCCATCTAGCTAAGTCCAAGGCGCTCTCGCAATGCTGGCGCATCCGCAGGTGCAGGGTCTTAAGTCCGCGCATAGCGAGGAACGCGTCGAATGGCCCAGCCACCGCGCCGGTGGAATTCTGCAGGAAGGCCATCCGCTCGGCCATCTCGTCTTCCGCGGCGACAACCATGCCACCTACAATGTCCGAGTGCCCGTTGAGGTACTTGGTGGCCGAGTGGAGCACGAGGTCGGCACCGTACTCGATCGGGCGCTGCACCATCGGTGAGCAGAAGGTGTTATCTACCACGAAGATGAGACCATGCTTCTTGGCAAACGCCCCAACCTTCGCCAGATCGACAAGCTTGAGCATGGGGTTGGTCGGCGTCTCGGCCCAGATCATGCAGGTTTCGGGTCGCAGCGCGGCCCTCAGAGCAGGCGTGTCGTTCAGGTCAACAAAACTGAAATCGAGCCCCGCCGACCGGCGGCGTACCTTGTCGAACAAGCGAAACGTACCGCCATAGAGGTCGTCCATGGCAATGATGTGGCTACCCGAGTCGAGCAGATCCAGAATCGTAGCGGAACCTGCCATCCCAGAGGCAAAGGCAAAGCCCGCGACGCCACCTTCCAAATCTGCAACACAGCGCTCGTATGCGCCACGAGTCGGATTCTGCGTGCGCGAGTACTCGTAGCCCTTGTGTTTGCCGGGACTGGATTGAACGTAGGTCGAGGTAGCGTAGATCGGCGTCATGATGGCGCCCGTTGACGGATCGGGATGCTGTCCCGCGTGGATTGCCCGCGTACCGAGGCCGAGCGGACGGTTTGCTTTGGACATAAACGGACCTTCGGAAGCGTATGGGCGCCGGAGCGCGCGGAAAAACGAAGTATTATAAACCACAAACACCAACCGCATTAAATTTTAATTAAACGAGTACCTAGTTTCATCGGCCTCCGTTCAGCTTCAGGTGGCCTGGGCTCCCACGCCCATGCCAGAATATGTGACTTTGCTAAGAATGGGCGGCGGCATGAAGACAGTGATGGTCACGGGCGGTGCGGGATTCATAGGCGCCAACTTCGTACTCCAGGCAGTTGCGGATGGCTTGTCGGTGGTCAATTTGGACAAGCTGACGTACGCGGGAAACCTCGACACCCTAAGGTCGATGGATGACGACGACCACCACATCTTCGTCGAAGGCGACATCGGCGACAGGACTCTGGTGTCCGATCTGCTCGTGCGACACAAAGTGAGCGCTGTGGTCAATTTTGCCGCGGAATCGCACGTTGATCGCTCCATTGACGGCCCTGCCGCGTTCATCGAAACCAACGTCGTCGGCACCCTCGGCCTCCTTGAAGCAACCCGCGACTACTGGAGAGGCCTTGACGAAGCCGCAGGCCAAGCGTTCCGCTTTCTACATGTATCTACCGACGAGGTCTACGGGTCGCTCGGTGACCATGGCTATTTCACCGAGGACAGCCAGTACGCGCCTAATTCGCCCTACTCGGCGTCTAAGGCCTCGTCCGATCACCTCGTAAGAGCTTTCCACCATACGTACGGGCTGCCGGTAATAACAACCAATTGCTCCAACAATTACGGGCCGTACCAATTCCCCGAAAAGCTCATTCCGCTTATTATTAACAAAGCGTTGGCCGGCGAGCCTCTGCCCGTCTACGGCGACGGCCAGAACATCCGTGACTGGCTTTTCGTCGGTGACCACTGCGCCGCGATCCGTCGGGTACTCGACGCCGGCCGTGTCGGCGAAACCTATAATGTCGGCGGGAACGCGGAGAGGAAAAACCTCGATGTAGTTCGCATTATCTGTGACCTTATCGACCAGCGGCGCCCCTTGGCCGATGGCCGAAGCCGCCAGGAGCAAATCACCTTCGTCAAGGACCGCCCGGGGCACGACCGCCGCTATGCGATCGATGCTAGCAAACTGAAGAACGAGCTGGGCTGGACGCCAGCACAAACCTTTGAAAGCGGTATCCAGGCCACCGTCGACTGGTACCTCGCCAACACATCATGGATCGAACGAGTGCTAGACGGCAGCTATCGACTCGAGCGGCTCGGAACATGACGACACACAAGGGTATTATTCTTGCGGGTGGATCCGGCACGCGGCTCTATCCCATTACCCAAGCGGTCAGCAAGCAGCTGCTGCCCGTGTACGATAAACCGATGATCTATTATCCCCTCGCCACCCTGATGCTGGCGGGTATACGTGACGTACTGGTCATCAATACGCCGCACGAACAGGCACTGTTTCAACGCCTGCTCGGAGACGGCAGCCAGTGGGGTATCGCCATACGCTACGCTGTACAACCCTCGCCGGACGGTCTGGCTCAGGCCTTCATCATCGGCAAGGATTTCCTCGGCAACGATCCGAGCTGCCTTGTCCTAGGCGATAATATTTTTTACGGTGTAGGCCTGACCGAGCGCATGAAACGGGCGGCCGCGCGCACGCGTGGAGCCTCCGTGTTTGGATACTGGGTGAAGGATCCGGAACGCTACGGCGTGGCGGAATTCGATAGCGCTGGCAAGGTCATCGGCCTTGAAGAAAAGCCCGCGGCGCCAAAGTCGAACTACGCGGTAACGGGGCTTTATTTTTACGACAATCGTGCGCCGCAGTTCGCTGCAGACCTGAAGCCGTCGTCCCGCGGCGAACTTGAAATCACCGATCTGAACCGTTGTTACCTCGATGACGCCTCGCTCCACATGGAGCAATTGGGTCGCGGCTATGCTTGGCTAGACACGGGCACGCACGAGTCGCTCATGGAAGCTGGCGAGTACATCCAGACGATCGAAAACCGTCAGGGTCTCAAGGTCTGCTGCCCTGAGGAGATCGCTTACGTCAATAACTGGATCGACGGCGAGCAGTTGCTGAGGCTGGCGGCCCCGCTCTCCAAGACAGGCTACGGCCAGTATCTCCAAAACCTTATCAAGCAAGGCTACGTCGGATGAAGTTTGTTGAAACCTCCCTGCCAGGCTGCATCGTGATCGAACCGCAGGTGTTCGGCGACAGCCGTGGATTCTTTTACGAAAGCTACAACGAGGCGAAATACCGCGAGGCGGGCATCGACCGTCGCTTTGTTCAGTCAAACGTTTCTCGCTCAGCCCGTGGCGTCTTGCGTGGCCTGCATTACCAGTGGCCGCACCCCCAAGGCAAGCTGGTCAGTGTGCTCGAAGGTGAGGTATACGACGTGGCCGTTGATATCCGCCGAGGGTCACCGACCTTTGGCCAGTGGGCGGGCGTGATGCTCACGGCCGAAAACCATCGTCACTTCTGGATCCCTGAAGGATTCGCCCACGGCTTCTGTGTCGTGTCCGAACACGCGACCTTTTCCTACCAATGCACCGATCTTTATGATGCCAAGGCCGACGGCGCCGTGCGTTGGGACGACCCGGCCGTGGGCATCGATTGGCCTCTGACCGATCCACTGTTGTCCGACAAGGACAGCAAAGCGCCGCTGCTGGCGGACGTGCCGGTCGATCGGCTGCCGGGGTTGCGCGCGTGAAGATCCTTCTGCTGGGCGCCAATGGCCAGCTTGGACGTACTTTCCTCGGCCATGGCGGCCTCGCTACCCGCGGAACCCTCCTTGCGGCCAGTCGCGATGGTGTCTTGCTAGATGGTGGGCATGGCTTGATCGGCGACCTCACTTCGCCGGAGGACCTGAGCACCCTGCTTGATCGCGAGAAACCCGACCTGATCGTGAACACCGCCGCTTACACGGCAGTCGATCGGGCGGAACAGGATGAAGCCACGGCCACCGCCGTCAACGGCGACGCGGTCGGCCTGCTTGGCCGGTGGGCGACCGGACGGCGCGTCTTGGTCGTGCATTACTCGACCGACTACGTCTTTGCCGGAGACGCGACCTCACCCTATCCGGACGACGCGCCCGTTGCGCCCGCCGGGGCATATGGACGCAGCAAACTTGCCGGCGAACGAAGCTTGCGGGAGAGTGGTGCAGCGCATTTCATCTTCCGTACCGCGTGGGTCTACTCCCCCGTCGGTAGCAACTTTCTGCGCACCATGCTGCGCCAGGGCGCCGCTCGCGACGAATTGCGTGTGGTAGCAGACCAGCATGGAACTCCTACAGACACCCGCCTGATCGTCGAGGGCACGTTAGCCGCGATCGATCGTTGGCTCAGCGCTTCAGACGGCGATCGCGCCGCGCTGGAGGGGACGTATCACCTGACCGCTAGCGGGCAAACCAGCTGGCACGGCTTCGCCGAAAGAATTTTTGTCTCAGCGGCAACCCACGGTCTTATGGCACGCATTCCCGTAGTGCGCGCCATCGGCACCGCTGACTTTCCCACGCCAGCCAAGCGTCCCGCGTATTCCGTCCTAGACAACAGCCGATTCGCACACACCTTCGACATGGCAATGCCGGACTGGCAGATCGGCCTTGATCGAATCCTCACTGCGCTATCCCACTCTTCGGACTGAACGACATGCTCATCCCCGTCATCCTCAGCGGCGGCAGCGGTACGCGCCTTTGGCCCATTTCGCGACGCAACCTGCCCAAGCAATTCCTCTCGCTCGCCGGCAACGAAACGCTGTTTCAGCAAACAGTGCGGCGGGCCGGCCGGTTGCAAGACGCCGCCGCGCCCATCGTGGTCGCCAGTGACGACCACCGGTTCCTTGCCGCGGAGCAGTTGCAGGAACTCGGCGTCGGTGGGGCCAGCATCCTGCTTGAACCTTTCGCGCGCAATACGGCACCGGCCATTGCGGTTGGAGCGCTCCAGGCGTTGTCACACGACCCAGAAGCGCAGGTCCTCGTCCTGCCCGCCGATCACCTGATCGGCGACGACACATCGTTCGCCGAAGCCGTCGATCGGGCTCGTCCGCTTGCGACGCAGGGGTGGCTGGTCACGTTCGGCATCCGACCTGATCGAGCCGAAACAGGTTTCGGTTACATCCGTCGTGGAACAGCCATCAATGCAGGGACCTTCTCCGTCGCTCAATTCGTGGAAAAGCCGAAGCAGGAAGTAGCCGAACGCTATCTTGCCAGCGACGAATACGAATGGAATTCGGGCATGTTCTTATTCAAGGCAGCGCGCTACTTAGAAGAACTAGCCGAGCACGCACCTCGCATGCTCGAAGCCGCGGAAGCGTCCTTCGCCAGCGCGCGCGTCGACCTGGACTTCATCCGCCTGGAGGCCGAGGCATTCGCTGGCGCGCCTAACGACTCTATTGACTATGCGGTCATGGAGAAGACCTCCCGAGCGGCCGTCGTACCGGTCAGCTGTGGCTGGAGCGACATAGGCTCGTGGGACGCACTGTGGACGGCTTCCAATAAGGATAGCAACGACAATAACCTAGAAGGCGACGTGATCGCTCTTGATACAAAGGGAACGCTGGTACGATCGCATGAGCGCCATCTAGTCGCGACCATCGGACTGGAGGACCTTGTGGTGGTAACCACGCCGGATGCAACGCTCGTTGCCCGACGCAGCGCCTCGCAGGATGTCAAGAAGATCGTCGACGACCTGAAGTCGGCGGGACGCAGCGAGCATGATCTGCATCGCGTCGTCCGCCGCCCTTGGGGCAGCTACGACTCGCTAGAGCAGGGCGACCGCTTTCAGGTCAAGCGTATCGTAGTTAAACCCGGTGCCGCGCTCAGCCTGCAAATGCACCACCACCGGGCCGAGCACTGGATAGTGGTTAAGGGCGTCGCCGAGGTCACCTGCGACGACAAAGTGTTCCTGCTCGCTGAGAACCAAAGTACCTACCTACCGCTAGGTTCTCGCCATCGTCTGCGCAATCCGGGCAAGGTTCCCGTCGAACTGATCGAAGTCCAGTCGGGTAGCTACCTGGGCGAGGACGACATCGTCCGTTTCGACGACGTATATGGTCGAGCTTGAACCTAACGTGCAGCCATATCTCCTGACCGCAATACATCTCATGCGTCGCGCCTGAGCTGGTGATGGTGTTTGCGCTGAACGAAAGATCCCTAACCGCAACGATCAACCTGACGTTGCGGCGAGCCTGCATCGATTGTTATTCGCAAATCGAGTCATCGCATTGCCACTGCATCGGCAGCACGAGCGCCTTGAGAACCGCGTCAAATGATCCCCGATATAGGAGCAACGTTCGCTAAAGCGTGAGGCGAACGAGATCTTCGGCAGACCACGCTGAATAGGACACTCGAAAGCGCATCACGCTTCTTGCGTTCATGCTGAGGCTCGGCTGTCAGTAATGCCGATCATCGCCAAAGAAGTAGTTACGCATGTTCATCGCTCGAAAGGTGGCGGGGAGGCAAGCCTTTCTTCCTAACACTGGCAGCCCATATCATCGAAGGACGCTCAATCGCCTGGAACAAAGCGAATGAAGCCGCAACGATCACAATGAATCCGATAGCGAGTAAACGCAGGAAATGAACCGATTGCGTACTCGCCCCGGCCACGATAGCGTGCTGATTAAGAGTATAAAGCAGGGGCATGTGAATTAGATATATCGAGTAACCGAGCACGCCAAATAATGAAAGTGTCGGCCTCGAAATCCAGTTTTGCACGCGCCGGGGAGCCAGAGAAACCCCCAAGATAATAAGGCCGTAAGCCACAGCGAAGGGCATCGACTCGCCAAAGTAATAGACAAGAGCAGCTGGTGAGCTCGATGCAAGCAAGAGCTCAGGATTCGTAAATCCCTCCATGATAGACAGCCGCCCCAGCACACCCATGGCACAAAAAAGCAAAATTAACCCTGACACGAGGTAGACGACGCCAGCGACCCGGCCTGAAAACCAGCTACCGGACCTTCTTTGAAGAATGGCGCTGATTGAACATCCGATTGCGAAATGCGGAAGGTATCCCACAATCTGATGAGATAAAAAGAAACGCACCCCAGGTTCGGAATATGCCAGACCAAATGAATGGCTACGAATTAGGATATTCAGATCTGACAAGTAATACCTGCATGCATAGAGCCATGCAATTGCCGTAAGGAAAGAGATCACGACCCCTTGCCACCAACGAAAGCTGTAAAAGCACTTAGCCATTGCCGGTAGAATGAGATAAAAAATCATTTCGACAGTGAGTGTCCAAAACGGAGCGGCAACCATGTACGCTCCAAAAGAGACGATAAACAGTGACTGCGCAAATAAAGCATGAGCCAGCACCATGAAGGCACCGTAGCTACTCCATATACGATCATTGGGGATCATACTTGGCGTGTAAAGAACTAGTACAACTGCGAGAACGATCCAATAAGGCGGCCCAATTCGCAGTACTCGCGACTTTATATACTCGACGAAATCTGGCGCTGGCCTACCAAGGGAATCCGCTTTAAGAAAACGTGCGGACAGAAGTACGCCGCTCAATACAAAAAACAAATCCACGCCCGAACTCATCATCGTTAAGAATGGACTGATGCTGTGTTCGAACAAGCTGTAGTTGGGCGATCCCGCGATTCCCCAGCAGTGACGAACGAAGATGAAAACTACGGCAACACCCCGGATCGCATCGAGATACGGTACGTTCTTCCCCGGATTAGGTAGCAGCTTTTCTGCGAAGCACGCCGTCTTCATGCAATACCTTATATGCGGGCGCCCAGCACCCTCCCGAGTGAAGATGTTAGCAGGCTGGAGAACCGCGTACAGCAAGAGTGCTAAAATTGACTCTTGAAGAACGAATACGTTGACATATGATACACACCATGTCTAAGAAGAATTACTGGATCGCGCTAGCTCTGCTCATCCACGCGCTTCTCTTCTACGTACGCGTCCGTGAGTCTTGGCTCTTTGCCGATGACTTTCTGAATATTCAGCTTTCCCGGCAAAATGGGTTCTCCCTACACTTTCTATTTCAGGACGTGTTCGGTCAAGTCGCGCCCGGCTACCGCGCCGTACAGTTGTTGTTCGACGAACTCTTTGGACCGAGCTTCGTATGGGCCATGATCATCGTTGGGGTACTTTCCGTGTCCTGCACGTATGCTCTGATCCGTGTCAGCCAGGCACTCGGCGCCCGCCCGTGGTGCATCGTGGCCGGCGTGATCCTGTTCATTTCCTTGCCGCAATTTACGCACGTGCAGCAGTGGTGGGCTGCTGCCGTGCATACAATTTTTTCCTTCGCGTTTATCATGTGGGCACTGGTGGCGGCCACTTCGTCGTGGAAGGGACGAATTGCCTCGGTACCGTTACTGTATGGCTGCGCCTTGGCGTTCACCGCAAAGACTGTATGCGCGCCTGCCATCATTGGCGCCGTCATTTACCTGCGTCAGCGCCGCGAAGGTAAATCAGTTGCGCACGCGATCGCCGGCACTATTAAGGAAATGGTTCCCGTCATTGTCCTGACGGCTATTTACCTACTGATCGTCAAGTGGATCGGCCCGACTGGATACCCTCCGCGTCCATCGCCCCATGAACTATGGGAATTCGTCTCCGTCATGGTCGGCGACACCACGATCGGTGCAACGTTTGGCATTGGTCGGGCGTTTGGTTTGCACTGGACTTCCGCCCTTCCCATGATCGTTATCGCTGCAACCGCGCTCGTGGCAATTCGAGCAAATCGGGACCTGTTGATTCTGTGGCTTGCGCTTGTGGCCTACGTCGTTATTGCCGCGATCCTTATCGGCTTAAATCGTGCCGTATACATACCCGACCTTGCCAAAGCGCTGCGCTACGCGGCAGAAGGTTCCGCCTTTCTAGTGCTCACCCTGATCATGTCCATTTCTGCAATCCCTCTGACCAAGCCGGCTCAGGCTACTATCGTCGCTATAGCGTGCATCATCGCGATCAACGTACAAGTGCATAGCAGCGAAGCGACAGCTTATCCGTGGGCAAAACAAGTCAAAGATTACATAGGCAACCTCCGCCGTTCATCGCGAGATCTCGAAGGACGCCCAGGCGTATACGTTCTCGAAGACACGGTCCCCAACGTAATCATGCTCGACTGGATGGGCAAGTACAGGCTCGTATCGAACTTTCTGCCAATTTATTCGCCACTGGAGGTCGCAGGCCCGGATAAAGCGAACTACGAGTTGATGCAGGACGGCGAGATCGTAGCGCGCAAGATACAGCCACCTTCCGCGACGCATTGATATAGATCCGCCGTCTTGCAGATTGGATACCCCTCAACCTTCGATCAGTCCTGACAACTCAATCACCCTCGCGGCCATCACGTCATCATCACCGCGCGACTCCACGTTTAACCGAAGCAACGGCTCCGTGTTGGAAGACCGTAGGTTGAATCGCCAGGAACCGAAGTCGGCACTAACACCGTCGATATGTGACAGATGCGGAGCCTCCTTTTCGTAATAAGCCAGGACGCGAGCCACAACTGCCTTGGCGTCGTCTACAACGAAGTTGATTTCGCCGCTACACGGATAAGCACCCATGCACTCCTCCAGCATGCTCGAGAGATTTTTGCCTGTCTTGGAAAGACGCTCAGCAACCAGCAGCCATGGAATCATTCCAGAGTCGCAATAAGCAAACTCGCGAAAATAATGATGGGCGCTCATCTCTCCGCCGTAGACGGCGTCTTCGGCGCGCATGCGCTCCTTGATGAAGGCATGACCGGTCTTGCTCTCGACAGGCACACCACCGGCCTTTCGAACCATGTCGATGGTGTTCCAAGTCAGGCGGGGATCGTGGATAACCTTGGCACCCGGGTGCGTCTCGAGCAACTGCGCCGCTAGCAGGCCGACGATATAGTACCCTTCAATGAAGTCTCCCCGAGCATCGAACAGGAAGCAGCGATCAAAATCGCCATCCCACGCGATACCCAAATCGGCGCCATGCGCGACTACGGCACGAGCTGTCGCATCCCGGTTATCCGGCAGTAAAGGATTGGGGATGCCATTGGGGAAACTGCCGTCCGGATCGTGGTTCACACGGACGAATTCGAAAGGAAGATAAGCCTCCAATAGATCAACGACGACGCCCGCGCCACCGTTACCAGCGTTGGACACGATCTTTAAAGGACGCAGTCCGTTCGTGTCGATGTAGCTGAGCAGGTGGGCGATGTATGCCGATTTGTCGTGTTCGTGGATGACGCGTCCCGGCGCCGGGACAGCACCATCGAATACATTGTCCTCGACCATCCGCTCTATGTCACGCAGGCCGGTATCGCCGCTGATTGGGCGAGCCTCTTCACGGACTAGCTTCATGCCGTTGTAATCGATCGGGTTGTGACTGGCCGTCACCATGATGCCGCCGGCGACGCGACGATGGAACGTCTGAAAATACACCTCTTCGGTGCCACACAAACCGATGTCGATCGAGTCACGGCCTTCATCATTGAGCCCCCGCACGACGGCGGCAGCGAAAGCCGGGCTGTCTCGACGGATGTCGTAACCGACCACCACCGGACCATCGTCGACCGTGCGCGCAAATGCGCGCCCAATGCGATAGGCGATATCCTCGTTGAGTTCGTCGGGTACGCGCCCGCGAATATCGTAGGCCTTGAAACATTTCATGGAATTGGTCCGGAGAAGGGCGAGGGTCCATTTTTACCGATTCCTGGACACTCATTCCACCATCTCGCCGACGTTTTCGCGGCCGATACAAGGTAAAAAGCGAGTGTCTAGGAATAGTGAAGCCAGTCTTCGGTATCTGACTGAGGAGCATCACACGACCTATAGGCACGTCTTCTACTCGACAGTCACCGACTTGGCGAGGTTCCGCGGCTGATCCACATCCGTGCCACGCATCACCGCGACGTGATACGCCAGCAACTGCATCGGGATGGTAAACACCGCCGGCGCGATCAGATCGCCACCGCCGTCGACACGCACCGTGGCGATATGGTCGGCATCCGCATCCAGCTCCGCACGGTCATCGGCGAAGACGATCAGCTCGCCGCCGCGGGCGCGTACTTCCTGCAGGTTGGATTTCAGCTTATCCAGCAAGGGACCGTTAGGCGCTACCGCCACGATCGGCATGTTCTCGTCCACCAGCGCCAGCGGGCCGTGCTTGAGCTCGCCTGCGGGATAGGCCTCCGCGTGGATATAGGAGATTTCCTTGAGCTTGAGCGAACCCTCCAGCGCCACCGGGAACTGCGCGCCGCGACCGAGGAACAACGCGTGCTGCTTGGCGGCGAAATGATCGGCGATCCGGATGATCTCGGGCTCGCTCTTCAACGCGTTCTCGATGTAGCGCGGCAGCGACTGCAGTTCCTTGCAGTGCGCCAGGTACTTGGTTTCATCCAGGCCACGGCGCCGACCCAGATCCAACGCCAGTAGCGCGAACGCGGTGAGCTGGGTGGTAAAGGCCTTGGTCGAGGCCACGCCGATCTCCGGGCCTGCGCGGGTCATCAGGCGCAGGTCGGATTCACGCACCACCGAGGACTCGGGTACATTGCAGATGGCGAACGTGGCGAGGTAGCCGCGACGACGCGACTCGCGCATGGCGGCCAGGGTATCGGCGGTTTCGCCGGACTGCGACACCGCGACGAACAGGGTGTTCTCCGGCACCACCACGTCGCGGTAACGGTATTCGCTGGCCACCTCGACTACCACGGGGATGCGTGCCAGTTCTTCGATCCAGTACTTGGCGACCATGCCGGCGTGGTAGCTGGTGCCACAAGCGACGATATGAATGCCACGGGTCTTGTCGAGGATCGGGTCGGCGTCGATGCCGAAGATGTTCGGCAACACGCCATGCGGGCCGATGCGCCCTTCCAGGGTATCGGCCACGGCGCGCGGCTGTTCGAAGATCTCCTTCTGCATGTAGTGGCGGTATTCGCCCCGCTCCACCGAATCGGCACTGATCTCGCTTTCGTGGGCCGTGCGGTCCACGCGCTGGCCGTCCAGGCCGAACACCTCCACGGTTTCCCGCGTGATCTCGACTACGTCGTCTTCTTCCAGGTACATCATCCGGTTGGTGACCTTGATGAGAGCCTGTGCATCGGAGCCGAGGAAATGCTCGCCGATGCCGATGCCCACCAGCAGGGGGCAACCGCGACGGGCACCGACGACCCGCTCGGGTTCGTCCAGGCTCATCACCGCGATGGCATAGGCACCTTCCAGTTCACGCACGGCGGCGGTGACCGCTTCGCGCAATGGCTTGCCGGACTGCACATGCTCATCGATCACGGCACCCATCACCTCGGTGTCCGTTTCCGAATGGAACACGCGGCCCTGCGCCTTGAGGCGCTCGCGCAGGGAGGCGTAATTCTCGATGATGCCGTTGTGCACGATGGCGATGCGGCCCTGCACGTGCGGATGCGCGTTGTGCTCGCTGGGCACGCCGTGCGTGGCCCAGCGCGTATGCGCGATACCCGTCCCGCCAGGTACCGGGTCCGCGTCGTACAACGCTTCCATCTCACGCACCTTGCCTTTGGCGCGGACGCGGCGGATCTGGCCGCCGTCGGCGATGGCCATACCCGCGGAGTCGTAACCCCGGTATTCGAGGGCTTTCAGGCCTGCAATGAGGATGGGCGCGATATCACGCTGCGCAACAGCGGCGACGATTCCACACATGACGCTTCCCCTTGGCCTTAGTTGACTTTGCGACGCAGGTAATTGAGCAAGTCGATCCGCGTGATCAGGCCGAGGAACTGCTCCCCGTCGACGACGATGGCGACATGACCTTTTTCGAACACGGGCAGGAGCGCCTCGATCGGCTCCCTGACCTGGAGCATTTCGGGCGACGCCATCATCGCGGTGGAGACCGGGTCGCGGAACTTCGATTCGTCCGCATGCACGTGCAGCAGGACGTCGGATTCGTCGAGGATGCCGACGATGCGATCGCCCTGCATCACCGGCAGCTGCGACACGTCGTACAGCTTCATGCGGTTGTATGCGGTAATCAGCATGTCGTCGGGCTTGATCACCACCGTGTCGCGCTGCGCGTAGGGACGCAGGATCAGGTCGCGCAGGTCACCGTAGCGCTCGCGCTCGAGGAACCCGTTGTCCAGCATCCAGTAGTCGTTATACATCTTCGACAGGTACTTGTTGCCGGTATCGCAGACCAGTGTGACCACCCGCTTGGGCGTGGTCTGCTCGCGGCAGTACTTCAGCGCCGCGGCCAGCAACGTGCCGGTGGACGAGCCGCCCAGCACACCTTCCTTCGACAGCAGCTCGCGCGCGGCCAGGAAGCTTTCCTTGTCGGTGATGGCGAAGGCTTTCTCGACGAGCGAAAAATCGCTGATCGAGGGGAGGAAATCCTCGCCGATACCTTCGACCATCCAGCTGCCGGACTTCTCCGAGAGGATGCCCTCGTTGATGTATTGCGCCAGGATGGAGCCGACCGGATCGGCCAGGATGATCCGCGTCTTCGGCGAGCGCTCCTTGAGGTAGGCGGTGAGCCCGCTCACGGTTCCCGAGGACCCACAGCCCACCACGATGGCGTCCACGTCGCCGTCCATCTGCTCCAGGATCTCAGGACCGGTGGTCTGCATGTGCGCCAACGGATTGTCGGGGTTGCCGAACTGGTTGATGAAGTAGGCACCCGGGGTTTCGCGCGCGATGCGCTCGGCCATGTCCTGGTAGTACTCCGGGTGGCCCTTGGCGACATCGGAACGGGTCAGCACCACCTCCGCGCCCATCGCCTTGAGGTTGAAGATTTTCTCTCGGCTCATCTTGTCCGGCACCACCAGCACCAGCCGGTAGCCCTTCTGCTGCGCGACCAGCGCCAGGCCCAGGCCGGTGTTGCCCGCCGTGCCTTCCACCAGGGTGTCGCCCGGCTTGATCTTCCCGGCGCGCTCGGCGCCTTCGATCATCGACATGCCGATGCGGTCCTTGACCGAACCACCGGGATTCGCACTCTCGAGCTTGAGGAACAGCTCGCACGGACCTGCGTCCAGGCGCTGGGCGCGCACCATCGGGGTGTGACCGATCAGGTCGAGGACGCTGTCATGAACAGTCATTGGAACTCCATCGTGTTTTTGCGGCGTGGCCCCTTCGACCTCGCCCTCTGGGCGCCCATCATAAAGGGTGTGCCGGTGAACCGATGCCCGGCCGATCGGCCGACCCGTAATGGCGTAGGTACAACCCTTACGCACCGACCCGGTCGGTGGAACGAAAACGGGCGCCTTGCGGCGCCCGTCGGTCGATGGAGCCGGGTCAGGGCTCAGTGTGGAGACTGTTGCCAGCTATCCCACATTCGTTGGAGCTTTTCCTTGGCCTGCAGCTTTTCCCTCTTGAGACCCGCCAGGCTGACATCGTCGATAGGCAGACAGCCGATGTTGGCGTCATGCAACTTGGTATCGAGTTCCTGGTGGCGATAGAAAAGACGACGGGTATCCGCGTTGGCGTGGATGAACTTCTCGACGTCGTCACGCTGCTGGTTTTCGAACATTGCAAACTCCTCGCGGTGGGATCGGCCCGCGGTGCGGGCCGGTCGTGAGGGGAGCCATGCGGTCGCTGCGTTGCACGGCTCCGGCAGGACCGCCACCGTGTTTTTCCGGTGACGGGATACCGAAGCTACTCCGCTCACCGGAACCGTGCAAGGGCGATTTTTCTCACGTTACACGCCTAAAAACGCATAAAAACGCGATTTAGTTGCCGCTCGACTTCTTCGTCTTCTTCGGGGTCGGTGCCGGTGCACCGCCATCCGAGGAGTTCATATCGCGCATGGCGCGTGCGGCCGCCTCGGCCAGTGCGGCCTGCTTCTTGGCGGCATTGGCCACCTTGGCCTGCGCCGCAGCGACCTGCCTGGCCTTGTCACCCTCGGCCTTGGCCTGGTCCAGCGCCTGGGAGTACTCCACGCCCTGCTGCTGAAGGCGGGCGGCCTCTTCCTGGATCATCTGGTTCTGGGCGCGCTGCTGTTCGAGCTGGCGGCGGGCCATCTCGGCATCCAGCCGGCTCGCCTCCAGCAGGATGGCATCGTGCTCACGATCGAGCTGGGCGCTCTTGGCCTGGGCGTCCTGGTACTGGGCCATGGCCTTGGCGATATCCACGCGGCGCTCGGCCACGTAGAGGTAATGGGCGTGTTCCTTGTCCTTGGGACGGAACTGGCCCATCTGGTTGATGGCCTCGCGGGCGCGCGCCTGCTCGGCCTGCGCATAGCTGCCCAGCACGGGGTCGGAGGAGAGCTGGTCCAGGCTGGAATTGAGACGACGGATGTCCAGGTCGTCCGTGGCGGCCATGGCGCTGCCGGCCGCGAGCGCGAAGGCAAGGGCCGAGGCAAGAAGGGTGGAACGCTTCATCACTGGCCTCCCTGGGGGTTGGACGACTGGATCTGGCTGCCCGACGGGTCGTTCAGCGGCTGGGTCTGCCCGCCGACCGGCGGTGGGGTGGTGGCCGTAGGCTCGGGCAATACCGACTCGGTCTCCTGCACGTTCGACGGAATGGGCACCGTATCGTTGGCATGGTTGTCGATCATCTCGACGCGCATGCGGGAGTTTTCCTTGCTCTTGGTCGTGTTCTGCGCGCGGGCTGCACCAAGGCGGGCCTTGGCACGGGCCAGTTCGCTGTCCGCACGCGATTCGTCGGCGAGCACCGCCGCCTCGTCGTACTTACGGCTGGCCATGGCGGCCTGCGCCTGACGGAACTTGCTCTGGGCGTAATCCAGGTCCACAGGCGCGTAATCGGCGGCTCCGGCGTCCCGGGCGGCCTGCAACTGGGCCAGGGCCTGGTTCATCGAGCCATCGGGCGGAGGAACACTGGCACAGCCGGCGATCGTCATGACTGCCAGGCCGAGAGCGGCCAGGGCAAGGAGTCGGCGACCCTTGGAAAGGGTTTTCGACGGCAAGTTGTGCACCATCACTCGTTCCTCTTACAGATTTGCGAGATATTGTCGATATATATAGGGTCAAGGGCTGACCTCGACTCGATTGTAATGAACGTCCGGGGGTTTAGGTGGATATCGGTTATTTCCTGAAGCTGATGGTGGACAAGGGCGCGTCGGATATGTTCCTGACGACGGGTGCTCCGGTGAACATCAAGGTGGAAGGCAAGCTCTACCCGTTGGGCAACACCGGCCTGCCTGCCGGCATGGTGAAGAAGATCGCCTACTCGCTGATGGACGAGGGCCAGGTGCCCCAGTTCGAGCGCGACCTGGAACTGAACATGGCCCTGGCCGTGAAGGAAGCCGGGCGTTTCCGCATCAACGTGTTCAAGCAGCGTGGCGAGATCGGCATGGTCATCCGTGCCATCAAGAACGAGATCCCCTCGCTGGAAGAACTGCAGCTACCCACCATCTTCCGTGAACTGATCATGGAGCCGCGCGGCCTCATCCTGGTCGTGGGCGCCACCGGCTCGGGCAAGTCCACCACCCTGGCCGCCATGCTCGACCACCGCAACACCAACTGCTCGGGCCATATCCTCACCATCGAGGACCCGATCGAATACCTGCACCGGCACAAGCGCTCCATCGTCAACCAGCGCGAGGTGGGCCTCGATACCCATAGCTACCACGAGGCCCTGAAGAACGCGATGCGCGAGGCGCCGGACGTCATCATGATCGGCGAGATCCGCGATACCGAGACCATGGAGGCGGCCATCTCGTTCTCCGAGACCGGTCATCTCTGCCTCGCCACGCTGCATTCGAACAACGCCGACCAGACCCTGGAGCGCATCCTCAACTTCTTCCCGGAAGCCGCGCACAAGAACGTCCTGATGAACCTGGCCCTGAACCTGCGAGCCGTGATCAGCCAGCGCCTGGTGACCGGCAAGGACGGCCGCCGCATGCCCGCCACCGAGGTACTGCTCAATACCCCGCTGATCCGCGACATGATCCGCCGCGGCCAGATCCACGAGGTGAAGGACGCCATGGACCGCAGCCTGCAGGAAGGCATGCAGACCTTCGACCAGTCGCTATATCGTCTGTACAAGGACGACAAGATCACGCTCGAGGAATGCCTGAACAAGGCGGACTCGCGAGATGGCCTGGCATTGAAGATCCGCCTGTCCGAGGGAGCGACCGGGAACGAGTTCGCTTCCAGCGATCCGTATGGGATTGGGGTTTAAGCGGGAGCCTGGCGGCAGGTCGGGATCGCGCACATCGTGCGCTCCTACAACGGAGCCCCTTGTAGGAGCGCACGATGTGCGCGATCCCGCCCCCTCAGACCCCGGTAGGAGCCCACGATGTGGGCGAATCAGGTCACAGGAGCGTCCGGCTGCACCTCAGGCGCCGCCCTCTGAAACGCCTCCAGTCCCTGACAAGCTCTCACCACCCGGCGAATCATCGGATACGGTTCCAGATCCACGCCCCAGCGCACGGCGTTGTAGTGCTGCGGCACCAGGCAGCAGTCCGCCAGCGTCGGTGAGTCGCCGTAACTGAATGTCCCCGCGTCCCCCTCGGCCAGCAGGGCTTCCAGCCCGTCGAAGCCATGTGCGATCCAGCGGCGTGACCAGGCCTCCTTCCCCGCCTGGTCCGCACCGAACTCCGCTTCGATGGCCTTGAGCACCCGCAGGTTGCCCAGCGGATGGATATCCGTACCCACCGCCTGCATCAGTTCGCGCACCTTCGCCCTGCCCTGCGCATCCGCCGGCATCAGGGCCGGATCCGGGCGGGTCTCGTCCAGGTATTCCAGGATCGCCATGGACTGGCGCAGCGTGCGATCGCCGTCCACCAGCGTCGGCAGCTGGGCCTGCGGCGACAGCTCGCGGTAGGCCGGCTTCAGGTGCTCGCCGCCGTCCTGGACGAGGTGCACCGGCCGCGATTCATAGGCCAGGCCCTTGAGCTGGAGGGCGATGCGGACGCGATACGCGGCACTGGAGCGCCAGTACGTGTACAGAACAAGGGCCATGGCGGGGGCTTCCGGTCGGGGATGGGGGCATTCTAGCCCGCCGCCGTTTGCGCCCATCCACCCTGGACGCGGACAATGGGGAATTCTTCTCGACCCCCAGCTGGAGACCCATCGTGTCCGTCATCCGCATGCAAGACCTCGACCTCAAGGGCAAGCGAGTCCTCATCCGCGAAGACCTGAACGTGCCCGTCGAGAACGGCAGGATCACCTCCACCCAGCGCCTGGACGCCTCGCTGCCCACCATCGTGGCCGCACGCGACGCCGGCGCCCGGGTCATGGTCATCTCGCACCTGGGCCGGCCGAAGGAAGGCGCGTTCGACGAAGCCTCCTCACTCAAGCCGGTGGCCGCGTGGCTCGGCGAGAAGCTCGGCACCGACGTGCGCCTCGTGCGTGACTACCTGGGCGGCGTGGACGTGGCCGAAGGCGAGGTCGTCGTGCTGGAGAACTGCCGCATGAACGTCGGCGAGGGCAAGGACGACGAATCCCTCTCGAAGCAGTACGCCGCCCTGTGCGACATCTTCGTCATGGATGCCTTCGGCACCGCACATCGCGCGCAGGCGTCGACCCACGGCGTAATCCGCTTCGCGCCCATTGCCGCTGCCGGCCCTCTGCTGGCCAGGGAGCTGGACGCGCTGGGTAAAGCCCTGAAAGACCCGCAGAAGCCGCTGCTGGCGATCGTCGCCGGCTCCAAGGTATCGACCAAGCTCGAACTGCTGCAGAACCTGGTGGGCCGCGTGGAACAGCTGATCGTGGGCGGCGGCATCGCCAACACGTTCATCCTCGCCGCGGGGCACACGGTGGGCAAGTCGCTGGTCGAGGCCGACCTGCTCGATACGGCGAAGAAGATCATGGCCGACGCCAAGGCACGGGGTGCGGAGGTGCCGGTACCGACCGATGTCGTCGTGGCCACGGCGTTCGCCGCCGACGCCAAGGCTACGGTGAAGCCCGTGGACCAGGTGGCCGACGACGAGATGATCCTCGACATCGGCCCGGACACCGCGAAGCGTTACGCCGACCTGATCGCCAAGGCCGGTACCGTGGTCTGGAACGGGCCGGTCGGCGTGTTCGAATTCGACGCCTTCGGCAAGGGTACCGAGACACTCGCGCGTGCCATCGCCGCATCCAGCGCGTTCTCCATCGCCGGTGGCGGCGATACCCTCGCCGCCGTCGACAAGTACGGCATCGAAGACGGCGTGTCGTACATCTCCACCGGCGGCGGCGCCTTCCTCGAATTCCTCGAAGGCAAGGAACTGCCGGCCGTGGCCGCCCTGGAAGCACGGGCGGACACGAAGTAATGCTGATCCTTTTCGACCTGGACGGCACCCTCATCGACTCCCAGATCGGCATCTTCGCCGGCGTTCGCCATGCCATGGCGAGCGTCGGCGCCGAGGCACCGGATGACGATGCGCTGCGCTCCTGGATCGGGCCGCCCCTGCGGGTGAGCTTCGGCCCACTCCTCGACCACGACAGCGAGCGCGTCGAAAAAGCCGTGGAGGCGTACTCGCAACGCTTCCACGACATCGGCTGGTCCGAACACACCGTGTATCCGGGCATTCCGGAGCTGATCGCCGCCTTGGTCGGTGCCGGCCATCGGCTCGCCGTGGTCACCAGCAAGGTGCGTCCACACGCCGAACCCATCGTCGCCCACCTGCCCTTCGGCGAGGCGTTCGAGAAGGTATACGCACCCGACCCGTCCTCGGCGAAGAGCGAGAAGGCAGAAATGATCAGCGCCGCGGTGCTCGATTTCGGAAAAGGCGTCGACGACGTGCTGATGGTCGGCGACCGTCATTTCGATATCGACGGCGCCGTAGCCAACGGCGTGCGCGGCATCGGCGTGCTCTGGGGTTTCGGCGATCGTGCGGAGCTGGAAAAAGCCGGGGCGTGGAAAGTCGTCGAAAAGCCGATGGATATCGTGGCCTTAGCAGGCAGCGCAGCAGCGATTTAAGTCAACGGGCGGTATCAGAGACACGGAGCGCGCAAGGCGCATCTTTGCCTACACCGCCAGGCGATATTCCTAAGCGATACAAAGGACATCGCTGATGTCCTTTGATCGACAGGCTGGCTAGTTTCGCGGGGCAACGATCTCAAGCGTCTTCCCAGGAGTTCCCCATGCCACTTCGCCCCGTGGTACTCAGCGTGCTGACAAGCTCGCTCTTTTTCCCAGCCGCTTGTCTGGCCGACGGCGTGGTCACGACATCGGCCAACGTACCCGTTGACCACCCATGGGCGCGTTCATCCTCGCGCTCCCTGCCAACTCGTCGGTATCCAGTCACGACATCGGCGAGAGAACTCACTCGGCGATCCATCGCTGGCGCATTCACGGCACCACGTCGCCACGGTGCGGCAACCAAATGGGCGATGCGCGTCGCCGTGCTTGCTCTGGAGGCCACAGGACACGCCACAAGTCCCGGGCATGACGACACCGGAGACATCGGCAAACTGCCGCGACGAGTCATTTCGCCTCTTGAGCCGCCGCTCCCTGGCCTTAGCGGAAGTATTCGATGACCGACTCCTCAGCGCCATGCATCACCAGCGGTGCCTCCGCATAGAAAAAGAAAAGCCCCCTTTCGGGGGCTTCGCTCTAAAAGGCAATGTCGCCTTACTTGGTGACGCGCTTCACCGCATCCACGACCGCCGTGGTGGTGATGCCGAAGTGCTCGTACAGCTTGTCGATCGGGCCGGAGGCACCGAAGGTGGTCATGCCCACCGTCGTGCCGTCCAGGCCGACGTACTTGCCCCAGAAGTCGACGCTGGCGGCCTCAACCGCCACGCGCGCGCGGCACCACGAGGGCAGCACGCCTTCACGGTATTCGGCCGGCTGGGCATCGAATTCCTCGGTGCACGGCATGGACACGACGCGCACCGGGATGCCCTGATCGCCCAGGGCCTGGGCGGCCTCGACGGCCAGGCCGACTTCCGAGCCCGTAGCGATGATGATCGCCTTGAATTTCTCCGCCGATTCCCA
This sequence comes from Xanthomonas sp. NCPPB 2632, assembly GCF_041228075.2. Lineage (NCBI taxonomy): Bacteria > Pseudomonadati > Pseudomonadota > Gammaproteobacteria > Lysobacterales > Lysobacteraceae > Xanthomonas > Xanthomonas sp. NCPPB 2632. Next base: position 4,043,419 of record NZ_CM192979.1, read on the forward strand.
GAGCACGTAGCCGCCCTTGGCGATGTTGGCCACCTGCTCTTCCGTACGCGGATTGTGCTTGAGGTTCTGCCGCGAAAAGATCAGGCACGAGGGGTTGCCCTTGCGCTCGATGGCCTGCTGCCACGACACCGCCGACTCCACGGCATCGGCCGGGCGCCACACGCGGTTGTTCGGGATGAGGCGCAGCGAGCCCAGGTGCTCCACCGGCTGGTGGGTCGGGCCGTCTTCGCCCAGGCCGATCGAATCGTGCGTGTAGACATGGATGGCGTGGGCCGGGATCAGGCACGACATGCGCACGGCATTGCGCGCGTAGTCGGAGAACACCAGGAACGTGGCGTCGTACGGCAAGAAGCCACCATGCAGGGCGATGCCGTTGGAAATGGCCGACATGCCGAACTCGCGCACGCCGTAATGGATGTAATTGCCCTGCTCACCGCCGTCGGCGATGTTCTTCGAGCCCTTCCAGATGGTCAGGTTGGACGGCGCCAGGTCGGCGGAGCCGCCGATCAGCTCGGGCAGCAGCGGGCCGAAGGCGTCCAGCGCCATCTGCGACGCCTTGCGCGAGGCGACCACGGGACCCTCTGCCTGCAGCTTGGCGATGTAGGCGTCGGAATCCTTCTTCCAGTTGCCCGGCAGCTCGCCCGAAGTGCGGCGCTTGAACTCGGCCGCCAGTTCCGGGAAGGCCTTGGCGTAGGCATCGAACTTCTCGTTCCAGGCCTTTTCGCTCTGCGCACCGGTGTCCTTGGCGGACCACGAATCGTAGATGTCCTGCGGAATCTCGAACGGGCCGTAGTTCCAGCCCAGGCGCTCGCGCGTCAGCTTGACCTCGTCCGCGCCCAGGGCCGCGCCGTGCGAGGACTCCTTGCCTTCCTTGTTGGGCGAACCGAAGCCGATCACGGTCTTGCAGATGATCAGCGAGGGCTTCTCGTGCTGCGACGTCGCTGCGGCGATGGCCTTCTTGATGGCCTCGCCGTCATGGCCGTCGACCGGCTTGTCGTCATCGCCCACCACGACGTTCCAGCCGTAAGCGCGAAAGCGCTCGGCGGTGTTGTCGGTGAACCAGTCGTGGACTTCGCCGTCGATCGAGATGCCGTTGTCGTCGTAGATCGCGACCAGCTTGCCGAGCTTCAGCGTGCCGGCCAGCGAGCAGACCTCGTGCGAGATGCCTTCCATGAGGCAGCCGTCGCCCGCGAACACGAAGGTATGGTGGTCGACGATCTCGTGACCGGGGCGATTGAAACGCGCGGCGAGCACTTCCTCGGCGATGGCGAAGCCCACGGCATTCGCGATGCCCTGCCCCAGCGGACCGGTAGTGGTCTCCACGCCGGGCGTATGGTGGTATTCCGGATGGCCAGCGGTGCGGTAACCGAGCTGACGGAAGTGCTTCAGGTCCTCGATGCCGAGGTCGTAGCCGGTCAGGTGCAGCAGGGCGTACTGCAGCATGGAACCGTGGCCGTTGGACAGGACGAAGCGGTCGCGGTTGGGCCAGTGCGGGTTGGTTGGGTTGTGGTGGAGGAAGTCGCCCCACAGGACCTCGGCGATGTCGGCCATGCCCATCGGCATGCCCGGATGGCCCGAATTGGCGGCTTGGACACCGTCCATGGCCAGGGCGCGGATCGCGTTTGCGCGTTCGCGGCGTGTCGTCATCGGCATTCTCCAGTTAGCAAGGGCGGAAAAGCGATGATTGTCGCGCATCGGGCATGAGCTTGTCGTGGACGTTCATGCCACGGCAGGGAAGTTAACCAAGCCTTAATGTTTTAACACTGGTTTCTGAATTTCTTCAGGTACGAAGGCCTCTAATAGCGACAAGCCGTCGTCGCCCCCTCCCCACACACGACGATGGTCGCCCCGACAATAAGAGGAATACCCCATGAAAAAGGCAGCTCTTGCCCTTGCAGTTTCTTGCGCTTCGTTTGCAGCCATTCCGGCTTTCGCACAGGATTCCAACACCGCCGTCAGCGGCAACTACCAGCCCAGCCAGTCCGTGGGCAGCGGCAACTGGTTCATCGCCGCGCAGGCTGGCCGTACCAACGGCAGCGACAACGGTGGCTTCGGTGACGGCAACAACGGCGGCTTCAACTTCCTCAAGGGGAACAAGGACCGTCGCACGGGTTACGGCCTGCTGGGCGGCTACCGCTGGAAGGTCGGCCCGGATCTGGGTCTCGGCCTTGAAGCCGGTTATGCCGATCTGGGCAACTACCGCGTGAAGAACGTCTTCGAGAACGGCCAGGACGTCGACCAGAAGGGCACGCGCAATGCGCTGCGCGGCTGGATGGTCGGTGTGAACGGCAAGATCAACCTCGTGCAGGGCTGGTACCTCAGCGCGCACGGCGGTTACTTCCGCGCCAACGACAACAACCAGAACTACAACAACAGCGTCAGCGAAGACCTCGGCTTCTCGAGCGGTGGCAGCGCCTCCCGCGGCAGCTGGTACGGTGGCGTCGGTACCGGTTGGGACATCAACGAGCACTTCAGCGTGGGTGCGGCGTATGACTACTTCCACGCCGACGCAGGCAAGGTGCGTAACAACGCCACGGGTGAAGTCTCCCGCGGTATCAAGCGCTCCACGGGCATCGTTTCGCTTGCCGGTGAATACCGCTTCTAAGCACCTGTTTCAGATATAGATCCACGTAAAACAAAGGAGCCGCGACGTCGCCGTCGCGGCTCCTTTTCTTTTATCTATCAGTTGGGCTGGTATTCCCAACGCTGGTGGTCGTTGCCCAGGCAGGCGTACAGCTGCAGGCGCGAGCCGTTGTTCTGGCCGCCGGATGGGTCATCGAGGCAGAGATTGCTCTGAGTGCCGCGCACTTCGCCGCGGATGCGCCATTTCTGGTTGGGCTGGGCATTGCATTGCCACATGCGGACGACCGTGCCGTTCGCGGTGCCGCCATCGGCCGCTTCCAGACAATTGCCGCCGTAACCCACGAAGCTACCGTTCGGGCCAAGCTTCCACTTCTGGTTGTCCGTGTGCGTGCAATCCCAAAGCTGCACGCGGGTACCGTTAGCGGTTCCATACCCCTGTACGTCGAGGCAACGCCCCGTGTCACTGATCAACTCACCAACGGAGGGATCGAAGGTGAAGCGCTGATTCGACGTACCACCGTCGTCGTACAACTGGAACAGCGAGCCGTTGGCCGTGCCGAATCCGATGGAGTCCACAACGCGGCCGCCGTTGGTAACCAGCGAAGCATGGGTGAACGTCCAGGCCTGATTGGTCGTGGACGACTCGCTCCACAACTGCAGAGGGGTGCCATTGCTCGTGCCATAGCCTGCGGCATCAAGCACCATGGATGTGCCGAGGCTATATATGGCACGGGTATCGGCCTGCGAACCCCACTGCTGCTGCCGCAGCCCGTTGCAGGCCCACATCTGCATGGGAGCGCCATTGTTGGTGCTCCCGTTGGACACATCCAGGCAGCGCCCCGTACCGTTCGCCAGGGTCAGCTGGCCGGGCGCATTCGAGGTCGGATCGGCGACCACGGTGGCGCGGAAATTCATGGCGGTCGCCATGGTCTCGCGGAACGTGCGTGCCACGTCCGCGGCGTTGGCGATGCCGCAGGGCAGGCCCTTGCAGGTGGACACATCGGGCGTCGAGTACATGAGCTCGGCTTCCTGGCCGCTCTGGCCGTACGACATGATGTCGTAGAAGTTGGCGCTGTCGTTCCGATAGCCGTACGAGTACGGATACAGCGCGCCGGTCGAGTTGGTCTGAGTGTTGTGCTGCGCCCCCAGGTTGTGGCCCATTTCGTGAGCCAGCGAGGTGTCCGGGCAATAGGAATAGCTGCCGCCGCCCAGGTCGATGCTGCCGTCACCGACGACCGAGAAGGTCTGGTCGCGGCCATTGGTGTTGTAGGGGGCCTGCGGGATATAGGCCAGGCCGCAGCCGTTCTGGCCCGAGGCATAGCGACGCATGAAGGACACCAGGTCGGCACCGTACTGCTTGCGGGCGGCACGCACGGCCGCCAGCGGCGAGGACGCCGAGGTCGAGGCCAGGTCGCTCAGCGCCGTGCCATTGTCCGTATTGTCCGCATAGTTCACTTCGAGGCTGCCGACCAGGCGAAACGACGCGGCGGTGACGCCCGAGTTGGCCAGGCCGCGGTTGGCCACGTCGATCAGGTTGGTCAGGCGCGTCGTCACCGCCGAAGCGCTGCCCAGATAGGCGCGATAGCCGCTGGAGTAGCCGATCAGGACATCGACGGGCGCCGCGGTCGACGAGGAGCCAGCAGCCGTGACGGGTGCCTGCGATCCGGTCGTCTCGGCGGCCTCGTCGGCGGCCTTGACCACCGTGTCGCCGCCGGCGCGAATGCCTTGCTGCAGCTGGCTGAAAGGCGCACTGCTCACGTAGGTCTTGCCGCCGATCGTGGCGATGCGCAATTGCTGCCCGTTCGACGACGGCAGCACACCGTAGGTGGCATCGGGACCGAAGGTGATCACGGCGTCCTGGCCCGTCGTACCGCCGTCCTTGCGGCCAACCCAGGTCCAGTTACCGTCCTCGTGGGTGATGTGCCTGTCGTAATCCAGGGCGACCTGGGAACCGTCCGGCGCAGTGAACGCGAGGTGGCCCGACAAGGCGGAGGCGAGCACCTGGTCCACGTCGATATCGACCGGATAGTACGTGTACGGCCCTTCCCGGCGGGGCGTCTCCGTCGCCGAATACGAGAACAGTTCGCCCGTCGGGGCGGACGCATTGGCGGACGACGTCATGGCCGAGCCGACGACGCCGGGGGCGACGTTCGCAGCCAGGGGACGAAGCGGTGTCGATACGATGGGCGCTCCGACGGGAGCGGCGCCAGCCGTTGACGCGGAAGCGATGGATGGACGACTACGGGGATCGGTCGCGCCTGACGCCTGCCAAACCATGACCCCGGCCAATGCAAGGGTACCCATGACCGCCGCCCAGGCGGTCCCTTTCTTACGATTCATCAACCTTGCTCCGCTGCCGCTGGATCGGGCTTCCAGGGGGAAGACCCGCCGTCCCCAGGCTGAGGACTGCCACATATACGGCAAGGAACTGCACAAAGTTGCCGAATATGTGGATTCCGTCATTTAACGGCCGCGCCACAAAAAAAAAGAGGCGCCCCGTAGGGCGCCTCTTTTTATTCGTTCAGGATCGAGTTAGGCGCGTTTCTTCCAACGCCCCAGGGCCGCTTCGCCATTCTCCTTGGCCCGCTCCAGCACGATCTTCTGGGCAGCATCCACGTTGCCCTTGATGTCCTTGGCCCACAGCGCAAGGGCTTCAGCCTGCATGGCACGACCGTACGAGAAGCTGACCGGCCAGGGGTGCGGCCCGAGCTTGTTGATCTCGTTGAGGTTTTCCGTGGCCTGGGTGTCTTCCTGGCCGCCGGAGAGAAACACGATGCCCGGCAGCGTCGCCGGCACGGTGGTCTTGAGGACGCGGACGGTGGCATCGGCCACGTCCTCGGCATCGACCTGGCTTTCTTCCGGGGCGTTCTTGCCCGGGATCACCATGCTGATCTTGAGGATGGTGCCCTCGAGCATGACGTTCTGTTCGTAGAGGGCGTTGAACAGGCTACGCAGCACGGCTTCGTGCACTTCGTAGCTGACCTCGAGGTCGTGCGTGCTGTCGGCGCCGTCCATCACCACTTCCGGCTCGACCATCGGCACGATGCCGGCTTCCTGGCACAGGGCCGCATAACGGGCCAGCGCGTGGACATTGGCCTCGATGGCCGTGGAGCTGGGATTGTCGTCGGTGATGTTGATCACGGCGCGCCACTTGGCGAACTGGGCGCCGAGCTGGGCGTATTCCTTCAGGCGCTCGCGCAGGCCATCCAGGCCTTCGGTGATCACATCGCCAGGGAAACCGGCCAGTGGCACCGGACCCCTGTCGACCTTGATGCCCGGGATGATGCCGTTCTTCTTCATGATCTCGGTGAACGGCACGCCGTCCTTGGTCTTCTGGCGGATCGTCTCGTCGAACAGGATGGCGCCGGAGATGTGGTCGCCCAGGTTGGGCGTCGTGAGCAGCAGCTCGCGGTAGGCGCGCCGATTTTCCTCGGTGTTCTCGATGCCGACGCTGTCGAAACGCTTCTTGATGGTGTTGGTCGACTCGTCGATGGCAATGATGCCCTTGCCCGGGGCGACCATCGCCTGCGCGATCTGTTCGAGGTTTTCGATGCTCATGACAACTCCATGATGGTAGTGGTATGCCCCTTGATCAGGAGCGAAGCGATGACTGAAACCGGCGGAGTATAGGGCCGCGCGCCGTGAATGCCGTTGTGCGCTGCGATCAACTGGTCTGGTCGTAACCCGGCAGCTTGCACTTGGCCAGGAGGGCAGCCTTGGCGGCGGGGTCTTCCGGAAGGTTGAACCCGGTGACGTAGTAGGTCTGCACGGGCACGGCCGTGCCGTTCTGGTTGCCCTTCACGTAGACCAGTTGCTTGACGATGCTGACGCCGACCTGGCCGAGGTCACCCTGGGGTTCGACCTTCTCGATCCTTGCATTCTGCGTGCGACCGTCCGAGCCGATCATGTAGCTGACGGCGACGCAGGTCGGCTGGTTGAGGTTCTTGCCGGTGTTCGGCACATCGGGGCTGACGGACTTGTTGGTGAGATACCAGTAGCCGGTCAGTCGCTCCGGAGCGACGCGGCGGAGGTTCTGCGCCTGGGCGGTGCCCGCGGCCAGGAGGAGGACGGCGGCGGCAATGGCGCCGGTGCGGGAGGAGATACGGATCATGACGCCCTCGGTAGGTAACCAGGGCGTCGAGTTTAACCCCGCGGACGCATGCGCTGCGTATGAGGCATGCGTCCGCGGCGGGTCGATCAGAGGTCGCGCAGGCTGTCGGCGATGCCGTCGTCGCCAACGACCAGCAGCTTCAGGGTGTTGGTGCCACCGCCGCGGCCGATGTGGTCGCCGTGGGTCAGGATGACGCGGTCGCCCTTGGCCAGCTTGCCCAGCGCGAACAGGTGCTGGAGCGCGGCGCGGGCGGTGTGTGCGGGATCGAGGTTGCCCTGCTCGAAGTCCACCGGCTGCACGTCGCGCAGCATCAGCATGCGGCGGCGGGCCATGTCCGAGGGAGACATCGCATAGATCGGGACCGCGAAGCGATAGCGCGACAACCACTGTGCGGTGGCACCGGACTCGGTCAGCGCCACGATGGCGCGGACACCCACCTGGGCGGCGAGCGACATGGCGGCCAGCGCGATGGCCTGGTCGCTGCGATCCAGCGACTGCACGTCCGGGCGCAGGTCGCCGCGCGGCTCGAACTGGCGCTCGGCACCCAGGCAGATACGGCGCATGGCGGCCACGGCCTTGTCCGGGTGGGCACCGGCGGCGGTCTCTTCCGAGAGCATGACGGCGTCGGTGCCGTCGATCACCGCGTTGGCCACGTCCAGCACCTCGGCGCGGGTGGGGATGGGCGCGCGCACCATCGACTGCAGCATCTGCGTGGCGGTGATCACCGAGCGGTTGCGCTGCACGGACTCGCGGATGATCTTCTTCTGCAGACCGGGAAGTTCGGCGTCGCCGATTTCCACGCCCAGGTCGCCACGGGCGACCATGACCACGTCGGAGGCATCGATGATCTCGCCCAGCACCGGGATGGCGTCGGCGCGCTCGATCTTGGAAACGATGGCGGCATCGCCACCGGCTTCACGCATGAGACGGCGGGCCTCGTGGAGATCGTCGGCGCAGCGCACGAACGACACGGCGAGGAAATCGGCGCCCATCTCGGCGGCCAGCTTGATGTCGTTGCGATCCTTGTCGGAAAGTGCCGAGACGCTGAGGCCGCCACCCTGGCGATTCAGGCCCTTGCGCGCGGAGAGGCGACCGCCGATGACGACGCGGGTGCGGATTTCGGAACCCGAAATTTCCAGTACCGACAAGGCGATAAGGCCATCGTCCAGCAGCAGCACGTCGCCCGGCACCACGTCCCGGGGCAGGTCGTAATAGCTCACGCCCACATGGGTCTGGGTGCCGGCCGGCGCGTCCGGACGGCAATCGAGCGTGAAGCTGTCACCGGCCAGGAGGTCGATCGGGCCGTCGGCGAACTTTTCGATGCGGATCTTCGGGCCCTGCAGATCGGCCAGGATGCCGACCTCGCGACCGACCTTCTCGGCGGCGGCGCGCACGGCGGCGGCGCGGGCGCGGTGGTCGTCCGGCACGCCATGGGAGAGGTTGAGGCGGACGATGTCCACGCCCTCTTCGAGGATTTTCTCAAGCATGCCCGGCGCGTCGGTGGCGGGACCGAGGGTGGCGACAATCTTGGTGCGGCGAACCTGGATATCGGTCATTGCGTATCTACCTTGTCTTCGAATTCGGGACGCGGATCAGTCCAGCGTCTTGTTGAGCAGGTCGGCGAGACGCTTGCCTGCCTCGCGCAGGCGGGTCTCCGCGACCGGAAGCTGCTTCGCCACGTAGGCGTCGTCGATGCTGTGCGAGTCGGGATAGAAACCGTCGGTGGCCACGATCGAGCAGGATTCCTCCGCCCACTGGGCGTAGGGATTGTCCAGCGGTGCCTGCGGCTTGGGTAGCTGCACCGGCCCCTGCGCGGCCAGGCGGTCGGCGTAGGCGGGCCATTTCAGGTCGCGGGTGTAGAGCATCTTCGAGTCCCACACGCTGTGCAGGTTGGTGCCCTTGCCGTCGAACTGCACCTGGTAGTCGTTGCCGCCCTTGTCGTCACGGTTGCCGGCGTGCAGCGGCTGGTGCACGTCGCCCACGAAATGGACGACGAACTTCAGCGCCTCGGCCCGCTCGGCCTGCGACTTGTGGCGGTCACCCAGGATGGCGACGTACTTTTCGAGGCCGCCCACGACGCATTTTCCGTCCGCGCAATCGCGGGCGGGCACGTAGTGGCACTTACCGTCCACGAAATCCATGTAGTGCAGCGGGCCCGTGGCCTTGCCCAGCGCCTTGGTGGCGGGGTCGTCGCGGAGGCGATCGGGCCAGCTGGCGATGTCCGGAAGGGGATCGGCGGTGCCGGTATCCCCGAGCAGGCGCTGGATTTCCGCCTTGGCGGTGGGGTCCAGCTGGCGCCAGGCCAGTTCGGCGACGATCCGGTGGCCGATGTCGCCCCAGGCATGGACACTGGCGAAGGCCGGGAGGGCGAGGGCCAGCAGGGTGGCGATGGTGCGGCGCTTATGAACGGCGTTCATGGACAGGTAAACGTTTCCGGACGGGGCGAACGCCCAAGTGTGCCACAGCCGGACGAGCACACGGATGACAAATCGCGGCGGTGCAGCAAGCCGGCCCCTGCGACGTTCCGCTACCATGGAGGTTTACGCCACCTGCCCTTACCTCGTTAGCAAATCCCACCCGGAGGCTGCACATGACCATCAAGGTCGCCATCAACGGTTACGGTCGCATCGGTCGCAACATCCTGCGTTCGCTCTATGAGTCGAAGAAGAACGGCCAGGACATCCAGATCGTCGCGATCAACGATCTCGGCAACGCGGAAACCAACGCCCACCTCACCCAGTACGACACGGCCCACGGCCGTTTCCCGGGTGAAGTCTCGGTCGACAACGGCGACCTGATCGTCAACGGCGACCGGATCAAGGTCTTCGCCGAGCGCGATCCGTCCAAGCTGCCCTGGGGCGAGCACGGCGTCGACGTGGTGCTGGAATCCACCGGCTTCTTCACCTCCAAGGCCAAGGCCAGCGCCCACATCGCCGGCGGCGCCAAGAAGGTGATCATTTCCGCGCCCGGCGACAAGGACGTGGACGGCACCTTCGTCATGGGCGTCAACGACGACAAGCTGACCTCGAAGCTGGAAGTGATCTCCAACGCCTCCTGCACCACCAACTGCCTGGCGCCGCTGGCCAAGGTGCTGCACACGAAGATCGGCATCGTGCACGGCCTGATGACCACGATCCACGCCTACACCAACGACCAGGTGCTGACCGACGTCTACCACTCGGACCTGCGCCGCGCCCGTAGTGCCACGCACAGCCAGATCCCGACCAAGACCGGCGCCGCCGCGGCGGTAGGCCTGGTGCTGCCGGAACTCAACGGCAAGCTGGACGGTTTCGCCATGCGCGTGCCGACCATCAACGTGTCCGTGGTCGACCTGACCTTCACCGCCGCACGCGCGACGACCAAGGAAGAGATAGACGCTGCCATCCATGAAGCCGCCAACGGCGCCATGAAGGGCATCCTGGCCGTCAACAGCGCGCCGCTGGTGTCGATCGACTTCAACCACAACCCGCACTCGTCGATCTACGACTCGACGCAGACGCGCGTGATGGAAGGCACCCTGGTGAAGGTCCTCTCGTGGTACGACAACGAGTGGGGCTTCTCCAACCGTATGCTGGACATGACCAAGGCACTGATGGCCGCCAGGTAAAGCGTATCGCGGAATGCTTCCCGTACATGGGAGCATGCCGTGCTCGACGCTCCCAAAGGCCCGCACGGCGACGTGCAGGGCCTTATTCGTGCAAGCACCCCGGGAACGACCTTTTCAATGACGACAATACCGTCAAATGTGAATTGGCCGTTACAATTTTATGTCAACGCCCACTATGGTTGAGCGTTCTCAGGGACGGGGCTGTAGGGAGTCGTTGAAACGTGAAAGCAGGAAAAGCTCGCCGGGCGAGCGGGACATGGGGACGCAGGGTTGCCGCCGTGGCGTTGCGACTCCTTCTTGGCACCTGCGTGGTACTCGTCGGCGAGACCATCTTTCGCGGCTCGCGGGACACCGCCAGCTGGGCCGTGTCCGCTGGCGCCGCCTTACTTGCCAGCATCGTCTACGTGGCGTTGTGCGGCTGCGCGCTAGAATTATTGTGCAGCATGCCTACCGCGTTTTCCCTGCTGGCGGCGGTCTTCTGGATGTACTCGTTCGCGGACGGGGCTAAGCTGGCAAAGCTCGGAATCCCGGCAACGCCGTCAGACCTGCTGCTATCGCAGCAGTATCTCGAAGTGTCGTACATGATGTGGGGGCCGTTCGCGTACGTGGTCGCGGTTGTAGCCGCGTGCCTATTGCTGACGGCCCTAGTCTGGGCATGGAAACGCACCACCGGCCGACACTCCGCGCGACGCTGGGCGACCATCGCACTCCGCGTGATGTGCCTGATATTTGTCGTGTTCGTGGTCGCAGTTCCGGACTACAACGTCCATGGAACGCGCTTCAGGCGCAGCCCGATCGCCGACCGTCTGGACAAATGGGGCATCCACAATCTGAATTTCGACCCGGCGGCAAACACCCGCGCAAACGGACAACTCCTCAGCTTTCTGATGAATGCGCGCTCCGCGACGATCCATCCTCCCCTAGGTTACGGCGAGGCGATGATAAGGGCCGCGCTTACACCGGGCATCGATTCGACACAGGAGACCCCGTCCCTCGGTCGGGATGAAGCGCCCGATGTCGTGATCATCATGAGTGAAGCGTTCTGGGACCCGACGAGGCTGCCCGGTCTGCGCTTTGAGGATCCTCTGCTCGCCGCCGCGGATACGACCCAGCGTGGCACGATGTTCTCGCCGGTTTTCGGGGGCTACACCGCCAACACAGAGTTCGAGCTGCTCACGCGGATATCCAATGGGACGCTTCCCGCGGGAAGCATCCCTTATGTCCAGTACGTAAGGCGCCCGATGAACTCGCTCGCGATGGACTTTCGTCGCGCAGGCTATTCGACCACGGCCCTGCATCCATTCGATGGAAACTTCTGGAACCGACGGAATGTATACCGTAATCTCGGCTTTCAGGCGTTCCGGGACAAGGACGCCTTCCTTCATCGCGATATGACGGGCCCCTTCATCAACGATCATGCCCTCGCTGGCGAGATCGATGCCACGCTGGATTCAGGGACGGGGCCACACTTCGTCTTCGCCGTGAGCCTGCAGGGGCATGCCCCGTACACAGGCGGGATGTATCGCTATGCCAGCCGTGTCGCCGTGCACGACGACACCGGACACCTCAGCGACGACGCAATCGATCAGCTGAGTACGTATGCGTCAGGTGTCAGGGATGCCGTACAGGGGTTCAATGAAGTGGTGGCCCACGCCAGGAGATCCCGTAGGAAGACCATGGTCGTCATGTTCGGCGACCATCTGCCGAGCCTCGGCGACCATTACATGGTCTACCGTCAGGCAGGTCTGCTGGGCAGTAGCAATCAGAGCGCGTGGAGCGACCTGGACGAGGAGCACATGCACAGCGTACCGTTGCTGGTGTGGAGCAATGTCGGGGCAAGCATGGACCTGCCGACTCGACCGTTCAGCCCCATCTATCTGGCCGGTCGGATCAAGCGAGAGGCTGGCCTTCCGGCGGGGCCGCTGGACATCATGCTCGAGCGCATGGAACACGCCTATCCGGTCGTTTCCCAGGCGTATAGCCGTGATGCCGCGGGGCGCACCGTGCGAGGGATGCCTGCGAACGTGTCGCTTGTGAACAACTATCGCGCAGTGTGTTACGACCTGCTCCTTGGCCGCGGATTCACCGAGAACATTTTGCATCCAGGCAAATCCGACGAGGACCACGCAAACGACCTCAAGCGGGTCAGTGATGCGCTCGGTCCTGACGTGGGCCCACTTTTTCGACACAGCCCATAACTAGAGGTAAGGTCGCTTCACCCACCGGCCCGATCGGGCCCCGGAGCAGCGATGAAGAAGTCGCGGTTTACCGAAGAACAGGTCATCTACGCGTTGCGCCTGGCGGAGTCGGGAACGCTGGTCACGGACGTATGTCGGCAGATGGGCATCAGCGAGGCCACCTTCTACGTCTGGAAGAAGAAGTACGCTAGCCTGGGCGTGGCCGAGCTTCGCCAACTGAGACAGCTGCAGGAGGAGAACGGCCGCCTGAAACGACTGGTCGCCGACCTGACCCTGGACAAACAAATCCTGTCGGAAGTCATTCGAAAAAAAATCTAAGGCCAGGCCGCCGCCGGGACGTTGCTGATTGGGTCCATGAGCAATTTCAGGTGAGCGCCCGACGCGCATGCGGACTGGCCGGGATTCAGCGCGCGACGTGGTACTACAAGAGCCAGGCCAAGGACCAGTCGGCACTGCGCATGCGCATCCGGGACCTGGCTCAGGCCCGACCTCGCTTCGGCTACGAGCGCATCACGGTGATGTTGCGTCGCGAGGGCTGGGCCGTCGGCCGCAAGCGCGTGCATCGACTCTACTGCCTGGAAGGGTTGCAGCTGCGCATGCGTCGTCGCCGGCGCAAGGTCATCAGCTTGCATCGGGGGCCGACGGCCGCTCACCAATACTGGGCGATGGATTTCGTCTATGACCAGCTCGTCAGCGGAAAGCCGTTTCGGGTGCTGACGGTGATCGACAAGTGGAGTCGTGAGAGTATCTTGCTGGAGGCCGATTTTTCGTTGAACGGTCGACGTCTCATCGAGGCCTTCGAGCGGCTCGGTCCGCAGCATCCGCTGCCCCGGGCGATCACGGTGGACAACGGGACCGAGTTCACCTGCAAGGTCGTTGACGAATGGACCTTCAACCACGGCATCCACTTGGACTTTATCCGCCCGGGACGTCCGACGGAGAACGGTATGATCGAATCATTCAACGGTCGCTTGCGCGACGAATGCCTCAACGTCCATGCGTTCGAATCGATCGAGGATGCGCGGCACAAACTGGAAGCCTGGCGCAACGACTACAACCAGCATCGACCCCACGGATCGCTTGGCCATATGACCCCGAGCGAGTACGCACTTAAAGGTCAGGAAGCAACGTCAACAGCGGCCCGACTCTAGTTTAAACGTGTATGAAAAATGGGACGACGTCACACTTCAGGAAATTCCAGTTATCAGTGGAACTGATTAGCGGGGGGTCGACAGTTCCTTCTGAAGATCCGAGCTGCCTTCGCCGGTAATCCGCGATGAACCTAAAAACTTTCGACTTTGTAGGGATTCCCCTACAGCTAAATCGGCATCTACCGACAGACTTGACACAAAAGTCGCAGGATGATCGTTGAGCTCGCGCCACGCGAGCTTTCGAATCAGGGGCACTAAGTGAAGCATTCTCTCTTGACAGGCTTGATCGGTCTTGCTGTAGCTTGCTCTGCGAACGCACAGACACTTTCATTTACCACCGTCTCCGCCAGTGCGAGTGGCAGTTCACCATCGTCGGCAGAGTCAAATGCCGCATCCTTAGCGGGCTTTGCGTGCCGGTCATTGAACCAAGGCATGGCGACCGGCTTCCCATCATTTCAAACCGTTGGATCCGGCTTCGCTTGGTCATCAACTGCAAGATTGACCTGCCAATATCTTGCAACCACCCCCGTGGCTCAGAAACCTGCCGATCTTTACTGGATAAACACAGTCAACACGGGTTCGGGCAGAACGGAGGTGCATGTCCTCGACGCTGGATCGGGTTACACGACATACAAACTTCATGCAGCGACAGCACTTGCACTAGGCAACACCGATCAGTGGTCGTTCGCCCTTGGGGATGCAAATGGCGACGGAAAAACCGACGTCTATGCAATAAGCAGGTACGGCAACGGCACACCGAACGTTGAAGTACATATTCTGGACGGGTCGACTAACTACAGTACTTTCCTCGGACACTACTCCACCGGACTCGGTGCAGTCCAAGGGGGACTTGCCTTTACGTTCGACATTGGCGACTACAACAACGACGGAAAGCCCGACCTTTATGTTTTTCAGAAGGCAGGAGGGGCAAGCGGGCACACAGAGGTACATATCTTCAATGGAGCCGATGGCTTCTCGACCAGATTGTTAGATGCAGTTATGCCAATGGCGCCGACCGGATCAGACGATGCCTGGGAGTTCCACGTGGCCGCTAACGCAGGCAACAATGGAAAGCCAGATATCGTTGCCATCGCAAAGCAGAATGGTGCTAGCACTGAGGTGCACGTCGTCAGTGGCTCGAGTGGTTACACGGCTTATTCATTGGAAACCGCAACAGCACTTGGCCTTACCGGAACGGATTCGAAGTGGGTATTCGGTGTCAAAGATTACGACAACGACGGAAAAATAGACCTGTTTGGGTTAAACAAAGTGGGTACGAATGGTGCAGAGGTTCATGTACTCAAGGGCTCGGCATTCCAGGAATATCTTGTTCATGCCGCAACCCCGATAGGTGCGTTGGGAACCGACACCTCGCAAACACTGCTCATAAATCACTGAAGATGGCACGGATACCCTTGCGGGTAAGCAGTCATATGCGCCGCATATCCTGCTACTCGGCATACAGTATCGACCAGACCTGAAAGTCGCCCCACAAGTTACACCTTAGAACTTGTGGGGCGTTTCCGTGATTAAAGCTTGAATATGTCAAGTATCAGCGCTGCTCTATCACCTGCTCGATCGCCCCGAAGATACTGACGCCAGCCTGGTCGACCACGTCGATCTTCACCGTATCCCCGAACGACAGGAACGGCGTACTCGGGCTACCGTCGCGCAGGGTCTCCACCGTGCGCTGCTCGGCCAGGCAGGACGCACCCTTGCCGGTGTCCTCGTTGGCGATGGTGCCCGAGCCCACCAGCGTGCCAGCGGTCAGCGGGCGGGTCTTCGCCACATGCGCAACCAGCTGCGAGAAATCGAACTGCATGTCCACGCCGCACTCGGCCTCGCCGAACCACTGGCCGTTGATCCAGGTGCGCATGGGCAGGTGCAGCTTGTCGTCCTTCCAGGCGTCGCCCAGCTCGTCGGGAGTGACAAACACCGGGGACAGCGCGGAGCGCGGCTTGGACTGGACGAAGCCGAAGCCCTTGGCCAGTTCGCCGGGAATCAGGCCACGCAGCGAAACATCGTTGACCAGCCCTACCAGCTGGATATGGCCGGCGGCCTGCGCGGGCGTCACGCCCATGGGCACATCGTCGGTGACGACCAGCACCTCGGCTTCCAGGTCGATGCCGAAATCCTCACTGGGCACGACCACGGGATCGCGCGGACCGAGGAAACCGGCGCTGGTGGCTTGGTACATCAACGGATCGGTATAGAAAGACGCGGGTACCTCGGCGCCGCGGGCGCGACGCACGCGCTCCACGTGCGGCAGGTAGGCGCTGCCATCCACGAACTCATACGCACGCGGCAGCGGTGCGGCCAACCGCGCCATGTCCAGCGCGAAGGCACCGTCCGCCCTGCCCTCATTGAGGTCTTCGGACAGCGCGTTGAGGCGCGGTGCCAGGGTGTTCCAGTCGTCCAGCGCTGCCTGCAACGTAGCCGCGATGCCCGAGGCCTTCACGGCGCGCGACAGGTCGCGGCTGACGACGATGAGCGTGCCGTCGCGGCCGCCTTCCTTCAACGAAGCGAGTTTCATGCGTTTCCTTTAAACGATCAGACCGTGGGCGGCGTGAAGTGCTTCTTCAGGTCGCGCCAGCAGGCGTAATAGTCGCCTTGCAGCGCGCCGGATGCCAGCGCCTGTCGCGTCGGCCGGATGACCTTGCGCGTTTCGAACATGAAGGCCATGGTGCCCATGATGTGGTCCGGGTGCGATACGTCCGCCGCGGAGGCCTTCTCGAAGCTGGCCGCATCGGGGCCATGGCCGCTCATGCAGTTGTGCAGGCTGGAGCCGCCGGGCACGAAGCCGCCGGCCTTCGCGTCGTAGGCACCATCGATCAGGCCCATGAACTCGCTAGCCACGTTGCGATGGAAATACGGCGGGCGGAACGTATGCTCCGCCACCAGCCAGCGCGGCGGGAAGATCACGAAGTCCATGTTGGCCGTGCCGGGCGTGTCGCTGGCCGAGGTAAGCACGGTGAAGATCGACGGGTCCGGGTGATCCACGGCGATGGAGCCGATGGTGTTGAAGCGGCGCAGGTCGTATTTGTACGGCGCATAGTTGCCGTGCCAGGCCACCACATCCAGCGGCGAATGATCGATGGTGGCCGACCACAAGGCGCCCTGGAACTTGGCGACCAGCGAAAAATCCCCGTCCATGTCCTCGTAGGAGGCGACCGGGGTCAGGAAATCGCGCGGATGGGCCAGGCCGTTTGCACCGATGGGGCCGAGGTCGGGCAGGTGCAATAGCCCGCCGAAGTTCTCGGCGACATAGCCACGCGCCTCGCCATCCGGCAACTCGACCAGGAAGCGCACGCCGCGCGGCACGACCGCAATCTCCAGTGGCTGGACATCGATTACGCCCAACTCGGTGCGGATGCGCAGGCGACCCTGCTGCGGGACGATCAGCAGCTCGCCGTCGGCGTCGTAGAAATAACGCCCCTGCATCGAGCGATTGGCACAGTACAGGTGGATACCGATGCCCGCCTGCTCTTCCGCGCCGCCGTTGCCGCCCATGGTGACCAGGCCGTCGAGGAAATCCGTCGGTGCGGAAGGCATCGGCAGCGGATCCCAGCGCATCTGGTTCGGCGTAGCGGGAGCTTCCTGGAAGCGGTTGTGGAACGTCGGATGCCCGAGCTCGGCGAACGGCGAATGCTGGGCCGCCGGGCGAATGCGATAGAGCCAGCTGCGCCGGTTGCTATGGCGCGGTGCGGTGAACGCGCTACCCGAAAGCTGCTCGGCATACAGCCCATGCGCCACCCTCTGGGGCGAGTTCTGGCCGACCGGCAGCACGCCGGCGACGGCTTCCGTGGCGAACTCGTTGCCGAAACCGGTCTGGTAACCGTGGGTATCGTCGGTATGGCTCATCGTGGTGTCCTGTGTCGATGACAACCTGCGTGGGTGGAACCTGCATGGCCGAGACACGACCTGCATGGGCAAACCGCGGGGTCGGGAGAACGAAACCCCATGTAGGAGCGCACGATGTGCGCGAAAAGCTCTACGCCGTGCCCTGGAGCTGCCGCGGCAGCTTGGAGGGTTACGCGAAGATACATCGCGCACATCGTGCGCTCCTACGTGCGTTTTTTCGCACCCGGGCTTTTTTAGAGCACGCCGCGGCGCATCTGGTCGCGTTCGATGGACTCGAACAGCGCCTTGAAGTTGCCGTTGCCGAAGCCTTCGTTACCCTTCCGCTGGATGATCTCGAAGAAGATCGGGCCGATGTTGTTCTGCGTGAAGATCTGCAGCAGCAGCTTCTTCTTGGTCTCGTCGTCGGCGTCGATCAGCAGCTTGTTCTCCTGCAGCCGGGCGATATCCTCGCCGTGATCCGGCACGCGTACGTCGATCACCTCGTAGTAGGTATCCGGCGTTTCGAGGAACGCCACGTCCTGCTCGCGCATCGCCTCCACCGAGGCATAGATGTCGTCGGTGAACAGGGCGATGTGCTGGATGCCTTCGCCGTTGTATTCACGGATGTACTCGTTGATCTGCGACTTTTCATCCGACGACTCGTTCAGCGGGATGCGGACCATGCCATCCGGCGCGGTCATCGCCTTGGACACCAGGCCGGTCTTGGCGCCCTTGATGTCGAAGTAGCGGATCTCGCGGAAGTTGAACAGCCGCTCGTAGTAGTCGGACCACTTCTGCATATTGCCGAAGTGCAGGTTGTGCGTCAGGTGGTCGATGAAGGTCAGACCGAAGCCCTTCGGGTGGCGATCGACACCCGGCAGCCACTCGAATTCACCGTCGAACACGTCGCCCCTGGCGCCGTAGGTGTCGATGAGATAAAGCGCGCAACCGCCGATGCCCTGGATCGTCGGAACGTCCAGCGCCAGCGTGTCGGCCTTGAGCATAATCTTCTCGGCACCGTTGGAAAGCGCGGTGGCCTGCACATCGGTGGCGGGGCGATTGAAACGGATCGCGAAACCACAGGCGCTGGGGCCGTGCTCGGCGGCAAAATCCGACGCGAACGAGTTGGGTTCCTCATTGACGAGGAAGTTGCACTCGCCCTGGCGATACAGGGTAATGGCCCTGGTGCGGTGCTTCGCCACGGCCGTGAAGCCCAGCCTCGGGAACAACGTATGCAGCAACGCGGCATCCGGCGCGGCAAACTCGACGAACTCGAAGCCGTCGACACCCTGCGGGTTCTCGAAGGTGGTGACTTCCATACCGATATTGGGCTGGGCGCTCATGGGCGATACTCCTGGCGTGGGCACGGCTCGGGCCGTCTGCCCTCCGTTATAGTTTCACTTGTAACCATTTGCAAGGATCAGCGCACTAATGACTTTCGAACCCGTCCCGGCCCATGCGCCCCTGGAGCTGGAACACTTCCTGCCCTACCGCCTGTCGATCCTGTCCAACACGGTCAGCCAGTCGATCGCGGCCGAGTACGAGGGGCGCTTCCAGCTCAGCATGACCGAGTGGCGCGTGATGACGATCCTGGCCCGTTTCCCGGAGATTTCCGCGCGGGAAGTGGTCGAGCGCACCGCCATGGACAAGGTGGCCGTCAGCCGCGCCGTGGCCCGCCTGGTCGAGAAAGGCCGCGTAGACCGCGGCACGCACGACGACGACAAGCGCCGCTCCGTGCTGCAGCTGTCCGACGCCGGCTGGGCGATCCACGACGAGGTGGCCCCCATGGCTCGCGCCCACGAGCGCGAGCTGCTGGCCCGCCTGAACGACGCCGAGCGCGCGCAGCTCGACACCATCCTCGACAAACTCCTCCACCCGGCGGGGCCGGCCGGGTCGGCGGCGGCCGCAGGCTCGACGTCGACCAAGGGGTAGGAGCGCACGCACGTGCGCGAACCCTCACCGTTGCTATGGCGACGGAGGCCGCGCTTCACATCGGGCCAGGCGGTTCCAGGCGTCGAACGAGCGGATACAGGATGCATGGAAGCGCTCGCTCGTGCGGGCGGTCGGCATCTGTCGCGCGGTGCAAGGGTGAGGGTTCGCGCACGTGCGTGCGCTCCTACACACCCCAGGCACCTTGCAAGGACGCCGGTACCTGGGCGCGCGCCCGGGCCTGGCGTCGTGGGGGTGTTATTTCACCCCGTGCATCAAGCGGTTGATCAGTGGGGCGATGAGGAACAGCAGGATGCCCGAGCCGATCAGCAGTTCGAAGCTGAAGGTGAAGCCGGACAGCGCGGAGCCGATGGTGATGCCGGTCTCGCCGCTGATGTGGCCGGCCAGCAGGCCGGACAGGTTGTTGCCGATAGCGGTGGACAGGAACCAGCCACCCATCGCGAGGCCCACCACGCGCAGCGGGGCCAGCTTGGTGACCATCGACAGGCCGATCGGCGAGAGGCACAGCTCGCCGATGGTCTGCATGACGTAGCACACGGCCAGCGGCCAGAAGGGAATGAGATTGTCCGCGCCCACGAGGCGGGTCAGCGCATACATCAGCACCAGGAAGCCCAGCGCATTGAACATCAGGCCCAGGCCGAACTTGCGCGGGATGGAGGGTTCCTTGCGGCGTGTCGCCAGCAAGCCCCAGCTCAGGGCGACGACGGGGGCAAAGACGAGGATGGCCGCGGAGTTGAGCGACTGGAACCAGCCGGTGGGGAACTCCCAGCCGCCGAACATGCGCCGGTCGACGATGTTCTGGGCCAGGAAATTCAGCGAGCTGCCGGCCTGCTCGAAGAACATCCAGAACAGCACGTTGAACGCGAACAACAGCAGCATGGCGATGACACGGTGGATCTGGATACGGTCGTGGCGCACCGCCTCAAGCACCAGCATGATCGCCACACCGATGAACAGCACGCCGAGCAGCCAGGCGATCAGCACCGCCCCGGCGTAGGCCATGAGCAGGTAGACCAGCGGGATGGCGACAAGGATACCTACCAGCACCGCGCCCAGGTTCTTTCCGGCGTGGCGCTCCGGCGGCGGAACGCCCACGCCCTTGAGCTGTTTCTTGCCGATCAGGAACCAGATGAAGCAGATGACCATGCCGACGCCGGTGGAAGCGAACACGGCGCGGTAATTGTCCTGCAGAGGCGTATCCGTCGCCACCGAGGCGATCCAGCCGGTCACCAGCGGGGCGAGGAAACCGCCCATGTTGATGCCCATGTAGAAAATGGTGAAGCCACGGTCGCGACGGTCGTCGCCCTGGCGGTAGATCTGGCCGACCAGCGAGGAAATGTTCGGCTTGAACAGGCCGTTGCCGACGATCACCGTGGCCAGCCCGGCCAGGAACACCTGCTGGTTGGGCACCATCACCATGAACAGGCCGGCTCCCATCACCACCGCGCCGACCAGGATGGAACGCTGGTAACCCAGTATCCGGTCGGCTATCCAGCCGCCGAACAGGGCGGAGGCATAGACCAGCGCCAGGTAGGCGCCGTAGGTGCGGCTGGCGTACCCCTGCCCCGCCTGGTCGCCCTTGAAGAACTCCGCCACGATGTAGAGCGTGAGCGCCCAGCGCATCCCGTAGAACGCGAAGCGCTCCCAGAATTCGGTCATGAACAGCATCCACAGGGGGCGCGGATGGCCCATGGTCTGCGGGTAGTCGGGCACGTCGCGTACCTGGCCGGGGGCTGTCGGAGTCATGGCTTCCCTTGTGAACGGTGCAAGCAGCGTGTTTAGCGGGAGGGGGGCCTTCGCGTCAAATCCCGCCGCCGCGATTCACGTGCCGGGGGGTAGGAGCCCACGCGAGCCTGGGTTCGTGCAATGGCCAGCCCCAGAGGGTGGTCAGGTGCCCAGGATGGTGCGGACCTCGATCAGCTCGGGGAAGAAGCTTTGCTCCAGCGCCTTGCGCAGGAAGGCCACGCCCGAGGAGCCGCCGGTGCCGGCGCGGAAGCCTATGATGCGCTCCACCGTCTTCATGTGGCGGAAGCGCCAGAGCTGGAAGGCTTCCTCCACGTCCACCAGTTGCTCGCTGAGGTGGTATTCGGGCCAGTGGTGCGCCGTGTCCTCGTAGATCCGCTTGAACACCGGCAGCAGCGACGGCTGGCTGCGCCAGGGCTGGGTGAGGTCGCGCTGCAGGATGTCCGCGGGCACCGCATGGCCGCGGCGTGCCAGGTAGCGCAGGAACTCGTCGTACAGGCCCGGGGCCTCGAATACCTTGCCCAGCCGCGCGTGGGCCACCGGATCGTGCTCGAACACGCGCAGCATGTCCGCGTGCTTGTTGCCCAGCAGGAACTCCACGATGCGGTACTGCAGCGACTGGAACCCCGACGACGGGCCCAGCACGTCGCGGAACTGCAGGTATTCGGCAGGGGTGAGGGTTTCCAGCACCGCCCACTGCTCGTAAAGCTGGCGCTGGATCTGCTTGACCCGGGCCAGCACCTTGAGGGTGCCGTCCACGTCGTCGGCGCGCAGCCGCACCAGCGCCGCGTCCAGTTCGTGGATCATCAGCTTCAGCCACAGCTCCGAGGTCTGGTGCTGGACGATGAACAGCATCTCGTCGTGGTGGGCCGGCTGGCTGCGCGGCTGCTGGGCGGAAAGCACCTGGTCGAGCTTCAGGTAGTCGCCGTAGGTGAGGCGGCCGTCGAGGTCGGTACGGATGCCCGGTTCGATCTCGCGCTGGGGAGGGGTCATCGAAAGTTCTTTCCACATGAGGGGTGCCAGGACCCCGCAACCCGCGCCACAGCGCCGTTCCGGGGCAGCCACGGCCGGTTCCATGCTGCGCCGTGCCTTGCCGGGTGATAATACCCCTGATATCTAGTCCGGCTCGCAATGATCGAAAAGCCGCTCGTGCCCCGCTGGATGGGCCGTCCGCTTCCCCACTCGTGCGTGTCGTTTCTAACCCTTCCCCTGGGAGCGAGTCGTGTCCATCGCCGCCAAGTTCGAAATCGAATACCTGCAGTACCTTGACCAGGATGGCAAGGAAACCGGCAAGGAGCTCCCCGCCTTCGCCAAGGACCTCGACCATATGGTCGAGCTCTACAAGCTGATGGTGTCCACCCGTGTGTTCGACGCCAAGTCGATCGCGCTGCAACGCACCGGCAAGCTGGGCACCTACGCCTCGTGCCTGGGCCACGAGGCCGCGCACGTCGGCATCGGCAGCGCCATGCGCCGGGAAGACTCCCTGGCCGTGTCCTACCGCGAATACGGCGCGCAACTGTATCGCGGCGTGAAGCCACGCGAGGTCTACACCTACTGGGGTGGCGACGAGCGCGGCAACGATTTCCAGGACGCCCCGGCGCACGACTTCGCCTGGTGCGTGCCCATCGGTACCCAGTGCCTGCACGCCGCCGGCTCGGCGCTGGCCTTCAAGATCCGCAAGGAGCCCCGCGTGGCCGTCTGCACCATCGGTGACGGCGGCTCGTCCAAGGGCGACTTCTACGGCGCCATCAACGTCGCCGGCGCGCAGAAGCTGCCGATGGTCGCGGTGATCGTCAACAACCAGTGGGCCATCTCGGTGCCCCGCCGCATCCAGAGCGGTTCCGGCACGCTGGCCCAGAAGGGCATCGCGGCCGGCCTGCCCTGCATCCAGGTGGACGGCAACGACATCATCGCCGTGCGCGCCGCCATGGAGATCGCCCTGGATCGCGCCCGCAACGGCGAAGGCGCCAGCGTGATCGAAGCGGTGACCTACCGCCTCGGCGACCACACCACCGCCGACGATGCCCGCCGCTACCGTGGCGAGCAGGAAGTGAAGGACGCCTGGGAGCGCGACCCTGTACCGCGACTGCGCAAGTGGCTCGAAGCCAAGGGCAAGTGGGACGACGCGAAGGAAGAGGCCTGGAAGACCGAGTGCGACGACTGGATGGACAACGAAGTAAACGCGTACCTGGAAACGAAGAACCAGCCGGCAACGGCCATGTTCGACTACCTGTACGCCGAACTCCCGGCCGACCTCGAAGCGCAACGTGACTACGTCGCTTCCCTCGATCGCACGTCGTAAGGACTCCTTCCCATGGCACAAATCACTCTTATCGAAGCGGTGACCCAGGCGCTCGCCTATGAAATGCGCAACGACGAAAGCGTCGTGGTGCTCGGCGAGGACGTCGGTGTCAACGGCGGCGTGTTCCGCGCCACCCAGGGCCTGCAGGAGCAGTTCGGCGAGATGCGCGTCATCGACACGCCGCTGGACGAAGGCACCATCGCCGGCCTGACCATCGGCCTGGCCGTGCAGGGCATGAAGCCGGTGGCCGAAGCCCAGTTCGAAGGCTTCATCTACCCGATGATGGAACACATCGCCTGCCATGCCGCCCGCATGCGCAACCGTACCCGTGGTCGCATGACCGTGCCGGCCGTGTGGCGCGCCCCCTGGGGCGGCGGTATCCGCGCGCCGGAGCATCACTCCGAGGCGAACGAGCACCTGTTCACCAACATCCCCGGCCTGCGCGTGGTCATGCCCTCGTCGCCGGCGCGTGCCTACGGCCTGCTGCTGGCCGCCATCCGCGATCCGGACCCGGTGATCTTCTTCGAGCCCAAGCGCATCTACCGCCAGTACAAGGAAGAGGTGCCCGACGACGGCGAGGCGCTGCCGCTGGATGTCTGCTTCGTGCTGCGCGACGGCACCGACGTCACCCTGGTGACCTGGGGCGCGCAGGTGAAGGAATGTCTGGAAGCCGCCGACGAACTGGCCCAGCAGGGCGTCAGCGCGGAAGTGATCGACGTGGCCACGCTGACTCCGCTCGACTTCGACACGATCGCGGAATCGGTGACCAAGACCGGCCGCTGCGTCATCGTGCACGAAGCGCCCAAGACCGCCGGCTTCGGTGCCGAGATCGCCGCCCGCCTGGCAGAGGAATGCCTCTACAGCCTGCTCGCCCCGGTGCAGCGCGTGACCGGTTTCGATACGCACATCCCGCTGTTCCGCCTGGAAATGAAGTACCTGCCCAGCGTCGAACGCATCGTCGAAGCCGCCCAGCGCACGCTCGCCGCCTCCTGAGGAACGTAATAGACATGGCCGACATCAAGACCTTTTACCTGCCGGACCTCGGCGAAGGCCTGCCCGACGCGACCGTCGTGGAATGGCACGTCAAGGAAGGCGACACCATCAAGCTCGACGCCCCGCTGGTGTCCATGGAAACCGCGAAGGCCGTCGTCGACGTGCCGTCGCCGTATTCCGGCACCGTGAAGAAGCTGCACGGGGGCGTGGGCGACATCATCGAGACCGGTGCCTCGCTGGCCGATTTCGAGATCGACCCGAATGCGCGCCAGCGTGCCGAGGCCGAGTCCACGGGTCACCACCACGGCCCGAAGAAGAGCGTCGGCAGTCCCGCCGCGGATGACGCGAGCAAGGTCGTCGCCTCCGACGACGGCGGCGAGATCGAATCCGACGGCAAGGCCCCGGCACAGCGCGAAGACGAAGGCACCGTGGTCGGCGCCATGGTCAGCGGTAACGCCGTGCACACCGAGCAGGTCTCCAGCGCCGGTGGCGTCAAGGCCGTGCCGGCCGTGCGCGCGCTGGCGAAGAAGATGAAGATCGACCTCACCCGCGTGCAGCCCACGGGCGCGGGTGGCGTGATCACCATGGCGGACGTGAAAAACGCAGCGGCCAACGGCAGCGCCACACTCGGTGCCGCCGGATCGGCTTCCGCCGCGCCCGCACGCCCTGCGTCGGCACAGCACCTTGCGCCAACGCTACCCGAGCCGGGCCCCGCCCCGTCGCGCACGCCGGTGTCGCTCGCCGGCAAGGCCGTGCGCACGGCGCCCCCGGGCAAGGACAGCATGGGCCAGCCGGAACAGCTGAAGGGCGTTCGCCGCAACATGGCGCGCGTGATGGCCGAGGCACACGCCAACGTCGTGCCGACCACCATCGTCGACGATGCCGACCTGCACGCCTGGATCGGCAAGCAGGACATCACCGCGCGCCTGATCCGCGCCATCGTGACGGCCTGCAAGACGGTGCCGGCGCTCAACGCCTGGTTCAACGGCAAGGACCTCACCCGCACGCTGCACCCGCACGTGGACATCGGCATCGCGGTGGACACGGAAGACGGCCTGTTCGTGCCGGCCCTGCGTAATGCCGACGTGCTCGACGGTGCCGGCGTCCGCGCCGCGATCAAGCGCCTGCGTTCGTCGGTCGAAGATCGCAGCATCCCCGCATCGGAGCTGTCCGGCTACACCATCAGCCTGTCCAATTTCGGCATGTTCGCCGGCCGTTACGCCACCCCGGTGGTCGTACCGCCCACGGTCGCCATCGTCGGCGCGGGCAAGCTGAGCCACGACGTGGTCGCCGTGATGGGTGGCATCGAAGTACATCGCCGCATGCCGCTGTCGCTGACGTTCGATCACCGCGCCGCCACCGGCGGCGAGGCTGCGCGGTTCCTGAAGGCGATGATCGACGATCTGGGGTTGCCGCAGTAATAGCGGGTTGGCGCAGTAACCGGGGTGCAGTCGTAATCCCGGGTGTTTTTTCGCGCACATCGTGCGCTCCTACATGACCGGGTACTAACGGCGTTTGTAGGAGCGCTCGATGTGCGCGATGCTCTCCCCCAACGCAACCGACCTGCGCAACGCAGGCCATACGGGAGGGCATCCATGCAGTTCTTCGAGATCCACCACTTCGCCGGCCATCTGAACGAAACCTTCGAGGCCGACGTCGATACCGGCGACGGCAATGCGCCCTTCGTGCTGGTGGAAGTGCAACCGCTGCCCGCGGCGTCGTCGTTTCGACAGGCGTTTTCCCTGCTGTTCCACAACACCGCGGCGATCCTTTTCGCCCAGCGCACCTATACGATGCGCCATCCGCAACTGGGCGAATTCGGCATCTTCCTCGTGCCCATCGCGCGCGACCGCAACGGCTTCGTTTACCAGGCCGTCTTCAACTAGACCGCATGCGCCGGTGCATGCCACCGGCCTCGCCTTCGTCGACGAAACCCAGCCGCGTGTACAGCCGTAGCGCGGACCGATTATTGACGGCCACGCTGAGCGTCACGACGGGTGCGAGTGCACGGGTCGCGTGCAGCAACGCCGTGCCGATGCCCTGGCCACGCATGGCCGTCACCAGGGCGATGTCGACGACATGCCACGCCTGGTCGGTCACATCGAGATAATACCGCCCGATGTCACGGCCGTCGCGTTGCAGGAGGAAGAAATGTGCGTCCGGAAAGTGACGCACGAAGTGCATGTGCTGCATGCCGAACTGCTGGTCGGCGAAGATGGCCCGGGTTTCTTCCGGCCAACCGGTGGTGGCCAGCTCGTCGTCACGCGTCTGGCGGTAAAGCGTGCGAAGGAACGGCAGGTCGTGGTAGGTGCATGCACGCAGGTGCACGCCGACAGTGGACAGTGACGCCGCCAGCGCGTCGCTGGCAACGCCGGCAGCAGGAAATCCGGGCAGCGCCATCAGTCGAACTGCGGATAAACGCCCTGCAACGCGATGCAGAAATTCAACGCAAGGAACGGCTGCCGGTTTTCATGCGGCAGGCCGGAGCCGGTCTGCTGGATGGCCACGGGAGACATCGTGGTGGACGGTGTGGCAGCCGGAAGGAATGGCGATGTGGTACTGGGAGTGACCAGGGCACTACCCGACGACGGCACCGACGTTCGCTTGGTCTGGTCGCGCTGCACGTACACCGTGGCACTGTGCCCGTGCGAGGGCATCTCGGGCAACGTCAACGCATGCTGAAACTCGCCGTACGTATTGCCTGCCGATCGCGCTGTCAGCCCGGGTCCGGCGCCGATACCCCCGGGCGCCCGCGACGTGAGGTTGGGCAGCATGAAGGTGGTCGAACCGTTGCCGCCATAGGTGACCCCAAGCAGGGAATACAGCGCCGAGTACTGCATCATCGGCAACGTCGCGCCGTTACAGAACGCCCAGTCGACGGGAGCGAAGTCGAAGGCGAAAAGCTGGATTTCGCCGAAGTAGGGTTCGGTCATGTCGTAGTCGCCTGGCGAGGGATCAAGGAGGAGTGGGATAGATGCCGAGATACGCGATGTAGAACGGTACGCTCAGCGTCGGCATGAGGTTGTTGTGCGGCTGCGAACCACCCTGGTTGCCCACCGCCGATGTCGCCATGGTGTAACCGGTCAATCCGGTGATGTCAGGGGTATACATCGTGTCCGGCGCGATGCCGCCGAGCACGGCGGATGCGCCTGGCGTCGCACTGGTCCCTGTGTCGGTCGTCGCCACGGCTATGTGGTTGTGCATGGGCAGTTGCGGCGTCGACAACGTCACCGTTTCAGTGCCGGACTTCTGTCCCACGACATAGCTGCCCAGCCCAGGCCCCTGACCCTGCCCGATCGGCAGGCGACCACGCATATCCGGAACACCGAAGGTGTTGACTCCGTCACCGCCGTAGGTGGTGCCCAGCAACACATACAGCACCTGGTAATCGCTGATCGAGACCAGGCTGCCGTCGCAGGCAAGCCAACCCTGCGGAACGCGACTGAAGCCGAGCATGCGAATCTCGCCGACAAAGGGATCGGACATGAAAATCTCCTGGTTCGGCGTCAGCTACGTGTGGGGAAAATGCCGCCGGATATGGCGATGTTGAAACCGATCACATCGTAGGGCTGCAGGTTGGGATGCGGCTGGTTGCCGCCCGCCATGCCGATAGTGGAACCCATCAGCGGTGTCGGATGGGCCGGCGTGGCATAGAAGTTTTCCGCACCCGAGCCGCCGTACAACGCGTTGGTCGGCAACTTGAGCGTGCCTGCCGTCGTGGTGGCGTTCAAGGGATGCGTGTGGGCCGGCATCTGGCCCTGCAAAAGGGTCACGTTCTCCACGCCGGCAGCGGCGCCGACGGTATAAGCCGGCGGTTGCCAGCTGCCGTCAGCCGACGGCCCCGAGCCGACCGGCGTGCGGCTGCGCAGATCGGGCAAGGCGAACGTGGTGCGACCGTCACCGCCGAACTTCACGCCGAGCAGGGAATACAACGCCTGGTTCTGCTGCAGCGGCATCAACTGGCCGTTGCATGCTGCGAACCCCCTGGGTGCGAAGTTGAACCCCGCGAGCATGATCTGCCCGAGGAAATAGTTGCTCATCCGGTGTCCCCTGCTGGTTGGCTCGCGTGAGGCGGCGGTGCCCGCCTTGACGGACTTTCGTCCATGGCGTGAAGGTAAACAAGAGCCGGGATTCAAGTTCGCCCCAACGTTGCCGATTACACATGCTACTGAGACAAGACGGCTGCGCATAATGCGCTCGCTGGCTGCTGTTTCAGCCGGGGACACAGGGGATTACATGACATCGTTCTTTTTTCGCGGCCGCCATGCGGTCGTGCAGGCTCGCGCGCGTTCGCGCGTGGCAACGTGGCTGTTCGGCTTCTGCCTGCTCATGCTGGGTGGACTTGCCCATGCCGCGGGCTGCCAGCCCCAATCGATCGTCGTCGCCTCCGGGGGCACGGTCGTCACGGACCTCAGCAACTGCACGATCAGCGGCATCAACGGGTATCAAAGCCCGCCGCAGCACGGAACCAACGACCCCCGGAACAACAATTCCACCGGCCTGGTGTACTACACCAACAACGGCGACGGCTCGGCCACCGACAGCTTCTCCGTCATCGACGGTGACGACGGTTCGGTCATCCCCTTTAGCGTCACGGTGCAGCAGTCGGGTCCGTCCATCACGACGACCACCCTTCCCGACGCCACGGTCGGCACCGGGTACAGCCAGTCACTGGCCGCCTCCGGTGGTTCGACGCCATACACCTGGACGCTGACCGGTGGCGCGCTACCCGCCGGCATCACGCTTTCCTCCGCGGGTGTCGTCAGCGGCACGCCAACCCAGGCCGGCAGTTTCAATCCCGTGTTCACGGTCACCGACAGCGGCAACAACACCGCATCGCGCACCATCGCCATCAACGCGGCCGCGCCGACACTGGCGATCGCGCCGACTACCCTGCCCGACGGCGTGGCGGGTACGGCGTACAGCCAGGCCCTCAGCACGTCTGGCGGTACCGCGCCGTACACCTATGCGGTAAGCAGCGGCACGCCTCCGCCCGGGATCACCGTATCCAGCGGCGGTAACGTGTCCGGCACGCCCAGCACGCCCGGCAACTACAGCTTCACCGTGCGCAGCACGGACAGCTCCACGGGTACCGGCGCGCCGTTCAGCACGACGCGGACCTACTCCGTCACCATCAGCGCACCCACGATCACGGTCGCTCCGGCCACCTTGCCGAACCCGACGGTCGGTACCGCGTATTCGCAGATCATCAGCGCCTCGGGAGGCACCGCGCCGTATACCTTCGCGGTCACCGCGGGCGCGCTCCCAGCCGGCATAAGCCTCGCCGGCGGCGGCACGCTCAGCGGCACCGCGACCTCAACGGGTACGTTCAACTTCACGGTCACCGCCACCGACAACGGCGGCTTCACCGGCAGCCGTGCCTACACCATCACGGTGGCGGCACCGACGATCGTCGTCGCACCGGCCAGCCTGCCCAACGCCACGGCCGGTCAGGCGTACTCCAGCACGGTCACGGCCAGTGGCGGTACCGCGCCGTATTCGTATGCTGTCACGGGCGGCACCCTGCCCAGCGGCATCACCCTTTCACCGACCGGCGTGCTCTCCGGCACGTCCACGGTAGCCGGCACGTTCAACTTCACCGTGAGCGCCACCGACAGTTCCAGCGGTTCCGGTGCACCGTTCAGCGGCTCGCGTGCGTACTCGCTCACCGTCGCCGCACCCAGCGTGGTGGTTGCACCGGCCACGCTGCCGAACCCGACGGTGGGCACGGCGTACTCGCAGACCGTGACCGCCTCGGGCGGCACGGCACCGTACACGTTCGCCATCACCGCGGGCGCGACGCCGTCCGGCCTGAGCCTCAGCGCGGCCGGCGTGCTCAGCGGTACGCCGACGTCCTCGGGGGCATTCAACTTCACCGTCACCGCTACCGACGGCAACAACTTCACCGGCAGTCGCGCCTACACCGTCAACGTCGGCGGCGCGGCGCTGGTGCTAACGCCCACCAGCCAGCCCACGGCGCATGTGGGCCAGGCCTATGCCGCGTCGTTCTCGACGACGGGCGGCACCGCGCCTTACCACTACACGGTGACCGGCAACCTGCCGACCGGGCTTGCCCTGGCCGACAACGGCACCCTCAGCGGGACGCCGACGCAGGCCGGTAACTTCCCCGTGGCCATCCATGTCGCGGACAGCAGCACCGGCGCGGGCAGCCCCTTCACCGCGACGGTCAACCTGACGCTGGCTGTCGATGCCGACCCCCTCGTGCTGACACCGGCGAGCCCCGCGCTGACGGCCACCTATGGCGCCAGCAACAGCATCACCTTCACCAGCAGCGGTGGCTCGGCGCCACGCACGCTGTCCCTCACGGGCGCGCTGCCCGCGGGCATGAGCTTCGACGCGACGTCCGGCGTGCTCTCGGGTACGCCGACCGTCACCGGCAGCTTCCCGTTCACCGTGACGGTGACCGATGGCAGCCTGACGCCGGCGACACTCAGCCGGAACTACACGCTGACCATCGCCGCCGTTACCGTGGTCGTCAGTCCGGCTACGCTGCCCGGTGGCACCGTGGGCAGCGCCTATGGCGCAACGCTCGGCGCCAGCGGCGGTGCGGCACCGTACACCTTTGCGGTAAGCGCGGGCGCCTTGCCCGAAGGCACCACGCTGTCGTCGGCGGGTGCGCTCGCCGGCACGCCGACGCGCAGTGGTCCGGTGACGTTCACCGTCCGTGCCACGGACGTGCACGGCATGGCCGGCACGCAGGCGTACTCGGTCACCATCGGCGATGCCGTCCCCGTGGCGGTCGCCGACACGGCCAGCACCGCAGCCAACCAGCCGGTGACGATTCCGGTCACGGCGAACGACACCGGCGTGATCACGTCGGTGGCCGTCGCCACGGCACCGACGCATGGCGCCACCGTGGTCGATGGCACGTCGGTGCGCTACACGCCCGCCACCGACTTCTTCGGCACCGACAGCTTCACCTATACGGCCATCGGACCGGGCGGACGCTCCAACGTCGCCACGGTGACGATCACCGTGCAGGCGGGCACCTTGCCCGTCGTGCCGGAACAGGTCGCCATAACGGGCGTGGCCGGCCAGACCATCAACGTGGATGCCACCCAGGGTGCCAGCGGTGGCCCGTTCACGGCGGTGACCGTGGTCACGCCACCCACCGTCGGCACGGCGACCGTCAACGGCACGACGATCGCCTACACCACGCCGGCGGATGCCAGCGGTACGCAGCGCTTCAGCTACACGCTCACCAACGTGTTCGGCGTGTCTCAGCCGGCCACGGTGACGGTGACGGTACAGCCGCGGCCGATGGCCGTGGCGCTGACCGCGACGGTCGGTGCCGGGCAGTCCGTGCAGGTGGACCTGACCAACACCGCGCGCGGCGGTCCGTTTACCGACGCCGCAGTGGTGTCGCTCTCGCCCGCGCAATCGGGTACGGCCACCATCGTGAAGACCGCCACGGGCTATCGCCTGGACTTCGCCGCCGCCGCGGCGTTCTCGGGCCAGGCCCAGCTGGTGTACACGCTGTCCAACGCCTACGCGGTGTCCCAGCCGGCCACGGTGACGATCACCGTGACGGCACGCCCCGACCCCTCGAAGGACGCGGAAGTCACCGGCATCCTCGGCGCGCAGGTGGATGCCACTCGTCGCATGGCCAGCGGGCAGATCAGCAACTTCCAGCAGCGCCTGGAATCGCTGCATAACGCCGCATCGTCCCGTTTCAGTAATGGCCTGAACTTCAGCTCCGGTGGCGGCCGCCAGGCCGTGAACGGCGACCGTCCGGGCAAGGGCGTGGCCGAGGCCATGAACGATCCCGACGCGCCCGCCTTCCTGCAGGCCGAGGCGCGTAGGGCGCCGACCCAGAGTGGACAGGCGTCGCCGGACGACGTGGCGTTCTGGACCGGCGGTGCCGTGAACTTCGGTGCGACCAACCGCGGCGCGGCCGCCAACGGCGTCGACTTCACCACCTCGGGTGTGAGCGTGGGTGCGGACAAGCGCCTGTCCAACGCACTGACCCTGGGCCTGGGTGTGGGCTACGGCCACGATGCCAGCGACATCGGCAAGATGGGCAGCCGCAACACCACCACCGCCTACAACATGGCGCTGTATGCCAGCCTGCGTCCGAGCGACAGCACCTATATCGATACCCTGCTCGGCTACCAGTGGCTGGACTTCGACGCACGGCGCTACGTGACGGCCGACGGCGGTCGTGTCACCGGCAGCCGCAACGGCAAGCAGGCGTTCGCATCGGTGGCCTTCGGCTACGAGCACGACGACGGCACCACGCGACTGACGCCCTACGGGCGACTGGACGTATCGCGCGCGCAGCTGGACGGCTACACCGAGCGTGGCGACGCCACCTATGCCCTCGACTACCGCGGGCAGACGGTGCGCACCTCCACGGGTGCCCTGGGCCTGCGGGCGGAGTTCCGCCTCAAGCGCGACTTCGGGGTGCTGGTGCCGCGTGTCCGCGTGGAATACCAGCGCGACTTCCAGGGCGCCAGCAACGCGACGATGTCCTATGCGGACCTGCTGGCCGGGCCGCTTTACCGGTCCAACGTGGGCGATACCGCGCGCAACCACACGTTGCTGGGTGTCGGCATCCAGGCGCAGTTCGACAGCGGATTGTCGCTACGCGCCGAATACCAGGCGCTGTTCGACTCGGGCACGCACGCCAACCAGTCGATCCTGCTGGGCATCGAGAAGACGTTCTGATCGGCGCGGCTCCACGCATCACCGCGATGCGTGGAGCCGCAGGTACATGAGCGTCAGGCGTTGCGCCGGCTGAAGCGCGCCCGCAGCCGCCGGTTCAGCGGATCGCCGTAGAAGCGGGCCACCAGCCACGCGCACAGGGCGGAAACCAGGAAGAAGACCAGCAACAACGGCAGCTTGCGCTCCGGCGTCAGGGTGGCCTTGGGCACCAGTTCACGCAGGATGCCCAGCACGATGATGTGGAACAGGTAGAGCTCGTAGCTGTGCGCGCCCAGCCACGCCAGGGGGGCACCGGCCCGACGGGCGAACGCACCGCCGGGCAGCGCGGCGACCGCGACCAGGAACACCGCCGCCGCAATACCCATCTGCGTGGCGCCGAAGGCCTCGTTGCCGTCGATACCCCGCATGTATACCCAGCCCATCGCCAGCAGGGCGAGCAGCGCCACCCACCGGCGTAACACCGGCGTCCAGACCACCTCGCGCGCGGCGACCGCTGCCGCGCAGCCGTAGACCAGCATGTCCACGCAGGCCAGGTTGCCGTACAGGTAGAACAGCTCGTTGTCGTCGTGCAGCCAGCGGTAGGCCGGGCCGATGACGAGGCCGGCACAGCCGATGACCACACGCTGCCAGGGCCGGCGGGCGATGAGCAACACCAGCGGGTAGACGAGGTAGAACACCTCTTCGACCGACAACGACCAGTAGACGTTCATCGCGTAGTTGAAGTAGCCGACCGACCCCATCAGCACGTTGTGCCAGAACGTCAGTACCGAAAGACCGGCGATGACGAAGAAGCCGTTGCCCAGCGGCACGCCCTCGTGCACGTTGGAAAAGTCCGGCAGCCCCGCCAGGCCAAGCACCGTGATGATCGCCAGCGCCAGCATCATGGACGGGTAAAGGCGGAACAGGCGCAGGCGATAGAAATGCCCCAGGTCGATACCGCCCAGGCTGCCGTAGCGCCGAAGCATGTTCGAGGTGATCAGGAATCCCGAGATCACGAAGAACACGGACACGCCATAGTTGCCGTTGTAGAAAAGCGTCCGCAGCGTATCCACCGGCACCCAGTCTGCCAACGGGCTGCGATGCAGCCGGTAGGTCAGCGAGAAGTGCAGCAGCATCACCATGACGATGGCCACGCCGCGCAGCAGGTCGATGTAGAGGTTGCGCCCGGCGTGTCCGGCGTTGGTGGGCGGGACGGGCGGCATAGGCATCGCTTCCTGGCATCGGACCGGGCAGTCCGTGGTTTATGTTCCTGCCGCAGATCGGCCGGTGTACCCTAGGCGGATGCTCAACAATGACACACTCCGCAGCATCCGCTACATGCTCGACCTCGGCGAGGTCCATGTGGTCGAGATCCTCAAGCTCACCGGCTTCGAAGCCACCCGCGAACAGGTCGATCCCTGGCTGCGCAAGGAAGACGAGCCCGGCTTCGTCGAGATGCCCGATGCCGCCCTGGCCCACTTCCTCGACGGCCTTATCCTGCACCGCCGTGGTCGCGACGAAAGCCAGCCGCCCAGGCCGGTGGAGACCCGGGTCAACAACAACGTGGTGCTGAAGAAGCTACGCGTGGCCTTCGAGCTCAAGGAAGACGACATCCTGGCGCTCATGACCAACGCCGGCTTTCGCGTCTCCCGTGGCGAGATCAACGCCCTGTTCCGCCAGCCCAAGCACAGCAACTTCCGCCTCTGCGGCGACCAGTTCCTGCGCAACTTCCTGAAGGGCCTCACCGGCAAACTGCGCGGCGCCTGACCAGACGGCCGCTCACGTGTGAGCCCGCGGGCTGCACATGGCGACGCGCTTACCGGCGCTCGCCGCGCTTCCAGACGACCTGGCGGACGATCAGCGCCAGCGCCAGCACGGCCACGAACGCGCCGTATCCCCACAGTGCCGGCACCACCTGTTGCCAGATGGCGCCACTCTTCGGGCCGAAGCTATCGGCCGGTGGCAGTTCCACCGCGTCGAACGAGACCAGGGCCGCCTGGATCGACGCGACGACCGCCGCGACCAGCGCCAGCACGTCGAACGCGCGGCGGGTGGCGTTGGTCACCAGCGACTTCGGGTACTGCCAATAGGCCCAGCCCAGCACGATCAACCAGGGCGCCAGCAGCATCAGGGCCAGGTAGCGCATGGCTCAGCTCGCCTTCTTCGCCGCCGCTTTGGCCGCGGCCTCGTCCGCCGTGACGGCAGCGAGTGCGTCCAGCGCCGCACGAACGCGGGCCTCGGCATCCGCGTGGCTGGCTTCATCGGTGAAGGACGGACCTGTGGCTACCGTGGCGCCATCGACTTGCAACCCCAGGTGATCGCCGACAGCGGCGAGCGAGGCAGCCGCCCCGCCCAGCGTCGCCAGCGACTGACGCAAGGCACCGGCCGCCTTGGGATCGGCAAACGCCTTCGACAGCAGCAGTTCGGCGCCATCCGCATCGAACAGGCGGAAGCGGAAGCTGCCGTCGTCGTCGCGGAAGCTGGCGATGCGCGGCGGACGCGCCTTCGGCGCAGCGGCCGGCGCCGCGGGCGATGTAACGTCCGCCTGGCGGCGGTAGCGCGGGCTGCGCAGGCCGACGGCTTCGCGCAGCGTCTCCAGCAGCGGCCCGGCCACGGCACGGGCCCTGGCGGCACCGGCCAGCAGCACGTCTTCCATGTCGTCCGGGCGTGCCATCAGCGCCTCGTAACGCTCGCGCATGGGCGCCACGTCGGCTTCGATGCGGTCGAACAGGGCCACCTTGGCTTCGCCCCAGCCCATGCCGCCCTGCAACGACTGCTCGAAGGCCACGGTTTCGGTCGGCGAGGCGAACGCCTTGAAGATCGTGAACAGCGCGGCGTCCGCGGTGTCCTTCGGCTCGCCCGGCGCGCGCGAATCGGTGACGATCTTCATGATCGCCTCGCGCATGCCCTTGGCCCCGCCCTCGAACAGCGGGACGGTGTTGTCGTAGCTCTTGGACATCTTGCGACCGTCCAGGCCCGGCAGCGTGGCCACCTGCTCCTCGATGTGCGCCTCCGGCATGACGAAGAACTCGCGGCCGTAGGTGTGGTTGAAACGCTGCGCGATGTCACGCGCCATCTCGATGTGCTGGATCTGGTCGCGGCCCACCGGCACCTTGTTGGCGTTGAACGCGAGGATGTCCGCGGCCATCAGCACCGGGTACATGTACAGGCCCGCGGTGATGCCCGCATCCGGGTCTTCCTGGCCGTCGACGTTGCGATCCACGGCGGCCTTGTAGGCATGGGCACGGTTGAGCAGGCCCTTGCCGGTGACGCAGGTCAGCAGCCACATCAGCTCCGGCACTTCGGGAATATCCGACTGCCGGTAGAAGGTGGCGACGTTCGGGTCGAGGCCGGCGGCCAGGAACGTGGCGGCGATCTTCATGCGCGAGGCTTCGACGCGGTCGGCGTCGTCGCTCTTGATCAGCGCGTGATAGTCGGCCATGAAATAGAAGGCATCGACGTTCGGGTCCTTGCTGGCCAGGACGGCCGGACGGATCGCACCGACGAAGTTGCCGAGGTGCGGCGTGCCGGTGGTGGTGATGCCGGTGAGGACGCGGGTATGCATGGGGACCTTGGGGCTACGGACGATAACCGTCCGAGTGTAGCCCGCGACTGCCCCGGCGGCGACCCGTGGCCGCCACCGGAGCCCGGGTCAACGCATGAGCGTGGATTTGCCGAACAGCGACTCGACCAGATCCACGGCCAGCTTCGCCGTCTGGTTGCGCTTGTCGAACGCCGGGTTGAGCTCGACGATGTCCAGCGAGCCGACCCGGCCGGTGTCCGCGATCATTTCCATGACCAGCTGGGCCTCGCGGTAGTTGGGGCCGCCACGCACGGTGGTACCCACGCCCGGCGCGATCGAAGGGTCGAGGAAATCCACGTCGAAGCTGACGTGCAGGTGGGTATTCGCATCCACGTCGGCCAGCGCTTCTTCCATCGCGGCCTTGATGCCGATCTCGTCGATGTAGCGCATGTCGTAGATATCGATGCCCACCTCGTGGACGAAGCGCTTTTCGCCCTCGTCCACCGAGCGGATGCCGACCTGGCGGAACACGTCCGGCGTGGTCGCCGGCACGGTGCCGCCGATATGGGTCAGCACGTCGGGACCATGGCCGCACAGGCAGGCGACGGGCATGCCGTGGATATTGCCCGACGGGGTGATCTGGCTGGTGTTGAAGTCCGCATGGGCATCCAGCCACAGCACGCGCAGCTTCTTGCCCGTCTCGCGGCAATGGCGGGCCACCGCGGAGATCGAGCCGATCGCCAGGCAGTGGTCGCCCCCGAGCATGATCGGCAGTTGGCCTTCGGTCAGCGCGGCATGGATGGCATCGTGCACGGCCGTGTTCCAGGCCACCACTTCGTCCAGGTGGCGGTAACCGTCCACCGGCGGCAGCCAGGGGTTGAGCGGGCCGGACAGGTTGCCGCGATCGACCACGTGCATGCCCCGACGGGACAGGCGCTCCGCCAGGCGGGCGACGCGCAGCGCCTCCGGCCCCATGGAGCTGCCACGGTGGCCGGCACCGATGTCGGTAGGGGCGCCGATCAGGGCGACGGAACGGGTAAGCGGGCTCATACGATAGGACTCAGCATCCCGCAAGTTTACATGGCGCCCGGAAACAGCCACGTTGCAGCGCGTCAGCGGGTAGCCGATGCCCGCAGCGAAGGACGACGAACGAACGGGACAGAGGCCGCGTGCGGATGCCCGCCAAATGGCGTAGACTTTCGCTCAAATGGAGAGAATTACGTCATGATTGCTTATGTCGCCGATGCCGACCCCATCCGTTATGAAGGCCGCGAGACGGTGCATAGCCGCATGGCCCGGCTGCTCGATCTCAAGCTCGAGTCGGATGCCGATGCCGTCCGGCTGGTCAGTCAGGGGATTTCGGTCCATTCCTATCGCCGTGTGGCCGACAAGCTGCATTTTCCCGCCAACCTCGTCGCGCCGGAAAGCACGGTGCGCCGTCGCCTCAGCGAAGGCCGCTTCAGCGAGGTCGAATCCGAACGCGTGGTGCGTGTCGCCCGGGTGTTCGCGGAAGCCGTCGAACTGTTCGGTGACGAGGCCATGGCGCTCACCTGGTTCAACACGCCGGCCGACTACCTGGACGGCGACCCGCCGGTCACCCCGCTGGCGCTTGCGGCCAGCGACAACGGCGCGCGGCTGATCGAAGCGCGCATCCTGCGCACCGCCCACGGCATGTTCTGATGCGCCTGTGGCGTATCTCGTCCTATCCCGGCCTGAGCGGAGTGGGCGGCCAGCATGCGGACGGCCGCTGGCACACGCGTGGCCGCGCCATCCTGTACACCTCCGAGCACCCTGCCCTCGCCATGGTCGAAGCCATGGCGCACATGCGCCTGGGCATCACGGCCATCCCGCTGACGCTCAAGCTTATCGCCATCGACGTGGACGACCGCGCCACCCTGGCGCCAACGCCCCGGCTGCCATCGGGCTGGCAGGCCAACGAGCCGACCAGCCAGGCCGTCGGCGACGCCTGGCTGGCCCGCAAGGATCACCTGTTGCTGCCGGTGCCGTCGGCCATCCTCGCGCATGCGACCAACGTGCTGGTGAATCCCGCGCATGCGGACATGGCGCGCTGCGTGACCGAGGTCGAAGTGGAGCCGTTCTGGTTCGATCGGCGCTATCTGCGCTGAGGGCTGGCTTCAGAAAAGCGACAGGTGACCGCCGCCTTCGACATAGGCGTCGTAGAACCGGCGCTTCGCCGCATCGAGCAGGGGCTCGCCCTGCATGCGATCGCCAAGATGCATCATCACCGGTGTGGCGGGGTCATAGCGCGGCCACACCGCTTGCCCCTTGGCGACAGGCCGCCCCGTCTTGACGAAGCCCAGCCAGTACGCGGTCATCGTATCGGCGATGACGCGATCGCGTGGCTGGAAAGCCCGTCCTTTCGTCGCATCGAGGTTACCCAGCGCATAGGGAATCTCCGAGCTGTGGAACGCACCGAAGGCTTCCGAACCGGGTTCGACATGATCGAACAGGTAAAGGTAGATCGGTTGGTGACTCGTGGCAGCGCGCGCCCTCGCCCAGCGCTCGGTGGCGGCAAGGCCTCGCTCACGGTGCATGCGCCGATCCGCTGCATCGGCGTCGCCGGATGATTCATCCGCCGTCATGCCGGCAAGGACAGGTGTGTCGATAAACGTACCGGCGACGCTGGCATAGGGGTCGGACGGAATCAGCCGTCCGTCGATCACCGGCGCGAACGTCATCATCCCTTCGTCGGCATGACGGGCCGCCTGCGCCACCTGCGATGCAGGCAGACGACGCAGTTCATCGACGGTGCGGACGCCCGCCGCGGCCAGGACTTTCTTGCCCGTTGCCTGCGCCTGCGCAAGGGTTCGGGGCGCTATGCCCATGCCGGGACCGCTTTGCGAGATGACCTGCTGGAACAGGCCTTTCGCGGCGGGCGCCATCATCAGGTCGTGGATCGCCATGGAGCCCGCCGACTGACCGGCAAGCGTGATACGCGACGGATCGCCACCGAATGCCGGCGCGTTCTCCCTGATCCAATGCAGTGCGAGCAGCAGGTCCTCAATGCCGTAGTTACCCGGCGCGCCCTCGGCGGCAGAGAGCTCCGGATGCGCAAGGAAACCGAAGACGCCGAGGCGGTAGTTCACCGTGATCACGATGATGCCGCCACGTGCCAGCGTCGCGCCGTTGTAGATCGGCACCGATCCCGAGCCACCGGCGAAACCGCCGC
Organism: Xanthomonas sp. NCPPB 2632; assembly: GCF_041228075.2. Classification (NCBI taxonomy): domain Bacteria; kingdom Pseudomonadati; phylum Pseudomonadota; class Gammaproteobacteria; order Lysobacterales; family Lysobacteraceae; genus Xanthomonas; species Xanthomonas sp. NCPPB 2632. The sequence goes on from NZ_CM192979.1 coordinate 4,083,274, forward strand.
CGTGGACCCAGACCATGATCGGCAAGCCCACATGGGGCGCCGTGGCAGCGGACGGGCGCCAGACATTCAGCGAAAGGCAGTCCTCGCTCACCTCGCCCTGCACGAGGTACTCCGGCGTGTACGGACCGAAGCTGCCGCCGACGTCTTGCTGGCAGGCGGGGCCGAAGGCCGTCGCCATGCGCGTCGCCCGCCACGCGGAAGCCGGTCGCGGCGAGCGCCACCGGCCCTCACCCGCCGTGCTGGCACCGTAAGGGATGCCGAGGAAGGCATCCACGCCTGCGGACGTCGTACCGGCGAGGATGCCCTGCGTCACCCGCACTTGGGGAGGCTTCGCCATGCATGCCGCGCCTGCCAGCGTGGCGATGGCGATAACGGCGATGAAAACCCGTCGAACGTCGATCATGGATCTTTCCTCGGTGGCTCGGTTGGCTGGGCGACGCTCAATGGGACGACACGAAGCCCGACGGCGTCAGTGCTTCCGGCATGGCGAAGTCCCGTCGCATCCGTGCCACTTCCTCGACGGGAGGGCGACCGAACAGGCGCTTGAATTCACGACTGAACTGCGAGGCGCTTTCGTAGCCGACAGCGGTCGCGGCCGCCGCGGCGGTCGTGTCCTGGCGAAGCATGTGCAGCCTCGCCTGGTGTAGCCGGGTCGATTGCACGTAGCGCATCGGCGACGTGCCGGTCATCGCGCGAAAATGGGCATGAAACGTCGGCACGCTCATCGCCGCCTCATCGGCCAGGCGATCGACGCTGAGGGCCTCGTCGTACTCGCTGTGGATCAAACGGATCGCGCGCGCCACCCTGCCGAATCGCCCCTGCTGGGCCAGCGCGGCACGCATCGAGCCGCCCTGCGCGCCGCACAGCACGCGGAAGTAGATCTCCCGCACCATGGCGGGGCCAAGCAGTTCGCCCTCCGGCGCAGTCGCCAGCGCCTCGAGCAGACGCAGCACGGCCATCGACAGCGTTGCTTCCATCGGCGATGAATAGAGGCCACGGGGCTCCGCCGTGGCCACACCTTCGTGGCGGTCCAGTTGCTCACACAGGTCGAGGGCCATGGCCATATCCAGGCGAAGGTAGATCGCCAGCAGCGGCTCCTGTGCCGTGGCATGCGTCTCCATGGTGAAGGGCACCGGCACGGACACGACCAGGTAGTGCTGGTCGTCGTAGATGAAGGTCTGCCGCCCCAGGAAGCCTCGCTTGCTTCCCTGGACCACGATGACGATGCCGGGCTCGTACAGCACGGGCGTACGACTCAGGGGTCGATCGGCGCGAAGCAGGCGCACGTCGGGCAGGCACGTCAGTGTGTACCCCTCGTCGCGGGCCATGCCGCGGAGAAGATGAATCATGCGCTGACGCCGGCGGTGGCTATCGTCCATCGCGCCAATGTCCTTCATCCCCTGCATCGATGCAAACCGGATCATAGGATCAGGCAACAACACCAGATGTCAGGCCATGGGACGCAACGTCCATGGGAACTACCTTGGTCGGCACCTCATACGAAAAGGCCAGGCCATGGGTAGCAAGACATTTTTCATCACCGGCGTCAGTAGCGGCTTCGGGCAGGCGTTGTCGCGTGAAGCCCTCGCGGCCGGCCACCGCGTCATCGGCACCGTGCGAAGCGAAGATGCCCGCGTCGCGTTCGAAGCCCTGGACGCCACGCGCGCGCATGCGGTCATCCTCGACGTCACCGGCCACGACGCCATACCGGGCGTCGTCGCCGAGGTCGAATCCCGTCATGGCGCCGTCGACGTGCTGGTCAACAACGCGGGCTACGGCCACGAGGGCATCCTGGAGGAATCGCCCATGGAGGAGATGCGTCGACAATTCGAGGTCAACGTCTTCGGCGCCGTGGCCGTAACGAAAGCCTTCGTGCCGAGTTTCCGCGAACGCCGACGCGGCCACATCGTCAATATCACTTCCATGGGCGGCTTCATCACCATGCCGGGCATTGCCTACTACTGCGGCAGCAAGTTCGCCCTTGAAGGCATCAGCGAGGTGCTGGGAAAAGAGTTGGCACCGTTCGGCGTCCACGTCACGGCTGTTGCACCGGGCAGTTTCAGGACGGACTGGGCCGGGCGATCGATGCGGCGTACGCCGCGAAGCATTGCGGACTACGACGCGTTGTTCGAACCCATCCGGCAGTCACGCAAGGAAAAGAGCGGCAAGCAACTGGGCGATCCGGCCCGGGCGGGCAAGGCGATCCTGGCGTTGATCGACCTGTCTGATCCACCCGCGCATCTTCTGCTGGGCAGCGACGCGCTCGACCTGGTGCGCGGCAAACTGGGCGCCATGGCGGCGGACATCGATCGCTGGGAGGCGTTGTCGAGATCGACCGACGGTTGAGGCCGATCGGGATTTTCGCGGGGTGGTGCCGACACCCGGATTCGAACTGGGGACCTACCGCTTACAAGGCGGTTGCTCTACCAACTGAGCTATGCCGGCGAAGTGCGGAAGTTTATCAGAAGCAACCCGTGGGTCGAGTGGTCACGGCAGGATTGCGCAGGCCCTTGCGAAGGTCGCTGCCGCCATCCTCGGGCACCACCACGTCCAGCCACCACACGGGCGTGGTCTCGGTGCGCTCACTCATGCGGGCCGGGAAACCGGCGGCGGCCACTTCGTCGCGACGCTTACGCGCATTGGCCGGGTCGTGGAACAGGCCCAGGGCCACGGAGTTCTGCAGCTCACCCTGCACCGTCACCACGAAATAATCCTTGATGCCCTTGGCCTCCAGCCGACGGGCCTGCGCCAACGCCTGCTCACGCGTGGCCTGCGCGGGCAGGAATACCCGCCAGCCGCGCGACTCGCTGGTCTGCTCCTGGCGCTGGCGGCTGCGCACCGTACGCGAGGCGATGGCCGTGCGCGCGGCGCGCAGGTCCACCTGGTTGGCGAACGGGCCCACGGCGAGGCAGCGATAGGCGCGCTTGGGACTGGTCGGGGCCGGAATGGCCGGCGGTGGTGTCGTGGGCAAGGACGATGACGGTGCCTTCGCTTTGGCGGCGGCCGCGGCCAGGGCGGACGTCGCCGAGGCGCCGGACACGGGCGCGATCGGTGCAGAGGCCGCGGGTGTGGATGCGGGGACCGATGCCTGAGTGGTTGCCGTCGCCGGCGATGCATTCGAAGACGCCGGTGCCGAGACGGACGTCGACACAGCAGGCGCGGCATGGACCGGTGCAGCGGCGAGTGGCGCTACCGTCGTCGCCGGCGCAGGCACCTCGGCCAGCAGCTTGAGTCGGGGCACGCCGCTGTCGGTGGGGTCCACCGCATGGGTGCCGGTGTCGCCCAGCAGCAGCCACGCGGCCACCGCGATGTTGAGGGCGATCAGCAAGACGAAGAACAAACGCAGCAGCATGGTGGCCTTGGGCGTGACGTTGGACCTGCGCGCGTTCCCCTGGTCAGAACCGGCGGCGTCGGGATTCTAGGCGATATCGACGGTGGCGGTGTGCACCGTGGCCCAGACGGCCAGCCCGCGCAGCACGGTATCGGGCACGAGCATGACCTCATTCTCGAGCAGCGGGGCCAGCACCGCGGCGTCGCCCCCGCCCAGGGTCACGGTGGGGTGTCCGCCGAGGGTGTCCCGCGAGCGCTCGACGAACCGATCGACCAGGGCCGCGCAGGCCTGCCAGCAGCCGGAGGCCAGGCCGTCGGCGGTGTTGTCGGCCAGATCGCGGACGTTGCCCGCGGTCGATGGGCGCACCTGCACGGTGGCCCCGAGCACGGATTGCTGCATCAGCAACGGGCCCGGCGCGATCCAGCCGCCGAGGTGCCGGCCGTCCGCGTCCAGCGCATCCAGGGTGAGCGCCGTGCCCACGCTGGCCAGGACACAGGGCGAGCGTCCGGCCGCGTGCGCGTCCACCAGCGCCAGGAAGCGATCCACCCCCAGGCGCTGCGGCTCCGCGTACGCATTGGTCACGCCACAGGCCTGTGCCGGGGTGCGCACCCATTCGGCATTCAGGCCGAAGGCCTTGCCCGCCGCCACATCCACCGCGGTTTCCCGCGCGGAATCCACGACGGAAGCGCCGACGACCCGCGTCGGCTTCGGCCACGCGGCCCACAGCACGGCCAGTTCGTGCGCGATGTCGGCATCCCAGCCGAACGCGCCCCGATGGGTGAAGGCGGTGCCGTCCAGCAAGGCGAACTTCAGGCGAGTGTTACCCAGATCCAGCAACAGGATCACGTGCCACTCCTGCGTACGGAGACATCCGCGCTGTCCACGGTCACCGTCTCGCCGTCGGCGCGGCGCACGCGCAGCGCCCCGCGCTCGTCCACACCTTCACCCATGGCGTTGTATTCGCCGCGCGGATCGATGACGCGTAGCGGCTGGTCGCGCAGCAGGTCGTGGGCGGCGTACTCCGCGGCGAAGGCCGGGAAGCCGCGACGCTCGAAGGCAAGCAGCCCTTCCGCCAGCGCGGAGACCACCGCCGTGGCCACCTGGTTGCGTCCCGGCGGCTGCCCACCGGCCAGATCGGCCAGGTCGGTCACCGGCTGGGCGGCACGCTCGCGCAGGGTATCGGGCAGGCGGATGTTGAGGCCGACGCCGATGATGGCCGCGCAGGGACCGGAATATTCGCCGGACAGTTCGACCAGGATGCCGGCCAGCTTGGCGTGCCCCGCGAGCACATCGTTCGGCCACTTCAGGCCGGCCGTGCGGATGCCCAGGTCGTCCAGCGCGCGGATCAGCATGACCCCGACCGCCAGCGACAACCCGGACAGCGACGCAAAGCCGCTGTCGAACCGCTTGAGCACCGACAGGTAAAGATTCATCCCGGGCGGCGACAGCCACACGCGCCCGCGGCGTCCACGACCGGCCGATTGCGTCTCGGCCATGACGAACGCGAGGTCGTCCAGGGTGGGAATGCGCCGCGCCAGCTCGCTCGAGGTGGAGTCGATCTCCCAATGGGTTTCCAGCATGCCGACCCGGGGCGAGACATCGGGAGACAGCGATGCGCGGATACGCCGGGCGTCGAGCAGCTCCGTGGTCCATGGCAGCCGGTATCCCCCGCCCACCTTGGCCTCCACCGGCACGCCCTTGAGCCGCAGGGATTCGATCTGTTTCCACACGGCGGCACGCGTGACACCGGCCTGCCGGGCCAGGGTGGCGCCGGACACGGCGTCGCCGCCGGCGAGGGCTTCCATGAGGTCGCGAGCGAGCATGGGCTACCGTGGGCCGTCAGGCGGCCGGTGTCGGGGAAGGAAGGAACCGTGGCATCACGCAATTCTAGGGCAGCGGGACGGATTTCGCCCGCGTCGACCCGGGAGGGCCGATGACGGACCTCCAGCACTGGCACCCACGCGATATTTCTGAGAGGATCGGTCGTCCCCCGGCATGTCCGGGGCCCACGGGGTATACCGATGAACGCCAGACCGTACATCTTCGGATGGCTGTGCCTCGTCGGTGCCATCGGCACCGCCGCCGCGTCCGACGCCCGCATGACCAGCAACCTGCTCTCCCTGGGCCGGTCGGTCGTGTCGTCATCGTCGTTCGATGCCGGCTCGAGTTCGCGCTCGGGCCAGGACAGTGGCCGCGACGGCGCCGGTTCCGATACGGCGCGCCCGTTCCATGGGGTACCCGGCACGCGAGGCCAGGGCCAGATCCCCATGCCGCCGCCGGTGGATGCCGACGCCGACGCGCACGACGGCTCGTCGGGCGGTCGCTCGGGGCCCAGCTGGCAGTCCATGCTTCCCGGATCCATTTTCTAGAACGCCCCGGATCGTTCCTTGGGCGTTCTCTCCTCGTGGCTTGCGGGTTTTCGCGCGCCGATTCCTCCGATCGACGACACGCTGTGGGCGCAGGCGGTGGTACGGTTGCCGCTGGCACGCGCGCTGGACCCGCCGCGTGCGCGCTACCTGCGTGAACTGGCCACCCTGTTCCTGCATACCAAGCGGTTCCACGCGCTGGGCGGCGCGGTGCTCGACGATTTCTGGCGACTGGCCATCGCCATGCAGGCCAGTCTGCCTGCGCTTCCGCACGGGCCGAAGGCCTTCAAGGGCTGGACCAACGTGCTGGTCTATCCGGGGCAGTTCAACGTGCGACGCAGCCGCCACGACCCGCCGACCGGCGTGGTGACCGAGAGCGACGACACGTTGATCGGCGAAGCATGGGAGCGGGGACCCATGGTGCTGTCGCTCGCCGACGTGGCGCTGGACATCGAGGCGCCGTGGGATGGCGTCAACGTGATCGTGCACGAGATGGCGCACAAGCTGGACATGCTGGCGCGCCCGGCCAACGGTGTGCCGCCCCTGCCCCAAGGCATCGATCGGCGCGAGTGGATCGCCACCATGCAACGCGGCTTCGAACGCCTGTCGCGCGCCGCGGATCGTGGGCGCGAAACCGCCATCGACCCGTACGGCGCGGAAGCTCCCGAGGAATATTTCGCCGTTACCAGCGAAATGCATTTTTCGCAGCCGGCGGCGCTGCGCGAGACGGAGCCGGCGGTAGCCCGGCTGCTCGAGGCCTTCTATGGACCCTCACCGGCCGATCGGGGCTGAGAGCCATCGGGTGCGTCTGCCTGCCAGCCTGCGCAGGCAACACGGGAAAATCAGGCCGGCGGGATACGCACGCTGAAACGGGCGCCGCCCAGTTCCTCGGAATGGTCGACGTGCAGCTCGCCCTGGTACGCCTTGACGATGTCCTGCACGATGGACAAACCGATGCCGTGGCCCTGCACCCGCTCGTCGCCACGGACACCACGCTGCAGGATCAGGTCGATCTTGTCGTCGGGAATACCGGGGCCGTCGTCTTCCACGACCAGCTCGAGGCCGGCGCGGCCGCGCACCTTCGCCACCGAGCGCGCGGTAAGCAGCACGCGATGCGAGGCCCATTTGAAGGCGTTCTCGACCAGATTGCCCATCAGTTCCAGCAGGTCGCCCTGCTCGCCGGGGAAGGTCACGCCGTCCTCGATCTCGAATTCGCACAGCACGTTCTTGGCGGCGTAGACCTTCTCAAGGCTCTGCACGAGGTCTTCCGCATGCCCCGCGATCGGCTCGACCGAAGCGATGGTGCGCCGGCCCGACGTGGCGGCCCGCGACAACTGGTAGGCGACCAGTTCGTCCATCTTGCGCACCTGCTCGAGGATATCCCCGCGCAGGCTGCGGGCATCCGCGTCGTTTTCCAGCTGCGAGCGCACCACGGCCAGCGGCGTCTTCAGGCTGTGCGCCAGGTCGGCCAGGGTGTCGCGGTAACGCGTGCGCTGCTCGCGCTCGCTGTCGATGAAGGCATTGAGGCGCTTGGTCAGCACCGTCAGCTCCATCGGGTAGGGGCCGTCCAGGTGGTCGCGCGCGCCGCGCTCGATGTGGGCGAGATCACTGGACACGCGACGCAGCGGCAACAGGCTCCAGCGCAGCAGGAACAGCTGCAGCAGCATCAGCATCATGCCCAGCATGGCCAGCCAGAGGAACTGCGTGCGGCGGTACGTCGCCACCTGCCGCTCGAACTGGTCTTCCGTCTGCGCCATCGCGAAGGTCAGCGGCACGCTGCGCTTGTCGGTGCTATCCAGCGACACGCCGTAACTGAAGACGTACAGCTTGCCGCTGCGGGTTTCCACCGGCTCGAAGGCCGTCTCGCCCGGCGCCAGCATGCGCACGAAATCGAAATCGCGGCCCAGCGCCGACGACGACTCCCAGCGAAAGCCCTCGTTGCCGACGATGATGGCGTACAGGCCCGAGCCCGGTCGCGAGAAGTCGGGGTTGGGCTGGCTGTCCGGGGTGGTGACCTTGCCGGCACGGGTGATGTCCGTACCGGTGATGTACGCGATGGCGTAATTGTGCAGCCGGTCGTGCATGGCCGACAGCTCGGAGGCGTAGTTGGCCTTGTTCTGCGCCAGGCCGGTGAGGCCAAGGAACGCCGCCAGCGCGAAGCCGGTGGCCAGCGCGGCGCGCGCGGCCAGCGAAAGTGGCCGTCGTTTGATCGGTGAAGCGTTATCCATGCTTCCGGCTACCTCGGGACGGCGCGGTGGTGAGGCGGCGCCGTCCACGGTTTCGATCAGTCTTCGTCGGCTTCGTTCCGCGGAATGGCGAAACGGTAACCACGACCGCGGACGGTCTCGATCGGCTTGAGCGCGCTTTCCGGGTCCAGCTTGCGGCGCAGGCGGCCGATAAAGACCTCCAGCACGTTGGAGTCGCGGTCGAAGTCCTGCTGGTAGATGTGCTCGGTGAGGTCGGCCTTGGAGACCAGCTCGCCCGCGTGCAGCATCAGGTATTCCAGCACCTTGTACTCGTAGCTGGTCAGGTCGACCTGACGGCCTTCGACGGTGACCGTCTGCGCCGTGGTGTCGAGCTTGATCGGCCCACAGGCCAGCACCGGCTTGGACCAGCCGCTGGCGCGACGGACCAGCGCATTGATGCGGGCCAGCAGCTCCTCGACATGGAACGGCTTGACCAGGTAGTCGTCGGCGCCGTGCTTGAGGCCTTCGACCTTGTCCTGCCAGCTGCCGCGTGCCGTGAGGATCAGGATCGGGTAGCGCTGGCCGTGCTCGCGCAGCGCCTTGACCAGGTCCATGCCCGAGAGCTTGGGCAGCCCCAGATCGATGATGGCCAGGTCGAAGGGCACCTCGCGGCCGAGGTAGAGCCCCTCTTCGCCGTCCTGGGCCGCGTCGACGGCGAAGCCATCGCGTTTCAGGCGCGCGGCGAGGGTCTCGCGAAGCGGTGCCTCGTCCTCAACGAGCAGGATGCGCATCAATGTTTCTCCTTGTTGTCCCCGGCACTGAGGTCCAGGGGCTTGGCGGTTTCGGTTCGGACGGGGACGACGCGGACGTGACCGTCCAGCGTCAGCACCTTGACCCGGTATTCGGTGATCCGGCCGCGCTCCACGAGCCGCGTATCCGCCGACAGCACTTTCCCCCCGGTTTCCTTCTGCACCTTGCTAACGGCCTGTTCGAGCGTCAGCGACTGTTCCGCCTGGGCAGCCACGGGCAGCGCGACGCAGAACGCGGCGAAAATTAGCGGAAGAAACGTGATTTTCATGTCTGGCGCGGCACGACGGCGGACGGCAAGTGGCACGATCATGCCCATGGCCTACCCGCCTGAAGCTGAACGAAACCTAGGCGGCCTGCCGCAAAGGTGCCATGGCGGCCTCGATCAGGCGCCAATCGGCGCCCGGAAGGTGCGCGCCCTCGCTCAACTGGCGCCGGAAGCCGCGTGCACCGGGCTCGCCCTGGAACAGTCCCAGGATGTGCCGGGTGATGTGCTTGAGCTGGGTGCCCCTGGCCAGTTCGGCGTCTATATAGATGCGCATGTGATCCAGCACCTCGGCCCGGTCGGGCACCGGCGTGCCGTAGAGGTCGGCCTCCAGCCGGGCCAGCACGAAGGGGTCGTGGTAGGCCGCCCGCCCCAGCATCACGCCATCCACCCGGGCCAGGTGCTCGCGCACCGCCTCCACCGTGGTGATGCCGCCGTTGATCACGACGGTGAGCTGGGGGAACTCACGCTTCAGGCGGTAGACCCGCTCGTAGTCCAGCGGCGGGATCTCACGATTCTCCTTGGGGCTGAGACCTGCCAGCCACGCCTTGCGCGCATGGACCACCAGGATGCCTACACCGGCCTCGACCATGGTGGTGGTGAACCGTTGCAGGTCCTCGTAGGCATCCTGGTCGTCCACGCCGATGCGGCACTTGACCGTGACCGGCACGTCCACCACGTCCGCCATGGCCCGGACGCACTCGCCGACCAGGGCCGGCTCGCGCATCAGGCAGGCGCCGAACTTGCCGGACTGCACCCGATCCGACGGGCAACCCACGTTGAGATTGATCTCGTCGTAACCGGCCGCCGCACCCATCACCGCGGCCTTGGCCAGCTCCACCGGGTCGCTGCCGCCGAGTTGCAGGGCCACCGGGTGTTCCTCGTGGCTATGCTCGAGCAGCCGCAACTGGTTGCCGCGCACCAGCGCCGCGCTGGTGACCATCTCGGTGTAGAGGCGGGCATGCGGGGAAAGCAACCGGTGGAAATAACGGCAGTGGCGGTCCGTCCAGTCCATCATGGGGGCGACGGTGAGGCGGAACGCGGTGGGGGCGATAGGTTGCATACCCCACATTCTAGCCGTCCCGTATACCCGACACATCAGTCAAGAATTTCTTGAAGAGCCGCTATGCACAGGTTCCGCATTCGACCTGGGTCCAGATTACGGTCGACCGGAATGGCTGCTGCGTCGCGAATCCGATCGTTGAGCTCACCGAACATGTCGCGCCTCACGTTCTCCAATGCGCGAAGCCAACGGTCGTGAAGACACCCTTGCACCGACTCCGCCCATATCGCCCGTAACGCTTCCAGGTTCGACGCGAACAATTCGAGCGTGTCGTGGATATACAAGATGTCCTGCGCTTTCTTGTTGCCTTGGCGCAGATCGTGGACTAACAACTTCTGGACAATGAACGCTACGGGATTGGGAATCTGCACATTGACCGCATCCAACTGCCCCCATTCTTCGCCGAGCGTCACTGTCCAAGGATCTGCGAACAGCAGATCAAGATATCTGAGTCGCTGCGCAGTGATGCCACCTCGCTCGACAGTCGCTAACGGATGCCCCTGGCGAGTCCTTCCGCTGCCAGTCATGGGCGTAAGGAACTCAGCGTAGAAACCACCAGACCCATCATCCCCGAGTGTGTACTGCGACACAGGAGGGCGGTGATTTCCAGAGAGTTGCTCACGAAATCCGGCGTCGAGGAGCCTTTCACGGATATCGCCTTCCAACCTTGTTCCTTCGGCAAACGCAACGTCGGCATCCAGCGTCGCCAGTGGCAGGTAAGGTGGCGCCGCTGCTTTCTGGTGCAAGCGGTAAAGGCGATGAGCCCACCCACCGATAACAATTACCTGATGGCTCCAAGGCAAGAGGACGGTGGTTAACCGCCCGAATGCGATCTGGTCGTTCATCGCTTGGATTCCAGGAGCCGCGAAAGTACACCGGCTTCAAGATGTCGAGCCTGCTCTTCACCGCGTGACGGATGTGCGGCGACATCCAGCCAGATCTGAATTACGTCAGACACCCACGCGCCGTTAAGTGACAGGGCGCCGCGGAAAAGCGACTCCGGTGCATTGGCCTGTTTGATTATCAAGGAAGGGATCTCTCCCGGCGCGACCGGTAAAAGACCACCCATCTCAAGGTTCAACGTATTCATCCGCCTCACGTAAAGATACGGCGGCACACCTCGTACATGCCCGATATCCAACATGTCAGCCGCCGCGTAAAGGCCAATACATCCGCCGAGCGTAGACGTAACTTTCTGTAGTTGCTTTATTCCCGTAGACGGAAGTAAGAATGACACGGAAAGCTCAGGAGACGACCGCATGGCAGAAGATCTCCAACGTCGGAACAGCTCGTGCCTCCTGACGATTCTTAGCGTCGAACCTGCATCATCTAGAAATCCTTCCTCCTTCAGACGCCGCAAGAACCGTGAAGCACTCATCAAAGATACTCCGGAGACCTCGGCTAGTTCGGCCCCCGTTCGGTACTCTCTCTGCGGCGCCTTCAGCAGGTGCTGTGGGACATCCGGAGCCAACAGCATCTTCAACATCCATTGATTTAGGTCGGAAAACAGATCCGTTTGATGGCGTGCTCGCGGAGGGCTATCCATCCGCCCATCAACGGGAGCTTGATCAAGGCCATCAAGATATGGACCTATGAAGCGCGACACACCCGAGTCGGACATCAGCCCTACCGATACGTCAGGCGCGTAGTCCTGACGAAATCGCTCTATCCTTGCGAGCAAGGATGGAGACACCGTGTCGACTCGCACCACCGCCAGGGGACGCATCGACAGCATCCTGCCGTACGCGGACGCCTGCAAGATGGCCTGGGATAGCAGTGCGATGACTCTATCCGAGCGCCCCTCGCCTATCGTCTTAAGCTCGATGACATATTGGACCGATCCTTTCCGCGCGATCAGATCGGCTTGCACCGATCCAAGGCGAGGCTCCATGTCGACTAGCCAACCAAGCGATTGGAACCGAAGGGCCAGATCTTTGGTGGCGACTGATGCTTTATTTGACTCTCTGGTGGCTTGCGGCATGGCTACTCCGATGAGCGAGCTTAGATCCGGCTAACATGGCCACGTTATATACCATGGCCATGTTAGTCAACCACAAACTGCGTCGTTCCCGGCTAAGCGCTCAACGAAAGCCCGGTAGCGGCAACCCGGACAGGGATACTAGTAAGCAGAGCGACACAAAATAGCTTCAAGTATTTGAAAATATTGCCATTTATGAACAAAAGAGACTAATAAAGTCGCAATTTAATTCGCTATCGTCTTCACGATGAACGACCGCATATCGCTAAGCAGATGCTGTCGGTACTCCGGCTCGAGATACATCATGTGCCCCGTCGGGTAGTACTTCATGTCAACACGGTCGGTCGGGATGCCGGCGTGCCCGATGTTGTACTGCGCCGAAGAAACCGGCGACGAGAAATCGTAGTAACCCGACGCGACGAACAGGTGCATGCCGGGATTGCGGGTCATCGCCGCCCCGATCTTCGGCGCCGGATTGACGAAGGCGCCATTGTCGAGATCGTAGGTCCAATCGCCGGGAAGCACACCGACATAGGGCCTCGTCGCCTTCACCTGGAGTTCCGTCCCGAGATAGCCGCGCATCGCATTCAGGTATGGCAGCCCGGCCGCCGATAGTGACGGATCGAAGGTTTCCTGCGGATCGAAGACCGAGGCGCTTCCGGTCGTGTAGCGCGCATCGAAGCGCGCGATCCTGGTGCCCTGATCGCGCAACAGGAGGCGGCGAAACGTATCCGGAGCGATCCGGAGGTTCGATCGAACCCACTCATCCTCGGGGATTCCCGTCAGCTTCGCCAGACGAGCCGCGACACGATCGCGTTCGGCGGCATCGAGGTGGCTGCCCTGGGAGAGAGCGGCGGTGTAGTCGCGCGATGCGAAGGCTTCACTTTCCGCCACGGCATCGGCCACCGAACCGGCATGCTGCCCACCGAAGCGATGGTGAAACCAGGCGGCGGCCGAGTAACTTGGCAGGAACAGTTCGTAGCCGCGATCGTAGCCCGGCGGCATCAGCACCGTGCCCCAATCGAGCCCCTGCGAGATCAGGATTGCACCGTTGAAGGTCATGAACGCATCGTCATCGACGATCATCGCCGTGCGGATCGTTCCGTAGGATTCACCGCCGACGAACCGGGGCGATTGCCAACGCTTGTTTTCGGTCAGCCATGTGCGGATGAACTTGGCGACCGACGAGCCGTCGGTGCTGATCTTGTAGAAGTCGTCGTTCTTCTTCGCGCCGACGGCATGACTGTAGCCCGTGCCGACCGGGTCGATGAATACGAGATCGCTGATGTCGAGCAGCGCATCGGGATTGTCGACCAGGGCCGCTCCCGGACTCGACAGGTCGCCGCGACCGGCCGGACCGTCGAGCGCGATGATCCTCGGACCGAGTGCGCCCATCTGGATCCAGAACGACGCCGAGCCGGGGCCCCCGTTGAAAAGGAACGTTACCGGACGCTTACCCGGATCTTTCACCTTCGCCGTATAGGCAACGGAAAAGATTTTCGCTTCCGGCTTGCCGTCGTCATCGAAAATAGGCGTAAGACCAGCCGTCGCGACGTATCGAACGTCGACGCCCCCGAAACGGCCTTTATGTTGCGTGACGACCTGGGCGGGATCGGCGCTGTCTTCGGCGGTCGCGACGACCGCTGGAGACGACGTTACTTCCGCGTGCAGCGAGGCGACGGCAACGCTCAGCCATAGGGACGCCAGGATGGCGCGGCACGGTACTCGCATGGGTGTCCTCTCGACGTTTAACCTCGACACCCGGGAGAACCGGGCATCGCATGGCGCCCGGTGGGGGCAGGCCTTCCATGGCGCACTGTCGCATATTCCAGGAAGTGCTTTCGAGTGACGTCTGGCCTAGGTGAGATCCAGGCGCACCGCCCTACCCCACCCGTCAACCAGGCGTGCCGCTCAGGTGCAGCACACCCCACCCGTGGCCATCCAGGTCGACAAAGCTGTGGGAGTACATGAAGCCGAGGTCTTCCGGCTCGTCGTAGGTAGTAGCGCCGGCGGCGAGCGCTTTGGCGACCAGTTGGTCCACCTCCTCACGGCTGTCGCAACCGAGGGAGATCAGTACCTCCACCGCCTCGCTCGTGTCACACACGGCCTTGGGCGTGAAGTCCCTGAAGCGCGCGTGGGTCGTAAGCATGATGTAGATCGTGTCGCTGACGATGAAACAGGCGCCGTCGTCGTTGGAGAACTGGGGGTTGTACGAGAAACCCAGCGCCGTGAAGAAGGCCACGGATTTCGGCAGGTCGGCGACCGGCAGGTTGATGAAGACTTGCTTGCTCATGCATCTCTCCGTGGCTGTTGGGTTGGGTTCGCGACGCTACTGTAACCGAGCCTACGCACGTGGGCATCCAGCAAACGTCCAGGCTACCTGGCATGCCACATGCAAGTCGGCTACCTTCGGAACAGGCATGGCCGCACCGGGCCATTCACAGGGAAATACACTGTTATGACGAGAGCGATCGCGCTGGCCGCATGGCTGGCGGCTGGGGTAGGAATGGCAGGCGCCACCGCCGCGAAAGAGGCCTCGCCGGCCCCGCGGGAGGCCATCGAGCTGTCCCCCGCATGCGGGAACCGCCCGACGAAGGTCGACGACGCCGGCTTCGTCACCATCGGCGGTATAGAGCAGTGGGTCACGGCCAAGGGCGACAGCTGTGCCAACCCCGTCCTGTTATTCATCAGCGGAGGCCCCGGCAACCCGTTGAGCGTCCTGTCCGATAGCATGTACGGCGCCGGCTTCAAGGACTTCATCGTCGTCCAGTGGGACCAACGCGGTGCCGGCATGACCTATGGGCGCAACCCGCCTCGCGAGGACGAGGTGCTGACTATCGAGCGCATGACCGAGGAAGGTAACGAACTGGCCGCCTACCTGATCAAGCGCTACGGCAAGCGCAAGGTCATCCTCTGGGGCAGCTCGTGGGGTTCGATCCTGGCCGTGCACATGGCCAAGGCTCACCCTGAATTATTCTATGCCTACGTCGGTACATCGCAGGTCGTGAACTCGATCGAGAACCAGGCGGTTGGCTACAAGAAATTGATGGCCCTGGCAAAAGCGGCCAACGACGAGGCGTCGCTCGCCGTACTGGAACACGTGGGCACGCCGCCGTGGACGGACCCGCGCAGCTTCGGCAAGGTGCGCCGCATCATCCGCACATACGAGGCCAAGGTGACCACGCCTCCGCCTGCGACGTGGAAGCCGGGCGCACGCTACACCACGCCCAAGGCGGAGGCCGACTATACGGCCGGTGAGGATTACTCCTTTCTCAGCTTCGTCGGCATGCATGGCGACGGCATGCTGTCGCACGTGGACCTGCCTGCGCTAGGCACCGATTTCGCGCTGCCCGTGTTCTTCATCGAGGGTGAGCACGACCTGCTGGCCACGCCCGATGTCGCACGCCGCTACTACGACAGCATCCGTGCGCCCAAAAAAGGATGGGTGCTGCTCCCGCATTCCGGCCACGACCCCAACCAGGAGGTGGTCGATGCCGAGTACAAGCTGCTTCGTGAGCAGGTACTGCCGTTGACGCGACAGCCTTAGCAACGAAGCGGGCACCGTTAGTAAGGCCTGGCGCTTTTTCGCCAGGCAACGCACGACAAGGTTTAAACCTTTGCCAGTGACGGGACATCGAAGTCAGCGCATCCGATTCCGTCGGAATCCAGTCATCGTCGTCCACACGGCGGCGATGCTTCTGCCGCGCAAGCAAGGGGTTTTCATGCCACGTTTCAAGCACCCGTTATTCTTGAAGACCATGCCGTGGCTAGTGGCGGCATGTCTTGCTGCCCTGCCTTCGCTCACGCTGGCCCAGACACCAGCGGCACCGATCCAGGTGATGATCGTCGGCGTATCGCACATGGACAACCCCGGCCACGACCTGCACAACATGAAGCAAGACGACGTGTTGCAGCCCCGCCGCCAGGCCGAGATCGTGGCACTGACGCAGGACCTTGCCCGGTTCAAACCGACCCAGGTCGCCATCGAGCAGGACAAGGCGCCGGCAAACGAGCAATACGCCGCTTACCTGGCAGGCACCCTCTCGCCCTCACGCAACGAGCGGGTACAGCTTGGTTTTCGTCTGGCTAGCCTGGCGCACCTCACGACTATTCAGGGCATCGACGCCGACGGCGACTTTCCGTATCCGCCGGTCAAGGCGTATGCCGAATCGCATGGCTTCGCTCCGCTGCTTGCAGAGCAGAACGCCGACATCCATAGGCAGATCGCCACGGAATCGAAGCTGCTTGCCGAGAAGGGCATCGCCGCGGAACTGCGCTACCTCAACGATCCCGCCCGGCTGAAAACAGACAATGCGTTCTATCGCACCATGCTGCGTATCGGTGCGGACGATACCCAACCAGGTGCCGACCTGCTCACGGGCTGGTACCGTCGCAACTTCCTGATCTGCGCAAAGTTGCTGCAGGTCGCCCGACCAGGGGACCGGATCGTGGTCTTCTATGGTGCGGGGCACGCCTTCCTGCTGAGGCAGTGCGTCGAGGAAACGCCTGGATTACGGCTCGTCGAACCGAACGATTACTTGAAACCGTCATGAACCCGATCCTGAAGCAAACGATACGTCGCTGGTCGGTGCATCTCATCTGGCTCGCAGTTACCGGCCTGGCCTTCGGCTGCGGCATAAAACTCGGTTTCCGCGCCTATATGGCGACGCTGGGTATCTTGAACTTGGACAATCAACGAGGCCGTGACATGGACAGCCTGACCACGGCGCTGCGTCTGGTGGAAAAGGACCAACTGGATGCCTATCGGAGCAGTGCCGACTGGCGTATCCGCGAGAGTATTTTCTTGTTGGCGCTGAGCAAGAAGTACAGCGCGTGTAGCGAAACGGAGCAAGAAGCCCTTACCGAAGCACGACGCTATCTCGCCACGCACCCCTATCCCAAGACCACAACGACGGACGATCCGTTCGCGGCAGACTACGAGTCGGGGCTGGCCTGGTGCAAAGGCGAGACCGCGCCGAGACCGTCTTTATTCTTCTAACCTCTCGTGGGGCGGCTCCACGCGAGCTGCGGGCGGCCTGCGCGCGGGCACGAAAAATGCGGATATACGTTCTGCCCAGAAGAGAAGGGCAAGACCGAGCACACCTTCGACGACCGCGTGATTGATCGCTCCCAACGGGGTCGTCGCACCCTGATACAGACCTTTGAACTCGTCGTACGCCGTGACCAGGTAACTTATACCGGTGACGATACTGCTGGCGCCCAGATAACGCAGTACAAGCGCAAACCACTGCCTTGGTGTCATGACGGCATCCTTTCTTCGGTGATCAATCCGGATGTAACGAGCATCCGAGGTAGTAGGCGGCATTCAGCTCTTTCGCCCGTACCCGCGCGATCTCGCGAATATCCTCGCCGTGCTGCGTGAACTTGTCCGGGTGGTACTGCGCGATCAGTGCCTGGTACGCCGTGTCGATCTCGTGGCGGCTCGCATCCGGCGCCACACCCAGCACGTCGTACCAGGGGCGTCGCGTATCCAGTTGCAGGGGCACCTTGCGATCCGGCGCGGCCGGCGCTTCACCCTTGGGCGTCGCCATCATCGCCGAGACGAACTTGTAGCCGATGGCCAGGCAGATGCCGATGACCACGATGTCCATCCAGTTCATGCCAGTGCACCCTCGATCCGTTGGTAGTAGGCCTGCAGCCGGGCGTGCGCTTCGCTACCGACTTCCTCGATGTCCAGCTGGCGCTGCACCCTTGCGCGAATGACGTCGCGAAGGCGGGCACGCTCGTCGGCATCCAGCACGGCCTGCGCGACCGCCACCAGATCGAAACGGTCGGCGGCGCGCAGGCCCTGTTTGCGGACCAGGTTGAGCGCATACGGCGCGCACAGCAGCGCATCCGAAGCCATGCCTGCAAACGCCTTGCCGCCGGTACCCGTCAGCCGGCGCACACGCCCCACCCGCCATACCGCGATAGCGATGGCGACATAGAGCGCGACCATCCACGCGAGCAGGCCCCACACATTGCCCGCCATGACGGCGGGCATCGCGGCGAACAGCAACGCCACCACGCCGACCGCCCCTGCGGACGAGGCCACACCGATGCGCCACGCCCGCAAGCCCCGCAGCGGTGCCATCGGTGCCAGCGTTACGTCGGACGTGTCAGACGCGGCGGGCGCATGCGGCCGGGCCGACCAGCGCAGGCGCAGCAGCGCGCGGGTGGGCGCCAGCAGTGGCGGCACGAACACATGCCGGCCCGCCAACTGGAACTCCGTGCCGGCCGAGAACGTCCAGCGACCCCGCCTGCCTTCGTAGAGGACCACTTCGTTGTGGTACAGCAGCAACGTCGCGTCGTAGACATACATCGCCACGACGCCGAGCAGCAGCCACCCGGTGTTCGGCAGCATGGGCGTTACGGGCGCTTGCGCGTGAACAGCCGCTTGATCGCCCCGCCCGCCGCGGCCAGGCCCACCAGGATGAATTTCCAGGCAGCGGCAAGGAAGGTACCGATCACGGCGAACAGGCCCTTCTTCGCAGCCACGGCGGCCACGCCACCGGTAATGAGCGCGGCCAGGCCGTACTCGGCCACGCGATCGCCAGGATGGAAATCCGTATACGACTGCCCCGGCGTGAAGGCGAATCCACCCAGCGTGCCCTTGAAGTCATCGACCGCTTTCGCCAGCACCTTCGGATCGGACACCAGCACCACGTTCATGACGCCGCTGCGACCGAGGATGCGCGCGTTGTAGTTCACGACGTCGTCGTGCGTGCGGTCGGTGCGCGCCAGGAAGGCCCAGGTCAGCGACTTGAACTGCGTGTCGTACTGCGGCTTGTTCTGCCAGCCGACCAGGGTCAGCGTTTCCCAGCCACGCGTGCGCCGCTCCTTGTTGCTTTCCTCGGTGCCCTGCCTGGCCGACGCGAGGATATCGTCAGGGTCGAGCTTTTCATCGTCCTTGACGTAACCCACGTCGTCGTAGTCGAAGAACGCGGTCCACGCCATGTCCGTCGGCGCGAGCGTGTATGTGTCGGACGCGTCGGGCGGGTTTTCCATCAGTTCGTTGAGGCGCTTGGTGCCCGCCGGGTCGAGGAAGGCATAGCCGTCCGGCACGTTCAGCGTCGCCTGCGCGCCGAGCTGCACCTTGGCCGGTCCGTATTTCCACGGCAGGTCGGACACGCCCGCGGCGTGGGCGAGCGTCGTGAACACGAAGAGCGCCAGCGCGGCAGCCCAGTTCCTTGCGAATACGGTCATGTGTGTTTCCCTGGACGATGCCCTGACGACCCGTGGAGACCCCCGCCACGTAGCGGCGCAGTTTGCGGCGAGGGAAAACCGCCGTCAAGACAAGCGGTTCCGACGAAGCCCGCCGGCGCGGCAGGCACGTGGGCCCCGCAGCGACTAGAATGCGCCCCCTCGCCGTCACCTGCTCCCCGCCCATGCATATCGTCGTCAACGAAGAACTCAAGGCCTATATCGACCCGCTGTCCGCGGACGAGTACGAGGCGCTGGAGCGCAGCCTGCTCGCCGAGGGCTGCCGCGATGCGCTGGTGCTCTGGGGCGACACCCTGGTCGATGGCCACAACCGGTACGGCATCTGCCGGAAGCACGATATCCCGTTCAACACCGTGCAGCACGACCGTTTCCAGTCCATCGACGACGTGCACCTGTGGATGATCGAGCAGCACCTGGGCCGACGCAGCGTCTCGGATTTCCAGCGCGGCGTGCTGGCCCTGCGCAAGCGGGAGATCCTGGCCGAGCGCCGGGCACGCGCCGCCGCCAACGGCGGCGAGGACGCCCCGGATGTACCGTTCGACACCGAGGGCGCGCAGCCCGCGATGGCGAAGCCGGCCCGGGTCAATCCGAACGACAGCCGCAAGGAAATCGCCCGCGAGGCGCGGATCAGCAGCAACCAGGTCGGCATGATCGAGAAGATCCGCAAGGAGGCCGCTCCCGAGGTGGTCGCCGCGGTGAAGGCGGGCTCGCTGTCGATCAGCGCCGCGGCGGCGGTGGCCACCCTGCCCGAGGACGAGCAGCGTGCGGCGGCCACCGGCGGCGATGCCGAACTCAAGCAGGCCGCCAAGCGGGTGCGCGAGTCCAAGCGCAAGCCGCGCGAGAAACCGAGCGACGACGTGCTGGCGCTGCGCGAGCAGGTGGCCGACCTGGAAGCGGAGAACCGCAACCTGCGCCGCGAGATCGACACGCTGCGCGCCCGGCTGGGCGAAAGCGTGGCCGTGGACAACGACGAGGAGCCGGCGGAGTAAGGTGGGCGCAAGGGCCGGGGAACTAGCATCGGCCCGTGGCGATCAAAGCCCGGTACACCGGACGCCGCCCCAGACGTTCGCAGGCACCACCCCCGGAGTGTGTCCCCGCATGAAACCGTTCCTCGCCCTCGTCGCCCTCTCCCTCGCCGCCACGGCCACCATGGCGCAGGACACCCCCCGGCCGCTCAACCTGCGGCTGCCAGCGGATTACACCCCGGCCCCCGCCAGCACCGCGCCCGCCCCGGCGAAAGCCAGCGACGCGGGCGTCGCCGCCGATCCCAAGGCGCCCGCGGTCGCGCCCAAGAACGGCGGCGGCAACGTCGCCATCACCTCGTCACGCCCGCTCGATCCGCCCGGCACCTACTACGGCGACACCTCGGGCCGCATGACCGGCGTGGACGGCGACGATGGCAGCCCCCGCTGCGACGATGCGTCCTACAACACGCCTCAGGTGCACGGCAGCGTCAGCACTGGCGTGGTCAGCGCCAGCCATGGCGGCAGCGGAAGTTATCAGGCCGGCGCGGTCAGCCTCAGCCAGGCGTTCGGCAGTTGCGAGCACCCGAGCGGCGGCGTGAGCATTTCGGTGGGCGCGGGGCAAGGGCACTTCGGCGGCGGTCGCATCCGCTGATCGCCTAGGCGTCCGCGGCGGCCTGCGCATAGCGCCGTTGCACCTCGACGAACCGCTGCGTGGACCGGGCCAGCCTGTCCACCTCGTCGATCACGCGCTGGCCATCGGCACGGGCATCGATCATCAGCGCGATGTCACCACAGACATGATCGGTACCCGGCACACCCAGGTTGGCCAGCACGTTGCGCAGCGCGTGAATGGCCTCCGAGGCTGCCGCCACGTCGTGTGAGCCGACCGCAGCCTTCAGCGCCCTGCAGTGGTCGTCCGCCGTTCGCGCGCACAGGTCCACGAACGCCCTGAACTCGTCGAGGCTGGTCAGTGCGCGCATCTCGTCCAGCGGCGTCGTCATGGCGCGCCCAGCCGGCAGTCCCATGGCGGGCTGCCAATGACGCGCGGCATCGTCGAGCAGGCGCTCCTCGGCGATCGATTCGATGACGTCGAGCAGACGCTGCGCAGCGATCGGCTTGGTCAGGTAGGCACGCGCACCCGCCTTGAAGGCGATGCGCACGGCGTCGTGGCTGGAGTCGGCACTGAGCATGACGATGGGGGGCATCGCCTGGGTGCGTCGGGCCACCTCGATCCGGCCCAGCACGTCCCAGCCCGAACTGCCGGGCATGTGCAGGTCCATGAAGATCAGGTCGAAGGTCTCGCCGGACAGGCGCTCCAGGGCTTCGTCGCCGCTGGCGCAGAAGGTCGACACGTGGCCTGCACGGTCGAGGATGCGGCCGACGATCTCGCGGTTGGCGGCGTTGTCGTCCACCACCAGGCAACGCTGGGAGGCCACCCGGCCGCGATGCTCGTCCAGCATGTCCACCAGCGGTGTCTCGGTGGCGCTGCGAGCGCCGGCGTTCGCACGGCTCAACGGAAAGCGCCAGCCGAAGATGGTGCCACCCAGCGGGTTGTCGACCACCTCCAGCGACCCGCCCATCTGCTCCGACACGTTGCGCACGATATACAGGCCCAGGCCCACGCCCTCCTGGCGGCGGCTTTCACCGCCACTGAGCTGGTGGAAGGGATCGAAGACGCGCTGCTTGTCGGCATCGGCAATGCCGATACCGGTGTCGGTCACGGTGCAGACGATGGAGGGGTCCTGCCCTGCCACGCCGTCGCGCAGCTCGATGCGCACATCCACGCAACCGCCGGGCGGCGTGAATTTCACGGCGTTGGAGGCCAGGTTGGACAGCACCTGCTCGATGCGGCCCGGGTCACCGACGAACACGCCCTCCACCGAGGCATCGCGCGCCACGCTGAAGGCGACCCGCTTTTCCGCGGCATAGGGCCGGCACACGGCGCCCACCGTAGCCAGCACCTCATCGAAGCCGAACGCCTGGTGACGCAGGTTGAAGCTGCCACCGGCGAAGGAGGCGACATCCAGCACCGCGTTGACCCGATGCAGCAGGGCGTTGGCGTTGGTCGCCAGCAACGCGACCAGTCGACGCTGGTCGTCGCTCATCACGGCGGTGTCGATCAGCGACGCGGAGTGGATCACGGTGCTCAGCGGCGTACGCATCTCGTGGCTCATCATCG
Source organism: Xanthomonas sp. NCPPB 2632 (assembly GCF_041228075.2). Taxonomy (NCBI): domain Bacteria; kingdom Pseudomonadati; phylum Pseudomonadota; class Gammaproteobacteria; order Lysobacterales; family Lysobacteraceae; genus Xanthomonas; species Xanthomonas sp. NCPPB 2632. The sequence goes on from NZ_CM192979.1 coordinate 4,105,638, forward strand.
AGATGAAACGATGCTGGGCCTCGCGCGAGGCGATCGCCTCGGCCGACACTTCCCGCAAGGCGTACATCATCCGGTACAGCATCATCGGCAGCACGATGACCAGCGCCATGGCATACAAGGCATAAGCCGGCCGCGCCAGCCAGTAACCTTCGGGGGCGACCACCGCGAGGATGACCACCGAGGCGACCACGCTGGCCAGGAACGCCCGGCGGCTGTAGCGCACGCCCACGGCCACGGAGAGGAACGGCAGCACCACGGTCACGGTGATCGCCAGCATGAACGCGGCCTTGAGCAGCAAGGCCACGATGGCGAAATTGGCGGCGTTGCCCACGGCATCCACCACGGGCGTCTCGCACGGTGTGCCCGCCCGCACGAACAACATCCAGAACGTACTGAGGACGAACAGCACCACGGCGACCGGCACCACGTGGTGCGATTCGCTGGCCATGGGCAGGGGGCCGTGCAGCCAGGCCGCGCTCCATACCACGATGAAGCCGAGGATGACCGAGCGCATCAAGGAGACGTGGTATTCGCTGAAACTGGCGACGATGCGGTCGATACGCGGGTTGCGCAGGCGCTTGGCGACTTCGCTGAGCGTCACCGGCTCGACGCGCTTACCGCTACCGCCGTCGATCTTCATGCCAGTTGAACCTGCGACTTCCCCGTTAACTGCCTAGTCTAGGGTCTTGGACGCCGCTGGCAAGTGCGGGTTGCGAATTCACCTTCGTGAACACGAATGGGTCGGCACTTACGTAGTTCGCTTCACCGGCGTCTTCCTGGCGGCCCGCTTCCTCGGCGCCCGGGTCGACCACGCCGCCCATACTGGCGCGTGGTCGCTCGCCTTGGGCAGGTCCCTCACCCACCGGTCCACCCCCGATGCCGTGAGGCGAGCCGCCAGATCCGGTGAGAGGAGCAGATGGTCGATGCGCAATCCGCGATCGCGCGGCCAGTGCTGGCGGAAATAGTCCCAGAACGTATAGATCGTCTCGTCCGGATGCGTGTGGCGCAACGCGTCCGTCCAGCCCTGGTCGAGCAGCCGCTGGAACGCTTCCCGGCTTTCGGGCTGCATCAGGGCATCGCGTCGCCAGTGGGTGGGCTCGTAGATATCGGCATCCGTGGGCACGACGTTGTAATCGCCCGCGAGGACCACCGGGTGGCCCGTGGCGAGCAAGCCGGCCGCGTGGCGAATGAAGCGTTCGAACCAGGCCAGCTTGTAGTCGAACTTCGGCCCCGGTCGCGGATTGCCGTTGGGCAGGTAGAGGCAGCCGACCAGCACGCCATGCACGGCGGCCTCGAGATAGCGGCTTTGCACGTCGCGCTTGTCGCCCGGCAGGCCCCGGCGGCTTTCCACCGGGTCCGCACCACGGGCAAGGATGGCCACGCCGTTCCAGGCGGACTGCCCCGCCCACAGGGCACCGTAACCCGCGTCGTTGATCGCATCCACGGGAAAGGCCTTGTCCGTGGCCTTCAGTTCCTGCAGGCACACGATGTCCGGGCTTTCCTTGCCAAGCCACTCCAGCAGATGGGGCAGGCGTGAACGGATGCCGTTGATGTTGAAGGTTGCGATCTTCATGCGGAGGAAATGTGGGGAACCGAGGGTGGAAGTCGGGTGACGAAAAACTTTTTTCTTACGTCTTCACATCACGGTTCGGCGCCGGTTTCGCAAGTTATATCGACAGCATAAAACTACCCAAATACCCATAGTTACATCATTTTCTGCTGCGACGCGTCAAAGGGTTTGGCCGGCTGGACGGCCATCGCGGCATGCTGCGCGGCGTCTGGACAAGTCCCATGGCCTCATGTACATCTGCCTCCAGAGCCCATTTGGATCGTGATAAATGGGCATGTCGCGACGGAGTGCGGGGAGGAGCGTGCAGCTCCGGATGCAGCGACCGGTCGGGGGACCTGGCATCGTCGTGAACCCCCGCATCGCCGTCGGAAATCACGGGCATCATTTCGGGGAAGTCATGAAGAACCACTTTTTCTTACGCAGGAGCGCGCTCGCGCTTGCCGTGTGCACCGGCCTCGGCGCCGGCTCCGGCGCCTACGCGCAGTCCACCACCGGCAGCATCAACGGCAGCGTGCCCGCAGGCGCCAACGAGACCGTGGTGGTCGAAAGCGGCACCGGCTTCCGTCGCGAAGTGGCGGTGGATGCGCGCGGTCGCTACGCGGTCAACCAGATTCCGCTAGGCACCTACACCGTTACGCTGATGCGTGACGGCAAGGCGGTGGACTCGCGCAAGGACGTGACCCTGCGCGTGGGCGCCAGCAGCGATGTGTCGTTCAACGCACCGGCGGCCGCCTCGGCCACCGCAGCGGATGCCACCAGCCTCGGCGGTGTCACCGTGACCGGCACGGCGCTGCCCAGCATCGACGTCACCACCGTCGATTCCCGCACCGTGGTGACCGCCGAGCAGCTGGCCAAGCTGCCCTTGGGCCGCAATGCAGAGGCCATTGCGCGGCTCGCCCCGGGCGTGGTCAACAACGGCGCCAACTTCCAGAGCGATACCGGTCGTTCGGTAGCCAGCTTCGGCGGCGCCGCGTCCAACGAAAACGCGTATTACGTCAACGGTTTCAACACCACCGACCCGCTCAACGCGCTGGGCGGCCTGCAGCTGCCGTACGGCGCCGTGGACCAGCAGGAGGTGTATACCGGCGGTTACAGCGCGCAGTACGGACGTTCCGACGGCGGCGTGATCAACCAGGTGGGCAAGCGCGGCACCAACGAGTGGCACTACGGCGCGCAGGTGCTGTGGGAACCCAACTGGGCGCGCGCTTCCGGCCCGGACCTGCATTACGCGCGCACGCCGGCCTCGGCACCCGCGGGCGACCTCTACCAGCCCAAGAGCCAGAACGACAAATGGGTAACCACGGTCAGTGCCTATGCGGGCGGCCCGTTGATCAAGGACAAGCTGTTCTTCTTCGTGGCTGGCGAGTTCGAGAAGCAGGGCTACCGCAACGTCAACTCCGTGGGCACCAGCACGCCGGCCTCGACCAACAACTACAGCAACCCGCGCTGGTACACCAAGCTGGACTGGAACATCAACGAGAGCAACATCCTCGAACTGACCAGCGCCGGCGACAAGCGCGAGGGCTCGGGCACCCGCTATGCCTATAACTACGCGGACCGCTCGCGCACCGGCTCCATCGGCCCCGTGAACGACACCAAGACCGGCGGCGATTTCTGGGTCGCCAAGTACACCGGCTATCTGACGGACAACCTGACCGTCAGCGCCACGTACGGCAAGATGACCTCGAAGAACTACGAGCAACCGGGCGACTACGATCCGAACCTGGCGCGCGTGGACAACGCCGCCGCACAGAACCCGGCACTCAACGGCGGCAACCTGATCCAGAATAACCAGGTAGGCGACATCAGCTCGCCCGACCGCGGCAACAAGACCAACAACCTGCGCTTCGATGTCACCTATGTGGCGGGCGACCACACCCTCTCGGTGGGTATCGACAACGTCAAGTCCCAGGTGCTGGATTTCGGGACGGTCAGCCCGGGTCCCGGTTATTCCTGGACCTACGACCAGACCACCGATCCCCTGGCGCCCATCGACAACCATGCGGGGCGCAACTTCGTGCCCGCACCCGGCCTGTTCCCGAATGGCCAGGACGGTTACTACGTGCACCGCGACATCAACATCAACCTGTCCAACGTGCGCTCGGACCAGAAGGCCCAGTACATCGAGGACAAGTGGAAGATCACCGATCGCTGGCTGCTGTCCCTGGGCGTGCGCAACGACCAGTTCACCGACTACAACCCGTCAGGCCAGGCGTTCATCACGCAGACCCGTCCGCAGTGGGCACCACGCATCGGCGCGTCATGGGACGTGAATGGCGACGGCAGCTTCAAGGTCTACGCCAACGCCGGCCGCTACTACCTCGGCCTGCCGCTCAATCCCGCTACCGGCGCCGCCGCCGGTTACACGGCCACGCAGCAGTACTACACCTACGCCGGGATCAATCCGGTGGACGGCACGCCCACGGGCCTCACTCCCTTCAGCGGCGTGGTCTCGGGCAACAACTCCTACGGCATCCCGCCGGACCCACGCACGGTGGCCGGCAAGGGCCTGAAGGCCGAGAACCAGGACGAGTACATCCTCGGCTTCGACAAGACGCTGGGTGAAAACTGGACCTACGGCTCCAAGCTGACCTGGCGCAAGCTCAACACGGTGATCGACGACTTCTGCGACATCGATCTGGTCACGGCCAAGGCCAACGCGCTGGGCTACACCGTCGGCTCGACCAACAGCTGCTACCTGGTCAACGGCGGCCACGGCAACACCTTCACCTTGCTGGATGGTGGCGGCAACGCGTTCGAAGTGCCGCTCAGCCGCAAGGAAATGGGCATGCCGTCCACCAAGCGCCGCTATTACAGCGCCGAGCTCTACATGGAGCACGCGTTCGACGGTGTGTGGTACGGCAAGTTCGACTACGTGTTCTCGCGCTCGTACGGCAACACCGAAGGCCAGGCACGCACCGACTCGCGCCAGTCCGGCGCCGCCGGCAGCATGGACTGGGACAACCGTTACGTCATGGAGTTCGCCAACGGCGACCTGGGCAACGACCATCCGCACGTGTTCAAGGCGTACGGTTACTGGCAGTTCGCTCCCGAGTGGCAGTTGTCGGGCAACCTCCAGGCCGCCAGTGGCGCGCCGGAAGTGTGCCTGGGTTACTTCGGCGGTGACGATCCGGATCCGGCGCACTACAACAGCGCCTACCACTACTGCGATGGCCAGCCGTCGCCCCCGGGCAAGCAGGGTCGCCTGCCGTGGACGTTCCAGGTGGATCTTGGCGTGACCTACCGGCCGGAGTGGGCCGGCAAGCGCCTAGCGTTCTCGGCCAACGTGTTCAACGTGCTGAACCAACAGCGCCCGATCTACCGCTTCCCGACCAAGTACTCCGCGCCGGGCACGCTCAACACGATCTACCGCGTGCCGATCTACACGCAGGACCCGCGCTACGCCCGTCTTGCCGTGAGCTACGACTTCTAGACCCCGATCCCTGTGTGACGCTTGCGCCCCCTTCCCCGGACACCGGCTACTCCCCAGCCGGTGCCCGGGGAACCGGGCGCTCTTTTTTTTGGCGCGTCGCCGCTATGGGTGTGCCGAAGACGCCGTCAGCGCAACTCGCCCGAGGCGGCCACCACCATCTCGATGTAACCGAGAATCTCCGGGATAGAGAGATCGAAGACGCCAGCGTCGCCGTTGTCGTAGGCCTGACGCCAGACGGCATAGCCGTCGCGCCAGCTTTCGTCCTCGTCGGCGGGGCCGACGAGATCGAGCAGACTGGTCTCGAGGGTAGTGCGGGACACCGCGGCGTGGTTCATCGCCGGCTGCACGCCGCCCTCGATGCGGTGGTTGCGCAGCTTCACGCCGAGGATGGAGATGTGAAACACCTCGCCGTCCTCGGGCTCCTGGTCGATCCGGCGGATGGCCACGCGGGAGGCTTCCTCGCCCGGTCGGGCACGGTAGGTCCAGGCCTGGCCGGGGGCATAGGCGGGTTTGGTCACGGTGGTTCCTGGGTCGCCTGATGTTCCGGCATCTTAGCGGATGCCGTATCCTTGCAGGTTCGGGTGCGCACCCACAGGTGGGGTAAGGCGCCTCGCGCCAGGCAACGCGGCCCCGGTGGCCGCTTCCCCAGCCAGCACACCCTTCTTCCGTCTTTACCGAGGTTCAGCACACCATGGTGGCACTGGCGACCGAGCACGTCATCGACGTGCATCACTGGAACGACACCCTTTTCAGTTTCCGCACCACCCGCGACCCGGGCTTCCGTTTCGAGAGCGGGCATTTCGTGATGATCGGCCTGGAAGTGGACGGGCGCCCGCTCATGCGCGCCTATTCCATCGCCAGCGCGCATTACGAGGAGCACCTGGAGTTCTTCAGCATCAAGGTGCAGGACGGCCCGCTCACCTCCCGGCTGCAGCACCTGAAGCCGGGCGATCCGGTGATCGTGAGCCGCAAGCCCACCGGCACGCTGGTGCTCAACGACCTCAAGCCGGGCAAGCGCCTCTACCTGCTGGGCACCGGCACCGGGCTGGCCCCGTTCATGTCGATCATCCGCGACCCGGAAACCTACGACCGCTTCGACACCATCGTCCTGGCCCACGGCGTGCGTCACGTGAACGACCTGGCCTACTCGGACTACATCGAGAACGAGCTGCCGAAGCACGAGTACCTGGGCGACCTGGTGCGCGAGAAGCTGGTCTATTACCCCACCGTCACGCGTGAGGACTTCCGCAACCGCGGGCGCATCACCGATGCCATCGCCGACGGCGAGCTGTCCCGGGCCACCGGCCTGCCCCAGCTCAACCCCGCCGAGGATCGCGTCATGCTCTGCGGCAGTCCGTCGATGCTGGACGATATCTGCGTGCTGCTGGATGGCGAAGGTTTCCAGGCCTCGCCGCGCACCCGCGAGCCGGGCGATTACGTCATCGAGCGCGCCTTCGTCGAGAAGTAGGCCTCAGCGGCGTATGCGCCCCTGCCCCTCGTTGTCCCAGTAGCCGAAGATCCGCCGCGCGATCAGCTTGTACAGCCGCTTGCCGGTGGCACGCCACAACCGGGAGTGCGGTGCCGGGCGGGACAGGATCGCCTGCTGACGAACGGAGAGGCGATCGGGCGCGTAGGTGCGCTTGTGCTTGAGCAGGTGGCGCAGGTCTTCCCGCGCCAGCAGGCGGAACAGGCGACCGCGGCGGCCGCGGGTCCAGGCGATCTGGAAATCCACCAGGCCCGGCGTGCCGTCCTCGCGCAGTAGCCAGTTCGGCTCCTTGGCCAGGTCGTTATGGACGATGCCGCGACGGTGCAGCACGCTGAGCAGGCGCAGGGCCTGGCGGTAATACGCCGGGTCCCGCGGTTGCCCCAGCTGCATCGGCTGGCCGGCCATGTAGCTGCGCTCCAGCACACGGCCGTTCCAGGCCAGCAGGCGCGGCACGCCGTCGATGCCCTCCAGCCGAGCCAGCGCGCGCGCCTCGCGCGCGGCCGCGCGGCGTGCAAAGCCCCGTGCCCACCAGCGTGCGGAGGCGATGTCGCGGCGGATCACCATCACGCCATCGCGCTCCACGCGCTCGATGCGGCCAAGCTCGTCGGCCTTGAGCAGGGTCACGTTTTCGGTTGTCGCGTCGGGCACGCAGGTCCTTCGATTCGTTGACGCGCTCTGCGCCGGGCGCCAGCTACGCTAGGATGATGATTCTCGCAGGGAGAGGACACCCCATGTTGTCGCGACACATCCTGTCGCTGGTTCTCGCCGTCGGTATGCTGGGCGCATGCCACGACGACGCGAATCCGTCGACCGGCGGGGAGACGCCTCGTTCCGCAAAGGCCACCGCCGCCAAGGATACCGAATCCGGCGAGGAAGGCCTCTATACGGTGGAAGTGAAGCTGCCCGCGCTGCCGCCCGCGGCCGCCCCGTTGCGCGCCACCCTGGAGCGCTACGTGGACCGGCAGCGCCGTGCCTTCCTGGAAAGCCTGGATGCGCCGGGCGCGCGTGAGCAGGCCCGCGAACTGCCGTGGGACCTCAACCTGGACATCGCCGTGGCGTCGCACACGGACCGCTTCATCAACGTGCAGGTGGACGGCTCCGCCTTTACCGGCGGCGCACATCCCGCGCCGATCGTCGACAGCTTCACCTACGACCTGCGCAAGCAGCGCGTCGTCGGCATCGTCGAGCTGTTCGCCGATGCGCACGCGGCCGAGGGCGCCTTCGCCACCGAGGCACGTCGCCAGTTGCTGACCGCGCTGGACGACCAGGACGACCCGCTGTCCTCGGACAGCCGGCAGATCGATGAAGGCACCACGCCGGGCAAGGACCACTACCGCGTGTTCGGGCTGCTCACCGGCCCGGACGACAAGGTGCACGGCCTGACCTTTATCTTCCCGCCCTACCAGGTAGCGCCCTACGCCGCGGGGCCGCAGGCCGTGGATGTGCCCAGCGAGGCGTTCCGTGCCTTCCTCAAACCCGAATACCGCGAGGCCTTCCACTGATGGACCTGTTTCTCTACCTGCTGGCGGCGGCCCTGATCGTCGGCGGCATCGCCGGGGCGATCCTGCCGATGCTGCCCGGCATCCCGATGATCTTCGGCGGCATCTGGCTCGCGGCCGCCGTGGACGAATACCGGCACCTGGGCTGGGGCTGGCTGCTGGCCATCGGCATCGTCGGTGCCGTCGGCATCGCGCTGGACTTCATCTCGGCCTCGCTGGGGGCGAAGAAGATCGGCGCCAGCCCGCGCGCCCTTTGGGGCGCGGGCATCGGTACCACCATCGGCATGTTCTTCGGCCTGCCCGGCCTGCTGCTGGGGCCGTTCCTGGGCGCGGTGGCGGGCGAGTTGTGGTCGGGCAAGAGCGTGCTGCGCTCCGCGCACGTGGGCGTCAGCACCTGGTTCGGCATGTTGCTGGGCATCGTCGCCAAGGCGGTGCTGTCCTTCCTCATGCTCGGCATGGCCGCGCTGGCACTGCTCTTCAGCTAGCCACGTCGATCGGCCCATTGGCCTGTGCCACCCTCAGCGGCTAGTCTCGGGCCACTCACAGGGGAATCCACGCATGTTCAGACCACTCGCCCTCGCGGCGGCCATCACGTTCGCCGTCGGCGCGCTGCACGCGGAAACGGCACCGCCGGCCTGGATCGCGCGCAGCAATGCCGACGCCCAGCCGCTGCTGGACGTCACCGCGCGCTTCAGTCCGGAATCCGCCACCGACATCGGCATCAAGGGTTACGACGAGAAGATCGTGGACCTGGGTCCGGACGTGGACAAGCGCCAGCGCGCCGCCCTGGTGGAGGTGGCCCGCAAGGTGGACGCCCGGTTGGCCGAGGAGAAAGATCCGAACGTCCGGCAGGACCTGCAGATCCTGGCCAAGCAGGTCGCGGGCAGCATCAAGGGCATCGACCTCGACGAGCAGTACCTCATCCCCTGGTACGACGCCGGCCAGATCGTCTTCAGCGGCGAGTTCTCGCTGTTGAACGAGGAAAGCACGCCCGCGCAGAACAAGGCCGCGCTGGGCCGCCTGAAGTGCTATGTCGGCATGACCCCCGGCTGCACGCCGCTGGTCGACCAGGCCCGCGCGCGCACCACCGAGCGGCTGGGCAACAAGGCCCTGCTGGGCCCGGTCAAGGCCGACGTCGAACAGAAGCTGGGCAACACCCAGCGCTATGTCGACGGCATCCGCAAGCTGTTCGCCGAGAAGAAGATCGCCGGAAGCGACGAGGCCATGAACCGGCTCGATACCCAGCTGAAGGCATACAACGCCTGGGTGAAGGCCACGGTGCTGCCGCGCTCGCGCACGGACTTCCGCCTGCCCGAGCCGTTGTATGCGTACAACCTGGAGCAGGTGGGCCTGGATATCGCCCCGCGCGACCTGATCGGCCGGGCGCAGCTGGAGTTCATGGAAACCACCTATGCGCTGCAGATGCTGGCCCCCGTGGTCGCGAAGGCCGAAGGCATCCCGAACGGCGATTACCGCGACGTGCTCAAGGCGCTGAAGACGAAGCAGCTGCCCAAGGACAAGGTGGAATCGACCTATCACACGGTGCTGGGCAAGATCGAGGACACCATCCGCACGCAGCGCATCGTGGAGCTGCCGAAGCGGCAGATGGCCATGCGCCTGGCGTCGGAGGCGGAGAGCGCGCGCACGCCCGCGCCGCACATGGACCCCCCGCCTTTCATCGACAACACCGGACAGCGCGGCACGTTCGTGCTGACCTCCGGCAACCCGCCGGCCAACGGCGATGCCAGCCAGGCGTACGATGACTTCACCTTCGAGGCCGCCGCCTGGACGCTCACGGCGCACGAAGGACGCCCTGGCCACGAGTTGCAGTTTGCCGCGATGGTGGAACAGGGCGTGTCGCTGACCCGCAGCCTGTTCGCCTTCAACAGCGTGAACGTGGAAGGCTGGGCGCTTTACTCGGAAGCGGAGATGATGCCGTACGAGCCACCGGCCGGTCAGTTCATCGCCTTGCAGTTCCGTCTGCTTCGCGCGGCGCGCGCCTTCCTCGACCCGATGCTCAACCTCGGGCTGGTCTCGCGCGAACGCGCGCACGACATCCTCGTGCACGACGTCGGCCTGTCCGAGCCGATGGCACGACAGGAGCTGGATCGTTACACGCTGAACTCACCGGGCCAGGCCACCGCGTATTTCTACGGCTATACGCGGATCCTGCAATTGCGTGCGGAAACGCAGACCCGGCTGGGCGCGGCGTTCGACCGCAAGGCGTTCAACGATTTCCTGATCGCCCAGGGCCTGTTGCCGCCCGACCTGCTGGCCGAAGCGGTGCGCACCCGGTTCATGCCCGGAACGGCGGGGACGAAGAACGCCGCGACACCGAAGCCCGCCGCGTCGCCCTGACGCGGCCGGGACATCGGCATACCCGCCCTGATCACCGCCGCGCACCTCAGGGCGTGGCGGGACCGCGCGGGATGACGTACAGCAGGATGGCGAAGAAGTGCAGCACGCTGCCGGCCAGCACGAACACATGCCAGATGGCGTGGTGGTAAGGCATCTTGCGCGCGACGTAGAACGGCACGCCGCCGGTATAAGCCAGCCCACCGGCCAGGAGCAACAACAGACCGCCCGTGGGCACGCTCTCGCGGAGTGGCTGGATCGCCACGGCCGCCACCCAGCCCATGCCCACGTACATGATCACCGCCGCCTTGCGGTAGCGCTTGAGCATGCCGAGCTCGGCCAGGCTACCGAGGATCGCCAGCGTCCAGATGGTGGAGAACAGCCCCCAGCGCCACGCGCCGTGCAGCGCCAATAGCGTGAAGGGCGTATAGGTGCCCGCGATCAGCAGGAAGATGGCGATGTGGTCGCACGTGCGCAGGACCCGCTTCGCGCTCGCACCGGGGACGGAGTGATACAACGTGGACGCGGCGTACAGCAGGATCAGCGTGCCGCCAAACACCGAACTGGCCACGACGGTGCGCGCGTCGCCGTACATGGCCGAGTACGCCACGAGCACGGCAAGTCCGGCAATGCTCAGCACGAGACCGATCCCGTGGATCACGCTGCTGGCGACTTCTTCTCCGAGGGGATAGCGCGGTTCTGCGCTGTCGAAAGACATGGGCTTTTCCGGAATAAGTCGAACGCCGAGGGTAACCGATCCGGCAAGCCGTTGAGAAACGTTCGCATTGCCGCAGGATTTTGCCCGATTGACCGGAGCGCCCCTCCCGTTGTTTTATGGGGCATGACTCTCGAACTGCTCGTGCATATCGCCCGTCTGCCGCCCCAGGGCGCCGGCTTGCGCGCCGCCCTCGCCCTGGCATCGCGCCTGGGCGCCCGGCTGGACGCACTGCATGTGGTGGACCTGCCCGCCGCCGCGTTCACCGTGCCCGAAGCCGTGCCGATGCAACTGGACGCGGTGCGCCAGCGCGCCACGGATGCCCGCGCGGTGGCCGGCGAATGGGCCGGGCTGATGCAAACCGGAGGCCTGCAGGGCAACTGGCGCGTCGGCAACGGCGACACCGTTACCGTGCTGACCCATGCCGCCGCCGGTTACGACCTGCTGGTGATGGAGCGTTCTTCCACCATGCGCGGCGACGCTCCCGTGGGTTTCGGGGTGGTCTCGCGCACGGTGTTCGGCTCCAGCCGTGGCGTGCTGGTGGTGCCCGAAGCGGCTCCCGTACAAACCCTGGGCGAGCACGTGCTGGTGGCCTGGAGCGGCAGCCGCGAAGCGGCCCTGGCCGTCCGCTCGTCGCTGCCGCTGCTGCGCAAGGCCACGCGCGTCACCGTCATCGACGGCAGCCGCGACGAAGATCCGGGCACCTGCGCGCTGCCGCATACCGACATCCGCACCTGGCTGGACACGCATGGCGTGCAGGCCGAGGTCCGCCCGCTCGGCGACGGAGCGGCGTCCGCGCCGGGCCCCGCCCTGCTCGATACCGCGCATGCGGAGAACGCCGACCTGATCGTGATGGGCGCGTGGGGTCGTTCGCGCCTGTCGGAGATGGTGCTGGGCGGCACCACCCGCTACCTGTTCATGCAATCGGACGTACCGATGCTGGTCGCGCACTGAGGGCAGCGCGCCGACGCGTCAGCACTGACCGATTTGGCCGTCCAGACGGCCCTCTTGCAACTTTTCCCAAAGCCTGCCTAACCTGCAACCGGACCCGAACACGATCCCCGCCGGCCATGCCCGGCCGTGTTCCCGACCGCGTTTCACCTTCCCCCACGTTGCAGGAGGTGGCTCATGTCGTTCGCCCGTCCGTCCGTCCTCGCCGGAGTGCATCCGGATACCGTCCGCATCGTCGCGATGAGCGCGGCGATCGCCCTCAACGCCGCCGCACTCGTCGCCGTCATGCGCCCCATGGTGACCAACCTGGCCTCGGCCCCCGTGGCCCAGGAGCCGATCCGCCTGATCGAGCACCTGGTCGAACCCAAACCCGTTCCCGCGCCACCGCCCGTCGCCCTCAAGCCGCTCCCGGTCAAGCCACCCCGGACGGTTACCACCGTGACCCGCCCCATCACCTCCCCGCCCGTGCAGGCGGCCGTGCCCACCGACGAAGGCAGCGCACCGATGGTGCCCGCGGTGCCGACCGTGGCGCCAACCGCCGCCGACGTCCCCAGCGCGCCGGTGGAAGCCACGCTGGCCTATGTCTCGGCGCCCGCGCCGGCCTACCCGCGCATGGCCATCGGCGGCCGCATGCAGGGCACGGTCACCCTGCGCGTGCTGGTGGACGAAGCCGGAAAACCATTGGACGTGGTGATCGAAAGCAGCAGCGGCCACAGCGTCCTGGACAAGGTGGCACGCGACCAGGTGCTGGCGAAGTGGCGGTTCCAGCCGGCCCAGCGCGACGGCCACGCCGTGCAGGCCTGGGCCCGCATCCCGATCACCTTCGACCTGAAGAATCTCTGAGACAAGCGTGCCGCGCAGGCGCCCTCAACGGGGCGCCTGCATTACCACCACGTCGGGCTGGCGGCGAGTACCCCGCGCGATCGCCCAGACGATGAGGGCCAGCACGGCCACCGGCAACAGCACCGGCAGCAGCGCCAGGGCGACCACGGGCGCCACCAGCAGCATGGCGACACCGCCGATCACGGCACCCAGCAGGCTGGCGAACACGCTGAACACGCCGCCGATGACGCCGAAAACCAGCTTCAGCACGGCTCCGACCAGCGCAAAGACCAGCCAGAAGCCGGCGAAAAGGACAACGAGCGAGGTGAGGACGATCATGGCAATGCACTCCGTGACAGGCCGGCCGGTGGGCGGGTTCGCTGCGTAGGATGCTGTTGGGTGGGGGAAGGTTTAAAGGCGTTGGATGACTTCTTTGGGAGGGCTCGCCTTTGGCATCGCGTTGGGGCTTGGGCTTCGGAGCAAGAGCCGGCGGGTGCCTGTCGTGGTCAAGTATTTCTGGACACCCGATAGGGCGTTATTTTCGGGCCGCCATCATCTCGTAAATGGCTGGCGGCACCTGCCCGTTGGCCGCATGTAGGCGCCGGTAGTTGTAGTACGACGTCAAGAAAACAGTGATGTCGCTTTGGGCTTCATCGCGGTTGCTGTAAGTCGATGTCACCCATTCGGTTTTCAACGTGGCGAAGACGCGCTCGGCAACCGCGTTATCCCAACAGTTGCCGCGCCTGCTCATACTTTGGGTAATCCCCAGGGCCTTGAGGCGTCCGAGAAAGTCAAAACTGTTGTACTGCGCACCTTGATCGGAGTGGAACATGAGATTCCCCGACGGTTTCCTCTCTCTGATTGCCATGTCCAGGGCGGCAACGGCCAGCTGTGCATTCGGCCGGGTTGAAAAGGCCCAGCCCACGATCCGGCGTGCATAAAGATCCACGACAACGGCCAGATAGAGCCAACCCTGTCGGGTAGGCACAAAGGTAATGTCACCGACCCAAACCTGGTCGGGCCGGGCGACGTTGAATTGCCGTTCGAGGCGATTGGGGGCCGGCACAGCCGCCTTGCTCGCCGTCCGGTACACGTGACGACGCACCCGCTCGGCCCATAGACCGGCCTGCCTCATCAACGTGCGCGCCCGATATCGCCCTGTCGGCATGCCTTGGCGACCCAACTCAGCCGCCATGCGACGGGTGCCGTAACTGCCTCGGCTCTGGCGATGAATCTGCTTGACCCTTGCTACTAGCGCCGGATCGGCAACCGCCGGCTGTACCTCGTCTGCCCGCTTGGCGTAATAGCTGCTACGGGGGTATTCCATCGCCTCGCACAGCCGCGATACCGGGTAGGCCTCCTTCAGCTCGTCGATCACCGCCGTGGGCGATCGCTCTCCCGAACGAAGAAGGCGATGGATTTTTTTAAAAGTTCGCGCTCCTCCTTTAGCTGAAGTACCTGCGACTCAAGCTCGACGATACGCCGCCGATCATCCGCCGCCGTGGGGGCATGAACCCCGGTCGACTTAGCCTCTTCATGTATCGCCAGCCAGCGCCTCAACGCTGTCGGGCCTACATCCATCAGCTGGCATACCTGTCGTACCGTATGCCCCTCGGCCACCACCAGATGTACGGCGTCGTCTCGCTGCGATTGCGATATCTCTTTACGTCCCATAGCTCACCTCCTTCTGCCTGTGAATCCTATCGGACTGTCCAGAAAGATTAGACCACCTCAGCCACCCTCGGGGCCACGCCTGCGGCGACCCGCTAGGGAAAGGCCGCTCCGCGGCCGTGTATTAGTTGCCCTACGGGCCGGGTCGGGCTTCGAACGGGGGTTTCCGATTCGCCATCCATGGCTCAGCGGAAACGGCCGGCCGTCCTGGCCGGCCCCCTTCGGGCCTTGTCCGTTCGAAGCCCTCGCCTGCGGCTACCGGCCCCGAGGGTGGCACCCGCCGGCTCTTTTGACGACTGAGGTTGCGTGTGGTCGAGCGCAGAGCGGGGTTTCGCTTCGTGGCTGGGAACGCTCGCTTGCCTGTTGCGCAGGGCATCAGCCGCCTTAGGGGTGTTGAGGGTTCGCGCACACGCGTGCGCTCCTACACGGCCGGCGGATGAGGCGTGAATAGACCGGCCCTACCTCCGGGGTAGGAGCGCACGATGTGCGCGAAAAGCCAACAAAGCGCTGACGCCGTACCCTCACCTCTACTCGTTCATCACCACGCGCTGCTCGCCCAACACGCCACCTCAGTCTCAGGAAGAGCCGGCGGGTAGCCCCCTCGGGGCCGGTAGCCGCAGGCGAGGGCTTCGAACGGACAAGGCCGCGTAGCGGGGCCGGCCAGGACGGCCGGCCATTTTTGCTGAGCCATGGATGGCGAATCAAAAATCCCCGGGCGAAGCCCGACCCGCCCCGAAGGGGAATAGATATACGGCCGCGGAGCGGCCCTTCATTGACGGGTCGCCGCAGGCGTGGCACCGAGGGGGCTACCCGCCGGCTCTTGCTCCACACCCCCAAGCTCCAAAGGTTACGACGGTTTAACAGCCTCCGTGGTCCACTTTCCCCCAGTGAATTCCAGAGACAGCCCAGCCCATGGGTAAGCGTTTTTCCATCGTCAGGACGTTGCGCGATATCGCCTTCGACCTGTCGGACGTGGAGCACCCGGATCTCGCCTCCATGGGGCGGGATCTCGGCCGTGCGCTCCATGCCCATAGCCAGGAGCTGGCCCAGGCCCTGGGGCCATTGCGCGAGCGTCGCCGTGGCTTCGAGCGCTGGATACTCGCCGAACGGTCCAAGCGACCGGTCAGTGTGCTGGTGATGGCCTGGCCGCCGGGTTATGTCACGCCGGTACACGACCATGGCGGCCTGTGGGGGCTCGAAGCCACCATCTCGGGCGCGCTGGAAGTGGAGTCGTTCGATCGGCCCCATGGCGATGAGCACGCCCTGCGCAGCACCGGGCGCACCTGGCTCGGGCCCGGGGACGCCACCTGGTTCGACGCCACCGAGACACATGCCCACCGCTGCCGCAATTTGTCGCGGCACGACACGGCGCTCACGCTTCACGTGTACGGTGGCGATCTGGCACAGTACCTCGCGTACGAGCAGCCGGGTCCCTCGGGACACTGGATCGCACGACCGAGGCAATCGATTATCGCGGGACGCCTGACGGCCTGACGGTCTACGGCCCTCCACCCCAGCCATCGGGCGAAGGACCAACAGCATGTTTCATAAAGTCGCCATCATCGGCGGTGGCGCGGCAGCGGCGACGCTGGTGAGTGAGTTGCTGGAGCGGCGTACGCCCCGGCCCTTGCACCTGGACTGGTACGCCGGCGCACCGGCGGCCGGGCGTGGCATCGCCTATGGCACGCCCTCGGAACGCCACCTGCTGAACGTACGTGCCGCCTCCATGGGCATGTTCGTCAGCAAGCCGGGCGGTTTCCTCGAGTACGCCCAGGCGCTGGACCCATCGGTCAAGGGTTCCGACTTCCTGCCACGGCGCCTTTACGGCGATTTCCTCCAGTCGCGCGTTGAGCAGGCGGTGAAACATGCCGCCTCGCTGGGCCACGACATCAACGTGCATCCGTTCGATGCCGATGCGCTGGTGCCCACGGCCGACGGCGTGACCATCGGCTACGGCGACGAGGAATCGCATGCCGACGCCGCGGTGCTGGCCATCGGCTCCTTGCCGCCGCGCCCCCTGGCCGGCGTGGAGGACGCCGCCATCGCCAGCGGCCGCTACGTCACCGATCCCTGGCCGTTCCTGGCCAGCGTGCAGCACGACGATCGCCCCCTGCGCGTGCTGGTCATCGGGCTCGGCCTCACGGCGGTCGATGTCCTGCTCGAGCTGTCGGCGCACTGGCCGAGCGCCCACTTCACCGCCCTGTCGCGCCACGGCAAGCTGCCCGAACCGCACCTGGCGGCCGCCTCCGCGCCCACCGACGACGGCTCGGAACTGGTCGAGACGATGCAGGACGATCCGAACGTGCGCGTGTGGCTGCGCCGGTTGCGCGAGGCCACGGCCAATGCGAAGGACTGGCGCACCGTGATCGACGGCATGCGCCCGCATACCCAGGGCCTGTGGCGCGACCTGCCGCGCGCCGAACGCTCGCGTTTCCTGCGTCACGCGCGCTGGGCGTGGGAGCGGGCGCGTCATCGCATGCCGCCGCAGGTGGCCGCCGCGGCGACACGGCTGGAAGCCGAAGGCCGCTTCGAGCGCGGGCGCGGCCGCATGCGTGCGGTGCGCCTGTCGCCGGAAGGCACGCTGGACGTGGTGCGCGCGCTGCCCGGCGGCGCTGAAACCACGGCGTCGTACGACCTCGTCGTCCAGACCGTCGGCCTCAACACCGATACCCAGCGCACAGAGCACCGCCTCGTGCGGCAGCTGGTGGTCGACGGCCTGGTCCAGCCCGATCCCCTGGGCCTGGGCCTGCGCGCCGTGCCCGACGGCCACCTGCTCGACGGAGAAGGCAAGCCACGACCCAACCTGTTCGCCATGGGCAGCATGCTGCGTGGCGCCCTGTGGGAATCCACGGCCATTCCGGAAATCCGCAAGCAGGCGCAGAACGTCGCCAACATGCTGCTGGGCTGACACGTCGAAAACGTGGACACTGCCGGCGTATGATCACGACGCTCATCGCCATCGCCGCGCTGTCCCTGCACGCCGCCGGCGTGCTGGCCGCCATGCATGCGGTCATGCATGCCCGTACGGCCCAGGGGGCGTTCGCCTGGGCGCTGGGACTGGTCTTCCTGCCCTACTTGTCGCTGGTGCCCTACCTGTTCCTCGGCGCCAGCCATTTCGGTGGCTACGTCGACCTGCACCGGCAACGCCAGGCGCGGTTCTTCATGCTCCACGAGGAGGTGGCCCACCCGGGCCACACCGGCCTGCTGACGCCGCCCGCGCCCGTCCATGACCCGCGTTACGACGCCATCGGGCGGATGATCAACAGCGCCATGCACGGCGGCCACGCGCTGGCCCTGCACATCGACGGCGAGGCCACCTTCACCGCGATGTTCGCCGCCATCGCCCGCGCCGAGCGCTATGTGCTGGTGCAGTTCTTCATCATCCACGACGACGTGCTCGGCCGACGCCTGCGCGACGCCCTGCTGGAACGCGCCGCGGCCGGCGTGCAGGTATGCCTGCTCTACGACGGCATCGGCAGCCACGCGCTGCCGGACAGCTACGTCCACGCCCTGCACAAGGGCGGCGTCCAGGCCCGCCGCTTCGCCACGCGGCGCTGGCGCAACCGCTTCCAGCTCAATTTCCGCAACCATCGCAAGGTGCTGGTGGTGGATGGCGAGCGCGGTTTCGTCGGTGGCCTCAACGCTGGCGACGAATACCTCGGCGCCGCGCCACCGCTGTCGCCGTGGCGCGATACCCACATGCAGATCGAGGGGCCGGCCGTGGCCGACCTGCAGCGGGTGTTCGCCGAGGACTGGTACTGGGTCACCGGCGAGCGCCCACCGTCGTCTCCCCCGCCCGAGCGTTGCGGACGCGCCGCCACGCTCATCGTGGCCACCGGACCGGCCGACCGGCAGGAAAGCTGCTCACTGTTCTTCACCCAGGTGATCCACGCGGCAAAGCGGCGCATCTGGATCACCACGCCCTACTTCGTGCCGGATCCGGCCGTGTTCGCGGCATTGCGCCTGGCCGTGTTCCGCGGGGTGGACGTACGCATCCTGATTCCCTGCCGCCCGGACCACCGCACCGTGTTCATGGCCAGCACGCTCTACGCACACGAGGCCACGGTGGCCGGCATCCGCATGTTCCGCTACCAGCCGGGCTTCGTGCACCAGAAGGTGATGCTGGTGGACGAGGACACCGCCGTGGTCGGCAGCATGAACCTGGACAACCGCAGCTTCCGGCTCAACTTCGAGATCGCCGCGCTGAACGTCGACGAGACCTTCGCCGCCGAGGTGGAGGCGATGCTGGAGACGGACT
Source organism: Xanthomonas sp. NCPPB 2632 (assembly GCF_041228075.2). Lineage (NCBI taxonomy): Bacteria > Pseudomonadati > Pseudomonadota > Gammaproteobacteria > Lysobacterales > Lysobacteraceae > Xanthomonas > Xanthomonas sp. NCPPB 2632. The sequence continues at coordinate 4,124,398 of NZ_CM192979.1, forward strand.
TCGCCAACGCGGACGAGGTGAACGTCAACGACTACCGGCGGCTGTCGTACCTGCGCCGTGTGGCCCTGCATGTGGCGCGCCTGTTCGATCCGGTACTCTGACGCCTCGCGCCACCTCGCCGACCAGGGAAACTTCCATGCTTCGTACCCTCGCCTTCCTCACCGCCATGACCGCCGTCGGTGCCTCCGCCGCCCCCGCGCGGTTTGTCGAGCGCAGCGTCGACGTGGCGGGCCGCACCTACCGTTACCAGGTGTTCGTGCCCGCGGACATCGCGCCGCATCCCGCCGTGGTGCTGTTCCTGCACGGCAGCGGCGAGCGCGGCGACGACAACCTCAAGCCGATGTCCCAAGGCCTGCCGCCGTGGCTGAAACAGCACCAGGATTTTCCCGCCGTGGTGGTGATCCCGCAGGCGCCGGACAACACGGAGTGGACGGACAAGGCCGATGCGGACATGGCCATGGCCGCGCTGGAGAAAAGCGTCGTCGAGTTCCATGGCGACCGCAAGCGCCTCTACCTCACCGGCCTGTCGATGGGCGGCTACGGCTCCTGGCAGCTCGCGGCGGACCATCCCGGCACGTTCGCCGCGGCGGCGATCATCTGCGGCGGCGTGACCCAACTGGGCGACGACGAAGACCGCCAGTTGTTCGTGCAGGGTGTGCCGGCCGGCAGCGACCCCTTCGCCTGGGTGGCGCAAAAAGTCGGTGCGTTACCGGTGTGGATCTTCCACGGCGGTGACGACAACGTCGTGCCCACCGAGCAGTCGCGGAAGATGCATGCGGCGCTGGTGGCCCGCAAGGCCGAGGTGAAATACACCGAGTTTCCGGGCGTGAACCACGGCTCGTGGCAGAAAGCCTATGCGACACCGACGCTGTGGGACTGGATGTTCGCCCACCACCGCTGAGCGTCAGGGCGTGGGGGCGCGCATGCCCTGCAACAGTTGCCTGAAGCCGCCGGAAAACACGGCCCAGCCCAGGCACACCCCCACCAGCGACCCCACGCATTCGAAGAACACGCGCAGGCCGATGGCGTCCGGATCGTGCACCGCCGCCAGCTTCAGGCGCAGCAGTGTCATCGACTGCAGCGGGGCGAAGTTGAAGTAGAAAAGGTCCCAGAGGTCCTGGCCACCGGCGAGCACCAGCGTGAGCGCGAAGGCCACGCTGATGTCCTTGCCGTGGCTCCAGCCGTTGGCCTTGCCGAATGCCCGCACCGCCGCGTAGAGCACCAGGCCCACGAGCAGCGCGATGCCGCCCGTCTCCAGCGCACCGACAATGCCGAAGCCGGTCCAGCTGCGATCGTAGGGCATGGTGGAACCTCGTCGGGAATCAGGAGGGCATTATGCCCGGGTGGCGGCCGCTTTCCCGCGGGTATCCGTGTCGCGACCGAAGCGCAGGTACAGCGACACCGACAGCAGGGCCGCCGCCAGCGCGGCGAAACCGGCGAGGAGGAATATGGCCGGATAGTCGTAGATCCCCGCCACCCAGCCGCCCACCGGGCCGGTCAGGCCCAGGGCTACGTCAAGGAACACCGAATAGGCGCCCAGCGCCGCACCGCGGTTGTGGGTGCTGACGCGATTCACCGCCTCCACGCCCAGCGCGGGGAAGACCAGCGCGAAACCGGCGCCGGTCAGGGCCGCGCCGGCCATGGTGGCGTGCGGCGTGCTGCCCAGCCACAGCGCGACCAGACCGCAGGCCTCGATCGCCAGCGAGACGATGGCCACGCGATAGCCGCCGAAGCGGTCGATGACGTTGCCGAACACGAGGCGGATACCGATGAAGCAGCCGCCGAAGATGGACAGCGACAGCGCCGCGTCCGTCCACCCTCGGCTGGCGTAATACAGCGCGACGAAGGTGGACAACGAACCGAACCCGATCGAGCCCAGGGCCAGGCCCGCGCCGTAGGGCATGACACGCGACAGCACGCTCCTGAACGGCAGTCGCTCGCCGTGGCTGGGCGCGATGCGCGACTTCGCCAATGCGAGCGGCACGGCGATCAGCCCCAGCACGAAGGTGAGGATGCCCAGCGCGATGAAGCCATGGTCGCGCGCGAGCGTCACGCCCAGGGGAGCTCCCAGCGCGATGCCGCCGTAGGTGGCGATGCCGTTCCAGGAAATCACCCGCGCGGTATGTTCGCCGCCGATGCCGCCGATACCCCAGGTGATCGACCCCGTGCTGACCCAGCTCTCGGCAAAACCCAGGCCCAGCCGGCTGAGCAGGATCAGCACCAGCGACAGGGCCGGGATGGTCGGCACAAGCGCGGCCAGCGCGAGGAACAGGCCGGAGAGCGCCAGCACGACCAACCCGGTGAGCACCGCGCGTTTCGGCCCCAGCGCGTCGGCCATGCGCCCGGCATAGGGCCGGCTCATCAACGTGGCGAGGTACTGGGCGCTGACCGCGAGGCCGGCCAGGATGGTCGAGTAACCGAGGTCGAGATGCGCAAAACCCGGCAGCACGGCCAGCGGAATACCGATGCAGAGATAGACGACGAACGTGAACACGACGGCGGAAAGGATGCGCGCCGTGATCGCGAAACGTCGTCCGCGCTGGGGGACAAGGGGAGGTAGGGACATGGCGGGGATTATAACGCCGGGGTGTTGCGGTGCATCATGAAGAATAATTCGCCCACGTCGTGGGCTCCTACACGATAGCCGTTGTAGGAGCCCACGATGTGGGCGATCACGATCACCGGATGTAGGAGCCCACGATGTGGGCGATTTCCTCTCAAAGCCCTACCGGCTGCCCCGTCTGCAACGACTCGCGCAACGCGATGGCAATACGCGTCGCTTCCACCGCATCGTCCATGGTCAGGTCGAACGGCGTGTCGTCGAGCACGGCGTCGACGAAATGCCGGGCCTGGGTGACGAAGGCCGGTGCGAAACGCTCGTAGAACGACGGCAGCACCGTGTTGCGCACACCGTGCGCATCGGCAATCTCCACGCGGTCCGCGCGCGGGTTGCGACCGATGCTGACGCGGCCGGCGGTGCCGGTGACGTCGGTATGCGTGTCGTGGCCGTGCGCCTGCGTGCGCGAAGCGTAGAACATCGCCATGCGACCGCCCTCGAACTCCACGATGGCGATGCCGTTGTCCACGTCGCCGAGGGCCTCCAGCGGCGGATACATCGCCACGGTGCCCGTCGAGTACACCTTGGTCGCCTTCGGCCGGCCCAGCAGCCAGCGGGCCAGATCGATGTCGTGCACGCTACAGTCAAGGAAGATGCCGCCGCTGGTGGGCGCGAACTTCAGGAACGCGCCGCTCGGGTCGGCCAGGTCCGTTGTCTGCGAATACACCAGGAACGGACGGCCGATGCCGCCCGCCTCGATATGCCGGAACGCGTTCCGGTAGCTGTCGTCGAAACGACGCACGAAACCCACCATCGCCCGTTTGCCAGCCACCGCAGCATGCGCCGCGGCGCGGCGGCAGTCGTCCAGTTCCAGCGACAGCGGCTTCTCGCAGAACACGTGCTTGCCCGCGTCCAGCGCCTGCGCGATCTGCGCCGCATGCAGCGACGTGGGCGTGACCAGGAACACGGCATCCAGCGACGGGTCGGCCAGCATGTCCTCGTAGGACGTATGGATGGCGGCAACATCCAACGTGTCGCGGGCCCAGGCACGCTCCGCCTCCACGGGACTGCATACGGCGGCCAGTTCCGCGCGCGGGACGGCGCGCGCAAGGTTCTCGGCATAGCGCTGGCCGAGCCGGCCGAGGCCGGCAAGACCGATACGAAGCGTGGCCATGGTCAGATACTCACCTCGATCGCCTTGCCCTCGCGCCAGGAACGCGCGGCGGCCTCGGCCAGTTCCAGCGCCTTGATGCCGTCGGCGATGGTGGTGCGTACCGGCGTGCCGCCCGCCAGCGCGTCGAAGAAGTGGGCGATCTCCGCCGCATACGCCTCGCGGTAGCGCTCGAGGAAGAAATGCTCCGGCAGGTCGTGCGCGATGCTGGACCCGGTATGCGCGACGACCTGGGTCGGCGCCACGTTGCCGGCCTGCAACATGCCCTTGCTGCCCAGCACCTCGAAGCGCTGGTCGTAGCCGTACGCGGCACGGCGCGAGGTGTTGATCTGGCAGAGCCGGCCGCTGCGGGTACGGATGGTGACCGCTGTGGTGTCGATGTCACCGGCCTCCTGGATGGCCGGATCGGTGAGGCAGCTGCCGGTGGCATGCACGCTGACCGCTTCGTCGGAAAGGATCCAGCGGAAGATGTCGAAATCGTGGATCAGCATGTCCTTGAAGATGCCGCCGGAACTCTTGATGTAGGCGACGGGCGGGGCACCGGGATCGCGACTGGTCACCACCAGCAGTTCCGGCGTACCGATCTCGCCGTCGTCCAGCCGCTTCTTCAGCGACGAGAACGTGGGATCGAAGCGGCGCTGGAAGGCGATCATGCAGGTGACGCCCGCCTTTTCCACCGCGGCCTGGCACGAGCGCGCGCGCTCCACGTCCAGGTCCACCGGCTTCTCGCAGAAGATCGCCTTGCCTGCCGCCGCCGCGCGATGGATCAGGTCGGCATGCGTGTCGGTGCTGGAGCCGATGACCACGGCACCGACGGCCGGATCGTTCAGGGCCTCGTCCACGCTGGCGACCTTCGCGCCATGCTTGCCCGCCAGTTCCTCGGCCGAGGGCGCGTGCACGTCCACCACGTAACGCAGGCGGGCTTCGGGATGGCGGGCGACGTTGCCTGCGTGGATCTTGCCGATGCGCCCGGCACCGAAAACGGCTACTTCAATCATCGTATTCTCCTCGGGGAAGTGTTTCTTCGACGGTCAGTTCGAGCTTGTAGGCCAGCGCGACGAACAGCGCCTGGCACAGGCACATGGTGCTGGTGAGTCCACGGAAGGCGAACGCGCTGCCCTCCTTCACCTTGAGTAACACATCCGAATGCCGCGCCAGCGGGCCCAGGTCGCTCTCGGTGATACCGAGCACGCCGGCCTTGTGCTGCTGCGCCACGCGCATGGCGTAAAGCGTTTCCTTGCCGAACGGCGGGAAGCTGATGGCGATCAGCGCATCGCCCTTGCCGATGCTGCGCAGTTGTTCGCGGAACATGCCGCCCAGCCCGCTGACCAGGTGTACCCGCTTGGGCGTGTGCTGGAGGGCGTAGGCGATATAGGTGGCGATGGCGAACGAACGGCGAACGCCGATCACGTAGATGTTCTCGGCGGCGGCCAGCATGTCCACCGCTTTCTGGAAGCGTACCTCGTCGATCTCGGCGGCCAGTTCGTCCAGGCCGGCCCGGCTGGCGTCGATGAAACGCGAGGCGATCTCCACCGCCGGCAGGCTGCCCTTGCCGCCCTTGATGACGCTGCGGATGCGCTGCTGGTAGCTGCGCTGTGGCGTCGCCTGCGCCGTGAAGGCATTGCGGAACACCGCCTGCATCTCGGTGAAGCCGGAATAGCCGAAGCGCTGGGCGAAGCGGACCACGGCCGACGCGTGCACGCCGCAGCCCTCGGCAATCTCACCGACGCGCTGGACCATGATGGAACCACGATGTTCCTCGAGGTAGCGGGCCACGCCCTGCAACTGCCGCGGCAAGGCCTCGAATTCCTCCGCGATGCGCTGCATGAGGGCATCGGCTTCGTCGCGTTTGGCCATGGGGCACTCCAGGGGGATCGGCGGCATTCAACCACGGGATGGAACATATTTTCCATTTATTTTTTTTGCTGCAATGCAAATTGCAACCGCGGAACGGCAGGTCCATGCTCGGTCCGCTTTCGGCACAAACCGCGGCCCCCGGGCCGTCGTCGCAGTTCGATACCCATCACCCGACCGCGCCGCGGTCACCTGTGGAGGCTATATGCGATCCAAACTTTTCCACGCCTCGTTGGCGGCAGCCCTCGCCCTCGGTCTCGGCCTTGCCGCCCCTGCCTCGCAGGCCGCGCCCGGCGACCGTTATGTCCTGGTTACCCACGCCGCCGATTCCGATTCCTGGTGGAACACGATCAAGAACGCCATCAAGCAGGTGGGTGAGGATTTCGGCGTGGAGGTGGACTACCGCGGCTCCGGCAACGGCGATCTGTCCGAAATGGCGCGCCAGCTCGAGTCCGCCGCCGCGCGCAACTACAAGGGCGTAGCGTTCGACATCGCCAGCTTCGCCGTGCTGAAGTCGCCGGCGGCGAAGATTTCCGCCAAGGGCATCCCCATCGTCACGATCAACTCCGGCACCCCGGAGGAGAGCAAGAAGATCGGCGCGATCATGCACGTCGGCCAGGGCGAGTACGACGCCGGCAAGGCCGCTGGTGAGCGCGCCAAGGGCAAGGGCATCACCAGCTTCGTCTGCGTCAACCATTACGCTACCAACAACGCCTCGTTCGAGCGTTGCAAGGGTTTCGCCGACGCCATCGGCGTTAAGGACTGGCGCAAGACCTCGATGATCGATTCGGGCATGGATCCCACCGTGGTGGCCAGCAAGGTCAGCGCCTACCTGCGCAGCAACCCGAAGACCCAGGCCATCCTGGCGCTCGGTCCCAATGCCGCGGAGCCGACCATCAAGGTGGTCAACGATATGCACCTGGCCGGCAAGATCGACTTCGGCACGTTCGATCTCTCCCCCGCCATCATCAACGGCATCAAGTCCGGCACGATCCAGTACGCGATCGACCAGCAGCCATACCTGCAGGGCTACATGGGCATCGCCGCGCTGGTGATCGCGCATGACGAAAAGACCAACGACCCGGCGAAGATCATCGCCGCGCTCAAGGCCAACCCGAAGTTCCAGGCCCGCCTGAAGCAGTACGACCTCAAGCCCATCTACACCGCCACGGGGGTCAGCTCCGGCCCGGCCTTCGTCACGAAGGACAACGTGGCCACCGTCGAGAAATACGCCGGTCAGTACCGCTGATCGCCGGGGAATGAACCATGAGCGCCATCAATGAGAGCGTGTCAGACATGATCCAGTCCAACCGCGCGAAAGCGCCGGAAGCACCGACCTCCACGGACGAACGCGTGCGACGGGTATCCCCGTGGCGCATTCTCCTCGACCGGCCCGAGCTCGGGTCGATCGCGGGCACCGTGCTCGTCTTCGTCTTCTTCGGCATCTTCGCCCGCGGCTCGGGCATGTTCGCGCTCGATGGCGTGATCAACTGGGCGCAGGTAGCGGCGTACCTCGGCATCCTGGCCGTGGGCGCCTGCCTGCTGATGATCGCCGGCGAGTTCGATCTGTCGATGGGTTCGATGATCGGCTTCGCCGGCGTATTGGTCGCCATTCCACCGATGTACATGGGCTGGCCGCTGTGGGCGGCCGTGATCTTCGCCTTCGTCGGCTGCATGGCGCTGGGCGCGCTCAACGGCTACCTGGTGGTACGCACCCGGTTGCCGTCGTTCATCGTCACCCTCGCTTTCATGTTCATCCTGCGCGGCCTCACGCTGGTGCTGTCCACCAGCTTCGCCAACAGCACCATCGTCAGCGGCGTGGGCGACAAATTCGCCGAAGACCCGGTCATCAACGCGCTGTTCTCGGGCACCACGCTGCACTGGCTGTTCACCGCGCTGGCCGGCATGAACCTGATCGAGAAACTGCCCAGCGGCGATCCCGTGGTCGGCGGCATTCCCAAGGTGCTGGTGTGGTGGCTGGTGATGGGCCTGGCCGCCGGCTTCGTGCTGGCACGCACCCGCTTCGGCAACTGGATCTTCACCGTGGGCGGCGACGCCAACGCCGCCAAGAACGTCGGCGTGCCGGTGCGCCGGGTCAAGGTGTCGCTGTTCGTACTCACCGCGTTCTGCGCCTGCCTGTTCGGCGTGCTCCAGGTCGCCGACGTGGGTTCGGCGGCCGCCGATCGCGGCCTGCAGAAGGAGTTCGAAGCCATCATCGCCGTGGTCATCGGCGGTGCGCTGCTCACCGGCGGCTTCGGTTCGGTCATCGGCGCGTGCTTCGGTGCGCTGATCTTCGGCGTCGTGCAGATCGGCATCTCGTACACCAACATCGATTCGGACTGGTACCGCGTGTTCCTCGGCGGCATGTTGCTGCTGGCGGTGCTGTTCAACCATTACATCCGCAGCCGCGCTGCGAGTACCAAGTGAGGACCGCCCGCATGGCCGACGATTACATTCTCGAACTGGACAACGTCAGCAAATTCTTCGGCAGCGTGATCGCCCTGCAAGGCGTGACGTTGCGGCTGCGGCGCGGCGAAGTGCACTGCCTGCTCGGCGACAACGGCGCCGGCAAGTCCACGCTGATCAAGACCCTGGCCGGCGTGCACCAGCCCAGCACCGGCGAATACCGCGTCGAAGGGCAACCCGTGAAGTACGGCTCGCCGCGCGAGGCACTGGACGACGGCATCGCCACGGTCTACCAGGACCTGGCACTGGTCCCGCTGATGAGCGTCGCGCGCAACTTCTTCGCCGGGCGCGAGCCGCAGCGGAAGCTGTTCGGTCTGATTCCCGTCATCGACATGCGCTACGCCAACGAGACCGCCCGCGACAAACTGGCCGAGATGGGCATCCGTGTGCGCGATGCCGGCCAGCCGGTGGGCACCATGTCCGGCGGCGAACGGCAGTGCCTGGCGATCGCCCGCGCCATCCATTTCGGCGCCAAGGTGCTGATCCTGGACGAGCCCACCGCGGCTCTCGGCGTCAAGCAGTCGTGCAACGTGCTCAAGCTGATCCACAAGGCACGCGAGCGCGGCATCTCGGTGATCTTCATCACGCACAACGTGCACCACGCCTATCCCATTGCGGACAGTTTCACGCTCCTGAACCGCGGCCAGTCCATGGGTACCTTCGCCAAGGCGGATGTCACCAAGGAAGCCGTGCTCGACATGATGGCCGGCGGCACCGAGATCCAGAGCCTGGTCGACGAACTGGAAGGCCGCGCGGCCTGAACACGGAAAAACCCCATGCGTAGTCTCCTGCCCCGTTCCGCCTCCCGCCCCATCGACGTCGCCTGCCTCGGCCGGCTCGCGGTGGATCTCTACGCCCAGCAGATCGGCGCCCGCCTGGAGGACGCCACCAGTTTCGCCAGGTACCTCGGTGGGTCTTCGGCCAACGTGGCCTTCGGCACGGCACGGCTGGGCCTGCGCTCGGCCATGCTCGCCCGCGTCGGCGACGATCACATGGGCCGCTTCCTCACCGAGACGCTGGAAGCCGAAGGTTGCGACATCAGCCAGGTCACAGTGGATGCGGACCGGCTCACCGCCCTGGCCATCCTGGGCATCAAGGATCGCGAGACCTTCCCTTTGCTGTTCTATCGCGACAACTGCGCCGACATGGCGCTGACCGCGGAGGATATCGACGAGGCTTTCATCGCCCGCTGCCGCGCACTGGCCATCACCGGCACGCACCTGTCGCAGCCGGGCGTGCATGCCGCGGCCACCCGGGCCATCGACCTGGCCCGCCAGCACGACGTGCGTACGGTGCTCGACATCGATTACCGCCCGGTGCTCTGGGGCCTTACGGGCAAGGGCGACGGCGAACGCCGCTTCGTGGCCGCGGATCATGTCACCGCACATTTGCAGGCCAGCTTGCCGGGCTTCGACCTGATCGTCGGCACGGAAGAAGAATTCCATATCGCCGGCGGCAGCGAAGACCTGCTGGCAGCTCTGCGCGCGGTGCGCGGCATCAGCGCCGCCACCCTGGTGGTCAAGCGTGGTGCCATCGGTTGCAGCGTGATCGACGGCCCCATTCCCGAGCGCATCGACGACGCCCCCACCTACCGCGGTGCGCGCGTGGAGGTGCTGAACGTGCTCGGCGCGGGCGATGCCTTCCTCTCCGGCTTCCTCACCGGCTGGCTGGACGGCGAGTCCGTGGAGCGGGCCTGCGCGCTCGCCAATGCCTGCGGCGCCATCGTGGTGTCCCGTCACGGCTGCGCCCCCGCCATGCCGGCGCGCGCGGAACTGGACGCCTTCCTGGCGCGCGAGGGCGGCATCCCGCGGCCCGATCGCGACGCCGAGCTGTCCCACCTGCATCGCACCGCCGTACCGCGCAAGGCATGGAACGAGCTTTATGTGTTCGCCTTCGACCACCGCGTGCCGTTCTTCGAGCTGACCCGCGAAGCCGGCGGCGACGAAGCGCGGTTGCCGCGTCTGAAGGAATTACTGGTGGAAGCAGTGGCTGCTACCGAACAGGCCGGTGGATTGCAGGGCCATGTCGGCCTGCTGGCCGACGACCGCTACGGCCAGGATGCGCTGAACGCGGCCACCGGCCGCGGCTGGTGGATCGGCCGGCCGGTGGAAGTGCCTGGCTCCAGTCCGCTCGAACTCGAACGCGGCCGCTCCATCGGCAGCCAGCTGATCGCGTGGCCGCGCGAGCACGTCATCAAGTGCCTGGTGGCCTTCGATCCGGATGCCACGCCCATGGAGCGCGTGGAACAGGAAACCCAGATCCGTTCGCTCTACGACGCCGCCGTCATCAGCGGCCACGAGCTGCTGCTGGAAATCATCCCGCCGTGCACCGGAGGCCCTGCCCAGCGCGACGAGCTGGTGCTGCGCTCGATGAAGCGCATCTACAACCTCGGCATCCGCCCGGACTGGTGGAAGCTGTGCCCACCCCAGCGAGACGCGTGGCAGGGCATCGACGCCCTGATCGCCGAGCGCGACCCGCATTGCCGCGGCGTGCTTCTGCTCGGCCTGAATGCCCCCGAGGCGGTCCTGGCCGCCGGCTTCGCCGATGCCCTGGACAGCACCACCTGCCGTGGCTTTGCGGTGGGCCGCACCTTGTTCAGTGAACCGGCGAAAGCCTGGCTGGCGGGGCGGATCGACGACGACGCGCTGGTCGCCCAGGCGCGTGCCGCGTTCGAGCGGATGATCGCCCTGTGGCGCGAGGGGCGTCGTGCCCCGCAGGCGCCGATGCCGGAAGGCGCCGCGGCATGACCACGCCCCCGTCCCCCACGGCCACCGTCCGGCTGACCACGGCGCAGGCGTTGGTCCGTTACCTCGCCGCGCTGCACGGTCGCGATCCGGACAGCGATGTGTCCGCGCCGCTGTTCGGCGGGGTCTTCGCCATCTTCGGCCACGGCAACGTGGCGGGGCTGGGCGAGGCACTGCACGGCATCCGCGACACGCTGCCGACCTACCGCGCGCACAACGAACAGGCGATGGCGCATACCGCCATCGCCTACGCCAAAGCGCACATGCGTCGGCGGATGATGGCCGTCACCACGTCCATCGGGCCGGGCGCCACCAACCTCGTGACGGCGGCGGCGCTGGCCCATGTCAACCGCCTGCCGGTGCTGCTGCTGCCCGGCGATATCTTCGTCTCGCGCGCCCCCGATCCGGTGCTGCAACAGCTGGAGGATTTCGGCGACGGCACCGTATCGGTCAACGACTGCCTGCGCCCGGTGTCTCGTTACTTCGACCGCATCGTGCGTCCGGAGCAGCTGCTGACGGCGCTGCCGCGGGCCATCCGCGCGCTCACCGATGCCGCGCTGTGCGGACCGGTGACGCTGGCGTTGCCGCAGGACGTGCAGGCCGAGGCGTACGACTGGCCGCTATCCTTCTTCGAGCCGCGTGAGATCGTGTTCCGCGCGCCGCAACCCACCGACGACGAACTGATGCACGCGCTGGACGCCATCGAGGCGGCCGAGCGTCCGGTCATCGTGGCCGGCGGCGGTGCCCTGTACGCCAGGGCCACACCGCAACTGCTGGCCTTTGCCGACAAGCACGGCGTGCCCGTGTGCGAGACCCAGGCCGGCAAGGGCGTACTGCCGTGGAACCATCCCTTGCATCTCGGCCCCGCCGGCGTCTGCGGCTCCACCGCCGCCAACGCCCTGCTGCGCGACGCCGACCTGGTAATCGCCGTGGGCACGCGCCTACAGGATTTCACCACGGGCTCCAACGCCCTGTTCGCCCACGTGCCGATCCTCTCGGTCAACGTCAACACCTTCGACGCGCTCAAGGGCAACGGCCTGGAAGTGATCGGGGATGCCGCACGCGTGCTGGACGACCTGGGCTTCGGCCTGGAAGACTGGACCGCACCGGAAGCCTGGACACTACGCGCGCGCCAGGTGGCCGGGGCATGGCTGGACATCGTGGCGCGCACCACGGATGCCCGCCAGCCGCCGGCAGGCCGCCTGCCCTACGACGGCGAAGTGATCGGTGCCGTGCAACGCTCGTCGTCACGCTCCACGCAAGACGACGTGGTGGTCTGCGCCGCGGGCACCCTGCCGGCGGAACTGGAAAAGCTGTGGCGCACCGAAACACCCGGCGGCTACCACATGGAATACGGCTACTCGTGCATGGGCTATGAGATCGCCGGCGGCCTGGGTGTGAAGATGGCCCTGCCGGATCGCGAGGTGGTGGTCATGGTCGGCGACGGCAGCTACCTCATGATGAATTCCGAGATCGCCACCTCGGTGATGCTCGACGCCAAGCTCATCGTCGTGGTGCTGGACAACCGGGGTTACGGCTGCATCAACCGTCTGCAACAGTCCACCGGCAGCGCCGCGTTCAACAACATGTTCGACGATTGCGTGCAGGGCCGGCACGGCGCACCCACCATCGACTTCGCCGCGCATGCCCGCGCCATGGGCGCGATCGCCGAGCACGTCGCCGACATCGCCGGCCTGGAGGCCGCCATGGAACGCGCACGTGCCGCCGACCGCACCTACCTCATCAGCATCGACACCGATCACACGCGCACCACGGACGAAGGCGGCGCATGGTGGGAGGTAGCGATTCCCGAAGTATCGTCACGCGATGCCGTGCGCGACGCCCGCGCCGGTTACGACACCGCCATCGTGGCCCGCAAGACCAGGAACACGCCCGCATGAAAAACGATCCCATCCGCATCGGCATCAACCCGATCTCCTGGAGCAACGACGACCTGCCCTCGCTCGGCGGCGAGATCCCGCTGTCCACCGCGCTCACCGAAGGCAAGGCCATCGGCTACGAGGGCTTCGAGCTGGGCAACAAGTTTCCGAAAGAGCCGGCCGCGCTGCGCGACCTGATGGCCGGCTACGGCCTGGACGTGGTGTCCGGCTGGTATTCGGGGCGCGTGGCCGAGCGGTCCGCGCAGGACGAAACCATGGCCGTGGAAAAGCACCTCCGTCTGCTGGCCGAGAACGGCTGCAAGGTCATGGTGTACGGCGAGGTGGCCCACGCCATCCAGGGTGAGCCGGTACCGCTGTACAAGCGCCCGCGCTTCCGCACGGCCGACGAATGGAAACGCTACGGCGACAACCTCACCACGTTCGCGAAGTTCACGCTGTCGCACGGCGTGCGCCTGGCCTACCACCATCACATGGGTGCCTATGTGGAATCGCCCGAGGACGTGGATCAGTTGATGGCCCACACCGGCGACGAAGTGGGCCTGTTGTTCGACAGCGGCCACACCTACTTCGGTGGCGGCGATCCGTTGGCCGTGCTGGATCGTCACATCGGGCGCGTCTGCCATGTGCACTGCAAGGACGTGCGCCCCGGCGTGGTCCGCCTGGCACGCAACCGCCACTGGACCTTTCTCGAATCCGTGCTCAATGGCGCTTTTACCGTGCCGGGCGACGGCATCATCGATTTCGCGGCCATCATCGATCGGCTGAAAACCCACGGGTATACCGGCTGGCTGGTGGTCGAAGCCGAGCAGGACCCATCCGTGGCACCCAGCTATGCCTTCGCCAAGAAAGGCTATGACACGCTGCGTAACCTGCTCGACCGCGCCACGGTCGGGGAGGCCGCATGAGCCTGCTGGTCAAGGCCATGCCCACCGGCGAGGCGATCGTCAAGGTCACGCCGGAAGCCGCCCACTGGAAACACGTGGGTTTCGAGGCGCGTCGCATCGCGGCGGGCTCCACCGTCGAGATCGCGCTGCCGGAAGGTCGCGAAGGCTGCCTGGTGGTGCTCGTGGGCCGCGTGGACATCGCGGTTGCAGGCCAGTCGTGGAAGGACCTCGACGGACGCGCCAGCGTGTTCGAGGACCGCGCGCCGCATGCGGTGTATGCGCCACCCTCATCCGTGTACACGGTGACCGCGCACACCGACGCCGAGCTTGCGCTGGCGTCCGCGCCGGCCACCGGCAAGTTTCCCGCGCGCCTGATCGACCCCGCCTCGATGAAGCGCTCCACGCGCGGCACCGGCGCCAACACGCGCTACGTGTGCGACATCCTGCCGGAGACGGAAGACGCGGAGTCGCTGCTGGTGGTCGAGGTGCTGACCCCGGCAGGGCATTCGTCCAGCTACCCACCGCACAAGCACGATACCGACGCCGTGCCGGAAGAGAGCGTGCTGGAAGAGACCTACTACCATCGCGTCGATCCGCCGCAGGGTTTCGCCTTCCAGCGCGTCTACACCGACGAGCGCGACATCGACGAGTCGATGGCCGTCGGCAACCACGACGTGGTGATGGTGCCGCGCGGTTACCACCCGGTGGTGATGCCGCACGGCTACCGCGGCTACTACCTCAATGTCATGGCCGGCCCGAGCCGCGCCTGGCACTTCCGCAACGATCCCGCCCACGAATGGATGATCGCGCGCTGACCGCGCCGCATCGGAGTAACCGAACATGTCCGCCCAGCCTTCCGCTTCCTCCCTTCCCCGTATCGGCCATTTCATCGACGGCAAGCCCTATGCCGGCTCGCCCTCCGGCACGGCGCCCGTCTACGACCCGGCGCGCGGTGTGCCCGCGGCCGAGGTGGACCTCGCGTCGGTCGCCGACGTCGATGCCGCGGTGCGCGCGGCGCACGCCGCGTTCCCGGCGTGGTCCGACACGCCGCCGCTCAAGCGCGCGCGCGTGATGTTCCGTTTCAAGAACCTGATCGAACGCGACCTCGACCGTCTCTCGCGCATCATCGTGGCCGAACACGGCAAGGTGCTTTCCGACGCGAAGGGCGAAGTGATCCGCGGGCTGGAAGTGGTCGAATACGCCTGCGGCATTCCCGAACTGCTCAAGGGTGAGTACACCGAACAGATCGCCAACGGCATCGATGCCTGGACGATGCGCCAGGCGCTGGGCGTGTGCGCCGGCATCACTCCGTTCAACTTCCCCGCCATGGTGCCGATGTGGATGTTCCCCATGGCGCTGGCCTGCGGCAACACCTTCGTGTTGAAGCCGTCCGAACGCGATCCGTCGCTGGCGGTGGAGCTGGCCCGGCTGTTGCAGGAAGCCGGGCTTCCCGACGGCGTGTTCAACGTGGTGCACGGCGACAAGACCGCGGTGGATGCCCTGCTGGAGCATCCGCTGGTACGCGCGGTGAGCTTCGTCGGTTCCACGCCGATTGCCGAATACATCTATGCCCAGGGTTCCGCCAGGGGCAAGCGCGTACAGGCACTGGGCGGCGCGAAGAACCACATGATCGTCATGCCCGACGCCGACCTCGACAAGACGGCGGACGCGCTGATGGGCGCGGGCTACGGCGCCGCCGGTGAGCGCTGCATGGCCATCTCCGTGGCTGTCGCCGTGGGCGAGGCCACCGCCGATGCGCTGGTGGCGAAGCTGGCGCCGCGGGTGAAGGCGCTGCGCATCGGCCATGGCCTGGATGAGACGATCGAGATGGGCCCCGTGGTCACCGGCGTGCATCGCGACCGCATCACCCACTACATCGATGACGGCGAAGCGGCCGGCGCCGAGCTGGTGGTGGACGGCCGCGGCTACCAGGTCGCGGGTTGCGAACAGGGCTTCTTCGTGGGCGGCACGCTCTTCGACCGCGTCACCCCCGCCATGCGCATCTACAAGGAAGAAATCTTCGGGCCGGTGCTCTGCGTCGTACGCGTGCCGGATTTCGCCAGCGCGCTGAAACTGGTGGATGAGCATGAATTCGGCAACGGCACGGCCATCTTCACCCGCGACGGCCAGGTGGCGCGCGAGTTCGCCCACCGCGTTCAGGTAGGCATGATCGGCATCAACATCCCCATTCCCGTGCCGATGGCCTTCCACAGCTTCGGCGGCTGGAAGAAGAGCCTGATGGGAGACCACCACGCCCACGGCCCGGAATCTGTGCGCTTCTACACAAGACAGAAAGCTGTCACGCAGCGCTGGCTGAACCACGACGAAAGTGCGGGGGCAGAATTCGCGATGCCCACACATTAGTCTGACAAAAACATTATGATGCGGCGGGTTGGACGCGCGGGGAGCTATTGTGCGTTGCAACTTAGATAATCAAAAGCCATAAACGCAAAAGCATAAATTTTCAGGGAGAAGGACACATGCTCAACGTACTCGCTAAGCGTCCCATCGCCGGCGTGCTGCTCGCATGCCTCGGCCTGGCTGCCACCGCGGCGCACGCCGACGACCTCGCAACCAGCAAATACCTGTTCGGTGACTGGAACGGTGAACGCACGCGGCTCGAAGACGCCGGCGTGAAGTTCGACCTCGGTTACGGCGGTGAAGCGGCCCACAACTACTCGGGCGGCACCAAGAACATCACCCGTTACACCGACCAGTGGAAACTGGGCGCCGCGTTCGACCTGCAGAAGCTGTGGGGCTGGAACGGCGCGACGTTCAATATCGTGGTTACCGATCGTAACGGCCGCAACATCGGCGCCGACGCCAACATCGGCAACAACCAGCTGATCCAGGAAGTCTACGGTCGCGGTCAGACCTGGCACCTGACGGTCTTCTCCCTGGTGCAGAAGTTCTTCGACGATCGCCTCACCTGGAAGATCGGCCGCCTGCCGGTCGGCGAGGACATCAACCAGTTCTCGTGCGACTTCCAGAACCTGACCTTCTGCGGCGCGCAGCCGGGTAACATCGTGGGCGACTACTGGGTCAACTGGCCGACCAGCCAGTGGGCCACGGTGCTGAAGCTGGATACCTCGAAGGAAACCTTCGTCCAGATCGCCGCCTACCAGGTCAACCCGAAGTACGTCGACGACTCCTACGCGCGTCACAACGGCCTCAAGCCGAACTTCCCCGGCGGCACCACCGGTGCGCTGATCCCGCTGGAGTTCGGCTGGAAGCCGATGGTCAACGGCCTGCCCGGTTCGTACCGCGCCGGCGTCTGGTACAACACGTCCAAGGGTAACGACCTGTACCTCGACGTGAACCGCCAGCCCATCGCGCTGACCGGCAACGAGCCGCTGCAGCACGATTCCCGCAAGGGCGCGTGGATCACCTTCCAGCAGCAGGTGTCCGGCGAAGCCGGCGGCAACGGCACCACGGTGTTCCTGAACATCGCGTCGGCCGACCACGAGACGTCCGCGACCAACAACCAGATCTCGCTGGGCATGGAGTACAAGGGCATTTTCGATCGCCCGAACGACTTCATCGGTGCCGCCATCGGTGGCTCGCACGCCAGCGGTTACGCCGCGAAGAACCAGCGCCTGGTCAATGCCATCACCGGCACGGACGGCATCGTCAACGACGGCTACGAGAAGGTCGCCGAAGTGTTCTACAGCTACTCGCCGATCCCCTCGATCGCACTGCGTCCCAACCTGCAGTACATCAAGGACCCGGGCGGCAGCAAGCAGAACGACGACGCGCTGGTGCTCGGTTTGAAGATGTCGGTGGCGTTCTAAGCCGCTTCGTCATCGGTGTCATCGAGAAGGCCTGGGGAGACCCGGGCCTTTTCTTTGTCTGGCGGGCTGGGTCGCCCACATCGTGGGCTCATACATGGCTGCGGTGACTTGGAGGGCCGGATCGCCCACATCGTGGGCTCCTACAGCGCGGCGTCGCGTTGCCGTTGTAGGAGCGGACGATGTCCGCGATGTGCCTCGGTCCGCGATGTGCCTCGATCCGCGGTGTGCCTCGATCCGCGATGTGCCTCGATCCGCGATCCGCCTCGGTCCACGCCCCCCTCAACGCCTCACCCCTCATTCTCCGCCGACGCATCCAGCGCGAACGAATCATCGCCCTCGTCCACCGTCAGCCGCATCACGATCGGCCGGCAACACACCTGGCAATCCTCGATATACATCTGGCTGCCGCCCGAGGTATCGACGGCCACCTCGATGGTTTCGCCGCAGTAGGGGCAGGCGACGTCGGTAAACTCATACATATGTAATAACCCCAGGACAGGCGCGCGGTTGCGCGCGGCATCGATTGACGGCAACCTGCGAGGTTCCGCTTTAACGATGTCGCACGCAACCGTGCGCGCAGGAACCTTGCCTTCATGATCGAGATGGTCGGCTTCGACGGCGACGACACGCTGTGGCGTAGCCAGGAATACTACGACGAGGCCCAGGCGGCCTTCGAGGCCATCCTGGGCCGGTATGTCGACCTGGCCGCGGACGGCCTGCGCACTGCCCTGCTGGACACGGAGCGCGGCAACATCTCGCTGTTCGGCTACGGCGCCAAGGGCATGGCCCTGTCCATGATCGAATCGGCGATCGAGCTGACCGACGGGCGCATCGAGGCCCGGGACATCCATCGCATCGTGCGCCTGGGCAAGGACGTGCTCGGCCACCCGGTCGAGCTGCTGCCCGGCATCCGCGAGGCGGTGGAGGCCGTGGCGGCGACCCACCGCGTGGTGCTGATCACCAAGGGCGACCTCTTCCACCAGGAAGCCAAGGTGGCCCGATGTGGGCTAGCCGGCATCTTCCACCGGATCGAGATCGTCTCGGAGAAGGATCCCGCCACGTACACCCGCCTGTTGCGGGAATTCGGGCTCCCGCCCGAGCGCTTCGCCATGGTCGGCAACTCGCTGAAGTCGGACATCGCCCCGGTGGTCGCCCTGGGCGGCTGCGGGGTGTACATGCCCTACCACAGCACCTGGGAACACGAGCGGCTGACCGGCTTCGCCATGGGCGAGCGCGTGGTCGAGGTGGCCGGCGCCGAGGCCATTCCCGCCGCCATCGCGGCCCTGCACGCGGCCTGAGGCCAGTCCACGCCACCTTCGCGCCCCAGCCGCGAAGCTGGCTCGGTCGATTCGGGAGGCGAACACGTGCATGCGAGATTGAAGATGGGCTGGCGGGTCGTCAGCACCACGGTGAAGGGATTCAGCGACGACGAGTTGATGACACGCGCCGCGGCGCTCGCCTTCTACTCGGCGCTGTCGTTCGCGCCGTTGCTGGTGTTGCTGCTGTGGGTGGTCGCCTCGCTCCGTCCCGAGTGGCAGGCCCAGCTGATCGACAGCCTGAACGGCCTGGTCGGCTCACGCGCCGCCGAAGCCGTGCGGCTGGTGATCGAAAACGCCAAGCAGAAGCCCAGCGTGGGCAGCGTGGCCGGCATCATCGGCCTCGGCGTCACCCTGGTCGGCGCCTCCGCCGTGTTCGCCCAGTTGCAAGGCGCCCTGAACCGGGTCTGGGGGCTGCAGCCGAAGCCCGGCAAGGCCACCCATGCGATCCTGACGTGGCTGCGCGCACGCCTGCATGCCCTGGGCCTGCTGCTCTCGCTGGCCTTCCTGCTGGTGATCTCGTTCTCCGCCAGCGCCATGATCGCGGTGTTCGTCCGCGGCGGCACCACCGGCTGGCACGTGCTGGAAACGCTGATTTCGCTCGCGGTGTTCGTCGTCATCTTCGGCGCCATCTACAAGGTGCTGCCGGACGCCATCATCGAGTGGCGCGACGCCGTGATCGGTGCCAGCCTGACCGCCCTCCTCTTCGTGGTGGGCAAGTTCGCCATCGGGTTCTACCTGGAGCGCAGCAACGTCGGCGGCCCGTACGGCCCGGCGGGCAGCGTGGTGGTGCTGCTGGTCTGGGTGTACTACTCGGCCCTGATCCTGCTGCTGGGCGCCGAACTGACCGAGGCCGTGGCCGAGGCGCGAGGCACCCCGATTAAACCGCGGCCATACGCCATGTCGATCAAACCGGAGCCGGCGCAAGTATTTGACCCCTCCGTCACGAGGCCGGGGGTATCCCTGTCGCAGCCCTATAAGGAGGATGCCCCATGAAGACCCATCTGCTCGCCGCTACCCTGTTCGTCGTCGCTACCGGCGCGGCCGTTACCGCTCCCCCGGCCGATGCCCAGAGCCGGCGCAGCCAGCACCAGGTCTGCCGCGACGTCCAGACCAAACAGATCCAGTCCAAGGACGATAACCGCCTGATCGGTACGGGCGTCGGCGCCGTGGCCGGTGGCCTGCTGGGCAACCAGGTAGGCGGCGGCAAGGGCAAGACCCTGGCCACCGTGGCCGGTGCCGTCGGCGGCGGTTATGCCGGCAACCAGATCCAGAAGAACCACCAGAACAAGAACGCGACCTACGAGACCCACCGCGAGTGCCATTGGGTGAACGACTGATCGTGTAAGCCAGACCCGAGCGGTCCGGTCTTATCGGAAGGGTGCCACCGGGCACCCTTCCTGCTTTCCGGAGGTTCCATGCGCCACGCCGATCCCGATCGCCGCCGTTTCCTGGGCGTGTTTGCCGCCACGGTCGCGGCCTCCGCCTCGCTGCCCTTCATCCTGCGCGCCATGCGGCCCGCCATGGCCGCCGAGGCCCCGCCCGCGCCGCAGGGCGGCACGGTGACCCTCGACGCCTTCGCGCCCGACAAGAAGCCGCTGGGACCCCATCCCGAGGCCCGCGTAGTGCTGACCGACGACCAGTGGAAGGCGAAGCTGGGCACGAAGTCGTATTACATCACCCGCCAGGAAGGCACCGAGCCGGCCTATACAGGCGAGAACTGGGACAGGCACGACAACGGGATTTACCGTTGCATCGGGTGCGATACGGCGTTGTACGACTCGGCCACCAAGTTCGAGTCCGGCACGGGTTGGCCCAGCTTCTGGAAGCCGATCTCGAAACGGAACGTGGTGGAGAAGATCGACCGCAGCCTGCTCGAGGAACGCACCGAGGTGAAATGCGCCCGTTGCGACGCGCACCTGGGCCACGTGTTCGACGACGGCCCCGATCCCACCGGCCTGCGCTACTGCATGAACGCTGGCGCCATGCACTTCGCCCCGGTCCCGACAACCGCGGGGTAGGAGCGCACGCGTGTGCGCGACATCTTTTCGCGCACACCACACGTCACTGCAAACACCGTGTAGGAGCGCACGATGTGCGCGACATGTGTTGAGGCCGAACGTACGGCGTCACGCGCCAGCCCTTCAGGTTCGGCGAACACATGTCGCGCACATCGTGCGCTCCTACATGGGTTAATTGCGGGGCGGCATGGGGGTCAGCTGGAATTCCTTGGGCGGTGTTTCGCCCTTGAGGTAGCGCACGAAGTAATCCCAGCGACGGCGCGTCATGTACGGCGTGGCGTCGCCGTAGCCGTGGTGCGCGTTGGGGATGATGACCAGGTCGAAATCCTTGTTGGCCTTGATCAGCGCGTCGACCACCAGCAGCGATTCGTACGGCGGCACGTTATCGTCCATCGTACCGTGAGCGATCATCAGGTGACCCTTCAGGCCGCTGACCCACTTCTGGTTGGCCTGGTCGTCGTAGTTGCTCTTGCCGTCCTTGTCCTTGACCAGCAGGCCCTGCCACTTCTCGGCCCAGTCGTCCTCGTAGTTACGGTTGTCGTGGTTGCCCGACTCCGAGATACCCACCTTGAACACGTCCGGGTAGCGGAACATGGCCGTGGCGGTGGCGTTGCCGCCGCCGGAGTGGCCCCAGATACCCACGCGATCGCCGTCCAGCCAGCTGTACTTCTGCACCAGCTGCTTCACCGCCAGCACCTGGTCGGGCAGCGTGTTGTCGCCGATGTTCTGGAAATACGCATCGTGGAACGCCTTGGAGCGCCACGGCGTGCCCATGCCGTCCACCGCTACCACCACGAAGCCCAGTTCGGCCAGCGCCTGGTTGTCGCCATGGGCGGGAAGGAAGCTGCGCGTGCGGATCGAGCCCACCTGCGGGCCCGGGTAGATGTAGACGATCAGCGGGTATTTCTTCGACGGATCGAACTTCGACGGCTTGAACATCTGGCCGTAGAGGTCGGTCTTGCCGTCACGCGCCTTCACCGTGAACGCGGTGGGCGGCACCCAGCCGGTGGCCTTCAGGCGCGAGATATCGGCATGGGCGATGTCCTTCACCGTCGCACCGGTGTCCGAACGACGCACCAGCGCCACCGGCGGCGTGTCGATCGTGGAATACGAATCGAAGAAGTAGGTGCCGTCTTTCGACAGGCTGACCGTGTGGTCGGCGTTCTCAGGCGTCAGCAGGGTCAGGCCCTTGCCGTCGAAGCCCACCTTGTAGAACTGCTGGTAGTACGGATCGACGCCCTTCTCGCGGCCCACGCCACGGAACCAGATCGTCTTCGTCTTCGGGTCGATGCGCAGCACCTCGGTGACGTTCCAGTCACCCTGGGTGATCGCCTGCTCCAGCTTGCCCGTCTTCAGGCTGTACATGTACAGGTGGCCCCAGTTGCTCCGCTCGGAGAACCAGATCACCTGGTCGGTCTCGGGCACGTATTGCCAGTTGACCGTGCCGTTGCCGCTTTCGAAATAGGTCTTGGCCTTTTCCTCGAACACCGTGCGCACGTCGCCGGTTTCCGGGTTGGCCACGCGGAACCACTCGTGCGTGTGGTCACGCGAGGTGGACACGAAGGCGATGCTCTTGCCGTCGCCCGCCCAGCGCACGTCGTCCCACACGCCGGGGCTGCACGACACATCGTCGCAAAGCGAAGATCGATGCTGGTCGGCGGGCATCTTGAAGCGCACCACGGTTTTCGTCGGCACGTCGATCACGACGCGCTCGATCATGGTCACGTCCTTGTCGCCCGGCAGCGGGTATTTCCAGGTCTCCACCTTGGGGTGGCCCACGTTGGTGGTGACCAGGGTCATCTCGCCGGTCTTGCGCTGGTCCTGCTGGAACGTGGCGATCTTCTTCGAATCCGGCGACCACACGAGGATCGCCTCGTCGGTGTGCTGCCAGCCGGCGTTGTCCGTGGCGTAGCCGAAATCCTTGATGCCGTCGGTGGTCAGGCGCGTTTCGGCACCCGTGGCCAGGTCGCGCACCCACAGGTTCCAGTCGCGGATGAAGGCCTCCGACTTGCCGTCCGGCGACTTCAGGCCCGGCTCGTCACCGTAGGGCTTGCCGGCCGCGTCCTTCTTCACCGCGGCGATCTCGCACTTGCCGATGGCCTTGTCGCAGACGTAATGCTTGCCGCGCGAGGTCACCTCCAGGCCATCGTCCGGGCGGACGACGAACGTGCTCACCGGCAGCTTGCCCGGCTCCACCTTCGTGCCCGACGCCTTCGACAGCGCGGCGGCCAGCTTGTCGCGATCGAACGCGCGCGAGGCCTGGCCCGTGGCGGCATCGACGGTAAGGAACTGGTCGCCGTCCTTGTCGTGGTCGCGGTACCAGAAATGGCCGTCGTCGACCCAGGTGACCCGCTGGACGGAGTGGTCCACCAGCGTGGACGCGTGGCCCAGGAAGGAATCGGCGCGCTTGTAGTCGTCAAGGGTGACGGCCTGCGCGGACGCCGCGGCGGCGCCGATCAGTCCGAGGAGGACGGCGCCGGAAAGCGCCGCGGTGCGTTTGGTCGACATAGGGGTTCCCCATCACAGCAACGGCGCAGGGCGCGCCGCGAACCGGACGAGGCTATCCCCCATACGCGCCTGCGGCGTATGCCATTGGTCACGGGTTCGGTCGACGCCCCACCCGAAAGCGCCGCCCCTGGCGTTCGACCATGGCCAGCGCCAGCGCATCGGGCACCAGCTTGAACAGGGACTTGATCGCCGTGTTGACACGGCCGTTCACGTAGACGGCCTTGCCCGCATCGGCCGCGTCCAGGCCCTGTCGGGCCACCGTGGCTGCGTCCATCCACAGCCAGCGCGGCATCTTCGAGACCAGCTCGCGCGAGCCGGTCACATCGTGGAACTCCGAATAGGTGAAACCCGGGCACACCGCCGTGGTGTGGACACCGGTGCCCTTGCCCTCCAGCGCCAGCGACTGCGACAACTTGATGAGGTACGCCTTGGACGCCGCATACAGCGTGTGCCCCGCCGAGCCGGGCAGATGGCCCGCCAGCGAGGCGATGTTGACGATCCGGCCATAGCCACGCGCCTGCATGGACGGCAACAGGCGCCAGGCCAGCTCGGTCGGGGCCGTCATCAGCACCTGGATGAAGTCGGCATGCGCGGACCAGGGCTGCTCGTGGAAATACCCGCTCACGCCGTATCCCGCATTGTTGATCAGCACGTCGATGGTCAGGCCTTGCGCATCCAGGGCCGCCACGAGGGCTTCCGGACCGTCCGGCCGGGCAAGGTCCAGCGGCGCAACGATCGCCTCGATGCCGTGCCGGTCGCGCAGCTCGGCGGCAAGCTTTTCCAGGCGGTCGGCACGGCGTGCGGTGAGTACGAGGTCGTGGCCGCGACGGGCCAGTTCGCGAGCGAATGCCTCGCCGATGCCGGCGGATGCGCCGGTGACCAGCGCGCGACGATTCGATGCCATGGATGTTCCTCGATACATTTTTGCGATGGGAAGTATGCACCCGCGTTACATGAACGGGGCCCCCGTGTGTTCATGGATGAGACGCGGCTTTCACGGATTCATGCACCCCGCGACCGCGATGCTTGGGCTCCTTAAAACGACTCGATCCGAGTCATCCGACGGAGCCCGACCATGACCAGCAACGACCACGATATCAAGGTTCTCAACAGCCTCATCGAGACCACCATCGACAGCGCCGAGGGCTACGGCGAAGCCGCGAAGGATGCCGAGAACACCCGTTACGCTTCGACCTTCCAGCAGCGCGCCGGCGAGCGTCGCCAGGCCGCGCAGGAACTGCAGGCACAGGTCCGCTCGCTGGGCGGCAACCCGGAAGACGACGGCACCATTCTCGCCAAGGCGCATCGCATGTTCGTCGAACTGCGCGCGAAGATGAGCTCGAAGGACGACACCGCCATCGTCGACGAAGTCGAGCGCGGCGAAGACCACATCAAGCACAAGTACGAAGACGCGCTGAAGGACACCGACGTCTCGGCCGCCAGCCGCGCCGTGATCGAGAAGGCTTACGTATCGGTCAAGACCGGCCACGACCAGATGCGCGACCTCAAGCACGCGCTGCACGGCACTAACTGATCTTTCCATTGATCGGTAAAAAAACGGGCCCAATGGGCCCGTTTTTTCGTGTCGCCGCAACCTGCCGTCGTAGGAGCCCACGATGTGGGCGATCCTGGTGTGGGGCGACACCGGTATGCCATTCCCGCGTCGGTGATGGCTTTCACCATCGTCGACGCGGTGACGAACCTCGCCCACATCGTGGGCTCCTACACGGCCTTTTTGCCTTATTTGGCGGCGGGGTCTGGCTCTTCGTTCATCAGCGCATTGATCTGGCCCTTGTGCGCTTCGTAGAACGCCACGTTCTTCTGGTTGACCTTGGACTGGTCGACGTACGCGGCCATCTGCGGGTTGCCCTTCGCTTCCGAGGCGATGGCCGCATTGGTGACGGCGAGGTTGGCGAGCAGGAACTCGCGCGGCGTGAAGCCGTACTTCTTGATCAGCGGCGCAATGCGCGGATCGGAATCCGTCACCTGCTTTGCCAGGTCGTCGAGTGAATGGATCTTCGAGAAATCGGTCTTGGCGTCCTTGGGCTTGATGCCCTGCGCCTTGGCTTCCTGCGACACCTTGACGATTCGGTTGAACACGTCGTCGGTGAGGTTGAAGTTCTGGATGGCCTGCTTGTCGGCGGCGGGAATCTGCGACGCCGGATTGGCGGCGGCCGGGGCCGGTGCGGACTGCTGGGCGAACGATGCCACGGGCATGACGGTAGCGGTGGCCAGCAGCGCGGCAAGGATATAACGAGACTTCACGGGCAACTCCTTCAGGGACGGGTCCGTGGTGGACGTGGCGATAGCTTAAGTGGCCGGATGTTATGTGTTCGTGGGCGGCGTTGCGCTTCCTTCAGGAAGCTTCGGGCCGTTCCATCCCATCAGGTTGTAGAAGTCGTAGCGCCACACGCCCACATACTCGTGGATGGCGAAATCGGCAAAGGAAAGGTTTTCCGAGGTGGGCAGCCAGTCGTAGCGGGCCGTGACGTAATCGCCGCGCACGGGCTCAGCCTGTATGCCGAAGTGGGCGAAGTAGATCATGGCCCGGCGCAGGTGCACCGCCGAGGACACCAGCACCACCTTGTCCGCGCCGTAGGACATCAACAGCGGCTTGCTGAACTGCGCATTCTCGAAGGTATTCATGCTGCGCGATTCCAGCAGCAGGTCCGCGCGCGGTATGCCCAATCGGGCCAGGCTGATCGCATAGACATCGGCCTCGGCCGGGCCCAGGTGGGCCGCGTCGCCGCCGCTGACTTCCAGCTTGCAGTCGGCCCCGGTGGCCTTGCATGCCCGGTACAGTTCGGCCGCGCGGAGCACGCGACCGTTGGCGTAGAGGCTGGGCTCGACGGACCCCACGCCGCTACGCACCGTACCGGCACCGAGCAGGATGATGGCGTTGCGCTGCCCCCACTGGGCCACGTCGGGCGCATAGCCCGCCTGCAGGTTGGACAGCAGCAGGCCGGTCAGCGGCCCGCAGCCGGCGAAGAACAGCCAGCCGACGGCCAGCAGCATGAGCAGCCGACCGGCGAGACGGCGGCGCAGGCGCATCGACAGCAGGGCAATGGCCAGGAGGATCAGGAAAAAGGTGAGTGTCATGGGGCCGAGCGTAGCAAAGCCCCATGGCATTTGTTGCGCGTCAGCCGAACAGTTTCGCCGCGATCTCGGCAATATGCTTGCCCTGGAAACGGGCACCGGCCAGTTCGTTCTCGCTGGGCTGACGAGACCCGTCGCTGGCCGCGATCGTGGTGGCGCCGTACGGGCTGCCACCGGTCACCTCGTCCAGCTTCAACTGGCCCTGGAAACTGTAGGGCAGACCCACCGGAATGAGGCCCAGGTGCAACAGGTTGGTGATCAGCGAGAACAGGGTGGTCTCCTGCCCGCCGTGCTGCGAGGCCGTCGAGGCGAACGCGCCGCCCACCTTGCCGTTGAGGGCGCCACGCGACCACAGCGAGCCGGTCTGGTCGAGGAAGGTGGCCATCTGGGCGCTTAGCCGCCCGTAGCGCGTACCCGTGCCCAGGATGATCGCATCGTAGTGCTCCAGCTCGTCCACCCGGGCGATCGGCGCCGCCTGGTCCAGCTTGAAATGCGAACTGCGCGCCACGTCTTCCGGCACCGTCTCCGGCACGCGCTTGATGTCGACGTGGGCTCCCGCCTCACGGGCGCCTTCCGCCACGGCCTGCGCCATGGTTTCGATATGGCCATAGGCCGAGTAATAGAGCACGAGCACCTTCGCCACGGCGAATCTCCTGTATCGAAAGGGGAAGTCGCCACCGTAGGCCCGTCGGTGTTTACACCACGTGGTGGCGGGACGGTAAAGTGGGCCACCTGGCATACCGGACGCCTTTACCTCGTGTCGATCGAAGAAGCGATCACGCCCACCCGAAGCGAGCCGCTGACCGCGGAGCGCGCGTACGAGCTGTACTGGGCCGACCTGCTGGGCGAGGCTCCCGTCTTCTACTGCATCGGCCAGGGATGCACCGCCCAGCTGATCTGCGCCTGCCTCGAAAAACCGGAGCAGAACCTGCGGATTCGCCCGTACTTCCGCTCCCGCCGGATCGACGACCACGCCGACACCTGCGAGGTGGTGCACGCCACCGGCGAGGCCAGGAAGGACAAGCAGCCCGACGTGTTCGAAGCCGAGCGCCCCGCCGATCATTTCCGCGCGGTGCCGGCCGTGAGCGGCCCGGCGGCCATCCCGCCGGGTCCGGGTACACCACCCGACCAAAGCCCGCCGACGCCCGGGGATCCCGCCGCCACCCGGCCGCGCCGCGTCACGGCGGCAGCGACCACCCGACGGCCCAGCCACTACTACCGCCTCTCGTCACTGGTGCAGAAATTCCTCGAGCACCGCCGTGACCGCGACCTCGCCGAGGCCCAGGTGGAGATCGGTGGTGAGACCACCACCTACGAAGCCCTGTTCCGCAACGTCTTCCGGCAGAAAGCGGCCGACCTGACCGGCATCCGGGCGGTATGGTGGGGTGCGGCCTCCCTGCGCGCCACGAAGGAAGGCGGGTATTACCTGAAGTTCTCGCGCCCGTTCCGCCACGGCGATGACGAACTGCGCCCGACCATCACCCTCACCGCGAAAGACATCGACGCCTACCCCGTACGCAAGCTGCTGCGCGCCCGTCTGGACAAGCTGATCGCCGAATCCGGCGGTTATTGCGTAGTGTTCGTGTGGGCGAAGCCGTGGATGCCCAAGGACGCCGAGAAACCGTTCGTTCGCTTCTATGCGAACAACCTCGACCACATCGACGTGCGCGGGCCGGAAATCCTGCAGGAGCTTGCAAGCACGTCGCGGGTAAAGCCCGGCGTGTGAGCCATGGCCGTCAGCAGCCCGCTGACGCCGCGTTGACTGCCGGACGCTAAGATGGCGCCATGGTTCGCAAACGCCGCCTCCGCCTGCCTTTCGTGCGTCACCCGCGCGACGCCACGCACGATTTCGACGATGCCAGCTACGACGGTGGCGCATCCGGTGGCGCCTATCTGCGGCACATCATCGTCGTGGCCGTGCTGCTGGGCGTTATCGGCCTGATCCTGCGGCAGTACCTTTGACCCGCGGCGCCAGGCATCGCCCGTGCACCACTCACCCCAGGTAGATCCGCCCCTCGGACGCCTGTAGCACACCGCGCCGGATATCCTCGCGCGTGGAAAGCACGCACGGCCCCACCGGCTCCTCGATCGGCAACTCCGCCGGCGCATCGGTGAAATTGAGCACGACCACGAGACGTTCATCGCCTTCGACGCGCTCATAAGCCAGCACCGCGTCGCTGGCACCGAGGATGCGCACATTGCCTGCGCTCAGCGCCCGCGAGGCCCGGCGCATCCACAGCAACGATCGATACAACGACCAGATCGACGCAGGATCGGCGGACTCCGTTGCCACGTTACGCGTTGCCACGTCGTCGCCCAGGCGTAGCCACGGAACGCCATCGGTGAAGCCGGCGCCCGGTGCACCGGTCCAGCGCATCGGTGTGCGCTGCGGGTCACGGCCCAGGCCCTTGTCCGGCTCGTTGAGTTCGAACGGATCGCGCACTTCCGCACGCGGGATGGCCACGTCGCGCATGCCGATCTCGTCGCCGTAATACAACGTCGGCGTACCCCGCAGGGTAAGCAGCAGCATCGCCGCGATACGTGCCTGCGCATCGCCCACGCGCGAGGCGATGCGCGGCTTGTCGTGGTTGCCCAGCACCCAGTTCGGCCAGCCACCCGGCGGCAGGGTCGCTTCATAGCGTTCGACCAGCGAAGCGATGTCGCGCGCGTGCCAGGGAGCACCGATCAGCAGGAAGTTGAACGGCAGGTTGGCGCCCTGCAGGCGGTCGCCGTAATAGGCGACGATGCGCTCCAGCGGCAGGTACAGCTCGCCGATCAATACGCGGTCCGGGAATTCATCCACCACCGCCCGCATCGCCGCCACCACATCCATCGTCTCCGGCAGGTCCGCGATATGGGTCGGCAGGAAGCGGTTGGCCTCCGAATCGATGCCGTCGCGGTATGCCGGATTGGGTGGATTGTCGCGAAACTGCGCGTCCTTCATCACGTGGTAGAGCACGTCCACACGGAAGCCGTCCACGCCGCGGCGAAGCCAGAAACGCATCGACTCGAACATGGCTTCGCGAAGCGCGGGGTGCCGCCAGTTGAGGTCGGGCTGCTTGTCCAGGAACAGGTGCAGGTAGTACTGGCCGGTGCCCGCGTCGAACGTCCAGGCGCTGCCGCCGAAGTTGGACAACCAGTTGTTGGGCGGGCCACCGCCGGGGGCGGGATCGTGCCAGATGTACCAGTCGCGGAACACGCTGTCGCGCGAACGGCGGCTTTCGCGGAACCACGGGTGCTCGTCGGAGCTGTGATTGGGCACGAAATCCAGGATGACCTTCAGCCCCAGCGCATGCGCATCGGCGATCACGGCGTCCATTCGCTCGATGTCGCCGAACAGGGGATCGACGCCGCGGTAGTCGCTGACGTCGTAGCCGAAGTCGGCCATCGGCGAGGGATAGATCGGCGAGATCCAGATCGCATCCACGCCAAGGTCGGCCAGGTAGCGCAGCTTGCCGCGCAGCCCTTCGAGATCGCCGATCCCGTCGCCGTTCGCGTCGGCGAAAGAGCGGGGGTACACCTGGTAGATGACGCCGTCGCGCCACCAGCTACGTGCTGTCATCGTCATGCAAGCGAGGGTGACGCGGTGGATGTGTAGGTAATGCCTTCACGCCCGGCCCCGTACGCTCCCGCCACCCCCAGTCTGCCGCGAGCGCCGTCATGATCAACGACCTCTGGTACAAGAACGCCGTGATCTACTGCCTGTCCGTCGGCAGCTTCCAGGACTCCAACGGCGACGGCATCGGCGATTTCCAGGGCCTGTCGCGGCGGCTGGATTACCTGCAGGGCCTGGGCGTCACCGCCGTCTGGCTGATGCCCTTCCAGACCTCACCCCTGCGCGACGGCGGCTACGACATCGCCGACTACTACAACGTGGACCCACGCTACGGCACGCTGGGCGACTTCGTCGAGTTCACCCACGCCGCCCACCAGCGCGGCATGCGCGTGCTGATCGATCTGGTGGTCAACCACACCTCCGACAAGCACCCCTGGTTCCGCGAGGCCTGCCGCGATCCGTCCTCGAAGTACCGCGACTGGTACGTGTGGTCGAAGACGCGCCCGGCCAACGCCGATGAGGGCATGGTATTCCCCGGCGTGCAGAAGAGCACGTGGACGCACAACGCGCGGGCCAAGGCGTGGTACTTCCACCGCTTCTACGATTTCCAGCCCGACCTGGACACCGCCAATCCTTATGTACAGGCCGAGATCCTGAAGATCATGGGTTTCTGGACCCAGCTGGGTGTGTCGGGCTTTCGCATGGACGCCGTGCCCTTCGTCATCGCGACCAAGGGCGCGGACGTGAAGAAGCCGAAGGAACAGTTCGACATGCTGCGCTCCTTCCGCGAACTGCTGCAGTGGCGCAAGGGCGACGCGATCATCCTGGGGGAAGCCAACATTCTGCCCAAGGACGATATGGAGTACTTCGGCGACGACGGCGACCGCCTGCAGATGATGTTCAATTTCCAGGTCAACCAGAACCTGTTCTACGCGCTGGCCGCCGCGGACGTGCGCCCGCTGGTCAAGGCGCTGGAGAAGACCAAGCCGCGCCCCGCCACCGGGCAGTGGGCGTTGTTCCTGCGCAACCACGACGAGCTGGACCTGGGCCGCCTGACCAAGGCACAGCAGGCGAAGGTGTTTGCCGAGTTCGGACCGGACAAGGACATGCAGCTGTACGACCGAGGCATCCGCCGGCGTCTGGCGCCCATGCTTCGTAACGACCGCCGCCGCCTGGAGCTGGCCTATTCGCTGATGCTCACCCTGCCCGGCACGCCGGTGCTCCGCTATGGCGACGAGATCGGCATGGGCGATGACCTGTCACTGCCCGAGCGCGAGTGCGCCCGCACGCCCATGCAGTGGTCGAGCGAACGGCTGGGCGGCTTTACCGACGCGAAGCGCTCCGTCGGCAAGGTGATCGCGGAAGGCCCGTTCGGCTACCCGCATGTCAACGTGGCCGAACAGCGGCGGGACCCGGATTCGCTGCTGAACTGGATGGAGCGGGTCATCCGCATGCGCAAGGAAATCCTGGAAGTGTCCTGGGGCGATTTCGAGGCTATACCGCTGGACGACGATGCGATCCTGATGATCCGCTACACCTGGCGCGGCAACGCCGTCGTGTTCCTGCACAACCTGTCCGACGCACCCTGCGAGGCCGTGTTTTCCCGGGAAGGGCAACTGACCAACGTACTCTCCGACGACCACAGCGAACCCGATGCGCGCGGCATGCATCGCATCCTGCTGGAACCGTACGGCTACCGCTGGTTCCGCGAAGGTGGACTGGGCTACATCCTCAAGCGGAACGAAGTGGATGGGGTGTGAATAATCGATGGTATGACGAAGGAAAGCTCAACAGGCTATTCCTCGATCATGGGCAGACTGACGCGACACAGCGTCTCGCTCAGCCAGACGCTGGCCACGCATGGAATAGGCATGAATCATTCATCGGGAATGAAAAAGCCACTTGTCGAATGATCTATATCGACCTCAACGTCGGAAACGTAGAATCCTTCGGGACGATGCACAAATCGCTCTCGCCCTTTGACCTTCTCGATGGCTTCGACGGCACGCTCTTGGCTGGAGAACACGCCGATAAAAACGATATCCGTGACCTCGTGGTCCAGCTCCTGAAACCATACGAGCTGAAAAACGATCTTGGCATCTGATGTCCGCGTCGAGCGAGCGGAGCTTTCGTCGGCGTTCTCATCATGGACTTCGTCCAGATCGATCGCCCAGATGAAAAAATCATCCGGAAAATCGCAGAAGCCAGGTAGGGGGCGCGCACGTTCGATGGCCGCTTCTGCCTTGGCGTATGTCGAATACCAACCGATGAACCAGCTGCTAAAAATATCGGCGTACAGCTTGCGCGTGTGTTTGACCAGGAACAGCTTCTCCACAGGGCCTCCCTTTACCTTTCTTAGCCAGCTCAGCGCCGCGCAAACACCAGGTGCAACCCGAACAAGGTAAACACCGCCCCGGCGCCGCCGTCGATCCAGCGGCCGGCGCGCACGTAGGCCCGGCGCATCGCCGGCAGGGCGAAGATGCCCGCGACCAGCCCGAACCACAGCACGGTTTCCGCCGTGACCATGGCCCATAGGCCCCAGCGGGTGGCGCCATCGGTGCCCTCGCCCACGAAGGCCGAGAAGATCGAGGCGAAATACACGGCGGCCTTGGGGTTGGCGAGGTTGGTCGCGAGCCCCCTCGCCAGGGCGCGACCCGGGCTGGAACCGCGCACATCGACCACGGGCGCCGCGGCTTCTGCCTCGGCTTTCGGTGGCGCCTGCCACGCGGCGCGCAGCATGCGCAGGCCCATCCAGCACAGGTAGGCGCCCCCGAGGATGGCGATGCCCCGCTCCAGCCACGCCAGGCGATGCAGCAACAATTGCAGGCCAAGCAAGGCCAGCCCGGCCCATACCGCTACGCCCAGGGCGATGCCGACCACGCCGGCCAGGGCCTCGCGGCGCGAGCGGCTGGCGGCCAGCTGGGAGACGAAGAAGAAGTCGGGGCCCGGCGTGACGAGCGCGACGATCTGAACGAGGGCGAGGGTCAGGAACAGGTTCATGGGGCCAAGATTACCCGTCTTCACCCGAATTTCGCAGTGCGCCTTGCCCCACGAGACCACCTCCCGTAACCTCGCGTTTTTAAAAGCGGTCACGGGGCTACCCCCGGCCTTCATAGGGGTAAGTCGCAATGCTGGGTCTGCTTGGCCACGTTTTGTTTGGCCTGTTCGGGTTGGCGGTGCTGATCGGCATCGCGTTCTGCTTCTCCAACAACAAGCGCGTGGTCGACTGGAAACTGGTCGCCACGGGCGTTGCCCTGCAGATCGCCTTCGCGGCCGTCGTGCTCAAGGTGCCGCTGGGCCGCGACGTGTTCGATGCCATCGCCACCGGCTTCGTCCGCCTGCTGGACTATGTGGACGTGGGCTCGCGCTTCATCTTCGGCAGCCTGCTGGACAGCTCGAAGTTCGGCGTGATCTTCGCGGTCAAGGTGCTGCCCACCATCGTCTTCTTCGCCGCCCTCACCGGCGTGCTGTACCACCTCGGCGTCATGCAGCAGATCGTCAAGGCCATGGCCTGGGTGATCACCAAGGTGATGCGCGTGTCCGGCGCGGAGACCACCAGCGTGTGCGCCAGCGTGTTCATCGGCCAGACCGAAGCACCGCTGACCATCAAGCCCTATATCGAGCGGATGACCCAGGCCGAGCTGATGACCGTGATGATCGGCGGCATGGCGCATATCGCCGGCTCGGTCATGGCGGCCTATGTCGCCATGCTCGGCGGCGACGACCCGGCGCAGCGCATGTTCTATGCGAAGCACCTGCTCACCGCCAGCGTCATGGCCGCGCCCGCCACCATGGTGCTGGCCAAGATCCTGGTGCCCGAGACGCAGGAGCCGCTCACCCGCGGCACCGTCAAGATCGACGTGGAGCGGACCACCGCCAACGTCATCGACGCGGCAGCCACCGGTGCCGGCGACGGCCTGAAGCTGGCCATGAACGTCGGCGCCATGCTGCTGGCCTTCATCGCACTGATCGCCCTGGTCAACGGCCCCGTGCAGTGGCTGGGCACCGTCGGCGGCGACCACAGCATCAACGCCTGGCTGCTGGCCACCACCGGCCACGAGGTCAAGCTCAGCCTGGAAACCATCTTCGGCTGGGTGCTCTCGCCCATCGCCTGGCTGATCGGCGTGCCCTGGCAGGATGCCACCCTGGTCGGCAGCTTCATCGGCCAGAAGGTGGTCATCAACGAATTCGTGGCCTACGCCTCACTGGCCAAGCACCTGCCCGAACTGCTGCCGGAAAGCCGCCTGATCGCCACGTATGCGCTGTGCGGTTTCGCCAACTTCTCGTCCATCGCCATCCAGATCGGCGGCATCGGCGGCCTGGCGCCCAACCGTCGCGGCGACCTCGCCCGCCTCGGCATGCGCGCGGTGCTGGGTGGCTCCATCGCCACGTTCATGACGGCGACCATCGCCGGCGTGCTCGAGCGATTCTGAGGCGTGTCCGGCGTACGCCTGCT
Organism: Xanthomonas sp. NCPPB 2632; assembly: GCF_041228075.2. Classification (NCBI taxonomy): domain Bacteria; kingdom Pseudomonadati; phylum Pseudomonadota; class Gammaproteobacteria; order Lysobacterales; family Lysobacteraceae; genus Xanthomonas; species Xanthomonas sp. NCPPB 2632. The sequence goes on from NZ_CM192979.1 coordinate 4,158,719, forward strand.
CGTTGTCGGTGGCTATAGCGAGGAAGAACGCTGGCAGACGCCGGCCCTTCCCCGCAACGGCGAACCGGCCTACGCCGATCGCTTCGAACGCCGCCCCGGCGGCAAGGCATTCCACCAGGCCGTCGCCGCCGCGCAGGCGGGTGTCGCCACCGGCCTGATCGCCGCCATCGGCGACGACGTGATCGATCCCTCGGGCGTCCCGCCCCTGGTCGATGCCCGCTGGCAATCCACCACCGGCGTGCGCACCGGCCGTACCGCGCTCATCGTCGACGCCAAGGGCCAGACCCTTTCGGCGTTGTCCTCGGGCGCCAACGACCAGCTGTCGATCGCCTTCGTCTCCGCGCAGGCGGACCTGTTCGCCAGCGCGAAGATCCTGCTGGCCTCGACGGAAGCCAACATCGACACCATCGCCGCCACGCTCGACCTGGCCGGCACCCACCGCCTCATCCGCATCCTCGATCCCGGCCCGCTACCGCCCGGTCTTTCCGTGCGCGAGTTCGCCAGCACCGACGTCCTGCTGCTCAGCCTGCACGAGTTCGCCCGCTGCTGCGGCCGCTTCCTCAACATCGACATCACCGCCAGCGCCGTCACCGGCATGGACGACACCACGATCAACGCCCTCGCCCGCCGCCTGTGCGCCGGCACGGTGGTCGTGTCGCTGGACAAGAGCTGCCTGGTCTCCCACGGCAGCGACCGCTACGGCGACCAGGCCGACCTCTACCGCGTGCCCACCTGCGGCACCGGCGATGCGTTCAAGGGCACGCTGGCCGCGCGGCTGGTCGATGCGCCGTGCTTCCGTGATGCGCTGATGGCGGCGTGTTCGGCTTAGAGCAAGCGCGTCACGTCGCGGCAGGTGGGTAGGAGCGCACGCACGTGCGCGACATGTGTTGAGGCCGAACGTCCGGCGTTACGCGCCAGCCCGATGGTTTTTGGCGAAAAGATTTCGCGCACGTGCGTGCGCTTGTGTCTTTTCGATGGGGTAGATTCGAAGTCGAGAGCGGAGTGTGGCAGGCCGATTGTGCGCGGTGCCTTGAGCACGTGTAGGAGCCCGGGCCGCCACACTCCCTTCTTTCCACCAAGCCCGAACAGTTGCCCGAGTTAACGGCTCGAACATCACAAGCGTGGGCCCGTGGAAAGTGCTCTCTATCCCGCCCTAGCTGGAACGAGACGATGACTTTTTACCTCGGTATCGACGTCAGCAGCAAGACGCTTGACGTGGCTTTCTTCCGTGCCGGTGAACAAACCGGCGCCTGTGAGCAGTTCGACAACAGCCCAGCCGGTGCGAAGAAACTGCTTCGCGTCATGGCCAGGCTGGACGTGCAACACGTGGTCCTGGAGGCCACCGGTGGCTACGAGAACCTGATTCTGGATGCCATCGCCCAGATCTATACGGTGACCCGGATTGCCTCGCATCGTGGCACCGCTTTCGTGCGTAGCCTGGGCAAGTTTGCCAAGACCGACAAGGCCGACGCCAGGGCCTTGGCCCACATGGCCCAGACCATCACGCCGCAGCCCTATAAGCCGCCAACGCCGGCGCAACGCCATCTGCGCGGCCTGGTGAAGGGCCGGGATCAGTTGATCCGGCAGCGCGACGACAACCGCCGCCGGATCAAACGGTGCGAGTCGATGGTCGTCCAAGGGGCGCTAGAGCGGGTAGGCGCCCTGCTGACCGCGGAGATCAAGGCACTCGAAGGGCTCATGGCGGAAGCCGCCAAAGCCGCCGATGCGCCGCTTGCTGAGCAACTGCTCCAGGTGCCTGGCCTGGGCAAGATCGCCGTCGCCACGCTGCTGGCCTTCCTACCGGAGCTGGGCCAACGCGGCAATCGGCAGATCAGCGCGCTGGTCGGCGTCGCGCCGTACACCAAGCAGAGCGGGCGGCGGGACGGCCCCCGCCAGATCATGGCCGGCCGGCCCTTCGTGCGGCGCATCCTTTACATGGCCGCACTCGCCGCCATCCGCAGCACCCAGTCACCTCTGAGAGCCCACTATCAGGCCCTTAAAGCGCGAGGCAAGCCTCCGAAGGTGGCCATCGTGGCCTGCATGCGCAAACTGCTCATCACCCTCAACGCCATGGCCCGCGATCAGACTCAATGGCACGGCACGGTAGAGGCCTGAAAAAGACAGTTGCTCCTACATTACCTTTGCGAACTTCGACGCGCACAAAAAAACCCGCCGGCCGCAAGGCCAGCGGGTTTTCAATTCACGGCAACGATCAGCCGTTCTTCTTCAGCCACGCATCCACGGCCGGCAGGCGCTGCTCGCGCACCATCGCGCGATAGCGGATGCCGGCGATGGCGGTTTCCGCATCGCGACGCGACGTGGCGGCGATGTACTTCTCGGCGAAGGTGTTGACCTTGTCGATCGTGGCCACCTCGCTCGAACGACCGGCCAGCATCGGGTAGTAGCGCGACGCCGACGTGGAATCGACCAGCTTGTCCACCTGGTCCTTGTGGGCCACGGCGAAGTCGAACGCCATCTCCGGGTGGTGACGGGCCACGGTGGAGATCAGCTGCGCGCTGTTGGTCGCGCCGGCTTCGCCGGTGAGCGCCAGGTCCAGCGCACGCTGGGCCAGGGCCTTGTCCTCGCTGGCGGCCAGCATGCCGTACAGGCGATCCTTCACCAGCGGGGTCTTCTCCGCCTTCGCCGCCGCATGCATCTTGTCCCACGTCGCGCTGTCCGCGTGCTCGGCCACCACGCCCAGGATCACCGTGCGCAGCTCCGGCGACATCTGGTTGCTCTCGTAGCGACGACGCGCTTCGGCGATGACCTTCGCGTCGCCCAGGTGACCCAGCGTGCCGATCAGCGAGGAACGCAGGATCGCCACCGGCGCTTCCTCGCCCGGCTTCGCATCCCAGCCGATCTGGGCGAACTTGGGCGACAGGCGCGACAGCGCGTACTTGCGCAGCACGGCCTGGCGCTTCGCGTCACCGTCGTAGTAGCTGTCCAGCGAATAGAAGTCGCCGTTGATCTGGTCCCACAGGGCCGGCGACGCATCCAGCGGCGTCACCTTGATGAAGTCCAGCACGTCGGACGCCGGTTCCAGGCCACCCATGCCCAGCGCCCATACGTCGGCGGCGACGCCGAGCTGGTCGATCGGGTCGAGCTTCGCGTAGGCACCGGTCAGCGCCTTGATCTGCGCCGGCTGGTACAGCGTGCGGAAATAACCGGTCTGGCCGGCGTTGAGCAGCACCGGCGCGCAACCCGGCACGGTCATCGTGGCCGAGCCGTTCTCGATCAGCGCGGTGGCGGTGGCGCCGCCGACCGTCTTCGCAATCACCGGCACGTGCCAGGCCAGGGCCTTCTTGTCCGGGCGATCGCGGGTGAACTCGCCCTGCGACAGCTTCAGCGTGGTGGACCCGCCGGCGCACGAGGCGGACTCCACGCGCACCAGCGGGATACCCGGCTGCAGCGTGAAATCGTGGGCGATGGTGCTCACCGGCTTGCCGGCGGCCGCGTCGATCTCCTTCCAGAGATCGTCGGACACCGTGTTGCCGTACGCGTGCGCCTTGATATAGGCCTGCACGCCCTTCTGCCAGGCATCGGGACCGACATAGGCCTCGAGCATGCGGATGATCGACTCGCCCTTGGCGTAGGTAATGGCATCGAACGCCTGGCTGGCCTGCTCCACGGTGGCCACGTGCTGCACCACCGGGTGGGTGGTGGCCACGGCATCACGACCCATCGCGCCCTCGCGGATGCTCACGGCCTCCAGGTTGGTGTGCCATTCCGGGTGCAGACGCTCGGTGGTGCGCGAGGCCAGCCACGAGGCGAAGCCCTCGTTGAGCCAGAGGTCGTCCCACCAGCGCATGGTGACCAGGTCGCCGAACCACTGGTGCGCCATTTCATGCGCGGCGGTGTTGAACACCTCCTGCTTGTCCGACTGCGTGGAGATGGACGGATCGAGCAGCAGCGCGTATTCGAAGGTGTAGATGGCGCCCCAGTTTTCCATCGCCGAGAAGAACTGGCTCTGGCCCGGCGAGGCGATGTTGTCCAGCTTGGGCAGCGGGTAAGGCACGCCGAAGTACGCGTTGTATTCCTGCAGCACGGCCTTGCCGGATTCCAGCGTGAACTGCGCCTGCGAGGTCAGGCCCTTCTGCGTGATGACGCCGATTTCCACGCCGTCGCTCTGCGTGGTGGCGCGATCGAATTCGCCCAGGCCGAAGAACAGCAGGTAGGTGGACATCTTCGGCGTCTGCGCGAAGGTCACCGTCTTGGTGCCGTTGCCCAGGTCCTTGCTATTCGCCGCGGGCATGTTGTTCACGGCCATGTCGGCCGAGGGCACGGTGGCGGACAGCGTGAAGGTGGCCTTGTACGCCGGTTCGTCCCACGAGGGGATGAAGCGGCGGGCGTCGGAATTCTCGAACTGCGTGTACAGCGCGCGCTTCTTGCCGTCGGCCTTGGTGTCGTAGTCGATCGCGAACAGGCCGTTGGCCTGCGTGCCGATCTTGCCGGTGTAATCCATCGACAGCGTGTAGCTGCCGGCCGGTACGGCATGGTCGAAGGTGAAGGTGGCGGTCTGCGTGCCCGCGTCCACGGCGACCTTCGGCGCGGCGAAGCTCGCCTTGCCCTTGGCCGGCCGCAGCGTCACGTGGGCGAAGGTCATGTCCACGGCATTGAGCGTGATGGACGCGGTGGGCTCCAGCACGTCGATGGCGATGGCCACCTTGCCGTCGAAGGTCAGCTTATCGGCATGCGGCACCACCGCGACGTCGTAGTGCGTCGGGCGCACGCTGCGCGGCAACTGGGTGGTGGCGAGCTGGCTGGCATCGGTGACCGGGGCGGCCACGGCCACGGCGGAAAGACCGGCGAGCGCGAACGCGATCGCGCTGACGAGAGGAGTACGCATGAATGGAAGGCCCTTGGTTCGTCGCGCCGCCGGGAACGTCCGGCGGGTCGATCCGCCGATGGTGGCCTCCGGCGCGGGCGGTGAGAAGCGCCGGAAGTCATGGCCGCAGGAATTTACGGCGACCAGAAGCGCCACCACGCGCGGCGTTCCAGCCGGCGCAGGGCTTTCAGATGACCGCGGGCGGCGGCCTTGCGGTACCACGCCCGCGCGATGGCCAGGCTGGGCGGCACGCCGTCGCCGTTCTCGTGGAGCAAGCCCAGCTCGAACTGGGCGTCGGCATGCCCGGCGCCGGCCGCCAGGCGATACCAGCGCAGCATCTCGTCCACCTCGCGCGGCACGCCGCGGCCGCCGTCGATCATCCGTGCCAGCGCGTATTGCGCGCCCGTGTGGCCGCGCTCGGCGGCCAGCCCCAGCCAGCGCACCGCTTCCGGCTCGTTGCACGCCACGCCGTCACCGGCAGCCAGCCGCTGGCCGAGCGCGAACTGCGCGGCGGCATCCTGCTGGGCACCCGACACGACCGGACGGGGCGCACCGGCGTCCTGCGCGGCGATGCGTTGCCGATCGGCCGCGTCCATCTCGTCGAGCAGGCGCCGCGCCTCGCTGTCGCCCTGGTCCGCCGCGCGACCCAGCCAGTGCCGCGCCTGCTCGCGATCGGTATCCAGGTGGCTGGTTTCCAGATAGATCCGGCCCAGCGCGAATTGCGCGCTGCCGTTGCCCAGCTCCGCCGCGCGCCGGTAATGGCGTGCGCCCATGACGGGGTCGGGCGCCACGCCGATGCCGTCGCAAAGCATGTGGGCGACGCTGCACAGGGCATCCGCGTAACCGCGCGCGTCACTCTGGCCGCGGTCGACCGCCTTGCTGTAGTAGGCAAAGGCCAGCTCCGCATCCCTGGGCACGCCGCGACCGAAGTAATGCGACACCCCGAGGTTCACGCAGGCCTGCACGTGGCCCTGGTCGGCGGCCAGGCCCCACCAGCGCAGCGATGCGCCGCGATCCATGGCCACGCCCTGCCCGCGCGCATGCAGCGAGCCCATGGCGCACTGCGCCTCGGCCGAGCCGGCTTCCGCGGCACGCCGGTACCAGCCCGCGGCCTCGACCGGATCATGCGGGACGCCCAGGCCGTCGGCGTAGTGCGCGGCCAGGCGACACTGCGCGTCCAGGTGGCCCTGGTCGGCCGCGCGGCGAAACCACTGTGCCGCACGGCGTGCGTCGGGCGTGACATGCGCCGTACCGTCCACGTAGGCCTGGGCGACGCGGAACTGCGCCGCCGGGTCGCCCAGTTGCGCTTCTTTCTCCATCCGGCCGAACCGCTGCAGCGCATCCATCTCGGCGGCGTAGCGACGGTCGCCCAGCAGCGATCCCCCTCGTGCTTCCGACATTCCGTTCCCCTGAAAAACGCCTGTCGATCGTGGGCGCATCATAGGCGATGCCGCCGCCCGCCGACACCGGTTTATGGCAGGAAACGCACGGATGGCCAGCCCCGTCGGGGGCTCAGTCCAGCATCTGCCGAACCCGCTCCAGCAGCCCGTCGATCTCGAACGGCTTGGTGATCATGTCCATGCCCGGGCCGAGGAAACCCGTGCGCTGCACGGCGCTTTCCGCATAGCCGGTCATGAACAGCACCGGCAGCGTGGGCCGCCAGGCGCGGGCCACATCGGCCAGCTCGCGGCCGTCCATGCCCGGCATGCCGATATCGGTCAGCAGCAGGTCGATGTCGTCGTCGCCACGCAGCGAGCGCAACGCCTCGTCGGTGTCCTCGGTGACGATGCAGTGGTAACCCGCTTCGGTGAGCACCTCCGCCGTCATCATGCGCAGCGTCTCGGTGTCCTCGACGATCAGCACGCGCTCGCCGTTGCCGCCGGCGATGGGCCCGCGCCGCGGTGCCGACACGATGGCCTCGCCCTCGCCCACGGGCAGCAGCAGCGACACGTCGGTGCCCTCGTCCACCACGCTGGCGATGCGTGCATGACCGCCGGACTGGCGCGCGAAACCGTAGATCATCGACAGGCCCAGCCCCGTGCCCTGGCCCACCGGCTTGGTGGTGAAGAAGGGCTCGAACACCTTCTCCAGGATCGCCGGCTCGATGCCCGAGCCGTTGTCGGACACGGTCAGCATCACGTACTCGCCGCTGGCCAGCTGGGGGTCGCCGTCGACGCGGGCCAGGCGCGTGGTCACGCGGATGGCGCCGCCACCCGGCATCGCGTCGCGCGCGTTGATGACCAGGTTGATCACCGCGTTCTCGAGCTGGTTGGCATCCACGCTGGCGATCACCGGCGAGGTGGACAGGAACAGGTCGAGACTGATGTGCTCGCCGATGGTCCGGCGCAGCATGTCTTCCAGCGAACGCACGCGCTCGTTGACGTCGGTGGCGCGCGTGTTCAGCGGCTGCTGGCGGGCGAAGGCCAGCAGGCGATGGGTGAGCGCGGCGGCGCGGCGCGCGGAACCCAGCGCGGCGTCGGCAAAGCGCTGCACGCTTTCCGGCTTGCCCGCTTCCACCTGGCGGTTGATCAGGTCGATGCCGGTGATGATGCTGGTGAGCAGGTTGTTGAAGTCGTGCGCGATGCCGCCGGTGAGCTTGCCCAGCGCGTCCATCTTCTGCGCCTGCAACAGCTGCGACTCCGTGCGCTCGCGCTCGGCGATCTCCAGCGCCAGCTGCATGGTGGCGGTGTCGATCTGTTCCAGCTGCGCGCGTTCGCGGCGGCGCTGCTCGGTCACGTCATCGACGAAAACCAGGCCGGTACCGTCGCGATGGGGCGTCAGCCGCCACTCGGTCTCGCGGGTGCCCGTGCGCGAGGCCATGCACAGCACGCCGCGCCAGCGATGCCGCTCCGCCACGTGCACGCGCATCTGCGCCAGCAGCTCGTCCTGGCCCTCTTCGAAACAGCCGTCCAGCCGCTCCGTGCCGCCGGTCGGCTGGACCAGCCGGCGGAAGGCCTCGTTGGCCTCCACCACGTTCAGGCCCGCATCGACGACGGCAATGGGCGCCGCGATGCTGGTGAATATCTCGCGGAAGCGGGCTTCCGATTCGCGCAGCGCCAGCTCGGTGTCGCGCACGCGCACCAGCGTGCGGATGGTCGCCACCAGCACGTCCGGATCCACCGGGTGCACGAGGTAGGCGTCCGCGCCGTTTTCCAGGCCGGTGATCATGTCGCCGGTTTCGATCGACGCCGCCGAGACGTGCACCACCGGCAGCAGCAGCGTCTCCGGTGCATCGCGCAGCTGGCGCACGATGTCGAACCCGCTCATGTCCGGCAGGTTCACGTCCAGCACCAGGCAGGCGATGTCGTTGGCCGCGATCATCTGCAGGCCTTCGGTGCCGGTGCCCGCCTCGATCACCGTGTAGCCGTGCCGCTCGATCGTGCGCCGCATCGCGTAGCGCGTGGCGGCGTTGTCGTCGACGATCAGGATGCGGTTATTCCGCGGCATCGACAGCCTCCGCGGGCAACGTCAGCGGCAGGGTGACATGGAACACGGAACCCACCCCCGGCGTGCTTTCCAGGCCCACTTCACCACCCAGCAGGTGGGCGAACTGGCGGCACAACGACAGACCCAGGCCGCTGCCGCGCACGCGCTTCTGCAGCGGCGAATCGATCTGGGTGAAGTCCTCGAACAGGATGTGCTGCAGGTCGGCCGGGATACCGATGCCGGTGTCGCTCACGGCGAAGCGCACGAAGCCGTCGCCCTCCAGCTGCGCGGTCACGCGCACCTCGCCCCGCGGCGTGAACTTCAACGCGTTGGAGATGAAGTTGCGTAGGATCTGCGCCAGCTTCTTGTCGTCGGTGTACAGCCTGGGCATGCCCTGCGGGGCTTCGAAGATCAGGTCGGCGTCGGTGTTGTCGACGATCGGGCGGAACATGCCGCGCAGCGCCGAGAACAGGTCCATCAACTCGAACCATGCCGCCGAGATGCTGATCCGGCCGGCCTCGATCTTGGCCAGGTCCAGCAGGTCGTCCACCATGTCGCTCAACTCGCGCGCGGCACCGCTGACGAAAGCCAGCTGCTTGTGCTGCTCCACGGTCAGCGGGCCGTCGAGTTCGTCGTCCAGCAAGCGGGTCATGCTGAGGATGGAGCCCAGCGGCGTGCGGAACTCGTGGCTCATGTACGACAGGAACCGGCTCTTCAGCTCCGACGCCTCGCGCAGCTGCTCGGCCTGGTTGTCCAGTTCCGCATACAGCGCCAGCACGCCCTGGTTGGTTTCTTCCAGTTCGCTGCGCATGGCCTCGTTCTCGGCGCGCAGGCGGTGGATCTCGTCGGGCTCGGTCATGTCGCGGCCTACAGTCGGATCGCAAAAACCGTGGCGTCGTCGCGCCCGCGGCAGAAGTCGCGATGCACCAGCGCCGTGACCAGTGCGGGATGGCGGGATACCAGTCCCGGGTAATCCTTCAGGCTCCAGCGCGACTGCAGCCCGTCGCTGTGCATCACCAGCAACCGGCCGGCCACCTGCGGAAAATCGAACGCCTGCGCGCGGCGGGTCTGCACGCCGACAATGCCCGGATGCGAAGCCAGCCCGCGTGAGCCCTCGGGCAGGTGCACGCTGCCGGAGATGTTGCCGATGCCGGCGTAACGCAGGCCGGCGGTGCGCGCATCGAAACGCGCCAGCGCCACGGCGCCGCCGCGTCCGCCCTGCATGGCCTGCGCCAGCGTGCCCATCAGGGTGACGGGATCCTCCATCGGTTCGGCCAGCCACGTCGCGACGGCAACCCGTGCCGCCTCGTGCGCCGCCTCACCGTGGCCCAGGCCATCGACCACGATGGCGGCGATACGCTGGTCGTCCAGCGCCAGCGCCCAGCCGTCGCCGGACACCTCCTCGCTATGCAAGGCATGGTGACTGGCGCCGAAGCGGATATCCGCCTTGCCGAAGCCCTTGGGATAGAGGCGGGCGAGCACGATCGCGCCGCGTGGGTCGGCATACATGTCCATGACATCGGACTGGCGCTTGACCGCGCCCAGGCCTTCGCCCCGCGTGCCGCCCGTGGAGAAGCCGTCGGGCAGGCAGTCCACCAGATTGAACCCGGGGCCGCGATCCACCGCAATCACTTCCACCCCGCGCGCGCCGATGCCGTCCAGCGCAGCGATATGCAGCTCGCCGCCCTTCGCATGCTTGAGCACATTGGTGGCCAGTTCGGTCGCGACCAGGGCGACGCGTCCCGCGTCGGTGGCATCGAAGCCCGCCTCGGCCGCCACCTGCTGGGCCACGCGCCGCGCATGTCCGATCTGGCTGGTTTCCTCGATGGGCACGACGCGCGTCAGGCTGCCGCTGAGGGTTACGTCCATTTGCAGATCATGACGCGCGTGCCGGCGCCCGGGGCGCTGTCCACGGAAAATTCGTCGACCAGTCGCTTGGCGCCGGTGAGGCCCAGGCCCAGGCCACCGCCCGAGGTCCACCCGTCGGTCATGGCCAGCTTCATGTCGGGGATGCCGGGACCCTCGTCGCGGAACAGCAGGCGCAGGCCCTTGCGTCCGTCTTCCTGCAGGATTTCCCAGTCCATGTCGCCGCCACCGCCATAGATGACGGTGTTGCGTGCCAGTTCGCTGGCCGCGGTGATCAGCTTGGTCTGGTCGACCAGGCGCAGGCCGCATTCCACCGCCAGCTTGCGCGTGGTCTGGCGCGCGAGCACCACATCCTGCTCGATGCCGACCGGTTGCGATCCGCTGCGGACGACCGTCATTGACGTTGCACGCGTTCGCGCAGCAGCTTCATGCCCCGCTCCACGTCCAGCGCGGTGATCACGCCGGGCAGCGTGAGGCCCAGTTCCACGAGGGTGATGGCGACGGCCGGCTGCATGCCGACCAGCACGGTTTCCGCGTCCATGATCTTGGACAGGCCGGAGATGGTGCCGATCATGCGGCCGATGAAGGAATCCACGATGTCCAGCGCCGAGATGTCGATCAGCACGCCGCGCGCGGACGTGGCGCTGATGCGCTCGGCCAGGTCGTCCTGCAGCGTGAGGGCCAGCTGGTCGTGCATGTCAACCTGGATGGTGACCAGGAGGAACTCGCCCATGCGCAGGATAGGGATGCGGTCCATGGCGTCAGGCGGCCTTGGAGACGGTGACGCCCTGGCGCTTCAGCGCGAGCGCCAGGGCGTCGGCGAGGTTGGCCTTGGTCACGATGCCCTGCAGGTCCAGGCCCAGGTGCACGATGGTCTGCGCGATCTGCGGGCGCACGCCGCTGATGATGGCGTCGGCGCCCATGAGGCGGATCGCGGTGACCGTCTTGAGCAGGTGCTGGGCCACCAGCGTATCCACGGTGGGCACGCCGGTGATGTCGATGATGGCGATTTCCGAGCCGGTTTCCACGATGCGCTGCAGCAGCGACTCCATGACCACCTGGGTGCGCTGCGAATCAAGCGTGCCGATCATGGGCAGCGCCAGCACGCCGTCCCACAGCTTCACCACCGGGGTGGACAGCTCCAGCAGTTCTTCCTGCTGGCGGGCGATGACTTCCTCGCGCGACTTCTGGAAGGCGCGGATGGTGTGCATGCCCAGCGCGTCGATCAGCTCCGAAATAGCCCAAAGCTGGTTGCCCAGCTCGGTCGGGTCGGTGGCGTATTCGCGCTGCAGCAGATCGAACAGCGGACGCTTGAGCGAGAAGATGAAGCTGGCCGTGCTCTGCGAGTCGAAACCCTGCATGGCGCGGCTGCGCGAGAGTTTCTCGAGGAACACCCGGGTTTCCGACCATTCCTGGTTGGCCAGCGTGGCGTCGCCCACATAGGCGCCGCCGACCAGCAGGCGCAGGAAGTCACGCGTCTGGGCGTCGAACTCGAGATGGTTGAGGCGGGAATCGCGCGACACGCCACTGGCGTCCAGGTTGACCTTCCAGCTGGCGAGGATATTCGCCTCGTTGGAACGAATGGCTTCGACGGTCTGCTGGCTGAGTGCGGTCATGGTGATCCCCCTGTAAAGCTATATGATGCGTGGGCACAAGGCGCAATGGAATAGCACCCGGGCACCCCCTGACGTTGACAAGGCATTCACGCCAGAACCGGTATCTGCCTCGCCGTTCCTTCCTTCAAAAGTACCCGCCCCATGACATCACAGTCCAAGCTTGTCGTTCTGCTCGTCGAGGACGATGACGCCATCCGCGAACTGACCGCGATGATCCTCGAAGGGGACTACGAGGTGCACACCGCGCGCAACGGCGACGAAGCGGAAAAGTGGCTGGAAACGGGCAAGGCCAACCTGCTGTTCACCGACGTGCGCATGCCGGGCACGGTCACGGGACAGGAGCTGGCCCGTCGGCACAGCGACATGCCGATTCTGGTCACCTCCGGCGAGGCGAAGGAACAGCACGAATGGGTGCAGGAGCCGATGGGCTACCTGGCCAAGCCGTACGACCGCAAATCCCTGCTGGCCGCCATCGAGCGTCTGGCCGCCTGATCGATCAGCCGCGATCGATCACCCGGGCAATCCGGTTGTCACGGAAGACGAACTCCGACGTACCCTGCATCTCGATGATGGTGCCCGCGCCAGGTCCGTCCGGGATGTCCTCGGCGATCTCGCCGTGGAAATCGATGGTGGCGACCACCGCGTCGCCGTCGTCGCGCAGGTCCACCAGGGTCTGCTTGCGCGAGGCGAACAGCGCCGCCCCCACCCGCGCCAGTTTCTCGAAATCCGCCTTGCCGTCCGTGGCCACCGCCAGCTGGTCGGCCACATGGTGCTCGAAGCGCACGTCGTCGGTGAGCGTCACCAGCATGCCCTCGACGTCGAAACGGTTATAGGCGTCGATGTACGCCCCGATCAGGGCCTGATGGTAGTCGGCGGTCATGCGGTGGATCCTCGGGTGGCGTCGGGCGCGTGGCGCTCGCGAAAGAAGTCGATGAAAACGCGCAGCTTGCGCGGCATGTGCACGCGGCTGGGATAGTACACATGGAACGGCGCGTAGGTGGGCCAGCACGCCTCCAGCACCGGTACCAGACGACCCGCGGCCAGGTCGTCACGCACCAGCGCCTCGAAGTGGCATCCGATGCCCACGCCGGCCCGCGCCGCCTTCAACAGCACCTCGCCGTCATTGCTGACCATGGCCGGGCGGGTATCCCGCTCCACGATGCGGCCATCGTCCAGGAACTCCCACGGCATCAGGCTGCGGTCGTTGGCCAGGCGGATGCTGGTGCAGCGATGCCCCGAAAGGTCGGCCAGGTCCACCGGCGTGCCGTGCCGCGCCACGTAGCCGGGCGAGGCGAAGGTGGCCAGGCGCTGGGGTCCGCCCACCGGCACGGCCACCACGCCCTGCGCCAGGCTCTCGCCGATGCGGAAACCGGCGTCGAAGCCGCCGTCCACCAGGTCGACGAAGGTGTTATCGCAGTGCAGGTCCACCACCACGTCCGGATAGGCCGCCACGAAGTCCGCCAGGTGCGGCAGCACGATCACCTCCGCGATCACCCGCGGCAGGTTGATACGCAGCAGGCCGGCCGCCGATGCGCGCGATTCGTTCACCGACTCGACCGCCTGGGCCAGTGCCGCCAGCGCGGGTTGCGCATCGTCGAGGAAACGCCGGCCGATCTCGGTGATGCCGACCCGCCGCGTGGTGCGGTCGAGCAGGCGCACGCCCAGGCGACCTTCCAGGGCCCGCACCGTCTGGGACAGGGCCGAGGGCGACACACCCAGCTCGGCGGCCGCGCGGGTGAAGCTGGCATGGTGCGCGACACGCGCGAAGGCGGCGATGGCGGGCAGCAGTTCGGAGGACATCGCGCAGCCATTATGAAGCCGGGCTTCATAGCCTATGCCGCGCCGGCCGATTTATCCACGCCAGCCACGCGCCTATCGTCGGAGTCTGTTTCCTCTCCACAGGACGGCACGATGAGCACGCGACTGAACGACTACCTCACCCTCGGCCGCTCCGGCCTGCGCGTCAGCCCGGTGTCGCTGGGCACGATGACCTTCGGCGACGACTGGGGCTGGGGTGCCGCCGAAGCGGAATCCCGCCGCATGCTGGATCTCTACATGGAACGCGGCGGCAACTTCATCGACACCGCCAACTTCTATACCGGCGGCACGTCCGAGACCCTGCTGGGCAAGTTCCTCGCCGGTCGCCGCGAACAGGCGGTGGTCGCCACGAAGTATTCGCTGGCGACGGAACCGGGCAACCCCAATGCCGGCGGCAACCACCGGCGCAACATGGTGCGCGCCGTGGAGGCCAGCCTGCGTCGCCTGGACACCGACTACATCGACCTCTACTACCTGCACGTATGGGACGGCCTGGTGCCGGTCGATGAGGTGATGCGCGGCTTCGACGACCTGGTCAGCGCGGGCAAGATCGTCTACGCCGGCATCTCCGATACGCCCGCCTGGCAGGTGGCGCGCATGCAGACGCTGGCCGACCTGCGCGGCTGGGCACCGCTGGTCGCCCTGCAGATCGAGCACAGCCTGATCGAGCGGACCGTGGAGCACGACCTGCTGCCCATGGCCCACGAACTGGGCCTGGGCGTGCTGGCCTGGTCGCCGCTGGGCAGCGGCGTGCTCAGTGGCAAGTACACCCGCGAGGACATCGCCCGGCACAAGGATGCCGATCCGTGGAACGGCACGCGCGCGGCGGTGGCCGCCGGCATGGGCGCGCTCAGCGAGCACAACCTCGACATCGTGGACGTGCTGCGCGAGGTCGCCGAGGATGTCGGCCACTCGGTGCCGCAGACCGCCATCGCGTGGCTGCTGGCGCGGCAGATGCCCAAGGTCATCCCGATTTTGGGCGCACGCACCGCGGCCCAGTTCGAGGAGAACCTGGGCGCGCTGGAGGTCACCCTCACCGAGGCGCACGTCCAACGCCTGGACGAAGCGAGCGCCATCGCTCCCGTCTTCCCCCACAGCTTCCTGCCGAAGGTGCTGCCACAGGTGTTCGGCGGGCAAAGCATCACCCGGCCGCGCTGATCGACATCGGGACGGAAGCGTTTGCGGGCCCGGGCGGTTCCCCGTATGTTCGTCGCTTCGTCCCGACCCGAGCACCCCGATGACCCTTCCGCAGGAGCCGTCACCCGAGCACCTCAGGCGCAGCCTGTCCAACCGCCACCTGCAGCTGATCGCCATCGGCGGGGCCATCGGCACCGGGCTGTTCATGGGCTCGGGCAAGACGATCAGCCTGGCCGGGCCGTCCATCCTGTTCGTGTACCTGATCATCGGCGTGATGCTGTTCTTCGTCATGCGGGCGATGGGCGAGCTGCTGCTGTCCAACCTCGAGTACAAGTCGTTCATCGACTTCTGCACCGACCTGCTGGGGCCCTGGGCCGGTTTCTATTGCGGGTGGACCTACTGGTTCTGCTGGATCATCACCGCCATCGCGGACGTGATCGCCATCTCCTCGTACGCGCAGTTCTGGTTTCCCGGGCTGGCCCCGTGGGTGCCGGCGGTGCTGTGCGTGCTACTGCTGCTGGTGCTCAACCTCACCACGGTGAAGCTGTTCGGCGAGCTGGAATTCTGGTTCGCGCTGATCAAGATCGTGGCGATCTGCGCGCTGATCGTCACCGGCTTCGGCATGATGGCCTGGGCCTTCACCTCGCCCGACGGGCACGTGGCCTCGCTGTCCAACCTGTGGGCGGACGGGGGCTTCTTCCCCATGGGCATCGGTGGGTTCTTCGCCGGTTTCCAGATCGCCGTGTTCGCCTTCGTCGGCATCGAGCTGGTCGGCACCACGGCCGCCGAGACGGCCGACCCGGAGCGCAACCTGCCCAAGGCGATCAACTCGATCCCCGTGCGCATCATCCTGTTCTACGTGCTGTCGCTGGTGGTGATCATGTCGGTGACGCCGTGGCGCCAGGTGGTGCCGGGCAAGAGCCCCTTCGTCGAGCTGTTCCTGCTGGCCGGCATCCCCGCCGCGGCCAGCCTGATCAACTTCGTGGTGCTCACCTCGGCCACCTCGTCGGCCAACAGCGGCATCTTCTCCACCAGCCGCATGCTGTTCGGCCTGGCCGAGGAAGGCCACGCACCGTCGGCGTTCCGTCGGCTGTCCCGCGCCGCGGTGCCCTCGCGCGGCTTGCTGTTCTCGTGCCTCTGCCTGCTCGGCGGCGCCATGCTGATCGCCGTGGTACCCAATCTCGTCACCGCGTTCACGCTGGTCACGACGCTGGCGGCCATCCTCTTCATGTTCGTGTGGTCGCTGATCCTGGCGGCGTACATCGCCTATCGGCGCCAGCGTCCGGAGCTGCACGCCGTGTCGTCGTACAAGATGCCCGGCGGCGTGGTGATGTGCTGGGTGTGCCTGGCCTTCTTCGCCTTCGTGCTGGGCCTGCTGGCCCTGGAAAGCGACACCCGCCAGGCGCTCATCGCCAGCCCGGCCTGGTTCGCCCTGCTGGCGATCGGCTACGCGCTGCGCCGCCGCAAGGCGTAAACCCGCCAGCGCCTCACCTGTGTGAAGGCCTTCACACGCGCTGGCACAGGCATTGCTGCGATATCCCCGGGGGCCGACGCGCGTCGGTTCCCCGTCGCCTCACCGGGGAAATCCAGCACCCATGCCGCCGTACCGTCATTGCGCGTCACGTCAGAAACTGCCCATCCTTGCCGCCCTCGGGGTCGGCACGGGGCTGCTCGTGTTTTCGTCGTCCTCCGCGGCGGCCGTCATCGACGGCAGCATGCTCACCTCCACGCGCACCGCCATGCTGGACGACGCCCGGCAGATCCGCGCAACCGTGTTGCGCCACTCGCTGGTGCAGGAAGAAGGCGGCACACGGGACGACGGCCTGTGGACGTCCACCTGGGGCCACTGGGGCGACCATGACCGTAACAACGAAGCCGCCCGCCTGCGCAGCAATGGCGGCGGCGTACTGGGTGGCGTGGACCGCGACCTGGGCGAGGCCCATGTCGGCCTGATCGCCGGCGCGGGCACCCTCACCGCACGCACGCCAGGCGCGGACGTGCAGTCCAAGACCTCCATCGTCGGCGTGTATGCCGCGGGCGCCCACGGTGCGTGGCACTGGCAGGGCGGCGTCAGCTATTCATGGAGCCAGTTGCAGAGCCACCGCCGCGCCAGCGTGGCCGGCCTGGGCATCGGCAACACCGCCTCCGCACGCTACGACAGCGGCGTTGCGCAGGCCTGGCTGGACGGCGGCTACCGCATCGGTTTCGACCGCGGCTCGATCACCCCGTTCGTCAACCTCGCGCGGGCCCAGCTGCACCAGGATCCCATCCACGAGACCAACGACATCGCCGCGCTGCGCGTCGATGCCAACCGCGGCCATGTCGACATCGGCACGATCGGCGTGCGCGGCGCCATGCAGTTCGCCGATGGCGTGGTGGGGCATGCCGGCGTCGGCGTGCAGCAGGCCTGGGGCGACGACGTGCGCCCCGTGGACACGCAGCGTTACGCCAGCGGTGGCGATCCGTTCCGCGCCATCGGCGTGCCGACACCGCGCCACGCGGTGGTAGCCGATGTCGGTATCGCCTTCGCCACCAGCAAGGGCACCTCGGTGGACGCGAGCTACCGCGGCATGTTCGGCGGCGGCGCGAAGGACCAGGGCGTACGGATCAGCGTCACCGTGCGCTGGTAACGCCGCATGGCAGGCTCAATGTTCCTCCGGCGGCGGCACCGGCACCATCGACGAGAGCAGGAAGGCGCCGCGTTTCACCTCGACATACACCGAGGCCACCGGCTCCAGCGCGTCGCCTTTCAGGCGCCAGGCCGAGACGATCCAGTCGTTGTTGACGCGCCAGCCGACATGGCCGTGGTCGATGTAGCCCAGCAGGGTTTCGCCGCGGAAGGTAAGCGGGAAGACATCGGCATCCTCGCTGTATTCAGCCATCACCCCGTCGACATAGCCGGTGCCGAAGTCCGGAAGAGCGGGCGACATGCCGCCATCCGCTTTCGCCATACTCTTGCCGCCCTTCGCTGCGGCGACCAGCGCATCGTAGGTAGCCTTGTCCTTGCCGGTGAGGTTGCGCGCCAGCGTGGCCGCCATCGGGCTGCGGTCGTAACGCGTGACCGACGCCATGGCCGTCGTGGCGAAGTCGTCGCACGGCGACTGCTTCGGGGCGCACGCGCTGCCCTTCACCGACAATGCATGGTCGAAG
This sequence comes from Xanthomonas sp. NCPPB 2632, assembly GCF_041228075.2. Lineage (NCBI taxonomy): Bacteria > Pseudomonadati > Pseudomonadota > Gammaproteobacteria > Lysobacterales > Lysobacteraceae > Xanthomonas > Xanthomonas sp. NCPPB 2632. The sequence goes on from NZ_CM192979.1 coordinate 4,176,557, forward strand.
CGTGCGACCAGCCGTGCATCCTTGCCGAAAGCCTTGCCCTCCCAGACCGCGGTTTGCAGGATCATTTCATCCGGCGAGGGATAAGCCTGCCACAGCGCGACATACGTGTCGCCGATCTTCGCCAGGTCGTGCGTCGACATGCAGTCGGCACCCCACGACGCCGGGGCCTCCACGGCGATGGCCTTCGTGCCTTCGATACGGAACGGTGTTTCCTCCCAGCAATGCATCGTGCCCTGCAGGGAAGCCACCGCACTGACCGGCGAGCCGGGCAACTTGCGCCACTGTGCGGAACCGTCCGCGGCCGCCAGCGCCGCCGCGACCGCCTTGTCCGGCTGATAGGGAAAATCGCCCGGCTTTTCCAGATCCATCTCTTTCGCACGCGTCACGGGCACACCGTGCTCGCCGAGCTGGTCGAGCACGTCGCGCGAACCGTCCGACGCCTTGCCCAAGGCCGCGCGGATGCGATCCAGCGGCGCCGGTGCCGGCGTGTCCAGACCCTTGAGCACGTCGATCCGTTCGCGATAGCCGCCCACCGTGTCCGGCAACGGCTTGCCCGGCGCCTGGCGCAGCTGCGACCACACGGCGGCATCGCGCTCGGCCAGCCAGTGGCGCTGATCCAGTTTCAGGGCATCGGCCATGCCGGGATGCGCGGAGAGGGCCGCGCGGAACGCCTGGCCCAGCTCGCCATCCAGCGCGGACACCTTCGGCGAGGCGCAGATCGCTTTCTCGACCGGGGTGCCGGCCTTGGCGCAGTCGAAGCCGGCGGCGTGTGCCAGCACCGGGGAGCACAAGAGCACGGCAAGGGCGATAGATCGGGTCGGGGTCGGCACGGGAGGCATGTCCTCAAGAGGGAGTGGATGGCAAGACGTCCAAATCTACCGGCACCGCGTGAAGACAGGTTCACAACTGCGTCCCCAAATGTAGGGTTTCGCCTACAGGAATTCCGGCAACAACCCGCTATATTCCACACTGTCCAGCGACGTGCCAAGGGGGTGCGCAACGTTCGGACGAGGGGAACCACCATGGCAGTCCCGTATAGCGCCCGCGTGCGCCCTTCCTTGCTGCGTGACCTCCCGGGAGACCGGCGATGAGGTTCACCAAGCCTGTGCGTTTTCGGCATGACGACGCACTGACACGCATCCCGTGGGACGAGTTCGGGCGCCTGGTGGCCACGCATTACCGTGAGCAGGGCTACGTGGTGGAACACACCGGCGGTCGCGCCGGACGCCATCGCGCGGAAGACGCCATGGACCTGACCCTCACGCGCGGCGCCACATCCATCATCGTCCAGTGCCGCCACTGGGTCGCCCAGCAGGTGCCGCACCAGGACGTTCGCCAGCTGGTCAACGCCATGCCGGCCGCCGGCGCCAGCCAGGTCATCGCCATTACCTCGGGCGAGTTCAGCCGCTCGGCCGTGGAGTTCGCCGAGCGCCTGCCCCACGTCACGCTGATCGACGGCATGCGCATCCGCGCCATCCTGGGCAAGGTGCCCGAGCCGCCCCTGCCCGTGCTGCTGCCGGGTGGCGTGCCGCCGTGGGCCGAGGATGCGGATCACCTGCGCAGCCGTGCGCCCATGGTCGCCGCCGTGGGCGCGGTGATCGTCATGGGCCTGATGCTGTGCGTGATGTACGGCGTGTACATCCACGAGATCCAGCGCGCGCAGATGCAGTCGATGCAGGCCACCGCCACGCATGCGGCGACGGTGGCGATGCCCTGAGCGGTCAGAACACCCAGTTGAGCGCAAGCCGCGCCGACTGGTCCTTCGCCGCACTGGCGAACTGACCGTTCCACGACGCATCCACGGTCACCGTGGGCGTGGCCAGGAAGCGGATGCCCGCCACACCGACGCCGGCGTTCTCCGCGATGGGTGTACCCAGCGACTCGATGGTGGTGCCGCCCGCGATGAAGCGCTGGCGACGGGCAGGCTGCGTATCGCCCGCCGCATGCTGCCAACCCACGCTGCCGAATATCCCGAAGCGGCCATCCTCGCCGAAGTCCTTGCGGCCGCGCAGGCCCAGCGTGCCGTAGGTGACGTCGCTCTTGTCGCTCATCACGTGCAACGCCGCGAAAACGCCGCGTTCGTTCACCGAGCCCGTGCGCAACTGCTGCTGCGCCAGGCTGAGGAACGGTGCCAGCCCGCCGGTATCCCAGCGGAACTCGTAGGCCGCCTCGACGAAACCCTGCAACGCCTGGCTCTTCATGCTGCCTGCCAGCCGGGCGGCCAGCGTACCCAGGTCCACCACCGTGCGATGCGTATCCATGTCGTAGCGCGTGTAGATCCCGCCCGCCTGGATCAGCACGTTGCCGTACTGGCCGCCGCCGTAGATCGCGGCGGTCAGCGAGCGGCCACTGGCCGACTCGTCACGCGTATCCGCGGAGACACGACCGCCGCCCAGCGCAACACCGAGACGCGACTGTGCCCCAACGCCCATGTCGGCACCCACCATCACACCGCTGCCCTTGGTGTCCAGCCTGGCCGCGTTGCCGTCCTCGTCGTGGTGGCCGCGATGGCCCCACGCCGATGCCCACGTGGCCACAGCGTCTTCGGTCTGGTCGGCGTACTGAGTAATAAGGTGCTGGTTGATCGCCTCGCGCTGGAAGCGGCCATCATCGGCCAGTGCGCCGGGCAGGTTGGCGTGGATATCGCCGGAGAGCGGCGCCCCCGAGGCGTCCTGCGCGAACGCGGGTGACAGGGAGACACAAAGGCCGGCGGCCAGCAGCGCCTGGCAAAGCCGCGGGGAGCCGGTCCCTGCGGGACGGTGAGTACGGTTCATTCGTTTTTTTCCACTGAATGCCTGGGCAGTAGCGCCGATGCAGGCGGCAATTATCGACGAAGTGAAGGGCGGGAAACGAGTGCTGATACGATCTTCGTCATCGCCGCTGGGAAAAATTCGCCGTGGACAACAACGCAGGCGTTATCGCCGTCGACCATACGGGCTTCGTCGTGTCATCGCTGGACGACGCCATACGCTTCTGGACAGAGGCCCTCGGTTTCACGCTCGAGCGCCAGTCGGAGATGGGCGGCACGTTCCTGCATCAGGTCACAGGCGTCGATGATCCTCTCGTGCGCACGGCTATCGTCAGGGCACCGGATGGTTACATGGTCGAGCTGCTGGCGTACTCGCAGGGTGCTCGCCATGGTTCGGCGCCGGAAAGTGCGGGGGCCATCGGTGCCGTGCACCTGGCGCTGGCGGTGCGTGACATACATGCGGCGATCGCGCGCATCGAGGCGGCGGGGTGGATGGTGAAAGGGAGTCCTCAGGCGATTCCCGGTGGGCCAAGGCAAGGGACGCTGGTGGTGTATGTGTCGGGGCCGGACAACATCACGTTGGAGCTGATGCAGTTGCCTGGCGGTTGACGGTACCGCGTCAGGCGAACCGCTCGATGGCTGCACGCACCGCGGCACCGTTTGCATCCGCGATGCGCCGGAAGGCGTCACTCACGCCCGCATGCTGGGCCACCCGTGCCCAGTACAGCTCGGCCCACATCGCGGCACGATGCCAATAGGCCATATCACGCGGGGATGGCGTGGCAGGCGTGTAGTCACGCACGGGAATGGCCCCATTTGCAGCAGGCCGGTAGAGCATCGGCAGCATGTCGTAACTGGGCGTCAACGTGAGCGGAAGACTGTCATCGAGGAAGAACGACAGGTTGCCGAAGTGCATATCGGTGTTACCGATCATGCGCCCGAACCACCATCGCTGACGCACCTGGTCCAGCGCGGATTCGTCGATCCAGTCGCCACCATGCATACGCGTGGCCGCGGCAGCCCAATCGTCACGGATGCCGTCATGCGCATCACTCCATGCCGCCAGGCTTACGCAGCCGCGACGTCCGTACGCGCCCACGCGATCGAAGCGAGTGACCTCAAGCCATACCCTGCCCTGCGACTCGACCAGCTCGCTTGACGCGCTTGCATGGCCGTGTTCGGACAGCACGTTGCCTGCCAGGTGTTCGCAGATCAGGAGATCCGCCCAGCGACGCGCCATGGGGCCACTGTCGACAGGCTCGCTGAATTTCACGATGACGTGTCGGATATGGCCTGCGGCGTCGATGACGGACGCGGTGAATTTTGGCTGCTCTCCAGCCACCAGGGCACCGGGGCTAACCGGTGACAGTGCGGCCTCGGCAAAGGCACCGTAACGTAAACCGCGGGAGCGCTCGTCGATGGTGTCGAATCCTGACTTCAGGGCACGGTCGAGCGCGTCGAAGCCAACGACGAAGTTGCCCGGCATGTCCTCCCCGCGCAGCAATAGGGCAGCGAGTACGACCTTATCGCTCCACAGCACGACATCGGGAGGTGCTTGCAGCCTTCGTGCCCAGTGCTGGGCAAGGCCGCGACCAAGAAACCCCTGGGGTCGCTGGTCATCTAGGAACCAGGGGAATGCCGGGAAACCGGCCTTCGGCGAACTCATCGCGAAGCCATGGCGGGGATTCACCCACCAGAAGGGTCCCGACGTCCTTCTGTGACATGAGACGACCGAAGGGGTGCCCGACTCCCGTTCCATCGATACGAAAAAGAGGCCAGCCGGAGGCTCCTGAATAGATCGCCAACGCTTCTGAATAGATCGCCGAATAGATATCCTGGTACAACGCCCTTCCTCTTCAATCCTTAAATGCGCCCGAAGCTTCCTGCGTGAATCGATCGGGCCGGAAACGCTTATAGGCCGACTGCCCAAGGCGCTGTTTCGTAAGTACCATTTCCATCACCGCTGGGCTTGTCCCAGCGGAACCCGCACACCGCGCAGCAAGGGGAAAACATGCCTTCGATCGTATCGGTGCAGTTGCTCCTGGCCCGTGCGACATACCCGGAGATCATTCATGGGTAATCGCTGGAAGCCCGTGCGTTTACGCTGGGACGATTCGCTGACCCGGGTGGGTTGGGACGACTTCGAGCGCCGTGTCGCGGAGTACTACCGCGGGCAAGGCTACCGCGTGGAGCACACCGGTACCGGGGCCACGTTCGGGATGAGCGACGGCGGCATCGACCTGAAGCTGTTCCGCGGCGGCGAATACACCGTGGTGCAGTGCAAGCACTGGAACACCGGTCAGGTGCCGCATAACGCCGTGCACGAACTGATCGGTGTCATGCATACCCAGGGTGCGCAACGCGCCATCCTCATTTCCTCCGGCGAGTTCACCAACTACGCGATGCGCTCGGCAGAGAAGTACATGCCGATCCAGCTGATCGGGGGTGCTGAGATCCGCGCCATGCTGGGGCCCATCCCGGAGGTGGATATGCCCTCTTCCTCGGCACGGGGCGAGATGCCCAGTTGGGTGGTTGAAAGGCGCCACAGGCGAAGGAGCCGTCCGGCCTCGGCCAAATCCATCGCTGCCAGGCTTGTGGCTTTCGCCGCGATGGTGTTGATCATCTGCTTTTATATCCCGCGCGTCTTGAGCAACATGTCCGCCGGCATCATCCGATCAACGTCGCAGAACGTGGCTAATGCCAGGGCGAATGCTCCCGACGGCCAGGCGCGTCGGGCGGCGCCCTACCCCGACTACTATGCGTCGCACGCGGTAGCACCGGTGCCTTATGCCGCCATGACTGCGAGCGACGCCGCTAATGCGCAGGCACCGATTACCACTGCGGACGGAAAAGCCCGTGCCACAGGATCGACACCGACCACGAAAGCCGAGATCGCGACCTGGCAGGCCGAGAATGCGAAGTCGATGAAGATCCTGGAGAAGACGACGCCGGAATTGGGGGCGAACTAGGTTAGCGGGCCATGCCGTAGTCCGGCTCGCTTCGCCCATGTATTCGTGCCTGGTGCCGATCACTGATATCTTGTTCGCTCCTCTGCCGCACCTCATCGAGGGTCTGGAACTGCTGCATGGCCTGCGGCCATTTGGCTGCGCTCTCCTCCATGGACGTGCATGATTCCTTCGTCCTAATCGATGTATCCCTGGCAAAGAGGTCATATCCCCAGTCGGGAGGGGTTTGATAGGCCCACATAACTTCTCCACATGTCGACAAGGTGACCTTACCGACATCGCGAAGGCCATCCGCCCGCGCCTGCACCGTCAATGCGGACGCCAGGTTATCCGTGTATTGGTCGGGCGATCGTCCAAGACGGCGATCGATATCCATCACGCAGGCACGGACATTGCGAAAGTAGTCGTGATCGGGATGGGCTGCATCGTCAAGACGACACACGGTGTCCGTACCCCGTGCCCTATCTAAAGCGAGCGCATTTCTAGCGCTGAGTTGCGCATTCAGGTGATACATCGTGAGTGCACTAGCGGCGTCAGTCGGTAGCAGGCCCACCGATACCTGAAAAGTCTTGACCGCCGATTGCGTCGAAGGGCCAAAATCACCATCCGCCACCACTCGCTCGCCCGAACGGTCAAGAATACCCATGCCTCTCAAACGCTCTTGCAAGTCCGCAATCCGTGGCCGGGAAGACCCTATGCGCACGGGCGACACTTCATTCCAATCGGCATGGGTCTGGGCTAACGTGCCCACCGAACCCGTCTCCGCAAGCCGTGTAAGCGCCTTCTCCTCCGCTCGTATACGCGTTTCGATGGATTCGCGAACCTTGGGCTCGGAACTTCTGAAATCCTCATGGACATGCAGGAGTTTCGACTGTTGCACGGCACGCACGATATCAACATCGGACAGAGCGGAAACATCCACCTCCGCACCAAACGCCTCGGTTAAGCCACGCTGGATATGTGACGGCGTGTGCGCCCGATACTGCACAGACATGCTCCAGATCATGTCCTGGACCGCAGGCCCTCTATCGCCGAGATCCAGACCCCGCTTCTCAAGCCTGGCCAGTACGGGATCGATGCGAGTTCTTCTTATGAAGTCCTCTTGATCGGCGCCGAAATCAGGGTGGTCGCTCGCCACCTTGAGCCACGCATCACCGAATTCTTTAGTACCAGGGGTGAGACCCTCAAAAGCCGAGGCGTACTTAGATTGCCGGACAAATTCCCGCGCTGTACCCGCGTTGCTTGAGAATTGATAAGTTCCATACGAAACACCGCCATGATCGCCTTTACCTGTGGAAACGGTACCCGGCGTGCCTTGGCTTTCAAAAATTGCGGAGGTGTCACCTAACTTCCATTGTTTACGGTCCATCGCTTCCATCCTAATTTCTGTTCGTTCTTGCTGATCGGCCAGTTACCGAGGACGACGCTGTTCAAGTAGCGTCGCCCTTCGCGCGGTCTCGGTAACATCGCAGTCCGCTGCGATCACATGGTCCGTCGACCCAGGATCATCCGGAAGGGCGCATTTCTTTGCTTTTAGCGAGAGCCACTTGCGCTCCTCACTTCGCAATGCGCTTCTTTCAGAGTCACCAAGGGATGACATGACGGCGCCGTATGTCTTGTTGAGCCTCTTGTCCTGGAATGCGAACTCCAGATCGGCACAATCCAACATGGCCGGCGTGGTCCTAGCGCCGCCTCGGATGCAGTCGACATAGGTCGGACGCAAGCCGATGGCTCTGGCCGACCGCTCGATATCATCAATGACCAGAGCATATTCCTGAGATCGCGACTGCGTCGGCATCGTCGTAGTAAAGATCAGCGATATCGCCAGACCGATTCCTCGTGGCACTCCCACTTCGTTCCATTTCAACGTGGCTACCTCCGCCCATCTAGCGTCGAATCAACCGCCCCAAATCAGCGGCTCGCTTAGCCGTTTCCTCGACCTCACAATCTGCGGAAACTATTTGATGCGCAGTTCCCCCGTCCTCGGGAAAATCACAACGCCTCCTCAGCTCCCCAAGCCACTGCCTCTCTTCTGTTCGAAGTTTTGTCTTTCCATCTTGTGACAGTCTAGACATCGCCATTTTGTAGTTTCGATTGAGTCGATCATCCTGATACGAAAACTCTTTATGCGCACATTGGAGGATGGCAGCCGTGGTCATCGCGCCACCTCCCACGCAATCGATGTAGGGCTGCCTCAGACCTATGGCCTCGCTAGACGCCTGAATGTCCTCGGCATCAGCAGGGTAAATGTCTTCGGCGCACGCCGAAGTAGAAAGGCCCGTCAAAAGCAACCAAAAAAACATTCTCTTTCTGGCAGGAAACATCGCAATAACCGTCGACACGAATGAATTCCTCAGTTGCCTCGATAGCAAGACGACCACGTACCCACATGCTTGGGTATTCGATCAAGTCGCGAAGCTTAGAAAAGCCTGCACTGCCGTTACAAGCGACGCACTTCCACGATATACGATGCCCGCACGCCTGAAATGAGATGACTCTCATACATCGCCTGAAGGTATCTTCTGCTCCCTCGCCTGCCCCCAACACATCCGCACATGCGCCTGCGCCGCGCACTGCACGCCCATGTTCGTCAGTGCGCCAATGGCTTCCAGACCCAAGGCCATGCGCTTGCAATCCACGGTATCGGCCTCGTGGATCAGGTCGGCTAGTAGTCCGGTCAGCCCGCGCGCAAATTGCAACCACTCGGTGGCCTCGTTCAACAGCGCATGGGCGGTCGCTTCCGGGTCGGCGTGGTAGCACATCCGGTCCGGTGTCGGATGCTCGTTCGAAGGGGTCATCGCGTACTCCTGTTGACCGTCGACCGCGCTGCACAGGTGCGGCACACCCGTCGAAAGACCGGTTGTGCCGCGGATCATGCGGATTCGCGGGTTCACGGCTGCCCGTGACCGGGCGCCGGACGGTGTGATTGACGACGTGTGTAGCGGCGCTCGCCTTTCTGCCGCTCACGCCATAACGCGCCGCGTGCTTCGGCAGGGAAAAATCTCAACTCCAACGGCAGGCGCCGCGGTTCTTCAACCGTATCTGCGAGGGAGGCAGACCGCCCGGTAACCGGTGGGTGTGTCGCCGGGGGGATTCGGCGGGCGAGCGAGTACCGTATGATCGGTGTCAGCCATGATCAACTCTCTATTCAGTTGGCTATGGTCAGCGGTCCAGGGGTGTTGGTAGCACCCTTGGGCCGCGCTTCACCGCTTGATGCGGTGGTCGCCTGCGGTGCGTGTGGAACCCGGCGCAGGCGACGTGACGAACGTAACAAATCAACTTGCGGTTGTCTGTAGTCGCGGGGATGAGAAAAGGGGCTATTTCCCTTCCGTCACCGCGGGACGACCGTCAAGCAACGCAAAGTGGAAAACATAGTCCAGGCTGAAGGCCGCGTTCTTCCGCACCTGACTGATGTTGCCCTTGCCATCGTCGAACTCCTGGACCACTGTCATCGGCGAGTACGTCCAGCGCAATAACGCCTCCCGGCATGCGGCTACGAAGATGGCATGATCCGGATCGCTGGACATGTCCGTATCCCTGACTTCGGTGACGTGCCCGGTTTCGTCAATGATTGCCTTGACCTGCACCACTTGGGGCGGAAGGTTTCGCGGGATCAGTGTTGCGGGATAACCCGGTGCCTCGTGGGCCAGTGGCTCGGCACCGAAGGCGTGCTCGCTTCGCTTCAATCTTAATTGCTGCGATGCTGCGGCCGGCGCCAGCGTGTAGCTGACGGCGCCGTGGTGGTCGTCATGCGATGCGATGGCCACTTCAGGCTTCGCGGCGTGACAACCCTGAAGAACAAGGCAAGAAAAAGCGATCCAACCCAACATGACTTGGGTAGGAAGACGAGACAGCGCACGCCGCTTCATCGTGACGCCTCCGGATCGGTCCATCCGGAAGCCTTCTTCGCCGCCGCCTCGACCTTGTCGTAATACGCCATCGCCGTTTTCTGCACTGCCTCCGGCAATGCCTTGAAGTTGTCGCCCGGCACACGCGTGCTCTCGTCACCCGGTTGCCGCGGAAGGTTGCCGCGGATCGCGTACTTCGTGTCCTTGTACACGGTGATCAGTTTCACCGTGGCCGGATCGAGGCCGTCGCAGTCGATCCAGTACGGCACCACCACCAAGGCATTGCCGTCACCCGCATCAATCACATCGACCAGTGACGTCAGTGGCTGGATGCCGCAGAGCGGGCCGCCGTTGGTGTCCTTGATCTCCCACTTGGCGAGATAGCCGCCGTGGTCTTCGATGAAACCGTAGGCGTGCAGCGAGACATAGCTTTTGCCGTCGATCGTCGGACCGTTGCGGTTTCCGCCGAAAGCCAGCATGCGCAGGTTGTTGTAAGCATCCGGATAAGCCAGTGCCTTGAGCATCTGGCTGCCGTTGTCGTAGTAGCTGGCGACGTCGTCGCGCTGCTCGCCCGTGAGGGGTGTGACGCCGAGGTCACGGGCTGTGGCGGCCTGGGCGATGAGGCAGGCGACAAGCATCGCGAGCGGAATGGGGAAACGCATCGTGCCTGGCCTCGATCGGGGTGGTAGCGCGAACGATATCCGATCCCTCCGGCTTTATCTGCCGTATGCCCTGTCCTGTGGCCGCAACATAAGAAGGCACCTCCGCCGCCGCTCACGCAGGGGCAGAGGTGCCCGTACCGCTACTGCACGATCGTGGCCGCCACGTGGTACACGCGTCCGCCCCAGCCGTCATGGGGGAACGAGTCCGACACCTTGAGATAGATCGGCCGTGAGCCGTTGCTGGCCTGGCCGAGGTACGGCGTCAGGTCGATGCGGTGGTCGGCCTTGTTGGAGCCGTCGGTGATCGGGCGCTCTTCCTGCAACACGGTGGTCCAGTGCGCATTGTCGAGGCTGACCTGCACCAGGTACTCGGCGTCGATGGTCAGGGTGACGTGGGCGGACGTGGTATCGGCCGGGAACGGGAACCGATAGGTGAAGTGCGCATTGCCGTCGGCGAAGCGGTTCTGCACGCCGTTACTCTGCGAGCCGCCGGCATCGACCAGCCACGGCTTCTCGTCCACCGTCCCCGTGTCGAAGTCGATCGCGTGCGCCACCAGCACGTCGGCCTGCGTGCTGAAGCCCAGGCCGGCGGCCATGACGTTGGCGGTGACGGCATGGTGCCCGTCGGTCGCCGTGTACGGCACCGTGAGCTGCAAGGGAACGTTGCCGTACACGGGTGTTGCGTTGCCGCGGGGTTGCAGGGGGAGACGGGCGGCACGTGGCGTGGTGCGCCATCCTGCGGGGATATCGATTACGGTCAATGCCTGCACAGGCAGCACGCCGGTGGCGGAGATGCCGAGGTCGAGCGCCACCGAGGTGAGGCCCGATGCCGAGGGCATGATGACCGGCTGGGCCGGCGACAGCGTGGCCGCCAGCGATTCGTGCGGCAGCGTGGCGGGGATATCGCCAAGCAGGGCACTGAGGCCGCTGGCCTGCGTACGCCAGTCGAACACGTTGGGATGGCTATCACTGGTGGCGCCGGACCAGCGGGTGCCCAGCCGGCCTGCGGCATCGCGATCGTTGTCCCACACGCTGTCGGCCTGTCGATCGAGGAAAGTCGCGTAGCGGCGGTCGTGGGTGGTGTCGACCAGGTCAGTCCAGTAGCGGGTGAAGATGCCCTTGAACTGCTTGCCGTTGTCGTCGCAGGTCTGGTCGGCGGCGTCGCAACGCTCGGACAGGATGCCGTCGGTGACCAGCCCGTTCGGGCCGATGGCGGCATCCGCGAGACGGCGCACGCTGGCGAGGATGGCGGGGTCGCCGGTGGCGCGCCACAGTTCCAGGCCGCCACCGATCAGCATGCCCTGGTTGTAGCTCCACACGGTTTGGCCGTTGTTGGTGCAGGCGTTGGTGAGGCCGTCGTTAACCAGGCCATCGGCGTTGACCATGCCGCTGCCCTGGAACCATGACCACGCGGCGCGCGAGCGTCCCAGCCATAGCGTGTCACCCGGAATGCGATTGTGCAGTTCCGCGGTGAGACGAATCCACAGGCCGTTGGTCACCGCGTTCTTGTAGGTGCGCTCGCCATCCCACCAGACGCCACCGCCGCAGGTGGAGGTATCCCAGTAGCCGTTGACGTAGTCGGCAATGGTGACCGCCATGTCCAGGTACTTGGGATCGCGGGTCAGGTCGTAGGCCTGCAGCCAGGTGAGGCCCCACCACTCCGAGTCGTCGATGGCGCGGCTGGTGAAGTTGCCGAGCAGCGGATCGCCCGAGAGCACGCCGGCGGGGAAAGCACCCTTGTCCTTCTCGAAGGTGTTGTCCAGCTGGCCGAGGTAACGGCGGTCACCGGTGCGTTGCATGTAGTCGCCGATGGTCTGCAGGGCGACGGCGGAGTTCCACCAGCTGGCGGGGAACCAGGCCTTGTCGGGATCGTACGAGGCCAGCAGTACGTCCGCCGCGACGCGGGCACGGGCGACGGCGGTGGGGCCATCCGATTGGGGATCGGCCAGGTGGGGACGATCGGTGGCCGAGGTGGGAGAAACGACGGCCAAGGCCGTCAGGCTGGCGGCTGCCAGCAGGGTATGCACTCGCATGATGAAAAACGCTCCTCTGGATACCCACGAAGGGCCATGGAGGCTCCCCTCCCCCAAACCCCGCTCAACGCCGGACCGTGGGCGGTGATCCGGCGGGACACATGCACGCAAGGGGCCGTTGGTCTGGAGCGTGGAGCGGGTGGACGGCGGTTGCGAGTGTGGGGAGTGTTGCAGGGTTGGGGTGGTGGGGAGTGAGAACTGGGTCAAGGGGACGAAGCCGGTGCAGGGCTTGCGCCGGCTATCTCGACCGGATTACATACCGGCTGCCGGGTGGCCAGGGGGCTGCGGCTGAGTCGGGACAAGGGGATAGCAGGGAATGAGGCTTCGTCGATGGGTGTTGATGGGCGTGAGCGTGATGGCCGCGACTGGCTGCGCCGAGTTGTTTCCGAAGCCTCATCCGGATGCTACCGGGGTGGTGGTGGTCAGTTGCATGGCTTACGCACAATTTCATCAACTTGAAGCGTGTGACCAACGCGCCGTGGAAGCATGCGATGGTCCGGCGCTGGAGCTCAGCTCCACGTCGAGCCCGGTATTTTCTGCGGGAAAAGAGCAGTCGATCGATCAGACGAATGTCGTAGCCAGATATCAATGCACGCCGCGATGAGCGAGCGGCGAAACCACCAGATGAGGCCCGCATCAACCCTTTAGCGATAGCGAGGGATCGCGGCCGAGGCCATCAGCGCATCGGCCGCGACCCTTTGCTCAGCTTCCGCTTCGATGGATTAAATCAAAGATCACTGGATGCTGTGCATCTTGGTGACCGTATTGCGCGGCCAGTTGGATGACGTTACGCGGATGACGAAGCTTCCGTTCCCCTTGCCAGTCGCATCCCATACACGCAGGCGACCCTGCACCGTCTGACCATTCCTGCAAGGTGTCCAGTAGCCAGCGGCTTGGGTGCAGACGTTGGTCACCCTCAACTCCTGTAGCTGCGCGCCGTTCATCGTTGCGACGGCTTGGCCTATGCCTTTTTCGAGCGTCGTGATTCGAACGAACGAGCCCCCGTGATGCATACGGGTCGAGGTTGCGCCGCTGGTCGTTTCGGCCCCGCCAATCGACGACTGCACAGCCGTCACGATGACCTCGGATACAGGCGGCGCGGTGCCGGAGCCGAAGGACTGTGCCGATGCGACGACAATCGGCGCGCCGAAGGCCAGCGACGCTGCGAACAGATAGATGCGTTTCATACGTTCTCCTGATGCAGGCGATGTGCTGCCTGACAAACGTAGATGACGCAGTACTGCCTATATGCCGCTGGCGAGCTTTGTCGAGCTTCCTTACCGCTTAAAAACGTGTAGTCCTTCTACGCGCTCTTGCCACGCCCGCGCAAAAAGGCACTTTGTTTGCAGGGCGAGCTAGACCAAACACTAGCGCCAAGGAACCGTCGTGCATATTTCTTATCCCTCTGGAACACCGACACCTCTCATGAAAACAGAACAGCGCTTTACACAAAGCACAGCGCCAATATCCGAGCCTCAGAATCTGAACGACACTCAATCCGTAAAAAAACTCGACTTCCAGAAGATGACCGTTGGCGAGTTCTACGACACGCTCAGCGTGCTCATCAAGTCCGGAAAAATATCCGCTGACGAAGCCACGGACTTAAGCCTTACGTTTCCTGGACCGATCGGCATCGGCTCATACGAGGAGACGAGAGCCATGCCAGCCCGGATCTCCTATGACTGGCTTAAAGAAGTGATTGCCTTTACGCGACCGGTGGGACGGATCGAAGAGGCGGATAGGCACCAGCGCGTGCTGGATATCATGATGGGCCTAGACGGGAAGGCTATTGGGTTGGATTTGAAGGCATGAACGTCGGTGCCGTTGATACACCAAGCAGAATACGCTGCGTATGGTGGTCGCATGCAAATCATGGGATTCCAGCAACCCAGTCGCATGGTGCTCAGTTCCAAGCTGCCGCCCCCTTTTTCGGGGGAGGCAGTCGATCCAACGTGACCAGCGTATCGACATCCCAGGCTGTGATCGAAATCGTCCGCCTCGATACCTCTGCGTCAATTCTCGCAACCAACACGTCGACATCATCGATCATCGTCATGACTCGCACACCGCCGAATATCGCTCGATTACCCACACGGAGATGGTAGCTACTGACGGATCGATCACCTGCGGAGAGGACCCCGCAGCGCACGCTTGTGATCTGGCCCCATGAGACGAATCCGTTCGGGACGCCGAAGAACGATCGACCAATACCTTTAGAAGAAACCACGACATCTTGGTAAGCGAACATCGGAAACGTCACAAATGCAATGACAAAAGGAATACCCACCAAGAAATAGATCAGATCGCCGGAAGTGAATACCATGGCGGCCTTGAAGAAAGCATAGGCAGCCATGGCGAGTAGAGCCACCGAAAGCACAGAGGCCAGCCACAAGAGTTTTCCGTATCTGAAGGTTGCTGTCTCAGACATGCTGCTTGGCGGCGTGCTTCCGAAAAACTCCATTACCGAACGATCTAATGCCGCTGGGCATCTAAGGCGTCACCGGCCCGACGTTCATTGTAATCACGCACTAAGGACATGCCAGACCCAGGAACGAGCAGATCCATAAGCGTAAGACGCTCGCTCCCCTCTACAGAGACCTGCTGCTTGAGAATGCCACTTACCGTTTTCAGGTGAGATGCGACGTCGTCGAGCTTTCCAGCAGCGAGTTTCTTCGCGAGATAGTCGTATTCGTTCGCCTGTGCATCGTCGTGAATTTGATTGTTGTACTGGCCTATCTGCAAGGCCTGAGCGAAGCCGGCCCAATAAGATATCCAGGCGACCAAGCATGCCACCGCGAGAACGGAGCAGACCTTGGTCACGAACATGAGACGTCTTTGCATTAATCAATCCTCCGCGTAATCAGCCGCACAAGCCGGCTACTGAACCGCCGCTCTCCTACACAAGCCGTGCGATCAATACTGCGATTGACTGCTACTCCCGGCCAAACAATACGTCTGCCCTGGATGAGCCGGGCAAGCCATGGCGTTCATCTCAGTCATTTATCCATACGATCTCAAGATCCAGGCCCCGCGAAGCAATTGCGAGCGACTGCTCCGCACTTAGCTGCGGTCCGCCATCAAACGCATGTTGCGTATGCTCGCACACGATTCGCCTGACCGCGCCGCGCAGAAGCGCCTCGTCGCACTCCACGTCAGCAAGACCACCGAGCACCGACTCAAGTCCTTCAGTAAAATCGTCGAAATAGCTTCCCCAACTACCAATGGGCGGCGGTAGTTCACTATCTGTCAGTGTGAACCGGTATCGGTGCCCAAAGTCATCGATCAATTGCTCGCCGATGTCTTCGACGTCTGATACCGCGGCGACGCAGGTAGATTCCGGGGAAAAATAGGTGTCCAGAATAACTGGAGCCCTGGCTCTTCCGAGAATTCCCAACAGTTCTCTTGGCATCAATGTATGTGCTGGCGTGACGCCATGAAAGCATCCGCACCACCAGTAAACCTTACCGCCCTCATACAGAGCCAAATCCGCGACCCCCGAAGCGAGGCGGGCGCAATCCAGTGCGGAGAAGGCGTCATTGATGTTGTCGAAAAACCTGACACCCAAGCGGGAAGCCTCTGCCTCCCATCGCCGGTAGTTCTGCCTAGCCCGGAAACGCGTTGACGGCCTATCGACGAGTATCCGAGAGCCCACTATACCCAACCCTTCGTCTATCTCTCCGAAATCAATCGATTCACCTTCGATTCGAAGCGATAGCGTGTATTCACTTTTCTGATCCATATGAGCCTCGATATCTTCGGCGGCTTGAATGTGTCCATGCAGACCGTAGTCGGGTCACGTGGCTTTCTTCGTGACTCGGCAGCGACCCGCTGAAGGCAGCCACTCGTCCACCAAAACCTTGCATTCGTCCCCACGCGGGGGCACTCCCGCATGGCTAAGATAACCCCTGCTACCGAAATGGTATGGCAAAATCCCAAGGAGCCACGGATGCCGACCCGATGATGCGCCCTGCCGCCGCGATGGCCAGCCTTTGCGCCGCCCTCTTGGTCGCCTGCGCCACGCCTGCCTGCCTCTCGGCGCAGACCAATGCCGCGCCCCCTCCCACCACCCAGGATCATTCCACGCCGTCTTCCCTCGAAGCCCACGCGCTGCCCGGGGCGCGCGCGGCGGTTGCTCACCTGTTGGGCTTCCTGTCGACGTTGGACAGCACCGAAAGGCTCAAGCCAGCACCGTTGGGCCAGGCCTTCGGCGTCACGCTCGGCCCCGACTCCGAAAATGGCGCGGGCTGGACGGTCTATCACAGTCCGGACCTGGGCCAGGGATGGATGTATTGGGTGCAACAGTCCAATGCCCGGCCCTCGATGAAAAACGGTTTCCGCTTCTGGTTCGACCATCCCGACCGGACGGCCGATGCCACTCCGGTGTGCGCATTACCTCTGGACCGGCTGCGCAGCACACTGACCGCGCACGGTTGGGTCGAGCGACCAGTGCCCTCAGAAATCGGCAGCATCCTGGCTGTGGAGTTCAGCAAAGGCGATGTGGTGCTGACCCTGACCCCGCGGGACGGCACGGACGTTAATGGCACCGCCTGCGTGCTCGCC
Organism: Xanthomonas sp. NCPPB 2632; assembly: GCF_041228075.2. Lineage (NCBI taxonomy): Bacteria > Pseudomonadati > Pseudomonadota > Gammaproteobacteria > Lysobacterales > Lysobacteraceae > Xanthomonas > Xanthomonas sp. NCPPB 2632. Next base: position 4,193,375 of record NZ_CM192979.1, read on the forward strand.
ATTCAGACCACCGACGGCCACTGACCGACTATGGATTGCCCATGGCAACGCCCCACCTAGCCCTCGATGCGGCCATCTAGCAGTTTGCACAACAGCCCGGCCGACGTTTCGGCCCTTCGCGCTGCCTTGTCCGCCGACCCCAATGTGAGCCAGCGCCTGGATACGCAAGCGGCGAGCGGCGCGCTGCACGGCTTTGCACTCGCGGCGGCCGGCGCACCCGATCGCCCGGTAGGCAGCTACGACCGCACGGCCGGCACGATGACCTTGCCCAGCTCCGCGTTCTCGGGGTCGCACCATCACGTAGGCGCAGTGCTGCGCGTGCAAGCGATGATCGCGGAGTTTGGTGGCAGGACCTATGCGGAGAACGCGGGTGCAAGCCATCCGGACACGATTCACTTAGAGATACACCCAGGCCTTAGTCGCGAATTGAGTAAAGCCAAAGTTGTAAGGACCGGCGCGCGATAGCCATTCTGGTCATGCAAAACCATTTGCTCACTTACCGCTCGCACCTGATTTCAAAGCATGCGGGTCCAACGCATGCCTCCCCTCTTGCTCGACGCGCTTTAGTTTTTCCTGCGCATCCTTGTAGCCGGCGTTGGCTGAATTCCTCAACCAGAACAGTGCACGCTCGCGATCAAGCGCCGTGTCGTTGTTCACGAAATCCTCGTAGACATTGTACTGCGCCACGGGGTCACCATTCTCTGCAGCAATAAGTGCCCAACGCCGTTCCTCCATCGGGTTGATGAGCACGAAACCGTAAAAGACAGAGATTTTAGACGCCGCCTCTGACGAACCACGCATCGCCTCAACCGCAAGCTTCTGCAGTTGCTGCTTTGTGAGAACCAGGTCCTGATTAAGGTTTACCGGCTGCTCCGAAGTGTTTTGCGCGGAGACCGCCTGGCTGGCGAGCAACAAAACCAATGGCAGTAGCGCTTGGGAATGCTTCATCGAGAGTCCTCAGGGCTTGAACTCCAGAATCGTACCGGTGTTGGCATGGTCGAACGTATAGCGCTCTCGTGATGAGCGGACGTCTGGACCAAGACCCACTTAATGTCGTCGCTCATGTGCTCTCTCCTTGAGTACCGCATCACTTATTTTTTGAGCTTTTCTCGACCTTCAAGCTCCTCTGCCCGATCAGCCGTATAGCCAATCTCGCAAGAGTAGGAGTCGATCATCTGGAACTGGCCAGGATCCTTTCCTGGGCCACAAGCTTTACGCTTTGCTTTCAACCAGTCGCGCTCTTCGCTTCGAAGCCTCGATTGGCCACCCTCGTCGATAGAGCCCATGAGACGCTTATAGACTGCGTTAAGGCGCTTGTCCTGATATGCAAACTCTTCGTCCATACACGCCTGCATAGGTGCCATGTCTCCGCCTGCTTCTTTGACGCAGGATGTGTATGAAGATCGAAGAACCGCTGCCGAAGGATTACTACTCGTAGCGTCAGCGCTGTCGAGTGCGAGCACGAGGCAAGCTGCAAGTAGACATGGCATAGCTTTGTGCATCCGCAGGGACGGTCTCACGTACGCGCGATCTAAGTTCGGCAAATGTTTACCTCGCCGATCGGATTGGGATTGCGACCATGGCTACTCCCTAGAATGCGACCACATGGTCATCTCCTAATGCCCCAATGTATCGCCGCACCTCAGCGATGGCAATGACATCAGGCACGGGATGCGAAACGTCGATCGCCACACCTTAGCTGGTGGAATCGGCGCACCAGGGGCGACTGACGTGAACTGCTGAGAATCTTGACAGCTCTCACTGAGCACACTTGTTCAAACGAATCGCTGCGGACGATTTCCCGCAGGCCACGAGTGGCGGCCAGGCGGTCCATGACGCACGTTACGCCGATACGTGAGATCGCTCGATCTCGATGGCGACTGCCTTGTGCGTGGCGTCATCGACGACCGTCAGGCGCTTCAGAACGCGTGCCACGGCGGTGCAGTCAAAGAAATCGATGGACCAGACCTCGTTTGTGGCCGCGGGCGCCGGCATTCCTTTCCGGGATGCGCGAGGCATAGCCTGGTAAAAAAAAAGCACTATATCCATGATTTAAATAAAAAATTAAAATCTGCCGACATCACGCGAGTCGAGCCCTTTGCCCCTCCTTCAAATGTTGAGATACTTCTCATCAGAAGGGGAATTCAATGGCAAAGACTGACGGACGACGAAACCCGCCGTGGACACGTGATGAAACTATTCTCGCTCTAGACCTATTCTACGATGCAGGATTGGTAGCGCTGTCCGATAGCGATCATCGAGTTATCGAACTGTCGAATACGTTGAGAGGGCTGCCTGGCAACGAAGGCCGAGCTATATCCCCCAGCTTTCGTAATCCCGCGGGGGTCGCATTCAAGCTTTCGAACCTCCAGAGCATCGCGACCGGAAAAGGCTTTTCGAATGTTTCCGCTATCGATATTAGCGTTTGGAAAGATTTCGAGAACCGTAGTTCGCGCGTCAAGGACATAGTTCAGCTCATCAAGGCTTTCGCGCCTTCTACGCCTATCGGCCATGACCTAGATGAAGACGATGCAGAGTTCATGGAGGGATCCATCGTCACGCGAACGCACAAGCGAATTGAGCGAAGCAAAAAAGTCCGTTCTAAATTGATTAGCGAACGGACGAAGAAAGGGCCACTCCATTGCGATGCGTGCCTTATTCAGGGCAGCACAGATGGATGGCTTAAAGATGCGATATTCGAAGCCCATCATCTTGTGCCGCTGTCTACACTTGGATCTACCATCACAAAGATAAGTGATGTTTCTCTTTTGTGCGCAAATTGCCACCGAACTATCCACCGATTGATTTCAAGGTCGGGGAGATGGGTGTCGATCGACGATCTTCGACTGCTGCTTAACACTGGCCACACCGAGTGAAAGCATGCCCTCCAGCCTTTCCGAAACCGTGTTCCCGTCGCCATGCAGTGATGCAGCCGGCCCGCTATGATGCGCTGAGCCAAGACCGCCCCCGCGCCCGATCTCAAGGAGTCGAGGATGCCGAGCCCATGAACCTCTTGCGTCATGCCCGCCGTGCCGCGCTGTTTGCTCTGACTTGGTCCAGTGCCGCTGCATTGGGACATCCTGCCGCCCCGCTGGACGAATCAGCCGTACACAGCGGCCCCTATGCAACCGCTCGCCCAGCCGCCGCCGCATCGACCTCCAGCAAAGCTTCCCAAGGAGCCTCCATGACTTCCGTTGCGCCTCCGCGCTCGGCGGCTGCCGTCCATGCGACGCAGCAGCTGGTCGACTTCCTGACGCATTTGTCGTCGAGTTCCGACATCACGCTTGAGCGGGTGGGCAAACAGTTTGGCGGCGCACTGACCGCTGAAGACGACGCCTTCGTCTACCGCAGTGCCGACCTAGGCGCGGGGTGGAATTACGGGGTGAAGGTCATCCTGCCTTCGAAGGCCTTCAAAGCCGGGTTCAACTTCTGGTTCTACAATCCCAAGCACGGTGCCGACCCGAGCCCGATTTGCGCCTTGAGTCTGGATGCCCTGCGCAAACAGTTGGTAGCCCACGGCTATGCCGAAAAGTTTGACCGCTCGGAAATCGGTGGCGTGGATTCGGTGGAGTTCGTCAAGAACGACCTCGTGCTGACGGTCCTTCGGTCGAATCTGCTGGTGGCCCCCAACGGCGATGAGTGCTTCAACGCCATCCAAACCATCGACGGTCGCTGAGCAAACAGGAGGTTTCCATGTCGACCCCGAATCCGGCTCTGGAATCGGCCATCGTCCACTTTGCGCAACAGCCCGGCGTGACCCCCGCTGAGGTCAGCCAGCTGCGTGCGACGCTTGCATCGGACCCGGCGCTAACCCAGTCCTTGGAGACATTGTCGACCTGACCCGTCTGTGTGGAAGCCCAAGCTGGCGCTCCTTAATGAGGTCATCGACAAAGCCCTGGACGACCTAGAAAGTCATCCTGAGTCCTTAGCAACCATTCTTAGCTGTCTTTCTCGCCGGCCGAAGCTGCGTGCATGACGGCCTCGGCCTGAGTGAGTTTTGATTCCAGCTCGGTGAGAAACGCATCAACGGTGTCGACTAGGATTAGTGATGATTCGATGCGTTGAGGCATACCCGGTAGCTGAGACATATAACTGACTTCGAAGGGGTAGGCTCCCCGAAGACCGGAACCCATGATATCGCGCATTACTCCAACAACATTTCTCGTCGAATATCCCCCAAACAACGAATCCGGGCGCAAATCGTAATCAATGGCCAGCCGTTTCGGCATCACATTGTATCGCGTGACGCACGCTTCATTGCGGTCCCAAAGTTCTGCCAAACGCATGGCGGCAATGTCGTGCTGGGACTGACTGCGGGAGAAGGCTAAGGAAGTGACTTTGGCGCGCTGCACCCGTCTGCCATGATGGCCGCATGCCGTTCACAGGACGTGCCCGCACCATGCCCCTCAACGAATTCTCAATCCTCCACCTGGCAAGCATCATCCAGGACACAATAGCTCTCAGCCAAGCTGTGCTGGACGGCGATGTGGCGGAAGCCCGCGTTTGCGCTGACCGGGGTGCGGTGCAAGCGCGTGCCGGAGGACTAGCCGGCGTCGCCCACACCGCCCTACTCGTCATCGACTGCCTCAGCCAGGCGGACCAGTCCACCGGTTATGGGTGCGCGAGTGCCATTGAAGCGCTCTCAGTGGAAACCGACCAGGCGCAGACCCGACAACTGACCTAGCTCCGGTGCTTCACCCTCAAGGTCCGCGGCGGGCAACCGAGCGGTTCCGGTGGTCCGGCGAAGACCCGCCGAGGGCTGCTCTGTCTGTCACCGAAAACGTGCATGGGTGATCATGCGATCCCCCTGCTGCTTCGCTAAGATGACCCTCGGCCGCAACCTGCGGTTGACTCAAGGAGCCACGGATGACGACCCGATGATGCGCCCCGCCGCCGTGCTGGCCAGCCTTGGCGCCAGCCTCTTGGTCGCGTGCGCTTCGCCAGCGCACCCCGCGATGCCGGACTCGGCCGTAACGAAGCCGGCGCCCCCCTCCCCCGTTAAGGACCAAGCCATGGTGTCATCCCTCGAAGCCCACGCGTTGCCCGGTGCACGGGCTGCTGCGGAGCACCTGCTTGCGTTTCTGTCGACCGTGAGCAGCTCCGAGATGCTGGTGCCGGCGCAGGTAGGAAAAGCCTTCGGGGTGACCCTTGGCCCCGACGCCGAAAATGGCGCGGGCTGGTCGGTGTATCACAGTGCCGACCTCGGGCATGGCTGGACCTACTGGGTGCAGCAATCCGACGCGAAGCCGTCGATGAAAAATGGCTTTAGCTTTTGGTTTGACCACCCGGACCGGAGCGCCGACGCCACTCCGGTGTGTGCATTGCCCCTGGACCGACTGCGCGCGACGCTGACCGCCCACGGCTGGGTTGAGCGGCCGGTCCCCTCCGAAATTGGCAGCATTTTGGCGATTGAGTTTGCCAAGAACGACATTGTGCTGACGCTGACCCCGCGCGATGGCACGGACATCAACGGCATCGCCTGCGTGCTCTCCCTGCAAACCGCCGACGGTCGCTGACCGCGAAGGATTCGCCATGGCCACGCCCCATCCCGCCCTTGATGCCGCGGTTCAGCAGTTTGAGCAGCAGCCCGGGGTGACCCCGGCCCAAGTGGCTTCGCTGCGCGCAGCGCTATCGTCTGACCCTGGTTTAACCCAGCAGTTGGACGCGCAAGCCAGCAGCGGTGTATTGCACGGCTTCGTCCCGGCCGCCCCCGGCTCGTCCGACCGGCCCGTGGGTGAATACGACCCCTCGACCCGGGCGATGACCCTGCCCGCTTCGGCCTTCCCAGGCTCGGGGTCGAGCCCGGACCTGCACTCAGTGCTGCGGGTGCAAGCGATGGTCGTGGACTTTGCCGGTAAGTCGTATCCGGATGCTGCTGGCGCCATGCACCCGGTAAGCCCGGACATGCTCAATAATTTGCAGGGCACGCTCAACCATTCGCCCGCTCTGGCTGAAGAAATCAAACGCGCGGCGACGACGACCGACCCGCTGCAACCGCAGCACCGCATTCTTGAGTCGTTCGCCTTTACCGCTCCCGGCGCGGGTGTTGGGGGCAGCTTCAACGCCCCTGGGCACGCGATGAATTTGGTCAGCGAGTCGCTGATGACCGTCGGATCCAACAGTGTGGGTCAATACAATCCGCACGATTTGACCTTTGTCATTGGGCACGAGGTCCAACACGGCTTCAATGCGCAAACCGCGGCCCAAGGGCGCACCGCATTTGTGAACGATGTGCGGGCGATGGCAGCCACACCCAGCCCCATTCACGACTACACCCCGCTCGTGGAACGACACATTCAAAGCGGGCGAGAGGACGAGGCCAGCGCGCAAATTGCGGGGTGGAATGCGTTGCGCAGCCGAGTCGAGCATGACCAGGGCAGCGTGACCTTGGCGGACCTGCATAAGGTGGCGCCCTCGCGAACGGCCGACTTCATCGAGCGCCAGCACGGCACTTATGTGCCGCACGCCAACGTGCAGCTCAATCCCGATTTGAGCATGCCGCATACGCCCGCGAACGTGGCCGCGATGGGGCACAACTATTTTGACCGCCCGACTGCCGCGCACTTACAGCCCGGGGACACGCGCAACCCCTTGGGCTTGGGCCACGGTGGTGTCGAGGATTACCCGAACTACTACGCCGGCTGGGCCGTTGCCGTGATTGGCTCGGAAGAGCGCGCGGCCGTCCACCCCCATGGCGTCACGCCCCAGGTGCAAATCAACATGGCGCATGCAGGGTTGTATGAGGACATGATGGAGAAGGCCGGGCTCGATTTGGGCAAGAGCAGGCAATCGGTCCCGTATCTCGACAGCAGCACGCAACCGGCCACGCCCCATGGCTTTGACCACACGGCCGACGGCCCGCATCAATATCAGCATGTGCCGGTAGCGCCCAACCGACTGGACGACGCCAGCCATCCTGACCACGCGCTGTTTCAGCAAGTGCGTGGCCATGTCGTGGCCTTGGACCACAGCATGGGGCGCACGCCCGATGTGCACACGGACCAATTGGCGTCGGCCGCCACTGTGCAAGCCCGTGCGGACGGGCTAGACCGTGTATCCCAAATCGCGATATCGGATGATGGCAGCCGACTGTGGGCGGTGCAAACTCCGCCGGGTCGCACGGACCACCTGTTTGATAAGCAGAGCAGTGTGCCTACGGCCGAAGCCATGACGCCGATGGAGCACAGCGCTGCGAAGTGGCCCGAGGCCATGCAGCAGTTTCAGCAGACCCGGGCGCAGCAGCAAGTCCAAAGCCAGCAAGTGACACAGGACCAGGCACAAACTCAGGGACCCGTGATGAGCCATGGTGGTCAGCGTTAGCCCTCGGTGCTCATAGCGAGGGGCGATGACCCCACTACAACCACTCCTCGACAGCCTTCCAGCAGACTTCCAACTTCGCTCAAATTCATGCAACGCCTCGAGTCTCGGTCTCTAGGTGTTGATTGGCATACACTATGGCCTGGCCCTTCAGAGCAGCGTTCAAAGGGGACAAAGGCCGCGACGTCCCCCCGCCTTCAGTAGCGGTCCGATTTGAGTCCGGGGTTAATGTAACTGTTTCGCGTAAGCGGCAGGAGTCAGCCCGCCGAGTGCCTTCTTCGGTCGCTCTTCGTTGTATTCCCGTCGCCAGTTTTCGATCTCGGTTCGGGCATGCAGCAGGCTGGGAAACCAGTGTTCGTTGAGACACTCATCGCGAAGCCTTCCGTTGAATGATTCGATGTAGGCGTTCTGATTCGGCTTGCCAGGCTCGATCAGGCGCAGCTGCACGCCGCGCTCGTGTGCCCATGCGACCATGGCCTTGCCACAGAACTCCTTTCCGTTGTCGCTGCGAATGATTTTCGGCAGGCCCCGAGTGACGGCCAGGCGGTCCATGACGCGCGTTACGCCGATGCCTGAGATCGCCCGCTCGATCTCGATGGCGACTGCCTCATGCGTGGCGTCATCGACGATCGTCAGGCACTTCAATACGCGCCCTTCGGCGGTGCGATCGAAGACGAAATCGATGGACCAGACCTCGTTTGCGGCCGCGGGCCGGAGCAGTGGCTGCCTGTCGGTCGGAGGCACCTTTTTCCGTTTCCGTCGGCGCACCTGCAGGTTCGCCTCCTGGTACAGGCGCTCGACTCGTTTGTAATTGACCATCTGACCGGCCTGGCGGAGCTTCAGGTAGATCATGCCGACGCCGTAGCGTTTATGGCGATTGGCCAGCGCGCAGATCATCTCGCGCAGATCGACGTTGGGGTCGGGCCGCGGTTCGTATCGGTAAGCGCTTGCGCTCATGCCGGCGATCGCCAGCGACCGGCGCTCACTCAGTTCCTGGCCGATCAGATAGCGCACCAGCTCGCGCCGGTCCGGTGCGCTCACCATTTTTTTCGCAGAGCTTCCTTGATGACCTCGTTCTCCAGAAGCTGCTCGGCAAGCAGCTTTTTAAGGCGTCCGTTCTCCGACTCCAGGTCCTTCAGCCGCTTGGCCTCGGGCACGCTCATGCCGCCGAACTTGCTTCGCCACAGGTAGTAAGAGGCTTCACTGAAGCCGTGCTTGCGACATAGGTCCTTGACCGGCATGCCTGCCTCGGCCTCGCGCAGGAAGCCGATGATCTGCTCTTCGGAAAAACGCTTCTTCACGTCCAATCTCCTTCTTGTGGGGGATTGAACTCGAAACCGGGGCGCTACTCAAATTTGGGGGGACGTCGCCACCATCTAATTAGATGAGCGTAAATTGTCCTATATCAGGTGCGTGCAAGAATGGCCTGTGCAAGTAGCTAGCTTTGGAGCCTACGAAGCAGCTGGAAGCGCTTCAGCACCTAACCGTTAAGCGACGCTATCCAATTCGAAAGCGAAACCAGTCGTCCGGACTCAATATATCGATGTACGCGCTGCATAGAAGTCTCACTGTCAACTATGTAGTCTGCCTTCATGTCGCTGACCGCATAGCGTTCGCGGCTTCGGACTGGAGCAGAATACGCTGCTGCCAGGGCGTTCGGATTGATGTGTACTACTGTGCGAAACATAGGTGCATTTGCCACAACTTGCTCGCACGCACGTACGAGGCGAGCAGGATCGAATTCGTTAGTGACTAAAACATATTCAAAAGGCGATTGATCAGAGCGCGATGCCACATACTGGCTAAACTCGCTAGCGAACTGTCTTTCGCGATCCGCGCGAATACTCCACTTGGCCGTGATTAAAATCGTCCGACGAGAATTCGGAATCAAAACAACTAAATCAACCTTATTGTCCTTGTCACCCGCAACGCGATTTCCAAACCCAGGAATCTCATTTATTGGCTTGCGCGGATCAACGACTGCCTGGAGGGACGGGGCCACGGCGTTTCGGATAGTGAAGGCAAGAACGTCCTCGAAACCTTCACCAACCAGATTCTTTCTCTTGTTTTCCGTCGATATATGCTCGCGGAGCCGCTGAACAATACCACTCCAAACTAATGGTGTCGGAGACCTTACTAGATATGGCTCGAGCAACGACTCGAGCAGCTGAGCAAGTTCAGGATCTTCACCAGGCACAGGGAATGACTTCCCAATGTATGGCCTCATCTGTCTTTCTGCACGCGCGGCCATTGCACTTTGATCCTGGACTGCGGCAGCAAGCAATTGAGTGGTCGCCTCCTTAAATAAAAGATCGATACATTCCGAAACTTCGGTTGGCTCGATCCGAAGTTGTTCGGCCAGCCACGAGTGAAACGCCAGCGAACGTCCGTACCAAGGCTTTCCTGGCTGGCACTTATCGCTCTCATAACAGTGAGCCAAACCAGTGGTGCGATCAATCCAAAGCAGGAGCGCGTACACATGTCGCCAAACTTCGCTCGCCTCATAGGCAGGCGCCTTCTCAAAATAGCTCTGGATCAACTTCTGCCGATTAGCTGCGCCGAAAGCTGAGGAAACCTTGACTGCCTGCGATTTCGCATCCGCAACTAATTCAAAAAATAACTGCCCTTTAATCATTGCGCGCCATCACCAATAAGAACTCGACACAATGATTCCGCTGCAGCCTGCGCCAAGAGCGGAGGAACTGCGTTGCCAACCTGGCGATACTTCGAATGCGCGGCTCCTCCATCATGACGCCCAGGAAGGGAACCTTTTCGCACATCCGTCGTAAATATGAATCGATCAGGAAAAGATTGGAGTCGAGCAAACTCTCTCACGGATAAAGACCGAATCGAAGAATAGTGATATGCAGCGTCCGCCTTCGTATTGAGAGTCCACGCCCAAATCCCAGGATGCAAGCGCCGATATGCATAGAAATGCTTCCGTGACAACCTTCCGGTCCCGTTAGCCTGACCCCAGCGTTGGTCAGAAAGATACCTATCAAGGAGGCCATCTTCGAGATCTCGATGATTTCCTCCCGCGGGGATCCCCGCCAGCCGAAGTGCAGTATCCGTCATCATTCTTGGCACTTGAACGTTATGTACGACCCCTCTTAGGCCGATTCGCATTCTTCTTTGGTAGGCTGAAGCAGGCGGGGGGAGCTCGGATACGGGGCGCGAATCGAGTCGCTCTCCTGGCTGCAGAAACGCAAAGTCGGAGATCGCCTGCCCGACAGTAACTACTGCTAGTCTGCGAGGATCACGCAGTACATTTAGCAAAGGTAATGCATATCCGTCAGACAATGACACGTCGTACATCGATTGCTCCGAAGGAAGCGCTGCCTTTTGGCGAGTCAGCGAGATAGCAGCAGTAGCGCCGGATCCGACAAGCTTCGGAGGCTTTCGACGCAGGCGACTCAGCACACCGATGAACAACAGTCTCTTTCGCGACTGAGGAACACCAAAGTCTGCTGCGTCGACTACTTGAGCCTCCACCATGTATCGGCCGCTCAAGCGCAGGTCTTCGATGATTTGTTCTCTGAAGCCCATCTGGTCCATACCCGTGACATTCTCCATGAGGAATGCCATCGGCTTGAGACGGGAAACGACCCGGACGAACTCCCGGTAAAGAGAATTCCTAGAGTCGTCAATTAGCCTTGAATGATTGCGGACTTGAGAAAACGCCTGGCACGGGGGGCCACCTACAACTATCTCTGCACCCTGCGCAGATGCTAAAAATGCTTTCTGTATGGCTAGGTCCCGGATATCCCCGCAGATAAACTGGGCCTTGGGGAAATTTGCCTGAAAAGTTGCAGCTGCGTCGGGATCATTATCTGTGGCGGCAACAATTTCACATCCGGCTTGAGCAAAACCCTGTGAGAGCCCCCCCGCCCCTGCAAACATGTCGACAACGCGCAGGGGTCCTGCTAATTGCGTAGGCAGCACCTCTCGGTCAACCGATTCGAAAAGGTCGGCGACTGTTAGGCGACATTCGTTCAGAGACTCAAAACTTGCGGGCACGTCAATCTATCCAATCAAAACGCAGTCGCGACCAAAAACTGTCACCCGCACTTCGAATACCCACAATTCAAACAAGTCTGGCACCCATCCATCAGCACCAGCGCCTGCGTATTGCACTTGGCACAAAGCGTCGCGCCAGCCGGGAAGCCCGAGGCATTCGTGTGCGCAGCGGCACCCTGCTTATCGCCGACATCGTCGGATCCCACGGCCGGGGTGACGGCGGCGACCGGCTTGGGCGCGTTGGCCTGCTCGTAAGCGGCGCGCTTCTCCGCGATCAGCTGGCGGGTCGCGTCGCTCATCTCCGGGTCGTGGATCAGGCCGATCGACTTCATGTGCTGCTCCACCACGCCGCCGATCTCGGCCACGATGCTGGGCATGTAGACGCCGCCGGCCTTGAAGTAGCCGCCGCGCGGGTCGAAGACGGCCTTGAGCTCTTCGACGATGAACGTCACGTCGCCACCCTTGCGGAAGACGGCGGACAGGATTCGGGTCAGCGCCACGATCCACTGGAAGTGGTCCATGTTCTTCGAGTTGATGAATAGCTCGAAGGGGCGACGCTGTTCGTGCGGGGTACCGGCGTTCAGGACGATGTCGTTGACGGTCACGTACAGCGCGTGCTCGAAGAGCGGCGACTTGATCTTGTACGTGTTGCCGACCAGGGTTTCCGGACGCTCCAGGCTTTCGTGCATCTGGATCACTTCGGCGACCGGCGCAGCCTCTTTCACGGGCGCGGCGGCGGGGGCCGGGGTGGCCTTGTCCTCGGGCTTGACGACGTTGTAGCCCTTGATCTTCTTGTCGATCTTGAACGCCATGATCTCTTCTCTGTCAGGTTATCCGGCCCGGCATGGATGCCGGGCCGGATGGGTACTACTTACTTGCGACGACCACGGACGGCGGACTTGCGCGCCGACGTACGGCCGGTCTTGCTGGCAGTGGACCTCTTCACGGCGCTAGCCGCTTTCTTGCCAACCGCCTTGCGGGCGGTCGTCTTGCCGGCGGCTTTGGGAGCCGTCTTCTTCGTGGCCGGACGGGCACCGCTCCTGCGAGCGACGCTTGCGGCTGCCTTCTTGAACGCCTTGCGGGCGCCTGCGTCAGCCTTGACGACGCGGGTGCTGGCCTTCTTCGCGGTCGTCTTGCGACCGGCGGTGACCTTCTTGGCAACGCGACCAGCCGACTTGGTAGCGGTCTTGCGACCGGTGACGGCCGACTTGGCGACGCGACCCGTCTTCTTGACCGCAGCCGACTTGGCCGTACGGCCGGTCTTCTTGGCAGCTGCCGACTTGGTCGAGCGACCGGTGGTCTTCGACGCCGTCGACTTGGTCACGCGACCCGTCTTCTTCGACGCAGCCGACTTGGCCACCCGACCCGTGGTCTTCTTCGACGCAGCCGACTTCGCTACCCGACCCGTCTTCTTCGAAGCGGCCGCCGACTTGGCGACACGCCCCGTCTTCTTCGACGCAGCCGACTTGGCCGTACGACCCGTGGTCTTCGACGCGGTCTTGCGACCGGCCGAAGTGGTCGCCTTGCGGGCGGTCGTCTTCTTGGCAGCCGTCTTCTTGGCCGGTGCCTTCTTCACGGCAGCCTTCTTGGCGGCAACCTTCTTCACCGCCGCCTTCTTCACGGCCTTCTTGGCGGTCGCCTTCTTCACGGCCGTCTTCTTGGCAGCGGCTTTCTTGGCCGGCGCCTTCTTGACTGCGGTCTTCTTGGCGGCAGCCTTCTTCGCCACGGCTTTCTTGGCCACGGCCTTCTTGGCCGGAGCCTTGCGCGTTGCCTTCTTCGCCGGGGCTTCCGCTTCGACCGGGGCTTCGACAGCGGCAGCCTTCGGCTTGCGCACCGCCGGCTTGCGCGGCTTCTTCGCGGCCACGACGGGTGCCGAATCGACCGAATCGGTCGCATCGTCTTCGTCGAACGCGTGGTGGTCGTGCTCGGCCGTGTCGCTGGCCGGGGTGGCCGCCGTCACGTCGATCACCTTCTTGGCGACCGGCTTGCGCTTGACGACTTTCTTGGCGACAGCCGGTGCAGCAGGCGCAACGTCAGCGGCGACTTCCGTCTCCGCTGCCGGCGTGCTGTCGGTATCGATGGTGTCGTCCGAGGGCAATTCACCCTCGACGATCTGGTTTTCACTCGACATACGTATTCCCTCTCCGCGGGGTCAGAACTTACCGTAATAGCCTTCCTTCAAGGCATCGAAAAGGTTCGCGGCGGTGTGCATTTCACCGTCGTACTCAACCTCGTCGTTACCCTTCAGTTCGACAACGCTACCGTCTTCCAATTCGAAGCGATAGAGGGTGTTCTCGAGGTCCGCTTCCTTGACCAGCACGCCCTGGAACGCGGCGGGGTTGAAACGGAAGGTGGTGCACCCCTTCAAACCCTGCTTATAGGCGTAGAAATAGATGTCCTTGAAGTCCTCGTACGGATAATCCGTGGGGACATTGGCGGTCTTGGAAATGGAGGAATCGATCCACTTCTGCGAGGCCGCCTGGATATCGACATGCTCCTTGGGGCTGATGTCGTCGGCCGACACGAAGTAATCCGGCAGGCGGGTCTTCGGGTCGTCGGAGAACGGCAGGGCATCGCCGTTGATGAGGGCACGGTAGGCGAGCAGCTCGTAGCTGAACACCTCGACCTTTTCCTTGGACTTCTTGCCCTCGCGGATCACGTTGCGCGAGTAGTGGTGCGCAAAGCTGGGTTCGATGCCGTTGGAGGCATTGTTGGCCAGGCTCAGGCTGATGGTGCCGGTGGGGGCGATGGACGAGTGGTGGGTGAAGCGCGCACCGGTCTCGGCCAGGGCGGCCACCAGCTCCGGGGCCACGGAGGCCACGCGCTGCATGTAGCGGGAATACCTGGCGTGCAGCACGCTGCCCTTGATCGACTGGCCCACGGTCCAGCCGTCGGCGACCATCTCCGGGCGCTTGCGCAGCATCTCGGCGGTCACGGCGTACTCGCGCATCAGGATCGGGGCCGGGCCCTTTTCCTTGGCCAGTTCCAGGCCCACTTCCCAGCCGGCCACGGCCATCTCGCGCGACACCTCGTCGGTGAACGACACCGCGTCGGCGGTGCCGTAGCGCATCTTCAGCATGGTCAGCGTGGAGCCCAGGCCGAGGAAGCCCATGCCGTGGCGACGCTTGGAGATGATCTCCTCGCGCTGCTGCGCCAGCGGCAGGCCGTTGATCTCCACCACGTTGTCGAGCATGCGGGTGAACACGCGGACCACCTCGCGGTACTCCTCCCAGTCGAACCGGGCCTTGGGGCCGAACGGGTCGCGCACGAAGGTGGTGAGGTTGACCGAGCCCAGCAGGCACGAGCCGTACGGCGGCAGCGGCTGCTCGCCGCAGGGGTTGGTGGCGCGGATGTGCTCGCACCACCAGTTGTTGTTCATCTCGTTGACGCGGTCGATCAGGATGAAACCCGGCTCGGCGTAGTCGTACGTGGAGACCATGATCATGTCCCACAGGTGCCGCGCGCGGATGTGGCCGTAGATCTTGCAGGCGACCAGGCCATCCTCGCGGGTGACGTAGTTTTCCTTGGTGGGCCACTCGCGCCAGACCACCTTGGACGCATCGTCCAGGTCGATCTCGTGCTTTTCCTTCACGTGCACCGGGAACACGGTCGGCCAGTCCTGGTCGTTCTCCACCGCGTCCATGAAGCCGTCGGTGATCAGCAGCGACAGGTTGAACTGACGCAGGCGTCCGTCTTCGCGCTTGGCGCGGATGAACTCCTTGGCGTCCGGGTGGCTGATGTCGAAGGTGCCCATCTGCGCACCGCGACGGCCGCCGGCCGACGAGACGGTAAAGCACATCTTGTCGTAGATATCCATGAACGACAGCGGGCCCGACGTGTGGGCGCCGGCGCCTGAGACGTAGGCACCACGCGGGCGCAGCGTCGAGAATTCATAGCCGATGCCGCAACCGGCCTTCAGCGTCAGGCCCGCCTCGTGCACCTTCTCCAGGATGTCGTCCATCGAGTCGAGGATGGTGCCGGACACGGTGCAGTTGATCGTGGAGGTGGCCGGCTTGTGCGCCAGCGCGCCGGCGTTGGACGTGATGCGGCCGGCGGGGATCGCCCCGCGGCGCAGCGCCCAGAGGAAACGCTCGTGCCAGTGCGCGCGCAGCTCGTCGGTGGCTTCCACCTCGGACAGGGCGCGGGCGACGCGCTGGTAGGTGCCGTCGACGGACTCGTCCACGGGCACGCCGGACTTCGCCTTCAGGCGGTATTTCTTGTCCCAGATGTCGTACGAGGCGGGCTGAAGCGGGATGGCCGCGGTCTCAAGCCCCATGGCTTGCGCACGTGCAGTGCTCATGTATGTGTCGTCCTCGTGTCTCGGCTTCTGTAGGCCGTGTGGGTTGGGCTGAGTCGGCCCCACGCATCGACAGCCCTCCCCCCGAGTGCTGCCGACCATCCTCGCTCGCCCTGCCCGCCGGCAAAAATGCCTTGGCGGACGAAGGTTTGTCGCTGGTACCTGACGATCCGCAACACCAGTGCTTGGTAAATAGCGAACAGCGGAACACAAGATGTTGTGGTTACGACCGGTGGGAACCTTACCCCCGCCGTGGGTCGATGTAAAGTGTCGAAGACAGGCATCTCACCGTTTGAAACCCGGCGACGCGACTGTGGTCGAAGGCGGCGATCGATGTGCCTGGTGCACACAGCCAAGGAGTACACCCATGCCGTTTCCTATCCCCCGGCGGATGCCCAATCTGTTGCTCGGCGGCGCCCTGGCGATGGCCCTCGCCACGCCCGCGTTTGCCAGCCTGCCACCCGCCATCAATGGCGAGCCCCTGCCCTCGCTCGCACCGATGCTGTCGAAGGTGACACCTGCGGTGGTCAACATTTCCACCAAGACACGCGTGCGGGCGCGCGATCCCTACTTCGACGATCCGCTGTTCCGCCAGTTGTTCGGCAACCAGGGCGCCCCGCGCGAGCGCGTGGAGCAGAGCCTGGGTTCGGGCGTGGTGGTGGATGCGGCCAAGGGCTACGTGCTGACCAACCACCACGTGGTGGGCGGCGCGGACGACATCACGGTCACCCTGCAGGATGGGCGCGACCTGAAGGCCAAGCTGGTCGGCAGCGATCCGGACACCGACGTGGCGCTGCTGCAGATTCCCGCGGACAAACTGCAGGCGCTGCCCATCGCGGATTCGTCGCAGCTGCGCGTGGGCGACTTCGTGGTGGCCGTGGGCGACCCGTTCGGGCTGGGCCAGACGGCCACCTCGGGCATGGTCTCCGCGCTGGGTCGTTCGGGCCTGAGCAAGGGCTTCCAGAACTTCATCCAGACCGATGCCTCGATCAACCCCGGCAACTCCGGCGGCGCGCTCGTCAACCTGCGCGGCGAACTGGTCGGCATCAACTCGATGATCTTCACCCCCTCGGGCGGCAACGTCGGCATCGGCTTCGCCATCCCGACCGATCTCGCCACCGGTGTGATGAAGCAGCTGCTGGCCTACGGCAAGGTGCGCCGCGGCAACCTGGGCGTGGAGGTGCAGGACATCACGCCGCGCATCGCCCAGGCGCTGGGCCTGAAGGACACCACGGGCGCGGTGGTGACCCGGGTCGACACCGGCTCCCCCGCCGAGGGTGCGGGCTTGCAGACGGGCGATGTGCTGACCGCGGTGGACGGCAAGCCCGTGCGCAGCTCGCAGGACGTGCGCAATGCCGAGGGCCTGCTGCCGCTTGGCGCGAAGGTCACGCTGTCGGTGAAGCGGGAGGGCGCGGCGCGCGACGTGCAGGCCACCATCGAGGCACCGCGACTGGCGACGCTGGACGGCGGCAAGGTGGACGGACGACTGGCGGGCGTGGTGCTGAGCGACCTCACCCCGGAGCAGCGCGCCGCCGGCCTGTTCGGCGTGGCCCTGAGCGGGATCAAGCGTGGCTCCGCGGCCGACCGTGCGGGGCTGCGCGACGGCGACATCGTGATCGGCATCGGCCAGCGCAAGGTGGCCTCGGTGAAGGGCTTGCCCGTCGGCAGCGCCCTGGCCGGACGGCAGTTGCTGCTGACAGTGGTGCGCGGCGAGGCCGTCTATTACGCGATGCTTTGACCCCGTTTGCAGGCAGGCCCATCCCGACAGGCTACGTTCCGGTTGGGGTGGGCAGGATGCTGAACGACGCCAATGGTGCGCCCGGGCCCGCCTTGGCCCACAATGGCGCCCCATTGCCAACCCCGCTTCCGTCCCGAGGTTCTTGCCGTCCATGTCTCTTCGTCTTGCGCGACTGTTCACCGCCACGCTGATCGGCCTCAGTGCCTCCGCTACCGTTCTCGCCGCTGGCACCTCACTGATCTGGCGGGGTGACATCACCACTGCCCGTGGCGTGGTCACCGATGTGGCCAAGGCCTGGGAGAAATCCGGCAAGGGCAAGATCGAGCTGCAGCCCTTCAACACCGCCTCCGGCATCGACGCCGTGGTCAAGGGCTCGGCCGACATCGCCGGCTCCGCCCGTCCCGCCGTGGGCGCCGCCGAGCAGTCGCTGACCTTCACGCCGGTGGCGTGGGACGCGCTGGTCATGGTCACCTACCCGTCCAACCCGGTCAGCAACATCACGCTCATGCAGCTGCATGAGATCTACATGGGCAAGATCACCAACTGGAAGGAACTCGGCGGCAACGACCAGCCGATCAACCTCTATGCGGTGGCCAGCCCGGGCGATGGCGTGGAATACAGCCTGCGCAAGCTGCTGTTCGGCCGCGGCAACCAGCCGGTGGCCGCGCCGCGCCTGTACGTCAACGTGGCCAAGCTGGAAGAAGGCGTCACGCTGGACAAGCAGGGCCTGGGCGCCACCACCCTCGCGGGTGCGTCGTCCAACAAGAAGGTGAAGATCCTCTCCATCGACGGCGTCGCGCCGTCCATGTCGACGGTCAGCAGCGGTGCCTACCCGCTGTACACCGAGCTCTACCTGGTTTCCAACGACACGGGCCCGAAGGCCGCGGACGTCAGGGACTTCATCGCGTTCGTCACCTCCGGCGCCGGCAGCTCGCTGCTGCGCTCGCATAGCCTGGTGCCCTACGCCGATGGCGCGTCGCTGGCCTCCGGCGATGCTGCGCGTCGCGCGAAGATCGCTTCCACCGTGGGCACCCGTGCCAACGTGGGCCAGGCGATGACCACGCCGACCGTGGCCGCCGCTACGCCGGCCGCCGAGGCCGCGAAGGAAACCGCCGTCGCCAAGGCGCAGGTCTCCGGCAAGGCGGGCAAGGCTGCCAAGGTCGCGAAGGAAACCAAGGCCTCCGTCGCCACCACGGCCGAGCCGTCGCAGTTCGCGCACGTCGTCACCAGCGTCAGCACGTCGGCGCACATGGGCTTCTCCGGCGTTCGTTCGGAAGCGGTCACGGTGTCCGACAACGCGAAGGTCGGTGGCAAGTTCGCCAAGGTCACGGCCGATGCCGTCACCGTGAAGGGCAAGCCGGTCGCCAAGCCGGCGGCCCCGGTGGACGCCACCGAGAAGTCGACGCGCGTTGAGACGCCCAAGGTAGCCGAGGCCCCCAAGGCCAAGGCACCTGCCGCCAAGGCGGAAAAGGCTGAGAAGGCAGAGGCGAAGTCCGAGAAGAAGTCGGCCGCCGCCTCGCGCACCTACAAGGTGTCGGCCGGTGACACGCTGTACTCCATCGCCAAGAAGAACGACGTCGAGGTCGACAAGCTCCGCGCCATGAACGGCCTGAAGGACAACAATGTCCATCCGGGCCAGGTGCTGAAGGTCGGCGCCCGCTAAGTCGTGCTCGTCCGCGCCGTCTCCCTCGACCTCGACGACACCCTGTGGCCGGTACTACCGGCCCTGATCGAGGCCGAGCACTGCGTGGACCGGTGGCTGCAACAGCACCATCCCGATGTCGCCCGCGCATGGCCCCTGGAGGCCATGCGCGAGCTTCGCGAGCAGATCGCCCGCGACAACACGCACCTCTCCCACGATTTCAGCGAACAGCGCCGGTTGACCATTCGCCACGCGTTCGCCGCCTGCGGCATCGATGACGCCCCGGTCGACGAGACCTGGCGCATCTATTTCGCCGCCCGCAACAACGTCGAGCTTTACCCCGATTCCCTGGCCGCGCTGGAGCGGATCGTCGAGCGCGTGCCGCTCGTGTCGATCTCCAACGGCAACGCCGATCTGGAAGTCATCGGCCTCCACCACCTGTTCCACACCCGCCTGAGCGCCTCGGGCGTGGGGGTGGCCAAGCCCGATCCGCGCATCTTCCTGGCCGCGGCCGAGGCGCTGGGCCTGCCGCCGCACGAGGTTCTTCACGTCGGTGACGATCCGCTGCTGGACGTGGTGGGTGCGCGCGAGGCCGGCATGCGTACCGTGTGGCTCAATCGCGACGGTGCGGTGTGGTCGCATGGGCCCGCACCGGACCTGGAATTCACTGACATGACAATGCTTGCCGACTGGATAGAAGCGTCGACGGCCGCTGACAGCTAGAATAGCTGTCATACCGTTCACCACTTTCCAATACGCGGTGTCATGCCGCGGGGCACGGGAGCCCTGATGTCGTCACTGATCGATACCAAGCCCGGCAAGCGCCGTTCCATCCCGATCGAGATGATCGATGCCTCCAGCGCGCCCGCATTGGAAGCGCGGCTTACCGCGGCGCACCGTCAGTGGATGACCTCGACCAGCTTCCGTCCCAGCCCCGGCTCGGTACTCCTGCTGCCCGATGCCAACGGCGCGATCGAGCGCGTGCTGGTGGGCGTGGACGCCTCCGAACCGCTGATGGCACTGGGCGCCTTGCCCTACCGCCTGCCGGAAGGCAACTACGAGATCGCCAAGGAAAGCGTAGCGACCGACACCGACCTGGTGGCGCTGGGCTGGGCCCTGGGTGCGTATCGCTTCGAGCGCTATCGCGCGCGCGGCCGTGCGCCAGCACAGCTGGTGGTGGACACGGCCATGTCGCGCGCGCTGCAGCCGATCATCGATGCCACCTATCAGGTGCGCGACCTGGTCAACACGCCGGCCGAGGACATGGGCCCCGAGCAGCTGGCCGAAGCCATCCACGCGCTGGCGGCCCCGCACAAGGCCAAGGTGCGTGAGTGGATCGGCGACGACCTGCTGGCCGCCAACTTCCCCACCATCCATGCCGTGGGCCGCGCCAGCCATCGCGCGCCTCGCCTGATCGAGCTGACCTGGGGCAAGCAGTCCAATCCCCGGTTGGTGATTATCGGCAAGGGCGTGTGCTTCGACACCGGCGGCCTGGACATCAAGCCGTCCGACGGCATGCGCTGGATGAAGAAGGACATGGGCGGCGCCGCGCATGCGATCGCGCTGGCGAGCCTGGTCATGAAGGCGAAGCTGCCGGTGCGGCTGACCTTGCTGGTGCCGGCCGTGGAAAACGCGATCAGCGGCAGCGCCATGCGCCCCGGCGACATCATCCGCACGCGTGCGGGCCTGACCGTCGAAGTGGACAACACCGATGCCGAAGGCCGGCTGGTGCTGTGCGATGCCCTCGCGTTCGCGGTGGAACAGACGCCTGACCTGATCGTGGATTTCGCCACGCTGACCGGTGCCGCGCGCGTCGCGCTGGGGCCCGAGGTGCCGGCGCTGTTCACCAACCGAGATGCACTGGCCGATCATGTGATCGGGGCGGCCGAGGTGTCCGCCGATCCGCTGTGGCGCCTGCCCTTGTGGCGCCCGTACCGGCGCATGCTGGAATCGCACGTGGCCGACTTCGCCAACTCCGGCGCGTCGCGACACGCGGGCGCGATTACCGCCGCGCTGTACCTGGAGCGGTTCGTGCCGGAGAACCAGAACTGGATGCACCTGGACACCTACTCGTGGAACGACGCCGACCGACCGGCGCATCCGCGCGGTGGCGAAGCCCAGGGGCTTCGCGCGTTTTTCCGGTTCCTCTCCGAGCGCTATGCCTGATCGCTGGCCGGGGCGTCGGATGCGTCGCTCCTGGCCTTCTTCCACGCGACCACGGCGCGAAGGTTGCGCTCCAGCTCCGCGATGGTCAGCGGGAAATAGTCTTCATCGCGATCGCCGACCTGCCAGCTGGCCACGCGTTTGTCGGTGGCGCCGACACCCATCGCATTGAGCGCCTTGCGCACGTCGGACGGATTCAGATCCGTGGCCTGCACGATGAGTTGCCACAGCCAGTTCATGCGCTGCGGGTCCACACCGCGCGTGAGCGGTGGCTTGGCATACTCGCGCAGCGGCGGGTCGATCTCGGACATGAGGTGGCACTCCCTGTAGGACTCAGGCGAGTGAGTATGCCACCGGCTTTCACACCGGGGTGTCCTACGATGGCCGATATCCCTTGTCGGAGTATGGCGATGCGTCGCGTGTTTCTTGCCCTCTCTCTACTGCTTCCCGCCCTGCCCGCCTTTGCGGACGACACCCCACGCGTCGAGGCGCTGGGCGCACGCCTGGAGCGCGCGTCCTATCCCTATCCGGTCACGATGTTCACCGTGCACAGCGAAGGCCGCGCGTTCGAGATGGCGTACATGGACCTCACGCCCGCCCATCCGAACGGCCACACCGCGGTGCTGCTGCACGGCAAGAATTTCTGCGGGCCGTACTGGGTGGCCACCGCCGAGCGCCTGCGCGATCGCGGCTATCGCGTGGTGATCCCCGACCAGATCGGCTTCTGCAAATCGTCCAAGCCCCGCGAGTACCCCTACGGCATCCACCAGCTGGCCGCCAACACGCATGCGTTGCTCGCCAGCCTGGGCGTGGACAAGGCCACCGTGATCGCCCATTCGATGGGCGGCATGATCGGCGCGCGCTACGCGCTGATGTATCCGGAAGGCGTGGAGAAACTGGTGCTGGTCGACCCGCTGGGCCTGGAAGACTGGCGCGCCAGGGGCGTGCCCTGGCGCAGTGTGGACCAGTGGTATGCGGGCGAGCTGAAAACGTCCTACGCCAGCATCAAGGCGTACCAGATGAAGAGCTACTACGACGGCAAGTGGAAGCCGGCCTACGACCGCTGGGTGCTGATGCAGGCCGGCCAGTACGAAGGCGACGGGCGCGAGACGTCATCGTGGGCCGGCGCGCTCACCTACGAGATGATCTACACGCAGCCGGTGATCTACGAGTTCCCGCTGATTCGCGTGCCGACCGTGCTCATCATCGGCCAGGCCGACCGCACGGTGATCGGCAAGGACGGCACGCCGCCGGCCATCGCCGCCACGCTCGGCGACTACCCCACGCTGGGCAGGGAAGCCGCCGCGAAGATCCCCGGCGCCCGACTGATTCCGCTCGACGGGCTGGGCCATGCGCCGATGATCGAGGCGCCGGAGCGTTTCTACCAGGCGCTGGACCAAGCCCTTTGAGGGGGCCTTTGAGGACTCAGGGGCGACGCCCGAAGGCCAGCACCTCGGAGGTGTAGGTCTCGACCAGCAGGCTGAAGGGCTGGTTGCTGCCGGTGAACAGCACTGCGTGGTGCTGCAACACATCGTGCGGAATGGCCAGCGGGCCCCACTTCGGCGGCGGCAGCGGCGCATCCATCTCCCAGCCCTTGGGCAGCGGCGCCCAGAGCAGGTCGGCGCTGGTGGTCTGGCGACGGAAATTCAGCGCCTGCACTACCTTGCCGAACGGCTGGTCGGTAGTGTCCAGGATCTGGTTCATTTCCGGCGTGAGCCGCGACGGTACGTACCAGTTGTCGGCCTCGGACAGCACGCGCTCGCCGCACACCAGCTGCACGTGGCGGTAGCGCACCGGCTCGTCCGGTCCGATGCCCAGGGTCTGCCGTGCGTCGTCGGGCAGTGGCTTGTCCTGGCCCTTGATCCGGCGCGCGACGATGGTCGGCACGGCGGCCAGTTCGTGGTCGCCGCACCAGCGCTCCAGCGTCAGCGTGGCGCTGGGATGGCTGAGCAGGTCGGCATTGAGCGTCTCGATCAGCGCCAGGGCCTGCGTGCGCGACGCGATGTCGTCGCAGAAGGGCTCGCGGGCCAGGGACGGCGTGGCGGTGGCGGCAGCCATGAAGGCCAGGCTGCCGGCCGCGATAAGCGTGCGTGGATGGATCATGGGGCTCTCTCGTTCCGTGGGGGCGGATGCGCCGAACGTAGGTGCCTCTTCGACCGCAACCGGTTGCAAGCGCGACGAGGTGGACATTACAGCCCCCTCGCCGCCTGCGCCACCGCACGAAATAACGCCCGCCCCTTGTTCATCGTCTCTTCCCACTCCGCGGCCGGGTCGGAGTCGTAGACCACGCCGCCGCCCGCCTGCACGTGCAGGCGGCCATCCTGGATCACGGCGGTGCGGATCGCGATAGCCGTGTCGGCATCGCCCCACCAGCCGAGCCAGCCGATGGCGCCCGCGTAGATATTGCGCTTGAACGGCTCCAGCTCCTGGATGATTTCCAGCGCGCGGACCTTCGGCGCGCCGCTGACCGTGCCGGCCGGGAAGGTCGCCTTGATCACGTCCATGTAGGAGAGGTCGCCACGGATGTCGCCTTCCACCTGGGAGACGATGTGCATCACGTGCGAGTAGCGCTCCACCACGAAGGATTCGGCCAGTTCCACCGTGCCTGTCTGGCTGACCCGGCCCACGTCGTTGCGGCCCAGGTCGATCAGCATCAGGTGCTCGGCGCGCTCCTTGGGGTCGGCCAGCAGCTCGGTCTCCAGCGCCATGTCCTCCGCCTCGTCCTTGCCGCGGCGGCGCGTGCCGGCGATGGGACGCAGCACCACGCGGCCGTTCTTCAGGCGCACCAGGATCTCCGGCGACGAGCCGACGATCTGGGTCGGGCCCATGTCGATGAAGAACATGTAGGGCGACGGGTTGGTGGCGCGCAGCGCGCGGTAGACATCCACCGGGCGTGCGTTGAAGCCGACGCTCAGGCGCTGCGACGGCACCACCTGGAAGATGTCGCCAGCCAGGATGTACTCCTGCGCCTTGCGCACCATGGCCTCGTATTCCTCGCGGGTGAACGACGACTTGAAGTCGGATTCATCCAGCGCCGCCGGCTGCAGCAGCTGCGGGTACGACACACCGCCCTGGCGCAGGCGGAACGTCAAAGCATCCAGTCGCCGCATGGCTTCCGCATAGGCCTGCGGCTTGGACGGGTCCGCGTGCACGATGAGGTACAGGCGCCCCTTGAGGTTGTCGAACACCGCGATCTCGTCCGCCAGCATCAGCAGGACGTCGGGCGTGCCCAGTTCGTCTTTCTTGTCCCACTGCGCCAGCCGTTCCTCGATGTAGCCGATGGTCTCGAAGCCGAAGTAGCCGACCAGGCCACCGGTGAAGTCGGGCAGCCCCGGCAGCTTCGGCACCTCGTACTGCTTGCGCAGCACCTCGATCTCGGCCAGCGGATCGTCCAGGTGACGCCGCTCGATCACCTCGCCGCTTTCCTCCACTTCCAGTTCGTGCCCGCGCAGGCGATACACCCGCCGCGCCGGCAGCCCGATCATCGAGTGACGACCCCAGGTCGCCCCGCCTTCCACCGATTCGAAGAGGAAGGTGTACGGGCCATCCGCCAGCTTGAGGTACACCGACAGCGGCGTATCGAGGTCGGAGAACACCTCCCGTACCAACGGGATGCGGGTAAAGCCCTCGGCGGCGTAGGCGTCGAATTGTTCGCGGGAAATCATGGGTCGTCAGCGGTGACCTTGGGATGATTCACGATTGTAGGCCCAACGTGACGGGGATGGGGCTTCGACTCCCCTCGCGCCCCCGTAGGAGCCCACGATGTGGGCGATGCTCTTCATCACCGCTACGCAAATACGATGAGGTGATCGCTCACATCGTGAGCTCCTACAACGGCGGGGTGTGGGAGACGTTCGTGTCGGGGCGGTTAGCCCAGGCGTTGGCGGGGGAGGCCGCGGAGGTGGAGGGTGAAGGCCACGCCGTCGTCGAGGTTGCGGGCGCTGGCGCTGCCCTGGTGGCGTTCGGCGACCAGGCGGACGACGTACAGGCCCAGACCGAGGTGCGGTGCGTCGCCGGGGGTGGCCTTGTCGCGCAGGCTGACGAGGGAATCGAACAGGCGACCCTGCATCGCCGCGGGCAACGGCGGGCCCTGGTTGGCCAGCTCGATGTCGGCGCCATCGGGCGTGGGGCGCAGGGCGATGCGTAACCAACCATCCGGTGCGGTGAACGACAGCGCATTGTCGAACAGCTTGTCGAGCGCCTGCGCGATAAGTTCCGGCGAACAGTGCATAAGCACCGGCGTGGGCGGCAGATCGGCGTCGAGGCGGCGCTCGCCGGCCAGGGCGCGATAGCCTTCGGCGCAGCCGCGCACGACGGCCGCCAGGTCCACATCCTCCGCCTCCGCCGAGGCGATGGCGCGCTCCATGCGGCTGGCTTCGCTCATCGCACGAACCAGCTGGCCCAGGCGTGCCACGCCATCGCGCGCACGGGCGAGGTAGGGCGCGGCTTCCGGCGGCAGGCCGGCATGATCGAGGTTGTCCAGCGACGACTTGACGATCGCCAGCGGCGTGTTGAGTTCGTGCGACAGCTTGGACGCCAGCGTGCGCAGGTAATCCGTGTAGCCGCCCACTACCTCGAACAGGCGCTCGAAGCTGCGTGCCAGGTCGCCCAGTTCGTCGGTGGCGTCGGTCAGCGGGAACGGGCCGTCCAGGCGGCCGTCGTTGGCCTGTGCCCGTTCGGCCGCGTTACGCAGGCGACGCAGGCGGAAAGTGAGCCGCGTGGCGAACAGCAGCAGCACGCCGCCGGCCACCAGCAGCACGGCGAAACTGGTCAGCAGCAGGCCGAACAGCGCGCGGTTGGCCAGCAGCGGTACCGAGCGGCTGGGCTGCTCCAGCAACACCACGCCGTGGCTGCGGCCGCGCATCTGCAGCGGCATCGCGGCGGCCAGCACCACGCTGCCGCGTGCCTCGCCCGCACGCCATGCCGTGGCGGTCTTGCCCCGCATCGCCTCGCGCACCTCGGGCAGGTCCACCCGGGGGGCGTCTTCCGCCCACGCGCTGTCGCTGTCCATCCGCGTCGCCAGCAACGATCGATACACCAGCGACGCAAACCAGCCGGGACGATCGCCGGCGGGCAGGTCCGGCAACGACAGCTTGCCGCTCTGCGCTACCAACCAGGCATCGGGGGACAGGATGCGGACGCGCACACCGTCGGGTGCCAGCCGCGACACTTCCTGCGACAGCGACGTGGAGAAATCCAGCAGCGGGCGGTTGTCGGCGGTCAGCGGCTCGCTGTCGCCGTCGGCGGCGATGTGGACACCGAGTCCGAAGCGATCCAGGCGCAGGCCGCGCGGCAGCTTGAACTCCACCCGGAAGCCGCTACCGTCCTCCTGCCACTGCGCATTGATGCGGTCGGGCAAGACGCCGGCATCCGCATCCAGGGCGATGGCCGTCGTCGCACCCGGCGCGGCACTGGCCATGAGGTAGCGCTGGGTGTCGTCGCCGCTGGCGATGGAGACGATCAGGTGATCGGCATTGAGCGCGAGACGGTCCGCGGCATCCGCACGGCGGCGCTGCGGGGCGCGCACGTCCACGTAGAAGTACATCCAGCGATCGTCTTCGGCCAGCATCACGCGCGTGGCCTTGCCCAGCGTCTGCGCCCACGGGCTGAGCGAGGCCCAGTCGTCGGCGTAACCGTCGACCGTGATCGGCACACTGGTGCGCTGCACGTACCAGGCCGGCCCCGCGGGCGGCAGCGGCGCGTCGACCACCACCAGGCTGCGGGCCATGGCGCGCGCGGAGGCCACCAGGGCCTGCGCCTGGCCTTCGCGCAGCAGCGTTTCCATCTGGCGCACGTACAGCCACCCCGCCACCGGCAGGGCCAGCGTGCACAGGGCGACCAGCAGCAGCTTCTGGCGCAGGCTCATGCGCGGGGCGTCACGGCGTCCAGCGGTAGCCCACGCCGTGCACGGTCTCGATGGCGTCGAAATCCGGCGCCAGCGCGATGAACTTCTTGCGGATGCGCTTGATGTGCGAGGTGATGGTGGCATCGTCCACCACCAGCTCGGCTTCGCGCATCAGCTGGTCACGGTTCTTCACGTGGCCGGGAAAACGCACCAGCGTGTGCACCATCCAGAATTCGGTGACGGTCAGCGGAATCTCGATGCCGTTCCACAGCACGCGCATGCGCTCGGATTCGAGCTTCAGCGGCCCGTGCTCGATCACCGTCTCACTGGCCGCCGGTGCCTTCAACGACTCGATCCGCCGGAACAGCGCGGCGATGCGTGCCGCCAACTGGTGCAGGCTGGTGTCCTTGGACAGGTAATCGTCGGCGCCCAGGCGCAGGCCGGAGATCACGTCGAAATCCGAATCGCGCGCGGTCAGGAAGATGATCGGCAGCGTGGCCGACTTGGCCCGTAGTTCGCGGCACAGGTCGAACCCACCTTCCGGCTCGTCGCCCAGGCCGATATCGATGATGACCAGCTCGGGCAGGCGCATGGCGAAGGCGGTGGAGGCATCGCGACGCGAGCCGTAGCCCCGCGTTTCATAGCCGAAGCGGTTCAGCGCCTCGACGTAGTTCGCGCGGATGAGGGGTTCGTCTTCGACGATGGCGATACTGCGGGCCATGGGCATTCCGGTGTGGAGGATCGGCGTGCGCAGGGTGCTATGGGGGGGCCGTCGGCGCAAGGCCCGCCAGTGGATTGCCCGCGTTTCGCCCTATCCACGGCCCTTGCGCGCCGTGCACGAACCCTTTGCCTTCGGTTTGCCATAAACGGTCCGCGGATTGCCCTTTGTCGGACGCTCCGTCCGCCGCGCGCGGCATTCAACTAGGCATGACGGCGCGCTTGTGGCGCCGATGGAGATACGACGATGACGACCAAACCCGACGCGGACAACACCGAACTCGAGCGCGACTTCGAGCCGCTACGCGTGGCCCTGGCGCTGGGCGCCCTCGTGCTGGGCGTGTTGTTCGGCCTGCACTGACCGGTTTCCCCCGAATGCTCCTGCCGGAGCTTCCTTCGCTCCCCTGTCCCGACGGCCAGGGGAGATTTTTATGTGGGCGTCACTCGGCCCGCGTGGTCGCCTTGGTCACCACGCTGCCCAGCTGCACCATCTGCGGATCGCCGACGGTTACGCTGCCGTTGAGGCCGCGGAAATAGTCCTCGCCCGTCCTGGCGATCAGCCCTTCCATCGAGAAGCCGTGCGCGCCACCGCCGACGCGTGAGCCGTCACCGTTGTTGTACATCCCGACCGCGTCCGAATTCGGTGGGGTGAGCCCGTCGAGAAAAATCGAGCCGCCGAACATGGCGGCAGCCTCGAGGTTGCGCATCTCCGAGAGGTAGATGCGATGCGCGCGGCTACCGGCCGTCGCATCGGCGTACTTGGGGCGCAGGTCGGCCCAGTAGGCATCCGCCTGCGCCTTCTCCGTCGGGGACAGCTCCAGGTAGGCCTTCGCGAAAGCCGGCTCGAAACGCGGGTCGTGGCGCTCGGAGGCCAGCGCCAGCCAGGCCACACCCAGCGGTCGGTTGGCCGGGCCTTCGTCGCCGTTGTAATACATCAGGCCCAGCACGTACTGGGCGGGCTTGTTGGCCCAGTAGGCCGCGTCGCGCAGGCGTTCACGGGCACGACTGTTGTGCCCATACCCGAAATCGCGGGCCGCAGCGCAGAAGTAGTATTCGCCGGGCAGGATGCGCTGGATGCCGCCGGGACAGTAGGCATTGACCTTGCGCAACAGGGCGCGCGGGTCGGCCGGCTCGGCCACGGTGTCGGCGACCGCGCTGCCCATGGCAAACGTGGCGAGTATGGCGAACGAAAGCGTGCGGAACATGCGCATGAGCCTGTCTCCCGAGCGGTCGAATCGATCCCTTTCAGGCGGCCCCTCGTGTGGGGCTACCCTTACCCTGCCATTACCATACTACCGGGTTTGCTATTGCGTCGTGAAAATCGGCTCAGCCGCCGTCGATGGCGGCATGCATCCGGCGGATCACGTCGGCATAGTCCGGCGCGGTGAAGATGGCCGAGCCCGCCACGAAGGTGTCCGCGCCCGCGGCGGCGATGGCGCCGATGTTGTCGGCGTTGACGCCGCCGTCCACTTCCAGGCGGATGTTGCGGCCGCTGGCGTCGATGCGCTCGCGCACATGGCGGATCTTGTCCAGCGCGCCGGGGATGAACTTCTGGCCGCCGAAGCCCGGGTTGACGGACATGATCAGCACCATGTCGATCTTGTCCAGCACGTAGTCCAGCCAGTTCAGCGGCGTGGCCGGGTTGAACACCAGGCCGGCCTCGCAGCCCTCGCCCTGGATCAACTGGATGGTACGGTCCACATGCTCGCTGGCCTCCGGATGGAAGCTGATGCTGCGCGCGCCGGCCTTGGCGAAGTCCGGCACGATGCGATCCACCGGCTTGACCATCAGGTGCACGTCGATGTGCTCGGTGATGCCGTAGTCACGCAACGCCTTGAGCACCATCGGCCCGATGGTCAGGTTGGGCACGTAATGGTTGTCCATCACATCGAAGTGCACCCACTGCGCGCCGGCATCGAGCACCTTGCGCGTGTCCTCGCCCAGCCGGGCAAAATCGGCCGAGAGGATGGACGGGGCGATGACGGGGGCTTGCTTGGGCATGGCGATACCGTGGTCGTGTCGACGAAAGCCGGCAGCTTAACCCGGCGGCCCTAAAAGCGGCGTACACAAACCCGCCTCGACCCGGGCGTACACAGCCCCACCGCCCGTGTAGGAGCGCACGCACGTGCGCGACATCATTTCGCGACACCCACCGAACTGGCGCGCCAGCTCCCCGTCCCGGCCTCAACACATGTCGCGCACATGCGTGCGCTCCTACACGACGCGCCGCCGGCCATGGCAGCGCTGCGTTTCGTATGCCGCGGGATCCGCCTTACTTGAAGCCCTTCTCCGCCTTGATCCGCTCGTACGCCGCATTGATCTCGCTGGCCCGCGATTCCGCGCGGCGGCGCATGTCGTCGGGCAAGTCGCCGAGGCGGTCGGGGTGGTGTTCCGAGATCAGCTTGCGATAGGCGCGCTTGATGGCGCGATCATCGGCACCGCGCTGGATGCCCAGCACGGCATAGGGATCGGGGCCGGCCGTGTTTCGCTGCGGCGGCACGTAACCGCCACCGCCACCGCCGGGGTTGCCGTAGGCGCGGCCGCCACCGGTGGCGTTCCAGGCGTAGCCCTTCATCGCCATCAGCGCCATCAGCTCCATGTCGCTGACCCGCAGCGCGAAGGCCAGCTGGCGCAGGATGCCCATTTTTTCCGTGGACGGATTGCCGCCCTCGGCCAGCACGGTTTCGATGACCACGTCGATCACCGGAAACGCATGGTCGCGGCGGTGGCCCACCCACTGGCGTAGCTCGTCGATGACATCGGTGGCGTTGAATTCGGGCTGCTTGCCCTCGTTGAACGCATCGATCGCCTGACGGCGCTGGTCCTGGTCCAGGTTCATGCGGACCATCAGCCGCTCGGCGATGGCGATTTCCGCCTCCGAGATGCGTCCGTCCGCCTTGGCCACCGCGCCGATCAGCGCGAACAGCGGTGCGATGTAGCCGCCCTGCGCGGGGGTACGTCGGCGCTGCTGCTGGCGACTGGCGTCGAACATGAAGCCGAGCGCGCCGCCGATGAGCGCGCCGAGCAGGTTGTGGGTGGCCCACATGCCCAGGACCGCGCCGATGAGAGTGCCGGAAAAATTCATGGAGCGGCCCTGGAGGGGGTCTGTGCGGAAAACCACTGGGCCAGCTGGTCGAGCTCCGCATCGGTGAGTGGGCCGGTAGCCGCCCGCATCACGGGGATGTCGCGGCGGCCGTCACGGTATTGGCGCAAGGCATCGCGCAGGTAATCGAGCTTCTGTCCCGCCAGGTTCGGCGCACCCGGTATCCGCGCCATGCCGTCCTCGCCATGGCACGCCGCGCACAGCCCGAGTCGCGCCGGCCTGGCAGGCGGCGCGGCGGCGAGGGCAGTGGCGGAGACGGCCAGGAGAAGCGCCGCGTGCAGTAGGAATCGCATGGCAAGGTAATAAGGGCAGTAACCGGGAATTCTAGCAGGCGGACTACGTCCGCCTGCGGGTAGGAGCGCACGATGTGCGCGAATCCTCAGCTACGTCCGCCTGCGGGTAGGAGCGCACGATGTGCGCGAACCCTCAACCCGCACGCTGCGAATGAAGCCGGGCATCGGCACAGGCAGGCGCTTCCGTGAACCTGGTGGTGAGGGTCCGGCATTGCTTCGTTTGGCGTTTGGAAACGCCTTGCCCGTTGCAGCGGGTGGCTTCATTCGCCATAGGTGACCGAGACGGATCGCGCACATCGTGCGCTCCTACCCCAGGCTTGTCCGCCTGGACCGACGATAAGGCCCGCCGGTACATGCGCGAGTACATACGCGAGGGCCACCGGTACAATGACGCCTTTCGAACCGTCCCCTCCCGGAGCTTTCGCCGTGCCGACCACCCTTTCGCAATCCGACCTGCCCGGCCTCGAGCTCATCCATCGCGGCAAGGTACGCGACGTCTACGCCCTGCCCGGCAACCGCCTGCTGATGGTCGCGACCGACCGGCTGTCGGCGTTCGACGTGGTGCTGCCGGACCCGATCCCCGGCAAGGGTGAAATGCTGACCCAGATTTCGAACTTCTGGTTCGAGAAGACCCACCACATCATTCCGAATCATCTCACCGGCGAGGATGTCGCCTCGGTGCTTCCCGCCGGCGTGGACCCCGCGCTTTATGCGAAGCGCGCCGTCATCACCAAGCGGCTGAAGCCGGTGCCGGTCGAGGCCATCGCCCGCGGCTACATCATCGGTTCCGGCTGGAAGTCCTACCAGGCCACCGACGAGATCTGCGGCATCCGCCTTCCCCAGGGCCTTGAGCAGGCGCAGCAGCTACCGGAGCCGATCTTCACCCCGTCGACCAAGGCGGCTGTGGGCGACCACGACGAAAACGTCAGCTTCGACGTCGTGGTGGATGCGGTGGGCAGCGACCTGGCCAACGCCGTGCGCGAGGCCACCCTGGCGATCTACGCCTTTGCCGCGGCCTACGCCGCCGAGCGCGGGGTGATCATCGCCGACACCAAGCTGGAGTTCGGCACGGACGAGCATGGGGTGCTGCACGTGATGGACGAGATGCTGACCCCCGACTCCTCGCGCTTCTGGCCGGCGGACAACTACCAGCGCGGCATCAGCCCGCCCAGCTACGACAAGCAGTTCGTCCGCGACTACCTGGAGGCCCTGGGCTGGAACAAGACGCCGCCCGCGCCGAAGGTGCCGGCCGACGTCATCGAAGGCACGGCCGCCAAGTACGCCGAGGCCCTGGACAAGCTGGCTGGCATCCGCCTGACCTGAGCCTTGCCGCACCGCAAGGTTGACGTGCAGCGTTCCAGGCTCAACGCTTGCCTTCCACGCCCAGGCCGGAGCGCCATGCCCGGCCTGGGACGCCACGCTTCCGGGGGTTTCCATGCGCGACGCGGCACGCTGGTTCGGCAACTACGGCCGTGACCACCAGAACGAGACCAACCAGCTGATCCACTGGATCTGCGTGCCGGCCATTACCTGGTCCGTGGTGGCGTTGTTCTGGCTGCTGCCCGTGCCGGGCTGGCTCGGGCGCCCGGGGCTCTGGGCGGTGCTGGCGATGTTCCTGGCCTTCTGTTTCTACTTCTATCGGCTGTCGCGCAAGATCGGCCTCGCCATGGCGGCTGCCTTCATCATCCTGGCCCTGGTGACCGATTCGCTCTACCGCAGCATCGGCAGCAGCGGCCTGTTGTGGTCGGCCATCGTCGTCTTCGTGGTGGCGTGGGTCGGCCAGTTCATCGGTCACCGGATCGAAGGCAAGCGCCCGTCCTTCCTGACCGACCTGCAATACCTGTTGATCGGGCCCGCCTGGCTGATGAGCAAGGCGCTGTCCCGCTTCGGCACACCGTACTGATACCGGCGGCCACGTGATCCAGACCCTCCTCACCCTGTTGTCGGCCATCATCTGGCTGGTGCTCTACGCCAGCGTCGGCGCGGTCGTGCCTGCCCTGATCGGCTGGTCGTCCCTGCGCTGGCTCGAGCGCACCCCGGTGGTGTTCAACCGCACCTATCTCGCCATGCTGGTCTGGCTGCTGATCGCGCTGGGCGTGGGCGGGGTGGTGCTGTTGCTGACGCGCCACGGGCAACCGCTGGACGCCTCCCTGCTGGAGCTGGCCTGGGTCCGGGGCTGGCTGGTGCTGGACATGCTGCTCGGTGCGCTCCTGATCTGGTGGCTGGTGCCTCGTATCGACGCGCGCCGGGTCAAGCCGACCAGCGCCTGCATGACCGTGGCCATCCTGATGGTGGTCGGCATCGTTGGATTCATGGCGCTGCATCGATAGCCAGGTGCTATCGAAAACATCAAAACGATCACTTGGACATCACCCGCGGCACCCCCATAATGAGATCCATTCCCATCTGAGGATTTCGTCATGGCCCGCACCATCAAGTACGCCGCGACGCATTTCAGCATCGCGTTTTCCATGAGCTACGCCGTCAACCAGAACCTGGCTGTCAGTGCCCTGGTCGGCGTGGCCGAGCCCATCGCCTTCGCTCTTGGTCGGGACCTGCTACGGCAGCGCCGAGTCGACCTGCCGCTACCGCGCGCCGCCTGAGCCCCCGCCGACCCGGGCATTGGTGTCGGTAACGGCCCGGGTGAAGTCCCTGAACGGGATATCGGTGATGCCGACCAGCCCGATGTGCGCGTTTTCCCCGTCGAGCACCCGGCCGGTGACCGGCTGGTCGATGTACTGGAACCAGTGCGTGCCCACAACGACACCCGACGCGACGGCGGCGTCCACGAAGCGCGCGTAGGCCTTGCCCCGCTCTTCCTCACTACCCACCGCGGCCACGCCGTTACCGAACGGCCCGCGATCGGCCGATCCGAAGTGGAACTCCGTGATCATCACGGGCTTGTCCATTTTGCGAAAGGCCGCCACGTCGAAACCGTGCTCCGGCACATCCGTGTAGGTGTTGATGCTGGTGACGTCGGCATAGGCGGCGCTGGCCTGCTCCACTTCCGGCGTGCGAACGGCGAGCCGGCCACCCAGGAACAGGTGGTGCGGATCCGCTTTCTTCAGCGTCTGCGCGACGGTACGGAAATACTGGTCGGCGAACAGGCGCAGGAAGGCGATGTTGTCGGCGGCCACGGCGGGATGGGCTTCGCTCGGGTCCGGCGCCTTGAAGCCCTTGGCGGCTACCTGATCCCAGGTGGTGACGTTCACGCCCCACGCCTTGGCGAAGCTGGCGGCATCACCATGGGTCTTTTTCAGGTAGGCAAGGAAGGCTTGCTTGGCGGGGCTTTCCGGCCCCTGGGCGAGCGAGCCCACCGCCAGCGCCCAGCGCCCTTGCGGCCCCTGCCCGGCCCAGGCCAGTTCGTTGTCGGCAAAGTAACCGAGCAACCACGGATCGTCCGTCACGCCCTTGCTCGCGTTGGCGACGGCCGCTTGCGTGGCTTTGAGGAAGCGCGGATCGAACGGGTCCGGCATCCGGCCCCAGTAGTCGTAGCCCGTGCTCACCGTGTTGAAATCGCCCTTGATGAGGATCGGCACCGTGTAGGCGATACGGTGATCGTTGGCGAAGGCCGGGTCGCTCCAGTTGCCCAGGGTATTGAAGCGCCAGCTACGCAGTCGATCGACACTGCGCTTGCGCCACGCCGAGGCGAAGTCGTTGCCCAGGCTGCGCGACACGTTCTGCGAATAGATGTCCCACCAGCGCCCGTGGTTCATGCCGTTGTCGCGCTGCGAGCCCTGGTCGCTGCGGCTGTCGGCCACGCCGCTGAACGTACCGTGGTCCACGCCCGGATCGAGGAACATGAATTCGCGGCCCTGCACGTAGGTGCGGGCATCGGTGAGGTTCACGGCATTCACGCCCAGCGAGAAGAATGCGTGGCCCTCCGGCGTCACCAGCCACCAGCGGTCGCCCTGCTTCTGCGTGTGGAAGAAGCCGGTGACCTTGAGTGCCGGCCGATCGAGGCGGCCTCCGAAACGGTCGAGACCCGGCGACGCCGCGGCGTTCTTCGCGTGGTCCGCGTGGTCCGCGTCGGCGGGTAGGGCCGCGCGCTCCTTCAAGGCCGCATCGCTGTCGATCTTCTCCGGCCAGGTCGCGCGGGTGAACTGCCCGTACCGATCGACGATGCCGGTGTACGCCTTGCGCAGGTCGCCGTCGCCCGCCACCGTGTCCAGCGTGCCGAACAGCAACGTTTGTGCGGCACCCGGTTGCGGCATGGACAAGGTCACCGAGGTGATGGCGCCGGCATCCACGGCGCCGTCCACGGCCGTGGCCACCAGTCGTTTGTCCTTGCCATCATCGAACGGCATCGGCGGCCCCACCTGCATGCCGAAGGCGCGCGGCGAGGTGGCTTTCAGTGTTACCGACAGCGTCTGCGGTGGCCCCGGCGGCAGCCCGACCACCGTCTTCAGGTGCTTCTCGCCCGAGGCGATATCGACGATGAGCGTGACCGGCCAGGGCATGCCGTTCTGTACGCGCAGGCGCAGCGTGCCATCCGGCTGCCATGCCCACGTGCCTTGCGCTGGCGCGATCACCAGCGATGGCGCGGCGGACGGTTTGAACGTCGCCGCCACCAGCTCGCCGCCATCGGCCGCCTTGCGTGGCGTGGCATCGAGCGTGGCGTCGCGCGTGGTGACATGCGTGGCGGATGTCGGGTGGACGAGGTCGACCGTGGTCGCCGGGGCGGAGACGGTGGCCGTCAGGAGCAGCAGGGGCAGATAGGTACGCATACCCCGAATCTGCCACGAAACGTTTGAACGCGGGTTACACGGGGCGACTATCGAAGCGAGCGCCTACACGCTTTTCCGCCGCCACAGGTAATACACCGGCACACCGACGGCAATGATGAGCAGGCTCATCCCGGCATCGCCCGGCTCGGTAATCGCGGTGGCGGCAATCACGCACAACACCGTCGTCGTGAATACCAGCGGCAACACCGGATACCCAGGCACGAGGTAGGGCGAGGGCTCATCGCGTAATTTCCTGCGATACCAGAAGATGGTCGCGATGCCGAACGCATGCGACAGCCATTCGCCGACCGTGGTGTAGTTGAGCAGCGCCTTGAAGCTGCCCGACAGGATCAGCACGATCGCCCAGCCGCCCAGTGCCGCCAGTGCGAACTGCGGCGCGCCGGTTTTCGCGTCGATGCGCGCGATCGGCCGGAAGAACATGCCGTCCGCGCTCATCACCTGCAGCACGCGTGCGCCGCCGGCGATGGCGATGCTGCAATAACCGAAGGTCGAGCAGGCAATGCCCACGGCGATGATGGTCGCGCCGGATTCGCCGAACACACGACGCATCAGGTCCGCCGCGGGCGCCGTGCTCGCGGCCAGGCCGGCATGTCCCAGGCCGGCCATGTAGGCGATGTTGACCAGCACGTAGCAGACCACGACGGCGAGCATGCCCAGGCCCAGCGCGCGGGGCAGCGTGCGTTGGGGCTCACGCACTTCGCCGGCCAGGTCGTTGAGGTAATGGAACCCGCCGTAGGCGAACAAGGCCGGGAGGATGGCACCGATCACCGTGCTGGCCGGCACGTCGTGTGTGGGATCGGCCACGAACGCCGCGCCCAGGTGCCCGCGCGCCAGGTAGAGGCCCACGACGATCAGCAACGCGACCGCGCCGAGTTTCAGCACGGTGAAGATGTTCTGCACCCATGCGCCGGCACGGATGCCGAACAGGTTCACCGCCACGATGAAGGCGATCGCCCCCACCGCCAGCGGCTTGACCCACTCCTGCGGCAGGCCGGTCGCACGACACGCGTAGTCGGCGAACGTGGTGGCGACGGCGGCGACGCTGCCGGGGTAATTGATCAGCGCCATCGTCCAGCCAAACAGGAACGCCGGTAACTGGCCGAAGGCTTCGCGCAGGTACACGTAGGTGCCGCCCGCCTGCGGCCGACGCGCCCCCAGCTCGGCATAGCAGAGCACGCCGGCAAGGGTGAGCAGGCCGCCGAGCGTCCAGAGCAGGATCACCTCCGTGCCCGAACTGGTCAGCTGAGCCACGGTGGCCGGCGTGCGGAAGATGCCTGCCCCGATCACGCCGCCGATGACGATCATCGCGGCATCCCAGATGCCGAGGCGACGGAGGTAGTGAGCTGGCTGCGGTGCTGGCATCACCGGACGATGCCACAACCGCTCGCGCGATGCGATGTGCCGTTGTCGATGATCGCCGGGTAGGAGCGCACGATGTGCGCGATGGGGGGCTTACCACGTCGCCGCGTTGTTGGCTTTTCGCGCACATCGTGCGCTCCTACCCCCGGACGTCGGGTTTCAGGCACGGGGCATCTTGCGATGCGGTGGGCGCCGCTGTTTCGACGGTGCCGGCGTCGGGACGATGGACGGATGACATCGCATCCTGGCAACAAGGCACTTCGTCGTGGTCGGGTTTCCGAGGCCGGTCGCATCTACCTCGTCACGGCCGTGGCCTGGAATCGTGCGCCGATCTTCGGTGACTACCGCACCGCGCGGCGGATAGCCCGCATCGTCCACGCATCGACCACCTGGCGGCGCGCCGAATGCCTTGCCTGGGTACTGATGCCCGATCACTGGCACGGGCTGGTGCAACTCGACGACCATGCCGATGCCGACCTGTCGAAGATGGTCAGGAAACTGAAGTCGCTGGTGACGAAAGCGCTGCGCGATGAAGGGCGTACCTCACCTGTCTGGCAGAGGGCGTTCCATGATCGGGCGTTGCGTGCCGATGAGGACGTCCGCGCGGCGGCGCGTTACATCGTGGCCAATCCGGTACGCGCGGGGCTGGTGCGGCGCGTGGGGGATTATCCGTATTGGGATGCGGTTTGGGTGGGGGCGAATGGGGGGTGAGGGGCGGGATGTCTGATGGCGGTCGTGCGTGTCGGATGTTTCTGCACGGACGATCGGGTACGTCTTGCGCTTCTACGCGGCGGTGATCGCGCACATCGTGCGCTCCTACAACGGCTATCGCGCACATCGTGCGCTCCTACACAACGGCTATCGCGCACATCGTGCGCTCCTACAAGGACGGGTGTAGGAGCGCACGATGTGCGCGATGCGGGTTGCCGAAACGCTATTTCTTCTTCGGGATGTATAGGTCCGTGATCGTCCCTTCGTACACCTCGGCGGCCATGCCTACGGACTCGCCCAGGGTCGGATGCGGGTGCACGGTGCGGCCGATGTCGCCGGCTTCCGCGCCCATCTCGATGGCCAGGACCAGTTCGGAGATGAGGTCGCCCGCGTGCGGGCCGACGATGCCGGCGCCGACGATGCGGTGGGTTTCCTCGTCGAAGATGAGCTTGGTGAAGCCTTCGGTGCGGTCGATGCCGATGGCGCGACCGGAGGCCGCCCAGGGGAACTTGCCCACGCCGACCTTCAGGCCCTTCTCCTTCGCCTCGCGTTCGGTCACGCCGACCCAGGCGATTTCCGGGTCGGTGTAGGCCACCGACGGGATGACGCGTGCGTCGAAGAAGCTCTTCTGCCCGGCGGCGGCTTCGGCGGCCACCTTGGCCTCGTGCGTCGCCTTGTGCGCCAGCATGGGCTGGCCGACCAGGTCGCCGATGGCGAAGATGTGCGGCACATTGGTGCGCATCTGGCGGTCGACGGGGATGAAGCCCCGCTCGCTGACTTCCACGCCGGCCTTGTCGGCGCCGATCTTGTTGCCGTTGGGCGAGCGCCCGACCGACACCAGCACGCGGTCGTACACCGTGGTCTCGGGGATGCTTTCACCCTCGAAAGTGATCTCGATGCCCTTCTTCGTCGCCTTGGCCGCGACGACCTTGGTCTTGAGATGGATGCCCTTGTAGCGCTTGGCGATCCGGCCCTGCAGCGGCTTGACCAGGTCGAGGTCGGCGCCGGGCATCAGCTGGTCGGCGAGTTCCACCACCGTGACTTCGGAGCCGAGGCCCGCGTACACCGTGGCCATTTCCAGGCCGATGATGCCGCCGCCGACGACCAGCATCTTCTTCGGCACGTCGCGCAGTTCCAGCGCACCGGTCGAGTCGATGACGCGCTCGTCGTCCCACGGGAACGAAGGCAGCTTCACCGACTGCGAGCCCGCCGCGATGATGGCGTTCTCGAAGCGGATCAGCCTGGTGCCCTCGGCCGTCTGCACTTCCAGCTCGTGCGCGGAGATGAAGCTGCCCACGCCGGTGACGGTGCGCACCTTGCGGGCCTTGGCCATCTGCGCCAGACCGCCAGTGAGCTTGCCGACCACCTTGTCCTTGAACGAGCGCAGCTTGTCGAGGTCGATCACCGGCTTGCCGAACGCGATGCCGTGCGCCTCGATGGCGGCGGCTTCGTCGATCACGGCGGCCGCGTGCAGCAGCGCCTTCGACGGGATGCAGCCGACGTTGAGACAGACACCGCCGAGCGACTCGTAGCGCTCCACCAGCACCACGTCCAGGCCGATGTCCGCGCCACGGAACGCCGCGGTGTAGCCGCCGGGACCCGAGCCGAGCACGACCAACTGGCACTCGATGTCGGCCTTGCGACCGGAATCGCCGGCGGCCTTCGCCGTCGACGACGGCGCAGCGGCGGACGATGCGGACGAGGCAGCCGCAGGCGCTGCGGAAGCCTTCGGCGGTGCCGGTGCGGGCGACGGCGTGGCCGGCGCGGGGGCGTCCTTCACCGTCGACTGGCCGACGGCCTTGCCGGCATCGGACGACGCGTCGCTACCGGAAGCCTCGATGAGGGCGATGACGCTGCCGTCGTTGAGCTCGTCGCCGATCTTGACCTTGATCTCGACGATGGTGCCGGCCTGGGAGGCGGGCACGTCCATCGTGGCCTTGTCCGATTCCAGCGTGACCAGGCTCTGGTCCCTGGCGACGGTGTCGCCGACCTTCACCAGGATCTCGATGACCGGCACATCGTGCGAGCCGCCGAGGTCGGGTACTTTCAGTTCGATCGTGTTAGCCATGCGTATCGCCTCCGGTCAGAGCAACAGGCGACGGATATCGCCGAGCTGCTGGGCGAGGTACACGGCGAAGCGTGCGGCCAGGGCACCGTCGATGACGCGATGGTCGTACGACAGCGACAGCGGCAGCATCAGGCGCGGCGCGAATTCCTTGCCGTTCCAGACAGGCTTCATCTGCGCCTTGGACACACCCAGGATCGCCACTTCCGGCGCGTTGACGATCGGCGTGAACGCCGTGCCGCCGATGCCGCCGAGCGAGGAAATCGAGAAGCAGCCGCCCTGCATGTCGGCCGCGGTGAGCTTCTTGTCTCGCGCCTTCTTCGAGATCTCGCCCAGTTCGGCGGCAAGATCGAGCAGGCCCTTGGTATCCGCATTGCGGATGACCGGCACGACCAGGCCATCGGGCGTATCCACCGCGATGCCCACGTTGTAGTACTTCTTCAGCGTCAGTGTTTCACCGGCCGCATCGAGCGACGCGTTGAACTGCGGGAATTTCTTCAGCGCCGCGACCACCGCCTTGATCTGGAACACCAGCGGGGTGACCTTCAGGTCCTTGTTCTCTTCGCCCAGCTTCTTGCGGAAGGCTTCCAGCTCGGTGATGTCGGCGTCTTCGAACTGCGTGACGTGCGGGATCATGGCCCAGTTGCGCGCGAGGTTCGCCGCCGAGATCTTCGGGATGCGGCCCAGCGGCTTTTCTTCCACTTCGCCGAACTTCGAGAAATCCACCTTCGGCCAGGGCAGCAGGCTGAGCCCGTTGCCACCGCCGGCGGCAGCGCCACCCGCGGACGGCGCGGCACCCGAGGTCATCACCTGCTTCACGTAGCCGGACACGTCTTCGCGCTGGATGCGGCCACCGCGGCCGCTACCCTTGACCTGCGCGACATCGACGCCGAGCTCGCGGGCGAAGGCGCGCACGGCCGGGCTGGCGTACGGGGCGTTGCCCGGCATGATGATACTGGCGTCGAACGACACCGGCGGCGTGCGCGGCGCACCACCGACCGGCTCCGACTTCGAGGCGCTGGAAGCGGCTGACGCGTCGCGCTTCGGTGCCTCGGCGGGCGCCTCGGCGATACCCGGCTTGTCGGTGGAGGCAGCGGGCTGGGCGTCCGCCGCGGCGGCCGCGGCGGATTCACCGCCCTGCCCTTCGAGCACGGCGATCAGGTCGCCGTCGTTGACCTCGTCGCCAACCTTGACCTTCAGCTCCTTGATGACGCCCGCGGCCGGGGCCGGGATGTCCATCGTGGCCTTGTCGGATTCCAGGGTCATCAGGCTCTGGTCCTTCTCGACCGTGTCGCCCACCTTGACCATCAACTCGATGATCGGCACCGGCTTGCCGCCGATGTCGGGCACGGTGACGTTGACCGGGCCGGAGGCCTTCGTCGCCGACGGCGCCTTGGCGGCAGCCGGTGACGGGGCGGCGGCAGGCGCCGCGGCAGGCTTGGCTTCGTCGGCCTTCGGGGCCGCCTGGGTAGCCGTCGGCTTCGAGGCTTCGGCCTTCGGCGTCTCGGCCTTGGCCGCCTCGGCCGGGGCGTCGCCCTCGGCTTCGACCAGCGCAATCACGTGGCCTTCGTCGACTTCGTCGCCGACCTTGACCTTCAGCTCCTTGATGACGCCGGCAAACGGCGCCGGCACTTCCATCGTGGCCTTGTCGGATTCGAGCGTCACCAGGCTCTGGTCTTTCTCGACGCGATCGCCGACCTTGACCATGATTTCGATGACGGGGACCGCGCTACCACCAATATCGGGTACGCGGGCTTCTTTGACGTCGGCCATGGAACCTCCAGAAAAACAGGCATCGGCGGGCGGCTAACCCTCCGGCGGGGAATACGGGCGCCCATGCTGCGGCGCAACCGGAAGATTGTAATCCCTCGCGCGACTTTTCCCACGATTTAAACGCTCGTTGGGCCAAAAGCCCCGGGAGCGCCCGATTCACCGGGCGCCGCCACGCTCATGTAGGAGCGGACGATGTCCGCGAACCCGCATGCGAAAGCGGTCGTGGCGCCTTATCGCGGACATCGTCCGCTCCTACACGGGTCGTTGGGCGGTCGGCGGGGCGATGGGGGGCGTGCCCACCACGCGGATCTCGCTCTGGGGGTAGGGAATGGTGATGCCTTCCTCGTCGAAGCGCTCCTTGATCCGACGCAGCAGGTTGGTCTGCGCGCCCTGCATGTCGGCCACGGTGGTCCAGGCGCGGATGACCAGGTTGACGCTGGAATCGCCCAGGGCGTCGGTCCAGACACCGGGCGCCGGGTCCTTGAGGATGCGCGGGTCGGCCTCGAACAGGTCGGTGATGACCTTCATGGCCTTGCCGATGTCGTCGCCGTAGCCGATGCCCACCTTGAACTCGAACCGGCGGGTGCCGCGCACGTTGTAGTTGATGATCGCGTCGCCGCCCACCTTGGCGTTGGGCACCACGGCCTCGCGGTTGTCCGGCGTGATCAGGAAGGTGTGCATCAGGTTGACGCTCTGCACCGTGCCGTCGATGCCGCCCACGGTGACGTAATCACCCACGCGGAACGGGCGGAACAGGATCAGCAGCACGCCCCAGGCCAGGTTGGACAGCGAGCTGGTGAGCGCCAGGCCCACGGCCAGGCCAGCGGCGCCGATGGCGGCGATGAACGAGGCGGTGGGGATGCCGATGGTGCCGAGCACCTGGATGAACAGCAGCGCCAGCAGCACGCCGTAGATGGCGTTACGGAGGAACAGCGCCAGGGTGACGTCGACCCGCGCCCGCTCCAGCGCACGCCGGCCCAGGTTGGCGAGCCGCGCGGCGATCCAGAAGCCGATCACCAGCAGCACGATGGCCAGGCCAATGCGGATGGAGTACGTGAGGATAAGCGCACGCATGGCGGCGTCTACGCCGACACGGTCGAGAAAATCGTTCATGGGCCTGCCTTCGGGCGTTGGAAAAATGCGCGTCGAGGCTAGCAGCGGACGGGTGAAGAGGTGGTTTTGGCGCATAAAAAAACCCGCGCCCTGGACGGGCGCGGGTCATGTGGCGGCGATCAGGGCGTAGGCGTACCCGCGGCCGGCGCCACAGCCTTGTGCGGTACCTGCGCGGTCTGAGGCGCGTCGATCTTGCGACCGCCGTACGGCAGCACCTCGGCGGCGACCTTCGGATCCGCCTTGATCATGGCCACTTCGTCGCTGACGATGTGCGCGGCCTCGTCCAGCGGCGTGTCCTTGGCCTTCTTCGCGTCGGCTTCCTGCTTGATCTCCGACTTCAGGCTGCGCTCGTTGGCGTTGAGGCCATCGTCGCCCGTGTTGTCATCGGACGCGTCCGATGCGCTGCCGTCGCCACCGAAGATGGCCTTCCGGCGGTTGCGGAAGTCGGTCTGCATCGCCTCGTACTGCTTGCGCTCGGCCTGGCGGGCCGCGAAGTTGAGCGAGATGTCGGTCTTGTCGCGCAGCTTCTTGTACTGGGCCATCTCATCCAGCATCAGCTTCCACGCCGGCGACGTGGCCACGCGGGCGTCGTGCTTCTGGTTGAGCGGACCGAAGATGGGCTTCAGGTCGGCGACCGGCTTGTAGTCGGCCGGGTCGATATGACGCCACGGCAGCGCGTTGTCGTAGGTGGACTCGCCGAATTCCTTCGCGTCGCCGTTCTGCGGGAACTGCACGTCCGGAGTGACACCGCGCAGCTGCGTGCTGTCGCCGTTGATGCGGATGAACTCCGCGATCGTCATCTTCAGCTCGCCGTACTTGGCGTCCTCGCCCGTCTGCGCCTTGCCGAAGCGGTCGAGGTCGACCAGGTTCTGCACGGTGCCCTTGCCGAAGGTGGGCTCGCCGATGATGACGCCGCGGCCGTAATCCTGGATGGCGGCGGCGAAGATCTCCGACGCCGAGGCCGAGCCGCGATTGACCATGACCGCCATCGGGCCGTCCCAGGCCATGCCCGGGGCGTCGTCGCCCTGCGCGTCGATCTGGCCTCGCGCATCGCGCACCTGCACCACGGGGCCGGTGTCGATGAACAGGCCGGTGAGCTCCGTGGCTTCCGACAGCGAGCCGCCGCCGTTGTTGCGCAGGTCCATGATGACGCCGTCGACCTTCTGCGCCTTCAGTTCGGTGAGCAGCTTGGAGACGTCGCGGGTGGCGCTCTTGAAGTTGGTGTCGCCGTTACGGCGGGCGCCGAAGTCCTGGTAGAACGTGGGCAGGTCGATCACGCCGATCTTGCGCGTGACATCGCCGTCCTTGACCTCGATGACCTTGGACTTGGCGGCCTGCTCTTCCATCGTCACCTTCTTGCGGACCAGGGTGACGATGTCGTGCTTGCCGTCCACGCCGGCATCGGCCGGAAGCACCTCGATACGGACCGTGGTGTCCTTCTTGCCGCGGATCAGCTTGACCACGTCGTCCTGGCGCCAGCCGACCACGTCGACCATCGGGCCGGTCTCGCCCTGGCCGATGGCCACGATGCGGTCGCCGGCCTTCATCTTGCCGGATTTGAATGCGGGGCCGCCGGGCACCAGCTCGCGGATGGTGGTGTAGTCGTCGCGCGCCTGCAGCACGGCGCCGATGCCCTCGAGCGACAGGCGCATGGCGATGTCGAAGGCA
Organism: Xanthomonas sp. NCPPB 2632; assembly: GCF_041228075.2. Taxonomy (NCBI): domain Bacteria; kingdom Pseudomonadati; phylum Pseudomonadota; class Gammaproteobacteria; order Lysobacterales; family Lysobacteraceae; genus Xanthomonas; species Xanthomonas sp. NCPPB 2632. The sequence continues at coordinate 4,237,944 of NZ_CM192979.1, forward strand.
TCCGCGGCGCGGGGGCCGAGATAATCGGTGTGCGGGTCGGTGGAGTTGGCGTAGGCCGTCATGAAGGCCTGGGTGGCGTCTTCATTGTCCAGCTGGCGCACGCGCGAGATGTAGGTGGCGTAGCGCTTGTCCAGCGTCTTGCGGATGTCGTCGTCGGTCTTGCCGGCCAGCTTCAGGCGCAGCCAGTCGTTCATGGTGCGCTTGCGCCACACGTCGTCCAGCTCGGCCTGGTTCTTCGGGGCGGCGGCCTTCTTGCGGTCGAAGTTGAAGCTTTCGTTGCCGCTGAAGTCGAAGCCCTTGGCCAGCAGCCCGCGCGCGTAGTTCATGCGGTCCACGGCCCGGGTGATGTACAGGTTGAACACCGAGAACGGGGCGGTCAGGTCCTGGTTCCAGATCGCGTCGTCGAGCTGGGTTTTCATCGGCTCGAACTTGGCCAGGTCTTCCTGGGTGAAGAAGACCTTCTCGCTGTCCAGCGACTCGATGTAGGCCTTGTAGATCTTGGCCGACATGGCGTCGTCCAGGGGCTGGGCCTGGTAATGGAAGCGCGTGAGGAACCGCGCGGACAGCTGCGATGCCTGGGCTTCGGCCGGGGTCGGCTTCAGCGGCAGGGTGGATTCCTTGCGCTGCGGCTCGGGCGAGGTCGCGGCTTCCGAGGCATCCTTCGGCTGGGGAGCGGCCGATTTGGTCGCGGGCGCGGTGTCCGGCTGCGGTTTGGCGTTCTGGGCGTGGATACCTGCCGTCGAAAGGGCGAGCAGGAGGGCGAACGCGGGACGAAGGATCATGTAATCGCAGCCTCGGAGTGCGTTGAAACGTTTATTCGACGACACCCGCGGCGTGAGCCATGAGGTCGGCATGGTAGGAGGATCGCACTAACGGGCCCGAAGCGACATGGCCGAAACCCATCGCCTCACCCGCCACGCGCAGTGCATCGAACTCGTCCGGCGTCCAGTAACGGACCACCGGGTGGTGATGCGCCGTCGGCTGCAGGTATTGGCCGATGGTGATCATGTCGACGTCATGGTTGCGTAGATCGCGCATGGTCTCCAGCACCTGGTCCATGGTCTCGCCCAGGCCCAGCATGATGCCGGACTTGGTCGGGACCTCCGGGTGCTGCGCCTTGAACCGCTTGAGCAGGTCCAGCGACCACTGGTAGTCGGCGCCGGGCCGGACCTCGCGGTAGAGGTGGGGCACCGTCTCCAGGTTGTGGTTGAAGACATCCGGCGGGAAATCCTTCATGACCTCCAGCGCGCGCTCCATCCGGCCCTTGCCGCGGAAATCCGGGGTGAGGATCTCGATGCGGATGCTGGGGCTGGCGTGGCGCACGGCACGGATGCAGGAGGCGAAGTGCTCGGCACCGCCGTCGCGCAGGTCGTCGCGGTCCACCGAGGTGATCACCACGTACTTCAGCCGCATGTCGCGGATGGTCTCGGCCAGGCGGGCCGGCTCCAGCGGATCGGGCGGCTGCGGGCGGCCATGGGCCACGTCGCAGAACGAGCAGCGCCGCGTGCAGACCTCGCCCAGGATCATGAAAGTGGCCGTGCCCTTGGAGAAGCACTCGTGGATGTTCGGGCAGGAGGCTTCCTCGCACACCGTGACCAGCGAGTTCTCGCGCAGGCGCGCCTTCAGTTCCTGCACGGCATTGCCCTGCGGCAGGCGGACGCGAATCCAGCCCGGCTTGCGCAGCGTGGGCACGTTCGTGTCGAAGCCCGCGCGGTTGAGCGCGATCTTGTCGTTGCCGAGCATCTTCTCGCCGGGCTTGTCGACGACGGCGATGGGGATGCTGCGTGGGGAAGGGGAAGAGGTTTGGCTCATGACGGCTACGTCCTCAGACCGCGACGCGGGCGGGGAGTTCGGGAAGGGTAGGATCGGCGGCGACGGCGGAGAAGCCGAAATGCTTACAGAATTCCTGTACCAGGACGTCTTCCACGTCCACCAACCGCGACGGACCGCCCAAGTCTAACACCTGGGTGACTTCCAAACCCTTGTACCCGCAGGGATTGATGCGGTGGTAGGGGGCCAGATCCATGTCCACGTTGAAGGCCAGGCCGTGGAAGCTGCACCCGCGTCGGATGCGCAGGCCCAGCGCCGCGACCTTGGCCCCGGCGACATAGACCCCGGGAGCGCCCTGCTGCCGTTCCGCGCCGATGTTCCACTCGCCCAGGGTATCGATGATGGCCTGCTCGATGCGGCAGACCAGCTCGCGGACGCCCACGCCCACCCGCCGCAGATCGATCATGGGGTAGGCCACGATCTGGCCCGGGCCGTGGTAGGTGACCTGGCCACCGCGATCCACGCGCACCACCGGGATATCCCCCGCGGCCAGCACGTGCTCTTCCTTGCCGGCCTGGCCCAGCGTGAATACGGGATCGTGCTCCAGCAGCCACAGCTCGTCGACCGTGTCGTCCGTGCGGTTGTCGGTGAAGGCGCTCATGGCCTTCCAGGTGGATTCGTAGGGAACACGCCCCAGCCGGCGGACGTTGAGGGGGAAGGTCATGGGGGACGGTTCGTAGGGACTGTCGGAAAGTTGTGGGCCCGGGGCCGGCGAATCAAGGACCGGCCCGGAGCCGGTAGGTGCCGGGGCCGCTGTAGGAGCGCACGATGTGCGCGATCTGGGGTTCGCGGCGTGGCACGATGTGGCCTCGCCGCGTCATCGCTTTGTTGGCTTTTCGCGCACATCGTGCGCTCCTACACCGTCTGTTACATCGTGAAACGGATGTTCTCGTCCGCGCGGAGGGTGCTGTGGGCCTCGAGGTACTTCTCGCGGCTGGGGGCGACGAAGCTCACCGTGACCGACTGGTAGTTGCCGGCGGGGGTGAGCTTGGTGGACAGCGTCTCGTGGAGCACGTCCAGGCCGATGCCGTGCAACAGCGCCGGCACGTGCTTGTCGAGGCCGGCGGCGGCGTTGCCGATCGCCGTGATCTCGAACTCGCCCGGGAACTGGAAGCCCTTGCCGTCCTTCTGTGCGTCGCTGAAGTCGATCTCGCGCATGGCCGGATGCCCTCTTACTTCTTGTCGCCGTCGCTGTGGAACCACAGCATGATGGTGTCCCACAGGCGGGAGAAGAAGCCGCCTTCGGGCGCGTCGTTCAGGGCCACCAGCGGCGCCGTGAGCACCGGCTGGCCATCCAGCGTCACGCGCAGCGTGCCGACCTGCTGGCCCTTCTTGAACGGGGCGATCAGCGTGGTGGGGATGTCGAGGTTGGCCTTGAGCTTGTCGTAGTCGCCGCGCTTGACCGAGACCAGCGCGTCTTCCGTCAGGCCCAGCGGCACGGTGTTCTCGGCGCCCTTCCACAGCTTGGGCGTGGCCAGCGGCTTGTTGGCCTCGTAGAGCTTGTGGCTTTCGTAGAAGCGGAAGCCGTAGTTGAGCAGCGCCAGCGCGGCGTCCGCACGGCCCTTCTCACTGTTGGCGCCCATGATGATGGCGATCATGCGGGCGTCGCCCTGCTTGGCCGAGGCGGCCAGGCAATAGCCGGCGGCGGCGGTATGGCCGGTCTTGATGCCGTCCACCGTGTTGTCGCGCCACAGCAGCAGGTTGCGGTTGTGCTGCTTGATGCCGTTCCACTCGAACTCCTTCACGGCCGAGATCGCGTAGTCCTCGGGGAAGTCGTGGATCAGGGCGCGCGAGAGGATGGCGATGTCGTGCGCGGTGGTGTAGTGGTTGGCCACCGGGTAGCCGGAGGCGTTCTGGAACTGCGAATGCGTCATGCCGATCTGCTTGGCATAGGCGTTCATCAGGTTGGCGAACGCCGGCTCGGAGCCCGCGGTGTGCTCGGCCAGCGCGATGGCGGCATCGTTGCCCGACTGGATGATCATGCCGAAGAGCAGGTCTTTCAGCGGCACCTGGCTGTTGAGCTTGAGGAAGCTGGTGGAGCCGTCGGTGCTGGCACCGCCGCCACGCCAGGCGTTCTCGCTGATGGTGACCGGGTCGGTCATGTGGATCTTGCCGTTACCCAACTCGGCCGACACCACGTAGTCCGTCATGATCTTGGTAATGGACGCCGGCTCGAGCTGCACGTCCATGTCCTTGGACGCGATGATCTGCCCCGTGTTGTAGTCCATGAGCACCCAGCTCTTGCCCTCGACTTCCGGCGGCGGCGGCACCGGCGCCTCGGGCACCGCCGGGCGGGGCACGGCGGTCGGACGGGGGGGCTGCTGCGCAGCGACACCGGCGACGAGCGCGGCGGCGGCGAAGGCAAGGAGGGAGCGGGGCAGGAGCTTCATCGTTTCAACGGTCCAGTGAAATGCAAAAAAAGAAGGTCAGTCTACCGCGACCGACGGACGGGGCAGACCCATGCCGGCGATCTGGTCGGTCACGCGATCGGCCGTGTCGACGTCGGCCAGCGGCCCGACGCGAACGCGACGCACGCTGCGGCCACCCACGGCGGTCTCGATGACACTGACCGGCCCGAGGCCGGCTTTGTTCAACTGGTCGGCCACGCGGTTGGCATTGGCCGCGTCGGAGAACGCGCCGACCTGGAGATAAATGGTGGGTTTGCCGGGAATGGCCGCCGTGATCGGCCCCTGGGCGGCGCTGGCAGCCGGCGCCTTCCACGGGACCGTGCCGGAGGGTCGGCTGGGCGCGCCACGGGACGCCGACGAGCCCGCCGCGGCAGCACCCGTCGTGGTCACCCCTGTACCCCTGGTGGCACCCGTGCCGGTACCGGCGCCCGCCAATGGCGGCAGGGCTTCCGCTGGCGAGATGCCGGTCATGCCTGGCACGTGGTTCTCGTCGTCGTTGCCGGTGGACGCCGCGCCGGTCGTCGGCGTGGCGCCGCTGACCGGCCGGGCGCTGCCCACCGCGGCGTTCCCGACCACGGCGGCACCCACGGGCGCGCTCCCCACGGGAGCGGCAATCGCCGAGGACGGCGGCCGGGTCACGGCACGCTCCGGCGTGGGTGCAGTCGCGCCCACGGGCACGGCCGCGACGAACCGCCCCGCAGGCGGTGGTGGCGCGGTGATCGGGGCGGGCTTGGGCGCCGTATTGACGTACGGCGCGCCGCGATCGCTGTTGGCCTCCGTCGGGTCGATGGCGCGGACCTCGACCAGGCCGGTGCCCTTGGGCCACACGCCGATCTTGACCGCGGCGGCGAAGGAAAGATCGATGATGCGGTTCTCGTGGAAGGGCCCGCGATCGTTGATGCGCACGATCACGCTCTTGCCGTTCTCGAGGTTGGTGACCCGCGCATAGCTGGGTAGCGGCAGCGTCTTGTGCGCGCCCGAGAACTGGTACATGTCGTATTCCTCCAGGCTGGAGGTCTTGTAGCCGTGGAACTTGTTGCCGTAGAACGACGCGATGCCGCGCTCCACGTAACCGCGCGGCGTCGGCAGCACGTTGTAGGTCTGGCCCAGCACGGAATAAGGGGTCTTGTTGCCGTAGATCGAGCGGGGCTCCACCTTCGGCACCGGCTCCGGCAGCTTGCTGACGTCCGGAATCTCGGTGGGCACGCTGTCGGCACGCGAGCGATACCGCGAACCCTGCGACTTGCGTATATCGTCGTAACCACCCCGCGACGACGATCCCGACGACGACGACGATGAGCCCCCGCCGCTGCTACCCCGCGATGCCGGCCGCGTGTTCTTCCCCCCGCCACACGCCGACAACAGCACCGCCATAAGCACCACCACGCAGAACCGCCACCCCGCCGTAGGAGCCCACGATGTGGGCGATCCCAAAGCCATGGGCGATCCCAAACCTGTAGGCGATCCCAACGACGGCGCCCCCTCCCTCATCGCGGCGCAGCACCACCCGCCCGCTCGCGGATCGCCTGGGCGAGCTGGTTCACGGCCATGGCATACATGGGGCTGCGGTTGTACGTGGTAATGACGTAGAAGTTCTGGAACGTGAGCCAGTATTCATCCCCGGCCGGCCCGTCCAGGCGCACCAGCTGGGCCTCACGCCCCGGGTTGAGGTGCTGCACCGGAGCGAAGCCATCGGCCACGAACGATTCCACCGGCGCGACGGGACGCCAGTCCTTGGGCACCTCCGGCGCAGTCACACGGCCATCCGGCTGCGCACGCGCGGCCACCGGACCGCCCCGCTCCCAGCCGTGCTCGACGAAATAATTGGCGATGCTGGCGAAGATGTCGCCCATCGAGCCCTTCATGTCGATCCGGCCGTCGTGGTCGTAGTCCACGCCCCAATCGCGAATGGACGAAGGCATGAACTGGCCCCAGCCCTGGGCACCCGCGTAGGAGCCGGTCAGCGTGTCGATCGGGCCACCGAGGTGGTTGGACGGCAGCTCCAGCAAGGCCTTCAGCTGCTCGCGAAAGAACGGCGCGCGCTTGGGGTAATAGAACGCCAGCGTGCTGAGCGCGTCGATGACTTTCCACTTGCCGGTGTTCTTGCCGTAGAACGTTTCGACACCGACGATGGCCACGATGTATTCCGGCGGCACGCCGTACTTGCGACCGATGCCGTCCAGCAGGGCGCGATGTTCCTCGTAGAACGCGGCGCCCGCGGCGATCCGCTGTTCGGTAAGGAAGATGGGCCGGTAATCGCGCCACGGCTTGCCCTCGGCGGGGCGGCTGATCGCATCGAGGATCGCCTGCTGTTTCTTGGCGTTGTCCAGCAGCGCGTTCAGCGACGCGGGGCTCTTGCCCGTGTCCTTCGCCACCTCGCGCACGAGTGCGTCCTGGCCGGGATGCGTCTCCGCATGCGCCGACGCCGCGAACAGCAGGGGGAAGGCGATCAACGCGCCGGCAAGGCGCGGAAGACGACGTACGGGGCGTGCGCAGCGCGCTGTCAGGGCTTCATCCATGCACCGAAGCGTAACACGCGGTCGTGACGCGTCCGGGGCAGGCCTGGGCCACTGTTCAGCCATCAATCGTGCAACTTGCGGTTCGCGTGGATCGACATCAGCACGCCGAATCCGGTGAGCAGCGACACGGCCGAGGTGCCGCCGTAACTGACCAGGGGCATCGGCACGCCGACCACCGGCAGTATGCCCGCCACCATGCCGCCGTTCACCGCCACGTACACGAAGAAGCTCATGCCGATGGCGCCGGCGAGCAGGCGCGAATAGGTGTCGCGCGCGTTCATGGCGATCCACAGGCAGCGGCCGATGATGAATGCGTACAGCAGCATGATGCCGATGACGCCGATCAGCCCGAACTCCTCGGAAAACACCGCGAAGATGAAGTCGGTGGTGTGCTCGGGCAGGAACTCCAGGCGCGACTGCGTGCTGTGCTGCCAGCCCTTGCCGAACACGCCGCCGGAGCCGACGGCGATCTTCGACTGGATGATGTGCCAGCCGTTGCCCAGCGGATCGGATTCCGGATCGAGCAGCGTGCGCACGCGGTTGCGCTGGTATTCGTGCAGGAACTGCCAGGCCACCGGAATGGCTCCGCCCACCGCGCCCACGATCAGGCCGATGCGCCACCAGGCCATGCCGGAGAGGAACAGCGCGAACGCACCCGCACCGGCCACCAGCAGCGCGGTGCCCAGATCGGGCTGTTCCGCGATCAGGCCGGCCGGCACCGCGATCAGCAGGCCCACCACCACGATGTCCTTCCAGCTCGGCGGCAGCTGGCGCGGGTGCAGGTACCACGCCACCATCATCGGCATGGTCAGCTTGAGCAGTTCGGACGGCTGGAAGCGCATCACGCCCAGGTCCAGCCAGCGATAGGCCCCCCTGCCCTCGCCCAGCACGGCCACCACCACCAGCAGCGCGGTGCTGCCCATGTACAGCCACGGTGTCCACGAGCGCAGCACCGGCGGTGGAATGCGGGAAATGACCAGCAGCAGCACGCCGCCCAGCGCAAAGCGCGCCGCCTGCCCCGTCACCAGGCCGACATTGGCGTTGCCCGCGCTGTACAGCGTGGTCAGGCCCACGCCCGCCAGCACCATCAGCGCCAGCAGCAGGGGAATATCCAGGCGCGGCCGGCTGATCAGGCGCAGGCCGAAACGCTTCATGCGCAGGGTGAGGTTCTGGATGGCGCTCACTGGTCCTCACTGTTGTCGTCGGGCGGTGGCGCGCTGCTGGCGCCATCGGCGGGCTGGGCGCCCTGTACGGGCGAGGCCTCGGGATGCTCGTCCGGATGGGCATCCGGCGACGCGTCGGGCGGTGCGTCGGAGGTGACGATCGGGCCCGGCGGCAGATCGGACGGGCGTGGGCCGCCCTCGTCCACCACCCACTGGTCGAGGATCTTGCGCGCGATGGGGCCGGAATCCGCGGCGCCCCAGGCGCCGGCTTCCAGCACCACGGTCGTGGCGATCTTCGGATCGTCCGCCGGCGTGTAGGCGATGAACAGCGCGCGGTGGCGCGTGGCCAGGTAGGCGGTGTTCTTGTTTTCGTTGTACGCGTTGGTGGTACGAGAGAAGCGTTCGGCGGTGCCGCTCTTGCCGGCGATCAGGTACGGGAAGCCGATGCCCAGCTTCTTGCCGGTGCCGGCCCCAGAGTTGATCACCGCCTTCATGCCTTCGTTCACGGCGTCCCAGTCCGCCTGCTTGCGCACCACGGACGGCCCGCTGGGCGGGAACGCCTGGCGCACGCGCGGGCTGTCCACGCCGTCCTGCGTGTCCAGCAGGAAATGCGGCGTGTAAGGAATGCCGTGGCCCGCAAACGTGGCCACCGCGTGCGCCAGCTGCAGCGGCGTCACCGCCCAGTAGCCCTGGCCGATGCCGGCGATGATTGTCTCGCCGGGGTACCAGCCGGCCTTGCTGCGCGTAGCCTTCCATTCGCGCGACGGAAGGATGCCGGGCACCTCGCCGATCAGGTCGATACCGGTCTTCTTGCCGAAGCCCAGGCTGCCCATCCACTGCGACAGGCGATCGATGCCCATGTCCAGGGCCAGGCGATAGAAATACGTATTGGTTGAATGCTCGATCGCGCCAATCATATTGACCGTACCGTTGCCGCCGCGTACGTCGTCGCGGTAACAGCGCGACTGCCCCGGGATGCAGAACTCGCCCGTGGACAGCACCGTGTCCGACGGCCGGCGGATGCCCATGGTCAGTCCACCCAGCGCCAGGAACGGCTTCACCGTGGAGCCGGGCGGATACACGCCGCGCAGCGCGCGGTTGTACAGCGGCTTGTCGGGCGAGGTGGTCAGCGCCTTGTAGTCGGCCGAGCTGATGCCGTTGACGAACAGGTTGGGGTCGAAGCTGGGCACGCTGGCGAAGGCCAGCACCTGCCCGTTGCGCGGATCGATGGCGATGGCCGCACCGGAGCGTCCGTTCAGGCCATCCTCCGCGGCCTTCTGCAGGCGCACGTCGATGCTCAGGTAGATGTTCTTGCCCGGCGTCGGCGGCGTGGTGTCCAGCACCGCCTGCGTACGCCCGTCGGCGTTGACCTCGACCAGCTCATAGCCGGGCGCGCCATGCAGCAGTTTTTCGTAGGAGCGCTCGATGCCGATGCGGCCGATATGCGTGGTGCCCTTGTAGCTGGCCTCCTCGTCCTCGTCCATGCGGGCCAGGTCGTCCACGTCGATGCGGCTGACATAGCCGATGACATGGGCCAGCGACGCGCCCATCGGGTAACGCCGGGTGAGGTAGGGCACCACGTCCACGCCGGGGAAGCGCCAGCGGTTGACGTCGAAGCGGCCGATCTCGTCCTCGGTCAGCTTGAGCTTCAGCGGCACGCCCTCGAAGCGTCGGCTGCCCTTCACCTGCTTGCGGAAGGTGGCGATGTCCTCGTCGCTCAGCGGCACGATGGCGCCCAGGTTGGCCAGCATGGTGTCCATGTCGGCCACCTGTTCCGGCGTCACTTCCAGGCGAAAGGCCGGCACGTTATCGGCCAGCAGCACGCCGTTGCGGTCGAAGATCAACCCGCGGGCCGGCGGGATCGCGCGCGGCTTCACCCGGTTCTGCTCCGAGCGCGCGGCGAACTCGTCGTGGTGGTTCACCTGCAGGTTGACGTACTGGCAGCACACGGCCACCAGCCCGGCCAGGATCAGCGCGAACCCCGCCAGGGCGCGGCGGCGGAACAGCGCCACCTCGCCCCGCACTTCCTTGATGGAGGCGCGCCGTTTGCTCATGTCTCGTGGATGCGCAGCCGGGCGCGGAGGTCGTCCAGGATCAGGAACACGAACGGCCACAGCGCGGCGCCCACCAGCGGCGAGATCCAGTATTCCGCCGGTGGCAACGGATCGCCGCCGAGCACGCGGATCAGCAGCAGCAACACGCGGTCATTCAGCAACAGGCCCAGCACGGCCAACGATTGTTGCCACATAGGGAAGAAGCGCAGGCGCGAGCGAAAGCGCAGCGCGATGAACACCATGGCGGTCAGGCGCAGGGCCTGCTCGCCCAGCAGCACGCCGTCGAACAGATCGGCGCCCACGCCCAGGCAGAAGGCCATGCCCAGCGTCACCCGGTCACCCGACTGCAGGCACCAGTAGAGCAGCACCAGCGCCGGCCAATAGGGCTTGAACGGCGCGAGGGGGCCCGGCAGCGGAATCAACATGAGGAACAGCGACAGCAGCAGCGTGGCGGCGAACCACAGCTGACGAACCCGGATGCGGTTCATGGCGTGCTCCCCGTGGACGCGGCGCGCGCGGGAACGCGGCTGGTCGTTGGCGAGGTGACCGACGGCAGCGTCGGCGCCGCGGCGGCCGGCGTCGTGGGGGCCGCATTGGGGTCGGGCGCCAGGCTGTTCGACGGACCGACGTTCGGAGCGAGCGGCGGCGGCCCGGCCGGCTCGGCCAGGTCGTGCAGCAGCAGCACGTCCTCGCTGCGATCCAGGTCGGCGGCCGGCTTGGCCTGCGCCGAGAGGAACGTGCCGGACGGCGTCTGCGCCACGTCGCGGATCTCGCCCACCGGAAAGCCGGGGGGAAAGCGGCCGCCCAGGCCGGAGGTGACCAGCTTGTCGCCGGCCTGCACATCCGCCGAGACGGGGATGGTCGGCAGGGTCAGCATGTCGCCGGCACGCGAGCCATAGGCCACGGTGCGCAGCCCGGTGCGCTCGATGGTGACGGGAATGGCGTGGTTGGGGTCGGTGATCAGCATGGCCACCGAGGTGGTGGGCATCACGTCGACGATCTGGCCCATCACGCCGCGGGCGTCGATCACTACCTGGCCTTGCCGCACCTTGTCGCGCGCGCCCAGGTTCAGCACGATCCGGTGCCGGAACGGCCCCAGGTCCACGCCGACCAGGCGGGCCAGCTGCACGTTGAGCGACAGGCTGTGCTGGGTATCCAGCAGTTCCTTCAGGCGCTGGTTCTGCTCGGCCACCGATGCCATGCGGTTGAGCTTGGCGTTGGCCAGCAGCAGGTCTTCACGCAGCCGCTGGTTCTGCTCGGTCAGGCGCTGGCGGTCGGCGAAGGCCACCGTGGCCGCCTGGAAACCCTGCGACGGCAGGCCAGCGATCCGGTAGATGGGCTCGATGACGATGGACAGGCCGTAGCGCACGTTGCCCAGCCACCCGCCCCGATGGTCCAGGACCATCAGCACGCAGGCCAGCGCCAGGTAGACGATCAGGCGCAGCGTTCCCGCCACGCCCGGTGCAAACAGCGGCGACGATTCGTCGCGATTGAGGGCCATGGTTCAGCGCGCTCCGGCCAAAGCGCCGCGCGCGGCCGCCATCATTCGAACGCGAAGAAGTCGCTGCCGTGCTGGTCGATCATCTCCAGGGCCTTGCCGCCGCCACGCGCCACGCAGGTGAGCGGGTCGTCGGCCACCTGCACGTGCAGGCCGGTTTCCTCGGAGATCAGGCGATCCAGATCGCGCAGCAGCGCGCCGCCGCCGGTGAGCACGATGCCGCGCTCGGCCACGTCGGAGCACAGCTCCGGCGGGGTCTGCTCCAGCGCCGCCTTGACCGCCGCCACGATGCCGGACAGCGGCTCGTGCAGGGCTTCCAGCACTTCGTTGGAGTTGATGGTGAACATGCGCGGCACGCCCTCGGCGAGGTTGCGGCCGGAGATTTCCATCTCCCGCACTTCGCTCTGCGGGAACGCGCAGCCCACTTCGAGCTTGATCCGCTCGGCGGTGGACTCACCGATCAGCGTGCCGTGGTTACGGCGCACGTAATTGATGATGGCTTCGTCGAAGCGATCGCCGCCCACGCGCACGGACTGCGAGTAGACGATGCCGTTGAGCGAGATGACCGCGACCTCGGAGGTACCGCCACCGATATCCAGCACCATCGAGCCACGGGCTTCGTGCACCGGGATACCGGCACCGATCGCGGCGGCCATCGGCTCCTCGATCAGGAAGACGTCACGGGCGCCGGCGCCTTCGGCCGATTCCTTGATGGCGCGACGCTCCACCTGGGTGGAGCCGCAGGGCACGCAGACGAGCACGCGCGGGCTGGGCCGGAGCATGCGTGAGCGGTGCACCTGCTTGATGAAATGCTGGAGCATCGCTTCGGTCATGGTGAAGTCGGCGATGACGCCGTCCTTCATCGGTCGGACCGTGGCGATGTTGCCGGGGGTGCGACCGAGCATGCGCTTGGCGTCGCCACCCACCGCGGCGACGGTACGGGGACCACCGGGGCCACGATCCTGGCGGATGGCCACGACGGACGGCTCATTCAGGACGATGCCCTGTCCACGCACATAGATGAGCGTATTCGCCGTGCCGAGATCGATGGAGATGTCGTTCGAAAAGAGTCCGCGGAACTTCTTAAACATGTGCGGCGGGCGCCCGTTGCGGCAAAAAGTAAGCATGGAAGTCTAGATTGGCGCCCTCCCCCACGCAAGGGCGAAGCGGAGGCGAAGAAGTTAAGAAAGTCTTGTAAGTCCGAAGGATGCGAGCGGAAGCTGCGGCATTCCCGTAATTCTGTACGTGTTGACCTGTCGCCTAAGGCGACGAATTTGGGTACGATCCGTCGGTTTGCCGAACCCCTCGCGTTCGGCGCTCGCGGCGGCCGGTTCACGGTCGTGCCATCACATCCTTCAGGGTTGCCCAACGCATGACTGCCGTTATCTGCGGATCGCTCGCCTACGACACCATCATGGTGTTCCAGGACCAGTTCAAGAACCACATCATTCCGGATCAGGTCCACATCCTGAACGTGTCTTTCCTGGTGCCGGCCATGCGTCGCGAGTTCGGGGGCTGCGCGGGCAACATCGCCTACAACCTGAAGTTGCTGGGCGGCGAGCCGATGCCGGTGGCCACGGTCGGCCAGGACTTCGCGCCCTACCGCGCGCACCTGGAGAAATTCGGCATCCGCCTCGACGGCGTGCGCCAGTTCGACGACCAGTTCACCCCGCAGTGCTTCATCACCACGGACCTGGACAACAACCAGATCACGGCCTTCCATCCCGGCGCCATGTCCAGCGCGCACGAGAACCACGTGCGTGACATCCCGGACTACCAGTTCGGCATCGTCGCGCCGGACGGCCGCGAAGCCATGCTGCAGCACGTGGACGAGTTCGCCGCCCGCGGCGTGCCTTTCATCTTCGACCCGGGCCAGGCGATGCCACTGTTCAACGGCGACGAGTTCCGCTCGATGATCGAGAAGTCCACGTACGTCATCGTCAACGACTACGAGTCGCAGCTGCTGCAGCAGCGCACCGGCTGGAACGCCGCCGACATCGCCTCGAAGGTCACCGCATACATCGTCACGCAGGGCCCGCGCGGTTCGCAGATCCACGTGAACGGCGAAACGATCGAGATCCCGCCCGCCCGCGAGCACAAGGTGGTCGATCCCACCGGCTGCGGCGACGCGTACCGCGCAGGCCTCATCTTCGGCATCATGAAGGGCTACGACTGGCCCACCGTCGGCAAGATGGCCTCGCTGATGGGTGCGCTGAAGGTCGAGCACCCGGGCACGCAGAACCAGTACTTCACGTACGATCAGTTCGCCGCGGAATTCGAAAGCCAGTTCGGTTACACGCTGGGCTGAGGCGCCAATGGGTGGCTTTTCGCGCACATCGTGCGCTCCTACATGGTCTGTGGCACGCCAGACGGTACGTGCGTTTGTAGGAGCCCACGATGTGGGCGATAATCGCAAAGCCTCAATTCCGCGGCTTGAACCCCATCGTGGCGGTGACGGCCTGCTTCCAGCCTTCATACAGATCGTCGCGCGTTTCCTTGGTCATCCCGGGCTTGAACTCGCGGTCGACGGCCCAGCGCTTGGCGATGTCCGCGCGATCCTTCCAGAAACCCACGGCCAGGCCGGCGAGGTACGCGGCACCCTGCGCGGTGGTTTCCTGCACCTTCGGGCGCAGCACGGTCACGTCCAGGATGTCCGCCTGGAACTGCGCCATGAAGTCGTTGGCGATGGCGCCACCGTCGGCGCGCAGTTCCTTCAGTTCGATGCCTGAGTCGATCTGCATCGCTTCCAGCACGTCGCGGGTCTGGTAGGCCATGGACTCCAGCGCGGCGCGGATGAACTGCTCCTTGGTGGTGCCGCGTGACAGGCCGAACACCGCACCGCGCACGTCGCTGCGCCAGTAGGGCGCACCCAGGCCGACGAACGCAGGCACGAAGTACACGCCGTCGTTGTCCTTGGCGCGCTCGGCATACGACTGCGAGTCCGCCGCCTTGCCCAGCATGCGAAGGCCGTCGCGCAGCCACTGGATGACCGAGCCGGCCACGAAGATGCTGCCTTCCAGCGCGTATTCCACTTTGCCGTCCACGCCCCACGCGATGGTGGTGAGCAGGCCATTCTTCGAACGGACGGCTTTCTCGCCGGTGTTCATCAGCATGAAGCAGCCGGTGCCGTAGGTGTTCTTGGCCAGACCGGGTTCGAAGCAGGCCTGGCCGAACAACGCCGCCTGCTGGTCGCCCGCGATGCCGGCGATCGGTACTTCACGACCGAAGAAATGCTTGGCCAGCGTGTTGCCGTACACCTCGCTGGACGACTTCACTTCCGGCAGCATCGCGCGCGGCACGTTGAGCATCTTCAGCAGCTCGTCGTCCCACTCGCGCTTGTAGATGTCGTACATCAGCGTGCGCGAGGCGTTGGTGTAGTCGGTGACGTGCACCTTGCCGCCGGTGAGGTTCCAGATCACCCAGGTATCGATGGTGCCGAACAGCAGCTCGCCCTTCTCCGCGCGCTCCTGTGCGCCCTCCACTTGATCGAGGATCCAGCGCACCTTGGTGCCGGCGAAATAGGCGTCGATCAGCAGGCCGGTCTTCTCGCGCACCATCTCGTCATGGCCGTCGGCCTTGAGCTTCTCGCAGATGTCGGCGGTCTGCCGCGACTGCCACACGATGGCGTTATAGATCGGCTGGCCGGTCGTCTTGTCCCACACCACCGCCGTCTCGCGCTGGTTGGTGATGCCGATGCCCTCGATGCAGCTGGCGTCGATGCCGGAGCTGCTGATGACCTCGGTCATCGTCGACAGCACGCTGGTCATGATCTCGCGCGGGTTGTGCTCCACCCAGCCCGGCTGCGGGAAGATCTGCGGGAACTCGCGCTGCGCCGTGCCGGCGATGTTGCCGTCGTGATCGAACAGGATGGTGCGCGAGCTGGTGGTGCCCTGGTCGATGGCGAGGATGTATTTCTGCTTGTCCATCTGGGGCCTCACTGAATGGTCGAATGGGAAGACGTGCCACGCGCCGCGGCCTGGCGCGCTTCTTCGAGCGCACGCTGGCGGGCCGGCAGGAACGGATGGATCAGCAGCTGGTAGGCACCGCCACCGACCACGCCGCCGATCAGCGGGCCGACGATCGGCACCCACCAGTAGTTATCCGGCGACGGCAGCGCGGACGAACCCCAACCGGCGAAGTAGGCGAACAGGCGCGGGCCGAAGTCGCGCGCCGGGTTGATCGCCCACGCTTCCAGGTAACCCATCGACGCACCGATGGTGGCCACCAGCAGGCCGATGATCAGCGCACCGTTGTTGGCGCCCGGGGCGGTCTCGTTGTACTGCTCGGTGATCGCGAAGATGCCGAACAGCAGGAAGGCGGTGAGGATGATCTGGTCAGTCAGCGCATGCATGGGCGTGACGGCCAGGCCCGGATGGGTGAAGAACACGCCGGCGGCGCCACCCGCTTCACGGGTGAGGTTGTGCGTGGCGTTGAAGTGGTCGATCACCGGCCCGAACAGGGCGTAGACGATGGCCGCACCGAGGAACGCACCGATCACCTGCGCGATCCAGTAAGGCACCACCTTCTTCCACGAGAAGTTGCGGAAGACGGCCAGCGCCAGGGTTACCGCCGGGTTGGCGTGCGTACCCGACACCGATGCCGTGGCGTAAATCGCGATGGTGACGGCAAGGCCCCACGCGATACACACGCCCCAGTAGGCGTTGAGGTAGGGACTGGGATCGTAGAGCACATACATGCACGCTACGGAATCGCCGAAGGCGATGATGATGAACATCGCCACGGCTTCGGATATCAACTCACCAATATTTTGTCGCATGATCCGTCTCTCCATCGGTTTCATGGCTGGCAGCGCGCTAGCGCTACGGTTGGGTGGCGCGCCCCTGCGGGACCCGCTGATTGAGGTACTCGGTAAGGCGTTGCACGTCGTCCTTGCCGACATGCAGGCCGATCTTGCTGCGACGCCAGAGGATGTCCTCGGCCTCGGTCGCCCATTCGTGACGGATCAGGTAGTCCACTTCGGCCTGGTAGAGGTCCGCGCCGAAATGCGTGCCCAGCGCCGCCAGGCCATTGGCTTCGCCCAACAGATCGCGAGCTCGCGTGCCGTACAAGTGTGTCAGGCGCCAGGCAAAGCGTTCGGTCAGCCACGGCCGCGACGCACGGAGATCGTCCGTCAGCGCGTCGATGTCACGCTCGCCACCACCGGGCAGCGGACGGGCATCCGCCGTCCAGGCCGGCTTGTCGTTGCCCAGCAGCGGAGCCAGCTTGTCGACGGCTTCCTCGGCCAGCTTGCGGAACGTGGTCAGCTTGCCGCCGAAGACGTTGAGCAGCGGCGGGCCGTTCTGGTCGATGTCCAGCAAGTAGTCGCGCGTGACTTCCGACGCACTGCCCGATTCGTCCTGCAGGAGGGGCCGCACGCCGCTGTAGCTCCACACGACGTCGTCAGGAGTGAGCTGCTTCTTGAAGTAGCGGTTGGCCGCCTCGCAGAGGTACTGGATTTCCTCGGCATCGATCTTGGGCTTCGACGGGTCGGCCTTGTATTCGATATCCGTGGTGCCGACCAGCGTGAAGTCGCGCTCGTACGGAATGGCGAACACGATGCGACGATCCGGCTGCTGGAAGATGTAGGCGTAACGGTGATCGTAGATCTTCGGCACGACGATGTGGCTGCCCTTGATCAGGCGCAGCGAGTGCGAATGCTTCAGGTGGGCCACGTCGTCGAGGAAGCTGGCGGCCCAGGGCCCCGCCGCATTGACCAGGGCACGGGCCCTGACGAAGTGACGGCTGCCGTCGCGCGACTCCAGCTCGGCGATCCACCCATCGCCGTCACGGCGCGCGCTCACGCAACGCGTGTGGGTCTCGACCTTGGCGCCACGCTGCACCGCGTCCATCGCGTTGAGCACCACCAGGCGGGCATCCTGCACCCACGCATCGGAATACACGAAGCCCACCGAGAAATCGTCACGCATCGGCTCGCCGGTGACATGCTTGGCAAAACGCACGCGGCGCGAGCCCGGCAGCGTGCGCCGGCCACGGCCCAGGTGATCGTAGAGGAACAGCCCGATACGGATCATCCAGGCGGGGCGCAGGTGCGGCTGGTGCGGCAGCACGAAGCGCAGGGGCCAAATGATATGCGGCGCCGCGCGGAGCAGCACCTCGCGCTCGGCCAGCGCCTTGCCGACCAGGGCGAATTCGAACTGCTCGAGGTAACGCAGACCGCCGTGGATCAGCTTGGTCGACGCACTCGAGGTATGGGACGCCAGATCGTCGCGTTCGCACAGCCACACCGAGAGCCCACGGCCCACGGCGTCACGGGCGATACCGACGCCATTGACGCCGCCGCCCACCACCAGAACATCGACCTGCTCGACCATTGCACCACCCCACTTGGCTGGAGGCGTTGCCCTACCGAAACGAGGACACCCTACGCTCGGGTACGTTCGTTCGCAACGGGCCGGCGGGCCTGACGGAGCGAAAGCGAACAATCCATGACTCGGCAGGGCGACACCTGCGTTGAAATGAGCATATTCGAACACAAACGAACATCGCACGCTGCAGTGCAGCGTACGGATGCGTGTTCTCGACGCGGGTAGTACGCACGAGCGTTAGCAACGGCGGGCTGCAATACGGCCGCCCGCCGCTGATAGGGGGGGCTAAACCGATGTTTATGTGGGCCTACGAGGCGCCTTGGCCTCGCGACGGCACGGCCCGGCTCAGTCCGCGACGTAGAGCCGCGTGCCCGCCGCTTCCAGCACAGGCAACAAGGCCTCGGGCGGCGGCCGGTCGGTAAACCATGCGTCCACACGGCTGAAGTCGCCGAGGCGCACCATGGCGTTACGGCCGATCTTGGTATGGTCGGCGCCGAGGAGCACCTGGCGGGAGTGTTCGATGATGGCCTGGGCCACCCGCACTTCGTGGAAGTCGAAATCCAGCAGGGTGCCGTCGAGCTCGATCCCCGATATACCGATGATGCCGAAGTCGACCTTGAACTGGCGGATCAGCTCGATGGTCGCCTCGCCGGTGACGCCGTGGTCCCGGCCGCGCACCACGCCGCCGGCGACGATCACCTCGAACGTGGGGTTGTCGCTCAGCAGCAGCGCGATATTGAGGTTGTTGGTGATGACACGCAGGTCGCGGTGCTCGAGCAACGCGCGGCCGACTCCCTCGTTCGTGGTGCCCAGGTTGATGAAGAGGGATGAGCCATCCGGGATCTGCCGTGCGATGGCCGCGGCAATGCGGCTCTTTTCCACCGCCTGCAGCGTCTGCCGTGCCGCGTAGGCCACGTTCTCGACACTGCTGGCCGGCACACTGACACCACCGTGGTATCGGCGGATAAGGCCGCCATCGGACAAGAGGTTGAGGTCTCTACGGATCGTCTGCGGCGCCACGTCGAAATGGCTGGCCAGTTCGTCGACACCGACGAAGCCTTCGCGCTGCACGATCGCGACCAGTTCCTCCTGCCTGCGGTTGAGACGTGTATCCATGGCGTTTTCCTTGCTGCACGACGCGCCAACATCATGCCGACTAATCGCGCGGGTGTCATGTTGCACCGGCGATCCACGCAAACCCTTCGTGATCGAACGGACGTTTGCCCATTCAGCGCAGCGCTGATGCCCGTATCCGACATTCGCACGCGACATGGCGGGCGATCCTTATCGCGCAGTGCATGGGCAGTTGCCGTGCACCGTGTAGCGCAACGACAAGCGCGCTATGGCCGCACGCTGCCCACCGATCAGGCGCGCAGCGTATGTTTCGCTTTATGGAAAGGAACCACGTTTGAACTCCGTACGTTTTGCACTTTGTACCCTCGCGTTCGCCGCCACCGCAGCCACGCGTATCCAGGCCCAGGAGGGCGCCTCAGCCACGTCGCGCGTGATGACCGCGCTGCCTTCGCTCGCCGCGGAGGGCCGTGTCCTGCCCACGCCACCGACGGATTTCGCCGTGATGCCGGTGCCTCGCGCACCCGCGCCTGCCCTGTCCAGCATCCGTATCTACGCGGTCGGTTCGACGGCTTGCGGTTGGGAATACACCAACGGCAACAGCAGCACGACCTGTAATCACGGCGGTGGCGAGCTACGCGTGGCGATCATCGAGATCGGCTACGGCGCCAACCCGATCGCGTCGATGAATGGCGGTCAGCTGCCACGCTCAGCCCGCTACGCAAGCACCGGTATCTGCATCACGGGCACGCAGTACACCTGGCCATGCACGCCGGGCCAGACCGTCGTTGGTTGGCTCGACGAGTACAACGTGGACGGTCATGAGTCGGGGTACTTCCAGTACCAGAACACGTCGACCAACGCGCCGTACAACACGCTGTATACGCAGATCAACGTCCTTTGACCGCATAAAACAAAGGCCTCCCCGGGTGGGGAGGCCTTCTGGTCGGTGGCTGGAGCACGTTCGCAATGACGTACTGCAAGTCTTGCGCCTCGCGCAGACAAAAAGAAAACCCGGTCTCAAATGAGACCGGGTTTCCGGGATAAAGCCCCTGGCGGTGACCTACTCTTGCATGGCTTGAGCCACACTACCATCGGCGCATGCGCGTTTCACTTCTGAGTTCGGGAAGGGATCAGGTGGTACCACGCCGCTATGGCCGCCAGGGAAGGGGTGGGAGCAGCGCTTTTCGAGCGCCGGCTCCACAGAGGGTGTAAACGAGTGACAAGCGTCCGGGTTGTAATCGAACAGCGAGTTAAGAGATTAAGACGGTGAAGCGTCTTGGGGTTATATGGTCAAGCCTCACGGCTCATTAGTACACGTAAGCTCAATGCATTGCTGCACTTCCACACCGTGCCTATCAACCACCTAGTCTTGATGGTGCCTTAAGGAGAGTCTAGCTCTCGGGAGATCTCATCTTGGGGCGTGCTTCCCGCTTAGATGCTTTCAGCGGTTATCACTTCCGTTCGTAGCTACCGGGCAATGCCATGGGCATGACAACCCGAACACCAGCGGAACGTCCACTCCGGTCCTCTCGTACTAGGAGCAGCCCCCCTCAAATCTCCAACGCCCACGACAGATAGGGACCGAACTGTCTCACGACGTTCTGAACCCAGCTCGCGTACCACTTTAAATGGCGAACAGCCATACCCTTGGGACCGGCTACAGCCCCAGGATGTGATGAGCCGACATCGAGGTGCCAAACACCGCCGTCGATATGAACTCTTGGGCGGTATCAGCCTGTTATCCCCGGAGTACCTTTTATCCGTTGAGCGATGGCCCTTCCATACAGAACCACCGGATCACTAAGACCTACTTTCGTACCTGCTTGATCCGTCGATCTCGCAGTCAAGCACGCTTATGCCTTTGCACACAGTGCGCGATGTCCGACCGCGCTGAGCGTACCTTCGTGCTCCTCCGTTACTCTTTGGGAGGAGACCGCCCCAGTCAAACTACCCACCATACATGGTCCCCGATCCGGATTACGGACCTAGGTTAGAACGTCAAGCACTTCAGGGTGGTATTTCAAGGATGGCTCCACCGAAACTAGCGTCTCGGTTTCATAGCCTCCCACCTATCCTACACAGAAGAACTCAACGTTCAATGTAAAGCTATAGTAAAGGTTCACGGGGTCTTTCCGTCTTGCCGCGGGAACGCTGCATCTTCACAGCGATTTCAATTTCACTGAGTCTCGGGTGGAGACAGCGCCGCTGTCGTTACGCCATTCGTGCAGGTCGGAACTTACCCGACAAGGAATTTCGCTACCTTAGGACCGTTATAGTTACGGCCGCCGTTTACTGGGGCTTCGATCAAGAGCTTCGCCTTGCGGCTGACCCCATCAATTAACCTTCCAGCACCGGGCAGGCGTCACACCCTATACGTCCACTTTCGTGTTTGCAGAGTGCTGTGTTTTTGATAAACAGTCGCAGCGGCCAGGTTACTGCGACCCCTCGATGCTCAGTCACGCACGTGACCACACCAAGGGGCGCACCTTCTCCCGAAGTTACGGTGCCATTTTGCCTAGTTCCTTCACCCGAGTTCTCTCAAGCGCCTTGGGATTCTCACCCTGCCTACCTGTGTCGGTTTGCGGTACGGTTTTTCTACAGCTGAAGCTTAGTGGCTTTTCCTGGAAGCGTGGTGTCAGTCACTTCGTCCTCATAGGACTCGTCTCGGTGCTCGGCATAAAGATTCCCGGATTTGCCTAAGAATCATGCCTACCGCCTTTCCCCAGGACAACCAACGCCTGGTAGACCTAACCTTCTCCGTCCCCACATCGCACTGTAGAAAAGTGCAGGAATATTAACCTGCTTCCCATCGACTACGCATTTCTGCCTCGCCTTAGGGGCCGACTCACCCTGCGCCGATGAACGTTGCGCGAGGAAACCTTGGGCTTTCGGCGGGGAGGCTTTTCACCCCCCTTATCGTTACTCATGTCAGCATTCGCACTTCCGATACCTCCAGCAAGCCTTACGACTCACCTTCACAGGCCTACGGAACGCTCCTCTACCGCGTACAGATCAAAATCTGTACACCCCGAGCTTCGGTGCATAGCTTAGCCCCGTTAAATCTTCCGCGCAGACCGACTCGACCAGTGAGCTATTACGCTTTCTTTAAAGGATGGCTGCTTCTAAGCCAACCTCCTGGCTGTCTATGCCTTTCCACATCGTTTTCCACTTAGCTATGACTTTGG